>NZ_JAODOQ010000001.1 GCF_025398315.1 Shewanella phaeophyticola
AAGGGTTAAGTCAACGGTGATACTCCCCACGATAGCATCAACGATTCCATCATCATTATCAGTGGCAGAATTACCTGCAGGATCTGTTACTTCAGCAACGACTGTATAGCCGCCTTCAGCTAGCGGATCACTTACGTCAACCTCGTAGGTTCCATCTGGCTGAACCGTTGTTGTTATTGTTTGTTCGTTACCTTCACTATCTGTAATAATTAATGTAACAGTACTGCCAACAGGTGCGTCAGTCGTACCAGTAATCGTTGGTGTTGAGTCATTTGTTAGGGCTGGTGCATCAACGGTAATAACTGGTGGCGTGGTATCTAAAATTGCAGAGTCACTTCCTTCAGGTGATGTATTACCAGCAGAATCAACAATTACAGCAACAACTTCAATTTCTTCGCCTTCATCAGGTGCAGGTAAATCGAGATTAACATTACCATTATCGATATCATCTTGTGTTAGTACAACTTCAACTCCATTCACTACAAGGGTGTCACCAGCTTGCGCGCCGGTATCATCTAGACCAATAGTGACATTGACTTCAGTAGCTCCACCTAACTCTTCATTACTCATAAAGCCGTCATCATTAAGATCGGTATTTATGATGACTGTCGGGGCACCATCAGGTACAGGCGTTACTTCAATAGTCAGAGTCGCTGTTTCACCGGTGTTGGTGGTGTAAGTGATAACAGGTACTGTACCGTTCCAGTTGTCATTTGGCGTGAAGATGTAAGATCCATCGTCATTGATGATTAATATGCCGCCTTCAAGAGTGACTTCTGTACCCGGTTGGTAGGTTTCGCCTTCAACTTCGAAGCTGACGACACTTAAATCAGAATCTGGATCGCTGTCGTTATCTAATACATTGCCTGTTGCAGGGGTATCTTCAGATACGGTAACAACGTCATCAACAGTGACCGTTGGATCGTCAACAGGGCTGACTTCAATGGTTAATGTCGCCGTTTCACCAGTGTTGGTGGTGTAGGTGATGACAGGTACTGTACCGTTCCAGTTGTCATTTGGCGTGAAGATGTAAGATCCATCGTCATTGATGATTAATATGCCGCTTTCAAGAGTGACTTCTGTACCCGGTTGGTACGTTTCGCCTTCAACTTCAAAGCTGACGACACTTAAATCAGAATCTGGATCGCTGTCGTTATCTAATACATTGCCTGTTGCAGGGGTATCTTCAGATACGGTAACAACGTCATCAACAGTGACCGTTGGATCGTCAACAGGGCTGACTTCAATGGTTAATGTCGCCGTTTCACCAGTGTTGGTGGTGTAGGTGATGACAGGAACTGTGCCGTTCCAATTATCATTAGGCGTGAAGGTATAAGAACCATCGTCGTTGATGATCAATACGCTGCCGTCGAGGATAACTTCAGTACCCGGTTGGTACGTTTGGCCTTCAACTTCGAAGCTAACGACACTTAAATCAGAATCTGGATCGCTGTCGTTATCTAATACATTGCCTGTTGCAGGGGTATCTTCAGATACGGTAACAACGTCATCAACAGTGACCGTTGGATCGTCAACAGGGCTGACTTCAATGGTTAATGTCGCCGTAATACCTGTGTTGGTGGTGTAGGTGATGACAGGAACTGTGCCGTTCCAATTATCATTAGGCGTGAAGGTATAAGAACCATCGTCGTTGATGATCAATACGCCGCCGTCGAGGATAACTTCAGTACCCGGTTGGTACGTTTGGCCTTCAACTTCGAAGCTAACGACACTTAAATCAGAATCTGGATCGCTGTCGTTATCTAATACATTGCCTGTTGCAGGGGTATCTTCAGATACGGTAACAACGTCATCAACAGTGACCGTTGGATCGTCAACAGGGCTAACTTCAATGGTTAATGTCGCCGTAATACCTGTGTTGGTGGTGTAGGTGATGACAGGAACTGTGCCGTTCCAATTATCATTAGGCGTGAAGGTATAAGAACCATCGTCGTTGATGATCAATACGCCGCCGTCGAGGATAACTTCAGTACCCGGTTGGTACGTTTGGCCTTCAACTTCGAAGCTAACGACACTTAAATCAGAATCTGGATCGCTGTCGTTATCTAATACATTGCCAGTAGCCACGGTGTCTTCAACAATGATAATGCTGTCATTAACCAATACCGAGACGTCATCAAGTGGTGTGACTTCAATGGTTAAGGTCGCCGTAATACCTGTGTTGGTGGTGTAGGTGATGACCGGAACGCTACCGTTCCAGTTTTCATTTGGCGTGAAGGTGTAAGAACCGTCGGCATTAAGTACGAGCACGCCATCTTCTAAAGTGACTTCAGTGCCAGCAGCGTAGGTTTCGCCTTCAACTTCATAGCTGACCACGCTGAGATCTGAGTCCACATCGCTGTCGTTATCTAATACGTTGCCTGTAGCTACCGTATCTTCAACAATGACATTGCTGTCATTAACCAATACCGACACGTCATCAAGTGGCGTGACTTCAATGGTTAAGGTCGCCGTAATACCTGTGTTGGTGGTGTAGGTGATGACAGGAACGCTGCCGTTCCAGTTTTCATTTGGCGTGAAGGTGTAAGAACCGTCGGCATTAAGCACGAGCACGCCATTTTCTAAAGTGACCTCAGTGCCCGCAGCGTAAGTTTCGCCTTCAACTTCAAAGCTGACCACGCTGAGATCTGAGTCCACATCGCTGTCGTTATCTAATACGTTGCCTGTAGCTACCGTATCTTCAACAATGATATTGCTGTCATTAACTAATACTGAGGCGTCATCAAGCGGCGTGACTTCAATGGTTAAGGTCGCCGTAATACCTGTGTTGGTGGTGTAGGTGATGACAGGAACGCTGCCGTTCCAGTTTTCATTTGGCGTGAAGGTGTAAGAACCGTCGGCATTAAGCACGAGCACGCCATTTTCTAAAGTGACCTCAGTGCCCGCAGCGTAAGTTTCGCCTTCAACTTCAAAGCTGACCACGCTGAGATCTGAGTCCACATCGCTGTCGTTATCTAATACGTTGCCTGTAGCTACCGTATCTTCAACAATGATATTGCTGTCATTAACTAATACTGAGGCGTCATCAAGCGGCGTGACTTCAATGGTTAAGGTCGCCGTAATACCTGTGTTGGTGGTGTAGGTGATGACAGGAACGCTGCCGTTCCAGTTTTCATTTGGCGTGAAGGTGTAAGAACCGTCGGCATTAAGCACGAGCACGCCATTTTCTAAAGTGACCTCAGTGCCCGCAGCGTAAGTTTCGCCTTCAACTTCAAAGCTGACCACGCTGAGATCTGAGTCCACATCGCTGTCGTTATCTAATACGTTGCCTGTAGCTACCGTGTCTTCAACAATGACATTGCTGTCATTAACCAACACAGAGGCGTCATCAAGTGGCGTGACTTCGATGGTTAAGGTCGCCGTAATACCGGTGTTGGTGGTGTAGGTGATGACAGGAACGCTGCCGTTCCAGTTTTCATTTGGTGTGAAGGTGTAAGAACCGTCAGCATTAAGCACGAGCACTCCGTCTTCTAAAGTGACTTCAGTGCCCGCAGCGTAAGTTGCGCCTTCGACTTCAAAGCTGACCACGCTTAATGCGGTGTCGGCATCGGTGTCATTACTGAGTACATTACCTGAAGCAACTTGGTCTTCTGCAATCGTAATTGCATCGTTAACTAAAACTGATGGGGAATCATTTTCACCTAGACCTTCTTCCTGGATTTCAGCTGTTGGGGTAACTAAAGCTCCAGTCGTGTCATAGCCATTAGAGGCTAATGTTTCGTTAGCATCTCTTGATACTGCAATATATCCAAATTCACCCTGGTTGGCAGTTGGGGTGCCAGCAGCGGTTTCAGGTAACTCTTCCGTAGGATCTTCACCTGCTGCGATTAGATCTTGCAGGGCTTCAATTTCGTCTAAGGTTGCCTGGTCTACAGCTTGCTCTGGGGTGACCTCTGCATCATTGATGGTATTGGCAATCGATTCATCTAAAGGCGTTTCTGCGCTGTTAAAAATGGTGCCATCATCAAAAGTAATCACGAAGTTGATATCGTCACTACTCGCCACAATCGCTCCAGCTGGCACCATTTGTCCCAATTGAAGCTCTGTCGTGTCATTATTGATGGTCATGGTTACTTTGCCTTCTGAGGCAGAAAGTATCCCATTTTGTGATGTTTTAATCGATTCCATGGAATCTCCCAACAGCTTTGATATATCAAGTAATTAATACGTATACGTACGTAAGTATGTGTGATCTAGGTCAAAATTAATAAATTAAAAATAATTTAACTACAATCTAACAATTTTATCATTTACCTGCTAGGTAGTCAATTTTTTGACGTGACAGTTTTATTAAATTAAGTGATTGAAAAATTGATACTTTACATTTATGGATTACACAAAAAATGTAGACTTTATAAGGAATGTAAGAGGTGTAGTCAGTAAATTTGTATCGGCATAGATGAAAGTTAGTTGAATAAAAAACCCGCAAAAAAGCGGGTTGTTTAATTAAGTGAATAGAAATTAATACTAAAGTCTTACACTGTGTTGGCCGCTTTGCGATAGTTTTGGGCTGCAGCGGTATTTTCCCCTAATTGTTCTTGAATTTGGGCAAGTGATAACCACGATTGACGTGATGGAGCTATTCGACAGACATTTTGCCAATGAACTTTAGCTTGTTTAGCATCACGCTGTTGCATTGCAAGTTTTGCTAAACACATTTGATAATCGGCGTCATTTTCATGAGTTGATTCTAAGCGAGCTAATACATTACGAATATCGGTGTCATCGGCACCCACCAAATCAGGTAAGGCCTCAAATAGGATAGCAGATGGTGCGGTTTTTAATTGTTTACCCAATAACTTTAATGCTTGAGTTTGGCGATTAAAGCCTTTTAAACCATGGGCATAAGCCACAAGTAATGGATCTTGTTTACGATCGTTTTTACTTAGCCATTGCCAGCATTTTTCTAATTCTGCTTCAGATATTTTCGCTGCATCAGCGAGTAAAATGGTATTCGTTTTGATGCTGAGAGTTTGTAATTCTTCATCACTTAGTAACTTGCGTTTAACTATGATGGGTAATAATAGTTTTAGAGCCTGCCAGTCTTGTTGTTGTTGATACAAATCGATTGCCAGTTTGAGTACAGGTTCACTGCTTTTACTTGTTGGTTCAAGCTTGTCTACAATCGCTCTTGCTTGGGCTAACTCACCTTGCTTAATGAAATAACGTGCTCGAGAGGTGTTCACCGCGGTTTTAGCGACGGGATTTTTTTCAGCTTGGGTTAAGTAATGATCGCGGGCTGTTGTTTTACCTTGGTGGTGTGCGGCACGGGCTGCCGCAAATAGATTCAACAAAGGTATTTCACCCTGTTGTGCGCCTTTTGCCATCGCTGTTTCTGCAGCTGGCCAATTTTCTTCAGCAATAGCTAAGGCACCGGCTAAGGTATGTTTTTTAGCCGCTTTTTGACGCCATTTAGTGGGTAAGTAGCGGCTATTAAGTACTAGGTTGAGCAACAACATGATTGCCCATTCAAGTAGTTGTAGCGCAAAGTAAAATACAATTAACCCTACAACGGCAGCAACCAGGCTTGTTTCTATTTGATACTCACCGATAGCAATATAAACATAACCACTTTGGCCAATAATCAATGGGCTAAGACACAAACCCACTAATATGATCAATACAAACACTAAGACTCTGATCATTGTGACAGTTCCTCCACTGGCATAATTTCACCGTAGGTGACCAATTGCTGTAGCAAAGGAGTGGCTTGGAATTTATTCAAGGTTACTTTTTCAATTTTGACCCGGGATAATTTATCTAGCGCTTCGATAGTGTCCTTTGTTTTTGCATCTGACACATCAAAATATTGTTGCAGCCATTTATCGGCTAACGCAATAGACTGTTTGTAGCTTACTTGATCAAATCGATACAAGGCCAATTGTGCCTGAAGTAATTTATTACGAATATTTTCAACTAAATACCATTGTTGTTCAGGTGATAATAGCGGTTCTAAATCTGTTGTGCGCTTGCGGATAGTTACGAAACCATCAGTCAAATCATGCCAAGTACGAGCTAGATTTTGTTGCCAATCGTCAACCGAATCACTAATTGGCTGATTATCTGTTTTGTCGGCAAAGTCTTCATTCACACGATTAAGCGGTAAGGCGGTTAACTGGCTAATCACAGTATCTAATTCAAAAATAGTATTGGTGATGTCAGTGGTTTTTAATGCTTTCACGCTGGTGATATCGTTAGCTAGTGCTTTACGTAAATGAGTTAAAGCAGGGTCTTTCATGGCACTGATCCGCTCATCAGCTGATTTTAATAAACCCATTGCCGTTTGTGGATCATTCTCTAACCATAGCTTTCTGCCTGCCATGCGGACTAAGTATTCAGCTTCAGATGCCATCCAATGATTAGGACTACGCTGAGCAATTACAGCAACTCTCTCTTGTAGTAGCTTACTTGATTGTTGCAGTTCAGCTAATTTTGAATAAGCTTTGGTGTCGTTTAATTGTTGCTTTTCTAGGGCAGTAATACGTTTGTTACTGTCCATCGAAATTTGTTGTAATTCGTATTTTAAAGACTGGTTTTGTTTGGCTTGTTCAGCGATGCTTTTATCGAATTGAATCTGGTTGCCATCTTGTTTGTCCAATTGCAAATAAAGCCAATAGCATGCAGCAATGGCAATGATTGCAATAATTAAGCTAAATAGCACCCCAAGGCGGATCCACCAAGAACTTTTCTTCGCCTGGCGATGGCTGTTATTAACCGGAGTGCTTTTGGTTTGTGTGTTTTTAGGCGGAGTGTCATTGGTTGATTTGTTGACCGTGCTGTCTTCTTGGGTGTCAGCTGGTTTTCCTGTTGGCGCTGTTGTTGGAGAAATGACTTTCTCATCCTTGCCTGCTGGCGAGTTTGGATCTTTTTTATTGTTTTCCATGAACAGTCCTTGAAAGCAAAAATACAACCAATAAAAGCTATGTTATTTAATGCGCGTCAACGCTAATTAACAACATTATAACAAATTAATGCCCAGACTTGTTAATGTTGCTTGAGTATTTGCTCCATTTGCATTGGTAATATGGTTCAAACCCAAAGCGTTAGCTTGTATTTCGACGCGGCTACTTGGGACTATGATATGACATGAACGTAGCCATGCAAATAATTCTTTTGGCACAAGGGCAACTAAATTGGATAATATTTCGCCGCTAGTGACCACAATAGTGTCAATTCCGAAAGATTGCCATTGGCGACAAATGTCGTATCCGTCAAGTTTAGGGAGTGTGCGTTGATATACTTGCCAGTAGCTTACTTTGGCGCCACGCTCCGTTAATTGTTCTGCTAAGGTTTCACGACCGCCTACACCACGTACAATAATAAAGCTTTGAGTTTTCACGTGTTGTAATTCGGCTAAAGATAGCAGACCTTCACTGTCTTGACTGTTGTCTGGTGCTGTTAGTGCATTAATATTGTGTAGCGCTAAACTGTCGGCTGTCGCTTGTCCTACAGCAAAGTAACGGCAATGGGGCGGGAACGAGTTCGCTAATTTTTTAGCAGCAAAATCAACTGCATTGGTACTGATAAATAATAAATTGTCAGTACAACTGAGGCGAGACTCGGAGAGTTGTTCAGTGGTTTCTACAACAGCTAGAAGAGGGGTAACAAAATAAGCAACGCCACATTGTGACAGTTGCTCTTCCATTGCTTGATTGCGCCCTTGAGGGCGCGTTAACAAGACTTTCATAGTTTATTATCTTGATAATAAACGATTAACTAGCATATACGGCATCTAAAATCGTTTTGGCGCCGCGACTTAATAAGTCATCTGCCAATGCTTGTCCTAGGCTTACCGCATCAGTTTTTGGATCTGATACCGTGCCATTAATGACTTCGCTGCCGTCAGGGTTACCCACTAAACCACGCAGCGTTAATTCGTCGCCGGTAATTTCTGCAAAAGCACCAATAGGTACCTGACAACCGCCTTCTAGGCGAGTGTTCATTGCACGCTCAGCTAACACTCTGTAACGTGTTTCTATGTGCTCTAGTGGTGCAAGTAATGCTTTTACTCGTTCATCATCTGTACGGCACTCAATACCAACAGCACCTTGACCATTAGCGGGTAAAGATTCTTCAGCAGAAATAAAGCTGGCAATACGGTCATTAAGTTTTAAACGAATAAGACCTGCAGCAGCAAGAATAATGGCATCATAGTCACCGCTGTCTAGCTTGGCTAAGCGCGTACCCACATTGCCACGTAAGTCTTTAATGACTAAATCAGGGCGTGCAGCACGAATTTGGCATTGACGACGTAAGCTTGAAGTACCAACTACAGCACCTTGTGGAAGCTCGCTAATCGTTTTGTAGGTATTAGAGACAAATGCATCACGAGGGTCTTCGCGCTCACAAATCACTTCTAAGCCTAAACCTTCAGGAAAATCTACCGGCACATCTTTCATAGAGTGCACAGCAATATCTGCACGGTTTTCAAGCATTGCGACTTCAAGCTCTTTAACAAATAAGCCTTTACCGCCCACTTTTGCTAAAGGCGTATCTAAAATGACATCGCCTTTAGTGCTCATCGGCAAAAGCTCGACGCGTAAACCAGGATGAATACGTTCAAGTTCTGCTTGAACAAATTCTGCTTGCCACATAGCCAGTGGACTTTTGCGTGTTGCAATACGAATTACATTTTCAGACATGTTAATAGATCCAATCAGATAGCCTTATTTAGCTAATGCTATCATTGCAAAAGCCTCGATGTAATATATGGATGCTAATTGTTTGAAGTCTGTAGCGGTTATTTACCTAAAAGCTTTAATTTAAAGTACTAGCGAAATGAGTAATTAATGCTACGATGATCACATAATTGGTAAGTTTGTGATATTCAATTAACTTCTGATAGTGATAAATTCAAATTCTAAAAATAAAACGTGTATCTAGCTTTTGTATATATCGCATGAAGAAATAAGGAAATAGGCTTTGGCGACCCTCTCTACAGGTTATCAACAAGGATTAGCACAACAGCTCAATAGTATTCGTTTGTCTCGAGTATTGAGTGTGTTATCCCGCACTCAGCAACACTTGTTCAACATTATTCCTTTATTACTCAGTTGCCATCATCAAGATTTACCCGGCGTAATCAACTCAAAAACACCTTGCGGTATTGAAGGGTTTTCAACCTCAGATAAAATCACAAAAGCGTGTGCAGAATTATCACTCACCTTACCTCAAGACGATGATCTTCAATATATAGATACAGATATTGCCTTTGAAGGTGTATATGCCATGGGCAGCACAGCCAGTTTTGGCCAACATTTCAAAAGCGATGTTGATGTATGGGTAGTGTATAAACCTCACTTAACTCAAAGCGAACTCAATTTAATTAGTCACAAAAATGCATTGTTAACCCAATGGTTTGCAGGGTTTGATTTTGAAGTTAATTTTTATCTTGTTCACCCGCAACAATTTATACAATCCAACGTGTTTGATAGTCATCAATCTCTCGGGCTAGAGCACAGCGGAACCAGCCAACATTGGTTATTGCTTGAAGAATTTTATCGTTCACATATTTGTTTAGCAGGAAAAACTGTTGCATGGTGGCCAAATGCCCATTGTGATGGCTACGCGCGTGATCCACAGTTACTGTATTTAGGTGATATTGAGTCACTACCCGCGGCAGAATATTTTGGTGCATCATTATGGCAACTCTATAAAGGATTAAATAAGCCCCATAAAGCATTGTTAAAAGTATTGCTACTTGAGACTTATGCATCTGAATATCCTCAGACAACATTGATTACCCAACAAATTTGGCAACTATGTGAACAAAACAATTTTAGCAGCGATAACGATGCCTATTTATTGCTATACCAGAGGATTGAGGCTTACTTACTGGCGCAGGGTGATACAAGCCGTTTAGAAATTGTTAGACGTTGCTTTTATTTGAAATCTGGCGTGATACTGTCGCAAAAGTCTGATAAAAATGGCTCTGAAAGTGGCTCTGATTGGCGCTTAGCCAAAATCTCTCATCTCGTGCAAGAGTGGGGTTGGAGTCCTGATTTAATCTCGACATTAGATAATAGTCCACACTGGCATGCCGGCCAATTAAAATGGTTCAACCAACAATTGAGTGAATTATTACTCGTCAGTTATAAAAATTTACTTCAATTTGCTTCAAAACAAGCATTAAGTGACCGAATGCGAGTTGAAGAGCTTGGTTTGTTAGCAAGAAAGTTACACGGTTATTTTAGCGATGATGACCATATACTGCAGCCTCTTAATCGGTTGTGGAGTATCACGACTACCGAGAATGAACTCACAGTGCGTTATTGTGAGTCGACGGCTCGATTTTACCTTTATCGTCAGCCCCAATCTGAAATTGCAGCCTCTGTAACCCCAAGCGATCTATTAAAAGAAGTTAATGATGGACACGTTATTCACCAAGCAGACAATGTTTGCAGTTTAGTTGCCTGGTCGGTAATGAATGGGCTTGCTACCGCTGATACTACCTGGTCACAAATTGGTCGAGGTCATCGCCGAGCAAGTAAGCTGGCTTATTTAACGCGTAAATTAATCCCGGTTTTACATAACGTACCGATGGTATCTAAACGGCATTTGTGTGAACCCTGGTATTACCAAAAAGTCGTATTAGTGGTAAATGTTGATCATGATCCAACGGGGCAATGGCAAGGTCAGGAGTTGATGTTTGATTATCTTGACCTAAATATTTTGTCGTTTGGCCGCGATAAAACCAATATGTTGTCGTCAGTCGCGGTAGTGTGTTTAAACAGTTGGGGTGAGTGGCAAAGCCACCGTTTTGATGGGGATACGGCATTATTAGAAGCCATTTCGTTTGTTATTTTAGGCCTTAAGCGCTCAGATGATAAAGTCGATTTATCAATTATTAGTTGTTCAGTAAAATTAAAGCAGCCGATATTCAACCAGCTTAAATCATTATTGTTACGTTGTTATGGACTAATGAAAAAGGTAAGCCAAACCAATACATTAATGCATCAAGTTACCATTGGTGAGCATCGGTATGGTATGTATTTTAACTCCCTAGGGATGATGTATCGTAAAATTGATGCCGCGGTGAAAAGAGATTTAGTAGAAAACCTAGTGTTAGCCAGACCTGAACTGGTAGATGATCCTTACGCGAGTGTACCATCGATTATTCAGCAGTTTGTCGCGTTGTGTGCCAAGCAATATTTTCTGCGTGAGCGCGCTAATACGTTAGATGTGTTTATCGTTGATGAACATAACCGCTTAACTCAATTAGAGTATCAAAATACCAGTATGAAAAGTTTTGTTGAAAAAGAAAGTCACTCATACGTATTTGATGGCCAAAAACAGCGTTTGTCGGTGTTTAATATGCCGCAGTTTTTCTTGCTGTCACGTATTGAGGGCGAGTTAACCGTGATCCCGTTTGGGTTGTCTAATGACGAAATGGGGTCGGCTTTCTAACCGTCCCCATTTAGGTAAGATGCGTGCGTTAAGACTTAATGTCTAACACTATACCGCTTTGCTTTTTGATTGAATCAATTACAAAAGGCATAAATTCAAGGCTGTTACGTGTATCAAGCCATTTACCATCACTATAATTAAAATGAAAACCACCAAACTTGGTCGCGATCCAAATTTCATGAAGCGGTTCTTGTTTGTTAATTACAATTTGCGAGCCATCTTCAAATGACAATTGCAGCACGTTACCGCTTGCATCAATATCAACATCAGCGTCTTGGTCGTCAATTGCTCGTTCAACCGCGTTGTCAATCTCGCTAAACATTTCATCCGCTAACCGGTGAAACTCAGTATCTGTCATAGCCATGCATTTCTATCCTTTGCTTTCTGCGTTATGAATGCGATTATAAGACCATTATTCATGAGATGCACAGATGTTGAGAAAAATGAGACTGCTTTTATTTATTATGCTTGCTAGCCTATTCGTAACCGCATGTGGTCAAAAAGGGGATTTATACAAATCTCCCGAGCCAGTGGACAATAAAGTTGCCCCGCAATCTGTCAGTACCAATGTGGCTGATAAAACGCTAGCAACCGACGAACAAACCTCAATTTCACAACAAGAATAGCTTTTTTAAGGAACCGCATTTTGGATTACTTTTCTTATCAAAACGATGCTTTGTTCGCAGAAGACTGCGATGTAGCACAGCTGGCAAAAGCGCATGGCACGCCTCTTTATATTTATTCGCGTGCGACTTTAGAGCGCCATTGGCATGCATTTAATAATGCAGTGGCTAATCATCCACATCTTATTTGCTATGCAGTAAAGGCTAATTCAAATTTAGCGGTGCTCAATGTACTTGCGCGTTTAGGCAGTGGCTTTGATATTGTCTCTGGTGGTGAGTTGTCTCGCGTGCTTAAAGCGGGTGGCGACCCTAAAAAAGTGGTGTTTTCTGGTGTAGGGAAAACTGTCGATGAAATGGAGCAAGCGCTGCACGTAGGTATTTATTGCTTTAACGTTGAATCCAGTGCCGAACTTGAACAGCTTAATGACGTCGCAGGTCGTTTAGGTAAAGTGGCTCCTGTGTCACTGCGAATAAACCCGGATGTTGATGCGGGCACCCATCCTTATATATCTACTGGTCTGAAAGAAAATAAATTTGGCATCGCGATGGATGAAGCCGATACAGTTTTTGCTCGCGCAGCAGCACTACCGTATTTACATGTTAAAGGGGTAGATTGTCATATTGGCTCGCAGTTAACAGAGCTTAAGCCATTTTTAGATGCTATGGACCGCATGTTAGCGTTAATTGACCGCTTAGCGAGCCAAGGTATTGTGATTGAACACTTTGACGTAGGCGGTGGCTTAGGGGTGACTTATAATGGTGAAACTCCACCACACCCTGACGCTTATGCAGCCGCACTACTCGAACGTTTAGGGGGCGTCCACTTAAATTAATTTTTGAGCCAGGACGCGCTATTGCTGCTAATGCTGGTATTTTTGTTACTCAAGTACTGTCTTTAAAAGAAAACAGCGACAAACGTTTTGCAATTGTAGATGGCGCAATGAACGATCTGATCCGTCCATCGCTATACAGTGCTTGGCAAAATATTATTCCCGTTCAACAAACTGATGCCACTACGTTTGCTTATGATATTGTAGGTACCAGTATGTGAAACGGGAGATTTTTTAGGTAAAGATAGACAGTTAGCGATAAAAGCTGGCGATTTGTTAGCCGTACGTTCGAGTGGAGCTTATGGCTTTGTGATGTCATCAAACTATAATTCACGTCCGCGAGTGGCTGAAGTGATGGTTGATGGCGATAAAGATATCGTGGTGCGTCAACGCGAAACCCTAGAACAGCTTTGGCAGGGCGAACACCTGCTACCGTAAGTCAAATAATCGTCGGTATAACGTTTTATAAGGAAACTTTAGTGATCCATTTCACCAAGATGCATGGGCTAGGTAATGATTTTATGGTTGTCGATGGCGTAACACAAAATGTGTTTTTTTCGCCTGAGCAAATTCGACGCCTTGCCAATCGAAATTTTGGAATTGGGTTTGATCAGTTATTGTTGGTTGAGCCGCCTTATGATCCAGATTTAGATTTTCATTATCGTATCTTTAATGCCGACGGTAGCGAAGTTGAACAGTGTGGCAATGGTGCACGCTGTTTTGCGCGTTTTGTTAGAAACAAAGGCCTGACACAAAAAAATAAAATTAATGTGAGCACCAGCTCAGGCAAAATTACCTTGCGTATTGAGCGTGATGGCAATGTGACCGTTAACATGGGTGTGCCAGTTATCGAACCTAGCCAAATTCCGTTTAAAGCCAAAAAAAGCGAAAAAACCTATTTATTACAAACGCCAATGCAAACCTATTTGTGTGGGGCTATTTCAATGGGTAATCCACATTGTGTGCTTCAAGTTGATGACGTACAAGAGGTCAATGTAGATGAAATTGGCAGCAAATTAACCCGCCATGAACGCTTTCCAAAAGGTGTGAATGTTGGCTTTATGCAGATTGTGACGCCAGGCCACATTAAACTGCGGGTATACGAGCGTGGAGCAGCCGAAACCTTAGCCTGTGGCACAGGAGCATGTGCCGCTGCTGCCGTAGGGCAATTACAAGACAAATTAGCAAAGCAGGTCAGAGTCGACTTACCTGGTGGCAGTTTAGTGATTAATTGGGAAGGCGAGGGCAAGCCACTGTGGATGACTGTACTCTGCTGAACACGTATACGATGGACAAATTCAACTATGAGTGACATGACTTCTGATATTGCCTCTGATATTACCGACATGACGGATGATAACCAACATACGGTAAGTAGTTCCAAGGCAAAAGATATTAATGGCATAGGCCATGACTTAGGGGCTGAAATGCTCACAAATATGCAGCAACTTCCTTTTGATGAAATGTTGATTCGTGAGTATTTATTAGATAACCCTGATTTTTTTAATCGTTATCCTGAGCTGTTAGTGGCTATGCGTATACCGCATGCGGAGCGTGGTGCAGTGTCGTTAGTTGATCGCCGGCAAGAATTGCTACGCCAACGGGTCAGTGAGTTAGAAGAAGAAATTACTTCGCTGATGAAGATTGCCACGCATAACGAAAGAATATTCAATTTTAATAATGAGTTATCTTTCAAGTTACTTGCTAGCAACGATTTAGGCGAACTGCGGCAAGCCTTGTCAGAAGGCTTAAAAGGTGAGTTCGGTTTTAGCCATGTTAGGTTAATAACCGTGCATGACATTGACAGCGAATTAGCCAATATTTGGCGACATCGTTTGCAAGGTGGCTATTATTTTGGCCGATTAACTCAATCAGAGTCTTCACGGTTATTTGGTTGTGAAGTGGGTTCTGTGGCATTAACTAAATTGTCAGACGAAAATGGCCAAGTTATTTTTGCTATTGCCAGCAAAGATCCCGCTCACTTTCACCCCGATATGGACTCATTGTTGTTTAGTCAATTACGTGATTTATTAGACCATATACTGCCGCAATTATAATTGAGGCCTGCCCAATGAAGCAAATAGACTGGCTAGAGACCTATCGCCAATATCTGACTTCAGAACGGCAGTTATCGACCTATACTGTGCGTAATTATTTGTTCGAATTACGCAGATTCGATAGCCAATTAGGTGACAACGTAGCTCTTGTCGCTGTGACTCGCGAGCAACTGCAGTCAGTCATCGCTGGGCTGCACCGCAAAGGGTTAAGCCCGCGTTCTTTGTCTTTATGTTTGTCATCGATTAAGCAATTTTTTGATTTTTTACTGCGCGAAGGTGTAGTGAAAGTGAACCCCGCTCAAACCCTAAGCGCTCCGAAACAAAACAAACCTTTACCCAAAAATATGGATGTTGATTCCGTCAGCCATTTATTGTCTATTGAGGGCGACGATCCTCTTTGTCTGCGTGATAAAGCCATGATGGAATTGTTTTATTCCAGTGGTTTACGCTTGGCTGAATTAGCGAACTTAGATTGTACAGACATTCAGTTTGATCAAGCTGAAGTGAAAGTGATGGGAAAAGGCAGTAAACAACGCATTGTGCCGATTGGTAAAATGGCGCTAGCGGCAATTCAACATTGGCTCAGATATCGTGAGCAATTGCCACATGCTGAGGCGGGAGACGCTCTGTTTATTAGCACTCAAGGTAAACGTTTGTCACATCGGAGCATTCAGGCGCGGATGAGCAAATGGGCCAAGAGCAGGCCATGTCAGTAAAAGTTCATCCGCATAAGTTGCGCCATTCGTTTGCAACCCATATGCTTGAATCAAGTCAAGATTTACGTGCAGTGCAAGAATTACTCGGACACGCTAATTTATCGACGACACAAATTTATACTAGTTTAGACTTTCAGCACCTTGCAAAAGTGTACGATGGCGCGCATCCAAGAGCGAAAAAAGATAGGGGAAAATAATGACATATCAGCAACCAGCCGCTTCAATTACCCAGTATCAACGCCTGCAACCTTTTAAAGCCATTAGTTTCGATTTAGATGACACTCTCTACAATAACTTGCCATATGTTAGCCACGCGAGTGAGCAGTTATTTGCGTTAATGAACACTCACTTCCCAGCCACTTCATCGTGGGATTCTGCCCAGTGGCAACAGCTGAAACACCGTTTATTTACTCTGCGTCCTGAGTTGGCGCACGACACTACAGCTGCGCGATATGCCATGTTGCATCAAGGCTTATTGCAGTTTGGCTATTCAGAAATACAAGCCAGCCAGGGTGCGCAAATGGGCATGGACTGCTTTCATCACCATCGCAGTGATTTTACCGTCGCGTCAGAGGTGTTAGCGGTATTGCACAAGCTTGGTCAACGCTATCCTCTCGTGGGGATTACCAATGGTAATGTTGATGCCAAGCGCATTGGCTTAAGTGATCTGATGCAATTTATATTACACCCAGGGCATGGCGTAAAAATGAAACCGCATAGTGATATGTTTACCTTGGCATGTCGGCAACTTGCCATTGAACCATCACAATTGCTGCATATTGGCGATAATCCTTCGTCGGATATTGCTGGAGCTAAAATGGCAGGGTGTCAGAGTCTGTGGTTAAATCCATGCATGCAACAGCGCCATAAAAAAGCCCAAACTGTATTACCACATGTTGAAATAAACCAATTAGATTTGCTGCTTGAGTTTTTATAACGATTGCTGAATAACGACGGCATAAGAGTAATGGCGGGTGCTCATTGACCTCATGATGTGGTTAGCGCTTTAGGCCTTTTGCTGTACTACGGTTTAGCTCAATGCCAGCCTTTAGGCTCATTTGTTCCACTTGCTCGCGACTGGCGTGCATATCCGCATCACCTACCCGAAAATATGTCCCGCTGTATGGATCTGTGCCGACATAGATAGGCCTGAGTTTTATGTCAACACTGGGTACATGAATACGGATAAGTTTTTTTGCCATGATTTCAATAGTTTGTACATCTGTTGGCGCTAAAATATTGTGACTGATTTTTTTAGGATCATTTAAAATAGTCCAAATTTCACTGAGCATTGGCATCGGGTTAACAATCCCCTCGATAGTAAATTCCCCCTGATGTTCTTTCACTCCCAAAATAATTTCGCCGCCTAACGTATTGGCAAACGCGCTGTAGCTTTCCCACATACCTTCAGGCAGTTTGCCGTTACCATCACGGCCGCCGGCTAACTTAAATTCTACTTGAGCAGATTCTTGTAAGTTGGCAATGTCATCTAACGCAAATGTAGGGTAATGATGTGGCGACATAGTGACTCCGTGTAATTTGCAAACAGATAATGTCACTTTAAGAACTATCGCTAAAAAAAGGAAGAGATTCCTGGCTGGTGAGGGCTAGGGTCTGTTGATCTTTCAAGGTTGTTTTTGCAGCGAATTGTTGGTCTTTACTCACATATATAACTGCGCGGCAGAGACTTTGAGGTGTAGTTATTCTACATAAAAAGTCGATAACGCAGTAAAAATGGCCAACAAACGCTGCCTGAAAGGTTCGGCTAAAAACGTTTTACTCTTTGTTGAATGACTCTTTGCGAATAAAGAGTTGCTTAGATGACTAGGCATCAATCAATTCGCCTCGATTAAAACGTTTTTAACTCGAACAAAATTTAACCAGCAAAGATCAACAGACCCTAGCAATAAACCGTTAGGCAGCGATAAAAAATTACCGCGCTAATTGATTACATTGATTGTAAGTCTAACGTTTTTGAAAACAATAGTGTGTCTTCAACATTGATATGTGCTTGTAAATCGGTGTCAAATTCTGCCAAGGTGCGGTAGCACGTTTTCCAGGTGCTGCAAGCGCCTTCTGGAGGTGTGTAATTATTGGTTATTTGCCTAATGGTTTGCAGAATATGTTCAGCATTATCATGCTCATGCTGCATCATTTTTATTGGGTTCCCAACATGACCAAAACAACATGTTGAAGGTTGGCCTAAACTTAATGATCTAATTGCAGGAAATAATATCCGCTCTTCTTTCATTAAGTGTGGCATCAGTTCGGCAATTAATTGGTTTACGGCGTGTGCAAGGGGTTTGATTTCACTGTGGTCATCACTATGAGCATGAACCATTTTTTCGGTGTATTCGACGAGTAATGGAGCGGTATCACGAATGTATTGATGGTGAGTGGCTTCAATGTGGTCAATTAAATCGATTAAAGACAACTGTTGCAATGCGGGTAACGCGTATTCAACTAACATGGCTTTTCCGAAGATACACTAAGTGACATGCATTTTATTCGCACCTTAAATTTGACTCAAATGATTACCCTAAAGTTGCTAGCAAACTCACATTATCATACCTAAATGATACTTTATCATCTGCAGTTTTCATCGTTGTTGAGCGGTATACTTAATATCTCATCGCTCACTTGTTGCTGCGACAACATGCCGCCAACCCGCAGTAAAGTATTTTTCCAGCACAGCAAGCCTCGATGATCCATACTCGGTTGCGATAAAGCCTGTGGCGTTAGCCATTGCTTACTCGCTAAGTCGAAGCGGTATTGATAGTTACCGGGCTCACTTGGTTGACCGTTATAGCCGATGCCTGAATAGTTATATGGATTATCACTGCCACCTAAAAAAACGATTTGGCCGCCTTTTGGCGTCATAATACCTGTAGCAGCCATACGATAATGCGCGCTTGGCGTATTTGCCTGACTTGCAGATTGCTCCTCGGGTAGATTTGCAATTGAATAATGCGGCAACAATTGCCAATCAATACGCAAGTGATTGCTAGAGTTAATCTCTCCTAATAAACACACGGGTGAAGCTTTATAGCTTCTGCGTGCATTAATGTTTGGCTGCACTTTGACCCCATCACACAACACTAACCGATTACCGACTATGCCAACAGCCTGGCCAAAGACTGCTGGTGCAGGGATAGGGCTGGCTTGCGCCCAAGTGTCAGTTTGGGTGTCATACACTTGGACTAAATTAACATTGCCGTCATTGTGCCAACCGCCAAACAGATAAATATAACGTTGTTGATATGTGGCTGCTGTGGTGTCATCAACCGCAACAGGCATGTCGGCAATTCGCTGATATTGGTCAGTATTAATAGAGTATTGGTAATTGTCTATCGTACTTATTTCATCATGATTTTCGGCCACGGTATAACCACCAAATACATATGCATGCTCTTTTATGCCCACCGCAATAGCCGCCAAGCGACCAGAAAGCGGCGCGACATGCGGTACTGCTTTAATCGATTGCCATTGAGCAGCATATCCATTGATGGATAATGCCCACGCCAAGTTATGCACATCTTGATAACCTTTGCCTTTACCAAACGCCATAAAGCTCAATAAATACGTTTGCTCGTTGCTGCGAACCATTGCGACCGCGTTATTGCTCACGGCTTGAGGTAAAGGTGGTATTTGAGCCGCGTATAGCGGTGCAGATACCATTACGGCTGAGCATAGGAATGCCAAATACAAACGCTTAATAGCTGCTTTTGCAGGCATATAATGAGATAAAAATAAGCGTGGCATAGTGTCTGTCCTATGTTGATATGAGCAAACGCATTAGGCAATTAAAGGCGACTTTAAGGCCGAATACCTTTGCCCATGCGTATTTCAATTGTTTACAGGTATGGCGGTGTTGTGTCATCGGGACCATTTTGTTCGACAATAATATACTAGTTAAAACCCAATTGCTCGGTGAGTATGGACGCTTGAGTTTGTGCATTAATCAGTAAATCAGCCTTGTGTTTGCTGGTAATGCTAAGCAAATAATAATTATCGGTAAGCTTGTGCTCAAGGTAACGATATCCTTCTGCTTGCTTATATTGCGGCGCAGCGGTTGTGCTGCCACAACCACTGAGCGCATTTTTACTTCCCTCTGGTTAATTGGGCAGATGTATCAGCTGAGGTGATAACAGCAGTGGACGCTGATGTTAACGTTTGTGACGCTGCCAATCCTGCCGTAGAAGCAGTTTGACCGCTAAGTTCAGTTGCCAATGTCAGCGAACCATTAGTTAAGTCGTTAAGTTGAGAGCTTGCCATTTGAGACACAGAACCGACATTAGCGATTGTTGTGTCAACTGATGAGTTGACCGCCGTTAGCGTTTCTGTCGGCATTGATAGTGTTAATTCGCCGTTAGCTGATGTGGATGATTCAGCCGTCATTGATGCTGAGTCATTTGTTTCGCTCGATTCAGCGCTGTCAGTGTCATTAGCCGCAGTTTGCTCTGCGCTCATATCAGTGCTGCTTTCAGTGACGGTATCAGACGTTGCGGTATCATTAAATGCTTCAGTTTTGTGACTATTTTGAAGATTAACACTGGCACTCATTTGTGTTGATTGGCCTTGGTTAAATTGTACATCAGCTTGTGCAGATGTTGAGGTTGAAACTGACATTTCAGCACTCATGGCCACCGTTGAAAAACAGGCCAATGCGATTAAAGTTTGTTTGAATAATGTGTTCATTGTAGTTCCCTCGTTGTTGTCGTGATTGGCACAGTGATAACGAGACAACGACAGATTCTATTCCGATTATTTTTTAAAAAAGTGGAAATAAATTAATTTAACAAAGCTGATTTTTATTAAGTCATTGTAAATAAAAATTATTGTATTTTTGCTAGTTTTTTATTTAATCTAACTAAGCGTTTATCATAATCATCTGTCCAACCTTGTTTTAATGCCTTTTCTGAAAGTTTAATAGCACTTTTTATATCTCCTTCTTTTTCAAGAATAATTGCTAGCTGTTTATAGCCTGTATGTGAAGGTAGCATTTGTGGTTCATCGTAATAAGGATGTCTAATCCCAGTTATTTTATGCAATCGTTTTAGCTCTGTAGGTTTTTCAGGGTGACGAAATTTTTTGGCAACTTTGTTAGCAAAAGAAATTTGCATTAGGCAAAGCTCTTTCGCTTTTTCATAATGTTTGTTATCAGCCCTTAATGAATAATGATGTTGGATAAGTGATGCAAGAGCTAGATGAGTGTCGATAAGATTTATATTTGCTGACGTATTACTTTTAGTAAGCTCGCTTTCTGCTTTGGCCTTGAGTATTTCTTTTGCTGGGGACTCTGCGACGTGTGACAATGTGAGTAACAGACTTAATTTACCAAAGCCATCATTAAAATATGTCTTATCTACATTTTGGTATAGACAAGGGGTATCACTAACAGGTAATCCCATCGGACGGTAGTTATTAGAAACTTGGTTCCTTTGGCTTACTGTTAATGATTCAACCCACCATTCCTTGAGTTGATACTTATCTAATATGTCCATTTGTCCATTTCCTTCTAGACGTTAATATCCATCTCAATTTTATTAGTACCTAACTAACGAGTATAAAAAATATACTCTATAAAGTTAGTGGAATATAAGCAAGCAAGATAAAAACTAATGCGTGTAAAGCACTAACAGTGGGTTCATTCGTGGGTTCAAGAAACAAAACGGGCTTCTCATTGCTGAGAAACCCGTTTTAATACAACAAATTAAGAATTACTTCTTAGTTCATGCCGTATTTCTTTAATTTCTTACGTAAAGTACCACGGTTGATACCTAACATATTAGCAGCGCGCGTTTGGTTGCCACGAGTGTGTTGCATAATGATGTCTAGTAAAGGCGCTTCTACTTCGCACAATACCATTTCATATACTTCAGAAGCTTCCTGACCGTCTAACTGAGAGAAGAAGTTAGTTACGGCACGTTTAACTGCGTCACGTAATAACTGCGGCTTGATAGTGCCGTTTGCTGTTTCAATTTTGCCTACGGTAAGCTGGTGAACTTCTGTGTTAGTTGTCTGATCAAACATTCTATTCTGCTCTTTATTAAATTCTAAACTAATTCATCAAAATAACATTCTACGAGGGAATGTTGCTGGGCAGCGGTTTCAAGCCGATTGAAGTCAGCACGAAATTGGCGCTGTTCCTCAAGGTTTAGGTACCACCCGACATGCTTTCTAGCAAATCGGACACCTTTGTACTCGCCATATAAGTTGTAAAGTTTGTTAAGGTGTTCAAGCATCACAGTGCGTTGCTCGTCTTCCTTAATTGGCGCTAACTTTTCACCTGTTTCCAAGTAATGTAGGATTTCTTTAAAAATCCAGGCCTTCCTTGTGCACCTCTTCCTATCATCAGGGCATCGGCACCGGTGTAGTCAAGCACAAACTTGGCCTTTTCCGGACTGTCGATATCCCCGTTGGCGACAACAGGAATTGAGACATTTTGCTTGATGGCTTTGATGGTGTCGTACTCGGCAAAACCTTTGTACATGCATTGTCTCGTTCGGCCGTGTACGGCTAACGAGACGATGCCACAATCTTCAGCTATCTTAGCTATTTCAACACCATTACGATGTTCAGGTTCCCAACCTGTGCGAATCTTTAACGTTACAGGCACATCGACGGCACTCACCACGGCTTGCAAAATATCTTTGACTAAGTCGGGGCTTTGCATCAGCGCTGAGCCAGCAAACTTTTTATTCACTTTCTTTGCGGGGCAGCCCATATTGATATCAATGATGTGCGCGCCTTGTTCAACGTTGAACTTTGCGGCATTGGCCATTAATTCAGGATCTGCACCTGCAATTTGTACGGAGCGTACACCTTCTTCACCAGAATGCGTCATGCGCTGGCGGCTTTTATCGCTGTCCCAAACTTCAGGATTTGATGAAAGCATTTCTGATACTGCTAAGGCAGCGCCATAACGTAAACAGAGATTTCGAAAGGCTTGATCGGTGACACCTGCCATTGGTGCCACAATCAGCTGATTCGACAGTTGATACGAGCCAATTTGCATTGCGAACTTCACCTTGCTCTTCAAAGGGGCGCTATAGTAGCCCTTTTTGACGGCCATGAAAAGGTCAATAAATGACCTAAATGCAACTTTTTTGCTTGACTTTTATTGGCTGTCACAACTTTGACTAATAATTAGCATTTTTTTGTGATGTATGAGTGCTGGTGCGAGCTGTAGCTCACCTTTTTTATTGACGCATGTTTTTTTTAGGTTAATTCGGCTGTAAAAAACATCAAATAGACTGTAAAAAAGCAGAAATGATTTTGTTAAAAAATAAAGCTCATAATGTAAAAAAATGTAGTCGGTTGTTTTGTATATAAAACAACCGACTTATATTGCAATCGTCAACAGCGTGTAACGAATTTATTTGCGGATCCCGCTTAGACGACTCCAGTCTTCTTTATGACAAACTGGGTCCATATCAAACCATTGGCTGTAAAAGTCAGACACTTCTTGTGCTTGTTCCTGAAGTAAACCTGATAATGCTAGCTTGCCGCCTGTTTTGACTTTTTCTGCAATCAATGGCGCTAACTCTTTGAGTGGCCCAGCCAGAATGTTGGCAACCAATACATCTGCTTGTAGATTTTCTGGTTGGTTCTCTGGTAAATATAAGGCTAATTTGTCGGCGACATCGTTGCGCTCGGCATTGGCCGTTGAGGCATCAATCGCCTGGTAATCAATATCAACGCCCGTGACCTTTTTGGCCCGAGCTTAATGGCTGCAATGGCCAAAATACCTGAACCACAACCAAAGTCGATCACTTCTTGATCGGCTAAATCTAGGCTGTCTAGCCATTCTAAACATAAGGCTGTAGTCGGGTGAGTACCGGTACCAAAAGCGAGGCCGGGATCTAAGATAACGTTAACCGCTGCTGGGTCAGGGATTTCACGCCAGCTTGGGCAAATCCATAGGCGTTGACCAAATTGAATTGGGTGGAAACTGTCCATCCACTCGCGTACCCAGTCTTTGTCTTCAACTTGTTCTATTTTATGGGTAAAACCTTTGCCTAAAAATGGCATGTTTTCTAAAAACTCGATAGTCGGTGCTAAGTCAGTTTCGGCATCAAATAAGGCGATTAAGATGGTGTCTTGCCACAGTGGGGTTTCGCCTAATTTAGGCTCAAAAATCGGCTCGTCTTGCCCATCTTCATAAGTGATGGAAACGGAACCTTGATCCATTAATAAGTCACCAAGCATATCTGCATGGTCGCGATGGGTGTGAATGCGCAATTGGATCCAAGCCATGGAATATTCCTAATCGATAATAAAACAATGTAATTGGCGACTATTATACCCAAACCACCTGCCTTTGTGCGTTTTCGTCGACAGTTTATCTACCTTATTTGTAAAACCCTGTAGGCGAATTGCGCTGTATTTGTGACCAGTGTCTAACTAACTGTAAATAATAGTGAGCGTTGTCACGTATTTTTTTGCGAACAGTGCTGTAGCGTTGAAAGACTTGCTATGTTCATGATCTCTTATTGTGTCAGCACAGGATGTAATGTTTATGGCCGTAAACCCTCTACCTGCAAAAAATATTTTGAGTCGTTATACCGCCAAAGGATTTTCTCATCCTATTTGGGCGGCTCGAGCAGATAGATTGCAAAGTGCCTCGGGTGTGTTACTCGGTTTGTTCCTTATTATGCATTTGCATTTTGAGTCGAGTATTTTACTGGGTAAAGAGGCTTTTTATCAGGTAGCGCAATTTCTCGAAGGCGGTATTTTTAGTGAAACCGGGCATGGTTTTCCTATTCTTACGCAGATTTTTTCTGTCGTAATGTTATTGGTTGTGCTTATTCATGCCGTGTTTGCATTAAGGCGTTTTCCTACCCAAATTGGCCAGTGGCGTGCCCTGCGTCAACAGATGAAATTTTTACCCCATGAAGATACCAAAATCTGGTTCTGGCAAATGGTCAGTGGATTTTTACTGTTTTTCTTAGTGCCTGTGCACCTGTTTACCATGATCACTAACCCTGAAATTGGTCCACATTTATCAGCTGAGCGAGTGGTGTATCAAAATGCTTGGGTGTTGTATGTGTTGCTATTACCGGCGGTCACAATACACGCCATATTTGGTTTGTATCGGGTTTCGGTTAAATGGGGTCTGATCACTCAACGCTTTGCATTATTAAAGTTAGCTAAAGTTATGCTGGCTTATTTAATGGTGTTGGGTGTTGCGAGTCTAGTGGCTTATATCATTATTGGTCGTTCATTGAGTTTGCCTGTGGTGCCTTTTGTGCCTGGTTTGTAATAAGGATATGTTGTGAAAATTATTTATACCGATTCCTTAGTCGTCGGGGCTGGTTTGGCTGGCCTTAGGGTCGCGATCGCGTCTAAAGAACGTGGGCTTGATACCATAGTACTGTCACTTATTCCGGCTAAACGCTCTCATTCTGTTGCCGCGCAAGGCGGTATGCAGGCCAGTTTAGCTAATACTGTAAAAGGAATGGGCGACAATGAGGATGTGCATTTTCAAGATACAGTTAAAGGGTCTGATTGGGGCTGCGATCAGCAAGTTGCCCGAATGTTTACCCATTGTGCGCCTAAAGCCGTACGCGAATTAGCCCATTGGGGCGTGCCGTGGAGCCGAGTGAGCCAAGGTGACCGTGAGGTTATCGTTAATGCGCAAAAAGTGACCTTAACCGAGGCAAAAGAAGCCCATGGCTTAATTAACGCTCGTGATTTTGGTGGTACTCAAAAGTGGCGTACTTGTTATACCGCCGATGGAACTGGGCATTCATTATTATACGCTGTCGATAACCGTGCGATCTCAATGGGCATTCCAGTTCATGAGCGCATGGAGGCGCTGAAAATTATCCATGATGGCAAACGGTGTCATGGCGTGATTGCTCGCTGTTTAATTACCGGCGAAATAAGGGCTTATGTTGCTAAGTCGACAACGATTGCGACCGGTGGTTATGGCCGTATTTATGAAGTGTCGACCAATGCGATTATTTGCGAAGGCATTGGTCAGGCGTTAGCGCTAGAAACCGGTGTCGCGACATTAGGTAATATGGAAGCGGTCCAGTTTCACCCGACAGCCATTGTGCCGGTGGGGATTTTAACCACAGAAGGATGTCGTGGTGACGGTGGTGTATTACGTGACAAAGATGGCCACCGCTTTATGCCTGATTACGAGCCCGATAAAAAAGAGCTCGCCTCGCGCGATGTTGTATCACGACGAATGACCGAACATATCCGCAAAGGCAAGGGCGTTGATAGCCCTTATGAATCTCATTTATGGTTAGACATCACTTTGTTGGGCAAGAAACACATCGATACCAATTTGCGTGAGGTCAAAGAGATCTGTCAGCACTTCTTAGGCATTGACCCTGTGACAGAATGGATCCCTGTGAGGCCAACACAGCATTATTCAATGGGCGGAATTCGCACTAAAGCTAATGGTGAAAGCCCGCAGTTATCAGGACTCTTTAGCGTCGGTGAAGCTGCGTGTTGGGATATGCATGGTTTTAATCGTTTAGGCGGTAACTCGTTAGCTGAAGCTGTAGTGGGCGGAATGATCATTGGTCAATATGTGGCAGATTTTTGCCAACAAGCAACCTTAACCATTGATACCAAATTAATTGAGGAGTTTGGTCAGCAAATAGACAGTGAAATTACTGAATTGATTGACGGTGGTGGCACTGAAAAAGCAATGACAATCAAGCAAGAAATGCTGCGAATTATGATGGATTACGTAGGTATTTTCCGTAATGGCACTCAGCTTGAGCAAGCTGTTAATGAGCTAAGTGAACTACTTAAGCGCTCACGTAATATCGGCTTAACGTGTAAAAAGCGTCACGCTAACCCTGAGTTAGTCGACGCGTTAAGAGTGAAACGCATGTTGAAGGTTGCGTTAACTGTGGCTAGCGGTGCTCATGCTCGTACAGAAAGCCGTGGAGCGCATTCGCGTGAAGATTATCCTGAGCGAAATGACCGTGATTGGCTTAATCGTACGCTCAGCTCATGGCCAGATGAAAACGCATTAGTGCCAACGTTAAGCTATGAACCCATCGATGTGCTGTCTATGGAGTTACCTCCAGGATATCGAGGTTATGGTACTAACAATGCCATTGTTCATCCTGATACCGTGATACGCCAACAGCAAATTGAGCAAATATTGGCGGATTTAGATAACCCAAGTGATCGCGTGGCAAGACAAGCGGCCATTATGCCTTATGCGTTACCCGATGATTTTATGCCAGCCAACCAAAGATTGTTTGATAACGTCGATGTTAAAGGAGATCCTGCCAAATGAGCCAAGCCCGTCAATTGACGTTTTCAATATTTCGATATGATCCACAAGATCCTAACGATAAGCCGAAAATGGTGAATTATTATATTACCGAAACCCCAGGTATGACGGTATTTATAGCATTAAATAAAATACGCGAGACGCAGGACCCATCGCTGCAATTTGACTTTGTTTGTCGTGCGGGTATTTGTGGCAGTTGCGCCATGGTGATTAATGGTAAGCCGACACTGGCTTGCCGTACCCTAACGGCGAATTTCCCAAGCGCTGAAATAAGTTTAATGCCTTTACCAGGGTTTGAGTTGATTGGTGATTTATCTGTCAACACCGGTAAATTTATGCGTGAATTAGCTGAACGTTTGCAGTTGTGGTTACAGCCTAATGACACCGACATGGACATTCATCGCATTGAAGCGCCTATGGCGCCAGAAGAAGCCGCCAAACTATATGAACTTGAGCGTTGCGTAGAATGTGGCGTGTGTGTATCGGCGTGTGCAACTAAGCAAATGCGTGACACCTTTGTGGGTGCGGTAGGGTTAATGAAAATTGCCCGCTTTGAACTCGACAGTCGTGACAGTCGCACCAGTGATGATTTTTATCATGTTATCGGTAATCAAGATGGGGTATTTGGTTGTATGACCTTGTTGGGCTGCCAGGATACATGCCCTAAAGATTTACCTCATATGCAACAAATTGCTTATCTTCGTCGAAAAATGGCAGCAGTATAGCGGGGGAGCACAAAGGCTCGCAGCGAGATGCTAAAGTGCTTCGCTGCTAGATACTATACAAGCTAAAGCTTTAAAAGCAGGAAGATGTCCGACTTGAGACGATACAAGCTAGCTTTTATAGCAACGAAGCGTACTATCAGGACGAAGTCCGCTCTAGGCATGGTTTTAGTTAGTCACCATGATTTAAACATAAAAAAATGCCGCTAATTGTCATTGGCGGCATTTTTATCTGTAATATCTAATCTTATTAAGACTTAGCGCGTTTCATCGCAGTAAAGAACTCTTCATTGGTTTTGGTCATCGCCAATTTATCAATTAAGAACTCCATTGCTGCAACTTCATCCATTGGATGTAGAATTTTACGTAAAATCCACATTTTCTGAAGCTCATCTGGCGTCGTGAGTTTTTCTTCACGACGTGTACCAGAGCGGTTGAAGTCAATCGCTGGGAAAACACGTTTTTCAGCTGCTTTACGAGAAAGGTGTAACTCTTGGTTACCTGTACCTTTAAATTCTTCGTAAATTACTTCGTCCATTTTCGAGCCGGTATCAACCAATGCAGTTGCAATAATGGTTAAGCTGCCACCGTGTTCAATGTTACGCGCAGCACCAAAGAAACGCTTAGGGCGGTGCAGGGCGTTAGCGTCAACACCACCGGTTAATACTTTACCCGACGATGGGATAACGGTGTTGTAAGCACGAGCTAAACGAGTGATAGAGTCTAACAAAATCACCACGTCCTTTTTGTGCTCAACTAAACGCTTGGCTTTCTCGATAACCATTTCAGCAACTTGTACATGACGGCTTGCAGGCTCAT
Source organism: Shewanella phaeophyticola (assembly GCF_025398315.1). Classification (GTDB taxonomy): domain Bacteria; phylum Pseudomonadota; class Gammaproteobacteria; order Enterobacterales; family Shewanellaceae; genus Shewanella; species Shewanella phaeophyticola. The sequence goes on from NZ_JAODOQ010000001.1 coordinate 28,464, forward strand.
CAAAGGTAGAGGCTATGACCTCTCCTTTAACCATGCGTTGCATTTCGGTTACTTCTTCAGGACGTTCATCGATAAGCAATACCATCAACACTACATCTGGGTTGTTGTAAGTAATACTTTGGGCAATGTTTTGCAGTAATAAGGTTTTACCCGCTTTAGGCGGCGCTACAATCAAACCACGTTGACCTTTACCGATAGGCGAACAAAGATCAAGAATTCGAGAGGTAATATCTTCAGTTGAACCATTACCACGCTCCATGCGAAGACGTTCTTCTGCATGCAGTGGGGTTAAGTTTTCAAACAGGATTTTATTACGAGAGCTTTCTGGCTTATCAAAGTTAACTTCGTTGACTTTTAACAGTGCGAAATATCTTTCGCCTTCTTTGGGCGGGCGTATTTTACCAAAAATGGTGTCACCGGTGCGCATGTTAAAGCGGCGAATTTGGCTTGGCGATACGTAGATATCATCAGGATCCGCAAGGTATGAGCCGTCTGAACTTCTTAAAAACCCGAATCCGTCTTGGAGGATTTCTAATACACCGCCACCGAAGATGTCTTCTCCGCTTTTAGCGTGAGCTTTTAAAATAGAGAAGATAATATCTTGCTTACGAGTACGAGCCATATTGTCTAATTTCATGCTTTCAGCAAGAGAAACTAGATCCGAAATGGGCGTGTCTTTTAATTCTGTTAAATTCATGTATGGGAGTCTTGTATTACGCGACGAAGCTTACCGTAATCAATCAGTAAGGTTGAAAAGAAATATATGATTGATAAACGAGAAAGGTTATTTGAAAAAATCTGATGAATAAATTAGCACTATATGACTTGTCCGTCCAGAAATTTAGACTAATTTTGATCTAAAAACGGCACAAATTGTATAAAACTTGTGCCGTTTAACACTTTTAAGACAATTAATGCTTAGATTTTAGCGTCAATGAACTCTTTTAATTGTGTTTTAGAGAGTGCGCCAACCTTAGTTGCCACTAGCTCGCCACCTTTAAACATAAGCAATGTAGGAATACCGCGCACGCCATACTTAGCTGGTGACACATTGTTTTGGTCAACATTTAATTTAGCCACTGTCAACTTGCCTGCATACTCATCAGCAACGTCATTTAAGATTGGGGCAATCATTTTACAAGGACCACACCATTCAGCCCAGAAGTCTACTAAAATCGGTAAATCAGACTTTAATACGTCGTTTTCGAAGCTGTCATCGCTAAGGTATACAATTTTATCGCTCATGTTGTTCTCCAGATTTGGTTCCATTGCTAGTTTATTAATGGCTTACCATGTATATTGGGTCAGTTAAATAGCTTTTCAAGAGACCGTTTTAATAATGTAGCTATTTCAAACGATCGAATCTTTTTTTGCAACCCCTACAGGTATGCTTGTGCTATGAGTCAAACACATTTATCGACCCAAAAATTCGCCGACTTCCCTTTAAAGCCTGAAGTACTTGCGGCATTAAATGAAAACGGGTTTGAGTTTTGCACGCCAATTCAGGCGTTATCTTTACCTATTTTACTAAAAGCAAAAGACATTGCCGGACAAGCCCAAACCGGTACAGGTAAAACCATGGCTTTTTTAGTGGCCACGTTTAACCACTTGTTAACTGTTGCAGCGCCAGAGGCCGCAAAGCAACTGAACCACGCGCTATAATCATGGCGCCCACCCGCGAGTTAGCGATACAAATTGCCAAAGATGCCAACTTGTTAACTAAACATACTGGCCTAAAAGTGGGTATTGTTTATGGTGGCGAAAGTTATGAAACTCAGCGTGAGGTGTTAGACAAAGGCGTTGATATTTTAATTGGTACTACCGGACGGATCATTGATTACGTTCGCCAGGGAGTGATTAGTTTAAATCACATTCAAGCAGTAGTACTTGATGAAGCTGACCGTATGTTTGACCTGGGTTTTATTAAAGACATTCGCTTTTTATTCCGCAGAATGCCTGATGCTCAGTCACGATTAAACATGCTTTTTTCTGCCACGCTTTCAATGAAAGTGCAGGAATTAGCCTACGATCACATGAATGACCCTGAAAAAGTTGAAATCGCGCCGTTAGAAAAAACCTCTAAAAACATTAAAGAGGAAATTTTCTACCCATCGATGGAAGACAAGATGCGTTTATTGCTCACGCTAATCGAAGAAGATTGGCCAGACAAAGCCATTGTGTTTTCTAACACCAAACATAGCTGTGAAAAGTTATGGTCTTATTTAGAAGGTGATGGTCATCGTGTTGGTTTGTTAACTGGCGATGTGCCGCAAAAGAAACGTATCCGTATTCTAGAACAGTTTACGACAGGTGATTTAGATATTTTAGTGGCGACTGATGTTGCTGCACGTGGGTTACATATCTCTGATGTGTCGCACGTATATAACTACGATTTACCTGATGATTGTGAAGATTACGTGCATCGTATTGGCCGTACAGGTCGTGCGGGTAAAACGGGGGTATCGGTAAGTTTTGCATGTGAAGAATACGCACTTAACTTACCCGCAATTGAAACCTATATTGCCCATTCGATTCCTGTGTCTAATTATGACCAAGCCGCTTTGTTAGATGATATTCCACCACCAGTGCGTATTCATCGTAAGCACCCAACATCACGTAGCCGTGATGGCGGCGCAAATAAAGGTGCACATCGTAGTGGTGGCAATAGCCGTCCACCACGCCACAGGACTCGTAGACCACAATAAATGCCAGTGTCGAACGTATCTCAACCTTATGCGGCGATAACGTTAGGATCTAACAGTTTTAATATGTTAGTTGCTCAAACCGTAGGTCATAAACCTACGGTTATCGCCAAATATAAACGTAAAGTGCGCCTTGCTGAAGGTATCGGTGATGATGGTAATTTGTCTGAAGACGTTATGCTTCGTGGTTTAGATTGTTTAGCCATGTTTGCATCAATGCTTGAGCAGCACCATGTCCCTATTGATAACGTCGCCGTATTTGCGACGGCGACATTACGCGTTATCAATAATGCCGATGAGTTTCATCGTCGCGCATTGCCCATCTTGCAACACCCTATCGAAGTGATTTCTGGTCTGCGTGAAGCAGAGTTAATTTATCAAGGTATGGTGGCAACAACACAAGGTGATGGTCGCCGTTTAGTGATTGATATTGGTGGTGCCAGTACCGAGTTTATTATTGGTGATGGCAGCAAAGTGTTGTTTAAAACCAGTGTGCCTATGGGCTGCGTGTTATTTAACCAACGTTTTTTTAATCAGTATCCCTTACAAAATATTGATTTTGAGCAAGCCATTGATTACGTCAATGTCATGCTAGGTGAACATCGCGAGCAATTGCTGTTGTTGGGTTGGCAGGCTGTGCTTGGTGCTTCTGGTGCCGTGCAATCAGTAGTGTCAGTGCTACAACACAGACAATGCTCAGCGATTATCACCCAACAGACCTTATTGGCTTTTAGGGCAGAGATTCTGGCGCAAAGTGATGCGAGTTTGGCTGGCATTAGCGGCCTTGATGCTGAGCAAGTTCCGACATTTGCTGCCGGTGTTGCGATACTGGCGGCGTTGTTTGAAAGCTTGTCTATCAACAGTTTGCATCTTGCTGGTGGGGCATTGCGCGAAGGCGTATTGCAATTATTGGCCGATCGTATAGCAGCTAAATAATTTGATAAATAGTGAGTGGGCATTTACAGTATAAAAATAGGTCGCCATGGCGACCTATTTTTTTTGAGTATTCTTAATGAATAGAATTATTTTAAGATTTCAACTAGGTCAGCTTCTAAAGTGACTTTTGGGCGCTCAACAATACGGCCTAATTCATTACCTTGCTGCTTAACAATAAAGGTTGGAATACGACTGAATGCATACTTAGCGGCTAATCCTTCAGAGTCTTGTTTGTTACGATCAACACCAATGTATTCAACTTGAATATTAGGGTTGGCAGCAGCTTCAAGTACGCGCATAAAGTGTGGTGTTTCACGGTGGCAATCTGGGCACCAGGTTCCAATAATAACGGTGATTTGCGTTGGTTCATCAATGGCTTTAAGTATTGCTACTGCTTGCGCATCAACTTGATAACTAGCAAAACCATCGGCGTAGCCGGGTAATGTGGTCGTTAGGGTTTGTGGTTCAATGATGCCAGTTAAAATCACTTCTTGTTTCTCCTCGCTGCATGTCGCAATAAAGCCTTGGTTTTCTTCTTCAAACGCACAACCAGAATTTGCAGATGCGGTCATTGGTAATAATTGTGTGCTAAAAAAGAGTACGGTTGTGGCTAAAAATGTTTTAACGTTATTGTGCATGATAATGCCTCGCTTAAGAAGAAAAATACTTGGAGATAATGCCTGCGTGTATTCAAGCATGCTAATAATGATCTGTTAAGGCTTAGATGGTGTTGATGCTAGCTAGATCACTAAAAAATAAAGCCAATCATTGAGATGATTGGCTTTATTTTTAAACATTGAAACTAAATTGAACAATTGATACTAATCTTGCTCTTTTAGCCATTGCGCAGCACGTTTGGCAAAGTAAGTTAAGATGCCGTCTGCTCCAGCACGTTTAAAGCACAGTAATGACTCCATCACAATGGCTTTTTCAGCTAGCCAGCCATTTTGAATCGCGGCCATGTGCATGGCGTATTCACCGCTGACTTGATAAGCAAACGTTGGCACGGCAAGTTCAGTTTTCACCCGGCGGACGATATCTAAATAAGGCATACCCGGTTTGACCATCACCATGTCTGCCCCTTCTTGAATATCCAGTGCGACTTCGTGTAATGCTTCATCGCTATTGGCTGGATCCATTTGATAGCTATGTTTGTTGCCACCTTTTAAGTTGCCTGCAGAGCCAACAGCATCACGGAAAGGCTCCATAATAGCTTGAAGAGTATTTAGCTGAGTACGCCATGATTTGGGTGTTCACAAATCCATTTTCTTCTAATGCTTGGCGAATCGCGCCAATACGGCCGTCCATCATATCTGAAGGTGCAACAATATCTGCACCAGCTTCTGCGTGAGATAAGGCTTGTTTAACTAAAATTTCGGTGGTGATGTCATTAAGGATATACCCCGTGTCATCAATAATGCCGTCTTGACCGTGTGTGGTAAACGGGTCTAGCGCTACGTCTGTCATCACACCTAATTGCGGAAAGGCTTGTTTTAGTTCACGTACTGCACGTTGTACTAGGCCATCTGGGTTGTATGACTCTTCAGCCATTAAGCTTTTCTTATCAACGGGTGTCACTGGGAATAGAGCAATCAGTGGGATCCCTAGCTCAACTAATTCTGCGGCTTCTTTTAATAATAAGTCGATAGAGTAGCGTTCAACACCTGGCATTGAGGCGACTTTTTCAGTGCGCTGAAAGCCTTCTAGCACAAACATAGGGTAAATAAGATCGTTCGCCGTTAGCGTGTTCTCAGACATTAAGCGACGGCTAAAATCATGTTTACGCATGCGGCGCATTCTGCGCTGAGGAAAGGCACTAGTAATAATATTCAATTTCGACTCCTGGATTAAATCTGGTCTGCTTCTTGGGTGTAATAACACACTTTGTTTCGGCCACTGCGTTTTGCTTGATACAGGGCTTTATCTGCTTGCTCGAGTAATAACATAGGGTGCTCATCGCTGTCGATAATATCTGCACTCACACCAATACTTATTGTTAACGGTATATGATTATCGTTATGTACTATTTTTGATTCGCTAATTGCTTGGCGGATCTGTTCGGCAACTTGTAGGGCACCTTCAGCTTCGGTACTTGGCAGGATGATAGCAAACTCTTCACCACCAAAACGTGATACGAGATCGGTTGGGCGCTTTAAATATTCATTGAGCATTTGGGCAATTATTTTAATGGTGTAGTCACCCGTTAGATGGCCAAACTTGTCATTAATATCTTTAAATTTGTCGATATCTACCATTAAAAGTGCCATTGGTGTTTGCTGACGGCGGCTAATTCTGCCCTCTGCAACGAGGCGACGGTCAAAGGCACTGCGATTTTTAACACCAGTAAGGCTATCAATGGTATTTTGTTCAGTCAGCTTTTGATTTGCTTCATTAAGTTCTCTTAGGGTGATCTCTAACTCTAGCGTGCGTTCTTGAATCATTTGCTCGAGCTTTTCACTGTTTTCAGACTCAGCAATTAATGCTTCTTCGCGAGCTTCTTTAATTCGTCGTGCTTGTTCCAGTGCTTGTTGCTGAATTTTAAACTTGGCTTTACGCTCGTCGTTGTAACGTAATGCGAGCACGCCCGCCATAATGATCACCTCACAAGTTAGCCCTATCATGGTGGGGACGTGAGGTGCGATATTAAGCTTTAACAGGCCAAGATACAGTAAGCCAGTCATGATGCAACCCACCAATAAGGCAATTCTGCCTATGGCGTATAAAGTGGCATTGCGTTGACCGACAAATGCCTGGATCAGTGAAAACGTCACTAAAATGGTACTCACGGTTAATACGACAAAGACTAAGATATAAATCGCTGAGCTATATGGCATAAATGGCATTACAGCGGCAAGCGAAAATGCCATGAAAGCCATTACTCGGCAAATACGCAGCATTTTGAGATTATGGTATTTAAGCTGTAATACTTTTTCGGTAAACATTAAGGAAAACCCCAATGTTAATGGAATGACAAAGGTAAAGATGTATTGCTGCATTATGGCCAATTAGGCCATAAATATCGGAATGAAACACCATGTATGCTGGCTGTAAGTAAGGTTAACCCTAGTACATAGCCGCTATAATAACTGTAGCTGAACGATAATGAAGCAAAGGCGATAAATAAACTGAATAGGCTAATCGCAATTAATAATCCAATTTGCAAACCAATATATAAGTTTTTGGTTTCAGTTATTTGAGTTAAATCATTTGGTGACCATAACACCATCGGTGTATTAACACTGCCTAGGCTGTCTATTTTGATATAAAACCTGTGAGTATCGCCGGGTTGTAAATCAATAGGGTATAAAAAAATATTACTTTGCAGCGGGCGATGAGTGAAGGGAAGTGAGTCCCCCATTTTTTGCGCGTCAACTAACTCACCATTAATCAAGTGATAAATCACAATACTGTCGAGTAGTGGATTATCTAAAGCGATAATCCGTGTGAGGTAATCGTCTGGGTTATAAATACTGAATGTCAGCCAATAATTACTGAGTCCCATTTTATGAGGCTGATTAGCCGGGAGCTTTTTCCAGGTGTGTTCGGGTTGTTCTAATAATTTGCTGAATAGGCTTATGTCGTTAGTTTTATTTATATAAACCCAGTCTATTAAGTCAATTTTAGTAATCGAATCTGAGGTCAGTCTTAACGGTACTGTTTGTAATGAGTCAGCCCAACTGAGTTGACTTAACACTAACAAACATAAGCCCAATATAAGACTTAAGCTGCTTTTTAATGATAAACCTGCACCGTTAAGCCTGTACATTAATCGTCAACCATCAATGGTGGGACGTTCAAACTAAAAAACTCACTGCTATTGCGGTAGCAATGTTGCGCCAGTTCATCGGGTGTTTGCTGGCGTAAGGCTGCAATGCACTCAACAATATAAGGTAAATATTGCGGTAGGTTTTTACTCGACTTAGGTTTAGGGCGCATGCTGCGAGGCAATAAGTATGGACTGTCAGTTTCAGCCATTATGCGGTTATTAGGGATTAAGGGCACTAGCTGTGCAAGTTCTTGTCCGCGGCGTTCATCGCAAATCCAGCCTGTTATACCAATATATAAATCGGCATTTAAACAATCTTCAAGTTCATCTCTATTGCCGGTAAAGCAATGTAGTAAGCCTTTAGGTAATGCGCTGCGATATTCATTTACAATGGCAATAAAGTCTTGATGGGCATCGCGGCAATGCATTAACACCGGCATATTAAGCTCACAAGCTAGCGCTAATTGTTCGGCAAACGCTTGTCGTTGAGCAGGCCTAGGTGAAAAGTCACGGTTATAGTCAAGGCCGCACTCACCAATGGCAACTACACTGGGTTGTGCAGCAAGCTGTTTAAGTGTTTGACGGCTTTGAGGGTGCCAAGTTGATGCTTGATGAGGGTGAACACCAGCAGTGCTGAACAACTGCTGGGGATATTGTTGGCAAACAGCGTTGGCTTCAGCGCTTTCATCTAAATCGCTACCAATAACAATCAGCGGCGAAACATGCTGTTTTGCCGCATCATCAATGATCGTATCTATGTCGTGCTTTAACCTTTCGCTGAGTAGGTTAACCGCGATATCGATGTGTTGAGTCATAAGAATAAAATGGCTTAGGCTACTTTAAACGTTTCACTCGGGTGGTGGCATTACGCTCATCACTGCCCATTAAAAATGAATTAAGCGCACCAGTTTCAATATAAATATCATGGCCTTTTTTCACTTTGTAACGTTCAGCGTTAGTTTGTTTCCACACTTGACCGTTATCTAAGGTCACTATGAGGGCACCACCAGGGGCTTTTGATACATCGGCAACGGTAAAGTACAGACGACCGACTTCATCTTCAATGACTCTTTTCTGTAATCCAAAATCATTGACGCTTAGTTCGGGTGATGAGGCAGCAGTAGGCACTTCAATTGCGGCAGGTTTGACTGGTTGAGGTGGAACACTGGCGATAACGGGTGCAGCAGGTTTATTTGCGGCAACTGCATCGGCTGGTGCTTTGGCTACGGCAGGAAGGCTTATATTCGCGCTTGGATTAGCGTTAGCGGCTAATTCGTCATAACAGATTAAACGTTCAAGGCTGTCTGTTTTTTGAGCGCAAAAAGACAGTTGTTCGCCAAGTTGAGTGTTGGCCTGTGCATTAACTGATACCAATAAGATACCAGTCGCAATTAAACATAAGCGCATTGTTATTCCTTATTATTATTTAGGGCAGTGGAACGTTTCAGTTTACTGTTTGTTGCAACGTTCAAAAGGCCAAGCAAAAAAATGGCCAATTAAGGCCATTTTTATTAGCTATCAGCGTGCTCATTCTCTGGCACGTCATCTTCTTCATCTTCTTTTTTACTGTAAAAACGCGCAGCTATCAAGCCACCTTCAAACAATAACAGCATTGGTACTGCTAGCATAGTCTGAGAAATAATATCGGGAGGTGTTAACATCATGCCAATCACAAAGGCACCCACCACGATGTAAGGGCGTTTTGCCCTCAATTCATCAGGTGTTGTTGCGCCAGCCCAGCATAATAGAACAACGGCTACCGGTATTTCAAAAGCCAAACCAAAAGCAAAAAAGAGCTTTAAAATAAAGCTTAAGTAACTACTGATGTCTGTTGCAACTTGTACACCCTCGGGGGCGACACTGGTAAAAAAACCAAATACAACAGGAAATACAATGTAGTAGGCAAACGCGATACCTAAATAAAACAACAATGTGCTACTGGTTAATAATGGCACGACCAAGCGTTTTTCATGCTTGTATAACCCTGGAGCTACAAATGACCATATTTGATACAGTACATAAGGGATAGCAATAAAAAATGCTAACACTAGTGTCAGTTTAAAAGGGGCAAAAAACGGCGCGGCTACATCGGTTGCAATCATGCTGCCAGTTTCAGGTAGCGATCGCATCAAAGGCAGTGCTATGTAGTGATAGATATCGTTTGCCCAATACACAATAGCAATGAATACAAGTAATACACTGCCAATAGCTTTAAGCAGTTTATTGCGTAATTCAAGTAAATGGCTGATAAGCGGTTGCTGTTGCGACATGAATTATCCGTTAGATTTAGGAGGTGAACTGTTCTCAGTCGTTTTTTCGGCTGGTTGCTCCACTGTCGTGCTCGATGTCGATGCTGTCTCGGTGGTTGGCGTTTTAGGAGAATCGTCTTCAACTTTATAAGGTCGATTAACTGATTCAGCTGCTTGCTTTAACTGATCAATCGACTCTTTTAACTCAGGCGATAAATTAGCTAAACCTTTGCTTTCCGCTTTTTTTAAGTCAGCATGTAACTGCTCGATTTTAAGTTCTTGCTCGAGTTCATCTTTGACAGAGTTAGCCATGCGCTTGAGGGCGCGTATCCAACCTGTTACCGAACGTACCGCCACTGGTAATCTTTCGGGCCGAGAACAACTAGCCCCAAAATACCAATCAGCAGCAGCTCCATAAAGCCGATACCGTCAAACATAATAAATTACGCCTGTTTATCTTTAGATTCAGGTTGCTTTTCAGCTGCCTGTTGCGAAGTCGCTGCAGTCTGCTCTTGTTCTGGCTCTTTGTCTTCGAGTGATTTCTTTTCTTCTTCAGGTGACATGGCATTTTTGAAGCCTTTTACTGCTCCACCCAAATCACCGCCTAAAGAGCGAAGTTTTTTAGTACCAAATAATAAAATGACAATTAACGCAACAATTAGAAGCTGCCAAATACTGATGCCGCCCATGAAGATTATCCTCTTTCAATAAATAATGGTTTATGCAAAACGTGATGTTAAAAGGTTACAATATCATCCAATTCTTTAAGTATTATGAACCTCTAATAAATTAGTGCTAGCTAAAATTTACGATTCTTTGGCCTAGATCTCCATCCTATTGCCCAAATCAACACACCAGCGCCAATGCAAGTATATGCAGGCCATAGTGTAGCTGTTTGTGAAATTAAAATTGTGCCGCAGATCAATAATACCGCAGAGGTGATCAATAGATAATTACTTTTGTGTGATTTTTGTTGATAGCGCAAGTACTTATCTAGCATTTGCTGTTGAGTACCCAGCAGTTTACGGCCTACTTTTAAGTTGTCGTAAATGAGTTCTGGAAACTCTGGCAGTTTGTCTGCCCAAAATGGCGCGTTAGATTTTACTTTACTGAACATGGCTTTAAAGCCAACTTGCTCTGCCATCCACTGTTCAAGGAAAGGTTTGGCTGTTTGCCATAAATCTAATTGTGGATAGAGCTGACGACCTAAGCCTTCGATGTAAAGGAGGGTTTTTTCAAGTAATACCAGTTGTGGCTGCACTACAATGTCAAAGTGGCGTGCGGTGCGAAATAGTTCTAGTAATACATGGCCAAATGAAATCTCGTCTAATGGTTTATTAAACATGGGCTCACATACTACTTTTACTGCCTGTTCAAAGGCGATAATGTCGGTGTGCTCAGACACCCAACCCGACTCAATATACAGTTGGGCAATACGGTGATAGTCGCGATTAAAAAAGGCTAAAAAGTTTTCTGCTAAGTAGCGTTTGTCGACCTCGGTTAAGGTGCCCATGATGCCGCAGTCTAAACCAATGTAAAATGGGTCATCTGGGTGTTCTCGGCTAATAAAAATGTTACCAGGATGCATGTCAGCATGGAAAAAGTTATCACGAAATACCTGGGTAAAAAACAGCTCTACGCCACGTTCTGCAAGCAGTTTAAAGTTGGTGCCTTGAGCACGCAGCGCTTCGGTGTCTGATACTGGAATACCGTAAATTCGCTCCATGACCATTAAGCGTTCATAGCTGTGTTCTTCATAGACAAAAGGCACATAAAGCGCATTTGAGTCGATAAAGTTATTGCGTAATTTAATGGCATTCAGCGCTTCAAGTTTTAAGTTAAGCTCACCTAAAATCGTGGTTTGGTAATCTTCAATCACTTCAGCTGGGCGTAAACGATTACCTTCACCGAGTATGGTTTCAAGCAAGTTTGCCGTTTGGGTCATTAACTGTAAGTCGGCCAGTATTTGCTGCTCTACGTTAGGGCGCAGCACCTTAAGTACCACGTCTTTACCGTTAGATTTTAATACTGCGGTATGCACTTGCGAAATGGACGCTGACGCCAATGGATTGTCGTCAAAATCATCAAAATAGGTGTCGATAGGAGCGCCAAGTTCGGCTTCTATAGCCTCACGCGCAAGGGCTGAATCAAACGGCGGCACTCTGTCTTGCAACATGGCGAGTTGGTAAGCCCATTCGTCGTCGAGTAAGTCGCGGCGAGTTGACAGCATTTGGCCCAGTTTAATGTAAACTGGCCCAGATCTTGCATGGCGAGTTTTAAGCGTTCAGCAGGAGATTTACGTTTGTGCTTATTGCGGATCCAAAATAGGCTGTTACGTAAAATGACAAAATACCAAGGCTTTTTGTGTCGAGGAATGAGGTCATCTAGGCCAAAATGCAGAATGGTTTTAATGACATGGTAACCACGCCTGATACTTGCAAATGTCATTGAGTTATTTGCTCTCTTAATTTGGCTATTTTGGTTTCAATTTGCTCGGTTTTGCTCACGAGCTCTTCTAGATTATCACGAAAATGTACGATCTCAATTTTGTGTGGTGCCAGTCGGTATTCTTCGGTGGTTAACTGACTCACGTGTGCCCGTGATTTAAGCATCACCTGTTTAATCTCTTGGCCTAGTTGCTTAGCGCCTGTGATTAACTTGTGGGTTGGGGCATCGCCGAGATAACGCGATAAGGGGTCGGCAAAATCGAAATGAATATGCTGTAGGTAATAACTCAGCGTTTGCAGTAGCTGAATATCACCCTCTAAGCTGAGTTTATCTTGTTTGATCAACTCAGTTAAATTGGCGCCTTCGGTTAACTGGTACAACGTCGATGCATCGGCATTCACCGTAACCGCAACATCTCCTTCGTAATGGCTCATCACTTGTATTTGTTTGGCAAACACTAAGTATATGGGTCAATTGAGCTGACTTAATTGGATGCAAATCACTTTGCCATGCAATGATTTCTGCCTGGCATAATCATCTTTAGCTTGTTGCGGTAATCGATTAAAACCGGTTTCGATTGCCGCACAAACTAATAAAGCAAACTGATTGACGGCCATTAAAACTTATAACCTTTGTGTAAAGCCACAACGCCATCGGTCATATTGGTGTAATCAACCTGTTCAAAACCGGCATCTACCATCATTTGCTTTAAGGTTTCTTGATCAGGATGCATACGAATTGACTCGGCTAGGTATTCGTAGCTGTCGGCGTCTTTAGTGATAAGCTCGCCCATTTTTGGCAATACTTTAAAGCTATACATGTCGTACACTTTACGCATAATTTCATGCTTAGGTGTTGAAAACTCAAGTACCAACAGCTTGCCACCTGGCTTTAATACACGTTGCATTGAGCGTAGTGCAGCATCTTTATCTGTGACATTACGTAAACCAAATGCAATGGTAATGATGTCGAAGTGATTATCAGGAAACGGTAATGCTTCTGCGTTTGCTTGTACATAACTGACGTTATTAACAATGCCTTTGTCGCGCAGTTTAGTGCGACCCACTTTAAGCATAGAGTCATTGATATCAGCTAACACCACTTGGCCACGGTCACCCACTAAATGTGAAAACTTAGCCGTTAAATCGCCTGTGCCACCGGCTAAATCTAGGACTTTCATCCCTGGGCGTGCAGCAGCTGTTTCGATAGTGTGGCGCTTCCAAAAGCGGTGAATACCGAAAGACATCACGTCATTCATAATGTCGTATTTAGCGGCCACAGAGTGAAACACATCGGCAACTAAGTCCGCTTTTTTATCTGCTTCAACGGTTTTATATCCAAAATGCGTGTTCTTTGGTTCGCCCTCAGACATCGGTATATTCCTATAATGTGCGATAATTAAGTGCGAGTGTAAGTCATTGCGAATGATTGCTGAAACACTGTGGTGCTAGAGTGTGACAACAATCAATTAGTTGTCTTGTCCGCACGCGATGGGTAATTCACATCATCTTGAACGCTACAATGAACTCGCGTCGATTAACCTTGGTAAAAATGACCATCAAAGGCTAAAAAATTGCTCTGCATTAGAGCATAAAATTAGCCTTTAATGAATAGCTTCAGTGGATTCTAATTCAAGCGAGCTAGCCGTCCTTGAATATAAGCATAAATTAATTCGCTCAACCCTTGGCCTACGTCACAATAACCCGCAGCTTCACCAGCGTGATGACATGACGGGGCGGCTTCTGCAAAGTGTACGTAACTGCACGAGCAATGTTTGGCAATATAATGTACATAATGGCAGGCATCGAGAAGCGGAATACCGGCAAATGTGGCCGCGCTACTGGGCATATTGGCAATGGCATCAACGTCGAGTTCTAACGCGACGGGTAATTGAGTTTGATTTAATCCTGCTGCAATGTGCTTTAATGCGGTGTCGAGCTGCAATTCTCTGCGCACCCAAATTTGTTGAAAACTATGCCATGTTGCGCCAAATAAACTCAGTTGCTCTAAAGTCGATTCGCTATTTTTTAGCTCGTGCAGCCCCAAAATATGGTAATGGTCTAACGCACCATTGGCTGCAGCGTAGCTAAATCCATTACCGCTGTGACGACCTTCTCGGAGTCTAAAATCGCTGTGGGGATCTAAATTTACCGCGGCAACGGGAAGACCTGTGTAGGCTTTAATGGCCATTAATAGCCCGTACGCATTATTGTGACCACCACCGATGACAATGGGTTCTAATCCTGCTTGAAATAACTGGCTTGTGGCATCAATAACAAGTTGATCAAGTTCGGCTGTAGCCTGACGAAGTGCATCAACGCTGGTGGTTGAGTCTGGTTGTGTGGTTAAACTTATTTGGCCGATAATGGCACATTGGTTACCGTGTAAAAAACGATTTGATTGTAAATTTAAAAATTGAGCCATGCAGGCGTGTAAGGTTTCACTCGCGCCACCACGACCGAAGTTTGCCCGTGCACCAATATCTTCAGCAATGGCTATGATGCCAAATCTTGCGCCGGCATTGGCTGCAAGTTGAGCGTTTTCAGCCAAGTTCAGTTTTGGATTAGCCAATAAGACTTGCTGGACTCAATTTGGTTTCATTGGCTCTGATGCTCAGTAAAGCATCACAATGTTGTTGGGTAAACGCGGTAAACATTGGTGTGTACCTCACATTGGCTGAATATTGACATAAAAAAACCAGCATAGCTGGTTTTTAGAAATCGTGTCGCCCTAGATGATGTAAGAGCGCTGTCGTTGAGCCTGAGCTATTATTCAATATCTAATGGTTCAGGTGACAAAATGACGCCGGTATTATCAGCGTAAATATGATCGCCTGGTAAGAAGGTTACACCACCAAAGTTAACCGGAATTTCAACTTCGCCAACGCCATTGCCTTCAGCGCCAACAGGAATTGATGCAATAGCTTGAATCCCAATGTCGAGCTCCTCGAGGGTGTCGACATCACGAACCGAACCATAGACAATAATACCTTCCCAGTTGTTTGCAACGGCAAGTTCAGCAATTTTGGCGTCAACTAAGGCGCGTCTTAGTGATCCGCCGCCATCAACTAACAGAACTTTACCTTCACCGTCTTCTTCTAAAGCATCCGCAATCAAGCCGTAGTCTTCAAAGCATTTTATGGTACTGATTGAGCCACCGAAGGAGCTGCAACCACCATAGTTACTGAACATAGGTTCGACGACATCAACTACATCTATATACATGTCGCAGAGTTCTGAGGTGTTGTATTCCATATTTAACTCCTGTTGGGCAGCAACGGTAAATTGCTGGGTAAAGCAAAGATAAATGAATTATATGAGCTTTTTGTGAAAATAAAAGCCTTATCAATCACCAGATTGCTGTAAATCAACTTATTGCTAAAACAGGTTAATTTAGTCGATTGGCCTAAATACAGAACAAGGATCAAATTTGGAAGTAATTTTCTTTCAAATTGAACGTTTTAGTCGATATATGTTGATTTAGGTCATTCTAATACGTTTTTTAATTACAACTTTGAATTTCATTTTGTTAACATAACTCCCAGATTTTAATGTTAGTTTACAATTAATACTAGCTTTAGGGGCATGGATCCCCCGTTACGCTTACGGAAGGTAGAGTGCCTGAAATAGAGGTTCTTATGGAAAATATCAATTTTATTGAAGTCTTAGGTTATGCAGCATCGGTTATGGTTGCTATTTCTTTGATGATGAAAGACATCATTTTACTAAGATGTTTAAATTTTCTTGGTTGTTCTTTCTTTGTTGCTTACGGGTATTCAATCGATGCATGGCCTGTTGCTGGAATGAACGCATTTGTTGCTTGTATCAATATTTATCACCTAGTGAAAATTTATCGCGGCAGATCATTACAAGCACAAACAGCTTAAGTCGCATTTAGCGCGGTAAAACGTGTGAGCTAAGTCGATTACAAAACCTCTCAAGCTTATGTTTGAGAGGTTTTTTGTTTGATAAGCTCAGGTTATTTATACCTCATATCTATTCATTCTTTCATTGTCATAAAACTGTAGACTCACTGTCACCTCGCGTTCATTCCTTCTCTTTATTATTTCGCTTATTAACAAATAGATAACCTTGCTCGGGTTGAAGATGTCCCAGCGTTTGGCATGGAGTCAAGCATGAAGATGAGTATCAGTGAGTTAGATAAATATTGCTTTTATTGGATAGTGCAATTTAGTCGTGACAATCAGTTAAGTCCTGCGGCTAAACGGGTGTCGGCAACGGGTGATGGCCACTACTATGTCTATTTATCTGTCGCGTTACTTTTTCTTCACCCCCATGGGCAATCATTTTTTAATTTAATGCTGGGCAGCTTTATTGTCGAGTTTCCATTGTATTTACTGCTTAAAAATAGCATTCGTCGTCACCGTCCCTGCCATGCATTAGCTGGGTTTGATTCTGGTTTTCAACCCTCTGATAAGTTTAGTTTACCCTCAGGACATACCGCTGGCGCTTTTGTGTTTGCTAGCGTGGTCAATGTGGTCTTTCCGTCATTGGCACCCATTGCCTTCGCTTGGGCATGTTTTGTGGGTTCATCTCGTATCGCCCTTGGAGTGCATTATCCATTAGATATCCTAGCTGGGGCGAGTTTAGGTATGGGATCCGTCATACTTGTGGAGCAACTAATGCTGTAATTTTCATTACATCATCATTGTTTAAATGACTAAGTCGTTGAGGAAATAAAGCTATTATGAAAATTTTGTACGGGATTCAAGGTACTGGCAATGGGCATATTAGCCGTGCGCGGGTGATGGCTAAAGCGTTAGGAAAGCACAACATTGACGTAGATTTTATTTTTTCGGGGCGAGCGCCTGAGCAATATTTTGATATGCAATGTTTTGGTGAATACCAAACGCGTAACGGCATGACCTTTATTAGCGAGAATGGCCGCGTAAATGTCGCTAAAACAGCAAAACAAAATTTAATGGCGAATATATTTTCAGAAATTAAGCAGTTAGATTTAAGTGGCTATGACCTTGTACTCAACGATTTTGAACCGGTTAGTGCATGGGCTGCACGCCAACAAAACGTGCCATCGATTGCGATAAGCCATCAAGCAGCATTGCAATACCCAGTACCTAAACAGGGCACAAATTGGTTTAATGAGTTATTACTCAACCGTTTTGCACCAGTTGATATTGCCCTAGGGTGTCATTGGCATCATTTTGGTTTTCCTATTTTACCGCCTTTTGTCGAAGTGTCTGCCAGTTGTGGGGATCATAGCCATCAAATTTTAGTCTACCTTCCTTTTGAAGATGCCGACCGAATCGCTGAGTTTTTAGCGCCGTTCGATCAATATCAATTTTTTGTTTACCACGGCTTAAAACCGTTAAAAGGCATGGCGGAACATATACATTGGCATGGTTTTAATCGTGAAGGATTTAAGCAACATATGTCGCAATGCGGTGGCGTGATTGGTAATGCTGGTTTTGAACTTGCCAGCGAAGCAATGACCCTAGGTAAAAAGTTATTGGTTAAACCGCTATTAGGCCAATTTGAGCAACTCGCCAACGTGGCGGCATTGCAATTACTGGCCGCGGCAGACAGCATGATACAGCTTGATTCGGCCATATTAACACGTTGGTTAAAGTCACCTTCACCAAAGCCCATTGCTTATCCTCAGGTGGGCGATGCGTTAGTTGATTGGTTAAAAATGGGTGATTGGCATCAGCCTGAGCGTTTATGCCAGGACTTATGGTCGCAGGTTGAGTTACCTGAAAATTGGCATAAAAGGCAATAAGTTCTTTGATAAAAGAGAGTGAAATTATATGCAGAAAGCAAAAAAGTGCGATTATTCGCACTTTTATTAGTTGAGCCGCTCACATCAGTTACGAATGGCGGTTATGCAGTACTTCTAATAACTGATCTTCTAATTCAAAACGAGCTTCCATAGATTGTGCTAATTTCGATAAATCACTATCCAGTTGATACAGAATATCTTCGTCGACAGCCTCAGTGTACTTGTCGTTAAAATCGAGAGCAGCATCAGTACTTTCGCTTATTTGAGGCAATAACGCTTTCGCGGTATCGATACTTGACTCACCAAATTTTTCGCAGGCTCTCACAACGTTGTTGTATACCTCAAAGTGGCCTTCCGAGACATAGTCGACTAATTGATCGCAAAAGTCTTTCACTTGCTCGAGTGTCGGTAACGACTTTTCCGCACGCGAATAGGGCGCAAGGCCAGCCACGATAAAATATTGAATCAATAATTTTCGGCGGTGATTAAGCCACTGATCGACTAACTTATTGGCGCCGCCCCAGCGTTTCTCTGCTTTTTCTAATTTTGTTAGCATGTGTTTTCTCTAATCAGCAACCTTTCTATAACACCTAATGTATTGGACAAAGTGTATTGTGATCAACTGTTTTATTTATATTCTCAGGACCAACCAGCTAGAGGCTGTGATAAAGAGGATGTGAAATGATAGACAATAAAAAACCCCGTGAGGGCATGCCATCACGGGGTAACGAAGTTTTCAAAGGCTCGATTTTTCGGGCTTCTTGATTGTTCTTGCTAGCGCACACTTTTTATACCAAACGACTTATCACGACGCAACTTTTAATCGGTTAATTTGCGATTTACACATCAGTATTGTGTGTTTTGTGAGCGATAAAGCGGATATGTTAAAAAATTAACCATTAGATTTAGGAATAGCTCACATAAATCTCGCTTGAGTGGTTACATTAATCGCGTAAGTGCTAAACTAGCGCCCAGCAGAAATCATAACAGTCTAGGAAGAAAGCCCACATGGCAGAATTAAAAAATGATCGTTATTTACGTGCGTTGTTAAAGCAGCCTGTTGATGTCACTCCAGTATGGATGATGCGTCAAGCAGGTCGTTATTTACCTGAATACAAAGCAACTCGAGCTCAGGCTGGCGACTTTATGTCTTTATGTCGCAATGCTGAACTGGCTTGCGAAGTGACGCTACAGCCTTTACGTCGTTATGATTTAGATGCTGCGATTTTATTCTCAGATATTTTGACAGTACCCGATGCGATGGGTCTTGGATTGTACTTTGAGACGGGTGAAGGTCCTCGTTTTGAACGTCCAACAGATACGATTGATGCCATCAAAAAACTTTGCATCCCAGATCCAGAAGACGAGTTAGGTTACGTTATGCGTGCAGTGAGCACCATTCGTCGTGAACTTAACGGCGCAGTACCATTAATTGGCTTTTCAGGTTCACCTTGGACACTGGCCACTTATATGGTTGAAGGCGGTTCTAGCAAAACGTTTGAAAAAATCAAACGTATGGCTTATGCCGAACCTGCCGCATTGCACATGTTATTAGACAAGTTAGCTGACTCTGTAGTGTTATATCTTAATGCTCAAGTCGCTAACGGCGCACAATCGTTAATGATATTCGACTCGTGGGGTGGTGCGTTATCACATCACGCTTACCGTGAGTTCTCATTACGTTACATGCAAAAAATTGTTGATGGTTTAACCCGTTTTGCCGACGGCCGTAAAGTGCCAGTAACCTTGTTCACTAAAGGCGGTGGATTATGGTTAGAGTCTATGGCTGAAACTGGTTGTGATGCTTTAGGTTTAGACTGGACTGTTGATATTGGTGATGCACGTCGTCGCGTAGGCGATAAAGTGGCACTTCAAGGCAACATGGACCCATCAATGTTGTATGCATCTCCTGAGCGTATTCATCAAGAAGTTGACCAAATTCTTGCAAGCTACGGTGAAGGTACCGGCCATGTATTTAACTTAGGCCATGGTATTCATCAGCATGTTGATCCTGAACATGCCGGTGCATTTATCAACTCTGTGCATGAGTTATCTGCTAAATACCACAAGTAATTACTGGTATAGGCTAATAAAAAAGCGAATCTTCGGATTCGCTTTTTTGTTTTATAATGGCTATTTTTTGCCTGGGTCTCTTTGTAATACCATTGTGCATTAATAAGTGACCACTCAGAATGCGTCCAGCGGTTTTTGATTAAGGCGTCGCTATGTAGTAATGGTTGTTCCCTTTCAAATAGCGAGAACGCAGAGCAAAAGCGGCTGGGGCATTCCTTTCAGGCGAGTTTTAAAAGGGCTTACACTGTGTTGCATGACTTCGAAAGAGAACAACTATTCATTCAGTCATTCGCCTTGTTTAAGCCCTTTTAAATTCTCGCTGAGAGATCACTTACTAACGCGGAATGGTATAACCATTAATGAGTGATACCTCTCTGCCTATTCGTTTTATATTTGAATTTTTTCCCGTTATCCACTGGCCAATATTGACATAGCATTCCGCTGAGAATGTGATTGTTAAAAGTTAATTTTTTTGCTGTTTTTTTGCATCATAAAGGCATATTGTTATTGGTATAGGTGAGTGAAAAATACACAACTTTTAATGGTGTTAACCAATCATTCACCGCGATAAAACACAAAATGCCTTTAGTGTTTAATTATTTCAATTTTTGAGGTTAGTGACTAAAGGTTGTGTTATTGGTTTTCATTTTGCCAACCCTGAAGTAAGTGGAGGTTTATATGAAATGTAACATAGGTAAAATTGACCGGATGATAAGGATATTTCTTGGAGCATGCATCATTGCTGTTGGCTTTTACAATCAGTCTTGGTGGGGAATAGTAGGGATTATTCCCCTATTTACCGCTGCGTTTGGCTGGTGCCCGGCATACGTGCCTTTTGGCATATCAACTTGCGAAACCAAGAAGTAAACCTAACACTGTAAATATTACTGTGGGGTATACCATCTGAGGATGACTTGTGCCCCTCAAATTTAGCCATTGATGTGTAGGGCATACATAGGATAACTTTGTGCTTTTAATTTAGCAGGTATTGAAGCTAGGTGTTAATTAGCTTTGATGTAGGAGTGTTGATGTGGGATCAAAGATATAACGAAGCAGGCTTTGTATATGGCGTTGAGCCTAATGATTTTTTAAAATCTGAATGTTCTCGTATACCAAAAGGTGGTCGAGTACTGTGCTTAGCTGAAGGAGAAGGCAGAAATGCGGTATTTTTGGCGAAACAAGGCTACAAGGTGACAGCTGTTGATCAATCTCCAGTCGGCCTGAAAAAAGCACAAGCCTTTGCTGCAGAGTGCGGGGTAGAAATGACAACTGTGGTTGCGGATTTAAGCCACTATGATTTAGGGCAAAACGTTTGGGATGGCATCGTCTCAATCTCTGCACATGTTCCCCCTTCATTACGAAAAGATCTCCACCAGCAAGCGGTAAACGCACTTAAAACTAACGGTATATTTATTTTAGAAGCCTATACAGAACGTCATATTTATATGACGGGCATAGGCAGACTGCCTCCATCGAGCAAAGAGTTATTTATGTCTTTAGAAGCATTAGAGACCGAGCTTAAAGGGCTCGATTTTTTGGTCGGTATTGAAGTCGAAAGGCATATCTCTGAAGGGAAATATCATCAAGGAGACAGTGCTGTAGTGCAAATCGTGGGCTGTAAAGAGGCTTAAATCAACCCAAGCGGTGGAGGCTAGGATTCATACTTTATCCGGCGGATATACTGCCTCCTGTTATATCCACTCACCAAGAAAAATCGATTTTTACATTTAAGAAACAATTACTTATAGTATTATGTTGCTTAAATAAAACAAGGTAATTATAGCATCGGCTTTGATGAAATGAATAATACAAGGGAGTGTAAAATGAGATTGTTAGTCTTGGCAGTACTATTGAGTGCGGTGGTTTCGTGTCCTAGCGCAGCTAAAAGAATGAATATTTACGGTGAAATCCTCGTAACAAACATTACCCCAGAAAGTGGTGCAATGTGGACTCGCGTTAACCATAAAGCGCCAATGTATCCTATTGAACTTGCTAAGGCGCGAATGGTTGGCTGTACAATATTGTCATTTGATGTTGCTGAATCTGGTAAAGCTGAGAATATTCAAACAGACATTTCAATACCCAATACTAAGATTAGCCAACACGCAAAAAGTATTGTGAGCCAGTGGCAATGGCAAACTGATCAAACGCCAACCGTGAAAGAAAGTCATGCTGTTCGTCTCGACTTTTGTTTAGGGCTGGAATCGCTAGAAAAGACTCAGCAAGCTTGTGCAAAACAAGTACAACTTTCATGTGAGTAATCGTTATCGTCACCTTGAACTCACGTTTTTTTAAGTTGTCCCCGTAAACGTCTTAAGGGCTAATTGTTAGCTTTTTGTCACCAGCTCTATCTTAAATTCACTGCCAACGCCGGGTTGGCTGTCTATTTCAATTCTGCATTTTAATAAGCCTAATAACTGCCTGACGATGGCGAGCCCGACGCCAAGTTGTGGCAGGCTTTGGTTGGGTTCAAATGACAATGTGGTCATCGACAATTGTTTGAGGGCGTCGACTTCATGTTTGTGCATGCCGGCGCCGGTGTCGCGCACGGTTAACCACTGTTGGCCATTGTGTTGAGTGTTGATAATTTGAATTTTGCCGCCAGCGGGTGTGTAGCGCAGCGCGTTATCGACTAAGTTGTTGAGGATGCGGCGCATTAAAGTGGGGTCGGTATAGATTTGTTCAGCATGATTGATGTCAAAATCAAGCTGTACTCCCAGCTTTTTAGCCCGCGGGGTAAAGGTTTGTTCAATGTCGCTGAGTAATTCAGTTAAGTTTACCTGCTGTAATTGTGCATCGATTTGGCCGTTTTCTAATGCGGCGAGTTCTAATAACTGGGCGAGCAATTGCTGTAAGGTTTGGCCTGAGTTGGCCGCATATTGAATTAAGGCTTCGTCGCGCTCATCTTCGGGTAAAATAAGCCAAGTATCGATATAGCCTAATAGCGCGGTAAGTGGCGTTTTTAGGTCATGAGACAGATGCAATAAAAAGTCATGCTTAGCTTGTTGCTGGCGCTTAACTTGCTGTTGTTGTAACTGGATCTCTTGCAGCAGGTGATTGATGTGATGACTCAGTTGGCTTATCTCTAAACTGCCACGATAACGCTGTGGTAGCATTAAATTTTCTGACATTGGGTTATCTTTTAGCTCAGTTAAGTCTTGGGCTAGCTTTTGGATCGGACGAGTAAAATAGCGCAATAAAATAACAAAGAGCACCAAGGAAAAAATGATCCAAAAACCTATGGTAGCGCCCCAAATTTTAGGTTGGTTTTCGGCGTTGATCAGCGCTTGCCAGCTGTCGTAATCTTCACCTCCAATAATGACGTACAAATAGCCGCTGTGCAGGCCTTCTGGTGTTACAAGTTTACTGACAGAGAATATCTTTTGCTTATCTTCACCGCGCGGATCGGTGCCAAGCACTGGCAGGTTTTCGCCGGCTAAAAACTGCTGAATAGTATTAGTATCAATGCGGTGTTTTTTAATTTTTTCGTCTTTGGCATCATAAGCAATCACTTTGCCATTAGGGTCTAGAGTATAAATTTCAAAGCTTGGTGCCTAGCAACATAAAATCGTGAAAGGCTTCTTTCAGTGCGGCGTCGGAGGTAATACCTTGAGACAGCAGCGGATTGATATGAGCCATGTGATCGGCCAGTTCACGATGCAGTGATTGCTGTATTTGGTTGCGGCTAAACTCATGATTAAGTTGCAGCCATTGCCATAAGGCAACAAATAACAGTAATACAACCAGTGTTGCGGCTAGAAATAATCGGTTAAATAAGCGATTCATTAGTGGGTTTGCACCTCTGGTGGTGAAAATTTATAACCTACGCCCCATACTGTTTTAACTAAGTCGTGTTCGGGTGAACACTGCGATAGTTTATTGCGTAATCGATTGATATGGCTGTTTACTGTGTGCTCGTAACCGTCGTAGTTGTAACCCCATACGGCCTCGAGTAGTTGCATCCGGCTAAAGACTTGTTGTGGGTGTTTTGCTAAAAACAACAGTAAGTCAAATTCGCGGGCGGTGAGGGTCAGTGCTTTGTTAAACGCTTTGACTTCGCGGGTACTAGAGTTAATAGTGACACTATTAAATTCAATTTGTTGGGTTTGTTCTTGCTGGGCTTTACCACGTCTTAATAATGCTTTCACGCGTGCGCGCAGTTCTAACACGCTAAAGGGTTTTACCAGGTAATCGTCGGCTCCGGCCTCAAGACCTAATACCACATCAGCTTCTGAGTCTTTAGCGGTTAATAGCATTAGCGGGACTTCCTGACCGGCTTGGCGTATTTGCTCACACAACATAATGCCGTCACCATCGGGGAGCATGCGATCCAATAAAATTAAATCGAGCTTTTTATGTTCAATAATCTGCATGGCTTGCTTTAATGTGGTGGCGTGATCAACTTGGTAGTTGAGCGCTTTGAGGTTGAGGATAAGTAATTTAGCTAGGTCTTGTTCATCTTCTACCAGCAAAATATGTTGCGGGCAAACATGGCCGTTATGTTTAATGGTTCCATTCATGTTGAGTTCCTCAAAGCAAATCCAGTCATTGCATTAACAACTAGACCTGCCTTGAGGCGAATAAATTTCAGTGTGGTGGAAATTTATTCAGTGCGCATAATGGTGACAGCGAGTACTGGGTTATCAAAACGGTGCGATGCATCAAGAACTGAGTCATCTAAGCCGTCATACATTGAAATCACCCCTGGGTGAATATGAACAAAGTCAACATCATCACGCGCGGTGTTAAAGCCTTCGCCGCCATCAGCAGGACCTGGCAGAGTGCCTTTGGCTTCACTGTTTGCCTCGGTGCCCGCATCGTAGGCCATAAACTTCATTGAGCTTGAGGCGTCTACTTGCATACCTGCAATGCTGTAGCTGTTTATGCCGGTAAAAGCGTCGTTAGTGTTAACTAGCATGGTCGCTAGGCTAATACTTGCAACGTCTGTTTCATCTAATGTGAGTGTGAGGGTTTCACTTGCGCCAGGCATTAATAAGCCTGCACCGTTAACGCTGCTAGTCAGCACATCTAATGCGGCGATATCTGCAGTATCGCCACCTTCGGCCATTTTCTCTATGGCTTCGCTTGCCATTTCACCAGCGTTCCACAACATGGCATCACTAGCATGACCGGCTAAAATTACCGGAGACATGGGCTGGTTTGCGGTGAGGTTAGTGACGGTAACCGTGAAAGTTTGCATCACTGGTGCTGCTGGCGTCTCGTCAACGGTGTCATTGTCGTCATCATCACACGCTGTTAATAAGATGGTCGCTGCCAACATGGCCAGTAAACTGGGCTTTAATGTAAAGTCAGTGGGTTTCATGGGCTACCTCCTTATTTTACTGTTACCACAACTTTGGCAACAGGGTTCAACCAGCGGTGTACGCGGCTGTCTAGGTCACTCATACCACCAGCAGGATTCATGTCTCCTAGTACGCCAGGGTGAGTATGTACGTTGCTGTTATCAGAACTGTCCATTACGCCTGTACCGTTAGCTCCACCATCGCCGCCAGGTGCAGCAGGAATACCCGGTACTCCAGACATGCCACCACCATTAATGATTTCATCATTGACTTCGGTGCCAGCATCATACGCATTAACGTACATAGTATAAGTGCCCGCTTCTGTTGGGATTTCCCAGCTATCTAACCCAACAAAAGCATCGTTGGTTGGCAATACCATGGCTACAATCGATAAATGGGTGTTATCGCCAGTATCAAGCATCACTTCGCTGACACTCATGCCTGCGGCTAGTAAGCCCATTGCGGGGTTGGCTGATGTGACGCCAGCATTACCTGTTACAGCAGCATCTAAATCGGCAATATCGCCACCCTCAGCCATTTTTTGTAAAGCTGCCGAGGCTTCAGTACCTACTTGAAACAGGTGGCTGTCAGCGTCGTGAGCTGCGATCAAAAGAGGGGTAAAGTGATTTCCGTGGGTTAAATTGGTCACGCTAACTTCAATATCTGCAGCTAAAGTTGGAAGGCTAAATAATCCAGCAGCCATAAGACTTGCAGTCACTAATGTACGTTTCATAACCGAGCTCCTTTTGTTTAATTGCATTCAGTATGCGTTAGGAGTTTCACCAGGTTATTGCCAAATTATCACAAAAGTTTAACATCGTAGCGGCTTGATAAAAGCGTGTGATAAAGTGTGCTTAAACAACTAAAAATAGTAGATATGATGATTAGAGAATTGACCCACGCTGACTTTGACACAGTGATTGCTTTAGGCGAAGAGGTTCACGGCAGTGGTTATATGGACCTTGCTGAATTAACGGCGATTTATCACAAAGGCATTAAAAATGGCATAAATGCCAATTTTGTCGCAATTGAAAACGATCAGCTTATTGGTTTTAGATTAACCTATGCCGCTGGGCAATGGCCGCAAGATCAATGGTGCACGGTAGACAAGTGGGGTGTTGCATTTGAGGATGTGTGTTATTTCAAGTCAAACACCATTGCCGAATCTGCCCGTGGTAAAGGGCTTGGTGGGCAATTATTAGCAGCATCCAAAGCGGCGGTTATTGCCCAAGGCGCTAAAGCGGGAGTGAGCCATTTATGGCAACAAAGCCCTAATAATGCAGCGGTACGTTATTTTACCAAAGCCGGGGGCGTGTTAATTGCCGAGCACCCACAACGCTGGCACCAGCGTTACATGGGGGAAGAGTATATTTGCGTCATTTGCGATCACGACTGCCACTGTGTCGCCTGTGAAATGCTGTTAACGTTCTAGTCTCGCTTAACCATTACAATAAGAAGAATAACATTATGTATGATCCACTGGTTAACGCTCATCCTAACAATCAACCTTTTGCGCCAAGCTATTGGGCGACGACACAGGCATTGGGTGCTGCAACAGCACCATTGTCGGGTCGGCAGCATACTGATGTTGCGATTATTGGCGGCGGCTATACTGGGCTGTTAACTGCGTATTATTTGGCCAGTGAGTTTAATATTGATTGTCATGTGTTGGAGGCCAATCAAGTCGGATTTGGTGCCAGCGCTCGAAATGCTGGTTTTGTATTAAAAGGCTCTGGTCGTTTAGGGTATGCCGCCATGACCAAGCGTTGGGATTTAGCCACAACCAAAGGTATTTATAATGAATTTACCCAAGCTGTTGCTAGGGTTGATGGATTAATTAAACAGCACAATATTGCCTGTGAGCCACAAGAAGCGGGTTACTTAAAAGTGGCGCATAATCCCAAAGCGCTCGTTACACTGCAAAATGCGGCTCAGTATATTCAACAACACCTTGCTGATGGCCAAGACAGCGGCGCCGAGTTTATTAATAGCGGCGATTTTAGATCTCAATATTTAGATCATCACCAAACCTATGGAGCTTTGCGCTTAAAAGATGGTTTTGGCCTTAACCCGCTTAAATTATTGCTCGGTTATAAGGACATGCTCCAGGCGCAAGGGGTGACGATTTCTGAGCAATCATGTGTGTTAGAGTGGATTGAAGAGGGCGCTAAGCATCGTTTAATCACCGCCAATGGTGAGTTGATTGCCAATAAGGTGATTATGGCGGGCAATGCCTATACGCCTAAACAATGTAATCAGCGTGTTGACGATAAATTTTTGCCGATATTAAGCAATGTGATTGTTACCGAGCCGCTCACTCCGCAAGAACGGGCAAAGGCTGGATTGCATACTCACCAAGTCACCATGGACACGCGTATTTTAAAATACTATTACCGTTTACTGCCCGACAACCGTTTATTGTTTGGTGGCCGTGGTGCTGTGTGGGGGAAAGATGCGGCTAATCCTGTATATGCTGAGCGCTTAAAAATAGCATTAAACAAGTGCTTCCCAAGTTTAACTAATAAAGCGATTGCCTATAACTGGACTGGTTGGATTGCTGCTGCGATGGACGATATGCCTCATGTGTATAGCAAGGAAGGAGTAGGATACAGCCTTGGGTATTGCGGTGCGGGTGTGTCGTTTAGCAGTCAAGCTGCGTACCGGTTAGCACAAAGCATTGCGGGTGAAGCCTTGCCCAATCTGCCTTTATATCAGCAAGCGTTACCGAAATTCCCCTTTACCCAAGCAATACGCCTTGGGCAATGGGGTTATTATCATTATGGTTGGTTAAAAGACCGCTTTGGTTAACTGTTCATTTTGCCTTGTATGTTGCTTTGTCGATTAACCGACGACTTCGCCAGTGCTTATTTTGGTTTCGTCCAATGGCTCAATTTTGACATTAAAATAAGCATAAGTGGCACTCACAAATGGGCATACCAAATTAAAGAAGGCGTATGGCAGGTAGGCAATGGTTGCCACACCTAAGGTGCTGGCCATAAATGCACCACAGGTGTTCCATGGCACTAGCGGGCTGGTGACGGTTGCCGAGTCTTCAAGCGAACGACTTAAATTTACCGCAGCCAATTTACGGCGAGTGTATTCTACTTTTAGCATTCGCCCTGGCAGAACAATAGCAATGTATTGGTCGGCGGTAATAATATTCGCGCCAATACACACGCCGATAGTGGTAATGATTAAGCTGGTGGTGCCAGTGACTACGGTGAGAATACTTTCTAAAATACGACTTAGCAGGCCAGTCACTTCCATTACGCCGCCAAATGCCATGGCGCATAAAATTAACCACACTGTGGTCACCATGCTGCTCATGCCGCCACGGCTTAACAAACTGTCTAATACAACATCGCCGGTGTTAGCGACATAACCGTCAAACATGGCAATCCATAAGCCTTTAACTAACGCCACGATCGGCACTAAGGTATCGTCGTGGACAAAAGCGATAACGTTATCAAACTGAAATAGTGCCGCGCATGCCGCCCCGGCCAACGTGCCTAATATGACCGTGGGAAATGCAGGCATTCTGCGGTTAGCCAAATACAGCACCACTAATAATGGGATGAGTAAATGCAGCCCGGGGCTGTAGGTTTTGTCTAATAGCGCTAGCGTGTCAGTCAGTTGGTTTTCAATTGGGGTGGCGTCTGCGGTTAAGCCTAAAAAGGTAAAGCCAATCAGAGCAATAATGATACTTGGTACTGTGGTCCAGGTCATGTGGCGAATATGACTAAAAATATCGGTGCCAGCAACTGCAGGGGCAAGATTTGTGGTGTCAGACATGGGCGACATTTTGTCGCCAAAATAGGCGCCACTGATGATAGCACCAGCAGTAATGTTCACATCTAATCCCATTGCCGACGAAATACCCACTAATGCGATACCGAGCGTACCGGCAACAGTCCAAGAACTGCCAATACTTAACGCCACTACCGCGCACAATAAACAACATGCGGTGTAAAAGTAATCGGGATTAAGAATTTGCATGCCATAGTAAATCATTGTTGGCACAGTGCCGGCTAAAATCCAGGTACCAATGAGCGAGCCCACGCTAAACAAAATTAATAATGCGCCAGTGGCAACACCAATGCTTTTAATAATGCCGCGTTCCATTTGGTTCCAGCTATAGCCATTTTTATAACCGATGATCATCGCAATACATGCGGCTAACACTAATGCTATTTGGTTGGCGCCCGATGAGCTGTCTGATGAAAACAGATATACCGCAGCACCAAGCATAATAACGAGCGCGAAAACAGGAATAAGTGCATCGAGTAGTGTGGGTTGCTTATGGTTGGAGGGTGACGGTTTTGAAGACGCGGCTTGAGACATACGATTTCCTTTATAATTATTATTTTGACCAATATCTCATTCGTGTGAGCTGGTTTAATGTTTTTTAATAACTTGGTAACGAATTTGTAACAGGTCGTATCCTGACAAAAAAAGGCCAATAAGTCGAATATTGTTATCGCGATCAAATGATTTGAATGAATGGCATTAAGTGGCGTTGTGCTTGGTTTGGTTAAATGTACTGATATTGATTGGTCGCTCGCATAAGCATCCGCTAAGGGTATATGGTGGAACCAGTGATACCCTTGCTAGGATCTCTCACTTTACTCAGTCGGATGAACGATGTGAGTGCGCGATATGAGATATGATTGCACGATATGAGTAACTACTTGGGGTTATTAAGGTGGTTAACTATGGCGGTTTCAGCTGCCTCTTTATTGGTTTTACCTTTCGCAGGAGCAATCCCAGTCATCGCGCTATGGCCAGTGATATCTTCAGCAATATGTAACCAATCAGGATGCCAATAAAAAGTGGCACCTTCTAATGTATTCCAACCATGCACGCCTGATTTTTCCCCTTTGTAAATAAGGTCTTTGATAGAGTATGACATTGTGTCCTCCAAAAATGATTTATAGGCCTTGGCAATGTTCAACAATCAGATTGATAAACATTATCCAATTCGTTTTATATTAGGGTGCACCTCATACAGTATTAAATTTGTGATCTAGATCACGCAAGGTGGTGTTTATGAACAAGGTGAATGATATTTAACCTTTGACGTTAATTGAAATATCAACCTTGCAGATCAGTCTTGGTTGGGACGTTAAGATCATAATACAAAAGTGTTTTAGTATTTATTCGGTTCACATGGAATTAAAGAGAGTTTATGGTCGTATAAATAAATACTCCCTGCGATGTAGCCATCGAAGGGAGTATTTTATGCTAACAAAATAAGCGAATTATTTACGCTTTACCTTGCTCACGTGCAATGGCGCGGTAAGCAATATCGGTACGGAAATAAACGTCATCCCAATGGATGGCATCCACTAAAGCGTAAGCTGCTTGTTGGGCTTCAGTTACCGTGTTACCTAATGCGGTAGCACATAATACACGGCCGCCATTTGTCACAACGTGGCCGTCTTTCATCTCGGTGCCGGCATGGAACACTTTGCCGTTTACATCGCCAAGGGTTAAGCCGTCAATCACATCGCCTTTATTGTAGGTATCTGGATAACCGCCTGCGGCCATCACCACACCTACGGCTGCACGTGAGTCAAACTCTGCGGTGACTTTGTCTAATTCACCACGAGTTGCAGCAAGACAAAGCTCAACAATGTCAGACTGTAAACGCATCATGATTGGCTGGGTTTCTGGGTCGCCAAAGCGGCAGTTGTATTCAAGTACTTTAGCGCTGCCATCTGGTGCAATCATTAAACCTGCGTACAAAAAGCCGGTGTAAACGTTGCCTTCAGCTGCCATGCCATCAACGGTTGGGCGGATAACATTGGCTATCGTCCAGTCGTGCACCGTTTGCGTTACAACCGGCGCAGGAGAGTATGCACCCATGCCGCCAGTGTTAGAGCCGTAATCGCCATTGTCGCGGGCTTTATGGTCTTGGCTGGTGGCCATGGCAAGAATGTTTTTGCCGTCAACCATTACGATAAAGCTGGCTTCTTCGCCTTTTAAAAACTCTTCAATAACCACGCGTGAACCCGCATCGCCAAATTTATTACCGGCAAGCATGTCATCAATAGCGGCATCGGCCTGGACTTGATCGGCGGCGATAATCACGCCTTTACCGGCAGCTAATCCATCGGCTTTAATCACGACAGGAAAGCCCGTTTTAGCCGTTAATGCTGCCGCATAAGCTTTAGCTGGTGCAATCTCAGTGAAGTTTGAGTAGTCAGCCGTTGGAATATTGTGTCGTGCTAAAAAGTCTTTAGTGAAGGCTTTTGACGATTCAAGCTGTGCTGCGCCTTTTGTTGTAGTCAAAAATAGGTAAACTGGCAGCATTAAAAGCATCGACAACGCCTAATGACAATGGCACTTCAGGGCCGACAATGGTTAGTTCAATCTTGTTGTCTTGAGCAAACTTAACTAAATCTGCGATAGCTTCAACTTGAATAGCCACGTTTTGTAATTTTGGCTCTAAAGAGGTTCCTGCATTACCAGGTGCAACAAACACTTTTGTGACTTGCGCAGACTGAGCAGCTTTCCAAGCTAATGCATGTTCACGACCGCCGCCACCAATGATAAGTACCTGCATTTTTAATCACCCTTTTCATAAATTAAATAATATGATTCTTTAAACGAAAAAAGCAGCCAAAGAAGGCTGCTTGTCTCAAGTGGAATTTAGTGGCGGAAGTGACGCATGCCAGTAAATACCATGGCCATACCGTGCTCATCTGCCGCGGCAATGATTTCTTCATCGCGAATAGAGCCACCTGGCTGGATGATACAGCTAATACCCGCAGCAGCGGCAGCGTCGATACCGTCGCGGAATGGGAAGAAAGCGTCAGACGCCATCACTGAGTTTTCAACCACTAGACCTTCATCAGCCGCTTTAATACCTGCAATTTTAGCTGAGTAAACGCGACTCATTTGGCCAGCACCGACACCGATTGTCATGCCGTCTTTGGCGTACACAATGGCGTTAGATTTAACAAACTTAGCTACTTTCCAGCAGAACATTAGGTCTTTTAATTCATCTGCCGTTGGCTGGCGCTTAGACACGACTTTAACGTCGTCTAGGTTTACCATGCCTTGATCGCGGTCTTGCACTAACAAGCCACCATTAACGCGTTTGTAATCAAGCGTTGTGGTTTTGCTATTCCACTGCCCACACTCAAGTAAACGCACGTTAGCTTTAGCTGCAACAATATCGCGTGCTTCTTGGCTAACCGTTGGTGCGATGATGACTTCAACAAATTGACGGTCAACAATAGCTTGCGCCGTTTGTGCATCTAACTCCTGATTAAAGGCAATAATGCCACCAAATGCTGATGTTGGGTCGGTTTTAAAGGCGCGGTCATAGGCTTCTAATAAGTTAGCGCCTAATGCTACACCGCAAGGGTTAGCGTGTTTAACGATAACGCAGGCTGAGCCTTCAAACTCTTTAACGCATTCTAGTGCAGCGTCAGTGTCAGCGATATTGTTGTAAGACAGAGCTTTGCCTTGTAACTGAATCGCGCTGGCAACTGAAGCTTCATCAATTTGGGTATCAACATAAAATGCGGCTTTTTGATGACTGTTTTCACCGTAGCGTAAATCTTGCTTTTTAATGAACTGAGAATTAAACGTACGTGGGAATGTAGAATCGTCGTGGCACTCATCGCTGCTGTGCGCTGGCACCATAGTACCGAAATAATTGGCGATCATGCCGTCGTAGGCAGCGGTATGTTCAAAGGCCGCAATGGCAAGGTCAAAGCGAGTTTCTAGCGTAGTGCTGCCATTGTTGGCTTGCATCTCAGCAATCACGCGACCGTAGTCTTTTGCGTTAACCACAATGGTGGTGTCTTTGTGGTTTTTGGCGGTTGAGCGCACCATGGTTGAGCCGCCAATGTCGATATTCTCAACCGCATCGGCCAAGGTGCAACCTGGCTTAGCCACCGTTTCAGCAAATGGGTATAAGTTAACAGCCACTAAATCGATAGGGTTAATGGCGTTTTGCTCCATTACCACTTCGTCAATGCCGCGACGGGCTAAAATGCCGCCATGAATTTTAGGGTGCAGGGTTTTAACACGACCATCCATAATCTCTGGGTGACCAGTGTAGTCAGAAACTTCAATTACCGGGATATTATTGTCTGCAAGTAACTTTGCAGTACCGCCCGTTGATAAGAGTTCAACACCTTGTGCATGCAGCGCTTGTGCAAACTCAAGGATTCCAGTTTTATCTGATACGCTTAATAGCGCGCGACGAATTGGTCTGACATTATTCATGTAGGTACAGGATTCACTAGTTTGATTTTAAGGATCTTTCGTAAAACAGAATTGCCTCAAGTCTGCTTTACCAAAGTCCCTCATGGTGTTGCGATAACACCACTAGATAACTGTCTTAATGATCAGGCGGGCGTATTTTATCGTAAAGCGCATGTATTGGGTGTTTTTTCTGTGTGATTTCACAATATTGAAATGAGAACAAAGATAATCAAAAATAAACCATAACTAACCCTTGACCTTGGATTAAACTCTAAGGTTTATACTTAAGCTAATTTCAGAGACTTTTAGCTGAATGCACTTTCTGAGTTGAGGTTAAATTATGTATCGAATAGGCGAGCTTTCTGCCTTGTACGACATCAAGGCAGACACATTACGGTTTTATGAAAAACATGGGCTGCTGTCTCCTTCGAGTCGCTCAGGCTCCGGCTATCGATTATATAATCAAGACGACTCTGAAAGGTTGAAGTTTATTTTACGCGCTAAAGCGGTGGGGTTTTCACTGAATGATATTGCTGATTTATTATCGATTGAAGTGGACAAGTCAAACCGAGCCTGTGCTGAAGTGAAAGGCTTGGTTGACACTAAGCTTGAACAGGTTGAAGCTAAGTTAGCGGAGTTACAACATTTTGCGACGTCGTTAAAAAGCTTATCGAACACCTGTTGCGGCGGCTCCGATAGCGCTGAACATTGCTCAATCTTAGAAGCGTTAGAGTCGTCTGATCAACATATTATAGCCAAAAAAGAACATCATCATTTCTCTCATTCAGGTCATAAGGACTAATTATGTTATTGACCAATTTTGTTCATTTATTTTTAGAGTCCGCGCCTTGGTTATTATTAGGCTTGGTGCTCGCAGGGTTGTTAAAAGTATTTGTGCCTATGGCCTGGATGCATAAACAGCTCGGTGGTCATGGCGTGAAAACCGTAGTTAAGTCGGCATTATTAGGTGCGCCTTTGCCATTATGTTCGTGTGGGGTAATCCCCGCCGCGGTTGGTTTACGTCGTGCAGGGGCTTCAAAAGCAGCAACCACGTCATTTTTGGTTTCAACGCCTGAAACCGGGGTTGACTCGATTACCGTATCTTATGTGTTACTGGCACCGTTTATGGCCATAGTGCGACCTATTGCAGCTATTACTAGCGCTATTGTGGCTGGGTTGTTAGTTGGCCGCGATGACGATGATGGAGTACCTTCAACGGTTAAAGCTGAATCGAACAATAAGTCTGTAGTTAAAGTTGAATCGTCTTGCTGTGCCAGTAAAAAGGTCGATATATCCAGTTCGTCTCAAGCACCTTTAGTTACTCACGATAACAATGCAGACACAGTTCAACATGCAGGCATTAAAATGACAGCTGTAAAAGCTGAGTCGGTATTAAGCCCTATGGCCTCAGCCAAAGTGCTGAGTGCTGAACAAGCGCCAAAGCAAAGCAGTTGTTGTGCGAGTAAAACTGAACCCCAACCTAAAGAGGTGAAATCAAGCTGTTGCAGCACCAAAGCCGAGCCAGAGGTCGCCGCAACAAGCAGTTGCTGCGCATCAACATCAGTGAAAGCAGATCATACAGAAAGCACTGCAGAGGCTAGCTGTTGCACGTCAACTCAAGATATCGCAACCGAGCTTAAGCAAAACAGTGTATTTAGCCGAGTGTTATCTGGCTTGCATTATGCGGCCACGGATTTAATTAAAGACACTACGCTATGGTTATTAGTCGGATTGTTTTTTGCTGCCCTAGTGCAAACTTATGTGCCAAGCGATTTTTTAGTGAAGTGGGGCGACGGCATTTTAGCCATGCTAGTGATGGTGCTTGTGTCTATTCCAATGTATATCTGTGCCACGGCTTCAACGCCGATTGCGGCAGGTTTACTGTTAGCGGGTGTCTCTCCTGGTGCTGTATTGGTGTTTATGATGGCTGGTCCAGCAACGAATATCGCGACACTGGGTGTTGTGACTAAAGAGTTAGGCAAGCGTGCGCTTTATGGATATTTAGGCGGTGTCATTGGTGTGTCGTTAATCTTTGGGGTGTTGGTTAACTATTTGGTTGATACCTTTGGCTTTAAAGTGATGCCACAAATTGGTGAAGAGCACGCATTATTACCACAAGGTGTGGTAGCTGTGTCAGGTATTGTGTTGGCTATCTTAATGGCGAAAGTGTTGTGGGATATGCTCCCAAAAGGCAATAAAGAGAAGAGTTGTTGCTCTTAATAACGAGCTTTAAGCGGCCTGTTTGGCTAGCGAGATAGTGTTATTTAAACGGGGATCCATTGATCCCCGTTTTATTTTGTTAACT
The DNA here is from genome assembly GCF_025398315.1 of Shewanella phaeophyticola. Lineage (GTDB taxonomy): Bacteria > Pseudomonadota > Gammaproteobacteria > Enterobacterales > Shewanellaceae > Shewanella > Shewanella phaeophyticola. The sequence continues at coordinate 64,223 of NZ_JAODOQ010000001.1, forward strand.
GTTTTAACGGATGATTAATGAAAGATAGCATTCAGTTTTTCAGCTAAGCGGATGCCAGCTTGTTGCAGTCTTTTTTCAACAATAGGTTTATTGATAAACACATAGTTGTAACGTAAGTCGTCTTCACCTTGATAATTCTGTTCCAGAACATAGGCTTTTTTACGTAAAGACTTAGACTCTTGTGCCCAATCATAATAACTCTGTCCTGACCATTGTTGACGTTCAACATGACTAATACGATTCAAAAAGTGACTGTATTCGGTGTAGCTTAATTGCTGTTGCTCGATAATTTTGCTGTCCCAAACAGTATGCAGATTACTGTCTTGGCCAAACCATTTAAGTTTAACAGTATTGCCTCCTTTGTCGTGGTGATGACCAACGTGCAAAGGCTGATGGATGTCACCAACAAAATGTACATAAAAGGCCAGCGCTTGCCATTTATCCTGCTGGCTGGCTTGAGGGTTTTTTAATACATTTTCAAACCGTTGTAATCCTTCAATGATGTCACCATCAGGATTGCGCTTCACGCTTGTCCAGGTTTCGTCGTCAGCAATAGAAATATAGTGCCATGGCGCAGCGTGGTTCCAGTTTTTGTCTGAGCGAATTTCATCAGCCCATGTAGACATTTGTGCCAGGCTTTCACCATTTGTTAGTTGATCAATCTGTTGCTTCGCGTTATCGCTTAAGTGTTGTTGAGCCAAGTCACCAACAATACGATGCCCTAACTGACCGAAGGCAAAAGCAGAAGAACTTAGACTTAATGAGAGTAATAATCCACTTATTATCATGGCGCTTTGATTAACTAAAACTGATTTTTTCATGTGTGTTGCCCAATTTTTAATGTGGTACTTAGCTGCAATGAACCCCTGCTTTTTCAGCGTGAATATACAGTGTTTTTATGACAGTTTTGTGTAACAAATTAGTTAGTTAATTGTTGTGGTCTGTACGAATTTTGACATTAAAATGCAACAAAATCTCCCTAGAATCCCCTCTGCAGTTTTTGCTGTATTTCAATAACAAGGCTCAGCGGATTGGGTTAAACATTAAAATATAATAAATTTCAGGGGTTTGAAATGTTACTAAGTCATAAAATGAGTCGCCTTGCGCTAGCGACATGTTTTGCTATGGGGGTTGCGTTGCCTGCATCTGCAGCTGACACTGCATCAGACATACGTGGACAAATTAAGTGCCAGCAGGAAGTGCTGCTTCTGATGCTAAAATCACTATTATTCACCAACCAACCGGGACGGTTACCGAAGTGCCGGTTACTGCAGATGGTCAGTTTTCTGCACGCGGTTTACGTGTTGGTGATCCTTATATTATTAAAGTTGATTCTGATCAGTTTGCCGACACCGTTGAAGAAGATGTTTATTTGCAACTAGGCGAGACATTTCGCTTTAACCGCACTTTACAAGACGCAAACGTAATGGAACGTATTGGTGTCGTAGGCAGTGCGGGTTATTACCGTTCAGCGGGAGCCAATAGTGAGTTTGGCGAGCAAGATATTGCCAATTCACCTGGCCTTAACCGAGATTTAAAAGACGTATTGCGTCAAAACCCAATGGCTGTGGTTGGTACTGATGGTGTATCAATGAGCGTGGCGGGTTTAAATCCGCGTTTCAATACTTTTGTGGTTGATGGCATATCGCAAAACGATGATTTTGGTCTTAACTCAAACGGTTACCCAACACAACGTTCACCTATTTCAATCGATGCTGTTGAGAGCGTGGCGTTAAATGTATCGCCATATAGTGCGCGCAACGGTGGTTTTACAGGCGCACAAATCAATGCTGTGACTAAGTCGGGTACTAACGAACTATCAGGCTCAGTATTTTGGGAAACCACTAACGACAGTATAGCGGGTGACGGTAAAAACCAACAAACGGGCGAAACGTTAAAGCAAGATTTTGAAGAAACCACGTTTGGCGGCACAGTGGGTTTCCCATTAATTAAGGATACACTGTTTTTCTTTGGTTCGTATGAAAACTTCGATGCGCCAAAATCAGCAGAGTGAAATGCCAGCCGATGCAGGATATGCCAACGACTCGGATATTACTTCAGCGGAATTAACGCAAATTGAACAGATTGCCCAATCGGTTTATGGCTTAGACAGCATTGGTGGCTACACCACCACGCCACAAGAAAAAGATGAAAAAATCTTAGTGAAGCTTGATTGGAATATTAACGATGAACATCGTGCCAGTTTTACCTACCAATCAACAGAAGGTAACTTAACCAATAACATGAGCTCGAGCTCATCATCGTTAAAGCTATCAAGCACTTGGTACGATAAAGAAGAAACATTAGAAACCTATGCTGCTAATTTATACAGTGATTGGACTGATGATTTCAGTACCGAAATTAAAATAGCTTATAAAGACTCGACGACTAAATCGAAAACAATTGATGACTTAGGCATTGGTATGGTTTCTGTACAAACCTATGATCGTGCTAGCGATTATGTGGTATTCGGTACCGACAAATCACGCCAAGCGAACGAGCTAGATAATCAAAACCTTGAATTACGTTTTGTGGGTGATTATTACCTTGGCGATCATGAAATTGGCTTTGGTGCTCAGTACAATAGCATTGAAGTGTTTAACCTGTTTGCTCAAAACGTGGCAGGTAACTGGTCTTTTAACAGCATTGAAGACTTTGAAAATGCTAACGTCGATCAATTTTATTATTCTAACGCTGCATCAGGTATTGCTGATGACTTAGGTGCTAGCTTTAACATGGATACGTTAGCGTTATTTGCTGAAGATTCATGGGATATCACCGCAGATTTAACTCTCACATTTGGTTTACGTTATGAAACCATTAGTATGTCTGATTCACCTGCAATTAACCAAAATTTTGTCGAGCGCTATGGGTTTGCTAATAACGAAACCTTAGATGGTCAAGATATTTGGTTACCGCGTGTGGGCGTGCAATATGCACTGACAGAAGACATCAGCTTACATGGTGGTGTGGGGCGATATAGCGGTGGCTCACCAACGGTATGGATTTCAAACAGCTTCTCAAATGATGGTAACAGCTTACTCAGCTACAACGATGGCTGGAATTCTGCTTGGGGGACGCCTGATTTTGCTAATGTACCTTCTGAAGCGCAAGACGGTTTAGTCGGTGGCGACGGTAATGTGAATGCTATCGACCCTCACTTTGAATTACCGTCAGACTGGCGTGCCAGCATTGGTGTTGACAGCACCTGGGACTTTGGGGTGTTAGGTGATGATTGGTTTGTGGGGGCAGAGTTTTTATACATTCAAAAGGAAAACGATTTAGCCTGGGTTGATTTGGCTCGTCGTCAAGTGACGACCGATGATACTGGTCGTGTTGTGTATGAAACATGGGATCCATTGGCAAATGGTGGCTCCGGTGGCAATACTGACCGCTATGACATTATGCTTACTAATGCTGATGATGATGGCACCAGCAAAACCTTAAGCTTTTCGCTAGCAAAAAACTGGGACATGGGTTTAAGCATGCGCGCAGGATATGCTTATAACTCTGTGGAAGAAGGTAACCAAGGTTCATCTTCTACCGCAACGTCAAACTATCAATACACGCCGGTTCAGTATGATCGTAATAGCACCACAATGGGCACCGGCTATTATGAGACGCCGCATCGCTTTACCTTTAGTTTAGGCTATGATGTTGAAATCGTATCTGGGTATAACTCAAGCTTTAACTTATTCTATGAGGCGCGTGAAGGTAACCCGATGACTTGGGTGTTAGGCTCATATAAAGACGGTAACTTAGGCGATCAATCAAGTTTTGCTAATTCATCTTATTACTTACCGTATATCCCAACAGGTGCCGATGACCCTAATGTTGAGTACGATGGCGGGCTAACTTACGAACAATTTAAAGCGGCTATCGATGAGATTGGTCTAAGTCAATATGCTGGGGGTATTGCACCTAAAGGCACTGATAACCAACCTTGGGTGCATCAGCTTGATTTCCGCTTTACTCAAGAATTACCAGGCTTTACCGAAGATCATAAAGGCCTTTTATACTTTGATGTGAGCAACGTGCTTAATTTACTTAATGATGATTGGGGCGTGGTTGAATACCAAAGCTATGGTACATCTACACTTGTTGACCATGATTACAATGCCAGTACTGGGGTTTACACTTACTCAGTGCCGTACGGTCAAGATGGTATTGAAACCGATAATCAGAATACTTATGACATCAACAAGTCGGCTTGGCAGTTAAAAATTGGTGTTAAATACCTGTTCTAATTAGGCTAGCACTTAACAAAAAAATACCGAGCAGTTGCTCGGTATTTTTTATCTTGGTGAATTGCTATTAACTCAAGTGATAACGGTATTATTTACCTTTAATGACTGAGGTCGCTGGGGCTTTTTTCGCTTGCTTCACTGCACGTTTTTCTTTTAACGTCAGTTGCGGCTGTTTCTTCGACTCTTTGGCGTTATTACGTTCTTTGCTCATGTTATTTACTCCGTGTATGCACTGGGCTAGTAAAATGTTAAACAATTATTTGAATCACAATATCAAGTACAACTCATGCGAATATAGCGTTGAAATTAGCATCCTGTCGTGGCTAGGTTAAATCGATACTAGCATCAAGTTGCACAAAAATATCTATTATAGATATAGATTATTTAGTGCTAATCGTAGATGACAAAAGCATAATAAAACTCGCAAAATCGTTAACTATTTTGACGCACTTTAACATCAATAAATTCGGGGATCTCTAATACATTTTCGCCCCAATTTTCAATGAGTGCAGCGTAAAGGAACTCAATAAAAACGATATACTTACGTGGCATATATACCCGTTGGGGAAAACTTAAGGTCACTTTAGTTTGTGCCATTGGAAAGTCTTCTAAAATGGGAGTCAGTTGCTGACTCGTAATGGCTTCTTGGGCAATAATGACGGGTACAGCAGTGATACCAAGCCCTTCGATGGCGGCTTCTCGCGCAAACGTAACATTATTGACTTTTAGTTGCGCGGGCGGATCAAGATCGACCCATTGGTTACCATCAAATATTCGCCAGCCACCATTGATGTGTGCTGACTGTAATTTTATAGCAGTGTGATTGATCAAATCTTGTGGGACTTTTGGCGTGCCATGACGTTTAAGGTAGCCGGGGCTGGCCATCAGTTGTCTGTTGGCGATAACCAATGAGTAACTCTGTAACTTAGGGTCGTGAACCTCTGTTATTTGGAACAGAAAATCCACTCCTTCTTCAATCACATCGACTTTACGGTTAGTTAACTCAGCATCAATAGTCATGTTCGGGTAAGCAGCAAGAAAGCGTGCGAAAATACGTCCAAGAAATAATTGCCCTAATTCGATAGGGCAAATGATTTTTAAATTACCTTTAATGTCCTGCTGGCTAGCACTTAATAAGTCTTCTGCACTTTGTAAATCTTGTAAAATTTTATTAATTCGATGGTAATAACTCGATCCCGCTTCGGTGAGCTTTAATGCCCGAGTAGTGCGGAATAATAGCTGCACACCCACATAGGCTTCTAATTCAGCAACCTTACGGCTCACCGTCGCTTTGGTTATTCCTAGCGCTTTTGCAGCACCGGTAAAACTGCCTTGTTCCACCACTTGCGAGAAAATCTGAACGCGATTGAGATCCATATTGTTACACCTGTGAAACAGTGGGTTGAATTTTGCCTGTCTAATAAACTACAGGAAACAGTAGTAAACTAGAAGGTAATAAATTAGGAGTTAAGCATGTCTATTAATAAACGTTTTATCATTGTACCAAGCCTTATTCTGGCGGTCGTTATCGCAGGCGTTTATTGGTGGTTACAGGTGCGCTTTATTGAGTCGACCGATAATGCGTATGTAGAAACCGATATTTCAAGTATTAGCGTCAAAGTACCGGGGTATATTGTGCAATCGACGGTGAGCGATAATCAGCATGTCAATCAAGGTGAGGTGCTGGCACAGCTTGAAGACAGTCAGTTTGTAGCGCTTGTGGCTCAAAGTCAGGCCGTGCTGGCCAGTTCGCAAGCCAATTTACAGACGTTGGCGGCAAAAGTGGATTTACAACAAGCCTTAATTAATCAGGCCAAAGCGGCTGTGGTGGCATCACAGTCTGATCAGTTAATTGCTAAGCAACAATTAGCGCGCTCGCAAAAATTGAAAGTGAGCAATTACAGTTCGCAAAATGATGTTGATCAACTGCAAGCTAATTTTGATTCTGCTTCGGCGCATGTTGATGAAGCACAAGCGGCATTAGTGGCAAAGCAGCGTGAATTGTCGGTATTTAATGCCCAATTATTAGAAGCGCAAGCTGACGTTGACCAGGCGCAAGCCAGCCTTGAGTTAGCCAATATTCAATTAGCCGACACCCAAATTACCGCGCCCTTTTCTGGCATTATTGGTAAGCGTGGGGCGTTAGTAGGCCAGTACGTGCAACCCGGACAAGCGCTGTTTAGCTTAGTGCCTGACTCTCAGGTATGGATAACCGCTAATTTTAAAGAGACTCAAATTGAATATATGCAACCAGGTCAATCGGTTAAGGTTAAATTAGACGCCTACCCTGATGAAGAGTTTAACGGTTTTATCGACAGCTTGGCGCCTGCTTCAGGCTCTAAATTTAGTTTGTTGCCGGCTGAAAATGCCACCGGTAATTTTACTAAGATTGTGCAGCGTATTCCGGTGCGGATCCGTATTGATAATCATCACGCGGCAAATACCCCAATGCGTATTTTACCTGGGTTGAGCGCAGTAGTTAAGGTTGATACTCAGAGTGCAACACAAGCACATGCTACAGCCAAAGCGACCTTTAACGATAAGACCACTGTCACTGCAGGACGTTAATATGAGTCAGTCAACGGCAGAGTTAGATGTAACTCAAGTGTCTGTTGCCGATGTTAAACCTACAGGGTATCAACGTGGCAGTTACCGCTCATGGATTGCGGTTATGGGGGGACTTATTGGCGCATTTATGGCGATTTTGGATATTCAAATCACCAATGCATCAATGAAGGAAATACAAGGCAGTTTAGGGGCAACGTTAGAAGAAAGCAGTTGGATTGCGACCGCCTATTTGGTGGCCGAAATGATTGCCATTCCGTTGTCGGGTTGGCTCAGCACGGGTTTATCGACCAGACGCTACTTACTGTGCAATCACTGCAGCGTTTATTGTTGCATCAATATTGTGTTCAATGTCTTGGAATCTCGAGTCGATGATTGCCTTTCGTGCATTACAAGGCTTCTTTGGTGGTGCACTCATTCCTTTAGCTTTTCGGCTTATTCTCGAATTTTTACCCGACAGTAAACGCGCCATGGGCATGGCGTTGTTTGGCGTTACGGCCACATTTGCACCATCTATTGGACCAACGTTAGGGGGGTGGTTAACTGAGCAGTTTAGTTGGCATTATCTGTTTTATATTAATGTGCCGCCGGGCATATTAGTGATGGTTATGCTGGCGTATGGGTTGGAGCGAAAACCTATTATTTGGGACAAACTAAAAGATGCCGATTACTCTGGTATTATTACGATGGCGCTGGGAATGGGCTGTTTAGAAGTGGTGCTCGAAGAGGGAAATCGAAAAGACTGGTTTGGCTCTGATCTTATTCGTAACCTCGCAATTATTGCGGTCATCAACATTGGGTTGTTTATTTGGATCCAATTACGTAAATCTCAACCTTTAGTGAATATTAGGTTGCTGTAGCCAACGTGATTTTGCCTTGTCTACAGTGGCATATTTTTTATTGGGTATGGCACTATTTGGCGCCATTTATTTAATCCCACTATACCTGTCACAAATCCACGACTATACCCCGCTTGAAATTGGGGAAGTGATTATGTGGATGGGCTTTCCGCAATTATTAGTGTTGCCGCTAGTGCCTAAATTAATGCAGCGTTATGACCCGCGGTATTTAGCGGGTTTTGGCTTTGCGTTGTTCTCAATCAGTTATTATATGAATAGCCATATGACCGCCGACTATGCTGGTGATCAAATGATAGCATCACAAATTGTCAGGGCGTTGGGGCAACCATTTATTTTAGTGCCGATAGGTATTTTGGCGACTATGCACCTTACTGCCCATGAAAACGCGTCAGCTTCAACGGTATTAAACGTCATGCGCAATTTAGGCGGTGCTTTTGGTATTGCCTTAGTGGCGACATTAAGTGATAACTTAGCCCGAGTGCACCTTGCACACATAAAGGAAACATTACCTGCGGTGAGCGCGCCAGCCTACCAATACATCAATGACACCACTTTGTTATTGCAAAGTGCAGGTTCTGACGCGGTGAGTGCTAATACACAAGCTTATGCTTTACTTACTCAAAACATGAACCAACAAGCGTATATTCAAGCTTATAATGATGTGTTTTTCATTATGGCGTGCTTTTTATCTATTGCAGTTGTGGCAGTGTTATCAATTCGAAAACCTGCAGCATCAAATACGGCAGATGCTCCTAATGAAATGCATTAAGTATTTGTTGATAAGCATCAGTATAAATAGACTTGTATTGCCATTGTTGAATGATACCCTTGCTATAAATCTTTAGGCGAATGGGTATTTGATGACATTAACATGGTTAGATGTTGGTTTTGACCAGCTCAATGTTGAGCTTTTATACGGTTTATTGCAACTGCGGGTAGATGTGTTTGTTGTGGAGCAAAACTGCCCTTATCCTGAGCTAGATGGTAAAGATAAACATGTCCACACTAGGCATTTACTCGGCCTAAATGATCAACAAAAGATTGTGGCTTACAGTCGTGTTTTAGCGCCCAATATCAGTTACCCACAAGCCAGTATTGGCCGAGTTGCTGTGACAAAATCAGCGCGAGGGCAGGGCGTAGCAAATCAGTTAATGCAACGTGCGATAACCATTGCAACACAGCGTTGGCCAGATGATCATATTCAAATAGGCGCACAAGATTATTTACGCCATTTTTATCAACAGCTTGGTTTTGTGGTTAATTCTGAAGTGTATTTAGAGGACGGAATACCGCACCTTGATATGTTACTTACCCATTCATAAATTTTAAGGAAGATAAATGTCAGATTATGTCATTAACACTCAACAAATAGTGTGTGTTGCTCAATTTGTTGCCAAGCCCGGTCAACGTGATGCGTTAGTTGCAGCATTAGCAAGCTTAATTCCTGATACTCGTCGTGAATTAGGCTGTATTCGCTATGAATTAAATGTGAGTGTGGAAGATGAAAATAAAGTCGCCTTTGTGGAAAAGTTTGTCGACCGTGCTGCGTTTGACAAGCATTGCGCTAAAGACGCCATTGAACACTATTTTCATCATGTGATGCCAGAGTTAGTTGAGTCGCATCATGTGGAAGTGTTTAATCAGGTTATTGCTTAGTTTTTTGAAAGTCAAAATCAAAAATGCCAGTCGAGTAGACTGGCATTTTTAGTTTATGGTGTCATACCATAAAGAACATCAACTTGATTAGAAGTCGTAACGTGCACCAATAGTGAAGATGTTGTCATCTTCTAAGTCAATTTTTGCACCGTTTACAGTGTGCTCACCTTCGAACATAGCATAGTGGCCATAAACTAGAGTTGATTTAGACACGCGGTAATCAGCACCCACAGTAATTTGAGTTACTTCGATGTCAGTACCTGTGGCGTCTACACTGTTTGAGTAGTACTTACCGAAACCACCATCATCTTGACCGTATTCAGCTTTTAAGTTTACGCCGTTTAGGTTGTAAGCTACGTTAACGAAGAAAGCATCGCCTTCTTGATCAGTAGATTGGCTTTCAGTGTTTTGGAATAAACCGCCTACTTTAAAGTCGCCAAATTTAGCTTGTGCAACACCACGGTAAGAATCTGTTCCGCCAATTGTGTTGTACGCAGCAGCGAAGTAGTAGTTTTGCTTTTTGAATTTTTTATCACCAATAGTTGCACTTAATGCATATTGGTCTTCATCAGAACCTTCGTAGTTATCATCCATTAAATACGTTGCATTTAATGTAACTAAGTCAGCAATAACTGGAGAGTAGTACCAAATCGCATCAGCTTTACGATCTTGGTCATCCAGTAAACGGTCGATATCGGCATTTGAGTTACCGAATAAATCAATACTACCTTCAGACTGCTTGAATACTGTGTCGTTACGACCTACAAGTACGGTACCAGCATTAGTTTTTAAACCAAGGAAAGTGTTACGGGCTTTAAATACATCGTCATTTTGAGTGGTATTTTCTACTTGGAATTCCATTTGGTATAGAAGTTCAACACCATCAGCAATCTTTTCGCTACCTTTAACACCTAGGTGAGAAAAGTTATTTTCTAAAACTGTACCTTCTTTACCATTTTGAGTCGTAGTACCTTCATCAGAACTTGTTACTGATAAATCTAAACGACCATAGAAACTTGGCCTTCAGCAAGTGTAGCAAAAGAAACTAGTGTAAGTACTGAGGCTACTGATGCAGAGATTAAGGTCTTTTTCATCTTTCATGCTCCCTAGAACGTTATGTTCTATATTCCATTTTTCATGGTTGTAGTTAGTGAAGTCGTTGCAGATATTATTCTGTAACAATCTGGTGCAGAGTTTTACAGATTTAGCACTGTCATAGTGTGGGCTAGATCAAATAATTACCCCCTGACTAGAAAATTGTGAATCTTTCTGTGACCACAGCTGTGAATCACCAAAAAATATCACTTTTTGTGCGTTTATACCTCCTTAGGGATGTTCCAATTTGTTGCTAAATAGGCTACGGCACTAGCGAAAATCGGTAACGCAGTAGTTTAGCGTATGTTAATTTAATTGTTGAGTATATAAATGGTCTAGATCATTAGACCTTAGTCTATTGAGGTTAATAAATAATCAAATCAACAGCCTGTCGTAAATATTGCTGCTTCAAAATGGTGCAACACAGTCAGTTGCCCGTTTATTTTCAACAAACATTTAGCTTTAGGGGTAAATCGGCTAGAATCGCCCTGAAATTGGTCGTGAATTAGGGCGTAATCCATGTTGTCTGAATCTTATACTCTTCGTTTTGCTGGTGTTGGTCGTTTATATGGCCAATCCGCTTTGACGACTTTCTCGCAGGCTCATGTCGTGGTGGTCGGGATTGGTGGTGTGGGTACTTGGGTTGCCGAAGCTTTGGCGCGAAGTGGTATAGGCCAGATCACCTTAATTGATTTAGACGATATTTGCGTCACCAATACCAATCGTCAAATTCATGCATTAACCTCTACTATTGGCCAGTCTAAAGTTGAGGTGATGGCAAAGCGGATTAACGATATTAATCCTGAATGTGTGGTTAATGAAGTAGAAGACTTTGTAACGCTCGATAATTTAAGTCAATATTTTGTCCCTGTATCGCAAGGCGGCACGATTGATTATGTGGTGGACTGTATTGATGCGGTTAAGCAAAAAGCAGGGTTAATCGCTTGGTGTAAGCGTAACAAAATCCCGCTGGTGACAATTGGCGGTGCGGGGGGGCAAACTGATCCAACGTTAATTCAGGTTACTGATCTGGCTAAAACCATCCAAGATCCTTTATTGGCTAAAGTGCGCAACATACTGCGTAAAGAGTACAACTTTAGTAAAAATGTCCAACGTCGTTTTGCTGTTGATGCGGTATTTTCAAGCCAACATTTAGTTTACCCACAAGCAGACGGTAGCGTGTGCAATACCAAAGCAACGGCGGAAGGCAGTATGCGTATGGATTGCGCTTCTGGTTTTGGTGCTATTAGCATGGTGACGGGTACCTTTGCTTTTGTTGCGGTGAGTCGAGTACTTACTAAATTGGCGGCTAAATAAGCACGTTAACGCAGATGTTTTTGTCAAAGCACCTGGTCTTATATACCCTATAAACACTCAATATGTTTACGCCATTGACTATTTGAGTCTGGGAAATGCAGTTCAGTATCTCAGCAAAGATGAAGCGTAAAATATTGAGCGTCACCCACTGTCTACCTTTATTGGCCGTAAGATGAAAGCATGATTATTGTGGCCATTCTATCCTTTAACTTTTCTTAGTCATTGTTTTATACCAAATTCAGGTTATTGATACTCTCTTGGCACTATATTTGCTTTGTTGGGGTTAGGTTCAAAAATCTGACACTGTGAGCGAGCTATGATGAAAATGAATATAGGTATGATGAATTTACTGAACGGCAAACGTGTGTTGGTCAGTGTAATGGCATGGGGCGTTGTCACTTGCGCGAGTTTGTTGTTTGCCCCCCAAAATATTCTGGCAAGCTTATCTTTAGATCACCTTGTCACAGCCTATGGACAATTTATTGGCTTAGGATTGATTATTGGTGTGGCTTATTTTTTAAGTCAACTTTTTGCCTTTATTGTGGACGAAGCCATTGTCAATTTACGCCAAAAGCGCACAGTAGAAACCATTGAAGCAAAAGTTAAATTATTAGACCCTGCCGAGCGAGCCTTATTGCGAGAGTTCTTTTTACAAGGGCAAACTATTTTGACTTTGCCAAAAAATGAGTTAGCAGTGAAAAACCTAGTGGATACGAATATTTTAGAGGTGTTAGGTAATGAACGCCATTACGCTATTCAAGGCCTACCGCAGATTACAAGATTTCGATGCAAGCGCGTGTTTATTTAAATCGCGATGTGCTGCGTTTGCCGGCAGGAGAGCCAAGTGCTGAAGAAATGAGTTATTTGATTAAAACCAGACCGCATTTTATTAACGGGCTTGTTCAAGCGCGAAAACATGCAGCGTAACGTTAAAATTTGAAGAAAAAATGGGGGCTATAAAGCCCCTAATAGTATCATTCGCAAGGAAGTATTGAATAATGCAGTAAAATAACTTAACCGATTAAGAGACTCACTTAACCGGTGCAGACTTCACAATAAACATCCAAGTTAGATAAGAAATAATTCCCAGCGTACTGAAAATTACAATCATTGAAAGTAATCCAATTGGGTTACCAAACATTAAATCTAGCCAAAATGCCATGATTCTTATCCTCTGAATTATGAAATCGAGATCATCATAAAGTGAAATTGCCGCCTTGACGGTGATCTTGATCAATACTGTCGCTCAAGGTGTTATTGAAAGGTTAAATCTGCTAAACAGCTCACAAAAAAGCGTTTAGAACATGGATTAAGGGGATGCGAATGACTTTTGAGCAATCAGGTGATTTTTATAGAAAAGAATCGTTAAAGGGCTTGCCATTGTCACGAGCAAAGGTATAATCGCCCACACTTAATTGTGACAAATGCAATTGAGTTATGTTGTGCCAGTGTGGTGAAATTGGTAGACACACGGGATTCAAAATTCGCAGCGTGTACTCAACATAACTCAGTAAGTTGCTGATTGAATTAGTTATTAGATATTTATTAACGTTCAAAACCCTTGCAAAGATTTGCAAAGTTTTTTAGATTGATAATTATGTGCCTGTTCAATAACATTAGTTACCAACAGGGTTAAAAACACATAAATTAAGTACAATAAAATTGGTTTGGTTTTGCAAAGATATTTGGTCTTTTTAGATAACTTTGCAAAGCTAAATATAGCTTCAAAGCCTTTGCCTGAGTGATGAAATTGGTATACATGGGGGATTCAAAATTCGCAGCGTGTACTCAACATAACTCAGTAAGTTGCTGATTGAATTAGTTATTAGATATTTATTAACGTTCAAAACCCTTGCAAAGATTTGCAAAGTTTTTTAGATTGATAATTATGTGCCTGTTCAATAACATTAGTTACCAACAGGGTTAAAAACACATAAATTAAGTACAATAAAATTGGTTTGGTTTTGCAAAGATATTTGGTCTTTTTAGATAACTTTGCAAAGCTAAATATAGCTTCAAAGCCTTTGCCTGAGTGATGAAATTGGTATACATGGGGGATTCAAAATCCCCTGCTTCACGGCGTGTCGGTTCGAGTCCGACCTCAGGTACCATTATTTGAAAGCCCTGTTCTTAATTGAACGGGGCTTTTTTTATGCTTATAAATCAATGGTAAATACAGAGGTCTGTTACTTTCAACCGCTAGAGGGTAAAAATTATCTATAACGCTTAATTAGGTAGACTTTATCCAGCAGTTAGGTCTTTTATTGTTGATGTCTTTCCATTTTCCATTACTGAACGTATACCATTATCTCTACTCGATGTGCTCGAATACATTTGGCTTGTGCCAATGATTTGATGATTAGCCGCTTTAAGGTTGAAATAGGGTTTATCATTCTTCGCTGTTTCTTTCGCGAAATTAGCTTCACTTTGGGAGTTTGTTTGAACTGAGCTAATACCATTATTGGCACCAGCCTTAGCAGTGTAGAGTTCACTTGTTAATATGACTTCGCCATTGCCTGCCTTTAATACAAACTTAAACTGGCCATTACTGCTTTTACTTAATTCATACCATCCTGACATTATTTAGCTCCCTAATCGTTACGACACTGCCTATTCATAGCAAGGACAATTCCCTGCTTGAATATTAGTCTAGTTGGTTTCACTTATTTTGGAATATTAATTTGGTCGTATTTTGAGCATTTACGGTTAATCGGTTGAGATACTGACTTCAAACATTTCTAAATCCTGCCAATAGCACACGAAGTTTTGTTCCCATATAGGGTAAAACTCCATTGCGGCATCAAGTAATATTTCACCATTAATGCTTTGAAACACGCCAAAGTTAAAATCAAAGTCCAACGCTTTTACGAGTTCGGCATAACCACCGTGACCGACAAAGCAGAACTCGGTGATGTAACACAGGTGCCATTGTTCAGCCGTCTTTTCTAACCTGATTTCAACTGGATGAAAACCACCATGTTCGGAGCTGTAGTTTGGATCTCGAAAGTTAATGGTTAATGCATTATGAGTAGTGTTATTAATCAGCTTGGTTAACGGCAGCAGTAAGCTATCGGTAACAGGCAAAGCCAGTTCCTTATTAATGGTGTTCATTTTGTTATCTCACAGAGTTTAGAAGAGTTCGGGTTGAGTTTGACGTAAGCTGGTAAAGCGATTTAGGCCGATAATCACATGGTCGATGACTTCAATGTTGAGCACCTTGGCGCATTCAATCACCTTATGAGTAAAGTTAAGGTCACTTGTACTAGGCGTTGGATCGCCAGAAGGGTGGTTATGAACAAGGATTATCCCCGGCATATTGAGTATGACGGCCGTTCTGAGTACCTCCGATGGACGCATGCTGATACTGTTGATGCAACCTGTGGCAACGACTTCAACGCAGTTGATAGCTCGTTGGGTGGTGAGGTTAGCCACGATAAACACTTCCTTTGTTTCATATTTTAGGTAATCAAATACCTTTGCAGCATCTTCAGGTCGAAGCAGTGTCTTTTCTGCTAATTCACACTGACTTTCTCTGAACTGATACTTAACGTTAATTTCGCGTATTAATGCCATTGGCTTACCCTTACAAATAGCTTAAGCGGAGAGGGGATTAGTAATCCCCCTCAAATAGGATTACTTGGTTTTGCTGGGTTCAGTTGGTGGCTGATTACCTTTCTCTTTCTTACTTGGGAACTTAGGAGGTGGTGCAAGTAAGAACGTATCCAGCTCGCCTTTTTCTACCGCATCGATAATGACTTTAATGGTGTCTGGTAGTTTGGCTTTATCACCTACATCAATGGCGGGCTTATCTTTAACCAACTCTATGGGCTTACCGCTAATACGGACTTCAAGATAGTAATGTTCCTCACTGTCATAGAACCAAGGGCGAACGTTATAACGGCGGCGTATCTTCTTACGCTCACCAGTTTCAGCGTCTTTGATGCTCTTTTCACGGTAGGCTTCAAACTCTTTACCTTCAACAAAGCATTCGGCCATTTCTAATTGCTGCTTAAGCTTCTCTAATAAGCGTATGCGTTTACTCACAACGGGTGGCTTGGTCACAATTTCAGGGCGAGCGATTACCTTGAGCGAACTCAATAATGTGGTCATAGGATGTTCCTTTATGGGTTGGGTTAGCGAATAAAGCCGATGTGGCCTTTTGCTTGTTTACGGTTATTTTCTTCAGCCAGTAACGTAATGGCCGTTGTTCTATGGTTGTGGTTGGGTTGAAATACCATGCGCCTTGCTAAGATAGCGAAGTCGCCTGGGGTTAACTGGTTTAGCGTGTGAAGTTGGTCTTTCTCTGAATGAGTCAACTTAGTAATGCCAAGTACCTGGCGGTACATCGTGTGTCTCTGTGCTTCGGTGAGGTAGTCACATACTAACTTGAAGTCAAAGCGTCGCATCACAGCACTGTCGATTGATGCGAGTGCGTTAGTTGCTGCAAACACAGGAACGCTGTAGCATTCAAGTTGAGATAGCAGCTCATTGATAAGTTGTACTTCATACTGCGCTTGAGCGCTCTCACGCTTGCTCAGTAAGCTATCGACTTCATCAAATAGCATTAGCTTGTTTTCTCTATGTGCTTCTTTAAAGAGCGCTGCGATGTTCTGTTCACTCTCACCAACGTATTTACTCAGAACGTCAGAGCACTTGATGTGCATGATGTCCATACCGTGGTTTTCAGCCAAATGATGAACCCAGCCTGTTTTCCCCGTACCTGCGGGACCACTTAATAACACCCTTAACGGCAGACCATTTTCAATCGCGTCATCGATATCACTAATGATAGTTTCAGCATCTTGCCCATTTGTGGTGGTAAGGTTTAAGCAACTTGGGTCAAAGTTCAGCTGCCCCTCGTATTGCGGTAGTGCTTGCTCTTCACCACAAGCTTCAAGCATGGCATCCACGACTTCCAATACCACCGTTTCAGCGTGTTCACCTGTTAAGGCCAACGCATTGGCAACATGAGCAGCATTAGCAATAAAGGCGGGTGCTGCCTTTGTTTTATAAGCCAGCTCTAAACGAAAGGCATCAGATACCTTAAGTTGCTTGAGCATGGCTTTACTCATCGAATAAGCAAAGGATTCATCAGGGACGGGGATGTCCATCACCAACTTAAATCGCCTGATATAACTGGGTTCCAACATCGATATATGGTTGGTTATCCAGATGGTCGGTACAGGGTTTGTTTCAAGTAAACGCATTAAGCCCTCTTTGGAGTAATGCTCGTCGGCATGCTTAAACACGCTTTCACACTCATCAACCAGTAATAGGCTTCCATCTGTACCATTCAACAAACTTTGCATCAGGTTAAGGTAGCTAATCCGCTGGCTAGTAGGCTGTTTACTCAAGAACTCATTGGTTATATTGCCATCTTCAAACTGCACGCTTTGCACTTCAAGTAGGCTGCGCTTTAGTGACTTTGCCAAGGTACGTGAAAGCTCGGTCTTACCCGTACCAGCTGGATCATAAAGTAAAATGTTCACCCCTGTAAGACTCTGCTTGGCAGCAGCTTTGAGATACCGACACACTAAGTCGGCATTAACATGTTCAAACTGCTTAAGGGTGAACTTTGCCGCTGGGCTGCGTTTTATAATGGGCTCAATAAATGCCTCGCGGCTAGTCAATTTCTGAGTGACTAATATTCTTTTGTATGGAGTTGGTAGGGTCAAACGGTAAGGTAAATGTAATAACCCATCTTCAATAAGGTTGTTCTCAACTAAAGGCTGAAGTTGTTGTTCAATGGCGTAACGGTCTAGTCCAGTATCTTGCTCAAGCGTATGGATCAGAATGTCTGAATCATGGTCAGATAACAGACTAAGTAGCTCGTTTAGACCAAGGTTGGCATTCATTAAGATAATGAGTGTTATCACCGATTTCATCTTTAAATCTAGCTTAAACAAATCGCAGATAAACTCGGCGTTATGGTGCACTATTTGGGTGGTGGTCGGGTGTATATCCTTTATTGGGAACTCTTCTAGAGTACTTTCTATATCGTAATTAATGCCGTGCTGAAGCTTGATACCTACCAAGGCTGCTACAACTTGCGAGGGAACATATGCAAAGCCATAGCGCATTGCTGTTGTCAGTAAGGTTTCGGCAACCTGAGTAGATAGATAGTAACAATGATTGGCACGCTTAACGTTTAGCTTTGGCTTTATCATTGGCGTCATCGTCCCCGTTTAGTCTGCTTGAGTGGTGGTGTGTAATCCAACACGGATGCGGCCTGTTTCATAAAGGCATTGTCGCGTTTGTCATAAATGGTGGTTGTGCTGATATCGGCATGACCTGCCATTTGACGCACGGTATTGATATCCACATTTTGCTCAAGTAAACGAGTAATAAAGGTTCGGCGTAAATCATGAGGCGACACGTTATCTACCCCTATTTCATACAAGGTGTCTTTGACTAAGCGATAGAGTGAGGTTGGGCTTGTTGGTACGCCAAGCGTTAACTTACCCGTGAGTGTTGATTTACACAGTAGATAGCCATGTTGACGACTGCGTACTTTGAGCCATGCCAGCAGATTTTCTTCTACCCACACAGGCAAAAACAAGGTGCGGCTTTTATTGCCTTTCCCAGCTGCGACTACCAGTGAATGAGTTACGTTATCGTAGTCATGTAACATCAGCGCTGACAGCTCACTGCGACGTAATCCCGTACCCAGAAACAAGCTGAAAATGGCAAGGTTACGCATAGCCAACGTGCTACTTTGAGACTTGAAATATGTGAATACCGCCGTCACTTGTTCTGTGCTTAGCGGCGTACCTAGATGTTCTCCGTGTTTAACTTGATTAATGGTCTGTAAGTTGGCGACTTGTGATAACTCCGCTTTATCCATTAATGCAGCGACTTTAACGATATTCTTAATCGATATCATGGCGCGGTTAATAGAACGTGGAGACCACTTGGCGTGTGTCATGACAGCACGTATTTGTAAGGCTTGTTGATAGTCAATCTGGCATAGCTTGTCGTCGAGCATAGAATCTTGCCACTGCATTAGCCGTGCAATGCTGCGCATCTGTGAGCTGATAGAGCGTTGACTGTTAACAGACAGGCGGCTCAAATACAACGCATAGGGGGTCGCTGTAGTCATAGAGAACTCCAGTAGGGTAGATAGTTTGAATTGTGTTTAGAGGGTAGAACGAGAAGAGAAAAGTGATACTAGAAACACGTTCATAATATCACTTTTCGGACTAGATTTCAGTGGCTGTTTTTGACACGGTTGCGAACAATAAAAAGGGGAGCTAAGTTGCTCCCCTTTGACGTTAAACCCAGTTTACTTATTCACATTTTCAATAAGCATACTGTACAGTTTGTTAAACTCAGCCCTTAATTTATATGGTTTACATTCCTTTGAGGTTTTATTTGAATGTTCCATCATTAACCCCTTAACATTACACAATTCTTTGTTGACCGCTTCTTTGACGGCCTCACTGCACAGAGGTAATAGTTTGCATTGCTCTATGTAACGTTTCATCTTGCGGCGTTCATCTTTTGGCAAGCTCTGCAAAGCAGGTTTTAACCCGTAAGCTGTGATAGCCATAATGGTATGTGGATGTATATTAGTTAATGACTTCAAAGCATTTAAATCATATACCTCGATACGCTTAAGGTAATCACATGGACTTAAGAAAGCAGATAACTCATGTAACGTACAGTTAGGTTTTAATTGGGCTTCAAGGCGTGTTTCCTGCTCACCCGTAGTAGGCAGTTTTTTCGCCTTACAATTCGCAGTACGGTCATAAGCAACAAACCGAAATTTAGCCTTCCTATTTCCGACATAGTAACTTCCAATACCACCATTTTTAGCAAAAGCAATCATAGATGTTTGCGAACTAGCAAGGTTAAAACTTAGCTCATTTATATCAATCGCTAAATCATGAGCGATATCAATAGCTGTGACTTTCATATTATCGCTAGCTAGAAGTCCATGATCTGAAAATATATGTTCAAGCCATAACCTTGCTATGAAGAAGTGTTTTCGTTTCAGCGGAAACCCGTTAAAACTTAGCCTTATAAAAGGCCTACTCTCTGCATAGGGGTGAACTTGAATGAACAAATGAGGTACACCATTTTGTGGTCGTGCCCAATCTATGGTTTCTAGTAAAGGCAATTTAATACAGTAGCGATAGCCGCCTGAAGGCTTAAGAACTTGCGCATATGCTAGTTGATGGTGTTTAGCTATTGATTTAGCAATCTCAACAACGTTGTTGGCGATGTCATGCTTGCAAACATCATCTAGGCAACGCATAACGATTACTAACTTATCGAACAGAATGGCATTCAGAATATTAAATATAAGCTTACTCATGTTATGCCTCCAATTTCTGTAAGTGTTTGGTCAGTAACTTGATAGCTTTCTTGACGTTTTTTGGTTTTTTGCCTGCATCAGTTTTGATAAATGCAGTTATTATGGCTTTGCTACTTTTACATTTGGCAGCCTGCTTTTGGAATTGCTTAAGGAATTGGCGATGGTTTTTACTTTGTCCGTCTTCCTCTATGTTGGACTGTTTAACATTCGAGGATAGCTTGGGTGTCGATTTAGAACCTTGCTGCTTAGCTTTAGCAATAGGTTTAGTATCTTCACCTTCATCCTCTTCACTTACCGATTCATCATCAATATCATTAGCTGTTAGACCAAGTTCACGCATAGCCGCTTCAACCATCTTGCGGGTATATTTACCATTCATAGTCACATCATCACCATGTTCACTTTCAATTTCTTCAACTACATCTTCAATCTGCTCATTAGAAAGACCTTTCATGGCTAACATTGAGTTATCGCTAAAGAAGCCAATAGCATCGACCCCATTCACTACATAAGCCACTTTCGCAGCCCAAACTTGCTTGAGTGCGGCGTCATATGTAATGGTGAAATTCGCTTGGACGTAGTCTTTAAAGCTCTTACATTTGTAAAACTTATAACCTTTATTTTCATGGATAATGAGTAGAGCTAGCTTGATCTGAACATTTGACGAACTAACTAGCTTAGCTAGCCTTTTAAGATGCTTACCTGTGAGTTTGAACTTGCCTTCAACCGCAGATGCATAATCATGCTTATTTTTGAATACTGATTGAACTAACTCCTGTGTTTGTTCATGACGTGTAACTTTGCGTTTAATAGTCATTGTAAAACTCCTATTGGATCTGTTTGTTTGTGTGATCGGCGTTAACCGAACTTTTGATTTACAGATTGATTCCCTCATCTCAGGAACATCTTTTCCTGCAATCACAGATCCGTTTACAGTTTGTAATTAGCACCTCCTTTCTTACTTTTTATTTATAGTGTCTTAGGCGTATTTAACTGCGAGCTCTCAGTTTTAGCTACACTGATTACTTTAAATTACTACTATGCTGATATAGAGTGATGCTCTAGAATACCCTTATTAGACAATGTGTTAAGATATGTTTTTTGAAGGTTTTTTCATGTTTTTTTTGTCGGGACGACTTTTTGTGATAGTTTCGTTGCGAATTGTACGAACCAGTTTTTTAAGTCGTCCCGATAGTCTTTTTTTTGATAATCAAATATAAAAAGTTGAGATGAATATTTGCGGTTTTACTACGTTAATTTTTTGTATCTTTTCTGCTTGAAACGCATGTGAAAACACTATAAGTTGATATTGATTTAGTCATGTAGATAAAACTGCGGGCTCGCAGTTAAAGGAGATAAAATGAGTGATGGGATAAAATGGAAGTTGGCTATAATCAATAATTCAATTGAAAAATTAGTTAAGATTGTCGAGCAAAATGAAGATTCGAATAGGTTGCAAGAATTAAAAAGTTTTTTGGGAAAAGATAACAAATTAAAAGCTAGTTCATTTGATGATATTAAAAATTGGTTTGACCTTCTAAAGACTGAGACGCTTAAGGATTTTAAAAAAATAATAAGCCAAGTTAAATATGAAGAAAGCCATGAGAGAATTAGATTAGATGCTAGCTTATATTCAGCCCTTGAATCCATAAGAAAAGAAAAAAATCTTAATTCTATAGAGGACGTTATCTATAACTTAGTGATTTTTTTGAGAAACAGTGAACTTAAACATGGAAATAATACATTTTTATCGATGACAAAGGATGAAGTAAACAGCAAAGGATCTGTTTTTCCTCTGTAAAGTCGAACTAGAACATCAATATACTAGTTCTGCGATGTGTAAGAATCAAAGATGCTGATGTGCAGCCGCAGTAATGGGTGATTGAACGTATTGGCAACGTTCAGGGTTGATGCTAAAATAACTGTAATTATATACAGTGGTTTGTTGCTATGCGTGTTATCCCTATACCTGCAAGAGCAGGCATTACAGGTTTTGAAAGTCCCGCAGCTGAATACAGCCAGCTAGGCATGAGCTTGGATGATTTACTGATTGAGCATCCAAGCTCAACTTTTATAGGCATTGCTCAAGGCGAGTCGATGCAAGACGTCGGCATCTTTGATGGTGATATGATCATTGTTGATCGTCATGAGACTGCTCGAAATGGCGATGTTATCGTTGCCAACTTTAATGGCGAGTTTGTCTGTAAGATTCTAGACACCAAGCGGCGTGTCCTCCTTTCTTCTAACCAACAATACCAACCTGTCATTATTCATGAATACGATGATTTTAGTATTGAAGGCGTAGTTACTCGCTCTATTCGTTGCCACCGTCAAAGCCCTCTGTTGTGTGGTAATTAGATGTTTGCTCTAGTTGACGCTAATAGCTTTTATTGCAGTGCTGAACAAGTCTTTCGCCCTGATTGGCGCGGTAAGCCTGTTATTGTGCTAAGTAACAACGATGGGATGATTGTTGCTGCTAATCGTCAAGCTAAAGAAGCTGGCATTGGGAAGTTTCTACCTTACTTTCAAGTTAAAGCCTTATGCGCTCAACGTGGCGTTATTGTCTGTTCCTCTAACTATGAACTCTATGCTGACTTATCTAGCAAAATGATGGACATCATTGGCCGCTTTGCCCCTGAGCAACATGTCTACTCTATTGATGAAAGCTTTCTCTCTTTTAAAAACTGCTATCCCGCTATCAAATGTCTCAATACTCAAGGCAAGTTAATCCGCCGTGCAGTCTGGAAAGAAGCACGGTTAGCAGTCTGTGTGGGTATTGGTGAAACACTTACTCTAGCTAAAATCGCCAACCATGCAGCTAAGAAGATTGAGGGCTACAAAGGGGTTTGTTTCATTAGTAATGAGCAAGAGCGTATTGCTATTTTAAAGCAGCTTGGTATAGGGGATGTTTGGGGCATAGGACGCCGAATAAGTAAGAAACTTGAACTAATGAATATCCGTACAGCATTTCAACTCGCGTCTATGCCGCCGACACTGGCCAGAAAGCAATTTAGTATTGAAATAGAACGTACCGTTCGTGAGCTTAACGGCCAAGCGTGTAAAGTATGGGATGAAGCGAGGGCAGATAAAAAGCAGATATTTTCAACTAGAAGCGTAGGCGAGCGCATCACTGATTTTGAGTCGTTACAGCAAGCATTGAGTAAGCATGTTGCTATCGCAGCGAGTAAAGCACGTAAGCAAGGCTCACACTGTAAGACTATGCTGATTTTTGCCAGTAACTCACCTCATGATGAACGGCCAGTAAGCTACAAAGCTATTGTGCATTTTCCATGTCCAACCAACTGTACTGTTGAGCTAACCAAAGCTATGAGTGAAGCCGCACCAAAGCTTTTTCGTGAAGGCATACATTATTACAAAATCGGTATAGGGTGACGTGGTTTAATTGATACGACTAACCCAGTTAAGACATAATTGATTTAACTGGAGATTAAAATGAAAACACGTAAAACCTATTCAAAAGAATTCAAACTTGATGCTATCGCATTAGTTAGAGAGCAAAATTACAGTATTGCTGAGGCTGCTAGAAATTTAGAAGTAACACCTCAGCTTCTTGGCCGATGGATAAAAGAAGCAGAAAATTATGATGGCCATGCTTTTAGAGGTAACGGCAAGTTAACGTCTGAGCAGGAAGAGATCCGCAAGCTAAAAGCACAAGTTAAGCGTTTAGAAATGGAGCGTGAAATACTAAAAAAAGCGACGGTCTTCTTTGCCAAAGAAACGAAATAAAATACGCGTTTATTGCCCAAAATAAGAAGATCTGGCCAGTGATATTAATGTGTCACGTGTTGGGTGTGAAAAACAATAATTACTACAGTTATCAAAAGCGGAAGTCTCAGGCCTGTTGATACAGAGCATCAAGAGATGTTGCAGTGGGTGAAGAATATCGCCGAGTTTAGCGATAACACCTATGGACAAAGACGTATTCGAAAGGCTTTGAATTCACTTGATTACCCTGTTGGGCGTAAGAAAACAGCGCAGTTGATGAAAGAAGCAAACGTTTGGGTGCGCTATAAAAAGAAGTACAAGACAACAACCAACAGCGACCACAAGAAGCCTATATATGATAATGAACTTAAGCAGGATTTCGACGTTCAGCGCGCTAATCAAGCGTGGGTGCAAGATATTACGTACATATGGACTTCTGAAGGATGGCTGTATTTAGCGGTCGTAATCGATCTCTATTCGCGTAAAGTTGTTGGTTGGAGTATGGGCAGCAGAATGAAAGCACAGTTGGTTTGTGATGCCCTAACAATGGCAATATGGCAACGAAAGCCAAAAGCCGGATTGATCATACACTCAGATCAAGGCGTTCAATATGCGAGCCACCAATACAGACGGATACTGAGGCTACATAAGTTTGTCGGCAGTATGAGCAAAAAAGGCTGTTGCTGGGATAATGCAGTAGTAGAAAGCTTTTTCGGTAGCTTGAAGCAAGAACGAGTTCATTGGCGCAATTATCGAACGCGCTATGCAGCTCAACAAGATGTCTTGAATTACATCACAATGTGGTACAACAGCCAACGAATGCATTCTTACCTCAATTATCAAAGTCCCAATGAGTTTGAACGTATGGATAAGCATTTGAAGGATGTAGCTTAAGGAACTTAACTAGGTTGTCCGAATTCAGTTGACCAGGTCAGGGCTTATCGACTTAGCCAGCGAAAAGCATAACCAATTCGATTTGTTTAACCCTCCTAAAGCTAATCCAGCTTTGATGCATACGCTAGATGACATTAACCAACGTTATGGAAGTGATACGATGTTTCTAGCAGCGCAAGGCATAGATCATAATTGGTCAATGCGTCGTGATTTGCTAACGCCGCAATATACAACCAAATGGCTAAGTGTACCCAGTATTAAGTGCTGACAAGGTTTTGCCCCAAAACGAGTTTGAGATGCCAGACAACATACTTAGTTTTAGTAATGCTAAAGTGGGCAAAAATCAGTGGCGCTTGATGCAGAGCTTATAGCAGCCAGATTGCCTGAAATGTTACGGCCTAGTTGCGTTAAAGAGAGTTGATAGCCATCGAGTAATGACTTAGTTACAACCATCAGAGACATAAGAAGTTATTTGTGAATAGTCGGGAATTGCGAACCCATAGATTGATGCAGTATGGCAATGTTGCGTATGGTGTTGTTCTAGTTTGTTCCTGGCGAAATTGATTAGATCAAACAGCACTATGCATGTCTACATATTGATTGTAAGAGGAATTATCTGGGGATTCCCTAGAGTTAAGTGTTAACTGTAAAGTAGGTTTTTTTGGTAAGCTTTTGCTGGCGAACTATAGTTCTTACCTCAAATAAAGAATAACAGGGACGTTTAAATGAATGTAAGTGGTTTCATCGTTAATGAAGATTTGTGGCAAAGTCTGAGACACTGCCAGCAAGAAAGTATTCAAACGGCGTTAAGTTACTTAAAAAAGCCGTTAAATGACAACGCAAACTCTTGCCTTATTAGCTTGCCAACGGGTGCAGGTAAATCAGGTGTAATTAGTATCGTCTCTCACAAAGCAACCCAAAAGCGGGTGCTGGTTTTATGTCATCGACGTGCTGTGTGTGATCAACTCTTTAAAGAAATAGATGGGAAGTTTTTTAGTGATCGTGTTGAAGGTGAGGTTATCAAGCGCAAGGTTGTTTATAGTGATGTAAATGATACCTCTAAAAATGGCGTTTATGTTTCCACCTTCCAGAAACTACAAACTTTCGATAGTGCTCAGCTTGAGCGGTTAAAGCAAGATATTGATCTTATTATTATTGATGAGGGGCACGCTGAACCTTCTCCCGTATGGAGCACGTTGGTACGCGGTATTGATGCTCATAAAGTCGTTATAACTGCGACTCCGTACAGGAATGACTTGTATCAATTCGACGTTACCGAAGACGCTAGTTATATTTATACCTTTGAAAGAGCACTTGCTGATGGTGTTTTAAAAGAACCAACTTTTGAGTCAATTACTTTAGCAGAATTAAGCGGGAAAATCACAGACTTCTTAGAGGCTAATGATGGCACAAAGTGCATTATCAAATGTGAAAAATTCGAAGATATTAAAAGCTATTACGACTTGCTAAACGATGACTTTTCAGTATTAGCAATACATGAACAATTTACTAAAGATGAACGAGATAATGTAAAAGTTTCCGTGCCAGCGAACCTTAAGGGTTCTGATTACCAAGTCATTATTCACCAGCGGAAACTAGATGAAGGGGTCGATATTCCAGAAGCGAAGTTATTGGTTTTAGCCTATGCAGTTAATAGTGGTCGGGAACTAGTTCAAACCATCGGAAGAGTAGTTCGTCTGTACGGTGATATTGAGCCTAAGATTTTGGAGATTGAAAACGATGCAAATAGCCAAATGTGGCAAAACTACAGAAAATTTGATCGTTCACTAGATAGTGCTGATTCAGTTAAAAGATTCATAGCATCATTAGACAGTAATAAGTTGATTGAGCGTTACTTAGAAGCATTTCCTGATGTTAGTTATTACGGCAACCGCTTTGTTAGTAAGTTTGACTTTAATACGTTTAAACCTGAGCGCTCTCTTAATATCCCTACGGCATCAATTTGTTTTTTAAATCAGTCGCAGGGGTTCAGCATTCAGCTTTTATCAGACCATCTATACTGGCGCTGCAATAATGCTGGTGAACTCGCGAAAGTCTTTTCTACAGAATCTGGTATTCATGGTGTTATCTCAATCGCATTCAATAAGTCACGGTTTTTAACAGACCAGTTTTTCTTTGAGCCTTCATTTGAAATAACATTGTATAAACAGCTCTCGAACAACGTTGTTGCAATTTATGATAGCCGAGGTCGCAGATTTAATGGTGAGAAAGATTTAAAACTCGGCTCTGCTGTGTCTCTCGATAAACTGCTTAAGGTAATGTCATTAGGTGAATCAGCCTCAACGAGAGAAGCAAGTAGTAAATCGATTAGTTCTGCTAGAAAACGTCCTGAAAGCATCGCCGTAAAAGGAAAAGGTTTAGAGGAAATGGCTGACATGCAAGCCAATGCATCATATCGATTGGCCACAATGCGTTGTGATACCTATGATCAATATAATAGAAAGGATGATAATAAAAAGAAGGGTAGTTATTATATTGGCGCAGATTCTGGGCGAATCTCAGATCAAAAAGAGTCATCGTTTACTTTGGGCGATTTGAATGATTGGCTTACAGGTATTGATAAAGCCATATCTGCAAACATTAATATAAAAAACGCCCTAGTACATTCATATGCAAAGCCAATATCTGTTGATGAAAATGTTGAAGCTCACACTTTGATTTTTGATTTAACAGGACTAGAGTCTCCGATAAGTATTTTGATAGATGGAGAGCGATATACTCTTGACAACTCTTTTTTATATTTGATTTATGACAACGGTGCTTTGCTTATTGATAACATGGTTAAAAGTAGAGTCTTAGTCAATTTTAAGCAAGAAGAACCTTATCTAGAAATTGTATCAGAAGCGGAAATACTATATTCACTTGAAGGTGAAGAATACCAAGACATAACTGACTTTCTTAATAAGCACTTACATAAAGCTCTCTTAGCGAATGGGATCAGTTATTCAAAGGGTAAGTTTTATCAATTAACGCTTCCTGTGGCGGATAGTTTTGAATTAGTTAACTCCAACCTTGCCAATGTTGTGGTTGGGCTTGAACCTCTTATTGGTAGGGGATTAGATGAAAAAGGATGGCAAAAAAAGACAAAGCATCAAGATGGCTTTTATCAAATAGTAAATGGTGGCTTTAGTCCGAATTCTGTTTTTTATTTAGTAGATAAATTAAAAGCTAATGGATTAGATGACCCAACAAAAAACCAACTAGGCCATTTGCTCCCTATATACCTGACGCTGATTTGCTGATTAACACGGATATGGGTACTGAGCCTGCTGACTTCATCGTTTCGTCAAAAAATAAATTGGCTTTTATTCACGTTAAATGTGGCAGTGCAATAACCCCCCATTCATCGGCAGGTGCTCTTGCTGAAGTTGGATCTCAAGCCATAAAAAATATTGAAATGCTAATTAGTGGAAATGCCGAACTGAAACCAACAAATTGGAATAGGCTTCATACAGCTTGGCCAGCTCCAGAAGCAGCACAAAATATCGCTGAAAGAATTAGAATGTTCCAAGGTGCTACTTTTGTAGCTCAAAATGAACAGGAAAGATTAGAAAAACTTAATGAGCTGTGGGATACCGTTGCAATGAGAAGACGCTCAACAGCAGTAAAAAAGGAAATTTGGATTGTTGCTGCCAATAGCTTTTCGACTGCCCATTTTGAGCAACAATTAAAGTTAGGTTCAGAGGCAAATGGCGAAACCTTACAGGCTTTTCAATTATTAAATAGTTGGCTAGCGACTGCGCATAATAATGATATTGAGTTGAAAGTTTTTGTTTCACCATAGTTTAAGGCAAGAGCTAAGGAATAATGATGAGAGGTGGTCAAATTGCCTAGGGATTTTACAAAATATACTTTTAACGGGCAGACTCTTGGTAACGGGCGTTTGGTTTTAGCTGTAGTAAAAGAGTGAAATTGCACCTAAAGATAATCCACTTCACTCCCTGATTTGCACCGAGGACTGATCCGCATTTGGCGTTTTGATATACGAGACGTTATCTGAAACCTAGAAACAAGTCGGTGGTCGTAACTCACAATTGTCCACTAATGTGTTAGAGCACTGTTTGACGTGGTTTAATTGATACGACTAACCCAGTTAAGACATAATTGATTTAACTGGAGATTAAAATGAAAACACGTAAAACCTATTCAAAAGAATTCAAACTTGATGCTATCGCATTAGTTAGAGAGCAAAATTACAGTATTGCTGAGGCTGCTAGAAATTTAGAAGTAACACCTCAGCTTCTTGGCCGATGGATAAAAGAAGCAGAAAATTATGATGGCCATGCTTTTAGAGGTAACGGCAAGTTAACGTCTGAGCAGGAAGAGATCCGCAAGCTAAAAGCACAAGTTAAGCGTTTAGAAATGGAGCGTGAAATACTAAAAAAAGCGACGGTCTTCTTTGCCAAAGAAACGAAATAAAATACGCGTTTATTGCCCAAAATAAGAAGATCTGGCCAGTGATATTAATGTGTCACGTGTTGGGTGTGAAAAACAATAATTACTACAGTTATCAAAAGCGGAAGTCTCAGGCCCTGTTGATACAGAGCATCAAGAGATGTTGCAGTGGGTGAAGAATATCGCCGAGTTTAGCGATAACACCTATGGACAAAGACGTATTCGAAAGGCTTTGAATTCACTTGATTACCCTGTTGGGCGTAAGAAAACAGCGCAGTTGATGAAAGAAGCAAACGTTTGGGTGCGCTATAAAAAGAAGTACAAGACAACAACCAACAGCGACCACAAGAAGCCTATATATGATAATGAACTTAAGCAGGATTTCGACGTTCAGCGCGCTAATCAAGCGTGGGTGCAAGATATTACGTACATATGGACTTCTGAAGGATGGCTGTATTTAGCGGTCGTAATCGATCTCTATTCGCGTAAAGTTGTTGGTTGGAGTATGGGCAGCAGAATGAAAGCACAGTTGGTTTGTGATGCCCTAACAATGGCAATATGGCAACGAAAGCCAAAAGCCGGATTGATCATACACTCAGATCAAGGCGTTCAATATGCGAGCCACCAATACAGACGGATACTGAGGCTACATAAGTTTGTCGGCAGTATGAGCAAAAAAGGCTGTTGCTGGGATAATGCAGTAGTAGAAAGCTTTTTCGGTAGCTTGAAGCAAGAACGAGTTCATTGGCGCAATTATCGAACGCGCTATGCAGCTCAACAAGATGTCTTGAATTACATCACAATGTGGTACAACAGCCAACGAATGCATTCTTACCTCAATTATCAAAGTCCCAATGAGTTTGAACGTATGGATAAGCATTTGAAGGATGTAGCTTAAGGAACTTAACTAGGTTGTCCGAATTCAGTTGACCAGGTCAGTTATTCGATTATGAGAAAGCTGTCGTGATACGAAGTCGAATCTTCACTTTCATCTTTATCAAGCTATGACAGTTTCAAATGCAGCAAAATATGACTGTTTATGCAGTTTTGTGTGCATAAGTTCAGTTTTACTTTGAATCTGCACAATTACGCGCAGAATGCTCTGATTAAGCGCTAAAACACGTGAAAAGTGCACGTTAACAGTTATTAAAGTGCAGTAATTTTAGAATCAGAGATGTGCAAGCTAATTAGAATAGATTCTATCATGCTGGCTCATTTTTGCAGGCCACTACACTAGTCACGATAGAATTTTAAATCTCTTTTAGATAAATGTCCGGTTGTAGTTGACCAGAACAATTTACTGCGGTTTACTAGTCCTTTGAAAGTTATTTAAATCAATTGGTTAATAAGGGAATATGAAGGAATTAATTAAAAGTACTGTGGAAGGTTCAATAAATGCTTTTTTTCTAGGAAAGATGTAAAAGTTGAGCATGTACTAGATTTGATTTTTCCTAAAGAGAGAAGGATTCGCTCTTTAATAGGTGGACTTGAAACATCTTTAGGGACAAGAGTATGGGAGCCATTAGCAAAAGCCTTTGCTAATAACAATGGCTTTAGTGTTAAGGATGAAAAAATATTTAACTCAAAAGTTCCAGTTATTCCTGAAATGCTTAGACACTTCATTGACAATCTGAGGGCTGCCAAACAAGCCAATCCTTTAATTACTCATCAAGAGCAACTTGAAGAAATGCGTGAATTTATTATTGCAAACAACATAAAGCCCACTGAGTATAAGAAAATACCAAAAGGTGAGGGTATTGATATTTGGCTTGAAAAGGCGGGTGTTGAATATATTTATGATATTAAAACAACACAAATTAATGCTGGAAGCGAATCCAAGTTCTCTTCCAACTTTATGAATTGGTATGCATACAGGTTACTTGTTAATAACGCTTTGAAAATTGAGTGTAGATTAGCATTCCCTTTTAATCCCCATAAAGGTAAAAATTTTTGGGCTAAAGAAGGAGGGAAATCTATTCCATTATTACCTTCTATTGAGGCCGTTGTTGGGAATGAATTTTGGGATTTTTTACTTGGTCAAGAAAAAACTATCGAACTTATTTTTGAGTGTTTCAAAGAATTAGGTGAGGAGAATTTTGGCGCTAAATTTGACTCCGTATTTACCCCTAAATTAGGATAGTATTTGCCCTTAACTGTTTCTGGCTTTACCTTTAGCTTGTTTATCGAACTAAAGGTAAAGTCAAAATTATTGAGTAAATCAACTTATAATTAAATCAGAAAAGCAAAATGTTACCTAAACACGCTAAACTACAGCAGTATGAAGTTAGTAGAACTTTAAAGACCATAATTAAATTTAAAGATTGAATTATTTTACTTTAAGTCAATGGTTTCGGGTTTAATTTCATCTCGTTCTTCAATATCATTAAGAAGTTGGACAAGTGAATGCCCTAGTGCTCTTGCCAGATTTACAGGAACAGCATTACCAATCTGCTTATATGCTGCGTTCTTCGAGCCTTGAAACTCCCAATTGTCTGGAAACGTCTGAATGCGAGCATATTCTCTTACTTGTAAGGGTCTCGTTTCTATTGGATGACAACGTTCAGTTTGTTTTTGCGCCGGAGATGTTGTCAGAGTTAGGCTTGGTTCATCTAGCGATAATCGACGAGCCATGCCTGTTTTACCTCCACCTAGGAAGTAACTTCCCTGCATATACTCTCTTTGTAAATCATCCGATAGATCACGCC
Organism: Shewanella phaeophyticola; assembly: GCF_025398315.1. GTDB lineage: Bacteria > Pseudomonadota > Gammaproteobacteria > Enterobacterales > Shewanellaceae > Shewanella > Shewanella phaeophyticola. Next base: position 96,021 of record NZ_JAODOQ010000001.1, read on the forward strand.
AGTACCCACCCTGAGGAACTTCAGACATGATTTCTTTTTTACGTAGCGGATATTCTTGCCCTGGAGACTCTTGAACATCAGTTGGGTAGAGCTCTCCAGCATAAAAAGCATCACGCAATGTCATCACTCTTTTGTAAGGTGATGGCCAATGAAATTTTACTTTTTGAGCCAAATCTTTTCGAATTGCAACTAAGATAAGACGTTCGCGCTTTTGTGGCACTTTATAGAAAATAGCCTTAAGTACTCTAGGTTCAACTAGTTCATAGCCAAGCTCATCTATAACATTCTTGATAGTTTCTAAGGTTCGGCCTTCATCATGGGTAAAGAGTGCTTTAACATTTTCTGCCATGAAGACTTTTGGTTGTGTTTCTTTGATGGCTCGTGCCATTTCAAAGAATAGAGTGCCGCGCGTATCCTCAAAACCTAAGCTTTTTCCAGCGTACGAAAAAGCTTGGCAAGGAAATCCGCCAGTTAGAATATCAACCTCTTTTGCCTGAGTGAAATCTACTTTCGATATATCACCCTCAATTACATTCCAATCAGGCCGATTGTGACGAAGTGTGTTACAAGCGTGTTTATCCATTTCGTTCAGAAGAACGCTTTCTAATCCTGCTTGCTCCATTCCAATAGCTAAACCACCACCGCCAGCAAACAATTCAACTAACCTATAACTACGGATTGGTTTTACTGCATGCTCTTCATCCCATTTAGTTAGAATCATTTTTTGAATTTCTGTATTCATTGAGACTTGTTCTAATGGAATTTTCCCTGAATCAGGGCAGGGAGTTAGTTCGCCGCGTTTGATGCGAGCTGCAATTGTAGCCTTAGATTGGGAAAGAATGTCCGCTAAGACTGCAATACTGTATTTTATTTCTGTTTTATTTTGGACATCAAACATACGACGCTTCCATTTAGTTGTACTGATACTGGTTAAATATACAGTATTAATGTTCAGAGAGTCACTATTTTAACGTTTTTTTTTCAAGTACTAATTTTTAATCTTCTGTTCCATAATAGCCTTTTATAATAAGAGGTTAAAAAAATGAGAGCATTTAATCGGGACAATTTAAAACATGCAATTAGAAGTAGTGTTCGTCGCGTGTACGAAGCGCAAACAACAACGCCAGATCTTTATCGTAATACACTTGATTGCTTTTCTGCTGCGATCGATTCCGTTGTACAAGGCATCAGTTTAGATGATTGGCTATTGCAGGAACGAGAACGTCAGATCCAGAAGACGAAACAGAATGCAATTGGTTCCTTACATGAAGAGGTTATGGGCTCAATCGAAGGAGTCACAAATCCCCCTGTCGGTAATTTGATTGATATAATTTGTCATGAAAAGAGAATAGTTGCTGAGGTTAAAAACAAACATAATACAACTAAAGGCAACCATAAAGTCTCTATCTACAGAGATTTAGCTACAGCTTTAATACAATATCCGGGTTATACAGCTTATTATGTTGAGATTCTTCCAGCAAATTGTGCTGTTTATAATGATGTATTTACTCCTTCAGATAATCAAACTAGATCCCGACTGCCTGAAAGACACGACATTCGTAAAATAGATGGACGTTCCTTCTACGCACTCCTTACAGGTCAGAGCGATGCGATTGATGAGCTTTATCGTGAATTACCTCATTTGATCGCAGAGATTATAAATGAGGAATTTGGTACACAATTAAATTCTAACGCGGTAACCTCATCAAATGCATTTGACACTAATTTTACGAAAGCATATGGAAAAAACTAAAGCAGGCCTTTTGCTTGAGCAGTTACAAATAGTTGCCCAAGAAAAAGCGCAAATTGACTTAATTGGGACGTGGTTTCAAGGTAGCCAAACATATCTTGATGCACTTGCTGAAGAAATTGTTGAAGTAAAAACGGAACTTCAACTCGGGAGACAATGTTATCTGGAGGATGAGCTGGCTGATCTACTTTGGAATATTGTTTGTTTGATTGAGCATTTAGAATTAGAAGAGAAAGTTGATCAAAAACAAGTTTTTCAGCGTGCTGTAAAAAAATACACAGAGCGAGTTACAGCACGTCTTCCTCACGAAACTTGGGATGACGTAAAAGTCCGTCAAAAATTAGATCTCGAAAAAGAGTTTAGTAAACAATGAAAGTAAACTTATCATAGCTTTGAATTTAAAATGATTAAATTTTAATAATGTTAATAAATAATTTATTGGAATATATAAATCGTTTAGGATTTTAAATGGTAGTTTAGATATGGTGGTCGCTACTGGGCTCGAACCAGTGACCCCCTCCTTGTAAGGGAGGTGCTCTCCCAGCTGAGCTAAGCGACCTGGGATATAACGCAGATAGATTAAATTGATATGGTGGTCGCTACTGGGCTCGAACCAGTGACCCCCTCCTTGTAAGGGAGGTGCTCTCCCAGCTGAGCTAAGCGACCTGGGAATATCAATTTATAAAGTATGTAAAACATGGTGGTCGCTACTGGGCTCGAACCAGTGACCCCCTCCTTGTAAGGGAGGTGCTCTCCCAGCTGAGCTAAGCGACCTCAACAAGAAAACTGATTATATGGAGTTTTTATTGGTTGTCAATTTTTTAATACCATATCAAACTTCTAATATATTTTTTCTTCATTTTTATTGTTAGATTATTGAACTGCTTACTTTGTTTTACTATTTAAGTTTGCAATAGTATCGCGAGCTGCATCAATTGCCATCTTGATATCAAACTCTATACCTTCATCGATACATTCATCATTCTTGCTTACAGACCAGCTATAGCCTTCGTTATAATGGTCTGGGTTTTCTTCAACATAGATTTCAAAGCCTTGGTATTCTTCTTCAAAAGGTATGGTAATACTTGGTGAGTTACTCATGGTTTTACCTTATATGTTAGTATGCAGAGGCTAGTTTTTTTAGATACGTAGTTAGCTCAGAGGGGCTTTCTGTTGTAAACACTACTTCACTATCTTCACTGGTGAAGATTTCTGGTTCATTATCGGTGCCTTCGTTTATAGCTGTCATGACAAGGTAACGCTCTTCTGATTCCTCTCGGTCATCAGGAGCCTCGAAGTCCACCCATAGTACTAAATGTTGAATACCCATTTTAAAGTAGAAGCTCGGGCACATGTCGTTGTGCCAGCTCTTATCAGTTAGCCACGGAAAGTCTTCAATGTTAAAGCCCAAGTTAAAGTTTTCACCAAACTCGCTTTTGTATAGTGCCATTTTTAACTCCTGAATTTATTACACATCTTATCATTGAGATACAAACACCAGAAGTATCCTGATGAATCTAAATACAACCACGCTGCTTGTAGCTGGCTTGCCATTCTTTAAACAATTCAGAAAGCCTCGCTTCATTTTGCTTACTGCCAGAAGTCTTTTTATCTTTTACTCTTTGTTTGGCTTTTCCTAAGTCAATACCTGATAGTTCTTTACTGTACATCTTGGGCGTTACATGACTGTAATGCTGTTCAATCATGGCAATGCTCGTTCCACATTGTTTAGCCAATACCTCTATGCTTACTCCAGCCAGTAGTTGCCAAGTAATATAAGTATGGCGGAGTGAGTAAAGCGTTCTAACGCCATGAGGAGACTCCTTTAAATCTGCTTTGATTAATGCTCTATCAAAGTTTTTGGTAAGTGCATTAGTTTGGTTGCCATCAAGCAAACAAAATAATTTGTCAGTAGGCTTCCTATTAGGAAATCGCTCTCTCAATGTTTGAATACTTGAAAAGATTTCATCGCGACAAACAACTTCTCTTGTACCCGTATGCTTGATTGTTTTCCCTTTTCTTACGGTGATATAAAAAATAATGTTATGAGCATTAGTATCAATATGTATATCACCCCAAGTGAGACCTTCCATTTCAGTTCCTGGTCTAATACCTGTATAAACGGCAAATTCCATATAATCGAGCAGTAGTTCGCGAATTTGGCGGGTTTTCTCCCTTACACTGTTTTCCTCTAAATGTATGACGGCATCAAAAACCTTTTCATACTCTTCAGGAGTAAAATGTGCTCTTCGCTGCGCACTAGCACCTTTTGTGGAAAGTTGTGTTATGGCTTAATGAATCTGTACACCGATATGGGGTAAACTCCCCTTAAGATAAATTGGTGTAAAAATGATGACAACTCAACCTACTTACTCAACAGAGTTCAAAATTGATGCGGCTAATCTTGTGATTAAACAAGGCTATAGCGTTCGAGAAGCTTGTGAAGCAACAGGCGTAGGCTCAACAGCTATAAGACGTTGGGTTGCACAACTAAAAGAAGAATTTAGTGGTATTACACCATCAACAAAAGCCCTGACGCCCGAACAAAAGAGAATTCAAGAGCTTGAGGCTCAAATTAAAAAGATTGAATGGGAGAAAGATATCCTAAAAAAGGCTACCGCTCTCTTAATGCAAGACAACATCAAACGATAGCGTTAATTGAGTCACTATCAAGAGAGCAAAGTATTGTTAAACAACTATGTCAGTTGTTTGAAGTGCCACGAAGTAGCTATCACTATCACCTAAAACAGCGCGGTATAGTTAACCCTGATTATCAGCGATTATGCCAGCAAGCTGTTGAGATACACAGTGATAGTCGAGGCTCTGCGGGAGCTAGAACAATTGCAGGTCAATTAAATCAGCAAGGCGAAAATATCGGTCGCTATAAAGCAGCAAGCTTAATGAAGCATGCAGGCTTGGTGAGCACTCAGCTCAGAAAACATCGATACAAAATAGCTAAAGGCGAGTCAAAAATAGCTCCTAACCTGCTAAAAAGACAATTTAATGTTAACGCTAAAAACAAGGTTTGGTGTGGCGATGTCACCTACATTTGGTCTGGAACAAAATGGTTATATTTAGCGGTAGTCATGGATTTATATGCGAGAAAAATAGTTGGCTGGGCTTGTTCTGATAGCCCGAATACAGATTTGACCTGTGCAGCTTTAAGAATGGCGTTTGAAAGCCGTGGATGGCCTAAAGGTCTATTATTTCATTCAGACCAAGGTTGTCACTACAGCAGTCTTCAGTATCGACAAATGCTCTGGAAATACCAAATCAATCAGAGCATGAGCCGTCGAGGTAATTGCTGGGATAATGCCGTAATGGAGCGTTTTTTTAGGAGCTATAAAACGGAATGGATGCCCAAGAATGGATATCAACATTTTGATGAAGCAAAACATGATGTGCTGAACTACATATTGAAACATTACAATACAAAACGCGGGCATAGTTACAATAATTATATGACCCCAACGGCAGCTGAAATGGCGGCATGATAATAACTCCCCTAAGCGTGTACAGATTTACTTGACCACATCATTGAGGTACTTGAGACACCAGCATCCATTTGCATTGAACTGCCTCTTTAAAAACCTGTTGGAAGGCAGCATTATGGTTAAGTAACGTTGATTTTGCAGGGGCTCGGCCAAGAAGTTCTTCGCGCCATATATCAAATTCGCTTAACTTGTCGCTATCAATCGAGGTAATGTAAATACGGTCGAAAAAAGGAATATGGTACTTTCTTAAAAGTTGAATGTAGGCGGTATATTTATCTACTAATGGATCCTTATCTTTGGCCTTACTTTTATTAATTAAAACTTGCATGGCATTGATGGCTTTTTCAGCCACATCCCTAAAACGTTTAGAGCTTACCAACTGATCATTATCAGCCATGAATTGGTATTCTATTTGAAGTCGATAAGCCATGGCGATGGCTTTCTCTTTTTCTTTTTGCTTAGTCGCTTTAGAGTGCCACTTACCAGCGACTTTGATACGGGCATACCAACGCTTGCTATTGTCTTGTAGGTAGACGTATAGTTCGTCTGAGATATCGTGTCTTTCAACCTGTTTGGTCATAGTATGATTCTGAATTGGTTTTGCAAAGAATTTGCAAAGTAAGATATTTATATCGTAACTAACTGATAATTAACAGTGGTTTTACACGCTATATATTCAAAATCCCGCGCCCTTAAAAGCGTGCCGGTTCGAGTCCGGCCACTGGTACCAAAACTTTAAATCAGCCTATGTGCTGATTTTTTGTTTTATAAGCTAAGAGCTGAATGGATATTGAACCCGTGACGGGATCCGCTTATTACAAAAGATGCCACGCCCTTAAAAGCGTGCCGGTTCGAGTCCGGCCACTGGTATCAAAACTTTAAATCAGCCTATGTGCTGATTTTTTGTTTTATAAGCTAAAAAACTATTAGTTAAAAGCTAAGAGCTAAGAGCTGAAAGGATGTTGAACCCGTAACGGGATCCGCTTATTACAAAAGATGCCACGCCCTTAAAAGCGTGCCGGTTCGAGTCCGGCCACTGGTGCCAAAACGTTAAAACCGACTTGAGAGTCGGTTTTTTGTTTTAAGAGCTAAGAGCTGAATGGATGTTGAACCCGTGACGGGATCCGCTTATTACAAAAGATGCCACGCCCTTAAAAGCGTGCCGCTTCGACTCCGGCCACTGGTACCAAAACGTTAAATCCGACTTGAGAGTCGGTTTTTTTGTTTTAAATTCACCAAAAGCAATTGCCAATGGCATTTTTTGTTACGTGGCTTAGTTTGAGAGCGTCGTGTTAACAGCACATGTGTGCCGTTATAGCCTATATCATCGATCATATTTGACGCATAAAAAAACCAGCTACTTGCGCAGCTGGTTTTTGATTAATTTGGGGTTACCAAATTATTAATTACTCAGAATTAGTGCTTACGACGACGTAATGCAGCTAATGGTAGTAATAATGCAGTTAACCACCCCATAGAACCACCAGAAGATTTCTCTTGTTTTTCGGTTACAGTAATCGTTGCTGTACCTGGCTCACTCTCTAAACGCGTGTCAGACGCCGTTACAGAGAACTTAATTGAGCTACTACCTGATGGTGCTGTAAAGTTAATTTTTTCACCACCATTGGTAAAGCTAACCGATGGATCACTTGTTTGTACCCAGTTGTACGTTAGTGTATCGCCGTCAGCATCGCTACCGTTCGCTCGTGCTGTAACAATAAAGCCTTCAGTACTTGTCATGCCTGTAGGCGCAACAGTTGGAGTCGTGTTGTTAATCATGACAGAAACCGTTGCCATTTCAGAACGGTTACCCATGGTATCGATAGCAACAACTTGTGCTTCCATCGTTTCGCTAGTTTGGTCAATGACAGCAGTATCGCTTAAGCTGACTTTACCTTTAGCGTCAATCATGATCATGCTTGAATTAGCGCTAATAACAATAAACTCTGACACTGGACTTGTTAGCATATCAGGGTCTGTAGCAACAACTTGACCAAGTTCAGTGCCTGCAGCAGCGCCTTTGTCTACATATAGCACTAGGTCTTCAATTGAAGGGGCTTCGTTACCTTCATCTGTTGTGTTTGCAACAACTGACATAGCACCATTATCAGACAGCAACATATAACCTAATGAGTTACCACCCACTTGACTAATAAGTATTGCGCTTTCACCTGGTTGTAGTTCAGTAACAGGTTCGCCATCTTCGTCAACTAAACCTGCAGTGACATCTGTACCGTCAAGCAATAACGTCGCTTCAGATTCATCTCCTGTTCCTGTTGATACAGGTGCCCAGTCAGCTTCTTCTACACGGAAACGTACTCCAATAGATGCGCCTAAATCCGTAGCTGCTAGCCCAATATCTTCAAAACAAGCTTTGATTGATAAGAAGTCATTACCGGTAACATGGTAAGCTGGAGAGAAGACTCCGCTACCTGTGCCATAATCAGTAACAAAGCCGTAAAGTGCTCGTGGGTATGTTACTGTGTCGCTGCTGAACCAATCTAAGTTGATGGTTTTTGCTGTGAAATCATAAACACCATCATTATCTATATCATAGTCAACGTTATAGCTAGCCACTAAACCATGTACAATTGGATCACGCATTTGGAAAGTGTTCCAAATTGCAATGCCTTCATCACATGTTGAGCTACCCGCTAATTCACTTGATGCATTGAGTAAGTCGTGACGTAAAGACATGTCAACAGGGCTCGTTGCGGTTAATGGGGCACTAAATGGAGCGGTAATTGCTGTTGCACCTACGTTAGTGAATGTTCTCACAATACCGTCTTCGGTGACTTCAGTTGAAACCGATGCAGCAGCAGCGGCTTTTGGTAGAATGTGATAAACAACATGCAATGCTTGCTCTTCACCATCCATAAACTTAATTGCACCATCATATTCTGATAATGTTAACGCATCAGAAGCCTCACTAGCAGTACCGCCTAACTCATATGATGAATCTAAGATCCACTCAGGAAGATTAGTAGGATCAATTGTGACCGTTACATCAAATGTTTTCGTTTGACCAGCAGGAATTTGGATGCTTTCTGGCATCTCAAAAGTCACCGCTTCTGAATCGATATCATTTTGGAAGCGCTGCTCTGCCATTAATGTGTACGTTTTCGCTTCTGCTGAGAAGTTTTTCACAGAAATGGTCTTAGTCATTGATGTTGTTTCACTTAATGAAACAAGACCAAAGGCTAAAGCAGCTTGCATGGTATCTTTATCGTATGCAGCTACAGGTAGGTTGATTGATTTCTCAATGTCAACAAGACCTGCACCAATGTAACTAATCGGTGCTAACTCAGCATCCTCATTTAATGAGGTTGGCTCTGCGGTCACATTTAAGTTTGCAGCATTCATCATCGTGGCTTTGATTTCAAGCGCACTGCGATTTGGTAATGCTTCTTTAATAATACTCATTGCACCAGCAGTAATAGGGCTAGAAAATGAGGTTCCGCTAATAGGTGTTAAGCCATCACCGAGCCCTGGGTGAGCAGTCATAATCGACGTGCCTGGAGCTGTGATTTCTGGTTTTAGTGTTCCAGCAATTGATGGTGCACGTGAGGTGAAGCTTGCCATTGCCCCCGCTGTAGTGACTTCTTCTGATATAATTGAGAATACAACATCTCCTTCAGCAAGTGCTTCTTTAAGCGCATCTCCTTCTTCTTTAGATATCATTACAGATGGGATGGTGATGTCTGAGTTTGTACCACCCATAGTGAATGCACCGTCACCCTCAACGTTATTGGCAACAATGACAAATGATGCACCATTTTCTTGAGCGTGAAAGACTTTATCTACAAAACCACAGCCACCTCGGTCAATGATTATCGTTTTACCAGTAAAGTCGACGTCATCTGCAAATGGGTCACAACCATTTAAGTTATCCGTAGGGAGTACTAATGGAGCAGTTGTGTTGCTAAATGAAAATTCATTAGTGGTATTAAATGCTGCGCTAATTGGGGCTAATTCAACTCCAGCAGCCGTTGCTGTGATTTTTCCTGCGGTCACGGTTGGGTGAGTCATTGCACCAACAGATAATGCATTCGCTGATGTACTTGGTCCGCCAACAACAAATGGTGTCGCGCCATCGTTACCTGCTGAAATCACGAGGTTTACACCTAGCTCAACCATTTCATCAATCAGTTCTTGAACTGCGCCTTCTTTAGAGTCACCGAAATCACCACCCAATGACATATTAACTGTGTCAACGCGGTCAGAGATATCACCATCACCATTAGGATCCATGGCGGCTTCTAACGCGTAAAGTTGTGCTAGACCAGGGCAACCTGAATCACATACAGAATAAACATACAACTCAACATCTGGCGCGATGCCTACAACTGAATGGCTTACATGAGTACCATGGTTATTATCAACATCAATCGGGTTAGGGTCGTTATTAATAAAGTCATAACCGCCAACGACTTTACCTTGTGGCCAGTTTGGCATATCACCTTCAGCTTCTACAGCGGCTTCATAGTCGGCAATATCGCCTGAACCACCTAATGCTGCGTGAGTGTAATCTACACCGGTATCTAATACGGCAACGGTTTGACCTTGACCTGATGCAGTTCCAGCTTCGATTACCGCAGTTGCACCGATATAATCTGCACTATCTGCTACATGCAGATCGTAGTCGTAAATAGGTAGAATATCTGCAACGTCAGCGTTTTTTAATAGTGATACTAACTGTGCTTTGTCAGCTTTTACTAAAATCGAGTTAACTAGGTTTGAGGTTTGTCCTACGACTTCAATATCAGCGCCCAGACTTTCAATTGAGCTTAACACTCGAGCTTGAGACTCTTGAACCGATGCAGCTGCTTGTGCTGATGAGACTTTTGATAAGCGTGATTGTTGTGATACTGACTGAGTATTTAATTTTATCATCCAAGCAGAAATGTTTGATTGCTTTTCTGATTTAGTGGCTTTTATGCCTGCATATTCATTATTAACTCTGTCAGTGGTGTTGTATTTACTTGCAGTTTCTGCAAATGCTGCACTAGAGATTAATGCGGCCGAGATGGCGATGGCTAGTTTTGTCTTCACAACGTCTTCCTTGTTATTAGACATCACTTAATTGGGGGGGTATCGTGCTAACACGATGATTATTAAGTGATGGTGTTTTTAATGTCATTAATTTTATGTTGCATTCTGTGATGCATCACTGCATTTGTAGCACAACTAATTAACAAAAGTCACACCATTAATTAATAAAAAAGTAATTAAATGTTAACTGAGGTTTGTGATGGGGGTCATACTAATGGAGGAGGCTATTGCATGTTAAGGCTTTACAGCCCTAACAATAGGGTTTTGTAGGCTAATTAAGGTTTCAGTTGATTGGATTTCATCAATCGATTGAATGCGATTAATAAGCACATGTTGTAAGCCATCGATAGATTGGCACATTACCTTTACAAAAACAGAGTAATTTCCGGTGGTGTAATATGCTTCAACCACTTCTTCAAGGGCATTGAGTTTGGCGATTGCCGAAGGGTAGTCACCGGCACTTTTGAGGTTTATGCCAATAAAACAACATACATCGTAGCCCAGAGCTTTTGGGTTAACAGTGATTTGTGCACCGGTAATAATGCCAGCTTGTTTCATTTTTTCAACGCGTACGTGAATGGTACCTGCGCTTACATTAAAGCGTTTTGCCAGCTCTGCAAATGGTGTGCGTGCATCTTCCATTAGTGCTGTAAGAATTTGATTGTCTAATTCGTCGCGTTGAAATGAGCTATCCATAGTATTGCACCTAATAAATCACTATTTGGCCATAAATTTACGTCTTTCATTGCATAATAGCCAGAAAAATTACCAGTGAAATTAACAATGTTTATCTTTATTGCTTAAGATTATTGGCTTGTTGAGGGGTCGATAAACTCTGCTGGTGATTCGAAGTGAATTTGCGCTTGTGTATACGGATGACGAATGGTTAATGCCGCCGCATGAAGCAATAAACGTGGAGACAAACTTTTTGCCAATGGATCGGCATAAAAACCATCACCTAAAATTGGGTGGCCAAGTGCCATCATGTGTACCCGCAACTGATGCGAACGCCCTGTAATCGGCGTGAGTTTTACCAATGTTGACTTAGCAGCATAACTGACGACTTCGACGAGTGTCTTTGAGGGTTTTCCAAGAATATGGTCCACTTTTTGTTTTGGGCGATTAGGCCAGTCACAAATCAGCGGTAAATCAATTTGAGTGACTTGTTTGCTCACATGACCAGCGACTCGTGCATAATAGGTTTTACTGGTTTCACGATCGCGAAATTGCCTTTTAAGTTCTCGCTCAGCATTGCGGCGCAGTGCCACAACAATGACACCAGATGTTGCCATATCAAGGCGATGAACGATTTGTGCATTAGGATGTTCGGCCAACACTCGCGAGTAAATACTGTCATGATAAATCGCTTCTCTACCCGGCACTGACAGTAATCCCGATGGTTTATTGATCACGATAATATCTTTATCTTGATGCAATATATCTAACCAAGGTGTGGTCGGTGGATTATAAATAAAGTCAGCCATTATGAGGTTCTCGTCGGTCAATTCGCGGCAACAATACCGCTGGACACCGAGATGTGCAAGTGTTGCACAATGATTAAGAAAAGGCGTGGCCGTTTACGTGCATTATGGTAAATGTCCACACCACAAATGCTAATGGAATATGCACTAAAGCATAGAAGCACTGATCGAGGCGCTGCATTCCTTTTGACATGATGATGAGGTATAAATGCGCCCCCATAACAACAATAAATAGTAAAAATAATGGATATAACGCAAACGGGCTCGCATCAGCGAAAATGGTATGGCTTAAAATGGCCTAAATAACCATAAACCCCGTCGTGAGGGGAGGGAGTGCGATGCGATATTGTTCTGGGTAAGGGAACATCCCATGTCCTTTTTGTTAACCTTTAATTTCTTTGCGACTCTGGATTACTTTGCGATGCACGATTGAGTAATGGCGCAATCCCGCAGAATCATGAGATACAATAACAGATAATAGAATAATAAAGATGACTAATTCAGATTTACACTGACTTATTTGAATAAAAAAGCCAAGCAGTACAACCTTTAATAACGTTAACACCCCTTTTAATTGAATAAGCCAACGCCAATCGCGTATGATTTCCCAGCTCATCAGTAACACTCCAGAGCAAACGGCGGCGAGCCAGTAGTTAAACCACAGTGATAAATCGAGATCAAACATAATCCCACCGCCGCTGCCAACGACGCCGATAATATGAATCGCCCTAAGGGATGTTTTACTGATCCGTTCTACCCAAAATCGCCCTTCAGATACCGGCATTTTATCTTTATTCTTCATAAGTGACTGTCTTCGTTTAACAACACTTTAATACTAACAAGTAATGCTAATGTAAACAGTGATTAGCTCGCCAATTTGTGGTTTGTTTCACACACAACAAAATTTAATTATCAGTATAAAAAATGACTGCCCATAGTGTTTGATGCCACCGATACGCTGTTATCGATAGCCAGATCAATCGATAATGTGAGTTAAATAAAGCGATTACAACAGGATTATGAAGAGTTAATTAGAGCCTGTAGATCTTTCGAGGTTGTTTTTACAGCGTAAACTGGATCACAATTTGATGTTTATCCAATGTGATATTAACGACAACAACGGTGGATTCACATACAATTAACCTATCTTTTAGGGGGAGGCACAGACTCATCCCCACCATCTACCACGGGTAATTTGGATACTTATGAGAATCGGATTTTTTAGCGCAAAGCCTTACGACATTGTTCATTTCAATCGTACTAATCAGCAATTTAATGTTGATATTGAATACTTTGATTACCGCCTATGTATGCAAAACGTCAAACTAGCAGAAGGTTATGAAGTGGTTTGCGCGTTTGTTAATGACTCATTATGTGAAGAAGTGTTAGTTGAGCTTGCTCAAGGTGGAACTAAAATTATTGCCATGCGCTGTGCTGGGTTCAACAATGTTGACCTTATTGCTGCCGAGCGTTTAGGCATGAAAGTGGTCAACGTACCAGCTTACTCACCTGAGTCAGTGGCAGAGCACTCAGTCGCATTAATGTTAACCTTAAATCGCAAAATCCATAAGGCATACCAGCGCACTCGTGATGCAAACTTTGCCTTGTCTGGCTTAGTGGGTTTTAACATGTTTGGCAAAACGGTTGGGGTGATTGGTACCGGTAAAATTGGTGTGGCAACGATCAAAATTTTACTGGGTTTTGGCTGTAAAGTGATTGCCTATGACCCTTATCCAAACCAGGCGGTCACTGATCTTGGCGTCGAATACGTTGACCTAGACGCTTTATATCCTCAATGTGACATCATCAGTTTGCACTGCCCATTGACTCAAGATAACCACCATTTACTTAATCAAACGAGCTTTAAGAAAATGAAACCAGGCGTAATGGTGATTAACACCAGCCGTGGCGGATTATTAAATGCATTTGATGCGATGGAAGCATTGAAAGATGGTCATATTGGTTCGTTAGGTTTAGATGTTTACGAAAACGAAAAAGGACTGTTCTTTGAAGATAAATCGAGTGAGATTATTCAAGATGATGTGTTTCGCCGTTTATCAGCATGTCATAATGTAATCTTTACTGGACACCAAGCGTTTTTAACTGACGAAGCACTCAATGCTATCGCATCGACTACGTTAATGAACGTCACTCAATTAATGTCTGGCGAAGTGTGTGACAATGAGTTGTTTTAGTATTGCTAACGGCTAACATTCATCACCAGCATGACAATGGAATGGGGACAATATGATTACTAAAACTGAAGTTCACGACATTGCAACGCCTACAGGCGTCATGCGTACTACATTGTATCGCCCTGATTGCAAAGGTCAGTTTGCGACGATTATTTTTTATTCGGAAATATTTCAGCAAACGGCACCCATAGCTCGCTCAGCGGCTATTCTTGCCGGTCATGGTTTTGTGGTGCTTGTGCCTGAAGTGTTTCATGAGTTAAACCCAATCGGTACCGTACTCGCCTATGACGAAGCAGGTAAAAATAAAGGCAATGCCGACAAATGGGCTAAACCACTAGAGCAGCATGACACTGACACTCAAGCATTAGTCGACTTTGCCCGCTCACAGTCATTTTGCTCAGATAAAGTGGGTGCAATGGGCGTGTGTATTGGCGGCCATCTAGCTTACCGCGCAGCTTTAAACCCTGACATCAGCGGTGCTTTTTGTTTATACCCGACCGACATTCATTCTAATACTTTGCCTTGCCAAGCCGGTAATGACTCACTGACCCGTTCAGGCGATATTAAAGGTGAGTTAGTGATGGTGTTTGGCAAACAAGACCCGCACGTGAGTAAAGAAGGCCGTAAGCTTATTTACCAGCAGCTTGAGCAAGTTAATGCTAATTTTACCTGGCTCGAAGTGAATGCTCAGCACGCTTTTATGCGCGATGAAGGCGAGCGTTATGATGCCGCAATAGCGTTGCAAATGTATTTGCAGTCGGTGGCGTTTTTTCAGCGCGTGCTGAACTAGCATCAATGGCTGGGGTAGGCATTAAAAAGGCGCATTAGCGCCTTTTTTGATTTATGTGGGTAAAAGCGTTATTGACGCTTTGGGATCGCTCTACGAGTGGTGGCTTTTTTGGTTGCCACTTGATTATTAGGAAGCTTGACCACCCCTTTTTGCAATAACAAACTGTTCGGGTAAGTCATCACATCACCGGACTCGCGTTTAAGTAAAATATGAAACAGCGAAATTTCGACAATCACCCCTGACATGTCTTCATCTTTTTCAACAATACGAATACGATCGCCAATACGATAAGGGAAAACAAAAAATATCAGCACGCCAGCGGTAATGTTGCTCAAAATAGACCACTGCGCAAATAACGCCACGCCTAGTACAGCAAACGCTGACGACACAAAAAGAGACACTTCCTGATAGCCTAAACCTAGCGACACGGCCATAACCGACAAGGTAACAAAAAACATAAAGTAGGATATTAATCGGGTCACCATTCTGCTGCGCACTTCATTAACTTGTTTTTTCTTAGCTTGCTGGCGGATCCAATGGCTCACCTGACGCTGAGCAAAGGTAAATACAGCCAAATACACAATACATATCAACAACGGATTAAACATGTCGGTTTCCTGCTAGAAAAATTCACGCTTATTAATGGCCATAAGCCACGGACTTGTGGCATTAACCTAGGGTACAATATGGCTTTGTTGCTGGCGAAACCCATTAGCCAAACCTGCCATAGAGTAAAGTATGTCCGATTATAAAGTATTGCATGTCGACAGTGATAGTTTTGGTGATTTTTGTGTGCTCGATGATGGCGATTATCGCGTGTTATCTTTTGGTGACAATGACGAACAAAGTAAACTGGATAAAACGCAGCCTTACATACCGCAACACACTTATGTGCAAGCGATGTTGTCTGTGTTGTTATTCACGCAACCTAAAAGCGTGATTATTTTAGGGTTAGGGGGCGGTGCCTTAGTTCACTCGCTTCGTCATGTTGATGCCGCGATTAAAATTACCGCAGTAGAATTACGCGAAAGAGTCATTGAAGTGGCCAAACGCTTTTTTCAGTTACCTTTGAGTAAAAAGCTTACGTTGCTCAACCAAGACGCCAACGTGTTTTTGGCTGATGGTGAACATAAAAAAGTGGATGTGATTTTTGCCGATATTTACAGTAACAAAGGTGTTGATAAGCAGCAGTTAACGGACTTATTTATTAAGCAAAGTAAACAGTTATTAAAAGCAGATGGTTTTTTAGTGCTTAATTGCTGGAAAGAGCATAGCCGTGATACACACTTACGCGACACGCTTTATAGCCACTTTACCCAGGTATACGCTTGTTTAACCGGTGGTGGCAACTGGGTGGTCTATGCCACTAATGGCTGTGGTAACTTTACAGGATCTAATAATAAACAAGCATTACAAAACTTATCGCAAAAGCTTGATACTAATATTAGCCGAGTATTAACCCGCTTTGATTCATGGCAATAAAGTGTGTTTACAAAAAAGAATGCTATGTGGTTTTATCGATTAATAATAAGTTCAATATAAAAAACCGATTAAGGTGATAGTTTTTATCCGTTATACTTAATCGGTCTCCATCGCTATTATGATTCACATCAGATGACGAGCAGCTTGTTCATCATCTCCGACACCACAAGGTTGTCGGGTTAATATGAATCTTAATCTAATGGAGTATGACATGACACAATCTATCATCAACAGCACTATCAAGCCATTCAAAGCAACTGCATTTCACAACGGTGCATTCGTAGACGTTACCGAACAAGATTTACTAGGTAAATGGTCTGTTGTCTTTTTCTACCCAGCTGATTTTACTTTCGTATGTCCTACTGAATTAGGTGACATGGCTGACCATTACGAAAAGCTACAAGCTATGGGCGTAGAAGTTTACTCAGTATCAACTGACACTCACTTCACTCACAAAGCATGGCATGCAAGCTCTGACACCATCGGTAAAATCACTTACCCAATGATTGGTGACCCAACTGGCGCAATCACTCGTAACTTCGGTGTGATGATTGAAGAAGACGGTTTAGCACTACGTGGTACTTTCGTGATGAACCCAGAAGGCGAAGTTAAAGTGGCTGAAATTCACGACCTAGGTATTGGTCGTAGCGCTTCAGAACTAGTTCGTAAAATTCAAGCTGCACAATATGTTGCAACTCACGATGGCGAAGTATGTCCAGCTAAATGGCAGCCAGGTGAAGAAACATTAGCACCTTCAATTGACCTAGTAGGTAAAATCTAACCGCTAAGTTCACCCTTAGGTTAGTAATTTCATCTCCAGTTAGTCGGTGTTCCCCCGGCACCGACTAACACTCTCCACTTTTCCATTATTTCCCTTTTTTTAGGAGTTGTTATGTTAGACGCGAATGTTAAAAATCAACTGAAAACCTATCTGCAAAACCTCAAGCGCCCAGTTGAACTTGTCGTGTCTGCGGATGACTCAAACAAAGCCAAAGAATTAAGCAGCTTGGCGCAAGATATTGTTGATTCATCTGACTTGGTGTCGGTGACATATCAACAGGGTAAACGTACACCCAGTATGAGTGTAATTAACCCACAAAATGGCACAAACATTACGTTTGCTGGCTTACCAATGGGTCACGAATTTACCTCACTTGTATTAGCGTTATTACACAGTGGCGGTCACCCAATTAAATTGGATGAGCAAGTCATTGAGCAAATTCGTCAGTTACCTGGTGAATTTCATTTTGAAACGTATGTGTCATTAAGTTGCCAAACCTGTCCAGAAGTGATTCAGGCACTGAACATGATGGCGGCAATTAACCCAAATATTACTAACGTGATGATCGACGGTGCACTGTTCCAAGAAGAAGTGACCGATCGCAATATCATGTCAGTACCATCAGTATTTTTAAACGGCGAAGCTTTCTCTGTCGGTGCCATTAGTGTTGTTGAAGTACTGAATAAATTAGATAAAAATGCAGCCGGCAGACAAGCCGAGCAATTAAACCAAAAATCAACATTTGATATGTTGGTTGTCGGTGGTGGCTCTGCGGGTGCAGCTGCCGCGATTTATTCTGCTCGTAAAGGCTTAAACACAGGTATTGTTGCCGATAAGTTTGGTGGCCAAGTGGCTGAAACCGTCGGTATTGAAAACTTTATCTCTGTGTCTAAAACCGAAGTGCCAAAACTGGTTGCCAATTTAGAAGCGCATGTTAAAGACTATGACGTCGATATTATGGCGAATCAACGCGCATTAAGCCTCGCTAAAAATGGCCTATTTGATGTGACGCTAGAAAGCGGCGCAACCTTAAGCAGTAAAACCGTATTGTTGGCCACAGGCGCACGTTGGAGAGAAATGAACGTACCTGGTGAGCAAGAGTACCGCGGTAAAGGCGTGGCATATTGCCCACATTGTGATGGCTTCGTTATTTAAAGGCAAGCGTGTTGCCGTTATTGGTGGTGGTAACTCAGGTATTGAAGCCGCGATTGACCTAGCTAACATTGTTGAACATGTTACTGTGCTTGAGTTTGACAGCAAGTTACGTGCAGATGAAGTGTTACAACGTAAAGCTAAATCAATGGGTAATATTACAATTATTACTCAAGCGCAAACTACCGAAGTCAAAGGCGATGGTACTCGCGTTAGCAGCTTGATTTATACCGACCGTGCTAGCGGCGAAAGTAAAGAAGTTATCTTAGCCGGTATCTTTGTGCAAATTGGCTTAGTGCCAAACACTGAATGGTTAAAAGGTGTGGTTGATATGACACCTCGCGGCGAGATTATCGTTGATGAGCGCGGTCAAACATCTATTCCAGGTGTGTTTGCTGCTGGTGATGTGACCCACACACCATATAAGCAAATTATTATTGCCATGGGCAGCGGCGCAACAGCATCGCTTGGTGCGTTTGATTACTTAATCCGACACTCAGAAGAAACAGATGTAAAAGCAGCTTAATCACCTCATATAACAGTTGTTATTATCAATGCCGCTCATATCAATGAGCGGCATTTTTGTACATTTATACCATTCTATTTAGCCAATCTTTGTTTTCTCACGTGCGAATTGAGTACTATCACAGCAATTGCACTTAATAGTTGTCATGTTAAGCGTCACTTGTTAATGAAATAGCGTATTATCAAGGCAATTTTTTAGCTGAAAATTGCCTCAAGACTGTGTTTGTTTTACTTTAATCAACAGACTCGGTTGCTCAGCACAATTTCGCTTATTTTTCACTGTAATGTGAGCTGTTTGGAAAAGGATTATCATGCCAAGCTTGATTAGAATCGTATTAATTAATACTCACCTGCCAGGTGTTGTTGAATTGCTATTAAAAGGCCACACCAACATTTGTGGTACTAACGCGTCAGGTAAAACGACTCTACAGCGACTAGTGCCGGTATTTTATGGTGAATACCCAAGTCGTGTGGTGCCGTCAACCCGTGACAGCTTTGAACGTTGGTATTTACCGCACGATTCTAGCTACATTATTTATGAATACCAAAAAGATGATGGCTTACTATATCAAGCAGTATTAGCGTCAGCTGGCGACGGTAAAGGGGTTAATTATCGCTTTATTGCCCGCGGTTTTGAGCTTGAGGATTACATTAAATCCCGCAATGGCGATACCATCATTTGCCACTCGATGGCTGAACTTGGCCGTGAAGTTAAACGTGAAGGCATCGCGCACACTAACTTACTTAATACTCGCGAGTTCCGTGCCATTATTCAAAACGATCGCAGTTTACTTAATACTGGCAGTAACCGAAACGAGCTGCGTACTTATGCTCGACAGTTCTCGTTATGCGATGGCGAACACAGCCTGCGCCATATTGAAAAGCTGGCTAAAGCAGTGCATTCAAAAGAAGGTAAAATGGAAACGGTCAAATCCATGATCGCCGCCATTTTAGAAGAAGACGGGGTGAATCCACCCACTTCACGCCTTAATCCGCAGCGGGTCGAAACCTGGATACGTGAGAGTCAGTTAGTACAAGGTTTTGAGCAAATTCGTCCAGAATATGACAAGCTTGAGCAAGAATTTAACCAACTACTGAGCGCCGAATTACGTTTAGCCAGTTTATCGCGCGGTTACCGTGACGATGAAACCCTTGAAGCAGATCGTCAAGACCGTAATCAAACCTTAGGCAAAGAACTTAATCTTAAACTGCGTTTACTCGACGACGAGTGGAAAGATGTCCGTGATGAGCTCAACCAAGAGTTGTCAGCCGCTAAAGGTGATGTCGGCAAGTTTGAATATGAGTTAGATGCGATTGAAGATCAGCACGCTGCTTTTTTAGATGCCGACATTGAGCAAGCTAAAGCCGATCTAGATAATCTACCTAGTTGGCGCAGTGACGTTGAAAACTTACAAGAGCGCCATAAGTTACAAACTGAAAAACACCAAGATATTGAAGCTGCTTTTAATGCTCGTCGCAGTAAAATTGCCGAGCAACTTCACCGTGAGCTTGAGTCGCTACATACCGAACAAGACACTCAACGTGAAGCCCGTGATAAACAGCGTGAGCTAGCCAGTGACGATTTAGCTAAATTAGAGCAACAATGGCGCGAGCAAACTGACGCGGGTAAAGCCAAGTTTAGTGAACAAGAATATCAACTTAAATTGCAGGCTGCAGAGCTTAAGCATCAAGTTGATGGCGTGACGTACACTGAAGATGAAAAGATGCGCTTGGCTATTTTTGATGAGCGCATCAGCCTTGCCGACGAAGAGCAAGAAACCTGTAATGCCAAAGTTGAGCGTTTAACCACCGAAGAACGTAAGCAGCGCGCTAAGCGAGACCAAGCTAACGAAGCACTGCGCATTGCTAGCATTCGCGTGAGTGAGCGCGAAAATGCCAAAGAAGAATTGCATCATATGCTGTTCCCGCAGTCGCATACGCTGTTGGAATTTTTGCGCAAAGAAGCCCAAGGTTGGGAGCAATCATTTGGTAAGGTTATTGCGCCAGAGTTGTTACATCGCAGTGATTTACATCCAAGCCTAACCAAAGACAGTAGCGACAGTTTATTTGGGGTACACTTAGACCTTAACGCCATTGACGTGCCTGAATACGCGGCCACAGAGCAAGATTTGCGTATCCGTTTTGCTAAAGCCGAAGAAGCACTGCAAAGCGCCCAAGAAATACATGCCGAAGCGGAAGATCAGCTGGTGGTCATGAACAGTGCGCTGGATGCCATAACCCGTGAGTTAACCTTCGCCCGTACTGCCTATAAAAATAGCCGAGAAGATTTACGCCGACTCTTTGATGAAAAGCGCAGCGAGCAACAAAAGATCAATCAAGCCGTAGCCGATCGCAAAACCGAATCTGGCAAGCGCTTAGTGCAACTTGACAACGAATTAAAGCAGCTGCATAACCAGCACCTTGAATGGCTAGCCGAGCAAAAAGATCAGGCGTTAGAAGCACGCATGGACAAAAATGCTTACTGGCAAGAAGTTGTGGGCGCTATCGACAATCAACTTGGGCAAATTAAAGCCAATATTGAACAGCGTCGTGCTAATGCCAAAACAGAGCAAAAAGCCTGTGAAACTTGGTACAAAAATGAACTGAAATCACGTGGTGTCGACGAAGGCACTATTTTAGCGCTTAAAAAGCAAATTCGTGAACTTGAGGCAAAAATAAGTCAGGCAGAACAACGTCGTAGCGACGTGTTACGTTATGACGATTGGTATCAGCATACCTGGTTAGCGCGTAAGCCTAAATTGCAAGCACAGCTGGCAGACGTTAAACGGGCTGCGCTTGAGTTTGAACAGCAATTAAAAGCCAAAACCGCTGAAATTAAACAGCGACGTACTAGCCTAGAAACCGATCGAAAAGCTTGTGATGCAGCACAGGTTGAAGCATCTGAAAACCTCACTAAGCTGCGCGCGGTAATGCGTAAGTTGGCCGAGCTGAAGTTACCTGCCAATAACGACGAAGCCATCGGCAGCATTGGCGAGCGCCTGCGCCAAGGCGAAGACTTATTGCTAAAGCGTGATTATTTAATGGGCTCGGTGAAGCAATATGTTGAGCATTTCGACTCTGTTATTGCCAGTAAATCGGGCTCAAGTTTGGCCGAGTTCTGGGAGCGCGCGCGTGACGAGTCTAGCTTTGTTAATGACAAAGGTATTCGCCTACTCGACTACCGTAAATTAGTGCCACAGCTTGAGCAGTTACTCAATGTGATGGTGCCGCAATCGCTAATGGCGATCCGCGAGCAAGGGCGTATTTTTGGTATCGACTTAACTGCGTTTTACGACGTATTAACCGACATCGACCGCCGCATTGCCAGCCAAAGTGCGCGCATTACTCGTGAAGTGGGTGAAGAATTGTTCCTCGATGGGGTTTCTGAATCTGCTGTACGCATTCGCTCGCGTATCAGTGAACTCGAGTTTTGGCCTGAGCTTGAAGTGTTTGTAAAAGCCTTTAAAGCCTGGAAAGCCGACGGCTTTAGCAAGCTACCCGATGAGCACTACACTAGTTCAATGCGTCGCGCCCTAGATATTATTGGCCGCGCGGCATTAACCGGTGGCATTGCCAAACTATTGGAAATTGAATTGCGCTTAAAAGAGGGCAATAGTGATTTGATCATCCGTACCGATCGCCAGCTAAATGAATCCTCTAGCCACGGTATGGCATACCTGATTTTATGTAAGTTCTTGTTGGCATTTACCCGTTTATTACGCGGTAAAGCCCATGTGACCATTCATTGGCCTATTGATGAGCTCGGCACTCTACATCACACCAACGTGAAGAAGATTTTTGATGCCTGTGAAAATAATAACATCAGCGTGTTAGGGGCATTCCCGAACCCAGAATCTGAAGTGCTTAACTTATTTGCTAATCGCTACATTATTAACAAACAAACCAAAAAACTGCAGGTGGTTAAACCTAAAACTAACCCTCTTGCAGAGCGATTGTCACAACGAAATGCTGAAACTACTCATCCCACAACGGCTAAGGAGCAAAGTTAATGTCAGACTCAAATGAAACAACCTTAGTGGGAACCAGTGCCTTAATCGAACAGTTGTTGCGTGGTGAGTTTATTTGTCGAGTCACTAACGAAGATGGTTGGCGCGCACTAAAAAACAACAGCACCCGCGAGCGAATAGAAACTTACTTAAATCAAATTAACCGCACTTTAGCCAGCGCAGGTGAAGGTGAAGTGTTCTTTTGTGGCTATTTACAGCTTGGCGATGCTGAGCGCAAAGTGATTTCATCGCAGTTTAAAGATATATGCTCGGCGTTGATCCCGCTGGTGGAATGGTTAGTGTTAGTGCAAGAGGCCAGCGGCCAAGATGCGCCATTAAGCGAAGGAGCACCGATCCGCTTAACTGATTTACAAGCTCGAATCGAAGATACTCCAGCCTTTAGAGAGCAACTGACAAAGCTTAGCCAGTACCGTTTATTTGGCTCTAGCAGCAGCAATGTCGATGGCCAAATTAAGCTAGTGTTTAAGCGTTTGGTTGAACTGGGTTATCTGACTAAACCCAACAGCGAGAAACAAATTTACATCGCCACCGGCAAGCTTGATTACTTATATGAAGTGATCCGTTTTATTGACGAAACCGAAGGCCTAAGCCTTGAGGTGCAGGCTGAAACGGCGACCCAAAGGGAGTTAATATGAGCAGCAACATACACCAGGCCGGGGTAAAGCTGCTCAAACAACTCGGGCGGCATGCCGATGTGATCATGGATGCTTATTTAGCGGGGTCGATTAACGACACCGCCCATGATGCAGGCGTGATTGAAAAACTCAAAAAAAGCGGCATTTTGTGGCGACCAGAGCCAGACCAAGAGCTGCGTTTAAAGCGCTCAGTCAGAGCGTTGCTTGAAGAGGCCTTAAGCGATGAGCGTAATCGTCAAATTGACTCTAATGTTGGCTCGTCTTTAGCGACCATTAAAACCCTGGCCGATCACTATAAAGAGGCGCGTCATAATATTGATCACAGCGCAGCAGAAGCTTATTTAGCGGACTTAAACGAACACGTTTACAGCTTTACCGATAGCTTACGCTATTCAATTAGGGTGTTATGGGCCGCATTAATAACGAGTTTGGTTATGTCGGGACGATTAATGCCAAAATTCGCGAAAATGAACTGGCGCAAAGCCAGGTGTCAGACTTGCTCAATGGCCTCGAAATGTTCCAGTTTAGTGAGCTCGGTGAAATTGCTGGCGACATCCGCGAACTACGCCGTTTATTAATGACCAGCCTACAAGAAACCCTAAGCCAATGTACTCAAGAGCTGAGTATTGTGCAGAGTAGGTTATATGAGTTATTAGGCCGCTTTAGACAAATTCAAGGCCGTACACGGTTACTCAAAGGCTGGTTACTGCACACTGACATGCACCCAGATTACCAAGTTGATAATCATGTTGGTCATAAAGCGATCCCCAATTTATTTAATTGTGCTGAAGCACTGTTGGCGCCAGCCAGCGTCGATGTGAGTAACCCACATCATGAGCTAGAGTTAATGGGTTTAGTTGCGCAAGTTAAAGCCATTAGCCGTGATGCATTACCGCACATTGCACGTGAGCAAAACGTTACCTTTGAAATGGGCGACAGTGAAGACTTTGATATCCCTGAAAACCCACTCAAAATTGCCGTGGATGAGTATTTCTGTGAGGTGATTGATTCTGGTTTACGTCAATCCGCATTGAGTTATTTAACCGAAAAACAATTACAATGGGATGCTGAAAGTTGGCTTTATCAAGTGATAGGTGGTTATGAAGGTTTGGCGGATGAGCATAAAAATTACTTTGAATTAGAACCAATAGGCAAGCCCGATCCTGTGTATAACGGTAATTTTATCATCCATGATGTTGAGTTATGGCTAGCCTAGGTTAGTCGGTGTGTTTACATAAGGACGGGTTATGGCATCACTTTCAAAACAGCAGCTTAATTTAATCGCCAATGTGGTGGTTAAGCAAGTGGCGAAAGTGAGCTATAAACGCAATTGGCAATCTATTTTTGCCTTGTTTGAAATCGGGAGCGTGAGCCCATCTGGCAAACATTTAGAGTTTCTCCCAAAGGACTGGGACTTACTTAGAGAAATGGCCTTAAAAGATTCAGGACTAGATGTGCTTGAACTCGATTTTGATGTGCCTCGTCAACAAATGGCGCAGCAAAGTGCTAATGAGAAATACGCGAATATCAGCCCCGATGCCGACCATGTGTTAATAAAGCTGGCACCTAACATTATTCAATCTCTACTCTCTAGAGCCGCAGCTGACCCTGTAGTGGATATGCTATCCATATTGAGTAGTTCGTTAAGATTAAAGGTCGATGCCGCAGTTACACTTTGTCAGCGACTCAATATTGCTCAACTCATCGTAGTCGAAAACCTCGACAGTTTTGACAATATATTTGCCTATACATTCACGCCCGAGTTACAGCCAATTATTGACAATTGCATGGTATTGTATCGTGGCAGTCACGATTATTCGCCAGCAGGGCGCAAGCATTTTTTACATTTAGTCGCCGCACTTAACTTGGATGTGATCGCCTTTACCGACCTTGATCCCGCAGGGTTGATGATTGCCAATACGCTTGAAAATTGTCACAGCATGATAGTGCCGAAATGGGTGCTCGATGCGCCAAATGAGTTACTGACCTCAAACAAGTTAATTCGGTTGGCGACTTTAATAAACAACATAAGCAATTAACTTATCTTGACAATATTATGTCGCAATCTACTCACAACACTGTGAGCCATACTTCCCAATGGCTCACGTTAGCACAGTGGGTTGGCCGTAATCATGTCAGTATTAAGCAGCAGCATATGTTAGCGAATGCATTGCCGCTCGCTCGCATTAGTATTGACTATTAATAGCGAAATTTTACTGTAGTTCTCGCTGATTCAACCCTTCTTAAGCAGTTTTTTGACTGGTTATACCATCATAACAATATTTTAAAATTTCATAATGCATTGTTATTTATTGTTTTTTCGCATCTCCTATTATTTTTGGTGTTTTTGTGTGCGCTTTTGTTTATCAAGTTGATTGAAATATCGTGCGCAATGTCTCAGTATTTCTGCGCTCGAAAAGAATAAACACCAGGATTGGTATAACAATAATCAGCAACATAAGTTGCCATTTCGAATGGGAAATAACAGATGACAAAATCACTTTCAGCCCGGATCTTTATTGGTCTTTTTTTAGGTGTGCTACTCGGCAGTATTGTGCAATTTTCGCTTGCCGATAATGCCTTTTTTGGTGGCACATTAGTCACCTTAGCAAGCGGTATTGGCACCATGTTCGTTAATATGATCATGATGTTAGTTGTGCCTTTAGTATTTGTCAGTATTGTAAGTGGTGTATGTGAGTTACAAGATTTAAAAAGCTTCGGTCGTTTAGGTGGAAAAACGTTTGGCTTTTACATTATTAACACTTTAGTTGCTATTCTTGCCGCATTTACGGTGGCAATGGTATTTGAGCCAGGTAAAGGCGTTGATATGTCGAGCAGTGGCTCAGTCGATATTACCGCAACAGAGCTGCCTGACTTAATGTCACTCATTGTGAGCATAGTGCCTAACAATCCATTTTCTGCGTTTACCTCTGGCAACATGTTGCAAGTGATTTTTATGGCACTGTTGATGGGCGGTGTCATTAAATCAATGGGCTCATCGGTTGAAGGTGCGGTGAAAGGCTTTCAAACTGCTAATAAAATTATGATGCGCTTAATTTCAGTGGTCATGAGCCTTGCGCCATACGGTGTATTCGCCCTAATGTTTAAATTAGGCGCCACCTTAGAACCTGAAATTTTTGGCAGTGTTGTCGAATATTTAGTGCTGATTTTAGCCTTATTATTGATGTGGATTTTTATTGTTTACCCTATTGCTGTGGGTGTGTTTACCCCCGTTTCGGCCAAAACCTTCCGCGACAAAACCCAAGAGCAAATCCTATTTTCGCTGTCAACGGCAAGCTCTAATGCCACTATTCCTGTCACCATGCGTACCTTGACAGATAAACTAGGTGTAAGTAAAGCGGTTGCCGGTTTTGGCGTGCCACTAGGTGCTACGATGAACATGGGTGGGGTATCGATTTACATCACCATCGCTATTTTCTTTGTGGCCAATGCGTTTGGTATGCCAATCAGTAATGATCAAATTCCGTCACTATTATTCAGCGTGTTTTTGCTCTCTGTTGGTGCGGGTGGTGTACCGGGTGGCGGTATGGTAATGATTGGGGTATTAATTTATCAAATGGGCTTGCCGGTAGAAGCGTTTGTGATTGTTGCAGCACTTGACCGGATTATTGATATGATTCTGACATCTTGTAACGTAGTGGGTGACACCGCGGTACTGACTATTGTTGACCAGACCGAGAAAAAGCATCAAGTGACAGAAGAGAGCTTAGTGACAGCGAAAGAATAAGTGATTTTGCATGATATAAAAAAAGCCGCTCAATGGTCTATTGAGCGGCGTTACAACCCGTTTAATCAATCGCTGGTTCTTCGCTGTAATCAATACCGTGATAGCTTAAGCAGGTATCAACTTCATTCGCGCTGCCTAAAATCACAGCTACGCGCTGGTGGATTTCAGTCGGTTGAATATCCAATATGGTCTCATAACCTGTAGAGGCTTTACCGCCAGCTTGCTCAACGAGCATTGCCATAGGGTTGGCTTCGTACATTAGGCGTAATTTAAATGGTTTAGCCGGGTTTTTATTGTCAGTTGGGTAGGTAAAAATACCGCCGCGACACAAAACACGATGCACATCACCTACCATTGCTGCAATCCAACGCATGTTAAAAGACTGCTCTCGCGGGTAAATTTTACCCAGTAGCAAGTCGGCAATATAGGTTTGCATTGGCGCTTCCCAAAAGCGCTGGTTAGACATGTTAATGGCAAATTCAGCCGTGTCAGGGGTGATTTGCACATTGTCGTTGGTCAGCAAAAAGGTTTGGCTGTCTGGGTCTAGGGTATAAAACTGTGTACCCTGGCCGGTAGTTAATGCCATCATAGTTGATGGCTATAAAGCACGTAACCTGCAGCAACTTGCTTGCGCCCAGCTTGTAAAAAGCTTTGTTCGTTAAATTCGCCAGCTTGTGCAGGTAATACTGAGAAAATGGTTCCCACTAACGAGTTAATGTCGATATTAGATGAGCCATCTAAAGGATCAAAACTTACTAGGTACTTACCTTGTGCATTGGCTTCTACAACATAATCTTCTTCTTCAGAGGCGATGCCGCGCACTGTTGCGTCAGCCTTTAAAGCGTCTTTAAGCATGTCGTTTGTGATCACATCCAGTTTCTTCTGGGTTTCACCTTGAACGTTTTCTTGCTCTGTTGCCCCTAATACACCTGCTAATGCGCCGTGACGAACGGCACCACTAATGGCGATTGAGGTTTCTGCTAAAGTGAACAGCAATTGCGTGAGTGACGTATTTACCGCTTGTGCGCTAAGAGTTTGGGCCAAAGTCTGCATGATTTTTCCTATGAGATTTTGCGAGGTTAAGGTCGATGTTATTCATTTTATAGGCAAATCATACCCCACAATGAGGCTAATTTCAGCGATTGTTATCTGAGGTTTTAGTTTTACTGCAAATTAAGGCAAAATGTTGACTGATTGATTGCCCCTAGGATTAATAATAATGACAACAACATGGAAGCAGCATGCTTTAGCGGCAATGACTGCCGTACCGTTTCTCTTTACTAGCCAGATTTCTGCAGCAAACCAAGGCAGTGCTATGACTTCACTTACTACCGCACCGTTAAATGCAATAAACGGCAATAAAACGCCACTCACTATTGAGCGTATTCATGCCTCTCCCGCATTAGCAGGTTCAAGCCCGCGTGGCCTGGCATTATCACCCGACGGTAAACGGGTGACCTATTTATCGAGCCGTGCCGATAACCAACATTTTTATGATTTATGGCAAATGAACATTGCTACGGGTGAGCGTAGCATCTTGATAAATGCAGATCTGCTAGCCAGTGGTGAACTGTCTGATGAAGAAAAAGCGCGCCGTGAACGTCAGCGAATTTATGGCGAAGGGATCATGGAATATTTTTGGTCTGAAAACAGCCAAAGTATTTTAATTCCTGCAGCAGGGCAATTGTATTTATATGATGTGGCTAGCAATAAAGTCACAGAGCTTAACACGGGCGAAGGCTTTGCCACCGATGCGCGTTTGTCGCCTAAAGGCCGCTATGTGTCGTTTGTGCGCGATCAAAATCTATATGTGTTATCGCTCAACACTCAAAAAGTGATCGCATTAACTACAGATGGGAAAGGCTATATTAAGAATGCCATGGCGGAGTTTGTTGCCCAGGAAGAAATGGATCGCATGACCGGTTATTGGTGGGCGCCGGATGAGTCAGCTATTGCTTTTACTCGCATTGATGAGTCAGGTGTTGAACTGGTGACACGAAATGAGATTTATGCAGAAGGCATTAAATTAACCGAGCAACGTTATCCTTATGCCGGTAAAGCCAATGTTGAAATCGCCCTTGGTGTTGTGAGTTTGCACGATAAGAGTATCAATTGGATTGATTTAGGCAAACAAAAAGACATGTATTTACCGCGTGTTGAATGGCTTCCCGACAGCAAGCATGTGTCTTTTCAGTTGCAAAGCCGTAATCAACAAGCAGTAGACTTACGGATTGCTGCTGTGAGCCAACCAGATCAAGCTAAGACGGTGATTGAAGAGCGCAGCCAAGCTTGGATAAACCTCAACGATGACCTGCATTTTTTAAAGCAGCAGTCAGCATTTATTTGGGGTTCAGAGCGTGATGGGTTTAACCATCTGTATTTGTTTGACCTACAGGGTAAACAGCTTAAACAATTAACCCAGGGAGATTGGGCAGTTGATGCGCTTGAGTTTGTCGATGAAGCCAGCGGTTGGGTGTATTTTAGTGGCCGTAAAGACAGTGTGGTAGAGCGCCATTTGTACCGCGTTAATATGAATATAGGCGTAGAGTCAATCGAACGTATTAGTCAAAGCGCTGGTATGCATGACGCGGTTTTTGCTGACAAAAGCCCGGTATATTTAGACTATTTTAATAGCCTGCAACAACCGCCACAGATCAGTTTACACAATGACTCGGGTAAATTATTAGCCTGGGTTGAGCAAAACGAAATCAATGAGACACATCCTCTTTATGATGTGGCTGGTTTATGGCAAATGCCTGAATTTGGTCAATTAAAAGCAGAAGATGGTCAGCCATTAATGTACCGTTTATTTAAACCTGTGCCGTTTGATGCCAATAAAAAGTACCCAGTGGTGGTGCGTGTTTATGGCGGTTCGCACGCCCAGTTAGTGGTTAACAGCTGGAGCGAAGCAGACTATTTTACTCAGTATTTGTTGCAACAAGGCTATGCAGTATTTCAATTAGATAATCGTGGCTCGACTCACCGTGGCACTGCGTTTGAATATGTGATTTATCAAAACATGGGAGATGCCGAGGTAAATGATCAAAAAGTGGGTGTGGATTACTTACGCAGCCTGCCTTTTATTGATGGCGACAACGTGGCGATTTATGGTCACAGCTACGGCGGCTACATGGCATTAATGAGCCAATTTAAGGCGCCAGATTATTTTAAAGCGGCTATTTCAGGAGCACCGGTTACCGACTGGCGTTTATATGATACCCATTATACTGAGCGTTATATGGGTAACCCTGAAACCAATAAACAAGGTTACGATGCCAGTAGCATTTTACCTTACGTAAAAAATTACCAGTCAGGTTTGCTGATGTACCATGGCATGGCGGATGACAATGTGTTGTTTGAAAACAGCACACGCGTTTATAAAGCATTGCAAGATGAGGGGAAATTATTCCAGATGATGGATTACCCGGG
This sequence comes from Shewanella phaeophyticola, assembly GCF_025398315.1. Classification (GTDB taxonomy): domain Bacteria; phylum Pseudomonadota; class Gammaproteobacteria; order Enterobacterales; family Shewanellaceae; genus Shewanella; species Shewanella phaeophyticola. Next base: position 126,563 of record NZ_JAODOQ010000001.1, read on the forward strand.
GTCTAAGCATTCCATGCGCGGCGAGAAAGTGCGTAATCACTTATACAAATCGTTGGCTGCGTTTTTAGACCAGCAATTGAAATAATCATAAACTAATCGTTAAAAGCGGGCATAAAAAAACCAGGTTAACTACCTGGTTTTTTGTTGGATAACCGCAAAGATTAGTCTTCTAAGTCACCACAAAAACGATAGCCTTCACCGTGGATAGTGGCGATGATTTCTGGCGTATCAGCTAAGCTTTCAAAATGCTTACGAATGCGACGGATTGTCACGTCAACAGTACGGTCATGTGGCTTTAACTCACGGCCAGTCATTTTTAATAATAAATCAGCACGAGTTAAAATCTTACCTGGGTTTTCAACAAAGTGAAGCATCGCACGGAATTCGCTGCGTGGTAGTTTATAAGACTCACCTAGTGGGTTCACTAAAGAACGGCTGTTAATTTCTAAGCTCCAGCCATTGAAGCGGTAATATTCAACAGAACCTTTTTCTTCGGTTTCTGCCGCAGCACTGTTAACACGCGTTAATAGGTTACGAGCACGAATTGTTAATTCACGAGGGTTGAATGGCTTGGTGATATAGTCATCTGCGCCGATTTCAAGGCCAAGAATTTTATCGACTTCGTTATCACGACCTGTTAAGAAAATAAGACCGATGTTATTGATTTCACGTAATTCTCGAGCAAGTAATAAACCATTTTTACCGGGTAAGTTAATGTCCATAACCACTAGGTTAATTTTATTATCTTGCATAGCTTTGTGCATTTCTGCACCGTCATTAGCTTCTGTAACGACATAGCCTTCGGCTTCAAAAATACTGCGTAATGTATTACGGGTTACTGCTTCGTCTTCAACAATCAGAATGTGCGGGTTTTGCATGATATTTACCTAATTTTATAAAATTCGACTCTAGCGTTTCGCTGCTAGGTAAGTTGTTATCGCGTATTAATGAACGCTGATACTCCAGTATTTTTATGGTGTTTATCTATGTCTGCCCTGAATAAAACACTCTTATTAACTCGTATGATGTAACGCTATATGGTTACTGAGTCGTCTCGCGTATAGTCAATCTCATTACGCCAATGCAAAATGCATGTTAGTGATAGTGCCTAATGAGTTAAATTTTTTGCCAACTGGCTTACTACTATGAATACGATTTAGGAAGATAGTTCCATTTGTTGCAAACTTAATTTAATCGTATTGCTGTTCTAGTCATTAGTTTATTAAATGTAGAACATAAATCGTTCATGTGTAAACTAAGCACATCAACGTAGTTAATTTCCAGTAAATTCGTTTAAAACACCGTAACGTAAAAGGTGGCTAAAGCTATTGTGACTGGCTTATCTAGGCGATTTAACAGTTGGTAAGCACTATTGTACTCGTTTTAGGCATTTGTTAACAAATTAAATGTTAAAAAATTAATTCACTGTCAATTATATGAAAGATTCGACTCCATAACGTTATAATTTTAAAACTATTTTAAATATTATACTTGTGACTGATGTCACAACCTTTAAGAATCCAAAAGCCTCTGCTAAACTGAATTTGGCTTAATTGACGAATTTATATTATGGAAAATGTTATCGATACATTGTGGCATGAGTACCAAAGTACGCATTTTTTGCTGACTCAACGCCTTTCACATGATTATCCATTTGCTATTGTTACTGCTCATAACCCCAGCGGTTTATTGCTCAATCCTTCGCAAAATCGTTTACTCGATCGCCAGCTTCAATCCAAAATCCAACAATACAAAAGTCCATACCGCTCATTAATCGGTGCGGCACCAGATTTGTCTCACATGGAAAAGAGCTGGGCTGTTTTTATTGATAAAGAACAGGCGCTTGAGTTGGGTAGGGAGTTTAATCAACATGCCATCTACTACGTTAGTCAGGGACGGTTATCTTTGGTCGCTTGTGCTGACTCGGCAATGCCCGAAGTTGAAATGGGCATTTTTAATCATAGGTTACGCTTAGTGAGTGAGTTGCCTGATATTGGTGCTTATATTTAATCTTTGCTTAGCGTTGATGTCTTCTTTAAGTGCTAACCATCTATTGCTCTATTTTTTGAGTCAATAAACTCTAATTGTCTCGGTTATGTTAATTTATTTGGCTTATGATTGAGATTTTGTCGGTTTTTTCGCTATACAGAACAATCCTGTTGTGGATAGTAGATTTTGGCAAATGGCCGGTATTGTTTGAATTAAGATGAAGATAAGTAAAATAGTGTATTTTTACTACGATTGTAGATTGACTTGTCAGTAGGTTTGTTGCTATTTTTCAGGTCCCTCCTTCGGGAGGCACAGAAGAGGAGCGTTAACTAGGTAGTAAGTTTGAGGATGCCAGTCCGATGAGAACTTATGATGGAGATTAGCGCCGAGGTATCAAATTGTGTGGCACACATTGGTACCGGTCGTATAGGCTGAATCCTAACGATTGTCACCTGTTTTTATTGGTGGAGAGCTTCTGGTGATGATTGCTGTTTCCCTTCTTTAAGGGTGCGTTATCTTAGCACCAGGCTCTTCGAACGTAGTGTGTTCGGAGCGTATATCATGTTAGTTAATCAAATCTTACCTTTTAGCCTTGCGCATTTTTCGGAGGCATCACTATGAGCGTAGTGTCTCAAGAATCTCATCCTGAGTTAGTGGTCGCTAAATTTGGCGGTACGTCGGTTGCCGATTATGCATCAATGAGCCGTTGTGCTGACATTGTATTAGCTAACCCCGCTACGCGTTTAGTGGTTGTGAGTGCCTCAAGTGGTGTGACCAATTTACTCGTTGAATTGACTCAAGCGAATGTGAATGATGAGCGCCGTTTAGTGCTGTTAAAGCAAATTGCGCAAATTCAATATGCGATTTTAGATGAGTTAGGCCGTCCGCAAGACGTTGCGGCGAATATTGATAAAATTCTGAGCCGAATGTCAGTGTTAAGTGAGTCGTTAGAGCTTGATCGCAGTAAAGCTATCATGGACGAGTTACTCTCTACCGGTGAGCAATGCTCATCTATTCTATTTTCTGCTGTTATCCGTGAAAAGGGTACTGCATCTGATCATTTTGATGTGCGTCAGGTCCTTCGCACTGACAGTCATTTTGGCCGTGCTGAACCACATATTGAAGCGATAGCGACATTGGCAGGCGATTTTTTAAAACCGCTACTCGCTCATTATGTCATCGTGACCCAAGGGTTTATTGGTGCAGATCAAGACGGTCGTACAACAACGCTTGGTCGTGGTGGTAGTGATTATTCTGCAGCGTTATTAGCTGAAGCATTGAATGCCACAGCGGTGGAGATTTGGACTGATGTTGCCGGGATTTATACTACCGACCCAAGATTGGCACCTAATGCTCGCCCAATTGCAGAAATTAGTTTTAACGAAGCGGCCGAAATGGCGACTTTTGGCGCCAAAGTGTTGCATCCAGCAACCATTTTACCTGCGGTAAGACAAAAAATTCAGGTGTTTGTGGGTTCCAGTAAAGCCCCTGAAATGGGTGGTACATGGATCCGTCATCAAGTTGAGGACACACCTGTTTTTCGTGCTGTTGCATTACGCCGCGACCAAACTTTATTGAATTTGCATAGTTTACAAATGCTTCATGCGCAGGGCTTTTTAGCTGAAACGTTTGCCACACTTGCACGCCATAAAATTTCAGTCGATTTAATTACAACTTCTGAAGTTAACGTATCGCTGACTTTAGATAAGACCGGTTCAGACTCAAGTGGTCAAGGTTTACTGAGTGAGTCATTGCTGCAAGAGCTGTCTCAGCACTGTCGTGTTCGTGTTGAAGATAATTTAGCGCTAATTGCGATTATTGGTAATCGCATTGCGTCAACCGCGGGGATTTGTAGCCGCGTGTTTCAGGTGCTTGAAAGACACAATGTGCGCATGATTTGCCAAGGTGCTAGTCCACATAATTTATGTGTTTTAGTGTCTGAGTCAGAAGCTCCACAAGTGGTAAATGCATTACATCAGAACTTATTTGAGTCGTAATTGATGACTAAGGTTATACCGTCAAGTATTCAAGTTGGCGAGCTTGCTACAGGGCAAGCTCTCACCATACCGCTTTATGATATTCAAGGCTCTGATAGCGCGGCACCAAGCGTATATATTCAGGCCAATGTGCATGGTGCTGAAGTGCAAGGTAATGCGGTTATTTATCAATTGATGACCTTGCTCGAAGGCTATGAGGTCCTTGGTGATATTCGCTTTGCTCCTTTGGCTAACCCGTTGGGGATTAATCAAAAAAGTGGCGAGTTTACCTTAGGACGGTTTGATCCGATCACTGGAGTGAATTGGAATCGTGAATACTTTGATCATAAAGTCGATTTAACTGCTTGGTATACCGAGCATCATCACTTAGCGGATGATGCATTATTTCAAGCATACCGAGCAACGTTAATCGACTCGTGTCAGGCAAGGCTTAACCAAGCGTTTGGGGTAACAACTGGTCATCGCCTAGCCATAAGCTTGCAAGCTATGGCGCATCAAGCGGATATCGTACTGGATTTACATACCGAGCCTAAGTCATGTAAGCATTTGTATTGCCCTGAGTATGACATTGATGCTGCCCGTTTTTTCTCTATTCCTTACACTTTGGTTATACCTAATAGCTTTGGTGGCGCAATGGATGAAGCGGCATTTTGTCCCTGGTGGCAATTGACTGATTTTGCGGCAAAGCATGGGCGCGAATTTGCTGTGCCAGTGTCGGCTTTTACACTAGAGTTGGCGAGCCAAGAGCGGATTGATTTAGCTGATGCATTAGTCGATGCAAAAGGCATTTTGGCCTATTTAAGTCACCGAGGTGTGATCCGTGAAAAAGTCGAGCCAGCTGATATGGCGCGCTTTGGTTGTTATTTGAAAGATTATAAAAAGTTTCATGCCCCTAAAGCGGGTTTAATTGAATATTGCGCAGCGGTTGGCCAGCCACTTAATGCCGGTCAACCATTAGTGAATATATTGCGTATGGACTTATATGGTAGTGATGAGGCGCATCAAGTGATTAGTTTGCCAATGGATTGTGTGCCCATTTTACATTTTGCGTCAGCGTCGGTGCATCAAGGCACTGAGCTGTATAAAGTCATGACCAATGTGTTTAGGTTATAGACGAGCGCAAGAAAAAACGCCTGCAATTTAGCAGGCGTTTTTATATTACTGACTAACTGCCTAAAATTTGCAGTGGAATGGCAAGCATGTCGTTCCCTGAGCTGGCAAAGTACCAAATAATCCCCACTAGGCCTGCAACTGTGAGTAGATACCATACGGTTGAGAATATTTGTCCATATCGGTCAAGCGGGAGTAAGTGGCTTTGATGACGACCGCGCCATTCAAAGACGATTTCAACACTACCAATCAGCAGTAAAAAGCCTAATAGAGCAAGGCCTAAACTATAGCTGATAAATACACCTGCAGCAGCCCCTAAAATACAGGCAATAAGGCCAACTAAGCTATTCATTGAAAAGCTGATGCTTTTTAAAATATGACCACCATCGAGTGGTAAAATCGGTAATAAATTAAACAGGTTGAGTAGCGCATTAAAGCTAGCGAGTCCGGCAAAAAAGAGATTACCGGTGATCCAGTAAAGGCCTAAGCTGATGACAGATAAAATCAGTCCAAAAGTCAGTCCCATAATCGAGATATAGACATCTTGCCAACGGGTGTTAATTCGCTCATCGCTTAAGGCTAATCCGCCAACAAACGGGATCAGGTAAATGCCTTTGGTTTTCATGCCAAAGTGTTTCATCGCCCTAATATGGCCGTACTCATGAAACACTAAACAACCAATGAGCGCTAACGCAAACTCTAACGAAAATAGCCATGAGTATGCCGCCACACTGGCACCTGCAAATAATACTTTAACCACTTTGGCGCTTTTAAGAAGCTTAAACCCCAGAGAAGCTAAACCAACAACACTGAGTTTTTGCGTTTTAGCGACAGGAACTTCAGGAGTTTGTTTTTCAATATCCGCTACTGTACGTTGCCCTTGGGTGATCTGTTCATCATCGACAAGTAAGCAGTAGTCGAGCTGAAAAGGTTGCCAGTTGACGTCTATTTCTAAGCGCACTGGGATTGCTTTGGTGTGGGTGGCCATATTCTCATTGGCCATATTCTCATTGAGACGGTCATTGGGAGCATCAACGGGATTAACCGGTTGAGAAAATTGTTGAGTGAGTTCAAACGAGTGAATATGAAAAGCCTGGTCACTCGCACTGGCTGACTTTTGCGAGACGAGTTGGTTGTCCCAATAAAGTTGCTGCCAACCTGCAATAGAGCCTTCTAGTCGCAAACGTTTACCAAGACATTCAATATTTAGTAATTCCATTAAGGATTCTCAGAGCTTATAGACGGTGAGTATGCGGGCATTTTGCCAGACCGCAGTTTGATGCTCAATGGGGCTAAAGAGTTTATTGTCTAATAAACCTCAGCTCTGGATAACAAACGCCTTTCAAGCAGTCCTTTGCCTTCCTCACTGCGTTGAATTAACTAGCTATTGACGCGTTAATTCGCCTTGTTAGCAAAACAAATCACAAGCTTGACAGTGGATTTTAGTCAATCTATTGATTTATATCGTTATCAATACATCTCTTATCCAGAGTTGAGGTTAATAAAGCTGTTCTAACTCAGCAACAGTGGCAATTCCTTGAGCTATTGTGGTGAAAACAATTTTTGCGCTGCAACAATGGCCTTGAAATTGACCGTATTGGCGTACTAAAGACAACATTTGCAATACGTTTATTGATTGAGGTTGTTTAACGAGGTGCGGCAGTTGTGCAACGCTCTTTTCAGCAGAGGTGGTTTCTGCAAGTGGCTTTTCTATGAGGTAGATATCGCCACAGCTGTCTATCAACTGATCTTGAAAACAGACAGCATATTGGTTGGCACAAATAAAGCTTAACCAATCTTGATGGTTGGCCAAATACATAAGCTCATCATCTTGATCAAACTTCAAAATAGCTGGCCAATGTATTTGTTGCATAATGAACAATAGTCTCAGTCGAATGTGTTTTTGTGAATTAACGATTACTGTAATCGTATGATATCTCATGATTGATGTTTTTTACCACACAAGAGCCATGTTCTCGTTGAGTACGATTAAAAGCATTACCTATGTGGATTTCAACGTTGGTGAAAATATGTTTTTCCGCTTTGATGAAGTAATTGTCATAGTAGTTTTCAACTTCGGTGAGTTGTTGAGTATATTCAACTTCCTCTTTAGCTTGCTCGGCCGACATTTGATGCTTTTGATCCAACATCATTTTCACTTGTTCAATCATGCCTGCATCGTTTTGCCACTCTGCTTTTGGCGGCAGTTTACGTAATCTTGCTTCGAGTTCAAGGCCGGCCACGACCATGGCTTTGATGCTGCCATCTAACTCTTTTAGTTGCTGCTTAAATTCGTCTTGATGCATAGCGCAATAGAGTACTGTTTTAGTACTTGCGGTGGCGCCAAAGGCAATGGCTCTTATCCCTTTATTGGCGGTAGCGATGCCGCCGACAATGTCACCACGCCGACATTGGGGATCACAGACGGTAATGAAACCATTGGAGGTTGAATGACTGTGCAGTAATTGCTTGGTGACTAAAATGTCGCCTTGGGCTTCTAAATGTGAGTATTGGACAAATTGAGCGCATATTTGGCCACTGGCTTTAATTTGAGTGCTGAGATCTTGCTCTTTAATTAAACGGCCAATGACGCCTTTACTCACAATCACATCACCCTGGGCTTCAATACTGGCTGATTCGACAAAGCCCATAACGGTCACATCGCCACTGGCTTTCACTTCCATACCTTCATGTACGTCACCGGTAATTAAAATACTGCCTTTGAAGTTGACGTGGCCATAGCGCACGTCAACATCTTTAACTTGTAGCATGTCATCAACTTGCATCCCTTTACGGTTTTCTACAGGCTGCCCAGATAAGGTTGCAATCAGTTTGTTAGGATCTTTAGGATGTATGCTGGTACCTGTTCCTGGCTCCATAGGCTTATCTTTGCCGGGTATTTGCTGCAGTACATCACCATGAACATTAAAACCTGGGGTGCCTATAGTCGCAGGGGTCTTTACCATTAATATATCATTAGGCTTTACCGTAATAAGAGCGCCTAAATTTCGCATGTCTACTGAGCCATCCTCACGTTCTTGAGGTTGCAGTAATCGTTCTCGGGCGAGGGCAACTTTACGGGTTAATATGGCATTTTCGCCATTTACAGCAGGTTTTCCATTAGCAATAATCCCTTCGCAGCTTTCACCTGGAGGCAGTATGGATAAGCGCTGCATTAACGCCATGATCCTTGGTTTGCTTAGGCCCATTTTGATTTTTTTGCTTTTTAGTGTCGTCAGAATATCAGGTAGGCTGACGTCTTTACCGCCCCAAGCAGAGGTGATTGTCATGCTAGCCTGCATTTTATCTTCACTGACGTCGATAATGACCGACCCATCCTTACGTTCAGCAATGACAAAAAAAGTTCATGGTCACCCATTTTTTGGCCACAAAGTGTATTAATTTCAGTAGCGGCTTTATTAATACCGGGAGAGATGGGGCATAGCATGACAAAATCGGGCTGGCTCAGTATCGTAGTGATATCTTCAACTGTCACCGGCTACCATGTGTATTGGGAATCACACGTAATTCTACTTTGGTTTTATCTGCACTTAATGTGGCTACTGAGGGCTCTAACATAACATCCTTTGTTTTTATTCAGCTCAATTAAAGAAAGCATAGAGTAACAATCGTAATAAAGAAAAAATGTGAGTCACTTAGCTTTCATCAATTTAGCTGATATCGAAATCCATTTCCAGCTACATACACTTATTAGGCTTGGTGTAAATACAACTTATATCTGTTATTTTCTGCTTGGACATTCACTTTGCCGAAATAAGCTGCAATGGTGTCAGCGTAAGGTAAATGTCTGTTAGCGACAATTTGCCATATGCCTTTAGCGGCTAAACTCGACGCACTGTGTTTAACAAACTGGGTTGCGATGTCTGTGGTGCTCGTTAACCCATCGTGAAATGGCGGGTTAGACATGATAGCGTTGAATTGGCCAGTGATTTGGTTAAAGCCATCTGATGGATATATTTTTGCTTGCATGTTGTTGGCGGCAAGCGTCAGCTGGCAAGAAGCAAGTAGCCATTGCATTAATGTCAATGCATTCAATATTGAGTTGTGGATTAGATTTAAGTAGTGCAGCGCTTATGACTCCTGCACCACAGCCAAAATCGAGCACGCGACCTTGGAGGTTATCGGGTAAATGTGACAACAATAATTCAGTGCCTTGATCGAGTCTTTTTTCACTAAATACACCCACTAAGTTACAGATTTGCAGTTGCCCTTGTGGGGTGTCTAGCGTGTATTGGCTTAGCCAGTCGGTCAGTGATAATGGTGGTGCAGCTTGTGTTAAGTAACTTGTAAATAACAAGCAATGGCGTGCGTTATCTTGTTTAATTGGCGCAGAAAAATACGCTGGCATGAGTTTAGCAATAGACTTAACCCCACCTTTGTTTTCGCCTATTACAACGAGCAACCCATCGATTGCCATATGTTGAGCCGCTAATTGCAACAAGTAGCCCATAAGCGGCTTAGCTTTAGGAAAATAGATAATCACACTGTCGTATTTTTCGTTGGCTAAGTTATCTGGTAATTGATGACCAAAGTAGCACTCTAATGTGTTGTTGGCATAAGGCGACAAGGTTTGATGATGGTTAAAATCAAAGGCTAATGCGGTAACATGGCTTGCTGATTCTAGGCATTGGCTAGCAAATGTATCGGCTTCATAATTGAGGATTAGCACTTTTTGCTGTTGAAAAAGCTCGCTATTTCTAATTAATGCTAGAGAAGGATTTGTTAGCACAGGGGTTACTCACGGTAAAGATAAATGAATAACAGCCCGTTGCTATAGGCAAAAGGCTGTTTCGAGTAGTTACTGTTTTACGGCTGATAAAGGCAATAAACTTATTACTTTGTTGGCGATGTCGATATTGTCTTGGTGACCGCTAAATAACCTTGCCCCCGATCAGATGAAAACACCTGAACGTCTACCGCAGTATGACCGCCGCTGATCCAGCCGGTGTTAGAGTGCACATCAATTAATTTACGCAGTGCAATAGTTAATGGCTCATTACCTTGCATACGCGCATTGTCTAATAATGTGTATTCAGCCGCGGTTGGCGTAAAACCAATGTGTGCGGCAATAACGTCTTGCCAATTGTTGTCTGCAACAGCGCGCGTAGCAATTTCATCTGGGCTGGCTTTGACTTTATGCAGCACTGCGGGGTTCCACTCATATTTGTCGTTTGCCCCAACAGACAATCCGCCAGTATTATGATCGGCAGTGATAACGACCAGAGTGTCTTTGCTTTGGCGAACAAATTGTTCAACCACTTCAATGGCAGCAGCAAACTCGTCCATTTCACCCATTGCGGTGGCAATGTCGTTACTGTGGCCGACCCAGTCAATTAAACTTCCTTCAACTAATAGTACAAAACCTTGTTGATTTTTCGACAGCAAGTCGATGGCTTTTTGTGTCATCTTGCTGAGTTTGTGACTTTGATTGTCGTTAATGGCTACCAAGGCAATTGTACATCGGCAAAGAGGCCTAATACCTTAGGAGTGCTTATTGCATCAAGCTGCGAAAACTCGTCAATGTGCTGATAGCCTTTGGCAGTAAATTGAGCCAATAATGAGTCAGAGAAATATTGTTGTCCGCCGCCTAAAATGACATCGGCGTCAGAGTCTAAATAGGACTCTGCAATGTCGATGTAGTTTCTACGGCTTTCGTTATGAGCCAAAAATGCCGCAGGGGTAGCATGGTTAACCTGTGAGGTCACTGCAACTCCGGTTGCTAACCCTAATGTTTTGGCTTTTTCCATTAACGTTGGCAGCGAACGTTTTTCAGTATCGACAGAAATGGCACCGTTGTAACTTTTGAACCCGGTAGCGAGCGCGGTAGCTGCCGCAGCTGAGTCGGTTACATAGCCACTGACGGATGCCGGATAAGTACTAGACATACCAACCAGTAAGCGATCAAAGACAGTTTGTTCTATCTCTTCGGTTTCAGGGTTATCTTTATAATAGCGGTACGCAGTAGTGTAAGCAGGCCCCATGCCATCACCAATCATAATAATGATGTTTTTAGGTCTGGCGGGCGCAGCAGTTGGTACGTTGCTATTAGCCGATCCAGTTACTGCCGGAGTAATCATGACATCATTTGCTGTTACACTTGCCACGCTAAGGCAAGGTAATAGCAATAAACAGCTTAATGAGCGTTTACATGTCGCTAAAAAATTCATAATGAACCCTAACTGGTTAAGCGTTAATACGTGCTTCAATCGCATCCATCAACATACCTGTGATGTTGACATCAAACGCAGCTTCAATTTCTTTAATGCATGTTGGACTAGTGACATTAATTTCAGTCAGTTTGTCGCCAATAACGTCTAAACCGACAAAAATTAAGCCACGTTTTTTGAGCTCAGGACCAATTGTGCGGGCTATTTTCCAATCGCTTTCAGAAAGCGGTTGGGCTAAGCCACTGCCGCCTGCGGCTAAGTTACCACGAGTTTCGCCTTTCATTGGAATACGTGCCAAAGCGAAAGGGACTGGTTCGCCATCAACCACAAGGATACGTTTGTCGCCTTGAGTGATCTCAGGAATAAACGCTTGTGCCATGGCGTATTGCTGACCATAACTGGTCAATGTTTCAATAATAACACCCACGTTTGGATCGTCTTTTTTCACTCTAAAAATAGAGGTGCCACCCATGCCGTCTAATGGCTTTAGGATGATATCTTGCTTTAATTGGTGGAATGCACGAATACGTTTAGCATCACGAGTCACAATGGTTTCTGGGGTAAATTCAGAAAACCATGCTGTGAACAGTTTTTCGTTAGCATCACGTAAACTTTGTGGTTTGTTAACGATTAATACGCCTTCTTCTTCGGCGCGCTCTAGCATATAAGTTGCGTAAATAAACTCAGTATCAAATGGTGGGTCTTTACGCATTAATATGACATCAAGGTCGGCTAATGGCGTGTCTTCGGCTTCGCCTAGGGTAAACCACTCATTAGCATCTTGCTTAACGGTTAACGGACGCATGTTTGCCATGGCTTTGCCATTGACCATTGCCAGATCGTGCATTTCCATATAAAACAACTGATAACCACGAGCCTGCGCCGCTAATAACATCGCAAAGCTGGAATCTTTTTTAATGTTAATGTCGCTGATTGGATCCATTACAATGCCGAGCTTAATCATGGATACTTCCTTTATATTAGGGGGAATAGCGGTTGAGTTAACCGATATCGCCAAATTTAACTTGTAGTGCGGTAATCGCGGTTAGCGATGCCGTTTCGGTGCGCAGCACGCGAGGCCTAACAATATATCGGTAAAATGGTGGTTTTCGGTCATGGCAATCTCTTCATCTGACAAACCACCTTCAGGCCAATTAGCAGTCTCACTTTGTGATTTCCCGTATCTAATTGCAAGCCATTTATACCGTGTGATGCGCGCGGATGTAAATTGAGCTTAACCGCATTGGTTTGTTCTTCACACCATTGCGCGAGCGTCATTGCTGGGCGCACAACTGGGACTATGCTGCGACCTGACTGCTCACAGGCGCTGATAACAATCTTTTGCCATTGCTGCAGTTTTTTCTCTAGGCGTTCACCGTTCAGTTTAACGCCACAGCGGTCAGAAAAAAGCGGGGTAATGGTGGTCACCCCTAGCTCTACTGATTTTTGCACCGTAAACTCCATGCGATCGCCACGCGAAATTACTTGGCCTAGGTGTAAATCAAGTGGTGACTCACTGTTATTGGCTTCACAGTTTAAGACCGTGACAGTGATGGATTTCTTACCTGCATCGATAATTTCGGCTAAATAATCATTGCCGTCGCCGTTAAATAAGCTGATGTGGTCGCCATTGCCCATACGCAATACTCGGCCAATGTGCGCGACGCCGTCATCATTTAACGTAACGGTTTGCCCTTGCTGTAGGTTGTCTATGGGCTGGTAAATGCGTGGAACTCTCATCAGTGGTGACCTTTTATCATTTGTGGCTCAAGTCAGTATGGGTTATTCAATTAATGGAACAAACCGTTATTTTGGCATTGTTTGAGTACAAAATCATTATGATTGCCTTGGCGAGAAGCGATTAAACTATCACGTTGGCATTCTGTTACTGTTACTGGGAACATTTTGTCCCAAGCGACAAATAGTTTTTGCTGACTGCTACTGATTTGTAATCCATATATTTGTTGCATATAAAAATATGTTCGGGCGATTTGGCCGCGAGCTCGCGCTGGCGGTTGTACCTTACGACCTTTAAAATCAACTATCATTTCACATTGACCATATTGACTCGCTTTTCCATTCCAATCACTAAAGCGATAATTACTGCGATCGCCGTTTACCTCACCGATTGCTGGCACTAAATTGTGTAGGTCAGCTTCCATCTTTTTAAACTGATCATTGTTTTTACCACAATTTTTACGGCCGCCGTCTTGCCAGCATTGTAATTGATGGCCAAATTCCCATGCGGGTACCACGTGTTCCCATTCAATTCTATTCGCGCGGATTATCTGTTTGCGAACACCATAGCCACACGTTGGATGGTCGGCTTGCCAAAGCTTGCCACTAATGGCGATATCACAACCACAATAAAAGGTGCTTAAAGGAAGATTTTGCTGGTAGATGTCTTTCGCAATGGTTTTTGCTTTGCGAAAACTACTCGGGTGCTCTGCAGCCTGAACGGTAGTTAAAAAAATGCCGCACAAAAGCGACACCCAAAAAAGCCATGAGTGATAGTAAGATAAGCGCAAAATAAACCCTAAAAATAAACTAAAAATCGTCAGGACTGGTGTTCTTTTGTATCTCGCTAGAAACAAAAGCAGGCTCTTATTGCGGAGTTAATCCGTCATTTTGCGCTGATGTTAAGGCATAGGGTGCGATGACGCAATTGATAAAATGTTACGCGTTGATGGCGCTAAGTGTTATTGCACCGCTTGAAGTGTTTGTTGACAGCGGCGACAGCGATACTGAGTTTGACCACGCACCACTCGATTATGCCGTCTAATAGAAAGTGTGGTGTTGCCACAGCCACAAAAATAGTCAAATTGTTGCCCGCTTACCGATTGAATATTTAGTTGATGGGTGGTTTTGGGTGCCACGTTAAAAGTAGACACCATAATGCTTTGCCATTCTTTGCCATGGGGTTTTACTCGGCCAAACAGCTGGTAACACAGTAAGTGGCTTATTTCGTGTGGCACCACCTCAGCCAAAAACACTTGTGGGTTTTCTGCTAATAATACTGGGTTAAAGCGTAAGCGGTTGGTTTGTAAATGGGCGGTGCCGGCACTTTTTCCGCGTAAACTAAATTGCACTACAGGGCGTGGAAACGGGCGACTAAAATGACGTTCAGCATGCTGGTAATCGCTTTCGACTTTGTTGAGTATTTGCTGTTGCAAAGCTGATTTGGCCGGGCAGGATGTTAATGCCGCTTTGGCGCTTGCTTTAGGTTTGCCCAACGCGGCTTGTTTGGGTGAGGTAAAATTAAATAGATTCTTTAGCATGGCTTCATTCTTGGCTTGAGTAGCGTTGGCTACTCAAGCGCTGGGTTAGCAATTGAGGTTATGCCATTACAAGCTCGTCGCGGCGGCAGCAATCATGGCCTTAATTTGCTCAACAATGTCTGATTCAACTTGCGCATCATAACCTTTTATTCGCGGAGTATGAATGTGCCCTACTGGCAAAGTTAAATTAAATTGGTCGCGCAATAAAATGCTGCGATAGGAAATTTCATTCGACAAGTAACCGCCGCCAGAACCTTCGACTGAGGTTTCATTTTGCAACTCGGCTAATGACGATGCTAAAAATTGCCCGCGTGAAAGGGTTCTAACCTGGTGGTTGTCATTCACTGTCCAATGGCCTTTAACGGCTTGCATTAATTCAACCGGCAATGAGAATTCAACAAATTCAGGGCCATTCAACTTGCCGTCGCTCGAGGTACCACTGGTAAATAGTGGCGCTTTAGGGTGGCTAAAATTGGCACCTGTTAATACATTTAAATTATCGGGAGCATCGGCACTACGATTGCGAGCAGGAAAGCGTTCAATATCAAAGTTTTCACGCCCCATGCTTACTGTAAATACCATGTCTAAGCTATTTTCTCGATAAAACGGTGTGAGTAATGATTCAATAATTCCGTTGTCGAAATCGCTAAAACGAACGGGGATCATCACAGTTTCAATTTGGGCTGTTTTACCCTTTACTGTAAAGCGGTAACCATCTAAGGCCAATGCCGCTAATCCCGAAGGGTTGCTCTGGCCAATATTACGGTCTAAAAAAACGGATCAAAACCGGTAAGTAGAATATTAATCTGAGAGTTTGCATCAAACTCGATGTCACTAAAACCACGTGATGATTTTTCTACGGTTTTGACTAAGATTTCGCGTTGCCAATCGGCAATATTAAATCCTACTTTATCTTGCTTAAGTGTGTTGCGCATACTTAAGCGACTCCAATACAGCGAGCGGTCGTCATGATAACCAGATTGCACATCTCTTACTGCTTGCTGCCATAAGCGGTGGCCTTGTTGCGCCGCCATTTCGGTTACCGACAATTCATCCGTTGAACTCTGCAGTTTAACTTCGAGCGTGTCGTTAATTGCTTGGTAGCGATTAACTACTTGCGGCAGGGTTTGGCCTGCTTTTGATACGCGCATTTCTTCGATATTTTTCGGCAGTTGTCCAGAAATGACAGAATTAGAAAAAGTGAGCAATGCCAATGAACTTAACACAACTAAAGTGTTGCACTTAATCATCATGGTTCCTTAAGGTCCTCAGGTGACCTTTTATGGTTATGTTTACAATCTTTAAGGGTATAAGTGACAGTTATATCACAGTTATAGCAGCGACTTAACTGTTCATTAGTGGATAAATGTTATCGCGTAGTTCATTTTGTAGCGGTGTAAAACCTAACGTTTTATCGTGATTGAATCGTTATACTGTATGCGATTTAAGCATTGGTTTTTTATAACCAATATGCCAATAGGGCAAACAATCAATTTGATTGCCCCATCATCGAATGCAAAGATTCTTGGCTGGTGTATCGTTTAGTGAAAAAGTCTAAAAAGGCACTGATGTTACTGGCGAGCTGGCGCCGACTTGAATACACCCCGTACACTTTAAATGATTCCATTGGCCAGTCTTGTAAAATGGGCACTAAGCTGCCTGCCGCTAATTCTTGTTTGCAACTCGTGTTCGATAACATCGCAATGCCAAAGTCATCTATTGCTAGGCGCTTAACCATGCTAGCACTGTTAACTCGTACTTTACGTTTGAAGGTGGCCATCATTTTTCGGTTACCTTTACCCAATGGCCAAATTGGGGCTGATAACGTGGTACCTAATAATATGCCATTATGTTGGGCAAGTTCTTGCGGCGTTGCTGGGCTGTTATATTTTTTGATGTAACCCGGGCTGGCCACTAAAATAGGTTGGCGTTCAAATAATAATCTGGCAACTAAATCGGATGACTGTAATGCACCATATTTAATCGCTATGTCGTAACCTTCACCCACTAAGCCGACATCGTTATCGGTAAACTGAATGTCGAGTTCAATGTTAGGGTAAAGTCGCATAAAGCTTGAGCATAAATGGCCAATCACATCTTGCGAAAATGACACAGGTATAGCAATGCGTAATGAGCCTGAAATGTCAGTATGGGTATTCTCTATAATCGCTTTGGCGGCTTCAATTTCGTGACTAATGGAATCGCAATGTTGATAAAACAGTGCGCCAACTTGCGTTAGACTCAAATTTCGGGTGTCGCGTTGTAATAAACGCACCCCGAGTTGCTCCTCTAACTGGGCAACTTTACGACTTATTGTTGATTTAGGTTGTCCGATGTCTCGTGCAGCTTGGGAGAATCCTTTGGCTCTTACAACCGCTGCAAACAGCATCATACCGTTCAAATCGGGCATTTTAGTCTCACTGTCTCATTAATGGAACAAAGCGTCCAAGGTAGTTTATATGGTAATTTGCCTACTAACAAAGTTATATTTACGAGCTATAAAAAATTTCAGAGGCTATATAAGCAGAGGATCTAAGGATGACCAGCAAAAAGCAGCCCGCTAACAAGACTCAAGCACTATCGGCTGACCCACTTTTCTTACAAGCTGAACACTTGGCTAAAGACTTTTCGTTATTTCCTGCTCATAACAAGCAGAGTTTATCTGAAGAAGTGAAAGGACTATTAAATGAAGACGCAATACAAGCTAATTTAAAAAGCTTAGCGTCTTTAGATGTTGACGGTTACGTGACTAAAGTCATTCAACCAACACTGGATAAAAACCGCCCAGGTGCGAAGCGTATGATCGCTGACTTGAAAGGCAAAATTATTGCCGAAAGTCATGCGGCCCGTTTTATCGTGCAGAGGTGGAGCTTAATTTTGGTACGCGTACCCGTCGTATCGGGTTTATTGCTCAAGAGCGTACAACCGCCAATGGCGCGTGGATGCCTGAGCATCACCTCGCTGCGTGTAAAGCGATACGTCACTTTGCTCAGCTGTCTATGCCTATTGTGTACTTAATTGATACACCAGGTGCAGATGCTGGTGAGGTCGCTAACAGCCAAAACCAAGCACACACCATTTCAAAAGCGATTGCAGAAAGTGCCAATGTTGATGTTCCTACTGTCGGTATTGTGATTGGTGCAGGTTATTCTGGTGGTGCGATTCCATTAGCTGCAGCTAACATTTTATTGTCGGTTCGTGATGGTATTTTCAACACGATTCAGCCGCAAGGTCTACAAAGCATTGCGCGCAAGTACAACTTGTCGTGGCAAGAGTGTGCTAAGTCTGTAGGTGTATCGCCAGAAGAGTTATATACCTCTGGTTGTATTGACGGTATTGTCGACTTCTCCCCGTCTGATAAAGATGAGCGTCAGCATAATTTGCGCCGCGCCATTATTAGCTCAATTGAAGCAGTAGAGCGCGCAGCAATCAACTTCGTGCGCGACTCTAGTGATTTAAAAGAGCATTATGACCGCAGCTTACAGCGTTTTTTAACGCCGTCTAAAAACCTACTAACGCTAGAAAATAATACTCGTTTATCGGTCGCCAGCGACCCGACCATGTACCACAATATTTTTGGTAGTGCGTATCGTTATTTGCGTTACCTAACGCTGCGTAGTCGTATTCAATCGATCTCGCTAGAGCAGTATGGCCGTTTATCGAAAGTGAGCGTACCAGAAGGTGACTTGCTAGAGCGTATTAAGCAAGAGCAAGAACGTGTATTCCAAGCTTGGTTAACAAACCCAGACAAATTGGTTTACGACGAAGAGCTTAACAAGCTTTGGACCACTTTTAGTGCCAAGCGTGGTGAGATTTCGACTGAACGTAACATGATTACGCGTTTTATTTTGGGTGAACCAAAAGAGAACTACAAAAAAGCGCGTAAAGCGCTGTTGTTTAACATTGGTTGGTCTTTGTATCACCGTTGGAAGAGTAACGCAGCAAACAACTTTAACGGCTTAATTAAATATTTAGAGTCATTACCAAAGTCGACAACTCAAGCGCCATGGCCTGAGCTAAACCAACTGACAGTACTTGATATTGTGGTTAATGACGAACTGCGTGAAGACTTTATTTGGCAATGCCATAACGTGCTTATTTTTAACGCGTTATATGACAACGTAGTGGGTAGCCTTGCGTCGATTTCGAAAGAAGCAATGATGTCTAAAAGCTTGTCACGCGAATCTGTCGATAAGCTGTTACACAAGTCTATCGACCATGCACTATCAACGAACGACAAAGCTAACGATAAAAATAAGTTCTATAAGTGGCTTAAATACTTTATGGACCAATCTAACCGTGCTGAACTATTAACACGGGTAGAGCAGTGGAAGAGCGTTGGTTTTCCACAGTTAAACGATTCATTATTCGTTATTTTGACTTACTTCTTTGAGCGTTTGTTGCCTGAGTATTTTGACAGTGAAGAAGATCACGACAAATACACCGGCACAATTAACCCTGTGCGTATTGGTCGTCGTAAGGATTTCTGGAACCGCTTGACCATGGGTTACCAAGACTTACTGATTCAAAAAGTACTTCGCGAAGAGAAAAAGCAAGGCAAGATGGGGTGGGAAAATATCATCAAACAGTTCTTTACTAAGTTTGATGAAGTTGATGCCGACAAAATGTCAGCTAACTTGCTTAACTTCCCGGGTTTCCGTTTATCAATTGAAGATGCCATTGATAAAAAGATCCGTCCTTGTGGTTTGATTACTGGCTTAGCTGATTTTGACAACAATGGCACTAAGCTGCGCGTGGGTGTGGCGGTTTCAAATACTGCATTCCAAGCCGGTGCATTTGATATGGCCAGTGCTGAGAAATTCAGCGCGTTATTAATTGAATGTGCGAAGCGTAAGTTACCGGTTATTTGCTTTATCAGCTCGGGTGGTATGCAGACTAAAGAAGGTGCTGCGGCGCTATTCTCAATGGCTGTAGTTAACGACCGCATTACGCGTTTTATTCGTGATAACGAATTGCCTGTATTGATGTTTGGTTTTGGTGACTGTACCGGTGGTGCGCAGGCGAGTTTTGTGACTCACCCATTAGTGCAAACCTATTACTTGTCTGGCACTAATATGCCGTTCGCAGGCCAAATGGTGGTACCGGCTTATTTACCGTCAACAGCAACGCTATCTAACTACTTGTCTAAAGTACCGGGTGCGATGACTGCATTGGTGCATAATCCATTCTGCGAAACACTAGATACACAGCTATCTGGAATTGATCCGTTAATGCCGCTACCTTCGGTTAACATTGAAGAGGTGATCAGCAAAGCATTATCTTCACTTGTGCCAGAAGTGGTAGAAGTAGAAGAAGAGATTGTGCAAGACGACCCACGTGCATTGATGAAGCCAATCGACAAGGTATTAGTGCATGCGCGTGGTTGTACTGCGGTTAAATTGATCCGTAAAGCGCATGATAACAATATCAATGTGGTATTAGTGGCGTCAGATCCTGATATGACCTCTGTACCAGCAGACATGCTGAAAGAAAACGATAAACTGGTTTGTATTGGTGGTAATACATCAGATGAAAGTTACCTTAATGCTTATTCTGTATTAAAAGTCGCAGAGTATGAAGATGTAGATGCATTACACCCAGGAATTGGATTCTTATCTGAAAGCCCACAGTTTGCTGCATTATGTGTTAACAACGGTGTTAACTTCGTTGCACTCAAGTGTGCACTCAATGACAACCATGGGTAACAAGTCTAACGCTATCCATACATCACAGGCGCACAACGTGCCAGTAGTGCCAGGTAGCCACGGTATTTTGACCAACGCAGAACAAGCGGTGAATGTGGCGTCTGAAATTGGCTATCCAGTTCTGCTTAAAGCGGTACAAGGTGGAGGCGGTAAAGGTATTCAGGTGGTTAAACGCTCTGAAGACATGATTGGTTTATTCCAAAAAACCGCAACAGAAGCCGCGGCTGCATTTGGTAATGGTGACTTGTATTTAGAGAAATACGTTACCTCATTACGCCACATTGAAGTGCAGTTGCTGCGTGACAAGTTTGGCAATACTAAAGTACTGGGTATTCGTGACTGTTCTGTACAACGTAACAACCAGAAAGTGATTGAAGAGTCTGGTTCTACAATGCTACCTGGAGAGCTTAAGCAACGCGTGATGGAATACACTCGTGCCTTAGGTGATGCGACCGATTACATGGGCGCGGGTACTGTTGAGTTTATTTATAACCTTGATGCTAATGAAGTGTACTTCATGGAAATGAACACGCGCCTTCAGGTCGAGCATCCTGTGACCGAAGCCACCTCTGGTATTGATATTGTGAGTGCACAGTTTGATATTGCCGCTGGTCGTTCAATTGAGAAACTCGAACCGGTTGAGCAAGGGTATGCGATGGAAGTGCGTGTTACTGCCGAAAAAGCAGCCCTTGATAGCCAAGGTATTCTGCAGTTGATCCCTAATCCAGGTAAGATTACAGAATGTGTTCTACCACAACGTGACGATGTAGAAATCATCTCGATTGCTGAAGCCGGTAAAGAAGTGTCGCCATATTACGACAGCTTAATTGCCCAAATCATCATTCGTGGTAAAGACCGTGCCGATGTCGTAGCTAAAATGTACGCTTACTTAGATAGCGTAGTGATTAAAGGTATTGCGACTAACATACCGTTGTTAAAGCTGATCCTTAAAGATCCTACTTTCAATGAAGGTGTGTATGACACGAACTACTTGCCACGTTTAATGGCTGAGTTAGATATTCCAGCATTGATTGCTGAAATGGAAGCTGCTGCAGAAGCAATGCCTGTGGATACTGAATCTTTACGTGTTGGCGAAAGTAACGAGCTTAAAGTCTTGGCACAAGGTGCAGGCATTTTCTATACCTCTCCAGCGCCAGGTGAAGCAGACTTCGTTAAAGAGGGCGATATTGTCACTGTAGAGCAAAATTTAGCGCTAATGGAAGCGATGAAGATGTTCTCTCAGGTGACGTTAGCTGGCTTTAATCGTCAAAGCGGTGTGTTATATCCTGAAGATCAAAAGTATCGTATTGAGCGAATTCTCAATAGCAATGGTCAACAAGTCTCGCAAGGTGACTTACTGTTTGTGATATCGCCTGTAGAGGCTTAACTCGCACTCGTGATTGTTGAATAAAGTACCCGCCCAATGGCGGGTATTTTTTTGTCATACTTTTGGTTGTTTATACTACACTTCACTCAATACAAACTGATTTTGAAATGTCATTGGGTGCCCGTAGTGTTTAATCATAAAGGTAGGGTGTTACTTTGTGCGTTGTTAACAAGCGCAATTGTGTTAGTTTCTCTCAACTTGATATCACCTACTTTTGCGTTTGCAGAAGCGGATAATTCGGCTCCTTCTAAAGATGACTATGTGGTTCGTTATTGTGTTGACCCTGATTGGTTACCCTACGAGGCAATTATTGATGGGCGTCATACCGGAATATCATCAGATTACCTTAAATTATTGACAGGTTATACCGAACTCAGTTTTGTGTTAGTGCCTACATCATCATGGCGACAGAGCTTGGAGTTGCTTCAACAGGGAAAGTGCGAGCTAACACCCATGTTGAATCAAACGCTTAAACGAGACGAATATCTGCTATTTAGTGACATTTTTTTAAATCCCCCAATGTACTTGTCTCACTCAAAAGCCAACCATTTTTACAAGGCTTTGAACATATTGGTCAGCGAACGCTTGCTATCCCTAAAGACTATCGTTTAGTTGAATACATTCAACAGTATTATCCTAATATCGATACGGTGTTAACAGATAGTGAACGTGAAGGTTTAGAGAAAGTAGCTCAAGGAGAAGTAGACGTATTTGTTGGTTCAATGTTTTCAGTGAACGCGTATATACAACAACAAGGTCTGACTTCATTAAAAATTGCCGGTTGGGGTGAATCCTGAAGACGAGCTGCGTTTAGGGGTCATTCATTCCAAGCAAGCTTTACTGGCAAAGCTTAATGCGGGGTTGGCAAAAGTAACACATGCAGATCATATTTCGATTTATAAAAAATGGCATAACATTACAGTGATAGAAGATATTGACTACAGTTTGGTCTTTCAGGTGCTAGGGCCTTAGGACTGTTTATTCTATTTTTATTGTATCGAACGATTAGTATGACTAAGTACAATCTTCACCTCACCGCAAACAATAAAGAACTACAAAAATTGCAGCATGAGTTAGAAATAAAAAACAGTGACTTAGACTTTTTAGCTCAGCATGACCCATTAACTAAATTGTATAACCGTCATTATTTCAACCAAACTTTTTTGAATGATGAGCGCGCATATGACAATGATCGTGTGAGTCTTGTGATCATCGATATCGATTTTTTCAAAACGATTAATGACATACATGGTCATGTCATGGGTGACAAAATATTGGTACAGGTTGCTCAAGTGTTGCAAGCATCGGTTCGCGATGCTGATGTTGTGGCTCGCTGGGGCGGAGAAGAATTTGTTATTGTTTGTCAGCATGTTGATATTCAAGGTGCCAAAGAATTGTGCCAACGAATTGCCCAAGAACTTCAAGATTTTTCATTTGATAACAATATTAAAGTCACCTGCAGTTTTGGGATTGCCATGCTCGGTGAACATGAGTCGATTCAACATTGCTTTGAACGTGCAGATATGGCGTTATTGCAAGCTAAAAGAACAGGTCGAAATCGATATTGTTGTGCTTAATTTTGCGTAAGCCTCTATTAAACCCATCTAAAACCATCGTCTATTTTAAGTGGTATTAACAATAATTGTGCCGTTTTTCTCTTAGAAGACCATTTTTATGAATTTTAAGCGTAAAAACTCAATAGATTAAAAAATAATCTATTATTTTTAATCTATTGTTTTATCGAAAATAACTGCATTTTTTTTGTGTTTTTTATGCTAAAAACAAATAAATATTGCAACAGCCATTTGCGCCCAGCAAGGTTCCAATTTACAATATGCGCCTTAATAACCTGATGTGCGGTGTGTCGGTTCTTTTTCGCATGCTCCGTCTACTTCTTAAACTAATCATTAAAGTTGAATCATGACCGAATTATCCAAATACAGAAACATTGGTATCTTCGCTCACGTTGACGCGGGTAAAACCACGACCACCGAGCGTATCCTTAAGCTAACCGGTAAGATCCATAAGATCGGTGAAGTACATGATGGTGAATCAACCACTGACTTCATGGAACAGGAAGCTGAGCGCGGTATTACCATTCAGTCAGCAGCAGTAAGCTGTTTCTGGAAAGACCACCGTTTCAACGTTATCGACACCCCTGGCCACGTTGACTTCACCGTTGAAGTTTACCGTTCGCTTAAAGTGCTTGACGGTGGTATCGGTGTATTTTGTGGTTCAGGCGGCGTAGAGCCACAGTCTGAAACTAACTGGCGTTATGCTAACGATTCTGAAGTTTCGCGTATCATCTTCGTAAACAAGTTAGACCGTATGGGTGCTGACTTCTTACGTGTTGTTAAGCAAACTAAAGACGTTTTAGCGGCTAACCCACTGGTTATGGTTCTACCAATTGGTATCGAAGACCAATTTACAGGTGTTGTTGACCTATTAACTCGCAAAGCGTGGGTATGGGACGAAACTGGACAAGCTGAAAACTACTCAATCGAAGATGTTCCTGCGGACATGGTTGACTTAGTAGAAGAATACCGTGAAATGTTAATCGAAACTGCTGTTGAGCAAGACGATGACCTAATGGAAGCTTACATGGATGGTACTGAACCATCAATGGAAGACATCAAGCGTTGTATCCGTGCGGGTACTCGTACAATGGCATTCTTCCCAACATACTGTGGTAGCGCATTCAAAAACAAAGGTATGCAGTTATTACTAGACGCAGTTGTTGATTACCTACCCGATCCAGTTGAAGTTGATCCACAACCACTAACTGACGAAGAAGGTAACGAAACTGGTGAGTTCGCAATCGTTGACGCAGATGCTCCATTAAAAGCATTAGCATTCAAGATTATGGATGACCGTTTTGGTGCATTAACATTCGTACGTATCTACTCAGGCCGTATCAAGAAGGGTGACACCATCCTTAACTCTGCTACAGGTAAAACTGAGCGTGTTGGCCGTATGGTTGAGATGCAAGCAGACGAACGTAACGAACTTGAATCAGCACAAGCTGGTGACATTATCGCTATCGTTGGTATGAAGAACGTACAAACTGGTCACACTTTATGTGACGTGAAACACCCATGTACTCTTGAAGCCATGGTGTTCCCAGAGCCTGTTATCTCTATTGCTGTTGCGCCAAAAGATAAAGGCGGCAGTGAGAAAATGGGTATCGCTATCGGTAAAATGATTGCAGAAGATCCATCTTTCCGTGTTGAAACTGACGAAGATTCAGGTGAAACCATCCTTAAAGGTATGGGTGAGCTTCACTTAGACATTAAAGTAGACATCCTTAAGCGTACTTACGGTGTTGAACTTATCGTTGGTGAACCACAAGTTGCTTACCGTGAAACTATCACTGCACAAGTTGAAGATAGCTACACGCATAAGAAACAGTCTGGTGGTTCTGGTCAGTTTGGTAAGATTGACTATGTTATCCGTCCTGGTGAACCAAACACTGGTTTCGTGTTTAAGTCATCTGTTGTTGGTGGTAACGTACCTAAAGAATTCTGGCCTGCGGTTCAGAAAGGTTTCGCTAGCATGATGAACACCGGTACTATCGCTGGCTTCCCAGTGTTAGACGTTGAATTTGAACTAACCGACGGTGCTTTCCACGCAGTTGACTCGTCAGCTATCGCGTTCGAAATCGCTGCTAAAGGCGCGTTCCGTCAGTCTATCGCTAAAGCTAAGCCACAACTTCTTGAGCCTATCATGAAAGTTGACGTGTTCAGCCCAGATGACAACGTTGGTGACGTAATTGGTGACCTTAACCGTCGTCGCGGTATGATCAAAGACCAAAACGCTGGTGTTACTGGTGTTCGTATTAAAGCTGACGTACCGTTATCAGAAATGTTCGGTTATATCGGTTCACTACGTACTATGACTTCAGGTCGTGGCCAATTCTCTATGGAATTTGCTCACTACTCAGCTTGTCCTAACAGCGTATCTGAAAAAGTAGTTGCTCAAGTTAAAGAGCGTAAGGCTGCTGAAGCTAAGAAGTAATTCTTAACTTTCTGCTGATAAAAACCGTTGCCTAGGCAGCGGTTTTTTTATGCCTGCGATTTACAAAGGATTTTGAGGGTTAGCCGCATTCGGCGTACTGAGCGATAGTAACGCTTGTGCTGGTGGCGTAAGCGGAAGATTTTGACGCCATATTAACGCAAGATCCCAAGTCATTGCAGGTTGCATTGGTTTAAACACTAACTTGCTGGCCGTTAAGCGCTGACAAATCGGTTCGGGTAATATGGCAATGCCCATATTGGCTTCAACCATGGCGGCGATAAAATCCCATTGACCACTCCTAAAAGCGATATTGAGTTGCACACCTGCTTTACGGCTGAGGCGATTAATTAATTTGGCTAATGAGAAGTCCTCGTTGTATAAAATAAACGGGTATGACTCAAAGTCGTGCCAAGTAATGTTAGCTTTGTGTGTCAGTGGATGGCCTTCTGGTAAGCAAGCAAGTAATGGGTACTTTGTTAATGGTTGATTAGCTAACTCATGTTTATGAGTTGTTGGTAGCGCGGTAAACGCGATATCAAGGCTATTGTTAATCAACGCTTGCTCGCAGCCAAACCCCCCGTATTCGTACATCTGTAGTGCGATGCCTGGGTATTTTTGTCGATACTGAGTCAGTAAGCCTATAATAAGACTGCTCATCATTGGGCATACGCCGAGTCTTAGTTCTCCGGACTTTAATCCTCGTAGGTTGCTCATGTCTTCTTGCAGACGATGCCAATGACCTAATATCTCTTGCGCACTTTGGGCAAAGATACGACCGGCTTGAGTCAGCTCAACACTTTGATTGTTGCGGATCAGCAATTGTTCGCCAACATTGTCTTCAATTCGCTGAATAATTTTGCTCAATGTGGGCTGAGTCATAAAACACTTTTGTGCGGCTCTGGTGAAGTTTTCTGTCTCAACAACGGTCAGAAAACAACGTAAGCTCTTGATTGGTATATTCATGCGATTTTGGAATCTAGTGAGAGTTAATTATTCATTTTACTGATAAACCGCAATCCATTACTTTGAACTTGTTAACAGAAACGGAGTAATCATCATGAAAACAACATCAAGTTTATGGGTTGGCGCATTGTGGCAAGCAGCGATGCCAATGGCACAAGAAGAGCAATCATCAAGTACCACCGCAAAAGTTGCCGAACCGAGTACATCAGTCACTCAACAAGCGCAACAAACAATAAACCCAGCATAAGCTGGGTTTTTTATTGGATATTGTTTTATAAATCGTAAAGAAAAAAACCGCTTGCAAGCAAGCGGTAAAGTCTTAATCGGGGGGAGCAGACTAGTTAAAGGTGTTTTCTACCAGTTGCTGTTTGTTTTCAGCTTGTGGTACATGGCATTGGTCGCAAAAGTAGTACATACCTTTTACAGTGCCCTTGTCGTCCATCACGTGTGATGTATCGACTGGTGTTGCTTTCATGCGCTTGGCCTTGTCCCAACTGTGGCAGCTTAAACAACCATTTTTATCAGTACTGATTGAGTAGGTCGCTTTATGCGGAATAATCGGTGGTTGATGTACAAAAGTACGTTCGACCGCGGTGCCACGTTTTGGGTAAACCGGCATTTCGTCAGCAGGGCGTACATCTGTTACTTGAGAGTCACCTGCAAGAGACGATAATTTTACAGGTTCTGGATTGGCATGTGCTTGCTGACCTGAGTAAGCGCTAATCGCTAGCATTACGGCTGCTAAAGTGATTAATTTTTTCATAACTTGCTCTCCACCTTAAGAGGAATTCTGTTCGAGTATTTTGAATTAAATCGGTTTTTATATTGGAATACGCGCGGTGCACAAACATCAATACAACGGCCACAAAGCGTACAGTCACTGTTTAATATAAATGGTTGAGTACTGCCTTTTTTAAGCACAGGTTTTAACACCTGACGTTCAGGGCAAACAGTAAAACAATCCATACAGTTGTCGCATGCATCAGCCCTTACGGCAGCTACTTTTACTGGGCTAACTTTACCTATCAGCGAAAATAACGCACCTGTCGGGCATAAATGGCTACACCATGCTCGTTCAACCACAAAGGTGTCGAGCAAAAAAATCACTGCCAATATCCATAATCCACTCCCTGCACCAAATAATAGTGCACGATAGACGATGGGTACTGGGTTCAACCATTCCCAAACCGTAAAACCTGTCAGGATAGGTAATATCAACACAAGTGCTAGCATGTAGTAGCGCAGATTTTGCGGTATTTCACTAGTACGAGGCAGAGATAATCTACGCCTAGTCCAGCTGGCTAAATCTGTGATGATATTAACTGGACATACCCAACTGCAAAATACTCTGCCACCCAGTAGGGCATAAATCCCTACTACGATAACGGCGCCGAGTAATAAGCTTAGCTCTGGCCAGTGGCCACTCATCAGCACTTGCAATGTGGCTAATGGGTCACTTAATGGAATAGTGTCCAGTAATAAACTGCTTGAGAGATTACCTTTAAAAAGCCATAAACCTAAAAAAGTAGCCAATGGCAAATAAACTCAGCACGCTAAGTTGCGACAATCTGCGCAAAATAAGGAAGCGGTGTGCTCGCCACCACCCTAATTCTGTGACAGCCGCATGGCCAAAACGTGTGGTTGATTTAGAGGCTGAACGATGTTGATTGATCATAAAGACAGCCCCTTATTTAACATCTCAAGTGTGGTTTCTTCGGTGTGTTGGTAAGTATCATGAGCAGCAGCTTTACCCAGTGCTATGTGGCTTGGTAATACTTTTATCACTGCTTGTTCTGTCACGCAGGCATGTTCACACTTGCCACATCCCGTACATACATCTGGGTTGATAGTGGGTAAAAACATTGCATGGTGACCGCTTTTTTCATTACGTTGCAGTTCTAATGTGATGGCTTTGTCAATTAATGGGCAAACCCGATAACAGACATCACAGCGTAAACCTCGATAATTAAGGCAATTTTTCTCATCAATGAGAACCGCAATCCCCATTTTTGCGTCGTCGATGTTGTCTAACTTGTGTTCAAGCGAACCGCTAGGGCAAGCTTTAACACAAGGGATGTCATCGCACATTTCACATGGAATGCTACGCGCAGTAAAATAAGGTGTGCCAGTTGCCGCGCCGTCAAACCAGCGAGCCAGTTTAAGGGTGTCGTAGGGGCAAGCCTCTACGCACAAACCGCAGCGAACACACGCCGAGAGAAAATCGTCTTCTGCCAATGCACCTGGCGGGCGAATAGCAAATGGGTCAAGTTGACTAGATTGAGTGGCAACCGTTGTTAGCCCCAATCCGGCCATACCCATCACACAACTGGCTTTAGCCGTTGTGGCAAGAAACTGTCTGCGGTTTACACCGCTTACACTTGCTAATTTGCTATTTGTTTTGCTCATAACATGACTTTCCGTTTATGCACTTAATTATTGACTAAGCCTTCATCACTTTTACAGGACACTTCTTGAAGTCTGTCTCTTTTGACAGCGGGTCAGTTGCATCGAGTATCAGTTTGTTGACTAATTGGCGCGCATCAAAGAACGGCATAAATACTACGCCTTGAGGTGGCTTGTTACGGCCTTTGGTTTCAACACGTGTTTTCACTTCACCGCGTGGAGAGGCAACAACAACTTCGTCACCACGTTTTAAACCACGTGATTTAGCATCTTCAGGGTGCATAAAGATTTGTGCATCAGAATAAGCGCGTTGAAGCTCAGGTACGCGGGCTGTCATTGAACCAGTGTGCCAATGTTCTAGTACACTACTCGTTGACATCCATAGGTCGAATTCTTTGTTTGGCTCTTCTGCGGCTGGCTCGTAAGGCAGGGCAAAAATAACCGCTCGACCATCTGGCTTGCCATAGAAGTTAAAGCCTTCGCCAGCCTTAACATAAGGATCGCTACCTTCAACAAAGCGGCGTAAAGTTTCTTTACCGTTAATGACAGGCCAGCGTTTACCACGGTTTTCATGGTAGTTGTCAAAGGCGTCTAAATCATGAGCGTGGCCGCGACCAAATTTAGCATATTCTTCGAATAGACCTTTTTGTAGGTAGAAACCGAAGTGCTCACTTTCGTCGTTGTATGCGCCTTTACATTGCTCAGCCGGATATTTGTTGACTTCACCGTTAGCAAACAATACGTCGTATAAGGTTTTATCAGCAACATCTGGTTGCTTGGCGATTAACTCTGCTGGCCATACTTCTGATACTTTAAAACGTTTTGAAAACTCAACCAGTTGCCATAAATCAGATTTAGCGCCTTCTGGTGGTTTAACTTGTTGATGCCACATATGAGTACGACGTTCAGCATTACCGTATGCACCCTCTTTTTCAACCCACATTGCGGTTGGTAAAATTAGGTCAGCAGCCATAGCACTGACTGTTGGGTATGGATCTGACACAACAATAAAGTTTTCTGGGTTACGGAAACCAGGGTAAATCTCATCGTTAATATTTGGAGCCGGCTTGCATGTTGTTGGTACACATGGTCCAGTAACAATTTAATTTGCCATCTTTTAACATACGGCTTTGCAGCACGGCATGATAACCAGGCTTCGGTGGAATTGTGCCTGCAGGCAATTGCCAAAGTTTTTCGGTTATTTCACGATGCTTAGGGTTTTTTACGACCATGTCTGCTGGTAAGCGGTGAGCAAATGTACCGACTTCACGTGCAGTACCACAAGCTGATGGCTGACCTGTTAACGAGAATGGACTATTGCCTGGGGTAGCAATTTTACCGGTTAATAAGTGGATGTTGTAAAGCATGTTATTTGCCCACACACCACGAGTATGCTGGTTAATACCCATTGTCCATAAGCTCATCACTTTCTGCTTAGGGTCGGCATAAACTTTGGCTAGCGTAATAAGGTTTTCAACCGGAACACCACTCATTTCTGAGGCGTATTCAACAGTATAAGTGCTCACAAACTTGGCATACTCTTCAAAACTAATTGGTTTAGAGCCACCGTTACCAGAGTTTTTGGCTTTCTTCTCTAATGGGTGTTCCGGACGTAAACCATAACCAATATCTGTTACACCAAGGGCAAAGTTAGTATGTTTGCTAACAAAGTCTTTGTTTACCGCATTGTTTTGAATAATGTAGTTAGCAATGAAGTTTAAAATCACAAGGTCAGTTTGTGGTTTAAAAATCATAGGGTTATCAGCAAGGTCGAAGCTGCGGTTTTCATAGGTTGATAACACATGTACTTTAGCGTCTTTATGGCTTAAACGACGGTCAGTTAAGCGAGCCCATAAAATTGGGTGCATTTCTGCCATGTTAGCGCCCCAAAGCACAAAGTTGTCACCGGCTTCAATATCGTCGTAACAACCCATTGGTTCATCAATACCAAAGGTACGCATAAACCCGCCTACCGCAGATGCCATACAGTGACGTGCATTAGGGTCGATGTTATTGGTTAAAAAGCCCGCTTTATGTAATTTTGATGCTGCGTAACCTTCCCAAACGGTCCATTGACCTGAACCGAACATACCTACTGACGTTGTGGCCTTTTTTGGCAATACTGGCTTTCCATTTATCAGCCATAGTGTCGAATGCGACATCCCAGCTGACAGGGGTAAAATCACCTTCTTTGTCGTATTTGCCATCTTTCATTCTAAGCAATGGCGTTGTTAGACGGTCTTTGCCGTACATGATTTTTGACAAGAAGTAGCCTTTAATACAATTTAGGCCTTTATTAACTGGGCTTTCTGGGTCGCCTTTGGTTGCGACAACTTTGCCATTTTTGGTACCAACTAATACGCTACAGCCGACACCACAAAAACGACATGGGGCTTTGTCCCATGTGATGTCCGTTTTGCCTTCTGCGGCGTGAACCATATTAATTGGAATAGCGATACCCACAGCCGATGCTGCTGCGGCAGCGGCGTTGGCTTTTAAAAACTCGCGACGGCTTATGCTCATGGTGTTCCTCACTCTTAGAATGTTGTTCTTGGTGCGTGATAGTCATTGGAGGTGACGTGATGAAATAAGTCTAGACCTTACTATTTTTATGGGTATACCTCTGAATGGGTATAGTGGTTAATAGTTGTTCAAGGTCACATTTTTTCGCGTGATGTAAATCTCACTTTAACAATTAGGGCAATCTTGTTTTAGACATAGCTTGTAAAGCTTAGTGCGTATGGGGTGTGGGTTTTATCGACGATTGAAGAATTGCAGCAGGTTTAGGTTAAGGTTAATGGCAGCCCGATTTACGTTAATCGTAAAGATAAATCTCTTTATAGGTAGCTCTTATGGTTAACGATACCCCGTTAACTCCATATAACCTTGGCCTTGATGGCTACCTTGAATATTAATGGGTCCTTCCCAGTACGAGGTGGACACTAGCATGTCACTATTGGGGTTAACGGCTTGGGTGGTCAGGTCAATGGCTTCGCTGTTTATACTAATACGCCAAGCAATGGGATGCTTACCAAGCGCGGTTTGTTGCCACTGTGTAGGCTGCATATCTATATCGCCTGGATTATCACGACTATTGATATTACGGCCGCTACCGTCGGCATACATACGTCTAGCACTGTAGAAATGATCTTGCTCTGTGTCGCCCCGCAACCTAAAGGCCATTAAGGTTGAGTCGTCATTTAACCTAAGAGAAAACCAGTCCCATCCTTGTTGCGCTTTAGTGAGAAATTGCGAACTCCACTCCCTATCTAACCAGGCTTTACCGCTGACTTTTTCGGTGACGCCATGGCGAGTTATCTCTCCTGTAACATCAATAAAGGGTTGGCTGTAATAATATGAGGCGACAGCTTGGTCAGCACTCTTACTGCTATAGCCTTTATCGCCTTGTAATTGAATAGGCTGTTGGCTACTGAGTTGCAGTTGATAATGAAACGCTGGGTTGTTGACCGTTAATGTCGCCGGAAACAGGCCATCAGATTGACTTTGCCATTGCCAGTTTTGCAGGTGGACGGTAAAGGGAGCTGGGCTGACACTGGCGAGTTTTGGATGTGCCCGTGACCATTTTTCAGCCGTAAGGTGCTCATCTTTTGACGTGACAGCTGCATGAGCTATGTAAAGTTGATTGCTACTCCAGTCGTTTTCAGTTGTTGCCTGTTGTTCGGTTGGCGGCGTCATACCTATCCTAAATTAGATTCACTGTACGCCGACATCTTCGCCTTTGCTGGTGGTTAAATTTGCGGTTAAATACCACCATTCAATTTTGTAGTCATTGTGGGCTAAATGATCGCGTGGAAATTGCAAGGTTTTACCTTGAACAACCTCACTGTAGCCAGCTGATGATTGTGCTGACATATTACTGATAGTTGTTGATTGTTCATGAGTCTCTGGCGCAGGAGAGCAGGCAGATAACAAAGCACCAAAGGCCATTGTGACTAAGCTGATACTGAACACTTTTTTGCCTGTAGCAGAGATCATAATGCTTCCTGTTGTAAACTGGATATTAAGGGTTTTCGGGTTTGCCAATATAAAGGTAAGCTCACCGCCAGTAAGCAACTGATGATCGCGATAACAACAACCTGACCATAAGCAGCCCAATCCCAAATCATCGCAATACTCCAACCAAAGGCTTGTAAGGTCACTTTATGGATCAACAAATAACCTAGCAATGCGCCCATTGGTAATGCCACGAGGCAGGTTAACAATACAATAAATAACATTTGCACAACGACCATTAAACGTAATTGATTGCGACTCACGCCGAGAGCATATAAGCGCGCCAAAGGCGCTTGCCTCGCCTGGGTGAGCATCACGCAGGCGCTGAATAAACCTATAGCGGCAACTAATAAAGTTAAGCTGTTGAGCACGACAGTAATTGAGAAAGTTTTATTAAATATGGTAATGGCTTCGGTTTTAATCCGTTGTTGACTGTACATGTACGCCGATGACAAGTTGAGCTGCTGACTAATGCTATTTTGTAATGTGCTTAGCTCACCTTGATAAGTGACAGCCAAACTGAAAGGTTTTGTCGGCAAAGGAGATTGTCGCCATAATGACTGGCTAATAAGGACTTCGCCTTTAGGATTGCCATAATCATAATAAATTGCACCAACGGTTAATGTATGTTGTTGCAGTTGTGATAATTGTACTTTATCGCCAATGTTGAGCTGATATTTTATCGACAATGGCTCACTGATCATAATGCTGTGACCTGCAGTAAATGCTGGCCAAAAATTATCCGCGGTTATCTTAAATACCGTTGTGTCAGTTAACGATAAATGGTCGCGACTGACAAGGTTAATAGGCACTTGAGTTTGCGGTGTTTCAGTCCGGCTGAGGCTGCTATCTACGGTCCATTGCTCATAAATAGCCTCCACTTTAGGATCGTTAGCCAACAGTATAATCAACGCCTCCATTTGATTCGGGTTTGGCCTAATATATAAATCAGCATGCAAACGTGCATCGAGCCATTTTTTTAAGGTGATTTCAAAACTACCAACCAAAGTGTTCATTGCAATATTGGCGCACAATGCCAGTAAAATGGCCATCATGGCGAGCGCAAGCGGGGCAATAATCTCTTTGGTTTCAGCAACCACGTATTGCCACAATCCTTTGGGCATGGCTGCACTGAGTCGATTTACCACCCAATGTAGGCATTGTGGCAATAATAATGGGATGGCGACGACTAACGCGCCTAATAACACTAAGCTATGGCGATATTGTTCGGTAAAGGCGAAAGCGACGCTGCACAGTAATAACAATATCACCGCGATAATAAACTGGCGTCGATGAATGATATTAAATTGTTTATTTTGCGGCTGTTTTTGTGCCCCTTGTGCAAGTGGGGTATTGACCAAGCTAAGCAACATTGGGATGCAGGCGGCAAAGGCGGCAGACAATGTCAGGGCAAGTGCTTGCGCAAACCATTGCCATTGCCAGTTACCCGGTAACAGTTTAGCGCCATACAACTGCTCTAGTGTAAGGGCAACCATGGGCTGTAACCATTGCGACAACTGTAAGCCAACAATAAAACCTAACACACAACCTATAAACACTAAGCAGATGATCTCAAGGCTTAAGGCAAGCATCACTGTGCGACGATCAACCCCTTGTTGCATAATTTGCACTAACAGTTTTTGGCGTTTCATTAAGCTATAACGCACACCGTTGTAGGCAATAAATAAGCCTACAACAAACGCCAACATGCTCATGGCATCCAGGTTTAAATGAAAACTGGCCGTTAACGCGCTAAGAGACTCACCCTCACTACTTTTGGTGGTAAAGCGTAATTGGCTGGTGTCTACGCCTGCTTGAGTTAAGGTGTATGTGAGGCGAGTGATAAGCTCGCTGTCGGTTTCAGCTTTACTGGCGTTGAATACCGCAATGTAGCTCAACTTGCCTTGCATGTTAAGCAGTGGCTGCGCTAACGAAATATCGGCGAGTAGGGCAGAGCCTAATCCCCATTGCTCATCAATGGTCACTATGTCTAGCGGGATATTATTTAAGGTGATAGTTTGCGATTGATTGGTCACCTTATTAATACGCTCCTGCTGACTTGCAGACATCAATACTTTGGGTTGGCCAGCGAGCAATTCGGCCAGTGGGATATTGACCGAAGCCACTGATGAGCTTGCTTGCTCATCCTGGGTTAACCCTGTGCTTATCGCGGCAATAATATCGCTGCTATTGACTCGCCATAAGCGCCCTTGATCATCAGTCGCCACGCCTTCAATACTCGCTATTGCGTCAAAACCAGCATTGGCTAGCGTAAAATAAATGGCTTCGTTGATAGTGTCTTGTGTGAGGTGACTAATGGATACCCTGGCTTGCTTGCTAAGCAGCTCCGACACATTGCCATAGCTTTGTTTGGCGTTGGCATTCGTGGCATACACACCAATCAGTAAAGTCACGGCCAGCATAATTCCGAGTAAAATGGCACTGGCTTGTAAAGGTGCATGGCGATAATGGCTGGCAAACAAGCGCAAACACAGTAGTAAGCGGCGAGCGGCGAATGCGTCTGTTTTCATTGGCTTACCCTTGCAGCTGGCTATCGGCAGGGTTGACGACAATTTGTTGGTTTTCAACGTGCCAGCGATGTTGCATAAACTGTGCACACTCTTCGCTGTGAGTCACCATCAAAATACAACAATTGGCTTGTTTAGCTAAGTCGGTGAGCAATTGCATCACTTGCAGCCCGGCGTGCTGGTCAAGGTTACCTGTGGGTTCGTCGGCCAAAATTAATTGCGGCTTGTGTGCTAAGGCGCGTGCAATGGCAACTCGCTGTTGCTGTCCGCCAGAAAGATTTTCAACACTGCGATCAAGTAGTGGTGTCAGTCCGAGTTGGTGGCATAATTCGTCACACCAGGGGCTCCAGCTCAATTGATTGAGAGCCAATGAAAATTGAATATTGTCGCGGACATTAAGGGGCGTCAGTAAGTTAAACTGCTGAAATATCACTCCAAGTGATTGGCGGCGATATTGGCTCCAGTGTTTGTCTTGCCACTGAGTCACCGAATGCAGCGTGTCACCTTGGCGGATTAACATGTCGCCACTGTCGATAGTTTCAAAGCCGCCAATAATGTTCAGTAAGGTGCTTTTGCCGCTGCCACTAGGACCCGTTAACGCAATGGTTTGCCCTTGGTGCAGTGTGAGGCTGACTTGCTGCAGTACACAATGGAATGACTCACCATCTCGAAATCCTTTGTTGATGCTGTCTAAGGTGACAATGCTGGTCATAGTCGCTCCATAACGAATGTGGTTACCGCTCCATTAATGCAGTCATATAAAACCGCTTAATGTCATCATAATAACAACAATATACGTCATATAAAGCGCAAATGTTCAAAAATAAAAAAGCGAACCTAAGGCTCGCTTTAATAGATTAACATGCTGATTTAATTAAGCATCGACTAATGAATATGGCAGCTCAATAATGCTTAATTGTGAGCATTCATCGTCTGCAATCCGCAGCTTTGCAGTGTTTTCGGTATCGTTAGCTAATACAGCGGTCAGCAAAACATTTTCACCTTGTTGTACGCACTCAATAATATTACCGCCACGACGGAAACCATCTTCTAAGGCGATTTCTAATTGGGTTTCGGTGTTAATGGCTGTGTTGGTAGTGCCAGACAAAATATACAGTGCACGTTTGTTACCTCCACGGTATTTCATTCTGGCAATGGTTTCCTGACCATATAACAGCCTTTATTGAAGCTGATCCCATCAATGGCTTGTAGGTTACACATTTGTGCAACGTATTGGCCTGAGTGGCTTGCGTCAATATTAGGGTAGCCCGCTTTGATTTCTAATGCTTGCCATGCCTTAGCGTCAACCAGTGTTTGTTGTGAGGCACTGATTAATGCCGCGGCTTTATCATGAGCAATGATGACAATAAAACGCTCACCATCGCGCAATACCGCACCACCATCAACCAAGGTTAACGCTGCTGATACATCACCAAATTGTTGGGTGATAAATGCTTGCGCCTCATTGCCCGCTACGCCAATAATTTGATATTGGCTACTGACATCGCTGAGCTCTGCTTTGCTAAATACCGCGTATTTTTTTAGTTGCGGTAAATCAAGCTCAAGGGTTGATGTTGGCATAAGCATAAACAAGCTGTCTGCAATGGCAAATGTACGGAAGCTGGCTAGCATTTTTCCTTTAGGATCGCAGTGAGCGCCCCATTTCCATTGGTCTGCCGTTAATGAGATAATATCGGTGGTGACTTGGCCATGGATAAAGCTGCGACCTTGTTCACCGGTTACTTCGATTAACCCCATATGAGATAAGCTCGATAACATTAATGCTGGAGATGTGCTGATGAAGTCCCAATCTGGTTGGTTTGCTGAAATGGTCATAACGATCCTTAACGAAAGAATAAGACGATATGGTTTGAAGTGTAACGGATTAACACAATACTCAATAGAGGGTTGAGGTTTAAAGGCAATAAAAAAGCTACCTTGCGCACAAGATAGCTTTTTGAACAACTTAATTAACCCCAGTTAATTTGTTGTTAGTTTAAAACAATACTCGAGCACGAATGGTGCCTTCAATTGACTTAAGTTCAACTAACGCTTCTTCTGCTTGATCTGAGTCGACTTCCATTACCACGTAACCGATTTCAGCAGTGGTTTGTAAGTACTGAGCGGCAATGTTAATGCCTTTTTCAGAAAACGCTTGGTTGATTTTAATCAACACACCAGGACGATTTTGGTGAATGTGTAATAAGCGTGAGGTGCCACGGTGCTGTGCAAGAGACACTTCAGGGAAGTTAACCGCAGACAAGGTTGAACCGTTATCTGAGTATTTAACTAACTTACCAGCTACTTCAATACCAATGTTTTCCTGAGCTTCTGCAGTACTACCACCAATGTGTGGCGTAAGCAGCACATTGTCTAAACCCCGTAATGGCGTGATAAATTCATCGTCATTTGATTTAGGTTCAACCGGGAATACGTCAATAGCTGCACCGGCTAAATGTTCTGAGTTTAATGCACTTGCGAGGTCTTCAATATCAACGACGGTTCCGCGTGAAGCATTAATAAAGAAACTGCCCTGGCGCATTTTGGCAAATTCAGCTTTAGCAAACATATCTTTAGTTTGTGGCGTTTCAGGTACGTGAAGACTTACAACATCTGCTTGAGCGAGTAAATCGTCCATTGAATGAATTTGCGAAGCATTACCCAGTGGTAACTTGTCTTCGATATCAAAGAAAATCACTCTCATGCCTAAGGTTTCAGCCAAAATACCTAGCTGAGTGCCAATATGGCCATAACCAATCACACCTAAGGTTTTACCACGAACTTCAACACTGCCACTGGCGCTTTTTAACCAGCCGCCACGGTGCGAAATAGCATTACGTTGTGGAATGCCGCGCATCAACATAATGATTTCGCCAATCACTAATTCTGCAACACTACGCGTGTTAGAAAACGGTGCGTTGAAAACTGGGATACCCAACTTTTCAGCGGTTGATAAATCAACTTGATTAGTGCCGATACAAAAACAACCAATCGCGACGAGTTTTTCAGCGTGGTGTAATACTTCTGCAGTCAGCTGAGTACGGGAACGTAACCCAACAAAGTGAGCATCTTTAATCGAAGCAAGTAGTGCCTCTTCGCCTAACGAGGCTTTGTGATATTCAATATTGGTGTAACCTGCACGTTCTAGTACATCAACCGCAGTTTGGTGTACGCCCTCCAACAGCAGGATTTTAATTTTATCCTTGTCAAGCGAGTGTTTCGCCATGATATGGGTACCCTCTTATCATTCAATGGTGCTTATGCTTAATGCATACACGATTAGTGTTAATGCATATACTGATAGTTATGATATAAATGCGGACTTCCGACGCAATGCCAAAGTAGCACTTTTTTTAGAGCTTGTGGAGGGCTAGATGGCTAAAGTAATATTTTAAATTAAGAACAATATCGTAGATGAGGAATTTAGGATGAAAATGCGCGTAATATGGATGGCTATTTACCTGATGGTATTGCTATGGTCTGTCAGTAATCCTAAAGACATCTTTACCTGGTGGCTCGAGGCTATCCCGGCGTTAATCGCGTTACCCATTTTATTTTTTAGTCGTAAAAGCTTCCCGCTGACATCATTGGCTTATGGACTTATTTTGGTTCACTGCTGCGTGTTATTCGTCGGTGCCCGTTTTACCTATGCTGAAGTGCCTTTATTTGATTGGTTAGCCCAAGTGATGGGCAGCGAACGTAATAATTACGACAAAGTAGGTCACTTTGCTCAGGGGTTTATTCCAGTCATTTTGGCGCGAGAAGTTTTTATTCGTAAGCAGGTGATGCAAATAGGAGCTTGGTGCCAATTTTTAGCGGTGTGTTTTGTGTTGGCATTTTCTGCTTTTTATGAACTTATTGAATGGTGGGTTGCTGCGGCGACAGGTGAGAATGCCGAAGCATTTTTAGGAACTCAAGGTTACGTATGGGACACACAGTCTGATATGTTTTTAGCGTTAATTGGCGGCATAGTTGCATTGTTATTGCTGACACCGCTTCACAATAAACAGATTACACAAATAATGGTTAATTCTAAACATTAGGGGTTGAGTTTCAAGGTTGTTGCTGCTCAGTTGATGCGCTGAGTGAATGTCTATAAAAGAGCGCTGCTTGTCAGTCTTATGACTTATTCATACTTTTGGTTGACATAATAACCCTATGCACTAGCAAAAATTTACTATTATTGCTTTATGAGAACGGTGTTTGTTAATTGAACCGCACCTGATTACATCAACTTATTGAGCGAATTAGCGGCCTAGCGTTAATTCGACTGATTAAGGCACTGCTTAGTGTTATTACTCTAAAGTATTAAATACAAAGCAAAATAAACAACAAGCAGGCGGCGCGTCTAAGACTTAAGGCTAGTCAAGGTATGAGCTTTACGTATAGAATGTTGCTCAGGATGTGCTCAAGTGTTAAAGAGCAAAAATAAGCTTTTCAGGGAGAAGAGTGATGAGTTCTAATATCGATGAATTGGTGTTTTTACATCAAATCGCCGCACCATGCCATTTAGCTATTTTAGCTGAATCAATCGGCTTAAAAACCCGAATTGTTAAGCATGCTGCTGAGCTTGAACTTGATAAAAATTCGAATAACTTTTATCTCATTTCACAAAAGGGTGCAGCGCTTGATGCAAAAGGCATCCCTTTGCTGGCGTCACGCTTAGTTAACCATGTTCCAGTGGCACTTTACCAAGTTGAACGTGGCTCGCTCGATCAGGAGTCTGCCTTACTGCTTGGCGTGCGCGGCTTATTGTATAGTGACCAGCGTATGGACTTAATGTTAACGGGTTTACGTAAAATGGTCTCAGATGAGCTGTGGTATGACAGACCACTGATTAGCAAAATATTTAGGCGTTTAGTACAACAACTTGACACCAATGTTGATGTAACGGAAGAAACTGAAGCCATTATGCAACGGCTAACAAACCGCGAACGTACCATTATTCAGTTAGTATCGAGTGGGGCACGTAACAAAGAAATCGCTCAGCGTTTATGCATTAGTGAGCATACGGTTAAGGCGCATATCTCTTCTATTTTTAGAAAAACTGAATCGCGTAACCGTGTTGAACTATTACGTTGGTACCAGACTTACCAAAGCCACTGCGAATTAGTCAGTTAAAACAGATGGCAATATTGATTACTCAAGGAGCTTCGGCTCCTTTTTTGTTTATCTTTAAAAATGTTAATTATAACAGTACACTAGGGTCTGTTGATCTTTCAAGGTTATTTTTGCAGCGAATTGTTGGCCATTTCTACAAGGCAGAGACTTTGAGTTGTAGTTATTCTACATAAAAAGTCGATAACGCAGTAAAAATGGCCAACAAACGCTGCCCGAAGGGTTCGGCTAAAAACGTTTTACTCTTTGTTGAATGATTCTTTGCAAATAAAGAGTTGCTTAGATTGCTAGGCATCAATCCATTCGCCTCGATTAACACGTTTTTAACTCGAACAAAATTTAACCAGCAAAGATCAACAGACCCTAGGTAGGATTGTTAATAACAAAAATGGAAAGCGGTCATGAGTATTTGGTTTAAAGATTTCACCTTAGAAGATTGTGCACGTTTAGATGCAGGGATGCAGGGAAAAGGCACATTAATGCAAACTCTAGGCATTAAAATTACCGAGATTGGCGATGATTATATGGTCGCAACTATGCCTGCTAACCCCTCGGTACATAATCCATTGGGGATTGTACATGGTGGCGCGAATGTCGCGTTAGCAGAAACGGTTGCCAGTTATGCGGCTAATTTTGTCGTTGATTTTACTCGCTACTATTGTGTTGGCCAAGAAATTAACGCCAACCATTTAAAAGCCTCTCGTAATGGTGAGCTAACGGCAGTCGCTAAGCCAGTACACCTTGGTAAACGCAGCTCTGTATGGGAAATATTAATCCGCAATAGTGCAGGCGAATTATGCTGTATTTCACGTATGACAGCAGCAGTAGTTGAACGCTAAGCTACATTTATTGGTCTGGGGATCATAAATGCAGCGCGGTGTATTTTTGGGGAATACACGATAAAGCAAAATGCTCACCTTATATCTTTATACCGCTTATAAGGTTTTTTGCTTAATTTGTTGTCACGTATTTATCGCTTGGCTGTCATAGACAGATAACAGCAGGCCGGTATTGTGACAAATCTATTATTTTAAGGAGAATCCATGGACAGTATTAATATCTGGGAGTGGGTTGGATATTTGGCTTCTGTTGTTGTCGCAATTTCGTTGATGATGTCAGACATTAAAAAACTACGCTGGTGGAACTTGATTGGTGCGGGCTTATTTGTGGCCTATGGTTTAGCCATTGACGCTATCCCGGTGGCACTGGTGAATTTTTTCATTGTACTGATCGATCTTTATTATCTAGTTAAGTTATACAGAGCCCCCGCACTTGAGAATAAATAGTCTATTTATCTGTTACTCTATAAAAGCCAATGTGTAGATGTTGGCTTTTATTTCCGACAATTTACCCACCTATTATCTCATCTATTTTTTCAATGCAAATCATATATCTTAATCTACTTAAGCGTTAACCCTTATCTGTTTTAATCGTTTTAATTAATTGTAATGTGCATTTATTATTACTCCATCGATTGATGAGTTGAGTAAGGAAAATCATCATGGCAACAGTTTACGACATCATTGAGCAGTGGGTTACAGACCGCACGTAGGAGAAATATATGAATCAAAATAACTATTTAACAAGTCAAAACGGTGCACCAATTGCAGATGATCAAAATTCATTATCAGCCGGTGAGCGTGAGCCGTTCTTTTACAAGATTGGCACTTAATTGAAAAACTTGCTCACTTTAACCGCGAACGTATTCCTGAGCGTGTCGTGCATGCAAAAGGGACCGGTGTTTATGGCACATTTACCTTAACCAAAGACTTAAGCGAATATACTATTGCTGACCATTTTAATGGTGTGGGTAAACAAACAGAAACATTTGTGCGTTTCTCGACAGTGGGCGGCGAAATGGGGTCTGCTGATGCTGAACGTGACCCACGCGGATTTGGATTACGTTTTTATACTGCACGTGG
Source organism: Shewanella phaeophyticola (assembly GCF_025398315.1). Taxonomy (GTDB): domain Bacteria; phylum Pseudomonadota; class Gammaproteobacteria; order Enterobacterales; family Shewanellaceae; genus Shewanella; species Shewanella phaeophyticola. Next base: position 169,179 of record NZ_JAODOQ010000001.1, read on the forward strand.
TAATCACGATATTGTAGGTAATAATACGCCAACGTTTTTTATTCGTGATGGTATTAAGTTTCCAGATTTTATCCACACTCAAAAACGTCATCCACAAACTAATTTAAAAGATCCACAAGCCATGTGGGACTTTTGGGCGCTAAATCCAGAAGCCATGCATCAAGTGACTATTTTGATGTCTGACCGTGGCATTCCGGCCAACTATCGCCAAATGCACGGCTATGGTTCACACACTTTCTCGTTTTGGAATGCAAAAGGTGAGCGTTTTTGGGTTAAGTTTCACTTTAAGTCGCAGCAAGGTGTAGCGAACTTAACAGGCGAGCAAGCGGATATCTTAAAAGGGATTGATCCTGATTCGTCACAGCGTGACATGATGGTGGCGATTAAGGATGCAAACTTCCCGCGTTGGACAGTTAACGTACAAATTATGCCTGAGGCTGATGCAAATACCTATGCCATCAACCCGTTTGATTTAACTAAAGTGTGGCCGCACAGTGATTATCCACTTATTGAAGTGGGTGTACTTGAGCTAAACCGTTTACCGCAAAACTATTTTGCTGAAGTAGAGCAAGTGGCATTAGCGCCAAGTAACTTAGTGCCAGGAGTGGGTGCATCACCAGACAAAATGTTGCAAGCAAGGTTGTTTTCCTATGCAGATGCACAGCGGTATCGTATTGGTACCAACTACAATCAGCTACCGGTTAACTGTCCACATGCCGCCAAAGCTAATCACCATCAACGTGCGGGTGCTATGGCAGGAACGGCATGTCCATACCAAGGTAGCCAAACCGGTGGTGACGCGAGTGTCAATTACGGCTACTAATACTCAGGCACCATTAACTGAAAATGTTGATTTTACAGAGCCACCATTACGTTTAGAAGGTGAGGCTGCTCGTTATAGCCGTTATAACCAAGACGACTTTACTCAAGCGGGTAACTTATACCGTATATTCAGTGAAGAAGAGAAAGTGCGTTTAGTTGACACTATCGCCAGTACCTTAAGCCAGGCAACGCTAGCGGTACAACAAACGATGGTCGATCACTTTACTAAAGCCGATGCAGATTACGGACAACGGGTAAAACAAGCGTTAGCTAAATAACTTCAGTAAATGCTTTATAAACAGTCATTTGTCATGCTGGCTGCGTTGAATCGACTGACAATAGATTAGCTATTTACGTGTCAATTCGCCTTGTTAGCACAACAAATGACAAGCTTGAAAGTGAGGAGGGGTAACATGCTGATTTTAAATAGCATAAGTTATACCTTACCCCGAATTCAGCTTGAAAATAGACATTGATACAACCCAATAAAAACAGGAAGGCTTGCCTTCCTGTTTTTTTGTCTCTCAAAACTAACCTGTAAAGAACAGCCAGGCTTTAATTCAGTAGCATAGCTACTAGCACTAATTGTAATTGCCCATATTGTGGTTGACGCCATAACGTTGCTAATGAGGAGTTTGATGTCGCCGTCGCCGCAGTCTTTACCGCGATTAAAACCGGATTAACAAGTGCATTAAGTTGGCTGTTTTTGGGATTAAGTTGTGTTAACAAGTTTTCAATTAATTCTATACACTCAATGAGTTGCGCCCATAGTGGTGTTTGTTGCACAAGCGAAGCCACGCTCAAGCGCTGCTCAACCAGTTGCCAACGTTCTAAAGCATTGGCAAGCGTTTGGGTTAATGCCTTCTGGCTTTGGATATCATCTACCGCTGGCAAGCTGTCCAGAGGTGATGTTGCAACTTTAGGAGATTTTCCGGCCAATTGATAACCTCGCTGTGCTTTACTGGCTTTACCGAGACGCACCGGAACAGCTCTAGCCACTGAAATAGCTAAAGGAAGTAAAGCGGCTGCTTGGCCTGAGAGTAATTCAAACTCAAGTTCGCAAATCGGTTCGGTGAGATCAGCTGCAATAATCTCACCGATATCCAAGGCGATTTCTACAACAGCTCCTTGATGTTCAATGTGCCAAGTTTGTCGTTGAAAATTGGTTTCAAAAATACATTCAAGAGATTCTGTGATCACATTAATGTTTTGCCCATCAGGCCAAATTTTAGACGGAAAAAGTGACAGGTCCGGCATTTTTTGATTAATGCTAATATTATATTCTGGTCGAGTATGGATACCCCCAACAACACTACCAGCTGTTTTTATGGTCTGTTCGAGCTGCTCATCAAAGCCTCTTACACGCAAACCCATATCCCAACGGCGCAGTTGTAAATCAGCGGTATCAAAATATCCGTTGGTTAATTTCTTTTGTCCTTGAGGGCACGAGTGAGGGAGCTCATTCAATGTTTTTTTCAATAAATCATAATCTTGCTGTTGAATGGAGAGCTTCAACTCTATTTCTGCGTCCATTTACTTTTTGTCCTGACTGTAATTAAATGTTCATTAATGCGTCACAATATGTTCATAATGTCACATTGCTGTCATAAAAATATCTTAGGATAGCTTTGCTCGCATCATATATAATGAGCAACGATAACTGAGAGTCTGTGTGATATAAAATTAAAAAACACAGTTTCATTATGCGGACGCTTGGGTTAACATGCGCCCGCTTTTTCCAAACTGGAATTCATTAAATAGGTAAACGGCAATGCCAGTAAACTCTATTTTAGGTGTGTTTGCAAAATCACCTCTTAAGCCTTTAGAACAGCATATCGACAAAGTACATGAGTGTGCATCACTTCTTGTTCCATTCTTTGACGCGACCATTTCAGGTGACTGGGATGAAGCGGTAAAGATCCGCAAACAAATTAGTTTGTTGGAAAAAGACGCTGATTCACTCAAGCGTGAAATTCGCCTAACATTACCTGGTGGATTATTTATGCCAGTTGAGCGTACTGACTTACTTGAGTTATTAACTCAGCAAGACAAAATTGCCAACAAAGCAAAAGATATCTCTGGCCGCATTATTGGCCGTCAATTAGTCCTTCCTCAGCCTGTACAAGCTGCTTTCGCTGCCTATCTAAAGCGTTGTTTAGATGCAGTGTCCTTAGCTAAGCAAGCGATTAACGAGCTCGACGATTTACTCGAAACCGGTTTCCGTGGTCGTGAAGTTGAGTTGGTTGCCAAAATGATCAATGAACTCGATATCATCGAAGAAGATTCTGATGATCTACAAATTCAAGTGCGTCGCCAATTATACGCATTAGAAGGTGGATTGAATCCGATCGATGTGATGTTCATGTATAAAATTATCGAATGGGTTGGAGGCTTAGCAGATCTTGCTGAGCGTGTGGGCTCCCGCCTAGAGCTAATGCTAGCTCGTAATTAATCACAAGGTTATCAAGGAAACAACATGGTTGATGTATTAGTCACCAACGGCCCAATGCTTATTATGATTGCGGCGGCATTTGGTTTTTTGATGGCATGGGGTATTGGCGCAAATGACGTAGCCAATGCCATGGGAACCTCTGTAGGTTCTAATGCCATTACTATTAAGCAAGCCATCATTATTGCAATGATTTTCGAATTCTCTGGCGCATTTTTAGCCGGCGGAGAAGTGACTAGCACTATTCGTAAAGGGATTATCGACGCGAGCTATTTTATCGAAGCACCTGAGTTATTGGTGTACGGTATGATTGCATCGCTATTAGCTGCTGGTATTTGGTTAGTGGTCGCATCGGCGCTAGGCTGGCCGGTATCAACTACGCACTCCATTATTGGTGCGATTGTTGGTTTTGCTGCCGTGGGTGTCAATATTGACTCTGTGTCATGGGGCGCAGTAGGTGGTATTGTGGGCTCATGGGTGGTAACACCTGCGATTTCAGGCTTTATTGCTTATATCATTTTCCAAAGTGTACAAAAGCTGATTTTTGATACTGAAGATCCGTTAACCAATGCGAAACGTTATGTGCCTTTTTATATGGCGTTAGCGGGTTTTGTGATGTCATTAGTGACAATCACCAAAGGCTTAAAGCACGTTGGTTTACACTTTTCGACCGTTGAAGCATACATGTTAGCGACTGCTGTTGCTGTTGCTGTCGGTATTGTGGGCAAAGTTGCGATTAGTCGTTTAAAAATGAGTGACAAAGCAGACGTTAAAACCCAATTTGGTAATGTTGAGAAAGTATTTGCCGTATTAATGGTTGTAACGGCCTGCTGTATGGCGTTTGCACATGGCTCAAACGACGTCGCCAATGCGATTGACGCGTTAGCTGCAGTGGTCTCTATTGTAGAAAGCGGTGGCGTTATCGGTGCTAAAGCCGTGTTATCTTGGTGGATTTTACCATTAGGTGCTACGGGTATTGTGTTAGGTTTGGCTATTTTTGGTCAGCGTGTAATGCAAACCATTGGTAAAAATATCACTCATCTAACTCCTAGCCGTGGTTTTGCTGCCGAACTTGCTGCCGCATCTACCGTGGTATTAGCTTCTGGTACTGGTTTACCTATTTCGACAACTCAAACCCTAGTTGGTGCAGTATTAGGTGTTGGAATGGCTCGTGGCATTGCGGCGATTAACATTGGTGTAGTGCGTAATATTGTTGTGTCTTGGGTCGTTACCTTACCTGCAGGTGCGGCATTATCGATAGTGTTCTTTTACATTATTAAAGCAATGTTTAGTTAATTTAACTATCGAGTCGCACACATTCGTAAAAATATGAATGGTTAAATGCATTTAAGAAGGAAGTCATATGACTTCCTTCTTGCATTCAGGGCATTTAATAAATAGCATGACAACAAGTTTACAACGTTTGGATAATTACCCGTGTTAAGACTGCTTTCAATCTTCGTTTTAGTGCTTGTACCCAGTTTAGTGTTTACTGTGCAAGCCGAATCTAATTATATCTCTGATGATGTATTCACCTATATCCATGGTGGTAGGAACTGATTACCGTATTCTTGGTAGTGTAGAAGCTGGGCAGCCAATCACTTTATTGGATAATACCCAAGGTGACTATACTCAAATTATCGACCATAAAGGTCGTGAAGGTTGGGTGTTAAGCAGTTTAGTGACCGACAAACCCAGTTTCCGTGTACGTTTTCCTGAGATGGAAGCGCAACTGCGAGAAACCAATGAGCAGCTCAATAAAGTGTCTCTCAGTACCGACAACAATGAAGAATACTTAAAGCTGGCCAATGATAAAATTGCCGAGCTGACAACAGCGTTAGCACAAGCCACGACGGAACGTGATGAAGCGCAATCTAAAATTTCTCAAGTGGTTGATGATCAACGTTATGAGTTGTGGCAACAAGGTGGATTGATTGGTGGCTTAGGCGCGTTAATCGGTATTATTTTAGTTTATTTACCTCGCCCGCAGCGTCGAAAGAAAAATCGTTGGATGTAAGCTAATCGCGATTCTCTGCTAAACTACAGCTAATAAATGGTCAACGATTTAAACGTTGGCCTTTTTTTATGTTTTTTTATAATGAATTTTACTCATGGATTAACATTTTAGTGGTTGGTTATTAATTTTATATAAATTAAAGGTTTACGATTATTTTTGAGTGTAAAAAACTGATTTTGACAAAGTTTTTTTGCGAGTTCTAATCTAATTAATTAAACATTCAATCACAACTATTCAACTAATGTGTGCAAGTTCACATTTTGAATGTATAATCGCCGAAAATCAGATCGTACATTGTATACAAAATAAAATATTCGTGAATACAGTGTCCATAAATCACCACCATAACCATCCTTAACCTGACCTAGATGGAAGCGAATACTATGTTCAAAGCGAGTGAAGTACTGGGCGGTCGTTATGACAATGCCACTCTAGAGGAACTGTTTCGTGCAGTGACGAACAACTACATTGTTGATGAAGAGCAATACTTGTCTGAGTTAATTAAGCTTGTGCCATCGTCAGAACAAGACATTAAACAAGTCACTCATCGTGCCCATGAGCTTGTGAGCAAAGTGCGTCAGTTTGAGAAAAAAGGCTTAATGGTGGGTATTGATGCCTTCTTGCAGCAATACAGCTTAGAAACACAAGAAGGCATTATCTTAATGTGTTTAGCAGAAGCCTTATTGCGCATTCCAGATGCGGAAACGGCGGATGCATTAATTGAAGATAAATTGTCAGGTGCGAAGTGGGATGAACATTTAAACAAAAGTGGTTCTGTGTTAGTTAACGCGTCTACTTGGGGCTTAATGTTAACCGGTCGTATCGTTAAATTAGACCGTAATATGGATGGCACGCCAAGCAACCTATTGAAGCGTCTTGTTAATCGCGTGGGCGAGCCGATGATCCGCCAAGCCATGCTTGCCGCAATGAAAATCATGGGCAAGCAATTTGTATTAGGCCGCGATGTCAAAGAAGGGCTTAAAAACAGCGAAGCAAAACGTAAGTTAGGCTATACCCACAGTTATGACATGCTCGGCGAAGCGGCATTAACCACATTAGATGCGCAAAAATATTTTATTGATTATAGCAATGCGATCCGTGAATTAGGCGCGCTGCAATACGATGAGTCAGACTCGCCAAGACCGACGATTTCAATCAAGCTTTCGGCTTTGCACCCTCGTTATGAAGTGGCAAACGAAGACCGTGTATTAACCGAATTATACGACACTGTTATTAAGCTCATTGTCCAGGCGCGTGAACTGAACATTGGTATTTCTATCGATGCTGAAGAAGTGGATCGCCTTGAGTTATCACTCACTCTATTTAAACAGTTGTATCAGTCTGAAGCCGCTAAAGGTTGGGGCTTATTAGGCATTGTTGTGCAGGCTTATTCAAAGCGTTGTTTACCCACACTATGTTGGCTAACGCGTTTGGCGAAAGAACAAGGTGATGAAATTCCACTGCGTTTAGTTAAAGGGGCGTATTGGGACAGTGAGCTTAAATGGGCGCAGCAAGCGGGTGAAGCAGGCTACCCACTGTTTACTCGTAAAGCGGGTACCGATGTGTCGTACTTAGCTTGCGCGCGTTATTTATTGTCTGACACCACCCGCGGTGCTATTTATCCTCAATTTGCGACTCACAATGCCCAAACTGTTGCCAGTATTGATTTGATGGCTGGCGATCGTTTGTACGAGTTTCAACGCTTACATGGAATGGGCCAAGAGCTATACGACACCATGCTGGCTGAAAGCGGTGCCAAAGCGGTCCGCATATATGCGCCAATTGGTGCCCACAAAGACTTATTGCCCTACTTGGTGCGCCGTTTACTTGAAAATGGTGCCAATACGTCGTTTGTGCATAAGCTCGTTGATCCAAATACCCCAATAGACAGCTTAGTGGTACACCCTTTGGTCACGCTATTAGGTTACAAGAGCTTAGCAAATCATAAAATTGTTCAACCAGCTGATATTTTCGGTGCAGAACGTAAAAACTCTAAAGGATTAAACATGAACATTATTTCTGAATCAGAGCCATTTTTTGCTGCAATCGATACCTTTAGCAACACTCAATGGACTGCTGGCTCATTAGTTAATGGCAAAATCTTACCGGGTGAAGTGCAAACCGTTGTGAGCCCATTTAATACTGAATTAACGGTAGGCACAGTTGCATTTGCCGACGCAAACGCGATTGAGCAAGCCATAGCAGGTGCTGATGCCGCATTTACCAGTTGGACACGAACTCCCGTTGGCACTCGTGCGAACGCACTGCAAAAATTAGCTGACTTATTAGAAGAAAACCGTGAAGAATTGATTGCATTGTGTACCCGCGAAGCTGGTAAGAGCATTCAAGACGGTATTGATGAAGTGCGCGAAGCCGTCGATTTTTGCCGTTACTATGCAGTGCAAGCTAAAAAGATGATGGCTAAGCCTGAGTTACTTCCTGGCTCAACAGGTGAGTTAAACGAACTGTTTTTACAAGGTCGCGGTATTTTTGTGTGTATTAGCCCTTGGAACTTCCCATTAGCGATTTTCTTAGGTCAGGTATCAGCAGCACTAGCCGCAGGTAACACGGTGATTGCTAAACCTGCAGAGCAAACGTGTTTAGTCGGTTTCCGTGCAGTGCAATTAGCTCACCAGGCGGGTATTCCGACTGACGTATTACAGTTTTTACCCGGTACGGGTGCTGTGGTGGGGTCGGCGATTTCAGCTGATGAACGTATTGGTGGTGTATGTTTTACTGGTTCAACGGGCACGGCTAAACTAATTAACCGTACTTTGGCAAATCGTGATGGTGCCATTATTCCATTGATTGCTGAAACCGGTGGCCAAAATGCCATGGTGGTTGACTCTACTTCTCAACCAGAGCAAGTGGTTAACGATGTCGTTTCGTCATCATTTACCAGTGCAGGTCAACGTTGTTCGGCGTTACGTGTGTTGTTTTTACAAGAAGACATTGCCGATCGCGTCATTGAGGTGATGAAAGGCGCCATGGAGCAATTAACCATTGGCGACCCAAGCTCAGTGAAAACCGATGTGGGTCCAGTGATCGATGCCACTGCAAAAGCGAATTTAAATGCGCATATTGATCACATCAGCCAAGTGGGTAAGTTACTTAATAAGCTTGAGCTGCCAGAGGGCACTGAAAACGGTCACTTTGTGGCGCCGACCGCTGTTGAAATTGATTCAATTAAATTACTAGAGAAAGAACACTTTGGTCCTATTTTACATGTGATTCGGTACAAGGCTGCCGATCTTGCTAAAGTGATTGATGAAATCAACAGCACAGGTTTTGGCTTAACATTGGGGATCCACAGCCGTAATGAAGGTCATGCATTATCGTTAGCCGATAAAGTGAATGTGGGTAACGTGTACATTAACCGTAACCAAATTGGTGCAGTGGTTGGCGTGCAACCATTTGGCGGCCAGGGATTATCTGGTACTGGTCCTAAAGCCGGTGGTTCACACTACTTAACGCGTTTTGTGACAGAAAAGACCCGCACTAATAACATTACCGCAATTGGTGGTAATGCAACGTTATTGTCGTTAGGCGATGCTGACGAGTAAGTCATAAAGCCATTATGCTGAATAGCCCACGTTTAAGTGGGCTTTTTAATGCCCGCTAATGTTGAGTGGGAACATTATTGCGTTTTAAACCACGGTTAACGTTTGTGCACATTTTGGCAAAGCGACTGATATCACCGAGTGTAGGAGTAATCCCTTGAGCCATGGCGGCTTCCCAATAATTGATTTCAGCGTCGACTAAATCGAGTAACTTTTTAGGGCAACCGACACAAGTATTATTTGGCTCACAGCGAAAGATATCAGGCTGATCAAGTGGGAAGCTGGCTTTTACTTGAGAGATGAGTTGTTTCATTGCCGTCATTCTGTCTGGCTTATGTAACATAGTTTCACCTTATGGATGTCGATGAACTTTTGTAACGTTAACAAATCGGCATTAGGTTAGTGTTAATTTAAATCAAGTTTGAGTGAAATTAATGGGAGAGTCTGATTAAATTTTGTAGAAGTTTACCTGCTTAATGATAAATAATGCTTTGGCAGCAAAGAAGTCTAGACGTCTAGATTGACATAAGCAAAAAGTTCTCTTATTCTTGGCGCAACTTGTTAAGATGTGACTGCAATATTTAGTTTGTGCCCCAGAGCCACTAGATAATACCGATGACCGAGATTGTGTCGTACTCGCTTTTCTCATCCGACAACCCCAAATCGTTAAGATAAAGAGAGATTACTTTGACCACACCAATTCAATCATCCACGACAGCTGTTAAAACTCCTGCTTCGTTTGTGGCGTTATTACCCTTATTTGTATTTTTAGGTTTATTTATTGGCGCTGGCTTATACTTTCAAAGCCAAGGTATCGATTATGCGTTTTATCAATTACCGAGCGTAATCGCCATTTTGCCGGCCATTGTATTGGCCATATTGTTATCTAAGCAGAAAATTAACCAAGCAATTGAAACGTTTATTGAAGGCATTGGCCACAGCAATATCATTGCAATGTGTTTAATCTATTTGCTCGCGGGTGCTTTTGCTGCAGTGGCTAAAGCAACGGGGGGTGTCGATGCGACCGTCGCCTTAGGTTTATCGTTTATTCCGTCTAATTTATTGCTGCCAGGCTTTTTTGTAATAGCAGCATTCATTGCCACGTCAATGGGTACCTCAATGGGAATGCCATTGCTGCGGTTGCACCTGTCGCGCTAGGTGTTGCTGATCAAGCTCAAATTGATTACGCATTAATGGCGGGCGCAGTGATGTCGGGTGCATTATTTGGCGATAACTTATCGATTATTTCAGATACCACTATCGCGGCAACTCGTACGCAAGGCTGTGAAATGAAAGACAAGTTTCGTGAAAATTTAGTCTTTTCTATTCCAGCATCAATCATCACCTTGGTGTTGTTTGCCCTCGCAGGCCAAGGCCAGGCAGACATTGTTGCTCAAGATATTGATTTGCTGAAAGTGGTTCCATATTTAACGATTTTAGTGCTTGCAGTTGCAGGACTTAACGTATTTGTGGTGTTGTCTTTAGGCATTGTACTTGCCGGCGCCACAGGGGTGTTTACTTCAGAATATACCGTTATCCAAATGGGTAATGATATTTACACTGGTTTTACTAACATGCAGGAAATTTTTATTCTGTCGATGTTAGTGGGTGGTTTAGCCGCGCTAATGCAGCAACAAGGTGGATTGACCTTTGTCAGTCAAATCATTGAGAAACTGATTCGTCGTTTTTCAAAAGCCAGTGGTGAAGCGTCAAGCCGCGCGGCAGAATTAGGTATGGCGACCATTGTTGCGGCAACCAATACCTGTGTGGCAAACAATACGGTATCAATTGTTGTTACTGGTGATATTGCCAAAGAACTCGCTGAAAAACACGGCGTAACACCTAAACGTGCTGCCAGTATTCTGGATATTTTCTCTTGTATTATTCAAGGGTTAATTCCCCACGGAGCTCAAGCATTGCTGATAGCATCGGTATTTACCATTAGCCCATTAACTGCAATCTCAAACGCATGGTATTGTATGGTGTTAGCCGTTACTGCCGTGGCAATTGTGATTTTGCGAAAGCGAACTTAATCAGTAGCAAGCTTCATTTATAATTGATACAAGCATGCCCAACCCCAAACGGTTGGGCATGTTGTTATTTGCTTTAAATTTAGCCGCTAACGGGTTAGTATTTGCCTCCTTTTTAATATAAGCATGATCAGTATCAAGTGATATCTAGAACTCGAAATTACGACTTGCACCTAGTGATTGTGTTGATGTCTTTAGCCGCAGCAGTGATTTCCTCATTTGGGGTCGGCAGTGCATTACTGGCTGATGCTGGCGAGATCAGCGTTGATATGCTGATGACCCGTCCTGACACGTTGGGTGATTATATGAACTCGCCGCTGGCGGTGGTGTTTAATTTGTCGTTGTTAGCCGCTGGCGCTTGCTTGTTGCTGGCTATGGTTGCAGTATTTCATACCTATCAAGATGGACTCAGTCGCTACTTGGCTATGATGGGGGGGATTGTGGGGGCGAGCATTATTTTGATGGGCGTGTTTCCGATTAACTTTTTAGATATCCACCGCAAAGTGTCTACGTTGTATTTGTTTAGTTCCATTGTACTGCATTGTGTATGTGTTTTAGATTACTTTAAACCCGGCAGTACCATGAATAAGCGCATGTTGGCGTTTACTATTATGGCGTTGTTCAGTGGTGGCTTGTTATTGTTACTGTTAGATTGGAATTTACTCGACTTTCCTGAGTGCTCGGCTTACATGCCGCAGTATTGTGGTGTGCCTTTAGCGATGTGGTCGTTAACTCAAGCCAATATTTTATGGTGTGTTTGTTTGAGTTTTCACATGATGAAAGCCATTAAAGCTCAGCAAAAAGTGGTTTATAAGTGGCTCGAAAACTATTAGTTTTTAATTTAAAGGTAACTCTAGGCTATGTCTTTGGTTCGCATTAGTCATTATTTGGCCTTATGTGGTGTTGCGTCACGTCGCCAGGCTTCGCGGTTAATTGAGAGCGGAACCGTTACCATAAACCAGCAGCGGGCTAACCATAGCGACCGCGTCGATAGCTCAACGTTGCTTAATATTTGTGTTAATGGCCAATCTGTGTCAGCTCCACAACAAAAGCAATATTGGCTGTACCATAAGCCCGTCGGTATTGATTGCCGTTTATTGATTAACGACCCCAACAGTTTACTTCATTTACTTCCCGCAAGCCCAAGGCTGTATCCCGCAGGGCGTTTAGATAAAAACTCGCGTGGTTTATTACTGTTAACCAATGATGGCGAGCTTACTCAAAGGTTAATGCATCCAGATTTTCATCACAGTAAAACTTATGTAGTACAGGTGGATAAACCGCTCACGGCTGAGTTTTTAAATGATATGGCACAAGGAGTGAGTTATGCCGAGGTACAAACAAGGCCATGCGCCATAACGTTAGTTAACTCAACAACCTTTGAAATTGTGCTCACTCAAGGGTTAAATCGTCAAATAAGGCGCATGTGTCAGGCGTTGGGTTTTAAGGTGATTGATTTACTGAGAACAAAGCTCATGGCGGTGTGTTTAGATGATTTGCCAGAAAAAACAATGCGGCCAGTATCGGCCGCAGAGTTATTGATTTTACAGCAACTTAGTTAAAGAAACTGAGTTAATACAAGGACTATTTGGCGATATCCATTTCAGCTAATAGGTTGTCAGCATTATCTAAATACTTCATCACCCATAACATGTAGCGGCTATCAACTTGAATAGAACGATTGCTTTGAGCATCGTAACCCCAATCGCCAATAATGCTCTCGTATACGCCATCAAACAATAAACCAACAAGTTCAGCACGACCATTTAAGGTGGGTGAGCCCGAGTTACCGCCTGTGGTATCGAGGGTCGACAAAAAGTTAACTGGCACAGAATCAATTGCCTTAACGTAGTAATCGCCATATTGCTTTTGCTTAATCAGTTCAAGTTGTTTAGCTGGTGCATCAAATGGATCTGCTCCAGTATCTTTAGCTAATAAGCCCTCTAGGCGAGTAAAGGGTACCGCCTGTAATCCATCTTGTGGCGAGTAACCTTTCACGTTACCCACAGTCACTCGTAAGCTTGAATTTGCATCAGCGTAAACTGGCTTACCTAGCTCACGGTTATAGGCAATGATGGCATCCATATATTGTGGACGCACTTTCATTAAGTCACCGCTTAACTGCTTTTCGGCTTTTTCGAGTGCCATGTCTGCATCATAGGTTTGTACTGCAAATTGAATAAAGGGATCGTTAGACGCTTTAAAGTCGGCAACTGATTTATTCATCCAGGCTAAACGCGTGTCTTTATCGTCTAGCTTGGTTTTGGCGTACATTTTGTCAAGTGTTTTCGCTAAGGCTTTAGCGTCAAACGTATCGGTAATACCAAATGCCTTATCTAATGATGCAATGCGCTGCTGTGCAGGTAATGCAGCATAGCGAGTCAGTAAATCTGCTAATAACGCTTTATCAACACTGGCAGCATAGCGGCGATCGATTCGCTCCATGCTTGAAGTAAAGTTAGTCATGTCGCGGTCTTGGTAACCAGGCTCGCGCGCCATATCGGCTAAGTTTTTCTCGTTTGCTAAGCGGTATAATTTACGTGCAGTGGTGACCATGGTGGTGTAGCCAATATAACCTAGTAATATGTCACGCTCTTGGTTTAGTTGGCTTTTAGCCACTAATTTCTCAAGGTTTGCTAAGGTTTCGCCGTACTTTTGCTGGCGTTGGTTATCTTGGCTAATCCAGCTTGCAAGATCACTTTCCACTTTTTTGCGATCGGTTAACATGGTTGATTTACCATAAAACTCAATCATCGAAGTGAAGTTTTTAGCATAGTTAGCTAAGCCAGCAATTAAACTTTCGTACTTGATACGCTCGTCGCTGCCTTCAGGTGCGGTGTCTTTAATGATATCAATCATTGTCTCTTGCAGTTCTTTTGCATGAGGATAAGACCAATTAAACTGATTGTTCACTTCATCTGCGGTGCGATAACGGTTAGTGCGGCCAGGGTAGCCTGCCACCATCACAAAATCGCCATCACTCACGCCTTTGGCTGATACTTTTAAAAAGCTTTTGGGCTCATAAGGAACGTTGTCTTTACTAAAGTCGGCTGGCTTACCATCTTTTGATACATAAGCACGGTAAAACGAGAAATCACCGGTATGACGAGGCCACATCCAGTTGTCGATATCGCCGCCGTATTTACCCACGCTGGCCGCTGGGTTATAGGCTAAACGCACATCGCGAATTTCAAGTTGTTTTACTAGGTAGTATTCTAAACCGCCGTGAAAACTATACACCTGGCAGCGGTAGCCATCTTCTTTTTCACACTCAGCGACTAAAGCTTTTTCTTGTAGCTCAATGCCTTTGTAAAAGTCATTGCCGACTTTATCCATTTGGCCAGCAGTCACTTTGTCTGTCACGTTGGTGACGTCTTCGGTAACAAAAATACGTGAGCCTGGTGTGGCTGGTAATTCTTCTGCATATGTTTTGGCTAAAAAGCCGTCTTTAAGTAGGTTTTTCTCTGGTGTGGAGTTGTACTGAATCGATCCATAAGCACAGTGATGGTTGGTAACCACCAACCCTTTAGGTGATACAAATGATGCTGTACAACCGCCTAGGCTGATCACGGCATTCATTGGGAATTCTGTTAATTTTGAAATAGAGTCTGCGCTTATCTCTAACCCTTTTGCTTTTAGCTCATCAGCCATTGCAGGTAATTGATGTGGTTGCCACATCCCTTCATCAGCCGAAGCACCAAAACTGGCGGCGATGGCGATGGTTAATAACCATTTTTTCATTTTGATTAGTCCATTTAGGTTTTATTAGTTGCCCACAAACAAAAAAGTCAGGCTAGGCCTGACTTTAACAAAAGTTGTCACTTCATGGTAGCGCCTGAAAAACTCGCTTACAAATGATTAACAGGCCTGAATTAGCCCAGTGCGACCATCAGTTGAGCAAACACAATAAGGGCTCCTGATAATCCGGCAATGGCTAGCGCAAATTTACCACCAGAGACTTGATAACCCCCTAAAAACTGGGCGCGTTGTTTTAATGCCATTGCGATCGGTAAAAAGATGATCATCACTACTAGTGGAATGGCGGCAAACCCCAATACCTGGAAAAAGCCATCAGGATAATAAAGCGCGCACAGCAGAGGTGGTACAAAAGTGATTAACCAGGTTTTAGCCCGTCCGGCAACATTATCTTTGGCGCGAGTTAACTCTGCGACGTAATCAAATAAGCTCATGGTTACCCCTAAAAATGAGGTAATTAATGCAAGGTTAGCGAAAAGATCAATGGCCTGGCTAATAATGCTTGATTGGACCAGTCCTTGTAATGCAGCCACCAATTTAGGCAATGAACCACCAAAACTATGTACCGCTTCACCGCCTAATGAACCTAGAGTCACCAGTAACCATAAAATGTAACAAACTAAAGGAATGGTTGAGCCGATTAAGAGTACTTTTCTTAATGCCACAGCATCACCATCAAGGTAGCGCACAATAGTTGCAATACACACGTGAAAACCAAAAGAGGTAAATACCACAGGGATAGCAGCTAACCAAAGTTGTTGCAGTGCATCACCAGATGCCACGGTTGTAGAGTAGTTATTTAATGCTGTCATTAAGCTCACATCGGGTAGTAAAAAGCTGACGACCACAACTAATAACAGCACCATGGCACTAAACAAAATACGCGATATTTTATCAATCCATTTAACGCCGATAGCAATCAAGCCACCAAAAAATACGGTAAATAAAATCACCGCTACTTGGTTGCTCATGTTAATGCCTATTGGTTGCAGGCGGGTTTCAAGCAACGATGAACCACCCATTAAATAGACCATGGTTAAGGCAAATAATAAGCTCAAAAAGGAGCCACCTTGAATCACCTGGCCAGCTTTACCTAATGTTTTGCCTGTGATGGCATGGACATTATCGCCCACACCGCTGCGCAGGTTAATTTCTAGCATAAGAAGAGAGGTGTAGGCAGAGATAGCCCAAATGACCACTAATAAGATTAATGCGGGGATCATACCTAACGCCGCAGTGGCTAAAGGTAAGGCGAGCATACCGCCGCCAATAGCGGTTCCCGCGACAATCGAAATAGAACCTAACGTTTTCAAATTCACAGCCAATGTCCAGTGTAATTATTATTTTATTTGTGTCGGACATTATCAGAAGGATAACAGGGCAGGCAAGGATCTTCGGCAGTTAAAGGCTATTAGCGCTGTTTATAAACAATTACGTAACATTAAGCCAATCTGTTTTACACGCCATTTTTTGCAATAGTGTAACATTACAGCATTGCTGTTGGTTCGCTATGGATTTTAAGCCAGATTTATAATGTATAAACAGGTGATTGAATAAAATTCCTAAGCCGTTATAATGCGCCTAGTTTTAGGGGAGTAGCTAATCTTGTATTGCGCAACGTAGCATGCAAGGTGTCTGTATCAACATATTTGGCCTCATGCCATGGTGCAGACAGTAACACGCTGTAAATCGGTGATGTTTACCCAGCGAGACCTAAGCACAATCACTGCATCAAGGGGTATGCGGCGGCTTGTGCTTAGTTGTCATTTACCCCTAGGATTGTCATATTGGACGCATTACTCACTTCAACCTTTTCTGTTGCAATTGCCGAAATCGGCGATAAAACACAATTACTCGCATTAGTATTAGCTATCCGTTTTAGCAATAAATCCGCCATTATTAGTGCCATTTTACTTGCTACATTAATGAATCATTTTATTGCTGCGTATTTGGGGCAATGGGCTATAGGCTGGCTCGATCCTCAATGGTCACGTTATATTATTGCCGCGAGCTTTTTTGCCATTGCATTATGGGTGTTAATTCCAGATAAAATCGACGATGATGATCATCGTTTTTATAAACTCGGGGCTTTTGGTGCGACGTTTATTTTGTTCTTTATTGCTGAAATAGGCGATAAAACGCAAATCGCCACAGTGGTGCTCGCGGCAAAGTATCAATCGCTGACCTGGGTTGTTATTGGCACTACGTTAGGCATGCTCATTGCCAATGTACCTGTGGTGTTAGCAGGGCACTTTAGTGCGAACAAGTTACCTATGGCACTTATTCACCGAGGTTGTGCGCTGATTTTTGCACTGCTTGGGATCGCCACGCTCATGTGGTAAAGAGGGATGATGATCAAAAGCCAAATTCTTGATAACAAGACTGCCCGAGGATTACCTTGGGTAGTGGCGATTGCGTTTTTTATGCAGTCGTTGGATGGCACTATTCTCAATACCGCCTTGCCCGCAATGGCCAACGATTTACATGAAGACCCACTGCGCATGCAAGGGGTCATTATTGCTTACATGCTTACGGTGGCATTGTTGATCCCTGCATCAGGCTGGATAGCCGATCGCTTTGGCACCAAAAAGATTTTTTTAAGCGCGATTGTATTGTTTAGTTTTGGCTCTTTGTTGTGTGCTTTATCAAACTCACTTGATATGTTGATTGGTGCGCGTGTGGTGCAAGGGCTCGGCGGCGCATTAATGTTGCCGGTAGGGCGCTTAGTGGTTTTGCGAGCTTATCCGCGATCTGAGCTTGTGCGGATAATGGGTTTTATTACGATCCCTGGTTTACTCGACTCATTGATTGTACTTCAACTATGGGCGGTTGGATGGTGCAATACTTAACCTGGCATTGGATATTTTTAATTAACCTGCCAGTTGGACTCGTAGGATGTTATGCCGCCTTTAAGTTTATCCCCGACTTACGTGGTAAACAAAAATCGCGTTTTGACAGTCTAGGTTTTGTGTTATTTGGCGCTGCGATGCTGCTCATCACCATTGCCATGGAAGGGTTGGGTGAGCTGCACTTACCTCATTTACGAGTAATGTTGCTGCTATTTGCTGGCATGGCATGTTTGATTGCTTATTGGCTGCGAGCTGGACGTGTTGCCAATCCCTTATTTTCACCTTCTTTATTCAACACCAGAACATTTGCGATAGGGTTATTTGGCAATCTCTTTGCAAGGCTTGGTAGCGGAGCATTGCCTTTTTTAGTGCCGTTATTATTGCAAGTGGCTTTGGGTTACTCACCGTCTCAAGCTGGGATGAGCATGTTACCTTTGGCCGCCGCAGCCATTTTGGCTAAGTCGTTAGCGCGACCCATTATTGAACGTTTGGGTTATCGATTGGTGCTTACCGCAAATACACTCGCATTGGGGATTATGTTGGCCAGTATTGGCCTTGTGAGCGAGCAAACTCCTTATTGGTTGTTACTGGCTTTACTTGCCATTTTAGGTGCAATTAACTCTTTGCAATTCACTGCGATGAATGCGGTAACACTGATTGATTTAGATGATGAAAATGCCAGTAGTGGCAATAGTTTGCTATCAGTGGTTGCCCAGTTATCGTTAAGCCTAGGGGTTGCATGTGCTGGCGCGTTGCTCGGCGGCTTTAGTGCCGAGGTTGGTAGCGCTACACAAGACACTGTGTTGAGTGCGTTTCAGCTGACTTTTTTTAGCGTTGGTGTGATGACCATATTCGCTGCAGCGATCTTTTCTCTGTTATCAGAACATGATGGTCGGATGATGGTTCAAGACTAAAATACACTTACCATTAGCTCAGCCTAAATCTGATGATTAATTAAGCATTTTTTGTGCGGTTAGGCACACTCTTTACCTTTAAAGGGGTTAAAATATCAACATAAGTCTCGGTTTTTTTATATTACTAAGGAGTGGGGTATGAGTATTAAAAAACATGGTTTGTCGATTGGCATAAACCGTATCGAGAATGTTTTCTTTGTGACACTTAAAGCTGTGGGTACCCTAACCCATGAGGATTATCTGGTGATAACGCCAATGCTTGAAGGTGCGCTTAGCCAAGTCGAACAACCCAAAATCAGTTTGTTATTGGATGCTACTGAACTTGAGGGCTGGGATTTACGTGCAGCCTGGGATGATTTAAAGCTGGGATTAAAGCATCAGTCTGAATTTGAACGCGTAGCCATATGGGGCAATAAAGGCTGGCATGAATGGGCTGCAAAAATGGGCAGTTGGTTTATTTCTGGTGAAATGAAGTATTTTGAAGAGCAAAACGATGCGCTGAAATGGTTACGTTATTAACCCCTAAGTCGCCTTAAAAACAAAAAACAGCTAGGGTCTGTAGATCTTTTAAGGTTGTTTTTGCAAAGATCTGCTGGCTCTAGGTTTTTTTATGCACTATGTTGCTATGCCGTGGTATTAATATTATGACCGCTATTGCCGACTGGTTGTGGTGCTGCGGCTTCAATAAGCTGTAGTGCCATTTGACCTTCAACTTCTTGTTGATCTTTTGCCATCACAGCCACTTTCAGGCTGTTTCCTGAATCAATCGTCGTTGGCATCGAAGATGGTGCATTCACACTGATAGTCATGTTTTCCCCTCAGATTCATATGATGTTTAGTTATCGGCTTTTGCCGTAACAACTTGAGCAAAATATCATAACCAATATAGATTGCGCACAATCAACATGTGTTACAATAAGGCCATTGATTAAATGATGTGTTGCGACTTTTATTTATTAATTGAGTATAGCCTATGACGACTAAAACCCCCATGGTAAGCGGATCTAAAACTGCCCAGAATCCATTAGCACTTGAAAACCAAGTTTGTTTCTCATTGTATAGTGCGACCAATGCCATGATCCGCGCCTATAGACCGCTACTTGAGGAACTGTCACTCACTTATCCGCAATATTTAGTCATGATGGTGCTTTGGCAAGAGCCAGGTATTAGCGTGAAAACCTTAGGTGAAAAGCTCCATCTAGATTCTGGTACGTTAACACCATTACTTAAACGCCTTGAGGCCAAAGAGTTAGTCAGCCGTGGCCGCAGCGAATTAGATGAGCGCGTACGAGTATTGCACGTTACCGAAGCAGGACGTGAGTTACATCATCAAGCGTTAGCGGTTCCAGAGCAAATGCGTTGTAAAGTTGGCGGAACGCTTGACGATCTCGCCCAACTTAAACAATTGTGCGATCAGGCTTATGCCATGCTGAATTCGGGCGAGGCGACAAGCTGTGAAATGTGATTATTTTCAGCGTGGTGATTGTTTATCATGTCGCAATATTGTGCAACCAATGGCACAACAAATTGCCATTAAACAACAGCAACTTGTGGCGCTATTTGGTGAGTTAGCGGTAGGCAAATGGCTACCACCGGTGTTGAGTGCCGAGTCTGGTTTTCGTAATAAGGCAAAAATGGTGGTGTTAGGCGCGGCGCATCAACCTATTTTAGGTTTGGTTAATCCGCAAGGTGAGGCTGTCAGTTTGTGTGATTGCAGCTTGTATCCGCATGATATGCAAACGCTGCTGCATCGGTTAGAGCGTTTTGTGCAACAAGCGGGCTTACCGCCATATCGTGTCGACAAAGCCAAAGGTGAACTAAAATACATCTTACTGACACGCAGCCAAAAGTACGGCCAATTTATGTTGCGTTTTGTGCTGCGCAGCGAGCAAGCCATTGCTCGGATCGAACGCGAGTTACCGCAGCTTTTACAAGAGTTTCCTGCTATAGCGTTAGTGTCTGTCAACATCCAGCCTGTACACATGGCGATATTGGAAGGCGAGCAAGAAATCTTTTTAACTGAGGCGACTCGTTTAGAAGACCAGTTTAATCATGTGCCACTTTTTATTCGCCCTAAAAGCTTTTTTCAAACCAATCCAGAGGTGGCAGCACAGTTATATCAAAACGCTCGGGAGTGGGTGGCTGAATTTAACCCTAGTTACATATGGGATTTGTTTTGCGGCGTAGGGGGCTTTGGTCTGCATTGTGCCGATAAACACATACGCTTAACGGGTATTGAAATTGAAGCCGAAGCGATTGAATGCGCCAAACTATCAGCTAAAAAGCTAGGGCTAACCAATGTTGATTTTAGTGCACTTGACTCAACAAAATTTGCCCAAGGTCAAGCTGAGCAAGACAAACCTGATTTGATTATTGTTAATCCTCCACGTCGAGGATTAGGTGAGGCATTGTGTCAGTCACTGAGCCATTTTGCGCCTCAAGCCATAGTGTATTCTAGTTGTAATCCTCATACGTTAGTGAGTGACTTAGCCAATATTGAAGGCTATCAAATCACCAAAGTACAATTGTTTGATATGTTTGCGCATACTGAACATTTTGAAGTGTTAGTCATGTTAGAAAAACAGTAAGTTAACAGTAGCGCGGTCATGAAATTGTCACTTTTATGTCATAAAATGATGGTTCAACATAAAAAGGATCTCGGGCGATGTGGCAAATCTTCAGTCGTTTTTTAGCATTAGGCTTAATCAGTTTTGGTGGCTATGCGGCACATATTGGCTATTTTAGAAAAACATTTGTTGAAGATTTGCAATGGTTAGATGGTAAGCAATACGCCAGTTTTGTTGCCTTAAGCCAATTTATGCCAGGCCCGGGTTCAAGCCAAGTCGGCTTTGCAATTGGTTACCATAAAGGTGGCTTACTGGGCGGGCTCGCCGCGTTTTTAGGTTTTACTTTACCGTCGTTTTTGCTGTTGTTTTTGTTTGCGGTAACTAGCGCACAATGGTTAGAGATTACCGCAGTGCAAGGCGTTATTCATGGTTTAAAATTGTTGGCTGTTGTGGTGGTTGCTGATGCCACGTTATCAATGTTTAATCAGTTTTGTCAGCGTAAAACGGCTAAGGTGCTAATGGCAGTAACAGCGGTTGTTATTGTAGTTATGCCGTCGATGTTAACTCAAATAGCCGTGCTTATTGTTGCCGCCATTGCTGGGGTGATATTACTGACTCGCGGTGAAAACATGACCCCAGAGACTCCTCAAATCTCGCTTGATTATCGCTGGCTGGCCATATTTATTTTTGGCTTAGTGGGGTCACTGTATTTAATCGGCCATGATGATAGTCTAGGGCAAATTTTTGCGCAGTTTTTTCAAGTGGGTAGCCTGGTTTTTGGTGGTGGTCATGTGGTGCTGCCATTACTTGAAGCAAGCGTTGGCGACTACATTACCCCAGATAGATTTTTGACAGGTTATGCGCTTGCGCAAGCGATCCCTGGATCGATGTTTACTCTGGCCACCTTTTTAGGTGCAGACATGTGGCTAGAATCTCCTATACTCGGCGCTATTGTGGCGACCTTAGCGATTTTTTTACCGGGTTTTTTACTGATGCTGGTGGGCTTAAAAAGTTGGCACGCGATTAGTCAATGCCCTCACATTGCTGGTGCACTAACCGGCGTTAATGCTGCCGTTGTGGGGTTATTACTTGCAGCGCTTTATCAACCGGTATTTACCAGTGCGGTGATTATGCCGCTCGATATGGCAATGGTGATTGTAGGCTTTAGTGTATTGAAAATTTTTAAACCGAGTATTGTGTGGTTGGTGCTAGGATTTGCAGTTATCGGAGCGTCACTCACTATGCTGTAGTGGTTATTCATTTTTTGTCATTTTGGGATATATTTCACTTTATTTGTTGAGAATGTTTGGTTACAAATCATAAACATCTATACTTAATTTACAATTACTCTATAGGTTGATTCAACTATGCTGAAATCCTCCCTACGCAATAAACTTTTGGGGTTATCACTAATCCCTTTATCGCTAATTTTAGCGGTATTACTGAGTCTGTTTTATGTTAATGAAGGTACCTCGTTAAAAAATGATATTGCCCAATTTCGCGGCGAATTAATCGCAGAACGAAAGACCCAACTTGCTGAAGCAACCGAAATTGCCCAAGGCGTTGTTGAGCATCAGCTTTCGCTTGGAAGCGACGGAAATGTTAACCAGGCATTACGCGATTTACGCTTTGGTAGTGCCGGTTATTTTTATATTTATGACACTGCTGGGGTCAATATTTTCCATGCAACTACTCCAGAGTTGGAAGGGCAAAATAAAATCCATATGGCTGACCCTAATGGCACTAAAATTATTGTCGGGTTATTAAATGCCGCTAAATCTGGCGATGGTATTTTTTCATATTATTATCAAAAGCCCGGCTCAGATAAGTTAATCGAAAAACTAGGTTATGCCGTGATGGTGCCTAATACTAACTGGATGTTAGGTACAGGGGCATATATTGATGATATCGAGCAATCTATAGCCACATTTCACGATGAAAAAGAAGAGCGGATGAACACCAAAGCGCTGATGTTTTTAATGATGGCGCTCGGCTTAACGGGTATTACCGCATTTGTGGTAATCATTATGGCGCACAAGTTAGTTGTGCCTATCCAAAATATGGCTAATTCACTTAACGATATAGCCCAAGGTGAAGGTGACTTAACCAAACGCTTAGATGTGGCTAGCGAAGATGAAATTGGCCAGCTAGGCAGTGCGTTTAATTTATTTGTTGATAAGCTGCAAACGATTATCGGCGATGTAGCCGGCGCGACTGATAAAGTCAAACACGGCGCACAAAGTATTAGTGTTCAAACGGCTTCAATGACCGAACAGCTTTATAGCCACAATAATGAAATTGACCAAATTGTTACTGCCATTACTGAGATGTCAGCTACCGCAAATGATGTGGCACACAATACCAGTATGGTGGCAGATGCAACGCACACTGCCTCAGGCGATGTGTCTAAAGCACAAGAGTGTGTCGATACCTCATTGACTGAAGTCTCTAATTTAATGAAACAAATTGATAATGCCGCTGAAGATGTTAAATCCTTAAGTGAGCAATCACAAAAAATTAATTCTGTGTTGAGTGTGATTGGTGGCATCGCTGAACAAACTAACTTATTGGCGTTAAACGCAGCCATTGAAGCGGCGCGTGCAGGTGAGCAAGGGCGTGGGTTTGCGGTGGTGGCTGATGAAGTGAGAAACCTCGCTAGCCGTACCCAAAGCAGCACGGTAGAAATTAATGACATGCTATCGCAGTTGCATAAATTAGTGACTAAAGCCGTGCAGACCATGCAAGAAAGCCAAACAAGCTGTTTGAGCTCGGTTGAATCGTCACGTGCAATATCTGAAAGCCTAGGTGCTGTCACCACTTCAGTCACCAGCATTAATGATATGAGTACCCAGATTGCGACAGCTGCAACAGAGCAAAGCTCAGTAACTGAAGAAATTAACCGCAACGTTAACTCGGTGCAAGAAATCGTTAACTCGTTATTAGCCGCCAGCCAAGATGCATCTGGGGCTTGTAAAGATGTTGCTAACGAAGGGCAAACCCTCGCTAAGTTGGTGGGTCAGTTCAAAATTTAGTGTACTAATTAACGAGGTTTACGTTTTATAGAAATGAACTCCTGGTGGGTTCATTTTTTTATACAAAAAAGCATATTGACCGAGTGTTCGCACTGTTGAAATTTATTCGCCATTAGTTTGTTAATAATCGGCCTTTCGGTCTAGGTTTAGCGCGTATCATGGGGTAAAATGCGCCGTTGCACCTTTTGTTAACTGCTAATTTAAGTTGAATATTCATGTTTGAAGTTAATCCGGTAAAATTCAAAATCAAAGAGCTCGCTGAACGTACTGAGTTACTTCGGGGGTATCTTTGACTACGCTGCTAAAAGTGAGCGTTTAGAAGAAGTCAGTCGAGAACTAGAAAGTGCTGAAGTGTGGAACGTACCTGAACGTGCTCAAGCACTGGGTAAAGAGCGCGCCGCACTAGAAGCGGTTGTTAAAACCATTGATGATATGGACGCAGGTCTTGAAGACATCGAAGGATTGCTTGAATTAGCCATCGAAGAAGATGACGAAGAAACCTTTAACGATGCTTCAGAGGAGCTAAAAACTTTAGATTCTCGTTTAGCTGACTTAGAATTCCGCCGGATGTTTTCGGGTAAAAATGACGCCTCAAATTGTTATTTAGATATTCAATCTGGTTCGGGCGGTACTGAAGCTCAAGATTGAAGCCAACATGATATTGCGCATGTATTTGCGTTGGGGCGAAGCCCACGGCTATAGCCCAGAATTAATGGAAGTCACCGACGGTGATGTTGCGGGTATTAAAGGCGCAACGATTAAATTTACTGGCGAATATGCTTTTGGCTGGATGCGCACCGAAACGGGCGTGCATCGTTTAGTGCGTAAGTCACCGTTTGACTCATCAGGTAAGCGTCATACGTCTTTTTGCTCGGTATTTGTTTACCCAGAAATTGATGACGATATTGAAATCGAGATTAATCCATCTGATTTACGTATTGATACCTATCGCGCCTCGGGTGCCGGTGGTCAGCACGTTAACAAAACGGATTCAGCGATACGTATTACTCACTTGCCAACCAATACCGTTGTGCAATGTCAAAACGATCGCTCGCAGCATAAAAACCGTGACTCAGCCTTTAAGCAATTAAAAGCTAAGCTATACGAGTTAGAAATGCATAAGCAAAATGCTGATAAGCAAGCCGCTGAAGATGCTAAATCTGACATTGGCTGGGGCAGTCAAATCCGTTCATACGTATTAGACGATGCGCGAATTAAAGATTTACGTACAGGGGTTGAGAATCGTAATACTCAATCTGTGTTGGATGGTGATTTAGATAAGTTTATTGAAGCCAGCCTAAAATCAGGACTTTAAAAATTAACTTTTTTCGTCATGCATTTAAGTGTGGCGAGTAAACGCGAGAATATAACATGACCGAACACGTACAAGATGAAAACAAACTGATTGCAGAGCGCCGCGCCAAACTCGAACACATCCGTACAAGCTGCCCTGCAAATGCTCATCCTAATACCTGGCAACGTAGCCATAAAGCCGCTGAACTGCAGGCGCAATATGGTGAACAAACTAAAGAAGCTCTAGAAGCGTTAGGTTTTCAAACCAGTATAGCCGGTCGTATTATGGCTAAACGTGGTCCATTCTTAGTGCTTCAAGACGTGTCTGGTCGTATTCAAGCCTATGCTGGCAAGCCAGTACAAGGCGACTTAAAAGAGCGTTATCAAGGTTTAGATATTGGTGACATTATCGGTGTTAAAGGTCAGCTGCATTTATCGGGTAAAGGCGACTTGTATGTCAACATGGAAGAATACCAGTTGCTGACTAAAGCATTGCGTCCATTACCAGAAAAATTCCACGGGTTAACCGACCAGGAAACCCGATACCGTCAGCGTTACGTTGATTTGATCGTGAACGAAGAATCGCGCAATGCATTTGTTATGCGCTCTAAAGTGGTTGCTGCTATTCGTAACTTTATGATCAAAAAAGAGTTCATGGAAGTTGAAACCCCAATGATGCATGTTATTCCTGGTGGTGCATCTGCACGTCCATTTGTCACTCATCACAACGCATTAGACATGGCAATGTATTTACGTATCGCGCCAGAACTATACCTTAAGCGTTTAGTGGTTGGTGGTTTTGAGCGTGTGTTCGAAATTAACCGTAACTTCCGTAACGAAGGCTTATCACCACGTCATAACCCTGAATTCACCATGATGGAATTCTATATGGCGTACGCTGATTACAAAGATTTAATGGACCTAACTGAAGAGATGCTCAGTTCAATCGCCATTGAATTATTAGGCAGTGCACAAATGCCATACGGTGAGCACACTGTTGACTTTGGTAGCTCTTATGCGCGTTTAAGCATGTTAGAAGCCATTCAAAAGTACAATCCAGATAACGCTACTATTCAAGCAATGACCTACGAGCAAGTTAAAGACGTTGAATTTATGCGTGATTTAGCGAAGAGCTTAGGCATCAAGTTAGAAAAATTCTGGACTTGTGGTCAGCTACTAGAAGAAATTTTTGGTGAAACCGCAGAGCCTAAGTTAATGCAACCTACGTTCATTACCGGTTACCCAGCAGACATTTCACCGCTTGCACGTCGTAACGATGACAACGATTTCATTACAGACCGTTTTGAGTTCTTTATTGGTGGTCGTGAAGTGGCTAACGGCTTTAGCGAGCTTAACGATGCAGAAGATCAAGACAACCGCTTTAAAGCACAAGTCGATGCAAAAGATGCAGGCGATGACGAAGCCATGTTCTACGATGCAGACTATATCACAGCCCTTGAGCACGGCTTACCGCCAACAGCGGGTCAAGGTATTGGTATCGACCGTTTAGTGATGTTATTCACTAACACTCATACTATTCGTGACGTGATTTTATTCCCAGCGATGCGCCCACAAGCCTAATCGCCCTTGTTGGCTTGGAGCCAATATTGAGGAATAATAAAAAACCAGCCTGCGGGCTGGTTTTTTGTTGCTGCTTTTGTTTTAGTGAGTTGGTATAACTCTTAAGTTAAAAGCGAGCGTTGACCATTTGGAAGGTTTTGTAACCGCCCGTGAGGTTACGCACCTTAAAGCCGTGTTGAGTGAGCATGCGATAAGCAACATGTCCACGTAAACCAACCTGACAGAATACCAATAACTCTTTGTCTTTTGGAAGCTCATTAAGTCGGTCACGCAGTTGTGGCAGTGGCATATTCATCGCGCCACCAATAGCCCCTGCAGTGGTTAATTCACCAGGATTGCGAATATCGACGATGATTTGATTTGCACTTAAGTTAACGAAATCTTGAGTGTGACAAATCTGTTCATCACCTAACAATACGTTTGCAGCCACCATACCCGCTTGGTTAACCACATCGCGCGCCGAACCAAATGGCGGTGCATAGGTCAGCTCAAGGTCGGCTAAGTCATATACTGTCATACCAGCACGTTGTGCCACGGCTAGCACGTCAATTCGCTTGTCTACGCCATCTAATCCTGCCGCTTGAGCGCCTAAAATTGTGCCATTATCTGGGCTAAATAACAGTTTTAACGTAATAGGGTGAGCACCAGGGTAATAACTGGCGTGGCTGGCGGTATGTACATAAATTTTTTCAAATGGAATGGCTTTTTTGAGCAAGGTCTTTTCATTGAGTCCAGTAGACGCTATGGCCATGTCAAATAGCTTACAAATAGCAGTACCCTGAGTGGCGCGATACTTTATATTTGCACCTAACATGTTATCGGCTGCTAAACGCCCTTGTCGGTTAGCGCACCGCAAGTGGGATTAACGTTGGGTTACCAGTGACAAAGTCAGCGGTCTCTATGGCATCACCAACGGCAAAAATATCGGCGTCTGAGGTGCGCATTTCGTCATCAACTCGAATACCACCGAGCTGACCTAACTCAAGGCCGCATGCCGACGCCAAGCTGGTTTCTGGTTTAACACCAATGGCTAAAATCACTAAGTCGGTGGCGAGTGTTGTGTTATCACTTAAGGCTAATTGCAAATGAAAATGTGGTGATAAAGGTTTATCGTAGTCATCCGTGTTGTCTGATTCAGTCAATTGAATAGGGCATTCTGTTATGGCAGCTAGCCCGGTTTTTAAACGTAAATCAACGCCGTTATCCACTAACTTTTGGTGCAGCATATTGGCCATTTCAAGGTCTACGAGCCCATAACTTGGTCGGCAAGTTCAAGTAAACTGACCTTTAAACCAACATGGCGTAGTGCCTCGACCATTTCTAAACCAATAAATCCACCACCCACAACCGTGGCATGTTTGGGCTTATGCAACATTAAGGTGGATAGGACTTTATCCATATCGGGAATATTACGCAGGCTATGAACAAAGTGGCTATCAATCCCTGGCAGTGGCGGTTTAATTGGTGAGGCACCAGGGCTTAGCAGCAATTTATCATAAGATTCTTGGTAGGTTTCATTGGTTGCAAGATTGCGTACTGTCAGTTGTTTAGCCTGGCGATCAATAGTGATCACTTCGTTTAATACTCGCACATCAACATTAAAGCGCGATTTAAAGCTTTCGGGCGTTTGCAGTAATAGCGCATCTCTTGATTCTATCTCGCCACTAATATGATAAGGCAGGCCACAGTTGGCAAATGATACAAACTCGCCACGTTCTAACATAATAATTTCAGCGGTTTCAGATACTCGTCTTGCTCTTGCTGCTGCAGATGCACCACCGGCAACGCCACCAATAATCACTATTTTTGTCATGCTTTTCTCCAGTAAATTAAGTCATAAAACCGATGTATAATGCGCAATAGGTTTTAGGTAATCGATTCGTTTTGATGTGCTTTTTGACACTCAAAGCACTGGCCATACATATTAAGGCTGTGGTGATGAATGCTCATACCATGATGCTCAGCAGCTAAGCTTAAACGCAGTTCAATTAGCGGGTCGACAAAATCAATGACCTTGCCGCAAGTTAGGCAAATTAAATGATCATGGCGTGGTTTATTGCTGAGCTCGTAAATCGTTTTCTCAGATTCAAGCAAACGACGAGTCACAAGGCCTGCTTGCTCAAAATCAGACATCATCCGGTAAACACTGGTGAGTCCAATGCTCTCACCTTGTGCGTTAATACCTTGATAGATATTCTCTACTGTTAAATGCTGCTCATCAACTTGGTTGATAAATTCGAGCAATTTACATCTTTGATGAGTTACTTTGAGGCCAGAGTCTTTTAATACTGCTTGCATTAGCCTTACCTATTCACGCCATTACGTGTTTACTGTACTGCTGATTTAGTTGATGCTTTTTGTCATCAATGCTTTGCCATTAATTAAGCTATCAACCACCTTGAGCCTTGCGGCTTTCACTAAATTGGCCAGTGTTTGACGAGATACGCCCATCGACTTAGCCGCCTCTTGTTGTTGCATACCGAGCAAATCAACTAAGCGTAATGCTTCCATTTCGTCCTCAGCTAGAGGCACCTGTTCCAATTGCGTCATTGGAATACCATTAGGTTTAAAGCAAATGTTGGCTGGTTGTCCGCATATGTTTCGGGGTATTTTAGGTCTTGCCATTTGACACCTCATTTTTAGCATATGCTATATATACTGAATGTGGTTCACACATGCAAGCTCTATTGTTTATAGAGTTTGAGATACAAACAGATCTTTGATCTAGCCCATAAAGCTGACAACTCTACGATACTGATTTTATCACTGTGCTAAATCAAGCTGGCATTGGGAGTGTTAGTGATGGTTTAGTGATGATATTGATTCTATCCGAGATTATTTTACGCCAAACATTGCAAGCATCTATGAGGCGCCAATTACCAATCAGCCACACTAACAAATCAAATAATGCGGTAATGATTTTAATTATAACGGTGGCTTATAAACTTATAAGCTCCACGTCTCAAGTGCGCCATCTGAGCTTAAGGTCAATAGCTTACCATCAGGTTTCATTACCATTGAAAATACCGTGGTGCCAGCGTTATAGGCGGTGATATCCCAATGAGAAAGCTCTTTTCCTGATGAGGCATCCCAATAGATAACACTTTGTTTTGACGTTGCGGTAATTAAGTTTTTGCCGTGATTGACGAATAAAGCCTGCCGAAAATAGCGATAGCGTTCAAGGTAATCTAGATGACTTACTGACTGCATTGTTTGGGTATCGATAATGACATTGTTATCGAGTGCATCGGCAATAAATAAGCGCCGATTAGCGTCATCAAAACTCACGCTGGTGATTTGCTGAGGACGTGAGAAACTGCTGATTAACTCACCGCTATAAGCAGCCCAAATGTGTACATCACCATCAAGCCCAGTCGATAATACCTGCTGTTCAAAGCCCGATAGTTCAACATGATTAACTGCGGCGCTGTGTTGTTTAAACAATGACATTGTCATGCTACTTCGTTGTATCACTGTAATTGAACCATCATTCATCCCCACCAAAATAGTGCTGCCTGTTTGGCTTAGAAAAAGGCTCGAAATACTGGCGTCGGGATTAAATCCCTGAGCGAGCCAACGGATATCTAATTTGCCTGTCTCAAGGTTAAAAACGGATATTTTTTGTTTGCCAGCAGTCGCAAGGAATTGTTTGTTACCTGATAACGCCAGCAGATAATTGGTTTCATCAAAGTCATCGTCAGACCATTGATGTAATAGTTGGCTTGTTGCCACATCCCAAATGGATAATGTACGGCTTCTGCCTAATGTAATAGCCATACTGGCATCGTTAGACAATACGCCATCAATTAGCGTTTCTTGAACAAGTGGTTGAATATTGTCGGAGGTTTTCATCACCTCAGCTTGATTGCAGCCAGAGACAATCATCATTATCGTGATGACGGTAATAAAGTGCACATTGATTAGTAATCTAGAACCGGCATTAGCTAACAATTTAATTCCCCTATAAGAAAGATGCTTTCAACATAATAACATAGAGGGTTACCGCTGGTTTTAATGGTCTGTCGCTACATGAATCGCGCGACTTTATATTAAAAATGGCATGATTTTTTGATATAGAAAAGTCTGCGTTCAAATTATGCATCTATTAAGAAAAAGCGAATTCAGGCACAATAGCGGCAATTTTGGTAGTAGCACTAGGAATCTACATGACGCAAATAACCCTAAC
The DNA here is from genome assembly GCF_025398315.1 of Shewanella phaeophyticola. Taxonomy (GTDB): domain Bacteria; phylum Pseudomonadota; class Gammaproteobacteria; order Enterobacterales; family Shewanellaceae; genus Shewanella; species Shewanella phaeophyticola. The sequence goes on from NZ_JAODOQ010000001.1 coordinate 200,235, forward strand.
AACGCCAGACGATTGGCACCTTCATTTTCGTGATGGTGACATGCTGCGTGAAACCGTACCCGCAACAGCAAGGTTGTTTAAACGTGCGATTGTGATGCCAAACCTAGTACCACCGGTTACCAATGCCGACATGATTGTGGCCTACCGTGAGCGCATTTTAGCAGCGCGCCCACAGGGTAGTGATTTTGAGCCGCTAATGACGCTGTTTTTAACCAACAACACTAGCGCCCAAGATATTATCGACGCTAAGGCCGCCGGTGTGGTTGCCGCTAAGTTATACCCTGCAGGCGCCACGACTAACTCTGATGCCGCAGTAAAAGCATTAGATGCGTTGTTTCCCATATTTGAAGTGATGGCTCAGCAAGGCATGTTGTTGTTAGTACATGGTGAAGTGACAGAGTCGCACATCGATATTTTTGATCGTGAAAAGCTGTTTATTGACCGCTATTTATCTCGCATTGTTGAAGCTATTCCTCAACTTAAAGTGGTGTTTGAACATATCACTACCAAAGAAGCCGCCGAGTTTGTCGCTGGCGCATCAGCTAACGTGGCCGCCACCATTACTCCGCAACACTTACTGTTAAACCGCAATGATTTGTTAGTCGGTGGTGTGCGCCCGCACAACTTTTGTTTGCCAGTATTAAAGCGAAACATTCACCAGCAGGCGCTGCAAGCCGCGGTGGCAACGGGTTCTAGCAAGTTCTTTTTAGGTACCGATTCAGCCCCACATGAAAAACACCGTAAAGAGTCTGCATGCGGTTGTGCAGGCTGTTACAGTGCGTGGAGTGCATTAGAGTTATATGCGCAGGTGTTTGATAATCTAGGCGCGCTAGATAAGCTGGAAGGTTTTGCCAGTTTCCATGGTGCTGACTTTTATGGTTTACAGCGTAACACGGGGACTGTGACGTTAGTAAAACAAGAGTGGACAGTACCAGAGCAAATTATTTTGCCAAATGGTAACCCAATTGTACCGTTTTTTGCTGGCGAAACCGTTAGCTGGAAAGTGAAAAGTGCTTAATGGCTGTTAGCTTTTGCTGGCATTATCGCAACGGCTAACTCATCTTTGGGGTTAGCTGTTGCGTTATGTCAAAAGGGTTGGCAGTATTATTTAGGTTCGTGTTGTGCGTCTAATAGCGCTTCAAATTCAGCTTGAGGCAGAGGTTTGCTAAACAAATAACCTTGGCCGTAATCGCATTTTAATGCATTAAGTAATTGATATTGTTCTTCTGTTTCAATCCCTTCAGCAACCACTCTTAAGTTTAATCCATGGCTCATTGCTATGGCGGCGCTCACCAATTCTAAATCACCCGGGTCGACGGTAATGTCATTAATAAAGCTTTTATCTACTTTTAAGGTGTCAAAAGGATAACTGCGCAAATAGCTTAAGGATGAGTAACCAGTACCAAAGTCGTCCATGGAAATACTGACACCAATATTATTGATGGCCGTTAAGTTATTATTGATAATCTGGTCGCCGCTGAGTAATACCCCTTCAGTGATCTCGAGCTCTACACTACTAGGCTGAATATCGTATTGAGATAATGTCGCTGTAAGCATATCGACAAATTTATTTTCTCTAAATTGTTTTGGTGACACATTAATCGCGATTTTAAATTGGCGGTTATAATACATTTGCCAATGGTATGCGGCACTAAAAGCGTTTTCTAATACAAACTGCCCAATAGAAATGATTAATCCTGTTTGCTCTGCGATTGGAATAAACTCGTCAGGTGTGACATTACCGAGTTCAGGGTTATGCCAGCGTAATAAAGCTTCTGCACCAATAATGTTACGATTACGAATATCAACCAGCGGTTGAAAGTAAACCTCTAACTCATTGTTTTTTAATGCATTACGTAACGACTCTTCCAATTGAAGGCGGCGGTGCATGTCATTATTCATTTTATGAGTGAAAAATGTGTAAGTATTCCGGCCTTGTTCTTTTGAGTGGTACATCGCCGAGTCTGCCTGTCTAAGCAGCTCTTTTGCATCAACACTGTCGTTAGGATAAAGCGCAATACCAATACTAATGGTGGATACCAATTCTCGTTTTTCCAGCTGGAAAGGTAAGTAGAATTGCTGTAACAATTTATTCGCCGCAATCTCAATATCTGTTGGTTGGTGAATGTCGCTTAGTAAAATAATAAATTCATCACCACCAAGACGCCCGACAACATCATCACTGCGAATGGTGTTTTGCAAACGGGTAGCGGCTTGTATTAACAGCTCATCACCCACCGAGTGCCCTAAGGTGTCGTTAACCTTTTTAAAGTCGTCTAAGTCTAAAAATAATACGGCGACTTGGCTGTTGTCGTGTTTTCCTTGTGACAGCATTTGAGCGAGCCGCTCTAGTGACAATAAACGGTTAGGTAAGCCGGTTAAACTGTCGTAATGGGCTTGATGAAGGATTTTTTCTTCTTGCTGTTTGTATTGAGTAACATCTTGTTTTAACGCTAAATAATGTTTAGTGATCCCAGCGTTATCAAAAATAGGGACAATGTGGGCGTGCTCCCAAAATATGTCGCCATTTTTCTTTCTATTCTGCAGTTCGCCTTGCCAAGTCTTTCCGGAGGTAATGTTTTCCCATAGTTCGCTATACAAAGATTTGGGCGTTAATCCCGATTTAAGCATACTCGTAAACTGGCCTAAGACTTCGGCAGCACTGTAACCAGTGATCTTTTCAAAGGCGCTGTTAACGTATTCAATTTTACTGTCTGTATCAGTTAAAATCATCGAGATAGGGCTTTGCTCAATAGCTTGTGACAAGGTTAGTGCTTGTTCTTCAGCTTTTTTCTGGGCGCTTAAGTCAATATCGATACAATACATTTCCGTTTCGTTGTCGGTGTTGTTGATTAATGTATGCGAGGAATAAACAGGGACGCTGGTACCATCTGCGCGTTGAAGCATTAACTCTTCTGCTGGAATTGGAATACCCTCATTGAGCCATGATGTAACGTTATTGATAACATCCTGTCTATATGGCGCGGGAATAATCAAATCCTCCAGTTTTTTCCCCAGAGCTTGCTCCCGAGTGTAACCATACAGTTTTTCGCTAGCTTTGTTCCAAAAAATCACTGAGCGATTTTTGTCATATCCTTGTACTGAAATCGCCGGGATACGTTCAAAAATATGCCTGAACTTAGATTCACTAAGCAGGAGTTTTTTCTCAGCCTCGATCCGCTCCGAAATATCTTTAACAAAACAGAAAAACATGCCGTTATCGCCGTCCCAATAACTGACCGTGACTTCAACATGATAAAGGTGCCCTTGTTTATGTCTATGTAATGAGGTGTAGTTAAAGCGTTTTTCACGTTTTGCTTGGTCAAGTTTTCGCGTTGAAAACTGGTGTTTATCATCGGTTTCAATTTGATTAACAGACAGGCTAGTTAATTCATCTGTGGTATAGCCTGTCATATTGGCAAAACTCTGGTTTACCTCTAATATCTTTCCTTCTAGCGAGGCAATTAAAAAACCGTCCTGGGCGGTGCTAATAATATTGTGGTAAGTGGACTCACTACGCTGTAATTGTTTTTCGATATGCAGTTTTTCTGCGACATCGTTGCTCACTCCGACAGTCCCTAAAATATCGCCATCAACATTGGTGAATGGCGTTTTTTGAGTGCGATAAATATGCTCCATTCCATTGTCGGAGGTCACTCTATCTTCATAAACTAGGGTTGCCTTATGCGTTAATACTTGAGTGTCTTCATTAGTGAATTTGCTGGCTTTTAGTGTGTTAAAGAAGTCATGGTCAGTGTGCCCCTTGATTTCATCTAACGTTCGATTTAATGCGTTCGCAAATGCTTTATTGCAACCGAGATATTTACCATCAGTGGATTTGTAAAAAATCAAATCGGGTATGCCGTCGATGATATTTTGTAAAAGGTTTTTTTCAGTTTCGAGTAACTGTTTATGGTGCAATAACTCTCTGGCCAACTTTTGACCATCAATCCGATGTTTCAGTAGGAGTCCGAGTAAGAATGACAATGCAGTGAATACGGTTAATAAGGTAGGGCTAATTGTTGAAATAATGGTATATCTATCTGATACCGGCATGAGCAGTAAACAGATGATAACAATCACTTCTACGGCCACGCTTAACGCTAAAATGTTTTTCCAAGTCAGCTTTGTATTTGATTTTGTTAGCCAGTAACGCCAACACAATCCGCTAATGGCGCTGATGACAATAATGAACGTCCCTACATAGACTCCGTCGCCACCCAGGTAAACCCTAAAACTTACAGCAAATATGGTTGCAATAAGCGTGGGGACGAATCCAAAAAATAACCCGCTAATGCTCAGTAATATCCAGCGTGCATCAAAAAATACCCCTGGGCGCAGTTCCCAAGGATTACTCATGACACTAATGGCAATGATGCCAATAAAAACCCCACTTAATAAAGACTTGTATTTAGACGGGGTTATTTTTTGCAAGCCAATTGCATCGTATATCACGACTAGCGCGAGCAAGAGTATTGCGTTGTTCATCAAGCTAAAAAAACTATCCATTGGTTCCCCGCAGATAAAAGAGCCTGTCATCCATTACTATAAGTTGTGCGCATTGACTTGGCTTAAAAATGCCATTGTTCAAGTTACAAATGACGCACTGAATTCCTTTTAATGAGTTTAGTCGTATATTTATTTTTTACCTAAATCATCGCCATAGCGGCAAACTAAGATCAAAATTGAGAAATGAGGTTCACGCTATCATGCAGCTTAATAGATTGCTAAATAAGCTTAAGTAAATGTGAGTGGGCGCATACTTATTTATGGAAGAAAATTTTTTATTATTAAAACAAGTGTAGTAGATTGTTTTTGGGGCGATGTTAGAGAGCTTTAAATTGATATTCAAACATTGTTGAAAGATTAATTGTACTCGAGGGGTCTTTTAAATCAATACAACTTGCTTGATGGCCAGGCAACATTTTAAAAGGACAACCCCATGAAATTATTAACTAGCAATGCAATGACACCTAAATCTGTTTTTAGCACAGCGATTATCAGCCTCAGTTTATTATTTGGAGTTCAAGCGCAGGCCTCCAGTTTAACTGTGCCTGATTCGTTTATTGTCGAAACCGTCAATGGCGAGAGTGTTAGCCTTGATAGCACTGTCGGCCTTGAACGCGGTCAACAACTGGTAGAAATCAATTACCGGGATTTGTTTCAAGATAACGCCGATGACTCAGGTTATTGGGTGCGCTCAAAGCCACTTTATCTCACGTTAAATGTGGCTAACAACCAACGTTATGAAATTATCACCCCAACCATTTACAACGCTGAAGAAGCGCGTGAGTTTTTAGAAAACCCACAAGTTAAGTTAACCATCAATGGTGAACATCATGATGATGTTGAGTTACTCACTCAAGCGAAATTACTCACACAATTGCTGCTTAAGTAGTGTATAAGGTTAACTTAGCATTAGGCTTACGAGCGGGTGCTCGTAATTAAAAAGACAAACATAAAAGCAGAAAGGTAGCCTAGGCCACCTTTCTATTTTGATATAATAAGCATGAATGTTTTGGCAGTTTATCTAGCCAGTGTTATGCGGTACAGGCTTATTTATTGTCAGAGCGGATCACCAGTTCAACTCGGCGGTTTTGCTTTTGTCCCGCTTCATCAAGGTTATTAGCAATGGGTGAGTACTCACCAACACCTTTGGCTTCTACCTGTTGTGCTGCAATAGAGAATTGTTTAATTAGGTGTGTCATATTTAGGTATCGATAATTATCAAATAGATGAAAATGAGGCGTTAGCGTTCGAAGATGCTAAAAATTCTAGCAGCAGTTTAGTTAGTGACAACGCTAAGCAGCGTGGGCATGACTTAGAGCTGTGGGTTCCATACCGTTTCGACACGATATCACCAAAGACTAACGAAGCGATTCAAGGCTATGGGACTTGCAAGCTAGCCTATTTAGAAAACCAGTGGAAGGTTGTTACGTTATTGTAGGAGTCTACCTTTCCTGTTTACTTATTAGCAGCAGCTAAAAAGCCTAGGGTCTGTTGATCTTTCAAGGTTATTTTTGCAGCGAATTGTTGGCCATTTATACAAGGCAGAGACTTTGAGGTGTAGTTATTCTACATAAAAAGTCGATAACGCAGTAAAAATGGCCAACAAACGCTGCCCGAAGGGTTCGGCTAAAAACGTTTTACTCTTTGTTAAATGGATTTTGCTTAGATTGCTAGGCATCAATCCATTCGCCTCGATTAAAACGTTTTTAACTCGAACAAAATTCAAACAGCAAAGATCAACAGACCCTAGGTACGATGAGTTTATTCATGGGATGTTTTGTAGAACAAGTCTACAAAACGTAATCATATCACTGTTAATTGTTAAGGATAACAAGTGCAACATTCATCATTTTTAAAAAAAGCCAGCTTGCTGGTGGTCATGACTACCGCCATTACCACAATGAGCTTTGCAACATTGGCGAGCAACCAAGGCGCTATTGATGCGTTTGAGGCTAAAACTAAACCGATTGCCCAAGATGCAAAAGTGATATCTGAAAAACAATTAGTGTTAATGGACGATTTTAATCAACTTATGGAGTCGGGTAATGCTGCTGCAGTATTTCAAAGTGGTAAGGTGACAGAGTTACAAGATCTAGGCGAACAGACGCTGGTGCAAGCTAAGCTGTTTGTCAAAGAGTATGAGCAGTTTTTAGCGCAATTACCTGAAACCTCTACCTGTTATACACCTGAAAATGTCACTGAATATAATCAGCTTATTAATGAGGTGGCGACTAAGAATCAATCTTTATCTGAGTTAAGCAGTACGGTCGCACCAGGTGATGAAATGGCGGCTACGATGGCAGTATTAAACTTACAAATGCATGCCGGGCAGGTGGGTAGTTTGGTGCAAATGTTCCAACTGGTTAAGATGTGTTACATCTCTGATGCGATGGGTTATACCAAAGAAGATGTTGAGCGTATGCAAGCACAAGAAGAGCAGTAAATTCTATGTGAGTGATTTTTATTAACGCGCAATTGTAATGCAGCATCAAAAATAAACCCCATTCGCTTTTGCTTATGGGGTTTATTGTTATCGGTGACAACGCCTTAAATTAGACGACACAACTAGAGTTAAAGTACCAGTGGATTAACCTGATCATATAAGTGTTGGTATAACGTTTGAGTAAACCCAGTGTTATTGTCAAAGGTGACTGACACATTGTTAGAAGCAGACGTTTGCATTTTTTCATTGAGTTCAACTTTCATCAGCTGTTGGTCAACAAATAAGAAGTAGTCTGGATAGACATAATCCTGTGCAGTGCCTTCAACGATTTCAGCGACTTTAATTAATAACTGATCACTTGGACTGGTGCTTTTTGTCATTTGATAACGTTGTTCAATGTTGCCATCGCTATCAAGCAAAGCAATGGTTTGATCTTCTTCATCGATAATGATGTCGAGCGGGAAATAAAAATCAAATAAGACTTCGGCTACCATTGTTGTTGAAAGTGTTTCTTCAGTGACAAAACTTGATAGCGCGTATGTCTCATAATCTTCAACTACTCGGCACATTACATCTTCGACTTGAGTGAACGTTAAACTGTATAGCGTATCTGGCCAGGTTAATGTGTCTAATTTTAATAATTCTGGAGATGTATTTAACACTGACTGCCAAAAGTCGCTGGTGTTGGCGTTAGTGATTTTATTGATGTCGATAGTAATAGGGACATTCGTGCCGGCATAAACCGTGTTGTAGGTATTACCTGTAATGCTAGGTTCGGTGACAGAGCCATTGTCTTCTGTATACCAGCGTTTGTCTGTTGTGTGCCAACATTCGGTAAGCTCGTCATCGTCTTCATCTAATGGGGCTTCAAATGCTAGGGCTTGACCGGCCAGAGCGGAGATCCAGGTTAACATTTTTGTGTTGTCGGCATTTTGCATAGAAAATGCACTCAGATCAGAAGATAAAGTCAGTGATAAGGTATTAGCAAAACCGCTTTCATTAATGATATTACCTAGCGCAATATCCCAATCATCTTGTGACAAAATACGCGAATCGATAGGTAATTCTGTAAACCCTAATGCGATGGCTGAGTCACTAAAGAGTATATTAGCCGCTAAAGTGAATGTGTCATCCGAGAAGAACGCTTCGATAGACAGGCCGCTATCACTTAATATTTGCCAAAGCTCAGCATAAGTCGCGGCAAGGATTTTTTCTGCTGCAATGACGTTTGGAATTTGAGTCGCGATGACTTGTTGTAAATAGGCAATGGCATAGTCAATACGCATAAAATTAGCTGTGGCTGACGTTTCAGCGGAAACTGAGTATAAAGTGTCGGCATCTAATTGATACAAAATAGCTAATAGCGCGTCTAACTCGGTTGATAGTTGACTAATGTCACTGTCAGACAGATTTTGATTCATCATTTCTATTACGCGAGACTGCTTGATGTGTGTCAGGTTGTTAATCGCGCCATTATATTGTGGGTTTGCGATTAATGTTCCTTGTCCTGCATCATCAACAATTGCTTTTGGTGCTGCTCGGTTAGTCGGGTTTTTAACCTTAAGTGCCAAAGAGCGAGCCTGGATGGCTTGCGTTGCTGTCGCTGCTTGCCAGTTAGCCACTAAATAATAATTTGGGGTTTCAACTTCGCTCGTCCAGTCTATTTGATAATTACCCTCCGCGTCAGTTATTGCAAACGGTTCATCACTATCACAGCTTAAGTTTTTATTTAAATCTGCACACACTGTAGCGCCAGATAATGCCCCTTGATAAACCGCTAACCCAGCTATTTGATGGTTATATTCTGACACAGGGGTTGTTGGTGTGCCTGAGTCAGGCAGGGTTACTTCTGTACTTTTATCGTCGTCAGAGCTGCAACCGACAAGAAGTGTGCTAGAGATTAAAATAGCTAATAAACTTTTATGATGCATTAATGTGTCCTTACATTAGTAGGTATTACGCTGTATTAGTTGCGCAATGAGGTGATACATCGAAATCCATCAGTCATACTCAACTTTCAATATGAGGCAAGTTAAACTGTGGATACAACAGCGATGTAGTGTGATTGAACAGAAGATACTGATTAACCCGCAGCGAACGCAAATAGCTGGCCACGATTTTTAATCTTGGTTTTTTTATAAATATTTTGCACGTGCATTTTGACCGTATTAACGGAAATGTTGAGCTCTTTAGCGACTTCTTCGTTAGTGAGCCCATGCAGTATTAGGGATAAAATTTGTTGTTCTTTTTTTGTGGTGACGGCGAGAATTTTAGCGCGGTTAGCGGAAGAGGGTACGCGTTTTTTTTGTAAAATATACTTAGATACTGCTTTGTCGCTAAAGCTAATCTCGCCGTCTTCAACTTTTTTTATACTTTGTATTTGATCAACGACGCTTTCATCGACACTTATTGCGCCATGAAAGCCAGATGCAATTAATATGACTTCAAGCTCTGTATTTAATGATGGGCAATAAGCGATATGTCGGTTGCTTTTGAGTGTATCTCTGGACAGGTAACTTATTTTTTGAAGGGGGTTATCAAGGTAATGAATCAATATCGCGGTACTATTTTTAATGTTAGCAATAGTTGCTAGCTCTGCTGAAGTACTGCTAGAACTGCATGAAATAAGGTTGCATTCAATAAGGTTTGCAAGGTGCTGAAATGGTGCTTGCAGATGCAGAGGGAGGTCTAGAATAAGAAGATGCTTACTGAACATGTTACTTTCCTTGTGTCAAAATACCGCATCCCTTTGCGATATTGTTTGAACTTTTCGGTTATCGACCATGTTTTAGCTGATATAGCCTGACTATTCTAATGGAATACTATTAACATTTTGTACATATCAGCAACATTGGTCGTATTCAAGGCTGCATGTTTTATGAGCATAATAAAGCATATTTAAAAGCTGAAATGTAAATGACGCCATTGTCAAAGTTATAGTGTAAACCACTGTTTATAAGTCATATTTAACATTAACTATTGCTAATAAAACGAGCAAGGCAATATACTACAACATAATTATCTTGTTGCATACGGTAAAGCAGGTGTTTTTTTGTGCAACACCTATTCTTTACAATAGACCTTTTGTGTTGCTGAAGCGTTAACGCTTAGGTTTGCGCGAATGGTTTGGTTTACCTTTATTCGCGGTGGGTTTTTTAGGTTTGCTGCCTCGGCCTTGCATAAAGTGTTCTGGACCTTCAATTTTGTCGCGCAAACTTTTTAAAGGTTTCTTCTTGGCTTTTTGAGGGGCTTTTTTCACTTCAGAAGATGAATGCTCGATTAACTTCATTAAAGTGCTGAGCTCTTGCTCGTCTAGGTCGCGCCATTCACCAATGGGTAATCCTTTGAGTGACACATTCATAATCGATTGGCGTTCAAGCTTGGTGACTTCATAGTTGAAGTATTCACACATGCGGCGAATTTGGCGGTTAAGGCCTTGGACCAACACAATTTTAAAGGCGTAGGTTGAAACCTGCTCAACCTTACACTTTTTGGTTACTACACCCAATATCGGTACACCAGCGGCCATTCGTTTAATAAAATCATCGGTGATAGGTTTGTTAACGGTAACCACGTATTCTTTATCGTGGTTATTGCCCGCGCGCAAAATTTTATTCACTAAATCGCCATTGTTGGTTAAAAATATCAACCCTTGTGAGTCTTTATCTAGACGACCAATCGGGAAAATCCGTTCGCTGTGGTTAACAAAATCGACAATGTTATCGCGCTCGGTGCTTTCTGTTGTACTCACAATACCGACGGGCTTGTTTAAGGCAATAAACACTAAATCTGCTTCGTCACGCGGTTCAATGTCCTGACCATTCACTTTTACTTTGTCACCAAAACTTACCGTGTCGCCAATTTTTGCGCGTTTGCCGTTAATAAATACATTGCCTTGCTCTATAAAGCGATCTGCTTCTCTGCGCGAGCAGATCCCGCTCTCGCTGATGTATTTATTTAAACGGGTTGCAGATTCACTCATAGCGGTTCCTTTATCAACATAAACGCGCTGCAATGGCAGGCTTAATCGGCGCAGATAATATCATAAAATTTTTGATTATTCTGTAAGGTGAAGTCGTTAAAACTTGATGTGCTCATCATCTTTGTTGCGTTATAAATCAAAGCCCATTTGCGCGGTCGCGTCTTGATGTTGTGCCAGTAAGTTGATGTCGTTAAGTGAGGCGGGGGTATCGATTAATTGTTGCTGTAATAACCGATATAAATCGACAGCTAATAGGGGGGCATCGTGATTGTCTGGGGTGTGAATAAACAAGTAGGGCTGCTTGCCCTGGGCCATCCATAATGGCAGTTGTTTCAGCCAGTTTTGAAAAAAGTGCACATTGGCTTCAGCTTGCGGGTGGCCAATAAAACGTACTACCGGATGTTGAGCAGTGGCGATGGCGTGCACTGGTACTTTGGGCTTTTTTTGATGGGCGTCAATGACGGCTTCGGATGTTGGCGGTGCTGCGAATACGGGCCGAGTATCCATCATAATGCGGTTGCATTTATTATCGATAAGCAAGCGGTTAAGGTCTCGCTCAGCATCACCTTTGGCAAAAAAAGCTGGGTGACGAACCTCTACGCCATAGGTTAATCCTTGGGGCACTTGTGTTAAAAACTGGGCTAAAATAGGCAGATGTTGTGCACCAAAACTGGCGGGTAATTGAATTTTCCACATGCCTGTCACGTCGATTAATGGTGCCATTGCCGAAAAAATTGTTGTACTGCAATATTGGAGTCTTGCAGCATTAATTCGTGAGTAATGAGTTTGGGCAGTTTAAAGGTAAAACGAAAGTTGTCATTAACGGCATTACGCCAAATTTGGGCTTGCTGTATCGATGGCGTAGCATAAAACGTGGTGTTGCCTTCAACGGTATTGAATATTTCAGCGTAACGAGCAAGCCGCTGGTTGGGGTCGTTATGGCCATAAACAGTATGTTGCCAATGGTTTTGTGACCACATTGCGAGTCCCAATCTTATGGCGGGAAAATCGACTTGCGATGATGCTTGTGTATTCAAAACGATCCTCAAGCTGAAATGTCGCTTTTATATGAAAATATCGTGGTAATAACCAAAACCGCTTAAACTAGCTAAAAAGCAATATTTAGTTATTTTGTCTATATCTAATCGCTTTATCCATCTGATAAAATTAGCGAGATTGACAATCATATCAGTCAAAAAACACATTGTGCATTATCTTGGTTTTATGGGTTAGTTGGAGTGTTTGTGTCGAGTCAGCATACTGAGCGCCAGTTTGATAATTATCGTCCAAAAGAGTCTACGGCCAAGCCGGTTAAAGCTCGTAAAAGCAAAGCCGGTATTTTATGGGTAATCCTGATATTGGCGACTGCTTATTTGCTTGAATTCGAAGTCAGGACATCTTATTACCAATCGCACTTTCTGCACCAGTATGCCAGCAAGCTCACCTATAAAAAACGTGATTATCGTAGTGATGCGGTGATTTATCCTGAATATGGCCCTTTGATGATAGGCATGGCTATAGCCAATTACCGAAAAAAATTGAACGCCTAATCGAACGTAATTACCAGATTACTCAGCAAGTGGTATTTTCGCCAATGTTGATGGATTACACCGAAAAGGGCTTTTTCCCACCGTATCACGAAAAAGCCCAATCAGGTCTGTTGATTAGAGATTGCCGCGCCATGACGGTATTCGACTTCTCGTACCCTAAACGTGTCTATCAAGACCAGGACACCATACCGCAACAAGTCATGAGTACCTTGCTGTTTATCGAAAACCGCGAAATGCTTAGCCCTGAAACCAACTATAACCCAGTGGTCGATTGGCCTCGTTTTGTATTGGCTGCAACGAGCCAAGTTGCCGAACTGGTGGGTGTAGATATGTCAAAGGCTGGTGGTAGTACATTAGCCACCCAAATTGAAAAGTTTAGGCATTCAAATCACGGCTTAACCTTAAGCATCAAAGATAAACTGTTGCAAATTGGTTCGGCCATTGTGCGGGTATATCAGCAAGGCGAAAATACCATTAATGCACGCCAACGTATTGTGCAAGATTACCTCAACACGGTGCCATTATCATCTGCTCCAGGTTTTGGCGAGGTGCACGGTATAGGCGACGGTTTATGGGCGTGGTTTAAAACCGACTTTGCCCAAGCAAACCAGTTATTACTTAGCCGACACACGCCACAAAATGGTGCGCAGCGCGGTAAAGTGTTTAGAGAAATCGTCGCGCTTATGATTGCTCAGCGTCGTCCGTCATATTACTTACTACAAGGCCACGATGATTTAGAGTCATTGGTCGACAGTTACTTACGCTTATTGGGTCGTGATAGCTTAATTGAAACCCAGTTAATGGTGGCAGCGTTAGAGAGTTCGTTAACCTTTAACACCACTAAGTTAGCTGCTACTAACCAAACCCATGATAAAGGTATTAATGCGGTGCGCATTCGCACGGCAGGTATGTTAGACCTTAATTTATACGATTTAGACCGTTACGACTTAGCCATTAACAGTACATTCCATGGTGATTTACAGCAAAAAGTGAGTGATTACTTACGCAGTTTAGCGCACGTCAATTCAGCAGAGCGCATTGGCTTATTAGGCGAACGTTTATTGTCGGCGCAACAACTCGACAAAGTGCTGTATAGCTTTACCTTGTACGAAAGCACCGACAGCGCAAACAGAGTGCGTATCCAAACCGACAGTATCGACCAACCTTTTGATATTAACGAAGGCAGTAAACTGGAGCTTGGCTCAACCGCAAAACTGCGAGTATTGGCAACCTATTTAGACATTATTGCCGAGTTGCAACAGCGCTTCTCGGCCATGACGGTAGCCGATTTGCGCCAGGTCGATGTAGAACGTAAAGACCATATCACCCGCTGGGTGGTTGATTATTTGATTACCACGCGTGACCGTAACTTAACCCGTATGCTCGATGCAGCCTTACAACGTGAATATTCTGCCTCGCCAGATGAACGCTTTTTCACAGGGGGGCTTGCATGTGTTTAATAACTTTAACAAGAAAGAAAACAGTCGTGTTCCCAATTTGTATCAAGCCTTGCAAGAGTCGATAAACTTACCGTTTGTACGCTTAATGCAAGACATTGTCAGTTACAGCAGTAGTTACAATAGCGAAGGCAGTGTGTCGCAATTATTGCGTAATGATAAAGATCCGCGCCGCGAAGAATATTTAAAAGCCTTTGCTAAACGTGAAGGAAGCTCGTTTGTAAAACGCTTTTATCGTAAGTACCGTCAATTGGCGCCTGAACAACGCTTAGACGTGTTATTTGATGGTATTGCACAGCAAGAGCAAAAGTTAGCGGCAGTGTATCGCTATGTAAAACCTTACGATGGTGCCCGTGATCTTAAAGCGTTTTTAAATGCGCGTTTGCCAAGCAAACACTTTAGCGATAAAGAGATTAACGCACTGTATAACAAGTACGGCGAAGACAAGTTTAACCTAGCCGACCAGGGTTATATTGCCCGAGTACATCCACTTGAATTATGGGTACTTCGTTATTTAAATGATTACCCAGAAACTGGCTTAACCCAGGTATTAGACGATGCGCAACCGCAGTTACAAGCCGTGTATCGTTGGTTATTTAGAACCCGTTATCAAAATGCCCGCGATGTACGTATTCAGGTGATGTTAGAGGTTGAGGCGTTTTTAAGTATTCATCAGCGTTGGGTGCGTATGGGTTACCCGTTTGAATATATGGTGCCGTCGTTAGGTTCTGCATTAGGCAGTTCGGGCGACAGACCCGCAGCATTAGCTGAACTAATGGGCATTATTCAAAATGACGGTTATCGTTTTCCAACCGTACGCATTGATGAGCTGCAATTTGCTAAAGACACACCCTATGAGGTGACGCTTGCCAACAATAAGCAAATGGTTACTCGGGTAATGCATCAAGAAGTGGCTCGAGCCCTTAAGCGTGCGCTTGCGAATGTGGTGCAAAATGGTACCGCTAGACGCCTTAATGGTAGCTTGACGGATAATCAAGGCCAGGCAATTGTAATGGGCGGAAAAACCGGTACTGGCGATAACCGCATCGCAACCGAAATTCGTGATGGTCGTAAGGTTGCATCAACTGCCATCAATCGCACTGCGACCTTTGTGTTTTATTTAGGCGATAGTCACTTTGGTACCTTAACGGCATTTGTGCCGGGTGAAAAAGCCGATGACTTTAGCTTTACTTCTGCACTGCCATTACAAGTGCTTAAAGGTATGATGCCAATTTTGTCGCCGATGATTAATCAAACCGAGCAATGCCAGGCAGGATTGTGATTTAACTAAAGCGATTGCGTAAACAGCCCATAAACCTTTGGGCTGTTTACATTGAAAAACTATTGATACAAGCTAAACATCACCACCGCATGACACAATGCGACCACACTGGTGAGTATGGTGCGCAGAGTCATGTAGCTGGCAGAACTTGATAATTGCTTGGCCTTAAACTCAACAAACAGCAGGTATAAATAACCACTGAACAATAAGATTAATGCTGACAATTCAAACGGCGTTAATAATGCAACCCAGCAACCTAACGCAATAACGTTACTGACAATCAATAGCTTAGCAAAATTATCTTCGGTGCTAAGAACAACGGCTTTACCCCATAATGTGCCCGCCATAAAACTTAAAATAATTGCACTATAGCTAATAAAGCCAAGTAAGGTATGCTCAGGAGATAGCACGCTATGATTAAACGCCAATAGGCTTAACACAATAAACGGCATTAAACCTGCGACCCCGAGCCATTGCCAAGTACTAATGTGTTTCATGCTATCTCCAGTGATACAA
This sequence comes from Shewanella phaeophyticola, assembly GCF_025398315.1. Taxonomy (GTDB): domain Bacteria; phylum Pseudomonadota; class Gammaproteobacteria; order Enterobacterales; family Shewanellaceae; genus Shewanella; species Shewanella phaeophyticola. The sequence continues at coordinate 215,974 of NZ_JAODOQ010000001.1, forward strand.
ATAAAACCTCTAGATCCAATATAAATGATCTTGGTTGTACAACCTATAGGTGAGCGAAGCGCAATGAATATTTATCTTAAAGACGTTAGCGAACAAGATTTAAGCGTATTATTTGATTTTCAAAATGATCCTATAGCCAACAAAATGGCCGATGTGCCGGCGCGAGCGCGCACGGCGTTTTATCAGCATTGGCGACAAAATATTTTTGCCAACGAGCAAGGTATCGCAATCGGTATTTGGCATGACAACGTATTAGTTGGCCATCTGGTATCGTGGATTAATGATGAGTTAGCCACCGAAAATGAACCAGAAGTGCGACTCATTGGTTATTGGATAGGCCGTGAATATTGGGGGCAGGGGATTGCCACCAATGCCTTGAAAATGTTTTTACAACACTATATAAAAAGCCCGGTTTACGCCTACATTGATGCGCAAAACCAAGGCTCGCGAAAAGTGGCTCAGGCCAATGGGTTTGTTAATGTTACGCCGCAATATCCATCGCTGTTTACTAAAGATAACTTATTAATATTTAAGCGCGATAACCTTAAAAGTTAATTAGCCGCACCGCCACATCCACCACAACAGCTGCCGCCATTACCTTGTTTTTTCTGTGATGTGTCAGTTTTGGGTGCTGAGTTGGCTTGCTCTGCTTTGGGCGCAACATGACTAACCGATTCAGTTTGTTTGACCGGTTTAAAAATACCGCTAATTGAAAAACTCATGGTGATGCCTCGTAATAAAGTGGTGTATAACAAATGAATTAAACATATAAATATTTTGCATGTTTAAATTGTATAAGTCCCACCTTTTTAGTCAAGTACTATTTGTGGCATTTTGTTTGGCATACATCGGGATGTGTTAAACGTCACATTGAGTAGCAGCACAATGTCATTACGAGTCTTTGTTTTGATGCGAATGGGCATGATAAACTGCGCATCCACCTGTTTGGAGCTGTTATGTCTTTTGTTGAATTATCACTACACCCTTCGTTAATGACCCGTTTAGCTGAGCTTAATTATCAGCAAGCGACCCCGATCCAATTACAGGCTATTCCGGTGATTTTAAGCGGTAAAGATGTCATGGCTGGGGCGCAAACTGGCACGGGTAAAACCGCTGCTTTTGCGCTGCCTATATTGCAGTCAATCTTGAGTCAGCAATCATCAACTCAAATACATTCAACAGAAACTCAAGAAACACCACAGCGTCTTAGCAAGGTTATTCGTGCGCTTGTATTAGTACCTACACGCGAGCTGGCGCAACAAGTTCATCACAGTATTGAGCAATATGCCCAAGGCAGCGGGATTAGCAGTGTAATGGTATATGGCGGCGTGAGTATTGGCGCACAAATTCACCAGCTCAATAATGGCACTGATATTCTGGTGGCAACCCCTGGGAGATTGTTAGATTTATTACGTAAGCGGACATTGACCTTATCGCAGTTAACGCATCTCGTGTTTGACGAAGCCGATCGCATGCTAGATATGGGCTTTAAAGACGAAATTATCGATGTACTAAAACAAGTGCCTAAAACCCGGCAAACGCTGTTGTTTTCAGCCACCTTAGACGATCGCATTTTTAGCTTTAGTAAGCGTTTATTACAGTCACCTAAAGTGATTGAAGTCGCCAAGCGTAATACTACTGCCACGAGTATTGTTGAACGCGTCTATAACCTAGACAGCAACCGAAAATGTGCCGCATTGTGTCATTTAATTAAGGTTGAAAAGTGGCAACAAACTTTGGTTTTTAGCCGAACCAAACAAGGTGCCGATGCCTTGGTGAAACAAATGAAGCACGCAGGTGTCGCCGCCGCAGCATTTCATGCTGATTTATCGCAAGTGCTGCGTGAGCAAGTGCTAAGCCAGTTTAAAAATGGCGAGCTAACCGCATTGGTGGCTACTGACGTCGCAGCGAGAGGATTAGACATTAACGAGCTTAATTATGTTGTTAATGTGGAGTTACCGTTTCAGGTTGAAGACTATGTTCATCGCATAGGTCGTACAGGTCGTGCGGGTAATCAAGGCCAGGCAGTCACGTTACTCAGTGTTGATGACGAGCCATTACTGATTAAATTAGAAACCTTTTTAGACCGTCGCTTACCGCAACAATGGTTAACTGGGTATGAGCCAGATTTAACTCAAATGGCTGTTACTACAAGAAAAACCACCAAGAGTGCCCTTAAACAACAAGCGCGTAAAAAAGCCTTAGGTCAACGCCCATCGCGTAATAAAAAATAATCTCTCAGCACCACTTCATATTGTGAGTGGTGTATTCGTGTATTGTCATTACCGTCTTTTAAATGCAACATTATTGTCACTTTTTTTGAACCTTGCTGTCACATTAGATGCTTATCTTAACTGTCGAATAATCATACCTACAGTTAATTTTGAGCATAGACAAGGAATACTTTATGAGCAAGGCGACGTTTAATCCAACTCGTTTTAATAAAAGCAAAAATACTCCATTTAATGAAGTCATGGACGCCCACTTATCACGCCGTAATTTTGTTAAGCGTGGTTTGGGCCTAAGCGCTATGACCGCCTTTGGTGGTTTCGGATTGAGTGCCTGTGGTTCTGATAATGATGATAACAGTACAGAAGAAACGCCAACCACACCGGAAACACCAACACAAAGCTCTGCAGTGCTAGGCTTTGAATCTATTCCTGGCTCGTTAACTGATGCTGTCGCGATTCCTGCGGGGTATTCAGCTTATGTATTAGCACCTTGGGGCACACCGCTTAACTCAAAAGCAGCAGCATGGAAAGATGATGGTAGTAACACGGCTGAAGACCAAGCAAACTCAGTCGGTATGCATCATGATGGCATGCATTTCTTCCCGCTTAGTGATGCCGGTGATGACGGCTTGTTGTGCATTAACCACGAGTACATTGACCAAAGTGCATTACACCCAACAGGCCCAACTTACGACACCGATGGTAAACGCACTGTAATTGACGAGATACGTAAAGAAATCAATGCTCATGGCGTGTCAGTAGTTCGTATTAAGCTTGTTTCTGGCATGTGGCAAGTGGTTGAAAACGACAGTTATAACCGTCGTTTTACTGGCGCAACGGTAATGGATGTTGCCGGCTGCTTTAGCTTACAGCTCATACCTTGAAACGCGCTACTCGCCAGACGGCAGCCAAGCGCGCGGTACGTTAAACAACTGTGGTAATGGCTACACTCCTTGGGGTACTTATTTAACCTGCGAAGAAAACTGGCCTGGCTACTTTGTTAACAAAGGCACACTTACAGACGAGCAAACCCGTATTGGTATCTCAACCTCTGATACACGTTATGGCTGGGATCATTTAGCGGGCGATGACGATGAACGTTTAGACGAATTTGCTCGTTTTGATGTGACGCCAAGCGGTTCCAGTGCGGCTAACGATTACCGTAACGAAGCCAATGGCCATGGTTATATTGTTGAGATAGATCCATATAACCCTAACTCTCGTGCAGTTAAGCGCACAGCATTAGGCCGTTTCCGTCATGAAGGTTGCGTGTTCGGTAAGCTTGAAGAAGGCAAACCCATTAGTTTCTATTCTGGTCACGATTCTCGCTTTGAATACCTCTACAAGTTTGTGTCTGACGCAGTGTGGGACGCAGCAGATGCCAATAGTACTAATCGTTTAAGCGTTGGCGACAAGTACATGAATGCCGGCACTTTATATGTGGCCAAGTTTAGCGAAGATGGCGTGGGTGAATGGCTACCGTTAACCCTAGACGGTGTCACTACAGATGGCAGCACGCTTGCCAACAGTTTTGACTCACAAGCCGCAATTATCTTAAATACCGCTGGTGCTGCGGATCTTGTCGGTGCGACCCCAATGGACCGTCCAGAATGAGCCGCGGTTGATCCATTTACAGGCACGGTTTACCTGACACTGACCAATAACAGTCGACGTACTGAAAGCACTAACCCTGCTAATCCACGTTTAAATAACAACTTTGGTCATATTATCCGTTGGGATGAAGGCGACGCTGCCACCGAATTTAGCTGGGACATCTTTGTCTTTGGATCACCTGATGATGGCGATGCTGAAACCAACTTATCTGGCTTAACTGATTTAAATCAGTTTGCTAGCCCAGATGGATTGGCGTTCGATGCTCGTGGTATTTTATGGGTGCAAACCGACAATGGCGCCTCTGAAGTGACTGAAGAAACTAACGACCAAATGTTAGCGATTGTGCCATCAACCATGGTAGATGACGACGGTAATCAACAAGTGGTTAGCGCCGACAACCAAACCCAACTGAAGCGTTTCTTTGTTGGTGCAAACGGTTGTGAAGTCACAGGGTTTGCGATTACCCCTGATTACACCACTATCTTTGCTAATATCCAGCATCCAGGCAACTGGCCTTATTCAGATAAAGCAGACGAAGCTACACCTGCAGGTGTGACAGTGCGTCCACGCGCTGCCACTGTGATTATTCGTAAAGATGATGGTGGCGCAGTGGGTGTTTAATAGGCCGTAGGCGACTCAGAGCCAACAGCAAGATAACTCATGAGTTGCCTTAAGCGGTAACCACTTTTAATGCTGATTAAAACCCTGATAGACTCGTGCTATCAGGGTTTTATTATTTATCAGCGTATTATTAAACACAGGAGCGTTATGCTAAAAGGCATTCACCATGTGGCCATCATTTGTGGCGATTATCCCCGTTCAAAAGCGTTTTACACCCAGGTATTAGGGCTTAAGATTATTGCTGAAAATTATCGTCAAGCGCGCGATTCTTACAAACTTGATTTAGCCTTGGCCGACGGCAGCCAAATAGAACTGTTTTCATTTAACGCAGCCCCGCCAAGACCGAGCTTTCCCGAAGCGCAAGGATTACGCCATTTGGCATTTAAAGTCGACGATATCAAGCAAGTGGTACAACATTTACAACAGCATGGTGTAGAGGTTGAGCCTATTCGAGTCGATGAGTACACCAATAAGCATTACACTTTTTTCTGCGATCCTGACGGCTTGCCACTCGAGTTATATCAAACAGCTTAGCAGGCTTTCTCCCAACGTTACCGCTCAACTTCTTACTCTTTCATTGCGCTTGTACTCACGCTGCCTAAGCCATTATTGGCAGCGTGCTTAGGTTATTTTGTGTCAATGTTGCCTTTACCTTGTTGTTAATTGTCATCTAATGAAGCGCAAATACGCACAATAAATTACAATCTTTACACAAATGATAATGATTTGTATTTGTGATCTTTGTTGTGTTTATGTAGAGTACGTCACATAAACGAACTTTCATAAAAGCTAATTAATAATAGGATGATGTTAGATATGAAATCGAACAGTTACAGTAAGTTGTCATTAGGTGCACAGGCTGTTGCCGCCGCATTAGTGTTTGGCAGCCCAGCAGTTTATGCCGCTGACACTCAAAATGAAACTTGCGATAAGGACATTTTAGCCAACTGTAAGCCAGCAGAAACTGACGAGTCTATCGAGCGCATTCGTGTACATGGTGTGCAAAATTCGGTTTACATGTTTAACAGTTCGGCCGACAAACGCCGTCTTGCAGAGTTAGTTGATACCCCACAAGTTATTACGGTATTAACTCAAGACCAAATTCAAGAATCAGGCAACACTGACTTAAAAGACATCTTATCAGCTCAGGCGGGTGTAACCTTAGGCACTGGTGAAAACGGTAATGCGTTTGGCGATCGTTATATTATTCGTGGCCACGAAGCGCGCAGCGACGTGTTTGTTGATGGCTTGCGCGATCCTGGCATGACAACCCGTGAAAGTTTTGCCACTGAGCGTGTTGAAATTACCAAAGGCCAAGTTCAACCTTTGCTGGCCGTGGTTCATCAGGTGGTGCCATTAACAGCGTCACTAAAAAAGCGTCGGTAGCCTATGACTTTGGCCGTGTGGATTTAGGCATTGGCACTGACGATCACAGCCGTATCACCATTGACTACAATTTACCGCTGTCTGATAAAGCCGCAGTACGCTTAAACGGTTTAACTGCAGAAGAAGATAAGCCAGGCCGCGAAGGCATTAGCAGCAAACGCCAAGGTGTACAGTTATCGGGTGTGTATGAAACCACAGATGCACTCACATTCACCGCAGACGTTTACCACTTAAATGCTGAAGACGTACCAGATTTAGGCAGTTACTTTGATCAAGATACCCGTAAGCCATTAGAAGATATTCCAGTCTATGCGCAAGACGGTGACTTTTTAGACTCAGAGGTGACCACCTTTACCCTGCGAACAGAATACGAGCTTAATAGTGACATTACCCTGTATAACGCCACTCGTGTTGGTCATACCGAAAACGGCTACATAACTACCGGTATGAGTGGCACAACTCGCGCCGATACCGATGCAACCGCGCCAGGCGAAGATACTTTAAGACTCAGTACTCACCAGGGTAATCAAGATGTAGATTACTTTAGCACCCAGTTTAATTTATTCTGGAACACCAAAATCTTTGGTTTTAACAACAAGCTAGTGTTTGGTTTGGAATACACAGACGAAAACGTTGATAACGGTGTGTATAACATTACCAACAACAATCCAACGAACTGTTCTATAGATGGTCGCCGTGGCGTGTCTGAGTCTTATTGTATTATCGATGGCGATGGTAATACCGTTGATAATATCAGCCAGCTTATGGGCTACACCTATGTAAAAGGCGAGTCAGATGCCATCTTCGACATCCAAACAGTCGCGGCATACATGATGGACAACGTTGAACTGACTGAGCAACTGTCAATGTTTTATGGTTTAAGACTCGACAGCTTTGATTACAGTAACCAAACTAGCGATACCTTATATGAATATTCAGACACCATGTATAACTTTAACTTCGGTTTAGTTTACGACCTGTCTGAAGACGCTAATATTTATGCTAACTACAGCACCGCTACCAACATCAATGGTGGCGAGTCTGACTTAGGCGGCAACTGTGGTTATGGCGGTGTATGTGGTACTGAAGAGCAAGCCAGTGAAGCCGATGCTGAAATCGTTGAAAACATTGAGCTTGGCACCAAGTGGATGTTATTTGACGATAAAATGATGTTCTCAGCGTCTATTTTCCAAATCACAAAAAGTGATGTAATGGAAAGTGTAGGCGACGACAATTACTCAACACTAGGTACCTTAAACACCGGTGAAAACCGAGTTAAAGGGATTGAGTTTGGCATGGTCGGTAATATTACAGACAAACTGAGCATACAATTTTCAGCGGCTAAAATGGATTCCGAAATATTGGATTCTTACGACCCAGCAAACATTGGCTTAGCGTTAAGTAACTTTGCAGATGAAAGCGCGTATTTACAACTGCGTTATCAGCTAACTGAATCATTCGTCATCGGTGGTAGCTATACATATCAAAGCGAGATGTATGGTGGACAACCCGATACTGCAGCAGGTTACGATACCACCAATGAGCGTTACAGCATTGTGGTACCTAACTACCAAGTGGTTGATTTATTTGCGAGCTACAATGCAACTGAAGCCTTAACATTCCGCTTAAATGTGGGTAACGTAATGGACGAAGAGTATTGGACGGCAGCATACCGTTCGGGGGCATTTATGTACCTAGGAGATGCGCGTAATTCAAGACTGTCGATGACATACGAATTTTAAGCCGTTGTTCACAATAAACGGTTAACCATTGATTAGTTAACCATTAACTCCAACGCTTAACCTCTCGTTAAGCGTTGGTTTTTTGGTTTTAGAAAACAGGAAATAAGCATGGTTGTTATAGAAAAAGTGCTCAGTAAAGAGCAAGTCAGCGCTTATCGTCAGCAGCTTGCACAATGTCCCTGGGGCGACGGTCGTCAAACTGCAATGGGTATGGCTGCGTCTGTTAAACAAAATCATCAAGCCGATGCGCAAGACGCCAATGTGCAGCAACTGGCCAACCAGTTATTAGCACGTATTGGTGATACGCCTAAAATCGTTTCCGCGGCATTACCGCATAAAATTTTCCCACCGTGTTTTAACCGCTACAGCGAAACCGAAGAATATGGCTACCATGTCGACGCCGCAATTATGCGTATTCCACATACCAGTGAGGTGATCCGCAGCGACGTGTCGATGACGGTGTTTTTAAGCGAGCCAGAAGAATACGACGGCGGTGAATTGGTTATCTCTACTGAATTTGGTCAGCAACAAATTAAATTGCCAGCCGGATATGCAGTGGTGTATCCATCAAGCAGTTTACATAAAGTTACCGCGGTCACTCGCGGCCAGCGTGTTGCTGCTATTACCTGGATGCAAAGCATGGTGGCAGATACAAACTTACGCCAAACCTTGTATCAACTTGACCAAAGTATCCAAAAACTGATTAACGCCAACAAAACCGATCGCGCCGAACTCGACAATTTACACAATGTGTATCACAACTTAATTCGGCAATTTACCCAGCTATAATACGACAAAAAGGGCGTATATTTTGTCAATATACGCCCTTTGAGCTTGTTGAATTTATTGTTTTTAATGTATTAGCTTACCGTCATCTGCCCGGTGTAAAGAATAAAGTTACGCAGTAAAATCACCCCAAGTAAACTTAAACACGCCGTACCGGCCACGTATGAAAACTTACGTTTTGAGGTGGCAGTCATAAACAGGTTCATGGCTAAAGGTGCAGATAATCCCAACCCCATAATACCGAACCAAAATACCCATCCCCAAAATCCTTCACCAATGGCAGTAAAGGCAGCCATTTTACTTTGGCCTCCACTGAGAATAAGCCCTGCAAAGAAAGTGAACACCAGAAATATCTCACCTAAAATCAATGGTATTTCTACTTTATGAATAAATTGAACTTCTTTACCCGTAGGATTACCTTTAAGTAACACGCCACCGAGCAATGCTGATGCAGCGCCTGACGATAAGCCAGATGCTAAAAACAGTAATGGCAACACCGGATTATTTAACATCGGAAACCGAGGCTGAGCAGAGAGTAAAAAGCCTGTGTAAGCGCCTAATGCCACGGAAAATATAATCAGTAATCCGGTCACACTGGCCTCATAAGTGGCTAATTTTTCACTGAGCTTAGTGATAAATGCAAACCGTGGTCGACACCAGTCTTCAATAGGCTTACGAAAGGTGATGGCTATCCAGGCATACATAAAGACTTGGTAAATCATCAGCACCACAACCCCTAAGGACATCACCGAGGTTGGGTTGTAAAAAACTAATATTTTCCAAAATTCAAAGGGCTTGGTTAAGTCGAGCACCAAAATCCCTAGCCCTGCTAACACCGCAATAGGAGCTACAATACAAGCTGCCTGCACAAAACCAGACCGATAAGCTTGGTCTTTAAGGCACGCATGCTTTAACAGCACAGCAAAAAACATCGCCCCAGCAGACACCCCAGCCAAAAACAGATAAATGGCAATCGGCCAATGCCAGACTAACGAGTCAAAGTGGAAGGCACTCATAATGTAATCTCCCCTGGTTTGGCGGTAATTCTAAACAGTTTAGGGCGGGTGCCTAAATCTTGTTTGTTTCGTTGGGTCGAATTAGCTTTTAAGGTCGCAACTATTAACGAGTCGGGATCTTTAAGGTTACCAAACACTAACGCATTGGTTGGGCAAGCTTCGACACAGGCAGGCTGTTTACCTTGTTTTAGATTAGTCTCTTTGCAAAAATCGCACTTGTCGGCCGCTTTTGTCACCGGATTGATAAAACGAATTTCATAAGGGCAAGCTAAAAGGCAATATTGGCAACCAACGCATTTATCGGCGTGCACCGACACAATCCCGGTTTTTTTATCAATATAAGCGGCACCTGTTGGGCACACATTCACACAAGGCGCGTCTTCACAATGCTCGCAAGAGTGGCGGGTAAAGTGGTAATACTGATTTGGATACTCGCCATAAGAGCCTTTCCTTTCGATGCTTAAACGGGTTACGCCTTCTGGTACATGGTTGGTTTCACGGCATGCTTCAACACAGGCATTACAGCCAATGCATTTGGTTTCATCGTGAACGATGGCGTACTTTATGGCTTGTTCAGTTTCAGCATCTGTGGTGCCATTGACCGCGAAAGGCGATACCGACACTCCCGCCACTAATGCACAGGTTCTCCTAAGGAAATCTCTTCTTGAATTTTCCATAATTTATTACCTCTGCACACTATGACAACGCTGGCATTCATCACTACGTTGTTTGGTTGTTAAGGTCATTATTCTGTCAGTTTGTGGATGCAATTGATGGCATGCACTGCACGCAACTTTTTGCGCATGCACATTATGAGTCCACTCAGTATCGGCTAACTTTTTAGGGATATGGCATGTTAAGCAAACATTGTTTTGGGTCGCAACCGCAAGGTTACTGTCGGCTGAAAACACCATTAAATCATTCGGTTTTTTAGGGTGATTACCTTTTTCACCATGACAAGAACTGCAGCTTAAATTAAGCTCATCGAGGGCGTGATGTCCCTGCATTTTGCCATTGCGTTTATGGCATTTCATGCACGAGTCATTGTTAATTTGCTCAGTAGAGTCATTGCAATGTGCTTGCTGACTCATAAGGGCAAGCGATAATACACTTGCACTTAACATCAGTAGCCAGTTTATACGGGACATAGCCAGTCCTCTCTACAATGGTTTATTACAGAAAATGTCGGGTGAGAGGGGTAAGCTGCCACCCGACAGGGCTTTCACGCAGGTAACACGCCTTGTAACATCTGCACGTCATAAGGTTTGCCTCGCGCCATTTCAACCAATTTCACATTGAATTTCTCGAATAAACTTTTCGCGTTAGCGTCATCTTCTTTACTGAAATCAGAGATAATCAGTTTCACTTCAGATGAGTCATGGTCTATGACTACGTAATCGAGTTTCGTGTGGTTTTCGGCTGCGGTGTGGGCATCCATTTCAAACACATTGTCCATGGGGACATTGCAGCAAACGTCGTACTTTCCTCCCACCATTGCTTGTAGTGATTTCATAAAATCAAAGCTTTGGGTGTCAAAAAGCGTTTTTTTGAACGTGATAGGGTGCTCTTCGTGATCTGTTTTGAAGAACTTAATACATGTCATAATAAACATGACAATGATAAAAGGCACTGCAATAAACAGAACAGAGTACACAAACGCATAACTTAAAAAGACTGAAGTAAACATATATACCTCCCAAACGCATTTTAAAATTATTTTTTAAAACCATCTTTTGTCGTAGATGCACTATCAATACTATGCCTGATGTGGTCGATTTAATTGATCTTAATCAATAAATCACAATGAGTTGCTGATTGTTGGTGAGAGTTTAGGGTTGGCTCTAATTCACTGTTTTTATCTTTTTGTTTTAGGTTTTTGGGTAATAAATAAAGCATTAATGAGTAATGCTAGTTATGCAATTATGGTTAGTTAAAATCTATTTTGCTCAAATAGGGATTACGTAAATTGTAATTCGTGATTGTCTGTGGGGTTTAGATATTTAGCTTTGTGAATTTAATGATCTAGATTAAACAAAAGGCAAATAATTAAAATATCGTTATCATATCTTTGATATTTGGTTAATATTACAGGTTGCATTGGCAACAGGAGACATTGATATGAAACCGATTGAATTAGATAAATTGGATTTATTAACGCTCACTATATTAGTTAACCTATATGAGCATAAGTCAGCCACACATGTCTCTAGAATGTTAGATATACCCGCATCAAAAATTAGTCGCTGCTTACACACTGCAAGATTAATCTTTGGTGATGACCTGTTTATTAGGCGAAAATACGGCTTAGTGCCGAATGATTATGCCGGAAAAATTTACCCCATAGCCAAAGAAATTGTTGATTGTGCAAAACACTTTAATCGAGTTAACAGTGCAGAGCAATTACACCATCGTTATTTTGAATTAACCTTCCCAGGCATGATAGCACACGCATACCCTATAGCCTTAATGCACGCCATTAAAGTACATAATAAAAATATTCATATCAATGTCAGCAGTTGGAGTAATCATTCACTCGAAACCCTGACCAACGACCCTCATGGTATCGTTATGTGTTGTTGTAAAGACCCTGATGAAATACGTTTTTTTGATCAAAACTTGCAGGTTGAAGTGCTTGCAACATTAAACCGTCAGTATTTGTTAAGTTGTAAAAAACACCCTATTTTAAAACAAGAAATCAGCCTAGAAACCATTGCTAACTACCCGTTTATCAACACCTTTATTGGGGTGCAGGCGCCAATACTCAATCCGTTTCAAGAATATTGCCAATCCCATAAGCTCACCTTAAATACTGAAATGACGATTACCAGCATTTCATCGTTATTTGAGTACCTCTCTGATTGTAACTCGTTAGCGATTACGCCATATAAAGCGGTATACGACATGCTTGATGATGACTCAGGTATCCATGCTTGCCAGTTATCAGAGGTGGAGTGTGAACGTCTTTTTCAAGTTGTTGAGCCTTTAAAGCTGGTCATGGTGACGTATCCTACAGCAGACAACGAAGAATCCATCTGGCTAAAGAAAAAAATCCGCGAATTAACCTTAGAGTTGGTGTAAATGCGGCACTAAAATTACGTTTTGAGAATGCGGAATAATGAATCTCTCTTCCCATTTTGTGATACCTATATGTTGATACCTATAAGTTGATAATTTTATCATCAGCATAGATTTATTTCGCAGCAACCGCTTTATATTCCCTCCCAATCGACAAACATGCTATTTTTATTCATCTTTAATAAATCAAACCAATGGATGTTGATATTATTTCGTTAATTCAATAGGCGCTATTATTGCTCATGCTTTAATCATGGCATTATTGCTGGTTTAGCATGTAGATATAACGTGGTGTAAAAGTGGTTACTGCTGTTTTTAAATTTCTTATTACATATTGTTGAAAAAGTTTACTGGGGTGTGAGAAATTAGATTTATATAAAATGCATTTTATATTTTGGTATTTGTGTTTTTGGTTTACTTTAATTATTAAGCATTTTTCCTATGATTGTTCACTTTTATGCCATTTATTAGTGCCATCTTTTTTGATTGTCAGTAAGTGCAAAAGTCTAGCTGTATAATAAATACACGTTATATAATCTTTTAAAAATAAGGCATTAATAAGGCTTTACTGTTTTATTCCGAGTAAGCTAACCTTCAGTTAACATCGCGCGCATAAGTGTTGCAAAGGACGGCTGCATAAGGAGACAGTGTGAGCACTGCCGAATCTATTACTCGATCCACCAATAAAACCAAATCATTTTTTGCAGGTGCCTTAGCGGTGATGCCATTAACCATTGCAGTCATCCCCTGGGGCATTTTAGCCGGCTCATTCGCATTAGAGATTGGCCTCACCGCAGTAGAAAGCCAAGCGATGTCGGCGATTATTTTTGCAGGCAGTGCGCAATTGGTCGCCCTCGGGATGATAAAAGCCGGTATTGGTATTGGCAGCATTTTAATCACCACCTTGCTCATAACCTCAAGGCATTTACTCTATGCCATGGCCATGCGCAGCCACATTAGCCCATTACCCCTTAAGTGGCGGCTAGGGCTGGGGTTTTTACTCACCGACGAGTTATTTGCTATTTCAAACCAGACTCATGGCGGCCAAACGTCCGCACAGCATCAATTTGATCGCTGGTATGCGCTGGGTGGCGGCTTAACCTTTTATATTGGCTGGAACATTGCCACCTTACTCGGCATAGTCGCTGGCCAGTCTATCGATAATTTAGATGAGCTTGGGCTCGACTTTGCCATTGCTGCCACTTTTATCGCCATAGTAGTACCCACAGTGAAAAAGCCGTCAATTTTAGTGAGTGTATTAGTGTCGCTCACCTTAGCGGTGGTGTGCGCCGTGTTTGCCATTCAAGCTGGTTTATTGATTGCCGCCATATCGGGCATGGCTGCGGGTATGGCTTATGCCAAATTCACCAATGAAGGCGTTACAACTGCTGATAGCCCCGGTGCTGATATCACGCCCACCAAGGAGGACAACCTATGACATGGTTGATTATTTTATCAATGGCAGCGGTGGTGTTTGTGAGTCGGCACTTGTTATTAGAGCCCAAAATCCCTATTAGGTTGAGTAAAAACACCTTAACCTTTTTAAGTTACTCTGCTCCTACCGTTTTAACGGCCATACTCGCCCCTATTGTGTTTGTACCAGAGGGTAAACTGGCCATTAGCATACATAACCCTTATTTAACCTGTGCGCTGGTGGCTACGGTGCTGGCTTATATTACCCGCAACACCTTACTTACCACTGTGCTGAGCATGGGGTTATTTTTCTTTTTATATTCGCCCTAATCCTATTGATGATTCTCAATAATTGTTAACTGACATTCACTGTACTCAATAGATTAGAATAAGCGCCATATAATGGATCAGTAGAGTGAAATCATGCATGTACACATTTTAGGGATTTGTGGCACTTTTATGGGCGGATTAGCCCTGCTTGCCCGCGCAATGGAGCCATAAAGTGACCGGCAGCGACGCCAACGTTTACCCGCCAATGAGCACTCAGCTTGAGCAACAAGGCATTGAACTAATACAAGGTTTTGACCCCATCCAACTGGGTAAAGAAGGCGAAAATCAACCCGATCTTGTGGTGATTGGTAATGCCATGAGCCGTGGTAATCCTTGTGTTGAAGCGGTATTAAACCGTGGTATGAAATACACCTCATGGCCGCAATTTTTATCAGAACATATATTGCCAGAACGCTGGGTGTTAGCTGTGGCGGGGACTCATGGTAAAACCTCTACCTCAAGCATGCTCGCCTGGGTGTTAGAGTATTGCGGTTATGAGCCGGGGTTTTTAATTGGTGGCGTACCACAAAACTTTGGTGTGTCAGCGCGCTTAGGTAATTCACCATTTTTTGTGGTTGAAGCCGACGAATACGACAGCGCCTTTTTTGATAAACGCTCTAAGTTTGTTCACTACCGTCCGCGCACACTGGTAATCAATAATTTAGAATTTGATCATGCCGATATTTTTGCCGATCTGGCCGCCATTCAACGTCAATTCAATCATGTTATTCGCACCGTACCAGGTGAGGGGAAAGTGATTTGGCCACGCGACGTTGACGCTGTTAAACAAGTGATTGACATGGGCTGCTGGAGCGAGCAAGAAACTTATTCTAAACACGCTACAACAACTGAACCAAGCGCCTGGCAGTCGCGTACTATTGCCGACGATGGTCATAAATTTGAAGTGTTGTTTAACGGTGAAACACAAGGTGTTGTGAGTTGGGGCTTAATTGGTCAGCATAATATTGAAAACGCCATAATGGCCATTGCTGCCGCTCGTCATGTTGGGGTTGCACCTAATCACGCCATTGAAGCGTTAACACAATTTAGCCCGCCAAAGCGCCGTCTGGAGTTATTAGCCACCGTGAATGGTGTGGCGGTGTATGACGATTTTGCCCATCACCCCACAGCGATTGCCACCACCTTACAAGGTTTACGGGCCAAAGTGGGCGTTGATACCAATGCTGCAGGGAAGATTATTGTCGTGCTAGAGCCGCGCTCCAACACCATGAAAAGCGGTGTGCATAAAGACACCTTAGCTAATTCGATGGCGTTAGCCGATGCGGCATATTTATATCAAGCAGACAATATTGGCTGGGACATTACCACCAGCATGGCCAATGCGCCGATACCTGTGACGGTTTATCATAACATTGAAGATATTATTACTAACGTAGCCAATACCGCGCAGCCAGGTGACACCGTGGTGATTATGAGTAACGGTGGTTTTAATGGTATTCATCAAAAAATCATTAAGGCATTAGCGTAAACGTCAATGCAATAGAGGATACAAGATGGCCTACGCCAAAAAAGCCAAAGCAATTAGTCTCGCCTGGACAGGCGCCTCGGGTGCGCCGTACGGCATCAAGCTACTCGAATGCTTGCTGGCGAACGACTACCAAGTATTTTTAATGATCTCCAGTGCCGCGAGAGTGGTACTGGCCACCGAGCATGGTTTACAACTCAGCGCCAACCCAGACAAAGCCAAAGCGCAATTGCTTGAACAGCTTGATAACCCAGATGCTCCCCTTAAAGGTGAGTTGGTGGTGCTGGGTAAAGATGAATGGTTTTCGCCGCCGGCCTCAGGCAGCGCTGCGCCAAAACAAATGGTGATTTGTCCGTGCTCAACGGGCACGTTAGCGGCAGTAGCAACAGGTATGAGCAATAATTTGCTCGAAAGAGCAGCAGACGTTGTACTAAAAGAGCGTGGCCAATTGATTTTAGTTCCGCGAGAAACTCCGTTTAGCGCCATACACTTAGAGCATATGTTAAGCCTAACCCGCAATGGTGCCACCATCATGCCAGCCGCGCCAGGCTTTTATCATAATCCCCAATCGGTAGAAGATCTGGTAAACTTCATGGTTCTGCGGATCCTCGATCATTTAGGGATCGAGCACGACCTAACGAGTCGCTGGGGATACGGACACACCCAGCCAAACGACATCGACAATTGAGACATTTATGAAGCACACAATTGAAATGATGATTTCTGAGCAAGAAATCAATAAAACCCTCGACCAGTTAGCCGAACGCATTAACGCCCATTATGCGCACAGTGAGCGCTTATTAATGGTTGGCCTATTAAAAGGATCAGTCGTGTTTATGGCCGATTTGTGTCGTCGTATTAAAGGCCATGTCGAAATCGATTTTATGGCTGTGTCGAGTTACGGCAATAATATGAACAGTTCTCGCGATGTTAAAGTGCTTAAAGACGTACAATCTGACATTGCTGGCCGTGATGTGTTAATTGTTGAAGACTTAATCGACTCAGGTAACACCTTAAACAAGGTGCGCGAAATGCTATTGCTGCGCGATCCTAAAAGCTTAACGCTGTGTACTTTGCTCGACAAACCAGAACGCCGAGAAGTTGACGTACCCGTTGATTTTATTGGCATTACCATTCCTGACGAGTTTATCGTCGGTTACGGTATCGACTACGCAGAGCAATATCGCAATCTGCCTTACATCGCTAAAGTGGTGCCATTAGATTAGATCTTTTTATATAATTGATAAACTCCCGCTATAGGCGGGAGTTTTGTTTTGGTAGGCGAAAGTGTTGCGTCTTTTTCATTTTTATAACGTCTTTAGATACACGTAATAAAAAGTCTTTAATACGCAATTTATTGATTAGAGGTATGACAATGAGTAACACCAACAATGCATTGGTGATCGACAACCTTAAAAAAACCTACAAAGGTGGCGTACAAGCCGTTAAATCGATTAGTTTAACGGTAAAACAAGGTGATTTTTTTGCGTTACTCGTACTCTAACGGCGCCGGTAAATCGACCACTATCGGCATTATCAGCTCGTTAGTGCAAAAAACCTCAGGTTCGGTATCGGTATTTGGTTTTGACATTGATAAACAACTTGAACAAGCCAAGTTATGTATAGGGTTAGTGCCGCAAGAGTTTAACTTTAACCAGTTTGAAACCGTACAACAAATTGTGGTTAACCAAGCAGGCTATTACGGTGTGCCTAAAGATGTGGCATTACAACGCGCCGAAAAATACTTGTCTCAACTTGATTTATGGCAAAAACGTCATGCTCAAGCCCGCGAGTTATCGGGCGGTATGAAACGCCGTTTAATGATTGCGCGCGCGTTAATGCACGAGCCCAAGCTGCTTATTTTAGATGAACCGACCGCAGGGGTAGACATTGAACTGCGCCGCTCAATGTGGGACTTTTTAAAGCAAATCAATCAACAAGGTGTGACCATTATTTTAACCACCCACTACCTTGAAGAAGCCGAAATGCTGTGCCGCACCATTGGCATTATTGACACAGGTTTACTGGTGGAGTGCACCACCATGAAAGCCCTACTCAGCAAGCTTGATGTGGAGACTTTTATTTTAGATTTACGCCGCGACCGAGAGACTGCACCGCAATTAAAGAATATGAATTGCCGCCTAATCGATGCCCATACTTTAGAAGTCGATGTGGCTAAATCGCACAATATTAATGAGTTGTTTGCTCAATTGAGCGCAGCCGATATTGAAGTATTGTCGATGCGCAACAAAGCAAATCGCTTAGAAGAATTATTTGTAGAGTTGGTCGAAAAAGCCAAGGAGTCAAAATAATGAACCACCTGTACTTTGTGGCTTTTAAAAGTATTTTAACCAAAGAAATTAACCGTTTTACCCGCATTTGGGTGCAAACGTTAGTCCCGCCAGCTATTACCATGACGTTATATTTTCTTATTTTTGGTAACTTAGTCGGTAGCCGTATTGGTGAAATGGGCGGCGTGAGTTACATGGAATTTATTGCCCCAGGTTTAATTATGATGTCGGTAATTACCAGCTCATATTCTAATGTGGCATCGTCGTTTTACAGTGCCAAGTTTCAACGTAACATTGAAGAGATTATGGTTGCGCCAGTACCACATTATGTGATGATTGCAGGTTACGTTGGCGGCGGGGTTTCACGTGGTTTGTGTGTTGGCTTAATTGTCACTACAGTGGCGATGATGTTTGTCGATATTACCTTACATCATGTTGGCTTGGTAATACTCACCATGTTTTTAACTTCAGTGTTATTCGCACTGGGAGGGTTAATTAATGCGGTGTTTGCCAAAAGCTTCGACGACATTAGTATTATTCCAACCTTTATTTTGACGCCTCTGACTTATTTAGGAGGTGTTTTTTATTCGTTATCGCTATTACCAGACTTTTGGCAAGGTGTGTCGGCTTTAAATCCTGTGGTATATATGATCAACGTCTTCCGCTACGGATTTTTAGGGTTTGCCGATCTTAGCGTGCCATTATCTATCGCTATTATGGTGGGCTTTTGTGCCAGCTTATGGTTTGTTGCTTATTATCTGATATCTCGTGGGATTGGGTTAAGAAGTTAATACATACCAAGCACAAAATGAATATAGAAAGGGCTCGAAAGAGCCTTTTTTGTGGGTGAAATTTAACAGGGATTTACTCAATAGGTTTGATCTCGGACTAAGTAATTACAGTTGCTAACTGTAATCCATTGGGCTCTTTGTACGCCTGTTTGGTGCAAACCTGCAACATGCGTATAAATCTGGGTTGTTTTTACATCTTCATGGCCGAGTAATTCCTGCACGGTTCTTATATCGTGACCACGTCTCAGTAAGTTTGTTGCAAAGGAATGCCTAAAAGTATGAGCGGTAATGCGTTTAGTGATAGTCGTTTTCTGAACAGCTTTTTTTAATGCCTTTCTAAATGTTGTTGGGTCAATATGATGTCTGCATCTATAGTCATTAACAGGATGTGACACACAGTGAATCGAAGGAAAAAGATATTGCCAATGTAATTGTTTGGCGCTTGTTCCAAACTTTTTGAGTAAGCTAGGAGGCAAAGAAGCCATCCCTAATCCCTGAGATAAGTCGTGAGCATGAGTCTCTCGCACATGGTGCATCTGCTGCTGTATGGGGTCAATGGTCATTTTAGGTAAAATACAAACTCTATCTTTTTTACCTTTACCTCTAAATACAAAAAGTGTGCGATTTTCAAAATCGATATCCTTAAGTCTAATACTTAACGCTTCAATTAATCTTAGCCCCGCGCCATATAATAAACAGCCAATCAGTTGGTATTTACCATGTAAATTATCAATGACCTGTTTGGCCTCAACATCATTTAATACCTGCGGAATACGACTTGGAGGTTTAGCATATGGGAACTGTAAATTATCAGTATCGATAGCTAATACATGTTTAAACGCAAAAACAAGGGCGCAAAGGGCTTGCTGTTGTGTACTGCTTGATACGTGTTTATTGTTTGCCAAAAATGATAAAAATTGTTCAATATGGCTAGGGGAAATTTGCTTTGCCGTCGAAAAACGAAAATGGCGAATAAAATATTGATTCCAATACAAATAAGATTTTTCAGTTTGATAGCTGTAATGTCTTACTCTAATTTGTTGTCTAATCGCTTCTAAATATCCAGTTTCTGCCATCATTTCCCCCTTTATGTTACCTACACTGTATTTATATACAGTTATAATGGGTTTTGACGTGTTTTCAAGCTAAATCGGCTAATAAGTAAACTAAAGTCGTACGATAAAGAGTTTGTTTATTTCGTAATGCATTGAAATAAATATGCTTTAAATCTTTGATGAATATTAAGTCCACTTTTAACGTGCAAGCTCGCTTTTATTTGTCAGTGGAGTTAAATAAAACTGCTTTACAACAATAAGATAGTAAATGTAGGATGTTAATAATCAATAAGTTAAAGGGCGACTTTAATTTTGTTTTGCCCTTCAATAAGCTGTTATGTTTACAGGGAGGTATATGTACCATTTCAAATTATACGATGATGAAAGGCTAGTTTCTTTAAACAGAGAAGAAAAACATCATATTGTTAATAAAGCTATCAAGGCTTACCGTAATGAAAATCCAATCAACTGGATAAAACGTTTAAGTTTATTTGCTTTAGTTTCGTTTTTACCAGCTTTAATCATATATGTTTTCAATGGCTCTAGCTTTGTAACTGGTTGGCTTGCAATATCTTC
Organism: Shewanella phaeophyticola; assembly: GCF_025398315.1. Lineage (GTDB taxonomy): Bacteria > Pseudomonadota > Gammaproteobacteria > Enterobacterales > Shewanellaceae > Shewanella > Shewanella phaeophyticola. The sequence goes on from NZ_JAODOQ010000001.1 coordinate 236,387, forward strand.
ATTTATTCTTGCGGTAAAGCTAGCTAGCGATGAAACACCCAATATTTTACCTTACTTAGACAAAGAGTTGAGTTAAGGTAAATATAACAAGTGCAATCAACGGATAAATTTACGCTGGCTTTTCGCTTCGCTCAATTATAGCCAACTCAATTTACCGCTGTTGCAAAGCGTTATAAAGCATGGAGACTATGGCGTCATTTAAAAGTTTTGTATGTGAAATTGATAATTTCCTTCATGAGCTTAAGGCAACTAATCCTGTCCGAGACTCTAAGAGCTGGTATCTCGTAAACCACTTAAGTAAGTTATCTTATAACTGCCACTCATCAACGTCAGCAAAAGAGGTAAATAATAGTGTTAAGTCTTTACTTCGTTTTGCAGTTGATAGCTTAGATTGGGACTCAGAATTATCTAATAAAGTTAATCGTCTTGCTGAGTATCATGCTAGTTTAATTAAGGCTTGTGAGTAATTGCTTTATAACACATATGAGCCTTCCGCCAGTCAATAGGCGCGCCTAACTTATTTGACTGCTTTTGCTGTCAAATTAAAATCAATCAACAAATTCATCTACTTCGTCTGTCATTTAGCTGTCAAATCATCGTTTACAGCAAACACATATAGAGGCTCTCTTAGTGCGATCTTATCGCTGCCTGACGCTTTTCATTCCGTTGAAATGTCAGGGGCACTAGACATTTATCGGTTAACCCTAAGATGGCACTATTCAAGTCAGAGGTGCTTTTTGCACAGTTAGTTTCAGGCTCATTTAGGGTGTAAACGACTTTGTTGATTGTATTCATTAATGCGCGCCAATAAGGTGTCTAATCAAGGCGATGTAGCTTAAATAGCATTTGGCATAGTGATGATGGTGAGAAGTCATTGCTTCATTAGCCACATCATTCACGGTCATGCTCGCTTCTCTTTTTAAGAGTATCTAGTTAGACGTTCAGCTCACCTTATTGCGCGACTTATCCTTTTAAGAATCGTTGTTCATCAAACACCGTTTTGTTCTTCAGCATGAAATAGACGCAGCGGCCAAGCTTATGTGCCAGTGCAGACAACGCTTTTGCTTTACTCATTCGTTTTTGTAATCGATTAAGGTAGTTACGTGCTTTGTCATTACCACGTAGGTAAAGCACCGCTGCTTCGGAGAATGCCCATTTCAAATGAGCATTACCGATTTTATTGCCATTTGTGCCGTAGGTTTTACCGGCTGACTCCGCTTTGCATTTGACCAATCGAGAGTATGACGCAAACTTTTGTACTGATTCAAATCGACTGATATCACCGATTTCATAGAGGATTGTCAGCGATAAAATCTTACCAATGCCAGGTACTGTTTTAAGTAGTTCTAAATAGACGGGGTTATGGTTTTTGGCTTGTTTTTCGATGAACCATTCAACCTGTGCGAGTTCCTTTGCATAACAATCAAGTAGTGCCATGTCTAAATCAATGTTGCGCTGCACGATAGGGTCTTGATATTGCTCGCGAAGTTTTTGTCTTGCAGAGATGTTTTTAAGATTAAGTTCAGTTGCAGGTAAATTGTATTGGCTATTAGTGTTAACCACATGACCTTTAAGAATAGCGCCGTGACGGACAATCTTCATTCTACGACGTAGTAAGTCACGTGTTGCGCGCATTTCACTTGGATAATCATAAGCTATTGGAAAGTTACCACCACGCAGTAGTGTGGCAATTTTAAAGGAATCGACTTTATCATTTTTGGTTTTACCACCGTGAATCGCCTTCATATAAAGCGCATGACCTAAGATAAAATCAATCCCAAGTTCAGCACACCAGTCGGACACCCAATACCAGCAATGCATGCACTCAACTCCGACAATTACATTGCCGATATAAGGTTCTAGAATGAGTAATAAGTCATCTTTACTGGCACCTATCTTTTTATGAGCTACAACTTCCCCTTTAGAATCAATGATACAGACATAAAGTAAACGTGCATGTAAATCGATACCACAGTAGTATGGATGTGAGTTATTATAAAATCTCATTGAGTTTTCTCCTGTTGGTTTAGTCACCTTAAGCATACCGCTGATGCGGCTTGCTAGGGAGGGGCTCAATGAGTATCAAGTCACTTAAAAGGACAAATAACAGTTGGTTTTTGCTCCTTCGTCGCTTATTTTAGCCAACAATTATTTGCCTCTTAACGAGGCGTTGAGGCTGTAGAATTTCTCCAAAATAGACGTTTTTAACGTCTATTTACTAAAAAACAAATTGGTTGTTTTTTGAGCTTGCGGTGTGTCGATGCCTGTGATCTAATAGATATTATTCACCTACAGTAAATTGTTATGGCCAACTACAAGCCTGACTTATCCTGCCAAAGTAAATTCATTCCCATCAATTTTTCAGAGCAAATTTTGCCTGGCACATTCGAGTATGCCCTTTGTTATATTATCGAAAATAAACTCGATTTATCGGGGTTTGATGCTTGGTATCACAATGATAAAACGGGGGCGGCAGCGTATTCACCAGCAGTGATGCTCAAAATTATTTTACTCGGGTATGCGCATGGGTTAATTAGCAGTCGACGCATTGCTAAGGCGTGTGAAAACAATATTTTGTTCATGAGCGTGTCGGGTGATGTACAGCCACATTACACATCGATAGCGGGTTTTGTGGCTAAAATAAATTAACATGGCCACCCATAATAGTTGGCGATAAATTAACATGGCCACCCATAATAGTTGGCGAAATAATAAACAGTGAACTACGCTTTATTTACCCTTTCCAAACGGTAATTAAAGATGGCCAGACCAAGACAGACAATCGTGAGCCTGGAAGATACACCTTACTACCACTGCTGTTCTCGTGTAGTGCGTAAGGCATTCTTATGTGGAATAGATAATTCAACAGGTGAGAACTTTGAGCATCGCCGTGAGTGGGTCGACTCCCGGATTCTAGAATTAGCGACTATCTTTGCCATTGATATCTGTGCTTATGCCGTGATGAGCAATCACTTACATGTGGTTATAAAAGTCGATGCTGATAAAGCAAAACAGTGGTCAGATAAAGAAGTGCTCATTCAATGGCACAAAGGCTTTAAGGGCACGTTGCTTACGCACAAATACCTAAAAGAAGAAGACCTTAACCAGTTTGAGCTTCAAACGGTTAATGAATGCATTACTGAATACCGTAAACGCTTAATTGATATCAGTTGGTTTATGCGCTCACTCAGTGAGCCTATAGCCAGAATGGCCAACAAAGAAGATAAATGTACCGGAAGATTCTGGGAAGGCAGGTTTAAATCTCAGGCTTTGCTTGATGAAGCCGCAGTTTTAGCCTGTATGGCTTATGTCGATTTAAACCCTGTCAGAGCCAAAATGGCTGCAACCCCAGAAACCTCAGATTACACCAGAAACAAATTAACATGGCCACCCATAATAGTTGGCGAAATAATAAACAGTGAACTACGCTTTATTTACCCTTTCCAAACGGTAATTAAAGATGGCCAGACCAAGACAGACAATCGTGAGCCTGGAAGATACACCTTACTACCACTGCTGTTCTCGTGTAGTGCGTAAGGCATTCTTATGTGGAATAGATAATTCAACAGGTGAGAACTTTGAGCATCGCCGTGAGTGGGTCGACTCCCGGATTCTAGAATTAGCGACTATCTTTGCCATTGATATCTGTGCTTATGCCGTGATGAGCAATCACTTACATGTGGTTATAAAAGTCGATGCTGATAAAGCAAAACAGTGGTCAGATAAAGAAGTGCTCATTCAATGGCACAAAGGCTTTAAGGGCACGTTACTCACACACAAATACCTGAAAGAAGACCTTAACTCATTTGAGCTTCAAACGGTTAATGAATGCATTACTGAATACCGTAAGCGCTTAATTGATATCAGTTGGTTTATGCGTTCACTCAGTGAACCCATCGCCAGAATGGCCAACAAAGAAGATAAATGTACCGGAAGATTCTGGGAAGGAAGATTTAAATCTCAGGCTTTGCTTGATGAAGCCGCAGTTTTAGCCTGTATGGCTTATGTCGATTTAAACCCTATCCGCGCCAAAATGGCAACAACTCCAGAAACCTCAGATTACACCAGTATTCAGCGTCGAATAAATTCAGCAATGAGAGGCGAGCAACCATCTGAGCTATTACCGTTTGTGGGTAATGAGCGACTCAATATGCCTAACGGGCTCATGTTCAGCGTGAAAGACTACATTGTACTGGTTGAAGATACCGGTCGGATTATTCGAGAAGATAAGCGTGGTGCCATTAGTTCAAGTAGTCAGGACATACTGAATAGACTCAACATCCCCGCAGATAATTGGCTTAAAATCACCACTGAATTTGGTGCGTTATTTAAAGGTGCTGTAGGTGCACTACCTGCCTTAACTGAATACTGTGAGCATTTAGACCGAAAACGACGACAAGGCGCATCAAATTGTCAACGTTGGCTGCAAGCTTAAATAAAACAGACTAGAAAATATTGTTTATCTACTGCTTGATTGATATCAGGTCTTTAGAGGTGCGCAGCGTTTAGTGTTTTTCTCCTGCAGCCTTCGTATAATCTTAAGTGGTAATATGTTTAGATTGAATTTGTCGATTTGAATAATAAAAAATAAGTAGATTTCCGCTCAGATGATTAAACATAAAGGCTTTCATGTTTATCGACCTAATCTTGGGTGGCATTTGTAGAAAAAGTATAAAGGCTTTCATGTTTATCGACCTAATCTTGGGTGGCATTTGTAGAAAAAGTAGTATTTTTAAAAGGCGTAGTAATTTAAATCTCAATTTAAAATCTGCAACTTAATATCAGTTACAATTGTGGTGGTGCCATCCTGACGCGAGGGGAGTGTAAAGCTCAACCATATCGATTAACCCACACTGATATGTCCAGTCATATTGTTTCATCTCATAGCTTTAACTGAATCCCTTTGCTATCTTTATTGTAAGGCAGAGTCGCGCTCTGTTTTATTTCAGGAGAATGTGTGGCTAAATTACTTGTATTGTTTGTTGTTTTTTGTCTAACCCCCATCTTTTCTGTCTATGGAAAAGAATTGAAGTTTGCTGTGGTACCTAAATTTAACAGTGCTTTTTTTGACCAAAGCAAAACAGGCTGTATAGATGCTGCGGCTCAAATAAAAGGTGTAGAGTGTTTATATCGGAAACCATATAAGTAACGTTAGGATGCAAGACCAGGTAATAACTCAACTGATTGATGACGGTGTAGATGGTATTGCTGTCGCCATCACACAATCTAAATATCTTGCCAAAAATAGCCTGAAAAGAGCTAAAGAAGCAGGTATCCCGATTATTACCTATGACTCTGATTTTGATGCTTCAATTAACGAAGACCCTAATAATTTACGCCTGGCCTATATAGGTACTGATAACTTTGAATTGGGAAAATCATTAGGGGAAGAGTTGAAAAAACTTCGGCCAATGGGGGGACACTTATAATGCAATCTGGACGACCAGATTCTCCCAATTTAAATTTAAGACTGATGGGAGTCCGTTCCGCATTATCCGGGAAAAAATACGATGCACCTCCTGGAGAATTGCTTAATAACGACTCGGGCTGGACTGAGGTTAGAGAACCTTTTTTTAATTTTGATCAACTTGATCGTTCCGTTAAGCAGATGGAATCGGTTTTGAAAGGTAAGCCTGTAAAAGCAAACTCCTTTATTGCAGTTGGTGGTTGGCCGCAAAATAACCAAGTGCTTTACCGTCAAATGATTGCCCCGTACCAGGAAAAAATTGATGACAACAAGGTCATTATTGTTATCACTGATACATCCGCTGAACAATTAACGATGTTGGGAGATAATCTTGCTCATATCAATATTGGTCAAAACCCATACGAAATGGGAAGACAAGCCATTTTGACACTGTATAAGATTGTCACAAAACAAAAATACGACAAAACAATTCACACACCTATCAGGGTTTGTACTGCAGATAATTTTGATACCTGTACCAAGAATGTAGGGTTGTAACCATATTTAATTTTATCTGCTTCCCAATAATTACATGGCTAAACAGCGCTCACCCACAATGTCATTTATGTACATTATATGTAATGACTTGCAATGAGATGATCATGTTTTAGAAGTGCCATTGAACGTAAACCGTTTGGTAATTACTGCCACCTTTGATGCGTCCAAATGCAGAGCTGGTTTCAAAAATGCCAGATCGATGATGAATGGCATAGCCAAACCATATGCTATCTAATTTCGAGTTGTTGAATAGATCGCCTATGTTGACGTCGAGAGAGAAATCAAGGTAGTTCAGTAATTTTGATGGTGTATAACCTTTCTCCTCGATCTCAGACCCTTCAATATAAGTCAGGTTGCTGACATATGAAAGTCCTTCTGCTACACCTAGTCTAAACCTCGGCTCTAGTTCGAATGTGTAAAATGCTTTAATCGCGACGACGCCTTCGGTTAAATTATTTTGCACCTTAGAGCTGTGATGCCATACCACGCCGGGCGTAAAGTAAAGCTCAATGGGTAAGGTAAATAGCGTTTTGGTCAATCGAGTACCATAAAACAACGAACTCATTTGATTATTGTATGGGTCAGAACGCGTGTTCCAGCTTAATATCTCGTTGAGGTTAGACGGTGTTGCCCAGCCGTGTGAAAGCCTTAAAAATTCATCGCTGCTATCACTAAGGGGCGCAGAGTAATGGTGTTGTTTATTAGGTTCAGGGAAGAAGGCAACACCTAAAAATGACTCATACTGATAAGCGTTATCTATGGTTGGAAGGTTCGATACATTGTCTTCTAAACGATTAACGCCGAACTGACCAAGCAGATAAAGATTACTGATCAAATGATACCGCGCTTCAAGTCCTGCATTAACTTGAATACCGCCACCCACATCATATTGTTCTAACCCATAATAATACTGGTTAAAGTCATCGCTTTTCCATTGAAACTCTGCGTAAGGTGTGAGTTTCCAGTTTCCTTGCTGCCAGCGATATTTCGTGCGCGTATACGCATAACTGCGCTTGTAAGAGTCTGATAATAATGCAACATCAGCCTCCCATGGTCGTGATTGAATTTATATTGTAAACCAAAATCGAAGGCTTGAGCTTGAGATTGATTCTGTAATTCTTTTGGTATGTCGACGAAACGAAAGCGGGTATAGGCATTAATCTGGTGTTCGCCTTGTTGCCACAAGTGTACACCGCCCTCCATACCATTGATAAAAATATATTCATTTTCAAACTTCAATAGCGGCAGAACATCATAGACTTCATCGTCCTCAACTGCATAGGGAATATCACCCCGACGAATACCGATAGCTATGCCCCAATTGTCAGTATTATGGTTTACTTGCTCTTGTGTAACTTCTTTTGCTGCGAGTGATTGAGGCGCTATGAGTGATGCCGATAATGCTAGCGTGCTGAGTAATTGAATTAAGGTCATTATTTTCATCAGGCAGTGGGGCATAACTATAGAATGCTACAGATAAGTTAAAAATCAAGTTATTACCTTGGAATAACTGAGTTGTGCTCTGCTGAGGAAATCTACATTTGCCTTCGGCATGTCGAAGAATCGCCTGCTTTAGCCTAACTGCCGTAAAATCATTATAAAAATGGGTCGTTCAAAATGAAAAGTTCATTAACGATATGGCTTATTATGGGAGGGAATTACGGGAAAGCTATAGGGGTGCTAAGCTTTGATAGTATGCAACGGCAGCATAACAATGTGTTTACTGTATTGTAGGTGTTATGTCTTGAACTAAAGGAGAAGAGTATGGATCAAGCACTGCAAACGATGATTGATAATATGCCTGAAAAAACAGGTAGAAAATTAACCGAGTGGTTTGAAATATTAAAACAAGAAAATTTTGTTAAACACTCTGAGGCTGTAAAGTTTTTGAAAACAGAGCACGGTGTAACTCATGGGTTTGCCAATACCATTGTCACGCTGTCAAAAGACACAGTGGATTCTCCTGATGATTTAATAGCAAACCAATATAGTGGTAAAGCATCTCTTAAACCCATTTATGACTTATTAATTTCAACCGTACAAAAGCTGGGTGACGATATTGTCATTACGCCCAAAAAAACAAGCGTCAGTATTATTCGAAAAAATCAATTTGCTTTAATTAAACCGGCCACTAAAACAAGAATAGATTTGGGTTTAAAACTTAAAGGTGTAGCAGTACAAGGGCGCCTAGAAAACTCTGGAGCCATTTGGCACAATGTGTACCCATAGAATACAGCTGCAACATGTCGCCGATGTTGATGATGAAATTATTAAATGGTTGTCTAAAGCCTATGATAGCTCTGTTTAATCAACAACTCACTGGTTCATTTATCGTTGCGGCCAATAGCAATATTGATTAAATGCTTTCCCTAAGCACCTTAGTTAAGCACTTTTTGAGTACACGCCATTTTTCAACGCTTTATCTAGTTGACAATAATAGTGTCGACATAACAGACTGTGTGGCAATTGTTTTTTAAAGCTTACAGCGTAAACGGAAATCACAAGCATGCCACACCAAGATCAACCTCTTAGCGTCAAAATGGCGGCTCCTTTTTGTATATTACTGTTGGTGATATTGTTGTCTCAGGTCGTGGGGGTGTATGTCAGCAACAGCTTTTTAGCGTCAGGCGGGTTTAAAGGTTATTGGATTTTAAGCCGGTTAGTATTGCCTTTTATTGTGGTGTTTTTATTGGCGATACCGTTAAAGCATCTGTACTTTTCTCGGCTTCACGATTAATCGTGAAACCCTGATATTTATGGGTGTGCTTTTTGGGCTTTTGTTGTGTTTGTTTGTTTATTTGCAATTTTTTGCTGAAGATTACTTATCTCACTACCGTCATGGTCGTTCGCTCGAAGGGCTTCGTGAGTCAGGCGCATTTCAACGTTTTTTAATTTTTACCGCGTCGACCATTATTGGTTGGGAGGTCATTCATAGAGGTTTTTTACTCGGTGGTGGGCAATATTGCTTAACCAAGCACTATAAGCTTAGCCCTACCGCAGCTGCGGTGATTATGACGATTATCGTTTGTATATTCGAAGTGTTATTTCACATCAAAAAGCCAATTTATGAAGCCGTAGGGATGATTTTTGCCTCGCCTTTATTGTCTTATTTAACCCTCAAAACTCGCAGTTTATGGCCTGCGTTGACTTTCCATTTACTCATTGAACTCGCGTTTGGTTTTTCGGCGTTTTATTATACCAATCCGCATTAGAATTTGCTCTTTTAGCGAAAATTATCAGTGAGGTATTCGAGGCAGCCTTTTGAAAACATAGTCGTTCTCAGCAAGTCGTGGCTGAGAGCGATAATAAAGTGATTGTGCGAGCGGCATAAAACCTAGGGCAAAGCTGATTTGAAATTGCAGGGGGATTTTATCGTTATTGCTGACCACAAATGAATGGATGTGATCAGCTGAAAATTTGAAACGTCATTAAGGAAGTTGTAGTTATTTAGGCTTCTTCTACGGGCTTATCTTTTAATGAATCAGCGGTTTTATCTGTTAACGTAATAAGCACGCCAGTTAAAAGACTCATGCTGTAGCCAAGCATTGCACCAATCATAAGGGGCGGGACAATTGCAGCAATATCGGCATTTAAAGCGAATGTGATACAGCAGCCAATAAATGTACCAGGGATAAACGCAAAGTTTTTATTGCTCGCTTGTAGGCACATAAATGCAGTCACAATACCGGTTAATGCATAGCTAATGATAGATGATCCCAATACACCACTGCCTGCAATAATTAACCATCCCCAAAATACCCCCGAAAGATTCGTCATCATTGCCATCATCATTCCTTTAACGCCCGTTTCGGTTTGCGCGAAAAAGGTGCTGCAACCCAGAAAGCCGACCCATGTCACCAGATGAAACACATCCGCAAGCCCGGCCCAAACAGCTGCTAATAAGCCTGCAGAAATTGCAATTTGCCAACGATGCGCCATAATCGCCTCTCAAGATTAAAATTTAGAACGGTGAGTTCTAAATTTAGCACAATAAATCAAATTTATGCAGTTTTAGTTTATGAAAAGCGATCCAGTTCGCAAATAATCGTAACTGCTAATAAATGTTGAGCGCCTAATTTTGGGGCTGTGTAGCTTTTTTAACAACGATATTAGTTGCTTGATGAACATCGTGTAAGTTGATTGCTTATTTAACATTAAAGGGGGGACAACATTAAATCGTACAGGTGCAACTCTTGTGATGATCAGGCTATTTAAAGGTCACTTTACCTCCAATCATTTTAAGAGTCGGTGCGCCGCGAATTAGACATTCGCGGGCAAATGTTTGCCCGCATGCTGGACAGGTGCAAGCGACTTGAGTGAAATCTTCTACAATACGCTCTTTAAAGCACTTTATGAGGGCGCCCTTGCCACCTTTACGGTACTTATAAAGTTGGACTTTACATTTAGCGCAAAAAATATTGACTGTGCGTGTTGGACTTTTTTTATTGGGTTTCGCCATTTTTTGTTTTTTATGGTGAGCAAACTTGGCTAAATGAGTTGTTATTATAGTATGATGAATAACAGTTCAAAATTGAACTAGAATTAACTGATATGTCATGCTAGGGACAGCAAATTGATTTAGGTTGTTTTACGGCGCGTTGGTGAATCATCATTGACACTGTGAGTTTCAAGGTAAGCGCTGTGTGTTAACGCCATGCAATATAAAAAGCAATAACACCATAACCATTATCAATAACCATAACTGTTCCTAACAACGTTTGGATAAAATTGGACAAGTTATCTAGCGCGTCTGCCTACTCTAGACTAGTCTTTGACTATCTTATAAAACTCATTAAATTCATGGCCATCTATAATTTAGGGCATTAGGCTGCCGTGTCAAAATACAGGAATACTAGATTAATGATCATCCCCAACTTGTGGGCAACGGAACTTGAGTATCGTCGTACAGTGTTAAAGGCGGTGTTAATTGTAATCATTATTGCAGGCAGTATTTTTGTTGTTAATAACTGGTTCAGCGGTTTCCAAGTGTACGCCATGGTTGAGTTGGCGGTAGTTTTTTTGTGTATTGGTATACTCGCGATTCATAAACGAACAACCAATTTAACCCTATGGTGCTGCATATTTTTATTTGCCCTGTATACGGTCATTCTTATTGGTATTTACAGCGCATCGTTTAATTCGGGGTTGTTTACCTGGTTATTTATTATTCCTGTTCTGTCATATCTGCTACTTGGCATTAGGTTAGGCACTATTTACACCAGTGTGTATATGGTGGCAGGTATTTCGATTTTGACGTACGCCTTGATATACCATATTGCCGATATTTACCCTATTACTATCGCTAATATCTTGCTGTGTCTGGCCGCGATTTGGGCGTTGTCTTATAGTTATGAATATAAACGCGCCGAGGCGGTAGAGCGCTTACAACAAATGGCTTCACTTGACCCACTAACAGGGTTAAATAACCGTTTACTGTTGGATTCTATTTTTGAGATGTTGTGCCAAAGCCTGAGCGATGAGCAAGCGTCGGTTTCTATGCTGTTATTAGACCTGAACTACTTTAAAAAAATTAATGACGAATTTGGTCACGATGTTGGTGATAAGTTATTAGTTGAGGTATCAACAATAATCAGCGATATGCGACGTCGTAATGATTGGGCGTTTCGTTTTGGTGGCGAAGAGTTTTGTATGTTAATCCCTAATACGAGCATGCGACAGGCTGAAAGAATTGCTGAACGTTTAAGGTTGGCAATTGATAAAATTACTGGCATTGACGGGTGTCTACTTAATATCACCATTAGTATTGGGGTCGCGCGTTGGCCTGATGATGGTAGCCACTTACCCCAGATATATAAAGCCGCTGACGAAAGACTTTATAAAGCCAAAGCTCAAGGGCGAAATCAGGTGGTTTCGGAGTAATATCACGATCAACCTAAACTGATTACGCAGTCGCCCGGTTGATAATATCGGTGAATGTTAATCCGTTTTTTTGACTTTTTTGACTCTATTATCGATGGCTTCTGTGAGTTGCTGCTTTTGCTTATCTTCGCCACAATACTGAGCAAAACCTAATCCCCAGCCATGGGGGTTAACTTGGGTTGCCAGGTTGACCACTGTGTAGCAATAATCACCTTGTTTAACAATTCTATTAGGGTCTAATTTGTGATTTAAGGTATGAGGTTGGTTGGTATCGGTTGGAGTGGGGGTTAATTCAATAAAGTCCAATGTCACATCCATTTCACTCATAGTCCCCTTCGGTTGATGTAGCGCTGCAGTTTGTTGACCAACAAGTTGCTCAAATTCCATTTGATTTTGTTGCTGTAGATATTGGCTTGCGGCTTGTTTCATTGAGCTCGCAGTATGAATAGCATGAGTTGATATCTGTGCTGATGGGGTTGTTGGTGTACTCGTTTTATTAGGTTTATTGAGTGCTGGCGTATTTGCTGTGTCGGCTACCGTAACCGATGTTATTTGTTCTGACTTATTGCTAACCTTATTTGAAGGCTTGGGGTTGTGCTCATCTGATAGAATTTGAATGGGTTGAACGGGCGCTTGTGGCTGACTGCTGGATTTAGAATGACTTTCGGTAAGCATTGACTGGTATTGCTGCGAGGTGATGAGATAACTTTTAATCGCGCTATGTTTTACTGGCGTGTTGAGTTCAGCCATTCTTTGTTTGGTGTCTTGTTGCCAAAACCAACCTATTAACAATATCAATATACAGTGCATTACAGTCGCGAAGAACAAAGGCGTAACTAAGCGCTGATCATTAAGCGGTATAGGTTGTTTGTTGCTGGTGTCTCGCGTTACTGTGAGGCTATCCATATCGCTAAAATATCGTTTATTTTATTGGTGTTAGGTTTGATTGTTAATAGAAAGTAAAGTTCAATTTGTGGTAAAGAGGGCGTGTCGCGGTGTAACGGGGCATTAGAAGAGCTAAAGCGCATTTGTGCAAGCTGCGTAAAAATAAGCCTGCCTTAAACCAGTACACTAAACTGGCGATTGCATTTTTAATCATTGCTGTAGCGTGCTAAAAAGCAAACCGATAACGTTAATCTGTTTTCAGTGCTTTAACGGTTAATCTCTCTTGATTTGATAGGCGAATTTGTATGCCATCAATGGTGGTTATCCTTTGATCTTCAATATCTTTTTTACGTACTTTGTAACTAGCTGTCATCGCCTCAATAGGTGATGAAATGGTGACTTCTACAATCGTATTGTCATCATACCAGCCCCACCCCCAATAACCTGCAGTTGCCAGCATTGATACGGCGATCATCGAATAGATAGCTATCTTGCTGAGCAAGGGTGGTTTTTCAATTTCAATCGTTCTTGTGTACTTGACGTTGCGATTTCGTCCACGTCGTAAATACACTACGGCACCCAGAATAACTAACACTGTAATAAGGATCTTTGTGAGCACGCCATTTTCCTTAAATCGTAAATTAACCTAGATTATACGGTGTTTTGCATCCTTTACCGTTACCTAGTACACATCATGAGTAAGCCAGTATTATTGTTATGGGGTGTTAACTACCTTACTAAGACTTTGTTTATTACGAATTGAAGTAAAGTCTCGGCCGGTGCGACAACACAATGGGTTAATATTATAATGTGACTTATTTCGTGAATATTAAAAATGGTCATGTTTTTTTGATTAAAGTCGCGGGTTATCACATAAAAATTATATTAATTGATTAATAATCAGTCTACTGACCTACACAACAATATTAACTACATCAATATGGCTAAAAAAGAAATTATCGATGAGGAAGTTATTTACCCGTCAGATTATAAAATACTCTCCACTACCGATTTAGATAGCATCATTACCCACGTTAATGAAGATTTTATTAATGTGTGCGGGTACAGCAAAGATGAGTTAATTAATCAGCCACATAATATTGTGCGCCATCCTGATATGCCTAAGGCTGCTTTTGCTGATCTATGGAATACCATACAGCAAGGAAAAAGCTGGATGGGGTTGGTCAAAAATCGGTGTAAAAACGGTAAATATTATTGGGTCAATGCCTATGTGACACCGATAAAACGTAATGGCATTATTTGTGAGTATCAGTCTGTACGAACCCAACCAGACCCCGAGCTCACTCAGCGTGCTCAGGCTTGTTATGATTCAGTTAATTCGGGTAAAGCCGCCAAGCCAAAATTTGGCGCCAGTATTATTACTCAGCTTTTTTTACTTGGCTGTGTTCCGTCATCCTGTTTGTCAGCCTGCCTTATTTAAGTTCAACATTGGCCGTTTTTGGGTTTGTTGCAGCTGTAATGTGCTTTTGCATGCCACTTTATTTTTTGAAACACCGTTTTGCAGCTGTGATCGCTGTGAGTAAGTCAATACACGATAATCCGCTTAACCAATTTGTTTATACTGGCTATGTCGATGAGTTATCTCATTTAGAGTTAAGTTTACGAATGCAAAAAGCCGAAACATTGGCTGTTATAGGACGGATTAAAGACAGTGGCGAGCATCTACAGCAAGGTTTGGACGAGCACCAGCAGCAAAATGAAGCTAACCAAAGCCAGCTTGTTGAGCAATCACAAAATCTTGAGCAAGTCGTTACGGCTATTGGGCAAATGAGTTCTTCTGTGACTGATATTGCTCAAAATGCCGCAAATTCAACCACAGAAATTCATCAGTTAGTGTCGCAAATCGAGGCAACTAAAGAGGCACTCACTCAAAGCCAAACGGCAACATCAGAAATTAATAACTTACTTGCAGAGTCGCGAGCGGCTATTTCGTCTTTAAACCAGCAGTGCCAAAATGTTAATAAAGTGGTTGAGGTCATCGAGGAAATAGCTCAACAGACGAACTTATTAGCACTTAATGCCGCCATTGAAGCAGCCCGAGCTGGCGAAACGGGTAGGGGGTTTGCTGTAGTTGCTGATGAGGTGCGCAACTTAGCCAGTCGCTCGGCAACATCTGCCAATGAAATACATGCCATTATTAATACACTCAGTGAGACGACCGCTCAGGCAGTAGCCCAAATGGATCAGAGCCATTTACTGACTAATAAAAGTATTGATTCAAGCAAAATGCTGGATGAAAGTTTAACTTCAGTCAGTAATGTTATGGCGATTATTGAGAGTAATGGTGAGCAAATATCGGTAGCGGCGGAGCAGCAATCTGTAGTGGTTAATCAAATTCATACTAATGCGATGACCCTGCAAAGTGGCATTAAACAGTTTGAGCAAAACGGCCAAAAAGCGGCGTTACACAGCCAAGATATTAGTGCCCAGGGGAGCAGACAAACTGAGTTGGTGTCGCAGTTTAATTGAGGCTAACTTTATTTTATTGATTTTTAGTGCAATTAAGTTATACCGCGCTGTGCTTGTCCAAATTTGCTATCAGCGCTCAGTTCTGCCAGAACAGTATCTATTTTATCGACAATAAATCACACTATCATGCCATTCTTATTCTGCTAGCGGCCTGCTATTCTGTAACAAATGGATTTATAGGTTGAGGTTAGCATGAAAGTGTTACAACGCTTCACTGCCGAAGCGGCAATGGACGGCGATGGTGTGAATATCCATCGAGTGTCTGACTTTGAGCAACTTCGCTTTGATCCTTTTTTAATGATTGATGAAATCAAATCTAACGAACAACAAGATTTTATCGGTGGCTTTCCGCCACACCCTCACCGTGGTGTTGAAACCTTTACTTATATCCGTAAAGGCGGATTTGAACATCGCGATCAAATGGGCAATGTTAAGCCGATACATGCCGGCGATGTGCAATGGATGAGCACTGGCCGTGGCGTTGTTCATTCTGAAATGCCATTAGCCGGTGCCCATGATGGTTTGCACGGGTTTCAAATTTGGCTAAACATGCCAGCTAAAGACAAAATGCGTCCACCAATTTATCAAGATAGCACTCACCGTAATAAACCGCAGCAGAGTAATGACCACGGTGCGACGCTGAATGCACTAGCTGGCCATTGGCGCTTTAATCACAGTCTGGACGGTATTGATGGATCATATTCAAGGATTAGCAGGTGAGGGTGCGATAGCGGATTTAATGTTGAATCGCGACGGCTACGGCACACTTAACCTTGAACATTATCACACAGCTTTTGTATACATATATCAAGGTGAAATTCATTATGTTGATGAGCAGGGGCTGCGTGAAACTTCAGGGGAAGGGGTGTTGTTACTGTTAGATGCCGTTGAGTTATGTCATTTCCAAGCAGAAGCCTGCGGGGCTGGTTTATTGGTTTTTGCCGGTAACCCTATTAATGAGTCAATCGTGCAAATGGGGCGCTTTGTGATGAATACTCAAGCCGAAATAGACCAAGCGGTTCAAGATTACCAACAAGGGCTTTTTGGCCAGATTGAATAGCCTGCTAATCATTAAATATCCCTGTTTGAGAGAAAGATTTGTCAGCGAAAGCTGAAGATAATTGCTACAATAGCGCGTATACCCAATCAACTTGAAGCGACGTGTTTCAGAGCCTCACCGTGTTTTCAATACTAGGCGCGTTAATGCAGTAATGTAGGTACCTTATAAATTAGCGCAACAACGTAGTGGTAACACGATGAAACTCCCAAAGGGCAAGTTTTACACGCGTTTATGCTGTGTTATTGATTATGGAAAGGGAACAACCATTAGCCGCAATCAATGCCTTGCCTAAACGCGTGTAAATTCTTGCTGAAATCGAACATCTTCAGGTTGATTGGGTATATATGGCCAAGGACAATTTGATGTGTAGCATTCGCTATACTGACAATAATCACCTTGGCTAATTTGTTTGTGCAGCACTTGTGTGCTTTTTTGCTTTCGATATCAGAGGATATTCGCCTTGAGTCAGTCTACTGAACCGGCCGTTAACATGGCTTTCGCATCACTTAATTTAAAAACTGAATTGCTTGAAAACCTACAAACCATGGGTTTTGAATCAATGACTCAAATCCAGGCCGAAAGCTTACCGCCAATTTTGGCCGGTGAAGATGTCATAGGCCAAGCAAAAACAGGTTCAGGTAAAACGGCTGCGTTTGGTTTAGGCCTGTTGAACAAACTCGAAGTAAAACGTTTCCGTATTCAAACCATGGTGTTGTGTCCAACCCGTGAGCTTGCCGACCAGGTCGCTGAAGAAATCCGCACACTTGCCCGAGGTATTCATAACATTAAGGTATTAACCTTATGTGGCGGTGTGCCAATGGGACTGCACAAGTGGGTTCGCTTGAACATGGCGCGCACATTATTGTCGGCACTCCTGGGCGTATTGTCGATCATTTAGATCGCAACCGTTTAGATTTAAGCAATATGAACATGCTGATTTTAGATGAAGCCGACCGTATGCTAGAGATGGGTTTTCAGCAACATATTGACCAGATTATTGCTGCTGCGCCGCGAGAGCGCCAAACCTTATTATTTAGCGCGACATTCCCTGAGCAAATCAAATCGATTGCCGATCAAATTATGTATAACCCTGTGATGGTAAAAGTTGAGCAAAAGCATGACAACTTAACCATTGAACAACACTTTTATCGTGTTGATGATAACAAAGCTCGCCTTGAGGCGTTGCGTTTGTTATTGCTTGATAAGCAGCCTCGTAGTTCAGTGGTATTTTGTAATACCAAGCGCGAAACCCAGCAAGTGGCAGACGCATTAGCTGAGTTTGGTTTTAGCGTGCTCGCACTACACGGTGATTTAGAGCAGCGCGATCGCGATCAAATGTTGTTACAGTTTGCTAACCGCAGTGCCCGTATTTTGGTGGCGACAGATGTGGCAGCCCGTGGTTTAGATATTGATGAGCTTGATGCGGTATTTAACTACCATATTGCTTACGATACCGAAGTACACATTCACCGTATTGGTCGTACAGGCCGTGCGGGTAGCTCGGGGGCAGCCTATACCTTCTTTGGTGATGATGACGGTTACAAAATGGCGATGATTGAAGAAGCCATGAACAAAGATATCATCGGTGAAACACTGCCTGCGATGAGCGCACTCAACAAGCAGCCTCAAGCTGCTGAGATGATCACCATTCAAATAGATGCTGGTAAAAAGCAAAAGATTCGCCCAGGCGACATTGTTGGCGCATTAACTGGCGATAACGGTTTAGACTTTAATGATATTGGTAAAATTAAAGTCACTGATTTCCGTGCCTATGTTGCTGTTAGCAGTAAGGCGTCAAAGCAAGCGCTAAATAAACTCAATAAAGGTAAGTTGAAAGGTCGTAATTACCGAGCCTGGTTTATGTAAGTTTGGTTTCATCTAAAACCAAAAACCGCTGAACAATATTCAGCGGTTTTTTATTGGCTAAGCGACGACTGGCTAAGCAACTACTCTATAAGAGATAAGATATAAATCGTATCGCTTAACTTAAAGCTTAACTTTTTACTTTGGCATTGGCGTATGGATTAACGTTGCCCTTTGACGCAGAACCCGTGTTGTTATTGCTACTCGCCGCCGCACCACTTGTTGCACCACCGCTGCGACGCGGTGGACGGTTACGCTGTGGTGGTTTGTTACCATTGGCAATCGCTTCAGCTCTGTTGCCGGCGGCTTTTGGCTTGTTAGCACCTTGCGACTGACCTTCTTTATTGCTGCGAGATTGCTGACGCGAGTCATATTTACGTGCAGGCTTATCACCTTGTGCACCATTGGCTTGCTGCTGAGCATGCTTGCTGCGATTCGGGTTGGGCTTTTTAACACTATTAGCTTTATGACCTGAGCGGCTACTTGCTTCAGGGATAGTGAATGGTGCTTCAAAACCGGCAAGTTGTTTGCGTTCAATGGTGCGATTAATTAAGCGCTCAATATCATGCAACAATTTAACTTCTTCAAGGCCGACTAACGATACTGCTTGGCCTGTTGAACCCGCACGGCCAGTACGGCCAATACGATGAACATAATCTTCAGGTACGTTAGGCAGGTCAAAGTTAACCACAAATGGTAGTTGGTCGATGTCGATGCCGCGTGCGGCGATGTCAGTTGCTACCATGACTTGCACTGTGCCAGCTTTAAAGTCAGCTAATGCTTTAGTGCGGGCTGTTTGGCTTTTATTACCATGGATTGCCGCCGCTTTAATGTTGGCAGCGTCTAAATTTTTGGCTAAACGGTTAGCGCCATGTTTAGTGCGCGAAAACACCAATACTTGTTTCCAATCATTGGTTTTAATTAATTCGATTAACGCCATCGATTTACGGGTTTTATCCAATGGGTAAACACATTGGGTAACGGTATTGGCGGTGGCATTACGTGGTGTCACTGAAATTTCGACTGGGTTGTTCACTAACCCTTTCGCCAGTTCGCGGATGTCGTCAGAGAAGGTTGCAGAAAACATCAAGTTTTGACGTTTAGGCGGCAGTAAAGCTAACACCTTTTTTATGTCGCGAATAAAGCCCATGTCTAACATGCGGTCAGCTTCGTCTAACACCAGAATTTCTAATTTGCTAAAACTAATGGCTTTTTGTTGGCACAAGTCGAGTAATCGACCAGGGGTTGCCACTAAAATATCTACGCCATTACGCAGCGCAGCAAGTTGCGGGACGATAGAAACGCCACCAAATACCACGGCCGATTTAAGCGGTAAGTTAACGCCGTATGTGGCCACACTTTCTTGTACCTGGGCGGCTAATTCACGCGTTGGTGTCAATACTAATGCACGCACTTGACCGCGTTGGGCGCGACTGCCTTTGGACAATAATTCTAGGATTGGCAGGGTAAAGCCTGCGGTTTTTCCTGTTCCGGTTTGGGCTGCTGCCATCACATCTTGTCCGGCTAATACGGCAGGAATGGCTTGTGCTTGAATGGGAGAGGGGGTGTCATAACCTTGTTTTTCAACCGCTTTTAAAATAGCAGCATTCAGACCAAGTGAGGCAAAACTCATAGAAAAATCTCTTTGGGCAACGCATTGTTGCTTTGAATAAAAGGTAGCCAGAAACGGCGGCCGTGAAGCTTACCTGAAAACCGCTATAAGTGCTAATAAACTCTTGATAATTGCAGTCAATGTAGCGCCGTTTGAGCTTGCTGTGGTGTCTTTGATAAACATTTAGCTATCAATGCTTATGAATATAATGATTTAGAATGAAATAGTGTTAATCTTGAGGCTACGATCAGTGCTAAAACTCAACTTATTACATACAATAAAATGACAACCTATATTCAGCGACTTAGCTGAGGTTATTTACTGTTAAGGTGATATCAACTGATGAAATTAACGGCGCACTCACACATCGAGAAAACGGCATATGAGCTGCGAGATCATGCTCATGCTGTGATTAAGAATGTGTTGTTAATGTCGAACATTTCTACTTTAGCGTTACAAATGGCGATGCGCCAACTTTCTAGCCACAGTCGAGTGGCCTTGCATTTTCACCCCGACCGAATTGATAGCCGTGGTCTCTGTGTGGTCGATGGCTTATTGCGCGACGGTGTGTATAAAAGCCAGTTTGAAACGCACGTGTCCAATGGCCATTTGTCGCCTGAGCTTGGTGGTTCTCGTGATCACTGGGAAAACCAATTATTTGGCAATTGCTATTCTGGCATTAAGCATCGCCCCAAATACGGCGCGCTTGATTTTGGTCTCTGTCCGTTAGGCCCAGCACCGCGTTTTGGCAGTTGTTACTTAGTGACTCATTCGCACATATTACCGCGCTGTACTTTCAGCTATATGGACTCGTACCGACTGCCAAAAGAGAAAGGCACCATTAAGTGCTTTGATGTGATTTTAGCGGCGCTATTAAGCGAAAGTTTTGAGCGCCAATATGCCTTAGGGTGCGTAGGGTTTAAACCCAGTAAGTTGATTAATTACTTTAGTCAACATTTAACCGCCCCAACAGAAAAGCGTTTTGACAATGAACCTTGCGGTAATTTGGATCATTATATTGAAGCGCAAATTCACGGTGATGTATCGTTAGATAAAGATGTTGCCGTGTTAGTGGCCGACCCCTCATTTATGGGCAGTCAAATTGGTGATTCATTAGTGGCACTGTGCGATGAATATGACATTGAACTGCTTTGGCACAATGGCAGACAAATGCGGTTTACAGATGTACCCGATGATTTTCGTGGTGCAGCAATGCCGACGTTGGCACAAAGTATTGCCGAAGATCAGATTATCAATGCTGAAATTATTGGCCGAGCCGCTTATCAGTTGCAAAAGCAACCGACCTCTTGGAGTGAGCGCGGCGCGCATACCAAAAAGTTGCAAGACTTAAAACTGTTATGGCATGTGTTAGTAAAATACGGCCATACTCCCTCGAATGAACCTTTTCTGTTGTAGTTTAAGCTTGATTTAAGCGCGATTACCTATAACTGATATCCATTACTGATAGTCCATTAGCAAAATGTGAATCAGTTAACATTTACACTATTTAAGGTGTTATCTCACGTCCAGTACTGCGATACTGCCGGGCGAATTTAGGGCGAAAATAAACACTGCCGGAGCGTCATGGATAAGTCGTTAGAAAAGTCATTAACTCAGTGGCTTAAAAGCCAACAGTCTGCTTGTGGTATTTTCCTGAAGTTTTCTATTTTATGTGGCTGGCTCAATGGCGTTGCTATTGTTGGTCAGGCTTATTGTATCGCGCGCATTTTGCAGCAAGTGATTATGCAAAATATGCCTCTGCAAGCATTTAACATTGAATTTATCGCTCTTATTGGCTTATTGCTTCTGCGCGCCGTATTAGCGCAAGTGCGTGAGCGAGTCAGTTTTGAGGCGGGTAAGCGTTTACGCAGTGACATTCGCCAAGCTGTGTTGAATAAGTTGGTTGAGTTAGGGCCAGTGTTTATTAAAGGCAAACCATCAGGTGCTTGGGCGAGTTTAGTATTTGAACAGGTTGAAGACTTACACGATTATTACGCCAAATATGTACCGCAAATGATGTTAGCCGGCTTTATTCCTTTGCTGATTTTAGTGTGTGTATTTCCGCTCAACTGGGCGGCAGGGATTATCTTATTAGTCACAGCTCCCTTGATCCCAATGTTTATGATTTTAGTGGGTATGGGCGCGGCCGATGCTAATCGTAAAAATGTTAAAGCGTTAGCACGTTTGAGTGGTCATTTTATGGATCGCTTAAAAGGCTTACAAACCGTTAAGTTATTTCATCGCGGTGATGCTGAGCTTAGCAATATTGAAAGCGCATCAGAAGACTTTCGCAGCCGGACAATGTCGGTGCTGCGTTTAGCGTTTTTAAGTTCCGCGGTATTAGAATTTTTTGCTGCAGTGTCGATTGCCGTGCTTGCGGTGTATTTTGGCTTTAGTTATTTAGACCATTTAGATTTTGGCCATTACGGTGTCGGCATTAGCTTATTTACTGGCATGTTTGTACTCATTTTAGCGCCCGAGTTTTTTCAGCCGCTGCGCGATTTAGGCACCCACTACCATGCTAAAGCACAAGCCATTGGCGCTGCAGAAACCTTAGTTGAATTACTCGACTACCAAGTTGAAGGCACTAAAACCGATGCTCAAAGCCCAGCTAAAACGTCATTTTCAGCCGATGCCATCAGTATTGAAGCGGTTGATTTTGAGGTGTTCAGCCTCGACGGACAGCGCTTATTAGGGGCCGATTTCCTTTACCTTGCCTGCGGGTGAACATTGGGCGATTGTTGGCTCAAGTGGTGCAGGTAAAACCAGTTTACTTAATGCTTTGTTAGGTTTTTTACCCTACAAAGGTCATTTAACGATAAATCAACAGCCACTGAAGAGTATTGCGTTAAGCGACTGGCGCCGGCATTTAGCCTGGCTTGGTCAGGACCCTCAATTGTTTCATGGCTCGGTGCGCGATAATGTCGCACTGGCAAATCCACTCTTAACCGACTCGCAAATTATGGCACTACTTGAACAAGCCAATATTAGCGACTTTGTCACTCAAGATGCCCAGGGACTGGACCGAATGATCAGCGATCAAAGCGCGGGTGTTTCTGTTGGTCAGGCGCAACGTTTTGCTTTGGCTCGCGCACTAGCACAACCTGCCAAGTTGTTTTTACTCGATGAACCCACCGCCAGTTTAGACGCTCAAAGTGAGCAGTTTGTATTGGCGTCACTGCAAACCGCCATGCAAGGTGCTAGCGGATTAACTGTTACCCATCGATTAGATGACTTAGACTCGATGGACAAGGTGTTGGTGATGGATAAAGGCCTTATTGTGCAGCAAGGAGAGGTGAGTGAGTTACTTGGCCGCGATGGCTTGTTAGCACAAATGCTTAATCAGCAACAGGAGGTGTACTAATGAATCAATCAACTGAACAAACATCGCCTCAAACAGTAGCATCACAATCGATATCAACGCGTAGCACATCATTACGAGTACTAGTGCCGTTTTTAGCCTTGTTTCGCCGCCAATGGCTAATGATGTTGACCGGCTTAATACTCACCTTTATTACCTTATTGACAGGCATCGGCTTGTTGTCATTATCGGGCTGGTTTTTATCGGCCACAGCAATCGCGGGATTATCGGTTGCTACAGCGCAAATGTTTAACTTTTTCACCCCAGCTGGCGGCGTGCGATTTTTCTCTATTGCCCGAACAGCAAGCCGCTATGGTGAGCGTTTAGCCACCCACGAAGCCACATTTAAATTGTTAACTCAGTTACGCATTTGGGCGTGGCAAAAGCTCTTACCGTTGAGTGCCGCTAACTTACAAGGACTACGCCGTGGTGATTTGCTTAATCGTTTAGTGGCCGATATCGACACCTTAGATCATTTATATTTACGCTTGCTGACGCCTTTAGTGGCGTCATTATTGATGATTGCAGGGCTGTTTGTTTTTTTAGCCTGGTTTGACCTTAACTTGGCCTTGAGTTTATGCAGTATTTTATTGTTCGCCTGGTGCGTATTGCCTGTGGTTTTTTATGCACTCGGTAAAACGCCTGGTAGAGCATTAATTGATGCAAAACAACAATATAGAGTAATGCTGCTTGATGTGATCCAAGGTCAAGCCGAATTAAGCCTGTTTGCAGCAAACCCGCGTTATTTGGCCATACTTGAGCAAGCACAAGCGCGATTATTTAGCCAACAGACGGCGATGGCCAATATTACAGGCTTAAGCCAAGCCGTGCTGATTTTAGTTAATGGCACCGCCGTGGTGGTGATGTTGTATTTGGCCAGTCAAGGCGTGGGCGATGCAACGCCACCAGGACCGTTGATGGCGTTAATGGTATTTGCAACGATGGCTAGCCTGGAGATGATGATGCCCATCGCAGGCGCATTTCAACATTTATCCAGTACCCTGTTAGCCGCGCAGCGTGTCACAGACATAACCGAGCAACCCCCCGCGATAAACTTTAACTCGCACAGCCGCTTGAAAGCCAACTCGGGCGCGCTGACATTTCACAATGTGCATTTTGCTTATCAACCGCATACCCCCATTTTACAAGGGCTGAGCTTAAGCCTAAACGCAGGCCAAAAAGTGGCAATACTAGACTCAACTGGGTGTGGTAAGTCGAGTTTGTTGGGGCTAATGACGCGTGAATGGTCAGTTCAACAAGGTGATATTACCCTCGATGGTCAACCCCTTAGCGATTACAGTGAAGCAGAGCTCAGAGCGTCTATGACCGTTGTTAGTCAGCGTATTTATTTGTTTGCCGGCACGTTGCGCGAAAACTTAGCGCTGGCTTTACCTTATCAACAAGGTGAACCGAAAAAAGCTCACGATGAATGCTTCATCTCGGTATTACAACAAGTAGGCTTAGGGACGTTGTTGCAAGGCGATAAACCGCTGGATATGTGGATTGGTGAGGGTGGTCGACAATTATCGGGTGGTGAGCAGCGCCGTATAGGTGTGGCCAGAGCGTTACTGCGCGATGCACCATTGTTATTGCTCGATGAACCGACTGAAGGGCTTGATAAGCGCACCGAGCGCGAGATACTTTCACTGCTGTTGAGCTTTGCTGAAAATAAAACCTTATTGATGATTAGTCACCGCACAACGGCCTTAGACAAAATGGATGCTGTTTATCGGTTAGAGCAAGGCACTTTACAGCGTTTTTATATTGATCGTTAATCCTTTCTAAAACCCCGTCTAAATATAAGTTTATGCTTACTTGCTGTATTAGCAGGTAAGCATAAACACTCAGAAACGTAACAACCTTTTTGATACAAAAATTACATAAAGTGTTTTCGCTGGCTGAGATAAATTGATCTGCTTCACAAATTTGTGATTAGGTTATGTTCCAAAATTACAAGCCGCGCTGGGAGTGTGATCTTTGTTCATATATTAGCAGTTGCAAACATATACTATAAGCTATCGAAATTTTTTTAGATGGTGAATGACATGACTGGTGTGACAAATCCAGTGATAACCATTAAGCGGGGACTTGATATCCCGATTGCTGGTGAACCACTACAGCAAATAGACGGCGCGCCTAAAACCACCCAAGTGGCACTCATTGGCGAAGAGTATGTCGGCCTAAAACCAACCATGATGGTTGAAGTGGGCGACCGCGTGACTAAAGGCCAAGTTTTATTTGAAGATAAAAAAACGCCTGGCGTGCTATTTACTGCACCTGCTAGCGGCGTAGTTTCTGCGATCAATCGCGGCGAGCGCCGTGTATTACAGTCGGTTGTGATTGACTGTGATGCAGACCAAGCAACCGCAAACGTAATAGAAGCAACTGAATTGACAAGCTTAAACCGTGATAGCGTTAAGCAAGGTCTAATCGCCAGTGGCTTGTGGACTGCGTTTAGAACGCGTCCGTTTTCACGGGTGCCCCAACTTGATGCGGCTCCAGCCGGTATATTTGTTACAGCCGTTGATACCAATCCATTAGCGGCAGACCCTCGGGTGGTGATTGCCACTCAGCCACAGACTTTTGAGGCGGGTTTATATGTATTAAGCCTATTAACTTCTGGCAAAGTGTACTTGTGTCAGGATGACGGCGAATCGCTACTGTCTGCAACATCTGAATACGACTTATCTCGTGTCAGTGTGCAAGGTTTTAACGGTGTACACCCCGCAGGCTTAGTCGGTACTCATATTCATTATTTATTGCCAGCCAGTGTTGATCGCCAAGTGTGGCACTTGGGTTATCAAGACGTGATAGCGTTTGGCAAATTGTTTTTAACTGGCGAATTATACACAGACCGTATCGTGGCGTTGGCAGGCACTAATGTATTAAAACCGCGTTTAGTGCGCACTCAATTGGGCGCTAAGTTAAGCGAATGGGTCGAGTCTGAAATTGATCAACGTCAGTCGCGCATTGTGTCTGGGTCGTTATTGTCAGGCCATACAGCAGCAGGCGTTTATGATTATCTTGGTCGATTCCACAACCAGGTGAGTGTATTAACTGAAAACGATCGCCAAGAAGTATTACCTTGGGTTCGCCATGACAGTAATAAGTTTTCGCTCACCGGTATCATGATGTCTGGCTTTAGCCGCACCAAAAAATTATTTGATTTTACCACTCATGCTGGTGGTTCACCTCGCGCCATGATGGCGTTTGGTCGACTAGACCATGTGATGCCTTTGGATATTTTACCCATCTTACTGGTACGTGATTTAGTGGTACGTGATACCGACGAAGCACAACTGCTTGGCGCATTAGAGCTAGATGAAGAAGATTTAGCTTTATGTACATTTGTGTGCCCCGGAAAGTATGACTTTGGTAAAGAACTTCGTGCTTGCCTAGATATTATCGAGAGGGAAGGTTAATGAGTCAGCAACAGAAAAAGCCCAGCCAAGATAGCTATTACGCTCATGGCGACTCGATGCGTAGTTTCTTACGTTCATTATGGATTGCCAATGGCCGTAGCACTAAAGGCCACGTGCATATTCGTGATGCCATTGATGTTAAACGCACCATGCACATTGTGGGCATGTGTTTATTCCCAGCCATGTTATTTGGTATGTACAACTTGGGGCTACAAGCTCAGTTGGCCATTATGGCCGGTGCTGCGCAACCAGAAGTATGGCAACTGGCTATTTATAACTTGTTGTTTGGTAGCCGTTAACTGAAAGCTCAGGTTTAATCAGTTTATTTGCCTACGGCGCCAGTTTTTATGTGCCATTTTACCTAACTGCATTGGTGGTAAGCCTAGTGTGGGAGGTGGTATTTGCCAAAGTCCGCCGCCAAGAGTTACACGAAGGCTTCTTTGTCACTGCGTTATTGTTCTCGCTCATTTTACCGATTTCGACACCGTTATGGATTGTGGCACTTGGCCTCAGTTTTGGTGTGATTGTGGCAAAAGAGATGTTTGGCGGCATGGGGTATAACTTTTTAAACCCTGCACTGGCGGGTTATGCATTTATCTATTTTGCTTATCCAACTGAAGTGGCTGCATTAAGTCAATTTGTGGCGGTTGATGGCTATTCTGGCGCAACCACATTAACTCTAACAGTGGCGAAAAAGCTCAGTTTTGTCGATGCAAGCTGGTTTAGTGTATTTAGCGACAGCACTTGGTGGGATGCGTTTTTAGGTTTTACCCCTGGTTCTGTTGGCGAAACTAGCACCTTAGCGATTTTAATCGGTGGCGGTATTTTATTGCTGACTCGTGTGGCCGATTGGCGTGTTGTGGCTGGTGTGATGGTTGGGATGATCTTTACGGTAGTGTTGTTTAACTACTTTGGGTCTAGCAGAAACCCAATGTCAGCAATGCCGTGGACATGGCACTTAGTGACGGGTGGTTTTGCCTTAGGGATGATGTTTATGGCGACCGATCCGGTGACCGCCTCATACACCCGCAAAGCTAAGTTCGCTTATGGTTTTATGATTGGTTTGATGACCATTATTATCCGTTTACTCAATGCCAAAATGCCAGAAGGCATTATGTTAGCCATTTTGTTTACCAATTTATGGGCACCGTTATTCGACTACCTAGTCGCTCAAGCCAATATCAAACGGAGACTAAAACGTCATGGCCTTTAAAAAAGATACCGTTACTGGAACTATGATTTTTATTATCGTTTTAAGTTTGGTTTGCTCGTTTATGATCACAGGTACTGCTGAGATTTTAAAAGAACGTAAGCTGGCTAAAAAACGTGATGAAGTACAACAGTTTGTATTAAAAGCTGCTGGCATTGATATTAGCCAAGGTGACTTTAATGCCCTGTTTGAACAACGTGTTAAGCCTAAAATGGTGAACTTAGCCAGTGGTCAAGTTTCCGAAAAAGACAACTTACTCGACTTTGACGAGCGTATGGCGGCCATTAACCCTGAGACGTCAACTAAGCCTAAAAAAGACATCGCCAAGATTAAAACCATGGCGACTGATATCCGTATTTTTGAGGTTTATGATACTGATGGTCAGTTATCAAGCATCGTGATGCCGATTTACGGTAAAGGTTTATGGTCGATTATTTATGGTTATATGGCGATTAAACCTGACCTTAACACCATAGAAAATATTGTGTTTTATGAGCACGGTGAAACCCCTGGTATTGCCGATTTTGTTACCGACCCAGAATGGTTGGCGTTATGGCAGGGGAAAAAGCTGTTTGATGAAAAAGGTAAAATAGCCATTAAAGTCATCAAGGGCGGCGCTAAAGAAGGTGATATTCACGGTATCGATGGCGTCAGTGGTGCAACACGTACCGGTGTGGGGATTCAACGTTTAGTTGAGTTTTGGTTTGGCGTTGAAGGGTATCAAACCTATTTACACGCTATTGCTGCGGAGGGTAAATAAATGAGCCAAGTCAGTTCGACTCGCGAGATTTTAACATCGCCAATTTTTACCAATAACCCTGTTGCTATGCAGGTACTGGGTGTGTGTTCGGCATTGGCGGTCAGTAACTCAATGCAAACGGCATTAGTGATGACCTTAGCCGTGACCTTTGTACTGGTATTTTCAAACGTAATTATTTCTAGTATTCGTCACTTTATTCCCAACAGTGTCCGTATTATTGCACAAATGACCGTGATTGCTTCATTGGTGATTATCGTTGATATGGTGTTGCAAGACGTAGCGTATGAACTATCAAAACAGCTGTCTGTGTTTGTGAGTTTAATCATTACTAACTGCATCATTATGGGTCGTGCAGAAGCCTTTGCCATGAAGCATCCACCGCATTTAGCGCTGGTTGACGCACTAGGCAACTCTATAGGTTATGGCTTAATTCTGTTAGGCGTGGCATTTGTTCGTGAGCTATTAGGTCGTGGCAGTTTGTTTGGTCATGAGATATTAACCACCATCGAAAACGGTGGTTGGTACCTTGCAAATGAAATGTTCACATTACCGCCTAGCGCATTCTTTTTAATTGGCGTGATGATTTGGTAGCCATTAAAGTCGTTCAACGTAAGCGCAGTTAAGGAGGCATCATGGAACACTATATTAATTTATTTATCCAGGCTGCATTTATCGACAACATGGCTCTGTCTTTTTTCTTGGGCATGTGTACGTTTCTTGCGGTATCTAAAAAGGTGTCTACCGCCTTTGGTTTAGGGATTGCCGTCATTGTGGTGATGATGTTGGCCGTGCCATTAAATCAAATCATTTACGTCAATATTCTTGCACCAGGCGCATTGGCGTGGGCAGGCTATGCTGAACTGAATTTAAGCTATTTGCAGCTCATTACCTTTATTGGGGTTATTGCCGCATTAGTGCAAATTTTAGAAATGTTTTTAGACCGTTACATTCCTACTTTGTATCAGTCATTGGGGATCTTTTTACCGCTACTAACCGTAAACTGCGCCATTTTTGCTGGGGTAATTTTTATGGCTAACCGTGACTACAACTTAACGGAATCAGTGGTATTTGCTTCAGGTTCGGCTGTAGGTTGGGCGATGGCGATTGTATTACTTGCAGGTTTACGTGAGCGGATGAAGTTTCATGCCATTCCCGATGGGTTACAAGGTATCGGTATTACCTTTATTACCACCGGATTAATGGCACTTGGATTTATGTCTTTTGCTGGCATCACGTTATAACGCATTGATAAGAAGGGCTATGTAATGGAAATGGCAATAGGTATAGGCATGTTTACCATTGTGGTATGCATCCTAGTAATGGTGATTTTACTCGCCAAGCGTAAGTTAGTCAGCACCGAAGATGTCACTATTAGTATTAACGGTGATGCTGAAAAAACAGTTAGAACGCCAGCGGGCGACAAGTTACTTGGCGCGTTAGCAGGACATCAAATTTTTATTCCTTCGGCTTGTGGCGGTGGTGGCACGTGTGGCCAATGTCGCGTTAAAGTGAAGTCCGGTGGTGGTGATATTTTGGCTACTGAGCTTGACCATATTACTAAAAAAGAAGCCAAAGAAGGTTGTCGTTTAGCGTGTCAGGTTGCTGTGCGTACCGATATGGAGCTTGAAGTTGACGAAGAAATCTTTGGGGTTAAAAAATGGCAATGTGAGGTTATTTCAAATGATAACCAGGCAACCTTCATTAAAGAATTGCTGTTAAAAATACCTGATGGCGAAGAAGTACTATTTAAAGCCGGTGGTTATATTCAAATTGAAGCCCCTGCACATGAAGTGCGTTATGCCGATTTTGATATTCCTGAAGAATATCGTGGTGACTGGGTTAAATACGGTTTATTCGACTTAGTGTCTAAGGTGGATGAAGATGTATTGCGTGCTTACTCAATGGCAAACTACCCTGATGAAAAGGTACGCATTATGCTTAACGTGCGGATTGCGACGCCACCCAAAGAAGGGTTACCACCAGGTAAAATGTCGTCGTATATCTTTAATTTAAAGGCGGGCGACAAGGTGACTATTTCAGATGCCATTTGGTGAGTTCTTTGTTAAAGAGACCGACGCAGAAATGGTGTTTGTTGGCGGTGGTGCGGGTATGGCGCCAATGCGTTCACATATTTTTAACCAATTAAAAAGTGTTAAAACCAAGCGTAAAATGAGCTTTTGGTATGGCGCTCGCTCAACTCGTGAAGTGTTTTATCAGCAAGATTTTGATCAGCTGGCCGCCGAAAACGATAACTTTGTGTGGCATGTGGCACTGTCTGATCCGCTACCAGAAGATAACTGGACTGGCTACACTGGCTTTATTCATAATGTGCTGTATGAGAACTACTTAAAGCAGCATAAAGCGCCAGAAGATTGTGAGTTTTATATGTGTGGCCTCCAATCATGAACGCCTCTGTAATTAGTATGCTAGAAAGTTTAGGTGTTGAGTCTGAAAATATCTTGTTAGATGACTTTGGTGATTAATCTTGGCTAGCAATAGCAATCCCCAACGTGATAATCGTTGGGGATTGTTTTATAAAGTATATTTAGAGATTAACTTAAACGATCAGAACACCTCAAACAGCGCATAACCTCATCTTTATTAAAACTGAGCTCTTCACCATGTTGCTCGCTAGTTAATAAGCTTTCACGAGCGTAACGTTTTATTGTTGTGGGTGTTTTATCCAGTATCTTGCAGACTTCATCTAAAGTTAAATAATCATTGTCAATCATATTCACCTCCATTTTACGGTTTGCTAGTTAACTTTTATCAACTAATACGGTGTCACCTTTGTGTTTTATCTGTCTAGAGTATTGTTAAGAGCGATTAAGCGTCGTTAGGTTGTTTTTCATGATGACATTCATGCATCATTACATTACTGATGGTTCTGGTGGTAGGAGCTGCTTGTGGCGCTAAAGCGACTTGATACATTGCCTCTGCTACTGTTTCAGCTTTGATCGGTTGATATTGTCGTAAAGAACCCACAAATAACCACGACAAGCCCCCTAAAAGCACCTGACCAATACCTTCTAAAAAGCGGCTGTCTTCACGTTTGCCAAGCAATAAACTGGGTTGAAAAATATTCAATACAGGGAGGGCGAGGGTCATCAGCGACTGCTCTAATTCACCTTTAACTCGGTTATAAAAGACTGACGACTTAGCGCTGGCACCGTGGGCAGTAACCACTAAAAATTTAAGCGCTGGGTTTTCCTGACCTTGGCACAATTTTGCAAAGGCCAGCACTGACAGTTTGTCGACTTGAATAAAGGCCTCTTCGCTGCCAGCTTGTTTAATTGTTGTCCCTAAACAACAAAATGCATGATCAATTTTGTCGGTCAATGTGAGTTCGTGTAACTCGTCGAGTTGGCAGGCAATAAATTGGACTTTTTCTGCGCCAAACTGATGCTCAACTAAAGCCGGTGTTGAGCGACCGATAACGATAACTTTGCTGTAGTGTTCACTTTCTATTAATTGGCTGAGTAATGCATTACCCACTAATCCAGTCGCACCCATTATCGCTGCAATCATATAATCCTTTATTAAGCTAAATATTGAATTGATGGTATTGAATGTAATCTGTCATTGTGTCGGTTTCAATAAGAATATTTGTATAGCATTTTTTGTTATGTTTGTTAGCTTAGTGCGATGTTTCAATCGTCTCATTTTAAAGGACTTGTTATGACCGCACATTTGCCGCTTACCGATTTTATAGAATATCCTCAAGATGAAATGCTTAAACGCGCACAAGACAATTACTTGCAAGTCAAACGACGCCATTCGATAAGATCATTTTCTGATCGCGCCGTACCCCAGGCCATCATTGAGCAATGCATTTTGGCTGCGGGCACCGCACCTAATGGCGCAAATCATCAACCCTGGCATTTTGTGGCTATTAATAGCCCTGAGATAAAAGCGCAAATTCGCCAGCAAGCTGAGGCGTTAGAGCAGGCTTTTTATGCCGGTCGGGCTGGTGAAGAATGGCTCGATGCGTTAAAGCCATTGGGTACAGACGCTAATAAGCCATATTTAGAGCATGCGCCTTGGCTAATTGCGGTGTTTAGCAAAAAACGTAGCGAGGAAGAGGGTGAACAAAAAACCAATTACTATGTGCATGAGTCTGTCGGCATTGCGACCGGTTTTTTAATTCAGGCCTTGCATCATGCAGGGTTAGGTACGTTAACTCACACCCCTAAACCCATGAGCTTTTTGAGTAAAGTGTGTGGCCGCGACAACGATAATGAGCGACCTTACATGTTAATTATTGCGGGTTATCCTGCTGAGGACGCAACCATCCCGCAGCATGCCGTGGATAAAAAATCCCTCGCTGAGATTTGCGACTTTATCTAAGTTTAATCATGATATTTGGCTGTACTTTTTTTAATCTTGTTAAAGCGTATTGGGGTTTGCTAAAGTAAGATATGATCTATATGGATTAGTTCTAGACTTTTTTCGTGTATAAATAAGCGTATTAAATGGAGTTAATATGAATGTAACAAGCTCGCTGTTGATATTTGCATTAGGTGGCATGGTGTCAATGCTCGCTGAAGCAGACAATCAACAGGCTCAATCTACTCAGGGCGATCTAGTTGAGTTGTCGATAACACTTAATGACCATTCTATTGGCTTAAGTTGCTTACCTAAAACCCAAGCGGCCAGCATAAATGCTGATTGGGTGGTTGAATGTAATCGATTAGCCTATGAATACCTATTGGAAAAATCAGCTGAAGGTATGGCGTTTCAACGTCAAGTGAATGAAAAACCTTTTGGCATGGCCGCCGACTTTATTGCCACTAATTTGATGCAAAACCCGACCAGTTTTAAGGCGGCGCATATTTCTCAAGAGTTTGAGTTTATACCTAAAAAAACCTAAAACATTGTTGAAGGTTGAATAAAAAAGCGCCGTTATGGCGCTTTTTTATTATTTGTATAACGACGGTGAGCCTTTAATTGGCCTGGTTTTAAAGCGACGATGCAGCCACATATATTGGCTTCTGTTGCGGTTAATTAATTGCTCAACAATTTGATTGCCGCGAATGGCATCATCGGTTTCGTTGTCGCCGGGAAAGTTGTCCAGTGCGGGCATAATTTCGAGATTATAACCGGTGTCATCGGCGTTTCGTTCAACAAAGAAAGGTAACACATTGGCTTTACCTAGCCTTGCAAGTGAGGTGGCACCGGTAATGGTTGCCGCGTCGGGTACGGCAAAAAACGGGATAAATACCGCGCTTGAGCGGCCAAAGTCTTGATCGGCGGTATACCAGATAACATCAGGTGCGCGTAAGCTGCGGATCATTTGGCGTACATCACGCTTAGGCACCAGACCTTTATTAGAGCGCAAACGGCCTTTAACCTGTAAATACTCCATCACTGGGTTGTTATGCGGGCGATAAACGCCTATCCCGGGAGCAAATTGGCCAAAGATACGTGCGCCCATTTCAAGTG
The DNA here is from genome assembly GCF_025398315.1 of Shewanella phaeophyticola. Classification (GTDB taxonomy): domain Bacteria; phylum Pseudomonadota; class Gammaproteobacteria; order Enterobacterales; family Shewanellaceae; genus Shewanella; species Shewanella phaeophyticola. The sequence continues at coordinate 270,337 of NZ_JAODOQ010000001.1, forward strand.
GTAAGCAATGCACGGCAAATAAAATCACCCCTTTACCATTGTCTAAGCTATTGCTGACGTGCTCAGTGCCTTTGATAGTCATGTGTTGTTGAATACGCTCATTTGACCACCACCAGGCATTAACAGTGTCGAATAATGCTTTGCCGGTTTCTTCAAAGGTACTATCGAGGAGTTGCTGCTTGTCTGTTTCACTCATGTCCGGAAAACATAGATCAATATTACGACGTGCGGTGTGAACACGTCCTTTTGCGAATTTTTTAACTAAACGGCCAATGCCTGTGCCCATTTTCATTTGCCAACGCAACGGCAGTAACAACGTGGTGCGCATTAGTAATACGCCAAACCACATCGGCCAATGTTTAAGATGATATAAATCAGAAGAAAATTCGGCTTTTTCGACCACGGGTTACTCGTCTTGTTCACAAAAATTATTTGTTATTCTAACTCATTATTCTGATGAAAATTAGGTACAATTGCGGTTAAATTTTTGCAACACAGTGAATACACAATGAAGGTTTCTCTGCCAGCGTTTGAAAACGCGCGTATTTTAGTGATTGGCGACGTCATGCTGGATCGCTATTGGGTAGGTCCAACGGGACGCATTTCTCCCGAAGCGCCTGTGCCTGTTGTTAAAATTAACCAAATTGAAGATAGACCAGGCGGTGCGGCCAACGTGGCGTTAAATATTGCCGCATTGGGCGGCCAAGTGCAGTTGGCTGGCCTTGTGGGACACGACGAAACTGCAGAAGCACTTACCCAAGGGGTTAAAGTGTTTGGGGTTAAGCCGCAATGGTTAAGTGTTGCCGATAAGCCAACGATTACAAAATTACGAGTTTTGTCTCGTAATCAGCAATTAATCCGTTTAGATTTTGAAGAATCGTTTGATAAAGCCAGCAGTCAGGCCTTGTTTGATCAAAGTGAAACGATTTTAGATAACGTTGATGTGTTAGTGCTGTCTGATTACGCTAAAGGCGCGATTAACGAACCCAAAGACTTTATCGCCAAGGCTCGCGCAAAAGGCGTAACGGTATTGGTCGACCCTAAAGGCCATGATTTTGCCCGCTACCATGGTGCATCACTAATCACCCCAAATATGAGCGAGTTTGAAGCTGTAGTCGGCAGTGTGACTAGTGAAAGCGATCTGATTGAAAAAGCGCAGGCATTAATTAAGCAACATGACTTTAAAGCCATTTTAGTCACTCGTTCAGAAAAAGGCATGACGTTAGTGTCTAAAGACCAGCCTGAATTGCATATTCCTACCGTTGCCCGTGAAGTCTATGACGTGACCGGCGCGGGTGATACGGTGATTTCAGCGTTAGCGACATCGATTGCTGCGGGGGCAACGTTAGCGCAAGCATGTGCGATAGCGAATACCGCAGCCGGAGTGGTAGTGGGCAAATTAGGCACCTCGACGGTGAGCCGCATTGAGCTGATACAAGCGTTGGCACAAAGCCATGGCGAGTCTGGTTTTGGTGTGATGACTGAAGATCAACTCGCGTATGCAATGGAACAAGCGCGTTTACGTGGCGAACGTATTGTGATGACTAACGGTTGTTTTGATATTTTGCATGCAGGCCATGTAAGCTATTTACAGCAGGCTAAAGCGTTAGGCGATCGCTTAATTGTGGCGGTAAACAACGATGATTCAGTCACGCGCTTAAAAGGCTACTGGTCGCCCAGTTAATCCGGTTGATCGCCGCATGGCTGTGCTTGCTGGCTTGGCTGCAGTTGATTGGGTTGTTCCCTTTAGTGAAGATACCCCACAACGCGTGATTGCCCGTTTATTACCGGATGCTTTAGTTAAAGGTGGCGATTATAAAGTTGAAGACATCGCCGGTGGTGCTGAAGTGATTGCCGCTGGCGGTAAAGTGGAAGTGCTTGGTTTTGAAGATGGCGTATCGACCACGGCGATTATTCAAAACATCATGTCTAAAAAGTAGTGATGACTTTTCACTGGCAATGGTTATTCGTTAGCCTTATCGGTTTCAGTGTTGCTGTTGCCAGTGAGCCCCTCTCAGATCAATCGCTCTCACCGAGTACATCGGCTCATACCGCTGTTAATCCAATAAAACCGATGTCAGACTCAGTTTCCTCGAATTATCAGCAAGGTTATTTTACCGATATCGCTAACAAACGCGCGTTAGTGTGTTATGTGACGACGTTAAGCGACTGCTTGCAAATGTTGCCGTCGCATTTACGCCAGCAAACGGTATTTTCTGGCGCTGCGATACGTCACGCAATAGGCTATAAAAGTGCCATGGTGCTGTCAGCTCATGATAAAGCCATTGCTGGGGTGATAGTGCTTAATCCCAGTAAAGATATTGCTGAGCAAAGTGGCTCAATAGGGCTCACGACTTACCAATTGTCTTTAAAGCAACAAGAGCAGCTCACTTTGTGGCATGAGCTAGGGCATTTGTACAATATTGACCTGCAACAGACCTTACTGCCTAGTTCGCTAACAGAGTATCAGCATGAATGGTTAGCTGATATCTATCTACTCTGGCGGATTGCCCAGCATTATCCGCAACTCGATTTAGCTTGGCAGCAATTTCACCGCCGAAATTTAGCGCTGATTAATGACAGTGCCAATTTATCTCATTGGAGCGCCCCGCAACTGCAAATTGCGTTAAATCACTACCATATTGAGCAATTACAGCAGTTTATTCGTTATGAGGATTTTATTGTCGCCGTTTATCCGTTAATGCCGATGTGGTCTGAGCGTGATATGGCCGAGTTTTCAAGCTTAATACAACGCACCTTTGGCGCAGGGGTCGTGCAACCGTTACCTGGCTATATGTTTTGGCGCCAACCCAAACTTGTTGAAGTCTTATCGCCAACCCTTGAGCAGTTAATGGGAAAAGGTAATGCACAACTTTGGCTAAAGCAGCAATTTCGCACTGTTAAATAATTTGTAACTTTATGTGACTCTCGTTTATTGACTCATTATTTACCGTATGACGCTTGTTTGTCGATAAAGTCTATAACCTTTGATTTTAAAGGGGTAAATCAATCGTTATCGCGATAATATTCTGATTTATACTCACTTTCTGGATATTGTACGGTTAAATATGTTGTAAATTTGCTGATTCTTAGCAGAATTTTCTAGTTTGGTCTGGTAAGCTCTTGCACCAAAATAATTAGAGAGACCCATGTTTATGGCCAAGCGTTCACGAGTTGAAACTGAGTTAACCGTTAACCAAATTTTAGATGAAGCCTTTAAACAAATCCTCACGATTGGTTTTGAGGCCATGTCTTATACCACCTTATCTGCAGCAACTGGGATAAGCCGAACGGGTATTAGCCATCACTTTCCACGTAAAACGGAATTTTTAGTGCGTTTAGATGAACGCATAGGGCAGTTTTTTATTGAAGGATTAGATTTTTCTTCAATAGCGCAATTAAAGCAATCTTGGTTTGCATTGATGCAACACCCGGAGCGCAAAGCTGTGTTAAAACTGTTTTTAAGTTTATGTAGCAGTACTGATGACAATATTAAAACGCTTAAATCGTTAAATATTGTTAGAGATACTGCCGTAGCGCAATTTGCAGAGGCGGGAGGTCAATGCATTGAGCAGCTCATTGGACACAGTGTTTTAGCGCTGTTTAATCATGGGCAAGCTACGCAAGAAACGATTGAATAAAGTGTCAGTTTGGCAGAAATTTGTTTTACCCTGTAAGTAACGCATCGGTATTTAAATTGGCGTATGATCAATAAAATATCGACATACCAATATTGAGTTGAGTGAGTGGTTGACGTAAACCTTTAGCTTACACAGCAAGCAATAGCATTTTGGTATATCACGCGAGCAGCACTTAACGGTGTTGCTCGCGTTTTACTTTATACCCAATTAACCTGAATATGCATAGTCAACTTGATTTGGCACTAGTTCTTTTTACGATTTTCGTAACGGTCACACATTTGCTGAGCTTTTTCGTCGTCGTATTCACGCAGACCACTTAGTACCAGGGTTTTTACTCCGCTGCCAATTACTTTTCCTTCGCTGTGTAATTCAAAGGTTAAGGTCACATCACCGCGCTTGCCATTAATCACCAATGATTGCTCAGCTAAATGTAAACTCATGGTGCTGAAGTCAAAATGTTCAAGATGGAACGACATGCTTTCGTAAATAACCAATGGGCGCTCTGGGTTAATCATTACTTGATGTTGTTTCATCATCGGCATTAACACATGGATGAAGTTTAAACCTGAAAACGCGACGTAACTCTTAATAAATGCCGCGGTTTGCACGTCGCATTTACACACTTCGCCTTGGCGTTCAATGTGCAGATACTCTTTGCCTTTGGTATCGCAAATACTGAATTGATCAGTGACGCTTTTATCTAGATGCAGTTCTACATTATCACCGACCATACCTGCAAACTTAAATTGCATATTTTGGCTTAAGCCATATTCAGTGAGCACTAAAGCAAACAACAAATCACCTGGAACACAAAAACGCTTTGCACCGACATCGTGAATGGGGTTGAAGTCTTCGGCGACCTTTTTGGCAAAGTCACTGGCTTGTTGAGCAGAAATAAACACACTTTGATCTTGTTTTGTAAAGTAAGGTGATAAAAACATATAGAATTATTCTTATTGGTCAGTTGTCTGCTAATGCACCACAGCGGTTTGTATCTGATTATGCAGTAAAAAACATAATTTGGTGCATTAATATTTTTAATAAAATGGTTAATTGAGCGAGAGTTTACTTTATAACGCCAAATAAACTCACCCGATGACTAGGGTCTGTTGATCTTTCAAGGTTATTTTTACAGCGAATTGTTGGACATTCGTACAAGGCAGAGACTTTGAGGTGTAGTTATTCTACATAAAAAGTCGATAACGCAGTAAAAATGGCCAACAAACGCAGCCCGAAGGGTTCGGCTAAAAACGTTTTACTCTTTGTTGAATGGATTTTGCTTAGATGGCTAGGCATCAATCCATTCGCCTCTATTAAAACGTTTTTAACTCGAACAAAATTCAACCAGCAAAGATCAACAGACCATAGAGCCTACTGAGTTTTTGCCGTGCTCGGTTTCACAAAATCTTGATTTAAATATCGTGGGTGGGGTATTGCACTTTGCTGTAAATATTTTTTTGATAAAAAGATATACTGCTACCAGAACATGACATTATGTTTACCGTGTTTTTTAACGCTGTACATGGCTTTGTCAGCCTGCTCGCAAACATTAGTAAACTCATCGAGTTCGTCGAATACACTAATACCAATACTTAAGCCTATGTTGATGGTTTCACCATCGAGCTCCAGTGGTGGGCGGTATAAATCTAACAAGATATTAGCCATTTCTACGAGTAACTCAACGTCATTGCATTGGGTTAAAATGACAAATTCATCGCCGCCAAAACGCGCCACATGAAAGTTATCTTGATTGGCTTTGGAGTTGTCAGAGTTAAATAACTGTTGGCAAGTGTGTAATAGTTGATGTGCAATATGAATTAATAAGTTATCACCATAACGATGGCCTAAATGGTCATTAACGATTTTAAAGCCATCTAGATCAATGAAACATAACGCACCACAATTATGTTGGCGGTTTTGTTGTTTTTGCTTTTTAAATGCTTTGACTAAAGCGGTACGGTTAAGCAGGTTAGTGAGCGGGTCCGGTGAGCCAGTTTAGCTAATTCTTCTTCGTAACGTTTTTCTTTAGTGATATCAACATGAGCTCCCATAATCCGTAGGGGCTGGCCATTGATGTCATGTTCAATAATCCGGCCACGGTCAGACACCCAAGCGACTGAGCCGTCTTTGTGGATCATGCGGTGCACAGCTTGGTAGGTTTCAGCTTTACCGGCAACGTGACTCTCGAATGCTTCGATGACCCAGTCTTTATCATCGGGGTGTAAGTTGCCTTTCCAGCTGTCGATATGTGCGGGCAGTTCTTGACGGGTAAACCCGAGAAGGTGACCCCATTGTTGATTAAAAATAGTCAGATTACCGCTTGGGATGTGTTGTTCCCATAAACATAGGCCTGTGCCATCTAGAGCTGCATTGAGTTGTTCATTAACCCGTTTGTTCACTAGGGTGAGGTGGCTATTCTCACGCTCTAGTTGCTTAATTTTGAGCTTGTATTGCTCAATTTCAAGCTGAAGCTGGGTTATGTTGTCCTGCACTGCCATTGCTAAGCGATAATCCTTTTAATCCGATATCAAGTAGTTTAGCTAATTATTAAATAAAAAAATACCAGCTGTTAAGCTGGTATTTTTTAGACGCGGATTAAACGTTAAAGTGCTTTTAGAATTGCTTCGACACTGTCTTTAGCATCGCCAAACAGCATTTGGGTATTGTCTTTAAAGAACAATGGGTTTTGTACACCGGCATAACCTGTGTTCATTGAACGTTTAAAACCAATCACGTTTTGCGCTTTCCACACTTCGAGTACTGGCATACCGGCGATGGGACTATTTGGATCTTCCATCGCAGCAGGGTTAACCGTATCGTTAGCGCCAATCACTAATACTGTGTCAGTGTCGCTAAAGTCTTCATTGATTTCGTCCATTTCGAGTACGATATCGTAAGGGACTTTTGCTTCTGCGAGCAGTACGTTCATGTGGCCAGGTAAGCGCCCTGCAACCGGGTGAATACCAAAGCGAACCTTAATACCTAATGCCCGCAGCTTTTTAGTGATTTCTGCTACAGGATATTGCGCTTGTGCAACGGCCATACCGTAGCCTGGAGTGATAATGACTGACTCAGATGCTTTAAGCATATCTGCGACATCTTCTGCGCTGGTTTCACGATACTCACCAACGGTTTCATCACCAGATGCTGCAGTGCTGTCGTTACCAAAGCCACCGGCAATCACTGAAATAAACGAGCGGTTCATGGCTTTACACATAATGTAAGACAGAATCGCACCCGATGAGCCCACTAGTGCACCCACAACAATCAATAAGTCATTTGATAGCATGAAGCCCGCTGCTGCAGCTGCCCAACCTGAATATGAGTTCAGCATTGATACCACTACAGGCATGTCTGCGCCGCCAATTGATGCCACTAAATGCCAGCCAAATGCAAAGGCAATTAAGGTCATTAAAATTAGTGGAGTGACAGCGCCGCCTGCTTGTACAAACATCACCATCAAAATGAATGATACTACTACCGCAAGCAAATTAAGCTTATGGCGGTGCGGTAACATTAGCGCTTTTGATGATATAAGTCCGCGTAACTTAGCAAAGGCAACAATAGAACCGGTAAAGGTCACTGCACCAATAAATACCCCTAAGAATACTTCAACTAAGTGAATGTTTAGCATGGCGCCAGTTAAGTGTTCAGCTTGCTGTACTTGGCTTGCTTCAACAAAAGCGGCTTTAGCAGACTCTAGAGTTGTATGTAAGTCTTGACCTAATACTAAAACAACTTCAGAGACTTCGTGAGGCTGAATATCAATAAAGCTATTAAAGCCCACTAATACTGCTGCTAAACCCACAAAACTGTGCAAAATGGCGACCAGCTCTGGCATTTCAGTCATTTCAACTTTTAATGCTAAGCGGATACCTATTGCACCACCAATCACCATGGCAAGAATGATCCATTCTACGCCGCTTGTAGCAGGGTTGAGTATGGTGGCTGCAAGCGCAATCGCCATACCAATTATGCCAAATAAATTACCATTTTTAGCTGTTTCTTGTTTTGATAACCCAGCTAAGCTGAGAATAAAAAATACCGCGGCAACGATATAAGATGCTGTAACCAGTCCTTGAGACACGATATTACCCCTTAATCTTTACGGAACATCTTCAGCATACGCTGAGTGACGGTAAAGCCGCCAAAGATGTTAATACTGGCGATAAGCACCGCAACAAACGCAAGTGCAGTGACAAGGGCTGAGCCTTGACCAATCTGCAATAGCGCACCTACCACAATAATGCCTGAAATCGCATTAGTGACTGACATTAATGGTGTATGTAACGCATGAGACACGTTCCACACCACGTAGTAACCTACAACGCACGACAAAATAAACACGGTAAAATGAGATAAAAACTCAGCTGGTGCCACAGATGCTACAGCGGCAAAGCCGGCAATCCCCAGTGCACCTAAGATGTATTTAAGCTTTGACGGTGCTTTTTCTACTTTTTCGGCTTTAGGTTCAGTGCTGGCAGCAGGTTTTGCAGGCGCTGCTGAGACTGAAATGGCGGGTGGTGGGAAAGTAATTTCGCCGCCACGAGTCACGGTCATATTGCGCATCACCACATCATCAAAGTCGAGTACTGCATTACCGTCTTTTTCTTTACACATTAACTTCATCAAGTTGACTAGGTTAGTGCCATAAAGTTGTGATGATTGTGCTGGTAAACGACCAGGAAGGTCGGTGTAACCTAATACTTTTACGCCATTATCAGTAATGAAGCGCTCGCCACTTACTGTGTACTCACAGTTACCCCCCGTCGCAGCAGCTAAATCGACAATCACTGAACCTGGTTTCATGGTGTCTACCATGTCTTTGGTGATCAGTTTTGGCGCAGGGCGACCTGGGATAAGTGCGGTGGTAATAATAATGTCGACTTCTTTAGCTTGCTCGGCAAATAACGCCATTTCAGCAGCAATAAACTCTTCTGACATGACTTTGGCATAACCGTCAGATGAACCGCCTTCTTTGTTTTCAAACTCAAGCTTTAAGAAGCTGCCGCCCATTGATTCAATTTGTTCTGCCACTTCTAAACGAGTGTCAAATGCGCGAACGATTGCGCCTAGAGAACCTGCAGTGCCGATAGCAGCAAGACCTGCTACACCTGCTCCAATGACTAAGACTTTGGCTGGAGGAACCTTACCCGCAGCGGTAATTTGTCCGGTAAAAAATCGACCAAATTCGTGAGCGGCTTCTACCACTGCACGGTAACCACCAATGTTGGCCATTGATGATAATGCGTCAAGTGATTGTGCCCGTGAAATACGTGGCACCATGTCCATTGCCATCACGGTAATGTGTTGGCTTGACAGTTTTTCAACGAGCTCTGGGTTTTGTGCTGGCCAGATAAAACTGACTAACGTGGTATCTCGATTTCATTTTTGCAATTTCTTCATCGGTCGGTGCATTAACTTTAAAAATAAAGTCTGCTTGATACACGTTGTCGACTACATCTGCTCCAGCAGCTTCAAATGCAGCATTATCAAAGCTCGACTTCACACCTGCCTGTGCTTCGACTGCCACACTAAAGCCGAGCTTTTTTAGCTGTACCACAGTGGCTGGAGTCGCCGCGACTCGAGTTTCACCTTCGATACTTTCTCTCGGTATTCCAATCTGCATGACTGTTTCCTGATGGTTAATAAAAGACTGTCTATTGCTTGCCCCATCAATAGACTATTCCGTTTGAGTATTACTTTTCCACATGGGCACTTAGCGGGTAGAAAAAGTGCAGCATATGGCCATTGAAGTTGGATAAACTCTTTAATCAATGGCGTTGCGATGACATAACGATATTATAACCGCATCCCGTTTTACTCAGAGAACAATCAACATGATAGTTTTTCATCAGTTAATTGGATCCCATAGCTTGCGACATGAGGTGTGTTCGGTACAAGTGCCTAAAGGCGAATTCCTCGTTTTAAATCGAGGTAATTTAAAAACTTTTAACTCCGCCACACTTTTGTAGCCTAAAAAAACGTCTTTGCATATTCCTAAATGGTATAAAAAATTATCTTTTATTCTTTTTTGGTTTTCAAACCTAGTAGTAAGCTAATTGCATTACACTGTTATAAGGCCGTCTTATGTTGTTAAAAGAACTTTCAGCGTTAGCGTCGCCATTGTCTCAAGGGCAAGTCGATAAGCTAAAACAATTCACATCAGAATTATCGTCTATGCAACTTGCATGGGTTAGTGGTTATTTAGCCGCAACGGCGAATCAAAGCCCAACTGCAGGCGTACCAGCAGCAGAGACTTCTGCCGTACAAACAGTGACCATTTTATATGGCAGCCAAACCGGCAATGGCCGCGGTGTCGCTCAGGCATTAGCCGCTAAAGCTCAGGCTCAAGGTTATGCTGTTAACCTGAGTTCCATGGGTGAATACAAGGTTCGCCAATTAAAGCAAGAAACGGTGTTACTGCTGGTTGTGAGTACTCACGGTGAAGGTGAAGCGCCAGACGATGCCATTGAACTACATAAGTTTTTAGCCTCAAAACGTGCGCCTAAATTAGATAACTTACATTACTCGGTTTTAGCATTAGGGGATTCAAGCTACGAATTTTTCTGCCAAACAGGTAAAGACTTTGATGCCCGTCTGAGCGCACTCGGTGCTAAAGCGTTACTGCCTATCGTTGAATGTGACGTTGATTACGAAGATGCCGCAGCGCAATGGCAAGACAGTGTAGTTGAGGCGGCTAAGCCACATATTCAAACCTCAGGTGCCAGCGTAACCCCTATAGGTGCAACTGCTGCTGTTGGTGAAAGCCAATATACTAAGCAAAACCCATACAGCGCTGAAGTGCTAGTTAGCCAAAAAATTACCGGCCGTGATTCTGACCGTGACGTACGCCATGTTGAAATTGATTTAGGCGAGTCAGGGCTAACCTATCAAGTAGGTGATGCGTTAGGTGTGTGGTTTAGTAACAACGAAGCCTTAGTGGATGAAGTGATTAACGGCCTTGGTTTAGATGCTGATGAAAATGTCACAGTATCAAAAGAGTCGTATTCATTAAAAGCGGCATTAACCGACAAGAAAGAATTAACCCAGTTATACCCTGGCCTTGTTAAATCATGGGTCGAGCTGAGTGGCAGTGCCGAGCTTGCAGCCATTTGTGAAGACAAAGAGCAAACCAGGCTATTTATTTTAGCAAATCAGCTAGCCGACTTAATTGCAGCTTATCCTGCTAAGGTCAGTGCAACACAGCTAGTTGATATGTTGCGTCCGCTAACTCCACGCTTGTATTCCATTGCCTCAAGTCAGGCTGAAGTTGAATCTGAAGTGCATTTAACGGTTGCATTAGTTGAAGATGAACGTCAAGGCCATGCCCGTTTTGGCGGAGCATCGCACTTTTTAGCGTCAGCTGAAGAGGGGCAACAGGTTAACGTTTATGTTGAGCCTAACAACCACTTCCGCTTACCTGAAAACCCAGAGACCCCAGTCATTATGGTTGGCTCTGGCACAGGTGTTGCGCCATTCCGCGCCTTTATGCAGCAACGCGCGGCAGACGGTGTAACGGGTAACAGTTGGTTATTCTTTGGTAACCCGCATTTTGAACAAGACTTTTTATATCAGGTTGAGTGGCAGCAGTATCTTAAAAACGGCGATTTATCACGTTTAGATGTGGCGTTCTCGCGCGATCAGTGCCTATAAAGTGTATGTGCAGCATCGAATTACTGAACAAGCTGAAACCTTATGGCAGTGGCTACAAAATGGCGCCCATGTGTATATTTGCGGTGACGCAGAGCGCATGGCAAAAGATGTACATCAAGCATTAGTGAATATTGCGGTTGAACAAGGTGGCTTAAGCGCTGATGACGCCGAAGCGTACCTTGAAACACTGCGTAGTGAAAAACGTTACCAAAAAGACGTGTATTAAATTCGGTCTAGGTTAGTTTTCAATACCCAATCGCACTAATGAATTGAACAGAATTAAGAGAGGCCAAGGCCATGAGTGAGCAAAAGTTAGCAGTAAACGAATATTTAAAAATCGACAGTGATTATTTACGCGGCGATATCCAAGGTGGGTTAGATACCCAAGTGACCGGCTCGTTTAGCGATGGCGATCAGCAGTTAATTAAATTCCACGGTTTTTATCAGCAAGACGATCGCGATTTACGTAATGAGCGTAAAGAGCAAAAGCTAGAGCCTTTGCATAGCTTTATGCTGCGAGCTCGTGTACCTGGCGGTATTTGCACCCCTGAGCAGTGGTTAGAAGTTGATAAAATTTCGTCAACATTAACCACCTCTAACAGTATTCGTTTAACTACGCGCCAAACGTTCCAATACCACGGTATTCCTAAGCGTAACCTTAAGACGCTAATACAGGGATTAGATCGCGCTGCACTTGATTCTATTGCCGCCTGTGGTGACGTAAACCGTAACGTAATGTGTAACCCAAACCCAGTTGAGTCAAAGTTACATGCACAGGCTTACGCGGTTGCCAAGCATTTATCTGATCACTTGCTGCCGCACACGCGTGCTTATGCTGAAATTTGGTTAGATGAAGAAAAGCTCTTAGGTACCGAAACCGTAGAGCCAGTTTACGGTAAAACCTATTTGCCTCGTAAATTTAAAATGGCTGTCGCGGTTCCTCCGCATAACGATGTTGACGTTTACACCAATGACCTTGGCTTTATTGCCGTTGCAGAAGACGGTGAATTAGTTGGCTTTAACTTAGTTGCAGGCGGCGGTATGGGGTCAACCCATGGTGAAGTTGAAACCTTCCCACGGTTAGCGGATGACTTTGGTTTTATCAAAACAGAAGATGTCACCAAGTTTGCAGAAGCGGTTATGACTGTTCAGCGCGACTGGGGTAACCGTGTTGTGCGTAAACGTGCGCGTTTAAAGTACACCATTGTTGACCATGGCTATGATGCGTTTAAAGCCGAAGTTGAAAAACGTGCCGGGGTTAAGTTTGAGCCAAAACGTGACGTAGTCATTGGCGATCGCGGCGATCGTTATGGTTGGGTTGAAGGCATCGACAATAAATTCCACTTAACGTTATTTATTGAAAGTGGCCGCATTAAAGATATGCCAGGCCAAACCTTGCAAACCGGTTTACGTGAAATTGCCAAAATTCATAAAGGTGATTTCCGCATGACCTCAAACCAAAATATGATCATTGCTGGCGTTGCTGCAGAAGATAAAGCTGAAATCGAAGGTTTGGCACGTAAGCACGGCTTATTAGGCCAGGTGCTAAGTGGTACTCGCGGCCATTCAATTGCTTGTGTGGCATTACCGACTTGTCCATTAGCCATGGCGGAAGCTGAACGTTATTTCCCAGAGTTTATCGATCATATCGATGCATTGCAGGCTAAGCACGGCATTAGCGAGCAGTCAATTGTGGTGCGAATGACAGGTTGTCCAAACGGCTGTGCTCGTCCATTTGCTGCTGAAATTGGCTTAGTGGGTAAAGCGCCTGGTCGTTATAACTTATATTTAGGCGCCAGCTTTGAAGGCACGCGTTTAAACAAAATGCATAAAGAAAACATTCAAGAGGCTGAAATTTTAGCGGAATTGGATGCTTTGTTTGGCCGCTACGCCACAGAGCGCGATGCGGGCGAAACCTTTGGTAACTTCACGGTGCGCATTGGCGTTGTGAAGGCGGTTAATGACGCCGCTAAGGATTTTCATGCCTAATGAAGTGGTAACGACTGCATCGAAAGATGCAGGCGTCGATCATAGTGTCACTCCCGCACAACTGCAGGCGTTGTTATCAGCGCCTAAAGCTGAGCAAGTGACTGCACTGGAAAGCATAAACCAGTTTTTAGCGGGTTTAACGGCTCAGCAGCGTGTTGCTTGGGGGTTAGCCTATTTACCAGGCGAGCATGCGTTATCGTCAAGCTTTGGTATTCAAGGCGCGGTAATGTTGCATATGGTCACCCAAGCGCAAAGTGATATCCCGGTGATTTTAACCGACACTGGCTATTTGTTTCCTGAGACTTACCAATTTATTGATCAGTTAACCCAGCGCTTAAACCTTAACCTTAAAGTGTACCAAGCAGAGCAAACTCAAGCGTGGCAAGAAGCGCGTTTTGGTAAGCTGTGGGAGCAGGGGATTGATGGTCTAGAAAAGTATAACCGCATCAATAAGGTGGAGCCTATGCAGCGCGCATTAGCTGAATTGAATGTCGGCACCTGGTTTGCAGGATTACGTCGCAGTCAATCGAGTACGCGTGAAGCATTGCCTATTTTAGCCATAAGTGGCAAAAGGTTTAAGTTGTTGCCCATTATTGAGTGGAGCAATAAAGACGTACACATGTATTTAACTGAGCATAATCTGCCATATCACCCTTTGTGGGATCATGGCTATGTGTCAGTGGGTGATACTCATTCTAGCAAGCCGCTAGAGTTAGGTATGACAGAAGAAGAAACCCGTTTTAATGGTTTAAAACGCGAATGTGGTTTGCACTTCGATATTTAGCCGTATTTCGGAGAGTAAAAGGCTTTCAAACAGTCCCCTGAGTTCTGATATTAAGTGTTTTATACCTTATTTGAGTCTAGTTGATTAAGTCTTTTTCTGTAGTGTCGTGAGGTATTCACCTGTTAATAAAACGGGTGAATGTTGACTAACCTCAACTGTGTATAATCATTTTTTCACACAGTCCTATGCCCTGTTAACTGGATTATTTTCTACATAAAAAACCGATAATAGAAATACTATTGATGTGTCGATTCGCTATACCATCAATGTTTTAGTTGCAGGTGCTCCTCCAAAAGATTGAATTTTTCAGGTGTCATCGACGCTTAATCGCTTTGTCATGTCAATAAATCATAGTGTTATGATTGGCTGTATGAATTAAACGATTAAATTTTATTTAAATTTTCATGCAAGCATGCCGATAATAGTCTAAATTTAGACGTTCCCGTAGAGGGTTTTTGTTGGCGTTTTGGGGTTGTTATTGCAACCCACGTACCTTCAAAAGCTTCGCTCGCATCCTCGAGCACTTTGATTGACTTGTTAGCGTATAAGCAATCAACAATGTAAACCCGATAACCCAGATGTATATGGGTTATCGGGTGTTATTTTTTCCTTCCCGATCATTTCTGCCTGTCCTTCATCTTTTATGATGAGTTCGCTATCCGTTCACGAATTATGTTGAATCGCCACTACAGATGCGTAATGCTTCATTTAATGCTAGATTAATCCGTAGTTTATCGGTGTAATCGATAATGAATTTTAGATGTACAACATAATTTTAACGCTAACTCATGTCATGGAAGAGTTAACAACAATATAAATTGGAGTTTATAGATGAACAAAATGGCAATTGCAGCTGTGGTATTGGCCGTTGGTGCAGGTGGATATTTCCTGTCACAACAAGGCACATCGGTTGTTAAAAATGATCCGATGCTAGATTTTATCCCTGCTGATACCGTGATGTTTTCTGGCCAGCTGGCACCGTTTCCATTAAAAGATTATTTGTACAGTATTGCGGGTAATTACCAAACTAATGGCATGGATGAAATCCTGCAACTTAATGCCAGTTCATCTGAGCAAGAGCGATTTTTTGTCAGCTTATATAAGCAGTACATGAATGTATTGCCAACCCCTGATGTGTTGTTAGCCACGTACGGGTTACCTGACTCGGTTAAGAGTTATTTCTACACTCTGGGCGCGCTGCCAGTCATGAAAATACAGTTAAGTAACCCAGATGCATTTTGGGCTGAGCTGGATCGTGCTGAGCAAGACAGTGGTTTGGCACATACAACAGGTATCGTTGGTGAGACAGAATACCGTGCTTATTCATTAACTGACGCCAATGAGCAAGAGCAAATCAATTTAGTGTTTGCTGAAAAGCAAGGCTGGTTAACCGTGACGTTAAATACCTCATTTAATCAGGTGGAACTACTTGAAATGGCGCTTGGCGAAAAACCTGTTGAGCAGCCGTTAAGCGGCACAACATTGCTGCAAGACATTGCTAAAAGTCATGGCTTTATGCAAGACAGCATTAGTTTTGTTAACCATGTTGAATTGATCAAAGGCTTAACCACTGCTGATGGCAATATGCTCGCGAAGCAAATTAGTAAAATGGCCGAAACTCAGGGTGAAGATCCTTTTGCAGAACTAAAAATACCGACTTGCCAAACTGAGTTTGCGGCAATTGCGGCTAATTGGCCTCGTACCGTGATGGGCTTAAATAGCTATTCTATTAGCCGTGAAGAAAGTGACATTGATGCCGTTGTCGTCGTTGAGAGTCACAATCAAGTCATTTTGTCTGCACTGGCTAAAATGCGAGGCTTTATTCCTGCATTTGACAACAGCGACCACGATAACATTTTATCAATGGCTCTTGGAATGGATGTAAACCAACTTGCTCCAGCGTTGACTGAAGTGTGGAAAGATCTGCAAACTCCAAGTTATCAATGTGAAGCGTTAGCCCAAATGCAAGGCGAGTTAGATGAATTAAATCCTGCAATGTTAGGAATGATGACTGGCATGGCCAATGGCGTTAAAGGCATGAGCGTGACGTTAGCCGATTATAAATTAACCGAGGTTAATGGCGAGCCAAGCTTTGAAAAATTGGACGCGTTAGTGACGGTGTCGGCTGAAAACCCAATCATGTTAATTGATATGGTGAAGCCATTCTTCCCGCCTTTAGCTAACATTGACTTGAAAGATAATGGTGACCCAGTTGATATTACGCCTTTATTGATGCTTCCACCTGAATTTGGTGTGAGTGCTAAAATGGCGGTTAAAGGCAATCATTTAGTGGTTTATACCGGTGACAGAGGTACAGAGCTTGCTGATGGCTTATTTAAACAAACATTATCAGCCAATGGCTTTTTTGATTTTGCAGTGGATTATCAAAAAATGTTTATGCCACTAGTGGATGTGATTGAAATGAGCGGCGAGCCAATGCCTGAAGAACTCGAAGCATTAAAAGACTACAATATGCGGTTAAAAATGTCTGTAGATTTTACCGATAAAGGTATTGTGATTGGCTCTAAAGTAAACAGTAAAGCCAGCGCTGAGTAGTGCTCATCTGGTCTTATAGCAATTAAAAAGGTGACCTAATTAGGTCACCTTTTTTGTTTTATCTTGGATTAACGTACACGAGTTACAAAATATCGTTTAACGCAATACCAATACCAAAACGTTGATTGTGGTGATTGTAATCAATAAGGCTTTCACCGTAACCATTAAAATATTGGGTGTAGATCCGTAAGTTACCAATAACAGGGTAGCTCCAGGTGAACTCAACCGCGCCGCGATTAGGTGATTGTAGGTTATTACGCCATAGCACCGTAAAGCGATGTTCATCAAGGCCGTATACGCCGGTTAATTCAAAATTACCCATGTATTCGTCAATATCAGGGTTATCGTCGCCATCTGCTGAAGTGGGGGTTTCTTTTTCATCTTCAGGAATGCGCCACCACGCTTTTAATCCCAATGCGAATGGCAGCTTTGTCGAATACAGCGCTACCATAAATGCGGTTCCAACTACGTGATAAATCTGTGGATTGCCCATTAGATTGATGTACCAAGCCAAAGCCTAAAAATGAGTTAGTAAAACCGCCAATTTTCCAGTTGTTGTTAAATAGCATAAAGACTTCAGGTTCGTGGTTAGTTTCACGAAACGGTGACGAAGCGTCTTGGTTGTAGACTTGCCAGTACGATTGGTTGGTATATGCAAAAAATAAATGGCCGTTATCGCCAAACACGTTGTACCACACCGGAAACTTAAAACTAATTTGAAACTTAGCCTCGAGCTTATCAATATCAATGTCATCGTCGGGATATTTTGTTTCGAACGGCAATGGGTTAGTGCTAGTTTGGTAGGTTACTGGGAGTAAATAGTTCGCTTTATGTGGGGTGAGCACAAAAGGTTTTTCTGAGGTAGCTAATTCATCTTTAACACGCTCGTCTACTAATGAATCTTCAGCAAAGCTTGAACTGATACTGCCGAGTAACAACAGCGGTATCGCTTGGTAGTATGTGTTTTTTTTCATTGCATTATCCATTAGCAAAGTTGTAATTGTAATTATTTGAAACACATTGTTATCAATTGTGTTGCTTTTGTCGAATTAAGTTCAAGCTTAATCTACTAATACGTGATTGAGTGGTAACTAGATTTAATTACTTCATATACCTTTTGGTTATAAAAACTAACTTTTTACTATTGTATATGGAATATGTAAAACGCTATATTCGAGCATAGTAAATTATATTGAGGTAGATGTGATGGAATTAGTATCGATGCCAGGGCAAAAAGCCAAAGGCAAAGTATGGTTAGTTGGCGCAGGTCCTGGTGACGTTGAGCTATTAACCCTAAAAGCTTTTCGCATTCTTAAAAACGCTGATGCTGTGCTGTATGACGCATTAGTGAGCCAAGATATTGTAGATCTGATTCCATCGAGTGCTGAAAAGATTGCCGTAGGCAAACGTGCGGGCAAACACAGCGCCGCTCAAGATGAAATTAATCAATTGTTAGTGACTAAGGCGTATACCCGCAAAAATGTGGTGCGCTTAAAAGGTGGCGACCCGTTTATTTTTGGCCGTGGCGGTGAAGAGCTACAAACCTTAGTAGCGTCAGGCATCGCTTTTGAAGTAGTGCCAGGCATCACCGCTGCAAGTGGCACGTCTGCTTATGCGGGTATTCCGCTTACACATCGTGATTATGCCCAAGGTGTCACCTTTATTACCGGACATTGCCAGTTAGGTAGTCGCCCTATGGATTGGCAAGGTTATGCCAATCCTAATAACACGCTAGTGGTTTATATGGGTATTTTAAATGCCAACATTATTAGCGAAGGTTTAATCGGTGCAGGGAGAAGCGCTGATACTCCAGTGGCGATAGTTTCTAAAGCCACGACATCAGCACAGCAACGTTTTTTTGGAACATTGGGTGAGTTAGCCCAACTAGCAGCAGACCCAGCATTACAGATGCCAGCATTAATGATTATTGGTGAAGTGGTTGAGCTTGCAGACAACTTACACTGGTTTGAGCCGAATACAGATAAACACACATCCGATTTAGAGGCTGCAGCTAAAGCGCTGTAGCGATACAATTTTAACCCGCTGTTAAAGGTAATGGAGAATAATCGAAGCAGGCCGTTTTATTGCTTTTTATATCAATAAATAGCGAAATTTTCTGATAACGGCTGATTGACATACATGTATTTTTTAATGCGTGAAAACATGGTGTGTTTATACATTTGATATCAATTTGCTTAGGTATGAGACATGAGCGAAATTTGGTTACTGTCGGTTATATTGTTCGGGTTAGTTATTGGGTTAATTGCAGGTTTAGGTTCTCCTGCGGGGTTATTCTTTTTTGCATCACTGGCATGTTATTTATTTTCACTTGCAGATTTAAGCGTCATTTTAAGCAATTTTACAAATAATGGTCTAATAACATTAGTGCTGTTAGTGCTTGCCGCCACAGCTTTAGAAAAAACCTCTTTGTTAGGTAAAGTAAGCTATGTTGTTGGTCGAAGCACTTTATTTCCAACTTTGATTAAACTAGGGTTTTCAACAGCCTTACTATCGTCGTTTACCAACAACACTGCAGTGGTAGCTTCAATGATCAGTGTTGTTCGTCGCAACCCTACACATGCACCTGCTAAGTTATTATTACCGCTCAATTATGCGGCCATCCTTGGCGGTACATTAACCTTAATAGGCACTTCAACTAACTTAATTGTTAACTCGTTTGTTGAAAACGCAGGTTTAGAACCATTGGGTTTTTTCGAGTTTACACAAGTGGGTGCACTGTTGGTGGTGGGGGGATTAACTTTACTGACCATTCTCGCTAACTTTTTACCCGACAGACGTGAAGAGTCAGAGGATGAGGCATTGCCTTATTTACTTGAAG
The DNA here is from genome assembly GCF_025398315.1 of Shewanella phaeophyticola. Taxonomy (GTDB): domain Bacteria; phylum Pseudomonadota; class Gammaproteobacteria; order Enterobacterales; family Shewanellaceae; genus Shewanella; species Shewanella phaeophyticola. The sequence continues at coordinate 289,802 of NZ_JAODOQ010000001.1, forward strand.
CTCACGTAGCTAAAACGTCCACCCTGGTGGGTAAAAGTGTTATCGATAATCGTTTACGTGCACTTAAAAAACTTTACCTAGTTGAGTTAGAGCGTAGCGGTATTCGTATTTGCCCTGTGCCACCACAAATGGTGTTGCAAGCCGATGATGTATTGCGATTTAGCGGTGCAGTTGAGTCGGTTGAATTATTACATCAATTTGATGGCTTAGAGTGGTTTGGCAAGCAGCACGCTAAAGGCCAAAATTTGGTAGAAGCGGTATTAGCACCATCATCAAGTTTAGTGGGTACGAGCTTAAAAGACTCTCGATTTCGTGAAGTGTTTGACGCAGCGGTTATGGCGATTCGTCGTGGTCATCTACCGCTAAAAGGTGGGCTAGGTGACATCGTATTACAACCTGGTGACGTACTGCTCTTAACGCCAGGCGATCGTTTTTCAAAATGCCCTAATTTGACCACAGACTTTGCCGCCATTAGCGGTTTAGATTTGAGTGTTCGTTTAGATGAAAAGCGTGGTAATTGGGTATTAGCAGGATTTGCCTTAACCATCTTAGTGAGCATTTTTGACGTATTCCCCTTAGCTAAAGGCTTAGTATTATTACTGCTCAGTTATGTGGCTATTAAAGCCGTGACCTTAACTGAACTTAAGCGCCGGTTCCCAATTGAATTGGTGGTTATCGTTGGCAGTGCGTTAGGATTAGCTAACCTGATGGTGGCTACTGGTTTAGCAGATCAAATGGCCCAAGGCTTATTAAGTGTGTTTAACGGTTATGGTGTATTTGCTGCATTTGCTGGCGTGTATTTTATCACGCTAGTTGTCACAGAGCTGATAACCAACAATGCTGCCGCGGCGTTAGCATTCCCTGTTGCTTATGCAATAGCGATGAGTTTTGGTGTTGATCCTCGCCCGTTTATTATGGCTGTGGTATTTGGCGCCAGCGCGAGTTTTATTTCTCCTTACGGTTATCAAACTAATCTGATGGTATACAACGCAGGTAATTATAAGTTAAGTGATTTTGTTCGTTTAGGATTACCCTTATCGATTCTTTATTCTGTGATTGTATTATTGGCTGTACCGTATTTTTTCCCGTTTTAGTATGAGTTTTAGCGCGGTATTGGATATCGCGGTTCAGGAGCTGTTATGAGCAATATTGTTTGGCATCAACATTCGATAGACCAAGCTGCCCGAGGGGCACAAAAAGGCCAAAATCCAGTGTTGTTATGGTTTACTGGTTTGTCTGGTTCAGGCAAGTCAACGCTTGCTGGCGCCCTAGAGAGAGCATTATTTGAGCACGGCTTTCATACTTATTTGTTAGACGGTGATAACGTTCGCCACGGCTTATGTAAAGACTTAGGTTTTAGCCTTGAAGACCGTGATGAAAACTTACGTCGTGTAGGCGAAGTGGCTAAATTGATGGTTGATTCAGGCTTAGTGGTGCTGTCGGCATTTATCTCACCGACGCGTGAAGAGCGCGATCGCGTCCGTGCATTATTTTCTCAAGGTCAATTTGTTGAAGTGCATGTTTCAACGCCATTGAGTGTGTGTGAATCGCGTGATCCAAAAGGTTTATATGCCAAAGCTCGTAAAGGTGAAATTGAAAACTTTACCGGTATTTCATCACCATACGAGGTGCCTGAATCTGCTGAGTTAACCATAGACACCAGCAAAGGCGATCTTGGCACGCAGGTGAATGGTTTATTAGCTTATTTAAAAGCTATTGAGGTGTTAAACCCGCCAAGGCAAATTGCTGGCGCGGGAATTTAAGCCGCGAATGTAAACCTCATTGAGTAAATAATTAAAAAAGGTTGAATATTTCTATTCAACCTTTTTTATTGTCTGTAACTGGATTATTTAGATTAATACTTTTTTTAGGATCCGCTGCCAGTTTCCGCCCATGAAACGATCGCGGTCGGATGATTTAAAGCGCGCTTTTTTTAAGGCGTCATCAATGCGGCTCATGCGGTCTATGTGGTTAAGTTCAGGGATAACAACATGCTTAGGCGCTACGTCAAACCCTAATACGTTTTTACTTTGCAGGCTATGCCACCAACCAAGGTACTCTTTGACCCCTTCGTTGTTATTGTTATTTAACGCTAATAAGTTTTCTTGGCCGCGCAGTGGAAAATCATTGGCCACTGCAGCGCAGTCAACACCACCGACTCTGGCAACGTATTCTATCTGTTTTATGTAATCTTCAATGGTGGGGGAGGCATTATTGGTGAGCCAAAAACTCATCATAAATACCCCAAAAACGCCACCTGTGTCGGCTACTGCTCTGATTACGTCATCTGATGAGCAGCGTGCATGATTGACAAAGTGTCTGGCTGCGCCATGACTCAGCACAATGGGCGATTGGCTGGCTTTTGCTGTATCAAGTGCGGTTTGTTCACTTGAGTGGCTAACATCGATAAGCATGTTTCTTTTGTTAAGCTCGGCAATTAGCGCATGACCGGCGGCGGTAAGAGGCTTGTTAAGCCCTTGGTTGCCATTGTTGTCTAGTGCGCCACCTGCGAAACGATTGCCGTAGTGATGGGTGAGTTGTAATACACGTAAGCCTTGCTGTTGCAATGACTCTAGTTGTGGCCAAAGTGGAGGATTGCCATTGGCTGAAATGCCATCGTCTTCGACACAATCAGCCCCTTGGATTTGAAAGTACACTGCAGTGCGTTCCTGCTCTCGAGCCTTATCTATATCGGCGCCCATGAGGCCTTGCAAGTATACCTCTGGATTTTCGCTAACGGTATTGGCTGCTTGTTTAATGCTGTTAATACAGGCTTGATAGGTGCGTTTATAATTTTTAGTGCCATCGCTTTGCTCAATAGTTTCTATTGCCGAAACGTCAGCGATAAAAGCATCGAGTTTTGAGGCTTTAACATCATTGATGTCATTGGGTAAAAAGGACAACCCGTCAACATACAGACGGTGAGGTTGGGCTCCCCAAGCGGGAAGCGTACAAAGTGGACTTAATAATGTGGCTGCTCCAAGGCCTTTTAAGATGTGGCGGCGTGTTGGGTTGCAGACTTTTAGGGTCATTATTATTCCTTAGTTGAGGCCTATATTGGTGGCACTTTTTTAGGTGACACTCTCTTTGGCGTAACGTTTTATTGCTTCGGCTAATGCATTGAGGCCATTGGTTCTTGAAGGACTTAGCTGGCCACTGAGGCCTAAGCGATCAAAATAATCTGTAACTTCAAATTGGCTAATTTGTTCAGTGGTTTTCCCTTGAGTTGCCACGAGTAAAATGGCGATTAACCCTTTAACAATCCGCGCATCGCTATCTGCGAGATAAAAATGTTGGTCGTTTTTCTGATGATGATATAACCAGGCTTGGCTTTCACAGCCCTTTACCTGAGCATTATCTTGTTTAAATTCGTCAGTTAGCGCTGGTAATTGTTTACCGAGCAGCATGATATGACGATACTTATCTTGCCAGCTTTTGGCTTGTTCTATTTGTGTTACTGCTGAAGTTAACTCGGCAGGTAACACAGTAAACAGTTGACTTTCTGGTATTTTACTTGGGCTCATTTGGGTCATTAACAATGCTGTCTCATAAAGCGCATGGGGGTGTTAAGTTATAACAATAACTCTTTTACCGTATTTAGCGCATGAATAAATTGATCAATATCTTGCTTATTAGTATAGATGCCAATTGAGGCTCTACAGCAACCCGCTAAATTAAGTTCGCTCATCAGTGGCATGGCACAGTGATGACCACAGCGAACGGCAACAGCTTGTTGGTCTAGTAATATGCCAACATCCTGGTGATGCTCATTGGCTAAGTTAAATGCGACCGAACCAATATTATTCTGTGATGGGTTACCTGCAATGCCGTACAAGGTTATATCGCCTAAACTAAGCAATTGCTGTTGTAAATAACCCATTAACTGTTGCTCGTGGGCTGCTATATCTTGGCGCGGTAGGCACTGTAAAAATGTGATTGCAGCACCCAATCCGATCACTTCTGCAATGGCTGGCGTGCCAGCCTCAAGCCTGTTTGGCAACTCACCATATTCAGTACGATCAAAGCTGACGGTTTTGATCATTTCGCCGCCGGTAAGCATTGGCGTTAATGTGTTTAATTGTTCAAAGCGGCCGTACAAAATACCGACACCTGTTGGATCATACATTTTATGACCTGAAAACACATAAAAGTCGCAATCAATGTGTTGTACATTGATATCAAGGTGGGCAACTGCTTGTGCGCCATCGATTAAGGTTAATGCACCTGCATTTTTAGCTTTAGCTATTAGGTCGTTAATTGGGTTTACTGTGCCTAACGCGTTGGATACATGACATAACGCGACGAGTTTAGGCTTGCATGCTAATAGTTGGTCATAGGCGTCAATATCAAGCTGAGCATTAGCTGTAAGCGGTATCGGTTTAATCACCGCCCCTGTGCGTTTAGCGAGCTCTTGCCAGGGCACGATATTGGCATGATGCGCTGCAGTATCAATTAAGATCACATCATTAGCTTGTAGCTGCGCAGTTAAGCCGTATGCGACCATGTTGATTGATTCGGTCGTGCCGTGAGTGAAGATAATTTCTTGCGGCTTTGATGTATTAATAAAGTGGCCAACTTGCTGGCGCACTGCTTCATATTGTCTGGTGGCTGAGCCGATAATTGGTGTGCAGCGCGATGAACATTGGCATTGTTGAGCTGATAATACTCATTCATTGCATCAATCACAGCCTGAGGTTTTTGGCTGGTTGCGGCGGTGTCTAAATAGCATAAAGGATGATCGCCTAGAGTCTGTTTGAGTGCCGGGAATTGATCACGAATGGCCTGGTGAACAAATGGCGCTTGAGACGGAAATGGGGATATCGACTTCATGAATATGGGGTTCTTTATCAAAATAAAAGACATCAAGATCTTCAGTGATCTTGATGCCTAATGCAAGGTTTTGTCGGTAATAAGCTTAATGTTACGAGTTAGCTAATTAACTTAATGTTGCGAGTTTACGGGCAAGGAAAACGGTAAAGCGCTGACAGCTCGTTAATCCTAGTCATTAACTCTGTCGATAATGTCACTTTATGGCTGTCGATATTTTGTTTGAGCTGGTGCAGATCCGTTGCGCCAATAATGTTAGCTGCCACAAATTTGCGAGTATTAACAAATGCTAAGGCCATTTCTGTTGGGGTTAAGCCAAACTCACGTGCTAGATCGATATAAGCTTGGGTGGCTTGCAATGCAACCGGTGTGCTGTTGTAACGAGCAAAGCGTTTGTATACCGTAAGGCGTGCACCTTCTGGCCATTGATCGTTCTCGTATTTACCCGTTAATGTGCCAAAAGCCAATGGTGAATAAGCCAGTAATGGTACATTTTCACGATGGCTAATTTCAGACATGGCAATCTCATAACTGCGATTGAGCAAGTTATAGGGATTTTGCACACTCACAATACGGGGTAAATCGTGTTTTTCAGCCAACTTAAGGTATTTCATAAAGCCCCAAGGGGTTTCGTTCGAAATGCCAATATAGCGGACTTTACCTTGTTTTATCACTTCAGCGAGGGCTTCAAGGGTGTCTAAAATAGGCGTGTAATGTTCGTCTTCATCGTGTTCATACATCATCTCGCCAAAAAAATTGGTATTTCGGTCTGGCCAATGCACTTGGTATAAATCGATGGTGTCGATTTGTAAGCGACTTAATGAGTCATCCACGGCTTGATGTACATTGCGCCAGTCAAGAGCCATATTGTCACGAATATAGTCACCTTTAATGCCTGGGGCTGCAATTTTACTGGCAATGATCAGTTCATCACGATTCCCTTGGGCTTTTAGGTAACGACCTAAAATACGTTCGGTTTCACCCTGGGTGCTGGCTTGAGGTGGCACAGGATACATTTCGGCGGTATCAATAAAGTTAACGCCCTGGCCAATGGCATAGTCAAGTTGTGCGAAAGCTTGCTCTTGGGTATTTTGTTCGCCCCAAGTCATTGTCCCGAGGCAAATTTTACTGACCTCTAGCGTTGAATGTCCAATACGTTGATATTCCATTATCTTCCTCCTATGGAATGTGCTTAATTTGAGGCTACCAAGCTTTCATCCACTTGCAAAGCGCTATCAAACTGTTAGGAGAGGACTGCTTAAAAAACACTCTAAAAGCAACGGGTGCAGAAGATTAATGGAATGCTTTTTAAGCTATAAGTCCATTATCATGGCGATTTCGCAGGCATCGTGACCGGTTTCGCCTAAATGCTGACAGTGGATAAAACCGAGTTTTTCGTAGAGCGCTAAGGCTTCAACTAACACTGCTGTGGTTTCTAAATACATCGATTGGTATTGCTGATTTTTAGCAAATGCAATGCATTGCTGTGTGAGCTTTTTAGCCAAACCCTGGCCACGGATGGTGCGGTTAAAATACATTTTTTGCAGTTCGCACACACCGATATTGCCCGCAAGGGCTGCAACGCCTGCGCCGCCCACGACCTTACCTTGGTATTCAATCACCCAATATTGTGAGCCTTGTGCTTGGTATACTTCGCTTAAGCAGTCGAGGGTTTTGTCGGCTACGCTGAAGCCTTTGTCTGGGGTTAAGCCGTATTCTGCTGACACTTCACGGATCACTGCTGCCAATGCGGCATCATCTTGTGCTGTGAGTGGACGGATTATGGCATCGACGCTGTGGCTTAAAATGCTAGAGTGTTGAGTCATTAAATAATTCCGCATTAATAAAGGGAGCCATAGCCAGTAACAACGCTTGGGTATAAATGCTTTCACGGGTGGCTAAACCTTGAGTCAGTAGGCCTATCGCGCCGCCTTTTTGTTTAATATTTTGGGTGCTAAACATTCGGTCCATTACATGGCTCCAGTTCTTCGCCAGCGGCTAGAGCATTATATACGGTCGGCGGTAAGGGTAAGTTGGCGCTGCGACCAACAGATAAAGTGCCATTACTGATAATCGCCATATAAGCAAACGTTGCTGGATCATTGTCAAAATGGTCAACGCCGCCTTCCATTGCCACATAAAAGTCGGCAGTTTGTGTTTGTTGTTGACAATATTGAGCGCGATTAATGGCGCCTAGTTTGGTTTCGGCTTCTGTCATTGGTTGTTCTGCCACTTTTGAAGGAGCATGCATACCTTGGCAGCGCACAGTGCTGTTAGGGTAATACTGCGCAATGGCGTTTTTAGCGGCATTAATTTTTACTGGGTTGGTAGAACCGACAATAATATTGATGCAGTGAAGATGGTCGTGATGAGTTGTTGTCATAAGTTGTCGTTATTCAGTGTTCAGTATTGAATTTATCGGGTAGTGATATTAACCACTTTGTGTTGTTTTAGATGAATTTTTACATTTTTAGCTTAATGAATATTATCACTAAGTGGATATAAATATATATAAAACAGTTGGTTGTGATTTTGGTATGAAACCTGCTTAGTAATAGCCATTAAGGTGCAAATATGTATTAGTCAGTTTGCGACTAAGCTTATGTACCAGCCTATTCTATTCCGAATCTCTTTTAAAAGGAATTTAACCTATGTCTATTCGTATTGCGACCATTAGCCTAACTGTAGGTTTAGTATTAGGTGCGACAATTTTTGGCGCGTCCTACACCGAAGCGGAGTCGGTTTTTTCATTATCGGAATCTACCGAAGTGAATGCCGATCTAACACATACCCAACAAAAAATGACCTTAGACAGTCAATCACTAAGCCAATTAGTGGCTAATACTGGCGCGGGTAAATTAATCGTTAAAGGTGTAGAGGGGCAAACACAAATAGAAGTCACCGCAGATATTTATACCGATAAAAACAGCGACGATGTTGAGATTGAATTAACCCTAAACAAGCAAGGCGACAATGCCAAGTTTGTGGCCGATATTCAGTCTGATGGTTTTATGGAGCAATCGCCTTATATCGATGTGTTTATTACTGTGCCAGCGACTTTAGCGCTTGATATTACTGACGGTTCAGGAGCCTATTGAAATCAATGATGCAATGGCGGCGATTAAACTAAACGATGGCTCAGGTAGCATAGTGATGGAGCGCATAGGCGCAGTAAGCCTGGCTGATGGTTCAGGCTCAATTAACATGAAAGATGTCAATGGTAATGTAACTTTGCAAGACGGTTCTGGCTCTATCAACATTTCACAAGTTGCCGGTGATATTGAGGTTAGCGATGTTTCTGGCTCGATTAATATCGACCAGGTCAACGGTAAAGTCACCATTAGTGACGGTTCGGGCGGCATTAATGTGAGTCATACTCAAGGGCTTGAAATTGTTAACGCGGGTTCTGGTGGGGTTAATCATCAGTACATTGATGGACCTGTAATCATTAATTAATCTTTTATCCCTTATAGACAGTAAAACCTACTTGTTATTGCAGGTTTTGTTTTAAAGCCTAAATTAATCGTGGCATGATGCAGCATTGATTTAGCAAGGATAAAGCACAATGGCAAAGAAGTACTATGTGGTATGGGCAGGGCGTGAAACGGGTATTTTTACCAGCTGGGATGTCACCAAACGATCCGTTGATAAGTTTCCGCAAGCTAAATACAAATCCTTTGCCACTGAAGCTGAAGCAAAAGCGGCTTTTGCCAAGTCGCCGCACAACAGTATTGGCAAGCCCATCGCTAAAGCACCGGGCACAAAAACGACAAGCACTAAAGCGAAAGCGAGCAGCAGTACTGCAACCGAGGCGTCTAACAATGCGATACTGTCGCAGTTTGATGTAGTGATTTACACCGATGGAGGTTGTGAGCCTAATCCGGGTAAAGCTGGCTCTGGGGTTGCGGTATATCGTCAAGCTCAACTTGCCGAGTTATGGTATGGCTTATTTAATCCGAATGGCACCAACAATACCGCAGAGCTTAATGCATTACATCAAGCCTTATTGATGGCTAAAACGGCATTAGATGCCGGGCATAGCGTGCAGATTATGAGCGACTCGCAATATTCAATTAAGTGTATTAGCGAGTGGGCTTACGGTTGGAAGTCAAAAGGCTGGATCCGCAAAGGTGGTGAAATCGCTAACCTAGATATCATTAAACAAGCGCATGAACTTTATGATGCGATTAAAGATCAGCTAACTATTCAACATGTTGCAGCTCATATTGGCATTGAAGGTAATGAACTCGCCGATAGAATGTCAATCTATGCCATTGATCAACAACACAGTGCTTTTAGTCAATTTAAGCCACCATTGGACATTGGTAAAATATTAGCATTACGTACAGGCTAATGACTGAGCTTCACGGACAAAAAAGCCGGATTACTGAAATGTCCAACTTTATGGGGTCACTTCATTACTCCGGCTTTTGCATTTCACTAACACCATGGATACTAGTTCAGTTTTTGTTTAATACTGACACAACGTTGTTCTTGTTGGCGAGTTTCAAGCAGGGCGCGTCTAGCCAGTTTTGACAAACCAGTTTCGCTATTTAACACCTGGCTAATAGCATCAATATTGGCTGCGCTGCAATCTGTAGGGATTAATTTTGAAGCAAAGCTGCGCATAAACACCGGCACTTTATCGTCCATGAGTTGCAAATTTTCAAAGCGTTGCTCGGCGGTTGCAGCGCTAAGTAACTTTTGTTCTGCAGGGTATAGGTTATACATCGCCACACGAATTTTTGAAAATGCCATACTGTCGTTATGCTCGATGGTATTTAACCATTGGCGCTTAAGCGATGACTGCGGGCGGATAACCTCAGCGGCAATGGCAGCCTTTACGCCTGAGTCAGATTGATCAAGCTGTTTTTCTCGAGCCAGTAATGCTTGAGCATCGCCATAATCATAACGGTTTAGTTGGCGGATCATGTCCCAACGTAGATCTTGATCTATGGTTAAACCTTTAATATGGCTTTTGCTTTGAAGTAACGACTGAATATGTTCAAGCGCATCACCATGGCTTGATAGGCTAATGTAGGCATCGAACCAACGACGTTGAAAGTCTCGGTTACGGTAGCTTTCCATGCTCATGCGTAGGCTCATTTGGCTTAACGCTTTTGATATTTTGCTGTTATAACTGGCATGAGTTGGCGCCATTAAGTCGAGGTAGTTTTTGGCTCGCTGCATGTTATTAAGTACTTGGCCTAAAATGGTGTAGTCTTTTTCCAGCGGCGCATTGATTAAGGCAATATTTAAGAACTGCTCTAACGACGCGTTACCATCAACCACACTGTCCCACATACTTTGCCATAACATCGATCGCAATAATGGGTCGCTCACATGGCTGAGTTGCTGCTTGGCAGTATCGAATGACTTTTGGTCTAATTCAACTTTCACAAATCCCCAATCATCATAGTTTGGATACACTAAATCAGGACAGATCTCGCCAACCAGTTCGTTAACTTCCGTATAAGCGCCTTTGTAGGTCACAGCAATTGTTTGCTGCTTATCGAGCCCGTATCGGTGGTGGTCGAATAAGCCTATTTTCACTCGCTGCTCACGCAGTGTTGGGTGTTGGCTATCTTCAGCGGTTTGCACTAATGCAAAAGAGTCTATTTGATTATCCTGGCAAGTGTATTGTGCCTTAATGGTATTGACGCCAGCGGCATATAACCACTCTTGAGTCCATTGCGACAAATCCCGGCCACTGGCTTTGGCTAAACTATTAATAAAATCGCTTAATTCGGCATTTTGATAGCTGTATTGCTGCAAGTACTGGCTGACACCACGGCGGAAGGTTTCTTCACCTAACAGATGACGCAGTTGTTTAATGGTTGATGCCCCTTTTTGATAGGTGATGGCATCAATGTTATCAAATGCATTTTGACTGGTGGCCACCGGTACTTCAATTGGGTGAGTGGTGACTAAACTGTCTTGATGATAAGCCGCTTGCTTACCAGAGGCGTAGAAGGTTCGCCATGCATGGCTGAACTCAGTGGCTTCGCTAGTGGCCAACGTCCCCATAAATGAGGCAAAGCTTTCATTTAACCATAAGCCATTCCACCATTTCATAGTGACTAAATCACCAAACCATTGGTGAGCCATTTCATGCATGATAACTCCGGCTAAACGTTGTTTTTGCTCGGCGGTCATTTGGGCATTAAATAAGAAGCGATCTTCTGAAAAGGTAATTGCAGCGGCGTTTTCCATGGCGCCATATAAAAAGTCTGGCACTAGCACCTGGTCGTACTTTTTAAATGGGTAATCTATCCCAAAGTAACTGTCAAAAAAGTCTAAACCTTGCTTGGTATAGGTAAACCAATCTTGTGGGGTAACCTGCTCAGCCACCGATTGACGCGAGAATAAGCGCATTGGGTAACGACCAGAGTCATCTTGCCAAACTTTATATGGATCCGCATGCATAGAAAAGTTATATGGGCTTAATTTAGGCGTAGTAGGGAAGGTCCATAAGTTGGTTTCGCCTTGGTCTACCACGTTAGTTTCACGCATGGCACTGATCACTTGCCAGTCTTTTGGGGCATGAACATTAATCTGGTAGGTGGCTTTTAAGTCGGGTTGATCAAACACCGCGAGACATTTGCTGCGCGGCAGCAGGCTCAAAATGTGAATATAAGTAAACTTTACTGTCAACTGGGTCAACAAAGCGATGTAAGCCTTCACCGTTGGTACTATGTTCGCGGGTAAACTCAACTGTAATGGTGTTGTTGCCAGTGTCCAATAGGCTTTGGTTAATTACGATATATGCGCCGTTGTAGTTAGGGTAAACCTTGGTGCCGTTAATGATAAATTGTTTAATATTGGCTTTGTTTAGGTCAAGTGTCAGTGATTTAGGCACACTGCTAAGGTCAAAGTTAACGGTCGACTTGGCACTGAATTGACTATTTTCACTTAAAAAGAAAGTAAGATCGTATTGTACATTTGAGACTACGTTAGCGCGTGCCTGCGCTTGCTGTTGGCTAATGTAAGCCGAGCCATCACGTTGTAACGTTGAGGTCGATACAGAGCTACTGCAACTTATGACGCTAGCACAACATAATGCAACAAAACTGGTTTTGATAACCTGTGGACTAAACAATTCAGTGGATAACAATTTCACGTTAGTGTTCCTAACTTATTATTGGGTGTATGAAAAAGCCGACATCAATGTCGGCTTTATTACTATGTGCTTGGGTATTACAAGCCTAAGAATGACTTAGATTTAACCTTACGGATTTCTTTTTCGTCAGACCATTCAATTAAACCGGTTTCAAGATCCATTAAACGCATGGTCATCTTGTAGTACACATCTTTGGTGCTGCCATCTTGTTTAACAATGCTCGATAGGTTGCCATAAAGCATGTATTGCGCGCCAATTTGACGGCCAAACTTAATGGCGGTTGTTGGGTCTACCATGCCAGCATTGTTTTGATAATCTAGCTGCTTACGTACGGCATCCACTTTGGTCATGTCGATAAATCGGAACTTACCAGAACGGAGTAACTTGTTGCTAATCGTGTCGGTAACTGACTCGGTATCGATATGCTCTGAGGTCTTATTTTTGATTTTATCAACAAATATAATTGGACGATTGGTTTGTGTCATTACAACCACTGGCGGGAAGGTCATCATGCTGTCGACCATTTTGGCGGCAATATCTTGCAGATCAGTTGAGCCAAAGTTTTCGTTAACGGTTTCAACTTCGGTGGCATCGCCATATTCCACTTTAGATTGACAGGCGCTCAGCCCCATTACTGCAGCTAACACAAATATCAGTTTTAAATTTTTCATAATAAATTCCATTGGTGATGAGTGACAGTTGATAAGGGGTTATCGTCTATCAGATGATTATCGAATAAAAACGGGTACGATTGCCAGTCTCTATTGCCCAAATTAATGTTGTACGGTTTGGTTTTACTTCAATTTTTACATTTTGGCTGTTATTTAAACGAATGTCGTAGTCACCTGCGTCGATAAACTGTTTGGCTATTTGTAGCCTGACGCGGCAAGGTTAACCAGCTGCGACGATCTGCTTGTTCGCTTATTACGTTAAAAATTTGCATCACCATGGCAGCGGCATCAACTTGATTACTGGCGCGGCGACTGCTGCTCTGAACGCTTTGATTAAGTTCGTATTTGGCATAGATCCGTGCAGCTTGGCGAATTAGCGCAGCAGGTAAATCTTCTTTTAGCGCATTAATGGCTAGGGCGTCAATATGAGCAATACTGTCGGCGTAGAGTGTTTGGCCTAAGCCGCCTATTTGGCTCTGTTCAGCTAATGGCATTTGCCTCTGGTAAGTGGCTAAAGACGCGGTTTGCCAGTTACCATTTATTGAAAAAGGAACAGTAATACTTTGTTTTTCTGGTACAAAGCTGCGTTCTACAATAAATACAACTTGGCCTTGATCCGCGGTGGGCAACACCGCATCACCCCATCGTTTTGCAAACTCATCATATTGTGGCATAGCTAATTGTTTGGCTAAACGGACTAAGTCTTGTTGTAAATAGCGGTTGTCGGGAGTGATTTGCGCCGCTTTACGGTAATCGATAAAAGCATCATTAGGTTCGTTAGCCAGTTCGTGCAGTAAGCCTGTTATGTAGTAACTGTATGCATTTAAAAACGAACTGGTTACGCTACCTGCGGCTTGTCCTAGCTGCGCCATTTGGGCATCAATCGTGCCATTAGCCATTGCTTGAACCGACTCTTGTGATTGTTGATAACGCGCTTGTTCCATACTTTGCAGCTCATTACTGCGGCGCACTTCAACTAGGGCTCCCTGCGCGTCACCACTAAATAAATAATTCAACGCCTGATATTGGTGCAACATAATGCGTTCATAACCTGAGCCGCGATATGGAATGGCATTGTCGTTAAGCAGTATGCTGGATGCACCTGCGCCGAGCTGACTGGCACTGATGGTGGCTTTGTCGTCAAAGGCTTGGTATGCCACGATTGCTTGCTGGTAGTAGGTTTTACTTTGTTCAAAATCGCCCGCGACTTGCATAATTCGTCCAGACTCTTGGGCGTAGAGCAAACCGTCATTACCGCTGATGTTGTCGGCTAATGCAGTAATATTGGTCGTAGGTGAGTTGCTGGCTAATTGTTGTTTATAAGGGGCTATTTGCGACGGATAATTAACGAATACGCTGTTGTAAGCGCAACCGCTTAAACTGGCCATGAACAGCAGCGACAGCCCAAGTGTTTTTAACATGGCATCACCTCAATCTGTGGTGCCATAAGCTTAACCCGTTCAAGCAAGGTAATACCCTGAAGGTGGTCATATTCATGCTGAAATATCCGCGCCAAGAAACCTGTTAAGGTGTGCTGCTGCAGTTCGCCTTTAAGTGATTGGTATTGCACTTCAATTTGTTGATAGCGCAAAATCGAAAAGCGTTGTTCCGGAATCGATAAGCAGCCTTCAACCCCGGCTTCTGTTGTGCTAGAGACTGACAAAATTTGAGGGTTAATGACTACAGTTGGCGCCATTGATGGGGCGTCCGGGTATCGTTCATTTGGGTTAGAAGCCATAATAAACATGGATGCACGGCTAAAGACTTGTGTTGCAGCAATGCCGACACCGTTAGCATTGAGCATTGTGCTAAGCATGTTATCGGCCAATGCCCGCAATTTATCGTCAAACACCGTCACAGGCTCAGCTGTCAGCGTAAGAATATCATCGCCTGTTGTGGCTATTGTGAGGTGTTGAGTCGATTGCATATGCACCTGCTATGTAAAAATAATGGCCAATATTGCAAACTCATATGTTAACCAACCTTCTATTGCAACACAGCTAGGTAGGACCTAGTAGTGCGGAGGTGGTGTTTCTTCTGCTTGCGAAGCCATATTACTTGGCTCCATTGCCTGTAATTTATTGACCATTAATATCATTTGCTGTTGTTGTCTGGCAACTAAAGCATTGAGCTTTATCACTTCTTGATTAAGTTCTTCAATAGTGATTTCTTGGAACGAAAGCTTCATCTCAAGGTCGTCTAGTTTTTGCAACACCTGCTCCATTTGGCCTCTATTTGTCTCTGTTATTACTGCCAATATTCAATTAACCCCTGGCTACTTATACTGACGATAGAGCCCTGGGTTGTCATTGCAGCAGAGTATACTACAGCGCCCCTGTTTTGGGTGTTTTTACTGAGTTGAACTTGCCAATGTCCTGTTTGTTTACCTGAGTCGACTTGCCATAAAAAGATCTCTTTTGACGGCGTCCCTGTGAGTAGCTGTGTATCATTTTTGACAAAACGAACCGCAGAAAAGTTCATTTGACGACGTTTAATATCGAGCTGGCTAAGCGAGTCGCCTGAGTTTGAGTGCCATAGGTTAGCATTACCAGTAATGTCAGCGGCTAAACTTATGCTACCGCTGTCATTAATTAATACTTTGGTAATCCTTGAGTCCATTTGCCACTGTTGCATTGGCTGACCCGTTTGGCTATTCCACAATATGATTTTGCCATCATTCCCCCCACTGAGAGCCGTTTCACCGTCGGCGCTAATCGACACACTATTGACCTTTTCTTGATGACCTAAAAATTGAATTAAGCGATTTTTTTGTGGTGATAATGACATCACTGAGCCATCAACAAGGCTACCACTAATGTTTGGCCATTATTGGCAATAGCAACGCTTTGAGCATAAGAGGGCAGAGACCACCAACCGACAGAGCTGCCGTCATCTAAACGCCAAATCGCTAATGAGCCACTGCTCATTGTCGCAGCAAACATATTGTTAGCCGATATAGCGGTATCAATAACATTACTGGTGTTATCTTGTTTGCCTTGAAGCCATTGGTAGGAGATGCTCGAGCCGGTTAAATCCCACACTTGCACACCATTGTTGGCGGTGCTGACCAGAGCGATGTTGCCATCGTTAGACAAGCTGGCACTGTAACTGGCGTCAGTGGTGAGCACCATCATCTTATCAGCGCTCGGCTGACATGCAGATAATAGCGCAACACAAAGCCAAGTTGTCCAAAAAAGCAGCATTGGCACCCGTATCATGAACTTGCCCCTTGAATTATTGTCGTAAACCTTGTGATATAAGGTCGACCCAATGGTATAACCCCATTAACTAGTATAAAGTGGCAAGCGAACATGACCACTAAAACATCTCATAGTTTGAATGTATTAGGTTATTGTAACCACTAAAGGATGCTGAGGAAGCTTTAATGAAATCTATTTACAAATTATCGTTAGTTGCATTAGCTGTTGTTGGATTGACTGCATGTAACCAAGAACAAGACGTAGCACCAAAGAAAGTCGAGCTAACAACAGACGCTCAAAAAGAAGCATACAGCGTGGGTGGTTCAATTGGTAAGTACATGTCTGGTCACATTAAAGAGCAAGAAGAGTTAGGTTTTGCTGTTGACCGTACTATGGTTATCAAAGGCTTTAGCGATGGCTTAGGCGAAGAAATGCAGTTGACCGAAGAAGAAATGCAAACTGTATTACAAAACCTAGATAAAAAATTAAACGACAAACGTTTAGAGCAAGCTGAAGTGCTAGCGGCTAAATCGGTTGAAGAAGGCAAAAAATTCTTAGAAGAAAACAAAGCCAAAGAAGGTGTAACGACCACTGAGTCTGGCCTACAGTACGAAGTACTTGAAGCCGGTGAAGGTGAAAAACCAGCTGCAGAAGATACTGTTGAAGTTCATTACCGCGGCACATTAATCGACGGTACCGAGTTTGACAGCTCATATGCACGTGGCGAAACGGCTAAGTTTCCACTAAACCGCGTTATTCCTGGTTGGACTGAAGGTGTACAGCTTATGCCTGTAGGTGCTAAGTACAAGTTTGTTATCCCTTCAGAACTTGCATATGGCGAGCGTGATACAGGGACTATTCCTGCTAATTCAACATTGGTTTTTGAAGTAGAACTTGTGTCTGTTGAAAAAGCCGCAGCTGAAGCTGAAGTTGAAGCAGAAACAAAATAATGAGCTAGCTTTCGGTGTAAACGCCCGAGATACATATGCTAATGGCAAAAAAGGACGCATCGCGTCCTTTTTATTGCTCATTTGAGGCTGTAGATACCGTTAAGCAAAGGGCTATTAACGGTAGTCAATTAATATCAACTCATTACAACCACTTTAAGCGATAAAATAGATACATCTGCAATGCGATAAGGGCAATAAGGCCACCACAGAATGCTGCAAATGCCCAGTTAGTTTCTGCGCCAGGAATACCACCAATATTGACACCCAGTAACCCAGTTAAAAAGCCAAGCGGTAAAAACACCGCTGATATTAATGATAAAAAATACAGTCTTTGGTTCACCTGTTCAGACTGTTGAGATTGCAGCTCTTCTTGGGTCACACTGGCTCGGTCGCGAATGGCATCTAAATCTTCAATGACGCGAATTAAGGTTTCATGAATTTCGCGCAAACGCAGTTTATCGTTATCATCAAATAGCTCACTACTTTCATGCAACATCCGCGAAAAAGCTTCACGTTGCGGCGCGAGGTAACGACGTAATACCACGGTTTGTCTACGTAGCTCGGCTATTTCAGTGCGTAAGCTTTTGTTCACTTGGGTGACTACGCGCTCTTCTAACTCATCGAGCTGTTCTTCTAGTTTGCCAATAAATTCAACTTTACGTTGAGTTAAGCGCTCACAAATGGCCATGATAAATGCCGCGGTATCAATTGTACCTTTGCCTTGGCTAATGGACTCTGCGAGATCGATGACCGACTGTAATTGGCGCTCGCAGGTTGAAATGATTTTATCTTCTTCTGCGTATATGCGCACCGCAACCATGTCTTCAGGATCTGAGTTAGGGTTGAGATTGACGCCACGCAAGGCTAATAGCATTCCTTTACTTGAGTTGACGACGCGTGGACGAGTATCTGTGGCTAAAAGTGTGTCTGTTTCAACACGCGCTAACCCAGAATTCAGGATCCATTTACGGGCTTTAGGTTCACGATAGCGAAGATGAAGCCACAGTAAACCATCTTGTGGTCGCCACTGCGCAACTTGCTCTTCGCTGAGTGACTGGCCAACATTTGGCCCTGTGAGTAGTAAGCTATAAATAAAACTATTGTTCATTATTTATCATTCCAAGTGATCGCAGTGTCAGCAATTACGCTACAGTGAGTGCTGAACTCAGTTTATAACGTTTATGGCCAATAAAGCGTATCGTTTTTTTATTATTTAATCCTTGGCTGCAGGTTTGAGTTTCATGGGTTAAAATAGAGCTAACGCTAATAAAAGAGCAATATTATGGAATACCAATTTCGTCGAAATCGTCTTGAAGGGACGGTATTTGCAGAGTTTAGTATGGATCATGAAGTACTCGGCCGCTGGTTTGCTGAAGAGCTTGGCGATGATAACAGCCGTGCTAACCATATCCTTACACAAATAATCTTAATCAAAAGCGGTAGCAAAAATCACTGGCGTCATATTGGTGCAGACTTAACTATTGATATCGATACTGAGCAGGTACGAGTTTTTGCCAACGTTATCGATTTTGAAGAAGATCATGAATTAGATGATGCAATGAGCTTGTATGACGCGGAGTCAGAATCATACTGCGGTTTAGAAGATTTTGAAGCGGTGTTACAAAGCTGGTTAGCTTTTATCAATCAGAAATAGCATAGCCCCCACACTCATTGGTGTGGGGCATCAACTCACGCTAAATGCATCTCGTCAGCGTTATTGGTTTAAATAACGAACGGCCATTTCGGTACGCGACTTCGCATTGGCTTTACGCAGTAAGTTTTTAACGTGTACTTTGACTGTGCCTTCACTGATGTGTAAGTCATCTGAAATCATTCGATTACTTTTACCTTCAGCCAACTCCTGTAAAATTTGCAGCTCTCGTGGAGTAAGGTTTTCAATCCAGGTGTTGTCATCGGTGGCATTTTTTAACTCGTAAAGATAGGCCTCAACTTCGTTGCTGATGACACGGTGACCTAACATGGCTTTTTTAAGTTGTTCGAGTAATAAATCTGGCTCAGTGTCTTTGAGTAAATAGCCATCAGCCCCCGCACGCAATAACCTAACGACATCTTGCTTGGCATCGGATACGGTTAAAATAACAATTCTCGCGGTGACACCTTCTTGGCGCATCGCATTCAGCGTATCTAAGCCTGACATGCCTTTCATATTTAAATCGAGCAGGATGATGTCTGGCTCGTTATCGGCGACAGCGGTGAGTGCTTCTAAGCCAGTGCCAGTTTCACCAAAAAGTAAAAAATCGCTGTCTGAGGTGATCAGTTGGCAAATGCCTCGGCGTAACAAGGGATGATCATCTACAACAAGTACGGAATACGGCTTACCCATTTAAAGGCTCCTGTTGAGGTGGAAAGCTAAGTGTAACGGTAGTGCCGCCATGCGGGTTACTGTCAAATGTTACAACGCCATCTAATTTATTGGCTCGTTCATGCATGATACCAATACCGAAATGCTGATCGCGTTCTTGTAAATGTGACACGCCAATACCGTCATCGCATATTGCTATGGTTATCATAGCACTATTTGTTAACTGACAATCTACCACTATATGGGCAGGCTTAGCGTGTTTGATTGCGTTCAGTGTTGCTTCGCGGATCAATTGTAAAATGTGAATATGTTGTTTCGCTTCTAACAAGTGTGCTGACAATTTGTAATTGAGTTTAATATCAACATCACTTTGCTGACGAAGTTGATCAAGCATGACTTCAATCGCTTGATTTAAATTGGGTTCTTTAATGGTTAATCTGAACGTAGACAATAATTCGCGTAATTGCACGTAGGCAGTGCTTACCCCTTCATTAATCTCCACTAACTGTCCTTCGACCTCAGGGCTACGACAACTTTCATGTAAACTCTTTTTGAGTAAACTGACCTGAATTTTTAAAAATGACAATAACTGACCTATCGAATCATGTAATTCACGGGCGATCACTGCACGCTCTTCCATTAAGGCAAGTTGTTGGCGCTGCTCAGTGGCGTTATGAATCGTAATCGAACGGGTCAGCATCATGGCAAAGTTTTCAAATAATTGTCGATTCAATTGTTTATCGGAAATAATATCCAAATACCCTAATTGAGTCTGTTCAAGGTTGAGCGGGAACTGAACAGAGCTGATATTGTTTTCATCTGGCCAACCTCCTTCAGCTTTGATGACATCAGCTGAATCATCTTCATGCTTAATAACCAGCCTAAGAAAGTCTAAATCTTCGTAGTATTTCAATTGGTTAATCGCAGACTGCAGCGCTTTGTAATCCAGTTTGTCTGCATGCAGCATCACAAGATTATCGTATAAAAACTTAAGCTCATTATTTGCGCGCGTTAATGCAAGGGTTTTATCGTTAACTTGACCTTCTAAATCTTCATATAAATCAGCCAATTCAGTGGCGGTTTTTTGCAATGCGTTACCCAACGCGGTGAGCTCAATATAATCTGTTTTAGGCATCTTAACTTTAAAGTTACCTTTTGAAATGGTGGCTGCGCTGTCCATTAATGATTGCAGCGGTCTTACAACGCGTTTTCGGGTAAACACAACGGCCACAATGGCAACTGCTAATAAAATGGCTAAACCTATAATTTGTCCTATCACTAATAACTTAAGCTTAAATGCTGCAAAGAGCTCCATTTTCAATACTAGGGTGTCAATGGTATCAACAAAGTCTTTTAATGATGCAGAATACAGGCGAGCATCGCCCGCTTCGACATAGGCTCTCATGACTTGCCACTTATCAATTACCATCAGGTATTGGTCAGTTAATTCTTGAGGGCTGTACCAGGCCAGTGTGCGCTTAAGCGGTTCAGAATTTAGGGTATTTTCAAATTCGGCGATTTTTTCTTGAGCATTAATACTGCCAGCATTAGTAAATAGCAGTAAGCGATAACTTTGCATGCGCATTGAACCTGAAGCATTAATGCCTTTGGCATCATCTAGGCTAAAGGTTAAATTGACGATAGAAAAAACTGCTAGGCTTGATGACAATAAAATGAGAAACAGCATTAAGCCTAAAATGGTTGAGGTAAGACTGCCTCGAGTAAACATAAATCCCTACTTTGAATGACATTTAATAAAAGAATGTGGATAAGGCAAAAGTATGCTTTCGCCCCATATCCAATAGTGTGTTCTACATTAGGTGTATCTGCATTACATTAACGAGTTAACAGAACTGTGAGATACATCCTGTTTACATGTTGATCTGGCGCAAACTTTTCTCGCTATACCCCATTGGAGGTATGTCTAAATGTCAGGTTAATGGCTACTTTTGATATTGGAGATGTCGTGGTTAATAAATTAAATATAATGTAACACGGAGATAAAGGGTGATGAAGATGAACGCAAAATCAATTGCACTCAGTGCTGTTATCGCTGCAAGCTTTATGGCGGCAGGCGCAATGGCGAGTGATAAAACTGAACCTCGTAATGAGGTTTACAAAGATAAATTTTCAAATCAATACAACAGCTGGCATGCAACTGCAGAAAGCGAAGAAATTGTTGATATGTTGGAACAAGTACCAAGTCTAGTTGTGTTGTGGGCGGGTTACGGTTTCGCAAAAGACTATAACGCACCTCGCGGCCATATGTATGCTGTTACAGATGTAACCAATTCATTACGTACTGGCGCACCAAAGAATGCTGAAGACGGCTCCAATGCCAATGGCATGTTGGAGCTGTAAAAGCCCTGACGTACCTCGTGTCATTGAAGAGCAAGGTGAAGACGGTTACTTTACAGGCAAATGGGCTAAAGGCGGTCCAGAAATCGTTAATGTTCTAGGCTGTAGCGATTGTCACGTAAAAGGTTCATCAAAGTTACGTATGTCACGTCCTTATGTTGAACGCGCAATGAACACGATAGATACCCCATTTGATGAAGCTTCTCGTAAAGACAAGCAATCAATGGTATGTGCACAGTGTCACGTTGAATACTACTTCGAGAAAACTGCTGACCGTAAAGGTTTTGTTAAATTCCCTTGGGATATGGGTACCACCGTTGAACAAATGGAAGTGTACTATGACAGCATGGAGTTTTCTGATTGGACTCACGCCGTGTCTAAAACACCTATGTTAAAAGCACAACATCCTGGTTATGAAACTTGGAAAATGGGTACTCATGGTCAAAACAATGTAAGTTGTGTTGATTGTCATATGCCTAAAGTGACAAATGACAAAGGCCGCAAATACACTGACCATAAAGTGGGTAACCCACTTGATCGCTTTGAAGAAACCTGTGCTACTTGTCACACTCAAAGCAAAGAGTTTATGGTTAAGCAAGTTGAAGAGAGCAAGCACAAAGCAGCAGACTTAAAAGCACGTGCTGAAGCGCAATTAGTTAAAGCTCACTTTGAAGCGAAAGCTGCTTGGGATGCGGGTGCAACTGAAGTTGAAATGAAGCCTATCCTTATGGATATTCGTCATTCACAATGGCGTTGGGATTATGCAACTGCTTCACATGGCGCATCAACTCATGCTCCAGCTGAAGTTCTACGTATTTTAGGTACTGCAGTGGATAAAGCTGCTGATGCTCGCATTAAATTAGCTCAGTTATTAGCTGTTAAAGGTGTTAAGCAACCAATCGCTTACCCAGACACTTCAACTAAAGCTAAAGCGCAAGCGGCATTAGGCATGGACATGAAAAAAATGAATGCTGAAAAAGCTGAATTCAAGAAAACACTGGTTCCTCAGTGGAAAGAAGAAGCTAAAAAGCGTGAAGCGACTTACTAAGTAACTTGCTACATTAAACAGCTTATGCGTGAATCATAAGCTGTTATCTCCAGTAAACCGTCCTTTTTTAAGGGCGGTTTTTTTATTCTATTTTTGCGCAAGCCTTCTTCTGCTACCCCTTCTTAAAGTGTCTATAACGGCTATTTCCCTTTGTTGAACTTGCGCACCAAAAAAGGGCGTTGCATTTTTTGTGCTGCACTTTGTTGGTGCTTTTGCAAGCAGTAAAACTGACGTGAATTATTTAAATGCCATATTAAACAGACACTTATAAAACTGGCCTGATGATTGAATTAGTTAGTTCAACAAATCAATAACAACTACATTTTTTTACACTTTGGAGGTCGGGATGAAACTCGTCAGCGCTATCATCAAGCCATTTAAATTGGATGATGTCCGTGAAGCCATAGCAGGCATGGGCATTGAAGGTATGACCGTTACTGAAGTTAAAGGCTTTGGTCGTCAAAAAGGACACACAGAGCTTTATCGCGGTGCAGAGTACCAGGTCGACTTTTTACCTAAAGTAAAACTTGAAATTGCCACCAAAGCAGAAAACTTGGAAATGCTTCTTGAAGCGATTACCAAAGCCGCTCATACCGGCAAAATTGGTGATGGCAAAATCTTTGTGACAGATTTAGAACAAGCAGTCCGCATCCGTACGGGTGAGCTTGATAACGAAGCATTATAAGGGGGCGATTATGGAAGAGTTAACAAAATTAGGGCTTACAGTAACTGAATTACGCTTTGCATTAGATACTTTTTACTTTCTAATTTCTGGCGC
The DNA here is from genome assembly GCF_025398315.1 of Shewanella phaeophyticola. Lineage (GTDB taxonomy): Bacteria > Pseudomonadota > Gammaproteobacteria > Enterobacterales > Shewanellaceae > Shewanella > Shewanella phaeophyticola. Next base: position 313,077 of record NZ_JAODOQ010000001.1, read on the forward strand.
ATTGGTGATGTGGATGGCGGCAGGTTTTGCAATGTTAGAAGCAGGGCTTGTGCGTTCAAAAAACACGACAGAAATTTTAACTAAAAACGTGTGCTTATATTCAATTGCTTGTGCGATGTTTTTATTAGTTGGCTACAATATTATGTATGTAGACAATGCTGAAGGTGGCTTCATTCCTTCGTTTGGTTCGTTAATTGGCTCACAAGCTGATGATGCTGACCATGCATTAGAATCTGACTTCTTCTTCCAGGTTGTGTTTGTTGCAACGGCGATGTCAATTGTTTCGGGTGCGGTAGCTGAGCGTATGAAGCTTTGGGCATTCTTAGCGTTTTCTGTTGTGATGACTGCGGTCATTTACCCCGTTGAAGGTTACTGGACTTGGGGCGGCGGATTCTTATCAGAAGCTGGTTTCTTTGATTTTGCTGGTAGCGGTATTGTGCACATGGCTGGTGCAGCTGCAGCAATCTCTGGTGTATTACTGTTGGGTGCTCGTAAAGGTAAATATGGCGCAAACGGTCAAGTACAACCAATCCCAGGTTCAAACTTACCAATGGCAACATTAGGTATGTTCATTTTATGGATGGGCTGGTTCGGTTTTAACGGTGGTTCTCAGTTATTAGTGTCAGATGCTGAAAACGCAACTGCAGTCGCTAAAATCTTTGTTAACACTAACTCAGCAGCGGCGTTTGGTGCTATCTCCGCATTAATCGTATGTAAGGTTGTATGGGGTAAAGCTGACTTAACTATGATTTTAAACGGTGCATTAGCAGGTCTTGTTGCTATTACTGCTGACCCATTATCACCTTCATTTTTAATGGCTGCTGTGATTGGCTTAATTGCTGGTGGCGTGGTTATCTTTTCAATCATTGCCTTTGACCGTGTTAAAATTGATGACCCAGTGGGCGCGATTTCAGTGCATGGTGTTGCGGGTTTCCTAGGGTTAATGTTAGTGCCTTTATCAAATGCTGACGCTAGCTTTGGTAGCCAGTTATATGGTGCTGCGGTTATCTTCATCTGGGTATTTGCTGCATCATTACTTGTATGGTTTGTATTGAAAATGACCATGGGTATTCGTGTAACAGAAGAAGAAGAATACAACGGTATGGATGTGTCTGATTGTGGTGTTGATGCCTATCCTGAGTTTGTGAGTGTTAAATCTGCTGGATAATCTTATCCTTGCGATACGCTTAAAAACAGAACCTTTGGGTTCTGTTTTTTTTGCTGTTTTGAAACACTACTCTGTTTAAGTTAACTCTTTTTTGGCGCTAAGTGCTTTGGGTATAGATCCGCAGTTGTCATCTCAAGCAAAGTCTATGTAGCTTGAAGAGTATTTTGGCAAAACGCGCATTACTGTGCTGATTAATGGAATGGATCCTCTCTACCAAATCGGCTTCAAATGAGCCATATTGATTGATGAAAAAGCAACCAACAACAGTAAGAGAGGATTCTATGACAAGCGTAACAGTCGGTTTAGATACAGCCAAATCTATTTTTCATGTTGTAGAGAAAAATATCTCTGGTCGAATACTAAAAAAGGTCAAGCTCCCTAGAAGTAAATTGGTCGCTTACTTCGCCAATAAGGAGACTTGTACCATTGCCATCGAAGCTTGCGGTGCTTGCCACTATTGGAGTCGGGTTTTTAGCCAACTCGGACATTCGGTCATGATAATTGCACCTCAATATGTTGCGCAGCATCGTATTGGCAACAAAAATGATTTCAATGATGCACAAGCACTTGCCGATGTCGCTCAACGCGAAGATGTGAGAATCGTTCCGGCAAAGAGTATTGAGCAACAAGATGCGCAACTGTTACACCGAGTAAAAGAGCGATATGTGAAGCAAAGAACGGCGCTAGGCAATCAAATCAGAGGTTTATTGGCTGAGTATGGTGTCGTTATCCCCAGAGGGATTTCTTCTCTAAAAAAGGCCTTACCTTTTGCCTTAGAAGACTCAGAGAATGAGCTGAGTTCTCTTGTTCGAATGATGCTCGATGAGCTGATGAACGAGCTCATCACCTGGGATGAAAAAATAAAAAACATCGATAAGCTTTTTGTTAAGCAGGCTCGAGATAATGAACAGTGTCAAAGTCTTCAAACCATGACAGGGATTGGTGCCATTGATTTCAAGTATTCTTTGGGTGGCACTTGGAGACGGTAAAAATTTTAAAAATGGCCGTCATTTTGCTGCTTGGTGTGGTCTAGTCCCAAAACAGCACTCTACGGGTGATAAAGCTCGCTTATTAGGAATAAGTAAACGAGGAAATGCCTACTTACGAACTCAGCTCATTAATGGCGCGAGAAGCGCTTTGAAGCATGCCAAAAATAAAGATGACAGATTAAGTGTTTGGGCTGTCAACTTAGAAGCTAGAGCCGGATTCAACAAAGCCTGTGTAGCGCTCGCTAATAAGATGGCGAGAATGGCTTGGTCATGGTCATTAAGCAAGAAAAATACAAAGTACAAGCTGTCTAACTAGCGTTAAATCACAATTACAATAGAGGTACCTTTTCACCAAATTGCTAAAGAAACAATATGATGATTGAAGGCTCATAGCCACCTAGTTCAAATCAGTTTATACCAAAGGCTCATTGAAGCCGTCACGATTGATATGATAACTAGGTGCGGATATCCATCATGGCGGGTAAATCTGATACCCAAAGCCGAATATATGGGAGCAATTGAGTATCAGAAATTGTCGTTATTGTCTCTTGCAATAAGAGAGGATTCATATATGGTATAATGTGATAAAGGTTTATTTGGCGCTTGGAGGGGGTATGACACATCGTTTTGGATTGATCATTTTGATTATGGGACTATTTATGAGTTCTGTAACTGAAGCTGGCACCGTTGTTGTGCGTAAATCATCGCAACCGTTTGATGCGTTTGCTGTGCGCGATGAATTGCAGCAACAGCATGAGTGGCAGGAGCTTTTGCGTCAGCAACAACAATTATCCATTTTGCAATCTTTACCCCTAACCTGTATTGCTGTCAAAGGGGATTTTTTGTATTTCAATTGTGGTCAACATCATTATCGCCCTTATCAATATCAACACCAGCAGTTATTTATTGAGATCGACCCCACTCAAGAACATTAGCTATGTTGGCCTGTTTACTCCTGCTTAATCACTCCCCAAAGCAGTGTATTTGTGGCTGAATACCAGTCTATTGACTACGCTTTAAGGTAGCTTATTTCTATCTGAGGGTTGAATCATGTTGGCTTATCACCCAAGCAGGAGCGCAAGTAAGGCATTATGCCTATCCCCAAAAGGACTTCAATTAACGGTTAAGTTATTATTCACTAGCGTATTAATCTGCCTTGGTGGTTGTCAATCCACGCAATCTAATGTGCAAAATACTGATATTAACACCTTGTTTTACGACGAATACTTTACCCCTGTATCGACCATTGATCCCGATGATATATATCAACTACCTGAAGCATTTGTAGCCAAGTTTAGACGCCAATATCTCGCTGAGCATACACTACGAAGCAACAATATACTGGCCAATGAATGGTTAGCGCAATACATAGGTGCCGCCGAGGGTGGTTTTGAATATCGTGACCATTACACTCGATCCGCTAGAGAAACAGTCGTTAATCGCCAGGGGAATTGTATGTCTTTGGTGGTGCTGTCAGCGGCTTTAGCGGAGGTATTAGATGTGCCGGTTGAGTTTTATGACATTGACGTTGAACCCATTTGGGATCGTCGTGGAGGCTTTTTCTTGGTCAATGGTCATGTCAATTTAAACTTGATGCCCCCTGAAGATAATAAAACCGTATTGCTTAGGGGCTCAAAATTGCTTGTGGACTTTTTACCCGAGCGTTCTTTGAGGGCTTATCAAAGTAAGCGGGTCAATAAGCGGCAATTATCGGCAATGTATTATAACAATATTGCCGCAGAAGCCTTGGTTAAAAACGACTATGACCAAGCGTATGCTTTAGTTAAAAAAGCGATTATGTTAAATCCTGAATTTGTTGCGGCGATAAACACTTTGGCAGTGATTTATCGCCATAAAGGTTATCAAACAGAAGCTGAACAAGTCTATCGAGCTGCATTAAAAGTAAACCCGCAAGATTTATCAACCTTATATAATTTAGCGCTAATTTTAGGTGAGCAAGACCGGTTAGCTGAGTGGGCTGAAGTGCATAAAGTGTTAGAGTTGGTCAGAATTAATAACCCTTTTTATTACTTTGATATGGCGCAACAAGCGTATTTTGACCGACAGTATCAAGATGCACTCGTGTGGTACAAGCGTGCTGTTGAGAAAGCAGACTACCGCCATGAGTTTTACTTTGGTTTATCGAGAGCGTATTGGGCAACGGGTGAACAGAGGCTTGCAGAAAAAAATCTTAAGCGAGCGTTAGCACTGAGCGATGTGGATAATAAACAGCGTTATCAAAGCAAGTTGCAAGCTATGCGTCAATAATAGCCAAGGCTATCAATAAGCTAGTCGTGACTTCGTATGAGTTTAATATATACGCTGATTATTCTTGCCTTGTGCCTTGTTTCAAGCTAAAAGTCATAGTCTAAGCCTTATATGGACGCCTCATTAGGCATGACAAATAGACACTGACATTGCTGCATTTAAGGGGATTACCTTTAGGTATTGTCTTGTTGAGCCGAGGACTTATTTGGTGAGACGGTTAGTGTGTTGTGCAGGTTGATAGCTGTTTTGTTCAGCTAAGCTGAGAATTTCTTGGTATTGGTACGATTGCTTTAAAGTGGTAATGGCTTGATCTAGCACTGCGGCGGTATGTTTGTCGTGACAGGCAATCTTTCTTTCTGCTGGTGCAAACAAGGCTACCTCTGTCACAGCTTGACTAGTATCGAGTTTTTTTGCAATAAATGGCGGTAATACTCAAAAATACGTCTCTCAAGTACTACCGATTGAATATGGCCATTAAATAACATTACAACCTGGCTTTTTTGATTGGAAATTTCGCTGTAAAGCGGGTTTTGTTTTGTTACCTCACTAAACTCTTCACCAAGGTACTTCGTTGCATTTTGAAACCCTAAAATCGAAATGGGCTTAAGATCTTCAATTTTATTAATATTTAGCTTGTTTTTAGTCAGGTAAAACACGCTATTTTGATATTCAATTAAACTTTGAGTATAAAACATCCCTTCAACATGATCCGGCGTATTTATCATGCAATCTATTCTCTTGGTATCTACTAGGCGTTGAGCTCGCAGGTTAGGCGCGTGAACAAGCTCTGTCATCGAAATACCACTCAGTTTAAGGGCGGTAACTAATAGATCATATTGTACGCCTTGAGATTGATTCGCAAAAAAATACGGTGCAATACTATTGCTGGTTGAAAAGCTGATTTGGGTGATATCAGGCAGTAAGGTTTGTTGTATGGTTTGGGCGTGATGTTCGACTAAGATATGAGGGAATTCAGATGGATCGCTAACGATGTCATCTGCCGTAGCGGTTAGACAGATAAATAAGTTAAGCGTAAGTAGCAAAAAAAAGATGCTGTATTTCAAACGTTAAACTTCCTATTGTGATGTCCTTGTCTAGGGGCTGTTGATCTTAATCAAGTCAATAATGGTTGCTTGTATAGATCATAACAGCATTTGATATGGTGCAAGAAATTGTTCATTATTCAGTACAAAAACGCATTATTGTTAACATCAGTATGGTTCATCAAATGTCTTGCATCAAGTTCACTTTTACTTTAGGTGATAACTCATCATTTAATATCGGCATAGTTGAGTAATACTTGATTGATTTGTCGATTAATACTGGTTAGATTGAACTTTCGTGTTCATTTTCCTGATGTACTCTACTCATTTTTATATCACTTTTATGAATTAACTCATCTCTTTCAACCTATTGAGTAAGAGATATTATAGATTTTGCCGGAGTTGTAACCACTATGAATTATCAAAACGACGATATTCGTATCGATGAAATAAAAGAATTGCTACCACCTATTGCGATTCTTGAGCGATTTCCGGCTAGCGAAAATGCATCTGCGACCGTATATAACGCCCGTAATAATATCCATAATATTTTAGCGGGCAAAGATGACCGTTTATTAGTCATCATTGGACCTTGTTCAATTCATGACCCTGTGGCTGCACTAGAGTATGGTGAGCGCTTATGCGTTTTACGTGAGCAGTATAAAGACCAACTTGAAATTGTTATGCGTGTCTATTTTGAAAAGCCGCGGACAACCGTGGGCTGGAAAGGATTAATTAACGATCCTTACATGGACAATAGCTATAAATTAAATGATGGTTTACGCACCGCACGTAAATTATTGGTCGACTTAAACGAGTGTGGTATGCCAACCGCAGGTGAGTTTTTAGATATGATCACACCACAATATGTTGCCGATATGATGTGCTGGGGCGCCATTGGTGCACGTACTACAGAATCTCAGGTGCATCGTGAACTATCTTCAGGGCTTTCTTGCCCAGTAGGTTTTAAAAATGGCACTGATGGCACAATTAAAGTGGCTATTGATGCGATTGGTGCGGCTAATGCTCCACATCATTTTTTGTCGGTCACTAAGTTTGGCCATTCGGCGATTGTGTCAACCAAAGGTAATCCAGATTGCCATATCATTTTACGAGGTGGACGTGAGCCCAATTACAGTGCTGCGCATGTTGAAGATATTTCAGCGCAACTGAAAAAGTCAGGCCTGGCTGATAACATTATGATTGATTTTAGCCATGCTAATAGCAGCAAGGACTTTAGAAAACAGATGTTAGTTGCCAAAGACGTTGCCGAACAAATTTCAACAGGCAACCAAGCCATTTTTGGTGTGATGGTTGAGAGCCATTTAACAGAAGGTCGTCAAGACTTAGTAGATGGTGTTGAATTGTGTTACGGCCAAAGTATCACTGATGCCTGCATTGGTTGGGATGATACAGAGCAATTACTGGCAACATTAAATCAAAGTGTGGTTAATCGTCGACAAGACTAATTAAAATGTGCAGACAAAAATAAGGCGCTCAATGCGCCTTATTTTTTTCCTGCTGTACTAAATATTCGTTTGCTTTTGCTAAGCTGCCAAATGCAGATATGAGATTGTTGCGGCCTTTGTCTTGTAATTCAGGGTTCCCAGATTCAATCATCATCCATACCCAAGTTTGTATTAGTTGTAATGGTGGGTATTGAACTTTCGTGCTATCCAACATAAAGCATCCTTTAAACGGGTAAATCGTTGCTTGTGAATTACCCAAACAGTCGTTTATTTATTACTGAAGAGTATCAAATAATATCCGTAGAAATAACTCTATTTAGGCGTTAAAAGCCCCAAATGGCCAAATAAAAATAAAAAATAGTATAAAGGTGTGTGTTTTTATTTATTTTGTAAGCATAAAGACTTACCTGTGCTTAGGTTGAATAATGAAAATATTGAGATAATTCAGGGCTTATTACAGTAGATTGTGACGTAAGTCTGATAAGAAAATGCTTTATAATAAGACAATATTGATAAACCTCATGATCATATTGCCACGTTAAGCGGCCTAACATTGGAGTAGTGATGAGACCTTCTGCGTATTTTGAAGGCCCTGTAGGGAAGCTGAATTGGCATGTTTTACGATTATTGTGCACTCTATTTAATAGAGTTTAAAGGTCGAGTGTTGTTGGCTATGCTGTGCTTAGTTATCGCTAAATTAGCCAGCGTCGGCTTACCCTTTATTCTAAAAGATCTCGTTGATACCTTAGACACGTTAAGTGTTGAACAAGCTCTTGCAGTGCCATTTGGATTGGTAGTTGCTTATGGTGCAATACGCTTTCTCAATGTCATTATTGGTGAAGTACGCGACACGTTGTTTGGCCGCGTAACTGAACGTGCTATTCGTCGTCTTGGGTTGGCTGTGTTTGAGCATTTACATCGCTTAGATCTTGATTTTCATCTTGACCGCAGAACCGGTGGTTTATCGCGAGATATTGAGCGTGGTACCAGTGGTGTGAGCTTTTTAATGCGTTTTATGGTGTTTAATATTGTTCCCACCCTGCTTGAAATCACCTTGGTTATCGGAATTTTCTTTTTTAACTATGGTATTCAATTTGCCCTCATTACATTTATCTCTGTGATTGTTTATATCGGATATTCAATCAGAGCAACTGAATGGCGCACAGGTTATGTACGTGATGCGGCAAAAGCAGATTCATTAGCCAATACTCGGGCAATAGACAGTCTATTAAATTATGAAACAGTAAAATACTTTAATAACGAGTCTTATGAGTCACAACGTTACGATAACGCGCTGGCTCAGTGGGAAGTGGCTAAACGTAAAAACCGTTTGTCACTCCTAGCTCTAAATGGAGGACAGGCGCTTATCATTGCTATCGCCATGACTGCGATGATGGCTTTAGCGGCCCATCAAGTATCACTAGGTATGATGACCATTGGTGATTTTGTATTGATTAACGCCTTTATGATGCAGTTATTTATACCACTCAATTTTTTAGGGTTTGTTTACCGTGAAATCCGAGGTGCCTTGGCCAACATTGAACGTATGTTTGACATTATGGCTAATGTGCCACAAGTTGAAGACCAAGAAGGGGCTTCAGCCATTCGCCCAAGTATAGGCGCAATAAAGTTTAATAATGTCAGTTTTCAATATGATCAACGATCGATTCTAAAACAGGTGAGTTTTGATGTTCCAGCGGGAAAAAAATCGCCGTGGTGGGTGACAGTGGGGCAGGTAAATCGACCATCATTAAATTATTGTTTCGTTTTTATGATGTCAAAAGTGGCTCAATTAGCATTGATGGTATCGATATTCGACAATTGACTCAATTAGCGTTACGCCAAGCGATTGCTGTTGTGCCGCAAGATACGGTGTTATTTAACGATTCAATCTATGAAAACATTCGTTATGGCCGCCCTGATGCAACAGAAGCTGAAATTAAACAAGCCACTGAATTGGCACATTTGAGTGATTTTATTCATTCATTACCCGATAAAGGCAATACCAAAGTGGGTGAGCGCGGGCTCAAACTTTCTGGCGGTGAAAAACAACGGGTCGCAATTGCACGCGCTGTGTTAAAAGGCGCACCGATTTTAGTGTTCGATGAAGCAACATCATCATTAGACTCTCGCTCAGAACAAGCGATTTTAAGTGCCTTGCGCGACGCAGCAAAAGGCCATACAAGTTTGGTTGTTGCACATAGGTTATCAACCATTATCGATGCCGACCAAATTGTGGTGCTCAGTAAAGGCAGTATTGTTGAGCATGGTACTCACAGCAGTTTATTGTACCAGCAAGGTTTATACGCTCGCTTATGGCATATTCAACATGAGCAGAGCGAACCAATTAGCCAATAGCTTCCTTCTGAACAAGCTAGTTTTGATGTGTTTTATATGTTTATTGTTACAATTATAACGAATGATTATTTTGACGATCTATAATAAGGTCGCTAATCTATATTGCTGCAAGTTGTTGAGTAGAGCATGTGCATTTATATGACGTTCTCTCTGCATCTAGGCTTAAATCTGATCTAGTTGGTTATCCCACCGCTTAAATCCAAGCTGAGATTCTTGTAGATGCTTATTAGGCATCTGATTTTAATTTTGTATTAATCGTTAGGTACTAAATGATGTATGGAGGTGACTTATGCATAATATTGCGTTGATAGCGGCGTTAGAAGGCACCCGACATCAGGTGACGACAGATTGGTTTGCTATTATGGCCATGTTAAAACAGCGTAATATGTCCGATGATGCTATTAGTATTGTTTATAACGATTTATGTGCGGGGTTAAGGGTAACGACTCGAGGCTTAACATTAGCTAAAATGACTGAAAAACTTAAAGATCAAACCATCTTAAAGTAATATCTCGTCATAAACGTACCGTTTGGTTAGCGTTTATGTGCAGCCGCTAAGCATATTGTTAAATCAATGATGCATTGAAACTAACAGACTCAATATTGAATGGGGTTAACGTTGTTCGGGTTGGCAACAAGGAAAGAGTAATTTATAGACAAGCTGAAATGTAGCTATGCAGCAATAGCTAAAGTAGGATTTACTGAACTTGTAGCTACTTTTTTCTCCAGCCAATACAAACCATCTTGATCAACGCTGCTGGCGAAGGATCAAGAGTTAAGCGTTTGATTTTACCATGTTCAAAACAGACTTGCTCGCCTTCGATCTCAATCATGCGATCGCAGTTTTGGCAGCTAACACTTAAGCTTTTTTCGTTAACGGGGATGTTATCCGCTTGAATCTTTAACATATAACCCTTAATCCACTTTGTTCCTAAATCACATCAAAGCAATATAATGTGACGAATGTCATACTCTATTCTACACCTTATTCCGCATTTCAGCAAAGCGATACTGATACAATTCAGTGCTATATTCTGTATCTCTTTCGTATAAGTTGTTTGGATAGTGACAATACATAACGTGTTGAGTTGTTTATGCAGGTTGTTCAATAGATAATAAGTAAAGAATTGTAAATGTTAATCTTTTCAAAGGCTTTGTTCGCATTAGCGTACATCGACCTGTTTATCATAATAAAGCTTATCGGATTCATAAGCCGTAATTAGGGCATTGCCATTAATAGGTATACGCTTTTATCGACACTGATGTTTTATTGCATATGTCGATAATGTTTATCTAATGTCACCGCCACCCCGGTATTTTGGACTATGCGGGCGTGATGACGTGTTAGATGTCTTGGGTCGACAACCCCACATGAATGAGCAATCATGGTTAAATCGTAATGTAAAAAGTGGTTATAATTCGCCACTCGAGCGGATTTGTCTTTGGGGTCTAAGCCATGCTGTAAGCGAGTGTTATGAGTTGTTATACCTGTAGGGCAGGTATCTTTATTGCACTGCAGAGATTGAATACAACCTAAAGCAAACATGTTACCTCTGGCTGAAGCAATAAAGTCTGCGCCAGTAGCTAATGCCCAGGCAACATAAGATGGCATAACTAATTTACCTGTTGCGATGATTTTGATCCGCTGCTTTAACCCGCGCTCGTTAAATAAATCCACTAACAATGGCAAGCTTTGTTTTAAAGGCAATCCCACATTATCCATTAACGCTTGTGGTGCTGCACCTGTGCCGCCATCTGAACTGTCGAGAGTAAAAAAGTCCGGAGCAGACTCGATACCACGCCGCTCAATTTCATCACATAAGTCACTTAGCCAAATCATGTCGCCTAAAACGGCTTTAATGCCTGTGGGTTTACCGGTGATATCGCGAACTTGGTTAATCATATCGAGAATGTCGCTTACGCCTTTAAATTCAACATGACCATTCGGGCTAATGGAGTCCTGCCCGAGAGGGATACCTCTAATGGCGGCAATTTCTTCAGTGACTTTAATCGCAGGTAAAATTCCGCCTTTACCGGGTTTTGCGCCTTGGCTCAATTTTATTTCGAACATTTTGACCTCAGGGTGGGCGGCGATGTCAGTTAATTTTTGTGGGTCTAAATGCCCTTGTCCATTGCGCACCCCGTATTTTGCCGTGCCGATTTGAAACACTAGGTCGCAATGCCCTTTCAAATGGTGTGGACTCAGCCCACCTTCACCGGTATTTAACCAACAACCCGCTTGCGCTGCGCCATGCGACAATGCCGTTATCGCTGGGCGAGATAATGCACCAAAGCTCATGGCAGAAATATGACAAATTTTCTCAGTGCTATAGGGGTGTTGACAGTTGAAGCCAACGGTTATCGCAATAGGTTGATGTTGTTCATGGTCACTCACAGGAAAGGCTGAATTCATAAACATGACTGTGCCAGGCTTGTCTAAAACCTGGGTTGAGCCAAAAGCGATAGTACGATCAACATTTTTGGCAGCACGATATACCCAGCTGCGCTCGGCGCGGTTAAAAGGCAGCTCTTCGCGATCTTGGGAGAAAAAATATTGTCTAAAAAACTCGCCTTGTTTTTCAAATAAATATCGAAAGCGGCCAATCACAGGATAGTTGTGACGTACAGCCTGCTTAGTTTGCAGTTTGTCGGCGATATACATGTAACCCACTGCGATAAGCAGTAGCCAAAAAAGCACCAAAAATAAACCAGAGAACAAGTCTATTCCCCACATAAACCAATGTTGTTGCTCCATGCTGCAGTCCTTAATGATCGCGTATATTGGTTACCATATTAGCCGTAATGAATTAGGGCAAGTTAAATTGATGATATTAATCAGTAGACTAAAGCTGCTTGCCATGACATAACCTAAAAAGATCGCTACAGCGCTTTAGAAATGGGTGTGTTGGTCGATAATTAAGCTATCTGTCATTGTATGTGAGCCAAGATTATGGATATTAAGTCAACCAATAGCACGAGTGTAAACACGCAGAGTAGTACTCAAAACACTGCTAATCAACAAACAACAAGCAGTGATACAGAGCCTAAATTGACCAACAATCAACTTAGTCGCCAAATGATGAATAACTCGATTTTAGCTGCCCAAGAAGAAGTGAGTATTGCTGCGGGCGATAAATCGATGGCGCTGCTTTATCGTGCCGCCATTGAAGCCATTAATGAGGAACTTGCCCCCACCATGGGCGAAGATGCGGTACAAAAAAATGCTGAAGAAGGCATTGATTACTCGCCTGAAGCAACAGCCGATCGTATTGTGAGCTTTGCCACCCAATTTTTTTCTGTTCATCAGCAGCAAAATCAATCGATGGGTTTTGATGAGCAGGTCAGTAGTTTTATGGTTAAGATTGGTGATGCGATTAACCAAGGTTTTAAAGAAGCTAGTGATATTTTGTCAGGATTGAAAGTATTAGAAGGCGACATTGCCGACGGTGTCGATCAAACCTATGAATTAATTCAGCAAAAACTAGCTCAATTTGCGCAAGACAGACTAGATGCTAATACGGCTAATACAGAAACCCAAGAGGCTTAATTTTACGCTGTGGTATTACGCCCTCATTGAGACGTTGCGATAAATATCATAAATAAACTTAGACTGTTAATTAAGCAAATATCTGTATAGATTGGTATTATTATTTATCGCCAAATCTAGAAGGATACTCACCATGTGGATTAACGGTACTGTACTCAAGCGCATTGACTGGAATGACAAATTGTTTTCTTTGCGTATCAAAGCGGATATTGAGCCCTTTATTGCTGGGCAATTTATTAAGCTAAGCCAAAAACGCGACGATAAGCGCGTAGCCCGAGCTTATTCACTTGTTAATCCGCCCGGCACTGATTATGTTGAAGTGCTTGCTGTGGCGGTAGAGGAGGGGCAACTCTCTCCCGATCTGCAAAGCCTAACCCCAGGTGACACAATCGAAATTACCCCTAAAGCCACCGGGTTTATGACCTTAGATGAAATCCCTCAAGGCACCTTACAAGGCAAGCATTTGTGGTTTTTAGCGACCGGAACTGCTGTGGGGCCGTTTATTTCTATGTTGGCCACCGATGAACCTTGGCAACGGTTTGAAAAAGTAGTGCTTGTTTATGGTGTCAGGCTTGCTGAAGATTTAGCTTATCTTGATACCATTAAGCAGTTAAAACAAAAATATCCTCAGCAATTTGTTTTTATTCCTATCGTGACCCGTGAAGATTTTCCTGATGCATTATCGTGTCGAATCCCTGATGGAATAAGTAGTGGCTTAATTGAGAAAAAAGCCGGTTTAGGCATTAATGCAGAACATTCTCAAGTGATGATTTGTGGCAACCCTGGGATGATTAGTGACGCGCAAGCTGCGTTAATCGAAAAGGGACTCAATAAAAACTTACGTCGCGCCCCCGGACAAATTACTGTCGAAAAATATTGGTGATTTTTATTTTTGCCAATGGTGCTCAGTGTTGACGCCTGCAGTTTTTACATTCTATTGACTTAAAATACGAAAAAATTAAACAGTGCTTGCTCAATATGTGACGTTTATCTATCATGTATGCAATTGATAATTATTATCACTTACATTTTAAAAGGCTTTTATAAAGCTTGATCACAGGAGAGTGCCACAATGAAATTGCTCAATAACGTCGTATTATTAGGGTTAGCCGGTATGACTTTTTCTGCCTCTGCAGCAGATCCACTGACCGTTTATTCTTATCGCCAAGCATTTTTAGTTGAGCCAATCCTAGAAAAATTTACTGAACAAACCGGCGTTGACGTGAATGTGGTATTTGCCAAAGATGGCATTGCGGAGCGTATAGCACGTGAAGGCCGTTTATCTCCTGCTGATGTTGTTTTAACCTCAGATTTTTCGCGTTTAATGGAATTAGTTGAAAAAGACCTGGTTAGCCCAGTTAATAGTTCAGCTATTGATGAAAATATCCCTGTACAATATCGCTCGCCTAATCACGATTGGTACGCATTAACCATGCGTGTGCGTAACGTATACTCTTCAAAAGAGCGTATCGGCAAAATTGACATTGATTATGAAGATTTAGCATCAGAGCAATACAAAGGCAAAATTTGTACTCGCAGTGGTAAGCATCCTTATAATGTGACTCTTGTTGCCTCAATGATTGCTCACGACGGTGAAGCTAAAACCAAAGCATGGCTTGAAGGTGTTAAAGCGAATTTAGCCCGTAAACCACAAGGTAATGACCGCGCCCAAGTGCTAGCAATTAAAGAAGGCTTATGTGATATCGCCATTGGTAATAGCTACTATTACGGTAAAATGATGATGGATAAAAACCAAAAGAGCTGGGCTGAAGCGGTTTATATTAACTTTCCAAATCAACAAAACCGTGGCGCGCATATCAACGTATCAGGTATGGCTTTAGCAAAACATTCACCTAACAAAGATAATGCGATCAAATTGATGGAGTTTTTAACTTCAAATGTTGCTCAAGGCATGTATGCTGAAGTGAATATGGAATATCCCGTTAAGGCGGATGTTGCGCCATCTGAACTTGTAGCATCGTGGGGCGACTTTAAAGCGGATTCACTGCCTATTTATAAATTAGCAGAAAACCACCAAGCAGCAATTAAGTTATTAGATGAAGTAAAATTTGATCTGTAATTAAGTGCGGTTTTTTTCAGTATCAGCGCGTTGTTAAAAAATAATAACGCGCTGAATTAATTCGGTAGACTTTATGATCTTAGGGTTAACCAGAAGCTGGTCGCTTATTGGTTATTTGATTACTGCAGTATTATTGTTACCGCTACTTGCTCTTATTGTTCAGGCTACTCAGCCAGACGAAGCGGTATTCACCCATCTGTTTGACACGGTATTACCTACCTATATTTACAATAGCTTACTGCTAATGTTGCTCGTTGGGTTTGGCTCACTCGTCATCGCTATACCTGCCGCTTGGTTTGTTGCTCGCTGTGAGTTTCCTGGACGACGTTATTTTCAATGGTTATTGTTATTACCTCTCGCTATGCCTGCTTATATTGTCGCCTATGTTTATACCGATATGCTCGACTATGCTGATCCTGTGCAGCGCGCAATGCGGGCATGGTTTGAGTGGCAAACACCTCATGATTATTACTTCCCGGCTATTCGCAGTATTGGCGGTGCCGCGGTTATGTTGTCGTTGGTATTATTTCCCTATATATACTTATTAGCTCGCACTGCATTTATGGAGCAATCGTCTAATTTATTACACGCCTCTAGAGTGATGGGTTGTGTGATCTTGGCACAGTTTTGGGCGGTTAGCCTTGCCCATGGCACGCCCTGCTCTAGCTGTAGGTGTTGCATTAGTGGCAATGGAAACCGCCGCCGACTTTGCCACGGTAAGTTATTTTGCAGTACCAACATTAACTACTGCTGTTTACGATACCTGGTTAGGTTATGGCAGTTTAACTGCAGCAGCTAAACTGTCGGCAATTATGTTACTGGTGGTGTTTAGCATGGTGGGGGTTGAGCGTTTTGCTCGGCGTAAACAGCAATTATTTCAAAAACAGTCAAGGTTAAATGAAGCTGATAGATATCATTTAGCGCCAGCTAAAGCCTGGGCAGCGTGGAGCTATTGTATGGGTTTATTGGTGGTATCATTTTTACTGCCTTTTGTTGTGTTGTGTGCATACGCTGTCGATTACTTTAACGAAAGTTGGGATGACCGTTTTTGGCAGTACAGCATTAATAGTTTGTGTATAGCGGCTATTGTGAGCTTTATTTGTGTGGCTTTTGCGGTGGTGTTAATGTTTGTTCGGCGCGTGAGCCCACGCCCAAGCGATAAGCTTGCTTCACGCTTGAGCAGTACAGGCTATGCATTACCCGGCACGGTATTAGCGATTGGTGTATTGGTTCCGCTGACCTATGCTGACTTTGCCATTAATGACTTAATGACATGGTTTGGTGCCAGCCACCTGGACTGTTATTTACGGGTAGCGTATTTGCGTTAATCTTTGCATTTTGCGTGCGCTTTATTGCGATTGCGATTGGCAGCTTAGAGAGCAGTTACAAGCGTATTTCTCCGTCGCTTGATATGGCGAGTATCACGTTAGGCCAATCACCTCGGCAATTATTACGCAGCGTTCACCTTCCATTATTACGTAAAGGTATGTTTGCGGGTGCATTATTAGTGTTTATTGAAAGCATGAAAGAATTACCAGCAGCATTGTTACTTCGCCCTATAGGGTTTGAAAACCTAGCCACGTATGTATTTCAATTTGTCTCTGATGAGAAGTTAGAACATGGGGCTTTAGCCGCAATTGTAATTGTGTTGGTTGGGCTAGTACCTTTGATTTATTTGAACCGTTCATTGGAGCAATCACGCTAATATGTCTACTTTATCTATTCATAATGTCACCAGTGATTACCAGGGACAGGTGATATTAAAGCAGTTAGATTTAACCCTACAACAAGGCGAAATTGTCGCGTTATTGGGTCCCAGTGGCTGCGGTAAAACCACATTGTTAAAAGCGATAGCGGGGTTACAGGCCATCAGTGAAGGTAGCATTAGCATTAATGGGCAGGTGCTCAGTGGTGATGGCGTTTTCGTTGCCAGTGAGCAACGAGGCGTGGGGATGATTTTTCAAGATTATGCCTTATTTCCTCATTTAACGGTTGCTGACAATATTTTATTTGGAGTAAAAGGCTTAAATAAGCTTGAGCGCCAAACAAGATTAGAGGACATGCTTGAACTGGTTAAGTTAACTGGGCTTGGGGAGCGTTATCCTCATGAACTCTCTGGTGGACAACAGCAGCGAGTGTCTATTGCGCGAGCTTTGGCATATGAGCCAGAGCTCATGTTACTAGATGAGCCTTTTTCTAATATCGATGCTCAGGTGCGCCATGAGATGATGCTAGAAATCCGTGCCATTTTAAAACAGCGTAATGTCAGTGCAGTGTTTGTCACTCACAGTAAAGACGAAGCTTTTGTTTTTGCAGATCAATTAGCGTTGTTTGAACAAGGGAGGATAGTGCAACATGGCGCTGCAGAAACTTTATATTCAACCCCAAACAGTCACTACGTTGCCGACTTTTTAGGGATCACAAATTATCTCGATGTCACGGTAACCGCTGAACAACAAGTTGATTCACCTCTAGGGATTATCATTAGTACGACAGCTCTACCTCATACTATCGGTTCTAAAGGGAAGCTATTATTAAGACCGCAGCAAATCTTGCTACAAGCCAATGACAAAGGTGACGCTAAAATTATCGAAAGGCGCTTTTTAGGCTCTGTTTGCCATTATCATGTTTTACAACATGAGGTGTTTTTAGAAATTAACAGCCCAATGATGAATTTTAACATTGGACAGCGAGTGCAGTTAGTTATTCCAGAACATCAGTTAGTGGTGTTTAGTGAATAATGTTAAAGTTTATTAGTTTCTACTGATAAAAATTATCCAACTAAGGCAGTTATTGATTTAAATGTGAGAGTACATCAAGTAATTTGTTTATATTTAAGCTAAAGTGCTTTGGCTTAATGGTATTAAATAAAATATGATCAAATTGTTAAGTTATAAGCATTTAGGCCGACATAAAGTATTAAGGTGGATGAGTAAATATGGGTAACCAAGTTATGCCTCGTGAACAATTAGGGATTTGCGCTGAAGGTAATTTACACAGTGTGTATTTAATGTTTAACGCCCTCGATGGTGTAGAAGAACAATTACGCCCTTCAATTGCCAATGTGGCGCAATACATTTACGAACTCACGGACCAATATGCTGACAGCGCTTTTAATGGCTTTGTAGGTATTGGTGCTAATTTTTGGGACACCTTTTATCCTCAAGCTCGCCCAGCATTATTAAAGCCATTTCCGGCTATGAATGAAGGTAACCGTGATGCACCGGCAATAGAATATGATATTTTTGTGCATATCCGCTGTGACCGTTACGATATTTTGCATTTAGTTGCCAATGAGATTAACCAAATGTTTGAAGACTTGGTTGAGCTTGTTGATGAAGAGCGTGGTTTCCGTTTCATGGACAGCCGAGATTTAACGGGTTTTGTTGATGGTACCGAAAACCCTAAAGGTCGTCATCGCCAAGAAGTGGCATTAGTGGGTAATGAAGACGCCGAATTTACTTCAGGCAGTTATGTTCACGTACAAAAGTACAAGCATAATTTAAGTAAATGGCACCGTTTACCCCTTAAAAAACAAGAAAATATTTACGGCCGTACTAAGGTTGACGATATTGAATATGCGTCTGAAGATAAGCCGCTTACCAGCCACACTAAACGAGTAAACCTCAAAGATGACCAAGGCCAATCGCTTGAGATTTTACGTCAAAGCATGCCTTATGGTTCGATAAAAGAGCAGGGATTAGTGTTTATTTCTGTGTGTCGTACACCTGAGCATTTTGAGAAAATGTTACGCAGTATGGTGCATGGTGATGCTCACGGTAATCACGACCATTTAATGCTATTTACTAAAGCGCTAACAGGCTCTTCTTTCTTTGTGCCATCACTTGATTTTTTAACTCAATTTGATGATGCATAGCACTCGATAAGATAATAAAAAAGCAATGCCAAGGCATTGCTTTTTTATTTAGGATAGCGATCACGTTGTGAAATATAGCGCTGAATATTTAATCGCTTAAATCGCGTTTTTATTCGCTGTAATTAAATAGTGATTTAACGGTCTCAAGCGTGTCATCAATTGTTTTGATACTGGCTGGGCAGATAAAAATAGTATCATCGCCTGCAATTGTACCTAAAATTCCTTCTGGTTTACCTATTGAATCGAGTAAACGGGCAATCAATTGTGCTGCTCCTGGGCTGGTGCGTACCACAATCATAGCTTGGTTATGATCGACGTCTAGCACGAGGTTTTTCAATGGGCTGCCAGCAGTGGGCACCCCGAGTTCAGCTGGAAGGCAATATACCATCTCTTGTTTGGCATTGCGGGTACGTACCGCGCCAAATTTACTAAGCATGCGCGACACTTTAGATTGATTAATATTACCGAATCCTTCGGTTTGTAGCGCATTAACAATCTCGCTTTGGCTTCCAAAACGTTCTTCTTTTAGAATCGCTTTAAAGGTTTTTACGAGCTCATCCTGATTTTTTGTCGCTGGCATAGTGAAAATTCATCTTATCGTTGTTATATAAAAAATTATAATTGTTATTCAAAAAAACGAGTTCATTTTGAATAGATTGCCTGATTAAGTCAACAACGAATCAGATTTCTTGAATAAAAATTCATTTGCAAAGTGGAACTTTATGCTGACACTTTACGCCTAGCCGTGAACATAAGGCAAAGCTGATAGGCTGATATGCCTTATGATTTAGATGATGTGTATTGTTAGCCAGTGTGTTTAGTTTATACCAGTAAAGTGTCACCGTTGGCAGCCAGTAAGTTAAGCTTACCTTTTGAAATATCGACGTGTTTTACTAATGATATCGCCTGCATTAATTAGCTTCTTGCGCCATAAGATTATCAATACAAGCTTTCATGGTGGCACCATGCGGTTGAGTTTGATAAACGCTAACGCCAAAAAGTAATCCCACGGCACAAAGAATAGGCTTTATCATGCGGCGAATGCTCTTATAATAAAAAATAGCGGTGATTCTGCTACTGCTAGAATACATTTAGGCTGATAATGTCCCTCTTTTGTTGGTTTAATTAACACAATTTAACCTGTAATGAGTACGTATATGATCAAACTGCTAAAAGTACTGCATTTTATTGGCATTGTTATGTTATTAGTTGGCATTTTCTTGTATTGGCAGACTGATGTAGCCCAACAAGTGAGCGGCATGTTAGTCGTTGCATCATTGATAGGCGTTGGTACATTAATTATGTCCCCATTACCTGTGGCGCTTGTGTTTGAGTGGGCACGAAATCAACCGACGTCAGACAACCCAAAGGAATAATCATTGTTATTCACTATCCGTAAAGGCGCATTAACTGACGCAGCAGCTATTGTGCAATTAGAGCGTAAGCATATTAATGACGAGCTGAGTCAGCCTGCGGCAGCATTGCATGCGCATTCTTTTACTCTTAACGAGGTAAAAACGTTAATCAATCTTCACTGGTTGGTGGTTGCAGAGGATCAAGGGAAAATTATTGGTTATGTTGTGGCGGCTAAGTGGGCGTTTTTTTCATCTCAACCACTGTATCGCCACATTATTCAACGGATTAAATTTGCTGATGCATACGGCTGTGCATTATTAACCACAAACACTTGCCAATACGGACCTGTTTGGATTAACCCATCTTACCGAGGCCAGGGAATATTTGAAGCCTTAGTGAATGAGCTTAAGCATCAGGTAAAAGCCACTTACCCGTTTATGGTGACGTTTATTTCAGCTGATAATGTACGTTCGCTTGCGGCGCATAAAAACAAAGCTGCTATGCATGTGCTTGAAGATTTTACATTTGAGCAACGTGATTATCAGTTACTGGTCACTGACACTCATCAATCTACTGAGGCAAACTAATGACGACGAATTTTGAAGCCCTGTTTAGCCCCTATTTAGCATTGCGGTTGGCGGCTTTTGATAATATGAAATTAATTGCAGCTGTGCTAACCGAAGCTGGTGAGCGGTATCAATGCATAGAGGCTAATCTGTTAGCATCAGCTGCCAATGAGCAGGTTAATCGTGGTTATTTTGTGCAATGGGCTGATCGCTGGTTATATTGCGGGCTTTGTAACTCTTATGCCGACCCGATTGTATTAATGACGAAAATTGAACTTGAGCAGATTGATGTGGCATCGGTGACTTTAGTTACGGTGCCTGTGATGTCAATGCAGCAAGTGGGTTTTATGTGTATTGAAAGTGCCCACTTTGATCATTGTTAAGTTTATACCGTTCACCCTAAAGAGTGCGACATAGTTGCATTATGACGAGGGGGCGCTGATCGCTATGGTAACGCTGATACAGCTGGATAATCTCAGCGGGAACTTGATTGGTTTGTTGTGGTGTCACTAAATTAAATTGTTGTTTTTGATACAAAGGCTGCAGTATTACCTCAGTAAATAAAAAAGCATTTTTTATCAATTAAATGCGGGTTTATGAAGTTGAACAAATCGCTCGCGATACCTTTGCCACGGGAGTCTGGTTCAACTAATACGCCGTTGATTAGTTGAAACTGCCCTACAGTTTTGATTCTGACTGCTGCAATGATTGTAGCGGGTGAACTTAATGCCTTGTTTGAACCTGTTAAGGTTTGTGTCGTGATAGCTTGCGCCATTGACGATGGTTTATTATCCGCCAGAACAGGGGCGTGATATTGGCGAATAACTGCAACAGATTCTTTCACGGATACCCTTGCATAGGGCATATGCTGGCGATAAAAAAGCTTTAGTGCTGACCACTGTTTTATTTGAGCTAGCCTATCAGCACAATCCTTACTTCCACTCAGTAGGTCAGTATTTAACCAGTCTGCTTTAATCATTAGTTTTGACTTTATTTGAAGAAACAAAAAACCGCCATCAGGCGGTTTTTTTACAACCATGCAAGATTAATTATAAACCGGCATCTGCACGTAATATTTCAGCTTTGTCTGTCACTTCCCAAGGGAAGATATCGCGGCCAAAGTGGCCATAAGCTGCAGTTTGTTGATAGATCGGACGCGCCAAATCTAACATTGCGGTTAAGCCATATGGACGTAGTTCGAAATGTTGACGCACTAACTTAATCAATACTTCTTCAGACACTTTACCAGTACCGAAGGTTTCGATACTGATAGATGTTGGCTCTGCAACACCAATAGCGTAAGACACTTGCAGCTCACAACGATCAGCAAGACCGGCTGCGACAATGTTTTTAGCCACATAACGTGCTGCATAAGCTGCACTACGGTCAACTTTTGATGGGTCTTTACCAGAGAAAGCACCACCACCATGACGCGCCATGCCGCCGTAGGTGTCAACGATGATTTTACGACCCGTTAGACCGCAATCGCCAACAGGACCACCAATGACAAAGCGACCTGTAGGGTTAATAAAGTATTTGGTGTCTTTATTTAACCATTGAGCAGGTAATACTGGCTTGATGATGGTTTCCATTACGGCTTCAATCAAATCAGATTGAGTAACGTCTTCACGGTGTTGTGTTGATAACACAATTGCATCAATACCGATAATTTTGCCTTCATCGTATGCAAAAGTAACTTGGCTTTTTGCATCTGGGCGTAACCAAGGTAATGTGCCGTCTTTACGCACTTCTGACTGACGCTTCACTAATTTGTGCGCATAAGTAATCGGTGCTGGCATTAATACATCAGTTTCATTGCTGGCATAACCAAACATTAAGCCCTGATCGCCTGCGCCCTGTTCTGCAGGATCGCTGCGGTCAACGCCTTGGTTAATATCCGGAGACTGCTTACCAATGGCGTTTAATACTGCACATGAATCAGCATCAAACCCCATATCTGAATGGGTGTAGCCAATTTCACGCACGGTTTTACGGGTAATTTCTTCAATATCGACCCAAGCAGAAGTGGTGACTTCGCCGCCCACTAATACCATGCCTGTTTTGACATATGTTTCGCACGCAACACGAGCTTTAGGATCTTGCTCAAGGATTGCGTCTAATACCGCATCAGAAATCTGATCGGCGATTTTATCTGGATGACCTTCTGAGACCGACTCAGAGGTAAACAAGTGCTTTGCCATAATTGGAAAATCTCGTTGGTTGCATTTGAATATACGTCTAGACGTCTATTTTAATCGAAATCGAAATCGATAACACCCCCCTAATACGAATTTAACCTAAGAATTGTGCAATACATCAGCAATCTATTTTAGATTTTGGATTTTGGGTTTGAGTAAAAATAGATTAACTATCTGAATTGTAGCTATTTAATGAGTATTATTATGGTTTTTTATGTCAGTGGGATGGTAAATGTTAGACAATTTTTTTACTAATAATGTGATTTTAGTAGTGAAAATAGACGGCTTAATCCATCAAATTTCTTTAATTAATTGTGTCAGTGTCAACAAATCATTACTGCTAATTGCACTAGATATCGACAGCGGATTTATTGCTAACTTAAGTTAAATCTGTAGGAGCATGCAAAGCCGCGTGCAACAAACATCATCGTCGGCACCCATAAAAAACAACCGGAAAAATTTTAATTTGCGTCCCACCGCCTAGTAGGGGAAAATGCCTATCCACAATTGCCGTTAGATCTCACAAACAAGCAGGAGAGAGCATGTCTTCTCGTAAAGTACTCGCTAATGCCATTCGCGCCTTAAGTATGGACGCGGTTCAAAAAGCTAACTCTGGTCACCCAGGTGCACCAATGGGGATGGCTGATATCGCAGAAGTGCTATGGAACGATTTTCTAAAGCATAACCCGACTAACCCAAACTGGGCTGATCGCGATCGTTTCATTTTATCAAACGGTCACGGTTCAATGCTTATTTACTCTTTACTGCATTTATCTGGTTATGAATTACCCATTGAAGAGCTAAAGCAATTCCGTCAGTTACACTCTAAAACGCCGGGGCACCCAGAGTTTGGTTACACGCCTGGTGTTGAAACCACAACGGGTCCTTTAGGCGCTGGTATCAGCAACGCAGTGGGTATGGCGATTGCGGAAAAAACCTTAGCAGCCCAGTTCAACCGCCCAGGTCACGACATTGTTGACCACTACACTTATTGTTTCTTAGGTGATGGCTGCTTAATGGAAGGTATTTCACACGAAGCCAGTTCATTAGCAGGAACCTTAGGCCTAGGTAAGTTAGTGGCATTTTGGGATGACAACGGTATTTCTATCGATGGTCATGTTGAAGGTTGGTTCACTGACGACACTCCTAAGCGTTTTGAATCATACGGCTGGCATGTTATTGCTGGTGTTGATGGTCATGACCCAGACGCAATCCATGCAGCCATTGAAGAAGCTAAATCAGTGACTGATAAGCCATCTATGATTTGCTGCAAAACCATTATTGGTTTTGGTTCACCAAATAAATCTGGCAGCCATGATTGTCACGGCGCACCATTAGGTGATGCCGAAATTGCTGCTGCACGCGAATTTTTAAACTGGCCACATGCGCCGTTTGATATTCCATCTGACGTATATTCAGGTTGGGATGCTAAGCAAAAAGGTGTGGCGAACGAAGCATTATGGAATGACAAGTTTGCTGCATACCAGGCGGCATTTCCTGAATTAGCTGCTGAATACGAACGCCGTGTATTAAATGGTGATTTACCTGCTGATTTTGAAGCAAAAGCACAAGCTTATATCCAAGAATGCCAAGAAAAAGCGGAAGGCATTGCCAGCCGTAAAGCTTCACAAAATGCTATTGGTTTCTTTGGTGCAATGTTGCCAGAACTATTAGGCGGCAGCGCCGACTTAGCGGGTTCAAACCTAACGCTTTGGTCTGGTTCAAAAGGCATTCAAGATGATCCTGCTGGTAACTACATTTATTACGGTGTGCGTGAATTTGGCATGAGTGGCATTATGAACGGCGCATCTTTGCATGGTGGTTTTATTAACTATGGCGCGACCTTCATGATGTTCATGGAATATGCACGTAATGCAGTCCGTATGTCAGCATTAATGGGCATTCAAAACATTTTCGTTTATACCCATGACTCTATCGGTCAAGGTGAAGATGATCCTACTCATCAACCTGTTGAGCAACTTGCAAACTTACGTTTAACCCCCAATATGGCGGTATGGCGTCCATGTGATGCGGCTGAAACCGCAGTATCTTGGAAGGCTGCGATTGAACGTCGTGATGCACCAACATCATTAATCTTTAGCCGCCAAGGTCTTAAAGCCCAAGCACGTACTGCCGAGCAATTAGCAAATGTCGCTAAAGGTGGTTATGTACTGTCTGATTGTGAAGGCACCGCAGAAGTGATTTTGATTGCTACCGGCAGTGAAGTGCAATTAGCGATGGATTCTGCTGCTGAGTTAACTAAGCTTGGTCAAAAAGTGCGTGTGGTATCTATGCCATCAACAACTGAATTTGACAAGCAAGATGCAGCTTATAAAGAGTCTGTATTACCAAAAGCGGTGACTAAACGCGTTGCAATCGAAGCTGCTCATACCGACTTTTGGTACAAGTATGTTGGCTTTGACGGCGGCGTAGTGGGCATGACCACCTTTGGTGAGTCTGCTCCAGGCGGTGACTTACTTAAGCATTTCGGCTTCACTGTTGATAATGTCGTAAAAACTGTCCAGTCTTTAGGATAATCGCTTGCCATTAAACACTTATCTATTAAGTGTTTAATCTGTATAATAACGACCTGCAATGCTATTGTAGGTCGTTTTTTTTATGGCTGCAATTTCACAAAAATAATATGCTAAGTTACTCATGTTTCGGCTTTTTATATAACTGTCTTAATAACATGTGCTTAGGTTAATTACTCTGAATCCTAAATGATTCGAGTTGCAATTAATGGATATGGTCGAATTGGCCGCTCAATTCTTCGTGCATTGTACGAGTCGGGTAAACGCCAGCAAATTCAGATTGTCGCGATTAATGAACTCGCCAAACCTGAAGCCATTTGTCATCTTACACAGTACGATACAACCCACGGACGCTTTAAGCACACTGTCCGCCTCGATGGCGATAAGCTGTTGATTGGCGATGACAATATCCAATTGTTTAATCAAGCTGATGCGAGTTTATTGCCCTGGCGCGATCTTGATATTGATATTGTATATGAAGCCACTGGTAGCTTAATCGACCGCCAAGCTTGCGAAGCGCACATTCAAGCGGGGGCTAAACAAGTGTTGATCAGTCATCCATCGTCTGCCGATGTTGATGGCACTATTGTTTATGGTGTTAATCATGATTTATTGCGCCCTGAACACACTGTTATTTCAAATGCGTCATGCACCACCAATTGTATTGTGCCGGTTATTGATGTGCTCGATAGGCATTTTGAGGTTAAAAGCGGTGCAATAACCACTATCCATTCGGCAATGAACGATCAACAGGTGATTGACGCTTACCACGATGACCTGCGCCGTACGCGTGCAGCGGGGCAATCTATTATCCCTGTAGACACCAAATTAGCCCGTGGTATTGAACGTATCTTGCCTCACATGCAAGATAAGTTTGAAGCGATCTCAGTAAGGGTTCCCACCATTAATGTGACCGCGATCGACTTATCGGTCACCCTCGATAAAAA
The DNA here is from genome assembly GCF_025398315.1 of Shewanella phaeophyticola. Taxonomy (GTDB): domain Bacteria; phylum Pseudomonadota; class Gammaproteobacteria; order Enterobacterales; family Shewanellaceae; genus Shewanella; species Shewanella phaeophyticola. The sequence goes on from NZ_JAODOQ010000001.1 coordinate 339,477, forward strand.
AGTCGATATTGAACAAATCAACAAAGTATTAGAACTTGCGTCAAACGGCAGTTTTAATGGTATTTTAGGCTATACTGACGAGCCGTTAGTGTCGTGTGACTTTAACCACGATCCGCGCTCGAGTATTGTCGATGGAACTCAGACCCGTGTCAGCGCCGGCCACCTGGTCAAATTATTATTATGGTGCGACAACGAATGGGGTTTTGCTAATCGCATGCTCGATACGAGCTTAGCAATGATCCAAGCTAAACAAGTGCAATAGAGCTCAATGAATTTATCAGTAATGGGTATTAAACCGGTTACGTCTAAGTTTTGTTTTTAACTTAAAAAGGAAAGGCTAATTATGGCAATTATTAATATGACAGATTTAGATCTACAAAATAAGCGTGTGCTTATTCGTGAAGATTTAAATGTGCCTGTCAGTGACGGTGTGGTGACCAGTGATGCGCGTTTACGTGCGTCGTTGCCAACCATTCAACTTGCATTGCAAAAAGGCGCCGCCGTGATGGTGATGTCGCATTTAGGTCGCCCAACAGAGGGTGAGTTTAATGCTGAATACTCAATGCAGCCTGTTGTTGATTACTTAGCAAAAGCATTAGATTGCCCAGTGCGCCTCGTGAGCGACTACCTTGACGGTGTTGAGGTTAATGTTGGTGAAGTGGTGGTTTTTGAAAATGTCCGTTTTAATCCTGGTGAAGGCAAAAACGATGACACATTGGCCAAGAAAATGGCAGCACTGTGTGATGTTTACGTTATGGATGCATTTGGTACGGCGCATCGTGCTCAAGCATCTACCCATGGTGTTGGTGTCTATGCCCCGGTGGCGTGTGCTGGTCCGTTATTAGCACAAGAGCTTGATGCACTAGGCAAAGCCCTTGATAATCCAGCGCGCCCAATGGTGGCCATTGTCGGTGGCTCAAAAGTATCAACTAAGCTTACAGTATTAGAAAGCCTATCAACTAAAGTAGACCAACTGGTTGTGGGTGGCGGTATTGCCAATACTTTTATTGCTGCTGCCGGCCATAAGGTGGGTAAATCACTATATGAAGCCGATTTAGTTGAAGAAGCTAAACGTCTTGTGGCTAACGCCCAAAGCCGTGGTGGTGACATTCCTGTACCAACTGATGTGGTTGTCGCGAGTGAATTTAGCCCAACAGCCGCGGCAACACTTAAATCAGTTGCGGATGTAACCGACGGCGATATGATATTTGATATTGGTCCAGATAGCGCAGACGCGTTAGCAAAAATAATTGAACAAGCCGGTACGATAGTCTGGAATGGCTCTGTGGGCGTATTCGAGTTTGATCAGTTTGGTGAAGGTACTAAACGCATCGCGCAAGCGATTGCTGAGTCAAAAGCATTTTCTATTGCGGGCGGCGGCGACACGCTAGCTGCGGTAGATAAATATAACATTGCTGACAAAGTGTCTTACATCTCTACAGGTGGTGGTGCTTTCCTTGAGTTTTTAGAAGGTAAAGAATTACCCGCAGTGGCAATGCTTGAAAAACGTGGCGCCTAAGTTCACGTCTTAAGTTATTGTAAATAAAATATAATTATTATAAAAAAATGCGCTGTTATTACCTAAAGGAATTTGGTTGTGGCAGCGTTAAAAATCCGTCCAAACGATAGCGACCTAGGTGAGTAATCACCCTATTAATGGAGAACAAAATGGCTCTTATCTCTCTACGACAACTACTTGATCATGCTGCTGAGCATGATTATGGCGTCCCTGCATTTAACGTAAACAACCTTGAGCAAATGCGTGCAATTATGCAAGCCGCTGAAGCAACAGACAGCCCTGTGATTGTGCAAGCATCAGCTGGTGCGCGTAAATATGCTCGCCCACAATTTTTAAAGTACCTTATGGCTGCTGCACTTGAGCAGTATCCTGATATTCCTGTGTGTATTCACCAAGACCACGGTACTGATCCTGATATTTGTCAGCGTTCAATTCAGTTAGGCATGTCATCTGTAATGATGGATGGCTCGTTAATGGCTGACGGTAAAACTCCTGCATCGTATGAATACAACGTCGATGTCACTCGTCGTACTGTTGCATTTGCTCATGCATGTGGTGTGTCAGTTGAAGGTGAAATTGGCTGTTTAGGCAGTTTAGAAACTGGCCAAGCAGGCGAAGAAGATGGCGTGGGTGCTGCAGGTATTTTAAGCATGGATCAAATGCTTACAACTCCAGAAGAAGCGGCTCGTTTTGTTGCTGACACTCATGTAGATGCATTAGCGATTGCGATTGGTACTAGCCATGGCGCATACAAGTTTAGCCGTAAACCGACTGGTGATGTGTTACGAATTGACCGTATTAAAGAAATTCATGCACGTATTCCAAACACCCATTTGGTTATGCACGGTTCTTCGTCTGTACCGCAAGAGTGGTTAGAAATCATTAACCAATACGGTGGTGAGATCCCAGAAACTTACGGTGTACCATTAGAAGAAATCGTTGAAGGCATTAAGCACGGTGTGCGTAAAGTGAACATCGATACCGATTTACGTTTAGCCTCAACAGGTGCTATCCGTAAGTTCTTAGCTGAACATCCTGCGGAATTTGATCCTCGTAAATTCTTAAAAGCATCGATGGAAGCAATGGCAGACATTTGTACCACTCGTTATGACGCATTTGGTTGTGCAGGTATGGCGTCTAAAATTAAGCCTAAGTCTTTGCAAGCGATGTATAAATCGTATCAATCTGGTGAACTTGATCCAAAAATCATGTAAACCAAGTTAGTCGATATTATTATGAAATGGCTCACTGAATCCAGCGAGTCATTTTTTTGTAAATAAATTACGAAAAATGTTGTTTTTTTAAACTTCATCACGCATGATCTGCGCCCTAAAAATGTCATGTTTTATTGCTATAACCCTACCAATATTTCATTTTTCACTCACAGTAGAACAGCTCATGCACTCCAGTTCAGATAAGCCTTTATCCTTATTTTCATTAACTTGGCTCTTGTTCGTTGACTTTGCTTTGCACTTTTTAACGGCGGCCATTAATACCTTTATGATCAGCCATGTGTCTTACCAAGGCGTAGCGGCGTTATCTGTCGGTAATATGGTGTTTGAGCTGGCTATTACGTTATTTAGTTTCGTCAGTATTGGCGCGAGTGTAGTGATCACCCAATACTTAGGCTCAAAAAATAAATCCGCAGCCAGCGCAGTGGTCTACTCGTCTATTGGTTTTAACTTTTTAGTGGGTTTGGTCGCCGCAGCCGCTATTTTATTAGGCTCTACCACTATTTTGAATTTAATGAATTTACCCGCAGAGTTAATGGCTGATGGTAAGTTGTATCTACACATTGTCGGCTTGTGTCTGATCCCTGAAGCCATGGCAATGTGCTTAGCGGCAGGCATGCGTGCTCATGGATTTACTCAACAAGCCATGTGGGTCACTTTGTCGATGAATATTATTACTTTTGTGGGTAACTTATTGCTGCTTTACGGTTGGTTTGGCATACCGCAAATGGGTGTTGCTGGCGTCGCGATAAGTACGGTTGCAGGGCGTCTCGTGGGGGGGACTATTATGGTGGTGTTGTTTGTGCGTTATACCGGCATAAAATTACATATACCAAGCATATTACGACCAGAAACAAAGATGCTTAAAAAGGTGTTTCATATCGGTTTACCTGCTGCGGGTGAAAACTTGTCGTGGATGCTGCAATTTATGGTGGTGACATCGTTTGTTGGTTTAATGGGCGATAAGGCGCTTGCTGCGCAGTCATTATATTTTCAAATTTGTATGTTTATTTTGTTGTTTGGCCTTTCTATCGGCATTGGTAACGAGATTATTATTGGTCACATGGTGGGTGCGAAAAAGCTCAAAGCGGCAGAACATCAAATGTACCGCGCGTTAAAGTTAGGTTTAATGGTGACCACTGTCGTTGCGTTAGTTGCTGCGGTTTTAGGCCAAATTTGGTAGCTTTGTTTACTGATGAAACCGACATTGCCTTGTTAGTGGGTCAGTTATTCATCCTCACGTTATTGATGGAACCTGGCCGTACGTTTAACCTTATTGTGATTAATGCCTTAAGAGCCAGTGGTGATGCTAAGTTCCCATTCTTTATGGGGGTGTTTTCTATGTGGTGTATCGCGGTTCCTGGTGCGTACGTATTAGGGATTCACTACGAGTTTGGCTTGATAGGCATTTGGGCAGCTTTAGCATTAGATGAGTGGGTCAGAGGGTTAGCGATGCTATGGCGCTGGCGCAGTGGTCGCTGGCAGTCTAAAAGCCTAGTTGCTTGATGTTAATGTAAGTTGTTTCATGTTGATTACGGTCACATTTTTGTCAATCCAGCATTGAAAGTGGTAATATGCCTACAAATTTAGACTAGATAGCCATCTAAACGATTTGTAAATCGTAAATTAAGGACGTAATGACATGAATAAACTGCTACTTACCGCAGCTATTACACTGACCATGCCATTTGCAGCACACGCTGGAAGTGATTTTGTTGAAGGCGATGCCACTTTTGCTGGTGAAGCTGAGTTAGGTGCGACATTAACCACAGGTAACACTGATACTTCTTCATTAAAAGCACGCTTAGCCTTAAAGCAAGAGCTAGGCAACTGGGAAAACCAGTATGTGTTAGAAGGGTTATATAAAGAAGATACCGAAGAAGTCACTGCAAAACGCTACTTTTTAGGCGTACAAGGTGATTATCAAATAAATGATGTTAGCTATGCGTTTGCTAACACCAACTATGAAGTCGATCCATTCACTGGTTACGATTTTACCTCTACAACCTCTGCGGGTTACGGTTATCGATTTATTGATACAGAAAGAATGTCATTAAAAGCTGAGGCTGGTCCTGGTTATATTTATCAGCAGCTTGACGATGAAACGGCTCTTGCCGAAGGTTATGACAGCGATGACAGCGTCGTGCTTCATGCCGTGGTCGACTTTCAAACTAAAGTCGGTGAGTCATCGAAGTTTCAGCAAAAATTTGTGGCTGACTGGGGGGAAAAATTAGATGGTCGCTCTGAAACCTCGTTAACGGCTAACATTATTGGCGCATTAGCGATGAAGTTTGCTGTAATTGTTCGTTATAACAGTGATCCGCTTGATGATAAGAAAAGCACTGACACTGAAACTAACATGACATTGCTTTATTCATTTTAAGCCAATGTCATTGTGAAGAAGCTGGCTTAGCCAGCTTTTTTTATGCCTGCGTTTCGAGCGAGTAGGGTTGTTGGATGATGTCATTAGGGATTTTCCTTGCAGACATAGCGTAGAAAGTGGATGTTGTTAGCATTATTCGTTTTATTGTCCCCCCAGTGATACATAGCTCATAAAACCGTCATATTCGGGGGGCGGTTCACGTAATAACAATCTTATTAGCTTGTTTTCATGGCATTTATTCAAATTAGCTTGGGTTTAGGAGTATACTTTTTTATCAGTAGCGACGCTGAGACAGTACCATGCAAATAGGATGTTGTTGGTTTGATAAAGAGCGACGTTTGTTAACTGATCAGGCAAAATCGACTCAGTGGCATTTGAACGATCATGAATATTGGGTGCTAGAACAATTAGTTCAGCATCGGGGGCAAGTTGTGCCATTAACGGCGCTCCAAACCGTAGTGCTTGACAGCGGTGCCCATCAATTACCTCATAATGAACTTGTCGGCATTATTTATCATGTTATTGATTACTTATGTGCCAAGCATTCAAACCTTGTAGAATACATCCCACAGCAAGGTGTCATTCTTTATCCTGCCACCCAGGGCAAACATACTAAAATACTCGACTTACCTAACCGGTTACTGACCTGTGGACAATACGGGATTATTATTGTGGCATTATTGGCCGTGCTACTGTTTGTGTTGTCTAACCTTAATCCTCCGTTATTTGCAAAAGCTGATGTCATAAGGCAGGTACTCACTGCAGATGGGCAAGTGGTGCAATTATCGGTATTTGATAATCAATCCCCACAAGATGCTATTTTGCATGCTGATTGTTTATCCACTCAATTACAGCAGTGCCATGATGTACGTTGGAACTCAATCAGCGCCGCGATTTCTACAGATCGTCATTATGTGAGCTTTATTTTGAGTCAATCTGAGTCACAATCATTGCAGTTTAAAAATATTAAATTATCTGTAAATGACATGCACTCACCGTTTATCACTCAAGAATGGCTGCATAAGGTGCTCATTTGTGGTTAACCGAATAGGAGTAAAGTGGCGAAAAAGAGCGCGGCGATTATTGCAATCAAAGCGAGGCAAGTTGTTGTTTGTATTAACGTGGGTGTTCGTCTTATTTACTTTCACTCACGCGCTTGAACGCTTTGTTCCCTCGCATCAAGAATGGCACTTGTCTTGCCGTGCCGATGGTTATTTTGACCTGCCACAAACCCAAGCTGCTTCCTCTGTTGTCAGTGAATTATTGTTAACCTTCACACTTGAAAATCAATATGCTGCTTTGCGTTACCATTTAGGTAATGAGTCATTACCAGCCGAATCGATTGTGTTGCAAGGACATGTGGTTAAGGTCGATTTTGGCGCTTTAAATTACCAATTACAAATGCAACTAAAAAGTAAAAAATTAAATGATGACAGTATCTTACTTGGATATTTGTTGAATGAGTTAACAGTAGATGAAACGCAACTTATTAATGGTGAAACTTTACCGCTAGAGGTGCAACTCAACAGTATTAACGATGACCAATTGCAGGCAACTTTAACATTTATACCCAGTAATAGTATTTGGTCTTGTGAGATAATCCCGGCAGTTCTGCCTCAGCCACATTGAATAAATCCATCTTTAGGTTAATATCGATAACATCGGTGAAACTTTAAATGGTATGTAATTTAAAACAGTGGCAAAAGTTAAAGTAAAACAAGAAGAAGCGTTATCAATCAAATTTAGCCATCAAATGGCTCCAGGGGATCAGCGTACATTTGATTTGTACTTCTATTTACCTACAGAGATGGGGATCGGTTCACACACTCTCGATGAAGAAGAATATTACCACAGTGGTATTTTAGGCCGTCGTTCGTATTACTCTAAAGGGTTGCACCTGCCACTCGTTCAGTCTCGTTTTATTAGTTTAAACAAGCGGACGATGGAAGAGTTTCGTTTATACCTTAATTTATTTGCCTATCAATTTGCTGTCGCGATCGAAACTGACGGTAAAGAGCTGCGCCAAAAAAGTGATGCCAGTGAGTTTTATCTGGCATTAGACGAGCTGTGTGATGTGGTGATGCAATTACTTAAAAAGTTTCGTCGTAATGAACCAAGCGATCCCAAGTGGAAGTCGTATTTTGAACACGCAGATAATTACCTTTCTTGGTTTTGTGAGCAACAATTACTTAAAATATTAGCTTATTCTCCTCGCAGCGCAGACTTTAGCGAAGTGAAAGATAAAGTGTTGGATTTATGTCGGAGCGAAAATTATTATCGCGAACAAGTGTGTAAATACAATTCGATGCAAACCCAGCAAGATGCCAATCGGATATCAAATAAAATGTTGTTGCTGCGACGCCTTATCCAACAAGGCGTGGTATTAAAAGAAGAGCTAAAACCACTTGGTGTTGGGCTGAAAAAATTTGTAACAGGCCTTGCAACCGGTTTAGTGATGTTGGTTGTGTCGGCGTTAATTATTAAAGCCCAAGGCTTTTTTAATGGCCTAACCCTAACCCTTGTCCTTACGCTTGCAGTGATTTATGGCTTCAGGGAAATCTTTAAAGAAGACTTTCGTAATGCCATGTGGCGTTTCATTCAACGCGGTCGTCCACGTTGGAGTCGTATTTTACGCGACACAAGCACTCAAGCTATTGTCGCTAAACAGCTAGTTTGGCTTGAGTTTATGCGCTCACAGGATATTCCTGGCACCGTCTCTGAAATCATGAAACATCGAAATAGCCAAAATAAGGTCGACTCGACGGTGTTGCATTACCGTATTGCCACTAAAGTGGCCAATAAACCCTTTGAGGCCGGATATTCTGAAATTCAAGAACAAGTTAACTTTAGCTTAGTGCCATTTGCTCGTCATTTAGAACGCGGCAAAGCTAAAATCTATAAAGAGTCTGAAGGTAATATCAGTAATGAATCTGTTGAGCGTCGCTATCAAGTGAATCTTGTTGCAGTGTTACGAGATGGCAAGCAACAACCAGAGTATGCTCGCTTCAAAGTCACGATGAATCGCTCAAATATTGTTGAGATTACCGAAAGTAAACTGCCTGATAACATCCAACCTTTTACATCTGAAGCTGACAGTAACTTACACGAAGAGACTCAGGTCGTTGATCATCACCAAGTCGAACCTTAACCGTTTAAGTTGAGTCAAGGTACGACTTATTGTTAATTGAGGTGGTCGGTATAGGTTGGGCGAGTAAATGCTTGGCAAATGTTTTGGTCAACCGACTGCTTAGCCCGCTTTAGCGCAATTTCAGCATTGGCAAGATATTGCTCTAAACTTTGCGGCGACATATACCCTGCAATACCAATATTAATCCCTTCTGCCAACTGGTTTTCCGCTAAACAGTGCATTACATTCATAGCGTATTGATGTGCACTAGTGGCATTGGTGTCGGGCAATAAAATGACCAATTTACCAAGTTGCCACTGGGCTATTTGATAATTAAGCGGTAATTCGATTAACAACTGAAGTTCAATGTCTTTTTGGCGTTTTTCTAGCTGACTCATGTTGCCCATACTACTGAAAATACCTTCTGGGTTAATGTCCATGACTAACAAACTCGATTGAATTTTGGTTTGCTCATTGAGGTTATTAAAGTGATGTTCAAGCTCGGTTAAGCGCAAAACAATGGCGCTACTATGGCCAAATACATTACTGCTATTGTGTACGGCTATCGTGGGAGCCGTTTCTTCAAAGGTGCAAATTAAGTACTCAATATCACCATCAAAGGTAAGTTGCCCAGCCAAGGTTGTTTTTAGGCACTGATTATAACGGCTTTGGGTAAACGGCATGATTTGCGCAGTCCATTCACCTTGTAAGCTAATTTGGGCACAAATGTCTTGCCACTGGTTTTTAAGTTCATTACCCAACAAATCAGTAATTGGGATGTCGGTTTCACCATTGAGTTTCATGAGGTGATCGAATTGACTATTACATTTAATCAATTTGCCGCTCGAGTCAGTTAATGCTGTGGCTACAGCACTGTCACTCAACAGTTGATACAAATAGGCTTGGCGTTGGCTGTCATATAAAATAGTAATATCTTCAAAGGTAACCAACCAATATGACTCTTTGCTATTGGGGCATAACTCACTTCTTATGTGGGTTTGTAACGTGCTATTAACACTCTCAATACTCACTTCGCCGCGCCATTGTTGGTGATGCGCTAACGCTTCTTTTATTTGCTCAAAGCGATCGTTATCGAGTTGCAATACACGTTGGAAGTTACGATCTGTTAAGGTGTCGATCGACAAGGCTAGTGCTTTGGCTGCTTTTAGATTGGCACTGCTTATTCGGCCACTATCATTAACTATCAGACAGCTTATTTCACTGTTAAACAACCCTTGGCTTAACTGTAAGCTATTGAGTTTAGCTCGGCGCTCAAGCACAAACAGATGTCGTAATACGATCAAGGCCGACGCCAGTAAAGCGATTAACACGCCAGCAATTAAAATCACCATGCGCCATTCTAGGTAACGGGCGGCAATATCATCGTGACGGATATACGACAATAAAAAGTATTCTCTCTTGGTTTCGTATTGGCTGGTGAGTTCAACTTTTAAATAAACAAATGTGGCATCGTTACTATAAAACTGGCCAAAATTATTCATTGCCATGTCTTTCCACAATTCGGGATAAGTTTGTTTAACGCTTGACCCTAATGAGTCTGGCATATTGCTTAAAGGTTCAGGTTGATTTGCTCCAGCATATAAAAAGCCTTGAGTGTCGAGAAACAACATAGGCGAGTTTTGATTAAAAAATGCCGGTTTGATTGACTCAAGTAATTTTGTGATTGAGTTGTAAGTGACTAAGTAACCTTTAACGCTTTGGTCGGGGTTTTCTATCCAAGACAATTGATAAAAGTAAGGTTCAAGCCGGCCATCTATTGGTGTGAATGACATGGGCGATGTGTAAATGTCGCTGCCACCCATATTGCGGCCAGAGCCTAGCAGCATGGCGGGTAGTTGCAGGTTGTCGAAACTGTCTGTGGTTGAAAATTGTAAATTTCCTTGCGGGTCGTAAAGAGATAACCCTAGCAGTTCAGGAATGTTCTGTGTGAGAGAGAGCCAACTGTCGGTGACTTTACGTTGTTGCGTTTTTGAAGGCTGTTGTAAATATTGTCTAAGTAACTCAGCTTTAGCAAAAGTTTGAGTTCTAAATTGTAGAAACGCGACTTTATCCGATGCCAACGAGGCGACAGTTTGCAGTTCACTGTAGCGTTGATCTGCCCAGTCTTCTTGCAAACGACGTTCGCCTAAATTAACAACCATATTGGTGATAATAAACACCGCAATGAGCAGGATAATTAATTGGCTGAGCAGCGACAAAATATGCTGCTGTGACCATCGCGCGGCTTGTGATGAAATTAATAACGGATTAGAAGAGCTTACTACTTTGCGTTTAAACATTGAGTTTTTTTTAGCATTCACTTGTCAGCAATATAGCATGAAGGTGCGCTAGGAAGAATGTCTAGTTTAGCCAATTTTATCTAATTCTCGTTGCTTAAATTGAGTACCGTATTGTTCAGCGATAGCGCGGCAACGCTCAATATTCACGTTGTCTAAGCCATTTATGGCCGTGACCTGCACTTGCGAAATGTATTGCGGAGCTAACTCAATAAACTTGAGCAGCGCTTCGTACGAGTTCGCCAACTTAGGTCGGCAGTGCTGCAAATACCCTTCAGGGGTGTCGGCATTGAGTGAAATCGATAAACTGTCTACATACTGGCTTAACTCTGGCAGGATATTACGACGATGAAAATGATTGCCTAATCCATCGGTATTGACTCTGACTTTACCGCCCCGGGCTTTAATTTCTTTTGCGACTTGCAATAAACAGCTCAAGTTTAAAGTTGATTCGCCAAAGCCACAAAATACATATTCTTCAATTTGTGTGACATCGCCAAGTAGCGGAATGATGTCTTCTGCGGTGATGGGCTTACTTAATGATAAGTCGTATTCATGCACCTGTTTTGAGCCATTGTGTTTGGGGCAAAATTGACATCGTAAAGTACATCTAGCAGTAATGTTGAGATAACGATGATGACCGATATCGTAAATTAAGGTGGGCTTTGTAGTACTCATAATGATTGTGATGATTAAATTAACATCGGCATATTGTAGCGAAATAACCGCAAAGACTTTGTTGTTTGGCTCGCATAACACATAAAAAAGCAGAGCGAAAATTGCTCTGCTTTATTAACTCATTCACTTATGTTGAGTTAATGATGTTCTTCTGACCCCAATGGCTCTGCAGCCGTTTTAGGTTGCCACCACCAGATAAAGAATCGTCTTAATGCACGTTTTATATCATCTAAAATAATGTACAAAATCGGCACTAAAATAAGGGTGACCACGGTTGAGAATAAAATACCAAACGCCAGCGATGTTGCCATTGGGATAACAATTTTAGCCTGTAAACTACGCTCCATAATAATCGGCACTAAGCCAACAAAGGTGGTTAACGAGGTTAAGATAATTGCTCTAAATCGGTAACAGCCCGAGTCAATGGCCGATTGCATTAACGACTTGCCTTGTTCTCGGGCGCGGTTAACAAAGTCGACTAAAATCAGTGAGTCGTTAACCACGACTCCTGCTAACGCCACAATGCCGCATAAACTCAAGATACTCATTGATAAGCCAAGAATAAAGTGACCAAATAAGGCGCCAATCATGCCAAATGGAATAACCGACATAATGATTAATGGCTGGGTGTACGACTTAAGCGGAATGGCCATTAACGCGTAGATGGTGAACATGGCAAAGAAAAAGCCTTGTGCCAAACCTAGCATCGCATTTTGTTCGTCTAAGCTGCCGCCATCTAAAGCTGAGGCCACTTTAGGGTACTGCGCGGTTAACTCGGGCAAAAAGTCTTGTTGAATTTCTGCCACCACTTTTGACGGCTCAACATTGTTTTTATTTACATTGGCGCTGATGGTAATAGCTCTGCGGCCATCAACACGAGTAATTGAGGCGTAAGACTCACCTAGCTCGATTTCTGCCACGGTTGAAAACGGTACCGCGACACCTTCAGGTGTGCGGATCAGCATGTTTTCAAGGTCGCCCACAGTACGGCGCTGCTCCAGCGGATAACGCACCATGACTTTGACTTCTTCTTTATTGCGTAAAATACGTTGTGCTTCATAACCATAAAAGCCGTAACGAACCTGGCGCGCTAAGTCTGATAGTGTTAGTCCTTGTGCTTCAGCCTCTGGGCGTATGTTTAAACGTATCTCATGTGAGCCCGATGAGAAGTTATCGGTAATATCAAACACGCCTTCGTAAGTCGCTAATTTTGATTTAAGTGCTTTGGATGCTTCAGACAATTGGGCTAAGTCACTAGAGGTTAAGCGGAATGATAAATCTCCGCCGGCATCGTTAGTGCTGGCATTAATCGTTAATTTTTTAACCGATAACAGTTCAGGCAGTTGCTTGCGCCATTCTTCTGCAATTGAAACGCCGTCGACTTCGCGGTCTTCACCTTTTGTCAGCTCGGTAAATACAAAGGCACTGCTGCGCGAGCTGAGCTCAATGTAGCTGTGTTTCACCATTGGATAACCGTATTGGTCTTCAAGTTTGGCGTTCATTTTGTATAACGCATCTTCAACTTGTTGTAGCACTTTTAAGGTGTTTTCTTCTGAGCTGCCTTCTTCCATTTCAAGCTGCACTTGAATAAAATCTGATGGAATATCAGGGAAAAATACCCAACGCACTTTGCCACTTTGCACTAATGCCAGTGATAAAATTAATACCCCAATAAACACCGCGACCACACTGTAACGTACTTTAATGCAGCGTTCTAAAAAGTCACGGTACCTGTTGTGAATAAAGTGCTGCAACCATTCGTTTAATCCGAATTTTATTCTCGAAAATAAGTGGGTCGGGGCTGTCCGCTTTTTGATTTTCATGTGGGCTAAATGCGCGGGTAAAATCAGTTTTGATTCCACTAACGAAAATGCTAAACATAAAATCACCACCATGCCGATGGATTTCCAGATAACCCCCATAGGACCCGATACCATAATCATCGGGATAAAGGCGGCAATAGTGGTCAAAACCCCAAAGGTGGCTGGCATTGCCACATTTTGCACCCCTTTAATCACATTGTTTAACGAGTGGCCTTTTTCTTCCAGCTCAGTGTAAGCACTTTCGCCGATGACAATGGCATCGTCGACCACGATCCCCAGTACTAGGATAAAGGCGAATAAGGTCAACATGTTGATAGACATATTGAAAGGCTCAATAGGCATCAATAGCATGGTGCCTAAAAAGCATACCGGTAACCCCAGCATGACCCAAAACGCGAGTTTAAGGTCTAAAAACAAGGCCAAAATAATAAATACCAGCAGCGCGCCATAAAACATGTTCGACAACATCATGTTTAAACGGCCTTGCAGGTAGTGTGTTAAGTCACCCCAGGTATCGAGTTCAATATTACTCGGTAGGGTGAGTTTGCGCTCGGCGACATAGTCTTTAACTTGAGAGGCGATATCTAAAGCATTTTGATCATCAATACTGGCTATTTCTATTACCGCTGCCGGCTTGCCATTAAAGCGGGTGTACTCTAAACGTTCTTCAAAGTCATCATTAATGGTCGCCACTTGTGGCAACATAATACGGCTACCGTCAGCCCGAGTTGTGACCACTATTTTGGCAAAGTCATCGGCATTGTAGGCCTGGCCTTTGGTGCGCAATAAAATATCACCATCTTTGGCGCGGATTGACCCACCGGGTAAGTCGATAGATGAGTTTTGTACGGCTAGCGCAACTTGGGTAAAGGTGATGCCATATTCACGAAGTTTATCTTCAGACAGTTCAATGCCAATTTCGTAATCACGCACACCATTGACTGTTGCACGTGTAACCGCAGGCAGATCGGTAATATCATCACGGATTGCTTTAGCCATTTCTTTCATGTCATGTAGATTCATGTCTCCATAGACAGACACCCAAATCACACTGTTTTCAGGCTTTATTTGGTAAATATTGGGTTTTTCAATGTTGTCTGGAAATGTGGCAATCGCATCGACCCTTAGTTTTGCTTCGTCGAGCACTTGCTGTACATCGTAACCATCTTCAACTTCAATTGTCACTGAGCCCACACTGTCACTGGCAACTGAGGTGACTTTGTCAATGCCGCTGATGTCTTGAATGGCTTCTTCAATTTTGATGTTAATCCCTTCTTCAATTTCTTGTGGTGCCGCACCTGGATATGCCACATTGATATTGATTAGGTTTAATTCAAAAGTCGGAAACACTTCTTTATTAATGATAAACGTACTAAATAAACCGCCGATAAGCAGTGCTGCCATGAGTAAGTTTGCCGCGACACTGTTGCGGGCAAACCAGGCAATAATTCCTTTATTGGTATCCATGATTATTCACCTGCTGTCGTAGCAGCTTCTGGGGGTGTCAGTGTTGCTGGATTCTTCACCCAGTATTTTCACTGTTTGCCCAGAGCTTAAGCTGTTGACACTGGTCGTTGATATTCGCTCATTGGCTTTAAAACTGCCTTTGATGTAAAGCGTATCAACGTCGGAGCGGATAATATTAACCTGACGCATTTCGATGATATTGTCTTGAGTCACCACAGCTACCTGACCGTTACGTACAACATGGCGTGGCAATGTGACAACATCATTAACGGTGCGACCGGTGATCACCGCGTTAACAAAACTGCCATATTTAAGCGGTAATTGACCAGAGGTTTTGGTGTTACGAAGATAAGGATCGCGAATTTCGGCCACTAGGTAAACCATGCGGGTTTGTTCATCAATCACGTTTTCGCTGCGCACAATAGTGCCTTGCCAGGTGACTTGTTTACCGGCTAGTTGGGCTGTGAGTGTGACGCTAGTGTCTGGGTTTTCAACTGACTCAAGGTAGGCGAGTTCTTCGTTTGTGAGTGGTAATCTAATTTCAGCAATACTGGTATCGTAAAGTTCGCCTAGGTTAGTGCCCAATGTGACATATTGGCCTAAATCGACATTGCGCGCTTTAATGATGCCGTCAAAAGGAGCACGGATAACAGTACGCTCTAAATTGCGTTGGGCTCGTGCTAATGCCGCCTGGGCATACTTGACGTTAGCTTGTTCTTTTTTCAATTGTGGAATACGTAACCCAAGTGCTGGTGGTAAGCCTTGGGTAAAATCTTTAAATTCTACTTTTGCGACTTCACCGCGGGCTTTTTCTTCGTTTAATGCGGCCGTTGCTTGTGCAAGTGTCGCTTCAGCCTGGATTAAATCGGCTTCGTAGTCGGAGGGTTCAATGATAGCCAGTTGCTCGCCTTTTTTTACCACACCACCGGCAACAAAGTTTGCTGAAATGTTTAGCATGCGCCCTTGGACTTCGGTGACTAATTGCGTTTTGTATTTGGGATTAACCACACCATATGACGGTAAATTGAGTGACAGGGTTTGTGGCGTCACGGTTTGCACATCAACAATAGGAATATTGATGGGCTCATCTTTTTGCTCTGGGGCTTCTTGGGTATTAATTAATAACCAGGCTGCTGCAGCAAACACTGCAATAATAAAGAGTGGTGACAATCTTCTTAGAATTTTTTTATCATTTTTATTGCGTATCCATGCTTAAATAAGACTAACGACAGTTAACTACGTTGGCTAACTTGTTCATTCAGATTCATTTTATTACTCATAGTTCATAAATTAACAGAGTCTTGGGCTTAGCTAAATAGTTTTATGTAAATAAAATGTTTATATTTTTGAGTTTGCTGCCTATTTTGCGATTGAATCTGGATAAATCCTTGTTAATGGCACTAATCAATGAAAATCCATCTTGTGAGGATATGATTAGTGATTTTAAATCAATACTTTAAGTTTGGTCTTGCTGGTGGGTGTTTTTTGCGCGTAAATTGACATTTCTTGACACTATTTGCCGTATTGCATCTAGTTAATTGTGATTTAACTTACTTAGGCAATAAAAAAAGCGAATTATTAAATAATTCGCTTTTTTTATTGGAGACCATATACAGCCCTAGTGTGAAAAATTACTTTTTCTTGTACTTTTTCGACTTCACTTTGGCATCTTTTGCATTGGCTTTTTTCTTGCCTGGCACTTTTGCTTCTTTATGCTTAGGGCGAAGTTCTTCAATCACACGACGCTTCAGTGGCAGTTCGATATATCGCTCAATTTTAGACACAATACGCATGTCATGCGCTTCAACTAGCGAAATTGCGGTACCTTTTGCACCTGCGCGTGCTGTACGCCCAATACGGTGAACATAAGCATCAGCAGAGCGTGGCATATCATAGTTAATCACATGAGTAATGTCGTCAATGTCGATACCACGAGCAGCAACGTCGGTTGCTAGCAATACATTTACTTCGCCTTTTGAGAACTTACCTAACGCCTGGAAACGTTTTTTCTGCTCCATATCACCGCGCATAAAAGCACAGGGAATCTCGGCTTTTAGTAATAGCCCTTCAAGGCTGGCAACAATGTCACGGGTTTTCACAAACACAATGGCACGTTTAACGTTTTCTTGGCGTAAAATATGACACAGTAAAGCAAACTTATGAGCGTTGTCATCGGCAAGGTGGATCCATTGATGCACTTTAGCTTTTTCACTGCGAGGTGATTCAACATCAACCACCTCAGGGTTATTTAATAAATCGCGCGCAAAACGGTTAACGCCGTTGCCCTCAAGCGTTGCCGAAAACAACATGTTTTGCTTACGCCCTTGAGCTTCAATTGCAATGGTTTGTACCACAGATGAAAAGCCCATATCGAGCATTCGGTCAGCTTCATCGATGATTAAAATCTCAACTTCAGTTGCATCAAACTTATCTTTATCTAGGTATTCCATTAATCGACCAGGTGTAGCGATCAATAAATCGATGTTATCTTCTAACGCTTCTTCTTGCGTCGTAAGGCACACCGCCAGTAATGATGGCGATATTAAGATCAAGGTCGGTAGCAAGGTGGCAAGCATAGCGATGAATCTGGCTGGCAAGTTCACGTGTTGGCGTTAATACCAAAATACGCGCTTGCCCCTCAAAGCGGCGAGGAAAGTCGATAAGATGCTGTAAAGCAGGCAGTAAAAAACTGGCTGTTTTACCGGTGCCGGTTGGCGCACGCGCTAAAATATCCCGCTGATCCATGGCCAATGGAATGGTTTGTTGCTGAATAGTGGTAGGGGTGTTGTGTCCCATGGCCTTGAGTGACTCTAATAAGCTAGGGTCGAGCTGGAAATCTTCAAATTGCATGCGCTGGTCTCGCTGAAAAATAGTTGAGTATTATAGCTGACCTAATGAGCAGGCTAAAGCTTTAAGTAGAAAGGGCGGCATAAATCTATCATCGTGTCGCTGTATCCCCCTTGTTTGTTGCGAATAGCCATTTGCAGATACTCAGTTTGCTCTGTTGTATCAGTGGCATGTTTGAGTACCAGTATCGAGCGGTTAGGCGATTTTCCTTCAGCGCTAATGATTTCAAGGTGCTTGGCGACAAAGAGTGTGTGCCCTTTAAGCTGTTGAATAAAACTGGCTAAACTCTGTTGTGGCAAAATAATACTGGCGTGGCCATGTGGCGCAAGTAATTGGCTAATCGCGTGCTGCAATTCTGCAAATGACAAAGTGTTGGTGTGCCTTGCATCTGCGCGGGCGCTATTTTTGGCTTGAGTACCTTGTTCAAAGAACGGGGGATTACAAATTATATGGTCGAATAAGGATGCTGGAATTAGGCTGTTTTGCTGTAAAAAGTCCTGAATTGCGCCTCGATACAATTGCACTTTATTGAGCCAAGGACTTTGTTCAATATTATGTTTACAAGCACAGGCTGCTGCGGAGTCTAATTCAACCGCGGTAATATGTGTGTGTTCTAGGCTGCGTTGTGCGGCCATTAAACTCAATAACCCGCTACCTGCGCCAATATCAAGAATATGACTTGATTGGGTGAGTTGTGCCCATGCTCCGAGAATAACGGCATCGGTACTGACAGCCATGCCACATTGCTCGTCGTCGATATGAAATTGTTTAAACGTAAATGGCATAATTAAGCTTGTGGTTATTGGGTAAATATAAAAGTTACGGCAGATGATAATCGCTTTAAGTTAGCATGTCGTGAGTTAATTGGTGCAAGGATAAATCGTTGAGTTTTTGTTATCAAAAATTAAACTAAAACGGATAACTTGGCGATTATGTACACAAGGATTAAGAGAAACGCATGCCAAAAACATTATTTTAGTTATTTTGTGGAGC
Source organism: Shewanella phaeophyticola (assembly GCF_025398315.1). GTDB lineage: Bacteria > Pseudomonadota > Gammaproteobacteria > Enterobacterales > Shewanellaceae > Shewanella > Shewanella phaeophyticola. Next base: position 357,843 of record NZ_JAODOQ010000001.1, read on the forward strand.
AAAGCTTGTGTCAGTTAATGATGTTTGGTATTAGTTTGGCCGTTTTAGTTCATTGAAATGGGGTAGAAAGTCTAACTGCAGCTATTTTGACAAGGATGTAGCTGATAAAAACAGGATTAGATTTACATTTAATCGCATTTCACAGCAGAATTTAATATTTAAAAGTGTATTTTTAACGTTACAAAAATGGGCGCGTTCAGTTCAGCAGTAGCTAATTTTGGCGTAATCAATTAGGTTTGTTAAAAAACATAACAATAAAAAGAGGCAAGTAGTGCAAACAACCAAGATGAGTTTGACAGATACGCTAGGGTTAGGCTTTATGACTTTCGCGTTCTTTTTAGGTGCAGGGAACTTAATTTTTCCTCCTTTTGCTGGCATGTTGGCTGGCGAAAATATGTCATTTGCGATGCTCGGCTTTTTGATTACTGCTGTGGGTATGCCATTGATTGGTTTAATTGCTGTTGCTAAAGCTAATGGCAAGGTCATGGCGCTATTACCTGCGTTTGCAGCTACCGCATTGGCGATTGCTATTTACATTATTATTGTACTCTGCATTTGCCGCGCCGCGTACTGGGTTAGTGGCATTTGAAATTGGTGCAAGACCCTTTATTGATAACCCAGACGCTGTGATGATGTTAGCGGGTAAAGAATTCAATATCGCACAGTTGATCTACACCTTAGTGTTTTTCTTTATTGTGATGTTTTTGTCTTTATACCCAGGCAAGTTGCTGGATAATGTGGGCAAAGTGCTAACACCTATTTTGATTCTATTATTAGTCAGTTTAGCCAGTTCAGTGATTATTTTACCGGGATTTGAAGTTAATCAACCGGTTGGTGAATACATCAATAGCCCATTAACGAAAGGGATTATTGAAGGCTACAACACCATGGATACCTTGGCATCGTTAATGTTTGGTATGTTGATTATTGATTTGTTACGTAAAAAAGGGGTTAACGACACAACAGATCAAACTAAGTATTTGGTGCGTGCCGCCTTTATCGCTGCTGGCGGATTAGCGTTTGTTTATGTGTCGTTATTTTATCTTGGCGCATCGGCTGGTGATTTTGCCATTGGTGCTGAAAATGGCGGCCAAATTCTCACAAACTATGTCACCCATCATTTTGGTAGCATTGGTATGTTGATGTTGTCTACCGTGGTAACACTAGCGTGTTTAACGACAGCGATTGGCTTAGTGACGGCATGCGCTGAGTTTTTTAATGAGTTAATACCAAGTTTGTCGTATAAATTATTGGTTGTGTTGTTAAGTCTAATTTGTGCCACGGTTGCTAACGTAGGCTTGTCGCAATTAATCAGTATTAGTATTCCGGTGTTGATGACAATTTACCCAGTGGCGATTGCTCTGGTATTAGTGACATTTTTAACCGAGCGTTTTGCTCGACCAGCATTTTCACATCGAGTGATTTTAAGCGTGGCGTTATTTTTTGGTATTTTTGATGGTTTGCAAACCGCGGGTATGGACATGAGCTTCTTGGACTTTATGCCACTGCACGCTGAGGGTATGGCGTGGTTGTTGCCGACAGCACTGACCGCTATTGTGTGCTTGTTTCTACCCAAAAACCGTGTTGCAGCCGCATAAAGTCAAGCGGAGTGTGAGACGCCAACATTCAGCTTGTAAGTGAATAAAGGCAAACAATAAGACGACGTTATGATATTTTATCTAACGTCGTTTTTTTACCCAATTAGAGATGTTATTTTGGTTAAACCTGCATATCAGCCCAACCCGTTAATCAACCAGTTTTTGGATGATTTATGGTCGACAAAGGGGCTAAGTGATAATACCTTGGCTTCATATCGCACTGACTTGCAGCATGTAGAGCGTTATGTGTTATCGCAAGGCTGTGATTTATTGCGTGTCGATCAAGGCTTGCTGCGTGATTATTTGAATGCCCGCTTTGAGCAGCAGTTTGCTAAAAGCAGTACCGCACGGTTATTAAGTAGTTTGCGACGCTTTTATGGCTACTTATTGGTAAAGCAATTGATTAGCGAAGATCCTACCGCCTTAATTAAATCGCCTAAGCTAGCACGTCAACTTCCCGATTCATTGTCTGAAGCACAAATCGACAGTTTACTGGCTGAACCCAATGAGGACGATCCGATTGAATGTCGTGATAAAGCCATGTTGGAATTGTTATATGCCACTGGGCTGCGCGTCACTGAGTTGGTGAGTTTAACCATGGAGCAAATAAGCTTGCGCCAGGGGCTTGTGAGGGTGATAGGTAAAGGCGGTAAAGAGCGTTTAGTGCCTTTAGGCGAGTTAGCGGTGACCGAGGTTGAGCGGTACATGCGTTTTGCTCGTGGCGAATTATTGCATATGAAGCAATCTGATGTGGTGTTTCCATCAAGACGCGGACAAATGATGACTCGGCAAACGTTTTGGCACCGGATTAAGTTGTATGCAACAAGAGCGGGGATTCAGTGCCATTTGTCTCCACATACTTTACGTCATGCCTTTGCGACTCATTTACTCAATCATGGCGCGGATTTGCGTGTGGTACAATTATTACTTGGCCACAGTGACTTATCGACAACCCAAATCTATACCCATGTGGCCAAAGTGCGCTTGCAACAGCTTCACAGTCAGCATCATCCTCGAGGGTAGTGCTATGGGTATCAAATCCTTACATTTAAGAGTTTGAGTATTTGTTGCGTTCATTTAATTAAATCTGTAAGTTTTGCTTACGAAGTCGGGTCTATTCATTTTGAACCCGTGCAAATTAGGAATTATCATGAAGTTAACTAAAGCCATTGCCCTTGTTGCTAGCCTTGTAATTGCGCCAATTGTGTTTGCTGCTACAGCAACGGATGTGTCAAACGAATCAGCTTTAAAACAAAAGCTTACAGAGACTCTAGGCGTTAATGTCGCACAGATCCAACCTTCTCCTGTGGACGGTTTGTACCAAGTGTTTACTGACCGTGGGGTGCTATATGTCACTCAAGATGGCAGTAAATTATTTCATGGTAATTTATATGACTTAGACCAAGGCATGAAAAACCTTACAGAGCTTGCGTTAGCAGCTCCTCGTTTAGAAATGCTTAAGCCATTTGAGCAAGATATGTTGGTTTATAAAGCCAAAGACGAAAAGCACGTTGTGACTATTTTTACAGATGTGGATTGTGGATTTTGCCGTAAGTTGCATAACCAAATGCAGGGTTATAACGATTTAGGCATTACTATTCGCTATTTAGCTTATCCACGTGCAGGTATACCTTCTGCTAATGCTGATGAAATGCAAGCGGTATGGTGTGCTAAAGATCCGTTAAAAGCGATGACAGAAGCCAAAACGGGCGGCAATGTTACATCGGCAAGTTGTGATATCGATATTGCGAAACAGTTTCAGTTAGGTCAAGCATTCGGCGTCAACGGAACACCAGCAATAGTGTTAGAAAACGGCGTTATGGTACCAGGGTATCAACCGCCTGCTGATTTACTGCGTACGATTGAGTCAAACCTGTAATTGGTTGTCGTCAAGCAAGTCGTTATTGCGTAATATCTAAGGTGAGCTCAGGCTCACCTTTTTTTATGTATTATTTCATCTCAATTCACGTTTACAAGTGAGTCAAACAAACTAAGTCGTCATTTGATTATCATTAAATACCTGAGTTGAAAGGTTTACTCATTGTTCGAATAAGGTTGTCTCTTGTCACACAAAATAGTCCGTCGTCCGCAAGTCGATGATTCACACTTACCGGCATCATTACCACCACTTTTAAAGCAGCTTTATGCTCGTCGCGGTGTCACAGAGACAGACTGCGAATTAGTGTTAACCAAATTGCTTCGTCCCGAAACCATGAAAGGCCTAGCTGAAGCCGCAGTGTTAATCGCTGATGCAATGGCTGCATCAAAGTCGATATTAATAGTTGGCGACTTTGATGCCGATGGTGCAACATCAACCAGCGTGTGTATGTTGGCATTAAAGATGATGGGCGCAAACAAGGTGGATTACTTAATCCCTAATCGCTTTGACTATGGCTATGGCCTCAGCCCTGAGATTGTTGCGGTTGCCTATTCTAAATCTGCAGATGTATTGATTACTGTCGATAATGGTATTTCATCTATCGAAGGGGTCGCCGCTGCCAAGTTACTAGGTATGCAAGTTGTGGTCACTGACCATCATTTACCAGGGCAATCGTTGCCCAATGCCGATGTGATTGTGAATCCAAATCAATCAGGGTGTGAGTTTGCCAGTAAATCGATTGCTGGGGTTGGTGTGGCTTTTTACCTAATGTCAGCCTTGAGGGCAGAGCTGCGACAACGAGATTGGTATAAACAACACCACATTAATGAACCTAACCTAGGCACTTTATTGGATATTGTTGCATTAGGCACTGTTGCAGATGTGGTTTCTCTTGATGCTAATAATCGTATTTTAGTCAATGCTGGTTTACAGCGGGTGAGAAGCGGCCGTTGTCGAGTCGGCATCACGGCGTTGCTAGAAGTGGCTAAACGAAACCCTGATAAAATTGTGGCCGCAGATTTTGGTTTTGCGGTTGTAGCCACGGTTAAATGCAGCAGGACGGTTAGATGAAATGGCGCTGGGGGTCGAAACCCTGTTGTGTGATGACATGATGCGAGCAAGAAGAATGGCTGCCGAGTTAGACGGCTTAAATCAAGAACGTCGTGAACTTGAAACCGGTATGCAACAAGAAGCGCTTAAAAGTTTGCAACAGGTGTCGCTCAATGAAGATAATTTACCCTGGGGTATTGCCATCTTTCAAGATGATTGGCATCAAGGGGTGATAGGAATCTTAGCCTCTCGGATTAAAGACCGTTATCACCGCCCTGTGATTGCGTTTGCCGATGCGGGTGATGGCGAAATTAAAGGGTCGGCACGTTCAATTAAAGGTTTGCATATGCGTGACTTGCTTGAGCGTATTAATAGCCAACACCCAGGCATGATCACTAAATTTGGTGGCCATGCTATGGCGGCAGGTTTATCGCTTAAAGCAGATGCATTTGAGCAGTTTAAACAAGCTTATGATATCGCAGTGCGGGATATTCTAGATTATGAGCAACTAACCGGTGAGTTGCTTTCCGATGGGGAGCTACCTACCGAGTTAATTAGCCTTGATACCGCATTTACTTTACGTAATGCAGTAGCTATGGGGGCAGTCGTTTGAGGAGCCATTATTTGATGGGGTGTTTAGGGTTGTCCAGCAACGTATTGTTGGAGAGAAACATCTTAAATTACTCGTAGAAACCCCTTGTGGCACGTTAATGCTCGATGGTATCGCGTTCAATATTGATTTAGCGATTTGGCCAGATGCCACGATTCAACAAGCAAGGATTGTGTATAAGCTAGATGTGAATGAGTTTCGTGGTAATCAAACTGTGCAGCTTATGGTGGATTACATCGAGCCGCTGTAATGATGGGCTGCATTAATGTGATTTATACCGATCAGCACAAGAATGTGATCATTCTTACTGGTTAACATCGCTTATCATACCATTTCCATTAATTATGTGACCAATCAGAGTCACTCAGACTGTTCAGTTTGAGGCGCATTGTTGAAATAATGGTTATTCCCTTTTAAGGCAATGCAACAAAGAAATGGACTGTCTGAGCGTCTCCTGCAAGGCGGGTTTCTGTACCTTCTATGCTGCTTAATAGTATTTTGACGTAGAGCAACTATACCTACAATCCTATTACTTGCCTAGAAGACACAGAACTCCCGCTGAATGACCAGATAATTGCTGGAATTGGTATCACTTCGTTAGAAATTTTGAAGGTAGAACAACTCGCTCGCTGCAATTTCTGCCTTATTCTAAGCGATTTTTCCTACGCAATCTCTGATCACTTATTTACCATATATGGTATTAGTACAAGGATGTACTGACCATCATCAATGTTGAAAACAAAAAAGGCCTCGCAATGCGAGGCCTTTTTGTTAATTTTTTATTAGTCGCGTTAGCCACCAATCTAAATATGGTGCCCGAACCCGGAATCGAACCAGGGACACGAGGATTTTCAATCCTCTGCTCTACCGACTGAGCTATTCGGGCGACGGACGCAATTTAAAGGGTTTTGGCCTGTTGAGTCAACTTGTTTTTACTATTTATCTTAAAAATCGATTTATTTGGACGTATTTTATCCGTATCGGCGTTAATTTATTCATTTTTTTAATACCAAACCTGATTAGAATGCGAGCTATTTTAGTCGTCGTTTAGTTGTATCAACGTCATTTGAAGCCTAAATGGGGGGCGAAGGGCGAAATTATCAACGTGATCTTCTTTAGGGGCTGTTGTCGGGCGCACTATGCCCTCAAAAGGCTGTCGCGAATTTTGCACTAATAATGTTCGCTAAAGAGCATTCTCTCATGCGGATTTGTATCACTGCCCGCAAGTTGGTTTTGCACTCAAAAAGTGGTTTGCCATTTTTACATCTATAAAAAAACGCTCCGAAGAGCGTTTTATTTAATATTGTGTTATCACTAGTTAGTGAGTATTTCATTGTTCGGAAAGTTAGCTCGCATCACCATTTTAATGTGCGCTTGTAACTTTTCTTGACCTAATTCATCGTATGCTTCAGACATGATTTCGAGAGCGCGTTCGGTTGCAGGAGTACCTGGGAATTTTTCCATTACAGTCTGCGCACGAATTGCTGCTGCACTCCAGGCGTTCATTTTGATATAATACTCGGCTACCTTAATAGAATACTGCGCTAAACGGTTTTTCAAAAACTGCATGCGGTGCTGCGCATCCGCAGCATATTTACTATTTGGGTATGATTTAATTAAGCGGTCAAAATCTTTAAATGCATCTTGAGCATTTTTAGGATCGCGATCAGTACGATCGATATTCATTAAATCGTGAAATAAATAATTATCTGCCTGCATATTGGTTAAACCGCGCATATAATGCACGTAATCAATATTTGGATGCGTTGGATTGAGGCGTAAAAAGCGATCAATGTTAGCAATTCCAGAGGCCGCGTCGTCCATTTTGTAATACGCATAAATCAAATCTAATTGAACTTGAGTCTTGTGCGATCCAAATGGATAACGAGAATCCAATGCTTCAAGTGAACGTACGGCTTTAGAGTAATTTCCTAATTCCATTGATGTTCTTGCTTGAGTATAGAGCTGATCTGGAGATGCATTTCTTGTAAATTCATCTTCTTCTGGACTGCTACTACAGGCTGTTAAAGCCAGTGAAAGTAATACTAGGGCGGCACCTTGGGCAAATTTATACATACTTGAATTCAATTCTTTTTAAGTTGTTGTTAAGAATTTTTCCATTTCACGGTAAAATAGAAAACATCCGATTGTAACAGATAGCACATTCACTTTGGACCCCTAAACTGGGGTACGGTTCCTATGACACAAGAGATTAATCTAAAAAGCGAGATCACAGCAACACAAACCGGTCTAAGATTAGACCAAGCATTAGCAGGTTTGTTCCCTGACTATTCTCGCACACGCATCAAGGAATGGATCCTATCTGGTGCAGTTACTATTGACGGTATCACAGTCGACAAGCCACGGGAAAAGGTTTTCGAGTCTCAGTTGGTAGAAGTGGAGGCCACACTTGAAGAAGAAGTACGGGCTCAAGCTCAAGATATCGAGCTGAATATCGTTTATGAAGACGAACACATTATTGTTGTTAATAAGCAAGCTGGTTTAGTTGTTCACCCTGGTGCGGGTAATGCCGATGGCACTTTAATGAATGCATTACTGCATCATTGCCCTGATATTGAGCATGTCCCAAGAGCCGGTATTGTGCATCGTTTAGATAAAGACACGACTGGATTGATGGTGGTTGCCAAAACCGTTGAAGCACAAACTCATTTGGTTGCAGCCTTGCAAGCGCGTGACATTGTACGTGAATATGAAGCCATTGTACTTGGTACTATGACTGCGGGTGGCACCGTTGATGAGCCGATTGAACGTCATGCCACAAGACGGACACAAATGGCGGTGATTCATGGTGGTCGTCCATCTGTAACTCACTATCGAGTCGCTGAAAAGTTTCGTGCTCATACGCGTTTACGTTTACGCCTTGAAACCGGTCGTACTCACCAAATTCGTGTACACATGGCACATATTGGCCATGTGTTGGTTGGCGATCCAGTTTACGGCGGCCGCCCAAGACCCCCTAAAAATGCTAGCCCTGAGTTTTTTGAATTACTCAAAGGCTTTACCCGCCAAGCGTTGCATGCGGTGCGTTTAGAATTAGCGCATCCGTTTACCTGCGAAATCATGACTTGGCATGCGCCAATTCCTGATGACATGGTGGAGCTGACCAAAGCATTACGTGAAGATACGCAATTAAACCCTATTGAGTATTTATAATGCTCCAGCACGATTGGCCTTTACCTGATAATGTCGCAATAGCGATGACTGATCGACATGGTGGTATGAGTTTTCCGCCATTTGACAGTTTAAATTTAGGGTTACATGTTGGTGATAATCAACAGCATGTTTTGGCTAATCGTGCTTCTTTACGCCAGCGGTTATCTTTACCTGCAGAGCCATTTTGGCTCGAGCAAGTGCATGGTGTAGATGTAGTGAATATGGCGCATCTAAAACTGAGTGATTCAGTGAGGGATTCTACAAGCCTTTCACCGACAAAAGCTGATGCAAGTTACAGTAATAAAGCAGGTGACGTGTGTGCAGTCATGACTGCAGACTGTTTGCCTGTGCTGTTATGTAATCAACAAGGTACTGAAGTTGCTGCCGTGCATGCAGGCTGGCGCGGGTTGTGTGCTGGCGTGATTGAACAAGCGGTTGAATTATTTGACTCATCCACTGCAGATTTAATTGCTTATCTTGGTATCCGCAATCGGACCTGCTGCTTTTGAGGTCGGCGCAGAAGTACGCGATGCTTTTATGCAAAAACACCCTCAAACCGCGCAATATTTTACTCCTCATCATAACAAGTACCTTGCTGATTTACCGAGCCTTGCTTCGTTACGTTTAGCGCAAATTGGTGTAACACAAGTATTTAATGCAAACGTGTGTACTTTTAATAATTCTGATTATTTTTCTTACCGTCGCGATCATCACACCGGCCGCATGGCGTCACTTATCTGGCTAAAATCATAATAATTTGTTCGAGTTCAAAAAATAGACGATTTATTGATCTAGATTAATTTTTAAGCTTGAATTAAAAAAAATAGCCCCCATCTTTAAAGTAACAAATTATTCATTTCTGAATTAATTTCCTATTACGTAAGTATCAGATCCTAGGAGGTTATATGAGACTCGATCGTATGACTAATAAGTTTCAAATTGCTATTTCTGATGCCCAATCATTAGCCTTGGGGCGCGATCATCAATTTATCGAACCCACTCACTTAATGATGGCGCTATTAAATCAAGATTCTGGCTCTATTCATCCATTATTAACCCAAGCTGGCATTCGTGTTAGCGCGCTTCGCTCTGCAGTGACTCAAGAGTTAGAGCGTTTACCACAAGTCGATGGTACCGGTGGCGATGTTCAATTGTCTCAGGGATTAATCCGTCTACTGAATTTATGCGACAAGCTCGCCCAAAAACGTAAAGACAAATACATTTCGTCTGAATTGTTTGTGCTTGCAGCCTTAGAAAACAACGATTCATTGTCAAAAGCATTAAAAGAGTCGGGTGCTAGTAAAGAACTCATGGAAAAAACCATTGAGGATATGCGTGGAGGTCAAAAAGTTGATGACCCAAATGCAGAAGACCAACGCCAAGCATTGAAAAAGTTTACTGTTGATTTAACCGAACGCGCAGAGCAGGGCAAACTGGATTCCGTGATTGGTCGCGACGATGAAATTCGCCGCACCATTCAGGTATTGCAACGCCGTAGTAAAAACAACCCAGTATTAATTGGTGAGCCAGGTGTCGGTAAAACGGCCATTGTTGAAGGTTTAGCTCAACGAATAATTAATGGCGAGGTGCCAGAAGGCATTAAAAACAAGCGGGTGTTATCACTCGACATGGGCTCGTTGATTGCGGGTGCAAAATATCGCGGTGAGTTTGAAGAACGTCTCAAAGCAGTATTAAACGAATTGTCGCAAGAAGAAGGGCAAGTCATCTTATTTATTGATGAGTTGCATACTATGGTGGGGGCAGGTAAAGGCGAAGGTGCCATGGATGCCGGTAATATGTTAAAGCCTGCTCTAGCCCGTGGTGACTTACATTGTGTTGGCGCCACAACGTTAGATGAGTATCGCCAATACATTGAAAAAGATGCTGCACTTGAACGCCGTTTTCAAAAAGTGATTGTTGATGAGCCAAGTGTTGAAGACACCATCGCTATTTTGCGTGGTTTAAAAGAGCGCTATGAGTTGCATCATCATGTTGAAATTACCGATCCTGCCATTGTTGCCGCTGCAACCATGTCACATCGTTATATTTCAGATAGAAAGTTACCCGATAAAGCCATCGACTTAATTGATGAAGCGGCATCGAGTATTCGTATGCAAATCGACTCTAAGCCAGAGGCGTTAGACAAATTAGAGCGTCGTGCTATTCAGTTAAAGCTAGAAGAGCAAGCACTCAGTAAAGAAACCGATGACGCTAGCCGTAAACGTTTAGATTTTTTACAGCAAGAGTTAAAAGAAGTAGAAAGCCACGCTGCTGAGCTCAATGAAATTTGGCATACTGAAAAAGCAGCTCTTGCAGGCACTCAGCATATTAAAGCCGATCTTGAACAAGCTCGCTTAGATTTAGAAGTCGCAAGAAGGGCGGGTGATTTAACTAGAATGTCCGAATTGCAGTATGGGCGGATCCCTGAACTTGAAAAACAGCTCGATTTAGCGTCACAAGCTGAAATGCAAGATATGACCTTATTACGTAATAAAGTCACTGATGTTGAAATTGCAGAAGTGTTGTCAAAAGCAACAGGTATTCCCGTTTCAAAAATGCTTGAAGGTGAGCGCGAAAAACTCTTGCACATGGAAGATGCATTACACGAGCGGGTTATTGGACAACATGAAGCCGTTGATGCGGTATCAAACGCCATTCGTCGTAGCCGTGCAGGTCTTGCTGATCCACAGCGCCCTATTGGTTCATTTTTGTTCCTTGAAGTCAACGGGTGTCGGTAAAACCGAATTATGTAAATCACTGGCTAAGTTTTTGTTTGATACCGAATCGGCATTGGTGCGTATCGATATGTCCGAGTTTATGGAAAAACATACCGTGTCACGTTTAGTCGGTGCACCTCCCGGGTATGTCGGGTATGAAGAAGGTGGCTATCTAACAGAAGCGGTTCGACGTAAACCTTACTCGGTTATTTTGCTTGATGAAGTTGAAAAAGCGCATCCAGATGTGTTTAACATTTTACTGCAAGTGCTAGATGACGGCAGGTTAACCGATGGCCAAGGCCGTACGGTTGATTTTAAAAACACCGTTATCATCATGACATCTAACTTAGGTTCAGACCGGATCCAGGAAAGCTTTGGTCGTGCCAGTTATGACGAAATGAAACAAAGCGTGATGGAGGTGGTGATGCAAAACTTCCGCCCAGAGTTTTTAAACCGTGTGGATGAATCTGTGGTGTTCCATCCATTGGACGCCGAGAACATTAAACACATTGCTAGTATTCAACTTGAACTATTGCGTAAACGATTGGCAGAAAAAGAGTTTGATATTCAGTTAACTGATGCGGCGTTATCGCTAATCGCCGAAGCCGGGTTTGATCCTGTTTATGGTGCGCGGCCATTAAAACGTGCGCTACAGCAAGAGGTTGAAAACCCATTGGCGCAAAAGCTCCTTCGCGGACAATTATTGCCAGGTAAAATGATTAATGTCGATGTCGTCGATGGACAGTTAGTATTTGAGCAATAAGCTAACGGTGTAAAATAAAAAAGGAGCGAAAGCTCCTTTTTTATTTGAGTGTTTGATATTTAATCTGAGTTAGGGGTAATACCAATCCGCATTAGCATTTGCTCTTTTAGCGAAAATGATCAGTGAGGTATTCGAGGCAGCCTTTTGAAGACATAGTCGTTCTCGGCAACTGCTCCTGCGTTGCTCTATCTCCTGCATCCATGCAGTCGTACGTTAAGAAAGGCTAACAAAGAAGACCACTCTGATAAAGTCGCCCTTCGGGGCTGTGTCACAACCCCCATTACTGCTTCAAATGACTTTGATGTAGCGACTATTGTAAGTTGATTCAATGCAGATAGCAGGGCAAAGGATCGTTTGAAAGTCGTTTATTATCACGAGCTCAGGTTATTGACAAAATAACTTTACCCGTTCAGTGTTTTCGGCAATCGCAGCTTGTCTTTGCTCTTCTGTCATGGCAACGGTTTCGCCAGTTTCTTTATTCTGTTGGTTTAACTGGGTATGAGTCGTTAATACATTAAGGCTGTGTTTAGCACTTTCGCAAATTTCTACAGCTTGTTTTTGGTCTTGTGCATTAATGATCTGTGCCGACTTTTCTAAATCAGTCATCTCTTTAGTGGGTGGCGTTTTTCTTTGCGGAGTACGAGTCCCTATTTTGGCAGGTTCCATATCTTCGCTATAAATTAATGTAGCATCTACATCTTTAGGCGGCTGCTGACTGTAATGCACTACGCCAGCTTTATCAACCCATGTATAAATGGGTTCAGCATACAAAAAACAGCAGAAGGTAATAACGATTAAACTAATAACTAAACGAAAAGTTCCCATGTGAGTTCCCAAGGCTAAAATGACGCTATGCTTGATTGTTCCAAAATATGCTATCTTGAGTATAAATCCAACATCTAAAACAATATTGTTTAAAGTGTATGCAAAATTCATCCAATCAAACAGTAAAAAATAAAGGTATTTACTTATTACCTAACTTATTTACCACAGCAGGACTCTTTTCTGGGTTCTATGCCGTGATTTCATCTATGAATGGTCACTTTGAATCTGCTGCAATAGCAATTTTTATTGCGATGATTTGTGATGGACTAGACGGAAGAGTCGCTAGACTCACTAATACACAAAGCGACTTTGGTGCCGAATACGATAGCATGGCCGACATGGTGTCGTTTGGGATGGCTCCAGCAATATTAGTTTATAACTGGGCTTTACAAGATTTAGGCAAAATAGGTTGGTTGGCTTCTTTCATCTATTGTGCTTGTGCCGCATTACGGCTTGCTCGGTTTAATACACAAGTCGGTGTAGCTGATAAACGCTTTTTTCAAGGGCTTGCAAGTCCAGCCGCTGCCGCATTAATCGCCGGAAGTATCTGGAGTGGCAGCAAATATGATATCGATCCAACAAACATTAGCTATATGGTAGCCTTTGTCACTGCCTTAACAGGCTTGTTAATGGTAAGTAATTTTAGATATCACTCATTTAAAGAAGTCGATTGGCGCGGTAAAGTCAATTTCATCGTCATGTTATTATTGGTTGGCGTGTTTGTTGTCGTTTCTGTCGAGCCGGCGATTATTTTGTGCTTAGGCTTTTATATATATGCATTGTCAGGCCCATTCATTACAATTAAGACCATTAAAAAGTTAAAGGTTGAACATATTGTTGGGGATGAGCCAGTAGATGCTAATGAAACAGAACCGCAGCAAGACACGGCAGAACCTCATGACGAAGACAAAGCCCAAGCAAAGCCAACAAAGGATAATCCACAATAGTATCGCTTCCAAAATCAACCTGATAACTGCTAAGTTGTATCATTATAAATAACGCCATTAATTCGATGGCGTTATTTTTTTTAAAAGCATCACTTTTTGATCCCATAGACTGTATATGTACTATAGTTAAAGTCTGCCCAAAATAACTAACGGTTAATGTCTGCGCAGACTTGGAGTGCTTGAACATAGTTTGCTTTTAAATAGATGCTAAAAACATCTCGCCGCCTCATTTAAAGCTACAGTGACATTTCATATAGAGTTTATTTCTATTAGAAGGTAGAGAGTGATGACTGGCAGGATTGTAATGAGGTTCACTATCTTCGCTTAATCATATATCGGTATCGTCATTATCAGCACTCACTTACTTATCAAAGTCTGTTCATCATGTTAATGAGACCGAAAATAACTGGCCTTTATAGTCTATTTAACCGTAAAAGCTCTCTGTATTGGCTTTTGTGTTGAGCTTTTAACCGTTTTTAATGCGTTCTGTTCGAATAGTGTTCGCTTGAACTGTTTTTAGAAAAAACTGTTAAAAAAGGGGTTGCACTAAATCTCATGGTGCCTATAATGCGCATCCACTGACACGGCAGACAGCGAAAGCAGTCACCAGGTTAGGTTGAATTAAGTGCTTAAAAACATTGTATTCAACAGCGAAAAGAAAGTTTGAAAAAACACTTGACGCCAACACGGGAAAGCGTAGAATACGCCTCCCAAGCCAACGACCTAGCGTCTAACGGCGGTGCATGAAATAAGGCATCAACGCTCTTTAACAATCAAAACAAGAAATCTGTGTGGACATTCACAGGTGTTGAGTTATTCGAAATTGTCTTCTTGTTCTTCGGAATGTAGGCAATCAAAAAATTTAAACTCAATGCAACGATGAATGTTCATAGCAATATGTACAAAAGATTTGTTTCACTTCGGTGAGATAAGCAATCAGAATTCATTGAGCCGAGACTTTGTCTCGAAAAAACTTTAATTGAAGAGTTTGATCATGGCTCAGATTGAACGCTGGCGGCAGGCCTAACACATGCAAGTCGAGCGGTAACAGAAAGTAAGCTTGCTTACTTTGCTGACGAGCGGCGGACGGGTGAGTAATGCCTAGGGATCTGCCCAGTCGAGGGGGATAACAGTTGGAAACGACTGCTAATACCGCATACGCCCTACGGGGGAAAGGAGGGACCTTCAGGCCTTTCGCGATTGGATGAACCTAGGTGGGATTAGCTAGTTGGTGAGGTAATGGCTCACCAAGGCGACGATCCCTAGCTGTTCTGAGAGGATGATCAGCCACACTGGGACTGAGACACGGCCAGACTCCTACGGGAGGCAGCAGTGGGGAATATTGCACAATGGGGGAAACCCTGATGCAGCCATGCCGCGTGTGTGAAGAAGGCCTTCGGGTTGTAAAGCACTTTCAGTAAGGAGGAAAGGTTAACGATTAATACTCGTTAGCTGTGACGTTACTTACAGAAGAAGGACCGGCTAACTCCGTGCCAGCAGCCGCGGTAATACGGAGGGTTCGAGCGTTAATCGGAATTACTGGGCGTAAAGCGTGCGCAGGCGGTTTGTTAAGCCAGATGTGAAATCCCCGGGCTCAACCTGGGAATTGCATTTGGAACTGGCGAACTAGAGTCTTGTAGAGGGGGTAGAATTCCAGGTGTAGCGGTGAAATGCGTAGAGATCTGGAGGAATACCGGTGGCGAAGGCGGCCCCCTGGACAAAGACTGACGCTCATGCACGAAAGCGTGGGGAGCAAACAGGATTAGATACCCTGGTAGTCCACGCCGTAAACGATGTCTACTCGGAGTTTGGTGCCTTGAGCACTGGGCTCTCAAGCTAACGCATTAAGTAGACCGCCTGGGGAGTACGGCCGCAAGGTTAAAACTCAAATGAATTGACGGGGGCCGCACAAGCGGTGGAGCATGTGGTTTAATTCGATGCAACGCGAAGAACCTTACCTACTCTTGACATCTAGAGAAGCCGGAAGAGATTCTGGTGTGCCTTCGGGAACTCTAAGACAGGTGCTGCATGGCTGTCGTCAGCTCGTGTTGTGAAATGTTGGGTTAAGTCCCGCAACGAGCGCAACCCCTATCCTTATTTGCCAGCACGTAATGGTGGGAACTCTAGGGAGACTGCCGGTGATAAACCGGAGGAAGGTGGGGACGACGTCAAGTCATCATGGCTCTTACGAGTAGGGCTACACACGTGCTACAATGGCGTATACAGAGGGTTGCAAAGCCGCGAGGTGGAGCTAATCTCACAAAGTACGTCGTAGTCCGGATTGGAGTCTGCAACTCGACTCCATGAAGTCGGAATCGCTAGTAATCGTAGATCAGAATGCTACGGTGAATACGTTCCCGAGCCTTGTACACACCGCCCGTCACACCATGGGAGTGGGCTGCAAAAGAAGTGGGTAGTTTAACCTTCGGGAGAACGCTCACCACTTTGTGGTTCATGACTGGGGTGAAGTCGTAACAAGGTAGCCCTAGGGGAACCTGGGGCTGGATCACCTCCTTACCTATACGACTAGCTCGATACTTGGTAGGCAATAAACTGCATCCGTGCGTTTATTGCACACAGCACATCCATGTGCTTGAGTGTTCACACAGATTGCTTGTTAACTTCTTCGGAAGTAGAGCGAAAATGCCCCGCGAGCCGGTAAGCATTGTTCTTTAACAATTTGGAAAGCTGATAGTACTAACTAAAAGGCGCATAAATGACGATTCGTTGTTGTTTGTGTGATTAGGTTAGTGCGAAAAACGTTAATGCGAAAGCATTAACACTTGAGTTCTCAAAACACTGTTTAAGTGTCTTGAATATTCTAAAAACTAAGGCGATTTCGTGTGCGAAAGTGCATGAATTATCAAAGTAAAAACCAGCTGGTCATGATATGACCCAGAGTTCACGTAAGTGAAACTCATTTGGGTTGTATGGTTAAGTGACCAAGCGTATACGGTGGATGCCTTGGCAGTCAGAGGCGATGAAGGACGTAGTAACTTGCGAAAAGCGTTGGCGAGCTAGTAACAAGCATTTGAGCTAACGATGTCCGAATGGGGAAACCCACTCACATAAGTGAGTATCTGCACATGAATACATAGTGTGTAGAGGCAAACCCGGGGAACTGAAACATCTAAGTACCCGGAGGAAAAGAAATCAACCGAGATTCCCCTAGTAGCGGCGAGCGAACGGGGATTAGCCCTTAAGTCAGTGGGGTGTTAGTGGAATGTGTTGGAAAGCACAGCGGCACAGGGTGATAGCCCCGTACACGAAAACTAACCATTGATGAAAACGAGTAAGGCGGGACACGTGACATCCTGTTTGAATATGGAGAGATTCATCCTCCAAGGCTAAATACTCCTGACTGACCGATAGTGAACCAGTACCGTGAGGGAAAGGCGAAAAGAACCCCTGTGAGGGGAGTGAAATAGAACCTGAAACCGTATACGTACAAGCAGTGGGAGCGGTTCTTGAGACCGTGACTGCGTACCTTTTGTATAATGGGTCAGCGACTTACATTTTGTAGCGAGGTTAAGCGAATAGCGGAGCCGTAGGGAAACCGAGTGTTAACTGCGCGTTTAGTTGCAAGGTGTAGACCCGAAACCCGGTGATCTAGCCATGGGCAGGTTGAAGGTTGAGTAACATCAACTGGAGGAATCGAACCGACTTATGTTGAAAAATGAGCGGATGACTTGTGGCTGGGGGTGAAAGGCCAATCAAACCGGGAGATATCTGGTTCTCCTCGAAAGCTATTTAGGTAGCGCCTCGTACGAACACCATTGGGGGTAGAGCACTGTTAAGGCTAGGGGGTCATCCCGACTTACCAACCCTTTGCAAACTCCGAATACCAATGAGTGCTATACGGGAGACAGACGGCGGGTGCTAACGTCCGTCGTCAAAAGGGAAACAACCCAGACCGTCAGCTAAGGTCCCAAAGTGTATGTTAAGTGGGAAACGATGTGGGAAGGCTTAGACAGCTAGGATGTTGGCTTAGAAGCAGCCATCATTTAAAGAAAGCGTAATAGCTCACTAGTCGAGTCGGCCTGCGCGGAAGATGTAACGGGGCTAAACATACCACCGAAGCTACGGGTGCATTTCATTAGAGATGCGCGGTAGAGGAGCGTTCTGTAAGCGGTTGAAGGTGAAGGGGTAACCCACACTGGACGTATCAGAAGTGCGAATGCTGACATGAGTAACGATAAAGGGAGTGAAAAACTCCCTCGCCGAAAGACCAAGGGTTCCTGTCCAACGTTAATCGGGGCAGGGTGAGTCGACCCCTAAGGTGAGGCCGAAAGGCGTAATCGATGGGAAACAGATTAATATTTCTGTACTTTTGCTAACTGCGATGGAGAGACGGAGAAGGCTAGGCTAGCGCGGCGTTGGTAGTCCGCGTTTAAGGTGGTAGGCTGATTTCTTAGGCAAATCCGGGAAATCTTAAGGCCGAGAGCTGATGACGAGTCACTAAGGTGATGAAGTAGTTGATGCCATGCTTCCAGGAAAATCTTCTAAGCTTCAGGTTAGTAGAAATCGTACCCCAAACCGACACAGGTGGTCGGGTAGAGAATACCAAGGCGCTTGAGAGAACTCGGCTGAAGGAACTAGGCAAAATGGTACCGTAACTTCGGGAGAAGGTACGCTCCTGACGGTGATGAGACTTGCTCTCTAAGCTGTTGGGAGTCGCAGATACCAGGTGGCTGCAACTGTTTATCAAAAACACAGTACTGTGCAAAATCGCAAGATGACGTATACGGTATGACGCCTGCCCGGTGCCGGAAGGTTAATTGATTGGGTTATCCGTAAGGAGAAGCTCATGATCGAAGCCCCGGTAAACGGCGGCCGTAACTATAACGATCCTAAGGTAGCGAAATTCCTTGTCGGGTAAGTTCCGACCTGCACGAATGGCGTAATGATGGCCACGCTGTCTCCAGCCGAGACTCAGTGAAGTTGAAATTGCGGTGAAGATGCCGTATACCCGCGGCTAGACGGAAAGACCCCGTGAACCTTTACTATAGCTTGGCACTGAACATTGAACCTACATGTGTAGGATAGGTGGGAGACTTTGAAGCATGAACGCTAGTTTGTGTGGAGTCAATCTTGAAATACCACCCTTGTAGTTTTGATGTTCTAACCGCGGCCCCTTATCGGGGTTCGGGACAGTGCCTGGTGGGTAGTTTGACTGGGGCGGTCTCCTCCCAAAGAGTAACGGAGGAGCACGAAGGTTGGCTAAGTACGGTCGGACATCGTACGGTTAGTGCAATGGCATAAGCCAGCTTAACTGCGAGACATACACGTCGAGCAGGTACGAAAGTAGGTCATAGTGATCCGGTGGTTCTGAATGGAAGGGCCATCGCTCAACGGATAAAAGGTACTCCGGGGATAACAGGCTGATACCGCCCAAGAGTTCATATCGACGGCGGTGTTTGGCACCTCGATGTCGGCTCATCACATCCTGGGGCTGAAGTCGGTCCCAAGGGTATGGCTGTTCGCCATTTAAAGTGGTACGCGAGCTGGGTTCAGAACGTCGTGAGACAGTTCGGTCCCTATCTGCCGTGGGCGTTGGATGATTGAAGGGGGCTGCTCCTAGTACGAGAGGACCGGAGTGGACGAACCGCTGGTGTTCGGGTTGTTATGCCAATAGCATTGCCCGGTAGCTACGTTCGGGATCGATAACCGCTGAAAGCATCTAAGCGGGAAGCGAGCCCTAAGATGAGTCATCCCTAGAGCTTTAAGCTCTCTAAAGAGTCGTAGGAGACTACTACGTTGATAGGCAAGGTGTGTAAGCGTTGTGAGGCGTTGAGCTAACTTGTACTAATGACCCGTGAGGCTTAACCATACAACCCAGATGGGTTTTACTGATACTTAGTATTAGAATAGAGCACTTAAGTGGTGTGTAGAGACTCAAAGCAATCAGCTTTTCGAATTATTATTTAATGCTCTATGTAGCATTAGATAGAGGAGCAATTTATCAAATACATCCATGTATTTGACCCTAACGAGCCGCACTAAAGTGCGTTAAAAATTTGTTCCGTACAATTTTTTGTCTGGAAACCATAGAGCTGTGATTCCACCTGATCCCATTCCGAACTCAGAAGTGAAACACAGTATCGCCGATGGTAGTGTGGGGTCTCCCCATGTGAGAGTAGGTCATTTCCAGACGCCTAATAAGTACGAAAGCCCGTTGCTAATGCATCGGGCTTTTTTACGTCTCGAATTTGAGTTTTATACATCAATCTGTATTTATCAAATTGAGCAAGATAGCAGTGTGGTCGATATGCCCATGTGAGAATAGGTCATTTACAGACGCCTAATTGATTCGACGTTGCTAACGTAACGGGCTTTATTACGTCTGGAATTTGAGCTTTTGCATCATACCAATTCGCATTAGACTTTGCCCATATTAGCCCTGTCTCGTGTGCACAAACTTTTTACCCTGTCATTGCACTGACTAAACGTATTCCAAGCACTGCAACACTGTTCAACGATATCGTTATAACCTAAAACCTATTTACCAAACAATGCTGTCTTAACCATTGCCATACCTGCTCTATTGGGTTTTGCTCTGAGGAATAATACCAATCCGCATTAATAAGTGATCTCTCATAATGCTTACAATGGCTTTTGATTACAGTAGTCATGGTTTTCCCTTTCAAATAGCGATAACGCAGAACAAAAGCTGCAGGGGTATTCCATTCAGGCGAGCTTTAAAAGGGCTTACACTGCGTTGCATGACTTCTAAAGAGATCACTACACATATAGTCATGGCCTTGTTTAAGCCTTTTGAACACTCGCTGAGTCAAAACTAATTAACGCGGAATGGTATGATTACTCAAAGTATTGGAGATATTGCTAGTTAATTTCAATATTACATTTTCTGGTTTAATAAATACGCTAGTCTGCCTGAAAAAACTGCAATTAAACTGATATTTCAAAAAAGTACTTTACCTTTGGAAGGGGTTTTAGCATAATGCCCTCGTCAACAGGGGTGTAGTTCCAATTGGTAGAACAGCGGTCTCCAAAACCGATGGTTGCGGGTTCGAGTCCTGCCACCCCTGCCAAATTTAGAAGGCCTAGCAGTAATGCTAGGCCTTTGTCTTTTCTGAATTTTAATTTCAACGTCCTACCAACTTATTACCTAGTTAATCTCTTGCTCATTAACTTCATATACAAATAGATTAAATCATTCGTGTCTGTTCTAATTCGCTTTCGGGAATACTTCGACAAAATATGACCTTTGGGCTAGTGCTAGGTTTCCCCTGATAATTTTGTGTCTGTGTCTTTTGCATTCGCATTATCATTAACTTTGGTAAGTATTAATTTCGATGTTGTGATTGATTTCTC
Source organism: Shewanella phaeophyticola (assembly GCF_025398315.1). Taxonomy (GTDB): domain Bacteria; phylum Pseudomonadota; class Gammaproteobacteria; order Enterobacterales; family Shewanellaceae; genus Shewanella; species Shewanella phaeophyticola. Next base: position 378,741 of record NZ_JAODOQ010000001.1, read on the forward strand.
TTAGTCAGTTTTAATAGTGAATTAACATGGGCAAGTCGGTTATGACTTATCGTCAGTATATGCTGTGCCATATTGATGAGGTCATGTTCGCCGTATCGGTTAAGTTCATTTGTTTGTGTTAACTTGAGGGTTTAATTACTATAGTTAGGTAACTGTCGAAATATTATCATAATAAGGTGCTTTGATGAGGTTGTTGTATATTGAATATTTCGACGTGTTTTTCTAATGAAAGTAGGGTTTATGAAAGAAAGAACAAAAGTTAAAGCGAACATTTTTAAAGCGCTTGGCCATCCAACTCGCTTGTGGATAGTTGAGCAACTGGCCGATGGCGAAAAATGTGTCTGTGAATTTGTAGAGGAAGTTAATGTTGATTTCTCGACAATTTCTAAGCATTTGGCTGTATTACGTCATGCTGGTGTTGTGAATATGGACAAGCGTGGCAAACAAATTTTTTACTCATTAAAAATGCCATGCTTGCTGAGTTCGTTAGATTGCATTGATGTTGTATTGAATAACCAAATTCAGCAACAGATCACATTAATGGATTAATTTTTATCTTACATTTGGTCAAAAGGTAAAATGACCAATTGAGTGAAGCATCATTAATCGGAGAACTATTATGGAAATTAAAATACTCGGCACAGGGTGTACTAAGTGTCAAAAGCTTGCAGAAGCAGCTGCCGAAGCGGCAAAAGTGCATAACCTAGATTTTCAGATCTCAAAAGTGACAGATATTGCCCAAATTATGGATTATGGTGTGATGTCGACGCCAGCTTTAGTGGTTGATGAGCAGGTTGTGATGAGTGGCCGTTTAGCCAGTGTTGAAGAAATTGTTGCGCTGCTCAAACCTTATGCAAAATTCTAATTAGACGGAGGCTCTATGAATGCTAAAACCATCGTTAGGTTTTTGTTATTGAGCGTTGTTTGTCTAGGCGTTGCTTTAGTTGGCTACCAGCAATTTACTGCATCAGCGGATAACGGTAATGACTCCGTCAGTGTGAAGCAACAACTCAAAGATGGCATTAATGTTTATTACTTTCATGGTAATCAGCGATGCACCACATGCGTTAGGATGGAGGGGTTCACTAAAGACACCTTGAACCAATATTTTTCGCAACAAGTCAACGATGGCCAAGTTCAATTAAATATCGTCAACGTAGACTTAAATGAAAACCAGCACTTCATTGATGACTACCAATTAATCTTTAGAACGGTTGTGATTGCCAACGCTAAAAATGGTGTTGAAACAGATTGGCGCCGTTTAGATAGGATATGGGAACTTGCTAATGATGAAGCAGCCTATCAAGGTTATTTAGCGGAAGAGATTGACTCAATGATACAGCATTCTCATGGATGAATGGTCAATTATGTTGGTGTCGGCATTTTGGTTCGGCATCTTAACATCTATTAGTCCGTGCCCATTAGCGACAAATGTCGCGGCGATTTCGTATATCAGTAAAGGTGTTCAATCGCCGCCTAAAGTGATTTTTACTGGGCTGGCTTATACTTTAGGACGCATGCTTAGTTACTTGGCCTTAGGTGTAATATTGGTTGGCAGTTTACTGTCGGCGGTGTCATTGTCGGTAGTATTGCAAAAATACATGAACCTGTTACTGGGACCTATTTTAATTCTAGTGGGGATGTTTTTGCTGGAGTTACTGACCTTACGCTTACCGGGCAAGGGAGATTTAATCGAAACCCTAAAAGCCAAAATTAACCCACAAGGTTACGTTGGGGCGTTATTACTTGGGGTATTGTTTGCCTTGTCTTTTTGCCCTACATCAGCGGCATTATTTTTTGGTTCACTATTGCCTCTGGCATTGGAGTCTCAGTCGAGTATTGCGCTTCCGGCTATTTATGGCATTGCTACCGGTTTACCCGTGTTGTTATTTGCGATCCTGTTAGGGATTAGCGCAAATAAAGTGGCGAGTGCCTATAACCATTTGATGACATTTGAACATTGGGCTAGAAAGATCACCGGTGGGGTATTTATTGCGATTGGTGTTTACTACGTTTGGAGTAATATATTTGCCCCCATTTTGATGATGTAATATGGCAATAACACGCTATTTACTGTATTGCCGATGGATATAACGTTGATTTGTTTATCACGAGTGAGTCAGAAAGCACTAAAAGCGAGTTTTAGTGCTTTCTGTAACCGTTAGATTGATAACCGCAGTGCAAGTGCCGCGAGCGTGACAAATAACACGGGTAAGGTCATTACTATTCCGACTTTGAAATAGTATCCCCAACTAATTTTAATGTCTTTTTGAGCCAAAACATGGAGCCACAACAAGGTAGCTAAGCTACCGATTGGGGTGATTTTAGGACCTAAATCACTGCCGATGATATTGGCGTAAATCATTGCTTCTTTAATCACGCCAGTGGCATCACTACCATCAATAGACAAGGCGCCAACCAGAACAGTTGGCATGTTATTCATGATGGATGATAAAAACGCGACTAAAAAGCCTGTACCCATGGTCGCAACCCAAAGCCCTTGCTGAGCAAAACTATTTAATATGCTAGATAAGTAGTCGGTTAACCCTGCATTACGCAGACCATAAACCACTAAATACATACCAAGCGAAAACACCACAATTTGCCATGGGGCACCACGAATTACTTTACTGGTGTCGATGATGTGTCCCATTTTAGCCACGACAAATAAAACAAATGCGCCTACCGCAGCCACTAAACTGACAGGCACGCCAAGTGGTTCTAGGCCAAAAAATCCAACTAACAGCAGCGCTAATACGCCCCAACCGGTTTTAAAGGTGTGTAAATCTTTAATCGCCTCTTTGGGTTGGCGCAGCTTTTGTACGTCATAAGTGGCAGGAATATCTTTACGGAAAAACCAATGCAACATGATTAAGGTGGCAATAATGGCTGCTATATCAACAGGAACCATAACCGCGGCATACTGATTAAACCCAATATCAAAAAAGTCAGCTGACACGATATTAACCAGATTAGAGACAATTAAAGGCAGACTTGCGGTGTCTGCAATAAAGCCAGCTGCCATGACAAAGGCTAACGTTGCCCCTTTGCTAAAGCCTAATGCTAATAACATTGCGATGACGATAGGGGTTAATATGAGCGCGGCACCATCATTGGCAAACAATGCAGCGACACTGGCACCTAATAACACAATATAACTAAATAATAACCGTCCACGGCCGTTGCCCCAACGTGCAACATGAAGCGCTGCCCATTCGAAAAAACCTGACTCATCTAATAATAAACTGATAATAATAACTGCAATAAATGTGGCTGTTGCATTCCAAACAATATCCCATACAACGGGGATATCGCCTAAATGCACTACACCTAACATCAAGGCGAGTATTGCCCCTAAAGAGGCACTCCAGCCAATGCCTAAACCCTTAGGCTGCCAAATTACTAACACTATGGTAAGAACAAAAATTGCTCCGGCCAACCACATATAACCTCCTAAAATGATAGTTATTACCTACCGTAAATCATAAAAATCTCGCTATTTTAATCATTGGTTTAAACTTGGTGCACCAATGCGCATGTTGCTGTGTACTTTTACTCGCAGCGTTTAGCGAAGTCATCAAATCACGACTTTGATTTGACAGTCTCATATTTTCAAAATCTCAGTTGAATATAACATATATGAAAATCCGTATGTACTATACACTTGATATTAACAGAGTCAATCATCTTGAGTATTAATAGAGTGATTATAAAAATTAGAAAATGCTTAAATAACAATTTGTTGTTTGCCATCACATTTTGGTACTAATCATCGCCATCGTTCACAAATATATTACAACAAGGCTACAATAAAAGCGGTTTATTGATCTTAATCGCAGATATATAACGTAATGTGTATATATTATTTCCCATACCCTTATAAGGAGTGTGGATAATGAGTCAAAAAAATCAAGTCAGCATTGGTCGGCGTCAGCTGCTCAAATCAACCGCGGCAACGACGGCATTAACCGGTCTGGGTGGGACGTTATCGTTTACACCCATTGTCGAGAGTATTGCTGCAGAATTACCAGCACCTTTGCTACGAACAGGTACCGGAGAGTGGGTAGCCACTACCTGCCAAGGTTGTACTTCTTGGTGTGCAAAACAAATCTATGTCATGGATGGTCGAGCGGTAAAGGTTCGTGGTAACCCTAGCTCTGGTGTACATGGTATGTCGAGTTGTCCTCGACAACACTTGAGTCTACAGCAGGTTTATGACCCAGATAGATTGCGTACGCCAATGATGCGAACCAATCCTAAAAAGGGTCGAGATCAAGATCCTAAATTTGTACCGATCTCGTGGGACAGAGCACTCGACATGCTAGCAGAAAAAATCATTGAGTTACGTGCAAACAACGAAACTCACAAGTACGCACTGCTACGAGGGCGATACTCCCATATTAATGATTTACTTTATAAAAAAATGACTCATCTTATTGGATCTCCAAACAATATATCCCACAGTTCAGTATGTGCAGAAGCCCATAAAATGGGACCATATTATTTAGACGGTAACTGGGGTTACAACCAATACGATATTAACAATGCTAAATTTATTTTGTCTTTTGGTGCCGATCCTATCGCCAGTAACCGTCAAGTATCGTTTTACTCTAAGTCTTGGGGAGATGCCCTAGAGCATACAAAAGTCGTTGTCGTTGATCCAAGATTTTCAGCTTCTGCGGCGAAAGCGCATAAATGGGTGCCTATTGAGCCTGGCCAAGACAGTGTTTTGGCACTCGCCATTGCCCATGTAGCTTTAGTTGAAGGTTTATGGCACAAGCCTTTTGTTGGCGATTTTATTGCGGGTAAAAACCTATTTAAGGCTGGAGAAAGTGTTGCTAGCGAAAGCTTTAAAGAAAACCATACTTACGGTTTAGTTGCTTGGTGGAATGAAGCACTCAAAGATTACACGCCTGAATGGGCAAATAAAATAACGGGTATCGATCCTAAAACCATTATTGCTATAGCCAAGGACATGGGGGCGGCGGCTCCCGCTGTGCAAGTCTGGACATCTCGCGGCGCGGTGATGCAAGTGCGAGGAACCTACACTTCAATCGCCTGTCATGCCTTAAATGGCGTATTTGGTGCAATTGATAGTAAAGGTGGGTTATTTCCGGGCAACAAAATACCTTTGTTAAAAGAATATCCAGATGACGGTGCTTATTTAGATAGCATTGCTAAAGCAGGCACCAAGAAAGAAAAAATTGATCAACGTGGTCGTCTTGAATTCCCAGCATTAAAGAAAGGTAAATCGGGGGGTGGGGTGATCACCGCCAATGCCGCTAACGGTATTCGTAATCAAGATCCATACAACATTAAGGTGATGCTGGCTTATTTCAATAACTTTAATTTCTCTAATCCAGAAGGACAGCGTTGGGATGAAGCCTTAACCAAGGTGGACTTTATGGCGCACGTTACTACTAACGTTTCTGAGTTTAGTTGGTTTGCTGACGTACTATTACCATCGAGTCACCACATGTTTGAAAAGTGGGGCGTGTTAGATTCTATTGGTAATGGGGTACATCAAGTATCCATACAACAACCGTCAATAAAACGTTTGTGGGATACACGAATTGATGAGTCTGAAATTCCTTATATGCTTGCCAAAAAGCTTGCTGATAAAGGTTTTGATGCACCATGGCGTTATATTAACGAACAAATTCTTGATCCTGAAACTGGTAAGCCGGCTGAAAACGAAGCGGACTTTGCCAAAGTGATGGTTAAATTTGTTACCGCACCACTATGGCAAGGAGATGCATCTAAATACGGTGAAAAACTAAACTCTTGGGATGAGTTCGTTCAAAAGGGAGTATGGAATAGTAGTCCTTACAAACTTGAATCCCGTTGGAGCAAATTTAAAACAGCAACCCACAAGTTTGAGTTTTTCAGTAAAACATTAGAAAAAGCCTTACAAGGTCATGCCGACAAACACAAAGTCAGTATTGATGATGTCATGCAAGCCTGTGATTACCAGGCTCGTGGTCAGCTAGCCTTTGTCCCCCATTATGAGCAACCTTATCGTTTTGGTGATGAAGCGCAATTCCCATTGTTATTAGTGGATCAAAAATCTCGTCTTAATAAAGAAGGCCGTTCAGCAAATAGTCCATGGGTTTACGAGTTTAAAGATGTCGATCCTGGTGATGTAGCTAATCAAGATGTTGCTAAATTTAATCCTATTGACGGTAAAGCATTGGGGCTCAAAGACGGTGATGATATTCGGATCTCAAGCCCAGTTGGTTCGTTAACGTGTAAAGCCAAGTTATGGGAAGGAGTGCGTCCTGGTACGATTGCAAAATGCTTTGGACAAGGCCATTGGGCTTACGGTCGTTATGCCAGTACTGAGTTTGGTGTCACCGCGAGAGGTGGTTCAAATAATGATCTTATTGCTGATAAATACGACCGGTTAAGTGGTGCGTCGGCATTTTATGGTCATATCCGTGTTCGTGTTGAGAAAGTATGAGGTAATCCATTATGAGATTAGGAATGGTAGTTGACTTACAAAAATGTGTAGGATGCGGTGGCTGCAGTTTAGCCTGTAAATCAGAAAACAACACGAGTGATGGTATTCATTGGTCGCATCATATTGCGACGACTGAAGGGATTTTTCCTGACGTAAAATATACCTATATACCAACATTGTGTAATCATTGCGATGATGCCGCTTGTGTTAACGTTTGTCCAACTGGCGCAATGTATAAAGATGAACGTGGTTTAACCCTGCAAAATAATGATGAATGCATTGGCTGTAAAAAATGTATGCGTGCATGTCCATATGGTGTGATTAGCTTTAACTCAAGCACCCCTCATCGTCGCTGGCAAGATGATTCTGAGGTGGTAGCGCATGGTACAGCTTCACCACGATTATTGTTAAAACGCAGCGGCGCCAATGCATCGCCTAATGAAAATCCTGAACGAGGAGATACTTACCCTGTAACCAGACCAAAGCGGATCACAGAAAAATGTACCTTCTGTGATCATCGCCTTGACCAAGGTTTGAACCCTGCTTGCGTCGATGCTTGCCCGTCTGAGGCTCGAGTGATTGGCGATTTGGACGATCCACAAAGTAAGGTGTCGCAGTTAATTAAGTTGCATAAACCGATGCAATTAAAGCCAGAAGCTGGCACTGGCCTCGGGTATTTTATATTCGTAGTTTTGGGGTTAAAACAGCCTATTAATTGATATTCGTGAAGTTGAAACAAAGCCACAGATACTCTCTGTGGCTTTTTGCGTTACTGAACAACAATATTGAACATTGTTATGGCCAAACTGATTCTTGATACACTGCCCTCTAGCGCAGGTAGCGGTAAATGGTGATACTCAAGTGTTAATTTTGTGATCCCTTGCCGTTAAACGTTAATGTAATGGTGTCGTCGGTTTAAGCTTCCTGATAACATTATTGTCTGTGATTCGCAATCTGAGCAGTAAATTAAGTCAGGTACGATAAGATCACACGTTTCATTCATTCGGTTTAAGGTGCTTAATGATTACTCCAATTCAATTTTTTAAATGTTTAGCTGATGAAACTCGCTTGCGCTGCTTAATGTTGATCCAACAAGAAGGTGAGCTATGTGTGTGTGAATTGACAGAAGCCTTACAAGAGATTCAACCTAAAATATCGCGCCATTTAGCTCAGTTACGCAAATGTGGCATATTGGTCGATCGCCGTCAGGGACAATGGATTTTTTATCGTATTAATGCTGATTTACCACAATGGGCTAAAGTTATTTTTAACGAAGTAACAAGCCAGAATAGTGAGTTTTTAGACCAGAATACCGTTAAGTTACGCCAAATGGGTGGCCGCCCTGAGCGAGTAAAAAACTGTTGTTAGACAAATTTTATAAAATTTGATCTAGAACATATGAAATTCCATATATATAGGTAATAATACTTCTACCTAGTAACTTCAATGCATAAGTGTTGTGATAACAGTATGCTTTAAGGCGGTTTCATTATGTTGCAAATTTTTTCTGATTTGGCAACGTGGTTAACGTTTACAGTCTTTAATTTAGACCCAAGTACCAAGCTTGCAGATGCGGTGCATTTCTTTATTGAAGATACCACTAAGATTTTTGCGTTACTGATATTGATGATTTACGTCATCGCACTGATTAGAGCCTCGCTGAATGTTGAAAGAGTGAGAGATTATTTAGCCGGTAAAAATCGCTTTGTCGGTTATTTTATGGGATCGGTTTTTGGTTCTGTCACTCCTTTCTGTTCTTGTTCGAGTATCCCTGTCTTTTTAGGCTTTACCTCCGCCGGGATCCCTGTTGGGATCACTATGGCTTTTTTGATCACCTCACCGCTGATCAACGAAGTGGCTATTTTGTTGCTAATTAGCCTGTTGGGATGGAAGTTTACTGTTATTTATGTCGCTGTTGGTATGTCAGTTGGCATCTTGGCTGGGGCATTTTTAGATGTCATTCACGCAGAACGTTGGCTGCAATCTTTCGCGGCTAAAGCGTTAGAGAGGGTACAAGCAAAAACGAATGATAATCAGCCTAACCAAACCCCATCTACCTCGCTGACATTAGCTGAGCGACATCAATTTGCTAAAGATGAGATGCTAGAAATATTCGGTAGAGTATGGAAGTGGGTCATTATTGGGGTTGGGTTAGGCGCGGCATTACATGGTTTTGTTCCCGACGGCTGGATTGAAGCTCACTTAGGCAATGGCCAATGGTGGTCTGTGCCCGTTGCTGTTTTGGTGGGTATTCCGTTGTATTCAAATGCAACAGGGGTTATCCCTATCATGGAAAGCCTTATCATCAATGGCTTGCCCATTGGTACCACATTGGCATTTTGTATGGCCACGGTTGCTGCAAGTTTCCCTGAATTCATTTTACTGAAACAAGTAATGCAATGGCGCTTGCTGATGATTGTATTTAGTATTTTGCTGATTTCATTTACCTTTATTGGGTGGATATTTAATATCATTAGCCCAATGTTATAACGGCTAATAATGTAGCGCAGGGTAATAGCGTGTGATAGCTCTCTTTTTACCTTAGCGCTTAGCTGTTATGCTTAGGAGTGAATTAATTGTTAGCAATGAGAGCCTAATGGATCAATCTGCTTTTTTAGATGCAATGAATATTACTCGTTGGCGCAGTGCTGATAAGCCGATAAAACCCTACCTTGTGTTGCACGATCTTGACGCCGATCTCTCTGATGAGACATTAATTGCTGATGTGTTGCGGTTATTAAGTGTGAAAATAGAAGATTGTGAATTTGATTGCGAAATGGTGAAAGGCACTCAAGTTGTTTGGGATATGCGTAAAGTTAAAGTCAGGCCGAGAGTGGCCTGGATAGTCAGTGCGCCGTTAAGCGACTTACCTGTAAACCCGCAAGAGAAACGTCAACTTTGGCAACAAATTAGCCAGCATCTTGATAAAAAACACACTACTGATGGTGGTTATAATGCACAACACTGAAGCCTATGGTGTGATTCATCTGAGTATTGATGATGTGGCTGCGATGACCACTATTGAAAACCAAGCACACACCCATCCCTGGACCAGAAGCCGTTATCGCAGATTGTTTTGGTCTTTATATCGTACTATCGGCATTAAGCAGCAGAGTACAGTTATTAGGCTTTGCGATTGTGCAGCAAATTATTGATGAAGCGACTTTGCTTGATATTTGTGTGGCGCCTGCCTATCAAGGCCTGGGATTTGGGTTATTACTTATTCGACACCTCTTGAGCGAAGCAAAACAAGCCCAGGCCGTTGTGATGATGCTAGAGGTGCGTGAGTCAAATACCTCTGCCAAAGGGTTGTACGAGAAAGTGGGTTTTAGTGAGTCAGGTAGACGCAAAAATTATTATCAAACTAACAATGGCAATGAAGATGCTATTTTAATGGATAAACCCTTATAAACTTTATAGGCCCCTTACTTCGATATTGCAGACATAAAAAAAACAGCGCTTGAGCGCTGTTTTTTATTGGTCAATTACGGAAAAGGTTATTTGACCAGAGCTCAGGTTATTTAACTTCTTTACCTTGAGCTTGCAAGTCTGCATGGTAGCTTGAACGAACCAACGGTGCACAGGCTGCATGAGTAAAGCCTATTTCATCCGCTAGGGCTTTTAATTCATCAAACTCAGCTGGTGGCACGTAGCGTTCAACTGGCAAGTGGAATTTAGAAGGCTGTAAGTATTGGCCTAGCGTGAGCATTTCTACGTTATGAGCACGTAAGTCACGTAATACTTGAGCAATCTCTTCGTTGGTTTCGCCTAGCCCCATCATTAAGCCCGACTTAGTTGGTACATTTGGGTGACGCTCTTTAAAGCGTTTAAGTAAGTCTAACGACCACTGATAGTTAGCACCTGGACGGGCTTTGCGGTAATGCGCAGGCGCTGTCTCTAGGTTGTGGTTAAATACATCTGGTGGCTCAGTCGCTAAAATATCGAGTGCGGCATCAATACGACCACGGAAATCAGGAACCAGAATTTCGATTTTGATTTCTGGATTCAGTAAGCGGATTTCGCGAATACAATCAGCAAAATGTTGTGCACCACCATCTCGCAAATCATCACGGTCTACTGAGGTGATAACCACGTATTTAAGCTTCATATCTCTAATGGTTTCAGCTAATTTTACGGGTTCTTGTGCATCAGGCTTTAATGGACGGCCGTGGGCAACGTCGCAAAACGGGCAACGACGAGTACAAATTGCACCTAAAATCATAAAGGTTGCCGTGCCGTGGTTAAAACATTCTGCAAGGTTAGGGCATGATGCCTCTTCACATACAGAGTGTAAGCCGTTTTTGCGCAAGGCTGATTTAATATCCAGAATACGCTGATTTGATGCAGGTAATTTTACGCGTAGCCAATCTGGTTTACGTAACATGGTTTCGCGCTCAGATGGCACCACTTTGACAGGAATTCGTGCGACTTTTTCAGCATCACGCAATTTAACACCTGGTTGTAATCTTTCAGGCCTATTCATTATTCTGCTAATCCTTGATGATGTACAAGTTGTTGATAGCCCATAATTTGGCTAAAGGTTTGGATTAATTTATCACCGGCTTCTAGCACGGTTTGCGGTTCACCTAAGGCTTTACATTGCACCATTTCTAAACCAGCATAACCACACGGGTTAATGCGTTGAAATGGGGCTAAATCCATGTCGACGTTCAGTGCTAAACCATGGAATGAACAACCTTTACGAATACGTAGCCCTAAAGAAGCGACTTTTCTTTCGTTTACATACACGCCAGGTGCATCGGCTTTGGCATAAGCCTCGATATCGTATTGAGCCAGCATATCGACAATACATTGCTCAATGTGGTTGACCAATTGACGTACGCCGATTTTATTACGTTTTATATCGATAAGTGGATATACCACTAATTGGCCTGAGCCGTGATAGGTGACTTGGCCGCCACGATCTACCTGAATAACGGGGATGTCGCCAGGGTTTAATACATGCTCACTTTTACCTGCTTGGCCTTGGGTAAATACTGGCGAGTGCTCAACTATCCACAACTCATCTTGGCTGTTGCTGTCACGGGTGTCAGTATAGTCCTGCATGGCATGCCAAATAGACTCATAGTCTTGCATGCCTAGGTGGCGAATGTGCAGTGTATTAGTTTGCAAGGGCAACGTCTCCCCTAGGTAAATGGTGTGATTTATTCTTGAGTATTATACTCAAGTTTTACGCGAATGCTGACTCTTTTGAGTTACAGAACGCGTTTAACACCGTCAATGGCGGCAAGATCGGTATACGCTTTTTCAATGTGTTCTTTGCTGGTCACCGTAATACGTATGGTCACCGAATAGTAACTGCCTTTGCTTGATGCTTTTACCGTTGGCGCATAATCACCAGGGGCAAGTTGTTGTGCTACTGCTACAACGCGATCAGCAAGCGTGTCATCGGCATCACCAATCACTTTGAATGGGCATGAATTTGGAAATTCCATTACTTGGTCAAAAGTTGTATCTAACATTGGCTACTCAATTGGGTTGGCTATGACTTAAATATGGTGGCGATTATACCCGATTCAAGCCTGATAGGGCTGAAAAAATTAAAGCCGCACAAATGCGGCTTTAATTGATTGATTCGACGGTATTTTACAAATCAGTTTATTCGAACCAGCTAGCAAACATTTGCTTAAAGTAATCCATGAGTTTGCTAAACCAGCTGCCTTCTTCAACTTCGTTCAAAGTGACGAGTGGAAATTGGGCAATGTCTTTGCCATCAAGTTGAAAATACACACGGCCAACCACTTCGCCTTTAGCCAATGGTGCTGTCAGCTCTTTGGTTAATTCGAAGTTAGCTTGTAAATCTTTTGCTTTACCACGGTTGATAGTAATCGGCGTGTCTGTCATTACGCCTAAATCAACGGTTGCTCTGTCGCCATACCAAATGTTTTGCGTGACAAAAGTATCACCTGCTTTGTATGGGGTAATGGTTTCAAAAAAGCGGAAACCGTAGTTAAGTAGCTTTTTACTTTCTGCTTTACGGGCTGACTCGCTAGCTGTGCCCATCACAACTGTGATTAAACGCATACCTTCACTGGTTGCAGATGACACGAGGTTGTAGCCAGCGCCAGAGGTATGGCCGGTTTTAATGCCGTCAACATTTAAGCTTTTGTCCCATAACAGACCGTTACGGTTATATTGCTTGATACCATTGTAAGTAAAAGATTTTTCTGAATATACACGGTATTCTTCTGGTACATCGCGAATAAGCGCTGCACCTAATATTGCCATGTCATAAGCGGTGGTTTTATGGTTTTCTGAATCAAGACCGTGCGAGTTTTCAAAGTAGCTGTCTTGCATACCCAATTGTTTGGCCCATGAGTTCATTAGGTCAACAAAGGCGCCCTCAGTACCGGCAATGTGTTCTGCCATGGCCACACAGGCATCGTTACCTGATTGAATAATAATTCCGCGATTTAGTTCATGAACCTTGACCGTTTTACCTACTTCAATAAACATTTTAGATGAGTCAGGGAAGTTTTTTGACCAGGCATTTTTGGTGATGGTGACATCATCATCGAGTGAAATATTACCTTCACGGACTTCATAACCAATCACATAGCTGGTCATCATTTTGGTTAAACTGGCAGGGTTTAAGCTTTCGTAAGCATTTTCTTCTGCGATAACTCGACCTGAGTTGTAGTCCATTAGCACATAAGCTTTGGCGGCAACACTGGGTGCATCAGGGGTAACCATAGGGGCACGGCTAGGAGTTGGGCGATCGGGCTGCGGTGTGGCTGCAAGTGAAGAGAATGACACTACCGATGCAAAAAGCATTGAAGTGAGTTGAGCGGTCTTAGAAGTCATCATGAATTAGGCACGTCTCTAGTTAGTCGAAGAAAAGACAAAAAATGTAATTTAATAATTGTTAATGATTATACATGAGTAGACAATCATTTCGCATTAAGGTTCTTTCATTGAGCGTAAATGTACTTTGCTTAAGGCACGATAAAGCTTTGTGGGTAGCCTTCTGCCTTTAATCTATCTAAGAGTTTATTGGTTAAGTGTATTTGCTTAACCGGACCAAGTTGTAACCTGTGGATCTCATTAGAGGAACTCACCCTTGAAGATACTGAATATTTATTTTCAAGCTGTCTTGCCAGCATGTTGACCCGCAATTTATCTTTGGACGCGACAACCTGAATATAATGATTGTCGTTGTCTTTTAAATCGCTAATCACTCTTTGCTCTGCTGATGGCACATAAATGGTTTCAAGTTGAACTCTTGCTGTGCCCTTAGCCAGCATGCCAAGGTGGTAAGCGCCTGCGTAAGACAAGTCGATAACGCGGCCATGATGAAACGGTCCTCTGTCGTTAACGCGAACAATAATTTGTTTGTTATTGTCCAGGTTAGTGACTTTCACATAACTCGGTAAGGGTAAGTTTTTATGTGCTGCTGACATGGCATACATGTCATAGGTTTCACCATTTGAGGTTAAATGGCCATGAAACTTTGAGCCATACCAAGAGGCGTTACCTTGTTCTTTAAAGCCTTTACCTGTGTCGAGTACTTTATAGTTTTTGCCTAACACCGTATAGTCGCGATTACCTTGACGACTGTAGGGTTCATATTTGGGCTGAGCACTTTTAACTAAGCTTACATCAGGCGCGTCATCAGGGTAACGATCCTTGTCCATTTGATAACGGCTTTTGCTTGCAGAGTTTTTACCTGCTTTACTACCTTCATTGGATGAGCAGCTAATCATCAACATGCTACATAGCAGGGTGAGCAGAAGGGCACGAATAGACATTGGCATACTGGATTACCTAGCGCTGATAATGAGCATTAAGCTGCTCACTAAATTGGTAAACGGCCATGGCGTAAAGTGGACTTCTGTTATATCGGGTAATGACATAAAAGTTTTTCAAGCCTAACCAATACTCAGTAGTGTCTGGTTGGTCTAATTTGACTAACAGGGCTTTTTGCGACGCGTCGATGTCTTGGTTTTTGGCTAGGCTAAGGCTTGGGCTAAGAATGTCAGACACTTTGTAGTGGAGCTTTTTTTGGTCCAGACTTTTGCTTTAGGGGCTTGATTTGACGTGTGGTTAAGCAATAACGCCACCGGTTGACCTTTTTGCCAACCATGTTGATGAAAGTAATTTGCAACACTGCCAATGGCATCTGCTTTGCTGGTTAACAAGTCTCTTCTGCCGTCGCCATCAAAATCCACAGCATAGTGGCGGTAGCTTGAAGGAATAAATTGACCATATCCCATCGCACCAGCATATGAACCTTTTAGGGTGCTGTTATCGAGTTTTTCTTCTTTTATCAGTGCCATTAGGTTGGCGTACTCGCTACGAAAGAAGGTCGCGCGTGGTGGATAGTAAAAGCCTAAGGTGTATAGTGCATCTTGTACACGGTGGTTGCCCATGTAGCCGCCATAAAAGGTTTCAATTCCGATAATAGCCACAATAATTTGCGGGTCGACATTAAACTTGTCGGCTGCTTTGCTGATGATCGCCTGGTTTTCTTTCCAGAAGGCTAAGCCTTTTTCTAAGCGTTTGTCGGTGAGAAAAATGGGGTAATACTGATGCCAAGGCTTGGCTTCCCACGGTTTAGTGATGGCGTCGATAATGCTTTGTTCAAAGGTTGAATTCGCTAAAAAGTCTTCAACTTCGGCTTGGTTGGCTCCTTTGTTCACTTGTTCTGTTATAAAGGCACTTTGTAATGCTTGTGGATCATCGTCAGCAGCTTGTGCATTTAAAAAGAGGCTGCAAAGCAATGTCAGGCTGGCGATTTGTAATGTTGTTTTTGCCATGATTAACCGTATCCCTATCTATCGACAAATCGTCTATGTGTTTGAATGCTCATTAAAATACCAAATCCTGTCATTAGGGTTAGCATGGATGTACCTCCATAACTAATGAGCGGAAGTGGTACGCCTACTACCGGTAATATCCCTGATACCATACCAATATTAACGAAAACGTATACAAAGAATGTCAGAGTGATGCTGCCTGCTAACAATCTTGCAAAGCTGGTTTGTGCTTGTGAAGCAATAATGAGGCCTCGGCCGATGACAAATAAATACATCGCCAGCAGCAATAAACTCCCGATTAAGCCAAACTCTTCACCTATTACTGCAAAGATAAAGTCGGTGTGACGTTCTGGCAAGAACTCTAATTGCGATTGAGTGCCATTGAGCCAGCCTTTACCCCACATCCCTCCAGAGCCAATACCGATTTTAGATTGAATGATATGATAGCCTGCGCCAAGTGGGTCTTGCTCAGGATTAAATAAGGTTAATACCCGAGTGCGTTGGTAGTCGTGCATTAAGAAAAACCACAAAACCGGTAAAAACATCAGTACAGCAGCAACGGCGCCGCCGACAATTAACCAACTCATTCCCGATAGAAACAACACAAAGACCCCCGAAGCAGCCACTAAAATAGAGGTACCTAAGTCAGGCTGCTTAGCAATCAGTAGTGTTGGGATTAGTAGAATCACTACCCCGCCAGCAAGGTGGCGTTTTTTAGGCGGTAACGGAAATTTACTGATATACCATGCCATGGTGATCGGGAAAGCAAGCTTGATGAGCTCTGAGGGCTGAAACTCCATAAAGCCTAAATTTAACCAGCGCTGAGCACCTTTATTGATAGTGCCAAATAACTCAACACCAATGAGTAATGCGATACCGGCTAAATAAATCGGTAACGCCCAACGGCGGAGTATTTCTGGGTTAATTTGCGCAAAACAAACCATCACCCCAAGCGACAATGACATGCGCACTAATTGGCGCTCCATCATGGCTGGGTCTTCACCACTGGCAGAGTAAATTACAAAAAGGCCAAATAACATCAATATCAAAATACCACTTAATAACGGGGTATCTATGTGTATCTTTTGCCAAAATGACTGTTGGTGTGGATGATTATTCACGGTTTTACCGCCCATTCGTCACGTAAAATATACTCGTCGAGTAATGCTCTTGCCAATGGCTCTGCGTTTGCACCACCCCAACCGGCATTTTCTAATACTACGGCTAATACAATGCGTGGGTTTTCATAAGGTGCGTAAGCAATAATTAATGCGTTATCGCGTAAGTGCTCTGCGATAGTATCGGCATTGTATTTTTGGTCTTTGGCGACACTAAATACCTGTGCTGTACCGGTTTTCATGGCTGCGGTATAAGTAGCATCGGTAAAGCGTGATTTGTCTGCGGTTTGGCGCATTGCTTCATTGATGATGTCCCAATTGCGTGAGTTTTTAAGCTCTATTGGTGGCAGCTCATCAATTGGCGTGTCGATTTTTACCGTATTATTTTTAAATGATTTTAATAAATGCGGGGTAAAGCGTTTGCCTTTGTTGGCCATAATGGCTGCTGCATTAGCAAGTTGCAGTGGTGTGGTGATCCAGTAACCTTGGCCAATTCCAACTGAAATCGTGTCGCCATTGTACCAAGGCTGATTGTAACGCATGCGTTTCCAGTCTCGTGATGGCATCACGCCATCTGATTCTTCAAAAATATCGATGCCAGTGCTTTTACCAAAACCAAACGGTTCCATAAACGTAGCCATTTTATCGATGCCAACTTTATAGACTAAATCGTAAAAGTAGATGTCGCATGAGTCGACAATGGCGTGATAAACATCTACCCAACCATGGCTCCATTTTTTCCAGTCGCGCCATTTACGCTCAACTCCAGGCATTTGCCAGTATCCAGGATCCCATACTCGAGTATGTTCATTAATAATTTTCTCTTCTAACCCGAGTAAAGCAACGTGTGGCTTAATGGTTGATGCGGGTGAATACTGGCCTTGGGTAGAGCGGTTTATTAACGGACGAGACTTGTCATTTAATAAGTCAGCATAGGCTTTACCACTAATACCATGTACAAATGGATTTGGGTCGTATGTTGGGCTAGATACCATTGCCAGTACACCTCCGTCTCTAGGATCAAGTGCAACAACAGAACCACGGCGTCCGGCTAATAATTCCATGGCCTTTTGTTGTAGCTTTAAATCTAGGGTGAGGTATATATCTTGCCCTGGTAACGGTGGTGTAACTTTGAGGGTTCGAATGACTCGGCCGCGGTTATTAACCTCTTCTTCAAGGTGGCCAGGAATGCCATGCAGTAGGCCTTCGTAGTATTTTTCGATGCCTTGTTTACCAATATCTTTAGTGGCCGCGTAGTTTTTCCATTGCTGGCTTTTTTCAAGTTGTGCTTTATCGCGGGTGTTAATTTTACCCACATAACCCAGAACATGTGTCATCAGTCCATTGAAGGGGTAATGGCGTTTCAAGCCCGCTTCAACATAAAGACCAGGGAACTTATATTGGTTAACACTGAACGTTGCCACCTGGTCTTCGGTTAGTTTATTTTTAATGGTCAGTGGCTTAAAGCGGCGATGATACTTAAGGGTTTCGGTGATGTTTTCGCGTTCATCAGGGGTTAATTCAATGAGCTTGTTAAGTTCATCTAATGTCGCGTTAATGTCTGAGACTTTTTCAGGGATGAGCTCAAGCGAATAATAGGGTTGATTTTCGGCCAGTAATACACCGTGGCGGTCGTATATAAGCCCACGGCTTGGGGCAGTTGGTACCACACGAATACGGTTGTCGTTAGAGCGTGTTTCGTAGTCTTTATATAATACGACTTGTAAAGTGTAGAGGTTATAAAACAACACGCTAAGGAGTGCAAAAACGCAGAAAAAGGTAAATAAAGCACGACGTTTAAACAACGCTGCTTCTGCGGCGTGATCATGCATGGTAATGCGCTTTTTTGGCGGCACTTATGCTATCCCCGTCGTTATAAAGTGGAAGGTTGACTAAAAAAGATCACTGTATCAGCTGATGAATATGAAAAAAAGAGTTGCATGATAATCATTATCGATTGGCCTAATTATCTATGCTCAACGCTTATTCTCGGTGATAAGGATGGTTGTTGTTAATGCTCCATGCACGGTAGAGGCTTTCTGCCACAATAACCCGCACCAAAGGATGGGGTAAGGTGAGTGCAGATAAGCACCAGCTTTGGTTGGCCGCCTCTTTACAAGCAGGTGAGAGTCCTTCTGGAGCCACCAATAAGCAAGCTGACATCTCTGCCGTCGAGCTGCCATTTTGTCATTTGCTCGGCAAGGTCTGGCGTTGTCCAGTTTTTGCCGGGTAAATCTAAGCTGACAATATGGTTACCTTTGGCTACCGCCGCTAACATGAGCTCGCCTTCTTTGTGAAGAATTCGGGCTATATCTGCATTTTTTCCGCGTTTTCCCGCAGGAATTTCGATAAGTTCCAAAGCCATGTCTCTTGGGAAACGGCGTTGATACTCTTCGAAACCTCGGGTAACCCAGTCAGGCATTTTTGTGCCAACGGCAATAAGCTGTAACTTCATTATGCGCTGTGTTCAGACCATAATTTTTCAAGCTCGTAGTAATCACGAGTTTGTTCTTGCATAACATGCAAAATAACAGAGCCTAAGTCGACCAGTACCCATTCGCTGCTGTCACGACCTTCAACCCCTAGAGGTTGCACGCCAGCATCTTTAGCCGACACAATGACGTGTTCGCCGATTGAACGAACGTGAGTTTTTGATGTACCAGTACAGATGATCATGGTGTCTGTGATGGTTGACTGTTTAGACACGTCTAAAACAGTAATGTTTTTAGCTTTTAAATCATCGATTTTATCGATAACGAAATCTTTTAGTTCGGTGCCTTGCACTCGAAGTACCTCATTAGTAAAAATTAACGGAGTATTATACTCAAATTCGCTGTGAATGCGCAATTAAGCTTATTTAATCCGGTTGGCGTTATCGATACAGTTGATGTTGGTCGATGTATTGGCGTGTTGAGGATAATAATACTTTACTGGTATCAGCATTTTGCGCCAATTGCTGACGTATTTCGGTGGATGAAATATTGACGAGCTGACTGTTAACGCTGAATATCTTTCCATGAGTCGCGTGATTTTTTAACGTCAGTTCGCTGACCTGTGCATGGCGAAATAGCAATTGTTTGGCCATTTCACTTTGGGCATCCATTGTCCATCCGGGGCGTTGACATAGGGCGATATGACACAGAGAAAACAATGATTGCCATCGATGCCACAATGGTATTTGAATAAATGAGTCCATGCCCATGATAAAAAAGAACTCATGTTCAGGGTATTGTTGTGTGAGTAAGGTCAGAGTGGTAACACTGTATGATGGTGTATCACGATTAATTTCGATGTCGCACAATTCAAACTGAGGGTATTGCTGACAGACTAATTTGACCATTTCTAAACGATGATAGCTGCTGACCATGGTGCTATTTTTATGCGGTGGAATGTGGTTTGGCATTAACCACACCTGGTCTAAATTAAGCTGCTGTTTGACGTCTAATGCTGGATTGATATGGCCAAGGTGAATGGGGTCAAATGTACCGCCCAATATACCAATTCGCATGTGTTGTCCTTTATTGTTAATCCGTGAGTTCGATATGCGCCAGACGGTTGTGTGCCCGCGGGTCGAATAAAATGCAAAGATGACTAATGCCGACCCAGTCTTCAATGCCTTTTTGCTTAAGATTGAGTTCAAGCTTAGAGGCAAAGGCGAGCATGTGTTCGATGTGGTCGAGATTTAAACGTGTCAGTGCCGCTTGAAATAACGGTTTACGCTTGTCCCAAATTCGGTGTTTTCCCCATAACTGATTGAGTTGTTCGCCATTGTGTTGGGCAAGCTTTAACGTGAGTAACAAGTTAATTTCTTTAAATAATGCCCACATTAAAATCGGCATTGCAGTGCCTTCAGCTTGTAGTTGCGCCAACATGTGTTGCGCCTGATTTTGGTGATTAGTCAATATGGCATCACACAGCTGAAATACACTAAAGCGCGATTGGTCTTCAAAGTATTGGTTAAGTTGTTCAGGGGTAATATTTTGCTTAGGGCTGAGTAGTTGCAGCATTTGCATTGCTTGTTCTGCGGCTAATAAATTGCCTTCAAATAAGGTAAATAACATGGCTTTCGCATCGTGATGTACCGTGAGGCTGTAATGAGCGATGCGGCCGTCGAGCCAGCGTTCAAATTGTTTGCCTTCGGGGGTAGTGCAAGGCAGGTAGATGCCTTTGGCGTCGAGCGACTTAAACCATTTGCTGTTGGTTTGTTCTGCACCGGCCTTAGTGACCTTGAACAATTAATAGCATGTCGGGGTTTGGGTGTTGTAGCAAGGTTTTAAATGCGGCAGCCCCCTCAGTACCGGGCTTACCTTGGGGTAAAGTTAATTCCACAATCCGTCTACTGGCAAATAAGCTCATGGCTTGCCATTCTTGAATTAACTCGTTCCAGTTGAAGCCTGTTTCTTGGCTGAGTTGCACCCGCTCTTCAAATCCTTGCTTTTTAGCCGCAGCAAGAATGTGTTGTTTGCTGTTTTCGATCAGCCAAGGGTCATCACCAAATAATAAAAAACAATCAGGCAAGTTTTTAAGGTATTGTTTTAACTGATCGGGGTAGACCCGCATTATTCTGCTCCAATCGATGCCAGGGTTTGAATAATGTAGTCGGCTGCTTGTACTCGCATTTCTTTTAGCAATAACTCCATTTCACGACTTTTTGCTAATGCGGTACGTGGATCGTCTTGATAATCACGGCGAATTTCGGTGTCAAACTCTTGTGACTCTTCTCCCGGAAGCGTGACCGAGTAGTGACTCACATAAATGAGTTCGTATTCTGCAACGTTACCGGTTGGGTATAGTGACAAGGTGGCACGTTCTAAAGTGTCGTTAATTAAGCGCAATGTCGGTGTTTTTTCCGCGGCATTAACAAGGGTAATTCGGTTAATGCGTAAACGGTCGCGTACAAGGCGGGTTAATTCACTGTATTCGTCGCTACTGCTTAAGTGCAGTTCGGCTAACTCAGCAGGAATTGAGTAACTGCGCTGCAGTTTAAAACCGCAACCGGCAGTGGTCAGTAGTACCAGGGTCATTATGGCTAAACAGATTTTTTTGGCTAGCATAGTGAGGGGAGGCATCCTTGTATATTGCATGGTTAACATAAATAACTTACTGATGTTTTACTAGGGTAAGTTATTTTACTGCTAATAATATTACAACCTGTGAGAGTTGCTCACTCCCACAGGGTGTTGCCGTTGTGGTTAACGATTAATTAGCCACAATGCTTAACAGTTTGCCTGGCACGTAAATCACTTTACGTATGCTTAAGCCTTCTGTGTGTTTTTGTACATGCTCGTCACTCATGCCAAGTGCTTCAACATCTTCTTTAGATGCATCTGCAGCTACGGTAATTTTTGCACGAACTTTACCGTTAACTTGAACCACAATCAGTTTACTGTCTTCAACTAATGCTGATTCATCAACTTCTGGCCAGCGGCTGTCTTCAATGTTGTTTTGGTTACCCAGTTCTTTCCACACGGTAAAGGCAATGTGCGGAACGATTGGGTAAAGAAGACGTGTCACTGCAGAAAGCGCTTCAGCAAGTAAGGCACGGTCTTGTGCGCTTTCTTGTGGTGCTTTTAATAAGTGATTCATCAATTCCATTACTGATGCAACGGCGGTGTTAAACATTTGACGACGCGCAATATCATCGCTGACTTTAGCAATCGTTTTATGTAGTTCACGGCGCAACGCTTTTTGGTTAGCGTTTAATTTGCTGGCATCAAGTGTTTCTGTTGAGCCTGCGGCAACATGGTCGCTGGCCAGTTTCCAGAAGCGCTTAATAAAACGGTGTGCGCCTTCAACGCCAGACTCTTGCCACTCAAGTGTCAGCTCTGGTGGTGATGCAAACATCATAAATAAACGGACGGTGTCAGCACCGTATTTCTCAACCATTACTTGTGGGTCAATACCGTTGTTTTTTGATTTAGACATCTTGCTCATACCAGTGTAAACCAGTTCGTTGCCTTGATTGTCTACCGCTTTAAGAATGCGGCCTTTATCGTCTTTTTCTTCTACGGTTACGTCTAAAGGTGACACCCATACGCGGGCACCTTTTTCATTGGTGTAGTAGTAAGCGTCAGCTAATACCATGCCTTGGGTTAATAACTGTTTAGCAGGCTCATTACTGTTAACTAAACCGGCATCACGTAATAATTTGTGGAAAAAACGGAAGTAAAGCAAATGCATACAGGCGTGTTCAATACCACCAATGTATTGATCGACAGGTAACCAGTAGTTAGCTTTTGCAGGATTTAACATTTCATCAGCATGTGGACTACAGTAACGCGCGTAGTACCAAGATGACTCCATAAAGGTGTCAAAGGTATCGGTTTCACGCAGTGCTGGTTGGCCGTCGACAGTGGTTTCTGCCCAGGCTTTGTCAGCTTTAATTGGACTTTGAATCCCGTCCATGACCACATCTTCTGGCAGAATCACTGGCAGTTGATCTTCTGGTGTAGGGATAACAGTGCCGTCAGCTAACGTAACCATTGGGATCGGTGCCCCCCAGTATCGTTGACGAGAAACCCCCCAATCACGGAGACGGTAATTAACCTGGCGCTTACCTTTGCCTTCAGCAGTTAAGCGCGCGTCGATGGCATCAAATGCTGCTTGAAACGCTAGGCCGTCTAATTCAGGGAAAGCGTCACCAGAATTAAACACCACGCCTTTGTCGGTGAAGGCTTCTTTGCTCACGTCTAACTCGCCTTCAAGTGGCTTAATGACCGCTTCAATAGCTAAATTGTACTTAGTGGCAAATTCATAATCGCGTTGGTCATGTGCAGGCACAGACATCACTGCACCGGTGCCGTAATTCATCAATACAAAGTTAGCGACCCAAATTGGCACAAGTTTGCCAGAAATTGGGTGAACTGCATTGAAACCGGTTGCAACGCCTTTTTTCTCCATAGAGGCCATGGCGGCTTCGGTGGTGTCAGCGTTTTTACACTCTTCTAAAAACTCAGCTAATTGCGGGTTGTTTTCGGCGGCTTGTATTGCAAGAGGGTGACCGGCTGCAATGGCAACATAGGTCACACCCATTAATGTGTCAGGGCGAGTGGTATAGATATCAAAGCTGTCGTCACTATCTGCTACCGCAAAGGTCATTTCTATACCTTCACTGCGGCCAATCCAGTTACGCTGCATGGCTTTAACCTGTTCAGGCCAACCATCTAATGTATCGATGTCGTTAAGCAGTTCTTCTGCGTAGTCAGTAATTTTAATAAACCACTGTGGAATTTCTTTTTGCACGACTTCAGTGTCACAACGCCAGCAACAACCGTCTTGTACTTGCTCGTTAGCCAATACGGTTTCATCGTTTGGACACCAGTTTACTGATGAGGTTTTTTTGTACACTAGGCCTTTTTCATACAACTTAGTGAAAAACCATTGCTCCCAACGATAATACTCAGGAGTACAAGTGGCAATTTCACGGCTCCAGTCATAACCAAAACCTAATAATTTAAGCTGGTTTTTCATGTAGTCGATGTTTTCGTATGTCCACGGCGCAGGAGACGTCTTGTTATTGATCGCGGCATTCTCTGCAGGCAGACCAAATGAGTCCCAACCAATCGGTTGCAACACATTTTTACCTTGCAAACGTTGATATCGTGCCACAACATCACCTATGGTGTAGTTACGGACGTGGCTCATGTGAAGACGACCTGAAGGATACGGGAACATAGAAAGACAATAGAATTTCTCTTTGCTTTCATCTTCAGTGACTTCAAAGGTTTTATGTTCTTGCCAGTGCGTTTGCACTAAGGCTTCAATTTCTGAGGGATTATATTGCTCTTGCATCAATCTATTTCCGGCCATGCCGCCTATTGTTTGATCTAACGCTCAACAGCGCGATTTATAACTGCATAGAATAAACCAGAAGTGATCTATTAAAAAGGTGCGTATTAAGGAGTATTACTTATGAGTGGAAAAAGTTCAGCACTATTAGCCTTATATCAATCACTATTTGAACAGGTGAAAACCACGTTTGAGCAAGATAACTCATTGACAGCTAAAAGTTTATTTGAGTCTGTCACCAAAGGGAAAGCCTATCTACAACTAAAATCAAATGCCGATGAAGAAGAGTTAGCTTTAGTAGAAGAATTTTTAAAGCGAGACATTGCCAACTTTTTAAATGAAAAAAATGAAGACAATTTGAGTCTCAGCCCGACAGTTATTGGTATTGAGAACACATTATGGCAATGGCTCAGTGAAATTACCGACAGAAGCCAGGTTGAATGGCATGAACTATTACAAGATTTTAAGCATCATGGGGTTTATAAATCTGGGGAAATCATTAACCAAGGTAAATTGACGTGCAATAAGTGCGGTCACGAAATGCAAATCGATTTTCCTGGGGTAATCCCCGAATGCCCTAAATGTGACAATAATGAGTTTTCACGCGAGCCGCTTACACCATAAAAGTTATGGCGAGCTCGGTTAAAACTCGACTCGGTAACGGCAATGATGACTGCTGCTGTTACCGATCATTTCATCATACGCCGTTTGGATTTGTATCATGGCGTAATGTATCCCTTGCTGTTTAAGCAACATTTCCGCTTGTGTAATTGAATTAAGGCTCATTAATTTACCTGTTTTATCTCGAGCACTTTTAAAGTTACCTTGCTCATCTTCTATTCCAAGTAAATAATGATTTGAATCGGCATAACTGATAATGGTTGGGTGAAGCGCTTGCTGGCTAATGGCTGACTTTATCTCTGATAGTTGCATAGTAACCTCCAGTTGCTGTGTATGATCTATTACGATGCTCAGATGGATATAGTTCAATATTTAATCGGTGTTTGATGAGGGGTAAAAAATTAAGTGAAAAAATAGGCTACCTCAATGAGATAACCTATTTATGGTCAATATTTATGTTGACTACTTACGCAGGTAATTAGCGATGCCCATCAGTAACATGAAGCCACATAAGATGAGTAAAGGTAATTGGCCTATTTTTCTAAACCAGGTTTCACCTTTGTAAAGCGCGACATTAGTCACCAGTACGCCGGTTTCAAATTGAGGAAGAGCATCTGTTATGCGCCCGTATGGGTCGACGACAGCGGTGACGCCATTGTTGGTGCCACGTAGCAGGGGTTTACCCATTTCAATAGCGCGCATCTGGGCTATTTCCATGTGCTGTAATGGCCGTTAGATGCGCCAAACCAGGCATCGTTTGACACCGTTAATAGCATGTCTGTTTGATTGGTTACACTCGCTCTAACTTGTTCTGGAAACACTATTTCATAACAAATGGCTGGCGCAATATGGTAACCCACAGCGGTAAGGTTTTTTTGGGTATATTTACCCCGCTGAAACGATGACATGGGCAAATTAAAAAACGGGGCGATGGGACGCAATAAGTCACCAAAAGGCACAAACTCGCCTATAGGCAGCAAATGATGTTTTTTAAACTCATTACTGCCATTGCCGAGGTGATCTGCGCTCGGTTGCTGCTTTTGATTATGGTTACCCAATACAATCAGTGAGTTAAAATAGTCATCTTGCTGGTGGCTAATAATGCCGGTGATGATAGCAGTATTATTGATGTTGGCCACTTGGTTGGCATTGAATAAAAAGTCTTCCACCATAACTTCAGGCGCCGGTATTGCAGCTTCTGGCCAAATGACAATATCTACACTGGATGTTTCATCAAACTGGGCGCGAGTGAGATCCATGTATTTCAGCATGGTTGGCCACAATGCGTCGGGCTCCCACTTCATACTTTGGGGAATGTTGCCTTGCACTAAGGCAACTTTGACAGACTTTCCGCTTGGGGTTATGGGGTTTAACTGCGGTGCAGCCCATGCGCTTAACGTTAAAATTGGGATAATAATTAAAACAGGTAATAGGCGTTTTTGTGTGAGTAACACCAACGCGCCAGCCACTAGTGCAACAATAAAACTCAGTCCAAGTGCGCCAATAAAACTGGCTAGCTCACTTAATGGCTCCAACTGTTTGGCTGTAACCTGCCCATATCCATGGGAATCCGGTTAATACCCAACCTCTTAACCATTCAGTTAACACCCATAATGCAGGGAACAAGCCTAAATAGGTTAAATATGGGGATAAGACATGTTTACGCGTTTTGGCTAGTTTATTAAGTAGATAGCCGCACAGAGCAGGATAAATGGCTAAATACAGCGCTAAGATAGCCATCAATGCCATCGACACTACAATGGGCATGCCACCAAAGGTGTCAATACTGACATGCACCCAGCTTATACCCACGACAAAGCAACCAAAACCAAAGCTTAGCCAATAGTACAGGCTGTGTTTAGCCGTTAATGATTGGCTTTGCCATAGTGCAAAAGTCAGTGCGAGCGGGAAGGCGGCTCAGATTTCATATGGTGCAAAAGATAATGCAGTGCTGGTGCCAGCAATAAATGCTGTCACCAGACTGATAATACTCAAGTTAGAGTATACAGATTGATTGTTTAACACGATTTAGTCGTCGAGTTCTTCGCTAAGATTAGGGTCGGGTAGTTTAACACGAAGTTGCACTAAGCGGCGGTTATCTGCGTTGATGACTTTGAATTCAATATTGTCGATAACAATACTTTCGTTACGCTCAGGCAAATGACCAAAGGCGTGTGATACTAACCCACCAACGGTATCGAACTCTTCGTCGCTGAAGTGAGTACCACAGGCTTCGTTAAAGTCGTCAATTTCGGTTAATGCTTTAACCATGAATACCGTATTGCTGAGCTTTTTAATTTCGGTGTCTTCTACTGAATTATGGTCAAATTCGTCTTCAATTTCACCAACGATTTCTTCCAAAATATCTTCAATAGTCACAAGACCTGATACGCCGCCGTATTCATCGACCACAATAGCCATATGATAACGTTGTGATCGGAATTCTTTAAGGAGTACGTCGACACGCTTGCTTTCAGGCACCACCACTGCTGGGCGGATCACTTGTGCAAGAGTAAAAGGATCATCAGACTGTTTAAAACCGAATTTGATCAAATCTTTAGCCAGTAAAATGCCTTCGATATGATCTTTATCTTCATTGACGACAGGGAAGCGCGAGTGGCCTGAGTCGATAACTGTTTCTAACAATTGTTCGACGCTACAGTCTATTTGAATGGTCACTATCTGTGCACGTGGGATCATAATGTCACGCACACGAAGGTCGGAAACCTCTAATACACCTTTAATCATTTCGCGAGTGTCTTCGGTTATCAGGTCGCGCATTTCAGCGCCTGCTATGACCTCGACTAAGTCTTCGCGGTTTTGAGGTTCGCCCTGAAATAGTTGGTTGATTTTATCGAACCAGCTTCTCTTGTGGGCGCTTGTACTCGGGGGGATGTCGTCACTCATAATATTTTTATAAACTTGTCTATCTACCAGATAAATATCGTTTATTTATGCTTCCTTATAGGGATCTGTAAAACCTAAGCCTTCAACAAGTTGGGTCTCTAATGACTCCATCTCATCGGCTTCCTCGTCGATAATATGGTCATAACCTAGCAAATGCAAGCAGCCGTGTATGACCATGTGTGCCCAATGGGCATTTAAGGGTTTATTTTGATCGGTAGCCTCTTGTTCAACAACCTTTGCGCAAATCACTAAATCACCTAAAAGTGGTAGTTCAACTTCTGGCGGCGCCTCAAAGGGAAACGACAATACATTAGTGGGTTTGTCTTTGCCGCGATAAGTACTATTAAGTTGTTGGCTTTCGGCTATTTCGACGACTCTAATCGTCAACTCAACCTCTGGCATGGTTTGACCAATGGCGGTGCGCACCCAGGTTTCAAACTCTGCTTGTGTTGGCAGATTTGCGGCTTCGATTGCAATTTGCAGATCGAGATCTAATTTGATTACTTGGCTCATTG
Source organism: Shewanella phaeophyticola (assembly GCF_025398315.1). Lineage (GTDB taxonomy): Bacteria > Pseudomonadota > Gammaproteobacteria > Enterobacterales > Shewanellaceae > Shewanella > Shewanella phaeophyticola. The sequence goes on from NZ_JAODOQ010000001.1 coordinate 406,927, forward strand.
GTAGCCGGCCCTGTGTTTCTTGCTGCAGTCGTTTTTGCTCACGTTCACGGTAGGCTTGTTCTTTTGCTGCTTTTTCGATTTGCTCTTGCTGCTCAAACGCCTCGTAGGCTTCAACAATTCGTGCTACTACAGGGTGACGCACCACATCTTGCGCAATAAAGAAGTTAAAGCTGATTTCTGGCACTTCACTTAAGACTTCAATTGCGTGGCGCAGTCCTGATTTTTGGCTGCGAGGTAAATCGATTTGGGTTATGTCGCCGGTGATCACCGCGCGTGAATTAAAACCAATACGGGTTAAGAACATTTTCATTTGTTCAACCGTGGTGTTTTGACTTTCATCTAAAATAATAAATGCATCGTTGAGTGTACGACCGCGCATGTAAGCCAGCGGGGCGACTTCAATGACACTGCGTTCAATGAGTTTTTCAACTTTCTCAAAGCCCATCATTTCAAACAGTGCATCGTAAAGCGGACGTAAATAAGGGTCGACTTTCTGGCTTAAATCACCCGGCAAGAACCCGAGTTTTTCACCGGCCTCAACAGCAGGGCGAGTCAGTAAAATACGGCGCACTTCTTGGCGCTCATAAGCATCGACTGCGGCCGCAACGGCTAAATAGGTTTTACCGGTACCGGCAGGACCAATACCAAAGCTGATATCGTGGCGGGTAATATTGTGCATGTACACGCTTTGATTTGGTGTGCGTGGCTTAATCACGCCACGTTTGGTTTTAATATGCACGCCGCTGTCATCGTTTTCTTGCTCGGCTTCAAGATTGATCGCCTCTTGAATGGCTAAGTGGACGACTTCGGGCTCTAAATCTGGGGTGCTGCCTTTGACTGTTTGGGTTTCGATGTACAGTTGGCGCAATAAATTATTAGCATTTAAAGCATTGCGCGGTAGCCCAACAATAGTAAAGTGATTGTTTTTATGAATAATCTCAACACCTAAACGACGTTCGAGCTGCTTAATGTTATCATCGAATAGGCCACATAATGAGGCTAAACGGCGTGTATCTGAAGGTTCTAGATACAAGTTCATGGTAGTGACTTTAGTGGTCAAATAAGGCTCCAGTGCTTAGTCGAAAACGACACAAAATGAATATGGCTCGCAATATAGATAGTTTACGAGTGTCTTTATTGAATTACCATAATACGCCGATTTTTCGGCAAAAATAAAGGCGGACTAGCCGCCTTTATTACTGCATTCACAATCAAGCTGATTTATGGCTTATATTGGGTAACACCCAAAGCATCATCTTGTTTGTGTTTAGCTAAAATATCAGACGGACGTAAACTTCGGCGTAAATCCATTTCATTTTCGCCACGAATAAATTCGCCGCGTAATGAGTTGGTGTATACGTCAACAATGTTCACATCAACAAAACTGCCAATGTGAGTGTGCGGTGCTTCAAAGTTAACCACACGATTGTTTTCAGTACGACCGCGAAGCTCCATTGGATTCTTAACCGATGGCGCCTTCAACCAAAATACGCTGTACAGTGCCTAACATTTGGCGGCTATAACGCATGGCTTGTTGAGTTATACGATCTTGTAAAATGGCTAAACGCTGTTTCTTTTCATCGTCGCTGACATCATCAGGCAAATCAGCCGCAGGCGTACCTGGACGAGCGCTGTAGATAAAGCTAAAGCTGTGATCAAATGCCACATCTTCAATAAGCTTCATGGTGTCAGCAAAATCGGCAGCCGTTTCACCCGGGAAACCAATAATAAAGTCAGAACTGATTTGAATATCAGGACGGGCTTTACGCAAACGACGAATGATTGATTTGTATTCAATCGCCATATGGCCGCGCTTCATTTGGGTTAAAATGCGGTCAGAACCCGACTGCACAGGTAAATGTAAGAAGCTGACCAATTCAGGCGTGTCTTCGTACACATCAATAATGTCTTGAGTAAACTCAATCGGGTGGCTGGTGGTAAAGCGTAAACGATCGATACCATCAATCGTGGCGATTAGACGCAACAATTCAGCAAAGGTACAGATTTCATCATCGTGAGTGGCACCGCGATAGGCATTGACGTTTTGGCCAAGTAAATTCACTTCGCGTACGCCTTGCGCCGCTAATTGCGCGACTTCAAGAATGATGTCGTCTAATGGACGGCTCACTTCTTCGCCCCGAGTATAAGGTACTACGCAAAAAGAACAGTATTTGCTGCAACCTTCCATAATCGATACAAACGCCGTTGAACCATCAGCGCGAGGCTCTGGTAAACGGTCGAATTTTTCGATTTCAGGAAAGCTAATATCGATCACCGCTTTTTCACCGCGTTGGATCTGATCGATCATATCGGGTAGGCGGTGTAAAGTTTGTGGCTAAAAATAATGTCGACGCATTGGGCGCGATCTTTAATGGCTTTACCTTCTTGTGAGGCCACACAGCCACCCACCCCAATAATCAAATTAGGATTTTTATCTTTTAAAGATTTCCAACGCCCTAGCTGATGGAAAACCTTCTCCTGTGCTTTTTCACGAATAGAGCAAGTATTAAGCAGCAGTACGTCTGCTTCGCTCGCATCTTCGGTCAAGGTATAACCTTGATAGTCGTCTAACAAATCAGCCATCTTTGATGAGTCGTACTCATTCATCTGACAGCCCCAGGTTTTAATATGAAGTTTTTTACTCATCAGTGCTCGCCGGTAAAACATAGTAAAAATAGCGCGATATTTTACCTGTTGTCTGGCCGTATGGCTAGCACTAGTGCAAGTTTCACTCGTTTAGCGATAAGCTTGTTGATAACCCTGAAAATAGTAATGTTTTATCTTTTTCATTAAAACGACTTGATTGTGCTACAAAAATCGTAAATTCAGCTGCCATTTTGTGGCTTTGTTGTCGCACCGCAAGTAAGTTACTTTGGGCTAAATCACGAATAAACAGTAGCAGCATTTCCGTGGTTTGTTGATATAGGGCATAATCGAACGCATTTCTAATGGTTTCCATGCTGGATTGGCTTGGCTAAATGTCGCTTCCGTTATCATTCCATGGCTTGAGTTATCGGCTAACACGGGTACAAATAGCTTAACTGAGCAAGTTATCGCCGTGACGATGAGCGTTGAATGTGGATGTTGACTGTCCATAATGTCTTCTCTTAACTGGTTTAAGTGGAGCCATTAATAAGACAGTCACAGTATAAAACTGGGGTTAGTGATTTATTTTTAGTCATGATATGCAAGTGTTGTAAAACTGCCCAATAGCCACATTTACTTATGTACTGGTGGTTTTAGACATGTTTCGACACAGTTAACCTAGTGCAAATTATAAATAGGCGAGAGCACCCGCCACATCACTTTTTATGGATATAAACACCATGCAACAAACGCCTGACACTCAAAATACCCAACACTTAATTGAATATGATGCCGTGATTGTGGGCGGCGGAATGGTGGGTGCCGCAGCCGCAATCGGCCTCGGACAGCTTGGCTTAAACGTGGCGGTAATTGAAGCGCGTGAGCCGCAAGCTTATGATCCTGAACAACCATTAGATGTACGTGTGTCGGCGATCAGTGTCGCATCAGAGCAGTTGTTGTCTCGACTGGGCGCAATGGAAACACTACTAACAATGCGCCATGCACCTTATGACGGTTTAGAAACCTGGGAGATGGACGGCTGCTTAACTTCTTTTACTGCTGAGCAAGTGGGGCAAACACATTTAGGCTACTTCTTTGAAAACCGTCTAATACAGCTGTGTTTGTGGCAACAAATCCGCCTAATGGATAATGTAGACTTGTTATGCCCTCACAAAGTAAGCCAATTTCACAGGCAATCTGCACAGCAGTGTATTAACGTTACCTTAGAAGATGGAAGCCAACTGTCTACACGCCTGCTTGTTGGCGCCGATGGTGCTAACTCGCAAGTGCGTCAGTGGTCGGGGATTGGTGTGACTGGTTGGGATTATGCTCAGTCGGCGATGTTAATCAATATCCACACCCAAACCGAGCAGCAATCCGTCACTTGGCAGCAATTTACCCCAGCGGCTCAAGGAGCTTATTGCCGCTACCTGGTCATCACGCCTCATTAGTTTGGTACGACGATGCCAATCGCATTAAACAATTATCGCAATTGAACAAACTGCAATTAGCTGAACAAATTAAACAGCATTTTCCTGACCGATTAGATGTTAACTTCAGTGTTGAATCGAGTGGCAGCTTTAGCTTAACTCGCCGCCATGCTCAGCAGTATTATCAAGATAACTTAGTGATTCTTGGCGACGCCGCTCACACCATAAACCCGTTAGCAGGTCAGGGGGTTAATATCGGCTTTAAAGATGTTGATGTGCTGGTGGCTCAAGTCGCTAATGCCATTGGCAGTGGTGAGACATGGTGGCAAGCAACGGTATTAAAACGTTATCAGCAGGCACGCTATTACGATAACCAATTAATGATGACCGCGATGGACGCTTTTTATGCAAGCTTTAGTAATGACTTATTGCCATTAAAATTATTACGTAATGGCGCACTAAAACTGGCTAATATCGACTCACCGATAAAGCGCAAAGTCTTAAAGTATGCGTTAGGGTTAAATTAGCCAAGTTATAAGCGAAACTTGTGGTTTGTTGACAAGCCATTTGAGTGCTAAAATGCCGCGTTTTGCATCAGCTGTATTAAATGCAATCCATAAAAAGACTGTTGCGCAACTGATGAGAGTCACTTGTGTGAATAAATTGACTAGGTTGTGATGAGTAACATTAAACTAATTGTTGGGTTAGCAAACCCCGGTGCTGAATACGCACAAACTCGCCATAATGCAGGTGCATGGTACGTGCAAGAATTAGCACGTATTTGCAATGTGCCTTTAGTGGCCGACAGTAAATATTTTGGTGTCACAGCACGAACCATTTTGCATGGCAAAGATGTGCGCTTGTTGATCCCGACAACATTTATGAATTTAAGTGGCAAGTCGGTTGCGGCCTTAGCTAACTTTTTTCGTATTCTGCCTGAAGAAATTCTAGTGGCTCATGACGAGCTTGATATGGCCCCTGGCGTGGCTAAATTTAAATTAGGCGGCGGGCATGGCGGACATAATGGCTTAAAAGACATTATAGCAAGCTTAGGTAACGACAAAAATTTCCACCGTTTGCGTATTGGCATTGGCCATCCAGGCGATAAAAATAAAGTTAGCGGCTACGTATTGGGCAGAGCGCCAGCGGTAGACCAAGAGCGAATTAATGCTGCGATTGATGAAGCTGTACGCTCCACCGAGATTTTATTTAAACAAGACATGGTGAAAGCCATGCACAGATTACATTCGTTTAAAGCAGAATAAGCTCGGCGAGTTTTGTTTTAGCACCTCATTCGACATCATTATCCAGTGGGATAATTCTACATATATAAAGGTAAGCATATGGGTTTTAAATGCGGCATTGTTGGTTTGCCAAACGTGGGTAAATCAACGCTGTTTAATGCGTTAACACAAGCCGGTATTGAAGCGGCAAACTTCCCGTTTTGTACTATTGAGCCAAACACCGGTGTGGTACCAGTACCAGACTCACGTCTTGACGCATTAGCTGAAATAGTAAAACCACAACGTATTTTACCTACCACAATGGAGTTTGTTGACATTGCGGGTCTAGTGGCTGGTGCCTCTAAAGGTGAAGGGTTAGGGAACAAGTTTTTAGCTAACATTCGTGAGACTGATGCCATTGGTCACGTGGTACGTTGTTTTGAAGACCCAAACATTGTTCACGTTGCTAACAAGATTGACCCAGCAGGCGATATCGAAGTGATTAACACTGAACTTGCTTTAGCTGACTTAGACTCATGCGAGCGAGCTATTTTTCGTCAAGCCAAGCGAGCCAAAGGTGGCGACGGAGATGCTAAATTTGAAGTGAGCGTACTTGAAAAAATGCGCCCTGTGTTAGATGAAGGCAAAATGTTACGTTCATTGGAATTAACTAAAGAAGAGTTAGCCGCTGTTGCTTATCTTAATTTCTTAACCATTAAACCAACAATGTACATTGCTAACGTGTCTGAAGACGGATTTGAAAATAATCCTCATTTAGACGTGGTGCGCGAGATTGCCGCTGGTGAAAATGCAGTAGTAGTACCAGTATGTGCCGCTATTGAATCTGAGCTTGCTGAAATGGAAGCAGACGATCGTGCCGAATTTATGGCTGATCTTGGTATAGAAGAGTCAGGTTTAGACCGTGTTATTCGCGCAGGTTATGAGTTATTAAACCTACAAACGTATTTTACAGCGGGTGTCAAAGAAGTTCGCGCTTGGACTGTGCCTATTGGCGCATCAGCACCACAAGCGGCTGGTGTTATCCATACCGACTTTGAACGCGGTTTTATTCGTGCTCAAGTGATGGCTTATGCTGACTTTATTACTTACAAAGGTGAAGCTGGCGCAAAAGAAGCAGGTAAATTGCGTGTTGAAGGTAAAACTTATACCGTTAAAGACGGCGATGTAATGCATTTCTTATTTAACGTTTAAGCGTTATTAAGAATAAAAGGGGCGTAAGGCGACAAAAGGTAAGTTAAGTGGGGTTATTTTGTCGATTCGGCATCCAGTTTGGTGAAGATATAGCCGAACAAGACGAATTGATGAAAATAGCGAAAAAACCAGTTGACCTCGATAACCTGAATAAGCATAATACGCCCCGTTCCTCACCAAGAGGGATTGCAAAAAGTAGTGGCAATATAGCTCAGTTGGTTAGAGCACAGCACTCATAATGCTGGGGTCGCAGGTTCAAATCCCGCTATTGCTACCATTACTTTGCTCATCTTACTCAAGATGTAAAACATGAGCGTAGTGCGGGAATGGTGAAATTGGTAGACACGCCAGATTTAGGTTCTGGTGCCGCAAGGTGTGAGAGTTCAAGTCTCTCTTCCCGTACCATTTATTAGAAAGGCTGGCTTAGGCGGGCATTTCAACAAAGTTTGATTGGGATATCGCCAAGCGGTAAGGCACCGGGTTTTGATCTCGGCATCCCCAGGTTCGAATCCTGGTATCCCAGCCACTTATTAGTTAGAAAAAGATTATTGGGATATCGCCAAGCGGTAAGGCACCGGGTTTTGATCTCGGCATCCCCAGGTTCGAATCCTGGTATCCCAGCCATCTTTGGCAATATAGCTCAGTTGGTTAGAGCACAGCACTCATAATGCTGGGGTCGCAGGTTCAAATCCCGCTATTGCTACCATTTTTACTAGGTAGAATGAGGGCTTAACCAAGTACTTGTTTGCCGATAGTAAAAGTCAAAGTGTACACTTAAAAAATTTAAGGTATACTCAGAGTTGAAATTTGATGCGGGAATGGTGAAATTGGTAGACACGCCAGATTTAGGTTCTGGTGCCGCAAGGTGTGAGAGTTCAAGTCTCTCTTCCCGTACCATCAAATTTAGTCAAATAGATTTACCTTCTGTTTTACAATAAAAAGATTTCAATTGGGGTATCGCCAAGCGGTAAGGCACTGGGTTTTGATCTCAGCATTCCCAGGTTCGAATCCTGGTACCCCAGCCATATTATAAAAAGCCCGTCTTGATGACGGGCTTTTTATTTTTTGATGTTTTTTCGCACCATTACAACCCTTGGTGTATTGATAGTCTTTTCCTATTAACACAATTGATTCTATCTGTTATCCATCATCAACACAGTTGTTTAGAATTGCCTTATACAATTCATTATCCGTATCAGGTCAACTATGAACAGCCAAGTCAACCCACCATTCACTTCTTCAAAGCAAGCATCAGAGCCCATGACGGCATTAATTGCTGAGGGTGGCGGTCAGCGTGGTATTTTTACTGCTGGAGTGCTTGATGCGTGGTTAGATGCTCAGTTTGACCCATTTGATTTATTTATTGGTACCTCAGCGGGGTCGCAAAATCTCACCAGCTTTTTAGCTAGACAAAAAGGTTATGCAAAACGCTTAATCCGCGGCTTGTCGAGACATAAACGTTTTTATCAATTAGGCCGAGGTTTAGTGGGCGGGCATGTGGTAGATTTAGATTGGTACTTTGAAAAAACCACTCGTGGCAGCTTTGCGTTAGATTTTGATACCGCCAGTAAAACTCTGGGGCAGCGACAATTATTAATTACCGCAACCAGTGCCAGAGACCGTCAAGGCTACTTTTTAAGCCCTAGTGATGATAACAATCACTGGCGCGAGCTATTAAAGGCATCAAGTGCGTTACCGTTTCTTTATAAACAAGGTGTTAAGTTAACGCCATGGTTGTCGTCGGATGCAGCGAACCAATCTGCAGAGCAAACTCCAGCATTACAAGAAGACTTCTTTTTAGACGGTGGCTTGGCTGCGCCATTACCTGTGCGAGAGGCCTATCAACGTGGCGCGCGCAAAATTGTGGTGATCCGCACCGTAAATGCTGACTTTCAAGCGCAATCAGCTTGGGTGCATAAGCTTAAATCGTGGATTTGTGTCTCAGGTTATTGCCCTAAAACCATTGATTATCTAGTGCAGCATGAACAAGCTTATCAAGAGGAGCTTGCGTTTATGGCCAATCCGCCTGCTGATGTAGAAATCGTGCAAATTTTTGCTGATGATACTTTGCAAAGTAAATTGCTTGGCAGTACCGATGCTGATTTACGTCAAGACTATCGTACAGGTATTGCTGCTGGTAATGCGTTTTTACAACGAGGTAATGAAGAGAAGGTGGCACCAGTTGCCTTTAATGTTCAACATGGCAATATCATACAACCGCAGGCGCTGTCGGCATAATAGGGGTGATACAGACAACAAAAAACGCACTCAATGAGTGCGTTTTAGTATGCGACTAATTAAACAAATATTAGTGGCGGAACATCGCAGAGATAGACTCTTCGTTGCTTACACGGCGAATGGCTTCAGCAAGCACTGCTGACATAGTCAATTGGGTGACTTTACCCACTTTAAGCATTTCAGGGCTTAACGGTACAGTGTCAGTGACGATAACTTCATCGATAACTGAGTCTGCAATGTTTTGCGCAGCATTACCCGAAAATACTGGGTGAGTCGCATAGGCAAACACGCGATTAGCACCGTGTTCTTTTAATGCTTCAGCAGCTTTGCATAAGGTGCCACCCGTGTCGATCATGTCATCAACGATAATACAGTCACGGCCTTGAACATCACCAATGATATGCATTACTTGGGCAACGTTAGCTTGTGGTCGACGCTTATCGATAATCGCAAGATCTGAATCATCTAATAGCTTGGCAACCGCACGCGCACGAACAACGCCACCAATGTCTGGCGAAACCACAACTGGGTTTTCAAGTTTTTTCGCTAGCATGTCTTCAAGTAACACAGGGCTACCGAATACGTTATCAACTGGTACGTCGAAGAAACCTTGGATTTGCTCAGCGTGAAGGTCGCACGTGAGTACGCGGTCAACACCGACGCTAGACAAGAAGTCAGCAACCACTTTCGCGGTGATAGGTACACGGGCACTGCGAACTCGGCGGTCTTGACGAGCATAACCAAAATAAGGGATAACGGCAGTAATACGACCAGCAGACGCACGACGAAGGGCATCAACCATCACGATAAGTTCCATAAGGTTATCGTTAGTTGGTGCGCAAGTAGATTGAATGATGAACACATCCGCACCACGTACATTTTCGTTTATTTGAACACTGATTTCACCGTCGCTGAAACGGCCTACAACTGCGTCGCCAAGTTTGCAAAATAAACGTTCGGCAATTTTATTGGCTAGATTTGGGGTAGCGTTACCAGCAAAGAGCTTGATGTCGGGCACTTTATGAACCTCAGGTGTTTGCTTTACTATTAAAGGCTAGATCAATTTTACGTGTTGTCACTCAAAACTGACCCAGAAGAAAAATATGTTGTTAGAGTTGTTCAAGCCGCGTTAATAACGGTGACTTATTCATCCCTTTTGCGACAAAGCCATGCATATCAGCCGGCAATTCGGCTAAAGCATCTAAAGCTTGCTGCGAATGTGTAAATTCCCCGAACACGCATGCACCTGTTCCGGTCATTCTTGACGGCGCATATTCTACCAGCCAGCTTAAGGCATTGGCAACTTGAGGGTACTTAGTTGTGACGAGTTTCTGACAATCATTTGTCCATTGTTGAGTCAGTAAACGCTTCATATCTAATTTAGGCGTGTTACGGGGTAAGTCAGGATCTTGGAATATGTCTTTGGTGGATACATGGGCATCTGGCACAATCACAAGGTACCAAGGCTCATTGGGTTGCACGCTAATCAGTTGTTCACCAACGCCTTCTGCAAAAGCAGCTAAACCATTAATAAAAACAGGTACATCCGCACCTAACGCCAAGCCGATCTCGGCCAGTTTTGATGGGGTAACATTGGTTTTCCACAGCGCATTTAGGGCGACTAATGTCGTGGCCGCATCTGATGAACCGCCGCCTAAACCACCGCCCATGGGCAGCAATTTATTTAACCAAATATGCGCGCCACCTTTATATTGGGTGTAACGTTTTAACGATTTTGCGGCTTTTAGAATTAAGTTATCGCTGTCGGCAACAGCATCACCTAAATTGGAGTGCAGTACCAAATCGGCAGATTCAGTAACATGAAAATCAAGGTAATCACAATGATCAACAAACTGGAATAGTGTTTGTAATTCATGATAACCATCAGCGCGTTGCCCTGTTACATGCAAAAACAAATTAAGTTTCGCTGGCGCAGGCCAGCTTTTAGATGCGGCAGATTTATGTAAATAAGTTGAATTCATTTTATATAACTACCTTGTTATAACGTCACAAGCCGGGCAGGACTATTTACCTTTGACCTGTACAGCAGTCCATTGGTTACTTTGAATTTTAATTTGTACATCATCGCGCTTTATCGTCAATAGTTTGGGTACTAATGCACCACTTTGCAGCTGCCAACTATTAAAACTCACATGCCAGTCGGCTTGTGGATCATAGCTAATTAATTGTTTAATCGTACCATCCGAATTATAGCTGACAATGGTATCATTTTCGCCAATCTGGCCAGTAATCCACAGTGGTAAGCTGTCTAACGGAATTGACCAACCACTAATACCGGTAAGTAAGTCTTGGGCGCTTCGGTCATGATAGGTTTTGCCATCCACCTCTAAGGTTGCCATACCTTCATTTGTGGTTAACGTTAATACTGTTGTACCTAATACCGTGGTGAGGCGTAAGTCATTAGCCAGAGGTTGATGAAACCAATATAGGTTAGTGCTAAATTTGTCGTCAGCAGTTTTGACTGCAATTTTGCCTTGTAACTCCCACGACTTTGCTTGTGAGGCCTCGGTGACTTCTATTGGGGTCAATGGCTCTGACGGGGTGATGCTACAACCTGTTAGCAATAGCACAGTGGCGACGATGATTAATTTGAACGCTGATACTGATAAACGCAATGGCTTGCCTAACAGTTGCTGAAGATGGCGTTATGATACTGGGCTTAAGGTATGATGTAAAAATGCTTTTTTAAAATTAATGTGATTTTAATCTAGCGAATTATGCAATGCCTTTATATCTAAGAAATAAAAAATTAGACATTTATTCGGTTTTGTTAAGCCAATTGTGTTTTTAGTTGGTTCAATTCAGTAGAATAGCCTAATTAACATCACCGAAAAGAACTTGATACAGTCACATGAGCCTAGTAGCAATCGGGATAAACCATAAAACAGCCACGGTAGATTTGCGTGAAAAAGTCGCTTTCTCTCCAGACCGCATTCATGACGCCATGAAAAGCTTGGCCAGTCGCACCCGCACGGGTGAGGCTGTGATTGTGTCTACCTGTAACCGCACTGAACTTTACTGTAATAATGCTGAGAAGCAGGACATTATTGAGTGGTTAGAAGAGTATCACCAATTAAATCATGACGATTTAATGCCTTGCATATACGCCTACGAAGAACAAGTTGCCGTTAAGCATTTAATGCGTGTGGCATCGGGATTAGATTCGTTGGTCTTGGGTGAACCGCAAATTTTAGGTCAAGTAAAGCAAGCTTTTGTTAAAGCAAAAGAGGCCGGTACTACCGCAGCGACCATTGACCGCTTATTTCAAAACACCTTCTCAGTTGCTAAAAAAGTGCGCACCGACACCGAAATTGGTGCTGCAGCGGTGTCAGTTGCTTTTGCCGCAGTGAGCATGGCTAAACATATTTTCTCCACGCTGAGCACCACTAAAGTGTTGTTGATTGGCGCAGGTGAAACCATTGAACTAGTTGCAAAGCACTTAAAAGATAATGGTGTAGCAACTATGGTGGTGGCAAACCGAACCATTGAGCGCGCTCAAGCGATGTGCGAAGAGTTCAATGCCACTGCGATTACCTTGCAACAAATACCAGATTTTCTCGCTAAAGCCGATATCGTGATATCCTCTACGGCAAGCCCTTTACCTATTTTAGGCAAAGGTATGGTCGAAAAAGCATTAAAACAGCGTCGTCATCAACCGATGTTGTTAGTTGATATTGCAGTTCCGAGAGATATTGAAGCAGAAGTCGGTGAGTTAGACGACGCATTCCTTTATACTGTCGACGATCTGCATAGCATTATTGAACAGAACATGGCTTCACGTAAGGAAGCCGCCGAGCAAGCAGAATTAATTACTGAAGATCAATCGCACTTATTTATGGAGTGGATTCGATCTTTAGAGTCAGTTGACAGTATTCGCGAATATCGCAGCCAGAGCTTGGCGATTAAAGATGAGTTAATTGAGCGAGCCTTGAACAAATTGTCTCAGGGCGGTGATAGTGAGCAAGTGATTGTTGAATTAGCCAATAGGTTAACCAATCGCTTAATTCATGCGCCCACACAATCGCTTACCTCAGCCAGTCGTCAAGGTGATTTGAATACGTTAGGCTTATTAAGATCTGCGCTTGGTTTAGATAAAAACTAAGGTTAGCGAGCTAAATGAAAGAATCCGTTATCCGCAAGCTAGAAGGCTTGCTTGAGCGTAATGAAGAAGTATTAGCATTATTAAGTGATGCTAGCGTGATTGCGGATCAAGACCGCTTCCGTGCGTTATCAAAAGAATACTCACAACTTGAAGATGTAGTAAAAAGCTTTACAGCTTATCAACAAGCGCAAAAAGACTTTGATTACGCCAAAGAAATGCTTGAAGAAGATGATGCTGATATGCGCGAAATGGCGCAAGAAGAGTATAAGCAATCAAAGCAAGCGTTAGAAACGCTCGAAGACGAGCTACAAATTTTATTATTACCCACAGATCCTAACGACGACACTAACGCGTTTATGGAAATTCGTGCCGGTGCTGGTGGTGATGAAGCCGCTATTTTTGCTGGTGACTTATACCGTATGTACTCGCGTTACTGTGAAGCCAACCGCTGGCAAATGGAAGTCATGAACCTAAACGAAGGCGAACATGGCGGCTTTAAAGAGATTATTGTTAAAGTGAGCGGCGACGGTGCTTACGGTAAATTAAAGTTTGAGTCAGGCGGACACCGGGTACAACGTGTACCAGAAACCGAATCTCAAGGCCGTGTGCATACCTCGGCATGTACTGTAGTTGTACTGCACGAAGTGCCTGAAGCAGAAGCCATTTCAATTAACCCTGCCGATCTTAAAGTGGATACTTTCCGTGCGTCAGGCGCGGGTGGTCAGCACGTTAACAAAACCGACTCAGCAATCCGTATCACTCATATTCCTTCAGGGATTATTGTTGAGTGTCAGGATCAACGTTCACAACATAAAAACCGTGCCCAAGCGATGAGCGTGCTAGCTGCGCGTATTCAAGCGGTTGAAGATGAAAAGCGTCGTAGTGCAGAAGAAACGACTCGTCGTAGTTTGGTTGCCAGTGGCGATCGTTCTGAACGCATCAGAACGTACAACTACCCACAAGGGCGCGTGAGCGATCACCGTATCAACTTAACCTTATATCGCTTAAATGAAGTGATGGAAGGCGACTTAGATGCCTTGCTTGACCCTATCATGCAAGAACATCAAGCCGATATGCTAGCTGCATTAGCTGACGAATAAGGAGTAATCTTGCCTCATTCTTCGTATTCAACTATCGCTGAAGCCCTGCAATGGGCTTATTCACAGCTGGCAGCTACCTCTGAATCTGCACATGTCGATGCAGAGGCGCTGTTATTGCATTGTTTGAATAAAAATCGCAGCTTTTTATATACCTGGCCAGAAAGGCAGCTCACCAGTGAGCAATTTAAAACCTTTAGCCAAATGGTAGACAAACGCCAGGCGGGGGCACCCGTTGCGCATATTATTGGTGAGCGAGAGTTTTGGTCATTACCTTTTATTGTCAATGACTCCACCTTGATCCCAAGGCCTGACACTGAAATTTTAGTTGAAACCGCACTCAATTTAACCGTGCGGCATAATGCTAAGGTATTGGACTTAGGGACTGGCACTGGTGCTATAGCCTTATCTTTGGCCTCTGAACGCCCTAAATGGCGTATTACCGCCATCGACAATGTGCCAGGTGCTGTTGAGCTTGCGAAAGCTAATCGTAATAATTTAAACCTACCCGATGTTGAGATCATCCAATCAGATTGGTTTTCTGCTGTCGAACATCGTGACTTTGATTTAATTGTGTCAAATCCACCTTACATAGATGAAACTGATGAGCACTTGAGCATGGGTGACGTTCGTTTTGAGCCGCAAAGTGCGTTAACTGCGGCTGACGAAGGTTATGCTGATTTGTTTCATATTGCCGCTGAGGCTCGTTCACATTTATTAACCGGAGGGTACTTGCTGCTTGAACATGGTTATGAACAAGCTATAAGAGTGCGTGAAAAGCTCATTGAACTTGGTTATCAAAACGTGGCGACAGTACGCGATTTTGGCAGCAATGATCGCTGTACCTTGGAGTCAATGGGTTGGTTGATAATTCAACAAGTTAATCCCTAATCTGCCGAACAATAACACAGACCACAATATTGGTATGTGTTGCGCTGTTCGAGTAAACTAACACTTTTGATTTTACGAGACTTAGTAATGGAAACCTTTTACAGTTTATATCCAGCGTTAAAACACACTCACATGTTGTTCGTTGTATTAAGTGTGACATTCTTTATTGTGCGTTTTGTGCTGCATTTACGTCAGTCTCCGATTATGGAGAAAAAGTTTGTTAAAGTTGCACCTCATGTTATTGATACTTTTTTACTACTGTCAGGCTTCACGCTTTGCTTTATGATCAAGCAGTATCCGTTTGTCGACCCGTGGATGACTGAAAAAATCATCTGTGTGGTGGCTTACATTGCATTAGGGATTATGGCACTTAAATCTAACCGAAATAAACTGTTTAAGTTTTTTGCCTTTATCGGCGCAATCGGATGGGTAGTGCTCGCGGCCAAGCTGGCTCATTTTAAACAAGTCGTATTAATGGGTTAATTGGGTTTAATGGCAAAATATCTTCTTAATGATGCAGTTTCACTCCCTGAAACTGCATTTGAACTTTCTGAGCACCTTGGTTTTTCATCAACTAAACCTGCAATGTGGGCTTGGTATGAAATGGCTGGGTCGGTACTGAGTCACTATGTTGTTGACCAGCAAGCACGCTTAACAGGCCTGTTTAGCTGGTTTTACAATGACCTGGGTTTTTGCGCGCGCGATAATTACTTTAGCGTTGAAGCCGCCGACTTAAGTTACTGCGTATTAAAGCGTCAAGGTAATAGCACTACGCTGTCAATTTTGCTGATTTTATTAGCAAAACAACTCGATCTGACTCTTGAGGCAATCTTGCTTCC
Organism: Shewanella phaeophyticola; assembly: GCF_025398315.1. Taxonomy (GTDB): domain Bacteria; phylum Pseudomonadota; class Gammaproteobacteria; order Enterobacterales; family Shewanellaceae; genus Shewanella; species Shewanella phaeophyticola. The sequence continues at coordinate 422,566 of NZ_JAODOQ010000001.1, forward strand.
TGGTAATACGGTGTTAAAAAGCCAAATTAACGATGTGGTGAAATACTACGACCCGTTAACCGGCAAAGAACTTAACCGTCATCAGTTGCATGCATTGGTTCGTGGTGAAATGGGCAATGCGGCAAAGTTAAAACCGAGCCATTTAAAACCTGCCAGCTTAAAGCGTCTGATCAGTCGTATGCTGCATGAGCTCAAAGCGGGTTGCATTGTTAATCAAAAATTTGAGTCGGCAATGGAGTGTTGTAATTTATTATTACAATGGCACCCAGATGATGTACACCTCAATCGTGAGCGGGCGTTTATTGCTCAACAATTAGGTTGCATCAAAGTGGCTATGTCAGACTTACAGCATTTTATTGATTTAAGTCCACATGATCCTGTCATTGAACTGGTTAAGATTCAATTAAAGGAACTGAGTCAACATACAGAGGTTTATCACTAAATTTATGCACGCTGCTTTACGAGGTTAACGCAGCGTAAAACAATAATAGGCTGTAAAAGCCAGTTTAAATAAGCACCACTATAACTATTATAAATATTGCACTTGCAAGGGAGAATACTGCATGACCACGTCAGCTATGGTGAGCAATGATGCCACCGCACTGGGTTTACTCGCTGTTATTTTAGGGTTTGTATTTTACACTAGCTCTTCACCGCACCCATTTTGGCAAAAATTCTACAAATTTATTCCTGCTTTATTACTGTGTTATTTCTTACCCTCGCTGCTTAATACCTTTGGCGTGGTTGATGGGCATACATCGCAATTATATTTTGTCGCGTCACGTTATTTACTCCCAGCATGTTTGGTATTACTGATTTTAAGTGTCGACTTAAAAGCCATTTTAGGACTCGGACTCTAAAGCGGTCATTATGTTTTTAACCGGTACCTTAGGGATTGTTATTGGCGGCTCCAATAGCCTTGTTGTTAGTGTCGATGATTGAACCAAGCTTAATTGGCAATAATGGCCCGATGCCGTGTGGCGCGGTATGACTACCCTTGCTGGTAGCTGGATTGGCGGCGGCGCAAACCAAGCAGCCATGAAAGAAATTTATGAAGTGGGCGGTGAGATTTTCTCGGTAATGGTAACCGTTGATGTGATTGTGGCTAATATTTGGATGGCGGTATTGCTGTTTATGGCCTCAAAAGCAAAAGAGATTGATGCCAAAACCGGTGCCGATACTACCGCTATTGAATCGTTAAAACAAAAAGTTGAAAAGTATCACGCCGAAAACTCACGTATTCCATCGCTGCGCGACATTATGATGATTGTGGCAATTGGCTTTGGTGTGACCGGTTTTGCCCATTTTGCCGCTGATTTCTTAGAGCCATTTTTTGAAACCAATTACCCATGGACTGAAGATTACAGCTTAACGTCTAAGTTTTTCTGGTTAGTCGTGATTGTGACGACAATAGGCTTAGGGTTGTCGTTTAGCCCAGTACGTCATGTTGAAGCTGCTGGCGCGTCTAAAATTGCCTCGGCATTTTTATACATTTTAGTCACCACGATTGGTTTGCATATGGACGTGTCTAAGATTATGGATACGCCGATTTACTTCCTAGTCGGTATTGTGTGGATGCTAGTGCATGCAGGCTTAATGCTATTAGTGGCTAAACTCATTAAAGCCCCATTGTTTTATATGGCGGTGGGTAGCCAGGCTAACGTTGGCGGCGCGGCTTCAGCCCCTGTTGTGGCGGCGGCATTCCACCCTGCATTAGCGCCAGTTGGTGTGCTATTAGCTGTATTTGGTTATGCATTAGGTACCTACATGGCATGGCTATGTGGTCAGTTTTTACAAGTTGTCGCAGGTTAATGCGCAAAGAGGATCAAATGGATCAAAAAAATATTCAGTTAGCTAACGATATTCAAGTGGCCAATGACAAGCCGTTTGTACTGTTTGGTGGCATGAACGTACTTGAGTCTCGCGACTTAGCCATGTCAATTGCTGAGCACTACGTTGAAGTGACCCAGAAATTGGGCATTCCTTATGTGTTTAAAGCATCATTTGATAAAGCGAATCGCTCGTCGGTTAATTCTTACCGTGGTTCAGGTATGGAAGAAGGCTTACGTATTTTTGAAGAGATTAAATCAACCTTCAATGTGCCATTAATCACCGACGTGCACGAAGTGCATCAATGTGCACCAGTGGCTGAAGTGGTTGATGTTATTCAGTTGCCAGCCTTTTTAGCCCGCCAAACCGATTTAGTGGTGGCGATGGCTAAAGCAGGTGCGGTGATCAACGTGAAAAAACCACAGTTTTTAGCACCGCACGAAATGCGCCATATCATCACTAAATTCAATGAAGCCGGTAATGACAACATTATTTTATGTGAACGCGGCAGCAGTTTTGGTTACAACAACCTTGTGGTCGACATGCTTGGTATGGACGAAATGAAGCAGTCGGGTTATCCGGTTATCTTCGATGCCACTCACGCACTACAGCGTCCTGGAGGTCGTGCTGACTCTGCTGGTGGCCGCCGTGCACAAGCCACTGAACTTGCACGCAGCGGTATGGCATTAGGTTTAGCGGGGTTGTTTATTGAAGCACACCCCGATCCTGATAACGCCAAATGCGATGGCCTATGTGCATTGCCACTGCATTTGTTAGAGCAATACTTGACGCAAATGAAAGCTGTCGATGACTTGGTTAAATCATTTGAGTTTATTGATACAAGCAAATAAGCATGGTGCGATTAGATGCCGAACGGCAGGTAAGTTGATTTTTAATTAATTTGACATACTTTGAGTGTCTTTTACTCACCGTAAACAGTAATCTAATTACCCTTGTATAAGCCCTGACTTTTTACAAAGTTGGGGCTTTTGTCTTTCTGGATGTAACGATGTGGATCTTATTTACCTTTCTTGCGGCATTTATGCAGGCATGGCGGAACGCCTTTCAAAGTAAACTCAGTAAAGAGGTCAATGTTGCAGGTGTGACCTTAGCGCGATTTATTTGGGCGGGATCGATTGCCGCTGTGTATTTGTTTAGTCTACATCAATATCAACCCGCCGCATTACCACAATTTAGTGCTGACTTTTGGGGCTTTGTTATTGGTGCTTCTTCAATGCAGATATTGGCGACGGGCTTAATGGTAAAGCTGTTTAAAATGCAAAATTTTGCCATTGGTGCTGGGTTGGCAAAAAGTGAAGCCTTAGTCGCTGCAATCCTTGGGGTGTTTTTCTTTGGTACTCAATTATCATTACTTGGTTGGATAGGCGTTGTGGTCGGCGGTTTAGCTGTCATGTTGCTTAGCAGTAAACAAGGATTTAAGCAGCTTTCAGTTAAAACGGTCATGTTAGGTTTGGCCTGTGGCAGTGCGTTCGCGTTAACATCTTTGTGGGTACGAGAAGCCAGTTTAACCTTGCAAGAGTCGTTTACCCATCGCGCAGCATGGGTTTTATTGTGGGTTATTAGTATTCAAACCATCGTGCTGATTGCTTATTTAATCGCAAAAGACAAATCCACCTTAAGCGCATTATGGCAACGTCCAAAGCTTACTGTCGCAATCAGTGTCGCCAGTTGTATTGGTTCAATTGGGTGGTTTAGTGCAATGTCATTGCAGGCCGTGCCGTATGTTAAAACTCTTGGTCAAGTCGAAGTGTTTTTTACGTTAATGATTGCCGCTCTGTGGCTTAAAGACAAAGTCAAAATCAATGATGTTGCTGGCTTAGTGCTGATTGCCATTGCCGCGATTTTGGTGATGTGGAGTTAACAGTGTTGTGAAGCTTGTTTATTGCTGACTTAGCGCAACGATCTTAGCCACAAGAGATTGGTTAATCGGCACTGCAAGATTATAACGCCGAGCTTGCTGGCAAATATAACCATTAATGTAATCGATTTCGGTGGCGCGATGATGAGCTACGTCCTGATACATGGATGAAAAGTTAGCAGAGGTGAGCGCGATGACTTGCTTCACCCGGGTCAATAACTGTGAGGGGGCTAGCTCAATGCCGTCGCATTTTGCCACATCGACTAACTCATTAATAATCGCCTTAATCTGTGGTTGATATTTTTCAGCCGCTAACTGGCCATTAGCACATTTGTTTAATGCACTTAATGGATTAATTACTGCGTTTATCGCCAATTTTTGCCACAAAATAGGCAACACTGGCTGATACCATTCTAACGGTTGGTTGTCGCTGTGTAATACCTGGAGCCTGAGTTTTAGCTCCGCAGATAATGGCGTGCCACAATAATGCCCTAACTGAGTAACACCAAATCCTGTGTGTTTAATGTGCCACTGGTTTATTTTTAATGCAGCTTGTGACGTTGTGCCTAGTGATAAACCTAGGCCAGGATAATGTTTTAGAGCTGCAGACACCGCTAAATGCGGTACTAATCCATTATGCAACAACACCACATGACAATTGGGCGTCAATTTACTCAGTAATGGCAGTAGGGCGTTTTCAACTTGATAAGCTTTAACGCACACGATTAATAAATTGATATTTGCGAGGTGTGTATCGTCGCGGTTAAGGATTGTTGCCGTGGTATGGTGTGTTCGCCCATTAGAATCCGTAAATTGCAATGTGCGTTGTTGAGTGTGTGGCTGGCGGCCAATCAATACCACGTCATTACACTCTTCTGCCTGACCCGATTGCCCGGTTAAGCCAAGCTTATGATACATCAATTGCCCAATGGCACCAGCGCCTAAAATGGCGATGTTAGCGTGAGCAGTTAGTGGCTTTGCTGTAACTACCATCTGACTGGCCTTTGTTGTTAATGTCGCGATTAAGGGCGTTTAGCGGTTATTTTACGGTATTGCAAAATAGAGAAGTTCATTAAGTAAAATAGGCCAATGCCTGCAAAATCAGCGGCGACATCGGCAGTTGAAGCACTTCGGTAGGGCAAACGCGACTGAACGAGTTCTATTAGAATGGCATAACTGCCTAATGCCGCACATAAATAAAACCATTTAGGCTTAAAGGCATAATGAGCAAGATAAGATAAAGCAAAAAAGCTGCCTAAGTGGCCGACTTTATCCATATGAGAAAAGGTTTGTGGGTAGTTCGGTTTAGAGAAAACTAAATAGCTTGTCACAATCACGGCGACAACTAACGCAAGTTTAAACATATTTTTGTAAGTGATCACGAGCGTTACATCAGCCTTGTGAAACGAGAATATACTTAATAATAAGAAACCTGTTTGATATTGTCACGAATAAACCACTAAGTGATGCCAATATTGTCGTTAATTGGCCTTTGTCAGCCGATTGAATGACCCAGTTGCCAAGGCTAAACCCAATAATAATGGGCTTTGATGGTGCTTGTGTGACAAAAATACCCCCTTAGTTATTTTTTGTTAATTAAGTAAATCTTTGCCACAGTTTTAGCTCGATAACTCAACCGTGTTGCACTTTACTATCCCGTAATACTGACCTAGTGTAAAATACGCATTAATTGCCATTATTTGGGTGGAAACCCGTAGAAGTATCAAAGAGGAATTAATATGCCATCTATGGATATCGTGTCAGAAATCAACGAAGAAGAACTACGTAATGCGGTTGAAAACACCCGCCGCGAAGTGTCGAGCCGCTTTGATTTGCGTGGCAAAGAAATTGATATTGATTTGAAAGATAATGTCGTTAACTTAAAAGCTGAAGATGACTTTATTTGTAAGCAACTTGTCGACATATTACGTATGCAGTTGACTAAGCGTAATGTCGACCCATCGGCAATGGAAGTCGATGACAAAGCGGTACACAGCGGTAAAACGTTCAGCTTAAAAGTGAGCTTCAAGCAAGGTATTGATACCTTAGTGGCCAAAAAATTGGTTAAAGCAATTAAAGACAGCAAGCTTAAAGTACAGTCAGCCATCCAAGGCGACAAAGTACGCGTTACCGGTAAAAAACGTGATGATTTACAAGCCGTAATGCGATTAGCTAAAGAGTCTGAACTAGGCCAGCCGTTTCAGTTTGATAATTTTAAAGATTAATCTTTAACGCGACTCATGCCTTAGCGTTAAACGCCGAAACAATAAAGCCGATAAGAGAAACCCTATCGGCTTTTTTGTATTTTAGGATACAGAAAATGTTGCGGTGTAGGACTATTTTTATTTTATAGTGGTGGCTTTTCTGTATCCATTACGTCCTCTGTCGATGGTGTATCTCTCACCATTGCTTGATGTTGCGAACGATTGACTAATACCACTAACAGCAACACCGGAAACCCTATCAAACTGGCCGCAACAAAGAAGTTGATATAGCCAAATGCATCCACGTACAAGCCAGAGAACCCGGCAATAAACTTTGGAAACAGCAGCATAATTGATGACAACAATGCATATTGTGTCGCGCTGTAGCCGCTGCTGGTCAAGCTGGACAAATAGGCAATGAATGCAGCGGTAGCAATACCTGCGCTGAAGTTATCGACCGAAATAGCAAAGGTTAAAAAGGAGATGTTGTAACCAATGTAGGCTTGCCAAGCAAATAACAAGTTAGTGATAGCCACCAACAATGCGCCTAAGAATAAGATTTTCATGGTGCCATAACGCATCAATAATACGCCACCAAACGCTGCGCCAACCAAGGTCATGATTAAGCCATAAACCTTACTGATAAATGCGATTTCTTCTTTGTTAAAGCCCATATCAACGTAAAATACGTTGGCCATAATACCCATAACAATGTCCGAAATACGATAACAAGAAATAAGCAGTAAAATTAAAATGGCACTTTTGCCATAACGTTTAAAAAAGTCAATAAACGGCAAGACGCTGGCGCTATAAAGCCAAGCCATTGCACCTGCTATTTTCTTTGGATATTTCGCGGCAAATTCAGATCGAAGTTGACGTTCTTTTTCGTCGGCATGTTTGGTATCGACTAGTGGTTCTTGGCTAAATAGCGTGGTCAGAATACCGACCCCCATTAATAGAGCCATTACAAAGTATGCTGTTTGCCAGGCTTGTAAATTGTATTCATCGTTACCCGGTGATACCCAGGCCGCAATGGTTAATGCGCCTGCTGTAGCAATAATCATCGCGCTGCGGTAACCCACTTGGTAAGCCGCTGCAAGGGCGGCTTGCATTTTTTCGGGCGCGGATTCAATCCTAAAGGCGTCGATAACAATATCTTGAGTGGCAGAAGCAAATGCGAGCAATAAAGCACATAAGGCTAAGCGCTCAAGATTAACCACAGGGTCGCTTATTGACATGCCTAAAATGGCGCCGACTAAACACAATTGAGCAAACAGCATCCAACCACGACGACGCCCTAAAAAGCGAGTAAACAATGGCAGTGACATACGGTCGACTAGGGGAGACCATGCCCACTTAAAAGCATAGGTTAGGGCTATCCAGCTAAAATATCCTATGGCGGCTCGGTCAACTCCGGCTTCACGCAGCCAAAAACTGAGTGTTGAAAACACCAGCATAAGCGGTAAGCCAGCAGAGAATCCCAGCAATAATAAAATGAATACACGTTTGTGGTAATAAACCGATAAGGCTTCACGAGCTTGAGCAAAGAAAACCGACATAAGACAACTGGATAAAGGAGAATGGCTCTAGCTTATGTTGCAAGGGGGTTAGGTTCAAGCCATTCAAGCAGTTTATTGAACGAGTTTGAGTTAAAAATGATTAAGGTCTAATACCAATACAGCTCTGAGGCATATTGCCGCCGATATTGATATAGTCACAACAGTCATGTATTTGCTGTCGAAGATACTGATTGCCTTTAATTGCCCACCCAGACCAATGATCGAAGCAATAGAGTAAATGCCAAAATACTTTTTCAGTGTCACTGGGTTGGTCAGCCAGTTGCTTACTTGAAATACATTGCCACTCTTCTAGCACGTCCCACATATAGAGTTGAATCTCTTTGTAATCAAGTTGGTTTTCTAAGAAGGCTTTGCCGTAATAAGCCAGTTGCGGCGCTTTGGTTTCAATAAAATCATTTGCTGTCATGAAAAATGTCCTTGGTAAAGAATGCATGATGAAACAGCGACTACATTGATTAAGATTAGAGTATAGACACAAATTTTCAGTATTGTAGAAAATATGACAAAATTAATCTTTGTTAAAAACATTTTTAATTAATAATTAAATTAATGGCTTAGTTTTTTGTAGACGTTAAAAATTGATGTAAATCAATTGTTAGCTGTTGAGGGCTGTTCAGAATATGTGATGCAGGTCGATAACGCGCTTAATCGATAATCATGATTAAGCGCGGTGTGGCTAGCGCGGTAATAGGGTGGCTTTTTTGAGTAACACGGTTTTTACTGGCACGTCGAGTACAATTTAAGGTGCTGTTATGGCCGGTTTCAACGAGTGATATCGCTTCAAGAACATCCATGCCTTGGGTGACTTCACCAAACACGGTATAACCCCAACGCCGTTTAGAGGGATCTAACTTTTTATTGTCAGCCACATTAAAGAAAAACTGTCTGGTTGCTGAATGTGGGTCGTTATCTCGTGCCATGGCAATGGTGCCCATTGTATTTGATAAACCATTACCTGATTCATTCACAACAGGTGCCATTGAAGGTCGCTCTTCTAACTTGGTGGTTAATCCACCGCCTTGAACGACAAACTCAGCAATGACCCGATGAAAGATCGTGTTGTCGTATTCACCTTTCACCACGTAAGTGAGAAAGTTATCAATGGTTAATGGCGCGCGAGTGCGGTCTAATTCAACCACAATTTTGCCCATTGAAGTATCAAATTCGACTTGCGGGTAAATCGTGTCTTTTTGAATATCAACCGCGGCAGAAGCGGATAAACTGGTTACAAGTAATAAACTGGTGGTGAGCCATTTGAACATAATGAGAGTCCTTTTGGCGGCATCATAAAGATGCCGCATATCACTTAATTGAGGTTAAGTTTTATTTACGCTGAATAAATTGATGTAGTTCTTCATCATTAAGGATTTCTGTGGTGAGTTTGTCGATTAATTGATTAATGTCGAGCTCAAGTGTGGCAAAGTCAGGGCTTAACGGACCTTTAAGATAACCATTAGCGTTATATGATTTTGTCAGTTGCTGCTGGGCATTTTTAGCAAGTACATTAATGACTAACCTAGTATTAGACTCAAAGCTAAAAGTGCTATCGGTGACATCGGCAAGCAAATAATTAAGTTGAAATTGCACCGACGTTGATGCGGCGGGGTCAACCACATAGCCCGCTCTTATCATCCCATCGCGGAACAGCTTTTCCAATTGTTGGCGAACCGGCTCGCTTGTACTGACTAACCGTGGTGTGGTGTCAGGGTCATTAAATCTCACCACAAAGCTGGCTTCTCGTGTATCAATGGTTTCTACTTTTACAGGGAAGTCTAATTCGGTTTGTAAGTTTACAGCACCAAGCGTTGGGTTTAAGCCGACGTGAGTCGGCTCATAGCTGGCACAAGCTGTGAGTAATAGTGATGATAGTAAAATCGGTAAAAATGATTTCATTTGGCAACTATTTTGAGCAAAAGGTAAGTAAAGGATACCAGAAATTGTTCACCATTCCAGTGTAATAGCAAATCGTTAATATAATTATATTGACGGTAAACTGACCTCGTTTAGCGACGTCGCTGATGGGTATGTTATCAGTGTTAATGTTGACTTGAAGCGTTAACTAATACAGTTTAAATTGGTTAAATTCTATTCCGTTGATGACTTATTACGCAGGACTCCAAATGCAGCATGTGCAACCGCAATTAGCTCCACTGCAATTGATTCAATCAGATGGGCAGCCGGTGTTTGGTGTTTTTGATGGTATGGTCGACTCACTCAACGTTAAACAGTTTCAATTTTATAATGAGATGGATAAGCCTGCATCAGCCCTTGCGAAGCATTTTGCCTATAAACATTTCCAGTTTGCGAGCATAGTAACACCGCATTATATTGTGGCGTTCGCGGTGGCAGATATTCGTTATGTCGCAAATGGTTTTTGTTATTTATACGAAATAAAAACCAATAAATTGACTCAAACCCAGTGGCTCACCCCGTTAGGTTTAGGCTGCCAGGTTAGTCAGTCGCCTAAACAAGGTCGAGCGCAAATCGGCAGTAAGCGTAAAGGGGTTATCATTGATATTGTGGATGGCCAATGGCAAGTCGATATTCATTTAGCACATATTCAAGCTAATTTACGGTTACAACCCGCGCCGCTAAGTTTACCAATAAGCTTGTGCACTCCAACAGGCTATAACGGCTGGATCCTATACGCAAAAGCATAATGGTTTGGCAGTGAGTGGGCAATTAACCATTAATCATGAACCGCAACCTTTGCAGTATGCACTAGCAGGGTATGATTTTTCAGCAGGTTTTATGCGCCGCAGAACGAGTTGGCGCTGGGCATCGATTAACGCCCAAACCGATGCAGGGATTATTGGACTCAATTTAGCCGCGGGGGTTAACGAAACCGGCGTCACTGAGAATGTGATGTGGATAAATGGCGAGCGTCACTTATTGGGCGGCGCACAGTTTGATTTTAATCGACACTCGCAACAAGAAATATGGCACATCACCACCAATGACGGTCAAGTCGATTTGTATTTTAGGCCGCTTAACCGGCGCAGTGAGAAACTCAACTTGCTCTGGCTGAAGAATAACTTTAGGCAATACATCGGCTTATTTAGCGGAGTGATATGCGACAACAATGGCAATCAATATCGTTTGCATCATCAATTGGGGTTAACGGAAGATCATTTTGCTAAATGGTAGTAAGCCTCCACACAAAAACAAAAACAAAAATAACAAATGGAATATCATATGGACATGGATTTACTGATTGCCCACCCTGAGTGGCTATTACTGGCGTTAGCACCACTATTTTTTATTTGTATTGCGCTGGAGTGGTGGTTTGGCGTGCGCCTAAGGCGTTTACCTGCCAGCGCCCAGTACCGTCCGGCAGAGGTGGTGTGTAATGTTGTATTAGCAGGAATGCATCAGTTGGCAGACATTATTGCAGGCTTGCTGATTGCGAAAGTGTATTTACACTTTTTTGGTTGGCGTTTGTTTGATATTGAAATGACCTTATTAACGTTTGCGCTATTAATTGTTGCTCAAGACTTTTGTTATTACTGGTTTCACCGCGCCAGCCATCGTATCCGGTGGATGTGGGCTGCTCATGTTGTGCATCACAGCTCTGAAAACATGAATTTTACTACAGCGTTTAGGCAAAGTCTGATGTATCCACTAGCGGGTATGTGGTTATTTTGGTTGCCTTTGGTGGTCGTTGGGTTTGACCCTAACTGGGTGGTGTTCGCGGTATTGCTTAATTTAGGATTACAGTTTTTTGTTCACACCCAGGTGATTAAGTCTTTAGGCCGTTAGAGTGGATTTTTAATACACCGTCACATCATCGCGTTCACCATGGGCGTAACCCGCAATACATTGATAAAAACTACGCGGGAGTGCTGATTATTTGGGACAAAATGTTTGGTACGTTTGAGCCAGAAAATGAAACCGTGCAATATGGTATTACAAAACCAGTCAACAGTTTTAATCCTTTAGTTGTCACCTTTAGCGAATGGCGTGATATGTGGCGTGAAGTGAGCCAACCACAATTAACGTTTGCGCAGCGGTTTAGCATCTTGTTCGCGCCGCCAGCGACCCATCAATCGGTATCAATAACAAATGATACTACACCAAGCTTATAAAGGTTTAATGGCCTTTATTGCATAAATTAAAGGGATGTTTTGGCCTTTATGCTGTAATCGATAGCCTTTATTTTTCACGTATTCTAGCCCTTCAAAACAATCGTAAGGGCTATATGGATGTTCGTTAAATGATGCAATCGTCAGACCTGCTTGAATAAGCGCATTGATCACTTCACTTATCGGATGTGGCCAGGTTGCCACAGTTTCGATTTGGTTATTGTGGTTTTCTGTGTAAGTGACTTCATTTTCAATATCAGGTTGTGTTTGCGAGAAATAACCATAACCAGATAGCACATCATTAAACGGATGAAATTCAACTAAATGGAACTCACCACCAGGGATTAATGCGTTAACAATAGTGCGTGCCCAACTCGTCAGTTCGGGTAGCCAGGCTAATACGCCATATGAAGTAAATACCCTGTCATATTGCTGGGTGTTGCTGAGGCCAAACTGATAAATGTCACTGTTGATAAAGTTTGTGTTGAGTTGTAATTGGCTTGCCAGTTGTTGGGCGGTTGCAATTGACTCGCTCGATAAATCAACACCAGTGACTTTGGCGCCTAATCGTGCCCACGATAAACTGTCTTGGCCAAAGTGACACTGTAAATGCAGTAAACTTTTATGATTAACATCGCCCATTTGTGCTAATTCAATGGGGTTTAATGATGTTTTGCCGTCAATAAACGCCTGTAAGTCATAAAAAGATGACGCTAGATGAATTTTAGTTCGCTTATCCCATGCGTGTTTATTGATTGCTAAGTAGTCCATTTTCGTCTCTTCTTATTGGTTTTTTCTCAACTGAGCATCATAGTACTGGGTTGCTTGTAAGCATGCTAATTAATGGGTATATAAACAAAAAAAGCTTGCTAAGGTAAGATTAGCAAGCTTTTTTACCGATCAAGTAGATATTATAACTTAGGTTTTACCGGTTCTATTTTTCCACCTAACCATAATGAAATTAACGCTAACGGTACTAATGCAGCACCTAAAATAAAGAACGGCGTATAGTCACCGCCCTGGGTCATCATAGGCACCAGCTGGATAGTAATAATCACACTCAATACTGCCGATGTACCACTAATACCCGCTAACGTACCGACGGTTTTACCGGAAAAGTAATCACTTGGTAAAGTTTGCACATTACCAATGGCGGTTTGAAAACCAAATAAAATAACGGCAATCAATCCCATTGCTAACCATGGTGTTGCTGCTTGTGAGGTTAATAACAGTGCCGGAAGCATCACAACACAACCTAATACAATCGCGCTGCGACGGGCTTTATTGACTGTCCAGCCTCGGCTTAATAAATGGCCACTAAACCAACCGCCAAACAATGCACCAATTGCTGCGCCTACATAGGGCAGCCAAGCAAATGCGCCAATTTCTTTGACATCAAAGCCAAATTTTTCATTCAAATACAATGGTAGCCAGGCGACAAATAACCACCAAATAGGGTCGATAAAGAAACGTGCGGCAATCACTCCCCAAGTTTGACGATGGCGTAATAATTGTGCTGTGGTAGGTACGTATTCTTTGGCTTGATTTTCTTCGGTTGAACACTGTTGTCCGCTAAGAATATATTGGCGCTCTGTTTCAGTGATCCATGGGTGAGCATCAGGCGCTGATTTGTAAATAATCATCCATGGGATGATCCAGATAATTCCCAGTGCACCTATTACGATAAACGTCGCTTGCCAGCCTAAAAACGCATATAAAAAGGCAATGAGTGGCGGAGCAATAATAGAGCCAAGCGAAGCGCCAGAGTTAAAAATACCTTGGGCAAGAGCACGCTCTTTAATGGGAAACCATTCGGCATTAGCCTTGGTTGCACCGAGTACAGTTACCGGCTTCACCGATACCAAGAATAGCTCTAAACACGGCAAATGACATTGCTGTTGTTGCGATGGCGTGTAATGCAATTGACACCGACCACACCACTATCGACAGTAAAAAGCCTAAACGGGTACCAATGGCATCAAATATTTTACCAAACAGTGATTGGCCAATGGCGTAAGAGATCATAAACACCGTGATAATATTGGCATAATCACTTTTGTCTAAGCCTAGGTCTTCGGCAATGCCCGGCCACATAATGGCTAGGGCGGAGCGGTCGATGTAATTAATTACGGTAGCTAGGGCAACCAAACTGACCACAAGCCAACGCAAATGGTTTAGTTTAAACGGGCTGTTTTTCATGCTAAGTCCTCAACAAAGTCTTCACGCGGCGGACTAAAAGTATCAATTAAAATACCGCCGGTTGGGCACACTGCACCGTGTTCAACATGAGGTGGTATAAAGAAACTGTCACCGGCGTGAAGTATTTGAATCACACCGTCAACATTGACATGAAACTCGCCTTCAACAACATACGATACTTGAGAGTGACGATGAGCATGCACATAACCTTCTGCACCTTTATCAAACCAAATCTTTACTGCCATTAGTTCGTGGTTATAACCCAGCATTTGACGCTTTAATCCGCCGCCAATGTCTTGAATTTCTGTTTTATTGCCAAAGCCAAAATGTTGATTCTGTTTCATTGTGTGTTGCTCCTAATTTTGTTTTGAATTTTTGCTTAATCAAATGAGCCAGTGTTGAGCGGCTCTAAAAGTTGGGCGCGGCCATTAAACGGGTACTGCACACCATTAATGTTGATGACACTTTGGTTTTGTTCGGTTAATGCTTGCTCGTGATGGTTTATTGCCAATAGGTATTGTTCACCGTCTTTAAAGCGGATGTGTACCGCGGATAGTTCTGCTTGTTGATGGTGAGTCAAGGCTGCGATGTTGCTGGTGGCGCCAATAGTGAACTCTTTTGCTGGGTTGTATTCGCCATGTGGCTCAAGCACGCTGACAAAAGTGTGATTGCTGGCTTCAACCCGGTAAATAAACGCTGGTTGTTGGCGTAAGTTCATATTGGGATCATTTGCACCTAACTGAGTAAACAACATTTGTTGATGCCTGCCGTTAGTACTAACTAACGTGCTATGGCTATAAAAGCGACCATTGTCATTTAACCAAGTAACTCTAGCGAGTGAGTCGCGAGGTTGGTCTTGGGTTAAGTTAGCGGTTGCTAATAACCATAAGTGTTGATAACCATTATCGCTGCCCAGTGTAGACAGTTGTGTGAGTGATGCTTCTCGGTCAAAGTTGGTGTCAATCAATTGGCCTTGATAATGGACTGGTAGATCGAATTGGTGCGACTGACTCGCTGTTGTGTTGAGGATGTCGACAGCAATAACCGCCTCGCGTTGTGGGATATTAATTAGGGCAACAGTGCGCTTAAAGGCAACATCATCGTATGCGTTGTCAATTGAGGCAGAAGCAAGGGTTAGGTTTTGCTGTTGGTCGTAAAAGAGGATTGTCGGGTGATGTTTATTAGCTTGCTTTACCTTGCCATTAAAATGGCTGGTTTCGTCGACAACTAAGGTGTTGTGGGCAATGGTTTGCTTAGCCCAACTGGTGTTTTCTGGTAAGTATCCACCGCCAGATTTAGCTTCAATATTCAAAAATCGAGCAGCACCATAGTCAGAGATGATCTCATTTCCTTGGTCGTAAAACTGCCAGGTGAGTTTATCAAAGTGGCCATGCCCCAAACCTTGCGCCGTGGCTTTGTAGACTAAGGCTTGATCGGTTGGCTTACCATTACGCATGACCACCAGTGCGCCTTCAACTCCTTGTTTACCATCACGGTATAACTCAGAGGTAAAAGCAAAAGGTTGTTGCAGTTGCTGGTCTAATCCTTGTGCGACCTTAAGGCCATCACCGGTTAATAGAATAGTGTCTTGTTGTTTGGCTATATCGAGTAAACGCGGGTCGCCGTTTAAGCCATACGCTATTGCAACGCCATTGACCAATTCGATGGTGTCGATCCCTTTGCTTTTAATTGCATCGTTTAACGGGAACAACAATTTGTTGTAACTTAACGCAGCAGTAGTATTTATCGCCTTAAGTATAATGCCGTCTCGATACTCAAAGATTTTGCGTTGTGGTTCATTTTGTTCAATGGCTTTGGCAAAGGTAACAAACGGCATTAACGCATAGCGTTGATAATAAGGCTCTTCGTTGTAATAACCATCGGGTGAAAACAACTCGTCTAGCTGCCGCATAAAGCCGCCTTTTTGGGCGAGGTCAAGATCATATAAAGCACGCTCAACCCACAAGGGTTTGTTAAGTACGTAACCTGCCATGCCTACGGCTGCAGTGGCTCAGGTGCCGTGGTTATGTACTTTGTTGAAGGTGTGAGGCGACTGCTCTGATAAAAACAATGCTACGGGAATGATTACCCCAGTTTCGATTTTGTTGCGTTCAGTTGGCGTCAGTGCTGGGTAAACAAAGTCGTAAGCCTGAATGGTATGCACTAACCAAACCGCTTCGTTAAGCCCTTGCCAAAACAGTTTACCTGCGTTGCTGTTTTTGCGTTTGGGATGAACTGGTAGTTCAGGATAGAGTGCAGCGTATTGCAGCAACATGGTTTTTACGTATTCGGCATATTTTTTATCGCCAGTAAGCTGGTAAATAATGCCGGTGTCGTACATTTGCTGATAATTGCGTTTGTGTTTTTCGTGGGTATAACCTCCGCCGCCATCTTTAGGTAATGGCACCTCAATAGACTGACTTAGGTCGATATCAACCTGTTTAAGCTTAGCCTTAAATGCATCTTGAAAAGCCCCCGGTTCGGTAATCGCCTGTTGCATGGCTGCGACGTCTTGTTGATTAATCACAAGGTTGGGATTACTGGCTGCATTGGCCGGTAAATTGATGCCCAATAGAGCCAGTGCAATGCCAACCAATATGAAATCAAAGTAACGCAGCGTTAGGCTAATACTGGGTGTTGACAGCTGTTTTGTGAAGATTTTTTTCATCTTGTTTGCACTTTATTATTGTTGATGTTGGCAGTGTGCTTACCCGTGGAGACTAATTCGCTGACTTGTGGGAATGCACTGTTGATGAGTTTATTGTTAGTGATATTGGTTTTGGGTTCACCGACAGTATGTTCAACAACAATGGCTGCGCTGTCGCTAAAACTGTTGTGATCTATTTGGCTCACTTGCACGCCATGTAGTGTTATCAACGCGCCAGATAAATTATGTTTGCCCATGGCAACATCATTAAACTGGTTATGCTTAATTGAAACATGTGGCTAAAGGTACTTTCATCTTTTCCACCGCGATATACCGAAGCGACGCTACCTTGTATATGTTCAAATTGATTATGACTGAGTGTGAGGTATTCGACGTTATAAATGCCTCTGTCGTCTGTTTCTTTATCTAGGCGAAAAAGGTCACCTGATATGTGACTAAACAGGCTATGAGAGATATTTATTTCATCGGCAAATGCACGATTACCCGAATCGAAAAAATGGAATTGATGGTGAGTCTTGAGCTGTTCAACGATGCTGTTGATCATCTCGAAACGATAATTAGTTAACATACCTGTTGAGCGAGTGCTAACAACACTGTTACCACGAGAGTTTGGGCTGTTTATGCCGGTGATACGTAACCCGTCGAGTTGTAAATTACCGTTATTTTGAATTTCAAACAGGCTAGGGCGCTTAAAACTGATAATTGCTTGATGCTTATTTAGGGCTTTAAACGTAAGGGGCTTAGTGATGGCTAAGATGTTTCTGACGTTATAATGGCCATCTTTTAGCAACAAGGTATCGCCCGGCTTAGCGCTTTGCACCGCAGTGTCTAACTCGCCTTCTTCTGAGCTCACCGTGATGATATTGCCAGATTGAAACGCAACACTAAGTTCAGATTTTGGGTACCAACTTACGCCGGTATGCTGTTTTAATGTAGGAGTTAATTTTGGCGTTGCACCATAATGGGCTAAGGCTATATCGCTTGGGTAGAGTAAGCCATTAGCTGCCCGCACAAGGGGAACTTGTTGAGAGTTAAGTCCTTTGGCGATAATTGGATTGATTTTATTGAGGTTAATGTTACTGAGGTTGTCTGTAAATGCTAATCCGTTGATATCGTCATGCACGGAAAATGGTGCTGTTGAGTTGATAAATAGGTTTTGAGTCAGTGTGCTATCTTGAGGTGGGGCTGAGCGTTCGCTGTCACTGCCTGCTGCTAGCTCGATATGCTCAAGGTTGATAAAGCTATTGTGGTTAATATTGGCATTGACCACTTGATGGTAACGATTGAGCGGCGAGTTAGGTACGCCATTCATAATGGTCAATCCACTACCAAAGCGAGTGCCGGTTAACCCTTCAAGATAGTTGTTGGTGACGACTTGATCGCGATTAATAACCCTGATCCCACCGGTATGGTCAATGCCATTACCTAAAAACACATTACTGTCGATAATATTACCGTTGCCATGCCTTAGGGTTAATGTGCCACGAGACTGATAAAACAAATTGTTCTGTATACGGTTTTTACCTGACTTAACCGAAATGATTTCGACTTCACCGTCACAGCGGTCAAAGAAATTATTTTCGACCACGGTTAATGAGTCTGAAAGCGAGTGATGGCTGGTGCCTATTCTGATGGTTTCGCCGCCGTTAGAGCCTAAAATTGGGCGAGGGCCAAAATAGTTATGATCAATGCGATGTTGGTTTTGTTGGTTATGTTCACCCTCAAGACGAACGGCTAAGGTTACGCCTGCATTGCGTTTTGCAGTAAAATGATTGTGATCTAAGCGATTGTGCTGGCCATACAAACCAATCCAATTGTCTGACTGTTGACGGTCTGGGTTATTGTAATTATCGATTACCACTTCGGTCACTCGTGAGTGGTTAGCGACTTGAGTATCGGTTTTTTTAAAGGAAATAACTTCATTACTAGGCGTATAGCCGTGCTTAAATACCAAACCGGATACTGTTAAATACTCACCGGCTAAGGTTAAATTGGATTGACCAGATAAAATCACTTTGCCTTTAGTTTGTGCGGTTAATTCGATGGGGGCTTCTGCGTTGCCTTTCGCAATAAAGTCGATTTCAAAATCTTGCCAAATACCATTTTTTAAGATGATTTTATCGCCAGGTTGTAACTGTTTTAATATTTGTTGGTATTGTGCTTGTGATGCCACTAAATGTTCTTGGGCATTAATCTGAACAGAGAAGGAAGCAAACAGTAATAAGACTAACCATTGAGTTAATAACCTACAGGATAAGAGGGTTTTATTATTAAATGGTTTCATATGAACTCTCGAATATAACCGTTTTTAATTTTCCACCAATGGTTGATTTGTCAATTGGTAGTTCCAGGAAAGTAGTCACTGTTGAGTGACAAGGCCTTTGGTATTTACAGCAAACGAGTCTGCAACGTTGTTGGCGATAAACTTGCTTTAAAAGGGCTGATGAAATGAGAGGCGGTTTTTAGCGATATAAAGGTGGCATGTGAATATACTGAATGGGTAAGCTTATCCCCCTTACATTTGTTTACAGCTGATGTTGTGTTGTCCAATTTCATCTTAATCTCCCCAGATCAATGACTTCGCTTTTTTGCTAGGCATGCCTATTTTTTAATTGTTCACCTGAGTAGAAACTAACCAATTAACGTGTCCGTGTCAATTAAATGGTTTTACCAATTTTTGAAGTGGGATTGTTTTTGTTATTACCAATGGTTTGTGCGGGTATGACAATGTGCTATAATTGCAATAGTTTGATCTAATTAACATGTTAATTAATGGTTTGCTGCGATAGTAAATACCGATAAAATGTCAGCACTAAACCTGTAAATTGGTTTTACTTTTCGAAGGAAGGTATATGAAAAACCGTCGTTTATTTTGGCGAATAGTCGATACAATTGAGGCTTCTATTGCTAGTGGTGAGTATCCGGTTGGCAGCCGTTTACCGCCAGAGCGTGAATTAGCTGAAAAATTTGATGTTAGCCGTCCCACTATTCGTGAAGCGATTATTGCTTTAGAAGTGCGTGAAAAAGTCGAGGTAAAAACCGGTTCTGGTGTGTATGTTGTTAATCATCAGTCGCAAACGGTGACTGCTAGCAAGGTTAATGCCTTTGAATTAACACAGGCACGAGCTCTCGTTGAGGGTGAAATCGCAGCACTGGCAGCAAAAACCATTACAAGAGAAGAGCTTGAAAAGCTTCATGGCACTTTAGTCATGATGAAAGACATGCAGAATGTTGAAGAAGCCGATGAGTTATTTCATCAAATTATTGCTTACTCAACTCGTAACGGTGCATTGATTAATTTATTTGAAAACATGTGGTCATTGCGTTCATCGAGCAATGAAATCATTGAAGATTACAATATTGTTTGTAGTACAGACAATAATAAGACGCTGGCTGAACACACCTCAATTTATCAGGCTCTGTCTGCCCATGACGCTGCTGAAGCTCGTTTAGCGATGCATCGACATTTTAATCGTTTAATCAATGTGTTATTCGACAAGTTAGAGCAACAAGCATTAGAAGAAGTGCGGCGTAAAAACAGTGCGAACCGCGATTTATACTCGATTGAGAATTTGGTTAAGATTAAAGGTTAACCGTCTTTTATCAATGCTGAGCAATATAACGCGTCAATACTTAGTGTTGGCGCGTTTTTATTTTGTGGTCAAAAAAAGACCCCTTAGAAATGATCTAAAGAGCCGACTATCGGTATGAGACAGAGGAGCTCTACCTGTAAATATCGACATCCTTGTCGAACTTTGTCATTCATGAAACCGGTTTTGCCAGTGAAGTTGCATCAATTTGGTCACTTAGTCCCAGCAAATTGAGTTAAAAAGTGATTTTTACTGGGTTAGTTAAGCTATGGCATAAGGGGGAAACTGGTGCTAGTCGATACCATCATCTAGCCCAAATGCATAACTTGGCGTAAATTTTATTAATTGATAATAAGCTTGGGTGACTTTCTTTGTCAACCAATATTGGGTATTGGTCATACCAAATCAATGGTGACAGAGGGAGAAGTAATCGGCAATTGTGTGAATCATTGGCCCAGTAAAAGCACTGAGCCAATCGGTTTGAGTGAATTTAGAGGCTATTTCTTAGCCTGTAAGATGACAAACTTACCGTTAGATGCAACCGTTGTACAGTTATTGAAAATACGTTTTATTTTGACGTGATATGCCAAGTGGCGGTTGCCAACGACATGCAGTATCCCATCTTTTTTCAATCGCTTATATGCATCGACAAACATTTGCCAGGCAATATGATCGGTAATGGCTTCACCTTGATGAAACGGAGGATTACACAAGACAAGATCGGGAGTCACTTCTGGCGGAAGGTGGGTTAAACAATCGTCCCAATAAAAATGTCCTTGTGGTGTGTCTTGTTCGGTATTATCTAATGCGTTGCTTTGCCAATTATGCTCTGCTGAGGCAATTGCCATGTCTGAATCGTCAACAAAATGCACTTGTGCTTGTGGATAACATTGTTTGGCATGTAGCCCTAAAACACCATTACCACAGCCTAAATCAACGATTTGCGTAAAGTCACCTTTTGGCATGTTGTCGAGCATAATCCGCGCGCCGATGTCTAATTTATTGGCGGCAAATACATTAGCTAAATTGCCGATATTAAGACCTAACTCGTCAATTTTCCAGTTTACCGCAGGGGCAATTTTACGTGCCTTACCGTCGCTAACACAGGTAATAACACGTGTTCTCTTCCAGGTGAGGCTAGCATTTGCGGAACCGAGATTTTTCTCTATCAATGACAGTAACGCGGCATTAATTGATTTTGCTTTCGCACCTATTAGTATTTGGGTTCCTGGCGCAAGGATGGTGGATAAGCGCGCCAGTTGTTGGGCAAAATAATGTAAGTTTTTAGGTACTTTCATCAACACCAGTTGAGTGTTGTTATTGAGTGTCTGGCGGCTATTTATAATGATTAATGATTTAGGGGCTAAGCGATTGTGCTGCAAATTATGTTGGCAGCCGAGTAAACTGGTTTTTGCATCGGTTTCTAGGGTAATAGGCCATTGTGTGTCTTGAGCCGCTAACGCACAGGTTAATGCCCCAAAGTTGTCGTTTAGGATTGCTGTTGGCACTGCCGTTTGCTGGGTTTCAATTAAGTGCTTAATTAAATGCTCATCGGCAGCGTCCCATGCTTGTAAGTTTGATGCTTGTTGTGTGGGATAACGAAATAGCTCAAGTTCAATGCCTTCACAAGCAAATTGGGTGGTCATGGGTGTGTTACCTAAATAGAAATTTTATGAATGTGGTCTAATTGGGTCTATTGTGGACCTTGTGACCCAATAGGTAAGCGTATTATCTCAGATATCAGTAAGCGGTGCGAGACATAGCGACAGTGGTAAAGATTGCTATTCATTAAGCGGTTGAGTAAATTGGCAATATTCATAAATAATTTCAAGGGACAATGATGAAAGGTGCTGGTGGAACGTCAGGTGGAATTGGGCAGTTTTTTATTGGTTTAGCGATGATGTGTGGCGGGTTTTATATGCTGCTTAACGCCATCAAAATTACCAGTTCATTTGGGTTTGGTAGCCATTTGTATCGCTTTGGTGGGTTTGGGCTAACCAGTGGTATGGTGATGATCCCGTTTATATTTGGGGTTGGGATGATGTTTTACAACGCTAAAAATCCGCTGGGTTGGCTACTGACGTTTGGGTCATTGGTTGCGCTTATTTTTGGCGTCATTAGTTCGATAAACTTTCGCTTTTCCTACATGAGTGCTTTCGATTTAATCGTCATTTTAGTATTGAGCATTGGTGGCTTAGGGTTGTTTTTACGCTCACTAAAAGCTATCGATAACCGTTATCCTGATGCCTAAATAAGTGGTTAGCAGCCGCTTGTTTGAACATCGATAACGGGTCGTGCGGTGGTTGATGTGGCTTGCCTATAACGTAAATAACATTGTGCAACGCCTGCGTCTTCATCTATTACGCCATGCCAATAAACCCATGCTCCATCGTATACACTCGCTCGTTTTTGCCAATCTCCTTCCGGTATATTCATGAGTAAATCTATCCCTGCAGCGGTACCGTCTGGGTAACCATAAGCAAGTGCGACCTCAACGCCATCAATATTAAGCGTTGTTGTTTCGAGTCTTTCAACGCCAGCTACTGCGGCTTTTGAATACGTTAATGTGGCAGCCGATTGCATCGCACTTTCCATGCCTACCATTGTTGACACAATCGCGTCTTTGCGTAAGTCGATAAAGCGGCTACTGGCGGCTATGGCAAGTATTGCCAAAATAATGATCACCACGACGAGTTCAATTAAGGTGAAGCCCCGTGATTGTTTAGAGATTAAAATATGTGATTTTTTCATGGATCATTTTTATTGTTATTTATCGGTTCATTAATGGTTAAATCTGTAGATCATTGATCTACTTGATGTCGTTTTGTTGTTATTATCGGTTTATCTTAGATTTGTTTGTTGGTTAATACTGTGACGAATTCAACGACTGCAACAGTTCCTTCTAAAAGTTCTACTACACCTTACCGCGTTTTGCCCTGGATTTTACAGTTTTTATCACCTTATAAAATTAAGGTGGTTGCCGCGATTGTGTTTTTGTTTATTGGTTCATTGGCGTGGTTGTCGTTAGGGCAAGGCGTAAAACTGATGGTCGATGAAGGGTTTATTGCAGACAATGCCAGTCGATTAAATGAAATTATATGGCTTATTATCGGAATTACTGCAATCAGTGGTACTGCGGTGTTTTGTCGTTTTTATTTGATGACCTGGCTCGGTGAGCGTGTCAGCGCAGACATTCGCTTACAAGTTTATCAGCACTTATTGTCGTTATCGCCAGGTTTTTTTGCCACTCAACGAACGGGTGAGGTCATTTCGCGATTTACTGCAGACAGTACCCTGATCCAGAGCGTGGTGGGCTCGAGTTTGTCGATGGCATTAAGATCGGTTGTCACTGTGGCTGGTGGTATTGTGATGATGGGATTTACCAGTGTAAAACTAACTTTGCTGGTGTTGTTAGCGGTGCCATTAGTGTTGAAGCCGGTGAGATTTTTTGGTCGTAAAGTCAGGTTGTTATCGCGTAAAAGCCAAGATAGGGTGGGTGATTTAGGTGCCTATATCGATGAAACCTTACACGAAATTCACACCGTTCAGGCCTACACGCATGAGGCGAAAGACCGCCAGCTTTTTTCTGAGCGCGTCGAAGCGGTTATGCAAGTTGCCAAGGGGCGGATTAAGTATAGAGCCTTGCTTATTTCGACAGTGATGTTTTTGAGTATTGCAGCTATTGCTTTTGTCACTTGGGTGGGGGCTCAAGATGTCATGAGTGGCAATATTACTGGCGGTGAATTATCTGCGTTTATGTTTTACGCTGTGATGGTGGCAGGCGCAGTGGCAACCATCAGTGAGGTCTTTAGTGAAATCCAACGAGCATCAGGTGCCGCCGAGCGCTTGCTCGAGTTAGTGAATACGCCGATCGATATACCTGAGCAAGCATTACCAGAACAATTACCCACACCGGTAATGGGTCAGTTAGATGTTAATCAACTGGTGTTTGCGTATCCGTCTGATACAAATCAAGAGGTGATAAAGCAATTATCAATGCAGATTAAACCAGGGGAGCGAGTTGCGCTTGTTGAGCCTAGCGGCGCGGGTAAAAGTACCTTATTTGAATTGATGATGCGTTTTTATCAACCTAAGTCTGGGCAGATATTATTAGATGGTATTGATATTTCTACACTGTCGTTAGCGGCACTTGCGACAGCAATATGCTCTCGTGCCTCAAGAGTCGGTGATATTTGCAATGAATGTGTTTGAAAACGTACGTTATGGTCGTTTGGACGCTACCGACGATGAGGTGATTCAAGCTTGTATTGCGGCAAAGGCCAATGAGTTTATTACTGAGTTTAGTGATGGCTATTTAACCTACTTAGGCGAGCGTGGCGTACGTTTGTCTGGTGGGCAAAAGCAACGTATAGCCATTGCCCGAGCCATCTTGGCTGACAGGCCTTTACTGTTACTTGATGAGGCAACCAGTGCCTTAGATGCGGTAAGTGAAGTGAAAGTGAAACAAGCTTTGGATACGTTGATGGCCTCACGCACTACAGTGATTATTGCTCATCGACTTGCAACCGTTATCAATGCCGATCGGATTTTTGTTATGGATAAAGGGCAGCTGGTGGCGAGTGGCACTCACAGCGAGTTAATGGAAAGTAATGAGTTGTATCGGGAGTTTGCAAGTTTACAGCTTTTAATGGATATCGATGCTGTGTAGCGGGGATGTTTGGCAACAAAAAAGATGCCTCGGCATCTTTTTTGTTATCACGACTTTTTTTGTTATTTGCGCAGTTCTCTACGTAATATCTTTCCTACGGTACTTTTAGGCAGTTGCTCGGTAAATTCAATTATCTCGCGGTACTTTATATGCGGTTAACTGGCTACGGCAAAAATCTTCAATGGCTTTTTTAGTTGCTTCGATATCTGCAGAAGGTTGTTTTAACACAATCACAGCTTTAACGGCTTCGCCTGTGCGTTCATTTTCAACGCCGACTACGGCACATTCAAGTACTAGCTCATTGGTTGATAAGACATCTTCAACTTCATTCGGATAGACGTTAAAACCAGACACAATAATCATGTCTTTTTTACGGTCTACAATGGTGTGATAACCATCTTCACTGGCAATAGCAATATCACCCGTTTTAAAGAAACCATCTTGAGTCATCACTTTAGCGGTTTCTTCTGGTTTGTTCCAATAACCTTGCATGACTTGAGTACGCACGAACGGCTAACTCCCCAGCTTGCCCTGTCGTCACTTCATTGTCTTCCATATCTAGCACCTTAACTTCAGTTGCTAATACGGGTTTACCAATGGTGCCGAGGCGCTGATGTCCTGGGGCATTTAAACTGACAACGGGCGAGGTTTCTGATAAACCATAGCCTTCAGATATCATACAGCCTGTGGTTTGCTGCCATAAGTTAGCTGCAGCGCTAGTTAATGCGGTTCCACCTGAAATAGTAATGGTCATCTTACTGAAATCTAAAGCTTTAAATTCTGGCTGATGACATAAACCCACAAATAAGGTGTTTAAACCTGCAAACCCGGTGAAAGGGTAGGTTTTCATTGTATTGATTAACCCTGCGATATCCCGTGGGTTAGGGATAAGCACTGAGCAACTGCCAGATTCAAAATACAGAACTAAATTCACCATAAATGCGTAGATGTGATAAATCGGCAGCGGGGCAACAAACACGTCTTTGCCCTCATTCATGGTGCTTGCAATACGTGATTTAACTTGGCCTGAGTTAGCTAGAAGGTTGCCATGATTGAGCATCGCTCCTTTTGATAAGCCCGTTGTGCCGCCGGTATATTGTAAGGCTATTAAATCATCATGTGTTGGCTTAACCGACTGATAAAGATGTTTTGCCCCTTCGGTTAGCACATCTAAAAATGTTATTTTTGCAAACGGTGTATCGGGCTGAGGTTGTGGCTGGATAAGATCCATTGCATGTGTCGAAATAACCAGTTCAATAGGTGTGTTTTTGACGACATTGGTGAGTGTTGGCAGCAAGTCTGATAGTACGATTAAGGCTTTTGCGCCTGAGTCGTTAAATTGATGGGTTAATTCTCGTTCGGTGTACATAGGGT
Source organism: Shewanella phaeophyticola (assembly GCF_025398315.1). GTDB lineage: Bacteria > Pseudomonadota > Gammaproteobacteria > Enterobacterales > Shewanellaceae > Shewanella > Shewanella phaeophyticola. The sequence goes on from NZ_JAODOQ010000001.1 coordinate 448,641, forward strand.
TAGTATTAACTAACACCATACCTGCGCGAATTATGCCATAAGCGGCGATAACAAATTGAGTAATATTAGGCAGTTGAAGCGCTACTCTGTCCCCAGGTTGTAAAGTCGTGCAATGTTGTAAATAGGCAGCAAAATGACGTGAATCACGTTCTATTTCGCTAAATGTTGTGTCTTTCCCCAAGCATGCGTAAGCCGTGTTTTGCGCATATTTTTGACACGACTTTTCTATCAGGTCGACGATAGAAGTATATTGATGTAAATCGAGTGTTGAATCAGCATCATAAGGCATGCATACCCCCAGTAAATTTTGAGTTGTTATTGTAATAAAATCAAACGTCCGTTTAGATTGCATTACTAACCTACACTCCTCTTTGTTAATTGGCAAAGATTGTATTGAAATTGAAAATATCTTCTGTTTACCGTCATTTGAAATGATTACCGCTCAGTTTTAGTGTAAATCTATTTTTACAAAAATGTTTTTAAGTCATTTTTATGGCAAAAAGCGTTATATTTCAAAAAAATTCACCTGTGATCTATATCACAAACAAATCAGAGGCTTATATAGTTAATTGCGGAGTTATTATTTAGTTATTGCTTATTTTGTTTTAGAAAATGTTAGCAATTGTGTTTTTGTTGTTATAGAAATGTAACTGGAAGAGGGTCGTTTCACACAATAAAGGGTTGGTTTTAGGGCTGAATCACCTAAAAACCACTCGAACACTAAAATAATAAGCAGTTGGGAAGATAATAATGATGCAATCAAAAAAGACTAAATTTGGTTTTAGCTCATTGAGCTTAGCCATTTCATTCGCGCTTGCCGGTACGGTTGTTAGCAATCAAGCTTTTGCTGCTGATGACGAAACTACAGCCAAGGAAAACGTTGAGAAAATCGCTGTTGTTGGCTCTCGAGCTGCACCACGCTCTATTGGTGACTCGCCTGTACCAGTAGACATCATCAGTAGTGACGATCTTAAAAAGAACGGCTCAACCGATATGATTGATATGTTGGTGACTTCTGTTCCTTCTTTTAACTCTCGTGCTCAACCAATCAGTGATGCTGCGACGCTTGTTCGTCCAGTTAACTTACGTGGTTTACCTTCAGACAGCACTTTGATCTTGGTTAACGGTAAACGTCGTCACCGTGCATCGGTTATTGCGTTCCAGGGGGGGGCATTAACGATGGTGCTCAAGATCCAGATATTTCAGTTATTCCCGGTGTGGCATTAAAGCAAGTTGAAGTTTTACGCGACGGTGCTGCAGCGCAGTATGGTTCGGATGCCATAGCTGGCGTCATGAACTTTGTATTAAAAGATGCCTCTGAAGGCGGCTCGATTACGGTTAGCCAAGGTGAATATTATGAAGGTGACGGCGCGGCAACAACCATCGACGGTAACATTGGTTTACCGTTAACTGATGATGGTTTTGTTAACATCAGTGCGCAATACAAAACCGCTGATGCAACCAGTCGAAGTGTGCAACGTCCAGATGCTGCAGCCATCGCCGACGCTGGTAACGAGTTTATTCAAGACCCTGCGCAAACTTGGGGTAACCCAGAAATCGAAGATGACTTTACCGTCTTCGTAAACTCAGGTTTTGATATCAATGACAATACTCATTTGTATGCATTCGGTAACGTGTCTTCACGTGAAGCAACAGGTGGATTCTATTATCGTAACCCACACAACCGTGGCAATGTTTATTCGGTTGATGGCGGCGAAACATTATTAGTTGGTGACGTTGGCTTAGCTGAAAACGGTGTCGCATCATGTTCATGGGTGGGTAATGTTCCTGCTAACGTGGGTAACGTGCTTGATACTCCTGAATACCAAGCGATGGTAGCGGATCCGAATTGTTTTTCTATGAACCAAATCCGTCCAGGCGGTTATACACCGCAATTTACCGGTAAAATTGAAGACATGTCTTTCTTTGCCGGTGTTAAAGGTACATTGGGCGAGTGGATGTATGACGCTAGTGCTGGTACAGGTAGCAATAAGTCTACTTTTGGTTTAAAGAACTCGCTTAACCCATCTATGGGGTTAGATACGCCAACTGACTTTGACACAGGTTCTTACGAACAAGTCGAAACGACGGTTAACATCGATTTTAACCGCTTTATCACTATCGGCAGTATAGAAGATATTAGCTTTGCAACGGGTTTTGAATGGCGTGAAGAGTCATTTGAAATTGGTCAAGGTGAAGAAGCTTCTTGGATTGCAGGATCATACGCTGAACAAGGCTTTAACATTGGGTCTCATGGTTTTAAAGGTTTTGGCTCATGAATCAGCAGGGAAAAACTCTCGTCACAACATCGGTATTTATACCGATATGGAAGCTTATTTAACGAATGACTTTTTGGTTGGTGTCGCTTTACGTTATGAAGATTTTTCGACCTTTGGTGATACGTTAAATTATAAGTTAACCGCTCAATACATGGCGACTGACGCGTTATCTTTCCGTGCTTCTCACAGTACAGGATTCCGTGCACCAACGGTCGGTCAAGAAAACGTAGTGAATACTCAAACATCAATTGTTGATGGTGATTTGATCCAGACCTTTATTGCACCGCCAACTAATCCACTGTCAGCATTTTATGGCGGTAAAACGTTAGAGCCTGAAGAGTCGGTGAGTTATGCTGCAGGTTTTGTGTATGAATATGAAAATCTATTCTTAACGGTTGATTACTACAACATTGAAGTCACAGGCCGTATTGCTCAGTCTAGTCAAATTGCTGTAGAAGAAAGTGACTATGATGCACTAAGAGCCGCTGGTGTTGAGTTCCCAGAGTTAATTTCTGCGGTAACTTACTACACCAATGATTTTGATACCACAACTCAAGGTATTGATATTGTAGGTTCTTACAGCATGGATCTGTTTTCTGGTGATGCTAAGTTCAGTTTAGCGTATGGCTGGACAGACACTAACGTTGATAAATACGACGAAGCTACAACGGATGCAGGCAAAGTGCGTCGTTTAGAAGATGGTATTCCTGCGCATCGTGCCACATTAACGTGGGCCAAAGCTGGGATGATCTAAGTACGTCGATTCGTGCGAACTACTTTGGTGAGTACTACGCGACACATGCTGATGATACGTCTGATTGGGGTTCTGAAACGGCTGATGCTGCTGTGACCATTGACCTCGAAGTTAGCTATGCGGTGATGGATAACTTAACGGTATCTGTTGGTGCGAACAACATCTTTGATCAAGAAGCGCAAAAGCTTAAAGACGGTACTTTAGGAGAGTTAGGTGCGGTGTACTACGAAAGTGGTCCATTTGATTATAACGGTGGTTTTTACTATGGCCGTGTAAACTATCGCTTCTAAACTTTAAAATGTGTTAACCGTATGTACGGTTACTTTTAAAAAAGACTGCTTCGGCAGTCTTTTTTATTTTTGTTATCAATTGTGAGGCTGAGCAAGTGATAGAGCATAGTGTATGTCATCAATCATCAACACTTTGGGGAGCTCAATACCGTCTGGATAAACTGAGCTATACACTTTATTAAAAGGGGTTCCGGCTACGGATTGTTGCCCCATGTATTGCTCAATTACGGTATTTGCTTGGGTCCAATCACCTTGCATAAGGATAATGTTAGGTTGATTTAATTGATTTACCACTTGTTCTCGGTGCAACACATTCGCTTTATTTATTTGTTTGGCATGGCACACACCAGTCGGCCGTAATGTCAACAAACACTATTTTACTTTGCGACAGGTATTGAGGAATTTTATTTGGTTGCAGTGGTTGCCAGCGTAGCGCTTGATAAGCGAGATAATCTTCGCCTTTATTAATAAATGCCAGCACACCCGCAAAGCAAAGACCCATTACCGCTAACATTACAATGACTAAGGTTGGGATCGATTTCCCTTTGATTTTAGCCAAGGTGAGCCCCGCGACTGCTGCAAAAATAATCCCTAGCAATACCATCATTATTGTTGTCATGGTTTTCTCTGTTATTGCTTTATCAAATACAAAAGTGGCGTTACATTAGCAGCGCACGCTTAATTGGTTGTTAAAAATAAAACAGAGGTGTTATGACATTTAGTGCTTGGTTAGGACTGTTGGCCATTTGTTGTTTGGGGGCGATGTCGCCTGAGGCAGAGCTTAGCAATGGTGGTAAGGCATACTTTGAGTGGTGGGCGTTTACATGGAGTGGTGTGTGCCTGGGCGCACTCGATTGGGATCGGTGTTTACGCGTTAGTGACATTACTTGGATTAGCAGCGGTACTTAAAGCCTCGCCAATGATGTTTAATACCATTGCCGTTGTGGGAGCGCTGTATTTAGCCTGGATAGGGATTCAGTCATTGCGATCTAAAGGGGGGATGCAACAAAAATTAGCCGCAGGCAAACCGAGCCGTTTATGGGAGGCTGCACGTGATGGCATTGCGATTTCATTATTTAATCCTAAGATTTTATTGTTTTTTTAGCATTATTTAGCCAGTTTGTGCTTGCGGCACAAACCACTGTTGGTCAGGGGTTAATTGTGTTTACTCCCTTAGTGGTTGATGGTCTTTGGTATACCATCATCGCATTTGTATTATCACATGCAGCGGTATTGCCTAAGTTGCGTGAAAAGTCGCAATTAATTGACCGTCTGTCTGGTGTGGTGCTGATTTTACTGGCGATAAGAGTGATTTACTCTTTGCTTTAATGCGCACGAGAAACAAAAAAACCATCATAAGATGGTTTTTTTACTTTGGTACTCTGGGTTGTTACTCCCCGTTAAATACCTGTACGCTATCATCAGCAGGTTTTTGTGCTGGTACTGGGGGATGGGCAATATGGTCATCCAAGTTTTCATTTAACATGGCTTTAAATTCGTTAGAAAACCATTCCAATGCATTGTCTTTTTCTGCTGCTAAGTCGGTTGACTTAATTGCGGCTTCAAACGCGTTATAGCGTGCTGATGCAAATCTCATCGCGGTACCGACTTTGCCAATATCATTTTCTTGTTGGCTTAATTGATTGGCAAGAGCAATAAATTGATCGGCTATTTGATACATGGTGAGTTCAGTTTTTTCTTCAGACATCAGATCCACTTTTGGTGAGTTAGTTTCCATTGAGTGTAACGATTTCTATTTAAAATATCAGGTAAAAAAATTAATGAATGGGATCTTAATCGACAGATCGCTTACGCATGTCATCTCAAATAAATTCCAATGCTTTATTTGTCCACTCGTGTTTGGCATCATATTTATCCGTTTATATTATGTGTTAGAGAGTATGCGATGCTAGACAGTTGGCAAGCCTTGCTAGAACAACAAGCTAATCAATCTTATTATCAACAGCTGCAACAGTTTATCGCGTCACAGCGTTCTGAAGGTAAAGTGATATATCCCCCTTGTGATGAAGTGCTTACAGCATTTGATTTAACTCCATTAAATGAGGTGAGGGTGGTGATACTAGGGCAAGACCCTTATCATGGCTTCAAATCAAGCGCATGGGTTGTCTTTTTCAGTGAAAAAGGGGTTAAGCCTCCACCATCATTAGCCAATATGTATAAAGAGCTTTGCAATGACATTGATGGCTTTACGTTGCCTGAACATGGCGAGCTAACAAAATGGGCAAAGCAGGGGGTATTGCTGTTAAACACGGTATTAACGGTAGAGCAAGGGGCGGCGCATTCTCACGCAAAAATGGGTTGGGAAACCTTTACCGATGAAGTATTAAAGCAATTAAATGCCCAAACTAGGCCAATTGTTTTTGCATTTTGGGGAAATCACGCAATTAAAAAAGGTCGATTAATAACGGCACCGCAGCATGAGGTATTAACAGGCTCATCCGTCGCCATTATCGGCTTATCGAGGTTTTTTTGGGTGTCAGCATTTTTCGAAGATTAACAAAATCTTACTTAGCAGAAATGAAAAAGCCATTGATTGGCAAGTGTAGACGCTTAGGCGCATTCAACCCCAGTTAAATGCGCCATGGCGATTAATTATTACGGTTTACAGATAGGTGAGCTAAAGAAATTAACGCTTGCTTATAATCACTGTCAGCAAACACGGACAATGCATCAATGGCTTTTTGTGCTTCTGATTGTGCTTTTTCTTCGGTGTAGGTTAATGCACCCGACTCTTCTAATGCTTTTAAAATCTCATCGATAGCTTTAGTGCCATCGCTTTGCTCAATGGCTTCACGGATGAGCTTTTTAGCCGCATCTGAACCATGCTCCATCGCATAAATGAGTGGTAGCGTTGGCTTGCCTTCAGCTAAATCATCACCAATATTTTTACCTAAGTCGTCGGCATTAGCGGTGTAATCAAGCAAGTCATCAGTGAGCTGAAATGCGGTGCCCAAAAACTTGCCGTAATCACCTAGTGCTTGCTCTTGCTCTGGAGTCACATTGGCAAGTACGCCTGCCAGTTGAGTAGCAGCTTCAAATAACTTGGCTGTTTTACAGTAAATTACCCGCATGTAGTTTTCTTCGCTGGTATTAGGGTCATTACAGTTCATTAACTGCAGTACTTCACCTTCAGCAAGAATATTGGTGGTATGCGCAAGCACTTTGAGCACTTTCATGCTGTCGAGCTCGGTCATCATTTGAAATGAGCGGGTATACAGGAAGTCTCCTACCAACACACTGGCACTATTACCAAATAATGCATTGGCGGTTTCGCGGCCGCGGCGTAAAGTGGATTCATCAACAACATCGTCATGCAGTAAAGAAGCGGTGTGGATAAATTCGATAATAGCCGCAAGTTTAAGGTGTTGTTCGCCTTGATAATCGACGACTTTCGCCGCCAATACTGATAATAGCGGACGTAAACGCTTACCGCCGCCATTGATGATGTAAAAACCGAGTTGGTTAATTAAGGCTACATCTGATTCAAGTTGTTTATATATCAGCTGATTGACTGCTTGCATATCAGTGTCAGCCAGTTGACGAATGGCGTTTAAATCCATAATAGTCTCTGGTTGTTGGGCGACAGAGTTTGCACCCTTAATAAGTCATATCGAATTTGAGCGCACATCTTACAGGATATGGCCACTATTTTTCAAAGTATCTATTCTACTAAGCTTGTGTTACATCACGCATATTGCGAATTTTGTTACTTTATTTAAGTTAGCAATGCTGCAAAATGAGGTTAAAACATGCGTTAAGACGTTTGTTTTTACGCAAGCCTCTTAGGCAACATATATTAGCTAATTTTTAGGTAAGGCACATTAGCTATTAATGAATAGTGTGCGGTTATGTCGTCTTTTTTATTTGAATGTAAATTAGGACTTGCCTGATGCAAAATCTTCGCGTAGAATCCGCGCCCATTGTCATTAAAAGTTTTTTAGCACCTAGTCTCGTCAATAATATGAGTTAGCGTGTTAGTCATTTGGAGTAAAATAGCTATGTACGCTGTTTTTCAAAGTGGCGGAAAGCAACACCGTGTTGCTGAAGGTCATACAGTTCGTTTAGAAAAATTAGAAGTTGCTACTGGTGAAACCGTAGAGTTCGATCAAGTTTTATTGATCGCTGATGGTGAAACAGTACATGTTGGTGCTCCTTTAGTTGCTGGCGGTAAAGTCGTAGCTGAAGTAGTAAGCCACGGTCGCGGCGAAAAGGTAACTATCGTTAAGTTCCGTCGTCGTAAGCACCACGACAAAAAGATGAAGTCACCGTCAGTGGTTCACTGAAGTTAAAATCACTGCGATTAACGCATAATTTAGGAGTCTAACTCATGGCACATAAAAAAGCTGGCGGTTCTACTCGTAACGGCCGCGATTCAGAAAGTAAACGTCTTGGTGTTAAGCGCTTTGGCGGTGAATCAGTTCTAGCTGGTAACATTATCGTTCGTCAACGTGGTACTAAATTCCACGCTGGTATTAATGTAGGTGTTGGTCGTGACCACACATTATTTGCATTAACAGACGGTAAAGTGAAGTTTGAAGTTAAAGATCCTAATAACCGTAAGTTTATTAGCATCGAAGCTTAATTCTTTACAAAGCTAGATCTCGAAAGCCCTGCCTATGGTGGGGCTTTTGTGTTTTTTATATCATTAAATTTCCGTGGGAAGTTTGATGATTTTAGTTTATATGCAGTAGGCGATATCGTGATGAATGCTATCTTCAGCGCTTTCCTGCAAATCCCATTGATTTGGGGTTATAATTACAGAATAAGTGGCGTCAGGAGTCAGTATGAAGTTTGTTGATGAAGCGAATATTCGCGTAGAAGCAGGTGACGGCGGAAGCGGTTGCGTGAGCTTTAGACGCGAAAAATATGTTCCAGATGGTGGGCCAGATGGTGGTGATGGTGGCGATGGCGGCAGTGTTTATCTGCAAGCTAACGAAAACTTGAATACCCTGATTGACTACCGTTTTACTCGTTTCCATATGGCTGAACGAGGTTCAAATGGCCGCGGGCGTGACTGTACAGGTCATGGTGGCGCTGATTTGGTTCTCCAAGTACCCGTAGGTACACGTGCTATCGATCAAGAAACTGAAGAATCATTAGGCGATTTAACTACGCATGGGCAAAAACTGCTTGTCGCTAAAGGTGGTTTCCACGGTTTAGGTAATACACGCTTTAAAAGCAGTACTAACCGTGCTCCGCGCCAAAAAACGCTTGGTACGCCAGGTGAAGTTCGCGCACTCAAGCTTGAGTTGTTATTGCTCGCTGATGTTGGTTTACTTGGTATGCCAAATGCGGGTAAGTCGACCTTTATTCGTGCGGTTTCACGTGCAACGCCAAAAGTGGCTGATTACCCGTTTACCACATTAGTGCCTAACTTGGGGGTTGTTAACCCTCGTCCAGGTCAAAGCTTTGTTATTGCTGATATTCCTGGGCTGATTGAAGGTGCTGCAGAAGGCGCTGGTTTAGGTATTCGCTTCTTAAAGCATCTTGAACGTTGTCGCATGCTGTTGCACATTATCGATATCGAACCTATTGATGGCAGTGATCCAGTACACTCTGCTCGCGCAATTGTGGGCGAGCTTGAAAAATATTCACCTAAGTTGGCGTCTAAGCCACGTTGGTTAGTGTTTAACAAGACTGATTTATTACTTGAAGAAGAACTTCAAGAGAAAATCGACCACATAGTGAAAGAGTTAGATTGGCAAGGTGATGTTTACACTATGTCTGCTTACAACCGCACAGGAACTGAAGAGTTGAGCATTAAGATGCTTGATTACATCAAGAGTATTCCGGTGGTTGAAGAGTTATTGCCAGAAGACAAAGATGTCGAGTTTAAGTGGGATAATTATCACCAAGGTGCAGATGATTCAGTTAATGAAGATTATGATGATGACTTTGATGATGATTTCGACGATGATGATTACGATGTAGAAGTTATCTACCAACGTTAATTTGCTCATTTGAGGATATCGTGTACGCAGATAGCCAAAATGATATTACCCGCCTTGTAGTTCGCTGTGCGCAATTACTGTTGGCCTATGGTGCTGAGTCTGATCTCGTTGAAGAGATCAGTCAGCGTCTTGGTAAAGCTCTCGGGCTTGCCAGTATTGAATTATCAATTTCTTCCAATGCACTTGTGCTCACGAGCCTTGTTCATGGCCGCTGTATTACTACCACGAGACGCATTCGTGCTCATGGCATTAATATGATGGTCATCTGTGAGTTGCAGCGTATTTGTTTGCTGACAGAAAAGGGCATTTATGGTGCTAATGAAGTTAGACGACGCCTAGCCCATATCAAGCCTAAATCTTACCCAGCACTTGCCGTTGTCCCAATGATTGGCTTGTCTTGTGCTAGCTTTTGTCACTTATTTGATGGTGACTTAATTGCCAGCATCATTACCTTTTTTGCTTCCTCTATTGGCATGATGGTACGTTTATTTTTAGCATCTCGTCATTTTAATTTATTAGTCAATTTTTCGCTTACCGCATTTGTTATCACCGCTGTAGCTCAAATGGGTTATTTATGGCCTATTACCCAAACGCCTCAAGCCACAATGGCAGCGAGTGTGCTTATGTTAGTGCCAGGCTTTCCATTAATTAATGCCATTTCTGATATGGTTAAAGGTCACATGAATGTAGGCATATCACGATGGGGGCATGCAACTCTTTTGACTCTAGCGTCAGTGATTGGCATTACCATCGCGATGCAAATGGGTGGTATTTTTTTAGATGTTATCTTTTTTAAATTTACTGCTACATGATGCGTTTTTCTCAGCTATTCCTGCTGTGGGTTTTGCCATGGTGTTTAACGTGCCTAAACGTTATTTAGTTTATTGCGCCATTGCTGGTGCTATTGGTCACAGCTCAAGAACTCTGCTTCTGCAATTTTCTATGCCAATTGAATGGGCAACGTTTGTTGCCGCAGCCCTAGTAGGACTGATTACTATTCGTTTTGCTAAGCGTCATTTGGCTCCTCCGCTGATGTATGCTGTCGCGGCTATCATTCCTATGGTCCTGGAACTTACGCATTTAATACCGTGATTGCGCTGATTCAATTAACGGCTCAAAGCCAGGTGAGCCCAGAGCTTACTGCACAAGTGATTGTAAACGGCCTTAAAACGGTGTTTATACTTGGCGCTCTAGCTGTGGGTTTAGCATTACCAAGCCTGCTTTATTACCGCACCAGACCGATTATTTAATTTGATATACTGAGCGGCATGTTCAGTAAACCTATCTGTTCGTTTACTCCTCGAGATAATAAGGATTTAACTCAATGCGTATCGCAATGATTGCCGCTATGGCTAACAATAGAGTCATAGGTAAGGACAACAAAATGCCATGGCATTTACCGGAAGACTTACGCCATTTTAAAGCTATGACACTTTCTAAGCCGGTGATTATGGGGCGCAAAACTTATGAATCAATCGGTCGACCCTTGCCGGGGCGTCATAATATCGTGATTAGTCGTAATCCTCAGCTTAGTATTGACGGTGTAACTTGTGTTACTGACTTTGATGCTGCGTTAAAAGCTGCAGGTGATTGTGCTGAGGTGGTTGTTATTGGTGGCGGTCAGCTTTACGAACAATTGCTGCCCCAAGCTGACGTATTGTACTTAACAATGATTGATTTAGATGTCGCAGGTGACACGGTATTTCCTGCTTGGGATGATGGTTCGTGGGTAATAGAGAATTCAGAAAGCTTAACAAACGACAAAGGATTGCAATATAGCTTTAACACACTCGTGAAAAAATGCTAAATTAATCACGTAAACCCTGAGATTTTTGTATATCTGTGGAGTGTAACGCTTTGCGTGTACAAGCTATATAACAATAAATATATGAAGGAGTGTCAGATGCGTCTATTGCCTGTGGCTATTGCGGCTATGATTGCAGCATCTTCTGTGTCAGCCCCTGCTGTTGCCAATACAGAACAATTAGTAGCAAACATTTGTGACTATGTAAAATCAGATGACAAAAACCGCTTACGTAAAAAGTTGAAAGAAAGTCGCGTTAAATTACGTAATGTTTATTCAAGCATTTCTTGTGATGGCAGCAGTTTATTGCGTACTGCCTACAATTCAAGTGCTAATGATGTCGGTGAGTTTATCGCAAAACGTATGCCATCGTCTGACCTAGCAGCCCCTGAGGCTGACGGCACAACCATTTTAGACTGGGCTGCGGCCAATGGTCATGATGGCGGCCTATCACTGCAGCGATTAAAGGTCGCATTGGTGGTTAATCTTAATCAGACGATAAAGCGTTAACTTGTATTGAACTGGTTAACTAAAAATACCGATAACATGTTATCGGTATTTTTTTATGTTTTATACCAATCCGACTCTTTGTTGCTGCACTAACCATCACTCATTATTAAGGCTGTAAACTCTTTCTTTAAATAATCGTCAAAGCTCCTCTGTAAAAAAAACGACGAGGGAAGGGTAAGAAAAAGGCGCATGATGAGCCTTTTTGAGATTTACTTAAAGTGTGTGTGCTAACTATACTTTAAACTCGCGTACAGAAGCTTGTAGCTCTTCAGCAAGCACTGCTACTTGATGGCTAGATTGTGCCGTTTGATCTGCACCTGTTGCGGTTTCTTCTGAAATTGATGCAATGTGCTCTAGCTTTTCAGAAACCTGCTGACTGACAATGTTTTGCTCCTGTGCTGCGTGGGCAATATGGTTGCCTGAGTCGAAAGCTTTGTGAACTGACTGGCTGATTGTCTCTAGGGCAATGTTTGCCTGTTCATTCTTTTCAACACAACTGTTTGCCTGGTTGCGACCGAGCTCCATTACGGCAACGGCTTCTTGAGTACCGACTTGTAATACTTCAATCATTTGTTGAATTTCACTGGTTGAATGTTGAGTACGCGACGCTAGGTTACGGACTTCATCAGCGACAACAGCAAAGCCTCGGCCTTGCTCACCCGCTCTTGCAGCTTCAATGGCAGCGTTAAGTGCTAACAAGTTAGTTTGGTCGGCAATGCCACGAATAACATCTAAAATAGAGCCAATTGAGGCGCTGTCTGAATGCACTTTGTTAATGACAATACCGGCTTTTGCAACTTCATCAGCAAGGGCTATAATCGTGTTTTTGCTTTCTTCTGCAAGTGAGCGCATGTGCTGTGCTTCTTGGTCTGCTTGTTTGATTTCGTTAAGGGCTTGATCGGCGCTCATTGAAACCTGCTGAGCACTAGAGCTCAGTTCCGTGGTTGCCGTTGCAACTTGGTCAACTTGGTTTTTTTGCTCTTGAATACCAATCGTTGTTTGCGAGGTAATTGCTGATGTTTGTTCTGCTGCTGCGGCGAGTTGATTTGCCCTGTCAACAATACCCACAATAAGGCTGCGTAAGCTGTCGACCAAACGGTTACAGTTTTTGGCCAACTCAGCAAATTCATCATGGCCAGTGTCATCTAACTTATGAGTTAAATCACCAGAGGCTAGTACCGTTAAGGCTTGGTTCACTTTTTCTAATGATTTGGTGAGCGGGGTTATGACGGCAATACTGACCACAATAGCGACTACAATGGCAAAAAGAACCACTCCGAGGGTTTTATAAAATGCCGAGTCAATGATGCTTAGCGCTTCGTTACTGATATCACCTGCAAATGAGTCAATTGACTTAGCGAGTTCGGTCATTGTGGTATTGACGTCTTTTGCGGCGCTTTGGGTTTGAGCAAGTTGTTTGGTCGCGGCAAAACTGTGGGTTAATTGTTGCTGCTTAAGGTTGATAATGGAGTTATTGCCAGTAAGTAAGGCGAATACTTTGGCGCTTTCTGCTGTTAAGTCTTCAAGGATTGAGTTACTCACCACACCGCTACCCTGACGGTTAATGTAGTCAAGTTTACCTGTGGCTTCACTGACCATGTAATCTAGTTCTTTGATGATAAGGTCGTATTTGCTTTGCTCTGTTGCCGCCACTAAATCATATATGGTGGTTATGATGTTGATGAAGGTGCCATCAACAAGGCTAGCAGAGGCGGCAAGACTGCGCTCAGTTTCATCTTCACTGGTTTCAAGATCGATTATGTCGAGTAAGATTGATGAAGAGTCATCAGCGGCATTTTCAAGGTCGCTGCGCATATCATTGAGCTTTTCTTGTAAGCTTAATGCATCTTTGCGCTCATTAAGCATACTGTTTGCGCTTGCTTCATAAGCGTTATAGCTTTGGGTTAACGCATTTAGGGACGCAGTGAGTTGTGTTTGTTGACTGACTAAGTCACTTAAACTAGTTAAGTCATTTTCGAAACGGCTATTGAGGTCAGAAAGTTTTTTCTCAACAGTAGGAATATTTGATGAATGCGTACTGTAATAAGCCACTAACGCTTCAATTTGTTGGGTATTGAGGTTTTCATTTAACACACTGGTCGTTTCAAGCGCAGGTAAGCTAATCGTTTTAAGGATGGTGGTACCATCTTTAATACTGTTGTTGCTCAGTAGCGTTACCACGCCTAGAAATACGATGAGTAAGGTGACGACACCAAAGCCACCAATCACTCTAGTCGCTACGTTAATTTTCATACAATACTCCGGTAATTATTATTTGATCCTGATTTTAATTTTATTTGGGTATAGAAGCTGAATTTATTATCGGACAATTGTTTCTCAGGCAAATGTAATAAATCCCATAGTTTGCTATCGGCAAACTGCTACTTTAGTTTAACGTTAAATGACCCTTTTTTGGGTAATTTTTTCATTATTTTCAAGATGCCATAATGTGAGGTGCTCTCCCCAACAGCAACCAGTATCGAGTGCGTTAAAATGAGCGTTATTAGTTTGCCCCATTAACGCTGCCCAATGACCAAACACTAGCGTGTTCTGTGGTGCGCACAGTGAATCGAATTCAAACCATGGCTTTAAGTTTGTCGTTGTTTGTTTTAGTGGTGAAGATTTGCAGTCAAAGTCGAGGCGACCATCTAAATGTAAAAAACGCATTCGGGTTAATGCATTAATACAATACCGCAGTCGATCTACTCCCTTTAAATCCACATTCCATTGTTGTGGAGTGTTGGTGTACATTTTCGCGATAAGTGCGGTTAAATAATCGTCTTTTTTTAGAGCAATACTCACTTGTTTGGCTTCACTGGTGAGAGTATCGATATCCCATTGAGGCGGAACCCCTGCGTGAGTCATGATGATATTATGTTCTGGCAACGTCCTAACTAGCGGTTGCTGGCGTATCCAACCTATTAGGTTATTGATGTCAGGTGCGTTGAGTAATTCAGACAGCTTATCTTGTGGGTTGATTTTTTTTAGCTTGCCATGAAGCGCAAGTAGGTGCAGATCATGATTACCTAGTACGACTTTGGCTGAGTCTTGTAGTGACTCAAAAAAGCGCAAGGTTGCTAACGAGTCTGGATCACGAGCAATTAAGTCTCCTACTGCCCAAAGTTGATCTTTTGAGGGGGTAAAATCGACTTTTTGCAGTAATAAGCTTAATTCGTGAAAGCAACCCTGAATATCGCCGACAAAATAATGAGCCATGGTTATTGTAGAATTCCCGGTACCGCTAAACGAAATGTTGGGATGGTGGCTAGAAATCTCTGGCCTTTATCATCTTCCATGCCATAAAAGCCTCGCATAAAGCCGACAGGTGTTTCCATGACGGTGCCGCTAGAGTATTGATAAGCGGTATTGGGGGTAATGGTTGGGGTTTCACCTACTACCCCCGAGCCGCTGACCTCACTCTCTTTACCGTTTGCATCCGTGATGATCCAATGACGGTCTTTTAAGGTCACATTTTTATCACCCAGATTAATGATAGTGATGGTATAGCTGAAAAGGTACTTGCTCTCAGCGACATCCGATTGTTGTTCTAAATAATGGGTGTCGATTTTAATTTTAATTGGCGATTCGACTTGGCTCATTTGAGTTCCTGTGTAGGGGAAAATAATAAGGGCATGCTTAGCATGCCCTTATTATTAATTTTTTTATCGCACAGTAAATTAGCCATCGCGACATATTGCTCAACACTAATTTGTTCTGGCCGCATGCTGGAGTCGATGTTTAATGACGCAAATTCATCATCAGACAGCAAGGCTTTCAGGTTATTTCGTAATGTTTTACGGCGCATACTAAACGCTGTAGAACATAAATGACGTAATACATTCACGTCTTTACATGGCCAAGGTTTAACTTCATATGGCAATAAGCGCACTACTGCTGAGTCCACTTTTGGTGGTGGAGTAAAGCAATGTGGTGGCACTTCTAGTACCGGCACAACCTGGCAGTAATATTGAAGTATGACTGTTAAGCGGCCATAAGCTTTAGTGCCTGGGCTTGCAGAAAGGCGTAATACCACTTCTTTTTGCAGCATAAAGTGCATTGTTTCAATTTGCTCTGCAAACTCAAACAAATGAAACATCAGCGGGGTTGAGATGTTGTAAGGCAAGTTACCAAACACTTTCATCTTTTTGCCTGGCTGTTGTAGCTTCTTAAAGTCAAACTGTAATGCATCACCTTGGTGAATGGTTAGCTTATCTTTAAGGATAGGATGCACTTGCAAACGTTCAACTAAATCACGGTCTAACTCAACAACGGTTAAGTTGTCGATGGAGTCTGCTACAGGCTCAGTTAACGCACCTAAACCTGAGGTCAATTTCAACCATCACATGGTTGTTATCAGGTGCTATTGCGCCAACGATACTGCTGATAACCCCTTGGTCAGTGAGGAAGTTTTGTCCAAAACGCTTTCTGGCCGTGTGGCCTAAATGTACTTTATTGCTCATTAAAATGGGTTACTTACTTTTTGAGGCCAATTCGATGGCTTTGTTTAATGCACAGGTAAAACTGCCGCTATCCGCTTTGCCTGTGCCTGCAAGTTCAAGTGCAGTGCCATGATCGACAGAGGTACGGATATAAGGTAAACCTAAGGTGATATTGACCGACTTGCCAAATCCTAATGATTTAAGCACAGGTAATCCTTGGTCATGATACATCGCGAGCACCACGTCAGCTTGTTCAAGGTACTTAGGCTGGAATAGGGTATCTGCTGGCAGTGGGCCAACAATGTCCATTCCTTGCTCTCGTAACTCGTTAAGCGCGGGGATCATGGTATCAATTTCTTCACGGCCTAAATGGCCGTCTTCTCCTGCATGCGGGTTTAAGCCACACACATAAATTTTGGGTGAACCTAAACCAAACTTACTCACAAGCTCACGGTGTAAAATACCGATAATGTGATGCAGTCTGTCGCGTGTTATGGCTTTAGCGACATACGCTAATGGAATATGGGTCGTCATTAAGGCGACTTGCAATCCTGGTGTGGCTAACATCATCACTACGTCGGCACAGTTTGCTTGTAAGGCAAAAAATTCGGTATGGCCACTAAATGGGATACCGGCTTGATTGATTATGCCTTTGTGCACAGGAGCCTGTAACAACAGCATCAAACTCATTAGACATGTTTTTTTCACCAGCATAACGCAAGGTGTCGACTACATAAGCGCTGTTGGCTTCATTTAACACGCCGCACTCTGCAGGCTCTGCAAGTGCAAAAGGTGAAATTGTCAGAGTGCCCTCCGCTTGTGGTTGCGGTGGCTGATTAGGGTTATAGGTTTTTAATTGTAACGGTAAACCGAGTCGTTTTGCCCGATTAATCAAAAGATCTGGATCGGCACAAACAACTAACTCAACAGGCCATGCCTGTTGAGCGAGTTTGATGACTAAGTCGGGATCAGACGCCTGCTGGTTCACCCGGAGTAATGGCAATACGTTTAGTCATTGATCTTGCTTAACCTCGTTGCGTTTCTGGCTCAATAATTTCAATATAAGCTTCTGAGCGCATTTCATCCAACCAGTTTTGTAATTCTTCGTTAAATTTGCGACGGAAAATTAACTGGTGAGCACGATTGCTGTTGAATTGATCGGTTGCGTCTGTTTTACGGCGCGACTCGAGTTGAACAATATGCCAACCATGGCTAGTGCGGAATGGTTCGCTGTATTGGCCTTCATTTAAGTTAGCCAATGTTTGTGAAAACTCAGGCACATAAATGTTAGGATCTGCCCAGCCTAATTCACCGCCTTTAGCCCCTGAACCTGGATCTTCTGAATACTGTTTTGCGAGTTTAGCAAAGTCTGCTTCTCCGCTACGTACTTGAGTTAAGAAGTTTTCTAGCATCGCTTTAGCGCGTTCTTCCGATAAAATTGGCGACGGCTTTAATAGAATGTGGCGAGATTTAACTTCTGACACTTCTTGCGTTTGCAGACCACGAGTTTCGACCACTTTGATGATATGAAAACCCGATCCTGATTTAATTGGGCCAATAATATCGCCTTTTTTAGCACCATTAACGACTTCAGCAAACAACGTTGGCATTTCGTTAATGTTCATAAAGTCCCAAATACCACCTTCAAGGGCTTTAGGTACTGATGACGCTGCAATGGCTGTGCTACGGAAATCATCACCATCATTAAGGCGTTTTAGTACGATATCAGCACGACGGCTAGAGTTTTCAAGCTGTTCGCTGCTTGGGTTACTCGGAATTTCAATTAAGATGTGACCGATTTGAAACTCAACATCTTTTAAACCTTGTTCTTCAATCAGTTTAACCAGGCCGCTAATTTCTTGTGGCGACACTTGAATACGACGTTGAACTTGAATACGTTGAATTTCACCTAGGGTAATTTCTTGGCGCAATTGCTCACGGTATTGACTAAAGCTACTACCTTCGCTTTCGATTGTCTGTTGCATTTGAGCCACAGTCATTTTTTGTTCTTTAGCGATGTTTTCAATGGTTTGGTCTAATTGTAAATCACCGATTTGCAAACCAATGCGTTCAGCCATTTGCATTTGTAAATGAGTTAAAATAAGGCGTTCAATCACCTGGGTGCGAAGCGCGTCTTCAGAAGGCAGTGTTTGATTGGCCGCTTTTGCGTTAGCCCTTACTGTGACAATCATGTTTTTGATTTCACTTTCGAGAATAATACCATCATTAATTTGTACCGATACGCGGTCTAATTGCACTGGTGCTGCAACACTGGTGTGGCTTATTGCCAACGCAAGTAATGCAAAAATCATTTTTTTACTGTGTTTCATCCACAAAATCCTTGGCACATTCAATTCAATATAAACTGGCGATACATCGCCAAAATAAGGTTACTACTTCATACTCAACAGCATGTTTGTTGTTATTGGACTATGAGTTTATCGCTAGGTTCAGCAATCTATCACAAAAGAATACTAATTCCTCAAGTAAAGTGGCTTACGGTAGTTAAATAAGCCTTCGTTTAGCATGTCTGCGACACCTAACGAGCCAGAACCGCCTAAACCTTTAATCACAAAGTTGAGGTATACGCCGCTTTCAAACTCTTCACTGGTGCTGTCGATGTCTGTTAAATCATCATCATAGTTGGTTTTAATGCGGTAATGGTAACTTAAGCGAACCGCCCAGCAGCAAGACTCATATTGAAAACCGGTATAGGTTTCAATGTTACGAGCTTCATTTAGGTCGTAATAGTAGTTACCGACAAAATACAAATCATCGCTGATTGGCCAAGATGTTCTAAAGCCAGCCTGTGAAATATCGACCTGGTCATTGGTGTTAGTGTTCAATAAATCAGGCACGTAACGATAACTTAACTGCAATAATTTGTCATTGCTTGGACGGAAATCTAAAGTCACTTCGTTCTTTTTGTTTTCGCCCGTTTCAGTGTCATGTTGTACTGAACCACTAATAAACCAATCATCATATAATTGGGCATCTAATTCTGCAGCTAATACTGACGTTGAAGGTGAACTTTCTTCATAGGTGTCATCAATACTCACTTTAGAGCTTTCCAAATACATAATTTGGCCAACACTGAATTTAAATTTTTCACGGTTTGAGTGATCAAATAAGCGGGTCGTAAAACCTAACGTAAATTGGTTGGCATCGGCAATACGGTCTAACCCTGAGTATTGACGGTCACGGAATAAACCGTAGTAATCTTCTTGTAGTTCTGCTGTGTCATAAATACCAATGTTTGATTGGTCTTCATAACCTACGTATAGATACTGCACTTGCGGCTCTAACGTTTGACGATATTGTTCACCAAACAGCTGCGTTGCACGTTCAAAGTTAACTTGGCCATGTAAGCGTGCTTCTGGAATGGTGCGGCTGACGTTTTTATCTAAGGTTGAGTCATCGTCTAGGTTTTGTTGCCAATATTGAGTTTGCATCAATTTGACTTCGCTGGTGAATGAGCCCGCAGGTCCTTGAATTGGCCAGATTAAACTCGGCACTAAATGCAAGCGATTAGCGGTATTGTAATCATCATCTTGGTGGCGGAAATTAGTCAGCTCAGAGTTAAATTTAAAATCAATTGAGTCAATAATATCTTCAGTGCGGTAATTAAAGTTTAACTGCGGCATGACTTGATACGGTTTTTCATCTTCGCCTAACACTTTAATGTCTTGAACGCGGATATTGAAATCCCAATTGCGTTCAAAGTAGCTCGCCTCACCAATACGTGACAATTGGTTGTCCGTTGACTGGTTAACGTCTGAATCTAAATCGTTGAAATAATTGTTGTCTGACACATTAGTGTAGTCAGATCTTACTCGCCAATTTGCATTTATGGCACCCTGGTGACTCCAGTGATAAAGATAACGGTCAGCTTTTGTGCTTAAGTTGTCATCACTGTCTAAGTATTCAACGTTAAACTGGCCATTTTGCTGCTCTCCGGCAAGATAACGAAACTCTGTTTTGGTAAATAAACCGCGAGATGACATGTAATGAGGTGTAAAGGTTAGATCATATTCGGGTGAAATATTCCAATAATAAGGTGTGCTGATTTCAACACCGTTGGTGGTACTAGTACTAAAGCTTGGAAACAAAAAGCCGCTTTTACGTTTGTCTGACACAGGAACTGTCATGTATGGAATATACAAAATAGGGACATCGGCAATCCGTAATTTTGCATTCCAAATTTCACCCCATTCTTCTGTGCTGTCGATTTTAATCATGTCGGCTTCTAACAGCCATGATTCATCGCCCGGAGGACAAGTGGTAAAATTGGTTTTGGTCAGTAATAAATTGTTTTCTGAGGTAATTTGCAGTTTGCTTGCATCACCATGGACTTGTTGACCATGCAGCCAATACTGAGCTTTTTGTAATGTAGCGCTGTTGGTACTCATTTGGGCTTCAAGTGAGTCGGCGGTAACGGTAAATAAATCGTCTTTGAAAATTAAGTTGCCGTTAGCGCTTAATTGTTGATTTTTTTGGTCTAAAATCGCGCTGTCAGCCGCAATATGTCGCTGCCCTTGGCTAAAACTCACATCACCAGTAAATTCGGCTTGCGCGTTAAATGCAGCGTTAGAAAAGTCACTGATAATCACGATTTCTTCGTCATCGATCCCTGTTAATGCAGCTCTGTCATCAAATGAGCGGGAAACCGGTGGCGTAACAAAGCATTGCGATGTTGGCAGTTCAGTCGTGTTAGCTTCTTCAGCTATAACGATATTGGGGAGTAGGCATAGAGTCAGAAAATAACGGATCTGCATTGTTGTCAATAATTTATGATTTCATATTCAGGAAAAGTTTTGGAGAGAAAAAGATACTCAGCTAAATAAAACATTCCATTCATTAGCTGTTTCCAAATGTTATGCTGGCTATAATAAAGCAATTTTTCGTGAAGAGCCATTGAGATGAGTTTATCCGATCCAAGATTTGTCGCCTTAAGCCACTGGTTAAACCATTATTTTGAAGCAGAGGTGACGCCTTCATTAATTTGTGGTGATGCCAGTTTTCGTCGTTACTTTCGTATTCACCATTTTGGCAAACATTACATTGTGTCAGACTCGCCAATACACTTGGTGCCTATTGCGCCTTTTGTTGCTGTAGCTAAGGCTTACCATGCGGCAGGGTTATGTGTGCCAGAAGTGCTTGCAACCTGTAATGAGCAAGGGTTTGTCTTGCAAACGGATGTGGGTGAGCAACAGTTATTGTCCGTGCTAAACCGGCAAAATGTCGTCGACTATTACCAACAAGCGCTTAATTTATTACCCACTATTGCAAGTGTCACTGACACTGAGCAGGGACCGTTAACCGACTACGATGGTGAGTTTGTGCAGCGTGAATTAATGATCTTCATTGATTGGTTGGTAAATAAGCACATAGATTACACGTTAACGAACAATGAACAACAAATGATCACAGCCACATTTGCTGCGTTAACAGACTGTGCCATGTCGCAACCTAAAGTGGGTATGCATCGTGATTACCATAGTCGCAATTTGCTCATCAATGCTGATAAGCTTGCAGTGATTGATTTTCAAGATGCGGTATTAGGGCCAATCACTTACGACGCTGTATCGTTATTGCGCGACTGCTATGTACGCTGGCCTGATGAACAGGTACAACAATTGATGCAATATCATTATCAATTAATCAAGCAGCACAAGTTACTCGACGATGAGGTTGATTTTACGACATATCAGCAATGGTTTGATTTAATGGGGCTACAACGCCATATCAAAGCTGCTGGCATTTTTGCGCGTTTATATCATCGTGATGGTAAGCGCGGTTATTTGGCTGATATTCCATTAACCTTGCAATACATTGTTGATATTGGTGCGTCATATCCTCAAATAGCCGAGTTTAGCGCGTGGGTTGAAACGGTTATCGCCCCTTTAGTGCAGCAAAGACCCATAACGGAATCCACTCAGGCAGGTTATTAAACATGAAAGCGATGATTTTGGCCGCAGGCCGAGGCGAGCGTTTACGCCCGTTAACCGACACCTTGCCAAAGCCTTTAGTTAATGTTGCCGGAAAACCTTTGATTGAATACCATCTTGAAAAGCTCGCCGCCTTAGGGGTTAAACAGGTGGTGATTAACCATGCGTGGTTAGGACATAAACTGCCTGAACAGCTTGGCGATGGACAACGTTGGGGGCTGCAAATCAATTACAGCGCTGAAACCGAAGCATTAGAAACCGCAGGTGGCATTAAACAGGCGCTCAATTTTTTGGGTGATGAGCCCTTTTTAGTGATTAATGGTGATGTTTTTATCGACTACCTGCCTGAGCTGAGTTTGGCTTACCAACGGGTTGCTCAGCATCAAGCTGATGCATTTTTATGGTTAGTTGATAATCCGCAGCATCATCCTTTAGGGGATTTTGCCATTAGTGCACAGGCAAAGCTTAATCTTAGCGATGAACAAAGGTTTACCTTTTCGGGATTAGGGATTTATCATCCGAAATTATTTTACGCTTTGCCAGCAGGCAACCAAGCGTTAGAGCCTTTACTGAAAGATGCGATAGCGCAGCAACGTATTGAAGGTGAACATTTTAGTGGTTATTGGTGTGATGTAGGCACCATTGCAAGGCTTGAGCAATTACAAATAAGGTTACAGGCTCAGCGCTAGCGTGATGAAAGTGGTATAAAAAGTTAATTATTAAATAAAGCGGAAGGTAAAATGCGCATTTGGGGTAAAGTTTTCGGGTTTATTATCGGGTTTATGTTCGGCCGTTTTTTTGGCGCATTTTTAGGATTGTGGCTTGGGCATGCATACGATAAACGCCAAGGGTTAGCGTCGTTAATGCGAAAAGGTAGCGAACGTCAGGCGATATTTTTTAACGCCACCTTTGCCGTGATGGGACATATGGCGAAAGCGTCGAGTCCGTGTCACTGAAAACGACATTCGAATTGCCACCATGCTAATGGATCAAATGAAGTTAACAGGGCAATCGCGTATCGATGCTCAACAAGCGTTTAGGCATGGTCGCCAGGCCGACTTTGATTTAACTAAAGAGCTGGAACAGTTTCGTCACGTCACTCAAGGCCGTGCTGAATTATCGCAAATGTTCTTAGAGATTCAAATTCAAACCGCGCTTTCTGACGGTGAACTGCATGCCAATGAGAAACAAATTTTATCAATTATCGCGAATAAATTGGGGATGGCATCGCAACTTGATGCGTTACTGGCTCGCTGGCAAGCTGAGTTTAGCCATCATCAATCGCCGCAAGGCAATAAAATGCCGCTGACCGACGCTTATGTGATGTTAGGCCTTGCTGATTCGGCCTCCGATCAAGATATTAAGCGTGCTTACCGTAAATTGATGAATGAGCATCATCCCGACAAATTAGTGGCTAAAGGGCTACCAGAAGAAATGATGGCTCTGGCCAAAACCAAAGCGCAAGATATTCAAGCTGCGTATGAATGTATTAAAACATCTCGAGGAATGCGCTAAATTCAGGGCGCTCAAATTTATGCAAACAACGGACTGAGGTCATAGATGAAAATTGTGGTATTAGATGGTTATACGCTCAATCCAGGTGATTTAGATTGGCAAGGGTTACAGTCACTTGGTGAGTGTACTATTTACGATCATACCCTAGCCGATGAGATTGTGGCGCGCTGTCAGGGGGCGCAAATAGTGTTAACCAACAAAACGCCGCTTAATGCCCAAACTCTAAGCCAACTTCCGCAATTAACTTACATCGGTGTACTGGCAACAGGCACCAATGTGGTCGACTTAGCCTGTGCCTGCCAACATGGCGTTCGCGTGACCAATATCCCTGCTTACTACCCGATGCCGTAGCGCAAATGGTGTTTGCCCATATTTTACATCACCATCAGCAAGTGGCATTACACGACCAAGCCGTAAAAGCTGGGCAATGGAGTCGCAACCGCGACTTTTGTTTTACGTTATCGCCGTTAACGTCATTGAAAGGGCTCACCTTAGGAGTTGTCGGGTATGGTGATATTGGCCAGCAAGTGGCTAATTTAGGTGCCGCATTTGGAATGAAGGTGTTGGTGACCAGTGCCAAGCCTAAAACGGGGTTACCACCTTCAATTCAATGGTGTGAGCGCGACATCTTACTGAAACAAGCTGACATTATTTCGCTGCATTGTCCGCTTACTGCTGCCACAAAATACATGATAAACAATGATAGTTTAGGTCTGCTTAAACCGGGGGGGTTATTGGTCAATACTGCTCGCGGCGATTTAATTAATGAAGCTGATTTAGCGCAATGGCTTAATCAAAATAACGGCTTTGCTGCTGTTGATGTGCTATCTACAGAGCCGCCAAGCCCTGACAATCCGTTATTAAGTGCTGCCAATATTACCATTACGCCGCACATTGCCTGGGCAACCTTGCAAGCAAGACAAAACCTACTCAACATTGCGGTTGATAATATAAAGCAGTTCCTGCAGGGGGATGTGGTTAATTGTGTAAATGGTTAGAGATGCTTGAGGATTAAGCAACAAAAAGCCGCAATGATTTGCGGCCTTTTTTTGGGGCTGGTTCAAGGTTTTTTGCTGAGCTCAAGGGGCTCTAACAAGCTCAAGGCTGCCCAGATTAAAATAATACGTTAATGTGGCTGGCGACCGTTTTGGCTTTTTCAATGGCGCTTTCTATCGAAATGTCGCGTGCTAGGGCAACACCTAACCGGCGGCGTCCATCAATATCAGGTTTGCCAAATAAACGTAATTGAGTGTCGGCTGGCGCTAACGCTTGTGCCATGCCTTGGTAACGGATATTAGTCGAGGTGCCCTCGGCTAATATCACTGCAGAAGCACTTGACCCATGCTGAACGATATTGCTCACTGGTAAGCCCAATATGGCACGTACATGCAAGGCGAATTCAGAGATGTCCTGGCTAATTAACGTGACTAGGCCAGTGTCGTGTGGTCTTGGAGACACTTCAGAAAAATACACATCATCGCCTTTGATAAACAGTTCAACACCAAATAAACCAAAGCCGCCTAGTGCTTCAACCACTTTTTGGCTAACGGCTTGGGCTTTTTGTAACACAACATCAGACATGGTCTGTGGTTGCCAAGACTCACGATAATCACCGTCTTCTTGTCGGTGGCCTATTGGGTCGCAAAAATGAATGCCATTAACAGCGCTAATGGTTAATAGGGTGATTTCATAATCAAATGGGATAAAGGCTTCAACAATCACTCGGCCTTGTCCCGCGCGGCCACCTTCTTGTGCGTAATCCCATGCTTTGGCAATGGTATCGCTCGACTTAATCACACTTTGGCCTTTACCTGACGAGCTCATGACCGGCTTAACCACACAAGGAATACCAATGTCGGCCACGGCGTGCTCAAACTCGGTTTGCGTATCGCAAAAGTAATATTTTGAGGTCGGTACATTAAGGGTTTCTGCCGCAAGGCGGCGAATACCTTCACGATCCATGGTTAGCTTAGTGGCATTCGCTGTTGGCACCACATGTAAGCCTTGCTGCTCAAGTTCTACTAAGGTTTGAGTGGCAATGGCTTCAATTTCTGGGATAACAAAATCGGGTTGCTCTAACTCAATTACCGCTTTTAACGCGTTAGCGTCGAGCATATTAATCACATGAAATCGATGAGCGATTTGCATTGCTGGGGCGTTGGGGTAACGGTCAACACCAATGACTTCAATACCGTAACGTTGCAGTTCAATAGCGACCTCTTTACCAAGCTCTCCGCAACCTAATAACATGGCTTTTACTGTGCCAGGTGTGTTTGCTGTGCCGAATATAGTAGGAATGGACATGATGATTTATAGCCTTTATGTAGGGATATTTTTATATGCAGAACAGTGTAACGATCCCTAGGATAAAAAATCCAATAGAAAAACCACTAAATCGCTATTTTATCGCAATAGGTATGATTTTTTGTGATGTAAGATTGTGTTTAATTACGATAAGTAGCTTGAAGCAACTCGGTACGAGTGAGTTAACAAGGGGAGGTAATAACAAGCCAGCAATATTATTACTGGCTTGTTATTGAGAGTAAATTATTGTGTGCATTTTATTTAGCCAAAAGACCAGCAGCGGCCAAAATAAGCTCAGGTGCTGGGCGCACTTTGTAGTTTGGGTTGACATATTGAAAATGAATTATGCTCTTTGTGTCTGCTAAGTATACAGCAGGTACGGGCAACACCAAGCGTTTGTCGCCTTGTGGCGTGGTAAATAACTCATTGGTAACTACACTTGCGGTGTATTTTTTGGTGATATCAGCACTGGTGTAATAGGCTAACCCAAAGGCTTGTGACGCCGTCATTGAGCTGTCTGATAGCAATAAATAATCAAGCTTTTGATCGGTTAATGAGGCGCGCATTTTTTCAGGTGTATCGGGCGAAATCCCCACAAGCTGAAAACCCATTTCGATAAGTTTAGGTTCAATGGCTTTTAGTTGTCCCATTTGTGAATTACAAAATGGGCACCAACCGCCCCGATAAAAAAAGAAAATAGTCGGTTTTTGGGCGACTAATTTTGCTAAATCAACGGCGTTACCCTCTACATCCTGCAAGGTGACAGCAGGAATTTGATGACCATTGAGCAGTGGCATGACATTGTTTTCGTCACTGGCGATAGGTTTAGCTATGCTGGCAAAGCTGGTTAGTATTAAAGTGCTAGCAATTAGTAAAGTTTTTAACATGATAAGTCCTTGTGTGGTGTCGTCCTAACGTACTCGATGTCACAATAGTAACCATACGTTACAAAACAGACCTACAAATAACAAAATAAATTTCATTTAAAGACAAAAAAGACGCCGAAGCGTCTTTTAGTTTGCCTACCCTTTATTGCGGGGTGGTAAAATGTAACTAACCGAGATTACTTAATTTTTTTGTATTTTACCGGGCTGCTGGTTTTACCGACTTTAACACGGCGGCCATCCATGTTTTTCTCAGCAATCATTTGGGCGCCAACGTTGTCGCTACGTTGCTGTTTTTTGGCAAAGCTACGGCGCTTTTCAATTTGCTTAAGCAACATTTCACGGCTACCGACTTCATAACCCGCTACTGTGATGCGGCGGATTTGCTGGCCAATAAGCTTTTCAATGTCGGCTAACGTGCGTTCTTCTTCACGGCTGACAAATGAGATAGCAACACCGGTTTTTCCCGCGCGGCCAGTACGGCCAATACGGTGAACATAATCTTCGGCCAAAAAAGGTAAATCATAGTTAACTACGTATTCAAGACTTGGAATGTCAAGGCCACGTGCAGCCACTTCGGTGGCCACTAATACTCGGACTTTACCTTCAACAAACTCACGTAATGCGCGGCGACGACTGCCTTGGGCTTTCTCACCATGTACGACACCCGACGGAATACCGTCTAGGTTTAGTTCTGCCACTAATTTATCAGCCGCATCGCGGGTCGCGGTAAAGACCAATACTTGTTGCCAGTTTTTAGTACCAATCAGTTCAGACAGTAATTCACGCTTACGGCGTTGTTCAACTGGATAAATTACTTGACTAATGGTTGCCGCTGTTGTGTTTTGCTTATCTGCGGTAATCACTTTAGGTTTATCTAGCATGTCGTTAGCCAGTTTTTTCACTTCGTTTGAGAAGGTGGCAGAAAACAACATGTTTTGACGTTTTTTATTTACCGCTTGCAAGATTTTCTTAATATCGGTACTAAAGCCCATGTCTAACATACGGTCTGCTTCATCAAGCACTAAAAAATCAACGTTAGACAAACTTAAGTTACAAGCCACAATATGCTCAAGTAAACGGCCTGGGGTGGCAACAATGACATCTGCACCGCGTTTCAACTTTTGCGATTGCGTGTCTATTTTTACCCCACCGTATATGGTTAATACGGTGAAGTTGAGGTGTTTGCTGTAAGCGCTAATGTTGTCTGCAACCTGTGCCGCAAGTTCGCGAGTAGGCGTAAGAATTAATGCGCGTGTGTTTGATGGTAATGTCTCTTTAGGCACTTCACACATTTTTTGTAAAATAGGTAAAGCAAACGCTGCGGTTTTTCCTGTACCGGTTTGCGCGCTGGCGAGTACATCTTCACCGCGACGAATGGCTGGGATCGCTTGCTTTTGAATTGGCGTCATAGATTGATAACCGCACTCAGCGATCGCGCGTAATATTTCTGGGGCGAAGCTAAAAGATTCGAATTTCATGGTGCAGTTCCTGTATGTACATCAAAAAAAGCGATTTAGTTGCGTTAAGCTTACTAGCTGAACAAGGTAAATCTAGATAATTTAGGTCGTTAACTTTACTCGATGGCTAAACTCATGCTTAACAATGTTGTTAACTTCTTAGGATAGTTGAAAAATGTTAAACTTGAGTGAGATTACCCGATTTGAGCGCCATCGATAAGCGGCCGCGGAGTATAACAAACTTTTGTTTAAATCCTGAACTTTATCTGTGTTTAATCACAAGATATTTTGTTTGTTGGCGTGTTAAGCAAACAAACTAAGTAGCTTGGCTACATGCTTCTAATGTAGCGCGTATCGACTTGACCTATGCTATATACATCTTGTTTTTTTGTGCGGTAAACGCCAATGAGGTAGTTATTATCTTTAGGTATAGCTTTACATCTGCGCGATTAGATTTAGCCTGTCTTGTCTGTGCTATCCTTCACAGCTTCTATTGTCATTGTTTGATCTTAATACAGTGTCAACCTATGCTTGACTTTGTACACACAAGGTGTCTGATTTTTAATAAATTGTTCCGTTATATTACGGCTTCAATGAATATACACCCATCCGAGTTCTCATTTCGCCACGAGTTAATTTATGAACGCTGTAACGCGATTTTGCATATCAATGAGCCTGCTGTTACTCGGGGCTTTTGCATTGAATCCAACGTGCCAATCTAATGATGAGTTTATCATAAATCGTTCAGAATCAGAGCTAGATAATCGCTATCAATACCCCTATGACTTATTAACCTTGGTGATAGAAGCCACCACAATGGATTTTGGCGAGGGTAGCTTGTTGATGACAGATTTGCACATGAGCCGAAACCGTATTTTTAGATCTCTAAAAGAAGGTGACGGCATTAATGTGATCGCTGAGGCCTCTAAAGTGAGTTGGAATGAAGAGCTTATTCCGATAAAAATTCCTATTCGTAAAGGTATTCAAGGTTTTAGGGTATTTATTGTTAAGCAAGAAAACGCCACTGTACTTGCCAACATTACGAGTCTACCTCAGTTCGTATCGCTTAAAACCGGCTCCGGTAGTCAATGGTCGACCAAAGTGGCTATGCAACAAGCGGGATTTGATGTTGTTGAAAGCACACTTTACGACAATTTGTTTAACATGCTATCCAAAGGACGTTTCGTCACATTTGGACGAGGGGTTAATGAAGTCTTTCAAGAAGTGTCGCAGTTTCATCAGCAGTACCCCGAGTTAATGGTTGATGAGCACCTTTTGTTGCATATCCCATTAGCAACTTATTTTTACGTCTCACCTAACCAACCACGACTTGCGAGACGAATTGAAGTTGGCCTGCAACGAATCATCGAAAATGGTCAATTTGATCAGTTATTCTATCAGCGCCATTGTGAGTTTTTACTCGAGGCTAAATTGAATAACAGATTAGTTTTTAAGATAGATAACCCCTATATTTCAGAAACTGACATCTCTTCAGTTGGCAATGATTTTTTACTTAACCCCAAAGATGACTTTGACACCTTGTGCAAACAGTATCGTTAAGTCAGCTTATTGAATGAAGGTAAGCCGATGGCCATTTCAAGGCGGCTTAAAATGTTCTTTGCCGTCAGTGTCTATATGGGGCGGTGCTGTAAATCATTTCCACCGACAGTCCGCATGATATTTTTCGTGCTATTTCAATGCTAGAATCGGGATCAGTATTTACGCCGCTAGATTGTTAACACCCATGAATATAAACCAACTTGATCTTAATCTTCTGATCATTTTAAAACAGTTACTCGAAGAAAAACATGTCAGTAATACCGCATTGACGTTAGGTATCAGCCAACCGTCGATTAGTCGGTCTTTGGCAAAGTTGCGAGTGATTTTTGATGATCCGCTGTTAATTAGAATGTCAGGTGGTTATGAGTTGACCCCCAAGGCTGAGTCAATTTATCACGACTTAAATAGCATTTTAAGTAACGTTGAACTGCTAGTGAACAAGCAAGACTTTGATCCTCTAACTTGTGAGGCCACAATTAAAGTGTTTGGCTTACCACCGCAAATGAATCTATTAGTAAAAGCTATCATTAGGGCGTTTAGACGTGAAGCACCTAATATGACACTTGATATCGATACCAGCCCGAAACCACAATTTGCCGATTTATTAAAAGGTGATGTGCATTTTGTGGTAACAGGGCATCAACCATCGGTTGCAGAAGATAAACTGTATCGAATCCCTTTATTTGAAAGGGAGTTTGTTTTATTGATGTCGAAAACCCATCATCTTGCCAACACACAGTTAACGACTTCGTTGCTGAGCCAGTGTCATTTTGGACAAATTTCAGTTCAAGGTGAAAAATCGTTATCGATTGCTCCATGTTTTGAAGCCCTTGGATTTGACAATATTTCCACGCCAATACGCCTAAAAAACTTTGACAATATCGGCACTATTACAGAACACAGCGATGTGATTTTTTATGTGCCTAACCATTTTGCTGATGAGTTATGTCAACATTACCCACTCATATCACGTTCCGCACCCAACGAGCTTAAAATCAACCAATCACAGGTTTGCTTATATTGGCATCAACGCTATCACAACGACCCTGTATGCAAATGGTTTAGGAGCTTGATAAATGAACAGTTATTCAATAATTAAATAGTTGTTATACAACTAGGGTATTCATTGTTACTTGCATAACACCCCAACGATAAGTCTAATGGTAACCATTCTCATTTAGATTGGTGTTGTTAAACTAATGATCTCGACTTATTCTTCTCCTTTGGCACGAACTCATGTAGCCATCGTCATCAGTACCTTGTTAACCGGGTTTTCTTTTAATGCTACTGCTGCCGATACCACAGACAAAATAGAAAAAATTGAAGTGTGGGGCACCACGATTACTAATGGCTCTTTATTACAAGATGACATTGAAAAAAGACAAGCAGACCACTTAAGTGACTTATTACGCGACCAAGCTGGTATTGATGTGGGCGGCTCGCACTCTATGGTGCAAGGTATCAACATCCGCGGCGTCGATGAATTAGATTTAAACATCACCGTTGATGGCGTTACTCAAAACAACAACATGTTTCACCATTCAGGAAACTTGTTAATCAATGCGGATATTTTAAAAGCGGTTGATATCAATGTGGGGACAAACTCTGTACTCACAGGTGGACTATCTGGTGGTGTGGCGTTTGAAACCAAAGATGCCGCCGATTTACTTGACCCACAACAAGATTTTGGTGCCCGTGTACATGCTGATTATTCAACTAATGACTCTGTTGGTGGCTCTGCGACGGTTTACGCTCAGCTTACTGACAGTATTGATGCCTTAGGTTATCTGACATATACCGACCGCCATAATTTTGATGATGGTGATGGAAATGAAGTTCAAGGTAACGAAGGGGAAATCACTAACGGTATAGTCAAGCTGGGTTGGGATGTCGATGACAATAGCCGCTTTGAATTGTCTTACGACAAATACACTGATCAAGGTGATTATTACATCAAAACTAACTTCGGCAGTAACTATAACGAAAACAACCAATTAGAAACACAGGAAATTGAATATACCCGTACCACAGTATCATTAGCCTATGAACTTGATCTCGGTGACATGTTAAACCTACGCACCAGCCTATATCAAAATGAACTTAGCTATATGCCAACAGATACTGAAGGGCAGTCTACACATACTGGTTATACCGTGCTGGCTGAATCGGTTGTTCAGGGCAATGTTGTTCACACCCTGCGTTATGGCGCGGAAGGTTACGAGCAGACATCAAAACTGATTGAGCAAGGTATTACCAGCAACGAAGAAACCGCAGACTCTCATGCCATTTATCTTGAAGATGAAATTGCAGTAACCAATAAATTGTCGGTCACCCCAGGTATTCGATATAACCACTACAAAGCGGATATGTTCTCGCCGGGCACGGGGGATTCTCTTGATAAAACCTGGACCGACTTCACTTTTGGTCTGGCTACAAAATACTTAGTTAACGATCAATGGACCGTGACTGCCGGAGCCACTGAATTATTTAAAGGCTCTGGTCTACGTGAAACATACACCGATTACGACACTACCTTTGATCAAGATTTAAAAGCCGAAACGGGTGTCAACTATACGGTTGGCGCAGCGTATCAACAATATAATGTGTTCGGACTAGACCGCATCGGTTTCTCTGTTGATGTGTTTAGAACTGAAATCAACGATTACATTGATAATTGGTCAGTGGGCAAAGGCAATCCTGTCGGTGAATATGTCAACTCTGGTGATTATGTCATTAAAGGTGTTGAATCAACGTTAACCATGCGCAAAGATGATTTAAATGCGCGTCTAACCTACTCAAGTTCAAACTCTGAAAGCCAAGAAACCGGTGAGGTATTGCGCTACGAAGTGGGTGATAGCTTGTCACTTGGGCTTGCTTATGAATTCACCGAATACGACGTTAATGTCAACTGGACAACCTTGGTAACCTTAAGTGATGATGTGGTGTACGGCGGCGCTGACATTAATAAAAAGGGTTTCGACGTGCACAACATTAGTGCACAGTGGCTTCCTGCTAGCGCACCAGATTTAACCTTAACTTTTGGTATCGAAAACTTGTTGGATGAGCAATATTACTCACATGCTTCATACACCAGTGATACGGTTCAAGATTATGAGTCAGGTCGTAATTTTAAAATTAGTGCCTCTTATATTTTCTAGGGTCTGTTGATCTTTGCTGTTTGAATTTTGTTCGAGTTAAAAACGTTTTAATCGAGGCGAATGGATTGATGCCTAGTCATCTAAGCAACTCTTTATTTGCGAAGAATCATTCAACAAAGAGTAAAACGTTTTTAGCCGAACCTTTCAGGCAGCGTTTGTTGGCCATTTTTACTGCGTTATCGACTTTTTATGTAGAATAACTACACCTCAAAGTCTCTGCCGCGCAGTTATATATGTGAGTAAAGACCAACAATTCGCTGCAAAAACAATCTTGAAAGATCAACCGACCCTAGCTAAAACCGTCGCTAATGGCAGCAAATTTACGTCTTCTCTAGGTGAGTTTATTTGCTGTCTAATGTGCTCTCAACATCAATAAATATAAGTGATTTAAAGGTTATAAAAATCATGTCCGATTGGAAACAAAACCTGCAGAAAACCCGTTATGTAATGGATGCGCTGTTACTGGTAAGTTTTATGCTTGTGTCAGCCCCTCAGGCTACCGGTGTGCCGTTGCATGAATGGTTAAGCTTGTTGTTTATTGTGCCATTTGCAATCCACTTGTTATTGCACTGGGATTGGATAACCCACAGTTTTAAGCGATTATTTTCAAAAATATCCGCTAAAGAACGCTTTAACACGGTGTGGAATTACCTACTTTACTTAATGATGCTAC
This sequence comes from Shewanella phaeophyticola, assembly GCF_025398315.1. Taxonomy (GTDB): domain Bacteria; phylum Pseudomonadota; class Gammaproteobacteria; order Enterobacterales; family Shewanellaceae; genus Shewanella; species Shewanella phaeophyticola. The sequence continues at coordinate 482,191 of NZ_JAODOQ010000001.1, forward strand.
TCGCGACTATTAGTGGGTTTCTGGTGTCGGTAGCCCTGTTACCTACACTGCAAATCGACATTAATATTCAAGACTTTTGGTCTAAAATCCACCATGACTCTGCAACACTAATTATGCCAATGATTGGCATTCACCTCGCGTTACATTGGAACTGGATGGTGCAATTGACTAAACGCATGGTAGGCAAAAAGGCATAACGATGAAATACTTACAATATCAATGGAAGCCACGTTTATGTTATGTGTTAGCCATCTCTATTTTCGTGAGCATCTTGCTGGTATCACTAGAGTGGACAAGTTGGGCTGAGCAAATAAATGCCCAGGGATATTCCCATGGCGATGGGGAAGGTAAAAGTAAAATGCCCTCCATATTGATGTACATATTGCCTTTTGTTAAAGAGTTGATTTTAATTGGCGTGCCCATGTTAATTACGGTCGGCATAGCAAAATTAATCGGGCGTTTTAGCAAGCGAAAATAGTTATTATTGCCGATATAATCATATTCGGCAGCAATAGCTTATTACCTTCATTTATCCGGGTTCGCTCAGCATTAGCTCATACCAAGCTAATGCTGTTAACTGGGTACAGTGTGTAAAAGTTCCATTTCAAGGCCGAGTGACAAATAATCAATGTCATTGAGTTAACACTCAATTAATGAGTGTCGACTTTTTGTCTTTTATCCCCCATCCCCCATATTTCGACTCGCATCAAAGCCTTGTTCAAACAGGTTTTGTTTAAATTGTGTGAACTAGATTCAGCTTTGTATTTTTAGTTACCTCACCAACCGTCTTTACATAATTTTTGCACATTTTCTGCACTTTGAAACTGTATTGTAAATGGCAGTGATACAGTGTTTAACATACAGTGCAGAGGATTATAAATGAACAAATATACCCATTTAGCCATGGTCAGTTCTATCATGTTGGGTTTAATTATTGCAGGTTGCGACAGTTCATCATCAGATGATGTTACCGACACAGTCGAAGTGACCGAAACTGTAGACACCACCGACGATGATACGGCAACAGACAATAGCTATTCTTATGCCATTGCAGATTCTGCCCAAAGCATTTGTTATGACAACAATATTGAATTAGCTTGCCCGGCATCGTCATTAGAAGATTTTTATGGCCAAGATGCTCAAACTCTCAATGGCAGCGAGCAAAGTTACACCACCAATGTAACCGATGATGGTGACATTACGGTCACCGATAATGTCACGGGCATTATCTGGACTCCAAAGCCCAGAAATGAACGATGATGGTGAAATCACCAGTGATGACAAAATGTCTTCTGATGATGCGGTAACATATTGTAATAACCTAGATTATGCAGGCCAAACTGATTGGCAGCTTCCTAATATTAAACAGCTTTATTCTTTGATGAACTTTCAAGGAACCGATCCTACTTCTGATGATTTGACTTATCTACAACCCTTTATTGATTGGGATTATTTTGATTTTGCCTACGGTAGCACCGAGAATGAGCGGATTATCGATTCTCAATATGCGACGACTTCAAAGTTCTACAATGGCCAAGGTACTGAAATGATGTTCGGGGTGAACTTTGCCGATGGTCGTATTAAGGGTTATACCGAAGCGTTCTATAATGGCGATAAAACTTACTTTGTGATGTGCATGCGCGGCAATACCGATTATGCAACTAATGACTTTATCGATAATGGCGACCATACCGTAACCGATAATGCAACCAACTTAATGTGGGCGCAATCTGACAGTGGTGCAGATTATGATGAAACGGAAGGCACTTTGACAGAGTCCACAGGCTTTGATTACACCAAGCTTGATTGGACTGATGCCGACGGCAATGGTTTAATCATTGCTGACGACACTGATTTAGCCGGTGCAATGTTATGGCAAGATGCCTTTACCTATGTAACAACCATGAATGAAGCCAATTATTTAGGCTACAGTGATTGGCGTTTACCTAACGTAAAAGAGTTACATAGCCTGGTTGAATATACCGAAGAGCTCGCCGATACCGACTATGCGGTCATCGACGATGTATTTAACATTACAACGATTACCGACGAGAATGGTGAGGCAGATTATGGTCTGTATTGGAGCAGTACAACCCATGCTACTGATGGCGTTGATTCTGATGATACGGATTTAAATACAACCTATGGTAATGCCGCCTCTTATGTTGCTTTTGGTAAAGCCCTTGGCTACGACAGTGATGTCGGACGCTGGGTCGACGTTCATGGTGCAGGTGCACAGCGAAGCGATCCAAAAACATGGGACGGTGAAGATTACTCTGGTGGCTCTGGCCACAATACGACAGCGTACGTATTTACAACTATGTTCGTTTAGTGCGTGATGTAAACTAATTATCGACATAAAATAACTTAAACGCAGGCTTCAGCAGCCTGCGTTTTTTGAACTACTTAGGCGCTGCTGAGCATTTCTTTAACTTCACCAAAGTAGATACCCACAAGTATTGTTGGGTCAGCAGTAAGTTTTTATTTCATTATTTATAGCGACAAACCAAAAAGGCTTAGGGGGATTGAATCGCCCTAAGCCTTTTATCATCACGTGTGCTTGAAATGCTAGCGCTTAAATCGCCTTAGTCACTTTATTTAACCAGGCTAGTTCATCGCTTTGCATTAATGGCGCTAGGGTGTTGCGTACTTTTTGTTGGTATTGATTAAACCAATTCACTTCAAAATCAGTTAATAATGATTTGTCGATTAAGCGTGCATCCATTGGGATGTGGGTTAATGCGTCAAATTCATACATTTCACGCTCAGCACCTTGCAGGGCGTTGCAAGGTTGTACTGCCACTAAGTTTTCGATACGAATACCAAAACCGTCGGCGCGGTAATAACCAGGCTCGTTCGACAATACCATGCCAGGTAACAGCGCAACGCCATTGACGTTTTTACCAATGCGTTGTGGTACCTCATGCACACTCAAAAAGTGGCCAACGCCATGACCGGTACCATGATCATAATCAAAACCGTGTTGCCATAAATATTGGCGTGCAAAGGCATCAAGTTGCTGGCCGAGGTGCCTTTAGGGAAACGTGCAGTATCAAGTGCAATATGACCTTTTAATACTAAGGTCACCATTTTTTTCTGCTCGTCGGTTACTTTACCAATGGCGATAGTGCGAGTGACATCGGTAGTGCCATCGATATATTGTGCACCAGAGTCAACCAGGTAAATACTGTCCATGGTCATGGTACTTGGGGTGCCATTGTTGTGATTGTAATGACACATGGCAGCATTAGCACCGGTGGCCGAGATAGTGTCAAAACTTGGCTCACGATACAGCGGGTCTTGCAGTCTAAAGCGTTCTAATTTATCTGCCAGTTGCGCTTCATCATGCATGATGTTCTGCTCAACCTGACTGTCTAACCAGGCTAAAAAGCGGCTAACGGCAACACCATCACGAATATGACAGGCGCGCATACCCGCAAGTTCAGCACTATTTTTTTGCGCCTTAGGTAATGCAACAGGATCTGTCCCAGCAATGAGTTTGGCACCGCCTTTTTGCGCTAATAATTGTGAGTATGCATTGGCAGAATGAGGATCGGCTAGCAATTTAACCCCATCCATTTGCGCTAACACGCTGGCTAATTCAGACTCTTCTTTAAAGCTCACCCCTTCGCCCACATGCTCGGCAATATTTTGCGGTACTTTGCCTAAGTCGGTAAAGAAGGTCATGTCGCCATTTGCCGATAGTAAACCACAGCCCAAGACAACCGGAAAACGTGGCACGTCGTTGCCACGGATGTTTAACAACCAACAGCATGAATCTAATGCCGCGATAAGTGCCATGTCGGCACCTTGTTTTTTAACTAATGCCCCAATTTGTTGGCGTTTCTCAATGCTATTACGTACCGCACCTTCATGGCTAAATAATGTCATGGTTGATGCTGATGGTGCAGGGCGATCTTGCCAGCTCACATCAATCGGGTTGTCGTTTACTTCAACCAAGTTGATTTGGGCTTTATCGAATTGCGCTTTGGTTTGTTGGTACCAGGCAAGAGTGTGTAAACGGCTGTCGATACCCACATTTGCGCCAGCGGGTAAGGTGTCGATTAGCCAGTCAATTTGTGGGTCGTCATGCAGGCTTAAATACTCAAATAAACAGCCATCGACTTGCTGGCGCACCTGCACTGTGTAACGACCATCGGTAAAAATGGCGGCGCGGTCTTTTAATACAATCGCCATACCTGCTGAGCCGGTAAAGCCCGTCGCCCAGTGTAAACGCTCATTGCGGGCAGGCACGTATTCACCTAAGTATTCATCGGCGCGGGGAATAATAAAGGCATCGATTTGGTTAACTTCAAGTTGCTGGCGAATAGCACTAAGGCGGGTGGCAATAATATTGGACATGGTTTCTCCGTTGGAGGCGACTGATGAACTCAGCTCTGTAAATGAGGTGCAATTATCGCAAGGGCAACAGCAGCCTTGCAAGCGTAGTTGCTAAGATTTGCTTGGCTTAAATTGTAAACTTATATTGTATACAATGGTAACTCTACATTGTAGGCGTTATGCTTGTCGGTGTTTATCTGACAATAACAATAATAAAGGACTCGTGATGACAATCGGTGTTGGTGGTGTTAGCCCGCAGCAGGCATTAGCTAAATTATGTAAAATGACAGACGGTGTTGCAGCCATAAGCGAGGATGAATTTAATCAACGCATACAGCGTGCACAAGAGTTAATGGTACAACATGGCTTAGATGCTATTTATGTTAATGCGGGCACTAACTTGTATTATTTTAGCGGTACACGCTGGTTTTCAAGTGAACGTATGGTCGGGGCTATCATTCCTGCTGTGGGCGCGATTGAGTACATTGCCCCAGCGTTTGAGCTAGATACTTTGCAAGGGTATATGGCCATTAAAGGTCAAATAAACACCTGGCATGAAGATCAAAGCCCTTATCAATTATTTGCCAATTTGCTTGATAAAATGAGCTCTTAAGCAAGCCAAGATTGGCATTGATGAATCGACACCGTTTTTTATTAGCGACGGTATCGCTCAAGCTTCGCCTCAACATCGCTTTACCAGTGCAACAACCGTTACTGCAGGTTGTCGAATGATTAAATCTGCTGCCGAAATCGCCTTAATGCAACGCGCAAAAGACATGACGCTTGAGGTGCATAAAGCGGCTGCGAGTATATTGCGTGAAGGGATTACCACCGCTGAGGTTGAAGACTTTATCGACCAAGCACATTATGCGGTAGGTGCTCCAAAAGGTTCGTATTTCTGTATTGTATTATTTGGCGAAGACACCGCCTATCCACATGGAGTTAAGTCGCCAAAATCATTGGAGATTAACGATACTGTGCTGATTGATACCGGCTGTCAGTTGCACGGTTATAACTCAGATATTACTCGCACTTACGTGTTTGGTGAACCCAATGAACGTCAACGCCAGTTATGGCAGTTAGAGCAAGATGCACAAATTGCCGCCTTTAATGCTGCGCAAATTGGCACGCCTTGCTGTGATGTTGATGTCGCGGCGCGCAAGGTGTTAGAAAATGCAGGTTTTGACTCGGGTTACCAGGTACCTGGCTTACCACATCGCACCGGACATGGCATAGGGTTAGACATTCATGAATGGCCATACTTAGTCGGTAATGACTCAACTTTACTGGCTAGTGGCATGTGTTTTAGTAACGAGCCCATGTTGTGTGTGCCTGGTGAGTTTGGTATTCGACACGAAGACCATTTTTACATGACGGCTCAAGAGCCAAAATGGTTTACCCAACCTGCCAAATCAATTGATGATCCGTTTTATTTGGCTTGAGCATAGGTTAAAGCGAGCTCATAAAACCACAAAGCCTCCATTACGGAGGCTTTTTATGTTGATCAATAGCACTAGATTAATTAATCGCAAATAACTCAACATCAAATATCAGTACCGAGCCACCTACAATTTTGCCGGTTGAGCGGTTACCGTAGGCAAGCTGGCTTGGAATATAAAAACGGAACTTGTCACCCACAGTCATTAATTGTACACCTTCAGTCCAGCCTTTAATCACCTGGTTTAAACCAAAGCTAATGGTTTCGCCACGTTCAACCGAACTGTCAAATACAGTGCCGTCAATTAAGGTGCCATGGTAATGCACGGTCACTTTGCTGTTGGCTTTTGGGGGTTCAGTATTGTCACCTTTAGTCAGAATTTCATATTGCAGCCCAGACAAGGTTTGTACTACACCTTCACGCTTAACGTTTTCGGCTAAAAACAGCTTACCTTTTTCGATGTTTTCTTTTGCGGCCTTGGAATTATTCATCTGGCTGAAAAAGTAAAATATTACTCCAGCAATGACCACAACGGCCAAAATCATACGCATAATTTTTCTCAATAAAATAGGTTTAGTGGCATGAGTTTACCGCAAAATGATGAACGCTATCAAACTACGCAAAATCTATTTTAGTCAGCGGGTTATTGTTGAGTGATAGACGTTGTTAACGCCTTATGACATTGGCACTGCTAGCCTATCAAAATAGACATAGCCTGCAGCGCTTATCGCGGTAATATTAACCACAATGTAGCACCACAGTAGCCGAATAAAAGAGGTCTTTTGGGTTTTATGGCGAAAATGATGTTGGCCTAGCAAGGCGGCAGGCCAACCGCCCAATAACGCACACAGTTGTAAGGTTTTTTCACTAATGCGCCGAGCGCTATTGATTGCCGCGCGTTTATCGAGGTAATACAAGGTCACGGTTAACAGATTAAGCGCTAAAAAAACTGCAGTTAACCACGGGTGAATGAATACACTCGATAGGGTGAGTAGGGTTAACATTAGCCAAGCAAATTTGTTCATATTGGCGTTTTCACTTTTCTGATGATTCGATTGTTACTCAAGGTGTGCTTTTTCTCTTAATACTTATTGAGATTAGCCTCGTTTTAGCACTAAATAACGCCACAACTTTTCTAGTGGACCTTGTTTGAAATAACGTAAATACCAATGTGCGAGCAATAGTTGCACCATGGTGTAAATAATAGCAATAGACATATAACCAGCTCTATCTAGTTGTTGCTGCCACTCTGGGGCAAGATAGCGTAGCAGTATAATTCCGACAATGGATTGCAATATATATAAACTAAATGCCAGCTTACCGACATTTTGTAGTGCGCTTAAACGCTGTGGGCTGTTGTTGCACACCAAACAAATGATATGGATATACACTAAAGCACAGGCGATGGCACTTAACAGTAATACCACGTCCGACAGCGCCACTAACCGCGCCATACCGCTAAAACTTAATGCTGAGTCGATTAGCGATAATACCAGCGCCCAAAAAAGACATTGCTTTAACAACTTACTGTCTAATCCCTGGCTAAAAACATTGCGTTTATATAGTGCCATACCGATTAGCATTAGCCCGGCAATAAACCACATCAACGTTAGTGGGATTACCAAAATCATGTAACCAAACATCGTCAGGTGCAGCATTAATTGTTCTGAATAACTGCCAGTCCAGGCTGATAGTTGCTCCATAAATAACGTTGAGTCTCGCAAGTATACTTGGTCGTCTGGCGTGAGCGATATCAAGGTGATTGGAATAAGCGACATAAAAATAAACCATTTTGCCTGCCTAATTAACGCATCCGCATCGAGGTTGCGATACTTAAAAGCCAGTAATCCACTGACGCCATACGACAGTAAAATATCGCCCGGGAAGATAAAAATCCCATGAATAATTCCAAATAGAATCAGCCAATATAAACGCCACTTTTGTTGTTTGAGGTGCTTCAGTGATGATGGCTGTGCTAACTGAGATTGATATTTTTGAAATTGAATTAACATACCCGCGCCAAACAACATCGCGAATAAACTAAAGAAACGGCCTTCCAGGAAAAAGTTACTCAACAGTTCAATCGTAATATCGCTAACCGGCTGTGCAGCATGTGGTGCATAGCCATAAAAGCTATTGCCCATAAAGTAGATATTTAAAAAGAAAATACCCAGCACACCCACACCACGAATGGCGTCAAGGTTGGCGAGGCGTCGAGTTGGAGTTACGTGTTCATCCATGAGCCTTGTACTGTTAATGGTTGAAATCCTTTTTATGTGTTGTTTAAAAAGCATCTATAGAGGCAGAAAATATGCTTACTGCGGATAGTGCTAATAAATATTCTATTATTCAACCATAACTTACTATTGTGTTGTGTCACATTTAGACTAATCAGTTGAGATAATTTAAGTTTGATAATGTTCGATGTGTGTTTGTATAACATATTGTTTCTTTTGTTTAATAAGTATTTAACCACCCAAAATCTCTTGTGAATTCACAGTTTCATAGACGAGTACAGTATTTTTTACATGTTATCATTAAAATAACGTTAACTTGGTGGGTGGTAAAGCATGAAAAATTTAGGCCTTAAAAAATTATTATTATTTTCAATAATATTATTAGTGGGATCATCGGTTTCTATTTCAAGTTACATCCTTTATTTGCAGCAGAAAGATACCCTCACAGAAAATATTATGCGTGAAAGTAACAATTACGTAGCGGCTAAAGCTGCGAATATTGAAACGCTGATTAATGAAAAAGTAGGCGGAATAAACAAACTTGCTGACCTGTATAAGACAAATAAAATTGAAGGGACAGAGCAAGAGATTATCGCCCAAACTAAATTTTTAGCCAGTGCAATGAATTTAAACAGTGCAGTGCTGGCTTTTGAAACTGGAGATGCTTATTGGAGTATAAGCACACCCCGCTGGCCTAATCATAAATATGATACCGATGTGACTACTGCATCTTGGTATCAAGATGGCCGGAAAGGCAATGATGTTACAGTGACAAACCCTTATATAGGTTCAGATGGCGGTTACTATATTACCATTATTGAAAAAATAATGGGCGGTACCATATCTGTCGATATGACGCTTGATTTCCTTAACAAAATGGTCAAAGAGTCTAATGATATTCCTGGTTCAATAGCCGTAATCCTTAATCACGACACTACCATTCTTGCTTCATCCTCTAAAATCGTCAAACTTGGTGAGAAAGCAACCAAGTTTCCATGGTTTAAAAATGCTGTTCAGGAGGCTGTGAGTAAGGAAAGTCATGTTGTTGATTATTCTGTTGATGGTCAAGATAAGATATTTTTCTCTCATATCATCAACGCAGGTGATAAAAATTGGTATTTCGCGATAGGTTTAGATAAAGAGGTCGCATTCGCCAAATTAAAAGAATCTCGTAATGTTGCTATTTTTATTACGCTTATTGCTACGTTAGTCAGTGTGATGATTGCCTTTATGTTAATTCAAATACTCTACCGCCCTATTTTAGCCCTTAAAGACACTGTGCTCGGTTTGTCAAATGGTGATGGTGATCTAACCCAACGTCTACAGGTTGAAACCAATGATGATTTAGGACAAATTGCACAAGGAGTAAATCAGTTTATTGAAAATCTCCAAAACATGATGTTGGAAATTCAGAACGCCAGTACTACCCTTCAATCTAACATCAATCGAATGCGTGAACATTCGCAAAGAAATAGCACCATTATACAAAACCATGTTGGTGAAACTGAACAGGTGGTTACTGCGATTGAAGAAATGAATTCAACCGCAGAATCAATGGCAAAAGATGCCGCTAACACTGCGAACCTCACTCAACAAGCGAATGAAACCAGTAAAGAGTCTCGAGAAAAAGTACATAAATCTCAAGTCACTGTTTCAGCCCTTGTTGGCGATGTTAATAAAACCACTGACGATATTGCAAAAATGACAGAAGTGACCCAAAGCATAAATGGCATTCTGAGTGTGATTGGTGAAATAGCTGGACAAACAAACCTGTTAGCGTTGAATGCGGCAATTGAAGCCGCTAGAGCAGGCGAGCAAGGTCGAGGGTTCGCTGTTGTTGCTGATGAAGTGAGAAACTTGGCTAGCCGAACTATGTCGAGTACCGAAGAAGTTGAATCCGCCCTTGAGCGTTTATTAACAGGCACTCAAGTTGTGGTCGATTCAATGGGTAATACTAAAGCCCGCTGTCAAGAAACTGCTGTCGATACCAGTAATGTTGAAGCTAGCCTAGATATCATGACTCAATATGTAAATGACATTAATGATTTAAGTACTCAAATTGCAACGGCTGCCGAAGAACAAAGTTGTGTCACTCAGGAGTTGAGTCGCAATATGTCTGCAATTAACGAGATTGTACTGGAATTAGATGCTAATGGGCAGCAAGCATTAACAGAAGCGGATGATATTAATATCATTAATAATCAATTAGCTGATATCGTTGGTCGCTTTAAATTATAGTCATTGTTAGCTGTATTAAGTATGACGGTTTAAATAAGCTTAGTAGGATTATTTGAATTGAAAATGGGCTAGATTGAGTTTGACGTTAAGCCATAAAAAAACCAAGCATTGTGCTTGGTTTTTTTATTGTGAATCAATTTTTTGCTTAACTCGCCTTTAACGAGACGTGGTGTGATAGATTACTTTTTCTGTACTTCTAAAAACGGAATTGTCCCCGTTGGCAGCATGGTGGTTGGCAGTTTGCCGTCCCAGCGCTCAGCTTTGGTTAATTCAACCAGGTTTTGGTTTTGCGCTAATGCTTCGGCACGGATTTTAATTGCCGAGGCTTCAGCATTACCTTTAATCCGAATACTTTCGGCTTCAGCAATAGCACGCGCTAACTGTGAGTCTGCTTCAGCCTGTGCTTGAGTCACCGCAATTTGTGCGCTAACACGTTCTTTTTCAAGGTTTTGCAATTGTGTTTGCACTTCGACTTCGGCGCGCATTCTGTCTTCTACCGATTTTTCATAAGCATTAGAAAAGTCGATGTTTTCAATCTGTACCGAGGTGATCGTTACCGAAGCCTTTAATTGACTTGGTAATGGCATCTGTCACATCAATACCAAATTTAATACGCTCTTGAACCGCAGAGATGGCAGTGTATTTACCAAAAATGTTCTCAACTTGAGTCGGCACTTGGCGGTCGAGCAAGCGTGAAACCATAGAGTCGATACCTTTAAACTTGGCGTACACTTCTTCAACGCGATCGGGCGGCACACTAAAGGTGACAGAGGCGCGTAAGGTGGCTGGCTGCTGATCGCGACTATAGGCTTGTAATGCTTGATAGCTGGCAGTGTGCGTTTGAGTGGAGATTTTAACTACGGTATCCATTAATGGAATTTTAAAACCAAGCCCAGGTTCTGCTGTGTCGATGATTTTACCGTTACGTAATAATACACCGCGTTCGCCTTGGTCGACCGTGTACCAGCTACCGTATAGGCTGATCATCAGTATCAATAAAATCGACACCAAAATGATTTTATTGAGGTGGTTAGTAGTTTGTTTTGATATATCGTTTTTTAACATTGTGCTTCCCTAGCAAAAAATAAAATGAAAATCATTTTATGGATGTTTTAGGGTCTGTTGATCTTTCAAGATTGTTTTTGCAGCGAATTGTTGGCCATTTCTACAAGGCAGAGACTTTGAGGTGTAGTTATTCTACATAAAAAGTCGATAACGCAGTAAAAATGGCCAACAAACGCTGCCTGAAAGGTTCGGCTAAAAACGTTTTACTCTTTGCGAATAAAGAGTTGCTTAGATGACTAGGCATCAATCCATTCGTCTCGATTAACACGTTTTTAACTCGAACAAAATTCAAACAGCAAAGATCAACAGCCCCTAGTGTTTTTATGACTATTTTTGGGGTTTTTCAGAAATCCACAGCTTAATATGGCTCTGTACTACCACTACACCATTGGTGTCGTAGGCTTTCACGTCGACTAACATATCACCGACTTGCCACTGCTCTGGTGTTACCTCTGCCACACACAGAATATCAGTCCCGGCTTTGGCGGTATAGTCTACTGACATACCTTTAGGGATCCAGCGTAAATGAGCAGGAATAGAAGCTTCTGCCATGGTGCCCATTGCCATTTCTAAGCCATTACAAATCGCAATCACGTGCACGGTACCAATATGGTTTTGCACTTTTTTACGTTTTTTAATAAGACATTCACAACGATTAACTTTTAAGTCGCTAATGTAAGGATGAACCGTGCCAAAATAGGGCGCCATGCGTGCCACCATTTTAGAAAAGATATGTTTGCCAAATGGATATGAAGTCACTTTTTTGTACAGTGACATGACTTTATTAGGTTTTGTAGGTGTCATTTTTTTAACTCGGGTTAGGGTATTAATGCGTGTCTGGTCGGATGAGATTAACATTGTTGTAACCTTGGGTGAAGTACTGGGTACTCTTTTTCATCGCTCATTTGCGCCGTGACAGGTATAATTTTGCCCGTGATGAATATTTAAGGATAAATTTTGAAATCTAACTTGTTGTTGAATTATATCAAAGGTATGGCCATGGGTGCGGCAGATGTTGTCCCTGGTGTATCTGGCGGAACCATTGCATTTATTACCGGCATTTTAGACCCTTTATTAGACGGTATTCGCAACATTAATGTCTCTTTGTTTGGCATTATTAAGCAGCAAGGGATTAAAGCGGCTTTTATGTACATTAATGGAGCCGTTTTTATTGTGTGTGTTTGGCGGCATCTTAACCAGTATTTTCACTTTAGCTAAGTTGATTTCGTGGCTATTGGCTACGCATCCCATCCCGGTATGGTCGTTCTTTTTTGGGCTAATTATTTACTCTGTGGTGCACATGGTAAAACAGGTCGAAAAGTTTACCGCGTTAAGAATATTGATGTTTATTGGCGGCGTCGCTTTTGCATGTAGCCATTACGGTATTACATCCTATTGAGCTGCAAATTACTTACCTTAACTTCTTCTTTTGTGGCGCAATTGCGATATGCGCGATGATTTTACCTGGGATTTCTGGCAGTTTTATTTTGCTGTTACTTGGCATGTATCCAGCGGTATTGGCTGCGGCAACAGGGTTTGAAATTGTTTATTTAGCATGTTTTGCCATCGGCGCAGCTATCGGTTTGCTCAGCTTTAGCCATGTGCTATCGGCATTGCTGCGTAAGTGTCACGATGCAACCGTGTTGTTTTTAACCGGATTAATGCTTGGTACATTAGGTAAAATTTGGCCTTGGAAAGAAGTCATTAGCTGGCGCGAAAATAGTAAAGGTGAGCAAGTGCCATTATTGGAGCAAAACTTATCGCCGTTTCAGTTTGAGCAAGTCACTGGTGAGTCGTCGCAAATCGTAGTGGCGATAGTGTGTGCCTTCGTTGGGATTGGCCTAGTGTGGGGCTTAGAGTATGTTGGTCGAAAAGCCAAAACGCAGGCTGCCTAATACGCAATTCCTCAGAATTTAATTAAATAAAAAAGCAGAACCCTGGTTCTGCTTTTTTATGCTTCAACTTTAGCTGAAAAGGTTCTATAAATAATGAACTTATTTCATTTAGTTTCGTATTATTAAACACTAAATCCACCATAAGTGGGTATGATTTGTCCATAACAGGCAAAAAATTCGGTCTCAGGAGTATTATACATGCCAGATATAGCCACATTTGTGCCAGAAAAAATCCAAATTGGGATCAGCAGTTGTCTTTTAGGTAACCAAGTTCGTTTCGATGGCGGCCACAAAAACTCTTACTACTGTAAACAAGAAATAGAACCGTTTTTTGAATACACCACGGTGTGCCCTGAAATGGCAATAGGTATGGGGGCGCCGCGTAAAAGTGTGCGTCAAATTCGCGATGGCGATATTGTGCATATTCGCAGTGCTGATGGGTCTTTAGACGTGACCGATGAACTTAATGCATATTGTAAAAATAAAGTAGAAGAGCTCGACTATCTGGGCGGTTATATTTTATGTGCAAAGTCACCAACTTGCGGGATGGAGCGGGTGACTGAGTATAAAATCGGTACCAATAATGGCTCAAAAACCGGTGTGGGTGTATTTGCCAAAGCGTTAATGGAACGTTACCCATTATTGCCGGTTGAGGAAGAAGGGCGTTTACATGATTTACCCATCCGCGAAAACTTTTTCACTCGCGTGTTTGCTTACAACGATTGGAGAAAGATGAATCAGTCTGGTCTCACAAAGCACAAATTGATGCAGTTTCATTCGCGTTACAAATATTTACTGATGGCGCACAGCCCTAAATGGTATCGCGATTTAGGCTACCAATGTTGGCTGACATTCAAGATTTAGAGCAAACCACACAGCAATATTTTGAAGGCTTTATGACGGCACTTAAAATCATTGCCACGCGAAAAAATCACACCAGCACATTGCAGCACATTCAAGGTTATTTTAAGAAGCAATTAAGTGCAGAACAAAAAGAAGAACTGAGCGAATCGATTTTAAAGTACCGTCAGGGATTACTGCCTTTGCTTGTGCCTATTACCTTGATTAACCACTATGTTCGTGAGTTTCATACTCCTTATATCGAAGATCAAGTGTATTTAAATCCGCATCCTGAAGCGTTAAAACTTCGTTATGCCTACTAGGTTGTGGGGGCAATGACTACGATGAATAGCTTGATGTGGTTTAGACAAGATTTGCGCGTTGCCGACAACCCTGCGTTAGTGGCGGCTTGTGAGTTTGCCAAGCAACATCAAGGCAATGTGAGAGCGCTATACATAGTGACGCCATCGCAATGGGCGCAGCATGATGTTGCGCCAATTCAAATTGATTTTATTGAACGGCATGTCAATTTGTTAGCACAGTCACTCGCTGCGTTAGGTATTGCGTTAGATGTGATGCATTTGCAATGGTTTAATGACTCCCATGCTGCGTTAAATGAGTATTTACAGCAGCACAATATCGATGCTGTTTTTGCTGGCAGCGAGCCCGAAATTAATGAGCGCCGTCGTGATGTTCAGTTAATTGATCAAGGCTTACCACTGACATTAATTGATCAAGATTGCTTGCTCGCACCAGGGCAAGTGCAAAACCTGTCTGGTGATATGTACAAGGTGTTTACCCCGTTTTCAAAAAAATGGAAAAGTATTGCGAGCCAACGAGCCATAGTGCCAGTTGCCGCGCCGGCCTCAGTAGCCGCAGCATTAGCGCAACCTGAGGCTATTGTGTTTGAGTGCAACAAACGCAGTAGTGAGCAATGGGCAGCAGGCGAGGGCGCAGCCAAGCGTATTTTAGATCAGTTTTTAGCAACTCAAGTAGCTGACTATCAAGCCGATAGAGATTTCCCTGCTCTTGAGGGCACCAGTCGTTTATCGCCTTTTTTAGCCCTTGGGGTAATAAGTTCGCGACAATGTGTTGCGGCTATTTTAGCGCGCTACCCGGAAGCATTAGTTGATGATACTTGCCCGGCTAAAACCTGGCTCAATGAGCTTATTTGGCGAGAGTTTTATCGTCATTTGCTGGTGGCGTTTCCACGGTTATCGATGGCACATAACTTTAATGAGTTAGGTGATGGCATTGTATGGCGTAACAACCTTGACGAGTTTCAAGCTTGGTGCGAAGGGAAAACCGGCTACCCGATAGTCGACGCTGCAATGCGACAGTTAAATCAAACCGGCTGGATGCATAATCGTTTACGCATGGTGGTGGCCAGTTTTTTAACCAAGCATTTGTTGGTAGATTGGCGATGGGGTGAACGTTATTTTAGGCAACAGTTGATTGATGGTGATTTAGCGGCTAACAACGGCGGCTGGCAATGGTCGGCCGGAACCGGTTGTGATGCGCAGCCATACTTTAGGGTGTTTAACCCTATGACTCAAAGTAACAAGTTTGACCCTGATGCGAGTTTTATTAAACGTTACATTCCTGAAATTGCAACTTGGTCATTTAAAGATATCCATGAGCCTAAATCGGTTAACCTGCATGACTTATTTGCCCAGCCAGATAATCAAGTTTATCCCAAGCCAATTGTTGAACACAAAATGGCACGCTTACGAGCAATTGACGTATTAAGTGCGTTAAAGCGCGGTTAGTGTTCTCATTAATCCCGTTGTTATTGTTTTATATAAAAGCCAACACTCATTTTCGGTGTTGGCTTTTTTGCGTTAGATCACACTATGGCCTGCCTATCTTGCATTAGCGATGAGTAATGATTGAAGTAATGTAATGCTCAGCATACAATATCCTCAAATAAAGATTTATTTATTATGCATGTTTAAATCTTGTTGCTCTTAACTCACTAAATGAGTGTGCTGTTTATGCTAAATATAGATGACCCTGCTGAAATTGATAACACCCCTGCAATCTGGCGTTTAGGCTTTAGACCGTTTTTTCTTGGCGGCGCAGTGGTGGCTGCTTTGTATATTCCGTTGTGGCTAATGGGCTGGTTTACCCCACAATATAGCTTATTTAGTGCTGAGTTTTGGGCACAATGTTGTGCCGTTATGGTGGCACCCGCATGAAATGCTGTTTGGTTTTGCCATGGCGATAGTGTGTGGTTTTTTACTGACAGCTGTGCAAGCCTGGACTAATCAACCGACCATTAAAGGCCGCAGTTTGATGCTGACATTTGCTTGTTGGTTAATCGCCCGATTAACGCTGTTATTGCCTATGAATATCCCGCTAGTGATCCCCGCGCTATTTGACAGCTTATTTTTAAGCTTCAGTGCTTTTGCATTGTGGCGCTGTATTTATCCTGTAAAACAGTGGCGCAATATCGGTTTTCCCTTATTACTTGTGGTGGCATTAGTGGTTAACCTTGCAAGTTATTATGCGCTACAACAACGTGACTTTTCGCTTTCGACTCAGTTATGGCAAGGGATGATTTGGTGGCTCGCATTGGTGATCACTATTGTTGGCGGCCGGGTTATACCCTTTTTTACCGCCATGCGTATTCAACAACCTAAGCCAGATCCCATTAGTATATTAGAAAATGCGTTATTATTAGTTATGGGAGTCTTGTTTATACAAGCAATAAGTCATTGGATGCCTAAAGGGATTGAGCAAGTTTTATTGGCTGTGGCTGGTGGATTGCATTTTATTCGTTTTGCCCGTTGGCAAGCACATAAAACCTTGAAAGAGCCCATGTTATGGTCTTTGCATTTGGCGTATTTATCATTGCCTGTCACGTTAGTCTTAATGGCGATAAACATTGATAACGAATATGCCTACCGCACGTTATTGCACTTTTTTGCCGTAGGCGGAATTGCCGCGCTGTGTTTGTCGATGATCTCTCGTGTTTCGCTAGGCCATACGAGTCGTAATATTTACCAAGGCTCCAATATGGCATTTGCGTTTTTAAGCATTGCACTCGCGGCAGTCTTTCGAGCGATTATGCCGCTGCTAATGCCAGAGCACACCCAAATGTGGTTATGGATTGCAGGGATGTTTTGGTTTATCGGCTTTGGTTTGTTTGTGTGGTTTTACGCCCCAATTTTAACTCGCCCAAGACTTGATGGTCGTCCTGGGTAGCATTCTTTTGATTTGAGTCAATTCTGTTTAAGGTAAGCATATGATTAATCCAATAATAGACGTAATGATGAAAGCCACTCGTCCTTTACGCAGTAAAACGGGCTTAGGTATTATTGTTAGCGGGCTGGCATTATTAACACTGACCTCTTGGTCACTGCAAAGCGCTGAAATTGACCCTAATCAGATTAAATTTCCCAATCAATTTGCTTCTTGGGAGGCCACAGTAGAGCAAGATGAGCGCGAAGATATGTTGGCGCAATATCCTGCCAGTATTATTTTGTGGGCAGGCTCATCGTTTGCGAAAGAATATCATAGTCCGCGCGGCCATCAGTTCTGCGGTAGCCGACGTCACTCATACTTTACGTACAGGTGTTGCAGTGGCTGAAGGTGACAAAGGCTTATCAGCCAGTTGCTGAATCTGTAAAACACCAGACGCCCCAAGACTGATGAAAGAAATGGGCATTCAAGGTTTTTCGGGATCTAACTTTGTCGACTTAGGCCACGAGATAAAATCGGTCGTATATTGTAGCGATTGCCATGTTGATGGTAGTGCGGAATTAGCTTTACCTCGTCCACATGCACAAGATGCGATGGCAAAAATTAAACTGCCATTTGATAAACAAGACAGTACTATGCAAGGCGCACAAGTGTGTGGGCAATGCCATGTGAGTTATTATTTCCAACCAGAAAACAATAACAAGGTTAATATTCCTTGGATTTTTGGCAATACCGCTGACACCATTGAAAAGTATTATGACACCCGACGTTTTTACGAATGGATCCACCCTATTTCAAAAACTCCGATATTAAAAGCGCGTCACCCAGAGTTTGAACACTGGAGCCGATCTGCCCACGCTAAAAAAGGCGTGACTTGCATAACTTGCCATATGCCAGAGACCAAAGACGAGCAAGGTAATGCGTTTACCGATCATAAAGTGGCAGCTGCCATGGATAATTTTGAGCAAGCCTGTTCTAGCTGTCATGGTAGCAAAGCCGCTATGGTCACAAAACTTGATAAAATCAAAGCCAATATTGATGCTAAAGCGCGCAACGTAGAGTCTTTATTAGTTCAAGCCCATTATGAAGCGAAGGCGGCTTGGGACGCGGGTGCAACATGGCCACAAATGAACGATTCTATTATGGCGATTCGCCATGCGCAGTGGCGCTGGGATTTTGCCATGGCTTCACACGGTTTATATGCTCATAACCCTAAAGAAGGTGTTGAGTTGCTCGATAAAGCAACCGAGCAAATTACTTATGGTCGTGAAGCATTAGCAAGAGTGTTGAGCCAATTGTCGGTTGAAAAAGTAGAGTACCCAGATTACAGCACTAAAGAAAAAGCCCATGCAGCCATTGGGTTTGTTGAGGCCGACGCTGTCAAAGCTAAGCAAGCCTTTATTAAAGAAGAAGTGGAGAAACATTGGCATCCTGTGGCTAAAACCGGCTATTAATTTGTTTTGTTGAGCCATTGAGTCACAAACGCCCAAGCCTTAGCTTGGGCGTTTTTTATACCTACCATAGTGATCTGCATTTTACCTTATCTCGTATCATCTCTTAATTGAATAAGTCTGAATTTGATAGCATGAAACACTTTTATCTTATTGTGATATAAGGCATTGTTGTTTTTATGCTCACAAAAGTAGGCATAAGAGGAGTTCGTTAATGCAAGGTGCACAGTCTGTAGTTGATACTTCAACTGAACCATTAAATGGCGTAAACACATCGTTTAGTCATGACCAGCCTGCTATTGTAGATGCATTTATTAATATGTATCAGCAACTTAACAAAGACAATTTACATTCGCTACGCCAAGTATATCGTGACGATATTGGCTTTCGCGACCCTATGCATCAGGTTAATGGCATCGACGACCTCACTCGTTACTTTGCCAATATGTATCTTAACGTCACCCACATTGAGTTTGATATTAAAGAAGTGGTTGTGAGTCATAACAATAGCCAAGCGGCATTATATTGGACCATGACTTATTCGCACCCTAAGTTAAATAAAGGTCAGCAGATTCAGGTTGACGGCATGTCGCAACTTAAGTTTGATGACAAAATCTATGCCCATCGCGACTATTTTGACCTTGGGCAAATGTTGTATGAACAGGTGCCATTTTTAGGTGGGTTGATTGGCCTGTTAAAAAATAGGGCGGCCAAGTAATGGTGATGACAACCGCTAAAACGCCGGCAGTGCTCATTACTGGTGCTAGCTCAGGCATCGGCTTTGCGTTGGCAGAATATTACCTTACTCAAGGTATGCAAGTGATTGCTTGTGGTCGTAACCGCCAGGCGCTGCAAAACATTAGCGGCGCGACACCACTTGCATTTGATATTACCGACAATGCACAAGTGCAAACCGCGGCCGCTGAGCTTAAGCAGCTGCTGCTCGATAACCACTGGCAATTACAGCACGTGATACTCAATGCCGGCAGTTGCGAATATATCGACGATGCATTGCATTTTGACTCGGCATTATTTGCCCGAGTGATTAACACTAATGTGATTGCGATGGGTTATTGTTTAGAGCATTTTTTACCGTTACTTAGCCGTGGAGCTCAACTTGGGTTGATGAGTTCAAGTGCGACCTACTTACCGTTTCCTCGGGCTGAAGCTTATGGTGCATCAAAAGCGGCGATTAGCTATCTAGGTCGCAGTTTACGGGTCGACTTGGCCGAGCACGATATTGGCGTGAGTGTTATTTGCCCAGGATTTGTTAAAACCCCATTAACCGATAAAAACGATTTTGCCATGCCAATGCAAATTACTGCTCAGCAAGCAGCTGTGGCTATTTATAACGGCATGCAACGCCAACGTAATGAAATTCACTTTCCGGGCAAATTTACCTGGTTACTTAAATTAGCTTCGTTATTACCAGAGTCATTGCTGGTGCCTTTGCTAGCAAAGAAAAATAACTAAAACAGCTTTCAGTAAGGATGATTAAATGAAAAATATCGCCGTGATTGGTACGGGTATTTCTGGCTTAACTTGCGCACATCTATTGAGCCGCAAACACAAGGTCACCGTGTTTGAAGCTAACGATTATATTGGTGGACACACCGCAACGGTTGATGTTGAAGTGGCAGGAAAGTCGTATGCCATTGATACCGGTTTTATTGTATTCAACGACCGTACTTACCCACGATTTGAAAAATTCATGGAGCAGCTCAAGGTTAAATCCATGCCGACAGAAATGAGTTTTAGTGTAAATAACGCTATTACAGGGCTTGAATATAATGGTCATAATTTATGGAGTTTATTTGCCCAGCGCCGAAATTTATTCCGCCCCAGCTTTTATCGATTCCTTGGCGAAATCGTGCGCTTTAATAACGGCTGTAAAGCGATTTATGACGCCGACAAATACCCTAACGCCACACTGGGTGAATACCTAGATCAAAACAACTTTTCTGCCTTTTTTTGCGAGCATTATATTTTGCCCATGGGCGCAGCAATTTGGTCGTCCAGTATTGATGATATTCGCAGTTTTTCATTACGGTTTTTTATTCGTTTTTTTCAACATCACGGCCTGCTCAACATTAATGACCGCCCACAATGGTATGTGCTTGAAGGTGGCTCACGCAGTTACATTCCGGCATTAACCGCCCCGTTTAAAGATCGCATTCACCTTAACTCACCCGTTACCGGCATTAAACGCAGTGACGATGGCGTGCAGGTGCAAGTGTCTCATGGCGAGTGGCAACAGTTTGATGATGTGGTGTTAACTTGCCATAGCGATCAAGCTCTCGCCATGCTTTGCGATCCAAGCCAAGACGAGACAGATATATTGGCCTCAATGGCCTATCAAAATAATGAAGTGGTGTTACATACTGATATTAATGTATTGCCAAAACGCAAAGCGGCTTGAGCCAGTTGGAACTATCGTCTTGATGGTGAAAATGAGTTAGATGTTGCTCAACGCCCAGCGAGCGTCACCTATAACATGAACATTTTGCAGTGCTTACCCAAAGATTCGCCAACCTTTTGTGTGACGTTAAATCAAACTGATTTAATTGACGAAACTAAAATCTTACGTAAATTTAATTATGCTCATCCGGTGTTTAATGACGCCAGCATGAAATCTCAAGCTAAAAAAGCGCTAATCAACGGAAAACGTCATACTTATTATGCGGGCGCCTATTGGCACAACGGTTTTCATGAAGACGGGGTGCGAAGCGCCGTTGACGTATGTAACTTATTTGGGATCACCTTATGACATTAACATCATCGCCACAGACCTTACATAGCGGCATTTATACCGGCACGGTGAGCCATCGTCGCCACGTGCCTAAAGTACACAGTTTTGGTTACAAGCTGGCGATGATGGCAATTGATTTAGACGAAGTCGATGCCATATGTGCCAGCAGTAAGCTGTTTTCGACAGACAGGTTTACTCCGCTAAAATTTAAACCAAGCGACTACCTTAATGAGTTGGATAAACAATTTGCTGATGCATTAGTGTTGCCGCCAGCCTGTCATGGTGATGATGCTAGTGCGTTAAAACAACGGGTGTTAGCCACCATTAAGTATTTAGGTGCGAGCCAAGTATGCGATAAAGTGATTTTTTCGGGGCAAATTCGTCATTGCGGATTTTATTTTAGCCCGGTGAATTTTTATTTTTGTTACCACCAAGATGAAATGGTTTATATGCTGGCGGAGGTAAGTAATACCCCCTGGAATGAACGCCATTGTTATCTAGTGGACATGGCCAATACTACCCACACCGACAAGGTGTTTCATGTGTCGCCGTTTATGAATTTAGACATGCATTACTTATGGCGAATTACCGCGCCAGCGAAGTTTTTAAAGGTGACCATTGAAAACCGCAACGCGAGCAACGATAAACTGTTTGATGCTGGTGTGGTGCTTAAACGCCAAGAGATAAGCGCGAAAAGTATCCGAGGTTTTATGCTGCATTTTCCGCTGATGACAGCCAACATTATGTTAGGTATTTATTGGCAGGCACTAAAGCTATTTGTTAAACGTATTCCCTTTGTCAGTAAACAACCGACAAAACCATCTAATCAACATGGTTAACGAGTCACTAAAACAAATGTAAACCAAATGGACTAGCACAACGTATTGACTGCTTATAACTTTATATCATCACCAATAGCAGTTGATGAACTGGAGACAACACATGGAAAATACAGTCGCACAAAGCAGCATAGCTCAAGCTGGTTTATCTGACAGTTTGGCAAGAAAAATCTTACTTCGCGCGCTAGCGCATCTTGCTGATGGACAGTTAACGATTGTTGATGGTGATCAAACAAGTGTATTTGGTCACGGTAAAAGTGACGTTCACGCAACGATGCAGGTTAAACACCCTAGTTTTTACCGTCAGGTGGTATTTGGCGGATCAATTGGTGCCGGTGAAGCCTATATTCAAGGCCATTGGTGCAGCCCTGATTTAACCAAAGTGGTGCAAGTGTTTGCGCGCAACTTAGCCTTGCTCGACAACATTGAGCGTTATTTTTCGTGGCTAAGTAACGGCATTAGCCGTGTAAAGCACGTGCTAAATCGTAACTCTGAGGCCGGTTCTAAGCGCAATATTTTGGCGCATTACGATTTGGGTAATGACATGTATCAGCAGTTTTTAGACCCTGAAATGATGTACTCAAGTGCGTTATATCCTAGCGATGACAGTACATTAAACGAAGCACAAATTCATAAACTGCACACCATTTGTGAGCGTTTAGATTTAAGCCCTGGGCAAACCCTACTTGAAGTCGGCACTGGATGGGGCGCACTAGCCATTTACGCTGCTAAGCATTTTGGCGTTAATGTGACCACCACAACCATTTCAGATGCGCAATATGACTATGCTGTGGCTCGTGTAAAGCAAGAAGGATTAGAAGACAAAATAACCCTGCTTAAGCAAGATTACCGCATGCTAACTGGCGAATATGACCGTGTGGTGTCAATTGAAATGATTGAAGCGGTTGGTCATGAGTACCTCGGCGGATTTTTTGAAAAACTGCAACACTTGCTCAAACCTAACGGCCGCATGTTGATTCAAGCCATTACCATTGCCGATCAGCGTTATGACAGTTACCGCAAAGGGGTCGACTTTATTCAGCGTTATATTTTCCCTGGTGGTTGCTTGCCGTCGGTGAGTGAAATGACCAAACACATTGCCAAGAAGACCGACATGGTCACTTGGTCCGTGAGCGACATGGGTAAAGACTACGCACGTACATTACGTCACTGGCATGAAAACTTTGATGCGGCATACGACAAGATTAAAGCATTGAATTATGGTGATGATTTTATTCGAATGTGGAAGTTTTATTTAAGCTACTGTGAAGGCGGCTTTTTAGAACGTACCACCAGTACTGTGCATTTGGTTGCAGTTAGGCCGCAATACCGCTTGTAATAGTTTATCTATGGCTTGCTCGTATCCTGCGAGCAAGCTTGCTTATGCGGCGAGGTAGTTATGCCTAATCCAAAGCTATTTATTATCTTAAATGCGTTATCTTTCCAATTGGTTTGGTGGGCAGGCGTCCTTGCCGGCAACCAACTGCTGTTATTATCGATTGTGCTGGTGGTGAGCCATTTTTTATTGTCTCAATCGCAGCGGCTTGATTTTAAATTAATGTGTTTGTGCGCCGTGATAGGCATGAGTGTTGACACGTTACTGACTTGGGCTGGTGTATTTGTGTTTGCTGAAACGCCTTATTGGTTAGCGCTGTTATGGTTAGTGTTTGCACTAAGCTTGAGGTACAGTTTGGTGTTTTTTCAACGGATAGCCGTCAGCTTACAAGCTTTATTTGGCGGGGTGTTTGGTGCCTTAAGTTACATTGCCGGCGCTGAATTTGGTGCGGTTGTTTTGCCATATGGTCAATGGATGAGTGTCATTGTGTTGGCAGTGATCTGGAGTGTGTTATTTCCCGTATTGTTGATTATCAGTCGTGGTGACCACACTAAAGTTCTTACCCAGGAGAGTCAGCAATGAAAACGCTAAATCGGGCGGGTAACGCCGGAGGCAATGCTTACCAATGGTTGGTCGAAGTGCGTTTGGGTGTCGTCGGTGCGGCAATAGTGATATTGATTTTAACGCTCAGCATGAGTAATGCTTTAGCCAATCAATTGTCAGCAGAGCGCAGTACTGAATCACAGCAGGTTTTAACTATGCCGCCGCCATCTGCAACGCTTATTCAAGTCGGTTCAGCCAGTATGAGCATGATGTGGTTCGACATTTACAGCGCAACATTATATTCAATTGACGGTAAATATCAGGCGGAACAATGGCCATTAAAACTTGAAATTGAATACCATCGTGACATTAACGCCGATGACCTCATTGATGCCACGGTCGACCAATGGTTGCACCTAGGCTTATCAGAGCAAAAAATTGATGAATATCATGAACAATTAGCTAAAGCATGGCTCGATGTTAAAGAGGGCGACAGGTTAACTTTTATGGTGAAATCAGTCACTCAAGCTGAGTTTTTATTTAATGACAAACCGTATTTTCAAGTTAGTCACCTTGAGTTCCCGCAAGACTTTTTAGCGATTTGGTTATCAGAAAACACTAGCCGTCCTAAACTGCGCCAGCAGCTTATTGGTATGAACTAACTCCAACGAAGGTAGAACGATGTTATCTAAATTACCCTCTGTATTTACCGCAAGCCACTTGCTGAAAAAAGGGCTTAAGCCGTTATGTAAAACCGTCGTACTGGCATTATTGGCTCTCGGGTTAATGTCATGTTCATCGGCATCAATTGATGACTATGCCAACACCAGCCCAAAGCTTGATTTAGCCGAGTTTTTTGATGGTAAGCTAACGGCTGCCGGTATTGTGCAAGATTTCTCAGGCAAGGTGACGCGTAAATTTACCGTAACCATGGAAGCACAATGGACTGACACACCACAAGGTAAACAAGGTGTCATCAACGAGTGGTTTGTTTATGATGATGGTGAAAAGCAAACACGAGTGTGGACTATCATCGATAAAGGCAGCGGTAAATACCAAGGCACCGCCAATGACATTTTAGGTATTGCCCAAGGCGAAGCTCAGGGCAGTGCATTGCGCTGGCGTTACGATATGATTTTGCCAGTCGATGGCAGCGAATACGAAGTGCATTTTGACGATTGGATGTTTTTGGTTGACCAAAATACCATCATTAATAAAAGCGACATTATCAAGTTTGGTGTAACAGTTGCGCAAGTGACGTTAGTGATATCAAAGCAAACACATTAATATCATGTTCGCTCATAAAAAATGGACTCAATTGAGTCCATTTTTATTGGTGGTCGATAACGATTAACCTTTCAATTTTGATGAGTCTTGTTGTTTTTTATCGTAATACTCAAACGGAAATTGATTGCGAATTTGCTGAATTAAATTATCCCCAACGTTAGCGGACACATGCAGGCGTACATGACCTGACTTTTCAGCTCTCACGGTGCAAGTGAGTTTATGTGATTTTGCAATTGTGCGGCATTCGCGTTCAAAGCGTTCTGGGATTTTGCCTTTGTGGTTTGTGAGCTTACCGTCTTTAAAGTGCATTTCAAATATCGTTAATCCACGGCTGCTGGTAAAAATCAGTTTATAGGCGAGAAAAAACAACCCCACAATGATCAGTATTTTGATTATGGTGTCTGCCATGATGCACTCCTTGGTGGCGGTTAATGTGATACACTCTATGGCTTTAAGATACTCCGGTCATGCCGGTATGCAATGCTATTTTGTTGAAATCTATGAGCAAGATCTAATCCTTGATAAAACCGTACTGTTAAAAGCCTTGCTGAGCATTGTTTAAGCTTATTTTGGCATCGCGGATAATAAAAAACCGCCAAAGGCGGTTTTTATGGTTAATAGCTTAGCGCCCTCAGCGCTAAGCTAGATCTTAAAGCCCGTTTATACACTTTAAGTATTTAAAATGCGTAACTCACGGTCGCTAATAAGGTGCCAGAGTTTTTATAAACCCCAGAATTAACCTCATAGTCACCATCTATATCAGTGTCTAAGTAAGCCATTGAAACACTAAATCCACTAAACTCGGTCGATACGCCAATAGAGAAATCGGAGTAGCTGTCAAAGCCTTCACCATCGTCAATGGCGTCGCCAAAGTTATAGCCATAATGTAAATCTAGGCTCCAATCTTCGACAAATTCCCAGCTGTAGTTAATTTCAGTGTAATGCAGGTCTAAATCACTTCCGCCATAATCGTCGGTATACCAATAAGCTGCTCTAAAACCGCTATAATCGATACCCACGCTGACTTCGAGGTAGTCTAACTCACTGTCTCCAGGGTAGTTATAACGATACAAGGTGAAGTCATAACTGGTGTCGTCGTTAATTTCACCATAGTAACCCGCGTACACGTCTATTTCGACGTCTGAGCAGTTATAACCTGGTTCATCAAAGTCGACATTACTGCCCCAAGCACCCACAAAAAAGCCGCTATCGTGGCTCCAGTCAATGTTGGCTTGCAGTGCAGGATCGCCTGCTGTTTGTGATACACCACGAAAGCGGTAATCATTAGTTACACTCACTGCGCCAGAGACTTCGGCTGTCGCTAACGGAGCGAGTAGGGTAGCTGATAATGTTAATCCGCTTAACAGTGCAATTCGCGTTCTTTTTAATGTGTTCGACACGATATTATCTCCATTTACATATTATACAGTGACTCGTTATTACACTATCCCGTCACTGCGTATGCCACATATCAGAAGCAAAACTCATACCTAGGTTTTGTCTGTACCGCATGGCGGTTAAACGTTATGTTTGTGCAAGTTGCTGCTCAAACATTACGTAGATTTTTTTACAATGTTCAATCACTTCCCACGTGCCAATAAAGCCCGCGGGTATAACAAATTTATCGCCAGCTTTAACCGTTAAACTGTGGCCTTGGCTGTCGGTAATCATGCTGCTGCCTTCAAGAATGTCGCAATATTCATACTCGCTGTAATTTACACTCCAACTGCCGGCTTCGCTTTGCCAAACCCCAACGTTAAATTGTTTGCAGGGACTTTCGAAATGATTTTGCACCGACTGCAACGGGTTACCTGTGATACGTTTTTCATCGGCTAAGTAATACGACTCAACCTCGGTAGATTGGCCACTAAATAGGGTGATATCACTGATGCTTTTATTCATGATGCTCACTTATTTCATGGTTGGCATAATAAAGGCCGATGGTTCGTTACTGTCGATTTTCGCTTGTGGCCAACGGGCGGTAATGGCTTTGCGCTTAGTGTAAAAACGCACGCCATCAGGCACCATGCATGTGTAGCGGCTCAAATAGTGAGCGCTTCCAGCCACCAAAGCTATGAAAGGCCATTGGCACAGGGATTGGCACATTAACGCCAACCATACCGACTTCAACATGGTGGCAAAAATGACGCGCCGCTTGTCCACTTTGAGTGAAAATGGCCGTGCCATTACCAAACTCGTGTTGATTGATGAGTGCTAATGCGTCGGCATAATTATCTACTCGCACAATGGCCAGCACAGAGCCAAAAATTTCTTGCTGGTAAATGCTCATTTGCGGGGTGACATGGTCAAACAAGCAGGCGCCTAAAAAGTAACCTTGTTGATGGTCGTTAATGCTAATATCGCGTCCATCGACCAGCAATGTTGCCCCTTCTTTAATACCGGCTTCAACGTAGTCACGCACTTTCGCTAAATGTTGTGCTGAAATCAGTGGCCCCATGTCCATTTCTGGTGTGATGCCACTCCCCACTTTTAAGGCGCTAATTTGCGGTAATAATTTTTCGACCAGTTTGTCGCCAACATCACCCACTGCCAGCACGACAGAAATGGCCATACAACGTTCACCCGCACTACCATATGCTGCACCCATTAGTGCATTAACAGCTTGATCTAAATCAGCATCGGGCATTAATAACATATGATTTTTAGCTCCGCCCAATGCTTGCACTCGTTTACCGTGAGCAGATGCTGTGGTGTAGATATATTCGGCAATCGGAGTTGAGCCAACAAAGCTGACGGCTTTAATATCTGGATGGGTGAGCAGGGCATCAACGGCTTCTTTATCGCCGTTGACGACGTTAAATACTCCATCAGGTAAGCCAGCTTGTTTGAGCAACTCAGCAATGAACATGACCGAGCTAGGGTCTTTTTCAGATGGTTTCATAATAAAAGTGTTGCCACAGGCAATGGCAATCGGGAACATCCACATGGGCACCATTACCGGGAAATTAAATGGTGCAATACCGGCCACAACACCTAATGCTTGATTAACCGACCATGCGTCAACGCCACCACCGACTTGTTGGGTGTGTTCGCCTTTTAATAAGTGCGGAATGCCACAAGCAAACTCAACAACTTCTAAACCACGGGTTATTTCACCTTTAGCGTCGTCAAGTACTTTGCCATGTTCGAGGGTAATGAGCTCGGCTAGCTTATCGACATGCAGCTCAACTAACGCTTTAAATTTAAATAACACGCGAGCACGATTCAGAGGCGTCACTTGTGACCAGCTGTCAAACGCGGTTTTAGCCGCAATAATGGCAGTGGCTACCTCTTCCTGACTGGCTAATGATACTTGGCCGCGGGCTTCAGCGGTTGCTGGGTCGTAAATCGTTTGTTGGCGTTGACTGGTTTGAGTCTGTTTTCCATTCACAAAATGGGTAATGTTAAGCATGCTTGCAGTCCTTTCTTATAAACTAAAAATAAATTAATCCACGGTGTTAATGGCGTCAGTCAGTTGATTAACCATGTCATCTATTTGTGATTTTTCGACAATTAATGGCGGCGATAGGGCTATGATGTCTGCCGTGGCGCGCACTAGCGCGCCGTTTCTAAAGCAATGGTCAAATATGGCGTAACCCCGTTTACCCACGCCTTTATCACTTGGGGCAAACTGAATGCCGGCAACCAAACCTGTGTTGCGAATATCAATCACATTCGGCAAGCCTTTGAGGCTATGTACTGCCAGCTCAAAGTAAGCTTCGAGGCTTTTTGCGCGTTCAAACAGCTTTTCGTTTTCATAAATAGACAAGGTGGCTAGTGCTGATGCTGCGGCAACGGGGTGGCCGGAATACGTGTAACCATGGAAAAACTCAATTAACTCGTCAGAGTGCCATTCATGCAGGTGTCGTGAATGGTATTGCTCACAAACACTGCGCCCATAGGGATCGCGCCATTGTTTATGGCTTTGGCAGTGGTGATGATGTCTGGCGTGACTTGCCAGCGTTCACTGGCAAAAGCGGCGCCAATGCGGCCAAAGCCAGTAATGACTTCATCAAATATTAATAAAATACCGTGTTTTTGAGTGATTTCGCGTAAGCGTTTAAGGTATCCCTGGGGGGTAAAATCACCCCAGCTGAGCCAGACATGGGTTCAACGATGACAGCGGCAATGTTTTCTGCACCGTGTAACGTTATGAGCTGCTCAAGCACTTCAGCTTTGTCTACACCGTATGGCGGCAGACCATGACTAAAGGCATTGTTGCCAATGTCGAGTGTATGAGGCAGGTGGTCAACACCTTGCAGCAATTGTTGGCTAAAGGTTTTGCGATTATTACTGATACCACCAACTGAAATGCCGCCAAAACCAACACCGTGATAGCCTAACTCGCGGCCAATAAAGCGTGTACGGCTCGCTTGACCATTGGCACGGTGATAACAAAGCGCCATTTTGAGGGCTGTATCAACAGATTCCGACCCCGAATTGGTAAAAAACACATGATCCAATCCGTCAGGGCTCATTTCACTGAGTTTATGGGCTAATTCAAACGCCAATGGGTGACCCATTTGAAAGGAAGGCGCATAGTCCATCTGGCTAATTTGCTTACTGACCGCCTCAGATATTTCTGCTCTGCCGTGACCGGCATTACAACACCATAATCCTGCAGTGGCATCGAGCACCTTGTTACCATCAATGTCGGTGTAATACAGACCTTGTGCTGACACTAACAAGCGTGGATTGGTTTTAAATTGCTTATTGGCGGTAAATGGCATCCAAAAATGGGCCATATTCGGCCATGTTTGCGATGAGTCGCCCGTTCCTTTGTGCTGAAGTTCGTTCATAAATAGACTCTACATAGGTAACAAATTAGTCAATTGTACCCACTCATAATGGTTAAATTATGAGTGATTGATATTTGCTATGCTATGTCAAAAATAATGAACATAAAAGAGGTGTGTGCATTTATTTATACTAAATTAGACTATTTTGTAAAATATATTGAAAATCTCTTGCTGTTTAGCCTCATCAAGTGACAATATTCACAGTAAATATATTGAGTCGAACAAGCTAATTACGTTGTTTAGCATCACATGAAGTGGTGTCTATCAATCCATTTATTAAATCGAGGTCAAAATGAGTACTCCAACAAGTCTTAGCGATTGGCAAGCATTGGCAGCCAGTCTGCAAATTAATGGAAATGCATTTATTAATGGTCAGTATCAAGGTGCAGCATCTGGTGAGACCTTTGATTGCATTAGCCCGATTGATGGCAAAGTATTAGCCAAAGTGGCCAGTTGTGACTTAGTTGACGCTAACGTAGCCGTAGCCAATGCTCGTGACGTATTTGAGGCTGGAACTTGGGCTAACTTGCCGCCAGTACAACGTAAGCAAATCATGATTCGATTTGCTGATTTGCTAGAAGAAAACGCAGACGAGCTTGCACTGCTTGAAACCCTAGACATGGGTAAACCCATTCAACACTCAAAAGGCGTTGATGTGGTGGAGGCTGCGCGGGCTATTCGCTGGTCTGGTGAAGCCATCGATAAAATCTACGATGAAATTGCGCCAACAGCCCATAACGAAATTGGTATGATCACCCGCGAAGCGGTGGGTGTTGTGGCAGCCATTGTCCCGTGGAACTTCCCCATGATTATGGCCTGTTGGAAGTTAGGCTCATCACTGGCAACCGGTAACAGTGTTATTTTAAAACCCTCTGAAAAGTCACCATTAACGGCCATTCGTATGGCTCAGTTAGCGCTGGAGGCGGGGATCCCTGCCGGGGTATTAAATGTGTTACCCGGTTTTGGTCATACCGTGGGTAAAGCATTAGCCTTACACATGGACGTTGATACCTTAGTGTTTACTGGCTCAACTAAAATCGCAAAACAGTTAATGATTTACGCCGGCGAATCGAACATGAAACGCGTGTGGTTAGAAGCGGGCGGTAAGAGCCCTAATATTGTGTTTAACGATGCGCCAGATTTAAAAGCCGCTGCAGAAGCCGCCGCAGTCGCCATTGCTTTTAACCAAGGTGAGGTGTGTACAGCGGGTTCACGTTTGTTGGTTGAATCTGGTGTTAAAGATGAACTCATTCAGCTTATTATTAAAGAAATGCAAGGCTGGCAGCCCGGGCATCCACTTGACCCTAATACCACTTGTGGCGCGGTGGTCGATCAGCAACAATTAACCAATGTGCTTAACTACATTAAAACGGGTACCGAACAAGGCGCAACACTGGTCGAGGGGGGCAAACAGGTCATGGCAGAAACTGGCGGCATGTTTGTTCAACCGACCATTTTTAGCAATGTTAAAAATGACATGCGTATCGCCAGTGAAGAAATTTTTGGCTCTGTGTTATCGGTAATCGAATTTGACGGTATGGACGAAGCGATTAAGATTGCTAACGACACCATTTATGGATTAGCAGCCGCTGTAGTGATCTCAAATTTAAGTAAGGCGCATAAAACGGCTAAAGCACTTCGCAGTGGTATGGTGTGGATTAATCACTACGATGGTGGCGATATGACAGCACCATTCGGTGGCTATAAGCAGTCGGGTAATGGCCGTGATAAGTCATTACATGCGTTTGATAAATACACTGAATTAAAAGCGACTTGGATTGCTTTATAGTCATCATTCTGCCTGTGATGTAAACAAAGCCCTTTAGCAATAAAGGGCTTTTTTATTAACTAAAATTAACGGCTCTTTTTGTTGTATTCGCGTAGACTCAAATTTCGATCGTTATCTAAAATTTCAACCGTTTTGCATGGATGATGCGACATGAGCCATACCCTATTTTCTCGATTATTCCTCGCTGTAGCTGCGGTGTTTTTCTGTTTTATTTTATGGGTCATTTATTTAGCCAACACGGGCGCTCAAAGTTTATTGTTTGATTTAGTCCACCATATTCCTTATGGCGATAAACTGGGTCATATGCTGTTGTTTGGATTGTTAACCTTTGTGGCCAATTTAGCGTTACAGAGTCGACACTTTCTGCTTGGACGTATTCCGCTTTATTACGGTGCTGTGCTAGTGTCAATATTCGTCTTGAGTGAAGAGATCTGTCAGGGCTTTATTCCATCAAGAACGTTAGACATCATCGACTTGGTTGCCGATGCTGTTGGTATTATTTTATTTAGTTATTTAAGTGGTTTAACTCAACGCATTCTCGATAAAAAGCGAGGTGTTACAACCTGAGTTAAGATTAATTTGACTGAGTTTTATCGCAAACAATAGAGAGGTTTAATGTGAATTCTCCTTTAGTGACCACCGATTGGTTAGCGTTACATCTTGACGATCCAGACCTTGTCATACTCGATGCCAGCATGGAAGTTGTGCTAGGTAAAGAACCCCTCGTTTACGATGAGCTGTATGTCATCCCCGGTGCAATATCATGCCAAATTGATAAGTTGTTATTTGATCACCATTCACCACAAACCCACGCCATGCCAACCCCTGAGCAATTTACTGACGCGGCGCAAGCACTGGGTATTACTCATAACAGCACTGTGGTGATTTACGATGACCAGGGTATCTATTCTGCGCCACGCGCTTGGTGGACATTAAAAGCCATGGGGGTTGAAAAAGTGTTTGTGCTTGACGGCGGGTTACCGCAGTGGCGCGCTGAAGGTAAAGACACGGTACGCCAATTTGCTAGCCCAACTCAGGCTGGCGATATAAAAGGGCGTTTATTACAACATAAAGTATGTGACACCGAATTTGTGTTAACTCACCTCGGCCACGCTAATGTAGATATTATTGATGCTCGCGCAGCAGGGCGTTTTAATGGCACATCACCGGAGCCGCGTGTTGGCATGCGCAGTGGTCATATTCCAGGCTCGTTAAACTTACCGTTTGCCCAGGTGCTCAATGGCTTTAAAATGAAGTCGACTAAAGAGCTGCACACCATTTTTGCCAACCTTGATACCAGTAACAATGCCCAACGAGTATTCACTTGCGGCTCTGGTATCACCGCATGTATTTTGATTTTAGCCTCCTATGTTGCAGGCCATCATCAAGCCGCGTTATACGATGGTTCATGGGCGGTGTGGGGCGGAGATGCAGCACTGCCAATAGAATAGGGTCAATTGAATAATTGATGGGTATTTTTTGTTTTATGGCCTGCGGCCACTAACGCTTAAGATCGCAAGGTTCCACCCTGCACGAAGCCAAAAGGGGGTCAACAGCAACCCCCTCTTGGATCACCCCTGCCGTTCCGGCAACATTTTCGCTATTTAACCAAACAATAGCAGCGAAAAAATTGCGACGGAAATTAATCTATCTTCTGACCGCGTTTGTAACCGTCTTCAGCCTTATTCGAAAATGCTAACGCTTCAGATGGGGCGTCCCTTCCCCTCCAAAGCTAGCCAGACATCCATGTCTGGACTCACGTCATTTTCTTCAACGGCCTCAAGTTAAGAGTTGAATTTGGACTGTTGCAAGCAATATACGTAACTCATTTATGCCCCATTGTTTGTTGATGCAATTATTCAGAAGCAGATAGTGTCACTGGAATTGCTGTACTTATATTTATGGTAAGAAGAGGAAATAATAAATGAAAGGATGCGACCATAAATAAACCTAACTTCAGGAAAAGTGCCCCGTAGAAACGCATAGCTATGCGTTTCTAGATCTTAGATGGTGGACTACAGTTGATACTTCGCCTGCCATTTCGTAATACGAGCTTTATCACGATTTTCGTAGGACTGAATTGCTGGCAATAGCTCTAAGTTGAACTCTTTTTCATTATCATGACTTATAGCCGTAAGAAGCATAGTATACCAAGCGGTGACTCCCCCTGCGGCGGTGACTTAAATTTTGGAAAGTCAAATGTAACACCTTCTCCCTCTAACCATTCATTTGGTAAATCAGGTCTGAGTATCAATGCTCGCCCAAGACCAATTGAGTCCGCTGCATTTATAGATAAGGCATCTATTACTTGCTCCCGCTTTTTAAAGCCCCCCGTCACCACTAAAGGAATATTTGTTAATCCTTTAGCCTTTACTGAAAAATCAATGAAGTACGGCCGTTTGAAGCGCTGTCAGAGCTGGATTTTGCCCCAGGAAAATATGATCCGCCACTTATCTCAATCAAATCAATAGAGGTTGTGTTGAGAAGGGAAATGACCTCTAGTGCGTCTTCTTGAGTTAAACCACCTTCGAGCTGATCTGAGCAATTTATTTTTATACCAATAGGGAAAGTACCTCCAACAGTACTTCTCACTTCCGCAATTACTTCAATAATAATACGGGAACGGTTTTCTACCGACCCTCCATATAGATCCGTTCGATGATTAAAGAGTGGTGATAAAAACTGACTTAGTAGAAACCCGTGGCCTGCATGAATCTGTACGCCAGTAAATCCTGCTTGTTTCGCAATTGCTGCGGATTTAGCAAACTGATGTGGTAATAAGGCTATGTCTTGCTCAGACATCCCCTCACACTCGAAATCTCCAATACAAAGAGCTGATGGCCTTTGGGTTTACTCAACGGTTGATACGCCAATCCACCTGCATGCCCAAGTTGGAGCCAGATATGTGCGTTATTAATTGCAGCACGTGAGGTCAATGCTTGTAGCTCTTTAATATCAGACTGTTCGGATAATACGAGATTTCCTGGATTTTCTGGAAATAGTGCGTCAATTTGAACCTCTCCAACGACCGATAACCCAATACCGCCCTCTGCCCAGCGTTCATAGAGTCGAGACTGTGCCTGAGTAGGGTTTCCCTCTCCATCAGCAAGTGAGTCAGACATTGCTGATTTCATTAGACGGTTTTTAATGATGGCGCCACATGGGAGCTCTAAAGGACGGTTAAGTAAGTTTTCGGTGTGTAATGGTTGGGTCATATCTGCCTCTCTGAGCACCATTGTTATGAATAACAGTAGAGACATTGTTCCAGACTTTAAGTAAACTAAAAAGACACTAATAATTAATATACTTTTAAAAAATATTTAATAATGAATACGTCAGATCTCTATCTATTCATTCGAATCGTGGAAACGGGCAGCATAACCGAGGCTGCAAACCAACTGAGTCTTACTCCTGCAGCAGTCAGCACTGCGCTGAAAAGACTCGAAAAACAGTTAGAGGTACAACTACTTATCAGAACAACCAGACAACTGAGAATAACGCCACAAGGAGAGCAGTTCTTGTTTCATTGCCGTCAGGCACTAGCTAGTTTGGAACAAGGTCGTATAGCCGCACATCAGACACAAGGAAAAGTAAGTGGTAATCTCAGATTGTCCGTCTCATCTGATTTGGAAGCCGCAATACACTTTTGCTGTGGATAGAAGAGTTATTGAATGAGCACCCTTTATTATCGATTGATCTGACAGTAGGCGATTCTATTTCAGATTTTTTTCTCGAACAGGTTGATATGGCTCTTCGCTATGGGAAGCCAGAAAATTCATCGATGGTTTCATTTCATATCGCGACCATGAGCAGGATCACTTGCGCCTCTCCAACCTATATATCTAGATATGGAGAGCCAATGCATCCTGAAAACTTGAGGGAGCATAATTGCTTATTACACCGCAAGGCTGGTCGCCTGTTTAACTGTTGGGAGTACGCTAACCACTCTGGTACATACAAGGTTAAAGTAGGTAGTAACCGAATCAGCAATGATACCGATATAGTTCGTAGATGGGCAGTTAATGGCAAAGGAATAGCATATCGCTCTCAGATAGATCTCTACTCAGATCTTAGTAGTGGGCAACTTGTACAGCTTTTACCAGACTTTGAATCACCATCGGTTGAGCTAAATCTAATCTGTCCAAGCCGAGAGCAGGTTAGTCCTGCTGTTATTGCTTTTCGGGAGTTGCTTAGGAGGAAGGTATCTCAAATCGTTTCCTCATAAACTTGTTGAATAACCATGCAGTATCTCACCATTAAAAATAGTAGCCGTCAAAATCAGCCATGTTTGGAATTGTTCAGAACCGACCAAAAATACCTCCTGTCGAAACTACTGCATTTTTATT
Source organism: Shewanella phaeophyticola (assembly GCF_025398315.1). GTDB lineage: Bacteria > Pseudomonadota > Gammaproteobacteria > Enterobacterales > Shewanellaceae > Shewanella > Shewanella phaeophyticola. The sequence continues at coordinate 518,588 of NZ_JAODOQ010000001.1, forward strand.
TTTGGGATACGAGAAGTTATCCAAAGATTGGAGACTGTCTGTTGCTGCTAAATCGGAATTGTCCAAAAGCTAGGTAGTTTCTAATGTAGTGTCCTACTTTCGTTGGCTGCTGTTGCTCAGGTGTGGAGCAAGCGCCACGATGTTAGTGGCCGCTGGCCATAAGAAGAACAAAGGTTGACCCTTTTGCCACCCACAGCAAATCCAGCAACCAATCCATAGCAAATCCAGCAACCCTATAGCAAATCCTTCATCCTGTGGTACAGCATCCCAGCCGCTAATATGGGCGATCTAAACATGGAGCCACCAGGGAAGGTCATGTGCTTGATGTCATTAAACACATCAATACGTTGTGATTGCTGACTAATCGCTTCGGCAATTAATCTTGCGGCCATGTGAGTGGCATTAACACCGTGGCCAGCATAGGCTTGGGCAAAATAAATATTGGCTGCATCGGGTAATCGGCCAATTTGTGGCATACGGTTAGCACCGATGCCCATCATGCCACCCCATTCATAATCAATCTTAATGCCTTTTAGTTGTGGGAATACCTTTTCAAGATTTGGCCTTAAGGCGGCTTCAATGTCTTTAGGATCTTTACCTGAATAGGTACATAAACCACCGAATAATAAACGGCGATCGGCAGATAAGTGGAAATAATCTAAGGCAACGCGCATGTCGGCAAAAGCCATATTTTGCGGAATGATACTGGCACATTGCTGCTCAGTTAATGGCTCTGTGGCGAGTAAATAAGTGCCTGTTGGTAATACTTTACCGCCTAAATAGGGGCTGAGTTTATTACCAATGTAACCATTGCCTGCCATGACCAAATAATCGCAGGTCACCTGACCTTGTGCGGTGATGACTTTGGGTTTATCACCTTTGACTATTTTTTCTGCCGCGCTGTATTCAAATAATTGGGCTCCTAGGTCTCGTGCAATTTTTGCTTCGCCTAAGGCTAAGTTTAGCGGGTGTAAATGACCACTGCCCATGTCGACAAGTGCGCCTTGGTAAAAGTCAGAGCCAATCACCTTACCCATTTGGCTTCGATCAAGCAGTTTTATCGGCTTTTGATAACCTTGAGATTTAAGATCTTGATACTCTTCAGCTAACTCATCCATGTGTCTTGGCTTTACGGCTAAATCGCAATAACCCATTTGCAGGTCGCATTCAATGTTATGCTCGGCAATGCGCTCGGTGACAATATCAACCGCTTCAAAACCCATTTGCTGAATTGACTTAACTCCTTGCTCGCCAATTTCATTTTTAAATTGTGTTGCATCATGGCCAATACCACGAATAAGTTCGCCGCCATTTCGGCCAGAGGCGCCCCATCCGATACGTTTGCCTTCTAATAATGCGACGCTGTAGCCGCGTTGTCTGAGTTCAATTGCGGTGTTAATCCCTGTAAATCCGCCGCCCACAATACACACATCTACTGTGATATGTTCTGTCAACTTTGGGTGTTCAACCAATCCATTCGCGCTGGCAACATAGAAGGAGTCTGGATAGTGCTGGCTATGGATAGGGGATTTTACTGACATAATGACTCCAGATTATTGAACAATGCGATAGTAATAGCGCTAAACGATAGGTATAGAGCTTAACTCAGCCCAAAGTGTGCATTTTATTTAACACTCATTTGATGTAAAATACAATTTCTTTGATTTAAACGTATAACGTGATTAATTAATTTTACATGTTGTTTATATGTTACATCTTGTATATAAATAATTGTCGTCAACACTCATTATATTAAGCCACTGAGTTATCACTCTAGGAGAATGAATTTGGATATTGGTGCAAGCCTAAAAGCGGTCCGTAAATTAAAAGGTTTATCTCAACGAGAGTTGGCTAAGCGGGCAGGTGTGACCAACAGTACAATTTCAATGATTGAAAAAAACAGTGTCAGTCCTTCAGTGAGTTCACTTAAAAAAGTGCTTGGCGGGATCCCGATGTCGCTAGTCGAGTTCTTTTCAATTGATGACGGATCCATTGGCGATCAAAAAGTGGTATATCGTGCTAATGAGCTACTTGATATTGGCACTGGCGAGTTAGTTTACAAATTAATTGGCCGTGATTACCCTAACCGAGCCATGTCGTTAATGAGTGAAATGTATCCTGTTAACGCAGATACTGGTGCTGAAATGCTGCAGCATGAAGGCGAAGAGGGTGGGGTGATTGTTGAGGGTAAATTAGAAGTCACCGTGGGTGAAGAAGTGTTTATCTTAGAAAAAGGTGACAGTTATTACTTTAATAGCCAACAACCACATCGATTTCGTAACCCGTTTGATGCGCCATGTCGCCTAGTCAGTGCGACTACTCCTGCCGATTTTTAATCTACAACCTTACTTTATAATAGCGGGATGCATTACTTGGTTTAGTTGAATGTGTCCCACGATTGACTCTTTAACTCCTTTTCTGAATGTCTATTTTTCTGCTATGTGCAGATTAAGCGAACCTTCAACAGACCCTAGCAAGCTTTAACTATTCTGTGTAGTGCTTGTGTAAATAATATAAAGCATAAATTTCACTTTTATTGTGCAACTGTTGCCCTAAATTGGTGCGAGTAGATTGCTTTTTAACCACTCTCAAGGTCAGTATCGCTTTTTATTCTTACTGCATGATTATTGTTTAAATCATTGTTTTAAATCTATTTTGTTTGTTTTTTGATAAAAGTTGTTTTTATCATCAGTTATCCTCTTGCCTAGGTAAAAAATTCCGTGTAGTGTGTGAAAAAATGAACACGTAAAACAATAAGTTCATCACACTATTGGCTAAAGGTGAGATATGTCTCAATCAGGTCTTCCCCTCATCGGGGTAGTAGCATGCAACAAACAACTCGGCCAGCATCCATTCAATATCGTGGGCGAAAAATACCTACTGAGTATCGTCAATGGTGCCAAAGGCTTCCCGCTAGTGATTCCATCGTTAGGTATTGATTTACCAATAAAAGATTTACTTTCACGCCTTGATGGCATCATGTTTACTGGTTCGCCATCGAATGTTGAACCCCATCATTATCAAGGTAGTCCTAGTGAAGAGGGGACTCACCACGACCCTAAGCGTGACGCCACTACATTGCCACTAATTAGAGCGGCGATCGATATGGGAATTCCGTTGCTGGGCATTTGTCGTGGTTTTCAAGAAATGAATGTTGTCTTTGGCGGCAGTTTGCATCAAAAACTCCACGAGGTTGGCACGTATATTGAACATAGAGAAGATAAAGAGGCACCTTTAGATGTGCAATATGGCTTATCGCATCAAGTTAACCTTGTTGCCGGCGGACTTCTTCACGATGCATGGGGCTGTGACACTGCAGAGGTTAACTCTGTTCATACTCAAGGCGTGGAGCGTCTAGGTGAGGGGTTACAGCCAGAAGCATATGCTCCAGATGGATTAGTGGAAGCATTTTCAGTGAAAAATGCCAAAAATTTTGCATTAGGTGTCCAGTGGCATCCTGAATGGAAAGTCACCGAAAATGCGTTTTACAGCGCTATTTTCGAGGCATTCGGGCAAGCCTGTAGACATCATGCAGCAACACAAGTGAGATAAAAATGGATAAATTAATCGCTTTTTTGAAAGACAATAAAATTACTGAAGTTGAATGTGTTATCAGTGACATGACCGGGATTGCGCGTGGAAAAATTGCGCCTGTAGACAAGTTCATTGATGAAAAAGGCATGCGCTTACCTGAAAGTGTTTTATTACAAACCGTTACGGGTGACTACATCAATGACGAAATTTTTTACTCATTGCTTGATGACGCAGATATCGATTTTGTTTGTGTACCCGATGACAGCGCAGTGTTTATGCTGCCCTGGATCGTAGAAGCAACGGCACAAGTGATTCATGATTGTTACGACCGCATGGGCAATCCAATTGAACTGTCTCCGCGCAACGTACTCAAAAAAGTATTAAAACTGTACGAAGACAAAGGTTGGGAGCCTGTTATTGCCCCTGAAATGGAGTTTTATCTTACTAAGCGCTCTGACGATCATGACTTACCACTTAAGCCACCTATAGGGCGTTCTGGTCGCCCTGAAGCTGGACGCCAATCATTTTCAATTGATGCGGCTAACGAATATGACCCATTATTTGAAGACATGTACGACTGGTGCGAAGCTCAAGGTTTAGATATCGACACCTTGATCCATGAAGATGGCTCCGCCCAAATGGAAATTAACTTCAGCCATGGTAACCCCTTGGCTCTTGCTGACCAAGTGTTTGTGTTTAAGCGCACATTACGTGAAGCCGCACTAAAACATGATGTTTGCGCCACGTTTATGGCTAAGCCCGTTACTGATGAGCCTGGCAGTGCAATGCACATTCACCAAAGCATTGTGGATAAGAAAACCGGTAAAAATATCTTCACTAAAGAAGACGGTACCCAAAGCCAATTATTTTTAAATTACATTGCTGGCTTGCAAACTTATATTCCTGAGTTATTACCGTTAATGGCACCTAATGCCAACTCATTCCGTCGTTTTCTTCCAGGCACTTCAGCACCGGTTAACTTAGAGTGGGGTATTGAAAACCGCACTTGTGGTCTACGCATTCCAGAGTCATCGCCGCAAAATCGTCGTATTGAAAACCGTATTCCTGGCGCAGATGCCAATTGCTATTTAGCCATTGCCGCCAGCTTATTGTGCGGGTTTATCGGGATTGAGAAAAACCTACGTCCTTCTACACCCGTCAGTGGCCGTGCAAATGAAAGCCGTACCAATAATGATAACTATTTGCCAGTGACATTAGAAGAAGCGCTAATGGCTATGCAAGAAAGTGAAGCGGGTATTGAGTATTTAGGCCAATCATTTATCACTGCATTTGTGGCGGTAAAACAGGCTGAACTTGAAAACTTTAGACGTGTAGTGAGCTCCTGGGAACGTGAGTTTTTACTACTTACTGTTTAACTAAGCCCCTAGCCCTGTCGTGATTAAAATGCAGTGCAATGGTTTGCCATAGCACTTAGGTCGTGGATAAACAGGCAGCAAATATCCAATGTTTGCTGTCTGCTTGAAAGGATAACAGTATGCAAGATGCATTAACTCAGCAACAACAAAAACTCGATAGTTTACAAACTGCCGACAAGCAGCATTTTATCCACCCATTTACTGACTCAAAAGGCTTAGCAGAAAAGGGGACTCGGGTTATTGAGCGTGCAGAAGGCGTTTATTTATGGGACGTCATGGGCCATAAATTACTCGATGGCATGGCGGGTTTATGGTGCGTGAATGTGGGCTATGGTCGCCAATCTATTGTTGATGCTGTTGCAAAGCAAATGCAACAGTTGCCATTTTACAACAGCTTCTTTCAGTGCTCACATCCACCGGCCATCGAACTGGCGCAAAAAATTGCATCACTTGCTCCTAACCATATGAACAATGTGTTTTTTACTGGTTCAGGCTCAGAGTCTAATGACACCAATTTACGCATGGTAAGACGCTACTGGGATCTTAAAGGTAAGCCAAGCAAGAAAACCATTATCAGCCGCGATAATGCTTACCATGGTTCTACTGTTGCGGGTGCGAGCTTAGGCGGCATGTCGGGTATGCATGAGCAGGGTGATTTACCTATCCCCGGAGTGGTGCATATTGTGCAACCTTATTGGTACGGTGAAGGTAAAGGCTTATCACCTGAAGAATTTGGTTTGCAAGCAGCTCAGGCTCTTGAAGCTAAAATTTTAGAAGTGGGCGAAGACAATGTCGCGGCGTTTATTGCTGAACCGTTCCAAGGTGCGGGTGGGGTGATTATTCCGCCGTCGACTTACTTGACTCGAAATTAAACGTATTTTAGCTAAATACGATATCCTATTTATTTTAGACGAAGTGATCAGTGGTTTTGGTCGCACCGGCAAATGGTTTGCTGCTGAATACTTTGATTTACAACCCGATTTAATCTCTATTGCCAAAGGCATGACCTCAGGTTATGTGCCAATGGGCGGCGTGATAGTGTCAGACAAAGTGGCTGATGTCATCAAGCAAGACTGCGGTGAGTTTACCCATGGTTTTACTTATTCAGGCCATCCTGTAGCGGCTGCAGCGGCATTAGAAAATATTCGTATTATTGAGCAAGAGCAACTTATAGAGCGTGTTGAATCTGATACGACCCCTTATTTACAGTCTCGTTTACAAGAACTTGCCGAACACCCTTTAGTGGGGGAAGTGCGTGGCTTAGGCATGGTTGCAGCAATTGAGCTGGTACAAGATAAAGCGTTAAAGCAAAAGTTTGACTCTAAAACCGGCGTTGGCACGTTTTGTCGTGACGCCTGTATAAAGCATGGTTTGGTGATGCGCTCTGTGGGCGACACCATGATCATTTCACCACCGTTAACAATGACTCACAGTGAAATTGACGAGTTAGTGGCTAAGGCAACGTTGGCGCTCAATGACACATATCAGTATGTTCAAGGGCAATAACTACTACTTTTTTAGGTGAATGAATATTGTAAAATAGTGATTTTTTAACCAAAAGCATTTCAATGTCTAGTAATCGAATATGTTTTTGATAAAATCCGCAAAATTATGGGAGCGCATGCCGTTGCTGTAATCATACCGATGCATAGTTAAGTTGTAGCATTGGATAATTTCTTTCAATAGAAAGAAGATTTTACACGCTGGTATAGCTAGCGAAAAAAACTAACGTCAGCGTCGCTCTGACCATTATCCAAAAAGGGAGAAAGTATGAAGCTACTAAACAAACTATCCACATTGGCTCTCATTACAGCAAGTGTGTTTTCAAGCACTGCGCTTCAGGCCGAGGAAGTGGTCAAAATGTATAATTGGTCAGATTATATCGCCGAAGATACATTAGCTAACTTTGAAAAAGAAACCGGCATTAAAGTCATTTATGACGTGTTCGACAGCAACGAAGTGCTTGAAGCTAAACTGTTGTCTGGCCGAAGCGGCTACGACATTGTGGTGCCTTCAAACCACTTTATGGCAAAACAAATTAAAGCCGGTGCATTTCAAAAGTTAGATCGCGCTAAATTGACTAATTATGCCAACTTAAAAACAGATTTAATGAAGCAGTTAGAAAAAGCCGATCCAGGTAATTTATACTCAGTGCCTTATTTATGGGGGACTAACGGTATTGGTTACAACATCGATAAAGTGAAAGCGGCCATTGGCGAAGATGCTCCGTTTGATTCTTTAGAGCTTATTTTTAACCCTAAATACGCTGAAAAAATTGGTTCATGTGGTTTTGCAATGCTCGATTCAGCAGACGATATGTTGCCACAAGCGTTGATTTATTTAGGACTAGACCCTAACAGTAAAAATGTTGCTGACTATGAAAAAGCCGCTGAAGTATTAGCTAAAGTGCGTCCTTATGTGACTTACTTCCATTCTTCACGCTACATTTCTGATTTAGCCAATGGTGACATTTGTGTTGCGTTTGGTTTCTCGGGTGACGTATTCCAAGCTGCCGCTCGTGCAGATGAAGCCGGAAACGGTCACAAAATTGGTTACTCAATCCCTAAAGAAGGCGCTAACTTGTGGTTTGATATGTTAACCATCCCTCAGGATGCCACTAACGTTGACAACGCCCACAAGCTAATCAACTACTTGCTACGTCCTGATGTGATAGCACCTATCAGTAACTATGTTGCTTACGCTAACCCTAACGTTCCTGCGCAAGAGCTTGTTGACGATGCAATTCGTAACGATCCAGCCATTTACCCACCTCAGTCGGTAATTGATAACCTATATATTGGTGACATTCGACCTTTAAAAGTGCAACGTGCGGCTACTCGTGCTTGGACTAAAGTGAAGTCAGGTCAATAGCTTCACAACGAGGGCGGGGACACTCGCCCTTACTTTTTACATTTGTTTATCTACTTTTGATGGCTAATTTAGCCACTATAGAACGGTTAAGTGTGCGCATAACAGTGTCATCGTTGTGATAGTCATACTTCAAAAAGGCGGAGCAGTATTATGGGAAACACCTCAGGCGTCACGAATAAACCAACCACAAAGACGCAAGATGAAGTCCTGGTCAAAATTGAGCGCGTAAGCAAGCTGTTTGATGATGTGCGTGCGGTAGATGATGTGTCACTTACCATTAATCGTGGTGAGATATTTGCTCTGCTAGGTGGTTCAGGTTCTGGTAAGTCAACATTATTACGTATGCTGGCCGGATTTGAAAAACCCACTGAAGGACGTATTTTTCTTGATGGTGTCGACATTACGGATATGCCGCCATACGAACGTCCAATTAACATGATGTTCCAGTCTTATGCGTTGTTCCCGCATATGACAGTAGCGCAAAATATCGCTTTTGGGCTAAAACAAGACAAAATGCCAAAAGCTGAGATTGAAGTACGTGTCAAAGAAATGCTTAAACTGGTGCACATGGAAAAATACGGTAAACGTAAACCGCATCAGTTGTCAGGTGGTCAGCGTCAACGTGTGGCGTTGGCACGGTCATTGGCTAAGCGCCCTAAATTGTTGTTACTTGACGAACCCATGGGCGCGTTAGACAAAAAACTGCGTACTCAAATGCAGTTAGAAGTGGTCGATATTTTAGAGGCGGTAGGCGTCACGTGCGTGATGGTGACCCACGATCAAGAAGAAGCCATGACCATGGCCGATCGGATCTCCATTATGCATGAAGGTTGGATTGCTCAAACCGGCAGTCCAATGGACATTTATGAGTCGCCAGCGAGTCGTTTAGTGGCCGAGTTTATTGGTACGGTGAACTTATTTGACGGTGAAATTATTGCCGATGAAGTGGACCACGCTGTGATTAAGTCAGCCAGTCTAGAACGTGAGTTTTATATCGGCCATGGTATTTCAACCAGCTTAGAAAACAAAAACATCTTTTTAGCGCTGCGCCCTGAAAAAACCATTATTACCCGTGAAAAACCTGATTCTGAATACAACTGGGCCCACGGTGTTGTGCACGACATTGCTTACCTTGGTGGCCTGTCGGTGTATTACATTAAGCTGAAAAACAAGCAAATTGTACAATGCTCGATGATTAACCGCGAACGCCGCGCTGACCACCCAACGTGGGAAGACGAGGTGTACATCAGTTGGGAAGACAGCAGCGGGGTTGTATTACACTCATGAAGAATCCACTTAAAATAATCAAAGGTCGTTATTTGACCATGGGGGTACCTTACCTATGGTTATTGATGTTCTTCGCGCTGCCATTTGCGATTGTGTTAAAGCTGAGTTTTTCGTCTGCGGCGATTGCGATTCCGCCATACGAAGCGACCTTTAGCTACGCAGATGAAATGCTTAATATTGCACTGAATTTTGGTAACTACTTATTGTTACTGCAAGATTCGATGTATTACATGGCTTATCTCACTTCGCTTAAAATGGCCTTTGTGGCCACCTTAGGTTGTTTAATTTTGGGCTTTCCGATGGCATATGCCATTGCGAGGGCACCTGCAAGGCTGCAAACGGTACTTTTACTGTTGGTGATGTTGCCGTCTTGGACTTCATTTTTAATCCGCATTTATGCTTGGATGGGGATTTTAAGCAATAACGGCTTAATCAATAACGCCTTAATGTGGTTAGGGGTTATCTCTGAGCCGATTCAAATGCTCAACACCAATTTTGCTGTGTATATTGGGATTATCTACGCGTACTTACCGTTTATGATCTTGCCGCTGTACGCCACCTTGGTGAAATTGGACTTAAGCTTAATAGAAGCGGCTTCAGATCTTGGTTCGCGCAGTATTAATACCTTTTGGAAAATCACCTTACCTTTGTCAATGGGGGGCGTGATTGCCGGCTCGATGTTGGTGTTTATTCCTGCGGTAGGTGAGTTTGTTATCCCTGAATTATTGGGCGACTCAGATTCACTCATGATTGGTAAAGTGTTGTGGCAAGAGTTCTTTAATAACCGCGACTGGCCTGTAGCGTCGTCATTAGCGATTGTGATGCTCGCGCTGTTGATTATTCCGATAACCTTATTCCACCGTTATCAGTCACGTAATATGGAGAACGCCGTATGAAGAAGTTCAGTTTCTCTAAAGTGATGCTGTGGTTTGGCTTACTGTTTTTGTATGCGCCGATGTTTATTTTGGTTGTTTACTCGTTTAACGAATCAAAATTAGTGACGGTGTGGAGTGGATTTTCACCTAAATGGTATGGCGAGTTATTTAAAGATACCCAAATACTCGAAGCCGTGTAATCAGTTTGCGTATTGCATTCTACAGTTCAACCATGGCGGTGATTATCGGCACCATGGCAGCATTTGTGATGACACGTTTTCGCCGCTCTTGGGCAAAGTTAACACTGTCTAACATGATTACCGCACCACTGGTTATGCCAGAGGTGATTACCGGTTTGTCATTGTTATTATTGTTTGTCGAAATGGCTGATTTACTTGGTTGGCCAGCAGAGCGTGGCATGGTAACCGTATGGATTGCGCACTCCACGTTTTGTGCGGCTTACGTTGCTGTGGTGGTGTCATCACGATTGCGAGAGCTTGATTTGTCGATTGAAGAAGCGGCGATGGACTTAGGTGCAACGCGATTTAAAACTTTCTTTTTAATCACAGTACCTATGATTTCACCAGCATTAATAGCAGGTTGGTTTTTGTCGTTTAGTTTGTCATTAGATGACCTAGTGATTGCCAGCTTTGCTTCTGGACCGGGTTCTACCACGTTACCTATGGTGGTGTTCTCATCGGTGCGTTTAGGGGTTTCACCTAAAATTAATGCTTTAGCCACCATTATTATTCTGAGTGTGTCTTTGGTTGCGTTCTTGTCGTGGTATTTAGCCCGACGCTCAGAACGTAAAGCTAAAGAAGCAATGGAGTAAGCTGAGCTAACCGTTGCTAAAGCCACGCTTATTAAGTGTGGCTTTTTTTACTACAACAATGTTTAGGGTGTTAAATATATTCTACAAAGTGTCAAAAATTACACTTTAAATGCTAGTTTTTAAATATGCTTAAGTGTACGATGATCAGGTTGTATTTCGTCTTGAACCTATAAAGGAAGCGCTATGTCCGCCACACCTCACGCTAGTTCATATTATGCTGCGTCGGCTAATGATAAAGTCGAACGCCCACGCTTAGAATCTTCAATAGAAACGGATGTTTGTATCATTGGTGCGGGATATACAGGGTTGTCATCTGGGCTGCATTTATTAGAAAGCGGCATGAAAGTGGTTATCCTCGAAGCGGCTCGCATTGGTTGGGGCGCATCGGGGCGAAATGGTGGGCAAATTGTTAACTCATTTAGCCGCGACATCGACAGCATCGAAAAGGTGGTGGGTAAAGAGCAAGCCAAACTGTTTGGTCAAATGGCATTTGAAGGCGGACAAATTATTCGTGATCGTATTGCCAAATATAATATCGATTGTGACTTAAAAGATGGCGGTGTGTCTGCGGCGATGAATGCCAAACAAATGGGCCATTTACAGTCGCAAAAAACCTTATGGGAAGCTCATGGGCATCACAACCATTTAGAGATGCTAGACAAAGATGGCATTCGAAATGTGGTGAATACCGACTTATATGTGGGCGGTTTGCTTGATAAAAGCGGCGGCCATATTCACCCGCTTAATTTAGCATTAGGCGAAGCCCGTGCGGTTGAATCATTGGGTGGACAAATTTTTGAAGACTCTGCTGTGATTAAAGTTGATGACGGTGAATCTCCGGTGGTGCATACCGAAAAAGGTCAGGTTAAATGTAAATTTGTGGTGGTAGCGGGTAATGCTTACCTTGGTAAGTTATTGCCAGAGCTACAAGCTAAGTCAATGCCATGCGGTACTCAAGTGGTGACAACAGAGCCTTTGCCCGATGACATCGCCGCGAGTTTATTACCGCAAGATTATTGCGTAGAAGACTGTAATTACCTGTTAGATTATTACCGTTTATCTGGTGATAAACGCTTAATCTTTGGTGGCGGGGTGGTATATGGCGCTCGCGATCCTGCTAACGTTGAAGCCTTGATTATGCCTAAATTATTAAAGACATTTCCGCAGTTAAAAGGCATTAAAGTGGATTATGCCTGGACCGGTAACTTTTTAATGACTTTGTCACGTTTACCTCAAGTGAGCCGAATTGGGCATAACATATATTATTCTCAAGGCTGCAGTGGTCACGGGGTTACCTATACTCATTTGGCGGGCAAATTAATTGCCGAAATGCTCAATGGTCAAGCGACCCGTTTTGATGCTTTTGCTGCTTTACCTCATTATCCATTCCCCGGTGGTCACGCTTTACGAGTACCGTTTAGTGCGTTAGGGGCTTGGTATTACACCATGCGCGACAAGTTTGGTATTTAATCTTACCCAGTCACTGAGTTGAGATTATTTACAGGGAATTAAGTTGTTAATCAAATTGAGTAGGAGTGCGTTGTGATTTTAAATGATCCCAGCTTATTGCACGAGCAATGCTATATCGATGGTTTGTGGGTGAGTGCTAACAGCGGTGAAACCGTTGCGATTGCCAACCCTGCTACACAAGAGTTAATTGGCCATGTGCCAGTGATGGGCGCGGCTGAAACTCAAGCGGCAATCACTGCAGCCAATAAAGCGCTGCCAGCTTGGCGTGCGCTGTCGGCAAAAGAGCGTAGCCAAAAGTTACGCCGTTGGTTTGAATTGATTAACCAACATGCTGATGATCTTGCGCTCATGATGACCACAGAGCAAGGCAAGCCTCTCGCTGAAGCCCGAGGCGAGGTGACTTATGCTGCCTCGTTTATTGAATGGTTTGCTGAAGAGGCCAAGCGCATTTATGGCGACACGATTCCAGGACATCAAGCTGATAAGAGACTGACAGTAATTAAACAACCTGTTGGCGTTACTGCGGCCATTACGCCGTGGAACTTCCCCGCAGCAATGATTACCCGTAAAGCGGCGCCAGCACTTGCTGCGGGTTGCACTATGGTGGTTAAGCCTGCACCGCAAACGCCCTTTACCGCATTAGCGTTAGCAGAACTTGCCCATCGCGCGGGTATTCCTGCGGGGGTATTTAGCGTAGTGACAGGTGATGCCATTGCCATTGGTAACACCTTATGTGATAGCCCCATCGTTCGTAAGTTATCGTTTACGGGCTCAACAGCCGTTGGCATAAAGTTAATGGAGCAATGTGCGCCGACGCTAAAAAAGCTGTCGCTTGAACTAGGCGGCAATGCACCGTTTATCGTGTTTGACGATGCCGATATTGACGCCGCAGTCGAAGGTGCCATGATTGCAAAATACCGCAATGCCGGCCAAACCTGTGTATGTGCTAACCGCATTTATGTTCAAGCGGGTGTGTATGAGCAATTTACTCAAAAATTTGCTGCAGCTGTTGCTAAGCTCAGCGTCGGTAACGGCGCAGATGACGGGGTGAATATTGGCTCGTTAATCAATCAAGATGCTGTGGCAAAAGTGCAAAGCCATTTAGCGGATGCAGTCGCAAAAGGCGCCAGTGTTGTAACGGGGGGAAAGCCCATAGCTTAGGCGGGTTCTTTTTTGAACCCACCATTTTACGCGATGTTGATAAGTCGATGTTGGTGGCCAAAGAGGAAACTTTTGATCCATTAGCGCCGTTATTTAAATTCGACACCGTTGATGATGTGATTAAGCAGGCCAACGATACCGAGTTTGGTTTAGCTGCGTATTTTTACGGCCGCGATATTTCGCTGGTTTACAAAGTGGCTGAAGCACTTGAGTACGGTATGGTGGGGGTGAATACCGGATTAATCTCGACCGAAGTGGCACCCTTTGGTGGCATTAAATCCTCAGGATTAGGTCGCGAAGGGTCTAAGTTTGGTATCGAAGAATACCTTGAAATGAAATATATCTGCATGTCAGTTTAAGAGAGTGGGCAATGACTAAAACAAATGATGGATTAATGGCGCGTCGCCAGGCCGCAGTAGCTCAAGGTGTAGGACAAATTCACCCAATCTTTACTGAACGCGCTGAAAACGCCACCGTTTGGGATGTAGAAGGTCGTGAATATATTGATTTTGCCGGTGGTATTGCGGTACTGAACACGGGGCACTTGCACCCTAAAGTTAAAGCGGCAGTGGCAGAACAGCTAAATGCCTTTTCGCATACTTGCTTTATGGTATTAGGTTACGAAAGCTACATTAGTGTATGCGAAAAGCTTAACCATCTAGTGCCCGGTGATTTCGCCAAAAAGACAGCGCTATTTACCAGTGGTTCAGAAGCCGTTGAGAACGCCGTAAAGGTCGCTCGCGCTTACACCAAGCGCGCAGGGGTGATTGCCTTTACCTCTGGATATCATGGCCGTACGATGGCGGCATTGACTCTAACCGGTAAAGTTGCGCCGTACAGTAAAGGTATGGGGTTGATGTCGGCTAATGTGTTTCGTGCAGAGTTTCCGTGCGAAATGCATGGCGTATCTGAAGATGATGCGATTGAGTCAATTGAACGTATTTTTAAAAATGATGCAGAGCCAAGTGACATAGCGGCCATTATTTTAGAGCCTGTGCAAGGTGAGGGTGGTTTTTACGCTGCGACGCCATCGTTTATGCAACGTTTACGCGAACTATGCGACAACCATGGCATCGTGCTTATTGCCGATGAAGTGCAAACCGGCGCAGGGCGTACCGGCACCTTTTTTGCCATGGAGCAAATGGGTGTTGCTGCTGACATTACCACTTTTGCTAAGTCTATTGCTGGCGGTTTCCCACTATCAGGTATTACTGGTAAAGCCGATATTATGGACGCGGTTACAGCTGGTGGCTTAGGTGGAACTTATGGCGGCAGCCCATTAGCGTGCGCAGCAGCACTTGCGGTGATTGAAGTCTTTGAAGAAGAGCAATTACTAGCAAGAGCCAACGAGGTGGGCAATAAGCTTAAAGCGGCATTAACCGATATGCAGGCAAAATATTCGCAAATTGCAGATGTGCGTGGTTTAGGTGCGATGATTGCTATTGAGCTCATGGAAGACGATCAGCCTGCGCCACAATACAGCGCTAAAATTTTGGCGGAAGCACGTAACCGTGGGCTGATTTTATTGTCTTGTGGTACTTACGGTAATGTTATCCGCGTACTCGTGCCGTTAACGGCGCCTGATGCGCAAATTGATGCAGGTTTAGCTATTATGGACAGTACTTTTCAAGCTGTGTTTAGCTAAGTCTGAATATCGCTGATAACCCTAAAATAAAATCCCGCAGCGAGCGGGATTTTTTATGTGGCTTTGCAATATACCTTTAAAGCTGACTACACTTAAAAAGTCGAATAAACACTGGGAGTTGAATGGCATGAAAGCATTATCCATTAGATCAAAATTGTTATGGATCACCTCGGCATTATTTATTGCTACCGTTATTACCCTTTCAATCAGTTTATGGATAGTGCTTAAAGATAAAAATAATAGTTTAGCAGCTGAAGTGGAAGTGGCTTTACAGCAAGAGATTAACGAAAAGTTATCTGCTAGAGCCGGTGAGTACGGTGAACGTGTCGCAGGCTTTATTAATGAGGCGTATCGTATCCCGTATTCATTTACCGGTTTAATTGAGCAGACGTCGAAACAAGATCCGCTCACGCGTGAGCGTGTCGAATTATCACTGGCTGCCGTATTACAAAAAAATGCTCAAATTTCGTCAATGTATGCCCAGTTTGAGCCTAATGGTTATGACAATCTCGATGATCTTTATCGTCAGGGAGGCAGCCACAGTGTGCCAAAAGCAGGCACCTTAGAGATTTACTACACCCGCAACAGCGATGGTACGGTTGAGCAACAATCGGTTGATGACGCCGCAGAAAAATACATCGATACTCTCAATGAGTTTGGCGTACGTGAAGCGGAATGGTATTTGTGTGCCAAAGATGCAAAAAAACCATGCCTAATGGAGCCGTATTTATACGAAATTACCCCCGGTAATACAGCATTAATGACCTCACTCACTGTACCTGTGCTAATCGATAATCAGTTTAAAGGTTTAGTGGGCGTTGATATAAACCTTCCGCAGTTTCAAACGATGATTATGCAACTGTCTCAAAGCTTGTACCAGGGACAAGCTAAAGTCACGTTAGTTAGCGAAAAGGGCTTTGTGGTAGCGGCAAGTCATTATAAAAAGTTTGCACGCCCACTAAGTGAGTCTGTAAAACCTGAGCTGGCTAAAAAATTATTAGCATTAAAAAGTACATCCGGTTTTGTTAATGAGCCAGACAACATTGCGGTAGGGTACCCCATTGCGATTGAACTGGCTGATACCACCTGGTCGTTAATTATTGAGGTACCTAAAAGCCAGGCTTTTATGGCGGTTAATCAAATGAATGATGCCATGAGCGCAATGGAAGTCTCACTGGGGAGTTTGTTACTGATTATTGGCATTGCGGTCACGGTGATTGCCGTGATTATTATCAGTTTGGTTATTCGCAGTATTATTGCGCCGTTGCATATGATTCAAACGCGGGTTGAAAACTTGGCTAGCGCCGAAGGTGATTTAACCCAAACGATTGAGGTTGACGCGCATGCCGAGCTGATTGCACTCGGTGGTGGCATTAACGCCTTTATCGCTAAGCTGCGCCATTTGATTGCGGAGTTGAAAATATTGGCCGATAGCTCGCAACAAGAAAGTATTAAGTCGGCCGATATTGCTAAACATACTCGCGAAAGTGTTAACCGTCAGTATAGCGAGATTGAAAGCGTCGTTACTGCAGTGAATCAAATGAGTGCAACAGCGCTTGAAGTGGCTAAAGCCTCAGAACAAACTGCGATGGAAACCGAGTCGATGACGGTGAATGTTAGAGAAGGTGAGTCTCGACTAACAAATGCCATGACATATGTTGAAGATATGTCAAAAGAGTCAGTGCAAGCCCAACAAGCCGTTGCTCAAGTGTCGCACAGTAGCACAAATATAAGCAGGATTTTAGAGGTGATCAGCGCCATCGCTGAGCAGACTAACCTACTGGCATTAAATGCCGCAATTGAGGCGGCTAGAGCTGGAGAACAAGGGCGAGGTTTTGCTGTGGTTGCTGATGAAGTCAGAACCTTAGCATCAAGAACCCAGCAATCTACTGATGAGATCAGCACCTTGATTGAATCATTACAAAAAGAAGTGAAAAATGCATCGAACATTATTGATAAAGGGGCGCAAGGGGCGAACAAAGCCGTTGAGCAAACTCAGTTAGCATTACAGTCATTAAATGCCATCGTGTCACAAATTAATGAAGTATCAAGCCAGGTCACTCACATTGCCACCGCAGCAGAGGAGCAAAGCGCAGTTACCGAGGAGGTGAATCGTAATATCACTGGGATTTCTGATTCAGCATCGGAATTGTCACAACTTGCCGATGACGCTCAACAAAGCAGTGATAGCTTAGCGGAATTAGTACGCCAACAACACCAACAGCTTGGTCGTTTGCGAACTTAATCAATGATGATTAACTTAAGGCAAAGGTGGCTTGTCGTTACCTTTGCGATTATTATCCGTGCATGATTTGAAGATGAAGATTGTATGGCTGAATTTATTGCGCCACCCTGTGATGGTGTTATCGAGATATTATACCAAGATGAACACCTACTGCTGATTAACAAGCCCTCTGGGCTGCTTAGCCTGTCGGGTAAAAATCCACTCAATAAAGACTCTGTGCATTACCGTCTAGTGCAAGACTTTCCCACTGCCACCTTACTGCATCGACTCGACTTTGGCACTTCTGGCATTATGCTGGTGGCGTTAAATAAACAGGTTAATGGGTTGCTCACTCAGCAATTTCAACAACGTACCATTGGTAAAACTTACACTGCAGTGTTATACGGTGACTTGCTCAATGAGCAGGGGGAAATCGATTTACCCATCGCCAAAGACGTTGAACATTTTCCGTTGATGAAAATTTGTCACGACACAGGCAAGCCTGCGAAAACTCATTACCAGGTGATAGAGCGGCATCCTCAAAGGTTATCAACCCGAGTGCGCTTTACCCCCATAAGTGGCCGAACACACCAGCTACGTATTCACAGCCAGCAAATTGGCCATCCTATACTGGGTTGTGATTTGTACCATAATCAGCAATCCCAACCGCTGGCATCTCGATTATTATTGCATGCCACAAGCCTGAGGTTTATTCACCCGATAACACTTGAGAAGATGAATTGTATTTGTTCAAGCCCGTTTTAAACCAAAAACTGATTTAAGGATGATGAAAACTGATGCATAATCAACCCATTAATATATGTTAAAAGGTTATTAACATGATGGTTGCCTGGATAGATTCGTTAGCCTTTATTGTGTTTTTTATTGCTTGGGTCGGCTATACCAATTTTGCACGCCGCAAAGCAAAGACGACCAATTGTATTGCAAGGGTAATGCATCAGCAGCGTATTATGTGGATGTCGCAAGTGATTGGTAAAGAAAACCGAGTAGGTGAGGCTGCGTTATTGGCTAACCTTGAACGAAATATCGCTTTTTTTGCCTCAACGACATTACTGGTTTTAGCGGGTGTGCTGACGTTATTCTCACAAGTCGAAAAGCTTGAAACCGTAATCGCCTCTATCCCTTTTGCCGCACCACCCAATCACGCTTTAGTACAAGTAAAACTGGGCTTGTTGGTTGGCATTTTTGTATTGGCGTTTTTCCAGTTTACTTGGTCAATGCGCCAGTATGGTTTTGTTAATGTGATGATTGGTGCTGCACCACTCGATAAGAGCGGCACCGACAAAAACCTTGTTGCCTATGCCCGCCAAATGGCCGTTGTGCAAGACCAAGCTGCACATTCGTACAATTATGGTTTACGTTCATATTATTATTCGATGGCCGCTTTGTGTTGGTTTTTCAACCCATGGATGTTTATCGTAGCCAGCTTGTTTGTGGTGTACACCTTGTATCAACGTGAATTTAACTCAAAGGCCGTGGTCGCTATCACCGCCGCCCAAAGCCATTTAGAAAAAAGCCCACTGCACATCCACAAAGATTAGCTTGTCTCGCTATGCCCGCGCCATGTTGAGCATGGCGTGGGGACATCATCTCGATAGTCCAAAGCTCATGTTCGTCGCTTATCAAAACCCTAAACTCCAGAGACGAAAAAGCCGCAGCAATGATACATTGCTGCGGCTTATCTGAATTGGTGGCCTCACAGACTTGAACTGTGGATCCTGACGATTATGAGTCGTATGCTCTAACCAACTGAGCTAAGGGGCAGACTTAAGCTAGTCGTCACTAACAAAAGCGGATGCAGTATACGAAGTTTATTTCCGCTTGTCACCTCTGTTTGTACATGAATTTAGCTTAAATGACTCAAGTGGTTATCTGTTAATCAGTCTCCACATTACTTGCTATATGTTTGTGGGTTATGACCTTTGTTCAAGCTTAAGTATTTTACTCATCGTGAAGGTGAACATATGAAATGGCGAAACCTGAATATCTTTGCTTGTTATCCGTCATTGGCGAATGAGTGATTGAGGTTAATTACTAACGAGAACCGTTATCAGTTTCGATAACATTAGTACCACAATATGGGTTGTGGCGATATTGCTCAATTGCGGGGGTGTTTAATCACTAATTTAGCAAGTTTTTGTGATTTACCACCGTGATCAAAGTGGTTTTTATTTGTCATTATGTGAGGTTGGGCAGTGTGAGGTCGCTTTGATTTGGGCGGTTGTTCACGTTAATTGTGTGAATTTTGAACTGATTTAAAGATTAAGAATAAGGGCTGTTGTGTTTGCGGTATGTTGAGAAATTATCTGCTACAAATACAACTGAGGTGTGATTGTGTCAGTCAATAAACTTATGTGCAACCCCCATTATATAACGTACTAACTAGCTTGTGGGTTCGTCTGCTGTTTATGAATAGTTTATCGTCTTAGCGAAGCTTGGGCTTGTATTAGATAAGAAGTATGACAAGCGTGGGCAATAAAGATTAATAGAAACTGTTTAAAGATTGATATTTGCGCAACATCCGTGTGCATGATGAGCATACGACATGTCTGGTCAATAAACTCACCTTGAGATATGCCTAGATTTCCCTACTAGGGGATAGCATCGGCATAGCGTTCTTCAGATGGAGCTTATCGAGCTCTTCTCACATATTGATGACATGAATGGGGATTCACATGTTGCAATCTAATTTGACAGTTCTTGCAGATAAATTAGGCCAGTATCTTGAGCCTTCACGAGTTTATACCGACTACCTCCGCCGTATCGCTTGGGGTACTGATGCTTCTTTTTATCAAAAACGTCCACAAATTGTTGTCCATCCTAAAACTGAAGCTGAGGCTTCTAACGTTTTATCACAATGCCATCAAACTAATACGCCTGTGACATTTAGAGCTGCCGGTACCGCACTTTGTGGTCAGGCTATTTCAGATTCGGTGTTAATGGTTGCTGGTCTGCATTGGAATAAATTTAAGGTGTTGGACGGCGGGAAAAAAGTACAAATGCAGCCTGGGGTTATCGGCGCTAAAATCAATGCCGCATTAGCGCCATTAGGCTGGAAGTTTGGCTCTGACCCAGCAACTATTGCCTCTGCAATGGCTGGTGGGATTGTCTCTAACAATGCTTCTGGTATGAACTGTGGTACTCACCATAATTCATATAAGCTAATTGATTCGGCCAGAATCGTTTTTGCTGACGGCTCTATTTTAGATACGGCAAGTGAGCAAAGCCGTGAGGCGTTTAAAAAAGAACACCCAGAAATGGTGCAAGCCATTGAGTCTATTCGCGATGACATTATGTCTGACGATGCTTTAGTGCAACGTATTAAGCGTAAGTATTCAATTAAGAATGTCACCGGTTTTGGTATGAATTCTTTTGTTGAACACCATGATCCTATCGACATTATTTTGCACCTTATGGTGGGCTCAGAAGGTGCACTGGGTTTCCTTTCTGAAATCACCTTGAACAGTGTAGAGAAAAAAAGCCATTCAGCTTCTGCGATGGTTTACTTTGATTCATTGCGTGGTGCTTGTGAGTCAATTGTTGAGCTACGTAGAGAAGCCTTTAACGAGACAAATGCGGCAGAGTTGTTAGACAATTTTGCGCTTAAAGCTGTTGCTGGGTCTAAATATGACACACCCGATTTCTTGAATGATGTGCATAAAGATGTCACGGCAGTATTGTTTGAAACCTTTGGCGATAACCAAGAGCAGATTGATGCTAACGTTGCCAAAATGTCTGCCATTATGAAAAAACATGGCCTATATCGCGATGTTGAATTTACTCAAGATGCCGCTGAAATCACTAATATGTGGGCTATCCGTAAAGCGATTTTCCCATTAGCGGGCTCAATGAGACCTGTCGGAACATCGTGTATTATTGAAGATATTGCGTTTCCAATTGAAGTGTTACCTCAAGCGACAATCGATTTACAAAACTTGTCATTTAAACACGGTTATGACGATGCGGTGATTTATGGTCATGCGCTAGAGGGTAACTACCATGTTATTTTTGCTCAAGACTTTTCAACTCAAGCTGAAGCCGACCGTTTTGATGGCTTTATGCAAGCAGTTGTTGACCTTGTTGTAGGGTATGACGGTTCACTTAAAGCTGAACACGGTACTGGCTTTGGTATGGCTGCATTCGTTGAGAAAGAATGGGGCACCGAAGTCTACGACTTGATGAAACGAGTGAAAAATGCCCTCGACCCAAGTGGTATTTTAAACCCTGGGGTGATTATCAATGATGATCCATTCTGTCATGCCAAAGGCTTTAAACCTATGCCGGCCATACACGACATTGTTGATAAATGTATTGAATGTGGCTTCTGCGAACCGCACTGTGTCGCCCATGGTTTAACCCTATCACCTCGCCAGCGTACTGCTGTTGCAAGGGTAATGAAAACGTTAGAGACAACTGGCAAAGAGCCTGAAGTTCTGGCCGAGTTGAAAAAGAACTATCCATACTACGCCATTGATACCTGTGCGGCGGATGGGTTATGTAAACTGGGTTGCCCAATGGGCATTGATACCGGTAAATATGTGAAAGTACTGCGTGCTGAAGGCGCTAGCAGTATGGATAAGAAAATCTCAGACTTTACTGCTGATCGTTTTGGCACCATGGAGTCAGTCGCTCGATTTGCTTTAGGGGCAACAGACATTTCTCGCAAAGTTATCGGTGAGTCTGGTATGGGAGCAATCACTAAGGTTGTTCGCAGTATTGCGCCGGGTATGCCTGTGCCATTATGGACAGAAGGTATGCCTACACGTGGTAAAGCATTGCCAAAAACTAAGACTCAGGGAGACATAAAAGCAGTTTATTTCCCAGCTTGTTTGAACCGTATGATGGGCACCAGTGCTAAGCATGACGACCAACGCTCACTGCCTGAAACGATTGTGAGTCTATTTGAAAAGGCCAATATCGAAATGGTGTCTGGCGAAAAACCTAAGGGCTTATGTTGTGGCCAGCCTTGGGAGTCTTATGGTCATGATGAAGCAGCTGATCGTAAATCTGATGAGCTTTCAAAGTGGTTATTACAGGCGTCAAACAATGGCGAATATCCTATTTTGGTGGCAACAACAGCGTGCCTTGAAAGAATGCGCCGTGCTTGCGATAGCCGTTTGAAAATGTACGATCCTGAAGAATTTGCTTTTGAGTTTTTGGTTGATCGTCTTTCAATCAATAAAATCGTCGATAAAATTGCAGTGCATCCAACCTGTACAACTCGAAAGTTAGGCATGGCAGAGAAACTGGCAGATTTAGCCCGTTTGTGTGCTACAGATGTTGTGGTGCCAGAAAAAGTGGGCTGCTGTGGTATGGCGGGTAACCGTGGTATGAATTACCCTGAGCTCAATGAGCACGGTTTACGTCACTTAAAAGAGGAAACAAAGGATAAAGGCTGTACCCATGGCTATTCTGTTTCAGCGACGTGTGATGTTGGGTTAACCACCCACTCGGGTATCCCGTATAAAAATATCTTAACGTTACTCGATAAAGCATCGAGCAGAAAGCAACTGTAATAGGTTGATTTTATAGCAATCTTAATTAGGATTTGCTCTTTTTACGAAAGTTATCAGTGAGGTATTTGAGGCAGCCTTTTGAGGGCATAGTGCACTATGTTAAGAAAGGCTAACAAAGAATACCACGCTGATAAATTCGCCCTTCGGGGCTGCGTCACAAACCCCATTACGGCTTCAAATGACTTTGATGTAGATGGTTACACCTGCAGTCATTTTCATTGTACTGGGTCTAGTGACGCAGCCTAAAATAGATCACATACTAACAAGGATTGGTATCTATTACCGCCCACGCCATTGCGTGGGCTTTTTTTGGCTTATACCATTTCCATTAATTATGTGACCAATCAGAGTCGCTCAGACTGTTCAGTTTGAGGCGCATTGTTGAAAGAATGGTTATTCCCTTCTAAGGCAATGCAACAAAGAAATGGACAGTCTGAGCGCCTCCTGCAAGGCGGGTTTCTGTGCCTTCTATGCTGCTTAATAGTATTTTTACGTACGACTGCATGGATGCAGGAGGTAGAGCAACGCAGGAGCAGTTGCCGACGACTGCATGGACGCAGGAGGTAGAGCAACGCAGGAGCAGTTGCCGAGAGCAACTATGCCTACAATCCTATTACTTGCCTAGAAGGCACAGAATTACCGCTGAATGACCAGATAATTAGTGGAATTGGTATTACACGCAATAAAAAACCCAGCAATTTAGCTGGGTTTTTTGATGTTGTCTTTGCAGACTATGATGATGATTTATTCGTCTAGGAAAGACTTCAAAATCTCTGAGCGAGAAGGGTGGCGTAACTTACGTAACGCTTTAGCTTCAATCTGACGAATACGCTCACGTGTTACGTCAAATTGTTTACCCACTTCTTCTAGAGTGTGGTCGGTGTTCATGTCGATACCGAAACGCATACGCAGTACTTTTGCTTCACGGGCAGTTAAGCCGGCGAGTACTTCGTGAGTGGCGTTCTTTAGACTTTCGCTTGTGGCTGAATCTAATGGTAGCTCGAGGGTTGTGTCCTCGATAAAATCACCTAAATGCGAATCTTCATCGTCACCGATTGGGGTTTCCATTGAGATTGGCTCTTTAGCGATTTTAAGTACTTTACGGATCTTATCTTCAGGCATCATCATACGTTCTGCCAATTCTTCAGGAGACGGCTCGCGGCCCATTTCTTGAAGCATTTGACGTGAGATACGGTTCAGCTTGTTGATCGTTTCGATCATGTGTACCGGAATACGGATTGTACGTGCCTGGTCAGCAATCGAGCGAGTAATCGCCTGACGGATCCACCAGGTTGCATAAGTTGAGAACTTATAACCACGACGATATTCAAACTTATCTACTGCTTTCATCAAACCAATGTTACCTTCCTGGATTAAGTCCAAGAACTGTAAACCACGGTTGGTGTACTTTTTAGCAATAGAAATTACCAGACGTAAGTTTGCTTCAACCATTTCTTTCTTAGCACGACGTGCTTTGGCTTCACCAATTGACATACGACGGTTAATGTCTTTAATGCCTGCGATGGTTAAATCGGTTTCTTCTTCAATGGCTCCAAGCTTGCCAACGCAACGTGCTACGTCATCTTCGATCATACGAAGACCTTCAGCGTAAGGCTTGCTGCTGGCTTTTTCGGTTTCAAACCAAGTTAGGTTAGTTTCGTTACCGGTAAATGCTTTAATGAAGTTTTTCTTCGGCATTTTAGCTTGTTCAACACATAGCTTGATCACTAGACGTTCTTGAACTCGTACGCGATCCATCATGTTGCGCATGCTTTTCACTAAGCGGTCAAACTGCTTAGGTACTAGACGGAACTCTTTGAATAGCTCACCAATAACAAACAACGAACCGATGGCTTCAGGGTGGTCACGGCCTTTTTCAGCAATAATGCCTAAGCTTTTTTCGTAAGCTTCTCTTAATTGAGTAAACTTCTCTTTAGCTTCTTCAGGATCCGGACCTTTGTTGCCTTCTTCCTCTTCTTCGTCATCGTCATCATCATCGTCATCATCATCGTCGTCATCACGATCATCTTCAGAGAGTTCAGAGCCGATGTTTGTTGCTGTTGGTGCAACATCGTCTTCGTCAGGATTGATAAATCCAGAGATAATATCAGACAAGCGTAATTCTTCAGCTTCATACTGGTCGAATTGCTCTAAGATCATTGCAATTGCTTGAGGGTATTCACTCACAGAACTTTGTACTGTGTTAATACCTTCTTCAATACGCTTAGCAATAACAATTTCGCCTTCGCGAGTAAGTAGCTCAACTGTACCCATTTCACGCATGTACATACGCACAGGGTCAGTGGTACGGCCTAACTCACTTTCTACGGTTGCGAGTGCTGCTGCAGCTTCTTCTGCAGCATCTTCGTCTGTGTTGTCTTCCGACATCATCATGTCATCGGCATCTGGCGCTTCTTCAAAAACGCGGATACCCATGTCATTTATCATCTGGATAATATCTTCAATCTGATCAGAATCGACCATGTCTGCTGGTAAGTGGTCGTTCACTTCAGCATAGGTTAAGTAACCTTGCTCTTTACCTTTAGCGAGCAACAGTTTGAGTTGCGACTGCGGAGTGTGATCCATAGATATCATCCAAGTTTGGGTAACTGATAAAACGATAGGCCATTTAGCCGAGCTAAAGTGGCGCGCAAATCGTCAATTATAACTGTGTGGACTAATCTTAGCTAGTCCATGGCAGCGTTTTGTACGCAGATTGTGAAACAATCAATGAGTACTATGTTGCCTTGCCTTTTATTATTGCAATTAGCTTTGTAAGTTGAAGCTTTTCAACTTTTGTCAAAGTCTGCTTAAGGCTTAGTTCCTGATAAAGCTGTTCAATTGATTGATTGTATAACCAAATCAGGGTTTGTTTAAACTCTAGCAATACGTTTTCATCCGCCACTTGATGGTCCCATTGGGCTAGCTTTATTAGAGTGCTTTTTTGTTCATGCTCTCTATGCAGTTCAAGTAGTTGTGCGCTGTTTAACGATTGTTCACGAGTTATTTCTAACAAGTGCCCAAGTAAATCTACTCCGGGCATTTTTAGTCGTTTTAATGCAGCTTGCTCTTTTAGTCCAAATCCTAAATGAGGATGTTGAATAAGTAGCGCAATGGCTAACCTTAATGGTGTGCCACGGCCTTGTAAGCCTTTTGCATTAAGAGGTTGCGCTTTATTAACCGCAAAACCTAATTTTTTCTTTAAATCTTCGCTACTGTTCATGCCTAATTTGTGTGCTAGGTTTTCTAGCAACAAATTTTGTAGGACGGTATCTTGTACCTTTTCAATTAGGCCAATGGCTTGCTTGGCTAATGCCCCTTTGTCGGCGCCATGGTTGTTACTTAATGTCTCAAATAGAAACGCTGGCAGTAACATAGCTTGTTGCATTAATGCTTCAAAAGCATCTTTGCCAATTTTTCTGACCATAGTGTCAGGGTCTTCACCTTGAGGTAAAAACATAAACTTGACCTGGTCACCAGGTTTGAGCAATGGCAGGGCGGTTTCTAGTGCTCGCCATGCGGCTTCTCGACCAGCTCTGTCGCCGTCATAACAACAAATCACTTGCTTGGCACTACGCACTAATAACTGAAATTGTTCAGCAGTGGTGGCCGTGCCAAGTGAGGCTACCGCATAATCTACCCCAAATTGCGCCAGGGCGACTACATCCATATAGCCTTCAACAATTAAAACGTGCTGTGGATCGCGGTGTTTTTGTTTGAGCTCATATAAACCGTAAAGCTCATTACCCTTATGAAATATGGGCGTTTCTGGAGAATTCAAGTATTTTGGGGTACCGTCACCCAAAACTCGTCCACCAAATCCAACAACGCGACCTCTGCGATCACGAATTGGGAACATTAATCTGTCACGAAAACGGTCATAGCGTTTACCGTTATCGTTGGCAATAAGCATGCCTGCTGTCAGTAATTTATCTTGTGCTGCTTGATTTTGGCGGTAACGTCCGAGTAAACCGTCCCAGCCATCGGGGGCAAATCCGATACCAAATTGTTCAACAACGTCGTTTGATAAGCCTCTAAACTCGAGGTAATCAATTACTTTTTGTTTATCTTGGTGTTGTCTTAGCTGGCTTTGGTAGAAGAGATTGGCTTCTTCCATCAATTGGTATAAATCGCGGCTTAAGCCTTGGTCTGGTCTTTTGCCTGTACCTTGCTCTCGCGGAACGGCTATTCCGAGTTGACCTGCAAGTTCTTCAATGGCATCAACAAATTCGAGGCGATCGTATTCCATGACAAAGTCAATGGCATTGCCGTGGGCGCCGCAGCCAAAACAATGGTAAAACTGTTTATCTCTGCTGACGGTGAAAGAAGGTGATTTTTCGCTATGAAAAGGACAACAAGCCGAGTGGTTTTTACCGGCTTTTTTCAAAGGGACTTTGCGATCAATTAGATCGACTATGTCTATGCGAGCTATTAGCTCATTGATAAAATCACGAGGTATCGCCATTGATTGCTATTGTTCTCGAATTTACTTTATCAACTGATTTAAACAAACAAGCCGTGCAAGTGCACGGCTTATTCAACATTAAAAAGCGATTATTTCAATTTAGCGCGTATCATAGTGCCAATAGCACCTAAATCTGCACGACCTTGAACTTTCGATTTTAATGCTCCCATTACTTTACCCATATCCGCCATGGATGCAGCACCAACTTCAGCAATAGTGGCATCGATAATCGTTGCGACTTCTTCTTCAGTTAATTGTTGAGGTAAAAAAGCTTCAATAACTTGAATCTCTTCAGCCTCAGCTGCGGCTAACTCCGGACGACCGGCTGCTTCATATTGAGCAATCGAATCGCGACGTTGTTTGACCATTTTGGTTAATACAGCTATTGCTTGTTCATCCGTTAGAGATTCGCGGGTATCCACTTCAATCTGCTTGATGGCGGCAAGTGCCATACGAATAGTCCCCAAGCGCACTTTTTCTTTAGCGCGCATGGCTTCTTTCATTTGGTCTTTTAGCTGATCGGTTAAGTTCATAATGAGATTAGTATAAACGTACGCGACGTGCGTTTTCGCGAGAAAGCTTTTTAGCTAAACGCTTAACTGCAGCAGCTTTTGCACGCTTACGAGCAGTAGTTGGCTTCTCGTAGAATTCACGAGCACGCACGTCAGCTAAAATACCAGCTTTTTCACAAGAGCGCTTGAAACGACGAAGAGCTACGTCGAATGGTTCGTTTTCACGTACTTTAATAATTGGCATACGCCATCACCCCTTAGGTGTAGTTATGTTGGTTGGCTAAGTCTACGGTTTAATGTTGTCTGACATCAGTTAATAACAAATGACAGCGAGTAAACAGTAAGGCCTCAACTCAATCCAAAGGCTATTTAAAATGGTGCGGAATTTTACACCGACCAGCAACCATTTGTAAACCCCTGATTGAGTTTCTCTTTGATAATGAGGTAACACTTTCATTTTCTGATATTTATCGGCTTTAATGCTGAAATGTTGGAGTATTTAGGCTGACACGGGTAGAATTAGCGGCCTTATTTTTAATGAAGACGAGAGATTATGCGGGTTATAGGTATAGAAACATCTTGTGATGAGACTGGGATTGCGGTGTATGACGATAAGTTAGGCTTAATGTCGCATGTACTATACAGCCAAGTTAAATTGCACGCCGATTACGGCGGTGTAGTGCCTGAGCTTGCATCTCGTGATCATGTTCGTAAAATTGTGCCATTAATAAAGCAGGCTTTAAGCGAGGCTAACTCAAGCTTAGACGACATCGACGGTGTTGCTTATACCAAGGCCCAGGTCTTATTGGTGCTCTGTTGGTTGGAGCCTGTGTTGGCCGCTCATTAGCTTATGCCTGGAATAAACCTGCGGTGGGTGTTCACCATATGGAAGGTCATCTATTGGCGCCTATGCTAGAAGATGATGCGCCAGAGTTTCCGTTTATCGCACTGTTAGTGTCTGGCGGCCATTCTATGTTGGTGCAAGTTGAAGGCATTGGCCGTTATCAGGTATTGGGTGAGTCGGTTGATGATGCTGCCGGTGAAGCGTTTGATAAAACCGCTAAGTTAATGGCCTTGATTACCCTGGTGGCCACGCTTGGCTAAATTGGCTCAAGAAGGCTTACCCGCAGGCTATAAGTTTCCTCGGCCGATGACAGACCGACCGGGTTTAGATTTTAGCTTTTCTGGCTTAAAAACCTTTACCGCCAATACCATTGCTGCCGAACCTGACGATCATCAAACCCGTGCCAATATTGCCCGTGCTTTTGAAGAGGCGGTAGTCGATACCTTAGCGATTAAGTGCAAGCGTGCATTAAAGCAAACTGGCTATAAGCGGTTAGTCATTGCCGGCGGCGTAAGCGCGAACACGCGTTTACGCGAATCACTTGCTGAGATGATGACGAATTTAGGTGGGCAAGTGCACTACCCGCGTGGTGAGTTTTGTACCGACAATGGTGCAATGATTGCGTTTGCAGGTTTGCAACGTTTACGCGCAGGACAAATTGAAGATTTAGCGGTTAAAGGTCAACCTCGCTGGCCATTAGATAGTTTGCCTGCGGTTGATTAATACCATATATGGTATTAGTTTTAGCTTAGCGAAATGAAAACCTAACTCTTAGTTGTGGAGTTAGGTTTTTTTATGGATTTTTTTCGGGAGACTTTCGTTTCTTCACCTATACGTAGACGACCAATATTGTCTTTATGGCGAATGAGAATCAGGGTGGAAAGCATTGCTACTGGCAAAATAAATCTATCGTCGAGCCACCAGGTATAAAAAGGTGCCAACGTTGCCGCAGCCATTGCCGCAACAGAGGAATAGCGAGTGATTAACACAAACACCACCCAGGTTAAAATAAGGCACAGTGCTAAGTCGCCACCAATGGGTAGCCATTGCGCCAAAGGCTGTCGCAACACCTTTACCACCTTTAAAGCCAAAAAACAGTGGGAATATGTGTCCAAGACAAGCACATACTGCAATAAAACCGAGTGACGCCGCATCCAGACCAATTTTATAACCAAGATATGAGGGTAGCGCGCCTTTTAGCATGTCAAAAAACAGCACTAACCCTGCTGAACTGACGCCACCGATCCGCAATACGTTCGTGGCTCCAGGGTTGCCAGAACCGCTGGTTCTTGGATCAGGTAAACCTCTAATTTTACAGACCAATACGGCACTTGAGATCGAACCCGCTAAATAAGCGGCAATGATCATCAATATTGTGACAATAACGGTGTTCAAATTGGTTTCCTTAGTCTTCTTAGGGTATCATCGCGCATTGATTTGCATGACAGCAATGCATCGTGCTGTCTTATGGCAAATTCGCATCAGTTAAAAGATGTTAATTGCACAATAGCGCTATCCTACTGCTTTAATTCATTAGGAAAAAGGTTAAATGTGTATTATTAGGCATATAATCGGTAATAAAGTTTGATTAGGATGATCTTAGGGTCTTTTTAAGTCGTTCAAGGTGGGTAGTTACATGGATAAAGTGCTTATACGTCAGTTAGCCATAGAAACCGTGATAGGTATTTATGACTGGGAAAAAACTTCATCAAACGTTATTAATTGATTTAGATATGGCGTGGGATAACCGTCTAGCGGCTGCCAGTGATAATTATGAACATGCGTTGTGCTATGAAACCGTATCAAATCGTTTAACGGCTCTGATCACTGAGAAACCAATTGAATTGATTGAAACCGTAGCAGAAATGATTGCCGAATGCCTGCAAGATGAATTTAATGTGCCCTGGGTCAAAGTTGTCGTGATGAAACCCGGTGCAGTGCCGCATGCCGCATCTGTGGGTGTTGAGATTGAACGTGGCCGTATTTAATAGTGTTTCTTTTTATCGTATTAGCAATTTAGGTTAGCCAATGGCACGTATTTACATCAGCTTAGGGACGAACATCTCGCCTGAGCAGCACCTTAAAGCTGGCTTATTAGATTTACAGCAATATTTTGGCTACTTTGGAGTTGTCGCGGGTATTTGAAAGCGAGTCGGTTGGCTTTAAAGGCACCAACTTTTTAAATATGGTGGCAGTGGCTGAAACCGAACTCAGCATTGCTGAGGTTGTTGCAACGTTTAAGCTTATTGAACAGGCTAACGGGCGAATTAGAGGTGAGAAAAAGTTTAGCCCGCGTAGTCTAGACATCGACTTACTTTTGTATGACGACACGGTTTGTGACGAGCCGGTTGAACTGCCTCGTGGCGAAATTTTATTTAATGCCTTTGTACTATGGCCTCTTGCTGAAGTTGCCCCTAACTTGAACCATCCGGTAGCACAAAAAAGTTATCATGCACTTTGGCAAGCTTATGACAAACAATGTCAAAGCTTATGGCCGATAGCGTTTGAGTTCCCAGCTGAGTTACAACCCAATATCAAGTTATCAACCCTTTAAAAAGTGAATCTTCACAAGGAAAAAATATGGAAACGCTTCAAGTTATTCTGCTGGCATTAATTCAAGGTTTAACCGAGTTTTTACCGATTTCTAGCTCGGCACATTTAATTTTACCGTCGCAACTTTTAGGTTGGGCAGATCAAGGTTTATCGTTTGATGTCGCGGTGAATACTGGCTCTTTATCTCGCGGTAGTGATTTACTTTCGTCACGATATTGTTGCCTTAGCTAAAGCCTGGTTTATGAGCCTTACCGGCAACTCTAGCCAAGGAAGTAAGCTGGCTTGGTGGATTATTTTAGCGACAATCCCTGCAGTGATTGTCGGTTTTACGGCTAAAGACTTTATTGAAACTCATTTTAGAAACACACTCGTAATCGCAACCACCACCATAGTGTTTGGTTTGTTGTTATGGTTTGCCGACAGAATGTCAAAAGCGCAATTAACCGAGTTTCAAAT
Organism: Shewanella phaeophyticola; assembly: GCF_025398315.1. Taxonomy (GTDB): domain Bacteria; phylum Pseudomonadota; class Gammaproteobacteria; order Enterobacterales; family Shewanellaceae; genus Shewanella; species Shewanella phaeophyticola. Next base: position 550,230 of record NZ_JAODOQ010000001.1, read on the forward strand.
GGGCTGGAAAAAAGCATTATTGATTGGTGTTGCTCAAGCAATGGCGCTTATACCTGGTACATCGCGCTCTGGTGCCACGATGACCGCCGCACTTATGCTAGGTTTAACCCGCGAAGCTGCTGCACGATTTTCGTTTTTAATGTCGATACCAGTGAGCTTTGGTGCTGCGTTATTGGTGACTAAAGATTTAGTTCAAAGCCCTGCGGCAATAGACTATCAAGCGCTTGGATTAGGTGTTGTGGTATCGTTTGTGTCGGCTTATTTATGTATTCATTACTTCTTAAAGTTTATTAGCCAGATTGGCATGACCCCATTTGTGATTTATCGCCTATTATTAGGGGGGATATTACTGGGGATGCTTTACCTTTAGGCCATTTTTAGGCTGTTGTAAGATTTTATAAAACGGGTATAAGACCCGTTTTTTGTTTTTATTTTAGATAATCGAATTTTCGAGTAAAGGTCAACAATGACACTACCGCTATTATGTCCAGTGTGCGCTGCACCCCTCAAACAACATCAAGCATCGCAAGGTTTTTATTGTGACAATAAACACCACTTTGATAAACATGCGCAAGGCTATTGGCCATTATTGAGTAACAGTAAAACTAAGCCTCAAGTGTTATCTCGTCAGCAAATGCGTGGCCGCCATTTTTTACTCGAGTCAGGGCTTTTTTCTCCGCTTATTGAAGCGTTGCAAACACTGTTATTACAGCGGGTTAATTTGGCTCAGCAGGCTGATTTTCACTATCTCGATTACCAATGTGCAGACGGCTATTATTTACGCCAGCTGGTGCCAGCATTAGACAGTGCACAAAATGATTGTCAATTTTTTGGGATTACTGATGCTGAAAACGCTATTTTTGCTGCAGCTAAAGCACAAACTCCCGCAAAACTCATTTTAGCCGGACTTAAAAAATTGCCTTTTGCGAGTCAATCTATCGATTTAATTACCGTACTCGACTCACCGCTAAAAGGTAAGGAGTGTATTAGGGTATTAAAAGATGATGGCCACATTGTGATACTGCAACCGGGTGTACGTCATTTGTGGCAAATTAAACAACAAGTGTATCCCGAGCTTGTCGAAAAGCCGCTACAACTGAACTTACCTAATGACCTGGTTATTGAAGACCAACAGCAAGTGAGTTTTACCCAGGCTGTGAGTGGTGAGCAAGCGTTAACGCTATTAGACATGTCTGTTTTTGGCTGGCGCGCTAATGATGAATTAAAGCATCAGATTAAATCGAATAATATAGAAGCGTTAGAGTTTGATTGGCACATTATTACTGTTAAAAAAGCTAAAAGCTAAAAGCTAAAAGCTAAAAGCTAAAAGCTAAGGCGCTTTGCTGTTAGAGGTCAAGGTTAACAACTTAATAAGCTTAGGCGTTGTAATAAAAATGAAAAAAGGTTGCTGAGGGGAAGTTGTTGATGTTTTTCGTTTGATGCCGCGTATCCGAGATAATCAAAAATAGATAATCAAAAATAATTAAGGCTTGACGTTGAAGGCTACCTAAGTAGTTTATCAACAATCAAGCCCTAATAATCAACCTATTAATATAAGCTAATTTTTAATAGCAATTCTTACTTTTTGTAAGAAGAAGCCATGTTGTCTAAACGGTCGTTAGCACGTTTAGCTTCGGCTTGTGCGTCCATAGAAGCAGCTTTAGCGCCTTTAACATCAGCAGATAGCTTGCTTTGCTCAGACTTTAAAGAACCAACTTCTGCTGATAGTTGATCAACTTTGTTTCCTAGGTTTGCTACGCTTTCTTCTAAAGCAGTAGTGTTAGCACAACCACCTAATAAAGCAGTCATCGCAACACCAGCAATCATCAGTACTTTTTTGTTCATGGGTAAATCCCTTAATATATAGGTTGTTAAATAGTGCAACGGCGTCTGCCTTTGCAACGGCGTAATTATGTCACAGTTTTTTTATTTGCTATAGGCAAATATAAGATTATTAATCTAAAATAACGAAATAAATGAAAATTGCAAGTCTACTGACTTAAAACTACTCTTTTTTATCGATTTTATATAAATCTTAGTGATTTATTGCTTATTCACCGCTAAAAATTGCATTTTTTCGCTTTTTTACTATCAAAGTAGTAAAGATAGTTGTAACACGAATGTTATTTTTTAAGCAATTGTAATTTATACTCATTAACACGTTCTGTGCGTTTTAGTTGTAATTGGCTTTTTATTGCCGCGCCTTGGTGCCCTTCAGCGATAATCGATTGCACATCAACCTGGTTTGCCAGTTGCAAGCAATGCTGTAAATACTCAGCCTGTGGATACTCTGCTTCTTCAAACCCTGTACGGCCTCTTATGTCGCCATGACAACATAATAATAAGTCGGTTAGCCGCTGAGGTTTACGCCAAAAGTCAGCCTTATCGAACAGTTTGATTATGGTCTCAGCTCTAAGTTCAAACGCATTATGAATATTTTGGTGCTGGTCGCTCACTAATAACGCTAAATCACGGTATTCATTAGGGACTCGTATTCGTTGGCATAGTTTTTTGATTGCGGCTAAGCCTTTTTGTCCATGGCCATGATGTTTTGGCCAATCTTGTTTAGGGGTGAGTGCTTTACCTAAGTCGTGCACTAATGCTGCAAAACGGACTGCTTTGTTTGCGCTCAATTTACTGGTTTGTTCCAGCACCATTAAGGTATGTACGCCGCTATCTATTTCTGGGTGCCATTTTTCAGGTTGTGGCACACCAAATAAGGCATCGACCTCCGGAAATAATACTTCTAACGCTTGGCATTCTCTTAATATTTCAAAAAAATTTGTGGGCTTTGGCTCGCTAATGCTTTATCGCATTCTTGCCATACGCGTTCAGGGGTGAGGTGCTCAAGTTCGCCATTATTGGCAATCTCACGCATCAACTGTAATGTTTCTGGTGCGATACTAAAGCCTAAATGATGAAAACGTGCAGCAAAGCGTGCAACACGTAATACCCGTAAAGGATCTTCTGTAAACGCATTAGACACATGACGCAACACCTTAGCCTTGATATCGTCAACACCATGGTAAGGGTCGTACAGGTTGCCTTGCTCGTCTTGCGCGATGGCATTAATGGTTAAATCACGACGTAGTAAGTCTTGTTCAAGGGTGACTTGCTGGTTGGCGTCACAACTAAATCCCTGGTAACCATTACCGGTTTTTCGCTCCGTTCTGGCTAGGGCGTATTCTTGTTGTGTTTTGGGGTGTAAGAAAACCGGGAAGTCTTTGCCAACTTGCTGATAACCAAGCGCTAGCATTTGTTCAACACTGCTACCCACAACCACGTAATCTTTGTCGACCACAGGTTGATTAAGAAGGGAATCGCGCACGGCCCCGCCTACTAAATAAATCTTCATGGCGTACCACAACGTGTAATAATAAGTAGCATAAATATTACCAGAGTTAGATTTTTACGGCTAACTTTTGACAAGCTGTGATACAAGCATTAACGTGAGCCGTCAGTTTCAAATAAGGATTTTTGGTCGAATGTATAAAGCCTTCTATGGATTAAATGATAATCCGTTTTCAATTGCGCCTAACCCTCATTATATGTTCTTAAGCGACCGCCATCGTGAGGCGCTAGCCCATCTAACTTATGGGTTAGGAGAAACCGGCGGTTTTGTGTTATTAACGGGAGAAGTTGGGACGGGTAAAACCACCGTTTCACGCTGTTTATTGCAGCAAATACCTGATAATACCGATACTGCTTTTATTCTTAATCCTTCTTTAACCGAGCTAGAGCTATTAGCCACATTATGTGATGAGCTCGAAATTAGTTATGGTGAAAATCCAACCTTAAAACAGCTGACAGATCTCATCAGCATGTATTTACTCAATAATCATAAAAATGGCCGTAATACGGTGCTGATTATTGATGAAGCACAGCATTTGCGCTCGGAAGTGTTAGAGCAGCTGCGCTTATTAACAAATCTAGAAACCAACACCAAAAAGCTATTACAGGTTATTTTAATTGGTCAGCCTGAATTGCAGCAATTATTGAAGCGCCAAGATTTACGCCAGTTAGCTCAGCGTATCACTGCTCGATATCATTTATTGCCGTTAAATAGAGAAGAAATTGCTTTATATGTGTTGCACCGGTTACAGGTGGCTGGACGTCATGAACCTTTATTTACCCGTAAAGCAATAGCGGCATTGCACAAGCACTCTGGCGGTATTCCTCGGTTAACTAACTTATTATGTGAGCGTGCGTTAATGGCCGGTTATGGCCAAGGCAAAGTGCCAATTGATCATAAGATGGTTAACCAAGCCGCGATTGAAGTGTTGGGTGACATCGATGAGTCTAATGAAAAGCGCTGGCCGTTTGTGGCCGCTGCGGCGTTGGTACTGGCATTTGGCTTATCATTTTATTTGTTTAATCGCACAGCGATTGACGAAAACCTCAGTGCTACAACTGCATTGCCTCAAGCTCAAGCTCAAGCTCAGCAACCCGTAGATGAACCCATCACTACAATTACTGCAAATAAACCGCTTATACAGGTGCAACAACCACAAGCACCTGCGCAATCAACACCTGCTGTTAATGCAGAACAGCAAATATTACGTCAGGCAATGCTGCAAAGTAACAGTATCGATAATGCTTTTGCTGGGTTGTTTGGTTTATGGGATAAGCAGCCCATCATTGGTTTATCTGCTTGTCAGGCTGCACAACAACAAAACCTAGCCTGTTACCAACAACAAGGTAATTGGAACAGTATTATGCGCCTCAATTATCCTGCCGTGGTTTATTTGCAAGATGCACAAGCTAATGTGTTTTATGGGGTGATTGTCGAGCGTCAAGTTGATCAGATATTACTGCAGTTAGGTGAGCAACAATTTTGGGTAAATAAAGATTGGTTTGATCGTCACTTTAGCGGCACTTTTGAGATTTTATGGCAGCCAGACAGTATTTTACCCCGTGAAATCGGCCAGGCATCCAGTGTGGCAGAACTGCAGTGGTTAGAAAATAGTTTAGCCATTGTGAGCCAACGTCGCGCTCGTTTGCTCACTCAATTTGACAGTGAGTTAGAGCAACAACTTATGCAGTTTCAGCGTCAGCATGGTTTAAAACCAGATGGCATTGCCGGTAATCAAACCCTAATACAACTTAATTTATATTTGAGCCAACAAGGCTCTAGATTAAGCGCTTCTGAGGAACGTCGTTAATGTCGATTTTATTGGATGCCGTTAATCGCAATAAACAACAGCAAGGCAATGTGGCCGATTTAATGTCGACCCCTCCACAGTATTCATCGCCGCCGAATAAACCTACCTCGCTAAAAAAGTACGGTTTACTGGCAACTGCAGTGTTAGTTGGAGTGGGTGCTGCTTGGGGGATGAGTTTGCTGCTTGTGCCGCCTTCAACGCAGTCTATTGAGCCAGTAGCTCCAGCTCAAAGTTTGCCAAAACCGGCAGTCGTTAACCCGTCAGTATCGAAGGTTGAAACAGCAATGGCTCCGGTATCTGATGATGTTCGCTTAGCGGGTAAAGTTGCGCTGCCGCTAGCAAAGCCTTTTAATCAAACGGCGATGTCTGTGCCGGCAAGCAATTACCGAGACTCTGGCTCTGCAAATGTTTCACAGACTAATGCAGCTCCAGTAAACTCGCAGCAATATTCGCAGCAACAATCAACGCCTGCACAAACTAGTTCTCGCCAGCAAACGCAATCTTATGCAGAACCATCACAACAAGAGCCGATAGTTTTAGGGGCTAATGCTAACCGTCGTGGACTCGCTGAACTTGAAGCGTTGCGTATGCAAGTGAACGCTGCCGCTCAAGAAGTCGATTTTGCGTCAGTGAAAGCGCCGTCGATTGATGAGCAAAACAATTTATTGGCCGCGTTTGAAACCGCACTTAAAGACGTCGAGTTTGAGGAATCCGTTAATCAACGGATGACAGAGGCTAAGCTTGATCCGATCCCTACGCCGAGTAACCGCCAAATCCCTAAATATGGCGATTTACCCGCAAGTGTGCAATTACAGGTGCCAGAGTTTAATGTTAACGCACATGTTTATGCCACAGATCCAACGAACCGTTGGCTAAATGTAGATGGTGCAGAGTTTCAGCAAGGTGACATGATTAAGAATAAGCTGACGATCATTGAGATCCGCCCAAGAGATATTATTTTGGATATTAATGGTGAACAATTTAGGGTGCCAGCTATCTAATCGGTATCACGTTGGCTAAAAACAACAAAGGCGCATAATGCGCCTTTGTTGTTAGTGAGTATTAGAGGTGAGATTTAACCGTGAATATGGTTAGCTAAAAACAAGGTTAATACATAGCCCAAGCTGTAGCATAACAACAACGCAGGTACGTATTTTAAATAACTCACAAAGGTCAGTTCTTCTACTTTGCTCATGGCAATAATGCCTGATGCTGAACCGATAATTAACAACGATCCACCCACACCCACAGCGTAAGTTAAGCCTAACCATTGCACTGTGGTTAACACTGGGTCTGCTTTTAATAACGCAGCCGTGAGTGGTACGTTATCTAGTAATGATGAGCCAACACCGGTGAAGAAGTTAGAAATACTTGGGTTATACATACCGTATACGTCGGTTAATAAGTTAAGCGTACCAATTTCTTTAAGCATACCCACCAGTAGTAAAATCCCTAAGAAGAATAGTAAGGTGTCGAATTCAACTTGGCGAATATATTCTAATACCTGTAGATCTTCGGTTTTACTCTTGTCTGTGCGGCCAACTAAGAACATGACCGACAAACCAAATAAGAACGTCAGCACAGGTGGAACCCCAAACAGTACGTTAAGTGCCATGGTTAAAATAATTGTGGCAAAGAAGATTATCCCTATCACGATATCAACCGTATTGTATCTTTGTTCGATTGGCGTGGTGCTCACATGGCCTCAGCTTTCAGTGAGAACAACACTGCTAACAAGCCAACACTTATCCCAGCAGGAATGAACAATACCAGTAGCTCAGAGATATGTACTTTACCAGCTAAGAAAATCATTAATGTGGTGACATCGCCAGTAATCAAGGCAACACCACCTGAGTTAACCGCAAAAATAATCAATACCGCCATGCGGCGACGCATTTGATTGTCTAGGTTAAAGGTGGTTAGCAGTACCAAAGACACCAAGGTTGCGGTGACGTTGTCACAAAATGTTGATAACACTAAAGCGAACAAACCAACTTGCAGCATTAACATGCGTACAGAGACTTGCTGCGGAAATATTTTTTGCACTAAAACCTGGATCATGCCTTTAGCGTTTAAATAAGCGACAAAGGTCATGGTCGACATTAAAAATAGCCATAATGTGGCAATTTCTAATAAGTTTTCATTGAGTTCTTCGCCAACCAGTTTACTGTTTTCTGGACTGCCAGAGGCAATAAACAAAGTTATCCAGGCGATACAGCCAAGGAATAAAGTGGTTTTTGCTTTGTTAATATGAGTAACTTCTTCGAGCACGATACTGAGCAGCGCGAGCACCGCAAGCGAGATAAGAAAAGTATGTAGCATGACTGCAATTCCAACTTTGTGTTGTAGGTCATTAGGCGCTGTTGATCGTTCAAGCTTGTTTCAAAAGCCCTAACATTATTACCGAGAATTTATGCTCACTTAACCCAACCTCATTTTAAGGTTCAATTAAGTTTTCTATTTGCGGCGCGATCACATCACATAAATGGACGTTCCGCAACTCAGATCACAGTTTTTGTGCCAAAATAGACCAAAGTTGAGCAAGGTTTGAACACCAAGACGGGAAGTAGAAGGTGAGTGGGTTTATAGAATGAAAAAAGGATAACCAACTAAGTTGATTATCCTTTTTTTCTAATGGGTTGAGCGCTTACTTCATCGCAGCAAAAACACGGTCAACAGCAGCTAGAGTGTAGTCAATTTCTTCATCGCCATAGGCCATTGATAAGAAGCCGGCTTCATATGCGCTTGGAGCTAAGTACACGCCTTCATCTAACATTGCATGGTAGAAGTGACGGAAATGCTCCATGTTGCACTTGGTCACTTGAGTAAATGAAGTCATTGGTGCTTTATCTTCAGTAAAGAAGAAACCAAACATACCACCCACACAAGTGATGCTTAATGGAATACCGTGTTTGTCTGCTGCAGCTTTAAAGCCTTCTGCAACGCGTTTGGTTTTGGCTGCGAGCGCTTCGTATAGACCTGGTTCACATAACGCATCCATTTGCGCAAGACCTGCAGTCATTGCAATTGGGTTACCTGATAGGGTACCAGCTTGATAAACTGGTACTGTAGGTGCAATAAATTGCATCACTTCTTTACGGCCACCAAATGCGCCCACTGGCATGCCGCCGCCAATCACTTTACCTAGAGTGGTTAAGTCAGGTGTAACGCCGTAATGCCCTTGTGCACCGCTCATTGATACACGGAAACCGGTCATGACTTCATCGATAATCAATAACGCACCAAATTCATCACAAATAGCACGTAAACCTTGTAAAAAGCCTTCTACAGGTGGAATGCAGTTCATGTTGCCGGCAACGGGCTCGAGGATGATACACGCGATATCATCTGGGTGCTGCTCGAAAATAGCACGCACAGAATCAAGGTCGTTATAGGTTGCTGTTAACGTGTGCTTAGCAAAGTCTTCTGGAATACCAGGCGAGCTTGGCTGGCCAAGAGTGAGTGCACCAGAACCGGCTTTGACTAATAAGCAGTCTGCATGGCCGTGGTAGCAGCCTTCAAACTTTAAAATGTTGTCGCGGTTAGTAAAGCCACGAGCTAAACGGATGGCACTCATGGTGGCTTCAGTACCTGAACTCACCATACGAACCTGTTCCATTGATGGCACCATTGAAATCACTTTTTCAGCCATTTTGACTTCAAGCTCTGTCGGTGCACCAAATGACAAACCATTTTCAACGGCATCTAAAACCGCTTGACGAATTTTAGGGTGGTTATGGCCTAAAATCATCGATCCCCATGAACCAACATAGTCGATATATTTTTTACCGTCGGCATCGAAAATATAAGCGCCATCGGCTTTTTCGATAAATAACGGTGAACCACCAACACCATTAAAGGCACGAACAGGTGAGTTAACGCCACCTGGAATGGTTTGTTTAGCCTGTTCAAATAAGACTTCGGAGCGGGTCATGTCTAATCCTTAATTTTGTATGCCAATTATCTATCGGCTTTACGTGAATACCAGTTTACTGGGCACTCATACTTTTCGAGTTGGTTTTCAACTCCAAGTGTTAATGCAAAAAGTGCCATACGGATAAGTAAGCCGTTGTCGGCTTGTCTAAAAATAGCCAAACTTGGATGGCTGTTTAAATCATTGTCGAGCTCGTTTGCTTGGGCGCGCGAGTCTCGTGGTAACGGGTGCATAATCACTGTATTTGATTTGCAATGCTGCGTGTAAATATTGTGATTTAAGCGAAACTTGCCGCGATACTTGTTGGCTTCTTCTTGTGACGGAAAACGCTCTTCTTGAATGCGGGTTAGGTACAATATATCTGCCTGATGCAAATTACCTTCAAGTTGTTCTGTTATTGTGATCTTATGCCCAGCATTTTCAATGTCGGCGATCACATAGTCAGGCATTGCTAGCTCACTGGGTGAAATCAATGTGAACTGAATGTCTTTATGCATGCAAAGTAAGCGCGATAAAGAATGCACTGTGCGGCCATATTTTAAATCACCTACCATCGCGATGTGCATACCATCGATGCCCATGCCTGCGTGGCTAAGTTCTTTCTTAATGGTAAATAAATCAAGTAATGCTTGAGTGGGGTGCTCATTAGAGCCGTCGCCACCGTTAATCACAGGTACACGGCTACCTTCAGCAAACTCTTTTACTGAGTAGGCATCTGGATGACGCATGGCGATAACGTCTGAGTAGGTCGATAGCACTCGGGCAGTGTCGTATAAAGACTCACCTTTTGATAATGACGACGACGCCATTCCTGTGGTTTCACGTACATGGCCACCAAGCAAATTAAAGGCACAGCCAAAACTAACGCGTGTACGGGTGCTAGGCTCAAAAAACAGGTTGCCTAAAATCGCGCCATCTAACACATTGGTGCGTTTTTCACGCAAAGCGTAAGGGGTCATTTTAGTGGCAACATTAAAAATAGTGTTAATTGAATCCAGATCTAACTGGTTTACGGAGAGGATATGTGAACCTTCGAACTGCATCATCAGCCTGATTTCCAAAGTGTAGGGTAAAATATTCACCAGAACAGCATGCTATTTCACCGATATTTTTATAGGGTATTTTGTGGTTTTATTACTATATGGCTGAGGCAAAATTGTAGCAGAAAATAAACAGCAGATAAATATGCCCGACAAGATTCACTTGCTTTGAAATAGAACAACCTAGTGAGAGTTATGTCTCCATATCAAAGGGTAAGTTATACCAATTCCACTAATTATCTGGTCATTCAGCGGGAATTCTGTACCTTCTAGGCAAGTAATAGGATTGTAGGCATAGTTGCTCTCGGCAACTGCTCCTGCGTTGCTCTACCTCCTGCGTCCATGCAGTCGTACGTCAAAATACTATTAAGCAGCATAGAAGGTACAGAAACCCGCCTTGCAGGAGGCGCTCAGACAGTCCATTTCTTTGTTACATTGCCTTAGAAGGGATAACCATTATTTCAACAATGCGCCTCAAACTGAACAGTCTGAGCGACTCTGATTGGTCACATAATTAATGGAAATGGTATTATTGGTCGCTCATCAATAAAATGATTAAATTTGGCCTGAGCGGATCTCTTGCAATAAGTTAGTCCAGCTTATCACCCCAACGACTTTTTGATGGTTCGGGCTATTGGGACTTAATCGATAAATATACACTTCACCTGAGCGTTTAGCGACCAGTGCTTCATAGGCTTCGTTTAATGTGGCGCTGTCTGGTAGTCCAGGCATTGGGTGTCGTGACAAGGTGGTCGAGTCTTCAAACGATTGCATCTCGAGTCGTAACATTTCTATTTGGCCTTCACTATTACGCACTAACACTGGACGCCCCTCAGCCCGCTTTAGTACTTCAAGCAGCAGTTCATCGTCATCGTTTACAATCACAAAGCGCCGGTCCATTAACACCCTAACACCTTTATTTTGTAAGCCCTGGTTTAATGGGGCAACTTTATAGCCTAATCCCATAATATCTAATTGCTTTAAGAAGATAGAGTTGGTGTTAAAGCCCTGGTATGCAATCAAATAGGCCGGAATGGTCACAAACATTGCCGGTAAAATAATGGCGGCATCATTGGTTAATTCCAGTAGGGCAACGAGTGCAGCTAAAGGTGCACTTAAACATACCCCCATCATGGCGGTCATACCGATAACCGTATACAAACCAATGTATGGCGCAATTGATGGAAACAGCAAACTGCTGATGATGGCTAAAATAGCGCCTACTAAGTTCCCAATTCCGTATAGTGGGTCAATGATCCCACCCGGTATACCAAACCCAATGGCGGCTACCGTCGCAAGCATTTTTGCGAGTAATAATCCGATTAAAAACAACAAGCTTGGGTGCTCGCTAATGGCTTCGTGAATCGCAAAGTCTCCCGAGCCTAAAGCTTGCGGCATCACGAGACCAATCGAAGTAGTAATCACTGCTGCAATCAATAAGCGGTAAATTAAAGGCCAGTTTTGCCCTTTAGCGGTGACATTTAACAGCGAAAAATTAAATAATGCGGCCACGCAACCCAGTACGACACCGCCAATAAGCAAAATAGGGTAATGGTCGAGCGGGATACGGATAACATTAATCAGTTCATATTCGTGAATATTACCAAACGCTAATTGGCTCGACACCGCGCCACAAATGGCCGACAACATAATGGGGAAGAAGTAATGGATTTTATATTCGCGAACGATCACTTCAAACACGAAGAGTACTGCAGCAAGTGGCGCATTAAAGATGGCGGCAATCCCTGCGGCAATCCCGCTGGCGCACATAATACGCACGCTGTTGTCCGGTAGGCTGAATTTTTCCGCCATTACGCTGGCGCTAACGGCCCCTAGATGAATGGCGGGGCCTTCTTTGCCGACCGAAAAGTTAGTCATTAAGGCGATTAATGCTTGTGAGAATTGCCCCGGAGCCGACTGCAGAGGCACTTTACCGTAATGGAGTTTAAATCGGTGTAGCACATAGGCGATACCCATACGACGATAACGTTTCGAACCGATTAACGACAATAGCCAAATCAGTGCCGCACCCATCAAAGGCAGATAACTTCGCCAATCTGATAAAGTAGAACTAATGGTATTCGTGTCAGAAAGCAGATATTGTTCGGCCCATAATAAAATCAGTCGGAATAAAATAATCACCAATGAGGCAATAATTGCAAACAGCAGCGCCAGCGCACAAAGTTGCACACTAATTTTGGCTTGAGATAATTTATCTCTAAATTCGTTATGCAGATATTTGCGCGCAGCTCTTTTGGCGTGAATAATAGCGACTTTATTTATTTTAAATTGCACTGTTTGGCTCTAGGCTCATTGGCATTTGTATTTTAAAGGGTTGTTACCTAATGTTAAATTATCACCGTTGGTTAGACAGACTGCAAGTTTTACAACACAAAAACCGGACGTCGAGCAAATACTTAATTAGCTTAATGTTAGTGTCTTTTTTATTAGGTGCGTTAAGTTATAATTTATGGTTATCGTTTGCGCCAGAAACCACCACCAATAGTGCCAGTGGTAAACGAAAATTATTGCAACAACTTGATGAACAAGCACAGGTGTTGGCCAGCCGTAATTTGGCGTTAAGTATCGCTGAAAATGCCAATAAAGAAATGCAAGATATGTTTAGTCGCCAACTTGCAGACCAAAAAGCATTGGAAAAAGAGTTGGCATTTTATCGCAGTGTTATGGTGACCGATGCCGACGTTGAAGGTGTGGCGATTAATGCTGTTGAATTAACACAAGGCATTACCGCTGAGCAGTTTACATTGCGTATCGTGTTAACCCAGTTACAAAAACGCAAAGCAAAAGTAAAAGTGCAAGCTGAAGTAATGTTAATTGGGCGACAAAATGGCCAAACTAAAGAGTTGTCGTTAGATAAATTACTTAATAAAAAGTTAGACTTTGAATTTAATTATTTTCAAATCATGGACAATGATATTGTTCTGCCTGACGGCTTTAACTTGCAACGAATCGCCGTTAAGGTGAAGGTGAAAGCCAGTCGTGGAGTGAAGGGCGGCGAGATTGAACAAGTGTATAATGTACCTGAACTATTGCTGGGTGAAAAAGAACTGCGGGTAATACTTGAACAAAATAGTCAGGTAAAGGATAATTCTCAGTAGAAACCGAAGTAAGAGGTAGTAATGACTGAACAAACTGATGCAGCAATGCCGATCCAATTTACCGATGCTGCAGCGACTAAGGTAAAAGGGCTGTTAGAAGAAGAGCAGAATCCTGAATTAAAACTGCGAGTATATGTTACCGGCGGTGGTTGCTCTGGGTTTCAGTATGGCTTTACGTTCGATGAAAAAGTCAACGAAGGTGACTTCACTATTGAAAAACAAGGTGTACAGCTTGTCGTTGATCCTATGAGTCTTCAATATCTAGTGGGTGGAGAAGTAGATTATACTTCGGGTCTTGAAGGGTCTCGCTTTTTTGTAAAAAACCCTAATGCAACAACAACCTGTGGTTGTGGCGCAAGTTTCTCGGTGTAATATTTTTATAACGAGCCAATAAAAAAGCCGTCTAGCGACGGCTTTTTTGTGCGTATTAACTGGCAATAATATTGAAATTAACTCGCGGCTTAAACCAGGCTTTTACCTTGCCATTAAAGCTTATCCACACTTGCAGCATACCCAAAGCGATAAAAACACTATAGATAAGCCACTCGGGAACCACACTTTGAAACAAACCAAAGTCCATAGTGGTAGAGCCGCTATCTAGGTTTTCTGGGTCATACATAATGATTGGCATCAAGCTGTATAGCACCAATTGCAGCAGGCTATAAGTTCGTAATAAATAAAGCGCCGCTTTTTGTCTACCCACAATACCTAGCACTAACATTAGCGTTAATATACAAAGCATTGCACTGAGTTCAGATATCGACTGAGCTAACATTAAGCCCATCACAGAGGCAATGACATAAACCAGCATTAACGCAATTAACCGCTTAGGCAATTGAGGTTTTATGGCATCTGGTGCATTGTCTGGTTGAGGTTTTTCTTGGGTCATTATTGTGTACTCATAGGGTACAGATTAATGTTTAGCTTGTGACTTTGGCGTTAAGCGCTCATTCACTTCGTAAGGCGGTACAACGACGCCTAAATCTTCTTGTACAGGGAACACCGCAATAAACAAGTCGTCATCTTCCATGCCGCTAACCCAGCGCTCTTGAAATTCAGATAACGGAATGGCCAATGGCTCGCACTCTTTCCATTCATCAACAGCCCATAGCGCAGCGGTCTCTTCTGATGGCCACATCGGAATGCAATCTTCATCTTCGGTGGTCAACATGACGCAGCCATCTTGATCTTGCAGGGTCCAAATAGTTTTCTCGGCTTTAATTTGCTCAACCATGTAATCGTAACGACCTTCAGGAGTTAGATTCATTAGTTCTGATACACTTTTGGCTTTGTTGCTCATATTGACTCTCATTATTTAGTAAAGGTTTTGCCAACCCAAAGAGCTGCGCAAATTTGCGGTCATCATAACATTGCGACTCGCGTTGAAAAAGTTATCTTGCTTTAAAACGTCCACCTAATACAGCTTGGCGCGATGCACCCGTCACTGCGGGTAAGTTAGCTGGCAGGTCATGATGATGACGCATTGCCAACCAAGCGAAGGCGATGCCTTCTACCCATTTAGCATCAACACCCAGGCTTCCTGTGGTATCGACCTTGTAACCCGCAACTAATGGTGTCAAACGACGGACTAATTCGCTATTTAGTGCACCACCACCGCAAATAAACAACTCACCAGTGTCCGACAATTTATTAATGTCGTTGGCAATGCTATGGCAGGTTAGGTCGAGTAACGTCGACTGAATGTCTTCCTGGTCTAGGTGGCTATAGTCGGCGAGTTGTTGTTCAAGCCATGCCTGGTTAAACAGCTCTCTGCCAGTACTTTTAGGGGCGGCTAAGGCAAAGTAAGAATGGGACAACAACTGTTCAAGAAACGCTGGATTGGTTTTACCTGATGCAGCCCATGCGCCGTCTTCGTCAAATGGTTGCCCGAGGCTTTGATTAATAAAATAATCAATTAAGGTATTGCCTGAGCCGGTATCAAAGCCAAGCACATCATCACAGTTGCCCGGTAAATACGTAATATTAGCAATACCGCCAATGTTTAAAATCACTCGGGTCTGTCCCGGCTTGGCAAATACTTGCTGATGAAACGCTGGTACTAATGGCGCGCCTTGGCCACCGAGTGCAACATCTTTACGTCTAAAGTCGGCAATGACATCGATGTTGGTTTCAACTGCAATGGTATTGGGGTCACCAATTTGCAGGGTAAAGCCGATTTCTAAATTAGGCATGTGGCGCACAGTTTGTCCATGCGATCCTATAGCGATGATTTGCTCTGCGGTGATATTGGTTTTTGCGAGTAAATGATTCACGGCTTGGGCAAATAATTTACCGACACTGCGGTCAAGGCGGCCTAATCGATTTATTTCATCATCGGTTGCTGCTTGACATAATCGCTGTAAACCTTTTAACAAATGGCTCGGAATTGCTTCGGTATGGCCGGCAATTAATTTAGGTTGCTCAGCTGTAAAATCAACTAACACGGCATCGACACCGTCCATACTGGTGCCCGACATCAGGCCGATAAAATATTCTGGCTTAGACATGAAATGCTCTCTGTTTGATGTTGCAAACTAGCAAGCGTTAATTGCTTGCCAATTGCTGCTGTTGATTTGATTTTAATTGCGCCATTAACTGCTTGCTTAAAGACGTAAATTTGCCTTTTTCATTACGATTAATTGGCATTGATTTAGGCAGGTCTATGGTGCGAGGGTTGCGATGAACCCCATTAACGATAAATTCATAATGTAAATGAGCACCGGTAACGCGGCCTGTTTTGCCTAAGGTACCAATAATTTGGCCTTGTTTTACGCTGTCGCCACGTTTTACTTTACGCTTAGTTAAATGCAAATATTTAGTGGTGTAGGTATCATTGTGTTTAATGAATACATAGTTACCATTATATTGATTGTAACTTGATTCTATCACTCTCCCTTTACCGGCAGCTTTAATTGGCGTGCCGATAGCGGCAACATAATCTACGCCTCGGTGGGCTTTAACTTGACCGGTTACAGGGTGTAAACGGCGTGGATTAAAGTTAGAGCTAACGTATTTAAAATCAACCGGTGAGCGTAAAAAAGCCTTACGCATACTGTCACCGTTTTCAGAGTAATATTCGCCATCGGTATAACGTACTGCAGTATAGCGCTCACCCTGGTTAATAAACTCGGCGGCTAAAATCTTGCCGTTACGTAAAAACTGGCCGTCGGCGTACTCTTGATCAAACAGTAATGAAAAATTATCGCCTTTGCGTATATCTAGGGCAAAGTCGACGTCCCAGCCAAAAATATTGGCCAGTTCCATAATATGATTCCCCGACAAGCCTGCGTCTGCCGCAGCATTCCAAAAATTGCTTTTAATGGTGGCGGTAATAAATGAGGTGCGGCTTTCAACTTTTTTGGTATTAACCACTTCTTTATAGTTATCGTTAGTATGGCTAATCACCAAGGTTGATACCTTGTCCATGCGGTAGCTCAGCTCTTTTAACTCACCTAAATCATTTTTGCTGATGGCAATTTCTTCGCCTGGCATAATTTTAAGTAAGTTCTTTTTCGCTAAAGGCAGTTGGGTGATGTCATACACATCTTTAGCGCTTAACCCTGCGCGACTAAAAAGCCCACCTAAGGTGTCGCCTTTTACGACTTCATAATACTCAACCGTATAATCATCGTTGCCTGCTTGCTGTTTTAGCCGTGCTTTTTGTTGAGCAATTTGTTCGTCAAGTTCGCTAATCACGCCATCTACACCGTTAGGGCGAGTTTGTAACAAGGCTAAATGTTTGGCGAATGCTTCATCGTCAGCAGTGGCCTGGCTGTTGTCATCTGAGCCAGTTTGAAGCGATTGAGTCGAGTCATCAGAAATATTGTCAGCGGGCACTTCAGTGATGGTATCAGCGCCTGGGGCTAAAGGCGTTCTAAAAGCCAATGGCACGGCATAACGTGTGTTGGTTTCGATGGTCTTTTGAGCGTTGGACTTATCAACTAAACCGGTTTGTTTAGAGGCTTGCGCGTCTTCCGATGGAAACATCAGAATAATCGCGGTCAACATCACTAATAAAGACAGTGTGATTTGATGTGCTTTTGGCAACAATGTGAATAATGTAAGAAGCTTTGCCATTGACTCAGGTACCAATTTCTCTCTCGCGTTATTATATGCTAAGTGTACACTCTTTCATTTGCCGTGGCTAACAAGTAACATAGGCCTCTTTATTTTTTGTGCAAGCCCTAGGAGTTGCAGTAGCGATGGCGAATTTAGATCAAGTATTGGCAGAAATTAAGCGTGGTACCGACGAGATATTACTTGAAGCGGATTTGCTTGAGAAGCTCAAAGAAGGGCGTCCTTTACGCATCAAATTAGGTGCTGATCCTACCGCTCCAGATATTCATTTAGGCCATACTGTTATTTTAAACAAAATGCGTACCTTTCAAGAGTTAGGTCATGAAGTGATTTTCTTGATTGGTGACTTTACTGGTATGGTTGGCGACCCAAGTGGTAAAAACAGTACTCGTCCGCCGCTAACTCGCGAGCAAGTACTTGCTAACGCCGAAACCTATAAAGAGCAGGTTTATAAAATTTTAGACCCAGCTAAAACACGTATCGAATTTAATTCTAGCTGGTTAGAGCCACTAGGCGCAGCCGGTATGATCCGTTTAGCATCGCAACAAACCGTTGCCCGTATGATGGAACGTGACGACTTTAAAAAGCGTTATGCGTCAGGCCAGGCGATCGCGATCCACGAGTTTATGTATCCATTGCTGCAAGGTTATGATTCAGTCGCGTTAGAAGCAGACGTTGAATTAGGCGGTACAGACCAAAAATTTAATTTATTGATGGGTCGTGAGTTACAAAAGGCAGAAGGGCAAAAGCCACAAACCGTAGTTATGATGCCACTGCTTGAAGGGTTAGACGGCGTTAAGAAAATGTCTAAGTCGGCGCATAACTATATTGGCGTGAGTGAGCCTGCTAACGAAATGTTTGGCAAAATCATGTCTATTTCAGATGACCTCATGTGGCGCTACCTTGAGCTATTGTCGTTCCGTCCACTTGAAGAGCTTGCCCAGTTCAAGTTAGATGTTGAAAACGGCACGAACCCACGCGACATTAAGATTTTATTAGCTAAAGAAATCATTGCGCGGTTCCACGATGAAGCACAAGCGCAAGCTGCTCATCAAGCCTTTATTGATCGTTTCCAAAAAGGTGCTATCCCAGATGATATTGAAGAAGTGGTATTAGAAGCGGGCGATGGCTTAGCGATTGCTAACTTACTAAAAAATGCAGGCCTTGTGGGTTCAACATCTGACGGTATGCGGATGATTAAGCAAGGTGCGGTAAAAATGGACGGTGAAAAAGTGGAAGATAGCCGTCAAAGCTTTAATGCCGGTCTTGAAGCGATATTCCAGGTTGGCAAACGTAAGTTTGCTAAAGTGATTTTGAAGTAACATGTTAATCACCCATAAAAAAACGGCTTTATAAGCCGTTTTTTTATGCCTGCGATTCACTACTGCGACTCAAGTTGGTCTGACATCGTTTGATAATCCATCAGATCCATTTGTTCAACTAAACGTTGAGTATTATTATCAAATTTTAGTGTGGTTACTCCCGGAACCGCAAGGTCAATGACTTTGCCGGGTTTGCCATACTGGTCACCAGAGTCACGTAAACGGTAGCTGCCAATAATCACGACTAATGAGCCGGTATTAAACATATGTTCTATGTTTAAGCGATATTCAAGTACGCCCTCATGAGCTCGTTGTAAAAATCCAATAATTTGGCGACCGCCGGTATAAGTGGTATTGGCGGTTTTGTCGTAAAAAACGGTTTCGCGAGAATAAAAACGTCGTAGCGCAGAGTAGTCGTGATCAGTTAATGCTTCCATGTACTTCATGGCCAATTGCTGCTCTTTCGGCATGTCGCCTATATTGGCATGGGCTGAAAAACTAAATACTAAACAACACAGTAACAAGATTATTCGCACATTAAATTCTCTTTGTTTTTAAGTCGAAAGCCGGTAATGATAAATGCCAGCGGATAGCGCTTAAGCGGATGATTAACGTGCTTATCATCGCAATAAACATCGATGTAATAGTGTCCATTCCGACAACTAAGCTTAAGGTATAACAGATCCCACCAACGATGGAAGCAGTAGCGTAAATTTCTGTTCGTAATACCATAGGAACCTGACGACACAATAAATCACGAATAATCCCACCACCGACACCGGTAATTAACCCCATAACGACTGCAATCATGCCTGATAACCCCATTAGCAAGGCTTTTTCTGCCCCAATAACGGTAAACAAGGCTAACCCCAGAGCATCGGCCACGGGTAAGGATATTGCAGGTAACTTATGGGGTTTACGTACCAATATTAAGCAAGCAACGACAGTTGCTAAAATAACGATGATGTAATTAGGGTCGCGGATCCAAAATACCGGTGTTGCGCCGATTAATGCATCACGAATACTGCCTCCGCCAATGGCAGTTACTGAGGCCAGTACAATGACGCCAAACGGATCCATGCGATGTTTTCCCGCAGCGAGTGCGCCAGAAAGGGCAAACACTGCGGTACCACATAAATCGAAAATGTAGATCCATTGACTCATTTACTTAACTCTTTGAGGTGAATATTGAGCGCATCAACTGAGATGCGAATTTCAATCACCGATAAAATCAATGAGTAGAGTAATAACAGCAAGCTAAGGCCAAACACAATTGAACCAGTTTGGTTAAAACCGGTGTAAATCAAAATCATGCAAAATACACACATGGCAAAACTGCTAACACCCGCTTCTTGCATTTTGCGAATGATAATAATCCGTTGGCGCAAGTTTTTAATTTGTTCATCTTGTACCGGTTTGTCATTACTGCTGAGGTTACGAATGAGTGCTGCAAGAGAGAAAAAACGGTTAGTGTAAGCCAGTAATAATAAAGAAATAGCCGGAAATAATAGTGCCGGAGTGGTTAACGATACATGTAAGTTATTGAGTAACATGGTATTCCTAAGCAGGTTTCACGCTGGTAATAATCAACAGTTGCTGACTAAAGAGGGGTGACGATTACAGCGATGTCAGCCATTAGCCAGATGTTTATATTAACAAAGGCTTAAGACGTTACATCGCGATGCGTCTTTAACCGTAATTTTGAGCTATTATCGCTAAATATTAACGCGTTTAAAACAGGATTTACATGTTTTAAAGAAATCTTAATCCTGCCCAAATTAACGGCAGTAGCAAGGTTAAGCATATCCAAAACAGGTTAGCCGTTTGCGTGATGGTTATGGCTTGGCTTATATGGCGATGATCAGGCAGTGGGCACAGCTTTTACTTTGGCTAAATCCACTCGGATGCTGGTGCCGTTTTCAATAAACTGTTGTGGCATTTCCAATTCTATTTTTAATAAATTAGCCGCTAAAGCATAACTACCAAACTGATTATTAAGTTGTTGGCTATTGGCGGGGGGAAGGATTGAGCTCCAAACTGATTTGAAGCCGAGCTGTCCAAATTGAATCGCCAATGAGCAATGCCATAGCAAGGTAGGGATAAAGAAGATTACCCGATTGAATTGGCAGATAAAACTCGAAAACACTTGAAAATGAGGATGATAAGGTGGCCAACTGTGTTCAAGCTGTCTGAGCATTCTCACCACTAAGGTCATCGTGGCACCGCCAAGGGCAAAAAATAAAATAGTGGCTATAGTGCCATATATTGGGGTGGTAAACAGTTTTTCGATAGTGGCTTTACTCAGCCCAACCTCAGAGAGCACCTTAGTGTTTTGGCTAGTCCAAGGAGCCAGTAACTGTTTAGCATCTTGTTTATGTCCAGATTTTATGGCGTCAACGACCTTTTCTGCTACGGGTTTAAAAGCGGAATCACACAAACAAAAATATAAAATAATTAGCTCAAAAAACCATGGGTAAGCGGCTAAATTCAGTAAAAAGCTCACAATAATTCCGCAAGGAACAATAAGGATGAGAGTGGCGAGAATACCAGCGGTAAGTTGTTGGCTGACGGCTCGCTCTGGGTGATTGACCTTAGTCGCAATTAAAACGGCTATGCGATTAAACCAAAGTAATGGTTGCAGATCGCGTGGAATAGGAACAAAGCGAGCCAATATTAACGCGCAAAACAAGATACAACAGCTATGCAGTAACCCACCGTCCTGGCTCAACAATTGCGGATCGAATAATTGATTAATCATAGAGACTCGATATTTGGGCTACAAGTGCAAGTGGATAAAGGCGCTGTCGTTTATTTTAGTGGTTAAGCCATGGATTCAACGACTCTTATAACCCGACGTTGAATCCATGTGAAACATTTATAACTGTTGTAACAGTGCTATCACCATCATAGCGGAGTGCATACCCGCTTTAATGATGTACGAGTCAAAATCCACTGGCGAATCATTATTAGCATTGTCTGACAGTGACCGAATCACTACAAATGGCACCTTAAACTGGTGACAAACCTGAGCAATGGCTGCCCCTTCCATTTCACATGCCGCCATAGTTGGGAAGTTTTCGCACATCACTTTGGTGCGAACAGGATCGCAAATAAAGCTGTCGCCGGTACAAATTAACCCTTCGATGGCGTTCACTTCCCCTAACTCTGCAACGGCTTGTTTAGCGGCATTGACTAATGTGCTCTCAGGTAAAAATGCGGCCGGCTGTTGTGCCATCTGGCCAATCTCGTAACCAAAAGCGGTAACATCAACGTCGTGGTGGCGCACCTCTGATGAAATTACAATATCGCCAATGGCGAGTGTATCGACAAAACCACCAGCTGAACCGGTATTAATCACATGTGTTACTGCAAACTTTTCAATCAGTAACGTTGTGGCAATACTGGCGGCAACTTTACCAATACCAGAGCGTGTCACGACCACTTGTTTATCGCCGATATTACCGCTAATAAATTCGATGCCTGCGATAGTTGTATGCTCGGGCTCAACAATGGCTTGTACTAAATGAACAACTTCTGGCTCCATAGCGCCAATAATACCGATTTTCATGGATAAACCTTAACTGATTAAACAAATTCGAATGGGCGCTAATATAGCATGGGCGCGCGATTTTGTGAAAACTCAGAGGAGATTTTAGTGATGAGTGTGGTGTGACACAATTCGTTAGCTAGGCGTTAACAGGCTAACGAATTTTAAGCGAAGACAAAACTAAAGTGTTTATTGTTGCTGGCTTTGTGCCAATAATTTATCAATTGCGTGTACTACACTAATACTGGCATTTTCCATGGTTTCAAGGTGAGATAAAATCTCGGCCTCTTGACCAGATTGCATCGCAGCGACAGCCGCTTTTCCAGCGCTATGAACTGCTGTATGTGGTTGTTCAATGGCTTTAAAGCTCGACAAGCTTGCATATTGTTGGCCTTCACCATGGTAATACCATTTTCCGAGACGGCATTCAGTGTGGCTATTGACGCTAGCATTACGGTCTTTATTAGCTAATATACTGTAAACGTTGCTTTTCCAGACGCTGTGGTCTAACTTCACAGTGGTTAAAAAGGCGGTCATTGATGCTTCACCAATGACACGCTTCATGACTCCTGAACTTTTGAGCACTTCGGTGACGACTTGATCAATTTGTTCAGAAGAGGCTGCAATATCACTCGAACAAGTTTGGTTTGTAATGACAACTTGTTTAATTTGCTCGGTTTGATCAATGACCGTTGCAACTAACTTTTCGATATTGGCGCTGGCGTCATGGGCATTGCTGGCTAATTGCCTTACTTCGCTTGCCACTACCGCAAACCCTCTACCCGCATCTCCTGCACGCGCCGCTTCAATGGCGGCATTGAGTGCCAGTAAGTTAGTTTGTTCTGAAATCTGTTGGATCGATGACACTAAATTACTAATGCCATTGGCTGATTGACTTAATTGAGCCGCAGTCGCCATGCTCTTTTCTGCATGATCATTTAAATGCCCCGCACGTTCTTTCAAATTACCGATAGCGACTCGTGTCTGACCGAACAGTTTATCGACTTCAGACAACATGTGTTTTTCTTCATCGAGCTTGATTGAGTTTGCGAGGGTGGTATCTCGAATATCATTAAGCATCGTTGCACCTTGCAATTGCAAATTGGCGCGTTGAGCATCGTATTCGGATTGATTATCAGAGTCTGCTAATTGCTGAGTTAATTGTGCAATATGCTGATGCAATTGAGAGAGCTCATCTGCATGCAGCTGTTTTGTTTTGTTCAGCTGTTGCTTTAAATCGGCAATGTCTGCTTTCAAGCTCTGAGTAAAACCGATCATAATATCTCTATTGGTTATTTATACATTAGTAATATAGTGAGTAAGTTTGCTTTTTTAATCAAACTCTCCAAGTGTTATACATCACAAACAACAATAATAAAAATATGACACTTTGATAGTTAAAATGCATTAAAAATGACTTTAACTTGAGAGCAGAGTGGCCTTATGGCTATTTTTTGCGGGCAAAAGGCATCCACAATAAACCGTTTAACCAGGCATTTTGTTTTGCGTTAGGGTATTGGGTTAAACCAATATCAATTTGAGTGTCTGGTTTACTGGCCTGTGCGGTGTACGTGCCAAACAGTTTGTCCCACCAAATAATACTAAAGCCAAAGTTGCTGTTACTTTCACTCATCAGTTGGCTGTGATGAATACGATGCAATACCTGAGTGATCAGCACTAAACGGGCAAGGTTTTCAATTTTTGCGGGTAAGCGAATATTGGCGTGGTTAAAAATAGCAAAACCATTGAGCAATATCTCAAACAAGATGACAGCTTCAGCAGGGATACCCAATACCACAATTGCAAGCGCTTTAATGCCAAGGCTGGCAATGATTTCGATGGGGTGAAACCTCAGTGCGGTACTGCTGTCGACATGACGGTCAGCATGATGCACTTTATGTAATCGCCACAATAATGGAATGCGATGAAATAATCTGTGCTGCCAATAAATCAACATATCAAGCAGCAACACGCTGACAGCAATATTCAGCCAATCTGGCAAGCTTAAATAGTGTAATAGCCCCCATTGTTGCGCACTGACATACAGGGCAAAACCGGCCAATCCTATTGGTAGAATCAACCTTGCAATAACCGATGAAATAATTAACAAGCCAAAATTACCCAACCACCGTGTAGCCATTGAGGCTGACTGGGGACTTTTAATGAGTGTTCTAGCAGGAAACAAGACTTCGAGGCTCATCATTAGCGCTAAAATGGTTAAAAATACTCCGAGTCGAATTGCTGCCATATCATCTATCATGTTTTAGGCTCCTCAACGATATTTGTTCTAGTTTGCTGGTTACTTGAATGGTTTTTTAAGGTGTTATAACCGCCATGAATACGGGTAAAAATAGTAATAGCCCCTAAAAAAGCAAACGTGTAAGCCAGCTCTGAAAAGTAAGCTGGCCACAAACAAAACGCCACAAAAAAAGCAATAGTTTCAGTGCCTTCGGTAAGTCCGTTTAAGAAGTAAAAACTCTTATGGGCAAACTGTGGCCTTGGTAAATGAAGTTTTTCGGCTGGGATTGCAAACGCTAAAAAACTCGAGCCTGTACCGATAAATACCGTAAGTAATACGGCAGCGGCTAAAGCGTTTTCATTGGGACTTGCCAATGCAAACCCCAAAGGAATGGCAGCGTAAAACAAAAAATCGAGACAGATATCTAAATACCCCCCAGCTGGCGTAGTGTGTTTTTGATGACGGGCAAGGGCGCCGTCAAGTCCGTCAATGATACGGTTTAATACGATAAAAAATAATCCCATATACCATGCTTGTATGGCTAAAAATGGCACAGCTAACATACCCACCACAAAACCTATGAGTGTTAATTGGTCTGGCTGTACTTGTTTTTTATCCAGTAATAATACAATTGGTTTAAGCATCGGCTTAATCACCGGTGTAATAAATCTATCTAGCATTTATAGTTTCCAATTAATTGATACACTTGTTGTTTATGTGTATTGAATAATCTTTGCTGATTAAATCCAGGCTAAAACAACGAAATAATTTTACCCTGAGCTGCGTCAGCATCGCTTTGATCATGGGTGACCATAATCGCGGGTAGCTTGTGCTGACGAATTTGTTCAAACACCAACTGCCGTGTTTCTTGGCGTAATTGGCTATCAAGCTTACTAAAAGGCTCATCAAGTAAAATGGCTTTGGGCTGACTTAATAATACCCTCAGCAGTGCGACTCTAGCTTGTTGCCCACCCGATAAGCTTTGTGGGTTGCGATGCTCTAAACCGGCTAACCCTACTTGAGATAATGCCTGGCTAATATCAGCTTGGCGTTGTGCTTTAGCTCCGGCAGGCATGGCAAAGCTAATATTACCTGCGACAGTGAGATGCGGGAACAGTAAAGGGTCTTGATATAATAAGCCAATACGGCGCATGTGGCTGGCAGTGTCAGTGATTGACTGTCCATTTAGATATAAATTGCCTTTGGCGCTGAATCCTTTAGGCAGCATTCCCGTTAGCCAATTTAATAATGTTGATTTACCGCTACCTGATGGCCCCATAATCGTCAGGATATCACCACCGGCAATAGTTTCGTTTAATGATAGCAACACCTGTTGTTGCCGTTGTATGGTTAACTGCTCAATCACCAACGAAGAGGTGTTTGAGTTTGCCGCGCTTATTTGCTCGTGTTTTTGCATGTTTATCCTTATTCGCGGTGTGTTAACAGCATTTTAGGCAGTGCCCATGCGAGCAGAAAACCAAGTGCTGGAAGCAACATTTGGACTAACGCATAAACCGCACTGGTGCGTCTGCTTGCGCCATTAGCTAGCGATACTGCCTCAGTGGTAATGGTGTTGATACGCCCACCTCCAGCCAATAATGTCGGTAAATATTGGCTAAAACTAATGGCTAACCCTAGCGCCACAGCAATAAAAATGGGCGCCAATAACATGGGTAATTTTATTTGCCAAAATATTTTTGCCTGGCTGGCGCCTAAACTGGCGGCAACATAACTAAAGCGCGGATCTAAACGGCGGTAACTGCTTGCAAGCGATAAAAATACATAGGGCAGCACAAAGAGTAAGTGGGCTAACACCACGTTAATAAAGGTATGGTGACTGCTCATTTGCTCTAATACCCACACCAGGCCAAATAAAAACGCAATGCTGGGGATCAGTAACGGTAGGTAAATGATCACACTGGTTAATCTTGAGATGGCTTTACTGGTATGTTGCTCAGACTCTAGCGTCAGTAAGGTTAGCACTACGGCTAATCCTGTCGCACAAACGCCAATTAACAGTGTATCGACAAGCGGCGTGCGCATTTGTTGTAACGCCGATTGCCAATGCTGAGTCACAAACGTGTGAGGCAGCAGATCAGGATAAGCCCAAAAGCCCGCGAAAGACCACAACACCATGCCAAGTAAGGCTAAGCCGATAACCGTTAACATCAGCACGGTAATCACGTGAGTGATGTTTTGTATGATGGCACCGGCATATTCGCGCTTACCATTAACCAGCATAGATTGAGACAGTTTTTTGATGAGCTTTTCTGCCTGCCACCAGCCAAGCAATAAGAGTAACGTCAGGGCTATTTGCACAATGGCGCCAGCCGAGGCTTTAATGCGCAAGTTTAAATCCACATCGTGAAACCATTGCATAATGGCCACGGCAAGCGTTGGCGGACTATTAGGGCCTAAAATTAACGGGATCTCTACACTGGCACTGGCATAGGCAAGTACCGCTAAAATAGGTAAACGTAAAAATGGGTATAAGCTGGGCAAGACCACTTTGAAAAAAGCGGTCATCGGGCAATAACCTAGGCTTAATGCCACGCGATGTTGAGCGCGCAATGTGTGGCCTAACTCGGGCTGTGCCAGCACACCCAGGTAGCCATCAACAATAAGAAAGGGAGTTCTTTGAGGGTTAGGCCTAAAATAATACTTAGCCCCATAGCATCATGTGGGAATAACCAATCAGGTGGCGTATCCCAGCCGCTTAACCAGGGGGAAACCAGCCGAGAAAACATCCCTGACGGGGTAATTAAAAAGCCTATGGCAATCGCCGCTGCGGCATGAGGGATAACTAAAATTGGCCCTAACAAGCGTTGAATATAGCCTAGCCAAGGGCTGGTAAAGTAACTGGCCAAAATCAAAATGGTAATGACAAAAGCCAGTAAGGTGCTGATAAAGCTGGTGGACACACTGAGCAGTGCCATATACCCAATACCGGGTGTATGCCATAAATCCACAAAGCCACTGACATTAAATTGAGTGTGACCAAGTACCGGAAACCAGCCAAAAGCCGGTAACACCACTGCAATCAAGCCACCAATAACAGGCAGCACGAGCAATGCCATCATTAAATAGGGACTGCTGCGAACCAAGGTGTTGAAACCACTTTTTGCTGTTATCACCGTATCACTCCATAGCGTTGCAACCACTGCGTTGCAATGACGTTTGTCCAGCTTGGGTGGGGCTCACTTAATGCGGGGCTACTGTCTAGATTAACGATATTGGCACTTGGGTGTGACTGTAATGGTGGCTCAAACCAAGCCTGTTGCTTTGCTGGCAATTGCGATAACGCAAGCACGCTGGTGTCGCCCCACACTTTTGCTTGTTGCTTTTTTGCCTGAGCTTTTGGGCTGAGTAAAAAGTTAACCACTAATTTGGCGCTATCTGGGTGGGCGGCATTGTAAGTCATGGCAATAAAATGGATGTTGCTTAAACTGCCGTCACGCATACGATAACTACGGGTGCTGTCTGGCAAATCAAAACGCGCGACAGCCGCGGGCACTTCGGCGGCTGAAAAGGTAAATGCCAGTGCCAGCTCGCCATCGCCCATTAATCGGCGCAGTGCTAAGCCGCTAGACATAAAATGTTGCCCTTTACGCCATAAGTTTGGATGCAAATCATCTAAGTATTGCCAAAGTGGTGGTAATAATAATGCCTGGCTTTGAGCGCTAGCGGGTTGATAAAGCCTGTTTTTAATGGCATCAGGCTGACTGTTGTTAAGGGCTATTAACGCATATTTTAAAAAGCTCATGGCTAAAAAGTCAGGCGGCTTAGGGTAACTAAAACGCCCCGGATGTTGTTTTGCCCATAAGCTTAATTGTTGCAGTGTTTGTGGTGGCGTTTGGGTCAATAAGCTGTCGTAATAAAACGTCAGAGCCGCTTTGCCCCATGGCGCCTCCATGCCTTGAGTCGGTACGCCAAAATCGCGTGTCATGGCGGGGTTATTATCTGGATCGGTTAAGGCAAAGTTGGGCAATTGCATAACCCAGTTTGGCGCCAATAGTTGATGCTTTGCCATCGCAGCAAAGTTTTCGCCATTGATCCATACTAAATCGACTTTACCGTTATTATGGTTATTGGCAGATTTCTCTGCCAATACTCGGCTAACGGCTTCGCCTGTGTCGGTGAGTTTTACATGGTGTAATGTGATTTGGTATTGCTGCTTAACTTGCTCGGCAACCCACTGAATATAGCGATTGATTTGCGGATCGCCGCCCCAAGCATGAAAGTACACATCTTGATTTACACCACGCGCTTCAATCTGTTCCCATACCGCAAGCTGCTTGGTTTGTGCGTAAGCCACGCTGGTCCAAAGGCAGGCGTATACACTGATACCTAATGCCATAGCCGCGACAATATGCTTTTTTATGTTACAGATTTTACTGGAGAACATTGGCTTATCGAACCGCATTTAACGACCAGTTATAATCGAGAAAGTCGATATCTAATTGTTGTTTTTTTGCTGCCGCTTGCTGAACAGCATTGAGTTGTAATGTGTTAGGGTACAACAAAAAAAACGCTTCAATAGAATCCGCCCCGGCAAAGCCTTGAGTAAAGTCATCGCCATACCATTTAAAAATGGCAGACAAATAAATCGTGTCGCCTTTGGCATAATTACGACTAGTGTCAGCTAAAAAACGCTTGGTTTGTGCATCGAGTTGCTGCTCGAGCTTAGCACCGGTATAGGCTTCTTCTAGCAGGGCTGGGCAGCCAATACTTGCACAATTTACCGCAAAATGAATTCTCGGGTCATTGTATCTGTCGCTGCCGCAGAATAAGCTTGTGCTCAATGTCATTGAGGCTGCGGGTTTTGCCAAGCAAAGGAATAAAGCTTTTGTCCCAAGGCGAGCTAAAAAATCCGCCGAGATCTTTTATCGATTCAATATCTGGATATTTAGTTAAGATGAGCTCAACGGTCCAGGCGTTGTAGGCATTGATGAGCATGGCCAATTGTGTTGATTTATCCCATGCATCAAATTGCGTCTGACTGATGCTGCTCAACTGCTTGAGGTAGCTTTGCAGTTGAGTGCGTTGCAGCTGCATTGCTGCATAATCTACCGCGCTACTACTGCCATGATTAATCGGCTTTACGTGCTGACTCACCAGAGCTTGCCATTGTTGGTGTAAGGCCTGCTCAGTTGTTGCTGGAATTGCATCTGCAGCCATACTGATTTGACTGAATAGTAAGGTGCTAAAGAGTAGGGGTGCAATGACAACACTTTTGATAAATGCCTTGAATATTGTGTTCATTTTATTTGGCTCTCTTACTGCGATTGGCATCATCCCTTGCCGGGCAGTTTGCTATTGATTCACGCGTGTTTCATTAAATATGCGTCAGTTAATCAGGGTTAACTGACGCTATCATTGTGTCGTCTTTTAAGGGATTAACCACGGCGCCATGTGTGGTATTTTTCTAACCAACGCAACACAGTTGCTGGGGCATGGTTACGTTTCCATTCTCCGGCAGCGTACTTGTTGCCTTCGGCTCATGTTGGGTAACTGTGGATGGTGCCTAAAATCTTGTTAAGCCCTAGGCCGTGTTTCATCGCTAATACAAACTCAGCAATTAAATCACCAGCGTGCTCTGACACCACGGTGACGCCTAAAATTTTATCTTTCCCCTTAGGCGTAATGACTTTAATAAACCCTTCGGTAGCACTGTCGGTAATGGCACGATCAAGCTCGGCAAAATCAAAACGAGTCACTTCGTAATCAATACCTTGTTGCTTGGCTTCATATTCGTTTATACCCACGCGCGCCACTTCTGGATCGATAAAGGTGGTGCCTGGAATAACGCGATAGTCGACTTTAAACTTTTTCAGGTGCCCAAATAGTCCATTTACTGCAGCGTACCAGCCTTGATGTGCTGCCACATGGGTAAATTGATATGGCTTCAACAATGTCGCCAGCGGCATAAATATTAGGATACAAGGTTTCTAAATATTCATTGGTTTGAATGGTGCGGTTGGTTTCAATACCTAACTCTTCTAGTCCATAACCACTTAAGCGTGCACTACGACCGACGGCACATAAAAGCTGGTCGTACTCTAACGCTAGTTCTTGCTCTTGATGTTTAACGATAAGGTATTTTTTACCTTCGCGCAGTTCACAGCGCAGCGCTTGGTGTGAGGTTAAAATATTAACGCCGCTATTACGTAATGCTTGGGTAGCAAACTCAGACACTTCAAGATCTTCTTTGATCATGATGCGCTCAGCCATTTCAACTTGAGTGACTTGTGAGCCTAAACGGGCAAAGCTTTGGGCAAGCTCAGAGCCAATTGAATCGCCGCCAAGTACCACTAATTTTTGTGGTGCAGTATCGAGTTTGGCAAACTCGTCCCATAAGGTGTCACTGGTAACATAACCGACTTCTTCAATGCCCGGTAATGGCGGCACAAATGGTCGAGCGCCGGTGGCTATCACAATGCTACGCGCGGTTAAGCGAGTGGTGTTCCCGTCTGGGTAGGTAATTTCGACTGTCCATGGGTCGATTAACTTGCCGTACCCCTTAACAACATCAACCCCTAAATTGGTGTAACGCTCAACACTGTCGTGTGGGGCAATATCGGCAACCACTTGGTGTACTCGAGTCATGACTTTTTTAAACGAAAACTCAGGTGTGCTGTCTTCTAAGCCGTAATGATGGGCATTACGTATTTGCTCGGCTATTTTGGCACTCTTAATAATGGCTTTACTGGGCACACAGCCATAGTTTAAGCAGTCGCCACCCATTTCTCCGGCTTCAATTAAGGTCACCTTAGCTTTTACAGCGGCGGCAATATAACTGGTGACAAGACCGCCCGCACCTGCACCAATCACAATCATATTTCGGTCAAATTTAGTGGGTTTAGTCCAGTTGCTGTACACGCGACGTTTTTTAATCATATTGACGATGGCCTTAGCGATAAGTGGGAATAAGCCTAATAGGGCAAATGACACAATTAGGTTGAACGATAAAATGTTAGACAGACTGTCGATTTGCGCTAATTGAGTCCCGGCATTGACGTAGACGAAGGTGCCTAAAAACATACCGACTTGGCTTACCCAATAGAAAGTCCACGATTTAAACGCAGTCACGCCCATCAGCATGTTGATTAAAAAGAACGGGAAAATAGGCACTAACCGTAGAGTGAATAGATAAAAGCCACCTTCTTTTTCAATTCCGGCATCAATGGCCGCTAAACGCTCTGGAAAGCGTTGTTTAATGGAGTCGCGTAATAAGTAACGCGACACTAAAAAGGCGAGTGTGGCACCAATGCTTGATGCAAATGAGGCAATAATTAAGCCTTCGACGATGCCAAATAACGCACCTGAGGCGATGGTAAGAATCGCCGCGCCAGGTAAGGACAATGCAGTGACTGCCACATACAATGCAAAGAAGCCACCGATGACTAATACCGGTGATTCTTGGCGCAGTTGGCTGAATTGCTCCATTGAGCCTTTAAGGCCATCAAGTGTGAGCAATTGGTTTAAATTAAAGTGGAAAAATAACCCCACCAGTGTTGCTGCAATAATTAGTAATACGATTTTTTTCAACATGTTTTATAGCCTTAAAATGAATGCTGCAATGTCAGGGTGGCATTAATCGGTAACTCAGGGTAAACCAAGGTAGAACCAAAATAACCGCCTTCAAATACAGGGCGCCAGTTCTTTTGGTCTGTGACGTTATTCACGTCAAGTCTTACACTGGTTTGTTCGCTAAAGTCATAACGAGTATTGATATTGAGCGTGTATTGATCGCGAATATACACAGTCGCTAAATAGTCCAATGGATAACTCTTGGTATATAGACCGGAGAAACCGGCTTTCCATTTCTCAGTAATGGCAATTCCGCCATTAATTGTGAGCGATTGTTCAGGTAAACCTTGTACGCGGCTATTTGATGGCGCGAATGAGGCAAAATTGGGTGCGCCTATTCCGGTGCCTGCAATGATATCTGGACGTGAATTATCAAAGGCATCGGCGACTTGAACCGTATCTTGGCTACTGGCTGAATTATCATAACGAGCATCTAAATAACTGTAACCCGCACTAAACCAATAAGGGTCTGCATCATAAAAGGCTTGTGCTTCAAATCCTTTAGTGCGAATACCTGTATTGCTGCCATCACGATTTCGCAAACTGCGTTTTTGATCAAACACTGCTGCATCGACATACCAGGCACTATCGTTTGGCGAATATTTAATTCCCACTTCGGTTAAGGTGTTTTCGGTAGCAAAGTTTTGACTGCTAATTTGATTATTGGCGCCTAATGTGGTGCCGCCCGCCATGCTGTTTGAGGTGGATTCGTTATAACTGGCACTGGCATAAGTGGTGATAAAGTCGCTCAGTTGATAGCTAATACTAATTTGCCCAGATTCGAGCATTTCATTAATTGAATCACTGGCGGCGATTTGCCCTTGGGGTGCTAAGGCATCTCGAGCCTCAACATCATAAAAGTCGGCACGATACCCTATGCTGGTCGATAATTTATCGGTCCATTGACTATTGTGTTGAATGGCTAAGCCTGTTTGCCAGCTGGTTGAGTCTGTAGTGTCTGATAATGAATAGTCGCCGTTGCCATCACCATCAATGTCGTATTGTGCCCCCGGTGACACAAACACCCCTGGGCGCAGTTCAACTAGCCTGGTTTGTTGTTCTGCAGTCAATGGGATTCGGCGATTTTCAATTGAGTACTGTTAAATCGATGGGTAAATCGGCTTCGGTGGTAAATTGGCTGTAACCTAACACCTTGTTGTAGCGTATGTCGGCGGCAACAATAGTGCTTTGATCATTATTCCATTGATAGGCTAGCTCAACTCGGTTTTGTGCAGTGTCAGCGCCATCGATGATTTCAACAAAACTGTTTTGGGCAATTTCTTCACGTTCTAAGTGCTGATAGTAAGTGATATTTTTAAAGGTGGCTTTATCGCTTAACTCACGCACGTAGGTACTGTGAACGATAAACGTTTGCGCGTTATTGATGTTGTCAGGATCGGTCAGTACCTGGCTGCGATCTATTTTTACTAACCCAGTCGGTGACACAATGGCATTAGCGCCTGGTATGGTGCTGCCATTAGGTTGAACGCCTTGACCAGTCACATATAAGCCATCATCAATTAATGCTTGGGTTGGGCGGTTTATCCCAGCGTTGTCGGTAAAATCGACATCATAATATTCGACATTGATGTCCCAGGTGCTGGCATCGTCTGGTAATAGGCGAAATGCTGCAAAAATACTGTCGCTTTGAAAACCTGAGTAATCATAATAGCTGCCATTATCGATATGCTCGACACTTAACCGCACGCCACTTTGCTCTTCGACGATATCTGTTGCTACATCTAATTGAGCACGGTAATGATCCCAACTGCCGGCAGAAGCGGTAAGGTTAGCAAATTTGTCATTAGTGGGTGCTACTTTTGAGTGTACATTAACAAAGCCACCGTTACGTTGGCTGGTGCCTAGCAATACGGGTGGCGCACCTTTTACCACATCTATTTGATCTATGGCATTAAAGGACATAGGAATGCCGAAACCATTATTTCCTGCTTGGCGACGCACACCGTCTTGGTATAACTCACCTAACTGACCACGAATAGTCGGCAAGCTTGATGCGCCAAAGCCGCTAGCCGAATAACTATTAGGGCTGACTTTTTGAATATCTGACAAGTCGATGATATTAAGCTGTTCAATCATCTCGCTGGTGATCGGGGTGACCGAGCGGGCAATATCTTTAAGCGCAATCCCATCACCAAATGAGCCATCAACGGTGCTGTTTTTAGGTGATAAACCTTTATCGTTAATCGCTTTGCCTGAGACATGAATAACTTCGATAGCTGAAGTGTCATCAGCGACGACAGTTAACGAAGAGAATAAGGCTAAGCCAACAGCCAATGCTGTTAATGAGCGGTTTGGATAACGATAAATAGGCATAATTTTTTCTGCTTTAATGAACATGGCCTAAAAGACCCACTAACGACGGTATTTATTACAACAATCTTATGCCAAATAAAGTCAGTTTAGAATTAAATGGAATAAGTGGTTGTGCAACATAATTTTGCTTGGCTCGGTCAATTAGGCGCAGATTAACGCGTTAATCTGACAGGGTTAGTCTAGCTTATTAATCACTCAGCAGAATGAGTTTTATTTATATTTTTTAAGGAATTATGATGCAAACAACACTAAATAGCGACGTTCAAAGTAAATTGCAATGGTCGTTACTGTCTCTTCGTCTTGGCGTTTTTATCGTGATGCTAGTGTGGACATTGGATAAATTTGTTAATCCTGGCCACAGCATGAAGATATTTGAGAAGTTTTACGGAATAGGCGGGGTGAGTGAAGTCGCAGCGTATGTCATGGGTGGATTACAATTGCTATTGGTGTTTGCCTTTGTACTTGGGATTAAAAAACGCATCACTTACGGTGTGATTTTCTTAATGCATGGTGCTTCTACATTATCGGCATTTAATCAATATTTTGATGCATTTAATAACTTATTGTTTTTTGCAGCATGGCCAATGTGAGCCGCATGTTTTGCCTTGTACTTGCTAAGAGAGCAAGACACTAAGTTTACGGTAAAATAACCATGTAGTTATTCGTATTTCAGGCCAGCATTTGCTGGCCTGATGTGTTTTAGTGGCTTATTCCCAGCGATTTGACGCTATCCTATAAGCTTGTGCTGCATACTATGCCAATTGCACCTCGCTGAACAAAACAACTTTTGCTCACAAAGAGTGATAAGCTATAAGAAGTACAATACGAAATCTGTTATCTTTATGTTAATGATGATATTTTGGATCAATAAGTTGATGAAACAGAGCGCTATCACGTCCACTTATAGGGTGAAAGTTCTATGATAAAAACACCAGTGAGCGAGTTGCTTGACGATTTGCGCTTAATTGATATTGGCATGGAGTTGTTTGTTGAGATCCATTTTGCCAATGGTAAAAAAGTCCAATCTCGCTCGAGTTTGATTGGATTTCAAATCAATCGCTTTCTTTTGATTGAATATCCCACTAAAGATTTTTCTGAAGCATATCAGCATATGTTAGCCAATGCTGAGATAGTGGTGAGAGCGATGACCAACAGTGGTTTTAAAGACATCATTGCCTTCAAATCGACTATTTTGTCTGTTGTTAATCTCCCTGTGCGCATGCTGTGTTTGAGCGTGCCAAAATCGATTACTAAGAAAAAAGTTAGGGAGCAGTTGCGAGTCGATATTGAGCAAGATGTGTTTATTATGCACAACGACAA
The DNA here is from genome assembly GCF_025398315.1 of Shewanella phaeophyticola. Classification (GTDB taxonomy): domain Bacteria; phylum Pseudomonadota; class Gammaproteobacteria; order Enterobacterales; family Shewanellaceae; genus Shewanella; species Shewanella phaeophyticola. The sequence goes on from NZ_JAODOQ010000001.1 coordinate 585,914, forward strand.
TAAAATCATTGCAAAAATGCTCGATTTTTCTTTGACGGGTTGCTTTGTCACTTTAGCACCTAAATCAATGGCTCTTGAACAAGATGCAGAGATAGATGTGGCCATTTCTATCGATGAAAACTTGTCTGGCATTTTAACCGGACCGCGGTTAAGGTGCAGCAGTTTGACGCTGAGATGACGGTAGGGGTTAAGTTTTCAGATGAACACCCAGAATTAAAAAATAAACTGTTTAGCCATTTTTTAGTGAGCACAGCGAATAAATAATTACCGCGTTTAGGGCAAAAAAATGCGCATCATATAAATGCGCTAAAATTCACAAGCAAACTCGGGACATTATTTGATTTATTAGCCTACGATGAGTCACTCAATCACAGGCTATATTGGTTTATCTCATTAATCTAAATAGTTTAAAATCCCCATAGCGGCATCACGACCTTCAGCAATAGCGGTTACGACTAGATCTGAACCTCGCACCATATCGCCGCCAGCAAACACTTTAGGGTTAGTGGTTTGGAATGGGTTATCGTCAACTTTAGTGGCTTTAACTAGGTCCCATTCGTTGGTTTCGATACCAAAATCGCTAAACCAAGGTGCAGGGCTTGCTTGGAAGCCAAAGGCGATAATAAGCGCATCAGTTTCTAGCACTTGCTCACTGCCAGCAATCACTTCTGCACGTTGACGGCCACTGGTATCTGCTTCACCCATTTGGGTTTCCACACATTCAATACCTACCACTACACCATTTTCAGCTTTAATGGCCACAGGTTGGCGATTAAATAAGAAGTTAACGCCTTCCTCACGCGCATTTTGCACTTCACGGCGCGAACCTGGCATGTTGGCTTCGTCACGGCGGTACGCACAAGTTACGCTTTTTGCGCCCTGGCGCACTGCTGTACGCACGCAATCCATAGCAGTGTCACCACCACCTAGTACCACGACGTTTTTGCCTTCAAGGCTTAAATAGGGTGTTGAATCGTCTTGTGTACCCATTAAGTGATGAGTGTTACCAATCAAGTAAGGCAGTGCCTGGATAACGCCTTGGGCATCTTCGTTGGGTAACTTGGCTTTCATTGCGGTGTAAGTCCCCATGCCAAGGAACACGGAATCGTATTCATCTAGTAGGCTTTGAAAGCTTACATCTTTGCCAACGGTAACGCCCATTTTAAACTGAATTCCCATACCTTCTAGTACAGAGCGGCGCGTCGCCATAACATCTTTATCTAGCTTAAATGATGGAATACCGTAAGTTAACAAACCACCAATTTGCGGGTATTTGTCATACACTACGGCTTGTACGCCATTACGGGCTAAAATATCCGCGCAACCTAAACCTGCAGTAGCCAGCACCAACAATGGCCACTCGCTCTTTACGCGGCGTGACTTTACTCATATCTGGACGCCAACCTTGAGAGATAGCCGTGTCGGTAATGTACTTTTCAACATTACCAATGGTTACCGCGCCAAAGTCGTCATTTAGGGTGCACGCGCCTTCACATAAACGATCTTGTGGGCATACTCGGCCACATATTTCTGGCAGGGTGTTGGTTTCGTGAACCAAGTCTGCTGCTTCCATAATGCGACCTTGTTCAGCCAGTTTTAACCAGTTTGGAATGTAGTTATGCAGTGGGCATTTCCATTCACAATAAGGGTTACCACAGTCAAGACAACGATCGGCTTGTTGTTTCACTTCAGGCTGAGTAAACGGCTGATAAATTTCAATAAATTGTGTAGCACGTTTTTTGGCTTCATGTTTTACGGGGTCAGCACGACCCACTTCTACAAATTGAAAGTCATTGCTCATGATTATCCTGCCTTTACAACTAATTCCGGACTCTTCTGCTCAATTTTAAGCAGGTCAGCAACGGCAATATTCTTTGGTTTAACGAGTACGAAACAATCTAACCAGTTTTCAAAATCACTTAAAATCATATGGGCATGTTCACTACCGGTTTCAGCATAGTGAGTTTCAATTAACCCTTTCAAGTGTTGCTGGTGGATGGTCGACTCTACTTTTTGAGTATCAACCATTTCAGTGTTAACACGGCGATTAAAACGACCAAATTGATCGAACACGTAAGCAAAGCCACCAGTCATACCGGCACCAAAGTTCACCCCAGTTTTACCCAGAATAACCACGATACCGCCGGTCATGTACTCACAACCGTTATCACCCACACCTTCAACTACAGCAATCGCGCCTGAGTTACGAACACCGAAACGTTCGCCTGCTTGACCTGCGGCAAATAATTTACCGCCAGTGGCACCATACAAACAGGTGTTACCCATAATGGCACTGCGCTCGCTTTGGAACGGACTGCCAATGGGGGGGTGTATCACAATCTTACCGCCAGACATGCCTTTGCCGACATAGTCATTGGCGTCACCGCATAGCTTAAGCTCTAGCCCAGGGCTATTCCATACCCCAAAACTTTGACCTGCACTGCCGTTAAAACCAAGATTAATCAGCTCTTTTGTGCCTTGTACGCCAATCTTAGTGGCAATAAAGCCAGACAATGCTGCGCCTACAGAGCGGTCGGTATTGTTAATTGAGTATTGGTATGAGTACGGTTCACCAGCCTCCACCGCAGCGGCACAATCGGCAACGAGGGTTTGGTTAAGCTTACCTACATCTGATGGAGGATTTTTTTCTTTCCAGGTCAATGCTGAGTTTGGCTGTACTTTAGGTTGATATAGAATCGGTGCGAGGTTTAAACCACGTTGTTTGTCGGTTTGGCCTCAATAGCATGTAACCAATCGCTACGACCTACTAAGTCTTCAAATTTGACTACACCTAATGCCGCCATCCACTCACGCACTTCCTGAGCGACAAACTCAAAGTAAGTCATTACGCGTTCTGGTAGGCCGTGGTAGTGTTTTTCACGTAAGTTTTTATCTTGAGTTGCTACACCTGTCGCACAGTTATTTAAGTGACAAATACGTAAATATTTACACCCTAATGCAATCATTGGCACTGTGCCAAATCCAAAGCTTTCAGCGCCCAGTAATGCTGCTTTAATTACGTCAGTACCGGTTTTTAAGCCACCATCCACTTGTAAGCGAATTTTATGGCGTAGGCCATTTTCAACAAGAGATTGATGTACTTCTGCTAAACCAAGCTCCCAAGGAGAACCGGCATATTTAACAGACGTAATAGGGCTTGCGCCAGTGCCGCCATCGTAACCTGAAATGGTGATCATATCTGCATAGGCTTTAGCAACACCTGTTGCGATGGTGCCCACACCTGGTTCTGAAACCAGTTTTACAGATACAAGCGCTTTAGGGTTGATCTGCTTTAAATCGAAAATAAGCTGGGCTAAATCTTCAATTGAATAAATGTCGTGATGCGGTGGCGGTGAAATTAAAGTTACCCCAGGACGAGCATGACGCAGGCCTGCAATTTCAACACTGACTTTATGTCCCGGTAGCTGACCACCTTCACCCGGTTTTGCACCCTGAGCGACTTTAATTTGCAGTACATCTGCGTGGATCAAGTAATGCGCGGTTACGCCAAAGCGGCTTCGAGGCAATTTGCTTAATGGCTGAGTTACGTTCGCTGTTAAAGCGATTAGCGTCTTCTCCGCCTTCACCTGAGTTAGAGCGGCCGCCTAAACGGTTCATGGCAACAGCTAATGCTTCGTGAGCTTCAGGGCTTAATGCGCCGATACTCATTGCTGCACTGTCAAAGCGTGGGTACAAGGTCTCTACGCCTTCGACGTTGTCGGTATCAACGGGGTCAAGTTGGCCTTTAATCCCAATTAAGTCACGCAAGGTAGCAATAGGGCGATCATCAACTAGGCGAGCAAACTTCTTATACTCGACATAATCTTGGTTTTTAAGTGAGCTTTGCAATGTGTTAACGACATCTGGGTTAAAGGCATGGTATTCGCCGCCCTCAACATATTTGAGTAATCCACCTTGCGGTAATGGTATATGAGCACGGTAAGCTGCGGTATGCAGTATTTTTTGATCATTGGCGATATGTTCAAAGCTAACACCTTCGATGCGGCTAATCACACCTTTAAAGCATAACTCGATTACGTCGCGTGCCAGTCCCACTGCTTCAAACTGTTGGCTACAACGATATGAACCGACAGTACTGATGCCCATTTTAGACATGATTTTGCGTAAGCCCTTTTCAATGCCATAACGGAAGTTAAGCATTAATGGGGTGACGTCTTCTACCTGGTGTGATTTGGCCATTGCTGAAATCGACTCATACGCAAGGTATGGGTAGATTGCTGTTGCGCCAAAACCCAGTAACACAGCAAAATGATGTGGATCACGAGCGGATGCGGTTTCAACAATAATGTTAGTGTCACAGCGCAAACTCTTATCCACTAAACGAGTTTGCACTGCGCCGACAGCCATCGCTGCAGGGATTACCTGGGCATTTTGTGCTACAGCACGGTCAGATAGCACTAATAGCGTTGTGCCACTGCGTGCTAAACGTTCTGCTTCATCGGTAATACGATGAATAGCCTGCTCTAAGCTTTCATGTGCGTCGTAGTTTAAATCAACAGTATTTGCACGATAGTTAGTGCTGTCTAAACCGAGTAATTGGTTAAAGTCACTGAATAATAAAATCGGTGAATTAAACATCACTCGGTAAGCGTTACCTGTGGTTTCGCTAAATAAGTTTTGTTCACGGCCAACACATGTGGCTAACGACATGACGTGTTTTTCACGTAGTGGATCGATAGGCGGGTTAGTGACCTGGGCAAATTTCTGTCGGAAATAGTCATATAATGAACGTGACTTTTTCGACAATACAGCCATAGGCGTGTCATCGCCCATTGAGCCGATGGCTTCTTCCCCTTTGCTGGCCAAAACCCAAATCACTTGCTCTAACTCTTCACGAGTAAAGCCAAATTGTTTTTGGTACTGCAGTAACGTTTTTGAATCAAAACCACTTTCACCTTGGCGAGAAGGGTCAATATTTTCTGCCGGAACCAGTGTTTGGCTGTTTTTCGACATCCATTCTTTGTATGGGTGACGACGCTTTAAGTCATTATCAATTTCAAATGATTGATATAAACGACCATTCACTGTGTCGAGTACCAGTAATTCGCCTGGGCCAACACGGCCTTTTTCAATCACTTCGTCAGCGGCGTAATCCCAAATACCTACTTCAGAGGCTAAGGTTAAAATCCGGTCTTTAGTGATGACATAACGCGAAGGGCGCAAACCATTACGGTCAACTGCACACGCAGCATGGCGGCCATTGGTCATTACGATACCCGCAGAGGCCATCCCAAGGCTCCATATGCATAGAGTTAAAGTCATAAAAGGCTTTAAGCTCATCATCCATTTCTGGGTTGGATTGCCATGCAGGTGGAATGAGCAAACGCATTGCACGGTATAAGTCCATGCCACCTGATAACAACATCTCAAGCATGTTATCTAATGACGATGAATCAGAACCTGTTTCATTCACAAACGGTGCGGCTTGTTGTAAATCAGGTAATAAGGGGGAATTAAACTTGTAGGCACGTGCACGCGCCCACTGACGGTTACCCGTAATGGTATTGATTTCACCGTTGTGCGCTAAATAGCGGAACGGTTGTGCTAATGGCCATTTTGGCGATGTGTTAGTTGAAAAGCGCTGATGGAATAAACAAATAGCACTTTTTAAGCGAATGTCAGCAAGGTCTGTATAAAATGAGGGCAAGTCTGCCGGCATCATTAAGCCTTTATAGACTATTACTTGACCAGATAAGCTGGCGACATAGAAATCTTTGTCATCGGTAATCTGTTGCTCAAGACGACGACGCGCCATATATAAGCGACGTTCAAGATCCTTTTCACGCCATCCCACTGGCGCATTAATCAGAACTTGATAAATTTGCGGTAGACTTGCTCGGCCAATCTCCCCCAGAACATCTGGATTAACCGGAACCTTACGCCAACCTGCTACACTCAGTGTTTCTCTTTGTAATTCTTTTTCTAAAATAAATTTAGCTTCATCAGCGCGTTGTTCATCTTGGCTGAGAAATAGCATACCTACGGCAAACTTTCGGCTTAAATGCCAATCATTTTCTGCGGCGATAGCTTCAAAGAAAGCAGTCGGCATTTGCATTAATAAACCACAGCCATCTCCTGTGCGTCCGTCAGCTGCAATACCACCACGATGCTTCATTCGATCGAGACCATGAATTGCGGTGCGCACAATGCGATGACTTGCGTCACCGTCCATTTGTGCTATTAAACCAAATCCGCAATTGTCACGCTCGAAACTGGGATGATACAAGCTCATACAAAAAACCCCCTAAACCTCTACTAGATACGACTCGGGGTAAATGTGAAACATTCCATAGATATGCACCCGAACCATTCAAATTAAACCGAGAATGCATAAAGGTCAAACCAAAAAAATGCAACAAACTGAAATATAATTACCAAAAAAATGGATTTACCCATTAAACTTACGTTAACGTAAACTGTAGATTTGGCGCTATAACCTTATGAATAAAAACAATTTAAATATTATTTCAAACATATAGCTACTTTTTAGCAACAAAAGCAGAGGATTGTTTTTGAATTAAAAATAGTGAATTTTATTTCAAATACAGTTGCTGGGTAAAAAATTACTCTAAATGAGTAAATATTCATTTTTATTAATTTATTTCATGTTGGGATGTTTTAAACATTTTTGCGACATAGCGCAGAGTTTCGTGTTTGCTGAGTTTAAATGGAGGTTTTATTGATTTAGCACCGAGACAGGTGTTTAAGTGATCCATAAACTAGCGCCCTTTTAGTTGGAGAGGGGAGCCAGATGGGCTTGGATGACTACGTTAATACATTTGGTTCTTATTGCAAGCGTCAATATGGTGAAAGAATAAAAAAACTGACCATTGATGCTGAATTTACCTGCCCTAATCGAGATGGCACATTAGGGCTTGGAGGCTGCACATTTTGTAATGTGGCGTCTTTTAATGCTCAGCAAGGGCAAACTTTGTCGATTCCAGTGCAACTTGCTGATGGTAAAGTGCGTGCTCACTCGAAAGCTCAATGTGCTAATCAGTCGCGACCCGCCCCAGTCTCATCAAGTAAATACATTGCTTACTTTCAAGCTTATACCAGTACATACGATGAATTTAATCACCTAAAGCAAAAATATGACCTTGCAATTGAAGATAAGCATGTGGTGGGATTACACATTGGTACTCGGCCTGATTGTGTCCCTGATGAGGTTCTCGACTTACTCGTTGAATATCAAAAAAGTGGCTTAGATGTATGGCTAGAACTAGGTCTGCAAACCAGTAACAATCACACACTGAAAAAAATTAATCGTGGTCACCAGTTGACGGAGTATCGTCAAACTGTGATAGCAGCGAGATCGCGGGGGATTAAAGTGTGTACCCATTTGATTTTAGGTTTACCCGGCGAAACCACTACAGACTACTTAAACAGCTTAAAAACGGTACTCGGCATTGGTGTCGATGGCATTAAGCTTCATCCATTACATATTGTTGAAGGGAGTACCATGGCCAAGCAGTGGCATTATAAGCCAATGCCTTTATTAACATTAAATGAATATGCCTCTGCAGCCGCAATGCTTATTCGTCATACGCCTGAACACATCATTTACCACCGTGTTACCGCGTATGCGAAAAAGCCAATGTTGCTCGCTCCAGACTGGTGTGCATTTCGCTGGGATGGTTTAGTCGCTATTGTGGATGAACTTAGAGAGTATGGTGGCCAAGGAAGTGCGCTCAATGGTGCATATAAAACGGCTTAATGTACATTATTGGTTGTTTAACATTCGACTTGGTTGAAAAAAATCAAAATGAGTTCTTTTTAAACATAGGTAATACCAGTGAAAAAGTGGTGTTAATAGGTTGTTATTATTTGAGATAAAAGTGGTGCTATTCATGTTCAAGCCTTGCATAGGCTATTTTACTCGGTATTATGTTTTGTAATTTTATAGAGTTAGAATTCTTACAGAGGTGCCACAATGGCCACAACGCAGTTAGACTCAATATTGGATCTCAACACCCTTGAGCAATATATCAGCGCGATCGGTGCTGGGACGTTATTAAAAAGCGTAGTGCTATTTGAGCAGCTAATGCCTGAATATGTTAGCAGCTTAGTGAAAGCTGAAGATGTAAACGATAAAGATACTTTATGTGCAGAAGCGCATAAGTTTAAAGGCGCAGCAGGTTCTGTTGGCTTAAAACGTATTCAACGTTTTGCTCAGTTATTACAACACAGCGAAGACGCAAATTGGGATGCCGACCATAAAACCTGGTTAGCAGAAATCGTTGAACATGCCGCTAAAGATTTACAACAACTTAAAGCATACCTAGAGGCAAAAGCTTAATCGCCCTTTAGTTTGCTTAACCTAAAAAGCCTCTATTAATGAGGCTTTTTTTATGGGCGTATGTCGCATTTATACTTATCTGTCACTTGTTATTTTGCCGTATTTAATTCATTATTTGAATCAACATCGGTAAGGGTAATCGTTAAAATGAAAAATCTTCCTAGCCTTAAGAATCTCTATTATTTAGTGCATTTACATCAAGAGCAGAACTTTAATCGCGCTGCAAAAATGTGCTTTGTGAGTCAATCAACCTTGTCTAGCGGTATACAAAACCTCGAAGAACAACTCGGTTATCAATTGATCGAACGGGATCATAAATCATTTATGTTTACCGCAATTGGTGAAGAAGTCGTTGAACGTGCGAGAAATATTTTGACCAACGTTGATGACTTAGTTGAGTTGGTTAGAAATCAGGGTGAGCCAATGACGGGCGAGATCCGTTTAGGCTGTATTCCAACGATAGCGCCATTTTTACTGAGCCGCGTAGTGAAACTGTGCCAGCAAGATTACCCCAAATTAAGCTTGTTATTAAAAGAAGACACCACAGAAAGGCTACTTGATGCGTTAGCCAAAGGGGAACTCGATTTATTGATTTTGGCCTTACCTGTGGACACGAATGGCTTTCACAGCATGAAAGTGGGCATCGACCCATTTAAGATGGTGATGCATAAAGAGTTATCGCAAGATGTAATACAACCAATCGATTATCAAAAAATGCCTGATGAAAGTATTTTTTTATTGCAAGCTGAACATTGTATCACTGGCCATGCGATTACCGCTTGCCAATTAGGTGACAGCACTAAGGTTAATCCTTTTGCTGCAACCAGTTTGCATACGTTAGTGCAAATGGTAAATAGCAAACTGGGCACGACCTTTTTACCGCAAATGGCCATCGATACCGGTATATTAAATGACACCGATTTAATCGCGATGGAGCCTCCGGGTGAAGCACCTTATCGTGATATTGGTTTAGTTTGGCGTCAAACAACCAGCCGTATTTCTACCTTTAGAACTTTAGGGTTAGCAATACAGAAAAAGTTGCTTGCTCAAGAGTTACCAAGCAAAAAATAAACGAGTTATGAGTGCGTCGATTTGATAGGAGCAGCGCCAAAGACTTCAATGGGGTGCTGCTTACCTTTTAATACAATCGAGCCTAAGTTGATTAAGTCATACTGACTGTTTTGCAGCTCAAGTCGATGGACAACATCCCCAGATAACAACATTCTTTGACCTAATGGATTACATTGGTCTTGAAGCCTTGCCAACGTATTCAGTACATCACTAAAGAAACTAATCTCTTGTTTGTGGACACCCACTACAGCTGCTACCACCTGGCCACAATGTGCAGCGGCTTTAAATTTAGGTACAAAGCCATATTGTTGTTCAAAGTACTGGCTCTGCCACTTAAGTTGCTTACAAAACTCGAAGTAAATGTTCATGCAACGGTCGTGTTTGATGCCTTGTTCTAATGGCCAATGAATCAATACTGCATCACCCATATAACGATATATCTCAGCTTCGTTGTCTGTCACCGTGTCAGCCAGCATACTAAAGCTGTCTTGAATAAGTCGGCTAAAACGGTAATCACCTAGGGTTTCTGCATGGGCAGTTGACGATACCATATCAATAAATAGAAACAGTTGATGCTCATATCTTGGTTTATGATATTTTCCTAAACCGATATTAAATAACACTTTATAGCTCTACCAAAAGTGCCATCTGCTCAATAAAGGCCAAGCTAACCCGCACCACGACTAAATAAACGATCAATGCCTGAAATGATGGACTATAAATAATATGCACGCTGAGCATTTGTCGTAAGGTGATCATGTGGTTGTCTATACCTACATGTTTAAAAACTGAGTCACATAAGCAAGCGTGGTTGCGCCAAGTAATAAGAACAAGCCTTTAAAAACCACTGAAAACAAATAAGGTAGGCGGCTAATTGCACTAAAGTCAGAAATGAGATTCGACATCCAGTGAAGGCCACCAAATATAAAACCCATAAATACTGCCAACGTGGCTAAGTCTGCGTTTCCAACAGCCCAATCAGGAAGCTGCGAGGATTGTGAATAGCGGAAAAACACAAATGACGCCATGGCGACGCTCCAAGCAAACACAGCGAACAATAGTTTTTGAGTCTGACGGCGCGCTTTCAAGAGAATTAAGATGTCCGAATAGCTGAGTAATAAGCGATGTAGTTTATAGAAATTCTGCTCAATAGGGATAGTTTATTTGTGATTTAGATCAAGATAAGTGCAGAAAAATGTGGCCTAGTGCAAAGTTTTGCTTAGTCGATGGAACTGATTGTATTAACGCTAAAATGTTAATTTAGCCAAAAGCATTATTTAAAATTTGTTGGGTAAAATCGATTTTTAAATAAAAACCACGCGGATTAGATAATTGGATACTGCCGTCTTCTGCAATGCTTTCAGTTAATGCTTGGCTATTGGCCGCTTTTGGGCGCAGTTGTAATACTTCTCCGTGTCGGGCTGTAATTTTATCGACTTTACCCAAAGCGATTAACTCCATTATTTCTTCCCAATCTTGCTGGAGTTGATGTGCTTGTTGCACATTGGGCTGCCATAAAATGGGAGTGCCGACACGTCTTTCGCCGACAGGAATACTGCGTTCACCTTCGACGGGTACCCACAATACTTGTTGTAACTTGTGATACACCACGCTGTCTTGCCAGGTTAGCCCTTGAATGTTGACTAGTGGAGCGACTGTGACATAAGTGGTTTCAAGCGGTTTACCTCTACTATCGATAGGGATGGTTTTTAACTCAACGCCTAAATGAATAAAGTCTTGCTGTGGTTTTGAGCCTGCCAGAGCACCTAATTCAGACTCAATAAGTTGGCCAACCCAACCTTTATCACGCCTAAGGTTGTCGGGCACAACGATTTGATTGTCCATCGCAATGTCAGCAAGACGGATCCCGGCCATATTATGTGCTCTTAGCATTAATTCATTAATGTCTTTAGGCGAGGATTTAGCCATGTCACTTCCATTACCTTTAATCGATGTTATGTAGCCATATTGCATTGTTCTTACATACTGATTGGTTAATGCAGCTGCGAATGACATTATGGTAAGTGCGAAAATATGCGGCGGTATGCTAGCAAGTATTAGTTAATAATAACAAGTTTACTGGCATTAGTGTTAATGCTCAAAAAGTAAACGCATTATTTTTGGGTAAAACTTTTTGATTGAATAAGTTTATAACTTCATGTTTTAATTTGTTTTTATAAATCGTTGCTGTTTTTAATATTGAATTGTCCCAAGTTACTCTCGTTTTGCCCTAGTATTTCACACACAGTTATCCACAGAATTAATGGATAACTGTAAAAACAATTGTCTTTAACTGATTAAAAAGGGCAAGTCAACGCAATAAAACAGCTTTTTCTTTGGTTTATTTTAAAAAACGCCTTGTTATTTGTGTATAACTTCTGACGTACTAGAATGAGTTGTTGATCTTATTTAGAGTCGTTGTTTTTTTGTTCGATCTAAGCGATCCAGATATTACCAATATACTGAATTATTTTAAGTATATGTATTTAGTCCATTTATTGTTATTATTCGGGACGGTTTATTAAATCAATATCAGTTGGTTTTTACCCACTAATTGAGCTTTACCAAAGTTTCGAACAGAGATATCCACAGATTTTGTGGATAATCTACAGGAGAAAACATAACAACTGTTGATAAATAAGCTTTGTTAACATTGTTATTCAATTATCCACAATAAATAGAGGTTTGCCGATAGGCATGCTTTGTGAAACAATCAGACGATATAAAATTGGTTAATTTTGGAGTCCATGTGATTGATAGCGACGGCTTTCGCGCAAATGTGGGCATCATTATCTGTAATAAATTTGGACAAGTTATGTGGGCTAGACGTTTTGGCCAACATTCATGGCAGTTTCCACAAGGTGGGTTAGATGATGGCGAGACTGCAGAGCAAGCCATGTATCGCGAACTTTACGAAGAAGTGGGACTGAGACCTGAGCATGTACAAATTTTAACGTCCACTCGTTCTTGGTTACGGTATCGATTACCCAAGCGTTTGGTGCGCCAAGAAAGCAAACCTGTTTGCATTGGCCAAAAGCAGAAATGGTTTTTACTACAATTAAAAGGTCACGATAATACCATTAATTTAAATTCTTCTGGTCATCCAGAATTTGATGATTGGCGTTGGGTGAGTTATTGGTACCCTGTGCGTCAGGTAGTGTCTTTTAAGCGCGATGTATATAGAAAAGTAATGAAAGAGTTCGCATCGACGACATTAGCGCTGCAAACGCGCGAATTTAATAGAAAACGAAGCAAACAACGGAGTTAACTGATTTCAAAGGGGATTGGAACCGTGTTAAACATGCTCAGGGATATTACTCAAGCGGTTGCAAGAGCCAACAGTTTGGAGAGTGCATTAAATATTTTGGTGTCGCAAACGCGCATTGCGATGGCGACACATTGTTGTTCTATTTATATCCTTGAGCAACAAAACCTTGTGCTATCGGCCACTGAAGGGCTTGAAAAGTCCGCCGTCGGCCGAGTCAGCATGCCATTATCTGAAGGCCTTGTTGGCTTAGTTGCCCAGCGTGAAGAAGCCGTAAACTTGGCTGATGCACGTATTCACCCGCGTTTTAAACTATTCCCTGAAGCTGTTGAAGAAGATTATCGCGCCTTCTTGGCTGTACCGATTATTTTTCAAAAGTTGGTTGTCGGCGTCATTGTGGTGCAACAACCCGACGCAAGGCAGTTTAGTGAGAGCGAAGAAGCCTTTTTAATGACATTAGCGGCTCAACTTGCCGTGGTTGTTCGAAGCCTAAAACACAAAGCCGCCATTACTAATGTGCAACATCAAGTGATGTTTAATGGGATTACCGCTTCAAGTGGTATTGCGATTGCCCACGGCTTAGTGCTCGGTGGTGCTATTTCACTAGAGCAACCAGAACGTCATTGTGATGATGTTGATGTTGAATTGCTTAGACTTCAGCAAGCCATGCAACGTTGTAAAGATATGCTTTCGGCTATTTCTCAGCGTTTTGAGAGCGAAAAATCTGGTGATGTAGCGTCTATCTTTACTGCTTTTTTGTTGCTACTTGAAGACTCAAGTTTAGGCGGGGAGTATGCTCGAGAGGTCGCACTTGGTTGGCAATCTGAATGTGCTGTCAGTCGTGTGTCACTTCGCTATATCGATCAATTTCTGGCGATGGAAGATCCCTACTTAAAAGAACGGGCAAGCGACATTCGCGAGCTTGGTCAAAAAGTATTACGCCAATTAATTGAGCCAGGTCGCTTAGAAGTTGAGTCTGACAAACCGGTTATTTTAGTTGCTAAAGAAGTCGATGCCACATTATTGGCTGAGTTTCCTCGCCAAAAGCTTGCGGGTATTGTTACCGAACGTGGTGGTGTAAATGCCCATGCAGCCATTTTAGCTCGCGCATTGGGTGTACCTGCCATTGTTGGTATGGACGATGTATTGTCGACCGACATCGATCAAAAGTTATTAGTGCTTAATGCCACACGAGGTCAGCTACTCGTGTCGCCATCACCGGCTGTCATTGAAGAATATCAATTACTGCTTGATGCTGATGTTGAAAAACAAAAGCAATTTTCTGCAGAACTAAGTTTGCCATCGGTGACCACAGATGGCCAAAGGGATCCAGCTATATCTTAATGCCGGTTTACTCAGTGGCATAGCATCTGAAATTGCTGAAGGGGCCGACGGGATTGGTTTATACCGTACTGAAATTCCGTTTATGTTACATCAACGCTTTCCGAGTGAAAGCGAGCAAATTGATGTATATAAACAAGTGCTAAGTGCAGCAGGCGAGCGACCTGTGGTAATGCGTACCTTGGATGTTGGCGGTGATAAACCTTTACCTTATTTTCCGATCAAAGAAGATAACCCGTTTTTAGGGTGGCGCGGTATCCGTTTGTCACTTGATCATCCTGAATTGTTTTTAGTACAACTCAGAGCCATGCTGCAAGCAGCAGGAAAGGGCAATCAATTACAAATTTTACTGCCTATGGTGAGTAATCTAGATGAGATCGACCAAACCTTAACGTATCTTGAGCAAGCTTTTACTGAATTAAACCAAGAACTCAATACCATTTTAGTTAGACCTAAAGTGGGGGTGATGCTTGAAGTACCTGCATTATTGTATCAACTACACGATGTGGCAAAACGAGTCGATTTTGTTTCTGTAGGCAGTAACGATTTAACCCAATATTTACTGGCGGTCGACCGTAACAACCCCAGTGTGAGTTCATTATTTGATAGCTATCATCCCGGCATTTTACGCGCCCTTAAAATGGCCGTTGATGAGTGTAAACAATATGATTTAGATGTGAGTGTCTGCGGCGAGTTAGCAGGCGAACCTTATGGTGCTTTGTTGTTAGTGGCTATGGGCTACCATAAGCTCAGTATGAACCAAGCCAGTCTGGCCAGAATCAACTATCTACTCAGACGGGTATCGCAACAAGAATTATCTGAATTATTAAGTACTGTGTTATGTCAATCTAACGGCCAACAAGTGCGAACATTATTAGGCCAGTTTTTACAGCAACATGACCTAGCCGATTTGATTAATCCATAAGATGGATCAAGTCAATTAGCCAATATGTAGCATATTGTTTAAAAACTAAAAATAAGGATATCGTCATGGATAGTATGCTACAGGTTTTTATTATTTGTTTATTTCTTGGGGCTGTTGTTGGCTTCTTTGCCGGATTACTTGGCATTGGTGGCGGACTTATCATTGTACCAGCACTATTGTATATATTACCTTCTGTTGGCATTAGCGTTACCCAACTCACTCATGTTGCCATTGCGACCTCGTTGGCATCAATCATTTTAACCTCAATGTCTTCAGCAACTGCACATCATAAACGTGGCAATGTGCCATGGCAGTTATTTAAGCCCATTATGCCCGGTATTGTAGTGGGGTCGTTAGCGTCAGCATTTGTGTCAGAACAAATATCGTCAGCTAACTTACAACAAACCTTTGCGATTTTTGTGGTGTTAATGGCCATACAAATGGCGTTTCCGCTAAAAGTGAAAACCGGCGACGAAATGCCTAAGTTTATGGTGTTGTTTACGGTTTCTGTTTTGATCGCGTTAATTGCTGGCTTGATGGGGATTGGCGGCGGGGTATTGTTGGTGCCATTTTTATGTTATTGCGGTTTACAAATGCGCCAAGCTGTTGGTTTTTCGTCGGTAACCGGAATGTTTATTGCCATATCTGGCACGATTGGTTACGTGATTGCGGGCTTTGATGCTCCTAATCTACCTCCTGGGGCGTTTGGTTTTATTTATTTACCTGCCCTTGGTGGAATCATTATTAGCTCGATATTGTGTGCACCGCTTGGTGTAAAAGCGGCTAGCACATGGCCGACACCGGTATTGAGAAAGATTTTTGCCTGTTTACTCGTGGTGGTTGGCTTGAAACTGCTATTGAGTTAATTCAATGAATAAATGACGAGTAATAAGCGCCCTTGTTAGGGTCTGTTGATCTTTGCTGTTTGAATTTTGTTCGAGTTAAAAACGTTTTAATCGAGGCGAATGGATTGATGCCTAGTCATCTAAGCAAAATCCATTCAACAAAGAGTAAAACGTTTTTAGCCGAACCCTTTGGGCAGCGTTTGTTGGCCATTTTTACTGCGTTATCGACTTTTTATGTAGAATAACTACACTTCAAAGTCTCTGCCGCGCAGTTGTATATGAGTAATGACCAACAATTCGCTGCAAAAACAACCTTGAAAGATCAACAGACCCTAAGTTATAACAAGGGCGTTGACTTTTAGTCTATTTATACCGCAAATGGGTATTGAATGGCGTCATGGTGTTGATAACCTTCAACACTAAAATCATCTAATGTGACCCAGGTTTCAATGTCTTTTAAGCTCTTTATCTCTGGATTAATGATTAACTTTGGTGGATCAAATGGCTCACGGGTTAATTGAATATCACGCATGAGGCCAATTGATCTTCATAAATATGCGCATTAACAATTTTATGATAAGCCTTACCAGGCTTATGGCCGGTTATTTGAGTCATTAATGCCAACAGTACATACACTTGCACCATATTAAAGTTTAACCCTAATGGCACATCACAGCTGCGTTGAGTACTGTTTAGGTATAAGGTATCACCTAGGAGCGAAAAATGATGTTCGTACATACAAGGACGTAAACAACCCAGATCGAATGCGCCAGGATGGTAAAAGGTTAATATTTCTCCACGGTTATCAATGCCATTGCTCAAATCCTCTACAATTTGTTTAAGCAGATCGACATGACCGCCACTAGGCTTAGGAAAAGCGCGTCCAAGGGCACCATATATTAACCCCATGTCGTCTTGACCTTTGCGATTAGGATTATTTAACCATGCTTGGTTGTCGTTAGCGTTAGCGTCCCATGTTTTGGTGCCAAGAGCTCTAAAATCAGCTGCATTTTGGTAGCCGCGTAAATAACCTAGAATTTCTGCAATGGCAGATTTCCAAAAACTTTTGCGGGTAGTAACCAGTGGGAATTGATTGTTGCCAACATCATAAGTTAAATCGGCATTGATTACCGTGAGACACTTTTTGTTGGTGCGGGCATTATTGACCCATTGTCCTTCGTCGACGATGCGTTTACACAGATCTAAATACTGTTTCATTTGTTTCAATTCCTTTTTTTGCTTAATGTGATTATACCTAATCAAGGCGTTCAAATCTGTAAACAAGAAATGTTTAATTGTGAGGTGTGTTACCTTAAAAATTATCAATACCTCGGAAATACCGAGTTTAAGGTGAGAAACAATCGATTATTATTGTTTGAATGGATGCGATAAAGTCAATCTATTGTTCATTTAGGAGTGTCATATGGAGCGTGCAATTAGAAACTTTTTAAGCCAAGAGTCTGCCGGTGGTATTTTGTTAATGGTCGCGGTGGCCTTGGCAATGATATTGGCAAATTCGCCTTTAGCTGATTTGTATCAGGGCTTATTGAGTACAGGAGTTCAATTACGTGTCGGCGAATTGGATATCAATAAACCATTATTGTTATGGATTAATGATGGCTTAATGGCGTTATTCTTTTTATTGATTGGACTCGAAGTTAAACGTGAGTTGTTAGAGGGGGCACTGTCGAGTGTTGCTAAAGCTTCTTTACCGACGTTTGCGGCGATTGGTGGGATGGTATTCCCGGCGCTATTTTACTTAGCATTTAATTATTCTAACCCAGAAACCCAAGTCGGCTGGGCTATTCCTGCAGCAACAGATATCGCGTTTGCTTTGGGGATTATGGCATTGCTGGGCAATAGAGTACCTGTGGCGTTAAAGGTGTTTTTATTGGCCTTGGCAATTATTGATGATTTAGGTGTTATTGTGATTATTGCGCTGTTTTACAGCACTGATTTATCAATGACCAGTTTAATTATTGCTGCAGTGTCTATTGTTTTGATGGTGGCGCTGAATCGAAAAGGGGTAACCTCTATAACGCCATATGCCTTAGTTGGATTTATCTTGTGGGTTGCAGTATTAAAGTCTGGTGTTCATGCTACCTTAGCTGGTGTCATCATTGCATTTTGTATCCCGTTACGAGCAAAAGATGGCACATCACCATCAGGACATTTAGAACACCAGCTACATCCGTGGAGTACGTTTTTAATTCTTCCGGTATTCGCATTTGCTAACGCAGGTTTGTCATTGACCAATATGTCATTCGAATCGTTTGCAGAACCGATTACTCTGGGGATCATTATGGGCTTGATGTTAGGTAAACCTATTGGAGTATTTTTATTTAGTTATGTGGCGGTAAAACTGAAGTTAGCTGAATTACCCCCCGGTATTGGCTGGAGACATATTACCCCTGTCGCAGTGATGTGTGGTATTGGGTTTACTATGTCGGTGTTTATTTCGTCATTAGCATTTGAACATTCACCTGTAGAGTTTGGTGATTATGCAAGGTTAGGTATTTTAACAGGTTCGTTATTTGCAGCGCTGATTGGTTATTTTTGGTTAGCCAAAGTACTGCCTAATTCAGGAGGAAGCCATGAAACTAATTAAATTATCTCTAGGATTATTGTTGAGTGTTATTGTTATTCCAGCGTCGGCAAATTCATTTGATGTTTGCTTGGAGTCTGCAGAATCTGCAACATGCCAAAGTTATCTTGAGGGCGTGGTTGATGGCGCATTGATGTATCGTGACAATCAGGCTAAAAAACGTATCGATCCGAATAATTATGAGTCTCGAGCCCTTAAATATCGTGCAGGTAAGCGTTACCAAACTGCCAATGTTAATTACTGCTCTAGCCATATACTGGTTAAGTCAGAAGTGGTATCGGCACTAGCGGAGCAAGTGGCGTTGAAAAATGTGAGTAACAGTGATGAGCTAGAAAGCGTTATTACAACAATATTAGATTGCCCACGCCCCAAATAACTATCGAGTTATCAAAACGCAGCCTTTTGGCTGCGTTTTTTTATGTCAGTATTTTTAGCGTGGGTTCGGTGAGTTATTTGTTATAGTAGATTAATAATTTTTTTAGGTTTCTGAATGGTATGCAGCATTTAAATTATAACCACCTGTATTATTTTTGGATGGTACAAAAAAAGGCTCAGTGACCAAAGCCGCCGAAGCATTATGTCTTGCTCCGCAAACGATTACAGGGCAAATACGCGCCTTAGAAGAACGTTTAAAAGGGAGCTTGTTTAAACGAGTTGGGCGCAATTTAGAAGCGACAGAGTTGGGTGAGTTGGTGTTTCGTTATGCCGATAAAATGTTTAGTTTGAGTTATGAAATGCTCGACTTACTCAATTATCAAAAAAATAACTCTTTGTTGTTTGAAGTCGGCATTGCAGATGCGTTATCGAAAGCACTCGTGAGCCGAGTGTTATTAACGGTGATCCCAAGTGATGGTTCGGTACACTTGGCCTGTTATGAGTCTACACACGAAAGCTTAATTGAGCGCTTAAGAGGGCATAAATTAGATATGATTTTATCTGATTGCGCCGGTGGCTCATTAAAGTTTCCTGAGATTTTGTCAAAAAAATTGGGTGAATGTGGCATCAGTTTTTTTGCGGCGCAACCATCAACGCTGCCATTTCCTGCATGTTTAGAGGAGTATAAATTACTTATTCCGAGTAAACGCACCTCACTTGGACAACAATTACATGGCTGGTTTGCTGAAAAAAACCTCGATGTGAATATTTTAGGTGAGTTTGATGATGCCGAAATGATGAAAGCATTTGGTTATTTTAACCGGGGCATTTTTGTCGCACCGTCTATTTATCGTCATGATATACTGTCGCAAGGAATGGTTTTACTTGGTGAAACGACCGATATTAAAGAAGAATATCATGTGATGTTTGCCGAACGAATGATTCAACATCCGTCAGTTAAATCGTTACTGGCGACTGATTTTGATGACTTGTTTGCGGGTAAAGATCGCCAAGTACAAGATTTTGAACACCGTATAAACTAATACCTATCGGGATCTTCTCTGGCCATTTTTACGCTTTAGGCTGTTAATATGATTGGTATATTTGTGATATAGACATCAGGAGATTTGTGTTGGAATTAATGAATATTGCTCGTGTACGCTGGGCATGCCGTCGCGGAATGTTAGAGTTAGATGTCTTGTTTCAACCTTTTGTTGAAGCGCACTATGAAGCATTAGCTGATACCGACAAGCAAACATTTATTCGCTTGTTAGAATGCGAAGACCCAGAGTTATTTGCTTGGTTTATGGTCATGAACAATGCCCTGATCAGCAGCTTGCCGCGATGGTAGTTAAAGTCCGTGGTCGAGCCGAACCTTAAGCCCGTTCCAGTCTCTAATTTTTCTCCCCGCACTCATCTTCATCAATTTGGGTTGAGTGCGTCGTTTTTGTCCCGCTTAGCCCTCGTGTGTTTTTTTGCTGTGATACTGTGCAGTTTTCTTGCGTGGCCAAACCTGGAATCATCATTGTTGGTTTATGCACAATTATTCCTCGTTTTATTGACCTTATGCCTAATGGTTTATTGTTGGCGAAAATTAACCCGCTGGCAGTGTATTTTTAGTCTTGATAAACGTGGCTCAGCTCAGATTGTTGAGCATTCATCGCAAACTTATCTTGTCGATTTTTGTCGTCGGGCGCTAGTGAATCCTTTATTTTGCATGATATTTTTACAAGATATTCATTCGGGAGATCGGCGAATATTGTGGGTATGGCATGATATGTTAACCGACACAGAATATCGCATTCTGTGCCGGTTATTATTACAACTTAAGATTACCTAGGGTCTGTTGATCTTTGCTGTTTGAATTTTGTTCGAGTTAAAAACGTTTTAATCGAGGCGAATGGATTGATGCCTAGCAATCTAAGCAACTCTTTATTTGCAAAGAATCATTCAACAAAGAGTAAAACGTTTTTAGCCGAACCCTTCGGGCAGCGTTTGTTGGCCATTTTTACTGCGTTATCGACTTTTTATGTAGAATAACTACACCTCAAAGTCTCTGCCTTGCAGTTGTATATGAGTAATGGCCAACAATTCGCTGCAAAAATAACCTTGAAAGATCAACAGACCCTAGCGTCCAGGCTGTAAAATGGTTGGTTTAGGGTTGTCAAATTGCTCTGGGTAATCGATGTTATAATGTAACCCACGGCTCTCTTTGCGATCCATCGCGCAGCGAATGATCAACTCAGCTACTTGAACTAAATTACGCAACTCTAATAAGTTATTGCTGACACGGAAGTTTGAATAATACTCTTCAATTTCTTGTTGCAGCATTAAACAACGCCGTAATGCGCGCTCTAAACGCTTATCAGTTCTCACAATACCAACGTAATCCCACATAAATAAGCGCAACTCGTGCCAGTTATGGGCAATGACCACTTCTTCGTCCGAGTTACTCACTTTACTTTCATCCCATGCCGGTAATGTGCAAGGCGCAGCAATTTTATGCAGCTGACTTTCAATGTCGTGTGAAGCGGCGCGCGCAAACACTAAACACTCTAATAATGAGTTGCTGGCTAAGCGATTAGCACCGTGCAAACCTGTGTAGGCGACTTCACCAATAGCGTACAAACCGTTGATGTCGGTTTGACCATGTAAATCGGTCATCACACCACCACAGGTGTAGTGAGCGGCAGGTACCGCAGGGATGGGGTCTTTCGTCATATCGATACCTAACTCAAGGCATCGCTGATAAATGGTTGGAAAGTGCTTAATAATAAAGTCCGCAGGTTTGTGGCTAATGTCTAAATAAACACAATCTGCACCCAAACGCTTCATTTCATAATCGATAGCACGAGTTGCACAATATCGCGAGGCGCCAACTCTGCACGTTCATCAAAGTCTGGCATAAAGCGGCTGCCATCAGGGCGACGTAAATAAGCGCCTTCACCACGTAATGCTTCTGTGAGGAGAAAGTTTCTGGCATTAGGGTGGAATAAACACGTTGGATGAAATTGATTAAATTCCATGTTGGCAACACGGCATCCTGCACGCCAGGCCATGGCAATTCCATCACCACTGGCAATATCCGGGTTTGAAGTATATTGATATACTTTTGAGCTGCCGCCAGTGGCTAAAGCAACAAATTTTGCTTTGACCGTTTCGACATGCTCTTCATCTCTATTCCAAACATAAGCACCTAGTACGCGGTTGCCTGGCCGGTGTAATTTGCGTGTAGTGATTAAATCGATGGCGTTATAACGCTCTAGAACAGTGATATTGGGATGAGCTAATGCACACTCTTGCAAAGTGGTTTGTACCGCTTTACCCGTAGCATCGGCAGAATGTAAAATACGTCGATGACTGTGGCCTCCCTCACGTGTAAGGTGATAAGGCATTGAAGCAGAGCTATCAGCAGTGTTATTTTCTTCTTTATCAAATGCAACGCCGCAATTAATGAGCCATTGCATGGCACCTTTGGCGTTTTCAGCTGTGTAAGTCACGACTGATTTGTCGCATAATCCAGCGCCAGCAATCAGAGTGTCACTGACGTGAGACTCAATTGTGTCGCCTTCATCAAACACAGATGCGATTCCGCCTTGTGCATATAAGGTCGAACCTTCTGATAAAGGCGCTTTAGAAAGAAGAATTACTTTTGATTTTTCAGCTAAATGTAATGCTAAAGTCAGTCCTGCAGCACCGCTGCCGATGACCAAAATGTCAGATTGGTGTTCAACTGCTTGTTTCATCAGGTATCATGGTATAGCCAAGTGGTTTGATAATAGTAAATCAAATCACCTTAACTGGGTACTTTTACAGCGAGCTTTATTGAGGTTTTAACGAGATATTTTATTTTATCTCAAATTAATTAACTTTTTTTAATTCAACATCGAACTTTTTTCATATCAGTGAGTCTACTTATATGAACAGGATTCGAGCGACTGAGAAATCAGTATTACAGATTTAGGAGTAGTCGGCTCGGATGAGTGGACAATATAGTGATCAACAATTAGTTGAGCGAGTACAGCAAGGCGATAAAAACGCATTTAACCTGTTAGTGCTGAAGTATCAAAATAAAGTGATGAGTTTGATTTCTCGTTATATTCGCAACCAAGCGGATGTGCAAGATGTAACACAAGAAGCCTTTATTAAAGCATATAGAGCGTTAGCAAATTTTCGTGGTGAGAGTGCATTTTATACTTGGTTGTACCGCATTGCGGTAAACACCGCAAAAAACCATCTTACTTCACAAGGGCGCAGAGCACCTGCAAACGATGTGGATGTTGAAGATGCAGAATATTACGAAGGTAGTGATGCGCTAAAAGAGTTTGCATCACCAGAGCGTTTATTAATGAAAGATCAAATGAGTAAAGTGATCTTTGATACGCTCGATACATTGCCTGAAGAATTAAAAATGGCGATATCGCTTAGAGAACTAGACGGTATGAGTTACGAAGATATTGCCAATATCATGGATTGTCCGGTCGGAATGCGTTAGATCACGTATCTTCCGCGCTCGTGAAGCAATCGACAAACAGCTCCAGCCTTTGCTGGAAAAGTAACTGCCTTAACGCTAAATAGGTGAATAATGCTTAAATCAAGTCAAGAGTGGGTATCTGCAGCAGTTGATGGTGAAGCCGATGATAAAACATTAGCGCAACTCTCTGCTGACGTTGATTCACATGAACAATGGCAACGTTATCACATGATTGGTGATACGATGCGCGGCGAATTGCCTGAGGCCATTGACTTAGATCTTTCTGCTAACATCATGGCAGCAATTGACCTTGAACCAACAATTATTGCCCCTAAAACTCAGCAAACTGAGCTAGCGGAACATGTTGCCCCAGCAGCTAAAACCAGCAATGTAGTGCCATTTTTCAAACAGTTTGGCCAATATGCTATTGCCGCGACAGTTGCTATGGTCGCGATTGTGGGTGTGCAGTCTTACAATCAAACGAATGATGCAGAGTCACCATTACCGGTATTAACCACACGTCCTTTAGTGGGTACAGTGTCTCCTGTAAGTTATCAAACCGGTACGGTGCAGAATCAGCAGAATTATTCAAACGATCAAGTCATTGAACAACGTCGTCGAATTAATGCTTATATTCAGGACCATATGTTGCAACAGCGCTTGAATCCTGGTGTCGTTATCGACGAAAATAGCAATCAAGATGCTGCGATTAATCCATAATCTGCAGCTAAACCTTGGCTTATCAATTTAGGAGTTAGCTTGCGCCTTATCCTGCTAGCACTGTTAGTTTTAACCTTTTCTACACACGCTGAAGAAGATTTATCTGCAAAAGCTTGGCTTAAAAATTTGAGCCAGGCTATGCGAGATAAGCAATTCAAAGTTTCTATTATTCAACTCCAAGCTGATCATATACGCCCGTTGGTGTATATCCATGGTATTGTCGACAATCAAGAGGTTGCATTGCTTGAATACCTTAATGATCCGCCTAAAAACGCCATTCGTGTTGGTAGTCGAGTTACCTTTATCGAACATGATCAACCCGCGTACAGTGTCAGTGCTCCGCGTATACAAGGGGTGTGGCCTGCGGCTTTAGCTGGCGATATTAGCCAACTGGAGCAAGGTTATCAGTTTGTTATTGGTGGCCGTAGCCGAATCGCTGGACGCCCTGGACAAATGATCCGCTTACTGGCAAAAGATGAAAATCGTTACGATGCGCAAGTTTGGGTCGATATGGAAACATATTTACCGTTACGATTTGACACTTTAAACCAAGAAAAGCAACTGCTTGAACAAACTATGGTGGTTGAGTTATTTGAACTGTCTGAGCCGGCTAATATTTTAATCGAAGCCGCTAAGCAAGATTGGCCAGCAGTGATCAATCAAGCTGAGCGTACTGACGGTAAAAATTGGCAGTTTACTTGGTTACCGCAAGGGTTTGACGTGGTTGTTCGTGACCATCATCGATTGATTGGCATTCATGAACCGGTTGAATATATTGCCTTAACCGACGGTTTAGCAAATGTATCAGTTTATGTTGCTCGCTCCGGCGAAAACCCTTTGCCTAATGAATTACTGACCCGTAACGGTTTATCAATGGTTGTAGTGAAAGTCGGGGGGCTTGAGGTCGTTGCCATTGGCAAAGTCCCCTCTGAAACGCTAGAGCGAATAGCCAACAGTTTGGTATTAAAATAGCCTACCTAAATGGTTAAAGTATGATGGTTACCATGATGCTTTAACCCATTATTTCTTTTTATACTTCCTTTCTTTTTGTCTGCCAGATACCGGCCTAGGTTACTCAAAGGCGCTACGGTGTTATTTCACTTTGTGTTAATATTGAATTATCTCAAGCAATAGGTTTTATTTATGAGCCAATCAACAGCGCCACAATCATCAATGATGGAAGAAATTGCCCGTGTGGTTGATTATCAACAAGGCTGAGCTACTGTGGAAGTTGAATTAAAAAGCGCCTGTAATCATTGTGCGAGTAGCGAAAATTGCGGAACCTCAACCATCGCCAAAGCGTTTTCAGTAAAAACTCAGCGCTTTTCATTACCGGCAAATAAACCTTGCCATGAAGGCGATTTACTTAAAATTGGTTTACCTGAAAGCGTTATCATCAAAGCTGCGGCATTAGTGTATCTATTGCCTTTACTCGGCTTGTTTGTGTTTGCGGCGTTTGGTCACCTCCTTGCGCTAGGATTAGATATAAATACCAATACATCAGCTATGGTGTTTGCGGTCATCGGTGCTTCAATTGCATGGATTATCGGAAAGCGCCTAGCCGCAAAGCTAGAAGCTCAAGCGTCGCCTGTGATCATCGCCTATTTAGGCCAAGAAGTGGGTGTTATTAGTGCTAATCATGGCTAAATAAGCCCTGAGTTAGACTAGTTAACCATAAAATCTAGCTTTAACTAATCCCCGTTCGCACTATAATTACCCCCATAAACATCGTATTTTAACCCTTCTTAGGAGCAAAATAGAGACTATTGCTGAATCTGATTGGTATTGCCACCCTAATCAGGTACAATTTGCCACCTTAATTTTAATCAAATTTAGTAGTAGTCATTGCAGCATAATGAAACACATTAGAAACTTCTCGATTATTGCCCATATCGACCATGGTAAATCAACTTTATCCGATCGCCTGATCCAGGTATGTGGCGGCTTAACTGACCGTGAAATGGCTGCACAGGTTTTAGATTCAATGGATCTAGAACGTGAGCGTGGCATTACGATTAAAGCCCAAAGCGTAACACTTGATTACCATGCAAAAGATGGTAATACCTACCAATTAAACTTTATTGACACTCCAGGCCACGTTGACTTCTCTTATGAAGTATCACGTTCGCTTGCTGCCTGTGAAGGTGCATTATTAGTGGTTGATGCTGGTCAAGGTGTTGAAGCGCAAACATTAGCGAACTGTTACACCGCACTAGACATGAATCTAGATGTTGTACCCGTCCTCAACAAAATCGACTTACCGCAAGCCGAACCTGAGCGTGTTGCCGCAGAAATTGAAGACATTGTTGGTATTGATGCCAAGGATGCTGTGCGTTGTTCAGCTAAAACCGGTATTGGTGTTGATTTAGTTTTAGAAGAAATTATCGCTAAGATTCCTCCACCTGAAGGTGATGAGAACGCCCCTTTACAAGCCTTAATTATCGATTCATGGTTTGACGCATACCTAGGTGTAGTGTCGTTAGTACGCATTAAGCACGGCGTATTAAAGAAAGGCGACAAATTTAAAGTGATGTCGACCGGCCAAAACTACAACGCAGACCGTGTAGGTATTTTTACGCCTAAACAGCAAGATGAACCTGAGCTACGAGCTGGTGAAGTAGGTTATGTGATTTCTGGCATTAAAGAAATCCATGGTGCACCTGTAGGTGACACCTTAACCCATGCTAAAAATGGCGCTGAAAAGCCGTTACCTGGTTTCCAAAAGGTTACGCCACAGGTTTATGCGGGTGTTTTCCCAATCTCTACTGATGAATACGAAAACTTTCGCGATGCGCTAAACAAGTTAAGCTTAAATGATGCATCACTGTTTTTTGAACCTGAAACATCAAGTGCACTTGGTTTTGGTTTCCGTATTGGTTACTTGGGCTTACTCCACATGGAGATTGTTCAAGAGCGTCTAGAGCGTGAGTATAACCTTGATTTAATCACTACAGCGCCTACCGTAGTCTACGAAGTCGTGATGACCAACGGCGATATCGTTTATGTTGATAATCCATCGGATTTACCTGCACTGAACAATATTGAAGAACTGCGTGAGCCAATCGTTGAAGCCAACATCTTGGTGCCTAAAGAGTACTTAGGTAATGTGATCACGCTTTGTGTTGAAAAACGTGGCTCGCAAACCAATATGGTGTATCACGGTAATCAGGTGGCCGTGACGTATCACTTGCCAATGGCTGAAGTGGTTATGGACTTCTTTGACCGTCTAAAATCAACCAGTCGTGGTTATGCATCACTTGAGTACAACTTTATTCGTTTTGATGCTGCCGACATGGTGCGTTTAGATATTTTGATCAACGGCGATCGTGTTGATGCGTTAGCGATGATTATTCACCGCTCTAACATTCGTCACCGTGGTTTAGCACTTGTTGAAAAAATGAAAGAGTTAATCCCGCGCCAAATGTTTGATATCGCGATTCAGGCTGCTGTTGGTAGCCAGATTATTGCTCGCTCAACCATTAAAGCATTACGTAAAGACGTCACAGCTAAATGTTATGGTGGCGACGTGTCGCGTAAGAAGAAACTGCTTAATAAGCAGAAAGAAGGTAAAAAGCGCATGAAGCAAGTCGGTAACGTTGAAGTGCCACAAGAAGCATTCTTAGCGGTACTTAAATTAAACGATTAATAATAATTAATTGATTTAGTTTTTCTAATAACGCCGCGTATTGCGGCGTTATCGTTATTTTTACTATATATTTTGTAACACTCAACAGGGTGAATGTTTGCAAGTGAATCACCATACTGGATTGAGTAACATTGGGTAATTAGCCCGAGCAATGCAAACACCAACATCCTGCAGGAGATAAATCAGTAATGGCAGCCTATTTTTCGCTTATTCTAGTGCTCGTAACCTTAGGTAGTGGTCTTATCTGGTTAATTGATGTGGTCTTTTTTGCGCCGAAACGCCGTGAGAAGCTCGTGTTAGCTCAAGCCAATGCAAGTGAGTTAAGCGAAGATGCCATTGACAAAATCGTTCGTGAACCCATTTTAGTCGAAACCGCCCATTCTATTTTTCCTGTTATCGCGTTTGTGATGATATTACGTTCGTTTATTTATGAGCCATTTCAAATCCCATCTGGCTCAATGATGCCTACACTGTTAGTGGGTGACTTTATTTTGGTTGAGAAATTCAGCTATGGTTTACGCGATCCGGTATGGCGCAGTAAATTAGTTGAAACTGGCGAGCCTGAGCGCGGTGATGTATTTGTATTCAAATACCCTGAAAACCCGAAAATTGACTATATTAAGCGGGTTGTAGGTCTGCCAGGCGACAAGATTATTTACCGTAATAAACAGTTAATGATTCAAGAAGCGTGTGATACGGGCAAAGATTGTGCCGAGCCAAAATTGATTGAACATACAGAGCTTAACCGCGGTGAGTTTAGCCAAAATGACGTGCCATTGATCCGCTTAAATGAGCAATTAGGTGAGGTTAATCATGATATTTTAATTAACCCATCACGCCCTGATTTTAGACAACATTTTTATCCTCAACCAAGCATGCCTGCGGGTGAGTTTTTGGTGCCCCAAGGTATGTATTTTGCCATGGGCGATAACCGAGATAATAGTACTGACAGCCGTTTTTGGGGATTTGTACCTGAAGAAAACCTCGTAGGTAAAGCGGTTGCTATTTGGATTAGTTTTGAATTTGAACGCAGCCCTAATGATTGGCTACCCACTTGGACTCCTACTGGTGTGCGTTTTGAAAGAGCAGGTGGAATACATTGATGGAACCCATAAAAAATTTGCCGCGTTTAAGCCGCACTTTAGGGTATGAGTTTAACAACATTGAGTTGTTGACACAGGCGTTAACACATCGCAGTGCAGCAAATAAGCATAATGAACGTTTAGAATTTTTAGGTGATTCGATTTTATCGATAGTCATTTCTGATGCGTTATATCACCAGTTTCCCAAAGCCACTGAAGGCGACTTAAGTCGTATGCGCGCCACCTTGGTGAAAGGTGACACGCTCACCTTAATTGCAAAAGAGTTTAAACTGGGTGATTACTTATATTTATGCTCTGGTGAGTTAAAAAGTGGTGGCTTTAGACGTGAATCCATTTTAGCGGATGCCGTAGAAGCTATTATTGGCGCCATATACCTTGATGCCGACCTTGAGGTCTGTCGTAAGTTATTACTGACTTGGTATGCCGAACGTTTAGCTAAAATAAAGCCAGGAATTAATCAAAAAGATCCTAAAACGATATTACAAGAACATCTTCAAGGGTTTAAAAAACCATTACCAGACTATCAAGTTGTGGCCGTTGAAGGTGAAGCGCATGATCAAACCTTTACCGTTGAATGCAAAATTAGTGAATTAAACGAGGTTGTCACTGGTGTGGCAAGTTCTAGAAGAAAAGCTGAACAGCTTGCTGCTGCTCAGGTATTGGAGTTACTGAATAAATGACCAAAAAAACAGACTTGCCAGCGGGTACTGAACAAGAACCTAGCTTAGATGAACTGCTGGCAAGGATGAACCAAGCAGCGCCAACTGCCGCCGCACAATATGATGTCACTTATTGTGGCATGGTGGCGATTGTCGGTCGGCCAAATGTGGGTAAATCGACATTATTGAACAAGTTGCTTGGTCAAAAAGTCAGTATCACCTCTAAAAAACCGCAAACGACGCGTCACCGTATTATGGGGATCCATACCGATGGCGCTCAACAAATTGTGTTTATTGATACACCCGGTTTACACATTGAA
This sequence comes from Shewanella phaeophyticola, assembly GCF_025398315.1. Taxonomy (GTDB): domain Bacteria; phylum Pseudomonadota; class Gammaproteobacteria; order Enterobacterales; family Shewanellaceae; genus Shewanella; species Shewanella phaeophyticola. Next base: position 615,583 of record NZ_JAODOQ010000001.1, read on the forward strand.
GAAAAACGTGCCATTAACCGCTTAATGAACCGCGCAGCAGCGAGTTCGTTAGCCGATGTTGCCATGGTTATCTTTGTGGTCGACGGCATGACCTGGACTGCTGACGACGATATGGTATTACAAAAGCTTCAACACCGTAATGACGATCGTAAAATTATCTTAGCCATCAACAAAGTTGATAACATCAAAGATAAAGAGTCCTTGTTCCCATATTTAACTGAATTAGCGAAAAAGTTCGACTTTGACGAAATATTGCCAATATCAGCAAGCAAAGGCACTAACGTTCAGCGTATTTTAGATATGGCGCGCGAGTCGTTACCTGAAGCGCCATTTTACTTCCCTGAAGACTATGTTACTGACCGCTCACAGCGTTTTATGGCCTCTGAAATTGTCCGTGAAAAGCTCATGCGCTTTTTAGGTGACGAGCTGCCATACGATGCGACCGTTGAGATTGAGCAATTTAAAATGATGGATAACGGTGTTTATCAAATTAATGCGCTGATCCTCGTTGAACGTGATGGTCAAAAACGTATGGTAATTGGTAATAAAGGTGAGCGTATTCGCACGATCGCTACCCAGTCACGTCTTGATATGGAAACCCTATTCGACAATAAAGTATTTCTTGAAGTGTGGGTAAAAGTGAAGTCTGGCTGGGCTGATGATGAGCGCGCCCTAAGAAGCTTAGGTTATGGCGAAGACTAAGTCGCCAACCTTGCTGTTTAGCGTTATGTTGTAGGCATGGCCACCATGAAACGTGGCTATGTATTACATCACCGTCCTTTTCGCGAATCGAGTGTGATTGTCAATTTATTGATAGAAGGCGTTGGCCGTGTCGATGCTATAACACGGGTTGGCACAGGTAAGCGCTCAATCAAAAGTATTTTACAACCTTTTCAACCTCTCATTATTCAGTTCAGTGCCCAATCAGAAGCCAAAAATCTCGGTTTAAAAAACATTACTCAAATCGAAGCTGCAGCTCCTGCAATGCCGTTAGTGGGCAATAGTTTGTATTCTGGCTTTTATTTAAATGAGTTATTGGTGCGACTGTTGTCAGTAGAACATCAAGCTGAAGGGTTATTTATAGATTATCACCGCGCACTGATGTCACTTGCCAAAGGTTTTTGCTCTAGTCACTTACGTTATTTTGAAATGGCATTGTTGCTTGAATTAGGCGCTTTTCCCTCACTAAGTTATGACACATTGGGTCATGCATTAGCTACCGATTGTCACTATCGCTTTGTCGCCGAAAGTGGTTTTTTACCTGTGGTACAACATAAAGAAGGTTTTACGAATGGTAAAGGCCAGTTAAGCGGTGCAATGTTAACAGCATTAGCCACACAGCAATTGCAAACAGAGCACCTTAATCAAGCTAAAGGTTTGATGCGTTATTTATTAACCCCTTTACTGGGTAACAAGCCGCTGTTAAGTCGGCAGTTATTTACCAAAAATGCGCAATAAGCTTTTCGTATTATGGCATTAACCAAGTACAATTCATTTTGTACAAGTTAACTCTAAGCTTATCTCTTCGTTTATTAATTTTAAGGAGCTCGGTGTGAGCGGAATTCTATTAGGTATTAACATCGATCACATTGCTACATTGCGTCAGGCTCGTGGCACTAACTACCCTGATCCAATACATGCAGCAGCAGTAGCTGAACATGCCGGTGCCGATGGTATTACGATTCATTTGCGTGAAGACCGTCGTCATATTCAAGACCGCGATGTTTACTTATTAGCTAAAACCCTTAAAACCCGTATGAATTTTGAGTTTGCTGTTACCGAAGAAATGATTGCTATCGCTTGCGAAATTAAACCCGCATATGCCTGTTTAGTTCCTGAAAAACGCGAAGAGCTCACCACTGAAGGTGGTTTAGATGTTGCCGGGCAATTAGACAAAATTTCCTCTGCTGTGACTCGTTTAGCCGCAGAGGGGATTAACGTGTCGTTATTTATTGATGCAGATAAAGCCCAAATTGATGCCGCGGTGGCTGTTGGTGCTCCGTACATCGAAATTCACACAGGCTGTTATGCAGATGCACATACCGATGCAGAACAAGCCCAAGAGTTAGCCCGCATTACTGAAATGGCTAAATATGCGCACAGTAAAGGTTTAGTGGTGAATGCTGGCCATGGTCTGCATTATCATAATGTTAAAGCTATCGCGGCCATTCCGGAATTATACGAGCTTAATATCGGCCATGCCGTGATAGCGCGAGCTGCGATTGACGGCTTAGAAACCGCCGTGCGTGATATGAAAAAGCTGATGTTAGAAGGCCGCAGAGGCGAGTAATGGCAATCGTTGGGATTGGTACCGATATTGTTGAGATAGCGCGGATACATGAGCAGCGTGAACGTTTAGGCGACAGATTAGCTAAGCGGGTACTGACTGTGTCTGAACTGGCGATATACCTGCAGTCTACGCAAGCAGAGCGTTTTTTAGCAAAGCGATTTGCCGCAAAAGAAGCCGCTGCCAAAGCATTAGGCACGGGCATTGGCCGAGGAGTGTCGTTTCAGCATATTCATATTGATAATGATGCTAATGGTGCCCCAGTTATTCGTTTTTCTGATGGCGCACAGGCGCGATTAGTACAACTTGGCGGTAGTAAAGGCTTTATTAGCATTGCAGATGAGCAACATTATGCGGTTGCTACAGTGGTGCTAGAAACCTAAACCGCTTTACTCTGCCATCTTGATTATTTGATTAAAGGCGCATTAGCGCCTTTTTTTGTGCCTTTTAAAAGCAGCTAAACTAGGTTAAATTAACAAGATAACAACAATTAATATAACGAGACTCAAAATGAAATCGGCGGTAGAGCAATTATCAACCTATAAAAGTGTCCACTTAAACCCTAACAATATTCGCACCCATTTTATTGGGGTTCCTATGATTATTTGGTCTGCGTTTTTAATGTTAGGCACGCTAAGAGTCGCGTGGCAAGATTATCAGATCAGTTTGGCAATGGTCGTCACCGTCGTTGTGCTAGCTTATTATATGATGCTACATGTCCGTCTTGCATTAGGCCTAGTACTGTTTATTTTACCGGTTTTGTATACCACTGAACGGGTAGTGCATAGCGCACATCCCTTTGTCATTGCGATTAGTATTTTTGTGATTGGTTGGGTTATTCAGTTTGTTGGCCATAAATATGAAAAAGCCAAACCTGCTTTTATGGACGACTTAAATCAGTTATTAATTGGTCCGTTTTTTCTTATGGCGGAGTTGTACTTTATGTTTGGCTGGGAGAAAAACTTAGAAGCTGAGATTAAACCGATTGCACGCGATAAGCGTCGCGCACTTGAAGCTAAACTTCGTGGCTAGTTTGAACTTAATAAAACAAAAGGCGCATTAAGCGCCTTTTGGGTTTTACTGGGTTAAGTTTGACGATAAAAATGGTTATTCATCGTCATCTTCTACAATAACGTCGAGGTTGCCAGGTAACACCCTGACGGCTTTAATCATATTGTCAGCAACTTCTACGACTTCAATTTGATACCCGGCAATATGTAAACTGGTGCTGGCAGCAGGAATGTCTTCAAGGAACTCGATGATTAAACCATTTAATGTTTTAGGACCATCGATGGGTAGGTTCCATTTCATTTCTTTATTGAGGTCACGGATGTTAATGGTCGCATCAATCAAGAAACTGCCATCTTGTTGTATGTTAATGTCTTCACTCGGGGTCGTGATCATTGAAGTGGTAAAGTCACCGACAATTTCTTCTAAAATGTCTTCTAAGGTTACTAGACCTTGAATATCACCATACTCATCAACCACTAAGCCAATACGCTCTTTATTATGCTGAAAGTTAGATAACTGCACGTTTAACGGTGTGCCTTCTGGAATGAAGTACAGCTCTTTTACGGCGCGCAACAAAGATGATTTACTGAATTGTTCTTTAGACTGTAAGCGCAGAGCATCACGCAAATGAATAAAGCCTACAGCATCGTCAATATTGTCACGGTACACCAGTACGCGGGTGTGAGGGCTTTGTATAACCATTTTATTAATGAGCTTAAAATCATCACTAACGTTAATGGCGTAGATGTCAGCACGCGAAATCATAATATCTTCAACGGTGACTTTTTCTAAATCAAGAATAGACAACAGCATCTCTTGGTGACGCTGAGGGATGAGGGCACCAGCTTCATGCACTACAGTGCGTAATTCTTCCTGGCTAAGTGCATCACTGGTTTTTACTGTTTTAATGCCCATTAAGCGTAAAAAGCCCGAGGTAATTAAATTGATTACCTTAACTAATGGCGACAACAGTACTAATAACCAACCTAATAAAATACTAGATGGAAACGCGATACGTTCTGGATGCAATGCCGCAAAGGTTTTTGGCGTCACTTCAGCAAAGACTAATACCACAAGGGTAAGCACACCAGTTGCAATTGCAACTCCCATATCGCCAAACAAACGCATCCCTACAATGGTCGCAATTGCAGAGGCCAAAATGTTGACAAGGTTATTACCAATAAGAATTAAACCAATGAGTCTGTCGGGGCGGTCAAGCATCTTTAACGCACGTTGAGCACCTTTGTGTCCATTACCAGCAAGATGCCGTAAGCGGTATCGGTTCAGGCTCATCATTGCCGTTTCAGAACCAGAGAAGTAGGCAGAAATCACAATCAATACGAAAAGAAAAATAAGGAGTGCGCTGGTAGATATAGCGTCCAAAAAAGGCCCATTAAAGTACAGTAAAATTAGTGAAAAACACCAATGTATATAATCCTAACAGCCATTATTTATGAATGGCTGTTAGTGTCAAGTTATCTTATTGATGATTCAATGAGATGCGAGTGGTTATCTCAATATTAAATAGCTTAATTAGTTTAATATCAGCTCTTTAACAATCCTTGCGCCAAAGTAGGCTAATGAAAGCAACCCTGCGCCAGATAAACTGTAGATAACCGCGGTACGGATTCTACAGCCTACGGTATATTGTTGCCACAACATAATGGCATAAACGACCCAAGCAACCATTGAGAGCACGGCTTTATGGCCTTTACCGTCAACAAACATATCTTCTAAAAACACAAAACCAGTGATTAACGACAAGCTTAATAATACAAAGCCAATAATAATCAGATGATAAAGCTGCTTTTCTACCGTCATTAACGGTGGCATTGCAGGGCTCATCATCAATTGTTTCTTTTTAAGTTTGTTTTGAATAAACCAAAGTTGAATGGCGTATAACGCTGCAATCATCATGGCGCTATATGCCATCAATGACAATACGACGTGGGCGAGTAGTTCAGGATGTAAATCAAAGTGAGTAATAAACTGCGGCGGCAATAGCCAGAGTAGGGCAACCGACAATACCGAGCAGGCATAAACTACAGGTACCACAACAATCACTTTAAGGCGTGGCATGGTGATGGTAAATGCAAGCGCGATAATCCAGTTAACCAATGAGATAACATTCGTTAGGCTGAAATTTTGTCCATCGAGGGTAAAAATAGCGTTAGACAGTGCAAAGCCATGAAGCACGACGGCAATGCTAGACGCGACCATGACCGCTTTACGGTTTGGACCTTGGGCATGAAACAGCCTACTGGTGACCAAAATTAATGCGACACAATAAAAAAACATCGCTGCAGCTGAAAAAATAACCATTTTAAAATCAACCTATCAAAGTGGTGAACGCGTCGTTGAAAACAGTATATGAATTAATAAAAGCAATAAAATAGCGATCAGAAACTGTAATCCCATTATTTGTCTTAGATTAACATGAACAGAGCCTATTATGGCAGTGACCTGAGGCTCAAAATTTAACAGTATCTTACCCTTAGCGGCAAATAATTTACGTAAACACGATATCAGTTGGCGTTCTTGTGGTCGCAAGTATCGTAATTTAGAGTGGCTTGGGTATAATAGCCACAATTATCGATATGCTTAAAAGAGCTGATCAATGTTTGAGAATTTATCCGACAGACTGTCACGCACACTAAAAAATATTAGTGGCCGTGGTCGCTTAACAGAAGACAACATTAAAGAAACCCTGCGTGAAGTGCGTATGGCGCTGCTTGAAGCAGATGTCGCTTTACCTGTTGTTAGAGAATTCGTCAACAGCGTAAAAGAACGCGCTGTGGGTCAAGAGGTGTCAAAAAGCTTAAGCCCTGGGCAAGCTTTTATCAAAATCGTTCAAAGTGAGCTTGAAAGAGCCATGGGCGAGGCAAACGAAGCCTTAGATTTAGCTGCAACACCGCCAGCTGTGATTATGATGGCCGGTTTACAAGGTGCGGGTAAAACCACCTCTGTTGCTAAACTAGGTAAATTGCTGCGTACACGCCATAAAAAATCGGTGTTAGTGGTGAGTGCTGACGTATATCGCCCTGCGGCAATTAAACAGCTAGAAACCCTCGCGACAGAAGTCGATGTTGAATTCTTCCCATCTGACGTAAGCCAAAAGCCGGTCGATATCGCTAAAGCGGCCATTAGCCATGCTAAGCTGAAATTTATTGATGTGGTGATTGTCGATACCGCAGGTCGTTTGCACGTTGATGAAGCCATGATGGACGAAATCAAGGCGCTGCACGCAACGGTTAACCCTGTAGAAACGTTATTTGTTGTTGATGCAATGACGGTACAAGATGCGGCTAATACAGCTAAAGCATTTAACGAAGCGTTACCTCTAACCGGTGTTATTTTGACCAAGGTTGACGGTGATGCTCGTGGCGGTGCTGCGTTATCAATTCGTAACATTACGGGCAAGCCTATTAAGTTTTTAGGTGTCGGTGAAAAAACTGACGCACTAGAACCATTCCACCCAGATCGTATTGCATCACGCATTCTAGGCATGGGTGACGTATTGTCACTGATTGAAGAAGTTGAGCGCGGCGTCGACAAAGACAAAGCCATGAAGCTCGCTTCTAAAGTTAAATCAGGTGGCGGTTTTGATCTTGAAGATTTTCGTGAGCAATTACAGCAAATGAAAAACATGGGCGGCATGATGAACATGCTGGAAAAATTACCTGGTGTGGGTCAATTACCACCAGAAGCCCTGGCTCAAGTTCAAGACGGAAAAATGACTGGCCAAATGGAAGCCATCATTAATTCGATGACAGCCAAAGAGCGTAAAAATCCAGATTTGATCAAAGGCTCTCGTAAACGCCGAATCGCATTAGGTTCTGGCACTCAAATCCAAGACGTTAACCGTTTATTAAAGCAGTTTACCCAAATGCAGAAAATGATGAAAAAGATGTCTGCAAAGGGTGGCATGAAGAAGATGATGCGCGGAATGAGCGGAATGTTACCTCCTGGAATGAAGTTTCCTGGAAGATAATTAAGTCATCTTTTAAGCATAAACGCAGTTAATTAATTCATACATCAGTCGGTTAGGTTATATCTTTGACATTAAGGCAACAAAGTCGGTGAACTAAAAAACATCAGATTTGGTTGCAATAGTTCAAAAGTCAGGTAAAATCTTCCGGCTTTCTTTCTGGGACTCTTCGCGAACACGGAGTTCCAGTTTTTATTTTTGCTTCTAGCAAATCATTAGAGGAATAAAACGCATGGTTACCATTCGTTTAGCTCGTGGCGGCGCAAAAAAGCGTCCATTTTACAATATCGTTGTTGCTGATAGCCGCAATGCTCGTGACGGTCGTTTCATCGAACGTGTTGGTTTTTTCAATCCATTGGCTCGTGGCCAAGAAGAAACTTTACGTTTAGATCTTGATCGTGTTGAGCACTGGGTTGCTACTGGCGCTGCAACATCTGAGCGTGTTGCAAAACTGATCAAAGACGCGCGTAAAGCTGCTGCTTAATTGCGTATTTAAAAGGTATAGATAGATGAGCGATAACCAACAGCCAATCGTACTGGGTAAATTAGGATCCAGTCATGGTATTAAAGGTTGGCTAAAAATCACTTCCTATGCCGATTCTGTTGAAGGTATTTTCGATTATTCGCCTTGGTTGATTAAAGAGCAAGGCGTGTGGCGTGAAGTTAAGGTTGCGCAGTGGCGTTTTCAGGGTAAGGCACTTGTGGCTGAACTTGAGGGTGTGACTACACGAGAGCATGCGCAAATGCTCACAAATTGTGAGATTGCGATTTTGCCGGAACAAATGAAAGAGCTCGCTGATGATGAATTTTATCACCGTGATCTTATCGGCTGTGAAGTAACCAATATAAACGGCTATAACATGGGTATTGTTGATCAGATCGTGGAAACAGGATCAAACGACGTATTGTTGGTTAAAGCTAACGCCAAAGATGCCTTCGGCAAAGCGGAACGTATGATCCCCTTTGTCCCCGAGCAATTCGTCAAACAGGTGGATGTGCAAGGGAAACAGATTTTAGTGGATTGGGATCCTGACTTCTAAGTCGAGGTGCAACATATGTGGTTAGGGGTAATCACCCTGTTTCCAGAGATGTTTCGTGCTGTTACAGACTTTGGTGTTACGGGTCGAGCCGTGAAAAACGGACTGCTAGAGGTGCAAACGTGGAATCCTCGTGATTTCACCCATGATGAACACAATACTGTGGATGACCGTCCTTATGGTGGTGGCTTCAGGAATGTTAATGATGGTGCAACCTTTACGCGATGCCATCCATGCAGCTAAAGCGGCTGCTGGTGATGGGGCAAAAGTGATTTATTTGTCGCCTCAAGGACGCAAGCTGGATCAGCGTGGCGTGACTGAGTTGGCTAAATCAGACCGAATGATTTTAGTGTGTGGTCGATACGAAGGTGTTGATGAACGCATTATTCAAACGGAAGTGGATGAAGAATGGTCGATTGGTGATTACGTACTCTCGGGTGGCGAGTTACCGGCAATGACATTAATCGATTCAGTGGCTCGCTTAGTACCGGGTGTACTTGGTAAGCAAGCGTCAGCAGAGCAAGATTCTTTCTCTGATGGCTTACTGGATTGTCCTCATTACACACGCCCTGAACAATTGGATGGTATGGATGTACCGGCAGTGTTGTTAAGCGGTGACCACGAAAAAATTAGACTCTGGCGTTTGCAACAAAGTATCGGAAGAACTTTTTTGAGACGACCAGAATTATTTGAAAATCTAGCTCTGACTGACGAACAAACGACTTTATTAGCGCAGTTCGTGAATGAAACGGACAAGTCCGCATAGTCAATGCTCAGTTAATTCTAGAACGGAGTAGTTATGAACAATATCATTAAAATGCTCAACGATGAGCAAATGAAAACAGACGTACCTGAATTCGGTGCTGGTGATACAGTAGTGGTTCAAGTTCGTGTTAAAGAAGGTGAGAAAGAACGTCTTCAGGCTTTTGAAGGTGTAGTTATCGCTAAGCGTAACCGTGGTTTGCACTCAGCATTCACCGTTCGCAAAATCTCTAATGGCGAAGGTGTTGAGCGTGCTTTCCAAACGCACAGCCCATTAATTGCTAGCATCGAAGTTAAGCGTCGCGGTCGTGTACGTCGTGCTAAACTGTACTATTTACGTGAGCGTTCAGGTAAGTCTGCACGTATCCGTGAAAAATTGGCAGCTAAGTAATAGTTACCGATACAGAATAAAGATGCAGTGTTCGCACAACAACCCGCCGAAAGGCGGGTTTTTGTTTCTGGCTCATAATTAATAGCAATCCGCATTATACCATTTCCATTAATTATGTGACCAATCAGAGTCGCTCAGACTGTTCAGTTTGAGGCGCATTGTTGAAATAATGGTTATTCCCTTCTAAGGCAATGCAACAAAGAAATGGACAGTCTGAGCGCCTCCAGCAAGGCGGGTTTCTGTGCCTTCTATGCTGCTTAATAGTATTTTGACGTAGAGCAACTATGCCTACAATCCTATTACTTGCCTAGAAGGCACAGAATTACCGCTGAATGACCAGATAATTAGTGGAATTGGTATTAGAATTTGCTCTTTTAGCGAAAATGATCAGTGAGGTATTCGAGGCAGCCTTTTGAAGACATCGTCGTTCTCGGCAACTGCTCCTGCGTTGCTCTATCTCCTGCATCCATGCAGTCGTCGGCAACTGCTCCTGCGTTGCTCTATCTCCTGCATCCATGCAGTCGTCGGCAACTGCTCCTGCGTTGCTCTATCTCCTGCATCCATGCAGTCGTCGGCAACTGCTCCTGCGTTGCTCTATCTCCTGCATCCATGCAGTCGTCGGCAACTGCTCCTGCGTTGCTCTATCTCCTGCATCCATGCAGTCGTCGGCAACTGCTCCTGTGTTGCTCTACCTCTTGCATCCATGCAGTTCATATTCTAATAAGGATTGGTATAAACCACCAACAATCCACTTTCAAATCAGTATAAAAGCGATTTTTTGATATTTTAAACAGTTTATATTCATCAAATTATCTGCCATCTCAACAATTTTACTTTTTTACTTAAATAAGCCTTGATCTCCGACTCGAGCGCAGGCATAGTTGCTCACAAGGTGTAATGGTGTAGCGTTACAAAAATACGCTAGGTTAACCAAATATCAATTTACGTGTGGCCTTAGGCCTGAAGTCATAAGAGAGTGATAAGCATGCAGCAAGATACCATCAATAATGTCCACATAAGTTCAGAACAAGTATTAGTGACTCCTGCAGAATTAAAGCAAGAATTACCGTTGTCGACTCATGCATACCAATACATCCTCAATGCCCGTAAACAGGTAGCTGATATCGTTCATAAGCGTGATAACCGAGTGTTAGTCGTTACTGGTCCTTGTTCAATTCACGATATTGATGCCGCAAAAGAATATGCATTAAAACTTAAAAAGCTTCATGACGAGCTCAGTGATGATTTTTACATCCTTATGCGTGTTTACTTTGAAAAACCACGCACAACCGTTGGCTGGAAAGGTTTGATTAACGACCCTGATATGGACGAATCATTTGATGTTGAAAAAGGCTTAAGAATGGCGCGTAAACTCATGATTTGGTTAGCTGAACTTGAATTACCCATTGCCACTGAAGCGCTAGACCCTATTAGCCCACAGTATGTCTCAGAACTGGTGACCTGGTCAGCCATCGGTGCGCGTACTACCGAGTCACAAACCCACCGTGAAATGGCATCAGGATTATCGATGCCTGTTGGTTTTAAAAATGGTACTGACGGCAAGTTAGAAGTGGCAATTAATGCATTAAAATCAGCAGCCAGTAGCCATCGTTTCATGGGGATTAACCAAGAAGGTCAGGTGGCTTTATTGCAAACTGCGGGTAATCCAGATGGCCACATCATTCTACGTGGGGGGCTGCACCTAATTATGACGCCGCCAGCGTGGCTGAAAGTGAAGCACAAATTCACAAAGCAAAACTCAGCGCGCGTTTGGTGGTTGATTGCAGCCATGGAAATTCGTCTAAAGATCATTTACGTCAAAAAAATGTTTGTGAAGATGTATTTAACCAAATTGAAGCGGGCAATAAATCGATTATTGGTGTTATGCTTGAAAGTAACCTCAATGAAGGAAATCAGAGCTCAGATAAGCCGTTAGCAGAGCTTAAATACGGGGTTTCTGTAACAGATGCTTGCATTGATTGGGATACGACTGAAACGATTTTAAGACAAGGCGCTAACCAATTGTCTGCAGTATTACCGACACGGTTTGATTTACTGCAGGTTGCCAACGGTTAATGAATAACAAAATGAACGAAAAGACTACAGCAGATCTTGAGAACCTACGTGATTTAATTGATGGTGTTGATCAGCAACTGTTACACTTATTACGCAAGCGTCTTGATTTAGTCGCACAGGTTGGGGCGGTAAAGCATGCGGCTGGTGTACCTATTTATGCCCCCCAGCGTGAAGCATCTATGCTAGCTAAGCGCCGTGCCGAAGCTGAAAACATCAATGTATCGCCGCAATTAATTGAAGATATTTTACGTCGATTAATGCGCGAATCTTATCTTAATGAAAAAGATGTTGGTTTTAAGCAGGTTAAACAAGATTTAGGTCATGTTGTTATCGTGGGTGGTGAAGGTAAGCTAGGACAATTATTCACTCAAATGCTGACATTGTCGGGTTATAAGGTTAACAGCATTGATAAAAATGATTGGCAAAATGCCGATGCTATTTTTGATGGTGCGGGTTTAGTGATTGTGACTGTACCGATTAATGTGACCTGTGAAGTTATCGCCGACAAATTAACTCAGTTACCAGAGCACTGCATTTTAGCGGACTTAACCTCGATTAAGCAGAAGCCTTTGGCTGCAATGCTTGATGCTCACAAAGTGCCTGTAGTGGGGTTACACCCAATGTTTGGCTCTGATGTAGGGAGTCTTGCTAAACAAGTCGTGGTGGTGTGTCATGGGCGCGAACCGCAAGCGTATCAATGGCTATTGCAACAAATGGAAATTTGGGGCGCACGTATTGTTGAGGCTGAAGCTGAGCGTCATGATAAAGCGATGCAATTGGTACAGGCTATGCGTCACTTTTCAACGTTTGTTTACGGTTTAAATCTGTGTAAAGAAGAAGCCGACATAGAAAGCTTATTGCAATTTAGCTCGCCTATTTATCGCTTAGAACTGGCTATGGTTGGTAGGTTATTTGCTCAAGACCCTGAGCTTTATGCCGATATTATATTTGCCCAACCCGGTAGCCAGCACGCGATCAGTGATTATTTAGATAATTATCGTGATGCACTTACCATGCTTAAGGCCGGTAATCGTCAAGAGTTTGTGACTCAGTTTCAGCGAGTCGCAAAATGGTTTGGTGATTTTGCGCCTCAGTTCCAACATGAAAGCCGAGCCATGTTACAGTCGGTCAATGATATGAAAGCAGGTTAATCTTTTTTAATCGTTTCAATGATTGCCAAATAGTGGCACAAGGCTTATGTTTATTAATGAGACCGATTAATTTTACGCTTCATTAAATGTTGGAAGCTTGCCTTTGGAGGAATACCATGTCGATGACACCATCGCATATGCTACCTGTACAACAACAGGTTGAAGACAATTCCCTTGGGCATTTTCTTTACGGTTTAATGAGTGCATTTCCACTATTTTTTGTCCCTGTATTGTTGAGCTTATGGTTTAATCTAATCCAAAAGAATGTCAACCCTGAGTCAGTGTTAGGCAGTCATTTACGTTGGCAGCGAACAAGTATTATTGGCTTGTGCCCCTTTTTTATTGCAGGTTACTGGATGAGTCCGCTGTGGTTAAGTTTACCCATGTATCTAATGGGCGTGACTTGGTTTAGCTATCGAATCTTTAAAGGTTGGATTAGTTTAAATGATGGTTTAGCGGTTTAATACCAATCCGCATTAGAATTTGCTCTTTTAGCGAAAATTATCAGTGAGGTTTTCGAGACAGCCTTTTGAAGACAAAGTCGTTCTCGGCAACTGCTCCTGCGTTGCTCTACCTTCTGCGTCCATGCAGTCGTCGGCAACTGCTCCTGCGTTGCTCTACCTTCTGCGTCCATGCAGTCGTCGGCAACTGCTCCTGCGTTGCTCTACCTCCTGCGTCCATGCAGTCATATGTTAAGAAAGGCTAACAAGACCACTCTGATAAATTCGCCCTTTAGGGCTGTGACGCTGCCTAAAATAGATCATATTCTAATAAGGACTGGTATAACTTAACAATACAATTTAACAATAAAAATGCCGAGAATTATCTCGGCATTTTTTATTGGTGCTTTAAACACATTCTATGCCTGATATAGGCTATGAATAAGGTCTGCTTGAGATTCACCATCTTGTTTTAATAATATAATGCCATCAGCATTAAGTTGCTTCACTGCATTTGCATGGGTTGTTAACCGTGCTGGATCAATGCTAAAGCTGGTATTAACAATCACAGGTAAATGGCTTCGTGATTTAACTTCAACTAAACCTGCTAAATCTAAGCTGAGCTGCTCAGGATGAGTAAAGCTTCGAACACCAGACTCACATAAGCCCAGCTGCTGATTGCCGTGGCTAAGAATCGTGTCAGCGGCTTGTAACCAATCATCAATACTGGCCATGGTATTCCGTTCGAGTAATACCGGTAAGTTAACCGAGCCGATGAGTGCTAATAAGTCTGGGTTATACATTTGCTTGCCCGCTAAAATTAACATATCAGCGATAGGGCTAGCTAAAGCAAAGTCTTGTTCTTGGTCGATTTGCATCACACAAAGCAAGCCTGCTTGTTCAATAACTTGTGCATGCAATTTTAATTGTTGTTCATTAAGTTGATTTTTTAAATCGTTTAGCACAATGGCCTGAAATCCAGACTCTTTAATATGCTTTGCTTGGGTGGCTAACTCTGTATTATCAATCGGTAAGTTAATTTGCTGTAGCGCGCCAAATTGACCAGCCCCAATATGCAAGTTTTGACACACTAATTGGGTGTCTTGTGACTTGTAATCACGCGAATGTTTGTCCTGGTTATTTGATACGACTTTAGCTGCGATATGTTTTGAGCTGTCTGGTTCAATTAATAATTGAGCTTGAGACAATTGAGTTGGTTTGACTGTCTCACAAGGGTAGCAACCTAAGACCTTAATAAATCTTGTTAATCGCTCTAACTCTTTAATCGCTTGCTGCACTTCAGTTGTGGCTAAGTTGCCGTCGATGTCGATGTAAAACATCTCTTCCCATGGTGTACCTGGAATTGGACGTGACTCAAGTTTACTCATGTTTAAGTTATGTGCTTTTAGCACTAACAGGGCTTCGACCAAAGCCCCCGGTTTTTGGCCGGTAGCCATAATTAATGTGGTTTTTGCGGGCAGTTGTGATGGCACTGCCGAGGCTTTTCGTGCGACCACAATAAAGCGACTTTGGTTAATTTTTTGGTTAGCTAAGCCTTTTTCGATAGCCACTAACTGATACAGTGAACCGCCTTCAGCGCTACCTATTGCGGCTACAGAGTTATTATCAGCTTCGATAACCTTAGTCATCGCTTCTGCACTGCTTGAGCAATACTCTAGTTTGATGTGAGGGTGTTGGCTTAAATAACGGCTGCATTGACTAATAGGCTGCGGGTGAGCATAAATTGTTTTGATATCACTGATTTTGCTATCGGGCTTTGCCAGTAAACAATGGCCGACTTCAATGGTGGTTTCACCCACAATGGATAAGGTCGTGTGTTGCAGTACGTCATACACTTCATTGATTGATCCTGAAGAGGTATTTTCAATTGGTAAAAAGCCATAGTCAGCATGACCTGATTCAACTGCATTGACGATGTCATCAAAACTTTGGCAACCAAAGTCGATCATTGCAACCTGGCGGCGAGAACAGTAACGAGTTGCGGCTAAATATGAATACGAACCTCGAGCCCCTAAATACGCGACCGTATATTGTTGTTTTTGAGTGTCCG
Source organism: Shewanella phaeophyticola (assembly GCF_025398315.1). Classification (GTDB taxonomy): domain Bacteria; phylum Pseudomonadota; class Gammaproteobacteria; order Enterobacterales; family Shewanellaceae; genus Shewanella; species Shewanella phaeophyticola. Next base: position 630,797 of record NZ_JAODOQ010000001.1, read on the forward strand.
GGTTAGCACGGCCATGTAGGTAGGTTTGCTGAAAGAGTACAGAGTCTTCAATAATGCTTTGGTAAAGCGAAATAACAAAGTGTGCATCAAGCCCCTGTTCACGCCCTTGTTGTACTAAGCGCTCGAGGAGTTCTTTTTCTCTTTGGGTATCACGTATCGGTCTAACATCAACTTCTTTACTGCGGGCGACATTTAAGCTCAATTGACGGCGCTTAGATAACAGTTCTAATAATGATTTATCGAGTGCTGTGATCTGCTCACGAGTTTGACTTAACTCTGGTGGTTTTTGCATATTGACCTCAATGTAACGCAACAGTCTGACGTATGGTGAATACAACAGTATTTATAAGACAAAAAAGCCTCCCAAGTGGGAGGCTTTTGAATTTTCATTTTCGTTTTTACACAGAAAATCCGCCTCCGAGAGTGGGCTGAATAAAAAAGAAAATAAAAAAGCGAAATATTTTTGTGCTCATAGGGTAAAACTAAAGCCACTGAGTTAACCTGTCAATGTAATTTTACTCATCAAGGCTTAATTACAGGCAAAAGAAAGCGCACCCGAAGGTGCGCGGGTGAAAGATATTTAACATCAAGCTGCGTTTTCCTCCTTATAGACATACTCAAACTCGTCATCTGTGTCATTGGGTAATGACACATGTCGTTGAGCATGGGGTTTGTGAGTCAGGCGGTTTAGCTGTTTTTCCAGCTTTTGCCCCATTGCAGTAATCGCTGCGTATAGGTTTTCACTTTTCGCCTGGGCAAATAAATTCCCACTAGGTAATCCAACTGAAGCCTCAATTTTAAACAGCTGCTTTTCTTGGGTGATAATAATGTGCGGATTAATTAACTGAATATCGTGTCGAGATAATTTTTCTAATCTTCCTTCAATACGTTCGCGGATGAGGGCAGTGACTTCAAGTTGTTTGCTAGTGATTTTCAGCATATTTAGAACCTTCTTGTTGTTTGCTTAACTTCAGATTACCAAGGTTAGTCATAAAAAGCGTGATCTGAATCACGTTTTTGGTGGCGTTTACGTCCGACTGTCGCTTATTTGATCGCTTAGACATTTTTAACTAAAAAGTGTCAAAATGTGCTTGTATTACGTTGCAGAACAGCTCATATTTGTATGAATAAGTTGATACTAAATTATCTTTTTTGTGTATTTATTGCACTATTTACAACGTCGGGTAAGCTATCCAAATCTGCACTGTTACTGCGTTTCTTCTAACTCCTCTTGTTGATCCTCTTTTGTTTATCATATGATTTGTACGTTTATTCACCATTACGTGAATTGCGATTAGGCAATGCTTGACACTGCCTTAGTCTTTTTTGCTAAAAGCGTAAAATCTCGCCGACATTTGGTATCATCTCATTACGTAAATGGATATAGGCAGTTATAAATGAGTATAGAACAACACAAAATAAAGGTATGGGATTTTCCAACACGTTTATTTCATTGCATTCATGGTTGGTTTATTAGGTGGCTTGTGGTGCACCGCTGACATTGGTGAGATGCAATGGCATCAAGTATTGGCCTACGTGTTAATGACACTAATTTTGTTTAGATTGATTTGGGGCGTTATTGGGAGTGAAACGTCTAAATTTAGTCAGTTCTTTGTTGTAGCCTAAAAAAGTCATCAATTATGCGCTAACTAACCCAAAACCAACATCATTAGGGCATAACCCTTTAGGTGGTTATATGGTGTTTGCGTTGCTTGGTTTATTAGTGTTGCAATTAACGACCGGTTTATTTGCAACCGATGAAATTTTTACTGAAGAGCCGTTAATTCACCTGGTGTCGTCTGACACTGCAAGTTGGTTAACCTGGTTACACAAAACCAATTTCAATGTGATTTTAGGGCTAGTTGTGCTGCACGTTGCAGCAGTGATTTTGCATGTGGTTAAAGGCGACAATATTGTAAAAGCGATGTTTAGTGGCTATAAGTATGTGAGTGCCAAAGTCACTGCACCTACTTTACGTTCACCTTGGTTAGCTTTGGTTGTCGTTGCTGTATTGTTTGCTGGTATTTGGTGGTTATGGTTAGAGCCCGTGGTGAGTTTTTTGTAGATCAGCATTTTTGCGATGATAAAAATAAAGCCCATAACGGGCTTTATTTTTTTAGATTAATCTAGGGGCTGTTGATCTTTGCTGTTTGAATTTTGTTCGAGTTAAAAACGTTTTAATCGAGGCGAATGGATTGATGCCTAGCAATCTAAGCAACTCTTTATTTACAAAGAATCATTCAACAAAGAGTAAAACGTTTTTAGCCGAACCCTTCGGGCAGCGTTTGTTGGCCATTTTTACTGCGTTATCGACTTTTTATGTAGAATAACTACACCTCAAAGTCTCTGCCTTGCAGTTGTATATGAGTAATGGCCAACAATTCGCTGCAAAAACAAACTTGAAAGACCAACAAACCCTAGTACGTATTAATCTTTTTTGTAAACGTCATGACAACCTTTACAGCTTTTACCGGTGTTAGCAAAAGCTTGTTTGATTTGATTTTTGTCACTTGATTTAGCTGCAACGGCTAATGCTGCGGCATTATCTTGAAATGCTGTCATTTTGCTATCAAAGTCTGCTTTATCTTGCCAAATTTTAGCTAATGCTTCGGTGTCGCCTGTATCAGTACCATCAATGAAACCTTCATGAGGTATTTTAGAGAGCGCAGCAACGTTGTCAGCACGTGAGCTAAATACGCTTGCATCAAATGGCTTTTTACCTTTGAGCATTGCACCCATATCACCAAAGTTATATGCAATTAACCCAAACGCAGATTGACGATATTCAATCGCATCAGCTGGTTTTTCGAAATTATTAGCAAACGCAGCCGGAATAAGTATTGCGGTAGCCGCAACGGTCAATAGTAACTTTTTCATTGTAATCCTTCTTTTTATCAGTAGTGGCACTGGTTCCATAAGCACGACGTATATCTCGTTTTATGAGTATACGTGCAATCAATCACATTCATTCTACACAATTTTATTAAGACATTGCGATATGTTTTATCGATGTTTATCACTTGAGCCTTTTGCAAAGTGCCAAGGTAAGTTGATACACTTGTACTGTTTCGGCATTACTACAAAGAGAATAAAAATTATGCGTGCCAACTGGAATTTAGTTGTAGATAAAATACTCACTCATAATAATGAGGATGATTTGTCAGTGTTGTTTCAATTATTACTGACAGAAGAAGAAAGAAGTGCGGTATCGGGTCGTTTGCAGGTATTTCAAACGTTATTGGCTGGTGAGTTGAGCCAGAGACAGATAGCAGCAGAACATCAAGTGAGTATCGCGACGATTACTCGATGCTCGAACTATTTAAAAAACATGCCTGCTAGCCAAAGAGCAAGAGTTCGCAAGTTAATTTTGGACTAGTGCCCCTAACGAGTATAGCGGTACAGCCTTATTGGCGGATACCTTTTGGATATTTATGGTGTCGGTAACTTGAACGGCGTAAAAATAAATAACCACCATAAGTGATTAAGCACAATGCAAACAAAGTGCTAGAGTCTCTAGGGTAAAACCGATACAAGCTAACCGCCGTTAATACATACAAGAAAGGCATTAGACCGTAAAGCAGTTCTGGCATACCGCCTGACTTACGCTTTCTCTTAGGATCTGTGCGGCGATTTTTGGAACGTAAGTTATAAATGTGAGCACCGTACAAATACACCACAATAGATGCGATAAGCGCATAGCTAGGTTCCAGTAAAAAAATACTAACAGAGCCAACAAACATGTAGCTAAAAGGTAACAACTCGTATACTGGTTTAATTAACATAAGCACTCCGTCGCTATGTATTAATTATTATATGAAAAGCTAATTAGTTAGGATTCTCGCTACACCGTGATCCTTTACAGTAGCGACAATAAGTCTGACTAGTTAGTGTGATTTACCTCTCAATTATAACGCAAAAAAAGGCCTTGCCTAGAACTTAGACAACGCCTTCAATTATTTTAATGCTTTTTACTGATTGATGAGTGCAAAAAGCATTATTAAGTCTATGTGTTTTTAGTGACAGCCACAGCCGCCGTTACCATCACATCCTGGTTTCTCTGAACCGCAAGAACCGTGTTCATGGTCGTGATCATGTCCGTGGCTACCACAACCGCCTTCAGCATGAATATGTCCATGTGCAAGTTCTTCTGCAGTTGCTTCACGCACTGCGATAACTTCAACGCTAAAGTTTAATGATTGACCTGCTAGCGGGTGATTTCCATCAACAACAATCACGTCATCTTTAACTTCAGTAACTTGAACTGGGCGTTGGCCTAGCTCAGTTTCAGCAATAAAACGCATACCTGGAATAATGTCTTCGATGTCACCAAAAGCGCTCACTGGCACTTCTTGCTTTAAACCTGGGTGGTATTCACCATAACCTTGAGCTGCAGGGATGTTAGCATCGACTTTTTCGCCTGCTGTTTTACCTTCTAGAACTGATTCGAGACCAGGAATCAAGTTTTCGGTTCCGTGCAGATAAACCATTGGTTCACCTTCAAATGAACTTTCAATTAATTCACCTTGCTCATCAGACAAGCGGTAATGAATGGTAACCGCTGCATGTTTTGAAATTTTCATATCGCCTCCAATTGGTGTTGAGCGCATCATACCGTATTTTATTAGTTGGCTGCGATGACAAACATCAGTTTTTGCTTATTAAATCACAGCTTTTCAATTTCTGTTTGCGGTTTAACCCTTTATTGAGTTGATGTTGAAAATAAATCACGTTTTTTATGTTATTGACCAAACTTGAGATAAATACTGATGAATCAATGTATGCCACAGTGAACACGTGATGAACCCTAAGCCTACGAATGATTAGTTTGTAAGCTTAAAGTTCTGTATTTAAATGGTTTTATAGTCTGTGGTAGGTGTTTTTGATGATGAGGATGCTTGTTGTTATCATCGGTTTTGTTTGTTTTGTCCGTAATTTAAAACTCCTTATATTCTTAAAACGCATAAATCAACCAGCATATAAAAATAACTTTAAAATAAACTGTAAGCAGGGGTTGACAAGGTTGGGCAAAAAAAGCAATTCTGTAAGCCAATGTGTATCAGCAAATTCGGTTGCTGGATTAAAACAGTAACCTTACAAGAATTGATTAAGAGATTAACTAGATGCTTACCCTTATGCTCGTTGTAATTACCACCATTACAACCACCACTATTACAAGAGTGGGGGCGGGCTGATTACACCCTAAAAGATTTGTACTACAAGCCCGCTTCCCACAACAGAAGCGGGCTTTTTTATTTCTAATTCAACGATTTTAAATTTATATGTCATCACGTGGTGACAGGGAGATGTAGATGAAAGTAATGAAATTTGGCGGAACTTCGCTAGCGAATTGGTCACGTTTTTCGATGGCGGCAGATATTATCGCTGACTCATCATCTGTAGAGTCTGTTGCTACAGTACTTTCTGCTCCTGCTACGGTCACCAATGCGTTGTTAGAAATGGTTGATATAGCAGTAAGCCAACAAGATTACCAACCCGTTTTAGATCATATTCAACAGGTGTATACCAGCTTGTTTACTGAAGCTTCTGCTTCATTACTTTCCGCTCAACAATTTGAGTTGTTAGTCGAAAAATTAGCTGCCCAAATGTTGGTTTGGCAAGATAAGTTACATGGCGTCAAGTTATTAGGAGAATGCCCTGATAGTGTTAGAGCTCAGGTCGTTGTCACTGGGGAGCGTTTGTCTGCGGCATTAATGGAGCAAGTGATGCTGGCTAAAGGCCTAACTGCAGCGCAGCTGAATCCTGTGGCATTGTTTCTAGCCCATGGCCAACCATTAGAGTCAGTTGTCGACATTAGTGTGAGTAAACCTCGTTTTTCATTATTACCTTTAGATAAACACCGTGTATGGGTTATGCCAGGTTTTACAGCGGCCGATGCCCAAGGCAATATTGTGACGTTAGGCCGCAATGGCTCAGATTATTCAGCTGCTGTACTAGCGGCATGTTTAGATGCATCAAGCTGTGAAATCTGGACTGACGTGGATGGTGTATATAATACCGACCCACGGGTGGTTGCTGATGCTAAGTTATTGTCGCAATTGAGTTATCAAGAAGCGATGGAGCTATCTTATTTTGGTGCTAAAGTGCTGCACCCTAAAACGATTGCACCGATTGCTCAATATCATATCCCGTGTTACATCAAAAACAGCTTTAATCCTTCTGCGCCAGGCACTTTAGTGTCAAATGAAGCTGATCAAACCGGTTTGCAAGTTAAAGCGATTTCTAACTTAGACCATCAGACGATGTTTAACGTTTCTGACTCTGGTATGAAAGGCATGGTGGGGATGGCGAGTCGCACGCTTGCAGCAATCTCGCGTAGCGGCATTTCAGTGTCATTGATTACTCAAAGCTCATCTGAATACAGCATCAGTTTTTGTGTTGCCACTCATGAGGCGAACAAAGCTAAATGGGCATTAGAGCAAGAATTTGAACTGGAATTAAAAAATGAGTTACTCGAACCTATTGAGCAACGCCAAGATCTGGCGATTGTGTCATTGATTGGTGACGGTATGAAGACCCATAAAGGCGTAGCTGCCAAGTTTTTCAGTGCGTTAGCCAAAGCCAGTGTCAATATCATTGCAATAGCACAGGGGTCATCAGAGCGTTCCATTTCGACCGTTATTCAACAGAAAAAAACCAAACATGCCATTGGTGCGTGTCATCAAGCCTTTTTCGATGTTCAGCAATATCTTGATGTGTTTTTAGTGGGCAGTGGTAACGTTGGTGCGGGTTTATTAGACCAAATCAAACAACAGGCTGCGATGTTAAAAGAGCAGCATATTAGTATCCGAGTGTGCGGTATTGCTAACTCACGCCAAATGCTACTAAACAGCGACGGTATTGATCTTAATGTGTGGCAGTCATCATTAGAGCAACAAGGCCAGAGCTATGATCTTGCTAAGTTACTTGAGTGGGGACAAGAGCAACAATTACTTAATCCTGTATTGGTAGATTGTACCTCAAGTGAACTCGTGTCTGACCGTTACCTCGATGTTATGAATGCAGGATTCCATGTGGTGACACCAAACAAAAAATCGAATACTCGCGATTATGCTTATTATCAAGCACTGCGCCAAACTGCATTAAACCAACGTCGCCAATTTTTATATGAAACCACTGTGGGTGCCGGCTTACCTGTTATCGATAACTTGAAAAAGCTCTTGTATGCAGGCGATAAGCTTCATAAGTTTAACGGTATTCTTTCGGGTTCATTATCATACATTTTTGGCATGTTAGATGAAGGAATGAGCCTTTCTCAAGCAACCAGTATAGCGCGTGAAAAATGCTTCACTGAACCTGACCCACGTGAAGATTTAAGTGGTATGGATGTGGCGCGTAAGGTGTTAATCCTTGCCCGTGAAGTTGGCTTACCATTAGAGCTGTCTGATATTAATGTTGAATCAGTACTGCCTGCATCATTTGATGATTCTGGCGATGTCGATCAGTTTATGGCTAACCTTCCATCATTAGATGCACAGATCTCAGAGCGTGTCGCTGCGGCTAAGGCACAAGGCAAAGTGTTACGCTATGTAGGTCAAATCGATGAAGGGCAATGTCATGTCAGAATCGTTGAGGTCGATGCAACTAATCCATTATACAGCGTTAAAGGTGGCGAGAATGCGCTTGCGTTCTATAGCCGTTATTATCAGCCTATTCCTTTTGTACTGAGAGGTTATGGTGCCGGTACGGATGTAACTGCAGCAGGCGCTTTTGCTGACGTATTAAGAACCCTAAACTGGACTCGTGAGGTTGGGCTATGAATCAAGCGGTGAATGTAAGCCAAGAAATGCTTACCGTGTATGCTCCAGCGTCAATGGGTAATGTCGGTGTAGGATTTGATTTACTCGGTGCTGCTTTAGCTCCTATTGATGGTTCATTGTTAGGTGACAGAGTCATGATTAGTGCGGCTGATTCTGGGGTTAATTTTAGCCAAGTCGGCGAATGGGCACATAAGTTACCAGCAGAAGGTAAAGACAATATCGTATACCAATGTGCTGAGTTCTTTCTCTATAAGCTTGACCGTAAAGATGGTGTGAGCATTAGTTTAGAAAAAAACCTTCCGGTTGGCAGTGGGTTAGGCTCTAGCGCAAGCTCGGTCGTTGCAGCGCTATATGCCTTAAATGAACATTTTGGTAAACCTTTTGATGAACAAGCTCTACTGGGCTTAATGGGTGAGTTTGAAGGTAAAATTTCTGGCAGCGTGCATTATGATAATGTCGCACCTTGTTATTTAGGCGGTATGCAGTTAATGCTTAATGCAAAGGATAAAGCTTGCGCTGCTATTCCAAGCTTTGACAATTGGTATTGGGTTGTCGCTTATCCTGGTATTTCATTGTCTACGGCAAAAATGCGTGAATTACTGCCTGCACAATATGATAAAGCGGTCGCCATTGATTTTGGCCGCTATTTAAGTGCTTTTGTTCATGCGAGTTACCAGCAAGATGCCCAATTGGCTATTGAAATGCTTAAAGATGTATTAGCTGAGCCATATCGTGCAGCAGCGATCCCGGGTTATACCGATGCACGTTCTGCATTAGCAGAGTTAGGCATGTTAACTACCGGTATATCGGGTAGTGGCTCTACCTTGTTTAGTGTAACCGACGACCTCGCTACTGCTGAGAAAGCAAAAGACTGGTTGCTCAAGCATTATATTTCTCAGTCTGGCGGTTTTGCTCATGTGTGTAAATTAGATCAATTAGGCACCCGTTGCGTGTAAGTATCACCTATTCGCGTTATTATTTTTGAAATTGAAAAAGGCAGTCGTAATGCAATTATATAATTTAAAACACCCGTCACAGGAAGTAAATTTCAGCCAAGCAGTTCAGTTGGGATTAGGTAAAGACAGAGGGTTGTTTTTCCCAAAGACCATTCCGGTATTAGCGGATGTCGATGCTTTGTTGGCGTTGCCTTTTGCTGAGCGAAGCAAAAAAGTGTTGGGTGCTTGGCTAGGTGATGAGCTTGGACAGGAGAATGTTGATAAGCTTGTCGATAATGCGTTTACCTTTGATGTCCCACTAGCCAATGTTGATGATAAACGAGCCTGTTTAGAACTGTTTCACGAGCCAACATTAGCCTTTAAAGATTTTGGCGCTCGCTTTATGGCTCAGTGTGTCAACTTACTTGCCGGTGATAAAAAACTGACCATTTTAACTGCAACCTCAGGCGATACGGGGGCTGCGGTAGCAGATGCATTTTATGGTTTAGATAAAGTGAATGTGATGGTGCTTTATCCAAAAGGTAAAATCAGTGAGCTACAAGAAAAAATGTTTACTACCTTGGGTAAAAATATTCACACAGTGGCAGTCACCTCAGATTTTGATGCCTGTCAGCATCTTGTTAAGCAAGCGTTTGATGATACAGATGTACGTGACGGTTTAGCATTAAACTCTGCTAACTCAATTAATATCAGCCGTTTGTTAGCGCAGATTTGTTATTATTTTGAAGCTGTTGCTCAAGCGAAAAAAGCGGGTAAAGATGAAATTGTGATGTCAGTACCAAGCGGTAATTTTGGTAACTTGACCGCAGGCTTATTTGCTAAAGCAATGGGCTTACCGATTAAACGTTTTATTGCTGCAACGAATAGTAATGATACCGTGCCTCGTTATTTGCAAGATGGCGCATGGCAACCAAATAAAACCGTAGCAACCATGTCAAATGCCATGGATGTTTCTGAGCCAAGCAATTGGCCACGCGTTGAAGCGATTTGTGAGCAAATGGGCTGGCCGTTATCGTTAGTGACGGGCGTTGCGTTGTCTGAATCTGAAACGGCTTCAGCATTAGCTGAGCTTTATCAACTGGGTTATCAGTCTGAGCCTCACGCAGCTATTGCTGCACAGGCATTAACATTAGGGTTAACGGGTAATGAAAGTGGTATCTTTTTGGGGACAGCGCATCCAGCTAAATTTAAAGATGTGGTCGATCAACAATTAGCGATTGATTTGCCTTTACCACCAGAATTAGCTGCTGTAGCAGAGAAACCCATATTATCTGCAGAATTAGACGCCAATTTTGAGCAGCTTAAAGCTCATATGTTTTCTGTTTTAAAATAGCGCCTTAGCTCTGTTCAAACGCCTAACACGCAACCAGGTTGTGGTTAGGTGTTTTTTATATTCAAATATTATGATCTTCGTCATACCTCATTTTGTGTATCTCAGTGTAGATTAGTAAAAGTGCCAAATTTGACTATTATTTATACGTAGAGTGTCTTGTAACTCGATGACGGGAGAAAGTTATGTTGCAACGTTTAATGCGCGATCATAAGCATATTGCCATTTTGTTGAATATTCTTTCGAATAAGTTGACTCGATTGGCTGATGGAAACGGGGTGAATTTTAATCTTGTTAGAGACATTGTTGAGTACATGCAAGGTTATGCTGAACACAGCCATCATCCACTTGAAGATATTATTTTTGATTACTATAGCAATAAAGCGGGTTTAGCTAATTGCGGCCAATTGTATAACGAGCATCATCGTTTGGCTGAAGCGTCTGGCTCGCTAATTTATAGCTTGAATATGATTTTGTCTGATGTGGTGATTTCTCGTGAAAAGCTCATTAAAGACTTAAGAGATTATATTCAACTTCAGCAACTACATATGGAATATGAAGAACGTGAGGTTTTCCCTATGTTTGTGCAAACCTTCGACGATAATGACTGGGATAGAGTAGCAGTCTTGTGCCAACAACGATTAGTTGACGACCCCTTGTTCAATGACAATGATAAATCGATGTTTGAAGAATTACGGGCTTACATCGAAAAAGCTGAAACGACTGTATAGTGTTGGCCTTATTCTTTATAACAAAAAGAGCGCTAAATGCGCTCTTTTTATGTGATGTTAGCTACAATCAAAGATTGAGCAGTATAGTTATAGAACTAACGTGTTAGCATCAAAATCGAATGAATTATCGATATCTTGTAATTCCTTGAGCAAACGCTGTTTATCTTTAATGGCTTCAATCTCACGCCATTTGCGTTTTTTGGACGAGCTTTTTGAGCGGCTTGGTCTTTCAACAACTTCGTCTAGCGCACCACCATAGTCTAATCGATCCATGGTAACCTCCCTTGTTATTATGATGTCTCTCAACAAATAAGTATCATATTTCAACTATAGGGTGCAACACTTGTGTTGCATTTACGTTACTAAAAAATCACGATTTAATGAATGTGCAAGAAATTAAAAACAAAAAAGCCGTTCAAATAAGTTGAACGGCTTTTTTATTCATTGTGCTTTATTGGTTCACTCAAGCTTGTTTTATACCATTTCCATTAATTATGTGACCAATCAGAGTCGCTCAGACTGTTCAGTTTGAGGCGCATTGTTGAAATAATGGCTATTCCCTTCTAAGGCAATGCAACAAAGAAATGGACTGTCTGAGCGTCTCCTGTAAGGCGGGTTTCTGTACCTTCTATGCTGCTTAATCGTATTTTGACGTACGACTGCATGGATGCAGGAGGTAGAGCAACGCAGGAGCAGTTGCCGAGAGCAACTATGCCTACAATCCTATTACTTGCCTAGAAGGTACAGAATTCCCGCTGAATGACCAGATAATTAGTGGAATTGGTATTAAAGCTTACCTTGACGATATAGGTTGACCAAAGCATTGCTTGAACTGTCTAGTTCTGTTGCATCTTGGTCTGCACCAATGCGCTCTAGTACATCATTACCTAACTGCTTACCAAGCTCGACACCCCATTGATCAAATGAGTTAATTTGCCATATCGCACCTTGCACAAATGTGCGGTGTTCATATAGCGCAATTAATGCACCTAATGTAGTCGGGGTTAATTTATCCATCAATAAAGTATTGCTTGGTTTATTACCTGACATCACCTTATGTTTGGCTATAAGCGCTTTTTGTGGCTCATCAAGCTTACTGGTACTGAGTTCTGCTAATGCTTCTTCAAACGTACGACCTTGCATCAATGCTTGAGTTTGCCCAAAACAGTTTGATGCTAATTGATCATGATGCTCACCCAAAGGATTGTGGCTTTGAAGTGGCATGATAAAGTCAGCAGGGATTAAGGCAGTGCCTTGATGCAGTAATTGGTGATAAGCGTGTTGACCATTGGTGCCTTCGCCGCCCCAAATCACTGAGCCAGTACTGTAATCTACATCAGTGCCATTTAAGGTGACTGATTTGCCATTACTTTCCATGTCAAGCTGCTGGAAGTAGGCTGGTAAGCCACGTAAATAATGATCATAGGTTAAAATGACATGCGACTGTGAACCATGGAAATTACCATATAACACAGACAACATAGCCATAATCACTGGCATATTTTGTGGTAAAGGCGTATTGGCAAAATGCTCATCCATTTGGTGGGCACCGTCAAGTAAGGCTTTAAAGTTACCCATACCGACTAATAGCGCGATAGGCAAACCAATGGCAGACCATAAAGAATATCGCCCACCAACCCAGTCCCACATTGGGAAAATGTTGTTAGCATCCATTCCAAACTCAGTTGCTTTAGCCACATTGGATGTCACAGCGACAAAATGCTTGGCAATATCTTGCTGTGTCGCGCCTTGTGCTAAGAACCAGTCCTTAGCACTTAAGGTATTTGTCAGTGTTTCTTGAGTGCCAAATGACTTTGATGACATGACAAATAAGGTTGTCTCGGCATTAAGGCCTTTAAGCTTTTCACAAATCGATGTCGCGTCAACGTTGGCGACAAAGTGGCAATTAAGCCCTGCATGCCAATAAGGTCTTAACGCTTGCGAGACAATCTTAGGCTCCAAGAAATGAACCGCCAATACCAATGCTGACCACATCAGTGATGGCTTTACCTGTGTAGCCTTTCCATTGTCCTGATTGAACTGACTCAACAAATTCGGCCATTTTAGCCAGTGTTTGTTGTACTTCAGGGACGATGTTGGCGCCTTCTGCAATGATTTCTTGCTCCGCTTTACTGCGAAGAGCGGTGTGAAGCACAGCACGGTGTTCAGTGTTGTTGATCACATCGCCATTAAACATGGCTGCGATTTTATCTGTTAAGTTGGCTTCTTTTGCCAGTGCAAAAAGCAGCTCAAGCGTGTCATTGTTGATGCGATTTTTAGAATAATCTAAAAACAGCCCACACGCCTTAACACTCATTTGCTCAAAACGTTGTGGGTTTTGAGCAAACAGTTCGCGCATATGAGGCAATTGACTTGTGTGAGCTTGCAGTGCTTTCCAGGTAGTGCTTTGAGTGAGTGTCGTCACGAGTAAAGTCTCCTACTGTTTAGCTTAATTTGCTTTTTAGCATAACTTCTAGTTTGCCCTGATCGATGGCAAAGTTACGAATACCTTCTGCTAACTTGTCAACAGCCATTGGATCTTCATTAAAATCCCAACGGAATTGTTCTTCAGTGAGCGCAGTTGGCGCAGCAACAGTTGAGGTAGCGGCTACTAATTTACGGCTAATTGTCACATCTGTGTTAGCTAATTCTTCAAGTAGTGCAGAGCCAATGGTTAAACGGTCGCAACCGGCTAACTCGATAATCTCACCGATGTTTCTGAAGCTCGCACCCATCACTACTGTGTTGTAGCCATGTTGCTTGTAGTAGTTGTAAATTTCAGTAACAGACACTACACCCGGGTCAGTTTCTGCGGTGTAATCTTGACCTGTGTCTTTTTTATACCAATCTAAAATACGGCCGACAAAAGGCGAGATAAGGTATACGCCAGCTTCAGCACAAGCTCTTGCTTGGGCAAAACTAAACAGTAAGGTTAAGTTACAGTTGATGCCTTCTTTTTCGAGCTCTTTTGCAGCGCAAATGCCTTCCCAAGTAGAGGCCAATTTAATAAGAATGCGTGACTTATCAATACCCGCTTCTTGGTAAAGTTTAATTAGTTTGTGAGCTTTATCAATTGAGCGTTGTTTGTCGAACGATAAGCGTGCATCAACTTCTGTAGAAATGCGGCCAGGTACTAATTTTAAAATTTCCACACCGATGTTCACAGCCAGTTTATCGCCAGCATCTTCGATTTGTTGCTCAATGCTGCTGCTCTGTGTTTTAGCCCAAGCAATCGAGTCATCAATAAGCGGTGCATATTCTGGAATTTGAGATGCTTTTAAAATTAATGATGGATTGGTCGTGGCATCTTCAGGCTGGTAACGCTTAATTGCCTCTATGTCGCCCGTATCAGCAACGATGGTAGTGAATGACTTGAGTTGCGCGAGTGTGTTGGCCATGGAAATTTCCTCTCGATAAGCAATTAATATAAATCTATACCTTTATTAGAAGCGATTATAGCGATTATTCCAACTTAATTTGTAAAAAAATTACGAAAAAAACCATTATTTTCGCTTAAATTTAATTGATATTGTTGCTAAACAGACAGAATTGGTTAACCAAGTTGAACTTGATTGGCAATTCAGTTACCGCAACGTCAGTGTTAGTCACTGTTGTATTGGTTTTTAGGTCGTTCTGAAAATAAAAAAGCCGCTGCAAGCAGCGACTTTAAAGTGTAGCGTATTTTTTGTAAAAATTAACGCATTACTGGACGCTTTTCAGTACCAGTAATAATCGCTTCGATGCGACGGTTTACACGGTTTGCTTCAGCAGAGCTACCTTGCATAACGGGTTTAGTTACGCCATAACCTACAGAGCTGATACGGCTAGAGCTAATGCCATATTTAGTGTTTAATGCATTTGCTACAGCTACAGCACGACGCTCAGAAAGCTTCATGTTGTATTCTGCTTTACCTACGTTAGACGCGTGGCCTTCTATAGATACAGTGTGCTGTGGGTACTTAGTTAAATAGTCAGCTAATTTTTCTAAATCAGCAAATGAACCAGAACGGATTTCAGCAGAATCGTTAGCGAATAAAATGCCGCCTAAATCATGCTTAGTTGTGATGCTTTCATAAACAGTGCAACCTGTTGCATCAACTTTGTGAGTCATTGGCGTGTCTGCACATTTGTCGATGTTGTTTGTTACGCCATCTTTGTCGTCATCGCCAGGTGCGGCAACAACAGCGGCAACAACTGGTGCAGCAGCAACAGGTGCTGGGCTCGCAGTACCAAAACGGTAGCTAAGTGCTAAACCCCAGTAGTTGCTTTCCATTTTAAGGTTATCTAAAACGTCAGCATCCATGTTTTCGTAGCGACGGTACTTAGCTTGTAATTTTAGGTTGTCGGTAAAGTTATAACCAACACCTGCACCAAGAAATAAACCAACACCTGAATCACTCAAGTTTGCGCCGTTAATTTTTTTGTCGTTTTCTAGAAGATAGCTGTAAGTACCTACTTCTGAAGAAAGGCTCCACTTGTCAGCTAATGGATAAAAACCAACAACACCAACACTAACACCGGTAGCACCAACGTCATACATGTTGCCGTTAGTACCAGTCCATTCTGCGTTGCCTAGATCACGGTAACCAACTTCAATACCGATGTTTTCGTTAAATAAATAGCCACCAAACACATCCCATGCATATGGGTCATCGTCACCACATGTCAATGCGTTGTCGCAATTCTGTTCGTAATCGTTAATGCCCAAACCACCACCAATATACCAAGGAGTCATTTCTTCAGCGGCAGAAGCTGCAAAAGGTAACATTGAGGTGAGTAATACTACTTTTAATGTGTTCTTCATCATAATTTTTAGTCCATTGTTATTTTACTCCACCATACATGCATGTAACGGAGTTGTTAGGGTCATGCATTGCTGACACTTAGTGTGGTGATTCTTTGTGTTTTAGTCAGCGCGGCAATTATGAGCCGTAATTAGATGTTTTTCTATAGTAAAAAGGATTAATTTTTTGTAATGGTCAATATAACGACGCTGTTATAATATTGACTCTTAAAGTAAATATTTTTTAAAACAACATGTTAGCGCTTTTGGTTTTGTGTGTGAATGATTGATAAACAATAGTAGATTTAACCTCTATTTTTTAACAAGTTAATCTAAAACACCTAAGGAAATGTCGTTTTTATTGCGCAGCAGACAAAAAAATACGCCTTTACGGCGTATTTTTTATCTAACTGACTGAATTAACGAGTCCATACCCAGTTTTCAATCTCTTCTGGGTCTACACCGTTGGCTTTGATGTAGTTCTTGTGATCAACTAAGCGTTGTAACATGTCTGTTGTAATTGCAACATGTTGAGTTTCATCAATCACACCTTGTTGGAACAATTTATACGCCATATCGATAACCAGGTGGTAGCGAGACGTCCCGTTACGTACACCCATATCAAATGGTGTAGTGGTTGAACCTTCTTCTTCGTAACCTTTAATGCGGAAGCGACGGTTGCCTTTGTAATCAAACACTAATTTTTTGATGGTATTTGGGTAACCGTGATAGTTAAATACCACACCCTTATCTTCGGTGAACACTTCGTCCATCATCCAAGGTTTGCTTTGGAATTTAAGGCTACCCAAACCGCTACTGTGTAATTCAGATACGCTGACAAAGCGAATGCGAACTCTTGGTAATATTTCACGAATTAATACCAGTGATGCCATACATTCTTGTGTTGCGTAATCACCACAACCCGCTAATACCACATCAGGATTTTCGTCAGAGGCAAAATCCCATACCATGACACCATCTTTAGCTTGTTTACGAGCTTCATCTAATGATAACCATTGTGGTAGCGATTTTTTACCCGCAACAATAATGTTTAACTTGTCTCTGTCTGCATAAGCGCGCTCGGTATAAACCAAGGTGCTGTTAGCATCTGCTGGTAAATAAGCAGAGATAATGTCTGGGTGTTTTTCTAACATAGCGCCAAGGAACGATGGATTCTGGTGAGAATAACCGTTGTGATCTTGACGCTCTAGAAGCGATGAAAGTACTACGTTACATGCAGGAATAGGCTTACGGAAATGAATGCCTTGGCTCGCATGTACATATTTACAATATTGGTCAGCCATTGAAGATACAACTTGTGAGAATGCTTCATAAGTTGGGAACATGCCGTGACGACCCGTTACTGTATAACCATGCAGCATACCGAAAAGCAAGTTTTCTGATAACAGCTCGATGACGCGGCCATCACGAGACATGTCTTCATCCCAACTTTCAATTGGCCACTGCCAAGCGCGATCTGTTTCTTCAAATACTGCTTGTAATTGGTTTGAATAGGTTTCATCTGGGCTGAAAATACGCAAGTTACGTTGGTCACGGTTTAATTTGAATGCATCACGCATCCATTGGCTGCATTTTCAACATTGAGAAACCGCGCTGACCACGTGGGGTTTCAGCACCGTATCCCAATTTCGTTAAATCAGGGTTTGCCAGTGCACGTACCACTTCACCGCCGTAACTTAGACGTTGACGGCCACAGCAGAGATCTTTTGGTGGCATTAAAGACATGATGTCTTTGTCAAATACTAACTCACCTGTTTCTGTCGTTTGTACTAACTCTTCAAACTTGTAGCTGGCTAACCATGCGTCAAGTGCCGCAAGGTGGCCTTTATCTTTAGCACAGTTGTTGACAATCACTTGGTGTGATTCGCAGTTACCTTCTAGTTTTTTACCATCGTATTCAGATGTACCTGTCCAACCTTTTGCTGTGCGCATTAAAATCACAGGCCAACGAGGTTTAACAACATCTTCGCCAGAACGTGCACGACGCTGAATGTCATTAATCATGTCATATGATAAGTCCATTGCTGCTGTCATTTGTTCAAAGACGTCTGTGTCTAGCTGGTCATCAACAATAATTGGATGGTAACCCAAGCCACGGAACTCGAGATCTAATTCTTCATGGCTCATACGACCCATGCGTGTTGGGTACTGAAATCTTATAGCCATTGATATGTACTATTGGCAGTACTGCACCGTTATTAGCTGGAGAAACTAAACGGTTAGCATACCAAGACGCAGCTAATGGAGTCGGTTTCTGCTTCACCGTCGCCAATTAAACAGGCTGCAATAAGGTTTGGATTATCAAGTACTGAGCCCCAAGCAACAGAAAGTGAATAGCCTAACTCACCACCTTCTAGAATTTGTCCTGGTGCTTCAGGGTTTGCGTGTGAAGGATAGCCGTACGCAGCAGAGAATTTTTTACAAATATCTTCAATGCCCGTTTCGGTATAAGGGATTGTTTCAGGATAGAAGTGGCTTAATGAACCTTCAACAAATAGGTTAGCTTGTACTGCAGGGAAACCATGACCAGGACCGACAAGGTAAATAAATTCACGCTTATGTTTAACAATTAAACGGTTAACGTTGGCATAGACAAAGTTGATACCCGGGCAGGTGCCCCAGTGTCCAAGAAGACGTGGTTTGATATCTGTGTGCTGTAAAGGACGTTTGAATAGCACGTTTTGCTTTAGATAAATTTGTGAAGTAGCAAGGAAGTTGGTTGCTCTTACATATTTCTTTAGCGCGGTGATCTCATTTGAGTTAGCCATAGTGACCTCGGTTAAAAGTGAAAATATTTAATTAACTTTCTTGGGGAACACTGTATTCGTAATTTAGTTACAATAATGTGGCCTTTATCTAATTTTTGAGCAATGTTTGTTTATCTAGATCGCACTTTTTTAGGTTTTGGTGCTAATCGATTGAAATTTAATAACGATTCACTGGAATTTTATAAATAGAGCATTAATTAGAGAAGTGATAAAGTGTGATGCGGTTCACTTGTGGGTTTTGTTTTAATTGTGTTGCCTTCACGTGTTATTTACTTAAACAATCCATTTATTAGATAACATGGTTTTAGCATTCAAGGACTTCGGCAAACAATACCTATGAATCATCATGCTTTAGCTTTTATAATGTTTGATTAACTTGACGTCCAAACGTATTACGCAGAACAGTTTGCACAGTGACGTGCTTAGTCTGTTTTTGTAGAGATCATTATTCAGGTATAAATCTGAAACAGAAAAATAACCTTACAACGGGGAAGATAAATCAATATGGCAATGTTAGAAACGATCATTAATTTCATGAACAGCCTACTATGGGGCAAGTTATTGGTATACGGCTTGGTTGGTGCAGGTCTGTTTTTTACCATACGTCTTGGCTTTATTCAGATAACTCACTTTGTTCATGGCATTAAAGTATTATCTATCAGTCGTCGTCCTGGTAGGCATGGACTGTCATCATTTCAAGTATTTTGTACCAGTATGGCGGCCCGAGTTGGCGCTGGTAATATGGCTGGTGTTGCCGTCGCTATTGGTACAGCTGGCTCAGGTGCTGTGTTCTGGATGTGGAGCCATTGCTGTGCTAGGTATGGCTACCGCGATGATTGAATCAACCTTAGCTCAAGTTTATAAAGTGAAAGATACTGACGGGCAATACCGTGGCGGTCCTGCTTATTATATGGAAAAAGGCTTGGTGCAACGTTGGATGGGGGTATTGTTTTCATTCTTCTTAATTTTAGCTTTTGGTTTAGTCTTTAATGCCGTGCAAGCTAACACCATCACCGGGGCAATGACTCAAGTATTTGGTTTTGAGCCTACCTATATCGGCATTGGTATTGTGATATGCAGTGCATTTGTGATTACAGGTGGCTTAAAGAAAGTTGCTAAAGCCTCTGAATTAATCGTGCCAGTCATGGCTGTTGCCTATATCGCTATTGCGTTTGTGGTGGTGGCAATGAATATTGAACAACTCCCAGATGTATTTATGTTGGTGATAAACAGTGCTTTTGGCTGGCAAGAAGCAGCCGCTGGTGGTATTGCTTATAGTGTTGCACAAGCAATGCAAGCGGGTATTGCGCGAGGTTTGTTTTCAAACGAAGCTGGGATGGGGAGTGCTGCTAACGTTGCTGCAAGTGCATCACCCAATCCTAACCACCCAGCATCACAAGGCTTTGTGCAAATGATGGGAGTATTTGTAGACACTATCGTGATTTGTACTGCAACTGCAGCTATTATTTTACTTTCTGGTGATGCTGCTGCCGGCTCTGACGGTATTGCTAAAACCATTAGCGCTTTAACCAGCCATGTTGGTGACTGGGGCGGTGCCTTTATTGCTTTTGCTATTTTGCTGTTCTGTTTTACCTCTATTATTGCTAACTATTCCTACGCTGAAACCAATGTAATGTTTTTGTCTGGTAACAGTAAAAAAGCCTTACCCATTTTCCGTATTGTTGTTTTATGCATGGTGATGTTTGGTTCACTCGCTAAAATCAGTTTAGTGTGGGACTTAGCGGACGTATCAATGGGCTTGATGGCGATTGTTAACTTGGTGGCGCTAGTGTTGTTATCTGGTTTAGCGGTTCGAGTTATTAACGATTACCGTGAACAAATCGATGCGGGTATTGATCCTAAATTCGACACGAGCAAATTTCCTGAGTTAGCAGATCAGTTAGAAGAAAAAATTTGGCCTAATTCAGCTGAAACAGCCAAAAAGTAAGTTTTACCTATTAAGATAATCGAAAAAACCATGTCATTGCGGCATGGTTTTTTTATATCAGTTCAGTATCATAAAGCCATGATTTTATTTGGAGCGAACTTATGCTGGTTTTAGTTTCACCTGCGAAAACATTGGATTTTGAAAATCCTCCAATAACCAACACTTTTACTCAAGCGCCTATGTTAAAGCAAAGCCAAGAGTTGATAGATGTTTGCCGTGAGTTAACCCCAATGGACATTGCCAGCTTAATGAAAGTAAGCGATAACATTGCAGGGTTAAATGCAGCCCGTTTTGCAGACTGGCAACCTCCTTTTACGCTCGATAATGCTAAGCAAGCTATCTTTGCATTTAGAGGCGATGTGTATACTGGCTTTGATGCTGATAACTTATCTAAAGCACAAATTGCCGCTAGCCAAAAGCATTTGCGCATTTTGTCTGGTTTGTATGGCTTGCTCAAACCACTTGATTTAATTCAGCCATATCGTTTAGAAATGGGGACCAAATTGGCTAATCCTAAAGGCAGTAATCTTTATGCTTTTTGGGGAGAAACCATTACCGAGGAAGTGAATAAGGCATTAAAAGAGCAGGGCGATGATATTATTGTTAACTTAGCATCGAACGAATATTTTAAGTCGGTCAAGGTCAAGCAACTTGCAGGAACGCTTATTACGCCAGTGTTTAAAGACTGTAAGAATGGCCAATTTAAGGTGATTAGCTTTTATGCTAAAAAAGCGCGGGGTTTGATGGCTCGTTATATTGTTGACACTCAACCTAAGAGTATCGAACAACTAACCCAGTTTGATCTTGAAGGCTACTACTACAGCGAAGAGCAATCTACACCGGCAAAACCAGTCTTTTTACGTGCTGAACAAACCTAGTAAGCTGTTTTTAGTCCTACTACTTTGTAAAAATAAAGCCCTCAATTAAATATGTAGTTGAGGGCTTTTTACTGTTTAAGCGTTATGGTGCTTATATTTTAGTGCTGCTGTTGTTTTTGTTTGAGAGGTCTTAAATCAATTTCAGACTGCGCCATCATGTAAGCAAATTGTGCATAAGCGGCTGCACTTTGAGCCAGTTTTTTAGGATCAATTTTATCTAAGGTATCATTCGGCGTGTGGTGATAATCAAAATAATCAGTGCCATCTTGCCTGAGCGAAGCCACTGGTACGCCTAAGGCTGGCATGATTGATACATCTGGTGCACCAGAAGCTTCGTTATTGCCCATTGCAACGCCAAATAAGGTCATCGCTGAGTGTTCTTGTTTAACTTGCTCATAGGTCTCAGGATTAACCTTAAAGTCAATCTTGTAAACTGGACCTGCGCCAAAGTCTGATTCAGCAGCAATATAGTGTTTATCTAGCTCGTCTGCATGTTGCTCTGCATAGGCTTTTGCACCCACAATACCAACTTCTTCAGCAGCAAATAATACTACCCTGATTGTACGAGCAGGTTTTTGGGGCAAATCTTGAATGAGTTTGGCGGCAGTGGTTACGATGGCAACGCCCGCACCATCATCGATAGCGCCAGTGCCTTCATCCCAAGAGTCTAAGTGAGCACCAATTAATACTATCTCATCAGGTTTGCTACTGCCTGTCACCTCAGCAATCACGTTATATGATGTGGCTATGCCTTGGTTTTCAGAGGTCATGTTTAAAGACAATACCACTTTAGGATTACGCTTTAGCATGGCATTAATTAAATCAGCATCTGGGTTAGACATTGCAGCAGCAGGGATTTTAGGTACGCCTTCCTGATAGCGCATCATGCCAGTGTGCGCCATTCTGTCATGATCAGTACCAATAGAGCGGATCACAATCGCTACAGCGCCTTTTTCAGCTGCGGCAATCGCCCCGCGAGAACGGCCGCCAACGGACTCTCCGTAACCTTTGCCTGTAATGTGGCGTTCGGTTTTATGGTCGATAAAGACAATTTTCCCTTCAATGCGACCAGGAGAGGCCTGGGTTAATTCTTCTAAACTTTCAAAGCGAACAATAGGAGCTTGAATGCCATTAACGGGTGTGGCAATACTGCCACCTAGCGCAGTAACCACTAGAGGTTGCTCATACGGAGATACCACACTTGCATAAGCAGTTCCGCGTGACCATGCAGGTACTTGAACCGACTCTTTGTACACTTTATCAAAACCCATCAACCACAACCTTTCCATTGCCCACTCAACGGCAACGATGTCTTTTTCTGTGCCAGCGAGCCTAGGTCCGACTTCAACGGTAAGCGACTCAACAATGTCATAGCTCAAACGAGATGCTAATGCTTGTTTTGCCAGTTGTTGGCTGATTTGGGCGTCATCTGAACTATTAATGGCTATTGTTGAGGTTGAAGATTGAGTTGGCAATATATTTTGGCAGCCAACAAGTGCGACAAAAATGGCGCCGACGAGGCTGGCTGTTTGATAGTGTTTCATGAGTTTCCTTTGATTATTTTAGCTAAGTCTCATTTTTTAAAACAATCTACCAAAAAGTGTGCTTTATGTCCCGACTCTATTTGTAAGGTAACGCTATATTAGAGCGGGGTTAGATTAGGAGAACATACTCGTGATGAATATAGAAAAAATGCAGCAACAAGCAGATCATGCAGTAGTGTTGCTAAAAGCATTAGCAAATGAACGTAGATTGTTTATTTTGTGCCATCTTCTTAATGAAGGTGAAATGTGTGTCGGAGAGATGAATAAAAAATTAGGGCTAAGCCAATCGGCTTTATCTCAACATTTGGCATGGCTTCGAAAAGATAATTTAGTATGCACCAGAAAAGAAGCACAAACGGTTTTCTATTCATTGAAGAGTGATGAGGTAAAAGAGCTGATCCAAGTGCTAAACAATATGTATTGCCATTAATACTATCTCACGAACGTCTTAATGAATCGTTCATTAAGACGTTTCGCGTTTTCTTGTCTGTAACTGTGATAACTTCAATTGGTTTTACGACACAATAAATTAAGCTCATGGTGAGTATCAATTGTGAGTCTGCAAACCTAGTTTAAATATCGTCTATTTTTTCAAATACCAAACTCATTATCGGCATTGTGTACTGCCTTTTGGTTAATTTGTGCTTATGTTTATATTGTGCTCTAATCATTGGTATTAGTGAAAGCCTTGTTGGATGGAGATGGCTTTGCAGGTAAAGTTTTGGCATTGTTATGCTATCGCAGGATTAGGCGGCTAAATTTTAGGTATAAAAAAACCGGCCAAAGCCGGTTTTTTAAAATCTTAAATCGTAAGAATTAAGCAGCTAATGCTTTGATTCTTGCGTTTAAGCGTGCCTTTTGACGAGCGGCTTTATTCTTGTGAATAAGACCTTTAGTCGCCATACGGTCAACAATTGGTTGTGCAGTAGCGAATGCTTCTGTAGCCGCTTTATGGTCACCGCTTTTGATAGCAGCGATAACTTTTTTAACGTATGTACGTAACATTGAGCGACGGCTAGCGTTATGCTGACGACGCTTTTCAGACTGAAGCGCGCGCTTCTTTGCAGACTTGCTATTAGCCAAGGTGCAACTCCTAAAAACTGGATTTGATACTTTTAAAGGCCGAGGAATATGCCTGCTTTTTATCGTCTTGTCAACGACTGCGATTGAATATTCATCATAAAGATAAATTAATCCAACCTAGCATGCCTATCTTCAACCCAACTCGTGTAATATGTGGCGCAATTCTACCAGCTCTTTAGTCGGTGTGACAGGGCTAGAATCGAATATTTGTCATAAATCCCATTAATTTTCTTTGAAGTGACTGAGTCTCTGGGGGCTGTTTGAGCAAAAAATTATTTAAATCAGGTCTAATTGTGAGTGTTATGACCCTGATTTCGCGAGTGTTAGGTTTAGTTCGCGACGTAGTCATTGCCAACTTAATGGGCGCAGGTAGCAGTGCAGATGTATTTTTCTTTGCTAATAAAATTCCTAACTTTTTAAGACGTTTGTTTGCTGAAGGTGCTTTTGCTCAAGCTTTTGTGCCTGTTTTAACCGAATATCAAGAAAAAATGACCCCAGAAGATACGCGGGAGCTGATCGGTAAAGTGGCTGGTACCTTGGGCTTATTGGTGACCATTGTCACTTTATTTGGCGTGGTTTGTTCGCCAGTGCTAGCTGCACTTTTTGGTGGTGGTTGGTTTTTAGATTGGTTAAATGATGGCTCAAATGCTGAAAAATTTGAGCTGGCATCATTAATGCTCAAAATAACCTTCCCATATTTGTGGTTTATTACTTTTACCGCACTGGCGGGCTCAATTTTAAATACTCGTGGACGCTTTGCTGTATCGGCATTTACACCAGTGTTTTTAAATGTCGCCATTATTTCTTTTGCGATGTGGTATGCCGATACCCTAGAAAACCCTGAAATTGGTTTAGCTTGGGGTGTATTTACTGGTGGTTTGATTCAGTTTTTATTCCAAATCCCTTTTTTAATACGCGAAAAGGCACTAGTAAAGCCCTCTTGGGGATGGCGTCACCCTGGCGTGGTTAAAATTCGAACGTTAATGGTTCCGGCCTTATTTGGTGTATCGGTATCGCAAATCAACTTATTGTTTGACACGTTTATCGCCAGCTTTTTAATGACGGGCTCAATTAGTTGGTTGTATTACGCTGACAGATTACTCGAATTTCCTTTAGGGTTGTTTGGTATTGCCATCGCAACGGTAATATTACCGGCTTTGTCACAAAAACATGTTAATGCTCAGGGGTCAGGTTTCAATCAAACAATGGATTGGGGCGTCAAAGCTATTTTGTTGTTAGGCACACCAGCCATGCTTGGGTTAATTATATTGGCTAAGCCGATGTTGATGGTGTTGTTTATGCGCGGGGCATTTAGTATTAACGATGTTGAAATGGCTTCGTACAGTTTGGTGGCTTATGGCTGTGGCTTATTAAGTTTTATGATGATTAAGGTATTAGCGCCAGGTTATTACTCGCGCCAAGATACCAAAACCCCAGTCAAATACGGAATCATTGCCATGGTGAGTAACATGGGCTTTAACTTAATATTCGCCATACCCTTTGGATATGTCGGTTTAGCACTGGCGACATCATTGTCGGCGTTGTTAAACGCAAGCCTTTTGTACCGTGGTCTTCATCGTGCGGGTGTGTATAAAATGAGCCGGCAAACGCTTTTCTTTACCGCGAAAGTGATTGTGGCCACCGCTATAATGACATTGGTGATTATCTATTTTATGCCGCAAATAAGCGAATGGCTTGAATGGCATACATTTGAACGCATAGTGATGCTATTTGAATTGATAGTGGGCGGCGCCTTTGTGTATTTATTGAGTTTACTTGTCATGGGCGTTCGACCTTGGAAAATAAAACGTCAAACAACGGCAAACTGAGATAAGCATTGACTCGCCTTGCAAGGCGAGTCACTCATAAAGCGAGTGGAATTATATGAGGTGGAAACTCGCATCTGACATTGGTTTGGGTATATAATCTGCCGATTTACAATTGGCAGTTATTGAGCGTAATGGAATTAATCCGCGGTATACACAATATTTTACCTTCTCATCATGGTTGCGTATTAACCATCGGGAATTTTGACGGTGTCCATCGTGGTCATGCGCAAGTGATAAGCAACTTAGTTAATAAGGCGCATCACTTTCAATTGCCAGCCACTGTAATGACGTTTGAGCCACAGCCACAAGAACGGTTTCGTGGTGCAGATGCTCCAGCTCGCTTAAGTCTATTACGTGACAAAATTCGGTTGCTCGATGAGCTTAAAATCGAACAATTGCTGTGTATTAACTTTACTGCCGCTTTTGCTAATCAACCAGCTGAAGTCTTTATTGAAGATCTGCTGGTCAAAAAACTGGGTGTGAAATATTTGGTTGTAGGTGACGATTTTTGCTTTGGTCAAGGTCGCGTCGGCAATTTTAATATGTTGGTTGCTGCGGGTAAAAAGTTTGGCTTTACTGTGGTGAGCACTCAAAGCTTTATGGTGGGCTCACTTAGAGTCAGTTCTACTGCAGTGAGAGAGCAACTTGCATTAGGTCACCTAGAGCAAGCTAGACGCTTATTAGGGCATCCTTTCATACTCAGCGGTCGTGTTGCTCACGGGCAAAAAATTGGCCGCACTATTGGATTTCCTACTGCTAATATTGCGTTAAAAAGACATGTTGTTCCGGTGCGCGGCGTGTTTGCTGTGCGTTTATATTGGGATGGCAGTGATATTTATGAAGGTGTTGCTAATGTGGGTTTTAGACCAACAGTGAATGGGCAAACCTGTCGATTAGAAGTTCACTTGTTTGATTTTTCCGGTGATTTATACGGTAAACGAGTGGAAGTAGAGTTAGTAGCAAAAATCCGTGATGAACAACCTTTTGAATCATTGGATGCGCTAAAAAAACAAATTTTAAATGATGCAAACGAAGCGCGGGCTTTGTTTAGCAACGATGCTAGCTGAAACTAATCAGCTTTAATAACGGTATGGGATCAATGAGCGACTATAAATTTACTTTGAATTTGCCGGAAACAGAGTTTCCGATGCGCGGTAATTTGGCAAATCGCGAGCCAGAAATGTTAACTCGCTGGACGCAAGATGGACTGTACCAACAGATCCGTGACAGCCGTACTGGCCGTAAACCTTTCATTTTGCACGATGGCTCTCCATACGCTAATGGCAGCATTCATATTGGTCACTCTGTAAATAAAATTCTGAAAGACATTATTATTAAGTCAAAAACCATGTCAGGTTTTGACGCACCTTATATTCCTGGTTGGGATTGTCATGGTTTACCTATTGAGCTCAAAGTAGAGCAAAAAGTGGGTAAGCCTGGGGTTAAAATCTCTGCAGCAGAATTTCGCGAAGAATGTCGCAAATATGCTGCAACCCAAGTTGCCGGTCAACGCGATGACTTTATCCGCTTAGGCGTATTGGGTGATTGGCAAAATCCGTATTTGACCATGGATTTTTCAACTGAAGCGAATATCGTTCGCTCGCTAGCAAAAGTTATCGACAGTGGCCATTTGCATAAAGGCGTTAAACCAGTGCATTGGTGTACCGACTGTGGCTCTGCGTTGGCTGAAGCAGAAGTTGAATACGAAGATAAAACCTCACCAGCAATCGATGTGGCTTTTGTTGCAGTAGACAGCGCTGCCGTGGCTGCTAAATTTGGTGTTGAACACTATGCCAAACCAGTTTCAATGGCCATTTGGACCACCACCCCGTGGACACTGCCTGCTAACCGCGCGTTATCACTTAGCCCTGAATTAGATTACAGTCTGGTTGAATTTACCAAAGAAGGTGAAACAACCACACTGGTTTTAGCACAAGTGTTGGTTGAGTCTTGTCTTGAGCGTTATGGCGCCGAGTCACACACTGTTTTAGGTGAAGTGAAAGGTGCTGAGCTTGAGCTTATGCGCTTTAATCACCCATTCTATGCATTCGACGTCCCAGCTATTTTAGGCGACCATGTTACAACGGATGCAGGTACCGGTATTGTTCATACTGCACCAGGCCATGGTCAAGATGACTTTGTGGTGGGTCAAAAGTATGGTCTAGAAGTGGCAAACCCTGTTGGCGATAATGGTGTTTATAAGCCAGATACAGAATTCTTTGCCGGTCAGCATGTATTTAAAGCCAATGCGAGTGTGGTTGAATTACTTGAAGAGAAAGGCGCGTTATTATTGCATGTGCCCTATCGTCATAGTTACCCACATTGCTGGCGTCACAAAACCCCGATTATTTTCCGTGCAACGCCACAATGGTTTATCTCTATGGATAATCATGGTTTACGTTCGCAAGCATTGAAAGAAATTGAACAAACGCAGTGGATCCCTGATTGGGGGCAAAGCCGTATCGAAAAAATGGTAGAAAACCGCCCAGACTGGTGTATTTCACGTCAACGTACCTGGGGTGTACCAATCACATTATTTGTACATCGCGAAACAGAAGAGTTACATCCAGATAGCGTGTCACTAATGGAGCGTGTTGCGCATCGTATAGAGCAGCAAGGCATTCAAGCATGGTGGGACCTTGATGCAAGTGAGTTACTCGGTGATGAAGCCGATAAATACCGCAAAGTCACTGACACATTAGATGTATGGTATGACTCTGGTTCAACCTTCTCATCTGTGGTTGCTGCGCGCCCTGAGTTTCACGGTCACGAAATCGATTTATACCTAGAAGGTAGCGATCAACACCGTGGTTGGTTTATGTCGTCGCTAATGATTTCAACTGCGATGAATGGTAAAGCACCTTATAAGCAAGTACTAACCCATGGTTTTACCGTTGATGGTAAAGGCCGCAAAATGTCAAAATCTGTGGGTAACGTGATTGCACCATTACAAGTGACCAATAAACTCGGCGCTGACATTTTACGTTTGTGGGTTGCGGCCACCGATTACAGCGGTGAAATGACTGTATCTGACGAAATTTTAAATCGCAGTGCTGATGCATATCGCCGTATTCGTAACACTGCACGTTTCTTGTTAGCAAACTTAAGTGGTTTCAATCCAGAAACGGACATGATTGCGTCAGAAGACATGGTTGCACTAGACCGTTGGGTTGTTCGCCGTGCAGCAGCGTTACAGAAAGAAATCATCGAAGCATATGATCAATATAACTTCCACCAGGTGACTCAAAAGCTGATGCAGTTCTGTTCAGTTGAGTTAGGTAGTTTTTATCTTGATATCATTAAAGATCGCCAATATACCGCTAAGCAAGAAGGACATGCTCGTCGTAGTTGTCAGTCTGCATTATTCCATATTGCAGAAGCAATGGTACGTTGGATGACACCCATCCTTAGCTTTACCGCTGACGAAGTTTGGCAATTATTGCCTGGTAAGCGTGAAAAATACGTATTTACCCAAGAGTGGTATCAAGGCCTTGATGCTGTCACTTTAGATACTGATTTAAGTGATGACTATTGGGCTAAGCTGTTAGATGTTCGTAACGAAGTGAACAAAGTGCTTGAGCAAGCACGTCGTGATAAGCGTATTGGTGGTTCATTAGAAGCTGAGCTTACGCTATATGCTGATGCTGAATTAGCTGCGCAGTTAGCAAAAGTCGGTGATGAACTTCGCTTTGTATTATTGACTTCTAAAGCGGCGGTTGCTGATTTATCTCAAGCGGGCGATGACGCAATTGAAACCGAGTTAAGCTCACTTAAATTAGTGGTTAGCAAAAGTGAAGCTCAGAAATGTGAGCGCTGCTGGCACTACCGTGAAGAGGTTGGCACCATCGAAGCTCACCCAACATTGTGTCAACGTTGTGTGACCAATATTGAAGGTGAAGGCGAACAACGCGAATTCGCTTAAGGAAGTACAAATAATGAGTTCTGTGCCATTAACTTGGAAAGACAGTGGCTTGCGTTGGTATTGGGTAGCTGCATTGGTGTTTTTAGCCGATCAGCTATCTAAGCAATGGGTACTGAGCAACTTCGAATTGTATGACTCGGTTAACCTACTGCCATTTTTTAACTTCACCTACGTAAGAAATTACGGCGCAGCATTTAGCTTTTTAAGTGATGCCGGTGGCTGGCAACGTTGGTTATTTACCGTTATTGCGGTGGGGTTTAGTACTTTATTAACCATTTGGCTTCGTAAACAGTCGCACACGATGTGGCGCAGTAATTTAGCTTTTACCCTTGTAATTGGTGGTGCGTTAGGTAATTTAGTCGATCGCTTAATGCATGGCTTTGTGGTGGATTTTATTGATTTTTACTGGAACACCAGCCATTACCCAGCCTTTAATATCGCCGATGCCGGCATTTTTGTTGGTGCGATATTAATCATTTGGGAATCGTTTAAACCAGAAGCTAAAGCGTCAGAGGAGCAATCTCACCGTGACTGATTTATCTAAACAAGATGGCCATGCACTTGTATGCCATATGAATATCGTGCTTGAAGACGGCTCAACAGCCGATAGTACTAAAGCCTCGGGTAAACCTGCTCGTTTAAACATTGGTGATAATAGTTTAAGTCCTGCATTTGAAGCTCAACTTAAAGGCTTGAAAGAGGGTGATAAGCATCAATTTACACTCGCACCGCAAGATGCGTTTGGTGAATCAAATCCTGATGCAATCCATTATATGGACAGAAGCCGTTTCCCTGCAGACATGAAGCTTGAAACCGGTGTGATAGTGAGCTTTGCATGGGCCTGGAGGTAGTGAGATCCCTGGTGTTGTGCGTGACACTGCGGGTGATTCAATTACCGTTGACTTAAACCATCCATTAGCCGGCCACACCATTACATTTGAACTTGAAGTGGTCAGTGTTATAACGGAATAAAGGCAGAATATGTTGAAAGTTGATCCTACATCTCCTGAACTGAGCATTTTACTGGCTAACCCTCGAGGTTTCTGCGCTGGAGTCGACCGTGCCATTAGCATTGTTGAACGCGCATTAGAATTATTTGAACCGCCTATCTATGTACGTCATGAAGTGGTGCACAATCGTTATGTGGTTGAAAATCTCAAACAACGCGGGGCAATCTTTGTTGATGAACTTGAGCAAGTACCTGATAACAGCATTGTCATATTCAGTGCTCATGGTGTGTCACAAGCGGTAAGAAAAGAAGCTAAAGAGCGTGGGCTGAAGGTGTTTGACGCAACCTGTCCTTTAGTGACTAAAGTGCATTTACAAGTGACTCGTGCCAGCCGTAAAGGTATTGAATGTATTTTGATTGGTCACGAAGGTCATCCAGAAGTTGAAGGCACAATGGGTCAATATGATAACCCTAATGGTGGTGTTTATCTTATTGAATCACCTGAAGATGTTCAAAGCTTACAAGTTAACAATCCTGAAAACTTATGTTTTGTTACCCAAACAACGCTTTCAGTAGATGACACTTTAGATATTATCGAAGCCTTACAACAACGTTTCCCTTCAATCGAAGGACCTCGTAAAGATGATATTTGCTATGCAACTCAAAACCGTCAAGATGCCGTGCGTAGCATGTCTGCTGAAGTTGATTTATTGATTGTTGTT
This sequence comes from Shewanella phaeophyticola, assembly GCF_025398315.1. Taxonomy (GTDB): domain Bacteria; phylum Pseudomonadota; class Gammaproteobacteria; order Enterobacterales; family Shewanellaceae; genus Shewanella; species Shewanella phaeophyticola. The sequence goes on from NZ_JAODOQ010000001.1 coordinate 662,039, forward strand.
GGTTCAAAAAACAGCTCTAACTCTAATCGGTTACGTGAGCTAGCTGAAAAAACAGGTACGCAATCTTATTTAGTTGATACCGCTGCAGATGTTGAAGCAATTTGGTTTGATAATGTCAGCAAAGTGGCCGTAACTGCAGGCGCTTCAGCACCTGAAGTATTGGTTCAACAGGTTGTTAACGCAATTGCTACATTAGCACCGAGTGTTATTACTGAAGTAGAAGGTCGAAAAGAAGATACGGTTTTTGCTGTCCCTGCAGAATTAAGATAGTTAAATCATAGATCTAAACTTATTAACCCGCAGCTATTATTAGTTGCGGGTTTTTTGTACTTGTGTGATAAACCGAGTATAATACCGATTAATTGTTATGAGTAAGATAATTATGTGAACTTATTGTAACTTTATAAATCAGTGTAAATATTTATTGTTACTACTTTCTGATTACTTTTAGCTCAGCTATGCTTATCTATGGCTTAAAGTAATTATAAGTGTGTTATTTTTAAGGTAAAACCAAGATTTAATTATCTTTTCATGGAGGTTTGGCTTAATGTCATTAAAAAGGAATGGATTTTCCTTAATCGAAGTTATGGTTTCACTAGTGATTCTGGTGATAGGCCTTATTGGCATTTTTAATCTGCATATTGTCTCTAAACAGGGCAGTTTCGAGTCCTTTCAACAAACTCAAGCATCTTATTTAGCAAGTGATATTCTGAATCGCATGCGTTTAAACTCTTCTCAATTAGCGCAATATGCCAGTGGTTCACCATATTCTGGTAACCCTTCTACGGTGTCTCAGAGTTGCGAAGGTGGAGTGCTGTGTAGTCCTGCTCAAATGGCGTTGTGGGATATTTTTGAATGGCAGTCTTCTTTCACTGGCGCTTCCGAAGTGATTAACAATAATAATGTTGGAGGCCTAGACTCTGCAACTGGCTGTATCGCAATTAATGGAAATGTGGTTACAGTTACTATGTCTTGGAAGGCGATCAGAAGTTCCAGCGATGCAGGGGATGTGAATGCTTGTGGTACGGCTAGTGATAAACGTCGAATCTACTCAATTCAAACAGTGATTATTTAAATGAAAAAAAATGATTAGTCACGTAAAGAAACAATCAGGTATGTCGCTCGTTGAATTAATGGTGGCGATGTTGATCAGTTTGTTTCTATCTGCCGGCATTTTTACTATGTTTAGTATGTCGGCAACCAATGTAACGACAACAAGCCAATATAACCAGCTACAAGAAAATGGTCGTATAGCACTTGCCATCATGGAACGAGATATTGCCCAGCTTGGTTTTTTTGGTGATATGACCGGTTCGGAATTTATCTCCGGTATCAACACTACTTTAGATGATGCAATTCCAGCAGCGGATGATTGTATTGGGGCTGGTCTGAATAATGCGAGTTTACCCAATAATCAAGCTGCACATTTCAGACGCTTATGGGGTTATGAAAATGGCTTAAGTGGCACGACTCCTTTAGCCTGTTTGTCTTCGGCTACGGTGGCGGCTAATACTGACGTTATTCAAATTAAGCGTTTTATTGAGCCTAGTTTAGGCTCGGGTGATGGTAGCGATTCACCTGTTAATGGTGGCTCAAGGTTCGCCGTCTCAGCTACATCAACTCAAGCGATATTTTTTAATGGTACAGATCCCTCAAGTGTTATGCCTAATTCAAGGGTTTGGGAGTATCAACATCATGTCTATTTCATTGATACAGAAAATGGTTTACCCATTTTGAGCAGAAAAACATTAACAGCTAATGGTATGACCAATGATGAACAATTAGTTGAGGGAATTGAAAATATTCGTTTTTTATACGGGTTCGATAATGATGCAGATAGCACGCCTGATACATTTATTCCAGCTGCAGATGTCACAACATTAATGTGGGATAACGAAACATTTCAACGCTTAGTTGCTGTAAAAATTTATTTATTAGTTCGCTCAACTGAGGCAGATAATAACTACAACAATCAAGTGACTTATCAGTTGGGAGATAAACAGATCAATGCACCAAATGATAATTTTAGACGAAAAGTGTTATCGACAACCGTGATCTTAGAAAACCCTGTTTTAATAAGGAATTAAATGACTATTTTTATGAAGAAACAAAGAGGGATTGTATTATTTTTATCACTCATCGTTTTGGTTATTATGACGGTTATTGGTATTGCTCTAGCGGTCAACTCAACTCAGTCATTAAGAATGTCTGGTGCAGGGTCTGAAAGAATAGAGGCCATGTCTACTGCAAATGGTGGTCTAGAGCAGGTCATTGCTACTAATTCAGGGGCAAGTTTTGCTAATTTGTCAGCGGTTAAAACAGAAAATTTATTTAATAGTACGCAAGTCATAACACCGCTGCCAGAAACTGGCGTTAGGGATGTTGGTTGCCAAAGGACGTCTAACGCAATGGGTGTAAATTTAGTGAGTTGTAGAAGATCACAGATAACTAGTACAGTCCAGTTTGGTCGGGATAACTTAGGTTCTTTAACAGTTGCAGCAGGTGTTGAGCAGCAAGTGTTAACAGGGAGTTGATTTCATGAAAAATAGAATTCTAGTCAGTATATTTATAGCAATAAATATTTTAGCTGGAGGCGCTTTTGCCGACGATACAGAGTTATATCTAATTGACTCAAGTGCTCGTTCTGGGAAACGTCCACAGATTTTATTTATTTTTGATAACTCCGGCAGTATGGATACTGAAGATCAGCAGTCTGTAAGCCCTTACTGCTCAGCTTCTGAATATGAAGCTGGTAACTGTACCTATGCAGATGGGTATGAAAGCTATGCAAGTAGTTACTCAGGCTATATTAATGAGAATGGCACCTACTGGACTGCAGATGGTATCGATAGTACGAGCTTACCAACCCCTGATTCACCTAACGATTCTCGTCGGTTTTACGCCGCAAATAATAATTGTAATAAATCAATTGAGCCATTAGCAGTGACCGGTCAATACACTGGTTATTTGCGAGAATTTAAAGCAAAAGGCAACTCTGGTACCTGGGAACCTCTAGCCGATAATAATGGTTTTAATCAAAATCAAGTTGTTGATTGTTTTCAGGATATTTTAGAATACGACCCAAAAAATCCTGGCCAAGAAAAATCAGGCAATAGTTACGACGACTATGCGGATGGTTATCCTATAAACACCAAGGCTATGTACACAACTTCTACTAACAACATTGCGAGAGAAGAAAGTTATAACAACACAGATTTTGGATCTGAGGCAACCGTCACCTTGTACACAGCTGAATATCTGGTTTGGTATAAATGGGTTACAACGACAGAAGAAGGGCAAAATAGTGGAAGTTTAAGTACTCGAATGGATATTGCTAAGGATGCTTTAAATGCGGCTTTAACAAATATGTCGATTCCGATTGATGCTGGCTTAGCGGTATTTAATTTAAATTACCCATCAGAGGGTAATGCTGACGGTGGGCGTATCATTTCCGGTATTGAAGAAATGACTACATCGAATGAGTCTGCACTCATTAACACCATTTATAATCTAACCGCGGATACGAATACACCATTATGTGAAACATTATATGAAGCTTATCAATACTTTAGTGGTGACTCAGTAACCTTCGGTAACAAAGATAATAATGGTTCTGGAAAAAATAAGATCAAAGATTATGATCCTAATACGCCGGCAAGTATTATATCTTCTGGTAGTTACACTACACCATTAAAAAAGTGTCCCGATACAGCTTATGTTGTCTACATTACTGATGGTGCACCCACATTAGATCATTATGCAGATTCAAATATAATCAGTTTAACTGCCTCTGCAGAGGATAAAACCGCAGATTATTCAAAGTTTACTTTTGATGATACTAGCGGAAATGAAGAATATAGTTACTTACCTGCTCTTGCTTCTTATATGGCAAATAACGATGTGGTAAAGGGAGTACTTGATTCTGAAGGTGAGGATAACAAGCAGACGGTAAAACTTTATACTATTGGTTTCTCTTCTGGTGCAGACTCTGCAGCAGCTCTTTTAGAGGAAGCTGCATACAGAGCGGGTAGCCCTAGAGATGAAAGCACCGGAATATCATCAGGTTATTTTAGAGCATCAAATGGTTTGGCTTTAGTTGATGCAATCAACAGTGTGTTAAAAAATATATTAGCAGTAAATACGTCTTTTACTTCACCGAGTATTGCAAGTAATAACTTTGATAAAACTGAAACCTTTAACTCTGCTTATTTTGCCATGTTCTATCCAGGTACGGGGCCTCGTTGGAGTGGCAATTTAAAGAAACTTAAGGTTAACTCTAGCGGCGAAATAGTCGGCTCTGGTGGAACCGAAACCGCAGTTGATTCTGACGGTAATATCTCTGCGTCAGTTTGTACTTATTGGAATGTGTGTGCGGCAAATTCTGAGGATGGTAACAATGTTAATTCAGGCGGTGTTTTACCTTACATAAGAAGCACCCTAAAAATAGAAATATCAAAACTAATAGTGGCAATAGTTTAATTGATATAGACAGCTCTAGTTTTGTGTCAACGTATTCACAAGCAGATCTTGATTGGTTATATGGTGTAGATGTTGACGATGATGACAATGACGATGTCTATACTGACTATCGAATTGATGTAATGGGTGATCCACTTCACTCAAAACCCTTAGCGCTTAATTTCGGCACTCAATCTACTGATGGAACACAAAACCTTGATGTCAGAGTGATACTAGGAACTAACCAAGGCTTAGTTCATATGTTTAAGGACTCAGATACTGGCAGTACTGATTATTCCGTCGGAAGTGTAAGTGAATCATGGGCGTTTATTCCGCAAGAGCTGTGGAGCAATATTCCAATATTGAGAGAAAATAACTCCACAGGTGAGCATAGTGTATATGGCATGGACTTATCCCCTGTCGCTTATACTGAAACTGATAGTAGTGGCGCAGTTAGTAAAGCTTGGCTCTACTTAGGAATGCGAAGTGGTGGTGCATCATATTACTCACTCGACATCTCTAACCCTGATTCACCGTCAATGAAATGGCTCATTAACTCAACCACTTCAGGTTTTGAAGATTTAGGTGAGACATGGTCAGAACCTGTTGTTACTTTTGTTCCAGGTATTGATGACCCCGTAATCATTTTTGGCGGCGGCATGGCGTCAAGTGATGGTAATGGAGAGGGCGTATTTATTGTCAATGCAGATACCGGTCCAAATGGACTTATAAAATCGTTTACCTCTTCGGAAATGAATAGCGTAGTAAGTAAAGTGGCGGTACTAGACAGCAATAATGATGGTATTACGGATAGAATCTATGCTTCTGACATTGGTGGTAATATTTGGCGTATGGATTTACCATCGTCCGATCAATCAACATGGACAATATTTAAGTTTGCTTATGTAGGTGATAGCAGTTCACCTAACGATAGGATGTTTTTCTATGAGCCAGCCTTAGCACAGACACAAATAAGTAATATTCATAGCACGAGTGGCGTATTGAGCTATCAAAATATTCCCTATGATGCTGTCACTATAGGAACTGGTAATCGAAACCATCCATTAGATACTTACACAAATGATATGTTCTTTGTGTTTCAAGACCGTAATGTTGTAACAAAGTCATATACTTCTACAGATGCGCCAGCGACGCTATTGATATCGGACTTATATGATGTGACTTCAGCGTCGCCAAGTTCAGAGGCTGAAAACCTTGTATTTGGCACCAAGCGTGGTTGGTATTATGATTTTACTTCGACGGGTGAGAAAACACTTTCTTCGTCATTAATATTTGATGGTCAAGTATATTTTACCTCATTTATACCACCTTCAGGTGGCACTATTGATTATGATTTAGGTGTTTGTGATCTATCTGGAGAAGGGCGTCTTTATGTTTTGGACTTGCATAAAGGTACTAGGACATACAGTGAACTTTATTACGATTTAGGGGAAAGGGTGCCTGATACTCCACAAATTGTTATCCCTCACGCAGAAGATGGCGAAGAGTCTGTTGCCTATATTATTGGTGTCGGTAAAGGAGAGTGTGAGGGCACAGATTGCAAAGGGACGATTACTTTAGGTTCTGGGTTAACGACTAATCGAATTTATTATCACATAGAAGAATAGAAATTATGAGCATGCAGGATCATAAAGGTTTTACCTTAATTGAAGTGATGATAACAGTGGTTATTGTTGGGATATTAGCCTCTATTGCCTATCCTTCATACACGAGTTTCATCACTAAAAGTGGCCGTTCTGAAGGTACTGCTGCGGTGCTGAGGGTAGCCAATTTACAAGAGCAATATTATATAGACAATCGTGTCTTTGCTGAAGATATGACCGATTTAGGTATGTCAGCGGAGCCATTTTTAACTGAAAATGGTTATTACTCTGTTGACTCTGTAGGCACGACAACCTACACCATTACCGCAACAGCAAAAGGCAGACAAGCAACCCTTGATTCCACATGCGGTACAATAACGCTTACTGCCGCTGGTGTTAAAGGCACCTCTAAGGAGTGTTGGAAATGAGCAAGTTTATCATATTGTGTTTATGTTTTATTTCAGTCACTGCTATTGCTCAAACAAGTAAGTGGCAAGATTATAAATGCCATATCACTTCATCTGTGGGCGAGAGAATATTATTTTATCGCTGGAAGGTTGAGGATGCTAAATGGAATCAGGCCACATTATCTGGTTCACAGTTTAAAGACGGTAAATCAGGAACTAAGTATTTTATTAAAGAGGTCAGTGAGTGTTTGTCATTGGATGGTACTTTCGAATTAAAATCTGCCCAAGAATTGGATAGTGTGACACTAAGATAATAATTAAATAGAGTCTTTAGTGTCAACTATAAAAAAAGGCTTAGTTTAAGAAACTAAGCCTTTTGTTTATTGTTTAAGTTCATTGGCTAACAGCTATTACCATCACTGCCATACGATACTCTTCCGCTGCCCGTTACTGTAATCGTCTTTGATTCAGCCGCTTTTCCATTGGGGCAATAAGTAAAATTGCCCCCAGTAGAAATCCCATCAGAAGAAAACGTTATAGTGCCTGACGGCCTTTAACTTTATCGTTGTCACTGAAACTGTCTATGACTTTTAGCTCTGTCGTTACCCCGTTGGCTTCAACGTAAACCCTTACACCGTCACTCCAATCTGTTCCGCTCTTGCAGGTTGTTGCAGTTGCAAAGGGGCATAAGCTAACCGTTGTGCCGTAACTAACAGCTTGACTTCGAGAGAACACAAGTATGTCATGAATTTTATCGGCATTATTATCTGCTCTTACACTCTCATAAACAGAGTTTAATGAGGGAGCCGCAACGGCAAGAAGGATAGCCGCTACAGCAACCGTAACCATCACCTCGACTAAGGTAAAACCTGACTGAAATTTTTTCATGTGTGTATCCTCAACTATATAAAGAAGAGTATAACTAAGCACAGCATGAATTACAGTGTTTAATTGGTTATTTATTGTCTAGCGGTGCAGTCATTTCATAATATCTATCTCACTATTAATTAAAGACAAAACCAAAAATTAATTTGGTTTACATTTGATATTTTTCTTCTTTGACATTCTAGCTCTACCAGCTTGGTTAACAATAACCGCTTTTGAATACTCACTGTCGATGGTGCTGGGGCAATAGGTCAGGGTGCCATTAGTGCCGGAGGCAAGACCATCTGCTTGAAACCTAACCGCTGCGCGGTTGTAACCCACAAAATCGTTATCGTTAAATGCTGAGGTTTGCTGTAGTAACCGATCACTTCCATCAAGTTGATTTTTGGTACCGCGATCAATAAATACGCTAAGACCAATTCGCCAATCAGAAGTGCATTTGTTATCTACAATAGGGCAAACCGTGACTCTTGTTCCGTAGCTTATTGCCATATTACGGGCAAATTGGATTGTCTGTTGTATGACTTTAATACTGCTATTCGCTCTTGTATGTTCGTGTATTTCAGTAAAAGAGGGGATTGCGATAAGTGACATCAACATGATAATTAATGTTGTAACGATGAGCTCGATAAGCCCAAAGCCTTTTGTGAATGTTGACCGTTTCATAATTATTCCTCCCTAAATTAATAGATAGCATCCTGCAGCGGGTTAGATAGTATAGAAAATGAACAATTCTTTTGCTGTGAAATATCTTTTTCTAAATACGCAAAATAGCAGCGACATTTTGCTGTGGTTTCAAGTAAGATATTTGCAGGAAGTTTGGTTGCTATAAACGTCAACGATGACATACGTTTAACCAACAATTTAGCCGATGACAGGAGTATGTAATGAAAAAAGTCGAAGCCATTATTAAACCATTTAAACTTGATGATGTGCGTGAGTCACTCGCTGAGATTGGCATCACAGGTATGACAGTGTCTGAGGTGAAGGGATTTGGGCGTCAAAAAGGGCATACTGAACTGTATCGTGGCGCAGAATACATGGTCGATTTTTTACCTAAAGTGAAAATTGAGCTTGTGATCCAAGATGAGCTGCTAGAACGTGCTATCGATGCGATTGTTGATACTGCAAGAACAGGAAAGATAGGCGACGGAAAGATTTTTGTTACCGATGTCGAGCGAGTTATTCGTATTCGTACCGGTGAAGAAAACGACGAAGCAGTATAAGGCTATGAAGAGCCTTTTTTTATGCGTGTTCAAGTTAGTAAGACAATGTTTGGTTGGGGGAATTTATGCAACAAAGAATTGTTATCGTTGGTGGTGGGGCTGCCGGTTTAGCATTAGCGTCAAAGCTAGGGCGTAAGTTTGGTAGCAATTCTTTGGTCGATATTAGCTTAGTTGATAAAAATACCGTGCATATTTGGAAACCTAAATTACACGAGGTTGCGGTTGGGGTTATTGATCAATCGATTGAAGGATTGCAATACCGCGATCATGGCCTTAAAAATGGCTACCGTTATATTCGTGGTGCCATTGAGCAATGCGACCCACAAGCTAAAACGATTCAATTAACGCCTGTTTATAATGATGAGGGTGAACAGATTATCGCTGAGCGCCACATTGCATACGACACTTTAGTGTTAGCGTTAGGTGGAGTCTCCAATAGCTTTAATACGCCCGGAGCTGAAAAACACTGTATATTTTTAGATAGTCTTGATAGTGCAAATGTCTTCCATCAAAAGTTGATGGATGCTTTGCTGCAACTTAATGAAACCCAAGATCAACTCAGTATTGGTATTGTCGGCGCTGGTGCCACAGGCGTTGAATTATCGGCTGAACTTCATCATGTTATCGAATCTGTTAAAGAATACGGCTATCAAAATATTAGCAAAGATCATTTAGACATTAACCTTATCGAAGCATCAAACAAAATTTTGCCGCAATTGCCAGAGCAAGTAAGCGCAAGAGCCCAAACGGTATTGTCAAAGCTTGGGGTCAAACTGCACTTAGGTGTTCAGGTAAAAGAAGTGACCAAAGAAGGATTTGTAACGGCTACAGGTGAAGTCATAAAAGCCAATATTAAAGTGTGGGCTGCGGGTGTAAAAGGGCCTAAAGTGTTTGAAAACTTCACTCAACTTCCGGTGACACCTCGTAATCAAATTGATGTTGATGGTTGCATGCGGGTTAAAGGGGTCAGTGATATTTATGCATTAGGTGATTGTGCACAGTTAATATTGCCAACGGGTAAACCTGTCCCACCTCGCGCTCAAGCTGCTGCTCAAATGGCCGACCGCCTTTATGCTAATGTGTGTTTAAAAATGAAATCACAACCAGAAAAGCCATTTGAATATAAAGACTACGGCTCTTTAGTTTCATTAAGCCGCTTTTCTGCGGTCGGTAATTTAATGGGGAATTTACGCTCAGGTGATTTTTTCGTAGAAGGTCACGTGGCACGGCTTATGTATATCTCATTGTATCAACGTCACCTAGCCAGTTTATATGGTTGGTTTTCAGCTTCTGTGTACCGTATCGCCCAAAAACTGCTGCGTTGGCAGCGACCTAAGCTTAAGTTGCATTAGCGGAATTTTGTTTCGTTAAGGGCTTTATTGCATAATAAAACAGCGTTTAATGATCATAAGTGCAATTTAATCTAAATGTACTTGAATTTAAGATTGATCTTGGTAGTTTCAGGTATTAATGAGTTGTTAACTCTAGTATAGATACCAAGCTTTACGTATTTCAAAGAAGATAATCAGTGCCTCAGGGAGCCAAGATGCAAAACCAAATTACGTTATTAGAACAAACTAAACATGGCGATTTAAAACTAGCCGCAAGTGACTATTCACATGTGGCAGAGCAACATATCGTGCCAGTTACTCTACATGAGATCAGCCGTGCAGCGACAGAATACCCAATTGTGTTTGTTAAAAATAGCGACACCAATGAATTTCAGTCAGTTGCAATGCTAGGGTTAAAGCCTGGACAAAATTTAAGTGTTAAAGACGGCAAATGGCAAGGTCTGTATATTCCTGCGGTAGTGCGAGATTACCCACTTGGATTAGTGCTTAACCCTGATGTAAAAGATAAAGTGTGGATTGGTATTCGTGAAGAGGCTAAAGAAGTTAGCAAAACTGAAGGCCAACCATTGTTTGTTGACGGTAAAGAAACGCCATTGTTAGAAACACGTAAAAAAGCGTTAATTAGCCACTATGAACAAGATCAAGCAACTCGTGGGATCTTAGGCTTTTTAAATGAAAAAGGTTTATTAATCAACCAAACATTAACGGTTGATGTTGCGGGTGAAAAACGTAATATCAATGGTTTATATGTTGTTGATGAAGCAAAACTAAATGAATTGAGTGACGAAGAATTTTTAGACTTAAAAAAACGCGGTTTATTAGGCCCAATCTTCGGTCATTTAGGTTCGTTAAACCAAGTGAACCGTCTCGCTAGAGTTGAAATGCAGGATAAATAACCTGTCAGCTTATTAAGCACAAAAAAAAGGCACTCTATAGAGTGTCTTTTTTTATTCTTTTCTGATCTGATGAGTGATAAAACGTTAAGGTACTCAATCAATAGATACAAAAAAACCACTCAATGAGTGGTTTTTTTGTTTTTTATGGTGCCGGCACCAAGAGTCGAACTCGGGACCTACTGATTACAAGTCAGTTGCTCTACCAACTGAGCTATGCCGGCTAAATTGTGGTGCCCGAACCCGGAATCGAACCAGGGACACGAGGATTTTCAATCCTCTGCTCTACCGACTGAGCTATTCGGGCAAGTAAACTAAGCGTTAGTTTACTACTACAAACTAGGTACTAACTTGGTAATCAGTGCCTGTCTCGTCTGGAGTGCGCACATAATATAGTGATGAATTTTATCGTGCAAGTGCTTTTTAAAAGTTTTTCATCGTTCGGCTAGTTAATGTTCAAAAAGCGGCAATTTTAACTGTTATTGATGGTTTTTAATCCGAAATGGCTAAATTTAAGTATTAGTGTTTTGTCTGAGATAGTTTTTATTGTCCAATACTGATGGATATTGGCTTTATATCGAGTCTATATTGTCACTCGCTACAAAATAAATGCTATTTTCGATAAGGTTTAACTCACTTTTTAACAGTGGATGCCTTTACCTTTAATGGCGTTAACGATTGATGTAAAGGTGATAGGAGATAGGTAGAATTTTAGAGGCTACCGTGTCAGTTTTGTCAGCAAAACCACTTTTACGATGAAACTCTGCGAAATGAATAGGGGGTTATACCAATCCTTATTAGAATATGATCTATTAATTTTCGCTATAAAGAGCAAGTTCTAATGTGGATTAATGGTATTAGGTACTGTACCAGCTAACGATGTATCAGAATTGATCGTTGAAGCTATTAAGCTGCAGGCTATGCTCACAAAAAAGCCGCTTAACTAGAAATGTCCAACTTTATGGGGTCACTTCAGTTTGCGGCTTTCTTATTAATGTTAGTTATTCGTCTTCAGCTGGCGGAACGTAGCCTTCGATTTCAACATCTTTACCTTCAAATAAGAAGCTAAGCATTTGAGTTTCTAAAAATTTGCGGTCATCAACATTCATCATGTTGAGTTTTTTCTCATTAATCAGCATCGTTTGCTTTTGTTGCCATAAGCCCCACGCTTCTTTACTGATATTGTCATAAATACGTTTACCTAACTCGCCTGGATAAAGCTGAAAATCCAAACCGTCGGCAGATTTATTAAGGTGTTGACACTGAACTGTGCGAGCCATGGTGATTCCTTACTAACTTAATTACAATTAAAACGAATGTGTCGTGAAAAGTACGGCTAAATTAGACAAAATACGCTCTGTGGCCGCAGCTAATCCCACTTTTTCTGGTTGGTTTATGTTATACCAGAGAGTCGTGTTTTGTTCCATGATCCCTGTAACTGGCTGGGATGTTAATTCAACTAAAACGGGTTGAATATCTAAATGAAAGTGGCTAAATGTATGTCTAAATCCAGCAAGGCCTTGATCTGAAGCTTTGAGGTTATGAAGCGCTAAATAATCAGCCAACTCCACCTCTGTATCAAATTGTGGAAAACACCACAAACCACCCCATATACCCGCTGGTGGACGCTGCATTAACTGTACAGTGGTATCTGAACCAGAGTTGTTAACCATCACCAACATAAAAGCGGACTTTTCAGGGGTGACTTTTTTCGGCTTTTTACCGGGGTAACGAGTTTGTTCACCTTGTAATTGCGCCTTACAGTCAATTGCGACAGGGCATTGCGCACAAAGTGGCTTACTACGAGTACATACACTAGAGCCAATATCCATCATGGCTTGGTTAAATTTCTCTACGTCTACTTTGGGTGTGTGTTGTTCAGTTAATTGCCATAACTGCTGCTCAACCGTTTTCACCCCAGGCCAACCATCAATCGCACCGTGCCTTGCTAATACACGCTTTACATTGCCATCCAAAATAGGATGATGTTGTCCAAGTGATAATGACAACACAGCTCCAGCGGTAGACTTACCAATGCCAGATAAAGCAACCACATCGTCAAAGTCTGTGGGAAACTCGCCATTAAATGCATCACGCACATGCTGAGCGGCTTTATGCAAATTACGCGCTCTGGCGTAGTAGCCTAATCCTGTCCATAAATGTAATACCTCATCTTGTTCAGCATTAGCAAGTTCGACAACCGTCGGAAATCTTGCCATAAATCGCTCATAATAAGGGATCACCGTTGCGACTTGGGTTTGTTGCAACATTATTTCAGACACCCAAACGCGGTAAGGTGTTTTATTGAGCTGCCAGGGCAGTGTTTTACGACCATTAAGGTCGTACCAAGCAATAATACGCTCGGCAAAGGTAGTCACTTTTTTCATGGGCGCAGTGTATCTATAGCCATTTTATTACACAAGTAGGCAAACCATTTTAACCTTATATACTGACTTGAGCAGAATCACTTGTTGATGACTAATTTAGCGTAAACATGTGCGTCGACTTTAGGTATAATGACCAACTTAATTTTTAAATTGATCTACTACAGATAGCAAAAGCGTAATGTGGATGTAAATAGTGGCGTTGGTAAGCTAACGGTAAACACTTACATCGTATAAATTATGCAAGCAATGAGGCAGAAATGAGCGACGTTACCACAGCTGAGTTTAACGAAGACGGTAAGTATATTCGTAAAATCAGAAGTTTTGTTTTGCGTGAAGGGCGACTAACCAAAGGCCAATCACAAGCAATTGAGGCTCACTGGCCTGCAATGGGGTTGAACTACACACCACAACCACTTGATTTAACAGAAGTGTTTGGGCGTGATGCCGATACCGTTCTTGAAATCGGCTTTGGGATGGGCGCATCACTCGTGCAAATGGCTAGCGAAGCACCAGAGCAAAATTTTATTGGTATTGAAGTACACAAACCGGGTGTTGGTGCGTGTTTAGCCGACGCAGGTGAAGCCAATGTGACAAATTTACGTGTATACCATCATGATGCGATGGAAGTATTGGAGCACAGCATTGCTGACGGCTCATTAGCGCGTTTACAGTTGTTTTTCCCCGATCCTTGGCATAAAAAACGTCACCATAAGCGCCGCATTGTGCAAGCCGACTTTGTTCAGTTAGTCCGCCGGAAGTTAAAAATTGGCGGCGTGTTCCATATGGCAACAGATTGGGAAAACTACAGCGAGCATATGTTAGAAGTAATGAATGTGGCTGAAGGTTATAAAAATCAATCTACAACAGGTACTGTGGTTGAACGTCCTGATCATCGTCCGTTAACTAAGTTCGAAGCGCGTGGCCATCGTCTTGGTCATGGAGTTTGGGATATCATGTTTGAGCGTATCGCTTAATTTTAGCAACTGGAGAACACATTATGGCGCAAAATCGCAGCCGTCGATTACGTAAAAAGCTTCGAGTCGATGAGTTTCAAGAGTTCGGGTTCGATATCAATTGGACCTTTGACGAGTCAGTTTCAGAACAAGATATTGATGCATTAGTTGATCAGTTTATTGATGAAGTGATTGAACCTCGCCAGTTAGGCTTTCATGGTGGTGGCCATAAAGAATGGGAAGGCATCATTGCAACCCAAGCAATTGGCAAGTGTACCGAAGATGATATCGCCGCAGTACAGGCTTTTTGGCAGAGCAAACCAGTATCAGGCATAGAAGTGAGTGCCTTATATGACATCTGGTGGGGTTAAACTAAATTGCCAGAGCAATTATTATTACAAGAAGCGGTAGACAAAGTCAGGCCACTATTGGGTAAAGGCAAGGTGGCAGGATATATTCCTGCCCTTGCTAATGTTGACCCCAATAAAATTGGTATTGCCATCACAACGGTTGATGGTACTACCATAGGTGCGGGAGACTACCTTGAGCCTTTTTCTATTCAAAGTATTTCCAAAGTGTTTAGTCTCACGCTTGCGTTAAACTTATACACAGAAGAAGAAATCTGGAATCGGGTAGGGAAAGAGCCTTCAGGTCATTCGTTTAACTCATTAGTCCAAGTTGAGTTAGAGCGTGGCAAACCACGAAATCCCTTTATTAATGCGGGTGCACTGATTATTGCCGACTTGCTGCAAGCCCGTCTTGGCGCGCCTAAACATCGTATGTTAGAAGTGGTGAGACAGTTAAGCCAAGACCCAAGTGTCACTTATGATAAAACCGTTGCTGATTCTGAGTTTCAATTTAGTGCGCGTAATGCGTCAATTGCCTATTTAATGAAATCATTCGGCAACTTCGACGGTGATGTCGATACTGTATTGAAAAGCTACTTTCATTACTGCTCATTAAAAATGAGTTGCGCTGATTTATCTCGAGCCATGTTTTATTTAGCTAATCGCGGCAAAACACTCGCGGGTGATGAGATAGTCACACCTGTACAAACAAGGCAATTAAATGCCTTACTCGCCACATCTGGGTTATATGATGGTGCCGGTGAATTTGCCTACCGTGTGGGTATGCCTGGTAAAAGTGGTGTTGGTGGCGGTATTATCGCTGTTATACCTGGTGATATGTCGATTTGTGTGTGGTCACCAGAGCTTGATATTAATGGTAACTCACTTGCCGGTACCGCAATGTTAGAACATATTAGCCAACAACTTGGCCGCTCAATTTTTAGACTATTTAATTATTATTGAGATTCGTAAAATAGACTACTTTTTGGTTTATTTTACGAATACACTGCTGTTATTCATCGCTCACCTTCTTCATCTTAAATCTTTCAAGCACTAAAATCTATACAAATCATTGTGTTGCATATTTGGCACGGCTTATGCTTTGTAAGTTTTATATTCGACTTAATTATTCGCACTCGTACTGCAAAAAGGATCGTTATCATGACCAAGCAAAAGTTGATCTGTGGGTTAGCATTAACCAGCGTGTTGTTTACAGCAGGCGCATGGACTCCAGCCATGGCAAAAATGTCTCTCAATGATGATAAGTGTAATGTGACACTGAATTATGATGTCACGGTTGAACCCACAAATTTACAGATAAGTGATAACGGCGCAGAAAAATATCGCGTTGAGTTAGGCCAACTTTATGTCGATGGTAAAAAAATTACCCTTAACGACGATCAACAAAAATTATTGAACGAGTATTCTGAAGCGCTTTCTAGCCAGGTGCCAGAGGTGATTGACTTAGTGGGCGATGTGGTGTCAATTGCTACTCAAGCGGTTAACATGGCATTGACGCCAATTTTAGGTGAAGCCGCTGGTTCTCATATTGATAAATTAATGTCCGGTATTCAACAACGTGTCGATACTATGGCGTATCAGCAAGGTGATAAGTTTTATTTAGGCTCTACCGAAGCATCAATTGAAAAAACCTTTAATGAAGAGTTTGAGCAAGAAATAGAACAGATGGTAACCAGTTCAATGGGCTCATTAATGATGACGCTAGGCAGCCAAATTATGTCATCAGATGGCGGTACATTTGAAGAAAAGATGAATGCATTCTCACAAAAAATGGATAATGTTGGTAACGACATTGAGCAGCAACTTGAGTCGCAATCTCAAGAGCTTGAAGCTCGTGCAACTAAAGTTTGTGACAATTTTGAAGGTTTATTAGTGCTCGAAAATCAAGCGCGTCAAGCCATACCCGAACTGGCTCCATTTACCTTAGCGAAACTAGGTGACACAACGCAATAAGCTTTTTTTAGTCAACCCGTCTCCCTGAAAGACACCTGACCTTCCCCTGTTTCCTATTCCAAGACTCAGGGGCTTTTTTTATTGACAAAAAGCCCTCATCAGCCGCTATAGCGCCATTTCTTTGTTCTGATAAAAAAATTGTCAATTATAAATATAGAGCCACAGGTGGTTTTTTTGTTATACTCATAAAAATTATAACAAAAAAGCACTCTACTTTAGATGTGGTTATATTTAAGACAACAGACTTGTGTATGCCAGTATTGACTTTTTATATCTGCTTATTGGCTGCAAGCTTATTTCAAATATAACTGAGTTGACGTGAATGTTTAACCAGGAATAGCCTTTTAAAGTGGCTTTTATTCCTGACGCAACAAACACCTAATTTTTTTTAATGTCGTAACCAGCTTAAGGCGACTTTCATGTTAGAACTGTTAGAACCTATCGCAATTTTTACTCATGTTGCACGCGCAGGAAGTTTTAGTGCTGCTGCCAGACGTCTTGGCATTTCTAAATCTAAAGTGAGTACCCAAGTTGCAGATCTTGAACATAAACTTGGCGTTCAACTTATTCAGCGTACCACGCGTAGTTTAAGTCTTACTGAAGCTGGTAATTTGTTATATCTGCAAGGTGAAGAGTTACTTCGCGATGCAGAGCAAGCTGTTGCCAGTGTCCATAACTTAAATGACGCAACTCGTGGCGTATTGAAAGTGGGGATCTCACAATCATTCGGCACCATGCATATTATTCCGGCATTACCAGACTTTATGGCTCGCCACCCTGAGCTTGAGTTACAAGTTAGCTTGCTTGACCATAAAGTTGATGTGGTCAGTGAAGGTTTAGACTTACTGTTAACGATGTCTGAACAATTGCCATTAGGTATGGTGGCTAGACCACTAATGAAATGTCAATTTTTGTTAGTTGCGTCACCCGGTTATATTGCCCAGCATGGTAATATCAGTCGTCCTGAACAATTAGTTGAACACAATTGCTTGGTGTATCAAGGCGAGTGGCATGAGCACAGCATGTGGCAATTTAAAAAGGGCGAAGATTATTGCGAAATTGGGGTGTCTGGTAATTTCCGTGTTGATAATGCACCAGCACTTAAGTCAGCTGCCGTCAGCGGTTTAGGTATTGTATATCTTGCTAGTTATCTAATGGAAGATGAAATTGCCCAGGGCACATTGGTACCATTATTACCTGATTGGCAATTAACTCATAACTTACCTTTGCAAGCGGTTTACCCTCGTCGTAAACACTTGGCTCCTAAGGTCAGTGCATTTATTGATTTCATTAAAACCCATATTGGTAGCCCGCCATATTGGGATGCGAAGTTCGATCATTTATACAAGCTTCGTAAGTAAACCTGGAAACATTGTTCTTAATATAAAACAAAGCCGCAAGTTACCTTGCGGCTTTGTTTTTATCTGTTTTATATCAACACCTTAATTAGTTCATTGATTCGTTTTTTAGTGAGGCATTAATCAATGACTTACTGATGTAAAGCAGGTTAGCTATTGCAGTCTGTTCTTATATCAATACAATAGATGTCAGTTGATTCGAAATGATTTGAATATGTATTTTTCTGAGAAATGACCCCTTTTCAGTTGAGTGCCCAAATCGGCAACTATGCAAATTTTGAATCAGTGCTGACAACGGTTTTTTTCAAACTAAAACAATGTCGGCTTTGAAACCATCATCCTAGTTTTTTGGTTACCCCAAGCATTGACTTGGGGTTATTTTTTTGTGGTTCAAAAAAATAACAACCGATAAAAAATGCAGCAACCTAAGGTTGCTGCATTTTTTATTGTTGTACTCAACTTAAATAACTTGCTGCTTAATCCATTTATCAACTTGTTCTTCAAGTACATCTAAAGGCAATGGGCCATTTTTTAATACTAGTGTGTGAAAATCACGGATATCAAACTTATCGCCTAGTTGTTTTTTAGCTTTTTCACGTAACGATAAAATTTTAATCATCCCAACCTTGTATGCAGTCGCTTGCGATGGCATAACAATATGGCGCTCCACCATTTTTATCGCGTCAGATTCGGCGTTAGGCGTGTTATCTACGTAATAAGCAATGGCTTGTTCACGAGTCCACTTTTTATCATGAATACCCGTGTCGACGACTAAGCGACATGCGCGCCAGAGTTCCATTGATAAGCGGCCAAAATCTGAATAAGGGTCTGCATACAGGCTCATCTCTTTTGGAAAGTACTCAGAATATAAACCCCAGCCTTCAACGTATGCGGTATAACCACCAAACTTACGGAACTTTGGAAGACTTTGCAGTTCCTGTGCAATGGCTATTTGCATATGATGCCCAGGTATCCCTTCATGGTAGGCTAACGCCTCCATTTGATATTGTGGCATAGCTTCCATCTTATATAAGTTAGCGTAATAAGTGCCTGGTCGAGAGCCATCGGGAGCGGGTTGATCGTAAAATGCTTTGCCTGCAGATTTCTCACGAAAAGCTTCAACTTGTTTAACTAATAATGCCGCTTTGGGTTTTATTTTAAATACCTCGTCTAGGCGAGTTTCCATATTGTCTATTAGCGCTTTTGCTTCGGTTAAATACGCTTGTTTACCCGCGTCAGTTTCTGGATAATAGAACTGCTTATCATCACGCATAAAGGTAAAAAACTCTTGCAGGTTACCGGTATATTTAACCTTTTTCATAATAAGGCGCATTTCATTATGGATGCGTTTTACTTCAGCTAGCCCGAGGTCATGAATTTGGTCTGCGCTCATGTCTGTGGTGGTTGTGCGGGATAGGGCATTTTTAAAAAAGGCTTCTCCATCTGGGAGTTTCCATACACCATCACGTGTATCAGCCCGGGCTTCTAAGGTTTTGGCATAAGCAATAAACTGCTGGTAAGCGGGCTTTACTTTAGTGATTAAGGCTTGTTTAACTTCGGCCAATAGGGCGTGTTTTTTGTCTTCACTAATGTCGAGTTTATTGATTTTACGGTTGGCATCAGCCCATAACGCATTGTCTTTACCGGTATCGTTAAAGGGGGCGTCAGAGATAATGTTTTGACTGTCTGCAATCACATAAGCAAACACAAACTTAGGGGCGATAATCTTTTTGTTGGCACAGATTTCAAGTGCTGTTTGTAATTGCGCCAATAATGTTTCGCTGCTATTTAGGCGGCTGATATAAGCCTTAGCATCACTTTCGTCGGTTATTTGATGTTGGTTAATTAATATCGATGCCACCATAGAATGCACGCCGTACATTTGGTTTACCGGGTAGGTGTGATAACGCCATTTATCATCGGCAATCGTTTGTTCTATACGGGCTTTGAGTAACTCAAAGCTTAAGGTGGTTTGCTCGTCGAGCTGAGTAATATCTATGGCATTAATACGAGCGAGTTGATCTTTAGCGCGAGCAAGCTCGGCATCTGCAGCCGCTTCTGATAAATCATTCCATTTATCGTAGTCTTGCTTAATGCCTAAGTATGTTTGGTTTACGGGATTGGCCATCACGTTTTCCATAAAAATGGCTTCAAATAGCGCGTTTGCTTTAGCAGACTCAGTGTTGGCGGTCTCTGCTTTACTTTGTTGTGGGCTTAACACGACTGAAGTATGCGAGTGCGCAACAGCGTATGTGATTAATAAGCTTGATAATGCCACGGCAATTAAGGTTGTTTTAGTTTTAAGGGACATCAATATCTTCCTAAACGACACAATTTATAGGCTGACATCCTAATCAAGCTTTTACTAAATGTGTTAATTTAAATGTTATAAAGTATGTATTTTGTAATTGATAGTTCTGCAGATGAGTGAGCAGATAATATGAGGCGAGAGTAAGTGCCCACAACGAATGTGAATGGGCACGTTTAATACACATTAATTGTACAAATTTATCGGCACAAACGAGCTTGAGGGTTAAATAAATTGCGACAGTATGTCGTTAACAAACATGTGGCCTTTGGGGGTGAGCTGCCAATGTGTGTCAGTTTCTGTTAATAATCCTCTTTCTATCGACTTTTGCATGCCAACCTTAATGATGTCTGCAGATTGACCAGTACGTTGTTCAAATTCAGTTTTAGCAATCGGTGTCATTAACCGTAAGCGGTTCATTAAGTACTCCAATGGACGATCTTCTTCAATCACATCAGTCGTTTCAAAGGTGTAGTTTTGTGCGGCTAAATAGCCTTTTGGGTGCTTAATTTTAACCGTGCGGATAATTCGGTTGTCAGACGGCAAGGTTATTTTAGCATGTGCGCCGCAGCCAATCCCTAAATAGTCACCAAACTGCCAATAATTTAAATTATGACGACATTGAAACCCGGGCTTGGCATAGGCGGAGATTTCATATTGCTCGTAACCTAATTCTGCAAGTTTCTTTTGCCCTTGTTCGTATATTTGCCATAAATTTTCATCATCTGGCAGTTGTGGCGGTTTTGAATAGAACAGGGTATTGGGCTCAATGGTTAATTGATACCAAGATAAATGCGGCGGTGATAGTGAGGTTGCAGTGTCGATGTCGTGCATGGCTTCAGCAAAGCTTTGGTTTGGCAGCCCATGCATTAGGTCGAGGTTAAAGCTTAAATAATGAGCTTGTTTGGCCTTTTGCGCCGCGATCTTGGCTTCATCTTCGTTATGAATACGGCCAAGCAAATTAAGCTTATCTTTAGAAAAGCTTTGTACACCAATCGATAACCGGGTGACTCCTGCTGCGCGGTATGCATTAAAATCATCATGTTCAAGTGTGCCTGGGTTAGCCTCCATTGTGATTTCGATATCATCTTCAAAGGGGATTAATGTGCGCGCGCCGTCAAGTAAACGCTGTATTTGGCTGGCATCGAATAAAGAGGGCGTGCCACCACCAATAAAAATCGTGTGAATTTTACGGTTTTGCACATACGCCAAGTCAGCCTGAAGATCGGCCAGCAATGCATCAATATATTGCTGCTGCGGCAATTCTCCGTTTTGCCCATGAGAGTTAAAGTCGCAATAAGGACACTTTTGCACACACCAAGGAATATGCACATAGAGGCTCAATGGGGGCAGCTGTAAGGTCATTATTGGTCGCCTGTTGATGGTGCACTAATGACACCCTGGGCTTTCATTGCGTTAATTAATAACTCAAGCGCTTTGCCACGATGGCTATGGGCATTCTTTTGCTCGGCGGTTAACTCTGCAGCATTGCACTCAAACCCTTGTGGGATAAATACCGGGTCGTATCCATGACCTTGATCGCCTTGTGGGGCGTGGTTAATACTGCCTTCCCAAGAGGCCTGGCAAATGATCGGTGTAGGATCTTTGGCATGGCGCATGTACACCAATACACATTGAAAACGGGCTGTACGTTGAGTTGTACCTTGCAGCGCTTCTAATAGCTTGAGGTAATTGCTGGTTTCACTCGCCCCAACACCTGAATAGCGAGCAGAATAAATCCCGGGTTGTCCTTGTAGAGCATCAACTTCAATGCCTGAGTCATCTGCAATTGCTGGTTTACCGGTAATTTCTGCCGCGTGGCGTGCTTTTATAATGGCATTTTCAACAAAGGTCGTGCCGGTTTCTGCAACATCTGGCACGTTAAACTGGTTTTGTGGCAGAACTTCAATGCCGTATGTTGTAAACATTTGCGCAAATTCGGCAAGTTTACCCTTGTTGCCACTGGCAAGAACGATGTGTTGAGTTGGAGATTGCATGAGTGCTCGACCTGAGGTAAAAATTTGCGACATTATACGCTAATAAGACTGAAAAACGATACAACGAGCGAGTAAGCAATAAATACCCTAGGGGACATGGGTGATGTGAATCGTGCGCTTTACTGGCATTAGCAAGGCGCACTAACTTATTAGGATTATTCTACGTAGAATTTTTGTTTGAATTTAACGGTGGTATTGAGTTGATTAGTGTATTTGATGGCTACAGTAAAATTCACTTCTTGATCGTCACGAAAAGGCACTTCGGCAATGTAGTAAATGGCATTGCCTTCGCGGATTTCTTTAAAATCTAGAGTCATGCGTGCATCAATTAAATTATTCGCCACACCGGATATTTCAACGGCAACAGCAGGGTTGCCAGGGAGCTGAGTATTAAGCACGGTGATATTAACTAACCCATTATAACCACTACGTTCAATGCCATAGGTTTTCGCGACTTGAGGGGTAATAAAGGTGCTATTAAGTGCCATATAGTGGATGTCAAAATTACCCACTTGCTGTTTTTGTTCAGCATGAGCAACGCCTATTACACTCAGTAATGACATTAATAAAACGGTAAATATATATCGTGTAGCTGAGATAACTTTTAACATGAGATCGTCCTGTAAATGATCATTCAAGGCTGTGGCTTATACCAATTAGCCTAAAATCCAATTAGCCTAAAATACAAAAGAGCAGCTCATCATACCTTGGGTATAGGCTGCTCTTTTTATGCGTTAAACTCAGTTATTTTGCTTAAATCATTGCCCAAAATGGAATGTACTGTGCAAATAACATGTTCAAAAAATTCATCGCAATAAACACCACTAACACCGACAAGTCTAAGCCACCCATTGACGGTAAAATTTTACGAACAGGGGCTAAGATTGGTTCAGTCAGTTGAGTCATGATCATTACTACAGGATTATAGCCTTGGTTAAACCAGCTCAAAATAGCGCGGATAAGCAACATCCAAAACAATAATACACCGGCGTTTTTTAACACTGACACAACGGAAAATAATAAAATGGTTAGCAAGTCAAAGCTGGCACCCGCGATGAGAGTAAGCACTATCATTTTTAACACTACCACAATAAGTGCTAACAAAATTGATGAGGTATCAATGCTACCTATTGACGGTAGCACTCGGCGCATAGGCGCAATAATCGGTTGAGTGGCTTTTACCACAAATTGGCTAAATGGGTTATAAAAGTCGGCTTTAGCCAGTTGTAACCAAAAACGAAGAATGACGACCATGAGGTACAAGTCAAACAGCGTGTTGATCAAAAAAACCATTGCATTCATGAATAGTGCCTTACATTTGTTTTATTGATTTAGAGAGGGCTTGACGCCCAATTACGTACCACTGAGTTATCACTAGGGTCTGTTGATCTTTGCTGCAAAAACAACCTTGAAAGATCAACAGACCCTAAGCATTATAAACTGAGATAAATAATCGTTCATCTCAGTTTAGTGCTTAATTAAAAGGTTTCTGCCATTTCTTGTGCGCGGGCAACACAATTGGTCATGGCTTTGTCAACTAAGCCACCTAGGTCACCTTGTTGCAACGTTTCAACCGCTCTTGCTGTTGTGCCGCCTTTTGACATCACATTTTGGCGTAATTCGGTCACCGATAACTGCTGGTTTTGAATGACCATTTGTGCCGCGCCTAACGCAGCTTGTTCAGCGAGCAGTCTAGCTTTGTCTTCTGCCATGCCCATGTTAACGCCAGAAGCAATCATCGATTCAATAAACAAAAAGAAGTAAGCCGGCGAACTGCCTGCTAATGCTATCACTTGGTTTAAGCCATCTTCGCTATCAACCCACACCACTTTACCACCGGTTTTCATTAATGTTTCGCAAATGGCTTTGTCATGCGTTGAAATACCTTCGTCAGCATAAATCCCAGTCATACCATAACCAATTTGAGTCGGTGTATTTGGCATGGTGCGAATGAGCTTAATGGGTTGCTTAAAGTATTGCTGATAACGCGCCGCTGGAATACCTGCAGCGATAGTGATGATTAACTTACTCGACAAATCTAAATGACTGAGAGCATTGCAAACACTTTCCATCAGTTGTGGTTTTACGCTCAATACGATGACATCAGCGGCTTGTGCTGCAGCAGCATTGTCGTGTGATACTTCAATCGAAAAATCTTCTACCAGCGCCTCTAATTTGCCTTTACTCGGATTAGTCGCGTGGATAAGGGCACTTGGATAACCATGTTTGACTAAGCCACTGATAATACTACGAGTCATGTTGCCCGCACCGATAAAACATACTTTTGCTTGAGTCATTTCAATTACATCCAATTAAAGAAGTGAATTTAAATCGTTAATGGCGCTATGTTACATAAAAGGACGCTTCGCTGCTAGGTGCTAGGACGTGACTTCGTCACTGCTAGGGCGCTTCGCTTCTAGGTGCTAGGGCGTGACTTCGTCACTAATAGGACGCTTCGCTGCTAGGTGCTAGGACGTGACTTCGTCACTAATAGGACGCTTCGCTGCTAGGTGCTAGGACGTGACTTCGTCACTAATAGGACGCTTCGCTGCTAGGTGCTAGGACGTGACTTCGTCACTGCTAGGACGCTACGCTGCTAGGTGCTAGGGCGTGACTTCGTCACTGCTAGGACGCTATGCTTCTAGAATCTAGCAGGACGAAGTCCGCTCTCTGGCGAGCTTGCGAGTTCCTAGAACCTAGAACCTAGAACCTAGAACCTAGAATCTGTCTTCGCTATGCTTATCGTTCACCAAAAATCGCACTGCCAATTCGTACCATGGTTGAGCCATTTGCAATGGCAATATCCAAGTCGCCGCTCATGCCCATCGATAACGTGTCGATATAAGGATATTGCTGCTGTAATTGGTCATACAAGCTTTTTAAGCTAGCAAACTCTTGTTGTTGAGTGCGGGTATCGTCTGTGGCTGTTGGAATAGCCATTAAGCCCCGCAGTCTAAGATTAGGCAGTTGACTGATGACCCTTGCTAATGTTGCAACATCGTTAACATTAACCCCCGATTTGCTGTCTTCTTGGCTAATATTGACCTGAATACACACATTTAAAGGCGGTTTATTGCTAGGGCGTTGATCGTTTAAGCGCTGGGCAATTTTGTCACGACTAACGGTATGCATCCAATCAAAATGTTCGGCAACAATTTTGGTTTTATTTGATTGTAATGGCTACCAATAAAATGCCATTCAATATCTGGATAATCGTCTACTAATGCTGTGATTTTTGTTTCGCCTTCTTGCACATAATTTTCCCCAAAGCGTCTTTGACCTGCTTGATAAGCGGCAATGATGTCACTAATGGGTTTGGTTTTGCTTACTGCAAGTAGGCTGATTTCACTTGGCGATCGCGAACAATTTTGCGCCGCTTGTGACATTCTACTCTGGGCGATTGATATTCTGTCTGCTATTGTTGTCATAATGTTGGTTAAATGGATGTCTCTACAATGGAAATCACTGAATTACTCGCTTTTAGTGTAAAACACAAAGCATCAGATCTACACCTTTCAGCTGGTGTTTCTCCAATGATCCGTGTCGACGGTGAAGTGCGAAAAATTAACTTACCAGCGCTAGATCATCAAGGTGTTCATAGTCTTGTTTATGACATCATGAACGATAAACAACGAAAAGACTACGAAGAACACCTCGAAATTGACTTTTCATTTGAAGTGCCAAACCTAGCCCGTTTTCGTGTTAACGCGTTTAACCAGGCTCGTGGCGCTGGCGCAGTATTTCGTACCATTCCATCTGAAATTTTGTCATTAGAACAGCTTGGCGCGCCAGAGATTTTTAAAAAAATATCCAGTTATCCTCGTGGTTTAGTGCTGGTGACAGTGCCAACCGGTTCGGGTAAATCAACCACATTGGCTGCAATGGTCGACTACATTAATGAACACCGCCATGACCATATCTTAACCATTGAAGACCCAATAGAATTTGTACACCAAAACAAGCAATGCTTGGTCAACCAACGTGAAGTACACAAACACACCCATAGCTTTAATGCCGCACTACGAAGCGCACTACGTGAAGACCCCGATGTTATCTTAGTGGGTGAAATGCGAGACCTTGAAACCATTCGATTAGCCATGACCGCTGCTGAAACGGGTCATTTAGTGTTTGGTACTTTGCATACCACTTCAGCCGCTAAAACCATTGACCGTGTGGTCGATGTTTTCCCAGAAGGTGAAAAGGGCATGGTCCGTACAATGTTGTCAGAATCGTTGCAGGCGGTAATTTCACAAACATTGATTAAAAAAATTGGTGGAGGCCGAGTTGCTGCACACGAAATTATGATGGGAACGCCCGCGATCCGTAACCTTATTCGTGAAGATAAGGTCGCGCAAATGTACTCAGCAATCCAAACGGGCATGGCACATGGTATGCAAACGCTTGACCAATGCCTACAAAACTTGGTCAATCGCGGTATCATTACGCGTGAAGATGCCATGCAGAAAAGCTCGAATAAACAAGCTAATTTTTAAGGATTAGGATCATGGATGTTCGTCCGTTTTTAAATATTATGGTCGAGAAAAAGGCCTCGGATTTATTTATTACCGCAGGTTTTCCGCCAAGCGCTAAAATTGACGGTGAATTACGTCAATTATCTGAGACAAAATTAACGCCACAACAATCGTTAGAGTTTGTCGAATCGTTAATGACAGACGTTCAAAAGAAAGAATTTCATGAAAGTAGCGAATGTAACTTTGCGTTCGCCGCTAAAGAATTAGGCCGTTTTCGTGTCAGTGCATTTTGGCAGCGTGAGTCAGCCGGTTGCGTTATGCGCCGTATTGAAACGCAAATCCCAGAGGTCGATGACTTAAAGCTACCAGCCATTTTAAAAGATTTGGTCATGAGTAAACGTGGCTTAATTATTATGGTCGGGGGCACTGGTACCGGTAAATCAACCTCTCTTGCTGCACTGGTGGGTTACCGTAATGCCCATGCGCGTGGGCATATTTTAACGATTGAAGACCCCGTCGAATTTGTGCATAACCACCGTAAAAGCATTATCACCCAACGTGAAGTCGGAATTGATACCGACTCATTCGATGCTGCACTTAAAAGCTCATTGCGTCAGGCGCCAGACGTTATCTTGATTGGTGAAATTCGAACTCAAGAAACAATGGAGTTTGCGCTGTCGTTTGCTGAAACCGGTCATTTATGTATGGCGACATTGCACGCTAATAATGCTAACCAAGCACTTGACCGTATTATGCATTTAGTACCAGAAAGTAAGCACAATCAATTGTTGTTCGACTTATCATTAAACTTACGCGGCATTGTTGCGCAGCAGCTTATTCCTAAATCAGACGGTACCGGACGTCGCGCTGCGATTGAGGTATTAATTAATACCCCACGTGTCGCCAGTTTGATTGCCAAAAATGAACTGCATAAACTCAAAGAAACCATGTCTAAATCGCGCGAGCAGGGTATGCAAACCTTTGACCAAGCCTTACTCGACTTGTATATAGAAGGCGAAATTAGCTACGCTGATGCGTTACATCATGCCGATTCACCCAATGATTTACGCTTAATGATTAAGCTACAAGGCAATGAAACCTCTTCTGCAGGGTCTATGGAAGGCATTACTTTAGACATGGATTAGTTAACGTTTTAAGAGGTTATATGCAGCAACTTATGGCTTTTATTGCTATGATCACTTACTAATTTACAACATTTTTTAAAAAACTCTCAAGGATGTCACATGTATTTATGGCAAAAAGCCGCTTTAGCTTCATCGTTAGTATTGTTTTCTGTTTCTTCATTAGCGGCTAAAGTCACTGATGAATTAGACATTGGTGGTGCTGTTCGGATTAACTACGGCTGGAAAGACTACGATAATAACGCAAAACTCGAATTTGAATTATTTCGTGCTGATGTTAATTATCAAGATAAAAATGGCATCTTTGCTTCAGCTCAATACCGTTGGTATCAAGATATGGACGTTATTCATCATGCATATATGGGGTATCAGTTTGATGAAGCTCAGTCTGTACAAGTGGGTGTAACGCAAGTTCCATTTGGTTTCTTGCCTTATGCGGCTCATTCATTTTGGTTCAGCGCTGCTTATTATCTTGGTTTTGAAGATGATTATGATGCAGGTATTCATTATAAAAACGAGCAAAATGGCTGGCGCTACGATTTAGCCTATTTTGCAAATGACGAATACGGTAATGGTTCACGTTATGACCGTTACTCATTTGACGTGGCAACAACGGATCAATCTTCATATGAAGAATCCGGTCAACTTAACGCTCGCGTTGAACGTGAATTTACCACAGGTGACGTAACACACAAGTTAGGTGGTTCGTTCCAGTTTAGTCAGTTAGATTTTGTTGCTAACGAGACCAACACTGATGGTGAAGATGTTGATAGCATTGCAGCAGCTGCACATTGGCAGGCAGACTGGAAAAAATGGCAATTACAATTACAGTATATGCATTACGACTATGACGTAGAAGACAGCAACCGTATTGCGATAAGTGCTTTCCAATATCAATCTGATATTGCCGCTGAAGCTGACGTTGCCATTGTTAACATTGCTAAATCATTTGACGTAGATTGGGGCCAATTACTCAATTAAGCTGTTATAACGATTACAGCCAGGTGATGTCGTCTGGTCAAGGTCTTGATGATTCAATTCAAAACGTAACAGGGTGTGCAATCAGCGCAGGTAAGCTGTACTCATACGTAGATTGGATTGCGGGTAAAAACATGTATTTCGTTAACGGTTCAGGTGTAGGTATCGATAATGGTGATACTTCATGGCACTCTAGATTAAACATCAATGTTGGCTTTTATTTCTAAGGCAAACTGATCTTAATATCGCAAAAAAGCGTAATGTTGAGAGTAATCTACAAAGGTATTGATACGTTGATTATCAATACCTTTTTTATTGGTCTACATAAAAGGATATCTCAAGATGATAAAGTCTCTCGCAGCCGCAGCGCTTATTACTAGCAGTTTTGGAATATCGGCTGCTAGCTGCCCTGATTATCTTAATGTTGAAGCGCGAAAGTTACATTCAAAAGAAAATGTAGATTTGTGTCAGCTAACTCAAGGCAAGCCAGTGTTAATTGTTAATACCGCATCAAATTGCGGTTTTACGCCACAATTTGAAGCGCTAGAGGCGGTACATAAACAATATGCCGATAAAGGATTAGTGGTGATTGGTTTTCCTTCAGATGATTTTTTTCAAGAAGAAAAAGACGAAGCTAAAACTGCCGATGTGTGTTTTATCAATTACGGCGTTAACTTCACCATGGTAGCGACCTCAGCGGTTAAAGGTGATGCGGCAAATTCGGTATTTAAATTTTTAGCAGATAAAAGCGCAGCCCCTAAATGGAACTTCTATAAATACCTCGTTTCAGGTGATGGGCAAACGGTTCAACAATTTAATTCAAGAGTGAAACCTGACAGCGAGCAATTGAAAAAAGCTATAGAGTCGGTTTTGTAACACGATCAAAGATAAAAAATCGCTACCTAGCACTCTTTTTGTTTATAAATAATAAGATACAATAGTCACCCTAGTAACTACCTAACCTTTGCAGGAGTTACCGATAAGATAGGTCAAGTAAGCTAACAATAGCGCCTATTTTACAAAGCAAAGTCACCTTGACGGATAACGGAGAAGACATTTTGGCTAGATTTTCAGGGCTAGATAAAGACACTGGTCATAAAGCGCGTGGTAAAACTGGCGTATTACTTTTAAATCTAGGGACTCCAGATGCCCCAACTGCATCAGCGGTAAGGATCTACTTAGCTGAGTTTTTATCCGATCCTCGTGTAGTTGAAATACCAAAACTACTGTGGATGATTATTCTGCATGGCATTATTTTACGTATCCGCCCAGCTAAATCAGCAGAACTCTACAAACAAGTATGGACCGATGCAGGCTCACCATTGCTAGACATCAGTGAACGTCAACAGGCTAAGCTTGCGCAAAGCCTACAAGCCCAAGGACATGATGCCAGCGTACATTTAGCCATGCGTTATGGTTCACCATCAGTGTCTAGCACACTACAAACAATGCATAAACAAGGTGTCGATAACCTAGTGGTACTGCCGCTTTATCCACAATATGCAGCGCCTACGACGGGTTCTGCATTTGATGCGCTCGCCAAAGAAATGATGAAATGGCGCTATTTACCGTCACTGCATTTTATAAACACCTATCACGACAACCCTGACTTTATAGATGCCATTGCAGCGTCGATCCAAAAAGACTTTGACCTTAATGGCAAACCGCAAAAACTAGTGATGTCATATCACGGAATGCCTGAGCGTAATTTACACCTTGGTGATCCTTATTATTGTTTCTGCATGAAAACCACCCGTTTAGTGGTAGAGAAACTCGGATTAAGTGAAGAAGATTATGTCGCTACATTCCAGTCACGTTTTGGTAAAGCTAAATGGTTACAACCCTATACCGACGCTACCATTGGCAGTTTGCCGGAAAAAGGCATTACTGATATCGCCGTTATTTGCCCAGCGTTCAGTGCTGATTGTTTAGAAACGCTAGAAGAAATCAAAGGCGAAAATCGTCATGTATTTGAAGATGCTGGTGGCAAAGACTTCCGTTACATTGAATGCTTAAATGATAACGACGACCACATCAATATGATGGCAAACTTGGTTAAACCTTACTTATAAGCCTGTTTAAACAATATGTTAAGAGGTTACTGATGTTATCATCAGTAACCTCTTTTTATTTCTGCTTGTTTATCGTGGTTTAATGTAGTCACTTTATCTCCTCGCCTCAGCTTTTACGATTTGTTAAACTCAAACTACGGTTATCAAAAACAACGATTATGAGAATAGATCCAAATATTTCGCTGGTATATAGCACAGACAAAGGGCGTATTGACGAGCCAAAAGAGCAAGCCGAAGTGCCAACGGGTGACGGCATAGTGCGAATTCATAAAGACACTAAAGGCCGTAAAGGTAAGGGGGTCAGTGTCATTAAAGGCCTAGGGCTCGACGAAAAAGCCTTAAAAGATTTAGCACAAAAGCTTAAGAAACAATGCGGTTGTGGTGGTACAGTAAAAGACTTCAATATTGAGGTGCAAACAGACAACCGTGAATTAATAAAGTCCATATTAGAGAAATTGAATTTCACCGTGAAATTAGCGGGTGGATAAACGCTAACAGCACGAATTGGGAGAGTATATGGATAGCTTAAAAGATCATTTGTTAATTGCTATGCCGTCACTTGATGATACGTTTTTTGAACGTTCGGTGATTTATATTTGTGAACATAACGACAAAGGCGCAATGGGAATAATGGTTAATCGCCCAATTGGTGTTGATGTTGAAGAGTTACTTGACCAGATGGAGTTAAACCCGTCGCCAGAGCATATGTTTTCAATCAATGAGCAAGTATTGATTGGCGGTCCTGTAGCTCCAGACCGTGGCTTTGTTATTCATACCCCACAAAAAAATTGGATTAACAGCGTAGAGATTAGTGATTACTCTATGTTGACTACCTCGCGCGACATTCTGACGTCTATTGGCACAGGTAAATCTCCCGATAAGTTTATTGTTGCGTTGGGTTATGCTGGTTGGGGTAAAGATCAACTTGAACAAGAGTTAGCTGAAAATACCTGGCTCACGATAAAAGCCTCACCTGAACTGTTGTTTAATGGCGATCATGAACAGTTATGGCAAAGTGCGACTCAAGCGTTAGGGTTTGATTTTTGGCAGATGTCGACACAAATCGGCCACGCTTAACAATAGTAGCGCTTCGCTGCTAGAACCTAGAACCGAGAACCGAGAACCGAGAACCTAGAACCTAGAACCTAGAACCTAGAAGGACTTAGTCCGCCCTCAGGCGAGCTTGCGAGTTCCTAGCCCCCTAAATCTAAAGATTAAATAAAGAGAAATACATGCAAGCTCAGACGGTTTTAGGCTTTGATTATGGCACCAAAAGTATTGGTGTTGCGATAGGGCAAGCCATAACGGCAAGTGCCACACCCCTGTTATCAATCAAAGCGGTTGATGGTATTCCAAACTGGGGTGATATTGAAAAGCTACTTAAAGAATGGCAACCCGATTTGGTGGTTGTCGGCTTACCACTAAATATGGATGGTACTGAGCAAGAAATGACCCAGCGCGCCCGTAAATTTGCTAATCGTATCAATGGACGTTTTGGAGTGAAAATTGCCACCCAAGATGAACGCCTTACAACCGCAGATGCTAAAGCGCGTTTGTTTGAGTTAGGTGGATTTAAAGCATTAACCAAGGGGCAAGTCGATGCCGTATCAGCCGTATTGATTATCGAAAGTTATTTTGAAAGCCAGTTTTAAAGCTTGAGCTTGTCACTTATCACTTGCCTCTTGTCCCTTGTCACTTGTCACTTGTCACTTATAACTTGCCCTTGTTACTTTTGGTCTGCACTGTTTTGGTGCAAAAGGCTTTGTTTGTTGCACGTATGTAACTCATCGATGCACTAAAAAACTATTCTTCACGTTAGATTTGATAAATTAAAACATATTAAAATACAATGGGTAAAAGGTGGTTTGTTCCATTTCGGGGCAACACTTTCTGCTCTGGCACATATTCTGAATCTATTAATTTAGTAATATCGCAAAGTAACAACTAAGATTGTTCTTACCGCGCTATCCAGTACTAAGTTAAAGGGACAAGATATGACCAGCAGACCACTGATTTTCACTGATATTGACGGAACGTTACTCGACCACTTTGACTATAGTTTCAACCATGCCATTGATGTTATTGAAGAGCTCAATGAACGTCATATTCCCATAATTGCTAATACCAGTAAAACCTTTGCTGAAATGGAAAAACTACAACAAACCATCGGCATTAACTCGCCATTTATTTCTGAAAATGGTGCAGTTATTTACATTCCTATAGGTTACTTTGATGAGCAACCCAAAGACACCGTTACCCAAGGGTATTACTGGGTTAAAGAGTTTTGCCCACCACGTCAGCATTGGCTTGATTTATTAGCTCAACAAGCCGTTGAGTTTGAAGACGAGTATGTGGGTTTTTCGTCATTCAGCGTTGAAGAATTGTGTGAAGTGACCGACCTTGCCCCCGACAAAGCACGGCTTGCACTGGTTAGACATTATTCTGAACCATTACTATGGAAAGGAGATGATGTACGTAAGCAAGAATTTATTGCACACATGACATCACTTGGTGCCCATATGTTGCAAGGCGGTCGCTTTTTGCACATTGGTGGTGAAAGTGATAAAGGCAAAGCCATGAACTGGCTGGCTCAAGTGTATGCAAACCATTATCAAGCTCCGGTTACGACAGTCGCATTAGGTGACAGCGGCAATGACAGTGCCATGTTAGAAGCGGCTGATATTGCCATTCAAATAAAATCGCCAACACATGATTTTCCAGTCTTACGTAAAAAACAAACCATTAAAAGCCAAGAGTGCGATTCTAAAGGTTGGGCTGAGTGTATTACTGCGACAGTACTCACACCCTCATTGGTCACATCTTCAACATCTGCGTCATTAACAGGAGCATAATATGGCTGATTTTTATCAAAATGGCATTGTCACAACAATGCACAATTTAACTCGTCGTAGTCATGATGAGCTCGAACAAGATCTGCTTAAATTTGCCAAAAGTCGACCCCTCGGGCTGATATTACCTTCGCTATTTTCCGAGCTAGAAGGCGATGCATTAAAAGGCATCGTTACAAAACTTAAAGATGTGCCTTACTTGTCCGAAATCGTCATTGGTTTAGATCGGGCAGACGAAGCACAATATAAACATGCGCTGAGTTTTTTTGGAGAATTGCCGCAACATCACCGTATTTTATGGAACGACGGCTCGCGCCTTCAAGCGCTAGATGCCAAGTTACAAAAATTAGGCTTAGCGCCCACAGAATTGGGTAAAGGCCGCAATGTATGGTATTGCATGGGTTACATGTTGGCCTCGAAAAAATCTGAGTCGGTGGCATTACATGATTGCGACATCGTAACATATGAGAAGTCCTTATTGGCGAGATTGTTATATCCTGTCGCCAATCCTCAATTTAACTATGCATTTAGCAAAGGTTATTATGCCAGATTATCTGATGGTAAAATCAATGGCCGCGTATCACGTTTGTTGGTTACGCCACTGATTAAGGCATTAAAAAAAGTCGTGGGTTATAACGAATACTTAGAATATATGGACAGTTTTCGTTATCCATTAGCAGGCGAGTTTTCTTTCAGACGTGATGTATTAACTGATTTACGTATCCCAAGTGATTGGGGCTTAGAAATTGGCGTACTGTCTGAAATGCAACGCAATTATGCTCCTAACCGTATTTGTCAGGTCGATATTGCAGATAATTACGACCACAAACATCAAGACTTGTCGCTTAACAATGAAGATGCCGGCTTATCAAAAATGTCGATTGATATTACGAAAGCGTTTTTCCGTAAATTAGCCACACAAGGCAACACTTTCAGCACCGAATCATTTCGTACATTAAAAGCCACTTATTATCGTGTCGCACTCGATTATGTCGAAACTTACCATAATGATGCATTGATGAATGGGTTAACCACCGACATCCATTTAGAAGAAAAGGCCGTTGAGATGTTTGCCCAAAACATTGTCACGGCAGGCCAACGGTTTTTAGACAACCCAATGGAAACACCGTTTATGCCAACATGGAGCCGAGTGGTGAGTGCAATGCCTGACGTACTTGAACAACTTAAAGCTGCGGTCGAGGCCGACAATGCTGAATTCAGTAAATGATTAATATAAGGTTTTTTTATGTCAGTATTGGACGGGTTACACCAAAAGCTACAGCATCAACTGGAATGTATTTATAAAGACATTGATATCGATCAACCGATAAACCAATTGGTGAATCGGTTGATCGATATTATGCGCATTACCGAATTTAGTCAGGTACCTGAACCTTTTGTAAATCACTGGTCAGAAAAAGACACCATAATGATTACCTATGGTGACAGTATATTGCAACAAGGTGAGCGTCCACTAACTACCTTGGCACAATTTATCGACAGCTACCTTGGCTGCATCAATAGTGTGCACATTTTACCTTTTTTTCCTTACAGTTCGGACGATGGTTTTGCCGTTATTGACTACTCCAGTGTCAATGAAAGCCTTGGTGATTGGGCTGACATTAGCGCCATTGCCAGTAAACGTCGGTTAATGTCAGATTTAGTGATTAATCATTGTTCTAGCCGCAGTTTATGGTTCGAAAACTTTTGTAAAGGTGAAGAGCCTGGCTACGACTACTTTTTTACAGCACAACCTAGCGATGATTTATCAGACGTTGTAAGGCCACGAACGTCAACATTATTAAGACCGACAGAAACGCCCACAGGCACCCAACATGTGTGGTGTACTTTTAGTCATGATCAAGTGGATTTTGATTTTAGAAACCCACAAGTTCTAATAGAGTTTGTCACAATTATTCGTCAATATTTAGATGCCGGCGTCAGCATATTTAGGTTCGACGCAGTCGCTTTTTTATGGAAAATCGTCGGCAGTAAATCAATCAACCTGCCACAAACGCATGAAATTATTCGTCTCCTGCGCACGCTAATTGAGCATGCACAAAATGATGCGATGATCATCACCGAAACCAATATTCCAAATACCCAAAATTTAACTTATTTTGGTAATGCCAACGAAGCACATTGTATTTATAATTTTTCCTTGCCGCCCTTGCTCATCAATACTCTTATTACTGGTAACTGCTTGTATTTAAAACGTTGGTTAATGAGCATGCCGCCTGCACAAGATGGCACAACCTACTTTAACTTTATCGCCTCACATGATGGTATTGGGTTACGTCCGGCTGAAGGATTACTCGACGATGATGAAATACAAACACTCGTCGACACCATGAAACATTTTGGTGGACAAATATCAGCACGTACCACTGAAACTGGCGAGCAAAAACCTTACGAAATTAATATTGCCCTTTACGATGCCCTGCAAGGCACCACAAAAGGTAAAGATTTATGGGGTATGCAACGCTTTATGTGTGCACATAGCATCATGTTGGCACTTGAGGGGATACCCGGAATATACATTCACAGCCTGCTGGGTACCCGTAATGACTATGAAAAACTCGCCAATACATCACACAATCAGTAGCCATTAACCGCCACCGTTGGGACCTTGATGTATTAAAGCAACAACTCGGCGATGCCCAAAGTACTCACAGTCAGGTGTTGTCAGCGATGACAAAGCTCATTAATATACGCACCCAACAAGCCGCATTTCATCCCAGTGCGACACAATTTACCTTACATTTAGGCCTACAACTATTTGGCTTTTGGCGTCAAAGCCGAAACCGTAAACAAAGTATTTTTTGTATCAGTAATGTCTCAGACCAAGTAACCGATTTACCCATCAATGAGCTTAACCTGGTCATATCAGAACACTGGGTCGATTTACTCAGCGGCACCAAAATAGAAGATATAACCAAAACAATACAATTACAGCCTTATCAAACCGTGTGGATCAGTAATAAAGCTTAAGTGGCAAGCGTTAAGGTAAAAGTGACAAGTGACAAGGGGCAAGTGACAAGGGACAAGGGACAAGGGACAAGGGACAAGGTACAAGGTGCAAGAGGCAAGAGGCAAGTGACAAGAAGCAAGTGACAAGAAGCAAGTGACAAGGGGCAAGTGACAAGAGGCAAGTGACAAGTGACAAGTGACAAGTGACAAGTGACAAGTGACAAGTGACAAGGTACAAGTGTACTACTTTAGGCCGTCATCCCCGAGGTCTTTTATCGGGGATCCAGGTGTTTTGTTTGCTCTTAAAAGCTAACAGCTGGATCCCGGCTCAAAAGCATTGCCGGGACGACGATGGGTTCCGTGTTCAACAGCATTGCCGGGACGATAAGTAAAATAAGTTCTTTTGTTACTGCAGGTTCATAAACCCTAGTTAACTTGACAACATTGATGCGCTCTATAAGCTTATGCTTATTAGTCAATGCTATTTTGGAGTCTGTAATGAAAAAATTGTTTATCGCCGCCGCGGTCTTAGCGTTAAGTGCATGCAGTACCTTAAAATCAAGTTCAGACTTCGATCCATCAGTCGCATTTGAGCAATACAAATCATACGCATGGATAGAAAAGAAAAACGATGATGGTGTATACCATCTAGATGGGCTAATGGATCAGCGTGTTCGTTCAGCCATTGAAACACAGTTAAGCCAAAAAGGGATAAGTAAAGTCGACAAGCAAAGCGCAGACTTACTGGTTAATTACATCACCAAAGTAGATAAAAAAATCAACATCGACACTTTTAATAGCCATTTCGGTTACAACCCATATTATGGCCTCGTTGGGGACTCGGTGGTTCAATACAAACTGAAACAGTGGTGCGTGAATATGAAGTTGGTACCATGATCGTTGATTTAGTCGATAACAAAACGGGCAAGTTAGTGTGGCGTGGCACCGTCGCTGACACAATAAGAGACCAAAACACACCTCAAGAGCGTGCCGAATCAATCAATAACGCAATTGGTCAAGTTATGATGAATTACCCACCAAAAACAGGGCAGTAGCTTAATCAATAATCTAAACCAATACATCAAACCTCGACGTTAACGCCGAGGTTTTTTGCCTAAGCATATACGCAGAAATGACCACTCAGAATGTATCCAGCAGTTTTTGATTAACGCGCAATGGTATTTACATAGTGCAATAATTCACTATTACTGCTCTGCTAATTTGAGTGCTGTTTTCGATAAATCAAAGTGTTAGATTAATTAGATTTTTAACATGGATTCAGTTAAAGCGTTATATTCACTTCAAGTGCTGTATTTATAGGCGTTCAATACATAAAATCATTCAAATGGGTGAGTAAGTTTGCTAAAATCTTGTTGTGAATGGGAAGTCACTTACTCAAGGTTTTTGAGTAAATTAACACAAGCGAGTAATGATGAAATCTTGGTATCTACTGTATTGCAAACCACGTGATGAAGTCCGTGCTCAGCAAAATTTGGCTTTGCAAGAAGTCGAAAGTTATTTACCTATGATCACCCAGCAAAAAACGATCCGTAATAAAAGCAAAATGGTCACGGTACCGCTTTTCCCCAGTTATCTATTTATCTACTTTGACCCACAAGTCACTAGCGTGAGCAAAATCCACAATACTCGTGGTGCTAACCGCATAGTAGGCTGTCGAGAAGATATGACTCCCATTGACGACAGAATTATTTCCGCCCTTAAGAGGCGTGTTCAAGGTCATGTGCCAGAAGTTGAAAAACCGTTATCGAAAGGCGATAAAGTGAAATTTATCGATGGCCCATTTAAAGATCTTGAGGCCATTTTCGACGAAAACAACCCAGATAAACGTTGCCATGTATTGTTCACTATTATGGGGCAACAAAAACGCAT
Organism: Shewanella phaeophyticola; assembly: GCF_025398315.1. Classification (GTDB taxonomy): domain Bacteria; phylum Pseudomonadota; class Gammaproteobacteria; order Enterobacterales; family Shewanellaceae; genus Shewanella; species Shewanella phaeophyticola. The sequence continues at coordinate 700,561 of NZ_JAODOQ010000001.1, forward strand.
TTTAGTTGAGTTGGATAATTTACAAACCATTGAAAATAAAACTGATAGTTAACTTATTGTTAGTGAGACTTTCACTATAACTTTTGTAAGACTTTTGCTATAAATTTTTTTAGGATGTATTTATCCAGGTGTAACAGAGAGAAAAAGCTTGGTTTTTAGCTTTCAACGGCTTGAATAGTATCGAATGTTTAAAAAATGTTAGCATTTGATGTTGTGTGTGCTTTTTGAACAGATTAATGCACGCTTTTTAGGTACAATACGCGAGCACAAATACAAGTAGATTATTTTCGGGCAATTTGGAAGCCGTAATCCATGGGCGGTAGCGTGCCTGAAAGGCAAAAGACAGAATAGTTTCTGTCTTTTAGTGGACGCCGAAGGGCGTCTCGCCCGCCACGCGGGTCGGTAGCGTGCCTGAAAATAATTGTCAGGAACAATTATTAACAGCTTCAGCTGGCTTCGAAGGGTAAAATACAGGATGTATTTTATAAAGGCATCGAATGAAAACTGTATTTCGAATGAGTATTCGTTAAGCGAACGCCGAAAGTGATTGTCTGGAACAATCACTAACAGCTTCAGCTGGCTCGAAGAGAGAAGTACAGGATGTACTGAATCAGGGCGTCTCGCCCGCCACGCGGGTCGGTAGCGTGCCTGAAAATAATTGTCAGGAACAATTATTAACAGCTTCAGCTGACTCGAAGGGGAAAATACAGGATGTATTTTATAAAGGCATCGAATGAAAACTGTATTTCGAATGAGTATTCGTTAAGCGAACGCCGAAAATAATTGTCTGGAACAATTATTAACAGCTTTAGCTGTGCTCGAAGGGTAAAATACAGGATGTATTTTATAAAGACATCGAATGAAAACTGTATTTTGAATAAGTATTCGTTAAGCGAACGCCGAAAATAATTGTCTGGAACAATCACTAACAGCTTCAGCTGGCTCTAAGAGAGAAGTACAGGATGTACTTATCAGGGTGTCTCGCCCGCCACGTGATAAACTTGTCAGGAACAATCACTAACAGCTTTAGCTGGCTCGAAGAGTGGAATACATGGATGTATGTACTAATCGGTAGCGCTACTTCAATTAAAATCTAAGGTTAAACATTTCAAATGTTGAACAATGAAACAATAGTTTGGTGCCGCTATTTCTTTGTTTTCCGTTTTAATATTAAATTGTTATTTTCGTGTTTTTTGGCTTTTAAATCAAAAAACTATCATCATTCATCAATTAGGGATAAATAATGGATTATTGGCTCCCAGTTTCAGTGACTTTTCTGGTTTCGTTCTTTGCAATCAAACTAGTGAAGCCTATAGCAGTAAAAACAGGATTACTTGACTACCCATGTGATCGAAAAGTACATGATGGTCATATACCTCTTATCGGAGGTATCGCAATTTATTTTTCGGTATTGATCACTTCAATGGTCTTTATCGACCACAGTCAAAACTTAAATATTTATCTCGTAGCGGCTGCACTGGTTTTGTTTTTAGGGACATTAGATGACAGGTACTTGTTATCTGTCAAAGTCAGGCTCATCTCTCAAATTATCGTTGCCTCTTTAATGATATTTGGCACAGAAACATACTTGCAAAGCTTTGGTTCAATTTTGGGCTTTTTTGAGTTCAAATTGGGATACGCTGGTGCAGCAGTGAGTGTTATTGCAATTATTGCAGGCATTAATGCGATCAATATGATGGATGGTATTGATGGTTTAGCCGGAGCACTTAGCCTTATCGCATTTGGTGCATTAGCATTTTTACTCAGTAGACTCACCAACGAATGGTATTTACTGCCCGTATTATTTATCGCGGCACTTCTTGCGTATTTATTGTTCAACTTGAATTTGCATCACTCATTCAGCAAAGTATTTATGGGTGATTCTGGAAACATGTTTATTGGTTTAACAATCGTATGGTTAATGATTGTTGGTACCGAGCTAGATACACCCGCTTTTAGACCTGTCACTGCATTATATATACTAGCTATTCCATTAATCGACATGGTGTCTGTGATGATCCGCCGAATGAAATCTGGCGGTTCACCTTTTACCGCCGATAGGCAGCATTTACATCATTTATTCGAAGCATATGGCTACAGCAGAAGGTATGCACTCGTTGCGATATCTTTAGTTGCGTGTGTGTTTGCTTTTATTGGTTGCCTTGCTGAAATCTACTTTGTTCCTGAATGGATTCTGTTTACATTTTTTATCTTTTTATTCATAGGTTACGCATTATGTACTCAGCATATGTGGAACCATTTAAATAGCAAAAAAACAACAGAATTGTCTTAATTTATTAATCAAAATCATTAGATTACATAAAATATGAAAAAAAATTGTATCGTCTCACTTTCAGCCATAATGTTGGTTCTTATTGGTTGCGCTTCTTCTCCACCTGTTATCGAAGCATCAATGCCGTTATTAGATCAACCTGTTAAATCAATCGGTGAAAATGTGCTTCCTACAGAATTAAACACAATCATTTCTCAGCAACCTCAAGGTTACGCTGGTGTTTATAATGATGTGCAATTTACACTAGGCAAGCAATATTTCTCCGCTCTTGGCAAGCAATGCAGAGAGGTATTTTTGAGTGACATGACAAATAATTCAGGTAAACAACGCCGTATAATTTGTAAAGACAATCAAAGCGTTCAATGGTCAATTATCCCTCAGGTTATTGATAGTAAAGACAACCCAATTGACTTTGGAGCGTAATTAACATGAATAAAGCTATCAAAAAACATTGCTATAAATTGCTTATAGGTTTACTGGCGACTGTTCAGTTATGGGTGTTCAGCGCAACAGCGGCAGAACCCAATCAAATGTCGTTAACTAACTTACAAAGCATGGGTACAACACAAACAACCTTGCCTAATGCTTCGCTAGAAAATGGCAGTTATTCCAAAGCACCACGCGACGGCATCATGCTGCCAGGTGAAATGACCGCAGCAGAATTACTGCCGGTATCTGAAATTGGTCTACCACCGCCTTTTGGTGCCAATTTATTTGCTGGTGGTTATGAAAGTGAGCGAATTGACGGTTTAAACGAAGATTACACAATTGCACCAGGTGACAAAGTATCAATTTGGTTATGGGGTGCAATTAATCAATCTGAAGTCATCACCGTTGATAATCAAGGCAACTTGTTTATCACCAATGTTGGCTCTGTTTATGTTGCTGACGTAAAAGCGAGTCAATTAAACAACTTTGTTAGCCAAAAAATTAAACAAGTCTATAAAAATAGTGTCGAAATTTACGTAAACCTTTTAACTGCTACACCTGTGAGTGTATATATCAGTGGCAGTGTTATCCGCCCTGGTCAATATGCCGGTATCGCATCAGACAGTATTTTATATTACTTAAAACGTGCTGGTGGTATAGACTCTGAGCGCGGCAGTTATCGTTCAATTAAAGTACTTCGCCAAAACGAGGTTGTACAAGAGATAGACTTATACGACTTCATGCTAAAAGGGTACCTACCTAAATTTAATTTTAAAGATAATGACGTTATTTTAGTCGAACGACAAAAAGCCACCGTTGTCGTGTCTGGTAGCGTAAGAAACCCATTCCGGTTTGAATTTACAGGTAACCAAGCCAATGGCCAGCAATTGGCTAAATTTGCTTTACCTCTGGCTAAAGTCAGCCATGTAGGCATTGTCGGCGATCGTAACGATGGCTACTTTTTCCGTATATTTACCTTATAGTGATTTTGAAACATTTAATTTACGGGATGGCGACCGCGTTATCTTTAATGACGATATCCGTGCACAAGTGTTCGATATTCAAATATCAGGCAGTTATTTAGGTCCTTCATACTTTGCGGTAAAAAAAGAAACCCGACTACACGACCTACTTGCTCAAATTGAAGTGGATAAAAATCTCACAGATTACGAGTCTATCTATATTCAGCGTAAAAGTGTTGCTGTTAAACAAAAAGAAATGATTGATCAATCTCTTGAACGTTTAGAGCGTAGCGTGTTTACCGCGCCAGCGTCTTCCGACGGAGAAGCAAAAATTCGCGCTGAAGAAGGTAAAATGATCTTAGAGTTTACCGAGCGAGCACGTAAAATCGTGCCGTTAGGTAAAGTGGTCATATCTGATCAAGGTAAAGTTGCTAATATTCAGCTAGAACAAGGTGACATCGTTTTTATTCCAGCTAAAACAGACTTAATTCAAGTCGGTGGTGAAGTATTAATGCCTCAAGCATTGGTATTTAATAAAAATGCCAGTGTTGAAGATTATATTGCTTGGAGCCGGTGGTTATAGCGAACGTGCCAATTATGAACAAATTATGGTGATTCATCCAAACGGAATGATAGACCTCAATGCCAAAGCATCCTCTAAGAGCAGGTGACCAAATTTTAGTGCTGCCTAAAGTCGACGCTAAAATTATGCAATCGATTAAAGACGTCACTCAAATTATTTACCAAATTGCCATTGCGGCAAATGTGGCTACATAATCAATGACAACCATTATAAAACGTAACAATTGGGCAATATGGCGCGACGTCATATTTGCCCTTTTTGTGCGCGAAATACGAACCAGTTTTAATGACCGTTTAGGTTTAGCATGGGCGGTTATAAACCCATTAGCGTTCATATTTATGCTTTCGTATTTACGCGGCAGAATGAATGGCGGTGAGACTCATAGTATTCCTACGTTTGAGTTTATGATGTATGGCATGCTGTTTATTCAGTTGTTTTTAGATACATTGATGAACTGCTCAAATTCACTTAAAAAAAATAAAGCCTTGTTTGCCTTTCGGCAAGTCCAACCTATTAGTAGTATTATTGCAACTGGTGCTTTTTACTTTTTGGTTAAATTAATGGTCTACTTATTAATATTGGTCATTATGTATTTTATTGGTATGGATTATCGAATAGATGACCCTTTATCAATAATTATTAATGCATTTGCGCTCTGGCTAATAGCAATGTCACTAGGTTTATTGATTGCTATTTTTCAATGTTATGTACCCGAAATAAGCAAAATTCAATCAGTGTTAACTCGGCCATTATTTTTTATCTCAGCGGTATTTTTTTCAATGCAAGATGTACCAAAAGAGTATTGGCACTACCTAGATTGGAACCCCATATTGCATGCTATTGAGTTATCACGTCATGCTGCCTACCACTCCTACAGTTCTGAAGCCGTAAGTGAGTTTTATTTATTTACTTCAGGGCTGATATTATTTTTTTTCTCATTGTCCATTTACCATATATCTTGGAAACAGGCGATAAGTCGATGAATTCTAGGGTTAGCCAACATTTATGATTAGACTTGAAAATGTCACTAAATATTACCCATCATCACTCGGTAAACAATTTATATTCGACAATTTAAATTTTGAAATCCCTTCGGGTCATAACATTGCCATTTTGGGTAGTAATGGTGCTGGTAAATCAACATTATTTAGAATCTTAGCGGGCAGTGAGTACCCGAACAAAGGCAGAGTCGTTACTGACTTGCATTTATCTTGGCCAGTAGCCTTAACCACAGGTATTCACCCTCAGATGAGCGGTGCTGAAAATGCCCGTTTTATTGGTATGATCAATGGTGTTGCAGATCTAGACGCTTATGTAAATCGAGTACGCCAGTTTGCTGAACTAGGACCTAAATTTGATTTACCTGTAGGGACTTATTCAAGTGGTATGAAGCCGCGCCTCGCTTTTGCCTGTTCAATTGGCATTGACTTTGATATCTATCTTATTGATGAGGTGACCTCGGTTGGTGACGCTAAATTTAGAAACAAAGCACGAAAAGCCCTTACTCAAAAAAGTAAAACAGCCAATGTGATTATGGTCAGTCACGAAATGGATGAACTTAGGCACTTTTGTGACAGCGCTATAGTGCTTCATAAAGGTCAATTAACTTTTTACAACGATTTAGAGCAAGGCATTGCTCAATATCAGGCATTATAATTATGAGTCAAAAAGCAGTTGATAAGATAGAACAGCGTTTTCAAGCACTAGCCGACAAGACAGATACAACCATTTGGAATGCACCTAAAAAATTAATTAACCTATCAAAAGAAATCGAAAAGTCAGATATCTATTTAGCCAGACGAGTAATGCAGCGAGTCCGTAATTTACAACCTAATAATCCAAATGTGGTGAAAGAACTAACGCGTTTATCAAATGAGATAGCGGCTAAAGCAAAGATGACCCAAACTAGCTCTTCTAAAGAATATAAAACAGAGCATTCACACAACCAAAATGTTGAAGAAATGGAAAATACGTCAGTATTAAATAATATAAAACTGACAACAAATCAATACTTTACGCATTTTCAGTGCCAAAAACTAAAACAACCTTGGGTAATTGTACTGCTCATTCCTTTTGTTTTATTTTCATTTTACCAATTGGTATGGGCGGCTCCTCGTTATGAGAGCCGTGCACAACTGATAATCCAGCAGCCCGATGGCATGTCAACAATGGATCCATCAATGGCGCTGCTTAGCGGCTTAGGCGTAGGGAGTAACTCTACAGCAGATACAGAGTTGGCTAAGGCATATATCCATTCTGAAGATATGCTCAATTTTTTACAAAAAGAATTTAATCTTCAACAACATTACCATGATGGTGGCGATATTTTTTCTCGGTTGAGTAGTAACCCAAGTATTGAAGATTTACTTAAATATTATATTGAGCATACGATTATAGAAATTGACGAGAAATCAGGTGTCATCAAAATATTAGTGCAAGGGTTTACGCCAGAATATGCGAAAACATTAACCCAAGCGATTGTTGACCGTGCTGAATGGTATATCAATTCCATTGGCCATCAGCTTGCAGATGCACAATTAGAGTTTATTCGTGGTGAGCATCAAAAAGTAGAAACCCGCCTGCGAGATGTACAAAAAAATATCTTAGCGTTTCAACAAAAAAATAATCTACTCGACCCAGAAGCCGAAGGAACGGCTCTGCAACAAATTACCTATGGCTTAGAAAGCCAGATCGCAAGCAAAAGTGCTGAGCTAAAAGGGTTAACGTCAGTGATGACTTCAAAAGCACCACAAGTCATGATCATTGAGTCAGAGCTAGCAGCATTAAAAAATCAGTTAGAGTTAGAGCGAGAGCGCCTGTCACTCCAGCAGGGCAAGCAAGCAAACTCAGGCTCAGTCAATACCTCAAATCAATCTTCTTTACCTCGAAGCGGAACGGCTGTTAGTGAAGTGCTAGCCCAATTTGCTGATTTAAAAATTGAATTAGAATTAGCATTGAATGGTTATACAGCATCGGAAATATCGTTAGATAAAGCTAGAATTGAAGCATACAGACAACTCAAATATTTAGTGGTTGTAGAATCGGCCACACTGCCACAAGATAACCAATACCCTAAAACCACTTACAATATTTTATTGTTTCTGGTTTTTCAGTTAATGCTATTTGGCATAGGTAAAATTATCATAGCAACAGCAAAAGAACTTCGTTAGTCACCATTGACTGATTCTTACTTTTGAATGCATCTCGTATCTCGATTTATTTTTCGGATTTTATATGAACATTGTTTCGAAACCTATTAACAAATTTACACGTAAAGGGATTATTTTAGCGGGTGGTACGGGTACACGCTTATATCCTTTAACCAAAGTTGTCAGTAAGCAATTAATGTCAGTGTATGACAAGCCAATGATTTATTACCCAATTTCAACATTAATGGTTGCAGGTATGACTGAAATTTTGGTTATTGCCACGCCAGATGAATTGCCGCGTTTTAAAGAGTTATTAGGCGATGGTAGCGATTGGGGCATCCGCTTTGACTATGTTGAGCAACCAAGCCCAGATGGCCTAGCTCAAGCGTTTTTACTCGCTGAAGATTTTTTACAAGGCCAAAGTGCGGCATTAGTACTTGGCGATAACTTATTTTATGGCCACGATTTATCAATCTCACTACAAAATGCAACAGCACGTGAAGTCGGTGCAACTGTATTTGGTTATCATGTATCCAATCCTAAATCTTATGGTGTCGTCGAGTTTGATGAGTCTGGTAAAGCGATTTCTATTGAAGAGAAGCCGTTAAAGCCTAAATCAAATTATGCCGTACCAGGGTTATACTTTTTCGATAACCGCGTGGTTGAGTACGCTAAAAACGTTAAGCCCTCAGCCCGTGGCGAGTTAGAGATCACGGATGTCATTGAGCAATACCTGGCTAAACAAGAGTTAAATGTTGAAATCATGAGCCGTGGTACCGCATGGTTAGACACCGGAACACTCGACGATTTATTAGATGCTGCAAACTTTATCCGTGCAATCGAAAAACGCCAGGGTTTAAAAATCAATTGCCCTGAAGAAATCGCCTACCGCATGGGTTATATCAACGAGCAACAGCTTCGCGAGTTAGCCGCACCACTTAAAAAGTCAGGTTACGGACAATACCTACTCGACATTTTAGAACAAAAAGTATTTTAGTAAGCTTAGAAGAGACGAGTAGAAAGTGACAAGTCACAAGTAAAGGCATAGAAGAGATGAGTAGAAAGTGACAAGTCACAAGTAAAGGCTTAGAAAAAACAAGTCACTTGTCGCTTGTCATTTGCTGCTCGTCGCTTGTCCTTGTCACTTGTCACTTAAACATCCAGAGAGATTATGAAATTTATAGACACAACTATTCCAGATGTAAAAATCATTGAGCCGAAGGTATTTGGTGATGAGCGTGGTTTTTTTATGGAGACCTTTCGTACAGAATTATTTAATCAACATTGTGCAGAGCGTGTATTTGTACAAGAAAACCACAGTAAATCGTCTCACGGCATATTGCGTGGTCTTCATTATCAAACAGCCAATACGCAAGGCAAGCTAGTTCGAGTCACGCGTGGTGAAGTGTTTGATGTCGCTGTTGATATGCGTAAAGACTCAGCCACTTTTGGCCAATGGGTTGGGGTGTATCTCTCTGAAGAAAATAAACGCCAATTATGGGTACCAGAAGGCTTTGCGCATGGCTTTTATGTGACATCTACAGAGGCCGAGTTTGTCTATAAGTGTACCGATGTGTATAACCCATCGGTTGAAGTGTCGCTCAAATGGGACGACCCAACTGTGAATATTCAGTGGCCACTCGTTGATGGTAAATTACCATCATTGTCAGCCAAAGATGAAGCAGGATTAGCATTTGCAGATGCGCCGACATTTTAATGTCATTGAATACCCCTCATAAAAAGACGAACAAAAACTAAAATGAAAGTATTAATAACAGGTAAAAATGGCCAACTTGGTTCAGAACTACAACGTAGTTGCCCTGACAATATAGAAATTCAATGCTTTGACAGTCAAACACTTGATATTACCGATATTGCCATAGTGAACGAGATATTAATCAGTTTTTCGCCCGATATCGTTATTAATACTGCAGCTTACACAGCAGTAGATAAAGCCGAGTCAGACATTGATGCTGCTTATGCCGTTAACCAAACGGGTGTGGCAAATTTAGCGACTGCATGTAAAGCCATTAATGCAAAATTAATTCATATCTCAACTGACTTTGTTTTCGATGGTACTAAAACCACGCCTTATGTGTCAGGTGATGCTACAAATCCTCTGGGTGTTTATGGCGCTTCTAAGTTAGCTGGTGAACAAGCAGTCAGTCGAATTTTAGGTGAACAAGCAATCATAGTTCGCACAGCGTGGGTGTACTCTCAGTTTGGTAATAACTTTGTAAAAACCATGCTGCGCTTAATGAGTGAAAAAGAGCAATTAGGTGTTGTGTATGATCAAGTCGGCACACCAACTTGGGCAGCAGGGCTTGCTAAAATGCTTTGGGCGTTAGTGCAGAAGAGCAGTGACAAGGCTGAAGAGGCAAGAGACAAGTTACAAGTAACAAGTGACAAGGTAGAAGAGACAAGTGACAAGTTACAAGTAACAAGTGACAAGGTAGAAGAGGCAAGAGACAAGATACAAGATGCAAGTGACAAGGTAGAAGAGGCAAGAGACAAGATACAAGATGCAAGTGACAAGGTAGAAGAGGCAAGAGACAAGATACAAGATGCAAGTGACAAGGTTGGAGCTGAGAGCAAGACATTAAATCAGACGACAATTCTTAATTGAACTGGATGCGGGCGTAGCATCTTGGTACGACTTTGCAGTTGCAATCCAAGAACTCGCAATCGAGCAAGGTTTATTAACTAAAGCCATCCCAATTAGTGCAATACCTGCATCAAGCTACCCAACACCAGCAAAACGCCCAGAATTTAGTGTGCTAAATAAAACTGAAGCAGAAGCGCTAACAGGTGCAAAAACCATACACTGGCGTAAACAATTAAAAACAATGCTATCAGAACTCTCAGCCGTAAAAGACTTTTAACACCAATACAAACAACCAAGACGGTAAAGATGCAATAATCACCACAGAGAACACAGAGAACAGATCGGAGAAAAGCCAAAAAAGTCTTCTCTTAACTCGGTGTAGCGTGCAGCGCCTCAGTGTCCTCGGTGGTAAATCGCCCTTGTTTCCCAAAAAGAACCAAGCTTAAAGAAATAATGATCACCACAGAGAGCACAGAGAACAGATCGGAGAAAAGCCAAAAAAAGTCTTCTCTTAACTCGGTGTAGCGCGTAGCGCCTCGGTGCCCTCGGTGGTAAACCGCTCTTGATTTAACTACAGAGAATGAGCTGGTAAAAGAACAACGTCACCACAGAGAACACAGAGAACAGATCGGAGAAAAGCCAAAAAAGTCTTATCTTAACTCGGTGTAGCGCCTCGATGCCCTCGATGGTAATTGGTTATATGATTTATTAGAGTGACAACTTTAGAGGTTATTATGGAAGATTTAGTAACTAAAAAAGTAATAGGTTGTGCTATTGAAGTACACAAAAATCTCGGATCAGGGCTTTTAGAGTCTAGTTATGAGAGCTGCTTAATGTATGAGCTTCAGAACGCAGGTCTATTAGCGCACAACCAAGTCTTGTTGCCTATTAATTATAAAAATAAAACAATAGATGCAGGTTATCGTATAGATATTTTAATACCAGATAAGTTAATTATAGAGCTAAAATCCGTTGATAAATTGCTACCTATTCACTCAGCTCAACTTATTACTTATTTAAAGCTTTCAAGTATAAAAACGGGTTTATTGATTAATTTCAACCAAGTTAAATTGTTGGATGGTTTAAAGCGAATAAGTGTTTAACTACCGCATAAAGTAAAACATCTGCTCTCAGTAGTAAATCGCTCTTGATGCCATCGTAGATAACTACAAGCTTAAAGAAATAATATTCACCACAGAGAACACAGAGAACAGATCGGAGAAAAGCTAAAAAATGTCTTATCTTCACTCGGTGTAGCGCGCAGTGCCTCGATGTCCTCGGTGGTAAATAGCTCTTGTTTTCAAAAAGAACCAAGCTTAAAGATATAATGATCACCACAGAGAACACAGAGAATAGATCGGAGAAAAGCAATAAATATTAGCTCTGTGTAGTGCGCAGCACCTCAGTGTCCTCGGTGGTAAATAGCTCTTGATGCCATCGTAGATAACTACAAGCGTAAAAAGATGCAATAATCACCACCCAGAGCACAGATACTAGTTCGGAAAAAGCCAAAAATGTCTTCTCTCTTCTCGGTGTAGCGCATAGCGCCTCGGTGTTCTCGGTGGTAAACCGCTCTTGTTTTCAGCACAAAGAGCCTCAGCAGTAAAAGCTTTCAGTTAAGCTATTAGATTAAAACAATCTCGGGCGTAAAGCCCTAAAATCGTTAAATGGAATATAAAAATGGAACAACGTAATATACTTGTCACTGGTGGTGCTGGATTTATCGGTGCTAATTTTGTCCACTATTGGTTAGCACAATACCCACAGGATAAAGTGATTGTTTTAGATGCGTTGACATATGCAGGTAATAAAGCCAATTTAGATATCGTTGCCAATAACAGCAATATGACCTTTGTGCATGGCAATATATGTGATACCGCATTAATTGAATCCCTTATTGATACCCATCAACTCAATACTATTGTCCATTTTGCCGCAGAGTCACACGTTGACCGCTCAATCACCGAGCCAGATGCCTTTATCGAAACCAATATTCTAGGTACGTACAGCCTATTAAAAGCGGCTAAGAAAAAATGGATAGATGAACCTAAAGCACAAGGCAAACCTACACCAGAACACCGTTTTCACCACGTAAGTACCGACGAAGTCTACGGTACTTTAAATGCAACAGACCCAGCCTTTACCGAAGAAACAGCTTATGCACCAAACTCGCCTTATTCAGCCTCAAAAGCGGCGAGCGATCATTTAGTACGTGCTTATCACCATACCTATGGCTTAGAGGTAACAACCTCAAACTGTTCAAATAACTATGGCTACATATCACTTCCCAGAAAAACTGATCCCGTTAATTGTTACCAACATCCTTAATGACAAACCATTGCCGGTTTATGGTGATGGTCAGCAAATTCGTGATTGGTTATACGTTGAAGATCACGCCCGTGGTATTGACCTAGTGCTTAACAAAGGCCGCATAGGTGAAAACTACAATATTGGTGGTAATAACGAGTGGGCTAATATCGATATCGTCAAGTTAGTCTGTAAAGTGATGAGCGAAAAGTTTGCTGCCAATCCAAATTTAGCTGAACGTTACCCAAAGGCTTTATCAGCGATTGCCGGTAAAACTGAAAACTTAATCACCTATGTACAAGACCGTGCGGGTCACGACAGACGCTATGCTATTGATGCCACAAAAACCAATAACGAGCTAGGTTATGTGCCAGCAGAAAGCTTTGAAACAGGCTTTGCTAAAACCTTAGACTGGTACTTAAACAACCAGCAATGGTGGCAGCCATTACTCTAATACGCTTATCCCTAAGCTGACGTCAATTAAGTACTTTTAGGTATTTAAACACTAATAACACACTTATTTAAATTATATTATGGTAGTCGAAATGAATATTACTTCAGTTATTATGGCAGGTGGAACGGGCAGTCGTTTATGGCCAATGTCTAGAGCACTTCATCCAAAGCAATTTTTAAAATTAACCAGTTCATATAGCATGTTGCAAGAAACGGTTAATCGCACCTTGCCGTTTACTCACAGCAATATCGTTATTTGCAACGAAGACCATCGTTTTCTTGCGGCAGAACAGTTAAGAGAAATTGGCCAGTTACAGCAAATTATTTTAGAACCTGTAGGGCGTAATACCGCACCAGCGATTGCACTAGCCGCTTTTCAATTACAAAAACAAGATAAAGATGCAATGATGCTAGTGCTGGCAGCCGACCATGTCATAAAAGACACCGCAGCATTTGAACAAAGCGTTAAACAAGCAACAGTTGCCGCCCAGCAAGGTAAAATGGTCACGTTTGGTATTGTTCCTACACATGCCGAAACGGGTTACGGTTATATTAAGCGTGGTGACAATAGCTTTGATGGTTTCACTGTCAGCCAATTTGTTGAAAAACCAAACCTAGAGACGGCTCAACAATATTTAGACAGCGGTGATTATTACTGGAACAGCGGTATGTTCTTATTTAAAGCCTCGCAGTATTTAGATGAGTTAAAACTATTCCGTCCAGATATTTATCAAGCATGCGAAGCGGCAATGGCAGACGTAAGTGCCGATTTAGATTTTGTACGCATTAATCAACAGCAATTTGAACAATGCCCTTCAGAGTCAATCGACTACGCCGTCATGGAAAAAACAGCTAATGCCGTGGTCATCCCATTAGATGCACAATGGAGTGACGTAGGTGCCTGGTCTGCGCTATGGGATATCTCTAACAAAGACCAAAATAATAACGTTTTGCAAGGCGATGTATTAACCCACAATAGCACCAATAGCTATTTTAATGCTGAGCATAAATTAATTGCTGCTGTGGGTGTTGATAATATTGTGGTTATCGAAACCAAAGATGCAGTATTGGTTGCCCATAAAGATAACGTTCAAGATGTTAAAGCCATTGTAGAACAACTTAAAGCAAGCAATAGAACTGAGCATCATTTGCATCGTGAAGTGTACAGACCTTGGGGTAAGTACGACTCTATTGACTTTGGCGACCGCGACCAAGTAAAACGAATTACGGTTAAGCCCGGTGAAAAATTATCCATTCAAATGCACCATCACCGCAGCGAACATTGGATTGTTGTCTCTGGTACCGCTAAAGTCACCAACGGTGAACAAACCATCATTGTGACAGAAGATCAATCAACCTATATCCCCCTAGGGACTATTCACGCACTCGAAAACCCAGGGAAAATACCACTCGAAATGATTGAAGTACAAACCGGGAGCTATTTGGGCGAAGACGACATTGTTCGGTTCGAAGACCGTTACGGCCGAGTGAAGGGGTAATCACTATGTCAACTACACTCAATAGTTACGATGTGCTAACCAACAGCAATATTGCATTTGGTACCAGTGGTGCGAGAGGCTTAGTCAGCGACTTTACTCACGATGTTTGTGCAGCATTTACCCATGCCTTTATAAGTGTCATGCAGGCTAGTAGCAAATTGACTCAACTAGCACTTGCCATTGATAATCGCCCCAGTAGTTACACTATGGCAATGGCTTGTGCGCAAGCAGCCAAACAAGCCAATATCGAGGTTATTTTCTATGGTGTAGTGCCAACACCTGCGCTTGCCTATGTGGCTATGCAGCAAGGTATACCTTGCATTATGGTTACTGGCAGCCATATTCCGTTTGACCGTAATGGCTTAAAGTTTTACAGAGCAGAGGGCGAAATAAGCAAACAAGATGAACAAGATATCTTAAATGCTCACGTTGAATTTAACGCCATAACCGATATCCCTAGTTTATCAGCAAATAGCGAAGCTTCTACTCAATATATTGCTCGTTATACGTCACTGTATTCAAATAAACCATTGATGGGCAAACGCATTGGTATTTACGAGCATTCAAGTGCGAGTCGAGACTTGTACCATCATATTTTCACTACACTAGGTGCAGAGGTCATTACTCTTGAGCGTACAGATACCTTTGTTCCTATTGATACCGAAGCCGTAGCCGAAGAAGACAGACAAAAAGCCAGAGCATGGGCTCAGCAATATCAACTCAATGCGATATTCTCTACCGACGGAGATGGCGATAGACCATTACTTGCCGACGAGCATGGCGAATGGTTACGAGGCGATATTTTAGGCTTACTGTGTGCCCAAGCGCTAGAAGTTGAGGCGCTAGCGGTCCCTGTAAGTTGTAATACGGCCATTGAGTTAACAAAGCGTTTTAAACAAGTCATAAGAACAAAAATCGGTTCACCTTATGTTATTGCGGCATTTGACACGCTAAAAAATCAATACCGTTCTTTTGCTGGCTTTGAGGCCAACGGTGGCTTTTTATTAGGCAGTGATATTGCAGTAGGTGACAAGGTATTAAAAAGCTTACCGACTCGAGACGCAGTATTACCCGCTATTATTGCCTTAACCGCAAGCATGACAGAACCGCTATCAAAATCGGTTAATGTTTTACCTAAACGTATTACGGCTAGCGATCGTATTAAAAACTTCGCAACCGAGCGCAGTAAAGCTATCATCGCCAACGCGGCCAAAGCACCACAACAATTTGTTTTAGCACTGGGTTATACCCAAAAAATCATCTCAAATATTAACCAAACCGATGGGTTAAGAATTACCTTTAATGACGGAGATATTATCCATTTACGTCCATCAGGTAATGCGCCAGAGCTTCGTTGTTATGCAGAATCAAATGTTGAGCAACATGCACTTGATTATGTTAATAACACGCTGTTAAAACTACAAACCTTATAACAATTTAAGTCATAACATACACTAATGGGCATATCATGAAATTATTGGTTTTTTGTGGTTTATTAAATATCGAAAATAAACAAGCGTTAGTTGATATGTTTGTCAGTCACAATGCAATTAACGTAAATGACGCTGTAGCAAGTAATGACCTACAACAATTAAATGACTACTTATCGGTATTACAACAAGGTAAAACAGCAACAGAATACCAGGATAAAGTCGCGATTTACTTTTATCATGGTGATGTTGAGTTACTCAATAGTACACCGTTAAATAGCGATAATTATCATTATATTTCATTTTATTCAGCGCCTGAAGTGAGTATAGCGCCATCACTCAGCGAGCAAGATTGGTTAAGTGATTCAAGCGCAATACTAGATCTGTATTTATCTAATATGGAGCAATCATATCTAATAAATCAAGCAGATATCGTTAACCATGCTGAGCAAATCGTTAAATTGCTCAACAGCGTTTCTGGCTTAGTGCTTAAAATGCAAACCGTAAAACAACAAGCTGAAAATGTACTGAGCATTGCTCAAATCGTTCAGTCTATTAACAGCATCAAAAACAACCCTCAGCTACAGCAATTGTTCGAGCAATTAGAAGGCACAACAGATATCACTAAAGCAGACTATGGTTTATCTGTAGAAGCAAGGCTACAGGCTTGGTTATCTCTGTTGTTAACCACGGCTAAAGGTGCTCAACAAGATGTAACACAATTAGCAAGCCACATTGATGATTTGCAACAAAAAAATAGCGTGTTAATAGAGCAAACTACGGCCGGTGATGCCGAAAAAGAATTAGCATTTTTGCAAATAAATCAGTTGCAAGAAGAGCTTGAACTCGCACACAGCCAAAGTCAAAAGCTTGCAATTGAGCATCATGCTGCCACAGAGCAAAATAAACAAATACAACATCAATTAGCCCTTGAAACGGCGTCATTCACTGACAAGTTAGCACAGTCAGAAATATTGCAAACAAAGCTTACCAGCGAAAACGAATTAGCATTACTGCAAATCAGTCAGTTGCAAGAAGAGCTTGAGCAATCGTTTGTTAATAGCGAACAACTTAAGGCTGAACATCAAGACAGTATCGAGCTGTTAGTAGCAGAAGCTGAACGACAACAAGAGTTGTTGACCAGCGAAAACGAATTAGCATTACTGCAAATTAGTCAGTTACAAGAAGAACTTGAACAATCGTTTGTTAATAGCGAACAACTTAAGGCTGAGCATCAAGACAGTATCGAGCAGTTAGCACAAGCTGAACGACAACAAGAATTGTTGATCAGTGAAAGCGAGTTAGCGTTACGGCAAATAAGTCAGTTGCAAGAAGAGCTCGAGCTATCGTTTATTAATAGCGAACAATTCAAAGATGATTATAAAGTCAGTATCGAGCAGTTAGCAAAAGCTGAACGACAACAACAATCGTTGAACAGCGAAAACGAATTAGCATTGCTGCAAATTAATCAGTTACAAGAAGAGCTTGAACAAACGTTTTTACATAATCAGACACTGTCGCAAAAGATTGATCATCAAAATGCTGAACTTAAACAACTTAAAGATGAGTATAACCAAAAAATGGCTAACAGTATTTCAGTTGAGCAATCCATTGCCAACGATAATGAATATCAAGCAAAAATTAATGATCTTGAATTAAAGGTATGTGATTTAGAGTCTGAAAATGAATTAGCCTTATTGCAAATAAATCAATTGCAAGAAGAATTAGAGTTTTACTACATCAAATTCCAGCAAGGCGGACTGTGGACGCCAATATCAATAAGCAGTGATGCGAGTGCACCACATTACCTCCAAAATACGTTATCGTTAATGACGTTATAATCAATGTCGGTTAACCAAACTGCTCAGCAACGGCTGATAATACTAGACCCCGGTTTACGGGAGCTAGGAGGCCATCACCCTGCAACGGTATTGGCGATAGCTGATGCCTTCACAAATAATGAGCAGGTTAGTATTGAGCTTTTATGCCACCAAGATTGCCCAACAGCATTTACAGAAAACTTAAACGGCAAGGTTAAGGTCACTCATCACTTTGCAACCGATTTTTATCAGTATTTTTACCAGTTACCCAGCAATCAAGCATTACAGCAATACTGCAACCGTCTTGCCTTAGAATATATAAGTGCAATCAAGTTGTGCCTATCGGGCATTAATAAAAAGAATAAAAAAAATCAAAAAATAATGTTTTGGTGCCACACCCTAAATTGGCAACATGCCAAAGCGTTAGCATTAGCACTAGATGTATTGAAACAAAATCATGAGGCCGAATATGTTGCTGAAATAGCAATAATCGTCGGTTTAATGTACAGTCCGCTAGATTCAATAAAAAGCATTAAACGTAAAATGCATTATGAGTTGGCCTTTAGGCATTTAGCCAAACACGACAGTGTCAAATTTTTTGCAGTAGATTATGAATTACAAAAACAATACTCATCGCTATTAAATAAGTATGTTGATATCCAACCCTGTTTACTGGTTGGAGAAAGTCAAAAGAATAACCATAATATCAATCAACAAATAAATGTTTATCATTTAGGTGTCATCACAGCTGATAATGTGAAAGATAGATCAGACAATAATCAAGTGACGATTATCTTGTATACTGGCGATGCAAAATTAAATAAAGGTTTTTCAGAACTCCCTAACATTACTGGTATTTTGTTAGCGAATACCTCAAACTACCAATTTGTTATCCAGTACTCTATAACTAATGATTCAACAATATTAAGCGAAACAGATATAAAGCTTAAAAGCTTAGCAAGTGAACATAGTAATTTGACGGTAATAAATCAATTTTTAGAACATCATGAACTCATCGAGCTGTTTAAAGCAGGTGATGCGATTTTATTTAACTATGATCCCGAAGTGTATCAATATCAAAGCTCTGGTGTGCTCTGGTTAGCGGCATATCACCAGTTAGACATTTTAAATATGACAAAAAACTGGATAAGTCGTGAGGCCGAACGACTCAATTTAACCCATTTTTACTGCAACAGCATTATAAAACTGAATAAAACGTTAGTTAACATTCGCCCTAAAAGTTTAAAAGTGACTAAGGTTGTCAATCCAAAAGAACCAGTAGGCGAAAAAAATAACACCTACAGTGATAAACTGTTCGTTGCGCTATCAGAATGGTTTAACAATATTGTTGATTAAGTTAGCTAATTAATATTTTAAAAGATAAAAATAAGCTTAGTGCCTCCTTTAAAGGAATAATGTAATGAGTAACAATCTTTCATCATCAAAACCGTTAAGTAATGACAAACCTAAGTCAGCAGAAATAGATATTATTGTTCATTTAGGTAGCCGGTATAGGAACAGATGTCACTTATTACCAAACCTTATCACCTACACACATTCACTTGTTCGAAGGGGCGTCAAGTCAGTGTGAGGCATTAAATGAACAATTTGAAGCTGTGAGTAATGTTTCTGTTTATCACAAGGTAGTCAATCCTTTTGAAAGCCCAGTTATATTTCAATTAACACAACCGGTACAGTTTAGTGGTATACAAAGTGTCAATAAGTTCACTCAAAAATTTAAAAATTTAAAAGTGATTGAAGAGTCATTAGCTGATCCATTTTGTCTTGAAGATGTCGTAAAGTTAATCCCAGCCATTAATGATAAAGGGCTCGATGAAAGCAAAACAACCATGTTAGTTGTTCAGCTTAATGGATTAGAGTTTGATTTGATTAATCAAAGCCATTATAGCGAGTTGGCTTTGTTTGATAATATTATTATTCAATCAATTAAAGATAGCTCATCATCTGAATATTTAACAGCGAAGTTCAAGGCGTTTAATCATTTACTTGCACTAGGTTATGAGTTGGTCTCAGTAAAGTCAGATTCAGTATTTGTAACTTACGAATTGTTGCTAAATGAAAATCAATCAGCATCACTCAAAAATGATACTAAGTTGTCTAATTCAATATTACGAGTCAATGAATTAAATCAACAATTATCTGAAAATGTACAATCACTAAAAGCTGAGTTACAAAAAAATGAACAACGGCTTAGTGAAAATGATAAAAAAGCACAATTACAACTAGAACAATATCAGCTCAGTGCAAGTGAAGAGTTTTTAGCATTAACCAATGACTTTAGTCAGTTGGAAATCGAAAGAGACGAGTTACAGGCAGTAAGAGACAAGTTACAGGCCGAAAGATACAAGATAAAAGTAACAAGTGACAAGGTTGAAGCAGAAAGATCGCAGGCGGTAGAGCAACGTAACCAGTTACGAGTAGAGAGAGACCAGTTACAAGTCGAAAGAGACGAGATAAAAGTAACAAGTGACAAGTTGCAAGAAGATAGAGACAAGTTACAAGCAGAAAGAGACAAGTTAAAAGTAACAAGTGACAAGTTGCGAGAAGAGAGAGACAAGATACAGGCCGAAAGAGACAAGATAAAAGTAACAAGTGACAAGGTTGAAGCTGAAAGAGCACAAGCGGTAGAGCAGTGTAACAAGTTGCGAGAAGATAGAGACAAGATACAGGCCGAAAGAGATAAGTTAAAAGTAACAAGTGACAAGGTTGAAGCTGAAAGAGCACAGGTGGTAGAGCAGCGTAACAAGTTGCGAGAAGAGAGAGACCAGTTACAAGTCGAAAGAGACGAGTTAAAAGTAACAAGTGACAAGGTTGAAGCAGAAAGAGCAGAAGCGGTAGAGCAGCGTAACAAGTTACGAGTAGAGAGAGACCAGTTACAAGTCGAAAGAGACGAGTTAAAAGTAACAAGTGACAAGGTTGAAGCAGAAAGAGCACAAGCGGTAGAGCAGCGTAACAAGTTACGAGTAGAGAGAGACCAGTTACAAGTCGAAAGAGACGAGTTAAAAGTAACAAGTGACAAGGTTGAAGCTGCAAGAGCCCAGGCGGAAGACCAACGTGACAAGTTACAGGCAGAAAGAGACAAGTTAAAAGTAACAAGTGACAAGGTTGAAGCTGAAAGAGCACAAGCGGTAGAGCAGTGTAACCAGTTACAAGTGGAAAGAGACAAGCTTGAGGCTGAAAAAGCGCAGATAAAAAGCCAATTAGAACAACGACAAAAAGATTTACAGTCTCAATACGATGAGTCAACATCACATATTACAAAACTACAATCTAAAGTCACTGAATTAGAAGCAGAGTTAATAGAGAGAACTACGCAGCGTGACAATGAGAATAAATGGCATTTAGAGCATAAAAACTGGGCTGAGTCATTAAATAAGCAGCTTGAAACACTAAAACAAGAAATAAAAGAAATGACTCGTAGCGGTCATTTAGGCCAAAAAATATTGGCTAAATCACAGTTAGACTTAGAACACCTGCGTAAAAATTATGCTGAAAAAGTACAGTCAGAACAAGAGTTGATTGAGCTGGTTAAAGAGCTAAAGCAAAAGTTAACGTTAGCATCTAAATATTACTTTAAATTGCAGCAAGAGCACCCAGAGTTACTTAATGCGATAGAACATGTTGAGAGGGATTAATAATGCCTTCTAATTTTGAATTATTTAAAAAACAATTAGATGAAGCAGTTGAACTCATCGATGAGTCGGTGTTAATGGATGATACTAATTATCCAGCAATATTAGACGAGGCTCTAGATACACAATCACTATTAGAACGCTGTGACTCAATATGCCTTAAACATAAGCCTAAAAAGCCAGTAATAAGAGTTATTCATCATCTGGCATGTAGTGGTGGTACGTTAATTTCCAAATGCATTTCTGCAATGCCAAATGTGTATTTGTTAAGTGAGGTACATCCATTCACGGATCTCGGTATTGATAAAGGTAAGCCGAAATATGCTCCGACTGATTTAATATCACTAACTAAGTATGCTGGAATCCCAAAGCAAAAAGAATTAGCAGGGAGATTATTCAAGCAATCGATTGATAATATTTACGAACATGTCACATGTCTAGGTGGTATTTTAGTGTTGAGAGATCACACTCATGCTGATTTTAATACTGAGCAGCTAGTTCCAGCAAAGAGCACATTAATTGAATTGTTGGAAGATACATATGAAGTCAAATCTATATTAACAATTCGCAATCCAATTGACTCTTATGCTTCGCTGCTAAAGAATGGATGGGTGCATTTTGAACCTCAAACTTTGGATGAATATTGCCGACGTTTACTGTTATTAATTGAGCAATTTAACTCAGAGCAATTGTTTGAGTACGAAGAATTCTTAAAGGCTCCTCGAGAGCGTATGCAAGAGATAACAAATGCTCTTGAGTTACCTTTTGATGATACCTTTGAAGATGTATTTGGAGTTTTTAAGGTGACAGGTGATAGTGGTCGAAGTTCAGATGTTATTTCTGATCGTTCTAGAATAGCACCAGAAGAGATCATACGAGAAAGTCAAGGTTCACAAAACTTTCGGAAATTGAAAAAATTTAATTGGTTGGAAGATAAATGCAAAAAGATATAAGTATAATTTTGGTTGGCACTGATTGGAATAATTGCGCTCTAACTAAATCATTAAACTCTGTACAAGCTTTTAAGGAAAATACAGGGCACCAAGTTGAATGTCTAATTGTTGAAGGATTGGCAAAAAATGTTGATGTTAATACGTTAAATTACGAGAAAATTAATCAACTCCCAGAAATAGTAAGCGAATACCTTGGTTTTGAAGATTACAACTATTATGTAGACCACCTTGCGGTAGAACATTTTTTTAAGCGCGTATTAAAAGCTGCTCAGGGGCGTTATTTCATTTTACTTAGAGAAGGTGATCAAGTTGGCTTTACTAAGTCTCTGAATTCACTTAGCTTTTGAAAGCCCTATTTATCTAATACCGCAAATTAATAATCCGGATTATTTTTCTTTGTTCAATCAAGCTATTAACAAGCAAGAGAGTGAAACGCTAAATGTTAAAGAAATTGCGGCGTTAAGCTTTCTATCTTATGACTCAGCCTTCTTGATTAATAAAGAATTGGTTATAAGTGAATTTAATAACGTAAAAAAAATACTTAGCGATAATTTGTTTGGTGTGTTTAATAACATGGTATGGCATTTAATACTAACACAAACAAGTCAAGTCAAGCTTTCTCGGTCAATGGCTACATTACCTGCGACTAAAAACTTTGAGAGTCACTTACAGGTAATGAGATCTTACTCTATTGAGCATATTTTTGAACTAATTAATACTTCAGTCATTGAAAGCGAGACTAAACATATAACTAAAAGTTTCATTAACCAAATTAATTGCTTAGTAAAGAGTGTTATTGAAGAGTACTTTGTCAGAAATTTGAATGACACAGAGAGAGAAGTGGGCTTTTCTTTCAAAAAACTCATTAATAGTATTGATGAGGTTAAAGTGGATTTCCCTTTTTATACGCTAAATGATTTAAATGAAACCCCAAGAGTTAGTCTCGTATCGTCACTGTTTCGTGGGCAAAGATATGTTTATTCCTTCCTCGAAAATTTGTTAGTACTTGAAGGTGCTGATGAGCATGAGATTATTATTGTTTCACCTGGTTTTAATCTGCTTCAAGACTGTGTGCTTTTAGCCGCGAGCGATAAATACAAAAAAATAAAAGTGTTCGGATTAAGTTATGACCCAGGTATTTACAATTGTTGGAATCATGCCATTAAAAATGCCAAAGGAACATATATTTCAAATGCTAACCTTGATGACCGGCGTCACAAAGATCATGTGGCGGAATTAGTAGCGGCGCTTGATAACTCGGATGCCCTAGTTGCAGGCTCTGGCATTGCGGTTACAGACGACGAAAAGCAACTTAATCCAATAGGTTATACGACGACAGATTTAATCAACCATTTTTCGGGTGATTTCTGGTACTTCTCAAACGATTTGCCGCAGGGTAGAGAATTTAAATCACTGGAAGATTTTTTGTCATACAAGACAAATCATTAAAACAGTGCATGAATTTTGCGCATTGCATGCCTGTATGGCGAAAAGAGCTTCATGAACGTTTCGGTTACTTTGACGAAGAATCCTTTGGTACTTATGCAGATTTTGCCATGTGGCTAAACTTGCTTGCTTCAGGCGAGAAATATGTGCACGTCAATAAAAATCTAGGCCTTTACTTAATTGACCCTAATTCTCATAATCGTCGCAATAACAACGCGACGCAGTGGTTAAATATGGTAAAACCATACTTGCCAGAGGGGGTTCACCACGGTGTACCAGAGCACGTAGATTCTAAAGATGACTTTGAGTCAAATAAACAAGTAAACGATAAGTTGAATTTTGGTACACAGTTCGATAAAAACTATGGTAACCACCGTTCTGGCTGGAGCTTTGCAATTGCTGGCTTGGTTGAGCATCATGATCCTGAAGCAAGTATTTATGTAGATACGTTTATAGAACGTAAGTTTGTATGGGGAGGCGATCATGGTGAAGCATCTAGCAGTCAGCCTATGCCTTACGACAAGCCATGGATAGGGTTTATACATGTGCCACCGTTTGTACCATCTTGGTTTCAATATGAGCAAAGCAATCAGCAGATTTTCGCTACTGAATTATGGCAGAAGAGTATAAAATACTGTAAAGGACTTATTTGTCTCACTGAATATCATAAACGAGCACTTGAGGAATACCTTAATCCAGATTTTCCAATTAGTGTATTAAAGCACCCTACAGAGTTTCCTGAGAAATCGTTTAGCATGGAAAAGTATCGCTCTAACCCTAATAAAAGAGTTGTTCAAATTGGCTGGTGGTTAAGAAAACTAAATGCTATAGGGTATATTCAGGTAGATAATCACACACCAACGTTATTAGGCTCCTCAGATTGGTCTAAGAATATTATTCAATATGCCGAGCGCAGATACTTTGGGTTAGTGGAACCGATTACGAGCAAAAATGCAGATATAATCGACTTTCTAGATAACGATAAATATGACGAATTACTGACAGAGAACATCGTTTTTATCGATTTTTATGATACATCAGCCAATAACGCCGTTATCGAGTGTATCGCCAGAGCAACGCCAATTGTCGTATGCCGACACCCAGCGGTAGAAGAGTACTTGGGCTCAGATTACCCACTCTTTTACGATACACCTGAAGAGGTTCCTAGGTTAATCACTGATGATAATATTTTGGCAGCACATGAGCATATGAGCAATAATTCTATTAGAAATGAATTGACGCTTGAAGCATTTGTGAAAAGTTTTAGAGAGTGTGAGGTGGTGAAAAATGTTACAAGACAATAAGGCCATTATGAGTTTAGTTGTAAAGCGAAAAGAGAGAGTTGAAAACCTTCAAAAGCTATTTAAAATCGTGAATGTTAAGGCTATGAAGCCTCAAATTTCTTTACAAAAAACAGAGGAAAAATCTTGGGGGTATATCATATAATGACAGTTAAAAACATAGTGCTTCATATTGGGCTTTCTAAAACGGGCACAAGTTCAATACAAAATTATATACGTGATAGCCTGGCGCAACTACGTACTCTAGGCGTTTCAGCACTTATAGATAATGACTGGCCACACGGCTTAGCAAAAGCCATAAATGCAAGCGATGAGGCTTTTAAAGACAAGTTCAAAGAGTCTTTAAAGTCAGAAGAATCAGAGAATTTAATTATTTCTTCTGAATATTTTGAGTTTATGGATGAAGCCAAAGTTCGGGCTGTAAAATCATTCCTATGTGATTATCAGGTCACTGTTGTTGTTTACTTAAAACGACAAGATAAAGCCATTATCAGTATGTATAACGAGGAAGTTAAAAAGGGAATAACCTTACTCGACTTCAGAGAGTATTGCAGGCAAAACTGGCGTAGGTTTGACTACTGTTCGCTTTTACAAAAATGGTCAACTGCATTTGGTGTTGAAAATATGGTTGTTCGACCTTTTGATGTAAACTCTTTCTATAATGAGGATTTGTTGCAAGATTTTTTTGTTCTATTGGTATTAATATCCTCTCAGAAATAAAAGCACCAAGAGTGAACCAATCGGTAAGTCGCCTAGCTTTAGAGATTACAAGGCTTTTATATTTAGGCGGGCAGAAAAGGTATGATCATCAAACTGAATACGCAAAAGCCATAAGCCTTTCATATCAAATAGATAAGTTAATACAAGACAAGTTTAAGCCATTTGCTGATGATGAAAGCTATTTCACTTCAATTATAGAATTATCAAATTTTGTAAAAAAATTTGAACATTCGAATAGAAGTTTATTGGATTTCAGTTGCTTTTCTAAAGAAGGATTTTCGACACCAGAAAAATTGTCTTTGTCCCCAATCTCACACTCCACTTTAATTGAACTGTTAAATGAAACTGAACATGCTGGCTTAGTGACGAATGATGTTTTGGAAAAAGCAATTACATTTATATAAAAATATAAGAGGTTAGAATAACTAGGTATGAGAATTTCACACAAAAATAAATTTATTTGGATATCTAAGCCAAAAACGGGAAGTACTAGTTACCGTAAATTACTTGACGAGCATAGTGATGTTTTTTCTTGTCAGGAGTTTCCATTTCATCATCATGTTACTTTGGCTCAACTGAAAAGTACTTTTGAGAAAGAGGGGTGGAACTTTGAAGATTACTACAAAATTGTTGGCGTTAGAAATCCATATACTTTAGTTTTATCACTTTTCACTTACGGGAAACCCGATAAGAATAATGTCTTTTGGTGGCAGAAAAGTGATTCATACAAACCAGATGAATTGAGTACTTTTACATCGTTTATAACCAATAAATCGAACCATGGATGGTTTTATAATCGGCATAGAATCGACGTTTATAGTAATGATTTGAGCGGCGAACAATTGGCTGATTTGGTTTTTCCTGTAGACTTAAAGAATGAATTCTCGACTTCTTTTTATAAGAATACAGGTATTCTTCTGGGTGAACCACCAAGGTTAAATAATAGTGAGAAAAGTGATATTTTAGTTGAAGAGGTAAGGGATTGTTTTAACTCTGGAGACCTACATAAGGTGTTTTTGGATATTTTTGAAAAAGATATTGCTAGGTTTGATTATTTAAACCCATTCAAGTAAGTATACAGTTAGAGCTAAACTGTGTTATACCATGTATCCATAAAAATAAGACTAATGCCGTAAATTAGCGCAGTTTTTATGATGATAATAGTAAACAGCTAATATCTGAATCTTATAATGAAGAAATTTGCAGATTTGAATTTAAGTTTTGAGTAATTATTTTGAGTAAACGTTACCTTTTTATATGCGGGGATCCTAGATCAGGCTCGACAGCATTAAATTAATTGATTAACCTTCATCATGAGTTGTTGCTCACTACGGAGCGGTACTTTAAGACTATTTACAATGATAAAGAGCTATTCCCTAAGATGTTCACGAAGAAAGATCTTCTTGATTACAGTCAAAGTCAAAGCTTCTGGGCGTCTTTTAATGAAGCTAAGTATGTTGAGAAATTTTACGAAAGATCTTCATACATCGGTGAAAAAATGCTCTTGTTATATAAAAGGTTTGACTTATTAGCTTCGAATTTTCCTAAGGAAACTAAAGTTATTTTTATTCGTAGAAACCCCTTTGAAGTAGCTTCAAGTCAAGATTATAAGGTAGCAGTGTCTGATTGGAAAGATGCAGAGCGCCAATTAAAATTGTTTGCAGATAAGTTAGATATTTTGGAAATAAATTATGATGAACTTTTTAAAAGTGATTACGATAACTCAGTATTTTGCATCTCTCGAATAACTGATTTTTTAGGCGTTCCTGAATTCTCCCAAAGTCCTTTATTAGAATGCGAGGCAAGATTTTTCTCTAGAAAAACGCTTAATCAGATTAACTTAAGTGATGAGGAAATAGATTATATAGAAAAAAATGTTGAGGTAAGCTTTCAATGAAAATAGTGATAATTGGAACCTCGAACTCAGTGATAGGTGCTAAAGGCTACCTAAAAGCTTTGAGACTTGAACATGAGGTAATTCAACTGTCTTGCGGAAGAGTGCCCTTTTATTATCATATTATGATGATAATAAAGCATAAAGAACTAATTGAGTCTTCTGATTTGTTAATTGTAGATCATTATATCAATGATATAGGCGTGTATGCGCATAAGTTAGGGAAAGAGATGTTTGTGATCGTTATAACTGGGTTGTTCATGCCTATTGTCTGATGAGCAACCACTACCACCTTCTGGTTGAAACGCCGGATGCTAATCTTAGCAAAGGGATGCGGCAGTTAAACGGTGTATTTACTCAATCAATGAATCGTAAGCATCATCGTGTCGGGCATTTGTTCCAAGGGCGATACAAGGCTATTTTGGTTGATAAAGAGACTTATCTGCTTGAGTTGTGCCGTTACATTGTCCTGAATCCTGTTCGGGCAAAAATGGTTGATTCTCCCGACGAATGGTTGTGGTCTAGCTGGCATTGTATGCTGGGAAATATTGATTTGCCTGACTGGTTATCGACAGATGCTTTACTTAGGTTATTTGCTGCAAACCGTAGTGAAGCGATTCAATTTTATATTGCATTTGTTAAAAATGGTGTTGGTAAAAGGGTATGGGATGAGTTGCAGCATCAGATATTTTTAGGTGATGATGCTTTTTGTCGCCAGGCATCAGGCAATGCAGGAGGGAGTGGCAGGTGATTTACTGGAAGTTCCTTTTAAGCAGCGCAGCGCCACCCTTTAACACTGGAAGAATATCAAGCACAAGCTGATGATAAACATCAGGCAATAGCTAATGCTTACTGCTCTGGTGGGTATACACAAAAACAGATAGGCGATTACTTTGGTTTACATTATTCGCAAATCAGTCGCATTGTTGCAAAATACAATAGTGGCTCTTGAACCACTATTTCTTTGAAAAAGACGCTTATAAACGTCATTAATGACAACGAGTAAATATAAATGAAAAAAGCATTAATCACCGGTGTCACCGGTCAAGATGGCTCCTATTTAGCCGAATTTTTATTGGAAAAAGGCTACGAAGTACACGGTATTAAACGCCGTGCTTCATCACTTAATACAGAACGAGTCGATCATATTTATCAAGACCGACATGCCGCTAACCCGAAGTTTTTCTTACACTATGGGGATTTAACCGATTCATCTAACTTAACCCGTATCATTAAAGATGTGCAGCCAGATGAAGTGTATAATCTTGGTGCGCAATCCCATGTTGCAGTATCTTTTGAATGCCCAGAATATACCGCTGATGTTGATGCTATGGGTACGCTACGTTTATTAGAAGCGATTCGCTTTTTAGGCTTGGAAAAAAAGACCAAGTTCTACCAGGCTTCTACCTCTGAGCTTTACGGTGAAGTACAAGAAATTCCACAAACAGAAACCACGCCGTTTCACCCACGTTCACCTTATGCTGTAGCTAAAATGTATGCCTATTGGATTGTGGTTAACTATCGTGAGTCTTACGGCATGTATGCTTGTAACGGTATTTTGTTTAACCATGAGTCTCCACGTCGTGGTGAAACCTTTGTAACCCGTAAAATTACCCGTGCAATTGCCAATATTGCCCAAGGGTTAGAGCAATGCTTGTACCTCGGTAATATGGATGCATTACGTGATTGGGAGTCATGCTAAAGATTACGTACGTATGCAATGGATGATGTTACAGCAAGATGTAGCTGATGATTTTGTTATTGCCACGGGTAAGCAAATTTCAGTACGCGAATTTGTTAGAATGTCCGCACTAGAAGCGGGCATTGAGCTTGAGTTTAGCGGTGAAGGTATTAACGAGATTGCAACTGTCACTGCTGTCAGTGGCGATAATGCCCCTGGCGTTAAAGTAGGTGATGTGGTTGTAAAAGTAGATCCACGTTATTTCCGCCCTGCAGAAGTGGAAACCTTATTGGGTAACCCTGCTAAAGCAAAAGCTAAGCTGGGCTGGACACCAGAAATTACCGTAGAACAAATGTGTGCTGAAATGGTGCAACATGATTTAGGTAAAGCTAAGCAACACGCTATTTTAAAACATCATGGTTATGATGTTGCGGTGGCAAAAGAATAATAAATTGTAGTTAGTATTAATGCCAACTTCGAGTTGGCATTTTTGTTAACGAGTTGGAATATTATATGAGCTTTATTACTCAATTTTTTCACCAATTTGATCATGTCTTGTGCTTATCACTGGTACGCTCACATGATCGAAGGATTCATATTAATGAGTTAGTATCACTGCATAATATTAAAAATTTACAGTTTTTTGATGCGATTAATGCTGATGACCCCATTGTAGAAAAGTATTATTTAGAGAAAAAAGTAAAGCAATTCCCCAATTGTTTTAGATGTGGTGAATTATCTTGCGGAAAAAACGATTGTAATAATACGCTTATACCCGCTCAGGTTGCTACATTTTTAAGTTACATTAGTTTATGGGAGTATGTTGTCGAGACAGGAATAACAAATGTGCTTATTATTGAAGATGACATTATAATTTCTGATTTGGCTACTCAGCATACCGAGACTTATATTAAGAAAAAACTGCATATTAAATCTGAGCTCTTATCTGAAAAACCTATGTTGCTCCGTTTTGGTTGGGCTTTGTCTGATGAGCATGAATCATCAAAACAGATTGACTTCGATGCTAGTCTTGTAAGAATGTCTAATCCTGCTCATGCAATTAATCAGCTTATGGCCAAGCTATTACTTGAACGTTTTTCTCGAATTGATACGACAGTTGATATTTATCAGCATAAAGTAATATGTAATAGTATAAATTCAAAAACGGCTTTTCCACCCATCTTTTACGAGATGTCTTGGAGCACGGGTGAAGTTGAGTCCCTTATACATCCCAAGCAAATTAGGTTAGATTATTTAATGTTAGACAATATGCAAAAATCAACTGAGTTTGATATTGCGCAAGAGCGATTACTTCAACATAAAAAACATACAACTGTATACCCTATATTAGCTTTAGGCCACCCACGATGTGGCTCTGGTTATACAGCTTCTTTGCTGAAAGCATTCAAACAAAATGTTGGGCACGAGCAGTTATTAACGGATGGGATTTGCTCTTGGATGTTTGCTGTTTTTGATCAGTACCCTTTCGCTGGTAATGATGGTGCAAAAAATAGAGACTTTAAATATTTTGAACATATTATTCACCATGTTAGATCTCCGTTAGATGCTATTTCTAGTATAATCAGGGACGATAATCATTCAGAGATATCTAATGGGTTTAGACGCAAACATATTATCAATAAATTTGATGTTGATATAAATCAATATGAGTGTTCAATTGATAAAGCCGTTGCAAGTTATGTTTATTGGAATAAAATAATTGAAAATCAAAACCCGCATCTAACGTTTAGAGTTGAAGACCAACAAACAAAATTATATGAATATTTATTGAATAATAAGTTAGTAGATTCTGTTGTTGATCCTAAAAGCTTGCCATCAAAGAATGTAAATAAAGACAAGAAATATAAAGGTAAACATTACGATAAACAACACTTAACATACCAAGATATCTTAAGTATTAATGTAGGATTACGACAAGAACTTAATAAATTATGTCGTAAATATGGTTATGATGAGTTTTTAACAGATCAAGAACACGCAACTATTGTGCAAAAAAAGATTGATTCAGATACTCAAAAATTCAGTAAGCTCACATTAGAGCCACGTGGATGGAATAAGTCTGCTGAGTTATGTATGCCCGTTGATACTTTGGGCAACCCATTACCTTGGTGGACTTATCCCGCTATTGAATTTGTTGAGAGTATTATTACCAAAAACACTCGGGTTTTTGAGTTTGGGTGTGGCAATTCTTCTTTATGGTGGCAGGATCGTGTCTATCAGGTGGTCAGTGTTGATCATGACTCTGTGTGGGTGGAAAAAATTTCAAAAAAAATATTTTTACCTAATATTGTTTTTCCTCGTATAGCGTTAACTGAACACAGCCCAAATGCACAAAAAATTTATGAAACTTTCGTACGTAACAATCCAAGAACTTCATTTGAGTATGACTCGGACAAAGTCACACGAAGAGGTTTAAATGATAAGGATTTTATCAGTTATGCATCATCCATATTAAGCCAACCTGGTAAATTTGACTGTATTGTTATTGATGGAATGGCGCGAAGGCTTTGTTGCTATTTTGCTATCCAAAAATTGTCTGATAATGGCATTATTATTTTTGATAATTCTAATCGAAGTGATTATCTTGAAGGTTATCAATATCTAATCGAACAAGGTTTTTATCAAATACGTTTTTCTGGGACGGTTCCTGGAGCTCATTTTCCGTCTTGTACTTCACTTTTTATCAAAAGTTTAGATGCTTTACCCAAAATTGTATTTAACAAACCCGCTTTTAACATTCCTGAATATTAGAGAAATAAGATGAAAAAAGTATTTGTAGCAGGCCATCGTGGCATGGTGGGCTCGGCGATAGTTCGCCAATTAGAAAAACGTGGTGATGTTGAGATTATCACTCGTAGCCGTACAGAGCTTGATTTAACCAATCAGCAAGCGGTAGCTGATTTTTTTGCTGATTCAGGTATCGATCAAGTTTATCTCGCTGCAGCAAAGGTTGGGGGCATTCATGCTAATAATACTTACCCTGCTGAGTTTATATATGAAAACCTAATGATTGAATGCAATATCATTCATGGTGCTTATAAAGCCGGTGTGCAAAAGTTATTATTTTTAGGCTCATCGTGCATTTACCCTAAGTTAGCGCCCCAGCCAATGCAAGAAACGGCCTTATTAACTGGTACATTAGAAGAAACCAACGAGCCATATGCCATTGCTAAAATTGCCGGTATTAAGTTATGTGAATCGTATAATCGCCAATATGGGGTTGATTATCGCAGCGTGATGCCAACCAATTTATATGGCTGCACGATAACTTTCATCCAGAAAACTCTCATGTTATCCCTGCATTATTGCGCCGTTTTCATGAAGCGGCACTTCGTGGCGACAGTGAAGTGATTGCCTGGGGCAGTGGTAAGCCGATGCGTGAGTTTTTACATGTTGACGACATGGCGGCAGCCTCTATTCATGTTATGGAACTGGATAAAACCATTTATGATGCCAACACTGAACCAATGCTAAGCCACATTAATGTCGGTACTGGTGTTGATTGTACTATTAGAGAATTAGTTGAAACGGTAGCTAAAGTCACAGGGTTTAATGGCAACATTGTTTGGGATACCACAAAACCCGATGGCGCTCCACGTAAGTTAATGAATGTTGATAGACTGGCCGCATTAGGCTGGCAATATTCGTATAGCCTTGAAGCCGGATTAAAAGATGCTTATGAATGGTTTTTAGCCAATCAAGATAACTTTCGCGGGTAATCCCGCTATTTGTTAACTCATTCATTGAATGTTCAAATAAAAGCCTTGCTCAAAGTGCTTGTCGCTTATTATTTGTAGCTTGTAGCTTGTAGCTTGTAGCTTGTAGCTTGTTACTTGCTACTTGCCACTTGTTACTTGTTACTTGTTACTTGCTACTTGCAGCTTGTCACTTGTCGCTTGCCACTTGTCGCTTGTTACTTGTCACTTGTTACTTGTCACTTGTCACTTGTCACTTGCAGCTTGTCACTTGCCACTTGCCACTTGCCACTTGTCGCTTGTCGCTTGTCGCTTGTCGCTTGTCGCTTGTCGCTTGCTACTTGCTATTTGCCACTTGTTACTTGCTACTTGCTACTTGTTACTTTCCACTTGTCACTTGTCACTTGTCACTTGTCGCTTGTCGCTTGTCGCTTGTCGCTTGTCGCTTGTCGCTTGTCGCTTGTCACTTGTTACTTGTTACTTGTTACTTGTTACTTTCTAGTTGGTCATTTATGTTCTTAGATAAAAATACTTTTACAACCGTTATTGATTCAACCCCGTTAGTGTCTATCGATTTACTTGTTGAAAACTCCCAAGGGCAATTTCTATTAGGCTTACGTAACAATAAGCCTGCTCAGGGTTATTGGTTTGTTCCAGGTGGACGAGTGTTAAAAAATGAGACGTTGGATGACGCATTTTCTCGACTTGGTCAACAAGAGTTAGGGGTTACAATAAACCGCAACCAGGCGGTGTGTCTTGGAGCCGTTTGAGCATTTTTATACCGATAGTGTGTTTGGTGATGAAGTTTCAACGCATTATGTTGTATTAGGATATAAAATACGGTTAGATATTGATTTAGCGGCATTACCAGCCCAACAACATCAACAATATCGTTGGTTTACCCGTGAAGAAATGATCAGTCGTGACGATGTGCATAAGCACAGTGCATGGTATATTGATTAATATTAAATGACTTACATATTAGATAGAGCAACTAAATTATGCTTAAAAAAATTGAAAAAAATTAAAACAACAAATGACTGCACCAGCGCCGTTACAGCAATATCAGTTTCATATTGATATTGTGTCTGCTGAGATGATTTCTGGTTGGGCATTCAATAAAGAGGCTAAAAACACACCAGCCAAAATCGAAATTTATTCTGGGTCTACCTTATTATGGCAAACCGTCGCTGATGCGGCGCGTGAAGACTTAGCGGCAGCAGGCTTTGGTGATTCAGCCTTTTCGATAGTGCCTAATCCATCAGTATTAAAAGAAGATATTAGCCAGGTTGATGTGTACATCGACGGCCATAAGGTTAACGAGCAAGCTTATCCTTTAGCGTTAAATGTGCCAAGTGTAGACGACTATACCTGTTATGTTGATGCCGTAGACAAGGATAAAGTGATTGGTTGGTGTCGTCATGTGAATCAAGATGAGCGCCGTGTTGTGGTAGAGCTAAAACATAATGACACAGTACTTGCTCATGGTGTTGCCGATGTATTTCGTGACGATTTGCTGCAGGCGAATATTGGTGATGGTAACTACGGTTTTAGTTTAACGCTAAATAAAGCCAACTTCCCAGCTGAATTAGTGAGCTGTAACGTGTACGTGGATGGCTTACTGAGCCCTGTGGCTCCGATAGAGTTGCAAGCCAGTGCACAAGAGATAGAAAAAGCCAAGTTTTTAGCTAAGTTTGCGAATGAGTTGGGGGATTTTCAACAATTAGTGGCAGCAGAAGCTGCACGCATTGCTGAACAAATTGAGTCTGCTACTGCTGAAAACGAACAAACTTCAATGAATACGGTTGTTAATGTGGCGATGAGCAATATTGCTGAACTTTCTGCCCGTATGAGTGTGTTAGAAAAAGTATTAACAGCCCATTACGTTAAATAACGGCTCATTTATTTCAACGCAGTGGTGACAACCGTTATGTTAGAAAACCAACAAAGCCCAGTGATGGGCTACATTGATGTGCTTGACTCTGGCAGGTTATTGGGCTGGGTGTTTAATCCTTTAACCCCAGATGTGGCAGCGAGTTTTTATGTTTGCCTCAATGATAATGTAGTCACTCAGGGCATTGCTAACTTGTTTAGAGAAGATCTTAAACAAGCGGGTTTGGGCTCTGGGCATTGTAGTTTTTCAACGCCAATTGATTTACCCCTGCATGCATTGGCTGGTAAAACCTTGTCACTCATTGATGAACAAGGTTTACCGATAGCAAATGCAAGTTTTGCTATTTCTGCGGGTGAGCCGCCTTTTATTATCGAGCTGCTGGCATGCCAACCTCGCCAACTTCAGTTTGTTTGCCAAAGCACCGAAGAGGGTGAACTTGAGCTGAGTTTGTATTGCAATGAACAGCTTTTAACAACAAGCATGGTTCAAGTTGCTGCTGGCAATCATCAATTTACGCTGACCATACCACCACAATTTAGCTGGCTAACTGCTGGCTTTTTTCGTTTAGCTGTTAATGGCTTACCTTGTTTTGTGTGGGGCGATTATATTGAACTCTTGCCCTTAGTGGCAGAACCTATTGATGTGGTTCAAAAAAGTCGTCAACAAAAAGGTTGTATTAATACCAATCGATTAGCATTACTTGCAAACAAAATTAACGCTGTTGCTGCGGATGGTTTAGACAGTGCAAATGCGATTAATGCGTATCACCATTTAACGCAGAATAGCCCCAATAGTGTTAGTTTTCCACATGTCACTAAGCCTAGGGTTAGCATTATTTTACCGTTCACTTTCTGTGATAATAAAAGTGCTAATGGCAGAATGAATGACAGTGATAATGTCACTGCAGATTTAAGCAAGTTATTAGCGTCGCTGTGTCTCAGTATGCCTAATGACGATTACGAGGTTGTAGGTCTAAGCCATGTGTTAAACAACAACGGCATAAACAATCATGCTAATAACATCGTAAATGTAGATATTGCTGCGCAAGCAAGCTTGGCAGAAATAATGACGGCACTATTAAGCCGAGCTAAAGGTGAATATATTGTTTATTGCCCAAGCCATTGCGAATTGGGTATAGCAAGTATTGACCGTTTGGTTAATGCATTGATGATTGAACATGTCGGTTTTGCCGCTCAACGCCTTGTTGATGATACCGGGTTATTGGTTGACAGCTCAGGGGTACTGAGCGAACTCTCTACTCAAATGTCTGCTCAAATGCCTACTGAACTGACTGACAGCCCGCACCGATATTCTGCTAATGACAGCCGTAAGTGTTTTGTCAAAGCGATTGATTTTGCGATTGGCACGGCGACGGCTTACCGCAAGTATGACCTATCTTTACAATCAATTCCGTCTCACTGCCAGAGCATTGAAGATGTGTTGTTTTATTGGCAGTTAGCGTTTAAACAGCAAGGCAGGGTTGGGCTTGAGGTGTGTGAAACCCAAGATTATTGCCACAATGAGCCTAATGTTAATAAGCCATTCGTTTCGCTCATTAACCCGACGTTGTTACAACAGAGTAGGCAACAGTTTGCCGAACAGTCAACGCTTTCAGTGGTGACAGGCCAGGCAGTATTGGGCACAGTGATGATGTTAGATATTCAGACACCATCACCAGACCAAGATGCTGGCTCGTATGCTGCGCTGCAAGAGCTTAAATTAATACAGTCTTTAGGTTACAAGGTTATCTTTGTGCCGATGAACTTTGTTGAGTCTGATCGCTATACCGCTCAGTTACAATCGCAAGGGGTAGAGGTGTGTTATGCACCATATTACCCCACATTAGGCGATGCGATTTGTCAGCGTTTGCCGGAGCTGAGTGCGATTTATATCACCCGTTATAATGTTGCGACTCATTTTATTGATTTTTTAAAACAAACCGCGCCAAACCTACCGATTATTTTTAATAATGCCGACTTACACTTTTTGCGTGAGATTCGATCCGCTTTAGCCATGCAATCTACGCCAGAGCATACTCAACAAGCTTTAGCGAATGCTTTAAACACAAAACGGCTTGAGCTTGATGTGATCAGCAAAGCGGATGCCGTGTTGTCGTACAATGACACTGAACACGCAGTGATTACCTCGCATGTGTTAAGGCAAGACAATATCTTTAAATGCCCATGGGTATTGGATGAAAAACCGTCACCGGCATCGTTTGAAAGCAGAGAGGGGATTGCCTTTTTAGGCGGATATCGCCATTTACCGAACGTAGACGCGGTTGATTATTTTATGACTCAGGTTTTCCCTTTATTAGTAGACGAAGACCCAAGTGTTACGGTGTATTTTTACGGTAGCAATATGCCTAATACCTTTACACAATATCACCATCCGCAAGTTAAGTTTGTTGGTTATGTGGAAGAGTTGAGCGCGATTTTTCAG
This sequence comes from Shewanella phaeophyticola, assembly GCF_025398315.1. Classification (GTDB taxonomy): domain Bacteria; phylum Pseudomonadota; class Gammaproteobacteria; order Enterobacterales; family Shewanellaceae; genus Shewanella; species Shewanella phaeophyticola. The sequence goes on from NZ_JAODOQ010000001.1 coordinate 737,791, forward strand.
CGCCATAAAGTATTTATTGCGCCGTTATTGTCTGGTGCCGGGATTAAAGGCAAAGTGCTTGAGGCTACAGCGTATGGGCTGCCTAGTGTGTTGTCGCCAATTGCCGCCGAAAGCACAGGCTTAAGCCATAACATCAGCACGCTTATTGCTGAGACGCCACAACTGTGGGTGGAGCATATATTGTCGTTAAATAATGACAAATCTCTGTGGAGCCGATTATCTCATAACCAACGGATATTAGCCGCTGAGCAGTATTCTTTTGAGCAAGGCCGAAACAAAATGCGAACCGTATTTGAGTTTTTAGGGATGAACAGTTACTAGGGTTCTAGAGCCTTTTGGGAGCAGAATATTAGTACAATGGATATTTTTAAATGATAAACAAAAAAATTCTTTCGGCAGCGGTAAAAATTATGCCGAACAGATTACAAGATAAAGCAATATGTTCAGCATTGAATTTATTATTTGTTAAAAAAATAACGTTAGATGCTGATAAAACGGTATCTGTTAGCGTAAACGATTTAAATAAGCAGTGGTTTATGCGCTTAACAGCCAAAGGGTTTACGCCTTTAGCTCAAAAGGTGGTTGGCGATAACCATATACAATTAAGTACAGATTTAGCGACTATTTTTGCTGCACAACGTCGCAGTCAATTAATTAATGCTCTTGAAAGAGAGGCGATTTGCGTTGTTGCGAATAATCAAGACAAGCAAGCCTTTTTAAGTGCATTTGAGGCGATTACTCAACCGCAAATAGATAATATTGTTAATCGTGGATATCGTTTTTTGCGGATGACACCTCCCGCGAGAATTGACATCAACAAAGTGGTTTTTGACGATATAGAATGCCAGCAAGATGTCGATTTTATTCGTGATCATGCGGTTAATATCGAGAAGACCGATTTACCGAAAGCCTTAAGGTTGATGGAGATAGCTCACAAGGCGCGCCCAGAAGGCCTTTTATTCGTGATAAAGTGGTTGAGTATCGCAAGTTACTACAGTCGGAATAATTTTTTTTGTGCAGTTTACCTATCGTATCGAGGGTGTTAAATGAAGATTACAATTGCAGGTACAGGCTATGTTGGTTTGTCTAATGCGATGCTGTTAGCGCAGCATAATAGCGTTGTCGCGTTAGATATTATGGCTGATAAAGTTACCATGCTAAATAATAAACAGTCACCGATTGTTGATACCGAAATTGAATACTTTTTAGAGAATGTCGATTTAGACTTTTGTGCGACATTAGACAAACAGCAAGCTTACCAAGATGCTGACTTTGTGATTATTGCCACACCAACAGATTACGATGCAGTCACAAACTACTTTAATACCAGTTCGGTTGAAGCGGTGATTAGCGATGTATTAGCGATTAACCCTAACGCGGTTATGGTGATTAAATCGACTGTGCCTGTTGGCTACACAAAAAATGTTAGTGAGAAGTTTAATACTGACAATATCCTTTTTTCACCCGAGTTTTTACGTGAGGGTAAAGCACTACACGACAATTTGTATCCGTCACGTATTATTGTGGGTGAGCGCTCAGAGCGTGCTAAACAGTTTGCTGATTTATTAGTGCAGGGGGCAAAAAAAGATAACATCGAAGTGTTGTTTACTGACTCGACAGAAGCGGAAGCCGTTAAGCTGTTCTCTAATACTTACCTTGCCATGCGTGTTGCCTACTTTAACGAGTTAGACAGCTATGCAGAAAGCCATGGTTTAAACAGCAGACAAATTATTGAAGGGGTGAGTTTAGATCCGCGTATTGGTGGCCATTATAACAATCCTTCTTTTGGTTACGGTGGTTATTGTTTACCAAAAGACACTAAACAATTACGTGCTAACTATGCTGATGTGCCTAACAGTATTATTGGTGCCATTGTTGAGGCAAACCGCACTCGTAAAGACTTTGTGGCCGATTCAATTTTGAGCCGAAACCCTAAGGTGGTTGGCATATATCGTTTGGTGATGAAATCGGGTTCTGACAACTTTAGGGCTTCTGCGATTCAAGGCATTATGAAGCGCATAAAAGCAAAAGGAATTGAAGTGGTGATTTATGAGCCTGTGATGACCGAGCCTGAGTTTTTTCACTCCAAAGTCGTCAATGACCTTAATGAGTTTAAAGCCCTAGCTGATGTGATTGTGGCAAACCGTATTGACGATTTGATTGCCGATGTAACCGACAAAGTATACACCCGCGATTTATTTGGTAGTGATTAAGGACGCTTTGCTAAAAGGTCGCTGCGCTGCAAGGTCGCTACGCTGCAAGGACGCTGCGCTGCAAGGACGCTGCGCTGCAAGGACGCTGCGCTGCAAGGACGCTGCGCTGCAAGGGCGCTGCGCTGCAAGGGCGCTGCGCTGCAAGGGCGCTGCGCTGCAAGGGCGCTGCGCTGCAAGGGCGCTGCGCTGAAAGGACGCTACGCTGAAAGGACGCTACGCTGAAAGGACGCTACGCTGAAAGGTCGCTTCGCTGAAAGGCGCTGCGCTGAAAGGCGCTGTGCTGAAAGGACGCTGCGCTGAAAGGACGCTGCGCTGAAAGGACGCTGCGCTGAAAGGACGCTACGCTGCAAGGACGCTACGCTGAAAGGACGCTACGCTGAAAGGACGCTACGCTGCAAGGACGCTACGCTGAAAGGACGCTACGCTGAAAGGACGCTACGCTGAAAGGACGCTACGCTGAAAGGACGCTACGCTGAAAGGACGCTGCGCTGAAAGGACGCTGCGCTGAAAGGACGCTGCGCTGAAAGGACGCTACGCTGAAAGGACGCTGCGCTGAAAGGACGCTGCGCTGAAAGGACGCTACGCTGAAAGGACGCTGTGCTGAAAGGACGCTGTGCTGCAAGGTGGCTGCGCTGAAAGGTGGCTGTGCTTCAAAAAAGCCGTCACTTTGTACGTAAAATCAGCAGTAGTGAATGGTTATACCCACAGTAATACATGTTCATGTTTACTTCATTGTGCCTGCAACATACACTACTTACCTAATTTCAGGGATTTGAAGCCATTGTCTGTAAGATAGTTGTTGTGTCCTGGTGAGTATATTTTTTTAGTCATAAACATCATGGTGTTCGTTAATAATGGCAAATGTAACCGAATCAAGAGTGCACGAAGCACGTTTTACGTCTTTTGGGACAACATTTATGGGGCCGTTGCTGAGTTTTTTTGCACAAAACTTAGTTAAAAATGTGCCAGAAAAAGCTCCGCTGTATTTCTTAGCCCGTGAAGGTTATTGGTTACAACAAGCTTACAAGCACTATCTTTGTGGTGCTGACATACAACGTGAAAGCCATTATTTACTCGTTTCGCGTGCCTTTCTGTTTAAAATATTACTCAGCGATAGCCGCAGTTATGCTTATTCATTGAAAAGCAGCTTTAGCGGTGCCTTTTATGATCTCATCCGCACGCGGTTTTTGTTATCTGATAGCCAAATAAAACAAATTTTTGGTGAAGAGATTACCCAAGAATTGGTTTATCTGCCTGAAGACAGAAAGAAAATTATCGATACGCTTAATCAGCACAAAGATCGAATCGACGATGTTATCACGCCAAGCAAGCAAGCCTACTTGAGTTACTTAGACACCTTAGGTGTTATCCAGCAAGACACTTTGCATTTAGTCGACCTCGGCTATTCTGGCACTATTCAATCTTTGTTAGGGATCTTACTGGATAAAGATACACACGGACATTATTTGATTTCGTCAAATCCTGGTGAACACGTCATCGATAATCACAATGCGACCATGCAAGGTTACTTAAAAGAAAATGTGAAAATTGGTGATGGTTACTTACCACTCGATAGGTCAATGTTTTTAGAGTCGTTGCTGACTGCGCCTTTTGGCCAGTTTAGAGGCATTCGGTTAAATACCTTCGACCCCACTCAGTTTGATTTTTATTATGGTCGAAAAGTGGCTTCGCAACGCTATTTTCATGAGTTAGAACAAGTGATGATAGGTACGCTCGATTATTGTAAGCACAGTGCAAAGCACGGTATCACTTTTGAGACTGAAGAGCTTGAAATGCTCCTAGGCAGTTATTTAAGTAAAGCCAATATAGTTCCTCGTGGTGTCACACATATTTTTGATATTGATGATGACGTCACCGGCAACGGCACGGTCAATGCCCTTCAATTTTTTGGTTTAGCATAATGATTAATAAACAGTTCGTAAAAACAAAAATGCCTGCATTATTTAACTTTGTTAAGCAGCAACCATTACTCTTTCGTGTAGCAAAAAGTGTCGACAGACGACTGAGTGCACGAGCCTACGCTAAACTTAATACCGACAAAAAAGGTTACACTCAAGAAGAAGTGCAACACTTACTTAATTTAGCTAAAGCTCAGGGATTATTTGACTATGCTTGGTATAGCGCTAACCAGTGCCGGGTATTTACCTGTGAACAAGAAGCCTTTGAAGATTATTTAACAAAAGGTGCGTTTTCGTGTGTTAACCCAAGCCCCGCCTTTGATACGGAGTTGTATTACAAGTGTAATACCGATATTTATTTACAAGGTGAGCAAGCGTTAGTCCACTACATGAGCCATGGTAAAGCAGAAGGGCGCATGTCGCCTCCAGCAACGCCAAAGTGGCACCCCAAAGCAATCGAAACCACGGCTGACGGAGACGCCACTGAGCATAAAATCGCCATGTGTTTTCACGTGTTTTATGGAGAATTTATTGACTATTACTGCAAATCACTCGAAAAGTTCCCGCAGTCTGTTGATGTGTTTGTGAGCGTAAGCAGTGACGATTTAGTCGAAAACGCACAAACGCAATTTGCCGCATGCAGTAAAGTCAACAAAGTTAAGGTAAAGGTTGTGCCCAATCATGGCCGCAACTTTGGCTCTATGCTGGTAGAGTTTGCGCAAGATTTACAAGCCTACGACTTGTTTTGCCACATGCACTCCAAAAAGTCGCTTTATTCTGGGCGTGCACAAACTCAGTGGGCAGATTACTTAGGTGAGTACTTACTTAATGATCAGCATGTGATTAAACAGCTGCTAAATCATTTTCGTGATTCGCCAAAAACAGGCATTTATTACCCCACATCGTTTTGGATGATGCCTAACTGGGTTAATCATTGGCTTAAAAATAAACCTCATGCACAAAAAATGGCCAAAGAATGGGGCGTAGAGCTTGCTGAAGATTTTTTAGCCTATCCTGCAGGTGGTATGTTTTGGGCAAGACCTGATGCCTTAAAGCAATTGTTAGGCAAACAATACCAATATGATGATTTTCCTGCCGAGCCGTTGCCTAATGACGGTTCAGAGTTACATGCTTTAGAGCGAATGTTAGGTTTGCTGGCTGAAAAAAATGGTTATCAACAACTATTTTATTACCCAACAACGGGTCAGTTTACCTTTGATGACAGTTTTATATTGGCGCAATATGTTAATAGCCAAGAAGGGATGCGCAATCAACTGAGTGGTTTTGACCATATCAGCTTTGATGTTTTTGATACCTTAGTGCGCAGACGTTACTTTGTGCCAGATTATGCCAAGCTATTGCTCGGTAAAGCATTGGTGTCTCAAGGTGTGGTTAATGACGCTCATGAGTTTGTTGCCAAGCGAAATCAAGCTGAGTTTGAGGTACGTAAAGCAAAAAACTTTGTCGGCGACGTCACTATTTTTGAAACTTATGCTCTTTTAGGCAGTCAACTTGGTTGGTCTGAATCTCAATCAAGCCAGTATGCTGAGCAAGAGTTTGCTTATGACCTTGAAATGATTGAGCCCAAAGATGAAATGGTTGATTTATTTAATGAACTGCTGTTAAAAGGCAAGCAAATAACTGTCGCGTCTGACACCTATTATACCCTAGACCAGGTGGCTTTAATGCTCGCTAAAGTTGGCTTAAGCGCAGGTTATGAGTTACTTGTGTCGAGTGAGTTAGGTAAGCGAAAAGACAACGGCACACTATGGCAACACATCAAAGCCAGTCTGCCAGAAGGAAAAACCTTTATTCATGTGGGCGACAATGCCGTTGCTGACGCCCAAATTGCAGGCGACTTCGGTTTGCAGAATTTTCATATTTTAAACCCGCTAGACAAATGGCATGCAGCAGGTTGGGCGCACCCATTTAAGGGTGAGTTAAGTTTAAATGAAACACAGATCCTAAAATGGGATTCGTTGGTCAGCGATTTTGGCCGTTTTCCTTTTTTAGGTGAGTAGTATTATGAAACGAAAAATATTTTTGCACGTTGATCCTCATAAGACTGGAACAACACTTATTCAGAAAGTCTTTCTAGATAATCAATCCGAATTATTTAGAAATGGTTTATTTTATCCTAAGAAATATGTTCGAATTTTTGGTCATCACCACTTGCGAGATCTTATAAAAGATAGAGCGCTAACACAATTAGACCACGACTTCTTTAACGATATTAATTCAAATATATTATTATCGAGTGAGGATTTTATTACATTCTCCGTGGACGATTTTAAATACTTAAAAAGTTATTTTAATGAGTTTGACGTTAATGTTATTTATAGTTGGCGCCGTTCAAGTTTAAAAATGTATTCAATTTGGCAAGAGGTTGTTAAACATGGCCAATCGATTTCTTTTTTGAGTTTTACCACGAGCATTTAGCTAAGCCTGGACAAAGCTACATGCTGTCTGCTGATCTTCAGGTGAGTCGATTTGTTAATATATTTGGACATGATAATGTTCATTTGATTGATTATGATAAATCGTGTGCAGATAATAATTTATTAGCATCGTTTTTTTCTATTGTTGGTTGTGAGTATAAACCTGAATATTTGGATGGGTCTAAAAGTAAGATTTCCTCTAATGTGTCTTTGAATCCATATGACACAGAGATAATTAGAGTGTTAAATTCATTGATGGCTGAAAAATATAATCTTGTTGGTAATATAGTTAGGGAAACATATCTAGAAAATTATTCTGATTTAGATGGCGAAATATTGGTAAAGCTAACAAATATAATGAAAACTATGCTTGTTGAATTATCTGTAGGTGATTACTTTATTGATAAACGTGTTGAAAGAATAATGTCTGATAAGTTTAGTGATAGATTTGTTAACTTTGACAATAATGTTTATAAAAATAAAATTTGTATTGTTAGAGAGAATTGGTTGTTGAATAAAGATTCATTTAGTTTACTTAATGAATTAGCTGACCAGCTAAATGAGAAAGTAAAAAATGTCTAACTCTATTGTAAAGTCAAAAGTCAAGCTTGTGGCGATTGCAAAAGACGAAGCGGCTTATATTCCAGAATGGGTTCATCATCATTTATTTTTGGGTTTTGATGACATTGAGATTTTTATTAATCGCACCACGGACAACAGTGAAGCTGTATTGAATAGCATCAGCCAGCATTACCCTAATGTTAGTTGGCAGTATGCTGATTGGATTGATTGGTGCCCCAGCGGAGCAAGTAAACATATTCAGTTTATTACCTATGCTAAAGCCATGTATGACTGCCAACAAGCAGCGGGTTTTACCCATATATTCTTTTTAGATATTGATGAGTTTTTAATCTTGGATGGATTAACTTCATCAATACATGAGGTTATTGGCCGTTACCCACAAGCCACTCCTGTTGCATTTGAGTGGATAAACGATTGTACACCAGCAGCTGCCCCTTTTAGCCGATTGCCTTTGACATTGACAGGTAATTTGTCACCACTGGTTAAAACCTTATTACCAGTCAATATCGGTATTAAAGAGTTTCGCCATCATTTACCTTTATTTACACAGCCCATTGATACGCTGCTCGTTGATGAATCAGTGTTTAAAGGGCAAGATAAAATTGAGCAAGCGCTTGATAAATCGGTTAACTCCTTAAAGTCGAGTTTTATTTATCATCGGGCACATCGCTCACAGTATGAGTATGTGTCGTTGTTGTACCGTGGACGCCCAGGGGATAACTTTGCCTATAAAAGTAACCGACGTGGTTACCCTAAATTAACTGCTAAGTCTTGTCGGGTTGTATTAGATGAGCCTACATTTGCTGAATATCAGTCCAGTTATGCTAATTTTATTGACTCTATCGATAGTGCCTCTTTCGTTGTTGAAGCTGAAAAATTTGTGTGTGATCGCTACCAGCACTCGATTGACAATATAGACAATCATTTATCACAAGATTATCCCTTGATGATGAGGTTATTTTCTGGTGTGACCGATGAACACGTATTAACGGCATTTAAGCAATATAGATCCAAATTGATTGCATTAGAACCCAATAATGTTGATTTATTAATACGACTATCTAGTGATGCACAACAGCAAGATATTAATGAAGCGATTAACATTATATCGTTGGCTAAAAAGATTAGGCCGAATGGTCCGCTGATTAATAAAAGATTAGACCAATTAGTACAATTAAAGTCGTCTTTATCCGCTACAAAGGAGCGTTAACGATGAAAGCTAATCCTATCATCATCTCATTAACCTCTTATGCAGAGCGCATTAATGTAGTGCATCTTGTCGTTGAATCGCTTAAAAAGCAAACGTATCAAGTGGATAAAATTGTGTTATGGCTTGATGAAACTGAGTTAAGTCGCCGGCAGTTACCGCAAGCGCTAGCAGCACTTGAAGATGAGTTGTTTGAAGTTCGTTTTTGCCCTAATTATAAAAGCTATAAAAAACTTGTGCCATCATTAATGGCATTTCCTGATGCCCACATTATTACCTTTGATGATGATATTATTATCCCAGCAAATGTAGTGGAAGCTTTTGTTAACGCCCATATAGCGCACCCAAAAGCGATTGTTGCCAGCCGTGGCCGAGTGATTAAACGTGGCGAAAAAGGTTTGTTTGCAAGTTATTCTGAATGGCCATTAGTTAAAAATGACGCCACCTTATCGGCACCGTTTGCTATTATGCCAATTGGTTATGGCGGTGTTTTTTATCCGGTGGGTAGTTTACATGCAGATGTAATTCAGTTTGATGTGTTTTCTGATATCGCACAAAATGCTGATGATATTTGGTTTAAAGCAATGGCGATGTTAAATGGCACTGAGACGGTATTGCTTGCACGCAAGTATTCAGAAAAATTTAAATTAATCGAAAACACACAAGAAACAGCATTATATTTAACCACCAATGTTGAAGACCGTAATGTTAAAGTGTTTAATGCAATATTACAGGCTTACCCGGAGCTTAGTGATATCATTCGGTCTAACGATTTTATGCAAGTCATGGGTGACGGCCACTATCTTGCGCAAGCGATAAATCAGCCTAAACTGTTTGAAAATGCAAAAGAGGCGGCTGATTTTTATCGGGATTGCGCTTTAAAGATGGAGTCTGTAGATCTTAGTTTAGCCATGTCGTTAATGCAAAAGGCGCGAGTTTTTAGGCCTAAAGGCTCTATGATTTTAAAGAAAATTGCCCAGTATAAAAGCCAGTTAATAAAGAGTTAATATGAAAAAAATAGCGGTATTAGGTTGTTTTAGAAGCGGCACAAATTTTTCTAAATCGATTTTAGAGTCTAATTTTGAATGTGAGGTTCGCAACAATTTATTGGGATGGAAGCATGGATTTCTCCCTATTATTTCAAATGACTCTGCAGTGACTTATGATGTGTCGTATGATGCGGCTTATTTTGTCACTAAAAATCCTTTCTCATTCCTAGTTTCGTTACATAAATATTTTGTCAGTGCCCGCTTAAATATTAAAGCTGAACGGGACTTTGGTGATTTTGTTAAGAGCAGAATTATTATTTTTGATGGTAGTAACCCAAATTCTGTCCAGTTAAGATTTTCATCGCCTGTAGAGCTGTGGAATGCCATGAACTGGAACTATCAGTCGAGTAAAGACCTTATTCATGTTCGGTATGAAATGTTGCTTAAACACCCTAAAGCAACTGCAAGTAAACTTGCAAACAAATTGGGGATTTCGGCTAAAGAACAAACCTTTGTTGTGCCGAAGAACGAAGTAAAAAGAATGAATGATAAGCAAGAATATACTAGCCTTAAAGACATGGAAACAAACAAAAAGTTTAAGGCGAGTGCTTATTTAGATAATACTTATATGGATAATTTTGATGCTGATGCAATGTCTTTTGTTATGGCTAATCTTGATGCCGAATTGGTTGAACGTTTAGGGTATACTGAGATGATTCAAGCGTTGATAAATAGTAAGTAATCTCGCTTTTCGTTTAAACTTTTTTGATTGTAGTCGTTTGATGATAGTTGGTTGATGATGTTTATTGTTACAAAGAACGATTATGATTTGCATAAAATGCTGAGCGGAATAATTTCAGGCTTCAAGTTATGACCCTTAATGTGCTTATCCATATTGGCCGCCGAAAACCGGAACATCGGCTATTCAATATTGTTTGCAAAATGATAGTGAACGTTTAGCGAGTTTGGGTATTTATTATCCAAAACATACCACCGATATCAATGGTATTAGCTCTGGTAATGTTAATAGTATCTATGACGTTATTGATGGTGAACGCGCCCTGAGCAAAACTAAGTTTTCTGAGCTGGTTTCACAGTGTAAAACATCAAATATGCATACTTTGTTGCTTAGCTCTGAATTTTTTTCGAGCGATTAAGTGACCTTGTTGATTTAATACCAACAGCACGTTTTATTGCCTATATACGCAACCCATTAGACAGTTTCGAGTCTTTGTATAATCAATCTGTAAAAAGACACCATCATATTAAACCTATCTCCAGACGAGCAACATTGCCGCGCTTTTATTTAGCGAAACTGGATTCGTTAGTAGAACAATATTCAGCAGATAGATTTATGTTGCGTTCATACAGTTCATCTGGCTTTGAAGGTGGTAGCATTATTACTGATTTTTATAGTGTTCTGTCTATTGAGGCGCCCAGTAATGTCGTGAAGCAGATAAACTTGTCTTATTCTTTTGAAGCTTTGGAATTCAAACGATGGCTCAATGTGTTTTGTTCACCGACTCTTGCTTTGCAAGCCGACAAGTTACTGCAGGCATTTAATTCGTCACTACAAAAGTTTACTTTGTTAGATCAAGCTGTTTTTGAACGGTATAAGTTTCAAGCTTGTGAGTATTTAACCCTTTTTTGTAAAAAACACAATGTTAATCAGGGTGATAGGTTGTTGCGTGATGTGGGGGGAAGTATATCGAAACCTTATATTGAGCAAAAGTTGAGCTTTGAGCAGTTTAAAGTTGTCGCTGATTATGTTCACGAAAACGATATCAAATTATATAAAATGATATGTCATTCACTTTATTTAATGTCTTATCATGCTTGCTTTAAGAGTGAGTTTGGACAGTATTTTGTGAGCCGTTATACGCTATCAGAGGTGTCAAATACAACAATGTTTAAACAACGACTAATCAACTTTGTTAAATCACTTTTAGGTCATTCAGTTGCTAATGATGATTCTGAACATTTAACTGCAGACGTTGATCGTTTAAGAGAAAAGTTAAATATATCCGATGAGTTTAGCGATGCTGATTTATTGCGTGAAGTTGCCATAATAGCAGAAAAAAATCGCGATATAGGTTTGGCTTACCATTTAATGAATCGTGCTCAACAACTTAGGCCTAATGGTTCTTTGATTAGAGCTAAAATGAAGTATTACGAGAGTAAAATCGGTAATCAAAAGCGCGAAGATTAATGCGCGTCGATAAGGATATTGTAGTTGCAAATAGTCAGAAAGTTACTGGTTAAACTTACCAAGTCGGTGATGAGTGTCACCCCTAAAGCTTGGGTATTATGGGCAAAAAATCACCCTAAATTAGTGGCGGCGTATAGCCGTAATTTGCATAAAAGTGGTTTGCTTTATCAGTTGCAAACCATGGAAGAGCTGACACGCTCTTACACTGCATACCAACAATATCAACAACACCAAATTACAGAGCTCGTTCCGTCGCCTGAGTCGCTCTGGGATAATGTTACGCCCAACAATGTATTAATTTGTGTGCCTTCCTTTGATGCTGAAGCATTAAAAACAACATTAACCAGTATTGCTGAGCAACATACTGCTTTTGCTAATGTGTTGGTATGGTGTGATACACAAGATACTGTTGCGTTGATGGCTGTGCTTAGCCAGCATCTTGATTGCGACTTTAGCCTGATTACCGCATTAAGTGAAGTGCCTTATGATATGGCTCATCAGCCCTGCTTTATGTTGTTTTCTGGCGATGTGGTCGCCCCTTTTTTATGTACCTTGCTACCTAAATTGATTACCCCTGCAACTCATATTGCTTATGTGGATAGTGATGTTTGTGATAGCGCCGGTAGCCGAAGCTTTCCTGATTTTAAACCTGACTGGAACCCTGATTTACAGCTTACTGCAGGGTATGTGAGTTCGGGCGTGTGGGTTGATAAATTAAGTCGTGTTGAGGCTCATGTTGGCCAGTCATGCCGATTAACCCCATTCTTAATCAGTCAGTTTTTATGCTTGTGTTATGTCAATGGTAATGAGGAACGCATTGAGCATATTCCACTGGTATTAGTGTCTCGCCCAGAAAATGTCGCCCCTTTTAATTTAGCTGCCCCATTACTGGCAGATGCATATCGGCCATTTGCCGATATCATTGCTTCAAATTTGCCTACATTAACCTTGCGCTGGAAGTTGCCATCATCGCCTTTAGTGTCGATTATTATTCCGACGAAAAATGCAATGGAACTTGTAAAAGCTTGTATTGATTCTATTTTACAAAAAACGACTTATTCTAATTATGAAATTTTGTTGATAAACAATGGTTCTGATGACATTGACTGTATAAACTACTTTGTTGAGCTAGATAAACACCCCAAAATTCGTGTTATTGATTACGATAAAGCGTTTAATTATTCTGCCATTAACAATTTTGCTGCTAAGCATGCAAACGGTGATGTGTTAGCGCTGGTGAATAACGACATTGAAGTGATTTCGCCTGACTGGTTACGGGATATGGTGAGCCATGTGTTACGAGATGATATTGGCTGTGTTGGGGCAAAATTGCTGTTTTCGGATGACAGAATTCAACATGCAGGTGTGGTGATGGGCTATGGTGGTGGTGCAGGGCATGCGCACAAGTATTTTCCTGCTGATCACTTTGGGTACATGAACCGTTTGGTGGCGAGCCATAACTATAGTGCGGTCACCGCAGCTTGTTTATTGATCACCACTGCTGATTTTTGGGCTGTAGGTGGCTTGAACGAACAAGACTTAGCGATTGCATTTAATGATGTAGACTTGTGTTTGAAAGTATTGCAGCTAGGCAGACGAAATCTGTATTGTGCAGAGGCGGTGTTGTATCATCATGAGTCTGTTTCTCGCGGACATGAAGATACCCCTGAAAAAGTGTTAAGATTTAAAGGTGAGTTGTCTTATTTACAGACTCATTGGCAGCATGTGATTGCTGCTGATCCGGCTTATAATCCTAATTTGACCCTGAGACGTGAAAATTTTGGGATTAAAGATTTTTTTATAAGTGATTGATTTTAAATGGTTGGTTGGTGTTTCATCGTGTTTTTTATGTAATCTACACTTTTTTATGACCGATTTAGTATGTCTTTTAGATGACTATTTTTAGGTTTTTTTATTTTATACCGAGATCACATGAGTCAGAACCTAGCGTCAAATAGTCAGTTTATTGTGCAATCATCTTTCCCTTTGCCAGACAAGGTTGACACGGTATGCGGCATGTCTGTATACATCAATGACCAGTTAGCATGGGTTAAGCAGGCCGTTGAGAGTGTACTGAATCAAACGATGGCACCCGATTTATTGGTGGTAGTACTAGACGGTAATGTGTCTGATGACATCTCTCTGTATTTGTCTAAAACCGAGAAGCTACATGGTAATTTTGTACTTGTGCATGGTTTGGTAAATCGTGGCCTTAGTGTATGCATGAATTATATCATTGAGATGACACTTCCATTAATGCCTAAATATTTTTTCAGGATGGATGCTGATGATATTTGTGTATTGCATCGATTTGAAAAGCAAATTACTTTACTTGAAAAACATCCTGATGTTGATGTGTTAGGCTCGGCTTTGTGGGAAATAGATGAACATGGCAATCGAGCTGGGATCCGCCGCTTACCCTTAACTCACTCTAAGTTACTTAAGTCATTTTCTCGCCGTTGTCCTATTAACCATCCTACTGTTGCGATTCGGTTTTCTGTTTTTGAGCAGGGGCACCGCTATTTACCTGAGATGTTAAATACCCAAGATTATTTTTTATGGATTGCGCTAGCCGCAGAACGGTAAAAAGTTTGCCAATGTGCGCGAGCCATTGTTGCACTTTAGGCGCATTAACGGCTTTTATAAGCGTCGTGGTAGAGGTAAGTCGGTTAACGAGTTTAAAGCGCGTTTACTGGCTATGGAGCTTTTGTCTCAGCGGTCGATACAGAACTATTGTTATGCTCTATTGGTGTTAACGTTGCGAATGATGCCAGCTTGGGGCATAAAATTTGCGTATAAGTGCGATCGTTTTTTACTTAATTTGAAGAGACATCATTAGCCATGATTGGCGCCATTCTTGTTGTTTACAATCCAGATTTAGCGTTAACAGAACGTTTGTTAACTCGTCTGTATGGGCAAACCGAAGAGGTTATTATTATTGATAATAGCCCGAAGCCGCATAACTTTAAAAAAGTGATTGAGCATTACACCTATCTGCATTTTCCTGAAAATATTGGCATTGCTGCTGCTCATAATGCAGGGTTAATTCATTTGCTTAAGCTTGGTTGTGAGTACGCGATATTACTTGATCAAGACAGTTTAATCCCTACTGATATGGTGTTTAACCTAAGTAGTTTACTTAAAGCGTCTAAAGCGATGAAACAAGAGATTGTGGCCATTGGCCTAGGATACATTGCTCTTTTTCTGATAAAGGGGTGCGCTCTTTAGTGCAGCGTGAAGTGTTTGACTACGAACAATTAGTCGGTGTCACTCAGATTATTGCTTCTGGAATGATGATTGATTTAAGTGCCATTGATGAGGTGGGTTTAAAAGACGAGTCGCTGTTTATTGATGGCGTTGACCATGAGTGGTGTTGGCGTGCCCGCAGTATGGGGTTGTCGATAGCGCGAGCGAAGCAAGTTGAGATGATCCACCGTTTAGGTGACTCAAGAAGCAAATTTATTGGCGTTACATACAAAGTAGGCGCACCGATAAGATTGTATTATCAGTTTAGAAATATTTTACTGTTAAGCCGTCGTCCTTATGTGCCGACATATTGGAAAGCTCGTTGTTTGTTTTTTATGCCGATAAGGTTCTTTTTAAATAGCGTCATGCAAACCAATAAACGTAAACGTTTTACGTACATGGTTAGAGGTATTTGGGACGGATTATTAGGCCGAACAGGTGCTTATAACAAACATTGGCCTCATTGATACATTTTTGGACTAACTAAGTTCAAAATGATGATTTTGGTGAGTTAGTTTTTTTATTTTTATCAAGAAAAACGTCCGTATATATGGTAAATTGTCGCCATAAATGCGTTGAAAATGAGATTTACGTCAGTTATTCGTTTTGTAAAAATACGATTTGAACCGGCACATACGCTTGTTCAACATGGATATTGATTAATTTAGGATTTGAATAAACACATGAATGAAGAAAGATTGACCCATTTAAAAGCACTTGAAGCCGAATCTATTCATATTATGCGAGAAGTGGCCGCAGAGTTTGATAATCCAGTGATGCTGTATTCAGTGGGCAAGGATTCTTCAGTGTTGTTGCACCTTGCGCGCAAAGCATTTTACCCGGGTAAAATTCCATTTCCGTTGATGCATGTTGATACAAACTGGAAGTTTAAAGAAATGATCCAGTTTAGAGATCAAATGGCTAAAAAGTATGGCTTTGATTTGATTGTGCACAAAAACCCACGGGGTTTAGAGATGGGCATTAGCCCATTTGTGCACGGTAGTGCTAAGCACACTGACATCATGAAGACTGAAGGTTTAAAGCAAGCCCTTGATATGCATGGTTTTGACGCTGCATTTGGCGGCGCACGTCGTGATGAAGAGAAGTCTCGTGCGAAAGAGCGTGTGTATTCATTCCGTGATAGCAAGCACCGTTGGGACCCTAAAAATCAACGTCCTGAATTATGGAACATCTATAACGGTAAAGTTGATAAAGGTGAAAGTATTCGTGTGTTCCCATTATCGAACTGGACTGAGTTGGATATTTGGCAATACATCTATTTAGAAGGGATTGAAATCCCTGAGTTATATTTTGCTAAAGAACGTCCTGTGGTTGAGCGTGACGGCACATTGATCATGGTTGATGATGAACGTATGGAGCTTAACGAAGGCGAAGTTGCTGAAAATAAAATGGTTCGCTTTAGAACATTAGGTTGCTACCCATTAACAGGTGCTGTTGAATCTGTTGCGCAAACCTTGCCAGAAATTATTCAAGAAATGTTGTTATGTACGACATCTGAGCGTCAAGGTCGCGTCATCGATAATGACTCTGCTGGCTCAATGGAAAAGAAAAAAATGGAAGGTTACTTCTAGTTTTCATTGGCGTAATTTTTGTTGTTTGTTGCTTATGTAAACAAACAAAACATTTTTATGACCCAGTAAACACTGGGAGTATGCAAGATTAAGGATATACAGATGTCTACAAGTACAGCTCTAATTGCTTCGGATATTGAAGCTTATTTAAAAGTTCATGAAAACAAAGATATGCTACGCATTTTAACTTGCGGTAGTGTTGATGATGGTAAATCTACTCTGATTGGTCGCTTATTGTTTGACAGCAAAATGATTTTTGAAGATCAGATGGCTGCCATCGAGAAAGATTCTAAGCGCTTTAATACCACAGATGAAGCATTTGATTTAGCGTTATTGGTTGATGGCTTGCAGTCTGAGCGTGAACAGGGCATTACCATTGATGTAGCGTATCGTTACTTTGCTACCGAACAACGTAAATTTATTATTGCTGATACCCCTGGCCATGAGCAATATACGCGCAATATGGCTACCGGTGCCTCGACTTGTGACTTGGCGATTATTTTGATTGATGCTCGCCATGGCGTGCAAGTTCAAACTCGTCGTCATAGCTACATTTGTTCTTTATTAGGCATTAAGCATGTTGTTGTCGCAATCAATAAAATGGATGCGGTAGATTACGAGCAATCGGTCTATCAGAACATTAAAAAAGACTACCGTGAGTTTGCTGAAGACTTGTCTTTTGAAGATGTGCGCTTTGTACCTATTTCTGCTTTACGTGGTGATAATGTTGTTAATGAGAGCGATAAGATGCCTTGGTATCCTGGTTCTACATTAATGAAACTATTAAACACGGTATCGGTTACCCGTGCTAAAAGCGATGCTTTTAGACTACAGGTGCAATATGTCAACCGTCCAAATCTTGATTTTCGTGGTTTCTGCGGCACGATAGGTGCGGGTGATATTCGTGTAGGTGACACGGTTGCTTCATTGCCATCAGGCAAAGAAAGCAAAGTTAAATCTATTGTGACTTTTGATGGTGATATTGAAAAAGCCAGCGCCGGTATGGCAATCACTTTGACATTAGAAGATGAAATTGATGTGAGCCGTGGCGACATGCTGGTTCGTCCTCATCAAAAGCCGCATTCTTCTAGCCACTTTGAAGCCGATGTGGTGTGGATGACCGAAGAAGCACTGCACGTTGATCGTGAATATGCGATTAAGGTGGGCAGTAAGTCAGTATTTGGCCATGTTGAAACGGTTAATTATAAAGTTGACGTAAACACACTTGAGCAGCAAGAAGCCTCACAGTTAAATTTAAACGAAATTGGTAATTGCCATTTTGCGCTTACTGCTGCAGTGCAGTTTGACGAGTATGATGTGAATCGCAATACTGGCGCATTTATTATTATTGATCGCTTAACCAATGTTACAGTGGGTGCTGGCATGATACGTAAGCCATTAGATGCTAAGTCTAGCAAGTCTGATAGCCAGTATTCTGCTTTTGAAGTTGAATTTAATGCACTGGTACGTAAGCATTATCCTCATTGGGATGCCAAAGTTATTCGTTAACTAACGAATGTTTTGTCGCTAAAATATCGGGCTGTAAGGAAACTTACAGCCTGTTTTTTACGAGTCAATTTTTTAGCTATGGATGGTGATATATTTCATGTCATTAGATGCTTATCTAACATTACTGATTTTTGCATTAACTGTAATTGGGTTAATTGTATTGCAAAGTCGTCCTGTTGCTGTATTTGGCGGCACATTGGTCGCCTTAATTGGTTGTAATTTGGTGACAAAAACTCAATTGTTGACCAGTATTGCAAACCCTGGGCTGGTGACATTAATCTTGTTGGTGTTGTGCTCCCTCGCGCTAGAAAAAACTCGTTTACTCCGTATTATCGCCTCAAAAATTATTGTTAATAATTACCACTCTACTTGGTTGAGGTTGTTTGGTATAACGACACTGTTTTCGTCCATTTTAAATAATACGGCCGTTGTCGCGACCTTATTATCTCCAATTAGAAATAACCCGCATCATTTTGCCAGTCGGTTATTACTTCCCTTGTCTTATGCTTCTATCCTTGGTGGTACATTGACATTAATTGGTACCTCGACCAATTTAATTGTTAACTCTATGTATATTGAGGCTTCGGGGCGGTCGTTGTCTTTTTTCTCTTTTACTGCGGTGGGTGCGGTTTTAGTGCTTACTTGCGGTATTGTGATGTTTTTTTGCACTCGATTTTTGCCTGATATTGCCCAAGAAAAAGCGAGTTCTGCAGGGTATTTTATTGATGCTAAAGTACTTGAGGGGTCTGAGTTGGTTGGTCGCTCAGTTGAAGTGAATGGTTTAAGGCATTTAGAATCATTATTTTTAGTTGAAGTGGTACGCCAAGGTCGCTTAATTAGCCCTGTAGCGCCAACAGAAGTGATTCAAGTCAATGATAGACTTATTTTTTGTGGTGAAGTGACTAAGCTTTTGCAGTTGGGGCAATTTTCTGGTTTAGAGATTTTTGCTGAAAAAAATGGTTCGTTAGACAGCAATTTGACTGAAGTCGTGGTTAGACAAGAGAGCATAATAACTGGGCAAACGTTAAAGAATATTGGTTTTAGAGCATTGTTTGACGCCGCTGTCGTTGCTATACGCCGTGATGGAGAGCAGGTGTCAGGTAAACTCGGTGAGGTGGTTATTCGCGCCGGTGATTTTTTAGTGTTAGCGGTTGGTGAAGACTACCGTACCCGAACCAATATCAGTAAAAACTTTCTTGTGTTATCGGGTGTTGAGCCTGAAAGCAGAATTAATGGTTGGCGAGCTTGGTTATCGATTGGTGGCTTTATTTCCATCATTGCTTTAGCGGCGATTGGCGCTGTCGATTTATTAGAAGGGTTGGTGCTTTTACTTGGCAGTTTATTATTTGCTAAATGTTTAACCGCCAATGAGTTGCTGAGGCGTTTTCCTATTGATATCTGGCTGGTGGTGTCATCGGCTATTTTGTTGTCCAATGCATTAGTGAACTCTGGTGTTGTTGATTTGTTAGGTGAGTGGATTAAACAATTTAATGACCCCGGTTACGTGTTTATGGCACTTGTTTTTGTTTATGTTGTCACATGGCTGATGACAGAACTAGTGACGAATAATGCTGCCGCGGCGTTAATGTTTCCTATTGGGTATAGTGTGGCATTAGGGTTTGGCGTGGATGTGTTGCCCTTCGTTATGACCGTTGCCTTTGCTGCCAGTGGCAGTTTTATTAGCCCTTATGGTTATCAAACCAATTTAATGGTGTTTAATGCGGGTAATTACCGTTTAGCTGACTTTGTTAAAGTTGGTTTGCCTGTCAGTCTTGTTTATGGCGCGGTGGTGTTGTTTATGGTACCCATCGTATTTCCGTTTTAATGTTTAACAAAGTACTCAAGTGAAGTCAGTACTAAAGGATTAATCAATGTCAGATGTGCCTTATAAAAATGTCGATGTAGCGGGTGATAAATCATCCGATGTTGTTTGGCATCAAGCCAGTGTGACTCCCGAGCAACGAGTCGACGCTAACGGCCACAAACCTGTGGTGCTTTGGTATACCGGATTAAGTGGTTCGGGTAAATCTACTGTGGCGAATGCCGTTGATAAAATGTTGTTTGATTTGGGGTGTAAAACCTATGTTCTGGATGGCGATAATGTTCGTCATGGATTAAATGGTGACTTAAGCTTTACGGATAACGACCGAGTTGAAAACATCCGTCGTATTGGCGAAGTGTCTAAACTGTTTGCCGATGCTGGCCTTATTGTCTCAACTGCATTTATTTCGCCTTTTTTAGCCGACAGACAAATGGTGAGAGATTTATTGCCTGAAGGGGTATTTGTTGAAGTCTTTATTGATACTCCTATCGATGTTTGCGAAAGTCGAGACCCAAAAGGGCTTTATAAGAAGGCGCGCGCTGGCGAGATTAAAAACTTTACAGGTATTGATTCAACTTATGATGCTCCGGTTTCGCCTGAAGTGCATGTGCAAACAGCATTGGGCTCTATTGAGCACTGTGCATCACAAGTTGTTGAGTATTTGATTGAAAAAGGTTTTATCGCCCGCTAACTTAGCGATGTGTATATGTTATTTAGGCTTAAATTATGAATTACGATGTGTTTAATGGTGATGCAGATGGCATTATTTCGCTCTTACAACTGCGTTTGGCTCAACCCGCTAACAATAAATTAATTACAGGGGTTAAGCGCGATATTGAGCTATTGAAAACAGTCCCTGTTGTTGATACCGATGAAGTGGTGGTATTGGATATTTCAATGGAGAAAAACATTAGTGCATTGGTTAAGTTGCTAGATTCTGGTGTAAAGGTTTTTTATGCCGATCATCATCGTAGTGGTGATATTCCTGATGTTGCTCATCTCAATGCGTTGATAGATTTAGATCCTAATGTTTGCACTGGTTTACTGGTTGATAAATGGCTTGATGGTCAGTTTCACTTATGGGCGATAACGGCAGCTTATGGTGATAATTTATTTGCCAAGGCTGACTTACTAAGCAAAGAAGCTGGTTTAACTGAAGCGCAATCTGAACAGTTAAAACAACTGGGTATTTTAATCAATTATAATGGTTATGGCTCAAGTGTGGAGGATTTACATTTTCATCCAGCCGAACTATACCAATCACTATTAAATTATCCTTCGCCTTTTGATTTGTTTGCTGACAAAAGCTCACCATATTGGGTGTTAAATGATGCTTACGAGGCCGATATGGCCAATGCATTAGCGATTGCACCTCGTTACGAAGGTGAGCATTTTGCCTTGTTTGAATTACCTGACTTGCCTTGGGCAAGGCGTGTTAGTGGTGTATACGGTAATCATTTGGCTAACCAAACCCCTGATCGTGCTAATGGTGTGTTAACATCAAATGCTGACAATACATACACTGTTTCTTTGAGAGCACCATTAAATAACAAGCAAGGTGCGGGCGATATTTGTAGCCAATTTGCTACTGGCGGTGGACGAGCTGCTGCTGCGGGTATTAACGCATTAGCAAAAGATGATGTTAAACAGTTTATCTCGGTCACTGAGCGTTATTATTCTGGGCAAATAACTTAGATGTTGAATCATTTTATTGATGATATTGCGCGTAGCGTAACAAATCATTTAGCTGTAGATGGACAATTTAATTCGACAGATGATGTATTTGATTATTGCTGTGAGCTATTGATGTGTGCTGAAGAATATCAATTCCCGGTGTTAAACCCGAATATCTCACGTAGAGAGTTTTTAGGGTGGAGCGTTTATTGGGATGTTGAAGTGTTACCGTGCTCTATTTCTATATCTCTCATTGATGCTAAGACCGGTGACATCATTAGTCGCACGTATCGTTTATAGGCTCTGATGAACCAGTTTTTAAGTGAGTTTGTATGAAGTTTTTAGTGACAGGGGCTGCTGGATTTATAGGTTCTGCAGTATGTAAAGCCTTGTGTGAAGCTGGTCATGATGTTGTGGGGGTTGATAACCTTAATGAATATTATGATGTTGGTTTAAAGCATGCCAGATTGGCTCATATTGGCCATGATTTATCATTTTCATTTGTCACAATCGATTTATCTGATAGTGTTAAACTCAATGGGTTGTTTGCTGCACATGGATTTAATCGGGTTATTCACCTAGCTGCACAAGCTGGGGTAAGGTATTCACATGAACAACCCATGGTGTTTGCCGAAAGTAATTTAGTGGGACATTTAGCGATATTAGAAGCTTGCCGTCATCATAAAGTAGAGCACCTTGTTTATGCGTCATCGAGTTCTGTATATGGCTTGAACGATAATATTCCCTTTACGACCCAACAAAGTGTTGATCATCCTATTTCGCTCTACGCCGCAACGAAAAAAGCCAACGAATTAATGAGTCATAGCTATTCTCATTTATATGGCTTGCCAACAACGGGTTTACGTTTTTTTACGGTGTACGCACTCTTGGGGACGCCCTGATATGGCTTTATTTAAGTTTACTAAAGCGATTTTTAATGGTGAACCTATTGATATCTATAATTATGGTGATTTAAGTAGAGATTTCACTTTTATCGATGATATTGTTGAAGGGGTTATTCGCGTACAAGAT
This sequence comes from Shewanella phaeophyticola, assembly GCF_025398315.1. Classification (GTDB taxonomy): domain Bacteria; phylum Pseudomonadota; class Gammaproteobacteria; order Enterobacterales; family Shewanellaceae; genus Shewanella; species Shewanella phaeophyticola. The sequence goes on from NZ_JAODOQ010000001.1 coordinate 760,223, forward strand.
AAGATTCCTCAGGCAAATGATGGCTGGAGCATGAGTGATGACCCGTTGTCTCAGAGTAGTGCCCCCTACCGAGTTTATAACCTTGGTAATGGGAATCCGGTGAAGTTATTGGATTTTGTTGAGGCGCTTGAGGATGTTATTGGCATTAATGCGGTTAAAAATATGCTGCCATTACAGTCTGGTGATGTTCATGCTACCTGGGCGGACTCAAGTGAGTTGTTTGATTTAATTGATTATATGCTTCCACAACAGATATCCGAGAGGGAATAGGTAAGTTTGTGAGTTGGTATAAAAAATATTATAACATTTAAAAGGAGTTGAGATGAAAGTTGTTATCCCTGTTGCGGGTTTGGGTACACGCATGTTGCCTGCGACCAAGGCAATTCCGAAAGAGATGTTACCTATTGTTGATAAGCCATTGATTCAATACATTGTAAATGAATGTGTTGCCGCCGGTGTTAAAGAAATTATATTGGTTACTCATGCCAGTAAAAATGCCATCGAAAACCACTTTGATAAGTCTTTTGAACTTGAGTCGACGCTAGAAAAACGTGTTAAACGTCAGTTGCTTGAAGAAGTGCAGGCCATTTGCCCAAAAGATGTGACTATTATGCATGTGCGTCAAGGTGAAGCTAAAGGTTTGGGGCATGCTGTTTTATGTGCACAACCTTGTATAGGCAATAACCCCTTTGCGGTGGTGTTACCTGATGTGATTTTAGATGAGTACACTGCTGATCAAAAAAATGAAAACCTAGCGTCTATGATTGCCCGTTACAGAACCAGTTTTGCTAGCCAGATTATGGTGGCTCCTGTTCCTGACGATCAAGTTAATAAATACGGTATTGCTGATTGTAATGGCGTGGATATTGCGCCTGGTGATTCAGCGAAAATCAGTGCCATGGTTGAGAAACCTGCCGTTGGTGAAGCTCCATCGAACTTAGCGGTTGTTGGCCGTTATGTATTGTCAGAAAAAATTTGGCGATTATTAGCTAAAACTCCAGCGGGTGCAGGGGATGAAATTCAATTAACTGATGCTATTGATATGTTAATTGAGCAAGATACCGTTGAAGCATTTAATATGACCGGTAAGTCGCATGATTGTGGCGATAAGGTGGGCTATATGGCTGCTTTTGTCGAGTATGGCTTGCGTGACCCTAAGTTAGGCAAAGAGTTTAAAGAACGTATTGAAGGTATGTTTTAACAGTATTGTTTAGTGCTAAATGATAAAAGCCAATTTACGTTGTAAGTTGGCTTTTTTTTCGTTGAGGGAGAGCAAAAGCATGACCTATTTCCCTCTGTGAGCGATTCCATTTTCAATTAATTTCATTCACTTTTACTTAGGCGGCGGCTTAAAGCACTTTGAGTTATACCTAGTAACTTCGCTGCAGCGCTTTGATTGTTATTTGTGCGAACTAATGCTTCATGGATGAGCTTTTGCACTAAGTCATTAATTGTTGGAAGCATTTCAGGGAACTTTATGTCTTGCTTGACTTGTGAAGGGGATGATTGTTTTAGTGCTTGAAGAAATGGTGTCACCGACAACTCATTACCGTAGCTGATATGAACGGCACTAAAAACCAATGATTTGAGTTCGGTAATATTACCTGGGAAGTCGTAAGGTTCTAGTTTTTCAATTAACTCTACAGGGGCAGATAAATATTCTCGCTCAAGTCTTTGACAGGCTTGTTCGGTAAAATGTATCAGTAATAAACCTATATCATTTTTTCGGTCACGAAGTGGCGGTAACGAGATCCGTTGAGGTCGTAAAAGGTACAGTAATCCTAAATAGAAACTCTTAATTTCAAGCTGTTCTAAGGTTTGCTGGCTAGTAAACAATAATCGGCATTTGAACGATTTTTCTCGCAAAGAGCCAATAGGAAAGTAACGCTTAAACTGACACAATCGAGTGAGAGTGATTTGTACGGGTTCAGACGCTTCACTTACATCCGTTAGTAACAATACTCCTGCATTTGCAGCATGTAAAAATCCTGTTTGTGTCATATTTCCAAATAACTTTTCTTCTAACTCAGAAACCGTTATGCCTAAAAGTGATAGCTCAAGTATTGGTTCGTTTGGGCAAAGTAATTGATGTAAAGATTTTGCAAATAATCGTTTTCCTGTACCGGTTTCACCTTCTAACAAAATAGTACTCGCAACTTTCACTCAGTGAGGCTGCGTAGGTGAAACAATCATGCATCTTGATATCTGTTGTTAATAACGGATCAAAAGCCCTAAGGCTTTTACGGTTAAAAAAACCATCCTTAATACGATGGTAATTACGCTCTAACCCAATAACCTCCATGGCTCTTCGTACACATAATAATAGTTGTTCGGTTGAGCTTGTTTTGGCAATAAAGTCATAAGCTCCTTGTTTCATGCATTCCACTGCAACTTCAGTGTCATTGAGGCCTGTTACGACGATGATTCTTACGTAAGGTGCATGATCTCGAATGTCGCGCAGTAATTGATGTCCATCAAGTAAAGGCATATTGAGATCTAGCAGAACTAATGCAATATCCAAGTCAGCGATAAGTTGAAGTGCTTGGCGACTATTTTCACAAGTGTGAGTGCAAGCCTCAGGAATATGCCGAGAAAGCACCATATTAATGGTACGTAACCATCGCGTTTCATCATCAATAACCAATATATTTCGAGTCAATTTCATCAAAGACTCCTAAACACGATTTTCATTTCTGTACCCGTCCCTAAGTGAGAATGGATTATCCATTGAGCTCGATGTTCAGCTAAGATCTTATTATTCGTTGATAGACCCAACCCCGTGCCTCCCATATTCCTACGAGTCGTAAAAAATGGCTCACGGATCCGTGCCAATGTTTTAGGTTCCATTCCGCAACCATTATCCGACACAATGGCATAAACATCGCCATTTTCAATTCCAGTACTCACTGTTAAAATTGGCTCAGGTTTATCCATTGCTAAACAAGCGTTTTGGATAAAATTAACAAAAACTAACTGCAGTTGCAGTTCATCTGCTTTTATCAAGGGAATATGTTCATTTAGCTGCAACACCAGCTTTTGACGCTTAATTGTATTTTGAGTTAATCTTAATGCTGTTTCTATGACTTTATTTAAGTCAATTGGTTTAAACTCAGTATAAAAACCAGGCTGAGCAAAACTTTTAAGATCTCTGACAATATTACTTATTCGATTAGAGGCTTCATCAACTGAGCGACAGATATAATCCAATTCTGTTAATAATGGATCCACCGAATCCTTAGACCCATTAAAGTCAAAACGGATATCGTCTAACAAATCCCGCATTAGGTTTACAGATTGAGTAATAAGCCCTACAGGATTATTTATTTCGTGTGCAATTCCTGCTGACAGCTCCCCTAACGACGCTAAGCGTGTTGATAATTCAGTTGTTTTTATTAACTCAACCTTTTCTGTGTAATCTTCTATAAAAAGCGCCACCATTTCTGTCGAAATAAGGTGTAATTCTAATTTCCAATATTTATTTTTATATGTGAACTCTACACTTTTTGAGCTTTCTCCAGCAAAAACAGACTGAATTAAATGAGATAAGTGAATTGTTGATTGTGTCTGTTTGAGTACATCTAAGTTTAAGATCCAAGGATATTTATTATTTTGCCATATTAATTGTTGTTCATTCCCAAGCAGGCATACGCCATAAGGTAATCCGTCTAATACTGAATGAAATTGTGAAGAAACACGTATAATTTCTTCTTCGGCTTTTAGGCGTTGTTCAAGCTCAGTTTTTAATGTGCGGGTTTTTTGCCTCAACACGATGCTGACGTAGAACGTAATGAGTAAGCCAATGCTTGAAACGATAGCAGTGATAAGGACGCCTTTAGAAAAGTACTCACGAGTTTGTGTTAATTCTATTTTTTCTTTACCAAATCCCATCCATCGATTCAATAAATCGTCAAAATAACCATTGTCATAACTGCGCTTAATGACTTCATTTACTGCACTGACAAAAGCGGGATCTTTATTAGACATAATCAAATAAAACTGACTGTATAATAGCGGTTTACCCGCAGTCTTAACGGAAGGATAAATACTGAGCATGCGTCTTGAGCAATAAAATTCAGAGACAACATAGTCGACTTGACCGGCGACGAGTAATTTAAAGCCTTCTTCATTGGTGACAACAGGAATGATGGTGAAATCTGCGGGAAATTTCTTGAGATACATATCTACAGATGAAGAGGCTTTGATTGCTACAGTCTTACCTTTTAGATCCTCCCAAGTATTAATTTTTTCTTCGCCACGACGATTATAAGCGCTAACAAAGGTGGGCAATAATGGTAACGCAGTATTAATGTTTAACTCATGGCCAGCAGGCACTGCAATGACAGCTAATTGCCTAGGTTCATTTGTCACTGAATAGAGCGTTTGAGCTAATGTTTGACGTCTAATATCAATATCATATTGCAACTGTGAAGTAATATAACGTGCAAGGTCGATGTTGAAACCACTTTCTTCTCCCTGAGTATTTCGCCACTCAAATGGTGGGGTATTGCTATGCACATTAAGTGTTAGCTTTGGCTCCGCACTTACCTGAACAGAAAATAATAATACAGACAAAATTAGATAAATCATATTGTTACAATATTTTCTATCCAAATTCATCATGATACTCCTAAACGACTTAACGTTAACGATAAATCCTGTTGTCGTGAAGTGCAGCTTTCTCAAGCGGATCTGCGGATGAAATCACACAATAAATTTATTTGTGAATATGTTCACTTCATAAGGAACCTTAAACTAAGCATTATGACTTTTTGCATATTGCAGGGGGCACGTTTCAAATTTCTCAAAGGTAATAGATCTAACACGAATTTTTAGGTTGCATTAGTACTGTTCAGTATGTCGACAGGAGTAAGTTGGGGGCTGTGTGATAACTGAGCAATAAAAGGGACTGATAAAATGAATAACAAAGAAAATGAATTAAATCAAAATCGCCGAGAGTTTCTCTCTAAAGGTGTCGCAATCGCTGCAGCAAGTACTTTTGCAATGTCAGCCACATCAGCACAAGCAAACACTGCAACCGCTGGTGTTGTTAGTTCTGTTGCAGCAACTGACGCCCCCAAATCTGTTTCAGGATACATTAAAGACCCACAAATACTGAAAGATGTCCTTATAAACGCCAAAAAAATCATGGATACCTGCGCCGCATGTGACATATCTGGGGCAGGGAGATGTAACGGTAAAGGATCTTGCGGAGAGACCGTTCCTGGCATGGGAGGTAAACGAAAAAGCTTTGTTCGCAATATTGAAGCATTTGAAGAAATGAGCCTCAAATTACAGACCGTGCACACGATATCTCAACCTAAAACTGAAATTGAATTATTGGGTGTTAAATTATCATCACCAATTTTAACCGGGATCACTGGGGGGTTGACCTATAACATGGGAGCCGCTAATAAGCTCGCATTTGACGGTGAAACGATGACAGAAGAAAAGTATGCACGAGGTATTATTGAAGGTGCAGCAAACTCCGGTTGTCTAGGGTGGGCTGCTGATGGTATTGGTGATCCGCTCGAAACCTTTAAACGTCGTATGGCTGTTGTTAGTGAGTTTAGAGGTCGTGCAGTTGCTCAAATTAAGCCGAGAACTCAAAAAGAAATTTTTGAACGACTTGATATTGTCCAAGATGTGGGAGCCCCATTTTTTGCAATTGACGTAGACTCTGCTGGACGGGCTGCTCGCGCTTTGCCAGGTAAAACTGTAGAGCCTAAAGATCTGAAAAAACTCAAAGAAATTGTTAATTACGCAAAAATCCCTTTTATTGCAAAAGGGATCATGACGCCAGAAGAAGCGCTGATGTGTGCTGAAGCTGGCTGTGGTTCAATCGTTGTTTCAAACCATGGTGGTCGAGTGTTGAGCTCTACACCGGCAACAATGCATGTACTCCCATCAATTGTAAAAGCCTTACGTGATCGTGGTTATAAAATGCCCATTTTAGTCGACGGTGGTGTTCGTGATGGGGGAGATGTTCTCAAAGCTTTAGCTTATGGCGCTCAAGCGGTATTGGTCGGTCGGCCGATGTTGCGAGCAAGTCTGGGTGGTGGAGTCAAAGGAGTTGAGATGCAATTTGCACGCTTCCATACAGAGCTAGTGTCTAGCATGGTGCTGACCGGTGTTGCTGATGTCCGTAATGTTGACCCATCTATTGTGATGCAGGAGGTCTAATGAAGCTTACCACAGCAAACCTTTGTTTATTGCTCGCTGTGGCGGCCTTTGAATTAATTAGTTTTAGTGCAACGGCAACGCCAATTGAAGAGGACCGACAATATGGTGGTGGCGGTAAGGGAGCCGTGATTTTTTCTTCTGAAACTCATGCAAGAAACGGCTTCTACACCTGCGGTGACTGTCATAGTCCGATCGATGGTGAAGCAATATTTGAACCCAAAAGGTATAGTTTTACTTTACAAGATCATAATAAAAAAGAGTTTTGTTGGTCATGTCATGATGGTAAGACTGCAGATCGAGACTGTAAAACTTGCCATTATTAATATAATTTCACCGAAATATCCTTCCAGATATTAAATGCTTAATGTCTGGAAGTGTAACCCTCCCTTATATAGATCATATTTTAAGAGAGTTTTCCTCATTTAATCGCTCATACATCTTGGGCGGTAGATCATTCAGTGATTTATGTGAATGTGACATCGGCCAAGTCCAACAAGCAATTGATGTCTTGCAAACTGTGCAACGCATAAATGATTAGAACGTGAGTTGCTTTATTAATATACATGTCCAATTAGTTGTACAACTCAAAAATGCAAGGTTATACTTGTTCAATTAAATGTACATGTGGAGATTCATATGAGGATCGTATCTTTTACTGAAGCTAGAAACAGTCTCAAGGCAGTGTTAGACGGTGTCGTTAATGATGCTGACACAACCGTAATTACTCGCCGTGATTCGGAAGATGCAGTGGTTATGTCTCTAGACCATTACAATAGTCTTATGGAGACAGTTCATTTACTTCGCTCGCCTGAAAATGCCAAGCATTTAAATCGTTCCATAGCGCAGTATCGTGCTGGTAAAACAACAGCACGAGAGTTAATTGATGAGTAGTCGCATGTGTTCACTGTCTTGGACTGACGATGCTTGGACTGACTATGTGTACTGGCAAACTCAAGACAAGAAAACACTAAAGCGAATTAATAAGCTGATCAATGATGTTAAACGTTCGCCATTTGAGGGAATAGGTAAACCAGAGCCACTAAAGGAACACTTATCTGGTTTTTGGTCGCGTCGTATTGATGACACAAATAGGCTTGTTTATGCTGTTGATGATCACGCTGTCACGATAATTTCGTGTCGTTACCACTATTAACTAGCTTCACCGCTAAGCAACTCAATAGCCTTGATAGAGGTTGATTTTATCGTCATGATAAAAGAGACCTTTTTAACGGAGTCTTACTTAATACTAAAGTGAGTTGAGTGGGTGATAATTGTCGTTAAAAAACGGCGCGATCTAACATTTCTTAACGATTAAACCTTTATGTATCAGGTTAAATACAAAAAAGAGACTGGCATGTTCAGGGGCAAATTTTGCCTCTACACAACATATTGTTTTGTATATTTAAGGCCAATGAGCAGATGTCCACACCTCTAGCTCAATAATTGCTCTTCATACTGACTCACAGGTAAGTCATTTACATTACTGACGGTAAACCTTTTATCTCAATAATACGCAGGGGTGAGCACGTTCCTGTTTTTATTACAGCAAATTAAGCGTCTATTCTCTTTGTCTTCTTCGCAGTGTTAAATACAATGAAAATTAAAAGACGAATTGATGTTTAAGAAAGCCCCCTAACGATTAAATAAGTCAGTTTGAGATTTCAACTGCTTTTATCAACCGTTAAGGGCAGGTAACGTAGAGGTTAAGACTAATGACCGATACGATCCAGCTTTTGTATCAGCTCCATCTTTATATCTTGAGGGGTTTGGCTGTGCCAGTAACCGCTTACATAGGCAAATAACGGCACCATAAACATCAGCGTAAACAGTAAGATCATCAGTCCTCTTGCAGAAAGTTTAATGCCATTACGGGTGCTAAATTGCAGTGCCTCTTCTTTCTTAGGGCAAGCTGACATACAGCGCATACAGGCTTGGCATTCGTCTGAGCGAATATTTTTTTGAGTATGAACCGATATATTCGCAGGACAAGCACGGGTACATTTATCGCAACTCATGCCTTTAGCTTCAATCAAACAATGTTGTGTATTACGGCGAATTTTAAATGGACTAAAAAAGCTCACAATGCCTAACATCGCACCATATGGGCAAATGTAGCGACAAAACCCTTGACGACGCCATGCCGCTAACGCAAAGATGATGCTGAAGCCGATCAAGGCAACCATTGATGGCATCATAAAAAACACTGCCATTTTTAAGTCTGCTACCTTGTGGTAGTTGCCTGTTAAGTAATTCGGAAGACTTGCTGTTGGCATTGAAATGACCAAATACACAAGGGCTGCTAATAATAAGTATTTAAGCATTCTTAGTGGCCAATCTAACCAGGCTGGCGGCAACAGTTCTGCAGAGATAAAATGTTTTCTGAGTTTATAAAGGTATTCACCTGCTAACCCTAATGGACAAGCCCAACCACAAAAAGCCCGTTTGCAAATAAGCCCTGTTAATAACACAACACATAGCATCACTACTGCAGCTGGATGATTTTGATCCCATAATCCTAACGTTAAAATCGCTTTAAGTTCAATACCGCCTGCAATGGGTAAAAAGGCATCACCCACATCAGGGCGCATTAACCAAGGGGTTTCGCCTGCATACAGCATTGCTGCATTAATGGCATATTGTACACCCACTAGTAACATGGAAAGGGCGAAAAAATGTTGGCAAATCTCGCGTATTTTATTTGGTCTGCCTTCTGCCTTCGCAAAGGCTGGTTGGTATTGACCTAGTGTGGTGACAACGACTACAGCGCCCAACAGAATAAGTAATAACGGCCAGAAAAAACTAGCGATAGTCGCGCCGAGCAATAATGCCCCGCTGACCAATGCGCCCCATTTTTTCCCACCCCAGTACAGTAAGCTAGTGCTATAGACTAGTGCTAGCATTAAAGTGATTGATTCAATTGTACTCATAGAGGATCCTATCTTGTTTTGTTTGCTGCCAATAATGGATAAAGGTGTTGCCTAAAGGCTATTTCAACCACAACACTTTGTTATAGTTGCCATTTCGTGTTTTGTTGTCATGAGTCTGCTGTAAGGTCGATGATGATAAGAAATACATTGCAGTTTATTCAGTTCGACTTGTGTTAAGTGTTACTATTTAATAATTTTTTTAGCTCATCTAATTTACTGATAATAAAGTGTTTTCTTCCATCTCTATATAAGTATCCATTGCGAATGAGGTTATTCATTAACGAAGAAGTTGTTTGGCGTGTTGTTCCAATCAGTAGGGAAATATCTTCCATGCTTAAATCACATTCAAATCGGAGTCCTTCAGCGGTTTGTTCACCCGATGTCTGTCCCCATGACAGTACAAACTCGATTAATCGATACCTCGCATCATGAAATATTAGCCCCTCGATGAGATCTAACGTGCTGCCTAGTGCTTCACCTAAAATCCCTGTCATCACGATTGATAACTCGGGGAACTTGGCAATTTTATCGCGAAAAATATCAGCCCCGACAAGCATCAAAGTTGAATCCTTGCATGTCTCCAAGAATGCTCGAGTATGTGTGCTGAATATGTCACCAGGTTCAAGAAAGCAGAGGGTAAACTCGCGGCCTTCATAAGAAAGATAAACGCGTACTCGGCCTGAATGCACAATAAATACTTCATTGTTTCCCATACTCGGGATGCTAAATAATTGTCCTTTAGGAAAGCTTTTGCATCTGAATTCATCTAAAAAACCTTCGTATTGAGGTTCTCTAAGTTTTTCGATGATATTTATTCGTGACATTCTCATCTTTGATTGCATGTCGCGCTCTCCTTTTTTACGATAGAAAATGCTGTTAACTGTCTAATTAACGATTCATTTTGACTGTAGCTCATCGTTAATGTTAACTGATATCTACTCAACGTTTGGTGCCTAATTGGGTACATTTATTGGTTAACCCAATAAGTGAAGTGTTAAACATAAAACCTATTTTTTGTACAAAAAATACATGGAACAATACTATTAGTAATCAAAGATACGCTAGGGTCTGTTGATCTTTGCTGTTTGAATTTTGTTCGAGTTAAAAACGTTTTAATCGAGACGAATGGATTGATGCCTAGTCATCTAAGCAAAATCCATTCAACAAAGAGTAAAACGTTTTTAGCCGAACCCTTTGGGCAGCGTTTGTTGGCCATTTTTACTGCGTTATCGACTTTTTATGTAGAATAACTACACTTCAAAGTCTCTGCCGCGCACTTGTAAATGTGAGTAATGGCCAACAATTCGCTGCAAAAACAACCTTGAAAGATCAACAGACCCTAGACATGTTTCCCCTCATCATCACCAGTTATGTAATCTAGTTTTGATCAATTGGTATATCCCATTTCATACGTTCAGGTTAACCATCTCATCGGCAATAACGCTAAGAAAGTCGTTTTTAAAATATTGGACATTCTTTAATGCCCAGCTCTCACTAAGTCGTGAAGCAACATCTCAACCGACGTTAAAATCGAAGTATTAAGCATGTCTTTACTCGTTGTATTTGCTCGAAAGTGAATATTATTCGGGTCAAATTTAATTCAGATGGGAGGTTCGATCTGTCGCCTTGCTGACAGTAGAGCATCATTAAATTTCGTTGTATCGCTTTGAATTAACGACTCACGCGATAAAACAAGCCATTTCAGGTTTTTTTACTGTCTGTAAAATTACTTGGAATATATCTAAATAACTGAAATTAATCGACAAAATAATTGTTGAGATTATTTTTTTTAAGAAGGCGGTGTGTATATACGCAGTTTCAAAACCAAAAATATGAATTCGTATTTTTATGACATAGCGCACTATTAAACAATTTATTAACTAGGGTCTGCTGATCTTTGCTGGTTGAATTTTGTTCGAGTTAAAAACGTTTTAATCGAGGCGAATGGATTGACGCCTAGTCATCTAAGCAACTCTTTATTTGCAAAGAATCATTCAACAAAGAGTAAAACGTTTTTAGCCGAACCCTTTGGGCAGCGTTTGTTGGCCATTTTTACTGCGTTATCGACTTTTTATGTAGAATAACTACACTTCAAAGTCTCTGCCGCGCAGTTGTAAATGTGAGTAATGGCCAACAATTCGCTGCAAAAACAACCTTGAAAGATCAACAGACCCTAGTATTGTATATGCCGACATTTTTGCTCTTTATTGCATATTAGTTTAATGCACTTATTCTCATGTTACTGGCGCTGTGGGACGGCTTGATGTTCTGGAAAATTAAGAAAACAACATTTGATTTTTCGAGCCCTGTCATTCACCGCTACAGTATGATCATCCCAGGCTCAGGCGTCATCTTGTTATTTATGGGTTTGTTCGCCCCATTAGCTATTCCACCTGCGGTGCTACCGTCGTTGATCATCGGCTTGGCATTGATGGCGGGGTTGGCCTTAAGTTACTTGCAGAAGAAGATTTGAGGCCTCGATTAATGGCTACCAAGACAGGTGATAATGTCAAGAGGTGACATGAATACCTAGTTTATTCGTATCATGATTAGATTTGATTGTAGGCTTTATTCGAATCATGCTATGATTTGAATGTGCTGTTATTTAAATCAAAAGGCGACAAGATGTGGATCTGGCAACTAGCTGATTGGCCAAACTTTATCTGGGATGAAAAAGTCATTGAACCCAAGTTACGAGACATTCGCTTTCACCAAGGAATGTTGTTGGGCAAGATGTCGAGTCAACCTAAAGACCAAAAGCAAAGTATGTTAGACACGCTATTGGCGAACATTATTCATTCGAGTGCCATTGAAGGTGAGAAGCTCAATGCTTTTTCTGTTCGTTCGTCGTTGGCTAATAAACTTGGTCTTTCTGAAGAAAAACCATTTCCAACCACTGAACGCACAGATGGCCTAGCAGAAATAATGTTAGATGCTGTGGAGAATTTAGACTCGCCGCTCTTACTTGAGAGAATATTACAATGGCATGAACGACTGTTTCCTGAGGGTTACACCTTGTTTAACCCTGTTATAGGGGGGCAGTTACGCGGGGATGAGCCTATGCAGGTTGTATCGGGTAGGATTGATAAACCCACGGTGCATTTTGAAGCGCCGAGCCGAGATTTGCTTGAATCTGAACTAGAGGTGTTCATTGGCTGGTTTAATGATTCTCGTGAGGACTCTGTTTTAGACCCTTTGCTTAGAGCCGCGATAACACACCTATGGTTTGTGACGCTCCACCCTTTGGATGACGGAAATGGTAGGATCACCCGCTTACTTACTGATTTAGCACTGGCACAGGCTGAGCGTCAATCTGTCCGTTTCTATGCGATGTCAGTGGCGATATTCGCCAAGCGTCAAAGCTACTACGAAATATTAGAGCAATCCCAGAAAGGTGAGCTTGATATTACTGCGTGGCTAACTTGGTTTTTAAATACCTTAGGTGAAACATTCACCAATGTGCTCGAAGAAATCGACCAAACGGTTTTTAAAACACACTTTTGGCGAAATGTCGATCAAACGCGATTGTCCTCGGAACAAGTAAAAGTGCTCAATCAAATGCTTGATGGGGATTTTGACCAAGGCATTAATACGTCGCAATATCATAAAGTGGCAAAAGTCAGCAAGCCAACCGCTTCTCGTCATTTAGCGGCTTTGGTAGAGCTTGGTTGTTTGGTAAAAAGTGAAGCCGGAGGAAGGAGTACTCGATATAAGCTCGCGAGATCATAGAATCTAGAACCCCTAGTATCTAGGACTATAGAACCCGTAAGCGAAGCGTTCTGTCATCTGAATCCGTCAACGCTTTTAAGGCGTAAAAGAAACACCTGGATCCCTGATAAAAGCTCTCAGGGATGACAAGCGGGTTGTAACTTAGAACCTAGTTGGACGAAGTCCGCTCTCTGGCGAGCTTCTAGAACCTTCATTATCCAAAAGCCACTTCACATCAAATCAGTCTCTTGGATGCTGTCTATCCAATACTGCGCATATCTTTCCAGCATAAAGATCAGCTAGATCAACAGGCATTTCAACATAACCAAATTCGTCTTCTACGGCTTAGCAAACTTCCATCAACTTCGGTTCATAAACAGTACCGCGCAATACAGGTGATAGCTCGACGTCTTTAAACGCTATTTTTAAATCTGCGCTAATAGCATCAAGTGCATCACAGATTTCCTGCAAAGCATCACTTCTGAGCTTCATTGGTAGATACACCAAATCAATATCGACCGGTAAACGAGGAAAGTCTCTGACAAATAGATTGATTGCTGTACCACCTTTGAGCGCAAAGCATTTCTGTTTGGCAACGAAAGGCAATACCTGTATAAAATTTGTACTTGTTTGTCATAAATACTATTTCTATCCATCGCTGAACTTGAAAAACTATTAGTGCAGAACGATGCACAAATCGCAGCCTTAGAAGAGCGATAGCGCTTGGCTCAACAAAAACAATTCGGCAAAGGTCAACGGCTTAGTGCCATTTGATTACATCATGGCTTGTCTTAATGAATTGTGCCAATCAGCATCGGATATCGACAGCCTGTTACCATGGCATGTTAAAAAGTAGGTGTAGTTGCTTAGACGCTTACAATCTATCCATAATTTTTTAAATCAGTGAGTCCGTAAAATAGGCCAGAACCATTTCTCACCATACGCTTTTTTGTGATGCAGTTAACAATTCGATAAATTTTTATCAAATTGAACGCACGATATAAAAAATAAATATACAATCCTTTAACGTTTGATTGCCTATATAAGTTGTTGTCTGTACAAAGAATGATACTCAGTTATTGCGATAACTAATTTGAATATCGTAGAACATAATATTGAATGGGCAAGTCTAATCATCACATCATAGGAGCCTTACATAAAAGGTTTTTGGCCTACAATAACGTCAAAATCTTTGGATAGGCTCAGTTTGAGTGGTGAGTTGTAACAGGTTTTTGCCTGACAAGTCATAGGGAAGCAGTTAGCAATGAATGGAATCATTATGTCGCTCGAGAGCGCCGAAAAAGAATTACTTAATCGATCTTTTCAATGGAAGTGGAACATAATTAGTATTCAATAATATCAATAAATTAACACTCACTTGTAATATTAAAGAGATTACTTTTCTAATACATACCATCTCCGTTTCAAGGATAGAAATGGCATAAATCCTTGGAGCTATATTAATGAGAAATAATCAACCAATAACGCAAAAAGAATATGATTATCCACAAGATTGGATTTTATTATCTATCACAGACACCAATAGCCATATTAAATATGCTAACCGTTCTTTTTGTACTGTGGCGGGATTTAGCCAACAAGACTTAGTTGGTCAGCCACACAATATGGTACGTCACCCAGATATGCCTGCTGCTGCATTTAAAGACCTTTGGCAACATATCCAACAAGGAGATCCTTGGAAAGGTTTAGTGAAAAATCGTTGTGCCAATGGTGACTTTTATTGGGTTGATGCTTTTGTGACTCCCATTTCTTATAAAGGAAAGGTTGTCGAATACCAATCGATTAGAACGAAACCAACTCGAGCCCAAATTGAACGGGCTGAAAAAATTTATACCCAATTAAAACAAGATAAAACTCACTCAATAATACCGACAAAAATCACCTTACCAATTAAAGTCTACTTAAGCTTTACGGCTGCCATGTTACCTATGGCTTATATTGCAAGCCAAGGCGATATGATGAATTTAGGGGTATTTGGCCTTTCGTATTGTGGTGGTTTATTCGCACTAAAAACGGCATTTAAACGATTTAATCAACTTGTTAAAAAGACATCGACCATTTATGACAATCCCATATCCTCAGCGGTTTACACTGGACATAATGATGATTTAGCTAAAATTGATTTAGCATTGCAAATGCAAGCATCCGAGCTCAGGGCTGTGTTAGGTCGTACACTTGATTCTAGTGAGCAGGTCTCTGCCAGTGCAAGAGAGTCTGCGGATAAAGGCAATGAAATTAAACAAAACAGTCAATCACAACTGTCTGAAATTGAACAAGTTGCTACTGCCATGCAAGAGATGACAGCGACATTAACTGATATGGCTTCAAATTGCGCTGATGCCGCTCAATCGTCAAATAGTGCACTCACTCAAACCACATTAGGTGATGATGTGGTTAAGCAAATGGTTTCTTCCATTCAAAAAATGTCAAATCAGCTTGGTACGATTTCTAATGTGATAACCGAGTTAGAGCAACACGGAAAAAATATTGGTTCTGTATTGGATGTTATTGAAGCCATTGCTGAACAAACTAATTTACTTGCATTGAATGCTGCAATTGAAGCCGCAAGAGCTGGAGAACAAGGCCGTGGATTTGCTGTTGTGGCAGATGAAGTGCGTTCATTAGCTCAGCGGACTCATACCTCAACGAAAGAAATACACGATATGATCAGTCGTTTACAGCAAGGTACAGGTACCGCCGTATCAAGCATGGAACAAGGGCTTAATGATGCTAGCATTTGTGTTGAACAAGCGGAAAAAGCAGGTGTTGCTCTTAATGAAATTCGTCAAGCGGTTGAGCAAATCACAGATATGACTCATCATATTGCTAGTGCTGTAGAACAACAATCTCAGGTATCTAATGAAGTTAATAGAAGTGTAGAAGCAGTATCTAGATTAGTGAACAGTAGCAATGAACTGGGTCAAGATATGGTTCACCTAGGCGGTGATGTGGTTAAGAAAGTGGATTCACAAATGGTATTAGTTGAGCAGTTTTTATCACGAAATCTTAAAACCACTCACGATAATTAAGCAAATTGACTTATACATTTTAGTGGCCTCAAGCCAATGATTTTTTAGGGTCTGAGCCGTGCATCAAGACCGCCGCTAACAACGGTGGTCTTTGGCGTTTTGAGCTACCAACAGTTATTTGATGGGGCGATATCGTCCGAAGCGGCTAAATTATTTCAGTACTGATCCCAATAGGGTGGCTCGCCAAAATAATCACTCATAAAGTCGATAAAGACTCGAAGCTTTGGAGCAAGTAGTTTTCGATGGGGATAGACGGCGTATAACCCCATGGTCTCAGGTGCAAAATCATTGAGTATGGTTTTTAGTTTCCCCTGTTTTAGCGCTTCTCCGACGATAAAAGTGGGTTGAAAAATATAGCCTTCACCAGCAATAGCGGCTGCCATTAATATCTCACCATTGTTTGCAGCTAACCCAGATTGATAATTTTGCGAACTCGCGTGAAGCACTTTCATTAATGGGTTTTCAGAAGCAGCATAATCCAAGTAGCTGTAACGTAGAAAGTGCGATGGATTCAATTCCTCTGGGTGTGTCGGTGCCCCGTATGTTTCAAGATACGAGGGGGCTGCGCACAGTACTAATCTGACTGACGCTATTTTTTTGGCAATCAAAGATGAGCTTTTTAAGTGTCCTATCCTCAGTACTACGTCAAACCCTTCTTCGATGACATCCACTTTGCGATCACTTAACTCTAGGTTGATACTCACTTCTGGATACTGCTTTTTAAAATCCCGTATAAGTGGCGCAAGATGCAATGTTGAAAATGAGACCGGTGAACTGATACGCAAAAGTCCTTTGGGAGCATTTTGGATTTGGCCAAAATGGTTTTGCATATCATCAACACGTTCCAGAATATGGATTGCATGCTGTAAACATTGCTCTCCTTCTTGGGTCAAGTGAACACGCCGAGTGGTTCGATTAAATAACCTCACCCCTAATTGCGCTTCAAATTGAGAGACATATTTGCTCACCAGTTGATTTGAGGTCGCGAGTTTTTCAGCCGCTTTGGTAAAACTGCCCAATTCTGCCACGGTGACAAACGCTTTCATTGTTTCTAATCGATTCATAGATAGATTCACATTGCAAACATGATGTTGGTAATTATCCAATAAAACCATTATTTATTCACTAATTTATTGCTAGTAATATCAATATCAACCTGATTGAGGGCGTGCTCACAGTCAGTCTTCATTTGCACTTACAGAGGAGTTGAACGATGAATAAGCAAACGTTACATAAGATATTGAAATCAGATGCTGGCTTAGCCGCTTTAGCTTTAAGAGTCACCATTGGCATCATCTTGGCCGCTCATGGCTCACAAAAATTATTTGGCTGGTTTGGGGGTTATGGCCTCGAAGGCACTGGGCAATGGATGGCAAGTATCGGGTTGGAGCCAGGATATTTGATGGCCTCTATTGGCAGGTAGTGCGGAGTTTTTTGGCGGTCTTGCTTTGGTGCTTGGTTTGCTCACCCGACCAGCTGCTGCAGTTAGCGCGTTGACGATGTTAGTGGCTATTTTTAGTGTTCACTTTGAACATGGCTTGTTTTTGACAAACAATGGGTATGAATACGCACTGGCATTGTTCGCTGCAACGGTAGCACTTTCTATTCAAGGCGCTGGACGCTATGCGCTTGATAATGCGCTTGCAAAAACCGTTGTAAGTGGCGCATTGCTTACTCAGCCGTCGCCTTTGAAACAAATGGCTTAATGTTCAATGAGTCCAGCCTTCCTTACATTTTAGGAAGGCCAATGTTATGGAGGTATTTACCCATGTTAGTGAATGGCGTATGGCAAGAAAAATGGCAACCGGTTCAGAATAAAGATGAAAATGGCCGCTTTATACGACAAGCATCGTCGTTTAGAAACTGGATTACACCTGATGGCTTACCCGGTATCACTGGTCAAGGTGGGTTTAAAGCCGAAGCGAGCCGATATCACTTATACGTTGCTTACATTTGTCCTTGGGCAAGCCGCACGTTAATGGCGAGAACCCTAAAAGGCCTCGAAGATATTATTTCTGTTTCTGTGGTTAATCCTAAGTTGACCGATCAAGGTTGGCAGTTTGGTGGTTTTAACGGCAGTGATAGCGATTGTTTGAATGGGGTGACTTATATGCATGAATTGTATACTCAAGTTGCATCAGATTTTACGGGTCGCGCTACCGTTCCGGTTCTATGGGATAAAAAAACACAAACGATTGTTAATAATGAGTCGGCAGATATTGTTCGCATGTTTAATACCGCGTTTAATGACCTTGTTGGCGAAGGTGTCGATTTGGTTCCTGAGGCGTTAACTGGACAAATCGATGCGTTGAATAACTTTATATATACCGATCTTAATAATGGCGTATACCAGGCCGGTTTTGCCTCTTCGCAAGAAGCTTACCAAGAGGCATATACAAAAGTCTTTGCTGCGCTCGATGCCATGGAAAATAGGCTATCTGATGGGCGTGAGTTTCTATTTGGTGGGGCATTAACTGAGTCTGATCTTCGTTTGTTTGTGACTTTAATTCGATTCGATTTGGTTTACCATGGGCTGTTTAAATGTAATCGAAACAGGATTAAAGATATGTCAAATCTGTTTGATTATATGCATCGAATTTTGGCTGTCGAAGGGATTAAAAACACTGTGAATATTGAACATATAAAAGCAGGTTACTACTCGATTAAAGCGCTTAACCCAACAGGGATTGTCCCTATCGAGCCTGAAATTTATTAACTTGTTGGAGTCAGCATGAAATCAAATCGAAGCATTGTGTATATTTCTCATGGCGGTGGCCTCATGCCCTTGCTCGGCGACCCTGCTCATTTTGAAATGGTGAATACATTAAAGCACATCGCGACAGAAGTCGGTAAACCCAGCGCGATATTGGTGATCAGCGCGCATTGGGAGGCGCGTTTAGCCACTGTGACTTCAGGAATCGCTCCAAGGATTATTTACGACTATGGCGGGTTTCCTGAAGAAGCTTATAAGATCCAATATCCTGCACCTGGTGAACAGGCATTGGCTAAAGGTGTTGTGAATTTACTTAGAGATAACGGGATTGATGCTGAACAAGATGAGCAGCGAGGATTTGATCATGGCTTATTTGTGCCACTTAGCATCATGTATCCAGAAGCGGACATTCCTTGTGTGCAGTTATCATTGGTTCACGGCCTTGATCCAGAACTGCACATTAAAATTGGCAAGGCATTACAATCGCTCAATTGGGATAATTTGTTAGTGATTGGATCCGGATTTTCGTTTCACAATATGCGTGCATTTTTTAATCCGAATTCGCCAGACGTTAGCAAAAATAATATAGCCTTTGATAACTGGTTACATGAAACCCTTAGCGATAAGGCACTGCCTGAACATGCTAGAGAGAACCAACTGGCGCATTGGGACGCTGCACCAGGTGCGAGATATTGTCATCCAAGGGAAGAGCATTTAATGCCTTTGCATGTCTGTTATGGCATGGCCACTCAGCCGAGCGATAAAGCATTTAAAATTGAGATTATGAAAATACAAGCGTCAATGTTTTATTGGGGACAATAAGGTTAATTGTTTGGGTGTGAGAGTGGTATCAAGTGAGTTGTGGTAAAGAGTTTGTAGAACTTGGCCACTGCTCACGACAGAAGTTCATTCGACGTTGGTGAGCCTGCGCTAAGTACCTTCATTAAAACTCAAGCTGCAAAGCTGATAGAATTTGACATTAGTCGAACAATGATGCTTTTTAGTGCCACCCATTGCTTAATAAAAGTCTGCAATATGTGCATTTTATTGTGTTGCGCTTAGCTCTATCAGTCGAGAAACCATACCCGCGCAACTCGCAAATAAACTTCCTCGAACTTAATTTGAGTTTTTCTTTTAGCTCAGTTAGCTGTGCATAGGGAATTTTACAGCTCTGAGATAGGAAAAATCAATCTAGTCCTGATTCAATTGACTTTAGATTTGGGCTATCGCCAAAGCAATTAAAACGAGTTATGTTACTTGCCTAACTATGCGGTGGTATTTACGTTTTTTTGTTGTTACTTGCCTAACTATGCGGTGGTATTTACGTTTTTTTGTTGTTACTTGCCTAACTATGCGGTGGTATTTACGTTTTTTTTGTTGTTAAGAGCCTAGGGAGAGTGTCGTTGAAATTTCACTATTTAGTATTACTGTTTATTACATTGATCAGTGGCTGTTCATCGGTGCCGGGTGTCAAACTGACAAAACAAAATTTTGAACAATTACAAACCGTAAAACTTGAAGCAAGCCCGAACGGCAATACCATGCTAACGGCCATCAGCACGGTTGAAATTCAATGGACAGGTGTCAGTTATTATCACTCTGCGACAGGCAGTGACGGTCTAGGTGTCAGAGAGCTTGCGTTACAGTTTATGCAAGAACACGATATAAGCCTCAATGAGATTGTGCAGAAGCAATTTGTTGAAAAAGTAACAGCTGACAAGCTTAATATTAAGTTTGATAGCGATTCTGAAAATAAGTTAGTGATCACGCTTAATGTTGTGGTTTTAGGCATGGTACATGGTTTTTCAGATGAGTTTAATTCTCGCTTTAATATTGCAGCCCAGCTATTTGATCGCTCAGGTAACATCATGTGGTCTTATAATGCGATCCCCATTTCTCCAATCGCCCCTGGGTATTCTATAAAATTAAAGGAGCTTTTTTCATCTAAAGATTCGATGCTTAACTTCTTTAGTGCGGCATCCGAGCCTATTGTGCAAAAGTTGTATGATGATTTTAAGAAAGAGTTAGACTAGCCTCAGTAAACCCTCGCTCGGTTGGCGGGGGAAGAGGGCGTAGATATTGTCTGCATCACCAGACTTATGATGAATATATTCAATGGTTAACCGCAGTAGACACTGTATCAAAGGCACTGTCTCAATGACGCTGAAAGGACGGTTTAAGTCTCATGGGATTATGTTTTTGGATTTAGCTTCAATAAAATCAATTGGATGCCTTTGTGACTTAGCAAAATACCTCGTACATTAATTAGATTCAAAATCAATATCTTACGATAGCGGTTTTCTTTCATTCTTTACTTGGATCTATCACAACCCCTGCCTTAACAACTCATCCATTTTTTCGTTTACCACCATGACGCTGCCCGTTTTATCCTGTAATTTATTGTAAATCACCGAGCGATTCACTTGTCCTCGCTCAAATAACCTTATAATCAGTGTGCTTGTGCACATTTTGCTAAAGCGTGCCGCCCAAGATGTAATGACCTTACTTGGTTCTATTTTCGGTGTTACCTATTCTCCATCAATCAGAAATGGCAGAGCTCAAACATTTGAAACGGATTGGCTGTCGTCTCCTAGTATAGTGAGTTACTGTTGAGTGCTTTTTGAGCGATGCAAACGCAATGTTTAAAAATCCATTTAAAAACATAAACATTTATACTAAGGTTAAATGAATTTCGTGTTTGATTGTCCTGAAAAGTAAAGCGACTGAACTAAAAGGATTTATTTTAGTTTGTTACTTTTGACTTTATCGGGCGTGTCGAACTTTGTTTATTTTTGATGTTGAAAGATAAATATGGCTTTAGGCAAAGCGGATAATTGCGGACACAGTTGCCCACGTCGAGATTATCTAACGCGGCTTAGCACCATGTTATCCTCAAAAAGCTATGTTCCAGTCATCGCAGGCTAAACGGCATTTATTTGCGATTGTTTGACAGGAAAATAGCCGACGGCATTATTCATCAACAAAGATAACCACGCCCTCATGTGATCAGATAACGCAAATAAGATGTGGAACACATTTTTGGAAATAGTTAGATGAAAATTAAGAATAAAGTCAATGTCATTTTACTGGTTGACGATGAGCCAGCTAACATCAGGTTACTCAATAACGCGGTCTCTGGTTTAGGTAAAACCTATTTTGCAAGTAATGGAGAAGATGCCATCAAGATGGCTCATCAGGTTAAGCCTGATCTGATCTTACTTGATATCCAAATGCCCGGTATGAATGGCTACGACGTCTGTGATGCCATCATCAAGGATAGTGCTTTAAGCGATACTGCGATCATCTTCGTTACCGCTCATGGAGATACTGAACATGAGCTAAAGGCCACTTAAATACGGTGGTGTCGACTTTCTGCAAAAACCACTCAATCCATTGGTTATAGAGGCGCGGGCAAAAACCCACCTTGAACTCAAAAATAAGCAACATCAGCTTAATCTTACACGTGGCACATTAGACAATATTATCCATCATCTACCTGTGTTTGTCGCATATTGGGATGAAGAATTAGATAATATCTTTTGTAATGATGTTGACGGTAAATGGTTTGGGATCACCGCTAAAGATATGCTGGATAAAGGACTTACTGATGTGATCCATCAACATGAAGCCCTCGATAGTGCAGCGACCAGCGTATTGTTAGCGGCACTTGACCAGGTGATGTTAGGGAAAACCATGGGGTTTGATCTTACATTTAATGCGTCTAGCAGCGACGTGGTGTTTGCTTCGGTTTCTTTAGTGCCAACCCTAGTTGAAGGAAAGTTTAATGGGTTTGTCATGCTTCTTAATGACATTACTCCAATGAAAGTATTACAGCATGATTTACACCTGGATAAAGAGTTACTGAAAGTGACGCTCAACTCCATTGGTGATGCGGTGATCACCACTGATGCAAATGGCATTGTTAATTTTATGAACCCGATAGCGTCATCATTAACAGGGTGGCGTGTTGAGGATGCGGTTGATAAACCAATTGAAGATATTATGCCATTAACTGATTCCAGCGGCCATTTTTCAATCATTAATCCAATTTATATCGCCATCAAAGAATGCCGAATTGTCGGCATGGCTTTTAATACTTTATTGCATACACGACAACAGAAAAAACTGGAAGTAGAAGACTCTGCCGCCCCAATATTAGATGAACACGGCCAAATAAAGGGCGCCATTATTGTGTTTCACGACGTGAGTGAAACAAGAGCCATGGCGTTGAAAATGTCGCATTTAGCCAACCATGACTCGTTGACCAATTTACCGAACCGAATGTTACTGCAAGACCGTGCAGAACGCGCTATCAACATGGCCGATCGAAACAATGAAAAAGTGGCTATGCTGATGATAGACATTGATAACTTTAAAAGTGTTAATGACTCTGTTGGCCATAAAAAGGGCGATTTACTCCTTAAAAAAATTGCTAACCGTTTGCTTGAGAACTCAAGAAATGTGGACACGGTGAGTCGTCAGGGCGGTGATGAGTTTATCATTCTACAGCCAGACATTACTAAACTGGATCAAGTGGCGAGTTATGCACAACGTATATTGGCTTTGTTTGAAGCACCATTTTATGTGGATGACAATCGCTTTGCACTCTCTTGTAGTATTGGCTTGTCTGTTTATCCTGATGACGCCATGAGTATCGATATGTTGCAAAAGCACTCTGATTTAGCCATGTACCGCGCTAAAGAGTTAGGTCGTGCCCATTGGCGTTTTTATGCAGATGAAATTGGAACCAGTGTGTTAGCAAGGCACAAGCTTGAACAATACTTACGTCATGCTGTGCAAGATGGGCTATTTGAAGTCTATTACCAAGCTAAAGTCGATAGTAGAAACAATCAACTTGTTGGTATGGAGGCATTGTTAAGATTACCCTCAGCTGAGGGTGGTTTTATTTCGCCAGCTGAATTTATTCCATTAGCAGAAGAGTGTGGCCAAATTGTGCCCATAGGCAATTTTGTCATGCGAAAAGCGTGTGAAGATGCTATTAGCTGGCAGAAAATGTAGCCTTAAACGCCGAGTAAGCATTAATATTTCACCTAAACAATTTGCTCAAGATGATTTCTTTGACACGGTAAATAAACTCGTTAAAGAGTTATCAATCGATACCGGTTTAATTGAGTTTGAAATAACCGAAGGCGTGCTGGCTAAAGATGTTGAGCGCACGCGAGATGTGCTTGACGCATTACAGCAGCTTGGAATAAAAATCTCAATTGATGATTTTGGTACGGGTTACTCAAGTTTGCTGTATTTAAAACGTTTTCCAATCGATATTCTTAAAATTGATAAAAGCTTTGTTGATGACATGCTCAATGATGAAAGTGATGAGGCCATTGTCGACACCATTATCGGCCTGGCAAACTCGTTAAAAATGCAGTTAGTGGCAGAGGGGGTTGAAACCCTCGAGCAAGTCAATGCACTGTCTGCTAAAGGGTGTTTTGTGATGCAGGGCTACTATTATTGTAAGCCTATGCCGTATCAACAAATGTGTGATTATTTACAAGAGAACACTTAAATTATGAGTGTTTGATGATAACTTGATATGGGCTGGTGTCAGCATGAGCCACGCTTTAGGAGCATAGATTTTTGAATGTGAAAAAGTCATTATTGACAGTCACCCCCCTCAAATGCGTATTTTTTTGATTATTTGGTTGATTGGCTGTGCATTAATGGCAGGGGCTTATGCTATCGCCGACAGTTACTATAAAAATACATTAACTGAGCGAACCGAAATCCATATTCAACAAGCCGTTGAGCTAGTCAAAACCCGTTTCAAAAAATACGAGTATGGTTTATTAAGCACCCGAAGTGCCATTCAAACCACTGAAAATCATGATATTACTCGCGAACATTTTGAGCGTTATATTGCATCGCTTAATGTGGCTAAATATTATACGGGCGCCAGAGGGTTTGGCTTTATCAGGCGGGTTTCGGTAGAACAAGAGGAAGATTTTGTCGTTGCTGCTCGTAATGACGGTGCTCCAGGTTTTAAAGTGCATACACTCTCGCCGCACAATAAAGACCGTTTTATTGTTCAATATATTTATCCACAACTCAGTAATGATGAATCAATCGGTTTAGATATTGCTTCAGAAAGTAATCGAAGAGCTGCTGCTATATCCGCCTCTATTAGCGGTGAGGCCACACTCAGTGCACCTATTACGCTCGTTCAAGAAGAAGGTAAAGAGCGACGAGGTTTTTTAATCCTTTTACCTATTTACAGCACCCCTTTATTGGATAATCTAGTTGAAAAAAGGTTGCAATCGACTATTGGCTGGCCTTTGCTCCACTTGTCGTCGATGATGTATTGTTTGACCTTGCCCCAGCGTTTTCTGACATTGACCTTGCCATTGCTGATAAAGCTGAAAACATTCCTTTTTTTGAATCTTTCCATGGCCAAAATAAAATTGATAACGATTCTGAATCAGTCATTTATCGTGAAATTGAGTTTATGAGCCGGAGCTGGGTTATTTACGCCAAAGCAGCCAATAATGCAGAAAAAGGATTGTTGTCTTATTCGCCGGTTTGGTTTCTGTTTTTATTTGTGCTGATGACCAGTTTGTCTTATTTCATTTCAGTGATATTGGCAACCAAATACTCACAAAAACCTTCGACAGTCGATCAACAGACCAACGTTTCCCCTAGTAGTTTTTTTTCAAGTCGAGGCTTTATCAATGCATCAAAAGGCTACTTTTTCATTATGCTGAGCATTCTGGCCTTTAGTGGTTATCTATATGTAGAGCAAGAGTTTAATTCTGTCTCATCTGTGTTGGTTGACCATGCACAGTACAGTAAAGAGCTGATCGACAATCATGAGCAAAATTACAAAGAAGGTTTAACCTTTATAAAGTCGACACCCATTATTAAGGCTGTTATGAATGCAGGGCAGACATCATCATCATTGCCATTTGAATTAAGCCGTTGGAAAGAAGTCTTGGCTGATATTTTTAAAGCATATATGCAATCTCAAGCAGAAATGTCCCAGATCCGACTCATTAGTGCTGAGGGACAAGGTAAAGAGCTCGTTCGTGTAGAAAGAAAAGGCGGAGAAGTTCTTATTACTTCTGAAGATGACTTGCAAAATAAAGGAAACCGGGACTATTTTGTTAATACAGTGAATTTACATAACGGGGAGATATATACATCAAGTATCGAGCCAAACATTGAAAATGGGGAAATGGAGCTCCCCATTAGGTTAACTCGACGTTATTCAACGCCTCTTTTTTACCCTAACGGGGCTATTTTTGCCATTTTAGTCATTAATGTAGAAGCTCAACCATTATTGCAAGAGATTAATCGTTTATCTAAAAATGGTGAAATAATCTACATTACCAATGAACAACAAAAGTTTATACTCGCCAATTTACCATCGATGGTGGATGATTCTTTTTCTGAACAAGGTTATTTGTGGGGCGATGCTTTTAAACGAACGACAAATCTTTTCAGCGCATTAAACAATAGCCTCACTACCTGGGAAGGGAACAAAGGTTCGCTGTTAAGTGCTGAAACACTGGTTACCCCTAACCCCGGTGATGTCACTGGAAAATTAACAGTAAGAGCCACATTTTCTGCGGCTAAAGTTTACCAAAATGCATTGCTTTTGCTGTTGAAGCAGATGCTGATTTTTCTCGCCTTTTCAATTTTAGCCTTAATGTTGTTCTATTACTCTTGGGCAAATAATACCCGTATGATGATTGCTTCTCAGGTTAGAAAAGAGCTTGAGGCCAAAAACAAAAAGACAATATGTTTGAAAGTTTGACCGAGTTATCGCCTGAGGCCATGGTCATTATTGATAGCTCTGGAGTGATAGTGCTAATTAACTCCCAGGCGGAAAAGTTGTTTGGTTACAGTCGTGAGCAGTTGGTCGGACAAAAAATTAATATGCTTGTGCCTGTGTCGGTTGCTGGCAAACATGACAGTTATGTGGATGGTTACGTTAATAAGCCCCGTACACGCCCCATGGGAATGGCTGATGATCTCTTTAGCCGCCATGCTGATGGATCTGAGTTTCCTGTTGAGGTGAGCTTAAGCCCCATTCAATTAGATGACAAAATGCTTATTGCGTCTTCTATTCGCAATATTTCGGAACGTAAAAAAATTGAAAAAACCTTAAAAAGTGCTATTGATAAAGCCAAAAGTGCCAGCCAGGCAAAAACCGCATTTTTAGCGAACATGAGCCACGAGATCCGCACACCACTTAATGCGGTGATTGGATTAACTCATCTGCTTAAAGGGAAGGAGTTAACCTCTGAACAGTTGAAGTTGGTGAGTAACATTCAATTGGCAGGGCGCTCATTGCTCGGAATTGTCAATGACATTTTAGATTTAAGCAAAATCGAAGCTAATGAAATGCCTGTAGTGCTTGAGCCTTGTAATCTGCAGCAATTACTCGATGAAATTTATAGTGTTTTTTCTAATCAGGCTAATCAAAAGCGCATCACATTAGGCTTGCATGTAGATCCTGATGTGACTCCCATTGTGCTTACAGACAAAAAACTGTTGCAACAGGTAATCACTAACTTGTTGAGTAACGCAATCAAATTTACCAATGAAGGTGGAGTAACGTTAACCGTCACTCGTGAAGCGTCAGACACAGCATTACCTGAGCAGCAGTTAGTGCGTTTTACCATTGAAGACACTGGTATTGGTATTTCTGAAAAGCAGCAGAAAAAGATATTCCAGCCCTTTAACCAGGCTGACGATGGTATTAATCGGCGCTTTGATGGCACCGGGCTTGGCTTGTCGATTGTCACTAACTTAAGTGAATTATTAGGTGGTAAAGTCGGTGTGGCGAGTGAGATGGGCAAAGGTAGTCGATTTTGGTTAGACGTGCCTTTCACCTTGCTTGATAACGATGACGGTTTTAGTACTGACTCCATTGTAGAAGCTATCCATATTTGGGTGCTCGGTGATGCTGATCAGAAAGACTGCGTGTTGAAAAAAATTGGCACGTCATTAGGGTGGCGTGTCTTTTGTGGTTCAAACCTTGAGCAGTTTAAGCAGGAGCTTGAGCAACGTTTAACCAGTCAAAAGTCATTACCTGATGTGGTTGTTATTGACTGGAAACGATATCAGTTAGACAGCCTAC
This sequence comes from Shewanella phaeophyticola, assembly GCF_025398315.1. Taxonomy (GTDB): domain Bacteria; phylum Pseudomonadota; class Gammaproteobacteria; order Enterobacterales; family Shewanellaceae; genus Shewanella; species Shewanella phaeophyticola. The sequence continues at coordinate 787,901 of NZ_JAODOQ010000001.1, forward strand.
CGATCATTGAAGACATATTTAATCTTCCACTATGGCCAAATATCCCTGTCATTGCAGTGTGTTCTGCTGAGCAACAAAGGGATGTAGCCCAGTATGATGGCGGACGCATTAACGGGATTCTGCTTTATCCAGTTCAACCTGCTGAGCTTTTTAGCTTGGTGAATAAAGTTCTTATTGATCACACAGGTGATACGGCTCGGGTGCTTGAGTCTACTAAAATGGAAGCGATTAAAGCTAAGTGGTTACCTGGCGTGAGGATTTTAGTTGTTGATGATAACCAAATGAACCTCGATGTGGTTGAACAAATACTCATCAACAATGGTGCAGTAGTGACAACGGCATGCAGTGGTACTAAAGCCATTGATGCATTAAAAGATGCTATGAACAGTTTTGACGTGGTGCTGATGGATGTGCAAATGCCTGAGATAGATGGCCTAGAAACCACGACATTTATACGCCAACAATTGCATATTAAAAAGCTTCCTATCATAGCCCTAACGGCCGGCACCTTAATAGATGAAAAGAATAGGGCGCTAAGTATTGGCATGAACGATTTTTTGAGTAAACCCATTGAGCCCGGACAGTTGATCTTGTGCCTTCGTAAACAGGTTGAACGCTATCGAGAAAGGGCTGTGATGATTGAGCACATTGATGCTAGCAATAGCGTAACAAGCGTGCCAAATTGTACTCGAAATCACCGGCATATCGAATAGCGTTGATTTATTTCAAGGGAATGTGAAGTTATTCGAATTTGCTTTACGACGTTTGTTTGAAGAACACCGAGATTTGGAACACGTCAACCCTGACGCATTCTCCTTTGAACAACGTGAGAAACGACTTGCTTTAGCCGCTGAAATACATAAGTTACGCGGAAGTTCGGGAATGGTGGGTGCAAAGGAATTGTACAACTTGACTTCACAAGCTGAAATTAGTTTACGCAAAGGTGAGCATGATGAACAAGCTCAATTATTGAGAAATATTATTCGCGTTTTAAAAGAATTACGACGCAATAGTCAGCAATTTTTAGAGCTGCAATCGCAAGTGAGATCGCAAACAAACGAAAGCGTTGAGCCTCTTGCTGATAAGATGACTCAATCTGAGGTTGAAAAGCTGATTTTGGCTTTAGAAACTAATGATCTTTCTGCGAGTGAAACCGTCGAAAATAACGCGGCAAGTATAATGGCATTGATGGGCCAAGAGGCATTTTCAACATTTAATGAGCAAGTGCAAATGCTTAATTATCCCAAAGCGCTTGAAATACTAGAAAAAAGCATAATGACAGACAAGCAGTAAACGGCCGTGTGGACTCTTTGTTGGCAATTGATGTGCAGCATACGTATACGCTTACTTACTGATGCATGGTGCATTTTCCTTTATTGTTACACCGTTATTAACGCTAAATTTGGTTGTAAGCCTTATTCGTTTTGGGCAATACCCTCGGCTATGAAGATTTAAGTGTGTGTAAAATACTGCAATCTTTTATCTGATGGTTTTGACAGCAAGAGGCTAGCGCGGCGAGTGATTGTTCTAGTAGTGCCAGTTCCCGCTGAGTTTGTTGGATACGCGCGAGTTGCTGGGCAATGATGTTGTCTACTAAGGCACATGAAGATTTAGGATCTTGCTGGGTATCCACAAGGCGCTTGATGTCATCTAATGCAATATTCAACTCTCGACAACGTCTAATAAAAATCAGCGTTTCAATGTCTTTTTGTTGATAAAACCGATAACCATTATCGCTGCGATTAGGGGCAGATAATAATCCAATTTGCTCATAATAACGGATGGTTTTTACCGATACTTTGGCAATCGATGCCAATTCACTTATTTTCAACTTGACCTTCCAGTCGCTGTAACCTTTAAGCTCAATCATATCATTTTTAGATCATGTGTTGTTATAAGGAAGTTGTATGTTTAGCTATTGTGCTACGGCATCGTTGGTTTTGTCGCTAAGTGTTATGGGGTTGAGTTATGCAAGTGATGAGGGGCATTCGGTTAATACGTCTGAGCAACACGTTTCTGACTCTCATGATGAGCCTCATGCAGATGTTGAGCATCATGAGGAAGGGCATGATGACGAACATGAACACGAAGAATCAATGGAAACCATTGTGATACAAGCTACACGCTCAGGGCGAATTGCCGGTGAACAGCCCATCCGAGTCGAGGTGATTAACCGCGAAGAAATTGAAGAAAAAGCGGCAATGAGACCGGGTAATATTTCGATGCTGGTGGCCGAAACCGGTGGGGTGAGATTACAAACCACATCGCCAGCACTGGGCAGTGCCAATATTCGCTTACAAGGTCTTTATGGCCGCTATACTCAATTACTGGCTGATGGTTTACCGCTTTATGGTAATCAGGCGGCATCGATTGGTTTGTTACAAGTACCGCCAACCGATTTAAGCCGTGTTGAAATTATTAAAGGCTCGGCATCATCGCTTTATGGTGGCTCAGCATTGGGTGGGGTGATTAACCTTGTTTCGCGTCGTCCTGGTGATGAGCTCAGTGGTGAAGTGTTGGTTAATGCCACTACCCGTAATGGTCAGGATGTGACGACTTATATTGAGTCTCCACTAGGTGAGAACTTAAAAGGGTCGGTGACAGCTGGGGCGCATTATCAAGACGAGCAAGATATTGACGACGATGGCTGGATAGATCTGGCAGGGTATGAGCGCTATACCGTGCGTCCTCGATTATTTTGGGAAGGCGAAGCTGGGCAAACGTTGTATGTGACCAGTGGCTTTATGACAGAAGATCGCACTGGTGGAACTCTCGGTGATAATACGGTTGCTGATGGCACAACGTTTGAGCAATCACAGGACTCAGAAAGGCTTGATGGCGGTTTGGTATTTACCATGCCATTATTAGACACCTTAACCATGACCACGCGCGGCTCGGCGATGGTACAAGATCATGTCCATGTTTATGGTACCGATATTGAAGAAGATACACACGAGAGTTATTTATTTGAAAATAGCATTGCAGGTTACACCGACAATAGTGACTGGGTTGTCGGTTTAGCGTATCAATCTGAAGTCTTTGCCTCAGACACCTTCTCTGAGTTTGATTATTCTTACGACGTCCCCGGCGCGTTTGCCCAGCTTGATTATGAATTAACCGATCAAATTACCACCTCTTACAGTGTCCGTATTGATGAACACAGCGAATACGGTACCCAATTTAGTCCAAGAGTGTCAGTACTTTATCGCCCAAATGATTTAACCATAAGAGGCTCTTATGGTGAAGGCTATTTTGCCCCAACTCCGTTTGTTGAAGAGATTGAAGCGGCTGGCTTATCTCGTTTAGCGCCAATTGAAGACTTAAAAGAAGAGCGCGCTAAAACAGCGTCGCTTGATTTTACTTATCGTTTTGATGATGTAGAAACCAGTTTGACCTTGTTTGGCTCCAATGTGGATAACGTCACCACACTAGAGTCTTTTTCTACCAACAACAACGGCAGCCTCGATGCGGTGAGATTGGTGAATGCATCTGGCGAAAGCCAAATTCGCGGCTCTGAAGTGTTGCTGCGTTATTATTTAGGTGACGTTAAACTCACGGCAAGCTATTTGTACTTAGATGCAACCGAGGAGTCACCTGAAGGGACGGGGCGACGAGATATAGCCTTAACGCCAGAACACTCTGGTGGTTTTGTCGCGATGTGGGAGCAGCATGGCAACTTTAGAGCCGGCTTTGAGGCTTATTACACTGGCACGCAGCGCGTGAATGATAATCCTTATATTGAAGAAACCAACCCCTATTGGCATTTAGGCTTAATGGGTGAAATTACCGTGGGCAGCGTCAGTTGGTTTATTAATTTAGAAAACCTACTCGATGTGAAGCAAACCGACGAGCACCCAATGTTATTGCCTAGCCGCGCGCCTAGCGGCCAATGGACCACTGATATTTGGTCGCGTAACGATGGATTTATTGCAAACGCCGGCGTTAGAATTAAATTTGGTCACTAGGGTTTTATACCTATTGCTTGAGACAAAATACTTGTATTACCAATCATTCTTTACCTATTTCAATATCTGCTGTGGGTAATAAGGTTTGATACGCGTCTGCTAACGCTTGTTTAGCCTCATCATCGCCATGAACGATACGAATGTGTTTAGGTTTGTGATGCATGCGTTTTACAAAGTTGATGAGGTTGTGTTGGTCGGCGTGGGCAGAGTAGCCGCTAATGGTATGGATAACGGCTTTAATGTCTATTCGTTGTTCATCAATATACACATAACCGCCTTGTGCACCATATTGTTGGATGTCTCGGCCAGTGATCCCTTTGGCTTGGTAGCCGACAAATAATACATCGGTAGTAGCCTTAGGTAAAAAGCGGCTAAGATAATTACTAATACGGCCACCAGTGCACATGCCCGATGCGGCAATGATGATGGCGGGTTTATTGACCGAATCTAAATAGTTGATTACCGCGAAGTGATCTTGATGGCTGTCGATGGTGGTGAGCTGTTCAAAATCTAACGGATGACGGCCTTGTTTCAGTTTTTGCTTGGCCTCTTTGTCCCATAACTCCTTAAATGCACGATACTGTTGAGTAAAGTTTGCCGCCATAGGTGAGTCGACAATAATGTCGATATTTTGCCACATGGGGTTGTGTTGATTACGAAAAATAATGTGTTCAAACTCGTATAGCAACTCTTGTGTACGGCCAATGCTAAAAGCAGGAATGAGCACCACGCCATTATCTTTAACTGCTTTTTCAATAATTCCTTTGAGTTGTTTGCTACGATCTTTTCGGCCTTGATGGTTTTTATCGCCGTAGGTTGACTCTATCACTAGGGTATCGGCTCGATAAGGGCTTTTAGGGCTTGCCAGTAATGGGGCATAGGTTGCGCCTAAGTCACCTGAAAAAACCACTCTGTGTTTATAATTCGGCACTTTGAGGTCAAGCTCAACATAGGCCGAGCCTAAAATATGCTCTGCAGGTTTAAACTTAAGCTTAATTTGCTTAACCGGTTGAGTCGCATTGTTGAGGTTTATCGGTAATGAAACCCATTGGTGATAGTCTACCGGCACAATGAGTTTATTGAGCTGGTTTAAACAGGCCTGGATCAGCGTTTGGTCGCGAGTCACGCCCACTTTTAATGCATCTTCAATTACTAAAGGCAATAACGACGCCGTTGCTGTTGTGGCATAAATCGGTTGGTTGAAACCGGCGGCGAGTAAGTAGGGGATCCGGCCAACGTGATCGATATGACAATGGGTGATGATTAACGCGTGAATGTTGTCGATTGAGAAGTCTATTTGCAGTTGATCAGCAGAGTTTTTACCTGCGGTTTCGGCGCCCTGAAATAACCCGCAATCAATAAGATAACTGCTTGGAAGTTGTGAGTTAATGTCGAGCTGGTGGCAAGAACCGGTTACTCCATTGACCGCGCCATGATGAATAATCTGCATATTAATCCTTTAATTGAGTCAGGTACGGTTAAATAACTTAGCAGTGGAGATGGCATAAATACAGCAAGTGACAATTATTGATACACAAAAAATATGCATTTTGTGCAGACTTTTGTCACACTGCGCTGACTATCAAGAATAATGAAAGTTGCAATAATAAGGACGTGTAATGAAAGCTTTTTCTCTGGTGTTAACCAGTATAGCCATGGCAGTTTCAGGCATGGCATTTGGCGTCGACATTGACGCAAAATACATTCAACGTATTGACCGGTAACACAAGTTTCTGCTACGGCGTTATCTAAAAGTGCTCAAGCCGATGCCTTGCGTGCCAATTTGGTGGCAAAACTCAGCCAAGAGCATAAAGCCAGTAAAGTCAGAATCTTTAATCAAGCGCTTTCATGGCAAACAGCCACATCGACAGCTGAAGGTGAGGGCTGGTTAGCTTATCGTTTACCGGTTTCTACACAACGATTTACTCAAGGTACATTAACCGTTAAAGGCCTTGAAAACCCGCAGGTGTATGTTAATGGCCAGTTAGTTAACTCAGCTGATAAAGTTGAGCTTGAGCTCGTCAATGGCGATTATCAGCTCATGTTGCTCGCCGATGGTTTGCAAAAAGACGAGCCTTTTAGCCTAGATTGGCAAGGTAAAAGCGATGTTGATGAGCTTGATTTTTCTGCGCAACAAACACAGCGCGTATCGGCCGAGCAGCTTTTTGACTCAAAGGTCATCAGCAATTTAACCTTATCGCCGAATGGTAAGTACTTACTGCAATCAACCATTGAATATCAAGCCGCCCAGGGCGATAAGCCGATCCAAGTGACAGAGCTGCGCAAACTGCCAGACAACAGTGTACTGTATCGTTGGCAGGAGAGTCGTCCAAGCAGTGCGGTGTGGTCTGATGATTCAAAACAGCTCGCGTTTGTGGCTAACAAACAAATTCAGTTATTCAATGTAGCAGATTTAAGCATCGATATTGCCGCCACTGAGCTTGATAATGTGTCTGGCTTGCAGTGGTTTGGCGACAGTTTACTTTTTAACTGGGAAAAGCCCTTTAAAGCCGATGACAAAGCGACCTCAAAGCGTTTTCAAGCATTGGAAGATCGCTGGAGCTATTGGCGTAACAACAGTCAGCTTTATCAATTAGATGTGGCCTCCGGTTTTATTCGTCAACTTACCGACAACAAGATCACCAGCTCGCTGTTAGACAGCAACGCCGATAAAGGCACCTTGTTGCTCACTCGCTCACCTGTTGATTACAAAGCTCCTGCCCATAGTATCACTCAGCTACTCGAACTTAATGTCGCGGATTTAAGTGAAACCATGATAGGTGAATACCGCAGCTTCAGCGGTGCTTTATATGCTGATGATGGCATGTATATCACTGCCGATCCGCGCTTTATGAATGGCGCTGGCATGCAAAACCCCAATATTGAAGTCAATGATTATGATGGCCAGTTATATTGGCGGGATGATAAAGGCAATGTCACAGCATTAAGCAAAGACTTTGACCCAGCCATTGGCAGCATGACCAAGCTTGAAAATGATGATTTATTGCTTAAAGTGACTGAGGGCGACCGCTCACCGCTTTATGTATTTGATAAGCGCAAAAAACGATTTAACCGCATCGATACTGGTGTGGATATGGTTGATGGTTTTAGTGTGACGACCAAGAAATCAACGCCTCTGTTAGTTGTTGCAGGCACCTCGGCAACTGCGCCACAAAAAGCTTACAGCATGTCGCTTAATTCAAGCCGTAAAAAGGTGTTATTCGACAGCCAAAAGCAACGTTATGCCGATACGCAATTCGGCAAGATTGAAGATTTTGATTTTACCAACAAACATGGCCATAACATCGATGGCCGCGTGTATTTACCAGCAGATTTTGATGCCAACAAAAAGTACCCTGCATTGGTGTACTACTATGGCGGCACGTCACCGGTTGGGCGTCACTTTACTGGGCGCTGGCCATTTAATTTATGAAGCCGCGCAAGGGTATGTGGTGTATGTATTGCAACCTAATGGTGCAACCGGTTACGGCCAAGCCTTTAGTGGACGTCATGTAAATGCATGGGGCAAATACAGCGCAGATGACATTATTGAAGGCACTAAAGCTTTTTTGAATGCCCACAGTTATGTTGATGCAACACGCGTGGGCAACATGGGCGCGTCTTATGGCGGCTTTATGACCATGTATTTGGCCACACAAACCGATATTTTTGCCGCGTCGATGTCACATGCGGGGATCAGTAATTTGTCATCATATTGGGGACATGGCTGGTGGGGTTATGGGTATTCTGGTGTGGCGAGTCGAGGCAGTTTTCCGTGGAATAATCCTGAGCTTTATGTCGAACAGAGCCCGCTTTATCATGCCGATAAAGTTACTACGCCGTTATTACTCATTCACGGTAATGCCGATACCAATGTGCCGGTGGGCGAAAGCCATTACATGTACACCGCGCTTAAGTTGTTGGGTAAAGAGGTGGAGCTGGTGGAGTTTAATGATCAAGACCATCACATCAATACTCGCCAAGCACGCTTTGATTGGTGGAACACCACCATGGCCTGGTTTGATATGAAACTCAAAGACGAACCTCAGTGGTGGAATAACCTGTACCCTGAGACAACTGACAAGTAGTCGTTAACCTTAGTTTTCTCATAGCAGCTCCGTAATGTCGGGGCTGTTATGTTTCTATTCGCTTGAGATTGTGTTACTAACTTTAATGCAGAATGTCATATATGTATTATTACGGTAAAAGAATGACACGGTAAAAGCGGTATTGGTATTAAACATACACCTAGCATTTAGAATTGATGTTAATCTTGGCTATAATATCAAAGATAGAGGTCACTCACTTTATGCCTATTAAATGTATGCTTATTTATGTGCGAATAACGTAATTCTATTTAAAGCTATGATAATTATGTTTTTATTTTCCAAAAAATCTAACTTAAGTGTTTATTATGACGAATCAAAAACACAATGCAGATGACAAAAAAATGGCAACTAAAGGTGTATCTAGGAGCTTTAATAACTACCAGGATATGCATGCGATAGTACCAGAGCCAGTAACGGAAAATGACGAGCTAGCAGAGCAAACGGTAACTCAGGGGCTGTCAAATATTGTCATTACTGACCAACTTGATGAGCCAAATGAGGCGACGGATTTTTCCGAGGTGAGTGTTGAGCTTGAAATCATCGATCCAGAGGTATTATGTCGCAGGGATAAGATAGTCTATATTTTATACTTAAAACGTGGTTTGAATGCAGCAGATTTACTTCACTATCTCACTTCCTCTTTGCCATTTCCTATTGAAATAATTATCAGCGATATAAAATCTTTAAAATCACCGGATACGTTCAAAACACATAAACGCCGCGTGAAAGAAAGTTTAATTAACACCCGCAAGCGTAAAATCGCATTAAAGATTCAAGGCGTTCGTGCCATTAATGCTGCAATGGAGCAATCTGTTAAATTTGATAGTGATATGTTAGTCAACTTATCAATTAGGTATGACTACACTCCAAAACAAGTCGTAGATGAAATCCTCAAATATAAAAAGCTTTCAACACAAGTTGCAATCAATAAAGATAAAAACCATAGTGCCCCTTTAATCCGTGCATTAATGAAATATGCAAAATTAAACATAAAGTATTGAATATGAATAACTATTTATAGTTAACTATTTCAGATGGTTATGGCGAGAATTAAGCGTGTTATCGTTGAGTTAAGCAACTAATCTTTTTCACAAGGTTTTAAGCGGCAAGTTATAGCGCATTTTCTATCGATTCGATTCAATTTTGAATACGTTATAAAGTCGATTTACACAATTAAATATCCAACCCCTTAAAGGCTAATGCCATCTTCATTTATACCAATTCCAGCAATTATCTGGTCATTCAGCGGGAGTTCTGTGTCTTCTAGGCAAGTAATAGGATTGTAGGCATAGTTGCTCTCGGCAACTGCTCCTGCGTTGCTCTACCTCCTGCATCCATGCAGTCGTACGTCAAAATCCTATTAAGCAGCATAGAAGGCACAGAAACCCGCCTTGCAGGAGACGCTCAGACAGTCCATTTCTTTGTTGCATTGCCTTAAAAGGGAATAACCATTATTTCAACAATGCGCCTCAAACTGAACAGTCTGAGCGACTCTGATTGGTCACATAATTAATGGAAATGGTATTCACCTGCTATACATCTTGCTGATATCGCCTACCGACAATCAATGTGGATTTTTCCATCTAGCATTAAGATCATACTTGCGCTGAGGTATTTTGCTGTATAGCTCACCTTGTTGTGCTGTTTTGTGATCATATCCAGCGAGATTCGGAATACCGTCGTTACTCCCCCTTTTTTTGAGGTTAATATTTAGAGTAATTACTCTTTCTTGAATAAAAAAATATAGCTTTGGATAGATCCATTTCAAACTAAAGCCTTTTATTTATTGACTTTTTAGTCAAGAATCTTTCTAATTGTTAACAATATTTAATCATACTAAAGTATTCTTCTGGAGCATGTATTGTTAAGGCATGACATAAAAATAAAACCTATAGCGATAGCAGTAGCTGTGATTTTTTCGCTAACGAGTTGTGTCTCAACTGACCCTCTGAAAAAAAATAAAGAAACGTTGATTGGTTGTGCAATTGGTACAGGTATAGGAGCTTTGCTTGGTAACTATATCGCAGGTAAAGATGGCATCGCGTATGGTGCAGCCGCAGGCGCAGCTATAGGTTGCACAATTGGTTATGACGCGCAGAAGAAACGTGAAGCATTGGAAGCATTAGCTAAAGCAGAAAATCTTAATATCCAATATGCTTCCATCAGTACAAGCACTTCAACTGACTCTCCGAACAGTATATTCATTAACACTGCAAACAGCTCTGTTACAGACGAAGATGCAGAAAAGTATGCTGACTACCAAGATGTAGGCATGGCAGCGACTATTTCAAGTAACGATAATACGATGTTTGTTTCTGGTTCTGCTATTGCAACCAATAAAGCCAAAGTACAGTTTCAAAAATTGTCAGAAATCTATAAAGATTCATCGGCAAATATTTTGATCACTGGCCATACCGATTCCAGTGGTAGTGAAGAACTGAATCAACATTTAAGTGAGCAACGAGCACGATACGTAGCCCAAATATTCAGTGAGGCTGGAATTGCATCAGAGCGATTATTTTTCCAAGGTGCTGGAGAAAGCCAACCTATTTCGGCCAACAGCACTCAAGCTGGTAAAGCTCAAAATCGCCGAGTTGAAGTCATTGAGATTGTTGGTGAGCCAGAGCAATTACTTGCCTATTCGTCAAAACAAAAATCCAATCTAGCGTATTTATCTCGTCGTTCACAAGACAAAGTTAAGTCGGTTGTTGCAACGGCCAAAACCTCTACACGTGTCAGTTCTGTATCACACTCTCCAGAGGTTGACTTAGCGAAAGTATCTAAAGCTGAGGTTAAAAAGTTAATTAAACCTGTTACGCGTAAAATAGCCAGCGTCGATTTTGGTGGCACTGCAATGACGCGAATAGAATCGGATTTTGCACAATTAGTGGGTGAGCGAAAACAGGACAGTTTTGCTTTGTTTAGCAAAGCGTATGCATCAGAAATATCGAGCTTAAACTGCGTAGCTGAGGCCCACGAGTTGACGGTGAAATCAAAAGTTTGGCTACAGGCAAGCGTTACCAAAAGAGTGATTATAATACCGCAGACTATCTGCCTGGTATGAATGGCACCGTATGGGTTGAGAAGGTTAATGGGCATTATATAGGCTTAACACCGGTCGCGGTTGTCAGTAATAGCGGCACCGCGGTTGCCAATCCTGACATTAAAATTTGGAAAGATTTTGACAGTGCTAAAACACAAGAGTCGCCGACTTACCAAGTGAGTAGTTCTATTGAAACGTATTATGGTGAAACAGGCTTGTTATACCGCGTGTTCTCTAGAGACAGCAATGCTCCAGTACGTTGCATGGATATCGTTATGCCAATTGATCAAACGGCAAAAGCGATTTCAGGCAAATTATATTATGAAAAAAACAAAACAGTTTATGAAGCGAACTTTGAGCCTAAATTGTTATAATAATTAATTTTTATGGAGTATAAATGGATTTTTTAGCAACCTTGTTTAATGAATACCGAGTATTGATATCTGTACTGCTAACGACCTTGTCGTTAATTGTCATGGTCACCATTTGGTGGGATAAAGTCAGCTTCTGGTGGCTTAATGTGTATTACTCATTACCTTTGATAGGTAAAGAGAATCGTTTATCAAAAGATTATGAGACGCCTGTAAAAGTTTACAATAAATCATGGTTAAACAGTGAAGTGTCACTGTGTGCTGATTTTGCCAGCCATTATGAAAAAGTGAATAAAGACGAAGAACTATTTGCGAAAAGCCAAGATTACCTTGGTAAAGTGACTGAAAATGGACGTAATAACTTGCATGCGATTGGTTGGATCTTGATTGCGTCGCTGGTATTTGTTGAGGCGATGGGGTTCAGCTATGTTCTTTCTGGTTTTACCATTCCTGGTGCATCTGAATCCATGCAAAAGCAAGGAGCCCTCGGTATCGCCTTTATTATTTCTGTATTGCTGGTGGGCTTAACTCACTTTACCGGACATGAACTTCACGGCAATTCATTGATCAAAAAAGCGAAAGTATGGTGGAAAAACGCCAAAAATAGAGATCGTAATACACCAGAACTTGCACCAAATAACCGGATTAACTTAGACAAAACATTTGAAGATGATGATGAGCCACAATATAAGCAGTTAATTAATCGTATCTCGACAAATGCAGAAGTGAAACCTCGTTATTTAGTGACGATTATTACAGCGGTTGCAATTATTGTTATTGCGGTGCTTGCTACATATGTTCGTGGCCAAGTATTAGAAAAAGAACATATTGAAACAGTGATGATTGACACAAGTTCATCTATGTATCAAGAACAAGACCCATATGCAGAACCTGTTCCGGCTATCTTATTACAAGACAAGCAAGAGACGGATGCTAAAGGTGATGAAGACGCGTGGGATCGTGAGAAAAAAGGCGGCTGGGGGACATTTATCTTCCTTGCGTTCTTATTTGTGCTATTGCAAATTTTCGGTATTTTAATCGGATTTAAAACAGGATTTTCGGGTAAGCATTCAAGTGATGCACGTAAAGAAATTGATCCTTTTAAGAGTGAACGAGAATTTAAAGCTCATTACTCACGTTTGAAGCAACAGGTTGCCCGTATTGCACAAAAAAGACTGACTAACCTACAACAGAAAATGAATCAACGTGCCGAAACCAACTGTCAAGATCCTAAGGTGTTGCACGTATTAGAAGCCTGTGGTGATCGCTCATTTTTAACGTATATGGAAGAGCTTGGAGCTGCTGAAACCAAGTTTGACCAATCAACGCGTCGAAGAGAGCACCAAACTCAAATTGACAATAAGGCATTAGCAACGAGTGCTCAACCGGTACCGGCAGCAACACACGCACCTTCTGAACCGATTGCCACTGAATTAGAAACGGCAACCGTGCCAGAAACGGTTGCAAAACAAGTTGTTGACTCAAAGACCGTTGCAGAAACCCCAGCAGAGGCCGAAGCACGAATTCGTGAAGAGTTGCTTGCTGAAATCGCGAAAAGTAAAGCCGAAAAAACCGTTGAAACAGAAGAACAAATGCGTGAACGGTTACGTAAAGAATTGATGCAGGAGATGAGCTAATGGCATTGGATATAACCAAAATAGGGTTATGTTGCGCATTATTAATAGCATCAACTCAGCTTTGTTTTGCCGCGGAACGAAATGATATTAAAAGCTGTTATGACTATGCTCGAGTGGATCCTAAAACGGCTTCTTCTGTGCCTCAACGCCACTTATTTGTAGCAATTGATGGCACATTTTCTCCTGATATCAATATTAAAAAGCTCGTGCATCAAAAAGTGCATCTTTTTTTACAGCCTGGCGATAAAGTTACCATCATTAATTTTAGTGCCTATGTTGAAGATTTTTATACCAATATCTTGTTCACCGGTAAATTAGATACAGACATTGCAAATCGTGATGATGTCTCGAAAAAGCTATTGAGAAAATTTGATCATTGTATGAGTCAACAAGGGGCTTATGTTAAGCGCAGAGTAGATTCAAGCATCATTTCGTCGTTTAAAAAAGATGATGTTAATGTGCCAAAAACCGAAATATTGTCAAATTTATCACAAGTCATTGCACCGATCATTGCTGCTGACAATGATGGTCGCCGCTTATTGTTATTAGTGTCAGACATGGTTGAAAATTCGGATGTTACCAGCTTTTATGCTAGTAACTCCCTGAAAACGATTGCACCAGAGCAAGAAATTGCCAAAGTGACTAAAGCAAATATGCTAAGTAACTTTAATCAGGCCGATATCTATGTACTTGGCGCCGGCTGGATTACATCGGATACAAAAGGGTATCGTGGCGGAGATAAAATGCTGCCTCTAAAGCAGTTTTGGAGCCAATACTTTGATCAATCTAATGCTAAGTTAAAAGCTTTTGGGCAACCCGTTTTAATGGTCGATATGTAATACAAGTTCTGCTACCTGTGAAGCACAGCTTCGCAGGTGGTTTGATTTGAACTATTCACGTATTGCACTTATTGAACCTATTAATAATCAAGTAGTTTATCTAATAGCGTCATCATTAAATTTATCCTCTTGATGTTTGTACAAACAATTAAAAACATAGCTTAGAGTAAAGGATTATTGAATGAAACATTGCACGACAGCATTGACTATTGAAGATCATTTTTGCCCTGATTGTGGGGATAACATTGAAAACCTTGTCACGATAAAGTCAGTAATCGCATTACACCCAGATATGATTGATGATTTGAAAGTACATTGCCCTGATGCAACAATTTATACTGGCTGGGTAGAAAAAACGCATCATTATAAACGTCGTTATAAATCCCGCGGAAGCCATAGTGAAACATTGTACTATTCATACTGGTTTTTAACGCTTAATAACGAGAACGGAGAGCAAAAAACAATCAGCATTAGTTCTGAAGATAGTTCTCTGGATAGAGTAGCAAAGGATGACATTATTACTATTTTAATGCCAACCAACTACAGTGCAAATCATCCATTAGCCGATAAAGATGATGCTAAAACTGTGACTCATAATGAGCTAGCTCCCGTTGTTGTTTTTCACCGAGATAGTGGTCAAGAGTCTATCCGTGAGCCTGGTTATCGTGTTGATGGTTTTTCTAAAGCAAACATTTTTTTCAATGCTTTTATCTTTTGTTGCATAGTAGGTTTTGCAGGGCTTTATTTTGAAGTATACCCTTTCAAATTAGGGGCACTATTAACTGTAATCGTCACCATCATTATTGGATCTATTTGGAGTAGTCACCGCACAAAAGTTTTTGAGGCAGAGACTGCTAGGTTAGCTGAAATCAAGAAAACCACCAAACGTATATTAGGTGTGTCAATAGATGATATGGGTTATGAACAACGAGCTCGAAAAGCCAAAAAAGACGATGTGTTTTGCCCTCATTGTGATGCCCTTAACGATAGTCAACACCGATATTGCTCATCTTGTGGTGCATTGCAAGCCAACGATATGGTTGATGAATTAGTTTCTGCTGCGAGCGTTACATCTAACGGGCAGGATATGACTCATTCGTTAACAGAGGCTGGTAGTCGTTCAATTGAACCTGTACCCTCATCGAGGCGAATCACAAGACAAGAAAAAATACTGCAAACGTGCCATCCATTCATTATGTCTAATGAGAGTGATTACATTCACAAGCATGTATTAGTGTCTAATTTCCCTGCACAATTAGCAGTTACTCTCGACTTGTGAAAGTCATTGATAAGACCGTCCAATCAGATGTTAATGATGATACTCATGTTAGCTCTAGAACAACACGTACAGATTATAAAGACCGTTATGGCAGCACTATTAGCTCAGAATACAACACCACTACAACCAGTCATCGTCAACGAAACTCGCGTATTTATGGCGAATTGATGATTGAAACTCCTGACGGGGAAGAGCAATCATTTAAGGCTCCTCAGTCGCTTTTAGGTTCTGCAGACGTTGGAGATTGGATCTTGTTGGGTAGCAGTAAGGTTGTAGGTCAGGGCACCAATGAAGGTTATGATGAGTTTTATTACAATATTAATAAAAATGAAACGATAAATCCTGAAACCGCCACGCAATGGATCAGAAGCTCAACGAAAAGTAAGATGATTATTTTTATGCTGTTAATATTAGCTTGTGCGTGCTCTGCATATTTTGATGTTGTTATGAATGCTATTTCTTCTGTTGTTCCAATCACAGTGGTTTATCCACTATTTAGATTGACTGACATGTTACATATTCCTATAAACTACTCTCCGCTAGTGCTTTTAGCCTGTGTGTTTGTATTATTAATTATCATAAAGTCGACATTTATTCGTAGTAATAAGAAGCGGCGCATATTGGCGCTAGGTTCGTTATATGACACGTTACGACAGTGTCAAAATACACGAGAGCCTTTCTTAAAACTGTAAATCTACCGGGTTTTCAATAACAATAAAAAAACGCTCATAGTGAATGCTTTGAGCGTTTTTTTATTGGTTGTTCAATATCGCTATTCGCTGCTTGCGTCTTTTTCTTCGTGAGTGGTTATTTTATACAATCCGCATTAGAATTTGCTCTTTTAGCAAAATGATCAGGAGGTATTCGAGGCAGCCTTTTGAAGACATCGTCGTTCTCGGCAACTGCTCCTGCGTTGCTCTTGATGTGGTGTTGACCACCTTAAGGAGGTCAACGTATTTATCGCTGATAAAGGCTATGACAGCGATGCTTTAAGGGCATATGTCAATTCTAAAGGTGGCAAAACCGTTATACCGAAGCGAAATTATGGGCAAGATATCGACAAAGAAAGCATGGATTGGTGT
Source organism: Shewanella phaeophyticola (assembly GCF_025398315.1). Taxonomy (GTDB): domain Bacteria; phylum Pseudomonadota; class Gammaproteobacteria; order Enterobacterales; family Shewanellaceae; genus Shewanella; species Shewanella phaeophyticola. The sequence continues at coordinate 804,226 of NZ_JAODOQ010000001.1, forward strand.
CTCTACAAGTATCGACATTTGGTTGAGAATGTTTTCGCGAGGATAAAGCACTTCCGAGTAATATCAACAAGATATGATAAGTTAGCAAGAAATTACGCCAGTATGGTATCACTGTCGTTTACTATAATGTGGCTGCCGATGTATTGTTGAATAAAATGTGTACAGCAAAGATCAATAGACCCTAATGACGCAGCCTAAAATAGTTCATATTCTAATAAGGATTGATATTAGAACAAGTTTTTTGATGCAATGGTTAAGGGTGCACTCTATTTCGGCCTAAGGTTTTTGCTTGATACAAACATTTGTCGGCAGTATTGATTAGCTCGTCGATACTTTGATCTTCACTCAGTTGTGAAATACCGATACTAATGGTGACATTAATTTGTTGTGATAAGAAATTAACCGTATGTTGCTCAACGCTGCTGCGGATTTTTTCTGCAATAATGTTGGCTTGTTCTGCGGATGTTTGCGGCAGAATAATCAAAAACTCTTCGCCGCCCCAGCGAGCGACACAATCTTGTTGTCGAACTTGTTCTTTAAAGAGGGTTGATAACTCAGTCAGCACCATGTCTCCACCATTGTGGCCGTATTTGTCGTTAACTAATTTAAAGTGGTCTAAATCGCACAATAATACCGATAGCGGCTCATTGTTACGCTGCAATCTTGATTTTTCTTGTTCTAGAATGGTTGCGGCATTTCGCCTGTTAGCTAATTTTGTGAGCGGATCACGCATGGCAAGATCTTGGTATTGTCTGCTGAGCTCAAGTGCATTTTTGTATGATTGCATTCTGGAGTATTCATACAGGGCTGATAAAAATGACATGGTTAAAAACGATAAGATCAGTCGTAGGGTGTAACTGTTACTGTATTGCGCATGTTGAATGATGTGTTGTGGTAAAAAGATGATGATGCAGATAACCGTTAAAAAAATTAACAGGTTTATTAAGCCATTACGAAGCCCTAATACATATACCGACACTGGAGCCACGATGAAAATCCATAAAGGCTACGGTGTGTTCAACTCCACCGCTAAAGACTAAGTAAAACATCAATAAATATAGTGAGTAAATGACCAGTGTTGAGCCGATTTTAAGCTCGAGTTTATTGACAGAAAAAAACGCGATTAAATAGATTGTGCTGGCGACAAACAACACAACAGAGAGCATGGTGTTATGGCCAAATAAGCTGAGTAATCCCATCAAAAAAGTAATGGACATACCAACCAACGAAAACAAAGCAACGACCCAAGCTTGTTGTTGCTCGCCGGTGCTGTTTTTGTGTTGTTTGATTAATGCACGCAATGGTTAATCCTTTAAGTATTGTTGAACTCAAAGTCGAAATAGAAATGAATTAAGTCATTACTGAAATAGTAAAAAACCATTTATTGTATGTTCAGGTTGCCATAAAATGACAATTTAGCCAACGTAATTTGCCTGTAATTGGTATGGCTAACAAATAAAGTAGATGACTAATATGTTCAATTGAGAAATTGTTTAGATTGTCGTTGACCTGAAAGTCATGTTGATAAGGTGATAATGAGCATTTAATACATTATTAATGCTCATTTAACCAAGGTAGAAGGGCATTAATTGTTTGAGTGATGGTATTGGCAGAATCCGCCTGGTAACCGTAGGTGCGAATACCAAAAATAACCGTCATCAATTGCGCGGCATAAGCTTTAGCTTGTTCAATGTTATAAAGGCGACTGAGGTAATCGGCATAAATTTCTTCTATACTGGCTAATTGTGCTGATGCAAATTGGTATAAAGTATTACCTTGTGAAGCCAATTCAAGTTGGGTTTTGATCAAAAAGCAACCACAGTAATCACAAGATTTTGACTGCTCGACTAAATTGGTCAATATTTGCTTGATGCCCTCATTGACGTTAGAAGTATTTGCCATTTTTTGGTGAATTGAATCAATTGAAAACGCGGCATAGCGGGCTAATGCTTCTTGAAACAGCTTCTCTTTATTTTCGAACTCATGATAAATACTGCCTGGTTTTAATCCTGTGGCCTTAGTGATCTGCTGGATACTCGATGCCGCATAACCTTGTTGCCAAAATAAACGAATAACGTTATCTAATACGTCTTCTCGCTGATAATTTTTTTTGCCATTTTACTGCCTCGATCTTGCCCCATGTGCTATGGCTAAATGGTACCATTATTGGAATAACTGTTCAAAATATGCCTATGTATCACGTTAACATGATGAGTATTAATGCATGTTAAATAAAGTTGTTTAGGGTTAACCGTAAAATAAAAGTCATTATCATGCTTAATAAAGGGTGTTGTTAATATGCTTTGCTTGACGGACATGCTTACCTATCGTGTGGCTTAACTCAGTGTCTTGAGGAATTTAATTTAACCGAAGCCTGTTTCTATTGCGTGTTTAATCGGTGTAACAACCTAACATTAAGTTGGGTTGTGTATTAAAAACATTATGTTTTTCAATGCCTAGCTTGTAAAAACCTAGGTTATCGTCCACAGTTAACCTATGTTATTTTAACTTATGATAAACATGACCAAAATTGCTAGTTATAAAAATGCGCTTAAATTGGGTATTGGAGTGTTCGCTTTTGGCTTAGTCATTAGTGTTGGTGTTGCCTTAGGGGTAAAAAATAAAAATGAGCAATATATAAACAAAACCCTAGATGATGTCAGTAAGCAAGTTTCATCTAATATTACTAATCGTCTGCAACTCTATCAATATGGCTTACGCAGTGCTCGTGGGATTATCTTCACAGAAGGTGTTGATGGGATGTCGCGTGCAAAATTCATCAAATACAGCCAAACACGTGATTTAGATAATGAGTTCCCAGGTGCTAGGGGGTTTGGTTTTATTCGGCGTGTTTCTCTGGCGGATGAGTTTGAGTTTTTAGCACAAGCAAAGGCGGATGATTGACTCAATTTTAATATTAGGCAGCTTAATTCACACGATGATGAACGTTATGTGATTCAATATATTGAACCTGTAGAGCGTAATTACTCGGCGGTAGGTTTAGATATTGCTTCAGAGCAAAACCGTAAACATGCTGCTAAAGATGCGTATCTTACTGGTGAGGTTAGGCTCACTGGCTCTATTACCTTAGTGCAAGCTACAGGGAGTCCTTTACAAGCATTTTTAGTGTTAATGCCAATTTATAGCACAGGATATACCCCTCCAACTGTTCAATTAAGAGAGGCCAACGCATTTGGTTGGAGTTATGCTCCTTTAGTGGCCAACGAAGTTTTTGACGAACTGCCTTTGTCGCGAGATTCGACAAAGTTAATCATTAAAGATATTACTCATTTTGATGAGCATGTCGCTTTTTACGAGACACACTTAGATGATGCGAGTCCATTATCAAAATATAATGTTACTGTAGAGCGAGAAGTGTTTGGGCGTAAGTGGCAAATTACGCTCGCTGCTTACCCTAATTTTGTTAGCGGTTTACAGTTAACATCACCTAATATCGTGTTTTCTTACGGACTGATTTTTAGCTTATTATTAGGGGCTTTTATTGGTTATTACACTTATACCGCCAACAAAAGAAAAATTACATTAGCTGACAATGAGCGACGCGCCAATATTGTAGAGCACTCACTTGATGCGATTATTAGCTATGATTGTGATGGGATGATTACGGGATGGAACCAGGGCGCTGAAACCATATTTGGTTATACTCAAGCAGAGGTTCTAGGCTTAAAAAAACAAGCGTTTATTACCCCTGATGATTGTATCGACACTGAACAGACGTTATTTGATAAAGTGTTAGATGGTGAGTCGTTGCTTAATTATATTGGCTTTCATAAGCGTAAAGGTGATGTGTTGTTATCAACCACCATGACATCTTTAGCGATTTATAATGAATACGGCGTGATTGTAGGTGTTAGTCAAACTATCCGTGATATTACTGCAAAGCAAAATGCTGAAAAACAAATTTTAAGCTTAAATGCCAATCTAGAGCGTAAAGTCAGTGAGCGAACCCAAGCACTGGCAAAAGCCTTGTCTGAAAACAAAACTCTGCTTGAAAATATTAACCAGCAATTACTGTATTCTGAAACTGACAAAGATGGGGTGATTTTATCGGTAAATGACTATTTCTGTATTGCTTCTGGTTATTCTCGTGAACATATGATTGGCCAAAAACATTCTATTATTAAGTCAGATCAACATGATGATGCTTTTTGGCGGCAAATGTGGCTAACCATCACGGCAGGGAAAACCTGGCACAATGAAGTGTGTAATCTTGATAAGCAAGGTCAGCCTATTTGGTTCGATACGGTTATTGCACCCATCATGAGCTCCGAAGGTGAATTAGAACGTTGTATTGCTCTTAGGATCGACATTACCGAGCGTAAACAAGCCCAAATTGAAAATAATAAATTAACGTCATTGTTAACAAACGTACTTGATGCAGCATCTGAAATAGCCATCATCTCAACGGACAATAATGGCATTATCACTATTTTCAACCGAGGTGCTGAGTTATTGCTTGGTTACAGCGCGGCTGAAATTGTCGGTAAAGTCAGTCCTGCCATTTTACATTTACCCGCTGAAATCCGTGCAAGAGCTAAGGAGTTAAGCGAAGAGTTTGGTGAAGAAATTGGTTCATTTGATGTGTTTGTCTATAAAGCAAGGAATGTTGGCCAGAAACCCGCAATTGGACTTATATTCGTAAGGATTTCTCGCAGTGTCAGGTGTCTATTTCAGTTTCGGCTATGCGCAATGACGATGGCGAGCTCGTCGGTTATTTAGGTGTCGCAGTGAATATCGACACTATGCTTAAGCAACAAGAAGAATTAGTTTCAGCCAGTAACCAGTTGGTTAAGGCTGCTGAAGTGGCTGAATTAGGCATCTGGAATTACGACGTCATCAATGATGAGTTGCAATGGAATGATCGTATGTTTGCTATATACGATTATCCGATCTCGCTCAAAGAGCAAGGCTTATATTACCGCCATTGGCGTGAGCGAGTGCACCCTGATGATATCAAAATGGCAGAATTAGCTTTACAGCATGCCATTGACACTCGAACAACCTATGAGCCCACATTTAGAATTGTGACAAGTACCAATGAAATTCGCTATATACAAGCGGGTGCTCAGGTGAGTTACGATAAAACTGGCCAAGCAATTCGTGTGGTGGGGATAAACCGTGATGTCACAGAGCAACGTGAGCTTGAGCAGACTTTACGTTTAGCCAAAAAGGCTGCTGATGCGGCCAGTGCCGCCAAATCTGAATTTTTAGCCAATATGAGTCATGAGATCCGCACCCCCATGAATGCGGTGCTAGGTATGTTGCAGCTGGTACAGCATTCAGACCTCACGAGACAGCAGCATGATTATGTAAGCAAAGCAGAAATGGCCGCTAAGTCGTTGTTGGGGTTACTCAATGATATTTTAGACTTTTCCAAAATCGATGCGGGCAAGCTTGAGCTTGATTTACATCCTTTTCAGTTAGAAACCTTAATGCGCGAATTAGCCGTGATGCTCGCGACGAATGTGCATAATAAAAATATCGAAGTTATTTTTGACCTTGATCCAACCATTCCCTACCTCATTGAAGGTGATGAACAACGTTTGCGCCAGGTGTTGCTCAACCTTGCCGGTAATGCAATTAAATTCACCTCTGAAGGTCATGTCATTGTGAGTGTGCTTTGCCATAAGATTGAACAAAATCAAGTTAACATGACTTTGTCGATATCTGACACGGGTATTGGTATATCTGAAGAGCAAAGTAATAAAATTTTTCAAGGGTTTATGCAAGCAGAGTCGTCCACCTCAAGGCGATTCGGCGGTACAGGCTTGGGTTTAGCCATTACGAAAAGCTTGGTTGACCTAATGGGCTCTGATTTGCAATTAACTAGCCATGTAGGTCAAGGTAGTCGTTTTTGGTTTGAGCTGACTCTTAACATTGTCGAGATGAACAATACCTTGTTTTCTATCGACTTACAGGGTAAAAATATTCTGATTGTTGACGACAGTAAAATGAGTCGTAAAATTATCTCCAAAACCTTAGTTGCTCATGGGGCTTACGTAAATGAAGCAGGAAACAGCAAGCAAGCTATTAATTTGATAGAGCAAAGCATCAATGCGACCCATCAATATGATGTGATTATTATGGATTGGCGTATGCCAGGGATGAATGGCTTAGATACAACGCAGTATATTCAACAAATGTTTGATGAGGGCGATGCCCCCGCAATCATCATGCTTACCGCTTATGGTTCGGAAGTGTTGAAACAATCTAAACAGTATCGTCAGCAACCATTTGTGAGCATGTTATCTAAACCTGTTACGGCTAATTTAATGCTTGAGGCGGTACAACAAGCCATAAATGGGGTGTATACACCGCTTGTATCCTCACACTATTGAACATTTAGCATTAGAGTCTGTTAGGGTGTTGGTTGTTGAGGATAACCAATTAAATCGCCAAGTTATTGATGAGTTATTGCGCTTGCAAGGTGCGTTGGTGACACTCGCAAAAGGTGGTGTTGAAGGGGTTGAATGGGTCACACAGTCTGATAAGTCATTTGATATTGTGATTATGGATATGCAAATGCCTGACATAGACGGTTTAGAAGCGACGCGCCTTATCCGTGCTGATGGCCGTTTTAATGATTTACCGATTTTAGCCATGACGGCTAATGCTTCTTTAGCCGATAAAGCGTTATGTTTAGAAGCCGGTATGAACGAACATATCGGTAAACCTATTGACATGACATTATTACTGCCTTGTATGTTGGCGCTGTTAGGCCGAGGTCCAACGACATCAGAGCCAGTGGAGCAGAGGTTATTGTCAGGTTCTCATACCCATAAAGATGATGTACTCGAAAATCCTGAGTCAATATTGCGTCGATTCGGTGGCGAGAGAGCCTTTTTTATTGATGTGAAACACCATTTTGCGATTGAAATGTCTCAACAATTCGTTTTGCTTACTCAAGCGTTTGAGCAAGGTGATAACAACGCCATCAGCACTATTGCTCATACCATAAAAGGCACTGCAAGTAACATTGGTGCAAAGAGACTGGCTGCTTTTGCAGAACAATTAGAGCGTTCGATCAAAAATACTGATAGTGTTGATGCTAGTGATTATTTGAGTCAAATACAGCGACACATAAACGATAGCTTGCATATGTTAGATACTTTGTTTCCTGATGAGGTCATTTCCACAAATGAGGTGGATAAATCACAATATTTGCCGATAGAGAGTATAGACGCTGATAAAAAGGTTAGACTGATGGCATTATTAATAGAACAGAACCTTGATGCAATTGACTATCTTGAAAGTATGTTGATCAATGTTGCTGTTGATAAGCAGTGGTTAAGGTTAAGCAGCCAGGTAAGTCAATTGGAATTTTTAGACGCTATTGATACCTTAACGTCGATTATGAAGGAGTAATGCGTGTTCATTGATGAGTATGTTTTGGGGGCTCCCCCTGAGAAATGTAAGATTTTGCTTGTTGATGATCAGGTCGTCAACATCAAGATTTTACATCAACTATTACAAGATGACTATGATATATACATGGCTCGCGATGGTCATCAAGCCATAGATATGTGTAACAAAGTGAAGCCAGATCTTGTGTTATTAGACATTGAAATGCCTGTTTTAAATGGTTTTGATGTGTGCGCGCATTTAAAAAATGATCCTAATACTCAGGATATAGCGGTAATTTTCATTTCGGGTCACTTTGATGAAGATAAAGAGGTGAAAGGTTTTAAGCTTGGTGCGGTTGATTTTATTCACAAACCAATAAACCCTGTTATTACCAAAGCGCGAGTTAAAAATCAGATTAAGTTGAAATCACAGTCTGATTTATTACGCTCTATTGCGTTGCTAGATGGATTAACGGGGGTTGCAAACCGACGTAACTTTGAACAGGTGTTGCCCGTTACCTGGCTACAATGTTGCCGTGAGCAACAACCCGTAACGATGATTTTATTAGATATTGATTTCTTTAAGTCATTTAATGATACCTACGGCCATACCGAAGGTGATGCTTGCTTACGGCAAGTGGCACAAAAAATTCATGATACGGTTAACCGTCCCTACGATTTCGTTGCCCGCTTCGGCGGAGAAGAGTTTGTGTGTATTTTGCCTAATACCGATTTGGTTGGTGGGACTTATGTGGCTCAACAAATTGTTGACAGTATTGTGTCACTTAAAATAGCCCATGAAAGCTCACAAGTATCGAGTTATGTCACCATTAGTGCGGGGGTTGCGACGATAGTGCCTACTCGTGACGTGACGGCAAATATGCTTATTGAGGCGGCTGACAAACAACTTTATTTAGCAAAAAAACGTGGCAGAAACAGAGTACTCGGTGCACAAGTTTCAACGGCAGAGTTAGCCACGGTTTAGTGGTTATCACAGGGTAAAATATTGCCCTGTGATTAAAATTTATGGCGATAACCTAGTGTATAGGCAATATCTGCACTGTTATCCATGTTTGCAAAGTTCTCAACCAGAGTGAATTCAATCGCACTGGTGTTTAAGTAGTAACGGTAGCCGAGTAAAGCTTCATGAGACGCATCTGAGAAGTTTTCATCCCAGCTTACCAACCCTGCATATCTGTGTATTTCTGCTAACCAACCGTGGCGTCCACTGCGATATTCATAGCCAATTGCAATCGTGGTGAAACGGTCGTCATAACTATTGGTTGATATTGACTCGGTGTCTTCAATAAAGCTAACTCCCAAGCTTGAGTTCACATGATGTGGAGCCATTTTTGTAGCTGTAGTTTATTTGAATGCTTTGCGCAAACGAATCTTCAGCAAATGAGTCACTATCGACAGCTTTGAAATAGAGACTCGCGCCAACAGATAATCCATGATGATCACTTTGTACTAACTGGTAACCTAAGTATGCCGTTAAGGCGTTTTCGAGGGTTTCCCCGCTTAAATCATCAATGTGAATATCATATTCATCTGACCGAATTTGGTTTTGATGCTTGGCTTGATCTTGACGACCATTTTGATCAAACCCAAAAGCGTCATGAAACCACATCGTCAGTGAATCTAAATGGTTATCTGCACTAAATCCCCATCGGTAATTGACATCGAGCATTAGCGCATCAGACATCTGCCATTTAACGCCACCCGTGACCGTATTTTGATAGTAATCAGCCAGCAGTACATCTGACTCAGACCACATGCTCCCGATATTGGCCGTGATATACCATTCTTTCTGGCCATTGGGTAATGAAAATCCTGAGCGCAATAGTGGTGTGTGGTTTATTGATTGCATAGGGGATTGAGCATAAACCCTTAATGGTAGCCGTAATCGTCAAAGTCTACCATCTGAGCTTGAACCGCAGGAACGACTGCTAAACCTGAAAGTGTAACTAACAAATAGGCTTTTATTGACATCATCTCTCTCATTTAATTACGTGAAATCTTGTCCAGCTTTAACACTGTTATTGATTAAGTGAAGCTATATTGTCACGGGTAAAAGTCAGCAAAATTAAACGGCACATTATGATTGCGTACAATATAAATTTGAACGTTTAAAAATGAACTAAATATTCCGATTAATTATATCAAGCATTAACTCAATCACATAATTGCTGATGTTAATTTGTTCGATGGATCTAATTACATCGTATGTAAATATCACTTAGATATTGTAAATTATTGATTGTGGCTTAAAAACAAGCTATAAGTTTTGTCATCCGCACAGTTCTTTTGCGTTCACTTATATTATTGATACTGTGACGATTTGAAATGGACGAAATACTTATAAATGGAATTTATAATGGATTGTATTACCCGGTACTTTTGTGGTGTCTTTGCTGTTAGCTCAAATGCTGATGCTCTTACCGCTGAACTGAACCCTCAACATCTTGTGATAAATAGGTGGTTGGCTCGGTCTGTTACTCTTAATGGTCGGCTCGTTTTTACTAAAGCGAACATTGTCTGTGTTCACCACAGGTTAACGGAGTACTGATGGACTTTATTTTGTTGTTAGGTTTGCTGGTAATTGTCATACCTCTGCAAATGCTGCTTGATATCATTATTGAAAATAATACTGATTTTGAATATAAAAGCGGTGATTACGTGTTGGCGTTTACCCCGTTATTGACGTTTTTTTACCCTGAACATTACCTCTACAGCTTTATCTCACTGGCCTTTATTGTGCTATATGGTATTTCATTACGATTTTACGCCTCATTTAATGAGTGGCTTGCATTTGACCAAGACCGTTTGGCGGAACTCTGTTTAAGTGGCCTAGGTTTGGGTGGACTGTTTATTGTCGTTAAGTTTAGCTATCAATTTTTGTTGTAATCATTAATGTAAGTCATTTATGTTTGTTGAGCGTGTTGCTATGCCTGAGCAACTATTTTTTGATGAAGATTACTCCACTGCTCTGGGAATTTACCGTCTAGCATATAAACAAATGCAATTAACTCAGCAATGAGTAAATAAAGTTCTTTTGGGATTTCTTCACCAAGTTCGAGTAATTGTAAAAACTCGCTTAAATGTGGGTCTTGATGAATGTGAATCCCTACACTTTTAGCGATGGCAATGATTTCATCAGCGACTAAATCCTTTCCTGTTGCGGTAATCTTTGGCGCACTAATGCCGTCGAAACTGAGTGCGACTGCTTGTTGTGTTTTTTTCGATTCATCACTCATGGGGTTTATGCCCTCGTTTTAACCAGATAATGGTCGCCAGGTAATAATGTGGCAGGAATGTGGGTTAACTGAGAGCTAAATGTCCCAGGTGTCAGGCCTATTTGGCTAATTTTTGTTGCCAGTGCACCATTAAATTTATCGACTCTTTCTAGCAGAGATTGGCTGTTGCCTTTAAATTGAATATCTAATTTATCTGCTTTCTTTTGAGCACAAATAAGCAATGAACCCTGTGCTAGATTAAATTTTAACTGTAATTTCCAACCGCCTTTCTCTTGGTCTTGCTCGCTGTCTTGTTCAAACTTGCCTTCAAACTGTTCATCACGCTGATTGATTGTATAAGGTAATGCAAAATACCAGGTCATCGCTTGATTTTGATCTGTGCTCGCTTGTTGGTACATTGCAATACTATTGGCAAGTTGAGCCATCGAATCGGCGCCACTGAGTTTATCAAGCGCACCAAGCAAGCCGGAGTTTCCAGTTAATTTAGCGAGGGTGCGTTGTTGTAATTGGGCTAAGTGATCTTGTAATTTTGCACTGAGCCCTGAGCTGTTTGATTGGGCTTTCACGCCAAGTAACAGTTGAAATAATGTTGTGATGGCGCCGCCAGAATAAAGAGGAGAGCTTGCAGAGTTTGAAGGCAGAATTGACTGCGCGAGGTTTAAACTTGCAAGGCTGTGGAGTTCATGGCTCAGTAATTTGGGATCGCTTAATGCACTTAATGGATGAGGGCTCATCTGCGGTAAATGCTTTAATAATTCAGTGGCCAAGCTATTGGGCAGTTGTAAATTTTGCTGTTGTCTTATTGGCATTGCTCCCGCTTTAGATAAGGCTTTATTCAGCACCTCTATTGGCTGAGGGTCTTTGTTTACTGTTTGCTTAGATTGAGCAGTGTCATCATTGACAGTGGTATTTACCTGGGTAGCATTGTGTTGCGTTGTTTGGGGGGCTGAGCTGCTGATGTTGCTTGAGTGTTCTGAGTCGTTTGTGTTACCTGAGTTGCTGATGTTGCTTGAGTGTTCTGAGTCGTTTGTGTTACCTGAGTTGCTGATGTTGCTTGAGTGTTCTGAGTCGTTTGTGTTACCTGAGCTGCTGATGTTGCTTGAATATTCTGCGTCGCAGGCGTACTTGATGATGGTATGGAAGCACTTGTAAGATTTGCTGTTAACTGTTGCCCTGGTACTTTTTGAGTATGATTAGCGACATCAAGAGGTGCTTGATGTTGAACACCTTGTTGCACATTGCCATTATTCGTTTTTATGCCGCTTGATGGTGTGGTAACGGCCGTCGATAAATTCATCGGTATGTCTTTTGTTGTGTTCCCCTCCAGACTAGTAACCCCAATGCCCAGCCCTGTGTTAGGGCGACTACTCAATGTATTTGTCATCATACTTGCGCTGTTACGACTGCCTTGTTGAGCTGAATTAACCACATCGCTTGTACCCGAACTGCCTGTAGCAGGCTTACTTTGATTAACAGTCGTTTTTGGGGTACTAGTGCTTGGTAACGGGGTCGCTTCAAGTTTTTTTATAAATTGACTAAGAATTTGTGCCGGCTCATTTTTAGTTAAAACAACATTGTTTGCTTGTAAATTGGGCATGACCGCTGCTTGTTTGACTAAGTCTACGTTAACTTTTGCTACAACGGGGGTCAGTGCGAGCTGTAACTGTTGCTGATTAACAACCACTTTAGCAAGGTATTGGCCTTCACTAAGGACAACAGTTTGGGGCAGCTTAATGCTTGGACCATCGGTAAAGGTTAATAGTCCTTGAGAAACTTGCGCTGTCGGTAGTGTGTAGCCTTGTGGCCGAGAGGCTAATGATGTGAGCTGTTGAGTTGACACCCCATTTTGTTGGGCAAGTTCCGTTAACGATGTCGGTAACGTTAAGTTAATACTCTGCGCCAATAACACCAGTTGCGTTGAAATAACACTAACAGTTGGCTGGTTTGTTGTCACTGCGGGGGCAAACTGTTGTGAGGAGTTAGTGGGTTGAGTCGTATTCGACTCTTGAGTAAAGGCAAGGTTAGCTGCTTTTGTCACTGCTTTTACTTGCTCACTGGTCATTACTACTTGAGCGGTTTGTTGTAATAATTTTTGTAATTCAGCGGTCTTTGTCAGTTGATACTGTTGATTTTGAATGGTGATATCAAGATCAGTCGACACCGTAGTTTTTGGTTGTTGTAGCTTTACGGGTAATAATACAGCGTCAAGGTCTGACGTTGCTTTTGGGGTTGTGGTGCTTGCCGTGACTGTTTGCTTTTGTTGAATATCAGGTGACACTTGTTGACTCGCATTCGCCGCTTTTTGCGTTGCAGAGTTGGGTGTGGTTGTTGCTGTGTTTGTCGGTGGCACCGCCATATAAATCCTATTAAGCGAACATTTGGCACAATAATCAAATTAGCACTGAATTTATTTTCATTTACAAATTTTTGATTGATATTGTCAACAGTCTAAGTATCCTTAGCGCTCTTGTTGCCTTTTATTGGGGTAATTGAATTCATGTCGTATGAATCATTGCTGGTAATAAGACAAAGCTAACCCGCTATTGAGATAACAAACTATAAGGCTGCGCCTTGCTCTAGCTGGTTAAATTATATCGACTTGAACAGAAATTGCTTTAATAAAAAGACAAAATTAGCAGTTTATTGAGCAGGCTCTTTTGTCATTTTTAAGAGAGTGTTATGAAGTATAAATGGATATTACTTCAGGCGTTTGTTGTGTTAGGTATGCCTGCGTATGCCCAAGATGATGCGCCTCAAGTTACCCAAGAATCATCGCCCGCAATTGAAATCACTTATAACGATCCTCGAGATCCGTTTGAGGGATTTAACCGCACTATGTGGGATTTCAACTATTTGTATGTTGATCAATATATTTTAAGACCCGTTGCTCACGGCTATAAAGATTATGTGCCACACCCCATTAAAACGGGCATTAATAATTTTGTATATAACCTAGAAGAACCTAGCGCACTGATTAACAATACCTTGCAAGGTAAGTGGATGTGGGCTGCCAATGCGGGAGGGCGTTTTACGGTTAACACCACGATTGGTTTGCTCGGTGTTATTGATGTAGCCGATATGATGGGAATGCACCGTAAACAAGACGCCTTTAATGAAGTGTTAGGGTATTACGGCGTTCCGAATGGATCCGTATTTTATGGCACCGTTTTATAGCTTTTTGTGACAAGAGAAATCGCATCAGACTGGGTGGATAGTCTATACTTTCCTTTATCCGAGTTAACTTTTTGGCAATCAGTATTGAAATGGGCCTTAAAGGCTTGCACTCTCGTGCTGAAGCAATTGACCAAGAAAGGTTATTAGACAATGCTCTCGATCCATACGCATTTGTAAAAGACGCATATTTACAGCATATGGATTACAAAGTGTATGATGGCGACATGCCTGTTAATCAAGAAAACGATGAGTTACTTGACGAATACCTTGATGAGCTAGATTAGCAGGGGCTATATAACCCCTCAGACACTTCTGCGGGGTTGTAGTATGGCGTTAACTGATGTCGAAATCCTTTTTGTTGAAGATGATCCTATATTTCGTCATGTCGTTGCAGATTTTTTGCAAGGGCAGGGAGCTAAAGTCCACCTCGCTCATGACGGTAGAGAGGGTATCGCACTTTTTTCTCAAACAACGTTTGATATTGTTATTGCTGACTTAGGTTTACCTGAGCTCGGTGGTTTGCCTATGCTGAGGCAAATGCAAGATATCAATCCCGCCGTGCCCTCTATTGTGATTTCTGCTAATGATGTTATGGCTGATGTTGTCGAAGCATTACGTATTGGTGCTAGCGATTATTTAACCAAACCTGTTGCCGATTTGTTCATTATTGAGCAAGCCATCATTCAAGCGATGTTAACCGCAGCGACACCAATGAATGCCAGTAGCCAAAATCATTTGCATGAAATGAATGAACTGTCTTACCTGGAGTTAACCGATAACCTACATCTACTTGAACAAAATGCTCAAGCCGCTAAGAGTGTACAGCAACAGCTTTTTCCAGCGTCTCACATCCTTTATCCTAGGGCTGTTATTGATTACAGCTTATTTAAAAATAATGATGTAAGTGCCTATTTTATTGATTCAACTATGGTTGGCGACAGTCATTTAGTCATGTACATGGCGCATTTTCACCCTGAAGATAACAGCGCAGCTTTTGGCTGTGTATTACTTAAAAGTTTCATCAATCAAAAGCTTAAGCTGTTTCGTAACGGCTTGAGTACCACGCTAATTGAACCTGATAATATGCTGAGCTATTTAAATAAGCGTATGGTCAGGTCAGGTTTACATATTCTCACAGATATCATCTATGTTTGTGTCGACCTGCAACAGTACACTGTGTCTGTGGGTCAGGCAGGCAATGGCTTACGTTGTTACTTACGACATGACAATCATTTAATGCCGTTAGTGTTACCCAGCACATTGCAATTGGGCGATGTGAATTGGCATCAAGCTGGCGTGCAAAGACGAACTTTGTTGATGGATGAAAAGCTGTGCATTGGTACCTATCATCAACAGCATAAGCAACAGTTACTGGAAAACCGTTTTACAGGGTTGGTTTATCAAACCGATATTAATGCGGGTGGGTTTATGCAGCTATCTTGTCATTGATTGGGGATATTTCTTAACATGATAAAAAAATCCCCTCCAAGTTAACTTGGAGGGGATTTTTATTGTGATGATATGTTGCTAAGGCATCACTTTTTTGTCGATTTTATTAACGCTTAATCGCTTCATGTTCAGCGGTAACTGCAATTTCTTCTTCTAATGCTTGTTCTTCAGTGTCAAGTTTGCTTTCTGCGCCGTGCATCCAGTCAACCAATTTATCTGACATTAAGTACAAGATAATTGCAGATATAGTCGCGGTTATCGCGATACCCGCAAAGATAGCCATTGCGTTTGCTAATTGCTCTTCAACTGCGCCGCCATGACCAATTAATGAACCGACTAAACCACCAATTTTGTTTGCAGCGGCAATGAATAGGAACCAAGCTCCCATCATTAATGAAGCAATACGCAGTGGAGCAAGCTTAGTCACCATTGATAAACCAATGGGTGATAAACACAGCTCACCCATTGTATGGAAGAAGTAAGCTCCCACTAACCACCACATGCTTGATTTAACAGAAGCGTCGCCGCCCATTTCTATTACAGCGCCCATCATGAATAAGAAGCCAACAGCTAATAGGAATAAACCTAAAGCAAACTTAATTGGCGAGTTAGGTTCATTTTTACCTAGTTTAATCCAAATAGAGGCGATCACTGGGGCGAATACAACAATGAAAATAGCATTCAGTGATTGGAAGTAAGTTGTTGGGACTTCCCATGAGCCAATCATACGATCTGTGAAGTTGTTGGTGAACAAGTTCATTAAACCACCGGCTTGTTCAAAACCAGCCCAGAAGATAATGGTGAACAGGCCCATAACCATAATCACTTTAATACGGTCACGTTCAACTTTGGTTAATGGTTCTTTACGCACTTCGCCTTTAGCTTCGTTCTTGCTTTGCTCAAGTTTAGCCGCCGGAACAGTACCGATATCGCCAAGCAGTTTTTGTGCGAAGATAAATTGAATGATTAACGAGAGAATCATACCAACACCAGCACAGAAGAAACCTGCTTGCCAGTTGTTGATAAATACGCTTTGTCCATCGATCACAACTTCATGGCCGAATGATGTGTATGCCCAGGCAACAATAAAGCCTGAAAGAGCTGCACCTACGTTAATACCCATGTAGAAAATAGTAAAGGCACCGTCACGACGATGATCACCAGCGGGATATAAATCACCAACCATAGTTGAGATATTTGGTTTAAATAGGCCGTTACCTAAAATTAAGGTACCTAAACCAATATAAAATATGGTGGTTTCTAAACCAGGCATCCAGCTATGTGGAGCGGCTAAGGTAAATTGACCAGCGGCCATTAAGAAGCCACCGATATAAATCGCTTTACGTTGACCTAAAACGTTATCAGCTAACCATCCACCAATGAGTGGGGTTAAATATACAAGACCCGTAAATGTACCATATAAAGATAATGCATCAGCTTCAGTCCAGCCTAAGCCGCCTCCAGCTTGGTCACTTTGTACTTTATCGACTAAATAAAGTACCAAGATTGCACGCATAGCGTAGTAACTAAAACGTTCCCATAATTCCGTTGTAAACAGTAAGAACAGCCCTTTAGGGTGTCCAAACATCGTTCCTTGTGGTTTTGCTTCACTCATTAAGTCTTCCACCTTAAGCTTGTGATTGCCTGTGCGAAAATGTCGACACAGAAATAGTTTGTTTGCATTAATCGTCTAGCAGTCCCCTTAAAATTGCCTCTCGATAAAAGAGAATAATTAAAGAAACACACCGTTTAGCGACTTTATTGGTTAATTTTTATAAGAAATAATGTCATTTTGATGCTAAAAGCTGACCAAACACCAAAAAGCTAACCTTATATACCCTTTTAGGGGCGTTAAAGTCAATGTTAATGGGGGGAACAGAGAGATTGAGCGTGTTATAAATTGTTTCAGAGTAAAAAATAAAAACACTTGCTTGTTAATGACTTGTACGAAATTAAAACAATTAAGTTACGTGTGTAAGTGCGGTTTTTACGTTTATGGTCGATAATCTTATGATGTTTTATGGCTTTGGCATTACACTTACTTTGCAAGGTATTGATTATTAAGTATTGTCTTTTAATTCCAGCGAGAAACCGTTAATATACGCCTTATTAACATATCTCGATGCTATGTCGAAGGGGGCTTTAATGATTATTGTTCGAACTTTGACATTGATCTTGTTTGGCTGTTTTATTTCCAGCGTATTGGCTTGGGTTGATAGCGACTTTGATGGTGTGCCTGATAAAAAGGATGCCTGCAAAGATACGCCTGCCAATACCGTGGTTATGGCTAACGGCTGTATTGATACTGACATTATCATCGTTGATGAAGATGCCGAAGACGACGATGAGTTTGACGAAGCAGAAGTCGGCGCCACCATTACCAATAATGCTGCGTTAATTGCCGAGCAGTGTCGTCAACAACCCGATGTGAGTGTCGCGGTAGATTGTTTCGGTTCAATTCTTCAACCTGTCTACTTTGATTTTGATAAATCCAATGTATTACTGACTCAGCGACCTACTTTAGTTAGGGTGCAGCAATATATCGAACTGCATCCTCAGGTGAGTGTTCGGTTAGAAGGGCATACGGATAACATTGGTAGTGATACAGTTAACATGGCGTTGTCGCTAAAAAGAGCGGAAACAATTAAACAATTATTGATTAATGATTATCAGTTTCTTCCAACATCCATTGAGGTTGTTGGTATGAGTAACAAAAAACCGGCAGCGGATAACGCCACAGTAGAAGGGCGTCAGCGCAATCGGAGAGTTGAGTTTATCATTTCGGCAGAATAATTCTGCTTATTTAAGGGAGAGAAAAATGGAACACCTAGAAGGTTTAGACGGACTAATAGAGAAAGCACCAGAGTTCTTTATGACATATGGTCTAAAAGCGTTAGCTGCAATTGTTATCTTTATTATTGGTAAATATCTTGCAGGCGTTGCAAAACGTTTAACCATTAAAGTGTTAAATAACCGTAAGGTTGATGCAACGGTAGTGTCTTTTGTTGCTAACTTAGCTTGGGCATTAGTATTTATATTTACCATTATTGCCACGCTGGGTCAGGTTGGTGTACAAACCGCATCACTTGTTGCCGTTATCGGTGCTGCAGGTTTAGCTGTTGGTTTAGCATTACAAGGTTCTTTATCGAACTTTGCATCAGGCGTGTTGATGGTGTTATTCCGTCCATGTCGTGTTGGCGATTTTATTGAAGCTGCAGGTACTGCAGGTGTCGTTGATGAAATTACTATTTTCTCAACACGCTTACGTACAGGCGACAACAAAATCATTATCGCGCCAAACTCTGCCATCATGAACGGTACCATCACTAACTATTCTGCATTAGAAAAGCGTCGTATCGATTTAACTATTGGTGTGTCTTACACAGCTGATATTGCGACAACCAAGAAAGTTATCGCTGATGTGTTAGATAACAACCAATCAGTATTAAAAGATCCAGGTTACACAATTGGCTTAGCTGAACTTGCTGATTCATCAATTAATTTTGTGGTTCGTCCTTGGGTTAGCACGGGTGACTACTGGCCAACACGTTTTGAATTACTTGAGCAAATCAAAAATGCACTCGATGCAGCTGAAATCGAAATCCCATTTCCACAAATGGATTTACATGTAAAAGAAGTTCCAGCAAAATAATTTGCGGGCGCGATGTTTACTAACAAAAAAACCAGCATTTGCTGGTTTTTTTATCAGGAGTTTTTATGAAACTAATTTCTCGTTTAACTATAACGACAGTATTATCTGCTTTTGTGATGGGCTCGTTGGCCTTTGCCGGCGATAAAACCATGATTACAATGGGCGGAACTCCCGTTGCCCTTGAAGGGAACATACCGAGTATAAATAGCCCTGCGCCATTGTTTAAAGTGGTCGATGAAAAATTTAACCCAGTGAGTTTAAGTGACTTTAAAGGCAAGACAGTGCTGATTAGTGCCGTTCCGAGTTTAGATACTGGTGTGTGTGCATTACAAACCAAACGTTTTAATAAAGAGTTTACTCACTTTGGCGCTGATGTCGTGATGTTAACCGTAAGTGAAGACTTACCTTTTGCTCAAAAACGTTTTTGCCAAACTGAAAATGTAGACAAAATTAAAGTCTTGTCTGACTCTGTTTGGCGTGACTTTGGTGAAAAATACGGTTTGTTAATTAAAGATCGTGGTTTATTAGCGCGATCGATTTTTATTATTGATGCCCAGGGGATTTTAAAATATCACGAACTGGTTGCTGAAGTGAGTGAACACCCTAATTATGACGCAGCATTAACCGCACTTGCAGACATTGCCGCTGGTCAATAATGTTTTCGTCGGCTACCAATACTAGCCTTTAATAGAATAGAGTAATCCATGATTGATTTTCGAAGTGATACCGTCACTAAACCGACTCAAGCGATGCGCGCAGCAATGGCACAAGCTGAAGTGGGTGATGATGTATACGGTGATGACCCTACCGTTAACAGCTTGCAAGAGATGGCCGCAGACATGTTTGGCTTTGATTGTGCATTATTTGTCAGCTCTGGTACTCAAGCTAATTTGCTCGCCCTAATGGCTCACTGTGAACGAGGTGACGAGTATCTGTGTGGTCAGCAAGCCCATAATTATAAATTTGAAGGGGGTGGAGCAGCCGTTTTAGGCAGTATTCAGCCCCAACCACTGAATAACCAAACTGATGGCAGCATTTTACTCAGTGACATAGAAGCCGCGATTAAACCTGATGATGTGCATTTTGCTCGTACTCGGTTATTGAGCTTAGAGAACACCATCGGCGGTAAAGTGCTGCCCCAGGACTATTTGGCAGCGGCACAGAGCTTGGCTTTTAATCGAGGCCTGAAAATACACCTCGATGGTGCACGAGTCGCTAACGCTGCAGTTGCTCAAGGCATTAATATGAGTGACATTACCCAGTACTTTGACTCGGTATCTATTTGTTTGTCAAAAGGGTTATGTGCGCCGATAGGCTCGATTTTACTGGGTGATGAGCGATTGATTGCTAAGGCGACTCGTTGGCGTAAAATGCTAGGAGGAGGGATGCGTCAAGCCGGCATTATCGCAGCGGCGGCAAAATTAGCCCTGACAGATCAAGTGGAACGTTTAGCCGAAGATCACTATAACGCTAAGCTTTTAGCGCAAATGTTAGTTGAAATACCAGAACTTGCAGTAGATGAAAGTTTAGTGCAAACCAACATGGTGTTTGCCACTTTGTCTGAACATATTAACCCCAAATTGTTGGCGCGAACGCTTGCTAATAAAGGCATATTGCTGAGCCCGAGCCATCAATTACGCTTAGTGACTCACAATGACATTAGCACGCCAGACATTAGTACTTTTGTTACTGCATTGAAGCAAGCTATTCGTTAGCTAAGTTAAGTGAATAGCGTTTAAGTAATACACAGTCGGTAACCCGGTCTGTGTATTTTTTTGGTGCGAAGTTGCATTTAATTTGAGCAATATAAATGCATCATTCATATCTGTATTTTTATTTTATTGATTTTAAACAATAAAAATATTTGGCCTGATCGTTGCTACTCATTATGAGGTATATGCCTAGAGGGCATTAATTAATGGATTAACACGCGAGGTCCTTATGAAATATTTTACACGTCATATCGTTATGCCTATTCATCTTAATAGTAGTCAAACTCTATGTTGCGGTCAGCTATTAAGCTGGGTAAATGAAGAAGCGACTATTTTTGCTAGTTGCCAAATGCGCAGTCAGTTTCATATTGCTAAAGTGATTTCAGAAATTAACTTCATGGCGCCAGCCCATGTTGGCGATATTGTTGAATTTGGTTTTGAATTAGTCAGCTTAGGGCAGAGTTCGGTGACGGTGCGTTGTAAAATCCGCAATAAAGTGAATCACGCGCCAATTGCTTTTATTGATAAAATGGTGTTTGTGAATATCAATGAAAATGGTTTACCTATTCCACATGGTATGCGAGCGAATGCTGCTTAAGTGGAAAAAAAGGAGCAAATAAACGGAATTATTTGCTCCTTAAGAAATGTCCTAGTGATACAACAATATAACTAGGTTAAAAAATGGGTTTATTCAACTTTAGCGATACGGTGTTGGTAGTCTTCAATTAAATGATTCATGATTTCATTGGGTGATGCATCTTGACAACATTGGTCAAGCAGGATTTTAAACGTGACTAAAGCGTGGCCATCATTTTTTAAGCGGCTGCTTTGCATTGCAAAATAAGCTTCTTCATTGTCAGCTTTTCTGACCACAAATTGATCGAGTTCAAACGATTTTGTGCCAGAAATATTATGCCATTTGGTGATACGATCTAACGCGATTTCACATGATTGATTCACTTCGATATGGTTGAGCCATGTTGCGGGTTGTTCATTTTCTTTATAGTGCGGGCATCGAACGGTGTAATTATATACATGAGTGATTGCTGTCATTATTTACCTACCTATTCGCTATCTAAGTGATTTCATCATAGTCTTTATTTTTTGTTTTGGTCAATGCTTATTTCGAGAACTTAGATCTATGCATCACTTTTTGCTGAATTATAAATAAGCTATTGTCATCATTAGATATTTGCTTTAAAAGTCGACAATTCATAATGGATAAAAATAACGCTCGCAGCATGCTGCGAGCGTTAAAAAGTAAAGCTAAATTTAACCTTTATAATGCGTTAGTAAAAATTTGACTAATTTCGTCATGGGTTGCTTGTTTAGGATTGGTAAAACCACAAGCATCTTTTAATGCATTATCTGCAAGCGTTGGAATATCTTCCGCTTTTACGCCGAGTTCGGTTAAGTTAGCCGGAATATTTACTGCCACCGATAAGGCTTTTATTGCCTCGATAGCCGCTTGTGCGCCTTGTTCTGCAGTCATTGAGCTCACATCAACGCCCATAGCTTTAGCGACATCACTTAAACGCTCTGGTACCACTTGTGCATTGTAAGTTTGTACATGAGGTAACAATAATGCGTTACAGACGCCATGCGGTAAATCATAAAAGCCACCCAATTGATGTGCCATAGCATGCACATAACCGAGGCTGGCATTGTTAAAGGCCATACCCGCTAAAAACTGAGCGTAAGCCATGTTTTCTCTAGCGTTAATGTCATCACCCCTAGTAACCGCATTTACGAGGTTGGCTTTTATTAACTCAATGGCTTTGACGGCGCAAGCATCGGTAATCGGGTTTGCTGCAATAGACACATAAGCTTCAATTGCATGAGTTAGTGCGTCCATTCCGGTCGCGGCGGTAAGTGCTGCTGGCTTTTCTAGCATTAACTCTGGATCGTTCACTGATAAAATAGGTGTGGTGTTTTTGTCAACAATCGCCATTTTGATGTGTCTGGTTTCGTCGGTAATAATACAAAAGCGCGTCATTTCGCTGGCTGTGCCTGCGGTAGTATTAATGGCCACTAATGGCATCTGTGGTTTGGTTGATACATCGACACCTTCGTAGTCTTTAATTTGACCGCCATTGGTTGCCACTAACGCTATCCCTTTAGCGCAATCGTGCGGCGAGCCGCCACCTAATGAAATAATAAAATCACATTGGTTATTGGTGAGTAATTCTAGTCCCGTGGTGACATTGCCAATTGTTGGGTTAGGTTGAACACCATCAAAAATAACGACCTCAATACCTTGGGTATTCAGTTTGTCTTGTACTCTTGCCACTAGGCCAATACTGACTAATGGTTTGTCGGTCACGATTAATGCTTTAGTAAATCCAAGTGCTTTAATGTCGTTTATTGCTTCATCGACACTGCCTTGACCAAGAATATTGACACTTGGAATAAAGAATTTAGTCGCCATAAGTTGTACCCCTTTATATTAATTTTAAATCTTATTTGTAGTAAAAATACCAACATGGTCCGATGTGTTTTGTGATTTGACGCTAAATATTGATTGGTGGCGCATTAAATATGTGTTCTTTTACTACATTGATCATGATTTTAGTCGAACTGTGATCTTGTGATATATGCGCTTGCGTATAAAATTAACGCTTAAGTGTTATATTGTTACTAACATGGTGTTCTTGCTAAAATTGATGGGGTAAATTTGTGGCTTAATCGCTTTTTTGATGGCGATGTATTTTTCATATTTCTGATGCTGTTTGAGTGCACATACACACATAAGACGAAAGGCATTAAATATCGATATTTAAGCCGCCCGTAGGCGCTATACCAAATAATAAAGATGTTAGCATTGAATCGTGAGAGGTTTTGTCGTTAACCCATTGGTAAATATTCATTATTTTTAATTTATTTATCTGGCATCATGCGGTATAACTAACGCTAGAATTATGGCTATGATTTGATTCTGCTACACTAAATACAGACTGCTAGGATGCATTAAGCTTGATAGGCTTGCGTAAGGGAATTGTCTAGATGATCAATCTGAATATTTTTTTGTCATTTTGTGAAAATGCCGGGCTATTATTAGCGTTGGTATACTTGTATTCGCTTTTCCCATCATATCAACGTCAATCTCACCTCGCATTATGGCAACTCGGTATGGGAACACTAATAGGCATTATTGGCGTTATTATCATGATGACGCCATTAGTGTTCGAGCAAGGCTTGTTATTTGATACTCGCTCAGTGCTATTGTGCCTATCTGGCCTATTTTTTGGTTTGGTGCCCACCTTAATTGCCGCTAGTTGCATGGCTTTTTACCGTTATAATTTAGCCGGTACTGGGATGCTTGTTGGCATCACGATGTTATGTTTCAGTGGTTTATTTGGCTTGATCTGGCGTTATTTTGTCAAACACAAACTGGATGATATTAGCTACTTGAGCTTTTATTTAGTTGGGTTAGCACTCCACTTTCTGTTGTTATTATCTCTTTTTTTACTGCCTATTGAACTTGGTATCGACGCCATAAAGGTTGTTGCCATTCCCATTTTGATTATTTTTCCAATTTTGACAATGGTGATTGGTCGCTTGTTTAGTTCTGTCGTGTTTCGTGAACGCGATATGCAAGTGAGGTTACAAGAGGACTTTTGTTTAATAGTCAATTTGATATTGGCAACATAGGTATTTCAATTACCTCAAAAGCTAAATATTGGCTCAAAGTAAACCCCTATTTATGTGAAATGTTCGGTTATAGTGAGAGTGAGTTGAAAACCCTGACTTGGGCAGAGTTAACTTATCCTGATGACTTAAATAAAGATTTGTTGCTTTATGACAAAATGGTCAAAGGAGAATTAGACGAATATGAAATAGATAAGCGATTTGTCGCGAAAGACGGGTCGATTGTTTATACCCATGTCACGGTTGTGTGCCGACGTAATACTGAAAATAATGGATTTTTAGTGATTGCCGGTTTTTTAGATATTACGCAGCATAAATTAGCAGAAAGTGCGTTATTACAAAGTAAAGAACAACTGGATTTGGTACTTGACAGTAGTGAACTTGGGGTATGGGATTGGGATGTTGTTCAACATACAATGAAGACTAATCGTTATAGTGCCGACATTTTGTGTTGTTCTACTAAGGCATTAAATGATCATCCTAAAATGTGGCTCGCGGCAATTAAACCGCATGATAAATTTAAGTTTTTACGCTCTATTTGCGATATTCGTTTAGGGCATACGGTTAATCAACGCATTGAATATCAATTGACTAATTTACAGGGCGAAACGCGTTGGATATTACAAACTGGCAAAGTGGTTGCTGTTAATGATAAAGGTCAGCCATTGCGAGTGTGTGGTACGGTCAGTGATATCACTGATATTAAACAATTCGAAGAGTCATTAAGTGTTGCTGCATCAGTGTATCAAAACTCCAGTGAGGCGATGAGCGTATTCACTTCACAAGGAATTATTATTGATTCTAATCCTGCGTTTTCAATGATCACAGGTTTTCACCGAGATGAAATCCAAGGGCAACACCTACGTATTTTTCAATCTGAATTACAACCTAAAAAGTTTTACGATAGGCTTGATAAACAACTCAATCAATTAGGTCGTTGGCAAGGTGAAGTATGGATGAGGCGCAAAAATGGCGAAAACTACCTCATCTTATTAACCATTAATGCCATCAGTAAAACCAAAGCACATAAAGCTAGGTTTGTAGCATTGTTTTCTGACATCACCGAGAAAAAACAAACAGAAGAGTTAATCTGGCGCCAAGCTAATTATGATGCATTAACGGGATTACCAAATCGTAGAATGCTAATGGCGTTTTTGAGTAAAGAAGTGCTGCATAGTGATAGGCAACATAACCATTTTGCATTGATGTTTTTAGATTTGGATTATTTTAAAGAAATTAATGACACGCTTGGCCATGATATGGGTGATGTATTGTTGTTAGAAACCGCTGAACGTTTAAAAGATTGTATACGTGAATCAGATGTAGTGGCACGTTTGGGTGGCGACGAATTTACGATAGTGTTAACCAATTTAGATGATAACCATGGTGTAGATCGTGTTGCTGGGCAGATCCTTAAACGGTTAGCAGAGCCTTACATTTTAGGCGAGCAAACGGCCTATATTAGTGGCAGTATTGGGATCACTTTATTCCCTGATGATGCCACCACAACTGAAGCGCTTCTTAAAAATGCTGATCAAGCCATGTATTCAGCTAAAACCCATGGGCGAAATCGATTTAACTATTTTACGCCTGAGATGCAAAATGATGCTCAAAAACGTATGGTACTGGTACAAGAGTTAAAAAATGCCATTATCCAGCAACAATTCGAATTGTATTATCAACCCATTGTGGATTTGACCACAGATAAAGTGGTAAAAGCAGAAGCCCTTATACGTTGGAAGCACCCTACAATGGGGTTTGTGCCGCCCGCTGATTTTATTCCCATTGCAGAAGAAACCGGAATGATTATTGAGATCGGTAATTGGGTATTTAACCAAGCAGTCAAACAATCTGCTCGATGGGCAGAAATATTTAATGCCGATATTCAAATCAGCATTAATAAATCGCCGGTACAGTTTAAAGATGAAACCACAGATGTTCAGGATTGGTTATTACAAATGGATGAACTGCATGTTAATCCACATCATATTTGTATCGAAATTACCGAAGGCTTGCTACTCGACAAAGAGCAAAATGTAGAGTCGAAACTATTGGCCTATCGTGATGCTGGGCTTGAGGTCGCTTTAGATGATTTTGGTACCGGTTACTCATCGCTTTCTTATTTACGAAAATTTAATATCGATTACCTCAAGATTGATAAATCTTTTGTGAATAACCTAATGCCAGACAGTAACGATTTAAGCCTATGTGAAGCGATGATAGTAATGGCGCATAAATTGGGCATGAAAGTGATTGCTGAGGGCATAGAAACTGAAGAGCAGCGAGCGTTGCTTGAGTTGGCGGGTTGCGATTATGGTCAAGGGTACTGGTTTTCACATGCTTTATGCCATGAAGAGTTTGAACAAAACTATTTACAACAACGCACAGAGCCTATTCAGATAAATCAATTTACAGCCAGATAGCATTATCCATTTTAGTCAATTTTGATTGGAACATACTCAACAGTCCCTAATTGAAATAGTTAATACGCCCGAAGATTAGTATACAATAGCGGACTATTTCATTGTCTATTGAGTTTGTTATGTCATTTACTTCGCTAGGATTATCGCCATTGTTATTGGATGCGATCAATCAATCAGGTTATCACTCTGCCACCCCAGTTCAACAAACGGTGATCCCACTAGCGCTCAATGGGCAAGATGTGTTGGCCAGTGCCGAAACCGGTACCGGTAAAACGGCGGCATTTGCGTTGCCGTTGTTACACCATTTGTTGCAGCAGCCGGTAGAAGCGTTGAGCCCAGCAGTAAGATTGCGGGTGCTAATCATGACTCCCACTCGTGAGTTGGCTATTCAAATAGAACAAAACCTCGTGAAATACGCCCAGTTCACTGAACTTTCAAGTTTGGCAATCTATGGCGGCGCAAGCATTAATCCTCAGCGTAAAGCATTAGAGCAGGGTGTTGATGTGTTAGTGGCTACACCAGGTCGTTTGTTTGACATTATTGGCCAACATGAATTGGATTTATCTTCAGTGACCCATTTAGTCATTGACGAAGCTGATCGCATGCTCGATTTAGGTTTTGTTAAAGACATTGAAAAAGTGAAGCGTTTAATCGCTAAACAACATCATACAATGATGTTTTCTGCGACCTTCTCTGACGATGTGAAAAGCTTGGCAGCTAACATGCTTAACCAACCTGAATATGTGCACGTTGAAACCCAAACCACAGCGGCTAATGTTAGCCAGCAAGTGTATAAAGTTGATGTGCGCCGTAAAGCTGAATTATTGTCAGAATTGATTGGTAAACACAATTGGCAACAAGTCATGGTGTTTACTAGCCGCAAAGAAACGGCAGAGCATTTATACCGCGAATTGTCATTAGACGGTATTAAGTCGGCGGTCTTCCACGGTGATAAAAGCCAAGGAGCACGCAATCGCGCGTTAGAAGAATTTAAAGCAGGGCAGTTACGTGTGCTAATTGCGACTGATTTGGCGGCAAGAGGCTTAGACATTCAAGCCTTACCACGGGTGATTAATTTTGAGCTGCCTGAAGAGTGTGAAGATTACGTACACCGCGTTGGTCGTACAGGCCGTGCAGGGTTGACTGGTGAAGCGATATCGTTAGTGAGCCCGCAAGAGCTTGAGTTATTAGCTGAAATTGAGCACCTAATTGGGCAAACATTAGTGACGGTTACGCCACAAGGTTATGAAGAAGGTGCACCATTACCTGCTCGGTATCGCGATGTGAGCCCAGAAAAACCGAAAAAAGCGTTTAAACATAAACGTGGTAAACCGTCACAAGGTGAGGCAAAGCCTACTCGCAAAGGTAAATACGCGAAAACCAAAAAATGATCACTAAACCGATAAAAACGAATATTATTACTGGCTTTTTGGGTGTGGGCAAAACCACAGTCATTAAGCAGTTATTGGCCAATAAACCAGCTCATGAAAAGTGGGCGGTGCTGGTCAATGAGTTTGGCGAGATTGGCATTGATGGCGGTTTGTTGCATACGCAAGCAACACCAGGCATAACCATCAAAGAAGTGCCTGGCGGTTGTTTATGCTGCGCAGCAGGCGTGCCTACACAAGTGGCCATTACGCAGCTGATCCAGCAAGCAAAACCAGATAGATTATTGATTGAACCTACAGGGTTGAAGTCACCCTGCGGAGATCGTTAAGCTTTTACAAGCAGAACATTTTCAACACGTTATCAAGGTGCAAACGAGTTTATGTGTCGTTGATGCCCGTAAAGTCAGTGACGAGCGCTATAACCGCCACGAGATTTTTATTCAGCAGTTACAGGTGGCTGATATTGTGATGGCCAATAAAGCCCAATATTATGCTGAGCAAGATAAGCAGGCTTTGACAGGCTATATGACAAAGCTTAATCGCGCCGATACGTCGGTTATTTACAATAACAGCCAACTTATCCAACTTGAGCAATTGCAGTACATTTACACGCAACTGGATAAATCAACTGCTCAACGTCACAAGCAACCATTACCAACCCTCAAACCTAAAAGCATGCTGAGTCCTGGTGCTGAGCAATGGTTTTTGCCCAGTGCGCCATCAACCCATACCGATGATGAGTTTCAACAACAACTTGCGCAGCAGGGTTATGTTTTCAAAACTAACCAAGGCGAAGGCTGTGTCAGTTACGGTTGGATTATTGATAGTCAGCGTTGTTTAAGCTTTGAATCGTTTATGCAGTGGATTGAGTCGGTAAAAGAGTTAAAGGTACTGAGATTAAAAGCCATTGTTATTACACTTGATGGCGTATTAACCGTCAATATGGTTGATGGTCATTTGAACCTAGGTGAGCATGATGATGCACTTGATTCGCGGATTGAAATCATTAGTGACAAGCAACTCGATGCAGATGTTTTGCAACAACAGCTTTTAGAGTGTATTGAGGTGATTTAGCCGTAACACTTAACGTTGAAGAATATATTTACATTCTGCAATAAAAATGGGCATTGATGTTATATCAATGCCCATTGTGTTTTATGCCCTTAAACAGGCATAAATAACCTTGCAACCCTTAACGAGTACACTCTTCTAAAAGGTAAGCTAAGTGACGGTACGAAATACCACTATGTTGGGTTAAGCCCACTTCACACATTCTGTTTGCGTAGTAACCTTCTTTGGTTTCTGCTGGAATGAGTTTTTTGATATTACGTAATGCACTGGCGTTAATTTCTGGCTTATATAAGCCTTTTTCACCGGCATAACCGCAACAAGTAATCCCTGCTGGCAATACCACATGGTTGGCACATGCATCAGCAATGGCTTGTTGTTTAGGCTCTAGCTTCATCTTACGGGCGCTACAGCCTTGGTGTAAGGTGACGTTAGATTTTTTGGTAATCGTCATGTTAGGCAGTAAGTTATCGTGCATAAACTCGACTAGGTCGGTAATGGCCACTTTAGGGTTGCCTGTTAATGTACGGTAAGTACAAGACAAGGCATCAACCACGACAGGGACTTTACCATTGTCAGACATCTTACTTAGCGCATCAATGAGCTCATCACGCTTGGCGTCGGCATTTTTAAAGTCGCCTTTTGATTCCCACATTTGGCCACAGCATAAATGACGCGTATTGTCTGGAATAATCACGTTATAACCTGCACGCTCTAACAAGGTAATAACCACTTCTGGCAGGGTACGGTTGTCAGGATCTTTTGGTGTAGGATCAAAGGTTCTGCCACCACAAGCTGGGAAGTACAACACAGTTTGTTGGTTAGGTTTATGTGCCGATGGCTTGGCTACTTTACCGCCTTTAGGGAAGTCAGGGTTCCAATAAGGCACTTCTTTGGTGATCATTCGGCCAGCATTCATGAGTGAGTTAGTTACGGTGTCACCGGTCACTTTATGAAGGATGCCTAAGATATCAAAACCAGTACTGATGACTTGGTTAACCGCGCCAAAATGTTTTGCCTGGAAGTCGAGTACTTTTTGTTCTGTTGTGGTGATGTATGGAGTACGTAATTTACGCACTAACTGACCCATGCTGTTATCAACAGGGCAGGCAATTGTACATAACTGACACGCAGCACAGGTATCAACAACATCGTATTTGGCACTGGCACGCATTTCAGCAGCGGCTTGCTTATCGCCAGATTGCTCTAAACGTTCAATTTCACGTAACACGGCAATACGTTGACGTGGCGAGAAGTTAAGCGCTGATGTTGGGCAGGTCTTTTCACAGAAACCACACTCAATACACTTGTCGACAAAATCATCGACAATTGGACATGGTTTGATATTTTTAACGTGCACTTGGGCATCATCATTTAATATCACACCTGGGTTTAATAAACCGCTAGGGTCAAAAATCTGCTTAATCTGTTTCATGAGGGTATATGCATCGCTACCCCATTCCATTTCAACAAATGGCGCTACCGCACGGCCTGTACCATGCTCAGCTTTCATTGAACCGTCATACTTGTCGATGACCATTTCTGCCACATCTTGCATAAAGGCATGGAAACGGTCGATATCACCTTGTGATGCGAAAGTCGGCGTGATGATAAAGTGGAAGTTACCCGCAAGTGCGTGGCCGTAAATAACCCCTTCAGGATAGCCGTGCTTATGGAATAGCGCGGTTAAATCAGCCGCTGCATTTGCTAAATGTTCAAGTTCAAATGCCACGTCTTCAATAATGACTGAGGTGCCTTTAGGGCGCGCGCCACCAATAATAGGGAACAAGCCTGAACGCACTGACTTCAGTATTGACCAAATACTGCTGGATCTTTACTGAACTCAATTGGGCGCTCAGTTTTAATGTGGGCAATTTTTTCAATAACGTCACTAGTATAGCTATCCAGTGTTTGTGAATCATTGGCGCGAGATTCAATCAACAGGATGGCTGCACCTTCAGGTAGCTCACTTAACCATTCTGGCATCCCCGTTTTACCGGTTACTGACTTAATTGACGCCCAGTCGAGTAATTCTGCCGCAGCAACACTGTCACCCTTAATTAATGGGATAGCACTGGCTGCATCTTCCATGTTGAAAAATACTGCCATGGCAGAGGCTTTAAATTGCGCTTCTTCAACGGTGTGGTAAGTGATTTCATTAACGAAGGCTAAGGTACCTTCAGAGCCCACAATCAAGTGGTTAATGATGTCGAATGGGTCAGTAAAGTCGACCAAAGAGTTGATGCTGTAACCCGTAGTATTTTTAATCGAGAACTTTTTACGAATACGTGCCGCTAACGTTGGGTTATTTTGAGTTAACTCAGCTAAGTCTGTTAACGCTGCTAATAACATGGCATGCGATTGACTGAATGCGGCTTTTGAGTGAGGGCAACCTGTGTCTAATTCAGTGCCATCGACTAGCATTAATTTTGCCGACTTGATGGTTTGGTAACTGTTTTGTGCTGTACCACAGCACATGCCTGATGCGTTGTTGGCAACCATGCCGCCAATCTGTGCAGAGGCGAGGGTAGCTGGGTCTGGGCCTATCTTTTTGTTAAATGGTTTCAATGCCGCGTTAGCGTCAGAACCAATAACTGCAGCACCTAACGCAATAGATGATTTATCTTCGCTAATGTCAATAGTTCTAAAGCCATCATGACCTAGTATTAATAAAATACCTTCGCCAATAGCTTGACCAGATAAACTTGTACCTGCTGCGCGAAATGTCACTGGCACATTATGTGCTCTAGCAACATTAAGGGTGATTTTGACTTGTTCTACGGTATCAGCGTGGACAACAATTTCTGGTACGATACGGAAGTAACTCGCATCCGTAGACCAGGCAAAGCGACGTACAGGATCATTTGAGACAGCATCGCTTCCCAATTGAGACGTTAAAATATCCATTACTACTTGATAGTTAATAGTCATAACTTGCTCTCTTAACACTCTAATATTTAGCAGGCTATGTTTGCCAGCTATCGTTAATCTCAATTGTAGAAGCTGCAATAAACTTTTTCTGATTATTGCAGCTTCAAATGCATTGAGTTGTCATACTCTACAGCAATTAGCGTGGATTAAAATCCACCCCAAATCACTGCGATAGTGCCAGCTACCATGGCATAGCCAAGGGCGATAGGCATTGTTTTACGAATAATTTCAGATTCACGTCCAGCCATACCTACAACAGTTGCAGCAGCTACTACGTTCATCACACACATCATGTTACCAGCGTTAGCGCCAATACCTTGAAGTGCTAATGCTAAAGCATGGTTCATGCCGATATTGTCGGCTACAGAATACTGTAAACCAGAGAACATCATGTTTGAGAAGGTGGCAGAACCAGACAAGAATGCACCGAAAATCCCCACAACCGGTGATACCCATGCCCAAACAGCTCCCATGCTACTAGCCAATAAGTCAGCTAGCGCAACTGGCATAGACGCGAGGCCTGCACCATTTTCACCAGAGTTTAGGAAGATTTTAACCATTGGCACTGACGCGCCTAATGAAATAATCGTCGGTAACATAGATTTGCACGATACAGTGAAAGACTGCTGCATTGCTTTTGGTTTCATTTTAAATAATACAAAACCGAATAAACAGACTGCGACGAAGAAGATGCCGGGTGCATAAAAGGTGGCAAAGCCCGCTTTTAACTCAGTACCAAGTAATCCTGTCCAGCTAATGTTGAAACTCGTTAACCAGCTCTTGAAAGGACCAATAACACGAGACAGAACTAATAGCGCTGCCATAATGATATATGGAGACCAAGCTGCAATTTGAGAAAATTTAACAGGGGTTTGATCAACCGCTAACTCTTCTTCAGATTTGTTGTCATTTTCACTAAAGTCGCACCAAGGTTGTGAAGGCAGTAACCAGCCTTTTTTAGCCACAGGAATGACTAACGCCATACCAACTAACGCACCAATAACAGATGGAAACTCTGGGCCAGCGAAGAAGTTAATTAACCATGCTGGAATCGTAAATGCAAAACCTGCAAAAATGGCAAACTTCCAAATTTGTAGGCCTTCTTTAATTGATTTGTTACGACCAAAGAAACCGGTTAATACACAAACCATGACGAGTGGAATGAGCGTACCGGTAATTAAATCGATGGTGATCATGTGCTTAGCAATAAACTGTGCATAACCGACAAAGGTGCCGCCATGTTCAGCAAATTGACCCGCAGCCATGTTAACGCCACCTTCAGTTAAGCCTTGCTCCATACCAAATAATACGGGTAAGCCAATTGCGCCAAATGATACTGCTGTTGAGTCACCTATCAATGCAACTACTGCAGCTGCAATAGGTGGCACGCCTAGTAACACTAACAACGGCGCCCCAATTGCCGCTGGTGTACCAAAGCCTGCAGAACCTTCGATAAATGAGCCAAATAACCAACATATAATGACAACTTGCACTCGCGCGTCGGCGCTAATGTTGGTAAAACCTGAGCGGATGGTGTCCATTGCGCCAGAATATTTAAGGGTATTTAACAAAAACACCGCGCCAAAAATAATGGTAAGCGGTGTTAATGCGGATAAAAGTCCTTCTACAACTGAAGCTGCGAGCAGCGTAGTGTCCATTTGCCAAATAAAGACTGCAGCCAGACCTGTTGCAATCGCTGATATTGGCATAGCTTTGGATGCCGGTAAGCGCATGAGTACTAAAAATATCATTACGCTTATAATGGGCGTTAAGCTTGCTAGTAACTGTAAAAATGTCATGTATACCTCTGTATCACTAATAGTGGGTATTAAATTGTTATTATTTGTTAGCTTTTTGCTAACTAGGGCGTAATAGACGTTATTTAAGTGTTAAAAGTGTTGATCGAGATCATCGAATACACCGGAAACACATCTCGCGAGTAGAAGTGAGATCTACCTCTAATAGCTGTATTTTTAATGTTTGTTTTAGATCACATTTTAGCTTGTGAGGTAAACACAAAATTAAAGCCACTCGATTTAGCGAGTGGCTTAAGATAACGTTATTTAGTGCTTGGTAATGTGAAGGGTTTCACGCGAGAGAGATGCAAGGTGTGAGCTCTATCAAAGGTTAGAAAAGTTTACTGCCCCAACCTAATTTATTTCGAAGAACATGAAAGTAGTTATGCCCTTTAGGATGAATTAATCGTAAGCGTTCATTAGAGCGACGAATAAAAATTTCATCACCTGGTAAAACGGCTAAATGCACATGACCATCGCAGCTGACTTCAAGATTTTCCCCATTGTTAGGCGACACAACTAATTTTATATTACTGCAAGCATCGACCACAATCGGTCGGCATGACAGCGTATGCGGAAACATAGGTACTAAAATAAGTGCTTGTAAATTAGGGGTTAAAATCGATCCTCCTGCCGATAAAGAATAGGCAGTCGATCCAGTAGGGGTTGAGACAATCATGCCATCAGCACGTTGGCTGTACATAAATTGCTCATCGATATACACCTCAAATTGGATCATGTGCGCAATTTTACCCGGGTGCAAAACCGCCTCATTGACAGCAGTGTTGCTGGAGGTGATTTTACCATGACGATGAACTTCCGCTTCGAGTAAGAAACGATGTTCAGTTTCAAACTCACCGTCTAAGACTTTAGACAATGCATTTTCAAAGTTGTCGGGAGGCAGGTCGGTTAAAAAGCCAAGATTACCTCGGTTTACGCCTATAACGGCCACATCAAAACGTGCCAGTACACGTGCAGCACCCAGCATATTACCGTCGCCACCCACCACGATGGCAAGGTCACAATGCTCGCCCATTTCGGGCAAGTCCATCGAACAGATATCGCTACCAAGCTCAGCGGATACACGTTCCTCTACAATCACATTAAAGCCCTGAACACTGAGCCAGTGATGCAAACGTCTCAGGGTTTGGTTGATCCCTTGGTGATGTGGTTTGCCGATAAGTCCGATTGTGTTGAACAATTTAGTCATATTCGTGTTTGTTCTGCCTTTAGGCCTTGAAACATAAGAATTGATCCCCATAATATACACAAACTTATTAAAAGTGTGATAATTGCTGTCAATTAATCAGCAGTTGGCCACTTTATTTTTGTATTAATATATCCAATATTGCATTTTTTTAGCTGGAGTGAAAATGAGCAACGAATCGAACAACGCACCGCAAGATCAAGTGGAAGATGTGGTAACACCTGAAGTCGTGGCTGATGAAGCGAGTTTGATGGATGAATTGACCCAAGCCAATTTTCGCATTGAAGAACTAGAGCAGCAATTAGCAGAAAGCCAAGCTGCACTTGAAGAGCGTAAAGATGTTGAAATGCGCGCAGCAGCAGAAACGCAAAATATCCGTACTCGTGCAGCAAAAGATGTTGAACAAGCGCGTAAGTTTGCGTTAGAAAAGTTCACCAATGAATTATTGCCAGTGATTGATAATATGGAGCGTGCGCTACAGGGAACAGATCCTGAAGACGAAGCGACTAAAGCCATTTATGAAGGCGTTGAGTTAACCATGAAAGGTTTCTTAACATCGGTAGAAAAATTTGGTGTCACCCAAGTTAACCCACTAGGCGATGCATTTAACCCTGACCATCACCAAGCTATTGGTATGCAACCAAGTGCTGAGTATCCTGCTAACACGGTTATGATGGTGATGCAAAAAGGTTACTTGCTTAACGACCGTTTGTTACGTCCTGCCATGGTAATGGTATCTCAAGGCGGTAATAGCGTAGACGTTGAAGCATAAATTCAACTCAAATAATAGATACAAAAAAGGACTGAATTTTCAGTCCTTTTTTATGCTTTAAATTATCGTAAACCTTTAAGCAATAAAGGCCTGGATTTGCGCCAAAATACCTGGAGCGTCCAGTTGCAGTTCAGCGGTAATTTCATCTGGTGAGCCATGCTTAATGAACTCATCTGGTAAACCAATCAATAATACCGGTTTTACAATCCGCATCCTTTGTAGTGTTTCTAATACGCTAGAGCCTGCACCACCTAAAACGGCGTTTTCTTCTACTGAGACGATAATATCGTGGCTATTTGCAAGCTCTGCCAGTAAGTCGACATCCAAAGGCTTCACAAAACGCATATCTGCAACAGTAGCGTCAATTTGTTCAGCAGCTTCTAGTGCTGCAGCTAACGTGGTACCAAAGTTAACAATGACTATCTTTTTACCTTGACGTTTTATTAGCCCTTTACCTATCGGTAAGGCTGTCATCTGTTCGACTTGCTCGGCACCAGTTGCGCTCCCTCTTGGGTAACGTACAGCAGTGGACCGTCTTGATAACAATATCCGGTATACAGCATTTGGCGACATTCATTTTCGTCAGATGGCGCCATAATTACCATATTGGGGATACAGCGCATAAAGCTTAAGTCAAAAGCGCCTTGGTGAGTCTGGCCGTCTGCGCCCACAATGCCACCACGGTCAATGGCAAATAATACGGGTAAACGTTGCAAGGCAACATCATGAATTAATTGATCATAACCGCGTTGTAAAAAGGTTGAATAGATCGCAACGACGGGTTTTAGTCCTTCACAGGCAAATCCGGCGCCCAATGTTACAGCATGCTGTTCGGCGATGGCTGCATCAAAATACTGTTTCGGGAAACGCTGCGAAAACTCAACCATACCCGAGCCTTCACGCATTGCTGGCGTTATCGCCATCAGCTTGTCATCTTGGGCTGCGACATCGCATAGCCATTTGCCAAAAACTTGCGAGAACGTTGGTAAACCTGGCTTAGTTGCCGGTTTTTTAAATTGGCTAGGGTCAAATTTAGGCACCGCATGCCAACCAATGGGGTCTTTTTCTGCGGGCTCATAACCACGACCTTTCTTGGTCATGATATGCAGCATTTGTGCAGCCTTTTAAATTACGCATATTACGCAGAGTTTCAACTAATGAATCCACGTCGTGGCCATCAATAGTAGCCAATGTAATTAAAACCTAACTCTTCAAATAATGTGGCTGGAACAACCATGCCTTTTAAGTGTTCTTCGGTGCGCTTGGCCATTTCTTTAATGACGGGCATGCCTTTGAGCACTTTTTTGCTGTTTTCGCGGATAGTGGTGTAAAAACGCCCTGACATCAATTGAGCTAAATGGTTGTTTAGTGCGCCGACGTTTTCAGAAATCGACATTTCATTGTCGTTCAACACAACCAGCATGTCTTTGTGTAAATCACCTGCGTGGTTCATGGCTTCAAACACCATACCACCCGTCATGGCACCATCGCCGATGACCGCAACCACTTTACGACCTTCGGCTTCTTTTTCTGCGGCAACAGCCATGGCTAAAGCTGCACTGACAGACGTACCAGAGTGACCCACACTAAAGGTGTCGTATTGGCTTTCTTCACGCCATGGGAAAGGGTGCAAACCATTTTTTTGTCTAATGGTGTGCATACGCTCACGACGATCCGTTAAAATTTTATGTGGATATGCTTGATGACCAACGTCCCAAATTAATCGATCAACTGGGGTGTTGTAGACATAATGAAGGCCACAGTTAATTCAACTGTGCCTAAGCCAGACGCAAAATGTCCGCTGGAAATACCAACAGACTGAAGTAAGAATTGTCTAAGTTCATCAGACACTTGTGGAAGAAGACCTTGCGGTAGCTTCCGTAATTCTTCTGGCGTATTAGCTTGTGCTAGTACTGGGAATTTAGAAATATCGAAACTCATAGCGAGATATTCTGACTCTTTATTATAATCTTCGCTCAATAATGTAGCGGGCGAAGTCTGCAATTAACTGGCTATTGTATGGCAATTTAGTCAGCGCTGATAGTGCATCTTGTATTAGTTGTTCCGCACAGGCCTTTGCACCATCAAGACCTAACAGTTTCGGGAAGGTGCTTTTATTGGATTGCTCATCACTTCCTTGAGGTTTCCCAAGCTCTTCCGTGCTTGCGGTTATATCTAAAATATCGTCCTGAACTTGAAACGCTAAGCCTAAGGCTTGGGCGTATTGCATCATCAGTTGATATTGTTCTGCGGGGGCATTGGCTGCAATTAACGCCATTTCTACGGCACAGCTGATTAATGCCCCGGTTTTTTTATTGTGTAATTCGGTTAAGCGTTGTAAATCAATACTGTGATTAGTGGCGCTTAGATCAATGGCCTGACCACCACACATGCCTTGATAACCCGCGGCTTTTGCTAATACTCTCACCATAGCAAGTTGTTGAGTCGGGGTTAAATCATCACTGATTGACGTCATGATTTCAAATGCTAATGTTTGCAGTGCATCGCCCGCTAAAATCGCTGTGGCTTCATCAAATGCGATGTGAACCGTAGGTTGGCCGCGGCGCAGTGCATCATTGTCCATAGCGGGTAAATCGTCATGAATTAATGAATAAGCATGTATGCATTCAATGGCAGCAGCAGCTTTGTCTAGAGCATTAACATTAACACTGAACATGTTACCTACAGCGTAAACTAAAAAAGGGCGAATGCGTTTGCCGCCCAATAATGCGCCGTGCAACATTGCCGCT
Source organism: Shewanella phaeophyticola (assembly GCF_025398315.1). Classification (GTDB taxonomy): domain Bacteria; phylum Pseudomonadota; class Gammaproteobacteria; order Enterobacterales; family Shewanellaceae; genus Shewanella; species Shewanella phaeophyticola. Next base: position 842,817 of record NZ_JAODOQ010000001.1, read on the forward strand.
TTTAAATTAGGGGCTGCATCATCGAGCTGATTTAAATGCTGTTCAAGAATGGCATCAACTCGTTTTTGGTAAGTTTTGATTGCTTCAGCTAACACGTATTAAGACCTATGCTTCAATATTACGAATTGAGATTATTCTGCGTCAACGGTAAATGGTGCGAGTTCGACATCATTTTCATTTAATAAGATAGACACTTTTTGCTGAGCTTGTTCAAGCTTAGTTTGGCTTTGACGAACCAAATTAATACCACGCTCAAATTGTTTTAGCGCGTCATCAAGTGACACTTCACCTTGCTCTAAGTGAGCGACAATGGTTTCGAGCTCAGATAAAGATTGCTCAAAACTGAGATTTTCTGGTTTTTTAGCCACGATTAATTTTCCTTTCTTTGCGCGTGTGACAAGGTATATCAGCCCAGCGTATCGGTCAAATACAGTCGTCGGTTATTTGCTCAACAGCACGCTTTGTTATTGAATTTTTTTTAGAAACAATAAAATCGAGCTAAACTTGAGCCGACTTTGTCCGATAAAGAGTTAAGATTTTAAATTGTTAACGAAAATGATTTCTTGAAACACGTATTACTGATTATCATAATGACTTGAGAAACTTTTGCAGCAATGCAAAACGATTCACCTTATGATTGCATCATACGATTGATATAACATATCGAATTTACCGTGCGAAGCCGTTTTTAATAGAGCACAAAAAGCAGAGTCATCACTGCGATTGAGGAGAGGTTGTGGATTTAGCTACCCTGATAGGTATTATTGGTGCTTTTGCATTTATTATTGGCGCCATGGTGACCAGTGGCGGTATTGGTTTATTTATCGATGTACCTTCTGTATTGATCGTAATCATGGGCTCTTTATTTGTTGTCATGATGAAGTTCAACCTAAAGCAATTTTTAGGGTCGATAAAAATCGGCATGAAAGCTTTCATGTTTAAAATTGATAAACCTGAAGATTTAATTGAGCAGTCTGTCACTATGGCTGACGCTGCCCGTAAAGGTGGTTTTTTGGCGTTAGAAGAAGCAGTGATCACCAATACCTTTATGCAAAAAGCGGTTGATATGTTGGTTGATGGTCACGATGGTGACGTGGTACGTAATGCCCTTGAAAAAGATATCTCGTTAACCGAAGAACGTCACAAAATGGGGATTAGCATTTTTAAAGCCATGGGTGATGTTGCGCCTGCGATGGGGATGATTGGTACACTTGTGGGCTTAGTGGCCATGCTGTCAAACATGGATGACCCTAAATCGATTGATCCCTCTATGGCTGTTGCCTTGTTAACCACACTTTATGGCGCGATCATTGCAAACATGATTGCAATCCCGATGGCCGATAAACTGTCACTGCGCATGGGCGAAGAACTGCTTAATCGTAACTTAATTATGGATGCGGTTCTGGCAATACAAGACGGGCAAAACCCGCGAGTGATTGAAGGCTTTTTAAAGAATTACCTCGCTGAAAAACAACGTGTAATTGATACAACGGACGGAGAATAACTCATGGCTAAGGCCAAGTGTGATTGTCCACCTGCAGGCGCCCCTATGTGGTTAGCAACCTTTGCTGACTTGATGTCATTGCTGATGTGCTTCTTCGTATTGTTGTTAGCATTCTCTGAAATGGACGTCATGAAGTTTAAGCAAATTGCTGGCTCGATGAAATATGCGTTTGGTGTACAAAACAAAGTAGAAGTGAAAGATATTCCGAAAGGAACCTCTGTCATTGCGCTTGAGTTTCGCCCGGGCAGACCTGATCCCACCCCGATTGAAATCATTAACCAACAAACCAATGAAATGACTCAGCCAACCATTGAGTATCAGGCCGGTGAAGAAGACAGCGCGGGTGGTACCCAAAAACAATCTGGTGAGCAACGAGGTGGTAATGCGGCTGCAACGGCGCAGCAAGAAGCGGAAGCCGTAAAAAAAGCAGCAGCCTCAGCGCAAGAAAATATTAACGAACAAGTTAAAAAGATGGCCGAAAAGCTCAACGAAGAAATTGTTGATGGCGCCATTGAAATTGAATCTCTTGGGCAACAAATTATTATTCGAATTCGTGAAAAAGGCTCGTTTGCGTCGGGTTCGGGGTTCTTACAGCCTAAGTTTAAGCCTATTGTGCGCTCTATTGGCGCATTATTAAAAGATGTGCCCGGTATTGTGACCGTGTCAGGTCATACTGATGGCGCGCACATTAGCAATGAACTTTACAGTTCCAACTGGGAGCTCTCAAGTCAGCGTGCTGTTGCGGTTGCTGACGAGTTACGTAGAGTGCCAGGGTTTGATGAAACCCGCATGAAAGTAGTGGGAGAGGCTTCTAACAGGCCATTAGTGCCTAATGACACTAATGAAAACCGTACGCGTAATCGCCGTGTCGAGATTTCAATTGAGCAAGGTAAAGCGAAAGAGTCAAACGAGATAACGGTGTCTGACTAAGCTTAATTACTTATAAGTTGTTCACTTTTAGTCGTGATACCCAAAGCGCAACCTGATAAGGTTGCGCTTTTTGTTATCAAAATGTTTTGTGAATGGTGTGACCTGCACAAAATGAATGATTAGAAAGTGAATATGTTTGGTTAATAGGCATCATTTGGTATAATCCGCGAATTATTGCTTACCATTTGGTGCCGATTTATCCATAAATCTGTATATTCTAAATCTGTAAGCTGTTTTTCAATTTTATAATCAACGTATTACAACTCTTTGAGTTAGCCATGCTAAGTACTGACTCGGTGCTTGCTAAGTGCTGTGCTATTGAATTTGTTATGCCTGCGGACGCCCCATGAAGTTTATTGTTAAGCTATACCCTGAAATTATGATGAAGAGTAAGTCGGTAAGACTGCGATTTACCAAAATGCTCGAAACCAATATTCGTAATGTACTGAAAAAAGTCGATGAAGATGCCAAAGTACAGCGTTTATACGATCGAATTTTAGTGAAAGTGCCAGACAATAAACCTGAGCTTGTCGATGCGTTTGCCACGCGTTTAAGCTGCATTCCCGGTATTGCTCATGTGGTACAAGTGAGTGAATACGCTTTTGATTCGGTCGATCATATTTATCAACAAGTGTTACCTAAATACCGCGATGAGCTCGCCGGTAAAACGTTTTGTGTCCGTGTAAAACGTTCGGGGAAGCATGACTTTAACTCTATCGATGTGGAACGCTATGTAGGCGGTGGTTTAAATCAGCATACTGACGCATTAGGGGTAAAGCTTAAAAATCCAGACGTCACTGTGAACCTTGAAATCGACCAAGACAAGTTATACATGGTCGAGCGTCGTATTGAGGGCTTAGGCGGTTTCCCTATGGCGACTCAAGAAGACGTTTTATCACTGATTTCGGGTGGTTTTGACTCTGGTGTGTCGAGCTTCCAGTTTATTAAAAAGGGTGCCCGTACCCATTATTGTTTCTTTAACCTTGGTGGTGCTCAGCACGAGATTGGGGTTAAGCAAGTGGCGTTTCATTTATGGCAAAAGTACGGCGAATCTCACAAGGTCCGTTTTGTTTCTGTACCGTTTGAGCCTGTGGTTCAGGAGATCCTCGAGCGGATTGATAACGGACAAATGGGTGTTGTGCTTAAGCGTATGATGATGCGTGCTGCCACGCGTATTGCTGATAAGTTTGGGATTCAAGCCTTGGTTACGGGTGAGAGTTTAGGCCAAGTATCTAGCCAAACCTTAACCAATTTAAACGTGATTGACCGCTGTACAGATTTACTGATTTTGCGTCCACTTATTGCGATGGACAAGCAAGATATTATTAATCAAAGTCGTGTGATTGGCACTGAAGATTTTGCCAAGTCAATTCCAGAGTATTGTGGCGTTATTTCACAAAAGCCAACTGTGAAAGCCGTGTTGTCTAAAGTTGAAAAAGAAGAGCTTAAATTCTCTGAAGACTTAATTGACCGTGTTGTTGATGCGGCCGTGGTGATGGACATTCGGGATATTGAAGCTGAAATGAATAAACAGGTCACTGAAACAGAAACCGTTAAAGATGTTGCGTCAGGCGAGATTGTCATTGATGTTCGTGCGCCAGAAGAAGAAGAGCGTGCGCCATTAGAAATGGATAACGTGATGGTGAAAACTATTCCATTTTTTAAACTTGCGACTCAGTTTGCTGATTTAGATAACAGCAAAACCTATTTACTTTACTGCGACCGTGGTGTCATGAGTAAACTACAAGCGTTGTATTTAATTGAGCAAGGCTACACTAACGTTAAAGTGTATCGCCCATAAGCATCTGTAAGCATCAGGCTAACTCACAATTAATGTTGTTGGCTAACCTATGATTTACAGCCACAAAAAAACCGCATTTAATGCGGTTTTTTTGTGGCTGTTTACTGAATTGCGATTAGTTTGCTTGGGTTGCTTCAGAAGTTTTTTGTGCTTCTTCATTGTCTGCAACTAAAATGCTGTTAACATCGTCATTGATATCAACTTTCATCGCTTCAATGCTTTGTGATAACTCTGCATGTAAATCGGCCATATCAATCGCGTCAACTTCGGTCGCTTGCGCCGCAGATAAACCGATGAACGTTGTTAAGGTAATAGCAAAAACAGTTTTTAAGTTGAACATAAGGGGTAGCCTCCAGGCCAATCATTCACATTTGCCGGACTATCCCGATTCCCTCGTAGAGATTGTCCAACTGTATTTTCAATGCTGCTAATTTAACCAAACACAGTGTTCTTTACAAACGACAAAAAATAACGATAATCATTAGAAAATCTAATCAATAAACGAGAGATTGATCACTATGTCTAGACGATTGCCCCCGCTAAATGCAGTGAAAGCATTTGAGGCTGCAGCAAGACATCTGAGCTTTACCCGCGCCGCAGAAGAGTTGTTCGTGACTCAGGCGGCGGTAAGTCATCAGATTAAAGCGTTAGAAGATTTTTTAGGGCTAAAATTGTTTCGACGCAAGAATCGATCATTATTGTTAACAGAAGAAGGTCAAAGCTACTTTCTCGACATTAAAGATATATTTATTGAGCTAGGTGAAGCAACAAATCGCTTACTTGCTCGTAGTGCAGTGGGCTCGTTAACCGTGAGTATGTCACCCAGTTTTGCCATTCAATGGTTAGTGCCCAGGTTAGCTAAATTCAGTGAAAAAAATCCTGACATTGACGTTCGAATTAAAGCTGTTGACAGTGACACTAATTCATTAACTGACGACGTTGATGTGGCGATTTATTATGGGCAAGGAAACTGGCCTGGTTTGCGCGCTGATAAATTACGTAACGAAGTGCTGATCCCAGTATGCTCGCCATTATTGCTGAATGGCTCTAAACCATTAACTCAACCCAGTGATTTAAAGTTTCATACTTTGCTGCACGATGCGAATCGTCAAGACTGGCAAGCGTGGTTTAGGCAATGCGGTGTGACTGATATTAATGTTAATCAAGAGTCTATCTTCAGCCATTCATCACTGGTGCTGCAAGCGGCGGCACACGGTCAGGGTGTTGCATTAGGTTACAGTGTATTGGCAAGGCCTGATATTAAAGCAGGGCGCTTGATTTGCCCGTTTTCTGAAGTGCTGGTGAGTAAAGATGCTTATTACTTGGTGTGCCAACAAAATCATTCTGAAATAGGTAAGATATCGGCGTTTAGAGAATGGATGGTCGATATGTTTGCAGAGGAGTCCCGCAGTGAACTGCTTACCGGATAATCATATAACATTCGCCAAGGACTTTATTTTACAAGGCCTCAAAAGTGACACCTTGATTATTTTTGCGCATGGTGCAGGTGCCAATATGCATCATGAGTTTATGGTCAATATGAGTGATAAACTGGTTAATGCGGGTTTTCAAGTATATCGATTTAACTTTTTATATATGCAAGCCAACATGCAAGATGGAAAGCGTCGTCCCCCTGATCGTGCGCCTAAATTACTCAATCATTTTGAACAGGTGTTGCTCGATGTTGCAGACAAAATAAAGCAAGGGTTGATAAATCCTAAACGAATTGTCGTAATGGGTAAGTCTATGGGTGGACGAATGTCGGCGATTTTAACCAGCACTGAGCACGTATTTTTATCGGCTCAAGCTAAAGACGTTGCAGCTAACATTTGTGCTGTAGTGTGCCTCGGTTATCCCTTTGTTCCGTTAAAAGGTGGCGAGCCGCGTCTATCACCGATACACACTAACCCATTACCAATACTAATCGTTCAAGGTGAGCGAGATAAGTTTGGTGGGCGTGAGCAAGTGCTTTCTTGGTCATTGTCAGAAAATACCTCCATATGTTGGATAGGTGATGGCGACCATAGTTTACAACCGCGAAAGTCTTCGGGTTATACATTAGAAGGTAATTTACAGCAGGCCTGCGATAGTATCTGCCAATTTATAGGTTCAAAGATTGCTTAAGCATTCAATAAGGTGAGTGAAATGAACAAAGGATTATTATTACTGGCAACTCTGAGTGGTTTTTTAGCGGTGTCACTGGGTGCATTCGGGGCCCATGGGCTTAAATCGATTGCCCCACCAGAGCTTGTTAGTATCTTTAAACTTGGGGTCGACTATCAGTTTTATCACACCTTTGCACTTATTGCGCTAGCCTTCTCTGGCCATTGGATAACCTCAAAACTACTTAATTGGGCAGCTTATAGTTTTGTTGCCGGAATAGTGTTGTTTTCAGGCTCGCTCTATTTGTATGCCTTTACGGGGCCAAATGGATTGACCCATTACACCGTTAGGTGGTTTGTGTTTTCTGATTGGATGGTCGTTATTTGCTATCGCCATTTGGCAATCAAAAGCAGCGAAATAATACCGCGGCTAAATTCTCCTTCCTTGTGATTTTTTGGGTATAATAGCGGTATTATTGTCTCGCTATTAATGCGATCATCCTTACGCTAAGGCTCCAAATGAAAAACCTATTTCTATTTTGTCGTTCAGGTTACGAAAAAGACTGTGCGGCAGAAATTCAACAACGTGCTGCAGAGCTTAATGTCGGTGGTTTTGTTAAAACCAACGTAAATGATGCTTATGTTATTTATCAATGTTTTGAAGAGGATGGTGCGGATACTTTAGCTAAAGAGTTGGCGCTAAGTTCGCTCATTTTTACCCGTCAAATGTTTGCTGCGGGTGAGATGCTGTCTGATTTGCCAGAGCAAGATCGTGTCAGTCCAATTGTTGCCACGTTATCAGAGCTGTCTAAGTGTGGTGAATTACGGGTTGAAACACCTGACACCAATGAAGCCAAAGAGCTGTCGGCCTTTTGCCGTAAATTTACTGTCCCACTGCGTCAAGGCTTAAAAAAGAGTGGCGCATTGCTTGGCGCTGAAAACGATCGCCGTCCTATTATTCATGTGTGTTTTATTGGCATCAGGTAAAGCCTATGCGGGTTATTCACTGAGTAACAATAGCTCTCCTCACTTTATGGGTATTCCACGCTTAAAAATGGCTGCAGATGCGCCGAGTCGCTCAAGTCTAAAACTTGATGAAGCATTTGGGGTGTTTTTAACCAAAGAAGAGCAAGAAACTCGCTGTCGCAGTGGTTTAAATTCAGTTGACTTAGGTGCCTGCCCAGGCGGCTGGACTTATCAATTAGTGCGCCGCGGTATGATGGTGGCAGCAATTGATAACGATCCAATGACCCTAAACTAATGGAAACAGGCCAGGTTAAGCATTACCGCGCCGACGGCTTTCGTTTTGAGCCACCGCGAAAAAACATTTATTGGTTAGTGTGTGACATGGTTGAAAAACCAGCGCGTGTTGCTGAGTTAATGGAAGCCTGGGCGATTAACGGTTGGTTTAAAGAGGCTATCTTTAACCTTAAATTACCGATGAAGAGCCGCTATAAAGAAGTGAGCACCATTTTAGAAACCATGAACACCATTTTAACTGAGAACGAAATTGACTTTAAAATGCAGTGTAAGCACCTGTATCACGACCGTGATGAAGTGACTGTGCATTTGTGGTTGTTCCCTGAAAAGGGCGTGAGTTACGCTTAATTATCCCAATATCGATTAATATTAAAAGCCCGCAGATAATCATTACCAGCGGGCTTTTTGTTAGGCTTGAAGCTTGTAGAATAAAGAAGTGACTAACTTAACCTCAACTCTGGTTTAGAGATGAATAAATGACTTTGATTCTAACAATAATTCCATACGATACATTCAAACTTGAAATTTGCGCTGATAACTAGGCAAATTTACGCGTCAATAGCGAGTCTATTGCAAGTAAATTTAACAACGTTATCGGTGCAAAGAGCTGTTTGAAATACATTTATTATCCAGAGCTGAGGTTAACCTAAACGGTCAAGTACCGCCTGGGTAAAGTCGGTGGTACCGTGAGTGCCGCCTAAATCGCGCGTCGTGCGGTCGCCTTCTTCAATGACAGCAGAAACGGCATTGCGGATCATCTCAGCTTTGTCTGACATGCCTAAATACTCAAGCATTTGAATTGACGCTAAAATGACTGACGTTGGGTTTGCCAAGTTTTTGCCTGCAATGTCTGGGGCACTGCCATGTACTGCTTCAAAAATAGCGGCGTCACGACCAATATTGGCACCCGGTGCCATGCCTAACCCGCCGACTAAACCAGCACAAAGATCAGATAAAATATCACCAAATAAGTTGGTGGTTACAATCACATCGAAGTTTTCTGGGTTCATGACTAATTTCATGCAAGCTGCATCAACAATCATTTCTTCTGTGGTGATGTCTGGATAACGCTGGCTCACTTCACGGGCGACTTTCAAGAATAAACCTGAAGTCGATTTCATGATGTTGGCTTTATGAACAATCGTGATTTTTTTACGGTTTTCTTTACGGGCTAACTCATAGGCAAACGTGGTAATTTGTTCTGCACCTTGGCGAGTAATAATACTGGTAGCTTCGGCAGTTTGGCCGTCGTCTGACACTTTTTGTCCTAAACCAGAATACATACCTTCGGTGTTTTCACGAACCGTAATGATGTCGATATTTTCGTAACGAGCCTGAGTACCTTTAAAAGAATTAACCGGGCGCACGTTAGCGTATAAGCTGAATGTTTTACGAAGACTGACGTTAATTGAAGTAAAACCTTCGCCTACTGGTGTCGTTAATGGATCCTTTAAGGCAATACGGTTTTTTTCGATTAGGTCTAACGTACGTTGTGGTAATAACTCACCGTGCTTTTCTAACGCCGTTAACCCAGCATCTGCAAATTCGTATTCAAAGTCACATCCTGCTTTGTCGAGGATTTTTAAAGCTGAATCGATGATGCTAGGTCCAATCCCATCACCTGGGATTACGGTAATTGTACGTTTTGGCATGAATAGTCCTTCCACGGTTGTGGTTACTGCAAGTGTTGAACCGCAAGCAAGATTACGGTCAGACGACGATAACATCCGTCGTTTTTCTGCGGCGTATTTTACCGACTTTTAACGTTTATTTACAGAAAATAGTGAGTGTTATCACATTATTTCCGTTATTTTTAAGTCAATCCTAATCCGATTGTTTTACTATGACTGTCAGTCCGTTCGACATCGGTTTAGTTTACGCTTACTCAAGTGGTAAGGTGAAAATTGATGTCGAATAGCTTATTCGGTGTGATGCTTTTATATAGACGACTTTGGTCGTATGCAGCTCAATGCGAAATAGCCTCGCTATTGATCAAACAGATAATCCATCATGATAATAATTAGAGGAAACTGTGAAGGTATTTAACTTAATTCCACTGGCATTGTGCCTGAGTGTGAGTGCGTTCGGTGTCGCAGCGCCCAATGCATTAACCATTGACGATATTATGCATTTTGAAACCCTGCAACAGCCGGTTATTTCAGATAATGGCAAGGTGATAGCTGTAGAAGCTAAGCCTGACCGTGGTGATAGTCGTGCATTAGTGCGTTTTAGTGACAACAGTAAACACTATCAAATTGACCGAGCTAGCAATGTTAAGGTCAGTGCAGACGGACGCTTTGTATTAGCCACCTTGCAAGCACCTTTGTTTGAGCGTGAAACAAAAAAAAGCGATGACTTACCTCAATCGGTCGTGTTATTAGCCACTGAAAGCGGAAACCAACAACAGTTTGAGCATGTTGATACTGCTGTATTTAGTGACGATGGTGGCTATTTGCTGGTTAAGCATAAGCCTGATGATAAAAAAGCTCAGTCGGATGAGTCTGAAAAAGATGAGCCTGCAAAAGAAAGTCAAGACAAAAAACAAGATGATGACCAAGAGGTTGACCAAGAGGTTGATAAAGCCGATCTTGGCACTCAAGTCACTCTGGTTAAGCTTGACACTAATCAGCAGTTAACATTAGACAATGTGAGTCAATTTGCTTTTGATAAAGCCGGTGGTTTGTTAGCGGTATTACAAAATGACCCGCAAGAAGCATTACACCAATTAACCCTAGTCAAATTAGACACACTAACCAGTGAGACAGTATTTACCAGTGAGAGCGAGCAACTTGAAGCGCTTGCCATTAGTGATGATGGCCACTTTGTGGCTTTGACTAAAGGCGATGCATCAGTTGCACGTTACGGTCGTGAACATAGCCTTTTAGTGCTTGATATTAACACCAGTAAGCAGCAATTGTTTACTGGCAATAACGCCTGGCGATATAACCAACATTCGAGCTTACAGTTTTCGAGAGACAATCAACGTTTATTTGTTGGCAGAGTCCCTAGCGTAGCTCAGCAAGCTGAGTTAGCTCAGTACGAACAAGCTGAAGATGTGTTTAACCCTGAGATCATAACGGCGAGCAAGCAATTGCGTGTTTGGCATGGTGAAGATCCTAAGATTAAACCACAAGAAGTTAAAGAGTACGCTAAAGAGTTAACACGTACTTACCTTGCGGTGTTGCATCTTGATTCAAATAAAATGCTGCAATTGGCCGACCAAGCAGTACCTGATGTGACTTATGGCGAGCAAGCTGATTATTTACTGGCAAGCTCAGATGTGCCGTATCAAAAAATGATCACCTGGGCTGGTTTTTACCGCGATGTGTATCTAGTTAATTTGAATACAGGCAATAAGCAGCAAATATTGGTACAGCAACCCAGTGATGCCATGCCTACCTTGTCGCCAAACGCAAAGTTCCTCGCTTATTATCAGCAGGGCAGTGTGTATTTACGTGATATTTCATCGGGACGCACTGTTAACCTTACACAGAACATCTCTACTCCATTTGCCGATGAAGACCATGATTATCCAAGCGCTGCGCCGGGATACGGTTTTGGCCTTTGGCTTGCTGATGACTCTGGTATTACGTTTTACGATAAATACGACATGTGGCAATTTAATACCACATCACATAAAGGCTTTATGCTCACCAGTGGTGAAGGGCGTAAGCAAAAGATCCAATTTAGAGTCGTTGGGTTGGCTAAACAAAACCGTTTACCAGCGACCATTAATCAAGGTCAAAAAGTCATATTACAAGGTTATAGCCATACCACTAAAGCTGACGCATTTTATGCTGCAACAGTGGGGCAATCTGCTGTGAAGCGTGTAACCGATAGTGACAGTAAATTAACCTTATTAGCCCGTGCTAACGAAGCCGATACAGTGGTGTTCTCAAAGCAACGCTATGATTTGTATCCAGACTTATACAGTGCAGATGTGAATAGCGTGCAAACGGCCACTCAATTAACCTCACTTGATGCTCAACGTAATGACTTTGCCTGGGGTAACGCTGAGCTTGTACATTGGCATGATGGCGATGGTGTTAAAATGGATGGCGTGCTCATTAAACCGAGCAATTATCAGGAAGGTAAAGCGTATCCAACCATGGTGTACTTTTATCGCTTTATGAGTGACAGATTACATGCATTTCCTGATATGAAGCTCAACCATCGTCCTAATTTTGCCTGGTATGCAGACAATGGTTATGCCATCTTTTTACCTGATATTCGCTTTGAAGTCGGTTACCCAGGGATTTCATCGGTAAAAGCGTTAACGGCGGGTGTGCAAAAACTCATTGAAATGGGCGTAGCAGATCCCAATGCAGTGGGTATTCAAGGCCATTCGTGGGGCGGTTATCAAAGTGCTTATGCCGTCACCCAAACCAATATCTTTAAAGCGATCGTGACAGGGGCGCCGGTATCAAATATGACCAGTGCATATAGTGGTATTCGTCATGGTTCTGGTTTGGCTCGTCAATTCCAATACGAAACCGGCCAGAGCCGAATTGGTGGCAGTTTATTTGCAGCACCGCAAAAATACATTGAAAACTCACCGGTCTTTTATGCAGATCGCATTCAAACGCCCATGATGATTATGTTTGGTGATAAAGACGATGCTGTGCCTTGGGAGCAGGGGGTTGAATTGTATTTAGCGATGCGCCGAGCAGGTAAAGATGTGGTGTTTTTACAATATCAAGATGAACCGCACCACTTGAAAAAGTACCCAAATAAGCTCGATTACAGCATTAAAATGAAACAATATTTTGATCATTATTTAAAAGGCGAACCAGCGCCGCAATGGTTAACGCAAGGTGAAGCATACCAAGAGTACAAAAAGGCCGTTTAGGGGTTAATGGATAAGCTGTCTAGGTAAGATATTAACAGGCCACAGTATGATGATTACTGTGGCCTTTTTTATACAAGCTACGGTAGCTTTGGCTTTACGTTCTCGCTCTTTGAAAGGGAACAGGTATTACTTCATCAACACTTTAATCAAAACCGCGGCCAGTATGCTGACACCTAATTAATGCGGATGAGTATTAACCCTAAATTGCTTTAGATTTACATTGAGCGGAATATCGGTTTGCAGTTGCGCAAGCTTATAGCTTATTCGCGCCATCTCTTTACCTTCAGCAAGCTTTTGTGCCTGTTTTGCGCCTAGGTTATCGAGTGAGCGATATAAATTAGCTAAGGTTCTAAATTTATTGAGTAAGTCAGCTGCCGATTTAGGCCCAATACCCGCAATGCCAGGGATTTTATTGCCTGTGTCGCCCGCCAATGCAATAAAGTCGAGCAGTTGATACTGTTCAACCCCGAGCTTTTTTTCATATTGTTGAATGTCGAATGTTTGCTGGTTAAAGTGATCCCATAATGTGAGATGTTTACTCGGCAATTGGCTAAACCCTTTGTCTGTTGAGACGATGATAACTTCACCATTATTGTTGATGACTTTAGTGGCGATAGTGGCAATCACATCATCAGCTTCAGACTGGGCATCAAATGAATGAATATCATGTTCAGCTAAGGTGGCTTTTATCTGTGTTAACCCATCGCTTAACGCAGCAGGCATTGGCTTGCGACCTTTTTTATAATCTTGGTAAAGGGTTTTGCGCCAGGATGTTTCATTACCATCCCACACCACTATGACGTGTGTAGGGTGGTGCTGCTTAAGCATTTTTTGCGATGCAGCCAGCGAACGTTGTTGTACACTTGTTATGTCATTTTCATCCGGTAACGCCGCATGAATGCGGCGAACAAGGTTTAATCCATCTATAATCAGCAGTTTATTCATTAGTTTTTTATTATGTTGTAGCAGGGCTCATAGGCACTGCCTGGTAATTTCATTCGTTGTTGTTTAACAAACGCCGTTAACAGGTTATCCATCATATGCATGAGTTGTACATCACCTTGGATGTTAAATCGTCCATGTTGCTGAATAAGCTTTATGGTGTCACTTTTAACATTGCCGGCCACAATGCCAGAAAATGCTTTGCGTAAGTTAGCTGCGAGTTCGGCTTTATTGTCTTGAAAGTATAAATTCAAATTTGCCATAACTTCATGGGTTGGATCAAAGGGTAATTGAAATTCTGGTTCAATTTTTAGTGACCATTGATATTGGTAAGCATCGCTTTTGTTTTTTCTAAAGGTTTTTACTTTACTCATTCCTTGTTTCATTATTTGACCGACTTTAACTGGGTCATCAATAATGATTTGGTATTTCCGTTGAGCCTCTTTACCTAACGTTGCACCAATGAAGGCATCAATTTCGGTAAAATATTCAGTACTTTCAACTGGGCCTGTCAACACTAATGGGTATGGCGTATCGCGATTTTCCTGATGCAGCAAAATGCCTAGAAAGTAGAGTAACTCTTCAGCTGTGCCAGCGCCACCAGGAAATATCACAATGCCGTGGCCAAGGCGTACAAAGGCTTCAAGACGCTTTTCTATGTCGGGTAAAATCACTAATTCATTAACAATTTGATTTGGCGGCTCGGCGGCAATAATACTGGGCTCTGTTAAACCAATATATCGGGCGGTGTGTACTCGCTGTTTGGCATGGCCAATCGTCGCCCCTTTCATGAGGTCTTCCATTGCACCGGATTGCACAACCGGTGCAAATATCAAGGCCACGTAATCCCAATTGATACCCCACATCGCGGGTGTATTGATACTCCACTGGGTTGATGCTGTGTCCACCCCAACACACCACGACATTGGGGTCTTTCATGGGGGAAATGGCCTGCGCATTCCGTAAAATATCAAATACCACATTGGTAATGTGGTTGGCATTGGTTAAATCGATGTGTTTTAAATTTTCGTATTTATTGCTGATGTAAATAATGTCGCGCAGCACGGCAAATAAGTGCTCTTGAATACCCACAATGATTTCACCATCGACAAACGCTTGCATTGGTGGGTTGATTAATTCAATTTGAATGCCACGTTCGCGCTGTAAAATATTGATATTAAATGATTCATAGCGGCTAAACAGCTCTTCTGAACTGTCACTAATTAAACCTGAGGCGAGTACTGCGAGGGAACAATTGCGGTATAATTGGTAGAGGTCACTTTTGGCCCCTTGTCTTAAACGCTCGACTTCTAATTGGGACAGTTGATCTAAGCTACCACGTGGACTAATTTTTACGATCATACGCAACTCCTTTGGATCCGAGTATTTGATACCGAGCCCAAAGCAGATGCGTCTGGGTTGGCTTAGATATCAATAACGACTCGGTCTCTGCCGTTATTTTTTGCTTGGTATAAGGCTGCGTCGGCTCTTTCGAATGCTTCTTCGAGCGTCTCGTTTTCCATAACTTGAGCAGCGCCTATCGATAATGTAACTGTAATTCTCTGATTTTTAAACTTAAATGGAATGTTTTTGATTTTTTCTCTCACACGATTAAGCATTAATGAAATATGCTCATCGGTGATGCCCGGTAAAAGCAAAACAAACTCTTCACCGCCATATCTCGCCACAAACTCACTGTCTCGCAGTGAATTTTTTAGTGCCATCGCAATAACTTGTAATGTTTTATCCCCGGTACTGTGACCAAAGTTGTCATTGATAGTTTTAAAGTGATCAATATCGGTTACCGCAATCCACAGTGGCGATTTAAAACGCATATGGTTACGGTATTCTTGCTCCATTCTGTCTTCTAGCGCAGTGCGATTAGCAAGTTGAGTGAGTGGGTCAAGCAAGTTGAGCTTTTGGTGTTCAAATAGCTTTTCTTTATAGCTATTGGCTTCGTTGCTCATTGCATTGAGTTCTTTACGCATTGACTCGATTGATTTACGTAAAATCGCCTGTTCACGTTGCTCTAGTGCTTCTTTACGCGATAAGGCGTCACGCAAAGACGATAGCTGAATGGTCAGCTGGGTTTTAAGTTCTGTAATGTTATCAATATCGATAACCATCTCATCAGCATTGTTGACGCGCAAGTTAATTTCTTTGTTTAATTGACCTTTAAGTTGCTCACTTCGCTGGCTATTATTATAGGTGCTGTTTACCACGTCGCGTACAATGGTTAATGCATCGTTTAGGGCAAATAGAAAATCTTGTGAAGCTGTTTTCTCACGCGCGATGTTATCTAGCAATAGGCTGAGGATGGTCTGGTAAGACTCCAGTAACGTATTAACACTGATGTCTGAAAGCAATACTTCTTTAAGGACTAAGATTTGATCGCGTTGATCTTTTCTAAACTCGACTTCGGCTATTTTTGCGGCCAATTCTTTAGCTAGTTGTATGTGCTGTGGCAATATGTCGTAGCTGTCTGTGTCGGCGAACTCTTGCTTTAAAATCTCTTCGTAAAATGAAACAAGCTTTTCTACTTTGGGAATGTATTCCCATACGGTATGAAAGGGTTTGTTGAGTTCTTGTTTAAAGTAGGTGATTTCTTTTTTGAGTTTGTCTGGTACGGCATTGACCCGTTGGATCTGACGGATCACTCGAGTCAACCCTACACGGCTGTCTTCTAAGCGAGACATGGTATGGCTGTACTGCGATTTTAACAGACGTTCAATATCGACTAATTCAGGTAAGGCTTCATCAACTTGATCAAAACTTTGCATATGATGACGCAATTTAGCCAGCTTATTGTCGAGCTCCAAATTTTGTCCTTTACAGGCAAGACTTAGGTGACTGATAAACTGGATCAGCGTTTTTAGTTTGTCATTACGATCTGTGTTGATGTCTTCAAGCGCAATTTTGGCTGCATGAAGCTTTTGTTTCATCAACGATATTTGTGAAATCGTAGTCTCAGACTCTTTCATTATTGCATTGCCTACTCATGATTCGCTTGCGATTGGCAAGCAATTGCCACAATCCTAATGCCGGATCTCTATGGAACATGTATTATAGCGATAATATCTCAATAATGTTGTGCAACAAATCTAATAGTCGATAAATAATAATAATTTACATGTAAGTGCTACTTTATTAAACAATTAACATTTTAGGCCAATTGATGTCTAAACTGTTGCGATTACTTTCGGCGCGAATAATTCCTCTATTTAACGCTTGAGTTAAGTTCAGGTAAAGTGGCGGCATAAAAATAGCGGCTGGGGCAAAATTGAGTGGCCTTAATGATACATAAGCAGGTTTTTCAGTTATATCCATTGCTGCTGCTAATGCATATTGTAATGTTTCAAAATGTAACTCTGCACTAATATTAACATCCGGATTACCTAATAAGGGGAGGTTAATATGGCCAATGCTGGCTTGATGTATATTTTGTAACTGTGCGAAGTTAGGGATGTTGTTTTTTACGTCTTTCAATTGTTCAAGGCAAGTTAACAATGCCTTATATATAAAGTCGGCGTCATGTTGTTGATTAAAGTAACAGGCAAACACACCTGAACGTATTACAAAAACATCAGTGCCTAAATGTTGGCTTAATTGTTTCATAAACGAATGCATTAATGCCACTGACTCCGTTAAGCCAAGCTGCATATCAATATTATTTAATTCGTTAATACTGATAAGAGCCAAGGTCTTTGGTTCAGATTGTTCCATTGTTGCCAGTGTTTGGATAAACGCCCGATAGCCAGGTGATTGAGACAAAGGCTCAAGGTGATTAATGATTTGCGAGTCTTGGTGTTGTTTGGTTTTGGATTTCAAGTTGCGATATAAAAAGACCACTGTGATTAAGGCTGCACCAATTAAAATCAATAATAACATAATGATCAATTGGTTGCGTTTATTTTTAGCCGATTGCAGCGCTAACTTATTGTTAAGTAATGTTAATTCGAATTTTAGTTTTTGTTCTGTTAATTCTGACTGGCCATTGCTGGCTTGCTTTTTGTCTTCAACCGACTGAGTTAACGCGATAATGTTTTCAACACTATCGATTGCCGCGTTAAGATCATTAATGCTTCGGTACGCTTTTGATAAGTATCCTAACGCTTCGATTTGAACATCAATCAATTTTTTTTGTTTAGCTAATTCAATGGCTTTATTGGCATGGTCGATGGTTTCTGGCCATAATTGTTGATCGGCACTCACTTGAGCAAACAGTAATTCATTATGGATCAAGTAATGGTTGGTTTTATGAGCTCTAAAAATATCATTGGCCTGCTTTAAGGCACTGATTGCAGCAGGGTAGTTTTTGAGTTTCGAATAGACTTCACCGACATTATGAAAGTTGAGACCGACGGCAATATTGTTACCTACACGTTCATTCACTTGCTGTGAATTTAAATAGTAATCTATTGCTTTACTCCATTTTTCTTGAGCGGCATAAATCATCGCAATCACATTTAATGTTTCTGCTAGGTAGCTTTCATTACCTAATCTTTGCAATATTTCTGTTGCATCATGAGCATATTTTAATGCGTCGTCCCATTGTTCTAAATCGCGATACGTTCTTGCTAAATTGAGTAATGTTTGTGATTTTAACGAAAGGTAATTAAGGCCATTGGCTAAACGAAATGCTTCAGTGAAATGTAACAGTGATTTGCTCATGTCACCGCTACGATTATAATATTTACCTAATGCGGCTTCCGATTCAGCAATAAAATAATCGTTGTGAAGTTGATAAGCAATTTCACGGTATTGATTTAAATGCGACAATGCTGGCGCGGGTTGCAATAACATCATTTGCAGACTGGCCAGGTGTTCATGAAGGGTGTATTTAAATAAGGTCGCTTCAAGGCTTACGTCTGAGTTTATTTTATTAAAAGCCTCCATGTATTCAGCCACAACTGATTGGTATTGCTTGTCTCTTCTGGCTTTAAGTCTTGCTTTGAGCATAGTAACCATTGCTTGCTCAAAGGCTGTAGCGTCAATGGAATCAAGTTGTTTTATCAAGAGTTCGGCATCTTCATATTTGCTAGAAGATTGCAAATTGGCTTCTAAAGTTAAGCGAGCTAACACTTCTAGATTACGGTGTAATTCATCAGGTTTATAACCTAAATCATCTGCGATTTTGGTAAATTCTTGTGGCGTTGTAAACGATAAGGGAAACTCTGTTACCTTCGCGAGTTTGGCGTATAGCTTAGTCGGGTTTTCTCTAAATTCGATTTCTTGTTGTTGAAGATCTTTAGCTATCACGACTTGGCAAAAAATGAAGGGCAATAACACAAATAAAATAGCGAGTCGTAGCATAGCCGCAAAAATCCTTAATATTGTTCATAAAAGTAACCGAATGGGTATAGGTAAATGCGTGTGAACTCAATAGATGTTTAACTACGTATTGGCACTTTTTGTAATCAATCGTAAATGGCCACTTTGTAAATTAGCATAGATTGTTATAATTGTTCGGAATTTAAAATAAAAACAAATAGAATCATACCAGAAGGAACTTAGAGTGAAACCCACTTCTCTAGCTATTTTAACCTCAAGCACGCTTTTTTCGATGTGTTTTTCTATCCCTTCATTTGCTGACGTTGATTACCATATCGATATTAACCAACCAGTGCATCATTTAGCGCAAGTTAGTGTGTCTTTTCCTAAAACAACGTCTTCGCAATTAACCGTCAACCTACCTGTGTGGCGAACGGGTCGTTATCAGGTTTTACCGATTGCTGATGGCGTGAGATTATTTAACGCCGAAGATGCTAACGGAAAGGCTTTACCATGGACGCGCACCGCCAGTGGCGAATGGACGATTGATTTAACCAAACCAACAGCGGTTAGTATTACCTATCAGTTACACGCCAATGAGCTTGCAGACCGCTTACGTCATATCGATGACAGCCATGCGTATTTAGATGCCAGTGGCGTTTTTATGTATAGCCCTGAATTTCGTCAACAACCTGTCAACGTTGATTTAAGCGTACCCAAAGGCTGGAAAAGTTTTTCTGGAATGGACAAAGGTGCTACAGCCCATTCATTTAAAGCGGCTAACTATGATGTATTAGTCGACTCGCCAATTGAAACTGGCATTAATCAACATTTCAATTTTGAGGCCAATGGCCGCGATTATGATGTGGTTTTCTGGGGGAAGGCAATTATGATACCCAGCAAATTTTAACGGATTTAGCTAAAATCAGTGGTCAAGCGTCGATGATTTGGGACGGTTATCCGTTTGAACGTTACGTGTATATGGTGCATGCCACAAATGGTGCTCGCGGCGCGACTGAGCACCTTAATTCTACGGTTATTCAGTTACCACGCTTTAATTTTCGTGAACGTGAAGATTATTTACGCTTTATTAGTACGGCATCTCATGAGTTTATCCATACCTGGAATGTCAAAGCCTATCGTCCAGAAGGGCTAGTGCCGTATGACTATCAAAACGAAAATATGAGTGAGCTATTGTGGGTTGCAGAAGGTTCAACCAGTTATTTTCAAAACCAATTATTGCTCCGTGCTGGAGTTATCACCGCCAAAGAGTTCTTCAAAGATTTAAGTCAGAGAGTCGTGTTAAATCAGCAAAATCCTGGGCGTGATACTCAATCTGTTGCAGAGGCCAGTTTAGGCCAATGGAGTAGCACCTGGGGGGATTATGCAGTAAACCACAGCGTTAATATTTATTCAGAAGGCTATTTAGCCTCAATGGCATTGGATTTTAGTGTCATACAGGAAAGTGAGTTAGCGCATTCATATCGCGATGTACATAAAGCGTTATATCAGAATTTTAAAATTCCGATGGGTTATAACGTTGAAGATGTACAAAATATTTTAACAACACTTACCGGTAAAGATTATCAACCCTGGTGGCAAGAGTTCGTTAACCAACCTTTTAGTTTGGACTTTGATCAACTGTTATCTCAAGCGGGTTTAATCACAACCTATGGCGATAAGCCTAAATCCAAAGTGGATACAGGCATGGGCTTATCCGGATTACATAACGATTTAATACTGGCAACAGTGGCTAAAAATGGCTCCAGCTTGGCAAGCTGGATTAAGTGCGGGAGATGAGCTCGTTGCTGTCAATGGATTGAAAGTTACGGCAGACGGATTTACGAAACGTTTTGATGATTTTAACCCTGGCGATAAGGTTAAAGTAACCGTATTTAGCAATGACAGGTTAAAGGAGGTTAATATTCTATTGGCTGAGCAACCAAAGGGCACATTGTCGATTACTGCTGTTGAGCAACCAAGTGCAGCGCAAAAAGCTTTTTTAAAGCTTGGCTTGGAATTGATTGGCCGTTTGATTCCGAAGGTAAGTGGATTAAGAGTGATGAAGCTTATACCATTAATCCGCATTAGAATTTGCTCTTTTAGTGAAAATGATCAGTGAGGTATTCGAGGCAGTCTTTTGAAGACATAATCGTTCTCGGCAACTGCTCCTGCGTTGCTCTACCTCCTGCATCCATGCAGTCGTACGTTAAGAAAGGCTAACAAAGAAGACCACGCTGATAAATTCGCCCTTCGGGGCTGTGCCCCCCATTACTGCTTCAAATGACTTTGATGTAGAGGACGACACCTACAGCCATTTTCATTGTACTGGTAGCCTAGTGACATAACCTAAAATAGATCATATTCTAATAAGGGTTGGTATTAGTTAGCTTAGTGTTCATAATAAAAAGCCCTGTTATTTCAGGGCTTTTTTAATTGCTCAAGTTCAGTTTGATTAAGCTGGAGGGGCTGTTTCACTAAAAAAGGGTTCTCGCTCAATTGCCGCTAAAAACAGTTTCAATCTTGGGTAGCTGTCGATATTGATACGTTGTCGAAATACGGCCCAACTTAAATAACAGCCTAACCGTATTTGAACATCATCATAAGGACCATGAAGTGGTAGTTTGAGCTGTTCTAACGCGATTAAAATCGACTCTACTCGCTGTGCCTGTCTGAGCGTATATTCATACTGTTCGATGTCGACCCCATCTCGCGCTAAGAAAAACAAGTTGATTGTGCTATCGAGAGCAGTGTTAACTAAGCAATACTGGTCGAGTTCAACCGCGCTTTCAATAAAAGGCTTGTCAGACTTCTGGCGAATATAACGCAATATGGCACTAGAATCGTTCAGTGTTAACTCACCATCTTGTAAAAATGGCACCCGTTTTGTTGGCGATTTTGTGGCGCTGGCAGCTTGATCTGTTTCGATAAATTCATGATCGAGGGTTGATTCAAGTAATGCAATGCGGCAATGGCGCACAAATGGCGAAGTATAACTACCGTATAGCTTCATATGATGTCCTTATACACTTTGTTCAAGTGGCCAAAGGCTTGATTAAGCGCATTAATAAATGCAACTAGCTCGCTGCCCATTAAGGCAAAGTCAGCATCTAATCGCGCGATAGGATCTTCGGTACCCACCTCATCATTACCTGCTCTAAACTCTTCTGAAAACTTAATCCGTTTGACGCTGGCATCAGATTGCATCACAAATGCAATAGATTGAGCAAAATGTAAGGCTAATTTATGCACTTGTTTGCCTGTAGCAATATGAGCTAGCACTTCATCTTCCTGGAGCACTTGCTGTTTAAAGCGTACGATACCGCCTTCATCAGATTCAGACTTCAGTTCAGCTTCATCTTGCATTTCAAACGGGGCTGGCGCTTCGCCTGCTTGCAACCATTGCGTTAAAGTCAATTCGATAGGCGTTGCGTAGCTTAATGGGATCACCGGTAAGCTACCGATGGCTTTACGTAATAAGGCTAATAACTCTTCCGCTTTAGTCGCACTTGAGCTGTCGACTAAGATCATTTCCAGTTCAGGCATGATCAATGCCCGAGTTTGGCTGCGACGCGAGAAAGCGCGAGGAAGGAGAGTGGTGGTGATCTCGTCTTTAATATTGTCTTTTTCTTTTTTAGTGACTTTGCGGCTTTCTTGATCTTCTATTTCGGCCACTTTTTCATCTAGCGCTTCTTTAATGACTTGGCTTGGTAGAATCTTTTCTTCTTTGGTAACACAAATCAAATGGCGATTTTCAGCGCTATGAACTAATGCTTGGCCTTTTTTACCGAGGGCATTTGAAAAGCCAAACTTACTGATGTCTTGGCTTGAGCAAGGGGAGAACGTGAAGTCAGCTAAGGCCGTTTCTAATGTTTCGGTGTCGGTGGTGAACGGCTTATTGAAACGGTATAGAGTGAGATTTTTAAACCACATAGAAGACTCTCATTAATTATCAGGAAAATTCAGTTAACGCAGTTTACGGGATAGATGCAAAGCGGTAAACCTACAAAAAGCACCTATCAACATCTTGATAAAAACCATTCACCGTAGAATTCATCAAACTGTCACATTTGGTTTATGTCACGTCAAACCTTTATCACAACTGTATTTCAAGCGATGTTAATCACTTGTATCAAGCAAATATCAGCAAATCGTTAACTAATGAAATATTTCTGAAACATTCTCAGGGCAGAATTCCGCTCGTTCCGATACAACACTCCGTAATAACCATGACGATTAATTCGTCAAAAGGATGAAATGATGAATGCTTTTTGTAAAACTCTTTTAGCCTCTGCAATGGCAGCAACGCTTGTTTCAACGGCTTACGCAGCAGAACCCCTAAAGGTTTACGGCAAATTAAATGTTACCGCGCAGTCTAATGATGTTTCAGGTGAAACTGAAACGACTATTGAAAGTAATGCATCACGTTTTGGTGTCACTGGTGAGTTCGAATTAAGCACGTCTTTAGAGGCTTTTTACACCATCGAGTATGAGGTTAATACTGGCGACGAGGACAAAGAAAACTTCTTAGCTCGTAATCAGTTTGTGGGTTTAAAAGGTGATTTTGGTGCGGTTTCTGTGGGTCGCAATGACACTATGCTTAAGGTCTCTCAAGGTAAAGTTGACCAGTTTAATGATCTATCTGGTGATTTGAAAACCATGTTTAAAGGCGATAACCGCATGGCACAAACCGCAACTTACTACACACCTAAATTTGGTGATTTTCAAGCGGGTGTAACCTATGTTGCTTCAGGCGATTCAGACCAAATTGTTGGAGATAACAGCTCAGGTGAAGACGGTGTAAGTATGGCAGTTATGTATGGCGATGCTGGACTTAAAACGTCTTCAATCTATGCCGCAATTGCCTATGATTCAAAAGTAAAAGGTTACGATACTGCTCGTGCGACAGTGCAAGGTAAAGTAGCAGGATTAGTGCTGGGTGCGATGTACCAACAACAAGAAGCACTCGATAGTGGTATAAAAGATGATGGTTTCTTATTAAGCACGGCTTATGGCATCAATGATGTCACGTTAAAAGCTCAGTACTTAGACATGGAAAACAAAGGTGATTCATGGTCTGTGGGTGCCGATTACAAACTCGGTAAACCAACGAAGTTATTTGCTTTTTACACTGAAAATACATTTGATTCAAATGACCAAGATGATGCTTATGTTGGTATCGGTATCGAACATAAATTTTAAGGTTATCGGCTTTATTTTAAGCCACTAAATTAACCTACTTTTAAAAGGGCTTCGGCTTTTTTTGTTACTCTGCGTTAACAGCAATTAAGCTTTTATGACAAAAACTGTTTTTTAGTACCAATATTAGCGTTGGGGTCATGAAAGTGTAATAAAAGTGTCTAATAATACCCTTGTGGCAAATTAATATAGAAACTCAACATGACAGCTAGGATTTTAATAGTAGAAGATGAATCAGCAATTCGTGAGATGCTGACATTTGTGATGGATCAACATGGTTTTACGACAGCTGCTGCTGAAGATTTCGATTCAGCTATTGAGTTGCTTCAAGAACCGTACCCAGATTTAATTTTACTGGATTGGATGTTCCCTGGTGGCAGTGGTATCCAATTGGCAAAACGTTTAAAGCAAGACGAGTTTACCCGTCAAATCCCCATCATTATGCTTACCGCGCGTGGCGAAGAAGAAGATAAAGTTAAAGGCCTAGAAGTTGGCGCTGATGACTATATTACTAAACCTTTTTCGCCTAAAGAATTAGTGGCAAGGATAAAAGCCGTGTTGCGCAGAAGCGCACCCACACGCTTAGAAGAAACCATTGATGTGCAAGGACTACAGCTTGATCCCGTCAGTCATAGAGTGACGGTAGGCGAGGCTGTGCTTGAAATGGGACTGACTGAGTTTAGATTATTGCACTTTTTTATGACTCACCCAGAGCGTGTGTATAGCCGTGAGCAGTTACTCGATAATGTTTGGGGCACAAATGTCTATGTGGAAGATCGTACTGTTGATGTGCACATTAGGCGTTTACGCAAAGCGGTAGAACAAGGTGGGCACGATAAGTTAATTCAAACTGTTCGTGGTGCTGGTTACCGTTTCTCAACCAGAATGTAATACGTTTTGGCAATCATGAAGCTCTGTTTGTATAAACAGAGCTTTGCTCGTTGTTTGTTGCCTAGCCACAATAGTTAAATTAGGCTATCTTGTGGTTCCTCGTTATTCCTAATAATCAGTAACGACACTTAAGGTGTTGGCTGCGTTACTTTTCGCAATTAGGTTGCTTATGCTTAACTCGTATTCTGGATTCCGGTTATTTTTTCGTTTAGCGCTATTACTGACTTTATTTATGTGTGTGGGTGCTTTATTAGGTCATATTGCCGTCGTCACTTTATTGGGAATCATTGGTTTACTTGCTTGGCATTATCGTCAAATTACCCGGTTAAACTTTTGGTTGTGGAAAGACAAAAAGTTAACCCCGCCGCAAGGTCAGGGCAGTTGGGAAGGCGTTTTTAATGGTATTTATCGTTTGCAAGGTAAAAACCGGCGGCGTGTAGGACAGTTAGCGACGTTACTTGCTCGTTTTCGCCAAGGTGCAGAGGCATTGCCAGATGCTGCTGTCGTGCTCGATTCTGAACTTAACATTTTGTGGTGTAACAAACTGGCTCAACTCGTTTTAGGGTTTGTGTGGCCGCAAGATAGTGGGCAGCGAATTGATAACCTTATTCGACACCCAGACTTTTCTGATTATCTTAAAAGAGCCGATTTTAAAGAACCGCTTGAAATGCCGTCTCCTGTTTCAGATAAGCGCTTACTCGAAATTCGTTTGATGATTTATGGTGATAGGCAATTGTTAATGATTGCCCGTGATATTACTCGTATCCATCAATTAGAGGGGATGCGCAAAGACTTTGTGGCTAACGTAT
Organism: Shewanella phaeophyticola; assembly: GCF_025398315.1. GTDB lineage: Bacteria > Pseudomonadota > Gammaproteobacteria > Enterobacterales > Shewanellaceae > Shewanella > Shewanella phaeophyticola. The sequence continues at coordinate 868,375 of NZ_JAODOQ010000001.1, forward strand.
CGCATGAACTTAAAACACCTTTAACTGTGTTACAAGGTTATTTAGAGATTATGCAAAGCATGGAAGAAGACGACTCTCCAAATCAAAAGCCGTTGTCGTTAATGCAACAACAAACCCTCAGAATGCAATCGATGGTAGAGCAACTATTAGCCTTGTCGCGGATTGAAGATGCCGTTGATATTGATTTATCGAAAACCGTCAACATGAAGTTGATGATGGATATCTTAAAAGAAGAAGCTAAAGCCCTTGCTGGTGATGAATATACCTTAGCGTTTAATTGTGAGGCAGGCTTAAATGTCCATGGCAGTGAAATTCAGTTGAGAAGTGCATGTTCTAATTTAATCTCCAATGCACTGCGTTACACCGCTCCTGGCGGGGTGATTACAGTGATGTGGCGAAGTGTTGCGACCGGAGGGTTATTTTCAGTTAAAGATACTGGTGTTGGCATTGCGCCCCAGCATATTAACCGACTAACCGAGCGTTTTTATCGAGTTGACGATGCGCGCTCAAGTAAAACCGGTGGTACAGGATTAGGATTGGCGATAGCTAAACATGCGCTAAGCCATCATCACAGTGAGCTTAATGTGACCAGTGAGTATGGCAAGGGCAGTACATTCAGCTTTATTATTCCGCACCACTTACTTGATAGACAATAGTGATATCTAAAAAAAGCAGCTTGGCTGCTTTTTTTATTTCTGTGTTATTTTAAGTTTGTTTTATTTTTTCCCAAATAGGCATACCTTAAATTGTCATAAATGGATATTTACTGTCATAAAACACGGCATATTTTAGTCATTATCGAGATAAATAGTGCGTACTGGATAAGCTTTAAGCTCAAAGGTGTAATATTTTTTTGTTTAAGTTGTTGATTAATATGGTTGTAAGTGTGTTGTTTACTAATGAGACAGTTTTATTGCTGGTGTAATATAACTGTCATGTTCGCGTCATAGACTTGTCATCAATGAGGTCGATACTGACTACGTTTTAAAAACATTAGTAAGCATAATACTGGAGCAATACAATGAAACTGAAAAAACTTGTCGGCGCGATTACCCTAACAGCCGCTGGTGTATTCTCAGCAGCATCTATGGCTGCTATTGACCCAACTTTACCAGTGTACGAAAAAACAAGTGGTGTTTCTGGTAACTTGTCTTCTGTTGGTTCAGATACTTTAGCAAACATGATGACGTTATGGGCTGAAGAGTTTAAGCACATCTACCCTAACGTGAACATCCAAATTCAAGCCGCTGGTTCTTCAACTGCGCCTCCAGCACTTACTGAAGGTACTTCTCAGTTTGACTTCAATGAGCCGCAAAATGAAGCCTAACGAAATTGAAGCATTTGAAAAGCATTATGGCTACAAACCAACACCTGTTCGTGTTGCAATCGACGCATTAGCTGTTTTTGTTCATAAAGATAACCCTATCGATGGCTTAAGCCTTGAACAAGTTGACGGTATTTTCTCTTCTACACTTAAGTGTGGTGGTGATGATGTTTCACGTTGGGGTGATGTTGGTTTAGACGGTAACTGGAGTGCGAAAGATGTTCAGTTATACGGTCGTAACTCAGTTTCTGGTACTTATGGATACTTTAAAAAAGTAGCTCTTTGTAAAGGTGATTTCCGCTCTAACGTTAACGAGCAACCAGGTTCAGCTTCGGTTGTTCAGTCTGTATCACAATCTTTAAATGCTATTGGTTACTCAGGTATTGGTTACAAAACTGCTGGTGTTAAAGCGGTAGCTATCTCTAAGAAAGGTGATAAGTTTATTGCAGCAAACGCTGAAAATGCAGCTAACGGTACTTACCCATTATCACGTTACCTATATGTTTACGTGAACAAGCACCCAAATAAAGATCTAGCGCCTATGGACCGTGAATTTTTACGTTACATTCTTTCTCAGCAAGGTCAGCAGGTTGTGTTAAAAGATGGTTATGTTTCACTACCAACGACAGTGGTTAAAAAAGATTTAGAAAAATTAGGCGTTAAACTTTAACTCTCTAGTTTGTATAAGTTTTGTAAATCGTTTTCAAATTAAAAAGGCCTCTTTTGAGGCCTTTTTTGTGTCTGTTTTATACTGAAAAAAAGACAAAAAAAAGCAACCTAACATTGAGGTTGCTGCTATTGCTAAGGGCAATACTGTTGATAGATTATCTTTACTATCCAATAGGAGAATGATGATGAACAAAAAAACGCTACTAGCTACAAAAAATAAGTAATGCAAATTTGGTTCATATATTCAGACTAGGGTATTTGAATTAAGTTCAATATTATTTAAAAAAATATCAGTTATTTTTAAATAAATTTCTTTAGCGTGCTAATTTTGCTCTATGAATATCATGTTTTATTATACGATGATGTTGAAAAAGGCTAATTTATTCAAATTACTAAGAGGTGTATGTGGCAATTTCGTGGGATGTAAATCAAGATTATCATTCGAGCGCTAACACTGACTCATTATGTGTGTATCATCTGGATATTCAGTTAAAAGTTGATTTTGACTCTCAACAATTAACTGGAGAAGTGAGCTTGTCTTTCACTCGTAAGCAGAAGCAATCGACATTGATACTTGATTGCCGTGACTTGCTCATTGATAGCATTACTGATCTTGAAGGCAAGTTACTGGCATACCAATGTCGTGAGGTAAACCCTATTGTTGGGCAGCAATGTCTTATTGAGGTTGGGCTAACAATCACAGATGTAGTGGTTCATTATCGAACATCCTCTTCAGCTCAAGGCCTGCAATGGTTAACTCCAGAGCAAACATTAGGGAAGCAATGCCCTTATTTATTCAGTCAATCTCAGCCCATTAATGCCCGCAGTTGGCTACCGCTGCAAGACAGCCCCAAAGCGCGAGTTACCTTTAATGCAACTGTAAATGTACCACAGGGCTTCCGGGCAGTAATGAGTGCCAGCAATAATCCGCAAATGCCTGATGATGGGGTATTTTTGTTTTGTATGGACAAACCTATCCCAACTCATTTACTTGCCATAGCCGTGGGTGATTTAGCTTTTAAGGCAACAGATCCAAGAAGTGGTATATATACCGAGCCCGCGTTACTTGATGCCGCAGTACGTGAGTTTGAAGATACAGAAGCAATGATCCTGGTGGCTGAGTTTATGCATGGAGCCGTTACGACATGATTGTGTTGCCACCCAGTTTCCCGTTTGGCGGCATGGAGAACCCCATGCTAGCGTTTATGACACCAACCTTAATTGCAGGGGATAAAAGTTTAGTGTCGACGGTGGCGCACGAACTCGCACATTCCTGGACAGGTAATCTTGTCAGTAATGCAACTTGGCGAGATTTATGGCTAAACGAAGGGTTTACCACTTATTTTACCAATCGAATTGTTGAAGCGGTTTACGGTAAAGAACAGGCTGAATTAGAATGGGTGATTGAATATGGCCGACTTGTTGAAGAAATGCAGTCAATGCCTCTTGCTGAACAAACGTTACCTGCTAATGTGCAAGATCGCGATCCAAACTTAGCCTTTAATCGTTTCACTTACGACAAAGCTTCTATGTTTGTCCATGAGCTTGAAAGCCGATTAGGGCGAGCTGCCTTTGATATATTTTTACGCCAGTATGTTGAGCACTTTGCATTTAGTGCCATTACAACCGAATCATTTGTAAAATATGCTCAGCAAACCTTGTTAGTCGAACATGGGGATAAGCTCAGTGAAAATGAGCTTAATGAATGGATTTATGGACAAGGATTACCTGATTGGTTTGTGGCTCCAACCTCCACAAGTTTCGATAAAGTGGATGCTGCCTTGGAAGCATTTATTGGAGGCGCTCCCGCACATACGTTAGCGGTTACGCAATGGCGAGTGCATCATTGGCAATATTTTTTAAGCAAGCTTCCTTTAGTTGTCAGTCAATCGATGTTGCTAGATTTAGATGAGGCATTTCAATTAACGGGTCATCAAAATGCTGAAATTGCATGTGATTGGTACCGGGTAGCTATCCGCAATCATTTTGATCTGATTTTACCAGCGTTATCAATCTATTTATGCAAAATCGGCCGAGGGAAATTTGTTAGACCATTGTTTACTGAGCTACAAGTTGCAGGATATAAACAAGAGCTTGTCACGATTTACAATCAAGCCCGTCCCGGTTATCACCCATCATTACAAGTTAAATTAGATGCATTGTTACGGGTTGAGATTGGGTTAATAGGATAAAAACGAGATAAAAAAATGGCAGCCTATTGGCTGCCAAAATAACTCTTTACGGGTTGTTATCAACAGTGCGCTAGCGTGTTAATACTTCCCAATGGGGATGATGAACAATAAACATTAAAAACAGTAGCTGTAACTCAATCCTAACCTTAGTTGAAGTGAACCGTTGAGTTGCATAAAGTTAAGCTACGGGGGAGAAGCTTACTTATATCAACTCGCACTCACATCAACTGAATATAATCCGTTACACATTAAGCGTTACATATATTCAGACTGGGCTTTATTGGAAAAGTTCACCGTTGTGATTAAATTTTTTTAAATGATTAAAAAAAACGTTATTTTTGCTTTGAATTTAATCAATGAATGACGTTTGCTTCGCTTTTTATGCATTACTTTTTTGTGATTTAGCAAAGTTATATGATGATTATTAGATTAAATATTTGGTCGTTAATACCTGCAGAACTTTAGGGGCTGTTGATCTTTTAAGGTTATTTTTGCAGCGAATTGTTGGACATTTGTACAAGGCAGAGGCTTTGAGGTGTAGTTATTCTACATAAAAAGTCGATAACGCAGTAAAAGTGGCCAACAAACGCTGCCCGAAGGGGTCGGCTAAAAACGTTTTACTCTTTGTTGAATGATTCTTTGCAAATAAAGAGTTGCTTAGATTGCTAGGCATCAATCCATTCGCCTCGATTAACACGTTTTTAACTCGAACGAAATTCAACCAGCAAAGCTCAACAGGCTCTCGTGTTGATGAGTCATTTTGTGATGAAAAGCAAAAAAAAGGGCAACCTAATAGGTTGCCTAAGTCGTTCTTTACGGGATGTGATGAACAGTGCGCTAGCGTGTTAACACTCCCAAATAGGGATGATGAACAATGAATCTAAAACTGTGTAACAAGAGCAAAGATGGAGATGATATCTTTGTGTCTACAGGTGAATAACGTTGGATGAAAACGTTACAATCAACTGTGTCTTTCATGCTACATAAATTAAGACTCAGGTTTTTTTAAAAGTTCACGCAAATTGAAATTTTTTTAAAAATATAATCGAGTGGAGTAGCAACGCACTTTTAGGCATAAAAAAAGGCAACCAACTGATTGCCTATCGATCGACTTAGCGATCAAGGGGACTGCGCTAGAAGTCCCAGGGAGATGATGAACAATAAAAGTAATTTCACTGTTATATATTTTGAGTGCTGTTACGTAAAAAAGTTCAATATTTAGGATCTTTTTATGCATTTAATTTAAATTAATTGTTTATTCCTATTAAATTAATAGCTTACTTTTTCATGTTTTCAAGCTGGCTGCATACCTTCACAACCCTAAACCTAAGTGTAAAGACTAGCAGCCAAGCAGCTTTTCTATGGTAGCGCTCAACTCTTCAGGTTTGGTTGTTGATGCATATCGCTCAATAACATGGCCTTGCTTATCAACTAAAAATTTAGTGAAGTTCCATTTAATCGATTCGCTGCCTAATAATCCTTTTGCTGATTGCTTAAGGTGTTGGTATAGAGGATGACTATTGGCACCGTTCACTTCAATTTTGCTAAACAATGGGAAGGTCACACCGAAGTTAAGTTCACAAAATTGGCTGATTTCAGCGTCATCACCTTGTTCTTGCTTACCGAACTGATTGCACGGAAAGCCTAAAACGACCAAGCCTCGGTCTTTGTATTGTTGGTAAAGAGACTCTAGTGCTTGGTATTGCGGGGTAAATCCACACTTACTGGCAGTGTTAACAATCAACATGACCTTACCTTTGAACGTTTCCATGGCAACGTCATTGCCTTTAATATCTTTTACTGTGATTGGATAAATAGCATTGCTCATCAACGAACTCCTTAGTGTAAAATATTGACTATAATATAGATCTTAATAGTTGGCAATTAAGTTGCGTGCAATTTAATTTATCTATTTGCTTATCAATAACAATTTCAATATAGTTTGCGCTTATTTGGCTATAGAGAATTAGGGGCGGGCTTATGAATGATTTAAAGAACGAACTTAACTCTGATGAAATCGACTTAAACTCATCCCCACAAGCTGATGTTAGTCAAGTGGTGCTTCAACTCACTGAAGTTGAAGGAGAAGAGCAGGCCGAAGTGTTTAGCGAAATCCTTATCGATGCTGAACCCGGCACCATTGCACTATTACTCGAATCGTTACCACTTGATGAACGTTATGAACGTTGGCAACAAGTTGACGTAGAAGAGCGTGTCGATGTCCTTAACTTAATGCGTGCAGATCCTCGTTTAGGCATTTTAAAGAAAATGCCCGACGAGGAACTGGATTTACTCTTTTCGCAATTAAGCCCAGAAGATCTCATTGAGTGGAGTGACTCGTTACCCGACAATATCACCGATCGTGCTTTGGCACAGATGGGTGAGCGTCAACGTAAACACTTTGAGTTATATGATCAATATACTGAAAATGAAATTGGTCGTTATGCTGATCACCAAATGCTAGCATTGAATCCAACCTCTACGGTGGCGCAAGGGCAGCGATTTTTTAGACGTATCGATTTAGATTGTAATGACCACTTATTTTTAGTGGACAACAATGATAAATATTTAGGAACAGTGCGTCGTTACGATGTATTTAAGACTGCCGACATAAGCACTATTTTGCAATCATTAAAGTGGGATGACAGCCGTGTTATCTCCGCTGACTCGTCATTGATTGAAGCCGCAGAGGCTATTGAGCACAGTCGTGAACTTGAATTGCCCGTGGTCGATGAAGAGGGCATTTTGATTGGCCGTATGACACTTCGTACCGCGACGGCCTTAGTGCGTGAACATTATGAAGCGCAGTTAATGGCAACCGCCGGTATGGATGAGCATGATGACTTGTTCGCACCGATTATTGTTGGTGCCAAGCGCCGCGCAGTATGGCTAGGAATTAACTTACTCACGGCCTTTTTAGCGTCTGCTACGATTGGTATGTTTGAAAATGTATTATCTCAAGTGGTTGCGTTGGCGGTGTTGATGCCTATTGTCGCTTCGATGGGTGGTATTGCAGGGAGTCAATCATTAACGTTAATGATCCGTGGTATGGCGATGGGTCAAATCACTGCGGGTAACGTTATGTCGCTAATGAAAAACGAACTGGGTATTGGTGCGTTAAATGGCACGTTATGAGCTATAATTATCGGGATCATTGCAGGCTGGTGGTTTGGAGATAATGTGATGGGGATTGTGATTGCCTGCGCGATTTTGATCAACATGGCTGTTGCTGCTATTGCAGGGGTAATGGTGCCGATGATTTTGCAGCGTTTTAATCAGGATGCCGCATTATCGGGTTCTGTGATTTTAACCACGGTTACCGATGTTGTTGGTTTTTTCACTTTTTTAGGCTTAGCTTCAATACTTTATCTGTAAAAAGTGTCTTAGGCTTTACACTCAATTAACCATAACATGTGTTTTGATATAAAGAGGGTCTTGAATTACTCAAGGCCATTTTTTTGCAACAAAAAAGCAAGTTGCGAGCAACTTGCTTTTTAAACTTGATGAGAAAATCCTATTAGTTTATTTCCACTTAGCAGGTGCAAACTCCACTTCAGCGTTATCGTCAAAGTAACGGCGTTTAATATCACGACGACGTTGTTTTACTTTTTTCGATTTTGGTTTTCCCTTGATGTTATCGCCCCATGGCGCATCATCTTCATCAAATTCAAATGAGTGTGACATTTTCAACATTCCAGATAACTGTACCGCTGTTGGTACAACTTCTTTTTACCTAAAGTTAATAATAAGCTAAAGCAAAATATTTCATATTTGACGGTAAAAATTATTGCACGTTGTAATGACATTGATATGACAGCTCAATTTACGCCTTAGTATTTAATTCTTGTTCGTGTTGAAATTGTTTAAGGCACAAAGAAAGCTGTTGTTGCCATGGTTTACTCGATGCTATCGACTGAGATAAGATCGTGTCTAACACACTGAATTTAGGCCTGTTTACAGGCGATGGATATTGCTCTGACATGATTGATGGGGATTAAAGCAGAGCCGATATTGTGTTATTGCGAAGGAGAATGGGTGTTAACCTTAGTTTGGTTTGTCACTTTATCGACTCGATATCGCTCGGCATCGGGTCCGGTAATTCGGTTAAATTGAACGTCGAGTAGGTATAAATGTTCGGGGTAAACTTGATAAATATGGCCTCGGTCTAAAATGATGATATTACCCGTTTTATCCCACTTAAAGGTACCGCTACCGCTATATGGATGCGGGTCACTGCCTAGCCGAACTGTATGAATAATATAATGATTTGGCGATGTCAGCTCTATTGTGGTATCCATACCATCACAGCTAGGGCAAGGAAAGACGCCGTGATACACCCCTTGCCACTGCAACGTATTTCTACTGCTGGTGGCAATATCTTCAGCAGATGGGGCTGGTTGGCCGCATCCTAGTAATAACAAAATCACTATAAACGATACATTTTTCATCTAAATTCCCTTTAGATATAAAATTGTCGTGACGATTAGGGAGTCCGTTCAAATGCAGTTTATGGTTTTTACACTGTCATGATAAATTGCACTTTGTATTACCCGTAGCCTAGGTAGGACTGATAGTGTTTTCAAACTCTATCTAATAGATAGAGTTAAGCACAACTTTAGTTATATCACACATATTAAATGTGGGTAGTTATACTTTAGTTTGGATATTGAAAAACTGTTTTATTTCTTCAATTTGATCCATTGCATCTTGATAGCCCAAGTCGATTAATGTCGTGGTGTAGCTTTTTTCAAAGAGTAAATAAGACACGATACTTGAATCTGATTGTCTATTAATACCAAAAAACTTTAACAGGGTTTTGATTGCAAAAGGCATATCGTCATAAAACCGTGCGGCTATACGGCTTAAATCTTGACTAGGCTTAATCACTAACGTGTCTATGTGACGTAAATTTAATGAGTCTCTGTCTTCAGGGGTTATTTTAGATAATGTGTTATTCACTCTTTGTAGGCGTTCTAAATCGCTATTAAGCGTATCAGAGAAGATGGTATCTAATAAGTGGCCTGCAATGGTTGCTGTTTTTGGATGGTATTCAAACTCAATGGGAAAGTGTTTATGTGGGCTATCCAAATTAATCACAAATATTTTGCTAGCCCCTAAATGTATTGGGCTAGAAAGTGGAGACAATTGATGAACCGAGCCATCACCATAATAAGCCTGATTTAATTTAATCGATGGAAATACCATCGGAATTGCAGAGCTTGCGAGTAAGTGCTCTGTATTAAGGTGGCTACGAGAACCGATTCTTCTTGCTCGTTGCCAATCTTCAATTTGCTGGTTACCCTGAAAAAAACTGTACGAGCGTGAATTGTTGTAGCACGAGGCATCAACGCTAATCGCTTTTAGTGCATTGTTACTAATGTTTCGGTCAATTCGTTCAAAATCGATAAGATTATTAAGCAAATTTCGAAGGGGTTGGTTATCCAGTAGGCTACCGGCATCAGTATTGACTTTGTCATCTTGTAAGCCTTTAATAGCCATCCTGCCTAAATGTCTAAGCACTTGAGGTATATTGGCGTTATATACTTGTCTGGTTTCAAAGTGACGCCACACCCAATCAAGCTTTTTGACGGCTAAATGAAAACACGAAGCGTGGGTTGCTAAAGATGTGGCATTTATTGCCCCTGCTGAAGTGCCGCAAATGATATCAAAAGGAATATGATGGTTGCGTGGGTAAAATTGCACTAATGCCTTAAGCACACCAATTTGATATGCCGCTCGCGCGCCGCCCCCACCTAATACTAATGCTGTAGACACTGGTAATCTATATCCTTTATGTGTAGATAAGAAACCATATTAATATGAATTCTTTTTTTATTACACACCAGTAAGCAAAAAGTCCAATCGAACAATACTATATTACAGAGATATTTCATTTAAAGGGTAATACCAATTCCACTAATTATCTGGTCATTCAGCGGGAATTCTGTACCTTCTAGGCAAGTAATAGGATTGTAGGCATAGTTGCTCTCGGCAACTGCTCCTGCGTTGCTCTACCTCCTGCGTCCATGTAGTCGTCGGCAACTGCTCCTGCGTTGCTCTACCTCCTGCATCCATGCAGTCGTACGTCAAAATACTATTAAGCAGTATAGAAGGCACAGAAACCCGCCTTGCAGGAGACGCTCAGACAGTCCATTTCTTTGTTGCATTGCCTTAGAAGGGAATAACCATTATTTCAACAATGCGCCTCAAACTGAACAGTCTGAGCGACTCTGATTGGTCACATAATTAATGGAAATGGTATAATAAAAAACGCACTATAAAGTGCGTATTTTGGAGGTTTGTGAGCGCTGCTAAGGGGGATTAACCCTTGGCTGCAGTTGTTAAAAATTCAACAATCTGGTCGAATGGGATATCTTGTTTTTCACCGGTACGGCGGTTTTTATATTCAAATACCCCCGCATCGATATTACGATCGCCAATGACCACTACATGCGGTAAACCAACTAATTCCATATCAGCAAACATCACGCCTGGACGTTCTTTACGATCATCCAATAGTACTTCAACACCCGCTTCTGCTAAGTCTTGATATAGTTTTTCAGCAATGTCGGCAACGCGATGTGATTTGTGCATATTCATCGGTAAAATACCGACTGTGAACGGTGCGATTGCTTCTGGCCAAATAATGCCTCGGTCATCGTTGTTTTGCTCAATCGCAGCAGCAACAATACGGCTCACACCGACACCATAACAACCCATCAATAACACCTGAGCTTTACCGTTTTCATCTAACACAGTGGCATTCATGGCTTCTGAATAGTTGGTACCAAGCTGGAAGATATGACCCACTTCAATGCCACGCGCCATGGCATAAGTGCCTTGGCCGTCAGGTGTAGGTTCACCTTCTACAACATTACGAATGTCTGCAGCCGTCGCTAATGGTAAGTCACGTTCCCAATTAATGCCGAAATAATGTTTATCTTCAGTGTTCGCGCCAGCGACAAAGTCGCTCATTACTGCAACGCTATGATCGATAATAATTGGCATATTTAAGCCAACAGAGTACCTAATGAGCCAGAGCCTGCACCAACGGCATCACGAATTTCTGCTTCTGAAGCAAACTCGAGTGGTGAGGCAACAAAAGCAACTTTTTCAGCTTTGATTTCGTTTAGCTCATGATCGCCACGAACAACCACTGCCACTAAAGGTGCATCTTCTGTTGCACCTTTAACAATTAATGTTTTAACCGTTTGGGTAATCGCAACATCGAATTGTGTTACTAATTCGGCAATCGTTTTTGCATTAGGGGTATCCACTAACGTCATCTCTTGCGTTGCAGCTGCACGAGTTTGTGTTGGGATTGGCGCTTCAGCTTTTTCAATGTTAGCGGCGTAATCACTGCCTGTTGAATAAGCAATTAAATCTTCTCCACTGTTTGCTAGTACATGGAACTCATGCGACATGCTGCCACCAATTGAGCCGGTGTCTGCAAGAACAGGGCGGAACTCTAAACCCATGCGAGTTAGAATATTGCTGTATGCGGTATGCATCGCATGATAAGTGCTGTCCATGGTTTCTTGATCTAAATGGAAAGAGTAGGCATCTTTCATTAAGAATTCACGGGCACGCATCACCCCAAAACGTGGACGAACTTCGTCACGGAATTTGGTTTGTACTTGATAAAGGGTCAGCGGTAACTGTTTGTATGAGCTAAGTTCTTTACGCACCAAGTCAGTGATCACTTCTTCGTGGGTTGGCTCCAAAACGAAATCACGGTTATGACGGTCTTGAAAACGCAGTAATTCAGAGCCAAACTTTTCCCAACGACCCGTTTCAACCCACAAGTCAGCAGGTTGAACTAATGGCATAAGAATTTCAATGGCACCAGTTTTGTTCATTTCTTCACGAACAATAGCTTCTACTTTACGCAAAACACGTAAACCAGAGGGCAACCAGCTGTAAAGACCTGATGCGTTACGACGGATCATACCCGCGCGAAGCATTAACTGATGACTAACCACCTCTGCGTTTGCAGGGGTTTCTTTTTGTGTTGAAAGCAGGTACTTACTAACTCGCATTACCAATGTCCAAAATAGTAGCTATGAATGAGCGTCATTTTAGCACCTGCATCAATGATGTCACCTGCTAATTCGGTTCAAAATAAGGCTTTAGAGACTTTAATTGCACAGCGGGACTTATTTATCTCGTCTATCACCGATGACTCGAGCTGGATTCCCTGCAACAATGGCATATTCCGCTACATTTTTGGTGACAATGCAACCCATGCCGATGACGGCATGGTTGCCAATGGTGACACCGTCAACAATCCCTGCTTGTGCACCAATCCAAACATCCTCTCCAATAACCACCCCTTTAGAGTGTGAAGCTTGTTGATATATCGGAGTATCAGGAGACATACCATGATTAAACGCGTAGATAGTGACATTATTGGCGATACGCGTTTGATGACCAATGTGTATGCCATGACGACCGCCATCTAAGCTACAACCGTGATTTATAGCCACTTCATTGCCGAGTGTAATAGAGCCATGCATAAATACATCGGCACTGATCATGCATTGATTACCCATGGTGATGTCTCGACCTGGTTCGGCAAACAATCGCGCCTGCGGAGCGATGAAACACTGCTCACCGATGTGAATAGTCTCAAGAAGACGAAGTTGTTGTTGAATGTCATCTTGCCAAGGTTTTGCCCATTGCAGGTGTTTAGGCTTGAGAGAGAAATACAGCCAAGGCATCCAAGATAGTCGTTTTTTGTGCTGAGTTTGGTAATCGATTTCAGCCATTAAACTAATCCTTTAGCAATGCAACTGAAGTGGGCTTTAGATTCTATTACTTCAATGACGTTATCAGTAACGTGCCAAAAGATGTCTAAATCGTATAACGCAACTTGATATAGCTTAGGATCATCCTTGGCTTTTTTATAAGCAGGGCGTGGGTCTTGTGATAATACTCCTTTAATAAGCTCGGCTAACCCTTGATAGTGTTCTTGAACTTGATATTGGGCAATTTTTTCGGCTGCCAGTTTTGTGTAATTCACCGGTATCAGTATTGGCGCATCTTGGGCGATACCGCCTTTAGCATCGGTAATGGCATCAGAGAAAGGGATATAGGGTTTGATATCAATAATGGGAGTGCCATCTAACAAGTCCATACCAGAGATCTTTAAGCAGACTTTACCGTGGCGTTGCACAACACCATGAAGTTTGACCACAGATTGGCCAATACCGTTTGGTCTAAATGTTGAACGTGTAGCAAACACGCCTAGTTTTTCATTACCACCTAGACGAGGCGGGCGCACTGTGGTTTTCCAGCCTTGAGATAGGTTTTCATGAAAACAAAATAGCAACCATAAATGCGAATATTGTTCGATGCCTCTGACTGCATCGATATGATTAAATGCTGGCTCAAATTCAATATACCCAGTTGCATTGACAAGCCCTGGTTGGCGTGGGATACCAAATTTTTGCTTGTAAGGGGTTCTACAAATGGCGACCGCGTTTATTGTGTTGCTAAAAGACGCGTTAAGTGCAGGTTTTTCGTTATGAGTTTGAGCGGCATCTTGAGTCATGCAATACCTGAAAGAAGCTAACCAAAATTAAGAGAAGTCAATAATAACAGATGAGCCAAACGTAAGACTCACCTGTTTGGCAATCAGCTTACTGGTTATTGATTTTGTGCGGTTTTAATGGCTTGCCCAACACAAAGTGCACGGCTGTAGCAGCTGTTGTCTGGCTCGTTAATCATAAAGCAGCTTTTAACCACAAAACCATTAGCACCGAGGTCAGCTGCGGCTCGTCTTGCATTACTGCGCGCATCAGACATGTGAGGAGGTGCGTCTTTTTCTGTTTCTTGGCAAGCTTCGCCTTCAACTAAACCTAACACTTCAATATGACCTTTTGGTTGTACGTCGCCGTCGTATAACACCACATCACTTACTTTAAAGTATTCATTAATGGCTTTGCCGTCTAAATTACTTTTGAATACATAATCACTGGCACAAGCGCTCAATAGTAGTGCAATACTTGAAACAACCCATGCTTGTTTTACTGAAAAAGTCATAGCCGTAGCCTTTATATAATAAGTATTAATCTGCAAGTTGAGTTTACCTTGTATGATGACGATGATAAAGCGTTCAAATAACATAAAAAAAAGGGCTTACCTAAGTAAGCCCTTTGTTATTAATATTTGATTACATTGTTACCAATATTGTTATTCCATACCAGGAATTAAAAACTGGTCCATGCTTTTACCACTATCAACTTGGTTTTTGAATACCGTTGGCATGCGGCCTTGACCAGTCCATTGGATTAATTCACCGTCAACAGTGATTTGATATTTTGGTGGACGCGGTGCGCGTTTTGTCTTTGTTGCTTTAGGTGAAGATGTCACGTCACCTAAATCTTCAATAGATAAACCACTGTTTTCGATTTGAGCTAGAATTTCAGCAATGCGAGCATTACGTTCAGCATTAGCTTCAAGTTCTAATTTTTCTTCCTCTTCGCGGTCAGCAATAATTTTTTCTAACTTAGCTGCGGTGTCTCGTAAATCATCAAGAGATAATTCCTTAACTGCAGCTTTAAAGCGACGACCGTGGGTTAAAATATCTAAAAAGTCACTCATGTTGTTTAGTTTCCTAATGATTTTTTTTCATAAAATGAAAAGTGATAAAAGTTAAAATGTCCAACGTACAAGGTTAATTTCAGTATTGCATGTGGTTTATTTAGGTCGTTATTATATATTTTTCTGAGATTTAATCTCAATCGAATACCAATATAGCTTTAATTAATACTGAATATAAGCGTAATAATAGAAACTATTGCGCAATGGATCAAATTAAATTAACGATATAATAGATTATTTTAAATAATTGAGCGTATATTTCGTTATCTGCTTTATGACATGTTTAGTTAAATTGCCACAAACAAAGCTAAAAAAATCTAAACAAGCGTTTGAATGTGATTGACGTTAACGTTAACAGGCCGTAAAGTGAACCCATCTTGCATTGGCTATAGCCAGTGTGTTGTCCACATACATTGAAGGTGTAGGAAGGAAAACCTATGAAAGTATTGGTACCTGTTAAACGCGTAGTCGATGCCAATGTGAAAGTCAGGGTAAAAGCTGATAACACAAATGTTGATACGACAAACCTTAAAATGGCGTTAAACCCATTTTGTGAGATTGCAGTAGAAGAAGCCGTTCGTTTAAAAGAAGCTGGCATCGCGGCTGAAGTTGTTGTGGTGAGTGTGGGCGCTAAAGCGGTGCAAGAGCAATTAAGAACCGCGATGGCATTGGGAGCCGACCGCGCAATACATATCGAAACCGACGAGGATTTAGTTCCGTTGTCGATTGCCAAGCTATTAAAAGCGGTACAAGAAAAAGAGCAAGCACAACTGATTTTGTTTGGTAAGCAATCCATTGATGGCGATAACAACCAAACCGGCCAAATGCTTGCGGCATTAACCGATATGCCACAAGCAACATTTGCTTCAGAAGTGAAGTTAGATGGTGACAAGGCAACGGTAACACGTGAGATCGATGGTGGTTTACAAACGTTAAGCATGCCTTTACCGGCTATTGTTACTGTTGATTTACGCTTAAATGAGCCACGTTATGCATCATTGCCAAATATTATGAAAGCGAAACGTAAACCACTCGAAACCATAGCTGTAGCCGATTTAGGTGTGAGCTTAAAAGCACATCAAACCGTGTTAAAAGTGACTCCACCTGTGGATCGTAAAGCGGGCATTTTAGTGTCTTCAGTTGAAGAATTGGTTGAGAAGTTAAAAAACGAAGCGAAGGTGATCTAATATGGCCATTTTAGTATTAGCAGAACACGATAATGTCAGCTTAAAAACTGATACGGCAAAAGTGGTGAGTGCAGCAACAGCCATTGGTGGTGATGTACATGTACTGGTCGCCGGTCATGATTGCGCTGCCGCGGTAACTGCCGCACAAAGTCTAGCAGGTGTGAGTAAAGTGTTGGTTGCTGACAGCGCAGAATATAGCGCACAACTGGCCGAAAATGTATCAAAATTAGTTGTTGAACTTGCCGCGGATTATGAACATGTATTGGCCGCTGCGACCAGTGTAGGTAAAGATACTTTACCGCGCGTTGCTGCATTATTAGATGTATCACAAATTTCTGAAGTGATTGAAGTGCTGAGCAGCGACACTTTCGTTCGTCCAATTTACGCGGGTAACGCATTGGCAACTGTGCAAAGTTTAGATGCTAAAAAAGTCATGACAGTGCGCTCTAGTGCATTTGATGCTGCAGCTTCAACGGGCAGTGCAGAAGCCGTTAACCTTACTCTGTCTATTGCTGCGCGCACAGATTTTGTTTCACAAGCCTTAACTGAATCGGCTCGTCCCGAGCTAGGTAATGCGGGTATTATCGTATCAGGCGGCCGTGGTATGGGTAGCGGTGAGAACTTTGCTATTTTAGAACAGCTTGCCGATAAGTTAGGCGCAGCTGTGGGGGCATCTCGCGCGGCTGTTGATGCTGGCTTTGTACCCAACGATTTACAAGTCGGACAAACGGGTAAAATCGTTGCGCCAGACTTGTACATTGCGGTCGGTATTTCTGGTGCTATTCAGCATCTTGCGGGTATGAAGGACTCTAAGGTAATTGTTGCTATTAACAAAGATCCTGAAGCACCAATATTCCAGGTGGCTGACTATGGCTTAGTGGCTGATTTATTTGAGGCGGTTCCTGCATTAAACGGCCTAGTTTAAGGGCAGGTGTCTTGAAGGCTAAAACCCTTTGAGATAATTTGCTCACTCACTTGAAGGTTTCTACTTTGCTTAAGTAGAAACCTTTTTTATGGGCTATCACTTTGTGGAATGGCGCGTTTGCTGTTTTGGCCTCTTGGTTAGTGCCTATTTGATTTAAAATGTTAAACTAATGCAATGGAATTGTGGTTAACGTGGTGCTTTTGTTATTGAGACAGCATTTTTGCGTTTTTTTACTAGCACTGGATGCATCCATTTATGATTTTATATTGGCGCTTTTTGTGATGTGGTTTTTACAACAAGCAAAAGTAGAGGTGCATTGCATAAGAGTAAGGTTGAGTTGGGTGATGCCGATAATTCAACATTAAAGGATGCAATGCCGAAATAAATGAGCTTATCAACCTCATTTGTTGGGGCAGTTCTCGAAAGGGACTGCACTGTCATGGTGTTTTTATCGACATGATAAAAAATGATATTCATATAAAATGGGTATGACTGTGGAGTGCTACTAGTAATGTTAATGCATACATTTCCTGTGTATGTTTAGCCTTATTTCTAGTTTTTCTCCATTCGTATCCCACGAAGAAATAATTAAATTATGATAATAAGTTATGCCGATTCGGCACTGTCTGTTTTGCCACCTGTTGTGGCGATTACACTGGCCATATTAACCCGTAAAGTCCTGCTTTCTTTAGGGGTAGGCATTATTTTTGGGGCGTTACTATTGACCGATTTTTCATTGCTTAGCAGTGGTGAATATATTGCGACAACGGTGAGTCAGTTAGTGTGGAAAGATGCTGCACTGAATAGTTGGAACGTCTACATTTTGGGCTTTTTAATTGTATTAGGGATGATCACTGCATTAATTACCGTAAGTGGTTCTGCCCGTGCTTTTGCTGATTGGGCTAAATTGCGTATTCGCAATAAGCGCGACGCTAAGTTAATGACCATGTTTTTAGGCTGCGTGGTATTTATTGACGATTACTTTAATAGTTTGGTTGTGGGTTCTATTTCTCGTCCTATTACTGACCGTTACCATGTTTCTCGTGCAAAGCTTGCCTATATTCTTGATTCTACCGCAGCGCCAATATGCGTTATTTCTCCAGTATCGAGCTGGGGCGCTTACATTATTGCGTTAATTGGCGGTATTTTAACGGCGCACGGTTTTGCTGATACAGGTCATTTGAGCGTGTTTATACAAATGATCCCCATGAACTTTTACGCACTTATTTCGTTACTGTTACTTTTATGCGTGGCAACATTTAGCTTAGACGTTGCCACTTTACGTCAGCATGAGTTAAATGCGCTTCGTGGCGATTTATTTGACGAATCTAAAGGTCAACCGCCAGGGGCGACTTCTGACTTGCCTGAAGCTGATACAGGTAAAGTGGTTGGATTATTCTTACCTATCGCGATATTAGTGTTTGCGACTGTGTATTTTATGGTATCTAGCGGCGCAGATGCATTAGCGACAAGTGAGTTACCTTTTAGCGTATTAGGTGCATTTGAAAATACCGATGTCAGCTCATCACTCTTTTTGGGTTCTATTGTTGGTTTCATTGCTACTGTAGTGCTTGCTATTAAGCAGAAAGTGGCATGGTCGATGTTATTGCAAGGCATGAAGGTAGGGGCCTTTCGATGTTACCTGCGGTTTATATCTTATTGTTTGCTTGGACCATTGCTGGTGTGATTGGAGAGCTTGAAACTGGTAAGTATATGGCGAGTTTAGCCACTGATAATATTCCCTTTGCGCTATTACCCGCAGGGCTATTTTTATTAGCTGGCATAACGGCATTTTCGACCGGCACCAGCTGGGGGACGTTTGGGATTATGCTACCCATTGCCGCCGATATGGCAATGGGCAGTGACAGCACCATGATGTTACCTATGTTGGCCGCGGTTTTGTCTGGTGCGGTGTTTGGCGATCATTGTTCACCGATATCAGACACCACCATTTTGTCATCAACTGGCGCGAGTTGTCATCATATTGACCATGTTGTGACGCAATTACCTTATGCGCTAATCGCTGCGACTATCAGCCTAGTGGGTTATACCGTTTTAGGGTATACCGCATCGTTAGTGGCTGGACTAATAAGTTGTGCCGTGTTGTTTGTGTTGAGTATTGTGATACTGCATTTTTGGGCAAAAAAATAATCTAAAGCTTAGAGGCAAACCTCATAAACGTTACGTATTAAAAAATGCCGTATTCATAACGAATACGGCATTTTTGTTTGTTGTTAGCATGTTAAACCAGTTACTATAAGCTGTATAAAATGACCAACGATTAGGACACTAGATTTTGGCGCAACTGTACTTTTACTATTCGGCAATGAATGCCGGTAAATCGACTTCATTGCTGCAGTCTTCTTATAATTACCGTGAGCGCGGAATGCATACCTTGGTGATGACGGCGTCGATAGACAATCGTTATGGTGTCGGCAAAGTGTCATCACGTATTGGTATTGAAACGGATGCGCAGGTCTTTGGGAGTGATGATAATTTAATTAAACTCATTTCGACTTCTCATGATGAGCAAAAAATTCATTGCGTACTGGTCGATGAAAGTCAGTTTTTAAGTAAAGAGCAAGTGCGTCAGTTAACACATGTGGTCGATAACATGGATATTCCCGTGTTGTGTTATGGGCTGCGCAATGATTTCCAAGGCGAACTGTTCCCCGGCAGCCAATATTTATTGGCCTGGGCTGACAAATTAGTTGAGCTAAAAACAATTTGTCATTGTGGCCGTAAAGCTAACATGGTGGTAAGACTGGACTATGAAGGTAAGCCGATGCGAGAAGGTGAGCAGGTCGCCATTGGCGGTAATGAAAGTTATGAGTCAGTGTGTCGTAAGCATTTTAGAGAGTTTTTGTGGGATTAGGTCAACCTAACCTGATTGAATAAAAAAGCCGCGTCATGAAAGTGACGCGGCTTTTTGTTTGCATTTACCGATTAAAAATCAGCGTCTGCGAAATCAACAATATCAGCACTGCTAGATTCAATCTGTTTGCGTAAGCTGCGAGTTTGACTGCCCCAATAGCACATAAAGAACTGTGCTGTTTTAAGTTTAGCCTGGTAAAAGCCCACTTCTTCGGTTCCTGCTTTTAATGCGGCTAATGACGTTGCAGCAACACGAGTCCACATCCAGGCAAGGGCACAAATACCGAATAACTGCATATAAGCCATCGATGCCGCGCCAATTAAGTCGGGATTTTTACTGGCAGCTTGAACAATAAAGCCAGTGGCTTTTTCAAGATCGCCCGCCGCATCCATTAACCCCGCTAAATAAGGTTTCATCGCATCATTAGTTGCATGTTGCTGCACGAGCTCTTTGACCATATCGGACCATAGCGTTAATGCCGCGCCTTTATCTGCCAGCAATTTACGACCGACCAAATCAAGTGCTTGTACACCATTAGTGCCTTCATAAATCATCGCAATACGGATATCACGGACAAACTGCTCCATACCCCATTCATTAATATAACCATGGCCACCGTATACTTGCTGTGCATCGACACAGGCTTTAAAGCCCTGGTCAGTAACAAAACCTTTTACAATGGGAGTGAACAGTGCGGCAAGTGCAGAGGCTTGTTTCGCTCTAGCTGGATCGGTATGGCGCTCAGCTTCATCAAGCCATAATGCTTGTTGGCTGCATTAGCGCGCGGGTACCCTCGTTAAACGATTTTTGTGACAACAACATACGGCGAACATCACCATGCACAAGTAATGAGTCAGCAGCTTGCTCAGGCTGTTTTACACCGCTTAATGCACGGCCTTGAATGCGCTCTTTGGCATAGACTAATGCGTTTTGGTAAGCAATGTCTGACACACCTAAGCCTTGAATACCGACGCCTAAACGAGCCTGGTTCATCATAGTAAACATGGCTTTTAGGCCTTGATGTGGCGCGCCAACGAGCTCACCTATTGCACTGTCAAAATGCATCACACAGGTCGAGTTACCGTGAATGCCCATTTTGTGCTCTAAACCGGTAGCACTTAATGTGTTGGCTTCACCTAAGCTGCCATCGGCATTGACTAAAAACTTAGGTACGGCAAATAACGAAATCCCTTTCACGCCTTCAGGCGCATCAGGTAGGCGTGCTAATACTAAATGAATGATATTTTCTGCGAGATCGTGATCGCCAGATGAAATAAAGATTTTTTCACCACTGATGGCATACAGATCATCACCCGCAGGAACGGCTTTAGTGCGCAGTAGCGCTAAATCCGTCCCCGCATGAGATTCGGTTAAGTTCATGGTGCCAGTCCATTCACCGCTCACTAATTTGGCGAGGTACTTTTGTTTTAGTTCATCGCTACCATGTACGTGAATTGCCGAATATGCGCCATGGGTAAGCCCTGGGTACATGGCAAACGCCATGTTGGTTGCCGTTTTCATTTCGGTAGCAAACGTGCCAATCACTTCTGGTAAACCTTGGCCGCCGTACTCAGGGTCGCATGTTAATGTGGCGCAACCATCTTCTACATATTGTTTGTAAGCTTGCTTAAAGCCTTTGGGTGTAATAACTTTTCCGTCAACCAGTTTGCAGCCCTCTAAATCACCGCTGGCATTGAGTGGCAGCATAATGTCGGTGGTAAAGTCGGCAACGCCTTGCAAAATCGCGTCAGTGAGATCGGCATCTATTTCATCAAAACCACGTAAATCAGTTTGTTGATAGATGTTCAGCAATTCAGACAAAATGAATTGGTAATCACGCAGAGGAGCTTGGTAAATAGGCATAAGTCATTCCTTGGTTGGTTATTACTTTTACGGTTTGAGTGACCGAGGTAAACGTCACTGGTGCGATGTTTGTTTTGTTAGTCACCTAACATACCCAATTTCGAGTAAAAACTCAGTATTATTTTTACGTAAGCGTAAACTTATTTGTTGGGTGTTAATCTCACGATGGATTGACTGTGAACATTGATACCCATATTTAGTTGTAAAAGATCATATGTAAGTGAAAAATAAACTGTTTAAGTCGTGTCTAAATAACTTAAATGCGGCATAAAATAAGTGCGCAAGTTGGTTTATAAACTGGGGGGAGATATGAAGGTTAGGGGATATACTGCAGATTAAAATGATGCCATTTAGACAAAGCACTGCAATATATTCTTAAATAACGGCGCTATTTACTTGGATTGTCGACGTAAGGTTAATTTTAACATCAGCGGCTTCAATAAGTGTCGTTAAGGCGATTACCATGACTAAAATCGCAAATTCTTTCGCGTGAATCACCCCAAGCTGGCGGCCATTTCTGCAAACACGAGTCCTACCTCGCCACGAGGTACCATTGCTGAACCGACAATACACCTTTCTTGCCAATCAGAACTGGCTGTGAGTCCTGCTACAAACTTGGCTGACACGGCAATTAACGTTAATCCAAACAATAACAGTATCCCCATTAAGCTCAAATCTAACTGACTAATATCAAGACTAATTCCCACATAGACAAAAAAGATAGGGCTGAATAATTGCACTAATGGTTTAGCTGATTCTTCGAGTTTATGAGTAAAAGCAAAAGGGTTTTTGAGATACCGATTAAAGGGCGAGGTGAATTGTCTTGATAAGCCCATGCCTACGGCAAATCCACCTAAAATGGCTGGTGTGCCAAACCAGTGGGCTAACCAGGCAAATAGACAAATTAATGCCATAACGACCATGACTTCATAGCCCGGAATACTGGCTTTAAGGTGTAACCAACGGGTTAAATAAATAATGGTTCTCACTAACGGCGGACTTAACATAATAAAAGCAGCAATCATGGCAAATAACATCAAGGTTGAGCTAATAGAAAACTCACCTGATGAAGCAAAATTAAACAACACACTGAGTAAAATTACCCCGACGATATCGTCGATAACGGCAGCGCCAAGAATAATATGCCCAGCAACACTTTGTGTTTGATTATTTAAACTTAATACTCGCATTGAAATACCAATGCTGGTGGCCGTGAGAGCGCAGCCAAAAAATAGTGCGGTAAAGGGAGGGATAGCAAGCCAATACATGCTGGCAATACCGCAAGCCAATAACGGAATACCAATGCCTAATAACGCAACACGCATTGCTTTACGGCCAGAATGTGCCAAACGTTTGATTGAGGTTTCACAGCCGATATCAAACAGCAGTAATATTACACCTAGTTCGGCAATGATGGCTAAGGTGCTGTGCGGGGGCACCCAATTGAGCAATGACGAGTACAATAATAATCCCCGCGGTGACTTCTCCCACCACGCTCGGAAATCCTAATCTAGCACTCAACTCACCTAATAAACGGCTACGCAACAAGCATGGCGAAGAGTGACAGGACAAAGCTATCAATTGCCATCAAATTTCCTCTGAGTAGGGCAATATCTATTTGATTGCTTTGATCTAACAAAGTTGATGTTGATCAATTTTTGTATCGATACTTATGGATAAAGTTACGCTATTGGCTAAGCTAAAGATAGTTGTTAGCTCACGTTTTATTGAGAATGCTATTGCGTATGTTGCAGTCGTTAATGTTGAGGTTGTGGGTTATTTTTCCTTATATCGCGACGATATTGATATGTGAAAAAACTTTGGTTACAACATAAATCATTAACACGCCCATAAGGAGATTTAAATGAACAAATTGTTTGTTATTGCTCAAATGGAAAGAGCCCACACAGATGCTATTGCTCATGGGTTAACCTTAGCGAAGCAATTAAATAAACAAGCCGAAGTGTTTGCTTATACTTATGCTTATTTAAACGGTGCCGATCGAGATAACCCAAAAGTAGCGGGACTTGCTCAAAAAGCCTTGATGACTCAACGAGAAAAACAATTACATACCCATTTAGATACGCTCGATGCTGACAATGTACCGCTACATGTTATTTGGAGTAAATACCTTTTCGAGCATGCTTGCAGTCATGCCCATCGTCATGGCTTTGATTTAATGGTTAAAGCAGTACATCACGCAGACCATTATTTACCCACCGACTGGCAACTTATTCGTCATACTAAAATACCGTTATTATTACTCACAAACAATCCGCTCAATAATGGACAAACGACCTTAATCTCAATTGACCTTGGCACCAGTAACCCTGCGAAACAACGTCTTAATGATGCCGTTATCGCCCATGGAAAGCAGTTTGCTAAAGCGACGGGAACAAAGCTACATGTGGCTTATGTACTCAGAATTCCGCAAATTGTGCGCGATATGGATTTACTTGATATCAATGCTTTAGTGAAAAAGGCGTATGCGGAGCATAAACAAAAAATTGCTGAGATAGGTGTTGATGCAGATTGCATGCACATCATTACCGGTGAGCCTGAATTATGTTTATTTGAATTAGCCTGCCGCTTAAAAAGCCAATACTTTGTGGTCGGTGCAAGGCAGCGCCAAGGCTTGTTAGGGCGAATTATTGGTAATACTGCAGAAGCCATTTTAAGCCGGATGCGCAGTAATGTTTTGGTTATCCCAACAGAAGAATAACACTCATAAAGCCAGTAACAAAAAGCCCGGTAAAAACCGGGCTTATTGATCATAACTATTTATTCTTAAAACGTCATTTCGGGTACGTGTTCTGGCACCACTAATTTACCAGCTGTTTTTGTGACGATCTCTTCAACAGATACGCCAGGTGCGCGCTCTAAAAGATGGAATGCGCCGTCTTTAATTTCCATAAAGGCTAAATCGGTCATTACGCGTTTAATGCAACCATAACCAGTTAATGGCAGTTCACATTTGGGCAGTAATTTTGAATTACCATGCTTGTCTGCATGCATCATGGTGACAATAATATTGTCAGCGCCAGCGACTAAATCCATTGCGCCGCCCATACCTTTAATCAGTTTACCTGGGATCATCCATGAGGCGATAGAGCCGTTAACATCAACTTCAAATGCACCTAATACGGTGAGGTCTACGTGGCCGCCACGGATCATCGCAAAGCTTTCTGCAGATGAAAAGAATGACGCGCCAGCAACTGCGGTAACCGTTTGTTTGCCGGCGTTGATAAGGTCTGCATCAATTGTCTCTTCGGTAGGAAACTCGCCCATGCCGAGTAAACCGTTTTCAGATTGCAGCATCACTTGCATGCCTTGTGGAATATAGTTAGCCACAAGCGTAGGAATGCCGATACCTAAATTAACGTAAAAACCGTCTTGTAATTCTTTTGCTACGCGCTGGGCGAGTTGTTCTCTGGTCAGTGCCATGGTGTTGTCTCCCTTATTTCGCAGCTTTGACGGTACGTTGCTCGATACGTTTTTCAAAGCTGGCTTTGATAACGCGATCAACATAAATACCGGGTGTGTGGATGTGGTCTGGGTCGAGCTCGCCTGGCTCAACAATCTCTTCAGCCTCTACCACGGTGATTTTACCTGCGGTGGCCATCATTGGATTGAAGTTAGCGGCAGTTTTTCGAAACACCAAATTGCCCATAGTGTCGGCTTTCCAGGCGCGAACTAAGGCAAAATCTGCCGTTAATGATTCTTCTAATACGTAATGACGACCTTTAATTTCACGGGTTTCTTTGCCGTCAGCAATCGGGGTACCGTAACCTGTCGCGGTAAAAAAGGCTGGAATACCGGCACCGCCAGCACGAATTTTTTCAGCCAATGTGCCTTGTGGCGTGAGTATCACATTAAGCTCACCAGACAACATTTGTTGTTCAAAGGTGGCATTTTCGCCAACATAAGAGGCTATCATGGTCGAAATTTGATGTTGCTTAAGTAATAAACCTAAACCAAAATCATCAACACCAGCGTTGTTTGAAATGGCGGTTAAGCCTTTTACACCCAATTTTACCATGTGGTTAATTAAGCCTTCAGGAATACCACATAAACCAAATCCGCCGACCATAATGGTCATGTCGTCACTCAGTCCTGCTAGCGCTTCGTCATAGCTGTGGACGACTTTATTGAATCCTGCCATCTTGTTGTCCTTATTGTTATGTTCACAAGGAGGAGTGTTTTACCTCACCCCTGTGAGTATATGTGATTATGTTCTGATTGCATTTGCCACTTTAGACCCATTAGCGCGCCCCAACACGCGGCTAATGGTGTCGCCTGCAAGCGCAAGCTTTGTGAGATCAATACCGGTATCAATGCCCATGCCATGGAGCATGTAAACTAAATCTTCTGTGGCAAGATTGCCTGACGCACCTTTGGCATAGGGGCAGCCGCCTAAGCCTGCAACCGAGGTATCAAACACGCTGACACCGGTTTCAAGGCAGGCAAGTATGTTGGCTAACGCTTGGCCGTAGGTGTCGTGAAAATGTAAAGCTAACTTGTCTATGGGCACTACTTTAGCGACAGCTTCAAGCATTTGCCGTGCTTTAGTGGGCGTACCCACACCGATGGTGTCGCCTAATGAGATTTCGTAGCAGCCCATTTTATAAAGGATCTCAGAGACTCTGGCGACGTTACTCACCGAAATATCGCCTTCATATGGGCAACCGAGCACACAAGATACATACCCGCGCACTGCAAGCCCATGTTGTTTGGCGGCTTCCATTAACGGAGCAAAGCGCTCGATTGACTCATCAATTGAGCAGTTAATATTTTTCTGGCTAAAACTCTCTGATGCGGCGCCAAAAATAGCCACTTCATCGGCGCCAGCCGCTAATGCCAGTTCAAACCCTTTTAGGTTGGGGGTTAAGGCACTGTAAACCACACCCGCTTGGCGTTTAAGTTGCTGCAGTACCTCATGGGAGTCTGCCATTTGTGGCACCCATTTAGGTGACACGAAGCTGCCTGCTTCAATACGCTTAATGCCTGCATCGGCAAGTTGGGTGATTAGCGTGAGTTTGTCTGCAGTGGTCACCGGCACTTCGTTTTGTAAACCGTCACGGGCGCCGACTTCAAAAATGCTCACTTTAGTCGGTAACATTTACGCTTCCTCGACGTTAGCTTCAGAGGCTAATGGTTCAACGTTTAATAGTTGTGCACCGTCACTGACAAGCTCACCGCTTTGGAAGTAAAACTCGCTCACCACGCCATCAAACGGCGCTTCGATGGTGTATTCCATTTTCATGGCTTCCATCACTAATAAACCTTGGCTCGCCTTAACTTGTTCGCCTACTTCAACTAAATGGGTTACCACTGTGCCGTTCATTGGTGCTTTAAGCTTATCTGCATGGTTTACCACCTCTTCAGTCACTTGAGCCAATATGGCTTTAAAGTGATAACTGCCAGAAGGTAAAAATAGCGTAAAGTCGTCACCTTGGTGGCTCACAGGTACTTTGCTTTTGTGGCCATTAATTTCGGCTAAAAGTAAGTCTGCTTTGAGATCACCTGCTAGGTTTAGCACTTGCTCATGTATGCATAATTGATATTGCTCACCCACGGCGGTAATAACGAGATCGTGCTGTTGAGTGGCCGTTGCGGTATCAGTTAACAGCGACACATGGTGTACGCTTGAACTATTGAGTCTAAAGCCGCTCACGAGGCCTCAAGGTGAATATGGGTCGGCGCTGTTTATGGCCAGCGCTTTTGCCGCTTGTTTGCGAGACAACACTTGAAACAGTCCTGCTAGTGCTAATGCGGTATCGGCTTCAATGGCGGCATCACCAATTAAGGTGTCGCCATATCGTTCAATAAAGTCGGTGCAGAAGTCGGCAGCTGCAAAGGCTGGGTGCTCGGCAATATTGGCTAAAAACTCGATGTTATGTTTAAGGCCACTGATTTGGTATGACTCAAGCGCATGCACTAAACGTTGCAGGGCGCGAGGGCGTGACTCGTCCCATACAATCAGCTTGGCGATCATTGGGTCGTAAAAATTACTGATAACATCGTTTTCACGAATGCCTGAATCTATTCGTACGTGACGATTTTGCTCTGGTTCACGCAAAAAGTTTAGCTTACCGCTGGCGGGTAAAAATTCGTTTTGCGGATCTTCAGCGTAAATGCGTACTTCAAAAGAATGCCCATGGATACGCACTTCATCTTGGCGTAGCGGCAATTCGCCACCACTGGCGACCACTAACTGCCATTTCACCAAGTCTTGGCCAGTTACCATTTCGGTTACAGGGTGTTCGACCTGTAATCGGGTATTCATTTCCATAAAGTAAAAGCTGTTGTCGGTATCCAGTAAAAACTCAACCGTGCCTGCGCCAACATAATCAATGGCTTTAGCTGCTGCTACTGCGGCATTACCCATTTGGGCACGCAGTTCGTCTGATAAACCGGGTGCTGGCGCTTCTTCAACCACTTTTTGATGGCGACGTTGAATAGAGCAGTCACGGTCAGATAAATAAATGGCGTTGCTATGTGTGTCGGCAAATATTTGTAATTCGACATGGCGCGGTTGGCGTAAATAGCGCTCCATGAGTAGTTTGTCATTACCAAATGACGAGATGGCTTCACGGCGTGCAGACTTAATGGCTTCAAGTATTTCGCCTTCGTTTTCAACGATACGCATCCCTTTGCCACCGCCGCCGTAGGCCGCTTTAATTAACAAAGGAAAACCAACGGCTTTTGCTTCGGCAATTAAGGTTGCATCGGTTTGATCGTCACCGTGATAGCCAGGCACCAAGGGGACATTGGCTTTTGACATGATCTTTTTGGCGGCACTTTTACTGCCCATGGCATCAATGGCATCGCTACTTGGGCCAACAAAGGCAATACCATTTTGCTCACATTTGCGGGCGAATTCGGCATTTTCTGACAAAAAACCATAACCTGGGTGAATAGCTTCTGCGCCAGACTTTTTGGCTATTTCAATAATCAAGTCAGCTTTTAGGTATGAGTCAGCAGGGGCGCTGCCGCCTAGGTAATATGACTCATCAGCCATGGCGACATGACGGGCATCTTTGTCGGCATCAGAATAAAGGGCGATGGTGCGTACGCCCATGGTTTGGGCGGTTTTAATAATACGGCACGCAATTTCACCACGGTTAGCAATCAGTAATTTGGTAAACATTATTGGGCTCCTTGTGGATCAGATTTAGCGGTTTGCCATGCTGGCGGTCGTTTTTCAAAGAAGGCGTTAAGGCCTTCTTGACCTTCATCTGATACACGAATACGAGCAATTTGCTCGCTGGTAAAGTTGAGCGTTTCGTGGTCAATTACGCCGTTTTCTAAATACGCCACAAGATTTTTTGCCCATGCCATGCCTTGAGGGCTGTTGGCATTCAATGCAGCAATAAAAGGCGCTGCTGCGGCATCTAGGTCGTCGTTAATGGCGTGAATGACTTGATGGGTTAAGGCAACATCAGCACTAAAACGTTCAGCGGTGAGCATAAAGCGGCGTGATTGACGATTACCCATGGCACGAACCACATAAGGGCTGATTACAGCTGGGATCAGCCCGAGTTTGACTTCACTTAAGCAAAAACTGGCGCGAGTGGTGGCAATGGCAATATCGCAGCAGCAAATTAAGCCTAATGCACCACCAAACGCGGCACCTTGCACAAGGGCGATGGTCGGTTTGGGAAATTTGTCGAGTACGTGCATTAGCTTAGCAAGCTCATGGGCATCAGTGAGGTTTTGTTCAAAGTCCATTTGTGCTTGTTTGCGCATCCAATTGAGGTCGGCGCCAGCACTAAAGTTTTTGCCATTAGCACGTAATATCAACATATTACATTGATTGTTACTGGCAAAGCTTTCGATAGCTTGGATCATCTCGCTGATCATCACTTCATCAAAGGCATTGTGGACGTCAACGCGATTTAAAATAAGCTCTGCCACCCCTTGTTCAAGGCGGCATTCAATAAATTTATATGGGTTTGATAACATGATTTATGACTCCTTATTTGTTGAATTAACCGCACAATTACATGCGGAACACCCCAAAGTGGGTGTCTTCAATAGGAGCATTTAATGCTGCCGATAAGGCGAGCCCAACCACGTCGCGTGTTTGAGGCCGGATCAATAATGCCATCATCCCAAAGACGGGCACTGGCATGATACGGATGCCCCTCTTTTTCGTATTGCTCAACAATCGGCTTACGGAAAGCTTGTTCATCTTCTGCAGACCATTCAACGCCTTTACGGGCTAAACCATCGCGGCGCACTGTGGCTAATACACCCGCGGCCTGCTCACCACCCATGACCGAAATACGCGCATTTGGCCACATCCACATCATGGTGGGTTCAAACGCTCGGCCGCACATGCCGTAGTTGCCTGCACCATAACTGCCGCCAATAATCACGGTAAATTTAGGTACTTTAGCGCAAGACACCGCAGTCACCATTTTGGCGCCGTGTTTGGCAATGCCTTCGTGTTCATACTTTTTACCCACCATAAAGCCGGTGATATTTTGTAAAAACAGTAATGGAATTTTACGTTGGCAACACAGTTCAATAAAGTGAGCGCCTTTTTGCGCCGACTCAGAAAATAAAATACCGTTATTGGCGACAATGCCGACGGGGTAGCCATGAATGCGAGCAAAACCACACACGAGGGTTGCGCCATAGTTGGCTTTAAATTCGTCAAAGTCAGAGTCATCTACCACACGGGCAATGACTTCTTTTACATCAAACGGCTTTTTAAGATCGGTACCGACAATGCCATACAACTCATGGATGTCGAATTTTGGTGGTTTAACTGGGCTTAATAAGCTTTTGATTTCTTTTTGGTGATTAAGACGCAGTACTGCACGGCGAGCAAGCTCAAGGGCGTGTTCATCATTTTGGGCTAAATGATCGGCGACACCGGATATTTTGGTGTGTACTTCAGCGCCGCCAAGCTCTTCTGCACTGACTTCTTCACCCGTTGCGGCTTTGACAAGCGGTGAGTCAGCTAAAAAGATGGTGCCTTGTTCTTTAACAATAATTGACTCATCGGCCATAGCCGGTACATAGGCTCCGCCAGCGGTACATAAGCCCATTACCACGGCAATTTGCGGAATACCTTTGGCAGACATTTGGGCTTGGTTGTAAAAAATACGCCCGAAATGATCGCGGTCTGGAAAGACTTCATCTTGGCGAGGTAAGTTGGCTCCACCTGAGTCGACAAGGTAGATGCAGGGTAAATGACAACGGCTGGCAATGTCTTGTGCCCGTAAATGCTTTTTAACCGTAATAGGGTAGTAGGTGCCGCCTTTTACGGTGGCATCGTTGGCGATAATCATGCACTCAACGCCTCTGACGCGGCCAATACCAGCAACAACGCCCGCGGCGGGGACTTCTTCGTCATACACTTCAAAAGCGGCAAATTGCGATATTTCTAAAAAGGGTGAACCTGGATCAAGTAACTTTTCGACACGCTGACGTGGTAATAATTTGCCGCGCGACAGATGACGTTGAAGTGCAACATATCCGCCACCTTGCTCGATTTTTGCGAGCTTTTGTTGAAGGTCGTCGACGAGTAACGCCATGCTGTCTGACTTGGCTTTAAATTCGTCACTGCGAGGATTGATACGGCTGCTAAGTTGCGTCATTTCTATATCCTTGATGAAGCAAAAAATAGGGACGTGATTAGGGCGTCATAACATGCTGATATGCCGCCCTAAGGGGCAGGGTAGAGTTACTTTGACTCGTTAAAGAGTCTCGCGGCCAATGAGCATGCGGCGAATTTCTGAGGTACCTGCACCAATTTCGTAAAGCTTAGCGTCACGCAATAAACGGCCGGTGGCGTATTCGTTCACATAACCATTGCCGCCGAGTAATTGAATCGCATCTAAAGCCATTTTGGTGGCCAGCTCTGCACTGTATAAAATGGCGCCAGCAGCATCTTTGCGGGTGGTTTCGCCGCGATCACAAGATTTAGCTACGCTGTAAACATATGAGCGAGCAGCGTTCATACCTGTGTACATATCAGCCAGTTTGCCTTGTACTAATTGGAACTGGCCAATGGATTGCCCAAACTGTTCGCGCTCGTGAATATAAGGCACAACGATGTCCATGCAAGCAGACATAATGCCTAATGGCCACCAGACAACACTACACGTTCATAATCTAGCCCACTCATTAACACTTTTACGCCATTATTTAGGCCGCCTAAGATGTTTTCTTCTGGCACTTCACAGTCTTCAAATACTAACTCGCAGGTATTTGAGCCGCGCATCCCGAGTTTGTCGAGTTTTTGTGCCTGGCTAAATCCTTTAAATCCGCGCTCGACAATAAACGCCGTAATACCATGAGTGCCTTTTTCAAGATCGGTTTTGGCGTAAATCACATAGGTGTGTGCATCTGGCCATTGGTGATCCACATTTTATTGCCGTTAAGAATGTAGCGGTCGCCTTCTTTTCGGGCATGCAATTTCATAGATACAACGTCTGAACCCGCATTAGGCTCGCTCATGGCTAATGCACCAATGTGTTCACCACTCACAAGCTTAGGCAGGTATTTTGCCTTTTGCACGTCATTACCATTGCGGTTAATTTGGTTAACACATAGGTTTGAGTGCGCGCCGTAACTTAATCCAATAGACGCTGATGCGCGGGAGATTTCTTCCATTGCCACTACATGGGCTAGGTAGCCCATGTTAGCGCCGCCATATTGTTCATCCACGGTGACGCCGAGTAATCCCATTTCGCCAAGTGCTGGCCATAAGTGATTTGGAAACGCATTGTCGATATCGACCTGGGCAGCAATTGGGGCAATTTCGTTGGTGGAAAAACCACGAACGGCATCACGTAACATATCTACATCTTCACCTAAACCAAAGTTTAAGCTGGTATATAAGTCGCTCATTAGCTTGTGTCCTGTTGAATTTTTATTATTGTCTGTCAATCATGACTGCCAACGTTATAGGGTACGTTTTGGGCAGTGGGGTAACGCTCTGGCTGAATTGAGTCAGCCATGTTGTGATTACTTAATCTTTTTACTGTTATTATCTTCTAGTGCTGCTTTGCATTGCTGTTCGGCGGAATTGAGCTCCATTAACACCACTTTAATGTCGTCCATTTGTTGTTGAAGTGCTGATTTCTTCTCGTTAACTAAATCAAGCATGGTGTTGAGCTGAGTCGAACTGCTTTTATCGGCATCGTAAAGCTCAAACAACCGGCGGGTTTCTGCTAGTGAAAATCCAAGGCGCTTACCTCGTAAAATAAGCTTTAATCGAACGCGATCTTTTAAACTGTATATGCGGGTTTGTCCGCGACGCTTAGGTTTGATTAAGCCTTGGTCTTCGTAAAAACGAATGCTGCGGGTGGTGATATCAAATTCTTTTGATAAGTCACTAATTGAATATGTGGATTGTGGGCTATGGATTGCGCTCATCATGTCACCAAAATGGTTTCTTTTGATGCAAGATATATGAAGTTTACGTAAAGGTAAAGTTTGCGGGGCGTAATTTGACCATTAATTGCTGTTTGGAGTATGACATTACCTTGTCGAATGAAGACATATTATACCTTAACCAACTGTTATAGCGTACTTTTTTGTGTAAATGAATAAGGCCGCTTTTAAGCTTGTCAGGCAGTTGAAACCTAAGGTTTTTTTGAATATCTCATCGTCTATTATCCCTTTGTCTAATAGGGCTATTTAATTAATTCTGCTCATAATCATTGCAATACACGCTAATTAATGGAGAGCAATATGGCTGACTTAGGACTATCAATGCACGCACAATCGATAGCCGAGCCCGAAGTATTTTGGCAAAAAGCTGCAGAGGCCATCAGTTGGGACATTGCACCGAACACGGTGTTAGATGACAGTAACAAGCCTTTTTATCGCTGGTTTGCAGATGGCAAAATGAACACTTGTTTTAACGCTGTTGATCGTCATGTGCTTGCTGGTCGAGGTGAACAAACGGCTATCCATTATATTAGCCCAGTGACTCAAAATGAATATTCTATTAGCTATGACTCTGTATTAGCTCAAGTTAAACGTCTAGCGGGTTTAATGACATCATTGGGTGTGACGAAAGGCGACCGCGTCGTCATTTACATGCCTATGGTACCAGAAACCGCTTATGCCATGTTAGCGTGCGCGCGCATTGGCGCGATTCATTCTGTGGTATTTGGTGGCTTTGCCGCTAATGAATTATCAACCCGGATAAATGATGCAAAACCTAAGTTAATTTTATCTGCTTCTTGTGGTATTGAACCGTCGGGTGTGGTGCCGTACAAGCCTTTATTAGACGACGCATTATCTCAAGCTCAACATAAAGTGGATCATTGCATTATTTTAAATCGCACAGAGTATCAGGCCGAATTATATGCCCCAAGGGATCTTGATTGGTACAGTGCATTGGTTGATGCTCAGGATGTTGATTGTGTGTCATTAGATGCGACAGACCCTTTATACGTGCTGTATACCTCGGGTACAACAGGGCAGCCTAAAGGCGTTGTTCGAGATAATGGTGGTCATGCTGTTGCTTTAACATGGTCAATGAAACACATCTATGACGTTGGTGTAGGTGATGTGTTTTGGGCTGCATCCGATGTTGGGTGGGTAGTTGGGCATTCTTATATTGTCTACGAGCCATTGCTTGTGGGCGCAACCACAATTATGTATGAGGGGAAACCGATAGGTACTCCAGATGCAGGCGCTTTTTGGCGCATTATCGAACAAAAACAAGTGCGTAGCTTCTTTACTGCACCTACGGCTATCCGTGCGATTAAGCGAGAAGATCCTGAAGGTGAATTTATTAAACAGTTTGACCTATCGTGCCTTAAGCAAATGTATTTAGCGGGTGAGCGCTGCGATCCTGAAACGCTCAAATGGAGTCAGCAACAATTAGGTAAACCTGTTGTTGACCATTGGTGGCAAACCGAAACCGGCTGGCCTGTAGCAGCCAACTTGATGGGAACTAATCCTATTGAAATTAAAGCTGGTTCACCTGCTAGGGCGGTACCGGGTTATCAGGTAGAAATTTTAGATGCGATGGGCGAGCAAGTGGCCACAAATGAAAGTGGCAATGTGGTGATTAAGCAGCCCTTGCCACCAGGCACGCTCACGACACTATGGCAAAATGACAAACGTTATATTGACAGTTATTTATCTATGTACCCCGGTTATTATTTAACAGGGGATGCGGGTTACATCGATGAAGATGGCTATTTGTACATCATGAGCCGCATTGACGATATTATTAATGTCGCCGGTCATCGTCTATCAACGGGGCGCTTTGAAGAAGTATTGTGTCAGCATGACGCTGTTGCTGAAGCAGCGGTTATTGGCGTGCAAGATAAGCTTAAAGGCCAGGTACCACTAGGGTTAGTGGTGCTTAAAAACGGAGTAACGTTATCTGATGAAGTGCTTTATAAAGAGTTGCTTGCATTAGTGCGTCATGAAATCGATCCGGTAGCGTCGTTTAGATTAGTCAGTGCTATACAAAAACTGCCTAAAACACGTTCGGGTAAAATTTTGCGGGCGACCATGCGTAAAATTGCTGACAATCAAGATTACACCATGCCTGCCACGATTGAAGATCCGCAAACCTTGGATATTGTTTGCAATGCGCTGACTAAAATGGGTTACGCCAATGCGTTAACGTCGGAGTTAACCAAGTTATAAATCATTTTGTAACACAATAGAGCCACTGTTTATGTTAAAAAAAACCATAAAATCCTAGTGTTTTTATGGTTTTTTCAATTGTGACAAGATGTTATCTCAAATGAAATAGATTGAGCTTACTTTGTTAAAAACAGCGTTTCCGCATTTTGTTACTGGTAATTTAGTTACAAGAATCGTTATAATTGCCAACCAAATGGTTTCGCATTACGCGATTAATCTCTGTGACCTGTGGAAAAAATGCTATGAATAACCACACCCAACAATCTCACGTCGGCGTTATTGGCCTTGGTGTGATGGGCAAGAACCTTGCACTAAATATCGCAGATAACGGCTATCATGTAGCTGTTTTTGATTTAGATACTCAAAAAGTCAATGCTGCGGTATCTCAAGAAAAAAGTGAGCGTAAAGCCGATGCAACA
Organism: Shewanella phaeophyticola; assembly: GCF_025398315.1. Lineage (GTDB taxonomy): Bacteria > Pseudomonadota > Gammaproteobacteria > Enterobacterales > Shewanellaceae > Shewanella > Shewanella phaeophyticola. Next base: position 904,069 of record NZ_JAODOQ010000001.1, read on the forward strand.
GAACGCATGCAAGCTTGTAATAATCTTACAGAAATGCTCGCCAATTTAGTTGAACCTCGAGTCATCGTATTATCTGTTCCTGCAGGTGCCCCGGTTGATGGTGTATGTAAATCATTAATCGAAGCCGGTATCGAAGCACAAGACATTGTGATTGATACGGGTAACAGCTTATGGACTGACACCGTAGAACGTGAAGCCAAATACAAAGGGCAATTTACCTTTTTTAGTTCAGCGGTATCGGGTGGAGAAGTTGGAGCTCGCTTTGGGCCTTCATTAATGCCAAGTGGCGATGAAAATGCCTGGCGTTATGTTGAGCCGATTTGGAAAGCCATTGCCGCGAAAGTTGATCCGCAAACGGGTTTACCTATTGAGCGTTTTGAGCCGGGTAACCCGGTGACTGAAGGCGAACCTTGTACCACTTACATTGACTCTGCGGGTTCTGGTCACTATGTTAAAATGGTTCATAACGGCATTGAATATGCGGATATGCAGCTTATTTGTGAAGCCTATCATTTACTTAGCGAGGGTTTAGGTCTATCTGAACATGAGGTTGGTGCAATTTTCCAAGAATGGGATAAAGGCATACTCAACAGCTATTTAATGGGGATTAGTGCTGAAGTCTTGCAACAAGCCGACCCATTAACGGGTAAACCGTTAGTTAAAATGATTTTAGATAAAGCAGGCCAAAAAGGCACTGGTTTATGGACGGCGGTGAGCAGTTTACAAATTGGTTGCCCGGCGCCGACGATTGCTGAAGCCGTGTATGCGCGTGCAGTCAGTACCCAGAAAAACCTGCGTATGCAATTAAGTTCAAAGTTAGCTGGAATCCGCTCAAATGACCTTGAGCGATGCAGAAAAAGCGGAATTTATTGCAAACCTTGAAGATGCCCTCTATTGCGCCAAAGTGTGTTGTTATGCCCAAGGCTTCCAGCTAATGGCGATGACTGCAAAAGAGCAAAATTGGACGTTAGACTTTGCTGAAATCGCTAAGATTTGGCGTGCAGGTTGTATTATTAGAGCAACCTTCTTACAGTCAATCACTCAGGCTTATCAAGAAGATGCAAATCTTGCTAACTTGTTAATGGCAGATACCTTTAGCCAAGCTTTGTCGCAAAAGCACCTTCATTGGCGTAAAACCGTTGCGGCCTCTGTTATGCAAGGTATTCCTGCACCGTGCATTAGTTCGGCGATTGCTTATTATGATAGTTATCGCTGCGAGACATTACCGGCAAACTTGTTGCAAGGTCAACGAGACTTTTTTGGTTCGCACACCTTTGAGCGCACCGATAAGCCCGCAGGTGAGAAATACCATTTAGATTGGAGCGCCAAACAGCGCACATTATCTAAAGTGTAGGTGTTTTAGGTTTGAAAAAGGCGTCTCATTATTCATGAGACGCCTTTTTTTATTAATTTGATTCATTAGATGTAAAGCAGAGCCACATCAACGTAATGAAAAGAATAAGCCAATACTAAATAATACGCTGAATATCATGGTGAGCTTGGCTGTTTGACCTAGAATAGGGTTAAGTGCTTCGCCTGAGTTGTTATGAAACTCGCGGCTTAAGTTCCGCGCAATCACCAACGATACGCCAGACAACAATACCGGTAATCCATCGAGAGAACCTAATAAAAAGCCTGCGATGATGATACCGAAAGGCAAGTATACAAAGCTTTGATACAAGACTTTCGCTTGTTCTTCGCCTATTCGAACTGCAAGGGTATTTTTACCTGCTTTAGTGTCAGTTGAAATATCTCGGGTATTGTTAACCAGCATGATTGCCGCGTTAAAAAATCCAATCGCGCAGCCCAGTAACCAAGCAGTTAGGTTGGTAGTACCTGCTTGTAAATAGTAACTGCCTACTACGGCAACTAAGCCAAAGAAGACAAATGCGGCTATTTCACCCAAACCATGTGATGCCAGAGGGTAAGAGCCACCGCTATAACACAAGGCTCCTAGTATTGATGCGGCCGCGAGTATTGCAATTGGCCAACCACCATGGACGATAAGCAGCGAGCCCACAACTAACGCCGTGACTAGACAACCCAACATAGCATTGCGAACTTGATGTGGCGCTATCATGCCACTTTGGGTGACACGGGTTGGACCGATGCGCTCGGCGGTATCGATGCCATTTTTAAAATCAAAATAGTCGTTGGCTAAATTAACCGCAATTTGTAGCAAGACAGCACATAACATTGAAGTAAAAGCGATAACAAAACTAAATTGGTTTAAGCCAATCGCAAGCATGTTGCCTACCAGCAAAGGATCGATTGCTGCAGGTAGTGTTCGTGGACGAATAGCAAGAAACCAAGATTGCATTGAACTAGGTTGCATAATATTTTGATATAAAGTGTCGATTAGCCATGGCTAATATCATACCAAAAATTCAAAATAGCTGCTGATATGAATTTTTGCGTTGTATCACTATTTTATAAATTAATATCAGATGATGTTAATTCAAAACTTTATCAACGAATAAGCTAGAAAACCTCTAGTTAACTAGGGTAACCTTAAGTGTTAATTTATGCGTTCGAGAAGGTTATATGAGTCAGGTATTAAACGATTTATTGTCATTATTATCACTTGAAAAACTTGAGGATGGTCTGTTTCGTGGTCAAAGCCAAGATCTTGGTTTTGGTCATGTGTTTGGCGGTCAAGTGATGGGGCAAGCGTTAAGTGCCGCTAAGCAAACTGTCAGCGAAGATAGACATGTGCATTCTTTACACTCTTATTTCTTACGCGCTGGAGATGAAAAGTTACCGATTATTTATGATGTAGAAAATATGCGTGACGGTGGCAGTTTTAGCGCACGCCGCGTCAAGGCGATTCAAAAAGGCCGACCTATTTTTTATATGACTTGTTCGTTTCAAAAGCACGAAGAAGGTTTTGAGCATCAAGCTCAAATGCCTGATGTACCAGATCCTGATGGGTTATTGAATCAGCAAGAGTTAGCCGTAACCATGCGTGATAAAGTACCTAAGAAAATACTCGAAAAGTTTATGGCAGATTCGCCGATAGAAATGCGTCTTGTTAATCCTATTAACCCACTTGCACCCGGAACAAATGAACCAAAGCGATATGTTTGGATTCGGGCTAATGGTCAGTTACCAAACGATCATTGTATTCATGAATACTTATTAGCATACGCCTCTGATTTTAATTTTTTAGTGACCGCAGCTCAGCCGCATAGTGTTTCATTCCTAACCCCTGGGATGAAAATGGCAACGATTGACCATGCTATGTGGTTTCACCGCCAGTTTAATATGGACGAGTGGTTACTCTATAGCATTGAAAGCCCTAATGCGGGTGGCGGACGAGGCTTTGTTACTGGGCAGTTTTTTGATACGCAAGGACGTTTGGTTGCTTCGGCAACACAAGAAGGTTTGTTACGAATGACAGCTCAATGAGTATGAGGAAGTAAGGATACTATTATGATGTTATCAACATGGGTTAAAGTCAGTTTATTTGCACTCGTAAGCTTAGTGCTAAGTGCGTGTGTTACCGTTGAGGCGCCCAAGCCTGTGATTGTGAATGGTTACGCCGGTTATTTAGAAAAAATTGCTCTGCCACAAGGGTGTAAAATTAATATTTCGATTATCGATTTTAAAACACCTGGGCGTATTATTTCTCAAAAAAACTTTGATATTGCCCGTGCCCCAGTGCCGTTTAAATTCATTTTACCTGCTGAACTTATCGATAGTAGTGTAGATTATGGCGTGGTGGCGATGATCACTTTCAATGGCAAAGTCATTTTTCAGACTTACGATAAATACCGTGTGATCAATAATGGCAAATTCACCACTGAAGTATTGATGAAACGCGCTAAATAAGCACTTCCTCAATCTAGCTCACAAACTGGTATGCCCGTCATTGACCTATTCTTTTGGCGGGTAATAATCTGTTTTCTATCCTAATTTGCTGTTTAGGTTGTCCATGACAGAATTAACCCCGAGTTACCGTTCTCATGCGCAAACCCGTTTAATTTGGGCATTGTGTATTGCTTCTGTAGTGGTCTACATTAATTTGTACACCGTACAGGGGATGTTGCCGTCTATTGCTGAGCATTTTGATGTTTCGGGCGCTCAAGCCACATTGGTACTTTCTGTTACCAGTTTCACGCTTGCCTTCTCTTTATTGTTTTATGCCGTATTATCAGATCGAATTGGCCGTTTAGCGCCGATTGTGGTGAGCTTATGGCTATTGGCCGCGTCCAATGTGTTATTAATTTTTGCGCAAACATTTGATGAATTAGTTTGGGTTCGTTTGCTACAAGTAGCCTTACTTGCCGCCGTACCAGCGATTTCTATGGCGTATTTTAAAGAGCAATTAGCGCCTAGCTTTATGTTAAAAGCCGCTGCAGTGTATATTATGGCTAACAGTATGGGCGGCATTGCCGGACGGATTTTTGGCGGCTTAATGGCGCAAAATTTATCGTGGCAAACGTCGATGGGATTAGTATTTTTGGTGACATTAATTGGTGTCGCGTTGGTGACTTACTTATTGCCACGCAAAGAAATCAAACCTGCGGTGATAAAACAAAAGGTGTCGTTATTACGTAAAATAAAACAAGATTTTGATGGGTTTGTATTTCATTTCTCTGACCCACAAATGCGCTTAGCCTACATTGTGGGTGGTTTAGCGTTTATGATGATGGTGAATCAATTTAGTTTTATTCAGCTGCACATTATGGCCGAGCCATATGGATTAAGTCGATTTAATGCTACCTTGATTTTTTTATGTTATTCAAGCGGTACCTTTGCGTCATATTTGTCTGCTAAGTGGATTTTACGCTATGGTTCATTGCCATTGTTTAGAGTCGCTTTGTGTTTAATGCTCTGTGGAACTTTGCTGACATTAGTCGATACTTTGGTTGCGATTGTTATCGGTTTTTTAATCACCGCATGTGGTTTCTTCTTAACTCACAGTTGCTGTAACTCGTTTGTTGCTATGCGGGCAACCAGTCACCGTGCTAAAGCGACATCATTGTATTTATGCTGTTATTACCTAGGGGCTTCTTTAGGCGGCTCTTACCTTATGTTGTTTTGGCATGAGGCCGAGTGGAATGGCGTTGTGGTTGGTTCAATGAGTCTGTTGGCATTGTTGTTGGTGGCAATTTGGCGGTTAGGGATACATCAAAAGAGTACCGAAGCACTCATATTTGAAGACTGATGCATGGCTAATTATCGATAAATTGTTTACGGTCTAGGTCGTATTTGCGCATTTTGTCATACAAGGTTTTGCGCGGTAACTCGAGGTGTTCCATGGTCAATTTTATACTGCCTTTATTGTGATTTAACGCATCTTCTATTAATAAACGTTCAAAAAACTCTACTCTTTGCTGCAATGACATGCTGGTATGCATGGTGGTGTGGTTCTCTAAGTTACCGGCGAATGCAGCCTCTGCACCTAGTAATACGTAGCGTTCCGCTAAGTTGCGTAACTCTCGTACATTACCAGGCCAGTCGTGGGATGTGAGCACCATTGTTTGTTGGGCGGTTAAGGCAATTAATGCTTTGTGGTAGCGAGTAGAAGCAATTCGAGCAAAATGTAAAAATAGTATAGGAATATCTTCAAGGCGCTCTCTAAGTGGTGGGATTGCTATTGTCACTAAGTTTAAGCGGTAGAGTAAATCTTGCCTAAATAGGCCTTGTTCACATAACTGTTGCAGGTTTAACTTGGTGGCCGCAATGACACGAATGTCTAAATCAATAGGGGTGTTAGAGCCTAAGCGCTCTACTTTTCGGTCTTCGAGTACTCTTAGTAACTTAACTTGCAAAGACATCGGCGTGCTTTCGATTTCATCTAAAAACAGTGTCCCACCATTGGCGTATTCGAACTTACCAATGCGGCGTTTATCGATACCGGTAAATGCCCCTGATTCAGCCCCAAACAATTCACTTTCGATTAAATTCTCAGGAATAGCGCCACAATTTATGGCGACAAAATTGGCTTTATTTCGGTAGCTGTGATCATGTAAATAACGGGCAACAAGCTCTTTGCCTACGCCGGTTTCACCTTCTATCATGATGTCGGCAGGGGTGTCGAGTACTTGGTCGATTAGGTGGCGCATCTTTTTCACGCCTGGACTACTGCCAAGAATGCGAGATCCGGGGGCAATATGGGACTCAAGCTCACGCTTTAATTTACGGTTTTCTAAGGTTAATGCTCGTTTGTCTAGGGCGCGTTTTGTAACATCAAGAATGTGCTCATTATTAAAGGGCTTTTCAATAAAGTCATAAGCGCCTTTTTTTAGTGCATCAACGGCCATTGCGATGTCGCCAAAACCGGTTAACAGTACAACGGGTAAATCGTTATCTTTGTGCTTGAGTTGTTGTAATAGGCTTAATCCATCGAGTTGAGGCATATTTACGTCAGAAATAATGATGCCTGCCCAGCCTTGGGTAATGTGGCTTGCAATGACTTGTGGGTCGGTTATCGCTAATGCATTAATACTTTCTAGCTTAAATAATTGTTGTAATACTGTGCCGATATGCGGTTCATCATCAACAATAATGACTTGATAGTCATTGATGTCTTGTATTTGGGTCACGTTTACACTTCCTCACGTAAATAAAGCGGTAAAATAATATGGAAAATAGCGCCGCCTTGTTGTGCATTTTCAACCGTAATTGAGCCTTGCATCGATTCAATTATGCGTTGAGAGATTGATAACCCTAGCCCTAATCCTTGGCGTTCGCTGGTGGTGTAGTAGGGTTCAAAAATTTTACTCATTTGGCTTTGTCTCACGCCCGGACCACTGTCTTGAATACTAATGTTAACTTTAGTGTCGCAATACACTTCAATATGTAAGCGTCGGTCTTTTGATTGTTGCATAGCCACAATAGCATTACTCATCAAGTTAACCAGCACTTGTTGCAACCTCACACTGTCTCCCCATATTTGGCAGCTATCTTTAAGTAGAGCAAGTGACAGTTTAACGCCTTGTTTGTCCATTTCGGGCTGAACAATAGTCAGTGCTTGTTCAATGGATTGATTGATATCTGTTGCGTTATCTTTGCCCTGAGATTTGCGAGTAAAACTTTTAAATTGAGCAATAATATCGGCAAGCCTGTCGGTGAGTTCTATCATGATATTAATATTACTGCGGGCATCTTCAATCATATTACGCCCTATAAACGTTTGAGTGTTTTGGGCGTAACTTCTTAATGCCGCAAGTGGCTGATTCAGTTCATGGTTAATACTGGCTGATAAGCTACCAATCACGGTGAGCTTTGCCGCTTGAATTAACTCATCTTGGGTATCTTTGAGTTGGTTATTTGCCTGCTCTAACTCTAATGTTCTCTCTTTGACCCTTTGCTCTAGTTGATTTTGTGCCTGACGCATTCTGATAAAGTTGCGTCTTCGCTCCAAACTATACAATACAAATAATGCGAGCAAAGAATATAGTGTGGTTGCTAATAACAATATGGGGGGCAATGACTCATAAAGAGGAGTCATAGGTGCCAAAATATGCACATTCCAATTGGCATTAGGCATATTTTGATGGTGTTCTAGGTATTGTTCTTGGCCATCTATGGATGAAATTTGGTATACCTGTGGCTTATTTGACCCAGTTGATGCAAATTGCGGCACGAGATCAAGTTCACCAATGGGTCTATTGGCATAGCGTTTTGAGGCGTTGAGTGCGAAGCGTTTGGATTGTGACAGCGGGGTGAGTGAATTAAATCGCCAACTGCTCATACTCGATAAAAAAACAATGTTATCTGGGTCGCTGATCATAAATTCATATTGGCTAGCAATAGCAATGCCGCTGCTTTGCTGCTCAATTAAACTAATATCGACTTTGACAACAATAACACCTAATACCACGCCTTTATGATAAACCGGATTCGCAAAATAAAAACCACGTTTATTGGATGATGTACCTATTGCATAGTAGCGACCGAATCGAGCCCGATATAGCCTCGATAAAATAAGGTCTAAACGAATAGTCTTGATTGATAAATGAGTTTGGTTTATCCCAATTACTGGCAGCAATTGCCACTCCCATCGCATCCGTTAAGTAAATATCAGACGATTCGGTGACTTGCTGTAATTCTGATAAGTATAGATTCAGTTTATTGATTGCTTGCGGGTTTTGCTGGTCTAGCAAACTGTGTTCAAAAATGGGGTTTTGAGCCAGTACGGCCGGGATATTTTCGTAATGACCTAGAGCATCGTCAATAAAAATAACTAACTCATTTATTTGCTTTTCAGATTGATGGGCTATTGATTCGGTGCCTTGTTCAAGCCAGTACCAATGGGTCACTTTTAAGGTCAGTAATAAACCAATAATGACCATAACGCTAACAACAATTTTGCGCTTTTTGATAGTCGAGAATGAAAGCATGCATATTCCCAAGTGGCGATGTAATTATAAAGTAGAATTAAAACGAGCCTTAATATGTTAAGGCTCGTTTATAATACGCAAATTATCAAGCTAGTAGCCGTTTAATTTGTCGATGTATTCAGGTAAAAACAATGAAATTTGCGGAATATAAGTAATTAATATCAAGAAACCAAGCAATAAAACTAACCATGGTAAACATGACTGAATAACCCACCCCATGCTTTTCCCTGTAATCCCTGCTGTGACAAAAAGGTTGAGTCCTACGGGGGGCGTGAGCATGCCTATCTCCATATTAACCACCATAATGATGCCTAAATGGATTGGGTCAATGCCTAATTGGGTCGCGATAGGGAACAAAATAGGTGCCATGATGAGCAAAATCGCTGATGGCTCCATAAAGTTACCTGCAGCTAACAGCAATAAGTTAACAATGATTAAAAAGCCCCATGCAGGTAAGCCTAAGCTGACAATGGCTTCGGCAATGATGTGTGGAATACGTTCTGTGGTCAGTACGTGGGCAAACAACATTGCATTGGCAATGATGAATAACAACATAATGCTGACTTTAGCGCCATCACGCACCACATTACGAATTTCTTTGTCTGCTGGGGTTTTGATGACTGCAAGCAACATATAACCAATGTTACGCACAGAAGCCGCAATAATTGATTCACGCTGATTACGCCAAGCCACATTCTTAAGAGTGCCTATATCGCGATAACCAAATACCGCAATAAAATACGCGTACACACAAGCCACTGCAGCAGCTTCGGTAGGGCTCGCCACACCACCGTAGATTGACCCAAGCACAATGAGAATGAGCGCTAATCCACCCATTGCTTTGGCGCTTGATATTGACAGCGCTTTTATGCCCGGGAACGGCCGTGAAGGTAGCTTTTTAATGCGAGCAACGATATAAATCGCTAGCATCAAAATTAAGCCCATCATTAAGCCAGGAATAAGCCCTGCCATAAACATTCTCGCTGCCGATACTTCTGTGGCGGCGGCATAAACCAGCATCACAATAGAAGGCGGGATCAAAATACCTAAGGTGCCTGAGGTGGTAATCACGCCAGCAGCAAACTTTTCTGGGTAACCTGCTCTAACCATACCTACAATCACGATCGATCCAATGGCCGCCACTGTGGCTGGCGATGAACCCGAGACCGCTGCAAATAGCATGCAAGCCATGACTGATGCCATGGCTAAACCACCACGAATATGGCCGACACTGTCCATGGCAAAATCAATGATCCGCCTTGCGACGCCGCCTGTAGACAAAAATGCCGAAGACAGAATAAAAAATGGAATAGCCAGTAAGGTGTAATGCTCTGATGTTGATTCGTATAATTTTAATGCAATAGAAGCAAGTGAGTCATTAGAGAAGAGTAAGATTGTCAGCATGCTTGAAAAACCCAATGCAATAGCAATAGGCATACCGATCATCATGCAGATAAGTAGAGTGATAAATAATGTAGCAATAGTCATTATTTGGCGTCCTTATCATTTTCTTGTTTTTCTGATGATGTTGATTGTGCAGCTTCATCGATTAAGTGCATGCTATCTTTGGCTTCATCAGCAAGTTGAAAACCAACAGCTTGATTTTTTAATATGGCGATAAATAATTCTATAAAACGCCAAGTTAACATTGAAAAACCAATCAATAAGATGCTTTGAGATAACCAAATGGGTACCGCGCCATCTTCAACATCGATACGCCATGTTTCCCACGCATAATCAGGGTCTAACTGATGCACAAGCCATCCTGGTAAATCGATATCTTCCATTGGAATACCAATTTGGTACATTTGGCTTAAGTACTCCCAAGCGCCTTTTAAAAACAGTCCGCAGTAAACAAGGCAGCAAAGGCATGCAAAGATAGCGACTATTTTTTGCGGCTTACCTGATAGCTTTGATACAAAGGCATCCACGCCGATATGCGCACCTACTTTTACCCCATAAGACATACCAAACAACACAAACCAACCACATAGCGTAAGTGTTAACTCTTGGATCCATAAAAAGCCGGTGTTAAAGAAAAAACGCGCAATGACTTCGCCAAATACCAGCAAGGTCATCATCGTGATGAGTAAATTGAGAAGGCCTTCTTCAAAATAACCAAATAGTCTGGAAATCACGGTCATACTCCTTGTATAAGAAAGAGAGGGTACTGAACCCAATTGGACTCAGTACCGGATTAAGGATTAAGACTATTTAGTATTTGCAGCTTGTGCTGCATCAATCATATCTTTACCAATTTGATCTTCAAACTTCGCCCATACAGGTTTCATTGCGTTAACCCATTGCTGACGAGCTTCTGGTGTTAAGGTCACAAGCTGTGAACGGTTTGAGTCAAGAATGGCTTGTTTGTCTTCATTGCCTTTTTCTGCAGCAATTTTATTGCCAAGGGCAATCGCTTCATCAAGTGACGATTTAAAGACAGCACGTTTGTCTGCCGGTAAGCCTTTCCAGAAGGTATTTGATGTCACAACCATATAATCTAATACACCATGGTTACTTTCAGTGATGTGGCTTTGCACCTCGTAGAATTTCATCGAATAAGTATTTGACCAGGTGTTCTCTTGACCATCAATGGCGCGAGTTTGTAGCAAGGTAAATACTTCTGAAAATGGCTTCTTAACAGGGATAGCACCTACAGCATCAAATTGAGCGGCAATGACATCTGATGCCATGATGCGGAATTTTTTGCCGTTAGCATCTTTAGGTACATTAAGCGGGTCGTTAGCAGAGAACTGTTTCATACCATTATGAAGATAACCTAAACCCACAACACCTTTACGGTTCATTGCATTTAATAACTTTTGGCCAGATTTTGATTGTTGAAAACGGTCAACCGCATCCATGTCTTCGAACAAGAAAGGTAAATCAAAAATTTGCAGTTTTTTGGTGTAACGTTCAAATTTTGATAGTGATGGCGCAACAAACTGTACGTCGTTTAAAAGCAATGCCGCCAGTTCATTGTTGTCGCCAAATAATTGCGAGTTAGGGAATACGTTAACAACATATTCACCCGGTAAACGTTGTTCAATGAGTTCTTTGAATTTAAGTGCCATTTGACCTTTTGGGGTGTTTTCTGCAACAACGTGTGAAAATTTAATTTCTACAGGCTCAGCAAATACATTCAAGCTTGCTGTCAGTATTGAAGCTGCCGTGGCGAACTTTGCAATTGATTTTAATGTCTGTGTAAGGGTAGGGGTCGATTTTTTCATGAGGTTTAGCTTCCTTTTTTTAGTGTTATATATTCCTCACGGTGAAGACTCGTTCCAGAACAAGTACTTCATAAACGCGTTATGAGGATATATAGACTTAGCAAGCGGCGAGCTATAATGTTAATATTTGGTAACCTTATGATAGTTGTCAACTTTAATTTAAGTGTTCATATGTAGGCACCGTACTTTGTGTGAGATATCACACAAAGCAAATGTGCCTATGGGTGGAATGTCACACATTTATTGTTGGTGTTATGATGCTCTCATTTTGTAGGTATATTGCTTTTGTGAATTGATTTACTCGATAGGTGAGCCGTGCGAGATGTTGTTGAGCGAAATTGAGATGATATCGCGTAAAATCATTTTCTAATAGGTACAAAAAAACCACCAAGAGGTGGTTTTTTGTTTCGAATACATATCAATATGTACGAATACCAATTTAATGGTGGAGCTACACGGGATCGAACCGTGGACTCTCTTCACTGCCAGCGAAGCGCTCTCCCAGCTGAGCTATAGCCCCAAATTCTAGCTAATAAAAACTAAAACTTGAATAATATGGTATCCCATAGGGGATTCGAACCCCTGTTACCGCCGTGAAAGGGCGGTGTCCTAGGCCTCTAGACGAATGGGACACTTTTGATACGTTATACTCTGTATCGAGTGAATACTCATCAATGCCTGTAGGCTAAACATTAATGCTATCGAATCGTTAACTTTACAGTCAACCACTCAAGAAAAGTGGTATCCCATAGGGGATTCGAACCCCTGTTACCGCCGTGAAAGGGCGGTGTCCTAGGCCTCTAGACGAATGGGACGCCGGTCTTACGTTTAGACTCCGTAAGTGAGTGAATACTCATCAATGCCTGTAGGCTAAACATTGATGCTATCGAATCGTTAACTTTACAGTCAACCACTCAAGAAAAAGTGGTATCCCATAGGGGATTCGAACCCCTGTTACCGCCGTGAAAGGGCGGTGTCCTAGGCCTCTAGACGAATGGGACACTTTTGATACGTTATACTCTGTATCGAGTGAATACTCATCAATGCCTGTAGGCTAAACATTGGTGCTAATTGCTACAAACAACAAGGATTCGAACCCCTGTTACCGCCGACTCTTTATAAACCAAAGTGGGCGATGTCCTAAGCTCTATTTCTAGACGAATGGGACACTTTTGATACGTTATACTCTGTATCGAGTGAATACTCATCAATGCCTGTAAGCTAAACATTAATGCTATCGAATCGTTAACTTTACAGTCAACCACTCAAGAAAAAAGTGGTATCCCATAGGGGATTCGAACCCCTGTTACCGCCGTGAAAGGGCGGTGTCCTAGGCCTCTAGACGAATGGGACACTTTTGATACGTTATACTCTGTATCGAGTGAATACTCATCAATGCCTGTAGGCTAAACATTAATGCTATCGAATCGTTAACTTTACAGTCAACCACTCAAGAAAAGTGGTATCCCATAGGGGATTCGAACCCCTGTTACCGCCGTGAAAGGGCGGTGTCCTAGGCCTCTAGACGAATGGGACACTTTTGATACGTTATACTCTGTATCGAGTGAATACTCATCAATGCCTGTAGGCTAAACATTAATGCTATCGAATCGCTAACTTTACAGTCAACCACTCAAGAAAGTGGTATCCCATAGGGGATTCGAACCCCTGTTACCGCCGTGAAAGGGCGGTGTCCTAGGCCTCTAGACGAATGGGACGCCGGTCTTACGTTTAGACTCCGTAAGGGAGTGAATACTCATCAATGCCTGTAGGCTAAACATTGGTGCTAAATATCTAATTAAAGATAGTTAAGTAAGTGGTGGAGCTACACGGGATCGAACCGTGGACCTCTTCACTGCCAGCGAAGCGCTCTCCCAGCTGAGCTATAACCCCTTTCTTACTTAATGCTTTTGGATATGCAACCAGAATGAACTGATGTCATGTCTCAACTGCGAGGCGCATTCTATGCAGCATACCCAAAAGTGTCAACTCGTTTTTTAGGAATTTATTCTATCTGCTACAAAATCAATCGCTTTGGATATTCTTTGTGCAGATCTTTCTTTTCCAATTAGGAATAAGGTTAAATCTAATGCAGGAGACTGACCTGCACCAGTAACCGCGACGCGTAAAGGCATACCGACTTTACCCATACCTACATCAAGTTCAGTTGCCGTAGCCTCGATCACTTGGTGAATGCCTTCAACACTCCAGTCATTCAGCCCAGCTAATTTCTGATTGAACAGTGTTAATGGTTCTAATGCGACACCACGAAGATGTTTTTTCGCTTGAGCTTCATCAAACTGATCAAAGTCTTCATAGAAGTAACGACTAGAAGCGGCTAACTCTTTTAAAGTTTTAGCGCGTTCAGATAATGCAGTGACGATATCAGCAAGAGCAGGTAGCCATTGCTGGTATCAATTTTTTGATCATCCATATGCCACTGTAAGTGTGATGCAACATAAACTGGATCAAGTGATTTAATATAGTGTTGGTTCAACCAAACTAGCTTATCAGTATTAAATGCAGAAGCGGCTTTGTTAATATCATCTAATTTGAACAGTGTTTTTAACTCTTCCATTGAAAACACTTCTTGATCGCCATGTGACCAACCTAAACGCACAAGATAGTTTAGTAGTGCTTCTGGTAAATAACCGTCATCACGGTATTGCATTACCCCAACAGCACCATGGCGTTTAGATAATTTGGCACCATCATCACCTAAAATCATCGATACATGAGCGTATTCAGGAATTGGCGCGCCTAATGCTTTAAGAATATTGATTTGGCGTGGCGTGTTGTTGATATGATCTTCGCCACGTACAACACAAGTAATCCCCATATCCCAGTCATCAACAACCACACAGAAATTATAGGTTGGCACACCATCGGTACGCTTAATGATTAAATCGTCAAGCATATCATTTGAAATTTCGATACGGCCGCGGACGTGATCGTCAAATACTACGCTGCCTTCGATAGGATTTTTGAAACGAACAACAAAGGGTTCGTCAGTATCGCGTGGCGCCAAGTTGCGACAGCAGCCATCATACTTTTGTTGTAAACCCTGCGCCGCTTGTTCTTCACGCATGCTTTCTATGCGCTCACGTGAGCAATAACATTTATAGGCATTACCATTATTCAGCATTTGCTCAATGATTTCATTGTAACGATCAAAGCGTTTTGTTTGGTAATACGGGCCTTCGTCCCAGGTTAGTCCTAACCAGTTCATACCATCAAGAATGGCATCGCACGCTTCTTGAGTTGAGCGTTCAATGTCGGTGTCTTCAATGCGAAGCACAAACTCACCATTGTTAGCACGAGCGTGTAACCATGAATAAAGTGCAGTACGTGCACCACCTACATGAAGAAAACCAGTTGGACTTGGAGCAAAACGCGTCTTAGTAGTCATAATCGGACACTAACCTATTTATAAACGTCTAAATAAAGACAAACAAAAAAATGTGGTGCTATTCTAACAGCCAAACTCGGTAGTTGAAATGGTGCGCACTCAAACCTGAGACAGATTTTATTTTTTCTGTGCGGATAAACGTCAAAAATGACTTGTTGTAACTATCACTGCGATTAAACATTGTGATGTACAGTGAGGCGTAATAATGTCAGCAAATATTGTGTAAACGATGAAACTGAACTGGTTTTTATTTTTGATTATGATTAGGTCAATCTGTTGATTAACAAAGCGTCAAAGCGAACAATTTTAGGGCGACTAGCATTTTTTTAATTAAAAAGCGTTGACAGGTTTTACTTGCCCCCTATAATACGGCCCCACACAGCATGAGGTCGCTTAGCTCAGCTGGGAGAGCACCTCCCTTACAAGGAGGGGGGTCACTGGTTCGAGCCCAGTAGCGACCACCATATCTTCATTGATGAAGATATTCTTATGTTGATTACATCCCAGGTCGCTTAGCTCAGCTGGGAGAGCACCTCCCTTACAAGGAGGGGGTCACTGGTTCGAGCCCAGTAGCGACCACCATGTAATCTGATAAAATGATGTGTAGAGTCCCAGGTCGCTTAGCTCAGCTGGGAGAGCACCTCCCTTACAAGGAGGGGGTCACTGGTTCGAGCCCAGTAGCGACCACCATTTCTCATAAATGTATTGGACTCAATAGTAAAATATCCCAGGTCGCTTAGCTCAGCTGGGAGAGCACCTCCCTTACAAGGAGGGGGTCACTGGTTCGAGCCCAGTAGCGACCACCATATTTTACTGCTTTATAGATTGATATTCCCAGGTCGCTTAGCTCAGCTGGGAGAGCACCTCCCTTACAAGGAGGGGGTCACTGGTTCGAGCCCAGTAGCGACCACCATATCAATTTAATCTATCTGCGTTATATCCCAGGTCGCTTAGCTCAGCTGGGAGAGCACCTCCCTTACAAGGAGGGGGTCACTGGTTCGAGCCCAGTAGCGACCACCATATTCCTCGTTATAATATCTAATTTAATCCAACTGCAATCTTTCTTAGGCAACTGCAATCTTATTTGATTACTCAATTTTATTTAGAATGTTCTAATGTTTATTCTTGCAATCTCACTTTTTAACTTTCTTGATGTTCGGCCATAAAAAAGCCACTCAAATTGAATGGCTTGTATTAAAATCTGTAAATTACGGCATCAATCTAACCCTAAAAAACCACCGGTTTGATGAGCCCAAAGCTGTGAGTAAATGCCATTGGCTTTAATCAACTCCTGATGAGTGCCTTGTTCTACAATTTTACCCTGATCTAATACTATTAAGCGGTCCATTGCCGCAATCGTTGAGAGTCTATGCGCAATGGCAATAACGGTTTTACCTTCCATTAGCTCGTACAACGACTCTTGAATTGCCGCCTCTACTTCAGAATCGAGTGCTGATGTGGCCTCATCGAGTAACAATATTGGCGCGTTTTTAAGTAACACTCTGGCAATTGCGATACGTTGACGCTGACCACCAGACAGCTTAACACCACGCTCGCCGACCTGTGCATCTAAGCCCTTGTTACCAAAGGGATCGGTTAACGTATCGATAAAATCAAATGCCTGTGCTTGAGTGATAGCTGCCATTAAGCGTTCTTCGCTAGCGTGAGGGTCGCCATAGAGAATATTTTCGCGAATAGAGCGGTGCAATAACGATGTGTCTTGAGTGACCATACCGATATTGGCACGCAGAGAGTCTTGGGTGACATCGGTTAGGGGTTGATCATCAATAAGAATTTGCCCTTGTTCAACATCATGAAAACGCATTAGTAAATTAACTAATGTTGATTTGCCTGCGCCTGAGCGGCCGACTAATCCCACTTTTTCTCCAGGCTTAATGTGCAGATCTAATGAATCAATAACGCCTTTTTTCTCACCGTAATGAAAACTCACTTGGTTAAAGTCTATTTTACCTTGATCAACCACAATATCTTGGGCGTCTGGTTTATCTTCAATTGCAATGGGTTTTGATAAGGTATTCATCCCATCGGTAACGGTACCAATGTTTTCAAACAGTGAGCTAATTTCCCACATTATCCATTGAGACATACCGTTTAAACGCAATGCTAAACTCACGGCAATGGCAATAGCGCCAACGGTAATCGCGTTATCTGCCCAAAGCCAAATTGATACAGCAGCAATAGTGAATGCCAATAGATAATTAATGATTTGCACGGCAACGTTAATCACGGTCACTAAACGCATTTGGCCGTAAACCGTGTTTAAAAATAAACTCATACTGTCGCGGGCATAATCTGCTTCTTGCTTAGTGTGAGAGAATAATTTCACGGTAGAAATATTGGTATAGCTGTCGACAATTCGGCCTGTCATGCTTGAGCGGGCGTCTGCTTGTTTAGCAGAAATAGCCTTTAATTTAGGCACTAACTTCCACTGGATAGCAATGTAGGCGATAAGCCAAACTAGCATGGGTAACATTAAGCGTAAGTCGGCGCTGGCAATCATTATTAGCATTGAGGTGAAGTAGATTAAGATGTACATCAATACATCTAATAGCTTCATGACCGTTTCACGCACGGCTAATGAGGTTTGCATCACTTTTGTGGCAACTCGTCCTGCAAAGTCATCTTGATAAAAACTAATACTTTGTTTAAGCAGATAGCGATGCGCTTGCCAGCGAATGGCCATGGGATAATTTCCCAATAATGTTTGATGCACGATCGAAGCATGTAACCAAACAATAAACGGGATCACAACTAACACAATCACCGACATGCCAATAAGGGTAACGTGTTCGTCTTGCCATAAAGTTTGTGGATTTTTAGTGACTAACCAGTCGACTAACTTACCCATAAAGCCAAATAGTGACACCTCTAATATCGCCAACGTAGCCGTTAATATCGACATTACAATTAAAGGTTTGCCAAAGCCGCGAGTATAATGACGACAAAATGCGTACAAGGTTTTAGGTGGTTGCGTCGGCTCTTCTGGCGGCAAGGGTTGGGTTAAGGATTCAAAAAATTTAAACATCTAATACTCTAACATCAATAGTGAGATTTCTGCTTACTAGGATAACGTATATCAGTAAAATGTAATGCGTTAAATTGTTACTATTAATCTGCTGGTTGGCTCATCACGATTAGGTTCCGTTTTCCGCTAGTCGCAACGCAGTCATTTAGGTAGAGTTTGTTGGTACGTAAAAACGCACTTTTTAGCGCATATTGATTTTATGCTAAATGTTAACCTGTAAAGATACTGTCCTGAGGAGAACGAATGACGAGTGAGCAAATGTCAGTAGACTGCCACATAGCACCACAAGTGTGTCAGCAAGCTCGTTTGAGCCGCGACGCTCGTTTTGATGGCCAATTTTTTACTGGCGTACTGACTACCGGTATTTATTGCCGTTCAATTTGCCCCGCGCCAGCACCGCATGAAAAAAACGTCCGTTATTTTGACTCCGCGATTAAAGCCGCGAATGCCGGGTTGAGACCGTGTTTACGGTGTCGACCCGATAGCGCACCAAGCTCCAATGCTTGGCGAGGCACGCAGACCACTCTTAACCGAGCGTTAAGGTTAATTGAGCAAGGGTACCTTAATGGTGATAACGCGGCATCAGTGACCGATCTTGCTGAAAAATTAGGTATAACGAGCCGTTATTTGAGTCAATTGTTTAATCAACAATTAGGAACGTCGCCAAAACGTTTTGCTCAGTATCAGCAATTGATGTTTGCAAAACAGTTACTGCATCAAAGCTCACTTTCTGTAACCGACATCGCAATGGCAGCGGGTTTTAATAGTATTAGGCGGTTTAATGAGGTGTTTCAACAACACTTACAACTCTCGCCATCGGCTCTTCGTAAGCAGAGTCATACTGCTCAATCATCACAAGTTAACAGAGATAATCAATCCATGGCAGTGAATCCTATCACCTTGAGCCTAGCGTACCGGCCTCCTTTCAACTGGATAAAAATGCTACAGTTTTATGCGTTTCGTCAAGTGGAGCATATGGAGGTGATTAGTGATGACAGCTATATGCGTAGCTTTGCATTTGATGGTATTAATGGTGTTTTTGCTGCTAAGCACAATCACAAAAAGCCTCAATTAGATGTGAGCATTTATTTTGTGAATGCTCAAGACATTAAGCACTTGCATAACGTTGTAATAAAAATCCGTGCAATGTTCGACCTTGACGCGGATATGCAGGTCATTGAACAGGCTCTCACCTCAATAACGTCACTTGGGGCTAATATCGATGTCGGCCTTAGGATCCCAGGAACAGGCAACGTGTTTGAAGCGGCGTGCCGGGCTGTATTAGGCCAACAAGTGAGCGTGCAACAAGCTACTAAACTACTGAATACGCTTGTACAACATTATGGTGAACCGCTTAGTCTGAATGGTAAAACCTGGCGACTTTTTCCGACACCCACGGCGATTGCCCAAGCATCACTGGATGAATTAAAAATGCCTGGCGCACGTAAATTAGCTTTAAACGCGCTTGGTAAGTATGCTTCCCAATACCCTGAGTCAACTCCGCAAGATTGGCTGTCGGTTAAAGGGATTGGCTATGGATCGTGGCTTATGCACAAATGCGAGGACTCAGCGAGCCAGACGTGTTTTTAACTACAGATTTAGTGATAAAAAATAGGCTACACGCATTGCATCAATTGGCACAGCGTCCGATTGAGTCAACCAAGTCGTATCGCCAAATAGCCAAACACATTAGCCAGCAAGTTAGCCCTTGGGGCAGCTATTTAACGTTTCAGTTGTGGGATGAAAATCCCCTTACTTCAATACAAGAATAACACTATGTCTATACCTCAATTACAATCGTTTGTGTCCAGCCCTGTGGGATTATTGTCACTAAAAGCCTCTGAGCATGGCCTGACGCATTTGCAAGTTGAAGATTTAGCTCAACTTAACCCTGTTGTTTTGATTGAATCTTCAGTCAATCTCATGCCTGCGAAAAATGATGTGTGCTTACAGGCTACAACAACACATCAATGACGCTGCGGTGCAATTAACAGAGTATTTTGCCGGGATTAGGCAAACATTTGATATACCGTTAGCACCAAAAGGAACCGAATTTCAGCAACAAGTGTGGCAAGCTTTGCGCGAACTACCGTTTGGTCAGCATTGCAGCTATAGCGACATCGCCAATACGATTGGTAGGCCTAAAGCTGTGCGTGCGGTTGGGGCGGCCAATGGCGCCAATCCTATTGCGATTATCGTTCCATGTCATCGGGTGATAGGTAAAGGCGGTAAGCTCACGGGTTATGCTTATGGATTAGACATGAAACAATGGTTACTTAACTTAGAGACTACACAATAAAGTTAGGTAATTTATCTGACTGATGCGCTAAAGTGCGGTAAAATGTCCGATTGTTATCCCTTGTTGAGCGCATCTGATCCATGACACAAGCTTCATTAGCTACCACCTTTGCTGAATTTGGTCTGCACACTCCGTTGCTGACTAGATTGACCGAGCTTCAATATTTACAGCCTACTCCAGTACAAGCCCATACCATCCCAAGTATTTTATCTGGCCAAGATTTGCTGGCGGGTGCCAATACGGGCTCGGGTAAAACTGCGGCGTTTGCTTTACCTATATTGCAGCAGCTAATGGAGAGTAACCGTGGTTCAACTACTAAAGGCAACGTTGTTAGCGCCTTAGTATTAGTGCCTACGCGTGAGTTGGCTAAACAAGTTGCTGATAGTTTCAAATCTTATGCAGTGCATTTAAATGGTGGTATCAAAGTTGTAGCAGCTTTTGGTGGCGTGTCTGTTAACACTCAAATGCTGGCTTTACGTGGCGGTGCTGATGTTGTTGTTGCAACGCCAGGGCGTTTACTCGATTTAATATCATCCAATGCTGTTAAATTGTCTGCTGTTTCAACACTGGTTCTCGACGAAGCAGACAGAATGCTTAGCTTAGGGTTTACTGAAGAGCTCGCGCAGCTGATAGCCTTGTTACCGAAGAAAAAACAAACCTTATTGTTCTCTGCTACCTTCCCTGAAGAAGTGCGCCAACTAACTGAGACCTTACTCAATAACCCATTAGAAGTGCAGTTACAAAGCGCTGAGGCTAGCACGTTAGTGCAACGAGTCATGACGGTTAATCGAGAGAGAAAAACGGCGTTATTAACTCACTTACTTCAACAGTATCAATGGCGTCAGGTGTTGATTTTTGTGAGTGCAAAAAATGGCTGTAATCATTTAGCGCAAAAATTAGCTAAACGGGGTATTACAGCAGAGGTATTTCATGGTGATAAAGCACAAGGTGCTCGAAGCCGGGTACTTGAAAGCTTTAAAGCGGGTGAAATACAGGTGCTGATTGCCACCGACATTGCCGCCCGTGGTTTGGACATTGAAAAACTGCCTGTTGTAATTAATTTTGACTTACCACGCAGTCCAGCAGATTATATGCACCGCATTGGCCGAAGTGGCCGTGCAGGTGAGGTAGGTTTAGCATTGACCTTGTTATCACATGATGAGTATCATCACTTCTCTGTTATTGAGAAAAAGAATAAAATTCGTCTTGAACGTGAACAAGTTAGCGGATTTGAAGCCGATGACATTATGCCAGATAATGTCCTGGAACAGCCAAAGCCAATCGCGAAACCTGAAGGAATGGGAAAAAAAGCGTAAGAAATTACCCCCAGTTAATGTAGATATTTGGGCTAAAAAACCAGAGTAGTAGGTATTATGAAACATATTTTTTGGTTAGTAGATGGACAAATCGCAGGGCGAAGTGAGTCCAAATAAAGATGCATGGGACTTAGCTGAGTTAAAGCAAGCCGGATTTGGCGCTATAGCCTCATTAAATAATGGTGAAGGTTGTGACACTGTTGCCATGGCAGAATTGGGTTTTAAACATAAAGTCTTTAATTTACCTGATAATATCCCCCCTAAGCCGCAAGACCTAACCGTATGCGCCGAAATCTTACCGCAAGTATTAGCCTTTATTCGTGAGTGCGAAAGTGCCAATGTTCCTGTCTTATTACACTGTCGTTCAGGCATAAACCGAACTGAAATGGTCATGGCTTACTATATGATGGAAAACGGTGCAGCTCCGGTTCATGCCGTTAGCCAGGTACGAAATGCCAGTGGATTAGCATTTGATGCAGATGGTTGGGACCAATTTGTTTATGATGTACTTTACGAGTTACAGTCTGCTTCAAACTAAACCTGTATCTCGACAAGTAGATCTATAAAGGGAAACATCAAGATAGATAAATCAATTTTATCTATCTTGATGTTTCCCTTTATTTTTGTGTATTTTTATACTGGGCAGATATCTTCAATAGGCAATTGCTTATATTGTGATCTGCACAGGCTAAAGGCTCACTAAAGTTTGACGATAAATGCTATAGTAAAAAAATGACATCTTGTAAGGGGAAACGATGAGCCCGAAAATGAGCAAAGCGAATCAATCGCAAGGTTTATTGCTTTTTAGGTTGAACCACACTCAACAGTTTGCGCTTGGTACCTTAAAGATCCGTGAATTAGTTCCGTTTACACCGCTCACTAAAATCCCTCATTCTCATCCTGCTATTTTGGGGGCTTCGACCATTCGAGGCATGACCATTCCTGTTATTGATATGGCAGCCGCTATCGGCTTTAAGCCTGTTACAGAACAAGAACGCCAAGACTGTTACATTATCATTACTGACTGCCAACGTATGGTGATTGGTTTTTTGGTGCGTGCAATCGATAAAATCATTGAGTGTAATTGGCGTAATATTGAGGCGCCTTCAGATAATTTGGGCAAAAACGCTTTTTTAACCGGTGTGACTCGATTTGATGATCGTTTAGTACAATTGCTGGATGTGGAATTGTTGTTATCGAAAATATTCCCTGATGACCCAGTGACCAATCGTGCCATTTTGACCGATGTTCAACGCGAAATACTCAAGCCACTGCGAATATTACTGGTTGATGACTCGAAAGTGGCGCGTAAGCAGTTGTCTGACGCATTAGACTCGATCAATATCGGTTATCAAGTCACATCAGATGGCCGTGACGCCCTACAAATAATGCAAGATGCAGCACAACGAGGTGAGCCGATAGAGTTGCTGGTGAGCGACATTGAAATGCCTGGCTTAGATGGTTATGAGTTGGCATTTGAAGTGAAAAATAACCCTCAACTCGCCAATGCTTATATTATTTTGCATACCTCATTATCGAGCGAGATCAGTGTTAGCCAGGCTAAGCAAGTTGGAGCAAATGAAGCATTAACTAAGTTTGATGCCAAAGAGTTGATTGAAGCCATGTTGCGCGGCGCCCAACTTAACCACTAATGATGTTGTTTGAACGCCAGTAAAAAAGACAATACTTTCTGATGGTTTTTACTCTCAGCATGTTTAACAAGTTCTTTTCATCTTCTTAAGAAAGTCTCATTTGATGTGTATTAAAGCAGCAATAGCTGATTTTTTTTATTCATTTGAGTTCAGTACTAGACTTCTTATGTTCCATCCTGATATATAGCTACAATGCTTTTTTGTGCATCGCACTAAGTGATTACCTTGGCGTTATGCAGTAACGTTACTCTGAAAACAGATTATTTACCTTATGTTGAGTTACATTGTTAACAAGGATGCCAACAACATAAGTGTTTTGAGTAATATTGGTTAATTTGTATCTCTTTTATATTATGACGATAGTTGTTTTATAACGTATTACAGTTTTAACTACGGCATGACGTTAGAACATCACTAACAAACAAAAAGCCATTAATATAATAATCATAGGTTAAAAAATGAATCAAAAAACATCACTGCTAGCTCGAATCGCTAGTGGAAGCTTAGTGCTACAAATTATTGGCGGGATCATCTTGGGTGTGATTTTAGCCAGCGTTTCAACAACCGGTGCACACAGTGTGGCATTTTTAGGGTCGCTATTTGTCGGTGCGCTAAAAGCCATTGCACCTGTGCTGGTATTTGTATTGGTCGCATCATCAATTGCTAATCAAAAGAAAGACAGCCACACCAATATGCGTCCTATTATTGCTTTGTATCTTTTTGGTACATTTGCAGCGGCATTGACGGCAGTTATTTTCAGTTTCGCCTTCCCAACAACCTTATTGTTGGCAACCGGTATTGAAGGATCTAATCCGCCTCAAGGTATTACAGATAGTCCTTAATACCTTATTGTTTAAAATCGTTGATAATCCAGTTAATGCATTATTAACAGGAAATTACATTGGTATTTTAGTTTGGGGGGCAGGTTTAGGTATTACCATGCATCATGCTAGTGACAGCACTAAACAAATGTTGGCAGATTTAAGTGAGGCTGTATCTAACATTGTACGTTTTGTTATTCGCTTAGCACCAATCGGTATTTTTGGTTTAGTTGCTGCAACCTTTGCAGAAACCGGCTTTGAAGCACTTGCAGGATATGCTCAATTACTTGCCGTGTTAGTGGGCGCAATGTTGTTTATCGCCTTGGTGGTGAACCCAGTTATTGTTTATGTAAAAATTAAACGTAACCCATATCCGCTAGTACTTAAATGTCTACGCGAAAGCGGGGTAACGGCATTTTTTACTCGCTCAAGTGCGGCTAATATTCCGGTAAACATGGCGTTGTGTGAAGAGCTTAAGTTACACAAAGACACTTACTCTGTGTCTATTCCATTAGGTGCGACTATCAACATGGGTGGTGCAGCGATTACCATCACCATATTGACACTTGCAGCGGCTCATACCCTTAATATCCCCATCGATTTTATGACAGCACTGTTACTGAGTGTGGTTGCTTCTGTATCGGCTTGTGGTGCTTCGGGGGTCGCGGGTGGCTCATTATTATTAATCCCATTAGCCTGTAGTCTATTTGGTATTTCTAATGATGTTGCAATGCAAGTTGTGGCTGTTGGTTTCATTATTGGTGTGATTCAAGACTCAGCTGAAACAGCATTAAACAGTTCAACTGACGTTATCTTTACCGCTGCAGCATGTGAAGCGGCTGAGGCAAAAGAGGCGGCTCAAGCAAGTTAAATTGTGCGTCGCACAAAAAATGCCGACTTCATAGGATAACTATTTATGGTGCCGGCATTTTGGTTATTGGCTTATTGCTGTCTTGATTAGAATGGATGCTGACTAAAAAAAGTCATTTCTGCTTGGGTATATGGGTGTGTAATAGTTAATGATTGCGCGTGTAAATTGAGTCGTTTACTGGCATTAATTGTTGCTCCATCAGCATAAAATGCATCGCCTAAAATAGGGTGACCAAGTGCAAGCATGTGTACTCTGAGTTGATGAGTGCGGCCTGTATGCGGTTTGAGCTCCATCAGCGTTGTGCTGGCACGTTGTTCAAGTACACGGAAATAAGTCAGTGCCGCTTTACCTGTCTCGCTGAGCATTTGAAAAGGGGGTGTCAGGGTTTGACCCTAACGCAAAGTTTACTTTACCTTCTAATGCTTGCAGATGCCCTTGCACCTCAGCGATATAGACCTTTTTTGCCTGGCGATTTTGAAACTGAGTTTTTAGATGCGACTCCGCTTTTTTGGTGCGAGCAAAAATCATGATGCCTGACGTATCACAATCTAAGCGATGAATTAAAATGGCTTCAGGATAACGTTGCTGTAAACGAGTGATGGCGGTGTCGTGGGTGTCTGGTGAGCGTCCTGGATTTGATAATAATCCAGAAGGTTTATTCATCACAATAATATCACGGTCTTTATAACGGATGTCCAACCAAGGAATTGACGGCGGCTGATAAGTAAAGATGTGCATGGTGAGGTTGTCTCTTTAATAAACGCAGTTTTGCTTGATTGGTTACGCGCGCATACTAACAAAATTTTTTCAGTAACGAAAATAAGATAACGCCAACTCGGTCAATCCGCTGGGATAGCTAAGCGGAAACGACAATATGCGGCTTGCTTGCTCGCCTCAGCTTAACTTAAACGCTGGTTAGCCACAGGCGCAATGACATGCCCCAACTGCTGGTGGCTCCTGATGTCACAAAGCGGATTTGATTATGGCTATCAATGATGTATATCGAAGGTAATGCGGTTGCCCCCCATTGTTGGCTTAAATTGTGCTCATCTGTGGATTGATTGATAACTGCAAACTGGTAATCATTATGCTGCATAAACGCGTTTATGTCGTCATTTGAACCAGAGGCAACGGCCACCGAAATAACGCGATAATCTTGAGTGTTAGCTACGCTGTTGACCATAGGCGAGGTGACTTTGCATACCGGGCACCAAGTACCCCAAAAATACACTAAGGTGGCTTTATTGGTGTCAGTGTGTTGCCGAGCATTAAATAAAGACACCTCGCTCCCATTGACTAACTGGCTATTGATTGGAAACGCTAACCCAGTGTGCATGTCTCGCTGTAGATAGCTGGCAACGGCAAACAGTACTGCCGTTAATAGCAATACATCACGCAGTGTTATTAACCAAAAGCGAACCGACGTCAATTTTGCTGTAGCGATTTTTATAAACCCAGTTACCCAGATTGGCATACTATGCGCTGGCTTACCTTTGTTCATGTGGTAAGTATTGGCTGGGTGTTTTACGGCTGTATATTTTACTGTAAGCCATTAGCTGTGGGTAAAATGTTCTAAAGGCAATTTCGATTTCAACGTAAAGTTTATCCACATCACGGATCGCATGGTCAAATAGTTCTGGTTTAGATAATCGGCGGCTGACCCCTTGAATCGCCTGCTCTAAACCTTGTCGTGTTTGGTAACTGCTTAACCAATCTTGTTGAATGATTTTTGGGGCGATAGCTTGCAAGGTGGCGGGTAATTCTTCGGTAGTGTTAAGTTCTTGATACGCTTTTTGGCAAAAGATATTGAGATCTTGATGATGATACTCTTCCCAATAAAACGCTAAATAATGGTCAAACACTAAATCGATGAGTACAGGCGCGACTCGGCGAGATGATTTTGGAAACTGTTTAAGCAAATCAATAATAATTTCATGGCTATCGGTAATTTGATCGATTTGACGATGTAACCAAATGCCTTGTTGAAGGTGCTGAGGGTGATCTTCTATTTTGCCTTTGGCAAAATCACCGCACAAATTAGCCACTAAATGAGTATCACTAATATCTGCTAAATGTAAGTGTGCTAAAAAGTTCATATTTTGTGCTTCTAATTTTATTATTTTACAGTATGATACTAGCCGTTTGTAACAAAGCGTTACAAGCTGACAAGTTGTTAGGTTCAATCATAACGCTTTATACACAAATGTCATGGAGTAATGTGTGTAGTGTCGATTGTAGATACTTATCTGTATGAAATTGTGAATAATAAATGCTTAACTTAGGGATCAAGGATGATGAAAGATTGGCTAAAAAAATTATTGGGTAGGCCTATCGCAACCAAAAGAAACAAAGTGCAAATCGACATGCGCTATGAAGTTCATTCGTTTAAATCTGACGACGCACCAGTGCAAAATAGGGTGAACGAAGTCGATCACACCGACAGTTATAATCAAACTCACATAGAAAAGCCGACAAAGTAATCAGTAAACTTGATCTTAACCTGCGCTCGCCATAGACTAGCGGCCGTTTTTACTGTTGAGATTTTACTATGCGCGTTGCAGACTTTTCGTTCGACCTTCCTGATGAGCTTATTGCTCGCTATCCGACTGCACAACGTAATGCGTCGCGTCTACTGACCCTTAATGGTGTAGATGGACAGTTAGCCGATAAGCAGTTTACTGACTTACTCGAACTCATTAACCCAGGTGACTTGATGGTGTTTAATAACACCCGTGTGATCCCTGCGCGTTTATTTGGCCAAAAACCCACCGGTGGTAAGCTTGAAATTTTAGTTGAGCGTATGCTTGATGAGAAGCGTATTTTAGCTCACGTTCGCAGTTCAAAGTCACCTAAAGTGGATGCGTTAATCAATTTAGATGCCGGATATCAAATGAAGATGCTAGCGCGTCATGATGCCTTATTCGAGCTCGAGCTATTGAGTGATAACACGATTTTAGAAGTGTTAGAACAAGTCGGCCATATGCCACTGCCACCCTACATTGACCGTCCGGACGAGGATACTGATAAAGAACGTTATCAAACTGTCTATAACCAGACACCAGGTGCAGTAGCAGCCCCAACGGCAGGATTGCACTTTGACGATGAAATGTTAGCGGCCTTAAAAGATAAAGGCGTCAATGTTGCTTTTGTGACCTTACATGTAGGGGCAGGGACATTTCAGCCAGTACGTGTTGATAATGTACTTGAGCATAAAATGCATTCTGAATGGGCTGATGTTCCTCAAGATGTCGTTGACCTTATTGCGCAAACTAAAGCCAATGGTCACCGCGTTGTCGCTGTGGGTACTACGTCAGTTCGCTCACTAGAAAGTGCAGCACGCGCCTGTGGTGATTCGCCGTTAAGTGGTTTTAGCGGCGATACCGATATCTTCATTTATCCTGGATATCAGTTTAAGGTTGTTGATGCAATGGTCACTAATTTTCATTTACCGGAATCAACCTTAATCATGCTATTAAGTGCGTTTGCTGGCTATGACGAGGTCATGGCGGCATATCAACACGCGATTGCACAAAAATACCGCTTTTTTAGTTATGGCGATGCCATGTTTGTGACGAAAAAAGCCCCCTAATAGCCGAAATTGATTTACAATACCCGCCAACAAACGCCCGCAAACCGTGGGCGTTTTGATGTTTTAATGTGTTCTTAACCTTGAAGCATTAAAATTCGCCCTCATTACTATATAAACTAGACAAGTCAGACTGTTTATCTGGCAAGGTGATTTATGAAATTTGAATTAGACACAACAGATGGTCGTGCCCGTCGCGGACGTTTGATATTTGACCGTGGTACGGTAGAAACGCCAGCATTTATGCCCGTGGGAACCTACGGTACTGTAAAAGGGATGACCCCTGAAGAAGTGCGTGCTACAGGTGCAGACATTTTATTGGGTAATACTTTCCATTTATGGTTACGCCCAGGTGAAGAAATCATGCGTAAGCATGGTGACTTGCATGACTTTATGAATTGGCAACGTCCGATTTTAACTGATTCAGGTGGATTTCAGGTGTTTAGTTTAGGTGATATTCGTAAAATCACCGAAGAAGGGGTGCATTTCCGTTCACCCATCAATGGCGAAAAAATCTTTTTAGATCCAGAAAAGTCGATGCAAATTCAACACTCTCTTGGTTCTGATGTAGTGATGATTTTTGACGAATGCACGCCTTACCCTGCAACGCATGACGAAGCGCGTAAATCGATGCAAATGTCATTGCGTTGAGCCAAGCGCTCACGTGATGAGTTTGACCGCCTAGAAAATGCGAATTCGCTATTTGGTATTATTCAAGGTGGAGTTTACGAAGATTTGCGCGATGAAAGCGTAAAAGGGTTAGTAGACATTGGCTTTGATGGTTATGCCGTAGGTGGTTTAGCTGTTGGCGAGCCTAAAGAAGATATGCACCGCATTTTAGAACATGTTTGTCCTCAAATTCCTGCGGATAAACCGCGTTATTTAATGGGTGTGGGTAAACCAGAAGACTTAGTTGAAGGTGTACGTCGTGGCGTTGATATGTTCGACTGTGTCATGCCAACACGTAACGCTCGTAACGGCCATTTATTTACCAGCGAAGGGGTAATTAAAATCCGTAATGCTCGTCATCGTGATGACACTTCGCCATTAGATGCTAAGTGTGATTGTTATACCTGTAAAAACTATTCACGCGCTTATTTATACCATTTAGATCGTTGTAATGAGATTCTAGGTGCGCGTTTAAACACCATTCACAACCTACGTTACTACCAAATGTTAATGGAAGGTTTGCGCGGCGCAATTCAGACAGGTACATTAGACGCCTTTGTGAAGGAGTTCTATACCAGTCTTGGTCGTGAAGTACCTGAGTTAGTCGATTAATTTTAGCAAATAAGAAGAGAGAACTATGTTAATTTCAAATGCTTATGCAAGCCCAATGGGTGGCGCTGCCGGTGGCGAAACCATGCAGTTAATTTTTATGCTTGTCATGTTCGGGTTAATTTTTTACTTCATGATTTTTCGTCCTCAGTCAAAGCGTGTTAAAGAACACAAAAACTTGATGGCATCGATTTCAAAAGGTGATGAAGTATTAACCAGTGGTGGTATTTTAGGTAAAGTGACCAAAATCAGTGAAGAAAGTGATTACGTGTTACTTGCTATCAACGATAACAACCAAATTACCATTAAAAAGGACTACATCGCCGCGGTATTACCTAAAGGTTCTATCCAGTCGTTATAAGCCAAGAGGGCTATGGTGTGTTAAATAAATACCCAATGTGGAAAAACATCATGGTGGTGCTTATCATCGCCATTGGTGGTTTTTATGCCATACCGAACCTGTTTGGTGAAGACCATGCAGTGCAGATTGTGGCAACTCGTGGTGCTGAAGTAAATGCGTCAACTCAAGCCAATGTAGTGCAAATGTTAGAAGGCAAAGGTATTGCGATTAAGCGTGCTGAGCTTGAAAACGGACAATTGTTAGTTCGGGTACAAGATGCCGAACAACAATTATTGGCTAAAGAAGCCATTGCAGAACAACTTGGGCAAAAATTTACGGTAGCACTTAACCTTGCGCCTGCAACCCCTGAATGGCTTGAAGCTGTTGGTGGGTCGCCAATGAAGTTAGGTTTAGATTTACGTGGTGGTGTGCATTTCTTAATGGAAGTGGACATGGGCGAAGCGATCCGCAAAATGGAAGAAGCCAAAGTGGCTGATTTTCGTAGCCAACTGCGTGAAGAAAAAATCCGTTATGCAGGTGTTCGCAAAACCCCTAAAGGAATTGCGATTAAGTTTCGTGATGCTGACACGGTTAGCCAAGCTGAAAACTACTTAAAAACGCGCAGTAATGACATGGTCTATACCGATGCCAGCACTGATACCGAGTTTGTGTTATTAGCGACGATGAGTGATGTATACCTTAAGCAGATTAAGGAAGAAGCTTTACAGCAAAACATCACGACCATTCGTAATCGTGTGAACGAATTAGGTGTTGCCGAACCAGTAGTACAACGTCAAGGCGCAGAGCGCATTATTGTTGAACTACCAGGTGTGCAAGATACTGCTCGTGCAAAAGAGATTCTAGGTGCAACTGCATCAATTGAGTTTCGTATGGTTGACGATAAAGCTGACGTCAGTGCAGCTGCCGGTGGCCGTGTACCTGCTGGTGCTGAAGTTTACCAACGCCGTGAAGGTGGTATTGCGGTATTGAAAAAAGAAGTGATGTTAACCGGTGATCATATCACTGGCGCGCAACCTACTTTTGACGAATACAGCCGACCACAGGTAGCGATTAATCTTGACGCGAAAGGCGGCACGATTTTTTCGAACGTAACCAAAGACAATATTGGTAAACCAATGGCAACATTGTTTATCGAATATAAAGACAGCGGCCAACGTAATCCTGATGGCACCGTTAAAATGACCAAGATTGAAGAGGTTATTTCGGTTGCAACCATTCAAGCTCGTTTAGGCCGTAATTTTGTGATTACTGGTCTTGAGCATAGCGAAGCACAAAGCCTTGCGTTATTACTTCGTGCTGGTGCGCTTATTGCGCCGGTAACGATTGTAGAAGAACGCACAATTGTGTCCTAGCCTTGGTAAAGAGAACATTGAAAACGGTGTTCAAGCCATGGTTTGGGGCATGGTTGTTGTGCTTATCTTCATGATGATTTACTACCGTGCATTTGGCTTTATTGCCAACCTGGCATTGTTAGCAAACTTAATCATGGTTGTTGGCGTAATGTCGATGATCCCTGGCGCGGTGTTAACCTTGCCTGGTATTGCTGGAATGGTGTTAACTGTGGGTATGGCTGTTGACGGTAACGTACTTATTTTTGAACGTATTCGTGAAGAAATTTTAGGCGGGCGTAGCGTACAACAAGCGATTCATGAAGGTTATGGTAATGCGTTCTCAACCATTGCCGATGCTAACATCACCACCTTTATGACTGCGTTAATCCTGTTTGCTGTGGGTACCGGTGCGGTGAAAGGTTTTGCTGTTACCTTAATGATAGGTATCGCGACTTCGATGTTTACAGCCATTGTTGGCACACGCTCTATCGTGAATGCGATATGGGGTGGTAAGCGCGTTAAGTCATTGTCTATCTAAGGGAGAAGTTGGATATGTTTCAGATATTTTCAGTAAAGAAGACCGTCAACTTCCTTCGTCATGCAATGCCTATCAGTATTTTGTCGATGGTCTTGGTCATTGCCTCTTTTGTGTCGCTAGGCGTGCAGGGCATTAACTGGGGTCTAGACTTTACTGGTGGCACGGTTGTTGAAATGGAGTTTTCAGCTCCTGTCGACTTAAATGCATTACGTGCAACCATGACCGCTGACGAAGCCGATGGCGCAGTGGTACAGAACTTTGGTTCGAGCCGCGATGTGCTAGTGCGTTTACCTGTAAGAAGCGAGCTAAAAAGTGACGATCAAGTTGAGGCTGTATTAGCTGCGGCGCAGTCAATTGATGCTGGCGTTGTGCAAAAGCGTGTTGAATTTGTTGTACCACAGGTAGGGAAAGAATTAGCAGAGCAAGGCGGCCTCGCGGTTATTGTTGCCTTAATTTGTATTCTTATCTACGTGTCATTTCGTTTTGAATGGCGTTTGGCTGCAGGTTCCGTAGCGGCACTTGCTCACGACGTGATTGTGACATTAGGGGTGTTCTCGGTTTTACAGTTAGAGTTTGACTTAACTGTTTTAGCCGGGTTGTTAACGGTTGTCGGTTACTCACTTAACGATACCATCGTTGTGTATGACCGTATTCGTGAAAACTTCCTTAAAATGCGTAAAGGTACACCTGAAGAAATTGTGAATACCTCAATTACTCAAACCATGAGCCGTACGGTGATTACTACCGGTACGACCTTGATTACCGTGATTGCGTTGTTCCTGAAAGGTGGCACCATGATCCATGGCTTTGCAACAGCATTGTTACTGGGTATTTTTGTAGGTACATACTCATCGATTTATGTGGCCAGTTATTTAGCTGTTAAATTGGGTATTAACCGCGAGCATATGCTACCTGTAGAGATTGAAAAAGAAGGCGCAGATCAACCTTCAATGATGCCTTAAAACGCATTGTAGATAGCCTTAATAATAACCCCTAGCAACGCTGGGGGTTATTGTTTGGGAGATAGGCGTTTATTGAAACTATTGCTGTTGTTGCTGCTGTTGGATGTGTCGCTCACACGCATTAAGTACTATTGGGTACCATGGTGCATCGACATCAATAATCAATGCTTCCCAGCCATCAGTGCTGAGTATGTCTATTGAGGTGATTGTCAGTATCTTGGACATCTTAGCCTCAGCGTTAACCCTAAACGTGCCAATATCGGTATCAATACGGCTGATGTTAATACTCATTGCCAATGAATGATTGTTCATCTGTTGCAAATGCAGCCCTTTAGTTAACCCGCTTTTATTTGTACGACAGGAGCGGCTTTGTCAGCTTGAGGGGCATATACCCCAGTCCCCGTCATCGCGATATAGTTAATATTTTGGCTTATCATTTTACTGCCCACATCTTTTGAGGTTTCTGGGCGGCTAATTAAATAACCTTGAATGCAATCAATACCGAGTTTTTTAACTAGCTCAAATTGCGGTGCGATTTCGACACCTTCAGCCACAATTTTAAGATCGAGTGTTTTTCCTAAACTACTAATAGAATTTAAAATCTTTTCATATTTGGGGTTAATATTAGCTTGATCGATAAACAGCTTATCGATTTTAATGACATCAACAGGCAAATTGGCTAGGGTTGATAAAGAACTAAAACCAGTCCCAAAATCGTCGATGGCAATTAGCACACCTGACTCGCGAAGCTTTTCTAAGTCTGCAATTACTTTTTCTGAGGCTTCAATGAAACACGTTTCGGTGATTTCGAGTAATAAGGCTTTGGCAGGTAATCCCACTTTATTGATAGTATCCATCACCCAGTCATACAGTGGTATATGCGATAACTGTATTCCAGAGATATTGACTGAGATCCGCACTTTGTTCATACCAGCGTTGTACCAAGCCGCCATTTGACGACAAGCTTCTAATAAAATCCAATTTCCTAACTCTAAAATTAAGTTTGAATCTTCTGCAATAGGAATAAATTCGGCAGGAGGAATAGAACCTTCAATCGGATGGTGCCAACGTACGAGGCATTCAAAATAATCGATACTAAAATCGTTAACATTCACGATGGGTTGAAACGACAAACTAAAACTTTGACTTGCCATTGCTAGGCGCATTTCTTCGAGTAAATAAT
This sequence comes from Shewanella phaeophyticola, assembly GCF_025398315.1. Taxonomy (GTDB): domain Bacteria; phylum Pseudomonadota; class Gammaproteobacteria; order Enterobacterales; family Shewanellaceae; genus Shewanella; species Shewanella phaeophyticola. Next base: position 938,303 of record NZ_JAODOQ010000001.1, read on the forward strand.
GATAGCGACGCATTTTATTGCCCATTTCAGGCGAATAAACGCGGTAAATACCTCTGCCATCGGTTTTCGCTCGGTACATAGCCACATCGGCCATTTGCAATAATGTATTAGGGTTTGCGGCACTGTCGGGATAAACTGCAATGCCAATACTGGCACCAATTTTAATTAATTTGTTGCCGAGTACAAAATCTCCTTCAATTTCTTGCAATACATTTTGTGCGACTTCGATAGCTAAATTGTCATCGTTAAGATTTTCAATAAAAATGGAAAACTCATCACCCCCAAGTCGCGACAAGTTTAACTCTAATCCTAACGAAGCAGCCAAGTGACTGAGTTTACGATTACGGACCACCGTTGTAAGGCGCTGGGCTACTTGAATCAATACTTCATCGCCAAAACTGTGGCCAAACGAGTCATTAACTTGTTTAAAGCCATCAAGATCAATAAATAACAGGGCTTGTCTTTTCTTTAATGCTTGTGCTTGCGCTAACTGTGATTGTAAATGATGCAAATAGGCATGGCGGTCAATCAGCCCAGTGAGTTTGTCTTGGTGTTGGCTAATAAAGTTTTTATGTTGTTGGTCATTTATTTGCTTGTTGAGCTCTATCAGTGCCAAGCTCAGTTTCGAAACGGTATTTTGTTGTTCAACATTAGGCTGGGTGATATTAAAGGCTGCTAATAGCTTATTAGTTTCGTTGTTGACCACTTCAAGTGAAGCATCTAGGTTTTTCTTTTGTCTGCGGGTGATATAAAAAGGCATGCCAATGGCAAATCCGCCTAATAACAATAATGGCAAATTACTAAATAACATCACGTTGCTAAGGATGTGATTTAGGCTAACCGCATTTAATTGAAACCCAGCTTTTGATAGTACGGCATAGGTGTTTTGCTCATCTTCGACAATATCGTAATTTAGTAGCCAATTAGCCCAATGGTTGTCTAATTGCACCACATCTCGTTGATCTAGTTGTTGTAAATTAACGTTGCTGTTGTCGCGATTAAACGCATGTAGGCTCTGACTCAGTGTTAATATCACTAAAAGGTATAATCCGACTAATAAACCGCAAGCAACTAAGATGACTTTGGATATTCGCATTATGTAAGCTCTTCATAGTCAGTAGATTAGTCGGAGGGTGAGAGCTGTATTGCCATGTTCTTAGCGATATTAAGCCTCAGTTTTATTGTGCAGTGTAGTGTAAATATTGTTGTTAAACAATTCTCTATACAATTGTTTAACAGAAATTATTGTTTTTCAAATAACCATATTTGATGATTTTAGAATGAGTATTGAGGTACCTTGTAGTATCACTTTGCTCATTTACAGGCTCTAGTTGCGGACATTTGCAATGCATATCACCGTTTGGGAAATCCCTACTTAGCGTGTTTATGCTAAGTTTAATGTAATGACATAATCTGCCTGGCCATTTTCTGTTGAAGTAAATTCTCCGTGTCCAATATAGCCTAGCAAGTTGTTTGTTCCTGATCCTTCTACAACTGTAAATTGACTTTGTGCGACACCATGAGCAAATGTGCCATTATGCAATAACACAATGGTGCCCGCGATTTCAGGCGTAGTGATTGTTAAGTGTTCAATACCCGTGAATGCAGCTTTAGTGTCTTGTTGGTGCGACATAATATATCTAATGTCTGCAGCACCAGAAACATCCCCCGAGTAGCTTTGGCTAATCTCAGCAATGGTTTGCTTACTACCGTCATTATGTTCAGCATAGGTTGACTCATTCCACGCTGTAATTTGAAATACACCTTTTAAGACAATTTTACTCATTTAGGATCCTGTTATTTATAAATAATCGTTAACTAAGGTAATCATTATTTATTAAAAATGTCCAATTTATAAACAGTGCTCGACAGATTTTGGTTGAGGCAGTAGGATGAAACAAATTTGCCAGCAAGAGCAATGCAGTAGGATAACGCATGCAACAACGAAAAGTATTACTAGCCGGTGGTAATTTATTACAGGCTCACACATGGAAAGGACTGCTGGAAACCAGCGGAATTGATGTTGATCTTAAAGGCGAAGCGTTGATTGGTGGCGTGGGCGGGCTGCCAATAGAAATGCAGACCGTTGAGCTGTGGGTTATGGACAGTCAGCTAGCTGCCGCTCAAGCCTTACTAGACTCTCTCGATATAGAACAACCTCAATGGCAATGTGTACAGTGCCATGAAATGAATGAAGGTAGTTTTGAATTATGCTGGCATTGCAGTGCACAAAAAAGTGAAATGCATAACGCGTAATGTGTCGTAAAACTGAATAATATCTCGAGAATAATCTCTTTAAACACTTGTATAAGTTTATTATTTTCTTAAACTATTTGATAAATATTTTTATCGGTTATGGCGTATTTACTTGCCACAACACCGTGGCGTTATCTCACTTTAAGGACTCGTTATGCAAGCATCCCCAGCCTTTGCCAGTCTCGTCGAATCTGTCATACCTCATATTAGGCTGTTGACCATCGAACAATATCAACAACAAGACCACTGGCAACTTATTGATGTACGTGAAGATAATGAGTGGCTACAAGGTCATTTACCCAACGCTAAGCATTTGAGCCGAGGCATTATTGAACGTGATATCGAGCAACGTTTTCCAGACAAAAGCGTACCTATTTTACTCTATTGTGGCGCAGGTCAGCGTGCAGCATTAGCCGCGTATAATTTACAAGTTATGGGCTACACCCAGGTTGCATCTATGATCGGTGGTTATCGCGCTTGGATCCAACATCAATTTCCTATTGTGCAAGACTGAGAAATCAATGCAATATTTTCCGCTGTTTGTTGATACCCAAGGGTTACGGGTTTTACTCGTAGGCGCTGGTGAGGTTGCTACACGTAAGCTCGATTTACTGGCACGTACCGATGCTGTTATCCATGTCATTGCCCCAGATATTGCCGCCGATATTGACACTTATTACCAACAAGGGCGCATTCGCTTATCACGTCGTGCAGTGACTCAAGATGATATTGCTGATATTGATCTTGTGTATTTAGCCACTGCAAATGAGCAGCTGAATATAGACTTTGCTGATATCGCCAATGAGCGTGGTATTTGGGTTAATGTTGTTGATAATCCTGGATATTGCCGGTTTATCACTCCATCGATTGTAGATCGTGGCCGTTTAGTTGTGGCAATTAGTACCGCTGGAGTCGCTCCAGTATTTGCTAGAACCATTCGCTCTCGATTAGAAACCATGTTGCCGGCATCGTTAGCACCATTGTTTGATTTTGTTGCCAGTAAACGCGAAGACGTTCAACAAACTCTGGCCAACGGTAAAGATCGTCGGCTGTTTTGGGAGCGTTTTTTTTACAGTAACCAAGACCGATTCGATAACCTCACCGAACAACGTTATGTTGATGCTTTTCAAGAAATGACTCGTCAAGGTGAAATACTGTTACTGACGGAGCATACACCTGCCAATTTATTACCGATTGCAGCAATGCCGTTACTGCAAAAGCTTGATGTTATTTTCAGTGATGATCCACTTAATAGTGAGACAAATGAGTTATTGCGCCGAGATGCTAATCGAACTCAGATCCCTAAACTCAGTGATATTGCGCATCAATATGAACAAGGCAATCGCATGTTAATAGTGGCTGCCCCAGATAAAATTGCTCAACTCATTGCCTATTTTCCAATGGCAAAGCATTTACGTCCAGGGGCGTTATAACTCATATCCGCTCTAGCAACTAACACGCCGAGTGTACTTTGTAGTAGACTCGGCTTTTTTATGTCTATCGAGATCCCTAATGGCCGCTAAAGCTACTGTATTTAAAGTTGCACTCCAAATTGCCGACATGGATCGTCACTATTACGCGGATCATGCGTTGACTCTGGCGCAACACCCTTCTGAAACAGATACACGTATGATGGTTCGTTTATTGGCTTTTGCATTGAATGCATCGGATACCTTGGTTTTTAGTAAAGGTTTGTGTGTTGATGATGAAGCTGAGCTGTGGGACAAAAGTTTAAGTGATGAAATTAACTTGTGGATTGAGTTTGGCCAGGCGGACGAAAAATGGTTACGTAAAGCCAGTGGTCGAGCTAAGCAAGTTATTTTATATACCTATGGTGGGCGTAGCGTGCCAATTTGGTGGCAGCAAAATCAGCAAGCATTAAGTCGGTATGATAACTTGTCGGTGGTTAACTTTCCTGAAGACGCCGTAAAGCAACTTGCGGTATTTGTGACTCGTAATATGGCGCTTCAAGTCAGTATCAGTGAAGGACAAGTGTGGCTATCTGACAATGAGAATAGTGTGTTAATAGAGCCAGAAAGCTTAAAGTTAGTGTAGCTAAATATTCATTCGTAGGGGTATTGAATATAAAGGTATGCCTGCGAGCGAAATGCTTATCATGTGAAAGTTAATTTAACCTTAACTTAGTAATTGTGAATAAATTTTAATCTTAAGGGTATTGTACTAATAAAATCTCAGGCAGATAATCGAAGCATGTTTTAAATAATGTAATTAAAATAACACATTGATAATTATCTTATTTTGTTTTGCAATGGTTGTGTGTTAAGGATGTTATTGTGAAAAAACTTACCCTTTATCCAGTAGAAAAAATTGATGAGTTAACCTCTCCAGAAGAACATGAAGATATCTCTTTGTTATCTTCTGCTATCAATATCTTTACCGATTTTAAAAAAGTCACCCCGTTGGTTATTGAATCAAACTCGTCCGCAGTTGAAGTGGAAAGTTTGATGCAAAAATCTCATGTGCGACTTAAATTAGTGATTAATAATAAGCATGAGTTTATAGGGTTAATCAGCTTTGAGTCGTTACATGATCAAGAGATTTTAAAACGCGTTGCCGAAGGTCATCAACGTGAACAGCTTAAAGTCACAGACTTTATGATTGCAAAAGACCAGTTAAAAGCCATTGATTATGAAGATTTAACTTATGCCAGAATTGGCGATGTGATTGAAACGTTAAAGTCTGCAGGCCAACAGCATTGCTTAGTGCTCGACAGAAAAAATCATGCGATTCGTGGGGTATTATCTGCTAATGATATTGCGCGCCGATTAAAGTTAGCGGTCGATGTGAGTACACCAAACTCATTTGCATCAATTTTTGAGGTGATCAGTAAAATTCAACAACCTGCGGTATTAAATACTGTTCAGCCACATTTTTAATATTCTCACTGAATGCGATATATAAAAATAGCCACATAATGTGGCTATTTTTCATTCAACGGTCATTGTTAACGGACAATTACTGGAAGCTTAAGCTCCAGGTATCAATATAACCTGTATCTCGGTTCGCATTATCAACCGCTTTGAGTGTCCACACGCCGCTAGACTCAACCCCCGTCATGTTTGCGCTGTAAGTTTGGTTAATATTGTCGGCTGAGCCTCCGGTATTGTTATGCAGCACCACTGTTTGACCACTTGGGCTGATCAATTGGACTTTCAAATCACCGATATAGGTGTGAATGACTCCGAGTGACACCGACACTGTGCCTGAATCACCTGTACGCGAGACAGTGATTGGGCTAGTGATCCCTGTGGTATTGTTATCTGGGATAGAGTAGTTATTAGTGTTGGTGTAGGTTGCTGCGCCGCCAGTGCCTGTACCACTTCCAGAGCCCGAAGCGGTATAGTTGGCCACTAAACTCACGCCACTAAATGCACTGTAACCTTGTACCATCACATAATAGGTTCCTGATTGGGCGGTAGTGATTGGGCATGATTCAGCGTTACCACTCTTCCATGGACGGCAATCGTAGCTACTGGTCGTCGGAGAGGCGCCATATTGCACGTATAAGTCTGCATCACCCGTACCGCCACTCATGGTAAAACTTAAGTTTGTGGCACCTGCTGGTACGTCTAATGAATAGTAAAGTTCATCATTTCTAGCACCTGCGAGGCCTGTCTTCGCGACTCCATTTTCAAGGTCGCTATCACCACTGCCGCTTCCTGGATCTGTTGAAGTCATGAACAAGACTCATCTAAGTAGGCTTTAGCCGCAGTTGCGTTTACCATACCAAAGCCTGTTTGATTATCACGTCCTGCCACATTTAAATCATCGGCAGTTGCATTAAGCGCAGCACGTACTTCTGCGGCACTACATTCAGGGTGATAACTCCACACTAATGTTGCTACACCCGACACGTGCGGCGTCGCCATTGACGTGCCGTTATAGTATTCATAATCTTGGTTGCCCAAGTTACTCACAGTGGCAGATTGGCCTATTTTAGCCTGAAGGGCTAAACCGGTTGCACGGTCTACCGACATTGATGGAATCGTGATTTCACTATTGGCATCGACTAAAAATGGGTTTTGTAAACCAGGTAAGGCACTATTACTGTACACAATGACTCCGCTTGCACCAGCAGTATTACAGGCTTTAACGGCGTTAATTTCTGGGTAGCTTGAACCTTGGTTTCCGACACGTTCCACTAAACAGATTTTATTGCTCATGTTGCCACAATTAAAGCTGGTGCCATTAACCGTACATTCAGCCAATGCTGCAGTCGCTGATGTATTGATAGGGTCGGCGGCGTAACTACTGCCAGATGGCGTTAAGCGGTTATGAGGTACGACGCCGCTGCTAAAATACGATTGCCCTGCAATGGTAATATCTGCAGTGCGGCCTTCGCCCACGGTCACTGTCGATAAAATAGCTTCACCAGGACCTGAAATTTCAACTTGATCGGTATATTGCGAAAAAGCAGCATGGTCGCGATTACTGTCGACAGCTGCTACAGACATGACGCTGTCGTATGATGCTGGGTAACTATAACTACTGTCGCCAGCATTACCAGCAGCAGCAATTAATAAGACGCCATTGTTATAATGACTATTTAATGCATTACGCTCGGTGGTAGTTGAGCCACTGCCGCCTAAGCTCATGGTGACGACATTTGCGTTGCCAGAGTTGACACAAGTATCGATAGCCGCAACCAGTGATGAAGAGTAACCCCAGCCAGCTTCATTAAACACTTTAACGACATGAATATTGGCATTTTGGTTTGGCATTACACCCACAACGCCTTCATTGTTAGCAATTGCCGCAATGGTGCCTGCCACGTGCGTTCCATGGGCATTATTATTGCCCGGCTGATACCAATTACCTGTGCCAGAATTGTTGGTTCCGGTGACATTGTTACCGCTTAAGTCGTTGTGACTGCGATCGTAGCCTGAGTCAATGATACAAATGCTGCGATTACCTGTTTGGCTGTCGCTAAGCACGGTTGCACCAACATAGGTTTGACCCCAAGGCGTCGTTTCAGCCATGAGTCGACGGGGTAAGTCTTCTTCAACGTATTCGACATCTTGACGAAGGCGCAGTGCTCTAATTGAGCTGCTATCTAGTTTAGTTGAATAACTATTGCTGCGGCCAATGCGTTTCATTTCACGTGCTTGAACACTATTAAGTGCTCTAAAGTGGCTATACACTTCATTAGTGCGCGGTTGGTAATCCATGCTGCTCGCTTCGCTAGCCTGGTTAACACTTTGGTTTGCCGCCAGATCATTGATGACTTGAGCGGCATTGTCGTTTCTAAACTTAACGATATAACGTTTGGGTAAGGGGGATTGTTGTTCAACTTGTTGATTAGTTGAAGAGAGTGACATTGGAGCAGGTGTTGCATTGACCTGAGTTGAAATCGCAAATGCGAGGACTGTCATGCTAAGCACGACAGTTTTATTCTGATTATTTTTCATTTTATCTTCCATGTTATCAGGGTTAATTTTTGTCTTTCTAATTATGTTTTAGCGCTAAACTCTGTTGTTTAGCAGAACAAAATGTAATCAAAAAATAACCATATGTAAATAAATTGTTAATAATTGTTGTTTTTGAACAAGTGATACAACCTATTGATTTTGAATTTACATTAGCCATTAGTGAATTAATATTCTTGCTTGGTTGGGTGTTTATTGTTCAAAAGTAGAGGGTTTTAAAGTGTTTTTTTGATGAAAGCGCTTTATGCTTGCGAGGAGGTTAAGCAAGGTTTATGCGGCCAAAAAATAATCATCTTAGTTTTGGGGTTTGTTAAGGATTATTGGCGGGTTTTGATAAAACTGATGCTCAGGAAGAGTTATCTGAGCAACAGTTTAGGAAATAAGCTGACTTAATACACTGAAATTTAACGCGCTGACATAAGGGTATTCAAACCACCTGCATCGTATGTATTGTTGTAACCTTGTTCAATTAATGAGGCTTGTGCGATGCTGCTACGACGACCGCTACGACAATACAGCACGACTTCAGTATCTTTACTTAGGTTAAGTTTGGCTAATTGCGGCACTATGGTGTCAAACGGAATATTAATCGCGCCTTTAATATGACCTGCGGCGAACTCTTCTGCGGTACGCACATCAATTAGCGTCGCGTTAGCATTTATTTTTTGCCATGCGATATCGGGTTGTTGCTCTCTTGCCATTGAAGGCATAGCGTACAAGGCTGACAACAGCATTAAGCACGTTAATATGGATTTTATGATGTTAATTAACACATTGAGTTCCTTTTTAATTTGGGCTCCAGCTAATGCTTATTTACTTAAGGCTATTTCTGCCGCAGTTTTAATGCCCATCTTTTTCATTATTATGGCAGCAGGACAAAAGCCTGTAAATGCGCTTTGTAATAGGTTAGCGCCAACAAATACAGTTAGCCAGATAAAATGTTGACTTACGGTTGCCATAAGCACTAAAGACAACAAAATCATAAAGCCTGCAAAGGCCATAATGCTTCTTTCTAATGACATATCGAGCTCCTTTGGGCTTGTGCCCAGTAAAATAACAATCATTGATTAATGTGTTTTAGCTGTCATCTTGGTCTTCATGACCGTGTAGTACAGCACTGGAATAACGATTAACGTTAAAATTGTTGAGATAAAAATCCCGAAAATTAAGCTGATGGCTAAGCCATTAAAAATGGGATCATCAATAATAAACATTGCACCTATCATGGCAGCTAAAGCCGTTAACATGATGGGTTTAGCACGAACAGCCCCAGAGTGAATGACGGCTTGTTCAAATGGCACGCCCGCTGCGGTTTGCTGGTTAATAAAATCGACCAGTAATATCGAGTTTCGGACAATAATCCCGGCAAGTGCAATCATCCCAATCATCGACGGCGCGGTAAATTGTGCTCCCAGTAATGCATGCCCTGGCATAACACCAATGATCGTTAATGGGATAGGCGCCATAATGATTAAGGGCACGATGTAGGATTTAAATTGCCCGACAACAAGAAGGTAAATGGCGATCATGCCAACGGCATAAGCGATGCCCATATCTCTAAAGGTTTCGTAGGTTATCTTCCATTCGCCATCCCATAAAATTGCCACATCGGTTAACCCGTCAGGCTGTTCTACAAAACGTTGAACGATAGGGTAGGCTAATTCGCCTTGTTCGGTTTCATGGTTAATTTGGCTGACCATGTCGAACATGCCATATAAAGGACTCCCGGTTGAGGCCGCCATATCCGCAACAACCATGATCATAGGTACCATGTTTTTATGCACTATTGGCGCATTGATGGTTTGTTGCTTCACTTGCACTAATTCTGTCAGGGCAATTTGTGCTCCGGTTTGGCTTGGTAAACGTAATTGCAGTACCTGTTGTAAATTGATCTTTGCCGCTTCTGCAGCTTGTAAACGGATTGGTGTTGGGTATTTACGCTCTTCAAGGTGCAAATAACTGGCATCGCTGCCATTTACGGCACTATTGATGGCATTAATGATGCTGCTATAAGACACGCCAAGTAAGCGAGCCTTATTGCGGTCAATAATCACTTGCCATTGCTGTTGTTGTGCCGGTAAAAAGATATCTACATCAACAACGTAATCGGTATTTTTAAAACGCTGTTGTAAATCGTTTGCGGCTTGTTCGCGCAAAGTTGTTGTTGGAGCATAGACTTCGGCAACAATTGGTGACCACACTGGTGAGTCAGGTGGCACCTCAACAATTTTAACGTTGGCTTTGTATTGCAAGGCAATACGTTGCAGAGGCTCTCGCACCGATGATGCTATCGAGTGGCTGTCGCGGTCACGGTGTTTTTTATCGACTAAGTTAACTTGAATGTCGCCTAATTCTTGGCTGCTTCTTAAAAAGTAATGTCTTACCAGGCCATTAAAGTTCATTGGAGCATGGGTGCCCGCATAGAGTTGAATATGTTCAATTTCTTCAACGGTTGTAAGGTATTGACTTAAATCTTCTAGTACACGCTGGGTTTGCTCAATGGGTGTGCCTTCAGGCATGTCTACCATCACCTGAAACTCAGATTTATTATCAAAGGGCAGCATTTTTAGCACTACCGCTTGAAATACTGGTAAGGCTACGGCGAATGCAATAAGCAACATAATGCCAAGCGCTAAGCCTTTACGTGCTTTTGATGCATGATCACCGATTAAAAATGGGCTCATTAATGTTGTAAAAAAGCGAGTTAGCGCTGTTTCTGGTTCGGTATGAGGTTCGCGATTACTGTGATGTTTATGCTCTTTGAGTAAATGGCCGCTTAACCAAGGCGTCATAATAAAGGCAATTAACAGCGAAATTAACATCCCCATGCTGGCATTAATGGGAATAGGGCTCATGTAAGGCCCCATTAGCCCGGATACAAATGCCATCGGCAACAATGCAGCAATAACCGTAAAGGTTGCTAAAATGGTGGAGCCGCCCACTTCATCAACTGCACCAGGAATAAGCTCAATCATGGGTTTATTGCTCAACGCCATATGTCGATGGATATTTTCAACCACCACAATGGCATCGTCGACCAAAATACCAATCGAAAAGATCAGCGCAAACAATGAAATTCGATTTAAGGTAAAACCCCACGCCCATGAGGCAAATAATGTAATTGCCAGTGTAATGATAATGGCGATACCCACTACCGCCGATTCGCGTACTCCCATTGTAAACAGCACTAACAGCACCACGGCAGAGGTAGCAAAGATCAATTTGAAAATGAGGGTATTAGATTTATCGCCGGCAGTTTGGCCATAGTTGCGTGAAATCGCGACATTAACATTGTCTGGGATCAGCACATTGTTGGACGCTGCAACTTTAGCCAATACGGCATCGGCTATATCAACTGCATTTTTACCCGCTTGCTTGCCTATCGCAATCGTCACCGCAGGGTAACTACCTTGTTGATTAACATGCCAAACGCTTTGTTTAGGTATATCGCTTTGTAATTGAATATCGGCAATGTCTGATAAATACACTACACCAGCAGCGCCTGTGGTGGTGTCCGAGTTAACTTTGATTAATAGGTTTTTGACATCATCAAGATTACGTAAAAATTGCCCAGTTTGCAGTTTGATTTCTTGATTGTATTGAGTCATTGACCCTAAGGCCGAGGTTTGATTATTGTCTTGCAATGCATCACTGATATCCGTAAATGTTATCGAATAACTGTTCATTTTGATTGGATCTAAACGCACGTTGAGCACTAACTCATGGCCACCTTGGCTATAAATCTCTCGAGTACCAGGAATGCGCTTTAATTCGGTTTCGAGTACTGATGAAACAGAGGTTAATTGCTCAGCTGTCATACTCGGGTCGTTTGACCATAAAGTCAGCCCTACAATTGGTACATCATCAATGCCACGAGGTTTGATCAGTGGTTCGCCTATTCCGGCAGCGTAGTTAAATTTATCGCTATTTGAATACAGCTGGTTATAGAGATTAACGACCGCTTCATCACGTGGAACGCCGACATCAAAAATAGCAATAATTAATGCCCCGTCAGGTTGCGAAAATGAGTACAGTGTATCAATGCCTTTAATTTCAGAAATAATTTGTTCAGCAGGTAAAGTGACTTGGTTTTCGACTTCTGTTGGTGTCGCACCAGGGTAAGGAATAAACACGTCGGCAAAAGTCACATCAATTTGTGGCTCTTCTTCTTTTGGGGTAATAATCACCGCAAAAATACCGAGTAGTAAGCCTAATATGGCTAATAACGGTGTGATCGCACTATTTTGAAAGGCACTGGCTATACGGCCCGAAATCCCTAAACGAGTTGAGCGTTCTGCAGGAGACATAAGTTACTCCCTCGCTTTAGCTGCACGGCTATGTATTAAATACTGCGCGGCGTCTAAGATTACTTCATCACCTGGCATTAAGCCTGATAATACTTCTACTTGTTGTTTTTGTTTGTCGATAAAACCAAGGCGAACTTGACTAAGTACGATTTTGTCAGCACTTTTTCGGTATATTGAACTGAGGTCGCCAACTTGATGAACCGTAGATAATGGGACAAATAAACTCGGCTGGCTGGTTTGTTCAACGATGACTTTTACCCATTGGCCAACCTGTACGTCAGTGTTATTAGGGTAAGTAAAATTAACCCGAACAGTATGGCTGTGGGTTAGCGGGTCAGCAAAGTTAAACGGATTAATGTCTGTCGCTGAAATCATCTGGCCGTTGGCCAGTAAAATGTTGACTTTGTCTAGCTGTTGCAAGGTGAATAAATCTTGCTGGGGTATTTGAAATACCACTCGAAGATGTTCAGTGTCGTAGCCAGAAAACAACGCCTGGCCATAAGAAATGGTTTCACCTTGTTCAACAAAACGTTGGGTCATTCGGCCACTAAAAGGGGCGCTTACAATGGTATAGTTTAGGTTTTCTTTAGCTTTAACGAGTTGCGCTTTAGCTGCGCTAACCGCTTGTGTCGATGTTTTGGCTTCGGCAGTTGCTTCATCCATCGCCCCTTTTGAAATAGCCCCTTTGGGAAACAATTCTTTATAACGAATAAATTGCGCCTGAGCTTCATTATTAATCGCTTCTGCTCTGGCGAGTTCAGCTTCTGCCCCTGCAAGCTCAGCGCCTTGTTCTTTATTGGTGATTTCCAATAGCGCACTACCTTGAGGAACTAAGTCATTAACGTCGTGATTGATATTGATGATACGCCCAGAGGTTTGTGCTGACACGGTCGCGGCTTTTGTTGCCTCCACTTTTGCGTCAAATACCCGCGGTTGAGCATAAGTGGTATATGCCAGTGTGACAGTGTCAAATTCAGGTTCGGCGGCAAACAGCGGTACTGAGGTTAAAGTACAAAATGCACAAAATAATAATACAGAAGCGAATAAGCGAGACATAATAACAGCACCTATAAAAAGTCTATAAGAAAATTCTAATGGACTTTGGTTTTTTACGCAATAGCGCTGTAGAAAAAACTTTATAAATTATAACTTTTAGGTATAAAAAAACCGCCCAAAGCAAGGCGGTTTTGTTAAAACAGGCTAACGTCATAAGATGACGTTTTGTGTACGACTTTTAACGCTATGAAGTTAAAGTTTAAAAGCTGTAGTTATACTGTAGTGAGTAATAAACTGCATTAGAGCGAGTTTGTGCTGAAATTTCACTGTCTAACCCGGTGACCATAGGTAAGATTGAGCTGTCTTCTAATACGGTTACATCTTCACCGCGAGACGAATGCAATACCAAAATCAACACTAGATTTACTGGTTAAATCGTAAGTTGCACCAGCGGTATACCAAGTACGATCTGAATCTGGAATTGATAACGAAGAGTGCTCATCTACAACACCTTCATCGCTGGCAATACCAGCTCGCAAAGTCCAATCTTCTGATAAGTTATAAGTCGCTCCTAAACTTAAGAACCAAGAGTCTTTCCAGTGGTATTCTTTTAAGTCAGCTTTTGCCACACCATTATCACCGTCAACAACTTCGATTCGGTCAAACTTACTCCAGTTGATCCACTGTGCAGTGTAGTGCAGAGCGAAGGAATCAGTTAGCTGGTGGAAACCGGCAAACTGAGCAATATCTGCAATAGGGATATCAATTTCGTTGTATTCAGAATAAGCATAATTTACATCACCTTTAGCGGTTAATGTAGGGCTTAAACGGTAACTTAAGCCAAAACGATTATCTTTATTCATTTCATATACAACACCCGCAATACCACCCAGTGCCCAACCATCGGCTTCAACATCAACAATACTGCCGATTTGTGAGTTTTCGGTTGTACGGGTTAAGGTGCCGCTGCCATAAACAGCATCAATGCCTAGACCTAAACTCCATTGCTCGTTAATACGATACGACACACTGGTGTTTAAGTTCACGGTAATGACTTCGGTGTTACCCAATAAGTCTACCGGCGTTGGTAATGCAACGTCGTTGCCACCCACAGTAGGGGTTCTGTCAGCCAATGACGTTAAATCTGTGCCGGTGCCATAGTTGCTGAATGCGGCAACACCAAAGGCTCCATTTATCATCGATTGGGTTAATATAATAAAAGTTGGGGATCACTTTTGATTCTGCGGCATCGTGCTCGCTGCCATAGTCAACATCCTGGCCACCGTATGAGCCAGTGACATCAGAAACTGACACATCGATGTCGGCATAAACCACACCTAAAGATAATGATGTTTCATCAAATAGAGCCATTGCAGCTGGGTTACGTGACAATACCGATGCATTGTCGGCAATCACAGCTTCACCAGCCATTGCACGCCCAATACCAGTAGCTGATTGGCTATTTAATTGAAAACCCGCAGCAGATGCTTGTGTACTGGCAAGTAATACCGCAGATGCTAATAAAGTCTTGTTGAACTTGTTCATTATATTTTCCCATTTATTATGCTCATGACGTACAAGTGTTAACTCATAGGATCACTCATGGCTTATAGTCTGGGGCATCTTAGGTAAGTGACCATCATGTAACAACTCCGACCAGATGTTAGTTCTTGTTAGTATTACGTTAATTTAGGTTTGCGTGAATGATGTAGGTGTTTGAAAGCATAGTGGTATATGTGATTTTTTATCAGTGTTAGCTCACTAAGCTCAATGAGTTAATGTTTATTAATAAGTTGTTTTTTAACCATAAGGCACGGAAAAGTCACGTAATGTGATATTAGGTCAAGAGCTGAGAATATCGTGATAAATAGCGCACATAACCTCATTTATTTTGAGGTTATGTGACAGTTGTAAGCTGAAGTTGTGTTTTCAGCTTACTCAAGGGTTCAGGTTTTATGACTTTAATGATTGACTAAAATCATCAAAGTCAGCCATTGTTTTAGTCGCTGGTGGTGATAACTTACTGACAACCACACCCACAACCGTGGCAAGAATAAAACCGGGGACGATTTCGTATAAATCAAAAATGCCACCACTTAATTGCTTCCACACCACAACCGTAATCGCACCGACAATAATGGTTAGCACTGCACCATTTCGGCTAAATCCACGCCAAAACAATGACATTAATACCACAGGACCAAATGCTGCTCCAAAACCAGCCCATGCATAGCTTACTAAGCCAAGTACGCTACTGTCTGGATTTAGCGCCACAATACCTGCAACTAATGCGATAGCGATAACACCAAAACGTCCAACAAGCATTAATTCTTTGTCGGTCGCTTTAGGGCGTAACCATTTAAGGTAAAAGTCTTCAGTAATCACGCTTGAGCAAACCAGTAATTGAGAGTCGATTGTACTCATAATGGCTGAGAGAATTGCCGCAATCAATATGCCACCAATCCATGGGTTGAATGCTACGTGCGCTAAGTTGATAAATACTGTTTCTGAGTTTTCGAGCGGCTCTGCGGCAAAATATAAACTGCCAGCGATGCCGGTTGCTAATGCACCTATTAATGCTAACACCATCCAACTCATGGCGATGCGACGTGACAATACAAGATCTTTTGGATTACCTATCGCCATAAAACGCGACAGAATATGCGGTTGACCAAAATAACCTAAGCCCCAAGCGAGCAAAGATACCAAGCCTAAGGTTGTGGTGTTCTCATTAATAAAAGACAGCATTGCAGGGTCTATTTGCTCTAACCCTGTTTGCGTGTCGGGTTGGCTGAAAATGGCGACTGGCACAATTAATAATGCCACTAGCATTAAACAACCTTGGAAAAAATCGATCCAGCTTACAGCAAAAAAGCCACCAACAAAGGTGTATGACACAATAATAAATGAACCAATGAGTAAGGCTAAGGTGTAATCAAGGCCAAAGACTTTCTCAAATAAAATGGCGCCACCGACCATGCCTGAAGAAGCGTAAAACGTGAAGAAGATGAGAATCGTGACCGCCGACACGAGTCTTAATAACCCATGGCTGTCGTTAAAACGATTTTCAAAGAAGTCAGGTAGTGTAAGAGCATTATCCGCCATTTGGGTATAAATACGCAAACGTTTGGCCACAAATAACCAGTTAAGCCACGCACCAAAAATGAGGCCAAAACCAATCCAAGCTTCACCTAAGCCACTGAGGTAAACCGCACCTGGCAGACCTAATAATAGCCATCCTGACATATCCGATGCACCCACACTTAGTGCCGTCACTGCAGGGCCCATTTTACGACCGCCAAGAATATAATCATCTACGGTGTCAGTTTTGCGGTAAGCCCAGTAACCTATGCCCATCATTAAAACGAGATAACCTACAAAAGTAATGATGATCGGTGTTTGAATTTCCATATCATGTCCTGTGAATTGTTTTTATGTCGCAATCCTAGCAGAACTTTGCGCTGGTTCACACTTTGATTTTTTTCATGATCAAAAAATCCGCTAATCAATGAAATAGCGGATTTCTGTAAATAACAGGTTTGATTAAATAAAGGTGTTTTCGACTTCTTTTTTGACAAAATCTAGATCAGAAGCGGGTTCGCCAACAAGTACCATATACGCATCTGCTGTTTGAAAACTCTTGCCTTTGTATTGGTTGTCAGCAAAAGCTTCTTCCAATACGACGCGGCTTTCTGCTGGTACAATAAACAATGTCACTTTATTACCTAATTCATCAGCCATCACCAAATGCAGTGACTTAACCCCTTGAAAATCACAATAAGAGGTATAAAACACGCGTCCTGGTTGCTTGATGAATTTTGAATCACTTAAGCCTTTTATGCTCGCAAGCTTAAAATTGACATCATTAAAGCCAATATCTTGCTCCATCACCAATGCTTTAGTTTCATGGTGTACGTGGGCTAATGAGTTTTCAGACAAATTAACCGGAGTAAAGCGCAGCAAGCTGAAACTAATCCCAACTACAAAGGCCACCGAGGCCGCCATGGCCATCATGTAGCGCCCACGTTTTTTGGTCTGCTGGTGCAGATTTAATTGCTGTCGTAATAATAATTTGTCTGCTAAATCTTCTGGTACATCAATATTTAATGCTTGAGTCAGCTTCTGGTCAAATACTTTTAGGTCTTTGACAAATTTAGCATCGTCTTCATTTTCAGCGAGGTGCGCTAAAAACTCGTCGGATTGATTATTGGGGTCGCCGTATGCTTGACGACGAAATTGTAGATCATCCATTTGATTGACCTCTTACCTCTGGTGTTTCTAATGCTTCTTTTAATTGGTTGCGAGCTCTAAACAAACGCGTCATGACCGTATTGCGGTTCAATTCGAGCATGTCGGCGATTTCATCGCCACTAAAGCCCCCAATCAGTTGCAATAACAACGGTTCTCGATATTCGATATCGAGTTTACCTATTTGGCGACGAAGCCAATATTGTTCTGTTTCATCTTCATTGCTTGAAGAATAAACATCTTCAAGTAAATCTTGTTCAACATCACTGTAGTCAAATTGTTTGCGCTCAAAACGTCTGGCATTTTCCCGTCGTAAGATGGTAATGAGCCACGCTTTTGCGGCTTTATCATCTTTTAAAGAGTCTAAAGCACGCCACGCTCGTAAGAACGTTTCTTGAGTGATATCTTCTGCAACATGTTTATCTCCGCATAGCCAAAAAGCGTAACGGAAAATGTCTGTATGAAGTGCCCTGACAAGGCTATCGTATCGTCGTTGTTTTGTTACCATGTCAGATAAGACCGCGACATCAGCCTTTTTCTTTCGTAGGGATCCAAGCATTTTTTAACTTTTTTGGTTAAACATGCTCAATAGCTTAAAAAGCCCTAGTGGTAATAGCAAGATAAATCACCCCAGCGGTCAATCTGAGCTGGGGTGATTGAGGTAAACCCTTTCAAAGATGGCGGGTTAAGGGTTTAACTCTGCGATAAGCGATTTCTTGTGGGATAGTGGTTGCTCTTTGTAAGCTAGAATGGCATCCATGAGTGATTTTTTATCCATAGCTTGCGGCTTACGACTGTATTTATCGGCTTGCAGCTTATGAATCGCGCTAGCCAGCGGGTCTGATAAGTCGCTAATTTGCCTGAGCGTCATAGGTTGGCCTAAACGCTCACTAAAATAGGCTTGTACAGCTGTCATTGCCGCGCTGCTGTCATTTCTATCACAAGCATGAATAATGGCATTTAAGCCTGTGGTGGCGGTTTTACGCGGTGTATTAGGCTTTGGTTGTGGATTGTATGAGTAACTTGCTGCTACTGCACGGCGCCATAGCACTATTGTCATTAGCCATAGTGTGGCAAATACTGCAGCGATGATAGGCCAATATTGCTGATTGCTAGCAGGGCTAAAACTATCCGCTGTGGGGATATTCGTTGTTGTTGCACTGCTACCCACAACGCTAATAGTACGTTCTGGTAATGTGGCAAATTGCTGCTTTTTAAGATGTGGGTTCCACCAGGGCACGCGGATTTCAGGTAAGGTGTAAGTGCCTGGTTTTGTAGGTACTATCGCCGTTGTTAAGCTGTATTGCGACACCACTTGATTGTCGCGCACAAAGGTTTGTCTTGTGGGCTTTTCAGGGTAAGCTTTTAGTCCTTCTGTTAACGGAATGTCAATGTCAGGTAAGCTTGTGTCATCAGTATTTGAAGCAATAAGGCTGATAGCGCGGGTAATTGGGCTGCCCACTTCAAATTCGCTAACATCTTCTGGCCAGGTTTCTTTTAACATCACAATGTCGCTGACCAGCCATTTGCCTTGATAACTTGGTGGTATGGAGTTGATTTGAATCACTTCACGTTCAGCTTCTGTTTGCATTGGGCGGCTTTCATTAAAACCAAACATGCCACCACGTCTTTGAGTTTCAATTAATACGTCACCGGAGAAACTTGCTCCGTTGATCACTAACTCGCCAGGTAAGTCAGCAATAATGCCGTAAGTCCGTTCTATTACCCGAAAGCGTCGACCATCTAGTATTTCTGTGCCGTCTTTATCTTCACCAATTTGTTTAATCTGCGCACCTTCAATGTCAGGCGCACTTAATACACCACGTTGCAGTTCGACTGCGAGGTACAGCTTAACTTTATAGGTAATGAGTTGGCCGACGTAAGCTTCAGATGCGTTAGTTTGCACTTTAATAAACACATTTTGTAGCTCATCAGCCTTAGTGCCTTGTGGTATCACATTTAAGTTAATGGGATTTGAGCTAACGCCTTTTATGTTAAAGGCTGGAATGGTCACCATGCCCATACTTTTAGGCGACAGTAATACCTGCCAACGGGTTTCACGTGTGGTATCAAAGTTAACCATTTTGGTGCTGCGACCAACACTGGTTCGGCCAACGATAAAATCTTGTAATAACACTGAAGTATCAAGGGCGCCGGCATTGAGGTCATCATCAGCCACAATATCGAGTACGAAGTATTCGCCTGCAACCACGGGGTTACGATCGACCGTTGCTTGCACTTGGCTAAGTGCAAAAGCGGGTGAGGCAATAATAAATAGCAATAGGCTACATAAAGTTCTGATTACCACTGTTCATTATCCTTAGTCGGTTGACTATTTTGACGACGTTTTTGATATTCAAGTTGCATTTTATTACGGATGAGCACCTGCGGATCTTCACTGACGGCGCGTAATGCCCGCTGCATGTCAGCAGGTAAATCATCTTGATTGACTTGTGTTGCTGAAACCACCTCAGAAGGCTCGCCTTGAGGTTGCTCTTCTGGCGTTGGTGAAGCTTTACTCGCACTCATTTGTTGCTGTTGATTAGCTTGTTCTTCTGCTGCTTCTGCCGCCGCTTGCATGCTTGCTTCATTACTTAATGGCTCATCGTTGTCATTTGGGGATTGCCCTGATTGCGATGATTGTTGTTCTGTATCAGCGTTCTCGTCAGTATTTGATGCAGATGGCTGTTGATCTTGCGGCGCATCGTCTTGTTGAGAGCCTGATTGTTGTTCTTGTTGTTCTTGTTGTTCTTGTTGTGCCTGCTCAGGTTCGCGATTGGGCGAACTATTTTGCTCACTGGTTTGATCTTGCCCCGATGATTGTTGGTTTTGCTGATCACTTTGGGGATTGTCTTGTGATTGTTGTCCGCTTTGCTGGTTATCTTGTTGCTCACTGCCTTGTTCTGATTGCGATTGATCAGAAGATGATGAGTTATTGTCCTGATTAGATTGGTCAGCATTAGTGTTTGAATCGTTTGATTGCTCACCGTCGCCAGACTGATCTTGATTTGACGAGGGTGACTGCTGCTGTTGCTCAAGGAGCTCTTTGGCTAACTCAAGGTTTTGCTCGGCACCAGCAAAGGGCGATTGCAATTCAATGGCTTGCTGATAGCGCTTAATCGCCTCTTGGTAATCTTTGAGCTGCATTAATGCATTACCTTGGTTGTAAAAGCCGTTGGCGCTGTTATCTTGCTCAAAACCTTCAAGTGCTTGCTGATAATCACCCGCTTTATAGTGTGCAGAGGCTTGCCATTGTGGATCTTTAAAAGTGTCAGCAGCTTGAGTAAAGTTGCCTTGTTCAAAGGCCGATTGTGCTTGTTGATCTTGAGTTTGCCATAAATCTTGCCAAAGCGATGCGTGTGCAGGTTGGCTATTTATTGCGTTTAGGCTCATCAACGCGCCAAGTAGAAAGAGTGGATTTAACACTAATGTTATTAAGCCCTGGCGAAAACTAACCAGCATAGGTAACACCAGCAATATGGCTAGGTATGGATCTAAATCTTGCCATGATTCACCCGCAAGCTCAGTTTCAGTGGCTTCGCCGTCGATGGCTAACCATTCGGTGAGCGTGCTTACATCACTGCCGTCAGTTTGAGTCGGAACCAGTATACCCTGATGTTGTTGAGCTAACTCTTGCAATAACGCGTAATCTGTTTTGGCGACCACGACTTCGTTGCTGTTGTCACGTAGCAATTGGCCATCACCTAAGCGAATAGGGGCACCTTGTTGGCTGCCAAATGCCATAATGGATAAGCGATAACGACTGTCTTTTAAGGTTTTAATAGCCTGATTAAATTGGCTATCTGACACTCCGTCGGTCATTAAAATAATATCACCACCAACATGTCCACCTTGTGCCAATAAATCTTCAGCCAGAGCGAGAGCAGAAGCCAGATTAGACCCTTTGGTCGGCATTATGTCTGGTGACAGTGTGGGCAGCAAATTTAAAATTGTTGCGCTGTCACGTGTCAGTGGGCTAATGGTATAGGCATCACCCGCGTAGGCAATGAGGCCGGTTTCACCTTCTTTTAGCTCTGACAATAAGTCTGTGGCTCTAAACCGGGCGTATGACAAACGGTTAGGGCTTAAATCGGTGGCGTACATCGACAATGACATGTCCATGATCAACACTCGGCCTTGCTCGGTGGCAAACACGGGTAAATTTTGCTTATTAACCGCAGGATCGGCTAAGGCTATCACCGCGATAATCCAGCACACAATTAACAACCATTTAGGTTGGCTTTTGTTGTCTGAATTTTGGTTGATCAATAACTGACTTAAATGCGGTGCTATGTATTGTTTCCAAGCTGATTGCTGGCTGTGTTTGCGCCAAAAAAACAAGCTGACTAACGCGACTGGCAGTAGGGCGAAAAGCCACTCTGGGCGAATAAAATGTAACATGATTAGTTAACTCCTTTGGTGATGCTTTTAGGAGCAAACAAGGTTGGCCATTGTAGCTGTAATACAATGAGTAAACTGATAAGCAGAGACATTAACAAAGGCCAGTAAAATAATTCACTTTTAGGGCGATAACTGAGCTGGTCGCGACTGACGGGTTCAAGCTTATCGATTTGTTGATAAATGCTGTCTAACTCTTCGGTGTTGCGCGCTCTAAAGTAATAGCCGTTAGTCATTTCAGCCAGTTTTTTCAATTGGGCTTCGTCTAAGTCCATTGACGGATTAACGCGTTCTTTACCAAATATTGTGCGTCGCTCAAATACTTCAGCACCAACGCCTATGGTGTATATGGTGATGTTACGCTTGGCGGCGATTTGCGCTGCCACTTCTGGTTCAATACTGCCAGCATTGTTTGAACCGTCAGTTAATAAAATTAATACACGGTTACTTTCGTCCACTTGATCGAAGCGTTTTACTGCCAAGGCAATTGCTTCACCAATGGCGGTTTGTTTGCCCACGAGACCAATTTGTGCGTCCGCTAGAAAAGTGGCTACAGAACGGCGGTCTTGGGTTAATGGGGCTTGCAGATAGGCGTGGTCGGCAAACAAAATTAGCCCAAGTCTGTCGCCTTTTCGGCGCTCAATAAAGTTGCTAAGCACATGCTGAATAAGGGTGAAACGATTGACTGTCTGCCCATTTATAACCATGTCTTCAATTTGCATACTGCCGGATAAGTCAACGGCCATCATTAAGTCGCGACCTTTAGAGGGCAACTCAATAGGCTCACCTAACCATTGGGGTCTGGCTATGGCGATTAATAAAAAGGTCCACATTAACCAATAACGCTTTCGGCTTTGTTTGTTTTTACGGGTATGCATTACCGTAGTGGCCGTCGCAATTCCCGGTATTTGCAAGTGTCCACCGACATTGCTAGTTTTGGTTTGTTTAATGAATAGTGGTAAAGGCAGTAATAGCAATAACCATGGCCAATATAAAGCTAACATTAGGCCTCCTGCACTTTGGTGGTGATTAATGTGTGGTCGCTAAAGGCTTGCGTGCTGGTTAACCAAGCCCTGGCTAACAATAATAATTGTTGTTTATCTTGAATGCTTAAGCCACTGGCCTGGTGGCGCTTAACCAACAACTTACCAATTTGTTGTTGGTGTCTGCTTGGTAAGCGCTCGTCTAACCAATCAAACCAAGGCTGACCATTTAATTTTGCCAGGTGTTGCCTCGGCAGGTAAGTCATTGCTGTGCGTTTGAGCAAGCTATTTATGTTTGCTGCAAAATCATCATCATTAATGTCGTATTGATTTAACAGGGCAAGCGCCATTCTTCTTGGCGCATGATGTTGATATTTTTTATACAGTTTAAAACTAAGCCAAGCCAGTAAGGTGATTACTAACGCAGCTATAATCCAATAACCCGGTGCAATGGGCATCGCACTAATGGGATCAGGCAATTTTATGTCTTGTAGCTGTGCTAATGGCTACAGCATTAACATCGGTTGTTATTGGCGGCATTGGCGAATTTGAGGTTGTCATTTAACGTAAAATATCCAATTGGGCACTGAGGGGTTTAGCGGCATCAATTAATCTTGGCTGCACTTTAATCAAATTCATTAAGTTAATAAATTGCTGTTGTTGTGATTGCTGATTGGCTAGCCATGCATCATAACTTTGGCGCGTTAACGTCAGTTGTTGTTGACCGTCTCGCACCGGTAGGGTGAACTGCTTAGGTAAGGCTAATGTACCTTGTCTAAGAGGGTCGGTGATCACAAAGGCGCCGATATCACAATGGCGTGACAGCTCAGTAAGCGGTGGCAGACATTGTTGGTTAATGTGTTGACCATCGCTAATAATCCAAATCATTGACCCCGGCTTAGCAATACGTTGTAAGCGTTGGCAGGCCTTAAACATGTGCTCAGGGTTTGACATCAATTGGTTTATTTGGCTTAGTTGCTGCTGGTGAACGTCAATTAACCCCGAGGTTAACTGCAAAATCCCTTGACGGCGGCTACGCGGCTTTAACTCTAAGTGATTGGTTTCACTGGCGATGAGTGCACCTAAACGGTCACCATGATTGATGGAATTCCAACCGAGCGTGGTAGCTAAGTGGGCAATTTGTACCGATTGCAATAATAATTGTGAGCCAAAATAAGCGCTGTGGCTCAAGTCAATAAGTAGCAAAATAGGGCGTTCGCGTTCTTCGACAAACAATTTTGTGTGTGCCACACCAGTGCGAGTCGTTACTCGCCAGTCAATGGTACGTACGTCATCGCCATTTTGGTAGTGACGTACTTCGGCAAACTCCATGCCGCGTCCTTTAATTAGGCTGCTTCTATGGCTCGATAAAGCCGCTTTAGCGCGAGATTGGCGGTCAGGCATCGCTCGCGACAAGCTTTGACAAGCAATGAGTTCTTGCTCGGTTAAATTCATACCATCGCTATAGAGTGGCAGTGACAGAGTATCGTGCATCATAGCGTTATCATACTTACTAATATCAACATGCAACTGCGCCTTTAAGGTACGGCAACTTGGCTAAGAATATGGTCGATAACCTGATCGGCGGTGACACCCTCTGCTTGTGCTTGATAACTCAGCAATAAACGATGGCGAAGCACATTTGGCGCTACGGCCTGGATATCTTCAGGTGACACAAAATCGCGTTCATATAACCATGCTCGGGCACGTGCGCATCGTTCTAATGAAATGGTTGCACGTGGGCTAACGCCATATTCTAACCATTTTGCAAGCTCGCTACTGTATCGAGCGGGCTGGCGAGTAGCCATAACGATTTCGACGATGTATTTTTCAAGAGGGTCGGCCAGGTATATTTCTAACGCTTGATCACGCGCTGCAAATACATCTGCTTGAGCTACTGGGTCAATGGTTGGTAATTGATGGGTTTGGGCTTCTTTTCGTGATTGACGCAAAATTTCGCATTCAGTTTCTGCACTGGGATAATCAAGATTTAAGTGCATCAAAAAACGATCTAGCTGCGCTTCTGGTAGCGGGTAAGTCCCTTCGTTTTCTAATGGGTTTTGTGTTGCCATCACTAAAAAGAGTTCCGGTAGTGGATAGCTGTTTTTTCCCACAGTGACTTGGCCTTCTGCCATTGCTTCTAATAGTGCTGATTGCACTTTAGCTGGTGCACGGTTGATTTCGTCTGCCAAAATAAGGTTATGGAAAATTGGTTCCGCTTCAAATTCAAATGTCCCTGTCTGCTGACGGTAAATATCAGTTCCGGTTAAATCGGCGGGCAACAAGTCTGGCGTAAATTGGATACGATGAAACTCGCCTTCAACACCATCACAAAGTGCTTTGACAGCACGGGTTTTGGCTAATCCTGGTGAGCCTTCAACTAATAAATGACCATTGGCGATAAGTGCAATTAATAGGTTTTCGGTTAATACGGGCTGACCTAATACAACAGTATCTAAATAGGCGCGCAGTGAGTGGAAACGACTTAACGGCATAGCTGTACTCAATTTATTTTGTTTGCATTGGGGTTATTGAAGCCTATGTTATGAATTCTATGGGTTTTTGGCTAGTAGGATTAACATATTTTAACTATTAATGAATCAGATAGTTGTAAACGCCTGTTTAAAACTATTCAATAAAAAGTTAGAATCAGATCACACTTTGATGGTCTGACCAGATAATCTGGCCAAAATAGAATACTTATCGGCTCTGCCTTGATGAGCTAACAATAATAGAAGGGTGACATATGAGTGATAGACAACAGGTAACGAATGCCCGGGGCGATCGTATTGCGATTGTGGCTGGTTTACGAACCCCATTTGCGAAACAAGCAACGGCTTTTCATGGCGTGAATGCATTGGATATGGGCAAAATGGTGGTAAATGAGTTACTGTCTCGCTCTGAAATTGATCCTAAACTAATTGAACAACTTGTATTTGGTAAAGTAGTACAAATAACTGCGGCGCCTAATATCGCGCGTGAAATTGTGTTAGGAACTGGGATGGACGTCAATACAGATGCTTATTCTGTCACTCGAGCTTGTGCTACTAGCTTCCAGTCTACCGTTAATGTTGCAGAATCAATTATGACCGGCAATATTGAAATTGGTTTAGCGGGTGGTTCTGATTCGTCTTCAGTCTTACCCATTGGAGTCTCGAGAAAACTGGCTCATGCCTTAGTCGATTTAAATAAAGCCCGCACCTTTAAAGATAAATTTGCGATTGCACGACGCTTAGGTCTAAAAGATTTATTGCCTGTACCGCCAGCCGTTGCAGAATACTCTACAGGTTTGTCTATGGGACAAACTGCTGAGCAGATGGCGAAGACTTACCATATTAGTCGTGCAGATCAAGATGCATTAGCTCATCGCTCACACACTTTGGCAACAGACGCTTGGAATGCTGGTTTCCTTCACGATGAAGTGATGACAGCCCATATTCCACCTTATAAGCAGTTTATCGATCGTGATAATAATATTCGTGAAAACTCCGTTTTAGAGTCTTATGCCAAATTACGTCCTGCCTTTGATCGTAAACACGGCACAGTAACCGCAGCCAACAGTACGCCGTTAACCGATGGGGCATCTGCGATTATTTTAATGAGCGAAAGCCGTGCAAAGGCATTAGGTTATCAACCTATTGGTTATATTAAGAGTTATGCCTTTACCGCCATTGATGTGTGGCAAGACATGCTGATGGGCACCTTCTTATGCGACTCCGTTAGCCCTTAAGCGCGCCGGTATGGAGTTAGAGGATTTAACTCTAATTGAAATGCATGAAGCATTTGCAGCGCAAACATTAGCGAACATGCAAATGTTTGGTTCGAAAAAGTTTGCTGAAGAAAAGTTGGGGCGTAACCGCGCGATTGGCGAAATTGATATGAGTAAGTTTAACGTGCTAGGTGGCTCGTTAGCTTATGGTCATCCATTTGCTGCAACCGGTACGCGTTTAATTACACAAGTGTGTCGTGAATTAAAACGTCGTGGCGGTGGTACTGGTTTGGCAACAGCTTGTGCCGCGGGTGGTTTAGGCGCAGCAATGATTTTAGAGGTGGAGTAATGAGCATGGAAAAAACATTTAATTTATCGCGCCGTGAAGATGGTATTGCCATTTTAACAATGGATGTTCCTGGCGAAACTATGAACACCTTAAAAGCCGAATTTGACCCAGAAATCACTGAGATTTTAACTGAGATTAAAGCTGACAATAGCATTAAAGGCTTAGTGATCACCTCTGGTAAGACGGACTCTTTTGTTGCTGGTGCGGATATTACCATGTTGGCAGCATGCAAAAGCGAAGCAGATGCGAAAACCCTGTCTCAACAAGGGCATGTGGTATTTTCCGAACTTGAAGGTTTGTCTATTCCCGTTGTCGCGGCGATTAATGGTGCGTGTTTAGGTGGCGGTTTAGAATTAGCATTGGCGTGTCATTTACGTGTATGCAGTGACGATAAAAAAACCATGCTTGGTGTGCCAGAAGTACAATTAGGTTTATTACCTGGTAGTGGTGGTACACAACGTCTTCCTCGTTTGGTAGGGATTGCAACAGCACTTGACATGATGCTCACAGGTAAGCAAGTCCGCCCTAAACAAGCGTTAAAAATGGGCTTGGTAAATGATGTGGTACCAAATTCAATTTTAATTGAAACCGCAGTTGAGTTAGCTAAAAAAGGCAAGCAAGCAGCTAAGCCTGTAAAGCAATCTAAAATTAATCAATTTTTAGAGTCTAGTTCATTTACCCGCGATATTATGTTCGACCAAGCTCGTAAGCAGGTGATGAAGAAAACCCAAGGTAATTATCCCGCACCGGCCAAGATTATTGATTGTGTTCGTCAAGGTATGAACAAAGGCATGATTAAAGGGCTCGAAGTGGAAGCTACTCATTTTGCTAACTTGGTGATGTCAAAAGAATCTGCTGCACTACGTAGCTTGTTCTTTGCTACCACAGAAATGAAGAAAGAAACCGGCGCGGAAGGGGCTTCACCGCGCAAGGTGAAAAAAGTGATGGTATTGGGCGGCGGTTTAATGGGCGGCGGTATTGCCTCTGTTACAACAACTAAGGCAAAAATTCCTGCCCGCGTTAAAGATATTTCAGAGCAAGGCTTAAGCAACGCATTATCGTACGCTTATAAGTTGTTAGATAAAGGTGTTAAGCGCCGTCATATGACGCCAGCGGCACGTGACAATATTATGTCTTTGATGACCACAACCACTGAATACACCGGCATTAAAGATGCTGATATTGTCGTTGAAGCAGTATTTGAAGATTTAGCACTTAAACATCAAATGGTGAAAGATGTTGAGCGTGAATGTGGTGAAAACACTATTTTTGCATCGAACACCTCTTCGCTACCGATTGGTCAAATTGCCGCAGCGGCAAGTCGTCCTGAAAATGTGATTGGTTTGCACTACTTCTCTCCGGTAGAAAAAATGCCGTTAGTGGAGGTGATTGCCCATAAAACGACGTCGCCAGAAACCATTGCGACGACAGTGGCCTTTGCACGCAAGCAGGGTAAAACCCCAATTGTTGTGCAAGACGGTGCCGGTTTTTATGTAAACCGTATTTTAGCTTTGTATATGAACGAAGCCGCTCAGTTGTTATTAGAAGGTCAACGTATTGAGCATTTAGATCGTGCATTGGTTACATTTGGCTTCCCTGTAGATCCTATGACATTACTTGATGAGGTCGGTATTGATGTGGGCGGTAAGATTTCACCTATTTTAGAAAAAGAGCTCGGTGAGCGCTTTAAGGCTCCAGCCGCTTTTGATAAGTTATTGGCTGATGATCGTAAAGGGCGTAAAAATGGTAAAGGGTTCTATCAATATGGATCTAAAGCCAAAAAAGACAAACTGGTCGATGAGTCTGTTTATAAAGTGCTCGACATTTTAATTGCCTCAGATAAAGAAGCAAAAGATGTCGCAGAGCGCTGTACTGTCCAAATGTTAAACGAAGCGGTTCGTTGTCTTGAAGAGGGCATTATTGCTTCAGCAAGAGATGGCGACATAGGGGCTATATTTGGTATTGGTTTCCCACCATTCTTAGGCGGGCTCCTTCCGTTATATTGACACCCTAGGAGCTAAGAATTTAGTTGATACATTAAATGGATATCAATCATTATACGGTGAGCGTTTTGCGCCGTGTGATACGTTGGTGAAAATGGCCAGCGATGATAGCCAGTTTTATAACAGCTAATTCGTGATTGTCGTTAATGAAACCGCTCATCATGGGCGGTTTTTTATTGCCTATAATTTTTGCTATTTACGACACCATAATAGCGCGCATAAAAAAACGGCAATGTGTTGCCGCATTATGGTTATCGTACGGCATTTATTTGCCTGATTTTTAATCGAACTGAACCTGTATTTAAGGTATAGTACGCACTCGTTAGGTGTGTAGATCATATTTACAGGCCAAATCAGAATGACACAAGGACTACGTGCTAAATAATTGAGTACATTATAGCTTTAATATTATGACACAGTATGGAAGAGCTTTCGGTACAGTAGAGGTAAGTTGTATGCAGTTAAGTTGGTTGGTAATTCTTGTGTTATCGAGTGCAAGTAGTTGTGTTGCGTTTGCCTTTGCAGCTTATAAGCAAGGATTAGCGGTTAAAAGATGGGGGTGCCTAGCACTTGTATTAGGGCCGCTGACTTATCCGTTGTTCAGTGCTCATAAGCGTCTTGCTGACATGAAGATGGCTCGACATGGTGGTTACCAGATAAAATGCTAATAAACTTAGCGGTTATAGATATAACAAAAAAGGAGCCTAGGCTCCTTTTTTTGGTATTGAGAAGTTTATTTCCACCAAGCTTTAGCTTGGATAACTTCTAAATGGTTCAAGCCTTCAGGCAGTTTCACTTTTTTACGAGCAGGTTTTGCTAAACCTAGGGCGATTTTTAGAGAAGTAAACATCGTATTCTCCTTAAGCTGTTTGAGTGTCTAGAACTTTGATAGCAGGAATACCAGCTGTTTGAGTCTCTAAAACTTTAATAGCAGGGATGCCAGCAGTTTGAGTCTCTAAAACTTTAATAGCAGGAATACCAGCAGTTTGAGTCTCTAAAACTTTAATGGCAGGAATACCAGCAGTTTGAGTATCTAAGACTTTAATTGCAGGGATGCCCGCAATTTGGGTGTCTAAAACTTTAATAGCAGGGATGCCCGCAATTTGGGTGTCTAAAACTTTAATAGCAGGGATGCCAGCAGTTTGGGTGTCTAAAACTTTGATAGCAGGGATGCCAGCAGTTTGAGTCTCTAAAACTTTAATAGCAGGGATGCCCGCAGTTTGAGTCTCTAAAACTTTAATAGCAGGGATGCCCGCAGTTTGAGTCTCTAAAACTTTAATAGCAGGCATACCAGCAGTTTGAGTCTCTAAAACTTTAATTGCAGGGATACCAGCAGTTTGAGTGTCTAGAACTTTAATGGCAGGGATGCCAGCAGTTTCAACATTATCAATCATTGCGAAACTACCAACAGATAATGCCGATAACACCGCCAGAGTAATTATTCCTTTGATCATTTTTATTCTCTCTTATTTATTATTCAAGCTCAGGGTTTAATATCAATATTATTTTGACTACTGAACATGAATTAGCATTTAACATGCCAAAAGTAAGAGAGAATGATTTATTTTTTCATTAGCGTTTGTGTTAAAGGCTCATGTTTTAGTTTATCGGCGGTTAGCATTGCTTCAAAATCCGTTTCTTTTATCGGTTTGCTATATATATATCCTTGAATTTCTTCACAATTTAGTGCCTTTAAAATGTTGAGCTGTGCTGTTTGCTCAACACCTTCGCCGACAACCGATAACCCCATGTTGTGGGCAATGGTGATAATTGAATCGACCATTTTAAGGTCGCGATCAGATTTATCGATATCGTCTACGAAAGTCTTGTCAATTTTTAAACAATTAATCGGGAAGCGTTTTAAATACGATAATGACGAATAACCAGTACCAAAATCGTCAAGTGCGAGGCTTACCCCCATTTTGGCGAGTTGCTGCATCACCTTAATGGCTTGTTCAGGGTTCTTGATTACAGTGCCTTCAGTGATTTCTAACTCTAAATGTTTTGCTGGCAATTTTGTCAGTCGTAAAATTGACTCTATTCGCTGTTGCAAATCTGCCAATGCAAATTGCTTAGACGATAAATTGACAGCGACGCGGCCTGTAAATAATCCTGAGTCCAACCACTTTTGCGCAGCAAAACAAGCTTTGCGTAGTACCACATCACCTATCTCGACAATTAAACCATTTTCTTCGGCAAGTGGAATAAACTCGTTAGGACTTCAATGATACCCAGCGTTGGGTGGTTTAAGCGAACCAGTGCTTCCATGCCCGTGAGGCGATCTTTTTTAACGTCAATTTTGGGTTGGTAGTAAACTTCAAACAAATCGTCTTTTAAGGCTTCTCTTATCAGGTTTTCAATTTCAAGTTGGCGTAATGCATTTTGGTTTAATGACTCTGAATAGAATTGATAACGGCTACCCCCTGCAGATTTCGCATGGTACATCGCAATGTCAGCTTTTCGCAGTAATGCCTGTTCATTTTGTTCATCTTCTGGGTACAACACAATCCCAATACTGATCCCTAAGACCAGTGATTCATTATTGATATTGAATGCTGGTTTTAAACAATTGATGACTTTTGTGGCTATCGCTGCGCAATTACCAATGTCTGGAAACTGGTCAACTAGCAATGCAAATTCATCTCCGCCTAATCGGTATAAGCTGGCATGTTCAGGTATTGCAAGTTGGATGCG
Organism: Shewanella phaeophyticola; assembly: GCF_025398315.1. GTDB lineage: Bacteria > Pseudomonadota > Gammaproteobacteria > Enterobacterales > Shewanellaceae > Shewanella > Shewanella phaeophyticola. The sequence continues at coordinate 969,693 of NZ_JAODOQ010000001.1, forward strand.
CTCTGCAACTCCAATCAATAAATCATCGCCAATTTGATGGCCTAATGAATCATTAATGCGTTTGAAGTTATCTAGGTCAAGCACCATGAGGGTATGATGAATGTCTTTTTTTACCAAGTTACTTAAAGTGACTTGTAAGCTTGAGCGATTAGGTAAGCCTGTTAATAAATCATTGTTGGTCAGCTTTCTGAGCTCTTCTTCCTGTTGTTTACGGCGCGTAATATCCGAAAAAACCCCAACATAATGACTTGTTTCACCTTGTTCGTTGTAAATGGCATCAATGGTGAGTTCCATCAAGAAAAAGTCATCCGTGCCTTTGCTGGCTTCTACTTCACCGCTCCAGCTACCTTGTTGTTTTAAAATAGTCCTAATCTGTTCTGAATAACTTTCAGGGTAACGACTAAAACTAAGTGTTTCTTCTAGATACTTTTCTTGGGTTGATGCCGTGAGTTCACAGCAAGCTTCGTTGACTTCAACATATTGGTATTTTTCGTTTAAAATGAACATCCCTTCAGAAATGTTCTCAATTGCGCGCGCAAACAAACGTAACTGTTCTTCGGCTTGTTTGATATTATTGATGTCTTTGATCGTCCCTGTCATACGTAAAGGCTGATCTTTTTGATCTCGTTCAACTATCTTTGCTCGGTCTAATATCCAAATCCATTGTTGGTTGCGTGCTTTAACGCGATAGGCAATTTCAAAGTGGTCAGTGATGGCGTTAAAATGATCATTAAGTGCTTTTGCTACACGGTCTCTGTCTAAAGGGTGGATGTTGCTCTCTTCATCAGGGTTACCTGATCGACGGCCGTCTTGAGGGAAATCTAATGAGCCCCATATGTTCGAACGATAAATTTTACCGCTTTCAATATCCCAGTCCCACATTTCATCGCCACTGCCCCACAAGGATAATTTTAAACGTTCTTCACTCAAGGCGATTTGCTTTTGTGTTTGACGGCGTCTATTTAAAACATTAAAAAAAGTTATGACGAGAACTACACATAAAAAACCATATATAAATTTAGCTTTGTTAGAGAGCCACCAAGGAGGAGTGATATTTATTTTTAAGTTTTTTATATCAGTTTTTAAACCTGAAAGTTTATTTTTAGCATAAATCTTAAATGTATATTGATCTGCAGATAGGTTAGTGTATGTAACACTATTATTACCATTGGTAGAAAGCCAGTTTTTTTCTAAATCTTCAAGGTAATATAGGAAGTCAAAACTATGGTTGTTCTCCCCGATAACATTAAAGCTTAATGTGAAGGGGTAGTCTGAATGTTTTAATGTTATCTCTTCCAAACTATTTAATGGTTTAGGTAATATGTTTGACCCTACATCAATTGAACTGTTGAATAAAGATAAGTTAGTAAGTGAAATTTTCTTAGGTATGTCGTTTTGTATTGTGGACATTACTTGTATTGGGTTTATTAAACTAAGTCCGTCAATTCCACCTAGTAAGATTGAGTTGTTGTTTATGATTAATGATGATTGTGTGTTGTAATCTTTTAATACTCCATTATCTACTGTGAGTGTGTTGATGATGTTGCTAGATATATTTATTAAATAAATCTCACGGTTGGATGCAGCAACTAATATATCTCCAACAAAAGATAGTGAATATATTACCTTTTTTTGTTAAGCACTATTTTTGTGGAGTCATGCTTGTTTTTGTTTGTTGAAAATATTGCACTTCTCGTTCCAAAATAAATATTATTGCCTTTTAAAGCAAGGTTAAAAACCATATCTTCATTAAATATTGTTTTAGGTGTATTGTTTTCCCATAATATTAATCCAGCTTGTGAGGCAATCCAAAGTTGATCATCCACTTTCAACATGTCGTATATAGGGAAGTTAAAGTTTGTTTTTATTTTTTCGACTTCTTTACCATCCAAGGAAAAAGTTGTAATTTCACCTTTGAAATTAGATGAATATATTAAGTTTTCATTTTTATTATATTTTATGTTGATTATTAAATCATTAGATATCAACGTTTCCTTATTAGTTGTTAAGTCTTTTAAGAATACCCCTGACTTCGTACCTATAAAAATCTTGTTATTAATTGTTAGTATTGATTTGACACATGAGGAAAGGATGTTTTAATTTTTCTTATCAAATTCATGTTTTGATCATAATGATAAATATCACTGTCATCATTGAGCATGAAAAATGTATCGGTTGCCTTTGATAAAGACCAAATGTCTTTCTCTAGTATATTTATTTTTTTACCAAGTTATTTTTTTGTGTAATGGTAATAAATCCATCATTATAATTTGATATGTAAATGGTCTCATTGTTTTCAAATATAAAAGCTTTGGCAAACTTTACACCTTCGACTTGTAATTCACCTACTTTTTCCCAAGTGATATTTTTGTTGTTAATTTTAATTTTTATTATGTTGTTTTCTTGTAGCCCTAAAGCATATTCTGCGTTTTTTTGAGATGAAATATCTATAAATTTCAATGGAGATATTCGTTGTACATCATTATCAATTGAAAATATGCCATTATTAGTTGCTGCTATTATGTTGTTATTTAATAAGGCTATATCATTAGTTTCATTTAATAGTCTGGTTATAATTCCGTTGTAAACGCTTATTGTATGTCCTTCATAATTTCTAATGTAATATTTTTTTAAATTTTATTATGTTTTTAATTTCTTTTAGCTTATCACTTTTAAATTCTATTGATAATTTTTTACTTAAACTATCATAAGATAAAAATCTATTATTTAGACCAATTAGAATTTCGTTGCCTTGTTTTGATATAGACCAAATGGCCTGCTCGCCAATTTGAGCAGAAATGCTGTTTGGGTGAAATGATTCAGTTTCTTCATTAAATTCGACGAGTCCTTTGTCTGTGCCGACAAGTAGGGTGCCATTGTCATCAATCAGTAAATTGCGAATAAAGGAGCTTGGCAGTGATTTCCCATCATCTCCAGCATAAAATTGTTTAAATTCATTGCCGTCAAAACGATTTAGGCCGTTGATGGTTCCAACCCAAACGTAGCCTTCTTTATCTTCAACAATTGCCGTAACAGTATCTTGTGATAGTCCATCTGCTACGCCATAATTTGTGTGATTAAGAAGTAGATCAAAGTTTGATTCAGCGTTTTCCGTCTCTATGGCTGCAGCAAAGGGGCTGATAAAAATATACACACAGATAAACAGTAAAATTTTAGGCATAATTATTATACTTATTCTCGTTCGATGCCGCAAAGAAGTTGATGAATTGTCTACTTTTTCAGAAACCTGCGAGTTTGTCAAAAGCATGTTAATAAAAAAGAAGTGATTGGTAGATTAATGTGCAAATATTCTAATAATTTCATTAAAGAGTTACTTTTTTATCAGCAACTTATATAGCACTAAAGTTTTATATGGTACCGGGTTCCGTTTATGCTGTTTTTGACAATGTTTTAGCGGCAGCATGATAAATAGTGATGCTGTCACTCAATGGTTATCTTAAAACTGGAATTTGTCAGCTTGTTGCTTAAATGCTTTTAAATCGACGATCATGTTATCAGATCTCAAGCTTGCTTGGCTGTGATGTTGTTCACCACAACTGAATAATACTAAACGGTCACAGTCTCGACTGCGCATGTGAGCCACCATAAATTTAATTAAGTCTGCTCGAGTTAACTTCATGACTTCTGCAACAACGGTTTCACGTTGGTTAAATTGATAATCTCGATTCCCTAGACTGACCCAATAACGTTGGCTACGGGTTTTTAAATTGGTGTCATTTTCCATTATTTGGCTAATCATGCCTTGCTTGGTACTTTCCCACTGCTCATTGGTGATTTGCATAACGGCATAGTTAAAGTCAGCGATAAATTCATCAATGGCTTCTAGGAGCTGTCTAGGTCCAGTTGTAGGGGATTGCACATAAAAGATAATCCCAGGGTGCCGATTTAGCGGTAAATAACCGGTACCAACCATATAGCCGAGTTGTTGCTTAGTGCGTAACTCGTGAAAGAAGGTTGAAGACATGGTGTGATTTAACAAGCTGAACAGTGCCATGCGATCTGGTGTGGCCGCTCGCGATTGGTAATAAACAATGATGGCACTGTCTTGATGGGCAATGCTTTTTTCACGCAGTAGCGAGCCTCTTTTATCTAGATTGACTAACTCTCTTGAAGATTCTGCGCTTGGTTTGGTGACTAACGACAGTAAGTGTTTTAAGCGTTTACCCAGTTGCTGAGTTTCTTGTTCTAACCAATCACCGTAGACAAGCCCTTCAAGATAAACCTTTTTGTAAAATGAGCTCACGTGATTATGTAGATCACTAAGGGTGAGTTCTGCTAACTCCTCTGCCATTCTGGCTGGCTCAAAGCTTCTTTTTTGCAGGGTAACCGTTAAGCTGGTAAATAATTGTGAAATAGGTTTTGCTTGAGCTACGTTATTCCAGCTTCGCAAAATTTGCTTTTTAATCATGTTAAAGCGTTGTTCAGTAAAGTTACGTTCGCGCGCTTTATTGATAATTAGTGTTAATAGTTTTTCTTGATTGCCTGTAAAGCCTGTGAGGTGAAGGGTTATTCCACCTTGATGCGGGTAAATGTTGTAATTTAGCCCAGCCACTTCAGCCTGGTAGGTTGGTTCAGTGAGGTAATCGATTAGCATTTCAACGTAAAGTCGTGTTAATGCGGCTTGTCTCGGAGTCGAACTGGCTTGGTCTGAATCTAGTGACAAGTACAAGTGACCTTTTGGTACATTGAACTCATCATCCTTTTTGTGCCAAATACGATAACCTTCGCCTTCAGCGACTATCTTAGGCACAGCGCTGTTGCTTTTGTCTGATCGAGCCTGAGGGTGAGCGACAATAAATGGGTTTTTTTCAGGCAGTTTAAGTGCATCTCGAGTGGTTATCGCAGACCATTTCTCCAGTTGATGTGGCTGTAATGGCGTGACCTGATAAGGCGTGTCATACCATGCTGCTTGTTTATCTACTTGTGATTCTTTAGCCACAGTCATTAAGCGCATATTGTTTACTGACATCATGGACAATAATTGCTTGGTTTCATCCTCTTGCATTTCATCCATTCGGTAATCACCATAAATAATATCTTCGATATCATAATGATGCATGTTAATGCTGAGATGACTGGCTAAATCCAAAGTTTTTATTTGTTCCTGATACCTAAACGCGGTATCCAACAGGCTGGCGCGTTCTTGATAACGCCAAGCGCTAACGCCTTGCTGTTTGATGAGCTCAATATATTCAAATACACAGGTGACTACTTCATCTAACTCAATATAACCTTTATCGGTTAACTGAATACTGATTGAATAATCTTTAAAGTTATAACCATTAACTCCACCGCCAGCAGACAAGTTATTCGCTAAACCTTGCCGTTTCAGATACGACAACAAACTTCCAGGACTCTCATTACCGAGTAAATGGCTGATAAAAGTTAATGGTTTACGTTTATAAAATTGATCTATCTCGGGCAGAGCAAAACAAATACTGACCCGTTTTTGATCTTTGAGCGGCACGATTTTAATGTGTTTTTGTTGTTGTTCTTTGTTGAGTAAGGCTTCATTGGGATAGTGTTTACTTACATTTCGGTTTTCGATTGCCGAAAAGTACTGCGTTACAATGGTTTCTAATTCAGCTATTGGACGCGGCGCGACAACACATAGTGTCATGATGTTAGCGCTGTAGTGTTGTCGATAAAATGCTAAAAGCTCATCACGAATAGCGACCTGCTTACCTGCTAAAGTGGCCAAATTACCCACAGAGAATTTTGAGAAAGGGTGTTTAGGATTAACGGATTCTTTCTGCACCTGGTAAACCCGGCGAATGTCATCTTTGAGTTTTAAGCTAAATTCTGACTCAATAGCTTGTCTTTCACGGTCGACTAATTCTAAATCAAATTTAGGCGCGATAAAAAACTGACTAAAACGGTCTAAAGAGCCTTCTAACGCGTCGGCATTGATGCTGTAAAAAAAGTTAGTTTGTTCAGTGCCTGTCCATGCATTGTTGTTGCCGCCATGCTGATTGATGTAGGCGTGGTATTCGCCTGAATCTGGGTATTTATCGGTACCTAAAAACAACATATGCTCAAGAAAATGTGCCATTCCTGGCCGTTCAGCGGGATCGTCAAAATGACCAACGCTAACCGCCATAGACGCTGCGGCTTGGTTTGATTGCATATCTTCAACCAAAAGCACTCGTAATTGATTGCTTAACACTCGATATTGATATTGACGATGATCATTTTGGCTTTTATAAACTGCTGGATAATCAGGCAAAAGAAGGCTCCAGAAAACATAACTTGTTATATATTGATCTTCTTATGAGTTTTTAGCAAATAGCGAAGGCATGTTTTATGCTTTTATCGACTAAAGTTTAGTTCATTATCGACGATACTAGGGTTTGTTGTTGTGCTATTTAGCGCTACAATTGCCGAAGAACGATAATAAAAAATCCAGAGAGAAGTATGCAGTTATTTTTGATGCGACATGGTGAAGCTGGCTTTGATGCGCCGTCAGACCGAGAACGTAAACTAACCGAAACCGGTCGTATCCACAGCGGATACATGGCCAATTGGTTAACTAAGAGTGTGAGCCAACTCGATTTAGTGATTGTGAGCCCTTATTTACGTGCGCAGCAAACGTGGCAAGAAGTCAGTAGATACTTACCTGAACCTCGAAAGTTAGTTGTGCTTGATGATGTGACTCCATCAGGCGATCCTAAAAGAGCAGTAGACGTGGTACTTGCTTATGCTGAACAGTTTAAAGCAGACAATGTACTGGTTATTGCACACATGCCCATTTTAGGGTTTATGGTCAGTGAATTAGTGGCAGGTATTGAGCCGCCTTTATTTGCGACATCAGCAGTGGCACAAATTGATAAACACATGCATCAAAGCAGTTTTGTTGCTATGACAGCAGCTCATCAAGTGATGGCCGCACGGTAGTTATATAAGTTGTAAGGTAAGTATTTACTTACCTTACAATCAGCAACAGTTTAATAATTAAATTACCTTAACCACGCTTAACGCCTATGTGGCTGCTCACCAATATCAATTAATACCAATAACGCGGCATCGCCGCCCCATTCTTTAGGTGCTTGATGAAACGCTTTTACTTTAGGGTGCTGCGCTAACCATAATGGCAATTGCTGCTTCAAAATGCCTGTACCATAACCGTGCATCACACAACAACAAGTACTGCTTTGTTTAACACAGGCTTGAATAAGTGCTGCCAACTCAAGTTTGGCTTCAGATTGGCGCAGACCATGTAAATCAAGTAACAAATCGGGTGAATAGTCGCCACGTCTTAAACGTTTTAGCTCAAGTTTATCTGCACTGTCATTTATCCAGCGCATAGAGCCTTCGACCGGCAACAGTGGCTGATAAGTGTCCGAAAAATAGCTGTCAACATGGATTTGACGCTCTTTAAATTCGAATTGTTTTTTAGGTTTGACTGGCTGTTTAAAATGGTGGGTATCTTGCTTGAGAGGTTTGATACCGTCTATTAGTTGGCTAAACAGCAACTTGTCTGAGTTATTTTCGTCTTTCATGGCGGTATTGTATTGAATTCTAGGTCATCTTAATAGACATCAGTTACAATAGCGCAGAACAATTTTTTAGGAGTGTGTTTTGGATAAGATCTTTGTAGATGAAGCGGTCACTGAGTTACGTACTATAGGTGATATGTTGCGCTGGGCGGTTAGCCGTTTTAATGATGCCAATATTTATTATGGTCACGGTACTGACAATGCTTGGGACGAAGCCATTGCATTGGTTTTTCATGCTTTACACTTACCTGAAGAAATCGGTCAGCAAGTTATTTTAAGTAACCTGACTAGCAGTGAAAAACATAAAATTGTTGAGCTAATTATTCGTCGTGTACGCGAGCGCTTACCTGTACCGTATTTAACCCACAAAGCGCGTTTTGCCGGGCTTGATTTTTATGTTGATGAGCGTGTGTTAGTGCCGCGCTCACCGATTGCAGAAATGATTAATAATCAGTTTAGTCCTTGGTTATACAACAAACCTGTGCACCGTATTATGGATTTATGTGCGGGGAGTGCTTGTATTGCCATTGCGTGCGCTCATGCATTTGAAGATGCAGAAGTGGACGCGCTTGATATTAGTGAAGATGCATTAGAAGTTGCGCAAATTAACATTGAGTCACTTGATGTGATGGAGCGTGTTTTCCCAATCCAATCTGATTTATTCTCGGCGATCCCGAAAGAGCCACATTACGATTTAATCGTTTCTAACCCGCCGTATGTTGATGCTGAAGATATTGGTGACATGCCCGATGAGTATCACCACGAGCCAGCCATTGGTTTAGCCTCGAGCCGCGATGGTTTAGATTTAACTAAGCGCATTTTAGCCAATGCAGCTGATTACTTGACTGAAAATGGGGTGTTAGTGGTTGAAGTCGGTAATTCAATGGTGCATTTAATTGAGCAATTTCCTGATGTGCCGTTCACTTGGGTAGATTTTGAATTCGGCGGTGACGGTGTGTTTGTATTAACCCGTGATCAGCTAGTTGAAAATGAATCACTTTTCTCTGTATACAAAGATGCTGAATAATAGCGTAAGGTATTTTGCAGTAGATAGCATAAAACATAGAGGTAGTTAACGCGCATGTCTGGAAACAGTATTGGTCAAAACTTTGTAGTAACAACCTTTGGTGAAAGCCATGGTGTTGCATTGGGTTGTATTATTGATGGTTGCCCACCAGGGCTCGAATTAACCGTTGAAGACATGCAACATGATTTAGACAGACGACGTCCAGGTACATCGCGTTATACCACTGCTAGGCGTGAAGCCGATGAAGTGAAAATTTTATCAGGTGTGTTTGAAGGTAAGACCACAGGAACCTCAATTGGTTTATTGATTGAAAATACCGACCAACGCAGCCAAGACTATTCAGACATTAAAGACACCTTCCGCCCAGGCCATGCCGATTATACTTATCAGCAAAAATATGGCATGCGTGATTACCGTGGTGGTGGGCGTTCATCTGCGCGCGAAACTGCGATGCGTGTTGCAGCGGGCGCCGTGGCTAAAAAATACCTTAAGCAAGTGCATGGTATTGAAATTCATGGCTACCTTGCTCAACTAGGCCCCATAACTGCTGATACAATTGATTTAACCCAAATTGAACAAAATGCATTTTTCTTCCCTGATGCTACTAAGTTAGATGCATTAGATGAGTATATGCGTGGTTTACGAAAATCAGGCGACTCAATTGGCGCCAAAATTACCGTGGCAGCTACCGGTGTACCAGTGGGGTTAGGTGAGCCTGTATTTGATCGTTTAGATGCTGATATTGCTCATGCACTTATGGGTATTAATGCCGTTAAAGGTGTCGAGATAGGTGATGGTTTTGGTGTGGTTACCCAAAAAGGCTCTGAAGGTCGCGACTTAATGTCACCAGAGGGGTTTGCCTCTAATCATGCTGGTGGTGTATTAGGCGGTATTTCATCAGGTCAGCCTGTTGTGGCTCATATAGCGTTAAAGCCAACATCAAGTATCAGTGTACCGGGTCAAAGCATGACAGTGCAGGGTGATACGGTTGATATGATCACCAAAGGTCGACACGATCCTTGTGTGGGCATCCGTGCTGTACCAATTGCAGAAGCCATGTTGGCGATTGTATTAATGGATCATTTATTAAGACATCGCGCGCAAAACCAAGATGTTGTTCGTCATACGCCAGAGATTGGAATGCGTTAATGCCCTCAAGTCATCGCGCTGAACCAGATTTACGCTGGCTCGGCGCCTGTTATTTCTTTTTCTTTTCGATTCTCGGCATTATGATTCCCTATTTAGGGGTCTTTTTTGATAGTCGAGGCTTCAATGCCCAAGAGATTGGTTTTTTGCTGGCTATTTTAATGGCCACGCGCATTGTTGCACCTAATATTTGGGCGGCAGTGGCCGACCGAACAGGGATGCGCGCCGAGCTGATTAAGCTTGGTTCATTCGCTGCCGCAATAACGTACATTAGCTTTTTCTTTGATGGCAGCTTTTTATACCTCGCCGTTAGCTTGGCCATTTATACCTTTTTTTGGAACTCAATTCTGGCGCAGTTAGAAGTGATTACCTTAGAAACCTTAGGTGACAAAGCTGAGCGTTATGGCGCAATTCGTAGCTGGGGCAGTGTCGGCTATATTGTGTTAGTGATAAGTGGTGGTTTAGCCATTGATTATTGGGACTCTGAAGTGCTGCCATATATGGGCATGATATTATTTCTTGGGTTGTTTGCCTGTTCATTACCGTTACCGGCTAATCGCAATGTGGTTGTTAATCGTGCAGACAGGCCTAAATTAACGTTCGACGCATCGCTTATTTGGTTTATGTTATCGGCGATGTTGCTGCAGATGAGTGTTGAGCCTTTTTATGGTTTCTTCGTACTCTACTTAAAGCAATTTGGTTATTCAGAAACCATTGCTGGCATATTGGTTGCGCTTGGCGTATTTGCTGAAATTATTATCTTCTTTTATTCATCTCGGTTGATCCGCCGGTATGGTATTCGCGTTTTGCTGGTGGTGAGTATGTTACTGACAGCCGTTCGCTGGTTGTTGTTGGCTTTTGGCGTTGAGTCTCTTTTGTTGTTGATTCTCAGCCAAATCCTTCATGCATTTACCTTTGGCCTAGTGCACGCCGCGTCTATTCATTTTATTCATCGGCATTTTAATGTTAGTCATCGCAGTACGGGGCAGGCGTTGTATGCCAGCGTGAGTTTTGGTGTGGGCGGTGCTCTTGGTACATGGATAAGCGGCATGATTTGGGGCGATGGCAGCCAAACCATGTGGGTATGGGTCTTTGCTGCTAGCTGCGCCTTTTTATCTATGATTGCGGTTATGCTGATCCCCAATATTAATGGTGAAACCACCGCTAATGCAGTACAAGAGTAACATCTAGAAAAGTCGTAAGGAGTTATTGTGAAACGTTTTCGCTTAGGGATAATCATCAACCCATTGGCTGGATTAGGCGGTAGTGTTGGGTTAAAAGGCTCTGATGGCGTGGCGTTAGAAGCCATTGCCAAAGGTGCAACCCCTAAAGCTCAGATGCGCATGCAGCAGGCCTTAGCGGTGATATTACCTTTTGCTGACAATCTCGACATCATTACTGCATCGGGCGACATGGGTGCAAACTTGTGTCGACAAATGGGCTTTACTACCACTGAAGTTTATTACAGCGATAGCATCACCTCCTCGCAAGATACCCAACAAGCTGCGTCTTGCTTACTCGACCAACAAGTAGACTTGCTGCTGTTTGCCGGTGGCGATGGCACCGCACGTGATATTTATGCTGTGGTTGACGATAGTTTGCCCGTATTAGGTGTACCTGCGGGGGTTAAAATTCACTCTGGTGTTTACGGTATTACGCCACACGCTTCAGGCTTGGTGGTGAGTATGTTGTTGCAGGGTGAGCTGGTGAGTTTAATGTCGGCTGATGTGATGGACATTGATGAAGTCGCCTTTAGGCAAGGCAGCGTTAGAGCAAAACGGTTTGGTGAAATGACCGTGCCAGCAGAGCCGCGTTACATACAAGCAGTAAAAATGGGCGGCAAAGAAGTTGATGAACTAGTGTTAGCTGATATTGCAGCTGACATCATTGAATCAATGGACGATGAGTTATTTATTATGGGTTCGGGCAGTACCGTTGCTGCTGTGATGGAAGAGTTGGGGATAGACAATACTTTACTCGGTGTTGATGTTATTCAAGACAACATGTTAATTGCTCAAGATGTCAGCGCCAATCAATTGCTCGAATTGACCAAAGATATGCCTGCCGACAAGGTTAAGCTGGTGATTACCCTCATCGGTGGACAAGGGCACATATTAGGCCGCGGTAACCAGCAATTGTCACCAGAGCTGATAAAACGCATCCCAAAAGACAATATTTTAATCTTAGCCACAAAAACTAAGCTCAAAGCACTTGAAGGTAGGCCATTAATTGTGGATAGTGGCGACCCTGAATTAGACAAAGCACTCACTGGCTATTACAAAATAGTCACTGGCTACCACGATTACGTGATGTATCAAGTGGCCAACCCAGATTTGGTGGAGAACTAAACCATGTTAGAACAGTACGATGCAGCATTAGAGTCTTGGATTGAAGAAAGCGTAAATAACAGTGATGATGATGCATTGTTTGCCTGCGGTTACTTACAAGGTCATGTTGCTGTTGTGTTAGCCGAACTAGAAGTCGAAGCTGAGCAAGATTTAGCGGCACTCGATAAAAAACTATTAAGTTGTCTAGCCTTAGCAGATAAAGAATTAAATGCTCAAGACTACGCCCTCGTTGAAGCTGCTTGGCAGCAACTGCGTCAACGTATTGTTGCTCAAGCCGTTTAAGTGTGGAACAAACAAAGAGTGTTATGGCAAATCCGTCTTCACAAGTCACAATTGGGTTAGTTAACCCTAAAACACCGGTAAACGTTGGCGGTATTATGCGCGCTGCGGGCTGTTATGGTGTTAATCGTGTTTGTTACACCGGTAAGCGATATGAGTTAGCGGCTAAGTCGGGCGACGCTCAATATGATGTCGACACCAAAGATGCGGCTAAACGCATTCCGTTAGAGGGTGTTGAGTCCTTACTTGAAAGCGTGCCTCAAGGTGCAACAATCGTATGCGTTGACTTGGTGGTTGGCGCGACACCTTTGCCATTATTTACTCATCCCGACAATGCGTTTTATATCTTCGGACCTGAAGATGGCACGATCCCGCAGCAATTAATTGACGCCGCGGCTGACGTTGTTTATGTGCCGACAGTAGGCTGCATGAACCTTGCCGCATCGGTGAATGTGCTGCTTTATGATCGCCTCGCTAAGACAACTCAAATTAAAGCGGATGATGAGTTAATAAAACAAAGCCGTGACAATAATAACCGTACTAAAGTGAAGCATTGGTTGAAGTAAACTCGCTCAATATCATATTTATTTGAAAATGCCGGATGAGAAATCATCCGGTATTTTTTATGCTTCTCAATTTTTATTAGCCCGAATAACGTTAATAAGTGATGACTTCGCGAGAGTTTAACAGGGCTTAAACACGGCGCATGACTGAATGAATAATTGTTCTGATTCGACGTCATGCAGGTATCAAACTTTAATCGATTGAATAAAGGCCTGAACATAATGTAGTTTAAGCTAAGCTCTTATTATTTTAAGGAACTGCTAATGTCATTTCTCAGCCGGTTATCCCAATGGTTACCATTCGGTGACGTGCCAGAAATGGATGCTAAAAGTGTTTTTCAGCATCTTGAAGATAATAATATTCAAATAGTCGATGTGCGCACAACGTTGGAGTGGGATAAATCTCATATCAAAGGGTCGATTAACCTTCCTATTACCCATTATTCTGCGGATTCTGTTAGGCAAAAGCTGCTAAATAAAGACCATCTCACCATTGTCATTTGTCTCTCTGCCCACCGAAGTATTCCGGCCGTTAGAAAACTAAAGCAGTCTGGATTTAAAGAGGTGTATCAACTCAAAGGTGGCATGTTGAGTTGGTGGAAAGCGAAACTGCCGACATTATCAACCCTAAAAAAATAGAAAAAGGTTCATTAATATGACGTTACTCTTTTTACATGGTTCTGGCTGTACGCATGTTGTTTGGCAGCTCCAGCAACAGTTTTTTGAACATAGCATTGCGGTTGATTACCCCGGTCATCCAGATGGACAAGCATTGGCAAGTGTTGATGAATTAGTACAATGGTTAGCAGACTACATTACCCAGCATCAGTTGTTCGACGTGGTGTTAGTTGGACACTCTCTTGGCAGCGCCGTAGCAATGCAACTCGCTATCTCAGCAAAGGCAAAGATACAATTAAAGGCGTTAGTGCTTATTGGCGCGGGAGCTCGGCTCAAAGTAATGCCTCAACTGTTACAATCACTGTCTGAGCTTGCTGAGTTAAAACAGCCGTTCCCAGATTATTTACTGGCGGCAAATCAAAATATTGCCGAGCCATTACAAACACAAATCAACAATTCAATTATCAATAATGGTGTTAGCGTCATGCTGACTGATTTCACCATTTGCGATAAATTTGACGTTATCGAGCAACTGCCGAAAATTGATGTGCCGACGTTAATTATTGTGGGCGATGCAGATCAAATGACACCGATAAAATATGCCACATTTTTACAGCAGCAAATCCCCAATGCGCAAATCGCCATAATAGAGAAGGGCAGCCATATGGTGTTTGCTGAACAACCCGATAGTGTAAATCAATGCATCGAAACGTTTCTTAACACACTGGATTAAGCAATGGTCAGACATATGTTGAGTTTATTCATTTAGTTGGATTGTATGCGCTGAGCTAATTTTTTGAACAGAGAAAATGGTTGCGGGAGCAGGACTTGATAAAAAGAAAAATCGACGACCTTCAGCGTTTGCTTATAAAAAAGAGCTGTTTATAAAAAGCGGAAGTTTATAAAAAAGTTGAGCACGACGCGCTACCAACTGCTTTGGTATTAGTCTGATAATAATGGATTTTTTATGATTTATTTGGAGAGTACGTTGATATTGGATATTTGAGGTTTCAAAATGGTTGCGGGAGCAGGACTTGATAAAAAGCGACGACCTTCGACGATTGTTTATGAAAAGCTGAGCCCGGCGAGCTATCAATTGCTCCATCCCGCGACTGATTTTGATTTGTTTTATCTTTATTCTTGTTAAACAAGAATTGGTTGCGGGAGCAGGACTTGATAAAAAGCGACGACCTTCAGCGTTTGCTTATAATAAAGAGTAGTTTATAAAAAGCTGAGCCCGACGAGCTACCAATTACTTTGTGCACAGTAAGATTACACTGAAATTTTAGTAAGTAATTTGTATTGATATCAAGATCTGGATTGAATATGAAGAGTTAAATATATTGAATTGTCAAAATGGTTGCGGGAGCAGGACTTGAACCTACGACCTTCGGGTTATGAGCCCGACGAGCTACCAACTGCTCCATCCCGCGACTGATTTTGATCCGTTTATCTTTATTCTTGTTAAACAAGAAAGTGGTTGCGGGAGCAGGACTTGAACCTACGACCTTCGGGTTATGAGCCCGACGAGCTACCAACTGCTCCATCCCGCGTCCGATAAACGCTGCTAATTGTTTTAATTCTATTAACTAAGAATTGGTTGCGGGAGCAGGACTTGATAAAAAGCGACGACCTTCGACTCTTGTTTATAAAAAGCTGAGCCCGACGAGCTGTCAATTGTTCTGTTCCGCGTCCGATAAACGCTGCTAATTGTTTTAATTCTATTAACTAAGAATTGGTTGCGGGAGCAGGACTTGATAAAAAGCGACGACCTTCGACTCTTGTTTATAAAAAGCTGAGCCCGACGAGCTGTCAATTGTTCTGTTCCGCGTCCGATAAACGCTGCTAATTGTTTTAATTCTATTAACAAAGAATTGGTTGCAGGAGCAGGACTTGATAAAAAGCGACGACCTTCGACTCTTGTTTATAAAAAGCTGAGCCCGACGAGCTGTCAATTGTTCTGTTCCGCGTCCGATAAACGCTGCTAATTGTTTTAATTCTATTAACTAAGAATTGGTTGCAGGAGCAGGACTTGATAAAAAGCGACGACCTTCGACTCTTGTTTATAAAAAGCTGAGCCCGACGAGCTGTCAATTGTTCTGTTCCGCGTCCGATAAACGCTGCTAATTGTTTTAATTCTATTAACTAAGAATTGGTTGCGGGAGCAGGACTTGAACCTACGACCTTCGGGTTATGAGCCCGACGAGCTACCAACTGCTCCATCCCGCGTCCGATAAACGCTGTTAATTGTTTTAATTCTATTAACTAAGAATTGGTTGCGGGAGCAGGACTTGAACCTACGACCTTCGGGTTATGAGCCCGACGAGCTACCAACTGCTCCATCCCGCGTCCGATAAACGCTGCTTCGTTGAATTTAAGCTACATGCCTGCTGGCGTGTTTACTTGTCTGCTTCAAAGCGGGGCGAACTATAGCGATCCCCCTTAAAGTTTGCAAGCAAAATCTAATTAAACCTATTTGTTTGCTGGTTAATTAATCGCTCCTTGGTCTAAATTGCAGATATTGATCATTTAACTGGCAAATTGCGGAATTTATAGTCTCATTTCGATAAGTCGTTGGGGATATGTGTTTGAACAGGTATAATGCTGCACTGAATTTTGTGTAACGATGACTGACTAATACATGTTTAATTTTTTTGCTGCAGCCCCTAAGGGTTTTGAATATAGCCTAGCCTCTGAATTGAAAGATTTTGGCGCTACCGATGTTAAAGAAAGCGTTGCCGGTGTGTACTTTTCTGCACCGCTTGAACTGGCATATCGGATCACCCTCTGGACCCGCTTAGCGAGCCGTATCGTATTAGTTATTTATAAAGGTGCTTGTGAATCTGCCGAGCAACTTTATAACGCAGCATATTGCATCGATTGGCCGTCGCACTTTTCACATAAAAAAACCTTTAGTATCGACTTTCACGGTACCGGTGGGTTTATCAACAACACCCAGTTTGGCGCGTTAAAAATCAAAGATGCGGTCGTAGACCGTTTTCGTGATGACGGTTCAAGTCGCCCTGATGTTGAAAGGGTAAACCCTGACTTTAAAATTGATGCGCATTTTCGTAATGGCCAATTAACCATTTCGATGAACTTTTCTGGGGCATCGTTACATCAGCGTGGTTATCGTTCAACAACAGGCGAAGCACCGTTAAAAGAAAACCTTGCAGCTAATATGTTAGTGCGCAGTGGCTGGCAAGCTAATCAAACCACTATCCTCGACCCATTTTGTGGTAGTGGCACAGTATTAATTGAAGCAGCATTAATGGCTGCCGATATTGCCCCAGGTTTAAAGCGTGAAAAGTTTGGTTTTGAAAACTGGCAAAGTCATAACAAAGCAATGTGGCAAAACGTATTTGATGAAGCTCAAGCTCGTGCAACATTAGGTAAAACACGCTGCAAGCTTAAGTTTTATGGTTCTGATATTGAAGCGCACCTCGTCTCAATTGCTAAACGTAATGCTGAAAATGCTGGCGTAGCAGAATTTATTGAGTTTACCGTTTCTGATGCATTAGATGTTTCACCGCCTGTAAGCGAAGGCTTTTTAATTTCAAACCCGCCATACGGTGAGCGTCTAGGTAATGTGACTGAGCTTTTACAGCTTTATTACCAATTAGGTGACAAGTTTAAAAAAGAGTTTGGCGGTTGGAAAATTGCCATGCTGTGTAGCGACATTGAATTATTATCGTCGCTCAAGCTTAAAGCTGACAAGCAAATGAAAATGTTTAACGGTGCACTAGAGTGTGCTTTTAACATTTACACCTTACATGCTAAAAGCACTCGTCGTGAAGCCGTTGTGCTTCCTGACGGTGTTGATATTGCCGACATCGCTCCAGCGTTTGCAAACCGCATTAAAAAGAACGTAAAGCAACTTGAAAAATGGGCTAAAAAAGAACGTATCGACAGCTATCGTTTGTATGATGCCGACTTGCCAGAATATAACGTGGCCATCGATAAATATGTTGATTACGTGGTCATTCAAGAATATTCAGCGCCAGCCACAATCCCTGAGGCTGTCACTAAGCGCCGCATCAGCGACGTGTTATTGGCATTGCCAAGTGCATTAGGTATTCATCCTGATCGCGTGACGCTAAAAACCCGCGAGCGTCAAAAAGGCACAAGCCAGTATCAAAAATTAGATGAACGTAAAGTAGAAGTCATCACCGAAGAATACGGTGCTAAATTTAAGCTTAACTTAACCGGTTATTTAGACACTGGGCTGTTTTTAGATCACCGCGTAACGCGAAAGCTTGTGGGCGACAAATCTAAAGGTAAACGCGTACTTAATTTATTTGCTTATACGGGCTCTGCGTCAGTACATGCGGCAATTGGTGGTGCAAAGTCGGTTACCACTATCGACATGTCAAATACCTACATTAATTGGGCCAAAGAAAACTTCGCGCTAAATGGTTTGTCAGGTGCTCAGTATGACTTTATCCAGGCCGATTGTTTACAGTGGATAAAAGACAATAGTCATCAACAATTTGATTTGATTTTTATTGATCCACCGACATTCTCAAACTCAAAACGCATGGAAGATAGCTGGGATGTACAGCGCGACCACGCCGAAATGTTGTCTGGGTTAATTAAACTGCTTGCACCAAACGGTGAGTTAGTTTTTTCTAACAATAAACGTAAGTTTAAAATGGACATTGACGCGCTTAAACAAGCTGGAGTCGATGTCACTAACATTGACCACTTGTGTTTGCCACTCGATTACAAGCGCAACCCGCATATTCATAATGTGTGGTTACTGACCCATGCCAAATAATATTGTGCCTTATATTTTGTATCACACAGAGGGGTGCCATCTGTGTGAAATAGCCCAATCACTTATCGAACAAACTGATATTCAGTATCACCACGTCGACATCTGTGATGACGCAAGCTTAGCAGAGCGTTATGGCATTAGCATTCCTGTGTTAGTGCAAGATGGCCGTGAATTATTTTGGCCTTTTGATGCCACACAATTACAAGATTTTATAGGAGTTTAGATTGAGTCTGGTTCGGATAAATAATGGCTCATTAGCCTACGGTTACACTCCTTTACTGCACAATGCAGATTTTACTATTGAACCCGGCGAGCGCGTTTGTATTGTTGGTCGCAATGGTGCGGGTAAATCTAGCCTAATGAAAGTGTTATCAGGTGATGTATTACTCGATGATGGCGAATTTAACATTGCTAATGACGTCAACGTTAGCCGTTTACAACAAGATCCACCAAAAGCAGAAACAGGCTCGGTATATTCTTATATTGCTGCAGGTTTAAAAGAAATTGGTGAAGCATTAGAGAAGTACCATCAGTTATCGCACGATGTGGCCGAAGCTAATCCCGATGACATGGAACGCATGCTTAATCAAATGCAGCGTATTCAGGAAGTGTTAGACCACAACAATGGTTGGCAACTAGATTCGCGCATCATCCAAAACTGTCAATTATTGGGTCTAGATCCTGACAAACCACTAAATGAGTTATCAGGTGGTTGGCAGCGAAAAGTGGCCTTGGCGCGCGCTTTAGTCGTTGAGCCCGATTTATTACTGCTCGACGAACCCACCAACCACTTAGACATTGATACCATCGAATGGTTAGAACAATTCTTATTAAACTTTAAAGGCGCCATCGTATTTGTCAGTCACGACCGTGGCTTTATTCAACGTACGGCAACCCGAATCGTCGATCTCGACCGTGGCGTTGTTACCTCATGGCCTGGTAGCTATCAAGCGTATTTAGATGGTAAGCAAGAGTGGCTTCGTGTCGAAGCTGAAAAAAATGCCCATTTTGATAAAAAATTAGCAGACGAAGAAACCTGGATCCGCCAGGGTGTTAAAGCACGACGAACTCGTAACGAAGGTCGCGTAAGAGCGTTAAAAGCATTACGAGTCGAGCGAAGTGAACGACTGAATCGTCAGGGCAATGCCAAAATGGCCGTGTCTGATACTGAGCGTTCAGGTAAGTTGGTCTTTGATGTTAAAAATGTTAATTACAATCTGCCAGACAAAGACCTAGTTAAAAACTTTAGTACCACCGTTATGCGTGGTGATCGTATTGCATTAATTGGTCCTAATGGTTGTGGTAAGTCGACTTTAATTAAATTATTGATTGAAAAGCTACAACCCCAATCGGGTGAAATTAAAGTTGGTACCAAATTAGAAGTGGCTTACTTTGACCAATATCGCGAAGCTCTTGACCCTGAAAAAACCGTTGAAGAAAACGTCGGTGAAGGCAAAAGCACCGTGACGATTAATGGTCAAGACCGCCATATTTTAAGTTACTTACAAGATTTCTTGTTTTCGCCTATGCGTGCCCGCACACCGGTTAAAGCGCTTTCTGGTGGAGAAAAGAACCGATTATTACTCGCAAGGTTGTTATTGCGCCCTGCAAACTTGATTATTCTCGACGAACCGACAAACGACCTTGATATTGAGACCTTAGAGTTGTTAGAGTCTCTGCTCACCGATTTCGAAGGTACATTATTGATCGTCAGTCACGACAGAGCATTTATTGATAATACTGTCACCAGTAGCTGGTGGTTTGCAGGTAATGGTCATTGGTCTGAATATGTAGGTGGTTACCAGGATGCAATTTCTCAGGGTGCTAAATTTTATTCTGAGGAACCAGTTGCAACTAATGTTGTCCAATCGAAACCAGTAGTAGAAACAAAACCTGTAAAAGCACCTGAAAAGGCAGCAAAAAAACTCTCTTATAAATTACAAAAAGAGTTAGAAGCACTTCCAAGCCAAATGGAAAAGCTTGAACAAGAGATAGAAACATTACAGCAAACGGTAAGCCGTGCTGATTTCTACAATCAACCAACTGATACGGTTAATAAAGCTCTGCAAACATTAGCAGAGAAAGAACAGAATTTAGAGCTGTGCTTCCAACGCTGGGAAGAACTAGAGTCAATGAAGTAAAGCATAATAAAACAGGAATGGTTACATGAAGTTAAAGTTTGATAAAGCCTTATCATTAGTCGCAATTGGCGTATTAAGTGTTATTGGTTCGGCTCAAGCCGCGTCTGTATATGAAATTGTTAACATTGAAGATTACGATTTAAATGGCACCTTAGATGGTACTCGCAATGGCTATGCAATGGCCATCAACGACGAAAATGAGCTCGTTGGTATTTCTAAAGGTAAAAATAAGCTAACTACAGACGATGTCGATGACTCTGTGATTGATGTTGAAGATGGTATTTCAGAAGCAGAAACCATTACTTATTCTGTTTATTCAGAAATTGAAGCCAACAACTTTACTTTTATTGCCAGTGATAACGCTTCAGTAGGCTCTTGGGTGCCTGAGTTCTATAGTATTGCCGGTACATTTGACCCAGCCAATGAAGATTATGATGACGATGATGAATTGATTGTAAACGATGTTGATACTTACTTTTATGGTATTAACAATAATGGTGTAAAAGTGGGTGCTTACACAGGTGAAGAGCTCACTCTAGACTACGAAGGCACAAGTACTACTCAAGAGTACTTCTATTATCGCGAATTTGAACTGCGCGGTATAGCGATTAAAAATGGCGTTGAATATCCGTTATTGCCATCATTTACTACCTATGAACGAGATCAAACTTCCGACGTTGATGCCGCCACAGTTGAGGTAGGTGGTTGGTCGCTTGCCTCAAGAGTCAATAGTGACAACTTAGTTGTGGGTTACGGTAGTACCGAGCTTTCATCAGCCAGTGAAGATCGTATTGATAACTGTATTGAAGAAGCTGAAGATACCGATGATGATAACCCAATCCCTACCGATATTTGTGTGCAAATTCTGCAATACCCTGATGAAGATTCAGGCACTCGTTATATTCAATATCAAACCCGTGGCTTTGTGTGGGAACTTGATAATTTAGATGAAGACGGCTTACCTGAAAGAACCGAATTAGAGCTTGGTCTTACGCCAGATGACGATGATACACTCATTTATACTGCACAAGGTCTTGGTATTAACTCAAACGGTGATGTAGCCGGGCGTTCGCATGTATACCGTAATGGTGATGAAGATGATTTATATTTTGATGCCGCGTACTGGACCAGAGATGAAAATGGCGATTACGAATACAATTGGGTAGAAATGGAAGACGAAGTCTACTATTCAATTGCCTATGATATCAACGATTCAGGTATTTTAGTCGGTAGTTACACTAAATACATCGATGGTTATCTTCGTAGTAAGTTCTTTACTTTTGACACCAACAACCCTGAAGAAGGCATTACCACGCCTAACGATTTCCAAACATCGTTATCAGATTTAAGCAGTAAAGGTAAAGACATCAACAACCAAGGGCAAGTAGTGGGCTATATTGAGTCGACATACGACAAAGATACCCCACGTCCTAAAGTTGGTTTTTTATACGACATGAACACTGAAGAGTTTGTTGATTTGAATGATCAATTAACATGTGAATCAAAAGGTTTTTTGCGTAACACCGATGGCGATTGGGAGCGTAATACTGTCAGCGTACAAGATGGTACCGGTGAAATTTTAACCTACGAAAGTGATATCTCAATAGTAGAAGCGAACAGCATCAACGAAGATGGCATCATTGTGGGTACCGCGTTTATCCGTAAACCTGAATATCAATACGACACTAGTGGTGATTTAATTGTTGGTGAAAATGGTTTAGCACTATTTGAATTAGACGGTAATGGCGACCCTGTGACGTCATATTTACCTCGCATGGTTGTGCTTACACCTACGGGCGGTGAAGCTTGTTCATCTACAGATGCTGAAGATGATGACGCATACGAACGTCAAGGCGCAGCAAGTTTTGGTTGGTTATTTGCTCTGCCATTTTTATGGTTACGTCGTCGAGTTAAAAAGTAACAACAATTATCGCTAAACCTTGAGCTAAAAATATTTGTTTAAGAGCTCAAAAAAATCGAGGATGTCCTCGATTTTTTTTTAATTTATTTCTCAATACCTTAATAAAAAATCCATAAAACGGTCATTTTTTTGATTGATCTTGGCTAAAAAAGCGTCTATTTCTATATGCAAGGCTTCAGCTCCATCTCGTCAAACAGAAGCCTGTAATGGAAGAGGACACATGCATGAAAAGACAGAAAAGAGATCGTTTAGACAGAGCTTTTTCAAAAGGATTTCAGGCAGGAATAGGGGGCGTTCGAAGGAGGTTTGCCCCCACTCAAATCTGGACTCTCGGTCTCAGTGGCTTGGTGGATGGCGCGAAGGAGTAGATGGCCGCCTAAGTGGATTGTTTAACAAATAACAGTCAATAAAATGCCCTCAAGATGTTTATCCGAGGGCATTATTGTATTAAAGGCTAACCCTAACGCTTTAAATATATCGATTAGAACGTAGATGTATCGCTAAAAATACCCACTTTTAAATCGGTAGCTGAATAAATCTGACGGCCATCAACTTCCATAGTTGCATCGGCAATGCCCATTACCAGTTTACGATGGATCTTACGTTTAATATTCAACTTGTAGGTTACTTTTTTAGCATCTGGTAACACCTGGCCGGTAAACTTAACCTCACCTACACCCAGAGCACGACCTTTACCTTCAGCGCCTTCCCAGCCTAAATAAAAGCCGACTAACTGCCACATTGCATCTAAGCCTAAGCAGCCTGGCATCACAGGATCTGTTTTAAAGTGGCAATCAAAAAACCATAAATCAGGAGTAATATCGAGTTCGGCAACAATTTCACCTTTACCAAATTCACCGCCATCTTCATTGATAGTAATAATGCGGTCAATCATCAACATATTATCGACAGGTAAACGCGGTCTATTATGGCCTAAAAGATTTCCGTTTCCACAGGCGATAAGTTGTTCTTTAGTAAAACTGTTAGCTTTTTCCATTTAATCCTATACCACTCTAATTAACTTTATAATGCCAACAAGATAGCGAACACGTGTAAGCTAAACAACTCCGATCACTAAATAATACGTAACCTAGCTAACAATTTAGCAAAAAAGCTCAGCTCAATATCTTCATCATCTTGTCCCGCGAGTTTATCTAATCGTTGTTGTACTAAACCATAAAGGGTTTCTGGGGCAAAGTCATTGTCTTCATTGGCAACGCCAGCCGGCATTTGCATTAAAATTTCAACGGCTTTATCCATATGTTCAATGGCATGAACATGAAATAACCCCTTATTAACTGCTTCAATTACAGCGGGTTCTAAATTAAGCTGCAGCACATTGGCTTTAGGAATAATCACCCCTTGCTCACCCGTAAGACCTCGGCGTTGGCATAAGGTATAAAATCCTTCAATCTTTTCATTCACGCCACCAATGGCTTGTACATTGCCAAACTGATCTAACGCACCCGTTACCGCTAAGCTTTGCACAATCGGTTGTTCGGCAATGGCTGACATTAAACAGCAATACTCCGCTAATGATGCACTGTCACCATCAATTTCTTGGTATGACTGTTCAAACACAATGTTAGCATTCAGGTGCAGAGGAGCATCGCGGCCAAAAATACGATATAAACAAGCTGACAAAATCATCATACCTTTAGTATGGATATTACCGCCCAATTCAGATTTTCGTTCAATGTCGGCCACTTCACCGTCGCCATAGTGGACGGATGTAGTAATACGAGCAGGCTCACCATAGGTGTAATCACCAGTATCAATGACCGTTAGACCATTAATTTGACCCACCATAGCACCTTTAGTTGGCAGATTTATGAAGTTATCATCAAAACTCTGCGCTGAATAAACTTCAGAACTATTATGACGAAACTTAAGCTTTTCGAGAGCCTTAGCGATAGCAGCGCCATTCAATAACGACTTACCAGCATACGCTTTGGCTTGAGCTAATAATTGCTTCATTTCAAGCATACTCAAACTTAATCGTTGCTGATGCTCCACAAGTCGAGAGCTATACCAAAATAAAGGTAACAAGCTCGATGCGTCTAACTCCACAGCTTCATCTTTGGCTAATACATTGAGCCATTGAACGTAAGCTGATTCAGGGTGTTGAATTAAATCAACTTCGTTACTCATTTCTGCCAGTAATGGGAAATGACGGCTAAACTTGCGATCTTCAAGCCGCAGTTGACTGTATGACAATCCCGAACCCACCAAGATTATTTTACAATTAACCGGAATAGGGGCGAGTTCACTATTAATGCGGTAATGGCCATCATGAAGGATTTGCATCAGCAAATCCCAGAGGTTCTCACGTTGCCAAATTGATTCCAAACATATAAACACCATATGATTTGACGCCAACACCCCAGGCTTATACACACTGGCTTTGTCTGTTTTCATCATTCGGCCTATTAAATCCGCCCGACGAATGGTGCCCTGTAAATAACAAGACAATGACTCTTGTTTAGCAATAATCCCCACGTTTTGCGGTGGCAATGCCGACTGCCATTTAAACTGTATCTCAGCATCGTCAGACAACTTTTTCGTTGCGACTAAATAGTTATTAGATGGCGTATCTGCCTGAGATACTAATGCCTTGATAAATAAAGGTCTATCAACACCAGCGAAGTCACCAAGAAACAAATGTTGCGACTCGATTTTGGTCATTAATTTAAATGCATCTACAGCGCGTTCTTGACCAAGCAGTAAATGACTTAAAAAATAAGTCGATGTTGCAGTTTCTGGTAAATGATATTGAGGGGCAAGTTTGGCACTAGGCAGTAACGTTGGATTCATATAGTGATAATTTGGCCATGACAGCAAAAAATAATCATTCGATATTAGCATAAAGCACAGCAAAAGCCTCAGCACATTTACGAGATAGTATAATTAGGTATACCCTGTATTTGTCGATGTTTGGACTCAAAAAGCCACTTGTTGGTGACCCCGATGCACAAAATTAAAACAGGGCGATTAAATGCTATACATTTAGACATGTTTTTTAAATTTATGGTTTACAAGTAAACGAGTTACTTATATTATTCACGCCGTTCGGAGGGATGGCAGAGTGGTCGAATGCACCGGTCTTGAAAACCGGCAACGGTTTATCCCGTTCTAGGGTTCAAATCCCTATCCCTCCGCCACATTCTAAAGTGAAAAAGCCATTGATAATCAATGGCTTTTTTGCTTTCTAGCATTTGAAAAATCATATTCTCAGACCCAAAACGGATGACTGAGACATATGTACCTATTCAGAGCCACAAATTGTACCTATTACACCCGCATGGTATTGCCTGCTTATCTTAGTGATAAAGGCTTCGCTGCCGACATCAAAGTATCCTTGCTCACTAAACAGCGCTCAATCGCGATAGGCCGTAATCTTGTCGTTGCGGGCATCTTACGGCCATTAATCAGCAACTTAACACCACAATCACAGCCAGATGCGTTTAAAGCACTGGTGAATCAATTGATTAATGATGCCCGTGCAGGCTTTATTGGGGTAACTGATACGCTTGATGATAACGCTAAGCCAGTGCGGGAAATCATTCAGTTTATTCCCACTCGGCCAGCAAAATTAGCACATAATAATGCGACATATGACAATTATTCCTTACCAACAAACTTGGCATTCTCAAAAAGTTCGGATAGTAAAAAACAAACAAATTCAGTCGCTAACGTCACGTTAACGGATGCGCTAATTAAGTTTATAGCGTCTAAACAAAAGCAGTCTGTCTCAGTGTTAACGGTAAAGCAGCTAAATCAACGTATAGGCCACTTTATTGAAAGAACTCACCTAGATGATGTATTCGACATAACCAGCGCTGAGGCGATGGAATACAAGGATTGTTTACTTGAAGAGGGTAGAAGCCACAAAAGTAACAAAGACTACTTAGCTGCGGTGTCGCAGTTCTTCAAATGGTGCAAACTGATGCGCTACACCACCGCCAACCCGTTTGATGAAGTGAAACTGTCAAAGCCAAGTAACCAAGCTGGGCATGATTTAGCGCGTCAGCGCTGGCAACCAGAGCAACTAAAACACGTACTGCAATCACAAGACTTTATCGATAAGCATCCCGACTTTAAATGGATAACACTATTGATGCTCTATCACGGTTTGCGGCCTTCAGAGGCTTGTCAGCTACACAGCAATGATATAACCGTAATCGATGGTATCAGCGTCATTCACGTGACTAATGAAGGCATGAGCCAACAACTTAAGACTGCGCAGTCAAAGCGAACCGTTCCGCTACATCAAAAGCTAATTGAGCTCGGTTTTATTGATTTCGTTCAAACCATTACTGACCGAACATCAAAAAACAGTCAATTAACAAGCAACCCGTTATTTCATTACCAACCTAGTAGTGATGGCGTTTGGTCACATAAGTTCTGCCGTGAATTTGGCAAATTACTCGACCAACTTCACTTTGTTGCAGGTAAACGACCTACAGCCTATTCATTCCGTCACACCTTTATTGATGAGCTTAAACAACTGCAAATTGAAGAGTCGATGGTGGCACAGCTTGTTGGACACGTTTATCACAACATCACCTATGGACGATACGGCAAGCAATATGATGTGAAAACACTAAAACCAGTGGTGGATAAAGTTGAGTACGCGCTGAATTTGTTTCTGCCAATATAAAAGTGGGATTATATGAGAGGATTTTTGCTGAAAATATCAACTGTAGAGGGTTAATCATGACAACAATCAGTAAAACCTGAGTGACTTGATACGCCAAAATTTGCTCTCACAGAACCAATAATCAGCCTGAGAAATGATGAAACCTACCAGCGGCATCATTTCTCAGCAGCACTTATCAAATCCTACGGGCGTAAATCGATAATAAATCTTGTTGAGAAATCGATTTTTCACCTTTTTTCGCGTTAATTTCGCGTAACTTTTCACGTAAAGAAGGCAATTTAAACTGCTTCGCACTCAGTGAGTGCGAAGCCAAAGCAGCCCACTTATTAAGTGGGACTACAACGTAACCCGGTACGCTAGTATCCCACTTTTTGTTCCAAAAAGGTCGGATACTAGCTACGGGCAAAGGGAGTACCCCTTTGAACCCCAACAGCCACATGCTGCGCATGTGAAATAAGCTAAATGTAATATAAAAATATCTGTGAGTTTGAATGTCTTAAGTTATTTTTTATCATATTTTTAAATAAAATCTCGCTAAATTAGCCATTTAGGTAATTGATTTGTCACTTATACTAATTTAGCTTACAAAGCGGTAAGCAATTTTATCGATCAAGTACGTTTTTTATAAAACTGAACTTCCAGTACTTTTTCGCTGTTTTACATCAATAAGGCAAGGAGTTAATTATCTATTAATTCAATTGCTTATATGCTAAATTTATCGAGGTTCCGTTAAATGAATTTTATACGGAACTGCACTAACTATCGTTTTCGACCCAAATCGGGTATTAACTTACTCTCACTTCGATCGATTACCAAAAATTTAAAAGGGTTTTAGAATGCACCTGCACAATGTTCATATTAAAAACATCAAGCAAGCTAATGAAGACGATAGATTAGCTATATTTGTCGGTGCAGGTATATCAAAAAGCTCTGATACTGATTATTTAAGCCTGCCTTCGTGGAGTGATCTAATAACTGAACTAAAGTCAGATTTAGCGATAACTGAAGAGCTAGATTATTTAAAACTAGCTCAACTATATTATCTTGAGTTTGGAGAGCAGACATACAACCAAACATTGAAGAAATATTTTCCTGAAGACATCACCCCATCGAGTTTACATCGCACGATTTTGAAGGTAAGCCCTCGCGTAATAATAACTACGAACTGGGACTCCATCATTGAAAATGCAATAGAGCAGGAAGGCTATTTATACGATACGATATGCACGGACAAGGATTTAGTCAGTTCAACCAGTCCGAATAAATTTATTAAAATCCATGGTGATTTTAAAAATCACAATATAGTTTTCAAAGAAGATGACTACCTCAATTATTCAAGAAATTTCCCGCTAATAGAAAACAACATAAAGTCTATATTTTCAACACATACAGTTCTGTTTTTAGGGTATTCCTATAACGACATTAACCTTAAACACATAATGAAGTGGATGCAAAGTCATTCTAGTTCAGCTCCCCCGATGTATTTGGTAAATTTCAAAACAGACAAGCCTCAAGAAAGCTACTTGAGAAATCATGGGATCACCACATTAGTGCTAGATAGTGAAAGCTATTCTATTGATGAAATTCAGCATTTAGAGAAAAGATCAGCGCTAACTCAATCTTTTTTAACATATATTATGCAAGATGATAGAGCAGTAGACCCGAACGATGAGCAGGAAGTTATCAGTTTCATATACGAGCGTATACAGCATCTAAAACAGCTAAGCTCAATAACTCATAATCAAATACGGGGAGCGATAACAAACTGTGGGTTTCGTTACGATGACGATGGTTTAAGTATATTGGAGTTATTCAAGACCCAAGGGGTCCTGACTACGGACAACTGCAATACCACCCGATTGCTTCACGAAAAATTCTTGGAAATTCTATCCCGCATAGATTTGTTTTGTGAAGATGAAAAAGAGAAGTTTTACAGAAAAAATTCAAGACTTACGGACGTCCTTTCTATCTTAGCTCTAGCTAATATCAAGGGTGTTATTTTACCCAACGATAATGATAGCGGGAAAATAATGTACTTTGTGAACGAGAAAATAGGTTCAGCTCAAAACCTAGAACAGCAAGATAGGAAACACATATCTTTTTCAGAATATGAATGCAAAAGTAATGATTTTATAAAATTTTTGTCATCAGAATCTTATGAACGCTATAAATTTGGTGAAGATGAATTAGCATTTAAGAAAAATTCTGAACTTATTCTTGCCTGTAAAAGGCACAAAATATACTCAATGCTATTGATAGCGCTATTTAATAAAAACTCGATTTTATGGAGGCTAAAGTACTCTTTTTATAAAGAAAATAGAAAAGAATTTGAAAAGGAAACGGAAGTAGAGCTTCAAGATGAATTTTTTAAATTTCCAAAATCAGAGATAAAAAAGAATCAAGTCTTGTATGATTTTTTGGCCTTGCACTCTGTTCATCAAAAAGCAAATGAGTGTACAAAAAAGATACTTGAACTCACAAAAACCGTTGAAAGTATAAAAGCTGGAGGAATGAGTTTTAACAACAATGCAGATGAACCAACTTCCACACACATAAACCTATTAATGTTTGCGTTGAAAAATCACATAATGATTGATCAGCATGCCCCATACAAAGCGGTTATGAGAGACTTCGTCAAGATTTCCGTACTCCGTCAATCACTCAAAGAAATAGTAAAGCTCAATCAATATGAGTTTTACTCAGCCATCCAATTTTACTCATCAAAAGAGCTACAGTCAGAGCTTAGAGTATTTTCTAAAAATGAGGGTTCCAATCAACTTCGTCTAAACGCTAGTGATGAGTGTTCAGAATGGATTGTTTCTACCATTTTGCCAAACTTAACCGACCGGTTGATAAAAGATCGAAGTTTATCCGACGGTCATGAAACTAAATTTGCAAACAGCGTGCGATTACTTGCATTTCTTGATTTGAGTGACACTCATATTTCAAAAGTTATGAGTGAGTTTTCCCGATTAATTACGAGTAGTTCAACAACTATCGGGATTTACGAGGCAATAAATGAATTTTTAGCACACCAATATAGTTTATTTAAGCGGGAGATCGAAACTGACGTTTTGATAAATATATTAAACACAGTAATCGACAAAATCACTTCCCAAACAGCCCATGGTTGGGATCAGCATGCGATACTCAATGGATCTATAGGCAATTTATACGGTTATATTGGGGTAGTAAAAGGCGAATATACTGATAAGGACCGAGTCCGCCGGCTGGTGTCTGAACTTGAAACTTACAAACCAGAAGATCAGCGTAAGTTTTCGAGATCTCTGCTTTACAGCATCTTTAATATTTCGAACGCTAATGTTCGAAATATTATTAAGAAATTCATTGAAGGAGTCATTTCTCAGCCTAAAACAAAAGGCATAGATGATTGGGAGTTTGAATTTTGGTCAGTCGCAGTGGATTTTAAAGATTTTGAGACAGAGACTGTTAAGAAGCTAGATGAATATTTAGAACAGTTTCGTGATGGAAAATCGTTTTCATCACAGCTATATTCACTCAAAAGATTAACTCAGCATTTAATAAGTAAGAAAGGAATTGACGAGCTAGAAAGTTTAAATAAAGAGCTAGGTGATCTAATTGAGCGTTACAAACGTTGGCCAAACAGGTCATCAATTTGAGTAAACGTAGAAATAGAAGTGACATTAAAACTTAGATCATTTCCGTAGGGTTGGTTTAGTAAGATAAGAGACTATGACTTTCTTGACAACGTACTCGATAAATACTTAAATGTCATATACCGACTACGAATGTTCACTTTCTGAGATGTGATTTTTCGATTAGTCGTTGATTATAATGAATTTTAATTTTATTTTGTGGCTGGTTTCTTGGGTTCAAATCCCTATCCCTCCGCCACATTAAATACGAGAAAAGCCGTTGATTATCAACGGCTTTTTTTGTTTCTGGCGTTTGAGGGGCTCTCCATAAGGATTGACTCAGACAATGTATCTTTATAGAGCGCCAAATAACGTGTATTTCACACGTATCTGTTTAGCCAAGTCGCTACGCGATAAAGGCTTTCCTTTTGATGTAAAAGTGTCGTTGCTGACTCGAGATAGAGCAGAAGCGGTCATCCGTAATATTGATGTTGCCGGAACACTCAAAAAAATCATTAAGTCTATTGACCATAAAACCCGTATTAATGACTTTATTCGTTACGTTGATGAAGTGATTAACAGCCTCAGAAGCTCAGTTTGATGCTGATGATTCTGATATTACGTTCAACATCACGCCGAAACCTCATTCCATCCCAATCAGAGAGACTAAATTGTCTCAGCATCGTGAAACTACCGCTGTGGCGCAAGCAAAGCCTGTTATTGGGTTAAACGAAGCATTAAGCGCATTTATTATTTCAAAACAAAAATCAGCCATTAGGCCGCTCTCTATTAAGCAGCTTGAGCAGCGTACTCGACATTTTATTGATACCGTATCATCAAAATCAGCTCTTAAAACCAAGCTTAAAACTGATGATAAATGTGTGCATGACATCACCAGTGCTGATGCGATGACCTATCGCGATGCTTTACTGACTCAAGGCCGAAGCTACAAAAGCAATAAAGAATACTTAGCTGCCATATTTCAGTTCTTTAAGTGGTGCCAATTAATGAACTATTGCAACCACAACCCGTTTGAAAGCGTTACTGTCGGACAAAAACCAAAAGCTAAACCGAATCAAGCTAGAGACCGCTGGACGCACATTGAACTTAAACGCCTACTTCGCAGCTCATCATTCAAGGCTTCAACAACCGATTTCAAGTGGGTCACCCGTTTGATGCTTTATGGTGGTTTAAGGCTCTCAGAAGCCTGCCAGCTCAAACCAGCCGATATCAAGCTAATTGATGGCATACACTGCATTAGCGTTGATGACAGTGGTGCAGTACAACGATTAAAGAACCTCAATGCCAAACGTTATGTGCCCATTCACAAATACTTGCTTGAGCAAGGCTTTATTGCATTTGTTGAGCAAAGAAAATCAACTCATACTCAGCTGTTTGATTATAAACCTGTTGGCATCATTGAAG
Organism: Shewanella phaeophyticola; assembly: GCF_025398315.1. GTDB lineage: Bacteria > Pseudomonadota > Gammaproteobacteria > Enterobacterales > Shewanellaceae > Shewanella > Shewanella phaeophyticola. The sequence continues at coordinate 1,001,732 of NZ_JAODOQ010000001.1, forward strand.
ATTGGTCAAAAACCTACTGTAAACAGCTCGCTAAGCTTCAAACCGAAATCGGCATGCAAGCGAATAAGCGTCCAACCGCATACGGCCTAAGACACACGTTTATTGATGAAATGAAGCAGTTGGATATCAGCGAGCATATCGTGGCGCAAATCGTCGGTCACGCTAATCCCAACATCACTTTCAGTCGTTACGGCAAAGATGTAAACGTTGCTGCATTGCTGAAGGATATTGAGAGAATTGAATATCAAATTTGATGATCGGGTGTGGTTAATAAATAAACTTCAAACCTAAATTAACAATCTGTCTCGATTGGCAGTAACAGTGTCAGTTGAGGCACAAACACTGCCAAAGCTGTAATTATTTCGCTACAGCAGAGAGCGAAATATAATGGTATTGAAAATGGCTCGCAGTCAGTGAGTGCGAAGAAAAACTTATAAATCAAACAAGCGTTTCAAACATTGATTTTTTTATAAATTGTCTTAAATACTCTGCAACCCAGCACGAATCAGCTACAGGGTAGTGCGAAACAAACCTTTTCGCTCTCACTGAGAGCGAAATTAGTTCGTATAAAAGAGTGAGTAAGTAGTTTTAACTGTATCTCTATTTTGGGAGATATAGGGATTCTGCATGAAACCAGCTAAAACGTTTATGCCCCAATACGTGTTTGGAATATGGCCTGTGGCCACTAACGTCGTGGCGCTTCGCCCACACCAGACCAAGAGGAAATCAACGGCTGTTCCCTCTTGGATCTCCCAGCCGCCCCGCAACATTTTCAAACAGCGAAAAGGTCGCCATGGGGGGGAATCCAGCTTTTGACTTAGTTTTAGTGTTCTTCGGCCTTATTCGAAAATGCTAACGCTTCCGATAGGCCATCCTTGGCCAACGAAAGCTAGCCTGACGTCCTGTCAGGCTCACGCTATTTTCTTCAACGGTCTCAAGTTCAGAGTTGAATTACACCCGTTGAAAGTAAAGTATTAACTCATTTCTGCCCATTCCTTGTTAGATAAAATCCAATTTAAACTTTGCTCGAACATAGTTATCGCTAATTTATGAAAGCACCCTTTTGATATAAATTTATCTACGATTAACATCATAAAATCTTTGCGACAGCATACTGTGTTTTTACACAGTTATAATTCATTTGTGTTAAAACAACAGTGTTGTTTCTCGTTATGTAATTGCGAAAATTCTCGGTTTCACTTAAAAGACAATGCTATCCAATTGAATTAGCTTGTTTTTGTTAATATATCTGCTCTACATAACGAGTTTGTATTATTCTCAGTTATCTAAATTCTCGCTTTTGCCTAGACTAAAAGGTGATTGATTTGGGTTATTTAAGCTGATAAGTTACTAAAATTATTAATAATTAAAGCAGTATGGATGTTGAGTTTTGGTGAGCTTCTCAGGATGTTTATCGGAATTCTCGCTAATACGCTGTTACACGTCATGATTAAACGAACCATCGCTATTTTATTATTAGCCTTTGCAACTTATTGCTTCGGAGGGAATGTGCAAGAAGGAAAAGACGAATCACAAGAATTAATGGATGCAACTTTACTTCTTGCGGAAAAGCTATTAACTGAACACGGTGAATTTTTCCCTTACGGTGGTGCTATGACACCTGAAGGGAAAATTGTAAGCGTGGCAGCATATGATGACGACGAACACCCTCCATCAGCGGAAGTCATCGATATGTTGCAAAAAGCATTTCAAACCGCCGCAAAAAACAAAGAGTACAAAGCCACTACCTCGTTTACGATGTTAGAGTCCAGTTACCCAATGGCGAACCTTCTGATGCTATAGCTATCGCCTTAGATCACGAATCTGGTTATTCAGTTGTAGTTTTACTACCGTACGCTATAAATGGCGGCCAGCTTCAATATGGTGAAATTTCAGCACAAGCAGGCGAAGGTAATGTCTTCCAGTAGCAAGCAACGTGTAATCGGGTAGCCGGAGGTATCTAACCTCCAGCCCCCACACCACCCTGCATGCGGCTCCGCACAGGGCGGTTCATTTAGAACCCCTAACTAAACTTTCTGGTTAGGATAATGAACTGCGATCCATCCATCTCTTAGTGAATATAATCCTGCTTTCTTCAGATACTCATTACTCAGTGCTTGCTGTATCCCCGGTGTTTTAGAGCTACGCCAAGAGCCTTTACTTGTGATACCACAAGCAACAGCGGCTTGGATCCTGACGCCACGCTTAAGTAAATTTTGCACCTTAGTCCGTGGTTTTCGCCACTGACGCCAGTAGCACATACGTATGCGACGACGGATCCAATGGTCTAAATCGACACATCCTTGGTAAGCATTGGCTATGCCAAAGTAGTTGATCCAGCCTTGCATGTACTGCCGCACTTTAAACAATTGATATCCCATACTAACTCCCCAATTTCGGTTCGTCAGTCGTCTCATCTTTTGTTTGAAAATGCGTAATGTTTTAGCATGCCACTGGATCTTTCCTCGGTTAAATGTAAACCCAAGAAACTTGCTTTGACCGACCTTAACCACTTGGCTTTTCTGTTCATTAACGGCCAGTTTTAGCTTAGTGGCCAGATATTGAGTAATGCTCTTGAGTACCCGCTCTCCTGCTCGAATAGACTTTACCAAAATGATGAAGTCGTCCGCGTAGCGGGCGAATTTATGCCCTCGGCTTTCCAGCTCTTTATCCAGACTATCCAGCATAATGTTAGAGAGTAATGGCGAGAGTGAGCCGCCTTGAGGCACGCCTTCAAAGCTTGCTTCAAATTGGCCATTGACCATCACACCAGCTCGAAGGTATTTACCAATAAGCGCCAACAGACGCTTATCCTGCACCTTGCTTCTAAGTTGAGTCATCAAGAGATCATGATTAACTCGGTCAAAGAACTTAGACAGATCAACATCGACGGCAAATTTGCGTTTTTGTTTGATGATATCCCTTACTTGCAGTACCGCTTGTTTGGCATTTCTGTTCGGCCTAAAGCCAAAGCTGTTGGTCGAGAAGAATGGGTCAAACAGTGGCGTGAGTATTTGAGCAATGGCTTGCTGTATCACACGGTCAATGACGTTAGGGATCCCCAATTTGCGTTTACCGCCATCGGGTTTGTCGATCTCTACGCGCCTGACCGCTGAGGGTTGGTATTCACCTCGCTCTAATTGAGATTTATACTGTTGCCAGCCGCCTTGTTGCATCCAGAGCGGGAAGGCTTCGATGGTCATGCCATCGATGCCCGCCGCGCCTTTATTGGCTTTAACTTGACGCCAAGCTCGGTGTAGATTTTCAGGTTCGAGCAGTTGTTGGAATAAATCGCTGTTGAAGGCCGGTTGCATATCAATACGCTGCTGATAGTAATCGTCTGGCGACGTAGTGGGTATCGACAAGTTTGACAAGACTCCTCCTTCTTCTAAATGTTCAGGCCTTCACCATATCCCAACCATTACGATGGGCGTTGGGCTACTATGCCGTCTGCTGACTTCTGCTTAATCACATGCCAAGTTACCCCGTCATGCGCTATCGGTTTCCATCTGGTTCGCTCTTTTCAGTCGATGAAGTTGAAAAGCCAAGGCACTTATAAACCAGAGCCTTACTGGTTAATGACCGATCGCGTGTTAAACAGATCTCCCCAGATAAGAACATGAACTTTCTTTGCACTGCTGCATCATTTACGGTGGCCATTAGATCACGTGGTTTCGTCGTCTTGTGCCAACTCACCTCTAGCCTACGCCTCATATGATGTTCTTGTTCATCAGCTCGCAAATTTGCTAGCGGCTTCCTCCAGACCAAACCTTGCGATTAAGCCCTTGCCATTCGCTAGTAGTTAACGTTTAATAACAGTATGTTATTCTCTTTTAGAAAGAGTAGCGGTGATCTTCCTACAGAGGACTTTCACCTCATTAGTTCATGCCCATGCTGGGCGTACACAAGCGGCTGCTGTCGGACAGTCAAAAGCTCCGGCCAAAAAGCGGCCTCCACTTTTGCCTGCCGCAGAGCCGGGCGTTATGTGTCTTGAGTCCGAAGGAATAGAATGAGCGCTGGGTTGCCACTACTAATATTAAGCTTTCTCTCCATCATAATTTTGGTGGTTTGGTCTCGAAATGGTTCGAGCCAGCGAAATTTCCGCTTCATTGCTGCGGCAACAATTATTCTTTCGTTAATGGCCTCTTGGGCTGCACTTCTTACTTTCGGTGTATTTCACCCCGTAGGTTCATGGGGTATGGCTTTGGGGTTTATCATTTCAATCGGCGCATTTTTTGTGCCCATTGTTCACAATAGGCTTGGCCGCAATGAAAACACATAACAAGTTGCTGTTGTCGCCGCTTCGCGGCTGGGACGGTCTACACGCCGCTTCGCTCTGTTTCGGCCGCCCCAAAGCAAGGCGTTGAGGCTGTAGAATTTCTATTTTTATTGAAAAATAGCCATTTTTTAGGGTTCCAAATGCATTACCTAGTGTCTTAAAAGCGCTTAGGATTGATTTGAGGAGCTCTTTTTTTCATTGAATTTGACTGTTAGAGTTATTCTACAGTCTCGTTAGCCATTTCAAGGATTATGCACTCATGCAAGGCTCTAAAGATGTACTAGATTTACTTACTAAATTAAAAGATACACGTCTTAATTTGGCTATATTCTTAGTATCTAACTTGGTTCTTGTACTAATAAATCAGAAATTAATTACATTAAATTCAGTATCTGAAACAGTGCTCCAAGGTTTAGTTTTCGTGACAAGTATTCGGTTAGTTTATGCTGTTATCGGAGCCATTATAGATTTTTTTAATAATAAAAAATTTATAAAAAATAAAGAGGCTGAAACGGCGCTTAAATTAGAGCAAGACAAGATGGCTATAACTCAAGCCAGAGAAAAAATGCTATTTAATTTTAGAGAGCTGGATGTCTTTCAACTTTATATAATCCAAGAGCTTAAAAGACAAAATCATATAAGAATTCCCAAAGGGGCACCGTTATTTACTTTAAAGAATATGAATATTATTTACACTCCAGCGGTTAGTGACAAAACAGAAACAGCTTCATTAACTAACAAAGCAAGTGAATTGCTAAATGAAGCTGTGTGGGATGAATTTGATGATTTAAAATATGGTGCAGCAAAACGATTTTTTGTTGGACTTCAGCCAGAAGAAGTAAAATGCTTCATAGAATTCCTAGCAAATGACAATATAAAAACTACTAATAGTTACCGTGGTTCTACATCATATTATGATAGCTATTATGTATTTAAAAAGTATTCAGATACTACTTTATTCTCTCAACCTCAAAGAGGGACAGAGTATAAAATAGATTCTATAGCTAAAGATGTAATTTTTAGTATTTATGGTGAGCAGCCTGAAGCAGTAAATGGCTAACACATATGAGCCTTCCGCCAGTCAATAGGCGCGCCTAACTTATTTGACTGCTTTTGCAGTCAAATTAAAATCAATCAACAAATTCATCTACTTCGTCTGTCATTTAGCTGTCAAATCATCCTGTTCTTAGCAATAAAAGCAGGCAAACACATATAGAGGCTCTCTTAGTGCTATTTCTTTAAAAATAAGAATGCTGTCTGACGCTTTTATTCCTTTGAAATATAAGTGGCAGATAGAGCTAACACATTTTTGTCCAAAAGTGTGACAGGATAGCTTAGCAATAAGAAACTAAGCACAAATCAGTCGATCAAATTTTAGTAATACCACAGAGTCGGGAGTTGCTACTCTAATAGTGACGATTCAAAGAGAAGAATTGATGATGAAGAATACTAAACTCAATATATTGCTTTTAAAATGTGACGCAACGGCACCAGTTCCTGATGATTTAACTGCATGGCTTGATTCTCCTTCTGTCGGAAATGAAATTATTACTGGTCACGATGAGATATCTCTGAGTTCTGATGATGAATATCGTGCCGCTTTAAAGACAATCGAAGGATTGTTTGATGCAATACCTAATACCGCTGAATTGGAAAGTTTTTTATCTATTCTTGAAAATGACATGCAACAACACCCCGACAAATTAGTGCCGCTCACAGCAAGTATGCGTAGAAGTGCTGAAAGTTTAGTTGAAAGTGTAGAAATTGATTTTGGTGCTCAGTTATTAGACGAGGATGAATAAACTTGCCTAATATTAACCCGATTGTTGGGTTGTAGTGGTTCAGCAAATCTGGCCTACCATTTGTAGGTAATTGGGACACTAGAAGTTATCTGAAAACCTAACTTTGTTCGCTCTTTGTAACGCAGAAATGTTCACAAGTGTGTATGAAGCGAAAGATGTTGAGCCCCTATTGATGCATTAATAAATTAGGTCTTCAGGCTTTTGAATTTCACTTATACTGCTATCAAATACCATTTTCTGTTGGAGTTGCTCTATATGTTAAATGAAGCGTTTTCAGTATTGGTTGGTACAAGCATCGAGCACCTTAATCGCGACTCATATAGCGATATAGAGCTTATTCGGCAGGGGGTAACCGCTGACATGCTAGCTAATGCGATGACGTTTACGGGTTTATCTAGGCGTGAATTAGAAACAGTATTAGGGGTAAAATTAAGACTTTACGATAAGCTGTTGCCAGCCATCGCGACCGAGCGTGTGTTGATGCTCATCAGTACTATTCAAGCAGGAACAGAGTACTTTGGTACGCAAGATAGAATGCTTTTATGGCTAAAGACACCCAACCAGGCGTTTGCTAATCAACAACCGATAACGCTGCTAGATACCATTATCGGTTTGGACATGATTAATGCGACGATAATTAAGTTATCTTATGGCATGACAGCGTAACAACGCCGGTGACTTTACAGCGCCTTGACGACAATTTTAATTACCAAGCTCTATTCCACCCAACATTTTCAACGGCAAATGCCGTTAGCCTAATGACGATTTCCCCTACGGTGCGAATAGTATAGTTTAGTCAATAATCACTTTTGCTAACTTACGTTCAACCTCTACTGCACTTTTTGATTTCATCTATCAATTCATTGACGGCATTGAGCTCAATGCCTTTTGCATATAGCTCGGTATCTAACACCTTGATTTTGCCATTGATGATGGGGCTATATAAATGAAACTTATGACTAAGCAATTTAAAAGCATTGAGTTTATGTGTTAACTGCTTGATATGTTGCTGAAGTACATTATAGTGGTTTTTTACCATGCTCTGATTATCAGTGTGCTTATGTAAAGTACCGTCTGGCCTTTTGGGCTGCATATGAATTGGGGCTTGTAGACTGAATCGTTGTTCATATTGTGCGTTGCGACTTCTTTTAGGAGAAAGCCGTTTCACAAAGCGGTGTTTTTCTAATTGATACAAGTGGTTATGCATGCATTTTCGAAGAATGGCAGCATCTTCAGTCTCATACGTATAGATAAGGGCTTGTAACAAATATTCCGTAGTAAACACGACGGGGCAATGTTTATTAATAATGTCTATAAAATCAACTTGTGTCATTTTGAAGGATTCGAGTTGTGAGTAAATAAACCCAGGGATGCTAGCATCCCTGGGCGAGCGTTTAGCTAATAAGGCAGCGGCAAACTGATATTAGCTAAGTGATTAATCATCATAAAACACACTATAGTGTGTTTTAATTTAATCTACAAGATAAGAATGAAAAAAAAGATTGCGATTGAGTTTGGAAAAAAACTCGCAGAAAAAAGAAAAGAAAAAGACATACTTCAGAAAGACCTGTCACAGCAATGCGGCTTTAGCCTCAACTATATTGGTATCGTAGAGCGCGGTGAGAAAAGCATCAGCTTAGAGAAAGTGTATGTTATTGCAGCGATTCTTGAATGCTCAGTGCATGATTTAATCCCAGACGAGAAAGCGATCTTACTCGAGGTTGAATAGCTTGAGACACAAGATTGTTGAGTAAAGTGAAGGTTTATTTAACCTTAGAAGAGGCGATATGCTGCGTAATGCAGTTACGAGAATAATCTTATCGAAGCACGTCTAGAACAACTCTATGACAGTATTTTGCGGTATATCGATTATCAATGCTTTTTATGTATGATTCAAACTTGCAAAAGCCACTTAAGCACAAGATAAACGGCTAAGGTGGGTAAAGCTGCCAAATATAATTTTTGCCCATCAATATACAATGTCATTTAGCGATACTTTGTTTGTATTGAAAGTGATGACTGTAAAGTTGACTAAGTTACTGCATGCTATGACAGCTCAACAATGTCGGTAACGTTACTGTGTCATGACGAACCGTTAATACTTTCCCATCAGCCTTTTTCAGCATATTCAAAAAATAATTTACTCATAATATAAATTGTTGTCGATGATTTCAGTCATGTTAAACGTGTTCGCTATGACATTTAACACTGTGATTATGTAATGTTTTATTTTGTTCATGACGTTGTAATATTGACTTTTTAAAATGCTAGAGGTGTATAAGGTGCTGAAATATAACGATATATTTTTAATTTGATTGTTGTATATGTTCAATAATATGTTAATCTGTGCTTAAGAAAAAGCAGGCAAAGACCTGCGTAGGTTAAGCAATGAAAGATTTAACAGTCTCACATTATGTGAAGCAATATTTATCATCAAGAACACATGAGGTAGCTCCATCAACATTACGTTCTGAACGCTGTAAAGCATCAAAAATCATTAAGTTGATCGGACAACGTTATATTGATTCTGTCACACACAGTGACATCATTCAGCTGCGTCAAAAATTGCATAAAAGCTATGCAAACAAGTCGATCAACGAGTTTTATATCATTTTGCGTGCAATATTTAACAATGCATTTCGGGATGGTGTAATCGTTAGAAATCCAATGGATGGTGTTCAAAATCTATCAGTTTGCCACGCAGAGCCTAATCCTTTCTCTCGAGCTGAATTAACAGCGTTAGCACAAACAGAAGTGCTTTGTTTGTCAGGGAAAAATGCTTTTCAGTTATGCGCTCTAACTGGGCTTCGTATAAGTGAGTTGTTGGCAATAAGCTGGGAAGATATTGACTTTATTAATGCAAAACTCAAAGTCAAAATCGCGTTAGTTGATAAGCAATATAAAACTCCAAAAACCCCAGGTTCTCAACGTACAGTTGAGTTATGTGCTTCTGCTATTAGTATATTAACACAACAAAAACTGATAACTGGACATCGAAAAGCTAGAAAAATATCAGTGCTTCAACGCGACAATAAAACGAAAAAAATAGAAAATTTATCACTCGTTTTCTACAACACTCTGACAAATCAACCTTTCATTAGCGCAAAACAATTTAACAAAACGTTTTTCACCCCATTTTTAGCATCTGCAAAAGTGAAGCACCGCGGCGCAGGCCAACTTAGGCATACATTTGCAAGTCAAGCGCTCACTTCTGGTATATCTAAAGAGTGGATTGCAAGGCAGCTAGGGCACGAAAGTACTGCAATGATTGATATCCACTATGCCAGGTGGATGTGTGCGGATGCACCGGATTTTGTTAATAAAGTCGAACAACAATTCAGCGGTATTTTTACTCAAGTTAATACTCAAGAAGCAGATATTAAATCGACATTAATTCATCAAGGGGAATTGTCACCAAAGCAAAATACTGCGCCTCCCTCGGTCAGCGCTCAAACATCAGCACTAACGACCATTATCAACAATGACATTTCGCTCACATCGAGTCAGCTAAAAGCCTTTTTACAGCAACACCCGCAAGTATTGATGCAATGCATTAGCCAGTTACTTGGGCAGCCTGACAGGGAGGGAATGTGATGAGTCTTATATCGGTATTTTTCTCTATTTTTAATTGCACTATGAATAAAAACGGCCGAGCGATGGGTAATACAAGCCTGGCTCATTCACTGCGAATAAATGCACCTAAAGGTAACGTGCTACATCTCAATGAGCTAGAAAAAATATCGCATTCAGATAGTCATTATTTACCGGAATGGAATGAGGAATTAACTCAAAACAATCTCATTGCATTGCCGGATGGCAATATCGTTGCTTTAGATAGCTTGTCAGATGAGCAAAAACACAGTCTAAAAGAACGATTGCTAGGGGCCAGAGAAAGGCCGGGCTGATGAGAGTCGCAGAAAAGTAAAGTCCCATGCTAAAAATAAATTGAACAAATGGGTAAGCGATGGTGCGCTTTTGGGGAAGGCTGCAGAGTTCATCGTTCAAATTTTGTCAAGAGAAGACACTATCGATATCTGTCAGGCGCTAAATACTTTTGAGTCATTCGATATGACGCGAAAAGACCAGCGCGTAAAGCAACTGTTTAATTACTTAGAAACGCATAACAAACTCATTCCAGTGCCCCGCACGCGCAATGCCACTAAGTTTCAAGAAGTCTTATTTAAAATTCCAGCCGTGAATAATATCAGTGCAGAGCAGGTAAGCCATCTTGATATGATGGGGGCACTAAAGCAGTTTATCTCATCTCATTACCCTGACTACCCTATAGAAATGATGATATTACATGATGATGAACGGCTCACTAATGAAAATCATGTCGGTCATGTTCACGCATATATCTCTGGAATGAATTCCGTCACTGGTAACTATGATTTAAGGGTTGCACAAATTAAACGCATTAACGTTTATCTGCGAGAGAATGGTCAATCAGATGAGTGTCTAAATGAGTCTGGGCGCATGACAAAAAAGCAGAGCTCAAAAATTACTTATCATATGCAGAGAATGTTTAATGATTATATCAATAAACATCTTTTTGAACCTTGCGGTTTACGTGCAGAGTTCAATGATAAGACCCAAATTGATAATGAACGGCTCGCAAGAATGAAGAAAGAAAGCAAGAAATCAAAATCATCCAGAGAATTTCAATTTGCCACCCAAGTGATTGAGAAGGCCAAAGAAGCTGAAGTTACTTTATTAAAAACACAGCAGATGCAATCACATTGCAGATGAGCAACTGGCTAGCACAAAGCGCAAGTTAGCAAAAATAGAATCAAGGTTAATCATAGTGGATGAAAATATTGCTCAAAGGGAAGGCATGCTGGCTCAGATTGAGGGAAGAGAGAGAAAAGTTGCTTCTATAATGTTTTCGATGCTGGAAGGGCTTGCGTCTAGAACTTTTTTCAGGGCTCAAAAGCAGCCTGAATTAACTAAGAAATTCTTTACTCCTATCGTCTACAAATTTACTGAATATCTGCCAGCTTTTTTACAACCCGCATTTAAGAGGCTCGTTGAGGTACTTGAGGACACTGAATTAGCGAATAAATTGAAAGAAAAAAGTCATGATAAATTAAACAAAAAAGATGATGACTTATCAATGTAGATTGATTAAACCATTACCGTCACCTCATTTGCTCTAAATGACTAACGTGCTTACAGTCTAAACTAACTAAAAGGTGTCACCTTTGAGGTGGATTTTTTTACGTTTAAAGATAATCAAGACGGGTTATGTTTATGGTGAGGAATAACTGATTTTTATTGGTGGCAATTGAAATATTTGGTGGAGATGAGGATATGGATGAGTTCGAGAGATTGCGTGTTCAGTTGAGCAGATAGAGGAGCAGTAACGAGTTGGTTCTATATAAAAATTGATGTATAGGGGATGGCATTTGATTGATTTAATATTATTAATTTAGGGCTTCACAACAAATATTGGTATGGTCAATTTGGGCAGTGTTTGTGCCCCACTTGGCACGACCACTGCCAAATATGGCTCAGTTGCTGGTAAAACAAGCAAAACAAGAACAAAAGTGACGGTCAGCACTGGACGAGTTCCGAGAAACTGTAAATGTTTCACTACAGCAGAGGGCGAGCGGTTTTAGAGCCTAATATTTTTCGCTCTCTAGGAGAGTAAAAAACGTACAAAAAGTTGCTGTATTTAATTATTAGCTTTTTTATGCCCATAAAAATGCAATTAAGCGCGTACAGGAGTTGTTTTTTACCTTAATCGGCTAATTTATCACACCGTCAGTATGTTATTTGAGTATTGATAACAACAACGAAAAGCTTTCAAGATTAACCCATTTTTTAATGGGATTACAGTGAAACCCGGTACGTTTATCTCCCACTTTTTGTTCCAAAAAGATGGGAGATAAACTCGAGCAAGGGGAGCCCCCTTTGAACCCCAAATCCACATGCTGCGCATGTTAAAAATCTAAGTCGAAATCCATTGATACCAGTATTTTTATTTTTAAGTTTGACTTAGCTATAACCATTTTAAAATACAAACACAGTTCGTTTTTATACGTTAGCTATTTTATTATTTTACTTCTATAAGATAGCAAATGTAGGATGTTATTAATCAATTACTTGACCGCCCAGCTTTAGTAGACGACAAATACAAGAGCATATGAACAAGCCTCAAAAATCCGAGCGATGGGCTATGTATCGCCTCATTGCACCTGTGGTTGATTTCGCTAATTCCACTTTGGGATTTGAGGCATACTTCGAATTAAATCAAACGAGCTCTCATGGAACGTCTCAATCTGTCGACATAGCCCTCCTGCATGGACTTGAACCGCGAGTTATGATCGAGGCAAAGCGTATCGATCGCCGTATTGCCGCGGAGCAGATATCGAAGTATTTGCAACCGAACGTAAGGGGATTGGTTACATATGGAATCAATTGGGTGCTGTGTCTAAACGGAGTTAGCAAAACTATTTCATTATGCGGATCTGAAGAAATAACGGTATCTGTCGATAGTCTCAATGAGATTATCGCTTTCATCCGCGGTGAGGAGATTATCAAGTCGGGCTGGACTACTGAACAAAAGTACGTTGACCCAGTGGTCAAACCGGGGAAACTACACAAAGAAGCGAACGCTCGACGAGTATCCAACCAGATTAGCGTAGCTGAAGATGTGAATTCATTGCGGCGGGCGGTAGTCGATTTGTCATTCACTTCTGCGCTGGACAAGGTGTTTTTACAAGCTCTTTCGGAACAATTTGAGAAACAGTGCGGCATCCCTAAACATCTTCGCTGCGAAGTGCGAGCAAGCCGCATCGTTTTTTGATGACAGAGCAAATGCTAGGCGGGTTGCTAGAGTTGAACTTGGGAAACGGCAGCCAGATGTACTTGTACTTACAGAGTTGGTCACATTAGCACCTCATCTCGCCCTGATTGCGTCCGCTGCGCCACATGACAAGGGGTCCTCATATGAGGCGTTTTAGGCTAAGTGAAGAGTTACAGACGAAAGATTTTGGCAAATGTCTAGCTGAAGTATTGAGTGTTTGAGGCAGGATATTGAGGTTGTAGAACTTTATTCTTTAAGAAAAAACCTGTTTTATGGGTGCAAATGGATTATCTGCAGCCTTAAAAGCGCTTAGGAATGAATTTAGGTGTTTATTGTCACAGACTTAATTCTGCTACGTCGATACTAATTATTGAACCAATAAACAAATTCATTGACTCATTTACGCGCTTCATCTAAAGCTTTAAAAGCTTCACTAGGGCAACTAGGATGATGTTTTACCGTTCTAAATAGTGATTATAATTACTAGAATATAGCGTTTGAATAGAGAAATACTTACGTGCAATCACGGACAGTTAATGGTATTTCCATTAAGAAATTTAAAATATAGCTTGCATTTTAGTTGTAGGCGTGGTTTATTTTATATGTGTTATAGGATCTCTGGCCAAAGTACGTTTTGGCTCCCTTCGAGCGCCTAGGTACATCGGGTTTTCTTTGAACCAGATGTTTCCAATTAAATAATATTAATAATAATTTTTTTACGCCTTCAGTGCGAAATTTAGCCACTTCGGCTAATAAATTATTTTTTATTATTATTTAAGGAAACATAATTCATGAGAATACCAAATGACTTTATTCGTGCAATTATCGCTGTCATAACTGAAGAGGATTTTGGTTGTGAGTTAGCGGCTACTCGTTTGACACTGCTGTACATGAAAAACTCAAACATTTCAGATCTTGATACACTTTATAAAATTTATCGTGCTATCAATGTGTTGTTTATGAACCCTCACTTCACTGAATCTCAATTCCAAGTAAACTCAAAAATTAGTTTCAAAACGATTAATTGTCTATTAGGTGGTTATCAGAATATTCGTATGTTGCTGAATATTGAAGAGTTGCAAATAAATCTAGAGTTATCTAGTGACACACCAAATAATGTTATCGATTTCGCCTTGGAAAAAGAATAAGAAACAAATAGATAGAAAATTTAGTTTAATTGGTTAACAACTCACAGTAATTCAGTTATTTGTTGAATGATAATATCTAAAGGGGATTGAAATGGCATCACCAACGCAAAGTGAAGCTAACATTTTTAACGAAAAGTTTGATCGTTTTTGGTTAGCATATAAAGCGGTGACGAAAGGCGCTGAAATTACTTCTAAACAACTTGAATCGATGTTGATAGAGTTCGATTTGAGTCGAAAAGGAAAGGTGATCAACTACAAAGCTCTTAGTAGTTTGTTGATAAAAAAGGGGTTGTTATCACAAAAAAAGTGGATGAATGATGCTATTTCAAAATATTATAACAACTCATTACTACTAATCGAATCTGGTGAAATAAAACGTGCTGACGTTATTATTCAAATTTCAGAAACATTTGGAAGATCGATTAATGGCGTCAATAGTATTTTAAGAAATTCAAATAAAGCCAGTCGAATTAACTGTGCAACAAACGAATTGTTTTTATGCGTATTAAAGATGGTCAAATCAGGTTGTGATTGGGAACAGGCAAAATTAGCATGGGGACGATCAACCACTTCTCAACTGAAAAGCATGTTAGAAAATGAGCCATCTATAAAGTTAGACAAAGATTATTTTCTAAATACAGATATTAATTATCGTAATCTTGAAGTGGTGACAGCGCAAAATGCACACCTATGGGGTTGGATATACGCAGATGGTTCAGTTACATCAGGCCAAGAAGTCGTGGTTAGAATTTCTGAAAAAGACCGAGACTACCTAGAGGAGATGGCTCAGTCCTTGGTCATTGATGGCTCAAGAACTCCAATAATAAGCAAAGTTCCATCATGCAAATTGCAAGGTAGTTACAGTGATATTGATAAATTGCATTTAACAATATCACGTCAACACTTTACAAGATTTCTGATTGATAAATTAGGGATGCCTCAAAATAAAGAGACAAAATTTCACGGACTCCCTAAACAAATTAAACAGGCTACAGATGAGATTTTTTATTCATTTCTGCAAGGTTTTTTCGAAGGTGATGGATATTTTACCGAAGATTCAAAAAGGCCACAGATAGGTTTTTCTGTTAATGCTGAAATCGGCAACGATATAAAAGATCAAATTTATAAAAGACTTGGATTTAAGGGCTGTATCGTTAAAGACAAATCGATATATCGTCTTTCCTACGCGAGTAGGCCTTGTGCGTTGGTATTAATGTTAAAACTCTATTCAACAAATAATATCAGAATGGCTCGTAAATTCACTAGAGCTCAAAAGTTATGGGCTCGTCATTTAGGCGTAGATATTAGCCTAGTGGATGTTCTGAAGGAGTCAACACTAGATATACATCAACACTTGAGTAGGCAAATCAGAAGTCTTAATTGGACTGTTAAATTGATGAAAAAAGCAACTCAGGATACTTTTTGGGGTTCAATAAGCGAGTTTACGAAGAAAACGGAAATCAATCGTAAAGACATCAAACGGTTGATGAATGATAACAATAACCAAAATGAAATCGATGGTTGGGTGCTAATCAGTTTTGAATACCCGTTTCTAACTCACTTATAGTACAAATTTATTGACATTTATTAGCTTCAATAATAAAGTCAATCTTAGTTAGCAATTGCAGAATTTGAAGATGTAAAAATCTGCAACCAAATGAATTTAAACGACTATTTTAACTATTTAATTCGAGAGTCTGGGTTCAAATCCCTATCCCTCCGCCACATTCTAAAGTGAAAAAGCCATTGATAATCAATGGCTTTTTTGCTTTCTAGCATTTGAAAAATCATATTCTCAGACCCAAAACGGATGACTGAGACATATGTACCTATTCAGAGCCACAAATTGTACCTATTACACCCGCATGGTGTTGCCTGCTTATCTGCGTGATAAAGGCTTCTCTGCCGACATCAAAGTATCCCTGCTCACTAAACAGCGCTCAATCGCGATATGCCGTAACCTTGTCGTTGCGGGCATCTTGCGCCCATTAATCAGCAGTTTAACACCACAATCAATGCCGGATGTGTTTAAGGAACACGTTAATCAATTGATTAATGATGCCCGTGCAGGCTTTGTTGGGGTAACTGATACGCTTGATGATAAGGCTAAGCCAGTGCGGGAAATCATTCAGTTTATTCCCACTCGGCCAACGCAATTAGCCCATAATAGTGCGACATATGACAATTATCCCTCATCAACAAACTTGGTATTTTCAAAAAGTTCGGGTAGTAAAAAGCAAACAAATTCAGTCGCTAACGTCACATTAACGGATGCACTAATTAAGTTTATTAACTCCAAACAAAAGCAGTCTGTCTCAGTGTTAACGGTAAAGCAGCTTAATCAACGTATAGGCCACTTTATTGAAAGAACTCACCTAGATGATGTATTCGACATTACCAGCGCTGAGGCGATGGAATACAAGGATTGTTTGCTCGAAGAAGGTCGAAGCCATAAGAGTAATAAAGACTACTTAGCTGCGGTGTCGCAGTTCTTTAAATGGTGCAAACTGATGCGCTACACCACCGCAAACCCGTTTGATGAAGTGAAGCTATCAAAGCCAAGTGACCAAGCTGGGCATGATTTAGCGCGTCAGCGCTGGCAACCTGAGCAACTAAAACACGTACTGCAATCACAAGAATTTATCGATAAACACCCTGACTTTAAATGGATAACACTATTGATGCTGTATCAAGGTTTACGGCCTTCAGAGGCTTGTCAGCTACACAGCAATGATATAACCGTAATCGATGGTATCAGCGTCATTCACGTGACAAATGAAGGCATGAGCCAGCAACTCAAGACTGCACAGTCAAAACGAACCGTTCCGCTTCATCAAAAGCTAATTGAGCTCGGTTTTATTGATTTCGTTCAAACCATTAATGACCGAACATCAAAAACCAGTCAATTAACAAGCAGCCCGTTATTTCATTACCAACCTAGTAGTGATGGCGTTTGGTCACATAAGTTCTGCCGTGAGTTTGGCAAATTACTCGACCAGCTTAACTTTATCGCAGGTAAACGACCTACAGCCTATTCATTCCGTCACACCTTTATTGATGAACTGAAACAACTGCAAATAGAAGAATCGATGGTGGCACAAATCGTCGGGCACGTTCATCACAACATCACCTATGGACGATACGGCAAGCAATATGATGTGAAAACACTCAAACCCGTGGTAGATAAAGTCGAGTACGCGCTGAATTTGTTACAACCCATATAAAGCGTTTGAGTGGAAAGGGGTCAAGGGGAACACTTGCCGATGCGGTATTAGGCACGACATACCGCTTAGTCGGTCACTAGCGGTATCTTTTGTGCCAATTTACGCCCGTACGATTGAGGAAACTGATTTATATGAGCGATTTATTATTTTAATTGGCCACCGTAGGATGGCAAAATGACAAACGTCAGTAAATCCTGAGTGACTTTATACGCCAAAATTTGCTCTCACAGAACCAATAATCAGCCTGAGAAATGATGAAACCTACCAGCGGCATCATTTCTCAGCAGCACTTATCAAATCCTACGGGAGTAAATCGATAATAAATCTTGTTGAGAAATCGAATTCTCACCTTTTTTCGCGTTAATTTCGCGTAACTTTTCACGTAAAAAGTGCAATTTAAATCACTTCGCACTCAGTGAGTGCGAAGCAAAAACAGCCCACAATTATGTGGGACTACAACGTAACCCGGTACGCTCCTATCCCACTTTTTGTTCCAAAAAGATCGGATAGGAGCTACGGGCAAGGGGTGAACCCCTTAACCCCAACAGCCACATGCTGCGCATGTGAAAAAGCCAAAAGCGTGAAAGATAAAATCAGCTGGGACACTTTTATATGGTACGCACTGTTTTTATGTACAGTTATAATGGGATTTCATCGATTTACAACTAAAAAACGATTTAAAATCGTTCTTTAGTTGTATCGTATCAAAAATAGAAAAGCCGTAATTATCTGATTTTATTGGCTTTAATTTTTAGTGTGCTGAGCCAAAATTCTACTTTACGTGCAAGCTCGGTTTGTTTTTGTCTGTTAGACACAATTAATTTCTTTACTTCAATAAGATAGCAAATGTAGGATGATAATAATCAATAAGTTAAAGGGCGACTTTAATTTTCATTTGCCCTTCAATAAGCTGTTAGGGCTCCAAATGCCATCGTACTCAGACATATATGTAATCTCAGAAAAACGTGATCAAAAAACCGTTGAGGAATTTCTAAATGAATTTCTTCCTGAAAGAGATGAGACAGCCGATGAATATGAGTTTCCTCAATATTCGGAAAGCTCCGATGTTATATTTAGTACGGCTAAAGAAGCTCTTGTGAAATGTATCAACGAACGGGATATAGATTACCGAATATATTGGAGGGCATTGAATGAGGCAAAGCCTGAGCATGCTATGGTATTCTTTTTAGCTGATGGTCATGTAATCTACGGTGTTTCTACCGATGATGCTTATCCCAAATATGCCGCAGAGTTACTGCTAAAATTACAATCGTTCTTGGGTAGTGGTTTGGGATACATTGGCCATGAAGCCTCTCCTGATGCAGAGAGCTTAGAAGAATTTAAAAGAGAAATAGCTGTACATCAGCCCTAACAAACATAGCCAGGTCGACATTTATTCCGGCGCTCGTTTTTATGCCGGTCGCTACGCTGGCATTAAAAACAATCACCTACATAAATGCGCCTGCTATGGGCGTTAAACATTGACAACCTACTCGATAAATATTTAAATGTCATATATCGACTACGAATGTTCACTATCTGAGATGTGATTTTTCGATTAGTTATTGATTATAATGAATTTTAATTTTATTTTGTGTCTGTTTGCTTGGGTTCAAATCCCTATCCCTCCGCCACATTAAATACGAGAAAAGCCGTTGATTATCAACGGCTTTTTTTGTTTCTGGCGTTTGAGGGGCTCTCCATAAGGATTGACTCAGACAATGTATCTTTATCGAGCACCCAACAACGTATACTTTACCCCCTGTGTCAGGATAGTTGTCGCCTCAATTAATTTACAAATAAACAGGGAGCGGTAAGTTACAGCAAGTGAATTATCAAAGGCATTCAGGTCAATTTAAAGAAGCTATATTAAACAAGTTTAGTCAAAGTGGTTTGTCGGTTCGTAAGTTTGCAGAGCAAGAAGGCATTAATCTCTCAACCCTGTATAGTTGGCAAAAGCAATTTAATACCTCAGGGTTAAACGTGTCAAAAGTCAGTTCATCGGATAAGTGGTCAAGTGAAGAAAAGTTTTCAGTGGTATTGGAAACAGCCTCTCTGTCGGCAGTTGAGTTAAGTGAATATTGCCGAGCTAAGGGGTTATATCCTGAGCAAGTCAACGGATGGAAGCAAGCTTGCATTGCCGGTAATACAAGCACAACACTGACAAGTAAAGCCAAGACAACACCTGGACAAAAGACTGACAAAAAACGCATTAACGAGCTAGAACGTGAGTTACGTAGAAAGGATAAAGCGTTAGCGGAAGCGGCTGCTTTACTCGTACTCGGAAAAAAGTTCGATGCCTATTGGAAGGAAAAAGAGGAAGACTGATTTCGCTGACCGATAGGCAGAAGCACGCGCAGTGGGTCAGTACAGCAGTAGCATCAGGCGCGAGACAAGATAAGGCCTGTGACGTGATTGGATTATCAAGTAGAACCTTACAGCGTTGGCGAATAGGCGGTGAGATTAGCGCAGATAAAAGGCCAACCGCAATGAGGCCAGAGCCTGGAAATAAACTGAGTCATGCTGAAAGACAAGCCGTGATTGATGTGTGTAATAGTGAAGAGTTTGCCTCATTACCACCAAGCCAAATTGTCCCGATACTCGCCGATAGAGGTGAGTATATTGCTTCGGAGTCGAGTTTTTACCGTGTATTACATACTAAAAACATGCTGCACCACCGAGGCAAAGCTAAGCCGAGAAATGTTCATAAAAAGCCAACCAGTTATACGGCTAAAAAAGCGAACGAAGTGTGGAGTTGGGATATCAGTTACCTGCCTACAACGGTGATAGGAATACACTATTATCTGTACATGATTGAAGATATTTACAGTCGAAAAATCGTCGGTTGGGAAGTTCACTACAGCGAAACAGGTGAGCAAGCAGCAGCACTGCTAGAGCGTAGCGTTTGGGCAGAGAAATGCTTGAAGAAAGATGTCGTGTTGCACTCTGATAATGGCGCGCCCATGAAGAGCCTAACGATGCGAGCTAAGATGTACGATTTAGGCGTTGTGACCTCACGAAGTCGCCCAAGGGTGAGTAATGATAATCCGTACTCAGAATCACTGTTTAGAACGGTAAAGTATCATCCACGTTGGCCTAGCGAAGGTTTTAAGTCGTTAGATGAAGCGCGTAAATGGGTAAAAGAATTTGTTTATTGGTACAACAATGAGCATCGACATAGCAGGATTAAGTTTGTGACACCAAACCAGAGACATGATGGTCTTGATGTAGAGATACTGGCGAAGCGAAAAGTGTTGTATCAGACAAAAAGAAATGAACATCCAGAACGATGGTCAAAAGAAGAGCGAAACTGGCAGCCCATAGGGGCTGTGGAGTTAAATCCAGAGCAACACAAAGAAGCTGCTTAACAATTTAGGCGACAACTGTCTTGAAAAACGCCGTTTACACGTATCTGTTTATCCAAATATTTACGCGACAAGGGCTTCCCCTTTGACGTAAAAGTCTCCTTACTGACTCGTGACAGAGCAGAAGCGGTTATCCGCAACATTGAAGTTGCCGGAACACTCAAAAAAATCATCAAGTCTATTGACCATCAAACACGTATTAACGACTTTATTCGCTACGTCGATGAGGTCATTAACAATCTTAGAGCTCAGTTTGATGTTGATGATTCTGATATTACGTTCAACATCACGCAAAAAACTCATTCCATCCCAATCAGAGACACTAAGTTGTCGGAATATCGTGAAACCACCACTGTTGCGCAAGCAAAGCCTGTTATTGGGTTAAACGAAGCATTAAGTGCGTTTATTATCTCAAAACAAAAATCAGCCATTAGGCCGTTCTCTATCAAGCAGCTTGAGCAGCGTGCTCGGCATTTTATTGATACCGTATCATCAAAATCTACACCCAAAGCTGAGAGAAAATGCGTGCATGATATAACCAGTGCTGATGCGATGACCTATCGCGATGAGTTGCTGACTCAAGGCCGAAGCTACAAAAGCAATAAAGAGTACTTAGCTGCCATATTTCAGTTCTTTAAGTGGTGCCAATTAATGAATTACTGCACCAGCAACCCCTTTGAAAGCGTTACTGTCGGTCAAAAACCAAAAGCTAAACCGAATCAAGCTAGAGACCGCTGGACGCATACTGAGCTTAAACGCCTACTTAGCAGCTCATCATTTAAGGCTTCAACAACCGATTTCAAATGGGTCACCCGTTTGATGCTTTATGGTGGTTTAAGGCCTTCAGAAGCTTGCCAGCTCAAACCTGGAGATATCAAACTAATCGATGGCGTACACTGCATTAGCGTTGATGACAGCGGTACTGTACAACGATTAAAGAACCTCAACGCTAAACGTTATGTGCCCATTCACAAATACTTGCTTGAGCAAGGTTATATTGCGTTTGTTGAGCACAGAAAATCAACACATACCCAGCAGTTTGATTTTAAACCCGTTGGTATAAACGAAGATTGGTCAAAAACTTACTGTAAACAGCTCGCCAAGCTTCAAACCGACATCGGCATGCAAGCGAATAAGCGTCCAACCGCCTACGGCTTTAGGCACACGTTTATCGATGAAATGAAGCAACTGGATATCAGTGAGCATATTGTTGCTCAAATTGTCGGTCACGCTAATCCCAACATCACTTTCAGTCGTTACGGCAAAGATGTAAACGTTGCTGCATTGCTGAAGGATATTGAGAGAATTGAATATCAAATTTGATGATCGGGTGTGGTTAATAAATAAACTTTAAAGCTAAATTAACAATCTGTCTCGATTGGCAGTAACAGTGTCAGTTGAGGCACAAACACTGCCAAAGCTGTAATTATTTCGCTACAGCAGAGAGCGAAATATTAGGCTGTTGAAAATGGCTCGCAGTCGGTGAGTGCGAAGCAAAAACAGCCCACAATTATGTGGGACTAGTACGTAACCCGGTACGTTTATCTCCCACTTTTTGTTCCAAAAAGATGGGAGATAAACTCGGGCAAGGGGAATCCCTTTGAACCCCAAAGGCACATAATGCGCCTATTAAAAACAGGAACATTATAGGTGCAATCTACTGGTATTTTTTATTGTAAACAATTTAATATGTGCCAATTTTGAATTGAGTAATTCATTTTTCGAATTGTTGAACTATTTTTGGGGTATCACAAATCCAGTTTTAAATGTTACATGGCTATTAATTTAGCTTCACTAATCACCTTATTCTGTGATTCAGTTGCCTTCTTGATAACCTCCGCATACACGCGCTCTTTCTCTGCAGAACTTGCGCTCATAACAAAGGCTGAAAGCTTAGATGTGGTAACTTTATTTTTAGATGCATTTGTCGACATAGGTTTCTCACATAAAAACAGTCTAAGAAATAGGCTCAGGAGGTAAGTTTAGCAGCCTTACTAATTCAGCGCGAGTGTATTCCTTCTCAATATGATGCTCTACCGCTGTAATGTCGTCATGGTAAATTCGAGTACTACCATCGTTGTTTTTTATAAGTAAGTCTATCTTAATCGAAGCACCGTATTTGGTTTTGACTTGCCTAACGACTTTTTGTGAATTTAAGAATTGATCAATAAATATAGAGGGTAAAATACCACGGCCTTCAAGCTTTTCTCTTGCTTGTACAAATTCCCAAGCTAACTCAGGCTCTTGATACACAAAAATAATGAGTACTGCTCGATTTCGCATTAAGGAGCGATCAATATTTTTGCAGGCAATATCAAAGTTTGACAACGTCCCATCTAAAATAAAGCTTTGGTCATTATTGAAAATTCTGTCTAAAGTGCGTTCAACTATAAAACTGACTGCTTTTTGAAACAAATACGAGTTTTTACCTGTGTATTCTTGGAAGTAAACTCTTAGTTCATCAGGGTCAAGTCTTATAATTTCTGTTTCATCAAACACTTCAATAAACGCTTTTGACGCCTCAGTTTTACCTGCGCCAGGAGAACCACACATAAAGATAGAGACCGGCAGTTGATCGGCGGGATATTTGCCTAAATCGGTCAGTTCACGTGCTATACGAGTTCGATTTGCTTTTGCAAATATAATGGCTTGAGTTTCAATTTCAGTCTCTTGCTCTGTCATAGCCTGTGGTAACGTTTCTAGAATAAAACAGCATGATACCAGTCAATATAAATTGGGTATAAATATATCTGAGTTTTTAGACGTATGGGAATCGACAATGCCACCGCTATATTGGGGAGCAGCCTGCAACAATTTGGCCGTATTAAAGCCATGCAGTACCCTAGCGGCGAGCATGTGGCCTATCGTTTTGACGACAATGGTTATTTAGTCGAAGACTACCAACGTTTTACTGACGGTTCCGAGCAGTCACTGCGCATAATCGATGAGTACAGCGCCTTTGGCAGTATTAATCAACAAACGTTCAGTAACAATTATGTTCAACAATTTAGCCGTAATTTAGCCGGTTCACCAACGAGTATCTGTACCAGCTCTTCTGCTGGGTGCAGTACTATCGGGGTGCAATACTTAAATTATGATTATGATGGAATGGGTAACTTAGCCTTTCAACACAACGTGATTACCCAGTTCAAAGAAAGCTACAACTATGACGAGCTCATGCGGGTTGATGACTCAACTAAAACGTACAAAGGTATCACCTATGCTGCGGTTAATTATGATTATGAC
Source organism: Shewanella phaeophyticola (assembly GCF_025398315.1). Classification (GTDB taxonomy): domain Bacteria; phylum Pseudomonadota; class Gammaproteobacteria; order Enterobacterales; family Shewanellaceae; genus Shewanella; species Shewanella phaeophyticola. The sequence continues at coordinate 1,025,604 of NZ_JAODOQ010000001.1, forward strand.
GCCGCAGGTAATATCCTTGTTAAAGGCGATTACGGTAGTCAATATCTCTACGGTAGTGTAGGCAAAGGTGCTGGCGGTAATGCAGGCTCTAACGCCATTAGGCAGTTTATCCGTGGTGGTACAAAAACCTTCACCTATGACAATAACGGTAACCGGCTCACGGGTGATGGCGTAACGTTAAGCTATAACGACCAAAACAAGCCGTTAACGGTAGACCGCAATAATGTAAAAAGTACATTCAGTTACGATGCGAATGGTAACCGCTATAAACAGGTTAAACAGCAAAATGGTAGTGTGGTATCGACCACGTATTATGTGGGCAGTTTTGAGCGTGAAGTGACCCTAAGCAGCACGGTAGATAAAACCTATATTGGTGACCACACCATTAAGATGAAAGCCCATGTGGGCAGCTTGGGTAATCAATCACCGTTCCAACATGTACTGCGCGACCACTTAGGCAGTGTCGATACATTGATGGATGCCAAAACCGGAGCAGTACTGCAGCACCGTGGTTATGATGTATTTGGTCGCCCAAGAGACATTGCATCTGGTAATGCGCTATTAAGTAGCTGGCAAGGCGTCACTAAAGGCTACACAGACCATGAGCATTTGGTTGACCAAGAGCTTATTCACATGAACGGGCGGATTTACGATTTCAACGTCGGTCGCTTTTTAAGTGTTGACCCGTTTTTGCAGTTCCCAGAGAATAGTCAAAGCGCTAACCCGTATTCGTATATTTTGAATAACCCGATGAGTGGGGTTGACCCGACTGGGTATAGATCTGAAGAATTAGACGAGGTTATATCAGGTAAGGCGTTTGAGAAGCTTGAGAAAGATGAAGGTGGGAATCTCTATGTGACAGCTGATGGGGATACTTATAAATTAACTTCAGTTTCAAATGGCGAGAAAAACTTTTCCATATCATTTGACGGTAATGGTGGCGGTACCGCGCAAGTTGGTAAAACTACAGGAACCATTAGCCTACATAAAGGAAATAGTAGTACCAATTCAGGAAAAGCTGCAGCTTCTGAATTGATAGGTAAAATTAATAAGGAACAATTAGGCTCTGATAGTAGTAATTCCCAAAAAATCTTTGATGAAGCATACCGGTTCTTCAAAGATTACATAAGTAATATGGGTGAAACAGTTGAGTTTAAAGATGCATATGCTGTGTCAATTCGTAATGCAGCAGATCACTCTGAAACCTATGCACCTATACCTTTCGATAATTTCGACGATGCTAACGAGTATGCAGAAAAAAAATACGGCGAAGGATATGAAAAAGTATGGGTTTTTGGATATCACTATGGAGGAAAGTCAACCATTTACAAGCCTGCGACTTTCTCAGGAGGAGGATATACGGGTGTTCAAAGAACTATAGCTACCCTTGCACATGAATCGAGACATTACAATCGTTATAACATCAGCCTCGCACGGCCGCATAACACGCTAATTGAACATAGAGTATTTGAACAGGTCTCCCTGCAAGCAGTAGACCGATATAATGCAAAGTTATCAGGAGAAAAAAATGAAATGTTGGACGGTAATTTTGCTTTTATTTTTCTGTACCTCATGTCTTGCAAAAGATAAAAGTATTGAAGAATGTGGCATTGACATACACAAGTCTTTTGAAGGAAAAGACAATAATTTTATAGAATTGTTAATTACTGTTGAGCCGATAAAACGTCAACAAACTTGTGAGCGCGTTGAAACCGTTTCAGTTTCTAACTATATAGATTCTGAGTGGGTAATGTTTCCTCTAAGTAAGGAAAAATCAACGTTATCTTTAAGATTCAATGTTAAAACAGCCAATAAAACGGCTATATATTTTATGCTAAGCCATAAGAATGGAGATCATTTATTTTTTGATGACAGTAATAACATTAAAGTTAACCTTTCTGATCTACTTTAATTGCGACTAGCATCGAAAGGACATTTAACGACACATCAATTGTTAAAAATATTTCGTCAATGTATAAGACATGGCCACAGCCATATATAGGCGCTCCCGGTGAGTCAAGATAATACTCTGCTCACCGAAGGCTTTTTGGCCTAAGTTTTCTGTACAACATTATTACTCTTATCGTTGCTTTTGATGCTACTCATTTACCGCTAGAAGCGGCTGTACTGCCCTGATGTTTATAAAGAGGCGGGCATGTTATTTGTTCAAGAAATGGGTGGCATTTTTTGTTCGCTTATTATCTGGTACTAGCTGGCAAGGTGTCACTAAGGGCTATACAAATCACGAGCATTTGATTGACCAAGAACTCATTCACATGAACGGGCGGATATACGATTTCAACGTCGGCCGTTTTTTAAGTGTTGACCCGTTTTTGCAGTTCCCAGAGAATAGCCAGAGCGCTAACCCGTATTCGTATATTTTGAATAACCCGATGAGTGGGGTTGACCCGACCGGGTATAGATCTGTTCGAAGTGGCAATGCATCTGCTTGGTAGCCACAAACGAGTTGATGGGAGACATGTATTCCTTCCATAAAACAGTTGAGGAGATGCAATATAATAAAGCGATGAAAGCGCTTAAAAAATCAACTTCAAATGGCGAGAAAAACGAAGAAAAATCTACGGATAATGGCTCAAAGAGTCATGAAGATGAGGGGAATGATGGTTCTAGTCTCAATGCAGGCGTAGAAGCATCAGGTGAGGGTAAATCTTCGGCTCATTTAGAGTTTGCTGGAAAAAATATATACCTGTCAGCAAACGGTAAAATTATGGTTTATATAAATAAGGATGATGTGCACATCTTTGAGCTTGACTTGGTCATTGATGAAGGGAAGAGTCATTCTTCTGCAAGTGATATGAATGACTCTTGGAATACTGAGGTGATGACGGATCAAGATGGAAATCGCTACCAAGGGATTGCAAACATTAGAGGGGCAACATTTAATCAAAAAATATCTGGTGATATTGATATAGTTGTGAATGCATGCACAAACTGCAACACAGTTCCTTTGGCGCCGGGAGCTAAGGCAAATGGGCCGCTAGGTGAAGCAACTGTATCAGGCAGTGATATGTGGTTACCCACTAGTAGGGTATTGTACAGAAATGATGTGGCTGGACATGAATTAGGTCACAACTTAGGGCTTAGAAACTGCTCTTCTTGCAACTCGATAATGACCAATAGCAGTAGATATAAAGACGTTAAAGCTACGTTACAAGATATCAAAACCTTATACAATGGCTATAGATAGGTGTTTTTTATGATGAGAATTATTATTATATTTTTTATTTCAATCATTCCCAGCTTGACGCTTGCCAATATTAACGAAAAGAGTTCGGTGTTAAGTAGGCTTGATGTTAATGGCTTGACTGGCGGTCTGTGTAGCTCTCAGACCGTTGATGATTGTGGCGGTAGCGAGGAAATAATTGCTAATAAATCTTATAAGCATTGGTGGGTCAAATTTAAACCAAGGGTAATATTTTCAAAATTTTGTTTGTCATATACTGACTGGCACTCCGCTTCTGATGATGAGTTCAGCAGAACTACCACATTCATGGTAGGAAGGGAGATTGGAGGCTCTTGTTCTAATTTAATACTCTACCTCCCACCAAAACTATTTCAAGGTATTAGTGTTGATGCGATGTCTTTTCTTATGGATAAAAAGGACGAAATTGAACTTAAAGTAAGGAATGGCATTCAGTTTTCAAACTGCCATCCTATCGATAAAATTGAGTATTCCGGAGTAAGAGTGCACTCTGCTTCAGTTAACTTAAGGGACTCAAGCGAGCCACTGTATGAGCTCAGAGTGGGGGTGGATAGTATCGATGAGCTATATTCAGTTACGTACTCTGTAAAAACTCATAAGGAGATATGTACACTATAACTATTAACAAATAATAACATGGCCACCCATTCTAACAAATAACATGGCCACCCATTCTAACTGGCTAAATATTCAACACTGAACTAGGCTTTATTACCCTTTTCAAATAACATGGCCACCCATTCTAACTGGCTAAATATTCAACACTGAACTAGGCTTTATTACCCTTTTCAAATGGTAATAGAAGATGGCCAGACCAAGACAAACTATCGTTAGTCTAGAAGATACGCCTTACTACCACTGCTGTTCCCGAGTAGTACGCAAGGCATTCTTATGTGGAATCGATAAATCTACTGGTAATAACTTTGAGCATCGGCGTGAGTGGGTTGATTCACGTATCCTTGAATTGGCGACCATCTTTGCTATTGATATTTGTGCCTATGCCGTGATGAGTAATCATTTACATGTGGTGCTAAAAGTCGATGCTGACAAAGCAAAAAAGTGGTCAGATAAAGAAGTGCTTATGCAGTGGCACAAAGGCTTTAAGGGCACGTTACTCACGCACAAGTACCTAAAAGAAGAAGAGCTTAACCAGTTTGAGCTTCAAACGGTTAATGAATGCATTACTGAATACCGTAAACGCTTAATTGATATCAGTTGGTTTATGCGCTCACTCAGTGAGCCTATAGCCAGAATGGCCAACAAAGAAGATAAATGTACAGGTCGCTTCTGGGAAGGGCGCTTTAAGTCTCAAGCTCTGCTTGATGAAGCCGCAGTTTTAGCCTGTATGGCTTATGTCGATTTAAACCCTGTCAGAGCCAAAATGGCTGCAACCCCTGAAACCTCGGATTACACCAGTATTCAGCGCCGTATCAATTCAGCAATGAAAGGCGAGCAACCACCAGAGCTATTACCGTTTGTGGGTAATGAAAGACTCAATATGCCTAACGGACTCATGTTCAGCGTGAAAGATTACATTGTACTGGTTGAAGATACCGGTCGGATAATTCGAGAAGATAAGCGTGGCGCCATTAGTTCAAGTAGCCAGGACATACTGAATAGACTCAACATCCCCGCAGATAATTGGCTTAAAATCACCACTGAATTTGGTGCATTATTTAAAGGTGCTGTAGGTGCACTGCCTGCCTTAACTGAATACTGTGAGCATTTAGACCGAAAACGACGACAAGGCGCTGCAAATTGTCAGCGCTGGCTGTGCGCTTAAGTCATCATCCCCAATCAAATTACAATTCACCTTATACTTGATTGATATCACAGGTCCTCTGCTGTGTTGAATTCTGCAAATGATGAATAAACCACTCATTTAACGATAATATTTTAGCTGTATCGATAAAGATTGATGAGTTGATCACATCGTTCGTAACCCTCGCCAAAGCCATGAAAACGAGTTATGTTATTTGTTCAAGAAATGGGTGGCTACGTATTTAAGTTGCTGTATCGATAAAGATTGATGAGTTGATCACATCGTTCGTAACCCTCGCCAAAGCCATGAAAACGAGTTATGTTATTTGTTCAAGAAATGGGTGGCTACGTATTTAAGTTATTTCTTATTTCATCAGATTCATAAATGCGCAGCAATAACTTCAATAAACGATGAGAATTACACTACATTCTATAACTTTGGGAATAACGCTAGAAAATTCTTTGAAATATATCTTTATTACAAATACCCTGACCAAGGAATGACTCAAGATACTTTAAAATTGTTCTTTGGCGAAGAAAATATTCCTGCTGTCCTTAGTGATAGGATTAATAACAAATAACATGGCCACCCATTCTAACTGGCTAAATATTCAACACTGAACTAGGCTTTATTACCCTTTTCAAATGGTAATAGAAGATGGCCAGACCAAGACAAACTATCGTTAGTCTAGAAGATACGCCTTACTACCACTGCTGTTCCCGAGTAGTACGCAAGGCATTCTTATGTGGAATCGATAAATCTACTGGTGAGAACTTTGAGCATCGGCGCGAGTGGGTTGATTCACGCATTCTTGAGTTAGCGACCATTTTTGCCATTGATATCTGTGCTTATGCCGTGATGAGCAATCACTTACATGTGGTTATAAAAGTCGATGCTGATAAAGCAAAACAGTGGTCAGATAAAGAAGTGCTCATTCAATGGCACAAAGGCTTTAAGGGCACGTTACTCACACACAAATACCTGAAAGAAGACCTTAACTCATTTGAGCTTCAAACGGTTAATGAATGCATTACTGAATACCGTAAGCGCTTAATTGATATCAGTTGGTTTATGCGCTCACTCAGTGAGCCCATCGCCAGAATGGCCAACAAAGAAGATAAATGTACAGGTCGCTTCTGGGAAGGGCGCTTTAAGTCTCAAGCTCTGCTTGATGAAGCCGCAGTTTTAGCCTGTATGGCTTATGTCGATTTAAACCCTGTCAGAGCCAAAATGGCTGCAACCCCTGAAACCTCGGATTACACCAGTATTCAGCGCCGTATCAATTCAGCAATGAAAGGCGAGCAACCACCAGAGCTATTACCGTTTGTGGGTAATGAAAGACTCAATATGCCTAACGGACTCATGTTCAGCGTGAAAGATTACATTGTACTGGTTGAAGATACCGGTCGGATAATTCGAGAAGATAAGCGTGGCGCCATTAGTTCAAGTAGCCAGGACATACTGAATAGACTCAACATCCCCGCAGATAATTGGCTTAAAATCACCACTGAATTTGGTGCATTATTTAAAGGTGCTGTAGGTGCACTGCCTGCCTTAACTGAATACTGTGAGCATTTAGACCGAAAACGACGACAAGGCGCTGCAAATTGTCAGCGCTGGCTGTGCGCTTAAGTCATCATCCCCAATCAAATTACAATTCACCTTATACTTGATTGATATCAAGAGTCCTCTGCTGTGTTGAATTCTGCAAATGATGAATAAACCACTCATTTAACGATAATATTTTAGCTGTATCGATAAAGATTGATGAGTTGATCACATCGTTCGTAACCCTCGCCAAAGCCATGAAAACGAGTTATGTTATTTGTTCAAAAAATGGGTGGCTACGTATTTGCCTATTAACTGAATACTGTGAGCATTTAGACCGAAAACGACGACAAGGCGCTGCAAATTGTCAGCGCTGGCTGTGCGCTTAAGTCATCATCCCCAATCAAATTACAATTCACCTTATACTTGATTGATATCAAGGTCCTCTGCTGTGTTGAATTCTGCAAATGATGAATAAACCACTCATTTAACGATAATATTTTAGCTGTATCGATAAAGATTGATGAGTTGATCACATCGTTCGTAACCCTCGCCAAAGCCATGAAAACGAGTTATGTTATTTGTTCAAAAAATGGGTGGCTACGTATTTGCCTAAAGCACACTAAAAAAATCAACAAAACTGCATGCTAAATAATAATCTAAACACCACTAAATAATTGAATCAAAATATAAACTCAGATATTGTTTATTCATTAATCAAAATAAATTTAAAAACGAGTAATTCTACAGGCTCGTTAGCCTCTTATGGAAATCTACCACTTTTTGTCATCAGAATACGCCCTTGACGCTCTAAAGAATCAAGAGATTAAGGTTTCTAAGTTCAATGATCTAAATGATCCTTTTGAACTTATGGCAATGTCGCTTGAAGATAAATTATCAAGAAAGGTGTTGGTCGAGTTAAAGGAAAAGCTTAATAAGAAACTTCGTCTTTTAAGTTGTAGTAAGTCTTGGTCAAGTCCGCTTTTATGGGGGCACTATGCAGATAAGCATAAGGGCATAGCCCTGAAGTTAGAAGTTCCTGATGATCACGCAGTTCCAGTAATCTACTCACCAGATAGGTCTTCAATTGACTTGCATCGCCTGATGAGAGACCGCGATGATAGTGCAAAACAAGAGCTGTTTAAGATGTTTGTTACGAAATACGAACAGTGATCTCTACGAAGAGGAAGTACGTGTACAGCTGGAAGCTATTGAAACCTTCGAGCGAAACGGGTTAAGTTTCTATCGGTTGGGAAGTGACATTAAAGTTAAAGGAATAGTTCTTGAGCCACTAAACACAACTACAAAAGACGAAATCACTAAAAATGTACCATTTAATGTACAAATTGAAGTTGAAACATCTAGGATTGCGTTTAAGTCATTTAATGTTGTTCATCAAATGCAATCGCCCACTTATCATATTTCGGGAAAAGGCTAACAAGGCCAGCCACAATCGCCAGCAAGCTGGCTGGACCTCCACTGCATTGCTTCATTTGTGCTTTATCGCTACGCTAGCACAAACAAAGCAATACAGCTCCGGCCTGTGCTGGCAGCGTTAGTAATCATGGATAGTATGAGATTAATTCTAATTATGGGACTCTTAAGTTTTCTATTTGGCGGTAAATCCAAAGCCGCTGATTTTGAGATTGCACCTTTAACTCAGGAACAGGCTGAATTTGTCGAGCTAAAATCAAAAGAGGCGATTAGCTTTATTTCTAAATATATTGGCGAGAAAGAGTCCTATGACGCCAATGATATAGATAAAACAATTGAACTTTGGCGTGCCAACAATTCAAATAATAAAAATGATGAAAACTTTGTAATTGAAACTCTCGGTTCATATTTTGGAAACCTAATGTCCAAAGATTTACCTGTTGAGTGGTTCATTTATGAGGATAAGCAAGGCACTGACTTTTGTGTGATCCATAAAGAAATATTCGTATACAGCTTCCCTTATTCTGCAATTTATAAAGCTGTGGTTGAAAAACGAATAGGTGCATTGGCTGATGTTCAGAATGCATTAAAAGACCAAATAGAAGAAAGTACAAACGATCCTGAAATAATGGAGCGCAAATGATTACTAACTAATAAGGATAGGCCGCGCGAAGCCGCGTCCTTATCCCAAGTGTTGAACAAGCCCGAATACGTGAGATGTGACTCTTTATTATGTAATTAACAGCTCGAGAAAACGCGCTGTTTGATGTGATTGTTAGCTAGCTACTTTTCAGTAGACAGCCAGTTCCCTTAGCCTCCTTGCTAATTAGTTAACTCGCTATATTTCAGTATCTTAAATTAACCCTCCACGGTATTCAGTTAAGCCATTATCCTTATTATCATTTTCAACATAAGTTCAGGGTATTAAGTTTGTCGGTCGTTTCACTATGCCCATAAAGCGCATTGGTTGCTGACAACAGGGGCAACGGCGCGTTGCTAATCTGCACTTTATCTCGGGAATGATTGGAAATACAGCCCCAGCAACCGCCAGCATCAGTTGTATTTGTAGCCTGAGTTTTTTGGCATTGCCTCTGAGTAATCCATAGTCTCTCACTCGTCGTAACCCTTTAGGCAACACATGCTGGAGCATCAACCAGAGAAATTCTGTGGCGGGTAAGGTTCGTACTTTTGTAGACTGAGTTTGACTGTCTTTATACTTAAAACTGACAAGCCCATCGGCTTCACTTTTGATGTTTTTGTCAGGCAGTACACCACGATAAAGATAGCGTGATAGATATTGCAGTGCAGGCAACCCTTTACCCACATGCTGGCAGTCAACCACCCATTTTTTCGGCAGTGAGGTTGGCAGTTTGAGATTCAGTTTTGCCAACTGTTCCAGCAAACGTGCGCGCCACACTTTAGCTAAATTGAAAGCGTTGAACAGGTATTTGCCCTTATTCTTTTTCCAGTGTTGTTGGGTTTTGTTGAAACTGCCCGCTGGAATAATAAAGTGAATATGCGGATGTAAATCTCGCCGCCGGCTGTGAGTATGCAGCACGCCAGTGAAACCAAAATCACCGGCAAGTTTTGGAGAGTTAAGCGCAAAGTCCTTGAGCACACTGGCAGCCACTGAAAACATGGCTGGATAGAGTGCTTCCGGTTGATATTTAGCCACCACACGCAGTTCATATGGCAAAGTAAATGTCACCATAAAGTAATCGACAGGTAACAGTTTAGCCTGTTGCTTCGCTAACCAATCTGCCGTGGTGTTGTACTGACATTGAGGACAACTGCGATGACCACATGACAGCGGGAAATCTGCTGTATGAGTGCACCCCTGACAAGCCCAGTGGCTAGCTCTTTGGGTGTGAGCGCGACAGCTCAGCATGGCATTAATGGCATGGCGCATTGATGTTGTTATTTGGCCATCATAAGCTTGATTAAACACATCAAGATGGTCACGTAAAATATCGATAAACTTCATATGTCACACTCCCACTTCAACACCAAATTATTAGTGAGCTGGTTAACCGACAAGGCCGTGTTCTTACGGGTAATTTGAGTGAGACGTGTATACCTTGCTGTGGTGTTTAGGCTGTTGTGACCGAGCAAGTGCTGTACTGAGCGTAAATCTAACCCTTGCTCTAGCAAATGAGTCGCATAGCTGTGACGTAAATTATGTGGACTGATAGATTTGTGAATGTTGCACTCAGAAATCACTTTTTTCATGGCCTTTTGAATACCGCCGCGATTCATCAGCGAGTCTGGTTTACCGTCTTTACCGGGAAATACATGCCGAGGATGGCGATGGGTTTGCCAGTAATACTAAGAATAATTAAGACACCCAAGATTGTTGGCTAAATATCGAGCACTCAACTACGCTTTATTTACCTTTCACAAACGGTAATTAAAGATGACCAGACCAAGACACACCCCAAAACGTGACCACCCACAATTAATGGCTATTCAGCAATGAAAGGCGAGCAGTCACCAGCGCTATTACTACTTTTTATTATGGGTGTTAGGATTTAACTTCTCAGCTTCACTATTAACTTCTCACAATTATCTTTGTTTCATCATGTATGTTTAAACAGTTTATAACGAGTACCACTTTGACTGTATGTAATGATATGTTGTAACATTCTTTTTAATTTTATTCCCCTAGGGCAAAACACGTGAAAAAGCACTTTATATGTTCACTATTAGTCATTTCTAATGGCGTATTAGCACAAGATAATGTTACTCAAACATCAGGCGTTCAAGATGACATTGAGCGTATTGAAGTGAAACGATTATGGCAGCCATACCGTGGTAATGTGCCATTGATTGATACCCCTCAAGCTGTCGATAGAATTAACGCCGATACCATAAAAAACGAGGGTATTACTCATTTTATGGATGCCTTGGATTTTTCGCCAAGTATCGTAAGACAAAATAATTCTGGTGGCATGTTTGACAGTTTTGCTGTGCGTGGTTTTTCTGGTGACGAAAATAACCCAACGGGTACTCTTGTTAATGGTTTTAACTCACGCGGTTATACTGGTAATAGAAACACGGCTAACATTGAAACCATTGAAGTGATGAAAGGCGCCTGGTTCTGCGTTATACGGACAAGGTGAGCCGGGCGGCACAGTGAATATCATTACCAAAAAGCCGCAATTTGAAGAGCAAGGCTACATTCAGGGAACAATAGGCAGTTACAATAAAAAACAAGCTGAGTTTGACCACACTAAAGGTCTTACTGATGATGTGGCTTACCGTATAAACGGCTTTTACGAAGATTCTGATACCTATCGAGATAACGTTGACATTGAAAGTTTAAATTTAAGCCCTTCTTTTTTGTGGAATATTTCAGATTTCACTAGCTTAAGCTATGAAATGGAGTTTGTGGAGCAGAGCAAAGCGTTAGACCGTGGTGTTTACGTGTTAGATAATGACTTTGATTCTGTCGACCCTGCTGATTTTTATGGCGACACTCGAGATGGTGCACATAAAGTGAAGGCGCTAGGCCATCAATTATTGTTAAATCATCAACTGAATAATCGTTGGTATTTGTTAGCGGGCTTGGCTTATCGAGACTCATCATTTAAAGGTACATCTTCTGATACTGAGCTGTCTGCTGGTCGTCAGTTGATTTATACCGACCCTGATTTGCTATCAAGACAAAGAAGGGAGCGAGATTATCAGGCAGAAGATGTATCTGCCCGTTTTGAAGTCAGTGGTGATGTAGCGCTTGGTGGTGTAAAAAATAATCTACTAATAGGATTAGATTATTACAACTTCCAATTAGATACAGATTACAGAGTGTGGCGAACCGCGTGGGGGTCGGGTGACTCTACCTATGCTATCGACCCTAACAATCCTGACTACACGATGGAACAGCCAGAAACCTCTCCAACCACGGTGACATCTGAAGATCAAACAGGCCTTGGCTTATATGCACAAGATTTAATTGAATTGACTGACAAGGCTAAGCTTTTAGTTGGTTTTAGGGTTGATTATTTTGAACAAGATATATTTGATGAGCTTGCCAATGAGTCTCAAGATCAAGACCAAACAGAGGTATCTTCTCGCTTTGGCTTTGTTTATGAACTGGCTGACAATATCAATATATATACCAGTTATGCAGAAGGTTTTAGACCAAACTCGGGTCTAGATTCAGATAGAAATGCTTTTGAACCAGAACAAACCGACTCTTTTGAAGTGGGTGTTAAGTGGCAAAACATTGCAGATAGATTTTCTGGTAGCTTAGCCCTTTATGATGCAAGTAAAACCAATATGTTAACTGCTGAGCCTAATACCGGGTTGTCAGCAACCCTAGGTGAAGTTGAAAGTCAGGGTGTTGAATTGCAATTGACAACTTTACTCACTGCAGATACCAGCCTTGATATTGCTTATGCATATACCGACGCGAGAACGGCGAAAGATTTAGTTGATAATGACTGGGGGTACCAATTCCTAAAGGGTCACGCTTAATTAATGTTGCTGAACATGTCGGCCATGTTTCGTTGCGACATTACACTGACATTATGGGTAAAGAAGCTTATTTGGGTGCAACAGTTAATTATGTCGGCGACCGTCTCGGTGAGACAACCGATCCTGATTATATTTTACCTTCATACACATTAGTTAACTTATCAGCAGCCGTAGATATTACTAGCAGAGTGAGTGTGATGCTTGATGTCAATAACGTATTTGATGAGGAATATTTTGAAAGCTCATACCACAAGTTATGGACGATGCCGGGTGAGCCGATTAATTTTAGTGCGAGTGTGAAGTACCAATTTTAATTGTTTAATATATTGCTGCTTTGACTTGCTATTACAGACTTAGCTTAAGGTTTTTACTGCACATTGACACTCGTCAACGTGCAGTGAAGCCTTTAAGTTTGTTGTTTTATTATCGACAGCGACACATTGATTGAGGTTAACTAAGTTGCTATTTTACTGGCGGCTTTTTTGTATTACTTTTGGCACTCATACACTCATACACTCATACACTCATACACTCATATCCTTAGCCCATAGTGGTATCTCAATATTTACTTAATACATTACTGACCTTATATGGCTTAGTGTTTATGGCGATTGTTGAGATCGCTGTATAGGGCTTTAATAGCGTTTCTTAACCAGGATATTTTAGGGTTTTGATTATTACGTTTATGCCAAATGAGGGTGAAGGGGATCATCAGTTTTGCTTGTAATGTGCTGTCGACAGGGATGGGCAGACACACCAAGTCGGGGTGCACTTTTTGGCAGTAATGTTGGCAATATTGCGGCGCTGTTGTGATCATCTCGTGGTCGGGTTGAGCGGTCATAAATAACGATTGCTCAAAGGTGGCCATGGTGAGCTCAATATTGCGTTTTAGACCCATTTCAATTAACACTTCATCCAATGCCCAGGTGTCACATTTTTCCCAGGTGATATTGATTTGTGGGTACTTTACAAAAGTCGAAATGTTCCACTCTTGTTGTAATGCAGGGTGATCTTTATGCAGATAAACCACCGGAAGATCGGTAAATAACACTTCGTAATTAATAAAGTAGGGCAGCAGTTCAATTGACTCTTTTTGATCTGGGGTGACTTTCGCGTCCAGTAAAGCCAATATCAACTTCTCCTCGGGTAATGGCTTCAATGGAGTCGTAATCCCAGTTATGCACTTTGACTTTGGCATCAGGGTATTTGTGGTAAATCTGTTGGCTTAACTGATTAAACATGGTTAGTAAGAGCGGCGATTCCATCGCAAGATTAAAGCGAATACCATTGGGGATTTCATCACCACGTTTTGCTAATAGTTGACTGCTTAACTGTAGCCAATCGGCTAACTCTTGCTCCATGCTAATAGCCAGCGAAGTTGGGCTAAATCCATGGGGCGTTTTAACAAACAGCGGGTCTTCAAACCATTCTCTTAATTTGCTCAGTGATTTACTCACCGTTGAGGGGGTTACATTGAGCTTTTTGGCTGTTTTAGACACACTCAATTCCTGCAACAGTAACTGCAAAGTAATAAGCAGGTTGAGATCAAGGCGTGCTAACGATTTCTTCATGGGTGTCACTCTGCAGTGGTGAAGGGATTAATAATATTAAAACCATGCTAATAACACCACCAATAAGCAAGATTAATATCAGCATATTCAATGCACTTACCCCTAACAAACCCAGCAACCAAATAAATAATGCTGAACTGCAAACCTGAATCACACCCAGTATTGAACTGGCCACGCCGACTCTGTAGCGGTAAGGGCTTAATGCTTGGCTCATCACCACACCAAAACCAATAGAAAAACTGGCACAAATAAGACTAAAACCGAATAAGTTCAACAATTGATAGCTCGGCTCTAATTGCGTGACCCCAAGTATGATTGCTGCAGTGACAAATAGTCCCTGAGAGACAATCATTAAGCTACGCTGGTGGAAAAAAGACAACGCAAATGGCATTGAAAACGAGGTTAACATACTTACCAGTGCGGTTAAGGCCATAGTGATTGAGTATTCACCGCGGCTAAAGCCCATGGTATTCATGATTAACATCGGAGATGTATTTACAAAAGTCAAAATTGCGGTCACGGCAATCGCACTGATGAACAATCTGCTTAAGAAAAATCGCTCATAAAAAGATTCAGTCGCGTCTATTTGCGTATCTGTTGTTGGAGCGGATCTGTTTGAATGTTCATTTGATAACATTAACGTTTTATTATGAGTTTCTTGTAACACAAACACAGATAACAAACACACCATTACTCCCATCCCCGCCATGGTAATAAACAAGCTTGCCCAGGAATAGCGAAGCATAATCAAGTGGCCAATCACAGGGGCAATGACCGGCATAATACAGGTAATGCCATTGACCATGGATAACACCTTTGCCCGCCGCTCGTCGTCTAATGTGTCGCGTAAAATAGCAAAGGCGACCACGTAACAACACCCTGCGCCAATGCCTTGAATAAAACGGACTATCAAAAAGGTTTGGCTATTATCGACTATACTTCCCATGGCTGAAGCGAGGGTAAAAATAATAGCCCCGGCTATGGCGATAGGTTTTCTGCCAATGTTGTCAGCTAATTTACCTGCAAACACCATGGTCGTCGCCATGCCAGCTAAATACACTGAAAAGGCAATATGCAATTGTGATTCACTCGCGCCTAAGTCTTTGGCTATTTGAGGCAAGCCGACTAAATAGAGATCGATTGCCGTTGGATAGAGCAAAACGAGCGCAAAGCTACACAGTATAAATCGGGTCATCACATCCTCACTTATTAGTTAACCTGAGCTCGAGATAATAAACGCCTTTAAAACAGCCTTTTGCCTGCTAACTGCGTTGAATTGACTTACAATAGGCTAGATTTACGCGTCAATTCGCCTTGTTAGCAAAACAAATGACAAGCTTGAAAGTGAGGTGGGGTAGTATGTTGATTTTAAATAGCACAAGTTCATCCCTTATCCCGAGTTCAGGTTAGTTAGCTAAGGATAAAGTGAAAGCATGGGATGCACGAGTGGCCATTTTGACAACAAGTATTTCCAATTACGACATAGGTATATTGAGCAAGGTTAGGGTATGCTCACTTAACCGATAATAATTATTTTGCTGTACCATCGTGAGCTAACTGATCGTTGCATTTGTATAAAACATGCGGATTTTAGCTCTTTTGTATTGGCAACTTAAATCATTGAAATTATTTAGCGATTTCTTCGGTCTTTATCGACGAGAGTTTTAGTATTTTTTGAACATCGGTTACATTATAACGTTAAGCATTGATATGGAGTTCTTATTGTTTATTGCAAGCAAACGTTCATGTTGCTTATGGCGGTAATTTAACTATCGTATAAATATTTTACTTACGCTTTAGTCATTTAGCGTAACGTGTATCGCGCAAGAGTATCTAACATACTCAATCACGTATAAGGTTTTAATAATGAAAATAATAAGCCGCTTGTATTTTGGCTTTGCAAGCTTACTGCTCATCATGGTTGGTATTACCTTGTTTGGTTTATTTAAAATCAGTGTTGCAGACAACAATTTAACCCATTTGTCTGAACAAACTGCAGTGGAGCAGCGCCAAGCCATTAATTTTAGAGGCAGTGTACATGATCGCGCCATTTCGATTCGAGATGCGGTATTAGTTAACGACCCGTCGCGTTCTCAACAGCATCAAAATGATATCATTCGCCTTAATGGATTTTATCAAACAGCGGCAAAAACCTTGGATAACATGTATGCCAATTTGCAACATAGCAACGAAGAAGTAAGGCTATTGCAAGCTATTCAAGATATTGAGGTAACCACATTAGATGCAACCGCTACCTTGCTTGAGATGATCAACAGTGCTCGTCAAACTGAAGCTGAGCAGCATTTATTAACCACCGTTTCACCTTTGTACAGTGAATGGCTTAAAAGAATTAATAATCTAATTGATTATCAAGAAACACAAATTCAGTTAGAAGTGTCTACCGCACGCGAGCAAACTTCCAGTTTTCAGTCGGTGATGTTAATTGTTACCGCTATTGCTTTATTGATTGGCTCTGTGGTTGCATTGAGCTCGGTAAAACGCTTAAAAAATATTATTGGTGGTGAACCTGAGTATGCCGCAGATGTGATACAACAAATTGCCGCAGGCGACCTTACGGTAACATTACAGGTGGATTCTTCGCAGAGCATTTTAAGTGCCGTACAGGATTTGAGCGTTAATTTGACTGAAATTACGCAAAACTCGATGCTTACCGCTAACAAGTTGATTGCTGCATCTAAAGCACTGTATCAAACCGCGCAACAAAACGAACACCTTATCAACAACCAAAAGCTCGCAACAGACAATGGCGCCGCTGCTATTAACCAAATGTCGAGCACAGTTAATGAAGTGGCTAACCACACCAATGATGCAGCTTTACTATCGCAAACTGCAACTAATGAGTTTAACGCTGGTCAGCTTGAGGTGACTCAAACGCAAAACGATATTGATGCACTTGCGGCTAAAGTCAGTGAGGCAGCCGATATTATTCATTTTTTGTCACAAGACAGCAAAGAAATTGGCACCGTATTAGATGTTATTCAAGGCATTGCAGAGCAAACAAACTTACTGGCTTTAAATGCTGCTATTGAAGCCGCGCGAGCAGGTGAACAAGGTAGAGGATTTGCCGTTGTTGCAGATGAAGTACGTAACCTTGCCCAGCGCACCCAAGAGTCCACACGACAAATTCAAGCGGTGATAGAAAGCATGAGTACCAGTTCAACCAAAGCTGTTACCGTGATGGATGAAGGGCAACAGCAAGCCACTAGCAGTGTTCAACAAGCTAAACGTGCCGGAGAGTCGTTAACGGCCATCAATGTATCGGTGATTAAAATCAGTGACATGAATACCCAAATTGCTACTGCAGCAGAGCAGCAATCGGTTGTAGCGGCAGAGATTAATCAAAACTTTGTTGAAATCACCAGTTCTGCATTGTTAGCTCAACAAGAGGCGAGCAAAATCACCGCGGCGAGCCATCAATTAGAAGATCTTGCACATACCTTAGAGCTAAACGTAAAGCAGTTTAAAACCTAAATCAGCGCAATGTTAAGTACATAGCAGTATAACGCTGACAAGCCGCCTAAGCCGTTTGTCAGCGTTAATCTGTAACAAAGCAGTCAATTGATTGCGATACGTTTACCAAAACCCAAGTAACTTCCACCAAAGCCCGCCAACAACGCCCCAAATGGTTAAGTTAACTACGCTCATAATAAAGCCCATAAACCACCAGTTTTCCATTGAGACATAACCTGACCCAAAAATAATGGGTGAGGTACCCGTAGCATAATGGGTTAATGACATCATTAATGACGATGCCCCAGCAAGCAGTAAACCTAGGTATAATGGTGGTGCACCTAATGCGATACCCGCGGCAAAAAATGCGGCAAACATGGCGGTAATGTGTGCGGTTGTGCTGGCAAAGAAATAGTGTGCGTAGAAGTAAACCACCACCAAAATGATGACCGACACCATCCAGCCGACACCCAACTGGGCAATATTGCTTTCAACCACCCCAGAAAACCAAGCCACTAAACCGAGTTTATTTAAAAAGGTTGCCATCATCACCAGTGCAGAAAACCACACTACCGTGTCCCAGGCCGTTTTTTCTTTAAGCACATCTTCCCAGCTGAGTACGCCGCTGATTAACAAAATTGATAACCCTAAGAACGCAACCGCAGTAGTATTGACCGCAAAGGCCGAACCCAAAATCATGGCGGGAACACCTGCCCATAAAATCAATAACAATCCAAATACACTGATCATGACTTTTTCAGCGTAAGACATTGGCCCCATGTCAGTCAGTTTATCTTTAGCAAACACGCTGGCGTCTGGAGTACGTTTAATTTCGGGAGGGTAAATCGCGTAAATAATTAACGGCATCAGCGCAATACACAATAAGCCGGGCAATAAAGCGGCCAATGCCCAGGTACTCCAGGTGATACTAATCTCTGCGCCCGTAGCATCGGCAATTAATTTAACGATTAATGGATTAGGCGCTGTGGCGGTAATGAACATCGCCGAGGTTATCGGGTTGGTGTGATAATTCACTAGGGCGAGGTAATGGCCAATTTTTCTTGCTGTGCCTTGTTCTGGTGATGAGCCAAAGCTGGAAGCAATAGATTTCATTATCGGGTGAATTACTCCACCACCACGGGCTGTATTGCTTGGCGTAACGGGAGCGATAACTAACTCTGACAACGCAAGCGCATAGCCTATACCAATAGTTTTTCGGCCAAACAAGGAGATAAAGTAATAGCCGATACGATTACCAAGACCGGTTTTAGCCAAGCCACGCGAGATAATAATAGCAATACCGATTAACCAAATTAATGAGTTAGAAAAACCACTTAGTGCATCTTTAATTGCTTCAGAAGGCTTGTCGTTGGTCACCCCCGTTAGTGCAACAAGCGTAATGGCTAATATTGCAATTGCCCCAATCGGCATCGCTTTACCGATAATAGCAACAACCGTGCCGACAAATAACGCCAGTAAATGCCATGCATTAGCTGATACGCCCTGAGGTGGCGCTACGATAAACCAAAGAAACAAAATTATTGCGATTGAAATTAAGCCTGGAATAACACGAATATCAGTACTCTTCATTACAGTATCCTTAGATGTGAAAAGACATCTTTATATGAAGCAAATAACGGCTTATGTGAGAAATCCCTTATGTAGAATAAACGCAATAAGTTGATACTAAGTCTTTGTTGTAACTGATTTTGTGAGGCAAATCTCATTGTCGAAAACTATAATGATTAACTGCAAAACTGTTTGTGGGCGAAATATTATTAGGCAGACATATTGGCGGAAAAGACCATTTTGCATGATATTTTTATGCTTTGAATTGGCCACATTTTAATTGAAAACAGTCAGTGCAAGCGTGTGCATCTTGCCATGAATAAAATGTTAAGCCGTTTATGTTATGTGACGGTTGGTAGGCGATTGTGTTTTATGTTTGTGGTGTGTACGTTCGTATTGACTGGGTTACAGGTCGAGGCCTGATAATACTGGTTAACGCTGTGTAAATTTGGGTGCTAAATTGTGTTCTCTCTATGGCGTTGTTTATTTGCATAATATACTAGGGTTTAAAGTTAAAGTTTATTATATACAGATGGTTATGTTGTTTTTTATGCTTTTATTATGGTTAATAAGTATATTCAAATTGACACTTATACCGACTTATTTAGCACTTATTGTTATATCGAATCTGTTCACTTGAGTGTATGCTCTAAGTTAAATTATTCGAACGTGCTTTAAGGTATATTGAAGCTTAAATGTTACTGCGCTCAAGGCTTGGTTTAATGTTAATGAAGACGATTAACATTAATGAAATAACCAAGGATTAAAGCTTAAGTTGCTTAAAGTTAAAGGTTTAACGCAATCGATGTGGATTCAAAAATCAATTACATTGGCGCCGAAAAGACGCGGATTTCATTTAATTACTGATGAAATCATTAAGCACATTCCCCAGCTAATCAACATTGAAGTGGGCTTAATGCAGGTGTTTATTCAACACACATCGGCCTCGCTAACGCTCAATGAAAATGCTGATCCTACAGTAAGAGGGGATATGGAGCGTCATTTTAATGTGCTGGCACCAGAAGGTGCTCCTTATTTTAAGCACACTTATGAAGGCTCAGATGACATGCCTGCGCACATTAAATCAACGCTGATTGGTGCTAGCCAAACGATCCCAATTACGGCAGGGCGGTTAAATTTGGGTACTTGGCAAGGACTATACTTATGCGAGCATCGTGATAGTGCATCCTCGCGAACAATTATAGTTACAATTCAGGGTGAATAATTAAATATTCGCTCAAACTCAATGTATCTGGGATAACATAATTGTCTGTTTTGTATGCACTCCTCACGTTAGTGGATGACTTTGCTTGTGTAAGTAAATGTAAAGATGCTAAATTCAGTCAGCTTATTGAAACGCTTAACATACGCGGTTTTATTGGACTGACTTTTGCCAGCAGCTTGCATATAAATGTTTTGTATATAAAAAGGCTCTAAAAGAATTTAAAAGAATAACGCATAATAAAATAGGTGGGTTAACGTGATATCTGTATATTTAGTTGACGATCATGAACTCGTGAGAACGGGGATCCGTCGTATTCTGGAAGACGAACGCGGTATCAAAGTCGTTGGCGAAGCGCCCGACGGTGAAACGGCTGTTCAATGGTCTCGTCAGAATGAAGCTGATGTTATTTTGATGGACATGAACATGCCGGGTATGGGGGGGCTAGAAGCAACCCGTAAAATTTTACGTTATCAACCCGAAGCCAAAATTATTGTATTAACAGTACAAACCGAAGACCCATTTCCAACTAAGGTGATGCAAGCGGGGGCGTCAGGTTATTTAACCAAAGGCTCAACCTCACCAGAAGTGCTACGTGCAATAACCCAAGTAGCACGCGGTCAGCGTTATTTATCACCTGAAATTGCTCAGCAAATGGCACTTAGCCAGTTTAATCATTCTGAAGAAAACCCATTTAGCACCTTGTCTGAGCGCGAACTACAGATAATGTTAATGATTACCAACGGCGAAAAAGTTAACGATATTTCTGAGAAGCTTAACTTAAGCCCAAAAACCGTTAATAGTTATCGCTATCGCTTATTTGCTAAATTAGGCATTGGTGGCGATGTTGAGTTGACCCGTTTAGCTATTCGTTACAAAATGCTCGATACAGGTTCATTTTAGTTGGGAATATCCCGCGTAACGCATTAAGTAGCTTTAATCATGTCTAGTGGTTTTAATGCCAAATCTTTTTTAAAAAATGTCACCAGCGCCCCGGGTGTATATCGAATGTACGATATACGCCAGCAAGTCATTTATGTTGGTAAAGCCAAAGACCTCAAAAAACGCCTAAGCTCATATTTTCGCGCTAACATCCCCAGTGTTAAAACCCAAGCCTTAGTCAGCCACATCGAACATATTGATGTGACGGTGACTCACAGTGAAACCGATGCGTTATTACTTGAAAACGACTACATCAAGCAGTACATGCCCAAATATAATGTGCTACTGCGCGACGATAAGTCATATCCGTATATTTTACTCAGTGGTCATAAACACCCAAGATTGGCTTATCACCGTGGGCAAAAGCGTGAAAAAGGTCATTACTTTGGCCTTATCCTAACGGCGGCGCGGTACGCGAAAGCTTGCACTTAATGCAAAAGCTGTTTCCAATCCGCCAATGTGATGACTTATATTACAAATCGCGCTCTCGCCCTTGCTTGCAGTATCAACTAGACCGCTGTAGCGCGCCTTGTGTTGGTATTGTCAGCGATGAAGAATACAGCGAACAAGTTAAACTGGCAGGGTTGTTTTTGCGTGGCAAAGACAAGCAGGTTATTAGGCAGCTGGTGGCCAAAATGGAAGCGGCTGCAATTGATATGCACTATGAGCAAGCGGCGCAATACCGAGATCAAATTACCGCCCTTAGGCGCGTGGCTGAGCAACAAGAAGTGTCAAACCATAAAGGTGATATGGATGTTATCGGGGTGGACTATGCCTCGGGTATTGCATGCTTTCACTTATTATTTATTCGTGACGGTAAAATCTTTGGCAGCCGCAGTTATTATCCTTCGGTGCCTGCAGAGACCGACATTGAAGAAGTACTGTCATCGTTCTTAGGGCAATTTTATCTCAACGCCGACATTCAACGCACCATTCCTAAAGAGGTGATACTCAGTCATCACTTTGATGGCTTAAAAGCCCTTGAGGAATCTATTGAGCATGCCCTTGATAAAAAGTTTGAGCTTAAAACCCAAGTGCGTGGCGATAGAGCGAACTTTTTACGCTTAGCCATGACCAATGCCAGCAATGCTGTCGCGACTCGGTTATCGCACAAAAATACCGTTGAACAACGCTTTCAATTATTGGAAGAGGCGCTGGAGCTTAACGAACCAATTAAGCGTATGGAATGTTTTGATATCAGTCATACCATGGGCGAGAGCACGGTAGCCTCTTGTGTAGTGTTTAATCGCGAAGAGTGCACATAAGGCTGATTACCGGCGCTACAATATTACCGGTATTACTGGCGGCGATGATTATGCAGCAATGGAACAAGCCATTAGCCGCCGTTTTGATAAAATCGACAATAATGGCAAAGTGCCTGACTTACTCTTTATTGATGGTGGTATAGGCCAGCTTAGAGTGGCGCAAACCATTGTGGATGAAAAGTGCACTCATATCGATAACGCTCCTCTCTTAATCTGTGTAACCAAAGGCGAGGGGCGTAAAGCCGGTTTAGAAACCTTTACCGTAGGTGGCAGCGAACAAACGTTTGAGATCCCAAGCGACTCGCCTGCATTTCATTTAATTTTACATATTCGAGATGAATCGCATCGCTTTGCGATTACTGGCCACCGTAACAAACGCCAAAAAACACGTAATACTTCAACGCTCGAGTCTATCGCGGGTGTTGGCTACTAAAAGGCGTAAAGCCCTATTGCAACATCTTGGCGGAATACAAGAAGTCAAAGGCGCAAGTATTGCTGAATTGGCTAAAGTGCCAGGAATTAGCTTAGAAATGGCACAAACAATTCACGATGCATTGCGAGGGGGCTAAAATTAAGGCAAGATTGGCGCTGCTTCTGACAAATTGGTTTTTTTATGCCGTTTAATGTACCTATTGCACTGACACTATTTCGTATTGCTCTATTACCCGTATTTGTAGTAATTTTTTACTTACCTTACACATGGGCACCGTTTTTAGCCGCATTTATTTTTTGGCTTGCTGCGCTAACCGATTGGTTAGATGGTTATGCCGCCCGTAAATTAGGTCAATTAACCCGGTTTGGTGCGTTTTTAGATCCCGTGGCAGACAAAGTCATGGTGTCGACTGCATTGGTGTTATTGGTTCAGCAAAATGACAATATGTATTTAACCTTAGCGTCGTTGTTTATGATTGGTCGTGAGATTGTGATTTCAGCTTTACGTGAATGGATGGCTGAAATAGGCAAACGCGGCGTAGTGGCTGTGTCTTGGATAGGTAAATACAAAACCGCAGCACAGATGGCTGCAATTGTTGGT
Source organism: Shewanella phaeophyticola (assembly GCF_025398315.1). GTDB lineage: Bacteria > Pseudomonadota > Gammaproteobacteria > Enterobacterales > Shewanellaceae > Shewanella > Shewanella phaeophyticola. The sequence goes on from NZ_JAODOQ010000001.1 coordinate 1,049,120, forward strand.
TTGATTTGGAAACCAACCCCATTATTAACCGATCTGTCTTTTGCGTTGTTTTATATTGCCGCAGCATTAACGTTTTGGTCGATGATGAGTTATATTTCAGCAGCTTGGAAAGATTTAACCGCTGAATAGCATAATATTAGTTCAATAAGTTTATTTAGTGCGCAAACAGTCAAAATTGCTTAAATCAATAATTGACACACGAGGTTAATTCGGTAGAATGCCTCCCCGTAGACAAGTGATGAGTCAGCAGCAAGCCTTAGGGTGGAACGTTAACCATGATTGTTTACAAGATTAAAAATGCGACATTAGCTCAGTTGGGCAGGTTGAAAGACGATACCTTTCTAGCAGTGATAATACAGCATTGTAAAAGTTATATAGGCGACATTAGCTCAGTTGGTAGAGCGATACCTTGCCAAGGTATAGGTCATCGGTTCGAACCCGATATGTCGCTCCAATTTCTTATCTTATCCGATGGGTTTGAAGTTGGTTAAAGATGGCGCGATGGCAGAATGGCTATGCTGCGGATTGCAAATCCGTCGATCTCGGTTCGACTCCGGGTCGCGCCTCCACGAATTGCATTTAATGGTTATTTTAAGTAACGGTTAAAACAACACTTTGCCCGAGTGGTGGAATCGGTAGACACAAGGGATTTAAAATCCCTCGCTGAATAAGCGTGCCGGTTCAAGTCCGGCCTCGGGTACCATCCTTTACATACGTTAAGTATGGTGTAAAAAAGCCTCGACATTGGTCGGGGCTTTTTTACGTCTGTAATTTGGTGCCTTATACCATATATGAATCCTCTCTTATTGCAAGAGACAATAACGACAATTTCTGATACTCAATTGCTCCCATATATTCGGCTTTGGGTATCAGATTTACCCGCCATGATGGATATCCGCACCTAGTTATCATATCAATCGTGACGGCTTCAATGAGCCTTTGGTATAAACTGATTTGAACTAGGTGGCTATGAGCCTTCAATCATCATATTGTTTCTTTAGCAATTTGGTGAAAAGGTACCTCTATTGTAATTGTGATTTAACGCTAGTTAGACAGCTTGTACTTTGTATTTTTCTTGCTTAATGACCATGGCTCAAGCCATTCTCGCCATCTTATTAGCGAGCGCTACACAGGCTTTGTTGAATCCGGCTCTAGCTTCTAAGTTGACAGCCCAAACACTTAATCTGTCATCTTTATTTTTGGCATGCTTCAAAGCGCTTCTCGCGCCATTAATGAGCTGAGTTCGTAAGTAGGCATTTCCTCGTTTACTTATTCCTAATAAGCGAGCTTTATCACCTGTAGAGTGCTGTTTTGGTACTAGACCACACCAAGCAGCAAAATGACGGCCATTTTTAAAATTTTTACCGTCTCCAAGTGCCACCCAAAGAATACTTGAAATCAATGCACCAATCCCTGTCATGGTTTGAAGACTTTGACACTGTTCATTATCTCGAGCCTGCTTAACAAAAAGCTTATCGATGTTTTTTATTTTTTCATCCCAGGTGATGAGCTCGTTCATCAGCTCATCGAGCATCATTCGAACAAGAGAACTCAGCTCATTCTCTGAGTCTTCTAAGGCAAAAGGTAAGGCCTTTTTTAGAGAAGAAATCCCTCTGGGGATAACGACACCATACTCAGCCAATAAACCTCTGATTTGATTGCCTAGCGCCGTTCTTTGCTTCACATATCGCTCTCTTACTCGGTGTAACAGTTGCGCATCTTGTTGCTCAATACTCTTTGCCGGAACGATTCTCACATCTTCGCGTTGAGCGACATCGGCAAGTGCTTGTGCATCATTGAAATCATTTTTGTTGCCAATACGATGCTGCGCAACATATTGAGGTGCAATTATCATGACCGAATGTCCGAGTTGGCTAAAAACCCGACTCCAATAGTGGCAAGCACCGCAAGCTTCGATGGCAATGGTACAAGTCTCCTTATTGGCGAAGTAAGCGACCAATTTACTTCTAGGGAGCTTGACCTTTTTTAGTATTCGACCAGAGATATTTTTCTCTACAACATGAAAAATAGATTTGGCTGTATCTAAACCGACTGTTACGCTTGTCATAGAGACCTCTCTTACTGTTGTTGGTTGCTTTTTCATCAATCAATATGGCTCATTTGAAGCCGATTTGGTAGAGAGGGTTCATTCCATTAATCCGCATTAGAATTTGTTCTTTTAGTGAAAATGATCAGTGAGGTATTCGAGGCAGCCTTTTGAAGACATAGTCGTTCTCGACAACTGCTCCTGCGTTGCTCTACCTCCTGCATCCATGCAGTCGTCGGCAACTGCTCCTGCGTTGCTCTACCTCCTGCATCCATGCAGTCGTCGGCAACTGCTCCTGCGTTGCTCTACCTCCTGCATCCATGCAGTCGTACGTTAAGAAAGGCTAACAAAGAAGACCACTATGATATATTCGCCCTTCGGGGCTGTGTCACACCCCCATTACTGCTTCAAATGACTTTGATGTAGAGGACGACACCTACAGTCATTTTCATTGTATTAGGCCTAGCAACCTAAAATAGATCATATTTTAATAAGGATTGGTATTATTGTGAAAGCTAAAGTGAGTTTCAAATATGGCTAACGACCACAAACATCGACGTTATTGATGAGTCTGTGCGACCAACTTTAACAGTTGTGGTAAAAACTCATTGTCTAATTGGGCTATTTCAACTTGCTCAGTCAACACGTCACGCAATATTTTCTCGTCGGTTAACGGATTGGCTAAAACGACTCTAAAGACCGTGGTGTGCTGTCTGAAATACTGCGTAGGTTGAATACGTGTGCGGGACACAAATGACTTGCCTTGCTCACGCTGATGCTTTTGAATAAATTGGGTTAAGCCGTCGACAAGCTCATTGATTTGAGCGACTAGCGTCTCATTATTGTTCGCCACTGCACTGTTGAGTAACTGCTGAACAGTATTTGGGATAAAGCGATACGTTAATAAGCACAACTCAGGTTCGGTGACTAATTCAAACTCTGGGTGCTGCTTGATAATGGATGCAAAATAGCGGGCTTTTTCCAAACTGTTATTAATTAAAATCTCATAGCCGTCGCGGCCAATAATTTGCAGGCAAGCATGCACTAACATCGCCATACCTGGGCGTGAACCTTCAAGGGTATGACTGCCTAAGTCTTTTGAGCCGACTCGTAAGATATATTCTGCATGATGCACAATGGCTTGTGCCAGTTCTGGTTTTTTAAATAACACCATCCCTGCGCCCATAGGCACATACATTTGTTTATGGGCGTCAATCGTCACAGAGTCAGCTAACTCTATGCCTTTCAGTAAATGGCGGTATTTGTTAGATAACAGGCTTGCACCGCCCCAAGCTGCGTCAACGTGGAAGTGGCATTGTAACTCTGCAGCTAATTCTGCTAGCTCTGTTAACGGGTCGACATTACCGGTTTCTGTGGTGCCTGCAACGCCAACAATTGCCATCACCTTAATATTTTGCGCCGCTAATTTTTGAGCGGCTTGACGCATTGCCTCGACATCAACTTTATTGTTTTCATCTGTTGCGATGCTGATAATATTGTCGCGGCCAATGCCCAGTAAATCCGCGGTTTTGCCTAAAGAGTAATGTCCACGCTCGGACACTAAAATCGCTAAATCGTCAAAACCATAAAAACGCAGCGCTTTAGGCATACCTTCGCGGGTGATCCCTTTAAAGTCACCTTGTGGTTTGAGCAAACGGTTGCGGGCTATCCATAATGCGGTGATGTTTGCCACTGTGCCGCCTGAACAAAAAGCACCAAGGGAATGATTGGCACTGTGCATCCATTGATCATAAAAGTTGCCGTGCTGTTGGTACACTAAGTGATGCATCATGCCTAGCACCTGACGCTCAAGTGGGGTGAAAGCTTTTGATGTTTCAATTTTAACTAAGTTTTGATTAAGCCCAACCATCATTTTAGATAACGGCAACACAAAATAAGGTAGAGCAGAGGTCATATGACCAATAAAACTTGGCGCCGCGGTATGGACTGAGTGAGCCACCAAATTTTGCATAATTTCGTCAGCGTAATCAGAAACAAATGTAGGATCTATTGGAATTTGATAAGTATTAAAATCTGTTTCAATTTCAGATAGAGGCTTTTCTAAAGCGGCAATACTGTTGCCTAAAAATCCGGCTAAATCTTGAGATAACTTCTGCTCAATAATACTTAACGTCGAGGTAGCGTCTTCGGGCGCGGTAAAGATACGCAATAAACTGTCTGCTGAAGCCTGTGCTTGACGGGGAATTTTTGAGGTCATTTTAACTTGCCGTTGTGATGAATACTTCGTTCTATAGCCAATGACTCATGGATACAAATAACCATGATGCTTATGGGACGAAATGAGGGTGCTAACTTTACTTTAAGCCTTGCATTGCTTCAAGTATTTATCTTGTTTGCACTAAATTACAGTGTTAAAAAAACGCCTAACACAAGGGGAGTTAGGCGTTTTATGTTAACGGCGATATGGTTAAATCCGCTTAAGGGATAATGACCAAACAGCTGCAATGTTTTGCGCAGTGTGAGTGAGGTTTGTTTGCGCTTCTGTCAATACTTGCTCTAGCGGCTGTAATGACGGAATAATTGGAAATATCGCTTTCATTCCTTGCTGTAAAATGGCCTCTGCACCATCACCTAGGCAGCCTGCAATGCCGATGACAGGTACATTGTATCTTTTGGCAACATTGAGTACGCCCATTGGGGTTTTACCAAACACAGTTTGCGCATCAAGGCGACCTTCGCCGGTAATGACTAAATCAGCATCCTGGCAATGTTGTGCAAGCTGAACCGTTTCAGTCACAATGTCGACGCCAGGTTTTAAGGTTGCAGCGAGTAATGCCATAACCCCAAAGCCCATACCACCAGCAGCACCTGCACCCGCTTGATGTTCACAGCCGAGTTTAATATGCGGTGAAGCTTGACGGTTAATCACATTAGCAAAGTGAGCCAAAGCTTGATCGAGTTGCTCCACCATTAAGTGAGTTGCCCCTTTTTGAGGGCCAAAAATAGCGCTAGCCCCTCGAGGTCACATAATGGATTATCGACATCGCAAGCGACTTCAATTATACATTCACTGATGTAAGGATGAAGTAAATCAAGGTCGATATTATGCAGTGTTGCTAATGCCGCACCACCCAAAGCAATGTTGTGGCCATTCACATCAGTGAGCTTAGCCCCAAGTGCTTGTATCATACCAGCGCCAGCGTCATTGGTGGCACTGCCACCAAGGCCTAAAATGATATGTTTGATACCATTGTTAAGTGCATCTGCTATTAACTCACCCACACCATAGCTGGTGGTCAACAGAGGGTTACGTTGAGTTGTTGAGACTAAATGAAGCCCTGATGCCGCAGCCATTTCAATTACGGCTGTGCGGCGGCTATTTGCATCTGCCAGTCCAAGAATGCCGTAAAATGCTTCAACAGGTTCGCCTAATGGGCCTGTGACTTGGCATTCTACAATTTGTCCACCTGTGGCATCAACCATTGCTTGCACTGTGCCTTCACCACCATCGGCCATGGGCACTTTGCAATATTCTATATTAGGGAAAACCTGTTTAAATCCCTGTTCAATGGCGTTAGCAACCTCAAGTGCACTAAGGCTTTCTTTAAACGAGTCTGGTGCAATAACGATTTTCATAATAGTCTCTATTAAGGGTTACAGTAAAAATAAGCTGAGGATGTACACAACTATCATTGCGGTGACACCCTGGACTAAGGTTGCTGCAGTTTGTGCGCGATAAGCTTGTTTAACGCTCATGCGGCTAAATTGGGTCACAACCCAAAAGAAGCTGTCATTGGCGTGTGATACTGTCATTGCGCCAGCCCCAATCGCCATCACGGTCAGTACGCGACCCATTTCAGAATTTAGGCCAATATCACCGAGTAATGGTGCAACTAATGCTGAGGTTGCAACCAGTGCCACGGTTGAAGAACCCTGAGCTGACTTTAACGCACTGGCAACAATGAATGGCATAAATATACCCACACCTAATGCCGATAAGCTGCTACCTAAAAATGCGCCAATTTCAGTGGCTTTTAACACCGAACCAAATGCACCACCGGCACCGGTGATCAGTAAAATTGGTGCTGCAACGACAAGCCCCTGGCTGATACGTTCACTAAACTCGGCAATTTTTTTATCGCTTTTTAAAAGTGATAGCGACAATAGCAAACCAATCATTAAAGCGTTAACCGGTTGGCCTAAAAATACCAATACTGAGAATATACCTTCTTCGCCAAGTGGTTTAGAAGGGAAGTTGGCTATCGACCCTAGGCAAATAAGTAAAATTGGTACAAAAATAGGGGCAAATGCTTTGGTTGGACTTGGTAGTTTACCGTAAGCGTTTTTAAGGTCATCGAGTTGATCAAGTTGTTGATTTAACTCTTCTGCGCCTTCACCATCTGGTTCTTCATTTTTAAATCGGTTTGCCCATAACATGCCAGCAAATGCGGCGATTGCAGCAACAAATACACCCACTGCAATGACTAAACCTAACTGTGACTCTAGGCCTAAGTTACCCGCGGCGGCAATGGGCCTGGTGTTGGCGGTACAAAAGTATGGGTTGCATACAGGCCAGTCGCTAACGCAACACTCATTGCCACGTTAGACACTTTCATGCGGCTGGCCATTGATTGTTTGAGCGAGTTTAAAATCACAAAACCAGAGTCACAGAATACCGGAATAGACACCAGGTAGCCGATGATCGACATGGTTAACGTTGGAAAGCGTTGACCAAACAGTTTGATCACCACTTCTGCCATTGTGATCGCCGCGCCGCTTTTTTCTAAAATGGTGCCAATGATTGTCCCCAAGACAATCACTAAACCAATATAGCCTAAAATACCGCCAAAACCACCGGTGATGGTTTTCGCGATTTCTTGACTAGGCAAACCATAAGCAAAAGCCGCGATAAACGAGGCTAAGATCAATGTTAAGAAAGGGTGTAGTTTAAACTTAGAGGTGGCGACGACGATGAACGCAATTACGCCAAGTAGAATTAGTATTAGTCCCATATATTACTCGTTATTTATACCAATCACATTAATGCTTTATTGTGCTCTGGTTATCATAAGTTGTTCAATTTATGTCGGATTAATGTTTAAAGGGTTGGCCTTTAACACTAATGTTCGTCACTCAGAATGCTAAAAGCGTTAGGTTTGGCGAGAAGGTAAATCACTTTGTTTACGGCAAAGTGACTCAAGCTAACCACTGCAAGGTATATTGGTTTCCACTAATAAAGAACGTGCCTCTATTGGTAGCGCAATGATGCAGAGATTAGACTCACAAAAAGCCAAATATAACGATGCCTCCAAGCCTCCGTATTGATTAACTTAATTTGAATCCCCATTACATGATCAAGTCATTAGTACGGTTGGTATTATTATTGTTTGAAGGTAGAAAGTACTCAATAATAGTAAATCATTAAGCTTAAATAGCTTTGTTCGTTTGCACCAACTGAGTGGCTATTAGTATTGATTTGTTGTGCGTTTGCACAAAATTAAGCGTAGGCGAGTTATTCAGGCTGATGGATTAATTGACCTAGGTATAAACTGAGTAAGCCATTGAAATTATGTAAGTCTACATTAGTAATCGATTGTATTTTATCAAGGCGATAGCGCAGGGTGTTACGATGAATAAACAAACTTTTGGCACAAGCCTGTAAATCACCTAAATGTTCTAAGTATGCTGCTAAGGTTTTTTGCAGTTGTTGGTTGTTATCAGCTTCGATCAATTTTTGATACGGCACCTGCAAGGGCATTACCACGCCAATGATGGCGCAACCCTGAAAGCAGCACTTGTAAGCTGTAGTCTTGATATAAATATTTGCTCTTATTGGGGTGATATTTTTTACCTATGTCGAGTGTTTCTTCTCGCGGTGCGGTAAGAATATGTAATGCCTAAGTCACCGCTAAAATAATGCCCTAATGAGATATGCAAGCTCAGTTGCATATTAGCCGGTAAACGTTTGAGTAATTTATCTATGCGTTGGCTTTCAAGTTCAGGGTCAAATTGTTTACCGTCTAAAAAAGCGGGCTTTAAAATGACAAGCTGGGTTAATGATGTCATGGCGATTAGGTTATCGCGCATTGGATTTTGCAGTAAATACATCACTTGTTTGAGGGCTTGATTATCTTGCTGAAAAGACGGGTTATTGCTGTCTAATTCGATAATTGCAGCCACTCTTGGCATCGATAAATCAATGCCTAATTGTAATGCCCATTGTTTTAGCGAGGGGAGTTCTGCTTCGCTGGCCACAATAAACTGCGAGATAAACTCTTCTTTTTGTCGGTTTTGCCATTGGAGTTGTTCTTGAAGGTTTGCTTGTTCAACAATCATTTCGGCGGTCATTTTTAGTAACTCACCATAATGACTCAAGCTTTCTGGCTCACCTGTTATGCCTATCACGCCAACCACTTGCCCTTGATAATGTAACGGCAAATTAAGCCCAGGTTTAACGCCGTGCAGTGTTGAGGCTATGGCTTGACTAATTTCGACATTACGATTTTGACTGATGGCTAATAAAGCACCTTCATGAATGGAGCCAATTCGATGTTTTTCACCTGAACCAAGGATCACAGCTTGAGCGTTCATGACATTGATATTGTGGCCGATTATTTTCATGGTTCGGTCGACAATCTTGTTCGCAATATCCGTGTCTATTTGAAGCATAATGCCCTCGAGTATTCCTCTAATGATGTTATCAAGAGGTCGTTAATAATTAAGCTATTTTTGTCAACGCGACACCATACTAATCGTTTGTTTGATAATGGGTTATACCATAACAACAGCCGCAGAGCAGACGATGTGTTTTATGATAACGTATGTTGGATAGAGTGTAACAATCAATGTAAAAAAATATGCTGAGCGTAACGTGCAGGGCAGTGGAGAGGCAATAAAATGTGGGCACATCCTTTTGCCCAAATTTCAATCACAAGTCATTCAACTGTTAATGTAATGTTAATTGCAACTTGTTTGCAAGCTTTATGTATTGGCAGCTAAAAAATACCAGCATTTAACATGCTGGTATTTAATAACCGAAGTAGTACGCGATTACGCATTATTTTTTCTTGTGACGGTCACTAAAGACCGTTACAAGATGCAGCGACTATAAGCGATAAGTCATACTCAGCATCACCATATGTGCGGTGTAATCATGATCTACATTGCCAAAACTGACCACATTCCAGATGGTGTCTGCGCTGATGTCATTAGATGCGTCATTATCAAGATAGTTTTCCATTTGGTAGTCAACACGAACACTCATGTTGTCTGTAGCTTGATATTCACCATATAAGTTAAGGTTATGTACTTTTGCAAAATAGTCGCCGTAATCACCGGTTACCCCTTGGCTGACTTGAGTGGTACTGTCAGAGTCTGAGTAGGTGTAATCTAGGCCGAGCTTGAGTCGACTGTCCATTAAGTTTCTGTAGCTGATACCAGCGCCAATATAATCAATGGTGTCTTCAATATCAGCCTGCCAGTTTGCGACACTGAAACTTGAGCTACCCGATTGTTCAGACTCAATGGTTTGGTGGTTATAAAACGCATTCAGTGATACATCGGCATTAACGGCATAATGGACATTGACATCATAATAAGTGTCGGTTGACTCCGTTAAGCCAATTTCTGTGTCGGTGTAATCGTCTAGGGAGTAGCGAGCACCAAAGTCGACGGTTAAGTCTGTTAATGGCGTATGGCTAAATCGAGCTTCAATTTGACTGCGGTCACGATCGGCAAGATAGTAACGGCGTAATAGGGCATTTTGTTCAGTGGATGAGGTTTCAGATGCTTGATATTCTGAGCCATCGCGTTGGCTAAAGCTGCCTTTAAACCACATATTCCACTTGTCGAAACTGTTTACCCGCACACGAGCCCACAGGTTATTTTCGTCGGTGGTTTCTCGATCTTGGTAGCTGCGTTCATCCCGTTCAAAGTCGTAACCGGCATCCAGTTTAATTCCCTGAGAGATCCGGTAGTCAGCAGACAATTTTGCTCGTTGAGTGGTAAGGTCGTAAGGGGTGTTGTATTCAGCTTCACCAGTGACATCATTGATGCTGATTTGAGTCCATTGCTCTATTTGAGTTTTATTGTCTCTGTCGTTGTAATCATAACTACCACTGACTCGCCATTCACGGTTAAGTCGGGTCGTCGCTTTAAGGGTCATGCCAGTGATATCGACTTTGGCGTCGATACTTTCAGCCGGTAAATCATAACCATAACCTATGCTGGTGAGTGATTGATCTTGGGTCATTTGACCAATAAGTAAACGACCGCTTAAGTTGGTTTTAGCCAGATTATATTGACCTAATAAAGACACTGTATGCGCTTCGTTATCAGGATCTAATGACATATAGCCGCTTGTTTGAGCGCCAAAAGTTGGGTTAAAGGCACTGTCGAATCCTAGTTGGCTATTGTCATTTTTAAAGACTGAACCAGTATAATTAAGGCTAGTAAACCAGTTGTCGCCTTTAAGTTTAATGCCAGCATTTAGGATATCAGTGGTGTAATCAACGGGCTCGGCTAACATCATCGATTGGTTATAAATACTGCCTGATGTTGTTTTAGTGCCGGTTTTATCTTCACGTTGAAAATTCACATAAGTTGTTAATAGTGATTCGGTTTGGTACTCAACGCCCATGCCATAACGGTCACGGTTTAACGATAACTCTAATGGATTTAAGCTACTGTTGAGCATGGTCATGTCAGGGCTTGAGCCTGCTGTTACCCAATTATCTGGCAGCGTGAGGTAGTCGCTACCGATTTGTTGGTACGGGCTTAACGCACTGTTCGACTCATAATGGGCAAATGTGCGGTAATTGACATTGATGTTATACACACCTTGTTTACCCACATCGATGTCCATGCGGCCATTGTCCATCCCCAAATTATGGGCATTAACATTGGCTTGATAGCCTTTTTCGCCGCGGTAACGAATATCGGCATCAACTTTTCCTGTTACTTCATTACTGCTGTTAAATGCATTGGCTGAATAAATATCATCTTCACTGTTGTATGCAATACCTGCGCTAATGCTACCGGTCGTACCGGTTTCGACCACGCAGCGTTTGCATTTCCAGGCATCAAATTTTACCGAGTCTGTTTTTGCGTTGGCTAGGCCATAACCTTGTGCTAGCACGCCAAAACTGCAACTAGACAATAGGGCTAAGGTGATGAGGTTTATTTTTGTATTCATTTTGTTATCTCCTTAGCGCTGCAATAACTTGCCAGATGGATGGTTAGAACCATGCACTTGGCTATGACAGTTTAAGCAGCTTCGGCCACCGGTAAATGCATTGTCATTAACCGAAGAACCCATGCTGGTATTGCCTAAATAAGCACTGCTTGTATGACCGTCGCCTGAGTGACATTGCTGACATAATTGAGGAGCACGAGTTTTTAGCATTGCATCGTTTACTGAACCATGAGGATTATGGCAATTAACGCAATTCTCGGTCACGGGTGCATGCTCCCACAGCTTTGGCCACGTTTCTCGGCATGACAGCTATAACAGGTTTCATTGACGGTAGGTTGTACTAGGTCATCATCACTTAAGCTGCCATGTGGATTATGACAGTCACTACAAGTCATTTGGTTCCATTTCATGGGATGACTGCTGCGCTTGTTCATGTCAGCTTTTTGCTTAGTGTGACAGCTTGTACACACGTCCATCTCAGTTTGCTTTGATAATACTGGGTCGTGAGACGCATGTACATTATGACAAGAGGCACAGGCAACATCGCCACTGGCATGATGGCTGCTTTCCCATGACATACGCTTATCGTCAGTATGACAGCTCATACAAACACTGTTTTGTTTGTCTGCGGCTAGGGTTGAATCAGGCCAAAGGTAATCATTGGCTCTTTACCGCCTCGATTATGTGAACCTAATGAGCCATGGCATGCTTCACATTGCAGGCCGGCCATTGGGCTTTTTGATGAGTCGATTGAACCATGAACACCTTTAAAGAGATCCATGACTTTTTCTGATTTTTTATGGCACATTAAACAAGAATCTGCGCCTTTAGGGGAATATTTACCTTCAGCAAATTTTTTATCAAGCGTGGCTTCAACTTCTGCTGGGGTCATTTTTGCGTCCCATTTAGCCGCGTGTACTGGATTTGATAAAAATAAGGCAGATGCCGTAAGGCTAAGTAAGGCAAAGAGTAGAGTATTTATTTGATTTGTGGTCTTCATAAGTAGACTTCCTAATTTGTCCATTTTGATGATCAACAGTTTGATAAAGTAAGTCATAGCATGGGAGATAAGTCAGGCTTATCTCCCATTGAACAAATTAAAATTTAACTTCGGTGTGATTTTCAATGCTTGGTGCGTGGCAGTAGAAACACGTTTCAAGTTGCGCGGCATCATTGGCTTCTTGGTAACTACCGTTAACAATAGCACCTTGACTAGTTGCATGTTGAGCGATGTCGTCAAAGCCATGGCAAGATGCACAAGTAGCTGTAATCGGTGTGGTATATAGACCAGCAGAAGTAGCAAGTGCCCCTTTTAGTTTGAACGCATCAAGGTTGAAGTCGTCATGACATTGAGTACAGTCTTTAATAATGTCTTGTTCGCCATGCACACTGTGCAGTTTCATTTCAAGCGCGCCTTGGTTGCCGCCTGAAGCGTAAGTGCCGTCAGGAGTATGACAAGTCACACATCCATCAACACCCACAGTAACCTCACCGTTTAGTTCACGACCTAGTTGTTCTGTCATGATAAAGCCTGCGTGGTAACCTTTATGTAGCTCGAAGGTTTCACCGTGGCAGCTTTCACATGCACTGAAATTAACTGAGTCAATATGGCGGTAGCTCGGAGTATCACCAGATAATGTACCGTGTGCAAGTTCTGCTTTCATGCTGGTGGTGTCAACACCGTCTACACAGTCAACAGCTTCGGTACCATCGTTACACATTTCTAGGCCGATAAAGCTAAATGCGGTATCGGTATCACCACTACCAAAAGGCAGTGAGTCAATGTTGTAAACCAATTTGCCGTCAGTCACGCTAACGTCAGTTTGAAGTTCACCTCCATTAACGAGGTCTTTAGTGATTTTAGCTAATCCACTACCTGGGCTTGCGTTGTATCCCATAATTGGGAAGTTTGGCTCAACGTTGGTAATAGTTTCGATGCGTTGGATTTTACTGATTAAGCTGCTTGCATCAATGGCTGTGCCGCTAGAGTCAGTAATGGTAAGCGATAAGGTTGCTGACATGTCGGCATCCGTTGCTTTATTTGCAACAAGTGTTGCATCCATACCGTATAGGTTGATAAAGCTTTGTTTGTCGCTAAATGCTGAGATGTGTAATGTTTCTGTCCAGCTAGCATTATGACAGGCAACACAGTTTGAGTTATCAGCTTGTTGTGAGTGACCATCACCTGCTTCAAAGTCAATCTCAGTATGACAGCTGCTACAGGTTTCCATGGTAGGAATGCGTGACCAGTTTTCCCATTCTGCTAAGTCTTCAGATTCTACATGGCAATTAGTACAGTTGTCTTGCACAATGGCATAAGCTGCTTCTGCGCTTTTATCAAGATTGCTACCATACATTTTGGCGTCGTTGTGAACATTGTGGATCAGGTGGCCAAAGTCGACTTGTACTTTATCTTTTTCGACGGCCATTTCGTTAGTGTGACAACTGAGACAGGTGGTTAAATCGGTATAGCTGTGGTAAATGCTTTCGCCTTCAGCATGACAGGTATTACATGTGGCATCGCTGACAACGTTTTTAGTGTAAGTTGCGTCATTACCTTCACCGTCAAAGTCTTCGGTGATTTCAGCTCTAGGTGACGTGCTGATACCGTCAAGTAAGGTTGAAGCGCTAGAAATAACGTTGTAGCGTTGAGTTAGTTCTGGGTTGAAGTTTTCGACGTCGATGGTAAAGGTATATTTACCGTTACCTAAATCAGTAAATGCGTCTTGCGAACCAATATATTGCCATTGCGCAGCATTACCTGCACCAGATGCGCCAGCTGGAATAAGCTGAACCACTTTTTTAACTTCTAATTCTGTGAGACCAGCAATCGGTAAATCACTTTCGTTGGTGGCAAATACCGTTACGGTTGGTTTGCTGTCCTGATAAGTCACATCGGTAATATCAAGGTTTAATGTTTGGATTGTTTCAGCTGGTTCGCCACCAGGGTTACCTGCGTCGCCATCTTCACCGTCACTACCGCTGCCGCAACCTACCAGTGTCATTGATGCTGACATAGCAAGTAATAATGCAATTTTTGTGTGTTTTATATTCATCATATTGTCCCTGCAAAGGTCATCCATCTAACTTACTGGCAGTATGTTCTGCGATATTGATATCAGTTAAGTTGATGTAAATAATTTTCCCAACACTAAGACTACTTTACAATCAACAAGACGTCTGTAAGGCGAACGCAATAGTGTGATGATGATCAGGCTATTATTAAAGGTATATATTAAATAATGCTTTATGGTATATTAATTGTTCGTTATATAAAAAAGACCCTAATTTTTAATTGGGGTCTTTTTTAATATTTCTAGATTAATCAGATGTTAAATCTAAAACCCATGACTCTCTGTTAAGCGAGTGGGTGTGTGGCATGTTGAACACATTTCAGCTGAACGTGTGCGCACATCTTCTTCACTCATACCGTCAACAATACCGCCGTTAGATTCAATATGCGACTGCGTTGATTCGGTAATATATTGTTGGTGACACGTTAAACACGCACCAGTATCAGATGAAACCCAAACATCATCGCCAGTATCGGTGTCAGCAAAACGCCATACTCGGTCTTCAGAGCGGCCTAAGGTGAAACCATCTGAGGTGTGGCATGTCGCGCAATCTGTTTTTAATACTGTACCTGATTCAACACCAGCAACACTTAAATCGTGGCCTTCAGCACTGTGCGCTTTAAATGCAAAGCTGGTCGATTTTCTACCGCCTGGGTAAGTATCATCTGATCTTAGTGATTTATCAGGTGTATGACAGGTTTGACAGTTAACACCGTTATCATAGTGATACACTTCTTGGTTGTGACAACCTTGACAAGTTGTTGTATCAATGATGCTTCTGCGTTCAGCTGCTGTTTGGGTACTATCTACAGCATCTTCCCCCATAACAAACTGATAAGCATTGCTTTTGATTTCAACGGTGCGAACATCGTCAGTATCACATGAAGTTAATTGCACTTCAGGGCGACCATATCCGCCGTTGTTGTAACAGGCACTTACTGCTGACCAAAGTTCAAATGTTTTACCTACATAATCGCTTGGTAAGGTCACGTTGCTCCACACTAACGTCCAGCTGTTGTCTTCATTGGCAACACCTTCGCTGAGTCTTAGGCGTCTTTGGCTGTAACTTGCATCATTATAGGCTGGGTAATCGATGTCAGTGTCCCATGCCATGACAACACGGCTACTGGTGTCGATAAACTCGGCAGCAATCACATTGGCTGAAGCATCAGTAAATTGAACCTTGGTTGTGAATGCACCATCAGCCGTTACGCTGGTATCGCTAAAGACGACATTCATTGTTTGGGTTTCGTTATACGCGGTCATCACATCGCCGTGGGCTTCTTGTGCGCTGCGTGCATAGCCATCTTCAATATGACATGAAGTACATTGGGTGCTTAAGCCAACATGGTGCTCAGAGGCTGATTCTGTATGACAAGCAATACAGGCAGTATCGCTTAGGTTAGCGGTATATAATCCGGCATCTTGTGGTGCGTCAGTTCCTTCAACGTGACAAGCACTACAGTCCGCGGCGGGTTTTTGTGGATACATTACGTTGCCATAATCATGTAATCCACCACCATAGCCAATCACTTTATAAGGTGCGGCTTCTTCACCTGCAGCGGTATAAGTCACGCGGTCTTGGCCTTTGTGAATTGCATGGATCATATAAGTAAAGTCAACACTGTTACCTGTTTCAGGGTCGCCTGATGTGGCGGTATGGCACGACGCGCAGTTTTCTAAATCGATACGACGACCACCGTGTAACTCAAGACTGTCAGGTTGGTGACAGGTGTAACACGTCTCAATTGATACCACGTCACGAGAAGCGATATCTTCTGTTAACCCTGTTGATGGTTGGAAGTCATAATGAGCATTGGCAGTAACCAGAGGTTGTTTTAGCTCAAGAGTAATACGTTGAGTATTATCCTGATTGTAGGTGATGGTTAATGGTTCAGTAACCTGACTAATATTGGTTTGGAATGTATAGCTGTAGGTGCCATCTTCATTATCAACTAAGCAAGTTTCACAAGCTGATGCTACTTCTACTTCAGCTTGATATTGTTCTGATGGGGTAATGTTGGTTTCGTCATCTGGGATATAGCTTGTCGTCGGCTGTGTTAATACATTGATATACGACTGCCACTGATAGCCACGGTCAATTTCAGTATCATCGACAGTTTCGACAACAGGGGTCAATTGGGCAACACCAAAACGCAAGTCGTGATCTTTCGTTAACCCAAGTACCGCTACGCCATTGCCATTTTTTAGGCTGAAAGTAACATTCACACTACCTTCAGTGATGGTTGCATCGGTAAATGTGGCTTGTAATGTTGATGCGCTGTCAATATCAACACCGATGATGCCATCTGTACCATCTTCACCATCAGAGCCATCGCTGCCTCCACAGCCTGATAGTGCAAAAGCAAGAAGCCCTGCGCTTATTACCGCTTTTGTTGCGGGACGAACTGTCATTGTTTTCATCATGTATTCCCTGCATTTTTAGTTATCACGCATTTCACTAAGGGTTAACAGTGTGCGGATTTTATTCATTACTTATGTTAGCTAACCTTTGCAAGTTACTCATCGAATTATGTGTAGAGTTGTGACTAAGATCTGACTATTCATTTTGGTGTAATCAACTTTGACCGTTGAATAACACTAAATTCTGATATTGCGGAAGTTTTAACGTGTTCGGATGACATTTGCGTAAGTATTGTGCAACTAAACACTTGATTGCAAAGTTATCAAGATTAAGACTTGATCAAGCCAATGGGTTAGGGGATAATCGCCCCGTTCTGAAAAACAACGATGTTTATCAGAAGTCAATGGTGACCCTAGGATTCCCCCGCAATGATAACTTGTGAACTCGGCCAGGCTCGGAAGGGAGCAACCGCAGCAAGCGACTCGTGTGCCGGGGTGTCGGCTCTAGGGGAACCTCCAAATTTGATCACCATCAATATTTCACTAATACATTTCCATTTTCGCAAAAAGCAATCGCTTAACTCATTTGCACAAGTGTTTAATTTACTATATTAAACAATGGGCTACTTTTATGAAGCAACCCTGATAGTTTATATTTGTTGTGCTGCGGCTAACTCGGCTTCTTCTTGTAAGCGTTTTTGTAAATTGGCTTTTAAAAATTGACGAGACTTTTCGAGTGCATCATAAATCTCGGTTTTCATCATGTGTAATTCTTGGTAGTTTTCAAAAAAATACGTGTCGACTAAATGGCGAATATAGCGCACTGGTAATTGATTTAAGGTGACGCAGCATAAATCAGCAATGTACTCTTCTGGCAACTCTTCCATTAAGCCTTCATCTCTCAGTATTTCCATTAATAGAACTTCATAATAGTTACGAATATCTAAGTGCATTATTTGCTCCATTGAGATCAAATTGGTGATCGACGTTCTGTCGAATACTTTGCGTATATGTGTCAGCTAAATAAACGAGGTTATTTGCATAACCAAACCTCGTTTGCTGCAATGAGTAATTGACTATGTCGATGAGTTAACTCCGTTTCATTACGACTATAGCCTCCACCAATCACGGCTGCAAGGGGGATATCATGGCTTTTAGCAATAGACATCACTTGAGTATCTCTGGCTAAAACGCCCTGGTCAGAAATATTGAAGTAACCTAAATCGTCATCCTGATGGATATCTACCCCAGCGTCATAAATAATCAGATCAGGTTGATGCAGTCGAATAAGGTAGGGCAGGATTTGCTGAATATGTTCTAAGTATTCTTGGTCACTGCAGCCTTTATTTAAATCAATATCATGATCTGAGTCTTGCTTACGCGATGGAAAGTTTTGTGCGCAATGAATAGAGCAACTAATGATATCTGGATACTGTTGAGCCAACGTGGCAGTGCCATCTCCTTGGTGGACGTCACAGTCAAAGATTAACACTTTATCCGCTCGGCCGCTGTCGATAGCGGTTATAGCGGCAATAATTAAATCATTGAAAATACAAAATCCACTACCAAAATCGTAGTGAGCATGGTGATACCCTCCGGTTAAATGCACCGCTATACCATGTTCTAATGCTAATTGAGTGCAAAGTACTGTGCCATTAACAGCATGAAGGGTGCGATTGACTAGTTGTTCACTCCAGGGAAAGCCAATACGCCGTTGCGCTTTGTGATTTAACGTTCCGCTGATAAATCGCTTAACATACTCAGGACAATGAACGTCATGGAGCGTGTCGATGCTAATGGCACTGGGGATATGGCGTGATGCCTCGAACAATAATTGCTGCTCAATGGCATGTTCATACAGCAGTTGATATTTAGTTGTTGGAAATCGATGAGTGTGAGGTAACGCCAGCTGTGAATAGCTGGCGTGATACACTAAAAGGGATCGCAGCAGGCATTACAGTTGTTTAATTGCCCAGCCCATAAATTCTTTACGGGTTTTTTCATCTGCTTGTAACCACCAATATTGCAGCATTTGTTCTGCTTGAGCAGGATTAGCGTTATTGGCAGCAGGTGCCGTGCTTGCTGTTGGCGCTACACTGGTTGCCACGGCAATGTCCGATTTTACTGGTGCCTGGGTAATCACTTGCGGAGTATCTGTTGTGGCAGAAACAGATAAGTCTTCAAAATCTTGTTGCTGATTGGTTTTAAACAAATTACTGATGAATGTTTCTTCAGTAAAGTTAGTGTGTTCAACACTATAAGATACAGACCCATTATCTTTACGGCTAAGCTTTACTTGCGGCTTTTTAGCAAAGGTTTTTGGCTCCTTGATGACATTACCTTCAGCAGGTTTTAAATTGTATTGATAATCGCCATCTACGGCTAGCGTGACAATAAATGGGGTTGATTTAACAAATGATTGGCTGTCGCTAAATGAGTCATCGATGACATCGTGATAACGTATAGCAATTTTATGCGTACCATTGGAGAGTGTTAAATCTGATTGATGCCTAAACATATTTGTTTCAATGGCTTCACCGTCAAGCGCTAAATATTCGAAAGACATTGGAATAGTTAAATTTGCTGCAAATACAGAAGATGAAGTTAATAATGCTAACAGCGCACTAGTGGTGAATACAGATTTCATTGTTGCTCCTTAACGAGGGTAACTTTGACGAGGTCGTTCAAATAATTGAATACGCTCTTCAATATAACTAATTGCTTGTTTGCATTTTCCTAAGCGACGATGCATCAAAAGGATGTCATGTTGCAATTTAATTTTGTCATCACTATGACAGAATTCAAGATTTGCTTCCATTTGTTCAATTTTTTGTTCAAATTTTTGTGCCCAATTAAGGTGTTTATTGAGCTCAGCATATAATTGATGGCTGTTTTGCATCACATTACTGGCAATCCAACCAAATCCATTATCTTGAGCAGATTGCTGTTGTTTTTTAGCATAACGAGCACGATTACTGGCTTTGCGTTGTGCTTCGGCTTTTAAATTGATGTCAGTGGTTAATAGTGCTCTTTTTAAAGCAATGAAGCGGTCTTGGATCCTATCACAGCTCAATTGAATGACTTGACCACCGAGTTTAAGTGATAACTGTTTTTCAAGCTTTTGAATATCTTGCCGAAGCTGGGTAATACATGGGCTTAAAAAGCCACCTTGTTGGGCAAACAGTTGGCTATTAAAACGCTCTATTTGTTGTAATGTTTGTCGATGGTTAGGGGTAAAGTTTTGGTCATGCGCGAGTGCATCACGTTCAAGTTGCGTGAGTTGCTGCTTTAACATTGAAACCAATTGTTGGGTATTCATCCCCAAGCACTCCAAGTTAAGTGAACCGCAATAGACAATACCATAATAATAAAAATGGGCTTAATGAAAGGGATCCCAAAACGAATGGCGCTTCTGGCGCCAATATAAGAGCCTGCCATCATGCAAAAACCCATCCACAAACCTAACACCCATTGTACTTGTCCCATAGAGGCAAAAATAATTAACGCGGTGATATTACTCACAGACGTCATTACTCTGGCTAAACCACAGCTGTATAAAAGAGGCAGCTTATGGAGAGAGACAGAGGTGACGGTCCAAAATGCACCAATACCTGATCCTGCAAAGCCATCATAACTACCAAGTAACAAGCCTTGGCCGATTTGTTTATGTTTGGGCGAATGCTCAACGGGTAAATTGATATTGCCATCGCCCATGGCCTTAGGGCTCAATAAGGTATAAATGGCAATAGCAATAATCAATAACGGTAAGAGTTTATCTAACCATTTGGGATCAACCATAAATACCAAGAAACAGCCAGTGATTGAACCGATGAAAGTTGCAACAAAGCTGGCTTTCCATAATTTGGGGGTAAAAAGTTGCTGTTTATAAAAAGTGAAGCTTGAAGTGACAGAACCAAAACATGCTGCTAATTTATTGGTGCCTAAAGCAAGATGAGGCGGGATCCCAACTGTGAGTAACGCGGGAATAGATAATAAACCTCCGCCTCCTACGATGGCATCAATAAAGCCAGCAATGATGCCGATGACCGCTAATATAGCCCAGTGGCTAGGGTCTAATAATAAATCCAACTCAATACCTATTCTATTACACGTCTAAATGGAGGAAGGGCATCAATTAATGATTTGCCATAACGTTTGCTCACTAAGCGCCGGTCTAAAATTGTGACTCGGCCATAATCTTGCTCTTTACGTAATAAGCGACCACAACTTTGGACTAATTTACGCGATGCGTCAGGAATTGTCAGCTGTAAAAACGGATTGCCGCCTTTTACTTTTATATATTCTGCATGTGCCTGTTCAACAGGAGAGGTTGGCACAGCAAAGGGCAATTTAGTGATAATCAGGTTAGTTAAGTAGTCACCGGGTAAGTCGAGTCCTTCAGAAAAACTGCCTGTACCAAAAATAATACTGGGCAACCCGTCATCGCAACGCTGTTTATGTTTTTCTAAAATTTGTTGCCGTGGGATCTCGCCTTGTACAAATAGTTGATCTTTGGGAATTTTGCCTTCGACAAAATCGACAACCTTTTCCATTTGCCAATAAGATGCAAACAACACAAGGGTAGCCATTTCGCCATCGACTAATGCGATAATGTGTTCAGCAATTTCGGCGGTGTAATTGTCATCAGTCGGCTCAGTGGCCATTTGTGGAATAAATAATGTGGCGTTGTTCTCGTAATCAAAAGGTGACAATAAGGCTAAAAAACGACTGCCATCATTAATGCCTAAACCGACTTGATGAGCAAAGTGATTAAAGTTGTTTAATGCCCGTAATGTTGCACTGCAAAGTACCACGCCAGCCGCTTTTTGCCACAACATTGACTCCAACATAAAACCAACTTCAATGGGAGATGAACAAAATAAGTAGTCTTGTTGCTTACCAGTGATCAGCTCTGCCCAGCGAGCCATTGGCGCCCCTTTTTTACTGTCTTCTTTGGCCATCATTTTCCACAGCTTATGTAAATTATCTAGACGCTGTAAAATAAAGCCTGTTTCAGACAATAAGCCTTCAGATTGATGCTTGGGCACTTCACCATCTTTAATGGCTTCACTTAATACTGACACCACTTTATTAAATTGTTTTACCGCAGAGCCGGATGCCGTCGCTAAATTTTCAGCTTGAATTAGCAACGCTTGAGGTAACTGGCCGTGTTCAAAGCGCAAACGGCTTTCAGGATTGGCAAATAACTGTGGTTGGGTGTCGCAATAATGCGCCACTTGTGTCAGTAAGTTGGTTAAATCGCTGATGTGATCAAGCATGGCTTGCACGGGGGCAATAATATTATTGGTTTTAAGCTGATTTTGCAGTTTTGAGCAGGTCTTTGAAGCTTTTTCTAGCCAATCACAGGCGCCACGTAACGTTGCCTGCGCACTGGAAAAGTCCCTCGCAACTATGGGTAAGTGATGTGCTTCGTCTATCACATAAAACATGTCTTCAGGTTCGGGTAAAATCACCCCACCGCCTAACTCTAAATCGGCAAACAATAAACTATGGTTAGCAATGAGTACATCCCAGGTGTCTACGTCTTCACGTGCTTTGTGAAATGGACAATTGTGATGGGCTGACACTTGACGATGACAGCTGTGTTTATCACAACAAATTTGTTGCCATAAAAAATCCGGGATAGGTTGTTGCAGGGTATCAATTTCACCGTTCCAACGTTTCTGATGAAAATCTTGATGCAGTTTTTGTAATTCATTGATCTGGCTTTGATCGGGTTTAGTTTGCCACATTGCCATTTGCGAGCTGTCTTGAGTGCCGAGCATGGCTTCAAGTTTAGCTAAACACACATAGCGTTGGCGGCCTTTAACCAAGCCAAATTTAAAATCGACGCCAGACTGTTGTAAAAAAAACGGCAAGTCTTTATGCAAGAGTTGTTCTTGCAGGGCTACGGTAGCCGTTGCAATACACACCTTCTTTTTGCTCGCTATGGCTAAAGGAATGGTTCCAAGAATGTATGATAATGATTTACCAATCCCAGTACCTGCTTCAACCACAATAATGCGTCGGTCTTTGTCATATTCACCCGCCAGAGTTTTTGATATCTCGGCTACCATATAGTTTTGTTCGCGACGAGATCGAAATTGCGGCATTGCATTGGCAATTTCTTTATAAATAGTGCGAATTTGACTTTTTATCGTATCCGGTAGCATAGAAGTATGATTTCTGCGTGGTCTGAATTATGCTGTACATAATAACAGTGAATTAGCATGCTACGAAGTAATAAATAAAATTGAATCATTTAGCGACGCAAATTAAACCACAGATGAGTACCGAAGAAACACCACCAGAATTGCAAGTCATTAAAGGCAAGGTGTTGACGCGTCATGCGATTTATCGCCATGGCCAGTTGGTACTGCAATATTTTATTAAAACAGCTAGTGATCCTGTTTTAGCCGAATTACATCACAGTGAAGTGATTTGTTTTTGTCGCCAACAGGATGTTGATATCTTAGCCAATAAAGTTGATTTCTCTTTGAAGGTTGAAGCTATCGCATTAATGAGCTTTGCCCACGAACCTGTGAGTGCGTTGTATTTAAAATCTAACACACAATTAAAATTACTTAGCCGCATCGCAAATGATTTAGGTATTACATTGTTTGAAGCTGACATCAGGGCTGAACAACGTTACTTAATTGAACGATTTATCGCATTAGATTTCGAATGCATTGGTCATTTCCTGCCTCAACCCCACACAGAAACATTACCTAATCTTTTCATTCATCGTGCAAGGCAGTGGGTGGGAGAACCTACGGATGCCGATGTGACACTGAGTGTTATTTCATTGGATTTTGAATGCAGCTTTGATGGCGAGTTATATTCAGTTGGTTTATATGGTGATCAATATCAATGTGTATTTATGGTGGGTGAACCACAGCAAAATTGCCATGATTTTATTGTGTGGGTAAAGGATGAACTTGACCTTATTCTTCATCTTATTGCCTGGTTTAAGCAGTACGACCCAGATATTATTATCGGTTGGGCTGTGGTGACATTTGACTTAGCTTTACTTTATCGACGTTGTGTTTTACATGGTATTCCTTTAATGATTGGCCGTGGTGGTACTGAACTGACCTGGAAGGTTGTTGATAAATTTAGGCTCGAAACACTGTCTTTACCGGGACGCGTGGTGCTTGATGGCATTGATTGGTTAAAAGCCGCATTTTATCAATTTGATAGTTTCTCTCTGGAGTTTGTTTCAAGACAATTGCTCGAAGAAGGCAAGGCGATTGAGCATGTTGAAAATCGCGGTCAAGAAATTACATCATTATTTAATAACGATAAAAACGCACTGGCTTTTTATAACATTACCGACAGCCGCTTAGTGTGGGACATTTTTGAAAAGACTCAGCTGATAGATTTTGCTATTGAGCGAGCCAAATTAACCGGCCTTGAATTTGGCCGTGTCGGTGCATCAATTGCTGCATTTTACCATTTATATTTACCGCACTTACACCGTGGTGGATTTGTTGCTCCAGCACATCCTGCTAGCCAAGGGTTAGAAAGCCCAGGTGGTTATGTCATGTCGTCAATTCCTGGGTATTACAAAGACGTGTTAGTGCTTGATTTTAAGAGCCTGTACCCTTCAATTATTCGTACATTTCTTATTGACCCTAAAGGCTTGGTAGAAGGATTGCAATTAGCTAAGCAGGGCAAGCTTACCGCAACTGTACCGGGCTATTTAGGGGCTCACTTTGCCCGCGATAACACTATTTTACCCAATTTAGTGGCTAAGTTAGCAGCTCAAAGAGAAATCGCTAAAGCCGAAAATAATGCGCCATTATCTCAGGCGATTAAAATTATTATGAACTCATTATATGGGGTATTAGGCTCGCGAGGTTGCGTGTTTCATGATGCCAAATTGGCCAGCTCAATTACCATGCGCGGTCATCAAATTATGAAACTCACAAAGCAATGGATAGAAGGTGCGGGTTATCAAGTGATTTATGGTGATACCGATTCAACATTTGTGTGGCTTGGTGATAACCATGCGATTAAAGATATTAATGCGTTAGGTCAGCAATTAGCAACGAGTATTACGACACGCTGGACACAATGGTGTGAGCAAGAATATCAACTCAACAGTCACCTCGAACTTGAGTTTGAAACTCACTTTGACCAATTCATTATGCCGACATTAAGAGGGTCTGAAGAGGGGAGTAAAAAACGCTATGTTGGAGCTTCATTAGGGGCTGACAGTAAGCTTAAGTTGACCTTTAAAGGCATGGAGCAAGTCAGAAGTGATTGGAGTCCGATTGCTCGAAAAATGCAATACGTCTTATATGAAATGTTTTTTAAAGGTGAAGATGTTATCGATTATCTACGCCAAGAATTAGATGCAATTAAACAAGGTGACAGAGATGCTGAGCTGATATTTAAAAAGCGACTCCGTAGGCACGTAGAAGACTATACAGCTAAATCATCTCCTCATGTCAAAGCGGCAAAACAGTTAGCGCAAATAAAAGGTACAAATAAAGTGACCCGAAGAGGTCAACAAATCAAGTATGTGATAACCACCACAGGCGCGCAACCTATCGAGGCACATCCAACCAATATTGATTATGAGTATTACATCAATAGGCAAATTCAACCGATAGCCGAACCCATTTTGCAACTCTGTGGTCAGCGATTTGATGCTCTGGTCAATGACCAACTGTCACTTATTTAACATTGCTAAATTAATTTTGAGTGACGTAATCCCTTTTAGGTAGATGTTAAATATTGAACTAACCATTTATTAACCGCTTAACAAATCCAACAACATTCCATGCCTCATGCAAGCACGTCATGGGCAAAACTTCACTCATCAGGTTAGTTTCGGCTAGCTAACATTCAAATATTTAACATTTTAAGTCTTTCCGTTGTTTAACATAATTTAACATTCTGTTATCGCATTCGTTTCAAAAAAAACACCTAGCACATAAAATCATGCTGCAAAACAGGATGTTAAGAAATTTATTTTTTACATTCATTTTTTATGTAAATAAAACTAAAGTTCTATAAAGTGATGTTTTTTAGGCTTTTTTAGAATGGTTGTTCATTTTTGTGAACAAGAATGGATATTACATTTGATTAACTTTTGTGCTTATGGCATTTCAAATGTTGATTAGTTGTATTAAATGTGATTTTATTGCATCTGTAATTGAGCGTTTGTAATGATTTCCTGTTGCACTCTCTCATTGTACTAACACCTAAGATAAGGTTGTTAGAATTATAAGAAAGAATTTAAGTCCAGGGAGATAGACAATGCATAAGAATATCCTAGCCAAGTCAGTGCGTTTAGCATTGATCGGTGGTGCTGCTGCAACAGCATTCACTGCACCAGCTGTTTTTGCTGCTGATGAAGATGGCGCAAAAGTTGAACGTATCGAGGTTACTGGTTCGCGTATTAAGCGTTCTGACCTTGAAGGCGCTTCACCTATTACCACAATTACTACTGAAGATATGAAGATGGAAGGTAACTTTACAGTTGCTGACGCACTTCGTAACAGTAACTTGAACTCTTTCGGTTCATTCTCTGAGCGTTCAGGTAGTTCTGCACAGTCTCAAGCAACGATTAACTTACGTGGTGCTGGTTCAAGCCGTACGTTGGTTCTTATCGATGGTAAGCGTTTCCCAGGTTCACCAACACTAGGTGGTGCATCTGCTAACTTAAACGCTATCCCAATGGCTGCTGTAGAGCGTATCGACATTTTAACTGACGGTGCATCTTCTACTTACGGTTCTGACGCGATTGCTGGTGTTGTAAACATCATCATGAAAAAGAACTACCAAGGTATTGAGTTCAACGTTGGTGGCGGTTCACGTGACCAAGATGGCGGCTTAACAAGTAAAGAATTCTCGGTTGTTGCTGGTTATCAAATGGATAAAGGTAACATTACTTTCTCGTTTGACCACCAAGACCGTAAAGGTATCTCAGACGCTGACCGTTCATACACCGCTGCAAGTATGACTGACTTCAATGGCGATGGTGTTATCCAAGCCTATGAAGAAACTGCAGGTTGGAGTATTTATGGTGCAACCGTAGCCGCTCCTGACTTCTCTTCTACTCAAGCATCACTGTTATGTGATGATTTAGAAGCTGAATATGGTTCAAACGTTTTCCAAACTGTTGCTGCTGACAACGATTGGAGCGCAGGCTCAACTTATTGTATGTATGCATATGCTAACGTTTCTTACAACAAAGCATCTGTAGACCGTAACACTGTATACGTTGACGCTAACTATGAAGTTGCAGAGGACGTAGAATGGTTTGGTCGTGTAATGGTTACTCAAAACCAATCATTTGGTCGTTATGCTCCTCCAGCTGCAGGTTGGAATAACATGGCTGCTGATAACGCACACAACCCATATGGTGAAGAAACTTATGGTTATTTCCGTTGGGTTGGTATTGGTACTCGTGATGGTGTTGTAGATGACTACAACCAAGATTACTTAACGGGTCTACGCGGTACTATCAGCGCATTAAACGATGCAGAATGGGAAGTTTATTACCACCACAATATCGCTGACAACAAGTCAGTGGGTGAATACTACTTAAGCTACTCTGGTCTTGCTTACAACCAAGCAAATGATATTGATTTAGGCTCAGAAGCTGGTATCAATAACATGAAGGCAACTACTTTAACTACCGGTCGTGCAACATTCGACCAGTGGAGTGCCGGTATTGGTTTTGATGCATTTGAATTACCTGGTGGCGCTGTTGCTCACTATGTAGGTATGGAATACTTTGACCAAGATTTCAGCGAAGTTTATGACGCACAGTCAGAAGCGGGTCTAATTGGTGGTAGTGCGGGTAACTCTGCAGGTGGCGACCGTCAAGTATGGGCTGCCTTCTACGAAGCAGTATTACCATTAACTGACGATGTTGAGTTAAACCTTGCAGCGCGTTACGATGATTACAGCGACTTTGGTGACAACCTAGCGCCTAAAGCATCTGTTCGTTGGCAAGCGCTTGATAATGTAGTTGTACGTGCTTCTTATTCTGAAGCGTTCCGTGCTCCTTCATTAAGCCAGTTATATGCAGCAACTACATTTAGTGCTGAAACAGGTACCGATTACCCATTCTGTACATCTGCAGGTACTTCTGAAGCAGATTGTAGCTCTAAGCAATACGATACTTACATCAGTGCTAACAGCGACTTATGATCCTGAAACATCTGAGTACATCAACCTTGGTGTTGCATGGGATATCGTAGATGACATCGGTGTTAAGGTTGACTACTTCAACTTGAACATTGATGACGTAATCAGTCAGCGTACAATTACCAACGTTATGCGTGGTGTTGCAGCTGGTACTCTTGAAGAAACCGATACATTCTATGTAACACGTGCTCCAGATGGAGCTGATGGTACATTAGGTCGTGCACTAGAAATCGGTACTGGTTATGGTAACGGTGATAAACTTGAAATTACTGGTGTTGACGTTTCTTTAAATGCCAAGTTTGAAACCGCAATTGGTGACATTGGCTTTAACTGGAACAACAGCTTTGTTCTAGAATACATCCAAGAAGTTGAAGGTGGTGCTGCAGCTGAAGATATTGCTGGTTGGAATGGTTTACCAGACTATAAGTCTAACTTCACTACTAACTACATGTTAGGTGACCATAGCTTCTCTTGGAACATGAACTACACGTCTTCTACTTACGAAGATGATGACACGGGTCACTTAGATTCGTGGTTAATTCATAACCTAAGCTATGTATACGATGCAGGTAACTACGGTTCAATCTTATTAGGTATCAACAACCTAACAGATGAAGATCCAGTATTAACCTCTACTGGTATCTACGACAACGCTGACCTATATAACAACTATGGTCGCGAATACCGTGCAAGCTATACTCTAAAGTTCTAAACACTAGTCACCATTTGCTAGTTATTTAGACTAATAAGGCTCCTTCGGGAGCCTTTTTATTTAATCAACATTAATAAAACAGTGAATTTGAAGTGAGTGATGTATATGAATAACCATTGGAGTGAATATTGGCAGCAAGGGCATACAACCTCTTTTGGCGAGGCATTATCAGGTAACTATGAGGGGGTATTAAAGTCGATATGGCAACCTACGTTTGCGGGGTTGCAGGATGGCTTTATGGCGGTGGATATAGGCACAGGTAATGGTTCGTTACCCCTATTAATACGTGAGGCATTAAACGGCGCTAATATTAAAGGCGAGGTGGTTGGAGTCGATTTAGCTGACGTTAAATTAACTGATAAAGCCCAGACTCAACAATCTAATATTGCCATTAAACTACTATCAAATGAAGCAAGTGAATCTTTGCCTTTCGCAACTGGCACCGTTGATTTATATACCTCGCAATTTGGTTTTGAGTACTCAAATATTGATTTGTCATTGAAAGAGGCCTCAAGAGTGCTTAAAGACAATGGACAATTTTGCTTGGTTTTTCACCATGCCAATTCGATGATCATTAATCGAAATCGTAAAATTCTACGCTTAGTTGAACAACCTCAGGCTGAAGAGTTAGTGACCTGTTTAAGTAATATTGCTATAGCAATGGGCAATGTTTCATCACCTAATGATATAGTAAGGATTAAACAGGATCCCAACTGTGAAAAAATTCGTGCAGAAATCAACCGACTGATAAAACATTTAGTTTTATTTGACGAGAAAGCCGCACAAGACTGCCAACTTATGATGTTTGTGGCGCAATTTTTTAAAGATGGACTATTTTGGCTCATAGCAAAAAAGCAACAATTTATCGAATTCATTAAATTACAGATGGATACATTGAAGTTAAGACTAACTGAACTATTAAATGCTTCTTTTGATGAGGATAAACTAGGTCATTTCATTAGTCATTTTAGCCAAAATTTACTTTCTTTAAACGAGCTCAAAGTGTTAAAAAATGAACAAAATGAAGTGCTAGGTTGGTATTTAAGTGCTCAAAAAAATATCTTATAGAATAGTTTTATAATAAATAATCAAAAAAACATAAGTTATTTTTTGATTAAGATCATGATTTTAAATAAGTAAAATTTTACCCATAGCACTAAATTACTACAGATTTATGTTGAAGATGTCTATTAATTCACCTTTCATTTACATTCCTCGTCTTAACAGCTCTTTCCACTAGTTTTTACGCTTTGCAAATGTTGACACAGGTCAACATTTTGTGAAATGATGCCAACGGGTCTGCGCCTTAACCGGCGTAGAAAAGGGAAGAAAAACTAACAATCACAAGAAAAAGACATACTTAGTAGAATTAACATTGGTAACAAATTTGTATCATCGTAATTTGTGCTTAAGTTGATCTTTTTAATTCACTTCAAATTGGTTGGGAACTATGTCCAAGGTAAGCAATAGAACAAAAATCGCTACTGCACTTGTTGGCGCACTGGCTTTAGCTGGTAGCAACTTCGTTGTTGCAGATCCTCTAGCTGACGTTCAAAAAGCGGATAGTAGCCTTCATGCTGCATCAGCTGCGTCACAACAGAAAGTCGACAAATATTTTGACCAAGCACAAGACATGCTTTTTGAGTATGGCAGCGTTGCTGATGAGCGTGAGTCATTAAAATCATATAATGACTACGTTGCAGGCTTGGTCGCTGATCAACAGAAAACACTTGATTCAATTCAGACAGACATCAATGGCGTTGATAAATTACGTCAAGGTGTTGTGCCTTTAATGTTTAAAATGGTTGACGCTTTAGATCAGTTTGTAAATTTAGATCTTCCTTTCAACACTGAAGTTCGTAAAAATCGTGTTGAAAACTTGAAGAACATCCTAAATACAGCAGAGGTTACTCTTGCTGAAAAGTACCGTTTGATCCTTGATGCATACAGCATTGAACGTGAGTACGGTAGCTTCGTTGCAGTTCACACCGGTAAGCTAGACTTAGACGGTAAAGAAGTATTAGTAGACTTCTTTAACCTAGGTCGTGTTGCACTATATGCGCAAAGCTTAGATCAAAAAACAGCATGGATGTACGACGCTGACGCTAAAACTTGGAACAAGTTAGAAGACAGCTATTTACGTGACATCACTAAAGGTATTCGCATTGCTCGTAAGCAAGGCGCATTAGACCTATTCGGACTACCAATTCCTGCTGCGGAGACTGCACAATAATGAAGAAGTTAATTACATCAGCTCTAGTGGCTGCAACTTTCTCTTTAACAGCCGGTATGGTTTCAGCTGCAGATGCACCTAAAACTATTGATCAGCTGTTGCAACAAGTTAAAGTTGACCGTGCTAACGAAGGCAAAACCAACGCTAAGCGCGAAAGAGAATTCCAAGCAGAACGTGGCGATAAAGCTGCCTTACTTAAGCGTGAAAAAAACGCTTTAGCAGCAGAAAAGCAACGTGGTAAAGACCTAAACCAAGCTTTCTTAGATAACGAGCGTAAAATTGCTCAGTTAGAAGAAGACTTAAAAACCGCTCAAGGTGACTTAGGTGAAATGTTCGGTGTTGTTAAAGGTGAAGCTGGCGATTTCGCTGGTAAACTTGCGGCATCAAACATCAGCGCTCAATTCCCTGGCCGTGATGCATTCATTGCAGAATTAGGTGCTCGTAAATCATTACCAAAAATTGAAGAGCTAGAACAATTCTGGGAAGCTCAATTATTTGAAATGGTTCAATCAGGCAAAGTGGTTAAGTTTGACGGTGCTGTTACTGCAATTGACGGTAACGTAGTTAATACTGCAATTCACCGTGTTGATCCTTTCAACTTAACAGCTGAAGGCAAATATGTTGTTTATAAGCCTGAGCTAAACTTGATTCAGCAATTATCACAACAACCAGAAGGTTACCAAGTCAGTGCAGTTGCTAAATGGGAAGGCACTACCTCAGGTGTTGCTCCTTTTTATGTTGACCCTGCTCGTGGTGTGTTATTGAACATCTTCACTAACAAAGCAAGTCTTGAAGATCGTTTAGAAGCGGGTGGTACAATTGGTTATATCATTCTTGCGCTATTAGCATTAGGTGCATTAATTGCGCTTGAGCGTTTAGTCACGCTTACTATCATTGGTGGTAAAGTTAACAGCCAACGTAAGAACATTGATAACCCAGGCAACAATGCTTTAGGTCGCATCTTAAAAGTTTACCAATCTAATAAAGACGTAGACGTTGAAACCTTAGAGTTAAAACTTGACGAAGCAATTCTTAAAGAAACGCCAGCTTTGGAAGCGCGTATTTCAATCATTAAAGTTATCGCAGCTATCGCACCTATGATGGGTCTGTTAGGTACTGTAACGGGTATGATTGCAACCTTCCAATCTATTCAGTTGTTTGGTACTGGTGACCCTAAACTGATGGCTGGTGGTATTTCTATGGCTCTTATTACAACGGTTCAAGGTCTAATCGCCGCTCTACCGTTAATGTTATTACATGCTGTAGTTGTTGCTCGTAGCAAATCTATCGTTCAAGTTCTTGAAGAGCAAAGTGCTGGTATTATCGCAGAACATGCTGAGAAGAGGGCTGACTAATGATGCTAATCCTGATGGACGTATGGGATTCCGTCAGGGGCTTCATGGCCTCCGGAGGCGATGTCCTCTGGTTGGTTGCAGCAGTGCTATTTCTAATGTGGGTGTTAATGCTTGAGCGTTATTGGTATCTTAACTGGATATCACCAAAACAACATCAAGCAGTAATCGCCTCATGGGAATCAAGAGAAGAGACGACTTCTTGGCATGCTCACCGTATCCGTGAAGCTTGGGTATCCCAAGCGAAGCAAGATTTGAATGCACGTATGCTGTTAATTAAAACCCTAGTAGCAATCTGTCCAATGATTGGTTTATTAGGTACCGTTACCGGTATGATTTCAGTATTCGATGTGATGGCAGTTCAGGGGACGAGTAATGCTCGTTTAATGGCGGCTGGTATCTCTATGGCTACAATGCCAACTATGGCAGGAATGGTTGCAGCTCTATCAGGTGTTTTCTTTAGCACCCGTTTAGACTCAAAAATGAGAATCAGTTTAGAAAAGCTAAAAGACAGCATGCCTCACCACTAGAGAGAGATTGAACATGGCACGTAAGAAGCATTCCAATATGGAAGAGGAAGCGCAAATTGATATGACCCCGATGCTAGACATCGTGTTTATCATGCTGATCTTCTTCATTGTAACGACATCGTTTGTTAAGCCATCTGGCTTAGACTACAACAAGCCTAAAGCTTCACAGGCTACGTCTAAACCTTCGGCAAACATCTTTATTGGCATCAGTAAGTCTGGTGTCATTATGATGGAAAACCGTCAGGTTGATATCGAACGTGTAACTGCAAACGTAGAACGTATGTTAGCAGAAGCACCAGAAGCAGCTGTACTGATTCAAGCAGACAAAGACACTACACATGGTTTAGTCGTTAAAGTCCTTGATAACGTAAAAGCTGCGGGTATTGACAAAATTTCAGTATCAGCGGGGAATGAGTAATATGCTAAGAGCACTCGTATCAATAATCATTGGTGCCACAGTGACTTTTGGGCTGTTTGCTTTCATGGCATTCTTGGTCGGCGGTGGCGCACAGCGCAACGCCGAGTCTGAGGATACCCCTGTTATTGAAATTACGATGGATAAACAGGATTCGAAGGCACAGAAAAAACCAAGGGTTACACCTAAGCCACCTCCACCACCGGAGCAGCCACCGAAGCCGGATACTACTCCGCCTGACTCATCATCTAATATTGACACCAACTTGGCGTTTAATATGGGTGGAATTGAAGCTGGCGGCCAAGTACAGGCTTTAAGCTAGGCAACATGATGACCCGTGATGGTGACGCTACGCCTATCGTTCGTATTGAGCCACAGTATCCAATTGCTGCTGCTCGTGATGGTAAAGAGGGTTGGGTTCAACTTACCTTTACGATTAACGAACTGGGTGGTGTTGAAGACGTATCTGTTATCAAGGCTGAACCTAAGCGTTTATTCGATCGTGAAGCGATTCGCGCATTGAAAAAGTGGAAATATAAGCCAAAGATTGTTGATGGTAAGCCATTAAAACAACCTGGCATGACTGTACAACTTGATTTTACTTTAGAGAAAGGAGGTAGATAATGCGTAAAGTTACTAGTATCGCTACTGCGTTATTACTTTCAGTCTGTTCAAGTGCAATGTTGTCTAGTTCAGCTTTGGCTGCTGAAAAGTGTGAGATTGACAAGCGTCAATCTCGCGCAGTAGGTACCACTGCAGCTAAAAAAGTTCAAAAATCTTTTGAAGCCTATACAGAAGGTAATTTAGATCAAGCGATTTCAATATTGCTTGAAGCTAATACTAAAAACGATTTCGACAAAGCTTATGTCGATCGTATGTTAGGTAACTTCTATGCCGAAAAAGGTCAAATGGGCACAGCAATCAAATATTTAAAGACTGCTGTTGATGCTGACATTCTTGGTGGTACCGATCACGCTGCAACAATGCGTTTGTATGCTGATTTGTTACTACAAGAGAAAAAGTTCAAAGAAGCGATTCCATACTATTACAAGTGGATGGAGTTTACCTGTAAGTCTGATTCTCAAATGTATCGACGTATTGGTATTGCTCACACTGAGTTAAAAGAGTGGAATAAAGTACTACAAGTAGCTGATAAAGGGTTATCTTTAGCTGACGCACCTGATAAAGGTCTGTATCAGATGAAGCTAACTGCTTACTTTAACCAGAAAAAGTACAAAGAAGCCGTTAACGTATTAGAAGTTATGGTGCCTTTGTTCCAAGACGATAAGCGCTTATGGGTACAGTTGGCTCAGTTTTACTTAATGACTGAAGATTATGATAAGTCATTAGCAACTTATGACCTTGCCTATAAAAATGGCTTTTTAGAGACAGACGGTAACATTACTCGTCTTGCTCAATTGTTAGCGCAAAAAGGTTCTCCTTATAAAGCAGCTACCATTTTTGAAAAGCACATGAAGTCTGGTCTTATTGCTGAAAACGAGAAGAGCTACAGTACTCTTGCTGGTTTTTATCATAATGCTAAAGAGCTAAAAGAAGCTGCCTCCTATTATGGTAAGGCTGCTGCGGTTAGCAACAAGGGTGAGTTGTTCTTAAAGCAAGGTCGTATTCTAGCTTTAGATCAAAAATTCAATGATGCTATTCCTGTGCTTAAAAAAGCACTTGATGCAGGAATTGATAACCCTGGTGAAGCTCAATTCGAGTTAGCTTTAGCATACTTAAGTTTGAAAAAGTACAAGTCAGCTTATAACCGTGCAGTGCTTGCTGCCAACGATAAGAAGACTGAACGTAGTGCAAGAAGCTATATTTCTTATATTAAAGAAAAAGCGCGTATTCACAACGTCACGCTTTAACTGCTTAAAGCATGTAAAAAAAGCCCCTTTTTAGGGGCTTTTTTATTGCTCTTTATCAATAGATTTTTAAGCGTTAAATGTTAAATTGTTAATTTATGTGTATTTGAATAAGTTTAGTTTCATGTATGGCTTGGCATCGATACAATATAAGTATCGTGTTTTGGTTTCTGTTTGTTACCAATGATTAACGTCAGGCATGTGTACTGACTACTCAAAGTTAATGAGCTTGTGCTGTGTTAAGGAATAATAACAATGAATAAAACTTTTTTGGCACTGTCTGTGTCATTATTATTAGCGACTCAGGGGTGTTCTGATAGCGCTAAAACATCTGAGCCAGTCAATTCAGCTCAAGCTTCTGTAGTGCAAGCTGTAGAGCAAACGACCTCAGAGAAGTATCTCGCAATGGTTGATGCTTTTTTTAATGAACAACTAAAGCTAGAACCCATATACGCCACTTTTGTGGGTGTAAATGAATATAACGACCAATTTGGTGGTTCATTAACTGAAGAGTACTTAAAGCAACGTCATGAACTCAACAGTCGCTACTTCAGTCAAGCAAAATCCATTGATGTAGATCAGCTCTCTGCATCGCTAAAATTAAGCTATGACATGTTTATTTATGATCGCAATATGGCGTTGATTGGCGAATCCTATCCTGAACATTTTTTACCGATTAACCAGTTCTACAGCACTGTATTTACTATGGTGCAACTTGGTACTGGTGAAAGTGCACAGCCTTTTAAAACGGTTGAAGATTATCAACATTGGTTATCTCGTTTACGTGGTTTCATTAAATGGACTGAATTAGCCCAACAGCGTATGGATGAAGGTATTGCCAGCAAAGTCGTTCTGCCTAAAGTGTTGGTGGAACGGATCATTCCTCAAT
Organism: Shewanella phaeophyticola; assembly: GCF_025398315.1. GTDB lineage: Bacteria > Pseudomonadota > Gammaproteobacteria > Enterobacterales > Shewanellaceae > Shewanella > Shewanella phaeophyticola. The sequence continues at coordinate 1,084,924 of NZ_JAODOQ010000001.1, forward strand.
TAGATGCTCAGCTCGTCGACTCGGCTCAAAATAGCTTATTTTATTCCCCAATCAATTTATTGCCAGACAGTTTTACTGCAGAGCAAAAAGCCGAGCTTACACAACAATATACTGCGATTATTGACTCCGAATTATTACCCGCATTAAAAGGGTTACGTGATTATATTCAACAAGTGTACTTACCTCAGTCACGAGCATCTGACGGGTGGTGGGGATTACCCAATGGCAAAGATTGGTACCAACATCTTGCTAATAGTCATACCACAACCACACTTCCAGTAGATGAAATTCATCAAATAGGTCTGTCTGAAGTGGCTCGTATTTTATCTGAAATGGATAAAGTCAGAGAGCAAGTTGGCTTTAAAGGTGATTTGACAGCTTTTTTTGCATCGCTCTCGTCTGAACCGCAATATTTCTTCACCGATAAACAAGATTTGATTGATGGTTATATGACCATTAAAGATAAGATCAATGCAGTATTACCGCAATATTTCGATGTTATGCCAAAAGCTGATTACATCGTCAAACCGGTTGAAGCATTTAGAGAAAAATCGGCGGCTGGGGCATCTTATGAAAGCCCTGCGGTTGACGGTTCCCGTCCAGGTATTTTCTATATCAACACCTATAATTTAAAAGCTCAACCTAAATGGGGCATGACAACGCTATCATTACATGAAGCGGCTCCGGGTCATCACTTCCAGATTGCGATTAAGCAAGAGTTAACCGATGTGCCTGAGTTCCAACGTTTTCAAGGCTATACCGCTTTTGAAGAAGGTTGGGCTTTGTATGCTGAATACTTAGGTATTGAAATGGGTGTATTCAATGACCCGTACCAATACTTTGGTAAGCTTTCTGATGAAATGCTGCGCGCAATGCGTCTGGTTGTCGATACCGGTCTGCATGCTAAAGGTTGGAGTCGTGAACAAGCGATTCAATATATGAAAGATAACTCACCTATGGCGGAGTCTGATATCGTTGCCGAAGTAGAGCGCTACATGGCGATACCGGGTCAAGCTTTGTCGTACAAAGTGAGCCAGTTAACCATTTTACGCTTACGCGCAGATGCTGAAAAAGCCTTGGGTGATAAGTTTGATTTAAAAGGCTTCCACGATCAGCTATTAACGACAGGTTCATTACCGATGGCTGTTATGGAAGATAAAATTGCAGATTGGATAAAAACTGAGTTGGCTAAATAACTGTAGTAGGCAGTATGTCATCTTAGTGTCATTATGTTAGTGTTATTTTTTAATTTATAAATATTCGTTTAGGAGCCGTCATATGGTACAAGCAACAGCAAGACATTTACTGGTTAGCACGCAAGAGCAATGCGAAACGTTAAAACAACAAATCGAAGCAGGTGCTGATTTTGCTGATGTTGCAAAAGCGAATTCTTCTTGTCCTTCTGGTGCGCAAGGTGGTGAGTTAGGTTCATTTGGCTCTGGTATGATGGTTAAAGAGTTTGATGAAGTCGTGTTCAGTGCGCCGTTAAACGTAGTACAAGGCTCGGTAAAAACGCAATTTGGTTATCACTTACTTGAAGTGACTAGTCGTGGTTAATGTGTAAAGCATTGACTGTTTAAATGGCAGCTTAGGCTGCCATTTTTTTATCCTTTTATTTAATCCGTTTAAAAAGTAATACCAATTCCACTAATTATCTGGTCATTCAGCGGGAATTCTGTGCCTTCTAGGCAAGTAATAGGATTGTAGGCATAGTTGCTCTACGTCAAAATACTATTAAGCAGCATAGAAGGCACAGAAACCCGCCTTGCAGGAGGCGCTCAGACAGTCCATTTCTTTGTTGCATTGCCTTAGAAGGGAATAACCATTATTTCAACAATGCGCCTCAAACTGAACAGTCTGAGCGACTCTGATTGGTCACATAATTAATGGAAATGGTATAATGATCCGATGATGAAAACCATACTTTATAGTGACAGGTTGCAGCTACGGGACTTAACGTCTGCTGATTGGCCTAATTTTTTGCGCCTACACCTAGATAAGGACGTTCAGCAATATATACGGCCTGTCGATGCTGAAGACAACCTAAAAAAGAACTTCGTTCAACGCAATAGACCTTATCAATTTGAAAGCGGTCAATGGTTATCATTGGTTATTGAGCGTCTCGATAATCAGCAATTTGTTGGGTTGATTGGGTTTCGATGTGACGATTTAGCGTTAAAGCGGGCTGAGGTCGGTTATCTGATTGCTCCTGAGCAGCAAGGTAATGGTTACGCAACTGAGAGTTTACGCGCCGTTATTGACTGGGGGGCGTTGCAATTTGAAATGCATAAATATATTGCTATTTGTTGCTATGAAAACCTAGCGTCACGTAAAGTGCTCGAAAACGTTGGCTTTGTGCAAGAGGGGACGTTGAGACAAAATACCTGCATCAACCAGCAATGGTTTGACGATTGTTACTTCGGTTTATTAACTTCGCAACGAATGTAACCTTTTAGTTAACACATTTCAGAATATAAAAATATTTACTCTTTAGACTGTTTTCTATTGGACATTTGTCACATAATACGTAATACAAGTGAAAACTATTCTCGTTAGCAGCTTAAACTTTGATCTAGATTCGAGTTTAACTTGCAAAGCTCAGATAAAATTTCAGACGTTATTAATGTTGTTGAAGGTAGTGCTACATGAAACTGAGTGAACTCAAACCCGGAGATCGCGCAATCATCTCTCAAATAGGTCAATTAACGTTACCACAAACCGTAAAGCGTAAGTTGTTATCAATGGGCATCACTCCCAACACGCATTTTTCTTTTATCCGCCGAGCACCAATGGGCACAGGTGTTGAACTTAACTTACGTGGTAGTAAGTTATGCATGCGTCGCGATTTAGCCGATATCATTGAGGTAGTAATAACGAATGACTAAACAATTCCATTGCGTCACCGTCGGTAATCCTAATGCCGGTAAATCAACCCTTTTTAATGCATTAACTGGTTCAAGCCAGCAAGTGGGTAATTGGTCTGGCGTGACTGTCGAGAAAAAAACCGGTAAATTTAGCTATTCAGGCAACGATATTTTATTAACCGATTTACCCGGTATTTATGATTTGCTTCCAGCTGGCAACAGCTGTGATTGTTCGTTAGATGAACAAATTGCACAAAACTACTTAGCGAATCAACAGGTCGATGCGATTATTAACTTAGTTGATGCCACAAACGTAGAGCGTCATCTTTACCTGACCACGCAGCTACGCGAGCTAGGTATACCCGTTATAGTGGTGATTAACAAAATTGATGCGGCTAAAAGGCTCGGGATCACTATTGATGTCGAGCAGATGTCAGCGCGTTTAGGTTGCCCTGTGATTGCGATTTGCTCTCGTCGTCAAGCAGATGTTGAACAGGTTCAATCTAACATTCTTACATTATTGCAAAGCAATACCGCGACAGAGCCTCTTACGTTGCAATACCCTGCAGACATTGAAGCCAGTATTAAAGCGTTACAGCTTCAAAATGGCAATCAAGGTCTTGGCGCATTAAGTCGCGGGCAAGCATTATCTATTCTAGCCAATTGCCATGGCAATGCATGTGGTACAAGTGAAGTACAACTGCATGACACTGTACAGCAATGCACTCAACGTGCAGAGCAAAACGGTGATGATATCGAAATTATGATTGCGACTACGCGTTATGATTTTGTACAACAAGCATTTGAAGCTGCAGTTAATCAAGGTAAACACATCAGTGTGTCAGACCGATTAGATAATGCGGTTCTGCATCCTGTTCTGGGTATTCCTGTGTTCTTGTTCGTTATGTACTTGATGTTCTTATTCAGTATCAACGTGGGTAATTCGTTTATCGACTTTTTCGATATTACTGCAGGAGCAATATTTGTTGACCACTTTGGGGCGTTATTGGTCTCTATGGGCTCTCCCGATTGGCTAGTGACTATTTTAGCCGGTGGTGTAGGGCAAGGTATTCAAACGGTTGCGACATTTATTCCTGTTGTAGCCGCATTATTTTTAGCATTATCAGTGTTAGAAGCATCAGGTTATATGGCTCGTGCAGCCTTTGTGGTTGACGGTTTAATGCGCCGTATTGGGTTACCTGGTAAAGCATTCGTCCCTATGATTGTCGGTTTTGGCTGTTCTGTACCAGCGATTATGGCGACCAGAACTCTAGGCAGTGAACGCGAGCGTATTGTGACTGGCATGATGGCCACCTTTATGTCATGCAGTGCTCGTTTACCTGTTTACGCGTTATTCGCTGCAGCGTTTTTCCCACAGTCAGGACAAAACTTAGTCTTTTTACTTTATATTATCGGTATTTTGGCTGCTATTGGGATCGGTTTGTTATTGCGTAAAACGGTATTGCCTGGCACAAGTAGTGCAGTGGTTATGGAACTGCCTAGTTATGAAATGCCTAAAGCCAAAGCGGTATTTTCTCGAACCACTAAGCGAACCAAAAGTTTTATTAAAGGTGCCGGTAAAACCATTATTATCGTTGTTACCCTGCTTAACTTTGTTAATGCAATTGGTACCGATGGCTCTTTTGGTCACGAAGACAGTAAAGAGTCGCTATTGAGTGTGGCTAGTCAACAAGTTACACCATTATTTGCGCCAATGGGTATTGAGCAAGACAACTGGGCTGCGACGGTGGGGATTATTACTGGTATTTTCGCGAAAGAAGCCGTAGTGGGTACATTAAACAGTTTGTACAGCAGCAGCGAAGGCGATGAAGAAGAAATGCTAACAATATGGGAGAGTGTCAAGGTCGGCTTAGCTACCATACCCACTAACTTGTTAGGTATTGAACCTGATGACCCTTTGTCGATTGCCATTGCCAGTATTACTGACTTAGACGAGGCTGCTGTTGAGTTGTCGGTTGATTCATCAACATTCAGTGCTCTACAGACAGGCTTTAAGAGTCAGTTAGCCGCTTTCTCTTATCTACTGTTCATTTTATTGTATACCCCTTGTGTGGCTGCTATGGGCGCATTAGTGAATGAGTTTGGTGCTAAATGGGCGCGATTTGCCGCAGTTTGGACTTTTTCTTTAGCATATGGTTCAGCTACGGTGATTTATCAAGGCGCCACTTTCTCACAGCATCCATTACAATCGGCAAGTTGGATTGGCTTTTTTGCTGTTGCTTTAGTTGGTTTCTACATGTGGTTGAGCAAAAAAGGCAGACAAGCACAGCAAATTATTCCTGGTATTCGTATTGTCACAGAATAGTCTTTGTTGATCTGAATGATTCTTTTAAAACCCAGCATTGCTGGGTTTTTTGTTTATATTCCTGGTAAATACCCTCACAGCACGAGTTTGTTTACGCTAATTGGCATTTTTTGTTTATCTGACTAACTTTTTCGATACTAGTAGTTGTAACTACTGAAGATCTGTAGGATCATCTGTTTTTTATTCATATTGCCATTGTGTGCCAAGAGGAATTCCATGAGTCATGTGGACACCGAAGTACGTCCTAGTAACTTCATTCGTAATATCATAGACGAAGACCTAAGTAGCGGTAAGCACAACCATGTTCATACTCGTTTCCCGCCAGAACCTAACGGTTTTTTGCATATTGGACACGCTAAGTCTATTTGCTTAAATTTTGGTATTGCGAAAGATTACCAAGGTCAATGTAACTTACGTTTTGATGATACTAACCCTGAAAAAGAAGACATCAACTATGTGAAGTCTATTCAGGAAGATGTGCATTGGTTAGGCTTCGAATGGGCTGGCGATATACGTTATTCATCGAATTATTTTGATCAATTGCATCAATATGCTGTTGAACTTATTAGCAAAGGGCTTGCTTATGTTTGTTTTTTAAATAGCGAACAAACTCGTGAGTACCGTGGCACTTTAAAAGAGCCAGGTAAAAATAGCCCTTACCGTGACACCACCCCTGAAGAAAACCTCGCTCTGTTTGAAAAAATGCGTAAAGGTGAATTCAAAGAGGGTGAATGTGCATTGCGTGCAAAAATTGATATGGCATCACCCTTTATGTGTATGCGTGATCCGGTGATATACCGTATCCGTTTTGCACACCATCACCAAACCGGTGACAAGTGGTGTATTTACCCAATGTACGATTTTACTCATTGTATCTCTGATGCGATTGAAAACATTACTCACTCAATTTGTACGTTAGAGTTCCAAGATAACCGTCGTTTGTACGATTGGGTGTTAGATCATTTAGATGATTTCCAAACTCCAAACCGCACTCGTCAATATGAGTTTTCTCGTTTAAATCTTGAATACACATTGATGTCAAAACGTAAGCTAAATGATTTAGTGACCCGCAAATTAGTCGACGGCTGGGATGACCCACGTATGCCAACCATTGCAGGTTTACGTCGTCGCGGTTATACACCAGCTTCTATCCGTGAGTTTTGCTTACGTATTGGTGTCACTAAGCAAGAAAACTTAGTTGAAGTCGGCATGTTAGATGCGTGTATTCGTGAAGAGTTAAATGAACATGCACCTCGTGCAATGGCCGTGTTAAGACCCATCAAAGTGGTTATTGAAAACTATCCAAATGCACAGCCAGAAACTATCACGGCACCAGCGCACCCAAATAATCAAGCAATGGGTACCCGTGAACTGTCTTTTGGTCGTGAATTATTTATTGATGTTGAAGACTTCAAAGAAGAAGCCAATAAGCACTTTAAACGTCTTGTGTTAGGTAAAGAAGTTCGTTTACGTAATGCTTATATCATTAAAGCTGAACGCTGTGACAAAGATGCTGATGGTAATGTGACGACAATCTACTGTACCTATGATGCAGATACGTTAGGCAAAAATCCTGCTGATGGACGCAAAGTAAAAGGCGTTATCCATTGGGTGGAAGCGAGCACAGCCAAACCTGCCGAGTTCCGTCTGTATGACCGTTTATTTACAGATGTAAACCCTGCAGCATTTGACACCGTAGATGAAGTGATTAACCCACAGTCGTTAGTGGTTGTTCAAGGTTTAGTTGAGCCTAGTTTGGTTAATGCTCCTGCTGAAAAAGCATATCAGTTTGAGCGTGAAGGTTACTTCTGTGCAGACAGCAAAGATTCGTCTGCTGAACATTTAGTCTTTAATTTAACCGTACCACTACGTGATACTTTCTCTTAGTGTTTACCGTTAAATAACCCAATAAAAAAGGCGCTCAAAGCGCCTTTTTTATTGTATTGAAACCACCTATTGCAACATTGAGCCAAAGCCAACGCTCCATAAAATAACACTGCTTGCCATCAGTGCAACTAGCAACACCAATCCTGCCGTGACAACTGAACTTGCGTAAATAAAGCCTTTTTCTTCAGGTATGTTCATGATGATTGGCACACCTGCGTATAGAAGGTAGACCGAATAAGTTAAGCCAATTAACCCCACAACCATAATAAACCACAATACAGGGTATAACGCGGCTAATCCCACCATAAATAAAGGGGTAGCAGTGTAAGCTGCCAGTTCTAATGCTTGAGTGTAGGTTGGGTCTGCATCAAATGTTTTACCCATCCAATAGGCTAAGTAGGCCAATGCCATTACCCCAAATATTAAGCCAAAGTACATGCCAATCGACATAAACATGGCGCTTTTAGGTGTTAAAAACAGCAATTCGCCAGCCCCTGGATGCCACCCAATGTGCGCGGTAGCAAAATAAGAGCAGATGGCCGGGATGAGCGCGATAAGTAATACATGACTTAAGCTGCTTTTCAGCGCTTCATGGTTTTTTTCAATTGTTTGCCACTCTTGTTTCGGATGAGTGTATAGCCCCATTAAGTGATTCAGTACCATTATAATTATCCTTGTTTAGCATTTCTCAACCTAGCTCGCCAAACAATAGACGAACTGACTACAGCTTTTAATCAATCGCCTTCATCAGTTCACAGTACTTTACAATGAACGGTTAGCAGACTCCTTGCTAACAAGTTATTGCTCAGTGCTCACCTCATCCCAACAGGAGGTGTTTAAAGGAGATTGACCTTACTTTTTCAGTTTAGCACAAACCTGAAATTTCGTTTGACGACATGCAATATTCTGATATTGAAATTTACTATCTGAATATTGGACATTTATTGAACATAAATGTTAATTCGTCAAGTTGTAGTACGTTTGAGCTTTAGAAAAGATCAGCCAAACGGTAAAATAACGACAGATGTTTTATAAAGGGTCTTTAGTAACATGCAGCAAATACTTGAACCAATTAATCACTTTTTAGGTTGTGAAACACCAGATGACTGGGTCAATTTTGCCAAGCAGCCAGCGCAACTGAATGCATTATTAATTGATCACTGTAATTGTGAACTTAAAGCGGCACAAACTGCAATGATGATGATCCGCAAGTATGCCATTGATAAATCGAGTGCAGCTATTTTATTAGCGTGGTAAAGCCGTATGAAACGTTCGTTTATAATAAAGAACGCGATGCTAATGTGTTTTTGAATCGAGATATCAAAAAAAATGACATTACAAGCGAGCTTGTTGCCAGCCAGTCACTATCAATTAGTGTGGACTTAATGACTAAAATGGTTCGCTTAATTAAAGAAGAGTTTCATCATTTTGAGCAAGTCTTACAAATCATGACCTCGCGTGGGATAGAATACAATAATATGAGAGCAGGGCGCTATGCCAAACAATTAATCACTCATGTTCGTACTCATGAACCCTCAACGATCATCGATAAATTAATTATTGGTGCATTTATTGAAGCGCGCTCATGTGAACGCTTTGCCAAATTAGCCCCGCACCTAGATGATGAACTTAATAAGTTTTATGTGTCTCTACTTCGTTCTGAAGCTCGACATTATCAAGATTATCTTGCTTTAGCACAAGATATAGCAGGTGAAGATATTAGCGACCGAATTGCCTATTTCAGGCAGCAAGAAGCCGCATTGATATTGTCTGAAGATAATGAGTTTCGGTTTCACAGCGGGACTCCAGTGTAGAGTCCAAATGTAGATAAACGGTAGTATTTACAACGTTAGGTTGCTAAAAAAGGCCTTTGTTCTAGCTCACAACCTTGTGGTGTAACCGATAACACGCTGCCCTGAGTGTACCAATCTCCTACAACGACACGTTGTTTATTGCCGTTAAGTTGATGAATATCGGGGCGATGGGTATGACCATGGATCATACGTTGGCAGTTAGTTTTAGTAAGGAGTTCATCCACGGCTGTAGGTTCAACGTCCATGATTTCATAATGCTTTTGCTGATTACCCTGGACACTTTTTTGTCTAATTTTTGCTGCAATGTTTAAGCGGGTTTGTTTAGGCAGTATATGTGCGTAGATCCATCTCACCATCGCAATGCTACGAAAACGTCTAAAGCGCTGATAAGCTTCATCAAGTGTACAAAGACTGTCGCCGTGTAAAATCACTGTGCGCATGCCATATAAATCGATACAGTGTACTTCAGGTAAAATTTGCATGCCCGCTCGTTTGCAAAACGCGCGACCGATCATAAAATCACGATTGCCATGAATGAAATACACCGGCATTTTAGCGGAAACGACTTTTATTGCTTTGGCAATTTCATTGGTAAATGGCTCTGCAATATCATCGCCCATCCACACTTCGAATAAATCCCCAATAATATAAAGTGCCTCGGCATCGTCTAAACCGTTCGCGAGAAAGTCTACAAAAGCATGGGTGATATCTGGACGATCTGCACTTAAGTGCAAATCGCCCACAAAGACAGTGCGGCGCAAAATTATGCTTTTACACTAACATTGTTGATAATAACAGCTTCTAATGGCACATCTTGGTGCATGCCACGGTTGCCAGTGGCAACGGCTTTAATTTTTTCAACCACATCTAAGCCTTCAACGACCTCACCAAATACACAGTAACCCCAGCCTTGGCTTGTTTCTGATTTAAAATCAAGGAAAGTGTTGTCGTTGATGTTAATAAAAAACTGAGCTGTTGCAGAGTGCGGATCAGAAGTACGAGCCATCGCAACGGTGCCTTTACGGTTTGATAAACCGTTGTTTGCTTCGTTTTTCACAGCTTCGTTACTACGCTTTTGCCCCATATCTTCGGTAAAACCACCACCTTGGATCATAAAACCGTCAATTACACGGTGAAAAATGGTGCTGTCATAAAAGCCGTCTTCAACATATTTCATGAAGTTAGCCACAGTCAAAGGAGCTTTTTCTGCATCAAGTTGTAAAGTAATGTCGCCAAAATTTGTGTGTAAAGTAACCATTCGTATTCACCTAGAAAAAATAATTTGCGCGATTCTAACTTATCTTAGTTGCGGCATAAAGTGCAGTGTTCAAAACAGGTGACAACATGGTAGACTCACGACTAACATTTACCATAATAATTTAGTGTAAAAGAGAACTTTCGATGTTGAAGATTTACAATAGTATTAGTCGTGAAAAACAAGAATTTAAACCAATAAATCCTGGCAAAATTGGCATGTACGTATGTGGCGTGACAATTTACGATTTATGTCATATTGGTCACGGACGTACTTTTGTATCGTTTGACATGATAGTCCGTTACTTACGTTACATAGGTTACGAGGTTAACTTTCAACGTAACATTACTGATGTAGATGACAAAATTATTAAGCGTGCAGCTGAAAACAACGAGTCATGTGAAGCGCTAACAGAGCGTTTGACCGCTGAAATGCACCGCGACTTTGATTCGTTAAACATGTTACGCCCCGATTTTGAGCCTCGAGCAACCTTGCATATGCCTGAAATTATCGACATGGTACAACTACTTCTTGACCGCGGTCATGCCTATGTCGCACCTGATGGTGATGTGTTGTTCAGCGTGGCGTCATACAAAGATTATGGTCGCTTATCAGGCCAGAACCTTGACCAGTTGCAAGCCGGCGCCCGAGTTGAAGTTGATCAAAGCAAGCAAAACCCAATGGATTTTGTATTGTGGAAAATGTCTAAGCCGGGTGAGCCTACTTGGGATTCGCCTTGGGAATCAGGTCGCCCAGGTTGGCACATTGAATGTTCAGCAATGAACAGCAAACATTTAGGTGTGCATTTTGATATTCATGGTGGTGGTAGTGATTTGCAGTTCCCGCATCATGAAAACGAAATTGCACAATCTTGCTGTGCCCATGACACGCCTTATGTTAACTATTGGATGCATTCAGGCATGGTGATGGTTGATCGCGAGAAAATGTCTAAATCATTAGGTAATTTCTTTACCATTCGTGACGTGCTTGAGCATTACGACCCAGAAACCGTACGTTACTTCTTGTTATCAGGTCATTACCGCAGCCAGTTAAATTATTCTGAAGATAATTTAAAGCAAGCCCGCGCTGCATTAGAGCGGTTATATACTGCACTTAAAGATTTAGATTTAACCGTTGCCCCAGCCGATGCTGAGCAATATGTGGCTAAGTTTAAGCAAGCAATGGATGATGATTTTAATACACCAGAAGCATACTCAGTACTATTTGATATGGTTAGAGAAATCAACCGTCTTAAATTGACTGACATGGCAGCAGCATCAGCCTTAGGCGCTAGCCTCAAGCAGTTAACAGATGTATTAGGCCTTGTGAGTCAAACACCTGAAGCATTCTTCAAAGGTGAAGGTACAGACGATGAAGTGGCCGAAATTGAGGCATTAATTGTTGAGCGTAACCGTGCCCGTACGGAAAAAGACTGGCCAGCAGCCGATGTAGCACGTGATCGCTTAAATGAGCTTGGGGTGGTTTTAGAAGACGGCACCAGCAGGCACCACGTGGCGTAAAAAATAGTTCGGGATTGCCATAAACAAAAAGCCTGCAATTTGCAGGCTTTTTGTGTCAATTTAGCGTATTGTTGAACTGATTCGAATGGCTAATTAGCTATGGTATTTCTCGCAAGCATATAAAGTGTTTTCTAATAAACTCGCAATCGTCATAGAGCACTACTCCGCCTGGGACGGGGGTAATGAATGCCGCATTTTGCGCCGCCACGTCATATTCAACATCACCGACTAAACGGCCGTCTTCTGTACGGTTAATACCAACATCAATCACAATCGCACCAGGTTTAATCCATTCGCCAGGAATAAACCCTGGCTTGCCTACCGCAACCACTAACAAATCTGCCTGACGCACTTTTTGCTCTAAGTTTTTAGTAAAACGATGGCATGTTGTCGTAGTACAACCAGCAAGTAAAAGCTCTAACGTCATCGGACGGCCTACAATGTTAGAAGCCCCAACAACTGTTGCGTCTAATCCATATGTATCTACACCAGTAGACTTGATTAATGTCATGATACCCATTGGCGTACATGAACGCAGCACGGGGATGCGTTGAGCTAAACGGCCAACGTTGTAAGGGTGAAAACCATCTACGTCTTTATCTGGGCGAATATGCTCAATGACTTTTGAGTCATCAATATGTCCAGGGAGCGGCAGCTGAACCAATATGCCATCGATTGCTGGGTTATCATTGCACTGGTCTATTACTGCCAATAATTCAGCTTCTGATGTTGATGCATCAAGGTCAAACGATTGCGATTCAAAACCGACTTCTTCACAAGCGCGGCGTTTACTACCTACATAAACCTGTGACGCAGCATCGCTACCCACTAAAATAACTGCGAGTCCTGGTGCCCGAAGGCCAGCTTCTTTTCTCGCGGCGACTTTTTGTTTAAGGGTACTGCGAATAGATTGTGCAATGGCTTTACCGTCAATAAGTTGAGCAGTCATGGCTGTAGAGTTTCCTTTGAATGGCGCAGGTTGTGGCTGAAGTGTAAATCGGGAGTATTCTAACAGGCGATTAAAAGAGTGTCATTTGCTAGACAAGGAAATACGGTGAATAAACTATTCGCGCTTTGATGCTAATCACTCTTTTTGCTGTTAAATTCAACAGATAGACAAATAGCTCAAAAAAATCGTTGACGATAACAAAGTGACTCGTTAAGATGCGCTCCGTTCTCGAGACAACATGGTTACAGTGTATTTCTGCGATATGTTGAGAACAGATAAACTCGGTGATTAGCGCAGCCCGGTAGCGCATCTCGTTTGGGACGAGAGGGTCAGAGGTTCGAATCCTCTATCACCGACCAAATTCAATTATTTGTTTATGTGTTAACTAAACAAATAATCAAACAAGTGTTAAGCTTGTTTAGCCAGACAGGAAACAGCAAATTGCTGTGCCATGCGCCCGTAGCTCAGTTGGATAGAGCACCCGCCTTCTAAGCGGGTGGTCGCAGGTTCGAGCCCTGCCGGGCGTACCATTTCAGTGGTGATTGTAGCTCAGTTGGTAGAGTCCCGGATTGTGATTCCGGTTGTCGTGGGTTCGAGCCCCATCAGTCACCCCATTTTTCTTTGATTAAATCAATCTCTAGGTTGTAAATCCGCCAGAGTGTGACACCCATCATCAAAGAAACCCTCGTGTAAAATAATTCATCGGTTACCTCATAAAGTAATTAGCACATTAAACGTGCAAACACGTCAAAATGGCTCAAAGTCGGCCTTTTATCGCCTAAATCGACCTTTTCAGGCTCGACTATGCGAAAAACGGTAGCTATAATGTCGCGTCTTGATAAATATCAAAAATAAGCTACCTGAACCAACAGCGTCTTCAGCATCATTAATATCGCTGTGCTGGCGGCCTTAGCTAAACACACGGTCAAGAAACGAATATCAAATAGTTGAGTTGTCGACTATTACAAAGAACGTTAGACATATTTCGAGGTAAAACAATGCAAGTTTCTGTTGAAACAACTCAAGGCCTAGAGCGTCGCCTAACTATTTCTGTACCTGCTGAGCAAATCGAGAAATTGGTTAAAGACAACGTATTACGCGAAGCAAAGCGTGCACGTCTTCCTGGTTTCCGTCCTGGCAAAGTACCAGTCACTGAAATCAATAAGCGCTACGGTAAAGCGATTCGTCAAGACATCACTGGTGAAGTGATGCAACGTAACTTTATTGAAGCCATCGTAGCTGAAAAATTAAACCCAGCAGGCGCGCCAGTATTTACACCAGGTGCTACTGAAGGTGACACGTTTGAATTCGTTGCGACGTTTGAAGTCTACCCTGAAGTTGCATTAACGGGTCTAGATACTATTGCCGTTGAACAGCCACACGCTGACGTAAACGAAGCCGACGTTGATACCATGATTGAAACATTACGTAAGCAACATGCAACTTATGCTGTTGTTGAACGTGAAGCTGCTGATAGCGACAAAGTGAAAATGAACTTTGTGGGTTCTATCGACGGTGAAGAGTTTGAAGGCGGCAAAGCTGACGATTTCGAACTTCAAATCGGTTCAAACCGTATGATCCCAGGTTTTGAAACAGGTGTTGTCGGTCATAAAGCGGGTGAAACTTTCGATATCGAAGTGTCATTCCCAGAAGATTACCACGCTGAAAACTTAAAAGGTAAAGCGGCTAAATTCGTTATTACCCTAACTGAAGTTCAAGGCGCAAGCTTACCAGAAGTGAATGACGAATTTGCTTCACTATTTGGTATTGCTGAAGGCGGCTTAGAAGCGCTTAAAGCTGAAATCCGTAAAAACATGACTCGTGAACTAGAGCAAGCGCTTAAAGCTAACGTTAAAGAGCAAGTGATTACTGGTTTACTAGCTGCTAATGAAATTGCTATCCCTAAAGCGCTAGTTGATGGCGAAGTTGACGTGTTACGTCAGCAAGCTATGCAACGTTTTGGTGGTCAAACTGAAAACATGCCTGAGCTTCCTGCTGAATTATTCACTGAGCAAGCAGAGCGTCGCGTTAAGATTGGTTTGCTATTAGGCGAAGTGATCAAAACTAACGAGCTTAAAGCTGAAGATGATCGCGTTAATGCATTGATCGAATCTATGGCTTCTGCGTATGAAGATCCATCTGAAGTTGTTGCTTACTACAACTCAAACAAAGAACTCATGCAAAACATGCGCAATGTAGCGCTTGAAGAGCAAGCTGTTGAAGCCCTACTAAAATCGGCTCAAGTAACGACAAAAGAAGTTGCTTTTGAAGAATTTATGAACAAGGCTACAGGCAAAGCGTAAGCTTAGCTTGACTTAACAAGGCGTTCGCCATTTATAATGGCTCGTATGAGGTTCCTCATGCGGCCATTTTTATTTTTAGGGAAATGAATAATGCATAAAGCACCAGAATCAGTACTCAATGCGCTTGTACCTATGGTTGTTGAACAAACAGCGAAAGGTGAACGTTCTTACGATATCTATTCTCGTTTATTAAAAGAACGTGTTATTTTTTTAGTTGGCCAGGTTGAAGAGCATATGGCTAACCTCATTGTGACTTCAGTTATTATTCTTAGAGTCAGAAAGCCCAGACAAAGATATCTATCTTTATATCAACTCGCCAGGTGGCTCAGTCACAGCGGGTATGGCTATTTATGACACCATGCAATTTATTAAGCCAAACGTCAGTACCGTATGTATTGGCCAAGCGGCAAGTATGGGTGCATTCTTATTAGCTGGCGGCGCAGAAGGAAAGCGTCATTGCTTACCTAACTCACGTGTGATGATCCACCAACCACTAGGTGGTTTCCAAGGTCAAGCATCAGACATCGCTATTCATGCCCAAGAAATTTTAGGCATTAAAAATAAGTTAAACCAAATGCTAGCTGAACACACAGGTCAACCGCTTGAAATTGTTGAGCGAGACACAGACCGTGACAACTTCATGAGCGCGTCACAAGCGGTAGAATACGGCCTCGTGGATTCTGTATTAACGACTCGTAGTTAATACAGGCTGATTTTTTGCTGTGACTGGGTTATTCTTCATTCTAATGAACGAATAATCCAGATATACAGCCAGTATGCATATCGACAAGCAGAGCTCAGATGTAAGGTCTAGGCTGCAACCAGAGGTAGAATAATGGGCGATAACAAAAATAACGGTGACAGCGGCAAATTGCTGTACTGCTCTTTTTGCGGAAAAAGTCAGCATGAAGTGAGAAAACTGATTGCTGTACCATCGGTATACGTGTGCGATGAATGTGTTGATTTATGTAATGACATCATTCGTGAAGAAATCAAAGAGATTTCTCCTAAGCGTGATGAAGATAAATTACCGACACCACATGAGCTGCGCCAGCATTTAGACGACTACGTCATTGGCCAAGACCAGGCTAAAAAAGTATTGGCTGTTGCGGTATACAACCACTACAAACGCTTACGTAATGGCACGGTCAAAGGTGGTGTAGAGCTAGGTAAAAGTAACATTTTGCTTATTGATCCTACCGGTAGTGGTAAAACTTTGCTGGCGGAAACTTTAGCTCGTTCACTTAACGTGCCGTTTACCATGGCTGATGCAACCACATTAACTGAAGCCGGTTATGTGGGGGAAGATGTAGAAAACATCATTCAGAAGCTACTGCAAAAATGTGATTACGACGTTGAAAAAGCTGAACGTGGGATTGTTTATATCGATGAAATCGATAAAATTAGCCGTAAATCAGACAACCCATCGATCACCCGTGACGTGTCTGGTGAAGGTGTACAGCAAGCCTTGCTTAAGCTAATTGAAGGCACTGTTGCTTCTGTGCCACCACAAGGCGGCCGTAAACACCCACAACAAGAATTTTTACAGGTTGATACCTCTAAAATTTTGTTCATTTGTGGTGGTGCATTCGCAGGACTTGAAAAAGTGATTGAGCAACGTGCTCACACAGGTACTGGTATTGGTTTTGGCGCAGAAGTGAAAGGCGAAGCTGACAAGGCAACGATTTCACAGATCTTAGGCAAAGTAGAACCCGGCGATTTAGTTAAATTTGGTTTAATTCCTGAATTTATTGGCCGTTTACCTGTTCTTGCAACATTAACAGAGTTAGACGAAGCTGCGCTGGTACAGATCTTATCTGAGCCAAAAAATGCGTTGACTAAGCAATATGGTGCATTGTTTGAAATGGAAAACGTAGAACTTGAGTTCCGAGAAGATGCATTACAAGCCATTGCTCATAAAGCCATGTCACGTAAAACCGGAGCACGTGGATTGCGTTCAATTGTTGAAAGCATCTTGCTTGATACTATGTACGACATTCCGTCTACAGATGGTGTCATTAAAGCGGTCATTGATGAGTCTGTGGTTAAAGGCGAATCTGCACCAATTTTAATTTACGAAAACACCGACACTCAGGCTGCCTCAGGCGAACAATAATTGTTCTAAAAGCTAATAAACTGAAAAATAAGGAGTCCATTGGGCTCCTTTTTTCGTATTGGCCATTGAAACTGACAACAACACCCCAATATACTCAGTATTAGTCTATTTCATTAAACGGAATCGAGCCATGACCCAAGAGCGTGAAGCGCATATCGAACTCCCCGTATTACCACTGCGAGATGTGGTGGTTTATCCGCATATGGTAATTCCGCTATTCGTAGGACGGGAAAAATCCATTCGTTGCCTAGAATCGGCAATGGAACAAGACAAACAAATTTTACTGGTCGCTCAGCGTGATGCTGACTTAGACGAGCCAACCAAGGACGATATTTTTGATATTGGTACCGTAGCGTCCATTTTGCAGCTATTAAAACTTCCTGACGGCACGGTTAAAGTGCTCGTTGAAGGTGGTCAGCGCGCTAAAATTACTCGCTACACTCAAGAAGAAGAATTTTTTTCTGCAACTGCCGAATACCTTGAGTCGCAAGAATTAAGCGACAAAGAAGAAGAAGTACTGGTTCGCAGTGCTATCGGTCAGTTTGAAGGGTATATCAAACTCAATAAGAAAATCCCACCAGAGGTGCTTACTTCATTGTCGGGTATTGATGAAGCCGCACGTTTAGCCGATACCATGGCTGCGCATATGCCGTTAAAGCTTGAAGACAAGCAATCGGTATTAGAAATGATCAACGTGGGCGAACGTCTAGAATATTTAATGGCGATGATGGAATCGGAAATCGACTTATTGCAAGTTGAAAAACGTATCCGTACCCGCGTTAAAAAACAGATGGAAAAAAGCCAGCGCGAATACTATTTGAATGAGCAAATGAAAGCGATTCAAAAAGAATTAGGCGACATTGACGAAAGCCACGATGAATTTGAAGTACTGGCGCGTAAAATTGAAGAAGCGGGCATGCCAAGCGATGCCAAAGAAAAAGCCAGTGCTGAATTGAATAAACTTAAAATGATGTCACCGATGTCAGCAGAAGCCACGGTAGTTCGTAGCTATGTAGACTGGATGACATCAGTGCCTTGGAAACAACGCTCTAAAATTAAGCGTGACTTAGCCAAAGCGCAAGAAGTGCTCGACACTGACCATCATGGTCTTGAAAAGGTCAAAGAGCGTATTCTTGAGTATTTAGCAGTACAAAGCCGAGTTAAACAACTTAAAGCTACTCAATTTTGTGCTTAGTGGGACCACCAGGTGTTGGTAAAACCTCGCTGGGTCAATCAATCGCAAAAGCCACTGGTCGTAAGTATGTGCGTGTTGCATTAGGCGGCGTACGTGATGAAGCAGAAATTCGTGGGCATCGCCGTACTTATATCGGTTCAATGCCGGGTAAAGTCATCCAAAAGATGTCTAAAGTGGGGGTTAAAAACCCATTATTCTTACTCGATGAAATCGATAAAATGAGTTCTGACATGCGCGGCGACCCATCGTCGGCATTATTAGAAGTGCTTGACCCAGAGCAAAATGCGACCTTTAACGACCATTACTTAGAAGTCGATTACGATTTATCTGATGTAATGTTCGTGGCCACGTCAAACTCAATGGATATTCCATGATTCCTTACTTGATCGTATGGAAGTGATCCGCTTATCGGGATACACCGAAGACGAAAAGCTAAACATCGCTAAGCAACATTTATTGCCAAAGCAAGTTGAACGCAATGGTCTTAAAGCTAATGAGATCAAGGTCGATGACAGTGCTATTTTAGGCATTATTCGTTATTACACCCGAGAAGCGGGTGTGCGTTCATTAGAACGTGAACTCTCGAAAATATGCCGTAAAGTGGTTAAGCAAATCTTGTTAGACAAAACCGTTAAAGTGGTTGAGGTCAATCAAGACAACCTTAAGTCATTCTTAGGTGTGCAGCGTTTTGACTTTGGTAAAGCAGAGTCGAATAACCAAATTGGCCAGGTAACCGGCCTTGCATGGACTCAGGTTGGCGGTGATTTATTAACAATCGAAGCCACCTCGGTTGCCGGTAAAGGTAAGTTAACCTATACCGGTTCGCTTGGCGATGTGATGAAAGAGTCGATTCAAGCTGCGATGACGGTAGTGCGTGCTCGCGCTGACAACTTAGGCATCAATAGCGACTTTTATGAAAAACGTGATATTCACGTGCATGTGCCAGAAGGGGCGACACCAAAAGATGATCCTTCAGCCGGTGCTGCAATGTGTACTGCGTTAGTATCGAGTTTAACCGGTAATCCTGTGCGCAGTGATGTTGCCATGACAGGCGAAATAACCTTGCGTGGTGAAGTACTTCCAATTGGTGGATTAAAAGAAAAATTACTCGCAGCACATCGCGGTGGAATCAAACACGTGTTGATTCCTAAAGAAAATGAACGCGATTTGGAAGAAATTCCAGCTAATGTGATTGCAGATTTAACCATTCATCCAGTGCGCTGGGTTGATGAAGTCTTGAAACTGGCGCTCGAACGACCAGTTGAAGGCTTCGAAGTGGTTAAAAAATAGCTTATTAGTTAAAAAATTGCTGTAGAGCATAAAAAAAATGAAAAAAGGGGCTTAACAAAACGCTGACCTGTGGTAGCCTAGGTCTGTGGAGAGTCAGACGCACCAAGCCCTTGGGGCATCTGACTTTGAGCTGTATCCAATTTCATTTTTTTGGTTTTCATACTAAGTTTGATGTGTTATCAAGCTTATTAAAATAAAGCCTCCGCAGACCGCTCTAAACACGGATTTGGTTGCGGCGCGACAATAACATTCAAGGGGATGACATGAACAAATCTGAACTAATCGAGAAAATCGCATCTGGTGCTGATATTTCTAAAGCTGCTGCTGGCCGCGCACTAGATTCTTTTATCGCTGCTGTTACTGAAGGTCTTAAAGAAGGCGATAAGATTTCTCTAGTTGGTTTTGGTACATTTGAAGTACGTCAACGTGCTGAGCGTACTGGCCGTAACCCACAAACGGGTAAAGAAATTAAAATTGCTGCTGCGAACATTCCTGCGTTCAAAGCTGGCAAAGCGCTAAAAGACGCTGTTAACTAAATCGTTAACAACGTAGCCTTTGTAAGGCATTCGTAAAGACAAGCACTGCTTATGCGGTGCTTTTTACGAAAAGCAATATTGTTATGCAAAGCATAATGAATATTGGGAGTATTGGGTCATACCCGTGGTAGCGTCTGATAACTCCATATAATTTACATTAAGGCGCATCCACAAGGTGATGCGCCTTTTTATTTTATTAATCGCAACAAGCGAGAATTCAGATGTTAGAAAAAATCCGTGAAGGTTCACAAGGGGTTGTTGCTAAAACAATTCTTGTCCTCGTGATACTTTCTTTTGCTTTTGCCGGTGTGAGCAGCTATTTAGGCTCTAACACGGGTGTTCCTGCCGCCATCGTTAATGGTGAAGAAGTTAGCGCTAGCGAATTGGAAAATGCTTTTCAAAATGAACGCTCACGCATTGAGCAGCAGTTAGGTGACATGTTTAATACATTAGCCGCTGATGACAACTACATGAACGGCATAAAGCAAGGTGTTTTAGACCGTTTAGTGGCCGACAAGTTAATTGATCAAGCAGCAGCCAAATTAGGGTTACGTGTTTCTGATGATCAAATTAAAAAAGCCATTATTGAAGAACCTGCATTTCAAACAGATGGTAAATTTGATAACGAGCGATACTTAGCGGTACTTCGTCAATTAGGTTATCAAACCACCAGTTTTAGAAACATGATGCGCGTTGATATGACACGTCGTCAGTTATTAAATGCGATTGTAGGCAGTGAGTTTGTATTAGACGGTGAAGCAAAACAGCTTGCCCAAGTACAAGGCCAAACACGTGACATTCGTTACTTAGTGGTTGACTCTACACCATACTTATCAAGTGTTTCAGTGTCTGATGAAGAAGCTAAAACTTATTATGATGCTAACTTAGCTCAATTTATGAGCCCTGAACAAGTTAGCGTAGAGTATGTTGAACTTAACGCTGCTGAAATGGCTAAAAATAGCCAAACCACAGACGAAGAAGTTAAAGCCTATTATGACGAGCACAAATCACAATACCAAACAGCAGAAAAACGCTTAGCTGCCCATATTTTCGTTGCTGCAACTGACGATGAAAGTGCTGATAAAGCAAAAGCTGATGCGATTGTTGCTAAGTTAAACCAAGGCGAAGATTACGCTGAAGTGGCTAAAACTGACTCTGATGACCAGTTAAGTGCTGAACAAGGTGGTCAATTAGATTGGTTTGAACAAGGTGTGATGGACCCAGCTTTTGATGAGGCATTATTTGCACTTCAGCAAGATCAAGTCTCACCAGTGGTTAAAACTGAGTTTGGTTACCACATCATTAAGCTGCTTGATGTGCAAGCGAGCCAAGCAACTGCGTTTGATGATGTAAAAGCCAAAATTGTGGCTCAGCTGCAAGAGAATGAAGCATTAGATGTATTTTATGGCTTACAAAGCAAACTGGCTGACACCAGCTATGAGATCCCTGATACCTTAATCGACACAGCGCAAGCAGTCGATGCTAAAGTGCAAACGACAGCGTTGTTCTCGCGTGACAATGTACCAGCTAAATTCAATAACCCTGAGTTTATTAAAGCAGCATTCTCTGACCAAGTATTGGCCAGTGGCATGAACAGTGACGTGATTGAGTTAGCGCCAAACCATGTAGTTGTTATTCGTGTTAAGCAACATAACATGGCTGGAACACAACCATTTGCTGACGTTAAAACGGCTATCGTAGCGCGCTTAAAACAAGATAAAGCTAACGAAACTGCACGCGAAAATGCGGCAGAGTTTATGGCTCAGTTAAAAGCGGGTAACGACACATTAACGGGTGCCACATTAACTTCATTACCGGGTTTAGGTCGTTTTAATCAAGATATTGACCAAGCCATCACCAACAAAGCTTTCAAGATTGCCGCACCAGCTGAAAACAGCGTGTCAATTGATACTGCTGCACTAGCGACAGGTTACGCAGTGATTGTGGTTGATAAAGTGAATGAAGCTCAAGGCATTAACGACAATTTAATTAATACCCTTAAGCAACGCTTAGCACCACAAAACAGCGAAGCGGATTACCGTGCTGTGATTGCTACACTTAAAGCTGATGCTGAAATTGAATATCCAGTAGTTGAATAATTAAATGACAATGAATTGCGTTAATCTCATTAGCGTCTATTCGTTTTAGTCAGTTAAATTAGTGAAATAGAAAAGACCTAGGCATACTGTCTAGGTCTTTTTATTTTAGGCCATTAAGGAAAACAAGTGAGCCATAAACTCGATCAAGCATTTGAAAAAGCACTCGCCTATATCGATTCTAATATTGCAGCGCCATTGAATATTGATACCCTGGCAACGATTGCAGACCTGCCAGCGTGTCATTTTCAACACTTGTTTTACTCGCTATACCGTTTGTCGATTGAGGAATACGTCGAGTTACTTAAAAGTTTGCAGGCAGCTCATCAATTGGGGTTTGGCGAACAAATTTCACTTGAGGCTATCGCGACAAATTTAGGTTATAACAATGAATCAGACTTTGTTGACTCGTTCACCCATAGTATTGGTCAAAGCCCACAGTCATTCAGGCAAGCGCCCGATTGGAACAATTTCTTTGCCAAACAACAACCGCTTAAATCGTTTGAGTCACCTCAAGATGGAATGCTCACTGCTGATGTAGAGATAGTGTCAATGGATGCCTTAACGCTGGCTAGTGTTACGCACAATGCACTCTGCCAAGGCAATGCCTAAGACGATCGAGCGCTTTATTCAATGGCGGCAAAAATACGCAGTGGAAGCCTAACGTTGGTCGAACGTTTAATCTCGTGCACAGTCTGCCACAAGCGCAGCCATATCATATGGATATTGGCGTCTCACTTGATGAAGCAACATATTCGAGGTTAGCGTCAACGGGTTTAACACAAGAGGGGATTGATACCAACATTATTGTTGCAGGTCGTTATGCAAAGCTATCGGTAACAACCGATAAGCAAAATAGCAATATCAATGTGCTGTTGCATGCTGGAGTTGATTACCTTTACCGTATTTGGTTAAACGAGCAGTTATATTCATTACGCAATAGCCCATTGATGTTTGAACGCCTTAACGTTGGCCAAGTTGTTGAGCCCGGCACCGAACTGCAACAAGCAGTCGATATCTACTTACCTCTGCAATAGCTTTAGTGTTTTTAGTCAATGAGCCGTCGTTAATGATTGGCGGTCATTTAGGGACGAATTCTTTATTGATTAATCATGCGCATTAACTCGGCACAAATCCACACCATGTAATTGGCCCAAGCATAGCCAAACACCGAGAACATCACCGCAACGGGAGCTAAGTGGCGGTTAAACGCCATAGCCACAATTGGCGATGATGCCGCGCCGCCAATGCAACATTGGCTGCTAATGGCCATATACGCTAATGGCGCTTTTATGATTAATCCTGCAATCAAAATCAGTAATGCGTGAAAGCCAAGCCAGACAAAGCCAATGGCAAAATAGATTGGAAAGTCATTGATCATGGTTAAGTCCATTTTTAATCCCATGGTGGCGATTAATAGGTATAGCAATACAGACGAAATTTTCGATGCGCCCTGGCGCTCTAGTCGCCTGACTTTGGTGTAAGACAATATAATACTGACGCTGGTGACAATGATGACAATCCAAAAAAAGTGCGATGTAAAGCTGAGTTTTTCCGATTGAGGGTAGTGATGACTAAAAAATGGCACCAAGAGATCTGCGCCGAAATGGGCTAAACCGGTAACGCCAAATGCCACCGCAAAAATCGCCATATAACTCGATAGGGTGGGTATAGGTAACTTAAACTTCGACAATGCTTTATCGCGCAAGTTAATACTTTCAACCAGCTTGTTTATGCCATTATTATCAGCCTTGAGCTTGCTATCAATAGCATTAGCGTGATTAGCGCAAAAAAGTAAAAATGACATCCAAAGCGCTGAAAATACTACGTTCACAGAAATCATGATGGCAAACATATTGTCATCAACAGCATAGACTTCTTTCATGGCCAGTTGATTAGCTGTACCGCCCACCCAGTTACCTGCTAGCGTTGCCATCGCACGCCAGGCTGCTTCCGCGCCATGCCAGTTTAGCAACTCAGGAGACAGTATTGAAAAAACATACAGTGAAAAATGCCACCTAGAATAATCCCAATACTGCCGACAATAAACAGTACAATTATTTTGGAGCCAAGCATTAATATGGACTTAATATCGACGCTAATAATAAGTAAGGTGAGACACGCTGGCATAATATAGTGCGCGGCAATATTGTTCAGTTGACTTGCTGAGGTATCAACTAGCCCGAAGGTGTTAAACAATGATGGCACCACATAGCATGCCACCATGACAGGCATATAACGATAAAAGGTTTGCCAGTAACGATGGGGACTCTCGCTGGTATAAAAAATAAGCCCTAATGTAATGGCAAGTAGGCCTAAAATAACCGGGTCTTGATTAATCATTGGGCGTAAAAATTCATTTTGGTAGGCTAAAGTCTAAAAACTCACGGGTTAAGCGGTCTAATGGTGCTTCAGAGCGATAAATTGACCAATAATGGCGAGAATAGTCCCAGCAATTTAATGGTAGTTCGACTAAGTCACCCCGAATGATTTCTTCTTCAACGGCTAAAAGCGGTAACACACTCACGCCCACTCCGGTGCCGATAGCGCGTTTTATCGCCCCCATGGTATTCATGGATAGCTCTTGGTTAATGGTAATATTGGCACTTTTAAGCAATTGAGTATTTCTGAGTCGTGATACCGAGATGGTTTCATCCATTACCCACAATTGCTGTGACAGTAATTCACTGGTGATGAGCTCTGACACGAGTGGATTGTTAGCGCCTGTGACGATACACAAGCGGTCTTTTAACCAAGCCTCATGGGATAAATTTTTATGCACAGGTTTGGCGTCAACAAAGCCAAGGTCGAGTTCTTTTTCGGCGACCATTTGTTCAATGGTTAAGCTGTTATTGATGACTAGCTTCACATCAACAGAAGGATGCTGTTGCTTAAATAAGGGGATCTTGCGTGATAATACGTAATTCCCCGCGGTTTTACTGCAACCGACTTTAATCGTGCCTCTAATGGCCGCACCTTGCGCGAATACATGTTCTAATTCTTTGCCTTTAGACAGCATTTCATTGGCGTAAGGTAAAATAACTGCACCATTGTCATTAATGGTGAGTCCAGTACTGCTGCGTTCAAACAAGCGGCTACCCAATGAGTCTTCTAAATCTCGCAGCGCCATACTGACGGCGGGCACTGACATGTGCAACTCTTTGGCGGCTCTAGAAATTTGCCCACAATGATGGATGGCTTTAAAAATAGCTAATTGTTTTAAAGTAATTCGCATAAGCATATTGATAATGGCTGATATACAAAGTATACATCGCACATTATGCACTCGCACAGAAAGGTAAGTGAAAATGTTAGAAACGTTAACAAGAGCAAGTTCCCAAGGTATTTGCGTTATAAAAAGCCAGGTTAAACAGTAATCAATTGTTTAACCTGGCTTTGCGGGGAGCGGTATATAATGTTTGGGATTAGAAGTTAAATCTTACCCCAACAGTGGCAATGTTGTCGTCTTGCAAGTCGATAACAGTACCTGAGTTGTCGATTTGGTACTCACCGTCATACATGGCGTAATGCGCTTGTAGCATGGTTGATTTTGATAATTTATATTCAGCACCAAATACCAATGAGGTCACTTCAACATCAGTTGCTGAATTATAATCAGCTGTAGATGCGACTTCTGAGTTATATTTGATGAATTTACCAAATCCAGCTTCGTCACGGCCGTACTCGACTTTTAAATCAACACCGTTTAAATCATATGTCACAGTAAAAAAGTACGAGTTACCTTCTTTTTCAGCGTTGGTTTGGCTTTCCGTGTTTTGGAACAGGCCACCCACTTTAAAGTCGCCCATTTTAACTTGACCAACAGCACGGTAAGCATCAACACCACCGATAGTATTGTATGCACCTGCTACATAATAATTTTGTTTTTTGAGTTTTTTGTCACCCGCAATCACACTGATAGCATATTGGGTTTCATCACTACCTTCGTAGTTGTCATCGACTAAATAAGTACCGTTAACGGTAAATGCGCCAGCAATAGTTGGTGAGTAATAAGTAATGCCGTCTGCCTTTCTGTCTTGGCCAGCAATCATACGGTTATAGGCCGCGTTGGTCAGATCGAATGCTTCAACATTACCTTTAGATGATTTCATTACCGTGTCATTACGACCGACTAGTACGGTACCCATCGTTTTTGATGCTATACCTAAGTAGGTACTTCTTGATTTGAATACGTCGTCATCACCTTCATTTGTAGCACCATTTACTTGCACTTCCATCTGATAAAGCAGTTCGTAATCGTCATTGATTTTCTCACTTCCCTTTACACCCACACGGCTAAAGTTGTTCTCTAAAACGGTGCCAGCTTTTCTATTTTGAGTGGTAAAACCGTGGTCAGAATTGGTTAGTGTTATGTCTAAACGGCCGTATCCTGTCGGTGAATCAGCTAGCGCACTGACTGAGGTTAGTGATAGTGCAGATAGTAAAGCTACTGATAGTAAAGATTTTTTTGTGTTCATAGTCATCTCTTCTCATTAATTTAATGTTTTTGGAATGAGTGGGCTTTCTCGTTGTGTTGAAAGCATGGGCTAATGCTAAAGACTAATTTCAGAGGGAACATGAACGTGGGTCACAGCACGAATTTTAAAGCAGCATTTTAAGAAACACTGAACAGGGTTTCACAATAACTTAACCCATTTCCAAGTTTGATGTGTGTCTAAGTTTTGGTATCTCTTTGTGGGTAACCTTGCACTCAACAACAGCAAGTAAAAATCTACATAAGAAAAGGAACGAACAATGAAACTAAAATACTTAGTCTCAGCGATGGCGGTGATGATGCTATCTTCTGGTGCTGCAGTGGCGAAGTCTGACAACTTAGCCTCATTTCATGCCGAAATGGATAGTTGTCAGTCATGTCATACTAAACCGGTAAAAGTGAGCGACAGCGAAACTCATGAAAATGCCCAGTGTAAATCATGTCATGGTGATTATGCTGAACTCGCAAATGACAAATTACATTTTGATCCACACACATCTCATCTAGGTGATATTAATTGTACGTCTTGTCACTCTGGTCACGATAAACCTCAGTTAACCTGTAACAATTGCCACAACTTCGATATGGAAATGCCTTTTGCAGAAACCAAAGCGAAGAAAAAATGGGACGGTGCTTGGGATCAAGAAAAAATCCAAAAAGCCATTGATAAAGCCACTCTGTAGAAACCGTTGATGTGATTGTTGTCGGTGCGGGTTCTGCTGGTTTTAACGCTGCTATCTCTGCCAAAATGGCGGGTGCAAAAGTGGTTTTATTTGAAAAAGCCGCATATACAGGTGGTAACTCAATGCTAGCTGCTGGTGGTATTAACGCCGTGGGTACACCACAGCAGAAGAAAAAAGGCATTGAAGATAAAGTTGAATGGTACTACGAAGATGCGATGAAAGGTGGTCGTTACCAAAATGACCCTAAATTAGTCCAAATCTTAGCTGAAGAGTCTGCGGATGCAGTTAAATGGCTTGAGTCATTGGGTGCAAACCTAGATGACTTAAAACGCTCTGGTGGTGCTCGTGTTGAACGTACTCACCGTCCATCAGGTGGTGCTTCAGTAGGACCACACATCGTTGATACATTACGTAAAGCAGCAAAAGAACGTGATGTTGATGTACGTTTGAACTCTAGAATTGAAAAAATCGTATTAAATGACGATAAGTCAGTTGCAGGTGTTGTGGTTCACGGTCGTCATTCAGGTTATAACATGGTTGCTGCAGATTCTGTCGTATTAGCAACCGGTGGTTACGGCATGAACAAAGAAATGATTGCTTACTACCGTCCAACAATGAAAGACATGACCAGCTCAAACAACGTAACCGCGACTGGTGACGGTGTATTACTGGCTAAAGAAATTGGTGCGTCAATGACTGATATTGACTGGGTTCAAGCGCATCCTACCATTGGTAAAGACAGCCGTATCTTAATCTCTGAAACCGTACGTGGTGTTGGCGCAATCATGGTAAACACTGATGGTGAGCGTTTCATCGATGAATTAACCACTCGTGACCGTGCATCTGATGCCATCTTAAAGCAAAAAGATCAATATGCTTGGTTAGTATTTGACGAGCAGCTTGTTGCTAAGAAGAAAATGGTACGTGGTTATGATCACTTAGGCATGCTAAGTAAAGGTAACACTATCGAAGAGCTAGCTAAAATCACTGGCATGAGCAAATTACCTAAAACTGCAGGTGACTACAATAAGTATCAAGCAGCGGGTAAAGACGACGCGTTTGGTCGTGACGATATGCCACTTAACTTAACTAAGCCTCCTTTCTACGCTGTAAAAGTCGCTCCTGGTATTCACCATACTATGGGTGGTGTAGCAGTAGATACTGATGCTAACGTATTAAACCTACAAAGCTGGAAAATGTCTGGTCTATTTGCTGCGGGCGAAGTGACTGGTGGTTTACATGGCTTTAACCGCCTAGGTGGTAATGCGATTGCTGACACTGTTGTGTTTGGTCGTATTGCAGGTGAAAATGCTGCTAAGCATGCTTTAGAGAAAAAATAGTAAACCGTAACACTCCATCTTTTATCCCTTGCGTTACTTTGGGTTAAGCCATCTGGCTTAACCCTTTTTTTATGTCTAATATGGAATGAATATAATCCTTTGGCGTAGCGACTAGCATCATTGTTTGTTGATCTTGACGATGGGCAGAACATACAAAACAGGGAATGGTATTAACGTGAGTTTAATGGTTCTTTTAAATACAAAAAAGCCGCAATGCGTGCATTGCGGCTTTTCGCTAATGAGATGCTAATTCTAATTAAACGTTACAGTTCAATAACCTCAAATGTCACGTTAGGATCGACATCCGCTTCGTAATCGATACCCTCAATGCCAAAACCGAACAGTTTTAAAAACTCTTCTTTGTATTCATTGTAATCGGTCAATTCACTTAAGTTTTCAGTGGTTACTTGTGGCCATAAATCACGGCAGTGTTGCTGAATATCTTCGCGTAATTCCCAATCGTCTAAACGCAGTCTGTTTTCGCTATCAACCACAGGAGCTTGGCCATCTTCACGGTATAAACGTTCGGTAAACAAACGGTAAATTTGTTCCATACACCCTTCGTGAAGGCCTTCTTGACGCATCTTCTTGAACACCATAGCGATATATAGTGGCATTACAGGAATTGCTGAACTGGCTTGTGTCACAACGCTTTTTAGTACCGCGACGTTAGCAGAACCACCTTTAGAAGCTAATTGGTTATTTAACGCATGTGCAGCACGGTCTAAATCCATCTTGGCTTGACCTAATGCACCATGCCAGTATATTGGCCAGGTTAACTCGGTACCAATGTAGCTGTAAGCCACGGTTTTACAGCCGTCAGCTAAAACGCCAGCATCACTTAACGCGCTCATCCATAATTCCCAATCCTGTCCACCCATTACGGTTACAGTGTCGGCAATTTCTTGCTCGGTTGCTGGTTCTACCGAGGTTTCGATAATGGCATTTTTATTGGTATCAACTGCAGTTGCAGAGTAGGTTTGACCAATGGGCTTTAGTGATGAACGAATAACTTCGCCAGTGTCTGGTAATTTACGCACAGGTGAAGCTAATGAATACACCACCATGTCGATTTGACCTAAATCTTGCTTAATCAACTCTATCACTTGTTGCTTAGCTTCATGGCTAAAGGCATCGCAATTAATACTTTTAGAGTATAAGCCTTCAGCTTTAGCAAATTTGTCGAAGGCAGCGGTGTTGTACCAACCAGCCGTTCCGGGTTTGGTTTCTGTACTTGGTTTTTCAAAAAACACGCCGATAGTCGCAGCGTCACTACCAAATGCTGAGGCAATACGTGATGACAAGCCATAACCACTAGAAGAGCCTACAACAAGGACTTTTTTGGTACCATTGGCTATTTTGCCTTTGGCTTTAGTGAGTTCAATTTGCTCTTTGACATTGGCTTCACAGCCAACAGGGTGAGTTGTTGTACAAATAAAGCCACGGATCTTAGGTTTAATAATCATATTTTGGTTTCTTCCTTTAACATTGGCTCTAGGATAATTAGTTCGACGACTAAATGGCACTGATTTTTGCAAAAAACAGGGCAAAACCGCAGTGGTTGGAGCAGTTTAGCGTCGTTGCATAAATTGACTTTGCTCTTGGATCAGCCGTTGTGTGTACTCATGCTGAGGGGAATTAAACAGTGCTTCAGTGGTGGTTTTTTCCACCATTTGACCATTTTGTAGCACCATAATCTTATCACTCACATGGCGGATGATATTCAGATTGTGTGACACAAAAATATACGACAAGCCCAACTCTTTTTGTAGCTTTAACAGTAGGTTAATGATTTGAGAACGCACCGACATAT
The DNA here is from genome assembly GCF_025398315.1 of Shewanella phaeophyticola. Taxonomy (GTDB): domain Bacteria; phylum Pseudomonadota; class Gammaproteobacteria; order Enterobacterales; family Shewanellaceae; genus Shewanella; species Shewanella phaeophyticola. Next base: position 1,115,406 of record NZ_JAODOQ010000001.1, read on the forward strand.
CCAATGCTGTTAATGCTTCGTCAGCAATAATAATTTTAGGGTTGAGCATTAATGCCCGCGCAACGGCAACACGTTGTTTTTGACCTTCAGACACCATATGCGGATAAAAATCGGCATGCTCTGGCAGCAACCCGACTTTACGCAGTGTTTCATAGACCAGCGTTTTACGTTCATTTGAGCTAAGTTGGGTATTAAAGCGCAGAGGTTCTTTTAATAAATTACCAATCGATAAGCGTGGATTGAGCGAGGTGGTTGGATCTTGGAAGATCATCCTAATTAAGCGGCAACGCTGTTTTTGGTTACGGGTTTCTAAGGCTTCACCTTCAAAAAATATTTCACCACCGCTACGTTGTTCTGCACCCACTAAAATACGGGCTAGGGTGCTTTTGCCAGAACCCACAGAGCCAACAATCGCCATCGTTTCGCCGCGCCCAAGTTCAAATGATACTGGCGATAATGCTTGGTAGTATTGTGGTTTGAAACGTTTATAACCGGTTAAGTATTGTTTACTTAAATCGGTGACTTTAAGCAATGGCGTCGTCATCTTCTTGCTCACTTTGATAAGGGAAATGGCAGGCAAAATAGCGATCTTTTATGTGTTCAAGATGTGGCTGTTTTACACACTTACGTTGTGCTTCTGGGCAGCGTGCATCGAGACGACATCCTGCAGGTAAGTGCTGCATCGACGGTGACGACCCTTGCAATGTGGGTAAATCGGCTTTGTGGCGCATTTTTTGGGTGTGATCGGGTAAGTTTTTCAATAATGCTCGGGTGTAAGGATGAAAAGGTTGCTCGGCCATCGCAGCAGCAGTGCCCGACTCCATTACCTGGCCGCTGTATAGAATGGTTAGGTTATCACACCAATTCACCATAATTTCAAGTTCGTGACTCACCAGTAATATCGACACATTTTGCAATTGATTTAATTGTGACAACAACCTAAAAATTTGTGCTTGAGTGTTCAATTCCATTGAGTTTGTTGGTTCGTCAGCTATTAACAGTTTTGGATGGTTAGCCACCGCCATAGCGATCATGACTTTTTGGCATTCGCCTTCAGAAAGCTCCCACGGGTAACACTTCATCAATTTTTTAGGGGTTTTAATGCCCACTTTATGTAACCATTTTTGAGCATTTAAATAAGTATCGCGGTTACGTCGCCAAAAGGGCACGTTCTTATTAGGCATCATGGCTTCAATAAGTTGGCTGCCAATGGTTTTAACTGGATCTAAACTGCCTGAAGGGTCTTGAAATATCATCGCCATGTCGCAGCCCATTAAACAACGTCGTTCTTTGGCTGTCATTTCAAGTAAATTACGGCCGTCCCACATCATTCGGTCTGCAAAAATGTGCCAATTATGGCCAAGTACGCCTAAAATAGCTTTTGCAAATAAGCTACGCCCCGAGCCAGACTCACCAAGCAAGCCATGAATTTCACCTGGGTTGATGGTTAAACTGACTTTTTCGAGTACTTTGACTCTACCCTGTGGGGTATCAAGTTCGATGGTAAGGTTACGCACGTCGAGTAATGGCATAGTTAATTTCTTATTGGCGCAAGAGCTGAGCGTAAACCGTCGCCGACTAAATTTACCGACAACACCGTAAATAAAATGGCCACTCCAGGTATGGTCACCGTCCAGGGCGCAAGTAATAAATTATCCAGCCCTTGTGCCACCATGGCACCCCATTCAGGGCTTGGCGCCTGAGCGCCTAAATTTAAAAAACCCAGTGCAGCAATGTCGAGAATAGCGGCCGAGATTGCCATTGTGACCTGAATAATCACTACATCCCAAACGTTAGGCATAATGACATACAAAAAAATCTGGAACGAATTGGCACCGTCTAATTTAGCCGCGGTAACGTATTCTTTTTGTAACTCTTCGTGAACCGCTTGATGAATGGCGCGCACAAATTGTGGGACCATTGCAATACCTACACCCCAAAATACATTGTTCAGCCCCGGTCCCATGACCGCTACCACTAAAATGGCCATCAATAATGAAGGGATAGAAAGTAGAGCATCAAGTAAGTGGCTTAATACACTCGACTTTATGCCGCGCATCATGCCTGATAGAGAACCAATGATAAACCCAAAAAATAACGATACCGCAACTATCAGTAATGACATGCCAAAGGTCAGTTGCACGCCATGCAAGATACGGCTAAAAATATCACGGCCTAAATCATCGGTACCCAAAAAGTGCTCAACACTGCCTGCGGGATCCCAAGATGGGGGTAAAAGCAAGACTTGTTGGTCTTGTGCTTCTGCGGAGTAAGGGGCAATAAGCGGTGCAAAAATGGTTAATACTAATAAAAAAATCACTGCCCATAAGCCAATCACCGCAAATGGATTTGCCGAGAAGCTGTTCCATAAGCGCCACATTGGCGATTCGATATGGTCTTCGTGGTAGATTTTAATGCGCGGCATATAAGTCCTTTCTACTTATCGGATTGATTATAGTGTGCATTAAGTCAATTAAAATGCTCAAAAAGATAATCAATAACGATACAGATAAGATACCTGCTTGAATCACAGTATAGTCGCGCTGATAAATACCTGACACTAACCAGCTGCCGACACCGAGCCATGAAAAAATCACTTCAACCACGATGCCATAGCTGGCAAATGAGCCTAGCATTAAGCCAATGCTCTTTAGTACTGGAATTAAAGCATTGGGCATGGCATGGCGGACTAAAATTTTAAATGTATGTAATCCGCGCGCTTCAGCCGCACGAATGTAAGTTTGATTCATCACATTAATGATAGCTTGACGAGTAATACGAACCACGAGTGTAAATGGCAGTAACGCAAGTGTTACTGCGGGTAAAATTAAGTGTAATAACGCGTCATAAAAAGCTGGTATGCGATACGTTGACTCTGACATTAATGTATCGAGCAGCATAAACCCTGTTACGGGTTCTATTTCGTATAATAAATTGATTTGGCCTGAAATGGGCAGCCAACCTAAATTAACCCCAAACCACATGGCGAGCGTGAGCCCTAGCCAAAATACCGGGATAGAATAACCGGTTAGGGTAAAAGCTAAAATGCTGTGCTGTAGCGCTTTGTTACGGCTTAATGCTGCAACTACCCCTAAAGGCACACCAAAAACCACCGCAATGAAGCCTGAAAAAAGTGACAGCTCAAGCGATGCGGGTAACACCGAAGCTAACTCATCGGCTACAGCTTGCTGTGAATTGCTTGAAATACCTAAATTACCAGACAAACGTTGGCGAAGATAAGCGGTAAACTGCAATAGTTGATTATCATTAAGTTGATAGTCGGTTTCAATTTGACGTTGCTGCTCAGCGGTAGGATATTGAATCCCCGACAACGAATAGGCTTTATTGGCTGGAAATAACCCTGTAGCAATAAACAGTACCGCTATCATTACCATCGATGTAGCCACAAACAGGGTGATGCGTCTAAAAAAATAACGCCACATTTATTCGCCTTCCTCTGTTGTTTGTATTGCCTTGGCAAATGAAATTCCACCATAAGGGCGAATTTGCATTGCAGTAATATTGTTCTTTTTCAATACCACTTTTTTGGCATGGGCTAATGTCACCATAGGAACCTGATCGCTAATAATGGCTTCAGCAGACTGATAAAATGTTTTGCGTTCTGGTTGTGAGGTAACACTTTGCGCCTGGGTGAGTAAATGTTCAAAGTCTTTCTGACACCAGCGTGAACGGTTATTGTTCGAGGCCAGTGCTGCACAACTTAATAATGGCGTAAAAAAGTTATCAGGGTCGCTGTTATCAGCATTCCAACCAATTAATACCGAGTCGTAGTTAGACGCTGATAACTTTTGTACAAATACACTCCAATCATAGCTAATGATATTAAGCTTTACGCCTATGCGAGCTAGATCGGCTTGGATAAGTTCAGCTGTTTTCAGTGCACTTGGGTTATAAATTCGAGCAACCGGCATTGCCCACACATTAATTGATAACTTATTAATCCCAGCCTGTTTGAGTAACTCAATGGCTTTTTGTGGATTATATTCATTCGGTGATAAGTTTTTAGAGTAGTACCCATGATGCTGGAGGTAAAACTCCTGTGGCTTCAACGGCTGTGTCGTTGTATACCGCTTCGAGAATGTTTTTCTTATCAATTGCATGGGCTAGTGCACGTCTAACACGGACATCATCTAATGGTGGCTTTTGAGTGTTGAATGCCCAAAATGACACATTTAAGCCAGGTTTCGCATCAACCACCACATCAGGATGTTCAGCCACAACCGTTAATTCAGCCGCTTTAGGCAAAGCCGATACGCTGCAATCTCCAGTAATGAGTTTGGCTATTCTCGATGTGCTTCTTGGGGTGATATCAAACACTAACTGGTCAAGTTCAACCGTCGCAGCCTCAATATACTGGGTGCTTTTTAAAGCGAATATATTCATTTTTAACATATTGATTAAGCTGAAATGGCACCGGTGCCTACGGCATAATAATCAATGTCTTCAGGTGTACCTTGCGCCAGCAGTTGATAACCGTATTCTGCCGATAAAATGACGGCAAAGTCGGTGGCCAAATTGGCCAAAAATGAGGCATCTTTACGGGTTAAATGAAAGATGACTTGGTAATCATTTACTTTCTCTATCGACTCAATAAGGTTATCAAAACCAATACTTTGAAAAAAAGGATAACCCGTTCTGCTGATTAAATGGTAAGGGTGTAAGGGGTCAATAATACGATTAAACGAAAATAGGACATCGTCAGCATTAAAGTCTCTTGATGGGGTAAACCGGTTGGTTTTATGAAAGCTAACATGCTCACGTAAGGTAAATTGGTAACTGAGACCATCTTCTGAGATAGACCATTGTGTGGCTAGCCCAGGAATAATATCCGTTTTGGCTTGACTGTAGTTAACCAGCTGGCTATAGATTTGGTGTGAAGTCGCATCGATAGTGGTGCCAGAGGTGACTAACTGGGGGTTAAAGCTTTCAGGATTACCTTCGCTGCAATAAACCAACCCTGAAGGCAATTGTGCTTGTCCGCATGCTGCCAGCAAGATGCTAGAAATACATAAGGAAATCAGCTGATACCAGCGTTTTACTATAACAGGCATGGTGTAATCATTTTTTATCGACTTTGAGAGTTCATTTTAACAGTGTTCATGCTAGCTGAGCAATCGCAGATGCATGAGTTCATTTACGACTTGTCTAGCAAGTTGTACTTTTTCAAAATGCCCCTAAGCTGATGGTAGCTTAATCCTAATAAATCTGCGGTTTTTTTCTGGTTGTATTGTCCCTCTGCTAGCGCGCGTTGCAGCAAATCTATTTCTGCATTTTCAGTGTATTCTTTAAAGTTTATCGGAAATTCAATATTGCTGTGGGTAAGAGGAACAGGCAATGTTTCTTCATCTGAATCAACAGATGCAACCGGCAATTCTATTGGTTGCACTTGACGTTCGCGGGTTTTAACTCGACCCGTTGGACGATAAGGTGATGCAAAAGGGTCTAAAATAATCTGGTCAATTTCTTGGCCTTCAGAGCCTTCGCGATACACACTACGTTCAACCACGTTTTTTAACTCACGGATATTACCGAGCCAATTGTGCATCATCAGTTGTTCAATTGCGATAGCGCCAAATCCGCCAAAATATTCAAGCCCGAGTTGTCTGGCCATACTCACGGCAAAGTGTTGTGCTAAAGGCATAATATCTTCAGTACGGCAGCGAAGTGGCGGTAAGGTAATCACGTCAAAGGCTAAGCGGTCTAATAAATCGGCTCTAAATTCGCCGCTGTCGGCTAATGACGGTAAGTCTTCGTTGGCGGCACAAATGAGTCGTACATCAGACTGTACTGTTTTACTGCCACCGACACGTTCAAACTCACCGTATTCAATGACCCGTAATAGCTTTTCTTGAATTAGCCCTGAGGTATTGGCCAGCTCATCTAAAAACAATGTGCCACCATTGGCTCGCTCAAAGCGGCCTTCATGTTTACCTTTTGCACCGGTAAATGCACCAGACTCATGGCCAAACAGTTCACTTTCGAGTAAGTTTTCACTTAACGATGAGCAATTAAGCTTAATAAAGCTTTGATCCCAGCGCGCTGACAAATAATGCAGCCGCTCGGCAATTAACTCTTTACCTGTTCCGCGCTCACCAATGATAAGTACGGGCTTTGAGAGGGGCGCAATTTTAGACACATGCTCTAATACTTCGAGTAATGCATTAGACTGGCCGATGAGATTATCTTGTTGGTATTGTTTGCTCACAGTGGCTTACTCGCAAAATTGTTAGTGAATTAGACTAATAATTGGTGAAAATCATAATAGATGGCTTAGTTAATAAATGAAAGTAAAAGTTAAATATTTGTATAACTCGCTAATATTGTTTATTTTTTAAAAGTTGGCACGCAATGTGTAATACCTATTGCGACATCCACGTTAATTTTTGAGGAATATATTATGGGAATTTTCTCTCGCTTTGCAGATATCGTTAATTCAAATATCAGTGCAATACTTGATAAAGCAGAAGATCCAGAAAAAATGGTACGTCTGATCATTCAAGAAATGGAAGACACGCTAGTCGAAGTTCGTTCAACCTCAGCCCGAGTGTTGGCCGAGAAAAAAGAATTACTTCGTCGTATTGGGCGAGTACAAGAACAAGTGCAAGATTGGCAAGACAAAGCAGAGTTAGCATTATCGAAAGATCGTGAAGACTTAGCTAAAGCCGCCTTAATTGAAAAGCAAAAAACCGTTGGTTTGCTTGAAACACTTGAAATGGAATTGCAAGTCGTTGAAGAACATATCACGCGTTTAAAAGATGAAGTCGCGCAACTTCAAGAAAAATTGAATGATGCCCGTGCTCGTCAAAAGACCATTATTATGCGTAAGCAAACTGCGACTTCGCGTTTAGAAGTTAAAAAGCAGCTTGATTCAAGCAAAATTGATGATGCAATGATGAAGTTTGAGCAATACGAACGTCGTGTAGAAGGTCTAGAAGCTCAAGTAGAATCATATGACTTAGGTAAAAAAGATTCACTTGCAGATGAATTTGCTGCCCTTGAAGCTGAAGATGCTGTGAATGATGAATTAGCTGCACTTAAAGCCAAAGTAAACGCAAAAAAACAACCTAAATCAAAAGCATAATAATTTTTCAGAGGTGAGTTATGGACATGGATCTTCTTATTGCACCAATTATCATATTTTTAGTAATTGTGGCGCCCATTTGGTTGATTCTTCACTACCGCAGTAAGCGACAAGTGAGCCAAGGACTCACAGAGGAAGAATTTGGCCAGCTTAATGATTTAATTGCGAAAGCTGAAAAAATGAGCCATCGCATAGAAACCTTAGAAGCAATTTTAGATACTGATTCACCAGAGTGGAGGGCGAAACATGGGCACAACTAACGGTCGTACGCTATACCGCAATCCTAAGAGTGGTAAAATAGCGGGAGTATGTTCGGGTATTGCTGACTATTTTAACTTTGAAACCTGGTTAGTGCGCGTGTTAGCGGTATCGATATTTCTCCTTGGTGGTACCGGTGTGGTGTTTGTGATTTATATTGCGCTGTGGATGATACTAGATGTCAAACCACAGGCATTAGAATATGACGAACAACACAAAGATATCGAAGTTAAAAAGAAGGTATGGCAAGCAGGTGAGCCAGCAAAACGTGCCTTGTTTGATGTCAGTCGTCAATTTAATGGGCTCGAGAGCTCGTCTACAACGACTAGAGAAACACGTTACGTCAGATAGCTTTGACTTAAAACGGGAAATCAATAGTCTTTAATAATTCTAAATGGGCGGTTTACCGCCCTTGTTTTATGATTTTAACCTTGATGTTAGGAGCTATCAGCCACCATGAAATTTTTAGATCGTTCCTTGTTCAAAGTTAGTCAAACTGCACAATCTCTTGTACATCGTAGCACCGACCGCCACGTTAGATTAGCGGTAACTGGTTTATCAGGTGCAGGAAAAACCGCATTCATCAGCGGTTTAGTCAATCAACTATTGCATGCCGGTAAAGGCAATAAGTACAATCCTTTGCCATTATGGCAAGTCGCCAGAGAAGGTCGATTAATTGGCGTGCAGCGGGCGATGCAACCCGACTTAGACATTGCCAGTTTTGACTATCAAGGCTCAATGAATGCATTAAATTCATCACCGCCTAAATGGCCTGCATCGACTCGCACCATCACCGAATTACGTTTAGCCATCAAATACCAGCCGCAACAAGGTATCTTGGCGAAATTAACAGACACCGCCACTTTGTATGTGGATATTGTTGATTATCCTGGTGAGTGGCTACTCGACTTACCTATGCTAAAACATGACTTTACTCACTGGTGTCTTTCACAGCAGCAAAATGTTGCCAACTTAAGCCAATCACCTTGTTATGAAGCGTTCACTCAAGCGATTAACAACTTAGATTTAACCCAAGTTGCAGACGAGCAACAACTAAAGTACCTAGCCGATTTGTACCAAGCGTTGCTGGTTGATTTAGTTCGAGAGCAAGGATTTTATCATGCTCAGCCCGGGCGCATGTTGTTACCTGGCGAGTATGAAAATACCCCATTACTGGCTTTTTTCCCGTTATTGTCACTGAGTCCATTAAATCATTCTGAGTTGGCATCAAGCCCTAATGACTCTCATTACCATGTTTTAAAGCGACGTTATGAGCAGTATGTATCTCAAGTAGTGAAGCCATTTTATCGTGATTACTTTTCACGTTTTGATCGTCAGTTAGTGCTGGTGGACTGTTTAAATGCGTTAAATCATGGCCAAGCACAATTTAATGATATGGGGCGTGCGTTAAACAGCATTATGGAAAGCTTTCAGTTTGGCCAGTCGAGTTTAATTAAGCGGTTGTTTTCACCCCGTATCGACAAAGTGTTATTTGCCGCGAGCCAAGTGGATCGGGTGACACGAGATCAGCAAAGTCATGTACTTAGCCTGTTAACAGCAATGCTGCAAGACAGCCAGCACTATGCCAATTTTGAAGGCAGTGAGGTTGAAACCATGGCCATCAGTGCGATTAAAGCGACGCAGCACGGTATGGTCAATACCGGCAATGGCCAGCAAGAGGTGGTTAAAGGTACGGGTTTAGAGGGTAAGCAGATTACCGTTTATCCGGGAGATGTGCCTACAACCTTGCCAGATGCCGCATTTTGGCAACAACAAGGGTTTAATTTTAATTCATTTTTACCACCTAATATCAGCCATTTAAATGAAACTCATCCTCAGTTTGAGCATATACGTCTTGACCATCTTTTAGAGTTTTTATTAGGCGACAAATTAACCTAGTGGCATGAGTGTGAGTATCCATTATGAACCAGACAAATAACGCTTCAGGGCTAAAAAAATCGCAAGTCTTTACTGACACCGATCTAATTGATGAGCCACAAGCCAATCAATCAGCACAGACAATCAAACCTACTCAATCTTTTGCTGACGTTGAGTTTGTGTGTGAGCAAACCTTAGCGGAATTACCTGAGTCAATCAGCGACAGTATTGTGCCCAGCAAGCCTAAACGTTGGTCTAAATTAGCGGTGTTATCGCTAATCAGTGTAGGGCTTTTAGCTGTGGTGCAAACGGCCTTAGGGTTAATGGAGTCGTTTAATCAAAGCCCCTGGTTATTTGGTTTTTACGCCACGGTATTAGGTATTGTGAGCTTATGGGCTGGGGTCGGTGTGATTAAAGAATGGCGCAAGTTAGCCAATCTAAAAAAAGTGGCTGATCATCAGGCAAGGGCAGAGCGTTTGTCGCAAAGTATGCAAATGGGCGAGGCCAATAAGTTTATTGCGCCCATTTTGGCGAAATATCCCAATTCAGAAGCAAAACAACAGTATATTCTGGCCAGCAATAAAGAGCACAATGATGCAGAAATGGTTATGTTGTTCGACAAGATTGTGTTGAGTGAACGTGATTTATTAGCGAAAAAAGGGTCAATCGATTTGCTGCTGAATCAGCATTGCTGTTGGCTGCAAGTCCTTTGGCTGCGTTGGATATGGCGATTATTTTGTGGCGCAATCAAAAAATGATCAATGAAGTCGCTGCTATTTATGGCATTGAGTTAGGTTATTGGAGTCGGATTAAACTTATCCGCAGTATCATTGTTAATGTTATCTATGCTGGTAGTACTGAAGTGATTACCGATTTAGGAACCCAACTATTATCAGTAGAAATGACCGGCAAACTATCAACCCGCATCGCTCAAGGTCTTGGTGGCGGCTTATTAACCGCTAGGCTAGGGTATCAGGCCATGAATTTATGCCGTCCTATTGCGTTTACCTCTAAAAATAAACCCAAATTAACGCAAGTGCATCAACACTTATTAGGCGAATTGACCCAGTTTACATCATCAATAAGGCCAGCAACAAAGTTAAGCCTGAGGATAAAGTGAAGCGTTAATATTAGCGAATTGTGTTTTTTATGTACAATTGAGGGTTGTTGACTAGAGTTAGTCTCCGATTTGGAAACGGAATAGCGTTCTGAATCTTCGCGCTGGATTTTGGACTATGTCGTACACAATAGGACTGGACCAGCTAAATAAAAAACAAGGAGACTCTAATGAAGTCATCATTAACATTAACTGCAGTATTCATGTGCTTATGTTGTTTTTTTAGCACCTCATCTTTTGCTGCAGACTCAACTAAAACCAAAACGGTTGCTGAAGTATCTCAAAAATCAACCAAAGCCGTTGAGAAATCATCCACCAAAGTACAAAACATTAATGTGAATAAGGCTAGCGTGACTGAGCTGCAGTCACTCAAGGGGATTGGTAAAGCCAAAGCACAAGCGATTGTCGATTATCGTGCTAAAAATGGTAAGTTTAAAAACTTACAACAATTGACCATGGTTAAAGGTGTGGGAGAAAAACTGGTGAGTCAAAATGCCAAAACCATCAAATTTTAACCTGTGCTAATTGGCAATAAAAACGGAAGCCTTGGCTTCCGTTTTTTTACTAGCATAAAGATTATTGTGCGTTAAGCGACTGACCATTGGTATTAATGGATTCATCACTCATTAAAAACAGGTAAGTTGGCATAATTTGTTGTGCCGTTTTTAATGTTTGTGGGTCTTCGCCTGGGTAGGCTTTTGCGCGCATTTCAGTACGGGTTGCGCCCGGATTAATGGTATTGACTCTTACTGAAGTACCATCACACTCATCGGCGAGTACTTGCATCATGCCTTCGGTAGCAAATTTAGAGAATGCATAACAGTCCCCAATATGCACGTCCTTTACGGCCAACGCTGCTAGAAGTAAAGATAATTGAGGCACTGGGTGCTTTGCGCATTATCGGCAACAAGGCTTTAGTCATAATAGCTTGAGCGGTGACGTTGACTTTCATGATGGCCTCTAATGAAGCTAAGTCAATGTGCTCAAATGACTCTAGCGCACCAAGTTCTGATGCATTATGCAAAAGACCGTCGAGGTGGCCGAACTGCTCAGCAATGGTTTCAGCCATATCAATATAGTTTTGTTCAGTCGCGCCTTTTAGGTCAAGAGGCACAATGGCAGGCGTTGGGTAACCAGCATTAACGATTTCATCATATACAGTCTCAAGTTTTTTAACCGTTTTACCTAACAAAATGACCGTAGCGCCATGTTTCGCATATTCAATGGCGGCGGTGCGACCAATGCCGGCACCTGCACCTGTTACCAAGATAGTTTTGTTATTGAGTGAATCTTTTATCGCTTGATATTCCAACATGATTAATTATTTCCTCTGAGCGCAATCGCCCGTCAAATCTAGAATTGACTAAAATCTAAACGACCGTTTGAAACAAATGATTGATAATTGTATACGAATACGTCATTTGTATGTAACAAACTTGTAGCTAACTCTATAATTTTGCGTTAACTTGAGAATAGTTAAGGACTAACATAAGTCCTTTTGGTCGCATGATAGGACTATTGTGACCAATTCTTGGGGAAAACAAAATTATTAAAACAAGATTTGGGGAAAAAAGATGAAAAGACTCATTTTGGGTGTTGCAATAACATCTGCTCTCGGTTTAACGGCATGTGGTGGCGATAGTTTTAACGAAGCAAAAGAAAAAGCCGAACCTTTGGTGCCTGTGTCGCATGTTCAATTTGATCCAGCAAACGGATTGCTTCCTGTACCAAACGATCTACTGTTTAGCGGTACCCTCGATGGCACCCTTGAGATGCCCGGTGAAACCGGTGTCGATTATACAGATCCTTCAATCGCACTGGGCGGTTTAGATGGTTGGTCAACTAGCTCACCAATTTCAATAACAATGGAGCTAGCAACTGACCTTGAGGGTAATGTATTAACACTTGATACCGCATCGGTTTCCCAACCCGGTGCTATACGCGTATTTGAAGCTACCGTCGGTGGATCATTGTCTACCGATCCTGAATGTACTTCTATGGCATCGGTGTCTGCATGTAAAGTGGGCGAAGAATTGACTTTTGGTGTTGATTTTGTCACTACAGTATCGGGTGATAACGTAGTCATTGTGCCGCTAAAACCATTAAAGCCGATTCAATCTTATTTATACGTTGCTACCGACTTAATTCAAGACTCTTTAGGCCGCAGCGTTGCAGCATCGACTACCTATAACTTACTTAAGTTAGATATCGAAACTAAACCATTAGAAACCGCAGCACAATTACAGTTGCAAGGCCTAGTGAATAGTTACGAGAAAGGCGTGGCTGCAGAGCACGGTGTTGACGCTGAAGGTATTATTTTTTCTGGTCTATTTACCACGCAATCAGTAGCAAACGTGTATGAGACCGCTAAATTGCTTATGGCATCTAGTGAAGCGTATATGCCTTCATTTGTACAAACACCAACGCCTGCTGGTTATACCGCAGCGCAAGCATTAGGATTAACATCTGACAGCGGCTTAGCTTATACGCTTGCTGATATGGCCGATGTGTATACAGCCGAAATTAAATTGCCATTTTATGGTGATTGTTCATCAAGTAGTTGTGTTATTCCTGTGGTTGATGGTGCAGCAACAGCACCTAACGGCCGTTGGTTTGCTCAAGGTGACAGCCCTGTATCAGTGTTACTCGCGCTTCAGGCTGGCACATTAAGCCAAGAAAACTTCTTTGCCCAGGCTACAGAGCAAGGTGTTGATCCACAAGCAGCGTTGGCTAATCCGGCATTACTTGCCGGTAAACAATGGTTACTTGATGATGGCACATCGGCTGATACCTCTAAGCATTTAACTCGCTTAAATCCAATTCCTGCGATTCAGAGTTATGAAACTATCCCAGTACAAATTACCTTGCCTAATGCTGCGAAGTTAGCCGCATTTACTGCTGCTCAAGGTGGCACGTTTGTTCCTCCTGAAAATGGCTGGCCAACGACTATTACTATGCATGGTCTTGGTGGGGGTAAAGAAATGAACCTGGCTTATGCGGGGACTTATGCCGCAGCGGGTGTCGCCACTATTTCAATTGATATGCCTTTGCACGGTGAACGGTCATATGAAATCGGTAACGGTGGCGCTTATGAAATTTCAGCTACAGCACCAAGTTATGGTGATTTAGTGGGGCAACCTGAAGCTTACGCAAATGGTAACCCGCTTGTGTTTGTGAACATTGCCAGTTCATTAACGGTACGTGATAACTTCCGCCAAGCAACCCTTGATCATTTAGCATTGCGCTTATTATTACAGGGTATGGCAGGACAATTAGCGGCTGCAGAGCAACCACAAGTGTTTGATGTGTCGAAAATCAGTGCTCAAGGCTTGAGTTTAGGTGCGATTGTGGGGACTACGTTCTCTACTTATGCAAGCACAGGTTTAGTTGACCCAACGTCAGGTGAAAGCTTAGACAATGCGTATGCAATTAACGCAAGCTCGTTAGTGGCTCCTGCGGGCGGTTTAGCTGGTGCGTTCGCCGGTTCTGCGGCATTTTGCCCACAATTGTTCGAAAACGTTGTTGCATCTGACTCGTTTGCTGAATTAGTGGTCGAAGCCAATACTGCAGGTTATGAAGTTGGCAGCGCTGAATATGAAGCATTAGTGCAAGCGGTTTATGCTGCATTTATTCCATCGTTCGCGTTGGCAGTTCAAACTGCAGTTGATTCAGCCGATCCACTAAACCATGCCAGTATGTTAGCTGCGACAGAAGTGCCAGTGCATTTAATTGAAATTGCAGGTGATGGCGCGGGTAACTTACCTGACCAAACCTTACCGAACAGTGTGGACGGTTTCCCACTATCAGGTACTGAGCCATTAATTACCGCCTTAGGTTTAGATTGTGTTGATGCAACAATGCCGGGTTCTGGTGCGGTGCGTTTTTCTAAAGGTCATCACAGCTCTATTGTGAGTCCGAGTGAAGTTGAAGGCGTTACCGACGGTATGGCTGCAGCTGCAACAGCAGAAATGCAATCTCAAGTCGCTGGTTTTGCAATGACAGCCGGTGCTGGACAAGCAACGATTGCAGTATCAAACAATGACGTTATTCAAGGCTGTAACTAATCCTTACTAATTAGTCGTCATTTTGATTCAAAACCCAGCAATTGCTGGGTTTTTTATTGTCTACTTATCAGCAATAACTGATAAAATAGCGCGAGACAGTTTTTCCTATATGGAGCTAAATTTGGAATTTTTATATGAATACGGTTTATTTTTAGCAAAAGCCGTAACAATCGTAGTCGCGATATTGGCCGTCGTGGTATTGATATTTGCCAGTAACATAAAAAATAAAGCTGACAAAGGTGAATTACGACTCACTGATATTTCAGATGAACTCATTCAGCTAAAGCATCAATTAAAAGAAGAATTGCTCTCTAAAAAGCAATTTAAAGCCTATGAAAAGCAAGTTAAGGCAGATGAGAAAGCGGCTGAAAAATCAGATATCACCAAGGGAAAAGTCTTTGTTATCGACTTTAAAGGCAGCATTGATGCCAGTGAAGTGGCATCGCTGCGTGAAGAAGTCACCGCGATTTTAACCATTGCCGATAAAGATGACCAAGTACTCGTAAATGTAGAAAGTGGCGGCGGCATGGTGCATGGTTATGGTTTAGCATCAAGCCAATTAGACCGTCTTCGCCAAGCGAATATTCCCTTGTCTATATGTATTGATAAAGTCGCTGCCAGTGGTGGTTATATGATGGCCTGTGTGGCAAATAAAGTGTATGCCGCGCCGTTTGCTATTGTTGGCTCTATTGGGGTTGTGGCGCAAGTGCCAAACTTTAACCGTTTGCTTAAAAAGCATGACATTGATTACGAGCAACATACCGCGGGCGACTTTAAGCGCACATTAACCATTTTTGGTGAAAACACCGATGAAGGCCGTGCTAAGTTTCAGCAAGAACTTGAAGAGACACATGTGTTGTTTAAAGAGTTTGTTGGCCGCTACCGTCCTGAAATGGACATTAGTAAAGTGGCAACAGGCGAACATTGGTATGGCCAACAAGCCATTGATTTAGGCTTAATTGATGAAATTTCGACTAGCGATGATGTTATTTTGAATCTAGCTAATACACATCAAGTGATCAAAATCAGATATCAAATGAAGAAGAAGCTGGCTGATAAAATAGCCCATGGTGCATCATTATCTGTTAATGCCGTGATGAATAAACTCATTGAGCGCAATCAATCGGTGTAACAATCGGTTTAATACTGGTTAAGACTGAATAAAAAACGACAACCTAGGCTGTCGTTTTTATTTTAGATAAGCATAATAATTTTTATGGCGTGATTACTGAGCTTTATAACTGATGTGCTGGTGGAAGCGTAAAATCACATCGACATGTTCTTTGTCGATATCAAATGCTTGAGTGAAAGTTCGCAGTGCATCTTCTACTTGGTTCATAAAGCGGCCGTAACCTTCATCTGTTTCATCACTTTTGCCCGCAACAATCACAAAACGGAACACGTCGACCAATTTACTGCTGTCCCAGTGGCCAATGGGATCTGGAGATTGAGCGTGTGGATCAAAACCAATCATCTGAAACTCATCAGTGCTGGTGAGTTGTTCGTATTTACTGTTACGCACCAACGGCAACTTACCGTTGGCGACCATAGCAACACGTTTTAACTGCTTACTTTTGGTTGCGTCGACAAACTTGTCATACACATTTTGATAAATCGAATCAAAATCGACGTTGTCATCGGCCAGTAATTGCTTTTTAATCCGGCGATCAATAGGAATGTTGATCGTGACGTAGTTTAAGGTACTGACGTTTTCAGGCAGCTCGCACTGGCGTCGGTGATAGCGGCTGTCTACCGCGCGCAGTTTATAACCGTATGTTTCTTTTAAGCCCTTTGCTTTAGCAAAAAAGTCATAGGAAATATGTTGATGGTCACGAATTTTTATTGGCAAATCTTTAACCGGTAATTGCGGGGTGAGATCGGCAATAAATTGCTTCACTTTATTATGAAAACCGGCCGCATTACTGCGTAAATCAGCACCTGTGGCTAAAAAAACAATCCGTAATTTACGCGCTCTGAACCCTGAGGTGCTGTGTAAACTGTTTGCTTCATGATATGCAGGGTTATAAAAGAAGCGCAGTTGTTCATTAGAGTTTAAACAGTAAGCTTCATTGTGAAAGCGAACCATAGGCAATTTATCGGTAGTCACAACATGAACGTTATATAATTCTTGTTTTTCAGCGAGTTGGTATACTAATTTACTGAATTCATCGTAACAATTTTCTAAACTACTGTATTTGCTTAGGTATTCGTCGGTTAATGGAAATCCGATCGTGATGTATTGGTTTTTACGGGTCGCACTAGGTAAATATACTTTTTTTTGACGACTGACGGACATGATATTTCCTTAAATTGTCTAGTGTTGTCTAAAGTTTATCGTTATTTAATTGCTTGCTGAGCATCCATTCTAAACATTGAGACTGAAAATAATATGACTTTCATTCATTTTATTAAAATCATTTTAACATTTGTTGTGAAAGTCATAAAATTTAAATAGTTACTCCGCTATTGATTGAGTGATCCAAGGTAGCATCCATTGCGTAATTTTATCTTGAGCCTGCTCATTAGGGTGAATACCATCGCGTTGCATTAGGCTTTTATCTGCGGCAATCTCTTGCATAAAGAATGGCGCTAGGTTGATAGCGAACTCGTCAGCTAATTGATGATAGACCTCAGTGAACATTTTGCTATAACGGGGCCATAATTAGGCGGCACCATGATTTCAGTTAATAACACTTTGGCGCCTTGATCTTCTGCCAGTGTAATGATTTTTGTAAGATTTGATTTCAGCTGATTTGGTGGGAAACCACGTAGGCCATCATTGCCACCAAGCTCAACAACCACAAGGTCAGGCTGGCTGGAGGCCAGTAAATTCGGGAGTCTGCGCAATCCCCCTGCGGTTGTTTCACCACTAACCGAGCCGTTAACAATAGTGTGTTGCGGTAGTTCATCGCGCAGCAATTGCACCCAACCTTGGTTTTCTGGCATGCCATAGCCTGCACTTAGGCTATCACCTAGTATCAAAACCGTGGCAGCATAGGTAGGCGCGCACATCAACATTAACGTAAATGCAGCAGCTAACATGCGTTTAAGCGACAAAAATGAGAAGGATTGTATGTCTAATAATAGCGTTCTAAATACCAGTGCCATAACGGTAACTAACCTTAATAAAACTGTGGTGACCCAAGAGGGAGAGTTGACTATCCTCAACGGCATTAATATAGAAGTCAAGCAGGGCGACAGTATTGCTATTCTTGGACCATCGGGTTCGGGTAAATCAACCTTACTTGGATTATTAGCGGCATTAGACACACCAACCTCTGGGGAAATTGTCCTTGATGGGGTGGCATTATCTGGACTCAATGAAGAACAAAAAGCAGCGCTGCGTAAACAAAAAGTCAGTTTTATTTTTCAATCCTTTATGTTAGTTGATACCTTAACCGCGTTAGAAAACGTCATGTTGCCTGCTGAACTTGCTGGCGTTACCGATGCTAAACAAAAAGCCCAAGCGATGCTTGAACGTGTTGGCTTGTCGCATCGCTTAAACCATTTACCGAAACAATTATCGGGCGGTGAGCAGCAACGTGTGGCGATTGCCAGAGCCTTTATTTGTGAACCTAAAGTGTTATTTGCCGACGAACCCACAGGTAACTTAGACAGCGTAAATGGCGACAAAATTGCCGACATGTTATTTGCCCTTAACCAAGAAAGCGACACCACTTTGGTACTGGTCACTCATGACTTACACCTTGCCCAACGCTGTGCAAGGCAGTTAGTGATGGAAAGCGGTCATTTATCTGAGCCTGCTGCAGAAGCTACCCAGCGCGAAAGTGCATCTGATCCACAATTAGTGGAGGCAAACTAATGGAATGGCGCATTGCTTGGCGTTTGTTTAAGCGTGAGCTTGCTCAAGGCCAATTAGTTTTAATCGTGCTTGCGATAACGCTAGCCGTATTGTCGGTCACTGGGCTTGCTCGGGTTAGCGAGCGTTTACAAGTGGCCATTAATGGTGAAGCCGCAAACTTTATTGCTGCCGATCGTATTATTGATTCACCCGTTGAGTTAGACCCTAAAGTGTTAACTATTGCTGACGACATTGGCCTTGACCATGTCACCAATATGCAATTTAACTCTATGGTCTATTCTGGCGATAAATTTCAATTAGTCACAGTCAAAGCGGTGGGCGAGGGTTACCCACTTAAAGGCGATATTGAGCTCAGCACAGGTATCACACAGGCGTTACCACAAACAGGCCAAGCCTGGTATGAAAATCGTTTAGGTGGATTACTTAATTACCCTAAAAGCATTGAGTTAGGTAACAGTGAGTTATCACTAACCGAAGAAATCAGCCGCTTACCTGACGCCGGTTTTAATCCATTTGCCTCATCACCAGTGTTGCTTATTCACCTAGATGATGTTGCTGCGACAGGGATTATTCAGCCGGGCAGTCGCGTGACTTACCTGTACCAGTTTACCGGTAATGCTGAGCAATTAAGCGCATTTGAGCAACAAGCTAAACCGCTACTCAATAACAGCCAACGTTGGGTTGATGTGCAGTCGGGTGACTCACCGATTGCCTCAGCGGTACAGCGTGCAGAGCGCTTTTTATTGCTGGCCAGTTTATTAGGTATTGCGCTCGCATGTGCTGCTATTGGTATTGCTGCGCAGCGTTATTGTCAACGCCATTATGATGTGGTCGCGATGCTGAAAACATTTGGCGCATCGGGCAAGCAAATCCGCGTGTTATTTGGTTTGCATCTTTCATTAGTGACCATATTGGGTATTGGCTTGGGGCTAATTGGCGGTCTGTTACTCGACCTCGGTATTACTGCATTTTTACCGCCCGAAATTGCCGCCTATTCGCCGCCTTACTTACGCCCGGTATTACTCGGTGTGAGTACTGGGTTAATCAGTGCGTTTATGTTTTCGGCTTATCCGCTAATGCGTTTATTGGCTATTCCGCCCCTGCGTGTACTGCAGCGTCAGCTTGAGGGCTTACAGCTCGGTATGTGGTTGCATTTGTTATTAAGCTTAGCGGCGATGGCTTTGTTAGGGTATTTGTACTCAAGAAGTCTCGCACTCACCATGACTGTAGTGTTAGCGGTCATGTTACTTGGGGTATTGCTGAGCCTATTAGGGTTTGTGATGATCCGTCTAGGTCATGGCATCGGCATGAGAACCACTAATCCATTGCAACTTGCTTTGGCAGGGCTGCGTCGCCGCGCTCGTCAAAATGCGGTGCAATTAGTCGGTTTTAGCAGTGCTCTGGTATTGCTATTAACCATTTTGGCCTTAAGGCAAGATTTGCTTAACGAATGGCAAAAGCAGTTACCCGAAAATGCGCCTAATTACTTTTTGGTGAACATTGCCCCTGAAGACAGTAAACCGCTCGATGACTTTTTAACCCTCAATCATATAAAAGCTACCGATATATACCCAGTTGTGCGTGGACGCTTAACCCACATTAATGATGAAGAGTTAATTTCTCGGCGCCAATCAGAAGATGGTGAAGAAGGTCGAGTGGGGATCTCTCGTGAATTAAACTTAACCTATCGCGCGACCTTGCCGCCCAATAACAAATTGCTTGAGGGTCAGTTTAATCAAACGGACGATGAGGTATCTGTAGAGTCAGGTGTGGCTGAGCGTTTAGAACTTAAACTGGGCGACAAATTGACATATCGAATCGATAACCAAGATTTGTCGGTCACGGTTGCCAGTATTAGGCAGGTGCAGTGGGAAACCTTGCAGCCAAACTTTTATATGATTTTTACGCCAAAAGCACTTGAGCCTTTTGCGTATACCTCAATGGCCAGTTTTCATCTTAATGATCAACAACTGGCTGATACCGGTAGTCCATTAACGTCAAATGAAATTGTACTGCAATTAATAAAGCAGTTTCCAACAGTGTCGATTATTGATGTGGGGGCAATGGTTAGCCAATTGCGGCAAATTATCGATCAAGTGTCTTTGTCATTGTCTCTTGTTTTAGCATTGGTATTGCTTGCCAGTGGTTTGGTTTTAGTCGCCCAAACCGAGGCTGGTATGGCAACACGACAACGTGAGTTAGCGGTATTACGCACCTTTGGTGCATCGGGCTGGTTACTGCGGGCATCTACCGGGTTTGAGTTTGCGCTGCTCGGTGCAATCGCGGGCTTGTTAGCGGTCATCGTGGCTGAGTTTGCCTTGTACATGCTTAAAACTCAGGTGTTTGAGCTGGTGGTGTATATGCATTGGCCATGGTGGGGTATCGCACCTGTAGCTGGCGCCATTATTGTTGCGACACTTGGCGTGTGGCGGTGCAGACAGTTATTGAATAAGTCGTGCAGTGATATGTTAAAAGCGGGTTAGCACACACTGAGCTGAATAACCGCTAAATGAGCGAAAAGGGAGATGCATTGTCATCTCCCTTTTGTTTTGACTTATAGATCCAAAGTTAAGGTTATTTAACCTCAACTCTGGATAAGAGATGTATTGATAACGATATAAATCAATAGATTGACTAAAATCCACTGTCAAGCGTGTGATTTGTTTTGCTAACAAGGCGAATTAACGCGTCAATAGCTAGCCTATTGCAAGTTAATTCAACGCAGTGAGGAAGGCAAAGGACTGCTTGAAAGGCGTTTGTTATCCAGAGCTGAGGTTATTTAGAGCGCGGCTTATATTGCGTTGGGCAGTAACCACGATCAATTCCTTCGAGCCTTAGCTTAAGGTGTTTGGTTTTTCTACTCGTAACGCGTGCTCGCCACAGTTTAAAGCTGCCTTGTTTCATGCTGCTTCGCATCAATTTTATTACGGCAGACTCGTTTAAACCATATTGGTGTTCAATGGCTTCAAATGGGGTTCTGTCTTCCCACGCCATTTCAATAATTCTTGAGGTATCTTGCACTGAAAGCATTGCGTATGATGATGTTATTGGGTTTGCCAATACATACGTTAAACAGCTTGTTTTGGTTTATCCATGGTCAAGTTTAACGCTGGTTTATTGTTAATTTATTATCCTGGGTATCACTATCACATGCGTCTTGACCGTTTTGTCAGCAAAAGCACCGAATTAACCCAACAGCAAGTGAGCGACTGTATTGCTCAAGCCTATGTGTCGGTTAACGGCGTTGCCGTTACCGATGAAGCCACTCAAGTGCACGAAAATAACCTAGTGCAATTAAATGGGCAAAGGTTAGTACCACGTCCTTTTCGTTATTTGTTATTACATAAGCCGCAGCAAACCTTGTGTTCAAACGTCGACGGGGTTCATCCATCGGTATTTTCGTTACTGGATATTGAGCGGCCTCAGAGCTTCATATTGCCGGGCGTTTAGATGCTGATACTACGGGGTTGGTGTTAATAACCGACGATGGCCGTTGGACATTTAATATCACCTCGCCCAAATACGCGTGTGACAAAACGTATCGGGTTAATTTGGCAAAACCGATTAAAGGGGATGTCGCCGAGCGCTTTGCTAATGGGATCTTATTACAGGGCGAAAAGGCCTAACCTTACCAGCAAGGTTAGAGGTTATCTCGGCACAAGAGGTATTGCTGACACTCACTGAGGGTAAGTTTCATCAGGTTAAACGAATGTTTGCAGCCGTTGGTAATAAAGTGATTGCCCTGCATCGGCAAACGATTGGTGCTGTAGAACTCGATGTACCTGAAGGTCAGTGGCGCTATTTAACGGCAGCAGAAATAGGCTCTTTTTATCCCAAAAATAGCGAAGCCTGATTCTGACGTTGATCATATTGCTATCGTTATTAAAAACTAACATATCAATAATCAATATTTATCAAAGCTGTTATGCTATCAACATCATTTAGTGTTGGAGTGTGGCATGTTAAATCAGCAATGGTTAACTACGTTTATCAAGTTAGTCGAAGTGGGTCACTTTACACACACCGCTGAGCAACTGTTTATGACCCAGCCTGGGGTAAGCCAACACATTAAAAAGTTGGAAGAGCAAGTGGGTGTGGCATTGTTATACCGGGTTGGAAAACGTTTTGAGCTGACTGAAGCGGGCATTCAATTACATCAACAAGCCTTACTTTGGCAGCAACAACAGCAACAACTGTTATCACAACTGGCTATTGATGATGTTCATGTAGGTGAGTGCCGAGTGGCATGTTCTGGCTCGTTGGCACTATTACTTTATCCGCATTTAATTGACTATCAGCAGCCACATAAACAATTGCAAATATCATTAGAAGCGGCACCTAACAAACGCATCATTGACAATGTGTTAGCCAACCAGGTCGAACTTGGCATTATCACCCAAGCCGTTCATATCGATGAGCTCGAACTCACGCCACTTGGCCAGCAAGCCTTATGTGTTGTGATGCCGAAAAAGTATCAAGATAGCGCCATAAACATTGATCAACTCATGGCGCTTGGCATGGTAGCGCATCCCGATGGCATGCATTATTGGCAGCAAATAGTGAATCATTACTTTAATGACAAGCAAGCCATAGCCAGCAGGTGCCAATTAGAAGCTATGTTAACCAACTGAACCAAATACTCGTGCCAGTAGCCAAAGGCTTAGCCTTTGCAGTATTACCACAATTTGCCGTAGACAGTTTTGCCCAGCAAACGCAAATATGCATTGCAACTTTTCATAACACAGGTGAGCCAAAGCAGGGCGTCAGTGAGCCATTATTTTTAATTAATAAAAAACATCGCCCGCTGGCAAAACGTTACCAACCCATCATCGATATTATTCATAATCTGGTTTGAGTCTGTTTATGATTTTATTCTTTAGGTGTTTTTAAGGCTATTGGATTTGGAGGGGGCATTGCTGGCTCATTTTTGTCTCATTGGGTATTTCATATAGCCTACGACCACTAACATCGTGGTGTAAGTAGCTCTGACCAAACCAGCTTTATACTCCCTTTAAAAAACAATACACCTGCATGTTAAATAATAATCTTATAACCACTAAATAATTGAATCAAAATAGAAACTCAGATATTGTTTGTTCATTAATCAAAACAAATTTTAAAACGAGTAATTCTAGAGACTCGTTATGTGTTTAAGGTTATCTGTCAATTCATGAATGAGGAGTCAAAGATGAAATTAAACCATAAACTCAATCGGGCTCAGCTTGGTGCTTTAACCTTATGCTTAGGCACTTCACTTGGTATGTCTATATTTGTTGGGCGTTCATCGCCTTTCATAGGATTAATGTTTGGTATAATTACAATTGGTGTTTATGTCATGATTGTCTCTGGAAAGTGGAGTACAAAACACACATATGGAAAGTGGAGTGTAAAAAAATAACTAATAAGGATAGGCCGCGCGAAGCCATGTCCTGATCCCAAGTTTAATTTTGTTAGGTGTATAGCCCTAATAGGTGAGATGTGACTATTTATTAGGTAAATAACAGTTTGAGAAAACGCGAAATTTGATGTCATAGTTATCTATCTGGCACGTTTTGTTGCCAGCAAGTAACCTTAGCTCCTAAGCACAAATCATAACAAAAAACTGTATTTCAGCATTTCTTTACTCACTACACTCTCAATCCAAAACCCATTTAACTCACTACATCGGTGAGTGCTGCTTCAATATCAGTATAGTTAAACTCATAACCTGCTTTGATCGCATTGGTGGGCAGTACAAATTGGCCTTCGATAAGTAACTGTGACATTTCACCCATAGCCAGTCTTAGTGCTAACGGTGGCGTGGTGATAATGGCTGGGCGATTAAGCACTTTGCCTAATGTTTGTGAAAACACTTTATTACTTACTGGATTTGGCGCAGTGGCATTGAACACCCCTTGCAAGGGCGGGTGCTCGAGTAAATAGTGAATTAAACCGACTAAATCGCTGATGTGGATCCAGCTCATGCCTTGCTCGCCTTTACCGATGGGAGCCACCGACTCCGAGCTTAAATGGCGGTAACATTTTGGCTAATGCGCCACCATTTTTACCCAGTACAATGCCAATTCGAGTAATACATACCCGGGTTTGTTGCGATTGTGCTTGTAGGGCTAAGTCTTCCCATTTTTGGCAAATATCGTGGCCAAACTCGGCGTGAAAACTGCTTTTTTCATCGACAGGCGTTGCACCTTGGGCGCCGTAATAACCTATTGCTGAGCCGCTAATAAAGGTGTGAGGCGGATTACTGCTATTGCTGATAAGTTGGCTTATGGCGGCGGTAATATCCCAGCGACTGCTGCAAATAAGCTGCTTTTGTTTAGGAGACCAGCGTTTTGCGACTATGGGTTCGCCGGCTAAGTTGATCACTGCATCAATGTCGTTGAGGTCAGTTTTATCAGCTAGGCTTGACCAGTATTGATGTTGCTCCCCCAGCTTGGCTTTAGCAGCAATAATATTACGGCTTAATATCACCAGTTGATGCTGTGTCAGCGAGCCCACTAACTGTTGGCCTACAAAGCCGGTGGCGCCAGTGATTAATATTTTCATATCACCCTCAATATAGTATGCCGATAGAACTTAATTATACGGCCATCAACATCAAAATGATCATCCGCGAATACTGTTGGCTTATTGCGGTTTTTGGTAACACAACTCCATTGATACCGAGTCGGCAAAACGCAGCGCATGGGGTTTGTCTATTTCGACACTGGCAAATTCAACCCAGTCATGTTCGCTGGCGATGGCTAATGTTTGGTTTGTGAGGTTTTCTAACAACGAAAAACGATTATTTTCAATCAAGGCAATGATTTTTTTAGTAATGGTGCGATAATTCAACGCATCGGCAACATTGTTGCTATTACGAGCCTTATCAGCACAATAATGAATAACCACATTGACGATAATATCTTGTTGATTATTGATTTCGTCTTCTTTAATGCCGATATAAGTACGTAACCGTAAGTTTTTAATGCGTATAATAGCGGTTTCTGGTTTCATATTATTTGTGTCATTCCCTTAATGTGATTCGCTGCTAATATCAACAAAAGATACGGTAGAACAATAAAATTTAACTTAATTAGCAACACGTTACTGAGTTTAGCTTAGCATAATCAATCATTTTAAAAAGTAGCAATAAGGATTTTTTACTCTATGAAAGGAATACAGCAATCAACGATGACTGTACGCAGTTTTGTCGTCATGGCGTGTGTGGTGATTATTTTAGCGGGGATTAAAACCGCCAGCCCTATTGTAGTGCCTTTTGTATTGTCGGCTTTTTTAGCGGTAATTTGTAATCCAGCCATTGTGCTTATGTCTAAGTATCGGATCCCTAAATGGTTATCGATTATTTTATTGATGACATTTATCGTACTTATGGGGTTGTGGTTAGCCAGTTTAGTAGGCAGTTCAATTAATGAATTCTCAAAACAGATGCCTGTGTATCGTCAACAATTAATTGAACAATTTGCATGGATTATTGAAAAACTACAAAGCTTTAATATTCAAATATCTAAACAAAAAGTACTCGACTATTTCGACCCCGGTATGGCGTTATCAATGACCACCAATATGCTGTCGGGTGTCGGTAATGTGATGGCGAATTTGTTTCTGATTATTTTGACCATTGTGTTTATGTTATTTGAAGCGCAATCCATGCCTAAAAAGTTCCATTTAGCCTTAGACGACCCAGACATGCGTTTAAAGCAAATCGACAAATTTTTACACTCTGTAAATCAATACATGGTGATTAAAACCTTAGTAAGCTTAGCCACAGCAGGGGTGATTGGAATAGGACTGAGCATCATAGGTGTTGATTATGCGCTGTTGTGGGCGGTGATTGCATTTTTGTTTAATTACATTCCTAATATCGGTTCGATTATTGCCGCTATTCCTGCTGTTTTATTAGCGTTTATTCAAATGGGACTCTGGGGCTGCGGGTATTACCGGGCTGTTATATGTGGGCACTAATATGGTGATGGGCAATGTGGTTGAGCCACGCTTTATGGGCCGCGGACTAGGCTTGTCTACTCTTGTGGTATTTTTGTCATTGATTTTTTGGGGCTGGCTGTTGGGGTCAGTTGGCATGTTATTGTCGGTGCCATTAACGATGATTGTTAAAATTGCGCTTGAATCAAGCGAGTCGGGCGGATGGTTGTCGATATTGCTCTCAGATGATGTTGAAGACATCGTTAATCAACCTGAAAATATCGAGCAAGTTGCTGCTACTTCAGCCGATGACACAGTACAACACACAGATGAGAGCTTAGTTAATACTGATGATGAGCAATCCAAACCATCATAAATTGATGAGTAAATTGAGTAAGAAAGAGAGAGTATGAAGCGTTTTTTACAAGTGTTACCCGGTTTGACAGTAGGCGATGATGTTTGTCGTTTATTTCATGGTCGCGGCGGTTTATTTGCCGGCGATGAACATCTTTGTTTAGATTGGTATAAACCGGTATTACTGCTCACTAGCTTTAAAATGTTAGACGATGAGCAACGAGACGAACTGGTCAATGCTATCGTTTCTTATTGGCAATTACAGTATCCAAATGAACCTTTAAACCTAGTTTATCAATACCGTCATGGTGGCCAAACCTTTAGCGAATTATTATACGGTGAGGTACCTGAGCAACACGTGGTAACTGAAAACGGTTGTCGTTTTTTAGTGCATTTATTGCGCGGCCAAAACCATGGCCTATTTTTAGACATGGCCAATGGTCGTGCATGGGTGAAGCAACATGCCAAGCATAAAAAAGTGCTTAATTTGTTTGCCTACACTTGTGGGTTTTCGGTGGCAGCCTTGCAAGGTGGCGCCGATGAAGTGGTTAATATGGATATGAGTAAAGGCGCATTGAGTATTGGTAAGCAAAACCATTTACTCAACGATTTACCACTTGGGGCGCGGTATTTAGGCCATGATATTTTTAAGTCTTGGGGCAAGCTGACAAAGTTAGGGCCTTATGATTTAATCGTGGCGGATCCGCCAAGCAACCAACGCGGCAGTTTTGTGGCCACTAAAGATTATGAGCGCCTGTTAAAACGTTTACCCGACTTGTTAGCGCCGCAAGGGGAAGTGTTATTGTGCCTTAATGCGCCTGAGCTGGGGTGTGATTTTTTAATGCAACAAGTGGCCAATACAGCCCCGCAATTGACCTGTGTTGAGCGAATTGACAATCCAAGTGTATTTGCAGATATCGATGAGCAAAAATCACTAAAAGTATTGCGTTATCGTTTGAGTTAATAACAAAATCGTTTTGTAGATTGTATAAAACCGACACCGCTAAGGCGTCGGTTTTTTTATGGCTTAATCATAACTTAAGGCCGCTTATAAGGTGATGTTGTATCACACTATAATACCATTTCCATTAATTATGTGACCAATCAGAGTCGCTCAGACTGTTCAGTTTGAGGCGCATTGTTGAAATAATGGTTATTCCCTTCTAAGGCAATGCAACAAAGAAATGGACTGTCTGAGCGCCTCCTGCAAGGTGGGTTTCTGTGCCTTCTATGCTGCTTAATAGTATTTTGACGTACGACTGCATGGATGCAGGAGGTAGAGCAACGCAGGAGCAGTTGCCGACGACTGCATGGATGCAGGAGGTAGAGCAACGCAGGAGCAGTTGCCGAGAGCAACTATGCCTACAATCCTATTACTTGCCTAGAAGGCACAGAATTACCGCTGAATGACCAGATAATTAGTGGAATTGGTATAATCTAGCTTTTGTATGTAACACGTTTATATTTCGAACAAATCTCAATCAAAACTGTTATACAGTTTCAAATATCGACAGTAAAAATACACTTATTTTAGCAAAAGGTGATATTGATCAAATTGTCGGTAAATAACCCTTTATTTAATCGGTATTTATGGTTAAGAACACTGATCTGGTCGATGATTTGGCTAATTTGATGATCTAGATCATATAACCCTTAGTTTACCAATTTGTGAGTATATAGTTTGTTAATTGATAAACGATAAAATTCACACGAGTCCTAATTAAGAAACATACAGATATTATATCTGAGTTGTTTTATCCCCCACTACTGGAGGGTTTATGAGTAAAGATACTACCAATTTGAAAGGCTTAGAGCTGAAAATCTTCATCTTTTTGACTGTGTTTTTAGCCCCCATTTTATCAGTGCTACTGGTCAGTGCACTGGGCTTTAGCATTTGGTTTAGCCAAATTTTAACAGAGTGCCTCCAGGCGCTGGTTAACCCATCCATAATATTAATAAAAACATTAAATATGAGAGCGATGTAATGAACAGTGAACTTCACGTAACCAGCCTAATTGTCCAAGTACAACCTGAGAAAATGGCTGAAGTAAGACAGAAAATAATGGCCATAAAAAATGCCGAGTTGTCAGCCAATAATGACGTTAAGTTAGTTGTTGTCGTTGAGGGTACAAGCCAAAAATCGTTGATGGATGATATCTCAACGATTAATGCCATTCCTGGTGTGTTATCTGCCACCATGGTTTATCACCAAAGCGAAGAGCTTGGAGAAGGTGAAAAATGAAAATGAATAGACGCGACTTTATGAAGGCTAATGCCGCTATGGCTGCGGCAAGTGTTGCAGGTTTGGCTTTACCTACCAGCGCAACAAACCTTATTACCAGCTCTGAGCAAACTAAGCTTGAATGGAACAAAGCACCTTGCCGTTTTTGTGGTACAGGGTGTTCTGTTATTGTTGCTACCCGCGACGGTAAAGTGGTCGCTACCCATGGTGACGCAAAAAGTGAAGTTAACCGCGGATTAAACTGCATTAAAGGTTATTTCTTATCTAAGATTATGTACGGTCGCGACCGCCTGCAAACACCTATGTTACGTATGACCGATGGTAAATACGATAAACACGGTGAGTTCACTCCAATTAGCTGGGAAAAAGCCTTCGACACTATGGCTGAGCGCTGGAAAGCGACCATTAAAGCTAAAGGTCCAACTGCTGTTGGCATGTTTGGTTCTGGTCAGTGGACTGTATTTGAAGGTTATGCCGCAGTTAAGTTAATGAAAGCGGGCTTTGGCTCAAACAACATCGACCCTAACGCGCGCCACTGTATGGCATCTGCGGTAGGTGGCTTTATGCGTACCTTTGGTATCGATGAGCCAATGGGTTGTTATGACGATATGGAAGCGGCTGATGCGTTTGTGCTTTGGGGCTCTAACATGGCCGAAATGCACCCAATTTTATGGACTCGCGTTACCGACCGTCGTTTAAGTGCGCAACACGTAAAAGTGGCAGTGCTTTCTACCTTTGAACACCGTTCATTTGACTTAGCTGACTTGCCGATTGTATTTACGCCGCAAACCGACTTAGCCATCCTTAACTTCATTGCCAACTACATTATTCAAAACGGTAAAGTGAATAAAGACTTTATCAACAAGCATGTTAACTTCCGTAAAGGAATCACTGACATCGGTTATGGTTTGCGCCCAACGCACCCATTAGAAATGAAAGCCAAAAACGTGGCGACAGCGGGCGATTCAACGCCAATCGACTTTGATGAATTTGCTAAATTTGTTGCCGACTACGATGTTGAATCGGTTAGTAAACTATCGGGCGTACCTGAGCACAAACTCATTGAGTTAGCTGAATTGTATGCTGACCCTGATCGTAAAGTGACTTCATTCTAGATCATGGGCTTTAACCAACATACTCGTGGTGTGTGGTGTAATAACCTTATTTACAACATTCACTTACTTGTGGGTAAAATTTCTACGCCAGGTAACAGCCCATTCTCGTTAACCGGTCAACCATCGGCTTGTGGTACTGCACGTGAAGTGGGTACATTCTCGCATCGTTTACCTGCTGATATGGTTGTCACAAACCCAGAACACAGAAAACACGCTGAACACATTTGGCACATTCCAAGCGGCATTATTCCTGCCAAGCCTGGCTACCATGCCGTTGAGCAAAACCGTCGTTTAAAAGATGGCGATTTGAACTGTTATTGGGTGCAAGTGAACAACAACATGCAAGCGGGTCCTAACATTAACGAAGAAGGTTTACCGGGCTACCGTAATCCTGAAAACTTTATCGTAGTGTCAGATGCTTACCCAACCGTGACCACTCAAGCTGCCGACTTGATTTTACCGACAGCCATGTGGGTAGAAAAAGAAGGTGCATACGGTAACGCCGAGCGTCGTACTCAATTTTGGCACCAAATGGTTAAAGCACCGGGTGAGTCAAAGTCAGACCTTTGGCAGTTAATGGAATTCTCTAAGCGCTTTACCACAGATGAAGTGTGGCCTGTTGATGTGCTAGCGGCTAACCCGCAATTTAAAGGTAAAACCTTGTTTGAAGTGTTGTACCAAAATGGCAATGTTGAGAAATTCCCATTAAGCGATGCTGATCCTAAATACTTAAATGATGAAGCGAAGCACTTTGGCTTTTATGTTCAAAAAGGTTTGTTTGAAGAATACGCTACCTTTGGTCGCGGTCATGGCCACGATTTAGCTGATTTCGATGTTTACCACCAAGAGCACGGTTTACGTTGGCCTGTAGTGAATGGTAAAGAAACCAAATGGCGCTTCCGTGAAGGGTCAGATCCTTATGTCAAATCCGGTAAAGGCTTTGAGTTTTATGGCAAACCAGACGGCCGTGCGGTCATCTTCGCATTACCTTATGAGCCAGCAGCAGAAGAGCCGGATGAAGAATACGATATCTGGTTATCGACAGGCCGTGTACTTGAGCATTGGCATTCAGGTTCAATGACCCAACGTGTGCCTGAACTGTATAAAGCGTTCCCAGATGCGGTGTGTTTTATGCACCCAGAAGATGCTAAAAAACGTGGTTTACGCCGTGGTGATGAAATTCGAGTGATTTCTCGTCGTGGTGAGATTAAAACCCGTGTTGAAACTCGCGGACGTAATAAACCACCTGAAGGTTTAGTGTTTGTGCCTTGGTTTGATGCCAGCCAGCTCATTAATAAAGTGACGTTAGATGCGACAGATCCTTTGTCAAAACAAACCGACTTTAAGAAATGCGCGATTAAGATTGTAAAGGCTTAAGGAGACAGACCATGAAAACAGGTAAATTATTATCGATTATCGCGTTACTCGGCTTCTCTGTTAGCGTTATGGCGACCAGCGTACCTGAAGAAAAAATCGACACATTGCGTTTAGCACCCATTAACATAGAACCGACCCCGCCAGCCATGCAAGCGGTGATCAATACTGATGTTAAACAAGTGCGTAACTATCCGATGCAACCACCGGTTATTCCACATAAGATTGACGGTTATCAGATTGATCTTAAAGTAAATAAATGTGTTCAATGTCATGCTCGTACCAGCACTGGCCACACACAAGCACCTATGGTTAGCGTGACGCACTATATGAATCGCGACAATAATTTCTTAGCGGATTTGTCGCCTCGTCGTTATTTTTGTACCCAGTGTCATGCACCGCAATTGGATGCGAAATTGTTAGTTGAAAATGACTTCGTTGACATTGATCACTTAATTAAAGCGAAAGCCGCGGTTAAGCATTAGGAGTCAATATGTTAGCAAAACTGCTTGAACAACTAAAACTGGTATGGAAAATTCTTCGTCGTCCGAGTGTCCATTACAGTCTTGGCTTTTTGACCATCGGTGGCTTTATTGCGGGGATTATTTTCTGGGGTGGTTTTAACACGGCTTTAGAATTAACTAACCGCGAAGAGTTTTGTATCGGTTGTCACGAAATGGAAAACAACGTTTACCAAGAGTTGCAAACAACGATTCACTTTACTAACCGCAGTGGTGTGCGTGCAACGTGCCCTGATTGTCACGTACCGCATAACTGGACAGATAAAATTGCTCGTAAAATGCAAGCGTCTAAAGAAGTGTGGGGTAAGGTATTCGGGATCATTAACACCCGCAGAAAAGTTTGAAGCAAAGCGTCGCCATTTAGCTGAAAATGAATGGAACCGACTCAAAGCTAATGACTCTTTAGAGTGTCGTAACTGTCATAACTTTGATTATATGGATTTTACCCGTCAGTCTAAGCGTGCATCGCAAATGCATTCAACGTCATTAGCCAGCGGTGAAAAAACCTGTATTGATTGTCATAAGGGTATTGCGCATCAATTACCTGACATGGCAGGTGTAGAAGGCTTCTAAACGCTTTCGATAAACTAAAATGAATAAGGCCAGCAAATTGCTGGCCTTATTTTTTGTCTCACCGAATCACAACTAACGGTGTTTATGCGCTTTTATTAATGACAAAAGCCGTTACGATAAATCGACTTGTCTGCCAATCACATCAATTAAATACTCAGTAAAATCATGACCGTGATTTTGTAGCATCTTCGGGAACATTGAAATGGGTGTTAGCCCTGGGAAGGTGTTGATTTCGTTAAGCAGAATTTGATTATCTTGAGTTAAAAAGAAATCAATACGCGATAAATGACGTAGCTTCATGCCTTTAAAGGCTTTAATGGCATAATCTCGAATTTGTTGACTTAACTCGGGTGACAAGTTTTCTGCGACGACGTCGGTGCGCGCTTTACTGTTTTTAGCGTATTTTTCTTCAAATGAATAAAAGGTATTGCTGTCGCAAATAATCTCACCGGGTAAGGTTGCCACTACTTCACCTTGGTATTCGTATACCGCCACTTCTAATTCGCGAGCGCGAATAGTTTGCTCGACTACCACGTAGGGGGCATAACTAAAGGCATCGTTAAGTACATTAGCGATGTTGGCTTTGACATCGACTTTATAACAGCCCACAGACGAGCCCTGAGAAGCAGCTTTGACAAACACCGAACCCCACAGGTCAAATGCTGCTTCAGTCTGCTTAATGGCATCATCATCGAGTTGGTGTAAAAAGATGTACGGTGTATTTGGTACGCCCAAGGCTGAAAACCACATTTTAGCGGTGATCTTGTTAAAGCAATTGCTTGATGCTTCAGACTCACAGCCAAAATAGGGCAGTTGTATTAAGTTAAAATACGATTGAATATCGCCGGTTTCACCGGGGAAGCCATGAATACAAGGAATAACATAATCTACAGGCCACGCTGGGGTGTTGTCATCTTCAAAGCGGATTTCACGGCGGTTGGTTAAATCGCATAATTTGCCGTCTTCTGTGTGGTAATGCCCGCGCTCGTCGAGTACTAATTTCAGTACCGAAAATTTATCTGACGTTGCCAGTGATGACTCAAAAAAACGTGCAGACATTAACGAAATATCGTGTTCTGCACCGCCACCGCCGCACAATAACAGCAGATTAATCTTTGGCATGCTTACTCCTGAAAACCAAAAAGAAAGGGGCTAGATTGGAATTCGATTAGCCCTATAAAAGTTTGCTTATGATAAAGACCCACAGCCATGCAGTGCAAGTAAGAGTTAATAATATTTCAGCTTATTTGACGCGGTTTTGAGGTTGGTCCCTGAATTAGGATAATAACTTATTATATATTTTGTTCATCATCTTCAGATAAGGTTGATGATGCTCAATAAACATTAGCGGCAAGAATTTGCGTGTTAAGGTACTTAACTCGGCGGTGTTGATTGTTAAAAATCACGCCTCTTTTTACGAGTATAAAGAGGCGTGACAATGATAATCACAATGGTGCTATTATACCATTTCCATTAATTATGTGACCAATCAGAGCGTCTCCTGCAAGGCGGGTTTCTGTGCCTTCTATGCTGCTTAATAGTATTTTGACGTAGAGCAACTATGCCTACAATCCTATTACTTGCCTAGAAGGTACAGAATTCCCGCTGAATGGCCAGATAATTAGTGGAATTGATATTATTTGGCTTAAGTACTCATTAAAACTGAGTGCGTTAAGCCGCTTAGCCGTGGCTATTTAAAAGCGATAGGTTAAGTTAACTGAACCGTTAACTGGTGCGCCGTAATAGCCAACAGTCGCTAAACTGTTAATGTATTTTTCATCAGTCAGGTTATTAATGTTTGCTCTTAAGGTGAGGTCGTCAGACATATCCCAGCTGGCAAAAGCATTAACGACTAGGTAGGCATCTTGCTCGACGTTGTAATCAACATTTTTGGTTTTAGACTGCCATCGGCCGCCCAAGCCAACACTCACATCAGGTAGTTGTGGCAAGGTATAATCCATCGAAAAGTTCACCACGTTACGCGCGGCCCATTCGTTTGCTTTATCACCGTTTTCGTCTTCGACATCAAGCAAGGTGTAACCAAATACCGCATTAAGGTTGTCTGTTACACGCCCGGTCACTTCAACTTCAAAGCCCTTTGATTCGACGTTGATACCTTCATAAAAGTAATTTCCGTCGGCATTGAGGCCGGCGTAGCTTGCGAGGTTATTTTGCTCAGCACTAAATAACGCAAAGGTTGCCATTAAGTCGTTATCAAGCCAAAGGGTTTTAAGCCCAAGCTCATAGTTAACCCCTTTAGTGGGCGCTAAAAAATACCCATCGTAATCATACTGCTCTTGTGGTTGGTAAATATCTGAATAACTAAAATAGGTATTGATATCATCTGTGATGCTGTAAACCACACCCGCATAAGGGCTGAATTCACTCTCATCGTTGTCGATATCAACGCCGCTATTTACACCCTCGCGAGTATATTTTATTGCATTAAAGCCTGCGACTAAGAACAGGCTGTCATTGATATTGTATTTAGTTGAACCATAAGCGCGAAGCAAGCTTACATCGATGTCTGAGTATTCTACTTTATCGCCCCATTCTGGTTCTGGGATGGCATCAAGATCATAAGGGAATGCTGGTGTTGGCTCATAAGCAGCTGTAGTTGCATAGTCAAATGGGTACTGGTACATGTACTTTTTACTTTGAGAGCCGCTCAATCCTAAAGTCATCTCGTGATCTTGACCAAACAAGCTGTAATGCCCAAGTGTGGTAATGTCTAATAAGTCGGCTGAGAAGTCAGTGTCATAACGTCCTGGCCAACCGGTTAAACCTAAGCCCGTGTCTTTGTCGATAGTGCCATAGGCGTAAAATAATTTGCTTTGGTCTTCCAAGCCTTGGTGATTATAGGCGATTTTCAGGTCCCAATCGTTAGGGAGTATATAAGTGTATTCAACAAAAGCTGTGGTATTGAGAGTGTCCCACATGGTCCATTCTTGGGTGGTTGTTGCGCTTGTGTCCCACTCGGCCTGGGTGCCGTCAGTGTAGTTAAAGACTAATCCGCCCCAGGTATTGCCGTCGGTGTTGGCATCTTGGTAAGAAAAGCCAAATGCTAATGTTGAATTATCGGTTAATTGGCCGTCTACGACAGCATAAAGATAGCCACGGTCATTTTCTAGGCCGTCTAAGTAGGAGTCTTTATCTTCGGCAACCGCGACAACCCTTGCAGCCCAGCTACCACTGTCTGTTAACAGGACTGAGTAATCGGCTTGCACGCGTTTAAAATCGTCCGTACCGTATGACACACCCACTTCACCTTCATTTTCGTTCGTAGGGCGTTTGCGTACGTAATTAATGGTACCAGCAGAATTACCAATACCTGTAAGTAAGCCGTTTGCACCGCGAATGACTTCAATTTTTTCGTAACCATAAGCTTCCATTGCTCCGGTCACAATCCCCCAATCATTTGGTAAACCCACCCCATCAATTTGGGTACTTTTAATTTCAAAACCGCGGGAGGTATATTGTGTTCGGTTGGTTTCCCACTCTTCGACATTGATACCGGTCGCCAGACGAAGTACGTCATTAAGGTTGTTAGCGGCAAAGTTAGTGATTTGCTCGTTGCTGACCACACTGATTGATTGCGGTGTTTCATCAATCTCCATGGTTAATCCGGTTGCACCTTGACTAACACGTTTATAGCGGACACCCAATATTTGGATTTTTTCGATATTTTGGTCAATGTTATCAGCATTTTGCTGCTCGGCTGCATAGGCTTGGGGCTGCACAAAAAGGCTCATCGCCAAAGCTATTGTTGAAAATGCAAAGATATTTTTAGGTTGCATGGTTTGCCTTACCTGATTGCTAAGATGACTGGAATTAACAATGTGACACAATGTTAATATTCACGAATGGTATTGTTAATCATTATCATTTACAACCCGATATTGAGATAAAAAACACAAAACGCGATCAATAAATCATTATTTACAATTAATAATGATTATCATTACATTATTGTTGAGATTAGTTATCAATCGTATTAGCATATTGGCAATATTGGTCTTTACCTAGGCCGCGGACCGATCCGGAAGACAAATGGCAAAACTTAATAATCGATTTTGGTTTAAACTGCATGGCTGGTTTTCATTACCCATGTGGATCATTTTTTGTTTTGTGTGCCTTACAGGGATCATTTCAGTCATTAGCCATGAGTTAACCTGGCTGACAAATCCTGAAGCACGTGCAAGTAATCCACAGCAAGCCCAAGAAAAGCCGATGTCGGAACTGGTAGAGATTGTTCAGCAAGCCCACCCAACGGCCAGTATTTCAACGGTAATGAGTTTTGAGCCTTATTTGGTTAATGCGGTTATTTTTACCGATAAAGACGTGCCGTTTGCTATTGCCTATGTCAACCAATACACAGGTGACATTCAGGAGATTAACCAAGGCATCACCTTCATTAATTTTATGCGGTCTTTGCATGGCTGGTTGCTGTTTCCTTGGCATAGTAATTACAGCGTGGGCTATTACATTGTTTGTGCAATGGCCATTGTGATGCTTGGCGCGCTCATTACTGGGCTGGTGGTGTATAAAAATTTCTGGCGGGCTTTTACTCAACCTAAATTACGTATTACTCAAGGCAAAAAAACACTGCTTGCAGATTTACATCGTTTAGCGGGTGTATGGTCGATGTGGTTTTTACTGCTGATGAGCATTACTGGTTTGTGGTATTTGGCACAAGCGATGATGTGGCACAATCATATTGAGCTTGAAGAGCACGCACCGTTAATTGAAGTCAGTCAGGTGCCTATGTCGTCTAATGAGGCGCCGACAAGACCTTATACACTGTCTAATGCGTTACAAGTTGCTGAACAACAGTTTCCAGGCTTTAAAAGTACCTATGTCATGCTGCCAGAGCACCAAAGAGATACGTATAAAGTGTATGGTCAAGGCGATCATATTTTTTACGACCAATACGCTTATGGTGTAACAGTTAACCCATGGAATGGAGCGATTGAAAGCGAACGTTCACCAGCGAAAATGACCACATTACAAACGCTATCGCATATTGCCGATCCGCTGCATTACGGCACAATTGGTGGGCTATGGACAAAAGCGATTTGGTTTGTTTTTGGCATTTTTCTCACGGGCATGTCGATTACAGGCTTTTTAATGTGGGGAGGGCGCATTGTCAAAGCCGCTAAAGCTGATTTAGACGTGACCTCGAGTGTTAACTCGCACTTAGTTAAACAGGAGAGTCACTAATGGCTGCATGCAAAACACGCTTTGGAACCGTTACAAATATAAAATCAATGGCTTAATATTAGTGCTCGTTGGCTATTTTTTATATCAGTCTCTGTTTCCGCAATTTCCTGATGCGCTGCCCACTCAGGAGCTGGGTGCATTTGAAGTTACGCCAATTCCTTACAATGTAGATGCCCCATATCTGCATGATGGTACTTATACCAAAGACTTTTTACTCTTGTTCAGTAAAGGGCAGGTGAGTGCGATCCGCCAGGCATATTTAACCATTGGAACAGCACCTTTGCCATTAGCGACTTTAGCCTCTGGGGACGCAGGGATTTTACACGGTAGCCAACATGGACAAGAAGTGCATGCTATTGCGCCTGAAGTATTGCGGGCAGAGCATAAAATCTGGTTAACGATTGAAGATTGGCAAGGGCAGCATCAAGTGACAAGCTGGGCTTTACCAGAGATTTTATATTCAAATAACTGATAGCTAGCCTGGTGCGCTATTTGCTGGTAGTTAGTGCTGGTAGTTAGTGCTGGAGGTAAGCTATCAGTCGCCAGCAATAACGCCCAATCGTTAAATGCCAAAGGCCTTACGCTCAGATTCACACTCATATTCTGCCATCTCAAACTCACGGCAAATAAGTGGTCTTAGCTCGTAAATTGAACACATCATGGTGTCTCTGTCTAGCGCTGCGCACCAACCATCATCAAGGCGACGCATCACTTCTCCGCCCCAATTATCTTTGGCTATATAGACTTTGGGTACGCCGGTTTCGGTAATTAACATCACTTCTAAACGGCAGCAGCATGCTTGACAGTTTGAGCAGGTTATCGGATTTTGGCTTGGCGTAGCGGTGTCGATAGCACTGCCTGATTGAGGTGAGGCGCTAGGTGCTATATCGGTAAACTTGGCAATAAGATTTGAAGGCATTAAAGGCTGCGGTTAACTATTTTGGCTAAGGATACCGTAAATTAGCAGAGGTAAGAAAATTTACTTTACATTGGAAGCGTTAATTTTTAACAGGCTCTAAAATTTCTATTTTATCTTAACTCTACATTTGTTATCTTTTTGTGTTTAAAAAGTTAAAAGTGATAGTGAGGTCAGTTATTTACCGACTTCATCAATAATAATAACAATCGACATGGAGTGGTTGTGTGAATCAATATCGACAATGGGTGTTAGGCGCCTTTGGTATGGCGTTATGTGGAGTGTCAACTTTAGGGTATTGCCTCCCCAAATTGGGTGACGACGAGGGGTATATTCTTGTTGCGATGAAAATTGAGCAAGGTTACGTACCGAGTCATATTACCATAGAGGGTAAAGGCTGGCTGTCAGATTTGAAGCTCGAACAAGTTAAACCTAATTACAACTACTGGCTAGAAGTGGTAGATGCAGGCAGTTATACATGGGACCGCGTGTACCTAGGCAAACGGACGTATATTGACGTTGCCGAACAAGGCTACGTGATAAATGTCGAGGCCGGAAAGATTAATTATGCCGGCCATCTTTCAATGTATACCGAAATGAATGGCAGTTTAGATACCTTGATTGGTGGTGCTCGGTTCTATTTTAATAACAAAGCCAGCCAAGCGTTGGAATACATGGAAGCGAGTTATCCTGAAGTGTTAACTCAATATAATTTGAACTACACAGGCAAAGAAAAAGATCACTTTTTTGAATATGCTAAAGCAATTGAAGGGAATCAATTATGAAGCTGATTAACGGTATTCTCATCGCTCTAACGTTTATTTCTATGGCTGCCACCGCAAACCTTGAAGACGACTTCTTCAGAAACCCAGATGTCGTCGCGCCTAAGTTAAGTCCCCAGGGTCAACACTTACTGTATAAAAAGCTGGTCGATAACAATTATACTGTGGTACTTGCTGGCACAGATTTTAGTTGGGATACCAAGGTAATTAGTTTTGGCCTGCAATCTAAGAGAGTCATTAGTGACTTTGGTTGGTTAGGAAAAACCTATTTTAGTGTCACCACATTTGATCGCCACTCTGGTATGCAGTTATTGGTGTACAAAGTGGATGAAGCCAATAGCGTGACTCAGGTTGCTTTGTTAAAACATACTTATTTATTTGACCCATTACTTGCGGTTGACGACACCTTTATTGCTCAGCGCTATAAAAATGGTAAAGCCCACTTATTTACTATTAACGTGACTGAAGACAGTTTTGAAGCACAGTTTCGGAGTAAAAAGCGTATATCAAAAGGCCCATTTCCTGAAGGGGGTGGTTACTTAACTCTTTTGGTGAACCCAACGTTAATTTTATTAGCGAAGGTGGTGTTACAGAAGTTCATGTTAAAAAAGCCGACAATCGAAAGTGGCAACAAGTTTGGCGGCAAAGTGATCAAACTAAATTTATACCCGTATGGTTTGATGATGCTAAAAATGAACTGTTAGTGTTATCTGAGCAGCAAAGTGGTTATCAAAGTTTATCTCGTTATGATATTCAGTCTCAGACGTTTAGCGGCGAAGTGTACCGTTTACCTGGGCGTGATATTGTTGGCATTATTCAAAATCCTTATGACAGCAGTATCATAGGTTATACCTATATGCTCGGTGGCGTATTGGTGCAAAATTATGACAATAAGTTGTCGACATACACCAGTGCATCAGAGGACAAAGAAGACAGTTATGTGATTCACTTTGATCAAGATTACCAAAAAATAGTCACCATTAATCAATCGATTGATTCACCTTCCGCATACTACCTATTTGACACTAAAACAGGTCATAGTCAGCTGATTGGTGAAGAACGTCCCTGGTTAAATAAGTACTCATTAGGTAAAAGCTCTGTGATTAAATCGATTTCTTCAGACGGTGTTGAAGTTGAGTCGTATTTGACCATGCCAAGCCAATCTACAGTGAAAGAGGTGCCTTTATTGGTGATGCCTCATGGCGGAGCCATTAGGTGTTAATGACACGCGACATTTTTCAGTGGATGTGCATTATTTTGTGCAAAAAGGCTATGCGGTATTAACGCCAAACTATCGTGGTTCATCAGGCTTTGGCAAAAAATTTCTTAACAGTGGCAAGCGTCAATGGGGTCGGCTCATTGAAGACGATATAGAATCAGCAGTAACTCAAGCCATTGCTAGGCAAGATATTGATGGTCAAAAAGTGTGTGTATTTGGCATAAGTTACGGTGGTTATTCAGCATTAATAAGTGCCATAAGACGGCCTGATTTGTATAAATGTGCCATTTCTTATGCTGGCGTGACAGACATTCCATTGCTGTTTTCAGATCATAATATTTCTGAAAAAGATGATTCTCGACGGGTGTTGATTGATATTCTTGGCGACCCAAATGAATCTTGGGATACCTTAGTTGAGTACTCTCCGGTGTATAGAATGAATGAACTGTCGATTCCTATTTTTATTGCTCAAGGTGGCAGGGATCGCGTGGTTGATTCGGAGCATTATTTCCGCTTGAAGTACGTATTGGATAAATTAGGCAAGCCGTATGAATCGATGTTTTTTGGCAATGAGGTTCATGGGTTTAACTACATTAATACTCAGCAAGCGTTATACAACAGTATTGATCAATTTATGCAGCAAAGCTTTGCTGAAAGTGAAGTCACGCCAACACTATAACTGTCTTGTCATTTAATGAAGCCACCGTATGTTAGTGGCTTTTAATGTTAACGAATGTTTTAACTACGACAACTAATCTAAAATACCATTAAAGTTAGGTTGTTCTGTTTGTTTTATGGTGATTAAGTTGGATTTCTTTTAATTGATCACAAAAAAGCACCACAAGGTGCTTTTTTGTTGTTAATCTATTGATTATAAACCAATATTATAGATTCAATAAGTAGGATTTAATAAATTGAGGCTGGTTTGGCGCTTTTGGTGTCGTTTTAAATGCTAGGGTTTCATTGTTTTGACGCAGTTTTAACTCATCAGTAAATTGGCATTCAATGGTATTAATGTGAGCGATTTTCTTTTTAAAGCTTTGATCGTTTTCACACATAGAAACCATTTCATTTGCTACCTGTGCGCAAAATGAACCGACAGCGTAAGTTTGCAACGCTTTATCATCAATTGTTTTCCAATCAACTTTTGTCTCTACTTTGAGGCCGCATTGCTTATCTATTTCGTTATTCGCATCAATGATATTTTTCTGCTGGTAAGTTAAGTGTTTTTCACGATTAAACATTGCTAACTTAGCTTGAACACCTTGACTCTGTTGCTCTTCGAATTGCGCTTTTAAATCTGCAACAATGATTGGGTTAGACTTGTCTTTTGTGGCTAAATAAATACCATCTCTGCTACCAGGTATATATAGAGTGTACGAACAACAACCATATCCGTCATCAACACTGATTAAACTTCGCTCAGTACCATCATAAATATATTTATAAGCGTTGTTACTACCATGAGGTTTAAAATCGGTCAAAAATGCAATGTCATCAATCTCATGATTAATGCCTGTTACTTTAACTAACGCTTGTTTTTTATCAGTTGTTGGCACAATAACAACATTGACACCATCACCAGAACTCAGCGCTATTGGATATTTAGCGAGTTCTAAAGCAAAGCTGTTAGATGATAGGAGCACACAGGCGATAAACAATATTTTTTTCACAATAAGTCCTTTTAAGTTTTTTAAGTTTTTGATTATATGAATTTATAATATTGATGGTAATTGATTTTAAGTGTGATGTCTCGAGTAACTTTACAGTGTCTTCTCGTTAAAATGTAATACGACCAAATCAAAAATATCAGTCATCAAGCCATTAAATATGGATTGATGACTTTAGTAAACAAAGTTGGAAGACTTATTTGCGAAGATAAATTTAGTGACATTACTTCAAGTAGATAAGCGTGCCTTAATTAGATCGGTATACCCACTCAAAATCGATAAATCATTATCCTGCTAATCTCTGTGCGTTATGCTCAACTGACATTACCCCCACAATCTCCAGGCCAAGCCCGATGCGCGTGAGGTGGCTTGCTGGCTGGCTTTTTCAAATATGTTTGCGCTGCCTAGGCAATAAAAATGGTTTTTGGCGCGGGTGATGGCGGTGTATACCAGTTCTTTGGTGAGTAACTGCCATTGGGCGATGCTCGGGCGTGTGGGCAGCACAAAGCTGACTTTATCAAATTCGCTGCCCTGGCTTTTGTGTACTGTCATGGCGTAGCAGGTTTGGTGGCTTGGTAATCTGGCGGGCAATACTTTTAATAAGCTGCCATCAGCCATCACAAAATGCGCCATTAAGCGCTCTGGTTTATTGCGGTCTTGTAAAATTAAGCCAATGTCGCCATTGAATAAGCCTAGGTTGTAATCGTTACTTTGAATAATGATGGGTCTGCCAAGGTAAAACTCACCTTGAACATGGATTAATCGAGCTTGTTTTAGGCTTTCAGTCACCGCAATGTTGATGCCTTCAACGCCAAATTCACCGGCACGCATGGCGCATAAAATACGGTATTGGTTAAAGCTGTCGATAATGGCTTGTTCACTGTGTGGTAACACAATTGGCTCATGGGATTCTGTCTCTGGGTCAGTTTGTCGCTGAGAGTATGCCAAAATCGCCTGTTGATTGGCGTTAACTTGCTGTAAATATTCTCCATAAGCCTGTACCGATAACCACAGTAATTGCTGTTTACCCACGTTTTCACCCTGGGCATTTTGTTGGTGTTCATACCAATTCAGCTCGGCGTGTTGTTGGCGCCACACCTGACGGATAGCAGTCACGTTAGCCTGATTGACAGCATTTGCGAGCAAGCCAATGCCGGCATCACCTTTAAAACGATGACTGTGCATTAACATGCATAAGCTGTCGCCGATTTTCGGTTGTGGGTGAATAAACTGACTTACATCTTGACCTGTTAGTTGACCAATTTGCAGCGCTTGGTAGCCTGGCTGTAACGCATTGACCATGGTGATGGCATATTATCTTGCCCATGCTTTAAACCAATGCAAATGTCGGCTAATACAGCGCCTGCTTCAACGGAGGCGAGCTGGTCTTGATCTCCCAGTAAAATCAATCTGCCATGAGCGGGTAAGGCGCTGAGCAGTTTGTGCATCATGGGTAGGTCGACCATTGAGGCTTCGTCGACCACTAATAAGTCGAGCCGTAATGGATTGTCTTGATGATGCCTAAATTGGTGCGAGTTAGGTATAACCCCTAAGAGTCTATGCAACGTTGAAGCTTCTTCTGGGATGTTAGTGAGCGCTTCAATCAACACAGCAGCAATGCTTTGATCAGCTAATTGGGTTAGTTCTTTGTGCAAACGCTGCTTTGAGGCTTTAATCGATTCACTTAAGCGTGCAGCTGCTTTACCTGTGGGCGCGACTAGGCGAATGGTTAAATTCGATTGGGTAAGTAGCAATAATAATAACTTGGTTACCGTGGTGGTTTTACCGGTACCCGAGCCGCCAGTGATCACCGCTAATGCGTTGATGAGCGCGGTGGCAGTGGCGATTTTTTGCCAATCTATAATGGCAGAATTATCTGTTTGTTTATTGGGAAATAAGTTGTCGATAAGCTGTGGCAATTGGCTTTGGCTTAAATCAATATCGATTTGCTGGCTGGCAAGCTGGGTCAGTTTATTAGCGACTTGGGTTTCAAAAAAGTGGTATTTATTAAGATATAAACGGCCATACTCTAAAATTAATGGCTTATTGTCACCGGGTAAACCGACAGCGTCAAACTGACTGATTTGTTCAATCAATTGGCTATGGTTTAGGCTGATTTGGCAGTTAATGTGTGCATATTTGTGGCTGTCTTCTGCCATCGGGTTGGCTAAATTAATTTGCTCAATAACCAAACAACTGTGCTGATTAGACAGTTGTTGGCTTAATAACGCGCACACTAACAGAAACAGCGATGTTGAACTGTTATCTGGCTGTAATGGCTGTTGCACGTTTTCAGTATTAGCCGCTGTGTTTTGCACAGAAGTGTCAGCCGATACCTGTGTTGACATAGATTCAATACTGGCAAGTTCAAGAGCAAAATGGCGGTCAAGCGGAGTTAATAAGCGCTGTTGTTGCCATTGTTTAAGCAATAAATCGATAGGCAGACTGAGCATTAGCATGTTGGCGTCTCCATAACAGCGTGAGTTGCATCGCCATTAAATAGGCTGTCGAGTTGCTCAATTAACGCTTGTGGTGGTTTGTCAAAAAATACGCCACTACCGGGGTGTTCTGGGCTCATGCCGCGTAAAAATAAGTAATAGCAGCCGCCCAGGTGTTGCTGGTAATCATAGCCGGGTAAGCGTAAGCGTAAATAACGATGTAATGCCAGGGTATACAAGATGTACTGCAAGTTATAGCGGTGGCTATTAATGGCTTGTGCCATGGCGCTTTCGCTATAGTCGCTAAACTTGTCGCCAAGATGGTTAGACTTATAATCGGCAATGTAATAGCGGCTACTGGTGCTCAAAGGTTAAATCGATAAAG
The DNA here is from genome assembly GCF_025398315.1 of Shewanella phaeophyticola. Classification (GTDB taxonomy): domain Bacteria; phylum Pseudomonadota; class Gammaproteobacteria; order Enterobacterales; family Shewanellaceae; genus Shewanella; species Shewanella phaeophyticola. The sequence continues at coordinate 1,160,377 of NZ_JAODOQ010000001.1, forward strand.
CCTTTTAGCATGCCTTGCAAGGTGTCAAAGTCGAGCCCGGCGACATAGCCGTGTTGCTGTAATATGTGGTTTAACTGCTGCGCTTGTAAGGTGGAGATAGGCAGATAAAACTCCATTTCGACACTGGTTTGTTTGGACGGCAATTGCATTAGGTTAATCGCGTCTGAGTCATGGTGAATTGATTGATGCTTGGCTAACGGTGTCGCTAAAATATGTTGATACCACAGGCTTAACGGTTCAAACCATAATGTTTCATCAAAACCATATTGCTTCATGGCTTTTTGCAACGCGCCGGCAAGTTCAGTGTCTGCTTGGGTAAAATCAAATAGCTCTAACACTAAGTGCATAAAGCTACCGGCGTTAGCGCCTCGCTCAAAGCTAAAGCGGTCAAGTTGTGGCTCAAGGAGTTCGTCATCTTGTAACTGCAATTGCAGCAGTTCATCACTAAAGTCTTCATCATCGGCACCTGGGGCGACGCGCTCATGGGGCAAATGTTTCACTAGGCCTGAGTAACTGCCGACTCGCCAGCCTAAACTTGGCTTACGTGTAAGCGCTTTAGCGCTTAAATGCACATCGTTGTTATCAGTGCTGGTTAGTGCTGATGTGTCGATGGTATCGGTAATTTGGCTTACGCTAATAGCATCAATAGTGGCGATTTTGTCGACCTGCGCTTTGATTAAATTAAACTCGGTGTGCTTATCGACAATCCCCAATAAATAGCCAATTCCGGTTTCGTGCAGTTGGCTGCTGATGCCCGCTTTGAGCTTGCGACTTTGATTGGCAATGTATAAATAACACACATAAATAGGCCGGGTTAATGCAACGTACAATAAACGTAAATCTTCGGCGAGGGTTTCTTGTTTAAGCAGCTCCCAACCTTCATCTGTAGCGTCTATGTCCCACACTAATTGCTCATTTTGGTGATACAACATCGGTGACGGGCGTCGGCTGTTGTTTCTGGCGAGGCTAATAAATGGCACAAAACACACAGGGTATTCAAGCCCCTTACTTTTGTGAATTGTCACAATTTGCACCAAGTTTTGTTCACTCTCTAGGCGCAGCTGTTGCTCATCGCCGCTTTGGGTGCTGATAAGCTGTTGCTCATACCAATTAATTAAGGCGCTACTGCCATCAAGCTCGGTGGCTTTTTGCTGCAGTAATTCGGCTAAATGCCTAAAGTCGGTAAGGCGACGCTCGCCCGAACCTTTACTGTTTGCCGCCTTGTCACTGTCGTTAATATCGTTAATGTGTTCGCTTTTAATCTGCTCAGCTTGCGACAGATATCGATGAATTAATTGGGTTTCGCTGGCAAAGTTAAGCAGCGCTGGCATCACGCCGCGTGTTAACCATAGCTCGTGCCAGTGAATAAATTGATTGAGCACTTGTTGGCGCTGTTCTTCATCCTGATTAAATTGATGAATTTGTAATGCACTGTAGCCCACTAACTCGGTGGCGAGGGCGGCACGGATGGCTCGCTCATCTTTTGGGGTGGCGAGGGCATACAACAACAGCGCCATTTCACGTGCTTCTAGAGTGTTAAACACACTGTCGCGACTTAAAAATACCGCACCAATTTTACGGGCTGACAACTCAGCTTTCATCACCGCGGCTTCGTTGCGATCGCGCACCAACACAGCAATGTGTTTCGCAATGAGCGGTTCACCCTCTGTGTTGCCTTTGTTGTTTATAGTGCATAACCCTTGCTGCGATTCGGTTAATAAACGTTTTATTTCACTGGCGGCGTCGGCGGCAAGTATCTGTCGGGCAGTGGCTTTATTTAAGCCAAGTTCACTGTCTTCGGCGAGTAATTTAATCCGTAATGCGCTTGGGTCTGTATTGGCTTCTGTTAACCGTTTATGAGCCGAAGTGGGTGGCGTATTGACTTGGTCATAAGGAATTTCATCACTAATAAACGGATTGCTGTGCTGGCTAAATAATTGATTGACGCCGTCGACTAACTTGGTGGATGAGCGATAGTTTGTCTCTAGATTATAGTGCGCTTGTGTTTGTTGGCGAGTCGCAATGTAGGTGTAAATATCGGCGCCGCGAGAAGGCATAAATGGCTTGTTTAGGGTCGCCAATCATTAACAAACTGAGCTTGCCTGTTTGCTGGCCGTTTGCTTCAACCTGCTCAGGGCTGTTTGTTTCAATTGGCTCAGGGCTGTTTGTTTCAATTGGCTCAGGGCTGTTCTCTGCAACAAGTTCAAGTTGGGAGGCCAGTGGCTGCTGGTAGACCTGGTTAAAAATAGTAAATTGCAGCGGATCGGTATCTTGGAACTCATCAATTAATGCTACTGGAAATCGCTTGGCGATCGCCTGGCCTAAAGTGTGCGGATTTTGGCTTAATGCCATGGCTAAACTGAGTAGTAAATCATCGGGCGTCATTAAGTTGCGTTGCTGCTTTTGCCCAGCAAAACGTTGGCGGATCCCTTCACGAGCGCGCACTAAAAATGATGGAATTAACTGATTAATGAGCTCAAGTAACTTGTCGATATGTTCAAGCAAGGGGGCTTCAGCTGCGCTGGGTAGCACTCCGCCTTTATTGAGTTTAAGCTCTGATAAGGCAATTTGTTCTAAGGCTTTAATTGGCGGTAATCCCTGGCCGAATGTTGCCCAGTTACTGATGTCGTCAAACACCTTGGCAAGCTTGGGGTAACCATCGCTTGCTTTACCAAAGCGTTGGCCATTGAGGGGCAGTTTATGCAGTAATGCTAAGGTGTCGTTGTGTTTGCCTCGCCATAATAAATTAAAACGATTTAGGCTTATGCTTAACTCTGAGCTGAGTTTATCAAATGCCAGTGGCTGGTTTGACAATTGAGCACTGACTGGCACCAAGTAACGGGCGTAAATTTTGTGCCAGCGCATCGGGTTCGGCAAATTTATCGCTAATGGCTTCGGCTAAAAAGGGCGGCAACGGATAACAGACTTCACGCCAAAAATCACGCACGGCATGATGTAAAAATTCGCTGTCATCAAGGGTGAATTCTGACTCAAACAGGAGTGAGGATTCAAAAGCCATGTCGGATAAAATACGCTGACAAAAACCATGAATGGTAAATATGGCGGCTTCGTCTAACGATTTTAAAGCTAAATCTAGGCGGCGCAGCGCGATAGGGCGCTCATCTTCTGTAATGTCTTGGTATAACTGCTCAATAAACGGATCGTCAATGGGCAAGCCTAAAAAACGTTTAAATGCCAAGTTGATACGTTTACGGATCCGGTCGCGCAGTTCTTCGGTTGCGGCATTGGTAAAGGTCACTACCAAAATTTGTTCACAGCTCAGTGGTGCATTGGCGCCATGGCCGAGTAATAAACGTAAATACAAACCCGATATCGTATAGGTTTTACCGGTACCGGCGCTGGCCTCAATTAAACTGGAGCCTGCAAAGGGCAGGGTTAATGCGTCTAACGGGGTGACTTTATTGTCGCTGCTGGCTTGCTTCATTGTTTCGATCCCGTGGTCGAACGGGTAATACTGACTACATCAGCTGATTTTGGCGCATTAGGGGTGGTTATTTCACTGACAAAGCCTTCAAGCTCTGCCAGTTTATCTTTGTGATACAGACTTATCATGGGTTGTAATAAATGCTCGACCAGTTGGCCAAAACCTTCCTGGCTAAAATCATCGGGGAAGTTAAATAAACGCTGATTGTGCGGGTCAAAGGCTTCGCCAAATCGGGTTTGACCATCGTCCCATTTCGCTTCAGTTTTAAGCAGTTTATCTTCGTGCTCACCTTCCGCTTCGGCATAGGCAAAGGCGGTTTTAGGCATAAAGCACAGTGGTTGGCGCTGGCTCTGAATAAAGCACACAATAAAGCGCATCAGTTGTTCGCGGGCTTGCTCGGTAGTGATGGGGGCAAAAGCATGAAAATGACCAATGTCGAGCAAGTAACTGTAGCCTTGTTTGGCTTTATGTTGCGCTGTTGGCGAAGCTTGATCAGCCATGGCATTGAGGCATAAATGACGTAAATACACTCTAATAAAGTCGCGTCCGTGTGCGGTGCCTGGGCGATAATTAACGAGGCCTTTTGGTAAGATATCGTCTATACGGCCAACCAAATTAACCCGAATTTTTGAGGCGTTCTCTTCAGTGTCTGACTCGAGATTTAAGTCAAAATTAAGATCGACATTCACTGTATGCATGGGCTGCTCGTCTTGTAAAAACTGCACTCGGTTAATTAATGGCACGATGTCGCGTTGATATTGCGCTAACAAGATATTATCAAACGGTGCCATGGGCAGCTCTCCGCTGGCTTTAAGGCGATTGATAAGTGCCTCGTTTGGTACGCTCAGTTTATTGTCGATGGCGTTATCTATCATCGATAATTGCAATATAAAGCGCTCTAATGCATTGAGGCTAAATGGCTCATCGTTGTCATCTGCTTGAATATCTAATGATAAATCCACTTTTAAACTGCGATTAAAAAAGAACTGAGCTGGGTTTCGATAAAAGCGGATTAGCGATGACAGCTCCAATTCGACCACTTTAATGCCTTGGCTATCAATATGACTATGAGCAAACACTTCGTCAGCCTGTTCGGCTGATAAGGGCAATGGTTGATTAAAAAATGGCATACTAATCATTCCTTGTTTAGCAGGTGGACACCACTGTGAATTATAGCTTTGCTGTAGTGAGATGTTATTGCGGTTGCGACTAAATAAATTAGCATCAAATGGCTGTAATGGTTGTGCTTGGATCAGTTGTTGTAATACTAGGTTGTCGGCCTCATCATTGCTGACCTCATGGCTCTTTTCAAGTTGATGTTTAAGTGTTGATGGCAAGTAACTTAATTGGCAATATTCAATTAATTCTGACACTAGCATTGAAGCAATCCGTTCAGCATTGTCGCGCTCGCTGTGGCCAATATAGCTGATGTACAGTTGTTGTCTGGCGGATAAGAGTGCTTCTAAAAATAAGTATCTGTCGTCTAAACGGCGCGATCGGTCACCTTTTTTAGAGCCAAAGTGAGCCATTAAATCAAAACCGACAGGGTGCTGAACTCGGGGGTATACGCCATCGTTCATACCTAATAAGCATACAACATTAAATGGAATTGAGCGCATTGGCATCAAGGTACAAAAGTTAATGCTGCCGGCAAGATAGCGTTGGCCAACACGAGACTCGGTAAGGCGTTGATTAAACCATTGCTTTAAGACTTCAATATTGACCTGGCCTTGGTGTCCTGCACTTTCAAGCTCTGTTTCTAACGCAACTAAAGCGTCACGTATCGCTTGGATTTGCTCGCGTTCGTCATCATTGGCGTCGTAACAGTCGGCCAATAATTGCTGTAATTGGGCCAAACGTTGTTGGGTGTTAAAGTCGCCGGCAAATAAGCTGTAGTAGGTGTCGATAGTTTCTAAAAAGTTAAGCAGTTTACCTAATGCTTGCGACGACTGACCCTCAACGCCTTGTACGGTTAACGTACCCTGATATATCTCAGCCTGATCGTTAAATGCATAACCTAAGATTAAGCGTTTAATGCCAAAGGCTCATGAGTTTTGTGCGAAGGGTGCCACACCTAATTGGCTGCGTGTATCTTGATCGCGGCCTCAACGAACATTGGCTTGATCTAACCAACGGCGAATAAGCGACAGTTCGTCATCATCAAGATCGAAACGGCGTAAAATAGCCGGCACTTCTAAAATACTGATAATTTCAGTTAAGCCAAAGCGGCTTTGGTTGATATTAAGCAGGGTTAAAAAGCTATTAATCAGAGGTGACTCTTGTGCTGCGCCGCGATCTGCAATGGCATAAGGTAGGTAGTAGTCGCCTTTTTGTGGATTCGTGTCGGCAAAATATTGGCTGTTTGCTGTGCCAAATACGGCGTCGATAAATGGCGCATATGCCGCGACATCTGGCATCATCACCACAATATCTTTAGGGCGTAAACTGCTGTCACTAGACAACAACTCAAGCAAATGGTCGTGTAGGGTTTCGACTTCTCTTAAGGCACTGTGACAACTGCGCAGCGTAATAGAATTGTCGTTAATGTGCAGTTCTCGTCTGGCGCCTAAGTCCTGGTAAATATCAGCATCTGGCCCTAATGGTTGCCCGAGGGTTTCCATTTGTAAAATGTCGTACTGTACGCCATGCAATAGGTTGTCTGGTGTGGGTTCAACATAACAATCGTAACCAAAGTCGGTGTGCTCGGGCGGTAAACTGAGCATTAAATCCAGCAATTCGCGGCTCATCTGACCGTTATTTGCCAGTAATGGATTACCCACTTCTAGCTTGTCTTCCCAGCCCTGATCGAGTTGTTTTTTGTTGGCATATTGCAGTGCCATGCGCGCTCTGGCTTTGGGCTCAATTATGTCGCCCCAATAATGCTGACACGGGCTTAGGGATAACATGATCACGTCTATTCTTGAGGCTAAATGGTAAAGCACCTCAAGGGTTTGTGGTGGCATGGATGAAATACCAAATACATATAAGCGTTCGGGCAGCATGGATAAATCTGTGGCGGGGTTTATCAATGCTGCCAGCAAATCGGCGTGTAAATTAGCGCGATGATAATGGCTAGCTTGTAGCTGGTGGCGATTGTAATCGACCAGTGCGCGCCACAAAATAGGTTGCCAGCGTTGATTGTCATCGAGTTCAAGCTGGGTATTGATTTGGCTGAGCGGAATGTTTTGCTCCCAGGCGAGAATCCACTCTGGGCGATAAACCAAATATTGGTCAAATATATCGGCAATGCGACCACATAATTGAAATAACTTAATCGCCTCGTGGGCGGTGTCGTTTGTTTGCAGTGTGTGGCTGGCCCCTTCGACGCTACTTGTCGCTTCGAGATCGATGACTAACGCGTCGGGTTGATTACTATCTGGGGTGAGCTGCGGGCTTAAATATTGCTTTAATGGGCTAAAGTCGCTGTTGTCTAGCAAACTTGGCAATAAATCCATTAGTTTCCAGGTCATTGCCGCTTTAGTAAATGCGTTATCTTTTGGTACGTTGGGCAGTAAATCATGGCATAACTGCCAGGTAAAACTCGATGGCAGCGGAAAGGTTAACGCCGCCGCAATACCATTGTGCTTGGCCACTTCTAACCGTAACCAGGTCGACATACCGGGACTTTGCACCAGAATATGTTCACCGCTCAATACATTCAGGTTATCGGAGCTAATCGCCAGCAATTTGGCTAGCTGCTGTGATAACACTTCCATTTGATTTGATTGAATTAAGGTAAGCATGAGCAACTCGCTGATTTGACATTAATTCATTCTATGAACTCTAGAGAATTTCAGCAATCAAAACTGTGTAATCGTATATTACTTGCTGAACTAATATGCACTGTTTTATTTAACCAGTGCAGAGGATTAACTGCGCAATAAACGTAGGCGTAATTTGCGGTATAAGCGCATAAATTGTTGCTGTTGTTGCAGGCTTTGCTCTGGCGTCAACGGTTGATATTTGAGTGCCATAAAGGCCTGACTGAGTGCGTTAAAGTCGGCCGCTAAACGTGGATGTTTGTCACTGAGACGTGCCACTACATCGTTAGCGTAATCTTGTGGCGCTTGGCCTTGTGGGCGTGCGATACCTCGTTTAGCTAAACGCTGACACACTAACTGATAACGTTTGTTCAGCGGATCTTGTTGGGCGTTTTGACTAAATAATCCGGCATAGTAACCAATCACTAAAGCAATGATGATAAAGCTAAAAATCATCATTAAAGCAATCTTACTGCTGGTGACATCCCCTAATAGTTTTGATAACACTTGTTGTTTGCGCTCTTCATCAAACCCTAACACCCACACGCTCCAATAGTAATCGAGGCTAGAGAGTTGCTGGCGTAATTCGTTAAGCCAGGGGTATTGCTTCATTCTTAAGGTGCTAAATGGACTGTCTTGCAGGTAGCTGGTTTGGCTGTCAAATGTGGCGTCAAAGCCATCTAAAATTCGTTGCGGTGCAATCATGGCTGTGGGGTCAAATCGTTGCCAGCCTTTGCCTTCTAGCCACACTTCGGTCCATGCATAGGCCATGTATTGATAAACGCTGTAGTAACCGGCTTGTGAGTTGTATTCGCCGCCTTGATAACCGGTCACCATACGCGCAGGTAGACCACTCGCACGGCCATAAACACCATTGCAGAGGCGTAATGTGCACAAAATCCAGCGCGATTTTCAAATAAAAAATCATCAATTTGCTGCTCGCCAACCGGCGGTGGGCTCAAAGTATAATAATAAGCTTGCTCGGCAAAGTAATTCATCATGGCGTTTAAACGCACTTGTGGCTCGGGATAATCTTGCGCAAATTTCTTCGCTAAAGCTTGGGTTTTAAGATTACTGTTGGGTGGTAAGGCCAAATTTAATTTTTTGGTATTGTCTTTTAACGTTGGTTCCATGACGCTGTCTGGGTATGAGGTTACGCGATAGCTCATACGTTGATCGACAGGTCTAAGCGAATACAAGCTATAGTCAGGCAGCTCAACTACTTGGCTGTTGTCACTAAAGGCTTCGTCGAGGCCATATAACCATTTTTGGTGACTGGGTTCGCTAATGACGATGTAATCCACTTTACGGCTTTGGCCTGTCAGTATGGCTTTATCGCGTTGTGGTTTTTGAAAAAACGCCTGACGTTGTAAATTTTTAATGCTCGGGCCCTGCCGCCATGTTTTGCCGTCGTAGTTTTCCATGACCAAGGTGCGCCAATATAAATCTTGGTTTGCAGAGCCTGTGGTACTGCCGTCAAAATTTTCAAAGCCTGCTCGAAAAGCCAGCTCTGCTGAGCGAGTCAATTTACTGATGTCGCCAAAAGACACTTCATCAGATAAACCAGTGGTAGCCGATTTCATATTAGGCACTAGCCATAAAGGATCAAGGCGTGGAAACACCACAAACAATAAAATAGCTAATGGTAGACTTTGTAAGACTAATTTAATGCTAAAGCCAAAATTGGCGAACTTATTAGATTTATCTTGATAGACGCTGATTAAAATACCGGTGTTAATGATAACCACCGTAAATAAATGCAAGGTGTTGAGCATGCCTTGCTGGTCGAGCAAGGTAAGCGCAATCAAAAAGTACCCAACCAATACAATGGCTTTAACATCTCGTTGCTCGCGCATTTCGATGTATTTAAGGGCATAGCCTAAAATCAGTAAATTGACTAATGCGTTAAGTAAGCCGATTTCGGATGACACTAAGGCGAGGGTGACAGCAGCACCAATGGCTAATGATGTGACTAACATCTTAGGCGGTGCGGCCACTTTACCTAGGTATATTCCGACTCGCCAGACAAAGCAAATAGCACAGATGCCGATGCTCCACAGTGTGGCTTGTTGATAAAGTGGGCTTAATACGGCCACATTGGTGACTAATAACCAAAATAGGGTATTACGGCTGATGATGGCGTCAAAATTATCTTTCATTATGTCGCCTCTACATCGAGATTGGCCGAGCTTGGAGTAAAGTCGGGGTTGATACTACCATAGGCTTGGTAGGTTGCTATTGCCGTTTGACAGGCAATGCGATGTGCTTCACCAGTGTGTTGGTTGATGACAGTGTTTCCAAGTATTAAACCAAAAATTTGCTGGGTTTGGCTGAGTTTATCGACTTGCCAGGCAAGGCGACTGAGCTGCTGTTCAAGATCTTTACCACTGGTTTGGGCTAACGAAAGCCAGACGGGTAAGCCTTCTGGCTCGGCAAACTCTTTTGACAACATGCCTTTGTCTTGCGCCCATTGTTTCCACGCGACTTGTTTAAGTGATTCTCCCGGAACATAAGCGCGCAAGCCTTTGTAATCATCGACACCTGGGCGTAATTTTCCGTGTTCATGTTGGCTGTCGCTGTCACTCAATTGGCTAGAGAGCACAATGTCACAGGCTTCGGGTTTGGCAAATATTACATGATGAATATCAAGGTCGACATATGACCATGCACGGCACAAGCCTAATGGAAAATTGGATGACACTTTAATACGTCCGGGAGTTAAGTGGCCACGTTTTGGATGTTCAAATGGCACCGCAGCCACGGATTGTTGTTCCATGTGTTTTAAGCGCACATGGCGCTGATGTTTAAACTGTAAACAGATTTGTTGATGGGAAGTGTCACTGTGTTTATTGCTTGTGTGACCGGTAAGCATGATCGGAAATGGGCTGTCGTCGCCGGCATAGGCTATTGGCGGATTGACGGCATTAAAACTGAGCCCTGCAAGATTTTTGTAACTGTAAATAATGCAGGTGTGAAACACACTGGCTAATAATAAGCTTAAGCCTATCACTAAGTTGTTTTGGTAGTTTGTGCCAAACAAGTAGAGCAACACAATCAGCCCCATCCAAAATAAACCAAAGCCGCTGGGTAAAATAAAAATACTGCGGTGGCTTAAGGTGATGTGCTTTTGAGGCGGTAAACGCCGAGTGAGCCAACGATCCCAGCGTTTTGTCATTGACGCGGGGATAAGGCGTTGCAGCCACGACGGTTTGCTATAACCTGACTGAGCTTTGTTGGCGTTATGTTTGCTCATGTTAATTGTAAACCCTTAGCGTTAGCGAATGGGGTTAACACTGGCCAGAATAGTGTCAGACAGCGCCTGACCCTGGAACTGGCTACTACTGCGAATGCGATGCTCTGCAACTGAAGCAAATACCGCTTGAATGTCTTCGGGTACTACATATTGGCGCTGGTGAATAAACGCCCATGCTTTTGCAGCTTGCAACAGTGCAATACTGTACTCTTGGCGATAAACCACTGGCCACATCGTGCTGGCGCGAATAATCAACTAAGGCAATAAGGTAATTCAGTACCGCATCAGACGCTGACACTTGCGCTACTTGTTGCTGTAGCAATAACAATTCTTGTGGTGTGATGCATTGAGCCTGCGCTGCTTGTTTAGTGGCTTGTGTGTGGGTTTTTAGCATGGCCAATTCGGCTTCATGATTAGGGTAACCAATTGAAATACGCATCATAAAGCGGTCAAGCTGTGATTCTGGCAGCGGGAAAGTACCGGCTTGATCTAATGGGTTTTGAGTGGCAATCACAAAAAAAGGTGAGCTTAAATGATGGGTGATACCATCAATAGTGATTTGTTGCTCGGCCATAGCTTCAAGCAGCGCGCTTTGGGTTTTTGGGCTGGCACGGTTAATTTCATCTGCAAGCAGCATTTGGTTAAATACTGGCCTTTATGAAACACAAACTGTTGTTGCTCTTTGCTGTAAATAGACACCCCAAGAATGTCGGCCGGCAGCATGTCGCTGGTAAATTGAATACGTTGGTAACTCATGCCTAAGCTACTGGCAATGCCTTGAGACAAGCTGGTTTTACCCATACCTGGCAAGTCTTCAATCAGTAAATGACCTTTTGCAAGAATACAGGTTACCGCCAGTTTAATTTGCTCTGGCTTGCCTAACAATACGCTTGCTAGTTGTTTTAATAAGGTTTCGATAGTTGATTGCGACACGAACGCTCCCAGTATTTTAACCTCTAGAGATTGAGGTTGTAGCTAAGTGGTGGATTGCAGGTTGATGACCCCATCGAGCATCAATCTAATACGTTACCCTGAGCGCGAGTGTAAAGCTAGTATCGATAGCTCAGTTCTTTAGGGCTAAACAGGCTATTGGTTGATTGATCTTTTTGTTGAAAAATCATCCGATAACTTAATACGGCTTGCACATACTCGCGGGTTTCGGTGTACGGAATGGTTTCAATAAATGTCATGACATCTAAGGTGCCATCTGACGCTTTAAGCCAGCGACGGACACTGCCAGGACCTGCGTTGTAGGCTGCGGTAGCCAAGACTCTATTTTGGTCAAATTGTTTGAGCAACTCACTGTAATAAGCACTGCCTAACATGATATTGACTTTAGGGTCGTATAAGTCTTTAACGTGTTTGAATGGTATTTTGTTCTTTTTAGCGGTTTGTTTGGCGGTTGCCGGCATTAATTGCATTAAACCTCGCGCGCCCACGCCTGATGTCGCATAAGGATAAAATGCACTTTCGCGGCGAGATATCGCTCTAATTTCATCAATATTGACCTTATACTTTTTACTGGCTTCAACAAATTCATCATTGGCTGCAAGCGGGAAGCGCAGTGCTAACGAGTCCCATAATTTGCCTTGGATACTCGACTCAACACTAAATCCATGCCAACCCTGCTTTAGCGCGTACAATCCATACTGCCCTGTCATGTCATTTTCATGTCGGCGCATTAGGTAAACCCATTCATTACGAGCGTCGATAATTTTGTCTAATGCCATGAGTTCAATCACTCGAGCAAGGCCTTTGTCTTGATGCAGTTTAGCTTGTAGTTCAGGGTTAGGTGCCAGATTGTCATTGTTCATCGAAAATGGATTACCTAACGCTTCAGCTGCACTAAAACCATAAAAGTTGCGTTGGCGGCTTAACGCTGACTGTAACTCTGTCGCTTTGGTTTTATTTTTGCGGGCAAGCATTTTTGCTTGCCAGTAAAGCCAACGCGGATTGGTTTTACCCTTATCACTTAATAAACCCAGATAGGTGTCTACTGTGCTGTAGTCAAGTTCGCGAAGTGCCCAGCGTAAACGCATTTCGTATAAATCGTCAGATGCCAGTAATGGCAGCATGTTGTCGATATGGCTCACCAGCTGAGTGTCTTGTTTTATTAATGCTCTGCGCACTAAATAACGGTTAAGCTGTCGCGCTTCAACGTCACTAAAACGGTTGGCTTTTTGATACTTTACATACAATTTTATGGCTTGATGTAAGTCTTTACGAGCCAGTTTTCGTAATCCCACATCGACAATATTGCCGATAATCGGCTTTGAGCTGTCAAATTTGTTCATGTGGCGCAATATATTGGGGTCGCGATACACCGACATCAATAATTTAGCCTGGGTTTTATGTTGAGTGATTTTTTTCGATAAATAGCTTAATAGGCTAGATTGACCGGCATTAAAGCTCAATAGCATACGTTGCCAAATGACTTCTTGGCTGCGATGACCCGCTTGGATTCACTTATCAAATACAGGATCGCATTCTTTTGGGCGCGAGTAGCCATGTATCCATAAGCGCTCGATGCCTTTATATGCCATGTCTTTGTTACCCGCATCAAGCTGGGCTTGATAAAAATAACATTGCAGACGAATGTCGTTTGGCGTGTCGGGAGAGATCACTAAAAAGTCTTCCCAGCGCTGTTTTTTACCCGCATTGAGCAGGTATCGATAACGAAGATTGTTGTACAGCGGAGTGGTATCAAACTGGTTAATTGCAGTGAGCGCAGCGCTACCTGACGATTGAATAATGCCATCCATTTTTGCATGGTAATCTAAGTAAACGGTGAGTGGATAGTCGGCTAATTTATTGCGTAATGTTTGGTACTTACCCAGCTGTTTGTTGTCGAGCGCTTTGCGAGCGTCAAGGTACATTTGTTGTTGCGTTGTTAGTGCGCAGGCTTGGCTAATGAAAGCCAAGGGAGCTGCCAAAATTAATGCACCAGTAATCAGTTTTTTAGCCCAAGTGTTACGCATTTAAAAGAGAATCTCCGCCTCAATACTTCGTTTGCGATAAGGTATACGGTTTACTTACGCCCAAGGATTACTATTGCGCGTATTGATTAAATAAAGATTAATTTTTTACTGATTGTGTGTCAGTTTCATCATCGTCAATAGATTCATCTAACGCGCGGTTTAACAGCTGTTTATCAAGTTGCTTGCTGGTGTCGACGCCTAACTGCTGCATCACGTGCGCTTGCCTAATAAGGTTACCTTTACCTGATGACAGTTTTGACATGGCGTTTTGATAGCTTTTATCTGCGCTGTCTAATGCGCGGCCAAGCTTTTCCATGTCTTCTAGGTAGCCACAAAGCTTGTCGTAAATGCGGCTAGCTTGTTTGGCAATGTTTTGGGCGTTTTGGTTTTGATACTCATAGCGCCAAATATTGTTAATCGTTCGCAAGGCCACTAATAAATTGGTTGGGCTAACCAGCATAATGTTATGTTCAAGGGCAAAATTAACCAGGCTTGGATCGTATTCAATGGCTAACAAAAAGGCCGGTTCAATAGGAATAAACATCAATACATAATCAAGACTCTTAAGTCCATGCAGTTTGTGATAGTCCTTTTGGCTCAAGCCCTTGATGTGTTGCCTAATCGATAGCGCATGCTCTTTGATTGCTTGCTCACGGATGTCTTTGTCTTCGCTATTAAAATAACGCTCGTAACTCACTAGCGACATTTTTGCGTCAATGACCACATCTTTTTGTTCTGGCAAATGGACGATTACATCGGGTTTAAAACGTTTGCCGTTGTCGTCTTTTAAATCTTGTTGAATATGATATTCATGTCCTTCGCGTAGACCACTTTCTTGTAGTACGCGCTCTAAAATCACTTCGCCCCAATTGCCTTGCTGCTTGTTATCGCCTTTTAACGCCTTGGTGAGATTAATAGCATCCTGACTCATTTTTAGATTAAGTTCACGCAGGTGGTCTAATTGGTGTTTTAACGCGCTACGCTCAGACTGCTCATGGGTATAAGACTCATGAATTTGGCGTCTAAAGCCCTCAAGTTGTTGTTTTAATGCGTCCAAGCACGCCGTCCATTTGTGAGACGTTTTGTTGTTTAAAGTTCTCGCTGCGCTCATCAAATATACGATTGGCTAAATTTTCAAATTGCAGTTTAAGCCGCTCCTCTGCTGACTCGAGTAGGGCGATTTTGTCTTGTAATGACTTTTGCTCAGTTTCGGCTTTCACCAATATGGTTTGTTGGATAGCATTTGATTTAGCTAAGTTTAGTTGAGACTCCATCAAACGATGTTGAGCATCGACTAACTGCTGTTCAACGGTATAGACCCGGTCTGCTTTGGTTTCTGCTGTCGACAGCTGTGAAATTAAGCTTTCGATTTTATTTTGCAGATGGTTACTGTGATCAGTCTTGTCGTCGAGCATATCTTGCAATCTCGCCACTTCTGCATGGGCTTCGTTGATTAATGCAAGATTTTCTTGAGCATTTTGCTCTTTTAACTGTTCCCAGCGTTGACGAGTTAAACGTTGATTGATTAATGCTCCAATTAAGAAGCCAAGAAACGCAACCGCAATCAGCGCTGCAATTTGAGGAGGAGTTAATGACACAGCAAAAGGCATAACAAAAACCGAAAGAAAATAATGGTTAAGGGTCGCACGGCTAATAATTGCCTGCAAGGGGCAAAATAAGGAATTAATGATTTTTTATTGTTAATGATTAAATTTAAAACTAATCCACTGGTAAAGCCGTATAGTCAGTGATATCAGGCTTTTGTAAAAATCATTAGTCAGTATTTTTATGTCATTTGAAATAAATACATTCGTTTACCTGTCTATTCATGACAGATGGCAGAAAATATCAAAATAAGCTTTTAAGAGGTGATTTATGGCGCGTAAAAATCGATTTACTCAAGGCATATTACAACGAGCTCCTTGGCATATTGCTGACAATCAAGTGACTCCGGAATCTGTGTTTAATGACCGCCGTAATATTATTAAGGTATTAGGTTTAGGTGCGTTAGGCGCCAGTTTACCAGGGCAGGTACAAGCTGGCATATTCGATTTATTTGGCGAGCAAAAAGCTAAAAATGCGTTTACCACTCAAAGCTTAAATTATTCTACACCTCGTCAATTTGTGTTGCCTGATGTGAAAACGCCAGAAGATAAAGTCACACGCCACAATAACTTTTATGAGTTTGGTACCGGTAAGTCTGACCCATATGACAACGCCCAAAGTTTTAACGTCGACCCATGGACATTGGTTATTGATGGCTTAGTTGATAAGCCCATAACCCTTGATTTAGCGGCACTGACTAAACGGTTTGCCCTTGAAGAAAGAACCTATCGATTACGCTGTGTTGAAGCTTGGTCGATGGTTGTACCCTGGGTGGGCTTTTCACTGGCGACTTTACTAAAAGAGGCCGGTGTGAAACAAAATGCCACCCATGTAGCATTTGAAACCTTGTTTGATCCTGAGCAGATGCCAGGGCAAAAAAGCCGTTTAATGGGCGGCGGTATTCATTATCCGTACGTTGAAGGCTTAACCATTGCAGAAGCGATGAATGAATTACCGTTTTTAGCCGTGGCCTGTACGGTAAAACTCTACCGCCACAAAATGGCGCACCGATCCGTTTAGTTGTGCCATGGAAATACGGCTTTAAGAGCATTAAGTCTGTAGTGCGCATTCGTGTGATGGATAAACAGCCACCAACAAGTTGGAACCAATTAGCCTCACATGAGTATGGCTTTTATGCCAACGTTAACCCCGAGGTTGATCATCCTCGCTGGTCGCAAGCAAGTGAGCGTAGCATTGGTGAGGGCGGGTTGTTTTCGGCTAAGCGTATTCCGACGCAAATGTTTAATGGTTACGGTGACTTTGTTGCTGATTTATATAAAAACATGGATTTAAGGAAGTTTTACTAATGCGTTTAACTCCCCGCGGTGTGTTTTGGCTTAAGGTCGTGCTGCACGTGGTGTTTTTATTGCCCGCTTTGTATCTTGTTGCGTTAGTGATGACAGACAATGCGGGTGGTGACCCGGTGCAATATATTATCCATTACACCGGTATGGGGGCAATAAATAGCTTACTTGCCACGTTATTGATTTCACCCATTGCCAAACGCTTTAAGTTGGCAGCGCTTATGCAAACACGCCGTTTAGTCGGTTTGTATGTGTTTGCTTATGCTCTATTGCACATTGCTGCATTTATTAGCTTAGATTTGCTGTTTGCGTGGGGATTATTGTTTGAAGAGGTGATTAAGCGGCCGTACATTTTAGTGGGTGCTGCCGCGTTAATTATTGTGACTTTGCTTGCACTGACATCACCAAACAAGATTAAGCGCAAAATGGGTAAACGATGGCAATCACTGCATAATTGGATTTATGTGGTTGCGTTGTTGGCGCCTATTCATTTTTACTGGTCGGTAAAGTCTGAAATTATTGAGCCAAGTATTTATATTGTGTTGTTTGTTGGATTACTGTTTTACCGTAGAGCCAGTATTAAAAAATGGCTTATGCCTAATTAATGAGTCAATTAATGGCGTAATCGTTGGTTTAAGCCATTGGTACAAAACGCAGCAAACAAGGTAAATATCATCACTCCACCCATAATTATTGCCAGTCTGAGCCAAGGTTCAGACAAGGTCATGCGCATGTCTATAAAGTTAAAAGTAGTGACAGCCCAGATAAAAATAACACTTAATAGTAGGGTAAACTTTAATAATTGGTTGATGATATTGTGACGGATAAACATCAACAATGGCATGATACAAGCGATGATAGCCACTCGGTTTGACTAAAGCGAACAAAATGTGCGCCTAATAATAAAAAAGCTAAGGTAATGATGATGACTCGCCACCACATATTGTTGTCCTCAATCTGACAATCGATTTAGGTTGTCAGCATAAACTTTATGGCTCATTTATTCTCTATGCTTGTTCACAAATTGCTCATGTTTATGTAATGAGGTGTCATTTGCTATTTCTTCCTTGGCAAATTTATACTTCGGTGCAGAGCCGCCGTTTTCAGACCAACCCTATGGTTATCATGCCCTGAGCGAGACCACAGTATTTCAACTTATTGTCAGTTATCCACTCAATCTTAATCTATTTGTTGGATTTTTCTAGCGCTTCGATCTCTTGCCAAATGCTTTCCGACTCGGCGGTTAATAACGAATAGCTTTTAATGTCGCCTTTACGCTGTGCTTGCATGGCTTGTTCGAGCTTATCATCGTAGGCTTTACGTAGTTTTTTGATGGGGTCTGACTTTAAAAATGAAAACATTGAAGGTTCTTTTTTGTAGGTAGATAGTGTTACTGATACGACGTAAATCGGTTAGTGGTTTAAGTCATCCGCTTTTATTTTTTAAACATCATTATTGACGAAATTAACCAATCGATTTATTGGTTGAAGCTCACCAAGTTGCTGTATTCATTTTCAACACTTGTCCTTTGCAAAGTAAAGATCGTAATGGCAGTGTAAATAATATTGATAACGATTCCTATTAAGATTAATGTTTTTTCATCTTGTGACATTGCACGAGTAAACAAACATCTATTTAGAGGTGTATTTACGTTTATAAATACTAAATAGGACATTCGATGAAAAACAATGGGTTACATTTTTCCAAGAACAAATTGGCTGCTTTATGCGCTTGCGCATTATCTTTAAACAGTTACGCAGAGACCGTTGAGGATGACGTTGAGCAACATAATAATGACATTGAATCGATTAGTGTTGTTGGTCACAAATTGACAGAATTAAGCGCGGGTAATAATGGTGGGGCGTTAGGCAATAAAACGTTATTAGAAACCCCTTTTTCGGTCGATGTGATTTCGCTTGAAGATATGGAGATTCGACAGGTCAATACGTTAGATAGTCTTTTTAGCCGAGAAGCTTCAGTATCTGTTGATGGTAGCGCATACAGCACCTTTGGTTCGACTATTAGGGTACGTGGTCTGCCATTAGATTATACCAATAGTTTTAAAATAAATGGCATGTCTATCAATAATTTTAGTGGTGAATTGCCATATGAAGCTTTTGAGCAGGTGACTTTACTAAAGGGGGCTTCTGGCTTCATGTATGGCATGGCTGCACCTGGTGGGGTAGTCAATTATGTCACTAAAAAAGCCAAAGACGATCAACTTATTGTTGATTTCGGTTTGCGCAGCGACAGTGTCTTCAGTGGGCATATTGATGCCAGTACGCGGATAGGTGAACATGGTGAATATGGTGTTAGAGTTAATTTAGTTAAAGAGGAAGGTGACACTTATTTAGAAAATGGCACCATTGATCGTGAAACCGCCTCTTTAGCATTTGATGCGCAACTCACTGATTCTCTCTATTGAATCGTTGATGTTATTTACAGTGATCGTTTAACTGAAAATTCATGGACAACCATGAATAATAATTTAGATAGCAGCGAATCATTGCCTGATACAGTCAGTGGTACTCGAAGCATTGCCCCTGAAGGTACTTTTGACGATTATAAGAATATCGTGGCACTTACGAGCTTAAATTGGGACATTGATGAAACGTGGAGTGTTCGTTTTGAGTATGACTATTCTAAAAATGAAACTCGTTGGGTAAAAACGTTAGCGTATTTAGAAAATTCTACCGGCGATATCGATATTGCCTTATATGACCAATATTTTGATGTTAATTATGACCAAGTACAAGTACAAGCTAATGGCGAATTTGACACTGGCAGCATAAGTCACAGTTTATTAGTTGGCGCGTCCTATCAAAAGTCGACCACCTACAGAAATGACCCTGACCGCAAAGTGACTTGGGGCTATGGCACTGATAATCTTTACGATCCAGTAGATTTAACGGCTTACAATTCAACCTTAGAAGATAATTTATCGCTGGCTTGGACTGATAAACAAGAGTCTTTTTATGTTAGTGACTTTATATCGCTTACTGACGAATGGGAAGTGTTATTAGGTATTAGGGGCACTCAAATTGAGCACACTCCAAGCGAGTATTTCTCTTCATACCAAGCATATAATGAAGACAGCGCAGTAACGCCTACCGCGGCATTAATGTACAAGCCTGATATGAATACAACGTATTATGTTAGCTATGTTGAATCATTTGAAGGTACGACTTCATATGTTGGTGAGACGTATGCCAATGCTGATGAATTATTACCACCTTTAGAAAGTCTGCAATATGAATTAGGCGTTAAAACTGCAGGGGATGGTTGGTCAATGACGTCTGCACTGTTTCGTATTGAACGTGGTGCAACATTAGTAACAGATGATAACTACCTTATTCAGGATGGACTGAGTATTTACCAAGGTTTTGAGTTTAGTGCCGCATGGGAAGTTACCGATAATTTATCTTTATATGGCGATTTAATGTTGTTAGATGCGACATACGATAAAACCAATACCGCAGTGGAAGGTAATGATGTTGCTGGTACTCCGAGTGAACAATTTAGCATACAAACGAATTATGACTTTGATGCTATACCTGGTTTAGCGATTAATTTAGGCGCTAAACATTTTGGAAAAACAACTTTAGATTCAAATAATAATTGGGAGTTACCTGCATATAACTTATTTTATGCTGGGGCAAGTTATAACACTACACTTTATGACAAATCGTTAACGATAATTGGTTCTGTCGATAACCTGTTTGATAAAGAGTTTTGAGTCGTTGGTGATGCATACGGTGCATTACGTATTGGTGAGCCACGGACTTTTGCGGTAAAAGTAAAAATGAGTATTTAAATATCGTTGTAACATTTACATATTATCCAACAATTAACACGCCGCGAATAAATCATTTATTTGCGGCAAGTTATTCATAGTTTGTTATTTATTTAAAGGTTTATATCGATGTTTACATTTTTATCATTACTGGCGACATTTATAGGTGCGGCAGTTCTTTATCTCACCAACAAAAATCAAAAAATAATTGCTAGGCCATTAATTAAATACTGGAGGTTAATAACCATTTTTTGTTGGGGAATATCCTTATTTATATGGGTTTCTTTATTTGTGGTCAGTGCTGCAATCTTTATTTGGTTATTTACAATAATTATCGCCCTTACGATTGTTCCTCTATTGAGTCTCAATCACTTTTTTCATGTTAAAGGTAGTCAATAATGGTCAGGTTATCAGTTAATGAAAAGATTCAACCGCATTGGTGGAGTAAAACGCTCGCGGGACTTCTCTTAGGTTTAATGTTGGCTTATGGCATTGTTGGCATTTTTGCTTGGTATGGTTATGGCGGAATTGATGCGCCAGTAAAAGTACAATTTAACATGTGGATGATCTGCCCTATTTGGATCTTGGTTTTATCATTTAGCTATTTATTTAAAACAGGTTTTAATGCGGTTGTTTATTTACTCTCTGTAAATGCCGTTGTTTATTGTGCTTTTTTCATCTTAAGGTGGTTGTCATGAGAGTTCGTGGAGATATTTTACGCACTTATCAGTCGATTCATACTTGGATCGGCATCATTGCGGGTTTAGTGCTATTTATTGGCTTTTATGCTGGTTCGCTAACGATGTTTAAGCATGAGATCACTCAATGGGCTACACCTGCTAGCCACCAGTTATCGCAAATCCCTATTGAGAAGTTCGATAAACTGATACAACAAGCTTCATCAAAATTTGCTAAAGCAGAACAAGATTTTACCGTTAACTTTAATGAGCACTTGTCACCATTAACTTGGTTTGAACGCAGTGGTGGACGAGAGTTGGCTCTCAATAATGTGATGCGACATGCAACGTTATCCGAGGATGATCAATTAATCACTCAAGTTAATCCAACAAATGAGTTGGGTGAGTTAATTGACATGCTCCATCGAACTGCAGGCATACCCGGTAAAGCGGGGCATGAAGATATCGGAGTGTTAATTCTAGGCATCGCATCCGTGTTATATTTTCTAGCATTAGTTTCTGGAGTCGTTATTTTACTACCGACCTTAGTAAAAAGTTTTTTTGCATTAAGGCCAAATAAAGGCAGTAATCGTCTATGGCTTGATAGTCATAATTTAGTGGGCATCATTAGTTTACCTTTTCATTTGATTATCGCTTGGACGGTTATCGTGTTTGCTTTTCATGATTTTTTCTATGGTGGTTTAAGTCTTATTTATGGTGATGAACCGATGTTTGAAATAAGAAGTAAGCCCTCTATTGAATATACTGTTGAGCAGCTTCCATCTATCTCCACTTACCTTAAT
Organism: Shewanella phaeophyticola; assembly: GCF_025398315.1. Lineage (GTDB taxonomy): Bacteria > Pseudomonadota > Gammaproteobacteria > Enterobacterales > Shewanellaceae > Shewanella > Shewanella phaeophyticola. The sequence goes on from NZ_JAODOQ010000001.1 coordinate 1,181,996, forward strand.
AAAATTGATGATATTGCTGAAGGATATAAAATTGAATCAATGGCGTTTTCAAATTTATCATCAGCAAACCCAAGTGTCGGTATCACTATTATTAATCAACATGAAATGATGAGGGTGAGTTCGGGTGATTTTATTTACATGAACCCGTATACGTTAAACGTTAATTACAGCAGCATCCCATTGAGCGATGAAGATGTATATACACCAATCGTGGCTGGCATTTTTTCATTACACTTTGGTGGTTACGCTGGGGATTTCGGGCGATGGGTGTATTTCATTTTAGGTTTGTTAGGTGCTTTTATATTCTACAGTGGTAACTTACTTTGGTTGGAAAAACGTCGTAAAAAGCAATCTCAACAAAGTCAGTCTAGCCGAATCATGGCCTCACTTACGATTGGAGTATGCTTAGGTTCAATGATGGCAGTTGTTGTTACTCTATTAGTCAGTAAATGGTTATATCTGTTTGGGTCAGAGGTTAACACTTATTACCTTTGGTGTTATTACGTTTGTTTTTTTAGTGCTTTATTATACAGTTTTCTTCGTGGGGCCGCTAAAAGTGCAATTGATTTACAGTTGATTTTATTTGTAACTTGTTTATTGATCCCGTTAACTTCTGTTGTTGCTTTATTGTTCCCGAGTATCGGGTTGTTGCGACCTCTAATCTTTTCAAGTTTTGTTGTTGAGGGGATAGCATTGTTATTTTCTGCGGTATTCTTTTATTGTTTTCTTAAAACCAGAAAAAGAGCATACCAAGGTGAAAGAAATAGCATATAGTGCCTTACCAAGCCCAGATAAACCAGTAGACTCAATAATGTTAAGCAAAGCTTAAATAGTGGCAATCGGTTAAGCCCATGAACACTCTTGATACATATCGCTAGCACGTTTATTTTGCGGGGCAATATCTGTTGCTAGTAAAATGGCACTAGCACTGCGATTGAGAGTGTAGCTAGGATGTTAGCGATGCCATAAATTTCTACGGATAAACACGCTATAAACCAGTGATGCTGGTTTAGTTAGCTTAAATTGAGCGATTTAAAGGGGTTGCTAGTGCACTTTTTGTTAATGAGTTAATCTTGCCAGCGTTGTTTAATGTACAGAATACTGGGCAGACATTGTTGCATTAACACCACTAAATCTGGGTCAAAGTGAATACCGCTTTGGCTTTCGATAAACGCCATAGCTTGTTCTACTGTCCAGGCTTCTTTGTAAGGCCGTTTACTGGTGAGCGCATCAAATACGTCAGCAATAGCAACAATGCGACCTTCAATCGGGATTTCTTTGCCTTTCAAGCCTTTAGGGTAACCGCTGCCGTCGAACTTTTCGTGGTGGGTGAGGGACACCATTTTGGCCAGTGCGATTAAATCGGAATCTGATTCACCGAGAATTTCTGCACCAATCTCTGGGTGAGTCTTCATGATGGTAAATTCTTCGTCGGTCAATTTACCGGGCTTAAGCATAATGCTGTCTGGAATACCGATTTTACCTATGTCGTGCATAGGCGCGGCGTGGAGTAAATTGTCGGCGGCAAAATCAGATAAACCGTAGGCGAGGGCAATGATTTTTGAATAGTGGCTCATGCGCATAATGTGCATGCCTGTTTCATTGTCTTTATATTCTGATGCACGGCCTAAACGTTGAATAACCTGTAAACGGGTACGGCGTAAATCGTCTGCCTGCACCAGTGATAAATGCGTACGTACTCGCGCTTTAACGATTGCTGGTGATACTGGCTTGGTGATGTAGTCAACGGCGCCGACTTCAAATCCTTTGGTTTCATCGACTTCGTCACTAAGCGCAGTGACAAAAATAACCGGTACAGCTTTGCTAAGCATGTCTGTTTTGAGTTGTTCGCATACTTCAAACCCTGTCATGCCTGGCATCATAACATCAAGCAAAATCAGATTTGGCAGTTCACGTTGTACTAGGCGTAATGCTTCTTCACCACTTTTAGCAAAAATGAGGCGGTATTGCTCCTCGAGCATTTTTTTTAGTACTCTAAGGTTTGCGGGTTCGTCATCCACAATTAGGATGGTTTGTTTACTATCTTGTCGGTTAAATATCATCTGCTTAATTCTTTATTGTGCATTAATGTGCGCGTCGAGATTATCGAGTTCAATTAACGCTTGTTCAAATTCAAAATCGTCTAAGGCATGCTGAATTGATATACATTTAAGGTGATACACTGAAGGTATGCTTGTCATCAACGAGTTGAGATCGGCCTCATTGTATTCGTTATCTTTGGCTGCAAGGCGTATTCGATTGATAAGCTGTTTCAACTTAACGGGGTTGATACAGCTTTCTTGTTGTGTTTTATCGACGCTTTTAGACGCTATGGGTTGTTGCTGAATATAGTCATTTACCTTGTTAAATGCGTGTTCAATATTAGGCAATGTGGTCAGTAAATCTTGAGCAGACTTTGTGATTGCTAGCCGCTCTGCCTCGGTGAGCAAGCGGGTTAATTGCGGCAGTGCTAAATTACCGGCTAAACCTTTTAACCCATGCAGTTGTGCCTGTATTGCTGGCCAATTATCTTCAACAATTAACTGTGTTAGCTCGGCAATACAATGCTGTTGCTTAAAGATAAAGCCGTTAATCTCTTTGATTAATGTGGCTTGGTCGCCCCACAAGCTCATGCCTTTTGGCTCGTTAACCACTTGTGGTTTTTCAGTGGTGTTTTGCGTTGTTTTAGGCGTGTTTATACTGATATCAAGTTTTAATACTTTCGCTATTTCATTATTTAACAAGGCTATATCAATGGGTTTATTGGCAAAGCCGTCCATGCCGGCATCCATAGCCGCGATTCTATCTTCAGGTAGCACGCTGGCGGTTAATGCAATGATGGGCATGTGGGGTAATTGTTGGATTACTTCTTGTTCGCGGCGCAGGCGAGATGCGGTTAGTCCATCCATGATGGGCATTTGTACGTCCATCAATACGATATCGATGTTATCGCTTTGCATGCGCAGTAGGGCTTGCTTGCCGTCGCGTGCGGTAATCACGGTATGACCTTGGCGTTTCATTACAATAGTCAATAAATCAATATTTTGCTGAATGTCATCAACCACTAATATCGTTAATGGTTTAATAACATAACTCGACAATGGGTCTACGGTTGGCTGTATGTATTTAGGGGCTGTGAGTGGTAAGGCAAATTTAAAGCAACTGCCTTTGCCATAGGTACTATTGGCGGTGATTTTTCCGCCCATTAACTCAACCAATTGTTGACTGATGGTTGTGCCTAAACCAGTACCGCCAAAACGGCGATTCATACTGGCATCTGCCTGAGCAAAAGCATCAAATACTGAGGCTAGTTGGGTTTGTGTCATGCCAATGCCGGTGTCGCTTATGGCAAATTCAATGCAACCGCTTTTAGGCTTTACACTGACATTAATACTGACGCCGCCCTCTTGGGTAAACTTAATGGCATTACCTATGAGATTAGTGAGTACTTGACGGATCCTATCGGGCGCGCCGTGATAAGACTGTTTCACCTCGGGGGCAACATCAATATCTACATAAAGCCCCTTACTGTTTGCTTGTAGCCATAAGGTTGATACTACAGAGTCGACTTCTTCAATTACCGAAAAATCACGCAATTCTAATTCAAATTTACCTTTATCGAGTTTAGCGCTGTCGAGTACATCATTAAGCAAGTGCAATAATGATTTGGCTGACTGGTTAATAGTATGCAGATGCTTTTGTTGTGCGGCAGGTAATTTATCGTCGAGTAAAATGTCACTAAAGCCAATAATGGCATTCATTGGCGTTCTAATTTCATGGCTCATGTTAGCTAAAAACGCGGCTCGCGATGATGCAGCTTGTTCCGCTTTGTCTTTAGCAATCATCAGCGATTGCTCCATTTCTTTGCGTTCGGTAATGTCCATAATAAAGCCGTCGAGCCAATGACTATTACTTTCTACATCATCAACACTTATATCATCAACATGGGTACCATAGCCCATCAGCCAACGAATATCGCCATTAGCGTTAAAAATACGAAATTCAAGAATAAACACTTTATTTGAGGTGACTTGATGAGTAATGGGTTCAACATCATCTGGGTGAACATGTTCATAAAAACTACGTTTGGGTTGTTCACCGAGATAGTCACTTGCAGGGTAGCCAGTAATGCTTTCAACGGCATCACTGATAAATACCATAGGCCAGTTTTTGGTATTTAAACAACGATAAGCAATGCCTGGAATGTTGGCTATTAATGATCTAAATTGTGCTTCGCTTTTTATCAGCGCTCGTTGCATTTCAATACGATGACGTAAGTCACTTATGTACATCACAAACAGGCTTTTACCTTCAATACTGACATGACCGATTGAGACCCTAACTGGAATGGTTTTACCATTGATGTGTAGCGCTTCAACATCGCGCCCATCACTCTTTTGATTACTTAATCTGTCATCGGTATAGCTGTTGAGGTAGGTATTAAAGTCGTCGATAAAAGTGGCAGGGATAAACTGACGTATATTTTGGTGACAAATATCATCGAGGTGCCAACCTAATAGATGCTCTACAGCTTGGTTGCCGCTTTCAATATAACCTTTATCGTTAAAGGTTATTATGCCGTCAATGGCGGTGCTAATGGTTGCCCGATAACGTGCTTCACTGAGTTTTGCAGCGTGTAAAGAGGCTTGGTACTTAATTAACATGTTAACGGTGAGTACAAATAGAATGATCACAATCGTAATCGTGGCAACCGCAATGCCTAAGTAGAGTGACACCATTGTGGTTTGTTCTGAAAACTCAAACCCAGGTGGCCTAACAAATCTCGCAGCAGCCATACCGGTATAATGCATTGCTGAAATTGCACAGCCCATCACTAGCGCTGCGATCATATTTTTATGCAATTCAGATAATTTGGAGTGACCGATCTGATTTAAGCTAAAGCGGATCCACAAAGACAATATCGCCAATGCAATAGCCACTACAATCGATAAACCAAAGTAAAACAGGTCATAACGTAATAGTGGTGCCATTTCCATTGCGGCCATGCCCACATAATGCATCGTGCCAATACCAGCGCCGACTAAAACCCCTCCAACAATAAAGTGGCTTAATTTTGGCTTGTTGATGGAAATCACATTCAACGCCACCCAGGATGCAGCAATGCTGGGCACAAACGATAATGCTGTGATCCCTACGTTATAACTCACTGGTGTACATAGGCTAAATGCCAACATACCGATAAAGTGCATCGACCAGACACCACCGCCCAACGCTATGCTGCCACACGATATAAGTAAATGGCGTTTAACGACGTTGACTGTCACGGTCGCTTGTGAGGCCACTTGCATTGCCATATAGGAGGCAAACACCGCAATAGTGATAGATATCAATACGACTAAAGGGTCAAAATTTCCTACGATGAGTAAGCTTTCATCGGAGATAGAAAATAGCGTAGGTATTGTTTGAAGCATATGAGATAGATAAAAGCCAGTTAAAGTAATCGAGAATAATGAATGTATCGGCAGGAAAACAAAAAACACCAGAATGTGGTTAATTTTTAACTAAAGTTTGTGTTAAATCAATATTTAAATCTATTATTGGGTTTATGCTGAATGGTTTTGCTTGTTAAGTGAAGGCGTTATGTTGAGTCTGATGCATTTGTTGTTAAATTGCTAACAGTAAGTGAGTGAAGCCAGATCGCGTTATATTGTTGAGGTTTTTTTCATCATTAAATCAATACCTTTACCGTATTTCGAGTTACTAAGTAATGTTTTTTATAATAAGCGTTAAGTTAATTGTTATAAAAATCAGAATCTTGTGCTTAATTAAGTATAGGTTCAATAATTGTGTGCTAAAGCACAGCGCGAAAATTAGAAAATTGTATAATTGAGCAAATTCTGTACACATCCCATGTTGTTTTTATTACTTTAGGGCTTATTTGTATGAAAGAGTCGGTCGAAACAAATAATGTCATTAAACTACCAATGGATAAACTTGCCTTAGGGATGTTTATTATTGCAGTTGACCGACGACAGCAAAAAGTGGCTGTCAATCAGCCAGGGCAAATTAAGCATCGTGACACCATTATCAAACTACGCAAAAACAACATTGCGTATGTGTGGGTGGATATTGATCGCTCATCAGATACCTGCGGCTTAAAAAAATATGTTAAGCCTAATGGATTATCTAATCCATTAGCAAAAAAAGCATCTTTTACAATAGACGAGCAACACGTTAAAGCCAAAAAATTGCTGTCTGAAGCTAAAAACTTGATACAAAAAGTGATGACGGATACTTATGAAGGTAGAAACCTTGACGTTGGCGACTTCGAACCTGTTGTCGAGAAATTAATTGAGTGCGCGATTAATGATACCGATGCATTTAGGTGTATTGCAGCGCTGCGCACAAAAGATGCTTATTTGTTAGAACATTCGATTAACGTCGCTTTTTTATTAGTGACCTTTGGCCACCACCTTAAACTTGATATCAACACCTTGAAACAACTGGCTATTGGTGGAATGTTGCATGACATTGGCAAGATTTATATTGATGATGAAATTCTTCATAAACCCGAAAAGCTAACCGTGGAAGAGTTTGAATATATCAAGCTTCATCAAGTGTTTGCTAGAGACATTTTAGAAGACACAGTCGGACTGACTCAAATGAGCATTGATGTATGTTTAATGCATCATGAAAAGCTCGATGGAACAGGTTACCCGGAAGGATTAATGGGTGTGCAGCTACCACTCCATGGCCGAATGGGCTGTATTGTTGATATTTTTGACGCGTTAACGGCATCACGTTGTTATAAAGAAGCGATGAGTACAGCTGCAGCGTTTAAAATATTGATTAGCTTAACGCCAGCTCATTTAGACCATTCATTAGTGTACGAGTTTATTCGTTGCATCGGTGTCTATCCGGTTGGCTCATTAGTGTTATTATCAAATGAGCATGTGGGTGTGGTTTGGCAGGCTAAAAACCGTGATGTATTGCATCCTATTGTTAAATGTTTTTATTCTTTAAAGCATAAGCATTATATCGACGTTACCATGATTGATTTATTAAAATCTGATGTTTACATTGAACGAGGCGTGTCGCCAAGGAGTTTAGAAATTGACCCAAGCCCTTTTTATTAAGGCTTATCGTACCATTAACCTTGTCTCGCTAACCCTATAAGCCCAAAACCGTTGCTGTTCATCCCTTTGCTGTTTTTTGTGCCTAATGCTGGCATTTTACATTGTGCTTTTAATCAATACATTCGCTCACATCATCCTAGAGGGGATGTGAGTGAATATGTATAAGCACAATTATGGCTTGGTCGTTCCAAACATAAACTCTAACGGGATATGCAAGCGCTTAGCCCAGGCGTTTTCTGTGTGATCAGCTCCTGGAAAATACAGGCTTCGCCACTGATTTTTAGGGTATTGTTGTTCAATAAAGATCTTATCGATTTGTTTTTGTAACTCTGGGTACATGGCATCAAGAGTACTGTCACCATAATCAAAATAGACTTTTTGATTACTCAGTTTATGCAAATTGGCCGCGATATACTGTTGAAATACTGGAAACACATCATCTTCGGCACTAAAAGTCCCAGGCCAATGAGTCGACATATTAATCGCGCCCGCAAATTGGTCAGGGTAATTTAATAGGGTGTACCATGAAATTAGCCCGCCCATGCTTGAGCCGCCTAAATAACGATGTTGCGCCTCTTTGTTGACGGGGTAGTTGGCCTCAATGTAAGGGATGACTTCTTTGACTAAAAATAGGCTGTAGTTATCTGAATACACCTTAGATGCAAATAATGGGTGATCGGCGTACTTTTCAATTTTATACAAGGCTTGTTGTTGTGATGGTGAGAAACGTTCAAACGGTTGCTGTGGGAAAAACTCACTGTGGCGATTTTCGACCGCATTAGGAATACCGACCACAATAAATGGGCGGATTTTTCCTTGTTCAATCAGCTCGCCAGCGACTTCATCGACTCGCCACTCTTGCTTATTCCAAGTACTATTTGCATCAAATAACATACGGCCATCGTGCATGTAAAGCACGTCATACTGGCTTTGTTTGTTATACCCTGGCGGTAACCAAACGCTTAAAAACCTGTCTTTTACATAGGTAGACTTAAATGGCTGAACGGTTTCGATTTGACCTTTACTGACAATCAAAGATGGTGCATCAGCATTAGCTGGAGCGGATAAAAAAAGCGACAAGCTAAATAATAAAATCACGAATCTCATGGCTGAGCCTTATGTATCTAAAACATTATTTTTACATGCCATTATGTTAATTCAATGTGAATCCGTATGTATCGCTAAGTATTAACAAAAGTATTTACGATTGACGCGGTCATCGTCGCACTAGGCATATATAATAATGATCATTAGGACTTTGAGAAGCTAAGTTACAAGTTAATACTACAACGGGTTCATTTAAACGGGTATATCATTCATAGCCATGCCATACTCACGTAGGAGCTTTAGCTGGATTTATTCAATGTATAAAAACAAAACCCCGTATCAGCCATGCTAATACGGGGTTTTGTTTTATCTATTATCAATAATGAATCGACATTAGATTTTAATTTGGTCGGTATGAGAGGATTCGAACCTCCGACCCCTGACACCCCATGACAGTGCGCTACCGGGCTGCGCTACATACCGAATGTTTGTTAATGCTTGGTTGATAAAAGCATTATAACTTAGCGAGTATTTAATACTGGGGTCACTAAGTGGATATGCACTTTAGCAACTGTATTTGACTAGTGCAAGCTGTTAGTTATCGGTTCATTGTCGATTGACTATAAACTATCCAGCTGTAATGAAAAGCGTATTAATTCAATGTTGTAACTTTACGTTCTAAAACATCAATGCTTTGACGTACACGTCATTATTGAGCATTGGTCGTGCTACTGATTGTAAAGCCTTCGACCTTCACGCATGACTTGAATCAACTCTGGCGCGCTCATCTTCTTGTTTAAGCGTTTTTTATACTCTAAATCGTAAATTCGGTACTTACCAAAACGGTCAAGCACTGTTATTTCTGACTTTTGATAAATCGCAAAACGGCTACTGTCACCAATATACACCCAGGTTTCGCTGTTGGGCTCTAGCAAGCTACGCCCTGAGCTGTAATCAGTACTTGGGTTGGTGCAACCTAATACCTGGCTGAGCAAAGTGGGGGCAATACCGTAATGACTTGTGCGGTAATTAATTTTATTTCCATGTCCGTCTGGCCAATGAATAATCAGCGGCACTTTAACATTACCAGGCGATAAATCGTTACGGGCATCGCTGGTGTTACTGGTAAAGACTTGACCATACGTGCCGGTAATCAAGACGATAGTGTCATCACTGATGTTATCAAGCAAAATGGCAAGCTGCTGGTCGATAAAATTAAGCGACTGACGATATTGATTAAACAATACTTTTTGTGCCGGTTTTAGCGTCATTTGGGGCTTAATGGTTTGCACACCTAAAAAGCCTATTGGCGTGTCATAATCTTCTGGGGCAGTTAAGTTAACCAGCGCAAACCAAGGCTGTGTTTGGCCCGCTTGCCAAGCATTTACGGCATTGATGGTATTGATATCAGCATCTGCACTGCCATTATACCCAGCACTGGTGTGAATTTGCATGCCTTTAAACATGGCAACATTGTTGATGTCGTCATAAATTTTCGGGGCAAAAAACGCTTGTTGATAGCCTTGTTTACTGAGCTCGCTGGTTAATATTGGCGCTGTGCTGGTAAATTCTTTGCGATCGCTATAATTGCCTTGTAATCCGTACATTAAGGTAAACATGCTGGTGTCAAAATCAGTGCCGCCGCTAAAATGGTTACTAAAGCGCTGATTTTGATTACGGTATTGGGTTAAGTAAGGCATGGTGACACTGTCAACCATGTCTGTACGCAGGCTGTCTATGGTGATGAATAAAATGTTGGGTTGGCTATCAGAGTTGCATTGCAGTGGATTGATTGGATAGCTTAATTTACGTGATGTTGTCGAGCGAGCATCTGCTGATTGCATGCTGCTGTCAATGCCGTGATTTTCCATAAACGAGCGTGCTGTCGCAGGGTAAGACACAGGATAAGCGTCATCGAAACGGGTGACTTCGGTCATGTTGGTGGCGTCTGCCCAAATATGAAATAAGTGACTGCTGACGAAACAGACGCCAACAAATATCACCACGCGATTGCCCCATTGTTTTTTCTGAATCTTGTCGATGCGTTTCCACAAAAAGTTAGCCACTGTCAGTTCTACAAGCACGATGACGATAGGGGTAACAATGTATGAGGTGCTGTGCAGCAATGCGTTGAGGTCTTGCCAGGCTAAATCGAACGCAAAAGGGCTTAAATGAATACCGTAGTCGTCATAGATTATGGTGTCATACAGTAGAGTGTAGAGTCCGAGAGATGCAATTAAGGCGGCAAAGCCACGTAAAATTTTAGAGTAGGGTAGCAGTAAAGTAATCGGGAAAATAAATATTAAGTAACCAATAAAGGCTAAAAAAGTAAAATGCCCTATGGTGCTGATGCTCAGGTAGTACCCAGCCGATAACGGTTTCTGGGTAGCCCACACTGCCAATATATCGAGCGCCAATTAGCATCGCCAATATGCCATTAAAAAAGGCAAACCAGTGACCCCAATTAACTAAGCGTGACACTTTGTCACGCGTCATTTGCTGCTTTTTGCGCTCGATCATGTTTACTGGTATTCCTACGTTATTATCACAGACTAATTCAGTGTAACTGATTGTTAGCGTAGTGATAAATTTTATTTAGTTGATTACTTAATCGACTGTGTTAACGCTTTGGCAAATTGCTCTGCAACTTGCTGGCGCGACTCATTTGGGACTTTTTTGTCGAGTAAATGAGTTACACAGTTACCTAATACCATTAGGCTTAAATCGGTAGGAGCTTGGTGCTTAGCCAGTACAGCAAGCATCTCGCTGATCAGTGCTTCAACTTGGGTGTTAGTGTATTTAGATTGAATTGCCATAGTCAGAAAACTTCAATAAAGAATGAATTAGCTGCATATAATAACGGATTTAGCGCTTTATCGCCTCAAGTTTTATTCGTGCTATGTGAGGAATATAGCAAACCCTTGTTCGATTTATACGGCGGGTCTGATATCATTCTTTTTAAAATTATCTTCAGCGACAGAATAGGTTAACAAGGCTTATGGCGATTAGTATTGAGCAAGCAATTATTCACGAAATCTCTCAAGATGGTCAGGGGCAAATGCGCTGTCGTTTACGTCCACAACCGTTATTGAATACCAATGCTGTTGAAACCATGCTAGAAGAGTTACACCAGACTTATTCGGGTAAAGCGGGTAAAGGTTTTGGTTTTTTTGGTACTCACGGGGATGATGGCGAGGCCAATGATGAATTTGCGAATGCGTTAACCACTTATCGCAGTGGCGATTTAGGTTTTGTGGAGTTTAGTGGCCAAGCTAGCCAGTTATTACAACAAGAGTTAGCTAAATATGACTTTAGCCAGGGTGGCTTTTTGTTGATGTCATGCTACACAAGTATGACGAGCGACTATTTGTTTGTGGCATTATTAAGTGCTAAGTCATCGATGACAGTATTAGATGATATGGAGCTGTCGCAAAACAATCATTTAGATTTAAGTAATATTCAACTTGCCGCACGTATTGATTTAACTGAGTGGCAAGCGGACAAGAGTTCACGCAAGTATATTTCGTTTATTCGCGGCCGCGCCGGTCGTAAAGTGGCCGATTTCTTTTTAGATTTTATGGGGTGCGTTGAAGGCGTTAATACTAAAGCGCAAAACAAAACGTTAATTCATGCGGTTGAAGATTTTGTTGCTGGCAGTGAACTGACTAAAGATGAGCGTCAAGAGTGTCGTAATAAAGTGTTTGAGTATTGCTCTGAGCGCGCAGATTCTGGTGAAGTGATTGAGGTTAAAGATTTAGCCGATGAGTTAGCAGACTCTGGCATGGATTCTTTTTATGACTTTGCCTGCGGCGGCAGTTATGAGTTAGATGAAGAGTTTCCTGCAGATAAAGCCAGTTTACGCAGTTTAAAGAAATTTTCGGGTACTGGTGGCGGTGTGACCTTAAGTTTTGACGGTGGTCATTTAGGTGAGCGCGTTATATACGATCCGGTGTCTGATACCATTTTAATTAAAGGTGTGCCGGCAAATTTAAAAGATCAATTAGATCGACGTTTAAAAGGCGAGTAATAATCGATTAACGGTTAATGTTATCGCCAAACTAGCGTCCTGTAAGGGCGCTTTTTTATATTGAATATTCGTTTTTTTACGCCAACGGGTACGATTATTCATTACAGATCAGTTTTTGCTTTTCATTACGCTTTAGTTGAGTAAACTAGCGCCAAATTTTGCACATTTTATGTTGTTAAGTTGAGTTGACTTAACACACTTTGGGGGAGCGATGATCACAGCATACGCCTATCAAAATAGACAACTTGTGACCACTGAATTAAAAGTGGGTGACAATGTGCCAGAATCGACTTTGTGGTTAGATTTATTAAAACCGGATGATAAAGAGCGAGACTGGTTGAGTTCGTTTTCTGCCGAAGAAGTGCCCGACGAAGAAGATATTAAAGAGATCGAGGCATCGACTCGTTTTTATCAAAACCAAGATGGTTTACACATTAACTCATTATTCCCGCAACGTGTGAGCTCAGATGTACGTGCCGTAAACGTATCATTTAACTTACGTAAAGCATTTTTACTGACCATACGCGAAGAAGATGTTGGCTTGATTAGACTATTGCGTAACTATTTACGTTTAGGCCGTTTAGACATCACCACGCCGCAAGGATTGTTGTTAGAGTTATTTAATCTAAAAGTAGATTACTTATCTGACTTAATTGAAGACGTGTATAGCGTGTTAGAAAATGTCGGCGAGCAAGTCTTTAATGACGAAGAGCTCGATGATGTGTTTAAGCTTATTACACTGCAAGAAGATTCTAACGGTAAAATTCGTTTAAGTTTGCTCGATACCCAACGCTCGTTACGATACATGCAACGTTATTATCGTGAAAGTTTGTCGGATGAAAATTTAAAAGACATTCGTGAGATGCTGTCAGACATTGAATCTTTAATGCCTCACAGCCAATTTATTTTTGATAAGTTACAGTTTTTACTCGATGCGGCGATGGGCTTTAGTGGTTTACAACAAAACAAGATTATTAAGATCTTTTCAGTATCTGCGGTGGTATTTTTACCGCCGACCCTAATTGCCAGTAGCTATGGGATGAACTTTCATATTATGCCAGAGCTTGATTGGCGATTTGGGTATCCTATGGCGGTAGGGCTCATGTTAGCCAGTGCTGCCGGAACTTACTTTTTCTTTAAACGTAAAGGTTGGTTGTAATACCAATTCCACTAATTATCTGGTCATTCAGCGGTAATTCTGTGCCTTCTAGGCAAGTAATAGGATTGTAGGCATAGTTGCTCTCGGCAACTGCTCCTGCGTTGCTCTACCTCCTGCATCCATGCAGTCGTACGTCAAAATCCTATTAAGCAGCATAGAAGGCACAGAAACCCGCCTTGCAGGAGGCGCTCAGACTGTCCATTTCTTTGTTGCATTGCCTTAGAAGGGAATAACCATTATTTCAACAATGCGCCTCAAACTGAACAGTCTGAGCGACTCTGATTGGTCACATAATTAATGGAAATGGTATAAAGCCTCTTTTACCGTTCAGGTTTAGCAAAAAGCCAGCTATTTAAATAGCTGGCTTTTTGTTATTACTTTTGTTCAACATCAACCCGGTTAATTAGCGCCTATACCGAAGCTGATTTTATCTCTTGGACTAAGATAAGCATGAATCTTTTTAGGTAATGCCGCAGCGGGTAAGCTACGAACTATGCTCATATTATGATTTTGTAAGCTGACAATGGGCGCTTGGTCTTTAGGCACGAGTTGATCGTAAACAATCACGTTAGGGTAGAGTAATTGCTGTAAATTGACAGACATGACCATAGCAAATTGACCACTCGACAATTCGATAATGCTCCCAGGTGGGTAAATACCTAACATTTTAATCAGCTTACTTACGTATTCGTTATTGAGTTTGTTATTGTAATTTTTGTATAGCATTCCCAGAGCGACACTCGGTGGCTTGGCTTTAACTTGGTTGGTGCCATTACACAATATGTCGTACTCGTTCACTACTGCAATTAATTGCGACATTTTGTCAAGTTTGTCAGCCTTAAGCCCTTGTGGGAATCCACTGCCATCTAAAAATTCGTGATGATTGGCGATCAACGGCTTCGCTTCTTCAGGAAAGCTGTCGGCTAATTTTAGGAAGTTAATACTCATCAATGGGTGTTGTTTGATAAAGTTTTCTTCTGGCACAGATAATGGCACACGTTTATTGAGGATCGTGCTCGGCACTTTGAGTTTGCCTATGTCATGAAATAAGGCTCCAATACCAATGGTTTCAACTTCTTCGCGGCTCCAACCAAGTTCCTTAGCCATTAGCATGCAAAGCATCGCGACATTCAGTGAATGATGATAAATATGCTCTTCATTTTTCGCATCGCTCATTAAATGTAGCGCAAGATTATCGGTATTGAGCAGCATATTAGTGAGATTGCTGATGAGATCTTTTGCTTCTGTCACGGCATTGAGTGGCCGGCTACTGACTTTAGATACCATAGAGCGCATCATGGCGACTGAGCGGTCAAATTGTTGTTCGGTTTTCTTTAGGTCACGTTTGAGTTTTTGTTGCTCGTTTATTTTTGCTGACTTGTCGCTGAGCATTTGCTCTTTAAGGGCATTAAGATCTTCTTCGTTGTGAGCTTGTTGTGATTTATCTGAGGTAACGGGCTCTATATCGCTTTTTTCAGGGTCAATAAATACGTCTTTGAGGCCTAATCCTTTGATTAGCTCAATTTGAGCGGTATTTTTTATTTTAAAGCTGCTGAACAAAAATGGATGATCTTTCCAAGAGATAGGCAGACGAATAAAGGTACCGACTTCAAGTTGTTCGACAGTGACTTTTTGGTTTTTTTTCATATTTTAATGGATTGTTACCCTACAGAACAACAAACGATGTGCGGCTTTAGCCTTTACAGATGCTTTGCTGGCATGGCAGCATAATACTACAAACTCACATGGAACAGTTATCTTAACGATGGATTTTATTGAAGTATATCCCAATGCAATAAGCGATGATTTATGTGACCGCTTAATTGCTGCATTTAATGCACACCCAAATGTGTACCTGGCCAAACCGGTTTTGGCGTTGATAATGATAAAAAACGCAGCCGAGATTTAATGTTAGATGCTTTTGCTGATTTAGCGGATTTAAAAAATGAGCTTTTGGCTGCGACGTTCACACACATGACGGATTATTTTACTCAATATTCATTGGCATTAATGGGTGCGGTGTCAGTTCAAGTTACTGATGAGCAAGGAAAACCACAAACCTTAACTCCTGATAACTTTGCAGCTTTGGGTAAACCGCGCGCGTCAACGTTAACTAAATATTTGTACCGCAGTGGTACGATAAATGTTCAGCATTACCAACAAGGAGTAGGCGGTTATCCGCATTGGCACTCTGAGCAGTTCCCACAAAATGGCCATAACGAAGCTTTACACCGCGTGGTGTTGTATATGTTTTACCTTAACGATGTGCCAGAGGGCGGTGAAACTGAATTTTACTACCAACAACGTAAAATCAGTCCTAAGAAAGGCACTTTGGTGATTGCACCTGCAGGATTTACTCATAGTCATCGTGGTAATGTGCCATTGAGCAACGATAAATATATCGCGACTTCCTGGGCGATGTTTAATCGTGCCGAGCAGTTATACGCGCCACTGAGCTAACTTTGGTGTTGGGTGACAGCCGGAAGCTCGATTACAAATGCAGCCCCTCCGAGTACGCTGGTGTTTATTGTCATGGTGCCACCGTAACTACTGATAAGCTCGTGACAAACCGCGAGCCCGATCCCTTGTCCTGGTGATTGAGTGTCGGCGCGTATGCCGCGTTGAATGATTTTTTGTTTGATGTTGTCTGCTATTCCTGAGCCGTCGTCTTCTACACTAATTTGGATTAGAGTGTTATCGAGCCGTTGCACTTTGACGCTGACCTGACTGATACAAAAGCGAAATGCATTTTCGAGTAGATTTCCAAATAGCTCCATGACATCGCCTTTACTGAGCGGTAACTCAATATCGTCTGCAATGTTAATCAGTATGTTGATGCGTTTGTGTTGATAAATTTTATCGAGCATTTGAGCCAGCGACTTTACAATCTCTAACGGCTGAGTTTGCAACAAGTGCAGCCCTTGTTGGCCTAACATGGCGCGTTTGAGCTGATATTTAACTAGGTGATTCATGTCATTAATTTGCTCAAGAATTTTTTGGTTTTGTTGTTGCTTGTTCAAACTTGGGTCATCAATGATTGCGATGCTCGCCGCGAGTCGGGTTTTAAGGCTGTGGGCAAGATCGTTCATTGCATTTTGATAACGGGTTTGCCGCGCATCTGATTGGTTGAGTAATTGGTTTAGCGCTGTAGTTATACCTTGTAATTCAACAGGGTAATCTTGAGATAGACTGTTTTTTTGCCCTCGTTGTAATAAGGTTAACTCTTGTTTTAATTGCGTTAGCGGTCGCATGCCCCAGTAAGCCGCACTGATAAGCAAAAGCAATGCAATCAACAACACAATTGCCAACCTAAAATAAGTCAGTCGATTAAATTGGCTCAGTTCAGTTTTAAGGGCGCTGGCGTCTTGTAAAATAAGCAAGTGGTATATGTCGGTTTCCACGTCAATACTTAATAAATAAGCCAAATAGCTTTGGCTGCCAAAGTTGAGATAAAACGGCGGTAAGTCATCCTTAATCGATTGGTATTGTTCACATATTTTGGTCAAATTAAGGCTTATTGCGTAGTCTGAGCGCCAGAGGCTGTCGTAATCATCATTGCAGGTTGCCATGATGTATTGCGTGTCTACATCATCACCTTCTCGAGCTTGGGTGATGGGAATTAAATTATTTTCTCGAAATTCTGCGGCAATGATGGGGAGTTTAGCGATTAATGAGCTGGTGGTTTGATTGTAACGGTTTTGTGCATGCAACAAGTTAATTAACCATGCGAGACCAAAGCCTACCAAGGTAATGATGCACAAGGAGGTGACAAACATCCGAGTGAGTAAACGTTTTTGAGGTCGTAAAGTTAGTCGCATGGGTGGTTAAATTTATATCCTTGGCCGCGAATAGTGGTGATGGGATCATTCATTCCGCCGTGACTGAGTTTTTTACGTAGACGGCTAATCATGACTTCTATGGTGTTAGGGTCACCTTCTTTGTCGGCATAAATCACATCGAGCAAACGTTGCTTGGCGACGACTTCATGACAGTGGCGCATAAGGTATTCTAAAATCTGATATTCAAATGCGGTTATGTCTAATGGCGTATGTTGCAGACTGACTTGTTTGGCTGCTAAATCGACTTGCAATGACTCGCTGGTGATTACTGAGCGAACAAATCCGCCACTGCGACGCACGATGGCATCGAGCCTTGCGATAAGCTCTTCTTTTTGAAATGGCTTAACAAGGTAATCATCTGCACCTGCGTTGAGGCCTCAACTTTATCTTGCCAGGTTAACCTTGCAGTTAAAATCAATAGTGGTGTTTTCACTTCGGCCTGGCGTAATGATTTGATTAAGCTAATGCCGTCTAGGTCGGGTAAACCAATATCGATTATGGCTACATCGATTGGGTAATTTGTGGCTTGATAAAAGCCTTCTTTTGCGGTTGTGGCCACTTGTACCTGATTGCCAGCCTCGGTGAGTTGCACCTGTAAATGATGTGACAGTATGGGGTCGTCTTCAATAACAAGTATACGCATGGATTATCCTTATCTAAGCACAAGCACTAGGTTTTAACTTATCTCTGTTTACGGTCAAATACTAACCGTAATTATGTTGCATAGGCTAGGGTTTGTTGATCTTTCAAGGTTGTTTTTGCAGCGAATTGTTGGCCATTACTCACATTTACAACTGCGCGGCAGAGACTTTGAAGTGTAGTTATTCTACATAAAAAGTCGATAACGCAGTAAAAATGGCCAACAAACGCTGCCCAAAGGGTTCGGCTAAAACGTTTTACTTTTTGTTGAATGGATTTTGCTTAGATGACTAGGCATCAATCCATTCGCCTCGATTAAAACGTTTTTAACTCGAACAAAATTCAACCAGCAAAGATCAACAGACCCTAGTGTTTGTTTATCTGTGAGCTATTTCTCGATAGGGTGGGTGATGATGATTGAATACATCATCACCCTAGCTTTGGATGACGGGTTACAATAAATATCCAGCAGTATTATTGGTTTGCCCTAGGTTAACTTGCTGGGCGTAAGTTAGAATAGTGCAATTAACGGATGATTTAAGGATTACGATGAAACTAACCGGGTTTATATTAGCAGGCGTTTTAAGCTTGTTTTCAACAGTCGCGATAAGCGAAACATTCACCTTTACCGCTATTCCTGATGAAGATGAGAGCCAATTGCGCACCCGTTTTAATAAAGTTGCGGTGTACTTATCTGAGCAATTGGACGTAGAGGTTAAGTATGTGCCTGTTAAGTCTTATTCTGCCGCGGTTACGGCGTTTCGTAATAATCAGGTGCAACTCGCGTGGTTTGGTGGTTTATCTGGCGTACAAGCGCGTCGTTTAGTGCCGGGATCTGAGGCTATTGCCCAAGGTTTTGAAGATCAATTTTTCAAAAGCTACATTATTGCGCATCATTCAACTGAATTAGTGGCCAGTGATCGTTTTCCGGTATTGAACGATTATACCTTTACGTTCGGTTCAAAAGACTCAACATCTGGGCGTTTAATGCCGCAGTATTTTATTGAGAATAATTTAGGAAAGCCGGTTGAGGAAACCTTTAAACGTATTGGTTTTTCTGGTGATCACAGCCGTACAATTAGTCAAGTGGAAGCGGGTGTCTATCAAGTGGGCGCGGTAAATTATAAAGTGTGGGATACTGCGGTCGAAAAAGGTGAAGTCGACACCACAAAAGTGAGCGTGATTTGGCAAAGCCCGACTTATCCTGATTATCAATGGACTGTGCACTCTGGTGTCGACACTGTTTATGGTGCAGGTTTTAAAGATAAGTTAACTCATGCGTTGCTCAATATGAAAGACCGAAACTTACTCGATAGCTTTCCTCGCGAATCATTTGTGCCAGCGAGTAACAGTGATTACGAACCTATTGAGCGTGTAGCTAAAGCCATTGGAATGTTAGATTAATGCTTGCCGTTGTTGATACAGACTTAGGCTATGGGCAACACATTGTGTTGCCCAAGGTGAATATCACGCTTAATGAACGAGAGCATGTTGCGATTTTAGGCCGTCTGGGGTGGGAAAGACCACCTTGTTGCATCATCTATATCAACAACTGGCAAAGCAAAGCTGCTTGTGTTCTCAAGCGCAAGGGTTAGTCGACAATCTGTCTATTTTTCATAATGTATTTATGGGCAGCTTAGCCCGACATTCCTCCTGGTATAATATTGCTAATTTACTGTCGCCATTTTCAAAACCGCAACAACAAGTCGGGGCGATTTGCCAACAGCTTGAATTGAACATGCCCTTGCAGCAAAAAGTCAGTGAATTGTCTGGCGGACAACGTCAGCGTGTGGCTTTGGCTCGAGCCTTGTTTCAACAACAGCCGATATTTATGGGTGATGAACCGTTTTCGGCACTCGACCCGGTAATGGGTGTCAGGTTACTTAATATTGTTAAACAAGCACATCCAAATGTGATTTGTGTACTGCACGATGCCGAGTTGGCGTTAACACATTTTGATCGAATTATTGTGATAAGTGCAGGTAAAGTGGCTTTAGATGCGCAAGCTCAACAGTTATCTCTTGAACATTTATCACAGCATTATGTTGTCGCAGATGAATAAACTCACCCTGTTGAATCGATATCGTTAAGCCGCTATGCATTCTATTTCTTCTCGTGGTTTTCTTTCTTATCTTGGCCATTGGCAAAAGCTCACTTTAGGGTTGTTTGCGCTAGTGTTGCTGTGCTGGTTTGTCGCAGATACCGAGGTTATCGCTCTTGAACCGTGGGCAGAGCTTAGTCGTATGTTTAATGGCTTTATGCATCCCGACTTTGCGGCAACTGAATATTTGCTTGATGCCTTATGGCAAACAATCAGTTTTGCCTTATTGGGTATTGGTCTAGGGTTGTTGTTAGGTGTGCCGCTTGCTCTGGTGTATCAACATTCTTGGGTCGCGGCTATGTGTGCTTTTATTCGGGCGATTCATGAAATATTTTGGGCGCTGATTTTTTTACAAATTTTTGGGTTATCTCCGCTTACCGGTATTTTAGCGATTGGGCTGCCATATGCAGCAACGTTTGCTCGCGTGTTTGCCGATATTTTACAACAAGCGCCTGTTCACACAATATTTTGTTTACCACATGGCACCAGCAAGTTGTCGGCGCTCTTGTATGGACGTTGGATGCATGTTTATCCACAAATTGTCGCGTATATTCGTTATCGATTTGAGTGTGCGCTACGAAGCAGTGCCGTACTTGGATTTATTGGTATGCCAACGTTAGGTTTTTATTTAGAGTCTGCGTTTCGCCAAGGCC
The DNA here is from genome assembly GCF_025398315.1 of Shewanella phaeophyticola. Taxonomy (GTDB): domain Bacteria; phylum Pseudomonadota; class Gammaproteobacteria; order Enterobacterales; family Shewanellaceae; genus Shewanella; species Shewanella phaeophyticola. The sequence goes on from NZ_JAODOQ010000001.1 coordinate 1,202,558, forward strand.
ATTATCAACAAGGCGGCGCATTACTAATATTATTTATTGCGCTTATTGGCACCATTCGATTTTGGGCTAAACCTATTATGTTATGGGTTTACTTACCTTTAGCTGTGTATTTTTTACCTCCTTTACCGCTATTTCAAGAGCAGCTTGTTTGGCGTTTTATCTCTGTTGATATCTTGCCGCCAATGTTGCAAGGGCTGCCTTTGTCAGCGTGGTTTAACGCTGGTGTGTTCATGAGTGTGTGGGAATGGGGGGATCAGCTCGTTAGAAACCAAGTGATTCCGGGGATTATCGCCACGTTAGTATTAGCTTGCTGCGCGTTGGGGTTAACCCATATGTTGACGTTAATACTATTGCCGTTAAACACGCGATTATTGATGCCCAATTGGGTCACGATATTGATGCGAGCGGTGAATTTAATTTTGCGTTCTTTGCCTGAGTACCTACTTGCATTCGTATTTATGTTATTACTTGGTCCTTCAATGCTGCCAGCGATAATTGCGCTGGCATTGCATAATAGTGGTTTAATGGTGTTTTTAATGGCGAGGCAGTCTGATGAGGTCACCGTGCCATTAACGTATCGCCCACGAATAGGTGATTATTGCTATACCGTATTGCCAACGATTTATCCTTATTTTATGGCACTGTTGTTTTATCGCTTTGAGGTTATTATTCGTGAGACAGCTATTTTAGGTATGTTAGGTGTGATGACATTAGGGTTTTATGTGGACAGTAATTTTGCTGAAATTCGTTTCAGTGGTGCACTCTTGTTATTACTCTTTACAGCAGGACTCAATGTGTTAGTTGATTATTTGACTCGCAAGTTAATTCAAATTCCTCGTAACCGTTTACAGGCGTGTTAGTGTATTTTACGGCTACATGTTGCTGATAATATTACTGGCAATGGTGACGGCGACAGTAATAAAAATGACCCCAACGAATAAATCAATGATGCTATTTGCTGCTAATAGCTTTTGTTGAATACGTGGTTTAGATAACACTAATGCTAATAGCCCAAACCAGATAAAAGATAAGCCAAATAATAATACTGCTGCAGCTGTTTTTGTACTGTTACCGACTTGCGGAGTAATGAATACAGTGAATAATGTAATAAAAAATATTAATGCTTTGGGGTTAAGCAGGTTGGTGTATAACCCTATTTTAAATCCTTTAAAAGAAGATATTTTCACTACATTGTCACTCGGCAAAGTCACTACCTGATCGGGTTGACGCTTTAACTTTATGGCTTTAATTGCTGACATTAGCGCGCCATACCCCATCCAAGCCAAATAACCGCTACCAATAAGTTGAACCAAAACATAAGCCACAGGTGATTGTTGGATCATCACGCTGATCCCCATTAGCGATAACAGGGTGTGCACGAGTATGGCAACGGCAATGCCTAGTGCACAATACACTGCGGTAATTCGTGTCTGTTGAGTGGCCATTTTGACGACAATGGCAAAATCTGGCCTGGGCTCATTAAGGCAACGATATGAATAACCGCTAAGCTGGCTAATAAAGTGATGTCCATATTCATTCTGCTCTGATATTGATTATATTTTATGGGGTAAGCTAATGATAATGACATAGTTATACAAAAAAAGATAACAAAAAAGCGCTACATTAGCGCTTTTTTATATTTGAACTTTTTCAGCCAGTTATTTGCTGTTTAGTACTTGATCTTCAAAGCTTTGGGCTGCTTTACCCGCTTGTGAGTTATTAAAGGTATCTTGGTTAAATTCACCTTCAGATTTAGCAATAATCACAGTACCTACAGCGTCGCCTGTTACGTTAACTGCTGTGCGGATCATATCGAGCATTCTGTCTACACCAATAATTAATGCAATGCCTTCAACCGGTAAACCTACTTGATTAAGTACCATGGCCAGCATAATTAACCCAACACCAGGTACACCCGCCGTGCCAATTGAGGCCAGAGTCGCGGTCACAACCACTGTTGCATAATCCATAATGCTTAATTCAATGCCAAACACTTGGGCAATAAATACCGTCGCAACACCTTGCATAATGGCGGTGCCATCCATGTTAAGCGTGGCACCAAGCGGCAATGTAAATGAGGCAATTTTGTTGTCTACACCCATACGGTGCTCACAGGTTTCAATGGTCACAGGTAACGTCGCATTAGAGCTTGCCGTACTAAAAGCGAATAGTTGTACGTCGCGAATTTTACGTAAGAACATTAATGGACTCAGGCCTGAGAACAGTTTTAATAGTGTTGGGTATACCACTAAACCTTGAATTAATAACACGGCAACGACTAGGAAGAAGTATTTAACCACACTGCCAAAGGTTTCAAGACCAAGGTTAAACTCAACTTTGCCATTAATGCGAACACACCATAAGGTGCAAGCTGCATGATAAGTGTGACGACTCGCATGATCACTTCGTTTAGATCATTAAAAAATGATGCGACTCGGGTGCCGCGTTCACCAATGTGCGAGATAGCGAAACCAAAAATAACTGCAAATAGAATGATCTGCAGCATATTGCCTTCACTCATGGCTTGCATCGGGTTAGTCGGTACGATATTAATAAGGACTTCTGACAGGCTCGGTGCATCTTTGACTGAATATTCAAGTGCATTGCCAGCAAGACTTGCATTGCCTGGATGAATGATCACAGCAGCTAAAATGGCGACGGTAAGCGCAATCGCGGTGGTAAAAAGATAGAAAGAAATGGTTTTACCTCCGAGGCGGCTCCAGTTTTGATGGATCACTGAGAGAACTTGTACCACAGACAAGTGAGATAAATACCAATGGCACAACGAGCATTTTTAAGCTGGAAATAAAGATGGTACCGATGACATGTAAGAATCCATCTGTGATGTATTCTTGGATAAATTGGCTGTCTGGGAGCATGTTTCTTAACATAAGGCCAAAAATAATGCCTAATCCCATACCAATTAAAATTTTGCTCGTGAGTCCGAGCTTGCGTTGTTTACTCACGGAGTAGTCCTTCTCATCATATTATTTTAAATTTTGTTGAATGGGCTAAAGACTAGCAGGAATCAATCTTTTAGGAAATGGCAGAAAGTGAAAGTTTTAGCTGATAAATAACACAGAAAACAATAGAGTTATGCTAAAGTTACAAGATATTTGCGTATTGTTAATCTATAAGTAACTATAATAACCATTTAGTTTAAACTTAATGCAACAGGGAGCCTGACAATGAGGTCAGCATATAAAGTATATTTTGCACTTTTATGTTCGTTTTTTCTCTTCGCTTGTGGCGGTGGAGGTAGTATTACAGATGATGACTCGGGAGATAGTACCGATACAACGACAACAATAACCTTAACTATCGACAACAATCAAATCTCAGTTGCCGAGCCTGCAATTCTTACCGCTACCGTTTTAGATTCCGATGGTGATGCGGTTAACACTTTAGTCACCTTTGCCCTTAATGACGATTCTTACGGTACATTCACGCCAAGTACCGGTGAGGTAGTAACGAATGCTAATGGTGTTGCAACTATTCAGTTGGATACCGCCGAGGTTAATACTGGGGCTACAGTTACAGCAACTACCTCTGATGGCGATTCTGCAACAGTATACGTGACCATGGCCGGTGATGGCGGTGCTGCTGACGGTGGTGCTCAAGTGTCATTGGTGTTAACTGATGCTTCGGGTAATAGCATTGATTCAATCAGCACTTTATCCCCTGGTAAGTTAACTGCGACAGTGTCTGGTATTAGTAAAACCTCGATTGTGACGTTTGCTAGTTCAATTGGTGATTTACCAGTGACCACCGCGGTGACAGACTCGTCTGGGAAAGCGACTGTTGATATATACGCGGGTAGTTCCCTCGGCGCTGGTGAAGCCACTGCAACCTTATCAACCAATGAAACAGGCTCAACCATCGTTGTCGTGGGTGCGACAAACGTGGTTATGGGCAGCGGCGATCCTTTTGAAGAAGGTGTGGCATCGATTAGTACAACCGATTTATCTGCAGGTGGTACAACGACGATTTCTGTATTGATTCAAGATGATGAAGGCAATCCTTACACAGAACCTGTGGATGTTAACTTTTCATCAACCTGTGCAAATAAAAGCCCAGCTCAAGCGGTGATAAGCTCTCCCGTTTCCTCTAGCAATGGTGTCGCAACAACGACTTACCGTGCAGAAGGTTGTGTGGGTGAAGACCAAATTAATGTCACAGCCAGTGCTGGTGGCATTAGTTTATCTGCAGTGGGTACGCTGAATGTACTGCAATCAGATGTGGGCAGTATTGTGTTTGTATCAGCCACGCCTGAAAATATCAGTATTTTGGGTACTGGTGGTACTGAATCATCCGTTGTTCAATTTAAAGTATTAGATAAGAACAACAATGTGGTTGCTAACCAAAATGTGTTGTTTTCTTTAAATACTAGCGTGGGTGGTGTGGCTATTGATCCTATCGAAGCGACAACAGATAGCGATGGTTTAGTCCAGACTGTGGTAAATACAGGTACTGTCTCCACATCTTTGCGTGTGACTGCCACTGTTGATAATGATGCCGTACCAGCGATTTCGAGCCAATCAAGTCAACTTATTGTATCAACAGGTATTCCTGATCAAGACAGCTTTTCTGTTTCAGCAGAAATACTCAATCCTGAAGGCTGGGATGTTGACGGTACCGAAGTAACGGTTACTGCACGTATGGCAGATGCCTTTAACAACCCTGTCCCTGATGGAACGACAGTGTCTTTTACCACTGAAGGTGGGTCTATTGAAGATGCCTGTCAAACGCTTGATGGTGCTTGTTCTGTTACTTGGACCAGTCAATTACCAAGACCAGAAGGCCAGACCATTTTAAATGCCGCTGGGCAAATGACCCGTAATCCTGATGCAACCTTAGGTTATGACTCGGCTTTGGATCTTTACGGCAACATTTACGGCCAAAAGTACGGTGGTCGTGCAACGATTACAGCGACTGCTATTGGTGAAGAGTCATTCCCTGACTTAAATGGTAATGGCCGTTTTGATGCCTCTGAAGCAACAGAGTTTACCTCTGGTACGGATGTAACCGGTCAATCGTTTGATTTAAATGATGCGTATAATGATTATAACGAGGATGGTTTCTTTAACCCTCAGCAAACCGGTGGTCAGACAGGCGGTTCATTAGAAGAGTTAGTTGATTTCAACTCTAACGGTGTGTTTGACGTCAAAGACGGTAAGTACAACGGTGTGCTGTGTTCAGACCCTGTACATAGCGCTTGTGCTGATGGTGTAAATGAATCTAAATCATTGTTCGTTCGTCGTAGTGTTACCTTAGTGATGTCAGGCAGTACAGCGTTTGCAACTGCTCCAGCCGATATTATCGTTGTGGATAGTACGGGAACTCATTCGGGTGAAAGCAGCATGACGATTGTGGGTAAAGGTTCTGCAACAGCAACATTTACCATTTCTGATTTACACAATCAGCAAATGCCTGCCGGTTCAATCGTTAGGTTTACCACTTCAGCTGGCTCAGTGGTGAGCACCAGTGAATACACATGGCCGAGCTCTAATTACAATGGTGGACGCCAATTTACGGCGACGATTAAAGGTGAAGATGAAGCTAACACTGGGGTATTTATTGTTGAAGTTGAATCGCCTAATGGCCTGGCAACTCAGGTGGTATCAATTGGTGTCACAATCCTCTAATTGAGCTGGTGATAAAAGAAAGGCGCATTATTGACTTTATACTCCAAAGGGCGCCTTTTTGTTTTTAGATTAGATTCACCATAAATAAAAAAGCCAGTGATGAAAGTCACTGGCATTTTTGTTGACATTTTAAGCGTTATTTTTGGAATTGATATACGCTACCAAGCTTTAAAATTTGTGTTAACTCATCTAATGCGGTGCGTGATTCGATAATCAATTGTGGGTCTGCCAGATCGTTTACCGTGAGTTGGTCGCGATAATGTTTATCCACCCAGGTGTTTAAGCGAGTAAATAGGGCGTTATTCATCAAGGTGTTTTGATTCACCGCTTCCACTTCTTGCTCGTTCATTGCTACGCGTAAACGTAAACAAGCTGGACCACCACCATTTTGCATGCTTTGTTTTACGTCGTAATAGCGCACTTGCTTTATGGGTGTGCCTAGTGTGACGAGTTCATTTAAGTAAGCAAATACCGCAGGGTTTTCTTGACAATTAGTTGGGGCGATAATGGCCATTTCACCAGACGGTAAAGTAATAATCTGTGTATTAAACAAGTAACTACGAACAGCATCATCAATTGATACTTGGTCTGTTGACACTTTAACAAAATGCATGTCAGAGCTCATTTTACGACGAATTTCATCAAATTTTGCGTCGGTATTTAAAAAGGCTTGTTCATGGTAAAACAGCACATTTTGGTTACCGACAGAAATTACATCATTATGAAATACCCCTTGGTCAATAACACCAGGGTTTTGCTGCATAAACACACAACTTTCATCGTCAAGCTGATGTAAACGTGCTACTGCTTGTGAGGCTTCTAACGTTTGACGTGCCGGATACTTTGTAGGTTTAACAGCACTTGGGTTCGTGGCTTGTTGACCATAAACAAATAACTCAACCCCAGCGTGTCCATATTCGCTGCACAATCGCGTATGGTTTGCAGCACCTTCATCGCCAAAGCTTGTGTGTTCAGGGAGATGTTGATGATGCCTAAAGTGGCGATCGTTATTAAATGTGGCTTGTAAAATTTTGCCTGTGGTGACGGGTTCGATACTGCGGTGCAACTTATCGACTAAATTGGCCGGAGTAAAATGTACTTTTCCGTCACGGGTGTCGGCACTGGGTGACACCGTGGCTGCATTTGCGATCCACATACTTGATGCGCTGCAACAAGCATTAAGCAATGCAGGAGCTTGTTGAGCAGCTTTTTGTAAAACTTCAGTATCTGACCCTGAAAAACCAATTCGACGTAACGTGTATAGATCAGGGCGCTCCTGAGGGGCTAATACGCCTTGCACCATACCTAAATCTGCTAATGACTTGGCTTTTTGCAAACCTTGTTTAGCTGCTGCTTTAGGGTTTGAGGTGAGCGCTGCATTGTTTAACGAGGCGACATTACCAAACGATAGTCCAGCATAGTTATGGGTTGATCCAACCAAGCCATCAAAGTTTGCTTCAAAATGCTTCATTCGTGATCCTTGAGAAATTTTGTGAATAATTATTATTGTAGTTACACTTTTTTGTGTTACTTATAAAAAAGGAAACGTGATTACTCATGTCAGTTAACGCTAATTTAACGTCAGTATACTGAAGCTATAAGGGTTAACAAGGTGTGCTAAATTCACATAAACACGCTTAAATGACTAAAAATGCACTGAAGATGCTCCGAAGTATCATTAAGTGAAAAATTACGTTTAAAAAACGCATATTATTTTTTACATTTTTTATTATTGTTTAAAAAATGACTTAACAACCTATATAAAAGAGGGATTAACTTGAAACTATTGTCTCAACCCTCTATATATGGAACCAATTTTCTATATTCTGAGACTTTTTGGCGCAAATAAAACTATGGGTAAATCGCTAGTTATTGTCGAATCGCCGGCCAAAGCCAAGACAATTAATAAATATCTTGGTAAAGATTTCATCGTGAAGTCGAGTGTAGGTCACATCCGTGACTTACCGACTTCGTCTACTTCTGACGGTACAACCGCGACTAAAACCGCTGCTGAAGTCAGAAAAATGTCACCTGAAGAAAAAGCTAAATACAAGCTAATCAGAGACAAACAAGCACTTGTGGCGCGTATGGGCGTCAACCCAGATAAAGGTTGGGCTGCCAAGTACCAAATTTTACCTGGCAAAGAGAAAGTCGTTAAAGAACTCAAAACCTTAGCTGAGTCAGCCGACCAAATCTATCTCGCAACGGATTTGGACCGTGAAGGGGAAGCCATTGCCTGGCATTTACAGGAAATCATTGGTGGCGACGCTTCGCGGTATCAACGTGTGGTATTTAACGAAATTACCAAAACAGCCATCCAAGATGCCTTCAGCAAACCGTCGGTACTTGATACCAACATGGTTAATGCTCAACAAGCGCGCCGCTTTTTAGACCGCGTCGTTGGCTTTATGGTGTCACCATTATTATGGAAAAAGGTGACTCGTGGATTATCTGCCGGTCGTGTGCAATCGGTTGCTGTACGCTTAGTGGTTGAGCGTGAAAGTGAAATTAAGGCGTTTGTTCCTGAAGAGTTTTGGGATATTCATGCCGATTTAAATACCACTAAAGCGCAAAGTTTAAAAATGCAGGTGATGAAATATCAATCAGCTGCGTTTGAACCCATTAATGAAGCACAGGCTCAAGTTGCAGTTGATGCGCTTCGTAATGAAACGTTTGTGATTTCAGCTCGCGAAGATAAAGCAACGTCGAGCAAACCTTCAGCCCCCTTTATTACCTCTACACTGCAACAAGCAGCGAGTACCCGTCTGAGTTTTGGTGTGAAAAAAACCATGATGATGGCGCAGCGTTTGTATGAGGCTGGGCATATTACCTATATGCGTACTGACTCTACAAACTTAAGCCAAGAAGCGGTCGAAAATGTCCGTGAAATGATTGGCTCTGAGTTTGGTGCTAAGTATTTGCCTGCCGATCCTATTCGTTATGGCAGCAAAGAAGGTGCGCAAGAGGCGCACGAAGCGATTAGACCGTCAAACGTTGCGGTGCATTCTGCATCACTGACCGATATGGAACGTGACGCTCAGCGCCTATATGAGCTGATTTGGCGTCAGTTTGTTGCTTGTCAAATGACACCAGCACAATACGATGCGACGCGATTAACGGTTACCGCAGGTGATTATGAGTTAAAAGCCAGTGGCCGTACGTTACGTTTTGATGGTTGGACTCGTGTGCAGCCACCAATGGGTAAGAAAAACGATGATGATAACACCTTGCCAGTGGTTGAAAAGGGCGACAAGCTAACACTTGATAAGTTACTGCCAAAGCAGCACTTTACCAAGCCGCCAGCACGTTACAGCGAAGCCTCATTAGTTAAAGAGCTTGAAAAACGTGGCATTGGTCGTCCATCAACTTATGCAACAATTATTTCGACCATTCAAGACCGTGGCTATGTGAAAGTGGATAACCGTCGCTTCTTCGCCGAGAAAATGGGTGAGATTGTCAGTGAACGTTTAGTTGACAGCTTTAAAGATTTAATGAGCTACGACTTTACCGCCAGCATGGAGCAAACATTAGATGATGTTGCTCAAGGTAAGTTGGATTGGAAAAAAGTACTCGACGGTTTTTACGGTGACTTTACCAAACAACTGTTGTTGGCTGAGTTAGACCCAAGTGAAGGCGGTATGCGCCCGAATGAGATGGTACTAACAGAAGACATTAAATGCCCAACATGTGGTCGTCCAATGGGGATCCGCACCGGTTCTACAGGGGTATTCTTAGGCTGTTCAGGTTATGCATTGCCGCCTAAAGAGCGTTGTAAAACCACGCTTAACTTAACCCCAGGTGAAGAAGCAGTTAGCGATAACGAAGATGGTGAAACAGAAGCATTACGCGCTAAACATCGTTGTGGCAAATGTGGTACAGCAATGGACAGTTACCTCATTGATGAGTCTCGTAAATTGCATGTGTGTGGTAATAACCCATCATGTGACGGTTACGAAGTCGAAGCTGGCCAGTTTAAGATTAAAGGCTATGAAGGCTCTATCATTGAGTGCGATCGTTGCGGCAATGATATGGAACTTAAAAATGGCCGTTTTGGTAAGTATTTTGGTTGCACGAATAGCGAGTGTAAAAACACCCGCAAACTGTTGAAAAACGGTGAAGCTGCGCCTCCAAAAGAAGATCCTATTTACCTGCCAGAATTAAAATGTACTAAATCAGATGCCCATTTTGTGTTAAGAGATGGTGCAGCAGGTATATTTTTAGCGGCAAGTACTTTCCCCAAATCACGCGAAACACGTGCGCCATTAGTGGAAGAGCTGGTTAAGTATCGCGAACTGTTATGGCCTAAGTACGCTTACCTTGCAGATGCACCTGTTGAAGATGATGACGGTAACAAAGCCGCTGTTAAATTCAGCCGTAAAACTAAAGAGCAATATGTTGCGACAGAAGTTGATGGCAAAGCGACAGGCTGGTCTTCTAAGTTTGTTAATGGCAAATGGGTGAGTGAAACGACCAAGAAAAAAGCCAAGAAGTAATTTTTACTTCAATCAAAATAGCGTTACCTGCGGGTAGCGCTTTTTTATGCCTGCTATTTAATACCATTTCCATTAATTATGTGACCAATCAGAGTCGCTCAGACTGTTCAGTTTGAGGCGCATTGTTGAAATAATGGTTATTCCCTTCTAAGGCAATGCAACAAAGAAATGGACTGTCTGAGCGTCTCCTGCAAGGCGGGTTTCTGTACCTTCTATGCTGCTTAATAGTATTTTGACGTAGAGCAACTATGCCTACAATCCTATTACTTGCCTAGAAGGTACAGAATTCCCGCTGAATGACCAGATAATTAGTGGAATTGGTATAATCAATTAACTAACAACGAATAATTGGAATATGGCGCCAATCAGTGGTGTACTGTGGCGTTAAAAAATCGCGATGCATTGCCCATTTCTGTTGTGTTCCTTGCGCACCTAAAAATAAGGTGTTGCTGCCATAGCGGTGATTGATGTTATCGAGTACCTGCATCAATTGTGGTTTGGCTTTGCTGACATTGAATAAGTCGAGTTGTTGATGTTGACTGTTGACTAAATCAAGTAAGCCGACGCCCACTTTGTAATAATGAACACCGGGACGGTATAGCTGTTGGATTACTGTTGATGCGGCATGGGTCATTTCAGCGCTACAGTGCGTGGCACAGGTAAAGTTAACATTCACTTTAAAACTTTGCGGGTAGCTATCGTGAGGAGAGTTATGCGCGAATAACATCATTACCTTGCATAATGATTGCTGTTTTCTGGCTTTGGCTGCCGCGATAGAGATATGCATACATAAGGCTTGGTGTAAGCTGTCGATATCGGTAATGCGCTCGCCGACGCTGCGGGTTGAAAATATTTGCTGTTTGTCGGCCTTTGCTTCATCCCATTGTTTACATACTATGCCATTAAGCTCACGAATGGTACGCTCTATTTCAATGCTAAATTGTTTGCGCATTATCGACGGTGAGGTGTTTGCTAGCTCCCAGGCTGTATGAATATTCATTAGATCTAACTTGGCCGCTGTTTTACGGCCAATTCCCCACACATCGCTTACAGATTGCGAGGCTAGTGTTGCTTGGCGCACGACGTCATTATCGATAACGCAAACCCCACCCGATGAGGCTGATAATTTAGCGGCTTTGTTGGCGATTTTTGCGAGGGTTAATGTTGGCTCTATGCCCACACACACCGGCAGCCGAGTATATTGCCAAACCGTTTGCCTAATTAGTCTTGCATGAGTGGCCAAGCAGGGAATAGCTTGTTGGCAATGTTGAAAAGATAAAAAGGACTCATCAATACTATAAATATGTTGCTCTGGGGCAAAGCGGCCAATCACTTGCATCATTTTGGCGGATAGGTCAGCGTACAACTCATAATTGCTGGATAGCACGACCACTTGATGCTGGCGACAAAGATTGGCAATTTGAAAATAAGGCGTAAATTTGGGTATTCCTAACTCAATTGCGAGGCGATTTGCGGCTACAACGCAACCATCATTGTTAGACAATACAATCACCGGACGATGACGCCATTCAGGCCTAAATACCTGTTCTGCACTGCAATAGTATGAGGTTGCATCGACTAGCGCGAACATAAGTTAATAGCCTCATCATGGCACCGTATAGAGTAAATGACGCTGCCTTCGATACTAAAATCATCATATTGATTAATCACAACATCGGGGTAAGCATCGTTTGAGGAGAGCAATAATCGCCGCTTAAGGTCGATCATTTTACACACGAATTCGCCATTAAGATTGGCGACAATCACTTGGCCATTTTTAACAGAGCAACTGCGGTCAACAATCACTAAGTCACCATCAAAAATACCAACCCCTATCATCGAATCGCCCTGAACCTTGCCAATAAACGTTGCACTTGGGTGCGTAATCAGTAGCTCATCTAGGCTTAATGGTCGCTGTTGATACTCTGCTGCAGGCGACTCAAAACCGCTAATGCCGCCAGCTATGTATATCGGGATCACTTTCATATCTGCACCAAGCCATCACATAATTGCATTGTGTAAATAAACTGAACTGTACAAATAAATAGTACTGTTTAAATATACAGTATTCTAGCAGTGAAACAGAAATGATCAAATAATGATTGCGAAAGATTGTTGTGAAGGACGATGAACGCGAACAGTGGACACAAAAAAAGCCTCTTGACGAGGCTTTTTGTGATCAACAGATTAAGACGAACAGTACTACCATTTCTTTTTAGGCTGAAACAGCATGTCGATATCATCACCTTCTTTTTTCGGTGCTGGCGTACTTGGTTCTGTACGACGTTGTGCGCCCATAATTTCATCGAGCAATTGCTTTGCTTCATCAACTTTACGGGCAATAAATGGATCGTTTGGGGTTTGCGCTTTAATGGTGTGTAAGGTGTTTAATGCTTTGGTCACCATTTGTTTACTCGAGCCATATTGCTTCATAAAGCAGGCGGCTCGAGCACGGCTTATCATTGACTCAACGTTAATTCGTAGTTGCAAATTATCGATGCGCATTTCTTCTTCGGCAAACACCGTAGGGTCAACTTTTCCTTTATTATGCTCAGCACGCAATATTGCTTTCAGCTTTTTAAGCGTTTTGACTAATTCAAGGATTTGTCTGTCGTTATCGGGCAAGCGAAAGTTTTCGACTGCTGGAACTTGGCTTGGTGAATTTGACACTGTGGTGACTTGTGCTTTGATATCACCTAGGCGACGTTCATAGTCTGATTTTAATTGACCGCTAGCATGAGTTAATGATTGTTCCAGTGCGTCTTGAATGCGGCGGTAAAGTACTAACATGATATGGCTGGAGCAAGGTGCCATACCTGTGTTAGACAAGACAGCGTCGGTTTCGTCAATAATGGCACGTTGACGAGATACTTCAATACGGCGTTCAGCTTCTGCACGCTCTTTTTGTTGTTGGACAATACTAAAACCAATGATGAGTAATAGCAGTGCACCAATAAGAATTAATACTACAATTAAGGACATAAAGGTTCCATTCTATCTTTCATATCACATTGTAAAAACAGCCAATAATCATGGCTAAAAAGGCATTTTAATGGGTAATCAGATTGATTAGCAAATGCCATCAAAATTACCCTATATCTTAGCGTATGTAATTACAGCTGTCGTTGAATAATAAGTCGTTTTGGTGATAATTCATTAAACAGATCAATTAAACCTTTTATCTAATATCGATATCGCATTTTTGCACGGCTTTTTACTTGCTCGTTATTACTGTTTATATTATATTTCACATTAAGTATAACGTTTCGTCATAGTTGAACAGTGGTTCTACTTTGGTGAACCCGAACGATTGAATACTATTCCAATATTGTGTGAATAGCTAAAGGTCAATCAAGGATAAAACCATGAAGCTGCAGCAGCTAAGATATATTGCAGAAGTCGTTAAACATAATCTTAATGTATCTACGACCGCTGAAAACCTTTATACCTCACAACCTGGTATAAGCAAGCAAGTGCGTATGTTGGAAGATGAGCTCGGGATCCAGATATTTGGTCGAAGTGGCAAACATTTAACCCATGTGACACCTGCAGGTCAGCAAGTTATTGATATAGCAAATGACATATTAAGCAAAGTTGACAGTATTAAAAAGGTATCTGAAGAGTACACCAAGCCAAATCAAGGCGAGTTGAATATTGCTACTACAGATACACAAGCGCGTTACGCATTGCCGCAAATCATTCGTGAATTTATTAAGCGTTATCCCAAAGTCAATTTACATATGCATCAGGGTACGCCGTCGCAGATCAGCGAGCAAGCAGCCAGAGGGGATGCAGACTTTGCGATTGCAACAGAAGCGATGCATCTGTATACCGATTTAATTATGCTGCCTTGTTATCACTGGAATCGCTCTATTGTGGTTAAGCGCGATCACCCGCTTGCAAGCAGAACAACAATCAGCATAGAAGATTTAGCTGAACACCCGTTAGTGACGTATGTATTTGGTTTTGACAAAGCCTCTGAAATTGAAAAGTCATTTAATCGCGCAAATTTAGATCCTCGAGTGGTGTTTAGTGCGACTAGCGCAGATGTTCTTAAAACCTATGTCAGACTAGGACTTGGAGTCGGGGTGATTGCTTCTATGGCGATTGATCCCGCCGTTGATACAGATTTAGTTGCGATTGATGCCAGTCATTTATTTGCTCACAGTACCACTAAGATTGGTTTTAGGCGGGGCAGTTTTTTACGCAGTTACATGTATGACTTTATGCTGCATTTTGCGCCTCATTTAACCCGTGATGTAGTCGAAAAGGCGGTCGCATTGCGCGATCAGCAATTGATTGACGAGATGTTTGCCGATATCACTTTGCCAGTACGTTAATCCTGACGTAATAAAAAACCTCGCCGCGGCGAGGTTTTTTATGTCTGAGTCGTGCTGGTTAATTAAAGTTAGTCAGGTGCAAAGCCTGAAGGATCAATTAACTCACCATCTAAAAACGCGTTACCGTCAGTCATTGTTAATCGACCTAAGCTGAACCACTTTACCACTAGTGGGTATATAGCGTGTTCTTGCTCGTGCACACGTTCCGCTAATACAGAAGCATCTTCACCAGGGTAAACAGGGACTTTAGCCTGTAATATCACAGAGCCTGAGTCTAACTCTGGGATCACAAAATGCACACTGGCACCGTGTTCACTATCACCAGCATCAATGGCGCGTTGATGGGTATTTAATCCGGTGTATTTTGGTAATAATGATGGATGGATATTGATCATCTTACCAAGAAAACGGCTGACAAACTCATCAGTTAAAATACGCATAAATCCAGCGAGTACAATTAAATCTGGCTGGTATTTGTCTATCGCCGCCAACAAACGAGCATCGTATTCGCTACGTGACTCGTTTTTGTAAGCAATAACGCAGCTGGTATCAATTTCGCTATGGTGAGCGCGAATTAAACCATAAGCATCCGGTTTGTTACTGATCACTCCGACAACATCAGCGTTTACGTTATCGTCACAGCCATCAATAATGGCTTGAAGATTACCGCCAGCGCCAGAAATAAGCACAACAACACGACAGCTTTGGCTCATTAGATGATCTCCACTTGCTCTTCGTCATCTTGACGAGTCGCAATTTCACCAATTAACCATGCGTTTTCACCTTCAGCTTTAAGCAATGCTAATGCCGCATCAACTTTGTCTGCTGGCAGCGCGATTATCATGCCAACACCACAGTTAAAGGTTAGGTACATTTCGTGTTGAGCGATGTTACCGTTTTGCATTAACCAGTCAAATACTACAGGCCATTTCCAAGAATCACCTTTGACGATTGCTTTACAATTTTCTGGTAATACGCGAGGGATGTTTTCCCAAAAGCCACCGCCAGTGATGTGCGCCATGGCATGGATTTCTGATTGCTCAATCAGTTTTAATAATGGCTTAACATAAATTTTTGTTGGCTCAAGTAAGTGGTCAATTAGTGGCTTACCCGCAAGATCTTGTTTAGGATCAGCTTGGCTAACTTCTAACACTTTACGAATTAACGAGTAACCGTTTGAGTGAGGATCACTAGAACCTAGTGCAATTAGCGCATCGCCCGCGTTTACTTTAGTGCCATCGATAATGTCTGCTTTTTCAGCGACACCAACACAAAAACCTGCCAGATCGTAATCTTCGCCTTCGTACATGCCTGGCATTTCAGCGGTTTCACCACCAATTAATGCACAACCAGACTGGAAACAACCTTCAGCAATACCATTAACCACAGAGGTTGCTGTATCAACGTCAAGTTTGCCTGTGGCGTAGTAGTCAAGGAAGAACAATGGCTCTGCACCAGATACGATTAAGTCATTAACGCACATAGCAACTAAATCAACACCAACTGTGTCGTGCTTTTTATAATCAATGGCTAAACGTAACTTAGTACCAACACCATCAGTACCAGAAACTAATACAGGGTGTTTGTATTTAGTAGGTAATTCGCAGAGTGCGCCAAAACCGCCTAAATTGCCCATAACTTCTGGACGGCGAGTGCGTTTTACCGCAGATTTAATGTTGCTGACTAACGCATTACCTGCATTGATATCAACGCCGGCGTCTTTGTAACTTAGGGGGTAGGAGTGCTCACGGAGGATCCTCTAGGGTACATCGTTTTATGGAATTTTATGCGGCAGTATTCTATCAGTTTGTCTCATTGGTCGAAAGCCATGTTTTTACTTTATCCTCAAAAGAAAACGATGAATTGCCTATTTTTTATTGGTTTAGCTCACGATTTACTGCAATTTTGAAACTTTATGTTTTATAGATGGGATAAATCGACTAACATTTGTCAAATTTGCCTGAAAAGTCGGAAATCTAGGAGAAAGAAATGAAAGTCGTTGAAGTTAAGCATCCTCTGGTTCGTCATAAAGTCGGTTTGATGCGTGAAGCGGATATCAGCACCAAACGATTTCGTGAATTGGCCACAGAAGTGGGCAGTTTATTAACCTATGAAGCAACAGCTGATTTTGAAACTGAAACAGTAACCATTGATGGTTGGAATGGTCCAGTCAGTATTGAGCAACTAAAAGGTAAAAAAGTCACTGTAGTGCCTATTTTACGTGCGGGTCTCGGCATGATGGACGGCGTATTAGAGCATATTCCGAGTGCACGTATTTCAGTTGTAGGTATTTACCGTGACGAAGAAACACTGCAACCTGTGCCTTACTTTGAAAAAATCGTTAGTAATGTAGAAGAGCGTATCGCATTAGTGGTTGATCCAATGCTTGCCACTGGGGGGTCAATGATTGCGACTATTGATTTGTTGAAAAAGCGCGGTTGTACTTCAATTAAAGCATTAGTGCTTGTCGCTGCTCCTGAAGGGATTAAAGCGTTAGAAGAGGCGCACCCTGATATTGAGCTTTACACAGCAGCAATCGATGAATGCCTTAACGAACAAGGTTATATTTTACCTGGTTTAGGTGATGCGGGTGATAAGATATTTGGTACTAAATAGCACCATTACGATGCGGTAAAAAAATGGGAGCCAGTTGGCTCCCATTTTTTATGAGTGAAAGTTATGAGTGAGTGGTTACAACACCATTGCGGCTATCCAGCCAAATACAAGTAACGGGATGTTGTAATGCACAAATGTAGGGATAACACTGTCGCGAATATGATCATGTTGGCCATCAGCATTAAGACCCGCAGTCGACCCTAAGGTCGAGTCTGATGCTGGCGAGCCGGCGTCACCCAATGCTGCAGCTGTTCCTACCAACGCAATCGTTGCTGCAACCGAAAACCCAAAGTTGAGCGCTAATGGCACGTAAATAGTCGCAATAATCGGAATCGTCGAAAACGAAGAACCAATGCCCATGGTAATCAGTAAGCCCACAATCAACATTAGCAGAGCAGCTAAGGCTTTATTGTCGCCAATAATGTCACCTAAAGATGTCACTAAGGTGCTGACTTCACCGGTAGATTTCACCACTGCGGCAAACCCTGCAGCGGCAATCATAATAAAGCCAATGCTAGCCATCATATGAACGCCTTGATTAAACAAGTCTTTACTAATGTCTTGTTTAATAATGCCTGAAAAACGAAAGATGATAAATCCGCTTAAGGCACCAAAAATCATTGAGTCGGTTTGCAGTTGAACAATTAAGGTCACTACAATGGCCGATATTGAAATGATAATACTTTTGCGGCTAATAACCGGTGTTTCTGTGTCACTCATCACCGGCTGCTCAATCATGTATTGTCTTGGTTTACGGTAACTAATAAATATGGCCGTTAATAAACCACATACCATGCCTAATGCCGGGAGTAACATGGCTTGGGGGATCTGTGAGTTGACAGCATTTAAGCCGTTGGTATTTAAGTTAGCCAACAAGATATCGTTTAAGAAAATACCACCAAAACCTATTGGTAAAATCATGTAGGTAGTAACCAAACCAAAGGTTAAAATGCACGCAATAAGACGACGGTCGATATTGAGTTTAGAAATAACGTGCAATAACGGTGGAATGAGAATGGGTATAAAAGCGATATGGATCGGTAAAATATTTTGCGAAGACACCGCCATCGCTAAAATCGCCACCAATAATAGCCAACGTACCATTTGGGTATTGTTATTATTAGGCTCTTTACCCAGTTTTTTAATAATAGAATGCGAGATTAACGTCGTTAAACCTGAGTGTGACAGTGCGGCAGCAAAAGCGCCTAATAATGCGTAACTTAACGCGATTTGTGCACCGCCCCCTAAACCATCATTAAAGGCTGCAATGGTTTGATGGATATCTAATCCACCGACTAAACCCGCAACAACTGCACTGATGGTTAATGCTACCACCACATTGATGCGAATAAAGCTTAAAAACAACATTAAGCAAACCGCGATAACAACCGCATTCATAATCGTAATTCTTTAAAGTAAATGAGACGGCTATTTTTGACCGCTCGATAGTATTTGTCCAGCGCAGATGAAATTTTTAATCGTTGGTGCAGGTTTTTAATGAATAGCTGAATGTTTTTAATACAACTGAGTCAGTAATCAATGATGATTATTGGGCGTTATCAGTAGAATGTCGCACTTGTGTATTAATAGGTCTACATAGATTTTGAAGCTCTTGATAATGATTTTGTCACACGGCACTATTATATTAGTGACTCTGCATGTTTCATTTTTCAGCAGGTAAACTATTTTCAGATGAAATAGCTTATAAGTCTGTGAAATTAACTGTATGGTATATGACTGAATAAGTACCAAAGGTATAAATATTTGAGTAATGGATGACTATGAAAGAATCTTTGTGCCTTTGTAGCATGTAAAAAGCCATTAAATGGAGATTGATAATGAGCGTATTAGTAGGCCGTCCAGCCCCAGATTTTACAGCCGCAGCCGTTCTTGGTTCTGGTGAAATTGTTGACACATTTAACCTCGCTACCGCAATTAAAGGTAAGCCAGCGGTTATTTTCTTCTATCCACTTGATTTTACTTTTGTATGCCCATCAGAGCTTATTGCTTTTGATCACCGCATGGAAGAGTTCACTAAGCGTGGCGTAGAAGTGATTGGTGTTTCTATTGATTCCCAGTTTACTCATAACGCATGGCGTAACACTCCAGTAGACAAAGGTGGTATTGGCCAAGTTAAATACACCCTAGTTGCTGACGTTAAGCATGAAATCTGTAAAGCGTACGATGTTGAACATCCAGAAGCGGGTGTTGCTTTCCGTGGTTCTTTCTTAGTAGATAAAGAAGGCCAAGTACGTCACCAAGTGATTAACGATTTGCCATTAGGTCGTAACGTTGATGAAATGATCCGTATGATCGACGCGCTTCAATTCCATGAAGAGCACGGTGAAGTTTGTCCAGCAGGCTGGTCAAAAGGCGAAGAAGGTATGACTGCAAGCACTGAAGGTGTTGCTGCATACTTAAAAGATAACTCTGCAAAGCTGTAATGTTAAGAGTTTGAGCCAATAAAAAAAGCTGCTTCGGCAGCTTTTTTATTGGGTGTATATTTCAATTCTACTCATTTTAATACAGGCCGTAATAAACATTGGCTGAAATCGATGGATACCCATTTTAAAATTGGTTGGTATAGGTATTTTTCTTGAGTTCAGGCTGTTTACTCTGTTTCAGTATTTTCGGCATCAGCACCGATAAGTGGCCAGCCACCCAGCGCTTTCCAACGATTAACGATATGACAAAATAACTCTGCAGTACGTTCGGTATCGTAAAGGGCAGAGTGGGCTTCTTTATTATCAAAATCAATACCCGCCATCTTACAGGCTTTGGCCAGTACGGTATGGCCAATAGCTAGTCCTGCTAATGTTGCGGTATCAAAGCTTGCAAATGGGTGGAACGGTGAACGTTTTAAGTTATTACGCTCAATTGCCTGGTTCACAAAACCCAAATCAAATGCAGCGTTATGAGCCACGATAATACTGCGATGGCAATCAGCGGCTTTTTGGGCTTTTTTGACTTCTTTAAATATTTCTAAAAAAGCCACTTTTTCACCAACAGCCCCCCGAAGCGGGTTAGTAGGATCGATACCGTTGAACGCTAAGGCTTCGGGCTCTAGGTTTGCACCTTCAAAAGGCTCAATATGAAAATGTAAGGTTTTGTCGAGTTCAATAACCCCATCACTGTTCATTCTCAACATTGTGACGGCAATTTCGAGCAACGCATCGGTTTTGGCGTTAAAACCTGCGGTTTCAACATCAATAACCACAGGGAAGTAACCACGAAAGCGGTGTTTAAACTTGTTAGCGTCACAAATATCAGTCATTACAGTCTTTATCCTCAATTGATATCATTTTCAGAGCAAATGATATAAGCCGAGTATTATGCGCAAACTGACGCGCAGTGTCATGTTTGATTGTGTTTTTTATCGGCGATTAACATGATTGTTTGCTAAAGAAAGCCTTAAACAGGCCGATAGTTACTATGTAATCGGTATAAAGGGTGTTTTTATGTGGCGAAAACTGATGGTTCTCACAAGTTTGTGTCTTTGCTCAACGGCTCATGCCGATTTGAGACATTATGTTGCGTCTCTTGAAAACTCAGCATGGCGTGTGGGTGAAAATAACCCAATCGAATGTCGTTTAGAGCATGACATTCCTGATTACGGTCGCGCCGTGTTTACCAGCATTGCAGGAAAAGAACTCAATTTACAATTTACTTTAGATATGTGGTTAAAGCCTGATTCTGTGACTAATGCAACGCTAATCAGTCGAGCGCCTAGTTGGCGACCTGGGCATAATTCTAAAGAAATTACTCAATTAGCTTACCAGAAGCAATTTAATGGTGAAGTACCAAAAAAGGCTGCGTGGTCAATGTTGACAGAGTTAAGCCAAGGTATGGAGCCAACATTTTATTATGCCGATTGGTACAACCCTAATTCTAAAATTGCGGTGGGGCTGTCATCTGCCAACTTTGGTGGCAAGTATCGTGAGTTTCGTTCTTGTTTAGCTAATTTATTACCCTACAGTTTTGATGATATTGCGTTTACGGTACTTAATTACCAAGAGGGGGGCGTGGAGTTAACTCGCTTCTCAAAAATGCAATTACAAAAAGTACAGCGTTACTTGTCATTTGACCCTGAAGTGGAACTTGTCCTGATTGATGCTTACACCGATAGTTATGGTGGCCGCTCAGTAAACCAAAGGGTGTCAGATAAGCGTGCTGACTCCGTTAAAGATATTCTTATTGCCAGTGGTATTCCTCAAGAGCGTATTCACACCGAAGGCCATGGTGAAAAACGCCATGTGGCGGCCAACGATCTCGAGCAGGAACGCCAAATAAACCGTCGTGTGGTGATTAAGATAACGAAACCGATATAGCTACGCTTAACGGCAGATGTAAAAGCGATATACATAAACCCAAGCAGTTTACTGCTTGGGTATTATTTTGCCTGTTGACCAAGGTGTTATACCAACACGCATTATACCATTTCCATTAATTATGTGACCAATCAGAGTCGCTCAGACTGTTCAGTTTGAGGCGCATTGCTGAAATAATGGTTATTCCCTTCTAAGGCAATGCAACAAAGAAATGGACTGTCTGAGCGCCTCCTGCAAGGCGGGTTTCTGTGCCTTCTATGCTGCTTAATAGTATTTTGACGTAGAGCAACTATGCCTACAATCCTATTACTTGCCTAGAAGGCACAGAATTACCGCTGAATGACCAGATAATTAGTGGAATTGGTATTAAAATTTGCTCTTTTAGCGAAAATGATCAGTGAGGTATTCGAGGCAGCCTTTTGAAGACATAGTCGTTCTCGGCAACTGCTCCTGCGTTGCTCTATCTCCTGCATCCATGCAGTCGTCGGCAACTGCTCCTGCGTTGCTCTATCTCCTGCATCCATGCAAGTCGTACGTTAAGAAAGGCAAACAAAGAAGACCACTCTGATAAATTCGCCCTTTGGGGCTGTGTCACTCCCCCATTACTGCTTCAAATGACTTTGATGTAGAGGACTACACCTACAGTCATTTTCATTGTACAGACCCTCTGTAACCATCCCTTATGTAGATCATATTCTAATAAGGATTAATGGAATGCACCCTCTCTATCTAATCGGCTTCAAATTAGCCATGTTGGTTGATGATAAAGTAACCAACAACAGTACAACCAATAACAGTAAGAGAGAGTATTAAATGGAGGGCGACAAAAAAAAGACAAAAAAAACCCACTTAATCCAAGTGGGCTAAATAATTTGCAATCAACAAATTTAAGGAAGGAAGTCAAGCATAAGAACTAGGGTAAACTGAGGTATTGGGTTACATCAGTTTGGCGTTCTTGGTTTTCAACATCTGAATCGGATGTGTCCTGAAAACAAGGCTATATTAGAATTAAAAAGTGGATTCAACAAACTAGAAAAATTATGACTTAGCATTAGTAAAACTAATGCTTGTTGTGGGGTGGTAGTTTAGTGAATCATGCTTAATCGCTTGTTATAGTGGTTTGTTAGATTGTTATACATATCTTGTGCATAATTAGTCGGATTAATAAATTGAGGTTAGTGATAATATTTAACAATTGACGAGTTAGCTATTTGTGGTTGCGCTATTTTATTTAAAATACACTCTGAAAAGCCAACGTCCTTGTTGTATTGCTCTATAAAAAATGGGATAGAATTGATTAATATCTCATTGATGCATTGATGCTGTTATTACTGCAGGTTTATCTATTGTGAACGGTTAAACTGTCGCTGTACGATTAACTGAGGTTGATTGTCATTAGTATGAAAAAAGAAATGAGGAATATAGGAGGATATTGGCCATTAGCATGCGGAATGAATTGCCTTATATCGCCTTAGTGTTGGCTTACCCCAATCGATGATGAAAATGGCAATTACACCCAAATATTGTTACTGAGTTATTGGTTATAACATGAGGTTTAATCGTACTTTTTTGTGTAAACTTTTGTTAATGGTTTGGGGGAATACATTAATAAAGCTTCATCTATTACCGTTCCTGAGGTTTTTTGTGTGTTTTAGCGCATTTTGAGCAAAATAAAGTCCTTTTTTCCCCTTAGGCATTATTCACAAGCGTACATCTACTCGGTATAGTAAGCCAACTTTTGTCTGTTAAGAATTCGTATTCTGATTATGTTTGTTTTACCCATATCAATTTACTATGAAGATACCGATGCCGGTGGTGTTGTGTACCATTCAAACTACTTGAACTTTTTGAAAGGGCACGGACACAATGGTTAAAAGCGATGGGTATTCGCCAAGCGCAATTGTTGGTGGAAGATATTGCTTTTGTCGTTAAACATGCCGATATCGATTTTCGTAAAGCAGCAAAATTTGAACAAGACTTATTGGTTGAATCCAAAGTCGTCGAATTAAAAAAAGCGTCTTTGGTGTTTCACCAACGCTTAGTTGATCATCAAGGTGATTGCTATTGTGAAGCGACAGTCGTTGTCGCGTGTATATCTTTGTCACGAATGCGTCCCCGCGCTATTCCCCTAAATATCGTTCAGGAGTTTGACAGTGCACGCTGAAATTTCATTTATTGGTTTGTTTTTAGAAGCCAGTGTGTTGGTAAAATTGGTCATGTTGACCTTGTTGGCATTATCAATTGCCTCTTGGGCTGTCATTATCCAACGCAACAAATTGCTCAGCTCAGCAAGAGTTAAAGCATTACGCTTTGAAGATACCTTTTGGTCTGGTGTTGATTTAAACCGTCTTTATAAAGAACTCATTGCCCGTGGTAATGCAATATCAGGCTTAGAGGCGATGTTTGTTGCTGGGTTTAAAGAATATACCCGCTTGAGTAAAGTTAACAGCAAATCACCAGAAGCGGTGATGGACGGTACTTCGCGTGCTATGCGTGTGAGCTTGTCACGTGAGATGGAAAAATTAGAACATCATTTACCTTTATTGGCCACGATTGGCTCAACCAGCCCATATATTGGTTTATTTGGAACGGTATGGGGGATCATGAATTCGTTTATCGCATTAGGTGCAGTTGAAAACGCGACGCTAGCAATGGTTGCTCCTGGTATTGCAGAGGCGCTAATTGCCACAGCAATGGGCTTGTTTGCGGCCATTCCTGCCGTTATTGGTTACAACAGATTCTCGACTCAAGTTGAAAAGCTTGAGAGCTCATACGCCAACTTTATGGAAGAATTCTCAAACATATTGCAACGTCAAGCGTATAGCGAGAAGGAAGCTGTTTAATGTATCAGCGTAAACGTCGTCGTCCGGTTGCAGAAATCAACGTGGTGCC
Source organism: Shewanella phaeophyticola (assembly GCF_025398315.1). Lineage (GTDB taxonomy): Bacteria > Pseudomonadota > Gammaproteobacteria > Enterobacterales > Shewanellaceae > Shewanella > Shewanella phaeophyticola. The sequence goes on from NZ_JAODOQ010000001.1 coordinate 1,226,872, forward strand.
TTATATCGACGTGATGTTGGTGTTGTTAATTATTTTTATGGTTACAGCGCCAATCGTATCGCAAGGTGTCAAAGTAGAGTTGCCGCAAGGTAATGCAGAAACCCTGCCACCAGACAGTAAGCCGCCTATTGTTGCCTCTATTGATGCTGCAGGTGAATACTTTTTAAACGTAGGCAGTAGCTCAAACTCTGTCGCGATGGATTTAGAGCAAGTGTCTACTGAAGTTGGTGCGCTTATCATGCTGGAACCGCAAAGGCCGGTAGTGGTAAAAGCGGATCGATCTATACCATATGAAAGCGTGATCCAATTAATGATAAGCCTACAAGGTGCTGGCGTCCCTGCGGTTGGGCTTATGACCGATTCACCGAAGGAGAAATAGGTGGCTGGAAAATCAGATTTAACCGTACCAGTCTCTATTTCTGCTGGTATTCATATTGGCTTTATTGTCATTCTTGCCTTAGGGGTAAGCTTTGATGATAAACCTAAACAAATGCAAACGGCAGCCAGCGCACCTGCCGTTCAAGCTATTGTGATTGATCAACAAAAAGTAAATGAGCGAGTTGAGCAATTAAAGAAACAAAAGCAAGATGCATTGCAGCAAGAAAAAACTCGCCAGGCAGAGCTCGAGCGTAAAGCCTTAGAAGCAAAGCGAGAGCGTGAACGTGAACAAGAGAAAATTAAAACATTAGAGATCCAGCGCAAACAGAAAGAAGCTGAAACTCAAAAAGCGAATGATGCCGCTAAAGCCGCACAGGTAAAACAGCAACAAGAGAAAGAACGTGCTTTAAAAGCTGAAGAAGTGCGTAAGCAAAAAGAGCGAGAACAAAAAGCGTCTGAAGAAGCCGCCAAACAAGCCGCTGAAAAACGTAAGCAAGAAGAAGCTGCGGCTAAAAAAGCACAAGAAGAGCGCCAACGTGCTGAAGATGAGCGTAAGCGTAAAGAGGAAGCCGAGCGTAAACTACGCGAAGAAGCGGAGAAAAAACGCCAAGCAGCTGAAACCAAAGCACGCCAAGAGCGTGAAATGGCCGAAGCCATGGCTGCAGAACAAGACTCGTTGTCAAAAACACGTAATAGACAAGTGTTGTCTGAAGTTGATAAATACAAAGCGATGATCATTGCCACGATTCAACGTAACTTAGTGGTTGATGAATCAATGCGTGGTAAAAGTTGCCGAGTCTTTATTCGCTTAGCCGCAGACGGGTTTGTGACCACGGCGCAGACACTAGAAGGTGACCAGGTCGTTTGCCGCGCGGCAAAAGTGTCGATAAATAAAGCGAGCCGTTTACCTGTTTCACCGGAACCTGCTGTTTATCAACAATTAAAAGAAATTAATTTAACGGTTTCACCAGAATTTAATTAGTATTAAACGTAATGAGTGATGGAATTGAGTAAAAGGAGTCGCATGAAGAATTTGGCTAAATGGTTAACACTAGTACTTATTGTGTTAACGGCACCTGCTCGCGCAGCGTTAGATATTGTGATTACAGAAGGTGTGGATGCCGCAAGACCCATTGCTGTAGTGCCTTTTGTTTGGCAAGGTGCAAGGCCTGCTCCTGCGTCTATTTCTGATGTAGTGACCTCTGACCTTGCTCGCAGCGGTACTTTTAAGTCGTTAGACGTAAGAGCATTGCCACAAACGAGTTTGTCATCAGTGAACGGTTTTGCTGCGCAAGATTGGGCTAATGTCGAAGCGGAAGCGGTTGTTGTGGGGGCTGTAAAGCCTTATGGGACAGACCAGTATTTAGTGAGCTTTGAACTGATTGATTTAGTGAAAGCGCAGAATGTGATCACTAAAGGCACTTCCGTCAATAACAGTGAACTTCTACTCGAAAGCCGTGAAACGGTCATTAGTGCTAACCAATTTAGACAATACGGTCATCGTATTAGCGATATTGTTTATGAAAAATTGACGGGCATTCGTGGTGCATTTTTAACTCGCATTGCTTATGTTGTTGTTAAGCAAGGTCAAAAAGCGCCTTATCATTTGATGATTGCTGATTATGACGGTTACAATGAGCAAATGTTATTACGTTCGCCAGAACCATTAATGTCACCAACATGGTCGCCGGACGGTCGTCGTTTAGCGTATGTCAGTTTTGAGAACAGAAAAGCTGAAATTTTTGTACAAGACATCTACAGTCAAACGCGTACTATGGTGAGTAGCTTCAATGGGATTAATGGTGCCCCGTCATTTTCTCCTGATGGAAAAAAGTTAGCCATCACGTTATCTAAAGACGGTCAACCTGAAGTTTATGTGGTCGATATTGCGAGCAAAAGTTCACAACGCATCACAGATCATTATGCGATTGATACTGAGCCTTCATGGTTCCCAGATGGTAAATCATTGTTATTTACCTCTGAGCGTGGTGGTCGACCACAGTTATATCGCGTGAGTTTAGATACAAAAAAAGTCTCTCGTATGACATTTGAAGGCGAATGGAACCTTGGTGGTTCAATTACTCCTGACGGTCGTAGTATGATTTTTGTAAACCGTACTAATGGTAAGTTCCACATTGCTAGAATGGATTTAGCGACACGCTTTATGCAGGTGCTTTCATCAACTCAGCTTGATGAATCGCCAAGTGTTGCTCCCAATGGCACTATGGTTATCTATGGTACAACCCATCAAGGTAAACAAGTATTAGCTGCTGTTTCTATGGACGGCAGATTTAAAGCAAGATTGCCTGTCGGCCAGGGCGAGGTGAAATCACCAGCATGGTCTCCGTTTCTCTAAATAGATATTGATAAGGATTTAAAATGGATCTGAATAAGTTGTTTAAAGCTATGCTGGTTGCAGTTCCGCTTATGGCACTGGGTGCCTGTAGCTCAACTTCAGACTCTGAAACAGACGCTAGCGGTTCTATGAGTGGTACTGGTAGTGAATATGGTACTGGTGGTATTGAAACTGGTGGTGCTGGCGCAGTGTTAAGCCCGGTTGAACAGCAGCGTTTAAAAGAACAAGAATTACGTCGTCAAAACATTATTTACTTTGATTTTGACCGCAGTGAAGTTCAAAGCGAAAACGCTGAAATTCTTCAAGCTCACGGTAACTATTTAGTAGAAAACCCAAATGTTCGCGTATTGATTGAAGGTCATGCTGACGAACGTGGTACGCCAGAGTACAACATTGCACTAGGTGAACGTCGTGCTAAAGCGATCGCTAAGTACTTACAAGGTATGGGTGTACAACCTAGCCAAATGAGTATCGTAAGTTATGGTGAAGAGAAACCATTAGATTATTCTCGCACAGACACTGGTTTCGGTTTAAACCGTCGTGGCGTGTTAGTTTACTAAGCGTTAAAAATGTAAGGCCAACCGCCAGCGGTTGGCCTTTTTTAGGAGTGGACAAAATGAAACGAGCCATTTTAATTGCGGCTATGTTCTTTACTACTGCGAGTGCTTTTGCAGCCCCAGCCCCTGTGTCAGATGTGTCTGGTGGTTCGAATGATGATCGAATTGCAAAACTAGAGCGTATTATTAAAGCCAAGCAACAAGTTGAGTTTGACATGCAACGCCGTATGGATGCACTACAAAATGAAGTGCTGGATTTACGTGGCATTACTGAGCAACAAAATTATCAAATGAATCAAATGTTGCAGCGTCAGCGTCAACTGTATGAGGAAATTGCTAATCTTACTGCTAAGTCATCAACACCTGCTGCGCCAACAGAAACTCAAGTTGACCCAACTACCGTTGCTGCGACAAGTTCAACGTTAGGTGAAACTGGCAGCTACGAAGCTGCGGTCAATTTAGTGTTGAAAGAGCGTAAATATGACGATGCTATCCCTGCATTTCGTGACTTTATTACTCAATACCCAGATTCTAGCTACGCAGCCAATGCCAATTATTGGTTAGGGCAACTGCTATACAATAAGGGTGATAATACTGCAGCGAAGCAAGCCTTTAGCACTGTTGTAAGTAAATTTACCGATTCTAATAAGCGTGGTGATAGCTTGGTTAAACTCGGCATGATCGCTGAGAAAGAAAACGACTCGGCAGGTGCTAGAGCGCTTTATAACAAAGTACTGAAAGAATATGCTGATAGTGCCTCTGCGCGCCTAGCACAGCAGCAATTATCAGCATTGAAAGGCTAATTAAGCCAAAAAACAGCCTCTTAGTCTGTTTTTCATGCAAACAACAAGAAATTATAAATTTGCGCTTGCATGAGAAATTGAAAAAGGTATTATAGGCGCCCTCAGAACGGCACAGCCTTCTGAGGGGTTTAAAGCGTCAATCATCTCTATGTAGTTTCTGCATCACTAGTGATTAAAGTTTTCAAACTTAACAAGATGGGTCGTTAGCTCAGTCGGTCTTGAAACATAGACAGTTGGCTTTTGTTCCAGTAAGCAATAAAGCTTATAAAACCCAGATGGGTCGTTAGCTCAGTCGGTAGAGCAGTTGGCTTTTAACCAATTGGTCGAAGGTTCGAATCCTTCACGACCCACCACTTTCTAAATCGTGGCTAAAGAATTTAAGTGTTTTATCCAGATGGGTCGTTAGCTCAGTCGGTAGAGCAGTTGGCTTTTAACCAATTGGTCGAAGGTTCGAATCCTTCACGACCCACCACTTTCTAAATCGTGGCTAAAGAATTTAAGTGTTTTATCCAGATGGGTCGTTAGCTCAGCGGGTCTTGAAACATAGACAGTTGGCTTTTGTTCCAGTAAGCAATAAAGCTTATAAAACCCAGATGGGTCGTTAGCTCAGTCGGTAGAGCAGTTGGCTTTTAACCAATTGGTCGAAGGTTCGAATCCTTCACGACCCACCACTTTCTAAATCGTGGCTAAAGAATTTAAGTGTTTTATCCAGATGGGTCGTTAGCTCAGCGGGTCTTGAAACATAGACAGTTGGCTTTTGTTCCAGTAAGCAATAAAGCTTATAAAACCAAAATGGGTCGTTAGCTCAGTCGGTCTTGAAACATAGACAGTTGGCTTTTGTTCCAGTAAGCAATAAAGCTTATAAAACCCAGATGGGTCGTTAGCTCAGTCGGTAGAGCAGTTGGCTTTTAACCAATTGGTCGAAGGTTCGAATCCTTCACGACCCACCACTTTCTAAATCGTGGCTAAAGAATTTAAGTGTTTTATCCAGATGGGACGTTAGCTCAGCGGGTCTTGAAACATAGACAGTTGGCTTTTGCTCCAGTAAGCAATAAAGCTTATAAAACCAAAATGGGTCGTTAGCTCAGTCGGTCTTGAAACATAGACAGTTGGCTTTTGTTCCAGTAAGCAATAAAGCTTATAAAACCAAGATGGGTCGTTAGTTCAGCGGGTCTTGAAACATAGACAGTTGGCTTTTGTTCCAGTAAGCAATAAAGCTTATAAAACCCAGATGGGTCGTTAGCTCAGTCGGTAGAGCAGTTGGCTTTTAACCAATTGGTCGAAGGTTCGAATCCTTCACGACCCACCACTTTCTAAATCGTGGCTAAAGAATTTAAGTGTTTTATCAAGATGGGTCGCTAGCTCAGTCGGTCTTGAAACATAGACAGTTGGCTTTTGTTCCAGTAAGCAATAAAGCTTATAAAACCCAGATGGGTCGTTAGCTCAGTCGGTAGAGCAGTTGGCTTTTAACCAATTGGTCGAAGGTTCGAATCCTTCACGACCCACCACTTCTTGATTTCTCTTCATATTTATTTTTCGTTAGTTTAAATTTCTGTCAGTTTTATAATCACTTTTTCGTTTATACCTAAACCAAGATGGGTTGTTAGCTCAGTCACTTTGGTTTAAATCAACCACTGCAGTTGGCTTTTAACCCATTGGTCGAAGGTTCGAATCCTTCACGACCCACCAGTTCTTGACTTCTCTTCATATTTATTTTTCGTTAGTTTAAATTTCTGTCAGTTTTATAATCACTTTTTCGTTTATACCTAAACCAAGATGGGTCGTTAGCTCAGTCACTTTGGTTTAGATCAATAACAGCAGTTGGCTTTTAACCCATTGGTCGAAGGTTCGAATCCTTCACGACCCACCACTTCTTGATTTCTCCTCATTATTTACCTCCGTTTATCCATTACTGTTTACCTGCAATGTTCAAATGCAATGTACAAACCAAGTATTAGCTTTTGCTTGTATACTTTTGTCTCATAGACTTATTGCTAATGTTACTTGATTGTTAATTGTTCGATATTGCATAGGATTAGAAAAAAAATGATAAGGGAGAAAGCAATGAAACAAGCAAAACTGAGTTTATATGTTGCAGGTGCGATATTAGCGATGAGTGGGGGAGCTCAAGCTGCAACGGATATGACATTTGGTGGCTACATTAAAGCTGATGTTATGTTTAGTGATTATGGCAATGGCGCACCAGATTCTGGAGCGCTTTCAAGGCAGTTTTATGTACCTGGTACTATCTATGGTAGTGAAGGTAATGGCGAGCAAGTTGTTGATTTTCAGGCAAGAGAATCACGCTTTAATTTTAAAACTGTCACTGATTTAGATGGCCATACATTAACGGGGTTCATTGAGTTAGATTTTATGACTCATGCTGATGGTAATGAGCGTGTCTCAAATAGTTACTCACCACGTATTCGTCATGCGTTTGTAAGCTATGATGAATGGACTATTGGTCAAACGTGGACTACGTTTCAAAACCCGGGAGCATTACCTGAGAATCTAGATTTTGTTGGCGCAGCAGAAGGCACGCCATTTGTGAGACAGTCGCAAATTCGTTATAGCACAGGCAATTGGCAATTTTCGATAGAAAACCCTGAAACCACAGTGACGCCTTATGGTGGTGGTTCTCGGATAACTAGTGGTAGCGGTGTCGTACCTGATTTTGTAGGTCGCTATAACTTTAAGACTTCAAATGGCTCGTCGTTTTCTGCTGCGGCCATTGTACGCCAATTGAATGTAGAGCAAACCATTGGTGGTACAGCTTATGACACCTCTGAGATGGGTTACGGCGCAAGTTTTGCGGGTGTGATCCCTGTCGGTAAAGATGATTTTAAATTTACCGCGACTTATGGTGAAGGTCTGGGGCGTTACATGGCATTAAATTATGCCAATGCGGGTGTTATTGATGCTAATGGCGATATTGAAGCGATTAAATCATTTGGCGGCTTTGTGTCATATCGTCATTGGTGGACAGAGCAGTGGCGTTCAAGTGTGACTTTCTCTGGATTTTCAGCTGACAACGATGTTGCATTGACGGGGGAAGCGGTGAACAAGTCTGCTTATTCAGCTTACGTTAATTTATTGTACTCACCATCAAAACCCGTCACTTTTGGTGTTGAATTTATGCATGCATTAAATGAGCTTGAAAATGGTTTTGAAGGCGATTTAAATCGCGTGATTTTTTCAGCCAAATATGTACTGTAGTTTGCTGTCGTAAAACAAAAGGCAACCATCTGGTTGCCTTTTTTGTGAGCATCAAATTTAGTAAGTTACTTTAATAAATTGTTTTGACGAACATAAGCTTCAAATTCAGTACAACCACCGATTGGCTTCTCATCAATAAAGATTTGAGGCACAGTTTCTACGGTTTTACCCACACTCTTAGAAAGATCCGCTTTAGAAATCCCTTCTGCGTGAATATCAATATACTTAAATTTAAAATCTTCACTTTGAGCGGCTAATTTCTCAGACAGTTCAACAGCGCGAACGCAAAATGGGCAAGCTGGGCGGCCAAAAATAACTACAAACATGGTGACTCCTGTTTAATGATATGGGCAATTTATACCATATGCGCTTTTTTTTCATAATGCATCGCGATTAATTTTGTTTTAACTCATATCGATTTTATATTTGCCTTGATAATCAAAAAATGAATCAACTAAATCCCAACGGTGTTTGTTTTTCTTTAACAGCAATAAATCGGGCTGCCTAAAGCGGGCTTTATCGGCTAAGACATCGTTGGCTCGGTTATATTTGGGGGGTAATAAACCTGGCGTACGAGTGTGACTTAACACAAACACAGCATAAAATGCTCGGCGTTGAGCCGGTGTAGAAAATTGGAAAGTTTGTTTGAAGTCGTTACCTTCAATGTCAATGTATTGAACGACTAGCTTTTCATCTTGGCAAAGTAACAACATTTCTTGGCATTTAAATAAATGGTGATGCTGGGCATTTAACACTTGTTTAAGGCGTTTATCTGGATCAATTAAGGTTGACTGACAGGTTTGGCAGATACGCGCTGCTATGTCATTTTCAACGCCGCAGTCAGGACACGACTTTGAACGAAATCGAAAATCACATTGTTTAGTGTCATCAATCAATCCTTGGCAGCGTCGGCCAAAGTGTTCGATGATGTCGCCATCAGCATCAACGAGCCCCCAAAAGGTGTTGGCGAATTGGCAAACAGGGCAGTGCACTTGCACTGGAACTGATTTACTGTTTGGTTTAGCCTGGCCAACTTCGGGGTAAAATAAGTCGTAACCATTGGCAGCATAGTCGATCACTAAGCAATCGGTTTTGTTGGGGGAGAGCCGTAAGCCCCGGCCAATCATTTGTTGAAATAGGCTGACAGATGCTGTGAGTCGTAATATCGCAATTAAATCGACATGAGGAGCATCGAAGCCTGTGGTTAATACCGCAACGTTAACAATAAACTTAAGTTGCTTTGATTTAAAATGGTCAATAATTTCATCACGTTCACCATGGGGGGTTTTTGCGGTAATCAATGCGGCATCATCGTCCATTAATGCCATTATTTCATTAGCATGGCGTACGGTAGCCGCAAAAATGAGCACACCTTGCCGATGTTGAGCAAGCTGTTTTACTTGTTTAATAATGGCTGTGGTTGCGCGGCCTTGATGATGGAGTAAGTTGTCCACTTCAGCTTGCGAATATTCATCGCTTTGTGGTGTCGCTAAGTTGCTAAAATCATATTGCGCACTCAGTCCATCAAAAATAGTGGGTTGGGTTAAATAGCCTTTTTTGATTAATGGCCGCATGGGTAACTCGAAAATGCATTTTTCGAATATGGGTTTATCTGTATTGCCCACTTTTCCATGATAATGAAGGCGATATATCCAGCCTAATCCAAGCCGATAAGGCGTTGCTGTAAGCCCAAGTAACTTGATATTAGGATTGTTAGTACGCAGGTGAGTCAGCAGTTGTTGATATTGGCTGGTTGACTCAGTACTAACGCGATGACACTCATCAATAATTACCAGTGAAAATGCTTGATCAAATTGATTGAGCGCGCGAGAAGCAGACTGAACACTGGCGACAACGGTTTTACCATTGGCTTTTTTTTGCTTAAGCCCAGCAGAATAAATATTGGCTTCTTGGGTCAACAATCCGACTTTTTCGGCATTTTGTGCCACTAACTCTTTTACATGGGTGAGCACTAAAACATTACCATTGGCGATCCTTGCAAGCTCTGCAATCACAATGCTTTTGCCTGCACCGGTAGGAAGCACTAGCACTGCTGATTGCTGGCTGAGTTTAAAATGCGTTACAGCGGCGTCTACGGCTTGTTGTTGGTAGTCGCGAAGATTAATGAGCATACAATTGGCCGTTGGAGTTTACTGTTTTCAATGGGGTTCTGAGTTTGATTGCTCGGTTATATTCAGTCACATTTATTGATAGGGCATTATCACTATCTGATTTTATTTAAAGCCGTATCATTTATCGTTAATCGCAAGCTAACCACTGTTTTTTATTTTGACTTAGTGTAGATTTGATCTCAAAAATAGTAGGTTAAAGTTTGTTTTTGCTTGGACAGGTTAGCCATTAAAAATAAAAAACGTAATATTAGGAGTATCAACCATGAAGTATTTATCATTACTTGCCTTGTTTGTTGTCAGTCATTTTGCCATGGCAGAACAAGGATTGGTAGTCGGGTTTTCAATTGAAGAATATGTCACTGACTCTCAAGATACGACCTCATCAACGTCGAATATCCTTATGGGGTTAAATGACACTATTTCCATTGAGGTCGAAGGTGATTATGGAGTGACGATGACGTCAAAGCAGCTGCAGGCTGAAAATATTCAACTCACAGTGAGTTTGAGTGATTTGTCTGACGGCGCACCTAATATCGTCGATAAAGACAGAATATTAAATTTAGCTGTTGGTCAGGCAACCCGTTATAAATTAGCCCAAGCAGAACATGTTTATCAGGTGAGTATCGACACCGTCTATGGCGAGCTGCCAGCACACTAAGTTAACGATGAGTAGTTTGAGCCCTAGCACTAATTAAGACAAAAAAAGCCCCTCAAATGAGGGGCCGAAAGAGAAATTGGTCAGGATTTCTCATGGGTGGATAGAACACTAACTTGAGTATCGTTATTCCGTTTTATTTAAACGGGTTTCGATTAAGGTGTCGATTACTGCTGGATCTGCTAGCGTTGAAGAATCCCCTAAGTTGGTAACTTCATTGGCAGCAATTTTACGTAAGAAACGACGCATAATTTTACCTGAACGCGTTTTAGGTAGTCCGCTAGCCCATTGAATAAGATCTGGTGTCGCTAACGCGCCAATTTCTTTACGTACCCATTGGCGTAATTCTAGGCGTAACTCTTCAGTTGGTTCTGTTCCACGAGTTAAGGTTACATAAGCATAAATGCCTTGTCCTTTAATATCATGAGGGTAACCAACTACAGCTGCTTCAGCGACGAGATCATGCGACACTAACGCACTTTCTACTTCTGCTGTGCCTAAACGGTGGCCTGATACGTTAATCACATCGTCAACTCGACCTGTAATCCAGTAATAACCATCTTCATCACGACGGGCACCGTCACCGGTAAAGTACATGCCACGGAACGTTTTAAAGTAGGTTAGGGCAAATCTGTCATGGTCGCCGTATACCGTTCGCATTTGGCCAGGCCAAGAGTCAAGGATCACCAGGTTACCTTCTGTGGCGCCGTCAACGATATTGCCCATGTTGTCAACTAATGCAGGTTGTACACCAAAAAATGGACGGGTTGCAGAACCGGGTTTAGTGTCTGTTGCGCCCGGTAATGGACTAATGAGAATACCGCCGGTTTCGGTTTGCCACCAGGTATCTACAATCGGGCAGTTTTCATGACCGATCACCTCATGGTACCAACGCCAAGCTTCAGGGTTAATAGGTTCGCCAACTGAGCCCATAATGCGCAGAGAGTCACCTTTATAGCTGCTAAATTGTTCTTTACCTTCAGCCATTAATGCTCGGATTAATGTTGGCGCAGTATAAAGAATATTGACATTATGACGGTCAATCATTTCGCCAAGACGCGCAGGCGACGGATGATTTGGCACACCTTCATGTATTAATACCGTAGCAGCGTTAGCAAATGATCCATACACCATGTACGAGTGGCCGGTAATCCAACCAACGTCAGCAGTACACCAGTAAACTTCATCTGCTTTATAATCAAACACATATTCATGTGTCATCGAGGCATAAACCATGTATCCGCCAGTGGTATGTAACACACCTTTAGGGTTACCGGTTGAGCCTGAGGTATAGAGTAAAAATAATGGGTCTTCAGCATTCATCTCAACAGGTTGGCAATACTCAGAAGCGACTTCCATTAATGAATGCCACCACACATCACGACCTTCAACCCAATCAATATCGCCACCGGTACGCTTTAGAACAATGACTTTTTCAACCGAGGTGACATCAGGGTTGGCAATCGCTTCATCAACACTGCGTTTTAACGGAATTTTACGTCCACCACGTACGCCTTCATCAGAGGTAATTAGTACTTTAGATTTACCGTCAATGACTCTTGCTGCAATCGAATCTGGCGAGAAACCACCAAATACTACAGAGTGAACAGCACCAATTCGGGCGCAAGCAAGCATCGCTACAGCGGCTTCTGGCACCATAGGCATGTAAATTGTGACGATATCACCCTTGCCAACACCTTGGCCGCGTAATGCATTGGCAAATTTACAAACGTCAGCGTGTAATTCTGCATAGGTAATTTTACGCTGTTCATTTGCGTCATCACCTTCCCAAATAATGGCCAGTTTATCGCCGTGCTGTTCTAAATGACGGTCTAAACAGTTTGCTGAGGCATTTAATGTGCCGTCATAAAACCAGTTGATTGATAAATTGTGATCATCAAATGAGGTTTTTTTAATTTTAGTGTAAGGTTTAATCCAATCGATACGTTTGCCGTGTTCTCTCCAAAAACCTTCTGGATTAACGATGGACTCCTGGTACATTTTCTTATATTGATCGTTATTAACCAGTGCGTTGTCTGCAATGTCACTAGGAACTTTGTAAAGAGACTGCGAGCTCATAGGGGCTTCCCTTTCTAAAAAATGGCGTAGCTAAAGTATCATCTGCAACCGACTATCAAAACTATTAGACCTTGGTCTAGTTTTAAAATATCCTTAATATTTAGTCTGTTGCACGTGTTAAAGTGAGTGAAAAGTACAGCTGATAACAAGTAAAATCTCAAATTTAGCTAGGGTCGATTGTTTTATGTTCAACCTGCTTTGTTGGAGTAAGAATAAAATTGACTGTAAATAACAATGAAATGATAGCGGATGTCTGATGAATTTAACTCTTATTGTGGCCGTAATTGCGGTGTGCTATGTGTCACTTCTGTTTATTTTGGCATGGGGCGCTGAGCGCTGGTTTAGTAAAATTAGCCAAAAACTGCAAGTGTGGATTTACGGCTTAAGTTTGGCGGTGTATTGCTCTTCATGGAGCTTTTTGGGCACGGTTGGACAATCTGCCACTGATTTATGGTCTTTTTTACCTATTTTTGTTGGCTCCATTTTAGTGTTTACCCTTGGTTTTGGTATGTTGCGCAAAATGGTGGTGGTATCTAAAGCTCAAAATATCACCTCGGTGGCTGACTTTATTGCTGCCCGTTATGGCAAGTCACAATTATTAGCCGCAATTGTTACCCTTATTGCGCTCTTTGGCATCATGCCGTACATCGCGCTGCAATTAAAAGCGATGGTGTTTAGCCTTAATTTATTTCAGCCCGACGACAACCCGTTAAGCCCGGTGGCTGTGCCGCTGTTAATCACCATGTTATTAGCCGTATTTGCGATTTTATTTGGTACTCGAAAACTTGATGCCACCGAACATAATCCCGGAATGATGGTCGCTATTGCGTTTGAGTCTTTAGTTAAATTAGCCGCCTTTATTGTTGTTGGGGTTGTGATTAGCTTTGGTTTTTTTGATGGTTTTGGCGATATTTGGCAGCAAGCTTCAGCGAAGGGGTTAATAGAAAATAGCCACTTGCGTTTGGAATCATTTTTACCTGAGTTATTTGTGGGTATGGCGGCATTTTTATGTATGCCAAGGCAATTTCACGTCATGGTGGTGGAATGTGGCGGCGAGCATATATTAAAAAAATCACGTTGGATTTTTCCTATTTATTTGGCTTTATTCGGCATGTTTGTCGCCCCTTTAGCATTGGCTGGCAAAGTATTATTGGGTGACTCTGTTACCGCTGATACCTATGTCATCAACTTACCGCTGGCACTTGACCAACCCTTTTTAGCCGTGATTGCTTTACTTGGCACTTTGTCAGCAGCAACAGGCATGGTGATTGTTGCTGTTGTTACCATCAGTGTGATGGTAAGTAACGAATGGCTCGTGCCATTTTTATTGCGCACAGGACAAATTAAAGAAAAGAACTTTAGCCAGTTTTCGCAGTTATTACTTAATGTACGACGTTTAGCTATTGTGGTGATTTTAGGTTTTGGCTATTTAAGTTATTTAACGTTGGCTGACAGCGATTCGTTATCGCAATTGGGTATGTTGTCGTTTGGCGCGTTTTCACAATTGGCGCCAGCATTGGTGGGTGGATTGTATTGGAAACACGGTAATCGTACTGGGGTTTATCTTGGTCTCGCGGTGGGCTTTAGCTTATGGTGTTTTATATTGCTTCAAGGGGCTGGTGCACGCTTAATTGGTGGTGAATTTGACTTACTGAATTCGATAACGCCGAATGTCAGTGACACGTTAGTCGCGTTACTGGCTAATGTCGTGTGTTACGTATTGGGGTCTATTTGGTTTAGGGCAGGGGTTGCTGAGCGTATTCAAGCGAGTAACTTTGTTAAGCCTTGGTCATTAAAGCAAGACACAAATAAGCGCCAGAAGCGCATTTCACAACAAGATTTATTGATCCTTGCTAGTCGATTTGTCAGCCCGACTCGTGCCTATGAAAGTTTTAGTCGTTTTTCACCCGAGGCTGTAAAAAGTGACAGTTGGTATAAGGCTGCGCCAGAGGAGCTCATAGCCCATACTGAGCATATGTTGTCAGGAGTACTTGGAGCGTCTAGTGCTTCGCTGGTGATGGACTCGGTGCTGCAAGGTCGTGATTTAGCACTCGATGAAGTGTTCAGCTTGGTCGATGAAGCATCATCCAAAATCATTTTAAGCCAAGACATGTTGCGCGGCGCAATTGAGCATGCCTATGAAGGGATGAGCGTGGTGGATAAAGACCTGAATTTAGTCGCTTGGAATTATCGTTATGCCGATTTATATCAATATCCAGATGGTTTTTTACAGCAAGGCATGCCAATTGCTGACGTGATCCGCTTCAATGCCTCACGTGGATTTTGTGGTAAAGGTGATGTTGAGCAAAAAGTGGCCATTAGGGTGCAGCATATGCGCAACGGCACGCCGCATACTTCAGAGCGAGAACGTCGTGACGGTAAAGTGATTAAAATCCAGGGTAACCCAATGCCCGATGGCGGTTTTGTGATGACCTTTACTGATATCACTCAATATCGTTTACAAGAAAAAGCCTTACTTGAAGCCAATGAAACCCTAGAAAGTCGAGTGCAAGAACGTACTTATGAATTGGCGATGCTCAACAGCGAGTTACTTGAAGCCAAATCGCAAGAGGAGCTGGCTAATGCCTCTAAAACCCGATTTCTTGCTGCAGTCGGCCATGATTTAATGCAGCCGCTCAATGCCGCTAGGTTATTTACCGCGTCATTATCACAATACCCAAATTTAGATTTAGAAGCGCGCACCACATTAACCCACGTGAATAGCTCATTAAAAATTGCCGGTGAACTGCTGACCGACTTATTAGATATTTCTAAGCTTGATTCAGGCATGGTCGATGTTAATCGCCGCGACTTTTCAATTTCTGAGGTGATTAATGGCTTAGCCATTGAGTTTGAGGCTATGGCAGGTGATAACCAAATATCATTTGCGATGGTGCCATGTTCAGCAACCGTAAACTCTGATCCGTCTTTGCTTAGACGTATTTTACAAAATTTCTTAACCAATGCGTATCGATATGCCCGCGGCGGCGGGGTGTTATTAGGTTGTCGTCATCGTGGTGAGTTTATTGAAATCCAAGTACTTGATACTGGTTGCGGTATCGATGAGCACGAAACCCAAGAGATTTTTAAAGAGTTTAAACGCTTAAACCATCCTAGCAGCCGTAATGTGAGTGGTTTAGGCCTTGGTTTGGCCATTGCTGACCGAATAAGCAAAGTCCTTGATCATCCTATTCAAGTTCAGTCAGTGTTAGGCCAAGGCTCTATGTTTTCTATCATGGTGCCTTTAGGGGAAACGGTAAGCCAAGTCGTGACTAAACCGATATCTTCGCTAATGCAGCCTCTTGCTGGCGTCAAAGTGTTATGCATAGACAACGAAGAGGCGATTTTAGCAGGGCTTGATTCCCTTTTAAGCCGTTGGCAATGTGAGGTTATTTGTGCGACCGATATCGCTGATGCACGCATTAAGTTGGGGCTTAAGGGCGTTGCGCCAGACATTATTTTGGCTGATTATCATTTAGATGATGATAAAAATGGCGTTGATGCCATGGATGATATTCGCTCACGTTATGGTGCACACGTGCCCGGGATTTTAATCACCGCTAACACCAATAAAGATCTCGTTGATGACATTGAACGACGCGGTTATCACTATATGGCAAAAATGGTAAAACCTGCGGCGTTGCGCGCCCTGATCTCGAGTTTAGTTAAAAAATAGTGGCTACATTGGAGTTGACATAACATGTTAAAAGCATACGGCGACAGTGTGTCAGGCAATTGCTACAAGGTGCAACTGGTGTTACATATGCTCAATATTGAGCACCAATGGCAAGAGATGAGTATTGCTAAAGGTGACACACAGACCGCAGCCTATTTAGCTAAAAACCCGACAGGAAAAATACCGTTAATTGAACTTGATGATGGGGTATTTGGCGGCTAATTCTTCGCTCATTCCTGACGATCAGTTTAGCAAAGCGAAGATGTATCAGTGGTTGTTCTTTGAGCAATACAGTCATGAGCCTTATATTGCCGTGGCTTCGTTATATTCAACTGTATTTAGGCTTACCGGATGATCGTATAGCCGAGTACCATGCTTTACATGCTAAAGGCTATAAAGCGCTCAGCGTCATGGAATTTACACTTTCACAGCAGCCTTTTTTGTGTGGCGAGCAATTTACCTTAGCCGATATTGCGCTTTATGCTTATACCAATTCCACTAATTATCTGGTCATTCAGCGGGAATTCTGTACCTTCTAGGCAAGTAATAGGATTGTAGGCATAGTTGCTCTCGGCAACTGCTCCTGCGTTGCTCTACCTCCTGCATCCATGCAGTCGTACGTCAAAATACTATTAAGCAGCATAGAAGGCACAGAAACCCGCCTTGCAGGAGACGCTCAGACAGTCCATTTCTTTGTTGCATTGCCTTAGAAGGGAATAACCATTATTTCAACAATGCGCCTCAAACTGAACAGTCTGAGCGACTCTGATTGGTCACATAATTAATGGAAATGGTATTATACCCATGTGGCGCATCAAGGTGGTTTTGATTTAGTTGATTACCCACAGATAAGAGCTTGGTTAACCCGCATTACACAAATACCAGGCTTTGTTGCAATGCGGGCTTAGTACTTACATTGTGTTGTTTAAGCGGTTTGTTTACCCAGTTTGGCAAAATGTTTTGCTACAGCAGGCTCATAGGGCGTTGATAAGCCAACATAAGCTGGATCAAATGCTTGCAAGCCGCGCTGGGTAACAAACTCTTTTGGCGCCGGTAAAATCACAATAGCGACATTTAAGCCAACATGGTGATTCGGAGTCGTAATTGCAACTTGGTTGTCCATATCAATACAGCAAATCAAATCAGGGATAGTGACATCAACTTCACCATTACGTCGTGCTACAAGATGCTCATTTTTGATTTCTAATTGGTATTGCTCTTGCTGGTACTCACCACTGCCATCAATGGTGACAGTGCCAATGGTAAAGCCTTTTTCGGTGCTAAATTGTGAGTGTGAAACCTGACCTCTAAATGCAACATAGCCCTCACCGTGAATTGCTATGGTCTGTGCAATATCTTGACCTTGCTCTTTTGCAAGACGATAAGCTTTACCAATGGCCAGCGCCTTAGAAATTGTGCCTTTAATTACCGCACCTTTGACTTGTTCAATTGGCATCGCGTGATCGATAGCGGCAATATCATTACGGCTGATCACCGATAAAGCACGTACAACCGTTTCGGCGCGTAAATCATCAATAATATTTTCACAAATAAAACATTCGCCAAATTCATTCGCGGCCACAACTGGCGCTGCGGGGATATCATTAAAATAATAGGTAGAGTGGGTGATTTCAGGCACGGCGCGCCCTGCAACATCGGCATCAATAATATAGCCATCGGCCATCGCGGCCACATAAAAAGAAATTGCCGTATTTGAGCCGCCGAGTTCACAACAAATGGTGCCGTAAAACTTCTCTTTGGTGTATTGCTCAAGGCGTTTAAATGCGGTCATCATGGATGACATATCACTTTTAGGTAATCTGGCATAAACGGCTTCTTCGGCTTCAGATAGCGCCGATAATGCACCAAGCATATAAGGTGTGCAGATTTTTCTCCCCTCAGGGACCTCGTCGACATCCACAAGGGTAAAGGTTTTTCCTGCGGCCAATGCAGCATCAATGTAGGCAATACCTTCATCCATTTCGCCACCGCCACCTGTACCTAAAATAACACATCCGTGCAAAATATCTGTTAACTCTAAACGCGTTAATGACTTCATATGACTCTCTGGTATATATAATTTAAAATCAAAGGTTTAATTTTTTTGTTGGTTTTATAAGTTGTGTGTTGAACTTTGAAGCTTACTGTTTGCCATAAATTTTTTGAGGACAAAGTAAAGTGGGGCTGTGATTAACATGGCGTCGCATACTTCAATACCTGTCAGCGTTAGCCAGCCGTTATTGGCCATCATGGCAAACCCAATCCCGCCAACCCAAGCCACTAATGCGTGAAAATTAAACGTAGCAGTTTGATTTAAATGTTCAATTTGATAAATTTTTTGCTGTTGAATAAATAAGAAATCGACAATGTAAATTGAGGCAACAGGGCTAAAAAGAATCGATAAACTAAAAATGAATCCGGTAAAGTTATCGAGTAAATTGAGTGATGCCATCACGGCACCTAACACTCCGCCAGCAATGATGATTTTCCATTCTGACCAATGCGGTGTAATGGCATTAAAACCTAATGCGGCACTATAAAGGTTGACCACATTGGTCACGGCACTTGACGCAATTAATAACACAAAGGCAAACATCCCTAAGCCAAGGGTTAACATCACTACAAGTATGTCAGCGTTCACTACTGCTAAACCGGCAATTGCTGCTGCGATATAGACAAAATTGCTGATAAACATAAAAGGTAAAAAAGAGGCGATGACCGTGTCTTTTGGCTTGGCTGCAAAGCGGCTAAAATCTGGCATTAATACCACGCTTACAATAAAGCTGCCGACAACCGCTGATACCGCTTCACCAAAGGTGAAATCTATCCCTGTTAGGCTACCGGTAGAGGGCGTGTCGTTCACCACATAGCCCAAGCTTTGATAAAGCATGTAGGCCACCAGCAAAAACAAAATGGGCACAAAAAGGCTTGAGACGCGCTCAATAAACTTAAAGCCCCATAAGGTAGTTAAGGTGATCACTATGCTGGCAGCAATATCGAATATCCAAATAGGTGGCGCATAATCAAAAAGCTGCATTGAAAACTGAGCTGCCACCTCGCTAAACAAATTGATGTTAACACCGTACCAACCAAGTAATGACAATACAAAGGCCAAACTGACAATATTGGCACCTTGCAAGCCAAAGACAAATTTCATCGTCATACACGAGCTTAAGCGGTTTTTCATACCCACATAGCCTGTAATCGTGCCTAACACCGACAAGATAAACCCGCCGATTAAAAAGGCATATATGCTTTGCTCTAATCCTAACGCGGAGCCGATTTCTAGGCCGGTAATGAGTCCTGGTACCGCAAAGGCTAGGCCACCATTGACCATGCCAATACGCCAACCATTATGGGTTTTATTTTGCGGCACAGGTGTGGTTGCGTAGTCTTCTAGCAAGTCATCGATTGTGTGGGGCTCAGCCATATTGATTCCTAGTAAAGGCGCAGGTATTCGCGCCATTAACACCATGTTAAATTGCTTAGAAGTTGTAAATCGCTTCGATACCGAAGCTACGAGGTTTATTGGGTTGGCGTGCAAGATCGGTCACTCCGTCAGCCACAATAAACAAGTCTTCTATGCTTCGCTCATCAGTTAGGTTGTCAACATAAGCTTGAATTGTCCATTGCTCAGATTTAACCCCAACACCTAGATTTAATGTGGTTGAAGATGATGAACGAATGTCTGCGATATCGATTGAAAATGATTGTGGCTCCAACAACTTGCACGTCAGCACGTGACAATAACGCCCATTCGCCATTGAGTTGATAGTGGTGATTCATCGACAGTGCATAGTTGTAATCGGCGACATAAAATTGCGTGTAGCCGACCAATTCTGGCTGACGGTCAAACTCTTTGATTTCAGAATCGACAATCCCAGCACTGAAACGCAGATCTAAGTCATCGGTGATTGCAAGGTCGGCTTCAAGTTCAAGCCCTTTTGTTTCAACTTTGTCGATAGACAGGTTTTCTAGGGTATAGGTATCAATATTAAATTGAGTGATTTGTGCATTTGACTGATCTATCCAAAACAATGCGCCATTTAGGGTTAAGCGGTTATCAAATAAGCTCGATTTAAACCCTGTTTCATAACTGTCTGACACTTCTTGGTCAAATGAGCGGCTAATGCCTTCAGCGGGTTCATTAAAGCCGCCGCTTCTAAACCCTTTTGAGTAACCAGCATATAGCAATAAGTCGTTTGTTGCTTGATAGGCGAGCGTGGCTTTTGGTTGCCATTGGCTAAATGTTTTTTGAGCAAAAGTCTCTTCACGTGCACCAGGGTCATAGGATTCACGCTTGTCTTCGTCGTAACGTAATGCGGTGGTTAATTCAAGTTTGTCAGTAATATCGTAGTTTGTTTGCCCTGACAGTGCCCAGGCTTTACTGCTATTTTTATCGGCAATAGTAAAATAGAGGCTGTCGTCATTAAAGTCCGATCGAGATTGCGCCGTATCACCGGCAAAGTCATCAAAAAAGTTAATGGTGTTGTCACGTTGTTTATCTTGATAAAAAGCAGAAACAGCCCATCTTAATGCTTGATCGCCTCGCGAGGTAAAGCGTGACTCGAGGGTGAATGATTCAATGTCATAAAGCCCTTCTGTAGCAAATGGCGCTCTAAAAAAGCCGTCCTCATCAATGAATGTGGCATCAGCGGAGTAATCACCATCATAAAAGTGTTCGTTTTCAGAATTGCTATATGCAGTGATGAAGTCAAATATACCTAGTTCATACTCTTGGGTTAATTTGGCGCTTAACTCATAAACATCGCGTTGGTCATTGTTATCAATGTTTTGTGAAGTCTCTAGGTCATAGTCTTCTTTGCTGTCTTCTGATACGTTCTGGTAATAGGCAAAACCCGCATCTGAGGTGGTATAACGTCCTTTGAGGTTTAAGCTTGTCTCTTCAAACAAATCAAATTGAAGCTGTGCAAACGCTGAGTCTTCAGATAGATAGTCAGCCTCATCATTTAAAAAGACGTTATCAATTAATCCGTCGCTATGTTTGGTATACCCGCCGACACGGAAAAACGCGCTATCTTGTTCATTTAACGAGCCCGATACCACGCCACTGAAATTATAGGTGTTGCCATTGCCATAAGAGCCTTTGACTGAGCCTTCAATATCTTCGGTCGGTTTTTTGGTGGTAACAATTACGGCACCGCCAATCGCCCCTTTACCGTATAACGCACCTTGAGCCCCCCGCATCACTTCAATACGCTCAATGTCGACCAAATCTTGGTTGATAAATTCTAAATCTGGGGCGGTAACGCCATCAACCACAAAGGCCAGCGGTGCATCACCCACTTGAGGGGTAATTAATCCTCGGATAGTAATGCGAGCCAGTCCTGGGCGAAAGTTATCTAATTGGCTCAGGTTAGGCGTCATATCAGCGACATCACGAAAATTAGTAATGCGCTGGGTTTCAATCATATCTGCACTAAAAGCGGTAACGGAATCGGGCACGTTTTGTAAGGTTTCGACACGACCACGGGCGGTAATAGAGATCCTTTCTACGCCATTAGTATCAATTGCTTCTGCTTGGCTTTGGTTTTCCTCTGCTAATAATGGGGAACTTATCGCCATCGAAATCGCTGCAGCAACAAAAGATTTTTTTGTAAATAGAGTCTGGGTATATGGGGTCATGGCGTTCCCTCTTGAAGTTATATTAGTAGTGGGTAATCGTAATCAATTTGTTAAATAAATCGCTTGTAGTCATTTTGCGGCTTTGCCTGCAAAATAATATTTTGTAATTAGGGCTAAATTCGAAAAATTTGTAGCGCTTTTGCACAAAATTGTCTTGTTTTTGCAAATTAACGAACGATGATTCAATATAGAAAGTTGCATAAGCACGGTGGGTAGAGGCAATGAAGAAGAAATTGAAGATTGACAGTTACAATAAAAAAATATTATCCACATTGCACCTAGAGGGTGCGGTCACCAATATCGAATTAGCTGAAAAAGTAAACTTATCGCCCAGTGCTTGCTTTCAACGGGTCAAAGCATTAAAAGAAGCGGGTTACTTTCGTAATTTACATGCCGATATCAATCTGGATCAGCTGTGTGAACATGTGTTGGCTTACATTGAATTTACCTTAGAAGATAATAGTGCACCTTCTCAGCGTCGTTTTGTTAACCGGATTAATGACATCCCCGAAATAATGGACTGCATGCAGTTAAGTGGTGATGTGGACTATATTTCGTTAAGTTGCTTTCCTAACATTAAAGCATTAAATGAAGTATGCGCATATTTAAGCGATCAACCGGATTTAAGAATCAAACGCATTAACACCCGGATTGTCCTTGAGCGTACTAAATGGTTTTTAGGTTATCCATTAGCCAAATTAAAATGGTTAGACGATGAAGAATTTTCAGGGGCGATGGTGTCAGAGCGAATCGGGATGTGATTATTATACCTATTTGAAGCGGCTAAATATGCTCACCATAGTGTGCTTGTTTAGCCGTGACCGACTCTAATATCGAGGCTAATGTGGTAGGGTGGCACCATTATTGAGTAAGGTGTTAAATACTGAATAAGCAATGAATAGCATAATAGCGCCGACTAAAGCATCGACCATACGTTGTATTTGGGGTTTACCTAACCAGGGAGCCAATTTAGCGGCACCAAAAGCAAGGCTGTAAAACCATAAAACTGATGCCAATACTGTGCCTATGGCAAATGCCCATCGTTCATTACCCTCAAACATGCCGCCCACACTGCCTAAAATCATCACGGTATCGAGGTAAACGTGAGGATTAAGTAAAGTTACCGCTAATGTGGTGCCAATAATGTGTTTACGGCTATTAGTTGCGGCCTCATGAGTTGTAGTTTGATAATGATTTTTCCATACTTTAGTAAAAGAGATAGCGGCATAAACAATCAGAAAACTGATCCCTCCCCAAGCAATAATTAACATTAACCATTCGCTACTGGCGATGAGCTTACCGCCGCCAAAAATTCCTAAACCAATTAGAATAACATCACAAAGCATGCAAATGGTTGCTGCTAAAAAGTGATGATTACGTTTAATTCCTTGACTGAGTAAATAGGCGTTCTGTGCCCCAATGGGAATGATCATCCCTACGCCGAGAATTAAACCTTGCAGTAATGCTGAGATAGCCATAAGTGTCCTTATGATGAGCTTGTTTGTTAATAAGCCGCTAAAGTACTCATTGTTTGTGTATAAGTTAAATTAATAGTTTTACTTACTCATAAGTAAAATTAATGAAGATGCTAGATCGATCCGTTAAGATGACAGATTGAACCAAAAGGTGATTGCCATGAGTAAACTCGACTACAAATTACTGCAAGCATTGAGTTGTGTGATAAAAGAGCAAAGCTTTGAACGAGCTGCCAATGTATTGTGTTTGTCGCAATCAGCGGTGTCACAAAGGATTAAGCAGTTAGAACAGCAGCTGGCTCAATCTGTTGTAATCCGAAGTCATCCAATTCGCGCTACGGCGTTAGGTCAGCAACTTTTAAGGCATTATTATCAAGTCGTACAGCTTGAGGCAGAATTATTGCCAAGTGTAATGCCTAATGCGCCATTAACCCCGTTAACATTGCATATTGCCACCAATGCGGATTCTCTGGCGACCTGGCTTATTCCGGCGATTGCCCCTTTAATTAAAAAGCATCTATTAGAAGTCAATTTATTGATTGAAGATGAGGAACGCACTCTTGAACGGCTCAAAGATGGCCAATCATTTGGAGCGATAGCCGTACAAGATGTGGCGATAAAAGGGTGCCAGTTAACGCGATTAGGCAAGGTTAATTATATTGTTGTTGCGACGCCAGAGTTTGTTGAACGTTACTTTTATGATGGGATAAATGCGCAAACGTTAATGCGGGCACCAGGGATAGCCTTTGATCATAAAGACAATATGCACACCCGTTTTATTGAGCAACATTTTGGTTTAGAAGATGGCCAATACCCACTCCATGCCGTGCGGTCATCAGAAGCCTTCATTAATATGGCTAAACACGGCGCTGCTTATTGTTTAGCCCCACAGTTACAAGTGAGCAATGAGCTAGCCAGTGGAGAGTTAGTACAGATCTTGCCAGACAAAATCATTGAAGAGACACTGTATTGGCACCATTGGATTTTACTCAAGGGAGTTTATAAAGAAGTCTCTGACGCGATCATATCCTATGCCCAGCAAGTATTGGCTAACCATGACTAATAAATTGCTGTTTGTTGCCGCTATTTGCAATGCTGCCTGCAACGCTCACCATTGCTGAGGTGAGTTGCGTCAGTTGCGCTGCGCTAATCGTGTAAGGCGGCATAATATAAATGTATTTATTAAACGGCCTTACCCATACCCCAAGGTCAACAAATGCTTGTTGTAATTGTGCGGTATTGACACTGTTTATCATTTCTATCACCCCAACGGCGCCCAATACACGTACATCGTTAACTTGGGCTAAATCAATGACACTGGCGAGCTCTTGTTTTAGTTGGGCTTCAATGGCGTTGACTTGTTGTTTCCAGTCACCTTGAAGCAATAAATCTAAACTGGCAGTGGCAGCAGCGCAAGCCAAGGGGTTGCCCATGAATGTAGAGTCGTGCATAAACACGCCTGCAGGAGAGTCGCTAATGCCATTAGCGACTTCATCACTGCACAAGGTGGCGGCTAAACTGATGTAACCGCCTGTCAACGCCTTACCTACACATAAAATATCCGCTTCAATATTAGCGTGCTCATAAGCAAAACATGTTCCGGTGCGGCCAAAGCCGGTGGCAATTTCATCAAGTATTAATAGCACTTGGTATTCATCGCATAGGGCTCGCAGCTTAGCTAAATAGGCTGGCGAGTAAAAACGCATTGCGCCTGCACCTTGCATAATCGGCTCTATGATCACCGCGGCAATATCTTGGTGGTGTTGGCTAAATGCATATTCTAGAGCATCGCTATCGGTTTGATTGAGTGCTTCATTAAATTTCGATGTTGGCGCAGGGATAAACACCTGTTTAGTGACGTTATTGCCAAACATAGTGTGCATGCCGCCGTCTGGATCGCACACACTCATGGCGGCAAAAGTATCGCCGTGATAACCACTTTTTACCGTCATAATCCGCTGTTTCTGTGGTTTATTGAGGCCTTGCCAATACTGCAGCGCCATTTTTAGAGCCACTTCAACGGAAATAGAACCTGAGTCGGCCAAAAATACTTTGGTTAAATTGGCGCTGGTCATTTGCACTAGGCGTTTTGACACTTCAATAGCTGGCTGGTGGGTGATGCCGCCAAACATCACATGGCTTAGGCTTGAAAGTTGCTGTTGCATGGCCGCTAAAATGGTCGGATGACTATAACCATGCACACATGACCACCATGAACTGGTGCCATCAATTAACACTTCTCCACTGTCTAACGTCAGCTCGCAACCTTGAGCGGAAACCACACCATACACAGGCAGTGACTGGGTCATAGAGGTATAAGGATGCCAAATATGTTGCTGATCAAAAGTATAATCGATAGTGGTATTTGTGTTTGAAAGTGTCATAATTATAGGTGCTCGCTTTTTGACCGCTTGTAAAGGGCGAAGTGTTCGCTGCGTTGACAGTTTACGGGCTCAGGGTATCCTAGCCAACAGAAAGTCAAAATAAAGGAAAGATCCATGTCGTTAGCTGAAGTTCGTCACGATTGGCAAAAAGCAGAAATTGAAGCATTGTTTGCATTGCCGATGAATGATTTATTGTTTAAAGCACACAGTATTCATCGTGAAACGTTTGATCCTAACGAAGTGCAGATCAGTCGTCTTTTATCGATTAAAACCGGTGCATGCCCTGAGGATTGTAAATACTGTCCTCAAAGCGCGCGTTATGACACCGGGCTTGAGAAAGAACGTTTACTTGAAATTGAAAAAGTATTAACAGAGGCTAAAAGTGCTAAAGCTGCTGGCGCATCACGGTTTTGTATGGGTGCCGCTTGGCGTAACCCGCGCGATAAAGACATGCCGTATTTAACTCAAATGGTTAAAGATGTGCGTGCTTTAGGCATGGAAACCTGCATGACCTTAGGTATGTTGTCATCTGAACAAGCCGATCAACTTGCCGATGCGGGTTTAGACTATTACAACCACAACCTCGATACCTCGCCAGAATACTATGGCGATGTCATTACCACTCGTACCTACCAAAGCCGCTTAGATACCTTATCGAATGTACGCGCCTCAGGTATGAAAGTATGCTCTGGTGGTATAGTAGGTATGGGCGAGCAAGCCACTGATCGTGCCGGTTTGCTACAACAGTTAGCCAATTTAGAGCATCATCCAGATTCAGTGCCTATCAATATGTTAGTGAAAGTGGCAGGTACACCGTTTGAAAAGTTAGATGATCTTGACCCACTTGAGTTTGTGCGCACCATTGCGGTTGCACGTATTTTGATGCCTAAGTCGCGGGTACGTTTATCTGCTGGGCGTGAGAATATGAGCGATGAATTACAATCAATGTGTTTCTTTGCCGGTGCCAATTCAATTTTCTACGGTTGTAAGTTACTGACTACGCCAAACCCAGAAGAAAACGATGACATGAGCCTGTTCCGTCGTTTGGGCTTACACCCTGAGCAAGGCGCAAGCCAATATTGAATCCGACAGTGCATTACTTGCCAAAGCCAGTGCTAAGCAAGATAAGTCTACCAAGCAATTTTACGATGCCGCGGCACTGTAATTAGCCATGGCAAAATCAGATCTGTCAGTAACGGATAACCATCCACTCGCTCAGCGGATAAATACTACCTTGGAGCAATTACACACGACGGGTCTTTTGCGTCAAAGGCAGGTTAATGGGCTTGTTTCGCAAGCCAAGGTTATTGATTTTAGTCACAATGATTACCTTGGCTTATCTCAAGAGCCTGCGTTAGCTCAAGCCCTTTACCAAGGGGCGCAAACATACGGTGTAGGCAGTAGGGCATCGCCATTAGTCAGTGGTTACAGTGTTGCCCATCAACAACTTGAGCAACGCTTATGTGAGCTAACGGGTCACCAGGCGTGTATGCTATTTAGCTCAGGTTTTAGTGCCAATAGCGCCTTGATGAAAACACTATTTAATGCTGATGACACAGTGATTGCAGATAAGTTAGTCCATGCGTCGGTGATTGATGGTTTGAAAGACAGCCAATGCAAAATTAGCCGTTTTTTACATAATGATCTCAGTAGCGCTGCGCGGGCGATTGAGCGCAACCTAGGCAGCGCAGTGGTGACTGAAAGCGTATTCAGTATGGACGGTGATATCGCCCCCATCACTGAACTTTCAAGTTTATGTCGCGAGCATCACTGTTGGTTGATTGTTGATGATGCTCATGGCTTTGGTGTGTTACCCAGAGACTTGGTTAACGCAGACAAGGTCGATATTCAAGTGGTCACCTTTGGCAAAGCATTAGGTTGCCAGGGCGCGGCCATTTTAGCCTCTCAAAATGTCATTGATTATCTGGTGGCGACAACGCGGGAATATATCTACTCAACGGCGTTATCTCCTGCTAATGCTCATTTAGCATTAGCGGCGATTAATTGGCAATATTCGCATCCGCAATTGTTAACCCAACTGTTGGCCAATATCGCGCTGTTTAGACAGGTCGCTACACAAAATCAATTACCGTTAACTGAATCGTTAACGGCTATCCAACCGATTATGGTTGGTGATAATCAACGTGTGATTGCCATTGCAAAGCAGTTAACTCAACAAGGTTTTTTGGTGGGGGCAATACGCTCACCTACTGTGCCTAAGGGGCAAGCTCGATTACGGATCACCCTCAATGCACAGCATCAGGCTGACGATATTCGTGCCTTGGTGGCTGCACTCGCATCGCTGATGAATCACAATGATGCAGACACAAATACATGAGCACTTTTACACACATTGTAACGACATCAATTTGGATCACTGAGCAACCTCATGACGTTAGATAATCCACTGGCCAATAAGTTTTCAACTGCGGCAAGCCAATACAAACAGCATGATGTATTGCAACGCTTAAGTGCGCAAAAATTGTTACAGCAAGCAAATTTAACCGGTACGTTATTGGATGTGGGTGCTGGTGCAGGGTACCGATTTTGGTGCATTTAGTGCGGTTAATCAGGTTGTGGCAGTCGATATTGCCCATGGGATGCTCACTGAGTTAACCCAACAATTCACAGAGTATTTGCCTTTGTGTAGTGATGCCCAGTCCTTGGGGTTACAGCCTGCGTCTGTTGACAGTATTTATTCTAATTTGGCATTGCAGTGGTGCGCCAAATTGCCGCAAGCGTTTTGTGAATTTCAGCGCGTGTTACGCCCAAATGGTGAGTGCCATTTGAGTATTGTGGCAGATGGCAGTTTAGCCGAGTTGAAAACCTTAGGTTTTCATGTCAATCAATTCAACTCCGTTTCGGCGTTAAAACAAGCATTTATGTCATCGCAAACTCAAAATAATACATGGCAAAGTATTGATATCAAACTTGAAAGTATTCAAGTCTATTTTGATGATTTACGTAGCTTGCTGTACTCCATTAAAGGGGTTGGGGCGTCATTTGCTCAGCATCAACATAACCCGAACAGACCGTTGTTAACAAAGCAGCAATGGCAACAGCGTGTTGAATTATCCAACACGCTGCGTACAGAAAAAGGCATTCCTTTAACATATCAAATCGCGTTTATCCGCGCTAAACGGGGCTAACAGTATGTTGTATTTTGTCACCGGAACCGACACCGATAGCGGTAAAACCTTAATCTCCGCCGCATTGCTGGCCAAAGCACAAGGGCATAAATGCGGTTTTAAACCCATCGCGTCTGGCTGTGAGATGAGTGACAGTGGTTTACGCAACAGCGATGCCTTGATGTTAATGGCGCAATCAAACATGGGCTTAGCGTATCATGAGATTAATCCAATCAGTTTTGCCCCCGCAATTGCGCCTCATATTGCAGCATTGCAGGTCAGTACTGCGTTAAGTGCACAAGGTGTGCTTGAAGCTATGTTCCATCCGGCAATGGTCAATGCCGACTTTGCTTTGATTGAAGGGGCTGGTGGCTGGCGTTTACCGTTAGGCAATGGCGAGTACCTATCTGATACGGTTAAATTATTGCAGACTCAGCTTCAACAAGAGACATCCACTTATGGCAATAGTGTTCAGTTAAGTCCTGCTGTAACGAAAAACACTAAAATTGAAGTCGTTCTGGTGGTGGGGATGAAACTCGGCTGCTTAAATCATGCGTTGTTAACACAAGAGGCGCTGCTAGCCGATGGTTTGAGTATTGCTGGTTGGGTGGCCAATCAGGTTGATGCCGACATGGCGTTTATTGACGAAAACTTGCAAAGTTTACAACAGATGATGCAAGCGCCATTTTTAGGCTATGTGCCACATCTTGCCCATCCTAGCGCCGAAAATGCGGCAGCTTATGTGCAATTACCTCAATAATGATTAAGTTAATAAAAAAGCTCAGCGTTGTCATCATAATGATTGATAACAACGCGGAGCTTTGAGCGTTAAAGAAGACTGTAACCGTCATCTTTATTGTTTAACTGGAAATTGGCATGACACGGTTCCGGCCAAGGCGTTTTGCCTCATACAATAATTTGTCAGTCGCTTCAATTAATTGAGCCACATTTTGTTTGGGTTTCCACTCTGCCACACCAAATGAAGCCGTAATCGAATCAATCACTTTGTCGCTACGACGGTCTTTCACACTGAGTTTTTCCAGTGCTCTGCGGATCCCTTCTGCTAGCTGCCTTGCCACCCTCAATTGGCTACTTGGCACAATAATGGCGAACTCTTCACCACCGAAACGATACAGCTTAATTCCATCGCGACAAGCTTCCTGGATTCTTTTGGCAACCGTTTTTAAGACCAAGTCTCCCAGCTGATGACCAAAGGTATCGTTAAAGACTTTAAAGTGATCTATATCGATGATAATCAA
Organism: Shewanella phaeophyticola; assembly: GCF_025398315.1. Lineage (GTDB taxonomy): Bacteria > Pseudomonadota > Gammaproteobacteria > Enterobacterales > Shewanellaceae > Shewanella > Shewanella phaeophyticola. Next base: position 1,256,616 of record NZ_JAODOQ010000001.1, read on the forward strand.
GCATGTGCCTGTTGGCGATAAATCAATTTGTGCTTCAATATCGTGATTAAATGCGCGTCGATTCAATACATTGGTTAAGGCATCAAATAACATGTCTTTTTCAGACTCTGCTAAACGAGTTTTTAATGTGTCAATTTCAGACTGAGCTTTAAGGAGTTGTTCTGTAAAGCTTTCAGTGCTTGAACGGATACTAGAAGATTCTTTTACAATACTTCTAACAACCCCAATAACTTGCTCAAGCGAAAAGCCTTTGGTTTCCAAATCACTTAATTTTTTAAAATCTTTGTCTATTTGGGTTTGAAATGTTTCAGTGTCTAAATTGGTGTCTATTAATGATTGAGACAGTTCACATACCATGGCATCTAAATTTTTACGCATTTCGCGTACATCTAACTCGACCGGATCTGCCACATGTTTTCGATATAACAATTCACTGGTAACAGGCGAGCATGTTTGATTCTGTTTTATAGCTGTATCGAGTTCTTGATTTAACAATGGGTTTTGCTCGCCAACATATGCATACCAAAGTGCGTAGTTTGTTGGCGTGGTCGGGATTTTATACTTGAGCATTAACGGAACCGCTCTTTTCAGATTGGCAGCAGCGGTTTGTAATAACGTATTAGACATTAAGTGCCTCATGAGCAGGGCTATGAACAGACATTAAAGTGATGGGGGTATAATAAAATGTATAGTAGGACATTATCATTTAACTGATCACAAAAAAAGCATTACAAGATGCTCATTAGTGCTAAAAGTGGGTGATTAGAATGCGTAAGAGACCGCAAACATAGGATCAGGTGAAACTGTAGTTGATATTATGATCAAAGGTTCTTAATTCGGCGTCGTTCAGTTTACGTTTTTTTTCAATGCTAATGTCGACATCATAATAATTATAGGCAAATTTTAATGACCAATTTTCACAAAATTTAGCTTGTACCCCTAAACGCACGTCAAGCAATGAACCGTCTACATCATCATACTCAATGGCAAAATATTGTGTATGGGCATAAAGCTCCCAACCAGAATACAACTCATAGGCAGCATACATTCCAATATTGGGAAGCGGGGCGGTAAAGCTATCGTCAACAACCTCAGGGGTGTCAGCAACATTACTGCATAAGCTGGTTAAGTCGGTGCCAGGAATACATGTACCAATCGTGCCTTTAAACGAGGCTTCGATGAACATTGTGTGTATCCCAACTGAAAACCCTACAGAGTAGTTGGTTCCTTGCCAAACATCATAGCCATAGCCAATACGTAAAATATCGATATTTAATTCGGTATTTAATTTGGCACCGACTTCTATTAGATAGTCTTTACCGTCAATATCTTCAAGAATAAAGTCTTGGCTGATGGAGTTGTTATCTGCTTGTCGATCTAACGATTTCCAATCAATGTATAGATTATGGCGTTGGTTAAAGGCATATTTGAATTCAAAATAAGGTAAGTATTGTTCTTCTGCGAGTAAAAATTCATCTTCAAAATCAATGGGGAAGGTGCCGCCATTTTGAGGGTTAGTGACAATAATGTTTGAATCGGAATTAGCATAAAATACACCTATGTCGAAGGTGTATGTATCGGTTTCTGTTGATGTATGGTTATTGTAGTTACTGGCTGCGTATGCAACCGGACTCCACAAAACCAACATAACAAAATAAAAAAAGGGTCTAATCATTGAAACTCCGCATTTAATTTTTATGTCACAAGATATGCGTCTTCATATGATGCTGCTACCGTATTTGAGACTGAATGTATCTATTTGCAACAATAGCCAAAGGGTGGTAGCCATCAAATTGTGTTGTCATAAACATCAAGCAAAATAAACACGGTAATCTGTTCAGCCAACATATTAGCAGTTTGTCATTAAATGTGAAGTAATTGTGTCTAAACATTGCGTTAAATCATACTTTACCGTAATAGTTTGACCTTAAGGGTTTAAAAGTAACATTTATCGACTGAAAGTAGAGAGAATGAGGGTGTCAGAGCATTGGCGGATTGAGTCTCATAGACGGTTTTATGACAAAAATAAAAAAGTAGAGCAAAAATGACTCTACTTTTTCATTTTAGATGTTAAGGTTATGTTGCAACTTGTAAGAGGTTGTTTTAGACAGTTAAATCCAATTTATTCTGATTCATCGTTGTCAGCTGAATCGTCTTCTACATCGTCAAATTCAATTTCAACCTTTGGGCTTGTTGGAGTATGTACCGTCCCGACTACAGCATAAAAGGGCTTACCTTTGGCTAGGCGACAGTATTTAGCCCATAACAATTCCATCGGGGTTGATGGTGCCATTTTACCTTGTAAAACCTGTACAAATTGGTCTTCATCTACATTACAAGGCAACTGAGTAGCGTCAGCTAAATTTTTCATTGCTTGACCGTGTTGTTCAAGCAAGTCGGCTTCCTTACTGGTAAAATCACCGCAGCGCTTAAAGCCTTTAGGGAAATTAGCGTCATCATAGAAGCGTTTAGTCGATCGGAAACTGTCGCTTGATCCATTGGCTTGAGCTTCAATAGCTTGTTTAGCATTGACAAATGATTGCTGAGACATGGCTAATACCTTCTAGATTATGAGATATAAAGATTTTCAACTGGAGTATTGGCTAGTATTATCATTTTTAAAATCAAAATATTTTGCCCTTAATGGTGAACAATTTTTATGGATACGGATTTATTAAAAACTTTTTTAGAAGTCTCCCGCACGCGCCACTTTGGCAAAGCGGCAGAAAATCTCTATCTCACCCGCAGCGCCGTTAGCTTTCGAATTAAGCAACTAGAGGGTATTTTGGGCGTCGAGTTATTTGAAAGGTTACGCAACAATATTCAACCAACTCCCGCAGGTGAAAGGATGTTAGGCCATGCTGAGGCAGTACTGAATGCGTGGGAAAGGGCAAAACAAGATATTATTTTAAACCAACAGCACAGTACTCAGTTGACTATTTCAGCAGGTTACAACATTTGGGATGCGTACTTACAACCTTATCTACAACCGTTGCATTTGGGGTTGGATGGTGTGTCATTAAGGACCGAAGTCTTATCTGAGTCTGTAATGACCAGGCAATTGATTGAACGCAGTTTAGATATTGCCATTACCTTTGATCCACCAAAACTAGACGAAATTGAGTTAGTTAAATTGGCGCAAATTAGATTATTTTTAGTCAGCAAGCAACAAGGGCTTAATATAGAGCAAGCATCAAATCAGGCTTACATTAAAGTCGATTGGGGCACGGCGTTTAACATTACCCATGCCCAAGCATTTACCATGTTGCCTGTGCCAATATTGCATACCAGTTCAGCAATAATGGCGTTAGACTTTTTGCTCAATAATGGGGGTGTGCTTTTTTACCCCAAGTGTTGATAGAACCTTATATTGCTAATAACACATTACATTATGTTGAAAATGCGCTGCCAATCACGCGTAATGTTTACGGCGCATATTGGTCGAGAATGAGAGGCTTGCCAATGTAGAACAAGCCATGGCCATTTTATCAGCAGGGTTTGCCAACGCCGTTGAATAGCACCTTGTGCTGCGCGGACGATAACAGTAATTAAATGGCATTTACCAGTATTAAATAGGCAGTATTAACAAAGCTAAACCGCTTCTTACCTACTTGCTGCTTCGTTTTTTTAGGCGGCTTTAATCCTTTAATTGAGAAGCCAATGGCTCTGGGTGTAAGTTTAAGGTTTTGTTTTTTTATGGTTTTTGTTGAAATTATTTATCTGTGTTAATGATATATTGATTGCAGCATTAGCCTTTCTGGCTTGCCGGATGTTAACTGAAATGCACGAGTAGCAACTTTATACTAGGCTTACCTTTGCCATGAGGCACACGTTATTGCCAAGGATTGACTATGTTGCGTTTACCCAGTGTTGTGTTTTTTATCTTTTTTATACTCTACAGTTCCCCTAGTGTTAGTGAGCGCCTACCGATCCCCGAAATACAGCTCGCCAGTCAGTATTCTGATGATCTAGCACTCGCTGATTATTTGGTCAGTGAAAAGCTTGATGGTGTAAGAGGTTACTGGGACGGTCAACAAATGCTGACTCGAAGCGGCCGTAAAATCGATTTACCTGTCTGGTTTACTCAACACTTTCCGCGTTATGCCCTAGACGGCGAATTGTGGATGAAGCTATGGTTTATTTGAACAAATTTCTGCACTCGTTCGCACCAAACATACTGAAGATGATGAATGGCAGCAGGTGAAATACATGTTGTTCGATTTACCTTCGCACAAAGGGACGTTTGAAGCCCGTTATCAGGCCATGCAACAACTTGTTGCACAGTTAAACGTAAAACAGTTGCAGGTGATTAAGCAGCAAACGATACCCAGCACCGAAGCATTATTTGCCGAGCGAGATAAGGTGGTTGCCGCTGGCGGTGAGGGGCTAATGTTACATTATCGACAAGCGTTTTATACGGTAGGACGAAGCCCATTTATTGTAAAACTTAAGCCTAAGTATGATGCTGAGGCGGTGGTTATTGGCCATAGTGCTGGTAAAGGCAAGTATCATGGTATGGTGGGGGCGCTAACGGTAAAAAACCAACAAGGGATTATTTTTAAGATTGGCAGTGGTTTAACTGATAAACAAAGACAGGATCCGCCAGTCATTGGCTCGATTATCACTTATCAGTATTTAGGTTATACCCAAAAAGGCACGCCACGATTTGCCACATTTTTACGTGAGCGTCCGCCGCAATAAATTGAGGTCACAATTAGCTCAAACTGTCATTCTTTTTAACAACAAACCGTTTAAACAACAAGAACATCTAATAATAGGTAAGCGACATGATTGATAATGCATATTTAGCTAAGGTTTCTTCGGTATTATTTGTGTGTATGGGTAATATTTGCCGTTCACCTACAGCTGAGGCAGTATTTAAACAACAAGTTAAGTTGCACGGATTGTCGTTAAGGGTCGATTCAGCTGGCACTATTGCTTACCATAAAGGTAACCCGCCAGACGGTCGTAGTGTTGCTGCAGGTACTCAGCGAGGCCTAGATTTTTCAGGGATGAAAGCAAGACAAGTGCGAGAAGATGATTTCGAACAGTTTGATCTTATATTGGCAGCTGATAACGATAATGTGCACGATTTACGTGAGCGCTGCCCAGCCAAATACCGTTATAAAATACACTTAATACTCGATTTTACACCAGGTGATGTGACAGAAGTTCCCGATCCCTATTATGGTGGAGAGCGAGGATTTGAACAGGTAATTGATTTGCTTGAAACCAGTCTTGCTGTATTAGCAACCCAACTGGTTTCAGCCAGAGTCAATTAATCATCGAACTTTTCTCAGCGAAAGGATTAACCTTAAATGGGTTAGTCGTTATGACGTTTACCAGAGCGTTTGAGTTTTTCCTGGGCGATTTTTTGCTGTTTAAGGGCTTCTTTTTCAGCAAGGAGTCGCGCGACTTCAACTTTTTCAATCTCAGCCATTTCTGGGGTTTCTAGGCTTAATAAGCCTATGCGTCCTGAGCGGTAATCGTGTAACAACAACTCTGATACTTTGTGGTAATCAATACGTCCGCCAGGACGAAGTGCGCCGCGAGAGCCCGCGATAGCTTCAAGCAAACCGATGTCGGTATCGGGTAATGAACTCAGCTTATAACGTTCAAGCATGGCTTCTGGATAGGCTTTTAAAAAGTATTCGGCGGCAAACATTGCAACATCTTCATATTCCATTGCCGTGTCTTTAATTGCGCCAGTAACGGCTAGGCGGTAGCTACTGGCTTCGTTGTCTACTTTTGGCCACAAAATACCTGGAGTGTCTGAAAGCACGATCCCATTTCGTAAATTAATCCGTTGTTGGGTTTTAGTCACCGCCGGTTCGTTGCCGGTTTTGGCAATGGTGCGCCCTGCAAGGGTGTTGATGATGGTCGATTTACCCACGTTCGGGATCCCCATAATCATGGTGCGGATGTCTTTTTCCATCACATCACGATGAGGAACTAATTTACGGCAAATATCAGGAATGCTTTTGACCATGCCTGGCTGTAAGGTGGTAATTGCAGAGGCCTTGACGCCTTGCTCACGTTCAAGGTATTCAATCCAACGCTCAGTTACCACAGGATCGGCTAAATCAGATTTATTCAGTAATTTAATACAAGGTTTATCGCCACGAAGTTGTGACACCATTGGGTTTTCACTGCTGTAGGGAATGCGAGCATCGAGCACTTCAATAACCAAATCGACCTGAGGCATGGCCTCTTCAATCTCTTTGCGTGCTTTATGCATGTGTCCTGGATACCACTGAATTGCCATGATGTTGCCTTATAACCGAATGCTTATTCGATTGATTAACTGAATAAACAATCGAATGTGATCAAAAGCGTTATTGTACCTTGTTAGTTTACTAAAAGCATAAAAAAAGCGCCCTAAGGCGCTTATCAAAAACTAATCGGTTAGATAACACCTAACTCACGTAGTCTTTCCATCAAGTAGCTGTCAGCGGTATAACGTTCAGACAAGACCACTTCAGGATTAGGGTGTAAAAATAATGGCAATGAGATACGCGACTTGGTTTTGTCGGTACCTTCAGGGTTAATGACCCGATGAGAGGTTGATGGGAAATAACCGCCCGAGGCTTCCTGGAGCATATCCCCGATATTGATAATAATGCTGCCGAAATCACTTGGCACATCAATCCATTCACCTGCTTTAGTTTTCACTTGTAAGCCAGGTTCATTGGCTGCAGGCAATAAAGTAATCAGATTAATATCTTCATGTGCAGCAGCACGGATAGCGCCCATTTCTTCATCCCCCTTCATTGGTGGGTAATGCAAAATACGCAGTAAGGTTTTTTCACTTTGAGCAATCATATCTGGCAGCGGGATTGAATATTTTGCTGCCACATCTGCTGGTGTGTATTGTTCAATCCAGCTCAGCAGTTCTGAAGCTAATGCATTTGCGTGCTCATAATACGCTAGGATATTCGCGCGCAGAGCATCAGGAATTCTACCCTAAGGATACACATGATAATATTCTTTGATATCTTTGACTGTGTTGCCTTTGGCGGTTTCTGATACTGATGCAGGGAAAAAGCCATCATGAGTTTCAGCTTTAAACAAAAAGTCATGCTTTTCTTCAGATTGAAAGAACGCGTACCATTCTTGGTAAATGTCTTCGACAAGTTGTTTCTGGATAGGGTGGTTAGATAATACCCCAAACCCCGTTTCTCGCAGTGACTCGACAAAACGTTCAGCACTATCGGGTGCTAAGTAATCAATTGTATTTAGTTTCATTATATATTTCTTATTAGTGTGTTGACCCGCGCTAATGGTAACCTTAGTCACACTTTGTCGCAATTATTTGCGCGTGTTCAAATGATGTGGGGTGAACTTGTGCCATCTATCACGCGTATTGTTTATTGATGAGGCAAAAAAATCAGTGAGAGTAGTAATGAATAACTTAACCGAATTTGAAAAATACGTGATTGAACAAAAAGGCACCGAGCGACCATTTAGTGGTGAGTATGTAGACTACGATGCTCAAGGGGTGTATTGCTGTAAAAAGTGCCTTGCACCTTTATATAAAAGTGAACATAAATTTAATGCACATTGCGGTTGGCCTGCCTTTGACGACGAAATCGCTGGCGCGGTAAAACGCACCCCTGATGCAGACGGACGCCGGGTCGAGATCACCTGTGATCAATGCGGTGGCCATTTAGGTCATGTGTTTGAAGGGGAGATGTTAACCGATAAAAATATCCGTCACTGTGTTAATTCAGTCTCTATGGTGTTTAAACCCGTGGAAGAACTAAATCAAGTAGCGAGTCAGACAAGCCCCCAGAAAGCCACTTTTGGGGCTGGATGTTTTTGGTGTGTTGAAGCTATTTTTGCTCAGCTAAACGGTGTGTTGAGTGTTCAGTCTGGTTATTGTGGCGGTGATGCCAGTGATGCTAATTACGATGCTGTATGCTCTGGTAGAACGGCTCATGCCGAAGTTGTACACATCACATTTGACCCAAACATCATTAGTTACGAGACATTATTAACGGTACTGTTTGAAAGCCACGATCCGACCACATTAAACCAGCAAGGCAATGACAAAGATTCACAATATCGTTCAGTGATTTTTGCTCACAATAGTCAGCAAGTCGATGCGGCAAATACGTTTATTGAATACTTAACTGCCCAGCGTATTTGGCCTAATCCGATCGTGACTCAAATAACAGCTTTTGATACTTTTTATGCTGCTGAAAGTTATCATGATGATTACTTTGCTAAACATGGTGAACAGCCTTATTGTCAGTTAGTGGTTAAACCCAAGTTTGACAAAGTCATGGCGAAGTTTGCAGATAAACGTAAGTAATCTGAGTTCGGGGTAATGGCTAATTTTTTGATTTTAAATAGTATAAGTTCATCTCTTATCCTGAGTTCAGGTTAAGCAGTAATACATGTCATTAGATGACACAAAAAGGGGCGATTGAATATCAATTGCCCCTTTTTTATTCAGCGATAATGTCCAACGTGTGACATTTTGCGAAAACACCCCATAAAAAAGCCATGCTAAGCATGGCTTTTTAAATCAACAAGTGTCATCACTTTTAGTGATATTACTTACCTGGGCGAGCCATACCTGATGATGCGCTGTTAGACATCACTGATTTTGGCGCACTGGTTTCAGCTTGTGCTTCATAAGCTCTACCTTGCGGTACAGCTTGCTGTTCACGAACTTCTACTGTCGGTTTAGTCATATCAGACGACACCATTGAACCAAAACGACTGGTTTTAGCTGGCGCTTTAGGAGCCGGCTCAACAGGGGCAACAGTATCGGCTGTCGTTTCAACTGAGCTTTGAACTACAGTTTCAGTTTTAACTTGGCGTGCAATTGGTGCAGGCTTTGCCATTGGCGCAGAAGCATTTGAGCCAGCCGCTTTAGGCGCTTCAACAGCTTGTTCAACAACCGCAGGCTCAGCCGCTTTAGGCGCTTCAACAGCTTGTTCAGCAACCGCCGGCTCAGCAACTTTAGGCGCTTCAACAGCTTGTTCTGCAACTGGCTCAGCGGCTTTAGGGGCTTCAACTGCTTGTTCTGCAACAGGCTCTGCAGCTTTAGGCGCTTCAACAGCTTGCTCAACAACAGGCTCAGCAGTTTTATGCGCTTCAACAGCTTGTTCAACAACAGGCTCTGCAGCTTTAGGGGCTTCAACGGCTTGTTCAACAACAGGCTCAGCGGCTTTAGGCGCTTCAACCGCTTGTTCTACAACAGGCTCAGCAGCTTTAGGCGCTTCAACAGATTGTTGTTCTGATTTTGCTTCAGTTGTTGTAACAGGTGCATCATCTTTAGACTGCTCAGCATTTAACTGTTTCTCTAATTCATCAACAGAGGTAAATACTGCTTGTTGAGTCGTGTCATTGTCATCACGGCGACGACGTTGACCTGCAGCTCGAAGGTGACGCGGGCTGCGACGACTACGACGTTGACCTTCACGGCCTTCACCTTTTGCGTCATCAGAAGCTTCGCTGTCGCTGTTTTCTGCTGATTCATCGTTCATTGCATCTTGTGTGGCAATCACTGCTTCATCTGTTGTTTCTGTTGCGGCTTCGTTTGGCGTTGAGTTTGTTTGCTCAGTGTTAACGGTTTCTGCTTCAGTTTCAACTTTAACATCTTTAGTTACAGCGTCAGTGGCTTCTTCAACCACTTTAGCTGGTGCAGTGCTTTCAGAGTCAACAGCAGATTTCTTCACTTGCTTGTCTGTTTGTTCACTTCTGTCTTTACGTGGCTGGCGACGACCGCGTGCAGGTCTCGTATCTACTTTTTCTTCAGTAGCTTTAGGTGCAGCGGTTTTAACTTCAGGCGCATCAACTACTACAGGTTTGTTAGTTGCAGTGATATTGGTTGCATCAGTGTCTTCAGCTTTAGCGACAACAGCTTCGGTTTGCTCGTTTTCAATACGAACTTTACGACGTAAATTGCGACGTTGACGACGCTCACGAGCGGCTTCTTGCTTTGGAGACTTCTCAGTGCTTGTTTTGGCCTCTGCAGCTTTTGGCTCATTGGTCTGTTGTAGCGCTTTGTCAGTCTTCTCATTACGTGGCTTGTTTTTAGCGTTGTCGTCTTGTGCATTGTTTTTGCTGTTACGATCATTACGCTTATTACGAGTACGCGGCTCGTTGCTGTCTTTCGCTTTGTCGCTGTCATTACGCTGACGACGGTTGTCGTTTCGGCTTGAATTGCGATTGCTGTTTTCGTTGCGGTTGTCATTACGACGAGGACGACGATTATTAGTCTGTGACGTCTGTTTGGCTGGTGCCGCTGGTTTAGTTTCTTTCGTTTCGCTATCGCTAGATGAAAATAATGCACTAATTGCCGACACGATACGGGCAAAAAATCCTGGTTGAGACGGCGTTGCCGCAACAGGAGTTTTAGCCGCAGGCACTGTGTTGGAGCTGCTTCAACTGGTGTGGCTTTTTGTGGTGCGGCAAAGCCTTTTAATGCTGGCTCTGGAGCGGCAGCACGTTCAAGTTTACGAGGTTCGTATAACTTTGACGATGGCTTTTCAACGCGCTTGTAGCTTGACTCGCTGACTTCATCATCGCTCTTACGACGAACAACACGATACTCAGGTGTTTGCATGTGAGCATCAGGAATGATGTAGACTTCAACGTCATGACGTTCTTCAGTTATACGGATAGCTTTACGTTTTTCGTTTAATAAGAATGCCGCTACATCGACCGGTACAATCGCTTCGATTTGGGTGGTATTTTCTTTAATCGATTCTTCTTCAATTAGACGCAAAATTGATAATGCTAAAGATTCGGTACTACGGATTGTGCCTTGACCATGACAGCGTGGGCATAAATGCGCGGCCGATTCTTCTAATGAAGGACGCAGACGTTGACGTGACATTTCCATTAAGCCAAAACGAGAAATACGGCCTAATTGTACACGTGCACGATCATGATGTACTGCATCACGCATACGGTTTTCAACTTCACGTTGATGACGAACAGGCGTCATGTCAATAAAGTCGATAACCACTAATCCACCTAAATCGCGAAGACGTAATTGACGGGCAATTTCATCAGCGGCTTCTAGGTTCGTGTTTAATGCGGTTTCCTCGATGTCGCCACCTTTTGTGGCGCGCGCCGAGTTAATATCAATCGAGGTTAATGCTTCTGTAGGGTCGATAACAATTGAGCCCCCAGAAGGTAAGCGCACTTCACGTTGGAAGGCCGATTCGATTTGTGATTCGATTTGGAAGTGAGTAAATAGCGGTACTTCAGATTCGTATTGTTTTACACGTTCAACAAAATCTGGACGAACGAGGCCAATGTGTTGCTTAGCATCTTCGTAAATACGTGGGTGGTCGATAAGGATTTCACCCACATCACGGCGTAAGTAATCACGGATAGCACGGACAATCACGTTGCTTTCTTGATGAATTAAGAAAGGTGCAGCTTTACTTTGAGCCGCTTCTTGAATGGCGTCCCAGTGGTGTTGTAGAACTTTTAAGTCCCACTTTAACTCAGCAGACTCTTTACCCACACCAGCAGTACGCACGATTAAGCCCATGCCATTTGGCACTTGAAGCTCAGACATTGCTTCTTTTAATTCTGTACGCTCATCACCTTCGATACGGCGAGAAATACCACCTGCACGAGGGTTGTTAGGCATTAAAACTAAGTAAGAACCGGCAAGGCTGATAAAGGTAGTTAGTGCAGCCCCTTTGTTGCCACGTTCTTCTTTATCAATCTGCACGATAACTTCTTGGCCTTCCTGCACCACTTCTTTGATGTTAGGGCGACCTTGGAATGAATACCCTTTAGGGAAGTATTCACGGGCGATTTCTTTAAGGGGTAAAAAACCATGGCGATCAGCGCCATAATCAACAAAGGCCGCTTCGAGTGAGGGCTCTACGCGAGTGATTTTACCTTTATAGATGTTTGATTTTTTTTGTTCATGACCAGGACTTTCGATATCTAGATCATACAGTTGTTGCCCATCTACTAGGGCAACACGCAACTCTTCTGATTGAGTTGCATTAATTAACATACGTTTCATGATGACGTGATTCTTCTAAATGAGGTCATCAAACAACACGATCTTTTTGCATTACGAGCCTGAATTAATCGGTATAACCTCACGGTTAGATCCAGGCAATAAGGTGCTCATTGCTGTAAAACGCAGTCGCTGCGTGTCGCATCCTATTTATGGCTTATTTTCTAATATTTACAAAAACAAGGAATTCGTTGAATTACAACCAACCCCATAAATTATGGTATTTAATCCGTTAATGCCCAAGTCGAATCGGTTTGTTTGATAACAAGCTAAAATATTGTTCGAATTTGGGGCGATTTACTGCAGTTAAATTGAAATCTTTACTGAAAACTTACGGTTTAATTGTCGAAACGTTTTTTGTCGTTTTTTATTTAAATACAATTTGCAAATCAATGGTTTGCTACCGATAAAGCTCATTTTCTTAATTGCAGTTTATTCGCTTTTGGTGAAAGTTGTGAACACTTTATCCACTGTTTACTCTCATCCTGAGCGCAAATATAGCAACAAACGCTATTTTCATCAATCAAAAGCCCATATTCTTTATTGTATTTATTTCAAGTCAGTGATGGCAATAGCCAATCATTTGCAAGATAAGGTACACTATTACGGTTACTACTATATGGCGCATCATGAAAACAGAAACTACCCCTCAAGTTGAATACGTGACTATCGACGAAGATCATTTTGAACAACGAATCGATAATTTTTTGCTGACAAAATTAAAAGGTGTCCCTAAAAGTATGATCTACCGGATCGTACGTAAGGGAGAGGTGCGGGTTAATAAAAAACGCATTAAGCCTGAATACAAATTACAAATCGGTGACATTGTGCGTGTGCCACCGGTTCGTATCGCTGAAAAAGACTATCGCACAGCGCCATCGGCAAATTTATCGCGAGTATCACAGCTCGAAGCTAGGATTATCCATGAAGACACTCATCTTATCGTGTTAAATAAACCCGCAGGTATTGCTGTGCATGGTGGCAGTGGTGTTGATTACGGTGTGATTGAAGGATTACGCTCTTTACGTCCTCAACAAAAGTTTTTAGAGCTAGTACATCGCCTCGATAAAGATACCTCGGGTGTGTTGTTGGTGGCTAAAAAGCGCAGTGCACTAAAACATTTACATGAGCAATTACGCAGCAAAACTATGCAAAAAGATTATTTAGCCTTGGTGCGTGGTGATTGGCAAGCCAGCGATAAAGTGGTTAAAGCACCTTTGCTTAAAATTACCCTAAAGTCGGGTGAGCGCATGGTACGAGTAAATAAAGAAGGCAAAGAGTCTGAGACTCGCTATAAAATCATGCAGCGCTATCAAGGTTGCACCTTAGTTAAAGCAAGCCCGGTAACAGGGCGTACCCATCAAATTCGTGTGCATTGTCAATATACTGGCCATGCGATTGCGTGCGATGACAAATATAGCGAACAGCAATTTGATGACAGTATGCGGGCATTAGGTTTAGACCGCCTGTTTTTACACGCGGCGGAGCTGAAATTTACCCATCCTGAAAACAATGAAATCATGCAAGTTAAAGCACCATTAGATGATGTATTGCTTAATACATTAAATAAGCTAAAAAGAGCTTAGGTTTGTGCAACTTGACATTGATTTAGGTTAAATTTGATAAACTAGGGCATGAGTGTGAACACAAACGATAAAGCATTTGAGTTAGTTATTTTTGATTGGGATGGCACCTTAATGGATACCGTAGGCAAAATTGTCTCTTGTATGCAAGGTGTCGCTCATGAACTCAATTTACCCGTGCCAACAGAGCAGCAGGTACGCGATGTTATTGGGTTGTCCTTGCCTAACATCATGCCTATTTTGTTTAACGAGCATCAAAACCCACAACAGATTATTGATTGTTATCGCCGCCATCATTTAGCCAGTGATCACCCAACACCGCTTTTTGATGGTGTGGAGTTATTGGTTAAACAACTTCATGAGGCTGGCTATCTATTAGCCATTGCTACAGGTAAAGCTCGCGAAGGGTTAGATAAAGTGCTTGAACTGACCGGATTGGATCAGTATTTTCATGCTTCTCGTTGTGCCAGTGACGCACAAAGTAAACCGCATCCAGAAATGCTCAATGCTTTGCTAAGTCATTTTGATGTGAGTGCGGATAAAGCCATAATGATTGGTGATTCCATTCATGACTTAACCATGGCTAATAATGCTCAGATGGCCAGTATTGGGGTGAGTTATGGCGCCCATGATGAATCGCGCTTACTCGGTTTAAAGCCTTTAGCTGTTGTTGATCAACCTAGCGCAATTCGTCATTATTTGTAAAACGTTCTGAGCCTTCTCTATCACAACTTGAAGGCGCTTATTTACCCTTGTGATTATGTTATCTCTAACACATCCATTCCGTGTTGCTGCAATAAATCAATCAGCTTAATAAGGGGTAATCCAATCAGTGTATTGGGGTCATCACCTTCTAAACGGCTAAACAGGGCTATGCCTAATCCTTCGCTTTTAAAACTGCCAGAGCAATATAAAGGTTGCTCTTTGTCGATGTAACTGCGGATCTGCGCTTGCGACAAGGTTTTAAAATGGACAGTAAAGGGCTCAATACACGACAGCATTTGTTGATTTGCGCTGTTGTAAACCGCAAGGCCAGTATAAAAAGTAATGGCTTGACCCGATGCCGCAGTGAGTTGTGCAATGGCGTTTTCTACTGTGTGAGGTTTACCTATTATTGCGCCATTGATCATCGCTACCTGATCTGAGCCTATAATCAGTTGGCTTGTCTTTGTGTCAGCGGTTAATTTAGCCCCAGCCAATGCTTTTTGCTCAGCTAAACGTAGTACTAATTGTTGAGCGCTTTCATTGTTGAGTGGCGATTCATCAATATCGGGACTGACGCAGTCAAAAGGGCACATTAGTTTTTGCATTAATTGTTGTCGAAAAGGCGATGTCGAAGCGAGTATAAGTTTGTATTTCATCAGGTTTATTTATTTTTACTGTTTGTCATGAGCGATTATCTGTCAGTTTACTGTAATCAGTGAATCAAATGGAGTATTTTTCACCGAGTAATGCTTGTGTGATGGGGTTGGGTTCGGTAAAATTTGCCAACTTTCAAATTCAATGCCGGATAAAAGAGTACCTAAATTTTCAATGTTAGGTGAGGTTGCCGTATTTTTACGGAAATTTTCTTTGACTCCAGCGTTTTCAAACTATAATATGCGCGCCTTATGCAAACAGTAAAGATACCGGTTTCAATTGATCCTATACGCGCTGCCTCAAGCGGCCTTCGTTATGAAGGTTATGTGCCAGGTAAGCAACTAAAGCGATTAAGCGAGTTATGTGCCGGCGACTGTTCCGACGTAGTTGTGTCGTTGGAATGTGGCGTCGATTTACAGGGGATAGTCTACCTTCGCGGGAAGGCTGTGACGGAGCTCACTCTGCTATGTCAACGTTGCATGACACAATTTACTACTGAGGTTACGGTCGACTTTTGTTTTAGTCCTTGTCGGACTGAGGCAGAAATCGATGAGCTCCCGGATGCGTATGATCCAATTGAGTGTAATGATATTGGTGAAGTACGTCTGCATCAATTGATTGAAGATGAATTGATAGTCGCTATGCCTATCATCCCTATGCATGAAGATACTGATTGCAGCCAGGGATCGAAAGATGTAGTTGTAGGCGAGATCGACCCCGCTCAAGAGGAGCGTCCAAATCCGTTTGCAGTGTTAGAAAAACTGAAGAGCAAGTAATCGTAGGAGACAGGTCAAATGGCTGTACAACAGAATAAAAAATCACGTTCAAAGCGCGGCATGCGTCGTTCACATGATGCATTGAGCACTGCTCAATTATCAGTTGACGCAACTAGCGGTGAATTACATCTACGTCACAACGTGACTGCTGATGGTTTCTACCGCGGTAAAAAGGTTATCAACAAGTAATTTGTTGCTGATCTGATGATAAATCTGACGCTTGCGTTAGATGCGATGGGGGGCGATCATGAGTCCACACGTGACAGTGCCTGCAGCAATGCAGGCATTGAAATTTCATAGCACCCTCAAAATTATTTTGGTTGGTAATCAAACCGAAATACAAAAATATCTACCTGAAACTCCTTCTACTTATCTTGATCGTATCGAAATAATCCACACTACCGAAGTTGTCACCATGTGTGATCGGCTCCATTCATGCTTTGCGTTCGCGTAAAAATAGCTCAATGAGACTTGCGCTTGAATTAGTACGTGACGGAAAAGCGGCCGCCTGTGTGAGTGCAGGGAACACTGGCGCGTTAATGGCAATGGCTAAGGTGTTATTAAAAACCTTACCAGGCATTGATAGACCTGCATTAGTGTCTTGTTTACCCGCAATGACGGGGAAGCCGGTTTATTTACTTGATTTAGGCGCAAATGTGTCTTGCGATTCAGAAGCCTTATTTCAATTTGCCATTATGGGATCAGTATTGTGTGAAGCTGTCCATAAAAAAGCCCGTCCTAAAGTGGCATTATTAAATGTGGGCATTGAAGAGGTAAAAGGTAACGATCAAGTTCAACAAGCAGGTCAGTTGCTTCAGCATACTGATCAAATCAATTACATTGGTTTTGTTGAAGGTGATGAAATTTATACCGGTAACGTGGATGTGATTGTCTGTGATGGTTTTGTGGGCAACATTACCCTAAAAACCTCTGAAGGCATTGCCAAGTTATTAGTGCATCAATTAAAGCGCGGTTTAAAAGACGGCTTTTTTGTTCGTTTACTCTCCAAACTCATCTCTCCACACATACAAGCTGTTCTCAGTAAGATGAACCCCGACCACTATAATGGTGCAAGTCTGATAGGATTGCGCGGAATAGTAGTAAAGAGTCATGGTAACGCGGATGAAGCTGCATTTTTACAAGCATTAAATTTAGCAGCAACAGAAGCAAAACGTCGTCTTCCTGAAATGATTAAAGATCGTTTGGAGTCGATTCTTTTAGACATCAATAGCTGATCTCATATATGCACACAAAAATTCTCGGAACAGGCAGCTACCTGCCTGTGCAAGTACGTAGCAATCAAGATCTCGAAAAAATGGTTGAAACCAGTGACCAATGGATTGTTGATAGAACCGGTATTTCTGAGCGGCGCATTGCTGCAACAGATGAATCGGTGTCAACAATGGGCTATCAGGCTGCATTAAAAGCACTTGAAATGGCCGGCATTGACGCGAGCGAGCTCGATATGATTGTTTGCGGCACAACAAGTGCAACCAACGCATTCCCTGCCGCTGCCTGCGAAATCCAAGCTTTACTAGGCGTTAAGAACATTCCAGCCTTTGATATTGCTGCTGCGTGTTCTGGTTTTGTCTATGCATTGTCAGTTGCAGACCAGTTTGTGAAAAACGGTGCAGCCAAAAAAGTATTAGTCATAGGTGCAGATGTGCTGTCGCGTATGTGCGACCCCGCCGATAGAACAACCGTTATATTATTTGGTGATGGTGCAGGTGCAGCAGTGATTGGCGCAAGTGATAGCCCTGGTATTATTGCAACTCACATTTATGCCGATGGCAGTCAAGGCGACTTATTAAAGTGCGCTTTTCCTCCTCGCTCAAGTGAAAGCTCTGAAGCAGTCAGTTTTATGACGATGAAAGGCAATGACGTATTTAAAGTGGCGGTGACGCAATTATCGAATGTAGTCACTGAAACGTTACGCCTTAATAATGTCGATAAATCTGAAATTGATTGGTTAGTGCCACACCAAGCCAATTTCCGTATTATTAATGCCACCGCTAAAAAACTCAGCATGAGTTTAGATAAAGTCGTGCTTACTCTTGCTAAGCACGGTAATACCTCAGCAGCTTCAGTGCCTATCGCGCTTGATGAAGCTGTACGAGATGGTCGTATTCAACGCGGACAACTATTATTACTCGAAGCCTTTGGTGGCGGTTTTGCCTGGGGCAGTGCGTTAATTCGTTTTTAATTATTCATTTATTTATACAGGTAAGCGTTTATGGAAAATGTTGCTTTTGTATTTCCAGGTCAAGGTTCTCAGGCCGTAGGAATGTTAGCTGAACTGGCACAATCTCACGAGATTATTGGGCAAACTTTTGCAGAGGCGAGTGACGCACTAGGCTACAGTTTATGGGATCTTGTGGCAAATGGCACCAGTAGAAACCTTAAATGAAACAGACAAAACTCAACCAGCGTTGTTAACGGCAAGTGTTGCTATTTGGCGCGCTTATCAAGCATCAAACAAACCGATGCCTTCATTACTTGCAGGTCACAGCTTAGGTGAATACTCAGCGTTAGTGTGTGCGGGTGTGATTGAGTTTACTGACGCGGTTAAATTAGTTGAACTACGCGGTAAATTAATGCAACAAGCTGTGCCAGCTGGCTCTGGTGCGATGTTTGCCATTATTGGCCTTGCGGATGATGCCATAGCAGCCGCATGTGAAGAAGCTGCTGAAGGTGCCGTTGTTAGCCCTGTAAATTACAACAGCCCTGGACAAGTCGTGATTGCTGGTGAAAAAGCCGCAGTAGAACGCGCTGCCGCAGCGTGTAAAGCCGCTGGCGCTAAAATGGCTGTTGCCTTGCCTGTTAGTGTGCCGTCTCACTGTGCGTTAATGAAGCCCGCTGCTGATGAATTAGCCAAAGCGTTAACTGAAGTGACCTTCTCAACACCTAAAATTAACGTGATTAATAATGTTGATGTGGCAATGCCAACAGAAGGCGAGGAGATTAAAGACGCTTTAGTACGCCAATTATATTGTCCTGTGCGCTGGAGTGAGACGGTTGAGTTCATGGCGACACAAGGTGTTACAAATTTAGTTGAGTGTAGCTACAGGTAAAGTGTTAACGGGTTTAACAAAAAGAATTAATAAATCAATATCCGCTCAAGCAGTCAATGATGTTGCTTCATTTGCAGCATTAACCGAATAAAGGAGTTTTTATGAGCTTTAGCATCAATTTAGACGGTAAGGTAGCGCTTGTTACCGGCGCCAGTCGTGGCATTGGCCGTGCAATTGCTGAATCGCTACAACAAGCTGGCGCAGTCGTCATTGGTACCGCTACCAGTGAAAAGGGTGCAGCTGCAATTCAACAATACTTAGGTGACAAAGGCTTTGGGATGGTGTTAAATGTCACTGATACTCAATCGGTTGCCGATTTATATAGCCAGATCAAAGAAAAAACGGGTGATGTTGATATTCTCATCAACAACGCAGGTATTACCCGCGACAATTTATTGATGCGAATGAAAGACGATGAATGGCAAGACATTATCGACACAAACTTGACGTCGTTATTTAAATTGTCTAAACCAGTAATGCGATCTATGATGAAAAAACGTTTCGGACGTATTATCAGTATCGGTTCAGTAGTGGGTACAATGGGTAATGCTGGCCAAGTAAATTACTCGGCAGCAAAAGCTGGTTTGATTGGATTTACAAAATCTCTTGCAAGAGAGGTTGCATCTCGTCAAATAACAGTGAATGCTATTGCGCCTGGATTTATTCAGACAGATATGACAGATGAGCTGACACCGGAGCAGCAACAAGCTATTATGTCGCAAGTTCCGATGGAACGTTTAGGGCAAGCACAAGAAATTGCCAATGCAGTATTGTTTTTGGCCTCAGATTCAGCCGCTTACATCACAGGCGAGACATTGCATGTGAATGGCGGTATGTACATGGTTTAAGGGCGATAGGTAGGAAACTACCTTCATTTGAGTCAGGGTTAGTGATAATTCAATGTTAATTTTTGTGGTTAGACCACAAAATCTATGCTTGCATTGTTATCTAATTCGAATAAACTACTCGCAATCTTACGCAAGTGCGTAATTTGAATAGGAAAGAAAACTAATGAGCAACATCGAAGAACGTGTAAAGAAAATCATCATCGAACAACTTGGCGTTAAAGAAGAAGACGTTAAATCAGCTGCTTCTTTTGTAGACGATTTAGGCGCTGATTCTCTAGACACGGTTGAATTGGTTATGGCTCTAGAAGAAGAGTTTGATACCGAGATCCCTGACGAAGAAGCTGAAAAGATCACTACTGTTCAAGCAGCGATCGATTACGTTTCTAAGAATCAGTAATCAAGAATTCACATTAACAGGCGGCATTTATGCCGCCTGTTTTTTGTTTAAAGCATTTGTAAACGCTCGTTCCATTTAATTGCACTAGAATATCCCCCCTTATATCTCTTTTTAGCGTTATCGCAATAATGGCATCGTGGCAGATTTTATTTAAAGGTGAATATCATGTCTAAACGTCGTGTCGTCATCACAGGTCTTGGGCTTGTGACTCCAGTAGGTAATGATGTCGAGTCTTCTTGGAATGCCTTATTGGCAGGTCAGAGTGGTATTGCGCCAATCACTAAGTTTGATGCCAGCGAATTTGGCACCCGTTTCAGTGGTTCGGTGAAAGATTTTGACGTCGAACAATATTTGTCAAAAAAAGATGCCCGTAAAATGGATTTATTTATCCAATACGGTATGGCAGCAGGCATTCAAGCCGTTAAAGACTCAGGTCTTGATATGAGCCAAGAAAACCCAGCTCGTGTTGGCACTGCAATTGGTGCTGGCATGGGCGGTATGTGGTTAATTGAACAAGGCCACTCAGCGTTACTTAATGGTGAATCACGTAAAGTGTCTCCCTTCTTTGTACCAAGCACCATTATTAACATGATTGCCGGGCATTTATCGATTATGTATGGCATGACAGGCACCTAACTTTGCTGTGACCACTGCTTGTACTACCGGTGTGCATAATATTGGTTTTGCTGCCCGCACAATTGCTTACGGCGATGCCGATGTGATGGTTGCTGGTGGTGCAGAAGATGTGACCAGTCCGTTGGGTGTAGCTGGTTTTAGTGCCGCTAAAGCATTGTCGACACGCAATGATGATCCAACTGCGGCAAGTCGTCCATGGGACAAAGACCGTGACGGCTTTGTGATTGGCGATGGCGCGGGTGTGATTGTGATGGAAGAGTACGAACGTGCTAAAGCGCGTGGTGCCAAAATTTACGGTGAATTAGTTGGCTTTGGCATGAGTGGCGATGCATTTCACATGACCTCGCCGCCAAGTGATGGCGCAGGTGCTGCCGCGGCAATGGTTAACGCGATTAACGATGCACAAATTCAAAAAGAGCAAGTGGGTTATATTAATGCCCATGGCACTTCAACTAATGCAGGTGATAAAGCAGAAGCAGCCGCGGTTAAAGCGGTCTTTGGTCCTCACGCTTATGACTTGTTAGTGAGCTCAACTAAGTCAATGACCGGACATTTACTGGGCGCGGCTGGTGCAATTGAAGCCATCATTACCTTGCTTGCGCTGCGTGACCAACATGTGCCGCCAACGATTAACTTAGATAATCCTGATGAAGGTTGCGATTTAGACTTTGTTGCGCACACCTCTCGTCGTCATCAATTTGATTACGCTTTATGTAACTCATTTGGATTTGGTGGCACAAACGGCTCATTATTGTTCAAAAAAGTTGACTAATGTACGTCCTTCAAAAAAAGCGCCTAGTGCGCTTTTTTTGTAAAAGTACTCAGTGTATCGTTAATCGATTTGAATGACGTGCGGTACACCATCGAATGAATTGGAGGCTTTATGGCCGGTAAAGATAGACAGCTTACATTGCGTTTTTTGGCCGAACCTGCAGATGTTAATTTCGGCGGTAAGGTGCACGGTGGTGCGGTGATGAAATGGATCGATTTAGCGGCCTATGCCGCCGCCGCAGGTTGGAGTGGTAAGTATTGTATTACTGTTTATGCTGGCGGTATTCGTTTTGTTAAACCCATCCATGTAGGTAATATTGTTGAAGTGACAGGTAAAGTTATTTATACCGGCACAACATCGATGCATATTGGCATCGATGTTAAAGCGGGCGATCCTAAAGATTCAGAGCGTCATTTAACCACTCATTGTATTGTGATTATGGTCGCTGTCGATGATGATGGTAAACCGACGTCAGTACCTGAATGGATCCCAGCTAATGCCGATGACATTCGCTTACGCGATAGTGCATTGCGCTTGATGGATATGCGCAAGCGTATTGGCGCAGAAATGGAAGCTCACGTTAAACCTTCAGTTGAATAAATAAGGAAAACATCATGGCCAAGGTTGCATTTATTGGTTTAGGCGTTATGGGATACCCGATGGCGGGGCATTTAGTTAACAGTGGTCATGAGGTCACCGTTTACAACCGTACTGCGGCAAAAGCTGCTAAGTGGGTTGAGCAATATGGTGGTCAATCTGCCGCTACACCAAAAGATGCAGCCAAAGGCCAGGATATTGTGTTTACCTGTGTCGGTAATGATGATGATCTTCGCCAAGTGGTGTTGGGGGAGCAAGGTGTTATTCACGGCATGCATGGTGGCTCAGTATTGGTTGATCACACAACGGCTTCTGCGGATGTTGCTCGTGAGATAGCTGCGCGTATTAAGCCGCTTAATATTGCTTTTTTAGATGCGCCAGTGTCTGGTGGTCAAGCCGGGGCAGAAAATGGTGTGTTAACGGTGATGATGGGCGGCGAACCGGCTGACTTTGATGCCGTTAAACCTGTAATCGCAGCGTATAGCCGCTGCGCTGAGCTTTAGGTGCCGGTGGGCTCAGGGCAATTGACCAAAATGGTTAATCAAATTTGTATTGCTGGTGTGGTTCAAGGTTTAGCTGAAGGGCTCCACTTTGCAAAAAGTGCCGGTTTAGATGGTCTTAAAGTGATTGAGGTTATCAGTAAAGGTGCAGCGCAAAGCTGGCAGATGGAAAACCGCTATCAAACCATGTGGCAAGGTAAATACGATTTTGGTTTTGCGATTGATTGGATGCGCAAAGATTTAGGCATTGCATTAGATGAAGCGCGCCGAAATGGCAGTCATTTACCCGTAGCGGCATTAGTTGATCAATTCTACTCGGAAGTGCAAGCGATGAAAGGTAACCGTTGGGACACATCGAGCTTACTCGCCCGCCTCGAAAAGACACGCGATTAATACCAGCTATATTTATAATCATGACTTTAGCCCCAATATTTTGGGGCTTTTTATTGTGCTAATTTTGATGCAGGACAAATGTATTAAATCGATATATTTCACGCATCGTAGTCGTGTTTGATCGAGTGTTAACGGCACAACGCAACTAGTTTGATTGTGGTTAACTTGAATTTATTGAATAAAAACCATCGAGTTACATGATGTAGCGCACATATTCTAATGGATAATGCTGCTATTATTACTTAATCTAAATTAATTTTGCTTAAAGCTAATTGGTTAACTACTTTTATATAGTCTAAAGATTTGGATTGATGTTACCTAAAGAGTTGGGCTTTTTTTAAGTGAAGTATCGTGCTGCTGTGTTTGTTCCGCATCGATTAAAAAGAATGCGAATATGCACACATAATGGAGGAATATAAGATGAGCAATAAGCTACTTAGTGCGTTGTTTGCCGCTGGTTTTGCTGTAATGATGTCTTCAGCGTCATTCGCTGCTGATGAAACTCTTGCTGAGTTTCACGTTGAAATGGGTGGCTGTGAAAACTGTCACGCAGATGGCGAGCCATCAGCTGATGGAGAGTTTGAATTTGAACAATGTCAAAGTTGTCACGGTTCTCTTGAAGAAATGGACGAGACTCACCAAGCGCATGATGGCATGTTAATGTGTGCTGATTGTCACGCGCCTCACGAAGCTACTGTAGGTGAAAAACCAACTTGTGATACATGTCACGATGATGGTCGTACTGCAGAATAAGCCGTTCGAATAAATTAAAAATACCGACATTCGTGTCGGTATTTTTGTTTCTGCCTCCCCCTTTAATACCATATATGAACCCCTTGCAGATGACTGGTATACCTCTTTGTAGGTATATAAAATCTATTGTTTTCAAATAGATACGCACTTTAATTGTGCCGCCTTGCACTTTTGTTGCGCAAATGTTGGGGTAAACATCATATTATAATTTCTAATTCTACGTTAAATCAGTAAGTTAATTTTTTGGCACAGCTTTCGCAGTACTAACATCAATAAATGATGAATGCGAAAGGGTCAAAGTATGTCAGCTATCCTATCAAGTTGTGCTTATTGTGGTGTCGGATGCGGAATTAGTGTGTCCTCAACTCAAGCTGATTGGGAAAATGTTGATCGCTCAAATTTAACACTTACTGGTGACATTAATCATCCTGCCAACCATGGACATTTATGTGCTAAAGGTGAGCGACTCCTCGATAGTTTAGCCCAACCTAATGTGCTTCGGTATCCGATATTACGCTCTGGAAAGCCAATAAACTGGGATGACGCAAGCAGCTTAATTGCCGATAAGTTTGCTAATACCATTGCCGAATTTGGCCCAGATTCAGTCGCACTGTACCTTTCTGGTCAGTTACTCACCGAAGATTATTATGTCGCAAACAAATTTGCTAAAGGCTATTTAAAGACCGCTAATGTTGACACTAATTCACGCCTTTGTATGTCATCTGCGGTGAGCGCTATGCAGGGGAGCTTTGGTGAGGATGTGGTGCCAGGTTGTTACGATGATATTGAACATGCGGACGTTATAGTATTGATTGGTGCAAATACAGCATGGACCCACCCAGTATTGTTTCAACGCATTTTAGCGGCCAAAAAGGCTAATCACAGCCAATTAGTGGTTATCGATCCCATTGCAACAGCTACAGCAAAACAAGCGGATATTCATTTAGCCATTAAACCAGGTGCTGATTTAGCCTTGTTTCATGGTTTGCTCGGTTTTTTAGCCGACAGTAACAGTGTAAATCATGATTATATTACTGCACACACTCAGGGCTATGACGACATTATTGAAAGCGCCCAGCAATTAAGTTGCAATCTAGCAAGCCTTGCTAAAATAGTTGGCGTGTCTTTAGCAACATTAACTCAATTTTATCAGCTGTTTATTGATGGCAATAAAGTGCTTAGCGCCTCATGCCAGGGAGTGAATCAGTCGGTTATTGGTACTGAAATAACCCAGGCGATTATTCATTGTCATCTTGCACTAGGCCACATCGGCCAAGCAGGATGCGGTTTTTTCTCATTGACAGGGCAGCCCAATGCTATGGGCGGTCGTGAGGTGGGCGGCTTAGCAACGCAATTAGCTTGCCATATGGGGTTTTCTGCGCCAGAACAACAATTGTTAACTAACTTCTGGCAAGTCGATGGCGTAGCAAACAAAAAAGGGTTAGCCGCTGTTGATATGTTTGATGCGCTTGCTGAAGGTAAAATAAAAGCTATCTGGATCATGGGGACTAATCCTGTGGTGTCGTTGCCAAACAGTAATAAAGTTGCCCTGGCTTTGGCTGATTGCCCCTTTGTGGTGGTGTCAGAAATCAGCCCCGATTCAGATACTGCAAAACTTGCTGATGTATTATTACCTGCACAAGGTTGGTCGGAAAAGTGTGGCACAGTAACCAATAGTGAACGCACAATAAGCCGCCAACGTGGTTTTATGATGCCTAAAGGCCAAAGCAAACCTGATTGGTGGGCGATAAGCCAGGTTGCACAAAAAATGGGTTTTCAGGGATTTGAATTTAAAACTAATGCCAGTGTGTTTAATGAATTTGCCCGTTTGTCTGCTCAAGTTAAGCAAACTTTTGCCGGTAAAGTATTCGACATCAGTGGATTAGCGAATTTAACTCAGCAAGAATATGACCATTTAGCTCCGACTCAACTGACCTATCGCTTCAGCAGAGCACATTGGCCAAAGCGGTTTACGTTTATTTAGCCAAGGTGTGTTTGCCACGCCAAGTGCTAAAGCGCAATTTATTGTGCCTAAGGGGATCAATAATGCACATACGGCCAATTCAGCTGAAACACAGGTTTTACTCAACAGTGGCCGCAGTCGCGATCAATGGCATACCATGACGCGCACTGGTCATATTGCCAGCTTACGTGCGAGTATCCCTGAACCAATAATCCAGCTTCACCCAAACAAACTAGCTTCTTTGTCACTAAATGACGGTGATTTAGTCCGTATTAATGTCCTTGATGATATGCAGGCCGATAGCGCAGCGCAGAATAAGGCAATGGCTAGAGTCGTCTCCGATGAAGATATGCCTGCGAATATCGCTTTTATGTCAATGCATTGGTCTGCACCAGTTTTCATTGGGTAAAGGAGTTAACCAGGCTATTGATAACCGTGTCGATCCTTTATCACAACAACCTGGCTTTAAATGCCAACCGGTGAGCTTAACGCGAATCGAACTGGCATTGCAGGGCGTGGTATTTGGGTTGCATGATCCTGCTGCAGATGGCCTATGCTGGCAAGTTGCACAAACCTTGTCGAGTGGTGTTTGTCATCATGTGGGCTTTAGTTACTCTGAAAAAAGCTTTACATATCAGGCAACACCTCACTCATTGTCATGGTCATTTACCTACAATAATCAATGTTTTTATATTCAATGTAACATGGTTGAAAACAGTGTTACCGCGCTTAAAATCCTGTCTTCAAGCCAAATCGCATTGGCTTTAGAGCCGCTAAATGGATTTATTGGTAAGCAACTAGACTCTGCATTTATCAAGCAGTTACACCAACAAATTCAAGCGGGTAATAGTCCACTCGTCTGTGCTTGTACTGGGGTGACTCAAGCACAAATTGCAGATGAGATTAACGCGCAATTTGATCAACAAATGTTTAATGGCGGCCTGCAAAATATGAGCTTTGCCAACGCTTTGGATATTACTCAATCCACACTGGGTTGTGGTCGTCAATGCGGCAGCTGCAATAGTGAAGTAAAGCAATGTGCGCAAGCACATTGGCAACAGGCTTTATCGTATACCGAGTTTCAATACCCTACCGTAACAGAAGAGGATGTTGCCTAATGAATACTGTTGATCGATTAATCCAAAGTGTTGAGCCTATTGGCGGCGATTCTGTTACTGAGTTAGAGGCAGGGGAGGTTGCCATTGTTGGCGCTGGGTGTGGTCAGCTCGATTTAATGACGATTAAGGCGGCGCGCATTGTCGCACAAGCTGATGCATTAGTTTACGACAGCTTAGTGAGCAGTGACATTTTGACCTTAGTTAGTGTCAACTGTCAGCGCCATTTTGTTGGTAAACGTTGCGGCCAACCGAGCATTAAACAAGAAGATATTAACGCGTTATTACTTAAGCTTGCTAAGCAAGGGCGTAAAGTGGTGCGCTTAAAAGGTGGTGACCCACATATTTTCGGCCGTGGAGCTGAAGAGGCACTGTATTTAGCTGAGCACAATGTACGATCGCAATTTATTGCTGGAGTAACAGCGGCGCTTGGGAGTGCATCGAGCACAGGGATCCCGCTGACATATCGTGGTATCGCGCGCAGCGTCACTTTAATTACTGGCACAAAAATGACGGATGACGACAACGCAGGTATTGCGACGCAATGGCATGCATTGTTAGCCGCGCAATCGACTTTAGTGTTTTATATGGGTAAAGAACAAGCCAATCGCATCGCAATGGGATTGCTCGAGGCCAATTGTCAGGGCTCATTGCCGGTCGCATTTGTAACTAACGGCGGTCGTACGAATCAAATCATCACGTATGCAACGGTATCGACAATGTCTCAAGCTGCGATGTCGATACACGATGCGGGGCCAACATTGATTATTATTGGTGAGGTTGTCAGCGTCGGACAACAATTAGCCACATTATTGGCTGATATTGATGACTCTACTCAGTATGAGGCTATGTATGCCTAAAATTGGTGAGTTAGCATTAACCTCAGTGGCTGAATTTGACTTTAGATTACTGATCAAAGCCTTAGGTAAAGGTGAAAAAGGTTCACGCAGTTTAACGTACGCCGAGGCAAGTTTGCTGATACAAGGCTTTGCGCAAGCGAAAGTGACGCCGGTGCAAATGGCCAGTGCGATGATGTTAATGCGGGTACGCGGCGAAACAGTGGCAGAAGTTGCGGGTGTGGTCGCTGGACTACGTCACACCATCGATATGAGGTGGAGCCAATTAAACGTTGAAATTGACTGGCCAGTCTATGCCGGTAAACGTGAGCAATTACCCTGGTTATTACTGGTGGCAAAATTACTGGCTAATCATGGTGTCCGAGTCTTACTGCACGGAGATAGCCAAGCGCTACCGCATCGTCGGCATGTTGAGTCATGCATTGATTCACTTGATATTGTGCGCTGTAAAGATCCATTAACCGCTAAATCTGAATTAGACCGTTCAGGCATAGTGTATGTGCGAGCAGGTGATATAGCGCCTGTGCTTGATGAATGTCGTCAATTACATCAAGAGCTTGGATTACGCAGTTTAATTCAAACTGCTGTTCGTTGTATTAATCCAGCTAATGCGCCACTGAGTTTACGCAGTTATTTTCATCCTGGAATCGATAAAATTCATCAAGGCGTGAGCCAAATACTATTTGAGCAACACAGTTATCAACCAGGTGTTATAGCCATTTTTAAAGGCTTGCAAGGCGAAACCGAACTGAATCCACGTGTAGAAACTTCAATCAGTATTATTAATGGTTTGCAAAGTGATATCGCGATGTCGAATGTCGATATTGCCACATTCTTAACGGCTTTTTCTGGTGCAAAAGTCGGCCAGGCAGAGCTGTCTTCGCAAGCACTTGCACTGTTGTGGCGCGAAACGGCGCCTTTTGACAGTAAAGCGATGAAGGCATTGATGTCATGTTCGATGATTGAGCAAGCCTTGAGCAGCGTACAAGCGACTTTGATGGCTATTTTATATTTATTACATTACAAATCAGAAGATTACATATCTGATTTAACAGCCGAACAATTAAAAAAATTGAGTCTACAATATTGGTCGACGCGATTAATCGTCACAGATAAAACTGATTCAATGGTTAATAAGGAGTGGTTATGCGCAGTTTAATTTTTTGTGACACTAGTTTTACGGCAGTGCCGGTTGCCGATTGCGACATAGCACAATATCAAGCTTGTTTAACCGCCTTTGGCTCTGTCACAGTATTGAATTCAGTCACAAAAATTGAACAGCGTTTGCAGCAGCAACATTTTGATACCTTATTGGTGCTCACGGATTCTTTACAAGGTCATATTTTAGGACTGATCCAACGTATTTTAGCCATTAAGCCTTTAGTGATAATTGTTAACGCTAAAACATGGCAACAAACCGAACTGACTCATTTACTTGACTGTGGACGCATCACATTTATACCTGAAATGTTAACGGTTAACCGGTTAACCAGCGTGGTGAGTTTAGCGCAAGCCCGTTTTAGTGCGGCAAGCAAAACGATTGCAGAATTCAAAAAACTAGATGAAGAAATTCGCGGTATAAAATTACTCAGTCAAGCAAAGTTAATTGTAATGCAACAAGGTTTTGATGAAACAAAAGCACATCAAATTATTCAACAACAAGCAATGCAAAAAGGCGTCACATTGGCGCAAATGTCAGCACAAATTATTGCTGTTGTGAGTGGTGCTACACCATCAACAACCCAAGTAAAACAAGCTAATTCAGCAGTGAGAAAAAGTGGTGCACCTCATTATGGTGCGGCTGCGTCTAAGGTGGACATGTCGATCATGCCACATAAAGGTTGTTGATTAATTTTTATATATAAATCAGGTTATTATGTTTTATCTGTTGTTGGCATGGTGCCTGCAACAGCTTATTAAGATACTGAGTAAGGATAGGGTTAACAGCCGTATATTCTTAAGCAGTGTAATTTAACATTCGGATTGTAACTGGCAATGGCGCCAACTCTTTAAGTGGAGTTGGCGCCTTTTGTTTTTTTACAGGATAAGGCGTGAAGGAGTTAGATATGGCAGTCTCAAAACCCAAATTAATGGTTGTTGGTAATGGCATGGTAGGTCATCACTTTATTGAGCAGGTGTGTAGTTTAGGGCTTAATAAAATATTTGATGTACATGTGTTTGGTGAAGAGCCTCGTCCTGCATATGACCGGGTGCAGTTATCTAAATATTTTGAGACTGGCAGTGCCGATCCGTTAATGCTAACCAGTGCGCAGGATTATCAAGATTGGGGGATTACCCTGCATTTAAATACGCTGATCACAGCGATTGATACGGCGAATAAAACCCTCACGAGCGCAAAAGGGCAACGCTACGTATACGAACAATTGGTGTTGGCAACGGGTTCATTTCCTTTTGTGCCGCCGATTAACGGCAACGAACGCGATCAATGTTTGGTTTATCGTACCATTGAAGATTTACAGGCCATTCAAGCCGCTGCAGCAAACAGTAAAGTTGGAGTCGTTGTTGGTGGTGGATTGCTGGGACTAGAAGCCGCCAATGCGATGAAACAACTGGGTGTTAAAACCCATGTTGTTGAGTTTGCGCCACAATTGATGCCCGTTCAGCTAAATGATAAAGCCGGTGAATTGCTGTGCAGTAAAATAGAACAATTAGGCGTCAGTGTTCATACTTCTAAAGCCACAACGGCCATTATTGATGGCGAAGCCGCATTGCACCGCATGACATTTAATGATGAGTCGTTTCTTGAAACTGACATGATTGTCTTTTCCGCCGGTATTCGCCCACAAGATCAGCTTGCAAGAGTGTCAAACATTAACATTGGAGAACGGGGAGGGATTGAAATTGACAATTGGTGTTTAACCTCGGCACCCGATGTGTATGCCATTGGTGAATGTGCGTTATGGCAACAAAAAATATTTGGTTTAGTGGCGCCTGGTTATCAAATGGCTCGTGTGGCGGCATCTCACATCGCATCAAGCGTGTCAGATACCAAAGCCCAAACATTTACAGGTGCTGATATGAGCACCAAATTAAAGCTATTGGGTGTTGATGTGGCCGCAATTGGCGCAAGCAGAGGTTTTGATAACGCCCAATTTGTTGAATTGTCTGATAACCAAACCGGCATTTACAAAAAGCTTTGGCTAGATGAAAGTGGTACGTTATTAAAGGGGGCGGTGCTGATTGGCGACAACAGTGATTACAGCCGACTACTTGATTTGTATTTATCTCAGGATGAAATTGCAGGCACGGCAGTTGAACTATTGCTTGCTGGTGCTGAAGATGAGGCTGATTTAAAAGACACTTCTATTGTGTGTTCTTGTCATCAAGTGACTAAAGGTGACATTGTTGATGCGGTTAAAGCAGGCAGCCACAAAATGGCAGAAATTAAGTCCTGTACTCGAGCCGCTTCTGGATGTGGTGGTTGTGCGCCTGTCGTGCAAAAAATTATTGATCAAACATTACAAGCTGCTGGGCTTGATTTTAATGCCGGGATTTGTGCCCACTTTGAGCATGACAGACAAGCTTTGTACCACCTATGCCAAGTGGAAGGTATTAATGATTTTGACTCCTTAATGCGTCAACACGGCAAGCCTTCAGCAAGTGGCCACACGTATGGGTGCGATATTTGTAAACCTGCAGCCGCCTCGATTTTTGCCAGCTTACAAAACCAATATGTATTAAACCAAGACAGCGGCCATGTGCAGCTGCAAGACACCAATGATGCGTATTTAGGCAATATCCAAAAGGACGGCACTTACTCAGTTGTGCCAAGGGTTGCGGGTGGCGAAATTACTCCTGCCAAGTTAATTGCAATGGGCCAAATTGCTCAGGATTATGATTTATATACCAAGATCACTGGTGGTCAACGTATCGATATGTTTGGTGCAACCTTGTCACAATTACCTGAAATTTGGAAAAAGCTCATTGATGCAGGCTTTGAAACAGGCCATGCCTACGGTAAGTCATTGCGAACGGTAAAATCGTGTGTTGGTAGTACTTGGTGTCGCTACGGAGTGCAAGATGCGGTGGGTTTCGCTATTGATTTAGAGAATCGTTACAAAGGTTTACGTAGCCCTCACAAATTAAAATTTGCCGTATCGGGATGTACCCGCAGAATGTGCAGAAGCACAAAGTAAGGATATTGGCATTATCGCAACCGACAAAGGTTGGAACCTCTATGTAGCAGGCAACGGTGGCATGCGTCCACGCCATGGTGATTTGTTTGCTACCGATTTATCGATCGAAACGCTTTATAAATACATAGATCGTATTTTGATGTTTTATGTCAAAACGGCAGATAAGTTACAGCGGACATCAACCTGGATGGAGTCGTTAGACGGTGGCTTAGCCTACTTAAAATCAGTGGTCATTGACGATGCCCTAGGGATCAATTCAACCTTAGAACAACAAATGGATTTGATTGCTGCAACATATCAGTGTGAATGGAAAACCAGTCTTGAGAAACCAGAGTTTCTCGCGCGATTTAATGAGTTTGTGAACCCAAATGAGGCGCCAGGAACTGATAACAATGCCTATCAACGCGTTCGCGAACAGCGTTTCCCTAATATCAAAGATGTCGGTGCAGGCACCATTGCCATTAAAGACATTACCGAGCAACAAACTACTGAGCAACAAACAACAGCAGATGAGGTAGTAGCATGAGTTGGATTAATGTGTGTGAAGAAACAAGCTTACCCATAGGCACAGGTGTTGCAGCTTGGGTATCCGGAAAAGCCGTGGCTATTTTTAACCTAGGTAAAGACGGCTTGTATGCCATAGATAATGTCGACCCTGCTACAGGTGTTGGCTTGTTGGCCCGCGGATTAATTTGCGAAATGGATGGAGAGCTGTGCGTCGCATCGCCGTTATACAAACAACATTATCGATTAACGACAGGCGTGTGCATTGAAGATACATCATTAGTTGCCAGTCCATTTGATATCAAAACTGAGCAGGGACATGTCCTTGTATTCGCTAAAGCATAAGGAGTATTGTCATGAGCGCTGAAAAATTTAAGCTATTTTCTTTCAACGGCAAAATGAAAATTATGCATTTAAGCTGGATGGCCTTTTTTATCACCTTCGTTGTGTGGTTTAACGCAGCCCCGCTGGTCAGTGTGATTGCTGATAGCTTGGGACTGACTACTGCGCAAATTAAAACCTTGCTGATCCTCAATGTGGCATTAACGATTCCGGCTCGAATCATCATTGGGATGGTGACCGATAAATATAGCTCGCGTATTACGTATTCTGCATTATTGGCGATTTGTTCAATCCCGTGCTTTATGTTTGCCGTTGCCGATTCATTTGAGCAACTCGCATTAGCCCGTTTTTTAATTGGTTTTATTGGTGCTGGCTTTGTGATTGGTATCCGTATGGTCAGTGAATGGTTTCCTGCCAAAGAGTTAGGCACCGCAGAGGGCATTTACGGTGGGTGGGGTAACTTTGGCTCTGCCGCTGCAGCTTTTTCGTTACCGGCCATCGCACTGGCATTTGGTGGCGCTGATGGTTGGCGCTATGCTATTGGGTTAACAGGTTTAATGAGCTTAATATTTGCTTTTGTTTATTATTTTAACGTAACAGATACTCCAAAGGGGTCGACCTATTTTAAGCCAAAAAAAGGCGGTGGTTTAGAAGTCACCAGTAAAAGTGATTTAGTGTTATTAATTGTGATGAAAGTGCCTATGTACGCAACGTTAGCGCTATTGGGCTGGAAGCTGTCGCCAGCGGGTGTCAGCATGTTTACTCAAGATGTCACAAACTTGATTTATGCAGCTTTAGTGTTTGTATTTTTGATTGATTTTTATCAAACATATCAAGTTAATAAGCATCTTTTTTCTGTTGAAGTACCAGCGTTTGAGCGCTACGAGTTTAAACAGGTGGCGGTATTAAATGTGCTGTACTTTACAACGTTTGGTTCTGAGCTGGCTGTGGTGTCAATGTTGCCATTATTTTTTGCCGAAACCTTTGCTCTAGGTATGGCGCAAGCGGGTATGGTTGCGTCCAGTTATGCCTTTATGAACCTGATGTCTCGACCTGGTGGTGGCTGGTTAAGTGATAAATTTGGCCGTAAAACCACATTGCTGATTTTAACCGCAGGTTTGGCGATTGGGTATTTATCGGTAGCACAAATAGACTCAAGTTGGTCATTACCTCTTGCTGTAGTGGTTGTGATGGCGTGTTCTTTCTTTGTTCAAGGTGGTGAGGGCGCAGTATTTGCCGCCGTTCCACTCATTAAACGCCGCTTAACTGGCCAAATTGCGGGTATGACAGGCGCTTACGGTAATGTCGGTGCGGTATTCTTTTTAACAGTATATTCTATGGTGACGACACAAACGTTCTTCTATGTCATTGCTGTCAGTGCTGTATTTGGCTTTATTACCTTATTCTTTATGAATGAACCTAAAGGTCATATCGCTGAAGTGAATGAAGACGGTGAAGTCACCTTGATCAGTGTCAGCTAGGCAATCTCTATGAGTGAGATTGTTATTACAGCAGGAACCCTATGCCTCCAAAGTTAGAAACCAATGTAAGCCCTGTGATAGATGACACACTACCTTTTGCAACAAGTTTGCAATTGGTAGTAGGGCAAGCCTCTGAAAAAGGTCATAAATCGCAAAACGAAGATGCGATAGGCATACGTATCCCTAGCGGTGTATCGCTCATGACCAAAGGCATAGTTAGTGTGATTAGTGATGGTGTCAGTACGGCAGAGGGAGGCGCACAAGCTTCAGCCATTAGCGTGAGTAATTTTTTAGCTGATTATTATTCCACCCCTGATAGCTGGAGTGTTCAAACTTCAAGTGCCAAAGTATTAACTGCATTAAACCGTTGGCTTTATGGGTTAGGGCAAGATTATCGTGATGCACGGCGAGGTTATGTGTGTACCTTTAGTGCATTAGTATTTAAGTCATGCACTGTGCACATGTTACATGTGGGTGATTCACGTATTTATCGTTTTCGCCGCGCAGAATTAAGCCAATTAACCCATGACCACAGCACAAAAATAAACTCATCACATCAATATCTTACCCGAGCATTGGGGATGGACGTTAAACTCGATGTTGATTACAAAGCGCTAAGTGTAGAGCTAGACGATCTGTATTTATTAACCACAGACGGTATACACGATCAATTGACAGAGTTTGAATTACAACAAAAATTAGCCGCTTTTTGTCAGCAACACCCCAAATTATCAGATGAACTGTGCGAACAGTTTTGCCAATTATTAATAAAAAAAGCTTATGATTTAGGCAGTAAAGACAACCTCAGTGCGCAACTTTTGTGTGTTAGTCACTTACCTAAGCAAGCAATCGATGATGTGTACTTAAGTTTGTCTCAGCGGCCATTTCCGCCTCCCCTGAGTGTAGGGATGAAGCTTGATGGTTACACGGTCACGCATATTATTCATCAGTCGCAACGAAGCCAGGTTTATCGTGTTGTTAATGAGCAAGAGCAGTCTTTTTGCATGAAAACCCCCTCAGTAAATTACATTGATGATGCCGCTTACATTGAACGTTTTATGCTTGAAAGCTGGATTGGCCAACGGATCAATAGTGCCCATGTGGTTAACGTGGTTGAACAACATAAACCTAAATCGGCATTGTATTATTTGACTGAATTCCTTCCTGGGGTGAGCATAGCGCAATGGTTGGTTCAGCATAAAAGAGCCCCGGTAGAAGAGGTGTTATTATTGCTTAAACAAATCGAATTAGGCGTAAGGGCATTTCATCGCCGAGAAACACTTCATCAAGATTTAAAACCGGATAATATTTTTATTACCCGTGATGGCGTGGTTAAAATTATCGATTTTGGTTCATGCTTTATCAAAGGTGTTGCTGAAATTAGTACCCCATTAACCCGAGATCATATTTTAGGTACCGCCGATTACACCGCTCCCGAAGTGATATTAGGGTATCAAGCTGACGGTAGAGCCGACTTATTTTCTTTGGCGGTGATTGCCTATGAAATGTTAGCCGGGGAGTTACCTTTTAACGGTAAATTGGCTAAATGTAATACGAGACAAGCTTTTTTACGCCTAGAGTATGTTAATGCTCATAAACTTAATCCCATGGTGCCCACCTGGATTGATGATGTCTTAAAAAAAGCCTTAAACATTGAACCTAATCTTCGCCAAGCTGACACGTGTGAACTTATCCACCAATTAACCACGCCAAGCGCTCATCAACGCCCACAACATTTTGTCCCCCTTATTAGCCGCAACCCAGTTAGGTTTTGGCAAATTACGTCGATAGTCCTACTCTTGGCATTAATGACGAGCTTATTGGTTTAATACAATTTCCTATGAGCCAAGATTAAAATCATTCCTTTTGTCTTTAAAACCCAAAATCATTAAGGGTCTATATTGTTAGTTTTATTTAACACGTTGTTAAGTAAGGCTATTTTATGGTCGTAGTAAAAAGGTAGGGGGGGCTACGCTTTTAGCCAGAATGTCTATTATCGTTTAATACTGTGGAGTGACGTTTTATTGCTATTGAAGTGTCATAGTTTTGATAATGTCAAAGGAAAGAGGTTTTGAAAAACTATTGTTGATAGTGATTTCAAAACACAAGGGGTTTATGCATGATCTTCAAAAAGCGCACAAAGCAAAATCATTTTTCGGTTAAGGCAGCCATAATTGCGTTAACAGTGTGCGCTTTATCCTTTCCAAGTTTGAGCCAAGATATAAGTGAAATTGATGAATTAATGGTTGTTGGCAATACTGCAAACATTAATCAATCTGGTGATGCACTCTTGCTCAGCTTAACGCAACAAGGTGTCAATAATCATTATATCTCGACTCAATCAGGTTTTAATAATCAAATTTCCGCGATACAGCAAGGCACAAATAATTCTGTAATTGCTAATCAATCGGGGAGTGATATTGAAGCCAATATTCTTCAAGCTGGTTTTAATAATGTTCTGCTAATGAATCAATTAGGTTCAAGTTTGATGGTTGATGTCGATCAAATTGGATTTGATAACTTGGCTGTTGTAAATCAGACCGGTAATGAGAATGCGATTTGGATCCAGCAGTACGGTTCCGGAAATGCTGTAGGCGTGACCCAATGGGGTGTATCACAACATGTTGTTGTGACCCAGGGAAACTTATCTAACTAAGAGTAAAGGGAAATACGAAGATGAAATATTCTAAATTAGCGTTATTAGTCGCTTCAACAATATTTGCAACAGCAAATGTTTATGCAAGTGATGAAAATTTAGCAACGGTAAACCAAACCGGTGAAGAAAACAAAACAACTATCACTCAACAAGTTAATAGTTCTAACAACAATGCAATGGTAAACCAGAATCAAAATTTAAATGAAGCAACCATTGAACAGTCGAACACATCTAATACAAGTGCATATATTGACCAAGATGGGACTCACAACATTGCTGGTATTAGTCAACATGACGCAACTGAAACTTCTTTAGCTACAATCAACACCGTAGGTTCAGAAAATATGGCAAATATTGAGCAAAGGTTAAATAATCGAGCCAGTGCAAATGCAGCAGTTAATCAATTTGGTAATAATAATGAAGCGCAAATGCTTCAAGATAATGCCGATGGTGCTATGTCTGTAATTAATCAAAATGGTAATAGTGATTTTGCTAGAGTTCGGAATTATTTGTCTGACTTTGCAAATGCTGAAATAAATCAGAATGGTGGCTCTGGAGATAACAATGCTTTTATCAATCAGAACCACTCAGATGGTGCAACTGCAGCAATTAACCAGTTTGGGGAATTAAATGATGCTGATATTGAGCAAAATACTCAAAACCTTGGCTATTCAGCTACGGCAAGCACTACAATAGCGACAATGAATCAAGAAGGTATAAGTAATACCGGTTATATTAGGCAGATAGCTGATTCTAATACTGCGGACTTATTTCAATTAGGTAACGATAACTACGCGAAAATACAACAAAAAGATGTTAATAATACTGCCGATGTTGATCAATTAGGTAATAGTGATAAAGCCGTAGTGGAACAAACCGGACAAGATGGCTCGGCGACAATTATGCAAAATGGCAATACTAATAACGAGTCTTATGTATACCAAGGTGGTTTTTCCAATGTTGTAACAGTTGATCAAGTTGGTTCTGGGTTAATTGCAACGGTTACCCAATCTGATTTTGAAAACTTTGCCGATGTAGATCAAGTCGGTATTAACAATACCGCTGATGTTAATCAGAGCGGCTCAGCATCTGGCTCAGCCAATAGTGCAATTGTTGATCAAGCTGGTGATGGGGATAGCGCGACGATAGTTCAAGTTGGTAACTTGAATAATGCTATTGTTGAACAAGATTCAGGTAGTTATGGCAACATAATATCCATTTCACAGACTGGTTATAATAACTATGCGGGCGCATCAACAGAGGTTGGAGATAATAGTTCTATTACAGTCGTCCAGCAAGGTGACAATAACTCTGTAGGTAATTTATCCGGGGCGGCTAATTATTATGGTGCTAATGTTGGCGCGGGTACATTTGGTTCAGATAACATACTTACTATCGATCAGATTGGTAATGATAATAAAGCTTACGCTGACTCTTCAGATACTTCATCCGTGGTTGATATTGATCAAAATGGCGATATCAATACCGCGGTTGCAGAATCTTGGCTTGGTACGGATAATGATATTATGATTTCTCAAACTGGCACATTACATAATGCAGATGTTTTTGTGAATGGTGCTGGTGGTAATATGGTCTCAATTACCCAAACAGATATGAGTAATACTGCTAACGTTACCTCGATAGGCTCAGGTAATACAGCCACAATTGTACAAGGAACTGTCCTTTTACCATAGTACAAAAGTATACCAAAGGGTGCCTAAGCACCCTTTTGGCTAATTGTCATGCAAAAGTCGTCTTGCTAAGCTGAATACATCACTTGCAGTTTATTTCAACTTGGTTAAAACAAATCACATGGAGTGTAATTATGTTTAAAGTCGTAAATTGGATGATTGTATCCCGTTCTCAAATGCTGACGGATTTACTTGAGTGTCGCTGGCCACAGGAGTTTTTAGTTAAACTCACCAATGCACACCCTTGCGAAATGGCCAAGCTACTTTCAACATCACCCAATTCCATGGTCATTTTTGATTTAGCCACTGTTGATGTTCAACAAGCTTATCAGTTACAACGTATCGTTGAGCGCGAACATTGCGGAGTAAGAACCGTATTTGTAAATTTTCCAAAACAAGTTGATGCAAAGTTTCTTATTCATCCTTCCACCACAGCAGGTGTTTTTTACGTTGATGCCAGCTTAAAGGACATTGGGATTGGGTTAAATGAGATTTTAAAAGGCAGAAGTGCGATTCCTCAAATATTGTATCAGTCGTTGATGAATGTAGACAATGACGATGACAGTGATCAACTGACCATTCGTGAGCGAGAAGTGTTACACGCATTATTAGCTGGAAGTACTAACCTTGATATTGCTAACCAGTTATTTGTTAGTGAATCAACTATTAAAACTCATCTCTACCGAGCATTTCGTAAGATCGGTGTATCTAGTCGCGGGCAGGCTATTGCATGGGCGCAAACACATATGCATGAGGTTAGAGTGTGAAACTCTCAACAGCGTTATTAGCTTATTTATTGTTAAGTTCGGTGACGTTCGTTGCTGAAGTTATTGCAGTAGAACAACAAAACACAGATGTGAATATTGAAAAGTTTAATAAAGCAGACATTCCTATATCAACAGATAACGTAAAACTTGAGTCAAGTAAATCTAAAGCTCAAGAAAGCGCATTACAAAATTCCAAACAACAAAAGGTCGATGTCAGTGATGCTAAGCCAAAGCGGGAAGATGATTTAATTGATGGTTTAATATTAAACAGGGCAATGACAAGGTTTGGTCATCGTTTTTATCGGGAGTTTGTAAGTGCATATCGTGATATTAACGGTATGAATAATCACAATGGTTTGACTGTAGTTGAGCAAGCGACTGCAAGAAGTGGTAGTAAAATTTTAGTTTTACATAATAGAAAGCCAATATTTATTACTTTTGTTTCTCCAGCATCACGAAGTTTGGATGCACAGGCCGATGTGGCAGCTAGAAGAGTTAATGATTTATTGCTGCAATATCAACAACAGTCAAAGTGGAGTGCATTTTCAGATCCAGATCTTGCCTCCGATGAGTTTTAGCAGGATAAGCATATGAAAAAAATAATAGCTGTAATGTCTATCTCATTTATAAGTTTACCGATTTTTGCTACTGAATTGGTATATACCCCTGTTAACCCTTCTTTTGGAGGCAGTTACCTTAATGGAAGTTATTTACTTTCCAATGCAGCGGCTCAAAATAAATACCAGGGAGGGTCTTCTTATGTCGCTCCTACAGCACTTGATCGGCTTGCTAGTTCATTAGAGTCTAGATTAATGAGCCAATTGTTTAATGATGCAGCTAATGGTGCTGAAGGATACTTAAAAACCGATGATTTTGAAATTAATGTTGTTAATGAAGACGGCTCATTATTAGTCCATATTACCGATTTATTAACCGGTGAGACGACCATTATTGAAGTGGGTGGCATTGTCGGTTCTTCAACTGGGGGCTAATTATGAATAAACTACTACTTAGTTTTATATTGGTATTATTAACAGCATGTACCTCAGTGAAAAGCGAATTTGATGGCATAGAAGCATCTACCAGCTTAATGCCAAAAAGTGAGACTTATTACGATCTCGTTAGCTTACCTTCACCGCAAGGAAGTATGGTTGCTGCTGTTTACGATTTTCGCGATCAAACTGGTCAGTATAAGCCTATTCCTTCAAGCAACTTTTCGACAGCAGTTCCGCAATCTGGTACTGCATTTTTAGCCCAG
Source organism: Shewanella phaeophyticola (assembly GCF_025398315.1). GTDB lineage: Bacteria > Pseudomonadota > Gammaproteobacteria > Enterobacterales > Shewanellaceae > Shewanella > Shewanella phaeophyticola. Next base: position 1,297,096 of record NZ_JAODOQ010000001.1, read on the forward strand.
GCATTGAATGATTCAGCTTGGTTTGTACCTGTTGAGCGTGAAGGCTTGCAAAATCTACTGACGGAACGAAAAATTGTTCGTGCGGGTTTAAATGGTGAGTCAAGCAAGTTACCTCAATTAAGCAGCGCGCAGATTTTAATGGAAGGTGGCATAGTTGCGTATGATACCAATATTAAAACCGGTGGTGCTGGTGCTAGATATCTTGGAATTGGTGCATCTGGGCAGTATCGCGTAGACAGCATAACTGTTAATTTACGAGCAGTTGATATCCGAACTGGTCGGTTACTCAGTAGCGTTACAACAACAAAATCCGTTATCTCAAAAGAGATGACTGCCGGTGTATTTAAATTTATCGATGCACAAGAGTTATTAGAAGCTGAAGCAGGATATACTTCTAATGAACCGGTAAGCTTATGTATTGCTGCTGCGATTGAAAGTGCAGTTGTCCACATGATTGCTGATGGAATTTGGAAACGCGCATGGAATTTACGAGACCCTGTATCAGGAGTCAATAGTCCGGTATTACAAAAATATTGGCTTGAAGCTCATACCGTCAATCAAGTAAAAGAGCGTATTTCTCAAAGTTAATTGCTGCTCTAACTAAACAAAATAAAAATGGGTATCAGTTGATACCCATTTTTGTGTCAGCTGGTCGTGATTAACCACAATTAATAAGACACTATATGTTAAGCCGCTGTTAGTTAAACCAAAGTGCGGTTTTACTGGCATCGCTAATGGTTAATGAAATCGTGTCAGCAACAGCTTCTCGCACTGGCAATTGGCCTTGCATCAATTCATCGCGTCTAAACCAATGTAGATTTAGTTTTTTGCCTACGCTGTAGCTTTGTAACTGTTGTTCAAATTGAGCGGTAACTTGTAACTTATCAGCGGCAATCAGCAAATCACCAGCACTTAATCCCGCTTGATGCGCAGGGCTGTTTTGGCTAACCGTTAACACTTTTAACCCAAGCGATTCAGGTTTTGTTTTTGCACCAAAAGCAATTCTATAACCTTTAGCCTCTCCCCCTAAATCATTGGCTCCTTCGCTTGGGCGCACAGTCATGTTAATGCCGACCTGTTCAAGTAAGCTGCTTAATGGTAAGTCTTGGGTGTTGTCTAAATAAGCAAAAATATCATCGCAGGGGCGTTTTAGCAGTTTTTCAACAATCTGTTGGTGGCTCATGTTATTGGTGCCAATTTGCGTTAGGCCATACTGTTGCCATAACGTGCGCATTACATCATCAAGGCTGTGCTTGCCTTGGGTTTCTATGCGGATGGTTAAGTCTAGATACAACGCAAATAAGGCACCTTTGGTGTAATAACTGACAATGGCATTAGCCGCATTTTCATCTTGCTTGTAAAACTTAGTCCAAGCATTAAAGCTCGATTGTTTTAGGGTTTGTTTAAATCGGCCTTCACCGCGATACACTCGAGTCATAATTTGACTCAGCAGGGTTAAATAACCTTTTTCATCGATACATTTTGATTTAAAGGTAATTAAATCATCGTAGTATGAGGTAATCCCTTCATAAGCCCATAACTGCTCAGTGTACGACTCTTGCGATAAATCAAACGGGGTAAACTCAGCGGGTTTAATACGTTTGACGTTCCATGAATGGAAGTATTCGTGGCTGCACAGCGACAAATAGGTGCGATAGCCTTTATCGACAGGCCCATCGAGTGACAAGGGGAGGTCGTTACGTGAGCACATTAACGCGGTTGAGGCTTTATGTTCTAATCCACCAAAGCCGTTATCTAAAACCGTGGTCATAAACACATAACGCTCAAACGGTGCTGGCGTGCCAAATAAGTTAATTTGATATTCGCAAATGGCGGTTAAATCCTTAGCCAAGCGAGCCATATTGGCGCGGTGCTTACCACTGAGTACGATGTCGTGTGGCACGCCTGCGGCGTAAAATGTTTCAATGCTGAGCTCGCCCATTTCAACGGGATGATCGATTAAGTCGTCGTAGTTTGGAGCATTAAAGTCGCCAAAGCCAAATGGCTCACCTGCGGTTCTGTGCATGCTGGTGGCCAGAGTCCAGTGGCTTAACTCGGCTAAAGCGGGTTTGGCAATGGTGACCTGATGCGAGTGTGACTCAAGCCCTTTGGCGGCTAAAAAGACACTACTGCCGTTAAAGAAACCGTGGTTTGTATCAAGGTGGGCGGTACGTACTGATAAATCCCAGGCGTAAATTTGATAGCACAATACGATGTCGCTACCCTGGTTATTTACCTGCCAGGTTTGCTTATCGAGTTGGGTGACAGTTAGTGCTTGTTGATTTTCTGTGGCATCAATTTCAATAATGTTTTTGGCAAAATCACGGATCATATAACTGCCAGGTAACCAAGCGGGTAAACAAAATACTTGTGATGGTGAAGCTTGGCTGACGGTGAGAGTGACTTCAAATAAGTGCGCTTTAGGATCGATCGCATGGATATGATAATGCATAAAGAATTCCAAATAGTAGAAGCGTTGCAATCAAAAGGATTGAGCTATAATCGACAATGCTGCCAAAATTGACTCAGTTAAGCAAACGAATCGCATTTTCTGTAAAAGATTGATGATTAAATGCGTTTTTTCTGGAGTCAGAGATCAAAGACTTGTTACTATTATCAGTAGCAAAATGCTGTCATTCATTGAGGATCGTAAAATGGCCGAAGAAACCATATTCAGTAAAATTATTCGTCGTGAAATTCCAGCCGATATTTTATATCAAGATGAACTTGTCACTGCATTTCGTGATATTGCTCCTCAAGCGCCAACGCACATACTTATTATTCCTAATCATTTAATTGCGACTGCAAATGATGTCAAAGCATCAGATGAAAAAGCGCTAGGGCGTATGATGACCGTTGCAGCAAAATTAGCCGATGAAGCAGGTATTGCAGACGATGGTTATCGATTAATTATGAATTGTAATAAACATGGTGGCCAAGAGGTATACCATATTCATATGCATCTTTTAGGCGGTAAGCCATTAGGTACCAATGCTGAGCCGCGACGAATGATAATTAACAGTGATTATTTCCCATTAACTGAAGTGGCTACACGCTTTGTCAACCAGCTTGCTCAGTGTCGCCGTTTAGGGTTAAGTGTTAAAGAAGCCAGTGAGCATCACGTATTAATTGAGTTGCCATACAGCCAAGATATTATTGGTTACCCTGACACGAGTGTGATCCATGGTGGGGTAATTACCACATTAATTGACACCGCCTGTGGCACCGCAGTGGTGTGCGCTATTTTAAAAAAATATCAATCGCTTGAGTTATCGCCAACGTTAGATTTACGGGTTGATTACATGAAGCCCGCCGAACCGCTCAAACCGGTCTATGCCTTTGCAGAGTGTTACCGTTTATCGTCAAGTGTTGCCTTTACCCGTGCGATTGCTTATCAAGAAAGTATTGATGAGCCTATTGCCCATGCGGTAGGTTCGTTTATGCGTATTAGCCCAGAAATGGTTGGTGAAGAGTTTCGTCAAGCATTAATGGGTAATTTGCCGGAGAGTCAGCATGACTGAGCAAACAACCCCAGAGGTATCAAATGAGTTGGATGTTCAAGATGTGGTAAAGCGTGCCATTGAGTTAAATGATTACAGTTATTTACTCGAAAAAGTGCCGTACTCACAATTTATAGGTATGTCAGTAGCTCGTTTCGGCGATGAAATGGTATTTAGATTACCCGCAAAAGATGACAATATCGGTAATCCAATTTTACCGGCCATTCATGGCGGGGTGATTGCAGGTTTTATGGAAATGTCGGCTATTGTGCAATTAATGGTGTTTATGCAAGCTAAAAAGGTGCCTAAAATAGTTGATTTTTCAATTGACTATTTACGTGCAGGCTTACATCAAGACTCGTTTGCGGAATGTAAAATTACCCGTCAAGGGCGCCGCGTGGCCAATGTCAGCATTAATTGTTGGCAAACTAACCGTAAACAATTGATTGCGACAGCTAGTGTCACACTTTTTGCTAGATTAATAACCCAAAACCGCCAGTAACATTTAAGGAAAAGATTATGAAACTCGCATCGATTATCGTATTCACATCAACGTTGTTACTTGGCGCTTGTGCTCACAATACCGCGGGTATTGCCGTTGACTCTAATGGGCAAGTGCGAGTGGATAGCAGCTCTTTTGCCAGTGATGTCAATGTCACCGATATAACCTCAATGATGGTGGGTGACTTAGTGAAAGCCTCGGCGTTAATTCAAAGTAAATCGAGCTATGACCAACGCGTGCAATACAAATTCAACTGGTTTGATGCCAACGGCTATACCATTGAAGATGAAGCAACAAGTTGGAAGTCGCTTAAATTACATGGCATGCAACAACTGCAAGTGAGTGCAGTAGCGCCTAATACTCAAGTCAGTCATTTTGAAATATACGTGCGCGAAACCTACTCTGATTAATCGCTGTTGATATGTGATAACTCAATACAGAGCAAGGCTTTGTTGACTTGAATGCAACGAAACCTACAGGTTGATATCGACTGGCTATTTTTGTGTTATCAAATTGTATGAAGGATCGTGTAATCAAATTTTAGATAGTTTATACTCGTGATCGCCAAGGGGTGTTCAGCACGACTGAACTGAGATGTCTTAAGACGAACCCTTAGAACCTGATCCGGCTTATACCGGCGTAGGAATGGCTACACTATCTATAAGTGCACCTCTTATTCGCTACTCTTGCCGGATCTCAAAATAACTATTTGAGGTCCTATGTTCACGAAAAAATCTATCGGGTTATCCCACACGCCAATTGCTTTAGCGGTTATTACAGCATTGAGCTCGCCTATTGTCATGGCTAAAACTGCTGATGTTGAGCAGGTCACGCCAGAATATGAAAAAATGGAAGTGATTGTTGTTAATGCTGACTTTAGTAATATCAGCCTTGATAAAATGCCATCAAGTGTCACTGTTATTGATGTGCAGCAATTAGAAGATGAAGGCGCACAACATTTTGAAGACGTGCTTAATTCCATCGCCAATTTTAACTGGTCAGGTGGCAGCTCACGTCCTAAGTATTTCCAAATTCGCGGTGTCGGTGAGCAAGAACAATACCAAGGCGCACCAAACTCATCAGTTGGCTTTGTGGTCGATGACATTGATTTATCAGGGCTTGGCATGGTGTCGAGCATGTATGATATGCAGCAAGTTGAAGTGCTGCGTGAATCGCAAGGGACGCAATACGGTGCCAATGCACTAGCTGGGTTAATTTACCTCAAAAGTAATGATCCGACTGATTCTTTTGAGCATGGCATTAAAGTCAGCTTGGGCGATGACGACTTACGCACTTTTTCAGGTTTTAGCTCTGGAGCCATTAAATGATACAGGCAAGTTGTTATATCGCGTGTCTATAGAGCAACATAATCAAAATGGTTACCGTGATAATGTATACCTAAACAGCGACGACACCAATCAACGTGATGAACTAAGCGCCCGTGCTAAATTACGTTGGTATGCCAGCGACGATTTACAAATTGATTTAACCTTACTACATGCCAATTTTGATAATGGCTACGATGCCTGGACACTCGATAACAACAGCAGTAATACTTTAACCGACCAACCGGGTATCGACACTCAAGAAACCACCGGCGCAGGGCTTAAATTTATTTATACTGGCGCAAAGGGATTTGACCTTACCTCGCTAACATCAATAGCACAAACAGACCATCATCATGCTTATGACGGTGACTGGGCAAATCCAGATTACTGGGCAAGCAAAGAATGTACAGCCTATGACGATGATTATAATGTCACTGGCAGCGAACCGTGTGAATATGATTATATCTGGGATAAAGAAGGCGATCGTCAAACGCTTACCCAAGAGTTTCGTTTATCGTCAAAAGATGCTGGGCGGATTTTTGCAGGCTCAACGGATTGGTTAGTTGGGGTATATATGATGAACCTCAATGAAGATAATGACTTGTATTCAGAGTACAACACTTGGCCAGACGAAGTGTTGCAGTCGAGCTACGAAGCTACAAATTATGCCGTCTTTGCTCAGTTAGACAGCCAGTTAGGCAATGACTATTTGTTATCTACCGGTTTGCGATTTGAGCGCCGTGACAGCGAGTACCGCGACAGCAATAACGACGATTTTGACCCGTCAGAAAACATGTGGGGAGGCCATGTTGCTTTATCAAAAGCGATGAATAGCAACCATAATGCTTATGCCCGTATTGCGCGAGGTTATAAAGCGGGTGGCTTTAATATGACGTTGCCCACTGAGCTTGCCAACAAAAAAGAGTTTGATACTGAGATTTTGTATAACTATGAAATCGGCATGAAGTCGACTTGGTTAAACGGTCAGGTTGATTCTACGCTAGCGATATTCTTTATGGATCGTGAAGATCAACAAGTGTCTGCGTCTTTACAAGATCCTGATAACCCACAACGATTTATTTTATTTACTGAAAATGCCGGTAGTTCGCAAAATTACGGTGCAGAGCTGGATGCTAAGTGGTACGTTACAGAAAACATCGAGTTTTATGGCAGTGTAGGTTGGTTAGAAACCGAATACGGTCAGTATGAATACAGCGACAAATACGGCTCAGTTGTGGATTTATCTGGCCGCGAACTCGCTCATTCGCCGCAATTTACCTACAGTGCTGGCGTGACTTATGTTGCCGACTCAGGTTGGTTTGCTAACCTTAATGCCAGTGGTAAAAGTGAGTTTTATTACTCAGACAGCAATGAATCAACCTCAGACGCCTACACCATTTATAATGCTCGTATCGGCTATGAAACCGTAACGTGGTCTGCTTATTTATGGGGCAGAAACTTATTTGATAAAGAATACGGTGTGCGCGGGTTCTACTTTGGTAACGAACCCGATTTAGATTGGGCCGACAAGCAATACATACGTTATGGCGATCCTCGTCAGGTGGGCGTTACATTCGATTATAAGTTTATGTAAGTTCAACAGCGGTACCACCCGGTGCCGCATACTTTTTAGGATATGAGCAATGAAATTAACCGCTGAAATTAGTATGTATCCCTTTAATGAAAACTATCTTGACCCGATAAAATGGTTTATTGGTCGTGTTGATAGTTACAACAATATTGAGCGTGTCACCAACGCCATGGCAACACAAATATGTGGTGAATACGCTGATGTGATGTCAATGCTGGCCATTGAAATGCAAGCTGCTCACGATAAGTGGGGCAAAGCCGTGTTTGTATGCAAATTTATTGGCGGCGAACTTAACCTAAGCCATAGCGAATAACCCTAATGAACGAGATGATTTTAGCCTTTCAGCAAGCTTTTAACGAAGCATCGGTAATGACCTTCTGGGAGGCTATCGCGGTCATGCTTGCGTTGGCTTATCTTATTTTGGCAATGCGCACTAATATTTGGTGTTGGTCGGCCGCTTTTCTGAGCACAGCAATTTATACCGTTCTATTTTGGAATGTGTCGTTACTGATGGAGTCGGTGCTCAATATTTATTATATGGGCATGGCCGTTTATGGTTATTGGTTGTGGTTGCATGTGCCGACTACGCAACAATCTCAGCAATACAGCGTTAGTTCTCAACTTATGATTACCAGTTGGTCACTTAAAACCCATAGCATCGTCATTGCCGTGACATCCTTGGTGTCTGTTATTGTTGGCTACGCAATGGCAAATTATACTTCTGCGGCTTTTCCTTATATTGACGCAGCAACAACCTGTTTTGCAGTGGTCACTACCTATTTAGTCGCCAAAAAGGTGCTCGAGAACTGGCTCTATTGGGTGATTATCGATGTAGTATCCATCTACCTTTACTTCCAAAAAGGGTTAATGTTAACTTCAGGTTTGTTTATTTTATATGTCGCGATGGCCGTAGCAGGTTACCTGATGTGGCGTAAAAAATACCAACACACGGTGGTAGAGCAAGATAAGGTTTCTCAACAAGCAATTAGTGTATAATCACAGCATTATCAGATTGTTATTTCGGTTAAGTTTATGCCATCACCCTTACTCACGTTACCGAGTGAGTTAATTAATACTTTGCAGCAGGCCATGCCCGCTGCAAAGTATCACTCATTATTAACCCAATGCCGCGCTGTTAGCTTATTAAATACTGGGTTAAGTAACCAAAACTATCTACTGTCTTACCTCACTGGCGACAAGGTGTTACGGGTTAATCAACGCCACAGTCATTGGTGTAATAGGGTGTTAGAAGTTGAATGTTGGCGTTCTGCTATCGCGGCAAAAATCGCGCCGAAATTAGAATGGGTGAGTGACGACCACCAATTTTACTTAAGCGAATTTGTCGCTCAACCACAAGGTGATTGGAGCCAATTCTCATCAATGTTTGGCCACTCATCTGCTCGGCCATTGGCAGCGATGTCTCACCCCGATGTGGATGCGGTTACTTTGCTGACACAATTGTTTGCCTCGCTGAGTCAATTACCTGTACCGTCTAAAAGTATCACCGTTAGCGCCCAATGGCAGGAGTATGCCCTGCAACTTGCGCAATACAGTGCAGAACAAACTCAACCGCAGTGGCAACAAGCATGGCAACAACTGCAACGATTAAATGCCCGCGTAAGGCAGTGGTTATCACAACTAGAGTCTTGCATGTTATTGCCTATATTCTGTCATCGTGACGTAACACCGCACAATTTACTATTAAGCTCTCCGTTGAGCTCGCAAAATAATCCAGGCCATATTGGCCAAGCTAAATTGTATTGTATTGATTACGAATACGCAGTTGCTAGCCATCCGTTATTTGATTTAGCCAGTGCCATAGCAACACATCAGTTAACAAATGAACAAGTAAATCAATTGACCCACAAGGTTATTGTGCAATATTGTCAGATGGCGAGCTTAACTGACGTGGCAGCAGCCAAGGCGGCATTACCCGCAGCAATCAATTGTTTTTGGTTGTTTTCGGCAATGTGGGCGTTATTAATGGCGGCGCAAGACACTGAACAGTCAACCCAATATATAGACTATTTTAATGATTATTTGGGGTATATTACCTTTTAAGGTTCACTCTGCTACTAACTGGATTAGATTTTATTGAGGGATTCAATGTGACCAAAAAGTTGCTTTTAGTACTGCTCTGTTCGCTGTTTTTTGTGGGGTGTTCAACAAAAGTCAGTTACTTCTTCTTAGACTGAGCCATCGAATGGGAAGTCGAAGAATATGTCGATTTAAATGCTGCTCAACAAGATAAATTCGACGAGGTAATAGAGCATTTTTTAGTGTGGCATAGAGAGCAAGAGCTACCACGCTATCGCGATCAATTGCAGTTGTTATCAGTACAAGCCAAGCAAAATACCTTAACGCCTGAGCTTTGGCAGCAACAAGTGACAATGGCTAAATCTCATTGGTATCGGATTTTTGATTTTGTCATGCCAGAACTGTTACCCATTATTGCCAGTTTTGATGATGACCAAGTGCAGCAAGTACTTAGTCAGCTTAAAAAAGAGCAACAAGAATTAGTGGATGAATATGCCGGTAAAGATCAGGCTGAGCTTATAAAAGACTCAAATAAGCGAATTGAAAAACAACTCAAAGAGTGGACTGGCAGTGTTAGTGAAGTACAAAAAAACATTATTCATCAAGCCACTACTGAACGACTCGCCACACTTGATATGTGGTTAGAATATCGTCATGAATGGCAACGCCAATTTGAACAAGCTTTGTTGCGACGCAGCGAAACCGAGTTCTTTACTGCGCAAATGACTCGTTTAATGACCGCTCCAGACGAACTTAAGTCCCTCGTTTACCGCGACAAAGTCAATGAAAATACCCATAAGTTTGGTTCCATGCTCATTGCACTAAATCAAACATTCACTGATAAGCAACGCCAACACTTTGATAAAAAATTAACCGAGCTTGTTGACGACCTCACCGAGCTTCACCTAGATAAATAGCCCTACTTGAAATGTTTTATTGATTTAGCGGGTCTTTTAAGACACTAGACAATCAAAATGGGATATTTATGCAGACGTTAATTGGGCTTTATCAACAATTTCTACAAGTGGTTAAGCATTCAGAAGGCTTAGCCGCTTTGGCGTTAAGGCTGTATCTCGCACCCGTATTAATGCAAGCAGGATACAATAAATTGTCGCATTTCGAAGACACTGCTGCTTGGTTTGGTAACCCTGATTGGGGTTTAGGTTTACCTATGCCAGAGGTGATGACGGCATTGGCCGCAGGCACAGAGCTCTTTGGTGGAGCCCTGTTATTAATTGGTCTTGCAACAAGATTAGTGGCTTTACCTATGATGATCACCATGCTGGTGGCTGCATTTGCGGTGCATTTACCTAATGGCTGGTTAGCGATTGCCGATGCTAGTTCATGGTTAGCGAACGAGAACGTGATTGCCTCAGCAGAAAAGTTAGCCGCGGCTAAATCTATTTTACAACAACACGGTAATTACGAATGGCTTACTAGTTCAGGTAATTTTGTCATTTTAAATAATGGGATTGAGTTTGCCATTACCTACTTATTTATGTTGTTAGCATTATTCGTAATAGGTGGTGGGCGTTACACCAGTGTGGATTATTTTTTTAGCCGTCGCTTACTTAAGTAATTTTATTAACTCGGTTGATTAAATCGCTTCAATTAATCCCACCAAACTGGTGGGATTTTTGTTAATATCGGTCACATCATTTTTTAAAGGATTGTGATCTTGGACGCAAAAGAATTGTTATTGACCCGTCAATCGACCCCACGTCTTGTCGCCCCAGCGCCAAATGCAGAACAACTGGCTTTTTTACTTGATGCTGGCGCAAGAGTGCCCGATCACGGCGCGCTAACTCCCTGGGAATTTATCATTGCGGTCGATGAGGGTTTAGCAAAACTGGCCGATATTTTTGTTGCCGCCGCCAAAGCACAGGGTGCAGATGAGGCCATGATAACTAAAGCTGGTAACATGCCATATCGTGCTCCTATGGTGATTACCGTTGTGGCCAAAACGCAACAGCATGACAAAGTGCCGGCCATTGAGCAGCACATCGCAGCAGGTTGCGCCACCATGGCCATGCAACAAGCCGCATTCGCTTTAGGCATTGGTGCTGTGTGGCGCAGTGGTGATTTTGCTTTTAATGCTAATGTGAATGCCGCATTAGGATTAACTGAAATTGATCAAATTGTGGGCTTTTTATATGTCGGCACCCCAGCGGTGGTCGCACCCACTAAACCGCTTAAAAGTGGCCAGCAATTTTCGCGTTATTTGTAAGCTATGTAAGGTCATTTCCGCTCGACGTTAGGAGCCTTGGTCATCTTCATGTTGATGGCCTGCGGCCAATAACGTCGTGGCGCTTCGTCTCGTTTCAAACAGCATCTTAACTGGCTACAAATGTCGAGTAGATATCCAGTTGCGGCTATGTCTCCCACCTTTATGCCGTTATAATTCCTTTGTGTAAAAAAGCCAGTCTTGGTCTCGTTATGTAATCACCAAAATTCTCGTTTTTATCCCAAGAACAAACTTAGTTTATTGAATTGGTTTATTTTTGTTCGAAAGTCATCTTTACATAAAGAGACCCAATCGTTCTCGGTTATTAACATTCTCGGTTTCACCTAGCCAAAAGGATGATTGATTCATGAAGGGTAAACTGATAAGTTGCTAAAATTATTAATAATTAAAGCTGTATGGATGTTGGGTTTTGGTGAGCTTCTCAGGATGTTTATCGGAATTCTCGCTAAAACGCTGTTAAAAGTCATTTGAGGTAAATATGGAAATCAAACTCGAAGAAGAATATGAGAATCTAGCTACGGAATGGCAATATCAGATGATCCTGCTTCTTAAAGAAAAGCTGAAGAAGAATGGTGTCAGCGATGAATCTGCAAAAGAAATAATTGGCGAATTTACTTTTGATTTATCCATGCTTCATGATCAAGGGGAAATAAGGGTAGACGGTAAATCGTTTAACCCTAGAATCTGCTTTGACGATTTCGCAGGGAATTTGATAGGACCTGACGAAGAAACGAATCTCCATGAATACGCTTTCGGTAGTATTAGTGAAGCATTTGGCGAGTAAACAGATTTTAACAAGTAAAGGTATTGGACGCGAAAAAGCCGCGCCCATGCTTTAAGCGTTAAGTGTCTAAATGAATTACGACGAATATATTGAAGAGGCGAGGAAATATTCAAGTGACGAAATAGTTGCTCGTCTAGAGTCGCATCTCATTAATTGGAAGTCTGATAATACGAATGCGGTAGAGCTAGCTGATTCAATCGAAAGGTTCTTCGGCAACTTTTGGATAACCAGTGAAGAAACTCATAGACGCCTTTATAAGCTCTGGTTTAGTTTCAAAGCAGAGGCAATTTCTTGCATCGGTGGCATGACTATGAACGAGAGGCTCTATTGGTTTGGGCTATTCGAGCGTTATGAAAGCGCCTCCGAAGCAGAACAACAGGTAATTTATGCAAAACTGTGTGCAAACACTTAACTAGTCAAGGCAGCAACGCCACTTCGTGGCTGGACGCGCTAACGCGCGCCGCTGCTTGAGGCGTTACACGTACAGGGAATATCGAGGTACACATCATGATCAAAACAACACATATATCAATCCAATGTCCAGAATGTGGTCATACTGAATTTGAGCAACCAGATAATGTTCAAGATGATGACTTCGTAAAGTGTGATGGTTGCGGATTTCAGATTATGCTTGCAGACTTAAAAGAAGTCGGTGTTGAGCAAGCAAAAGAAACCGTGATACCTGAAGCAAAGAAAGAAATTGAAAAAATGCTTAAAAAAGCATTCAAAGGCCGCTTGAAATGAGCAAGTATGAAATTCTAAGCTTATTTATCTCGATTTTAGCTGTCGTTGTATCAGCTGTTTCTCTTGTCAGAACCAGAAAAATAGCCAAAGAACAGCTTGAACTGGAAAAAGTTACAGCGGAATTATCACGATTACAAATTGATTCTCTCAACGAAGAAAAGTCTAATAAGGAAAGGCCAAGCTTCAATGTCACACTGACCAAGCTAGGTAAATCATATAATTTCTATATCTCCAACACAGGTCAAGGTAGTGCATATAACGTAAACTTCGAGTTAATTGATTGCGAAGATAGCCCTCTTTGTAGTGACGTTACAGACAAGTTTCCACATCCTGAAATGAAGCCAAACTCACGAGTTAAACTAATTGCTGCAATACACATGGGTAGCTCTCTGAAATATCAAGTAAGGGTTTCTTGGCAAAATAAAGAAGGTGAGAACTTCAATGAAATCCATTGGGTCACCATTTAATGTACGTATCAAGGCATTTAAGAGTGATTCCCAACGCTTGGCATTTTGGCTTCGCTCAAGTATAGCCAAGCGTTACTCACTCCTTAATGCGGCGTTGAACTAAATAACATGGCAACTAATAACATGGCCACCCACTCCAGCTGGTTTTAGCTAATAGTTGTCGACGTAAAAAGCTAAGCCAAATTCGACAACAAATACCAACCAAAACCCTTAAAGACATTAAAATCACTGAGCAGTTAGGGCACTGGTGTTGTCCACAATGTGCCAATGGACGGCTAATGTTTATGGGGCTGGTGCCACTGCTCACCATGTTAGCGCGTGAGGTAAAATTGAGTTTGTCAGGTTAATCCCAATCTGTGTGGGAGTGTCAGCAAATAAAGCGGGCTTAGCTAATATTAAATTAGGTGAGGCGACACCCCATAACCTGATAGTGGAAAATCAGTAAATAAGGCAATAATTGAGAAATAGAAAGGATGAAAACCAACAAAACCTACCTTAAAAGGTGTAATCAGAACAGACAATTAGCCGAAAGGTTGTACAAAATACCACTACCGCAAAAAAGCAAATTCCTATAGCATAAACTATACCGATTAATATGGATGTGGCATCGGCCAAGTCCAACAAGCGATTTATGCCTTGCAAACTGCGCAACGCATAAATACTAAAACGTTAGCAATACAAGGAGAGTCTGTTGAAGTATTTGATATTTATTCTATTCCTATATTCTTTTTCACTATCTGCGAATATCTTTCAAGATATTTCGTGTGGGGAATATGATGCTTCAATCTATCCTAGCAAAACAGAATTTAAAGGAAGTGTAGAAAGCGAAATAACAGAAATTGGGATTAAAGAGTTTTTTGATGAGGTAGACAAATTTGATCCATCAGAACCCCAATGGATATTCACATTAGTTGATCGAGAAACAGGAAAATATAAAAAATCATTTCCTAGAAAGCCACCAAACAATGATAGTGGTGTTGTGATTGAGCACCAAATTATTCAGCCTCATCTTATTTATCGCGTGGGAGATAATATTCTTGCTGGTAGTAATAATGGTGAGTTTGGTGGTTCATTGGTTTTAATCGACAAAAATAATAAAGTTACACTCATTGAAGAAATGAATATCGAAGATATTTATGAAATGCCTTTTGGTTTAGTCATTACATCCGGCTTAGCACATATGTCGTGGAATTACGGTGATATTCATTTAGTAAATAAAAACTTTAAACTTGAAAAGTTGTATAGCTTAGTCGGTATGCCACAGTCCTCTTGGTTATTAGAAAATGGTGATTTACTTATTAATAGTTACCCTTCAGGCTCTCAGGTTTTAACTAAAAGTGGTTATATGAAGCGTGTGCAATGTATTGCTAACACATATGAGCCTTCCGCCAGTCAATAGGCGCGCCCTTTTGCTACGGGAAAGTATTTGACTGCTTTTGCAGTCAAATACCTTTAGTATCCAAGATGGTCAATCAACAAATTCATTTACTTCGTCTGTCATTTAGCTGTCAAATCATCGTGCTCTTAGCAATAAAAGAATGCTGCCTGACGCTTTTCAATCCGTTGAAATATCAGGGGCACTACGACTAAATGGATTTAGGTGGTAGAGCGACGCAGGATGCTAAAGCCGAGACATTTATCGGCTAACCCTAAACTTTTTTACTGCTGAGCCGATTTTATCTATACATAAATCGTATTGATTCAAGGTTAAAATACTATTTTTGTTATTGATTGGTTCGCCCTACAATTTGTTTATCTACTCAGGCACCGAAATGATAAACAAAATTAAGGCGGGATTATGTCAACAACCCACAATGAAACATTAAGTCAAGGGCGCTTGTTACTGATGTCGAGCGCGGTCTCGGCAACGGCGGCAAACCTTTATTATAATCAACCCATTTTACCCAATATTGGAGCAGAGCTTGGGTTAACCGGTGGACAATTAGGCGTGGTGCCTGCGGCTGGACAAATTGGTTATGCCGCTGCGTTATTGTTTTTATCTCCTTTAGGTGACACCCTGCCACGCAAACGGCTCATTGCCATTTTATCCGTATTGTTAGTGCTATCATCACTGGTTGCGTTTTCTTCATCGGGTTTTATTGCTTTGGTTATTGCCTGTTTTATCATTGGCTTAAGTGCCAATATAACCCAGCAGTTGATCCCATTTGCTGCGTCGTTAAGCACGCCCGAAAACAAAGGTCGGGTCATAGGTACATTGATGACAGGTCTGACGGTGGGCATTTTACTTTCTCGAACACTCAGTGGTTTTGTGGGTGAGCAGTTTGGCTGGCGGGCTGTATTTCTTATGTCAGCTTGTATTGCAACCTTGTTTGGTGTGTTGTTAACCGTTTTTTTACCAACCAATACACCGACAATTAAGATCCCTTATTTTAAGCTTGTTGCGAGCATGGCAACATTATTTAAACAGCATGCCACACTGCGAACTTCGGCTTTTACTGGCGCACTTTGGTTTGCGTCCTTCAATGCGCTCTGGGCAACGTTAGCCTTACACGTTAGCGAGTCTCCCTTTCATTATAATGCTCAGCAAGCAGGGCTGTTTGGGGTGATTGCTCTTGCAGGTGTTATTGGTGCCAAAGTATCTGGCTCGTTAGTTAGTCGATTTGGTTCTCGTAACATGATAAGTATGGCATTGGTGATCATTGCGATTGGTTTTGTTATTTCTGGTCTATTTGCCGACACATTATTGGGGTTAATTGCCGGTATTATACTTATCGACCTTGGGGTGTTCAGTGCTCAGGTGTCTAATCAGGTACGAGTATTTTCAATCGATCCACAGGCCTAAAGCCGCATAAACGGTATTTATATGCTTGGTTATTATCTTGGTGGGGCACTGGGGTCATTTGTGGGCATTCAAGCGTTTGATCTGGCAGGATGGTTTGGTGTTGTTTGTCTGAGTATCACCTTGGTTGCATTGAGTTTTATTGTTAACAGAGCCAATAAACAGTAATGTTAATAAAGTCGTATTTGTTTTTATCAATCACCAAGGAGCAAGATAATGAAATTGGGCTGTTTTTCAATTAGCTTAGCGGTAAAAGACTTGAAAAAATCGAAAGCATTTTACGAGAAATTAGGCTTCGAAGTCTTCGCCGGCGAAGAGTCCCATGGTTTTTTAATTATGAAGCATGGGGACACCAATATCGGTTTGTTTCAGGGGATGTTTGAAAAAAATATACTGACCTTTAATCCTGGCTGGGATCAAAATGCTAAAAGTGTAGACGCATTTGATGATGTACGTCAGTTACTTGAGCAGTTTGAATCTAAAGGTATCGAAATAGTTGAAAATTCAATAACTGGAGACAGAGGCGCATCGAGTTTTGCAATTATTGATCCTGATGGAAACCCGATACTCATCGATCAGCATGTTTAAAAACAAGTGTCGGGTGCACCTATTTGAACTCTCTGCCAAGCAATGACAAGATTTGTTACAGGTTCAAATAATGGCATGGTTTCATTTAAGTACAATAAGCTGTAAGTGAAAAATTTCAGGGATCAGTGCTCGGGAAAGTCAGTTGAATCCATGCACTGAAGTACCTCTTGAAGGTTAACCACCATAACGAGCCCATAGCTCATTGTGGTGGACAGCCCAACGGATCTTGTACCAACATGTTCTACAAAGTTGGGTTTTCAAGTGTAGTGCGTACACAATGGATACGCTCGCCTGTTTATACCGTAAAGCCTTTTTAACCAAAGAGTTAACAATATATAGCCATTGGTATTACACCTAAACGTGTTGTCGCAATCTATTCGTAAAACTCAAGTGGTATAAGGTTTTGGTAGACGTAATACCCTAGTGGTCCATTAATAAACTGAGCATTGACCATAAGATGCGTTGGGAATTTTTGATATGTGCTTTCGAGGTAAATGCCCGATAGCAAAAGTGAATATGCAACATCAATAATGCGATAAGCATAAAGACTAATGTAATATCCATATTGTTCATGTCATGTTCCTTTGCATTACAGCAATGACGTTAATTTAAGTGTAAGCTTAAATTTAAAAGTTGCAGGTAAATTATCGAAAATCCGCTTTCAATACTGCTATTCATTCTTACACCCATAATTTACTGTAAAACTAAACAGAATAATAGTTAGTAAACTACTAAATATTCATAATTTTTTCATTTTTACACAAAGGTATGACTTTTACATTTTGTTATTATGAATATTTGAGCTTCATCATGTTTCTCTCTGGTAACCACAAAGAATACTTTTGCATGACAGCTAAAAAGAGTGGGCTATTGATTAAGTTGTTCAACCACTGGCTCACATTTGGGTAGGGTAATGCGTTAAACCATTGAGGTTCAACATTGGCAAACTGGCGAATAAACGGAAAAATGGCAAAGTCCGCTAACGTTGGAGTATGAGTGCACAAGTATCTATATTCAGAAGGTTGTTTCTGTAGCTCTTGTTCCAATAGTTGAATAAACTGCTCAGCCTGTTGTCTGTACCATGTCTGGCTTTGCTCGGGAAATCTATCTGCATATTTATACTTGTCTAACCACGGTTTAAAGTCATGATCGTTTGCATTTATGAGCGCAGTAGTTTGGGAGCTCGACATCCAGTCAAGTAATGTTTGGTAGGCATTTGGACTTAACCAAGGGGAGGTTAGATCTGGATGTTGTGTTAGCGCAAACTGCATAATTTCAATGCTCTCAGCTATTACATTTCCATCTGCCGTGATTAAAACCGGTACAGTGCCTTTTGCTGATACAGCAAGCATCTCTTGCGGTTTATTTTTAAGTTCAATTTCACGCACGGTAGGGTTTAACTGGCTTAAATGCAAGCCGATGCGAGCACGCATGGCATAAGGACAACGACGAAATGTATACAAAATAGCTGAATTCATAAAGCAACTTCTATAAGTAACGAAAACATTGAGTAAGGAATGAATGAGGTCATACTGCGGCTGCATTGTGCAGACAGTTTAAGGCTAAATTGGTGACAGATCGAATTTATGAGTGTGTTTTAATTGTGATTTAGGTATACTTTCCGCCGTTTTTTTGACTTGGCGCATAGTGTGCTGTGTCTATATATGCACTGGAAATTAAGTTCCAGCCAGCGGAGTTGTAATTGTATGCAAGACATTAATGTAGACCAAACATCCTCAGTTCAAGTGGTTGTGTGTGCCCTTTATAAGTTTGTTGCCTTACCGAATTTTGAGTCTATCCGTCAGCCGTTATTGTCGGTAATGGAACAAAACGAAGTGAAAGGCACATTGTTACTTGCTCAAGAAGGTATTAACGGTACGGTTGCGAGTACACAACAAGGTATCGATAACTTACTCGCTTGGTTAGGCACGCAACCAGGGTTAGATCATATTGTGACTAAAGTGTCGTTTGACACTGAAATGCCATTTTATCGCACCAAGGTGAAGCTGAAAAAAGAAATCGTCACTATGGGCGTTGAAGGCGTTAACCCTCGCGAAGTGGTTGGCACTTATGTTAAGCCTAAAGATTGGAATGCGCTGATTTCAGATCCTGATGTCATTTTGGTTGATACCCGTAATGATTACGAAGTGAAAATTGGTACCTTTAAAAATGCCGTTAACCCAGTGACAGAAACCTTCCGTGAGTTTCCTGAATACGTAAAACAAAACTTAGATCCTGCCAAACATAAAAAAGTGGCGATGTTTTGTACTGGCGGTATTCGCTGCGAAAAATCGACCGCATATTTAAAAGAGCAGGGCTTTGATGAGGTGTATCACCTTGAAGGCGGTATTTTAAAGTACCTTGAAGAAGTTGACCAAGAGCAAAGCTTGTGGGAAGGCGAGTGTTTTGTGTTTGATAATCGCGTGGCGGTTAATCATAACCTAGAGAAAGGTCAATATGACCAATGTAACGCATGTCGTATGCCGATCACCGAAGCTGAAAAACAATCTGAGGCTTATCTACAAGGTGTGAGTTGTCCGCATTGTATTGATAAAATCCCTGAAGAGCAGCGCCAACGTTTTATTGAGCGTGAACGCCAGGTGCAATTAGCTAAGCAACGCGGTGAAGCGCACATAGGTAGTGACGTTAACCAAGTGATTGCCGCACGTCGCCAACAAAAAGAAGCGCAGCGTAAAGCACAAGAAGAAATGAAAAAGTAAGCAGACTATCTATTAACTGCTGATGTTAGCAGCCCAGTAAAACTGGGCTGCTAACAGATTAAAAACGTAAACATATCCCTAGTAACGCCAGTTTTTTCTGCTCTTGAGCTAAATCTCGGCAAAGCAAATCATTTTGTAAACGTTGACCTTGTATTAACGATAATGTCACGGTTTGTTCATCTACTGTTATGCTAACCGGTTCGATACTGTTGCTTATCCGCCCCAGGTTCATGACCATTGCCAGTCTAAAAATAACTAATAATCGAATTAATATTATCTGTTCGTCGTCATCCAGTTCGTTAATGCCCTCGACATCAATGCGTTTACGTTGATTGGCTACGAGCAAGGCGAGTAGGTGCTGTTGTAATTGACTAAACCCTGGCAAGTCACTATTTTGAATAATGTAGCCGCCGTGTCGTTGATGAGCACGTGAATTGATTTGAATCCCGATTTCATGCAGCTTGGCGGCATCGTGAAGCAGCCATTGGTACTCACTAATGTGCCATTGCGAGGCCACTTGCGAAAATAAATGGTCGATAGTTGCTGTTACATTTGCAGCTTGATCAGGGTCGATATGATAAAGCTGCGCCAGGCTACTTACTGTACGTTGTTTGACGCCCTCAAGCTGCTCAATTTGAGGCACAGCTCATATAACACTCCCTCACGTAATGCACCTTGTGCTACTTGCATTTCATTGATAGATAAGCGTTTAAAAAAACTGATTAAAATACTGAGTCCAGGAGCCAGTAGGGGAATTCGTTTTGGGTCGAGGTTGTCTAGCTTAATGTTGTCGATGTGGCCAACACCAACAAGATAGTGCTTTAAGGATTTTAAATTTTCTAAGGTTAAACTTTGCTGGAGATCGGTTATGCATTGCAAGGCTTCTGAGATGGCTTTAACGGTACCTGAGCTACCTAATACCAGTGGCCACGACGATTTAAAATAAGCGTTGCTGAGTTGAGAAAATTGTTTGTCAGCGGCACTTTGCGCAGCTTTGAAGTTATCTTTAGTCAGTGCCCCATCATAAAAAAAACGCTGCTGATAACTAACACAACCACATTTTAAACTGGCTAAATGTGAGGTTGAGGTAGCTTTACCTACGATGACTTCGGTTGAGCCACCTCCAATATCAATCACCAGGTTTTGCTCGGTTAAGGTTTGGCTGTGCATGATGCCATTGTAGATTAGGCGTGCTTCTTCGTGGCCAGAAACGATTTCTATTGGATAAGGAATGATTTTCAACGCGGCTTTAATAAATTGATGACAATTAGTTGCTACGCGCAAAGTATGTGTGGCAACCAATCGTACGCGAGTTTGTTCTAAATCTGAAAACCGTTGATTAAACTCGGTTAAGCATGCCAAGCCACGCTCAATAGCATCATTGTCTAATGAGCTGTTAGCTCGTAATCCTTTGGCTAGTTGCACTTGACGTTTTTCTTTATGCAGTATTTGAATGCTGCCATGTTGCTCACGAGCAATAACTAAATGAAAGCTATTTGACCCCATGTCAATGGCGACAAAATGTAATGAGTGTTCAGTAGATGACACGTGATATTAAGCCTTTTTTTGTTGTGGTTGCTCAAGCCTATCTGTTGCGATTTCTGCTGTTTTATCAGCACTTGCATCGATTATTCGTTGAGCCTGCTTGGATTCATATTGGGATAAATAATGATGAATAGCAATCTGGCTGCGTACTTTTCGTTTATTACCTCTGGATTTGTAATGGTTTTGTTGTAAAGGGTCAATAATGCGCGACTTAGTATTGTCATTGAATTGGAGCTGTAAAATATCAGTGATCACTTTTTTCAGCTCACTATCATAAATTGGCGTACAGACCTCAATACGTTCATCTAAATTTCGTGACATCCAATCAGATGAGCCAATATAGATTTTGTCGGCGCCGTTAGCGTAAAATTGCATTACCCGAGAATGCTCTAAAAAACGGTCAATAATACTGAGCACTTCAATGTTATCGCTCATGCCTTTTACTTGCGGTAATAAGCTGCACATGCCGCGGATCAGCAATTTAATCTTTACGCCCGCTTGTGATGCTTCGTAGAGCTTGTTAACCATAATATCATCAACAAGATTGTTAATTTTAAGGGTTATGGCTGCAGGCTTTTTTTGCTTGGCGGCAATGATTTCATCATCGATAAGCGCTAACCAACGTTGACGAGAATTAAAGGGCGAAACAATAAGGTGTTCAAAGTTGTCTTTATGGTAAGGGCGCTTTAATAGTTCAAATACTTGTTTAACTTCTTGGGTGATGTTTTGGTCGGCAGTAAACAATGAAAAGTCGGTATAAAAGCGTGCGGTACCTTCATTAAAATTCCCTGAGCCGATATGCGCATACAATACTGTTTCATTGCTTTCTTTGCGGCTAATGAGGCATAGCTTAGAGTGGACTTTTAAACTAGGAATACCATGATGCACTTTTACGCCCGCCTCGGTTAAGCGTACGGTCCAGTCGATATTTGATTGCTCGTCAAAGCGTGCCAGCAGTTCAATAACGGCGGTGACTCGTTTACCGTTTTTAACTGCATCGATTAACGATTGCATAATGTGACTATTTTTAGCCACGCGGTATAAATTGATTTTTATCGCTGTAACCGCTGGGTCGTATGCCGCTTGACGGACTAACTCGGTAAAATGAGAAAACTTATGGTATGGATAATTTAATAAAATATCGTGCTGATGGATGGCTTCAAAGTTGTTGACGCAAGCGTTAAATTTCACACTACTTAATGCGGGTATTTTATCGTTTAACAGCTTTTTACGCCCAAGATTCGGGAAATTTATAAAGTCTTTAAAGCTATGATAACGCCCACCCGGAATAAGACATTCTGTTGAGCTAATGTTTAACTGTTTTTTCAATGTGTTGAGCATGTGCTTTGGCATTTCACGGTCAAACACCAGCCTAACAGGCTGTGCTCGTAAACGCTTTTTAAGGCCGTTAGACATTTGTTCTAGCTGGGTTTTGTCTAGCTCAACATCAATATCAAACTCAGCATCTCGAGTCATTTTCATTGAAAAGACTTCTATGTGATCATATTCAAAAAATGGTTTAAACAACTGGTCGATACAATGCCTAATAATATTGTCTAATAATATCAGATGTTTAATCTTTGTTTTGCGTTGTGATGGTAGTTCAATAAAGCGGGGTATATTAGCTGTTGGTACTTCGACAAAGGCGTATTGCTTATTCTCCCCCTGATGTAAACAAACACATAAATAAGTGGCATCGTCATTGATGTTTTTAATTAACTCACTGTGTTTTGTTAGCACAAAAGGGGCAATGTGGCGCATTAAGTTGTCATTAAAGTATTTACGTAACCAGTGACTATGAAACTCATGCAGTTGTAACTCATTGACTAAAAATATATTACAACGAACGAGTTCTTTCATCAGTTCAAGGTAAATGGCATCAAATCGTTCTTGTAAATCAATGACTTTTTGTTGAATTTGTCTCAGTAAAACACGGCTTGTACATGGTGCATCAGATAAACTCGACAGTAAGGTTGCTCTTCGGACTGAGGCAACTCGGACTTTAAAAAACTCATCCATATTGCTCGAAAAAATGCCTAAAAACCGGACTCGTTCAATTAATGGTACGTGTTTGTCATAGGCTTCTTGTAGCACTCGTTCATTAAAAGATAACCATGATAATTCTTTATCGATAAATAGCGCATTATTAACAGATGACATTGCTTGTCCTATCAACGAAATAGGCTGTTACAGATCCGAGACAACCTAGTTTATGCTTTATCTCGTTAGAGATAATTTAAGTTGCCGAACATATTATGTGATTGTTGTGACAGATTTATTTATTCGGCTTGAGCAAAACAGTGATAAAAGCCGTATAAATGGTTTAGCAAGCGCCACAAGTGTGTTATTTTGAGCGCTTTTTTCGATTAGACGACTGAAGGTAAGCCAATGTTTGTTGGATTTGATTATGGCAGTGCCAACTGTGCAATAGGGGTAATGATTGACGATGCGGTAACCTTACTGCCTTTATCGACGCACTCGGATTTTATGCCTTCAACCTTATATGCCATGGATCGAGAGTTAATTGTTGAAGCGGTATACCAAGGATTACCTGAAAGCTTAAAAGCGGAATATTCTCATATTCGCAGTTCACAATTAATGCGCGCTAAGCAAATGCGCCATGAATTAGATTTATTACCCAATGAGCAAGCCGTATTTGTCGGTCAAGCCGCCATTGATGCATACCTAGAAATGCCCGAAGAAGGGTTTTATGTTCGTTCGCCAAAATCATTTTTAGGCGCCAACGGCCTGCGTCCAGATCAGATAGGCTTGTTTGAAGACATCGTCACTTTAATGATGCAACACGTGAAAACGTTGGCGGATAAAGCACTTCAACAAAAATCATTGCCTGCATCGACTCATGCTGTAATAGGCCGACCGGTTAACTTTCAAGGCATAGGCGGTGAAGACAGTAACCAACAAGCAGAAACCATCTTGCGCCTTGCCGCATCACGCGCAGGCTTTACTGAAGTGACATTCTTGTTTGAACCGCTTGCGGCAGGAATGGATTTTGAGTCAACCTTAGACAGCGATAATACCGTATTAGTTGTTGATGTGGGCGGTGGTACAACGGATTGTTCTGTGGTGACCATGGGGCCTTCGCACAGTAACAATACCGATCGCACTCAAGATTGTTTAGGCCATTCTGGCCAACGTATTGGCGGTAATGATTTAGATATCGCCTTGGCCATGACAGGCTTAATGCCGAGTTTTGGCGCAGATAGCTTAATGACTAACGGTAAACCTATGCCCAGAGCACCTTTTTGGAATGCCGTGTCGGTGAACGACATTAGTGCCCAGCGCGATTTTGTTAGTTTAGCATCGCGTAAATTGGTTGAGTCAATGATAAAAGAGGCGGAACAGCCACAACTACTCAAACGCTTACAAACGGTGCAAAAAAATCAAATGAGTTACCAAGTGGTACGCCAGGCTGAAACGGCTAAAATCAGTTTGTCTGACGTTGAGACCACTCAGTGCTTACTTGATTTTATTGAAAAAGACTTATTTGTCACTCTCACGGCCGCTCAGTTTGAACAAGCTATTAGTGATCCACTCGCCAAAGTTGAAGCGTTAATGAAACAAGCGATGAAAACGGCAATTACAATTGCTCAACAACAAGATTGCGCAATGCCAAGCAGCCCTGATATTGTTTATGTTACGGGTGGTACAGCGCGTAGCCCAGCGATATATCAAAAAATTGCCAGTGTTTATCCTGCTGCAAAAGTGGTGGTTGGCGATCACTTTGGTTCGGTCACGGCTGGGTTAACCCGTTGTGCCCAACATGCTTTTAACTAAAAAAGAGTCAATACTATGCTGAGTCAATTAAGCTTTAAGTTTGCAATGGATGCGTCTAAAACGGCATCACTGTTATTAGCCACATTGCTAGGCAGTGTAGTACTGAGCGGCTGTAGCGATGATGTGGGTAAAGTCAGCTTAGGGTTGTTTACCACTAAAGATGTCATTATTGATGCTAAACACGATCCTAAAATCCCCGGAGTGACTTGTCATATTAGCCGTATTGAGGCTAATTTGGACTTAGCCGACCCATCGGATATGAGCATCAGTTGCCGTCAAACCGGCCCAATAAGCCATGCTGAATTAGCCGATATTGATAAGTCGAAAAATGGTGAAGTGGTGTTTAAAGAGTCTTTGAGTATTTTATTTAAAAGCTTAAAAGTGCGTCGTATTTTTGATGCTGAAAATCAAACCTTATTGTATTTATCGTATTCTACCAAAGAAACCAACGGCAGCCATAAACATGCGTTATCAACGGTGCCTTTATACGGTACAGGTGCGTGGCAAAAGCCATTAACCACAAAATAAACGCATAATAAAAAAGGCAATCAAAATAGATTGCCTTTTTTAATGATGAGCTAGCGAGTTATACCCGTGCCGCACGTTTTAATATCAATATCCACAATACGGGCAGTACGGTGATATAGAAAAACATCACAGTAGCGCCGATATCGC
Source organism: Shewanella phaeophyticola (assembly GCF_025398315.1). GTDB lineage: Bacteria > Pseudomonadota > Gammaproteobacteria > Enterobacterales > Shewanellaceae > Shewanella > Shewanella phaeophyticola. The sequence goes on from NZ_JAODOQ010000001.1 coordinate 1,322,417, forward strand.
CCGACAACAAAGTGCTAAAAATAAACCTGACAATGCCCATCGGGTCCCACGGCATGTAATGCAGATTACCGTGTAATAACATGGTCGCTAAAATAACCACTGTTATTGCTAACCATTGTTTGCTTGGCTCATAGCTTTTAATCACAAATGCCGGAATAAACGTCACTAAACCTATCCCGACAAAGTGTTGAGCTAAATGGGTAATGGTAGGATAGCCACTTAAGTTAAACCACCAAAATACATTACCCGCAGCAGACTGTCCTATCGCTGCGATGCTTAACGCAAAATAAGTCACCCCAATACATAAGCTGAGTATGATTAATCTGATAAAGTTCATTTGTGTCCTTTTAAATGATTGTTAAAAAGCTTACTTGTTTAACACGGCATTGTAGCGTTCAAAAGCCGCGTCAAGATCGGCAATTAAATCATCGGTATCTTCTAAACCGATGTGCAATCTAATCAGTGGTTTACTGCTATCCCATTGGGTGGCAGTGCGAATATTATTAATACCAAATACGCCTAAGATCAAGCTTTCAAAGCCGCCCCATGAAAAACCCATTTTAAAGTGTGCCATGTTTTCAACAAATGCGGTAACAGATGCTAAGTCACCTTGCTTTAATACAAATGAAAACAGGCCGTTGCCACTGCTAAAGTCACGCTTAAAGTACTCATGGCCGGGGCAGGTTTCAAATGCAGGATGACGCACATGGTCGACTTCTGGGCGACTTGCTAACCAGTTAGCCACTTTGAGGGCATTTTTATTATGTTGCGCCATACGCACACCTAAAGTGCGTAAACCTCGGGCTGCAAGATAGACATCGTCTGGTGAGGTGGTTTGCCCCATTAAATAACTATTTTCGCGCAGTTGCTCCCAACATTTTTCATTGGCGGTTGCTGTGCCCATCATCACATCAGAATGGCCGACAATGTACTTGGTCGCGGCTTGGATCGATATATCGACTCCCATATCAAATGGACGCGAGTTAATCGGTGATGCCCAGGTATTATCGAGCATGACAATCATGTCGTGCTCGTGTGCGATGCGGCTTAATGTCGGTACATCTTGCACTTCCATGGTGATGGAACCAGGAGATTCTAAAAACAGCACCTTGGTATTGGGGCGAATAAGTTCTCGAATGCCTGCACCTATCATTGGATCATAATAGGTGGTTTCGATACCAAATCCGGCGAGCATTTTATTGCATAAATCGCGTGTGGGTTCATAAGCCGTGTCGACCATGAGCAAATGATCGCCACTTTTTAAAAACGATAATAATGCACTGCTAATCGCACCTGCTCCTGATGGGTATAATGCTGTGCCCACGCCACCTTCCAATTCACTAATGGCTTGTTGAAATGAAAAGTGGGTTGGGGTGCCACGGCGGCCATAAAACATCTCACCATTGGTTTTGTTTTTAATCGCAAAACGCATCTCATCCATGGTGTCGAACACCACTGTTGAGGCTCTAAATACTGGCGGGTTAATAATGCCTTTGGTGAACTTTTTCTCGCGGCCAACGCTGACGATTTGAGTCGCTAATTTGTCGTTTTTGCTCATGTTAATTTTTCCAGTTAAGGGCAGTGTTCATACTATTAATATAAGCGCTTACTAACACAATATAAGCGCTTACTAACACTATGACGAAATGCGCTGCAATAAATGATGTAATTCTTGTGCCATCCTAGCACCAAGTGGTTTAAATAAAAGCGCCTAATTGACAAGCTTGACTATTTTTCATCGATTAACGGTAGGCTCAAGCAGATCTCAACGCCGCTCATGTTGTTTTCGGTGATGTTACTGGCTTTAATGCTGCCGTGATGAAAGTCTGTGACTAATCGAGCAATGTATAACCCTAGGCCTAAATGGGGTTTGCCATTAACACCCTGTGGGCGAATAGATACCATTGACTCAAAAATTTGGCTGTTCATGTCTTTTGGCAATAATGGCTTCAATATTACTGACTTTAAGTATTGCTTGCTTGTTAAACTGTATCAGGCTGACGGTAACAGCTGTGCCTTTATCACTAAACTCGATAGCATTATTAATCAGCTTATCCATTAATTGGGCGATGTATTCCGGTACGCCTTGGCATTGCATGGCTTTGTCTTCTATATGCACATTAAAGGCCTGTTCGGGGAAGGTAATTTGATAACCTTGCATGCAGCCACTAATCACTTTTTTAAGCGAAAAACGACAACTTTCTGCTTGGGTTAAACTCGCTTCTAATCGTGTAGCTTCGCTTAAATTATTTAAGATTAAGTGCAGGCGATTCACCCCTTCTTGGGCGCGATTAACGTATTTTTGCGATGGCTCGTCAAGTTGTTGTAAACCTAAATGTTCAAGCGAGCTGCGTACCACTGCGACAGGCGTGCGTAACTCGTGCGACAAACGCGACGACATGTTTTCAAGGTAATGAGTGTATTGGCCTAAGCGACTGACAATATTTGAAAAACTACGTGATAAGTCACCAATCTCATCACGATTTTTAGACGCCTCAATTTGTTGGCGCACACGCCCCTGGCTGTCGATGGCTAGCTCTGCTTGATCGCGTAAACGGCGTATACGGCTCGAGATGCTCGAGGCAAAGATAAACAGCGCCAGTGTGCCCATACTCATAATGGTTAAAATTACGTTGAACAGCTTTTCAAGCGCGCGGTTTCGTAAACTGCGAATACCATGAGTGGTTTCTTCGGCAATAACAACGCCCATGACTTTATCGTCAATCCAAATGGGGCTGGCTGCGGCTAATACTACTGCTTTATTGTCGGGGGTTAAGCGCCAAGTGGAACCTTGTTTGCCGCGTAAGGCTTTTTCAATGTGGCTACCGGTCAGCTCGGTTGAGTCTTGCAATGAATCGATAAAGTCTTGCGGTGGGCGGGTGAGTATTTTGTAGTACAAGGGCAATATGTAGTTTTGCTTAACGCCTTGCCAAAATGAACTTGGCTGACTTACGTCTAAATCATCTGCCCAGGTGTTGGATGAAGTACGAATATCGCCCGATTTTGCTAATACACGACCATGATTATCGACTACCCAAATACGTGAACTGTTGTGGCTCATGCCTTTAATAATGCTTTCTATTTCAGGCGAGGGCACTAATACCGTGCCTAAACTGGCAACGGAATCGGTGGCAGAAGTGCCTATCACGTTAACCAGTTGACGGTTATTGACATCATTGACGTTATGAATGGCAAAGCCCAATTTACTGCCCACCATGGTCAGCGGCAGTCTAAATTCAATATTGTAACCCTGATCTGTTTTGAGCCATTGCCCCTGAATCCGCGATTCTGGCTCTACTGGCGTGGATTGCGTGGGATCGGTAGGCAGTTCAAATGCACTTAACCAACCACTTTTGGTATTGGCAATAATGTAACGCCTGAATTGACCATCAGGGGATTGAGTGGCCATCACCAAATGATCGTTTCTGTCTACGCGCAAACTTTTACGGCTACGAAACACCAATTGTGGGTCTTTAACCTTGAAATAACCATACAAGTAACCGCCATACTTACCCACCATATGCGTAAAACTGATATTGATTGGGTCTGACTCATTACGTTGATAAATCAGATGGTTATCTGCATAGCTTAACGTGCGATGTTGGTATAAATGCCAATCAGTTAACTTGCCGTCTAATTGAATAGAGCCTGCAATGGGATAGGCGTATAAGTCGCGGCCTTTTTCAACCTGCTTTAAAAAACTGGCCTGATTATCAAACAGTTTTGGCCGTTCGTGTAATGCGGTGGCTAATGCTTGGGTGGTGCCCTCAAGGGTTTTTTCTTGACCATGACGCAGGTATTTTTCCATTTCCCACACGTATTCGTACCCAAGCCAAGGCAGGCAGAGTAAAAATAATGACAAGATAACGACTTTGGCTCGCAGCCCTAAAGGTAAATACATAAATTAAATATTGTCCCAGCGATAACCCATGCCATAAACCGTGTCGATACAATCAAATTCATTATCGATGGCAATAAACTTTTTACGAATACGTTTTACGTGGGAGGTAATGGTACTGTCGTCGACGTAGATTTTGGCTTCTTGCATTAAATCTTGGCGGCTGCGCACATGTCCCGGGTGCTTGGCCATGGCATGGATCATCCAAAACTCGGTAACGGTGAGTTCAATCGGCTGGGTTTTCCAATACACCTGAATGCGGTTGCCATCGATGGTTAAATGGCCGCGTTCGAGTAGGTTGTCTTCAATGGGGCTTGAACCAATCAGCTCTGAACGACGAAACAATGCGGCAATCCGCGCAAGTAAATGCGGAAAACTCACATCTTTGGTTAAGTAATCATCGGCGCCTAAACGCAAGCCACACACAGTGTCGAAGTCACTGTCACGTGCGGTTAAAAAGATAATCGGTAAACTGCTCGACATGGCCCGAAGTGCTTGGCACAGGGTAAATCCACCATCAATTTCATGCTCTAAACCAATATCAATAATGGCTAAATCGGGCAGGCGTGCATTAAAGGCTAACATCGCAGCAGGGCGATTGGGATAAGCCTGGACACTGTAACCTTGTTGTTGCAATACATCTTTGTAGTTTTCGCGGATAGCCGCTTCGTCTTCAACAATGGCAATTCGTTTCATGGCGTGACTTCAATTAATAGGGATATAAATGGATACCATGCTGACTATACAGGATTTTATCCACCAAAAAAGCCGCCACCGCCAATTGCCATATTGTTGCCACATTTGATCGCAACATTGCCATTTTTGCTCCCCAATAAAGCCATTTATATTTTGTTTAATAACGGCATAAAGTTATTTGGTTGCACGTTAACTCAATGACTTTCACTTCACACATTATTGTTAAAAAGGGACTCATTATGAAAAAGCAACTTATCGCCGCCACTGTTATCAGCGCAATGTTATTACCACACACTGCTTGGGCTAATGCCGTTGAGCCACAAAATGAACGTGAACATACTGAAGAATTAGTCGGTTTAAGTTCGGGCATTTTACTTGGTGCTGTTGTCGCTGGCTCGGTAGGCGCCATCATTGGAGCGTTCACTGGCACCATTATTGGTAAAACAGTGGCTGATGAAGCTGAAATTGCCGATAAAAACCAACAACTCGTAAAACAAGAACATGAATTGGTTGAAACGCAGCAGCAACTCATTGCAATGGATCTGCAACAACAAGAGTTAGTGCAGGTGTCTGAGAAGTATTATGAATTACAAACTAACCTCGCAGAGTTACACGCTAACCAGCAGCAAACCCTCAATGAACTCACTATTGGTATGAACGTGCAATTTAAAACAGGCTCAAGCCAAATAGAGCCTTTATTTAAGCAGCAGTTAGACAATGTGGCGTACATGATGACCTTATCGCCAGAATTAACCATTGATTTAACGGGCTATGCTGACCGCCGTGGTGATGACCAATATAACCAGGCGTTATCTGAGCAGCGATTGGCTGAGGTTAGCCAGTATTTAGTCAATCAGGGTATTGATAAACAACGCTTACATGGCCAAGCCTACGGTGCGACATTGCCATTACATACAGAGCAAAATCATGAAAATGACTTTTTCGACCGCCGTGTGACATTGACCTTAATGTCAGCAGATGCCGAACTCGCAGCAAACTAATTTCTCGTTACTTCTTTTATGATTTGTTAAACAGTTACCCTGTTACGCTAGATGGCAGCATCAACGTAACAGGGTAAGGAGCTGCTATGTTTTGGTTATTTCGGTTTTCGTTTTTACCCGTACGTTTGAACCATCAAAATGGGGTTGTGGGTGTGTTGTTCTTGTTGATGCTGTCGGCTTCAGTGCAAGCGTCACCATCAACTATGACAAACGATGATATTACTCAAGGGACTTTGGTGTATTTTGCTAAAGACCAAGTGATACAAGCCTTTGCGATGGATACGAAAGTGAGTATGGATGTGTCAGGCTTACTTAACCGGGTCACCGTTAAGCAAGTGTTTATTAATGACTCAGACCAGTGGCTCAATGGTCGTTATGTGTTTCCGTTACCTGAAAATGCTGCAGTGGATAGCATGCAACTGCGTATTGGAGACAAGATTATTGCAGGGCAAATTCAACCTAAAAAGCAAGCAATTAAAACCTTTGAAACAGCCAAAAAGCAAGGTAAGCAAGCCAGCTTATTACAACAACAGCGCCGCAATATCTTTACCTCTGAAGTGGCCAACTTAGGCACACATGATCAGCTCGTGGTGGAGTTAAGTTACCAACAAACGGTTGAGTTTAATGATGGCCTGTTTAGTCTGCGCTTTCCCATGGCTATTACGCCGCGTTATCACCCTGAGCAAAGCAGCGACAAAGACAAGCAGGCTTTGGCGATTGCTTATATCGATCCAACGATTATTCCCAATCAACTGAGTGAAATCAGCAGTGCTCAGGGGATTAATGTCAGCATGAAAGTGAATATCGATGCGGGCTTTGCCCTTAATTCACTTGACAGTTTATACCACCCCATTAAGCAAAGTGTGAACGGCCAGCGCTACACAGTTAGCTTTAACGGTAAACAAATAGCCGACCGCGACTTTGTATTGCAATGGCAGGCAGATGTAGGCGCATTGCCGCAAGCGGCGACTTTTTATCAAACAGGTAAAACCCATAGTGCTGCGGATAATTCAACTGACAATATAAATTCGCCAATGATTGATCAAAGTGTGTATTCATTGGTGATGTTAATGCCGCCCAGTGTTGAAGTGAGCGAGCAGCATTTAATTGGCCGTGAATTAATTCTAGTGATTGATACCTCAGGCTCTATGTCTGAGTACAATCGATTGTGCAAGCCAAGCAGGCATTACAATTTGCCATTGCTGGGCTGCGTGATATCGATACCTTTAATATTATTGAGTTTAACCAACAAATAAGCATGTTATCGCCCGTGCCATTAACTGCCACTAGCCGTAATCTGGGCGTAGCGAACCGTTTTATAGCTTCACTTGAGGCGAATGGCGGCACTGAAATGGCGCCAGCGATTACCGCTGCATTGGTTGATACTCTTCAGGCCAATGCGGTTAATGTACGTGGTGAATCTATGTTACGCCAGGTGATTTTTATGACCGATGGCGCTGTAGGCAATGAGCAACAATTGTATCAGTTAATTAGCGATCAGCTCGGTGATAGCCGTTTATTTACTGTTGGCATTGGTTCGGCGCCCAATTCAGACTTTATGCGCCGTGCAGCCACTATGGTACGTGGCACTTTTACCAACATTGGCAAACAATCTGAGGTAAAAGATAAGGTTGAGCAACTGCTGACTAAAATAGAGCAACCGGTACTGACCAATATTGGCTTGTATTATCTTGATGGCAGTGTGCCTGATTACTGGCCATCAACCATTAGCGATTTATATCAAAACGAGCCATTGTGGGTCAGTATTAAATCTCCAAGCCAGTTACTTCAGCCCATTATTGTATCTGGCAATATTAATGGCCAATACTGGCAGCAACAACTTGATTTTACCGATAACCAACCCGCTAGAGGCATTGATTTGTTGTGGGCGAATGCGCAAATTACTGCACTTGAATTATATAAAAATGCCGCCAGTGGTCCAAGAGTCAATAAGCAGGTTGAGGCCTTAGGCATGCAGTATCACCTGGTTACCAGCCAAACCAGTTTAGTGGCGGTCGATGTGACGCCCGTAAACCCAATGAGTGATAAAACCATTGATGCCAATGTGCAATCGCATTTACCTCATGGCTTGCAGGTGGGTAATCAGGCACAAATTTTACCACAAACAGCCACCTCAAGCCGCTTATGGTTATTGATTGGATTTAGCTTACTTGGCTTGGGCATTTTGCACTATTTGTGGTTACGTCAACGTTTACCTGGGCAGGTATTGGTGCTTAAAGCCGATGCCTAAGGAGTTAAGAGATGAAGCCATCTGTATATACCACAACCCATTTATGGATTATGGCGCTGATAATATTGTTGGTGCCTTGGGCTCATTGTTCAAGGAGGATATATGCAAGCTAAAGCCCATTTTGCCCAGTTTTTAATTGAGCGAGCGTTTGAACAAACGCTGGTGGACAATCAGCCTCATAAGCCTTGGTCATGGGCTGACACGCATCCGGTAGCCAAAATGCGTTTGCTGCAAACCCATGCGCAAGGCACACAAGCATTAGGCTCAGATTTATATGTGCTGGCAGGGGCATCGGGTCGTAATCTTGCTTTTGGCTATAGTTTAATGCTCGGCGGCGCTGGCGTAGGTGAGCAGGGCAATACGATTATTGCTGGTCACCGCGACAGCCATTTTATGCGTTTACAGTATGTTAATGTCGGCGATATGATTGAGCTTTACAGTGCCACGGGAAAGTTACAGGTATACCAAATTACCGCCACGCAAGTGGTACACGAAACCGCCACCGAGGTGCTTAATCAAACCGAAAACAGCCAACTAACCTTAATTACCTGCTATCCATTTGATCAGCTTAGCGGTAATGCCGAATACCGCTATATTGTTGAGGCCAAACCTATGGTGTAGCCTTTGCTGCTAAAAGAAACAGCCCAAACTAGGTAAGTTTGGGCTGTGTTATTTAATGGGTTATTTATCCCAATAGGGCGGGCTGCCGTAATAATTGGAAAAGTAATCAATAAAAGCCCTGACTTTAGGAGCTAACAAGCGCGAGCTTGGGTAAACCGCCCAAATGGCTGCGTCATCGATTAAAGGAAACTCTTCAAGCACTTGTACCATTTCACCACGTTTTAAATGCTCATAAGCTATCCAAGTGGCGCATTTTGCAATGCCCATACCATTGGCACAAGCATCGCGAACAGCTTCTCCATGGTCGATACGAATTGAGCCTTTTATTTTCATGCTCAATGGTAGCATCTGGCGTGCTAAATATCCAGTTTTCAAGTCCTGCTTGATTAATACATTGATGATGATGTAAATCTTGCGGTGTTTCGGGTTTACCATATTGGGCGACATAATCAGCAGAGGCGCACATAATGCGTTTATCTACGGCCAACTTTTTAGCAATTAAACTCGAGTCTTGTAATTGTGCGTTACGAATGGCGACATCAAACCCGCCTTCAACTAAATCGACAATCGAATCGGTTAAGCGAATGTCGATATACAGAGCGGGGTATTGGGCAACAAATGCTTTAAAGGCTGGCATCAAATGCATACGGCCAAATGATGCCGGCGCCGTGATCCTTAATGTCCCCTGAGGCTGGGCATCGCCACTACCGACCGCCGCACGGGCGACCACTACACTTTGAATGATTTCTTCTGCATGGGGTAAAAAAGCCATGCCTTCTTCGGTTAATGAGACTTTACGTGTGGTTCGGTGAATTAAGCGCACCCCTAGGCTTTCTTCTAAACGGTTGATATGCATGCTGGCAACCGGAGGCGATAAGCCCAACTCTTGTCCTGCTTGGCTGATGTTGTGGGTTGACGCGACTCGGACAAACAGCTTTAGGTGTTCAAAATTCATCTTTTTAGCCTGTATTAAGTTAACGTCATAGTGTGTTTAAGTGCTTGCAACACAAGGTTGCACATGTTCTAGGGTGCTTTTTAGGTGATCTTTAAGCTTAAACCATGCAAAGGTGCCTGCCAATACATTCGCGATTGTGGCAGCGATGACAGTATTTAACATATCACCCGTTGCGGTGCCAATGGCAATGGCAGGAATATACAAGATAAACAGCCTGGTAAACGACACCATTAATGCTGTTTTTGGCGTACCTAATGCGTTAAATGCCGATACCACCACCATGCATAATCCTAGTGGCTCATAACTGATGGGCATAATCCATAGCGCTGCAGTTAACCACACACTTAATGACGGATCTTGGGTGATAAATGACAACATTAAATCAGCGCTCAGTGCTAATAGCACTGCGAGAACGGCGGTAAAACCAAGTAATAGTTTTGCCGTGGTGGTTAATAAATTGTCTATGGCATGGTATTGGCGCGTCCCGACATAATGGCCAACCATAGGTGGAATAGACATGGTGAGGGCTAAAGTGAATACCAGTAAAAAACTCTCAATACGCGCCAATAAACTCCAAAATGCAATGGCATCTGTACCCAGCTTAGCAATAAGCATCATGGCTAAAAATGCGCTAGCAGCCGGTAAAAATTGATTGGTAATGGTTGCAGAGGTGACATTGACCAGTTCGATACCATATTTAAAGGTACCGATATGACGCTGTAATCCAATAAACCATTGTTTTGGTGTAACATCAAACAGTACATAGATGGTGGCAATACCATAACCTAGGCTAGAGGCAATGGCTGCGCCTTTGATGCCCAAATCAAAATAGAATATTAATAGAGGGTCTAATATTAGGTTAATCATACTGGCTGTGACAAACATCGCTCCAGTGGTTTTGGTGTCGCCATGGGCACGGTAAACACTGGTGAGCAAGTACAGCACGGCCACGCTCAAGGCGCTAAATAACCAATATGGCCAGTAATTGATAAATAAACTGACTAATAAAAAATAGTGTGGGCTATCGGTATCTGAGCTGACAAACACATGCAATACAAACGTGTCGAGCTGCCATAACAGTAAGCAAACCAATGCCATAAATACAATTCCACCGTTGACTGATAACGTGGCAATAGCACGGGCTTTGTAATGTTTTTTGGCTTTAATCGCTTGAGATATAATTGCCGTTGCGCCAACGCCAATACCCACCTGAATGCCAATTAACAGCGTTTGAAACGGTAATGTCATACCATGTGCAGCAAGCTCATTTACGCCTAATAAGCCGATAAACACCGAATCAACTAATTGCACTGACATGATGGCAAATAAACCAATGCATAAAGGCAATGTTTTACTGATAAGGGTACGAAGTGTTGAGGATACAGCGAACATATACTTTCCGTACGATATGAGGGCGATGGTAATGATTAAGCCAAGATGAAACGCGGCTTAATATCGGATCAATTTGGGTAGTGTGACAACATCATGGTGAAAGGTTAGGGCTCACATAACCAATGTGAACCCTAAAGTGGTTTAGTTAATATCAATCACCACTTTACCAATGGCTTTACCGCTAGCTAAATGCTGATGTGCAGCAGTCACTTGTTCTAGGCTAAAGCGTTGTTCATCAACAACAGGTACTAATGCGCCAGCTTCAACAATGTTAGCCAGTTCAGCTAGAATATTGCCATGAACTTCACGACCTATGTTGTGCATCATTGGGATTAACATAAAGACCACATGCAATGACAACCCTTTCATGTGTACCATTGATAAATCTAATTCAATGAACGATAAGGTTGTGGCTATTTGTCCGTTTAATTTAGCGGCTTCAATCGAGTTGGTGAGGTTTGCACCGCCAACCGTATCTAAAATAACATCAAAGCCAGCACCGTCAGTGTGTTTAGCAACGTAATCGGCAACTGTTTCTGTCTTAAAGTTAATGGCTTTAGCGCCTAACTTTTCAATGAGCTCAGCTTGAGTGCCTTCAGCGCCAGTCGCAAAAACGTTGGCACCAAAATGTTTTGCAAGTTGTACTGCAACGTGACCCACACCACCGGCGCCACCATGGATAAGTACACTTTTACCTTCTGCAATACCTGCACGCGTTAAGCCTTCGTATGCGGTAATCCCCACCAAAGGCAATGCAGCCGCTTCACGCATAGAAAGGTTTTTAGGTTTACGAGCAATAAGCTTAGCGTCAGCCAACATGTATTGAGCAAGAGTACCTGGTAAGTCACCTAAACCGCCTGCGCAACCATAAATTTCATCGCCAACGTTAAATTCAGTGACGCCTTCACCGACGGCTTCAATGGTACCGGCAAAGTCCATTCCTAATACTGCAGGGGCTTTAGGTGAGAAAGGCAATGCTTCGCCCATTTCACGGATCATCATGTCAATGGTATTAACACTGGTTGCTGCTAAGCGGACTAATACATTACCCGCGCTTACTGTTGGCTTAAGAATGTCTGCTGACTCGAAAACATCAGCTGCACCAAATTCGCGAATTATCATAGCTTTCATTGTGTAAAACCTCGTTGTGTTTGTGTGAAGCTAGTATAGAGGCTTGAGGGGTAATGATAATGGCCAATAAACAACAATGTGTTTTAAGTTTTTATTAATAATCAGTGTCAAGGTGAATAAAAAACATCCAGAAGGCACGATAATTATTAATAAAAAATTAACCGAGAAGCATAAGAGACTGCTAATTATTAATAATTAATTAAAACTATTTATGTTGTAACGGCAATTATCAAATGTAGGCTTGCTTGTTAATCTGTTTATCGAAATTGACACATTATGCTAATAGCACTTCACAAAAAATACCAATAACAAGGAACAACCTAATGAAATATCAAGGTTATACAACATTTAAAGCAAGCCAAGAGGGCGCGATTTTAACGGTCACATTCGATTTTGGTACAGTGAATGTACAAGGCCAAGAGATGTTAGCGGATTTAAATGGCTTAGCCATGCGGCTTGAGCGTGATCGCGACGTTAAAGTGGTGGTGTTTCAATCTGCCAATCCTGAAGTGTGGGTATCGCACTACGACACCAACCTGTTAAAAGACATGTCAACAGAAGCCGTGTCTCGTGATGATGTTAAGTTGCTTGATTTACAAGTGATCCTTGAACGAATTAGCAAGTTACCGCAAGCGACCATCGCTAAATTAGAAGGTTTTGCGCGTGGCGGTGGGCATGAGTTTGCTTTAGCGTGCGACATGCGTTTTGCTGCTCGCGGTAAATATAAGTTTATGCAAATGGAAGTGGGCATGGGCATCTTACCTTGTGGTGGCGGAGCTTCTCGTATGGCACGTCAAACCGGTTTAGGCCGTGCATTAGAAATTATTTTAAGTGCTCGTGACTTTAGCGCCGATGAAGCAGAAGCTTACGGCACCATCAATAAAGCATTAGATCCTGACGAAATTGGCTTTATGTCGATGCATTAGCACAACGCATTGCTCAATTTCCTGCTGAATCAATTAATGCCTGTAAACAAGCCGTCTATGAGTCTACCGACAAACCGATTGAAGAAGCATTAAAAGCAGAAGCCTATTGGTTATATCAAGCAACCAGCAAAACCCCAGCCATTAAACGTTTTACCATTGCCGATGAGCAAGGGCTTGAGCATGACATCGACAATCAACGTCATTGGAATGAGCTAGTGATGAAGGTGCAAGAAATAAACTAACCTTAATCGCGTGCCATCATCAACGCTGATGCAGTTTGTCAGCGTGAATGACCCACTCAATTAAACGAGACAATATTATTATGAAAAAAATTATTTTAGTCACAGGTGCTACCGACGGTATTGGTTTAGCCACAGCCAAAATGTTGGTTGCACAAGGGCATCATGTCCTTATTCACGGGCGTAATGCACAAAAACTAAACCAGGTTGAGGCCGAGCTCAAAGCCATACCGGGTGCCGGCGAAATACAAAGCTACCGCGCTGATTTATCGAGCCTAGTTGATGTTGCTGCATTGGCTGATGCCATTAGTGCTCAGCACAATAAGCTTGATGTGATTATTAATAATGGCGGTGTGTACAAAGTGCCTCAAATTACCAGCATTGATAATTTAGATGTGCGTTTTGTGGTTAATACCATTGCGCCTTATCTATTAACTCAGCGCTTATTGCCCTTGCTAGACAGCACTGGTCGCGTGGTTAACTTATCTTCTACGGCTCAAGCTAGTGTTAATTTAGCTGCATTAGCCAGCGCCAATGCTGAAGCCTGCTGATGGTGCCGTCTACGCACAAAGCAAACTGGCAATCACTATGTGGTCAGTGCATTTAGCGACGACATTACAACATAGTGGACCGGCTTTTATTGCCGTTAATCCAGCGTCATTTTTGGGCAGCAAATTAGTCAAAGAAGCCTACGGAATGGCCGGTGCTGATTTAAATATTGGTGCAGATATTCTTTGCCGCGCGGCATTGTCTGATGAGTTTGCTCAAGCATCAGGACGTTATTTTGATAATGACCAGGGGCAATTTACTCAGCCCCATGCTGACGCGTTAAATAAGACAAAAAATCAACAGTTAGTGGCGGCGATTGAGTCAATTATTGCCCAAGTCAATGTAGGATAAAGAGGTTGTTATGTTAGGTGAAAACCATTGTTTAATTCTTGATTTCCCAGAATTTACCCAGCGTATTACTGAGCTAAATGCAGCCGACAGTCAATTTGCTGCAGATGCCAATCAGTATCATGAACTTGATCTAGAAATTCGCACCTTAGAGTTAGACGGTGCGCCAATTAATGACGAAGATATGCACCAGTTAAAGCATCGTCGTTCATTATTAAAAGATTCTTTATATCAGCGTATTACTAACGCGGTTAAACGTTAATTATCTTAGCAGGATTGACGTGCCCTCATAGGATGTTGAGGACCATCTTGCTCAATATTTTATGACTATTGATGTGTCAGGTGAAATTGTCAGTCGCTGACGATTTAGTTTGGCACAACAGCTTTGAGCTACATGGAAGGTAGAAAGGGTCATTATGTTGGTGACAGACCTAATCACTTAATGAGGCCTGTTGTCATCGCGACATTATAAACCGTCTAAAGAATGGTTAAGGATAGATCTATGCAATACCAGGGTAAAGTGTATCGTCCGTGGATGGAAGCAAACAGTTTGCTGATCCAAGCCACATTAGGTTGCAGTACTAATCATTGTACATTTTGCACCATGTTTGATGATAAGCGTTTTAAAATAAGAGATCTTGACGATATTTTTCGTGATATTGAGCAGGCAAGGCGTGTAAACCCTAGGGTTGAGTCGATATTTTTAATCGATGGAAATGTCATGGCGATCCGCACCGAAATACTGCTTAAAATTATCAATAAAGTGACTGCCACTTTCCCTGAGCTAACCCATTTAGCCTTGTATTCTGGCTTTAATGATTTTAGACGCAAGAGCATTGCAGATCTTAAGGCAATTAAAGACGCTGGAGTCACCACGGCTTATTCGGGTTTAGAGTCCGGCGATCCGCAGGTGCTCAAACAGGTGGATAAACGGATGACTCGCGAGCAAGCCATTGAAGGCATGGCTATGGCAAAAGAGGCGGGAATTAAAGTATTAGCCTCGTTTATTTTTGGCCTGGGCGGCCGTGACCGTTCTGTCGAGCATGCAATTAATACCACGAGTTTACTCAATATTATGCAGCCAGATGCCATTGCCCCTATGGTATTGGCTGTGCAACCCGGCTCGCAGCTTGAGCAACAAGTTAATCGCGGTGAGTTTATCTTGCCGACTCAGTTACAAGTATTGCAAGAAGAGAAGTACCTACTGGAAAACCTTGAAGATTTTGACTGCTATTACTGGGGCGACCATGGCAACAATGTGTCGCCGATGCGAGGTGAGTGGCCTGCTGTTCGTCAACCATTTTTACAACGAATAAATCAACATATTGAACATAATAACGCAGCCAATCAGAACATCATTCAAAGTTTTGCTTGGTAATTGAGTTTGCTCGGGAGCAAGACATGAAAAAAATATTGATAAATTTTGCCCATCCAGCGAAAGGGCGATCGAACATTAATGCCCAGTTGAGGCCGCGGTAGAAAACATTGAAGGCGTGACTATTAATGATTTGTACGCCAATTACCCTGATTTTTTAATTGATGTCGCTCGCGAGCAACAGCTGTGTGAAAGCCACGATGTGATTATATTTCAGCATCCATTTTACTGGTATTCAACGCCTGCAATTGTTAAAGAATGGCTAGATTTAGTGCTAGAGCACGGCTGGGCTTATGGTAAAACGGGCACGGCGTTAAAAGATAAATGGTGCTTTCAAGCTATTAGCGCGGGGGGCGATGCGACAACTTACCGACTTGATGGCGCCAATCAATTTACCATTGCCGAATTAACCTCGCCAATGCGTGCCACCGCCAATTTATGCTTAATGGAGTGGCTACCGCCATTTGCGGTGATGGGCGTGCACCGTGGCTTGCCTTTAGCGCAAGTTACAGGCCACGCAGAAGCGTATCGACGCCTTATTATCGCTATTCGTGATGGCGTATTAGATAAAGACAAAGCCCAACAAGCTGAGTTTTTAAACGCAAATCTTGACGACATCATGTTAAGGGCATAAACAATGGAATATTTTTTACTGCAGTTATTTATTTTCTTAGCCGCGTCAGCCATTGCCGTGCCAATAGCCAAACGTTTAGGCCTAGGTTCGGTGCTCGGTTACCTTATTGCCGGGATGATCATTGGTCCGTTTGGGATTTCACTGATTGGCGATGTTGAAGTCGTGATGCATTTGACTGAGTTTGGCGTTGTGATGATGCTATTTTTAGTGGGCTTAGAGTTAAGGCCTTCCATGTTATGGCAAATGCGTACCCCCATTTTAGGCATGGGCGGTATGCAAGTGGTGTTATCGAGTCTTGTCATGGCGGCTATTGCGCTATGGGCTTTGCCTTGGCAACAAGCGCTGGCGGTTGGGTTAATTTTGTCATTATCCTCAACGGCGATTGTGCTACAAACCCTCAAAGAAAAAGCCTTAATGAATACTGCGCCAGGCCGCTCGGTGTTTTCAGTGTTGTTATTTCAAGATTTAGCCGTGATCCCCATGTTAGCGTTTATGCCACTACTGGCCACGTTAACCTTAGGCGATGATGGACATCATGGCTCGGTGTTATTTGATATCAATACCTTACCAGCGTATTTACAAGTGATTGCGACCCTGCTGGCGGTTGTGGGGATTTTAGTCTTAGGGCGTTATGCCAGTAGACCCATATTTAGAGCTATTGCAGCCACTGGCGTTCGAGAAATTTTTGTCGCGGCGGCATTAGCGCTGGTGGTGGGAATTTCATTATTAATGACCGTAGTGGGCTTGTCGCCTGCGTTAGGGACATTTTTAGCCGGTGTGGTGTTAGCTGACAGTGAATACCGTCATGAACTTGAAAGCGATATTGAACCCTTTAAAGGCTTATTACTTGGGGTGTTCTTTATTTCAATTGGTGCCAGCCTTAACTTCAGTTTAATTGGCGATAATGTGGCGCTTATTGCAGGCTTAACCGCGGGCTTAATTGTGATTAAGTGGTTAATATTAGTCATTACAGGCAAGGTCTTTAAGGGGGCAAAAAAAGACAGAGCGTTATTTGCTGTTGCATTAGCACAAGGCGGCGAATTTGCGTTTGTGTTATTTCAATTTGCCAAGGTCAATGGCGTACTCGGCGCTGAGACAGTAGAGCCGTTAATCTCTGCGGTAGCGATTTCGATGTTTTTAACCCCATTGATGTTTATGGCCTATGAAAAACTCGCGATATCAAAAGACGATACTCAATTAAATACTCGAGAAGATGACAACATTGAGCACAGTGGTCATGAGGTGATTTTAGCTGGCTTTGGCCGTTTAGGTACTGATTTAGGCCGTTTTCTAATCTCTGCTGGGGTTAAGCCAGTGATTATTGACCATGACTCAACTAACGTTGATGTACTGCGTAAACTGGGTTATGAGGTGTATTATGGCGACATTACCCGCTTAGACTTGCTTGAAGCTGCTGGTGCTAAAGAAGCGAAATTATTAGTGATAACCATTGGTGACATTGAAAAATCAACGACCTTAATTGAGCTGGTAAGAAAGCATTATCCACACCTCAAAATTGTGGTTAATGCCGATGACCGTCAGGCAAGCTTTAAATTGATGGAATTAAATATTGAGCATATACGCCGTGAAACCTTTGGCAGTGCACTGGCATTAGGCCAAGATGCTTTGCAGCAATTAGGTGTTGACCCGTATGAGGCTTACCGTTTAGCGCGTATTTTCCGTAAGAAAGATGAAGAAATGATGCCAGATCTCTACAAGTGGCATTGTGAAGAAGAGCATTATATTTCTCACTATCAACAAAAGCATGCTGAGTTAGAAGCCTTAATGACGCGCGACTTACATGCCGACAATGATGAGCTAGACAAAGCCTGGATCGCTAAAAACCCGACGTTATGATGAGTTCTAATAAACAGTGATAAAAAAAACGCCTAGATATTACACTAGGCGGTTTTTATTTGTTCGGTTTAACGACTAAGCTTTCATTGCTTTTTCGCCGCGAGCTAAGCCGACAACACCTGAGCGAGAGATTTCGACCACTTTGGTCATGTCGCCTAATGCATGAATAAACGCATCGATTTTGTCGCTAGTTCCCACCATTTGTATGGTGTACAAATGGGTTGTAACATCGACAATCTGACCACGGAAAATATCCGTAATGCGTTTGACTTCTTCTCGTTGTTCACCCTGAGCTTTCACTTTCACTAATGCAATTTCACGCTCAATATGTGCCGCTTCAGTGATGTTAGCCACTTTTAAAATATCGATAAGCTTATGCAATTGCTTTTCGATTTGCTCTAAGACCGATTCGTCTGCGATAACCGTAATGTTAAGCCTTGAAAGCGTGGTGTCTTCTGTGGGAGCCACGGTTAAGCTTTCAATGTTATAACCACGCTGAGAAAACAGACCCACAACTCGTGACAATGCGCCTGGTTGGTTTTCAAGTAATACAGAAATAATACGACGCATTAGCTTTTCTCCGTTTTGCTTAACCACATTTCGTTCATCGCGCCGCCGCGGATGAGCATAGGGTAAACGTGTTCAGTTTCGTCTACGCTGATGTCCACAAACACTAACTTATCTTTCATTGCTAGGGCTTCAGCAAGTTTAGACTCAAGTTCATCGGGATGATTGATGTTCATGCCGACATGGCCATAAGCCTCAGCGATTTTGGCAAAATTAGGCACAGAATCCATATAAGATTGTGAATGGCGACCTGAGTAAATCATGTCTTGCCATTGTTTAACCATGCCAAGGAAACGGTTGTTTAAGTTAATAATTTTTACCGGAGTATCATATTGTAAAGCCGTTGATAGCTCTTGAATATTCATCTGAATCGAACCGTCACCCGTTACACAGACCACGGTTTCATCAGGAAACGCCATCTTAACGCCCATAGCCGCAGGTAAACCAAAGCCCATGGTGCCTAGACCACCAGAGTTAATCCAGCGGCGTGGCTTATCAAATGGATAATACAGGGCGGCAAACATTTGATGTTGCTACCACATCAGATGCAACATAGGCATCGCCATTGGTCAGCTTATGTAATGTTTCAATCACTTGTTGTGGTTTGATGCGGTCAGTAGTGCGATCAAATTCAAGGCTTTTACGTGAGCGCCAAATATCAATTTCACGCCACCAGTGGTTTAACGCTTCAGCGTCATTGGTGTCGCCGCTCTCATCTAACAACTCTAACATGCTGTCTAGAATATTATCGGCCGAACCGACAATCGGGATATCAACACGAACTGTTTTAGAGATAGAAGAAGGGTCGATGTCGATGTGTAAAATGGTTGCGTTAGGGCAGTATTTTTCAACATTGTTGGTGGTACGGTCGTCGAAACGTACCCCAATGCCAAAAATTAAATCGGTATTATGCATGGCCATATTGGCTTCATATTGCCCGTGCATTCCAAGCATACCTAAGCTTTGTGAATGGGTGCCAGGAAATGCACCAAGACTCCATTAACGTACTGATCACAGGAATATTCAAGCGTTCTGCTAGTTTAAGGATTTGTGCATCGCAACCCGATATTACCGCACCACCACCCACATACAAAACAGGTTTTTTTGCGGCTAGTAAGGTTTGTAATCCTCGGCGGATTTGGCCTTTATGCCCGGTAGTCGTCGGATTATAAGAACGCATTTTAACTGTTTTTGGATACACATAATCATGAAGCACATCTGGGCTTAGGCAATCTTTAGGAATATCGATAACCACGGTAGCCAGGGCGGCCTGATGCCGCAATATAAAATGCTTTTTTAACGATTTCAGGAATATCTTTTGCGTCTTTCACTAAAAAACTGTGTTTAACAACAGGGCGTGAAATACCAATCATGTCGCATTCTTGGAATGCGTCATTACCAATAAGGTTACTCGGTACCTGACCTGATAAAACAACTAACGGGATTGAATCCATGTAAGCGGTGGCAATACCGGTAATGGCGTTAGTTGCGCCTGTAGCCAGATGTGACAAGTACGACACCGACTTTACCCGTAGCGCGAGCGTATCCGTCTGCCATGTGCACAGCGGCTTGCTCGTGGCGCACAAGAATGTGCTCCATGCCGGGAATTTTATGAAGAGAATCATAGATGTCTAAAACTGAACCACCGGGATAACCGAATATGTGGCTTACGCCTTCATCGATTAGAGAGCGCACGATCATACTCGCGCCAGAAAGCTTTTCCATGAAATGAGTCCTTTTTAAGTTACCGTATGGTAAACAGTATCTTGTTATACAACGACGGTAATCGCTTTAAAAAATAAGTTTGAATGGTAATTCAAACCCGACGATTGAAATTAACAGTAGCTAAATTCAATGACTTGTTCACTCAGTGACTCAGCTGAATCACTGACCTCCATCTTATGTAAATTTATTTTTACTGCAAGTTCTTTCTCTAAATATTTTTCGAGGTTGAAATCATTTCATGTTTGTGATTTTTAAATTTCTATAGTAGGACGATTTATCACCAACACAAACACAATCAGGCCATCAATATTGATGGCCTGATTGTTTAATTTTAAGTATTTCTTACGGTTTAAGGTTGTGCCTCGATACTGGGTGTTTTCGGCAGTCGAGACTGTAAAAACTGACACACACCGACCAACAGTATTGAACTTAGCATCAGCATTGAAAAGGGCACAGCACTGCCATCATAAAAGTAGGCTAGTAATGGCCCTGCGGTTGCCCCAAAGCCAAAACGCAAGGTGCCGATTACCGCTGTAGCAGTACCAGTTTCTTGTTTAAATTTTAATAATACGATGGCATCGGCGTTAACAGACATGATCCCAAGTGACCCCATTAAGGGAATAAGCATCAACACAGTAAAGTGGTAACTCAAATCCAATAGGTTAACCAACAATAAACCACAAGCGGCGAGGGAGCCAAAAAACGTGGCAACATGGAGCATTCGTTTAGAACCATAACGCTCCACAATTCGTGAGTTAACAATATTAGCGAGCATTAATGCGCCCACGTTTGTGCTAAATAAAATGGCAAATAATGATTTGTCTAAGTTAAACACTTCCATATAAATAAACGGCGAAGCAGTTAAATAACAGAAAAAAGCGAATGAGGTTAATACTCCACTTGTGATGTTGAGTTTGACTCCACTGCGCGAAAATACCGTGTAATAAGCCCGAAAAAAGATTTTTGACTGCGACTATCGGCATCTTTATCACTGGGCATTTTTAATTTAAACAGCACGAGTGCTAATAAGGTAATGGCGTAACAACTTTGGCTTAAAAAGATCAGGTGCCAGTCACCAATTTCCATAATTAAGCTGCCAAGGGTGGGAGCTAACAATGGCGCTAACATCATAATTAGGCTGACATAAGACATACCTTTAGCGGTGTTATCACCATAAACTTCTTTGATATAGCCGGGCACCACAACCGTAGCAGCAGCACCAATAAATGCCTGGGCAAATCGCAACAGCAAAAACTGTTCAATACTACCACTTAGCGCAATAAGTAAACTGATGAGAGTAAAACCTGAAAGTCCAAAAATGACTAAAGGGCGGCGGCCAATTTTGTCGGCTAATGCTACCAAACGTCAGCATGCCAACGGCATAACCTGCCAAGTAAATACTTAATGATTGCTGCACCATGGTGATGTCGGTATCAAACCCTAGTGCCAGCACTGACATTGCCGGTAAATACATATCGATAGCTAAAGGGGTAATAGCCACAATCGCTGCCAGCATTGGGATTAACATTGCTAAATTAGGAATGCCTGCTGCCACGGTTGATGATGTTGATTTTACAGGCGTTACCACATAAACCTCGTGTACTTAATTAGACTTGAGCAGCTCATCGCTCAAAAGAACGCATAGTTTAGCATGTATTAATGGAAAGATTATCATACCACTTCCATTAATTATGTGACCAATCAGAGTCGCTCAGACTGTTCAGTTTGAGGCGCATTGTTGAAATAATGGTTATTCCCTTCTAAGGCAATGCAACAAAGAAATGGACTGTCTG
This sequence comes from Shewanella phaeophyticola, assembly GCF_025398315.1. Lineage (GTDB taxonomy): Bacteria > Pseudomonadota > Gammaproteobacteria > Enterobacterales > Shewanellaceae > Shewanella > Shewanella phaeophyticola. Next base: position 1,344,375 of record NZ_JAODOQ010000001.1, read on the forward strand.
AGCGCCTCTACAAGGCGGGTTTCTGTGCCTTCTATGCTGCTTAATAGTATTTTGACGTACGACTGCATGGATGCAGGAGGTAGAGCAACGCAGGAGCAGTTGCCGAGAGCAACTATGCCTACAATCCTATTACTTGCCTAGAATGCACAGAATTCCCGCTGAATGACCAGATAATTAGTGGAATTGGTATCATGGAATTGTTAGCGGATTTTACAACAAAACGCAGCACAGACTTGTTCATGTTTTATGCAACATTTTTATCATCAAATATTAACACTCACGCATTAGTTTATGGGTTTTAATCTGATGAAATGAATCCATTCAAAATGATGAAGTTTGCAAAATGTAAAGCCCCGCTATTAATTTCAGTACTCCTTTCTACTGTGTTACTTTCTGGTTGTGATGGCGATGATGGTCACGACGGCATCAATGGCATTGATGGTACAAATGGGGTAGATGGAACAAATGGCACGGATGGATCTAATGGTGTTTCTGCATTAGTTAATATTACTGAACTGTTGGCTGGTAATGCACAATGTCCATTTGGCGGTCAGCAAATTGAGACCGGTTTAGATACTAACAATAACAATGTGCTCGACGTTGCAGAAGTCGATGCTTCGCAAACGCAGGTGATTTGTAATGTGTCACAACGGCAATTGAGTGTTGAACTTGTCGGGCGCTATCAGTCAGATGTGTATGGATTAAGTGCTGCTGAAATTGTCGATTATCATGCGGCTAGCCAAACGGCATTTGTGGTTAATGCCCAAAGTGGCAAAGTGGATTTGCTCGACTTATCAACACTCACTCAAACACCTGTTATGGGGGAGGCGGGTTACACGCTAAACAATATCACCAAATTAGCCGAACTTGACCTTAATGCCGACACTGGACTTGCCCTGCTTGGCGCCGTTAATAGTGTTAGTGTGTCGGGTGATTTACTCGCGGCAGCGGTTGAGCGTGCCGATGCGAATGGTAATGCTACGCAAGGTAATGGCATTGTGGCATTTTATCGTTTATCTGCATCGTCTTTGCCACAGTATTTATCATCTGTAGATGTGGGGGCGCTACCCGATAATGTCACATTTAGCCCAGATGGCAGCGTGTTGTTAGTGGCTAATGAGGGTGAGCCTAATAGCGATTATTCAGTTGATCCAGAAGGTTCTGTTGCCATTATCGATATCATCAATAATTCGCCAGCAAACGTTGCAACGCTGGTGGGGTTTAGTGATTTTAACGTCGGGGCGGCGCGAGCTAGTGAGTTAAGTGTCGACATTAACATTACTGACCCGGTGCTACAGTCGCCCAAGATTTAGAACCCGAATACATAGCGGTGTCACCAGACAGCCAGTTTGCTTATGTCAGCCTGCAAGAAAATAACGCCATTGCCGTCATCGATATACAAGCAAAAACGGTCACGCGCATTAATGCCTTGGGAGTCAAAGACTTTGGTTTGGCAGACAACAAAATCGATGCCAGTGATAAAGACGATATGGTAAACCTGCAATCTTACGCTGGTGTTTATGGAATGTATCAACCCGATACTATCGTGAGTTACCGTTGGAATAACACTGACTTTATTGTGAGTGCCAATGAAGGTGATGCTCGTGATTATGATGGTTTTTCTGAAGAAGCGCGCGCCGAAGACTTAACCCTTGATACAAACCATCCGCAATTTGCATCTATTCAAGATGACACTCAACTGGCGCGTTTAAAAGTGACCACAAGCATAGGTGACGACAACAACGATGGCCTAGTTGATCGCATTATGGCGTACGGTGGACGTTCATTTTCGATTTGGACCGCACAAGGCCAACAAGTATATGACAGTGGTAGTGATTTTGAGCAGATCACCAGTGCGTTATTAGGGATGAATTTTAATAACAATAACGATGAAAACAAGGGGGATAGTCGCAGCGATGACAAAGGCCAGAGCCTGAGGCGTTAACCATTGGGCAACTTGGTGACAGTACTTATGCATTTATTGGTTTAGAGCGCACTTCAGGCTTTATGATTTATGATATTAGTAATCCTTTTGCAGTATCGTTTGTAGATTACGTGCATAACCGAGACTTTGCTGCAGACTTTGCTATTGATGACGGTGATATTGAAGGACAGGCAGCCCAAGCCGGTGACTTATGGCCAGAGGGAATGAAATTTATTACTGCAACCAATAGCCCAACTGGGTTGCCTTTATTGGTCATTGGCAATGAAGTTAGCGGCACCACAACCGTATACCAATTATCATTTAACTAATTGATATAATTTGAATTTTGTCAACAAAGCGCCAAGGCTAATATCCTTGGCTTTTTGATGTTAACCGACAAAAAAAATTATGATGACAACGATTGAATATGTCGTAATTAATTTGAAATAAAACTATGATAACCACCAAAGTAATTGCGGTGGAGTTGTTGTGATTTTAAGTCGATTGTATTCGTTTATGCCTGGTTTAGAGACCTTTGCTCGATATGAGAGAAGTTGGCTTAAAGACGATGTGACCGCAGCCTTATCTGTTGCGGCCGTGGCATTACCCGTTGCCATTGCGTATGCGCAACTCACTGGCGTGAACGCCGCTGTTGGTTTGTATTCTTGTGTGCTCCCCATGTTGGTTTACGCCTTGTTTGGCACCTCAAGACAACTTATTGTTGCACTTGATGCTGCCACCTGTGCTGTGATTGCTGCGGTTGTTACACCATTGGCTGCTGGTGATAGCTTAATGCATTGGCAGTTAGTGATGACCATGACGGTGATGACGGGTTTTTGGTGCTTAATTGCCAGTCGATTTAAATTAGGCGTGCTGGCTGATTTTTTGTCTAAACCCATTTTAATGGGGCTGTTAAACGGGGTTGCTGTTACCATTATTGTAGGGCAATTCTCCAAAATATTTGGTTTTACCTTTGATGAAAAATACCTTCTTGAGCGCTTAAGTGGTGCGCCGAGTTACTTGTCACAAACCCACATTCCCACGTTTTCGATGGCAGTATTAACCGTGATTGTTTATTTTGTGATGAAACGAATTAAACCCACTTGGCCAGCATCAATGTTTGCCATTGCAGTGGGGGCGTTGTTGGTGTGGGGATTTAAACTCACCGAGTACGATATTGCTGTGATTGGCTCTGTGGCTGGCGGTTTACCTTCGTTTCAAGCGCCTGCGTTTAATATTGGTATTGCCCGTGAGCTGGTGATGCCTGCACTAAACTTAGCCATGGTGAGCTTTGTGAGTATGATGCTCACAGCGCGCAGTTTTGCCGCTAAAAATGGTTATGATATTGATGCTGATAAAGAATTTAAAGCGTTAGGCCTCGCCAATATTGCCTCGGCATTATCGCAAGGTTTTGCGGTCAGTGGCGCTGACTCTCGCACTGCGGTTAATGATTCGAATGGCGGTAAAACTCAATTGGTATCGGTTATAGCAGCAGTGCTGATAGCCATAGTGGCGGTTTTTTTGACCGCGCCACTTGAATATATTCCCAGCGCAGCCTTAGGTGTTGTGTTGGTTATAGCATCAATTCACCTTATCGATTTTAAAGCAATTTGGGTGTTGCGCCTGCGCGATCGCCAAGCATTTTACTTAGCGCTGACAACGCTCTTTGCGGTGTTATTTATTGGGGTTATCCCTGGTATCACGCTTGCGGTATTGCTTGGATTATTTCAATTTTTACGCACGGTAATGCGGCCAACCGATCAAGTGTTAGGGCTGGACGTAAAAGGGATTATTCGCAGTATTGACGGCAGTGACAAGGCTGCGGCAGTTCCGGGAGTATTTATTTACCGGTTTAATTCACCGTTAACTTACTTTAATTCAACCTATTTTAAACGCAGGTTACTTGAACGGTTTGCTAGGCAAAAATCAGCTTGAACCCGTTGATTGTGTCATGATTGACGCCGTGCCGTGTTTTACACATTTAGATTTGAGTGTCATGGCGATGTTAACCGACATAGAGGCCTTGCTGCGTAAACGTGGTGTAAGCTTAGTGTTAGCTGGCAGAAAACGTCAGCTAATCAGTTGGTTTGAGCAAACGGATATGGTGGTAGGGGATGAGGGGATTATCATTCGCTCAGATTTATATTTAGCGCTCAAGTTACATCAAAGCCATTTAGCCGCCACGGCAGAATCAACAGAGAGTAATGACAGTGCAGATGATAAACAGTCAATCTTGATACACAGTCAAATTTAATGTGTCACAAGTTTTATTAAATTATTGATTTTTAATCATTTAATAATTGTTGTTTAGGGCGGCTTTATTCTATAGAATCGCCCGAAATAACTGAGGTATGGCAATCATACCTTTTAATGACGCCCCCTCGAAAATCTGGCTCTTAACTTCCTTTCTGAGCCCTTAAGTAAAGTACAAAGCGTAGTCTCCCTGTTGGATGTGGCATGTATGGTTTCGCAAGTAAGTGAAGCAATGCTGGATGTGATCGCAGATGCGTTAGTCGATAAAGGATACATTCTTTTATCTGACATCATTCCTGATTATGTAAGCTTAGCCTTGCTTGAAAAAATGCAAGTTGAGCAAAATATTAAATTTAAAAAAGCCGCCATTGGTAGAGGTGTTGAGCAACAAATCAACGCCAATATTCGCTCGGACAAAATTAGTTGGTTAGACAATCAAGATCATACCGATCGTGAATACCTTTCGATTATGGACCAATTAAAAGAGGGCTTAAATCGTCGCTTATTCATGGGATTATTTGATTTCGAAAGTCATTATGCTGTGTATGAACCAGGCGCATTTTATAAAAAGCATGTTGATGCATTGCACGGCAGTCAAAACCGTATTTTGTCGACCGTGTTTTTTCTCAATCCTGACTGGCAAGAATGTGATGGGGGCGAGCTGGTGATTTATGACGAGCGTGACCAAGCTTTAGCTGTGGTTAGTCCTAAAATGGGTACCCTGGTACTATTTTTAAGCGAACGCTTTCCCCATGAGGTGTGTCCAACGTTTAAAACCCGTAATAGTATTGCCGGTTGGTTTAGGGTCAGTAATGCTAACCATGGTTTTTAATCTCAAGGCCATGATTTACATTCAATAATTATGATATGTAAACACAGATAATGTTTTGACATTCCTTATCTGTGTTTTATTACATTTTCTTTTTAGCGCTATAAATTCCCATTACCTCAGTAAATTGCAGCCATTTCTACGTTTTCTTACAATAAAGTCGACAGTTTGGCGCAAGTGATACTTTTCAATTTAATCACTATTGATATACGATAATGTGATGCGTATCGTGTTTATCACCGGCTTGTGTTGCGGGAGTTCAAATTTTATTAACCGTAGCAAAGATCTAATGAGTTTGATTGTTTAGGTACTGGCGAACGAGACACTAAAAAACAAACTATTTTACATAAGGAAGACAATAGAATGTTCAAACCAGCAAAGTGGATTTTGGCTTCATCATTTGTGTGTTTCAGTTCGGCGTCATTTGCAGAAGATGCAGCCGAAAAAGCTTTTACTAATGAATTGATTGAATGTGCTGCGTATTACCAAATTAGCTCTGAAGCCATCGGCGCCATGAATGCACCGCAAATGAAGGCGGTCGGCGAGCGTTTAAAGACCTCAGCAAGCGATGCACAAGCACTTGCCAGCAAATATCGCGGCGCTGAACAAGTTGGAAAAGATGTGGCTGCAGCTAAGCAGGCGCAAGTGACTAAGTTAGCGGGTTCAAATAACCTTCGTGGTTTAATGGCCGAGTATAAAGACTCGTGTAAGACGTTAGTGGCTGACCCGCAAAAACGTTTAGATTACTGGACAATGGCAACAATGTAATATGCACTAATATAATGTAATAATATTGATGGTACTTCCATCAATGATGATAGCGCCGTAAGCGAAAGAATTAATTAACTCTCACTTAGTTAACCATTCTCCTTGCGGTGTTTGTATTATATGGCCTGTGTCTGCCGCGGCTATGGCTTTTTGCGCTGCAAGTTTAGCGACCGTATCAAGGGTAATGTGGTTACGATTGGCTATCGCTTGATAATATTGTTTGCGTTTAGCATTGACCGATAACACCAACTGTTGTGTTGCTGGTGTATCGACCACCACCCCTAAATAACCATTAGTTTGTTCACCTACCCATCCTGATGATTTAGCCTGTTGTAATGTCACAGCCCAAGCATTTGAGCACCACAGAATACTGGTGGCAAGAAGGATCACGATAGCGAATGAAGATTTCATCATGTTTTCCGCCTAAAATAACTCATCGTTCTCAATCAAGGTGTCTAACTCTTTATCGACTTTGATTTTAATTTCATGTTCTATTTTGACATTGAGATTAATGACAATCGGCTTGTCAGGTGGCTCAATCTTTACAGTCGGTGTACACGCTGACATCACCAACGAGGCAAGCAGGGCACTGATACTAAAAACGCAGAGCGACGAATGTTTCACGAGAGTTATCCTTATGATGTTACTAAACTTATGTTGCTGAACCTATGTTACTGAACTTTGGTTTCAATTTTGTTTTGCAATTGGTTGCCAATCTGAGTGCTTTTATATAATTGGAGCAGGTTTTCCTGGTGGTCGTAATTGAGGTGAACCGGGCGCTCGATATCACGGCTTTTGCCTTTAACTCCTACATAAATAGAGGCATCTCCATTTGGTGTCATATCAAAGGTGCTGGCTAATTCAGTGTAGTTAAGGTGTTCCAGTGCTGTAAATACCAACTCTAAATAAGGTTGTGATAAGGCTAATTGATCCATCGCAGGGTTGCCGGCCACTTCAATTAAGCCTCCCGGCGAGCGTGCTGCCAATTTTCCGCCAGCAATTGTGACTTGCCCATCCACAATCTCTGCCGGTAATACCCCATCAAATATGCCACTGGCTTTTACGCCTACTTGGGGTTGTTCTTCTAACAATGTGGCCAAACTTAACCCTTGCAATAGCATATAACCGTGCGATTTTTCGTGCAGTTTCAGCACAAACTCTGGTAATAAAAAGCGCCCATCGAGCATGTCTCCGCTGGCCGTTAGGCTGACATTGGTTTCACTTAATCCGGTTAATTGTTGCAACCAGTTGGTCGGCACTTTGTTACCGTCTTTATTTAACTCAATATTGGCGTTCATGTTGAGGTTCGTGAGCAAAATACCAACGTTGGCCTTCTCTACACTGATCGCGGTTTGCGGACACACCAGTTGGCTTTGGGCAAAATGCTGCTCAGCCAATGGCGTGCCAGGTTTGTCATATTGTTGCTGCCAGTTAAATTGGCATTGAGCAAACACATCACCACCGATAAAAGACTTGTCGGCTAAGCGCCCGCTTAATGATGACAGCTGTTGCTGAATTTTCATTTCGAACTGGCTGGCGTTATTCAGTTCGCTTAAGGCAAACCCGGCGATTATGCGACTGTGTCCGTGTAGGCTAAAGTTTGTGGGTAATGGTTGAACTTTTCTCAGAGTGGCAAGTGCGGTGTCGATATCAGAATCAAATGTCCATTGGCCTGCTAGCGACAATGGGCTTTTTTCATCAGCGAATTTCAGTAAATGGTAACTGCTCAGGGCGAGGGTATCTAATTGCCATTGTTCACTGCCGACAAGTAAGCCCTTTGATAAATTGAGTGCTTGATTGACTGTGACTTTATTGAGTGCGACAAGTGGTTGCTTACGGCTTTTACCAATTTGTTTGGCGGCATCGAGTTGGTTTATTTTCCAGGTGACATTATTGGTCGCAGGGGACTGCAACCACCGCTGCAGTGTTTGCGCTGCGGTTTCTTGATCCTTAATGGACACTAAGGTGGGTTGTTCAACCTCAATACTGGCATTTTTGGCTGTTGCGTATGTGGTAACCGATTTTACACCTGTTTGATTGACGAGTTGCTGGCCTATAAATTCACGGCCACCAATGAGAAAGGCGCCAAATTGACTTCAATATTTTGCTGTAAGCTTATTGTCGAACTCTGGTCAAGGTTAAGCGTTAAATGGGCTAATTGTACGCCGATATTTTTTTGAATTTTATGAGTGCTTTTGTCGCCTTGTTGATCAGAGTAAATGATTTTATCAATGGCGAGCGTAGAGTTGGGGTTAATGCTGATAGCAATGCTGTCGACTTGGGGCGTATTCACTTCACCGTTTAAGTTGAGCGCTGCTTTTTCTAGGCTAAATTGTTCGATTTCGAGTTCGGGCATCCAAGTTGTTAAGTCAAATGCGGGGGCGTTGTTATCGATTTTTGACGGGGTTAATTCCACATTCCATTCAAACTGACTGCGCCATTGCAGGTCGGTATTTGCTTGCAAATGATGCAATGTGAGCAAGCTTTGTAAATGATGCCCATCAAGTTGTAAGCTAACTTTGGGTATACTCACTAATGTCGCGATAGCGCTATTGTTCAGTGGTAAACGCACTTCAATGGGCTTTGGTACAGTAATGGATAATTGTGGTGGTTTATGGGGCGGAGACAGTTGTGCTAATAGATTGTGTATTTGCGCATGAGTTGATGTGTCTGATACCAGTAGATCGATTAATTGCTCAAAATCCGCTTTATTGGGCGCTAACTGATATTCAAATGGCGCAAGGTTGAGTGTTAATCCTAAAAATGTTGAGGTTTCAGTTTGGGTATCGTTTGCAGCAAAAGGATTGCTAACAGGATATTGATCCATGTTGAGCATAAAATTGATGGGATTTTCTGGGGCGAAATACACACTTGGCCAACGTGCTGATCGTAATGAAAAGTCACTAATTGATTGTTGGCTACTAAGCGTTGCACTGACTAAATCAAGAGTGGTATGTGTGCGCCATTGCCCCTCAATGGTTAATTTTTGCTCGTTAATCGGCTGTAAAATAGATGACAATTGCGAGTGTAACCCTTTCAGTAAATTAGGGTTATTGTTCGGCTCATTTTGCGGTGAGCTTAATTGATTGTCATTGAGTAAATTTAAATATTGTTGCAAAGACTCAAGCCCCTGGTAACTCAAGCCTAAATCTACTTGAGTGTCAAACTCCCATGTTCGTTTGCCTAAGGTGGCATTGACACTGAATAGTGGGTAATCATCAAAGCGCCATAAGGTATCGAGTTGACCGGCTTTAGATAAGGTTAAATTATCCATAGTTAGACGATGTTGAGTCGCTTGATTATCATTTAACGCGGGTAATCTAATGTCTATTTGCCCTAAGGTTACTTTGGGTAATTTAGTCAGATTTAATTGCAATGTTGCTGGAGAGTCTTCGGTTTGTTGTGATTGACGAATAAAAAAACTTTCACCTAAATCAACATACACGCTTTGGGTGTCAATGCTGACAATGTCGTCGGCATTGAACTGTTGATTTCTTAGTATTTTAATACTGTCACGTAATTCAAGATTAAACTCTTGTACGGCAATATGGCTGTCTTCAATTTTCAGAATAAGCCTTGGAATACGGATATGATTTAATGAGACATATTCAGCATCAAAGTTAAGCACTTCAATGTGGTTATCGGCCAGTAAATTATTAAGTAATTTAACGGTAAGAGGTTTAGCTTGTTCGATTATCACCCACACCAAACCTACTGTGCATAACAGTATAAAAACCATAATCCGTTTGATGGTGAATATGCGCAATAGTATCTCGCTTTTTGCCGCGGTAACGATATTAAAAATGGCTAAGTATTGATGAGCTTAGCATGTTAATACTGTGATTGACGAAACCCTAAAAGATAATTAATTAGGCTTAATGTCAAGATGGTTTTCATTATGACTTGGTCTGCATCTAATACCATATATGGTATAAGGCCTGAAGAGGTCTATAATCTTGTGTGATACAACCCTTTCAAAAACCAATAAAAAAGGCGCAATTAAGCGCCTTTTAGGTATATTGTGGATATATTAAGCTGGCATAGGTTCAACAACAATATGTTCTAATTCGACCGCGGCAATTGTGTGCAATGCATCCATAGTTGCGCCCACTAAGCTAATCTTACCCTCAGATGACTCAATCAATACTGCTCGTTTAATTTCGTTGTATTGACGGTTGTGTCTAATCAAATTCGATAACGCCATTTGCATCGGTTGCATTGATGGGTTAAATGCAGCGTTTTCTGCATAACGGCCACAGAAGGTTGCACCATCTGTAGTCTCTAGTACTACAGCGGCATTAGTATTGGTGTATGGTGCGTAGCTTAATCCCATTTGGTCTAGTGCTTCGATGATCATTGGGTCATCAGAATTTAAACTAAATTCTTTTACACGTTTGCACAGTAGCGGCATGGTGACATTTAAGTCAGCAGGACTGAACCCATAAGGTAAGTAATAAGATAAGGTATGAGTTTCTTGCTGTGGAAGATGGATTTTAATGTTACTACCGTTGAACAATTCATTCATAAATTGACGACAGTGGCCACACGGGCTGTAATTAACAATAATATCTACAATTTCTGTTTCGCCGCTCAACCATGCGTGACTAATGGCGCTTTGTTCAGCGTGAACACTGTGAAATAACGCTTCACCAGGTAACTCAAGATTGTCACCCATATATAAGTCGCCACTTTTACCTTTGGCGATGGCACCTACATAAAACTCACTAATTGGAGGGTTGGCTAGTGCTGCAGCAATAGGCAATAGCTCCATTAACACTTGCTCTTCTTTTTTACCACTTGCTTCGACAAGCATTGCAAATTGATTGGCATCAATGTGACCACAAAATTGCTCGTGTAATAATGGTGCTAACGCTGTCGCTAATGGTTTGTCTAGCATGGTTATGCTGTCTAAAAATCGATTTTGCATTCCCTTAATCCTTAAATGAAATAACTGGGCAAAGTGATGATTCACTATAATGACTGTAAGTATTGATATAGGGCTTTGAGTAACTTTTGTTTGTGTTCATTCTCGCTGGTTTCTTCGACCAAGTTTTCGAGATTAATCACATAATCGGTATCCGATAAGCGTTGATGGCAAAACTCACGCCAGCGCCGGCTTTCATTGTCGGATAATGTTTCTGGGTAATTACGTGCCCGAAAACGAAAGAGCATTTCATTAATCCTAGGGTCATCAAATTGCAAGTCCAAGGCGGCTAAGTTGCGCGGCTCGGTGTGGCATATGATGTCCATTTTTGTTTTGTCTGCATGACTAAAAAATCCACCGCTGTACAACATAAGATCTGGATCGGTTATTGGTTTACGATCTGATTCTAATTCAAATACTTGGTTAAGTTTTTCTCGTAATTCTGGGTGGTTTCTTAAGCGTTTATATTGCTCGCGAGCAAAGTCTTTATCAAACTGTAATTTTGTGGCTACATCGTCGTCAAGTAATTTTGGCGATCCAATGAAAGGGCATTTATTTAAATGGATTTGTTTGAGCGGAATGGCCAGTTCATTTTCGGTTAATTCATGACGAGGTGTATACATGCGGTCACTGATCTCTTGAGCGGTTAACTCAAGTATCGGTGAGATGTCCATTGCTAAATTGATGCAAATAACGGCGTTTTTGTTGGTCGGGTGGTAAGCTACAGGTGCGATTAAGGTTGTACAACCCTGTGCCGCGCTAATTTTTGAGCTGACGTGCACTAATGGCTGCATTTTTAATACATCGATATGATCTGCTACAGCTTGTTTGCGGCGTAAATTGAAATAATAGTCATATAATTTAGGTTGCTTTTCTTTGATAAGCTTAGCCATGGCGATGGTGGCGTATACATCTGACATAGCGTCGTGGGCTTTTTCATGACTTAAGCCATTGGCTTGCGTTAACTGCTCTAACTTAAAGCTAGGCGTACCATCTTCTTTTAAAGGCCAATTTATTCCTTCAGGTCTAAAGGCGTAACAGGCTCTGACTAAATCGATAATGTCCCAGCGTGAATTTCCGTTTTGCCATTCCCGGCCATAAGGGTCAATAAAGTTACGATAAAAACCATATCGGCTGACTTCATCATCAAAACGTAATGAGTTATAGCCGACAACACAAGTGTTAGGTTGGCTAAATAAGTTGTTGATACGGCGCATAAACTCGGCTTCAGGTACGCCTTTCATGTTGGCGAGTTGCGGGGTGATGCCGGTAATTAAAATCGCTTCGGGTGACGGCAGGTAATCTGGGGCCTGTTTACAGTAAAAAGTTTCTGGCTCACTAATAATGTTTAACTCGAGATCGGTTCTAATCCCTGCAAATTGCGACGGACGATCTTTGGCTGGGTTAGCACCAAAGGTTTCGTAATCGTGCCAGAATAGTGTTGGTTGAATTGCATTAGCCATAATAAAGTTAAGATCCTTTTCGCGATTATCTGCATATTAACATTTATGCGCATCAAATTGATAATGACGTTAACGTTTAAAACTTTCACTATGAACTTAATAGAGTTGCTGGTTACAATTTGCTAACGAACAAGTAAGATAATTCATCTAATAAGTAATACACCTAATATAAGTGATATAGATATAAAAGGATATTGAATGCATCAACATATATTTACTCAACCGATTGTCAGTGAAATTAAGCAACCTACGTTATTAACGCTGCGGTTGTTAGACTCGGTGAGTGATTTGTTGGTGTTATCGGCAATGAGCAACCCATTAATTGAGTTCGTCATCAGCCAGGTCAATGTCACCGAGGCCACTTTCATTGTTCGCCATCAACCTTTCATTAGCTTAGTGTATGAAAACAGCCAGCAAGCTGTTGAAAAATATGATCAATCTAGATTGATCGGTCAAGGTTCTCGTTTATATCCAATGATGGGTATTGCGCCAAGAGTGTGTATCGATCAACTGAGAAATGGCTTAACCCTGAATATTCAGGTAGACCAAAGCGTTTATTTTAGCCTGGAGAAAAATGCACGATTTGAATTAATTTCTCTTGAACAAGACTTACGTATTTTAAGCGAGCCTCATGCGCTGGTGATGGCAAAAGCAATATTAGGGCGTAAGTTTGACTATGATGAACCGTCTTCAATGTTGGCGGTTCATATTAGTGAATTAGATCAAGTACGCCGAGATTTACGGGAGTATTTAAAAGGGGAGTCGGGCAAAATTCATCCAGGTGTGTCGACAGAACTATTAAAACTCGACCATTTATTGCAAAATAAACATCAATGGTTGCTCAGAACTTATCATCAATCATTAGAGCGCCCAAGCTTGGGTCGTTCGTCAAACGAGCAAATGTCTAATATTGAACAATTGCAGCGTAAACTTGATTGTTTTGAATTACTCGCGCCCCAAGATGTATCAGACATGGTGAATAAACTGTCTGATGACGAAATTTAAAATCTTATTTAGAGTCTCCCGATGTCTTATATTTGCCCCATTTGTTCTGCGCCTTTAACACTAAGCGATAAAAGTTGGGTATGCCCCAAACGTCATCAGTTTGATTGTGCCAAAGAAGGGTATGTTAATTTATTACCGGTACAAAAGAAAAAAACCAAAGACCCTGGCGACAATAAAGAGATGATGATTGCCCGTCGTGAGTTTCTGAATAAAGGGTTTTATCAACCGCTAAGTGACAAGGTTAATCAATTAGCGGTTGATTACGCGGCTAATGTTGAAACGATATTGGACATTGGTTGTGGTGAAGGGTATTACAGCCATCGTTTGTTTGAAACACTTCATCAATCAATGCCAAAGCCGTGCGCGCTTTATGGCTTAGATATCTCTAAATCTGCTATTCGTTCTGCAGCAAAACGTTATGCTGGTTTACACTTTTGTGTGGCAAGTGTGTTTGAAATGCCATTTGCTGATGACAGCATTGATTTAGCCATTCGTATTTATGCCCCGTCAAAAGTAGAAGAGCTACAACGGGTTATGAAACCCGGGAGTATATTAATTACTGTATCACCAGGTGCCAATGCATCATTTTGCATTAAAGGAAAAAATTTACAGTAGTCCGCGGTTACACCCGCAAGAATCATTGTTCTTAGAAGGCTTTAATTACCTTGCGCATGAGGCGTTAACTTACCCGCTCAACTTGACCCAAGCGGATGATATCGAACACTTCCTTAATATGACGCCATACGCTTGGAAGTTAAGTGATATGCAAAAGCGGCAAATAATAGAGCAAGGGCTCGAATGTGAGATCGATTTTAAAATTGAAATTCATCAACGCGAACAATTGTTGGTGGATTAAATGATGCAAATAACTATCTGATGCTCAAAGATAAACCGAATGGTTGATTCGTCAAAAAATTCTGAGCTATGACTTGATGTTTGTTGACTTATTCTGAGAATGGTTTATAGTCTACTTAGCTTGAAGGTTGGGCTTATATTTATGTGTTTCAATACGACCAGTTTCGTCCTGTGAACATAAGTAATACCGGCATTTTCCAGCTTTACCGCCGTTAAGGCTTTAATTATATATTTTACAGGATTTATATCATGTCTCAAGTTACTGGTGTTGTTAAGTGGTTCAACTCTGACAAAGGTTTCGGATTTATCGAGCAAGAGTCTGGTCCAGACGTATTTGTTCACTTCCGTGCTATCAACTCTGACGGTTTCAAAACTCTTGACGAAGGTCAGAAAGTATCTTTCACTGTGACTCAAGGTCAGAAAGGTCCTCAAGCTGAAAACGTTTCAGTAGTTGGCTAATATTTCTATCTAGTTTCGACTAGATATTGATAATAAGACTGTAGCATTTATGCTGCAGTTTTTTTTTGCAAATTTTAAATGACTAGTTTAATTCTATAGACTAGATCGGCGTCTAAAGGACATAAGCCACGCCTATATCAGTGTTTTTTTGGTTCGATTTCATTTATCTCTCCATTTTTACCACTCAGTAGTTAAGATTCAATACCTCGAAGATACATTTCTACATCGATTGTTCAGTGTTATATTCAGCGCTGCCAGTAAATTGAATCATTACGGCATTGCATCGGTTATCCTTTTCATCGCTCAACTTATACCATATATGAATCCTCTCTTATTGCAAGAGACAATAACGACAATTTCTGATACTCAATTGCTCCCATATATTCGGCTTTGGGTATCAGATTTACCCGCCATGATGGATATCCGCACCTAGTTATCATATCAATCGTGACGGCTTCAATGAGCCTTTGGTATAAACTGATTTGAACTAGGTGGCTATGAGCCTTCAATCATCATATTGTTTCTTTAGCAATTTGGTGAAAAGGTACCTCTATTGTAATTGTGATTTAACGCTAGTTAGACAGCTTGTACTTTGTATTTTTCTTGCTTAATGACCATAGCCCAAGCCATTCTCGCCATCTTATTAGCGAGCGCTACACAGGCTTTGTTGAATCCGGCTCTAGCTTCTAAGTTGACAGCCCAAACACTTAATCTGTCATCTTTATTTTTGGCATGCTTCAAAGCGCTTCTCGCGCCATTAATGAGCTGAGTTCGTAAGTAGGCATTTCCTCGTTTACTTATTCCTAATAAGCGAGCTTTATCACCCGTAGAGTGCTGTTTTGGTACTAGACCACACCAAGCAGCAAAATGACGGCCATTTTCAAAATTTTTACCGTCTCCAAGTGCCACCCAAAGAATACTCGAAATCAATGGCCCAATCCCTGTCATGGTTTGAAGACTTTGACACTGTTCATTATCTCGAGCCTGCTTAACAAAAAGCTTATCGATGTTTTTTATTTTTTCATCCCAGGTGATGAGCTCGTTCATCAGCTCATCGAGCATCATTCGAACAAGAGAACTCAGCTCATTCTCTGAGTCTTCTAAGGCAAAAGGTAAGGCCTTTTTTAGAGAAGAAATCCCTCTGGGGATAACGACACCATACTCAGCCAATAAACCTCTGATTTGATTGCCTAGCGCCGTTCTTTGCTTCACATATCGCTCTCTTACTCGGTGTAACAGTTGCGCATCTTGTTGCTCAATACTCTTTGCCGGAACGATTCTCACATCTTCGCGTTGAGCGACATCGGCAAGTGCTTGTGCATCATTGAAATCATTTTTGTTGCCAATACGATGCTGCGCAACATATTGAGGTGCAATTATCATGACCGAATGTCCGAGTTGGCTAAAAACCCGACTCCAATAGTGGCAAGCACCGCAAGCTTCGATGGCAATGGTACAAGTCTCCTTATTGGCGAAGTAAGCGACCAATTTACTTCTAGGGAGCTTGACCTTTTTTAGTATTCGACCAGAGATATTTTTCTCTACAACATGAAAAATAGATTTGGCTGTATCTAAACCGACTGTTACGCTTGTCATAGGATCCTCTCTTACTGTTGTTGGTTGCTTTTTCATCAATCAATATGGCTCATTTGAAGCCGATTTGGTAGAGAGGATTGCATTCCATTAATCAGCACAAGAATGTGATCATTCTTGCTGGTTAACATCGCTTATAACGTCGTTAGAAATGTTGAAGATAGAACACCTAACTCGTTGCAATTTCTACCTCATGTTAAGCGATATTTTTTACGCAACCTCTGGTCACTTATTTATCCTGATTGGTATTGTCCTGATGGGGATTAAGTGGTTTCTTACTGACTAATCTTGATTTAACACCGCGCAATAGAACATCTCAAATCAATTAATGATATTAGAAATCAAGTCCATACATTAAACCTTGCGCAGGTTCAAAGGGGATTGATTCTCGATTTACTATCATGAATCGCGTACAAAATAGTCATGTTTACTGGCGTGATTTGGTCTGGCTTAGAGCTGAAAATGCGCCAATTTTAATTTGATACAACAACTAAAATCATGACAAAGCCCATAAAAAGGCCAGTGTTAACGAGCCTGTACTGACATATTGCAATGGCTTATGAGAAGAGGGTTTCTTCTAGTGTTCGACCTTTAAGTATGGCTTTGTATCGCCATTGCTTTTCTGCTAACAAGCCTAGGATTTGTTGTTCTAGCTCAAAATTACTTTGTTTTTGATACTC
Source organism: Shewanella phaeophyticola (assembly GCF_025398315.1). GTDB lineage: Bacteria > Pseudomonadota > Gammaproteobacteria > Enterobacterales > Shewanellaceae > Shewanella > Shewanella phaeophyticola. Next base: position 1,361,128 of record NZ_JAODOQ010000001.1, read on the forward strand.
AATAACATACTGCTCATCACCACTGCGTTTAACTTCAATGACCTGGGCTAATCCGAGTAATTGTTGATGTAAGTTGTCCATATCACACACTTGCATCGTCAAAGTAATAAAGTCAGTTGCCTGACTGGCTTTAATTGAAACAGATTGCTGTACCTTACCTTGTTCAAGATACACCACCTGATCACACAGTTTTTCAAGTTCATCTAAATTATGTGAGCTAATTAAAAAAGTGGTGTCACTTGATAAATCTTTAACGATTTGGCGTATCTTTTTAGCATTGGCAGGATCGAGCCCTGCGGTAGGCTCATCGAGTAATACAATGGTCGGTGACCCAATTAACGCTTGGGCAATCGATACTCTTTTACTCATGCCATGGCTAAGGCTTTTAGGTTTTGCTTGTGCTGACTCAGCTAAATCGACTAGCGCTAATACACGTAATGCTTCTTGCTTGGCATCGGCTTGACTGAAGCCTTGGAGCGTGGCAAAAAATTGTAGCTGTGATGCTATGGTAAAATGAGGGTCAAGTTCTGCATCCTGCGGTAGCGCAGATAACACCCCTTGAAGCGCTTTACTGCCTGGAGCATGGCCAAGGATCGTCACGCTGCCTTGAGTTGGCTGAATGTAGCCACAAAGTAAGCTAAACAGTGTCGTTTTACCCGCACCATTTGGTCCTACTAACGCAATAGGTGTACCTGCATCTAAGCTTAGATTAACGTTGTCCAGAGCTAATTTATTAGGGTAGTTTTTCGATAGGTTATTGCATTGAATTAGGCTCATAGGGCACTCCGTTTCATCAATAAATTCCCCAAACCTAAAATGACGACAGTTTGCAGTAAGGGAATTGGCGTGTAAGCCAGTGACCCAAAGCCCTGAGTATTTATCATACTTGAAATTTGAGAACCCGGTAAAATCATGTTCAACCCACTCAGTTGCGGGAATTTGAAATTAATTAACCCGATAATAATTGAGACTAATGCCCAAAGAATAATTGCAAAAATACTCGCTTGTCTTGCAGAGTTAGCATGTAATGACAAGAGTGCCATTGCAGCAGTGTAGGGTAATACCACAATAAAAAGATTAACCATTACCAGTAGGCTAGTGGTGACTGACGGTACTAATAAACTCATATCGCGAGTGAGCACCATGGCGATAGTGGCCAGCAGGGTTAGTATAATTAACGACAATTGGATCAGCATTTGGCCGGCAAAACGGCCAAAGAAAAGACTGCTTCGGCTTACTCGCAAGGTTAAAAAACGTAAACTTCCGCGCTGCTTGTCTGAACTGAACTGATCTGCGGCGATAAAGATGCTAAACATAGGAAATAAATATAAGGCAGCGAGCCAGAACACGGCAAACTCAGCGACAGGCCATTCAAATAAATGTTGTAAACTGTCTGATCCAAATAGTGCTTCAGTAAAGCTTCTAAAATTAGGCCCATAATAAATTCAGAGGCACTTTTGATTGGGTAAAGTAATAAAATCGCCCAAATAAGCATAAAAGCGATAAGGGCGACCATGCCACTTTTATTGGTAAAGCGCTTGCTGAGTTCGTATTTGGCCAATAACCAAATATGTGACAGCCCCGACGGGGGAGAGACGTGTTGCATAATAGTAATCCTTGAATAAACTGTAATGATTTAGATAGCAGAGGCGATGCTCGTTATCGCTACCAGTCTGAGTTTACAGTGGTGTTCAATGTGCTAGTCGAGTAACGTTTCTAACCGAGCCATTTTTTGCTCTAGTACGTCAACTCTCTCAGTTAATTCTGCGATGCGATCTTGTTGGGTCAAACTGTGTTGCGTTTGGACTGAGACTTGAATGCTGTCACTACTGTTAACCTGATGCTCGTCAATATTACCGCTAAAGCATTCTAAAAAACGGCAATCCCGTTTATTTGGCTCACGAGCTAACTGGACTACAAGCGGTGTTTCACGTTTGCTTAAGTTCAACAATGTTGCCTCTACTTGGCTCACGTCGCCAAACTCATGTAAACGCGGTGTGCGCGTTTTAAGTTCGCCAGGTGTTTGTGAATGCACGTAAAAGTAATACACAAATGATCGCAACTTCAGCACTGCTGAGTTGTAATTCACTAAATTCGGTATTACAAAAACGATGTTTGTATTTAACAACGCGACTGCCAAACCCTGTTTGCTCACTGATTAAGCGTTTTTTAGTTAGGTCATCAATGAGGGCTTGTACTTCGGGTTCACTTAATGACATTACAGGTTCGCGGCTACTTTTTTGATTGCAGGCGAGGGTTAACGAATTAAGTGACAGAGGGTATTGGTCGGGGGTGGTGAGTTCTTTTTCGAGTAAGCAACCGATAACGCGGGCTTCTAATGACGTCAATTCCATACACTGTCCTTATAAAAAATCGATGTAATACTTGTTGTTATTTTGCGTTGGCAGAAGGATAAATACTATGATGAGTGGCTAAAGGCACACTCATCATGTTTATGTGACAATATCGATTTACATGGTTAGACGAATACCATCGCTGTCGATACTGATGTCACCTGCTTTAAATAAACCGCCAATTGATTTTTTAAAGGCTTTTTTGCTCATGCCCAATTGGTCATAAATGATGTCGGCATCGGTTTTATCATGCAAAGGTAAAAAACCGTTAGCGCTTCGCAGCTTGTTGATAATAAGGCGAGCGTTTTTGTCTAAATCTTCTTTACCGCTTTTTTGTAAAACCAAATCAATTTTACCATCACTGCGCATGGTTTTAATAAACCCGGTTAGCTTTTGGCCAAAGCGAAGCTTTTGGAAAACTTCATTAGTGTAAATAACACCCCAATGTGTGTTGTTAATAATGGCTTTGTAACCTAAATCGGTGGTTCCACCGATGATTAAGTTAACTTGTTCGCCAGGGGTGTAGTGAGCTTCAGTTTTGTCGACAAACTTATCCACTTTCGATGACGCCATAATGCGCTCATCGGCATGGTTGGCATGGACATAAACTAAATATGAACGGCCTTCTTCTGCTGGTTTGTGCTGTTCACCAAAAGGCAACAGGAGATCTTTGTCTAAGCCCCAGTCTAAAAATGCGCCGTATGGGCACGGTGGCCACAACTTTTAGGTAAGCAAACTCGCCAACTTGCGCCAGCGCTTTTTGGGTAGTTGCAATCACAATGTCTTCAGAGTCGAGATACAGAAATACATCGACCATATCACCGACATTACACCCGGTAGGGACAAATTTATTAGGAAGCAAGACCTGTCCTAGCTCTTGAGCATTTAAGTAAACTCCAAAGTTCACTTGCTTAACCACTTCTAATGAATAACGTTTACCGATTTGTATCATGAATGACTCTACTTAATAAAAAATGAAAAGGTGTTTTCAATCGGTTAATTATACACGTAAATCAACACTAAGTTGTGTCATTTACTGTGAGTTGAAATTGATTTATTTGCTCAGTGCGTTATTGAACTTGGCTGAAGATAAAAAATCAGGTTTTTTGCAGTAATTAATGGGTAATTTACTTGCATTACACTGCATTGCAGGTTTTAATTGCGCCGATTTTAGCAAGCAGGCTTGACCTTGATAAAGTGATCTTATTTTTGCTTTAAGCAGTAAAACACTCGTTACAGAAATTGAGTGATGTTGGATCAGCAATATTTGCAAGCTATACAGATGTGTGACTAAGATGTGTTGTGCCTTTAGTTAAAGCATCAACAAGTTAACAAAGAGGGCTTCTATAAATTTGATGTTTGTGAGCATTAAACTTATTCCCCCCAGAGAGCTCAACGCATCAGAGTACGGCACATAACATGGCAACTTATATCAGTGATAGCGCTTAGTCGTTATCTGGATTTTAACAAGCAGTCGCATAAAAGTACTGCTTAACTTTGATACAAATACGGAAAATAATTATGTCTGATTGGTCTATCGAAGATGCTCGCGCGGGTTATAACGTGACTCACTGGAGCCAAGGCTTTTACGGTATTCGTGAAGATGGCGAAGTCACAGTGTCACCTGATCCACAAAACCCAGCTCATAAAGTCGGTTTAAATGAATTGGCTAGAGATATGGTTAAAGCGGGCGTTTCGTTACCGGTACTGGTCCGTTTCCCACAGATTTTGCACCATAGAGTGGAAAGTTTATGTGAAGCCTTTAATGATGCGATTACTAAGTACGAATATCAAAATGATTATTTGTTAGTTTATCCGATTAAAGTTAACCAACAACAAACCGTTGTTGAAGAGATTTTGGCGAGCCAAAAATCCAAAGAAGTACCGCAATTAGGCCTTGAAGCAGGCAGTAAGCCAGAATTAATGGCGGTATTGGCCATGGCTCAAAAAGCCAGTTCTGTGATTGTGTGTAATGGTTATAAAGACAAAGAATACGTGCGTTTAGCCTTAATCGGCGAGAAGTTAGGCCATAAAGTTTACATCGTACTTGAAAAGATGTCTGAGCTTAAAATGGTATTGGCAGAAGCTGAGAAACTCGGTGTGACACCTCGTTTAGGTTTACGGGTGCGTTTAGCTTTCCAAGGCAAAGGTAAATGGCAAGCAAGTGGTGGCGAAAAGTCTAAATTTGGTTTGTCTGCTGCCCAAGTATTAAAAGTGGTTGAGCAATTACAACAAGCCAACATGCTTGAGTCATTACAGTTATTGCACTTCCATTTAGGCTCACAAATTGCCAACATTCGCGATATTCGCCAAGGTGTTGGTGAGGCGGGGCGTTTTTACTGTGAGCTACGCCAACTCGGCGCTAAAATTGAATGTTTTGACGTTGGCGGTGGTTTAGCGGTCGATTATGATGGCACTCGTAGTCAAAGCAACAACTCAATGAACTATGGTTTGAATGAGTATGCTAACAATATTGTTAATGTGTTAACCGATTTATGTAATGAATACGAGCAGCCAATGCCACGTATTATTTCGGAATCTGGCCGTCATTTGACAGCACATCACGCGGTATTGATTACCGATGTTATTGGCACTGAAGCGTACATGCCTGAAGTGATTGAAGCACCAGCGGACGATGCGCCGCAACTGTTGCATAACATGTGGCAGTCTTGGGAAGAAATCAGTGGCGGACACGACCAACGTGCCATTATTGAAATTTATCACGATACCCAAAGTGATATTGCAGAAGCACATTCATTGTTCGCCGTTGGCCAATTTAGTTTGGCGCATCGTGCTTGGGCTGAACAAGCTCACTTACGTGTATGTCACGAAGTGAAAGGCTTACTGAGCAATAATAACCGCTACCATCGTCCTATTATTGACGAATTGAACGAAAAACTGGCTGATAAGTTCTTTGTTAACTTTTCGTTGTTTCAGTCATTACCTGATGCCTGGGGTATTGACCAAGTGTTCCCTGTGTTGCCGTTATCGGGTTTAGATAAAGCACCAGAGCGCCGTGCTGTAATGCTTGATATTACCTGTGACTCAGACGGTATTGTTGACCAATACGTAGATGGCCAAGGTATTGAAACCACGCTACCTGTACCAGCTTGGAGCGCAGAAAGCCCATATCTAATCGGCTTCTTTATGGTTGGTGCATACCAGGAAATCTTAGGTGATATGCATAACCTATTTGGCGACACTAACTCGGCCGTAGTACGTTTAGATAAAGCCGGTTCGGCCAATATTGAATCGGTACTTCAAGGCGATACTGTGGCTGACGTATTGCGTTATGTAAACCTAGATGCTGACGAGTTTATGCGCACGTTCGAAGAGTTAGTGACTCAACATATTGTTGAAGACGAACGCGCCAGCATTTTAGAAGAGTTACAAGTCGGTCTTGACGGTTACACTTACTTAGAAGATTTCTAAATGTAAGCGTAAAACAAACGGCGACAGATGAGAGGCTTAGTTATGTATAATAACTAAGCCTTTATTTATTGCTAAGGCTTACTTTATGATATTAACGATATAACGTTGCTTGAGGGTTAACTACACTGATGTTTTTTGAAGGTTCTGAAAAAAAATTGAGCTCATAACCGCATCGACTCATGGTTCATTGCGTGCACTTAGTTCTAATTTTTGGACTCAAATAGTCAGCCTCGCCAAAGCGGATATTATCTCGGTTATTGATAATCAACATTGCGATGCGTATTTATTAAGCGAGTCGAGTTTGTTTGTCTGGGATAACCGCATCGTCATGCTAACGTGCGGCTTGTCGACCTTGATAGACAGTTTATTGGCCATGCTCGAACATATCGGTGTCGACCATGTGGCGTTTGTGAGTTATCAACGTAAAAATGAATATTTAGCGCATTTGCAAGTCTCAACGTTTGCCGATGACATTGCCCGTTTACGTCAGTACATACCTGGTACAGCGTGCCGAATTGGTCACTTAGACAGTCATCATCATTTTATTTTTACCAGTGACAAGCCTTGTTTATTAACGGTACAAGATAACACCAGCGAACTATTGATGTACCACATTAGTGGACCAGTCGCACAGTATTTAACCTCAACTGAACAAACAGTAGAGCATATTTGTGCATTATTAGGCTTAAGCAAATTGTTTGAGGGGTTTGACTACGATGCCCACTTATTTACTCCGTTAGGGTTTTCAGTTAACGGCATAAAAGGTGAGCAATATTTTACCATTCACATTACCCCGCAAGAGCAGAGCTCTTATGTCAGTGTTGAAACCAATGTCGATGTTAACTCGCCCGCTAACTCCATCGCTGCGCAATTATTAGCTTTATTGCAGCCGATTAGTTGGGACACTATCGGATTTAATGCACCAGTTATGGCATCTGCTAAGCCTAAAAATATATGCCTCGCCCAATGTTCATACCCTATTAAGCCAGATTATCATGTCCACTTTGGCCACTTTCAGCAGCTTGACTCAGAAGTACTGAGTCCAGAATTTATGTAACTCGGCGAGTGCAATGTTAAGCCGTTAAATGCTAAACCTTTTGATAACAGGTAAAGTCTTAATTAAAAAGTCGTTGATATTGCCAGTTTAAATGCCCAAGCCAACGTTTAGGCGTTGGCTTTTTTGTGCTTGCTCAGCGTAAAATAGTGTGAATAAGCATAAACAAGGAAGCGCAATGAGTGATTTAAGTGATATTCGTCGAGAGTACACCCAAGGTGGCTTAAGACGTGGTGATTTACCTGCTAATCCAATGGATTTATTTGAAAAATGGATGCAGCAAGCTAAAGATGCGCAATTAACCGATCCAACGGCTATGTGTATCGCAACGGTTGACGAGCAAGGGCAGCCTTTTCAGCGTATTGTGTTACTCAAGCGTTTTGACGATATCGGCTTTGTGTTTTTTACCAACCTTGAAAGCCGCAAAGCCAAACAAATTGAAGTGAATAACAAAATCAGTTTGTTGTTTCCCTGGCATCCATTAGAGCGGCAAGTAGCCGTCATCGGTGAAGCTGAACCTTTATCGATGTTAGATGTGGCTAAATACTTTATGAGCCGTCCCAAAGAGAGCCAAATCGCTGCATGGGTATCAAAACAGTCGAGTAAAATTTCAGCGCGCCAAGCGTTAGAAGGCAAGTTTGCTGAAATGAAAGCCAAATATGCTCAAGGCGAAGTGCCTTTACCTAAATTTTGGGGCGGTTATTTAGTACGACCAAGCAGTATTGAATTTTGGCAAGGTGGAGAACATCGCCTGCATGACAGATTTATGTACAGTAAAACGGATAGCGATTGGCAAATAGATCGTTTAGCACCTTAATCTGTGTTAATAAATGGGAGTAATATCGCGTGATAAGCAATAAAATTTGGGTCGATGCCGATGCCTGTCCAAATGCAGTAAAAGACATGTTATTTCGTGCCTCAGAGCGCAAGTCGATTCAATTAGTATTGGTGGCTAATCAATTGATTAAAGTACCGATTTCGCCATTGGTTTCGATGATTAGAGTGAGCTCGGGCTTTGATGAAGCCGACAATTATATCGTTGAGCAAGTGGACTCGGGTGATTTGGTTATCACAGCTGACATTCCATTGGCGGCAGAGGCCGTTGAAAAAGGCGCGTTGGTGTTAAACCCAAGAGGGACTGTGTACACCACAGAAAACATCAAACAAACCTTGACCATGCGAGATTTTATGGAAGAAATGCGCAGCAGTGGGATCCACACTGGTAGCTATAATAGTTTTTCTCAGGCAGACAAGCACGCTTTTGCCCAGGCATTAGATAAATGGCTTGCGAAAGTAAAATAACGGTTTTTACCTAATTGATAAAAGACTTATCTATACTCAAGTTGTATTGTTTCATAACGTGTTAATGTTAATTAAAAGGAGTCAACAATGAAAATAGCATTACCTTTGTTCGCAGCTGGGTTGTTAAGTTTTCAAGCCATGGCAGGCGATTGGCAGATTAACCAAGATCACTCGCGTGTTAGCTTTATCTCAGTAAAGAAAAATGACATTGCTGAAGTGCACCACTTTAAGCAAGTTGCGGGCTCATTGACCGAGGCGGGCGCTTTTGCGTTATCGATAGATTTAAATTCGGTTGATACCGGAATTAAAATTCGTGATGATCGCATGCAAACCGTGTTGTTTGAAGTTGCACAATTTCCGCAGTTGAAAGTCAATGCCGTGATTAACCCTCAGTTATTGATGGGAATGAAAGTCGGTGACACCTTAACAACAAAAATTGATGCCACTGTTGAGTTACATGGTAAAAAACAGCAAAAAAGCGTTGAAGTTCTTGTGGCTAAATTATCTGATGACAAATTAGTTGTCAGCAGCTTTGCACCTTTATTGGTTCAAGCTGACGAGTTTAATTTAGTGACAGGTGTTGAAAAGTTAAGAGAAATCGCTGGTTTGCCAAGCATCAGCTTAGCGGTGCCTGTATCGTTTGTGCTAACCTTAGCACAATAATTAAACAGTATGGTGCAATGGCTTTGGGTTACGTAAACCTAAGCCATTGCCCATTAAATAATCGTGAAAAAAGGTGAAAAAATGGTTACCGATAAAGACGGATACATGCATTTAATTCAGTATTTAACTGAACATTTAGGCTTGTTTGAAGCGCCTGAACAGAATGCGGCCGCGACGGAGACCGTAATGGAATTATTTGAAGAACAATTATCTGCACAAATTATCATGGTATGTGGTCAAAACCCACAACTGTCATTTGCGCAGCGTAATATGGTGATCCGTGAAATCGACGCGATTGTGTACGATCTAGAAGAGATTTTAGCGTCAGTGGCCAACCAACAGGCCACACCTGAACAAAGTATTTTTATTACTGAGTTTTCAGGCTTAATTAAAAATTTATTCGATCAAGAAATCGCTCATTTATTAGCTTAACTGCACAGTAAGCTTGGTTGTTTTAGGCGTGGTAGTTTTTGGAATTGAACATGTTTAGAAAAGTCGTCATTTCTGCTGTTTTATGTGTTTTATCATTATCTGTTTTTGCCAATAGTCAAGCCATTGTAGTGAGTCAAATAGAAACCATGACCGTAGCCGATTCAGGCTTATTGTTTAAGGCTCGTATTGATACTGGCGCAGGAAATACCTCTTTGCATGCTGTCGACCTTGAAGTGATGGGAGGAGAATCTGCCAATATGAAACAAAACATTGGCAAAACTATCGCCTTCACCACTGTCAACGAGCAAGGTGACAAGAAACGGATGCAAGCGGAAATTGTCAGTACTTCAACCGTCAGAAACTCACAAGGAAGAGAAACCCGCTATATGGTAAAGCTCGACGTTGGCTTTCCTGACAGTCTGCATAATGTGTATGTTAATTTACGCGACCGCAGCCACATGAACTACAAACTTCTCATCGGGCGTAACTTTTTAAAGAAAGGCTACCTGGTTGATGTGTCTCGAAAAAAGATCATTGGCCCAGTGGCAGAACTTAGTATCAAACAAACTGGTTTGTTGTTCAATACTCGAATTGATACCGGCGCGGTAGAAAACTCATTGCATGCGGTCGACATGCGTATTGAAGATGAAGATCTTAACGATAAGACCAATAACGTCGGTAAAATGATCACCTTTACCACCGAAAATGACAAAGGCGAAACGGTCGATGTGCGGACTAAAATTCGTGGCACTTCTTTTATTCGTAATGCTCAGGGAACTGAAGTTCGTTACATGGTCAGGCTCAGTGTCGGCGAACCCAGGAAAGAGTATTTAGTGGATGTTAACTTAAAAGATCGTACCAAAATGGGTTACAAATTGTTGATTGGACGCAATTGGCTGCAAGGGCATTATGTTGTTGATGTGTCGCAAGAGCATTGACTCCAACTGAATATAGCGCCCCAACTAACAGACTGGAACAATATCGCTAACAAAAAGCGCTATTGTTAGTATATTTCCCGAGTTTTTCAGTGCATCGTCATCGGCTATAACGTTTATCAATCTCGCTTTATATAATGGCATCTAGAAATGGATGTTATTAATTAACTTTTATTTATTATCAATTGCTTGGGCGCATTTGGTGGAGCGTAAAGTGAGATTGCGAATTACGATTGTTTAGGGCTTTAGCGTTTCTGGGTATTATCGTTTTTCATATTTGAGTTGATAAATTCAATGCTTAATTCACTCGTTAATTATTCTGTTAATTATTCTGTTAATTATAGTTTGTCGGTAAAAAAGCGGTGTAGTTAATTAAGATTACTGACGATGAGCTATCACGATGAGCCTAGAAAGCTAAATTGCAGTTAAATACAGCTATTTGCCACTAAAAAGTCCAATAATGACTAGTAAAATTGCGGCCTCTCACGTAAAATTTCACTCTTTTATTTTAACCCTAGCTTTGGCTCGTTGAGCAAATAACACGAGTTAAACTATCGCGTCGGCACTATCAAATTAGTTGATTTATTTGATAGTCGAAGCAGACGCCCAATCGCATTGATATGCACAAATGCAGTGGATGATAACATGCAGCAGTTAACCGAGATCGTAGAACAAGCCTTAGAGGTCATTGACAAGGCCAGTGATCTAAAGACATTGGATGATATCCGTGTCGATTACCTTGGTAAAAAAGGTAAAATCACTGACATGATGAAAATGATGGGATCATTAAGCGCAGAAGAAAAACCTGCCTTTGGTCAAGCCGTCAACCAAGCTAAACAAGCCGTACAGCAAAAGCTGACTGAGCGTATCGATGGATTGAAAGCGTCGGAGTTAGAAGCGAAATTAATTGCTGAAAAAATCGATGTTACTCTACCAGGGCGTACCTTAGAAATCGGTGGCTTACATCCGGTTACGCGTACAATCGAACGTATTGAAACCTTTTTTGGTGAATTAGGCTTTGTTGTTAAGGAAGGTCCTGAAATTGAAGATGATTTTCATAACTTCGACGCCTTAAATATTTCTGAGCACCATCCAGCTCGTGCCGATCACGATACCTTTTACTTTAATCCCAAAGTGATGTTGCGTACCCAAACATCAGGTGTGCAAATCCGTACTATGGAACATGAAAAACCACCGTTGCGTATCATTTCTCCTGGCCGTGTTTACCGTAATGATTACGACCAAACTCACACGCCAATGTTCCACCAAGTGGAAGGGTTGATGGTGGCTGAGAATGTTAATTTTGCAGAGCTAAAAGGCATTTTGCATGACTTTTTACGCAACTTCTTTGAAGAAGATTTAGAAGTGCGTTTCCGTCCATCTTACTTCCCATTTACTGAGCCTTCAGCTGAAGTAGACGTAATGGGTAAAAACGGTAAATGGTTAGAGGTTTTAGGCTGCGGTATGGTGCACCCAAATGTACTGCGCAGTGTGGGCATTGACCCTGAAAAATACTCTGGTTTTGCTTTTGGTATGGGCGTAGAGCGTTTAACCATGTTGCGCTACGGCGTAAATGATTTACGTGCCTTCTTCGAAAACGATTTACGTTTTCTTAAGCAATTCAAATAACGGAGCAATAATTAGATGAAATTCAGTGAATCTTGGCTTCGTGAATGGGTAAACCCTTCAGTAAGTCGTGACGAGTTATCACACCAAATTACCATGGCCGGCCTTGAAGTCGACGGCGTAGACCCAGTAGCAGCTGATTTTAGCGGCGTGATTATTGGTGAAGTGGTTGAATGTGGTCAGCACCCTGATGCCGACAAATTACGTGTAACCAAAATCAATGTGGGTGGTGATGAGCTAATTGATATCGTTTGTGGTGCCCCTAACTGTCGTTTAGGTTTAAAAGTGGCTGTGGCTATGGTTGGTGCAGTATTACCTGGCGATTTTAAAATCAAAAAAGCCAAATTACGTGGTCAACCCTCAATGGGCATGTTGTGTTCATACGGTGAACTTGGCATCGACATCGAAAGCGATGGCATTATTGAGCTGCCACAAGATGCACCATTAGGCGTTAATGTTCGTGAGTTTTTGCAATTAGATGACGTCATTATCGACGTTGACTTAACTGCTAACCGCGCTGATTGCCTAGGTATGGCCGGTCTTGCGCGCGAAGTGGGCGTATTAAACCGTCAAGCAGTAACTGAGCCTACATGGCAAGCTGTTGATGCAACAATTGATGCACCATTTAGTATTAATGTGGTTGCGCCAGATTTATGCCCACGTTATTTAGGCCGAGTGGTTAAAAACATCAATGTTAAAGCCGCTACGCCGTTATGGATGCAAGAAAAGTTACGTCGCAGTGGTATTCGTTCAATTGACCCGATTGTCGACATTACCAATTATGTGTTGATCGAGTTTGGTCAACCTATGCATGCGTTTGACTTAAACACCTTAAACGGCGGGATTAACGTCCGTTTAGCCGACGGCGTTGAAACGTTAACCTTGCTTGACGGTAACGAAATTACCGTGCCAAACGACACTTTAGTGATTGCAGACGACAAACAAGCCGTTGCACTTGCAGGTGTATTCGGCGGCGAAAGCACTGGCGTGAATGAAAATACCCAAGACATCTTATTAGAGTGTGCATTTTTTGCTCCACTTGCCATTATGGGTAAATCACGTCGTTTAGGCTTACACACAGATGCCTCACACCGTTTTGAGCGTGGCGTAGACCCTGAGCTACAGCATAAGGTGATGGATCGTGCTACACGTCTTGTATTGGATATTTGTGGTGGTGAAGCCGGCCAGGTGGTTGAAGCAGTATCAGCTGAACATTTACCAAAAGCAGCCACTATTACCTTACGTCGTAACAAGTTAGACAAAACATTAGGTCACCATATTCCTGATACTGATGTTGTTGAGATTTTACAACGTTTAGGCTTTAACGTTGAAACAGCAAATGATGCATGGCAGGTTACAACCGCAACTTACCGTTTTGATATGGCGATTGAAGAAGATTTAATCGAAGAAGTGGCACGTATTTACGGTTACAACAACATCCCTAACACAGCGCCACAAGCTGCGTTAACCATGCCAGATCACAAAGAAGCGGACATTTCGCTTAAGCGTGTTCGTAGCATTTTTGTTGCTCGCGGTTTTCAAGAAGCAGTGACCTACAGCTTTGTTGACCCTAAAATGCAAAATTTAGTTCATCCTGGTCAAGAAGCGATGGTGTTACCAAACCCAATTTCAATCGAAATGTCAGCAATGCGCTTGTCGATGTTCACAGGGCTATTAACTGCTGTTGGCTACAATCAAAGCCGTCAACAAGGTCGTGTAAGATTATTTGAGACCGGTTTACGCTTTGTTCCTGATGCACAAGCAGATTCTGGCGTTCGCCAACAAGCCATGCTGGGCGCGGTCATTTCAGGGGTGCAAAACGAAGAACATTGGTCAATGGAATCGAAAACAGTCGACTTCTTTGATTTAAAAGGTGATTTAGAAGCTATTCTAGGCTTGACAGTTGCCGCTTCTGAATTTAGTTTTAAAGGGGCAACTCATCCTGCGCTGCATCCAGGACAATGTGCTGAAATATTAAGAAATAATCGAGTCATTGGTTACATCGGCGCTATCCATCCTAGCTTGGAAAAGCCGTTTGGACTCAATGGAAAAACAATTGTTTTTGAGTTAGAACTGGATGCATTATTGCACGCCCGTTTGCCGCTAGCCCAAGCTGTATCTAAGTTTCCTGCTAACCGTCGTGACATCGCGCTAGTAGTAGATGAAACAGTTTCTGCCACTGATGTTATGAATTTGATAAGAAAAGTTGGCGAAAATCAGTTGGTTGGCTTAAACTTGTTCGATGTATACCAAGGTAAAGGTGTTGAGCCTGGCAAAAAGAGCCTCGCCATCGCACTTACATTACAAGACACTACTCGTACACTTGAAGAAAAAGACATTACCGAAACTATGGATTCAGTAATATCTGCTCTTAAGACCGAGTTCAACGCATCGTTGAGGGATTAAAGTATGGCACTTACCAAAGCCGAAATGGCAGAACATCTTTTTGAAACGTTAGGCATTAACAAACGTGTAGCCAAAGAGATGGTTGAGTCTTTTTTTGAAGAGATTCGTGAAGCACTCGAAAATGGTGAGCAGGTCAAGCTATCTGGCTTTGGCAACTTTGACCTTAGGGACAAGAATCAAAGACCGGGAAGGAACCCGAAAACTGGTGAAGATATTCCCATTTCTGCTCGCCGTGTTGTTACCTTCCGTCCTGGACAGAAGTTAAAATCACGTGTTGAAGCGGCAAACTCGGGTAAAAAATAGATCACTGGTTAATACGCCAATTCAGATTTTGATCTGTATTACGAAGAGCCACTCTTAATTGAGTGGCTCTTTTGTTTTTGAGTTTACCAAACCCTTGGTATAATCCCAATCAGCACAAGAATGTGATCATTCTTACTGGTTAAAATCGCTTATGACGTCGTTAGAAATTTTGAAGGTAGAACAACTAGTTCTCTGCAATTTCTGCCTTATTCTAAGCTGTTTTTCCTACGCAATCTCTGATCACCTATTTATCCTGATTGGTATAATAAAATTTTATCGAACGTTAACATTGAGAGTTAATTGTTCGTACACGTTTATTTGGAGTGTTCTTTTGTCTCGAGAAGCAAAACATTTTGATACCCGCTTTAAAATGGCGTTATTACACCCGCGTTTTTGGCTGACATGGTTAGCCATAGCGGTATTGGTTATATTTGGTATTTTACCCGCCAGTGTGCGTGATCCTATTGCCAGATTTTTAGCGGTTATTGTGATGAAAATAGCCAAAAAGCCAATCAATATCGCTAGAATTAACATCAGTCATTGTTTTCCTGACATGTCGAAAACAGAGGTCGAAACGTTAGTTAAGCAAAATGTGAAGATGTTTGTATTGGTGCTGCTTTCACAAGCCGAATTACTGTTTAGATCAACGGATCATTTAAAGCGTCGTATCCAAATGAATGGTTATGAGCATGTTAAAGCTGCCAGAGATGCCGGCCAACCAATTATTTTTATTATGCCTCATGTGTGGCCAATGGAGTATGCCGGGTTGCGTGTGAACATAGAAATCCCCATCGTGACCATGGCAAAAGCACACCGGAATGACTTGTTTAACTGGTTTAGTAATCGCATGCGCACCAGCCAAAATGGTCGTGTGTACATGCGTGAAGCAGGGATCCGCGCGTTATTAGCTGAACTTAAAAAAGATAACAGCTTCTTTTATTTACCAGATGAAGATTTAGGGCCAGATAAAAGCGTATTTACGCCGTTTTTAGGCACAGTAAAAGCGACATTACCCGTAGTGGGTCGCCTTGCTCAAGCGGGCAACGCTCAAGTGATGCCAGTTAACATTGGCTATAATGAACAAGCTAAGCAATTTGTTATGACGATAATGCCCGCCATTAGTCCACAAGAGATGGCAGGTAAAGAAAACGAAGCCTTGGCATTAAACAAAGCGGTTGAGCAGGTGATTAAAGCCTATCCAGAACAATACATGTGGTTTTTAAAACTACTCAAAACCCGCCCACCAGGTGAGAAGAGGTTTTACTAATACTCACAACAGACCTTAGGGTCTGTTGATCTTTGCTGTTTGAATGTTGTTCGAGTTAAAAACGTTTTAATCGAGGCGAATGGATTGATGCCTAGCAATCTAAGCAACTCTTTATTTGCGAAGAATCATTTAACAAAGAGTAAAACGTTTTTAGCCGAACCCTTCGGGCAGCGTTTATTGGCCATTTTTACTGCGTTATCGACTTTTTATGTAGAATAACTACACCTCAAAGTCTCTGCCTTGTATAAAAGACCAACAATTCGCTGCAAAAACAATCTTGAAAGATCAACAGACCCTAGTAAGAACAACATCATTGATTATAAGAATAAAAAGAGGTTTATATGGATTTTAACGAATTGTTATCTGCCTTGTCGTTTGTGGTATTCACTTATGACAACAGCCCAATTACCTTGCTGCAATTGTTGCAAGTACCGTTATACCTCTTTTTAGCCTGGTTTATTATTACTCGAGTCGGTCGGCTCATTGTCAAAGCGTTAAAGCGACGTCATGTTGGCGCAGACGCGATTCATTTATTTACCCGCATGTACTTTATTATCAGTATTGCGGTGCTGGTGTTTACCAGTATGGAGATTTTAAATATTCCATTAACCGCGTTTGCGTTTGTGTCGGGTGCGATTGCAATCGGTGTTGGTTTTGGTGCGCAAAATATCATTAACAACTTTATCAGTGGTTGGATTTTGATGTGGGAGCGGCCAATCCGTATTGGCGATTTTTTAGAGGTCGGCGAAGCGCGAGGTGTGGTTGAGTGTATTAATACTCGATCGACCTTAATCCGTCGTAATGATGGGGTGCACATGTTAGTGCCCAACAGCCAACTACTTGAAAATACCGTAACCAACTGGACTTTAATTGATAAAAATGCCCGTACTTTTATTCGTGTCGGGGTGGCTTATGGTTCTGATGTGATAAAAGTCCGCGATTTGATTTATCAAGTGATTGGTGAACGCGATGATATTTTACAGCAACCCAAGCCAGTGGTTTTATTTGAAGACTTTGGTGATAACGCACTTGTTTTTGACTTAATTTTTTGGGTGAGTGCGGTATCTGAAACCGATATTCGCCGTCGACGCAGTGAGATTCGCTTTCGAATGTATGAGCTGTTTAATGAGCATCAAGTGGTCATCGCCTACCCACAACGTGATTTACATGTGGATGGTAATTTGACGATTACTCAAAGTCATAAAAACTCATAATTCACCATTTTAGATCAACAAAAAAGACGCCTCGGCGTCTTTTTTATAAATCCTATTCAGTAGAGCTGAGTGAATTCTATTTACTGGCTTTAGTGTGGCGATCCAATAAATTTTTATTGATATCAGCCATTGATAGTCCTTGGTCTTCAAGTAGCACGATTAAGTGATACATCAGATCAGAGGCCTCATTGACCAGCTCTTCTTTGTCGTGAGTGGCTGCGGCAAGGGCGGTTTCTAAACCTTCTTCACCAACTTTTTGGGCAATACGCTTAGTACCACGCTCAAATAATGATGCGGTATAGCTTGATTCAGCACTTTGGCCTTTACGTGAAATAATCAAGTTTGTCAGATTATCAATAAAAGGATGCGCGTTACCGTCTTTCCAGCAGCTTTCTGTGCCTTTGTGGCAGGTTGGTAGCCGTTCGGGATGACTTGCACTAAAAAGCTGTCGTTGTCGCAATCTTTGTCGATAGCAACTAAATCTAGGGTATTACCTGAGGTTTCACCTTTGATCCATAAACGCTGCTTAGAGCGGCTAAAAAAGGTGACTTGCTTAGTGGCTAGGGTTTTTTCTAGCGCGGCCTGATCCATGTAGCCAAGCATGAGCACTTTGCCTGTTAGGTGATGTTGAACAACCGCAGGAATAAGCCCCTGTTGTTTGTCCCAATCTACAGTTGTACTGTCAAATACGATATCAGTCATTGATGTTCTCTTTTTCGGCAAGGTTATAAACGAATGGCGATGTGATTGGCGTGTAAATATTGCTTTAATTCGCCAATATCAATAATGCCTTTGTGAAATACGCTTGCAGCTAATGCGGCGTCGACTTTGGCAAGTTCAAACACGTCTTTAAAGTGTTCCATGGTGCCCGCACCACCTGAAGCAATTAATGGCACGTCACAAATAGCGCGTACCATGCTGAGTTGTTTGATGTCGTAACCGCCACGCACGCCGTCTTGATTCATGACATTAAGCACAATTTCACCACAACCGCGTTTTTGCACTTCTTCCACCCAGTCTTGAGTATACCATTGGGTGTCTTTGGTGGCGGCTTCATCGCCGGTAAACTGTTTCACTTTGTAACTATCAGTTTCGGCGTCGTAGTATGAGTCAATCCCAATCACAATACATTGGCGACCAAATTCATCTTGCAAGCGCGAGATTAAACTTGGGTCGGTTAATGCAGGCGAGTTAATCGAGATTTTATCGGCACCAAAAGCCAGTTTCTCGCGCGCTTGCTCAATGGTTTTAATGCCACCGGCAACACAAAAGGGGATATCAATTTGTTCCGCGACGCGGCTCACCCAGGACTTATCGATAACCCGGTCGTGGGCACTGGCAGTAATGTCATAAAACACTAACTCATCAGCGCCTTCGTCGGCATAACGGGCGGCGAGGGGAACGATGTCGCCGACAATTTCATGGTTGCGAAATTGCACGCCTTTAACCACTTTACCTTCACGGACGTCAAGACACGGAACTATGCGTTTGGCCAGCATTGTATTGCCTCCTCAACGGTAAATTGATTAATGAGCAAGGCTTTACCAATAATAATGCCCGATGCTTTACTGTCACGCACTGCAGCAACGTTATCAAGGGTGGCGATACCGCCTGATGCTTGCCATAAAATGTGAGGGTAAGCAGATGCCAGCTCTGTATAAAGCTCGGAATTGGCACCGGTTAAGGTGCCATCACGGCTAATGTCAGTAACTAAAGCATGTTTAAGGCCAACGGTTTCAAACTCGGCGACTAATGATTCTAGTGACTTACCGCCACCTGATTGCCAGCCAGAAACGGCGACAATTTTTTCGCCTGCGTCGTTGATGTTGACATCAAGCGCTAAGCAGATGGCATCGCTGCCGTATTTTACAAACCAGCTTTTAACCAGTTCAGGTTCTTTGACGGCAAGCGAGCCAATCACCACACGTTTAACGCCAATCTTTAGCAGCTCTGCGACTTGTTCTTCACTTCGAATTCCGCCGCCAACTTGAATATCAACCTCAAGCCCTGCGGCTAATTCGCTAATAAGCTGGGTTTGACGCTTGTGAGGATCTTTTGCGCCTGTGAGGTCAACTATATGCAGCAACTTAGCACCTTGTGCTTGATACGATTGCAGTTGTGCAAGCGGGCTTAAGTCAAAGGTGGTTTGTTTATCGTAGTCACCTTGGTATAAACGCACCACTTGGCCGTCAATTAAATCAATGGCTGGAATAATCACTGTGATGTCTCCATGTTTAATCCCATCTGTAAAAAGTTCTGTAAAATCTGCGCACCGACTTTGGCGCTTTTTTCAGGGTGGAATTGCACCCCGAAAAAGTTATCTTTACCAATGGCCGCACTAAATGATTCGCCATAAGTGCTGCTGGCTAAGGTGTACTCACTGATGGGCGCGCGGTAGCTGTGAACAAAGTATACATAGCTGCCATTTTCAATCCCGGTAAATAACGGGTGGTTGCCAACGTTTATTTGGTTCCAACCCATGTGCGGTAATGGCAAGCCTTTGCTGTCAAGTTCGCCAATGTCAGTCGGTACAAGGCCTAAACAGCTAATATCTTGCTCGCTACGTCCGCCATGCTCGTTAGATAAACTGGCGAGCATTTGCATGCCAAGACACACGCCCATCACTGGCTGAGTTAAACTTTTAATCAACTCGATTAAGTTTTTTTGCTTTAACGCATCCATTGCAGCGCCAGCGGTGCCCACACCGGGTAGCACTACGCGCGCAGCACTGCGAATCACATCAAAGTCTGCACTGACAACGACATTGGCGTTAAGACGTTCAAAAGCAAAACGTACAGAGCTTAAATTGGCACAGCCAGTGTCGATAATCACCGTGAGATCACTGGTATTGCTTGAAGAAACAGATTGTTGTGTCACGCTAACTCCTTACAGTACGCCTTTGCTTGATGGCAGTATGTCGCCTTCGACTTTCACCGCCTGGCGAAGTGTGCGGCCTAATACTTTAAATAGTGCTTCCACTTTGTGGTGGTCGTTATCGCCTGTTGAGCCAATGTGCAATGTACAACGAAGGCCATCAGCGAATGAGCGGAAGAAATGCGGTACCATTTCAGTGGCCATTTCACCGACCATTTCACGGTCAAAATCAGCGGTGAATTTAATGAATGGACGACCAGAAATGTCCATTAAGCATTCGCCGCTAGCTTCATCCATTGGTAAGCTAAAACCAAAACGCGCAATACCACGTTTGTCGCCTAGAGCCTGGCGGATAGCATCACCAATAGCTAGGGCGGTGTCTTCAACACTGTGGTGGTCGTCAATTTCTAAGTCGCCGTCGACGTGGACGTCCATTTTGAAATTACCGTGGGTTTGAATTTGGTCAAGCATGTGGTCAAAAAAGCCGATGCCAGTTTCAATTGAACCTTTGGTTTGGCTGTCTAAGTCGATAGTGACGTTAATGTTGGTTTCTTTGGTCGTACGCACGACATTCGCGATACGACCTTTGCTTAATAGGGCATTGGCAATGTCGTCCCAGTTAAGACTTTGACGGTCGTATTTAAAGCTTTTAATGCCCATGGCATTGGCAAGCTCGGCGTCTGTGTCACGATCACCAATCACGGCTGAAGTAGTAAAGTCGATTTTACCTTGAGTTAAGTAGTCTTTAACCAGGCCTAGTTTGGGCTTGCGACAGCTACAGTTTTCGTCATTGAAGTGTGGGCAAATGACCACATCGTCAAATTTAACACCTTGGCTAGAAAAGATTTGCATCATCATATTGTGCGGGGCGTCAAAGTCTTCTTTTGGAAATGAAGGTGTGCCTAAACCGTCTTGATTACTCACCATCACTAAGCGAAAGCCGGCTTTTTGTAACTTGAGTAATGCCGGGATAACCTGCGGCTCAAAAAACAATTTTTCTAAGCGGTCTAATTGCTTATCGATTGCTGGCTCTTCGACTAATGTGCCATCGCGGTCGATGAATAATATGTTCTGTTTCATGTGACTACCTTAACAATAGGGTGTAATTTTTATAGTTAACTTTTACAAGTTTAAATTTGGTTTATGCCGCAGAGCTGTCAAACAACGCAATAATGGCATTGGTTTGTGGTTCGTTGGTAAAGCTAAAACGGATAGCATCAGCTAAGCGTGGATCTTTGTATGCACGGGCAACAATGCCTGCCTCACGTAAGCGCTCAGCTACGCTGGCAACATCGTCAAATTTAGCTAACACGTAGTTACCGTTTGCTGGCAGTACGGTAGCGCCAAATGAGCTTAAAGCTGCACTTAACCGCTGGCCTTGTTCGATTAAACTCGCCACCTGGGTTTGCATGGTATTAAGACCTTGCGCGCTCAAGGCTTTAGTGGCTAATTCAGACACGGGGAGTGGCACTGGATAAGGCGCAATCACTAACATGACTAAATCGATAATGGCATCATTGGCTAACATAAAGCCACAACGCGCGCCGGCCAATGCAAATGCTTTTGATAATGTGCGCAGCACCACAAGGTTAGGGTAGGTGCTGAGTAAATCTGCCACGCTATACTCTGGGCAAAACTCAATATAGGCTTCGTCAACGACCACAATAGCCTTAGGCGCAGCTTGAATGGCTTGCTCGATGTTCTCTTTTGATATCACCGTACCCGTTGGGTTATTTGGGTTACAAATAAACACAATTTTAGCGGCACCAATTTGAGTTGGCCATGCCTGTGGCAGTTGATAATCATCGGTTAAACTTAAAGTGGTCACCGCAACATTAAACGTGGCAGCGCTAATGGCGTACATGCCATAAGTAGCACCAAAAC
The DNA here is from genome assembly GCF_025398315.1 of Shewanella phaeophyticola. Lineage (GTDB taxonomy): Bacteria > Pseudomonadota > Gammaproteobacteria > Enterobacterales > Shewanellaceae > Shewanella > Shewanella phaeophyticola. The sequence continues at coordinate 1,382,874 of NZ_JAODOQ010000001.1, forward strand.
AAGCAATGCTGTCGACACCTGGCACACAAAAGGTGCGGATTAACAGTTCAATAGCCTCATCCGCGCCGCGACTGGCAATAATGTTACTGGCCTTTACGCCTGAATAGTTGCTATATGCATTAATCAGCTCAGGAGGTTGGCACTCTGGGTAACGATTTACTTTATCTAAGTCACTGTTGTTAAAAGGTGATTCATTAGCATTGATCCAAATATCACCACGCCCACCAATACGTCTGGCACTTTGATACGGGGTTAACTTTAGCAATTCTGGTCTCGCTAATTGCTTTGGATCAAAAGTCGTTGCTAGGGTTTGGCTCATGGTTTTGCTCTCTACTTTCTACACGTTTTAGGTGTTAACTGATCTTTTGTTATTGTGATCTTAGCGTAAACTGGCTAAACGAATTGCGATGGCATTTTTATGGGCATCTAGCAGCTCATTTTCGGCCAGTACCATGACACTTTGACCTAAGGTTTGTAAGCCTGTTTGACTGAGCTCTTGCACAGTAAAGCGGCGGCTGAAATCAGCGAGTGATAAACTTGAAACCGAGCGGCTGTAACCATAGGTTGGTAATACATGGTTAGTGCCACTGGCGTAATCACCAACCGACTCTGGTGTATATGCGCCTAAGAATACTGAGCCGGCACCGCGTACTTGCTTAAGCACATCACGTGGTGAATTGGTTTGAATAATCAAGTGTTCTGGGCCATATAAGTTAGAGACTTTAGCGGCTTCATTCATGTCACTGACAATAATACTGCGGCTGCATTCTAGTGCTTTTGCTGCAATGTCTTTACGGCTCAATTGTGCAAGTTGTTCAGTTAACGCTTGGTTGACAGCTTCAGCTAAGTCAACTGAGTCAGTCACTAGCATCACTTGTGAATCAACGCCATGCTCTGCTTGTGACAGTAAATCAGAGGCCACAAATGCTGGGTTTGCGTCTTTGTCGGCAATCACCAGCACTTCTGACGACGCCGCTGGCATATCTATCGACACACTGACACGACTATCTTGCGATACAAGGCGTTTTGCTTCGGTTACGTAGCGATTACCTGAGCCAAAAATTTTGTCTACATTGGGTACTGATTCGGTACCAAACGCTAATGCAGCTATGGCTTGAGCGCCACCCACTTGGAATATGTCGGTAATACCACACACATTGGCGGCATATACAATGGCATCATTGATGGGGGGAGGGCTGACTAATACACGTTTTTCACAGCCGGCGATCTTTGCGGGTAACGCCAGCATCATCACTGTTGAAATTAATGGTGCTGTACCACCAGGAATGTATAAGCCAACACGTTCAATTGGCTCACTTCGAAGTTCACAGCGCACTCCCGCTTGGGTTTCTATATCGACACCATTGAACACTTGGGCGTTATGGAAAGTCTCAATATTACTCACGGCTTGCGCCACCGCTTGTTTTACATCGTCACTGACACGAGCACATGCGGCACTAATTTGCTCAGCAGTTAACGCGAGCTCGGTCAGTTCAACATCATCAAAACGCTTGTTAAAGTTAATTAACGCCGCATCACCCTGGCCGCTCACTTGTTCAATAATATCGCGAACACCTTGCTCAACGCTGGCATCACCGATTAATGGCGAACGCGCTAACGTTTGTTGTTGCTCAGCTTTAGATAAAGACGCCCAATCGAGAATTTGCATGTGTGTTACCCCATCATTTTTTCAATTGGCATTACAAGAATTGAACTTGCACCTAGAGCGGTTAATTCTTCCATGGTATCCCAGAATAAATCTTCACTGCTAACGGCGTGAATTGCCACACGGTTAGTGTCATCATTTAATGGCAGTACAGTTGGATTTTCAGCTCCTGGAAGTAAGGCAACGATTTGATCTAATGTTTCTGTTGGTGCGTGTAATAAGATGTACTTGCTTTCACGAGCGCGGATAACGCCATTCATGCGAGATAAAATTTTGTCGATGAGTGCTTGTTTTTCTGGCGTTTGCTCTTCGATTGACTGAATGATGCAAGCCATTGAGCGATAAATCACTTCCGTTTCATATAAGCCGTTAGCTTCGAGTGTGGCACCAGTAGAGACTAGGTCACAAATACCATCAGACAAACCTGCTCGTGGGGCAACTTCTACTGAACCTTTTAACATACAGTCGCTGTAGTTAATGCCTTTTTCTTGCATAAAACGACGTAGCAGATTTGGGTAAGAGGTGGCAATACGAAGGCCTTCAAGTGACGCCGCATCTTTATAGGCAAACTCATTTGGTACGGCAAGTGATAAACGACAAGAACCAAAATCTAAATCTCGTAATTTAGTGCATCCAGCTGGTTTACCAGCTAGTTGACGCTCGATTTGTTCTTCTTCTAGTACGTTTTCACCAATGATGCCTAGGTCAACAACGCCGTCCATTACCAAACCTGGAATGTCATCATCACGAACGCGTAATAAGTCAATTGGCATATTATCAGCGTGAGCGATAAGGCGTTGTTCATTGACGTTGAATTTTACGCCACAGCTTTTAAGTAGCTGTTGTGACTCTTTTGATAAACGACCTGATTTTTGAATGGCGATGCGTAAACGCTTTGACTGACTCATGAGATACTTCCTTAAAATGTTTAATTAAAATATTGCAAAATTAAAAGCTTAAATAAAAATATTATTTCTAAAAACAAATAGCAGAAAACAAAAAACCCCTGAAATTCCTTCCAGGGGTTTATGTGAAATATGTTCACCACCAGAAGGATAATGTCCTCCGGCAGTAAGCATCCGAAGGCTACCGCATATGGTGATGATGATGGATTGTAGTCACTTGGATGTTCATAATTGTTCTCTTGGTGTTGTCTTAAATAATCACGTTAAGTGAGGACATATTCACTCACTTTATGTCGTGTAAAACGACTTGCAGTTAACTTAACCGCATTTATGCTTGTTTGCAATAGTGAACAAAGCATTTCTGTCATTTAATTTCTAAATTTATTGCATAAGTTATGCATTGCACCGTCATGATGATTTTTACTCATGATGCGTGCATGAATTTTAATCACGTCATGGGTTTATGGATAAATCATATTGGATGAGGTCAGCTGCAGTTGCATTTGATTACTGATATCAGCTTTTTGGCTAGCAGTTAATTGTGTTGAGTTATCGATGGCAATCAATGCATTTTTTTTATCGAAAGCGCTCCACACATTAACCGTAGTGATAATGGAATCTAAACGGACGCTGGTGTCGCTGATCCGCTCAGCAATATTAAAAGCTTGTTGCGGATCGGTTTGGGTTAACTGGCCTGCTCTTTGGCGATAGGCAATATTTTGATTGTCTTCAGAGAGCATGGCAACAACTTGTAAAAATTGGGATTCAGTATAGTCTGCAAGGGCATAACTGGCGTTAATGATAATGTCGTGCTGCACATTAATCTCGTAATCGTCAATGCGCGCAAGCATCATATCTGGCTCGACACTGGCAATTTCTGCCACCGCACTGTTGTAATAATCCTCGTTGAGATCGTACGTTTGTTTTTGGTTATTTAAAAATACTAAAGCTGCTTCAGGATCGGTTTCTGCCATTTTACGCGATATAATAAACACGCCGCTGGCGCGCTGCTCTGTGGCAATACTGTCGAGCCAGTCGACAGCCTCTTGAACGTTTTTGTCAACTAATTGATAAACCATCGAAGTGATAAGGTAATTAGTCGACTCATTTAATGGTAATGATGATATTAAGCTAGCCGCTTCGGTAGGGGACTGCTCGATATAGTAGTACATGGTATTTAAATACATTTTGAGCGTAGAGGGACTCTCTGGTTGTTGCTTTAGCCACTCAAATGCAGCCATAGCATCAGTACTTGCCCAAGAGTCTACAATCGACATGGTGACTGAGGTTTTCATCGGCTCCACCGTCAATAAGTCTACATCGCTTAATGCTTGTTGAGGGTTCACCGAGGCCAACCCGCGTAAGTAACTGTCGACTAACGACTCGTAATCGTCGCCGGTATTTTGCTCGATTATCCATGAAATAACATTCGAAAATTGATTTTTGCCAGCAATTTCTAAAATAAAGCCATACAAGTCTTCGTGTTGTGTTTCTTGGGCAATTAATAGGGCTTCTAAAGGGTCTTGTTCTGCAAGTTGCAATATCCTAAAAATCGACATGTAAGGCGTGTCATCTTGCGCTATTGAAGCTTTCATTGCTTCTCGGTCTTGGCCTGAGTCATCATATTGCTGTGGTGTGCTAGCATTCGTATTAGATGAAACTGCCACATCAGTGGGCTGAAATATTGCTGCATGAGTCCTGACCGTTTGCTGGTCTTGGTGATTATCAGCATCATTTTGCCAAAGAAGCGGGTAGCTTATAAAGCCAATGCCCCAACTGAGTACCACCACAATTAACCATTTCATTTTAGCTTTTCCTTAAGCACAATTCGTATTGGAGTTGTTAACGCTATTTTCAACATCGGCGAAGGGTAACGTTATTATGATGCATTACCAATTGCAATAATGCGTGACATTTAGCGCCATTGTGGCATGGATATTAAAACCTGAATAGAACCTTGTATAGGTAGAATCATAGAACATTAGAGAGCAGTATCATGCGTAAAAGCGATAAAAAAATAGATAATCAATTGAGGTTGGCGTTAACCGATGTGTGTCAACATGCTATTGAGCTTTATGCTGGATTTGAGTGGATCACTCATACCGTAGATTATGGCGCGTTTCCTAAAAGTTTACGGATTGTGTGCGTGTTTGATACTGAGCAGCAGTTAAGACAATTTAATCATCAAGGCCATAAAACTGCTTTGCTAGCTCACATTAAACGCTGCCTGGCAGACGGTGGCATTGAAATTAACAATCTAGATAAACAGGTCAGTTTTGATTCTGAAACCGCTTGCCAACAACAGCATAACGGTAACTGGGCATTACGTTTAAAAGCAGCCAACATTAATAAGTTGCATTAATGATGACGCTGATCTAACTAAACGAGTTAAACGTGTCTAGGTGATTGTAAAAATGTAAAACATGAGCAAGTTCATAATCTGCTTTGTTTAATTCTCCGTAAGCAAAATGGGGTGCCAACGATTCTTGGTACTGTTCAAAGTCTGTTACAGAGTTTAACAATCTTGTCAGAGCTTGTTTTACATCAACATTAGGGTCAAGTGCAGGCGCTGCTGGTATAGCTTCGCTAAGGTTGTGAGTCATTGCACCTTTAGTGGCAAATGCTGCAAAGGCTAGCGCGCCTAAAGAGTGCTTAAATACAGCTGATTTATGTTGCGGAAATCCGCTCATTGAAAATTCGATACTTTGCGCACAATGGCTAAACACCTGGGCGCTATTCCACTCACCACGACTTAAGCTTGTCAGTTGCTCTGTAGGAAGAGTGAGCATTAGATTAAGTTTGGCTTTTAAGTTATTGAAGTTGAGCAAATGTGGGTCGTTGCCTTCGCTTAACCATAATACGCTTGCCCTGGTGACTCCCGCAGCGACTCCGATTAGCCCCAATGTTATAAATTGTCTGCGCTGCATTATTCATCCTTATAATTGGTTTCGTTCATCCGAGTAAACTTGATCTCAAAGCCTTGATTATCTTGTCCACTCACGGCAACGCGGATATGCTCATTGTCGATAAAGTGATATTCAATTTTATTAGGAAAGTCATGGTCATGATTTTCAAACACTGCTAAGGCATCTTTACAATGGGTTAGTTTAAAGGCCACAGGCAATGGGTTATGTGTTACTTTCGCGAGATAGTAAATCCCTTCGGGCATGCTTAACAAACGCAGCGATTCATTATGTTGCCATTGGTCGGTGTAAGTTTCACCACTGCCTTCGAATGTGTTGTCACTAACTCGGTGCCATTGCTCTTGTAATGTACTGTGCGCTTGCACGCTTTGCCATTTTCCTAACAGACCACTTAGCTGATTGAGGTTATCGCATGGCTTAGCTATGGTGCTAAACGAGGATATGAGCATTAGCATTACCAGTAATAATTTCATGGGGAACTCGTCTTTTTTTATTTGTTAAGCTTACGTGGTTTTGGGGCATAAACCAGCTCAGATAACCAATTACATATTTATGTTGTGATTAATAGTTGGAACAAAAGCGTGTTATCAGCATAATGCTTAACAATTTCAGTCAGTATTTGTTGACCATTTGAGGGCATTTTGAGCTCAAGACTTACTCAAACCGTGATTCACCAATTTAGCCAGCAAGGCGCCTTAGCTAAAAATGTGCACAGCTATCATCATCGTCAAAGTCAAACCGACATGGCGGTGGCGGTGAGTGAGGCGATTAGCCAAAAACAAAATGTCATCCTTGAGGCCGGCACCGGTGTCGGAAAAACCTTTGCGTATTTAATCCCAGCGATTCTCAGCGGCAAACAAGTGGTGGTCAGTACTGGCAGTAAAAACTTGCAAGAGCAGCTATTTTTAAAAGACTTACCTGCGTTGCTAACCATGTTAGACATGCACGTACCCATCGCATTACTTAAGGGGCGTAATAACTATTTATGCCAGTTACGTCTTGAAAAACAAATGCAAAATGCGGTTCATTTTAGTGATTCTTACATCGACGATTTACTCAAAATTAATCAATGGGCAAATTTAAGTAAAGACGGCGACATAGGCAATTTAACCTCGGTTGCTGAACATTCAGAGGTGTTACCCAGTGTGGTAAGCACCAAAGAAACTTGTACCGGTAAAAAGTGCGAACATTATGATGTGTGTTTTACTGGTAAAGCGCGGGTGCGAGCTATGGACGCTAAAGTGGTGGTGGTGAATCATCATTTGTTTTTTGCCGATCGATTACTCAAAGACACCGGATTTGCCGAGTTACTCCCCGATCCCGATGTGGTTATTTTTGATGAAGCCCATTTAGTCCCCGATATTTGCATTAATTACTTTGGCAGCCATATTTCCAGCCGCGAAATTGACACCTTACTCAACGGGATCATCAAACTTCATCGAGAAGTGATCCGCGACAGCATTCAAATAGAGCAATTAGCCTTGCGTGGTTTGTTGGCGCTAAGTGATTGGCATAATGCCATGTACGACAATCAAGTGTCGGACTGGCGTAAAGTATTGGCTAACAAACAATTAGCTACAGTGTCGTGGATCTTGCAACAAGCATTAGCTGACTTGGCAAAACTCATGACCCATCATCTTGGTCGCGATGATCAGCTTGATTTAGCGTTTGAGCAACTTCATGAGCTCGCTGAAAAACTACAAGACTATTTTGAATGTAAAGACATGCAAGCGGCTTACAGCGTTGAATTAGGTGCAAGGTTTGTCATGTTAAGGCTAAGCCCAATTAATGTGGCTAAACAATGTCAGCAATTATTTGATGACAATACTCGCTGGATATTTACGTCAGCAACCTTACAGGTCAATCGCAGTTTAGCGCACTTTGCCACCGAGTTAGGCTTAACCTCGGCCAAACAAGTCATTTTAGACAGCCCGTTTGATTACCCCAATCAAGCGATGTTTTGTGTACCGAGACATTTAGGCAAGGTAGGGCAATCACAACATACGGTGAAACAATTGGTTGATGTGTGTATTCAAGCCATTAATGCCGCGCAGGGAAGAACATTTATATTATTTACTAGCCATCAAATGCTTGAGCAAGTTGCCTCATCATTGCAAGGGCGTACAACTTATCCGTTATTGGTTCAGGGACAGGCGAGTAAACAAAGCTTATTAAATAAATTTAGGCAACTTGGTAATGCGGTGCTGCTCGGCACCAGTAGTTTTTGGGAAGGGGTTGATGTGCGCGGTAAATTACTCAGTTGTGTCATCATCGATAAGTTACCGTTTGTGTCGCCTGATGATGCGCTTTATAAGACTCGTGCAGCCAATGCTGAGCGCCAAGGGGTAGATCCTTTTAGTCACATATCGTTACCCCAGGCGGTGATTAGCTTAAAGCAAGGTGTTGGCCGGCTTATTCGTGATGAGAAAGATCGTGGCGTGTTGATTTTATGCGACAACCGCATTGTAAATCGCGCTTATGGGCAAGCTTTTATTAATTCATTGCCGCCAATGCAGCGCACACGTGATTTAGACAAAGCGTTGCAGTTTTTAAAACACATCCCTTAAGCTTTTTAAAACGCGGCGCATCAGTTATCATACTCGGCTTATTTGATGCTTTTTTACCGGGTACTTTTTTATAATGTCACAGCTGTTAACCATCCTTGCGCTTGATACCTGCACCGAAACCTGTTCTGCTGCACTTACTGTCAATGGCAAGGTGTTTGCCCAGATTGCTGATGCCCCACGTGAGCACAGCCAGCGTTTATTACCTATGGTTGATGACGTATTAGCACAAGCTCAAGTGACATTAGCCGATGTTGATTTAATTGCATATGGCCGTGGTCCTGGCAGTTTTACCGGAATACGTATTTGCACCAGCATGACTCAAGGTTTAGCACTAGGTCTTGATTTACCCGTGATTGGTATCTCAACTCTTGCGGCAATGGCACAAGCTGCCATTACTGAAACCGGCGCAACTCAAGTGCTTTGTTGTATTGATGCGCGCATGAATGAAGTGTACTGGGGACAATATATTGCTAAAGATGGCATTGCGATATTAGTGGGTGAGGAGCATGTGAGTGCGCCTGAGTCGATTGAATTGTTGCTTGATCCCAGCCAAAATATTCATGCTTGTGGCACCGGATTTGATGCTTATCCACAACTGTTAACACTGGCGTCTCAAACGGTGCCCTGTACCGCATCCCGTTATCCCGATGCCAAGTACATGCTTATTTTGGCTCAGCAAGGTCAACAACAGGGCTTGCATACCAGCGTTGATGAGCTTGCACCGGTTTATTTGCGTGATACCGTCACTTGGAAAAAACTTCCCGGTCGAGAATAGCCATTGGCGATATTTTGGCATATTATTTATATAGACATAGTAATCACGATATAAGGTAAGTGAATCGTTAATGGCGATTAATCCAGCACTATCAACAGCGCATAATCAATCAGGCTACAGTGAGCCTGAGTCAAGCTGTTGCCGGAAATCGTCCTATTGCGCCAGCCCGTGACCCTATTGTTGTTAACCCTATTCCTGCAGATGCTGCTCAGCAAAATAATGAGAATCAAAAGCTTACCATCGTCGATGATGTAACTTTATCAGCAAAGCAACAAGCTCGTGTTGAATATGATCGTGACACCACGAGCCAACGTGGCGCGATAGCCCAATATTTGTCTACTCAACACTCAGCTAAGCGTGACGAAATTCAACAAATGGTTGGTATCGACTTATATGCCTAGTGCGGTATCGGCAACACCTAGTCGCAGTCGTTTTATGCTTGAACTGCTGGTGGCCTTTTTACTGACACGTTTACCTTTTATTTCTATCCCTTTCAAATGGCTCGAAAGCTACTTTCATGAGTTGTCACATGGTATTGCCGCCTTATTAACCGGTGGCATTGTAAGCCATATTCAGCTATTTCCTAATGGTGCCGGTTTATGCTTCAGCCAAGGTGGGATAAGTATGGTCATTGCTTATGCGGGCTATTTCGGTGCGGCATTATGGGGTTATGTGATTTTTTTATTAGCGACGAAAAGAAGCAGTATTCGCTTTACACTCGGATTACTCGGGTTAACTGTCGCAGCATCATTAGTGTTTTGGGTCGCGATATTCTCACCATCGCTATTTTGTTGGTACTCACAATACTTTTTTTGTTACCACTTAAATTAAAAAACAGTAGTGTGTTAAACACCTTACTGCGTATATTAGGGATCATGATAATTTTGAATGCCATGGCGAGTCCAATGGTGCTATTAGGGTTAAGCGGCCAGGGCGATGCAGTTATGCTAGCGCAATTGACCTGGATACCTGCATGGATATGGGTCATGACATGGCTATTATTCAGCGGATTAATGCTGTGGCTATGTTGGCAGAAAGTCGATTACAACAAGGGAGTAAGTAAATGAAACGTAACATGATGTTAGGTGCCTTAATGGGTTTGTCGAGCCTAGGGTTAACAACAAATGTACTTGCAGCAGATGCAGTACCCGTTGAACAAATGATGGCACCTCAAGTGAATGCCGCGTTAGCCAAAGCTGTGGCAAGTGAGTTCCGTACTCCAGAAAATAAGCTGCGTGATAAATATCGTCATCCAGCAGAAACCTTAGCGTTTTTTGATATTAAACCCGATCAAACTGTGATTGAACTATGGCCGGGCGGTGGTTGGTATGCTGAGATTTTAGCCCCCTATTTAGCCGTGAAAGGTCAGTATGTTGCGGCAAATTTTGAAACAAAACCGACTACAGACACCAAGCAAGCTGCTTATTATAAATCGGCAGGGTTACGATTTGAAAAGTGGGTCAGTGACAACAAAGCCAGTGTCGGGAATGTCCAATTTGTGACGTTAGATCCACCGGCTAAATTTTCATTAGGTAAAGATAACTCCGCTGATCACGTGCTGACATTCCGTAACTTGCATAATTGGGCAATGAAAGGCGAGTTAGAAGGTGTGTTTAAAGCAGCCCATGATGTGTTGAAAGTCGGTGGTTCATTTGGCGTTGTTGAGCACCGTGCCAATGTTGGTATGGCTGCAGAAAGCGGCTATATGGATGAAAACCAAATGGTCGAATTGGCTAAAAAATATGGTTTTGAGTTAACCGCTAGCTCAGAAGTTAACGCCAATCCAAAAGACAGCAAAGATTATCCAAAAGGCGTGTGGACGCTTCCTCCACGTTTAGCCATGGGCGATCAAGATAAACAAAAGTACATCGACATTGGTGAAAGTGATCGTATGACACTGAAATTCACCAAAACAGCGGCTAAATAAGCGGCTAAGGGGTAATCTACTGAGTGTTTACAGTGGGTTACCTCTGTTATTTATATGTTCTCTCATTGAGCATTTACTAGGGTCTGTTGATCTTTGCTGTTTGAATTTTGTTCGAGTTAAAAACGTGTTAATCGAGGCGAATGGATTGATGCCTAGCAATCTAAGCAAAATCCATTTAACAAAGAGTAAAACGTTTTTAGCCGAACCCTTCGGGCAGCGTTTGTTGGCCATTTTTACTGTGTTATCGACTTTTTATGTAGAATAACTACATCTCAAAGTCTCTGCCGCGCAGTTGTAAATGTGAGTAATGTCCAACAATTCGCTGCAAAAACAATCTTGAAAGATCAACAGACCCTAGGGTCTGTAAATGTGCTGTCTCTGTCACAATCCTTATCTCCATACAATGTCGTTATACAATAAAAAGTGGGTAAAGCATGCTGACACTGAACTCAACCGAATTTCAAATACCATTGGCGCATATTACTCTTGCAGCAAAGCGTTATGGCAAAATCGATAAACCAATCATTTTGGCATTGCACGGGTGGTTAGACAACGTAGACAGTTTTATTCCTTTGGCTGATGCGTTTGAACAGCAAGGCATACTAAACTCATTTCAATTGATTTGCATTGATTGGCCAGGACATGGTTTATCAGACCACCGTCCAGGGCATTATCCGCTGCATTGGATTGATTACATTTATGACTTACATGCTGTTATTCAATCGCTTAGCCAAGAAAAACAACCCATCACTGTGATAGGTCATTCGTTAGGGGGCATTGTCGCATCGGCTTATAATGCGTGTATGGGAGACAATATTGAAAAGTTGATTTTAATTGAAGCCATAGCACCATTATTTGAGTCTGCTACTAATGCTAAAACTCGGCTACATAAGGGGTTACAGCAACAGCAACGTTTTAATCAGCAATTGTCTCGACTCACTCCAACGTATTCTTCGATGGATGTTGCCATTCAGGCCCGCCATCAATTAACTGGGCTGGCACTGCCTTGGTGCGAAATGATTACTGCGCGAAATATGCAACTCGTTGCTGGGAAATGCGCCTGGCGAAGTGACCCTAGATTAAAGTTAGATTCATTAAATCGTTTTACTTTTGAACAGGTTGACGGATTAATGACCATCAGTAATACCCCAACGTTATTTATCGCTGCCCAAGATGGCTATAAACAGCTTACCCTGACAGAACAACATGCAAATACCTGGTTTAGCGACATTAAAATGGTAACATTAGCTGGCGATCATCACCTACATATGGGGAATGCTAACCAGGTCGCAGAAACGATTGGAGCTTTTGTTCTAAATTAGTGCTTATGGCTACTGAAATCGCTGTTATTTTGATTTCATTTATGTGATTATGGTCAAAAATTAAAACGCTTGTATGATTTTTATCACAACAATTTATCATTACAAGTAACATAAAAGCCTGCGATAACAATATTAATGATATGCAGTCGCTACAAATTTTACCACTGACGGGGAATGCACGTCTTAGCACAGTGGGATTTATTAGGAGACACCTGTGGACCAGCCTTGGATTAATCACTTGCCTGAACAAGTTCCGGCCGAAATCGACCCATCTCAATATAGTTCTTTAGTACACATGTTTGAAGATTCAGTGGCAAAATATGCCGATCAAGCTGCATTTATCAACATGGGTGCGACGATGACTTATCGCAAACTTGAAGAGCGCAGTCGCGCATTTGCGGCCTATTTACAAAATGATTTACACTTAAATAAAGGTGATCGTGTTGCCATTATGATGCCCAATTTGCTGCAATACCCAATTGCATTATTTGGCATTTTACGCGCCGGCATGGTGGTGGTGAATGTTAATCCACTTTATACACCTCGTGAGCTAAAGCATCAATTAATCGACTCGGGCGCAAAAGCCATTGTGGTGGTATCAAACTTTGCTAACACTTTAGAAGAAGTGGTTGATCAAACCCCAGTAGAATCGGTCATCATTACCAGTTTAGGCGATCAGCTCAGTGCTCCTAAACGTACTCTGGTTAACTTTGTCGTTAAGTACATCAAAAGGTTAGTACCTAAATACCATTTGCCACATGCCTTATCGTTTCGACAATCATTAAGCAAAGGTCGCCGTTTGCAATACATTAAAGCAGACATCAATGGTGATGATTTAGCATTTTTACAGTACACCGGCGGCACCACAGGTGTGTCAAAAGGGGCGATGCTCAGCCATAAAAATGTGGTCAGCAACGTATTACAAGCCAATGGCGCCTATTCACCGGCATTAAATGACGGTGTTGAATTTGTGGTTACAGCATTGCCGCTTTATCATATTTTTGCGTTAACAGTGAACTGCTTACTGTTTTTACACAAAGGTAGCAAAAACCTGTTAATCACCAACCCACGTGATATTCCTGCGTTTGTCAGCGAACTGAAAAAATACCCATTTACAGCCTTAACTGGAGTGAACACGTTATTTAATGCCTTAGTGAACAATGAGGAGTTTACCCAGTTAGACTTTTCACGGTTAAAGTTTTCAATTGGTGGCGGTATGGCCGTGCAGCGTGCAGTGGCTGACAAATGGCAAAAAATTACTCAAACCCGTTTACTTGAAGGTTATGGTTTAACTGAGGCATCACCGCTTGTGACTTGCTGCCCTTATAATTTAGACGGTTATAATGGTTCAATTGGTTTCCCTGCTCCATCAACCTTTATTCAAGTACGTGATGATGATGGTAATGTATTAGCGCAAGGTGAAACCGGCGAGTTATTCGCAAAAGACCGCAAATTATGCAAGGCTACTGGCAACGTCCTGAAGAATCATCGAAAGTTATCGACAAAGACGGATGGCTAGCTACGGGCGACATTGGTTACATGGACGAAAAGGGCTTTTTCTTTATTGTTGACCGTAAAAAAGACATGATTTTAGTGTCTGGCTTTAACGTATTCCCAAATGAAGTTGAAGAGGTCGTTGCGTTGCATCCTAAGGTGATTGAAGTGGCCGCAGTAGGCGTACCTCATGAAGCAAGTGGTGAATTAGTCAAAGTGTTTGTGGTTGCCAATGATAAATCTTTGACCGAAGAAGATCTAATTAAGCATTGCCGACATCATTTAACGGGATATAAAGTACCTAAGCTGGTAGAATTTAGGGACGAATTACCAAAAACGAATGTGGGTAAAATTTTACGCCGACAACTTCGAGATGAAGTTAACAAAGCATAAAATGATAGCCGGCAATTGAGCCGGCTTTTTTATTGGTGTTTTTCCCCATTTGTATTTTTAGCGGAGCTTATTTTGTTAACGTTTGAATATATCAGTGATGATGCCAGCCTTTTATCATTAGTTGAGCAGTACCAACAAAGCACCTTGTTGGTACTTGATACTGAATTTGTCCGCACTCGAACCTACTATGCCAAATTAGGGCTTATTCAAGCTTATGACGGTAAAACTTTAGCGTTAATCGACCCTGTTGCAATTACCGATCTCAGTCCCTTTTGGCAATTACTCACCAACCAACAGATTGTGAAGTTAGTGCATTCTTGTAGCGAAGATCTTGAAGTTTTTGCCCATTACGGTGAGTGTCAGCCAAGCCCGCTATTTGACAGCCAAATTGCAGCTAGTCTTGCTGGATTAGGCCACGGTTTAGGGTATGCCAAGCTCGTTGACGCTTGTTTGCAAGTTGAAATTGATAAAGGCGAATCTCGTACTGATTGGATGAAACGCCCATTGACTGAGGCGCAGTTGCAGTACGCTGCAAACGATGTGTATTATTTATATAAGCTCTATCCACAACTTCAACAAAAGCTCGCTGAAAGCCAACGTGAAGCCTGGCTGTTTGAAGAAGGGCAGCGCATGACCGAAGGACGGATGTCATTACCTGACGGCGACACAATTTATCTGAAAGTTAAAAATGCTTTTCAATTAAATAGCCAGCAATTGGCTTATTTAAAAGTGTTAGCAAAGTGGCGTTTAAATAAAGCCGTTAATCGTAATTTAGCTTTGGGTTTTGTGGTTAAAGATCATGCATTAATTGCGTTAGCCAAAAAACAACCAACAACCCTAAGTGAGTTAAACCGTTTAACCGATTTAACTGAGCAAGAAAAACGGATACATGGCAAAGAGTTGTTGAGTGTAATGGCAACCGCCGACTTAACTCACTTACCAGAGGTTGTTGACATTGTTGCTCTTAAATCAGGATACAAGTCGGCCTTTAAAGACGTTAAAAATCGTTTAACGGAATTATGCGAGCGTGAGGCCGTACCACTTGAGTTTGTTGGGTCAAAACGTCATATACATGAATATTTACTTTGGCTTTATCATAACAAGCAAACAGCAACCCCATTATTGTTAAGTGGTTGGCGCGGTCAGCTTGTGAATGATCTATTGGCCGATGTACGCTTTAACTAATTAGGCTAATAACGATAAAAAAGGATACTCGCATTATGCCAGTATCCTTTTTCTGAAACGAATTTTGAGGGATTAATGACCCAATGTTTAGGTGACTTATTTTGAACTTAAATTACTTAGATTCGGGTAACGTTACGTTAAGTTCTAATACCGATAAATTATCATCGTTTTGGTCGAGTTGCACAGACACTTGGTCATCTGAGATCTGCACATATTTACGGATCACTTCAATGATTTCTTGTTTCATCTTTGGGAAGTAATCGGGGGCACCGCGCTCTCCACGCTGATGAGCCACAATAATTTGCAATCTTTCCTTCGCCAACGATGCGGTATTGGTTTTTTTATTGCTTCTGAAATAATCAAGTATCGACATAGTTAGCTACCAAATATCCTTTTAAGGAATCCCTTTTTTCTTCTGTTATAAATCGAACCGGTACATCTTCGCCCAATAAACGTGCGACAGTATCACTGTATGCTAAACCGGCATCGCTCTCTTGATCAATAATAACCGGCACACCAGAGTTTGACGCTTTGAGTACTGATTGTGACTC
This sequence comes from Shewanella phaeophyticola, assembly GCF_025398315.1. Taxonomy (GTDB): domain Bacteria; phylum Pseudomonadota; class Gammaproteobacteria; order Enterobacterales; family Shewanellaceae; genus Shewanella; species Shewanella phaeophyticola. The sequence goes on from NZ_JAODOQ010000001.1 coordinate 1,398,583, forward strand.
AGGAATAACCCCAAGCAGTTCAATCGCTAAAATTTCTTTCACATCTTCAACGCCGAGCATCTCGCCTGTTTTTACTCTAGCAGGAGAATAACGCGTCAGCAGTAAATATTCTTTAATCGGCTCAAGAGATTGTTCTGCACGGCGAGAACGGCTTTGTAACATGCCTAAAATACGGTCTGAATCGCGCACAGAGCTGACTTCTGGGTTAGTTGTTACAATGGCTATATCGGCAAAATACAGTGCCATCATCGCGCCTTGTTCAATCCCAGCAGGTGAGTCACACACAATGTAGTCAAAATCTTTGGCTAAATCGTCTAATACACGGCCAACACCTTCTTTGGTTAAGGCATCTTTGTCTCGTGTTTGCGAGGCGGGTAAGATAAACAATTTATCGCAGCGTTTATCTTTAATTAACGCTTGGTTTAAATTGGCTTCGCCATTAATTACGTTAACAAAGTCATATACTACCCGACGTTCGCAACCCATAATTAAATCAAGATTTCGTAAGCCAATATCAAAGTCGATAACGACGGTCTTTTTGCCTTTTAAGGCTAACCCGGTGGCAATTGCTGCACTGGATGTTGTTTTCCCCACACCGCCTTTACCTGATGTGACAACAATAATTTGCGCCATTTTGTTTTATATCCTTTTATTTGCCAATTATTGGGGCAATGATTCTACTGTGAGAGACTCGCCATCAAGGCGGACACAACCTCTTTGATTGAGAGTGTATTGTTGTAAATGTTCTGTTAACCAATACTGTCCTGCAATCGACACTAATTCTGCTTCTAGCGAGTTCGCAATAATCACACTTTGATTATCACCCGCAGCACCTGCCATGGCTTTGCCACGCAAGGCTCCATAAATATGAATGCTACCATCAGCAATGACTTCAGCGCCATTACCAACTGCACCAAAAATGATTAAATCAGCATTTTGTGCGTATATTTGTTGGCCAGAACGCACATTTTGCTTAACAATTTTAGTGGCGCGTTTGGGTAACTCAGCTTTTGGCGCTTGTTTGCCAGACTTTACCACCGCAATCGCCATCTCTTTGGCTTGTTCTATTTGCTCTTTGCTGGCATCGGTTATGCCAACAATAATTAAATTTCGGTCAGTTAATAATTGCTTGAGGGCGTAAAAATCAATTTGAGTATGCTGGATGGCAGACAGGTTTAAAACCAGAGGAGCACCCAGAAAAAATTGAGGCGCTTGAGCCAGTTTGTTATCTAATTCAGCTGCGACAAGGTCGAGATCGTGATGATTAATATGCAGTACTGATAATGTAAAAGACGTGGCTTTTAATTCGAGATTTTGTTTAGCCATCCCGGCATTGTTCTCCAAAACATCAGCTAGAAGCTGATTTACAATTATTTTATTGAGTCACCATGTTATAGTGTGCTTAGTTGACTATCAAGTTTGAACCTTTGGAAATTTACACTAAAATGATCTGTGCAGTATATAAAAGTAGTAGAAAAGCCGATACATACCTTTTTGTCAAAAAACGTGATGTTTTTGATGATGTTCCAGAGCCGTTAATGGAAATGTTTGGCACACCGATGTTAGTAATGGTTTTCCCGTTATCTAAGCGTGATCATCTTGGTATTGCTGACATAAACAAAGTTAAAAGCGCATTAGAAGAAAAGGGCTTTTATTTACAAATACCGCCACCAATCGTTAATTTGCTTGAACAACATAAACAAGAGATAGGTTTTAAACAATAAACAGAATCTCTTGAGGAGTAAACAGGACTCATATGATTCTAAAAATCATTTTAAGCGCAATTATTTACTTCTTCACCTCTCATTTGGTGGTTGCTAACAATAGCCATCACCAATTTGAAGATTATTTACTTTCTCTACAACAGCAAGCCATCAGTGCAGGTGTATCGCCTCTGTTAGCCGAGCGATTAATTGGTGACATCAAAATATTTAAAAAAGCTAACATCGATAACGATTCACAACACACCCTTGAAACCTACATACCGCAAATGGTACCTGAAATAAGTGTCAGTACCGCCAGCGCCATGCTTCAACAGCATGAAACCTTACTTAACAACATGAGCCAACAATACCAAGTACAACCTCGATTTATTATTGCATTGTGGGGAATAAACTCGCGCTTTGGCGAGCGTCCGGGTCGGTTTCCTGCTTTATCGGTATTGGCATCGTTAGCCTTTAATGGTGAAAATCAGCTCTTTTATGTTAATGAGTTTATTGCTGCACTTAAGCTCATAGAACAAAAAAAGTTTGAAGTGAATGCACTCAAAAGCTCATCGACAGGGGCTATGGGCCAAATGCAAATGATGCCATCACAACTGCTGAGTTACCTTGTAGATGGCGATAACGATGGTCAGTTTGATATTTGGAACAGCGCAGAAGATGCCTTTGCAAGTGCTGCAAATATGCTTAACCAACAAGGGTGGCAGTTTGATGCAACCTGGGGCAGGCAAGTTAAAGCGACAATGATGTTAGATCCTAATTTGTTAGGGCTTGCCAGCACGCATACCTTTTCGCAATGGCAGGCATACGGGATCAGGCGCTATAATGGCAATACCCTACCGCAACGAGATGACATTCACGCATCACTTATTGCTCCCGATGGCACCTCAAGGACGTTTTTATTTGGTGTATGAAAACTTTCGGCTATTAGATCAATTTACTGCGTCATTTCATGACACGTTAGCGTTAACTTATCTTTCTGAAAAAATTAAGCAGTAACCACAAGGGTTTTAGGTGTAAAATAACGGAAAATTTAAATCAATAGCCAGTTAAATAGACAATGATGACACAGTTTTGGACAACCACTCCGCTTGAAAAAATGACACCTGTACAATGGGAATCACTTTGTGATGGCTGCGGAAAATGTTGTTTAAATAAAATAATCGATGATGAAACCGACGAGCTTTATTACACCAATGCTGCCTGCCACTTATTAGACAGTGAGAGTTGTGGCTGTCGACGTTACATTGAGCGTTTTAAATATGTACCAGAATGTACCGCAATTACACCAGAGAATATCAGTGAATTAACCTGGTTACCTAATAGCTGTGCTTATCGTCGTCTCCATTTAGGTAAAGGTTTACCTAGTTGGCATCCTCTGTTAACCGGGAGTAAAGAGGCGATGCATGCTGCGGGCATTTCTGTGCAAGGTAAAACGGTTAACGAGATGAAAGTTAAATACCTAGAAGACTGCATTGTGTTGTGGCCATTGCTCGACGTTGAATAGGTCAATCATGGGTAATCATTGCATGGCAATAAACAAAAAAGACCTCATATGAGGTCTTTTTTGTTTATTTACTTTGCCGGTTTTAAACACGGAACAAGCATGGTTAACCAAATCAGCGCATAAATAACAAAACACACCATCATCCATTGTGCCATGCTCACCGACAGCCAAGTCCAGGGTAAATCACTGCACATACCTGTAGGTGAAAATACTGAAGGTAACCACACATCTAATGGCATAAAGCTTGGAAACTCAGGGTAAAAAGAACATGTCGCAAAAGGTGACGGGTTTACCTGCATGTCGTTAAGCTCAGAGGCTAATCGAAATCCCCATACAGAAGAGATAGCCCAACTCACTAACCCTAAAAAGCGAAAAATCCACAGTTTAGGTTGTAGCATGCCAATCAACCCAGCCAATATTAGACCCAGAACGGCGACTCGGACATAAATACACATGACGCAGGGAGCCAAATCCATTACGTACTGAAAAAAAGTGCTGCAAGTTCTAACACGACACCTGATAGGGCAAGCAACCCCCAAGATAAACGGCCACGACAAAAAAGTTGTAACGTTGACAAGTGTTGCTCCTAATACATTTTACAGATAAAAAAACACCCTCAATTGAGGGTGTTCAAATGGGTTGTGTCGACTTTAAGATAATTTATCTATTAAGTCCATTCCACTAGGGTGTTCAACCGTATTAATGGCCGCTAACCATACCACCCAAATCTTTCGCCGAATGGTGAATAATTAAGTGGGAATCATATAGTGATTGGGTCATATCGGTTAAGAAACCGGTTTCAATTGCCAATACACCGACGATTGATAATACAATGGTGTAAGGTAATGCCATCCACACCATACGACCATAAGAGAGTCGAATAAGTGGTGCAATTGCAGACGTTAACAAGAATAAAAATGCTGCTTGACCATTAGGCGTGGCAACCGATGGTAGGTTAGTACCTGTGTTAATTGCGACAGCAAGTAAGTCAAACTGATCGCGAGTAATTTGACCGCTTAATAGTGCCGATTTAACTTCATTAATGTAAACCGTACCCACAAACACGTTGTCACTCACCATAGACAATAAACCGTTAGCGATATAGAAAATCACTAATTGCATATTACCTTCATAACTTAGTGCCCATTGAATCACTGGCGCGAACAAGCCTTGGTCAATGATCACACCAACAACGGCGAAGAACACTGCTAAAAGTGCGGTAAATGGCATAGCCTCTTCAAATGCTTTACCTAATGCGTGTTCATCCGTTACACCATTAAACGCAGTGGCTAAAATGATGACAGATAAGCCGATTAAGCCAACAGACGCTAAATGCAATGCTAAGCCGACAATTAACCACACACCAATTAATGCTTGAATCACCAATTTCATTTTATCTTGGTTGGTTCTGTGCGAGTCTTCATGCGCAGCATAATCAGTTAAAATACGATGCACCGCATCAGGAAGTTGTGCGCCGTAGCCAAACCATTTGAATTTTTCAACAAGGAAACAAGTTAAAATACCGGCAGCCAAAACGGGCATTGTTACTGGTGACATACGTAAGAAGAACTCACCAAACTGCCAATGTGCTTGCGCTGCAATGATTAGGTTTTGCGGTTCGCCCACCATGGTACATACACCACCTAAGGCAGTTCCAATACCAGAGTGCATTAATAAGTTACGTAAAAAGGCTCTAAATGCTTCTAATTCATCATCATTGAGTTGCCCTGATGATTCTGATGTATGGTCATGACCATCGTTATCACTAAAGCTCTTGCCTGAGGCCACTTTGTGATAGATAGAGTAGAAACCCACCGCGACCGCAATAATCACTGCTATAACCGTTAATGCATCTAAGAATGCAGATAGAAATGCTGATGCGGTACAAAACATCAATGACACGACAATTTTTGAGCGTACTTTCGTGATCATTTTGGTAAACACGAACAGCAAAAGCTGTTTCATGAAGTAAATACCCGCAACCATAAACACTAAGAGTAAAAGTACTTCTAGGTTGGCTTCAATTTCATGCAGTACTTGTGTGGGGGAAGTCATTCCAATCATGACCGCTTCAATAGCGAGTAATCCACCCGGTTGTAATGGATAGCATTTCAATGCCATCGCGAGGGTGAAAATAAATTCTACGACCAAAACCCATCCTGCGACGAATGGGCTCACGTAAAAGAACAGCAGGGGATTGATGACTAAAAATGCCAAAATTGCATATTTGTACCACTTAGGCGAATTGCCTAAAAAGTTAACAAACAGCGCCTGACTCTTGGTTGCCTGCATTGCAGCCTCTCCAGTATTGTTAATGTGACAGTATTGGTACCATTTTTGATAACAAACAACACATCGTTAATTTCAACAAGTTTGGGAGAATAGAGGCAAGTTCATATTTAAAACTTGATGAAAATCAATATTTCATTAATTTTCATTAAAACCCTAGGCACGTCATTGGTATAAAACAGCCTGTTTTTTTGTTGTAAAATAGCGAAGTATTGCCTTAACAAACAATGCGTTAATTCACCTATTAAATTGGTGTACGCGATATGGCCATTAAATTTGCCGTTAGTGTAGCGTAAGTAAAATCGAATTGTAATCTCGTTGCTTAGGCAAATAATCATACATCGCACTAACAAAACAGCTACATGAGTATATACTAAACTTGATCGATTTTATCGAGTAAAATCGCCATATTACGATGATTCTAGTGGCGTAATGTGAGCTTTATTCAATAAATTAAATTAGAGTGATTTTCTGCAGGTTAAAAATTGTGCTTTAAAAGTATTGTGAATAAACAATGGTTTTTATTTTCTACCGCTCTGGTATGATCAGTGCAATAGTTTCGCCATTGTTTAGCAATAGGATATGAAGGCTAATGATCATCAATGCCAAAGGCCCAGCAAGTTTTGCTGAGAAATACATTGTTCGTTCCATTTGGGAAAATAAGTTTCCACCCGGATCCATTTTACCGGCAGAACGTGAGCTTTCTGAACTCATCGGTGTCACTCGTACTACGTTACGTGAAGTACTTCAGCGTTTAGCGCGCGATGGTTGGTTGAAAATTCAACATGGTAAACCAACCCAAGTGAATAACTTCTGGGAAACTTCCGGACTTAATATTCTTGAAACCATTGCCGATTTAAACCCTGATGGTTTTCCATTATTGGTTGATCAGCTTATGTCTGCACGTGGCAATGTCAGTAATATTTATTTCCGAGCATCTATCCGGCATAACCCTGAAAAAGTGGTTGAGGTACTTGCGGGTATTCATCGCTTAGAAAACGATGCAGAAGCTTATGCTGAATTTGATTATCAATTACATCACACCTTGGCTTTTGCCTCAGGTAATCCTTTATATGTATTGATATTAAATGGTTTTAAAGGTTTGTATAACCGAGTCGGTCGTTTCTACTTTTCAAGCCAAGAAGCGCGGGAGTTAACCATGCGCTTTTACGTTAAACTCGAACAACTCGCCAAAGATAAAAACTACAGCGATGTGCCTGCGTTAATGCGAAATAATGGCATTGAAAGTGGTAAGTTATGGCAAAAATTGCGTGATGACATGCCTGCTGAAATTGGTCACGACAATAGCTAATGACTTAGCTTAAGTCATGGATTTTGATTTAGACATTGTTCAGTGAAATATAAAAGCCAATCGTTGAGTGATTGGCTTTTTGATTTACGCGATGGCGATACCACCTTGTAAAGGCGTTTCTTGTTCAGCAGTGTTAGGACAACTTGAAATGACTTTTATCATGCCCAGTTCGTCCACTTGCTCTAAGCTCACATTAAAACCCCATAAGCGATGTAAGTGCTTGAGCACTTCTTGATGATTGTCGGCCAACGGAATGTTATCAAATGGAATGTAACGTAACGTAATAGAGCGGTCACCATTAACTTGCACTTGTTGCACCTGAATATTGGGCTCAATATTGGATAAGTTATACTGCTGCGACATGATATTACGAATGTCTTGATAACCTTGTTCGTCATGAATCGCTGAAACTGCTAAGTGACTGCGTTTTTCATCGTCTAGTATGCCGAATAATTTAAAATCTCTAATGACTTTAGGGGATAAATATTGGCTAATAAAACTCTCATCTTTAAAGTTTTGCATCGCAAAATGCACCGTTGTTAACCAATCACTTCCGGCGATATCAGGAAACCAATGACGATCTTCATCCGTTGGGTGTTCACAAATACGTCTGATATCGACAAACATGGCAAAACCAAGAGCATAAGGGTTAATACCATTGTAATACGGGCTGTTATAAGGTGGTTGAGCAACTACAGCCGTGTGACTTTGCAAAAACTCGAGTATAAAGCGATCGCTGACTTTGCCTGTATCGTACAGGTGATTCAAAATGGTGTAATGCCAAAATGTAGCCCAGCCTTCATTCATGACCTGAGTTTGTTTTTGTGGGTAAAAATACTGCGCCATTTTGCGTACAATTCTAACCAGCTCACGTTGCCAAGGGGCTAATAATGGAGCATTTTTTTCGATAAAGTACAATATGTTCTCTTGCGGCTCACCAGGGAAGACCTTGTCACTCTTTTGCGGTGCCTGTTGTGGTTGAGTGGGTATCGTGCGCCACAGATCGTTCACTTGGGTTTGCAGGTAATCTTCACGCTCTTTTTGTCGAGCCTGTTCTTCTTTAAATGACACTTCAGCAGGGCGTTTATAGCGGTCCACGCCATAGTTCATTAGGGCATGACACGAGTCGAGAGTTAATTCTACTTGTTCAATACCGTATTTGACCTCACATTCCCGAATGTAATTTTTGGCAAACACTAAATAATCAATAATGGAGCTGGCGTCGGTCCAAGTTTTAAATAGATAGTTATTTTTAAAAAAGCTGTTATGCCCATAACATGCATGAGCCATCACAAGTGCTTGCATGGTGATGGTGTTTTCTTCCATTAAGTAGGCAATACAAGGGTCTGAATTAATTACAATCTCATATGCAAGGCCCATTTGACCGCGCTTATACCCTTGCTCGGTTTCAATAAAACGTTTACCAAAAGACCAATGTGTGTAACCAATGGGCATACCAATACCGGCATAGGCATCCATCATTTGTTCGGCCGTAATGATCTCTATTTGATTAGGGTATGTGTCTAATTTAAAAAACTCAGCCGCGTTGGCAATTTCGTGTTGATACTTTTCCAGTAAGTCGAATGTCCATTCGGATTCATCATCCAACGGTTTACGGGTTGCTTTAACCATGATTGCCCCCTATACAGCTTGTTTTTTAAAGAGTTCGCGAAATACCGGGTAAATGTCTTCGACTTCACGAATGTGTTGCACAGCAATATTATCAAATTGTTGCTGCAGGTCCTGGTATTGATTCCATAAGGTTTGATGGGCTCGGTGGGTGATTTCGATATAACTGAAATAACGCACTTTGGGTAAAATATGGTTTGCCAATAAGTCATGGCAATGGGGCGAATCATCGGATCAATTATCACCATCAGATGCTTGAGCTGCGTAAATATTCCACTCGTTTTCAGGATAGCGAGCTTGTTGAATTTCATTCATCAGTTTTAATGCGCTTGATACAATGGTACCGCCGGTTTCTTGTGAGTAAAAAAACTCATGCTCGTCAACTTCTTTGGCTTGGGTATGATGACGGATATATACCACTTCAAGATTTTTATAGCTGCGAGTTAAAAACAAATACAACAATATATAGAAACGTTTGGCGATATCTTTGGTGGCTTGATCCATCGAGCCTGACACATCCATCAAGCAAAACATCACAGCCTGACTGGACGGTTTTTCTCGTTTTGCATAATTGTTGTAACGTAAGTCGAAGGTGTCGATAAACGGCACATTGGCGATTTGTTTTTTGAGCTGTTCAATTTCCTCTTTCAACGCGAGTATCTTTTCAGCTTGGGATCCCGGCATATCTTGTAACTGCTCAAGCTCAGCCTCTAATGCTTTAAGCGCGCGTTTTTTACTGCCTGACATCGCAATACGGCGGGCTAGGGACGATCGCAGTGAACGAACAATATTAATATTGGCTGGCACGCCGTCATTGGTAAAACCCGCTCGATAGGTTTGATACTCAACCAACTTATTAAGGCGATTATTTTGTAAGTTAGGTAGCTCTAAGTCTTCAAATAGCAGTTCTAAGTATTCATCTTTTGAAATATTAAAGACAAAATCGTCATTACCTTCGCCGCTGTCTGAAGCATCACCTTGACCCGCACCGCCTTGCCCACCTCGTGGGCGTTGTATTTGGTCGCCACGATTAAACTGATCATTACCCGGATGGACACGATTACGTTTACCACCTTGACCTTGTCTAAACAGTGGTTCACTTATATCACGGGTAGGGATACTAATTTTTTCGCCTTTATCAATATCGGTGACACTGCGACGCGTCACCGCATCACTGACTGCCTTTTTGATTTGTTTTTTATAGCGTTCAATGAACCGCTGACGATTAACAGTGCTTTTTCCTTTAGCGTTGAGTCGTCTATCAATAAAATTTGCCATACGCCCCCCAAGTCAAGGATCTGGCTGAATAAGTCTCAGCCAGGGCTGGGTGTTGATTACGATGATTTTCGAACGCGTAAATACCATTCAGACAATAATCGGACTTGTTTCTTGGTATAGCCTTTTTCCATCATCCGATTGACGAAATCATCGTGTTTACGCTGATCATCATTTGAGGTTTTGGCATTGAACGAAATAACAGGTAATAAATCTTCCGTATTAGAAAACATTTTCTTTTCAATCACTGTGCGCAGTTTTTCGTAACTGGTCCACAATGGATTATTACCTTCGTTGTTGGCTCTGGCACGTAAAACGAAGTTAACGATTTCGTTACGGAAGTCTTTAGGATTACTGATCCCGGCGGGTTTTTCTATTTTCTCTAACTCAGCATTTAATGCACCACGGTCAAATAACTGACCGGTTTCAGGATCGCGATATTCTTGATCTTGGATCCAAAAGTCTGCGTAGGTGACATAACGGTCGAAAATGTTTTGGCCATATTCAGAATAAGACTCAAGATAGGCGGTTTGAATTTCTTTACCAATAAATTCAACATACTTAGGGATAAGGTAACCTTTTAAAAACTCAAGGTACCTCTCGCCGGTTTCGCTAGGGAATTGCTCTTGCTCAATTTGCTTTTCGAGTACGTAAAAAAGATGTACTGGATTAGCGGCAATTTCAGCGCTGTCAAAGTTAAACACCCGCGATAAAATCTTAAAGGCAAAACGGGTCGATAGCCCTTCCATACCTTCATCAACACCGGCGTAATCACGATACTCTTGGTACGATTTTGCTTTAGGATCGGTGTCCTTTAAGCTCTCGCCGTTATACACCCGCATTTTAGAATAAATAGATGAGTTTTCTGGGACTTTTAAACGCGACAACACACTAAATTGCGCTAATGTCTCCAGCGTTCCTGGCGCACACGGTGCCATCGATAATTCAGAGTTGGCCAATAGCTTTTGATAAATGGCCATTTCTTCTGAAACGCGCAAACAATAAGGCACTTTGACAATATATACCCGGTCTAAAAACGCTTCGTTGTTTTTGTTGTTTCTAAAGGTAGACCATTCCGACTCGTTGGAGTGAGCCAAAATAATTCCATTGTAGGGCAGTGCAGATAAGCCCTCGGTACCGTTATAGTTACCTTCCTGAGTGGCAGTTAATAATGGGTGCAGCACCTTAATAGGGGCTTTAAACATCTCAACAAACTCCATTAACCCCTGGTTAGCACGACACAGTGCGCCTGAATAGGCGTAAGCATCGGCGTCATCTTGTGAGAAATGTTCAAGTTGTCGAATATCGACCTTACCGACAAGGGCAGAAATATCCTGATTGTTTTCATCACCGGGTTCGGTTTTGGCGATACCGATTTGGTCTAATACTGACGGATAGACTTTAACCACCCTAAATTTTGAAATATCACCGCCATATTGATGCAAGCGTTTTACTGCCCACGGCGACATGATGGTTTTGAGGTAACGCACTGGGATGTTGTATTCGTTTTGCAACAACTCGCTGTCTTCTTCAGCATCAAATAAACAAAACGGATGATCGTTAACCGGGCTGCGCATACCATCGGCACTGAGAATATAAATGGGCACTTGTTGCATTAATGCTTTGAGTTTTTCTGCCAGCGATGATTTACCGCCCCCCACAGAGCCTAGTAAATAGAGGATTTGTTTTGATTCTTCTAAGCCTTGAGCTGAATGCTTAAGGTAAGCCACAATTTGTTCAATGGAGTCTTCCATACCAAAGAAATCTTTGAAAGCCGGGTAGCTGGCAACAAGTCGGTTGGAAAAGATACGACTTAAGACGGGGTTTTTGGCGGTGTCGACCATTTGGGCTTCACCAATTGCCATTAATAATCGTTCAGCAGCAGACACATAAGCGCTTCTGTCTTGCTTACAAATATCAAGAAATTGCTCTAAGGTGTATTCCTCGTCGAGTTTTTTCTCATAACGTTGTTGATAATGTTCAAAAATGCCCATGGTAACCCCCTCAAAACATACTATAGTCTCACTTTTAAAAGCCAGAGTGATGGGTGAGGATCTAGGTAATCAAGATGCTAGACCTATCCAGCTTATATTAGGCTTTACGACTAAAGTGTAGGACAGGCTAAAAGACTTCGCGAAGTTTTATTTAAAATAAATTAAATAAAAACAATGACAAACAGTAGCATTTGCAACAGTTGCAAAAATAGGAGTAGTAAGAAAGTTTTATTTTTAATGAATGACGCACATAAAAAGGAGCCATATAGGCTCCTTAAGTTTGACTGTTAATTAAGATTAAGCAGCAAAATTCTTGTTAACAAATTCCCAGTTAACAAGTTGCCAGAAGTGAGCTAAATACTCTGGACGTGCGTTACGGTAATCAACGTAATAAGCATGTTCCCATACGTCTACAGTTAATAGTGGAGTAACCGTTTCGTCAGTTAACGGAGTAGCTGCATTGCTAGTGTTAACGATAGCTAAAGAACCGTCAGCTTTTTTCACAAGCCAAGTCCACGCGCTACCAAAGTTGTTTACTGCAGAGTCAGTAAATTTAGCTTTGAATTCTTCAAAAGAACCGAAAGAAGCGTTAATCGCAGCAGCGATATCGCCAGTGGCTTCGCCGCCAGCGTTAGGCGCTAAACAGTTCCAGTAAAAAGTGTGGTTCCAAACTTGAGCTGCGTTATTGAACATGCCACCTGTTGAAGTTTTAACTACTTCTTCTAGCGTTTTGCCAGCAAATTCAGTTCCTTCAACTAAACCATTTAGTTTTACCACGTAAGTATTGTGGTGCTTACCGTAATGGTATTCGATAGTTTCTTGTGAAATGTGCGGTTCAAGTGCGTTCTTTGCATAAGGTAATGCTGGTAGTTCGAAAGCCATTATATCTCTCCATGGATTCAGGTTATCGTTTTTGTTTACCCATCAGGTAACATTGCTCTAGTGCTATTGTACTGATTATTTTTGTGATGTGAATCATTGTTTAGGGAATTAACGTTAGCGTGAGGTCAAAATTACATAGCAAATGGCTCATAGTGTTTAAACTAACGCTTTTGTTACATTTTTTAGGGGTTAATGTGTTCTTTTTAACCGTTTTAATGCTTAAACGGTTAATTAGCATATGATGACGTTAGTTTATGTGACAATTATTTCAGTGTTGATTATGTTTAAGGTATTTTTCTCTATGATATAGCCATTGATTTTATGGATTTTAAATAAACCTTACAATCTGTGGGATTTTGTTATTGGCTTAGGTGTCGTACAATAGGTATTAAATGTTCAGTCGTCGTACTTAGGAAATCAAATGGAAACTGTAGAAAAGATTAAACAGCAAATTAGTGAAAACCCAATTATTGTGTACATGAAAGGTTCGCCTAAATTACCAAGCTGTGGATTTTCATCTCAAGTGGCTCAGGTGATGATCAACTGTGGTGAACAATTTGCATTTGTAGATATTTTACAGCACCCAGATATCCGTGCTGAATTACCTAAATTTGCTAACTGGCCAACATTCCCACAATTATGGGTAGAAGGCGAGTTGATTGGTGGTTGTGACATCATCACTGAGATGTTCCAAAAAGGTGAGCTTCAACCAATCATCAAAGCGACAGCTGACAAGTATCGAACTGAAGACGCTGCAGAATAACCGTTTTTAAGTGCGTGTTTATTTACACACAATCAAAAGCCCCAATCGCAACGTGCCATTGGGGCTTTTTGTTAGCCTTTTGTTGCTCAAGCAATGTTTAGGCGTCTGCGTTATGCTTTTTAGCTGCGGGTAAAATCAAGTTCATTAAAATAGCAACAATACCGCACAAGCTGATGCCAGTTAAGCTGAACGAACCGATACCAAATGCCATACCGCCAATGCCAAACACTAACGTCACCCCAACAATGCTGAGGTTACGCGCTTCGCTCAGGTCTACTTGATGGCGGATTAACGTATTTAAGCCTACTGCTGCAATCGAGCCAAACAACAAGCACATAATGCCACCCATGACCGGCACCGGGATGGTTTGCATTAATGCCCCCAGTTTACCGACAAACGCTAAAGTAATCGCCGTTACAGCGGTCCAGGTCATAATGCGCGGATCAAAACTTTTGGTTAATGTGACCGCGCCTGTCACTTCACTGTAGGTGGTATTAGGTGATCCGCCTAAAGCTGATGCAGCGATAGTGGCAATACCATCTCCGGTTAAGGTGCGATGTAAACCAGGCTTTTTAAGGTAGTCTTTACCGGTCACATTAGAAATCGCCAAAATATCACCAATATGCTCAACCGCAGGGGCAATGGCGACGGGGATCATAAATAAAATGGCGTGCCAGTTAAACTCTGGCGCAACAAAGTTAGGTACGGCCAACCAAGCAGCTTGACTGACTGGCGAAAAGTCAATAATCCCAAACGCTAAACTTACGCCATAACCCACTAAAATACCCGCAAGAATGGGCATTAAGCGTACTAAGCCTTTGGCAAATACTGCCACCATTACCGTTGTCGCTAACGCAGCCAATGAGATAAATAGAGCGGTATTTTGTTCAACAATAACAAGGCTACCATCACCACTTTTCCCTAATGCCATATTGACCGCAACAGGGGCTAAGCCCAAGCCAATGATCATAATCACTGGGCCAACAACCACAGGCGGCAATAAGGTATGAATAAAGTCAGTGCCACGTAACTTAACCGTTAGGCCAAGTAACATGTATACAACCCCAGCAGCCATTAATCCACCCATAGTGGCAGGGATCCCCCAAGTTTGTACGCCATATAAAATAGGGGCGATAAAGGCAAATGAAGAAGCAAGAAATATGGGGACTTGGCGTTTGGTGACGAGTTGAAACAGAAGGGTACCGAAACCGGCAGTAAATAGGGCGACGCTAGTGTCTAAGCCTGTGAGCAGTGGCATTAACACCAACGCACCAAAAGCGACAAATAACATTTGTGCGCCTTGAAGCGGAATTAACACGCGTTTCATATTTTTCTCCATCATTATTTAGCGTGTGATTAAACGGCGCGAATTGTCACATAAAACCGGTTAATTTCATAACCTGTATTAGGCCTGTGTGGCGATTATAGTTATTTGATATCGCTACAATACTTGGTCAAATTGACCTTAGTGTTATCGTGCTGCCAAAAAGAGTTTTCGTTATCCATTTTTTATTATGATATAATTTTTATTACTTATATTTGCTGCGTTTATGTTATCAGATGCTGAAAAAACTAATTAATCTCATTGTGTTACCTCTTATTATGTTAACTTCAATTTCAATTGTGCAAGCTGCTGAAGTCGGCAAGCTCAATGAAGCTGATATTGCGGTGAGTTCACGTGCAAACGATGTTAAAAGCAATGCATTAAAAGAAGCCCTTGCCGCGGTGTTTTTAAAAAACTCGGGTAGCCCAAGTGTGGTGTTAAATCCGTTGATTAAAGCGCAGATAGATGAGCCAGAAGTCATTTTGACTCAATATGGGTATTTTGAACAAAACGGTGACTTGATGCTTAAAGCCAGCTTTGATCATCAACGCGTTATTGAAAAACTCCGCCAAGCAGGATTACCCGTGTGGGGAAGTCAACGTCCATTGACCTTGATGTGGATTTCTGTTGATGATAACAACGAGCCAACTATTCTTGCCGATGCGACCTTATCTGATATTCGTGATGATTTAGGCCAGCAATCTGCCAATAAAGGCATACCCGTTATGTTGCCGGTGATGGATTTAGATGATGTGATGGCCGTTACAGTCAATGACGTTCGTGGCCGTTTTACTGACAGTGTTTTTATTGCTTCTGCACGTTACCAATCTGATTATTTTGCTATCGCCAATATTGAAAACCAAGGCTCTAGGGTGATGTTTTCAATTAGCCTATTCAACAAAGTGAGAACTAATGGCGTGCTTCAACCCTTGGTCGC
The DNA here is from genome assembly GCF_025398315.1 of Shewanella phaeophyticola. Classification (GTDB taxonomy): domain Bacteria; phylum Pseudomonadota; class Gammaproteobacteria; order Enterobacterales; family Shewanellaceae; genus Shewanella; species Shewanella phaeophyticola. Next base: position 1,414,216 of record NZ_JAODOQ010000001.1, read on the forward strand.
ACAACAAGGTGAAGTGAGTGATAATCAACAAGCAATAAAACGGATGATGAATATTTTAGCTGATTATTTCATTAGCCAATATGCTATTGCATCAACGGGCAGTAATGCTGCAACAGAGGTGAGTTTTAGCGGGTTAAGTAATATGACTCAAGTGGTTAATGTTGAGGATTATTTACGTCAGTTAAGTGCGGTTAAATCAATTAGTTTAAGGCAATTTAAAGGCAGTACAGCAACCTATAGTATCGCGTTGTTCAGTAATGTTGATGATTTACAGCGTTTATTGAATATTGATAACCGTTTATCACAAATTGATACTATGGGTAGCGTTGAGTCATTTTATCAACAACAAACAGAAGCTACCCAACCTACACTCATGTATCAGTGGTTGGTGCAATAAACCTTATCAATGGTGGCGCTTTGTATTTACAGAGCGCTTACATGTATAATAACTTTAGTTCGTTTTTGATTTTGAGACCTATCTGAGTGACACAAAACTCACCGAGACAATTATCTTTACCCGTTTATTTACCTGACGATGAAACCTTTCAAAGTTATTACCCTGCGTCGGGTAATGATGAGCTGATCCAAAAGCTTCAAGCTAGTGCTGAAGGTAAATTAACTTCTTCGTTGTATGTCTATGATCCTGAAAAATCAGGTCGTACCCATTTAATGCATGCCGCTTGTGCCCATGCAAATGATTTAGAACGTCGCACTTTATATATTCCACTTGGGATCCACGCCAGTATTTCGCCTGCCTTATTTGAAGGGCTCGAATCACTAGAGCTTATCTGCATAGATGATGTTGAAGCCATTGCCGGACATCCTGTGTGGGAAGAAGCTATTTTTCATCTGTATAATCGTATTGCAGAGCAGCAAGATTGTCGTTTGATTGTCAGTGGCAATGCATCGCCGTCAGAGGCGGGTTTTGTTCTACCGGATTTAGTCTCGCGTATGCAATGGGGATTAATTTATCAATTACAGCCAATGGCAGATGATGAAAAGCTCGCCGCATTACAACGCCGCGCCGCAATGCGAGGTTTACAGTTATCCGATGAAGTAGGGCGCTTTTTGCTCACCCGTATGGCACGTGATTTACGTACCTTATTTGATGTACTTGATAAGCTTGATAAAGCCTCGATGGTGCATCAGCGTAAACTGACGATTCCGTTCATTAAAGAAATGCTGAGGCTATAAATCACGCTTATCCATGCCGCTAACATGCAGTCATTAAAAATGACAATAAAAAAACGCCAAATGAATTCATTTGGCGTTTTTGTTTATCTAAGAGTGATACCAATCTACACAAGAATGTGATCATTCTTAGTAGTTAACATCGCTTATAACGTCGTGAGAAATTTTGACGTTAGAACAACTCGCTTGCTGCAATTTCTGCCATATTCTAAGCGATTTTTCCTACGTAATATCTGATTAACCTCAACTCTGGTTAAGAGATGAATAAATAACCTTGATTCTAACAATAACTCCATGCGATACATTCAAACTTGAAATTTGCGCTGATAACTAGGCAAATTTACTTGCAATAGACTCGCTATTGACGCGTAAATTTAACAACGTGATCAGTGCAAAGAGCTGTTTGAAATGCATTTATTATCCAGAATTGAGGTTGATTACTTATTTATCCTGATTGGTATGATTAATGCGCATGTTGGTCGCCACTAAACTGTAAAGGCTGATTATCAATCAAAACGCTGTCAGTTTGGCTAGAGACTTTTTGTGGTGATTCAGACTGATCTGCTGTTAAGACTAAATTCTGCGCCCAGGTTTGGCCTTTCACTAACGCAACGGGCTCTGGTAAACCGTCCATAACGAGTTGGGTGTCAATGCCGGGCAGCATTTGGCCGAGAACGTAGCTGGCGCGATCGCGCAATTCAGCCTGTCCAACTCGGCCTCGTTGGCCCATTCAACGGTAATGGTTGAACTGGTTTGTACTTCGGGTTTATCTGTAATGGCGATATCGCGCAGAATGCTATAGCGATGACTCATCATTATTTCTTCAAACAGCATGGCAACATCTTCACGCGTTGATGAATACGCATAATCATCATTAGCTAAATCATTGGCAAAAAACTCAGCAACATCGTTGGGAATATAGGCTTTTTGGGTACTGTTTGCTGATTCTCCAGCGTAATTAACCTCTGCTAGTCCATACATTTCATCACTGAGTAATGGGTAACGCATTTGAAGTTGTGTTGATGGCATGTCATCTGAAGCAAATCGACGATCAAACTCTTCTCTTAGGCTTTACGCTTGAAGCGTGGCATGAATACTTTGCGGGTAATAGTCATTGGCATGAGCCAGTTCATGGTACATGAGCCTAGCAAAATTAGCAGACATGTTCTCCATGGTGCGGTTGATTCGGTTATCTTTTTCGATGTACTCGCTGGCATAATCGTTATCTTTAACATAACGATAAGGTGAAAGGTAATTCAGTTCTTCACCATAGTTACTGCGATAGTCTGGGGTTTCGTTAATGGTGTCTCTCTGAGTTGGTGTTAGCCATAAATATTCTGGATCAATATAAATTGCACCTATGTAACCACTGTAAAAGGATGGTCTGATATCGTAACTGATGATAATCGCCGTTACTGATTGTAATAGTTCGACAAAATCATTGTTTGTTTGTGCACGAAGGTAAGTTTCAAAATTCTGTCCCATCCAGTCGTGCGACACTACGACTCTGTCCATAATAGTATCAATCGGGTCTGACTGACTGTCTTGGCTAATAAATGGCAGTTCGTTGAGTATATTACATGAAGCGACTTGTTGGTTAGAATATGTGCAGTTGACGAGATTATTTGCATAAGCTGAATCTGCTTTGTAAGGATATACCCGAGCAAGTGAATTTGTGAAGTATGCTTTTGATGGGATGGCTTGCTCTTTTGTGACAAGCAAATGCACATCATCAGTGATTGTTTGGCCGTCAAAGATCGCACTGGCTTTTAGGCTAATGAGTCGGTCGCTGTTTACACCTGGCGCGTTAAACAGTGGTCGATTAGTGTCAGTTAAATCGACACTATTAAAACCTACGTTGTCGATGTTGGGGTACATGCACCAACTGATATCTGTGGGCTCTTGGCCATTTATATTTTGAATTCTTAAACTTGCGTCTGTATTGGCCACCATTTGATGGTCATTGTTAATCCGTAAAATATTATCAGTAGAGTCAGCGGTTATTGACACCACCTCTTCATAATTGCTCGTACCGTCTGTTACCGTTACTTTGAAGCTGTAGTTATCGTTACTGCTGGGGGTAAAGGCGAATACTGGGCTATTCACTGAGGCTAACTCAAGGCTATGGACCTGAGACTTGTTGCCATAAAAACGTACGACCGGCACTATCTTGATCGGCAATAGATGCAGTAATACTGCCAGGTCTATTGGCGGCATAATCCTGTTCAACGATAAAAACCAGTTCAGAATCGGTGGATACTAAGCTTGTGCTTGAATCATCATTGCAGATCTCAAAAGCTGAAGAGGATGGTATAGCCGAGTTATCATCGGAAGAGTCACCGCCACAGGCTGTGAGTAATATGGTACTGGTTAGAAGGCTGTAAAGGCTTACATTACGCGGTACATTCATTAAATGACTCCATGTCTATTGTTTGAGGTTATTGTTTATAGTTATTTTTATACAACATCTTGTTAACAAACAAATGTAGTATGCCGTATTGTGGCAACGCAATAAACAAAAAAAGCACCATAAGGCGCTTTCTTATAAAACAATTTAAATGCTAGAACTCTATTTTTGTTCAGATTTTTTCTTTAATCCTAAGCCTAATTCACGGCCGCGTTTGCGGGCATAGAAAGGAAAGGTAACCAATAAAATACAAATCAACACAGATTCAATCAGCGCAAAGGCAAACGCGTCAGTGGTGATATACGCTAGGGTTAAACCATGTAGCAAATACACACATAAAATAAAGCTGTACTCAGGCATAGGTGTAAGGGTTACCGCTAATAATGCCTTTTAGCGGAAAGAGTAATGGCACAATCCAAATTAAACTAAAACCAAGAGAATAAGTGCCATTTATGCCTTGTTGTATAAACCAGCCGCTAAGCAGCAGGAGTAAAGCAAGGTAACCAATACGGCTGAGTTGAAACAAGGTTTGTGTGGTCATTATGTTACTCGTTACAGAATAGATAAAACATTTTCAGGTGGACGGCCAATGGCTGCTTGATTATTAGCCAGTACGATTGGGCGCTCAATTAACTTTGGTGTGGCGACCATAGCACTAATCAGTTGCTCTTCTGTTAGTGCAGGGTCTGCTAAATTTTGGGCTTTATATTCATCTTCTTTGGTGCGCATCATTTGGCGAGCGCTCACACCGAGTAACGATAAAATATTATTAATTTCAGCTTCACTAGGCGGTTGCTTTAAGTATTCAACTACAGTGATGTCAGCTCCGTTCGCTTCTAGTAATGCGAGTGTTTCACGACTTTTTGAGCAGCGAGGATTGTGTAAAATTGTTGTTTTAGTTTTAGTCATTGGACATTCCGTCATAAAAAATGGCAAACAATACGTTTGCCATTATTCTATCAAAAATTTACGCGTAAAGAGATACAGTTATATCTACTTAAACTGATCCATTTCTCTGTCAGCTTGTCTAAACTGGCGGATCCTGGCTTCAATTCGGGCTAATTGCAAGGTATTGCCTTCTGAGTAACGATAAGCGTAGTTAAGTTGGTCAATCGCACCTTGATAGTTTGCAGTAAGTGCCATTATTTCAGCATTGCTATAATACTCTAATGCTTTGTTATCAAGCTTGCGGTAAGCATCGGACATAATTTGATACGGCAGCATGTTTTGCTTGTCTAAAAAGATTGTTTCTTCCAGTAATGGAATAGCTTTAGTAGGTTGATTTGCTTCAACATAAATATTGGCAAGGTTAATATTAATCACTTGTGACGTGGGCTTTAACTTGCGCTGTGATTCTAATAGTGCAATAGCTTGTGGATATGCCTTTTTTTGTGCCAATAAATCCGTTTTAGTGTCGATATAAAACAAATTATTGTCGTCTTTTTTCAGTAGCTCATCAATGATGACTTCTGCCTGTTCAAACTTTTCTAAGCGAAACAATGCCAAGGCTTTACCGTAAAGCGCAGCATCTTTATGGGTATATTCACGTTTTTTTAATTGCTGTTCAAATAGAGACAATGCCGCATCATCACTAAAGCTTGAAAATCGAACTTGAATTCGCGCCTTAGCCAATTGGTACAGTAAACTATCTGGAACATGCCGTTCGGGATATTGAGCCGCACGGTTACGGGCTTCTGTTATCCGAGATTCAGGTAATGGGTGAGTTAATAGCATTTGTGGCGGAGTGGTTGAAAAACGGTAACGTACGGCCAATTGCCCAAAGAATGTCGCCGCAGCATTAGGGTCAAAACCTGCATCAACTAAAATTTGCATACCAATGCGGTCGGCTTCTTTTTCGTGGAGCCGGGTGTAGTTAATTGACGATTGTGTCGCAAGGGCTTGGGTGGTTGCCAGCGCAGCAATACCCACTTGTGGCGCCGCAATCGTCAGTAATATCGCGCCTAGCATCCCTGCAATAGTTGCTGTTGAGCTTTTTTGTTGTGCTTCAAGTGAGCGCGCTAAGTGTCGCTGTGTCACATGGCTAATTTCGTGGGCTAATACTGAGGCGAGTTCACTTTCATTATCAGCATTTAAAAATAATCCGGTATGCACACCAACATGGCCACCAAAAAAGGCAAACGCGTTAATTTCATCATTACGCAACAAGAAGAAATAAAACGGGGTTTTAACGCCTGTTGCGTTAGCCACCAGTTTATTGCCGAGCTCGGATAAATATTGGCTTAACACCGGATCGTTTAATACTGGTGTACTTGAACGGATAACTCGCATGTAGGCGTCGCCATACACACTTTCTTTTTCTAGACTGAAGGTATTAACGGCTGCGGTGCCAAGATCTGGAAGGTCGTTATTGGCAAAGCTATGGGCAATACTACCCGCCAACACAATACTGATCGCTGTGGCTGTTAATGCTTTAGAAAAACTTGATAATGATAATTTACGCAAGCGAAACCTATAATGCTAAATGAGTCGTAAGTTCTTGGCTTAACGCACAAGTTGGTTTTGCAACATCGCTTGTGGTTTAGTGTTCAAGCTAGGATAATAGCCCTAGAATGATTAAAGCAAGTTCATAATGATTTTTATTGATTTAACCCCATATTCTTGCCCTTATCCTCTAGTGAAAGTGAAACTTTTACTAAAGCAGATGCAAGTGGGTGAAACCTTACATGTTTTACTCTCTGACCACGGCTCACGCCGAGATGTTCCCTTGTTAATGAAAAAAATGGGTTTTGGTATTGAAATAGTCACTGATGAGTCGCATTGTTTATCCGTGATTATCACCAAAACAAACTAATTTAGCGTTTTAATATAAAGGTTGTTCAATGCTGTCATTTTTAACTGAATGGTACAAAAACCGTTTTAGCGATCCCCATGCCATTACGTTGATGTTTATTATTGTTGGTATTGGTTTGGCGTTGTACTTTGGTGCAGGGCTTCTTGCGCCTTTATTGATTGCGCTAGTATTGGCCTTTTTACTTGAATGGCCTGTGGCGCAGATGTCTCGTTTAGGGATTAGCCGAACCGCTGCAGCCAGTATTGTATTAGTTGCATTTTTAGGGTTAATGCTGATTTTAATGTTAGGACTGACTTCAAGCATTTGGCGTCAAGGTGTATCATTAGTGGCTGATTTACCCACGATGATTGATAAAGGCATGTCTATTGTCAAAGGGTTAAGTGCTGAATACCCGCAATTTATCAGTGCTGCACAGCTTGATTCAATGATGGAAGAAATCAATAAAATGCTCGATACCCAGCATTTACTTGATTTGGGTAAACAAATTTTAGGATATTCAGCGTCATTATTAGTGCTGATGGTTTACGCGATTTTAGTGCCTTTGTTAGTGTTTTTCTTTTTAAAAGACAAAGAGCAATTATTAAAAGGCAGTAAGCGCTTTTTTCCGGATAATCGTGATTTAGCCAGAAAAGTATGGCTTGAAATGGATCAACAAATTTTCAATTATATTCGTGGCAAGGTCATTGAGATTGTGATTATTGGCGTAGTTAGCTATGTGGTTTTTGCATTGATGGGCTTACGATATTCAGCCTTATTAGGTGTATTAACTGGTTTGTCTGTACTTATTCCGTATGTAGGGGCAACCTTAGTGACCCTTCCTATTGCGTTAGTGGCGTTCTTTCAATGGGGGTTTAGCCCTGAATTTGGCTATTTGATGCTGAGTTACGGCGTTATTCAAGCGCTCGATGGTAATGTGTTGGTGCCATTGCTGTTTTCAGATGCGGTAGATTTGCACCCTGTGGTTATCATTGCCGCAGTGTTAGTGTTTGGCGGTCTGTGGGGTGTATGGGGCGTCTTTTTTGCCATACCGTTAGCCTCGTTAGTTAAAGCGGTTTTAAATGCCTGGCCTAACGCTGAGACACCTAAAATGACCCTCGACAGTGAATAAGCACCAAGCAAGCTTCTAACTCCAACAAATAGTCGGTTACAAATAATCGCGAATAAATAAAAAACGCTAGCAAGTTAACTTGCTAGCGTTTTTTATGGCCTATTTTTCGTGAATATTTATCTATTCACGTTTAGATGTACTGTCTGTGATATCAGTGTTGTTACCACTTGTGGAATCATCTGGGCCTGCCGGAATGGTTGAATCATCTTGCGCTTCATCTTTGGGTTTTGCTGATGATGATTTATCATCTTTTGGATCGCCAAATTGCGGCATTTTAAATTTAGCCGAGTACTTAAGCACTGCAAGATTACTGGCAATCACTCCTAAGACTAAAATGATTATCAGCCAAACTTCATAACCTTCTAAACTCATGTGTCACTCCAGTCATTTTGCGCTAGCTTGTCTAATCTCAGCAGCGCGGTAATGGATTTAGCTTGTTGCTAAGATGCGTTCACACTTTTCAATATCATCAGGTACGTCAACTTCAGGTGCATTGTAGTGACTGATCACGACTTTAATTTTGTGTCCATTTTCTAAGGCACGTAATTGCTCAAGTTTTTCAATGTCTTCTAGTCTGCCTACCGGTAACTTGGCAAAGGCATTAATAAAGCGCTTAGTATAAGCATAGACGCCAATGTGTTTGTAAACAGGGTGGTCTTTAATATCACGACCAAATGGAATACACGCTCGCGAGAAGTACAATGCATTGTAGTCATTATCAAATACCACTTTAACGTGCATTGGGTCGTCTAATTCTTTTTCTTCGGTAATTTGGAAGCCCAGTGTCGCCATTTCAAATTCACCTGGGTGCTGTTGAAACAAGCTTACCATTTGTTCAATTGAGCTTGGGTCGATCAGCGGTTGATCGCCTTGTAAATTAATGACTAAGTCGTCTTCACCTAAACCTAAACGTTCAATGGCATCGTTAATACGGTCGGTACCTGATGCGGCATCAGGATCGGTCATGACCGCTTTACCCCCAAAGGCTTCGACTGCATTTTTAATTCGGTCGTCATCAGTGGCAACAAAGATATTGTCGATACCTTTTGCCAATGCAGCACGTTCATACACGCGTTGGATCATAGGCTTACCCGCAATGAGGGCGAGGGGTTTGCCAGGAAAACGGCTTGAGCCATAACGTGCTGGAATAATAAGAGTAACGTTCATTAAATTAGCCCTACTGGTTGTAGACGATATCTATTGAGGATAAACGACACCTCAATAACAGAATATATTGTGAGTTAACCGCAACTTGGGTTAGATGATGAGGTTTATTATATACCCAATCAACCTGACGATGCATGTTTCGCGAAATCATCTCGATATAAAGCATCGTTTGTTTAAAAAGTTCGCGTTTAATAAAGGTTATTGCACATAATTTAACACGATATATTTTTTGATTTGCTCACATAAACAAAAGCCTGCTAAATATCCGTTTAATGAGATACTGCAGGCCAGTGTTAGATTATTTTACACGGGTATTTACGGAATATCTCTACCATGGACACGGTCAACAGTCACATCTAAGTCTGTCAGTAAACCGTTGTCGATACCGTAAATCCAGCCGTGAATGGCTACATCTTGGCCGCGGTCCCATGCTTCTTGAATAATATTGGTCGAAACCACGTTTGATACTTGTTCCATGACGTTGAGTTCGCATAAACGATCAAAACGCTGTTGCTCTGTCATCGGTTCAAGATCAGTATAGTGAATACGATGAATGTCACGCAGGTGTCCTAGCCAATTATCAATTAAGCCAAAGCGTTCTTTACCCATTGCGGCACGCACACCACCACATCCATAGTGACCTACCACCATAATGTGCTTTACTTTGAGTACATCGACGGCATATTGCAGCACCGATAAGCAGTTTAAGTCGGTATGAATCACCATGTTGGCAATATTACGGTGAACAAAAACTTCACCGGGTAATAAGTCGATAATTTGGTTTGATGGTACCCGGCTATCCGAACATCCAATCCACAAGTATTCCGGGGTTTGTTGTTTAGCGAGCTGTTCAAAAAAAGTAGGATCTTCTTTATTGATCCGTTCAGCCCACCGGCGATTATTATCAAATAATGGTTTAAGAAGTTTCATTGGCGCTCTGATTTTTGACTAGGTTGCCGGTGAAGGTTCACAGGCAATATGAAAATTTGTAACGAGTATATCAGCAATGTAGATGGATCTGGTCTATCCATCTTGTTGATTAATTAAAATTCACTTTACACAAAAAATCAATAAGATGCTGGTTGAAAAACTCGGCTTGCTCAATATTAGCCAAATGCCCAGCTTGATCAATATGCAACAATTGACTGCCATCAATACAGTCATGCATTAAATAGCTTTCTAATGCTGTACGTAAGTAACCATTTAAGCCAACTGCAATTAAGGCGGGCAAAGTTAATGCCTCAACAGACTCTAAGGTGTCGCGTTTAAAAATTGCCATATTAGCAAACTTTAATAATGGCGTTATTTGCGATGGGCTGATGTCGGTTAGTTGTTGATTAAATTCTTTAATTGCTTGAGCTAATGCCGCATTGTACTGACTCGTCTGTATCGCATCTTTACTGAAAAACAATTCAGTTAAGCTTGTTGCTAATGCGGCTGGCATTGCCTGAGCATTGGCCACTTGTGCCATAAAACCTTGATACTTTGCGCAGTTGACTTGTGGCTCAAAGCCGACAAAACTGTTGAGCATGACAAGGCCTTGTACACGAACGGGAGCCATTAGCACCATTTCTGTAGCAATAGCGCCACCACTACCATGGCCAATGACAGCAAAGTTGCTCACTTCAAGAGTATTCATTAAGTCGAGTAAGTCTTTGGCAACATCTTGAAGATTATCGCAACTTTCTGGCAGGGTTGTGCTTTGGCCATGTCCCCAAAAGTCCACGGCAATACAGCGATATTGCGTGCTTAACTCGGTTATTTGAGCTTGCCACATCTGGCTGCTGGCCAACAAACCATGACAAAAAAGTAAGGTAGACCTTGTGCCTTGGTCAACATAGTGAAGAGGGTGTTGATTGATGGTTTTACTGGTTAATTGTAATGACATTTAGCTGGCTCATTAAATAAAAAGTAGCACGCAGGCATTAAGCCGGAGAGGGCGCGACATAAAAAACATAGTGATCGACTAATTCGGTTAATCGCTCGAGTAGCGACGATTGTAATGCTATTTCGGCACCAGACAATACTTTAGCTAATTCGATAGGGTTAAATTGAGCTAAATAGGTATCGGCGATAGGGTAATAGCTTAAATGCCAGGGTTCAGGGCTTACACCACTTTGTTGTGGCTGATACGGGAAGTAAAACCCATATTGGCTTGCATGTTGTTGTAACCATTGGTGCATTGTCGCGCACGGCCAGAGTCTTGATATTCGGCGGTAACCAATTGCAGTGACGCTTTACTGGTTTGTTTGGCATCAAACACGTCAATATCGGTGCCCCAATGGTGTCTCGACGCGCCCGGTAAGGCAGACCAAATCAAAATAGTGTCGATAAGTTGCGGCTCTGATAACGCGTCATAGTTTACTGGTTGCGAGGCTTTATCTAACAGAGGCCGAGCGCCTGAGGCTTTAGCATTCCAAATAAGCGCTTGGCGTTCAAAAGGTCGATAAGCTGAGCAAATCTGCAAGTCTATACCACTATCTGCGGCGGCGAGTTGCATATTGGCAAAAGCCGCTGCCGTGTGCTGCTCAAGTAAAAAATCCCCAATGGTAACTAATTGCTGACTGTCTAAGCCATACAATTTAGCTTGCTGTTGAGGAATATCAACATTGAGCGTTGGAGTTAGTCGCACAACAGTTTTTCCAAAATGCGCTCATAACAATTCGCTAAGACTTCTAAATCTGACACTTTAACGCATTCATTCACTTTATGAATGGTGGCATTGACAGTAGCCAAGCTCAATGACTTGGGCGCCGGTTGGGGCAATAAAACGCCCATCAGAGGTGCCGCCAGAGGTTTGTGGGTCGGTATCATATCCAGTGACTTCACGAATGGCGTCACGGGTTGCATCAAGCAATGCATCGTCACCGGTTAAAAACGGCAATCCATTAAACACCCAGTCAATATTGTAGTCGAGCCCGTGAGCATCAAGAATGTTAACCACACGGGTAATTAATTCTTCGGCGGTCACTTCAGTCGAGTAACGGAAGTTAAACATGACCTTAAGATCCCCTGGGATTACATTCGATGCACCTGTTCCGCCATTGATGTTGGCAATTTGAAAGCTGGTTGGCGGAAAAAATTCGTTACCATTGTCCCAATGCATTTGCGCAAGCTCAGCTAGTGCAGGCGAGGCTTTGTGGATTGGGTTGTCTGCAAGGTGAGGGTAAGCCACATGGCCTTGAATACCATTAACCGTTAAGTTGCCAGTTAAGCTGCCACGACGACCATTTTTTACCACATCACCAAGTTTGTGAGTTGATGATGGCTCGCCGACTAATGACCAGGTGATCTTTTCATTACGGGCTTCTAAGGTGTCAATTACCCGAGTGGTACCGTTAATAAAAGGGCCTTCTTCATCACTGGTAATGAGGTAAGCAATGGAACCATTATGATCGGGATGTTTTGCTACAAAACGTTCTGTTGCGATAATCATTGCTGCTAACGAGCCTTTCATATCAGCTGCGCCGCGCCCATGGATATAATCATCAATGATGGTTGGCTCAAACGGTGGGGTATGCCAGCGGTTTAAGTCACCTGCGGGGATTCACATCGGTATGGCCGGCAAAACAAAATACCGGTTGGCCTTTACCGCGTCTTGCCCACATATTAGTGGTGTCTTCGAACACCATAGCTTCAATCTCAAAACCAATGGCCTCAAGGCGATTAGCCATTAATGTCTGACAGCCTTCATCCAGCGGCGTGACCGACGGGCGTGAGATTAAGTCTTTTGTTAACTCAATAACGTCATTCATTATGCAAACCACGCTTGATATTGTTCTGCTTTAAAGCCGATAAGAATGCTGTCTTGTTTAACTAGGACAGGGCGTTTTACTAGGGTTGGATATTGCACCATTAACGCAATGGCTTTTTCTTGAGTGATGTCAGACTTTTCAGCATCGGTTAACCCGCGAAAACTGGTGCTGCGCTTATTAAATAGAACTTCCCAACCAACAATGTCTACCCACTGTTTTACGGTATCAGCGGTTAAGCCATTTTCACGAAAATCATGAAAGGTGAAATCAATGTTTTCGGCTTCTAACCATTTGCGCGCTTTACGCACGGTATCGCAATTTTTAATGCCGTATAAAGTCAAAAGAAAACTCCCTTTTGTCGGTGAGGTTATAAATGGGCTTAGCGGCTGTTTTTCAGGCAAGGCCGTTGTTGCTAAAGATAATGCTGATATTGTGGCATTGAGTCGCAGCTTGAACAAGGTTATTGCGGGCTTTTGAATAGATTTCATAAAATGCAAGCTAAAAGCACTTGCATTTTATTTGTTAGGAAGAGTATGAGGTTAGGCGTTAACGCTACATTTGCACAGTAAAAATCACGTCTTTGCCTGCAACCACACTGCCTTGGGCTTTGTCGAGTTGTTTAACATCTTCCATATTGGCAAGTACTACAGGGGTTAATAAGCTCTCAACATTGTCTCGTAAGAAAGCCAAATCAAATGACAGGATAGGTTGCCCCGCTTTAACTTGTTGGCCTTCTTCTGCTAACCGTTTAAAGCCATTACCTCTTAGCTCAACAGTGCCAACGCCAAAGTGCACAAATAGCTCAAGCCCTTGTGGAGACTCAATACTAAAGGCGTGATTGGTTTCAAATATTTTACCAATGGTGCCATCGATAGGGGCAAGGATAAACTCGCCTTTAGGGTCGATTGCTATCCCATCACCGACTATTTTTTCGGCAAAAACAACATCGGGTACTTTTTCGATGGCAACAATGTCACCAGATACCGGTGCTAAAATAGCAATACCGCCAGTTAATTGCGGTTGGCCTGAAATGAGTCGTCTAATGCGGCTTAAAAATCCCATAAGGAAAGGCACCTTTTATTAATATTTTTATGTGTTTAATTGTAAACAGCTCTGATAACTTTACCAGTTTTAATTACAATTAACAGTGTTTATAGCTGTGCGTATTTCGTCAATGCGTGTTAGGCGCTTGACGTTTTGCGCATGTGTTACAAAATCTTGATATCGGCCGTTGATGAGTGCGGCTTTGACTTCGAGCAGACTCGTTGGATTAATACTGATTTCATCTAAACCCAGGCCGACTAATAAGGGTAAAACTTGCGGGTCGCTACCCAGTTCTCCACACAAAGAGACCTTAACCTTAGCTTGTTTACAGTGGGCTATGGTCATTGAGATTAACTCAATCACTGCCGGTGATAATGCGGGATACTGTTTGGCTAAATGTGGATTTGTACGATCTGCGGCCAAGGTATATTGGGTTAAATCATTGGTGCCGATACTGACAAAGTCCAGTAATGGCAACATGCTGGGTAAGTTAAACACTGCTGCAGGTGTTTCAACTACAATACCGTAACTGAGCTCACCAAAACTTTTTTCTTGCTCAATCAATTGTGCCTTGGCGTGGTCAATTAATGCCATTGCACTTTCAAGTTCTTCTATTTGGCTCACCATTGGGAACATTAACCTCACCTGACCGTGAATGGCGGCGCGAAGCACTGCTTTCACCTGGTTAATAAAAGTGTCTGGATGAGCCAAACTATAACGGATCCCACGAATGCCCAGTGCGGGATTATCTTCTGCCGATTGCTGTAAGTAAGGGATTTCTTTGTCGGCACCAATATCAAAGGTGCGTACCGACAATACCTGCCCTTGGAGACTGTGTAATGCATCGGAGTATAATTTGTATTGTTGTTGCTCATTAGGCAACGCCTTGGCATTCATCAATAAAAATTCTGTTCTAAATAAACCTATGCCTTGCGCACCAACGTCGGTGACATGAGATACCTCACTTAAATTGCCTACGTTGGCCAATAAAGTGATGCTATGGCCATCTTGAGTGATGCTAGGTTTATCTTTATAAGCAGTGAGAGCTTGGCGCCGCTGGAGCTCTTGTTGCTGCTTTTGTTGCAATTGACTCAATAAGGCGGCAGTAGGAGCCGTGTGTAGCTCGCCAGAGATAGCATCTAAAATTAATGGTTCGCCGTCTTTTATGGCCTGATGGTGCTCTGAAAACTGATAATTTAACAGCGCAGGTATGCCCGCAGCGCGAGCTAAAATTGCGGTGTGACTGGTTAATCCACCAGACGCTAACACAATGCCTTTGATGTGTTTTAGAGGCAAAATGGCAAATTCTGCCGGGGTTAAATCATCGGCCAGTACTATGGTGTCTTCAATGAGTGTTGATAAATCCCATTGTAAATGACCATGCAAGGCACTGATGAGCCGCTTAGCTAAACAGAGAATATCATTACTGCGGTTAGCAAGGTATGGGTCGTCTAGCTCCGCTAATTGTGCCGCTTGTTGATTAAATATGCGATCAATCGCCACCGCTGCACATACTTTAAATTGTTTAATATGTTGTTGTAATTCTTGCTGTAACTCTTCATCTTCAAGCAGCATGATATCGGCATCGATAAGCTGAAAGTTTTCACATTCTTGACAAAGGTGACGCTGGCAATGTTGCAAATGGCTGATGAGCAGTTCAATGGCATGGGTTAATTGTTGTTGCTGAAGCTTAATTTGCTCTGCATTTAGGAGCTTAAAATCCAGCGGCGGCATTTGCGAGGTCATGGTTAATGCTTTACCAAACGCGATGCCCGTGGAAACAACAATTCCATTGAATGACATAAAGTGTCCTTTTAACTGAGAGTGATCAGCAATGAGGCAATTTTGTCGACTGCCGCTTGCGCTTGCTCCCCAGTGGCAAATACTGTTACAGAAACACCTTGGTATAAACCTAATGTTTGTAATTTAAATAAACTTTTGGCACTGGCTTGCTTGCCATTGCACTCTACCATAACGTCACAGCTAAATGCTTTAGCTTCTTTGACTAATAAAGCTGCTGGGCGAGTGTGGATACCATGCGGAGCAACAATCGTAACCGTTTTTTGATACATAGAGAAAATACTCATTAATGAATGACAACTAAATACTCATTTATCGCTATATTTCAGCTGTTTATAATGTGGCCAACTCATTGATACACAGTAATAAGCAAGGTTGAAATACTCAGGTATTCAATCTGAAGCGCCTAATATACCTTAAAGTATGCAGGGCTAAAAGTGATGCTAAGGGCAAACCCTAGAGCAAAAAGACATTAGGTAAGTAAAGTAAAGCCAGCAATAACAATTGCTGGCTTTAGCGGTGGGTCAATTCGCGTGGGCTTAAATCTTAAATTGTCCCAAGGTTTGGCTTATGTCTTGACTCACCGTTTGCAATGATTGCGCAGCATGAGAATGGGTTTCGTTGGCGCTTAAAGATAATTCCGTTAATTCTGAAATGGTAGTGACATTGCGATTAATGTCTTCAGTGACCAAGGCTTGTTCTTCTGTGGCGCTGGCAAGTTGTGCAGTCATGTTACTGATGTTTTCAATTAGCGCTAAAATCTCAATAATGGCTTCGCTAGATTGAACGGCTTTTGACTGTAATTGAGATGATTGCTGCTGAGTATGAGTATTGCTGTCGATTACCGATTGAATACCTTTCTGAATTTGCCCTACAATTTTATTGATTTCGTTGGTTGAAGATTGGGTTCTTGTTGCTAAAGCACGTACTTCATCTGCCACTACCGCAAACCCACGACCGTGCTCGCCCGCTCTTGCCGCTTCAATGGCCGCATTTAATGCTAACAAGTTAGTTTGGTCTGCAATACTGCCTATGACATCTAGAATGCTGCCAATTTCAGCAGAGGACTGACTCAAACTCACAGAGACTTGCTCAGACTGTTTTAACTCACTGACTAAGTTTTCAGTATGCTCAACGGTTTGTTGCATTAATTGCTGATTTTGTTCAGCCTGATGTTTAACGTTATTAGCGCCTTGTGCTGCATCTTGAGTATTACGAGCCATTTCTTGGCTGGTTGATAGCATTTGATTAATCGCGGTGGCCACGCTTTGGGTTTCATTGTTGACCTGATTGGCACTCTCATTTGATTGCTTAACGGTTTCAAATAAGTGATGAGCTTCATCGTTTAAGCTGTGTCCTAACGGTTGTAAATGCGCCACCATGTCGGCTATTTTTATTACAAATTGATTGAAGCCATCGGCAAGTTTGGTGACTTCATCATCACCGATAGTCGATAAGCGTTGGGTGAGGTCGCCTTCACCTTTGGCAATTTGCTCCATTGCATTAGTCGCATCTTTTAACGGCTGAGTAATAGAGTGATTGAGCAATAAAAAGAACGCAAAAATGGGCACAGAAATAAACAGCATAATGATTAAGTAATCAATAATAATACCGGTCATGCTTTGGTTGATTTGATCTAAATTAGCTTGGGTAATGAAGGTCAATTGATTTGCTGGTAAATAAGCTGCTGCGGCTAATACGGTTTGTGCTTCATTGCCACTCACCTTGAGTGATAATTGTGCTTGTGTTGTTGCTTGTTTCACACCACTGATTAATTGGCTGTAAGTTGTGTCACTATTAGCGGTTAGTGCACTAATGGTTTGGCCTGTTGTACCTTTAATCGTGCTAAAAAGCACTTTGCTTTGATTATCAACCACCAGTAAATCCATATACTGACTTAATTGAATGTCTGCGACAAAGGTGAGTAAGTCGTCTTGAGATAATTGCTGCTGTTGTTGCAGTACCTTCAGCATGTTGACCATTAAGCTTGCTTGCTCACTGACTTGTTTTTGCTGCTCATCGACTAAATGAGAGTATTGTTCTTTTACTGAAAAAGATCCAAACACAACCGTGCCGATCGCTGCCAAGATAAGCATGATAAACAAACGCTTTAAAATAGTTAAACGTCTCAATAATTCAATCATTTACAGTCCCAAAAAAAATGTCCATATTAAGGTGATGTGATTATAGTCGATTAAGTATAAATGATAACCGCGAGACTGCATTTATGTGAACAAAGCATAAGATTTAACATTTTTATTGTGTGGTAGCTAAAGTAATAAAACTACCAATATATCATACGGTTAAACACATTTTGAGCTCGTTTGGTTATTTTACATGCTAATCAATTGTTTTAATTTTGATTTTTTTGCGTTTTACCCGCAAGATTAGCTTAAATAATGAAAAGGTACCTAAGCCATGACCCCGAATACAGTTAACAACGACGACATTCTTTTAAAACTGTGCCATTCCGTTTCTCATGTACTATCAAGCACCAGTGCCAGTCAAATTAGTCACGCAGGTATGGTGCAAAGCATTTCCCGTACCCGTTTAAAACCAGATTTGGGTTGTTTTTCAATTTTCGATGGCGGCTTTTCTGGTTTAGTCGTGATTAACTTTTCGGCCGATGCGGCAATCGAAATTTATCGCCGTTACATGATAAATATGGGCATGCCGGAGTCTGAATTGGCGTTTTCACACACATCTGATGATGTGGGTAATGTGATGGGCGAGTTAATGAATCAAATTTTGGGCGACTTTATTGGCAAGATTTCAACAGAATTACAAACCTCTATCAGTCAAAGTCAGCCGAAAATGTTAACTATTAATAAAGAGTTAACGATATCGGTAGATACTAACCTTGATGATGCCGTGGCAAGACGGGTGTCATTTAAAACCGAAAATAACCACATCTTCTATCTTGAATTTGCCATGGACAAAACGGAGTTTATTCGTTCAGCTGACTTTGAAGTAGATGAAGAGTTTGACCTAGATTCATTGATAGAAACTCATGGTAAACAAACATCCAAAAAATCAGAAACTAAACCAGATATGTTAGGTGATCCTAACGTAAAAGGGTTAGTCGCTGATGATGCCGATGATTTATTGAGTGAGCTTGGGTTATAATTTTTCGTCGTAAATGATATAAAAAACAGCCAAATAAAGTAATTTATCTTGGTTGTTTTTGTATGTGGCAACGACGATAACGATTAAGGGTAAAAATAATAATGACCTCAAAAGCGACCTCTATTGATATCGCGTACCGTGCCGGTGTGTCGCAGTCGACAGTCTCGCGTGCGTTACGAAACAGTCCGTTGGTGAACTTAGAAACGCGTCAGCGCATCCAGGCTATTGCCAAAGAGATGAATTACAAAGTTGATAAGAATGCCAGTAATTTACGAACTCAAAATAGCCTGACATTGGCCTTGTTAATTTGTGAAGATCCCACAAATGACGACTCCATGATCAATCCATTTTTCTTATCTATGTTGGGATCGATAACCCGTGCAACAGCACGTCAAGGCTATGACTTATTGGTGTCGTTTCAACAATTATCGTCAGATTGGCACGCGGATTATGAAGACAGCAACAAAGCCGATGGCATTATTTTACTAGGCTATGGCGATTACGTGGACTACGCCCATAAGCTAGAAACCTTAATTGAAAAAAACACCCACTTTGTCATTTGGGGAGCAGAGCACAACAATAAAGCTGTATTATCAATTGGTTGTGACAACCACCAAGGTGGTTATATTGCCACCGAACACTTATTAAGTTTAGGCCATAAAAAAATTGCCTTTTTAGGTGACTCATCTAGCCATAGCCCTGAATTTCGCGACCGCTATCTTGGCCACGTTGAAGCCTTAAACAAAGCGGATATTCAAGCAGATGAGCAGTTACAGCATGATGCATTTAATACCGAAGCATCAGGTTATGAAGCCGCTAACGCACTGCTTGACAGTAGCGTGCCATTTGAAGCCATTTTTACCGCCAGTGATTTGATTGCTATTGGGGCAATAAGGGCATTAAAAAAGCGTGGTGTGTTAGTTCCAGAACACATTGCAGTGGTGGGGTATGATGATATTCCAGTCGCCAGCTTTGCCAACCCAGCGCTCACCACGGTAAAGCAAGATACCCAATTTGCAGGAGAGATTTTAGTCGAAAGTGTGCTTAAGCAAATACGCGGCGAAGAAGTGAGTCAACAATTACTTAAAACCAGTTTGGTTGTTCGTAATTCATGCGGTGCTAATATTGACTAGCGATTGATAGTCGAATTGTTGGCCATAGTGCATTTACTCAAAGAATGTATTTATACCCAAGAATGCATTTACACCGAATATAGGTGACATGCTAGCCAGCTTAAAGGCCAGCAAACATCAACATATTCACTCAATTTTTGATTGATAAAGGATACAAGCAATTATGGCAGGCGCCAGTTTATTAACCTTGTTAGATGACATTGCGACGATTTTGGATGACGTAGCAGCAATGAGTAAAGTGGCGGCGCGTAAAACAGCAGGAGTGCTGGGCGATGATTTAGCCTTAAATGCCCAACAAGTGTCTGGCGTCGCCTCTGAACGTGAATTACCTGTGGTATACGCGGTTGCCAAAGGCTCATTTCGTAATAAATTGATTCTGGTGCCGTTGGCGTTATTAATCAGTGCTTTTATTCCCTGGGCAATTACGCCGCTGTTGATGTTTGGTGGCTTGTTTTTATGTTATGAAGGCTTTGAGAAAGTCTATCACTCGATGACGCATAAAAAGGCCGCGCTAACTGACGATGAAACCATTGTTGCTAAAGGCAAAGCTGACATTGATGATTTGGCTGCATTTGAAAAAGACAAAATCAAAGGCGCTATTCGTACCGATTTTGTGTTGTCAGCTGAAATTATTGCCATTAGCTTAGGTGTTGCCGCACACATGGATTTAATGAGCACAATTTTTAACCTTGTCGGTTATTGCTATTATCATGACGGTTGGCGTATATGGCCTAGTGGCTGGCATTGTTAAAATTGACGATTTAGGTTTATACCTTGCCAAACGTAAAGCCGAAGGCTTAGGCCACAATATTGGTTTAATGCTGGTCTCTGCTGCGCCTTATTTAATGAAAATACTCACCGTTGTGGGCACCATTGCCATGTTTATGGTGGGCGGTGGCATTTTAACTCACGGCATCCATGTGGTGTTTGAATGGATAGAACATGCGGCCGTGGTGGTTGAGCAAATTAATGTTGTAGGTGGCGTTTTAGGGCTGTTAACGCCCAGTGTGCTTAATGCCGTATTTGGTGTGGTTGCCGGTGGCTTAGCAGTGCTATTAATGAATGGCGTGATGAAATTAATACCATCAAAAAGCTAACGTAGCAGTATTAAAGCGCTCTTTATAGCATGATACAAATTATCGCCGTAAACGAATTATATAAAAAAGAGCAAGGTCATCGACCTTGCTCTTTTTTTGTTTTAACCCATTAATTAAAGCGCTAAATTGTCGTTATCGGTAAAGCTTGGCTGGGCTTTTGGGTTTGGGCCGTATTCGTTGTCATCTTTACTGTTAAAACACAGCACAACCAAAATAATCAGCGCGCCAATCAACGGGATAAGCAATAAAAATAACCACCAGCCCGAATGATCTGTATCGTGTAAGCGACGCACACTGACCGCAATACTTGGAATCAATACTGCTAACGAATAAAGCGAGCTCAACAAACCTGTGCCGTAGATGTCACTGTACAGGCCAGTACCCATGTCAACTAACGTCAGTATCACACTGAAAATGGTGTTAATTAATACAAACATCCAATATTCTTTACGACGAGCGCGTCCTTTAAAATCAAAATATTGTTTTAAAACCTTTAAATACCAATCCATTCGTTAGTCCTTAACGTTAATTTTTATTAATCTTAATCATTTTTACAAAATAGTGTTTAATTATCAATATTATATTTTGATTTGGTCAAAAAAAGCCATTGCATTTAGCAACAGCTTTTTAGTAGGGAGGTACATACTCATCATTTAAAATAAGCGTTTAGCTATTATTCGTTGTCTCAAAACATTATTGAGCTAGTTGTTTCACCACAGGATAAAAGTCCCATACTTGCTCATCGGTCATTGAGCGGACTAATTTAACGTATTCAGCATGAGTCCACGCTAACGGTGTTGCTGAGTTGGTACCATCACCCATTTTGTAATTATAGCGCGTTGGGTTACCAACACCGTCCCAGGCTTGCTCTGGTAACATTAACCCTTGGTTGGCAAAGGTTTCCATGCCCTGAACATAGGTATTTATTAACCCTTGCTTAGTGTCTGGGGTTAAGCTGCCATTGGCTTTAGCAAGCGCTAATTCGTAATGGCCACGCTCGCCAGTAAAGAAGAGCCATACTCGGCCGCGTTGATCTTCGGTATTGCCATTTTCAGCATAGCTAAAACCTGTAACCGTATCTTCACCGTAGCCGTCGTTACCATAGCGGCGATACCCCGGTACTTTACTGCCATCTTTAGCGGTAAACTCGTACTTAACCCGTAAGTTATCTTCAAGTTGCTGATTATCGATCAGCATTACGCTGTTTTTAATAACAGGGTCTTGCGCATCCACTACGCCATAACGCACTAGCTCTAAAAAGCCGCCGTCTAAAATCAGTCGTTGATCTAAGCCTGGCTTACCATTGTTATCGAGTAGTTTGTCTGCGGTGTTGGGGTTGCCATTAGGACTAATGCGAACGTAATAAGGCGCCGCGTTACCCTCTGTTTGTGCCGCCTCAGTTGCACTGAGTAAGCCGCTAGTGGTGACTATGCTTGTTTCAAGCTGGCTTTGCAGTGTTTGAGCTAGCGCAAGGTATGTGCTGGCATCAGCATCTTTTGCCAGTGTCGCGATGTCACTGGCTGCGACTAAACCGGCA
Source organism: Shewanella phaeophyticola (assembly GCF_025398315.1). GTDB lineage: Bacteria > Pseudomonadota > Gammaproteobacteria > Enterobacterales > Shewanellaceae > Shewanella > Shewanella phaeophyticola. The sequence continues at coordinate 1,436,393 of NZ_JAODOQ010000001.1, forward strand.
ATAATTGCTGCTGTAGTCGACGGAGAAAATCCTGCTTGTTCTTCCCAGCGCTCTTGCTGTGTATTGGGTGGGGTAATGTTTGTCTCATTCCAGTCAAGCTTCACTTTGCCACCAGTGACTAGAAAGTCGGCGGCAGGTTTTAACATGTCCTGATACCAGTTGGTGATCTCTGCATCGGTTAACACGCCCGCCTGCCACATTTTCCAGCCGAGCATAATGGGCATGGCAGTTTGGTCTAGCTGTACGCCAACCCATTCAATTTCACCGTCAACATGGGTTTTTTGTAAAAACCAACCGGGTGTGCCAGCAAAACCTGGGGTTTGTTGATTAACCTGAACTTTCTTTAAATACTCAAACGCCACTTTAGGTGTTTGCGTATCGCCCATGGCTAAAAATGCCATCGCACATTGGTAAAAATCCCGCGGCCAAACTGCTTTATAGCCTGTACTGCCGACTTTGGCTGACACGGTATCGCCCCATGGGTTTGATAAGGATGCGATTAACGCACCCGCATGGGTTTTATCTTCTTGTGCTTTTAACACTAATGCACTGGTATAAAGCAGTTTGCCGTTATCTGTAGTGTTAGCACTCATGCTGGGCAATGGTGTGAGTGAGGCGAGGTAGTCTTTCCAACCAATATGTTGTTCATCGCCTAAATAAGCCTGCTTTACCACATCGTAACCGGCATCTAATGTGGCCTGTGCTGTTGCTAAACTGCTGGCTTTGTCTTGAGCGAATCCGATGGCTAAGTTAAAGCTTAGGCTGTCATTGGCTTTGGCTAACGTTGGGTATTGCACCGTTAAGGCAGCATTGCCACCTTGATTGTTATCACTGGTGGTTTGATAGTGTGAGTCTAGCTTACCATTATCTTGTAAGTCGATAATGCCGTCTGATGTACCCACAAAACCTGCACTTGCGTGGACAAAATCAACATCGGTTTTAATGGTCATAACGGTTGAGTTTGTATCACTGGTGTGCGCCACAAGTGCTTGGCCGTCAACAAAAGCAATATCATTTGCCCCGCTGTTATCAATATGCGGGTTAACGTATAGGTGAGGAGTAATGCCGGCTTCAAAAGCAGTAAAGGTCACGTTCATCATTAAGCTATTTCTATCAGGATCGGTAAAAATATGCTTTTCGATTTGGTATTTACCTTCAATATCTTTGTTGATGATTTTATAAGCCAATGATTGTGGACGGCCTTGGTCGTCCGTATCGAGATATTCTATAGTGCTAATGGTGTTGTCTTTTTCTGTATCAACAAAGCCATTACCGCTAATAATAAATTGCAGCTCTTTTAATTGCGCATTATGAATAAGACCAAACATGGTTTCGGTGAGTATGCCCTGGGCAACAGAAAACCATACTTTACTGACAGGATTTGTGGCCTGGTCTTGATATTGACCATTGAGATACGGCTCGTAAGATGTGCCAATGCCTGTTTTGCCCGAAAAGGCCATGTAGGTTCAACACCTGGTGCACCGGGGGCGACAACACTCAACGGTGCAGTTGTTGGTAATACTTCAATCTTTGATGACGTGTCAGTAGGTGAACAGCCAGTGAATAACAGGCCTAGTAAGCTTGCCGTTACGGCACTCGAAATTGCACTACGATGTGAGTGTGGCTTAAACATAAACTTCCCCAAAATATTGTCTGTGACGATGACAGAACACTGTTATTGTTTTGTATTTAATTGATTTAGTTATCTTGGTTTACAAACAGTACGGCAATGCCCGACACCATCATAAAAACACCGCCCAATACCAAGGCATAAATTGGCTGACTGTCAAAAAAGACTTTTAACAGCAAGCCTAAAATGCTGGCGGCAAGTAGCTGAGGGATAACAATGAAAAAGTTGAAAATACCTAAATACACGCCCATTTTCTTTGCCGGTAATGCAGACGACAACATGGCGTAAGGCACAGATAAAATAGAGGCTCAGGCAAAACCAACTCCAATCATTGGGATCCATAACTGATTAGGATCTTCAATAAACATAAAGCTGATTAACCCCATGCCACCTAAAAACATATTGATGGTGTGAGTGAATTTAATGCCGACCGCTTTGGCTAAAAACGGAATGATGATAGCGGCGATGGCGGCAAAACCGTTGTATGAGGCAAATAACATTCCGACCCAATCGGCGCCGTCGTTATACGCTTGGCTAAGTACATCGCTGGTGGCGTAATGGTGTGAGGTCACGGCCGCGGTGGTGTAAATCCACATGGCAAAGAGGGCAAACCAGGCAAAAAACTGCACAACGGCTAATTGCTGCATGGCTTTTGGCATATGAAATAAATCGTCAACCACATTAAACAACATGCCATTGTTGTCACGCTGTTTGTTCGCTGCTTGGGTTGTTAGAGTCAGTTTTCGGGCGCAAAACAATTGCAGTGGCTCAAAAGCAAAAATGCCAATACTAAGGATATAAAGCTGTTTATCAAGCTCTTGCGTTAAAATTGTCGCAGTAAATATGGCGCCAACTAGCATCCAAATGATGCCACCGGTTTGGTACTGTTTACTGGTACGGCTGTTGGTATTTTCTGAGGTGTTAACATGATTAACGTGTTGCTCAAATGAGGCTAACTCTTGTGGCGAATACTCTTTACTTGAAACAATCGTCCAGCCCACAGCGACAAATAACACCGCGCCACCAAAGTAGAATGAATATCGTACAGAGTCGGCAATCTCACCTGCTGCAGCGGTATTTGCCACATCAAATACATTGGTTAATATATAAGGCATGGCAGAGGCAATAACGGCGCCAACACCGATAAAGAAGCTTTGCATGGCGTACCCTTGGGTACGTTGGCTTTTAGGTAAATTATCGCCCACAAAAGCACGAAACGGTTCCATGGCAATGTTAATTGACGCATCCATGATCCATAACATACCTGCGGCAATCCACAGGGTAGGTGAGTGAGGCATAATAAATAATGACAATGTGGTTAGCACGGCACCAATTAAAAAGTAGGGGCGGCGGCGGCCAAGGGCGTTCCAGGTGTTGTCACTCATGTAACCAATAATGGGCTGTACGATTAGGCCTGTCAGTGGTGCGGCAATCCATAAAATAGGAATGTCGTCGATGGCAGCGCCTAGGGTTTGAAAAATACGACTGACGTTGGCATTTTGCAGAGCAAAACCAAATTGAATCCCCAAAAAACCAAAGCACATATTAAAGATTTGCCAAAAGCTCAGTTGTGGCTGTTGCGTAACATTATTATGATTATCCGCAGACATGTTTTATCCTTTTTTATCAGTCGCTATGCTGACTTTTTATTATGACTTTTAATGATGCTATGTGGCTCTTAAGTTTGTCAGATACAAACTTGAGACAAGGGTGTCGATAAAAAAATGGCGAATACGCATCTCCCTAAGACAAGTATTCGCCAAGACCTAAGCTTTATCTATGGTTTATTTATCCGAATAAACTATCGATAAAGTCAATGGAGGAACTTTAAAGCTGGTGGTCACAAAGGTTAACACACCAGAAACGACCTAGCCCTTCTCATCCTCTAGTCCAGAACGAAATAGCTGGTTTTATAGTAGCCTCGAGCCTGTTCTTGGTACAACTTACTACATACGTATTCATGCCATTCAAGCAACGTAATCAGTACATTTATGCAACATTAAGTCGGTTACAGTGCTTTAAAGCGGATCGCGGTACCGCCACTGGCTGCAAGTGACAAACTTAAGCTGTCATTCGCCGTGACAACCTGGGTTTCAATGGCATAATCATACGGGTTTGTTAGCCAATCTGCGTTTTTGCCATCACGGTATATTTGTGCTTCATAACGTTTTTCTGGCGTTAAAAAGTCAAGTTTAACGGTTAATTTACGTGGCTTTTCGTCTGTAAGTGCACCTAAATACCAATCTTCTGCGCCACGTTGTTTACGGGCAAACGCCACATAATCACCTACTTCACCAGCCACAGCGATACTGTCACTCCAATCGGTTGGGACATCTTGTATAAACTGAAACGCATCGAGCCTTTGCACATAATTACGCGGCAAGTCAGCCGCCATCTGGATTGGGCTGTATAACACAACATAAAGCGCCAATTGTTTTGTTAATGTGGTTTGTACACGGTTTTCGGCATCTAACCCTTGTGGGGCTAAGTTGAAAATGCCCGGGGTAAAGTCCATTAGCCCCGCTAGCATCCGGGTAAAGGGCAATATGGCGGTGTGCTCAGGATTATTTGGTGGGCTGCCCCAGGCATTAAACTCCTGGCCTCTGGCGCCTTCGCGGGCAATCCAGTTAGGGTAGGTGCGGCGTAAACCTGTGTCTTTAATCGGCTCATGTGTATTAATACTAATACCCCGTTTTGCCGCTTCGGTTACGCTGTGCAAATACTCATTGACCATAAACTGGCCGTCATGCCATTCGTGTCTTATTATGCCGTTTTCATCAACGCGTTTTATGTCGCCTCCATCGGCCACATAACCGGTTTTGACTTGAGTGACGCCATGCTTTTTATACAAGTCGTAAGCGTCGTTCATTTGTTTACGGTAGTTAGTGACAGATCCTGATGTTTCATGGTGACCAATTAAGCGAACGTTTTTACTCTTGCCGTATTGGCTAATCGCGTTTATATCAAAGTCAGGATAAGCTTGAGTAAAGCTAAATACATCGCCATTGTGAAACCAGCTGCCGTCCCAGCCTTCATTCCAACCTTCAACTAATACGCCATCAAAGCCATATTGTGCTGCAAAGTCCATGTAGCGTTTGGTTTCGCTGGTGGTTGCGCCGTGTTTGTACCGCTACCCCAGGTGTTTTCGTTGAGGTGCATACCCCACCAAATACCCACGTATTTACCCGGTTGTACCCAAGACACATCGCCAAGTTTGTTTGGTTCGTTTAGATTAAGGATTAAATCTGAATTTAATAATCCAGGAGCATCGTTAGCGATTTGAATGGTGCGCCAAGGTGTTGAAAATCCCGGTTGGGTTTTTACTCTAATACCATCTGACCACGGAGTTAAATCTGCGCGTAATGTGCCATCGCGGCCTTGATTTAATACCATGGCGGCATAATCGGTTAGCGCGGCTTCATGGATGCTCATGTGCACGCCATCAGCTGTTCTGAATGTCATAGGTGTATGGGCGCGATCAATTTTGTCTAGCGTCGTGGTGCGATATAAATACTCGTAGCGGTTCCAACCACGTCCGGGGATCCACCATGCAGTGGTCTGCTGTGGATTGGGGATAACAAACTCGGTGAGTTCGTCTGTAATATCCAGTTTGGGTGTGCTCGTCAAGCCGGCTTGTTTGGGTACCACGTAGCGAAAACCGATCCCGTCGTTAAAGGCTTTAAATTCAATGTCAAATTCAAGTTTTCCGTTAGATAACGTCGCGACAATGCTGTTGTAATGATCGCGTATGTTTTCTCGTTCGCCCCAGGGTAGCTGCCAGATTTGGTTAACACTGTTACGGGTGACATTCTTAATGGTAAATTCACTGCCAAACTCACCTAGTTGCTGAAATTCCAGTCCAAGTTTACTGGGGTTAATGACGGTGTTGCCATTAAATTGTACTTGGTATTCAGGGCGGCCATTGTCGTCCGTTAAACTGATGTAGATGTGGGAGTCTGGCGAGCTCACCTGCACGGTTTTCGCATTCACCATGCTCGACAATGTCAAGCCACAGAGTGCTAAAACGCAGGTTAAACCAATGATTGGTTTGTTAAATTGAGTTCGAGTATCAACACCAGCGCACAAAGCCGCTGGCTGTAAGTATGAGGGTGTCATACGGTATCCTTGTTGTTTATTATTATATCGTTATCAACAAGTAATATATGACGCTTTTAGATTTTACCGCAAAGATCTGCATACGTATTCAGAGCGAGAATGGCAAGATGGTATTGTCATGCTTGCAAGAAGTGACACGCTAACTCAGAAGGTGAAAGTAAGTTACTCACGTTTTACTAGCGCAAATTTCCCTGTTACTCGTTGGCCGCGTGAACGTTCGCACCAAAAACTATAGATAGGGTAAATGAGTGCAGCGCCAATGACCGAAAAAATAAAACCTAAAAAAGCATACATTAAGTTAGCGAACCAAAAGACTGTATCTTCTGAACCTTCAATATGGATTTGTGTTGATATGACCAAGTGAAATGCGATGGAAAAGGATAAGGCAGCGCCAAAACAAATCCAAAGTGCGATGGCCATAAATGAAAAGAAGCTGAGTTGGATGCGCGCCTCGTCACTGTAGTGTTCGTGAATTTCCATATCAAAGAACTTCCCTATATAAACTTGTTTTTACTTAAATGAAATCTAAAGACTTGAGTGCAGTATGTATTGTGCACTCGAATCGATAGCATCTGGGTAAATAAGCCGACTTTTACAATCTCATGTCTAATTCATTGTGGATAAGCACCACGCATTGCGATGCAAACAACATTTTAGTGTTCAAATTGATATGTTGAGTGCCTAAACGCTTTAAGCTGTTAAAGCTCTTTTTAGGCATGGGGATATGGTCGGTTAATAAAAAACATGGGTTTGAGGCAAACTCAATATCGCGTACCGGGGTGCCTTTTTTCTCTAACATATACAGTTGATAATCTTCGGCTAACTCTTGCACTAATTTTTCAAAGCTAACAGTACGGACGGTGATGCCAGCTTCTATTGCACGTAACTGCTCTTTATCCATACCTTTGGATACCGTTAATGCTTTGGCAATTTTATTGGTGAGATTTTGCTCATGAAAGCCACCAATATGCCCTAGCTCACTTGAACGAAAGCAAATAGTGCGGGAAAAATCGCTTGTGCTTTCTAACACTAAATACACTTCGACATCATCGCGATGAGATTGCGCTACAAAGAGGGTATTCATTAATGTGTGGGCTAAAATTTCGGTATGAGCTGATTGGCCAATGCCCGCCAAAAACTGCTGACTATCAACTGGAGCCGCTCTGGCTCGAACTACAAAAGCGCGCATTGTAAATCCTTTTGGAGAATATTAAGCAAAAATCGATTTCCTTCTCCGTTAATCAATAAGCAACAGTCTAATTTGTATATACAAATTGATTAATGGCGAAGTTTATTGCTCATTATCACAGTTTTAGTGTCTGCTGTAATGCGATTAATCTCGGTAATTAATTTTTTGATTCAAAATCAAGCTTAAACAGAGAGTGGCTTTATTAGTGATCCTAAATTTACCGAGCTATATTGTGCGATTGCAATGTCATGCAAAATGCAGTTGATTGGGGCTTTGTCGCCCTGTTGAGTAGGAAATGATGAGCTATAACCACAATCCTTTTAGCTATCGCGTTATGCTTATCTGAGCTCGATTAAACGTGAATTACAGATAAAAATTACTTTGATGTTTATCCGAAATGACCAACATGTTACTAGATTTGTGTGCGAGATCAGGGTTTCTCTGACAATAATAAGATATAAAGTATAAATAATTTACATCTTAACCGGAGATACAATGTCTGAATCAATCCATGGGCATCAAGTGATGCAAATGATGCTAGAACATGGCGCCGCACTCACTAAACAGCAACTTAAAGATATGATGCACACGACATTCGGTGCTGATACGTGTTACCACACTTGTTCTGCCACTGAAATGGATGCTGATATGTTGATCTCGTTTTTAGAAAATAAAGGTAAGTTCATCGGCAGTGATAATGGTATCACCACTGCCGCAGATAAAATCTGTAATCACTAGTTCAATTATTAGGCTTTGTTGATTTTACGGTTGAGAGTCCGTTAATGGCGATGAGATACCAGTGCTGAACAATGATTGGACGAATAGATTGATATTGGTTGATACAGATTGATATTAAATAGCGCCGCAGATGGCTTATCTGCGGCATTTTGTGTTTCAACCATCTGAATTTAAGTTTAGTGTTTTTGAGTTAACTCAAGTACCACTGATTGCAATGGTTGTAATTGCATTTGAACACTGGCGTGGTCATTATTATCCAATATGAGATCGTGCTCATATGGCTGCTGGGCGAGTAAATCCATCAGCGTTACATTTTCAACAACTTGCCATTGCTCAATGAGTGTTTTGGGGAGTGTAAGCGTAAATGCTTTAGGCTCAGTTTGGCTAAAGTTACTGGCAATGATCAATTGCTGCTCAACATTATACCGGCTAAAGGCAAATACTTGATCATCATAGCCTTGGGTGTGTTGTTGGCGCTGCAAGGTGTCTAATTCGGCATAGTCGCCAGTTAATGCAGGTGCATTGTGACTTAGGCTTAATAAGCGTTGGTAATATGCGCGCAATGCCTTTTCATCTTGGGTGGATTGCCCGCCATCAAACTTGCCGTTATTCATCCAGCGTTGGTGTGCAGGCACGCCGACATAGTCAAAAATACTGGTGCGAGTAGGTTGGCCAAATCCGGCCATTTGCGCGCCTTGTTCGCCGACATCTTGGCCAAAATACAGCAGTGTGGGTGAGCGGCTTAATGTGGTCGACACCACCATTGCGGGCAGGGCATTAAATGCATTGCCGGCAAAATCGGTAGTGTTAATACGTTGCTCGTCGTGGTTTTCTAAAAAGTGCAGCATGTGTTGTTCAATATCGCTGACTTTTGCTTGCACTGTGGCAATAACCGCTGTGCTGGCTTTTCCTTGAATAATGGCTTTTAAGCTGTCGTATAAATCCACTTTGTCGTACAGATAATCCATTTTGCCTAAGTGAATATAATCGCGGTACAGGTTAGGGTTATAAACTTCTGCAAGAATAAACGCGTTAGGGTTTGTGTGTTTAATGTGGCTGTTAAGGTAACTCCAAAATTCAACCGGTACCATTTCGGCCATATCGTATCTAAACCCATCAACGCCTTTTGCTAACCAATATTGGGCAATGCGTTCAAACTTACGCCATGAGTCAGGAATATCATCTGCGGCCTGTGCTTGCCAAAACGCCAGGTGTTCTGCTGCTGTTTTGCTTGCATATTCAGCTGGAAGAGTAGGGTAGTCATGGCTGCCGTCTGGCTTTACACCATAATTTATTTTAACGGTTTCGTACCAGTCGTTGGCGTCAGGTTTGGCAAGGCGTGAGCCATTACCGGTGCATTTTGCGGGAGATTCAGTAAATTTTCCGTCGCTCAGAGGATTAGCATCGCCGCCTAACGGGGCGTAGCCATTAGGCGCATCGGGTACGGCAAAATCCTCGCCGATCACATAATAAAAGTTGTTATGTTTACTGTAAATTTGAGTCGTGTCGTCATTGGCACCAAAGTCTTGTTCGCCTTTAGGAGCTGATACTGAGTGATAGTTACGTGCGATATGGTTGGGCACTATGTCAATTATCACTTGCATGCCATTAGCGTGGGTACGTTCGATTAAGGCTTCAAATTCTGCCAGGCGATTTGCCGGATTGGTCGCTAAGTCTGGGTTAACGTTGTAATAATCTTTTACTGCATAAGGTGAGCCTGCACGGCCTTTAACGACATCGGGATCGTCGTCGCTTATGCCAATATGGGTGTAATCGTTAATCACCGCATGATGTGGCACACCGGTATACCACACGTGAGTGGTGCCAAGGGATTTGATGTCTTGTAAGGCGGTATCGGTAAAGTCACTGAATTTACCTACACCATTGTCGGCAATGGTGCCCCAGGGTTTGTTGGTGGTATTGGTGTTGCCATATAAGCGAGTAAATACCTGGTACACAACAGGTTTTCCGGCTGTTGATACTTGCTGTGTTTGAGGCATTGGCGCCGCCGCTTGACTCGGTTGTTGAGCCTTTTGAGTGTCTGTATTGGCTTGTTGGCATCCGCTGAGGCTTAAACTCAATCCTAATGCAGTTATACAGGCTAGGGGGCTCTTTTTTATAAAAAATGGTTTAAAAGATAATAACATAGTGGCTCTTTTTATTAGTATGGCACTGAAACAATTGATGCAAGATCATAGCGAGGCTCATTTATGAGCATGAACCTCGCCATGAAAAATATTTACTGCTTTAATGACAAAATCGTCACACCTTTTTGTTCAAGCTTAAGCGGGGCATCTAATTGATAAGATTGCTGATTGATGATATCGACGCCTTGAGTATTGCCATTAAACACGCTGCTAAAACGGGGTAAGTCGAGCTCAACACTCTGGCCATTTTTATTATAAATAATCAATAAGGTTTCATCGCCATGATGACGGCTTTGCACGTAAACGCCCTCTTTGGGTACAAAATGACGCAAGTGACCTTGCTGGATAGCCAATGAGTTTTTACGGTAATTAAGAAGTGTGCGCACAAATGCTAATGCTTCTTTTTGAGTGACACTTAAGCCTTCTTTAGTGAATGCGTTTACCTTATCTTGCGGCCAACCACCTGGGAAATCACCGCGCACAGCGCCATCGTTTCTGCCTTCACTTGGGCTTTGCATGAGCATTTCTGTACCATAAAAAATCTGTGGAATACGGTTGCTGGTGAGCACGTAAGCCATTGCAATTTTAAACAAGCCTATATCGTTTTTCATTAAGCTAAATAAGCGGTTGGTGTCGTGATTGCCTTCAAATAACACCAAGTCAGTTGGTTTGGCATACACCACATCGTCGGCTAAGCGTTGGTACAAATTAATTAAGCCTGTGTCCCAACCTTCTGGCTCGGTTAAGCTGGCAATTAAGGTGTCGTACAGTGGAAAGTCCATCATGCTTGGTGTGTATGAGGTGTAACCATCGTTATTTTGTTTGCCTGCTTGCCAGTAACTCACTGTAATAGGGTTGCTGGTCCATTCTTCTCCAACAATATTAAAGTTAGGATATTCGTCCATGATGGCTTTAGACCAGCGGGTTAAAAAGGCTTTGTCGGCGTAAGAGTAGGTGTCTTCGCGTATGCCACTTAGGCCTGCATACTCTACCCACCAAATACTGTTTTGAATGAGATAGGTTGCCATGTGTAGATCGGTTTGATTCATGTCGGGCATGGTGTCGGTAAACCAGCCATTGTCAAAATCAGCGGTGTCACTGGCTACGGCGTATGGGTCTTGTACTGTGGTGCGGCGGTGACTAGTGTACACTATATCTTTAGGGTTTTGCTGCCAGGCTTGCTGGCCGTTAACCCAGGTGGCGCTTGGAAAATTTGCCATCCAACGATGCCCAGATCCCATGTGGTTAACGATAACATCTTTAATCACCCCAATACCAAAACTGCGCGCCTCTTGCACAAGTGCCAGATACTCTTCGTTAGTGCCAAAACGTGGGTCAATTTGATAAAAGTCAGTGGTAGAGTAACCATGATAAGAATACTTTTCTTGGTTGTTTTCAAGCAGTGGGTTTATCCACAACTGAGTCACACCTAAATCGTGTAAGTAGGGTAGAGCTTTGCGGATCCCCATAATGTCGCCACCATGGCGGCCACCATCAAAGCTGCGATCTGCTTTTTCTAGCATGCTTGGGTGATTATCGTTATCTGGATTACCGTTAACAAAGCGGTCTGGGGTGATTAAGTAAATCACATCTTTATTGCTAAAGCCCTGGCGTTCTCTTGAGCCGTTTTCACGTGCTTGTAGTTGATAATCAAATTGTTCAACGAGTTGATTATTATCATAAAGGCCAATTTTTAGTTGTTGTGCTTTGGCATCTTGTAAATCTAAATTGATAAACAAATGATTGGGGCTTGCTGTTTGCTCTGTGTTTATAAGCTTTACGCCCTGGGCGTTAAGCAGCTTAACCTGGTGGCCACTAATATTATCGCCAGCAACCAATAGTTGCAGCTGTGGATTGTGCATGCCAGCCCACCACGATAGCGGTTCCACGTTGACCTTTGCATTTACCGATAAAGCACTACAACTGAATGCTAAGGCTATCGTTCCCATTAATAAACGTATTTTGATTGGCTTTAACGGTGCAGAAAGGTCAGTTGATAAAGACATATTGAGTCCTATTTTTTAATATTATTAATTATAGTGTTAATGCATTTACTGGTTTAAAGCGCGCAAATAAATTCACTGTGTTCTGGCATGTTAGCAACGGTTGTATTTATCACTTTACGTATATTGGCTAAATAATCTTGCAAGGCAGCATTATCAACCGCCGCCGCTAATGGATGATAGTCTGTCGGTTTTATGCCTTGGCCGAGCATCACCTGTATCCAGGCTGCTTCGGTAAACAGTTCGTCTTGATGCCTAAATACGCAGGCTGTTTGGCTAAATAAATCGATTTTTTGCTGCAAGCTTTCGGGAATGCTCATATCACGGCAATGTTGCCATAACCCTGTATTATCAAGCTGCGTTTGTTTGGCGTTGAGGTGGTAGTGCAAAATAATAAAGTCGCGAATTTGTTCAAACTCAGTTTGTGATTGACGGTTAAACTCATCTATCTGTTGTGTTTGAATGCCGTGATGCGGGAACAATTTGGTTAAGCGAATAATCGCCGATTGCACTAAATGTAAGCTGGTGGATTCTAGCGGCTCTAAAAATCCGCTCGATAAACCGATAGCAATACAGTTTTTATGCCACTGCTTAACTCGTCTACCTGTGGTGAAATTGATTTTACGCGGCTCGGCTAACGGCTTGCCATCAAGGTTGTCGAGTAACTGCTGTTTGGCTTGGTCATCACTCATGTATTGGCTGCTGTATACAATGCCATTACCGGTGCGGTGTTGCAGCGGAATGCGCCATTGCCAACCTGCATCATGAGCAGTGGCTTTAGTGTAGGGCAGTAATGGGGCAGCGCTTTCACACGGTACGGCATAAGCGCTGTCGCAAGGTAACCAATGTTGCCAGTTTTCGTAATCGACACCTAACGCTTGTTCTATTAATAGGGCGGCAAAGCCTGAGCAGTCGATAAATAATTCGCCGGCTATAGTCTGGCCGTTTTGTAAGATCACGCTGGCGATATTGCCGTGGTTATCAAGTGTTGTGTTATCTATTTTTCCTTCAAGGCGCTTAACGCCTCGCTGCAAACAATAGTGTTGCAGCATGGTGGCATATAAGCTGGCATCAAAATGGTAAGCGTGAGTAATGCCCGACATTTGTGCATGGGGGATATTGGCAATAGGTTGAAACTTATTGTGTTTAGCGGCCTGATAATTAATGGAATAACGCCAAAAATCTGCCGGATTGTATTGCATGTTTGAGTTTGTGGTTTGAGCTGCCTGAGCACAAAGCCAATAATGATGAAATGAAGTAAAACCTAAGTCTCGGCCAACATTGCCAAAGGCGTGCATGTAAGCATCACCTTGTTGGTACCAGTTTTCAAATTCGATGCCCAATTTATAAGTGGCTTGGGTTGCATTAATAAAGTCACTTTCTTTAATGCCCAGTACGCTATTAAAAATCTGTAGCGGGGGGATAGTGGCTTCGCCAACCCCAATAGTACCAATAGTGTCTGACTCAATTAGGGTAATATTTAACTGTTTTTTGAACAGCTTGGCTAACATTGCAGCGGTCATCCAACCCGATGTACCTCCGCCCACAATGACAATGTCTTTTATAGTTGTGTTTTTCATTGTTATCGCCTTTTCATGGTGCCGGTGATTGTAAAACTTAAAATAAAAAGCCCCTGTAATAGGTTACAGAGGCTTTTTGTCAGTGTAGTTCAAAATACAAGTCCATTAGAACTTGTAGTTGGCACCTAACATAAAGTTACGGCCATAGTTTTGATAATCGCGAACTAAGCGTTGGTCATCACCTGTGTACGAGGTAAAGGGCTCGTTGGTTAAGTTATTTACTTGGAACTGAACCGATAAGCCGTATAGGGCATCGATTCCGCTTTCGGTAAAGTCATAACCAATTTGTGCATCGACTACGGTTTCTGCTTTCACGTTAACGTTGACACGCGTTAAGCTGATTGCGGTGACTTCACCTAAGAAGTCGCTACGGTAGCGAGAACTAATACGCGCTTCAAAGCCGGCGTTTTCATAGTAAACCGTCGCGTTAAAGGTTTTTTCAGATAAGCCTTCTAGCTTTTGTGGTTCACTGTCTGAAGTTTCTTTTACTTCGCTGTCATTGTACGAACCACTTAAGATAGTACCAAAACCTTCTAGTTGGTCAGCAAACAAACCAAAATCTAGTGATAAAGAAGCTTCAATACCTTGAACATATCCGCCGTTACCATTTTGTGGTTGGGTCACTAAACCAATTGGATTATCTGTTGGCGCTTGTGGTAAAAAGGTACTGAAATCAAGCTCTGTCTGTTGATCATATACGAAGTTTTCAAGGTCTTTGTAGTATACCGCTAATGCAAAGTAACCTTGATCGCTAAAGTAGTTTTCGTAGCTAATGTCGTACTGACGCGCTAACCAAGGACGTAACTCAGGATTACCTGCACCACCTGACCAGTTGACACCGTCAGTTGGATTCTGATTGTAGCTAAAGTTAACGTTGGCATTCATTTTGTCCATGCGCGCTCGGGTTAAGGTACGAGCGGCTGCAAAACGAACCATTTGACCATCGGCTACTTCAAAACCTAAGTTTAAGCTTGGCAACCATTCAACGTAAGAGTCACCTGCGGTGCGAGGGGTCACAATAACCTCACCATCTTCAACCGTCGCCACAGTACCGTCTGAGCTTTGATCAGTGTGCACTGCTTGAATACCTACGTTACCGGTAACCGGTAAACCAAATAGTTCTGTCTCTAAATTGGCTTTAACAAAAACGGTTGAGACTTCTTCTGAAATGGCTACAAGAGTTAGTTGCGCGAGATAAATCGACATCAGCTACGTCAGTTTCGGTGTAACCGCCAGCATTATAAAATGCCAGCGCATCGTAACTTAATACATCACCCATGCCGAAAAAGTCTAATGAGGTTGGTGATAGTAAAAATTCATCAGGCACAGTTTCTAAGTAGTTATCTGAACCGTCATAACCTGCTAATGTGAGGTAATAACCTTTATCAAGCTTGCTCTTATCACGGTTAGTGCGGTTAACACCAAATTCAACGCTGCGAACAGCGCCTTCGTCGAATATGTATTCAGCACTTAAACGGAACGAGTTAAGTTCGTCTTCAATTTCTGGTTTGTTGATAAAGCCGTCCTGGGTGTTTGGCACATAATGGACTCCCCCAGCCAAGTGGATCACCTAGTTTAATGACATCAGGATCTGAGTAATCTAAATTGTGAGTAAAATCGTAACCGCCATCACCGTTATACGCAAAACCTAAGTCATCAACTGCGCCAACACCGGTACCACGACCTGTACCACTGTAAGTTTCCATACCAATGTCGGTACGGTCAACTTTTGACATAGCAATGTCAGCTTCAACACTCCAGTTGTCATTGATGGTGTATTTGTTGTTCCAACCGATTGAAATTGAGTCCGCATCACGTTTGTTAACGTCGTTACGTACAACCACTTCTGCGCCAATAATGGTGCCTTCAGTGACAAGGCCATTTTCAGTTGTTGATGCCGTAACGCCGCCATTTGCACCCCATGCCGCAGGGATTTCAATGCCGCGTAAGCGTTGATCATCGGTAAATTTAGTGTAATAAACATCAACCACAGAGGTAAATTGTTCGTTTGGTGCATATTCAAATACCGCTAACACACCGTCACGTTCTAGTTCACTTGAACGTACAAACGGTTTTGCTCCGCCTAGCACGCTATCACCGGCGTCATTTGTTGGGTAACCCCATGCTTGCCAGCGCTCTTCTTGGTTTGGCGACACCATGCGGGCGTAACCTAATGCTACACCTATGGTATCGTCTGCAAATTGGTCAATGTATGAAATGCTGCCACGGTAGCCGGTATCATCCGAACCACTGTTTAATGAACCTAAATCGTTCATTTCGCCGCGTAATGACACCGCAATGGTTTGCTCGCCATGGGTTAATGGGCTAATGGTTTGCATGTCGACTGTACCGCCGATGGCTTGGTGCTATAACAGATGCATCAGGGGTTTTATACACCACAACACGGTTAAGTAATTCTGAAGGGTATTGGTCAAATTCAACGCCACGGTTGTCGTTGACTGACGCTTGTTCGCGACCATTTAGGGTAGCGGTGGTAAAGTCTGGTACTAAACCACGAATTGAGATTACATTTGCACGACCGTCTAAACGTTGTGCGGCAATGCCGGGTAAACGTGCTAGAGATTCCGCGATACTGACGTCTGGTAATTTACCAATGTCTTCTGCAGAGATGGCTTCAACAATTGAAGATGAAGACATTTTTAATGATTGTGATTCTTGTAAGCTGCGGCGAATACCAGTGACCTGAATCACTTCAATATTTTCTTCGGCAGCTTCTGTTGTGTTTACATCATCTGCAGCGTAAGTACTCATGCTGGCACCTGCAGCGGCTAATGCTAGCGTTAGTAGGCTCGGTTTAAATAGCAACATTCATCTTTCCCCTTTTTTGAACACTTAACCCGTTAATTTAGGTCGCGTGTTAGTGTCCTTTTGAATTTTGGTTACAGTCTTTTATTGTGTTTATGCTCCGGCATGCTTAATTAACTTTATAAGTGACTGCATAAGTGCCGAAGTTATGACCAAATTGTTGCACAACAGTAACGATATTACTCTCAGTTCACTTTTGCCGACAATGTTATGCATACGTATTCAAAGGTTGGTGACATGATGCTGTGACGCTTTATTACATTTATTAAACATCTTTTTAATCAAACTTTTGCTGTGTAAGCATTTGATTATAAATGATTAAGTTGACATCTCATTTTGTGGCCTGCAAACGAATTTCTTTGCATACGTATGCAAACGTATTGAACCTGATTTCCTTATTCACGTATCCTCGGGGATAATAAATAACAACAGCGTTCTATTACGCGAACGCAACATTAAGTTAACTCACGGGTCTAAATTGGGTTAACTCATCAAGGGGAAGTAATGAGTCAGGTAACCTGGTGGCGTGGTGGAGTGATATATCAAGTCTATCCTCGTAGTTTAATGGATTCTAATGGCGACGGTGTGGGCGACTTGCAAGGTATTATTGCTAAACTTGATTATATTGCCAGCTTAAACGTGGATGCGATTTGGATATCACCTTTCTTTAAATCGCCAATGAAAGACTTTGGTTACGACATTAGTGACTATCTTGAAATTGATCCTTTATTTGGCACTATGGCTGATTTTGAACAGCTTATTGACCAGGCTCATCAACGCAATATTAAAGTGGTCATTGACCAAGTCTTAAGTCATACCTCTGATCAACATACGTGGTTTGAGCAAAGCCGCCAAAGCCGTGATAACGACAAAGCTGACTGGTATGTATGGAGTCGATCCTAAAGATGATGGCAGTGCGCCGAACAATTGGCTTGCTATCTTTGGTGGCTGCGCATGGGAATGGGAACCTCGCCGCCAGCAGTATTACTTACATAACTTTCTTAAAAGCCAGCCGGATTTAAATTTCCATAGCTCGCAAGTTCGCCAAGCTGTGCTAAATAACGTCGAGTTTTGGCTTAAAAAGGGCGTGGATGGTTTTCGTCTGGATGCTATTACGTTTTGTTACCATGACGAACAATTACGTGACAACCCAGCTAAACCGAAAGATCAACGCCAAGGGCGCGGCTTCAGCGAAGACAATCCTTACGCCTACCAATACCACTATTACAATAATACTCGCCCGCAAACGGTGGGCTTTATTGAAGAATTACGTGCATTGATTAACCGCTATCCAGGTGCGGTGACATTAGGTGAAGTCTCGTCAGAAGATTCACTCGCGACCATGGCTGAATACACTCAGGGCGATGACCGCCTGCATATGGCGTACAGTTTTGAGCTATTAACCGATGATTTTAGTGCCGCCTATATTCGTCAAACCGTTGAAGAATTAGAAGCCAGTATTGGTGACGGTTGGCCATGTTGGGCAATAGGTAACCATGATGTTCAACGTGTGGCCACGCGTTGGGGCAAGCAGCAAGCCAACCCGACTATGATAAAAATGCTCAACGCCTTGTTGTTTTCATTACGCGGCAGTGTCTGCAGTTATCAAGGTGAAGAGTTAGGGTTAACTGAAGCGCCAATCGAATTTAATCAGTTACAAGATCCGTTTGGGATTACCTTTTGGCCAATGTTTAAAGGCCGAGATGGTTGTCGTACGCCAATGCCATGGGTTAAGTCTGCAGACAATGCCGGTTTTAGCGACGCACAACCTTGGCTACCGATATCAGCAGAGCACATCAATAGTGCCGTGGATGTGCAAGAAGCCGATAACGACTCTATTTTAAACAGCTACCGTCACTTTTTAACATGGCGTAAACAACTGAATGTATTAATTGACGGTGATATCCAGTTTGTAGATGCACACCCTAATGTGTTGGCGTTTGTCAGAACACTCGGTTCGCAGCGGATGTTGGTATTATTTAACTTATCGATTCAACAATCACACTTTGAGTTGACTGACATTAAACTTAACAGTGTGCTTGATGGGCATGGGCTAGCAACAGGGCATCAAGATCAACAGCAAGCAAACACCATTGTGTTACCAAGCTTTAGCAGCTTTTACGCCTTTATCGATTAACCAGAATAAGCCGAAATATTCAGTATTTCGGCTTTGTTTGAGCTCAAGACAATCTCTTGTGTTGTATTGGCTTTGTATGACAACACGGTGAAATAGCAACAGTGCCCCCTAATAACTAAATAACAATAACTAACGAGAAGAGACCCATTATGGCTTCAACAATGCAAAGTACAGAGTACACGGCTACTGACGGTGGTAACGGTAATTACCGATTTGCGTTAGTGTCATTAACCTCACTGTTTTTTATGTGGGGATTTATCACCTGTTTAAATGACATTTTAATTCCACACTTAAAGGCGGTGTTCTCGCTTAACTATACCGAAGCCATGCTGATCCAATTCTGCTTTTTTGGTGCTTACTTTTTAGTGTCATTGCCGGCCGGTAAGTTAGTTAAAAAGATGGGTTATCAAAAAGGTATAGTGTGTGGATTATTGATCGCCTGTTTAGGCTGTTTATTGTTTTATCCTGCCGCTGCGCTGGCCACATACGGCCTTTTTTTAGGCGCGCTGTTTGTATTGGCATCAGGTATTACTATTTTACAAGTTGCCGCTAACCCTTATGTAAATGCATTAGGTAGCGTTGAAACCGCATCAAGCCGCTTAAACCTTACCCAAGCGTTTAATGCGTTAGGTACTACGGTCGCTCCTTATTTTGGCGCGGTATTGATTTTGTCTGTGGCAAGTGGCGCAGTTGAAGGCCTAAGCCATGCACAAGCCGAAGCGGAAGTGGTTAAACTGCCATACCTTATTTTGGCCGGCATGCTGGGTTTATTGGCATTAATCTTTGCCAAACTAAATTTACCCACCATTGCTGAGCACAATGAGGTGTCAGAGAATAATGGTGTCGTTACCCATAACGGAAAAACCAGCGCGTGGCAGAGCACTCACTTGGTCTTGGGCGCTGTGGGTATCTTTGTGTATGTGGGCGCAGAAGTGTCAATCGGTAGTTTTTTAGTTAACTTTTTAGGTGAAGAACATATTGCCGGCTTAAAAGAAGCTGACGCGGCTAAATTTATAACCTATTACTGGGGCGGGGCAATGGTAGGTCGCTTTATTGGTTCTGCGGTAATGCAAAAAATTCCGGCAGGTACCATGTTAGCGTTTAATGCGTTAGTGGCAGCAGTACTTGTTTTGATAGCAATGAGCAGCAGTGGCGCAGTAGCGATGTGGTCGATTCTAGCCGTGGGATTATTTAATTCTATTATGTTCCCGACTATTTTCAGCTTAGCATTACGCGGTTTAGGTTCTACACTTCACAAGGCAGTGGCATTTTATGTTTAGCGATTGTAGGTGGCGCGATTGTGCCGTTATTACAAGGCGTAATGGCCGACACTATGGGCTTACAATTAGCGTTTATTTTACCGGTTGTGTGTTATGGCTTTATTTTATTCTACGGCGCTAAAGGGTCAAAAATGTAATTTGTGATATCACTTTCACAGTCATACACACTAAGCGACCTTCGGGTCGCTTTTTCTTGCTATCAGAGGCCTTAATCCCTATGATCGGCACGTTTTTACACTGATTGTCATTTTATGAGAGAGCCCATGTTAACTTACTCGCTGTCTGGCAGTTCATCTGAATTAGTATTAAACGTACTGACGATGGTGTTAACCCGAGGAAAACCATTAGACCGAGCTTATTCAGAGCACTTTTCTGGTTTATCGCTTAATCCATCAGAGCAAGCGCGGATTACCCAAGTGACTGGCGATATCTTACGTCGACTTAACCTGTATTGTTTTTTAGTCGATATCACCCCAGATGAGTTTGAGCGTCAAGGGTCAAAACTGCTTAATGGTTGGCATGTATTTCATGGCCTCGATTTACCTAAAATGCAGTATTCGTTGCAAATCGAACAAGCATCATTTGATGCCAACCTTGAAAAAGCCAAAGCCGATCCTGTGTTGTGGGATGGTTGCCCAGAATGGCTAAACGAATTAGGTCAAGCCCAATTAGGCGATAAGTGGCCGGCAGAGCGCGCCGCATTAGCTGAACAACCTAAACGGTATTTACGTGTAAATGAGCTTAAGTGCGATCGTGAAAAACTGATTGCACGTTTGCAAAAAGAGGGCGTTACAGCGGTGGCATTACCAGATGTTGCCTCTGCTGTTGAGGTGACCTCCGATTCTGCATTATTTCGTACTGATGCGTTTAAAGATGGTTGGTTTGAGCAACAAGATGCAGGCTCGCAATTAGTGGCTGACGCAGTCGGTGCAAAACCTGGCATGCGTGTGGTTGATGCTTGCGCCGGTGCGGGTGGTAAAACGCTGCATATTGCAGCGCAAATGCAAGGTAAAGGGCGTTTACTGGCCATGGATGTTGAGCAATGGAAACTCGACAATTTAAAAGCGCGTGCAAAACGTGCTGGTGCACATAATGTTGAAACCCGTATTATTGCCAGTTCTAAAACCATTAAACGTTTAAAGCTCAGTGCCGACCGAGTATTACTCGACGTACCGTGCTCAGGGCTTGGGGTGTTAAAGCGTAATCCAGATTCAAAATGGCGTGATACACCAGAGCGCTTACCTGTATTGATTGATTTGCAAAAGCAGATTTTGCAAAGCTACAGTCGTATGGTCAAAGTGGGCGGTATGCTCATTTACGCAACGTGTTCAATTATGCCAGAAGAAAACCGTCAGCAAGTGGACGCTTTTTTAGCTGAAAACCCGCAGTTTACTTTATTAGAAGATGAAAATATTTTAGTTGCTGAACGTGGATTTGACGGTTTTTACCTTGCCAAAATGGAGCGGATTGCTGAATAGCTTAACGCAACCTATAGTTAACGATTGATTAACAGCGCTATTTAGCGCTGTTTTTGTATCTGCATTGAAATGAACACTATTTTTAGATTTTTATATTATATAAAATCAATTATGCATTGATAAAAGTACTATAAATGCATAATGTTGTTTACATATTCGTGAGTCGAATTGTAAGTCTTTTCTACAATTACGAGGCAATATGGACATAGGACCCAATATCAATAACGTTGACCCGAAAACATTGCCAGAAAGCTACCATGAGTCAAGTTTAGAGCGGTATAGCACTATCTTGAATATGGTTTTAGAGGGATGCCCATTAGGTGAAATGCTTCATGCATTGGTATTACTGATTGAAGCGCAAAAAATTGGCACAAAAGCATCAATACTGTTGCTCAGTGAAGATGGCAAACGTTTGTTGTCTGGTGCTGCGCCCAATTTACCTGACGCCTATAACAAAGCTATTAACGGCGTTGAAATCGGCTACTGAAGTTGGTTCATGTGGTGCAGCAGCTTTTTTAGGCGAACGTGTGATAGTCGAGGACATGGATACCCATCCTAATTGGCTGCAATATAAAGATATCCTTATTGGGTGTGGTTTAAAAGCGTGCTGGTCTGAGCCGATTAAAGACAGTGAAGGTAAAGTGCTTGGCACTTTTGGAATGTATTATGACACCCAAAAAGCACCCACAGAGCAAGATTTAATCCTTATTCAAGAAGCCGCTCGTTTAGCAAGTCTGGCCATTGAACGTAGCCGGGGTATGCACGTTCAACGATTAAGCAGTAAAATTTTTAACAGTCTACCTTTGGCGCTCGTTATTACCAGTGAAGACAACTCGGTGCTTTCTGCAAACCCGGTGTTTAAATCGTTAACTTCCACTTACTATGCCAACCTTAAGTTATTTGATGTGCAGCGTTTTTTAAGTCATTCTCCCAAAGAGCTTGTCGATGACTTATTTGAGCATTTATCTCGTGGTCACGCTTGGCATGGCGAGCTTAAAGGCTTACGGACCGACAATGACATTATTGATATCTCGTTAACCGTTGCGGTTATTCGCGACTCATTTACCCAGCAAAATTGCTTTGCTTGGCTTATCAATGATATTTCTTCTAGAAAAAATGCTGAACAAACGATTCATTTTCAAACTAATTATGATCAGCTGACCGGCTTAGCCAACCGTAAATATTTGTTTCAAAGCCTGCAAGTTATGGTTGAGTCAAACGACTTTCATCATGAAGGCGAGCAAGCCTTTAATTTGATTTTGATCGACATTGACCACTTTAAGCAAATTAACGACACATTAGGTCATGACAAAGGTGATCTAGTCTTAAAGTTAATTGCTAAACGGTTAGTCAGTGCAATTCCTGAAAATGTGTTGCTGTCGCGCATTGCCGCCGATGAGTTTGCATTAGTGTTGCCGGGTAAAATGACTACAGAATCATTAGTCGATATGGTTAATGAAGTCACAGCGGTACTCGACAACCCTTTTTCGGTTGGCGGGCAGCATCTTAAATTAACCGTTAGTGCTGGTATTGCGCGTTACCCCGAAGATGCTAATAAAGTGGAGCAGATACTCAATTGTGCCACTCAAGCGATGTATAATGCAAAATCACGAGGTCGTGATGGTTTTCAATTTTTTAATCAGCAAATTCAAAAAGATGCAGAGCGAAATGCAGAAATACATTTACGATTAAAGTCAGCGATTAGTGCTAATGAATTTGCCTTGTACTACCAACCGATTGTTAACCCTAATACGGGCAAAATCGTTAAAGCGGAAGTGTTATTACGTTGGCAATATAACGGCCAATTTATCTCACCTGATGAGTTTATCCCGATTGCAGAAGAGTCAGGTTTTATTGTACATATCGGTGAATGGGTTAGAACCGAAGCCTTAACTGCATTAAAGCAATTACAAAGCAAAAAGCTCGCTGTGCCGCTGGCCATTAATGTGTCGACCATTGAGTTTTGGACTGATGATTTACAACGACGATTTTTAACTTACTTCGACAACAAACAAGTTGAATATGGGCAGGATCAATTACCTTATCACCTGTTGACGCTTGAAATCACCGAATCATTAATGATGAAACAACAAGACAGCGTTAGTCTGTTGCTTATTGAACTTCGTCGACGTGGTATGCAGATTTCTGTAGATGATTTTGGTACCGGTTATTCGTCACTGTCTTATTTAGCTAATTTTCCTGTCGATCAGGTAAAAATTGATAAATCCTTTATCCAAAAAATTTCGATGGGTGCTCGACATGAAGCACTCATTGAAGCGATTGTCAGTATGAGTAGGGCTTTGGATTTATCGATTGTGGCTGAAGGGGTTGAAACCAAGAATGAACTGGACTTTATTAAACAACAAGACATTGAGGCTGTGCAAGGATACTATTTTTATAAACCTATGCCAGAAGCCGCTTTTTTTGAGCTACTAGCCAAACAAGCAAAACTAAATTAACCCTATTATGTTGATACAGAAAAATGCCGCATTTAATGCGGCATTTTTATTAAAAATAATCGTTGCTCAGTATATCTCGAGTGAGATTAGTTAAGCATGCTCTTTGGTTCTGTAAACTCAAGGCTTAATGCTTCAGCCACTTCTTTACAAACCAGTTTTCCATGGATAACGTTTAAGCCATTCAATAAATGTTTGTCATTTAATAATGCTTGTTTGTAACCTTGGTTAGCTAACTTGATGATGTAAGGAAGCGTTGCATTGTTTAATGCAAATGTCGAAGTACGTGCAACAGCACCTGGCATGTTAGCAACACAATAATGTACTACATCATCAACAATATATGTTGGCTCTTGGTGAGTCGTCGCGTATGAGGTTTCAACACAACCGCCTTGGTCGATAGCAACGTCAACAATGGCACTGCCTGGTTTCATGCGCTTAACTAATTCTTTGGTGATTAATTTTGGCGCTGCAGCACCTGGCACTAATACACCACCAATCACGAGATCAGCTTCAAGCACGTGGCGTTCAATAGCATCCGCAGTTGAATAAATAGCTTTAACAGCAGAACCAAATTGCACGTTTAAACGACGTAAAGCATCGATACTGCGGTCTAACACAACCACATCTGCACCCATACCCACAGCCATTTGAGCTGCGTTGCTACCTACCATGCCACCGCCAATAATAACTACTTTAGCAGGTTCAACCCCTGGCACGCCGCCTAATAACATACCGCGTCCACCAAGTGATTTTTCAAGTGCACGTGCACCCGCTTGAATAGACATACGGCCAGCCACTTCAGACATAGGCGCAAGCAGTGGTAAACCACCACGGTCATCGGTTACGGTTTCGTAAGCGATACACACCGCACCACTGGCAATTAAGTCATTGGTTTGCGCTAAATCGGGTGCAAGGTGTAAATAAGTAAATAGGATTTGATCTTCGCGTAGCATTGCACGCTCAACAGCTAATGGCTCTTTTACTTTCACAATCATTTCAGCTTTGGCAAATACGTCAGCCGCAGTAGCTAAAATCGAAGCGCCAGCATCAATATAATCTTGATCGGTAAAACCGATCCCCACGCCTGCGTCAGCTTGAACATAAACGTCATGACCTTTAATGGTCAATTCGCGCACGCTTGACGGTACCATGCCTACACGGTATTCGTGGTTTTTGATTTCTGTAGGTACACCAATAATCATCTTAAAGCCTCGATTTATAAAAAACCCACTTTAAGTGGGTATAGTTGTTATTAATTGTGACCTGAACGTGCTTATTTCAGGGAACTCTAGTATAGTGCCGGTTAGGCAGATTATGCTGCTAAAGATCCTCCTT
Organism: Shewanella phaeophyticola; assembly: GCF_025398315.1. Classification (GTDB taxonomy): domain Bacteria; phylum Pseudomonadota; class Gammaproteobacteria; order Enterobacterales; family Shewanellaceae; genus Shewanella; species Shewanella phaeophyticola. Next base: position 1,461,311 of record NZ_JAODOQ010000001.1, read on the forward strand.
ATAAAGGTTTAAATATTGTTTTAAGGACAAAACAAGGTTAAATATATGGCAAATAGCAAAAGCTTCTCAATTAAAGATTTAGACCGCATTGATCGTAATATTCTTCATGAACTGCAAATTGACGGCAGGATTTCGAATGTTGAACTGTCAAAAAGAGTGGGTTTAAGCCCGACACCTTGTCTAGAAAGAGTTAAAAGACTTGAAAAACAAGGGTTTATTAATGGCTATACCGCACTGGTTAACCCGCACTTTTTAGGGGCATCCTTGCTGGTTTTCGTTGAAATAACCTTAAATAGGGACACTCCAGACATTTTCGATCGCTTTAATCGTGCTGTGCAGCTGCTAGATGATATTCAGGAATGTCATCTGGTCTCTGGTGATTTCGACTACTTATTGAAGACTAGAGTGTCAGATATGTCTGCTTATCGTCGATTATTAGGTGAAACCTTGCTGAAATTACCTTCAGTGTCAGATACTCGCACCTATGTGGTGATGGAAGAAGTAAAGCAAACGAATAAAGTGGCGCTGTATAACTTAGGATAACCCTATCTTAATGATTAAGTGGTTTTACCTGTTTATTCCATTTTTTTTGCCATATCACGATGAAAAACAGGGTTGCTAATTGAGGTGGTTTTGTTGTTTCATCAGTGATTAATTTACCGGAAAATCCCTCAGTTTTATCGTTAACAATATCACTTTTGATGGGCTGGATTAATTCGCTGTCACAATCCATTGAGCTTCAGCAAATCAAGGTGCATAATCACTGCAAATACAATGATATTCTGTTATCTTAACCCTTATTTTTCACTCTTTTATGGATGTTTTCGTTTGACTCAGGAAAATAGTCTAAAAACACTCAGCGGCTTACAACGCTTGCTTGAAGGTGGTTTAATTCTTTGTTGCATGGTTGCAACCTACATTCTATTGGCGCTGTCGAGTTTTAACCCTAATGATCCGGGGTGGAGTCAGTCGCATTTTCAAGGTGAAATCCATAACTGGACAGGCGCTGTAGGCGCCTGGACTGCAGATGTGCTGTTTTATTTTTTTGGTTTTATCGCGTTTTTAATCCCAGTGATTATTGCTACAACCGGTTGGTTTATTTTCAATCGTGCCCATCGTATTTTTGAAATCGACTATTTTTCAGTCGGTTTGCGTATTATTGGCTTTATGTTAATGCTTTTGGCTCTTGCTGCATTGGTCAGTATGAATGCTGACAATATGTTTGTGTTTTCAGCCGGTGGTGTTGCCGGAGATGTTATCGGCCAAGCCATGCTGCCTTATTTTAATACCCTAGGCACCACATTACTGTTGATGTGCTTTATTTGTGCAGGGTTTACCTTAGCGACAGGCATTAGCTGGCTTACCATTATTGAACTCACAGGCTTTGGCGCCATTTGGTGCGTTAAACGGGTGTGGAATTTACCCAGCTTATTTAAGCGTGAGCGTGAAACAGAAGACACCAAAGGCTTTATGTCTTTGGTCGACAAATTTAAACAGCGCCGCGATGAATTAGACGAACATACACCATTAGATAGCCATGAAAAACTTGCAAAGCAAGCCGATTCTGAAGATGACGATATTGCACCTGTGGCAGAGAAAAAGCGCCGCTTCTTTAGCCGTAAACCGAAAGTGGTTGATGTGTTTGAACCTTGCGATATTGATGATGAAGTCGATACAGATGATCGCCAAGAGCCGTCTATTAAACTTGAAGACGACGAGCCGGCATTCGCGCCTTGGGTAGCGAGCAAAGATGATGACGATGACATCAGCTTTAATACCAATGATGAAAGCGACATTGACCGTGAAATTGATGATGGGGCAGCAGACCCATTTGCTGGCGCATTTGAAAAGCCCCATTCAAGCGGGGCACTGGTTGCACAGCAACAACCCAAGAAAGAAGCCAAAATTGTAGACGGTTTAGTGGTGATTGATGGCCAAGCACCACAAGAAAAGCGTCAAATGGATCCATTACCCAGCATCACTTTGCTTGATGTACCCGATCGTAAGAAAAACCCGATAAGCGAAGAAGAGCTCGACCAAGTTGCAAGGCTGGTTGAAACCAAGTTGGCCGATTTTAATATCATTGCCAATGTGGTTGGCGTATTCCCAGAGCCTGTCATTACCCGTTTTGAGCTTGAACTGGCCCTGGAGTTAAAGCATCAAAAATCACCAATCTTGCAAAAGATTTAGCCCGTTCATTGTTAGCTGAAAATGTGCGAGTTGTCGAAGTTATTCCAGGTAAAGCTTATGTTGGTATTGAATTACCGAATAAGTTCCGCGAAACCGTGTTTATGCGCGATGTGTTAGACAGCGCCGCGTTTAATGACAGTAAATCGACTTTGTCTATGGTGCTAGGTCAGGACATTGCTGGTGAACCAGTTGTGGTTGATTTGGGCAAAATGCCGCATTTATTAGTGGCAGGTACAACAGGTTCAGGTAAGTCTGTCGGGGTTAACGCGATGATCACCAGCTTGCTATATAAGTCTGATCCTGATGATGTGCGCTTTATTATGATAGACCCTAAAATGCTTGAGCTGTCGGTGTATGAAGGTATTCCGCACTTATTGTGTGAAGTCGTCACTGACATGAAAGAAGCTGCTAATGCACTGCGCTGGTGTGTTGGCGAAATGGAACGTCGTTACAAATTAATGTCGGCATTAGGTGTACGTAATTTAAAAGGGTACAACTACAAAATTAAAGAAGCGGCGGCGAAAGGGGAATACATACCCGACCCATTATGGAAGTCATCTGAAAGCATGCTAGATGAAGCGCCGCCATTAGAAAAGCTGCCATCAATAGTGGTAGTGGTTGATGAGTTTGCAGACATGATCATGATTGTCGGTAAAAAGGTTGAAGAGCTTATTGCCCGTATTGCTCAAAAAGCACGTGCCGCAGGCATTCACTTAATTTTAGCCACGCAACGACCATCGGTGGATGTGATCACCGGCTTGATTAAAGCCAACATCCCGACCCGTATTGCGTTCCAGGTGTCGTCACGTATCGACTCTCGCACCATTCTCGATCAACAAGGCGCAGAGACCTTATTAGGCATGGGTGACATGTTGTACTTGCCGCCTGGCACTAGTGTTCCTAACCGGGTGCACGGCGCATTTATTGACGACCATGAAGTCCACAAAGTTGTGGCAGATTGGTGCGAACGTGGTCAACCACAATATATTGATGAAATTTTAAATGGGGTGTCAGAAGGTGAGCAAGTATTGCTGCCGGGTGAAACCTCAGATACCGAAGAAGAATATGACGCGCTTTATGATGATGCTGTGGCGTTTGTAACAGAAACCCGCCGAGGCTCTATTTCAAGCGTACAACGCAAATTTAAAATTGGTTATAACCGCGCCGCCCGCATTATTGAAATGATGGAAGGTCAAGGTATTGTCAGTGCACAAGGCCACAACGGTAACCGTGAAGTGTTGGCTCCGCCACCACCAAGAAGCCAATAGGAATAATGATGAAAAAACGTATTACAGTATTAGGCTTACTATTATCAACCAGTATGTTGTCAGCTGCTGCATATGCAGACGATGCCACTGAATTACGCGCAAAGTTAGCTAAAATTGATAATTTACATGCCACCTTTACTCAACAAGTGACCGACATCAATAAAAAGCCTATTCAAAGTGGTAATGGTGTGTTTGCTTTGGCTTATCCAAATCAATTTTATTGGCACTTAACCGAACCCGATGAGTCGCTCATTGTGGCTGATGGCACCAATTTATGGGTATTTAACCCGTTTGCAGAAGAAGTTACCGTCATGGATGTATCACAAGCGGTTGATGCATCGCCAATGGCATTATTGGTACACCGCGACGATGAAACATGGAACAAATACTCCGTAATGAAGCGTCAAAACAAAGCGCAATCAAATTGTTTTGATATTCAGCCTAAACAGTTAAACAGCAGTGTCGTTGCCGTGAGCGTGTGCTTTAACGACAGCAAACTCACCCAATTTAACTTAACGGATGAACAGGGTAACCTAAGCCAATTTCAACTGTCAGCTCAGCGCGCAGTATTACCTGCAGAAAGTGACTTGTTCAAATTTGCCATCCCTGACAACGTTGATATTGATGACCAACGTTTAAAACAAGCAAACTAAGTAGTGGCATGGCTAATTTAGGTTTTGATTTTGCTCCAGATTTTCGTCCTTTGGCTGCGCGTATGCGCCCAAGGGAGATAAGTGAATACATTGGCCAGGCACATTTGCTTGGCGAAGGCCAACCGCTGCGTAAAGCGCTAGAGGCTAATCGGGCTCACTCCATGTTATTGTGAGGCGCACCAGGTACCGGTAAAACCACCTTAGCAGAACTCATTGCGCACTATGCTAACGCCCATGTTGAACGTATTTCTGCGGTTACCTCGGGTGTAAAAGACATTCGCGCCGCCATTGAGCAAGCTAAAGCCATTGCTCAAAGTCGTGGCCAACGCACTTTATTATTTGTCGATGAAGTGCACCGTTTTAACAAAAGCCAGCAAGATGCTTTTTTACCCTTTATTGAAGATGGTACGGTTATCTTTATTGGTGCGACAACCGAAAATCCCTCATTTGAAATCAACAATGCGCTATTGTCACGTGCGCGGGTTTACCTGATAAACCGCTTAACGTCTGATGAGATTCATTTAATTGTCACTCAGGCACTTAATGATGTTGAGCGCGGCTTAGGTAAACGTAAGTTAACCCTGCCTGCCCAAGTTACTCAGCAACTCGCCGACATTAGTGAAGGCGATGCCCGTAAAGCGCTAAACCTACTTGAGCTTATGAGTGATTTAGTGAGCGACGGCGGCGAATTTACTACTGATATGCTGACTCAAGTTGCAGGCCATCAAGCGGCAGGTTACGACAAAAATGGTGATCAGTTTTATGATCTAATCTCTGCGGTGCATAAATCAGTTAGAGGCTCCGCGCCCGATGCCGCACTTTATTGGTTTTGCCGGATTTTTAGAAGGCGGCGGTGATGCACTCTATGTTGCCAGACGTTTATTGGCGATTGCCTCAGAAGACATCGGTAATGCTGACCCGGTAGCCATGACAGTGGCACTTAATGCCTGGGAATGTTATCACCGCATTGGCCTGGCAGAAGGTGAACGCGCCATTGCTCAAGCCATACTGTATTTAGCAAGCGCACCTAAAAGTAATGCCGTTTACAGTGCATTTGGCGCCGCACGAGAGTTAGCGAAACAAACAGGCCATGAGCCCGTACCTAATCATCTTCGCAATGCCCCGACCCAACTGATGAAAGACATTGGTTTTGGCAAAGAATACCGCTACGCCCATAACGAGCCTGGTGCATTTGCCCCCGGCGAAAACTACTTTCCTGAATCTCTACAACACAGCCAATTTTATCAGCCGACTAATCGTGGATTTGAGAAACGCATTCAAGACAAATTAGCTCAACTTAAAGAGCTTGATTTGCAAAGTGAGGTCAAACGTTATGACTAATGTGCTGCTTGTGGCGATTGGAGGCTCAATTGGTGCTGTTTTGCGCTATCTTCTGTCAATATTTATGATCCAGCTATTTGGAAGCAGTTTTCCTTTTGGTACACTGATGGTCAATTTATTGGGATCGTTTTTAATGGGCGTTGTTTATGCGCTCGGGCAGCTGAGTCATGTTAGCCCTGAAATTAAAGCCTTGGTGGGTGTGGGTTTATTAGGCGCGCTTACCACTTTTTCGACTTTCTCGAATGAAACCTTATTGCTAATGCAGGACGGCCTTTGGCATAAGGCTATTTTAAATGTGTTGTTGAATGTCACCTTGTGTTTATTGATGGTGTATATAGGTCAACAACTTGTATTTTCTCGCGTTTAACTAAAAAGAACTGACAACATGCTAGATCCAAAATTTTTGCGTAACGAACTCGAAGTCACCGCCGAGCGTTTAGCCACACGTGGTTTTACTCTTGATGTCGAACAATTGACCACACTTGAAGAAAAGCGTAAATCGCTTCAAGTTGCAACTGAAGACTTACAAGCATCGCGTAATGCGATTTCTAAGTCGATTGGCCAAGCTAAAGCTCGCGGTGAAGACATTAGTTCCATTATGGCGCAAGTAGGGGATTTAGGCTCGCAGTTAGATGCGAAAAAAGCTGAGCTTGCTGAGCTATTACAACAAATCAATTTAATCGCCATGAGCGTACCTAACTTGCCAGATGATTCTGTTCCTGTGGGTAAAGATGAAAGCGAAAACGTTGAAGTACGCCAATGGGGTACGCCAAAAACCTTCGATTTTGAAGTGAAAGATCATTTAGACCTTGGCGAAGCCTTGGGCGGATTAGACTTTAAAAGTGCCGTTAAAATTACAGGCTCTCGTTTCATTATTATGCGTGGCCAAATTGCCCGTTTAAACCGTGCATTAGGTCAGTTTATGCTTGACCTTCACACCACTGAACATGGCTACACAGAAGCTTACGTGCCGTTATTAGTTAACGAAGACAGCTTATTAGGAACAGGTCAATTACCTAAATTTGGTGAAGACTTATTTCACACCAAACCGGCGACTGAAGAAGGCCAAGGTTTATCACTTATCCCTACCGCTGAAGTGCCATTAACTAACTATGTTCGCGACATGATTGTTGATGAAAGTGAACTGCCAATCAAAATGACCGCATTAACGTCATGTTTCAGAAGTGAAGCTGGCTCATACGGCCGTGATACTCGCGGATTAATTCGTCAGCATCAGTTTGATAAAGTTGAGTTAGTGCAAATCGCACATCCAGATCACTCAATGGCAGCATTAGATGAAATTACTGCCAATGCTGAAAAAGTATTACAGCTATTGGGTTTACCATACCGCACTGTCGTATTGTGTACCGGTGATATGGGCTTTGGTTCAAGTAAAACCTTCGATATTGAAGTGTGGTTACCGGCGCAAAATACCTACCGTGAAATTTCGTCATGCTCAAACATGAAAGATTTCCAGGCGCGTAGAATGCAAGCCAGATATCGTAGCAAAGCAGACAATAAGCCTACGCTTTTACACACTCTAAACGGTTCTGGTTTGGCTGTAGGTCGTACACTTGTTGCTGTTCTTGAAAACTATCAAAACCAAGATGGCACCATTACGGTACCAGAAGTCTTACGTCCGTATATGGGTGGTTTAAGCGTTATTGGTTAATAGAATTAATGGTTTGTCTTGTTCAATGAACAAGACAAACCTACCTTGTTGTTGATTTTTTCAGAGGATAATAAGCGGTGGCTACAGGTCAGCGTAATAACAGTAAATTTGTGTCGTCTTCAATTGGAATGTTTTTTATCTTGTTGGTATTCGTGTTACTTGGCCAAGTGGCGATTATCGTATTAGATAACATTTTACCGCAGTAATGACAGCGACAAAAAAGCCCGGTTAAGTTATTTAACCGGGCTTTTTGTTTATTAAGTTATCGTAAGCCTATAGGCACTTAGCCGGTTTGGGCAGTCCTGCAATTTTAGTGGCTTGTTTGGCAGATTCTATCGGGAATAGGGTATAAAGGTACTTAGAGTTGCCTTTATCTGCGCCCAAGCTTTGGCCGATAGCTTTCACTAACACTCTGATCGCTGGGCTGGTTTTGTATTCAAGGTAAAAATTGCGTACAAACCGAATCACTTCCCAGTGTTGTTCTGTGAGTTCAATGTTTTCAGTTGCCGCAATAACTGGCGCCATCGACTCTTGCCAATCTACGACATTTTTTAAATAACCTTGATGATCAACTTCAATTTGCTGACCGTTAAATTCAAAATAGTTTACCAAGTGATGACCTTGTTATGCTTAAGCGATTGCTCAACAAATGATGAGTAATCAATAATATGAAAAAACTCAGGCGACATACGCGTCGCAATTGTTTCTATATGCTGTTGTAAGCCACGTGCGTGCACGTCGTCTTGCAGTATAAATACGTTAACCGAGGCTAACCGTTGTTGCCATGGCATTTGCAATAAACAGTTAACAGCATCGCCAGCCAGTATAATGCTGTCGCTAGGGTGAATAAAGCGTAAACAGGTAGCGAGTGCGTTGTCGGTTGTTACTGACGTTTGAATATGATGCAAAATCAAAATCAAAATACTAATACCTCATCAACCGCTTGCAGTGTTTTGGTGATCACATCGGCACTTACCACTTCAGCCTCAATATTGAGTTCGCTGGCTTTGAGCCCTAATTGCTGCATCGAATCGCTACACACTAAAACCGTATCAATATCATATAACGGCAGTGCTTTTAGCGCGGATAAATAATCCTTTGCGCCAGCTTGCTCTGGGGTTTGTCCGCCAAGAAGGTGCAATACCGCTTCATCAGTAAAAATGAGACTGACTTGTTGCTCAAAGCTGGCGCTAAGCATGGCTAAATCTAATCCTTCACGGCCACTGGTGGCTCCAAAGGGGGCATGGCGAAATACAATGGCCACAGATTTCATTATTTATCCTATCGATTTTAAAAGCTGATTAAACGATCGGCTTTTTCTATGCCAACGACTAACTCACCTAAGCCGCCCATGGTAAAGGTCTCATCACTATTCCAATGCTTTTTACCATTTTCAACAGCTTCTTGTTGCGACAGTACCCCACGGCGAAGCGCAGCAGACACACAATTAGTGAGCGGCACTTTATGTTGCTGGGCAAACCTTTGCCACTTAGCATGCATGTCTATTTCGTCTGAGGCTGGGCAGGTAAGGGCATTGCTGTTAGTCACGCCATCTTGGTAGAAAAAAACGGTGATGATGTCATGGCCATTGGCCAGTATACTTTGGCAAAAGGCTAATGCCCGAAAACTGGCGCTGGAGCCATAAACACTGCCGTTTACTTGGATGATAAATTTGCTCATGATAAAAAAAATGACCCTAAATTAGGCCATTTTATCGTAATTTAACGGTGAACTCTATCGGCGATTAATCGTCGTTGCCCATACCCATTAAATGTAAAAGACTCATAAATAAATTTAAGAAGTCTAAAAATAATGACACGGTAGCGCGAATATAGTTTGTTTCGCCGCCATTCACGATACGGCTAGTGTCGTATAAAATAAAACCGGTCATCAATAAGGCAATACCCGCGTTCATCGCCATAAACATGATAGAACTTTGCACAAATAAGTTAATCACTAATGCGCCAATCATCACGAGCATACCGGCAAATAAGAACCCGCCCATAAACGAGAAGTCTTTTTTGGTGGTGAGTGCATAAGCTGATAACGCAACAAAGATGACGGATGTTAAGCCAAGTGCTTGCATAATAAGGCCTGAATCATTTGCCATGCCTGCATAATGGTTAAGAATATAACCCAGTGACGCACCTTCCATACCGGTAAAGGCAAATACCCAAAAAATACCCGCGGCGGTGTCTGCTTTTTTCAATGTGACAAACAATAACACTAAGCCACCGATTGATAAGCCTAGAGAAGGCCAGCGACCAATTTCAAATAACATGCTCAATCCAGCCGTTACAGCAGCAAAAGCCAATGTCATTGATAACAGCATGTAAGTGTTTTTTAACAGTTTATTGACTTCAGTAGTCGATAGACTTGGGGATAAAACTGATTGTTGACTCATTATCGTCTCCAGAGATTAACTCAATGATTTGTTCATCGTGAAAACTTATTGTTTCACTCTGACACTAAATCTAGCCTAAGCAATGTACATTAAATATAAATTAATTTATCACATCGATTCATGCCGCTACGTTACCATAAAGTTAACGTTAATATAACTTTATCATCATCAATAGCTTCCGTTTAGCTCAGCCATTCTTTTTTAAGCTTTGGTGTATCACCCAAATAATCCAGTACCCATTGCATTGCTGGGGTCATATTGGCGCTATTCCAGACTAAACAGCAGGCGGTGTCTTGTTTTGGTGTTGCTAATTGTTTTTCAATCAATGCACCGGCTTTAATAAACACATCTGCTAAATGGTAAGGCATATAGCCAATACCTAAACCTTCACGAAAACAGTTTAATGCGCGGATCCAATCTGGCACCACAATACGCCGCTGGTTATTGAGTAGCCAATTAGGCCTGTGGGCAATATTATTGGCAGTATCTTGCAGGCAAATTGATGGGTAGGGCAATAACTCGGCATCAGTAAGTAAGTGATCTGTTTTAGCTAAAGGATGGTTTTTACTCACCAAAAAGCGCCAAGGGATCATGCCCATATCTCTATATTTAAACACACCACCAACCGGAATTGTGGATGTTGCGCCAATGGCGATATCACTTTTGCCTGTAGACAACGACTCCCACACGCCATTATACACTTCAAGTCGAATGATTAATTCGATATCAGTAAAGTGTCGATAAAAGTCGGCAATTAGCACACTGATTTTGTCTGCGCGAACCATGTTATCAATGGCAATCGACAACGAAGGGCGCCAACCATTGGCGACTTTTTGAGTATCACGCTTAATATTGTTGAGTTTGGTTATAATTTCACGCGACTGCGCCACAAAGTGCTCACCCGCAGGCGTCAAACTCACACTACGATGATGACGTTCAAATAAGATAACCCCAAGGTCATCTTCAATTTGTTTTACGGCATAACTCACCGCGGAGGGGACTTTATTTAATTTATTCGCAGCGGCGGTAAAACTGCCCACTCGGGCAACTATATCTATCATTTCGAATGCTTGTTCTGAAAGCATCTCGCTATCCTTGGCATCGGTAACATTACTTGCAGTAAAGGTAAACATTAACCCCAATCAAATCAAGCAAAGTCGCCGTTATCAGCGGTTTAATCACATAATGTGCTTAGCAGAAGACCAGGTAACCTGTTTAAAGAATGCAGACCATTCTCAATACCCTATAAATGACAGCCATGTGAGTCACTATATCGACCTTACAGTGCAGATAAATCAACATTCACACGCTATTTATTCACCCGCTGAGCATTTTATCGCCACTTAACTGATTATTTTCAATTTACCCTTTACACCAAACCGCCATTGTCATATTATTCGGCCGCTCGGAGGGATGGCAGAGTGGTCGAATGCACCGGTCTTGAAAACCGGCAACGGTTTATCCCGTTCTAGGGTTCAAATCCCTATCCCTCCGCCACATTCTAAAGCAAAAAAGCCATTGATAATCAATGGCTTTTTTGCTTTCTAGCATTTGAAAAATCATATTCTCAGACCTAAAACGGATGACTGAGACATATGTACCTATTTCGAGCCACAAATTGTACCTATTATACCCGCATGGTGTTGCCTGCTTATCTGCGTGATAAAGGCTTCTCTGCCGACATCAAAGTATCCTTGCTCACTAAACAGCGCTCAATCGCAATAGGCCGTAACCTTGTGGTTGCGGGCATCTTACGAGCATTAATCAACAACTTAACCCCACAATCACAGCCAGATGCGTTTAAAGCACAGGTGAATCAATTGATTAATGATACCCGTGCAGGCTTTGTTGGAGTAACAGATACGCTTGATGAAAATGCCAAGCCAGTGCGGGAAATCATTCAGTTTATTCCCACTCGGCCAACGAAATTAGCCCATAATAGTGCGGCATATGACAATTGTCCCTCACTAACAAACTTGGCATCCTCAAATAACCCGAGTAGTAAAAAACAAACAAATTCAGTCGCTAACGTCACATTATCGGATGCACTAATTAAGTTTATTGCGTCTAAACAAAAGCAGTCTGTCTCAGTGTTAACGGTAAAGCAGCTTAATCAACGTATAGGCCACTTTATTGAAAGAACTCACTTAGATGATGTATTCGACATAACGAGCGCTGAGGCGATGGAATACAAGGATTGTTTACTTGAAGAGGGCAGAAGCCACAAAAGTAACAAAGACTACCTAGCAGCGGTGTCGCAGTTCTTTAAATGGTGCAAATTGATGCGCTACACCAGCGCTAACCCGTTTGATGAGGTGAAACTGTCCAAGCCAAGTAACCAGGCTGGACATGATTTAGCGCGTCAGCGCTGGCAACCAGAGCAACTTAAACACGTACTGCAATCACAAGACTTTATTGATAAACCCCCGGACTTTAAATGGATAACACTATTGATGCTGTATCACGGTTTACGGCCTTCAGAGGCTTGTCAGCTACACAGCAATGATATAACCGTAATCGATGGTATCAGCGTCATTCACGTCACCAATGAAGGCGTGAGCCAACAACTCAAGACCGCACAGTCAAAGCGAACCGTTCCGCTACATCAAAAACTCATTGAGCTTGGTTTTATTGATTTTGTTCAAACCATTACTGACCGAACATCAAAAAGCAGTCAATTAACAAGCAACCCGTTATTTCATTACCAACCTAGTAGTGATGGCGTTTGGTCACACAAGTTTTGCCGAGAGTTTGGCAAATTACTTGACCAACTTCACTTTGTTGCAGGTAAACGACCTACAGCCTATTCATTCCGTCACACCTTTATTGATGAACTGAAACAACTGCAAACAGAAGAGTCGATGGTGGCACAGCTTGTTGGACACGTTTATCACAACATCACCTATGGACGATACGGCAAGCAATATGATGTGAAAACACTCAAACCAGTGGTGGATAAAGTCAGTTACACATTGAATTTATTTCTACTAGTATAAGAAGTGGGATTATATGAGAGGATTTTTGCTGAAAAGATCAACCGTAGAGCGTTAATCATGACAATAGTCAGTAAATCCTGAGTGACTTTATACGCCAAAATTTACTCTCAAAGAACCAATAATCAGCCTGAGAAATGATGAAACCTACCAGCGGCATCATTTCTCAGCAGCACTTATCAAATCCTACGGGCGTAAATCGATAATAAATCTTGCTGAGAAATCGAAATTTCACCATTTTTTGCGTTAATTTCACGCCCATTTCACGTAACTGTTCACTTAAAGAATGCAATTTAAACCGTTTCGCACTCAGTGAGTGCGAAGCCAAAGCAGCCCACTTAAAAAGTGGGACTACAGCGAAACCCGGTACGCTCCTATCCCACTTTTTGTTCCAAAAAGGTCGGATAGGAGCTACGGGCAAGGGGGGAACCCCTTAACCCCAACAGCCACATGCTGCGCATGTGAAAAAGCCAAAAGAGTGAAAGATAAAATCAGCTGGGACACTTTTATATGGTACGCACTGTTTTTATGTACAGTTATAATGGGATTACATCGATTTACAACTAAAAAACGATTTAAAATCGTTCTTTAGTTGTATCGTATTAAAAATAGAAAAACCGTAATCAACTGATTTTATTGGCTTTAATTTTTAGTGTACTGAGCCAAAATTCTACTTTACGCGCAAGCTCGGTTTGTTTTTGTCTGTTAGACACAATTAATTTCTTTACTTCAATAAGATAGCAAATGTAGGATGAGAATAATCAATAAGTTAAAGGGCGACTTTAATTTTCATTTGCCCTTCAATAAGCTGTTAGGGCTCCAAATGCCATCGTACTCAGACATATATGTAATCTCTGAAAAACGTGATCAAAAAACCGTTGAGGAATTTCTAAATGAATTTCTTCCTGAAAGAGATGAGACAGCCGATGAATATGAGTTTCCTCAATATTCGGAAAGCTCCGATGTTATATTTAGTACGGCTAAAGAAGCTCTTGTGAAATGTATCAACGAACGGGATATAGATTACCGAATATATTGGAGGGCATTGAATGAGGCAAAGCCTGAGCATGCTATGGTATTCTTTTTAGCTGATGGTCATGTAATCTACGGTGTTTCTACCGATGATGCTTATCCCAAATATGCCGCAGAGTTACTGCTAAAATTACAATCGTTCTTGGGTAGTGGTTTGGGATACATTGGCCATGAAGCCTCTCCTGATGCGGAGAGCTTAGAAGAATTTAAAAGAGAAATAGCTGTACATCAGCCCTAATCGGGTAGCCGGAGGTATCTAACCTCCAGCCCCCACACCACCCTGCATGCGGCTCCGCACAGGGCGGTTCATTTAGAACCCCTAACTAAACTTTCTGGTTAGGATAATGAACTGCGATCCATCCATCTCTTAGTGAATATAATCCTGCTTTCTTCAGATACTCATTACTCAGTGCTTGCTGTATCCCCGGTGTTTTAGAGCTACGCCAAGTGGCTTTACTTGTGATACCACAAGCAACAGCGGCTTGGATTACTGACGCCACGCTTAAGTAAATTTTGCACCTTAGTCCGTGGTTTTCGCCACTGACGCCAGTAGCACATACGTATGCGACGACGGATCCAATGGTCTAAATCGACACATCCTTGGTAAGCATTGGCTATGCCAAAGTAGTTGATCCAGCCTTGCATGTACTGCCGCACTTTAAACAATTGATATCCCATACTAACTCCCCAATTTCGGTTCGTCAGTCGTCTCATCTTTTGTTTGAAAATGCGTAATGTTTTAGCATGCCACTGGATCTTTCCTCGGTTAAATGTAAACCTAAGAAACTTGCTTTGACCTACCTTAACCACTTGGCTTTTCTGTTCATTAACGGCCAGTTTTAGCTTAGTGGCCAGATATTGAGTAATGCTCTTGAGTACCCGCTCTCCTGCTCGAATAGACTTTACCAAAATGATGAAGTCGTCCGCGTAGCGGGCGAATTTATGCCCTCGGCTTTCCAGCTCTTTATCCAGACTATCCAGCATAATGTTAGAGAGTAATGGCGAGAGTAGCCGCCTTGAGGCACGCCTTCAAAGCTTGCTTCAAATTGGCCATTGACCATCACACCAGCTCGAAGGTATTTACCAATAAGCGCCAACAGACGCTTATCCTGCACCTTGCTTCTAAGTTGAGTCATCAAGAGATCATGATTAACTCGGTCAAAGAACTTAGACAGATCAACATCGACGGCAAATTTGCGTTTTTGTTTGATGATATCCCTTACTTGCAGTACCGCTTGTTTGGCATTTCTGTTCGGCCTAAAGCCAAAGCTGTTGGTCGAGAAGAATGGGTCAAACAGTGGCGTGAGTATTTGAGCAATGGCTTGCTGTATCACACGGTCAATGACGTTAGGGATCCCCAATTTGCGTTTACCGCCATCGGGTTTGTCGATCTCTACGCGCCTGACCGCTGAGGGTTGGTATTCACCTCGCTCTAATTGAGATTTACACAGTTGCCAGCCGCCTTGTTGCATCCAGAGCGGGAAGGCTTCGATAGTCATGCCATCGATGCCCGCAGCGCCTTTATTGGCTTTAACTTGACGCCAAGCTCGGTGTAGATTTTCAGGTTCGAGCAGTTGTTGGAATAAATCGTTGTTGAAGGCCGGTTGCATATCAATACGCTGCTGATAGTAATCGTCTGGCGACGTAGTGGGTATCGACAAGTTTGACAAGACTCCTCCTTCTTCTAAATGTTCAGGCCTTCACCATATCCCAACCATTACGATGGGCGTTGGGCTACTATGCCGTCTGCTGACTTCTGCTTAATCACATGCCAAGTTACCCCGTCATGCGCTATCGGTTTCCATCTGGTTCGCTCTTTTCAGTCGATGAAGTTGAAAAGCCAAGGCACTTATAAACCAGAGCCTTACTGGTTAATGACCGATCGCGTGTTAAGCAGATCTCCCCAGATAAGAACATGAACTTTCTTTGCACTGCTGCATCATTTACGGTGGCCATTAGATCACGTGGTTTCGTCGTCTTGTGCCAGCTCACCTCTAGCCTACGCCTCATATGATGTTCTTGTTCATCAGCTCGCAAATTTGCTAGCGGCTTCCTCCAGACCAAACCTCGCGATTAAGCCCTTGCCATTCGCTAGTAGTTAACGTTTAATAACAGTATGTTATTCTCTTTTAGAAAGAGTAACGGTGATCTTCCTACAGAGGACTTTCACCTCATTAGTTCATGCCCATGCTGGGCGTACACAAGTTGCATCAGCATCGCCCAGCAAAAACACGCTGGGCTGGACTCGCTAACGCTCGCCGCTGTGCAAGGCGTTAAACATTGACAACCTACTCGATAAATATTTAAATGTCATATATCGACTACGAATGTTCACTATCTGAGATGTGATTTTTCGATTAGTTATTGATTATAATGAATTTTAATTTTATTTTGTGTCTGTTTGCTTGGGTTCAAATCCCTATCCCTCCGCCACATTCTAAAGTGAAAAAGCCATTGATAATCAATGGCTTTTTTGCTTTCTAGCGTTTGAGGGGCTCTCCATAAGGATTGACTCAGACAATGTATCTTTATCGAGCACCCAACAACGTATACTTTACACGTATTTGTTTATCCAAATATTTACGCGACAAGGGCTTCCCCTTTGACGTAAAAGTCTCCTTACTGACTCGTGACAGAGCAGAAGCGGTCATCCGTAACATTGATGTTGCCGGAATACTCAAAAAAATCATCAAGTCTATTGACCATCAAACACGCATTAATGACTTTATTCGCTACGTCGATGAGGTTATTAACAATCTCAGAGCTCAGTTTGATGCTGATAATGACACAGATGCCATTATTAACGTCACACAGAAGCGTCATAGCATCCCCATCAGAGACACTAAGCTGTCTGAGCATCGTGAAACCACAGCTGTTGCGCAAGCAAAACCTGTTATTGGGCTGAACGAAGCATTAAGCGCATTTATTATTTCAAAACAAAAATCAGCCATTCGGCCGCTGTCTATCAAGCAACTTGAACAACGCATACGCCATTTTATTGATACCGTATCATCAAAATCTACATCCAAAGCTGAGAGCAAATGCGTGCACGATATAACTAGCGCTGATGCTATGACTTATCGTGATAGCTTATTGACTCAAGGCCGAAGCTACAAAAGCAATAAGGAGTACTTAGCCTGTTGACACTCCATTTACACGCACAATTTCATATCATGAAATTGCCCTTGGTGCGCTGCATGATTTTGGTGATCGGGCGCAATGGCATAGGCTAATGCGTGATGGGGAAGCATTACTACGTAACGTAGCTGAGCATTCTATGGTGGTTGAAATACCCAATACCTTTGAGTTTGGAAAGCTAAACGATGCTCTTCAATTTTCTAAGCAAGCAAAACGCAAAGCGGTAGTTATTGTATAGCGCTGTAACGGTAGTATGGGATTTATCTGGCTATCTCATTTGCCGAACGGGCTCATGTTCAGCGTGAAAGACTACATCGTCTTAGTTGAAGGTACCGGTCGGATAATTCGAGAAGATAAACATGGCGCCATTAGCTCAAGCAGTCAGGACATTCTGAATAGACTCAATATCCCTGCAAAGAATTGGCTTAAAATCACTACTGAATTTGGTGCATTATTTAAAGGAGCTGTCAGAGCATTACCCGCATTAACCGAATATTGTGAGCATTTAGACCGAAAACGGCGACAAGGCGCTGCAAATTGTCAGCGCTGGCTGTGCGCTTAAGTCATCATCCCCAATCAAATTACAATTCATTTAACACTTGATGGTTATCAAGTTTTTCTGATGTGCTAAATTTCTTAGATGACTATAACTTACTCATTTAACGATAATATTTTAGCTGTATCGATAAAAATTGATGAGTTGTTCATATCGATCGTAACCCTCGCCAAAGCCATGAAAACGAGTTAAGTTCTTTGTTCAAGAAATGGGTGGCTTCGTTTTTTACTGATAAAAAAATCAATTGCTTACCAGACATTCAGTGCCAGTTGCACTGCAAGTGATAAAAAACAATCTGTTTAAATTGAAATATCTGGTTTGCTAATAGTTTACCCTATGATTTGTACTGATATACTCAGCTTTATCCCAATGGTGACCATACTGTGTGCGAATGTCTGTAATCACTCCCAATTTACCCCGTAGCCCTAGCTTTTTGTAGTCTCTTATCTGTTTTAGCGTGATAATTATCATTATTGCTGGAGGTCTTTTGGGTCTTGGGATCAGCCTGCATATACTGATGTTTTTGTGTCTATTGTGGGTAGGGCTTAACGCTTTTAGTCTTGGCTATGGCTATATACACATACGTGAGTTAATGACTCACGCGCTAAGCAAAGCGATGCCTGCCATCTATATATTTATATTAATAGGTATGGTGATTGCCAGTTTTATGCACAGTGGCACCATCGCTACGCTGATTTATTATGGTCTTAGCTGGTTGAGCCCGAGTTTGTTTTTGGCTGTTGGTTTATTACTGTGCGCCTTGATGTCGGTCGCAACCGGAACATCCTGGGGCACCGTCGGCACGTTAGGTGTGGTTTTTATTGGCATAGGCTCAGCGATGAATATCCCACTACCTTTAGTCGCAGGTATGATTGTTTGCGGTGCCACTTTTGGTGATAAAATGTCGCCGATTTCAGATACGACAAACCTTGCAGCTATGAGTGCTGGCACTAATATTTATCGACACATTTACGCCATGTTGTTCACCACAACGCCAACTTTTATACTCACATTTATCGTATTTTTAGTGATTGGATTTAGCTATGGCGAGCAAAATCTAAATGTAATAGAAGTCACCTCAATTCAAACGGCACTTGCCAATGTTTACAGCCTTACGCCACTTATTACATTATTGCCATTGATTTTGCTTTCGCTATTGAGCATTAAAAAAGTACCCGCCGAAGTGACAATGTCATGCAGCATTATACTTGCCGTGCTCATCGCTATTTTTTATCAAGGTGAGAGTACGGTCACTGTGCTTAATGCGCTTTGGGACAATACGCCCGCATCAACGGGTATCGCCAATGTGGATGCTTTGCTTGGTCGTGGTGGCATTAGCAGCATGAGCTGGACTTTATTGCTGGCGTTAATGGCTATTGCCTTAGGCGGCATTTTGCACGGGGCTGGATTTCTCTCCGCACTATTAGCCGGTATCATCAAAAGAGTTCAACGCACCACAACCCTTATAGCTACGACGATTATGTCGAGCTTTTTAGGTAACATTGCCATGGGTGAAGCCTATATTTCGATTATTCTCAGTTGCCAACTGTTTAAGCCTAAATATGAAAAACAAAAATTAGACACTGCCATGCTTTCGCGCTCAGTGGAAGAAGGGGCGACTATGACTACAGGCCTTATTCCGTGAATGCACGGCCGGAGCTTTTTATACTGCTACACTCGGGGTGGACGTACTTGATTATGCGCCCTATGCCTTTTTTAACTATTTCAATGCCTTTATTGCAGTGGCAATGGCGGCTGTTGGCATTGGTTTACTCAAACCGAAAATCAACCCCGCTCAGACAGTGTTTACTTCAAGGGAGTGATAGTCACATCGCTGGCGATTGTAATTATTTTCTGAATGACTCACATTTTGCGCTAAACCATTAAGTCATGCGCCTTTTTTAAGCCCTTTTACACTTTCGCTGAGTCATCACTTATTAACGCGGATTGGTATTGCATAAAACCTAATACCAAGTGTTGTGGCAGAATTAGGCGTTCTCTTTCATAAAGATTGACTCAGACCCTATTACTTGATCAATGTATTTGTTTTTTATTTGAGCATGGCGTCTAATAACGTATACTCCACGCGTATCTGTTGAGCCAACTATTTATATGACAAGGACTTGTTCTTTAGTGTCAATGAAATCGTTGCGTAAATCATGATATATACCAGTTGTATTTTATTATCCATAATCAGTACAAATCAAAAAGTGGAGTGGGTCTTCTTATTCGTTATTCGTTATTCGATAAAGTAAGCCTGTTAATTATGAAATTTAAGTCAAAAAAATACAGTATAGAATCAACCGATTATCAGGTTGGTCAAGACAATATTTTCAAGTGGGGCATGGATGTCCACAACACCGTTTTTAGCGTTTCTGTCGGTTTATCCATCTTGTTTATTGTAGCTCTGCTGGTTTTTTCACCCGCAGATGCCAAAGCCGCTATCGATTCAGTGAAGGGCGCCGCTTTATCTCACTTTGACTTCGTGTTCATGTGGACTGCTAACATTATGCTCATTTTTGCTATTGGGATTGCTTTTTCTCCATTAGGCAAAATTCGCTTGGGCGGTGACAACGCCAAAACGGATTACTCGACAATATCCTGGGTATCCATGCTATTTGCCGCAGGTATGGGCATTGGCCTTATTTTCTGGGGCGTTGCAGAGCCAACTGCGTTTTACACTGATTGGTTTGGCACCCCGCTCGACGTGGCACCCTTTACACCAGAAGGCCGTGAATTAGCGCTTGGCGCTTCGGTATTCCACTGGGGTTTTCATGCTTGGGCTATCTATGGCATGACGGCGCTGTCATTGGCATATTTTGTTTATAACAAGGGCTTGCCGCTTTCAATGCGTTCGGTTTTCTATCCCATATTAGGTGATAAAGTTTGGGGCAAAACCGGTGATGTGATCGACATTATGGCCGTACTGGTTATTTTGTTCGGCCTTGCAACGTCTCTGGGTTTAGGGGGGTCTCAAGCGGCCAGCGGAATAAGCCACGTGTTTGGTTTTGAGAATAGCATTTTTCTGCAGCTGACGATTATTCTGGTCATTATGGGGCTTGCTATTCTATCCGTTGTACGTGGCATGGATGGCGGGGTTAAATTGTTGAGTAACATCAACATGGTTATTGCCTTTATATTTCTTGGTTTTATCAGCATTCTTAATTTCACGACTGTGCTTGATTCATTGGTCACAGGCTTTGTCGGTTACGTCAAAAACATCATACCATTGAGCCAAAATTCTGGTCGTGAAGACACCAGTTGGCTACACGGTTGGACGGTATTCTACTGGTAGCCTGGTGGATAGCATATGCGCCATTCTTTGGTATGTTTGTGGCGCGAATTTCACGTGGCCGTACTGTACGTGAGTTTTTGGCATGTGTGTTGATTATACCCACTTTAGTGACCACCGCTTGGATGTCATTTTTTGGCGGTATCGCGATTCAACAAATCATTGATAAAGTTGGCCAGCTAGGCGTAGAACAAGGCATTACTGACGTTTCTTTGAGTTTGTTTTATATGCTTGATGCGTATCCAATGGGCGATATTTTGTCCATTATTGCGGTGATACTGATTATCGTGTTCTTTGTGACAACCCTTGATTCTGGCTCTATTGTGGTCGATAGCATGACCGCAGGTGGTAAGTTAGAATTACCGATGAAGCAAAAGATTGTGTGGGCGGTTATCTCTGCGCTAATTGCGATGGTGATGTTGTGGATTGGTGGCACTGACTCCATTAAAGCGCTTCAATCGGTTACTATTATCGCAGCTCTTCCGTTTGCTATTATTTTAATACTTGCTTGTATTAGTTTAGTGCTCGGCATGTTTACTGAGGTAAAAAAGCCGCAGTTAAATCGTAATCAATCCGCTTAACGACTCTACTGTGAAAGGGGCTTATCAAGTACATCATTGATAAGCCTTTTTTATGCTTGTATGTAAGTCACTATTTCAATAATGTGGCAATTAACCATACAAAACTGGGTTTTCTATGTTTACGATACTGACATTTTTTACAGTGTTAATGTTATTGGCAACTTTACTGCCTCTTTCGAGGCATCCGCACTGGATTGTCAGGAGTATGGACTTTCCCCGATTACAATTGTCGATATTAGCTACAATGCTATTGATTGCCGATGTTATTTTTCTCGATATTCACCTGCTAAGTACGCAGTTATTAGCGGTGACCACCACTTTGTGTTTAATCTGGCAGTTTAGCTGGATATTCCCTTATACTTTTTTATTTCCCAAAGAGGTTCAAACGTCCACTGAATTTGATGTCGATAAACAACTCAGTATTATCACCGCTAATGTGCTTACTCCCAATCGTAATGCCGATGCATTGATCCAATTAGTCAACGAGCATAAGCCTGATGTGTTGGTCACTCTCGAATCAGACCAATGGTGGCAAGACAAGCTTAATGTATTAGAAACGGATATGCCTTACAGCATTAAATGTCCTCTTGATAACCTCTACGGTATGCACGTTTATTCTCGATTGCCTTTATGCGAACAACAAATATGCTATTTGGTTGAGAAGGGTGTGCCATCAATACATGCCACATTAGCCTTACGCACCACAGACAAGGTTCGGATGCATTTTCTCCATCCCGCTCCGCCAAGCCCAACCGAAAATGTGGAGTCGGCAGAGCGAGATGCTGAATTAATCATTGTGGCTCGAAGTGTTGCAGACAGTGACCAACCTGTGATTGTTACCGGCGATCTTAATGATGTCGCTTGGTCTGCTACGACTCGACTTTTCCGTAAGGTGAGTGGATTGCTTGACCCGCGTGTCGGTCGTGGGGCATTTAACACTTTTCATGCTGGTTATTCATTTATGCGCTGGCCATTAGATCACTTATTTCACAGCCAACATTTTACTTTGCAACACATTCAACGTTTACCTTCGATTGGTTCGGATCATTTTCCTTTATTGACTAGGCTGTCGTTTACCCCGTCGCAAAGTACCCAACAGCAAGGTATTGACGCGGGTGTGTCTGAGCATGAGTGGAGCCAAAGAAATTGCAGCAGAGCAAAAAGTGAACAAACATGATGTACCAAAGCCTAGACAATAAGCCTCGATAGCGACAATGATGAGCCAATATTACAGAAATTGTTTTTGTAAGCGGTTATTTTTAATTAATTAATGCTTATTAATTAAACAAAGCATACTGTAGTAGAGTTGATCAAGATCAAGCGTATTACTTCTCTGTGAGCCTAAACTCATTAATGTTAACCCTCCATTGCAAACCTGTTTTTGTTAGGGGATAAAATGAATTTTAAAGACTATTACACGGTGTTGGGCATCGATCCGCAAGCGGATGTTAAAGCGGTAAAAGCCGCTTATAAAAAACTGGCGGTAAAATATCATCCTGATGTCAGTAAACATGATGATGCCGAGGCAAAATTTAAAGAAATTGGTGAAGCTTATGCAATATTGAGTAATGCTAAAAAGCGTGCTGAATATGATGAAGTTCGCCAGCATCATCTAAATAGGTCGCAAAGACATTACGCCGGACATGCTGGCGCTAGTGGACAGGATTGGGGACAACAGGAAAGCGACCCTCAAAGCGATCAAGAATTTGCTGATTTCTTTAATTCAATTTTTGGGGCGCGCCATTCAGGCTTTGACCCAAACCAACAACATCATGGTCGCCAACCTCAACACGCTAAAGGGCAAGATGTTGAAATGGAGTTCCCGATGTTTCTTGAAGAAACATTGACCGATACCCTCAAGCCTGTCTCGTTTACCCTGCAACAACGCGATGCTCGTGGTCATATTGTTGAACATCCTAAATCCTTAAAAGTGAACATTCCAGCCGGTGTGAGTAATGGTGAACGTATTCGTCTAAAAGGCCAAGGCGAATCTGGGCAAACTAAAGCCGATAATGGCGATTTGTATTTAAAAATTCGTTATGCGCCGCATCCTTTATTTGATGTTGATGGTCGAAACTTGACTATAGTTGTGCCAGTGGCACCTGGGAAGCGGTATTAGGTACCAAGGTTAAACTGCCTACCTTAACTGGGCATATTCAATTGAGTATCCCTGCGAATAGTCAATCAGGCCAACGGTTACGTATAAAAGGTAAAGGGTTATTGAGTAAAAAAGAACACGGCGACTTATTTGCGGTGCTTAAAATCGTGGTGCCGACGGTATCAGACGTGACAAGTAACCATTTGTGGACTGAATTAGCTGAAAAAAATACATTCGACCCTCGTGCAAGTTGGAGTAAATAGCGATGCTGCAGATTAATATAAGTGAACAAGATTGTTGGTTGAGTAGTGACGAACTGTGTGAGTGCAGCGACATTAGCTCGGCATTATTACTTGAGCTTGTAGAGCACAGCATTGCGATTCCGCTGCAGGGCGATGTAATAGAGCAATGGCAATTTAATGTTGAGAATTTACATCAAGTTAAAAAAGCCACGCGCATTCAACGTGATTTGGCACTCGACTGGAGTGGTATTGGTTTAATTTTACAATTACTCGATGAAAGAGACCAACTCGAGCATGAAATACATAGGTTAAAACAGCAATTAAGTCGATTTAAAGCTTAGGTGATTCTTATCGTGACAGTCGCTCATGACGCTCAATATCTTGAAGATGGTCGATGGCTCTTGGTTTAAGCCTTGATTCTATAACGACTAGGCAATAATCGATAGCCTCTATTTACACGTTTTAACTTATATAAAATTAACCAGCAAAGGGCAACAGGCCAGAGTGAATTGTGATTTATTACTACAATAAATCAGCTGTTTAAATAAGTCTGAACCTTAATTAAATCTGAAATTATCAGTTGTTTTTGCTAAAATCCCACTAGGAAATTATATCGACCTTCACTTTCTGAGTGTCAGGTCGTTCTAAAAAGAGGTTTTATGAAGATGAATAAGGACAAGTACAGTATAGATAATACCGATTATACTGTCGGACAAGATAACATCCAAAAATGGGGTTTTGATATACACAACGCCGTTTTTGGGATTAGTGCAGGTTTAATTCTTGCTTTTTTAATTGCTATATTAGTCATTGATCCGGCTACTTCAAAAGAGTTTTTAGACGGTTTAAAATGGCAAATTATTGGTACATTTGACAGTCTCTTTATGTGGTCTGCAAATATTTTTGTGGTTTTTTGCTTAGCATTAATTGTTTCTCCGTTTGGTAAGATCCGCTTAGGCGGAGAGGGTGCCAAAGCTGATTATTCAAGGCTTTCTTGGATTGCGATGCTTTTCGCTGCAGGCATGGGAATTGGTTTGATGTTTTGGGGGGTTGCTGAGCCCTTAGCATACTACACAGGTTGGTATGAAACACCGTTGAATGTGGCAGCGAATACGCCTGAAGCGGTAGAGCTGGCACTTGGTGCAACTATGTTCCACTGGGGATTACACCCTTGGTCAATTTATGGTGTGGTTGCCTTGTCTATGGCTTTCTTTGCTTTTAACAAAGGGTTGCCACTTTCAATTCGTTCGGCTTTTTATCCAATTTTGGGTGATCGTACATGGGGCTGGCCTGGGCATATCATTGATATTTTCGCCGTATTAGCCACATTATTTGGTCTTGCAACGTCATTAGGTTTAGGTGCTCAACAAGCCGCTGGTGGATTCCAACATGTGTTTGGTATTGAAGGTTCGCTTACTTTACAAATTACGATTATTACAGGTGTCACTTTGCTTGCAGTGATTTCGGTAGTGCGTGGGCTTGAAGGCGGTGTAAAAGTCATCAGTAACATTAATATGTTTCTTGCTTTTGCCTTACTTGTTTTCGTTGCACTGGTGACTTTCGCTATATCAATGGGGACAATACCTACAACGGTAATGGGTTATATTAAGAATATTATCCCGCTAAGTAACCCAATTGGTCGAGAAGATGAAGCTTGGATGCATGGCTGGATCGTCTTCTACTGGGCTTGGTGGATTTCATGGTCACCATTTGTAGGCATGTTTATTGCTCGTATTTCTCGCGGCCGTACAGTTCGTGAGTTTCTTGCCACTGTATTGATCGTACCTACTATGGTGACTATTTTATGGATGTCTGTATTTGGTGGTGTTGCCATTGAACAAGTTATTGATAAAGTAGGCATTTTAGGTGATAAAGGCTTAACTGCAGTTCCACTGGCGATGTTCGAGATGTTTGATGCGTTACCTTTAGGTAATCTGTTATCTATATTGGCTGTGATATTGGTTTTGGTTTTCTTTATTACGTCTTCTGATTCAGGCTCTTTAGTTATCGACAGTATTACTGCTGGCGGTAAAATTGATGCTCCGATCCCACAACGTATTTTTTGGGCGGTGATAGAAGGTGCCATTGCTGCAGTATTACTTTGGGTCGGAGGTACTCAGGCGGTTGAGGCATTACAAGCTGGAGCTATTTCTACGGGACTTCCGTTTACTATTATCTTATTGCTAATGTGCGTTAGTTTGATAATGGGAATGCGTACCGAAAAACATAATAAAAGATAATTTTTATATTTGTAAAAAAGCCGATGATTAATTCACCGGCTTTTTTTATGCATTTGATTTAGGTTAACATTATACCATTTCTATTAATTATGTGACCAATCAGAGTCGCTCAGACTGTTCAGTTTGAGGCGCATTGTTGAAATAATGGTTATTCCCTTCTAAGGCAATGCAACAAAGAAATGGACAGTCTGAGCGCCTCCTGCAAGGCGGGTTTCTGTGCCTTCTATGCTGCTTAATAGTATTTTGACGTACGACTGCATGGATGCAGGAGGTAGAGCAACGCAGGAGCAGTTGCTGAGAGCAACTATGCCTACAATCCTATTACTTGCCTAGAAGGCACAGAATTACCGCTGAATGACCAGATAATTAGTGGAATTGGTATTAAACCCATAATTTTTTGATCGCAGTGTCTGGACTAAAGTGATACTTAATTTGTGCCTGCAGTAATTCAGCCGTGGCAATCGCATCGGTTAATGCATCGTGAGGCGCGTAAGCGGGTAAGTTATAACGTTCACGACTATTAGCTAACCGAATTGAATGTGGACGCTTTGGTTTAAAGAAATTCAATAAACCCTGAGATTTCGCTCGGTGCAAATTGGCTTCAATTTGCATGGTATCGATTACCGGAAAAACAATGCCTTCATTGATTAACAAGCGTAACGTGTGATTAAGAAAATCACGCTCAATATGTCGATAATGTACCACGACCACTTTACCTGCCAGTTGATCTAAAAGCTGTTCTAAAATCAATAAAAGATCTGGAGCATCTTGTAGATCTGAGTGAGTGATGCCATGAATAATAATTGAGTTTTCTTGGAGCTTATCTTGTGGATTGAGAAACCATTTTTTGGCTTTACGGCAAAAAATACGCTGTAACGTAAAGGGCACTAGACCAATGCTAATGATGCTATTTTTCTCTGAGTCTAAGCCGGTTGTTTCAAAGTCTAGGGCAACAAAATCAATATCACTTAAGGGTGTTTCATTGTGATAGGTTCCAGCATGGTAAAAGTCAAACAAGCGTCGATCTTTGCTTTTTTGCATTTTTAATTCTAGAAAGGCTTGCCAGTTTAAAATTTCTGATTTACTGAAATGTGTCATAACTTGGCCTTTAACGTTTGTTTGAACTGTAGCGATATTTCAAAAAGTTCTGTGCATTGCTGAGCACTAAAAAAGCATCTTTAAGATTACGACGTTCAAAATCAGACATATTTTCGGGTTCAATATTATTATCAGGCTCAATCCCTGATTCAATATCGGATGATTGGTGACGTAGGCGTACTAATGAGATAAGTTCCATCGCATGTTGTAAATCTTCCGCTTTTGAAGTGGGAAGAATGCCAGCGTCGATAATATCCTCTAAGCGTTCAAATGAGTTTTGCGATTGTGAGCCAATGGCGAGAGCATGTACTCGGATTAAGTCTGCTAATGGCGCAGTGCCACGACGTTTTAAATTGATGGAATTGTTATGACGACCATCTTTTTCCATCACAAAGTCTTTAAAAAATCCTAGCGGCGGTGTCCGGTTGAGGGCGTTGTGTGCCATGCAAGCTAAAAAGTGGTTGTTTTTCTTGGCTTTGTTCAAGATAAATGCATTTAATTGTTCAGCCCATTTAACCCGACCATAAACCCCAGTCAGATCGAAGAAGATAGAGCAGTTTAATAAGGCTTGCGGGTTGGGTTTTTCTATCCAGTCACCAAAACAGGCTTCCCATTCTGAGCGAGTTTTACGGTACTCAGGGTTACTGGCCATAATATCGCCAGTACAATAACTGTAACCGCAAGCGGCTAAACCATCACATACAAAGTCAGCTAACTTTGAAAAATACTCACCGTGCACTGCGGCGTTATAGCTGTTATCTAGAATAATGGCATTGTCTTGATCGGTTACCATCAATTGCTCATCGCGAGCCATTGAACCTAGCGCTAAAAAACAATATGGAACCGGTGGCGGCCAAATTTGTCTTCTGCAAGTTCTAATAAACGCTGCTTAAAGTTACGGCCGATTTCAGACATTGCCCGCCCGACCATATGTGAGTTGGCATCTTCATTAACCATGCGCACAAAACAGTTTTTTAACTGTGAAGATAACAATACTAAATCTTCGCAGCTTTTCTGCTGAAAGATACTACTGACAAATAATAAACTATTTTGCGACTCGTAACGGATAATATCGGCTACTTCAATTAGGCCTATGGGGATTTTATTTTTAAGAATAGGCAGATGATCAATTTTATTACGGAGCATAAGTAGCATAGCTTCAAATATGTATGCATTGTGCTCCAGTGAAATTAACTCGGTCGACATGACTTGTGAAATAGGACTATCTACATTCACTCCCGCAGCAATCACTTTAGCGCAGAGATCATGTTCAGTAATAATACCCACAAAACTACTGTCTTGTTGATCTTCAATATCTGGATCATTAATTAATACCGCAGAAATATTCTCTTCAGTCATTATCTGGGCAACAGCTTGTATGGTGCTATTACAAGATAAAATAACAGGCTCTCTGGTCAACAACGTTTTCACTTTAGAGGTGGTAAGGGCATTGGCATCTTCGGTTTTGCCCTTTACTGCTTGCTTTAAGCGAGTGGTATCCTCAGCCTCTACAAAATCTGCAAAATCATCATAGTTTTCGCATAAGTCATTGAATACCGATTCAGGTATACAGTATACGAGGGTATCTTTTACCGCTTTGGCCGGGAAACGTACTTTATTGTTGGTCAATAAGCCCATTTGGCCAAATAACTGCCCCTGATCAAGACGATTATAGAGCTCACCTTTACGACGATATAACTCTACAACGCCACTGCGGATCATATAAAGTTCGGTGATCCTGTCATTAAAGTTAACAATCATACTATCGGTACGGTGGTAAGAAATCTCAACACTTTTGGCAACGTCAATTAAGACTTGTTCTGGAAGCTGATCAAAGGGAGCGTACTGAGCGATAAAGCTCTGAATTTCGAGTACTTCGGCTGTCATGAGTAGACCTGTTAATGTGATAACTTGAACTTTGTTTATAGCTATGTCGATATTATACGAGTAAATGACGCAACATGGGGATTTATCGCTCCATTGAATATGTTGCAGTGGGACAAGGTTAAATATCGAACAAGCTCGATGCTTTAGTGAACTTTATTGCTAACAGATTACCTATGATGGCCAGACTAAAACTCACTATTGTTAGCTTGGAGGATGCGCCTTACTACTGTTTAAGTTTGATGTTTTTGACAACGTCATTGTTTATTTATCTTTGAAATAACGGCCTGACTATTCATTCATTAAACATATTTTAAACAAAAAAGATTCGGTGATTTTATTGAATGATTAGCGTGCTATTTTACTGCGATTAATTATTGTTTATTTATTGTTCGCCATTCATTACATCATTGAGGTGCGTCAAGGTTTTATGGCAATATTTGACTTAGATTTATTATGTGAGCGTTATTTTATTTAAGGGTTAGTTAGCTGATGAGCTCAGTGCTAACACTAATGAGGCAATCCTATGACACACTTTCCAGAACGCTATAAAGAACTCAGTACCTGGATGGATAAACTCGGAGTGGCTATTCCTCAGACCATGAAAGGGTTTTCTGAACTGCATAAAGCATCTATTGCTCCCGGAGTATTGGACAGTAAAACCAAAGAGCTTTTAGCCCTTGGCATCGCTATCACGGTTAGATGCGAAGGGTGTATTGCTTTTCATGTACATGACGCTTTACAGGCAGAGGCCAGTAAAGAAGAAATTGCTGAAACCGTGTCAGTAGCCATATTGATGGGTGGTGGATTCATGCTATGGTTTATGGTATTGAAGCCATGCAAGCCGTGAGTCAATATCAACAGCAGGGGTGATAACCTAACGTAATACTCAAAATCCAACAACACAGTAAAAACTGAATTAACGATAGTTGAGCAATAAGTCGATTCTTGTGTGGGTTTTCCAAGCAGTGTTAAATTGTGTAGGAGAATAGCGATGGGTACAGTCAAAAGCGATACGAGTCATCATCACCCCCTCGAAGATGTCATCAAAGATGCGGTTGAGGCCGATAATAATATTAGAGAAGACGTTCGTCGTATTACCCTTAACGTATTGAGTGACGGTAAGTTAAATATAGATGAGATTACTCAAGTGACTCTCCGCGTGGTCAAAGGTGCTGGTTTAGGGGCTGTTATTCATGGGCGCAGATGGTCAAAATAAGTTGGCAAAGGCTGTTGCGGGGCTTGATGATGCATTGTGTTCTGCCGTAGAAGCATCCAAATTAGCCATTGAAGAAGCCAGTGCCCATGTCAAAACATTCAGTAAACAAGATTTACAGCACGCTATTAATGATCTTAATGACCTTGAAACCATGTATTTAGAAACGTTAAAAGACGTGGCTAAAGAGGCAAGTGAAACGGTGTCGGAAACTCTCAATGATTTAGTTAGTCATGGTCGTTTAAGTGGCACAGGCATTGGCCAAAAAGCAACAGAAACGGCTAAACTGTTAAATGAACAACTCAGTGAGCGATTAAGCGAAACGGTTTCAGCTGGCGTTGATTCTGCATCAAAAGTCACCAGTAACCTTGCATATGCAGCGGCAGGCTTTCTTGAGGCGATTGCACAAACCTTGGATAACAAAATAACCTCTACCTCTTCACAAAATCAACATAAATAGATAGGTGAGCCATGCTGTGGGAGACGTTAAGTACTGCACGAGATATTGGCCGACTGAATGAACTGGTTTCGGTCTTGATCCGTTATGGCTTCGGTGATAGTGCTGCGCAGACTGGGTTTGGCAAATATATTTAACGATGCCGGTAAAGCATTAAATTGGAAGCATACTCCAGATATCACCAATCTAGAATCCCCCGTTAGGTTTTGTCATGCATTGACTGAAATGCGCTTCACCTTTATTAAGCTCGGCCAGATCCTAGCGACACGTTCAGATTTGTTTTCTTCTGAATGGACTACTGAGTTTAAAAAGCTACAAAATCAAGTACCTTCGGTGCCATTTGATTTACTCATTGAACAATTACAACAAGATTTAGGTTGTAGTCCACACGACGCTTTTGCCGAGTTTGATCCTATCCCTTTTGCCGCAGCCTCTATTGCTCAAGTTCATCGAGCTCGATTACAAGATGGTACAGAGGTGATTGTTAAGGTACGCAGGCCGGGCATTCAAGCATCAATGGAAGCTGATTTGCGTTTACTGGCGCGTATTGCTGAGTTAATGGAGTCTGAGTCAACCGCTTTACGCCGTTTTAAACCTCGTGAAGTTGTTCGTCAATTTACCCATTCTTTGCGGCGGGAATTGGATTTGTTAGCCGAGTGCCGCAACGCTGAAAGAATCGCTAAAAATTTCGAGGGTGATCCTAATATTGTTATCCCTAAAATGTATTGGCCGTGGTGCAGTGAACGTGTCAATGTTCAACAATTTATTGATGGTATTCCTGGCCAAGATATTACAACACTTGAGGAGGCGGGTTTAGATAGAAAACGGTTAGCCCACTTTGGAGGACAAGCGGCTTTAAAAATGATTTTAATGGATGGTTTTTATCATGCGGATCCTCATCAAGGTAATATTTTTTATTTGCCAGGAAATAAGATTGCCTTTATTGATTTTGGTTTGGTAGGACGTTTATCTTTTGAGCGCCGTCATCAAGTGGTCACACTGTTACATAGCATGGTTGAGTTAGATGCATCTCGAGTTGTGGAAGTGTTACTCGATTGGGCTGGCGATCCTCCGCTTGATTGTCAAAGTTTGACATTTGAAGTAGAAGAGTTTGTCGATAAATATCACGGTGTGTCATTAAAAAACGTCCATTTAGGCATGATGCTTACAGAACTGATGTCACTGCTCAGAGAGCATGGACTTAGCTTACCTCCTGATATCATTATTTTAATTAAAGCCTTGATAATACTTGAAAGTGTTGCGCAACAGTTAGACCCTGAGTTTAATATGGTGTCTGAAGCAAAGCCTTTATTACATCAGCTAATGTTAGATTCGACCGCCCCCGATGCCATCGCTAAAAGAGGTTGGCAGGCCATTGTCGACGCCACAGAATTGTTAACTGGATTACCGCAAGATTTACAACAATTGTTACGTTCAGCACGTAGAGGAAGATTCCAATTCCATGTTGATATAACACGGTTAAAAACCTTTGGAAATCAACTTGACCGAGCCGCTAGCAGGGTGGCGATTGGTAATGTGGTTGCGGCAATGATAATTGGATCCTCTATCGTCATGACAGTTGACGGCGATTCAACATTATTTGGTTTACCATTATTTGGCATATTGGGGTTTATCAGTGCCCTAGTGGGGGGAATATGGTTGTTATTCTCTATCTGGTCGAGTGGCCGCTGGAAATGAACCTATATCAGTTGTGAATTTCTGAACATTTTGATTGAACATCTAGAACGAAAACGACGACTAGGTGCTGCCAACGTTGGCTTTGCGCTTAAGTACTCATTCCTGAAAACCACAATTTGCTTATATTTGATTTCAACATTTTACGCTGTTTTGGTTTGTGTAGATTATTAATATAAGTTTTTTAGCTTGGAACTGTCAGTGTAGCTATACGTTAATGGTTTTTGTCGTAATGGCATATTACTATGGGCGGACTTCTATTGTTTACTCACCATCCATCGCATGCTGTTTTGTTATCCGTACAATGTCAATTGGGCTAAACATATAGTGATAACATGCTCCACTTCGTAAAATTCATCTCTTTATATGAACGGTTTTCATATAGGCTTTCTTTAAGCGCAATGTTCGGTTACTGTTTGATTTACAGGAAATAGTACTTATTTGGTGCGCTTGCTGCACTATGTTAGCACTGTGCATTTATTTTTAACATTTTTGTAAAGCGAATACCTGCCCAAAAGACCTATTAACACGATCCAACAGCGTAATTGCCATTATTTAATTGGAATAAATATTGCTAGAGCAACAATAAGATACGAGGTGTTTTAGGGTTTTTATATGGTTGCACATTATTAAAGAGGGATTTATTGATGACAATTACAGTTGGTATAGCGCACCATACTCAGTATAAGTACGATCGGTTAGTGAATATGGGCCGCATATATTCCGCTTACGTCCAGCACCGCATTGCCGTACTAAGATTAAAAGTTACTCTTTAAAAATCATTCCTGAAGATCATTACATTAATTGGCAGCAAGATCCTTTTGGTAACTATCAGGCTAGAGTGGTATTCAATCAACCCACTAAAGAGTTTAGTTTTACCGTTGATTTAGTGGCTGAAATGACGGTGATTAATCCTTTCGATTTTTTCTTAGAAGACTACGCCGAAGAGTTTCCGTTTGTTTATGATGCGGTCACAAAAGCCGAACTTAGCCTCTATTTAAAAAAACGCAAACCGAGCAAAAAATTTCAAGAACTCATCGAGTCATTACAACCTAAAAAGCCATTGCGAAGTGTCGATTTTTTGGTTGCCGTTAACCAGGCTATTTATGATTTAGTGGATTATGGCATTCGCCTTGAACCTGGTGTGCAAACGCCTAATGATACCCTCACCAAACAATCAGGATCATGCCGTGATTCAGCCTGGTTATTAGTGCAGCTGTTTCGTCATTTAGGATTAGCCTCACGCTTTGTTTCTGGCTATTTAGTGCAATTGACCTCGGATCAAAAATCGTTAGATGACCTAGCGTTATCCAGAACAAGACTTTACTGATTTACATGCTTGGACTGAAGTATATATCCCAGGCGCAGGTTGGATTGGCTTAGATCCTACCTCTGGTTTGTTTGCCGGAGAAGGACATATTCCGTTAGCATGTACTCCCGAACCTAGCGCCGCAGCACCAGTGACGGGTGGGATAGATGAGTGTGAATCTGAGTTCAGTTTTTATAATAAAGTGACTCGTGTACATGAAGACCCGCGCGTAACCAAACCTTATTCAGAAACGCAATGGACATCAATTAATCGTCTCGGCTTACAAGTTGATAAAGCCTATGACGAGTACGGCATACATTTGACCATGGGGGGTGAGCCGACGTTTATTTCTATTGATGATATGGAACATCCACAATGGAATACAGAAGCCGACGGTAAAGAAAAAAGGGCATTAGCGCAAAATCTATTTGTCGAAATGAATAAAGTGTTTACTCAGGGTGGTTTTACCCATTATGGCCAAGGAAAATGGTACCCAGGCGAGCCTTTACCGCGTTGGCAATATGCTTGCTATTGGCGTAAAGACGGCGTGGCATTATGGCAAGATGCGAGTTTTCTCGCTGACCCAAATAAAGATTATAAATTAGATCATACCGACACAAAAAGGTTTGCAGAGACATTTTGCGAACTGATCGGCATTGATAATAAAGCCTTAACCACCGCGTACGAAGACATTCTCTACCATTTATGGCAAGAAGCCTCATTACCGGTTGAAATAGTACCTAAACAACCAGAATTGCTGCATGCCATGAGCCGTAAAGGTCTACTCGAAAAAATGGAGCGTGGCATTGAAAAACCCGTTGGGTATGTGGTGCCACTGCAATGGAATGATAAACGTCATTGTTGGCAATCTTGCACTTGGGAATTTAAGCGTGGCCATTGCTTTTTACTCCCCGGAGAGTCGCCATTAGGCTATCGCTTACCGCTAGACAGCCTTGAGTGGTCAGGTAATATTATTGACCGCGATCCTTATGATATTCCTGATTTTTTTACAAAGACGAAAAAAATTAAAAAAGGCTTTATTGGCAAAGAGATGATAAAAACCGCGCTGGCCTTCGAGGTAAGAGAAGGGCGTTTATATATCTTTATGCCACCGACAAGTCATTTCGAACATTACATGGGATTATTAAATGCTATTGAAGCGGCAGCAAAAGCGCTTAGCATGCCGGTTGTGATTGAAGGTTATAGTCCGCCTAAAGACAGTCGCATCGAAAAATATGCCGTAACCCCCGACCCAGGTGTGATTGAGGTGAATATTCATCCTTCAAATTCTTGGCCGCAGTTAGTTGAAAGAACCACCACGCTATACGGGCTAGCTAAAGCATGTCGTTTAGGCACTGATAAGTTTATGGCCGATGGTCGCCATACGGGTACCGGTGGTGGTAACCATGTGACGTTAGGCGGCGAAACCCCTGACCAAAGTCCTTTTTTACGCCGACCAGATATTTTACGTAGTTTTATTACTTACTGGCAGCATCACCCTGGGTTGTCATATTTATTCTCTGGTTTATTCATTGGCCTAACCAGCCAGGCACCTCGTGTTGATGAGGCGCGTGATGAAGTGCTCTATGAGCTTGAGATTGCATTTTCACATATGCCAGAAGGTGAAGTGCCGCAACCTTGGTTAGTTGACCGTTTGTTACGTCATTTACTCGTCGATTTAACCGGTAATACGCATCGAGCGGAATTTTGTATCGATAAATTATATTCCCCTGACTCATCGACTGGTCGTTTAGGCATTGTAGAGTTTAGGGGCTTTGAAATGCCGCCTCATGAGCAAATGAGTCTAGTACAAATGCTTTTACTGCGTACTTTGCTGGCTTGGTTTTGGAAAAAACCGTACCACAAACCATTGATCCGATGGGGAACAGAATTACATGACAAATTCTTATTACCACAATATGTCGAAAACGACTTAGCGCAAGTCTGTCGAGACTTGCAACAAGATGGTTTTCAGTTCCAATTTAACTGGTTAAATCCATTTTTTGAATTTAGGTTTCCTGTTTGTGGTACGCGTGAGCTTGATAACGTGACGTTAGAATTAAGAACCGCCATTGAACCCTGGCATGTGCTCGGTGAAGAAGCGAGTGCTTCAGGCACCGCGAGGTATGTTGATTCGTCATTAGAAAGGGTACAAATAAAAGTCAAAGGCAGTATAGGTGATCGTTATGTGGTGACTTGTAATGGACGTCATGTGCCACTGAAACCGGTAAAAGGTAACGCAAAAGATGAACAGTTTGCCGGCATTCGATATCGAGCATGGCAGCCACCGTCAGCATTACATCCAACCATTGGCGTACATGCTCCGCTGGTTTTTGATTTGATTGATACCTGGGAAGGTCGGTCGTTAGGCGGTTTTGTCTATCATGTTAGTCATGCGGGAGGGCGAAACCCTGAAACATTGCCTGTTAATGCCTTTGAAGCAGAAGGGCGCAGAGTGGCACGGTTTTGGGAGCATGGGCATACGCCGTCGATATTACCATCGGATCTGCCAAGTTGGCTGCCATCTGCGGTGACTCATCGATTTGAAGCTGCTGAAAAGGTCAGTGAATTTGTGGTGCCAGAGGTTGAAAGTATCAATCCAGATTACCCCAATACCCTGGATTTACGCCGACAACCTAAGTTTAAGTAATCATAGCGATATTTGTATCATTCCACGGTAAATAATTTTAAAGTGGAATGATACAGGGGCGACTGACTTTTTATGACTACAGCGTCAAATGACGTTGTTTTAATCTTGTTTTGTGACTGAGTGTAAAATGATTGTAGTCTTATTTTGGGTCTGCAATTCACAGACTCAACAGCCCCTCGTGACCCTATGCATTTATCACGATTTGTCATAGATGAGTGTGATTATTGATGTTAAAACGGAGCTCGTTCAATTGTATATTAACAATAGCACTATGGCTGAATTGCCTGACTGGCTTTTTAAATACCTAAATACATCACATGCTCATGACGAACTCGCCAATCACAGCGGTAAGAGTCCAGATCATTGGGACACCTTATTCAATGGATTATCTAGCTTAACAGCAGAAGATGTCAGTGAACGCGCTATCGAAATCAGCCAATTATTTCAAAATGGCAATATTAAACTCGACAGAAACCAAAAATGGCATTTTGATCCCTTACCCTTTATGTTTTCCAAAAATGACTGGGCTTTATTGGAAGCAGGCATAAAGCAAAGGACATTATTACTTAATAAAATTCAACAAGATATTTATGGTGAGCAAAAGTTATTGCTCGATGGACATATTCCTGCTCAGCAACTATTTCAAGATAATAACTATCTGCGAGAAGGGTTTAACCTGCCTCAAAATGAACTCAAATTGTTTTTTACCGCATTAGATATTTACCGTGCTCCTTCTGGCGAATTTAAAGTGTTAGTCGATCACTGCCAGTGTCCATTGGGGTTAGGTTTGTTGCTCGAAAGCCGTATTATTGCGCGGCGTGTGATGGCTGAAGAGTTTGCTGAATGCAATGTTCAACAGATTAAAGGCTTTTTGAAGCGATTTACTGATGCTATTAACGAATATACCCGCTACATGGATGACCCAAGGATTGTTATTCTCACTCAGGGAGTCGATGATCCCAATTATAATGAACACGCATTTTTATCAACTTACTTTGGATATACCCTAGTACAAAGTGCCGACTTAACCGTGCGCCATGGTGAAGTGTGTTTAAAGTCCTTACCTGGCTTAGGTAAAATAAACGTGATTCTTCGGTGGATACCGGATCGCAGCATTGATTCGTTAGAGCAAACTGAATACTCACTACACGGGATCCCCGGGTTACTTCAAGCGGTAAGAGAAGGCACGGTTAAAGTATTAAACCCATTTGGCAGCGGCGTATTGTCATCACCCGCGATTCAATGTCGACTCGATGAGTTGTCTCACCACCTTTTAAACGCGCCTTTGCTTATTGGCGAGCCAAGTCATTATGACCTTGAACAAGCAAAAAACCTCGATTGGAGTCTGCTTGAATTAGTCAGTTATAACGATAAACATTTTAAACTCGACGGCGCGAGTGAAGCAGATAACATTCGAGTGGCAATTAATGATCATCCCGATGCGTATTTTTTTCAAGAGAAACCAGTATTTAGCTGTGCACCTTTTTGGAGTGAAGGCAAGCTGGTGGCCAAACCTGTGGTGTTTAGATGTTATGCATTAACCACAGAAAATGGGGTAGAAGTCCTGCCTTCAGCCTTATGTTTTTCTAACGAAAACGATAAAGACCCGAGTGTGTCGGGTTGGCTTAAAGACACCTGGATAAATGCCGTAGATAACCTTGTGGCGGGTGCCCATAATATACCAGCTCCCGTGAAAAAAAGAATGGATGTGACTCTACTAGAGGGAGTCGTTTCTAGCCGCACTGCAGAACATTTATTTTGGCTGAAGCCGCTATCTAGAGCGCAGTGAAAACACGATTCGCATCTTACGTATTTTTATCGACAGATATACTGAACTGGCCATTTATCCCAGTACCATGCGCCGAAATATTGTCACGCGACTATTAAGTGCTATTAAGTCTCAGCATATTGTTTACCCTTATATTGAACCCACTGACATCGGTGATGAATATGAGCCTAAGCAGGCTAAACAAATGGCTTTTCAATTACTTGCAGATGAACAATGTGCAGGGAGTATTATTAATACTCTAACTTATTTGTTTAATGCCACGTTACAAATACAAGAGTTGTTGTCCAATGACAGTCGCCGAATTATCGAAGACATTAATGATCAAATTCAAAAGCTTAAGCGTGTAGCGGTTAATA
Organism: Shewanella phaeophyticola; assembly: GCF_025398315.1. Taxonomy (GTDB): domain Bacteria; phylum Pseudomonadota; class Gammaproteobacteria; order Enterobacterales; family Shewanellaceae; genus Shewanella; species Shewanella phaeophyticola. Next base: position 1,499,465 of record NZ_JAODOQ010000001.1, read on the forward strand.
TCTCTGCCCGTGGAATGCAAAGCAGTTTAGATCAGATCATTGGGTCTATTATGGCGTTTAACGGATCTATTACTGATTGTATGCCTAATAGTAATGGTTGGTTTATGTTAGAAATCGGCCGCAGAGTTGAACGCAGTATTCAAATTAACTCACTCACTGCGACGCTATTGTCTGAAGAAACCCTTGAGACAGAAGAACTTGCCATATTAGAAGCGGTATTGAGTTGTCAGGTGAGTTTGGTCACTCACAAACGCCGTTATCGCATGTACCAAAGTATTGGAACCGGTATCGAATTATTGATGTTAGATGCTGAATATCCGCGTTCATTATTATATCAATTAGAACAAATTGATTTACTTTGCCAAAATCTGCCGATTAAACGGCGCCCCGGGGTCATATCGGCACATGAAAAAGCCATTTTACTCTCTAAAACGACGTGTTATTTAACCGAGAAAGATTATTTACAACACAGTGTCGAGGGGCAGCGTAAGCAGTTAATGGAGTTTAGCCATAATATTCGAACCAATTTGAATACGTTTTGTGATGTATTGCTAGTGCAGTATTTCTCTCATACCCAAACGGCCAGTAAATTAAACTGGTCTAATATTGAGCAAATTCAGTCGTGAAATATAAAATTAAACACTCAACTACATATCAATATGCTGACTTTGTTAGTTTGTGTCAGAATCATGCTCGATTAACGCCAAAAACTATTCGTGGCCAAATTTGCCATAGCAGTCGGATTGAAATTACCCCTCCAGCGAGTTACATACAGCAATTTACCGATTACTTTGATAATACCGTCACAGTGTTTGAAATCACTCAGCAACATAATATGCTCACTGTAACCATGGTGAGTGAAGTCGAATTATTAGTCAGTAGCAATGACAATTTAAATAAAGTGGATATGCCTTGGACTAAGGCGCGCGATTTATTAAATAAACCGACAACACATGAATTGTTAAAAGCCTCCGAATTTGTCATGCCATCACAACATACGCCAATCGATGAGATGGTTAAAGCTTATGCATTGGTGTCATTTAAACCAGACGTCAGTTTACTTTCTGCTTGCAAAGATTTAATGGCACGAATTTTTCATGAGTTTTTATATGATCCTGGTTTTACAACCATAAGCACACCTTTAAGTGTTGTATTTGCACAAAAAAAGGGCGTTTGTCAGGATTTTGCCCACTTTGCGTTAGCGTGTTTACGTAGCATGGGGTTAGCAGGAAGGTATGTGAGTGGCTATATCGAAACATTGCCACCAGAAGGTGAAGAGAAGTTAGAAGGCGCTGATGCAACCCATGCCTGGTTTGCGGTGTTTGTCCCTAATTTTGGTTGGGTCGATTTTGATCCAACAAATAATGTATTACCTAAAGAACAACATATTACTTTAGCGTTCGGTCGTGATTTTTCTGATGTCACCCCTCTTAAAGGAGTGGTATTTGGTGGTGGTAATCAGCTACTTGGTGTAGCAGTGGATATGATTAGATTAGATTAGATTAATTTGCATCAATTCTATCACTTCATATTCGGTATGACTTAATGGTTTATAGGCGGAAGTGTATGAAAATTGATTGGAAAGCGTACAACACCAAAGGGTTTTTTGATGAATTAATTGACGGCCAAGGAAACGTCAGATTACACGGACAAAAATTAGCTCAATTTTTTGCTAATCTTTCAGCAGATGAATTAAAAAAAGCCAGATCCGTGGCAGATTTAGCCATTAAAGAAATGGGCATTACTTTCACTGTTTACAATGAAGGTAGCATGATAGATAGAGCGTGGCCTTTTGATATTATCCCTCGTACGATTGGCAAAAGTGAATGGCAAAAAGTCGAACTGGGTTTAAAGCAACGTGTTGAAGCGTTAAATCTGTTTATTGATGATTTGTATCATGATCAAAAGATCATTAAAGACGGTGTATTTCCAAGAGGCTTACTCGAAAAGTCGGTTAATTTTCGGCAACAGTGTGTCGGGATTAATCCGCCAAATAACATTTGGGCACACATATGTGGTTCTGATTTAGTCCGCGACGGTAAGGGCACTGTGTATGTATTAGAAGATAACTTACGCGTTCCTTCAGGTGTCTCTTATATGCTCGAAAACCGTTCAGTTATGAAGCGGGTTTTTCCCGAGTTATTTGAGCAAATGTCTATTTTGCCTATCGATGATTACCCCTCGCAATTGTTTGACATGTTAGCTGCCATGTCGCCTCGTCCACAGGACAAACCTGAAGTGGTTGTATTAACCCCTGGGGTATTTAATTCTGCTTATTTTGAACATTGTTATCTTGCTCAAGAAATGGGCTGTGAATTAGTAGAAGGTCGGGATCTTGTTGTTGAAAAAGATGATTGCGTCTATATGAGAACCATTACCGGTTTGCAACGAGTGGATGTGATTTATCGTCGTATTGATGACTTGTTTTTAGACCCAGAAGTTTTTTTACCCGATTCTCAATTAGGCGTACCCGGATTAATGCGAGCATGGTCTAAAGGGAATGTCGCGTTAGTTAATGCGCCTGGAGCAGGGGTGGCAGATGACAAGGTGGTTTACGCCTATGTGCCAGAAATTATTAAATATTACCTTGATGAAGCCCCTAAAATCGAAAACGTGCCAACGTATAAGTGCCTTGATGAAAAAGAATGCGATTATGTGATTAAGAACATTGATAAGTTAGTCGTTAAGCCTGCAAATGAATCGGGGGGATATGGTTTATTAATTGGGCCTAAATCCACTAAAAAAGAACAACAAATTTGTATTGAACAAATTAAAGCAGACCCTCGTAATTGGGTTGCTCAACCGACGTTAAGTTTATCTACCGTCCCAACTTTCGACGGCCTTGAACCTGATGGGCGGCATGTTGATTTAAGACCCTTTATTTTATCATCGGGTAAGGATGTTCAAATCACAACTGGCGGATTAACTCGAGTTGCGATGAATAAAGGCTCCTTAGTGGTGAACTCATCTCAGGGTGGCGGCAGTAAAGACACATGGATTGTTGACGAAGAGGTGGAATAATATGCTATCAAGAGTGGGTGAAACCTTATATTGGGTGTCTCGTTATATTGAACGTGCTGAAAATGTTGCGCGGGTCATTAATGTAAACAATATGTTGTTGCTGGATTTGCCAAAAGGTGTGTGTACTGGTTGGGAATCTTTAATAGATATTATTGGTGCACGACAAGCTTATTTAGAAAACAATGCCGACTTCTCGGAGGTAAAAGCACTCAAATACTTATTAATCGGTAAAGATAATCCCTCTTCAATCTTAAACTCTATTATATCAGCGCGAGAAAGTGCTCGAACCATTAGAGATGTCATACCAAGAGATGTTTGGGAAGAGATTAACTCGTTATATTATTATGTTAAAAATAATCAAAGCGAAGGTTTGAGTAAGCGTGGCCGTTTTGCTTATTTAAAAAAGATTATTGAGTCTGCACACCTTATATTTGGTACGTTAAACGCGACGATTAATCATGACAACGGTTATATTTTTATTCAATTTGGCTCAATCATTGAACGAGCTGATATGTCATCGCGAATTTTAGATATTCGCTCAGAAACACTGATTACTAATGAAGAAGCAAAACCTTATGAAAATATACAGTGGATCAGTTTATTGCGCTCACTAAGTGCATATCAAATGTACCGTCAAGAAATGGGAGTGAGAGTGCAACGTGCTGATGTCATTGAGTTTGTGATGCACAGTGAAGTGTTTCCGCGTTCAATTTTATTTTGCTTAAATGAAATGAAATCGTTAGTTGAGCCACTGGTTAATTCGACAGCTATTATTGCTATCATTGATAATGCGAGAGATGATCTAAAAAATAAAAATGTTAGGGAGCTTAAAAATGGCTTTTTGCATACTTACGTTGATGAAATACAAATAAAGTTAGCGGCAATTCATAACGCATTGGCTGAGTCATATTTTTTAAAATTACCTTCTCAAACACAATCTCAATCACAAGGTTAGTTAAGTTTGTTTAGCGCCAGTAAAACAATACTGGCGCTTGTATTTTGTGTTTGTCATGTCGCCTACTCCGAAAATCCTGATATCAGCCCCCGAATGCTTTTTACCCAGCGATGCCATCATTAATTTAATGTGCCGATAGCTCTACGTTAACAACTACTAAATACTGTAACTGTGTTTTACAACAGAACAAGGTAGTTAATTCGATCGCTTTGTGCTTTTTGTTAGCGCCGGTATGGGTCACCACAGTGCCTAAGATGCGTCACAACATAACTCAATACAACAGACTAAACGTTTGCATCAATCTTGATGGTATCAGGTCGGATCCTTTAGATTAATGCCCTTTCAACCATGCTAATCATCACAAGAAGGTAAGTAAGAATGAGCGATGTTCAGAATTATATTCGTGGTGGTTATGCATACTATAGATATAAAGGGTTTTCTCATTCGAGTTCGGTTTCCATGATTTTACTTTCATCATTAGATTTATTTTTACAATGTTACCCATGTTGTGTTGATTTTTTGCAAGCTTTTATGGGTATATTGTTATTTGTTGCTTTGCAAAAAATGTAAAAAATACGAGTTTGATTTTGTAAGCTATATAGATTCAAAGTACGTTAGGTTACATTGTTATGTCACATACCTTTTGATTGCGACATTCATTATTGTTCGATTGTTTATTTAAAGGGATTTATGAATAAGTTTATTGTGTGTTTATTTATTTTATTCTTGTCTGCCTGTGCCACTATTCCTAAACAACAAGTAGAGAAGGGGTTTAAGGTTGAGTTTGGTTACATCACTGACGTTGATGGGGCTTATGTCATCAGTCCTAATTTAAAAATAATATCAAAGGATGGCGTTCCTCTTAATCGGTTTGGGGTTAGAGTTGAAAACATCGATAAAGTAAGTTACTCATTGGGCTACTATATTTTTAAGTTTAACTCTGTCACTGAGAACTATGAAAAATTCGCAGTAGAGGGGTACTGGATAATTAAGCCGCCGATGAATTTAGAATATGAAGCTTTTTTATTTGAAGATAAAAAGCCGTTCTTCCCTGGTGCATATCAGTTTGTTGTTATAGTCGAAGAACAAATTTTGCAAGCCATAGCGTTTGAAGTGGTAGATAGCGACCTTTAGGCACATCTATCCATGTCACTACCTGTGGTTTTCTGATGATGAGCGGAGCCCGTTAGTTACTCAAGATAAACTAATCCAAATCAATAGGGGAGTCGTACCCGCGATATGGTGTAGAATAGGCCTTCATAATCAGTCGCAAGTGATGCACTTGGATCAGGTGTACTAGGATCATTTGTGTCATGCCGCTTTAAATTATTTACTGTAAACGAGATATCAATGTCAAACGTAACTTCCCTTGAACTTAATGACTTTATTCATCAATGCGTTAGCGCGTTAACTGACAACACCTTGCAACGTTTAGTGTTTTCAAAATACCGTGGCGAAGATAAAGAGCTAGCACGCATTGCAGTGCGCACTATTGAGCTTAAAGGTCAGCGACTTGCGTCTTGTTTATACGAATACCGTACTAATCATATTACCAAAAATATTGAACTCGTTGATGCTGGAACCCTTTGCCAGCAGTGGTTAGGGAAAGATTTTCAAAGCGCACATTTGATTACCAATGAGTGGGAAGTACAGTTGAGTATCAGTAAAAAGGGTAAAGTGTTAATCAATAAATACCGCAATAAGAATGCGCCTAAAACCAACGACAAGCAGGTTAGCAGCGATGACACTCTGTCACACAATCGAGCCAAAAAACGCTTTGTTGAACAACATCGTCCTTACTTACGCGAGCTCGGTATTACGGATGCAAAAGGCGAGATTATTCCGTCGATGTCACGAAAGTGGAAGCAAATCAATAAGTTTATTGAAGTGCTATCTCGTGCCATTGACAACACTGGCTTGGCTGAAAAAAATGAAGTGCATATTGCTGATTTTGGCTCGGGCAAGGCGTATTTAACTTTTGCCGTGCATGATTATTTTACTGATAAGCTACGCGTAAACACGCAAGTTACTGGGGTTGAACTTCGTCAGGGATTGGTTGATTTGTGCAACCAAACCGCGTCAAAGTTAGCGTTAAACGGAATTAAGTTTGAGCAAGGCGATGTACAGCACTTTAAAGCTCAGGGCATTAACATCATGATTGCTTTGCATGCGTGTGATATCGCTACCGATTATGCACTGCATATGGGGATCCAAACAGGTGCGGAAATTATTATGTGTTCGCCTTGTTGCCACAAGCAAATTCGTCCACAAATGAAAAGCCCTGCTATGTTAGCACCTTTGTTACAACATGGTATTCACATGGGGCAAGAAGCTGAAATGGTCACCGATGGCTTACGTGCATTATTGTTAGAAGCCCATGGCTATGATACCCAAGTTTTTGAATTTATTTCACTCGAGCACACCAGTAAAAACAAAATGATTTTAGCGCAAAAACGTAAGCAACCACGCGATAATAGCGCTATTTTAAAGCAAGTTGCTGACATTAAAGCGTTTTATGGCATTAAAGAACAATGCTTAGAAACCTTGTTAAGCTAAGTGGTTAATGTCTTTGATTGAGGGGGAGGTTGTCGCTATTATTAGTTGGGCGACCTTTTCAACATATTGAGCCAGGATGGTGCAATATTTTATGGTATAACACATGGATAAAAAGTAGTTTTTATCCATTATTTATAATGGTTTAGTGTGACTTTAACCACAGTTAGCCATAGGTGGTATAGGTATGCTTATAAAATAAGCTATGATTATTAAGCCATTTAATGATAGGGAACTTCAAATAAATAATGACTGTCATATTTACCAACATTGAATTTTTAGATGACACCACTGAAGAAGATGTTGTTGCATTGATAGCACAAACTGTCAGCAAAGGTGCGCAATACATTTTAGTGGTCATTGGCAGTCAGTCATCTATATGCATTGAATCAATGCCCGCGATAGCCGCATCTACTCCAGTTCCCTTAAATGCCTGCGTTATCCCAGGCGTGGTGTTTGACCGACACTACAGCTATAGCGGCATACTGATATTGGGGTTTAAAGGCGCCATTACCAGTCTGCTTATTCCTGATATTGGTGCCAGTCACGAAGTATTGTGTCAACAGTTACAACAGTTTGTGGTGACCAATGGTACTTATGGTTCTGCGGGTATTTTTGTAGATGGTTTAAGTCATGCTGTTGAACCATTTATTGCCACAGTATATGAAAATTTAGGCTGTGACAGAATTTTAATTGGCGCGGGTGTTGGCGATCTTAATCGCCCTTCCAATGTGTGCATTGCTAATAAGCACGGCTGTTATCGCAACGCGGCAATTATTTTTTGTTATTCTAATTCCTATAAACTGCAAGTTGAAGGTAAACACGATTTGCCTCAAGTCGCTGTAGCCATACTTAGTCACCGAAGCTAATGCCAACCTCATTCATAGCTTAAATTATCAACCTGCGGCGGCAGTGTTTAGTGATGCGATTTCAACCGTCAGTGGTTTTAAGATTCCTCAAAATGAAATAGATCAACATATAAACAGTTATCCTTTTGGTTTAAAACAATTAAATGAAGAGCATTTAGTTAGAGATATTATTGCAGTTAAAGGCAATAGCCTTGTGTGCGTGGGTAACGTTGCTGAAAATAGTTTGGTGTATATTCTCAATGCTACCAAGGATATTTTAATTTCAGCGGCAAGTGATGCAGGAAAGCAATTTTCACAAAAACTATTGCCGGCAACAGAAGCACAAATGGGCTTTGTGGTGTTAATTGACTGCATTTCGCGCGCGCTATACTTAGGTGATGATTATCAATTAGAGTTAGATGCCATTTGTGAGCAATTGCCACAGGGTAAAATTCTTGCAGGGGCATTATCCATTGGTGAAATTAAAAATACTCGCCAGGGTACTATTCAGTTTTTAAATAAAACCATAGTGCTGGGAGGCTTGTAAAGTGCCCAATTCACCCGTCAATTTAGCCACATTAGAGTTGGTTTCAATCCAGTATGAAATTACTCGTAGCCTCAATGCAAGTGATGACTTAAGGTCGCTGTGTCGTCGTTATATGGAAACCTGCATCCGCCGTTTGTCGGTAAAAGCGGCATATTTGTATATGCCAACACAGGTGGCAGGCGATATATTTAGCGACACCGAAGTCATTCATAGTGATTGGGGCCGGGTGAGTATGCCTAACATTGCAGCATGTTATCCAGAGCAAATTAGTGCCATTAACACTATTTTTAATCAAGTATTCGCTCAACCAGAATCAGAGAAAGTAGAGACTCAATTAATTGAGCATAGTGGCACTTTTTATCAGCTTTTTAGTTTATCAAAACAGGCTATTTTTATCCTTGAACGTAATGAAAGTCCATTGCCGCCTCAGGTTATTAACGCGATAACACCCGCCGTTAAAGATTTATTTCATGCATGCCGTGCTTCTTTGCAGCACTCGCTAGTGGTGAACGAAGTTGAAAAACGTAAACAAGCCGAACAGCAACTAACCTATATTGCATTTCATGATGAATTGACCGGTTTACCAAACCGCACGCGGTTAATTAATGTGCTTAATCAACAAATCCAATTATGTGGCCAGCATAATAACTCTGGTGCATTACTTTATATTGATTTAGACAACTTTCGAGATATTAATGATTCGCTTGGGCATCAAGTGGGTGATGACATACTTTGCTTACTGACACAGCGATTAAAGGATATTTGTAATCAAGGTGAAGTTTTAGGGCGTTTTTCAGGTAATGCATTTGTTATTGTGTGCCCTAATCAACTGATGGAGCAGCCATATCTTGATGCGCTGCTGCTTAATGTTCATCAGTGTTTTGATCAACATTATTTGATTGGTAATCGCAGTATTGATGTTAATGCCAGTATTGGCGTGACCTACTATTCTGCGAGCAGTAGCGATGCATATACTGTGTATATGCAAGGCGACCTGGCTATGTCAAAGGCGAAAGTGTCGACAGGGACTAGCTCGGTGTTTTACCAACAAGATATGGAAAAACAAATTCGGCGCCGTTATTTACTGGATGCCGATATGCGTACAGCCTTAGCTCAAAATGACTTTTTTATGGTAGCGCAGCCACAAGTTAATCAACATGGCGAGATTATTGGCGCCGAGTTACTTATCCGTTGGCAACATGCTGAGTTAGGTTTTATCCCGCCAGATGAATTTATTGCGATTGCTGAGAAGTCAGGTTTTATTATTCCGCTAGGCGAATGGATTTTTGAACAAGCGTGTAAATGCATTACAACGTTGCAACACAAACCATTGAAGAAACAAATCAAAGTGGCTATTAATGTCAGTGCTAAACAGTTTTATCAACCAGAGTTTATTCAGCGGGTCAGTGCGTTAATCAGCAAACATAAAATTAAGGTTAGCGACATTGAACTTGAGTTAACCGAAAGCGCCATGTTAGAAGATATTCAATTGGCAGTAACCAAAATTACCGCGCTAAAACAAATAGGTTTTGAGCTTTCTATTGATGACTTTGGTACCGGTTATTCATCGTTAAGTTACCTTAAACATTTGCCCGTTGATAAAATTAAAATTGATAAGAGCTTTGTGTCACTCATTGATAAGCGTGAGGATAGTCGCGCCATTGTTGAGGCTACCATGCTGATTGCCAGAACCTTTAAATTAGGTTTAATCGCTGAAGGGGTAGAAACCGCAGCAGAAGTGAACACCTTAAGCGAAATGGGCTGCAATGAGTTTCAAGGTTATTATTTCCATAAACCTATGGCGTTAAGTGACTTTATTGCATTGCTGAAAACGTAATGACCAACAAATAGCTGATTGATAAAATGAAAAAGCCATTGTTCTTCAATGGCTTTTTTGTTACTTACTCAATGGAGGTTATGATTTTTCATGCGCATCTTCTGAATCTTGTTTCGGGTGCTCTTTAGATGGTTGTGATTTTGATTCGTGATCCGCTGTCACTGCTGCAACTTTTTCACCTTCAGTTTCATCCGTTTCATCAGTTTCTTCATTGTAAAAATCAGATAACACTTCAGCTAAATGCTCTCGAGAGACTTGTCCTTGTAAGTCACCCTCAGCGTCAACTACTGGGATAGGGAAGTCTGATGCCATTGTGGCTGGGATAATGCCTTCAAGTAACGCATCTGGTGAAATTGGCGGTAGATCTTCTAGCTCAAAGTCATCCATCGATGTTTCTTTATCAAGTTTTACCGCATCTTCTAATGCGTCTTGACACACTACGCCCTGAAAACCGTCATCATTAACGTAATAGGCATAATTATCTGGAATTCGTTTCATTTGCTTAAGCGCATCGCCTATGGTGTCAGCCGTTAAACGATAAGCAGGTGGTTTCATTACGGTTTCAACGGTCAGAGCACGTGGTCGGTTAACATCTTTTACAAACGCTTCAACATAGTCGTCTGCCGGGTTAAGCAAAATATCTACCGGTTTACCTACTTGCACTAGGTTACCGTCTTTCAGGATCGCGATACGGTCACCAATACGTAGTGCCTCATCTAAATCATGGGTAATAAAAATAATGGTTTTATGCAGGTCTTTTTGTAGCTCAATGAGTTGCTCTTGCATTTCACTGCGGATCAATGGGTCTAAAGCCGAAAACGCTTCATCCATTAACAGAATTTCGGCATCAGTACACAATGCTCTTGCTAATCCGACTCGCTGTTGTTGGCCGCCCGAAAGTTGTAATGGGTATTGCGCTTCATAACCCGCTAAGCCAACGGTTTCTAACCATTTGGTGGCTTTGGCATTTCGAGTAGGTTTGTCGACGCCTTGTACGCTTAAACCATAGGCAACATTTTCGAGTACATTTTTATGGGGCATTAAACCAAAACGTTGAAATACCATGGCCATTTTGTTGCGGCGAAACTGTTCTAATTCTTTGATGTTGAGTTTCATTACATCAATGCCTTCAACCAGGATTTGCCCTTCGGTAGGCTCAATCAAGCGGTTAAAGTGGCGGATTAATGTGGATTTACCTGACCCAGACAACCCCATAATCACAAAGATTTCACCTTTGTCGATGTCAAGGTCAATAGCTTTAAGGCCAACGGTATGTCCGGTTTTTGCCAAAATGTCATCTTTAGACAAGCCTTCTTTAACCATCGGCATGACACTGGCTGGTTTTTTACCAAAGACCTTATACAGATCTTTAATTTGAATAAATGGTTGCGCTGTTGATCCGTTAGTCATGACTTTCACCCTGTATATGTTTCATCGAACGTTTAGCGTATGACTGTGAGACACGGTCAAAAATAATGGCGAGCGCAACAATGGCTAAACCGTTGAAAAGTCCGAGCGTGAAATATTGGTTAGTAATCGATTTCAATACGGGTTGACCTAAACCATTTACGCCAATCATCGAAGCGATAACCACCATACCTAGTGCCATCATAATGGTTTGGTTAATACCGGCCATAATGGTGGGTGAGGCGAGAGGTAATTGCACTCCTAGCAAGCGTTGCATTGGGTTTGCACCATAAGCTGTTGCTGCTTCAAGTACTTCTTTATCAACAAGGCGGATGCCTAAATTGGTTAAACGAATGACCGGCGGGATTGCATAAATCACTACTGCGATAACCCCTGGCACTTTACCAATACCGAGCAACATGACCACAGGGATTAAGTACACAAATGCAGGCATGGTTTGCATAATGTCGAGCACGGGGGTAACGATTGACTGAGTACGATTACTGCGAGCCATTAAAATACCTATGGGGATCCCAAGTACAATGGCTAAAATAGTACACACAGTGATAATACTGAGGGTGCGCATGGTGTCTTCCCACATGCCTAGGTAGCCTATGAGTAAAAACGATACCACAACACTTAACGATAACTTCCATGAGCGACTAACCGCATAAACGAGGCCTGTGATACACAGCAATACTGCCCACCATGGGGATTGAACTAACAGTTTTTCAAACCAAATAAGAAAATCGAGTAGAGGATCAAAAAAAGCTTCAATGCTGTCGCCATACTCACGCGAAAAGTCCAGAAAGGCATTGTCCAAATACTTGCGAATTTCTAGCAAAGTTGAGCGATCCAACTTCGGAAATTTGCTGAACCAAGAAAAGTCAGCCATTACTACCTCTGTTATTATTTTCGGGGTAAATCAAGAAAGGGATAAAAAGCGAGGTTTAAATGATTTATAAACCTCGCATGGTCACTGATTATAAGTTATCTACTGCGGACTGAATTTTTGCCGCTACATCTGCAGGCACCCATTGGTTCCAAATGTCTTTATGGTTAATCATAAATTCTTCTGCTGCTATCTGACCGTCTGCTTGGTTTTCTTCCATCCAGGCTAACAGTTGGTTCATTTGAGCGTTGGTAAATGAACGTTTGCCAAAATAACTAAATGCAAGCGTAGATTTTTTAGCAAAGTCTGCCGTTGTGACGGTTTGTACTAAAGCCGCTGGATACATGGTCGCTTTGGGTTCTGCGCAGTTTTCTTTTGAAATACAGTTACGGAAATGTTCGATATCACTTTCGTCAGCAAATTCGACTTTTACCATGTCATATTTACCCAAAATAGCCGTAGGAGCCCAGTAATAACCAAACCAAGGCTGTTGACGTTGATAAGCATGGGCGATAGAACCGGATAATCCAGCACCAGAACCAGGGTTAATTAAATCGAACCCTGCAGCATCTAGTTTTAATGCGCGATATTGGTTGGTGGCGGTGATTTGGCAACCCCATCCAGCAGGGCAACCGTAAAAGGCACTGCGCTCTGGATCTTCTGGGTTAGTAAACAGTGATGCATTAGCAATAATGCCTTCAATCGTTTTGAGGCTTGGGTCTTTATCGACCATGTATTTAGGGACTCAAAAACCTTCTTCGCCACCATTAGCCAATGAATGACCGGCAACGGCTAAGCGTTTTTCGCTGATTCCACGCTCCATCAACTCTTTTACATTATTCCACCAGATTTCTGGCGCAATGTCGGGTTGACCCTTTTCGACCATTGAGGTACTGGTTGGCATGGTATCACCTGGTGTGAGTCTGGCTTCGCAACCATATCCATGCTCTAAGATAAAGCGGTCAACATTGGCAATTAACGAAGCAGAGCTCCAGTTCATGTCTGCAATAGTGACGGTACCGCATTGTTCTTCTGCTGCGGCTTGAAAGGCGGTGCTACTGAGCAGTAATCCACCCATTAATAATATGTTTTTCATATAGAGCTCCGTACTCGAAGTTAGAATTATTGTTAAATTGTGCGATGCAGATTGTTAGAGTTCAAACTAGTTGATTTGTGGCTTTTCAAATCGACTATTTGCTATGTCAAAATTCAGCTTAAAAAACACACTAAAAAAGCAATTAAGATGTTTTAATCTAACATAATTAAAGCTTGATTAACAAATTTAGCGTTTTTTGTTGCTCGGCATATCTATCTGCTCTATATGATATTAGTTAGTGCTAAAGCTAATTTTTGCGGTTGTGAAATGGTAGCGATTGGATAATCGTATTTTTCAGCACAATAGTGCGTATAAAATGGTTCTGATAAATAGTGAGCAATGTGTGAAATTTTCATATAACGACGTTTGCCAACAATGAGCTTGAAGGTAGACGAAAAATATCATCATGAATGTGTTAAACGTTAAACGTTAAACAAGGTTAACGTTTATATGGCTATATGATAAATTTATGGCATCTTGACTGTAATGGTCATCGTGATAATGAAGGTTTGTTCTAAGGAGTTAACATGAGTCACGCGATTAAATATGTGTTATTGGCTGCATTAGTTTGCTTGGCTTTAGTTTGTTATTCCGTCGGCAGTGCGACAGGTGCTGTGGCATTTATTGTCATGGGCGTATTGCTTGAAATCGCGTTTTGGCTTGGCATTATTAAGTCGACTCGTTCGCGTAGGCAATCATCACATTAGCAAAATGCGGTTGATTAAACCGCATTTATACACTTCCTATTAGGTTTTGCTGATTGTACTTTGCTATAGCTCAGACTAAACCTGTAGAGAACATTTAGAAACTATATTGCGCACGCAATGAAAATGCATTGTCATAGCCATCTGTCACGCCATCGTCTTGGTATTTTGCTCGTATGTAGTTGGCTTTAAACATTAAGTCTTCATTAACTAAATAGTTTACCCCTACGGCAAATGTTTGAGCCTTACGGTTTTCTTGTTCTAATTCAAACTGACTCATCCGCCATGTTAGCTCCCAATCATGCTCAGCTTTTATTGTGCCTAGTTTACCGTTTTTATAGTGACGGTTTTTCCCCGACAAAGGGTAACTCATCTGGTAATATCCGCCTTGATAATGGTAGGTGCCGCGAGCAGGGTCGTCGATATCAGTTTCGATCCATTCAGCCATAGAGACAACCCCCTGGTATTGCCACATTAACTCTATACCGGCCAAAGACATATCTTCAGCGTCGAGGCGGGTGCCTTCCAATAACGAGTCGCTAGAATACACTTCTAAGGTCTCGTTAATTCTAAATTCATCACCTTCGAGTCTTCGCTCACTTAACGCCGAACCAAGATGGAAAAAGTTATCGTCATCATCAATTACAGCCCAAGTTAGCCTGCCTGTTACCCCGTAACTGTTTTGTGAGTTTGCTTCTTGAAAATAACCTAAATCCCAGGTGAAATCTCCAGGAGAACCACTGAGTTTTACCCCAATATTGCGTCCAGGTGCGAGGGCTTCAGTAACCATGCTGCGTTCAATCATAAAGGTGTCTCTGGAGCTGGTGAGCTTTTCCAGTCCAAAAGGCTCTTTTTGCTGCCCAAGTGTGATGTTTGCCCAGTCAAATCCTTTATATTGCACATAGGCATCTTTGATATCGATTTCGCCATCAGCAATGTCTACTTGAAACTTACTGCGCCAATCATCACTTAATTTAGCCTTGGCGCTTAATCTTGCACGGCGAATGTCGGTTCCATTATTTGAGTGTTGTTCATCTTCTAGAAAAATATCTGAAAACTGATCATGGTCGAGCATAATATAACCACCAAAGCTCAGTTCAGGATACTCCTCTGCTGTTGCATTTGCGGCTAAGACTAATAACGCAGGCGCAATATACATAACTACTGTTTTCATGAGTTTACTTCCACTTGATTATTGCCGTTAGTGGCTAACTCTTGCTTAGGTGATTCGGGAATGTAGTAAACGATGAGTTCGGCAGTGTCTCTTAGAAAGTCAATGTGTTCTATTTCTGCGTTGGTGACTTGTAAGCCTGTACGGTCACGTAAATCGGCCAATAATAACGCTTTGTTTTGCGGTTTAATATTGTCGATTCTTTCGTATGAAATACGTTGGATTTTGTGTTGTCCTTGAAAAAAGCGTGTATCGACTAAAAAAGCAATGAAACATAAAAATGCATTGATTAAAAAGAGCTCAAATGTCGGTAGTTTACTCACAGCACAAAGTAAAGCAATGGCTGTTACCATAAACAAATACGTCATTTCTTTAATCGAAATGGTATCGGTGCGATACCGCAACATACCAAATACGGCAAATAGCCCAAATGCAAACTCCATCGACATATCAACACCGTGGAGCAGGTAGGTAATTAAAAATATCCCTATTCCAAATAATACAAACGAACCGGCTACATTGGCATTTTTATTACTGCGAAAATAACAGCCGTAACACAACATGACTATCGAGATAAAGTTGACTAAAAATAATACAATAAAGTCTGAGGTAATTTCGGTCATATTAATGATTCCATAATGCAGTATGTTGGTTAGATTTGTTTAATGATGAAAGTTTCATCAGTGTGGGTTTAAAGCGATTGTATTTAATCGTTTGTTGCTGTAGCAATACACAGCCAATGCAATATTTACTGAACGACGTTGGCGAAAAATAATGTTGTGGCATTAACTGGTAAAATGGTGAGTTTTTTGAGTGTTTTTGTTGCTTTAATTCAACGATAAAAAAGCCGTTTAGATCAATACGGTCTTCTCCAGTCGATGATTGATACCAAAGATTAAAGTCAATCGTTATACGCTCAGGAATCGATTCATTTGCAAGAGCAATGCGTTGATAACCACCTTGTTGTGAAATCAATAGTGCAGTGAAGTCATAACCCAAATGTTGTTGAATAAATGAATGATTATTGTCATCTGACTGCAGATTATCATTGCAGCGAATACGGCTTTTTATGGTGCGTTTGTGATTATTTTTAAATTTAACTTCTAAGTATTGTGTTTGGGTGTCGAGGTAAGTGCGTTTACGCACTTTAAAGCGGTTTAATTTACCATTGTGATGGTCTTTATAAAAATGCATATCAGGGGTGTCAAAGTACTGATTAAAATAATTTGACGTACGTTTACCGTTAATTTCCAACACACTGTAATGCTCACGAGCGGCTTGCAGTAATGTAGGTAAATATGCCAAAGGTAAAATGAACTTAGAGTCCACTCTGTCTTGTAAGTTAGCATGTGTTAAGTCGTCTAAATTATGACTGTCGAAGTTTGATAGCAATTGTTCAATATTTTGGTTAATTATATTCATTTGAACCACTTATCATTATTAGTATGGTGTTTACTCAAGTTGGTGTCGCGATAGTAAATAGGCATAACTTTGCCACTAAAACTGGCAGATTTCTTAACAAGCTAGTATGTGTTTAATTTCTGTGTTGACCTTTGAATGTTGATGAATATTACAGTTATGTTAAGTGTACAAAGGGATTGTGCAGAAAATATGATGTAAGTGTGGAGAAAAGCTGAAGATATCAATCTAATCTAATTCGTTTAATCAGATAAATATTAATCATGTTGATGATGAACTATTTAATTCAGTGTGCATGACGACCCAATAATAATTGGCACTATTAGTCATTAAATAAGTTGTGGGTACAGAGTAAAGTCGCTCATAAAATGAATACTTTGTATCTAAAAAAATAATATGAAAAATAATCATTATTTATACCAATTCCACTAATTATCTGGTCATTCAGCGGGAATTCTGTACCTTCTAAGCAAGTAATAGGATTGTAGGCATAGTTGCTCTCGGCAACTGCTCCTGCGTTGCTCTACCTCCTGCATCCATGCAGTCGTACGTCAAAATACTATTAAGCAGCATAGAAGGTACAGAAACCCGCCTTGCAGGAGACGCTCAGACAGTCCATTTCTTTGTTGCATTGCCTTAGAAGGGAATAACCATTATTTCAACAATGCGCCTCAAACTGAACAGTCTGAGCGACTCTGATTGGTCACATAATTAATGGAAATGGTATTATATTTGTGGCGCTAACAATTAACGTTTAATAAACGATGATCGGTTGGGGTAATACATGGCTAAATCGATGAAATATCTGTTATTAGCCGCAGTGGTTTGCTTGGTTTTAGTGTATTTGTTTATCGGGTGTGTGCTGGGCGCTGTGGTATTTATTACTATGGAGCTCCTGTTAGAAAGTGCCTTTTGGCTTGGTATCTCACTTCGGTGCAAAAACGCAAACCAACTCAATATTGATGTGGTTTATGCCTACTTGAGTGATACTGATGCGAGCTATCATTGTCGTAATAATTGTTTAATGGCCTTAGGGATATATTCCAGTAAATCACTGGCGAGAACTGAATATTCGCTTAACTCTTTGGCCGCTAAGTCACCTGTTAACCCGTGCAAATATACACCAAGGCAAGCAGCATTTAACGGGCTCACTCCCTGGGCACCAAATCCACTGATAATACCGGTTAATACATCTCCACTGCCTGCTTTTGCTAGGGCGTTATTGCCGGTGGGGTTAATAAATGCGTATTCACCATCGCTTATCACCGTGTTGTAACCTTTTAGAACCACAATGGTGTTTAATTGCTTGGCTGCCTCTGTGGCATAGTGAACGCGATCTGCTTGGATTGCTTCAACGTCAATATTAAGTAGGCGTGCCAGCTCTTTAGGATGAGGGGTAATAATACTGTTTTTAGGTAAGCGCAATGGTGTTTGTGGTTTACTTGGGGAATGATGTAAAAAATGGCTAATAAAATTGAGCGCATCAGCGTCAAATACCATAGTTTGACTGCAAGTTTGCAGGGCGCCAAGTAAGGCCAAGAAAAAACCATGGTTCCCCTCAGCAATTGCCATGCTGCTTAAAGGGGCTGTTGAGTCGTTGAATTCATCTTTACTTTGACCAATACTCAGGCCACTGCCCACGGTGATAACCGATGCTTTCTCTATTAAATCATCCAACTGTATTACCGCTTTTTCATCTATTGACTCAGTATCGATAGATTGTAATTCGATACACACAGAGTCGGTCATTTGCGGACTTAATTCGGCGTAAATAACCGGTCGCGTCGGTAACGGCCGCATGACAATGTTAGGTGTTAATGCGCTTACACTTTGACAAACACCTGGACTGCTGGCCAGTGTGACGTAACCAGCGCCGGTTCTCAGTGCCGATAAACTCGATAAATACGCTGCACCTCGATAATGAATAGAGCCAGCAATATTGAGTACATGGCCAAAGGTCGCTTTATGGCTATTATCAGGGCGCAATGGTAACAATGAAGTGATGTATTCTTTGGTGAGAGTTTGCATATTAGCGCCCTAAAATGAATATCTAACATTAACCATAACATAAGTGTGGTCAATTTTTGTGCGCCAACGCATAAAATGACAACAAGTTAAGCTATTGTCATTTATGCATATTAAGCTTTAATTTGGGGAGCTCGTATCACGTTGGTACACCGACTTACCTGCAACGTAGGTTTCATAGATGTTACGGTCATCACCAAGCATGATAAGCGCAAACAGTTTGTCTTCAATGCCACTTGAGTAGCTAAAGCGCAGCTTTTGTAAATCGGTAGCGGCCAAGTCTAACACCACAAAATCAGCTTCTTTACCGGGAATAAAGTTACCCACTTTGTCGTCGATGCTTAATGATGTTGCTCCGCCTAAAGTGGCCATGTACAACCCTTTAAATGGCGACAGTTTTTTACCCTGTAATTGCATGACTTTATACGCTTCGTTTAAGGTCTGCAGTGGTGAAAAACTGGTGCCTGCGCCAACATCTGTGCCTAAACCAACACGAACCCGTTTACTGTCTGCGGTGGTTAAATCAAATAAGCCACTGCCTAAAAACAAGTTAGAGGTCGGGCAAAAAGCGATGACTGAATCAGTTTGTTGAAAGCTGTCCCATTCTTTGTCGGTTAAATGGATCGCATGGGCAAAAATGGATTTTTTACCGGTTAAGCCATAATGATCATACACATCAAAGTAGCCTTCACGCTCGGGGAATAATGATTTAACCCAGGCTATTTCGTCTTTGTTTTCAGATAAATGAGTGTGTATGTATACATCAGGGTATTGGGCTTTTAACTGACCCGCGAGTTGTAATTGTGCAGGGGTAGATGTAGGCGCAAAACGCGGGGTGATAGCGTATTGTAAACGGCCTTTATTGTGCCATTGTTCAATGAGTTTTTTTGAGTCATGGTAGCTTGACTCTGGCGTGTCGAGTAATTCCGTTGGAGCATTGCGATTCATCATGACTTTACCGGCAATAAGGCGCATATTTTTTTCTAGTGCCGTTTCAAATAACGCATCGACAGATTGCGGATGAACCGTGCCAAAAACCAGCGCAGAAGTGGTGCCATTTTTGAGCAATTGGTGGATAAAAAACTGCGAAATTTTACGCGCATGTTCAATGTCGTTAAATTGTGCTTCAGTAGGAAAAGTATAGGTATTAAGCCAGGTCAATAATTGTTCGCCGTATGCAGCAATCATTTGGGTTTGAGCGTAATGGGTGTGAGTGTCGATAAACCCCGGAATAATTAATTTACCCCGTTTGTCGATAACCGAAGGGTATTGCTGCGCTGTTTGAGCGTCAAACGCCGTTAATGTTTTAATGTGACCATTTTCAATCACTAATAAGCCATCTTCAAGGTATTGGTACGTGTTGTTAATATTGTCTGCTTGCGCGGGGTCTTGTAGAAAATGAATAAAACTAGAACGAATGACAGTTGTGTCAGCCATTGCTGAAGACGATAAAATCGCAGCACTTAACAGCGCCGCAGATGCGGTGTTTTTGGACATAAATACTCCATTTAATTGACAGATATAAATGGTTTTTGACTTGAGTATTCAAGCCCTTGTCAACAGAGTATTCCAACCGAAAACCATTAAAAGCATCCAGACTAAAGCTAAAACTGTGCCAAGGTGTCATCGGGTCGATTTTGATGATGTTATAAGGTTAAACGTGGTTTGCGTGTCGTTGTTTCTCACCAAAAGAGGATGTTTTGCACCAAAGTGATTCAATAGTATAAAACTTTGGTATGTCATCAACATCGTTTATTACTGGCTGAATTGGCACAGATAAACTCCTTAACCGGTTAATGTCATCGCCATGCTAATGACGATGACATAGGATTATTTTGATCGTTAAGCCGTTTGCGAATCGAGGTGAGAACCGCGTTGTTTTATCACCAATACTATCGCGACTAGGGCGGCTAATAACATGCTGGTATAAAAACTTGCTGCGGCTCCCCCGGGAATAAACTCAACAAACGAGGTGATAAACTGCCCGCCAAACACAGCCATGGTAAAATAGGATAAATTTTTACCTCTGACATTGGCTGCACTTTTCTCTACTGTCATATGATTAAGTAAAGGAATGCTAAAACCAAAACCAACACCCGCAAAAACAGAACCCACTAATAACATCGGCAAGCCATTGGCGTTTGCAAATACAAAATGGGCGAGGGCATAGGCTACAAATGCAATCGCGAGTAAATAGGTTGTGCTCATGTATCTGGCTACTTTTGGCATAAAGTGCGCTGCAACAACGGCAACTAATGAAATAAATGCTAAAACATTACCCACTATTTCCTCGTTAAACCCTTGTTGTGCCATGCTATTTGGTAGCTCAACTATTGCGGTAAAAAACACCACCATTGCTAATGCTGCAAATAGGAACACTTGCTTTAGCGACACCCCTTGTTGGCTCTGGGTGCTATTGCTTTGTGTATCAGCGCTGAGAGCTGGGGATTTACGTGGCACAAACAGCAACAACATCAGTAAAAATAACCAAGCGACCAAGTATAAACTTAATGGATAAGCCCAATATAAGCTGGCCAGTTTTCCGCCCAAAAACAAAAATAATACCCCGCCAAGTTCAATCGCCATGCCTTGTTTAGCAATCATGTTGAGGCGTTCATTACCAACATACCACTGCGAAATCAACACGGTACTGCTTGCCATCACCACAGCCGTAATGCCGCCTAATAAAATACGATTAAACAATACAAACCAGGGACCTTGTAGCCAATATACGGCAAATCCTAAAGCGCCATACAATAGCAAACCGATGATAAGTGAGCGATAAGCGCCAAATTTATCAATTGATTTACCTGCAATGGGTGCAAATAACACTGCGCCTAAGGCAGGAAATGTCACCAACCATACAGCATATTCATTGATGTCTAAGGCATTAGATATACTGATTAACCCTGGCGCAACTAGGGCGCCAACCATAATGGTGAGGCTAGCGATACACAGCAGCGTATAACTGCCCAATTTAGATAAATGAGTCATGGGTATTACCTGTGAAATAGTCGAACAATGGTCCATTCAATCAATGGTTAGATAGAAACGACCTCGCGAATGAATGTCTTGTGCAAGATCGTTTGATTAAGACAGGGTGTTAAGTTAATGCTTTTAGTGCCTCGATAATGTCGTTAGGTTCGGCACGGGTACGGTAATCAACATCGACAAAACGCCAAACAACTTTGCCTGCACGGTCAACCACAAATGTTGCAGGGATAGGTAATATTGTGCCGTTACCATTGTTAATAGCGTCTAAATCGAGCTTGCGATCCACGCGCATATGTTCACTTAAAAACGCTGGGACTTGCCACGCCACACCAAATTGCGCCGCAACTTTTGCATCTTGATCAGACAATACCTCAAAATCCATATTACTGATTTCATCTTGGGTCATTGTGCCGTCGGGAATTTGTGGGCTAATAGCAACAAGTTGGGCATCGAGTGCATTAATATCACTTAAGCGTGCTTGCAATGCCCGCAGTTGTATATTGCAATATGGGCACCAACTGCCTCGGTAAAATGTCACCACCACCGAGCCTTTTCGCAGTAAATTAGCCAATGAAATTGCTTGTCCATTTGCATTGGGCAGTGAAAAGTGTGGGGCAGTTTGCCCAAGTTTTAACGCGTCGTGACCTTGTTGAAACGATTTTGATTGAGCAATTATTTCGTCAACTTTTTGCATAAACACAGGATTTTTTTGTCTTCCTTCTGCGATTTTCGCATCGGTTTGCAGTTGTAAGCTTTGCATTGTGTTTTTCCTATCTTTATACCACTTCCATTAATTATGTGACCAATCAGAGTCACTCAGACTGTCCAGTTTGAGGCGCATTGTTGAAATAATGGTTATTCCCTTCTAAGACAATGCAACAAAGAAATGGACAGTCTGAGCGTCTCCTGCAAGGCGGGTTTCTGTGTCTTCTATACTGCTTAATAGAATTTTGACGTAGAACAACTATGCCTACAATCCTATTACTTGCCTAGAAGACACAGAACTCCCGCTGAATGACCAGATAATTAGTGGAATTGGTATTACGCTGTTTTACAGCCTGTAATCTTATTGGTTGTAGAATAAACACAAACAAGCTATAACAAAAATATTATTATTTTATAGAATCTATACAAAATTTGTATTTGAGGTGGTTGTGGACATTAAAATATTGAAAAGTTTTATGAGCGTTGCTGCACATCAGAGTTTTTCTGCTGCGGCACGCGAACTAAACACGGTTCAGCCTGCCATTAGTCGTCATATTGCCATGCTTGAAGACGAGCTTGGGGTAGCGCTGTTTATTCGCAACTCGCGCGAAGTGGCAATTACCAGTGCTGGTGAGCAATTACTGCATGATGCCAAACAGATCATTGCCTTAGCTGATAAGGCCAAAGACCAGGTAAAGCGCGCGCAGCAAGGGCAGGTGGGCGAGTTAAACATTGCTTATTTAAGTTCAGCTTGTTTAAGTTTTATGGCTGATCTTATTCGAAGTTATTCGCAGTTATATCCGGATGTGCATGTGAGTTTATTTGAGATGACCGCTAGCGAACAAATAACAGCATTTAATCAAAATCGCATTGATGTTGGGTTTTCTCGGCCATTACCTGCAGGTATTCAAGATGAATTTATCAGTACAGACATTTATATTGACAAGCTTGTTGCCGTTGTGGGAGCACATCACCCTTTAGCACAACACACTCAGATCGCATTGTAGCCAGTTACAGCAACAAAAATTAATTATATTTCATCGAGATGAAGCCGTCGGGTTATTTGATGACACGATAATGATGTGTAAACAGGCCGGTTTTTCAGCCAATATCGTGAGTCAGCCGCGGCACATGCAAACTTTACTAACCGAGGTGGCAGCAGGCTTAGGTGTCGCCATTGCGCCGTATTGTATTAGTAAATTATACAGTCAAGGTTGTCATTTTTTGCCAATCAACGATGCACATAAATCGATACCCACTCAGTTACATGTTAATCGCGCTAATTACAGTGCAACAGTCGATGCCTTTTTGGCGCTAGTCATCGCTAATCAACCAAGCATTGCAAAAAGTATGGCCTAATAAAAGTCGGGGTTTGTTACCGTATGTGATTCATGCCCTAAAATAGCCTTATTGCCGATGGTTATCGGCATATTATCACGGCACTAATTACACGAATAAGCCAGAGGAAGGCATTAATGATGAATGAGGTTTCACCCCAACGTAAACGCTATTCTGAGCTTGATTGGTTACGGGTTATATTAATATTTGCTGTTTTTTTACATCATGCTTTTATGCCATTTAATGGTGAT
The DNA here is from genome assembly GCF_025398315.1 of Shewanella phaeophyticola. Lineage (GTDB taxonomy): Bacteria > Pseudomonadota > Gammaproteobacteria > Enterobacterales > Shewanellaceae > Shewanella > Shewanella phaeophyticola. The sequence goes on from NZ_JAODOQ010000001.1 coordinate 1,523,228, forward strand.
GGTTGGCATGTCATGAATAATGAGTCTAGCAAAGTGCTTGACGACATTATGGTTTACTTTGAACAGCTTAGGCTACAAGCTTTATTTTTTATTGCCGGTGCTGGTAGTTTATTGTTACTGCAAAAGAAATCTGCAAAGTCATTTATGCTTAGTAAATTCTATCGGTTATTTATACCATTATTGGTGGGGATGATATTGATTGTTCCGCCGCAAAATTTTATCGAAAATATCGCAGATTATGACTCATTATTATCAGCCTACGATCAACTTATGTGGTCGTTTGATACCAATCACTTATGGTTTATCGAGTTTTTGCTAATATTTATGTTACTGGCTATCCCGTTTAAGCGCTTTTTAGATGGCGCAACGGGGATTGTGTGGCTTAAATGGCTTGAACGTCTGAGTCAGTCGCAATATGGGTTACTGTCGTTAGGGCTCGTGTTGGTCATAATGAGAGGCTTGGTAAAATTCCTGATGCCCGATGACAGTCATCATATTGAAAACCTGTCTCTGAGTGTGTTTTATCTGTTTTTCTTTTTTGCAGGCATGAGTTTTATACACAGTGCGCGAGTTTGGCAAACATTGGCTTTGCATCGTCGCACCTATTTAACCTGTCTTTTCATTAGCACGTTACTGTTTTATGCCTACTATTACTCGCCAGATTTAAGCCCGTATTTGTCATTAACCACTCGGTGGCAGATTTGGTGGTGGGTGTGTACCATGGTGTCGTGGTCGGGGTTATTAACCATGGTTGGTTTTGCCAGTGCACATATTCGTAAAACCCCAGGGTGGTTAATGCAAACGAATGAACTCATTTACCCGTTTTATATTTTGCATCAAACCGTCATTGTGGTGTTGGCGTTTTATATCGTGCAATGGCCAGTGGGGATAATGGTAAAGTCGGTCTGTTTACTTGTTAGCGCTTTTATTATTTGTGCATCACTATGCTATTGGCTGATAAAACCCTTTAACCTGACGCGCTATTTATTTGGCCTAAAAAAGGTCAGTCGTTGAGTCTTTATACCCCAGAAAATCCTAACCCTCGTGGGTCAGAAACTCGATTATTTGTTCCATATTGAGATTGTAATCGTCAGCTCGAACGCATTTGACAATTAAATCGTCGGTGACAGTCGCTAGGTCAATCTTTTGGCTCACCTCAAAGTGATCCGGCTTTAAATGATAAAACGGTTTCACTAATGGGCGGATGGGATCTTTAGGATTATGACCTTGTACAATGGCCAGTCTATTGGATTCTAACTGCACCACAGAGCCGACAGGGTAAACCCCCATACAGCGAATAAATTCGTCGACTAAATCTTTGTCGAGTTCATTTTTGTCTCCCAAAGCCCGTAATATGCTAAAGGCTTTAACTTGGGCATAACCTTGTTTATAGCAACGGTGTGATGTCAGCGCATCGAAAATGTCGCAAATACTGATCATTCTGCCATATAAGGTAATTTTTTCAGCAGGGACGCCAAAGGGATAGCCTTCACCATTGAGTTTTTCGTGGTGTAGGCTGGCAACCTCCAGGCTTAATGGGCTAATTCCCGGGGTGCTTTTCATGATCTCAATTGAATAGCTGGCATGAGTTTTCATAATATGAAACTCATCTTCAGTGAGGCGATCGGGTTTATTTAAAATCCGGTCAGGGATCATGATTTTACCCACGTCATGTAAAAATGCGCCAACCGCTAATTGATTAACGATGTCCTTGTCGATTTTTTTATAAACCGCGAGACATGGTCATCAATACTGACACTGATACCGAATGTTCCAATAAATACTCATCTTTATTACGAATATTTATCACGCACGAAAGGGCGTTGGGATTGTTAAAAATAAGATCGGTTGATTCAGTGGTAATTTTTTGTACCGGATCCATGTCTAATGGCAAACCATGCTGCGCATTATGAAACAGCTTTTTTTGGATGTCTTTTGATTCGTTAAACACCTGGCGCGCTCTGACGATTTCTTGATTAAAGAAATTAGGCTTGGTGATAGGGCGTGCGGGTGGTACTTGCTTTGGTGGCTTAATCGTTGGCCGGCTCACTTCTGGCTGAGTTTGCTCGTCAATGATTTCAGTTTTACTTGTATCAATTAATAATTTAGTAACCGATTTACGCTTTAACGCCTCAATAACACGTTCACTTTTAAGCACACCCGGCTTGGTCAGTGTAAATGTATCTTTAGGCTCGGTGATTTCGACCACATACATCCCAACTCGTACGTCAGTAATGTCATGTTCAATCAGCATAGATCGGTTCCTTGAGGCTATTCATCAACATCAAATATATCAACGACTTTCTCTCTATATGTGTACGCTATGTTACAAGATAACTCATTTGATAAAGTAATATAAGCGAAATATACGAGGTAACATGAGCTTTTAGATAAAACTCAAAAAAGGCATTATTTAGTGATGTGAATCAATGGTATTTAGCAACATATATTCTGAGTTTATGCTGATTTACACACGAGATCCATTAGCATTGTAAAATTGTAACTTGTTTGTAGTATTTTTGTTCAGTAAAGTCATTTTGTATCATTAATACAATTATTTAATGTTATTGATACTGTCTCAATATCGAGGATATTATCGAGTTGATGTTATCGAGTCGATATATTCTAATTGCTTAAGAAAATGAATAAGCATCAAGCGCTAATAATCCATACTCAACTTCTTGGTTAATTTGTTAGCTTGAGTATTGCCAATTGCACCGAGTACCGACATTAAGGGTAAAAATGCTCCTGAGTTGGGTGGTTAAATTGAACATGCGGAGCATGTTGTTGATAGTACAATAGCGACTCAATATTATTATTGACCAGCTTGTCTTCAAACTAATGCCTAAATTGGTTCATCATGTCGACCCCATTAAGTGTTTTAATGCGCTTAAATACCTCTGATAAATGGTGGTTTATTCCGCCAGAACCTATATCCCCAAGCAACCTGAAGATGCTCGATTTCAGCAAGAATTTACACGCGTTTAGGCAAGGCATTGATTGCGGGTAATGGTTATTCCCTTTCCAAGATCAATAACGCAGCATAAACGCGTGTAAAACTCTGAAACACGTATCTTCAAGTTGATTGGGTAAAGCTCATCTGGAAAATGATAAAAATCGTGAATAGTCTCAGGCTAATACCATCATTGGCGATCCGTGAGATATAAAGAGTGGTTTTTGCTGTGCCATATCATGAGTCTCATGTTGTTTTGCCTAAACGGCGAGTTTATTCTGTACTGTTATCTATATTGTTAACTTATATAAAGATAAATATGTTAAAAAGAGAAAATAATCAACATTGTTTTGTTAATCAGTGGGTAAACTCGACACCATGTGGGCTTTTTTGACCGTAGTTTTTGATCGAAGTGCAACAAAGGGCATTTACTCAAGCGGCCAACACGTTAGCCGTTTCTCAGCAATTAGTAAGTAATACATTTAGGTTAACAGCTTTTATTTTTAGGAAATTATTATGTCTTTGACTAATCAACTTGGGTTATTTGTTGATGTTGTACAACAAGGCTCGTTTGCCAAGGCGGCGTTGTTGCACGACATGGATAATTCGTCATTATCTAAACAAATTAAAAAGCTCGAGTCGACATTAGGCGTGCAATTGCTTAATCGCTCTACACGTTCGTTTGCGTTAACCTCAGCAGGAGAAGATATTCTCACCCAAGCACATATTTTACTGAACACCTTAGACGATATTCAAAATATCGCTGACTCGTACCAATCTGAACCTAAAGGGATTATTCGGATAACCTCGTCCATCTTTTTTGGTCAACATTATTTGCAGCCAGTGATTAGCCAGTTTATGAAACGTTATCCTCACGTCAAAGTGACGCTGTCATTAGATGACCGTAAAGCCGACATTATTTCCGATCATTTTGATGTGGCTTTTAGAGTGGGGCGCTTAGCGGAGTCGAATTTAATTGCAAAAAAGATTGCCAAAACTCACTTTGCAATAGTGGCCTCCAAAGATTTTATTGAGCGTTATGGTATGCCAACCACGCCAGAACAACTGATAACCCTGCCTGCGGTCATTTATAGTAATGGTGAATCATCGTTAGATGTGATGCGATTAAGTATGCATCCTCATGGCGAGCAGTTTAAAAACTATAAGATGCAAGGTAATTTAAAAGTCAGTGATGTCAGCTCGATGATTGCTGCAGTAGCAGATGGTTTGGGCTATACCGTGATTGATTTATTTAATTTAGAAAAGCCGATTGCGGAATTTAATTTAGTGCCGTTGTTAACTGATTATAGTTTGTCGACAATGGATACCGGCATTTACGCCGTGTATCCTCATCGCAAACAAACATTACTGGTTAGCGAATTTATTAAAGCGGTGCAAGAGTATATTGGCACTCCGCCATTTTGGTTAGCGCATATACCTAATTATCAGCAGCTTTACAAAGGTTCAAGTAATGGATAAATATTACTATTACTGCGCTAAACCGTCGACAATATATTGATTAATATTATCCGTAGCGGCTAAACGAATAGCTTTAGCGGGGGCGTATTCAGGGTCGTCTAACCATGCCTTTGCAGCTTGAGAATTTGGAAATTGGATGATCACTTTTATTTGGCCTTGTTGACCGATAATATCAACTTCAGAGTCGCTTGCGGCAAGAATGGTACCACCATGTTTAGCAACAGTACCTGCTGTAATTGCATTTGAACCTGGATTGTATTTTGCGTACAAGTTCTGATCTACAACATCATAATTAATGATAAAAAAAGCACTCATTAAATATCTCCTATTATTCGGTTATTTCGCTGACAAAATTCATGTATTGTTGCATATCACCTACAACGGCTTGTTCCATTATTGCCCCAGTAATTTTGGCGTAAGGTTGATTGAAATGAATATCCCATACGTCAGATTCTTTACGCCAATGCTCATAAACCACTAAGGTGTTGTCATCATCTTTAACGGTATAAAGGTCAAATAATAAATTACCATTTTCTTGACGAGTGTGTTGAATATGCTCTTCAAACTGTGTCAAAAGAGGTTGGCGAAATTCAGAATGAATTGGGAAAATAAAGAAAATTGAAAATATATCATCTTCAGGATTCGGTGGTGTCATCGCAACTGGGTAAGGCTTGGTGTCGTTTACTTTATACACTTGTGGGGCAGTGGCTAATGTGTCACCTAATAACGTAATAAAATCTTGGGTATAAGGTTGGTTTTTATGAAACTCAAATGCGGTCGTATCTTGCCAACGTTCATAAGCAAAGAACATATTCGGGTTGGTGTTATCCACAAAAATAGTCATATCTGTATTACCCTTTTCTTTACGGGTGCCATTCTTGTTGGTGATTAATGCATCTTTAAAGCTCTGTTGATATTGTGGCTTTACGGTAAATTTAATTATTTGCGTGAACATGCAATGCTCCAAATTTATTATATAGTTGCTGAATCAAGTGTTGATATAGATAAGCACTTTAGAGATCGTAACGATGATAAAAAGTGCTTCAAAGGAGTCTGGCTCCAATTATTTTTTCAGATAAACTCGTTCGTCATCATTAAAATCCCGCTAAAACAATTTTACCTTTAGCTTGCTGGGTCTCTAAACGTTGGTGGGCACGACGTAAATTTTCGGCATTAATCACACCATAATGTTCGCCAACCGTGGTTTTGATTTGGCCGTTATCAATTAATGTCGCAACATCGTTTAGCAGCTGATGCTGTGCTTGCATGTCATCAGTTTTAAACAGAGAACGAGTGAACATCAGCTCCCAGTGAATTGAAATACTCTTCATTTTAAATGGCACTATGTTTAAGGTTTCTGGGTCATCAATTAACGCAAATTGACCTTGAGGCTTAAGGACTTTTTCAATTTCTTCAATGTGTTCAGAGGTGTTATTTAAGCTCACAACATAATCTACCAGTGGCAGTTGTTGCTCGGTTAATTGTTCACTGAGCTTATGGCGATGGTTAATAATATGGTCAGCGCCTAAATCTTCTAGCCATGACACGGTTTCAGGGCGGGATGCCGTGGCAATAATGTTCAGCTTGGTCAGCTTTTTAAGTAGCTGAACCATAATAGAGCCAACGCCACCGGCAGCACCAATCACTAAAATATTTTTGTTGGCATTGTCTTTATCCACGTTTAGGCGGTCAAACAATAACTCCCACGCGGTAATGGCGGTTAACGGCAATGCAGCGGCTTCATCAAAAGACAGTGTTTTGGGCATGTGACTCCACAATGCGCTCATCCACTAACTGATATTCTGCATTACTGCCTGCTCGGCTTATATCGCCGGCATACCATACTTTGTCACCAGGCTTGAATAAACTCACATTGTCACCAACAGACTTAACAATACCTGTCGCGTCAAAACCTAAAACTTTCCATTCACGTTCTGGTGGTGGCATCATTTGACGGACTTTAAAATCGGCAGGGTTAACGGATATTGCTTTCACCTCAACTAAAATGTCGTGGCCTGTTGCAACGGGGATGTCTAATTGAATGTCTTGAAGTGATAATGGGTCTTGAATCGGTAAGTTTTGTTGATATGCAATGGCTTTCATAATGGGATCTCTTACTGATGGAAATAATAAAAGGCAACAAGCTTGCTTATCGCCGTTGATGGCACCATTATCCAAATTTAGCGGGTTGCAAACAGAGTCATCAGAACCAATTATTATGGATAAAAATGTCCACAATAATTGTCGGTTTATGTTTATTGTTAGTTTTTGGGGATGTTATCGAGAATTGATAATGCGTAAAATAACCCATCTAAACGTCGTTTAATTGAAATGTTGAGTGTTGTATGACCATTCCTAATATTGGTTTTAATCACGATAAAACCAATCAGGCAGAATTTGAGATTATTGAGCTGTCTAATTTGTATACTCGCTCTATGATAGGGCATGATCCTCAAGACCCACATCGCGTGTCATTTTTTATGCTGATTTATATTGAGCAAGGTGAGGCCAGCATATGGTCGATTTTAACCGTTATCGCTTTGAAGCCAGGCTCATTGATTTTTGTGCAGCGCGAACAAGTGCATAGCTTTGACTTTTCAGGGCAACCTCAAGGTAAATTATTACTGTTTACCCAGGCTTTTTTAGATAAAGTACATGCCAATATGCGCTTGCCAAACTACACACCAACGCATTTAAATCAGCAACATAACCCTATATTGCAACTCGACACGACTCATCATGCTCGCAGTCATATTTTAATTGATCAAATTCAAGCTGAAATAAACACGCCGGCCTCAGAGCCGCTTATTATTATGTATTTATTTTCGGCATTAGCCTTGTTATTGCACCGGTTACGTCCGGCATTAAGCCACGACAACTTATCTGTTGAGCAGAGCAGCAAGCTAGCACGTTTTTTTAGTTTAATGCAGCAGCATGTACAACAAGTGCGCGATGCAAATTGGTATGCAGGCAAAATCCATACAACCTATAAAACCCTCAATCAAATTTGTAAACTGGCAACAGGTTTAACCGCCAAACAGATGATAGATGCCTACACCATTATTGAAATAAAGCGTCGCCTTGTGGTGAGCAAAACCACGACTCAACAATTAGCCAATGATTTTGGCTTTGAAGACAGCAGTAACTTTGTTAAATACTTTAAAAAGCAAACTGAATTGACCCCAAGCCAATTTATGAAACAAAACCTGTCTTAAGTGGTTCAACTTTTACCATTTTAATGCTCATTTACACTCTACTGACAAACTGGTGAGCCATATAAACTGTCCTCATTGAAACCAGAGGACTTAATCATGAATACCATTACTCACAACATTATTGCAGTTAACAGCACATCAGCAGCGCGTAAATCTATTATCAGTGCACTTATTACGAGTGCGTTATTGGGTGGAGCCTTAGTGTCTGGCAACAGCGTTGCCGCAACCGAAAAATCACAAGGTCAAGTCAGCTACAAGCAACAAGCGGTTGAGTTAGTCAGCAGCATTGAAACCGGCGACCCTGCGCCCATTGGCTACATCAACCCTAACAAATACATTCAACATAACTTAGCCGTTGCCGACGGTTTAGCCGGTTTTGGTGCGGTCATGCAGCAGTTACCTAAAGGCAGCGCAAAAGCGCAGGTTAAACGTGCATTTCAAGACGGTAATTATGTGGTTACGCACACCGAATATAACTTTTTCTACTCCAAAAGCAGGCTTTGATATTTTCCGCTTTGAAGACGGTAAAATTGTTGAGCATTGGGATAACCTACAAACCATCGCTGCGGTAAACTCAAGTGGTCATAGTCAGTTTGATGGTGCAATTGCAGTGACGGATTTAGACAAAACAGAACAAAATAAATCCTTAGTGGCCGATTTTGTAAACACCATCTTGATCAAAGGTGATATGGCCAAAATAGGTCAATTTATTGGTAGTGAAGATACTGATTATATTCAGCATAACCCTAATATTGGCGACGGCTTAAGTGGCCTAGGCAAAGCCTTAGGTGAGCTCGCTAAAATGGGCATGCCAATGGTTGTAAAAACCCATCATAAAGTGCTTGGCGAAGGAAACTTTGTATTGTCGATTAGCGAAGGCACATTTATGCAACAACATGTGGCGTTTTATGACTTGTTCCGTGTTGAAAATAACATGATTGTGGAACATTGGGACACCATTGAAACCATTCCGGCTCAAACTGACTGGAAAAACAGTAACGGTAAATTTGGTTTTTAATCGCCAATGAGTTGTGTACTAAATTTTATAAAACACAGGCCGCTTTTAGCTGTCTGTGTTTTTTTACGTATATGCACACTTTTTATGGCGTCAGCAATTGCCTTAACGAATGCCTAAATTGCTTAAACATTGGCTCAAGGCTGTATCGGTGATGCTGGATAACATCGACATTGGCATGCCAACCCATATCGTTAAACTCGCTGGGCAATAATACCAATTGGCCATTGTTAACATATTCATTGGCAATATGATTGGGCAGTAAACACCAACCATTGCCCTGTAATGTCAGCTCAAGTAACACATAATAGTTGTCTGCGTACCAAATGTCTGGGCTCAAGGCGAGCTGAAAGTCACTCGATTTGTTATTACGCGAGCGCATTAGCAATTGCCTATGTAGCTTAAGGTTGGCCAGATTATTAACTGGTTGTTGAGCTAGCGGGTGAGCGCTCGCAACATAAATATCAAACTTAATCGAACCAATGGATTCATAATCAATGTGAGAAGGCAGTGACAAGTCACTAAAAATAATCCCTGTCACCGCTTTGTCGGTGTCAATCATGTCGACAATATCGATGCTCGATGCGGTAAAAATTTCCAACGTGGTATTGGGAAAGTCGCTTTCGAGTTGATTAATCATACTGGAGAGTTTTTGGAAGGGAATGCCTTCATCTAAACCAATGGTGAGCTCTGAAATAAACGGTTTATCAAGATGTTGAGCGCAAGAGCGTAAACGTTGATGCTGCGCTAACAACACTTGCGCGTGTGATAACAACGTATGTCCTGCCTGGGTAAGTTGTGGGTAACGGCCGCTGCGGTCAAATAACGCAGCATTACAGTCTATTTCAAGGTTGATGACATGTTGGCTCACCACAGATTGCGCTTTTTTGAGCGAACGCGCCGCAGATGAAAAAGAACCTGTTTTAGCCGTTGCAACAAACGCCTCGAGTTGATCAATGCTATACATATCGTTTTTCCAGATACAATCTAACTATTTTGTATCCTTATATTGGATGATAATGAGCTAAACGTCACCAATAAATGAGTTCATCATGCAAAGAAAAGAACGGATATTTCACGCAGTGTCTTTTGAAGTATTAGCAGCCGCTATTATTGTCCCTGTGAGCGCAATATTAATGCAGAAAAGCACGACAGATATGTTGGTGGTCAGTATTGGTTTGTCATTTCTTGCTGTGATGTGGAACTACGTCTACAACATTTGGTTCGACAAGTTGTTGGGTAGCGACCGAATTAATCGTACATTAGCAATGCGTATCGTTCATGCTACGGGTTTTGAAGGCGGCTTGTTAGTTGTAACTCTTCCAATGGTATCTTGGTATTTAAGTTTAAACCTCATCGATACCATGATGCTTGAAGGTGGCGTGTTATTGTTTTTCTTTGTTTACACTGGCGTATTCAATTGTAGCCTACGATATTTATCAACCCTATCAGCGTTGGTTTGGTAAAACCATTGGCGTACGATAAACCGATTATTTGTTAAGTCATTACCGCCAAAAAATTAGCCGTTTTATATTACTGTCATGGTTACTATGGCATCATAACGGGGTTTTTAATCTTGCAGGAAGCCAAGCGTAATGCATTATCGTCTGAGTGTATTGTTATTTTCTGTGCTCGTCTTGATGCTCCCAATTCACTTTGCGCGCGCTAATACGCTAGTGCCGTTTACCAGCGACGGTTGCAGTGTATTTCCTGATGGCACCTTTGAACAGGGTGAATTATGGCTTGGTTGCTGTCAAAAACACGACTTTGATTACTGGAAAGGTGGCACTTTTGATGAGCGACTAGCTTCAGATAAAGCGTTGCGAGTCTGTGTTGCTAAAGTCGGCCAGCCACAAATTGCCTTGTTGATGTTAGCTGGGGTGAGGGTTGGCGGTACACCGTACTTGCCTACTCAATTTAGGTGGGGCTATGGCTGGCCTTATCCCAGAGATTATGGCGCATTAACTGCCGATGAACTCAAACAAGTCGAGTTATTATCGACAAACACATTAATCCGCACGATCTCACAAAAATAGATTAAAAACTATAAATCTAATAGCTTTTTAGGTTTAAAATGATCTCATTATCGTTATATTAGATTATTTTCATGAATGTTTAGATAATATTGTACAAAGACGACAAAGATCACACTTTGTTTGGTGTTTTGTATTGTATTGTTTGTTCAATTATCAAAAGTAGGAGTTAACATGACAGAGATCGATATTGGTATCAAAAAAGATGACCGTCTTAAAATCGCAGAAGGCTTAAAAAGTTTATTGGCCGACTCGTATACCCTTTATTTGCAAACTCATAACTTCCATTGGAACGTTACCGGTGTTCAGTTCCGCGAATTACACCTGATGTTTGAAGAGCATTACACAGAGCTAGCCACAGCAGTAGATGATATCGCAGAGCGTATTCGTACCCTTGATGTTGCCGCGCCAGGAACTTATAAAGAATTTGCTCGTTTGAGTTCAATTAAAGAGGTTGAAGGCGTACCGTCTTCAATCGAAATGGTTGAGTTACTGATAAAAGGTCACGAGCAAGTGGTCAGAACCTCGCGTGAAGTACTTAAGCTAGCTCAAGAGGCTGATGATGAATCTACAGCATCATTAGTATCTGACCGTATGGGAATACACGAAAAAACGGCCTGGATGTTACGCGCAACCCGCAAGTAAGCGCATTTTAATAACATACATGTTTATAAACCGCTGGCATTAGCCAGCGGTTTTTTTCCGCTAGAAAAAGCCAACCAAACCCGTTAATGTATGATTTTTATTTTATGATGATACTATCGTGACCGAAACCACACACCTAACTCAACTCGCTAAACACTTATTTGCGCAACGAAATCACGTCAATCCAAACTCAGATTTTGCTGTTAGTATACAAAGCATTGAGCAAGCGATACGTGTTCAACAAAAAATGGCTGAGTTAAATGGCCATGTTACTGGTTGGAAATGCCTCGTGCCGCAAGCAAACGATCAACTTATTGTGGCACCCATTTTACAAGCCGCTGAACGGGGTCAACTGTGTAGCATTATCCCGGCGATAAAAGATGAACAGGCTTTAGCATTAATAGAGCCAGAAATTGCCTTTATACTAGGCCAAGATATTGAGCCGTATCGCCACTATAGTCATGATGAGATTGATGCCGCAATCAGCGCGACTCATATGGCATTAGAGTTAATTCAAAATCGCTTTAGCCGTGACAGTCAACCAAGCTATTTACAAAAATTGGCTGACGGATTAAGTAACCAGGGTGTGTATATTGTACCCGCAAATACCTAAGTCGGTTGCTTATCAAGCAAGCCATGTTGATGTTGTGGTAACCGCAAATAACCAACAGCAGGTATTTAACGGTAAACATCCGTGTGAATTGCCGCAATTACCCATTTACTGGATGATTAACTATTTGGCTGAGCAGGGGATTAAACTCTGTGCCGGGCAGGCGATTATTACTGGTTCTTATTGCGGGGTGGTAAAAGTGCCGATGACTGTAGAGGTTACGATTGAGTATAAAGACATTGGCCAGTTTACCGTGAGCTTTGTAAATGCATTAGCTTAATCATAACCGCTTCGGTCAAGATGAAAAAAGCGCCCCAGGCGCTTTTTTTATTGTGCTTCTAATTGAGTAAAAAACTCTTCAAGTTGTTGGCTTACCGTGTCGGTATCGCCAGTGGCTTTTAAGTACGAACGTAAGCCAATAATGTGAACCTGGAGTTTTTTAGCAATTTTTTGTTTATCAAACTCTGCAGACAAATCACCCTGTTGTTGCGCTTGTTCAACAATATTCGCAAAACGGTTTTCAACTTGGGTGAGTAAATCTTTTGCGATATCAAGCGTTTCTTGATGCGATTCATCAAGCTCTGCAAGCGTTCGCATCACCATACATAACTCACTGGGTACTTGCGCGCTACACGGCACAATTAAGCCGCGAAGATACTGCTTTAACCCATCCCAGGCGTGATCATGTTGGGCTAATTGCTCATTAAGTACATGCGCTGATGTTTGAGCATAATGAATTAACGTTTGATGAAACAAATCTGCTTTGCTACCGAATGCGGCATAAATACTACCAGGTCGCATGTCCATGGTAGTTTGAATTTCACGCGTAGACGTAGCCAAAAAACCTTTTTGCCAAAATAGATTTTTTGCTTTTTCAAGTACATCGTCGCGGTCAAATTTTGAAATATTAGCCATGAGCCCCTCTTTAGTTATGACTTCATTTTACGATATCGCATAGAGGTAAGGCCAGTTTATTATATTAATTTTTAATCACAAATGAGTATATTCAATTATTTTTTAATAATAAATACCACATTAGCTTGGTTAAACGTGATGATTAAGGATCTAGCCATTTTGATCCTAGTCCAAAGCTATATCACGAATTCAATTCCTCATTATTAAGTTAATCAAAATCATAGGCTTTTGTTTACTTTACTATCAACAAACTTCATTCCGCTTATTTACATTGCTAACAACAAATTAAATCAACAGACCTTAGCAATCTAAGCAACTCTTTATTCGCAAAGAGTCATTCAACAAAGAGTAAAACGTTTTTAGCCGAACCCTTCGGGCAGCGTTTGTTGGCCATTTTTACTGCGTTATCGACTTTTTATGTAGAATAACTATACCTCAAAGTCTCTGCCGCGCAGTTATATATGTGAGTAAAGACCAACAATTCGCTGCAAAAATAACCTTGAAAGATCAACAGACCCTAGATAAAAACAGTTACTAATCATGTTGTTATGCATCAATTTAATTATGTTAGACAAAATACACGATTTATTATCAAATTTAATTTGATAATAAATCGTGTATTTACGTGTTTATTGCGACGCAATTGGCAACTAAGATACATCCCATCAACATTGAGCAGATTATCGAGCTGCAGTTTAAGCAGCTAAGCGTCATTTGAAAGGCATGAAATAGCCAAGGCTGGTTATTTTTTACGATTAAATTCAGATTATCACGAGGTTTACAATGAAAAAGATGACAACACTATTGGCTGTAGCAACGGCACTATTATTTAACACTGCACAAGCCGCTGAGCTCGAGGTGGTAGCAAAATTTGACGGAACACGCCCAGGCAATGTGACCGTAACCGAACAGGGACGTACATTTCTTTCAATGCAACCGCTTGATGGCTACCTGAGTTTCGTGTTGTTGAATTATTAAAAGATGGCTCAACAGTGCCGTTTCCTACTGTGGATTGGGCTGATGGCCAGCAAAAGGTGAGGTGGGTTTATCATCTGTGATTGGTATTGATAGCACTGCAGACGGTGTTGTGTGGATCCTTGATATGGGCAGTGCGGATGCTGCGGCGCAAATTGTTGCCTGGGATACGGTTAACAACAAACTTTTTAAGCGTATCGAAATCAGTAAAAATGCCATGGTCGCGAACTCATTTTTACAAGATTTCGTTATCGACACTCAACGCCAGCAAATTTATATTGCCGATACCAGTTTAGGTAATTTATACGGTGAACCTGCACCAGCCTTTGTTGTAGTTGATTTAGCAAGCGGCAAAGCACGCCGCGTTTTACAGTCAAATAAGGCATTAATATCACCAAAGCATGATGTCATTATTGACGATTCACTGTTAGCAGCAAAACGTGAAGATGGCAGTGTTGATGCGCTTTATCTTAATTTAAACCCAATCACAATCGATGCTCAACAACAATGGGTCTATTTTGGTACCGTGAATGGCAGTGCTGTTTATCGTATTGCCGCAGCGGCGTTAGCCAATGACAAATTAACCGATAAAGAACTTGCCAACATGATTGAGTTTTATAGTGAAAAACGCCCAAGTGATGGCATGATCATTGATAAAAACAACAACATTTATGTGGGCGATGTTGAACGTAATGCCATTGGTATTATTGGTCAAGATGGTTACAAGGTATTTGCACAAGATGACACATTATTGTCTTGGGCTGATGGTTTCTCTATTCAAGGTGGATATTTGTACGTGACTCAAAACTCACTGCATTTAAATCCTGCGCTTAACGCAGGTGAAGAAGGGGCTGCTAAACCATTTCACTTGTTACGCATCAAGCTAGATTAAGAGTGGTTATCCGAGCAGTGTTAATTGAGCTTTATTGTGTTTAACCACAAAAAAACCGTAATGGCATAACCATTACGGTTTTTTTTATTCACTCACGTTAAAAAAACGCGGTGATAACTCAGCCTTATTAGCTTACGACCACACACCGTCTTCGGTTTTACCTTGAATTTTCACATCGGCCAGTTTGAATTCAGGTTTGTTAGTGGCTTTAAGCTTAACTTGATAGTCGCGGGTTAAATTAACAATGGTGGGGGTTAATAGCATTAAGGCACTGATATTCACCACCGTCATTAAGCCCAAAGCCATGTCGGCCATGTTCCACACTTCTTTTAAGCTGGCATTGGCGCCCCAATACACCATGCTTAAATACAGCAAAGTATACACCGTACGGCCATAAATGTTATCTAGTTTAAACAGGTGTAAGTTACTCTCAGCATAGGCGTAATTGGCTACCACAGAAGTAAAAGAGAACAGGGTAATAATAATGGCGACAAACATATCGCCGCTCATGCCCATATGGTGAGTCATGGCATTTTGCGTGATACGAATGCCTTCCATTTCGCTGCCAATATTACCTTGCGCCAGTAAAATCACAATGGCGGTACAGCTACACAACACCATAGTGTCAATAAACACCCCAAGCATTTGCACGTAACCCTGCGCAACCGGATGGTTAGGCACAGGCGTTGCACCTGCCGCCGCATGCGGTACGCTACCGGCACCGGCTTCGTTAGAATAAAGACCCCGTTGAATACCATTTTTGATTGCCGCGCCTAATGCGCCAGCGCCAGCTTCGGTTAAGCCAAAGGCCGAGTTAAAGATATCCATTAATACTGCAGGCACTTGCTGAATATTGATTAAGGTCACCGCCACGGCTGCCAAAATAAAGGCGAGGCTCATAAACGGCACAATTAATTCAGCAAAGCGGGCGATACTGCGCAGGCCACCCATCACAATAATACCGGCAATAAATGTGATAACGGCACCAGAATATACGCTAGAAATGTCAAAGGTATGATTAAGAGCATCGGTGATGGTGTTAGCTTGCATGGCACTAAAACTAATGCCGTAACCTAAAAATAAGCACAGGGCAAACAACACGGCTAGCCAGGGTTTATTTAACCCCGCGCGAATGTAGTAGGCGGGTCCTCCGCGATATTCTTTATGATCGTCTCTGACTTTATACAGCTGACCTAAAATACTCTCGGCAAACCCGGTGGCCATACCAAGCAGCGCAATCACCCACATCCAAAACACGGCGCCACTGCCGCCAAGGGATATCGCCATGGCGACGCCTGCTAAGTTACCCGTACCTACACGGGCTGACAACCCGGTACACAAAGCCTGGTAAGAGCTGATCCCTGATTTATCGCCCTGGGTACTGCCTTTCATGACTTTGAACATGTAAGCAAAGTGGCGCAGTTGAATAAAGCGTAACCTCAATGAAAACCACACTCCAGCCAATACTAATATATAAATCAGTACTTGGTATTCGCCCCATAACACGTTGTTGGCGAACGAGACAATTTCATTAATCATTGAGAAAATTCCTTTTTAAATCTTTTTATTGTTTTAAGAGATCTTTATCAGGCTTTGTTTGGGGCAATAGGGTCATCTTTTCGATAAATGGATCCCTGCTAACATACACCTAACAGAACCTCCGGCCATTTCGATGGCCGATACATTTAATGGTAACAGAGTCACACTTTGATTTAATAACGCAATCTGCTCATGTGTCAATGCTTCAAAAGCACGTTGCGATAATGCTAAAAAACGACCTTGTTTCGACTGTAACTCTAATGCATTACCACAAAAATGACGAATTTGATCTTCGGTTAAGTTAATAATCAATCGGCCACTGTCTTCAAATCGTTGAATAATTTGCTGACGACGTTGAGTGTCCTTAATCATATCGAACCCAGCCATGACAAAATCGCTGCCAATACACATTAATACGTTGGTATGGTACACAGGCACACCGGCTTCATCTTCAGCGTCAAACACCATAGGTTCAAAATTAAATTGAGTGCAGAAACGCTCTAACACCAATGAATCTGTACGTTTTGATCTGACTGCATAAGCGACTCGCTCAATGTGGTCGAGCACCATGGCTCCAGTGCCTTCAAGATATATGTTGTCGTATTCAAGGCCTGAATAGTCAATCACATCTTGCACTCGGTACTGAGCTTTAAGCATATCAATAATGTCGCTGCGACGCTCTTTACGACGGTTTTTGGCATACATAGGGTAAATGGCCACATGGCCGCCTAAGTGAGTCGAAAACCAATTGTTTGGAAATACTGAATCCGGGGTGTCGGTGCCTGTGTCTTCAAACACATGCACGTTAATGCCCGCAGCTTGTAACTGTTGTTGCGCCTGGCTCACTTGTTCATAAGCCTGTGTTGCAAGCAAAGCCTGGTCTTGGCTGACATCTCTGCTTTGGTAGCTATTGTCTGGCAGGGTTTCAGGGTTTGGACTGAAGTGATGAGGGCGGATCATCACAACGGCTGATGGAGCTTGTGGATTAATGGCCATTATGCACCTACTACTAAGCGAGTCGCTTGTGTTGCTGGCGTTAATAAGCCAAATAAATCACGTGGATTAGCTTGGTTTGTGAGTAGTTCAAGTTGCTGGTGGCTCGATTGTTGTTTAATTAAATCATGTACATAACGTAGAGCAGAAAAATCTTCAATCGCAAAACCCACCCCATCAAAAATGGTTAATTGCGCAGCAAAGCTACGGCCTTTACGATCGCCACGGATAACCTTATACATTTCGGTCACCACAAATGATGAGTCAAGTTGCTGAATGTCACCCTCGATACGGGTTTGTGGCTCATATTCAACAAATACGTCAGCGCGTAAAAGCAGTGCTGCTTCAAGTTCTGTTTTACCAGGGCAGTCGCCGCCAATCGCATTAATATGCACGCCATCTTGCACCATGTCACTGGTTAAAATAGTGGCATTACG
Source organism: Shewanella phaeophyticola (assembly GCF_025398315.1). Classification (GTDB taxonomy): domain Bacteria; phylum Pseudomonadota; class Gammaproteobacteria; order Enterobacterales; family Shewanellaceae; genus Shewanella; species Shewanella phaeophyticola. The sequence goes on from NZ_JAODOQ010000001.1 coordinate 1,540,929, forward strand.
TTTATCTGCAGTACAGGTAGTAATGATCTCAGCGCCTTTTACAACCTCATGTGCACTGTCACATAAGATAATGTCGAGCCCTTGGTTGGCTAAATTTTGCTGGCACTTTAGCATTGCAGTGCGGTCGATATCGTAAATACGCACCTGGTTAATGCCGAGTATTACTTTAAAGGCCAAAATTTGAAATTCAGACTGTGCACCACAGCCAATCATCGCCATGGTTTTCGCCTCTTTTGGCGCCAGATATTTGGCCATCATGGCCGAGGTCGCAGCGGTGCGAAGCGCGGTGAGTATGGTCATTTCAGACAGCATTAATGGATAACCACTCTGTACATCAGCTAGTACACCAAAGGCGGTGACCGTTTGTAAACCAATGCGGGTGTTTTTAGGGTGGCCATTAACATATTTAAAGCTAAATTGTTGTTGGTCACTGGTCGGCATTAATTCAATCACACCATCGGTTGAATGGCTGGCAAAACGGGGTGATTTATCAAACAGTTCCCAGCGCAAATAATCTTGCTCCAGATATTCTACTAGGCCCAGTAAAAAGGCCTCAGTGCCAATGTGTTGTAATAGCGAAAGCATATCGCTAACGCTAACAAAGCCGACATTGTTTAAGTTGGTGTTATTGACTGTGTGCATATTGCTCATTCCTATTGACTGTAACTCAGGGTGATTCATTTAATAAGATGATAGTCATTGGTAGGGTTAAACAAAATGGCAATTTTTTGTAATAAATGTACTATTATTTGTCATTATGCTAGGTTTCGTTAGGCATTTTGCTAAGTTTGATTGACGGTTTAAGGTGGTACACATGTATTCTTCTGCTCATCCCTATTTGTACGACGATCTCGATAGGCAATTGATTTCAATTTTGCGAAAAGACGGCAGAGCATCCATTTCTAAATTGGCGCAGCTGCTGGATGTGTCCCGCGGGATCATACAAAATCGCTTAGATCGTCTTGTCAGTAGCGGGGCTATTTTAGGTTTTACTATTCGTGCTCACGAACAAATAGAGTCAAATGTGGTGCGGGCGATAATGCTCATAGAGGTGGTTGGACGCTCAACAACCCAAGTGATTAATAAACTTCGGGGGATCCCGCAGTTAGAAAAATTGCACACGACTAATGGAGCCTGGGATTTAGTTGCAGATATTCGTGCCACCAGCTTAGAAGAATTTGATAAAGTATTACGTGAAGTGCGCTCAATTGAAGGGGTGCTAAACAGCGAAACCAGTATTTTATTAAGTACGGTTTAACACTGAGGCTAAATAATATGGCAAATCTGAATCTGCCTTTTAGTGCAAATCAGCAGCAACTCGCGCTATTACGGTTGGTTAATTGGGGCTTGAAAATTGGCCTTATTTTATTTGCTACCGACTTATTTGGGTTAACAACACCGCCCATTACCTTGAGTTACGTATTGATTATTGAAGCCTGTTATGTGGGCTTTAGTTATCGTTTTCATCGCCTGAGCATTAATAACCAAGGCTTGTTGTTTTTAACCTTATTGCTCGACACCTTATTTTGAGGCCACCTGGTTGTATTTCACCGGTGGGGCGACCAATGCGTTTGTTTCATTATTACTATTGCCGATAGCCATTTCAGCCATTACTTTACCTCGGTGGGCGCCCTGGTCGTTAACGGCATTGTCGACTGCAGTTTATAGTTTGATGATTATCAATATTCCAGAGCATAGCAGTGATGATACTGCAAACACTGCAGCTGATATGCATGCGAGCCATGATATGAGCCAAATGGCAATGGACATGCCTGCCAATCCCAATATGAGTCACAGCATGAATATGAGCATGGACATGGGCTCGCATTATTTAGGCATGTGGTTCAATTTTGTTATTTCAGCGTTAGTGTTAACCATTACCGTGGGCTTTATCGCTAAACGTATTCGGCAAAAAAATGTTGAGTTACGTTATTTACGTGAAGCGCAATTAAGGCAAGAAAAGATCCTTGCCTTAGGTACCGCATCAGCGCAAATGGCGCACCAACTCGCCACGCCATTGGCAACGTTACGCTTATTAGTGGATGAAATATCAGACACTGCCCATAATCCCGAGCAAACTGAATTACTGGCTGATATGCAGCAAGCACTCAATCGTTGTGAAGTGACCTTAAGCGACTTACGCTTAGCGACTGAGTCTATTCGCGAGCAAAAACTGTTGCAACAATCGGTTGCTAAGCTGATGGCGCTGTTGTCGGAGCAGGTCAGCTTATTAATGCCCGAAACACAATTACGTCTGCATATTCCTCCCGAAGCAGAAACCGCTATTTTGCATACCGACATGAGTTTACTGCCGGCGTTATTGGCGCTCATTCAAAATGGCGCCCAGGCTAGTGAAGACAATCAACAAGGTGCCAAAGTCGACATTGATATCAGCATATCGCAATCGCCATCTCGTTCGTCATCTGTTTCGCCATTTACTCAGATAATGCCTCAAGAGATCAGCATTATTATTCGCGACTATGGCGTGGGTATTGCGACACATTTATTATCCACATTAGGCAGTAATATGGTTAGCAGTCCTAAAGGCTTGGGGATTGCGGTATTATTAAGTCACACAAGCTTTGAGCGTTTAGGCGGTAAGTTATACCTTAAAGCGCATTCCCAAGGTGGTACAGAAGCCATCGTGACATTACCATTAGAGGCTAACATTGATCACTCTGAGGTTTGACGGTTATCGAAAGGGCACATGAGACGTAGATGAATAAATTACTCATAATTGAAGATGATACCGCGTTAGCCGCGATTTTATCTCGGCGTTTAGCACGACATGGTTTTGAATGTAAAACCTGTGACAATGCCAGCGACAGTCTACTTATAGCTCGACAATTTGCTCCTACGCATATTATTCTCGACATGAAGCTGGCACAAAGTAATGGTTTGTCGTTAATTAAACCGTTAAAGCTGCAATTGCCCCATGTGTATATGGTATTGCTTACCGGCTTTGCCAGTATCGCCACCGCGGTAGAGGCGATACGTTTAGGCGCAGATAACTACCTTGCTAAACCTGTGGACACCCAAACCTTGCTCAATGCGCTTCATTCACCCAGCACCACTTTGCGTGTAGATTCCGATGAATTTGAAGCCATCACTGAACAGCCTCTCAACCCCAAACGTCTTGAGTGGGAGCACATTCAACAAGTGCTCGCCAATAATAATGGCAATGTATCAGAAACCGCTCGCCAACTCGGCATGCACCGCCGTACTTTGCAGCGCAAACTATTGAAAAAGCCAACGGCGGATAACAGATAGGTTTTTATTTTTGGTTATTGGCCAGGTAATAACCTCGTTTATGATGTTATTGCTTACTGTATTTGCGGTTATTGTGTTACCGAAACCTTAACGGATCTTGGCCAAAAGTTGTTGTCTCACAATTTCGGCACCGGCATGTAAGGCATTGAGTTTTGCATTTGCTACCTGATGCGATAAGGGCGCCATGCCGCAGTTGGTGCAAGGGTAGAGCTTGTCGGCATCAACAAATTGCAGGGCTTTTAGTAGGGTATCGGCCACTTCCTGAGGTGTTTCTATGGTGTTGCTTGCTACATCAATGGCGCCAACCATGACTTTTTTACCGCGTATCAATTCAAGCAGTTCCAATGGCACATGAGAGTTGTGGCATTCGAGTGAGATGATATCAATGTTCGACTGTTGCAGTTTAGGAAAGGCTTGTTCGTATTGACGCCACTCTGAGCCTAAGGTTTTTTTCCAGTCGGTATTGGCTTTAATGCCATATCCATAACAGATATGCACTGCGGTTTCGCAGGTAAGCCCTTCAATGGCTCTTTCTAGGCAGGCAATACCCCAATCATTAACCTCATCAAAAAACACATTAAATGCTGGCTCGTCAAATTGAATAATATCGACTCCCGCCGCTTCTAATTCTTTGGCTTCTTGGTTGAGTATTTTGGCAAATTCCCAGGCGAGCTTTTCGCGGCTTTTGTAATGATCATCAAACAGTGTATCTATCATGGTCATGAGGCCAGGAAGTGCCCATTTTATCGGCTTCGTAGTTTGTTGGCGTAAAAACTTGGCGTCTTCAACAAACACTGACTTTTGCCGACTGACCGGTGCCAACAACGGTGGGAACACTGGCCTCATAACGGTCACGAATTTTAACGGTTTTACGTTTATTAAAATCAACGCCGTTGAGGTGCTCAATAAAGGTGGTGACAAAATGCTGCCGCGTTTGCTCGCCATCGCTAACGATATCAATCCCTGCTTGCCGTTGATTATGCAGTGATAAGCGCAGCGCATCTTGCTTGCCTGCAATTAATTCATCCCCCTGTAATTTCCAGGGTGACCAGAGCGTTTCAGGCTCGGCTAGCCATAAGGGTTTAGGTAAACTGCCCGCAGTCGATGTGGGTAACAGTGTCTTATTAAGCAATGTGTTCATAGTATGAATGCCATAAATTGGGTTAAACATGTAAAGTAGCGATTAAACAGAGTGGTTTTTCAAGCCTAGCGATTACGCATAACTAGCAGACCATTTCTCAAGCACTGTTTGGTATGGTTTGATAAAGTGCTCAGCAGCAAATTTACCTTGTTCATGGGCGAGTTGGCTGCGCTCTGCACGGTCATAGACAATTTTTGTGAGCGAGTGATTCAGGTTATTCAAATTGGGTTGATAGCATTTACCGGCCACGGCATTGGCATTATAAATTTCAGGGCGGTAGATTTTTTGAAAAGTGCCCATTGTGCTGATCGTGCTGATCAGCTCAAGGTGGGTGTAATCATTGAGTAAATCTCCAACAAAATAAAAAGCCAGTGGCGCCACGCTGTTGGGCGGCATAAAGTAACGTACCTGTAAGCCCATTTTTTGGAAATATTGCTCTGTTAATGACGATTCATTTGGCTGGTATTCAACCCCTAGTACAGGGTGTTGATTCTCTGTGCGGTAATAGGTTTTGTTGTCGGACACACTGAGACAAATAACCGGCGGCTTTGTAAAGTGCTGTTTGTAGCTGTCTGAGTTAATAAAGCATTTAAACAGTTTGCCGTGTAGCTCGCCAAAGTCAGCTGGTACCGTAAATGTCGGCTTGTTTTTGTTATATTCTGGCAGTAAAACGCTAAAGTCATAATCACGCAAATAGGATGAAAAATTATTGCCGACAATGCCTTCTATACGTTTATTGGTCTTGCTATCAACAATATTGGTTTTCAAAATCTCAATCGAAGGAAAGGCTTGGCCACTGCCTTCGATATCCATGTTGACCGAAACGATTTCAAGTTCGACAGTATACCGATCGCCATTAGGGTTATCCCAATGTGCTAAGGCATTAAAACTATTGTCAATCATCTTTAATGCGTTGCGTAAGTTGGCTTGACGATAGTTTCCTCTAGCTAAATTGGCAAAGTTGGTGGTGATGCGGGTTTTGTCAGAGGGATGATAGTTTTCATCAAGACAAATGCTATTAATTGTAAAAGTAAAATGTTTATTCATGATGTTCTGGTTCCCATTTGTCTAATTCCAAACCCTGTAGCGGTATAGTTCTGATGGTTAAATCAGTCGATATCAGCGCCTGGATTGTCGTATTTTAGTCATCACCAGCAGCTTAATATCGTGGTTAAATAAGCGTTTCTGGTAAGCCTTGGGATATTTATACGTGGTTTGGAACATGAACAAAAACGGGTTTATTTCACCTGCAACGTGAGTGAAATTCACGATTAATTATCATCATGATGGACATGAGTTGAAATGAATATGGTCACCTATTTCAAATTCAGATTAGGTCAGAGCCATTGCAAGCAATCACTGTGATTTACACTCTCTAAAACCGAAATAACTGAATAAAGGGCGTTTTCACAACTAGCGGTTTACGAGGAGCATCTAAAAAAGTATTCAAAATGGTTTGAGTCTTACCTTAACCGCTTCTTAACCTTATATAGTGTATTCTTAATTCCAATAGATGTTGAGCTTGCTGCTAGCCGTACCTAATAGCGAACTTGATTTGTCTGATCGTTGAACAAGCGTACAGTATAGATATTCACAGCTTTAGGCTTTTGCCTCTCACCAGTTTGTAAAAAAGGGATAGAAGATGTCAAAAATGAACACAAAAAACAAAGTAGTACTTTCTGTTTTGTCTTTAACTATCATGGCTATTCTTGGGTGTAGCGGCGCAAATACACAGCCCGAGCCACTGAGTAAGGTTAATGGTGTTGGCGCTGCAGCGCCAAAGGTTAACTTTGTTGTTATTGATACTCAGCAAGATGCTTGTTTTGATAATGACGGTACAGTTATGACTTGTCCGTTGGAAGGGCATGCATTGTATGGGCAAGATGCCCAGTATAAGGGAATTGCAGCATCATATACTGATAATGGCGATAAAACGGTGACAGATAATAATACCGGGATGATGTGGCAAAAAACGCCCGATTATAAGCATTATTCTCACGGTGAAGCTATCGGCTATTGTAAAACTCTAAACGTTGCAAACTATGATGATTGGCGACTTCCTTCGATAAAAGAACTCTATTCTTTAGCCGATTTTAGAGGTGAGATTGTTAACCCTCGAGTTGAAAGTGCCAACACGCCTTATATTGATACCGACTATTTTGATTTTCAATATGACAAAAGAATGGCTTATATCGGTCAATATTGGTCAAGCACAAAATACACCCTTGAGCCTGTTCATAATACCCAAAATGTTGATGCGGCATTTGGCTTTAACTTTGCTGATGGCCATATAAAAGCCTATGAGACAGGTTACGAGTTTGGTACCGATAAGCAAAATATTCATGCCCCCGGCAACTTTGTTCGGTGTGTGCGTGGTGAAGAAAATGTCTATGGCGTAAATGATTTTGTGAAAAACCCAGATGGCACGGTCACCGACAACGCAACTGGGTTGATGTGGCAAAGTGCTGACGATAGCGTTCGTAGAAACTGGCAAGACAGTTTAGCGTATGCTGAAAGTGCAGCGTTAGCGGGATATACCGATTGGCGTATGCCTAACATTAAAGAGCTACAAAGCATCGTTAAATACGGTGGGGAAGTGGGCTCATGGCCAGCAATTGATACCCAGTTTTTTACCCTATCGGGTGACAATACCATTAACGATCCTAGTTGGGTGTGGAGTAGTACGACTCAAGGCGATTTTAAATATACCGCCACCTATATTTCATTTAGTAAGGCGTTCAGTAAAAAAACATCTTCAGCGACTGAATATTTTGACTGGCATGGCGCGGGAGCACAAAGAAGTGACCCTAAATCGGGCGTACCAGCTGATTATGATATGGCTTCCGAAAATGCCACAGATCTAGTTATGACCAAAAACTACACATTGCTCGTGCGCGATATTAAATAACCATCACATTAGGTTAAGTCATTAATCGTTCTATTAATCAATGCTAAAGCAATGGTTTTGGTGGATTATCTTTTAGTTAACCGCGACAAATATTAGCAATCAAACAGATATGCTAATCAGCACTGCTCATTAACAAGCTAATAACTCTAGCTAAGGTCTGTTGATCTTTGCTGTTTGAATTTTGTTCGAGTTAAAAACGTTTTAATCGAGGCGAATGAATTGATGCCTAGTCATATAAGCAAAATCCATTCAACAAAGAGTAAAGCGTTTTTAGCCGAACCTTTCAGGCAGCGTTTGTTGGCCATTTTTACTGCGTTATCGACTTTTTATGTAGAATAACTACACCTCAAAGTCTCTGCCTTGTATAAAAGACCAACAATTTCGCTGCAAAAACAATCTTGAAAGATCAACAGACCCGAGTGACTTGTTATCACAGTAAATTGAGGATTTATGAGTATTAAAAACACTGCTGATAATTACGGCACAATTGCAAAATGGTTACATGTAGCCACAGCTGCACTGTTTTTAGGCGCTTATGGGAGTTTTTATTATTCACATTGGTTTACTGAGCCTAAAACGCCAGAAAGTTTTAGTGCACTGCAAATTCATTTATCTATTGGTGCCACGATTGCTGTTGTTGTGTTTCTACGTATATTGTGGCGTTTAACAAACCCAGTACCCAATAACGAGCCAGGCTCAGCCCTAGCTCATCTGGCTGCTCATGTGGGACATTATGCGCTTTATGCGGTAATGATTATTATGCCCATCACAGGCTATATGGGAACCGGCGGGGATATAAACTATTTTTTCTTATTTGATATCCCAAAATTTGAAAGTACTTATTTATTCGATTTATTAGTTAACAATGGGCTTGGATTGACGTTTAAAGAGTTCGAAAAGCCAATGGATTTTATTCATAAAGATCTGTTGGGAGCATGGGTGCTTTGGTTATTGATATTGTAGTCACGTGCTTGCTGCCCTTTATCACCATTTTGGTAAGCACGACCGCACGTTGAAAAAGATGACATCAGGTAAATAATTAGGTTTTGAATGTCTTGTTTGAATGTATGTGTTGATGTGTTAATCAACCCATGCTCGCCATTTTTAAGGAGCTCTTATGGCCTGCAGCCACTAACGTCGTGGCGTTTCGCTCACACCAGAACATGAGTAGTCAACGAAAGTAGGGCACTATTTTGAATGCTATCTAACTCAAACAAAACTAGGGTGTGAGATTGGTACTCAATGAAATCACTTCTATGACACGCGGTAAACCCATCCCTGGGCGCTCTACGAAAACATCCCTGTTTTCGAAGGTCATAGCCGTGATTACATCCGCCGTATGGGTATCTTCGATTTAACCTTGTTTGTAATTGAACGATCTAAGGTATTTTTTACAAAGCTTGGTAGCTACATTCACGTCGCCCCAACTCACACGTCGTCCCGGTAATGCTTTTGAGCCGGACCCAGGTGTTTTGCTTTGAATTTTTGAGCAGAATTTACTGTGTAGTTTTATTTTACCAGTAGGCAACGATACTCGATGAAATCACTTCTATGACACGCGGTAAACCCATCCCTGGGCGCTCTACGAAAACATCCATGTTTTCGAAGGTCATAACCGCGATTACATCCGCCGTATGGGTATCTTCGATTCAACCTTGTTTGTTATTCAAAGATTTAACGCATTTCTGGATAGGGATGTTTTATAACATTTAACTCAAAGAAACTAAGGTGTTAGGTATCGATACTCAATGAAATCACTTCTATGACACGCGGTAAACCCATCCCTGGGCGCTCTACGAAAACATCCATGTTTTCGAAGGTCATAGCCGCGATTACATCCGCCTTATGGGTATCTTCGATTTAACGCATTTCTGGAGCTAAATTAGCTTTAGGGACAAGTAATTAAGTGTTTTTATAAACGTTTACCCTGACCCTGAGGGATCCCCACGAATTTAATAGCATGCTTGTGGGTCCTTGATTAAACTTTGTAACGTCTTTATTCCTGCTAGCCAGTGAGACTTCAACAACCTCAAATACTTATCTCTGTAAGCTCTTAATCCTATAAATTGGCTTGATAAAACATTACGATGTTTGATTGAATTCGCTTGGTATTGTCTATGCTTATCCGCTGCTTTAACTGCCAAACCTAGCAGGTTCAACATAAATTGAGATAGACAGGCAATGAGCAGTAGAACGCTTAATTTATCCTTAATTCTACTGCCACTATCATTCATTTTTAGACCCGTTTTAACATCTCTAAAGCTTTCTTCTATCTGCATTCTAGTCGCATAAATTTTTACGACTCGTTTGGCTGTAGCACTTGAATGACAAAGTGATGTAGCAAGTAACCAAGGCTCTTTTTCACGCTCTGCACTTGACCGAGATTGTTTGCTCCGTCTGGTTCTATCACCCGTTGCAGTTCTATCTTTTCTTCCTTTATCTGTACGTTTGAAGATCACTAAGCGTGAACAGAAAGACGCCTGCTCACCTAAAATATACCCCAAGATTCTTAGCTCTTGCACTTGCTTGTATGTATAGCCTTTTGACTGGATACCAATGATGAACAATCGTTTTTCTACAATGTGTTCTGTTTCTGAATCGCCCCACATAATCCCAATCAAGTGACAGTATTTGTTTAAACCATGGTATTCGAAATCCAGCATCAGTCACGATGATAGGCTTGCAGTCATTAGGTAGCATCGCCTTAAGTTTGGTCAAAAAGGATAGATGAGTTTTAGGCTTCTCTTTTTTGTTTAGCGGATGTATTTCTTCATAAAGTGTCAATGAGCGCCCTTGAGCCGCCAAAGATGCTCGAATGAGAAAATGCTGCTTACGGTCATCAAGATCTGACCAATCGATATGAATAATGGGTTGCTTCATTTTCCCGACGAGCAAGCAGGTCATACGGGTATAAATGAACTCAATATCACGATGAAGATAAGGATTACTACAAAGCCTATCAACCCGCTTAATCTTATGTTTTTCCTTGGCTTTACTTTCAATATCACGGCCAAGCCCTGTGATTGATAATGCTCCACCATTCATTGAGCTTTCAATTGCAGAGAACAGACTTTGTCGGCGAGTTTTGTGCATTAACGGGGTGACAAGTGAGAGGCATTTTGATAAAACTTGTTTTGCATTCATGGCATTTACTCGTGGTAATTTTTGTTTGGCGATAAATTTGATCACCAAATGCCATGAATGTTCCTCATTTTTTAACCTATCTCATTATTTTTATTCATTCTTTTGTGGGGATTCGTCAGACCCTGCCCCCACTAAATTACTGACCCCACTAAATCCACTATGACCCCACTAAATCCACTAATTTCTGAATTTACTTCGAAAGGACATCTTCTGTTAGATATTTAATTTGTGCAATAACCATAAGCGTTTTTCCTAGAATGTCTCGGAAGTCAAAATATGATGATTCTTTAGAAATTATACTCTTAGTCCAAGCCATAAATTTCTCACGATGTTCCGTGTTATTTGTATGAGCAAGGTCGCCATAAAGAAAACCTTGGTAAATATCCCAGTTGGTCATCCTTTCACCATCGTAAATAAGTGATGAATCAGAGTCTGACGAATCCCCACAAAAGAATGAATAAAAATAATGAGATAGGTTAAAAAATGAGGAACATTCATGGCATTTGGTGATCAAATTTATCGCCAAACAAAAATTACCACGAGTAAATGCCATGAATGCAAAACAAGTTTTATCAAAATGCCTCTCACTTGTCACCCCGTTAATGCACAAAACTCGCCGACAAAGTCTGTTCTCTGCAATTGAAAGCTCAATGAATGGTGGAGCATTATCAATCACAGGGCTTGGCCGTGATATTGAAAGTAAAGCCAAGGAAAAACATAAGATTAAGCGGGTTGATAGGCTTTGTAGTAATCCTTATCTTCATCGTGATATTGAGTTCATTTATACCCGTATGACCTGCTTGCTCGTCGGGAAAATGAAGCAACCCATTATTCATATCGATTGGTCAGATCTTGATGACCGTAAGCAGCATTTTCTCATTCGAGCATCTTTGGCGGCTCAAGGGCGCTCATTGACACTTTATGAAGAAATACATCCGCTAAACAAAAAAGAGAAGCCTAAAACTCATCTATCCTTTTTGACCAAACTTAAGGCGATGCTACCTAATGACTGCAAGCCTATCATCGTGACTGATGCTGGATTTCGAATACCATGGTTTAAACAAATACTGTCACTTGATTGGGATTATGTGGGGCGATTCAGAAACAGAACACATTGTAGAAAAACGATTGTTCATCATTGGTATCCAGTCAAAAGGCTATACATACAAGCAAGTGCAAGAGCTAAGAATCTTGGGGTATATTTTTTAGGTGAGCAGGCGTCTTTCTGTTCACGCTTAGTGATCTTCAAACGTACAGATAAAGGAAGAAAAGATAGAACTGCAACGGGTGATAGAACCAGACGGAGCAAACAATCTCGGTCAAGTGCAGAGCGTGAAAAAGAGCCTTGGTTACTTGCTACATCACTTTGTCATTCAAGTGCTACAGCCAAACGAGTCGTAAAAATTTATGCGACTAGAATGCAGATAGAAGAAAGCTTTAGAGATGTTAAAACGGGTCTAAAAATGAATGATAGTGGCAGTAGAATTAAGGATAAATTAAGCGTTCTACTGCTCATTGCCTGTCTATCTCAATTTATGTTGAACCTGCTAGGTTTGGCAGTTAAAGCAGCGGATAAGCATAGACAATACCAAGCGAATTCAATCAAACATCGTAATGTTTTATCAAGCCAATTTATAGGATTAAGAGCTTACAGAGATAAGTATTTGAGGTTGTTGAAGTCTCACTGGCTAGCAGGAATAAAGACGTTACAAAGTTTAATCAACGACCTACAAGCATGCTATTAAATTCGTGGGGATCCCTCAGAATCAGAGTCCCAATACTTTTTAATCCAAGCCTGCATCTCTATTAAGGCTTCTAACTTATTACCATCCGCTTTAAGTTCTTTGAAATGAGAATGTAAATTATTGACACGGAAGTGTTCGTTTCTTTGAAAGAACAATCTATGCGTCAAAAGAAATGCATCAAGTTCTTCGTCAGTTGGTACCTACGTAATTTATTACTGCTGATCCAATTGTGACTTTATGCTCCTTTTGCATTTGCCTCGAAAATGAGCTGGCAATAAGTTTGTCTGCTTTGGCAACGAATAACTCAAGTACTTCTTTAGAATGCATAGCTAACCCTAGATTCATATAGCGAGGCTGTAGAATTACTCTAACAGTCAAATTCAATTAAAAAAATGAGCTCCTCAAATCAATCCTAAGCGTTTTTAATGCACTAGGTAGTGCATTTGGAACACTAAAAAATTCTATTTTTCAATAAAAATAGAAATTCTACAGCCTCAACGCCCTAAAAAGGGGCAAAAATTGTTGGCTAAAATGCTAAGGGACGAAAACAGCTAACTATTTTTATCCTTATTTATTAGCTTGTTATGTGGCTGTGCTTCGAGAGCTTACAATTGCAAACCAGAAAAAACCAATACCTACAAGTACAACACCTAAAGCTGACCGCTCTATTTGAATACTACTAACATAAATAAATGGTAATGCGCCCATAGCAATTGAAACCAATAGATATAAGCCTCGTTGCTTGCCGTTTGATAAATAAATTCGTTTCCGCCACTTATTCAAGGCAAGCGTGCCAATGGGCAAATAAGCTAACATAAAGATTTCAAAAATACCCATATCTCCAAGCCACGAAATGGCTGATGTAAAATGTACTTGTTACTTGTTACTTGTTACATGTTAGTGAGCGATGAGTCATGCCATACATCCTCATAATCATCAGCTATTAAAAATCTATACCCTGGGGGTAATGCTAAATATTGTTCTATTTCTGGTAAGTATTCTTTTATATGGCTCACGAGTAGCGGTTTAAAAAATTCAGTTTCTTGGCTCATTTCTTCACCGCACCAAATATACCAGCCGCACGTTCCATTCTCTGATTTATGACGTAATCCATTAATTGGGAGTTTGCCTAGCGTCTCGATAGCAAGCCCAAGCTTCTCTGCTTCAGAACAAGGTATAAAGTTGGCTTTGTATTTTTCGCATACTTTCTTTTGACTAGCCACGATATTCCTTAAGACATGTAACGCTAACAGCAAGCGCCGCTTTTAGGCGTCGCTTTGGCTGTTCTTGTGTACGCCCAGCATGGGCATGAACTAATGAGGTGAAAGTCCTCTGTAGGAAGATCACCGTTACTCTTTCTAAAAGAGAATAACATACTGTTATTAAACGTTAACTACTAGCGAATGGCAAGGGCTTAATCGCAAGGTTTTGTCTGGAGGAAGCCGCTAGCCTTCTTATGATAAAGAATGCGGGCTGATGAACAAGAACATCATATGAGGCGTAGGTTAGGGATGAACTGGCAGCGTTTGCCCCGCGAAGTGTTTTGGATATCACAAGTAAAGGCTCTGGGACACAGAAAATATTGAGTAATGCCAAGCTCGAATAAACAAGCTCGAATAAATAGTGAAGAAAGCAGGATTATAGTCACTAAAAGATGGATGGATCGCAGTTCAATATTGTAATAACTAGCTAACCAGAAAGTGAGTTAGGTCATTTTTTAAAAAGAGTAAATGAATCGCCCTCGGCAACATGCTCCTGCGTTGCTCTACCTCCTGAATCTGACCGCCATGGATTGCGGGAATGCCATGTTGATGCTTGGAGCATCATTGGCCATTCAGTCGTGTGCGGAGCCGCATGCAGGGTTGTGTGGGGGCTGGAGGCTAGATACCTCCGGCTAGCCGACTAGTTTTAAAATAACTTATCAAGCATGGTTAATTGTTACAACCATATTGAAATCTCTTTTCAGGGGAAAATCGATTTCTTTTATAACGAAATTCACACTTTAGTCCTGCTACATTCCATTTCCAGGTGTAATCACCTTCATTAAACCTATTCTCAGGGAGCCAAAGCCTCTACTTGATAATATGCTAATAATCTTGCTATCACTTAGATCCAAAAAAGGATGTGAATTAGCATCATCGTTATATACTGCTTTCTTCACAAAAAATAATTTATAGTCTTTGGATACAGAAAATAGATATTCTAAGCTCTCATCCGTTAATAATACTTTTTCCAAATTAACATCAGGTTCATTAACTAATTTTTTGATATCAATTCCATGAAAACTACTTTTTTGAACCCCAGAAAGAACCTGACTAAATTTATCAAATTTTAATGATTCTAAGTAGTGCTCGATGCTTTTGGAATCATAACCTTGAAGTGGTTTTATTTTTTTATTAACAGAAGCTAAATTAGAAACATCATTAGATTGAGGCTCCCTTTTATTTAATTTCTCTTCCGTGCCTGAATCAGTCAAGCAAGGCATATCACTATATGTGACTTTACCGCTTGAATCTTTACATTTAAAAATATCTGACGCTGTCCCTAAAAATGAAATAGAACATAGCCCAATTATTAGCATTTTTCTCATACGTATCCTTTAAAACTAGCGCTCGCTTAAGGGGCGCAAAACGTAGCGGCTATTTGGTTAAACTTGGGCGAAGCACCAAAACAAATTGCCGTGTAGTTTTGGTGTCCCAGTGAGCTTGCGAGCGACTTGATGCGCTTGTATACGCCCAGCATGGGCATGAACTAATGAGGTGAAAGTCCTCTGTAGGAAGGTCACCGTTACTCTTATTAATTGGAGAATAACATACTGTTATTAAACGTTAACTACTAGCGAATGGCAAGGGCTTAATCGCGATGTTTGATCTGGAGGAAGCCGCTAGCCTTTTTATGATAAAGAATGCGAGCCGATGAACAAGAACATCATATGAGGCTTAGGCTAGAGATCAGTTAGCAAGGGCTGCCCCGCAGAACATGGGTACAAGACGACGAAACAAAAAACCATGACACCCATTTTTAAGCAGCTGTTGCTTGTGGAAAGGCCTACCTCACGAAGTGTTTTGGGTATCACAAGTAAAGACCCTTGGCGTAGCTCGACTCTTGTTTTCAGTGATGATTATGGACACTGAAAAATATTGAGTAATACCAAGCTCGAATAAACAAGCTCGAGTAAATAGTGAAGAAAGCAGGATTATATTCACTAAGAGATGGATGGATCGCAGTTCATTATTGTAATAAATAGCGAACCACAAAGTGGTTAAGTCATTTCTTTAAAG
Organism: Shewanella phaeophyticola; assembly: GCF_025398315.1. Lineage (GTDB taxonomy): Bacteria > Pseudomonadota > Gammaproteobacteria > Enterobacterales > Shewanellaceae > Shewanella > Shewanella phaeophyticola. The sequence continues at coordinate 1,556,418 of NZ_JAODOQ010000001.1, forward strand.
AGAGTAAATGAACCGCCATGGACGGAGGGAATGCCATGTTGATGCCTGGAGCATCATTGGCCATTCAGTCGTGTGCGGAGCCGCATGCAGGGTTGTGTGGGGGCTGGAGGCTAGAAACCTTCGGCTAGCCGATTAGGCTCGCATTTACTCGCAGGTATTCATTGGCCAACAGGTGGTTGCCATAATTCTACCTTGTTTCCCTCTGGATCTATTACCCATGCAAACTTTCCGTATTCGGAGTCATCAACCTTATCAAGGACATTGCAACCTTCTTCTTTAAGTACTTTAATTAACGAAAGAAGGTCATCTACACGGTAATTGATCATAAACGAAGAGTTGCTTGGAGCAAACTGTTCTCCTTGATCTGAACCAATTGACCAAATGGTGGTACCTCCAGTGGGTTTGCCATCCGAATCTGTCCAGTTAAAAGAAGTACCGCCCCATTCTTGAACATCGATGCCGAGGTGACGCTTGTACCAAGCATGCAGTACCGTCGCATCTTTTGCCTTGAAAAATATTCCTCCAATACCAGTAACTCGTTTCATGTGAACCTCCAATGATGATTGCCTTGCGGCCAAACCAGTCTGTAGAATTACTCGTTTTTAAATTTATTTTGATTAATGAATAAACAATATCTGAGTTTATATTTTGATTCAATTATTTAGTGGTGTTTAGATTATTATTTAACATGCAGTTTTGTTGATTTTTTAGTGCGCTTTAGGGGTAATTGAGGCGGGTTTGAAGAGTTTTGGATATCACAAGCAAAGGCCCTGGGACACAGAACATATTGAGTAATGCCAAGCTCGAATAAACAAGCTCGAATAAATAGTGAAGAAAGCAGGATTATATTCACTAAAATATGGATGGATCGCAGTTCATTATTGTAATAACTAGCTAACCAGAAAGTGAGTTAGGTCATTTTTTAAAAAGAGTAAATGAACCGCCCTGTGCGGAGCCGCATGCAGGGTGGTGTGGGAGCTGGAGGTTAGATACCTCTGGCTACCCGATTATAGCCACCTAATCTATTTTCGGTTTTTCTTTTGTGACAGTTGAAATTAGTAATGGGGTAGCGATACCTAAGTGAACTGCCATGAATTCATTAATATTAATGCCAATTTTTTGATATAAGACAACTGTAGCTCCGCCAAGTAAAACCATGATTAAAGTGACAATCCAGTAGTACCAAGAGGTAACCCAAACAGGCTTTTTCCCTTTAGCAAGATGCCTCAAATTATAGAGAGCTAATACTTCAGGTAAGGAACCACCTATAACACCATAAAAAAATGCCTCGTTAAGGGTCACTACGAATCCCCCAATTTTTCAGCGTTCATTGCCCTGAATGCTGTATAGAAATCTCTAATAACTGAACGTCTGTGTTTTAAAGTGTACAAATCTTTTCCAGATTTTGATTTCATAACAGAATGTCTTATTCTTTTGTCAGAATTTAGCACCCCTTTCACCAAGTCAACTCTCACGCTCACAGCTTTAGAAATGCCTTCGGCGGTTCTATAATCCCAGCGATTATCTTCCAGTGCTTTAATGACCTTGGCTTTAACTTCTTCCGAGCTACGATTTCTAGAGGTCTTAGCCTTTTGATATTTCATAATGCTCACCTATAGCTATAACGCCCGCATAACGGGCAAAATACGTAGGCTACAATACCAAGCCAAGCTCAGGGAGCCTACGAGTTTTTGTCCCTTGCGAGCGCAGCGAGTGTTAATGCGTTTGTTAGGTATTCTTTGCCAAAAACTTCAATAGAACACTTTGCGTGTAAGACAGCATTTCCATCCGTTCTTTGCTGGTTGTACTTTTTACTTCTGCCCAACGGCCATGTCTCACTGGACTGGCAAAGTTAGTAATCTTAGTGTCCACATCTTCACGATTAGTACCAAGATCTTTGTGCAGATCTAACCAGCCTTGCGAACCTTGTCCTGTATTATACGACTTAGTTATTGCTTCAAGTGCTCGGTAACAATAAAAAGCACAATCCATAGTGTCAGTGATTGCTCTCATATAATCTCTTAAAGCCATCCTAAAATAGACGTTTTTAACAGAAAAATGTAGGGAATCATTAAATACTTTTGTTTGTTCAAATTCGTTTTTTGTGTCCGCTTTAACGCCAAACACAATCGCCTGATCTTTTTCGTCAGAGCCAAATACATTGATAATTTCTACAGAGTAACCGCAGTTTAAAGAGAAACCCAAAGCGCTCACTATCATTTGCGCATTATGCTCTACGGTTAATTTAGCACTAACTATATCTTTAATTGGAGTATCGAATATTGCATTTAACTGACCAGCATCACAGGTAATTTTTAAATACCCGTGTTGCTTCATGTCCATTGATATTTCACTAAACTGAACAGCTGCTCTTTCTGGAAGAACTTTGCCGGAAATAAAATACTTCATCCTGAATACCTAACAGCTTATTGAAGGGCAAATAAAAATTAAAGTCAGCCTTTAACTTATTGATTATTAACATCCTACATTTACTATCTTCTTGATGTAAAGCAGTTTTATTTAACTCTACTGACAAATTTAAAAGTAGCCCCAAGATGCTGCAACAAATAAAAGTACATTTATTTCAGTGTGTTAAAAGATAAACAAATTGTTTACCGTACAGCTTTAGTTTACTTACTAGCTGATTTAACTAAAAACACACTAAAAACCATTACAACTGTTTTTGTTTACAGTACACACAACATAAAGGTGGGGAATATGGCTTACACAGGATATTTTCCGGTATTTTTAAGTCAGTTAAGATGCAGTTTAACGCTGGAGGTTGCGACACGACGTGAGTGGCCGTAGGCAATAAGTACAAAAGTAAAAAGTATAAAGAAACACCTGGATCCCGGCTCAAAAGCATTGCTGGGACGACGAGCGGGTTGCAACAGGCCTTTTGGCCTGACCAGAATTTAGTTGAATAAGGGGAAAGTAATTAATAAACAATAGTTTATGTTTTTTGAAATGAATTTTTATTTTTTTAAAAATGCCTAAATTCAACTCCGAAATTGAGGCCGTTGAAGAAAATGACGTGAGCTAGCCATGGCCTTTCTAGCACATCCATGTGCTTCAAGGCATTCAGGCATCCTGCCTATCAGAGCCAGCTAGCTTTAGAGGGGAAGGGTCGTTCCTTGGCATCCATGCCACCACGACATTTGTGAATCCATTCACATCAGACTCCCATCTGAAGCGTTAGCATTTTCATTTTTTACCATAAAGAGGTGGCTGAAGAACACCGAAACGCGGTCAAAAGCTGGATTCAACCACGTCGCGAAATTATCGCTTTTCAGATAATTTTGATGTGGCGGCTGGGAGATCCAAGAGGGAACAGACGTTGGTTTCCTCTTGGTCTGGTGTGGGCGAAGCGCCACGACCTTAGTGGCCGTAGGCCATAAGTACATAAGCACAAAGCAAACACCTGGATCCCGGCTAAAAAACATTGCCGGGACGACGACTAATGAAACTTAACTGAATCAGCGTAACATTTAATCCAACTCTGGAGTCCGCGAAGCGCCACGACGTTAGTGTTTGTAGGCCATAAGTACAAAGGCACAAACCTAACACCTGGATCCCAGCTTAAAAGCGTTGCCGGGACGACGGTTAATGAACCTCAATTGAATCAGAGTAACATTTAATCTAACTCCGGAGTCAGCGAAGCGCCACGATGTTAGTGGCTATAAGTACATAAGTACATAAGTACATAAGTATAAAAAAACACCTTATCCCTATGACAAGATGCCAATTTTGTAGTTGTAGCAAAGTCTGCTTTTCATTAGTACAAGCTGTCGTTACCATAGATTTGTTTCTTTCAGGCTCTTTCAACTATTACAGCGCAGGCTTTCTACATATTTGCTGAAAAGATCCGCTTCTAGAACTCGAACAAATCATCGTCGACACGATAAACCATACCGTGGGGAGTTTGACCATAACAAACATCCCTTCGACTCAAACAACAAGGTATCTCTATGACTCATCAACTGTCCCTGCAAACACCCGTTACTGTCGAGACAGTCGACGATCTCGCTCAGTTGGTTGACTATTCATTGATGAATACGCTTAACCGCGATCCTGACGCAACAGTAAATGGCCACGACCATGCGCCGCGGCAAGTGTTTTCAGGCCATTATGTCCCCGTAAAACCGACCCCGATTGAACATCCTGAATACATAGCCCACAGTAGCCGTTTTTTTAGTGAGTTGGGTTTTGCCGATAGCATGGCGCAGTCTGCCGACTTTATGCGCTTATTCTCTGGTGATCTGTCAAACGTTCCTGAGCCAATGAGTAAAGTGGGGTGGGCGTGCGGTTATGCCTTGTCTATTTACGGCACCGAATACATTCAACAATGCCCATTTAGAACCGGTAATGGCTATGGCGACGGGCGGGCGATGTCGGTGGTTGAAGCGGTTATCAATGGCAAGCGTTGGGAGATGCAACTTAAAGGCGGTGGTCGTACGCCATATTGTCGCGGAGCCGATGGCCGTGCGGTATTGCGCTCGAGTGTGCGTGAGTTTTTAGCACAAGAACACATGCACGCGCTGGGTGTGCCCACGTCGCGCTCGCTCAGTTTATATGTGTCTAAAACCGAAACGGTGCAGCGGCCTTGGTACTCTGAGGGCTCGCGTGAGCAAGATCCTGACCGAATGATCACCGAAGCCGTGGCAATTTCGACTCGTGTAGCGCCGTCATTTATTCGGGTAGGGCAGCTTGAGCTCTTTGGTCGCCGAGCTCGTAAACATGAACATCCCCAAGCGATGGCAGAGCTTGAACAGCTGGTGCTGCATTTAATTGATCGTGAATACGCTGATGTTATCGACCCGCAACTTTGCCTGCGCGATAAAGTACTCAAGCTTGCAAGTGAGTTCCGTAACCGTTTAACGTCATTGGTGGCTAATTGGGTTCGCGTGGGTTATTGCCAGGGTAACTTTAATAGTGATAATTGCGCCGCCGGTGGCTTTACGCTGGATTACGGCCGTTTGGGTTTTGTGATGTGTTTAACCCACAATATCAACCATGGATCGGCGGCGGGCAGCACTTTGCCTTTTTAAATCAAGACGCTGCGGCTGAGCGAAACTACTTGATGTTTTGTACTGCATTAAGTCCATTGCTAGCAAATGAAGCTGATGGTTTAGATGAACTTCAACAATTGGTTAATGATTTTTCTACCAAGATGCAAACCCAAATGGAGCAGATGTGGGCGAGCAAGCTTGGGCTTAACTCGTTTGATGCCGCGCTATTTAATGAGCTTGAAACATTGATGCAGCAAACACCAGTGGATTACACCCTGTTTTTCCGTGAGCTTTCATCGTTACCTGTTGATATTGGTCCACTGGCAAAAAGCTTTTATCGAGACTTGTCGCAAGCACCAAAAGGGTTGGAACAACGTTGGGTGGCGTGGCTAGCACAGTGGCAGTCGCTGCTTGGTAAAGATGCCAATAGCGATGCCTCTAGCAATGAAACTAGCGTATTGACTCGCAGCCGTGACGAAATCGTTAAGCAGATGAAACAGGTTAACCCTAAGTACAGCTTGCGTGAATGGTTACTGGTGCCGGCATACCAACAAGCGAGCCAGGGTGATTATACTTTGATGCGTGAATTGCAGAAGGTGATGACCCAGCCATACGCTGAGCAGTCTCAAGAAATGGAAGACAAATACTATCGACTTAAGGCATCTGAGTTTTTTGGCGTCGGTGGCTGCTCGCATTTAAGCTGCTCGTCATAACGCTGAGGTGATAGTGGTATAACAGGCGTGACGCTCAATGCACTTGTTTGGGCTCGCTCAAGTTAACTGAGACGCTACAGTGTCATTGAGATTAGCTTAAAATGGCTAAATGTTAACGTTTAGCCATTAACGGCTAAATCTATCGATATGACTCGTGTTCTTAAGCGCTATTAGCCAAAAAAGGCTAAATTTGCATTATTAGCCGAAAGTGGCTAAATTAGTGTCAGTCTGCAAACAAAGGAGCGTTATGTGGAGCCTACCTATAAGCCTATCGCGGTAATTGTCGGCGATGTTGTTGATTCAACCAAGCTTACATCAACTCAATTTGAGCATCTGCTTGAACGGATTAAATCTATCCAGACATGGATAAGTAAAGGGCATAGCGCCAATGCGCACAGTATTGAGCGCGGAGATGAATTTCAGTCAGTGGTGCATGATATTGAAAATGCCTTGAGATACACCATTGTCTACCGCATTGGCATAAAAGCGCTGGGGAAAGCCTTTGATAGCCGCATTAGTTTTGCTATTGCAGCACATGCTGAGTTACGTGAGTCGGTGTCTGAGTCGATGGGCACTGCCTTTGTGCTTTCTGGGCGAGGGCTTAATGGCCTTAAGCATGACAGATTATTATTCAGCTCAGATAACGTAGCTTTGGCAGAGTATTTTGACTTGTTGGTTAAGTACCTTGATAAACAACTGACCGAACTAACCGCGCGCCAATGTGAAGTCATGCTGCCCATGCTGCAAGCACGTGAAGACTTATCAATTAGCGAGCTTGCAGAAAAGCTTGATATCGCGACGGCAACGGCCAGTAAGTCACTTAAAGCATCAGGTTGGCCATTGATTAATGAGCTTAATTGTCGGTTTGTCGACAAAGTTGCGGGGCTCAAATATGACTGATTTTTTCGGCGTGCTTATTCCATTTTTATTGATCCACATTATCTGTGATTTTTATCTTCAGCCTGACAGCTGGATTGAAGCTAAAAAAGCGCACACTTATCGTTCGTCAAAGTTGTACTTACACTCGCTGTTACATGGCGTAGGGTTAATACTGCCAGCGTTGGTGCTAGATATTGATTGGCGTTCAACTGTTTGCCTCGTTGTGATTGTTGCCGTGACGCATTTTGTGATCGATTTATGGAAGGTGACCACTCCCAAGGGCAATAATGTAGCCTACTTTGTGATTGATCAGGCTTTGCATGTGTTGGTACTGGCAGCGATTGCGTTTCATGTCACCGATGGGGTATCGATTGATGCCGTGTTACAGCATGAACATTTCTCTAATGGCGTGTTAGTAGTGTGTGCTTATTTGCTGATCCTTAAGCCTACATCCATTGTGATAAGTGCTGTGTTAAGCAAATATCCCATCGTTAACCCAGCAGACGTTAATGAAGTAAAAACAGAAGCTGATACTCAAGCTGACATAGATACTCAAACCATCACGAACAGTGCTGCTGCGCCTGTTATCTCTGTTAGCCCTGCTAAAGATGAGTCGACGAATGTCAGCGGTTTAGTTGCGGGTGGCGAGTTGATTGGTTACCTAGAGCGATTATTAATACTAACGTTTACGCTGGTGGGCAGCTATGCCGCTGTGGGGGTTGTATTAGCCGCTAAGTCGATATTCAGATTTGGTGAGTTAAATCAATCAGCTAACCGTAGCATGACAGAGTATGTATTGATTGGCTCATTACTGTCGGTGGTGATCACAACCCTAATAGGGGCGATAGTGTCATTGGGTTTAGGTGTAAAACTGAAATAAATAACCTCAGCCTGACGCTATTGTGATGGCAAGAAAAAATCATAAAAAAAGCCTCTAAATCGATAGAGGCTCGATAATCTTATGCAGATTAAAAGCGATACCTATAATCAGCGTTTATCTCCATTCCCATAACAGATAGACGCTGAGTATAGTCACCAAGCATTGTGTAGACAGTTGATTATATTCAATTAAGCGTTACTGTAATTTCAATTAAGTTTTTCTCAATCAAGATTAAATTCAGCCCTAAATACAATCAAACAATGCCAAAGCGTTGTACCCGCTAGATTAACATCAGTGTGAATAAATCCATTTAGCAACATTGTTAAAAGGGGGAAGTCACTGACGTTACCCTTAAGTTGATTTTGCAAAATTGATGAAAAAGTCACAATCATAAAAGCACTATCTGCGACATTGTGTCGCAGGCATCGTTGACGCGAGGTTAAAAATTGCACGATTTATGTCATTGTTGTTGATCTATTCACCATAAAAATGAAAAAGTCTGTCGCGATATTTGCTAAATAAGCACTACATTTTATAAGGGTATAAGCATACATTGTTGACTCGATAATAAGTCGTTAACCATCAACTTGGGCGAAAACAGTTTGCTAAGTTAATGAGTATTAACGCGTTTGGGGAACATACTATCTTATGAAAATAGCGCTATTTATTCCGTGTTTAGTTAATCAAATGATGCCAGAAGTGGCCATCGCGACTCTGCAAGTGTTGGAGAAGCTGGGGCATGAAGTGGTTTTTCCGCAAGGGCAAACCTGTTGTGGCCAACCCATGACCAATTCGGGTTGTTTTACTGAAGCCAAAAAAACCACGCTTAAGTTGCTTAACGCCTTTAAAGGCGTTGAATGTGACGCCATTGTTTGCCCTGCTGCGAGTTGCCTGGTTGCAGCCAAAGAAAACTTTCATGAGTTTGACAGCAGCCAAGAGGCTCAAGATGTGATTAATAAACTCTATGAGTTGACCGAGTTTTTACATGATATTGCGCCAATTGATGGCTTTGCACGACCAATAAACAAAAAAATCAGCCTGCAAATGAGCTGTCACGGTATCCGTATGCTCAACTTGGCCACACCAACAGAGGAAATGGGTAAACAGCGATTTAATAAAGTGGAGGCTGTATTAGGCAAGATTGCAGGGCTTGAGATTGTTTATCCGGCGCGTATTGATGAATGTTGCGGCTTTGGCGGAACCTTTGCGGTTGATGAGGGCGCTGTGTCGGCCAAAATGGGTAAAGATAAAGCGCAGGCTCACGCCGCAACGGGGGCTCAATATGCTGTAGGTTTTGACCCATCTTGCTTATTGCATTTAGACGGCATGATCCGCCGTCAATTATTGGCCATTGAAACCCGCCATATTGCTCAAATCATTAACGATGCCCTCTAGGAGACACCATGACTGAATTATATTCTGCATCTGGCTCAAAGGTGCATTCACATAAAGCGGATATATTTTGCCGTGACGAAACCCGCGTCGATTGGCACTCAAAAGCCTTATGGGTACTGCGTGAAAAGCGTGACCGTGCAGCGGCGAGTATTCCAGAGTGGGAGCAATTAAGACAACTTGGCTCAGAGCTTAAGCTGCATACCTTAACTCACCTAACAGATTATCTGCAGCAATTTGAACAACAATGCCAAGCCAATGGCATTGTGGTGCATTGGTACAAAGATGGCCAAGAGCATAACCAAATTGTATTGAATATATTGGCAAAGCATCAGGTTAAACGTTTAGTTAAATCTAAATCGATGCTTACCGAAGAATGCCACATGAACCCATTTTTAGAACAGCACGGTATTGAAGTTGTAGATACCGATTTGGGTGAACGGATCATTCAGCTAGCTAAGATGCCGCCATCGCACATTGTGGTGCCCGCCATCCACATGAAAAAACAAGAAGTGGGTGAGTTGTTTCATCAACAATTGGGCACTAAAAAGGGGGAATCAGACCCATTGTATTTAACCCGTGCTGCCCGCGCCCATTTAAGGGAGAAGTTTTTAACGGCTGATGCAGCAATGACTGGCGTTAACATGGCCATTGCAGATAAAGGCGCTGTTGTGGTGTGTACCAACGAAGGCAATGCAGATATGGGCGCGAACTTGCCTAAACTGCAACTGCATTCTATGGGTATCGACAAAGTGGTGCCGAATATGGATGCCGCTGGTGTATTACTGCGTACTTTAGCTCGTAATGCGACAGGGCAACCGGTAACCACCTATTCATCATTTTACCGTGGTCCGCAACAGGGCGGTGAGATGCACGTGATTATTGTTGATAATGGCCGCACAGAAATGATGAAGGATAAAATTTTAGCCGAATCATTGAAGTGTATCCGCTGTGGTGGTTGTTTAAACACCTGTCCGGTTTATCGTCGCTCTGGTGGTTACAGCTATAACTACACCATCCCTGGGCCAATTGGTATTGCAGTTGGGGCGCAGCATGACGACACAAACTCAATTCCGTGGCCTGCACCCTATGTGGCAGTTGTACTTATGTATGCCCAACTAAGGTGCCATTAGACAAAATAATTGCTCATCACCGTCGTTTAAAAGCAGAAGCTAAGACTTTACCTTATGGCAAAAGCGGTTATATGCCTTTGGTTGGTCGATTTATGGCAAATGAAGCCATGATGAATACGTCAATGTCTGCGGCAAGGCTGGCTTTGCGTGTGTTACCTGGCAGTTTACTTAAGCCATTTAGTGGTGCTTGGGGTAAATATCGCGAGTTGCCTATTGCGCCAGAGTCAAGCTTTGCCACTTGGTATGCTAAAAATCGGAGTCGTTAATATGTCGAGCAAAAACAGTATTTTATCAGCGTTAAAACAGTCAGCATTAACCGCGCATCCGATGCCAGTAATCGATATAGAGGTGACACCACAGCCATTAGTTGACACCTTTGCTGCAAGCCTCGCTACTGTTGCGGGAGAGTTACATCAACAAGGCGGTTTGGCGGCATTACAAGCCAAAGTCGATGAATTAATGGCGCAAGGTTTACAAGTCTTGTCATTGGTTGAGGGGGTTAGCGGTAATCGTCAAGTACCTAATACGGCTCATGAATTGGCAGATATTGATTATGCCATTTTAGCGGGGGAATTAGGTGTTGCTGAAAACGGTGCTATTTGGGTGAGCCAAACGCAGCACCGGGTGACGCCTTTTATTTGTGAGAACTTGATTTTAGCCTTACCTGAAAAGGCGCTGGTGGCCAATATGCACCAAGCTGTGAATCAAGTGTCTTTAGCACAAGGAGAATTAGGTGTGTTTGTGGCAGACCATCTAAAACGGCAGATATTGAACAAGCACTGGTTGTGGGGGCGCACGGTGCATGCAGCCTTCAGGTGTATTTGTATTAGTGTTATCCGAAGGTAAATAGGTGCAAGGCTGGCTCATGTTAGGTTACTAACATGAGCCAGCTTAGATAAGTGCTTTGCATCTGTTTTCGAGCAAAAGCATGTTAGCTAGTTTCTCGTCGCCCCAACTCTCACGTCGTCCCGGTAAGGCTTTTGAGCCGGGATCCAGGTGTTTGTACTTTTTATGGTCTGCTGCCACACCAGATCAAGAGTGGTTGAGGCTATCTAACTAAACAAAACTAGGGAGTTAGGCAACGATACTCAATGAAATCACTTCTATGACACGCGGTAAACCCATCCCTGGGCGCTCTACGAAAACATCCATGTTTGTTATTTAAAGATCTGGAAATGACTATTGCCATTAGATGAAGTATTGTAATTGGTTATACCGTAACGCCAACTTAAACTGTAGAATGCTAGCTGAGTTAATGTGGTAGCATTTAGTTTTCTAGACTCTTAACTCTTACTCAAAATACTGCCTTCAAACCGCACAGGACACAGACCATTCCTCCTTGCATGACGGAGATCATGGGTGTAGAGATATTTGATGTAAATGAATATCTTTATGCGTGCCTAAATCCAGTTTTTATAGATTATTCGTTTAACTCTGGTTTGATTCAGCAGAGATAAAACCTTTGAGTCGTCGTATTCAATAACCTGCCAAAATATAACGTCTTGCCATTCTAGTTAAATGTTACTCTCGAAAGATAATAGCTACTCGTTAAGATATTAAATTTAACCATTCCTCGCTATTTGCCCCAATCATGCATTCGCCATCTACGCGCATTGAAAGCCTTTGTTTACATCGGGTCGTGATGTCAGAAAATCTTTCTTTCGGCAGGCAACGCACTGACTCAATTAATTTGTCTAAATGAGGCTCAAGTTGATAAGCAAGTGTGTAGTAAACCCACTTGCCTCGTTTTTCTTGGGTGAGTAAGCCTGTTTTATAGAGCATTTTTAAACTACGTGAAGCGTTGTATTGAGTCTCCCCCGTTACATCCATTGCTTCAGCAACTGTAATACGTTGATCTACATGAACTAACAACCAAAATAGACGTAGTCGATTGGGCTCAGCAAGCGCTTTTAGCGCGTCAATATAATTATCGTCCATCACTGCTTTATGTTTTTCTATTACCATGTACCATTATAGCGATTCCTATGAAGAAAACGATACTTGAATGAGTACCGTGAAACATGACTTCGGCTTCATCTGCGCCAGAAAATAGGGCAAACCAAAAGAAAGGGCAGAAAATCCCCAGCAGTGCGGTATTACGCCCTCCCTTAGTTAACTCTGATATGTCCTTACCACTTAAAAATGCCGAAATCATCTTAAACAGATGAGTATATGCACACAGCTTAGTTAAGCTCTTAAAAATTGCTTTGTTCATCTACTTCTCCTGACATTAATAACTCTCGTTAGCTCTCATTAACCCGAGACGACCACCATCGACACAACATTATTTTCTCACAAATTAACATGCATACTTGCACAGATGTGCATCTGTGTATATATTGCTTTCACATTTAAGATCTACATTTTTTAAGGTGATATTGTGAATACAGATAAATTAATGATTGCACTCAACGAGTTTATCCATGTTGGGGGGGCGTTGGTGATTGTTATTGCCATAGTTTCAATCTTGACAGGCTTTATGCGTGAGTATATTCCACAGGACAAATTACAGAAAAAGCTCACTAAGCATGAAAAGTGGGAATCGTTATTCGGTGCATTATTTGGAATGTTGACGCCTTTTTGTAGCGCATCGGTCGTACCTGTAACGATGGGAATGGCGACAATGGGAGTGTCCTTAGGTACAGTATTGAGCTTCCTAATTTCAGCGCCTTTATGTAACTTCATTGTGTTGGCTTTAGTGTATGCCACTTTTGGATTTAAAATAACCGCAACCTACCTAGCGCTAACTTTCCTTGCAGCCGTCTTTGGTGGCTGGTTCATTACCAAAACACCGTGGCGTAATGAGATCAAACGAGATGGCGAGTTAGATAAAGGAGCAGCACCATCAAGTTGTTCGCCAGCTCCATCCTGCTCAGCAGCACCTAGCGTTTCAGCTTGTGCCCCTGCACCTAAGATGACGCAGATTAATGCAAACCCAGGAAGTGGCTGTGGCTCAGTAGAACCCTCGACGATCGTTGGAACAGAGCCCAGCAAAACACAAAATGCACTACGTTTTGCATTGGCACTCTTTAAAAAAATTATCCCTTACGTACTACTTGGAGCATTGATTAGTGGAGTATCTGCCGCTTACCTACCAACTGAACTAGTTGAAAAATATGTCGGTGGTGACAACATTCTATCAATCATATTTGCAGCGTTCATTGGTGTCCCTCTGTATTTGCGCATCGAAATGGCAATACCCTTACTAAAAGTTTTAATAGTTAAAGGAATGGGGCTTGGCTCTGCAATGGCGCTTATCATTGGCGGGACTGGCGCGAGCTTACCTGAAATTGCTTTGGTCTCTTCGGTGCTAAAACCAAAAGCTGTTATCGCATTTGTTTCTATCATTTTAACCACGGCAATCCTTGGTGGTGTGCTATTTCAATACGTGTTCTAGCCTGCTAAGTGCAAGTACATCAATTATGGTGTACTTGCTCCCTAATTCTTTTCAAAATCAGAGTTTAATATGAAAATCGGAATATTATTGTGTGGCGACACTCCTGAGCCTCTTCAGGCCGAGTTTGGTGAATATTCGGCGTGCTTAGAGCAGCAATTTAGTTTGAAGTCATCAAGTTCAGTTAGTGTTTGGAATGTATACCAGATACATGAATTTCCACAAGATGTAGATGTATGTGATGTATATATCATCGGTGGCAGCCCTGCTGGCGTTAATGATATGGACGAATGGCTTGAACCATTAAACCAATTTATTTATAAAGCGTTCCATGCTCGTAAAAAGTTATTTGGAATTTGCTTTGGCCACCAAATCATCAATCACGCACTAGGTGGTGAAATACAGAAATCAGATAAAGGATGGGGACTTGGCATATACGATGTTATGTTGTTTACGGATTTGGGAGAGCTTAAGCAGGGAGAAGGCTTATCTTTAATTGCCATTCATCAAGATCAAGTCATTAAACCAGCCCCTGATTTTGAAGTGGTAGCGGGTAATGTGTTTTGCCCTAACTATATAACAAAATATCGAGACCAAGTATTAACGGTCCAGGGGCACCCTGAATTTACTTTTCCATTTATGGCAGCCTTATTAAAAGAACGACAAGGAAAATTCAGCTTAGAAGAGATAGATAGAGTATTGGCACAGAGCGTGTTACTCCATGATGGCGAACGTTTTAATGCTGTGGCAAAGCATTTTTTATTTGGGCATTGAAGGTTCACGTATGCCAATCGCTTTATCTCACGGTGAAGGGCGAGTTGAGTTTGAGTTTGTATGGTAGGTATTGCTAACTCATTATTGGACACATCTCTTTTATGCTAGGCGTTAAAATAGATCAAAAATGCTGATACAACGTTGCTGAATAAACTCGATAAACAGCTTCACTTTTAGCGGTTGTTGTCGGCGCTGATGATATAAAATACTGATCCTGCGATGCTCTCCAGCCCAGTCTGGTAATACTCTAACCAGTTCGCCTTGCTCAAGCTGCGGCTTAACAAACAATGCGGGCCCATACAAAATCCCACCATCTGCCACAGTGGCTTTAACCGCAGCATGAATATCGCCTAAGGTCAGTTTTGCTGGTAGCGTCATAGTAAAATTCTTGACCGTTTTTATGTTTAAGGCTCCAATTAAACAGTGGCCATACTTTAATCAAAGGGAACTGAATTAATTGCTGTGGATGACGTAACTCGGTCAACTTTTCGGCAAATGTGGCAGAGGCGTATAACCCATAATCCAGCACACCTAGTGATGTCGATACCCACGACGAGTCGGGTTGAGCACCACCGACAATGGCAATATCAACACCTTCATCAATCAAATCAATCGTGCTGTTATTTTGCGTCACATGCAGCTGTATATGTGGATGTAACTTAGAAAAATCATTTATCGCATCAATCAGGATCATCGACGTAATCGAGATGGGCGTACAGATCCGTAAAGTCGACTGTTGCTCATTAATATGGGTTGCAGATAACTGGTCAAATTGCGCAACGAGTTGATGGTAACGGTCAAACAGCGCGCCGCCTTCTTCTGTTAAGCGTAATTTGCGTGTGCTGCGCATGATCAGCTGAGTATTCAGATTACGTTCTAATTTGCTGATCTTTCGGCTCACCGTCGCGACGGGTAATTGTAATGCAGTTGCGGCAGGCGAAAAACCACCGGCATTAACCACATGAATGAATAAATGAATCAGCTCTAATTGTGGGACCTGATGGCTGGGTCATGCGCATTCCTTGTCGTGTAGCTAGGTTGATCTGTGAGGCACGATATTGGTCGTCATTTTAGCATGCATTGCTTATTAGAGATGCAAGCCAAACACCGGTTAAGCGTTTATCTGATCATTAAATGCACTTTGTCGACAATAAGTAGCCTTTTATGGTTGTTTTATGTTCTAAACTTGCTATATTGTCGACAACTTGGTGTTAATTATTCTATTTACATGTTCAAGGTATCACTATGAGCCAACCGATAACCGCTGCAGATAAGACCTTTATAGCACTACGCGACGACATCGTCGAAGGTCGTATTGAAGCCGGTTCAAAGTTAAGCGAGACTGAATTGTCGACAAAGTTTGCGGTCAGTCGCGCCGTGATCCGTGAGGCCATTAATCGCTTGGAGTCTTGTCACATTGTTGAGCGTAAAGCCAATGTGGGTGCTCGGGTGGTGGCGTTGTCGCCGCAAGGGTTAATTGAGTTGTATCAAGTGCGCGAATCGCTTGAAGGCATGGCCGCACGCTTAGCGGCAACCAATATGACCGACGAAGAAATTGCCGACTTAAGCGCATTATTACAATCTCATTTTGATGAGGTCAAAGGCGGTGAGTCATATTATCAAGAAGCCGGTGATGTGGACTTTCATTATCGGATTATTTTAGGTAGTAAAAACAAGCACCTAATTTCTATGTTATTTGATGGCATTTATCATTTAGTGCGCATGTATCGCGTACAACTTGGCATGGCGGAGCCGCGTGTGACCACCGCTTATGATGAACACAAACACATTGTTCAAGCCATTTTAAATCGTGACGCTGAATTGGCTGAAATGCTAATGCGCCGCCACATTTTATATTCTAAAAACAGTATCGAACATAAATTATTGTAATCGCTGACATGTGGCGTGAAACGTCACTCACGACATTGTATAAAGGGGAATAGCATGAGCGCAGGGAAAAAATTTCGTCAAGCCTTAGTTAATAACAAACCATTGCAAATTGTGGGCACTATTAATGCCTATTCAGCAATGATGGCTAAACAAATTGGTCATCAAGCCATTTACTTGTCAGGCGGCGGTGTGGCCAATGCATCATACGGTTTACCAGACCTAGGTATGACATCACTTAATGATGTGCTGGTGGATGTACAACGTATTACCTCAGCCTGTGACTTACCTTTATTGGTCGATATTGATACCGGTTGGGGCGGGGCGTTTAACATTGCTAAAACCGTGCGTGATATGGAAAAAGCCGGTGCAGCCGCGGTGCACATGGAAGATCAAGTGGCGCAAAAGCGTTGTGGTCACCGCCCTAATAAAGAGATTGTGCCCGTTGAGGAAATGGTCGATCGCATTAAAGCGGCGGTTGATGCGCGTACCGATCCAGACTTTTTCATTATGGCGCGTACCGACTCGTTTGCTCAAGAAGGCTTAGACGCTGCGATTGAACGTGCTAAAGCCTATGTAGCAGCAGGTGCAGACGGTATTTTTGCTGAAGCGATTAAAACCGAAGCACATTACCGCGCATTCTCACAAGCGTTAGATGTGCCTATTTTGGCTAACATTACTGAGTTTGGCCAAACCGAATTATGGAATAAACAGCAGTTAGGTGAGTGGGGCGCGGCAATGGTGTTGTACCCATTAAGCGCATTTAGAGCCATGAATAAAGCGGCTGAAATGGTCTACAGCGCCATATTAACCGACGGCGATCAAAAGGCCGTCGTTGACAGCATGCAGACACGCATGGAGCTTTATGATTACCTGGGTTATCACGACTACGAGCAAAAATTAGACAGTTTATTTGCGGAAGGCAAAAACAAATAAGCGTATAAAATAAAGATAAACAACAAGACTCAAACCCTACATATGTGTGTCCTTGATGGGGGCACACAGCAAGCATAAGAAGGAAGATATATCATGGTAGACAAGAAATTATCAGGTGCAGGATTACGTGGTCAAAGTGCTGGCGAAACAAAATTATGTACCGTAGGTAAATCAGGTTCTGGCCTGACTTATTGCGGATACGATGTGTCAGACTTGGCAGATAACGCCACCTTTGAAGAAGTTGCTTACTTATTATTTAATGGCGAATTACCGACATCTGCACAATTAAGTGCTTACAAAGCCGAGTTAACGGCGCAGCGTGATTTACCCGATGCGTTAAAAGCGGTACTTAAGCTGATCCCTGCTGACGCTCACCCAATGGATGTGATGCGCACCGGTTGCTCATTTTTAGGGAACCTTGAACCTGAAGTGGATTTTACTCAACAACACCAGGCAGCTAACCGTTTATTGGCCGCATTTCCTGCCATTATGTGTTACTGGTATCGCTACAGCCATGACGGTGTAGAAATTGATTGCACTACAGATGAAGAATCGCTTGGTGGTCATTTTCTTAAATTGCTACGCGGCGAAACGCCGTCTGATCAACATCGTAAAGTGATGGATGTGTCGTTAATTCTTTATGCAGAGCATGAATTTAACGCCTCTACCTTTACCGCGCGTGTATGTGCATCAACCTTATCTGATATGTATTCGTGTGTCACGGGCGCTATTGGTACTTTACGTGGCTCATTACACGGCGGCGCTAACGAGGCCGCCATGGACATGATCCAAAAGTTCAGCTCACCGGCTGATGCCAAAGCGCAAATGGCAGGCATGTTAGAACGTAAAGAAAAAATCATGGGCTTTGGTCATGCAATTTATAGCGTGTCTGATCCACGTAATGTGATCATTAAAGCCTGGTCTGAAAAACTAGCCCATGAACATGGCGATACTTCGTTATACGACATCTCTGTCGCGTGTGAAGAGTTTATGTGGGACACCAAAAAGCTGTTCTGTAACGCAGACTTTTTCCATGCCTCGGCTTATCACTTTATGGGCATTCCAACCAAACTGTTCACCCCAATCTTTGTTTGTTCACGCTTAACCGGTTGGGCTGCGCACGTAATGGAGCAGCGCTCAAATAACCGCATTATTCGCCCAAGTGCTGATTATGTGGGTAGTGAGCCTCGTAAAGTTGTGCCAATTAGCCAACGTTAATCCACTGGCCGAGCTTTAAGGCTCGGCTTTTTCGATTTTGATAGTCGATCACCCAATTTGTATTAACTGTGGATGTTGTTATGAATACTCAATACCGTAAATCTCTACCTGGCACTCAGCTCGATTATTTTGATACTCAAGAAGCGGTTAACGCCATTGAGCCCGGTGCTTATGCCAAACTACCTTATTGTTCACGTGTGTTTGCCGAGAACTTAGTACGCCGTTGTTCACCTGATATGCTGGTTGACTCGCTAAAGCAGTTAATTGAACGCAAACGCGATTTAGATTTTCCGTGGTTTCCAGCGCGTGTAGTGTGTCACGACATTTTAGGCCAAACCGCATTGGTTGACTTAGCCGGTCTGCGTGACGCTATTGCTGAAAAAGGCGGCGACCCGTCAAAAGTAAATCCAGTCGTGCCGACACAATTGATTGTCGATCACTCGCTTGCAGTTGAGCATGCTGGTTTTGAAAAAGACGCCTTTGAAAAAAATCGCGCCATTGAAGACCGCCGTAATGATGACCGTTTCCATTTTATTAACTGGACCAAAACGGCGTTTAAAAACGTTGATGTTATCCAACCGGGTAACGGCATTATGCATCAAATCAACTTAGAGAAAATGTCGCCAGTGGTTCATGCCCTCAATGGCGTGGCATTTCCTGACACTTTAGTCGGCACCGACAGCCATACTCCGCATGTTGATGCGTTAGGTGTTATCGCCATTGGTGTGGGCGGGTTAGAAGCTGAAAGTGTTATGTTAGGCCGCGCATCGTATATGCGTTTGCCAGACATTGTAGGCGTTGAAATTACCGGCAAACCACAACCAGGTATTACCGCGACCGACATCGTACTTGCGTTAACAGAGTACCTGCGCGCTCAAAAAGTGGTGTCGTCGTATTTAGAGTTTTTTGGCGAAGGTACGACCCATTTAACCTTGGGTGACCGTGCAACCATTACCAACATGACCCCAGAATACGGCGCAACTGCCGCGATGTTTTATATTGATAAACAAACTATTGATTATTTAACACTCACTGGCCGTGATGATGAGCAGGTTAAGCTAGTTGAAACTTACGCTAAGCAAGCGGGTTTATGGGCTGATACCTTAACTGAAGTGGAATATGAGCGCGTGTTGCATTTCGATCTCTCTACCGTTGGGCGTAACATTGCTGGGCCATCAAATCCGCATAACCGCGTGCCTACTTCGGAACTTGCCGCTCGTGGGATCAGTGGCGTGGTTGAAAACGAGCCAGGTAAAATGCCAGACGGCGCGGTAATTATTGCCGCAATTACCAGTTGTACCAATACCAGTAATCCGCGCAATATGATTGCTGCCGGCTTGTTAGCCCGTAATGCTAATGCCCGCGGTTTATTGCGTAAGCCTTGGGTGAAGTCATCACTGGCCCTGGCTCAAAAGCGGTGCAATTGTATTTAGAAGAAGCAGGCTTGTTACCCGAGCTTGAAAACTTAGGTTTTGGCATTGTTGGTTTTGCCTGTACCACCTGTAATGGCATGAGCGGCGCGTTGGATCCTGTGATTCAACAAGAAGTGATTGACCGTGATTTATACGCCACTGCTGTATTGTCGGGTAACCGTAACTTTGATGGTCGTATTCATCCATATGCTAAACAAGCATTCTTGGCTTCACCGCCATTAGTCATTGCCTATGCCATTGCTGGTACCATTCGTTTTGATATTGAAAAAGATATCCTAGGTATCGATAAAGATGGCAATCCTGTCACCTTAAAAGACATTTGGCCGACCGATGAAGAAATCGATGCCGTCATTAAAACCAGCGTTAAGCCAGAGCAGTTCCGCAAGGTATATGAGCCTATGTTTGACATAAAAGTTGAATATGGCAGCCATGTTAATCCGCAGTACGACTGGCGGCCACAAAGTACCTATATTCGTCGTCCACCTTATTGGGAAGGCGCATTAGCCGGTGAGCGCACCATGAAGGGTATGCGTCCGTTAGCGGTATTGGGTGACAACATTACTACAGACCATTTATCACCATCGAACGCGATTATGCTCGACAGCGCCGCAGGTGCTTATTTAGCTAAAATGGGCTTACCAGAAGAAGATTTTAACTCGTATGCCACCCACCGTGGTGACCACTTAACCGCGCAGCGTGCGACATTTGCTAACCCTAAACTGTTTAACGAAATGGTGCAGGAAAACGGCAATGTTCGCCAAGGTTCGTTAGCCCGTATTGAGCCAGAAGGCCAAGTTACCCGCATGTGGGAAGCCATTGAAACCTACATGGAACGTAAGCAGCCATTGATTATTATTGCCGGTGCTGATTATGGCCAAGGTTCGTCACG
Source organism: Shewanella phaeophyticola (assembly GCF_025398315.1). Lineage (GTDB taxonomy): Bacteria > Pseudomonadota > Gammaproteobacteria > Enterobacterales > Shewanellaceae > Shewanella > Shewanella phaeophyticola. The sequence goes on from NZ_JAODOQ010000001.1 coordinate 1,576,955, forward strand.
AGACTGGGCAGCAAAAGGAGTACGTCTTGCCGGTGTCGAAGTGATTGTGGCAGAAGGTTTTGAGCGGATCCACCGTACCAACTTAGTCGGAATGGGCGTATTACCACTTGAGTTTATTAAAGGTGAAAACCGTCATACCTATGAGATTAACGGCACAGAAACCTTTGATGTCGTTGGCACTCCAAAACCAGGAGCCATGTTGTCTGTTGTGATGACGCGTCTTGATAAGGAGCAAGTGACGATTCCAGTTAAGTGCCGCTTAGATACTGCTGAAGAGTGCTCAATTTATGAGGCGGGCGGTGTTCTGCAACGCTTTGCGCAAGACTTTTTAGCCAACGAAGCGGCTAGCTAGTTCTTAATCGCTATATCGGCAGTGTGTTACTAGGGTCTGTTGATCTTTGCTGGTTGAATTTTGTTCGAGTTAAAAACGTTTTAATCGAGGCGAATGGATTGATGCCTAGCAATCTAAGCAAAATCCATTTAACAAAGAGTAAAACGTTTTTAGCCGAACCCTTCGGGCAGCGTTTGTTGACCATTTTTACTGCGTTATCGACTTTTTATGTAGAATAACTACACCTCAAAGTCTCTGCCGCGCAGTTGTAAATGTGAGTAATGGCCAACAATTCGCTGCAAAAATAACCTTGAAAGATCAACAGACCCTAGGCTACCGATTTTTCATTTTTTGTAGGATGTTGTTATGGCTCATTTACCACAAATTAGAATACCCGCCACTTATATGCGCGGTGGCACCAGTAAAGGGGTATTTTTCAGTTTAACGGATTTACCTCAAGCCGCTCAGGTTGCTTATCCTGAGCGTGATGCCTTGTTATTGCGGGTTATCGGTAGCCCAGATCCCTATGGTAAACACACTGATGGCATGGGCGGGGCAACCTCGAGCACCAGTAAAACCGTGATTTTATCAAAGAGCACTCAAGCCGATCACGATGTTGATTATCTGTTTGGCCAAGTTGCCATTGATAAACCCTTTGTTGATTGGAGCGGCAACTGCGGTAATTTAACAGCAGCAGTGGGATCGTTCGCCATCAGCAACGGCTTAATTGACCCAAACCGTGTGCCGCACAATGGCACCGCAATAGTGCGGATTTGGCAAGCCAATATTCAAAAAACCATTATTGCTCATGTGCCCATGACTGACGGTGAAGTGCAAGAAACCGGCGACTTTGAACTGGATGGCGTGACCTTTCCTGCCGCAGAAGTACAAGTGGAGTTTTTAGACCCTGCCGACGGCGAAGGTGCGATGTTCCCAACCGGTAATGTGGTTGATGTACTTGATGTGCCTGGTATTGGCAGCTTTAATGCCACCATGATTAATGCAGGCATTCCGACCATCTTTATTAATGCAGCAGACATCAATTATGTGGGCACAGAGCTGCAAGATAACATTAATAATGATGACGAAGCCTTAACCATGTTTGAAACCATTCGTGCCTATGGTGCGGTTAAAATGGGCTTAATAAAACACATTGATGAAGCCGGAGCGCGCCAACATACGCCGAAAGTGGCTTTTGTCGCCCCTGCCAGTGAGTATGTATCTTCAAGTGGTAAAGCGGTGACCACTGCAGACATCGACTTAGTAGTACGTGCATTGTCGATGGGTAAATTGCATCATGCCATGATGGGTACGGCAGCAGTGGCTATTGGTACCGCCGCAGCCATTCCTGGCACCTTAGTTAATTTAGCTGCTGGCGGTGGTGAACGCAGTGCAGTGCGGTTTGGCCATCCGTCTGGCACATTACGTGTGGGCGCTGAAGCGCAACTTATCGACGGTCAATGGCAAGTGAAAAAAGCCATTATGAGCCGCAGTGCTAGGGTGTTAATGGAAGGTAAGGTGCGCGTGCCGCAGTAACTTGTATTGATTATTTAGCATGAAAAAAATAAAACCTTGGTATTCCAAGGTTTTTTTTGCTGATTTAATCGTCTGTAAGATAAAGGTGAGATGATAATTCGACATAAATATTTAACAATTAAATTATAGGCTTAATAACAAATTTTGCGAATTGTAGGAAATGTGATAATCGTCAAAAAACACTTGATCATGTAGTAAAATTAGTATGTTATATGCTGAATTTCTCACGGCGCATCGTGTATTTTTTATTGCTGAGGCAGTTATTTTATAAAGAGCAAAAAATTCTGATGGCACAAGGTGTTATCGTTTACATCACATTTACCTTGGTTGGCTTAGGTTATAAAACATCAAGCCAGATAGAGAAAATAGTTCACGTATTATCGTGAAGCACATTGCAAGTGTGGCTAATTATTGCAGTGTTATTAAAAAAGGAATCAAATATGGTTGAACACATCACAGGCATGCTGGCATTAATCGGTGTGCTGTCGCTTTTGTGTCAATGGGTGGGCTGGAAGTTACGATTACCCGCTATTTTACCGCTATTACTGTGTGGTTTACTGTTAGGCCAGAGCTCTAGGCATTTTAGATCCCGATGAGATTTTCGGTGATTTGCTATTTCCGATTATTTCCTTAGGGGTTGCAGTCATCCTGTTTGAAGGTGCACTCACACTTAACTTTAAAGAGATCAAAGATCACGGCCGCATGGTCACCAACCTGGTGAGTATCGGTGCATTAATCACCTGGTTAGTGATTGTGCCTGCTGCGCATTTTTTAATGGGTTTTGATTGGAGTATTGCCGCATTATTTGGCGCTCTAGTGGTGGTAACCGACCCCACTGTAATTGTACCTATGCTACGTACCGTTCAACCAAAATCTAACCTTGCCAGCATTTTACGTTGGGAAGGCATTGTGATTGACCCCATTGGCGCCTTAATGGCGGTATTGGTGTTTGAATATATAGCGGTATCGAATGATCCGACGACACATGTATTACATGCTCTTGGCTTAACCTTAGTCATTGGGTTTGGTTTAGGTGCTGTTGCAGGGTATTTAACGGGTTTGGCTATCCGTAAAAACTTATTCCCACACTACTTACTCAATACCGCAGTATTAACCATTATGCTTGGGGTGTTTGTTGGCTCTAACTTAGTTCAGCATGAGTCAGGTTTATTGACAGTAACCGTTATGGGGATCTTATTGGCTAACATGCGCGGCGTAGATATTGCTGATATTTTAGAATTTAAAGAAACCCTAACTGTGCTACTTATTTCGGCATTGTTTATTCTATTAGCGGCGCGCTTAGATTCTGGCGCCATGCTCGAGCTTGGTTTTGGTGGTTTTGCTGTGTTATTAGTGGTGATGTTTGTAGCAAGACCATTAAGTATTTGGATATCGGGGCTTGGGACTAATTTATCATCAAAAGAAAAATGGTTCTTAAGCTGGGTTGCACCACGCGGTATTGTCGCCGCAGCGATTTCATCATTATTTGCGATTAAGCTAGAAGAAGTTGGCTTAGAAGGCGCCAGCTCGATTGTACCATTAGTGTTTTTAGTGATTATTGGTACGGTTGTAATTCAAAGTTTAACCGCTGGGCGATGGGCAAAATATTTGGGCGTAAAAGAAGGTTCAAACCAAGGGTTATTAATTTTTGGCGCGTCTAATTTTTCACGTGAACTGGCTAAAGTCCTTATGTCTAAAAACATTAAGGTGGTGTTAGCTGATAATAACTGGGACAGTATTCGCCAGGCGCGTATGGAAAACATTCCAGTTTATTTTGGTAACCCAGCCTCTGAACATGCTGAAACCTACATGGACTTAAGTGGTGTTGGCCGTGTGTTAGTGATGTCGCCTTACCGTCAGTTAAACCCATTAGTGACCTTCTATTTCCAAGACTTACTTGGGGTTGAAAAGGTTTATGGTTTGAACAACGCCGACAGCGGCAGTGCTCGCCACCAGTTGTCAGAGTCGTATTTAAAACGCTTGTGTTTGTTTGGTGAAAATATTTCATATGCCAAAATTGCCAGCTTAATGGCCAAAGGCGCGGTGTTAAAAGTCACCAACATTACTGAAAACTTTACCTATGAACACTTTAAAAAGCGTTATGGCGAAACCGCGATGCCGCTGGTGTACCTAACTAAAGAAGGTAAAGTGAAAGTCTTGTCTGGCGTGGGGCCATTTGACTATCCTGTAGGGATTGAGTTGATAAGCTTGTTACCACAAGAAGCCCAAGACCAAGCGGTTATTCAGCGCGCATTAGATGATGAAGCCGACCGTAAAGCAAAAGCATTAGCCGAAGCCGAAGCGAAAGCCGCTGCAGAAGCCCGCGCTATTCGCGAAGCGGAAGAGGCTGAGCAACGTGCAATTGAAAAAGCACGCCGTAAAGAAGAAGAGTTAGCGAAGTTTGAAGAGCAAGAAAAAGCGCGACTGCTTGCTGAAGAACAAGCTGCACTAGTCAAAAAAGAAGCGGCTGAATTAGCCAAAGAACTGGCAGCTGAAGATAAAGCGAAAAAAGCGGCCGTACAAGCTCAAGCAACATCTGAAAGTGCTGATGAGTCAACCCAGGTTGATTCATCTACCGATGAAAATAAGCCAGCACAATCAACAGCCCCTAAAACGGTTTAATCGTCGGCGGGTAACAAAAAAGGCTTAGCAGTGATTGCTAAGCCTTTTTATTGGGTGTTGTACCAATATGAGTATGTAATGGAATTGGTATTATTCGGCTAACGTTGTAAGCACGACTTCGTGATGGTTTTTGGTTTTAAACTTATTCAACACATGGCTGATTTTACCATCAATGCCCACAATAAAGCTTAGACGGTGAATCCCATCATATATTTTACCCATGATACTGCACCCTTGATAATTATTTAAGACAGTACTATGACGAATTCTTATAAACTATATCTTTAACAATGAGTTAAGTTAATTTATTTACGTTTAATACTTACATTATATCAGTTGTCATAGTTTTATGTAAACAGGGTCACATTTAGCGGTTTTTGAGTAAAAAAATTGTCATAAAAAGTTGATCAAAGCTATGTAAGGGTAATAAAGCTAGAGCACTTTTGAAGAGATGCCATATAGGTCTGTGCCCACGTAAGTGAAAAGCTTACAGGTTTCCGAATGGTTTTTGGACATTTCTGAGTTACGAATGCCATCAGTGTATGCCTTGTTCGCATAAATAAAAATATGGGAAAATTCTATATCAGTGGCCAGTTTTAGTGAACCACTATAGATTTCAGTTTTGAAAAATATGGAAAATTCTAAACATGTGAAGTAATGGTGATTCAATACGGCCAATATTTATCGGCCGCTACAAATATTGATTGTTACTAGAGCGAATTTATCACTTATAATTGCACTATAATGGCTTTCTTATTTGCAAATTGATAGATTTCTAATTCCATGAAATTAAATTGATAACACCATTCCCCATATATTTAAAAGTGATTGTCACTATTCCACCTGAGTTATTCATATTTAATAAAGACTCACACAACGCTGTATCTTCACACTCAAATGATTGACTTAAAAAAAAGTACTCACCATCATTCATATGAATTGTTGAGTCAAGAAGTTCAACATTATCAATGACGTACTCCACACCCAATTCATCTTCAACCGATGAGTTGATACTAACCAATGAATACTGTTTACTTGAAGCGTCCGCAGAAGGTGAGCCATCCTCATTGACTTCGACTGTAAGCTCATAAGTATACCCCCACATATAAGTAAAGCCTTCAATTTCGTCATAAAAGAGCTTGCCATCAGCCAAAACGCAAAGCATTTGATTTACACCTGTGCACGGTTGCATATAAGAAGCTATGGAGGTTGACTGTTCATATGATGAAGCGTCTTTTTCGTCTGAATTGTTACAAGCTGACGCGAACATAAGGCAAACAAAAAACAAAAATGAAAATGAAAATTTAGATTGCATAACACTAATCCTTTAGTTTTATTGGATATAAATAAACATAATTATAAATTTTTATATTAGCAACAAAATAAAAACAGTAAATAGACGCAGATCACATCTTGGTAACAAAATTTTGACATATGTTACTATCTTTATTTCTAATTAAATTTCTGAATAAAAACCAATTTCGGACTTTTATTGATTGTAAATAGGATCGAAGGAATGAAATTATTTAACTATTTAATCTTATCTTCATGCATTACACTGTCACTAAACTCACACTCGAAAACGTATGATATATTGGTAGAAGGCGCCGATGAAAATAATGTGTTGGTTCACAAAACTCTAACAGTTGAGAGATCAAAAGGTGAATATATTTTTGAAGGAGATATCATTGTCACTGAGCATATTGAAACTCTAAACACTCCAACTCCTTATTCCGTTATCATTAGCGGTAGTCAATATAGATGGGATTTGGGTGTAATTCCTTATACCATTTCAACAAATTATAGCACCAGTCAAATAAATTCAATTCTTCAGGCGATGAGTGATATAGAAGATGTTTCAGGTGTTATTTTTGTCGAACGCTCGAATCAAGCGGACTATATCTCTATATACAAGGGCTCAGGTTGCAGCTCTCAAGTAGGGAAGCGAGGTGGCTCTCAAAATGTTAGTTTAGCAGATGGTTGCTTTAGCGGCGGAACACCTACACATGAACTCCTACATGCTGCAGGCTTTTGGCATGAACAATCACGGGAAGATCGTGATTCATATATTACAATTAATTGGGAGAATATTATATCCGGGAAAGAGCACAATTTTGAACAACATATTTCTGATGGGGAAGATGTTGTACTCTACGACTATAATTCTATAATGCACTATCACTCGACCGCTTTTAGCTCTAATGGTCAAGCAACTATTTCGAGAAATGACGGTATGTCTTCTCTAGGTGGTTCTGTTATGACTTCGACAGACATTTCTACTCTTCGAGAAATGTACGGTTATCTTCAAGAAGTTGATTTAAACGTAAATTACCATTATTGCTACGGCGAAAACTCTCTCAATTGGGCATCATATAATGATGATGCTGATTATTATGAGATTCAGATAAATTCAGGGTATGCGTTTCACCAGAGTTCTTAGAAGACGTTAAGAACATAAAAGAGAAAAATCTTGCTGTCGAGTTACTGGAAAAGTTACTTCGTGACGAGGTTAAATCTCGGATGAAAAACGATGTCGTTCAGGAGAAAAAATACTCTGAACGCATTATGTCTACACTGCAAAAATACCATAACCGTAGCATTGAAACTGCCCAAGTCATTGAAGAACTGATTCAATGGGCTAAAGAGATGCAAGAAGACGCTGAAATGCTTGATAGGCTCAATCTTTCTGTTGATGAAATTGCCTTTTACCGTGCATTAATCGAAAACGAAGAGTCAGTTCGTCAACTTGGTGATGATAACTTACGTAGCTTGGCGATTGAGTTAACTCAACAATTACGAAAGTCAGCAACAGTTGATTGGCAAAAGCGCGATAGTGTGCGAGCCAGAATGCGTAATCTTGTACGAAGGTTATTACGGCGCTGGAAGTACCCGCCAGATGCGGCTGAAGAGGCGATTAAGCTTGTACTTGAACAAGCTGAAGTGTTGGCCGATGGTTGGTATAGGTAGTATTTTTAATAGGTGATATGGTGTATGTGCGGACTCACTATGCCCCATAGCCAATTAAATATGTTGTTTCTTTGGCCTGTTAGAGTTCCTTTTGCACAATAATTCAAATAAACCATTCTTTGTCTTATGTTATTGAGCATAAATCAGATAGCTCGAAAGGATCTGTGATTTAAACGAAGACAAAACTAAATCATCAATTTTGTTTTTGCCCCTAAGTTGATGATTGTTAATATCACCAGATTCATAATCAAACTGTGTGCTGGTCTTATTCTCGTTAGAAAATGAAGATTTTTTGGGTAAAGATTTTTGTGTTGAATTATCCATGCTGTCGAGTAAATGGGCAGATTTTTGATAAGTGTATGTTCCTGGTACTGCTTCGTCTAATCGTTTGGCATACTCAACTAACTTCGGCTCTGCTAGCATGAACATATAAGCAAAATGACTTTGTGTTTGTGTGACGCGAAGTATCCTGCCTAGTATCTGTCGAAAGTAGAGCTCAGTAGTAACATCTGTAAGATTGCAGCAAACTTGCAGTCTGGGTATATCAGTTCCTTCACTTATCATCGCGATGCTAATAATCCATTCGGATTGATTATTTTTGAAATACTCAATTAACTCTGGTGAGTCATCTAGCCTGCAAGACACTAGGGTTGATTCTTTGTTGAAGTGGCCAGATAGAATAGATTGAATTTGCAAAGCATGAAGGTATGACGACGCAACAATTAAACCTCCTGCATTGAGTGAACTGCATCTAAGGCTATCTAGCTGCTCAATACTTTGAGACAATAAATGTTTGATTACCTCAGGATGTTTAATAATGGCTTGATAGCTAACTTCTCCTTCTTCTAGAAGGTGTTGTAGATTGTCATATGTCTGAAGTTGATGGTTTTTCTTTACGACAACATGTTCAAGATCAATCGCTGTTATTTGTGGCATGCGACATACATTGTCTTTAATGGCTTCGACAATATCATATGAGAAATCACACAAAATATTACCGTCTGGGTCAGTATATTTTGCAAAAGGTATTGGGAGAGTATCGGTGCGCCAGGGCGTTCCGGTTAAGGACAATGTATAAGTCGCTAAGTTTTGGATTGTTGCCAGTAGCTGCATTCCCCAAACATTTGAGGCTGAATCACCATCTCCAGCGCAATGATGTATCTCATCAAAAATAACTAACACTCTGCTATTACTTAAATCACTAATTAACTCGGTTGTATTGATTAAAGAGTGGTAAGTTCTCGACATCCCTAAGGCTCCTAAGCGGCCGTTAAATTTCCGATGTAATACATGTTCAAAAGTGTGCTCAATACTTTGGCAGACTATACGAGATGGTGAAAAGCAAACGACATAATCCACTTTATTATTGTCGATGAGTGATTTAGCAATATGAGCCGCAGCTATCGTTTTCCCTGCACCAGGACAAGCCAGCATAAGATACCCGGTCTGTTGGCTATAGGTGTCTGTCGCGTGTTGGATACAGCGATTTTGCCAGTCCCTTAACATGTTATGTTGTCCTCTATTTCAGTAGCCTTAATTATTTTGTTGATAGCACTAAGGCGACCATATAGATCTGAGGCATGATCTCTTGTCTTATTAAGCAACGACAAAATGGTTTTGTTTTTTTGAGGAAATTGTTCTAAGTAATCTTGATAAGCTTGTATTTCGCCTAAAATTATCTTCAATTCGGTACTTGTCTTAATTTCTTCTGTCATTAATTCGTTTGAGGATGTGCCTTCCACAACATGAGTTTTAGTTGTTTTTTCATACTCACTTTTTTGTAAAATTACGAGAAGTTCAGGGGTAATTAGATAAACGCGTGCATTGTTTTCGCCTGTCGCAACGATTAAATCTTTTGTTGTTAGGGCATGAATATTTCTCGCAACTAAGCGCTGTGCTTGGATCTTCGATAATTTAAATAGATTTTCAGCTAATTCAATAAGTTGTTTTCGGCCTATTGAGGTTCCCTCAACCCGCATCAATAGCTTTCTGAATTTTTGATTCAAAGAAATAGTTTCGTTAGTCATGTTCCGATCTTAAAAAATTAAAAAACTTAGGATTGCTAAGTATACAGGAATAAGTAAAACTTAGACAATCTAAGCATGAGAGATTTTGAAGATGAATATAAATTGCATAACAATCCAATACCTGAGCGGCTTAAACAGGCTCGAAAGAAAGTGGGTATCTCGCAGAAAGAACTGGGCGTAAGAATCGGCATGGATGAAAGTTCAGCTAGTGGCAGAATGAACCATTATGAAAAGGGTAGGCATGTACCCGACATTCAAACGCTCAAAAAAATGGCTAATGAATTGAAAGTGCCACTAAACTACTTTTTTTGTGAGGATGACCAAAGTGCAGAGCTAGCTGTACTTGTTGCTCTGTTAAGTGATGATGAGAAAAAATCGCTAATAGCATTACTTAACAATACAAAATGAATTTAGGGTCAAATATGCAAAAAGATCTTGTTAGTTGTAAGCGATATCCAGATAGAGCTTTTTTTCTTTTGTAAGCCTGTTCAAAGGTATTCGATACCCTGTCGATATGGTATTTATGCCCGACGATACTGTAATCGTGGTTGTAGCAGGAGCTCATTACCGATGCAAATCAGACTTAATAACAGTGCAAACAGATACAACCTCAGTTGAGTTCAAAAAACTTGAAGACTTGAAATATTCAATTAAAGCAGATCAGCTAAGCTTTTATATTCCTGCCCTTGTTCATAAACAACTCACCTTGTATTCCGAATTTAATCAACAAGAAGTTATAAATTAGTCTGATTTATTTATTGCTTGCTATTAAGTAATCTAAAACTACTTCATGGTGATCTTTAGTTTTGAATTTGTTAAATATGTGCTCAATATTACCAAATTCATCAATAAGGAAGCTTGTGCGAACTACGCCCATGCTCTCTTTTCCCATGAATTTCTTCAATTGCCATACGTGGTATTTTTCACATACTGCGTGGTCTTCATCAGCGAGTAGGGTGAAGTTCAATTCTTGTTTATTAATGAAGTTTGTAAGTTTTTTGGGTGTATCTGGACTAATACCAAGAATGACCACATTAAGTGCAGCCAGTTTCGCTTTAGAATCACGTAACCCCTGTGCTTGGATTGTACATCCAGGGGTGCTGGCTCGAGGGTAAAAATAAATAAGTGTTTTTTTTCCTTTAAGTTCAGATAGAGTTACTGAGTTACTTTCCTGATCTAAAAGTGTGAAATCAGGTGCGACCTGTCCAACTTCAATTGTCATTTCCATATCCTTTAAATGTTGATTACAGCGTAAGTTTAAGCATGTCTATTTTGGAACATTATAAATACGCTAGAGTTTACAATAATAGGGTTGCAAGTTAGTCCAGTCTAGTGATTGCTCTAAACAGGACGATTTTATCTGAATTTTCCTTCGATAAGGTTATCTGGCCTTGCTTTTACGACTTTATCCATTGCCTTCTCTCGCTGACTTTCATGCAGCATTCCCATTAAGTCTTGAACTATTTTGATATGGATAGCTGCTTGTCTTGCTAGTGCTTTCTCATGGCTTCTGGAAAGGTCTAAGTATTCCTTTTTCTTATTATTCGCTTGAGTCTTTTCGCTTTTAAGTTTTTTAACTTCAGCTTGTAAAACCTCAACTGGTGATTTACCAGATCCATCCAGTGTTACACGAACTTCAAGTGACTTATTTTTCACCATTATTTGAACATCTTCATGCCTTCTTAGTGAACCCACAGAAAGCCCAGCTTCTTTTTCAACAGCACTATTGTTGATTTTCAGTTTACCTTCTCGTGCTTTTTTTCTTAACTCACGATTCTCTGGCTCACCCTCTATTAATCGCTCTAGGGCTTTTACTAGTTTGTTTTTTGTTGATTGTGTCATTATGAAGTCACTCCGAAAGGAAGAAGCAGGGCTTCTACTTCTTTTGGTATCACTACGGGCTCATAGCTTATACCTAAATCATTCATAATACGCTCTGCTGCTGTGATTTTTATGTACGCCTCTGACGCTGTTTGAGGAGTTAATTCATCATGCTCAATATCCCAAAGCATATTGATTTCAGCCTCTTTACGTTTTGCTTCGGCGAAGACCGCATCGACAATATAGTCGTTCTTACAGTCAACACATTCTAAAAGATTTACTTGTGTGCGCAAACTACAACCTGTTGATGTGCAGTAAACGCCAGGCGCTACAGCATGGATATGACGCTTCTGATCTCGAATCTGCTTTTTCCAGTAACTTATCGAAAGCATGTCGTTATCAATTTTATCTTTAAAAAGATTGCGCTCAGCTTTCATCATATTTTTGGCGAACTCTTTCCCTTTACCACCAGCAACACGCTCTTTATTGGCAAGTTTTTTATAAATGTTTAGGTAGGTTTGTGCTTTTTGGTCAATCCTTTCTTCATCAAGGGCGTAGGCTAAGTTTTGTTTTTGCTTTCTAAATTTCTGGAATTTACTTGCGTTCTTAGCGTAATGCCTCGTCATCGCCATAGACACATGGCTAAACTGTTGTTTGAGCTGTGGAAACGCACAAAGCTCATAACCGATAAGATAGTAAGCAAAAGAGCGTCGAAGTTGATGCCCTGTAAATGTGTAATGATCACCAACATTAAACGAAACCTTAGGGTCTGAAATTTTTAAATCAATTAAATCGTCATTAGTAAGTGCAAGTTTCTCACCCATGACATCTTCAAACCAAGACACACAATGTATACCTATTTGGTCTTTAGAAATAGGGCTTACCTCGTCTTTTGATTTATAGAAAAATGCAGATGCGTCTGTGGCGTATTCTCTTAATGGTTTATTTAAATCCTGAAGTATTTCGAAAGCTTTCGCACCGATCAATGTTGTGACAAACTCATCTTGTTTTGACTGAGAACCTCTTGCTGTCTTTGATAGATCTGCATGAATAACATAGATAGATTGTTTTAAAATTGTCTCTTTTGTTAACCCATTTACAGTATGAAGATGAAAAATCTCATCAGAACGCATTCCAGATCGAGACATTAACGCCCATATACAGCAACCGCTAAACTTTTTAAAGAGTGATCGGGCTTCCATAATATCTGTAATTATCCAGTTTCCTATTTTCAATATTCTATCAGGATAGAATTTGTCTAATTGCTCAGAGCGAATCTCGGGTGAGTGCTTATACAGTAACTCAAGAATGCTTGCTTCTGTTGAATTGCTGAGATTAAGAAATGCTGTTTGAAAGGCTCTTTTTCTTTTATTAACAGCAGGAGTTGAAGATTTTAAATATATAACAGGCTTACCATTTCTGAACAGCAATTCATTGGTGACAAAATATTTGGCGTATCCTTGATAGATCCTGTCATAATAGGTTGTTATATAATCTGTCAACTTTCTCAATTCGTCACGGATCGAGTACAGTTCATTTATTTGCGCTTCTGATGCTTGAAGCCCCAAATAATACAATCGCTGAGGGATGACCATGTATTGTTCTTTTTCTTTAATTTGTAAGGCAAGGTCTGATGACGAGACTTTTTTCGTAAGACCAACCTCAAAAGGTAATCCTTTTTTCTCTATATGTAGCTTATTGAGTGCGTTGTAGATATTTGATCTTTCAAAATCAATATTGGTGGAATCACTCTGTATCCATATTTCTAATCGGTCGATGTTAACGAACTCAAAACTATTCTGGTTGTCTCGTAGAAGTGGCTCAATGAGTTTTTTTAAATCCTTGATAGTATTGTAAATAGAAAGGAATGAATAGTCTTTAGGTGATAGCCATATCATTTTTAAAGCAAGCGCTTTTAATTGATTACGGAGATTGCGCTCAATCACTTTTTTATTTAAAGTGAAATCTAGAGTCTTTGTGAGATCTTTTTTGTGGCTCAAAGAAAGAATGAAGTTTTTTCCATGCATCATTGTCACCAATCTTACCTAACGATTCGCCCGTAACACTAAAGCCGATATCAAGTGCTTCAAATTTATCCCAATCACCGCATTCAATCGCTGGCTTTAAAACATCATTAAGATAGTTTTTGTATGCACCGACTATATTCTGAGCTTTTATGATTGTTTCAAGTTTGTCAATTTCATATTCGGGTATTTTTATCATGAAAAATTCCAATTATCTGTATAAAGCCAAGATAGCGTGATCCATTGTTACTCGAGGATGTCGACCGTTTTTATTAAATAACACCATAGCTCCCTCATACACATCTTCACTTGCAGCATCAAGAATTAATTCAAAAGCGGAAATCTTTTCATGGACTTCCCCTTTTGCGTCTGGGTAGTAGTCTAATGCGTTTTTCAGTACATCAATGAAAGAGAGAAGTTTATAGATCGATTGAACCTCATCAACTGCCTTGGCTGCCTGGCACTTGTAGCACATATCGTATTCAATACAAGGCAGTTTCAAACCCATAGCATTGTTGGTTTCACTCTGAGTATTTTTGCCTTCTGTGTTTTGTTGTCCGTTACAATAAATACCATTTGGATTTGTACTAACTTTTTCTTTCTCTTGTTTCTTTTTCCATTCGTCATGTGCAAGCATTGTAATACCGAGTTTCGCCAAAACTTCTCTTTTAGCATCTTCAAAAGTAATATCTTCACTCAATTGCTCCATCACTTGAATGGCTTGCGAAATGATGATTTTATTAAGGCTAGGGTCACCATTGGCATAGTGTTTATCAATGGTGCTAAGCAGATTTTGAAGAATACTTTGCACACTGCCTTTGCCATTATCTGTATAGACTTGATTACTGGTCATCTCTCTCCAGCGGCTGGAAACAAGTGAAATGAAATACTCATTTGGTTCAATTGACCATGTATTCATTTGAGCAGATGTGATCAGACTAATTCCATCCCAGTCACGAGGATCAGCATTTTTACCACCTCGTTTCAGAAGTAAGCGCTCATGACTTTTTGTACATTGCATATCTGCTAACTCTGTGGCGAATAACTCTATATCTTGAATTATGGTTATAGCGGCAGCTGGAACAGTGAAGAAATGGCTATCACCGTTTCTGTACTCGAATGAAACATTGATATTGCCTTCGGAGTCTTTGTCAGAATAGGATAGAGGAAGAAGGATTCCTTTTAATGGCAGATCGGTATAACACGATAAGATGCAATAGGCGCTATTGGTTGCCCCTATTAGAGTTCTCGATTTGGTTTGTTTGTGATGCTCTTTGCTTACAATGACTCTGCCAAGTTCATTGGTTTTTTTGTTAATCTTTATAGCTTGTTCGTTTCTATAGCTATAAAACAGTTCTATGAACCATGGCAGAGTGGAGGCTCGATTGGGTGATAGTAGGTTTAATTGCACTGATAAATGTTTATTTAGTTCTTTTAGATTGAAGTATTTACTTGGCTCACCTTTATTATTGAGATTATAGATTAACTCCGAGCCCTCATCGCTATTTCCGTACAACTTTGAAAGTGTCTCAAGAGTTTTAATAAATTCTACACCATTGTGCTTATTAATATCGAAACTCTCATTGGTTAATAAGGCGTCTACCTCTCTATTTGCCCGTACTTTAGAGCTAGTTACTTTTACCACCTGTAGACTTTTATCACGTTCATTAGTATGTATAATAATTGGATGAGCGAGGCCTTGTATATCGCTATCGTTCAGCGAAGTGAAAAAACACATAAGATGATAAGCAGCCCCCATCACTAGGTTAAATGCGGCAGAAGGCTTTACTGAAGTTTGTTTTTTATTATGACCATGTGATTGAGTCTCTAGAGAGGTTTTAATTGAAATAACTTCAAGGTGCCCATCCATATCAATCGAAAGCAACAATTTATCAGGCAATCTTAAATTTTGTTTTTTTACTGCAATAAGTTGTGGTGCTATTGTGAAAAATAAATTGCTTAGCCGAGAAACGAGGAGCTTTTCTTCTTGCTCAGAATAGCCTCTGAAAGGGGATTGGTTACCAGTAAATCCTCTGTGTAGGATTGCCCATGAGCTTGCGCTTAACCCACACCAGTCAAGTATATTACGAAGTCCTGAAACAATACCTGAAGCGGTTGTTTCCTTGATTCCAAGCTCATCCCCATTACACCTTTCCCATAACTTTTTAGAAGGGTGATACATTTTTATTCTATGTCTTAACTCTCCATCATTCCCTGCGAATTTTAAATACCCTTCTTCTGAAAAAGGATCTACCTTTGCATAATCACAAAATACAATGTAACCACGTAAAATTTCATACAATGCAGTTACAGTATTAACAGATTTTCCTTGCTGAACGTTGAGTTTAGCATTTTTACAAAATCTCATTAAATAAGGTACACGCTTCTCAATTCTATCGTATTTGACATTGGCACTAAGGTGCAACAAATGTGAAATATCAAAGTCGGTTACTATTCTGCTTCTACAGTCCCTGTAAGGAATATGAAAGGCTATTGGTATGACATTTTTGCTATTTCTAATGTGCTTTATTACTTTTGAGTTTTTAGCAAGTGGGCTTTTTGCCATGCTACCACCCCCCACTAATTTTATTATTTTTGCTTTTAGCGACTTTTAACTGTTCATCATACTTATTCATGAACTGAACGTACTTCTCTGTCGTTGAAGTACTTACATGCCCCATAAGCTCTGCTAACTCGTCCATCAAAAATTCATACCCAACATTTCGTATTTGAGACTGACTCAAAAGCCAATGAGTGGCAAAGGTGGAACGTAAATCGTGTATTCGGTAGTACCATGTGGGCTCTATGGTTCGGATGAACCTTCTCAACACCCCGAAATGAACTTCCAAGGTGTTTTCTGTATAAGGGATACCTTTATTCGATAAAAAAAGGTAATCAGTGCAATCCAATTCACATTTAGAATCGATCAACACCTTGCGTTTGATTAGGTTTTTTTGCCTTTGCTTACTCTCTTTGTATTGTTCTAATTCTTCGTAAAGTGCTAAAGGGATCTCAACAGTACGAGGCTTACTACCTTTGGTGTGTGTAATGAAAATGGGTACAACTTCTAGTTCACCAAAATCGTTGTTACCGATATTGTGTGCTGGAAGGTGTGTGGCTTCATCTATCCTAAGTCCAGACTGCTCGCACAACCGTATCATTAGGGATATAGGCTTTGGCAACGTATCTATATTCCTATAGAACAACTCTTTATGATCTAACGTCATAGGTTTCAATTTTTTATAAATAGGTGTGTTAGCATACCTTGGAAACATCTTCATGATGTTTGACATTTCATAAACTCGTTTAACATCGGATTTAGTATGAGCAAGCATATCGTGTTGATTAATGTCTTCATAAATCTCAACTGAAGTGAAATGCGTTAATACATGTTCATCATCATTTTTCAGATAACCATGTCTGTGCATCCATTTGTAGAATCCAATAACGGCTCCCATATAGCTTCTTGCAGTGGCAAGTGAGTATGCTTCATCACCTGTTGAATTTTGTTTAGCACGACAGTTTGCTAAAAGATGTTCAGCAAAACGCCATGGTGCACCTTCTTCTTCATACTTAGTTAGAGACTTATACGTTAAATACTCTGGAGGAATCTCGTTACCATCGTCATCCAATTGTGGATAATGGGTAGAATCTAAGTAACGAGTATAAGCGAGTAACCCTTTTGCAATTGAGTTTGTGTCCTTAACTGCTCCTGCACCACGTATCTTAGATACAAGGTACAGAGATTGTGGGTAAACAATACTCCCATTAGGTGCAATGATAATATCTGTTTTCTTGGCGCGTGATGGGAGGTTGGAAGGGGAAAGGTTAGCTAAGAAAATGACCTCTCCAGAGTCAGCATTAATGCTCTCTGAAATTTTAAGTTTCGCTAATGAATCTACTACTATTGATAGCAATCGGTAGTCATCATAAATATCACTTTGATTTTCATCATGCGTTCTTGTCACAAAACATCCTCACATATGTTCACCACATATCAAAGATAGCTTGTCATAAAAAATAATCAAGGTTTTTTGTCATGCAATTTTATCAAGGTTGAATTTTTTTTCGCCCCATACGCCGAAAGCATCTGCTACAGCGTGGTCTTCGTCACTGAGTAACGTAAAATTGAGCGCTTGTTTATCAGCAAACTTAGCCAGTTTAGCGACGGGGTCTGGGCTGATGCCAAATACGGTGACGTTTAGGTCGTCAAGCTGTGCTTTAACGTCTCGTAAGCCTTGAGCTTGTACAGTACAACCGGGAGTCGAGGCTTTTGGGTAAAAATATACAAGTACAGGATCATGGGTTAATGCTTGTTGTAATGAAACGGTTTCACCCGCTTGGTTTTGCAAACTAAAATTAGGAGCGATGTCGCCCACGCTTAAGGTGTTCATGATTTTTTCCTTATCAGGTAATTTGCAGACAATACGATGCAATGACGAGCGAGGTTCAACAACTGTTTGAACCTTATCACTAAGGCGCTGCAATGCCTTGCATTCGTTTAATGGTGCACTCTAAAGACATTGACTCAGCCAGCTCATGGATACTATTCTCAAGTGTGAGTAAGTCGACTTTGTCTGGTATATTGATGGCCAACAAAATGGATTGCGTTTTGAGATTGTCGTTATCGTCGGCATGCGAGCGAACCGCTGCGAGATCTAAACCTTTGTCTGCTAAGAATTGGGTAATGATTTTCATCGACCCACGTTGGTCTTCACCATTGAAAATGACTTCTATTCGCGAAATAAAGTTTTTAGGCGTGTGTTTAGAAGTACGCTTCATCACCGTCATTAGTTCAAGTTCGACACTTAAACTCGGTAATAAACTTTCAATTTTAGTGATGGCTGCCCAGGAGCCAGATATCATCATAATTAGGGTAAATTCATTACCAAATAACGCCATACGACTGTCGACGATATCGCACTCACACTCACTAGCTAAACGCGCTAAACGACTCACTAAACCAGGACGGTCAGCGCCCATTGCCGTAACGACCAGGTAGTTGGTCATGGATTTTCCTCACTGTCGATATCTTGTTGCGAAAACGCCTACTTAAGCTCTGCGTTTATATGCGGGAGCTAATGCTAACATTTAACCGCAAAACACCTCAAGATTCTAACTCATATCGGTCACATTAATACGATTATTTTTTACTGGAAGAGCTTTAAAAATGCTAGGTTATACCAGTATAAAGAACTGAAGTGAGTTATTTCGGAGATTGCTTGCCGTAGTGCTTGTCATTAGTGGTTGGCATCAGTAACATAGCGAATCCTGAAAACTTGGGGAAGATAGATGATAAACGGAAGCATCGTAGCCTTAATCACACCAATGAATAGTGATGGCACAATAGATTATGCAAGTCTTGAACGGCTTGTTGAGTTTCATATCGAAGAAGGCACAGATGCCATTGTGGCAGTCGGTACGACCGGTGAGTCGGCGACGTTGCCAATGAAAGAGCATGCTGCTGTAGTGGCTCAAACCGTTAAATTTGCCTCAGGCAGAGTTCCTGTGATTGGCGGTAACGGCGCTAACGCGACCGCAGAAGCCATTGAATTAACAAAGTCTCTGCAAGATACCGGTGTTGCTGCAATGCTCGGTGTAACCCCATATTACAACAAGCCGACGCCTAAGGGATTAATTGCGCATTACAAGGCCGTGGCTGCGTGTACTGATATTCCGCAGATTTTATACAATGTACCAGGGCGAACTGCCGTGGACATGAAACCAGAAACCGTGGCTGAATTAGCAAGCGTAAGTAACATTATTGGCGTAAAAGAAGCCACTGGCGACGTCAGTCGTGTTGCACGTTTGCGTGAACTGTGTGGCGAAGACTTTTTGCTTTACAGCGGCGACGATGGCACTGCTCGTGAGTTTTTATTACTTGGCGGTAATGGTGTTATTTCGGTTGCAAACAATGTGGTTCCACGTGCGTTTAAAGCCATGTGTGATGCAGCATTAGCCAAAGATGCCCAATTAGCTAAAACGATAGATGAGCCGTTAACTGGGTTATACAGTTCTTTATTTTGTGAAGCCAACCCAATCCCAGTGAAATGGGCAGTTCACCACATGGGGTTAATCTCTCATGGACATATTCGTTTGCCTTTAACTGAACTTTCTGAGCAGTTTCATGGTCTGTTAATAGAAACAATGAAACAAGCCCAAATAAAGGTATAATAAATTCATGTTAAAGAAAGTCACTCCGTTACTTCTTGTTGCAGCAGTTTCAGCTTGCAGTACCCCAATTGAGCGTCGTCAGGCCAATGGTACTGACGATTTTCTCAATGCCGAAACCACACCAATTTTAACGATCCCTGAAGGATTAAATGCGCCTACTTACAGCAAGGAATACGATATTCCATCTGTAGGGACTAAAGCTGATAAATCGTTAATTGGTAAAAAACTTGATATCCGTGCACCACTGCAAGTATTGCCAATGGCTGAAGGTACTCATATTGAAGAAACAAGTGACAACATCCGTGTTGTGATTGATTCAATTGAGAGTACCACTGATCTAAAACAAGAAATTTTTGATGTTATCAAAGGTTACTTATTGAAGAACAATATGGCTATTCGTGTTGAAGATTACGAATCAGGTGTGATTGAAACCGATTGGATTGAACACGAAGAAGTGATCGAATCAAACTGGTGGGGCAGTGATAAAGTCTACACCCTGCGTCAACGTTATAGATACAATATTGATGTTAAGCCACACGGCCGCTCAGGCAGTGCTTTAATTAGTTTGCTTGAACATGAAGAGTTCTATGACGGTGAAGATCAAAAAATCTTACTGAGCGGTGACGATAAACGTCGTTACACCACTGATATGCTTAACAATGCCATTAGTTATATGAGCATTGAGCGTGACCGAGCAATCCGCGCTCAGCGTATTAAGCAAAGCTTAGGGATTAAAGTTGATTTAATCACAGGCGGTGTTGATGACCCTGCATATTGGTTAGCTGATGCTAATTATAATTCTGTTTGGAATCGTTTACGTATAGTGCTGCCTGAAATGGGCTTTGATATTGTCGATATGGATAACAGAAAAGGCTTGTTCTTCATTAGTTTAGAAGAAAGCGGTGGTTTCTGGAGCTCGTTATGAGTCGAAGAAAAGCTTACATTGAAAAAGGGTAACTATCGCTTATTGCTTGAAGAGACTGATAACCCAGAGCAAACAAAAATCTTACTACATGATGTAGAAGACAATGAACTGGGCAATGAAGCGATCACCGAAGTGTATCAAGTATTATCTGACTTAATGCAAGAAGATCGTAAGCCAGCTGGCGAGAGCCAACAACAGGCACCTGTTCAACGTGAAGAACGTGGCGAAGGTGGTAAGAAGGACGGTCAAAGACCCTAAGTGTTTTAATCAATAGATTAAAAAAGGCGCATTTATGCGTCTTTTTTTTAAGCTAATTGTCACAATATGTGTCGATTGTAAGCTATTTGTAACAAGTTAATCTGTAATGATGGGTGTTAAATTAGGCTTTATGCGATTTTATGCAATATTTATGCGTTAATGTTGAGTAGGGTGTATGTTTTTTGCATAAACAAACATGATGAACCACTTTTAACATAAATTCGTAATATGTTGGCGCAAGTAAAACGTCTTGAAGCAAGCGGTTTGCTGAGTACAATCTCTGTTATAAATAATAAATATTCATTTTCCCTGGATGGTTACGGACAAACAATGAAAAAAATATTCTTACTGATCGCCTTAGTTGTAATTGGCCTGTTAGGTTACAACTCATTTGTGCCTCAAAAGACTCAAACTCAACGGCCAAGACCCATACCAAACGTAGTGGTGGCAAAAGTTGAAGTGATGCCGATCCGTGATGAAGTTGAAGCCTTAGGTACTGGCAGAGCTTATGAATCGATTATCGTGACATCTAAAGTGTCTGAAATCGTCAATGAAATTAATTTTGATGATGGTGACATCGTTAAAAAAGGTGCCGTGTTAGTGCGGTTACGTAACGATGAACAAAAAGCCAAAGTGGTAGCGGCAGAAGTTAAATTAACGGAAAACCTACGTGAACTTGACCGTATTCGTTCATTGGTAAGCAGTAAAACCATTGCAGAATTAGAGCGTGACCGTTTACAAAGCCTTATTGACACCACCCGTGCTGAAGTTGCGCAAGCTAAAGCGGCCTTAAACGATAGGATTATTTCAGCGCCTTTTGCTGGGCGTCTCGGTTTACGTCAAGTCAGTATGGGCAGTTTAGTCACTCCTGGCGAGCAAATCAGCACCTTAGATGATGTGAGTAAAATCAAATTAGACTTCTCAGTACCTGAGCGGTTTATTCAAGAGTTACAACCAGGCAAATTAGTAGAAGCACGCGCAGTTGCTTATCCTGATCGTATATTCAAAGGGGTTGTGACTTCGATTGATAGCCGAGTCAATCCTCAAACTCGCGCTGTAATTGTACGTGCTGTGTTGCCAAACTCAGATCTTAGCTTATTGCCAGGTATGCTAATGAAAGTGAAGCTGATTAAACAAAGCCGTGAAGCACTTTTATTACCTGAAGCGGCCATCATTCCAATTCAAAGTAAGCATTTTGTTTATATCGTTGGTGCGGACAATAAAGTGATTCAGCAGCAAGTGACATTAGGGATCCGTTCAAGAGGTTGGGCTGAAATTACTGAAGGACTTGATATTGGCCAGCAAGTGATTATTCGTGGCATTTTGAAAGTACGTCCGGGTGATGAAGTTAAAGTTCAACAAGCAGAAAACTTTAAATTTGCCCAAGTCGAAGATATGGAGAAGTCAGCATGATATTAACTGACTTATCTGTTAAACGGCCAGTTTTTGCATCTGTAATCAGCATTTTATTAATTGTATTGGGCTTAGTTTCATTTGGTAAGTTGCCGCTGCGCGAATACCCCAATATCGACCCACCGATTGTGTCGGTTGAAACCAGTTACCGTGGGGCGAGTGCTTCAGTGGTAGAAAGCCGTATTACCCAGCTGATTGAAGATAAAATCAGTGGTGTTGAGGGTATCCGCCAAATCAGTTCATCAAGTAGCGATGGCCGCTCAAACGTGACGATTGAGTTTGATATTAATCGTGATATTGAAGCCGCGACCAACGATGTACGTGACAGAATTTCGGGGTTATTAGAACAGTTACCAGAAGAAGCCGATTCACCGTCTATTTACAAAGCTAACGGCAGTGATGAAGTGATTATGTGGTTAAATTTGGTCTCTGATCAAATGGATACACTAGAGTTAACGGATTACGCTAGCCGTTACTTAGTTGACCGTTTCTCAGTCATCGATGGGGTGTCAACGCTACGCCTTGGTGGTGGTAAGGTTTATGCCTTACGGATTTGGATTGACCGTCAAGCTTTGGCTTCTCGCAACCTTACCGTGTCTGATGTTGAAGATGCATTACGCTCTGAAAACGTTGAATTACCCGCAGGTTCAATTGAATCTAAAGACCGTCACTTTACCGTTCGCTTAGATCGGGTATTCAAAACAGCAGAAGATTTTTCTAACTTGGTGATCACTCAAGGCGATGATGGTTACTTAATCAAACTTGCTGATGTTGCCAAAGTTGAAATTGGCTCAGAAGAAGAGCGAATTATCTTTAGAGGCAACAAAGAATCGATGATTGGCCTTGGTGTGAGTAAGCAATCAACGGCGAATACACTTGAAGTTGCCCGTGCTGCTAATGCGTTGGTTGATCAATTAAACCCAACATTACCAGCAGGTATGGAAATTAAACGCTCATACGACAGCTCAGTATTTATTGAAGCTTCCATTGATGAAGTGTACCAAACCCTGTTTATTGCCATGGTGTTGGTCATTATCGTGATTTACCTGTTTTTAGGCTCAGTTAGGGCAATGTTAATTCCGGCAATCACTGTACCAGTGTCGCTATTAGCGACGTTTATCGTGCTTTATGCCTTAGGTTATACCATTAACTTACTGACCTTACTGGCCATGATTTTAGCCATCGGTATGGTGGTTGATGACGCGATTGTGATGTTAGAAAACATTCACCGGCGTATCGAAGAAGGTGACTCACCATTAAAAGCCGCTTTCTTAGGCGCACGAGAAGTTGCCTTTGCTGTCGTAGCAACCACATTGGTATTGGTCGCGGTCTTCATGCCTATTACCTTCCTAGAGGGCGATTTAGGTAAGCTATTTAAAGAGTTTGCTGTGACCATGAGCGCTGCGGTGATATTTTCAAGTATTGTTGCGTTAACGCTGACTCCAATGATGTGCTCCAAATTACTTAAACCGGCTGATCAAGACCCATGGCTCGTTAAGCAAGTCGACAAGTTGATGGACAAATTATCTGACTGGTACTTAGTTACATTGAATACTGGGATGAAGCGTCCTGTTATGGTGTCGCTCGTGGTGTTAATTGCTTTTGGTTTGAGTGGCTATTTGCTCAATAAAGTGCCGCAAGAGTTTGCCCCGCAAGAAGACCGTGGTTCAATGTTTTTAATTGTTAATGCATCCTCAAGGCGCCAGCTTTGAATACATTGAAAAGTACATGGATGAAGTAGAAGGGCGCTTAATGCCATTGGTAGAAGCCGGTGATATTAAACGTTTACTTATTCGTGCACCCCGTGGTTTTGGTGCAGGAGCTGATTTCTCAAATGGTATGGCTATCATTGTATTAGAGGATTGGGCTGAGCGTCGTAGTGCTAATGAGATTATTGTTGATATACGCGCTCGTTTAGCCGATTTGGCTGGCATAAGAGCGTTCCCTATCATGCGACAAGCTTTTGGTCGTGGCGTTAATAAGCCAGTACAGTTTGTCATTGGCGGTCCCAGTTATGAAGAACTGGCTGATTGGCGAGACACCATGCTTGAGAAAGCCAAAGACAATCAAAATATCATTGGCTTAGATCATGACTATCAAGAAACTAAACCGCAATTAAGAGTGATCATTGACCGTGATCGCGCCGCGGATCTTGGGGTATCTATTTCGCATCTTGGGCGTACTTTAGAGTCAATGTTAGGGTCACGCCTGGTCACTACCTTTATGCGTGATGGCGAAGAGTATGACGTGATCGTAGAAGGTAACCGAGATAATCAAAACACGGCCACTGATATGGAAAATATCTATGTGCGCTCTGACCGCTCACATGAGCTAATTCCGTTATCAAACCTAGTGACGATCGAAGAGTTTGCCGATGCCAGTTCGCTCAATCGTTATAATCGTATGCGTTCGATTACCCTTGAGGCTAACCTCGCACCCGATTACAGCCTAGGTGAAGCGCTTGATTATCTTAATCACTTAGCCAGCACTTATTTACCTGCTGAAGCCGTAATTAGTTACAAAGGCCGTCATTGGATTATCAAGAATCTGGTAACTCGATGAACTTTGTCTTTTTACTGGCATTGGGCATTGTGTTTTTGGTGTTAGCGGCGCAATTTGAAAGCTATATTCACCCGATGGTGATTATGCTTACGGTGCCATTGGCGACCTTAGGTGCGTTAATCGGGTTGTGGCTGACTGGCCAAAGTATCAATATTTACAGCCAAATTGGCATCATCATGTTAGTCGGATTGGCCGCTAAAAATGGTATTTTGATTGTTGAGTTCTCTAACCAACTGCGAGACCGTGGGGTTGAGTTTCAACAAGCCATTTTGCAAGCTTCTTCTCAGCGCTTAAGGCCTATTTTAATGACAGGGATCACCACTGCAGCCGGCGCTATTCCGTTAGTGATAGCTTCTGGTGCAGGGGCTGAAACTCGCTTTGTGATTGGTGTGGTGGTGTTGTCGGGTATTTTATTGGCAACCTTCTTTACCTTGATTGTTATCCCGGTGGCATACAGTCTATTTGCCCGTAATAGTAGCTCGCCAGAAGCGGTGGCAAAACGGTTGGAAATCGAGTTAGCAGAAGATTAATAGCTACTCACAAATAAAAAAGCCAGTCATGTAAATGACTGGCTTTTTTGTTATCCCCCTAAATGTTTTACGGACGCAAAATAAGGCAGCTTGCTGTAGCGGTAGCGAGTAACCTGCCATCTTCTGTGGTTAAGGTACCTTCTGAAATACCTAAAGATTTAGACAAGTTCATTAAAT
This sequence comes from Shewanella phaeophyticola, assembly GCF_025398315.1. Lineage (GTDB taxonomy): Bacteria > Pseudomonadota > Gammaproteobacteria > Enterobacterales > Shewanellaceae > Shewanella > Shewanella phaeophyticola. The sequence goes on from NZ_JAODOQ010000001.1 coordinate 1,602,322, forward strand.
TACCCTTGGCGACTAAACGCGTATTTTGTGGCACAGGGCGAACCATTTTAATATTGAGATCAATAGTTGAATAACTGACGCCTGCTGGTAATGCAGAATGAACAGCACACGCGGTTACTGTGTCTAGGGTCTGTTGATCTTTGCTGGTTGAATTTTGTTCGAGTTAAAAACGTTTTAATCGAGACGAATGGATTGATGCCTAGTCATCTAAGCAAAATCCATTCAACAAAGAGTAAAACGTTTTTAGCCGAACCCTTTGGGCAGCGTTTGTTGGCCATTTTTACTGCGTTATCGACTTTTTATGTAGAATAACTACACTTCAAAGTCTCTGCCTTGTAGAAATGGCCAACAATTCGCTGCAAAAACAACCTTGAAAGATCAACAGACCCTTGTACCGTTGCCGCAAAGCCACCGTGTACACCGCCCATTGGATTAAGATGGTGTTCATTTGCAAAGGCTTCAAACATTACGTTGCCTTCATTGACATCGATGGGATTCATCGGGATGACTTCGTTAATTGAAGGGGCGGGGATTTCGCCATTTAATATGGCTTGCATTTGTTGTAATCCAGTGAGATTTTTCATCATTAACCTTTACGCTTTATTTTGCAATTCACCATTTTTAGCGATAAAAAAAGGTAAAGCGCAGGCTTTACCTTTTTGACTTCAGCTTAGCGATTAAGCTGCTTTTCCTTGCTTGGCTTTAGGCGCAAGTTGTGCACGTAACTCTTCAGTGTCAAAGTCATCAACGTTAATTGATTTCAAACGACCAATTTCAGCACGTTCAAGTAAAGCGATTTCGCTGTCGCTTAACACACCAAGCGCTTTACCTTCTGCAGCAACTTTGTCTAACCACATAAATGGTAGACGCTTACCGGCAGCTTTACAGACTTTGTCATAAAGCGGTTCGGCTGCAAGAATATCTTTAAAGGTTTGTTCTTGAATACCCACAACGTTGAACTCTGATGGGATCCAGAATTGGCCTTTACCTAAACGGTCACGACTTGCACATGGCGTTTGCATGATCTTAGCCACTTTGTGATCTAATACATCACTAGGGCGTTTAATTGGACGACCAAACGGGAAGATAACGGCGCGTAATACAATGCCAAGCCCCATTGGGAAGTTGTTAAGCAAGTCATCTAATGAATCTTGTAACTTGTATAACGAATCTTCTACAGCCCATTGTACTAATGGTAAATCTTCAGTTAAACGGCCATCATCTTGATAACGTTTCAACGTAGCAGAAGTCAAATATAGCTGGCTTAATAAGTCACCTAAACGAGCAGAAATACGTTCTTTACGTTTTAGGTTCCCACCTAATGTTGCCATAGCTAAGTCAGATAGTAGCGCTAAGTTAGCACTGAAACGATTCATCTGTTGATAATAACGTTTGGTTTTATCTGAATACGGGCTATTGGTGAAGTAAGATGAGGTTAACCCCATCCAGAAGCTACGAATAAAGTTAGACGTTGCAAAACCAATATGACCAAAGATGGCTGAGTCGAAGTTATCTAAACCACGGCTAGCATCAGTATCAAATGCAGATTCCATTTCGGCCAATACATATGGATGACAGCGGATTGCGCCTTGACCATAAATAATCATTGAGCGGGTTAGAATGTTTGCGCCTTCTACTGTAATGGCAATCGGTGCCGCTTGATAACCACGACCTAAATAGTTATTTGGTCCAAGACACACGCCTTTACCGCCGTGAATGTCCATTGCATCAATAACACATTTTTGCATTCTGTCTGTTAAGTGGTACTTAACGATGGCAGAAATGACCGATGGTTTTTCACCTAAATCAATTGCAGTCGTGGTCAATGTTGACACGGCATCCATAAGGTAAGCATTACCACCAATACGTGCCATCGGCTCTTCGATACCTTCTAACTTACCGATAGGCAATTTAAATTGACGACGAATACGCGCATAAGCCCCCGTTGCTACCGCAGCCGTTTTAACACCACCTGCAGAGTTTGATGGCAGGGTGATACCACGACCAACAGATAAACACTCAACTAGCATTCTCCAACCTTGGCCGGCCATTTCAGGACCACCAATGATGAAGCTTAGTGGTACAAATACTTCATTACCGCGTGTTGGACCATTTTGGAACATACAGTTCAATGGGAAATGACGACGGCCAGTTTCAACACCTGGAATGTCAGTTGGAATAAGCGCACAAGTAATGCCTAATTCTTCTTTATCACCTAACAACTGCTCAGGGTCACGTAATTTAAAAGCTAAGCCTAATACGGTAGCAACAGGTGCTAGCGTAATGTAACGCTTGTTCCACGTTAGCTTCATACCAAGTACTTCTTCGCCTTGGAATTCACCTTTACATACCACACCGAAGTCAGGAATAGAGCCTGCGTCACTGCCTGCTTCTGGGCTAGTTAGTGCAAAACATGGCACTTCTAAACCTTGCGCTAGGCGAGGGAGGTAGTGGTCTTGTTGATCTTTAGTGCCATAGTGTTGTAAAAGCTCACCAGAGCCTAATGAGTTAGGTACACCCACTGTTGAAGCAAGTTCACTGCTTACACCGGCTAATTTTTGTAGCACACAAGATTGCGCATAAGCAGAATACTCTAAACCGCCGTACTTCTTCTTAATGATCATTGCAAAGAAGCCGTTGTCTTTAAGGTACTGCCACACATCTTGTGGAAGATCACCAAGTTCATGCGAAACTTGATGTTGGTTAAGCATTTTACAGACTTCTTCAACTGTAGCCATCTAAGAATGCTTGCTCTTCGGCGCTTAAGCGTGCTTTTGGATAATTATGAAGTTTGCTCCAGTTAGGGTTACCAGCAAACAAATCTGCTTCCCACCAGGTCGTTCCCGCTTCAATGGCTTCTTTTTCGGTAGAAGACATCTCAGGCATAATGCCGCGATAAACTTTCAACAGTGGACGACTGATGTAATTTTGTCTGAAAGATTTGATGTTTAATGGCAGTGCGATAACAAGGAATACTATCCATGAAATGACACCAATAATGTCCAATGTGCTGCCAACGACCATGACAACTGCCGCAGCAATTGTGGTCGATAATAGCGATACGCGAAGGTATGCCATTGCGCCAAGCACAAAGATCATCGCGATGATCCAAAGTAGGGTGGTCACTGTACTTCTCCTTAAAGCTATTTTACAGGCAGAAAATAGCTTATTTATTATTGATCTGATTCACAGGAACCGCTGTGGTCTGACCTGTGTCACATAAAAGTTAACCTTATCTAGCCTCGAATACAAGTGTTTTTCAAACAATTGTTTGAAAAATTGTGTGTTTGAAACGTTCCACTCAATAAGCATAGTAGATACAATACGTTCGACTTATTAAAATCGGTCAAAATAGCTCAATTTTACCACTATAAAGGCAAGTTTAATGTGCGAATTACTGGCGATGAGTGCCAATGTGCCAACAGATATTGTGTTCAGTTTTACAGGCTTAGCCGAACGAGGTGGGGTAACCGAGCCTCATGTTGATGGTTGGGGTATTACCTTTTATGAAGGCAAAGGTAATCGTACTTTTAAAGATGCGTCTGCGAGTAGTCAGTCGCATATTGCCGATTTGATTAAATCTTATCCGATTAAGAGTGAGATTGTGGTCAGCCATATTCGCCAGGCCAATCGAGGTTGCGTGTCATTGGTCAATACTCACCCCTTTAGCCGTGAATTGTGGGGCCGTTACTGGACTTATGCCCATAATGGACAGTTAACAGGTTACCAGAACAAATTTACGGTATCGCGTTTTCAACCTGTCGGTGACACTGATAGCGAATTGGCTTTTTGCTGGATTTTAGAATCAGTGGTTAACCATTTTGGTGAGCAAGAACCAGAAAACATGAAGCCAGTATTTGACTATATTGCCAAGCTTGCAGATGAAATTCGTGAGTTAGGTGTGTTCAACATGTTACTGAGTAATGGCATTGATTTAATGGCATATTGCACTAACAATTTATGTCACATTACCCGCCGTGCACCCTTTGGTAAGGCAACTTTGATTGATACCGATGTGGTGATTGATTTTAGTCAAGAAACCACGCCAAATGACGTGGTGACCGTGATTGCGACAAGACCATTAACCAACAATGAAAATTGGGTCGTGCTCAGCCCTGGCGACTGGAAGTTATTTAGAAAAGGCGAGTTAGTCCTCGGCTAATTGTTTAATATCATCGAGTTCAGATTCTGTTATTTGCGCATCATTTTCAGCTTCGGCAACGAGTTCATCTATCGATGTCGAAGCATCCGTTGCAGGGTCGTCAATAACAATGGGGGTCATTGGTGGTAACGGTTGGTCAAATTGATAAGTGGCTAACTGAATGTCTAGCTGCTTACTGCCTTTTGAGAAATGGCTTAATCGCACGGGCAAATAGGCTAAGTCAGGCGCCATCCAAAAATAGGTTTGACGTTTTTTGGCTTTCTTTGCAGCGCGAACCACTTCGACTTTAACTGTGTCGTAAGTACCACTGTCTAATACCACTTGTTCTTTGCCCAGTACTCTAAATTGATAGTCATCGACTTCTTTTTCTTTGACCATCTTGTAATCTAACGGCCGGGTATTGGCTGCTAAGTCCATTCTAAATTGCAATTGCACCATGAGCGGGTCAAAGACTCTGTCCTGGTAAGGAAGCTTAAGTGCATCTTGTTTGTAAATGGTGTGAATGAATTCTTGTGCTTTGGCAAAGGCGGTTTGCTCTGTGTAATCGCTACCCGTACCTGTGCGTTCATGTACATACCTAAACGGTACAAGCTTGCCATTTTCTAAGGTAAATTCGCTGGTTAACTGTCGTTTATCAGACAGTAATAGCAGGCTGACATTACTGTCAAAATGGTAAGTGTAATATCCAGTATTGGTAGCGGGCAAGCTATAGCTGGCCTCACCTAATTCGATACTGCCGTAAAACACTTTATAGTTGGCTTTATGCGCCGTTAATGGAGATAAAATTGCGGCTTTTTCAAATTCGGATAACGGAACAGCAGGAATCAATTGTGCTGTTTTTTCTGTCATTACTTGGGCTTCTTTTTTGCTCAACTGGCCTGTAGATTCACTGTCGGTAGGCTGCAGTGAAGCCGCAGCCTGCACATAAAGTGTTGGGCTGATGCAGAGTATTAATGTACAAAATCGCGTTAATTTATTGCTCAATGTATAAATACCTCAACAATTAATATATTTAACAGATTGAAACTAAAAGGGTAATGTCATTACCAATGTTGCAAGATCTGGTTTCCATTGATATTGAGACAACGAAATCTTGCCAGTGTTCACTGCTATCCCTTCTAATCTGAGTAATTCTTGTTGTTGCCTATAGAGGTCAGTGTCTTTAGCAAACGAAATTTTCCCCTGGCTATTTATTACTCTATGCCAAGGTAGTGCTAAAGAGTCAGGCGCGAGTTTTAAGGCTCTTGATACATATCGAGCTCTACCTGGTAATCCCGCCAAATCCGCTACTATTCCATAAGGTAACACAGAGCCGTGAGGGATAAGATTAACAATAAACCATATTCGCTCCATGGGCGTAACTGAAGTCATGGGGATCCGATTAACGTGGTAATATTAGCGACAGATAATAGAAAAACTGCGACTAATGTACAACCGCAATTTTGTATATGAAGGATTGTTAATGAGTGGCTTAGAGTACCGTTAAGTAGATACAAAAGAAGTGACTAAACGCGCCACCAAGTACAAATAGATGCCATATAGCATGATTAAATGGAATGCGTTTACCTACGTAAAAAATCACTCCGAGGCTGTAAAATAACCCGCCAGCTAATAATAAAGTTAACCCTAGCGCCGACAACTGGCTTTTTAAATCATCCATGACAGTGACACACAGCCATCCCATGACTAAATAAAGCACCACACTAAAGGCTTTAAAGCGGCCAATAAACAAGGTTTTAAATATGATGCCACCCAAGGCTAGAGCCCAAATTGCACTAAGTACAATGCTAGCTTGCGGACTGTGTAAACTGATTAGCATAAGCGGGGTATAAGTCCCCGCAATTAACGTGTAAATAGCGCAATGGTCGGCCATTTTAAAACGTTTACGCCACACCATACTTTGGCTTGAATGATATAACGTCGAAGCCAAAAACAGCACAATAATACTTAAGCCATACACCACAATTCCGCTGGTTTGCACAAACGTTAATTGTGCAGGTGCTTTGATCAACATTAATACCAATCCAATCATTCCCGCCAGAACGCCTAAGGCATGGGAGCTGGCATTGGCTAATTCTTCTCTGGCGCAATAGTCAGATATTGACGTGGTCGTCTGGGGTTGAGAAGTCGTTAATGTATCTGTTAAAGAGTTCATAATATCCTGTTTGCTAAGCTGTATGGATTTTCAGCGAAGTTAGTCTATCAGCCTAAATACTAAAATGCCACATTTAAGAGTACACGTGTAAGCTTAAATTGCTGCTTAATGAATTATTGTTTTTTTTCAGTGTTTTGAGGTGGTGAGGTTAATAAAGGTTCATAACTAGAGTGACTTGAACTGTAAGATTTAATGCTATTGAAACGGCATAATCACGTTATACTGAGGTAATTATTCTTGGCTTATTCATTTTTTTATGACGGATAAAAATCATCTTCATCGGCATGACGCTCAATCGTGTGATTCTGATGACTCTCTCGCTAAGTTACCCGCTGAGCCGTTTATGCACTCAGCAACAGACAGCGTACATATTGATTTTGACCCAGCAATGACCCCGTTTGTTGACGCTAAAGAGGACACTAACGACACGCTTTTACAACAACATCAACAACAGGTTGCTGATGAGATTCAGTTACAGTTCTTAGGTGCAATTTCGACTTCCCCTAACGATAATAAGCCACTTTTAATTGACGTTGAAACCGAAAAAAATAAAGGCTTGCAAGCTAAAGTAAGTCAACTCGTTAGTGAACATAGTTGGCTGCTCGTTTTGATGATTCATGTACTAGTGGTAACCATAGCACTGATTTTTGGACGAGTAGATATTAGCGGATTAAACGACATTCCACTTGAGCAAACCGCGCCCAAGCCCTTGCCCGTATTGAATAGTTATCTCATTACTGAAGAGCAATACAACAAGCTAGTTGAAAAAGCACAGCAAGCAGAGCTGTCAACACCTCGCTTGGCCATTGATGATCAACAAGTGCTAACAAAACCAACGGAGCAGTAATCTATACACTGCGGGAGGAGGGTTAAGACAATTTATTGTATTTAAAGCGATTGGCAATCAGTGACCAACACACTGCACACAATAAACCACAAATAAGCCCGACCAAATGTGACTCGGTTGCCACTCTGGCCGCGATTAAATCGGTGATACTTGCAGATGCACCAAAGTATTGCTCATAAGCCACTTTTGCTATCACTCCAATAAGCAGCAAATAACCAGACATATAGCCTTTACGAATGTCCATCATGGCACCAAAAGCAAATAAGCCATGCAGCATACCGCTTAATCCTACATAGGCTTTAAGGCTGGGGTAAAACAGGTACAAACCAATGCCTTCTAGTACGCATAGACATAAAAACAATAAGACGAGTTTTTCAGGATGGCGTTTGTAATGCACCTCATGCAAAAATACGATGACCCAAAACCCCGCCAAATTCATAAGTAAATGCCACAAATTGGTATGTAATAGGTTGCCTGTCAGTAAGCGCCACACTTGCCCATGGGCAATCTCATCATAACGGTAGCTTAAATATTGGTCGATAGGCAAAAATGCAGGTGTTGGAATGTCAGCAGCAAACAAGGCTATACAGATGACACTGATCATCACCAAAAAATGATAGAGATTCAACAGCGTTAGAATGTCTGGCCAAAATTACCTCTAAACATCATTTTTGTGTTTTATCGCAACAATTAATTAGTATAGTCAAATTAGCTCATAAAGTTGGTTTTATTACTTTTAACAATAAAACCTTATCTGTTGAGTGGATCCGCCGGATCAGTTACTTGTCATTTTTTGATTGAGTGATGCCATTACTGATGCTCGGTTTTGCAAGTAATCATCTAAACCGCGTTGGCGTAATAAACAAGCTGGACAATCACCACAACCGGTACCAACAATACCGTTATAACAAGTTAAGGTTTGTTGTTGCACTAAGTCGAGTTGTTGATATTTGTCTGCCAATGCCCAGGTTTCAGCCTTATTTAACCACATTAATGGGGTAATGATTTTAAGCGGTTTATCCATTCCGAGAGCAAGCGACTGCTGCATAGACTGTATAAATTCATTACGGCAATCTGGATAGCCCGAGAAGTCTGTCTCACATACACCAGTAATAATGGCATCGCAGCCAAGTTGATAAGCATAAATACCGGCTAAAGTTAAAAACAGAATGTTTCGTCCTGGTACAAACGTGTTCGGTAAACCATTGTTCATTAACTCATGCGAAACCGGGATAGCATCACGTGTCAATGCGGATATCGCCAGTTCGTTAAGTAATGTGGTATCCATAACTTTATGACTGGCCAAATTCAGTTCAATGGCTAACGCTTTGGCCACTTCTATTTCCTGGCGATGGCGTTGACCGTAATCAAAGGTAATCCCATGGACTTCGTCATATTGCGATAAAGCTTGAATAAGGCAGGTGGTCGAATCTTGGCCGCCGCTGAATACAACAAGCGCTTTAGTGGTGTTTTTTACTGATGTATCTGACATGGGTATACTCATTAACGTTCTGAAAATTGACCTAGGATACTGACCTAAGTCGCTCAGAAAAAATCGAATTGATATTTTACCTAAGGTCAGCTTAAGTGCAAAGCCAGCGGCGTAAATACTTGCAGCTAGATGTAAAATACTCTATAAATGCCGGCCTGTTGTTTGTCTGGTGCTTGGCTGGGCGTAAAAAAGTAAGGTAAAACATGAAATATCCAGTTAACGAAGTATTCGAAACAATACAAGGTGAGGGCTGTTTTACTGGCGTGCCTGCACTTTTTGTTCGTTTACAAGGGTGTCCGGTTGGATGCGCCTGGTGTGATACTAAACAAACCTGGGATGTATTACCTGAAAATAAAGTCAGCGCCGAACAAGTTATTCAAGTCGACGGCACCATTGGTCGTTGGGCCGATCATACTGGCAGTAGTTTAATCCAAGCTTTTAATGATAAAGGCTTTACGGCAAATCATATTGTATTAACCGGTGGAGAACCGTGTTTATATGATTTAACTGAAATGACCAGCGAATTTATTGTTGCAGGGTATCAAGTGCAAATTGAGACCAGTGGCACTTTTGAAGTTAAATGTCATGACTCGGTTTGGGTAACGGTGTCGCCTAAAGTGAATATGAAAGGCGGTTATAAAGTCCTTGAGCAAGCGTTAGTGCGCGCCAACGAAATTAAACATCCTGTGGCCACTGAAAAACATGTTGATGAATTAGATTCACTACTTAATGGCATTGACCTAACCAGTAAAACCATCTGCTTACAGCCCATTAGCCAAAAAGATCGTGCGACAGAGTTGGCGATGAAAGTCTGTATTGCTCGCAATTGGCGTTTGTCTATTCAGACTCACAAATATTTAAATATTGATTAATACCCATCAGTACAAGAATGATCTTGGTATAAGCTCATATATCCAAATGATAAAATAATGCCGCAATCAATCTGCGGCATTATTGTATTGAGGTGACTTAAAGCAAACCACTATCATTAAAATTTTCAAGCTTTTGGCGATAATGTTCAAAGCAGCCAATATGGGTGTCGATCCATTGTGGATTGTAATAAGTATCTAAATAACGCTCACCTGCATCACATATTAAGGTCACAATAGACCCTGTTTGGCCTGCTTGACGCATTTTCGTCGCTAATAATAGTGCACCGTATAAGTTGGTGCCGGTCGACGCACCCGTTTTACGACCAATCAGCTGTTCTAACCATAAAATTGTGGCAACAGAAGCCGCATCAGGTATTTGCAACATCTCATCTATCACACCGGCAATAAACGAGGGTTCTACTCTCGGTCTGCCAATCCCTTCAATTTTGCTGTTTTTATCACTGACAATATTGGCATCGCCACTGGTAAAGTAATCATAAAACACTGAGTTTTCAGGGTCGACAACACACAATTGAGTCGCTTGCTGTTGATAACGAATATAACGACCAATGGTGGCACTGGTGCCACCTGTACCTGGGCTCATCACAATCCAACTTGGAATGGGATGGGGTTCTTTTTCCATTTGATTAAAAATAGAATCGGCAATGTTGTTATTACCACGCCAGTCAGTTGCACGCTCAGCATAAGTAAACTGGTCTATATAGTGGCCATTTAATTCTTGCGCTAAACGTTCTGACTCGGCATACATTTGGCTACCATTATCAACAAAGTGACATTGGCCACCATAAAATTCGATTTGTTGAATCTTCTTTTTTGCCGTGGTTTTTGGCATCACAGCAATAAAAGGTAGCCCTAATAAACGTGCAAAATATGCTTCTGAAACCGCTGTACTGCCAGACGATGACTCTATGATTGGCGTGTTTTGTTTTATCCAACCATTACATAATGCGTACAAAAACAAAGAACGGGCTAAACGGTGTTTTAAACTGCCAGTGGGGTGGGTGCTTTCATCTTTTAAATAAATATCAATGCCGGTTAATTGCGGCAAATCTAATTTGATTAAATGCGTATCAGCAGAACGTTGGTAATCTGCTTCAATTTTTGCGATGGCCTGATTGACCCAAGTTGTCGGCATGATATTACTCGTTATTACAAATGGGCATAGATAATAACCAATATAAATAACGAAAAGAAGTGATAATTTTTTAACAGGGAAGTTGAAGATTATTTTGAATTAAATCATAAGATAATGAACGAAAAAATAAATGAATAAAAAAACGTAGAAAGATTAAAAGCAGGAGGATTAAACGAAGATAGCGCAAGATGTAAAATGGTGGAGGGAGAAGGATTCGAACCTTCGAAGGCTGAGCCGTCAGATTTACAGTCTGATCCCTTTGGCCACTCGGGAACCCCTCCACTGCGAAAGAAGATAACAAAGAAAAGATGGTGGAGGGAGAAGGATTCGAACCTTCGAAGGCTGAGCCGTCAGATTTACAGTCTGATCCCTTTGGCCACTCGGGAACCCCTCCACACGATTTCTTTACTACTTACTTTCTTTTTACACTTTAACGTTTTTGTTTTAGTCATCGAAATCACTAAAACGGGTACATCTTATAATAACGCAAATGGTGGAGGGAGAAGGATTCGAACCTTCGAAGGCTGAGCCGTCAGATTTACAGTCTGATCCCTTTGGCCACTCGGGAACCCCTCCTCAATTGCGGCCGCCATAGTATTCACAAACCCTTTGTATGTAAAGCCTAAAATTGAAAAAAATTCTAAAGTTTTGATTTATTTGGTCGATAAAATATCAATGCACAAGAGTAGTGATGTTTTTATATGCAAATTGAGTCAACATTAGTCAATGAGTTACAAATAGGCAGCCGATTAAACGGGGTGATTGAACAAAATCGTCGTGGTGAATTTGGTTTACTATTGGCTATGTTATCGGCAGATGCCCGCGACATGGCTCAATTTCAGTTAGACAAGGATCTTAATGTAGATCAAAAATTGCGCAAACAGTTTTCACTGCCTCCAGCACAATCTCTAGTTGCTGATGTGTCAACCGATATTCACGTCACCGATAACGCGCCGCTATTTCAACAGCAGGGCGCGCGTCAATTTCAATTACAACAAGCATTAACGCCAGAAGCCTTTGTGATAAGAGACGCGCAACCCGATGCCATGGTCGAAGTATTAAGCAACTGTGATGAGTTAACTAAACGCAAAGCATTGAACAGTTACCAACAACATACTGTGATTGAAGACATGCACTTCATTGATCAATTAGCGACACAGCGTAAAATAAGCCAAACGATGGCCAACAATATGCTTAACAAACAAGTAATTTTTTTACTTATTTGTGAGCTTGGCAAATAAATGTTTGTAACGTTTACGTTAGCATGTGTGCACTAAACCATGCACCCGAGGTGACAAAATGATTAAACAAATTAAACAACAACAATCTGATTCTGTTAATGATAGTTGCACCGACTGCGGAAGCTACGTTGATATTGGCGCGGTAGTAGAAGCTGATGACACCTTATTGCAAGTCAACCTTAATGGTGACAATGCATTAGCACAAGCGCAAGAATTGCAGCAAGCCGCACTCGAACGCTTTAGCGACACTACAGCTAATATTGAGCAGCAAGCTGATAGCGTTACGCTGTCATTGCAGTTTGCTTTTAGTGTAGAAAAAATGATCTTTCAATTAGAACACGCACTGTAATAACACAAAACTAGTGGGTTTGTTTAGTTAAATATATGAGCTAAATGTTTATTATATATAAGGTTTTATGCTTTTTTAACGCAAGCAAAAAGGAATAAGTCACGACAAAATGGATTGCTGTTTGTGGATAACAAGTGTAATCTGCCGTTAATTAAACAAAGGTGTAGTAGCTATAACTTATTTATAGTGGTCTCGGTGCCTTGATGCGGATTTCGCTCCATAGTTTACTGTTATTTATCTGATGTGTTTTATATCCAATTAAGAATAAAAATCATTTTAAATGATTAAGAATCAGATAAATCAGATAAATCAGATAAACCACTAAAGAAGCCATGTTTCGGGATTTAAATGAATCAACAAGAGAAACAGCACTTATTGGAATTAATTGTAAATTCCAGTGCTAAACAACAAGGTGATTTTTCGCAGACTTCAGCATTGGTATGTCAATTGCTGCAAGAGCACTTTGACGCGTCTTTTGTGTCTGTCTGGTTACTGACCACAGACACAGACACGTCCGAGGTAAATCCCAATGATCACTTTGTGTGTTCACACAAGCTTGTGGCCAGCCAAATTGCACCGTCATTAAGCCACACCCCTGCATTACGCAAAATACACAAACTGCTTCCTCAATTTTTCACTGAATTGCGTTCTCACCGATATATTTTATCAAGCGAACCACAACAGCAATCTCTCATAAGTCAATTTTCAGATTATTACCAACAACATGGAATCAAGACCAGTGTTGATGTGGCTATTCGTATTAATGGCCATATTGAAGGGGTATTGTCGATTGAGCATTGTGAAGACACAATATGGCTCAAATCAGCGATTCAATTTGCCATTCAATGTGCTGACCAACTTGCGCTGACATTAGCGACTCGCCACACTTATGACAGTAATGAGCAAATATATTTATTACGTAATGCAACAGAGCAATCTGAGCATGTCGTGATGCTAGTCAATACCGACACTGGGATTGTTGAGTATGTGAATGATGCCCATGAAAAAATGACCGGGTCACCCAGAAACACCATTGAACATCACAGTGCGAAAAATCTCGATATATTCAAAAGTAACCAGCTGCTATATAGCAGCATTATTAGCCAAATACGCAATAATGAAGTGGTTAAGGGTAACTTAAAACTAAAACGTGCCGATGGCAGTGATTATTGGATGAGTTATCACTTTTCTCCTTTTGTGACTGAGCTCGGAAAACACTATGCATTGGTATCAAGCTATGACAATTCAGCGGAATACTTGCATAAAGCAGAGTTAGAGCGCTTAGCCTGGCACTGTAATCTTACCGGTTTACATAACCGCAGTTATTTTATTCCGCAATTAGAGCGTGCTGTTGATGGTACGTTAATACTCATTGATTTACTGAGCTTTAAACGGTTTAACGATACTCATGGCCATGAGCAGGGTGATGCGTTGTTGATTGAAATTGCCCGTCGCTTAAAACATTTCGCCAGTGCCTCAAACGCCATTGATGTCGCTCGAATTGGTAGTGACGAATTCGCCATTTTGTTACCTGAAAGCGAAGATGATAATCCCCAGGCTCTATCTGATTTTGAGCAAGTGATTAAACGTTTATATTTAAACCTTGCAGCACCATCGGTGATATCACGAGAGAAAATTGAACCTAAAACAGCACTTGCCGTCGTTGATATTAAATCGGTGGCGGGATTATTTACGCCTTTATCCTGTGCCGATATCACTTTACAACACGCTAAAAACAAGTCAGAAATGCATTACCAGTTCTTCAATGCAGACCTGTTGAGCGAATTTACCACGAACGCAGAGATTGAACGCGATTTACATCAAGCAATCCGCGGGCGTGAGTTTGAGTTGTATTATCAGCCGTTAATGGATTTAAAAACCAACCAATACATCGGAGCTGAGGCGTTAATCCGTTGGAATCATCCTAAAAAAGGTGTGCTTTATCCTGGCGCATTTATTGAAATTGCCGAGCAAACGGGCATGATAAATCCTATCGGTGAATGGGTACTAGAGTCGGCATGTAAGCAACTTAATTTATGGCAACACAAAGACGTTAATATTGCGATGCACGTAAACGTGTCTGCAAGACAGTTTTTTAGTGGTAATTTATATGAGCAAGTGTGGCGTTTAGTCACTCGTTATCGTATCAAGCCAAAAACCTTAGTGCTTGAAATCACCGAAACCGAGTTAATGGGCGATATTCGCTATGCCATTAACTTGTGTCATGAATTAGCTGAACTGGGTGTAGGATTGGCGATCGATGACTTCGGTACTGGCTATAGTTCTATGAAATACTTGAAACAGTTCCCCATTTCTAAATTAAAAATAGATCGTTCCTTTATTATGGATATTTCATCGAGCCGTGAAAGCCGTGAAATTGTCAGCGCCATAATTGCGATGGCTAATGCATTGAATATTTCGCTGACCGCAGAAGGGGTTGAAACCAAAGAGCAAGAAGCGTTTTTAAGCTCAAGTGCCTGTCACCATGCGCAAGGGTATTTGTACAGTCCGGCTATTCGAGTGAACGATTTTGCGCAATTTATTGAACACCATGCCACCTGGGTACCCGTCGAGCATTAATGGGTTAACTTGGCACAGCATTGTTTAAACTTTTTACCACTATGGCAAATGCACGGCTCATTTCTTTCGGGTAATTTCGTGTGCATTTGTTTGCCCTCAGTATAAAACCACCGTCCTTGTTGCAAAACAAAACTAGATTGCTCGTATATGGCATCTATCTGTTTATCTTCGATATACCAAGCTTTAAAGGTCACTTCGCCAGTAGTGTCTAACTGTTTCGTGTTTATCACTTGTAAACCTAACCAATGGGTATTGCTGTGGGCTAACTGTTCAACGGTTAATCCTTGGCGATAGTCAGGGTGGTGCGTCGCGAGTAAATAATCAAATTGAGCCACCACAAACGCACAATAGCGCGAACGCATCAGTTGCTCAGGCGATTGAGCAACTGATTGCTTTACATGTAACGGCAAGCAACATTGTTGGTAGGCTTGCTGGCTGCCACACGGGCATAAATCAGCAGGGGTAATCTGTGCCGTCATTATGGATTAGTACTCGTCTCGATGTTGGGCGAGCTATTAAATTGGCGACCATAGTAAAGATTAGGCACAGGCTTAGCATCATAATAAAATTTTGCAGTTGCGTGAGTGTTTGAGTCAACACTAATACGCCATTGGTCATCACTGTCTTTTGCAAAAATGGTCACAAACTTACCTGCAAATTCACTCACCGGCTCACCGGAGTCGGCACCCGGGTGAAAACGCACTAAATAATAACCTATGTCGGTGGCGGTATTTTTATCTATATGGCGTACAACAACCCTAAAGTCGACTTCCAGTTTGGCTTGCTTGCGTTTAATTTTGTCAAAAAAACGCGTATACAAACTGACAATATTCGCTTTACCGTGGATAATGCCTTTGTCTTGGGTTTCTGAAATGTAAACCGCATCTTCAGTATAAATTTGTTCTATGCTAGAAAGGTCTAAATGTTCAAATGCATCGGCTAGTTGGGTAAAATTTGCGTTTAGGGTCTTATTCGATACAGTATCTGCCGCGACAGAGTTTGACGTGGTCATACATAACCCTAAGGCCAGTAAAGCCCCAGTAATTCTTAGTGTATTCAAACGGATCAATATTTTCTTCAATGAGTGTTTCTCTTTTTTATAATAGGTAAAACAAACTACAGTAGTGCGTTACCGTTTTCATAACTATAAATTATTCAATGATTTTGCCAAAGCGCATAATCTTTACAAAGTATGTAGGAGGTAAACCATGTCGTTTAAAGAAGATGATTTATTTTTACAAGAAATGGCAGATGTCACCCCCTTAAAGTCAGAGCGTCAAAGCATTGCTGCACAAACATGGTCAAACCCGCTCAGTGTAACCGAGGCTCAACTGGCAAAGCGAGCTGCGGCCGAACAACATGAATTGTTACAGTTATTACCGACCGATCCGCATTTAATTTATCCATTGCAGCCAGATGACATGGTTAGTTATAAAATTGATGGCATTCAAGATGAAGTGTTTAAGCAATTAAGATTGGGTAAATACCCAATTAAAACAGTATTAGACTTGCACGAGTATCGTCTTAGCCAAGCACGCGACAGCTTGGTGAATTGTGTGCTGAGTGCATATGATCGCGGCGAGCGCAATATATTGATTATTCACGGTAAGGGTTACAAAAGTAAACCGTATCCGGCAGTGATGAAATCTGCCGTGTGTCATTGGCTACAACAAATTGAACCAGTGACGGCTTATCACTCTGCTACACGCAATCAAGGCGGTGTGGGGGCGGTGTTTGTGATGTTGAAGAAGTCCCAACAAAAGAAAATTGAAAACAGCGAGTTGAATCGAAAAGGCAGTGGTTTTAGATAAAAAAGTGGCGCTTTTCAGCGCCATTTTTTTGATTTACTTCTGCATCACATTCAAGTATGAACCGAGTAATTAATCTCGGTTTATCACAGTATTACCAACCACATTGGCGGTTAGCTTCAGTGTTTTGCTCATCTAACCATACTTGTAATGGCGCAAAGTAATCTAATACTGCCTTAGCATCCATTTGTTTGGTACCTGTGACAACATTAAGGGCTTCAGGCCATGGTTGGCTCGCACCCATTTCAAGCATTTCATTCAATTTAGCGCCTGCGGCTTTCGTTTCCGTAAATACTGCAACGGTGAACAGTAGCCAGTATCGCCAGCAATATCACACAAAGCTTTGTGGAATTGGAACTGTAATACATGGGCTAAAAAGTAACGTGTGTACGGTACATTTCCTGGCACATGATATTTAGCGCCCGGGTCAAAATCAGCTTCGCTACGCGCAATAGGCGCTTTTACGCCTTGGTATTTTTCTCGTAACTCCCACCATGCTTGATTGTACTGCTCTGGCTTAATCGTGCCGTTAAATACCTGCCAGCGCCACTGGTCAATCATTAAACCAAACGGTATAAATGCAATTTTATCTAGAGCTTGGCGTAATAGTAGACCAATGTCTTTAGAGGCGTCAGGTACTGTGTCTAACAAGCCAATCTTTTGTAAATACTTAGGCGTAATTGACAATGCAATGGTGTCACCAATGGCTTCGTGGAAACCATCATTGGCAGAGTTTTTAAAAATAAACGGCTGATTTTTATAAGCACGCTGATAGAAGTTATGCCCTAATTCATGGTGAATAACGGTAAAGTCTTCAGCACTTTTTTGAATACACATTTTAATGCGAATATCATCTAGGTTGTCCAAGTCCCATGCTGATGCGTGGCATACCACATCGCGGTCTTGTGGCTGAACAAACAACGAACGGCTCCAAAAGGTTTCTGGCAGTGCGTCAAATCCTAACGAGGTAAAAAAGCCTTCAGCTTGTTTCACCATTTTGATTTCGTCATAGCCATTTTTGGCCAATAACTCAGTTACATTATAACCCGGGTCGGCATTTTCGGGTGCAACATTGTTATAAATGGTGCCCCATTGTTGTGCCCACATATTACCGAGTAAATGGTAGGAATAGAGTACGGTTTGAGGCGCAACGTCGTCACCGTATTGCTCGTTTAGTTCACCACGTACATAACAGTGCAATGAGTCATACAGTGGTTTGATTTGGTCCCATAAACGGTCAAGTTCAGCAGAAAAATCATCAGGCTTCATGTCATATTGGCTGCGCCATAGCTCCGACAAGTCAGCGTAACCCAGATCTTTAGCACCTTCGTTGGCGAGTTCAACTTCGCGTTCAAACAAAGGTCGCATTGGCTTGGCGATTTCGCGCCAGCCTTGCCATGCTTCAAGCAGTACAGCTGGGTCTTTCGACTCTGCCATTAAATTAGATAATTCAGGTTGAGTTAAACAGCGACCATCAGCAAAACAATACTTACCTTTACCGTATAAGCCGTTAAGCTCAGAGGCAATACTGGCTAACTCTGCATTTTTGGCAGGATCGAGCGGAGCAGGTAACACTAGGCTACTGCGTAAGCTATTAAGCTTTCGGCTGTTAACCGCATCGAGTGCGACATCAGCATACTTTGCCGCTTCAGTAGCATAGCGAACTGATGTTGAGGTGATTTTTTCACCCATTGCAGCAGATAATGCCGCGGTATCATCAGTAATGAAGTTTGAATAAATCCACTCTGCGCGATTGGCTTCAACAGATAGCGCCGCTAAGTCGGCTTCAGCTTGATTAATAAAGGTAATCGCTGCCGCACTGTCAATTTTAGGTTCACTTGTTATTTGCGGTTGCTCTGTTGTTGACGTGTTAACAGACTCTTGGGTGTCATTACAGGCACTCAGACCTAACACGAGTGACACGATTAGTGCAATTTGAGACGGTTGTTTTAAAGGGAAGTTCATTAATTGGCATCCTTGTTTTTCTTATCGGCGTTAGTTTACCCAAAAATGGCCAACATTGCATAATAGTGACCAATCTGTTGCAGTTATTGCAGTTTATCTTGTTTACTTAACACAAAAAATCCAACAATTTCGATTGACATCTGTGCGCTCAATGATTAATTTAAACGGGTGTTTAAATTAACTTGGGTCATGGGATGGCAAGCCGTACTGATACAAAAACAAGAATACTCGATGCAGCTGAAAAGTTGTTTGCTGAGAGAGGTTTTTCTGAAACTTCGTTACGACTGATCACCAGTAAAGCTGAAGTGAATTTAGCATCAGTCAATTATCATTTTGGTTCGAAAAAAGAATTAATCCGTGCAGTATTAGCAAGATACTTAGATGTGTTTATGCCAAACGCTGCCATAGAGATTAAACGTTTACACAATGCACCTGAAGATGCATCACTAAACGAAATATTTTCTGCTTTAATTAAACCGTTATTAGAACTGAATAAAGTGCGTAATGGCGGCACAATCATCTTTTTACAATTGTTAGGTCGAGGCTACATTGAAAGTCAAGGCCATTTACGCTGGTTTATTACCACGCATTATGGTGAACACTTAGCCACATTTGTGAAAGCGGTAGTCGCTAGTGCACCACATATTCCGCCAGCAGAAATGTTTTGGCGTTTGCACTTTACCCTAGGAACCATTGTGTTCACCATGGCGTCAGCTGACGCATTAAATGAAATCGCTGCAGCCGATTATGGTGAACACAACAACACTGAAGCAATTATTCGCAAAGTCATTCCATACATGGCAGCTGGTGTTGCTGTCCCTGTGTTAAATAATTAAGAAGGTATAAAATGAGTATCGTCATACTGTTACTTATAGTAATCATTGTCCTCTTTGGTGTTCGTAACATCCGGATGCAGTTTATTACGCGCCCGGTGTTTACGTTCTTCAAAAAAGTATTGCCGCCTTTGTCGACAACCGAGAAAGAAGCAATGGAAGCGGGCGACGTGTGGTGGGAAGGTGAGCTTTTCCGCGGTAAGCCAAACTGGAATACTTTACACGGTTACGGAAAACCAACATTAACCGCTGAAGAACAAGACTTTATCGATAATCAAGTTCAAACAGCTTTAACCATGATCGACGATTTTGACATTGTTCATCATCGTAAAGATTTACCGCCAGAGTTGTGGCAATACTTTAAAGAACAAGGTTTCTTTGCGTTAATCATTCCTAAAAAATACGGTGGCCGTGAGTTTTCAGCTTATGCTAACTCAACTATCGTTGCGAAAATTGCCACACGCAGTGTCAGTGCCGCTGTAACGGTAATGGTGCCCAACTCTTTAGGCCATGGTGAGTTATTAACTCATTATGGTACTCAAGAGCAAAAAGAGCGCTGGCTACCGTCTCTTGCTGTCGGTAAAGACATTCCTTGTTTTGCGTTAACTGGCTATGAAGCGGGCAGTGATGCAGGCGCAATCCCGGATTTAGGTATTGTGTGTCGTCGTGAATTTGAAGGTGAGGAAACATTAGGTTTAAGCCTTACGTGGAACAAGCGCTATATTACCCTCGCACCTGTTGCAACGGTATTAGGCTTAGCTTTCCAAATGCGTGACCCTGATGGTTTATTAGGCGATGTTAAAAATTTAGGCATTACCTGTGCTTTAATCCCAACCGATCACGAAGGCGTAGAAATTGGCCGTCGTCATAACCCATTAATGATGGCGTTTATGAACGGTACCACTAGCGGTGAAGATGTGTTTATCCCGTTAGACTGGATTATTGGTGGCCTCAATATGCGGGTAAAGGTTGGCGTATGCTGGTTGAGTGTTTGTCAGCGGGTCGCGGTATTTCATTACCAGCACTTGCTACCGCATCTGGCCATGTGTCGACTAAAACCACCACAGCTTACAGTTATGTTCGTCAGCAGTTTGGTATGCCTATTGGCAATTTTGAAGGCGTACAAGAAGCCATGGCACGTATTATTGCCAATACTTATCAGCTTGAAGCTGCACGTCGTTTAACCACTCAAGGCATTGACTTAAAAGTGAAGCCTTCAGTTGTGACTGCAATAGCTAAGTACCACATGACCGAGTTAGGCCGTGATGTGCTTGAAGATGCTATGGATATTCAGTCAGGTAAGGGGATTCAACTAGAGTATAAAAACTATTTAGGTCATGCATTTATGGCTAACCCAATTTCGATCACGGTTGAGGGTGCAAACATTCTAACCCGTTCATTGATGATTTTTGGTCAAGGTGCAACACGTTGTCATCCGTATGTATTGGCTGAAATGGAAGCCGCTGCGATGGAAGATGAAACATCGGCATTAGATCGTTTCGATTCATTACTGCTTGGCCATATGGGTTACGCCATTGGTAATGCATTACGCTCTTTTGGAAGTGCGTTAACCGGCAGTCGTTTTGCCAGTGCACCCGTTAGCGGCTTCGCTCAGCAATATTACCGCGATATGACGCGTATTTCGTCTGCACTTGCGATTATGACTGATCTATCGATGTTGATTATGGGGGGCGACCTTAAGCGTAAAGAAATGATTTCTGCACGTATGGGTGATGTATTAAGCCAATTGTATCTTGCTTCAGCGACTTTGAAATTGTTTGAAGACAATGGCCGTCAACAAGATGACTTACCCGCAGTGCATTACGCAATGACTGAGCGTTTACACTTAGCAGCAAAAGCGTTAGAAGATGCTATTCGTAACTTCCCAAGCAAAATTGCTGGGGTATTATTACGCGTATTGATTTTCCCATTAGGTAATCACTTTAATGCGCCAAGCGACAAGTCTGCTGTCGATGTGTGTAAAGGCATGCTTAAACCTGGCTTCAGCTCGTAATCGAATTACGTTCTTATGCGGTGAGTTTGAGGGTGACACTAGCGGTATTGCTGAAGTTGAAAATGCATTCTTAGCAAAATATGCCGCTAAAGACCTGTATAAAAAGTTGAAGAAGGCACAACGCAGTGGTCACTTAAAATCTAAGTTACCCATGCTTGAGTTGTTTGATGTTGCGCTTGAAAAAGACATCATTACCCAAGCTGAACATCAGCAACTACTAGAAGCTGATGAATTACGCTTAGCAGCAATCAACGTTAATGATTTTGACAAGCTGTAAATGACGTAACATCGTGTGATAACAATTAAGCCCTGACTCTGTCGGGGCTTTTTTATTGCCGCTATCCGGTGGATCATAAAACACAGCATTAAAGTTTTATTAATGGTTTATATTCTTCACTGTAGTGATTATTCGTCATGTTTATTAGGCGATGGCGATGAATCAAGTGACAGATATTGCCCAATGAGCAACGCAAGTTGACGGCATTGATAAACCGCTTGGTTATGATTGCAGGAATACGACAGAAGCTAACGTAAATTAATTTAGGGCAATAAAAAAGCCAACCGCAAGGTTGGCTTTGTTTTTCGACCCACAAGCTCGCGAGTAAATGCTTTGTGTGGCTCGTAATTTGCTTATTAAGCTACAACAAGTACTTTACAAGTGTTGGTACCGCCGATGGTTTCCATCGCGTCGCCTTTCGTCATCAGTACCATGTCGCCGCTGGCTAAGTAACCCGCTTCAACCATGCAGTTTAGTGCTTCTTTCGCTAACTCATCAGCTGGATATGCTGTTGAGTCAAACTTAATAGGTTGTACACCGCGGTAAAGCGCCATGCTGGCTAAAGTCTTTTGGTGACGTGACAGTGCAAAAATCGGTAAGCTTGAGCTGATGCGTGACATTAATTTAGCTGTCGCGCCAGATTCAGTTAACGAGATAATCGCTTTTACGCCAGCTAAGTGGTTAGCGGCATACATAGTTGATAACGCTATGGTTTCTTCAACAGAAGAGAAGCTTTGATCCATACGGTGTTTAGACACTTTCACACTTGGGTGTGATTCGGCACCTAAACATACGTTAGCCATCGCCAGTACGGTTTCTTCAGGGAAGTCACCGGCCGCCGTTTCTGCAGACAACATCACTGCGTCAGTACCGTCTAACACAGCGTTAGCCACGTCCATGACTTCAGCACGAGTTGGCATTGGGTTTGTGATCATTGACTCCATCATTTGGGTCGCAGTGATCACTGCTTTGTTTAACTGGCGTGAACGTTGAATTAAACGCTTTTGTACTGCAACTAGGGCAGCATCACCAATTTCAACACCTAAGTCACCACGGGCAACCATCACAACGTCAGATGCTTTAATCACATCATCCATCGCTTCGTCTGTTTCAACGGCTTCAGCACGTTCAACTTTAGCGACGATTAATGCGTTGCTACCTGCTTCTACAGCCAGCTTACGTGCAAGGTCTAAATCAGCACCTGTACGTGGGAATGATACTGCTAGGTAATCAACATCAATCATTGCAGCCGTTTTAATGTCTGCCATGTCTTTTTCTGTTAACGCAGGAGCGGTTAAGCCACCGCCTTTTTTGTTGATACCTTTGTTATTAGACAAAGGGCGCAACAGTAACAGTGGTAAACACTTTACGGCCTTCAACACGCTCTACACGTAATTGAACACGACCATCATCAAGCATCAAAATATCACCAATCACCACATCATCGGGTAATTGCTTGTAATCAATACCCACTTGGTTTTCATCGCCTTCACCTTTCGCTAGTTCAGCGTCTAGGATGAATGCATCACCTAAGTTAAGCATGATTTTTTTGTTATCTTTAAACGTAGAAACACGAATTTTAGAGTACTTGTAAGTCACCTAAAATGGCCACATGCTTACCCAATTCTTTCGCGATGTTACGTGCATCTGTAGCACGTTTTAAATGATCTTCTGGTGAACCATGTGAGAAGTTAAGTCTAACAACGTTAGCTCCTGCTGCGATAATTTTACGTAAATTATCATCGCGGTCAGTTGCTGGCTTCAAGTGTTGTAACGATTTTAGTTCTGCGGAACATGAGATACTCCGTTAAAATGAAAAGAAAGATTTTTGTTAAATAGAATTTGGTTATTAAAGTAGCTTAGTAATCTTAGTACTTAAATGATGCATATATATTAACAGACATTCTTAATTAATGTAGTAAAGTTACAAACAAAAAGACGTTTTTTAGTGTGTAATTTATGTGACAGATAAGTGATTTCTACAATAAAAAAAGCCTGCTGGGGTTATCCAGCAGGCTTTCATTGATTTTTAAACTGATTTTTTGCGGTTAAATGTGGAGATCAAATACACCGTCTAAGTGTAATAATTTAACAGCTTTTACGTACTTTTAGCGCTTAAATGGTCAAATCTTTGTTGATACGTGATTCTTTTAGCACTTCTTTTACGCGTTTTAGGTTGTCACGAAAACGAGGACTACGGCGTAATGTAAAGCCTGTTGCTAAGACATCAATTGTCACTAACTGTGCTAAACGTGATGCCATGGGTAAGTACATGTCGGTGTCCTCAGGTACTTCCATGGTGACAGGTAGTGTACACTCAAGTGATAATGGCGAGTTACGAGCGGTAATACCAATCACCGCAGCGCCATTTTCACGGGCAATACGGGCGATTTCAATTAATGATTTGGTGCGGCCTGTGTGCGAGATAAGCACCACAACGTCACCTTCATTACAATTAATACAGCTCATACGTTGCATTAACACATCATCGAAACAAATCACTGGTACATTAAAACGGAAGAATTTGTTTTGCGCATCGTGAGCCACAGCAGAAGAAGCCCCAAGACCAAAAAACGAAATTGTTTTGGCTTGAGTCAATACATCAACGGCTTTATTGATAGCCGCTGTATCAAGGCTTTGGCGAGCGGTATCGAGCGATGCCATTGAAGATTCAAAGATTTTTGTTGTATATGAGTCTGGTGAGTCGTCTTCTTCAACATGTCGACTAACATAAGGTGTACCGTTAGCAAGACTTTGAGCCAAATGTAACTTAAAATCAGGGAAACCCTTGGTATCGAGTCGACGACAAAAGCGGTTAACGGTGGGCTCACTCACATCAGCCATTTTGGCTAAGGTTGCGATACTAGAATGTATAGCTGTCTGCGGTGAGGCTAATATGACTTCGGCAACTTTTCGTTCCGATTTACTAAATTGGGTAAGGCTTTTTTGAACCTTTTCTAGGGTATTCATATGCAAGCATCCGCTTATAGTAGCTGGTTGAGTAGGGAATGTAAGTTTTATACCATAACTTACAGGAATTTCGTGATTTAAGTTATTTTTTTACCTTTTACACGATCCTGTTGTTATTTTTCAAGACATAGATCACGGTTAAATGGTTCCTAGGCCTCTTTATAGGCTGAAAATCATACCAGATATTAGACCTGAATGACTAGGTTGTTGATGATGCAAAATTTGCAAATTAAAGATGCAAAAATTAGATTCTGTTGTTATATTACAACAAAAGTGTGTTTTTATTCATCGACCGAATTCGAACATGGCGCACACACATAATCAGGAGAGCTTTCAGCAATGGGCAAATCAATTGGAGCCAAGGCTTGTGACTTCGTACTTTTCGGTACAAAAGGCGACTTAGCTAGGCGTAAATTATTACCTTCTTTATATCAGCTAGACAAAGCAGAGTTACTCGATAAAGAAACTAAGGTCATTGGTGTTGCGAAAGATGCATTCACTCATGATGAGTTTATCGCCATAGTCACTAAAGCGTTAAAGACGTTTGTTAAAGATGAAATTTGCCCTACTACGCTAGAACGTTTCCTGAGCCGCTGTCATTATATCGGCACCAACTTTACCGAACCAGAAGGCTATAAAGCTTTCCACGATTTACTTGAGCCAAGTAAACGTGTCATGGTGAACTACTTCGCAACTCCCCCTTCTATTTTTGGCGCTATTTGTCGTTGTTTACACGAGCAAAACCTGATCCAATCTGACACCCGTGTGGTACTCGAAAAGCCTATCGGTACCGATTTAGAGTCGTCACACGTGATCAACGATCAAGTGGCCGAGTTCTTTAACGAAAACCAGGTTTACCGTATTGACCATTATTTAGGTAAAGAAACAGTACAAAACTTGATTGCACTGCGTTTTGCTAACTCGTTATTTGCTTCTAAGTGGGATAACCGCACGATTGATCATGTCCAAATTACCGTTGCTGAAGAAGTGGGTATTGAAGGTCGTTGGGGTTACTTTGATGGCGCTGGCCAAATGCGCGACATGATCCAAAACCATTTATTACAAGTGTTAACGCTTGTAGCAATGGATCCGCCAGTCAACCTAGACGCTGACAGCATTCGTGACGAAAAAGTTAAAGTGCTTAAATCTCTGCGTCCAATTAACCAAGACAACGTGTACGAAAATACCGTCCGTGGTCAGTACAGCGCAGGCTTTTTAAAAGGCTCACCTGTACCAGGTTATTTAGAAGAAGACGACGCGAACACTAATTCAAATACCGAAACCTTCGTGGCATTGCGTGTTGATATTGATAACTGGCGTTGGGCTGGCGTGCCATTCTATTTACGCAGTGGTAAGCGTATGCCGTTCAAGAGCAGTGAAATTGTGGTGTACTTTAAAAACCCACCACACAATTTGTATCGCGCAAGCTATCGTAATCTTCCACCGAACAAGTTAACCATCCGTTTACAACCGCATGAAGGGGTTGAAATCCAGATGATGAACAAGGTGCCAGGTCTTGAGCAAAAGCAACGCTTGCAAACCACCAAACTGGATTTAAGTTTTACCGACACCTTTAAGAGTGAACGTATTGCCGATGCTTACGAACGTTTACTGCTTGAAGCCATGCTAGGCAACCAGGCCTTGTTCGTACGTCGTGACGAAGTTGAACAAGCGTGGACTTGGGTTGACGGGATCATCCAGTCTTGGGAACAAAGCGGTGAAAAGCCGAAACCCTATCCAGCTGGTACTTGGGGACCTGTCGCATCAGTAGCGTTAATCACTAAAGACGGCCGTTCTTGGGACGAGTAGGGAGCAGACATGATCAAAGAAACTGTATTTAAATCGTTTGATTCACCCGCTGACTTAGAAGCTAAGTTAGCCGACAAAATTGCACAGCAATTACAAGATGCTGTTGATACACGCGGTAAAGCCAGCTTAGTGGTGTCGGGTGGGTCAACACCATTAAAGTTGTTCAATCTGTTAAGCCAAAAGTTAGTTGATTGGAGTGATGTGTATATCACGTTAGCAGACGAGCGATGGGTGAATGCAGATGAACAAGACTCAAATGAAAGATTAGTTCGTGAACATTTATTACAAAATCGTGCCGCCAGTGCCAAGTTTCGCGGTCTTAAAAACATGTTTGCCACCCCAGAAGCGGGTTGCGACATGACCAGTGAGTCATTGGCTAACTTTCCACGCCCGTTTGATGTGGTGGTGCTCGGCATGGGGACTGACGGCCACACTTGTTCATGGTTTCCGTGCAGTGCCGAACTTGACAATGCACTGACCACTAAAAATTTATGTGCTGCTGTTAATCCGACAACAGCCCCACATGCTCGGATTACGTTATCTAAAGATGCCATTTTGAATAGTCGTCAGATTTATTTGCATCTTGTCGGAGAGCCAAAATTAACTGTATATCATCAAGCACTTGAAAACGATGATGTTACCCAAATGCCCATTAGAGCCGTATTAGCGCAGCGTAAAACGCCCGTTGATGTGTTCTATAGCGCGTAAGGAGTTTTACCATGCATTCAGTAGTACAAGCCGTCACAGATAGAATCATTGCTCGCAGCCAACAGTCGCGATCAAGCTATTTATCTGCGCTAAACGATGCTAAAGCTCAAGGCGTTCACCGTAGCGCATTAAGCTGTGGCAACCTTGCACATGGTTTTGCCGCCTGTCAGCCAGTTGAAAAAGATTCACTGCGCCAATTAACCAAGGCAAACATCGGCATTGTGACCGCATTTAACGATATGTTATCGGCACATCAACCCTATGAAACCTATCCAAACATGCTTAAGCAAGCTTGTGCTGATGTGGGCAGTGTTGCTCAGGTTGCCGCAGGCGTTCCGGCAATGTGTGACGGTGTGACTCAAGGTCAACCGGGCATGGAACTGAGCTTATTAAGCCGTGAAGTGATTGCCATGTCGACGGCAGTGGGTTTGTCGCACAACATGTTTGATGGTGCTTTACTATTAGGCATTTGTGACAAAATCGTTCCTGGTCTATTGATTGGTGCATTGAGCTTTGGTCACTTACCGATGTTGTTTGTGCCAGCCGATCCAATGAAATCCGGTATTCCTAATAAAGAGAAAGCTCGCGTACGTCAACAATTTGCTCAAGGCAAAGTAGATCGTGCAGCATTATTAGATGCTGAGTCTAAGTCTTATCACAGTGCTGGTACTTGTACTTTTTATGGCACGGCAAACTCTAACCAATTAATGTTAGAAGTCATGGGCTTACAGTTACCGGGTTCATCGTTTGTAAACCCAGACGATCCATTACGTGACGAATTGAGCAAAATGGCGGCTAAGCAAGTGTGCCGTTTAACCTCAATGGGCACGCAATATACCCCAATTGGTGAAATCGTTAACGAAAAGTCTGTGGTTAACGGCATCGTAGCTTTATTAGCCACCGGCGGTTCAACTAACCTTACCATGCACATTGTGGCGATTGCCCGTGCCGCTGGCATTATCGTCAACTGGGATGATTTCTCTGATCTATCTGCAGCTGTACCACTATTAGCCCGTGTTTATCCAAATGGTCATGCTGATATTAACCATTTCCATGCTGCTGGCGGTATGGCGTTATTGGTCAAAGAATTGCTTGATGGTGGTTTGATCCATGAAGATGTTAATACTGTTGCCGGTTACGGTTTACGTCGTTACACCCAAGAGCCGCGTTTTATTGATGGCGAGTTAAAGTGGGTTGACGGTGTAACTGAATCGTTAGACAAAGAAGTATTAACCCATCTTGATACGCCTTTTCAAAGCAACGGCGGTTTAACCTTACTTAAAGGTAACTTAGGCACGCGCTGTGATCAAAGTGTCTGCGGTACCTGCAGGTAACCGAGTGATTGAAGCGCCTGCGGTTGTGATTAACGATCAAAACGAAATCGATGCCTTGTTTAAATCTGGTTCACTAGACCGAGATTGCGTGGTTGTGGTTAAAGGTCAGAGCACTAAAGCCAATGGTATGCCTGAACTACATAAACTCACGCCATTTTTAGGTACCTTACAAGACAAAGGTTTCAGAGTGGCATTGGTTACCGACGGTCGTATGTCTGGCGCATCAGGAAAAGTACCCGCTGCCATTCATTTAACGCCAGAAGCGTTAGACGGTGGCTTAATTGCAAAAGTGCAAGACGGTGACTTAATTCGTGTTGATGCTACGACAGGTGAGTTATCACTTTTAGTTGATGAAACCGTATTAGCTAGTCGCACCGCTGGGGTTGTTGATTTACACCATTCAGCTTATGGCATGGAGCCGTGAATTGTTTGGCGCACTTCGTCGCAGTTTAAGCAGCCCAGAAACGGGTGCTCGTAGTACTAATGCGATTGATGAATTATATTAAAAATGAAGGAAGTCGGTAATATGATTGAGCCTAATAACTGGTCACTCCAACCACAAGATGTGTTTAAACGTAGCCCAGTCGTTCCGGTTATGGTGATTAACAAACTAGAACATGCTGTGCCTTTAGCGAAAGCATTGGTTGCAGGCGGTATCAGTGTATTAGAAGTGACCTTACGTACTCCTTGTGCACTCGAAGCCATTGCAAAAATCGCCAAAGAAGTGCCTGAAGCCCTTGTGGGTGCCGGCACTATTTTAAATGAAGCTCAGCTTAACCAGGCGGTTGCAGCAGGTTCGCAGTTTATCATTACTCCAGGTGCCACAGTTGATTTATTAAAAGCGGCTAAAAAGGGCACTGTGCCATTAATCCCTGGTATTGCCAGTATTTCTGAAATCATGGTGGGAATGGAGTTAGGTTACACTCACTTCAAATTTTTCCCTGCTGAAGCTTCAGGCGGCGTGAATGCACTTAAGTCATTCTCTGGTGCACTAGCAGACATTCGTTTTTGTCCAACAGGTGGCATCAGCCCAGCCACTTACAAAGACTATTTGGCTTTGCCAAATGTTGATTGTATCGGCGGCAGCTGGATTGCACCAACAGATGCAGTAGACAATGAAGAATGGGATCGTATTACACAGTTATGTAAAGACGCGCTAGCCGCCCTTTAATTAACCCTGTAATGACATCACTCTAAAAACCAGCTAATCGCTGGTTTTTTTTATGGCTTTTTCATATAGCCGCAAGTATGTTGCCTGAGGTCACTAACATCTTGGGGCTTCGCCACACCATAGCAAAGGCCGTAAGTTTTAACTTACGCAGGGTAGTGTAATCGTCTTCCCGGTAATGCTTTTGAGCCGGGATCCAGGTGTTAGTTTTTACGTTTTGTACTTATGTACTTATGTACTTATGTACTCATGGCCTACGGCCACTAACGTCGTGGCGCTTCGTCCACACCAGACCAAGAGGAAACCAACGGCTGTTCCCTCTTGGAACTCCCAGCCGCCACATCAAAATTATCTGAAAAGCGATAATTTCGCGACGTGGTTTGATCCAGCTTTTAACTTCATTTATAGCCAGCTTTGGCCTTATTCGAAAATGCTAACGCTTCCGATGGTACATCCTGTACCTCGAAAGCTAGCCTGACATCCATGTCAGGACTCACGCTATTTTCTTCAACGTCCTCAAGTTCAGAGTTAAATTTGAACATTTTAAAATCAAGACAACTAACTCGTTTATGCCCCAGAGTCAGTTGAATAAACCACAAGACCTCCTGAAGGTCGTCTAGAACTAATTGACGTTTCTTTTCAATACGGCGCGGGTTCTCCAATGCTGTTGAAAAACCTGAATCTAACTGTGAGCGCTGGAGAGTCGATAGCAATAACAGGTCCTTCAGGTTCGGGAAAGTCTACATTGATGAAGATTATGCTCGGGCTAATGCCTCCTACCTCCGGAAAGATATTGTTTGATGGTAAAGATATCACTCAATTAGGGTTGAAAAACTATAGGAAGGTGATCTCCGCTGTGCTTCAGAACGACACGCTTTTTGCAGGTTCGGTGTTAGATAATATTACGTTTTTTGACACTTCTCCAAACTTGCTTAAGGTAGAAAAGGTAGCTAGTTACGCGGCTATTCATGGTGAGATTGAGTGTATGTCTATGGGGTATAATAGCTTAGTTGGAGACATGGGGTTCTGCTTATCTGGTGGCCAGTTACAAAGGGTGTTGTTAGCCAGGGCTCTTTATAGAGAGCCTAGTATTCTTTTTATGGATGAGGCGACAAGCCACCTCGATAAGGGGAATGAGAGTCGCATTAGCGAACAAGTAGCTCGGTTAAATATGACTCGAGTGTGTATCGCCCATAGGCAGGAAACTCTTTCTAAGGCCGATACAATTTACGAGTTAAGCAATGGTGTATTGAGCACCGTTGGTGATAGGGTGGTGAACATATAGTTTTTTTGATCTGCTCTTAAAGTGATTACTATGGTTTTAGTATAAGAAGAAGTAAAGGATTCAGGAAGTTAATAAAATGGAAAAAAATATACGTATCATGGTTTTGTTGCTTTCTTTGTTAGCGGCTTTCGGAGGGATGGCTAAGCCTCGTTTACCTGACCTAGATTTCGAAACCTACGATAAGTTCCCCAGTAGTGGGTGGAGGGTATCTGGAGGGGAGGCTGGGTATAGCTTTTCGGTTGATGATAAGGTTTTTCAACGTGGGCAGCGATCAGTTTCGGTTGAGTTTAAAGGAAGTAAACCTAACGCTGGCTCCTTTGGTTATTGGTTGGCGCTCCAAGCGAAGGGGCAAAACATTAAGTTGAGAGGGGCTGTAAAAACTGAGGGTATTACTGATGGATGGGTGGGGTTGATGCTTAATGTTCACCCTGATCAAGCCTTTAGTAATATGCGAGAGCAGAAATTATTCGGTGACAATGATTGGAGGGATTTTGAGATTAGTTTGGATGTTGAACTCAAAAATGCCTCTGCGATTACAGTTGGTGGTGTGTTATCGGGTAATGGGAAAGTTTGGTTCGATGATCTTCAGATACTGATAGACGATAAACCATTAACAAGTTCTCAACTACGTGAGACTCCTCGCGCATATAAGGATGACGAATTTGATTCTGGTTCAATGTTGGTTTTGTCTGGGGTGGATGAGGCAACACTAATAAACTTAGACCTTTTAGGGAGGGTGTGGGGGTTTCTGAAATATCACCATCCAAATGTGGGAGGGGGAGATTATAACTGGGATTATGAATTGTTTAGGTTTCTTCCAGATTATCTTTCAGTTGTGGATGTTCAGGAGAGAGACAAGAGTCTGGTAGGTTGGATCGATCGGTTAGGTAAGGTGACTCCGTGTATTGATTGTAAAGTAACAAATCAGGAGTCTGTTCTGAAGCCAGATCATAGATGGTTTTATGAATTTGGTCTATCAAAAGAACTAATCAAAAAATTGAACTCGGTTTATGAGGGGCGGAGACAAGGCGCGAGCTTTTATGTAACCACAAACAGCAGGCGGAGGGTCATTTTTTCAAATGAAAAAGCTTATTCTAATATGCCGTATCCAGATGATGGGTTTAGATTATTAGCTTTATACCGGTATTGGAACTTGGTTCAATATTTTTTTCCGTATAAGCATTTGACTGATAAGGAGTGGAGTAGTGTTCTCGCTGAATATATTCCATTGTTTCTAGGGGCAAAAAATCGGTTAGATTATGAAAAAGTGGCGCTATCTTTAATGGGTGAGCTTAAGGATACGCATGCTAATTTATGGGCTGGTCGCGGTGAAGTTGAAAAAATGCGAGGTGAATTTTACCCACCAGTTTTCACAAGGTTTGTTGAGGGTGAGCTTGTTGTGGTGGATTTTTACACGGAAAACAAGCGTGATATCAGCGATATGTCCCGCCTGAGCGGCCTGTCTATAGGTGATGTTATTACAGAGATCGATGGTGTCGCCGTGGAAGAGTTGGTTAGGGATAAGCTGCGTTATTACCCTGCATCAAATGAAGCTTCAAGGCTAAGAGATATTGCTCCTGATTTGTTGAGGTCGAATAAGGCTAAAATAGATATAAGCTTTAGGCGCGACAAGTTAATGGGTAATACGTCGCTAAAATTATTCAAAAAGGAAGAGTTGCACGTTTTCCAGTTGTATCGCAAACCTAAGGGTGAAAAAAGCTATAAAACTATCGATGGGGATATTGGTTACGTTACGTTGGCCACCATTGAAAAAAAGGATGTGGATTCTATAAAAAATCAATTCAAGGATGCGGCAGGCATTATAATTGATATTCGAAATTATCCTAACACTCCATCAATGTATAGCTTGGGTTCATTTTTCGTGGAAGATAAAAGAGCATTCGCGAAATTCACTTATCCAAACATAAATAACCCGGGTGAGTTTGGCGTTGGTAATGTAGCGGTTCTTAAACCGTCGGAAGTGACTTTTAAAGGAAAGCTAGTTGTCTTAGTGAATGAAAACACGCAAAGTCAAGCTGAGTTTACTGCGATGGCATTTAGGGCGGGTAGAGACACTGCGATAATAGGGAGTAAAACGTCAGGTGCAGATGGCAACATTGTGAGCTTTGCTCTGCCGGGTCTATTAAGGACGACTTTTTCCGGTCTTGGAGTTTATTATCCTGACGGTGGAGAAACTCAAAGAGTAGGTATTATTCCTGATTTTGAGGTGAAGCAAACCATAGAAGGAGTGAAAGAAGGTAGGGATGAGTTAGTGGAAAAGGCTATTGAGGTAATTAGAACTAGGGAAGCTGCGATTAAGTAGTCAGATTCTCCCTACATGAGCCCCAAGGCCATCATTATCGACGTCCTGTGGCTCTATTTTCTTATTTTCAGCTAAAAATCGTCTCTATGAGGCTGATTTTGGACCTGTTTTAAGTCAATTTTCCCATTTTAGGTAGATCTCGCCTGTGCGCTTATTAATTGGTCGACTCCCACTAGGTTCGCCAAGTTGAATAACATCACCAGCTGACTGTCGTTTTTAACCAGTTCCTTGTACCTGGCTTTGACGAAACCAAACTGACATTTAACTATCCTAAATGGATGTTCAACCTTGGCTTGGATACTGGCCTTCAGGTATTCGTAACGGATGGCCAGCTTGTTCTTGCGTGGGAGCTTCTTCAACTCTGGCAGTAAAACTTGGATTGAATGCGGACTACTATGGCACTCATTCCATGCGCCGTACTAAAGCAACCTTGATCTATGCCAAAACAAAAAACATCAGAGCGGTACAGATTTTGCTGGGGCACTCGAAGCTAGATAACACTATTCGTTACCTTGGAGTGGAACTGGAAGACGCTCTGAGGCTCTCAGAGCAAACAGACTGCTGAGGCTTGCTGATACAGGCTTTTCTCCTGAAAAGCCTGTGCCCCAAATCTGAAGAAGCAGCTTCTATGATAAAGAAGATGCAAAGAGATGCGATGTTCCTAAGAAACACCCCCAACCTTGATTGTCATGGCATCTTCACCAAGGTTAAAGGTGATGATATTTATGTTGTTATCAGTGAAAAATTTGATGACTTCGTCGAAAACGGCTACGTCGAAACAATTGATGTAAGCACTGTTAACCCTCAAGTTGTATTTGATGCTTACTTCAACAACCTTCCTCCTTTTGGCAAAGAATCAAAAAAGCACGAATTCCCTGATGCATTTGCGCTAGAAGCTATTAAACAGGTGAGCTTAGCTAGAAGATATCCAGTCTATATCGTTAGTGACGATGGCGATATGAAATCATTCTGTGAGAAAGAAGATAACTTCATTAATCTTGAAAACGTAGATGACCTAATTGACTTGATTGTTCGAAGCGACAAAGCGTACGAAGAACCAGCCAAATTTGCTGATGAAATATTCGAACAACTCCTAGAACAAATCAAAGCGGATGCCCTGCAAGCTCTCGAAGATGGCGAGTTCAACTATGAAAACGCAGATCCTTTCGATGATATTATCAATTCTATAGAAATCAACTCGGTGAATGTTGAGAAGAAAAACTTACAGAATGTCGATGCCGAACGTGCAGAATATGAAGTAGAATTTGAGGTGGTTGTTACGGCAGATTACCGATTCTCAGATTATGATCGTTCACCTTGGGATCCTGAAGACAAGCAATATGTATTCGTCTTGAGTAATGAGTCAACAGTAAAACATAAAGAAACATACACTGCCCATTTCACACTTGCCTATCCAGATGGATTAAAAGCTAACGCATACATTGAAGAGTTTTACTTCCAAGATACATATTTTGAGCTGACTGATAATGACTCCGAAGTCATTAACTTCAAAGAACTAGATATCAACGGTGACTGACATGAAGCTATATGTAATAGGTAATGGCTTTGATGTTTATCATGGCCTTGAAACTAGCTATACATCTTTTGGACTTTATCTCAAAAAAAACTACAGGGAAACATATGAACTATTGCTCAACTATTACGGGTTTGCTGATTTAGACCCAGATTGTCCAACAACAATGTCAGACCCTTTATGGTCTGAATTTGAAACAAGTATGTCACTGCTTGATAAATATTCTGTTTTAGAAGCAAACATGGATGCAATGCCAAACTATTCCTCAGATGACTTTAAAGACCGAGACAGATACACGCTTTTAATTGAAATGGAGAGAATACTGGGCCTTCTAACCACTGAACTGTATAAAGCATTCAAAGAGTTCATTTTGGCTGTGCAGTTTCCTATGTTTGATCATAGCCGTTCAGTAAATATTGATAGGGACGCTATCTACCTCACATTCAACTACACAGATACACTTTCTCAATACTACGCAGTCCCCGATGAGAACATATTATTTATTCACGGAAAAGCCAATACACATGTTGATGAGCTAATTCTCGGTCATGGTGTTGATCCTGAAAATTTCAAAGAGAAGCCTGCTGAACCACCATCAGGATTGAGTGATGAAGACTTAGAGCGTTGGATGGATTATCAATCTGATCAATATGACTACTCATTCGAGCTTGGTAAGAATTCTATCAATCAGTATTTCTTAGCCACTTTCAAGAGCACAGATCAGATCATAAAAAACAATGAAGACTTTTTTGCAAGGCTCGGCAATATTGATGAAGTATATGTTCTCGGTCACTCATTAGCTGAAGTAGATTTACCCTACTTCCTGAAGTTGGGGCAATCAGTCAGATCTGATGCTAAATGGGTTGCGACATTTTATGACCCTGATGATGAGGAAGTACACCGTAACACTCTGAAAGGATTTGGAATAGCCAACGTTGCAGTTGTCAGAATGGAACAGATCTAAGCAATAAAATGAAATATCATTAGCAATTGCGGTTGATTCGAACATTGCTTTTTCTAATGCGAAGGATTGAATTTTGAACATCAGCTCTAACTCGAAATTGTCCATAAATGAGTGAGATGCCTCAGCTTGAAATGCCTAAATTCAACTCTGAACTTGAGGTCGTTGCAGAAAATGACGTGGCGGCTGGGAGATCCAAGAGGGAACAGCCGTTGGTTTCCTCTTGGTCTGGTGTGGGTGAAGCGCCACGACGTTAGTGGTCGTAGGCCATTTTTTAATTTCGTGGGGCAGTGAACGTTTATAAAAATAAGCATTGATGAAAACAGTACAAACGCCATTAAAAATCATGGGCGACATTATTTTTCTAATAAGCCGAGGAAGTACGGGATGGATTTACTTTTTATCATATACTTTGCTCTAGCCATTTACTTTGTGTTAAGCCTTGTCATATCAGTCTTCTTAGCTAAAAGAGGGGACTTGGATAATGTGCAAAAATTTGCTCAGATTGTTCTTGTCTGGTTAATCCCATATTTTGCTGCTATTGCTTTGTGGCAGTTTAACAAAAGCCAAGATCAAGCAGTCTGCAAGCATTCGAATTTTGGCGGAGGATTCAAGAGATAGCAGTGGTGCTGGATCAGATGGTAATCACTAATTATATGCTTATAACAAACCACTAAATGCCCTCGTTCTGCTTGTTGGGACACTTATACGTCATCGGAGGATCTATAATTTATGGTAACTAAAAAGTTAATTATGCGCTTTCTGGGAGCTCTACTAGGTATAACATTTATATTGATGGGGATATGGAGTTTAATTCATCCAATTTTTGGCGGAATAACAGAAATGTTAAGCCATATTTCTCAAATATTAATTGGCTCATTGTTTTTGTTTTATGCTGTAACTGGTTACAGTTCAATTTATAAATTTATTCATCGTATTAAAAATAGATAGTTACGTATAACACATATGAGCCTTCTATTAGTCAATAGGCGAGCATTCATTGTTAAAGTGGGTATTTTCTGTTTTGCACTCAAATTAAAACCAAATTTAGTTGAGAAATAGTAAAACCTAGCTTCTCATAAAGGGTAAACATGACAACTCACTTCATTTATACCAAGAAACAACGTTCGTCAGCATTGTTACTGATTTTAAATGCTGTCGTGGCACTCCTTTTATACGTAGCAGCTCACAAATATCTACCAAGGTTAACGAACGATACCCATGCGCTAGCACAACTGTTTGAGGTTGTTGATGTCGCCATTTGGGTTGTTGAAGCGATATTACTTGGATTAGCATTATGGTTTTGGTTTGAAAATAAACAAATTAGGGTGTGTGTCACGCCAACCACTTTATCCTATTTTGACCCCACCTTTGGGGATGTGAGCTGGCAGGTCAAGGTTTCTGACATTACGCAATTAAAACAAATCAACCATACAGGGCAAGAATTTATGTCAAACCTGATAGTGCTCAAAAATGGAGAACATAGGCAACTAATGTATTCAAATTATCGTGGATTTGATCGACGTGCTTTTTTTGATGCACTTGTATTAGCAAACCCGAATATCATTGTGCCAGAGAGTATATACAGCTACAAAATACAAAGGCCGTCATGGGCTAAACGCATTCGGAAAAAGTTTGACCTAGATGAGTAATCTTTTAAATAATATCGTTTGATCAAAAAAATTGAGTCGGATTAAATTAAAAGTCATTATTTACAATTCATTACTGATTAATTCTTAATCGAGACAACTCTAACTAAAGCCACTTCATACACCATTTCTATCTTTTTATAAGCGTTTTCCATTATTAGCATTAACACTAAATAAGAGAAATACCTGATCTACATTGACTCAAAAACATATTAGGAGGAAATTGGTAGTGCAGGGAACAAAAAACAACCAGTTTTTGGTGGGTAATAAAGGTCGAAATCTAACACAAAGCGCTCCATTCGTTCCCTTTGGTCACTGAGGCCATCAAAACTGCACTGTAATTGATATTCGTGCAGTTTATATCATTACGCTTAACGTTAGGTGGTAAGACATTAATAGGACACTTGCTAAAGACTTTTTATCCAGAAGGAGTCCATTATGAATAGCAAACACAATCATGATTATAACGATCACCAACTCGACCATAGTGATCATAAACATGACCACTTAGATCACCAACAATGGCAAGCTGACCATAGAAACTGGCGTATTGAGCACAGCAAGTTGCTCGCTACCCTACACAGCATCGAAGCCGAAATTCACCAGCATGAAGCGCAAATTCTCGCGCATGAGCATGAAATCATGACTCATGAGATTGAGATTGCACGTCATGAAAAATTAATTAATAAGCATGAACGCTCGGGTGAACGAGGTGGGCATAATGGTGCTCAGGTTAATCATGATACTCAACATAAAGCTCATAATGTTTTTGCCAGTAATCATGAGCAATTGAAACAACGTCATCAAACAATTTGTCATAAGTTAAAAGGGCTGAATCTATCCTGATGAGCCAATGGTTCGATAGTAAACTTGATTACTATAGCTGTTGGGATTGACGCCGCTAAAACATATCGAATTGCTAGCTGAAGTCAATGCTTTGCTGCGCCAGCGTTACTCTGAAGTTTAGTCGCTACAGAGTAACGTTGATCAATGGATGCATTAACGAGTTTTTGCTATAAATGTTTATACTTTAATTGCTTCTTATTTCACAGGAATAAGCATGAAAACCATTGGTATGATTGGCGGTATGAGTTGGGAGTCGACACAAAGCTATTATCAGGCGATTAACAAAGGGGTTAATGCTGCGTTAGGTGGCTTACACTCAGCAAAGATATGTTTGTACAGCGTCGATTTTGCTGAAATTGAAGCTCTGCAACATCAAGGGTTATGGGATGAAACCGCCAAGATATTAGCTGATGCGGCTGTAGCGGTTGAAGCCGGTGGTGCTGATTTTGTGCTGATTTGTACCAATACCATGCACAAAGTGGCAGATAAGATCCAGGCGCAAATCTCAATACCGATTTTGCATATTGCTGATGCGACCGCTAATGCTCTCCTTGTTGATGGCGTTACTAAAGTCGGATTATTAGGTACTCGATTTACCATGGAGCAAGACTTCTATAAACGCAGGATCAGCGACAATTATCCCATTGAAGTGATTGTGCCCAATATAGAAGACCAAACGAAAATTCATGATGTGATATATCAAGAGTTATGTTTAGGAAAGATTAACCCGCAATCAAGGCTGGCTTACTTAGCCATTATCGATAAACTCTTTGCTCAAGGTGCACAAGCGGTGATTTTAGGTTGTACCGAAATTGCCTTGCTAGTGCAGCAGCAACACACTCATGTACCGTTATTTGATACCACTCAAATCCATGCTGACAGCGCGGTATTGATGGCGTTAACTTAAAAAAATGCCTTAAGCGTGGTGGCGCTTAAGGCGTTGTGTATTAGCGTTTAAATAATACTAGTCTTTATATGCACGGCCATAGAAGCTGTCTAATAGCACTTGTTTAATCTCGCTAATGAGTGGGTAACGAGGGTTTGCACCAGTACATTGGTCGTCAAATGCATCTTCTGCTAATTCATCTAACTTGGCGATAAAGTCTGCTTCATTAACACCGGCTTCTTGAATCGAAGCTGGGATCCCAATGAGCTTTTTAAGCTGTTCAATTTTCTCAATCAGTTTTTCCACTTTTTGCTCGTCTGTTTTACCACCTAACTTTAAGTGTTCACTAATGGCGGCATAACGACATAATGCTTTAGGGCGATCGTACTGACTGAACGCGGCTTGTTTGGTTGGCATGTCTGTCGCATTAAAACGAATAACGTTAGAGATTAACAATGCATTGGCAAGACCGTGTGCTAAATGAAACTCCGCTCCTAATTTGTGTGCCATTGAGTGACAAATACCTAAAAATGCATTGGCAAAGGCAATACCAGCAATGGTGGCGCCGTTATGGACTTTCTCACGAGCGACTGGCGCTTTTGCACCTAACTCATAAGCATCGGGTAAGTATTTTACCAATAAATCTAATGCCTGTAGTGCCTGGCCATCACTGTATTCGTTAGCCATCACACTGACATAGGCTTCTAATGCGTGGGTGACTGCATCAATACCGCCAAAGGCTGTTAACGATTTAGGCATATCCATCACAAGATTAGGGTCAACAATCGCCATACTTGGGGTTAACTCGTAATCGGCAATAGGGTATTTCATGCCTGTGGTTTCATCGGTTACTACCGCAAAAGGAGTGACCTCTGAGCCTGTGCCTGATGTGGTTGGTATCGCCACCATTTTGGCTTTACGACTCATTTTAGGAAACTTGTAGATACGCTTACGAATATCCATAAAGCGTAGGGCTAAATCGGCAAAATCGACATCTGGGTGTTCATACATTACCCAAATGATTTTTGCAGCATCCATGGGTGAGCCGCCACCTAATGCAATAATCACATCTGGCTGGAAGCTTTGTGCAACCGCTGCGCCTTGACGAACAATGGCTAATGTTGGGTCGGCTTCTACCTCGTAAAAGACTTCAGTTTCTAGTCCTTGTGCTTTTAAAATCTTTAAGGTTTCGTTGCAATAACCATTATTGAACAAGAATTTGTCGGTAATGATTAATGCACGTTTTTTATCGCTTAACTCTTCAAGGGCAATCGGTAAACTGCCACGGCGGAAATAGATTGAAGATGGAAGCTTGTGCCACAACATGTTTTCAGCCCTCTTAGCGACCATTTTTTTGTTGATTAAGTGACTTGAGCCAACGTTTTCTGAAATAGAATTACCGCCCCAAGAGCCGCAACCTAAGGTTAATGATGGCGCTAACTTGAAGTTGTATAAGTCGCCAATACCGCCTTGTGAAGCTGGAGTGTTAATTAAAATTCGCGCGGTTTTCATTCTAAAACCAAAGGCTTTGATGCGCGCTTCTTGAGTGTCTTGATCTGTATATAAACCAGAGGTATGGCCAATGCCGCCAAGGGTGACAAGGGCTTCTGCTTTATCCATGGCCTCATTAAAGTCTTTGGCCTTGTACATGCCAAGTAATGGTGAGAGCTTTTCATGGGCGAAGGCTTCAGCGTCGTTAATGTCGGTCACTTCGCCAATCAATACTTTAGTGTGGCTGGGTACGGTTATGCCTGCCATAGCAGCTATCGTTACTGCACTTTGACCTACGATGTCGGCATTAAGTGCGCCCTTTTTAAGAATGACATTTTGCATAGCAGCGGTTTCAGCTTTTGACAATATGTAACCACCATACTGAGCAAAACGTTCTTTTACTTGCTTATAGATGCTGTCGACAATAATCACCGCTTGCTCTGACGCACACACCACACCGTTGTCGAAGGTTTTTGACATTAAAATTGAGCTCACTGCACGTTTAATGTCTGCGGTTTCATCAATCACAATTGGGGTGTTACCCGCGCCAACACCAATAGCAGGCTTACCAGAAGAGTAGGCGGCTTTCACCATACCAGAGTCACCAGTGGCTAAAATCAAATTGATTTTGTCGTGTGTCATTAATTGGTTAGACAGTGCCACACTAGGTTGGTCTATCCAGCCTATAATGTCTTTTGGTGCACCTGCTGCAATCGCGGCTTCTAGTACGATTCTGGCTGCGGTTGTGGTTGAGTTTTTAGCCCGTGGGTGCGGCGAAAAGATAATACCGTTGCGGGTTTTTAAGCTAATAAGGGCTTTAAAAATGGCGGTAGAGGTTGGGTTGGTTGTTGGTACAATTCCGCAAATTATCCCTACGGGCTCAGCGATTGTAATGGTGCCAAAGGTTAAATCTTCAGACAAAATACCGCAGGTTTTCTCATCTTTATACTTGTTATATATGTATTCAGACGCAAAGTGGTTTTTAATGACTTTGTCTTCAAGCACGCCCATACCGGTTTCAGTCGCGGCCATTTTGGCAAGTGAAATGCGCGCATCTGCTGCAGCTAAGGCTGCGGCTCTAAAAATAACATCGACTTGCTCTTGGCTAAAATTAGCAAACTGAGCTTGTGCTTTGGCTACACGTTCAACTAATAGATCAAGTTCTTGAGTGTTAGTTACTGTCATGTTGATTTCCTCTAAAAATATTCAACAAATCGTTTTTGTAAAATATTCTTTGTTAATAAAATTACAGCCATTTACACAATATTGTTGTGATAATGGCCACAAATCGCCTATGAATGTAATTTTATTACAACATGTTAAGCCTGTTTTTAATCTTTTTTGGGCTTAAATTAAGCGTTTATTTATGCGGCCTTTAGCATTTAGACGGCAATTTGTGATGTACAACAATGGTGCATTTAGATGTGCTCATCAGTAGCCAATTTACGTGGTGTTAAACAGATTTTATCATTGTTCTCTATTTAAGATAGAGTGATTTTTAATCAACTGTAACATGGTCGCGGTATAAAATTTAACAAAGTTGAAATATTACACGATTGAATTTAAATAATATTTTATTACTGCCAACTTAATATAAGCAATGGCTAAACCTTGTTTTGCTTATTTAATTGAATAAATGTGATTGACATCAATATGAAGAAAAGGGAATATGCTCAACAAGAGGGCATATGCTCACAGTTAGAGCAAAAGCTTAATTAAAGGTGTTAATGTGGACTCGGCAGTTGTTATTTTGCACAACGTTGATACATACCAGACTGATCAACAGTAAAGTTACCGAATTATCACTGAGCCAATGTACTATAGGGCATTGTTTTTACTCTATTCATTAAGGCGGGTTTATGAGCAACCATACACAACTGGTGATTTTTGATTGTGATGGTGTCGTTATCGACAGTGAAGTGATCAGTGCCAATGTGCTTATCGACAAGTTGGCACTGTTAGGTGCTGAGATTGATATGGCGTTTGTACAGCAACATTTTTTAGGCTGCAAATTTGCCACAGTGGCTCAAAAAATCGAAGGTTTATTGTCACTCACA
Source organism: Shewanella phaeophyticola (assembly GCF_025398315.1). Lineage (GTDB taxonomy): Bacteria > Pseudomonadota > Gammaproteobacteria > Enterobacterales > Shewanellaceae > Shewanella > Shewanella phaeophyticola. The sequence continues at coordinate 1,645,094 of NZ_JAODOQ010000001.1, forward strand.
TTACCGCCACATTTTGAAATAGAGTATCGCGAGCAGCTATTAGCGGTCTTTGAGCATCAATTAACCCTAACCGCTGGGATTAACAAGGTATTGCCACAGTTAACTGTACCTTTTTGTATCGCCACCAGTAGCAGTTTACCTCGAACAACCAAAGCGTTGTCAGTGGTTGGGTTAACCGATATTTTTAATGGTTGTGTGTTTACGGCAAGCGAAGTTAAGCAGGGTAAGCCTGCACCCGATTTATTTTTACATGCCGCTGAACGTATGGGAGTAAAACCGGAACATTGCTTGGTGATAGAAGACAGCTTTTTTGGTGTAACAGCCGCTGTCGCAGCCAATATGCCTGTATTACATTATGTGGGTGGCGGCCATATGAACCCTGATAATCAAACGGTTCAACAGGCATTTGCGCAAGTACCCGTGTTGAAACACTGGGATGATTTTTCCGCACTTTTGCCCGCGTTGATGCGCTAATACTGAATAGGATAAATATAAGATGGACAATAAGTCTAATTCAGAATTAGCACGCTTAGAAGATGCAGCAAGAGCGGCATGGTTATATTACGTTGCTAAAAATACTCAAGACGAAATTGCGCAAAAGTTAGAAGTATCAAGACAATCTGCGCAACGACTCGTGGCGCTGGCTGTCAGTGAAGGGTTGATTAAAGTACGCCTAGACCATCCAATTAGCCGGTGTATGGAGCTCGCCGAGCAATTAAAGCAGCGCTTTAATTTACTGGAATGCGAAATCGTGCCGAGTGATCCAGCTGACCAAAGTTCAACGCATGGTTTAGCGCAAACCAGTGCTGCAGTGTTAGAGCGTTACTTAAAATCAGATACACCTAAAACCTTAGCATTTGGAACCGGCCGGGCACTCAAAGCCTGTATAGATGAGTTACCGTCAATGCAATGTCCGCAACATAAAATTGTGTCGCTGCTCGGTAATATGATGTCAGATGGATCTGCTTCAGCATTTGATATTGTTGTGAGTATGGCTAACAGGGTACAGGCTAAACATTATCCTATGCCGTTGCCAGTGATTGCCCATTCGGTTGCTGAAAAACAGTTATTACATGGGATTACACCAGTAAAAAGTATTTTAGCGTTAGCCCAGCAAGCAGATGCAACTTTTGTGGGGATTGGCCAAATGGGTAACAACTCACCATTAATGGTTGACGGTTTTATTGACCTGGCAAAAGCGAATGAATTAGTTAGCGATAACGCTGCCGGTGAAATTATAAGCTGGGTATATGATAAACAAGGGCAATTAATTAACAATTCGATAAATGAATTAGTGATGAGCGCGCCGTTGCAACTTAATGCTAGCAAACCGGTATACGGTATAGCCGCAGGGCAAAGTAAAGTGAATGCCATTTATGCGGCATTAAAAGGTGGATTAATTAATTCATTAATCACCAATGAATATACTGCTGAACAAATATTACAAAAAATTAAATAATTTATGTTGTACAACAACATGAGTGCAAGAGAAACAAAAAATGGGGTTATTATTTCGAATAAAACGAAATAGTAAATAGTCAAAAAGGTAAGTTGTTTAATTTTATCATCGTATTTTGGTGAGGGATTAATTTACCTGCGAAAAAACAGGAACATAAAAATAATGACTACAAGTCAACACTCCCATTCATTTGATAAAATGAATGAAGAGCAGCTTCCAGTTGCCAAAAATAAGCTCCACGGTTGGAAACATTTTGCGGGTTTGTATGCCGGGGAGCATGTGGCCGCGACCGAATTTGTGATTGGTGCAACTTTTGTTGCCTTAGGTGCATCAACCATTGATATTCTTTTAGGGTTACTGATTGGTAACCTGTTAGCGATGTGTTCTTGGTGGCTATTAACTGCGCCTATTGCAGTAGAAACACGTTTAAGTCTTTATAATTATTTAAATAAAATTGCTGGTGATTCAATGACCAAGCTCTATAACTGGGCTAACGTTATTATTTTCTCGGTGATATCCGCCGCGATGATCACCGTGTCATCCACCGCAGTACGATTTTTATTTGATATTCCCGCCCAATTAAATTGGTACCCAAGTAGCTTATGGTTTGTGATGATTGTCTTAGCCGTCGGCTCTATTGTGGTCGTGGTCGCTATGTACGGTTTTTCAACGGTTGCCGATTTTTCTAAAATTTGTGCTCCTTGGTTGTTTGTCATCTTTATCGCGGGCTCATTTACGTTATTTCCAGCGCTGTCAAATCATGTAATAGGCAGTACGACCTTAACGAATTGGCAAGACTTTATCACTATTGGCGACAATTCAATCTGGACTGGGGTGAATGATAAAGGCGAAAAAGGCATTGGTTTACTTGAAGTAATAGGCTTTGCTTGGGCTGCTAACTCGATTACCCATTTTGGTTTAATCGACATGGCTATTTTCCGTTTTGCGAAACGCAAAAGTTATGGCTTGTTTTCAGGCGTAGGGATGTTTTTTGGTCACTACATTGCGTGGATCTCTGCAGGTATTATGGGTGCAGGTACTGCTGTGCTTTTAAAAACCACCATTACGCAACTTGATCCAGGTGATGTGGCATATCATGCATTGGGCTTTTCTGGTTTTGTTATTATCATTATTGCGGGTTGGACTCACTGCAAATGCTAACCTTTATCGTGCCGGTTTAGCCGCTCAGTCAATCTTTGTTAATCAATCACGTGAACGCACGACCGCTGTTGTAGGGTTAGTGACCGTTGTGATTGCCTGCTTCCCATTTGTGTTTACCCAAATGCTGCCACTCTTAACTTATGCAGGTTTATTAGTTGTGCCAGTGGGCGGGATTGTGTTTGCCGAGCATGTGTTATTTCCTAAAATTGGGTTAACTCGTTATTGGGCTAAATATCAAAACCTCTCTAAAAGTACACCTGCTATTGCAACGTGGGCGTTAGCATTAATATTTGGTTTTGGATTAAATAGCTTAGATATTATTTCATTTTATTATTTATTTATTCCAACATGGATTTTTACCATCATCATTTATACCGTGTTAGCTAAAAAGTATGGCGCGGATTTAGATTATACCGATGCTATTTTAGCTGATGAAAATGACCAGCAACAGATTGCTGAATATCAAGAGTCTATGGCGATAAATGATAAAGATATTATTGATGACGGCAGTAAAATTACTAAATTATTAAATGGTTTTGCATTCGTATCGTTAATGACCATTACAATGTTGGCGGTTAATGTGATGTTCTTTAGTCCTAATATGGAAGTATATGCAGACAATAAAACATTATTCGAAAGCGTGTGTTTTGCTTGTACTATCATTTATTTTAGTTGTTCTTATGTTGCATTAAAACGTCATAAGAAATTGAATATCTAGTTTGAATATTAATTACTGTAATGGCTTAAAACGACTCTTATAAACAGTCGTCTTAAGTCTGGTGTGTTATTTACCGTAATAACACGTAGTTGTTTATTTGTTATTTTTTATGAGGCACATGCTCATGCAGAACGCTCAACTCAATCGCGCATCATTGAATACGCTAAACCAACAATCTCTTTCTACTTTACCTGCTGATGTTGATGTGCCGAAATACGATCGCAGTAAACTTACTGCAGGTATTGTGCATATTGGTGTGGGTGGCTTTCACCGTGCTCACCAGGCTATGTATGTTAATGAATTACTTAAAACACCAGGCTCAGAGTCGTGGAGCCATTTGCGGTGTGGGTTTATTAGAAGCGAATCGTGGTTTACGTGATGTATTGGTTAAACAAGATTACTTATACAGTTTGACTGTGCGCCACCCAAATGGACAGATTGATCATCAGGTAATTGGCGCGATGATTGACTTTTTATTTGCACCAGAAAACAAACAGCAAGTTATTGATAAGCTGATTAACCCAGACACAAAAATTGTCTCATTAACCATTACGGAAGGGGGTTATAACTTTAACCCAGCAACGGGTGAGTTTGATTTTACAAACCCTGAGATTATCCATGATATGGCTAATCTGCACGATCCCATTACTGCGTTTGGTTATATCACTGCTGCGTTAATGCAGCGTAAAGCACTGGGCATGAAACCCTTTACCGTTCAGTCTTGCGACAACGTTCAACATAACGGGGATATGACCCGCAAAATGTTATTAGCATTTGTCAGTAAAATTGATGCTGAACTGGGTCAATGGATAGAAGCTAACGTTGCGTTCCCTAATGCGATGGTTGACCGTATTACGCCTGTTACGATCAAAGCTGATATAGATTATGTCGCCAATACTTTAAATATTAATGATGAATGGCCAATCACCTGTGAAGCCTTTACTCAATGGGTTATTGAAGACAACTTTAGTGATGGCCGCCCAGCGTTTGATAATGTTGGCGCGCAGTTTGTTAGCGACGTTACTCCATTTGAAAAAATGAAAATTCGTTTACTCAATGCTGGTCATTCTGTTTTAGGTTTGTTGGGTTCAATTCATGGCTTTGCCACGATTGATGAAGCGGTTTCTGATCCATTATTTGCCACCTATTTACGCAAGTTTATGGACGATGAAGTGACACCACTGATTGAGCCGTTACCCGGGATTGACTTAAACCAGTATAAAGACACCTTAATTGAGCGTTTTGCTAACCCAAACATTAAAGACAGTTTGGCACGCATTTGTTTAGAAAGCTCAGCAAAATTGCCTAAGTTTATCATTGCATCGATTAACGAAAACATTGCGTTAAATCGCGATACTTCTTTAGCGTGTTTAGTGATTGCAACCTGGTGCTTATACAGCGATAAACAGGTTAATCAACAAGGTGAAGTATTAGATATTAACGATCAAATGGCTGCTCAATTACACGATTATGCAAGTAAAACCGGGCAAGATCCCCTGGCATTTTTACAGCTAACAGATTTATTTGGTGATTTAAATAATCAAGCCACATTCTGCAAAGAGTATCGTAAAGCCATTGCTGATTTGTATGCACCAAACAGCGATATTAAAGTGATAATGCAAGCCCGTTTACAAGCAAAGAGTTAATGATAATGAGCAGCGTATTAATTAATCATAAAACCAAGGCTGACATCAATATCAGCTGTTTTGGTGAAGTCTTATGGGATTGTTTCCCAGACGGTAAGCGAGTGGGCGGGGCACCATTGAATGTGTGTGTCAGGTTAAATGCGTTAGGCATTAAGGGCTCAATGATCAGTGCCGTAGGCGATGATCAATTAGGCCATGAATTACTGGCATTTATCGATGAACGTGGCGTTAATCGTGATTGTATTGCGATTAATCCGCTTAAAAGTACCAGTACGGTTCAGGTGACACTAGACAAAAATGGTTCTGCGTCATATGAAATCGTGGCTGATACCGCCTGGGACAATGTGGCATTAACTGACACTATTATGAGCCAGGTTAAGCAAGCTGATGTATTGGTATTTGGCAGCTTAATTGGTCGTAGCCCGGTGTCATTAGCGACGTTAACTGATTTAGTTAACCGTGCCAATTTCACCGTGTTTGACGTTAATTTACGTGCGCCACATTACGATATCGACAGTATTGTTAAGCTAATGAATCAAGCTGATTTTATTAAATTAAATGATGACGAGCTGTACGAAATTGCCAAGGCAATGGGCTCACCGTTTAATTCATTAGAACAAAATTTAGATTATATTGCAGCGCAAACACAAACCCAGTATTTGTGTGTGACAAAAGGCAGTCATGGAGCTTTGTTAAGTGTTAATGGGCAGAAGTTTTACAACTCTGGCTACTTAGTTAATGTGGTGGATACTGTGGAAGCCGGAGACTCGTTTTTAGGATCGTTACTGTATCAATTGTGCAGTGACAATAACCCGCAATATGCCATCGATTTTGCTTGCGCTGTTGGTGCTATGGTTGCCCAATCTGCTGGTGCAACACCAGTGTTAACGCTTGAGCAAATTAACGCTTTTATGCAACCCGCATAAATGGTGATGTTGGCGGAGATATAAAGCGTTATATGTAAACAGTTGTTGTATGTAAAAGTGAAGTGTCGTGTGTCGTTTGGGTTAGTTCCCCTTTATTTAACCCAGTAGCGCTTGGTTTTTATACTTATAAATAACCAAGCGCTTTTTTCTTTTTTAGCCAATAACATTAGTGCTCGTTGTTTAATTCTAAAATACCCGCAGTTTTTGAACCAAATAACTGTTGGTGCAATCGGCCTGCAAACTCATCTGTCATCCCTGAAATATAATCGGCAATAACACGCATAGGATTACTGTTTTCTGCATTTGCGGTTAACCAACGCTCGCGAGTATTGAGCGGCAATAAACGTTCAGGATCCGATGCAAAAGCTTCAAATAACTCCATTATAATTTGTTGACCCTTGTATTCGAGCATTTGAATTTCCGGTTTACGAATGACGTATTTAAACACCAGCTGTTTGAGTACATGAAGCGTTAAGGCAAAATCGGCCTGCAACTCTGCATTGTATTTGAGTAACTCGGCTTCAAAGTCATCGTTGCTTTTGATACTAATGGCCGTGACAAAACCATTGACCAATGTGCCTATGGCGTCTTTACGTAAATGATGCTCGTGGGAAAACAACTTCTCGCCAATGTTGGCGATTTCTGACTTGAGCCATTGATCATTAATGCTGTGCAGTTGCTCAACCACATCATGTTGCCATTGGCGTTGATTGACAATGCCCATCACGATGGCATCTTCTAGGTCATGCACGGCATAGGCGATGTCGTCAGCCAATTCCATAATCGAGCAATCTAACGACTTAAACCGAGTTTTGAGGTGAGGGTATTGGGTGTTGACAGTGCTTTGCTCACTGCTAATAAACCGTTGCCTATCGTTGTCGCTCAGTGCTGATAATACCCAATCACTAATCGGCTTGTCATCATCAAATAACCCTTTTACTGGCGGCCAGTCAGATGGCTTTAATTGCCTATGGTTTGCAATGTCGGGTTTGTTGAGATCAATATACAGTTGTGAATGCATGGCTGGGTATTTCATGATCCCAAGCAAGGTTCGCCGAGTGAGGTTCATCCCCCAGGATGGCGTGTAAGGTTCTAGTCGCGATAAAATTCTGAAGGTTTGGCCATTGCCTTCAAATCCACCATGATGACGCATCATATAATTGAGCGCCACTTCTCCGCCGTGGCCAAAAGGCGGATGGCCAATATCGTGGGCTAAACAAATCGATTCAATCAAACTCATGGAGTTAAGTAACGGCTTAAACTCTGGATATTTACGACGTAATTGTGCGGTAATACCGGTACCAATTTGCGACACTTCTAACGAGTGGGTTAAACGAGTGCGATAAAAGTCGTTCATGCCGACACCCAACACCTGGGTTTTAGCTTGTAAGCGTCTAAAGGCGGCAGAATGCAGTATACGTGCGCGGTCGCGCTGAAATGGACTGCGATGATCATTGCGACGTTGTTTGTCTTCACCTAATAGGCGCTGATGCCAAATATTGTCTTGCTGTGTTGTGGTATCGGACATAAGGCTCCTTACAGCATTTGATTAATTTCGTCTAAATTCAGGGTAAAGCTTGGGATAAAACAGTCTCTAAAATAACGTACTGCTGGGTTAGGGTTCTCATCAAGCATGTGCTCTAAACGCTTACGGGCACTGTTAAATTCACTGTTTCCGGCTTTGTGTTCTTCTAGACATTTTAAATAAGCGCACAGAGTGTCGGCGGCTTTCACTATGGCTTTATATTGTGGGTCGGCTTCTTGGCTAATAAACAAACTGCGATAATCGTCTTTAAACTCATCGGGTACCATTTCAAGCATACGCTGTTCGGCAATGGCTTCAATTTTTTTATATTCAGCTTCGATTTCTTTATTAAAATACTTAACCGGAGTCGGTAAGTCGCCGGTTAAGATTTCACTGGCATCATGATAAATGGCAATGGTTGCCGCTTGATTAGGGTCTAAATGGGTATCGAACTTTTTATTACTGATAATCACCAGGGCATGTGCAACCATAGCGACTTGTAATGAATGTTCCTGAACGTTTTCTGCGGCGCACGTTGTACATTAATGGCCAGCGTTGAATTAACTTCATTCGGGCTAAATGGGCAAATAGATGACTCATGAGACTCCTTACTGCGCTCAATCAACAATAATCTGTATATTGCCAGCTTACCTGAGCTTTAGGATAAAAAAAAGCGACTGTTCAGTCGCTTATGTTTGAGGCTTAATGATTATTGTTGGTAATCATCAAGAAATTCACCAAACTCAACTAAGGCTTTGGTGAGGTCTTCTTTATGCGGTAAAAATACGACCCTAAGATGGTCTGGCTCTGGCCAATTAAAGGCAGTACCTTGCACAAGTAATATTTTTTTTGATTTCAATAAGTCGAGCACTAGGCGTTCATCGTCACGTAAATTAAACTTTTTCATGTCTAATTTAGGGAAGGCATACAAAGCACCCTTGGGTTTTTTACAGCTCACACCTGGGATTTGGTTTAATAGCTCATAAACCGCGTCGCGCTGAACGGTTAAGCGGCCATTAGGTAAGATTAACTCATTAATGGATTGATAACCGCCAAGTGCAGTTTGAATTGCATGCTGATTAGGCACGTTGGCACACAAGCGCATTGATGCGAGCATTTCCAGGCCTTCAATATAGCTTTTAGCTGCTTTTAAATTGCCCGACAGCATCATCCAGCCAACACGGAAACCTGCAGCACGATATGCTTTTGATAAGCCATTGAAAGTAATGGTTAAAATGTCATCAGACAAACCCGCTGCAGGGATGTGTTTTGCTTCGTCATATAAAATTTTATCGTAAATTTCATCGGCAAATAAGATTAAGTCGTGCTGACGGCATAACTCGATAACCTGTAACAGTAACTCTTCGCTATACACTGCGCCGGTAGGATTGTTCGGGTTAATTAACACGATGGCTCGAGTGCGGTTGCTGATCTTACTTTTGATATCGTCTAAGTCAGGAAACCAATCGGCTTCTTCATCACAGCGATAATGCACCGCTTTACCGCCAGCAAGATTGGCAGCTGCAGTCCACAATGGGTAGTCAGGTGAGGGAATAAGTACTTCATCGTCGGTATTGAGTAGCCCTTGCATGGCCATTACGATAAGTTCAGATACCCCATTACCAATATAGATATCTTCAATATCAACACCAAAAATACCTTGTGCCTGGTAATGTTGCACAATGGCTTTACGTGCCGAGAATAGGCCTTTAGATTCGCAATAACCTTGCGCACTGGGCAGATTTAAAATCACGTCGCGCACGATTTCTTCAGGGGCTTCAAATCCAAATGGTGCCGGGTTGCCGATGTTTAATTTTAAAATACGGTGACCTTCGTCTTCTAAACGGCGGGCTTCTTTATGCACTGGACCACGAATGTCGTAGCAAACAGAGTCAAGCTTATTGGATTTGATAATGGGACGCATACTATTCTCAATAACTAATTACGGCTTAAGTTAGCGAACCATAACGAATTTATTGATATTGTGGAAGAGGCAAACGAGCAAATTGAATAATAATATCAGTCGTTCATGCTATTTGGGGCGCTACTTAAGCCTTTGCTTTAGTTTTTTATGCTGTTTGTGGTGCTTGTTTTAGTGACTTCGTGTTGGGTAGAGGCAAAAAAGCCAGCACGTATGCTGGCTTTTAAAGAGTTTACTTGAGTTATGGCTATTTCAGCTTGAACTCAAATTAACTGGCGATTAAACGCGCTTTTTGAACTCACCGGTACGAGTGTCAATTTCAATTTTGTCGCCCACTTTAACGAAGTCAGCCACAGTAACAGTACCGCCACCAGTGATGGTCGCTGGCTTCATTACTTTACCTGAAGTGTCGCCACGAGCAGATGGCTCAGTGTAGATAACTTCACGTACGATGTGTACTGGTAATTCAACTGAAATCGCTTTGTCGTTGTAGAAAGTGACTTGACACTGATCTTCCATACCATCAACGATGTATGCAGCTGAATCACCTAGGTTGTCAGCTTCAACGTCATACTGGTTGTACTCTTCATCCATAAATACATACATAGGATCAGCAAAGTAAGAATAAGTACAATCAAGACGTTCTAAAATGATGTCTTCTAACTTGTCTTCGCCTTTGAAGGTTTGTTCAGTGCCAGAATCAAGCAATAAGTTTTTTAATTTTAACTTAACGATTGCAGCATTACGGCCAGAACGAGTTGTTTCAGTTTTCTGAACAACCCATGGGCTGCCATCTAACATGATCACGTTGCCAGGACGGATTTCATGAGCAGTTTTCATTGTACTATTTCCTATATATATGGACTTTTTATATTTACAGAGCAGTATCTTAGCTATTTTTAACGAATTGAACTAGTCGACTCGCAAGATCTGCATCATTTAACGCGCTATTTGGCCAATTAATCGCATGTTGCTGTAATGGCAAAATAACAGAATTCAATTGCTGCCAGTGGTTAACCACGGCGTTTGCATCCCCTTGGTTGAAGGCCAAATTCACCTCAGCCCAGGTTGCTGCGATTTGTGCTGCGAGATTATCGCAGTAAATCCGCATAAAAGCTTGTAATTTTACTAGATGATAATCATCTTCTTGCGGATAGATGTGCCAAATAAAAGGTTTGGCTGCCCATTAGGCGCAAAAATGAATCTTCCCCCCGCACAATATTAAAATCACAGCTCCATAGCAAGCGATCAAAGCCTGTCTGATCGGTCATGGGTAAAATATGCAATGTGAGTTTGCCTAACTTGATCTGTTGCCCAGGTACTAACTCACTGACAAGGCAGGGAAGAAACTCAGTTAAGCTGTGTAAACTTCGGCCTTTAGGAATAAGCACATGCATCGCTTGAGTTGCGTGTTGCCATTGTTCAACTAATGCGCTGAGCGCAGCTGTTTCGTAACTAAACACGCTGATGACAGTGTCATCAGGCTCAATGTCACTTAAACCAAGTTGGCTAAATAAGGCCATTTTATTATTGGGGTTAGCTTGCCAGTTATCGCGCTCAATAAACAATTGCTGCTCACAAATTAATCCGCCCGTTTTGTCACTAAACCCTGGGAAGTAAAACCATTTTTTTACCCCATTTGCTTGAGTTGACGGTAAACCGTGACAGCCTTCTACCCAATCTTCGGCGCTCAAATACTCTAGGTTTAACCAATAGGGAACTGTACTTTGCGGTTGCTTGTGCAGTTTATCGATGACTGATTTTACTTGTTCGGGTAATTCACAAGCAAAGGCTTCAATAACCACTTCTCCGGCTATATAGTCTATATCCAATGGGTTATTCCAATGAAATATATTCACTCCATTAAAGGTTTGTCGCGGCTCAGTGGGATCTAGTGTGGGTAAAATATGTGAAAAGCTATGTAGGTCATCTACCCATAAATGCACTGTAATCTGGTATTCAGCGGCAAGTTGTTTGGCTAAACGCCAGGTGACGCCGATGTCGCCATAGTTATCGACTACGGTGCAGAAGATGTCCCAGTGTTTAGGTAATATATCGTGATCAGTTGCTGGCATAGTCATTATGAGTAATCTTATATAGCCAATACTAAAAAAGCGGCTCAACGCCGCTTTTTGTCAGTATTAGGTGACAGTATTAACAGATAATATTAGTCAGCTAATTCAGCTAAACACATTTCTTCGTAAATTTGCTTAACCCATGCATCAACACGTTCTTCGGTAAGTTCTGGTTGACGGTCTTCATCGATACCTAAACCGACAAAGTGATTGTCGTCTACCATCCCTTTAGAAGCTTCAAAGTCATAGCTTTCAGAAGGCCAGTGGCCAATGATGATACCACCGCGAGCTTCAACGATGTCACGCACCATACCCATGGCATCAAGGAAGTATTCTGCGTAGTCTTCTTGGTCACCACAACCAAAAATAGCCACTAACTTATCGGTAAAATCGATTTGCTCAAGCTCAGGGAAAAAATCATCCCAATCGCACTGAGCTTCGCCGTAATACCAGGTTGGAATGCCAAACATAAGCAAGTCGTATTCAGCGATTTGCTCTTTAGTGCTCTTAGCGATGTCTTTAACATCGAGCATGCTTTTACCCAGTTTTTTCTGGATCATTTTGGCTACAGCTTCGGTGTTACCTGTGTCGCTACCGAAAAAAAGACCTACAGTTGCCATTGTCTATCCTTTAAATATCTAGTTCGCGTTGTGCGATGTTCGAAAAACGTCTCAGTTGTCGAGTTGTTGTTGCAGAATAAATTCGATTAACTGGCTACGACTGATGTTACTGTCCAAAGCTTGTTGGTTCAAGGCATCATATAAATCTTGTGACACTTTTAACTCTATTCGCTTTAAACCGTTAGCGCGATCACGCTGAATTTGGTTTCGCTTATTGATCTTTAATTGCTGTTCCCGAGAAAGTGGGTTACTTCTCGGACGCCCGCGGCGTGTTTCACTGGCAAAAAGGTCAATAGTCGTTCTATCTGTTGTTTCTTTTGCCATTGTATTTTAACCGATCCCAGAGCCTTCCCAGGTCATCTGTATAATACCTTTTGCAATAAACCCGGCACAGCCGAGAAATAACACTGCCCAAACAATATATCGACCAAATTTAGGGACATCACCTTGTTTAAGCACATCATGGATTGCCATACCGATAAAAAAGAATATCGCAGCAAAAAACAAGTTCAAACCAACGGCTTCAATTTGATCCATGTACTGATTTAACATATTTCTACCTTCGCGTTAGTCATGTCTGGCGAAAAGAGGGCGCGAATATATCACATCGTGTCAGAATTGGGTATGTGCAAAAGGGTAAATAATTAAAATTTACCCTTGGTTTTGTTCAATAAACTCAGCCACGATACGATTGAATATCTCAGGCTTTTGAGCATGTAGCCAATGACCTGTGCCATTTAAGGTTTTTGCCGTCACTCGCGGAAATTGACGGACAATTTCATCGCGATGTTCTGCAGTTACATAGTTTGAGTCACCGCCTCGTATAAACAGGGTAGGCTTGTCAAAATGCACCTCAGCACTGATTGGCAAATCCCAACCAATAATACGCGGGTAACAATGAATTAGACCATCAAGATTCATCTTCCATTCAAAGCCGGTGTCGGTTCGCTGCAAGTTTTTAAGCAAAAACTGCGCGGTACCTTCATCTATGCCACTGGCCAGTAGATGAGCCAATGCCGACTTACGGCTGGTATGTTCATCAAAGACTAAACTGGTCAACGCAGCAAAAACTGTTTGGTGTCGCGGCGCATAAGCGACCGGGGCAATATCGGCAACCACCAAGCTTTTTACCCGAGTCGGATACAATAAAGCCATGGCCATGGCGATTTTCCCTCCCATTGAATGGCCGACAATGTGGACACTATCAATACTGAGTTGGTCAAGCAATTTCACCATTGCATTGGCAAGTGATGGGTAGTCCATCGTGTCCCAATGTTCACTTAGACCGTGGTTGGGCACATCGACCCGAACAACCTGATGGTTTTTTTCCAGTACACTGGCAAGGTTTTTCAAGTTATCTAAGTTGCCAAATAGCCCATGAATAAGCAGGACTGTTTCACCTTGGCCGTGAGAGACATAATGCATAGTGCGATAAACTCGTGACATCAAACAATGGGGCCGAATTTTGCGATAATGAACACAGCAAATCAAGTTTTGATGACCGATGACATCAATTTTGCTGTAAATTTAAACGCGAGATGCGAATTTTTTGTGAATATGTGCGATTTAATGATTTTGCCACTTTATTAGTAGGTTAAGCTTGGCTTACACTGAAGCCATATTTTTGATCGCACTACATTATTTTGATCGGCGATAGCCTGTTTAACGTGTCACGCACTGACGTTAAGCCTAAGACAAATAGAAGAATAAGGATGACTCTGATGAAATACATTGAAATTGATGAAGAACTTTATCGTTTTATTGCCAGTAAAACGGAACGTATTGGCGAGAGTGCTTCTGATATTTTACGTCGATTATTGCATTTATCAGTGGAAAGCGTTGAAGTTGATTTGCCACAAGCGATCAGCGAACCGAGCCTTGAAGCCGAACCGGCAGAAACAACAGAAGCAGAATCTCAACGTAGTGAGTTATTTAATCAGGCCAAAGCAGCTGTCGAAAAAGTCATGGCAGTACAGGCGCAACCTGAAGTTGTGGCTCACATTGAATCAAGCGTAACTGAGATTGACTTTAAATCGATTGTTAATGAACATTTATTAGCTCAACAAAAAGGGGCTGTAGGCCGTTTTATGTGGTTACTCGATAATTTACAGGCGGCAACTGGCAGCGACTTTAATAAAGTGCTCGATATTCAAGGTAAAGGTCGTTTGTATTTTGCCCGTTCAAAACAAGCGCTATTGGACTCGAGCCAATCATCGAACCCGAAAGAAATCGGTACTAGCGGATTTTGGGTCACAACCAATAATAATACCGCCAAAAAACAAAACATTTTTACCGAGGTATTGGAACATTTAGGTTGTGACAGTGAATATGCCCGCACCATTGCAGGCTATATTTAAGGTTTTTAAGTTTGTCATCCATTTTCATTTACTCGTAGGAGACCACTTGTGGCCATTCATCAACGCGCAGGACAGCAAGCAGTACAAACGGATTTAGTGAATATTCCTAAATTGATGAGTCACTATTATCGCATTATTCCCAATGTAGAAGATGTGCAGCAAAAAGTGACATTTGGTACATCAGGTCACCGTGGCAGTGCTTTTAACGCCAGTTTTAATCAAAACCACATTTGGGCTATTGCCCAAGCGGTAGTGGATTATCGTCAATCTGCGGGCATTACCGGCTATATGATTGTCGGTTTTGATACTCATGCATTGTCATATGCGGCATTTATGTCGGTAGTTGAAGTGCTGACCGCGAACCAAGTTAAAATTCTCATCCAAAAAGAGGATGGGTTTACCCCTACACCTGTGGTGTCACAAGCCATTGTGAGTGCTAATGCTAGTAAGCCCGCAGCGTTGATAGATGGATTAATTATTACCCCGTCACACAACCCCCCACAAGACGGTGGTATTAAATACAATCCTCCGCACGGTGGCTACAGCAGAAGGTGAAATCACCAAAGTCATCGAAACCAAAGCTAACCAATACCTTGCTGACCAATTAAGCGGCGTTAAGAAGGTTAATTATGGTGTGGCGGTGCAATCGGGTTGGATTGATGAAGTTGATTTTATTGCGCCATATGTTGAATCACTGGCTGAAGTGATTGACATGGAGGCGATTAAAAAAGCTAACGTTCGTTTAGGCGTTGATCCGCTAGGCGGATCTGGTATTTATTATTGGGAGCAAATTGCTGCGAAATACGGCCTTGATATTACCTTGGTTAATGACAAAGTAGACCCAACCTTTGGCTTTATGACACTGGATAAAGACGGCAAAATCCGTATGGACTGCTCGTCACCTTATGCGATGGCAGGTTTGCTAGCACACAGCGAAAGTTATGATTTGTGTGTTGGTAACGACCCTGATTACGACCGCCACGGTATTGTGTGCCCAGGCTTTGGTTTAATGAACCCTAACCATTATTTAGCCGTGGCCATTGATTACTTAATGACCCATCGTCCGCAATGGTCTGCTTCATTATCGGTTGGCAAAACGTTGGTATCGAGTGCGATGATTGACCGTGTGTGTCATGCACTAGGTCGCCAATGTTTAGAAGTGCCAGTCGGCTTTAAATGGTTTGTTGATGGTTTAGCCCAAAGCACCATTGCTTTTGGCGGTGAAGAAAGTGCCGGCGCGGCGTTTTTAAAACGTGATGCTAGCACCTGGTGTACCGATAAAGATGGCTTTATTTTGGCGCTACTGGCGGCTGAAATTTTGGCTGTGACCGGTAAAACACCTGCACAACGTTATAAAGAGTTAACCGATCAATTTGGTGAAAGCTTCTATACCCGTATTGATAGCCCAATAAGCCTGAAGAAAAAAGCCAAGTTTGAATTGCTCAACGCCCAAAGTTTTACTGAGACCGAGCTTGCCGGCGAAGCGATCACAGCGATTTTAAGCCATGCACCGGGTAACAATGCGGCTATTGGTGGGATAAAGGTGACCACTGAAAATGGCTGGTTTGCTGCACGTCCATCTGGCACTGAAGCATTATTTAAAATCTACGCTGAAAGCTTTATTAGCCAGCAGCATCTCGATGAGATTATTGCTCAAGCGCAAATCATGATTGATTCGGCTTTAAAAGGTTAGGTTTAATCGGTGTATGATACCATTTCCATTAATTATGTGACCAATCAGAGTCTGAGCGCCTCCTGCAAGGCGGATTTCTGTGCCTTCTATGCTGCTTAATAGTATTTTGACGTAGAGCAACTATGCCTACAATCCTATTACTTGCCTAGAAGGCACAGAATTACCGCTGAATGACCAGATAATTAGTGGAATTGGTATGACTCACAGTAATTTTAACGCGTAAATAAAAAAGCACTGAATAATCAGTGCTTTTTTTGCCTAACAAAGAAGGTTATGCCAGATCGAATCGATCGGCATTCATTACTTTGATCCATGCGTTAACAAAGTCCTTTACAAACTTTTCTTTTGCATCGTCTTGCGCATAAACTTCTGCGTACGAGCGTAAAATAGAGTTTGAACCAAACACTAAGTCAACACGAGTCGCAGTCCACTTCACTTTATTGGTACTACGTTCAACAATGTTGTACAGGTTAGTACCGACCGGTTTCCAGCTGTAAGCCATGTCAGTCAAATTGACGAAAAAGTCATTTGATAACACACCCACATTGTCGGTAAACACACCGTGTTGTGTGTTGTCGTAGTTAGTGCCCAATACACGCATGCCGCCAACAAGTGCTGTCATTTCATGTGCGGTTAAGCCCATTAATTGGGTGCGGTCTAGCATCATCTCTTCTGGCTGCACCACATAGTCTTTCTTTTGCCAGTTACGATAAGCATCGTGTAGTGGTTCTAACACTTCAAATGACTCAACATCGGTTTGCTCTTGGGTGGCATCACCACGACCAGGTGCAAACGGGACAGTGATATTAACACCAGCATCTTTTGCTGCTTGTTCAACAGCTGCATTGCCACCCAGTACAATAAGGTCTGCCATGCTCACTGATTTATTGAACCCAGCTTGAACGCTAGCAAGTGCTGCAAGCACTTTTTGTAATCTTGCAGGTTCATTACCTTGCCAATCTTTTTGTGGCGCTAAACGAATACGTGCACCATTCGCGCCGCCACGATAATCAGAACCTCGGAAAGTACGCGCGCTATCCCATGCGGTCGCCACTAACTCAGCAACGCTTAACCCTGTGGCTAAGATGTTAGCTTTTAAGTCATTGATTTCTTGTTCGGTTAAGCTGTAATCCACTTGTGGTACAGGGTCTTGCCAAATTAACTCTTCTGCTGGCACATCAGTAGCCTAAGTAACGAGCTTTAGGGCCCAAATCACGGTGAGTTAATTTAAACCAAGCGCGGGCAAATACGTCGGAGAAGTAGGCTGGGTCTTTATAAAAACGTTCTGAAATCTTACGGTATTGCGGATCCATTTTCATTGCCATGTCGGCGTCGGTCATCATGGGTTCGACTTTAATTGACGGGTCTTCAACGTCTGCAGGCTTGTGCTCTTCTTTAAGATCGACAGCCTTCCATTGCCATGCGCCAGCAGGGCTTTTGGTGAGTTCCCAATCGTAGTTCAGTAATAGTTCAAAGTAGCCGTTATCCCATTGCGTTGGGTTTGTGCATTCATGCGCCTTCAATACCACTGGTGACGGTATCGCGGCCAATTCCTCGGCTTTTTTTGTTGATCCACCCTAAACCTTGATCTTCTAAATCAGCCCCTTCTGGATCTGGACCTAAGTTTTCAGCTCGGCCGTTACCATGGGCTTTACCTACTGTGTGACCACCTGCGGTAAGGGCAACGGTTTCTTCATCATTCATTGCCATACGCGCGAAGGTAATGCGAATGTCGTGTGCGGTTTTAAGTGGGTCAGGGTTACCATCAACCCCTTCAGGGTTCACATATATTAAGCCCATCATGACTGCAGCAAGTGGGTTCTCGAGATCGCGCTCACCAGAGTAACGGCTGTTTTCAGATCCACTTGGTGCTAACCATTGTTTTTCCGAACCCCAATAAATGTCTTTTTCTGGGTGCCAGATATCTGCACGTCCACCAGCAAAGCCAAAGGTTTTCAACCCCATCGATTCATAGGCAACCGTACCGGCTAAAATGATTAAGTCAGCCCATGATAGCTTGTTGCCATATTTCTTTTTAATTGGCCATAAAAGGCGACGTGCTTTATCAAGGTTGCCGTTGTCTGGCCAGCTGTTAAGTGGAGCAAAACGTTGATTACCAGTGCCGGCACCGCCACGCCCATCGGCAATACGGTATGTCCCCGCTGAGTGCCAAGCCATACGGATCATCAATCCGCCATAATGGCCCCAGTCGGCAGGCCACCAATCTTGGCTCTCGGTCATTAATGCGGTGAGATCTTTTTTTACAGCAGCAAGGTCTAATGATTTAAAGGCTTCACGATAATCGAAATTAGAATCCATTGGATCTGATTTACTGTCGTGTTGATGAAGAATATCGAGGTTAAGTGCGTTGAAGCCACCATTCCATCACATCGCTGGCGACAGCTGTATTGCCACCGTGGTTTACAGGGCATTTGCCTTGAGTGTGTTGTGCTTTTTCCATGAGATGTTCCTTTATCACTAAATTAGTTTAAACGTTAAGCATCATTGGATTACTTTTTTAGGCTAACTGACTGTGATTACAAATTAAAGCGAGATTTATCTATCTATTTAATCGATTTTGCTAATGCAAGAAAGTACAAAAAACTGATTAATAATAGTACAGTTCTGAATAAATTAGGTTAAAGATTTATTTTTCTAAATTTTTGATCTAAATCATTAAATTTATGGATGTATGGCCAAGCTTTGCCAATGAATGTTGATAACGGGGGGTAGGAGATAAATCATGTGGTGCCTGGTTATTTTAGCACCACACGAGGAATATTTGAGGGATTATAAATATTTAATCCATGCTTGCTGACTGGCTTGTTTATAGGCACTAAATCGCTTTACTGGATAATACAAAAGAGCGATTAAACTTAAGGCGATTAGCCAAACCCAAGCCATATTGTCAACGCCTAATAGTTCACCATGATTGGCACCAAAAACGTATTTACTGATGCCATAAAGTAGCAGCAATACATATAAATGCAGAATATAGAAAAACATGGGCACCGAGCCAAAGGTCATCAATACCTGGCCAAACTGATTGTTTAAGCGCTCAAAGCCTACTAAAGCGATAAACATAACCCCAAGGGTTATCAATAAAAAGCTTAACGAAGGAGGGTACTTAGTTAAGTTAAATACCGACATTAACGTCTCACCTAAATTGTTGCCCATTTGCCAAGGTAGTGTTTCACCATAAATATTGCCGCCTCGTAACACAATAAATAGCACTAAGCAGCCAATACCCAATTGAAGTAATTGCCGTTGACGCTTGCTGGTGATTGACGATTTTGAAAATATTGGCTCTGCGGCATAACCCAGTAAAATCACGCCCATCCAAGGTAGTGCTGGGTAGCTTATTTTGACTTTTAACATGCCGTCGGCAATTAAATATCCCCGATCATGCAAAATCGTCCACAAGCTATAGCCCCACTCATTAGGCATAAACTGTATTGGAGTTAATAGGTTATGGCCAAATACTATGGCAAAGCCTAATAGCGCCATGATGGGGCGCGGTAAATTAATTAACGCAGCCAAGGTAAGCATGCTAAGACCGATTACCCATATCACCTGTAGCCATAAGGTGTGATAGTTGCCCATCCATGAAATATTGATCACTAATATTTCAAGTCCGATTAAAAACAGTGCCCGTTTTATTAAAAATTCACGTGCTGAACGAGGTTGTAGCGGGTTGCGGTTTGCATATAACCAGGCAGATACCCCTGTTAAAAACACAAATACAGGGGCACAGAAGTGGGCGGCAAATCGGCTAATAAACAATTCCCATGAAGTGGTGCTCAAATCCATGGGATCGCTTACTTGCATGTGCAAGTAAAAACGCTCACGAACATGATCAAGCAGCATAATCAACATCACCGCGCCGCGCATCATATCAATGCTGGATATCCGTTTAGCTTTGACTGCGCCATCTAGTGTGTTGATTGGTTGGTTCGCACTCATAAGATACGCTCGCTTTTACATTGTGTGGTTAGCCCATACCGCCTGTAAGGCAGAATCGCTATGGATGGAATAAGGCGCATCAGGCTCGTAGTCGATAGTCCGCACAACATTGATATTGCTTCTAGGCGGTTATTTAGCAATAGACTCATTGATTGAAGAACGCGTTTTCTGATTATGTGTCAATGTGAGTTGCCAATATTCTAGGGCGAGATTGTAAATGACAAACATTTACATTAGCAATGGCGAACACAACTTTTTACATGTTTTATGAAGCTGAACTCGGTACAAAATGATGAATTTATACACGTACAATCAGCATGTTAACTAAAATCCCGTTCAAGTTTGACATTTGTGATACTAATTAGGCGAATTGACGCGTCACAGGGCAAGCGATGTGGCTTAACTTATTGAATAAAGGGGCTGTTGTAAGATTTGGCTAAGTTCAGTTTTGGGCATAGGCTTAGCAAAAAAGTCTTCTTGAGCAAGATGGCTACTGAGTGACTTGATTAATTCAGCTATGTCTGCATGTGCAATACCTTCAGTAACAACCGATTAATTTAAATGGTTGGCTAAATAAATGACCGATTTAACCATGGTTAAGTCGGCATCTTGATGAGGGTTATTGTTGATAAATGAACGGTCAATTTAAATTTGCGTTACCAGCAGGTCGCGTAACTTGATTTTTTCGGCTGCGTTATTTTCCTGAGATGGGTGGCATTGACTGGAAAAAAGCCTATAATCGTTTGCTGGTATACATGGCGATGTCGGCTTGTTGTAAGAGTTGGCTTATATTGCGAGTTTGACTGGGGAAATTCTCACGCCAACCTCTAGCTCATAGTTTTCAATAAAAAAGGCCGAGTCGAGTGCGTTTTGAATTGCACCGATAGTGCTGTCGACTTGAGGTTGAGAAGATTGGCCGAAAACTGCGGCAAACTCATCTCCGCTGAATCGAAATAGTCGATTAAGTTACAGTCCTAAAACAACAGTGCAGCATAGCCTTAACTATGCTGCACTTTTATAGTATTAATCCGATGATAAAGCCTGAGTTAGCCTCTGTAGCCGAATAGTTTGTGTTCCATAATGGCTTTACTGACAGGCTCAGGTACAGTATCAACCCAATCACCTTGGCCGCGACAAATTTGTTGTAAAATTTCTCTAGAAAAAATATTAAATAACTCGGGGTTACTAGACTCAATGCTGGTGATAAAACCGTTATCTAGCACATGGCGGAATAAGTAACGCAGATTATTAGGCACACTAAGGGTATTTAAATCGTTTATTTCACCTTTGTCATCGCGTTCAGGGTACACAAATAAACGGGTGTTATCGGGGAATAACTTGCCAAAGGCTTCAAGAATACCGCCTTCCATACCGC
Source organism: Shewanella phaeophyticola (assembly GCF_025398315.1). Lineage (GTDB taxonomy): Bacteria > Pseudomonadota > Gammaproteobacteria > Enterobacterales > Shewanellaceae > Shewanella > Shewanella phaeophyticola. Next base: position 1,666,533 of record NZ_JAODOQ010000001.1, read on the forward strand.
GATAATATTCTTCGTCAAAGATTTGTTTAATATTAACAATACCCACCACAATACCAATTTGCAATTGGGTATATTGACGGAAATAAGCCCTTAATGAGAAGTAACGTGTGTAATCCGAGATCATCACGTTATAGCCTAATAAATTAAGCAACTTAACGCGCTCCATGATGTCTTTTTCAGACATATTGGCATCTTTACCGTGTAAGTCATTTAGCGATATTTCAGCAATTAATACAGTATTTTTATTTGTTACGCCTTCTTGTGTGGCAAAAGCTTTATAACCTTGCTCAATCATATCAACATTGAGTTTGGTAATCGGTTTAAAGGAGCCACGAATAGTTAATACGTTCTTTTTGTACAGCATGTCTGCCGGTACCGCAACGCTGCCATCGGCTTTAAACATAATCGCGCGGGTTTTCCAGCTGCGAATAAGGTGAATGTTTTTAGCTTGATTATCTACATCTTCAAAGTAAGGCTGCTTGAAAGTCGATACAATCAATTTCAATTCGATTGGCTTTCATGTTATCGCTCAGTGAGTCGATAATCATTTTTGGGTCTTCAAAATAATAGTAACTGGCGTAAATCAGATTTACCCCTAATATCCCCAATGCTTGTTGTTGAGCTTCTGCGGTATCGTCAAACATGCGCACATGGACAATAATGTTAGACGGTTCTGCCCCCGGGTACATTTGAATTCGCACACCACACCAGGCATGGCATTCATTTTTACGGTTAAAACTTTTCGCTGAAACGGTCGCGGCGTAAGTAAAGTAACGTGAGGATTTAGAGCGCACACCACCGACACGATCAACCACTAAATCGAACTCTTGTTCCATCATTGCAAGCACTCTGGCTTTGCTGACATAACGGCCGTCTTCTTGTACGCCATAAATAGCATCAGAGAACTTCATATCGTATGCAGACATGGTTTTAGCGATCGTTCCGGCCGCCGCTCCCGCCACAAAAAAGTTACGTGCCACTTCTTGGCCTGCACCAATTTCAACGATGGTGCCGTATTTCTTTTCATCTAAATTAAGACGAAGAGCCTTTTCTTTGGTACCACGTGAACTGACTTGCTTATCCATATTATCTCCACACGATTTACAACTAACGTTTACATACTGCCGGCAATGTTAGCGCAACCGTTTATATCTGTCAGTGTTAGATTGAAATTATTGAAGTTTTATTGTGCCAACTGCCTGAGTGAAAAAGTCGGTTAGTTGATGGGCACATCCAACATAGTTTGTAAAAACACCGCCGAAAAAGGTGCTCTTTGTTGTTTTTTAATTTGTGGGCTTAAGCCGTTTTCAATGAGTACAAACAAATAATCATGGCCGTTACTGGCTTTGACTCTGCCTGCTAAATTGGCCACGCCTAACATGCTGCCGGTTTTGGCAAACACATGGTTTTTTAACGGTGATTTATTAAAATAGCGTTTATAACGTAAGGTACCGCTGACACCCGATTCAGGCAGAGTGTCGAGTAAAAAATGATATTCAGGCATCTGGTAAACCGTTGTTAATACACTTAACACTTGCTCTGCACTGAGTAAGTTGTATCGTGACAACCCTGAACCATCGGCTAAATTGGCGTCGGCTAAATCAATCCCTAGCGAGTACAAAATGGCTTTCATGGCTTGGCTACTGCGAGCAAAATCACTGGGGGCTTGAAAATAAGCTTCGCCGACTTTCTTCAATAAACTGTCTGCGATCAAGTTGTCAGATTTTAACAACATGGTTGACAGCAGGTCTGTTAAGGTTTCAGAGTGATGGCTGGCAATGACATAACGTTGACCTGTTGCTGGGGATATTTGACTGCGGCTAAGCACCATAGGAGCCTTGTGCTCAATCCCAAGGCTGTCTAATTGCTTGTCGACAATGTTTTTCGCATAAAGGGCTGGGTCTGTAATGGCAATGGCCAATGGTAACGATTTTTCGCCCACATGACAGCCACTGAGATGGTATCGATTATTGTCAAAGCGGCTTAGGGTTAACTGACATGCTGGTTGGCTATTGGCTTGAGTGTATACCGAGCCTGTCGGTGCAAGTTTATGTTGTGATTGCGCCACTACAGGATTAATAAAATAGGCTTCATTGGTTATTTCAATAGGGCGTTTACCTACCATAGAGATACTGGCGGTTTTATCGTAACCTGTGGTTGATAAGCGGCCGTAAACACAATTTTTATCAATAATAAATGGGGATATTGGCGCGGCATAACAAATGCCTAAGTCGTCCCAAACCCAGCCAGGAGCTTGCAATTGGTTGTCTTGTTCACTGACTAAAATAATATCGCCATTGAGCTGAGTGATCCCTAAGTCACTCAAGGATGTCAGTAACTGCTGTAAGTCTTGAAATTCAAGAGTGGGATCACCACTAAACTCAAGGTAAATATCACCCTGAAACACTCCATTCACCACTTGCTGTTTGTCTATGGGCTGCTCAGCATAAGTACTAAGTTGGGTTTGATAGTAAAATCCCTGGCCTAATTGTTTTGTCGCGGCAAGTGCAGTAAGCAGCTTTTGAATACTGGCTGGTTGCATGAGCGATTGGTTATTGTAACTGAACACGGCTTGCTGAGTGGTCATGTCCCACACGCTAATGCCTAATTGCGAATAGGCTGGTTTAAGTAACTGCAACATATCGTCAAGGTATTGGGTTGCAGCAAGCTCTGAAGGGACTTGAGTTGTTGAGCTTGATGCTAAACTCGGCGGTATGATGATTTCAGCACTTGCCTGATTGGTGATCCCACACCACACACCTACGCCTAACATTAGGCGCACTAACGCATAAACTGAACCAGCAAAATACTTGCACAATAGTCGGGGTGACGCCGTTAACAACGCTAAATACATATCGGCCTGCAACTTATATAAAAAGGATTATGTTCAATCAGAGTATGGTGTAAATCTATTTTAGCTTAACAAAGCAATCGCTGATATGGCTATGACGTTGGTGAATAAAATATATTGTTGCTGTCAATGAGGTGAATATTTCACTGGTATTGGTGATTGGTAAGCATGAGGCAACGGTTTTCACTGTTAACGCAAAGATTCTGATGTCGTTCGTGCTCATTTTTCACTGGCTTCTGTTTAAGACAATACTTATTTATAACATGACGGCTGTACGCATTTTGAGCGATTTGCTATGTGGTCAGGCTGGTCGCTTAGCAAGCAAATTGACAATATTTTAGCGCTATCGCCCGTTTTTCATACAAAGAAGGCCACAAAAAGCACCTTTAGGTAAGAAACACCTTGCTCATCACCTTGTTAGTCGGTAATTTCTATCAGCTAAATTATGCGCTGAAACGAACATGCGATTCGAGTACCACGCTTTTACGGTGTTTTTTTGATTGACCTAGGTACTCAGTGTTGTTTGTCAGGCCGAAAAATATTGATAACCAAGTTGACACATCATCAAAGTATTTTTGATTGGTGGTTCACTTGTTGCTGATTAAAAAGTGAAGTCAATGAGTGGTAAAAATGACAAGTGTAATAGTGAAGCCGTCCTGTGATGTTTGTTCATTTTTTCTCATTGTACTGCGATGATCACCCATTTTAAGGAGGATGCCTTGCTGTATAAGCTAGGTGGAATTGCGCTAAAAGCTGATGCTTTGTCTTGGTTACTTAATCCTAAGGATTTTAAGCAAGCCTTATTAGCTAAAATTGAGTCTGCAACATCTTCAATTTATATTGCCGCGTTATACGTCGAAGACGATGAAGCAGGCCGTGAAGTATTGCATGCATTATTAGCCGCAAAAGCACGCCAACCAGATTTAGACATCAAAGTATTAGTTGATTACCATCGTGCACGTCGTGGTCTAATTGGCCATAAAGGCGACAGCGGCAATTATATTCTTTATCGCAACTTGATGGCCGATGCTGAACATCCATTTGATATTGTTGGTGTACCGGTTAAGTCGCGTGAGTTTATGGGGGTATTGCACCTCAAGGGTTTTATTATTGATGATGCAGTTATATACAGCGGCGCCAGCATTAACAATATTTACATGCAACAAAAAGACAAATACCGTTTTGACCGTTACCATGTAATCGAGAGTGCTGAACTGGCTCGCAGTATGCGCGACATGATCAAACAGCATATCACCAGCGATTCAGCTGTGAGCGTGTTGAGCCATGCGGCTGACAATGAAATCAACCCTGAAAAACAAGATGTTAAAACGTTTAAGCATCGATTGTCTCAGGCTCGTTACCAGTACGAATCCACCACGATAGGTAATCGGGTTACCCCATTGATTGGCTTAGGCCGCAAAAATAACCCGCTGAATAACACCGTGATTAAACTGGTTGAAACATCTAAAGAGCACTTGTTTATTTGTACGCCGTATTTTAATCCTCCTGCCATGTTGAGCAGGGCGCTGGCCAAACATCTGCGCGCAGGTAAAAAGATTGATATTGTAGTAGGCGACAAAACGGCTAATGATTTTTATATTCCGCCAGAGCAAGATTTTTCGACCATTGGTGCTTTGCCCTACATGTATGAGCAATCGTTACGCAAATTTGCTAAGCGCCAACAATGGGCTATTGAAAACGGCCAGTTGAATATTCATTTATGGAAAGATGGTATTAACAGCTTCCATTTGAAAGGCATCAGTGCCGATAACCGCAAACACTTGATTACGGGGTCTAACCTTAACCCTCGTGCCTGGGCGTTAGATTTAGAAAATGGCTTATTGTTACATGATGAATCGGGCAGTTGGAAATCGTCGTTTATTGCTGAGCAGCAGCATATCTTGTTGCACACTGAACGCTTATTTCATTACAGCCAAATTGATACATTACGTAAATACCCAAAACCAGTGAAAAAAATTATGAACCGTATCCGTCGTTTAAAAGCTGACTTTTTATTGCGACGTATTCTATAATCTTCATTGAATAATCAGTATTCTCCATTCATCATCTTAAGGGTGATGAATTTTTTTCACTTCAGAGTTTTTTATGACCCAAGTTGTTAGTCAAACCTCAAAAGCAGCTATACATGCGGTTCATCGACTGCATGCATACCGTAAGTCGCTGTCAACTAAACCGTTTGGTGCTCGGGGTAAAAAGCTCATTCGCTGTAACTTATGTTTGTTGGGTGAATTATTTTGTACTTGTAAACATCGGCAATATTTGACTACCCAAGTCAGTTTTATGTTGATTATGTATAATGATGAAGTGTTAAAGCCAACTAACAGTGGCCGCTTAATTGCCGATTTAATTCCTGATACCCATGCTTTTTTATGGACTCGTACTAACACTGATCAACAGATGTTGGCGTTATTAGATGATCCGCACTATCAGCCCTATTTAGTGTTTCCGCAGCAGTACATCGAAAATCAGCAAGCTGTGGTGAATCAAATTATGCCGCAAGCGTTATTACAACCCAGCAACAAGGTTAAAACGCCTTTATTGGTGATGTTAGATGGTAGCTGGCGAGAAGCCATTAAGATGTACCGTAAAAGCCCTTATTTACATCAAATGCCGGTGTTGTCGTTTGCACCAGAAGCATTAGCGACATATGCGCTGCGTAAAGGCAGCCATGATTTTCAATTAGGCACTGCTGAAGTGGCATCATTAGCATTGAGTGCAGCCCAAGAACCGCAAAACGGCTTAGCGCTTTCTGCCTGGTTTGATCTATTTGTTGAATCATCATTGCTTGGACGTAATCGCCGTGCTAAAGAAACCTTAACGCCAATTGAGCACTACATTAACGCATTTACAGATGCTCTTACGGCGAGCAAGCAACAAATAGACTAAAGCGCAGGACATATTTGCATATTGGCCGATTTTACGGGATGCTTATTAGATAACGTGATACTAGGGTCTGTTGATCTTTCAAGGTTATTTTTGTAGCGAATTGTTGGTCTTTACTCACATATATAACTGCGCGGCAGAGACTTTGAGGTGTAGTTATTCTACATAAAAAGTCGATAACGCAGTAAAAATGGCCAACAAACGCTGCCCGAAGGGTTCGGCTAAAAACGTTTTACTCTTTGTTGAATGATTCTTTGCAAATAAAGAGTTGCTTAGATTGCTAGGCATCAATCCATTCGCCTCGATTAACACGTTTTTAACTCGAACAAAATTCAACCAGCAAAGATCAACAGACCCTAGGTACATTTTATTAATAAGGACTTTATAGCACGCATTATGGAAGACTTGCTCAACACACGTTCACAATACAGCGCAACAAAATTGGTGATTTTATATCGGCTTGAACCTGGGTGTTTAGGCTACTGATGGCGTTGATCATATTGTCACTTTTTGCCAATTAGCAGAACGTGCGTTAGTGCATTTAAATGCCGATATATGTCAGTGGATTTTAGCGCCTCGTTTTGATAAGTCTCTCATTGAATTTCAATACAGTTTGGCTGGAAAAGTGTTGTCTCACGACAAAGCCGTTAAGTTTGTTGCCTCGTTTGACCAGCAACTTGATGTGATTGAGGCGCAATTTGAAGACAAGCTTACTCAGTTGATTAACCAATACATTGCCCGTAAAGCAGTGCCTTAAGTCGCTAATTTTTCTTTTCGCTTAACCCTATGATGTGATGGGTTTAATCACTATATTCAGGGATTATCTATGTCAAGCATTACCCCAAACGCAGATTCAGGCCAAGGCGTTACCTCTGCAAGCCTACACCAATTATTACAACAGCAATTTGGCTTTGATCATTTTAGAGCTGGCCAACAAGCGGTAATCGAAACCATTTTAGGCGGCCAGTCTGCGTTAGCGATTTTCCCTACGGGCTCGGGTAAGTCTTTGTGCTATCAATTTTGTGCTCAACAATTACCCCATTTGACCTTAGTGATTTCACCCTTATTAGCGTTAATGAAAGACCAATTGGCCTTTTTAGCCAGTAAAGGCATTGCTGCGGCCAGTATTGACTCTAGTTTAACCTATGAACAAACCCAACAAGTGATGCGAGATGTGCGTGATAATCGCACCCGGATTTTAATGGTCTCGGTTGAACGATTTAAGAATGAGCGCTTTAGGCAGTTTTTGCATTCTGTGCCAATTTCTTTACTGGTGGTCGATGAAGCTCACTGTATTTCTGAGTGGAAGTCATAACTTTCGTCCTGATTATTTAAAAATACCGCAATTTTGTCAGGCATTTTCTATCCCGCAAACCCTGTTACTGACCGCGACAGCCACAGCGCAGGTTAAGCACGATATGGCCTCGCGTTTTGGTTTAGCACCAGCACAAATCATTCAAACCGGCTTTTATCGCGCTAATCTCGATTTGTCGGTCTTGGCGGTCAGTCAGCAAGATAAAAATATCCAACTCGTCGATTGCGTTAATTATTATGCTAACAACGGCCAAAAGGGTGCCGGTATTGTGTATGTGACTTTGCAGCAAACGGCAGAAGATGTGGCACAAGTATTAATTAATCAAGGGATTAACGCTCGCGCATATCATGCAGGTATGGAGCAGGAGGCGCGCCAAAGTATTCAGCAACAGTTTATGGATAATCAGGTACAAGTTATCGTTGCTACCATTGCTTTTGGTATGGGCATTGATAAGTCCGATATTCGTTTTGTTATTCATTATGATTTACCCAAATCGATTGAAAATTACAGTCAAGAAATCGGCCGTGCAGGGCGCGATGGTCAATTGTCTCATTGTGTTACATTAGCGAATCTCGATGGGTTAAATACGGTCGAAAACTTTGTCTATGGTGATACGCCTGAGCCTGAAAGCATCAAGCAATTACTTGAAATCATTGCTGATGAAACGGATCAAGGGCGCTGGGAAGTTCAAGAACTGCCATTATCTACAGCCTGTAACATTCGCGGCTTGCCATTAAAAACCTTGTTTGTGCAATTAGAACTACTTGGGGTGATTAGCCCAAGTTTTGCGTATTTTGCTGATTTTAAATACCGCTTTGTAGAAGATATGCAGGTTATTTTGAAGCGCTTTAACTCTGAACGTCAGGCTTTTTTAAACCAAGTATTTGAACATACTCACTTTAAAAAAATCTGGGGGCAGTTAGATTTTGACAGTTTGTATCAACAATATGGTGCCGAGCGCCAACGTGTTGTGGCGGCATTGGAGTATTTAGCTGAGCAGCAGCTGATTATTCTTGAAACTAAAAAAATCACTCAGGTGTATAACGTTAATCAACAGGCGCTTGTTCATCCTGCACAGTTACAGGCATTAAGCTTGCAGATAAGCAACTATTTTGCTGATAACGAGCGCAAAGAAATTGTGCGTATTAGCCAACTGGTGGCATTTTTTGAGCTCGACAGCTGTTTAAGTGCCTCATTGGCCGAATACTTCGACGATCAAGCCGCGCCGAAATCATGTGGTCATTGCAGTGTTTGTCGTGGTCAAATTGCGGTATTATCTAAACAGGCGTTAGCTCCATTACCAGACTCAGCTAACGTTGCTGCATTGCTTGCGCCATTACACCAAGTGGCTCAGGCTAAATCGCTACCCACTGTGACTGTTGCGACACAGGCTAAATTTCTTGCTGGTATGGTGATGCCAAGGTTTAGCCGTTTAAAAGTCAAACAATTAGACGGCTTTGGCCGTTTTAGTGCTTACCGATACCAAGATATTCTGGCTGCTGTTAACAAGGTGAATTCATGAAACCCGTTCCTGAAGCATTATTAAAAAAACACGCCAATTTAGTTCAAAGTGAGGGGGTCACTGTGGTGTCTCACACCCAACGAGAAGTGGGTGAGTGGGTATTACAAACCTTGATGATAGAAGATTGCGATGTGCCGTTTAAGTACAAACGCCCTAAACGCTTTAAAAGTTTACAAGGCCAAAAGGTCAACCTCATTTATTATCCAGCCAAAGAATCTGTGGCTGGATTTGAAATCGAAGTCATGCAAGTGGTTCGGGTTAGACGCTACTAATCGCTCTACTACTGGCAGCCTTAATTCCACATAATAGTATTAACCTAATGATGGCAGGCTATTGATAATTTAACTATTATCTATTTAATACTGTAGTTAAATTCACTTACCGCCCGCCAAATGCGATAACGTAATTGAGCATCTTTAGGTAAATAAAATACCTTTGGCAAACGGCTATCGTATGCTTGGGTAAGGCTGTCATTGAGAACCACAAATTGTGCTTTTTTGCCATCTGTACACATCATTCGGGTACTTGGCCTTGCATTATGTTGTTCACTTGATAATAACGGTAACCCCAGCCGTCGAGTGACAGGGTCTGGATTTCGCCTATTAACTTTACCTTGTTGCAGTCAACCAGCTTATTTTGACCTACCTGGATTTCAATTAAATACTCTGACTCATTGTTTAGCTTAGGTAGGGTTATGATGTGTTGCACCATGTTGGCTTGAGGCGCAGGATACATTTTTGTGTCTGCTTGAGCCTGATAGTTTTCTGTATTCATTACGCTGGATTGAATGGGTATTGTGTTTAATGGGTCGTTATTGGTTTTAGGGGTGGCCTGGCTCGCCAATGACACGCTAGCAATAAGTAAACTAGCGGCCATGAGTAGCGGCTTATATTGTGCAGTTGTGCGCATTGTTGTTAATTCCTTATGAGTATGAATAACGACTTAAACGATTGAGCAGGACAAAAGGGTTATTTACAATGATGTATTTTCAAACAAAAGTTTGCTTAAAATTAACATCTCTAATTGAGTTTAGATCATAAGTATGACATAACATACTGATAACCTTTGACACATTGTTTTTATCATAAGGTATCGTTTTCGATGCACAATAATCAAAATTTAGAACAAACCTCGCACATATTGCACCTCGTGTTGCCTAAAATGTCTGAGTTAGCCATTCCGGTCACGCCTGAAAACTATGCAATTTGGTTTGATTATTTTGCCGAAACTAACCTCAATTTAAAACGGGCTATCGATGGCTTAATTGCCAATGATGTTAAATTTACCCCGGAAGTTAATCTGGGTTTGTATAATCGCTTTATTGAAGAGCGCTCGCCTGAAATCATCGAAAACGTCCAAATAGAAACGCAAATCTTAATCAATAGTTTGGTCCATAAAATTGAGCTGTTAGGCGAGGGCACGGCAAACTTTTCCGGCAACTTAAGCGAGTTTAACCAAAAACTGCAATCTAACCCTAATTCTGATGAGTTAACCTTGTTAGTGATGAGTATTGCCGCAGAAGTGGAACAAGTGATTGCCAGTAACCGCCATATGTCTGAAAGCTTAGTGTCGCTGTCTGATGAAATCGCCAACCTTAAAAGCGAGATGGATAATTTAAGCAAGGTGGCCATGACAGACGAGTTGACCTCGCTCAATAATCGCCGCGCTTATGAATTGTTTGCCGCTGAACAAATGACTAAGTTTACCGACACGCAAACCGTGTGCAGCTTGTTGATGATAGATATTGATAATTTCAAACAATTTAATGAAACCTTTGGTCATCTGATTGGAGACAAAGTGCTGGCTTATGTGGCACTAGCCATGAAACACACGGTAAAGGGGGATGACTTAGTTGCACGTTATGGCGGTGAAGAGTTTGTGGTGATGTTGCCCAATGCTAAGTTAACCGATGCAGTTAATGTAGCTGAAAAAATTCGTGAACGTATTTCGCTTAAACAATTATCGATTGGTAAAGAAAAGAAACAAAACTTAGGTCATATTACGGTATCGATTGGTGTGGCAACCATTCAAACCGGCGATGATGCCGATACCTTATTAGCACGTGCAGATGAGCAATTATATATAGCTAAAAGAGCAGGTAGAAACTGCGTAAAATATGCTTAATGAGTTCAGTTAGATTTGTATAGAATAACAAGGCCAGCAGTCAATCTGCTGGCCTTGTTATTGAATGCATGGGCTTAATCATTAGTTTGTTTGTCTTTGTTCTGTAAGTCCATATGCATTTTTATCAAATGTTCTTCCATATCAAACGACACGGTAAAGCCCAACGATTTGGCTAAACTGGCCATATTACGGTTTTCAAACATGGTGAATCCGGTTAAGTACAAGGTATTGTTGTTTTTATAATAAGTAATCAGTTTTTCGAGCAGTAGCTTACCTAGGCCAATACCCTGGTAATCACTGCGGACAGCCATGGCAAATTCAGCCTCGGTGTTATCGGGGTCAATAGAGGCTCTTACCGCGCCGAGAGTGAGCTCTTCACCCTCTGCGGTTGCAGTGGTCGCAATAAACGCCATTTCACGCGCATAATCGATTTGAGTGAGTACGGCCATCTCTTCATGGGTCATCTTAGAACGCATTCCAAAATAACGTTTGTATCTGTCTTCATCGCTAAGTGAATTATCAAATTCTAAATGCTTAGGCTCATCTTCTGGCAAGATGGGTCTTAACATGACGGTTAAACCGTTTTTAAGTGTGGAAGTTTGTTCTAACTCTTTGGGATAAGGCATGATAGCCAAACGGCCAATATTGTCTTGTGGACTGTCATGCAGGCGCATGTTGACATCTAGTAAGGTGATTTTTTCGCCCGCGGCTAACACGGGGTTTATGTCTATTTCGGCAATTTCTGGACAGTCGATAACTAACTGAGATATTTGGGTCAACATAAGACATAGCGCATTCATGTCCAGGCTACAGTGGTAAATGCCTGTCGCGCAGCTTATTGGTTTTCAGTGCTTGAATCACCATATAACGCGCCAAGGCCATATTCAATGGTGGCAATGCTACGGCTGCATCTCGAGTAGGATCCCATTCTGAGCCACCTTCGCCAATACAAATCGCAGAGTACAAATACCGGGTCGTTAATGACTGACACGCGGATTTCTTGTGCGCCTGCCGTTAATGCCATTTTTTGAATAATCAGTCCATCTATTTTGGCTTTGGGGTTAATTTGATGAACCCTGTCAATAATCGAGTGCGCAGCATGGCTAACATCATCATCTGAGGTTAAATTGAGCACCACGCCGTGAACATCTGATTTATAGAGTAGGTCAGGTGACTGCACTTTTAGCGCGACCGGATAACCCGCGCTATTGGCGACATTAACCGCTTCGTCAACATCACTGACAAACCAGGTATCGATGGTGTTTAAACCATAAGCTTTTAATATATCAACCGCTTGATGGGTTTCTACCACAGTTTGTCCGCGGTCGAGAGCCTGTTGTAATAGGGTTTTGGCTATATTGCGATCGGCTGGGATATTGTCGGGGATCGACAACGGCACTTCTTGTAATAATTTTTGGTTACGGCGGTATTCGACCATGTGCATAAAGGCCGCACAGCACCCTCAGGGGTGCGATACGTAGGAATGCCAGCTTTGGTAAAGCGTTTACGCCCCAGGTAGGCCGAGTCTTCACCGCTCCAGTTGGTTAAAATATTTAACTTATGCCGGTTAGGGTTCTTATTAATTGTTTCAATGATGCTTGTGGCTATCTCGACACTTTCAGCCAATATTGACGGTGAATGCAACACTAAAATCGTGTCGACGTCATTGCTATTCATTAACACTTCAAGGGTTTTTGCATAACGCTGGTGGTCTGCATCGCCAATCATGTCGATAGGATTTTGCCTTGACCAGGTGTCTGGTAAAATGGTGTTCAGTTCGTTTATGGTGTTGTCAGACAATTGCGCTAATTTACCGCCTTTGATAATTAACTCGTCAGCCGCCAAAACCGCAGAGTACGCCGCCATTACTCATAATAATTAACCGCTCACCTTTTAATGTAGTTGAGTGGGCAAGGCTTTCTACTGCGGCAAACAGTTCAATTAAATCATTTACCCGCAGCATACCTGCACGACGAAACGCCGCTTCATATACGGCGTCGTTACCACCAATGCCGCCAGTATGGAGCATGGCTGCTTTCATGCCTTCATGGCTGCGGCCAGATTTAATCACAAAAATAGGTTTGTTTCGCGCAGCTGCGCGAGCGGCGGATAAAAAGTGACGTTTTTCATTAATGGAATCAATATAAAGCATGATTGCACTGGTTTTGCTGTCGCGGCCGAGGTAATCCAGCAGCTCATCAAAGTCGATATCAGTGGCATCACCAAGCGAAATAAACGATGAAAAGCCAATGCCCTTATTGTTGGCCCAATCTAATACTGTGGTACAAATGGCTGCTGATTGAGACACAAAGGCAATCTTGCCAGATATGGCACCCGCATGGGCTAAACTGGCGTTTAATCCGATGGGCGGTAAAATCATCCCGAGGCTATTTGGCTTCAACAACCGCATACCATAACGTTTAGCATATTGTTTGGTCAGTGTGAGCAAATCATTACCGTGCTCGTCGGTTTGTAACGCCATACCCGAGGCCATAATAATGGCCACTTTGCAGCCAAATTGGGCTAACCGTTCAACAATGCTGGGTACTTTTTGCGCGCTAGTGCATATGATGGCTAAATCAGGTTTAATTGGCAGGGCTTCAATATTAGGGTAGGCAAGCACACCCATTACCGCCGTGTATTTAGGGGTTACGGGCATTATCGGTCACTGAAAATCCACTGGATAATAAGTTTTTCATGATGCCTTTGCCGGCACGCTTATCACCATTTGATGCACCAATAACCGCGACTGACGTGGGCTTAAAGAGAGAATGAATACTGCGTTGACTCATATTGGTGTCCTGTGGTGATAACCGATGCTAATCAGATTAGCATATTCTCAGTAAATTGATGATGTTGCACTATTTATTATCATCAATTTATCCCACCGCGATCATCCAGTTGTCATGCCTACTACTAATACCATATATGCATTTAATTAGAATAAAAAAAGTAGCCTTACAAATAAGGCCCTTAATCATGTATCGCTGTAAGTGCTAGTTTTGTTGTGACTCTTCTAGCGTGTTATTTGGCGTGGCAGGTGAGTAAATACCGATAATTCGTGAAATTAATGCCTTTGTATCTTCAATGGCAATATACAAACATGGAATTAAACACAGGGTTACCACAGTGGCAAACAACACACCAAAGGCTAATGATACAGCCATAGGGATCACCATTTGCGCCTGCATGCTGGTTTCAGACATGATAGGCACCAAACCGATAAAGGTGGTTAACGAGGTCAACATAATCGCTCTGAAGCGTTTACAACCTGCATTGAGTACCGCTAAACGCATCGGCACGCCTGCTTTACGTGAGTTATTGACATAATCGACCATAACCAGTGAGTCATTCACCACTACCCCGGCTGCCGCGATAATGCCAAACATCGATAGGGCACTTAAATCAATGTCTAAAATGATGTGACCCATAACAGATCCGATAACCCCAAACGGAATGACCGACATGATCATCACAGGCTGAATGTAAGAACGTAGCGGGATAGCCAATAAGCTGTAAATCACCAACAACGACAAGATAAAGTCGCGCATTTGAGTGTTAGCGCTATCTAGTTGTTCCTGGATATTACCAGATACTTCACTGCGAACTTGTGGGTATTTAGCCAGTAGCTCTGGGATAAAGTTATCGCGAATATCTTTGGCGAGCTTAAAGGGTTCAGCCTGTTCTGCATCAACCGAGCCCCATACGTTAATGGTACGGCTGCCATTTTCACGACGTATGCTATTAACCCCTTGAACCACTTTAATGTCAGCGACTTCAGATAACGGCAACTCACCACCTTGTGGTGTTTTAATTAACACATCTTGCACCAATGATATTGAGTTTCGCTGCTCTTCTGGGTAGCGCAGCATGACTTTGATTTCTTCACCATTACGGATAATGCGCTGCGCTTCTAGACCATAAAAACTGTTGCCCACTTGCGAGGCAATATTAGCTAAGGTTAAGCCTAATGCATTGGCTAACGGTTTTAATTGGAACTGCACTTCTTTGGCACTGGATTGCCTGCTGTCGTTGACATCACTTACGCCTTTTAAGCTGTTGAGCTTTTCTTTTAACATCATTGAGGCGGCAATGAGTTGCTCTTCGTTGTTGCCTTCAAGTCTAAAGCTGATGTCGCCATCTTCACGGCCGCCACCCATTAAACTGTCTTGAATGGTAAACGACTTAACTCCAGGAATTAATGGCATGGCTTGGCGCCAAAGCTCTGCTAGGGCAAAGGTGTCCATTGGGCGTAACTCAGGGTCAACTAATTTTGTCATCACTTCTGCATTAGTTTGGCCTTTTAGGTCAACTTGCATGTCAGAAATCATTCGTTGGCCGTATTGTTGCTCAACCTCTTTGTCGACTTTATATAATGTTGCTTCAATGGCAAGCGCTGCGGCTAACGTTGCTTTTTCTGATGCATCCACGTTCATTTCAATTTTAATTCGTGGGAAGTCATGAGGGATTTTAGGTTGACCAATAAAGCGTACTAAACCGCCACCATAAAGACCAGCACACACTAAAATTAAACTGATAAACAGCATGATCACTGCGTAGCGATATTTAATGGCAATTTCTAATGATGGACGATAAATATTCTCAATGTATTTCGTTAAATTACGGTCTACTGCACCTTGAACAAAGTTGACGCCATTACGCAACCAGTCCAATGGGTTTTTAGACCCAGCCTTAACGACCTTAGGTTTTTTCATGTGAGCTAAATGCGCAGGTAGGATCAGTTTTGACTCAACCAATGAAAAGAGCAAACATAAAATCACCACGTAACCAATGGCCTGACCAAAGGCAGAAGAGGAATCGTCATCCATAGTAATAGGTAAAAATGCCGCGATGGTAGTCAAAACACCAAAAGTAGCTGGCATCGCCACTTTTTGCACCCCACGGATCACGCTTTCAATACTTTGGCCGTGCTCTTCTGATTCGCTGTGGGCACTTTCTCCCATCACAATCGCATCATCAACCACAATACCAAGCACTAAGATAAACGCGAACAAACTGATGACGTTAATGGTGACATCAATAAATGCCATTGGCATAAACAGTAGCGTACCTAAGAAACACACTGGTAGGCCCATCATGACCCAAAATGCTAAACGCACTCGTAAGAATAGTGCCAACATTAAAAATACCAATACCGCACCGCTTTTCATGCTGTCTAACATAAGTTGTAAGCGGCCATCTAGGTAGTAGGTCATATCTACCCAAGGCTCAAGTTTAACCCCTTGTGGCAAAACTTTTTTCTTTTTATCAACATAGGTACGAATAATCTCGGCAATGTCGGTAATACTTTGGTTTTTTGCGGCGCCAATAAAGAAGGTGACAGAGTTTTTACCATTAAATTTAGAGTATTGAATGCCTTCCTCAAAGCCATCATCAACTACGGCTATTTCACCTAATGATAATTTGGTGCCGTCATCTAATGTCAATAAGGGTAGCTCTTCAAACTCATAACCGACATAAGCCTGATTTTGAACTCGCAAGTTAATGTAGCCGTTTTCAGCTTTAATTTGCCCTGCCGACATATTACGAGAATACCCTTGTACCGCTTGGGCAACATCATTAAATGTTAGTCCATATTCGCGCAGCTTATCTTTGCTGACTTCGATACTAATCTCATAACCCAAACCACCGTAATATTCTGAAATATTAACATTGGGAAGTTGCATGATTTCATTGTGAATTTTATCGCCCAAATCTTTTAGTTGGCGTTCGGACATATCACCATAAAGACTTAAGTACATCACTTCTTGTCTAAATTTGATCCGTTCAACTTTAGGCGGCTCCATGTCTGCTGGGAACGTTGATATTGAGTCAATCTCAGATTTGATTTCATCGAGTACAACTAAAGGATCGTATGACTCCTCAACCTGAAAATAGCCCTGAGCCATGTTACGGTTTGAGTAAGTAATCACCCGTTTTAAACCTTGAATACTTTCAAGTGCTTGTTCAATCTTAATGGTGATGCCTTCCTCTACCTCTTGTGGTGCAGTACCTGGGTAGACAGCGCTAAATTCAATCCAGTTGATTTCAACTTCTGGAAAAAACTGCTTTCGAATAGTGCTTGCGGTTAACAGACCACCGATTAAGATGATGATCATTAGCAAGTTTGCCGCAACACTATTGCGGGCAAACCAGGCTATGAGTCCTTTGTGAGTATCAGCCATGATTGTTATTCACCTTCCATCGCAAGTTCAGAGGCATCTTTTTCTGCTTCTTTTTGCAGAATGCGGTCTTCGGGTAGTGCTACTTTCATTCCATCAATAGGGTAGTCAAGGGCAGATGTGATCAGTTGCATACCGTTTTCAAGCCCGTCAGTGATAACAACGTTCGCACCATCTTGGCGGATAACCGTCACGGGTTTATAACGCAAGGTTTTTTCTGCATCCATAATGGCTACTGTACCGTTGATCACTAAATGACGAGGCACAACGGCAACATTACCCACTTCAAGTCCGGTGACTTCTGCGGTGACATAGGTACCGTATCGTAATTCTTTTTTGTTGGTATTTAAGCCATATGGATCATCAACTTCAGCGACAAGGTAAGTCATACGACTTTTGCTGTCGACCACGCCTTCACTACGCACAATCTTACCGGTCCAAGTGTGTTTGCTGCCGGCAAAATTGCTATATAAATTTACCGAAGTACCCACACCTTTTGCTTGTAAATATTGCATTTCTCTATCAGCGATAGGTAAGCGGATTTCGGCTTTATCAGTGTTGAGTACTTTACCTACTAGGTTGCCTTTGCTGACATATGAGCCTAAGCCAATTTCACGCGCTTCAATTAATGCATCATAAGGAGCACGGATCACGGTACGTTCCAAATCACGTTTGGCACGATTTAAGCTGGCTTCTGCACTTTTTAATTTGGCGAGTTCTTGGGCTAATTGTGGTTTACGTAGGCTTAAATCCGTTGGTTTTTGATTGGTAATATCAGCCCATTCTCTAATAGCGACTTCGGCATTGGCGCGTTCTTGTACTAAAGAGGCTTTTGAGGATGCAATATTGGCTTGGGCGTCAAGTAAGCTTGATTCATAATCGCTTGAATCAATCTTTGCCAACACTTCGCCTTTTTTAACAAAGCCACCTTTAACAAAGTTAGGGTCTAAATAAATAATTTCACCACCAACCTGAGCAACTATTTCCGTGGTGTATTTGGCATTAACCACACCATACGAATCAACGTTAAAGGTCATAGGCTGATATATAATCTCTTTAACAGACACTAATGGCGTCGTGTCGACTGGTGGTTTCTCTTCTGGTGGTTTTTTTAATGCAGAAAGCCCAACCAGACCTGCAACGCCAATGCCTAACACCACAAACGGTAAAATTATCTGTTTTTTAGTAGCCACAATGCTTCCTTTTAAGTGATTTTGTATTGCAGTGTCTTCCCCAACAAACTGCAACTAATCTATTTTATACGTTATATGTTAATCGAAATGTTTCTTGTTTGTTGTGTCAATGTGTAAACTTGTGTTTCAGTCAAGATTGATTTTTAACCATATTGTAATCGGTTAACAGGAAACGCTATGCAAATTACCAATACGTCTAGATTACAACTGTCACTATTAACTCTTGATGACGGCGCATTATTGTTTGAATTAGACCAAGATGAGCGGGTAATGCACTTTTTAAATGGCGGCATTATAACCACACAGCAACAAGTTGATACAGTGATGCTGCCAAGGTTAGCGCAATATTTAAACCCAGAAAAAGGTTGGGGTTTGTGGAAGGTACAGGCACTTGATTGCGCCGAAAATGATAAGCACCAATTAAGTGGTCAATATTTAGGTTGGATTTTAGTCCGGCCGATGCATTTTTTTACTCAACCTGAGCCCAATAACATTGAGCTTGGCTGGCGTTTTAAATATGCCTGTTGGGGAAAAGGTTATGCGACAGAAGCGGCTGATGCTGTGATGCAAGCGATAAGTGCATTAGATGAGGTGACTCATATTAGCGCGGTGGCCGTTGAAGATAACCTTGCATCTATTGCGATTATGAAAAAACTCGGGATGCAATTTCAATATAAACGACTTCACCGCGATCCCCTTGGTGATACCGAAGCCGTGTTTTATCAAAAAGCGGTTTAATACCAATTCCACTAATTATCTGGTCATTCAGCGGTAATTCTGTGCCTTCTAGGCAAGTAATAGGATTGTAGGCATAGTTGCTCTCGGCAACTGCTCCTGCGTTGCTCTACCTCCTGCATCCATGCAGTCGTCGGCAACTGCTCCTGCGTTGCTCTACCTCCTGCATCCATGCAGTCGTCGGCAACTGCTCCTGCGTTGCTCTACCTCCTGCATCCATGCAGTCGTACGTCAAAATACTATTAAGCAGCATAGAAGGCACAGAAACCCGCCTTGCAGGAGGCGCTCAGACTGTCCATTTCTTTGTTGCATTGCCTTAGAAGGGAATAACCATTATTTCAACAATGCGCCTCAAACTGAACAGTCTGAGCGACTCTGATTGGTCACATAATTAATGGAAATGGTATAAGTTTTATTGTTGAATTGAGTGATTAAATTTGATTATTGCAGACAATAAAAAGAGCAGAAAATCTGCTCTTTTTATATTTGG
This sequence comes from Shewanella phaeophyticola, assembly GCF_025398315.1. Lineage (GTDB taxonomy): Bacteria > Pseudomonadota > Gammaproteobacteria > Enterobacterales > Shewanellaceae > Shewanella > Shewanella phaeophyticola. The sequence continues at coordinate 1,685,849 of NZ_JAODOQ010000001.1, forward strand.
TTTTCACTCGGTGGTGTATAAGTTTACAAGAGAATTACTTTTGAGCGTCAAGGAAACGCTCGGCATCTAATGCTGCCATACAACCCGTGCCGGCAGAGGTGATAGCTTGACGGTAATGTTGGTCCATTACGTCGCCACAAGCATAAACTCCTTCAACGCTAGTTTGTGTTGCGTTGCCTTGCAGACCACTGTTTACTTTTAAGTAACCGTGGTTCATTTCTAACTGGCCAGCAAAGATACCTGTATTTGGACTGTGACCAATGGCCACAAATACACCAGCAACTTCTAAATCGGTAACAGAACCGTCTTTAGTGCTCTTCTTTTTAAGGCCTGTTACACCCATCTCGTTACCTGTCACTTCTTCAAGTGTTTGGTCTAGGTGTAAAATGATGTTGCCGTTAGCCACTTTGTCCATTAGACGGTTGATCAGAATTTTTTCTGAACGGAAACTGTCACGACGGTGAATTAAGTGTACTTCAGAGGCAATGTTACTTAAGTAAAGTGCTTCTTCAACAGCAGTGTTACCACCACCAATAACGGCCACTTTTTGGTTACGATAAAAGAAACCATCACAGGTAGCACAAGCAGAAACACCACGGCTCATAAAGGTTTCTTCAGATGGGAGGCCTAAGTATTTAGCTGACGCACCAGTGGCAATAATTAATGCATCACAAGTAAATTCGCCATTGTCGCCTTTTAAACGGAAAGGGCGCTCAGTAACATTAACTTCGTTGATGTGATCGAAAATAATTTCGGTATCAAACTTTTCAGCGTGCTTTTGCATACGTTCCATTAACGCTGGATCGGTTAAGTCTTCAGCATCGCCTGGCCAGTTCTCAACTTCTGTTGTAGTGGTTAATTGGCCACCTTGCTGCATACCTGTGATCATTACAGGTTTTAAATTTGCACGCGCAGCATAAACTGCAGCGGTATAACCCGCAGAGGTCAGAACCTAAAATTAATAGGTTAACGTGACGAGCTTCACTCATGATTTTGTTCTCCGATAACATGCCTTAAGCAATTTGCTTGGAATTGTATGGAATTTACATCGGCGGGTAAAGGGAAGTTAACAGTAGTAAATCGATTGCGCTAATCTATTGTGTAAATATTATTGTTCAGGCTGCTTAATGAATAGCATTTGCCAGCCTGAATTGCTGATAAAATTGGTTAGACGTTTAATGTTACAGCGATTAATACACTAAATGACAAGTCGGTAGATTATTTTTTTCTAAGTAATTTTGATGATAATCTTCAGCAACATGGAATGTTTGTAGTGGTACAACTTCAGTCACTATATGGCGTTGGCTCCATTTACCACTGCGCGCTAATGCCAATTTAGAGGTTTCAGCCTGGGCTTTTTGCTCTTTATCGTGGAAAAAAATGGTGCTGCGATATTGAGTACCAATGTCGCCACCTTGCATGTTTAACGTGGTCGGGTTGTGATTTTTCCAAAATACCTCTAAAAGCTCGTTGTAACTGACCACTTCAGGGTCAAACTCAACTTGTACGACTTCAGCATGGCCGGTAGCACCGCTTTTGACTTCTTTATATGTGGTTGCACTGTCTTTACCGCCCATGTAACCACAGGTTGCGTTACTCACTCCGTTAATTTCACGGAAAAAATACTCAACACCCCAAAAACAACCTGCACCAAATGTTGCTAACGCCATCACATACCCTTAAAACAAATTATAGAAGTCTAGATGGCTGTAATTGTGTTGAATATTTTCTGTTTTTGCAAGCAAACTTTGATTAATAAATAAATCTAACTTATAGCAACAATAAAATACGTTAGGGCTATGATAGAATCCGCGCCAATAAGTGCAAAATGAATCCACAGGAACGTGGTATTGATTGCGCCGTATAATAATGAAACAAGGAGTTCATCGTGTTATCTGACCTTATGATAAACAATGATTTTTTAGCTTATACTTTAGCAAATCCAACTCAATTACCAGCCGCGTATGACTTTATGTTGGGTCAACATACTCGCGTTGAGGTACTAGACACTGGGGTGATTGTGTTTTCTCCCGCAACAGCCAGTAAAGATATTGTGTTGTCGTGTGCGGTACACGGTAATGAAACGGCTCCCATCGAAATTTGTAACCAACTCATTAGCGATTTACTCAACCAGCGTATTATTGCTAAACAACGAGTGATGTTTTTAATTGGTAATCCAGCAGCCATCCTCAACAAAACGCGGTTTATAGACGAAAATATGAACCGGTTATTCAGTGGCGCTCATTCAAAAGGTGAGGGCTTAACCCACCCAGAACGCCATCGTGCTAAAGCGCTAGAGCAATATGTGGCAGACTTCTATAATGCTAACAGTGACCGCCAACGCATTCATTACGATTTACACACGGCTATTCGTCCATCAAAGCATGAAAAATTTGCCATTTATCCGTACCGCCCAGGTCGTGCATTCAGCGGCGAGCAAATGATGTTCTTAGCTGATTGCGGCGTTGACACCATCTTATTTCATCATGAGCCTACCACTACCTTTAGTTATTACTCTTCTGAGCAATTTCAAGCAGACGCCTTTACCGTAGAATTAGGTAAAGTGATGCCATTTGGCCAAAATGATATGAGTCGATTTGCTCAAACTCATACTATGCTTGAAAAGTTAATTACTGAATCAACATTGCCTGTTGTGACGTTTGACCCAAGCAAAGTCAATTTGTACAAGGTTTCACGTTCAATTAATAAGCATTTTGATGATTTTGAGTTTAGCTTTGCCGGTGACACCAAAAATTTTAGTGCGTTTAAACAGGGAGAAGTGTTAGCGACAGAAGGTGGCAAGCAAATCACAGTCGAGCAACCAATAGAAGCGATAGTATTTCCTAATGAGAACGTGCCGATTGGTCAACGTACGGTGCTTTGTTTGGTGCCTGCACCAAACGAGAATATTATCAATAATTAATCCAGCTGAAGATATTCTGAAACAAGTATCGTCAACTGTAGTCGTAAAGCAATATATACATGTTAATCGTGAGTAAAATGCGTTTACAGTGAAAGTAGGTATTGATAGGTAGTTTACGTTAACGTAATGTTTACTTGAACCATATAAATGAAGCGGTATTAATATTGAATATCGCTCAACAATAACAAGAGCATAATATGAGCAACGCACCACTGACCAATGAAACAGTGCACCGTGTCAGCTTCTTAGACAAAGCGTCATTGCACATCCCTATTTTGCGCATTTTGCAAGCTGACGGTACCACGTATGAAAACGCGGTATTGCCAGTTATCGACAAGACTTTAGCTGAAAAAATCTTTGATACTTGTGTTTTTACTCGAGTATTAGACGAGCGTATGTTGGGTGCGCAGCGTCAAGGACGAATTAGTTTTTATATGACCTGTACTGGTGAAGAAGCCTCTATTGTGGGCAGCACCGCAGCACTTGATAAAGACGACGTCATTTTGGCTCAATACCGTGAGCATGCCTCATTGCGTTACCGCGGTTTTAGTACTGAACAATTTATGAACCAAATGTTCAGTAACGAAAAAGATTTAGGTAAAGGGCGGCAAATGCCGATCCATTACGGCAGTCGTGAGCTCAATTACCAGACTATTTCCTCGCCGCTTGCCACTCAAATTCCACAGGCAACTGGTGTGGCTTATGGTATGAAGTTACAAGGCAAACGTAATGTGGCCATTTGTTACTTTGGTGAAGGGGCTGCGTCAGAGGGTGATTTTCACGCTGGATTAAACATGGCTGCAGTTCTCAAAGCACCGGTTATTTTCTTTTGTCGTAACAATGGTTATGCCATTTCTACTCCTACCGAAGAGCAGTTTGCCGGTAACGGTATTGCCAGCCGTGGTGTAGGTTATGGCATGCACACTATTCGTGTTGACGGTAACGACATGCTGGCAGTACTAGCAGCAACGCAACAAGCTCGTGCCCATGCGATAGAACATAATGCACCAGTACTTATAGAGGCGATGACTTACCGTTTAGGTGCGCATTCTTCGTCAGATGATCCTTCTGGTTATCGTTCGAAAGAAGAAGAAGCTAAATGGCAACAACATGATCCAGTTAAACGATTCAAATTATGGATGATTAACAAAGGCTGGATGCAACGAAGCTGACGAAGCTAAGTTATTTGAACGATATCGAGAAGAAGTGTTAGCAGCAGTAAAAGTCGCTGAGAAACTCCCTATCCCAAAACTGGATGAAATCATCGAAGACGTGCTTGATAAACCAACCCCAGCGCTAAGAAAGCAGCTTAAAGAGTTGAAAGAGCATATTAATAAGTATCCAAAAGCCTATCCTAAAAGCGCAGGAGACTCTAATCGTGGCTCAAATGAATATGTTACACGCCATCAATGAGGCGTTATCAATTGCCATGAAAGCCGACGAGCGCATGGTAATTTTTGGTGAAGATGTTGGCCACTTTGGTGGGGTTTTCGGGCAACCTCTGGTTTGCAAGAACAGTTTGGTCGCGACCGTTGTTTTAATACACCACTAACTGAACAAGGTATTGCAGGTTTTGCTAATGGTCTAGCATCTTATGGCATGACTGCGGTTGCTGAAATTCAGTTTGCTGATTATATTTTTCCGGCATTCGATCAAATCGTTAATGAATCGGCAAAATTTAGATACCGCAGTGGTAATCAATTTGATGTAGGTGGCTTAACCTTCCGCACACCTTACGGTGGCGGAATTGCCGGTGGTCATTATCACTCTCAATCCCCTGAAGCCTATTTCACCCAAACACCGGGCTTAAAAGTGGTTATTCCACGTAATCCAGAGCAAGCCAAAGGTTTGTTATTAGCCGCTATTCGCGACCCAAACCCGGTGATTTTCTTTGAGCCAAAACGCTTGTATCGTGCCTCAGTAGGCGAAGTGCCAGCGGGCGATTACCAAATCGAACTGGGTAAAGCTCAAGTGGTTAAGCAAGGACGCGACATTACTGTGCTTGCATGGGGCGCGCAAATGGAAATTGTAGAAAAGGCTTGCGAGCGTGCTGAAAAAGAAGGTATTTCTTGCGAAATTATCGACTTACGCACTCTAGCGCCTTGGGATGTCGACACGGTGGCAAAATCCGTGACTAAAACCGGTCGTTTATTGATTAACCATGAAGCGCCGCTAACCGGTGGTTTTGCCGGTGAAATTGCAGCAACCATTCAACAAGAGTGTTTCTTATCACTAGAATCGCCAATTAGCCGTGTGTGTGGATTAGATACTCCGTATCCGCTCATTCATGAAAAAGAATACATGCCTGATGAGTTGAAAACCTTCGAAGCCATCAAGGCCTCAGTGGCGTTTTAGGAGTAAGATATGATTAAAGATTTTATTTTACCCGACATCGGCGAAGGTGTGGTTGAGTGCGAACTAGTGGATTGGTTAGTGAGCGAAGGTGATATCGTCACTGAAGATCAACCGATTGCTGATGTCATGACCGATAAAGCGTTAGTGCAAATTCCTGCACCGCATGCCGGAAAAATCACCAAGCTATATTATGCCAAAGGCGATATTGCCATTGTTCATCAACCTTTGTATGCCGTTGAAATGGATAGCGACAATATGGAGTCACTACAAGCGCCAACGGCAGAAGTCACGCCTGTTGTTGAAGGGCGTTCAGAGGTTTCTTGTACGAGTCAGTCAAACATAGAAGACTTTTTACTGCCCGACATTGGTGAAGGTATTGTTGAGTGTGAGCTCGTTGAGTGGCTTGTTGAAGAAGGTGATATGGTGGTTGAAGATCAGCCCATAGCTGATGTGATGACCGACAAAGCGTTAGTGCAAATACCCGCTATGAAAGCGGGTAAAATTGTTAAATTGCATTACCGTAAAGGCCAGTTAGCAAAAGTGCATTCACCGTTATTTGCCATTGAAGTTGAAGGGGACAGTGTCGATTTTACACAGGTTACCGACACTGTAGTGGCACAAACTGCAGCCCCAACAGTTCAAGTTTCTAGTCAACCTGCGAAACAAGGTAAAGCATTAGCCAGCCCAGCGGTTCGCCGTATGGCACGAGCTTTAGACATTAACATCGCAGAGGTTAATGGCAGTGGTAAGCATGGCCGCGTTTATAAAGAAGACATTGAACGTCATCAACAAGGTTTAGCGATTAAACCTGCTGTCATCCCTGTAACAACGTCGAGTGTAGCAACGCCAACCAGTACCGAAGTGGCAACCATTAGCCAACCAGGTGCTGATCGTGTTGAACCAATTAAAGGCGTTAAAGCGGTGATGGCTAAGATGATGGTTGAGTCTGTATCGACTATTCCACATTTTACCTACTGTGAAGAATTTGATTTAACTGAGTTAGTGACTCTGCGTGAAGAAATGAAACAACGTCACTCAAGTAATGAAGTTAAGCTGACAATGATGCCATTCTTTATGAAAGCCATGTCACTTGCTATGACCGAGTTTCCAATACTTAATAGCCAAGTGAATGCAGATTGCACCGAACTGACTTATAAATCTCGTCATAACATTGGTATGGCTGTGGATTCAAAAGTCGGTTTATTAGTGCCGAACGTTAAAGATGTGCAAAGTAAATCAATTTTAGATATTGCTGCTGATATTACCCGCTTAACCATTGCAGCACGTAGTGGACGAGTATTGCCTGCAGATTTAAAAGACGGAACGATTTCAATCTCTAATATTGGCGCTTTAGGTGGCACGGTTGCTACACCTATTATTAATAAACCAGAAGTGGCCATCGTTGCTTTAGGTAAATTACAGATGTTGCCACGCTTTAATGCTAAAGGCGAAGTGGAAGCGCGAAACATTATGCAAGTGAGTTGGTCTGGCGATCATCGTGTCATTGATGGTGGCACCATTGCCCGTTTCTGTAATCTGTGGAAACATTACCTAGAGAAACCACAAGAAATGCTTTTAACCATGCGCTAAGCATAAGGGCACATTAGAGTAATTTAGCCAAAAGGACGCATAAAGCGTCCTTTTGTTTTGAGGCTCTTTTTCGTATAATACTCGGATATTGTCACTAGATTGGAACCTGTATGAGTCTGTCGGCACCTAAAATTGAAACTATTGAGTATCCGTTTCCACCCAAACCTGCCGTGTTGTCTGACGCTGAAAAAGCACAATATAAAGCACGAATTAAACAGTTGTTGATCGACCAAAATGCGGTGTTAGTCGCCCATTATTACACCGATCCTGAAATTCAAGCTTTAGCAGAAGAGACGGGCGGCTGTGTATCTGACTCGCTTGAAATGGCGCGTTTTGGCCGTGATCATCCAGCCAAAAAATTGATTGTTGCTGGGGTTAAGTTTATGGGCGAAACCGCCAAAATCTTAAGTCCTGAAAAAACCATTTTAATGCCAACACTTGAAGCAACCTGTTCATTAGATTTGGGTTGTCCTATCGAAGAGTTCAATGACTTTTGTGATGCTCACCCAGACCACACCGTGGTGGTTTATGCCAACACCTCCGCGGCGGTAAAAGCGCGTGCAGATTGGGTTGTAACCTCGAGTATTGCGTTAGAGATTGTAGAACACCTAGACAGCCTAGATAAAAAAATCATTTGGGCTCCAGACCGTCACTTAGGTTCATACATCAACAAGCAAACTGGCGCAGACATGTTGCTGTGGCAGGGCGAATGTATAGTGCATGATGAATTTCAAGCCAAAGCGCTACGTGAGCTCAAAAAACTGCACCCAGGTGCGGCCATTTTAGTTCACCCAGAATCACCAGCAAGCGTGGTTGAGCTTGCAGATGCTGTAGGCTCTACCAGCCAGTTGATCAAAGCGGCGCAAACCATGGCAAATGACACGTTTATTGTGGCCACCGACCGCGGCATTTTTTACAAAATGCAACAAGCGGCGCCAGGTAAAACATTAATTGAAGCTCCGACAGGTGGCAACGGTGCAACGTGTAAAAGCTGCGCACACTGTCCATGGATGGCCATGAATGGTTTGCAAGCCATTGAACAGTCATTGATCAATAGCGATAAAACCAATCACGAAATCTTTGTCGATGATGAGCTACGCATTAAAGCGCTTATCCCACTGACACGGATGCTCGATTTTGCTAAAGAGTTAAACATGAAAGTGAAGGGCAATGCTTAATCAGCGTTTACTTTAGCAAGCATAAAAGAGCCGACATCAAGTCGGCTTTTTTGTGCACCGGGGTTAACTTACTTAGGTTTTGGGTGCTAAGACGTTGATGAACACAGGACGTATGGAATAAAAAATGATTTGCCGCAGGTAACAAAAAGCCCCGCATCAATGCGAGGCGCTTAAGCTAAATTCAACTAGCTAATCTACAAGGTAGATTACTTAGCATTCATTAGTGCAACAGTGTTGTCTAGCATGCGGTTACTGAAACCCCACTCGTTGTCATACCATGCCATTACTTTGACTAAACGACCTTTAACACGTGTTTGTGTTGCATCGAAGTTAGATGAGAATGGGTTGTGGTTGAAATCGATAGACACTAATGGCTCTTCGTTAATCGCAAGCGCTTGATTAAGTGGATATGCTTTAGCTGCATCGGCAACGATTTGGTTAACTTCTTCAACAGTTGTGTCACGTGACGCTAAGAATGTTAAGTCAACTAACGATACGTTTACTGTAGGTACACGTACTGCTAAACCGTCAAATTTACCTTGTAGCTCAGGAACTACTAGACCTACAGCTGCAGCAGCACCTGTTTGAGTCGGGATCATCGACATTGCCGCTGCACGAGCACGACGTAAATCAGTGTGGTATACGTCTGATAAACGTTGATCGTTAGTGTATGCATGAATCGTCGTCATTAAACCAGACTCAATACCCACAGCATCACTTAACGGCTTAGCTACAGGCGCTAAACAGTTAGTGGTACATGAAGCGTTTGAAATCACTGTCATGTCTGCAGTTAATACGTCTTGGTTAACACCGTAAACAACAGTAGCGTCAACATTTTTACCAGGAGCAGAAATGATCACTTTTTTCGCGCCAGCGTCTAAGTGTGGTTGTACTGCGGCTTTTGAAGTGAAAATACCAGTACATTCATACACTACGTCGATGTTTAATTCTGCCCAAGGCAAGTTTGATGGGTCACGTTCTTGGAACGTTAGGATTTTGTCACCATTGACGTAAATCGCTTCATCATCGTGATCAACTTTTGCATTAAAGCGACCATGTACGGAATCGTACTTGGTTAAATGAGCATTGATCGATGCATCACCTAAATCATTAACTGCAACGATTTCGATTGGGTAATCTTTTTCGCTTTCATAAAGTGCACGTAGAACATTTCTTCCGATACGGCCATAGCCGTTAATTGCTACACGGATAGTCATCTCATATCCCTCAAGTGATAAAATAATTTGGTGGCATGTCGATCGCCTGGTTGTAAAATTACCAAATTAACCGTAATGGTCAAGTGAAATCACCCAAAAAGGGCAATTTAGGGTGATAATTTTCGTATTTTTTTTACATTTAGCACGTTTTGAAGATAATTTAAGCACAGTTTTGTAAGTTGGCATATATCAGCTATTGATGCTTTACGCGATTCAGACCGCAAAAGTCCTAGTTTATTTGAACAACATTTCACTTTCACTGCCCATAAAACGCTCAGCCATAACCGCTGCAACCAGTTCAGTGGCTTGTGAATCTAATGTCAGCGCTAATTGTTGGTTGCCATGAACCATGGCCAACAATTGGGCTTCATCAGCATGTTGTAAACTGAGTAATAAATAAGCCCGAGTTAACAGGTATTCTTTTTCAGGATTTTGTTGATGCCGATAAATTGAGGCAAGCGCTAAAAACCAATCTGGATTTATTTGGCTAGAGTCAGTTGTGCCTAAAAGGTGTAAATACAAACTTTTTGCGTTGTCTGGCGACGAACGAACATAGTGTGCAGCAAGTTGACTAATCATGTATGGGTCAGATAACTGGCCTTGTTGATAGTGTTGCTCAACAATTTCTAAGCCCGCTTGATCGTTAAAACGCATCCAGCGATAAAAGGCTAAATAGACATCATTATTGGTGCGAGTAAATTCTTGTAATTCGGCTAATGTTTGAGTGCTTACTGCAAATGCTCGCTCACGGTCTCGGGTGCGGTCGGTATTGAGCTTATGTTTGACGCCCGCAGCAAGTTCAATGCAATGACTGTAGTCTTCAAGGTAGATTAATTGTTGATAAAGTTGTTTGCCGCTGGGCTCAGGCGTTTGTTTTAATAAGTAGCGGTGGCGAATAAGGTCGCCTTTTTCAAACCGACACCAACTATCTTTGTGTAAATCTGCACAAAGTTCAGGATTATTTTTACAAATCAGGTCGCTATTACGGTCATTATTGCAGCCAAAAAGACCAAATATAGCCCCTATAGCGGTAAATGATGTAATTAATACAAAATTTCGACTCAAAATCGTCTCCATGCACTAAATTGCCTAATAAAATTACATATTTAGCGAAAATTTGTTACTGGCGAAATTGTTGATATTTCATTACAATGTCGCCGACCAAGAGGGCTTTGCCCATACAATAAACTTATTATTGGTCTTTTCTTTTTGTTACTCAAACCTTTCTGTTAGATAACTGGAAAAGTGAGATAAAGGATCCCTACATGAGCGCAGATAAACATTTACAGAGCTGGCAAGAACGTTTCGAAATGGCAGAAGCAATGCAACCATTGCTTGGCAAGTTGTATCGCAACCAAGGCGTTGAGGTAATGGTATATGGTAAGCCATTATTGAACGCATCAACCATCGAAATCATTAAGTCACACCGTTTAGTACGTCGTCATGTCGGTGAAAAGTTACGCCTTCGCGAAAGTTTCCCATTTGTTGAAGCACTTAGCAAATTAGCCATTAAGCATTGCAGAGTGGATATCGGTAAATTGGCGATCAACTACTGGCGTAACAACAAGGATGCAAGCGGTATTGAAGCTTATATGGCTGACGCATTAGCACCTGCAGTAAACCATGGTGATGATACTCCTGCACGTGATGTTGTGCTTTACGGTTTCGGTCGTATCGGTCGTCTACTTGCCCGTTTATTGATTGAACGTACAGGTAAAAGCAATAAAATGCGTTTACGAGCCATTGTATTACGTGGTGGTAAAAAAGGTGATTTAGAAAAGCGTGCCAGTTTATTGCGCCGTGATTCAGTACACGATCCGTTTAACGGTTCAGTTGAAGTTGATGAAGAAAATAACGCCATCATCGCTAATGGTACGTATATTCAAATCATTTATGCCAATTCTCCAGACCAAGTTGATTACACTCAATATGGCATAAACAACGCATTAGTCGTTGATAATACCGGTATTTGGAAAGACGAAGATGGTTTAGGTTTACACCTTAAAAGCCCTGGCGCAAGCAAAGTATTGCTAACAGCACCAGCTAAAGGCGCAATTAAGAATGTGGTATATGGCGTCAATGAAAATGATATTTTAGACGAAGACACAATTGTGTCGGCGGCAAGTTGTACCACTAATGCCATTACCCCAGTACTAAAAGCCGTTAACGATAAGTACGGTATTGAAAATGGTCACGTTGAAACTATTCACTCGTACACCAATGATCAAAACTTAATCGATAACTATCACAGTGCTGAGCGTCGCGGTCGTAGTGCGCCATTAAACATGGTTATTACTGAAACGGGTGCCGCCAAAGCCGTGGCTAAAGCACTACCGGTTTTACAAGGTAAGCTAACGGGTAATGCTATTCGTGTACCTACGCCTAATGTGTCAATGGCGATTATCAGTGTGAATTTGAACGCTGAAACCAACCGTGACGAATTAAACGAATACCTTAAAGACATCGCTCTGCAATCTTGTTTACAAAATCAAATTGACTTTACCGAGTCAACAGAGATTGTATCAAGTGACTTAGTGGGTTCACGTTACGCTGGTGTTGTTGACTCGCAGGCGACCATTGCAGAAGGTAAGCGTGCAATTTTATATGTTTGGTACGACAACGAGTTTGGTTACAGCTGTCAAGTTGTTGGCGTGATGCAAAAAATGTTGGGATTAACCACATTATCATTACCTAACGTATAACTTTGGAAAGTAATTTATACTCTGTTGATAGAGATTAGATTAAAAGCACCTCAAAAGAGGTGCTTTTTGTTTTGCTAGCATTATGTAGAAGAGTGATAAGCTCAGTCACGCCGTTAAAACATTATATAAATGTGATTGTTTGTGGTAATAATTTGACTCAAATTGCTAAATAATAACCACTATGATGATTTATGCACCAAACAGTCATTTTGTTGCAATAATCCTGTTGTTATTGATTGACTATCCAGATCAAATCGGTAGAATGCCATTCCGCAGTCAGGGGAAACATCCTAGACTACAAAGATGTAAAGATTTAAAATGCGACATTAGCTCAGTTGGATAGGTTGGTAGACGATACCTTTCTCGCAGTGTTAAAAATTGCATGTACGAAGATTGACAATGCGACATTAGATCAGTTGGATAGGTTGAAAGACGATACCTTTCTCGCAGTGTTAAAAATAGCATGTACGAAGATTGAAAATGCGACATTAGCTCAGTTGGTAGAGCGATACCTTGCCAAGGTATAGGTCATCGGTTCGAACCCGATATGTCGCTCCAATTTCTTATCTCCTCCGATGGATTTGAATTTGGTAAAGCATGGCGCGATGGCAGAATGGCTATGCTGCGGATTGCAAATCCGTCGATCTCGGTTCGACTCCGGGTCGCGCCTCCACAGAATTGCGTTTAATGGTTACTGATGGTAACGGTTAAAACAACACTTTGCCCGAGTGGTGGAATCGGTAGACACAAGGGATTTAAAATCCCTCGCTGAATAAGCGTGCCGGTTCAAGTCCGGCCTCGGGTACCATCCTTTACATACGTTAAGTATGGTGTAAAAAAGCCTCGACATTAGTCGGGGCTTTTTTACATCTGAGATTTGAGTTTGATTGTTAAGGATAAAAGTCAAAAGCAAAATCCCTCGCGCTCTGGTTGAATGTTCAAGTTATGGGTGATATTAGTATGTTATGCTTGGTTAACTATTCAATAAGTTATTATGTTTAACATCGTTCTAAGGATGGAGCTTAAACAATGGTGATGTATTTTTTAATAGTTTCAGTTATTTTTATTATTCTTAGTGCATTACTGAAATTTAGATATGTTTTATTTGTATATGTGATTGGTAACATTCTGTTATTTATCTATTTTGCAATTTCTGGTCAAGTAGGTGCATGGTTTATTTTAATTTATCAAATACCAGCCCTTGTACCTGCTTTTCTTGGTATTTGTATCGGAACAGCCATCGGTTATAACGTTAGACCTATTATTGAGAGTAAACTATCAATTTTCGGTAATAAGTTGTGTGCGCGAGCAACAAAAAAGCAAGCTTCTGATTCAGCTTTAAATCTAAATGGTACACCTAGAGCTTATAGCAATGCTGAGAATGATTATTTACTTGACACAAATGAGATTCAAATTAAGTCGTTATATTAAATATACTATGGCACCATTTCGTTAAACTAAATTAAACTTTGAGTTTGAGCCCGATTGAACACTTTTCAAATGTAATATTTAAATTTGTTAGGTCAGGGTAAACTTTTATAAAAACAGTTTAAGACTTATCCATTAAGCTAATTTTTGTCCATAAATGAGTTAGATGCCTCAGCTTGAAATGCCTAAATTCAACTCTGAACTTGAGGCCGTTGAAGAAAATGACGTGAGCTAGCCATGGATGGCGAGCTAGCTTTAGAGGGGAAGGGACGCCCCATCTGAAGCGTTAGCATTTTCGAATAAGGCCGAAGAACACTCAGACGAAGTTAAAAGCTGGATCTGACCACGTCGCGAAATTATCGCTTTTCAGATAATTTTGATGTGGCGGCTGGGAGTTCCAAGAGGGAACAGCCGTTGGTTTCCTCTTGGTCTGGTGTGGGCGAAGCGCCACGACGTTATTGGCCGCAGGCCATAAAGAACAAAACACCTGGATCCCGGCTAAAGAGCATTACCGGGACGACACAGTATTTCGCCGCGCAGGGGGAATTGCTGTCTCAAGTGTTAGTGGCCGAAAACCATAAAAAGCAAACACCTGAAGCGGCTCAAAAGCCTAACCGGGACGACGTTAGAGTTAGGACTATATTAAAGGAGGTTGTTGTTCCGCCAGATTATAATGGCTTAATCATCATAATGATCATTATCAATCGCCTGTTGGCGTTCGCGTTTAAACTGCGCTTCTTCATAGGCGGCGTTAATTTCTTCAAGTACCGAATCTATATCAGCCGAGTTATTGTCGTCTTCAAACAAGCCTGTGAGTGCGGTATCTGGCTCTAATTCACCTTGCTCATATAGAGCCTACATTTCTTTGGCGTATTTGGTTTGTAGCAGTTCTGGTGCAAATTGGCCGTAGTATTCGGTCATATTATTTACATCACGATATAACATGACTCTGGCATTGTTGTTAGCGGATGCATCGACGGCTTGTGGTAAGTCGATGATCACTGAAGTCATGACTATCAACTAATACATTAAATTCAGATAAGTCACCGTGCACAATACCGGTACACAACATACGAACGATATAGCCCATCATGGTGTGATGCTGTGACATGGCTTGTGCATGGGTTAAGTTAACATCGTTTAAACGCGGTGCGACATCGCCGTTTGCGTCGGTGATCAACTCCATCAATAATACGCCGTCAAAACAACCGTAAGGCACAGGCACGCGGATTTTCGCTGCTGCGCATTGATACAATGCATCTACTTCTGCATTTTGCCAGGCTTTCTCTTGTTCTTCGCGGCCGTATTTAGAGCCTTTTTCCATCGCGCGGCCACGACGGCTATTTTTGGTTTTACGTCCTTCTTGATATTGTGCTGCTTTTTTGAAGCTGCGTTTTGTCGCTTCTTTATAGACTTTGGCACAGCGGATAGCGTCACCACAGCGGATCATATAGACCGTGGCTTCTTTACCGCTCATCAATTGGCTTATGACTTCGTCAATAAGGCCATCGTCAACCAGAGGTTGTAATCGTATTGGGGTTTTCATAGCGCCCGTTATACATGAGTTGTGCCAAGGATGATATATTTTGGCAGACTATTTTTCTGTTGAATCGGTAAGCGGCATTTTTTATACAATTGCTGTCTAAAAAACGTCAGGAGTTTGTATTGACTCACCTTGTTGTCAGTGCAGCAGTTTGCATGGGTTTCGGGTAAGGTAAGGGCTTGTTGGTGTATCGCTTTGATAATCGTCTTTTAGCACACAAAAGGAATACCGATGAAAACTCATTCTCGTATGTTAGTCAGTTTATTGATGATAAGCGCGATAATGTCATCGCCGTTACAGGCCAAAACACAGGTCAATCCATTGTTTGATCAAGCTCGTGCGGCAAAAACAGGGGCAGATGAATACGGTATGAAACGCTATGTAATGGCATTTCTTAAACGTGGTACAAATCGTGATCGTCCTAAAGCAGAAGCGGATGAACTGCAACGGTTACACATGGCCAATATTGGACGTTTAGCCGAAGAGGGTAAATTGGTATTAGCTGGTCCATTTTGGGGGGATGGTGATTTACGCGGGATTTATATTTTCGATGTAGAAACCATTGAACAGGCTCAACAATTAACTGCAACCGATCCTGCAATTAAAGCAGGCAGTTTGGTCATGGAATTAGTACCCTGGTATGGCAGTGCTGCATTAATGGAAGTTAACGCTATCCATAATACGCTTGCCAAAACGCTGATGTAATTTATCAATGGTTTATGGTTTTTTTATACCACGAATATTGAGAGCGGATGAAAACTTAATAACATATGCATAATTGAATGGTCTTTTGGCGTTAGCCTCTGAGGTATAACAGGTACAATATCCTTTGTTTAGTTGATAAGGATTATTATGGCCAATGTAGTGAACAAAACGATATTCAGTAGTCGAGTATTTTCCGTTAATTTAGTGACTTATCAAGAGAATCATCGAGTGATGACACACGTTGATCCTGTGCAGCAAGGACGATACTACAAGTTCAATGTGGTGATTAAACAGCCTCATGTTGGGGGAGTCTTTACCTGTAAAAAATACATTATAAATCTGTTTAATCGCGTGTATTTGTTTCGCCCTGATCTTTATGAACATAGCGTGACTAAGATACAGTCCGATAAACGGGTTTTATTAAGCATTGCAGTGAACATTTAAAAGGCTCTCTTATGTATCACGCGTGACACTTATGCAAGCCTATGCAGTAAAAACGTGGGTGATTAGCTTTCTTGTGCGAGCTTGGTAAGGAGTGGAGCAGGTTGATGAGTGTTGTATTGACGTTTTGCGACTATCTCAACACCCTGGCAAGACAGCTTAAGGTTGAGGTCGGTTTCTGGTATACAACAGCAGGGTAGGCATTCATCAGCTTTTAGTTCAGCTAATGGCTGGGTAAGGTAACTCACTTCACCCGAAATCACGGTAGTTTTACAGGCGCCGCAAAAACCATTACGGCACTCTGAAAATACTTTTACTTTTTTCGACTCAAGCGCTTCTAGTAAGCTTGAATGTTTGCCGTCAAACAAGATAACGGGTTGACCTTTCAAGCTTACGATTGGGGCTTTTTTGAAATACTTCTTATAAGTCAAAGTCTAAAAACTCATCGCCATCGACAGAAGAATCAATTTGTCCTACAAGGTAAGAAGACACTTCAACTTCTTGTGGAGCCACCTGAACAGCATCGCTTTCTAGCCAGTTTTTCATCCACGGAAGTGGGTTTGAAGATTCTTCGTACGGTTGTGGTAAATGCACTGACTTCATACGTTGGTTAGTAATATATTCAACATACTGACACAAAATTTGTTCGTTTAGGCCGATCATAGAACCGTCTTTAAACAGATACTTAGCCCATTCTTTTTCTTGTTCAGCGGCTTTAACAAACAGGTCGTAAGCTTCTTGTTGACACTCAATGGCAATTTCGGCCATTTCAGGGTCGTCTTTACCACCTTGCATTAAGCTTAAAATGTGCTGAGTGCTGTTAAGGTGTAAGGCTTCATCACGGGCGATTAAGCGAATGATTTTGGCATTACCTTCCATTAGACGTCGCTCTGCAAAAGCAAATGAACACGCAAAGCTTACATAGAAACGAATCGCTTCGAGTGCGTTAACCGACATCATGCATAAATACAGTGACTTTTTAAGAATGCGTAAGTTGACGGTAATTTTTTCACCGTTGACGATATGCGTGCCCGAGCCGTGCAGGTTATGCACCTGAGTTAGCTTGATCAAGTCATCGTAATAACGGGCAATGTCACCTGCACGTTTTAAGATGTGATCATTTTCGACGATATCATCAAATACCACTGACGGGTTATTAACGATATTACGAATAATATGGGTATATGAACGTGAGTGAATGGTTTCAGAAAACGACCAGGTTTCAATCCAAGTTTCTAACTCTGGTAAAGACACTAACGGCAAAAACGCCACGTTAGGCGAACGACCTTGAATAGAGTCAAGCAGGGTTTGATATTTAAGGTTTGAAATAAAAATGTGCTGTTCGTGCTCTGGTAAAGCACCAAAGTCAATTTTGTCACGGCTGACATCAACTTCTTCGGGGCGCCAGAAAAACGATAATTGTTTTTCAATCAGCTTTTCAAAGATTTCATATTTCTGTTGATCGTAGCGAGCCACGTTAACTGATTGGCCAAAAAACATAGGTTCTTTAGTGGCATCGTTAGGTGTTTGACAAAATGTTGAGTAAGCCATTATTTAGGTGTCCTGAAAGCGCATTTGAAAAAGCGGGGAAGTCCCCGCTAATAATTCCATTAGATGATTAAATCTTGCAAGCTCCGCCTGCGCAACCGTCATCTTCTTCCTCTACGGCAATCAAGTCGTCAAACTGATCTTTAGCGCCGTCACGGGTGTTATGATAGTACAAAGTCTTAACTCCTAACTTGTACACACTTAACAAATCTTTAAGTAAGGTTTGCATGGGTACACGACCGCCTTCAAATCGGCTAGGGTCGTAGTTAGTGTTAGCTGAAATTGCCTGGTCAATAAACTTCTGCATAATGCCAACAAGTTGGATGTAACCGTCATTGTTTGGCATGTTCCATAACAATTCATACTTGTCTTTAAGTTGGTCAAAGTCAGGTACTACTTGCTTTAATTGTCCGTCTTTACTGGCCTTAACACTGATTAAGCCGCGTGGAGGCTCGATACCGTTAGTCGCATTTGAAATTTGCGATGATGTTTCAGACGGCATTAATGCAGACAAGGTTGAGTTACGTAAACCGTATTGTTTAATATCGCTACGGAGTGTTTCCCAATCCATATGTAATGGTTCATCACAAATCTTATCGAGGTCACGTTTATAAGTGTCGATAGGTAAGATTCCTTGCGAGTAAGTGGTCTCGTTAAATAACGGACATGCACCTTTTTCTTTAGCAAGGTTCATTGACGCTTTCAATAAATAGAACTGAATCGCTTCAAAGGTTTTGTGAGTCAGGTTGTTTGCTGAACCG
Organism: Shewanella phaeophyticola; assembly: GCF_025398315.1. Classification (GTDB taxonomy): domain Bacteria; phylum Pseudomonadota; class Gammaproteobacteria; order Enterobacterales; family Shewanellaceae; genus Shewanella; species Shewanella phaeophyticola. The sequence continues at coordinate 1,704,240 of NZ_JAODOQ010000001.1, forward strand.
TCTGAGTACTTCTTGCCATTTTTAGCGAGGTAGTTAGCAAAGTTAATCACACCAACACCTAGGGTACGGCGGTTCATTGAACCAAGCTGTGCGGACTTAATTGGGTAATCTTGATAATCCAATAAATTATCAAGGGCACGTACGGCTAAGTCGGCTAACGGCTCGAGTTCAGATAAATCTTCAATTGCCCCTAAGTTAAGCGCAGACAGTGTACAAAGTGCGATTTCACCATTGGGATCATCAATGTTATTCATTGGCTTAGTCGGCAATGCAATTTCTAAACATAAGTTAGATTGCTTAATTGGCGCGACTTTAGAGTCAAACGGACTATGAGTATTACAGTGGTCACGTTTTGAATGTAGATACGGCCAGTAGAAGCTCGTTCTTGCATCATTAGTGAGAATAACTCAACCGCTTTGATTTGTTTTTTACGGACGTTATTGTCTTGTTCATATTGAAGGTATAAACGTTCAAACTCGGCTTGATCTTCAAAGAAGGCGTCGTAAAGGCCGGGTACGTCTGATGGGCTGAATAAACTGATGTATTCGCCTTTAATCAAACGTTGGTACATGAGTTTGTTTAGCTGTACACCATAATCAAGATGACGAACACGGTTGTCGTCAACACCACGGTTGTTTTTAAGGATACAGTAACGACTCAACTTCTAAATGCCATAACGGGTAGAATAGGGTCGCTGCACCACCGCGTACGCCACCTTGAGAACAAGACTTGACCGCAGTTTGGAAATACTTATAAAAAGGCAAGCAACCTGTGTGGAATGCTTCGCCGCCGCAGAATAGGGCTACCTAACGCGCGGATACGACCTGCGTTAATACCAATACCTGCACGTTGGCTGACATATTTAACGATAGAAGATGCCGTTGCGTTGATTGAATCTAAGCTGTCATCACATTCGATTAATACACATGAACTGAACTGACGCGTAGGTGTACGCACGCCAGACATAATAGGTGTAGGTAATGAAATCTTAAACTGTGAGGTCGCATCGTAAAAATCTTTAATGTACTTTAAGCGCACATCTGCTGGGTAACGTGCAAATAAACACGCCGCCACAAGAATATATAAAAACTGCGCGCTTTCATAAACTTCATGAGTCACACGGTTTTGCACCAGATATTTACCTTCTAACTGCTTAACCGCAGCATAAGAGAAGTTCATATCGCGCCAGTGGTCGATATAGCTGTCTAGAATGTCGATTTCTTCACGAGTGTAGTCGGCCAAAATATGCATATCATATTTGCCCATTTCCACTAAACGCGTCACATGATCGTACAACTTAGGTGGCTCGAACTGACCAAAGGCTTTTTTGCGTAAATGAAATACCGCAAGGCGAGCCGCTAAAAATTGATAATCTGGCGACTCTGGCGAGATTAAGTCAGCAGCGGCTTTAATAATGGTTTCATGAATGGCTTCTGTAGGAATGCCGTCAAAAAACTGCAGGTGAGATCGAAGTTCAACTTCAGATACTGAGACGTTTTTTAATCCCTTGGCTGCCCAAGTGATTACGCGATGAATTTTATCTAAATCGATATTTTCACGTTCGCCACTGCGTTTAGTGACTGTCATATTGCTATTCATTGAAGAGAGGCCTTGGTTCTATATCTGGTCATGTGATCATGTTCAGGATGCTGTAGCTTTGATTCGATCAGAACAAATCACAAAACAGTTCCATGTTAAAACAATCAATGTGAATGGACTTACGGCAATGTCTATCTACACTACACTCACGATACTAACTACGCCTTTTGTACGACAACAACGTAGTGTTTTGATTGTTACCCACACACAAGATATGGTGTTATTTATTAACTGAGATACAAGATAGTGAGGTTTGAGTTGATTTGCAAGCCACAATTACATTAACTTCTTGTGGATAAGTTGAGGATAACGGCTAGGGTTAGTAACGGCTAACCCTAGAGCCCAATTTTTTATAGTGTTTTTGATAGGTGATGTTTTTTCAATCGATAGATTAGAAAAATTTGATCGCTAAAATAAGCAGCGATCAAAATAATCAGCCCATTTTTAGATTGATCTTTTAGCCTATTTGATCTGCGACGTTGGCCGTAATCAATTGAGCACAATTATTCTGAATGTGATTGCAATTCACCCTTGGCTTATTCAACAAAAAATTGATTTAACGACGCGCCATGCTCAAAGTGGCGTTTAGCAGGCCATAAATGTGGATTGTCGGCTGCAGACAAGTAACCCCATAACGCAACGCCACCATGCATGTTGGCATTGTCAGCGGCCACTAAGTCACGCTCTGCATCGCCAAGATATAAAATGTGTTCTGGCGGGACTGCGATTTGCTGTGCCGCTAACAACATAGGCGCGGTATGCGGTTTAGCGTGGCGAGTACTGTCACCGCTTACCATGGCTTTAAGATGAGGTGTTAAGCCGAGTTTATCAACCAATGGCCGAGCAAAACGGGCAGGTTTGTTGGTGACCACCCCATAAGGGATCCCTTGTTGGTCTAATAAAGTCAGCAGCTCTGGTAAATCATCAAATAGACGACTGTGCTGACCGTTTATACGGCCATAATGTTGTAATAGTCCTTGCTGAATACTGATCTGCAAGGCTTCATCTGCATCAGGAATCGCGGTTTTAACCAGAAATAAACTGCCATGGGATGCGGCATGACGCATCTTATCAAGGGGTTGAGCACTAAAACCGGCATCATCTAAACTTAAATTAAGTGCATAAACTAAGTCTGGCGCGGTATCCGCAAGGGTACCGTCAAGATCAAATAGCACGCCTTTAACATCATGTTTATGCACTGTGTGGTTCCTTTTATCCTGAGGGGAATGAAGCTTGAGAGCAGGACACCGATAAACTTAGTGTTTATCGGTGTTACTTGATTGGTAAATACAGTTAGTCGGTTTTTTGTGTGGCAATCATGTAGTTTACATCGACACTATTAGTGTATTTAAATACGCCAGATAATGGATTGTAAGTAATGCCGAGGGCGTCTTTACACAATAAATCTGTGTTATCTATCAGAGCCATAAGCTCAGATGGGCGCATAAACTTGCTGTGGTCATGAGTTCCGACTGGCAGCATTTTCAATAGATACTCGGCACCAATAATCGTTTGCAAGTAAGACATCAAATTGCGATTTATGGTCGAGAAAAATACAAATCCGTTAGGTTTAACCATGTCACAACATGCCTGGATAACCGATTGTGGGTCTGGTACGTGCTCAAGCATTTCCATACAGGTGACGACATCATAGTATTGACGATGATTATCGCGGTGTTCTTCTGCCGTCGTTTTAAGGTAGTTTACTGTTACCCCAGAATCTAATGCATGCAACTTTGCCACTTCTAACGGTTCAGTACCCATGTCGATGCCGTCAACATTTGCACCAATACGCGCCATGCTTTCAGATAAAATCCCGCCACCACAACCAACATCTAATACTTTTTTACCAAATACGCCACCTGAGGTTTGATCAATATAATTTAAGCGTAGTGGGTTCAGTAAATGTAATGGTTTGAACTCGCCATCAAGATCCCACCAAGTTTGCGCCATGGCTTCAAATTTTGCGATTTCTTCAGGATCAACATTGGCCGGTAATTGTTCAGCGTGTGACATAAGCTAACCTAAGTGTCTAATAATGTATGGCGGTTATTATAACGATTACCTTAGCGAATAGTAGTCAACATTACGCTTTTGCCAGGTTGTGCTGGTTATAAAATCACCGTTTAGTATCGCGGCTGACTATTTTTATAAACCAAAGCGCTTAAAGCTGCAGCAGTTTGGCTTTTATGTCGGCATATTGAGTCGATATATTTAGCAAGTGAATATACTAAATTTGCTGAAAATATTGGCTTTTTTATAAATTTTGCCCTGCATAGTACATTTGGCTGGTGTTTGCTCTGGCGACATTAATTATCTGTGTTAGAATGCCAAATCACGTTTTTAAGCTAGATAATAATATGGAATATTTATTGTCAGCTAATTTTAGGGGAACGCGCAGTTTATGACTGATCTGGCATCATCTATTTCGCCAATTAATATCGAAGACGAACTTAAGAATTCTTACCTTGATTACGCCATGAGTGTAATTGTGGGTCGTGCATTACCTGACGTACGTGACGGTTTAAAACCAGTTCACCGTCGCGTATTGTTCGCCATGAGTGAATTAAAAAACGATTGGAACAAACCATATAAAAAATCCGCTCGTGTTGTTGGTGACGTAATTGGTAAATATCACCCACATGGTGATACCGCTGTATACGATACTATTGTTCGTATGGCGCAACCTTTCTCGCTTCGTTACACCTTAGTTGACGGACAAGGAAACTTTGGTTCGGTCGACGGTGACTCTGCAGCTGCAATGCGTTACACCGAAATCCGTATGCAAAAGTTGGCGCACTCGCTGCTTGCCGACCTTGAAAAAGAAACCGTCGACTTTGTTCCTAACTACGACGGCACAGAATTTATTCCTGCGGTATTACCTACCCGTGTACCTAACCTGTTAATTAACGGTTCTTCAGGTATTGCGGTGGGGATGGCGACCAATATTCCGCCACACAACTTAACTGAAGTTGTGCAAGGCTGTTTAGCCTTAATCGCAGAGCCTAGCTTGTCGATTGAACAGTTAATGGAATACATTCCTGGCCATGATTTCCCAACGGCAGCATCGATTAACGGTCGTAAAGGCATTATTGATGCCTATAAAACGGGTCGCGGCCGAGCTGTGATGCGTTCTAAAGCTGAAATCGAAATCGAAGATAATGGTCGTGAACGCATTATCGTTCATGAAATTCCATATCAAGTGAATAAAGCTAAGTTAATTGAAAAAATTGCTGAGCTAGTAAAAGACAAAAAGATTGAAGGCATCAGCGGTTTACGCGACGAGTCTGACAAAGACGGTATGCGTATCGTGATTGAAATCAAGCGCGGCGAAGTGGGCGAAGTTGTATTAAACAACTTATATGCTCAAACGCAAATGCAGTGTTCTTTTGGTATTAACATGGTGGCATTGACCAATGGTCAGCCTAAATTGTTTAACCTTAAAGAAATGCTTGAGTGCTTTATTCTTCACCGTCGTGAAGTGGTTACTCGCCGTACCGTGTTTGAACTGCGTAAAGCGCGCGAACGTGCTCACATTCTTGAAGCACTTGCCATTGCGCTGGCGAACATCGACCCAATCATTGCATTAATTAAAGCCTCTCCAACACCAGCTGAAGCGAAAGTGAAGTTAGTTGCACAAGGGTGGGAATTAGGCCATGTACAAGGCATGCTTGAAAAAGCAGGCGATGATGCTGCACGTCCTGAATGGTTAGAGCCTGAGTATGGCATCCGTGACGGCAAATACTATTTAACAGAACAACAAGCGCAAGCGATTCTTGAATTACGTTTACACCGTTTAACCGGTTTAGAACATGACAAGATTTTAGCTGAATACGAAGACCTATTAGTGCTCATTGCGGGTCTATTATTGATCCTTCGTAGTCCAGAGCGTTTAATGGAAGTCATCAAAGAAGAACTAGAAGAAATTCTAGAACAATATGGCGATGCCCGTCGCACCGTGATCAACGCTAACGAAATTGATATGAGCCTTGAAGACTTAATCAATGAAGAAGACGTTGTGGTGACCTTATCGCACTTAGGTTATGCCAAGTACCAGCCATTGTCTGATTACCAAGCACAACGCCGTGGCGGTAAAGGTAAAGCAGCAACTAAAGTTAAAGACGAAGATTTCGTTGAAAAACTATTGGTTGCTAACACCCATGACACCATTTTGTGTTTCTCTGATTTTGGTAAAATGTATTGGCTTAAAGTGTACCAGTTACCGCTTGCGAGCCGCACAGCTCGTGGCCGTCCAATTGTTAATTTGTTACCACTGTCTGAGGGTGAGCGCATTACTGCGATTTTACCAGTACGTGAATACGCTGATGACAAATACATCATCATGGCGACCGCTGACGGTACCGTGAAGAAAACGGCATTAACAGCTTACAGTAACCCTCGCGCAAACGGCATTATTGCGGTGAACCTAAAAGATGGCGACCAATTAATTGGCGTCGACATTACTGAAGGTAGCGATGACATCATGTTGTTCTCTAACGAAGGTAAAGTGGTTCGCTTTAACGAAAAAGCCCGTGATTCTGAAACCGGTGAAGTGAAGATTGATACTGAAACGGGTGAAGAAATCATTGCATTACGTCCAATGGGTCGTACAGCAACGGGTGTACGTGGTATTAAGCTTGAAGACGGTCAAAAAGTGGTATCACTGATTGTACCTAAAGGTGATGGCGCAATCTTAACGGTAACTGAAAACGGTTATGGTAAGCGTACTGAACTAGACGAATACCCAGCGAAGAGCCGTGGCACTAAAGGTGTGGTATCGATTAAAGTGAGCGAACGTAACGGTTCGGTTGTTGGTGCCGTTCAAGTCGGTGATTTCGACGAAATCATGCTTATTAGTGATAAAGGTACACTTGTTCGTACGCCTGCAGAAGGCGTATCAATCATTGGCCGTAATACTCAAGGTGTGACCATCATCCGTACCGCAGATGACGAGAAAGTCGTTGGCTTGCAACGTATTGAAGAAATTCAAACTGAAGATCTACTCGATGCTGACGGTAATGTGATTGTGCCTGCAGATGCGATTGAAGGTGAAGTTGCTGCAGAGCAACCTGCAACAGACGTAGCTGATGATGCAGAAGGTGACGAACAGGAATAACCTGAACGTAACACCAATGCAATGATAACGAGCGCCTAAGGGCGCTCGTTTTATTTTGCGGAAAATTATTCATCAAAATAGGTAAATAAAGGCCTATTCAACAGCACATAAAGCCCTTAGTATTAACGGCTATTATGATAGTAATCGTATGCTCAGTTGTGTCGACAGGGCATATGATTGTTATGAGTACAAACTGAATCAAGGAGTTGTCTGTGAGCGCGATTTATAATTTCTGTGCGGATTCTGCGATGTTACCTCAAGCTGTAATGCAAAAAGCACAACAGGAATTAATCAATTGGAATGGTCTTGGTGTCTCCGTAATGGAAATAAGCCATCGGAGTAAAGAGTTTATCGCCTTAACTGAGCAGGCTGAAACCACCTTGCGCCAGTTAATGCACATTCCAAAAAACTATCACGTGTTATTTATGCACGGTGGTGGCCGCGCTCAGTTTTCTAATGTGGTGAATAACTTTTTAGGCGACAACGGCCGTGCCTTGTATTTAATCAGTGGCCAATGGTCGTCTTCGGCAGTTATTGAAGCACGCAAAATGGTTGGTGAAAGTCAAATTGACAGTCTTAATATTGTTGAAAACGTTGACGGACTAAACCAGGTTAATTTGCCAGATCTTAATGCTATCGATAAAGACTATCGTTATGTGCATTACTGCTCTAATGAAACCGTTGACGGTATTGAAATCTTTGAAGAGCTAGAAAGCCCATGGCCAGTGGTTGCCGATCTGTCATCGACCATTATGTCTCATGACATTGATGTCAGTAAATATGGTCTTATTTATGCTGGTGCACAAAAAAACATTGACTCATCGGGCTTATCAATTGTGATTGTACGTGACGACATGCTTAAGTTACCTGCATTGCCACAATCGTCTATCATGGATTACCGTGTTGCGGTTGAGCATGGCTCAATGTTTAATACGCCGCCCACGTTTGCATGGTACTTGGCATCAGAAGTGTTTGCCTGGCTAGCGGCAAATGGTGGCGTGAGTGCAATGGCTGAGGTCAATCAACAAAAAGCAGCATTACTGTATGATTGTATCGATTCAAATCCATTTTATAAAAATGGTGTTGCGCCGCACAATCGTTCGCGCATGAACGTCACTTTCCAATTGGTCAATGACACTCTTGATGGCGAGTTTTTAAAACAGGCAGAGCAGGCGGGTTTAGTTGCGCTTAAAGGCCATCGTATTGTCGGCGGCATGCGCGCCAGCATTTATAATGCGATGCCATTAGCAGGTGTGCAAAAACTGGTTGATTTTATGAATCAATTTGCCCAACAACATGCTTAACGGTTATTGCCATTGCTAACGCCTCAACTGAGGCGTTAAATCAATAAAAGCTCTTTTAGCGTAAATTGTGGATGACTCATCACTTATCTTTGCACAGTTTTACGCTTAAATACGTGTTTGTTAACCCCTTTTTAACCGCATAAGCTTTATAGTCTTTCCATGGTGTTTTGACACTCATGGAGACATATAATGACCACCCCAACAGCAACAAAACCGCCTATTCATAAGGCCAGTATTAACCCATTACAACTGCCTAAAAGTACCAAGTTGGCAGTGGCATATTGCTTTGTGGTGATCGTGCCGGTTGTCATAGCACAGCTTTTAGGTATGCAAATTGAAGGTATTTACACCAGCATATTAAGTGCGGTTAACTTACTTGCAATGAGTGTGTTTTTTATGCAATTTCCGCTTGCGGGTCGCATCAAGCAATTACCTTTGTTCGCCAATATTGACTGGGGGATCACCAAACACAAACAGCTCGGGCAGTATTTAGGCATATTCTTTTTCTTACATCCCATTTTGATTTTGCTGCCTAAAGCCATGATGTCATTTGACGACTTTAGTGTCAGTCTCATCAGCGCAATTACGTCACCCCATTTATTAACAGGGATCCTCGCCTGGGTAACGATGGCAGTGTGGGTGTTAATGTCGGTGTTTAAAGATAAGCTCAATATCAAATATGAAACCTGGCGTTTTCTGCATGTGATTGGCTTTAGCATTATCGCCACACTGGCAACACTGCATATCACCACAGTGGGCAGTCATGGCCAGTATAATCAACAATTTAATGTAACTTGGTGGCTGCTATATGCCGTTTCTATGACATTAATTGTTTATAACTATGTCATTAAACCGCGTTTAATTAAGCAACGCCCTTATGCCATTTCTCATGTTGAAAAAATGAATGAGTCTGATTGGCAGGTTAACATTGCACCTACCACTTCCAATACTCTGGCATATCAACCTGGACAATTTGTTTGGCTCAATACGACGGGCAACCCTTACAGCTTTGAGCAACATCCATTTTCAATTGTGAAAGGTGCTGAGCAAGGCCAATTAGGGTTTATTATTAGAGCACTTGGCGATTATACCTCGTCACTTGATCAATTAACTGTAGGTCAAACCGTGTTTGTTGATGATCCCTACGGCTGCATGACGCTAGATCAAAGCCAGCTTGCCAGTGGTATCACCCTCATCGCCGGCGGAGCGGGGATTGCACCAATGTTAAGCTTATTACGCCAACTTGCCGCGCAACATGATCCACGGCCTATTCGGTTGCTCTATGCTAACCGCACCCAGGCGCGCATGGTGTATGTTGATGAGTTAGTTGAGCTTGAAAAGACCATGATCGATTTTAAAGTACAGCTAGTATGTGAACAGCTAAATGTGCATGATGACAGCTTACCGAGTTACCTCGTACCAGGACTGATTAACCAAACGCTTATCAATGGCACCATGACAACAGGTAAAGAGTCACAATGGGCGTTTTACTTATGTGAGCCAAAAGGGATGATTTCTGCAACGACAACACATTTACACACGTTAGGCATTACTCAACCGCAAATTAGTTTTGAACAACTTGCATTTTAGGAGCGCAGCATGCCAATTAAACAAATTTCTGGATGTATTGGTTGTGAGGCTTGCGTTAAAAGTTGTCCAACCGATGTTATCCATATGAATAAAGAAACAAATAAAGCCGAAATACGTTATCCAGAAGACTGCCAAATCTGTCATTTATGCAGGCTGTATTGTCCTGTAGGGGCGATTACTATCACGCCCGATAAAAGTATCCCTGTTATGGTTTCGTGGAGGTAATGATGAACCCTAAAGCTAACTTATCGCGTCGTCAGTTTATTGGTATTGCTGGCGGCATTGCAGGGGCTGCAGCATTAGCCAATATTCCGTTTGATGCACCCGCGCAAGAAAATAAACCTAAAATTGACAGTAATGGTTTCGATATAGAAAATCGCCACCTTGACGTATTGATTATTGGTGGCGGCATGGCCGGTGTGTTTGCGGCGGTAAAAGCCCATGACGCTGGCGCTAAAGTGTTGATGGTGTCTAAAGGTCGTGTTGGCAGCTCTGGGTTAACTCCTTTTGCCAAAGGTATTTTTAGTTACGATAAAGCTAATGCTAGCATGAGCATTGATGAATTTGTCGACACAGTGACAGAATCTGCAATACAAACCAACAACCCTGTGTTTACCAGGCAACTTGCCGAACATTCTTATGCGCGGGTACAAGAATTAAAGGATTGGGGTTTTTTTGACTCGCCACTCTATAATCACAGTTTTATGAAGCCTCTGAATGAGCGTAATATACCGATTGAAGAGCGCATGATGGTTACTCATCTACTCAAACAAGATGGCCGTGTGGTTGGCGCGTCAGGATTTAGTTTAGATCTGCAAAAAATCGTTCATTACCATGCAAAAACCGTAGTGTTATGCACCGGCTCAGGTGGGTTTAAACCCAATGGCTTTCCGGTATGCGACTTAACCCATGATGGCACCATCATGGCTTATAAAATTGGTGCAAAAGTCACCGGTAAAGAATGGAACGATGGTCATCCCGGCTCTGCTAAAAACTCTGGGTCAAGCTACGATAATTGGCATGGGCAAATTGAAGAAAAGCCATCGATCACCTCAGCGCAAATTAACCATCACTTGGGTGTAGATATGAATTATCAAGCATACACACAAGGTGCGCCCGTTATGATGATGCCACCAAGGCCTCAACGCCCAGGCGAGAAGCCTAAACAGCAAGCCGTAACTCAACAAGCGGTCTTTCCTGCTGGTAGCCATTTGTGCCAGCAGCATTTAAACAATCAGTAAGCCACCCCCAAAACCACCAGAACAAGGGTTTTTACGTGGTTTGGTGTCAAGTAAAGGTCACTCTTACCCACCAGGTATGGGCGGCGAGCAAGTGGGCGGTTCAAGTGCTGGGATGGCAATTCATAAATCAGAAGGGCTAGTGCCAATTAATGCCCAAGGTTTGTCGACTATTCCTGGTTTATATGCCGCAGGTGATGCCTTAGGTTCTTATATGTCGGGCGGTATTTATACCCAAATTGGTTCATCTTTAGCGGGTTCAGCGGTACAAGGAGCAATTGCAGGGGCTGCGGCAGCCAATGACAGTCTCGGTATGGCCAGCAAGTTAGATGTGTCTGAACAATATTTGGCATTGGTTAATCAGCAAATTTTAGCGCCATTAAAGCGTGAACGTGGTTATAGCCCCGCTTGGGTGACTCAAGTGTTGCAGGGAGTGATGATCCCAAACTTTGTGCTTTACATCAAAAAAGAGCGCATGATGCAAGCCGCGTTAGCGTATGTTGAGGAGCTCAATGAGCACCATGTTCCCATGTTGATGGCAGATGATTTACATGCGCTTCGCTTAGCGCACGAAACTGAAAATATGATCATCACCGCAGAGATGAAGCTCAAAGCATCTATTATGCGCAAAGAAAGTCGCTGTAGTCATTACCGTTTAGACTGTCCTGATATTGATTACGAAAACTGGCAAGCGTGGATAAACATCTCTAAAGATGAAAAAGGCAACATGGTATTAGAAAAGCAACCATTTGAGAGTTGGCCCCACTTTAGTTAGGCATTCTGAGATGAAAAAACCGACTGTTAAAGTCGGTTTTTTTCTTTAGCTTGTTATTTGATTACTGCCGCGATTGATTTAGCAAGATAATCAACGTTTGCTTCGCTAATACCGGCAATGCTAATGCGGCTTGAACCGACCATATACACACTGAACTCTTGCTTTAAAGTGGCTACTTGCTCAGGGGTTACCCCTAAAAATGAAAACATGCCTTTTTGACGAGCGATAAAGCTAAAGTCTCGCTCAACACCATTCGCTTTTAGCTGGTTAACCAGCATCTCACGATTGCCGTTAATGCGATCGCGCATAACGGTTAACTCTTCTAGCCATTGCTGTTTAAGTGCAGGGGTACCGAGAATGGTTTCAACTATGGCCGCGCCATGTGCTGGCGGCATCGAATAAATACAGCGGATAACATACAATAATACCGATTGCGCGATATCGGCCGTGGCGCTGTCTTTTGCAACAATAGTGCAAGCACCGATGCGTCTCGCGGTAAAGGCCAAAGTTTTTAGAGCATGAGCTACATAAAATCATGCTTTCCACTGCCGCAGCCATTTGACGCACGCCGTAAGCATCTTCGTCAACACCATCCCCAAAACCCTGATAAGCCATGTCTATTAGTGGTGTAAAACCTTGTTTCACCGTAACCTTAACCACTTCATCCCACTGCTCAGGGGTTAAATCCATGCCGCTTGGATTATGGCAACATGCGTGCAATAACACTACATCGTCTTTACCTATGGTGTTTAAGGTTGCCAACATTTGTTCAAACTTGAGGCTCTTGGTGTCGTAATCATAATATGGGTAGGTCTTTACCGTAATACCCGCTGCTTCAAATAAACCAGTATGGTTGTACCCATGTAGGGTCACTCACCCATAAAACGGCATTAGGGTTACAGCGGGCAATAAAATCAGCCGCTACGCGCAATGCGCCAGTTCCGCCTGGGGTTGATACAGTACGTACTCGGTTGGCTATAAGTGCACTGTGACTGGCGCCAAAGGCTAATTCAGCCATTAACTGATTAAAGGGAGCTGAACCCGTTGGCCGATATAGACCTTAGTTGTTTCTGTGTCTAGACGGATTTTTTCAGCGGCTTTTACACAGTCTAAAATCGGAGTGTGACCCGCAGGATCTTTATAAACCCCAACGCCTAAATCAACTTTATTGGGATGTCTGTCTTCACGATATTGCGTCAAAAGACCCAAAATTGGATCAGACGGTAAGGCTTTTAGGGTATCAAACATGAATGGAACCTTGTATTGACTATTTGCACTAAGCATAACGTGCTTTAAACACAGAGTTAAAGTCAAAATTGGCCGCCTAGATAATAAAATGCTTATTGAGATTTTTTCAATTGGAAAGTTAAATGAACGGACAAATAATACTGTCATATCGAGAGATTATCTGCTGTAATGGTGCTCCATTACAGCATTTGGTCTATGTTAACGCGAAATCGTGTTGAATAGTCGATGTTAACAGACATAAATAATTCATTTTATGCTTGATATCACTGTGACGATCCGTATTTTATAAGCATCAATGAGTCGCTCGCACTGAATGGACTATGTAATGAATTTGTTCCACTTGATTTACGCTGTTTAGCAATAACTGAGTGATGTTTACCACCAAGATTAATCTGACGTTAATCTGTAGCAAAAGAAGAAAGCGAATGAAGCAACTGCGTCTTAACCCAATTACGTGCATCAACGGCGAAATTAATATTCCTGGCTCTAAAAGTATTTCTAACCGTGCATTACTGTTAGCTACACTCGCTAAGGGCAGTACCACTCTAACCAATTTACTTGATTCAGATGACATCCGTTATATGTTGGCATCGCTTAAGCAACTAGGTATTCAGTACAGTTTAAGTGACGACAAAACTGTGTGTGTGGTTGAAGGCAACGGCGTACCAATATCGTCTGACACCGTTCAAAATTTATTTTTAGGCAATGCAGGCACCGCAATGCGTCCTTTGTGTGCAGCGTTGACGTTAGGTCAGGGTGAATTCACCTTAACGGGTGAGCCGCGCATGGAAGAACGTCCTATTGGCGACTTAGTGGATGCGTTGCGTCAATTAGGCGCCGATGTGACTTACCTTAAAAACGATGGATTTCCACCATTAACCATTAATGCAACAGGCCTTAATGGCGGTGATGTCGAAATTGCCGGCGATTTATCAAGTCAGTTTTTAACGGCTTTGTTGATGGTTGCGCCGCTCACTAAAGATAGCGTAAACATTAAAATTAAAGGCGAGTTAGTGTCTAAGCCTTATATCGATATTACTATTGCCTTGATGAAGCAGTTTGGTGTTGAAGTGATTAACCATCAATATCAACGTTTTGAAATTAAAGCCGGTCAACAGTATGTATCACCTGGTAAAGTGTTAGTTGAAGGCGATGCCTCATCTGCATCGTACTTTTTAGCGGCGGGTGCCATTCAAGGCGGTGAAGTCAAAGTCACCGGCGTTGGCCGTTTAAGTATTCAAGGCGATGTAAAATTTGCCGATGCATTAGCACAAATGGGCGCTCAAATAGAGTGGGGCGATGATTACATCATTGCCCGTAAATCGCCATTAACCGCCATCGAAATGGACATGAACCACATCCCTGATGCGGCCATGACCATTGCTACCGCTGCGCTATTTGCTAAAGGCACCACCAAACTGACTAATATTTACAACTGGCGCATTAAAGAAACCGACCGATTAGCCGCAATGGCGACAGAGCTGCGCAAAGTGGGCGCAATTGTTGATGAAGGTCATGACTACATTACCATTACGCCACCAGATCAGTTAAACACTGCCGATATTGATACTTACAACGATCACCGCATGGCGATGTGTTTTTCAATGTTGGCTTTCGCTGATTGTGGTATTACCATCAACGATCCAGACTGTACTTCTAAAACGTTTCCAGACTACTTTGCCCAGTTTAGTCGTTTAGCTAAATAAGCTGATAACCTCGGTTTACCCGTCGCCGTTTTGTGTTTCTTTACAATACAAAAGGGCGATCTTGGTTTAAATATCTAAAAATTCATCAGTAATTAACATTTATTTGTTATACAATGCGCGCGCTTAATTTTGGTAACCCCCTTTTTTACTTTCAGGGAAGATAGATTATTTTCGGAGGAAATTATGTCTGAACGGTCTCCAGTGATCACAGTTGATGGCCCTAGCGGTGCAGGGAAAGGGACGATCTGCCAATTATTGGCGCAGCATTTAGGCTGGCATTTGTTAGACAGTGGTGCAATTTATCGTGTGTTAGCGTTAGCCGCTATTCACCATGATGTAGAACTCGAAAACGAAGAAGCCTTAACACTATTAGCAGCCCATCTTGACGTACAATTTTTAACGGGTACTGAAAACGATGCCATTAAGGTGATTTTAGAAGGCGAGGATGTTACCAGCACCATTCGCACTCAAGAATGCTCAAATGCCGCCTCTAAAGTGGCTGCATTACCGCGTGTTCGCGAAGCATTATTACGTCGTCAACGTGCATTTTGCGCAGCGCCAGGTTTAGTGGCCGACGGCCGTGATATGGGAACGGTCGTTTTCTCTAAAGCACCTGTAAAAATATTTTTAACTGCGTCCGCTGAAGAACGGGCGCAAAGACGCTATAATCAGTTGCAGGACAAGGGCTTCGATGTTAAAATCGATCGCCTTTTAGCTGAAATTATCGAACGAGATGAACGCGATATTAATCGTGCCGCCTCGCCATTAGTTCCTGCTGAAGACGCACTTGTTATTGACACAAGCGGCGTAGGCATTGACGATGTGTTAAAGCAAGTGCTTGAATATGTTGAACAAAAAATTACTGTAGCCTAATCGAATTCCCGGTTAACGCGCACAGTAGGTATTCGTGTTAAGGATGATACGAATAATATTACTAGACTCCACATCTAGGATGGATGGTGGTTTATTTAATGAAAGTAACCTAAAACATGACTGAATCTTTTGCTGATCTCATTTGAACAATCCCTTCAAACCCTAGAGTTCCGTCCAGGTTCTATCGTTCGTGGTACAGTTGTTGCCATCGAAAACGGTATGGTACTTGTTGACGCAGGCCTTAAGTCTGAAAGCCCAATCTCTGCTGACGAATTCAAAAACGCACAAGGCGTTTTAGAAATTCAAGTAGGCGATGAAGTTGACGTAGCGCTTGACTCTGTTGAAGATGGCTTTGGTGAGACTCAATTGTCTCGTGAAAAAGCTAAGCGTCATGAAGCTTGGATCGTTCTAGAAAAAGCGTACGAAGATGCTGAAACTGTAATCGGTATCATCAATGGTAAAGTTAAAGGTGGTTTCACTGTTGAATTAAACGGTATCCGTGCCTTCTTACCAGGTTCTCTAGTTGACGTGCGCCCAGTTCGCGACACCGCTCACTTAGAGTACAAAGAATTAGAATTCAAAGTTATCAAGCTTGACCAGAAGCGCAACAACGTTGTTGTTTCTCGTCGTGCAGTTATCGAATCTGAAAGCAGTGCAGAACGTGATGCACTTCTTGAAAATCTACAAGAAGGCCAAGCAGTTAAAGGTATCGTTAAGAACCTTACTGACTACGGTGCATTCGTAGATTTAGGTGGAGTTGACGGTCTATTACATATCACTGATATGGCGTGGAAGCGTGTTAAGCACCCATCTGAAATCGTTAATGTTGGTGACGAAATCAACGTTAAAGTTCTTAAGTATGACCGTGAGCGTACTCGCGTATCACTAGGTCTTAAGCAACTTGGCGAAGATCCATGGTTAGAAATCAGCAAGCGTTACCCAGAAAGCACTAAGCTTACTGGTCGCGTAACTAACCTTACTGACTATGGCTGCTTCGTAGAAATCGAAGAAGGCGTTGAAGGTTTAGTACACGTTTCTGAAATGGATTGGACTAACAAGAACATTCACCCATCTAAAGTTGTTAACCTAGGTGATGAAGTTGAAGTGTTAGTACTAGACATCGATGAAGAACGTCGTCGTATTTCTCTAGGCCTTAAACAGTGTAAAGTTAACCCATGGGATGACTTCGCGACTAAGTTTAACAAAGGCGACAAAGTATCTGGTAAGATCAAGTCAATCACTGACTTCGGTATCTTTATCGGTCTTGACGGTGGAATCGATGGTCTTGTTCACTTATCTGACATTTCTTGGAACGGTACTGGCGAAGACGCAGTGTCTGAATACAAGAAAGGCGACGAAATCCACGCAGTGGTTCTATCTGTAGACCCAGAGCGTGAGCGCATCAGCTTAGGTGTTAAGCAAACTGAAGATGATCCATTCAACGCATACTTAGCTGACAAGAAGAAAGGCACCGTAGTTAACGGTACTGTTTCTGCTGTTGACGCAAAAGGTGTTACAGTTGAATTAGCAGAAACAGTTGAAGGTTACATCCGTGTAGCTGACATTTCTGCAGAGCGCATCGAAGATGCATCTACTGTATACTCAGTAGGTGACGCAATCGAAGCTAAGTTCATGGGTGTAGATCGTAAGAACCGTTCTATCAGCTTATCTATCAAAGCGAAAGATGAAGCTGAACAGAAAGAAGCGATTGCTACTCTGAACAAGCAAGATGACGTTGTAATGAGCAGTGCGATGGCTGAAGCTTTCAAAGCAGCTCGTAAGTAATCGAAAATCGTCTGTTGTATGGGGACACCGTCCCCATTAGGCGACTGTGTTTGGCTTGATAATATGGGATAGCAAAGATGACAAAATCTGAACTGATCGAAAAACTCGCCACTAGGCAGTCGCAATTGTCGGCGAAAGAAGTGGAAAGTGCAATCAAAGAGATGTTGGAGCAAATGGCAACAACATTAGAAGGCGGTGATCGTATAGAAATCCGTGGCTTTGGTAGTTTTTCTCTTCACTATCGTGCACCTCGTACTGGTCGTAACCCAAAAACAGGCACATCTGTTGAATTGGAAGGCAAGTATGTACCGCACTTTAAGCCTGGCAAAGAACTGCGCGAACGTGTCGATGCTGTTAATGTTTGATTAACGCTTTAATAAAAAGCCTCCTTTTGGAGGCTTTTTTGTATCTAAACACAGTCAATGCTGGTCAGCTTAGTAAATTTCTTGGATAATCATTATATTGATGCGTATACATGGAGAATAACGTGAGATCTTTTATTGTCATTGTACTAATTGGATTACTGTTTGTTTTAGCCTTATTGTTTGGCGCTAAAAACGAACAAATTGTCACTTTGAGTTACTTTATTGCCGAAGGTGAATACCGCTTACCCGTCGTACTTGCGAGTGTGTTTTTTGGTGGGTTTATCATTAGTTGGATATTTGCGAGCTTTTACATTATTAAGCTTAAACTGGCATTACGTAAAAGTAATAAAGCACTCAAAAAATTTACCACAGTTGATGCGATAAACATCGACGTACCCGCTAAGGATCAAGCTGTCTAGTATGCTAGAAATCTTGTTCTTGCTATTACCCATTGCCGCTGGATACGGTTGGTACATGGGGCGACGCAGTATTCGCCATAGTGATAGCCAACAAAGTAAGAAATTAAGCCGAGACTATTTTACTGGGCTTAATTTTTTACTGTCAAATGAGTCAGATAAAGCTGTAGACTTATTTATTAGCATGTTAGATGTGGATGATGAAACCATTGATACACACTTATCATTAGGGTCATTGTTTCGTAAGCGTGGTGAAGTAGACCGCTCAATTCGGATCCATCAAAATTTAATTGCTCGCCCAAGTTTAACCAATGAACAGCGCGATATCGCGATGATGGAGTTGGGTAAAGATTACATGGCGGCAGGTTTTTATGACCGTGCAGAAGAAATCTTTACTAATTTGGTTAACCAAGACGATCACAGCGAAGAAGCTGAAACACAGCTTATCTTGATTTACCAGGTGACCAAAGAATGGCAAAACGCCATTGATATTACTAAGCGTCTTCCACGCAAGCGCCAACAAGCGCTAAAAAACACCACCGCCCATTTTTATTGCCAGCTTGCCGATGAAACACCTAACGACGCCGATAAAATAAAAAAACTGCAACAAGCCATCAAACAAGATGCCAAATGCGGCCGTGCCTGGTTAACCCTTGCCAAAATTTACCTCGACGCAGGGCAATTTGATCAATGTAAACAAGCGCTGTCAGAGCTCAAAGTGGCCGACATCGACTTATTTGCCGATGGCGTTGCTATTGCAAAACAAGTCTATCGCGATACTCAAGACCCAGAAGGCTTTCATGAGCTGCTTGCCAAAGCGATTGCCGACGGTGCAGGCGCGAGCGTCGTCGTCGCCCTAGCCGAACATAAAATCACACTAAACCAACACCAAAGCGCTGAAACCATGATGCTTGATAATCTATATCGCCATCCCACCATGAAAGGGTTTCAGCACTTAATGAAATTACACATAAAACAAGCAGAAGATGGCCAGGCAAAACAAAGTTTATCTATGCTTGAGCAGCTTGTTGAACAACAAATTAAATTCCGCCCAAGTTATCGCTGTACCGCCTGTGGTTTTCCATCTCACGGATTATATTGGCATTGCCCGTCATGTAAACAGTGGGGCAGTATTAAGCGTATTAAAGGCCTGGACGGTGAATAACCCCGCTCAAAACACTCTATAATAATTAACACATGCTATTGCCGCTGGAGTTCTAATGACTGATAAATCAATTGTAGTTGCCCTCGACTATGACAATAAAGCTGACGCGCTGACTTTCATTGATAAACTCGACCCCAACATGTGCCGCTTAAAAATCGGCAAAGAAATGTTTACCTTATTTGATCCACAATTGGTCAAAGACATTCATAACCGTGATTTTGATTTATTCCTCGATTTAAAGTTTCACGACATTCCCAATACTGTAGCGAAAGCCGTAGCCGCTGCGGCAGAGCTAGGTGTGTGGATGACCAATGTCCATGCCAGTGGTGGCTTAACCATGATGCAAGCGGCAAAAAAAGCATTGCAGCCATACGGAAAAGACGCACCATTACTAATCGCCGTGACCGTATTAACGTCAATGTCTGATGAAGACTTAGCCTTGCTCGGTATTAATGTGCCAGCCTTTGAACATGTGTTACGTTTAGCTAAACTGACTCATCAGGCAGGGCTTGATGGCGTGGTGTGCTCAGCTCAAGAAGCGAAATTACTTAAATCATCATTCGGCAAGGATTTCACCCTAGTGACACCAGGCATTCGACCTGCAGGCAGTGATGCTGGCGATCAGCACCGGGTCATGACGCCGCCACAAGCGATTGCAGCTGGCTCTGATTACCTCGTGATTGGTCGGCCAATCACCCAGGCGGCAGACCCATTGGCTGCGCTGACTGCAATCCATCAATCTTTACAGCTGTCGTAACATTGACAGCAATACCAATAAGGGAGTGATTATGACTGCAACAGGATTTGATTACACAGGTAAAAATGTCGTTGTCGTTGGCGGCACTTCAGGGATTAATTTGCAAGTGGCCATTGCATTTGCACAAGCCGGTGCCAATGTTGCGGTAGCGAGTCGTAGTATTGATAAAGTGAATGCTGCGGTTGCCCAACTTAATCAGGCAAACCCGAATGCAGTTCACATGGGGGTGAGTTTTGATGTGCGAGATAACGACGCACTAACTCTCGGCTTTAATGAAATTGCTAAGGCGTATACTCATATTGATGTGTTAATCAGTGGCGCAGCCGGTAATTTCCCTGCCAGCGCAGCGAAACTGTCAACCAATGGGTTTAAATCTGTTATTGATATTGATTTAATCGGCAGTTTTCAGGTGTTAAAGCAAGCCTATCCTTTATTGGCTCGCCCTAATGCCAGTATTATCCAAATTTCAGCGCCACAGGCCTTTATTGCCATGCCACTGCAAGCGCATGTATGTGCAGCCAAAGCTGGGGTTGATATGTTAACACGCACATTAGCGTTAGAATGGGGCGTTGAAGGTGTTAGAATTAACTCCATTGTGCCAGGTACCAATTGCCGATACCGAAGGGTTTAATCGCTTAGCACCCAGCGATGAATTACAACAACGCGTGGCTAACAGCGTGCCCTTAAAACGTAATGGTCAAGGGCAAGATATCGCCAATGCGGCCTTGTTTTTGGCCTCAAACATGGCATCTTACATTACAGGCGTTGTATTACCGGTCGATGGTGGTTGGTCTTTAGGTGGCGCCAGTATCGCGATGACCGAATTAGGCGATATCGCCGCTAAACATGGCTTATAGACATTAATATTTAAAGGTAACAAATCATGGCAAATGCATTACAAGATCAATTACTCAAAGCCGGTCTTGCCAGCAAGCAAAAAGTACGCGATGTAAAGACCCAGCAACGTCGTAATAAAAAAGCCAAAGTTGATGACGGTAGCGGCGAGCTTAAAAAGCAAATTGCTGAACAAAAATTACAGCAGGCTAAAAAAGATAAAGCATTAAATGAACAGCGCTTTGCACAAGCGTCTGAAAAAGGCCAGGTCTCGCGGCTTGATCACTGAGTTTTCTAAATTTGCCATCAACATCCCTAAAGATGCTGAGCTTAAATTTAACTACACCTTAGAAAATAAAATTTACTCTTTGTACATTACCGATAAAATTCAAGCTGAACTGCTAAATGGCACTTTAGGTATTGTGCGTCATGAAGACAAAAGTTATTTGGTGCCGCATAAGTTAGCTGAACGGGTTAAATTGTTGGTGCCACAGTGGTGTGGATACTTATGGGATAAAGCCGCTAAAGACTCGGTAGAGCAGGTCAGTGATGCCGACGATCCGTATGCAGATTACGCCATCCCAGATGATTTAATGTGGTAATTAATTCCACAAAATAGCCTCTTTACAGAGGCTTTTTTGTGTAAAAATATTGATACCCGCTCACCGTATTACGATAACTTTGATTCGTTTTCTGTTGTTGGTTTTGCTGTTAACGCAAATACTTGTTGGCAGTACGCTAAATGATGGCGGATATTATCTAAAAATTGTGAAGCCTGGTAATCCACTAAATACCAGTAACTGGCTTGCGTTTGTGGGAATTCATTATAAAACAGTGTTTCGGCAGTGATGAGGTCATCTTGTGTCGCATATGATAACCAATGCACGCTAGGTAAATTGCTCAATGCCGCTAACAATGCATATTGTAAATCGGGTTGCGCAGGGCGCTCAGAAGTCGCTTGCAAAGCCAAAGCCTGAGATGTGCCTACATGATATTTCGGCTTAACATCGCTATTTTTGCGGTGAATAAAATCACTCAATAACACTTCAAACGGGTTAATGTCAGGTTGTTCAGATTGAGTATTAAGCTCTTCTGGAATGGCGGCTTGATCAATCAATAACCCCGGCCAGTGAATATGCGGGTTTGTTAATTGTAATCCCAGTGCAAGTCTACGCTCACCTAACCAGTTATGTACCATGCAGGGTAAGTGTTCCTGCTCGCTTAGCCCGTGTGAACGTTTAAGCGATGGCATGAGCGACAAACGTTGTACCGTCATGTCACTGGCTAAAATTGACATCAAAAAACAGGTGACGAGCCCTGATGAAGGCCAACAATGCAATTGTTGTTCGAGGGTTTGTGCTACTTGGGTTAATAGCGCGACCAATTGCTGATCATTAGGGCTGTTGCTTACCGCAAAAGCATGAGGTGATTCTGCATACGATCCATTACAAATATTGATGACATTGTCTGCCTGATGTTCGGTTGCATTGAACACAAACGTATGGCCAACGTCAGCAGGATGCCAGGCACCTTCTGCGTTACCTATCACCGTAACTTGCTGGTAAGGTATAAGAGTTTTATCTTCAGGTGTGGCGGGATTTTGTGGCGTGTGCATTCAGTTTGGTTCGCTTTTTAACATATCAACATCGAGGCGGTATCATTTTATGGTTAACCTGATAGCGCAGGGTTACAGATAATTGTAACTCATTGATCTGGCATAATGTCGATTATCTTAAAGGGTCACATTTTGTTTAAAAACCTTTTCTTTTTGTAACGCTTTAGTATAAATTAAAACAACTGTTTTAATTATTCGTTTTAAGAGAGCCCTATGTATCCATATCAAGCCCCATTAAAAGACATGCAATTCTTGCTAGAAAACGTTTTTGATGCGCCAACAACCTGGCAGCAACTTCCAGCAATGGCAGAAACGGTAGACATGGATACTGCGTTAGCTATTTTAGATGAATCAGCCAAAATTAGCCGTGATCTACTGCAACCTTTGAACCGCAATGGCGACGAGCAAGGGGTAGTACATAGCGGTAATGACATCATTACCCCAGATGGCTTTAAAGAAGCCTATAACCAGTTTGCCGAAGGCGGCTGGGTGGGTTTATGTGGAGAAGCTGATTTTGGCGGTATGGGCATGCCTAAAATGTTGGGGGTGTTAGTCGACGAAATGGGCTACAGCACCTGTAACTCTTTCACGCTTTATAACTCGCTTACAGCAGGTGCGGCGCTGTGTATCAATGCCCATGCAACAGATGAGTTAAAACAAACCTATTTACCTAATTTATATTCTGGCCAATGGGCTGGTGCCATGGACATGACCGAACCGCATGCGGGTTCTGATTTACGTGGCATTCGCACTAAAGCCGAACCATTAGAAGATGGTAGCTATTCAATTACCGGTAATAAAATCTTTATCACTGGTGGCGATCACGACCTAGCAGAAAACGTTATCCATTTAGTGTTGGCCAAGTTACCAAACTCTAATGGTATTTCATTATTTTTAGTGCCTAAAATCCGTGTTAATGCCGATGGTAGCCTAGGCGAAGCTAATGGCGTTACTGTCGGTTCAATTGAGCATAAAATGGGTCTAAAAGCCTCTGCAACGTGTGTAATGAACTACGACAATGCCGTAGGCTATCTCATTGGCCGACCTGCTCGTGGCTTAGTGTGCATGTTCACTATGATGAACTACGAACGTTTAGCCATTGGTTTACAAGGTTTAGGCAACGGACAAGCGGCTTATCAAATGGCCAGCGATTACGCTAAAGAACGTCTTCAAGGCGTTGCTGCTGCGGGGTCGCCAACAGGAGCCACTTCTGATCCTATTATTGTGCATGGCGATGTGCGCAGAATGTTGCTCACTATCAGAGCCTTGACTGAAGCTGGACGTGCACTATCTGTGTATACCGGTAAGCAGTTAGACTTAGCCAAATACGCCAGCGATGATGTGCAAGCCAAAGCCGTTCGTTATGTTGGTTTATTAACGCCAGTATCAAAAGCATTTTTAACCGATCGCGGCTTAGATACCACTGTGATGGGCCAACAAGTGTTTGGCGGCCATGGTTATATACGTGAAACCGGCATTGAGCAGTTTGTGCGAGATACCCGTATTGCGCAAATTTATGAAGGCACTAACGGTATTCAGGCGATAGACTTTTTAGGCCGTAAAGTGACCGGTGACAATGTTGCAACTTTGACAGAGTTTGTGGCAGACGTGAACGCGAGCCTCGCTGAGTTAACCCAAGCTAATGCCGATCATAAAGCGACGGTAAGTCAGGTGTTTGCCGAGTTATTGGCCACTGCTAATTACATCAATGACAATAAACATGAACAACCTGCACTGGTTAACTCATGTGCGGTCGACTTTTTAGATGCGTTTGGTTATGCACTTTATGGTTATTTCTGGTTATTAATGGCAGATAAAGCCAGCGGCCATGAAGATGCAACCTTTGCCGCGCAAAAGCAATATGTAGCCGATTTTTATATGGACAAGTTGTTGTCTAAATCTCAATACCATTTATCGCAAGTTAACCAAGGTGATAAGTCTATTATGGCCATGCCAGCGGAGATGTTCTAAGCATCGATGTTAGACACGCTATTTAGATGATAAACAGCAGTAAAGCCTTCCACTGGAAGGCTTTTTAATGTCTGTAAGTTTTTCTTTTAGTACAGGTTATTTGCTGCGTTTCCAAAATATAAACGCCACTATAGCCACCAAGGCGATGGCCGGTGCAAGGTCCATTAAGTGATGAAATAATCCAACACCACCGTGTCCCTCATGTGCCATAGCAAGAGTTGGAGTAGCGGCAAGAATAAAGGCAAGTGATAAGTATTTCATGGTGTAGTCCTTTTATTGTGTTCACTTTTTTTGTTTTACGGTTTGTGTGGTTAATCACGTCAGGTATCGAGTACGAGTTGCATTAACATCATGTCTTCGCCATCAATGACTAATGTATTATTACTGGTACAAATTGGGCAGATAATGGTGCGCTCATCAACTTGTGACTGTTGGTCACAATCGCGGCATTGCAGCACCAATGGTTGAATATTCATCACCAATTTGGCGTTATGGCAAATGGTTTCAAGCTTAAAGGTTTCAAATGCTTGAGCTAACAAAGCCGGCTCTACGCCACTTAAAATGCCAATTTTAAGTTCTACCTGCTCAATGCCTTGCGCCTGATGTTGCTGCGCTAAGCTTTCACATTGTTCCATTAACGACATGACTATTGAATATTCGTGCATTAACAAATCCTTGGCAGTAATTCACCTTGCGGTAAATCCAAGTAACGACTACTGCCCCAAGGCGTGTTTAAAATGACTTTTCCCGGTTGTTTCCTGGTGACATGGCCAATGATTGCAGCCTGTTCACAATGGCCATAGCGCTGCATCACTTCTATTGCGCCGTGGGCAAGCTCTTTTGGCACGGACAGTAAAAAGGTGCCTTCATTGGCTAAATCGTAAGGTTCAAAACCAAATAGTTCACATAAACCTTTGACCTCATCGCACACAGGGATGGCGGTTTCATCGACACTGATGCCCACATTAGAGGCTACTGCCCATTCATTTAAAACCGCTGAAATACCGCCTCGAGTCGCATCACGCATCGCGTGGATTTTAATGTTTGCCGCCAGTAATTGCTCGACAATAGGCCACAGGGTGTCACAGTCACTGCAAAGTGATGACTCAAGGGTCAAGCCATCACGAGCCATTAAAATAGCAGCGCCATGACGACCTACGTCTCTAGAGACAATAATCGCGTCGTCTGTTTGTAAGTGTTTCGCCGAAATGTTTGGGTTTAAAATACGCCCAACACCTGAAGTATTGATAAACAGGCCATCGGCACAGCCTTTAGGCACCACTTTGGTGTCTCCGCAAACAATTCTGGCGCCGGATTTATGTAACTCTTCGGCCATGCTGTTCACTATGGTGTTTAAGTCATCAAGCGCAAACCCTTCTTCAATAATAAAGCTGCAGCTTAAGTATTCTGGTTGAGCGGCCATCATCGCAAGGTCATTCACCGTGCCAGCTACGGCTAATTTACCGATATCACCACCGGCAAAAAAGAGTGGTGAGACCGTAAAAGAGTCCGTTGTAAAAGCAATATGGCCACACATATTTAATTTGGCGGCATCTTCTTGCGAGGCCAAAATAGGATTGTTAAACGCGTTAAAAAACATCTCAGTAATTAACTGATTCATTTCTTTACCGCCACCACCATGACTTAGCTGTACTGTCTTTTTAATTGCCATTTTGCACCTCCCCATAGCGATAATAAGCGTTACAAGCTCCTTCTGAGCTCACCATACAACTGCCCAATGGCGTTTGTGGCGTACAGCCTCGGCCAAAGACTTTGCAGTCCTTTGGTTTTGATAGTCCACGTAAAATGTCACCACATTGGCACGCTTTATGGTCATCAATTTCATCTGTGGGTAGCACATCAACGTAGATACGTTCAGCGTCTCGGTGTTGATACTCAGGTTTTAAAGTCAGCGCAGAGCGGGCAATCAGGCCAAGTCCACGCCAACGAAAGCTGTCTCGCACGGTAAAATAAGTATCCACCAATTGCTGTGCAGCAAGGTTGCCCTCATAGGTCACTGAGCGGCTGTATTGATTATCTAGCACAGCTTCACCAGACACTTTTTGTTTTACAATGCGTAAAATAGATTCCATAACATCGACAGGTTCAAAGCCAGACACCACCACAGGCGTGTTGTAATTGTCGACTGCTGGCTGATAAATTTTGGCACCGCTGATCACGCTTACATGCGCCGGACCAATAAACGCATTTACTTGGGCGCGACTGTCAGCCATTACTGCATCGATGGCAGGGGGCACCAGCACATGATTAATATGAAATAATAGGTTGGGGATGTGTTGCGCTTCAGCCTGGGCAATTAATGCTGCGGTCATCGGAGTTGAGGTTTCAAAGCCGATGGCAAAGAAAATCACTGTTTTATCTGGGTTATCACGGGCGATGTTTAGTGTATCGAGTGGATCGTAGATGGGGCGTATATCGCAGCCCTGAGATCGAAATTGCGCTAGGCTACCCATAGACCCTGGCACCCTTATCATATCGCCGAGGGTGACTAAAATAACATCATCCTGACTGGCAAGTACTGCCGCATGGTCAATACGTTCTTTTGGCATCACGCACACCGGACAACCTGATCCGTGAATAAAGCGAATGTTGTCTGGCAGTAGCTGCAATAACCCGTATTTCATAATGGTATGTGTATGGCCACCACACACTTCCATTATGTTAATTTGTGCTGTGGTTTGCGCTGCTTGCTCGCGAATTAAAGCCGCTAAATGACCAATTGTTTGTGGATCTCGAAACCCTTGATAGAAGTCATTAAGGGTGATCATTACTCTGACTCCAATTGCATTTTTTCGACGATTTCTTGGTATAAATCGAGACTTTGTTGTGCATCTTTCTCATCGATTTTATTCATCACAAAACCAATATGGATGAGTACAAAGTCTCCTTCTGTTAACGGTTCGGTCACTAAATGACTGCTCACACGACGACGCACGCCTAGCGTGTCAACTGTCACGCTAGCATCGTCATGTATTTCAACAACTTTTGATGGAACTGATAAGCACATAGTTAGTGCTCCAGATTATTATCAATCCAATGCGCAAAGACATTCATTGAATCAGAATTTTTCACTGAGACTACAAAAAGCTCAACATTAGGATTTAACTTTTGTAGCTGCGTTTTAGCTTCTTCAATACTAAAATCAAAGTATGGCAGTAAGTCAGATTTGGTAATTACCACCACATCTGCGCGGCGAAACATCACCGGATACTTTTCAATTTTGTCATCGCCCTCTGGCACCGACAGCAAGACGATATTTTTATGAGTGCCGACATCGTAGCTGGCAGGACAAACGAGATTACCGACGTTTTCAACAAAGCAAATATTAATGGGGTTAAGGTCAATATGGTGTAATGCGCCATGCACCATAAAGGCGTCTAGATGACAAGCTGAACCCGTTTGAATTTGATACGCATTAATTCCTTTGGCAATTAAGCGGTCGGCATCGCGTGAGGTTTCTAAATCGCCTTCAATCACCGCGAATTTGTGATTAAGGTATTCGGGAAGGCATTCAAGTAAGGTGGTCTTGCCGCTACCCGGGCTACTCATTAAGTTAAAAGCAGTGACATGTTGAGCCGCAAAATGATCGCGATTATGTTGCGCTTCAATATCATTTTTATCCAAAATTTTGTGGATAACAGCCAGGGTCTTCTTATCATTTAATTGAGGGTTACTATGAAGTTGCCCATGATGATCGCCATGAGTATGTTGATGCCCCACATCGTCATGGGTGATAGAACAGCCGCAATCTTTGCACATGTTATTTCCTTGTAAACCTGATTTACCTTAGTTCTAGTGTCAGATAACTTACACATGGAATCTTTGATGCATGTCAGCTTTTAATAAAAACAAAGTGAACAAGCGCAAAATCAAGATAAAAATGTGACCTGAACCACAGCAGTAATCTTGTAAACCATGCAGTTTGTATTATTTTTCTAGTGTTTTTTTTGCGCCCACCAATTTACGCCATACCATAATTGACCCAGAGCGATACCGCCGTCATTAATGGGCACATGTTGGCTGGTGAATACCTGATGATTAGCACGTTTACTTAAAGTTAAACATTGACTGAGTAGGGTTTTATTTTGAAACACGCCACCACAAAACACTTGCGGGTAATCACGATAATCTTTCGCCACCCGATCAATCTTATCTGCTATTTCAGCCATAAATTGCCAACATAGTTGTTGAGTTAGGTGAGCTGTTGTTATCGGTGAGTCTTGTTCATGCACAGCTAGCACCAATTGAGTAATAAATTGGCTGCTATGCCACTGAATCACATCGCTGATATCCGCTTTAGGTGCGCGATATTGCGATAAGTTAATCTCATTTATCGCAGTTTTATACTGACTGTTTTGATCAGCGACTTGTTGTAAATATTGATTGGCCGCGGTTTCAATCATCATTCCGGCCTGGCCTTCATAGTCATTTTGCTCAAGTAAGTTTAGCCCAACAGCTAACGCATCAAATAATCGACCTACCGAGCGGCACTTAATACAGTGGCTGTTGTTTATCCATAACCTATGCAAATTAGTCACGGTTTGTGTGCCTAACTGCTTAATGGCGTTAATGGGCAAACGTAATACCTGCTCAAGCGGTAAATGCTCAAATAACAGTGCCAATAATATGCGTACTGGCTGCTTAATAGCTTGCTCACCGCCAATCAAGGTAAACTCACTAAAATGGGCGAGGGTAGTAAAGCCATTTATGTCGGCTAGCATTACCTCGCTGCCCCATAAGGTGCCGTCATCGCCAAGCCCAGTACCATCAAAACTTACGCCAAAAACGGTATCTGTGTGTTGATGAGCTGCCATTACCGATAATACATGGGCGTAATGATGTTGAACGCCAACACACTGTGCGCTGGGTAATTCATGTTGTTCTTGATACGCCATAGCCCATTGTGTGGGAGCATATTGTGGATGATTATCATGGACTAAATGGCTTGGGTTAAAGTCATATAAACGGGTAAAGGTGGCCAAACTTTGATGAAAATATTGTTGCGCCTCAAGGCTGAATAAATCCCCAATGTGTGGCGACAATATCATGTTGTGATCAAAACCAAAGGCGACAGTATTTTTTTGCTGTGCGCCCACCGCTAGCACATGACGAGAGCCAATGTTCTGCTTATCATCAATATTAATAGTGAGTGGAGCATACCCTCGCGCTAAACGAATCACCTGAATTTGATTATCAATCACTTGTACAACGCTATCATCACAGGCATTAATAATGGCTCTGTTATAGTTCAATATTGCATCGACTACATGGCCAAGGTGACATTTAATCTCTGCGCTATCACCAATAATAGGCTCGCCACTTCGATTTGCACTCGTGGCAACAATGGGATTACCGACAAGTTGCATCAGTAAATGATGTAATGGTGTATAGGGTAAAAATACCCCAAGCTTATCAATGCCTGGTGCTAATTGCCTACTTAAACCTAATGGATTAATCGGTAGCTTGGTTAATAAGGTAATGGGTTTTTCAGCACTGTTTAGTATAGTCCCACTCGGTTTGGTTAGCCGTTACACATAGCCTGGCCTGGTTTAGATCTTTTATCATAATGGCTAACGGCTTGGCAGGGCGCTGTTTACGTTGGCGTAGCCTAGATATGGCGTCATCGTTGGTGGCATCACACACTAAATGGAAACCACCTAGGCCTTTAATGGCTATAATTGCCCCTTGCTTGATCAATTTGGCGGTTTGCTCTAACAGATTATTCTGATTTAACAGGTCATCTTCAGTGAAAGCGTTAAATGCTGGCGATAAAATACTTAATTGCAACTGCGTACCACATTGTGGACAGCTTACTGGCTGCGCATGGTAGCGCCTATTGAGAGGGTCTGTGTAAGATGCCGCACACTCAGGACACATATCAAACTTAGCCATAGCGGTATTACAACGGTCGTAAGGCAAGGCATTGATAATGGTATAGCGCGGACCGCAATTGGTGCAGTTGGTAAACGGATAATGATAATGACGGTTGTTAGGATCGTTTATCTCGTCTAAACAATCCTGACAGACACTTTTGTCGGCAGAAATAGCCACATTGGCATGCTCACCAGGCAATACCTGACTGTCGATAATACTAAACGTATTAAAACCGACATCGGCGCTGCTAGGCGTTTGTTCAATAAAATCGATACGGGCAAGTGGCGGTGGGCTACTGTGTAATGTCTCGATAAATGTATCAATCGCAGCAGACGGCACCTGTAATTCAATCGTCACGCCTAAGTGATTATTGAGTACCGAGCCAAATAAGTTGAGTTCTGTGGCAAGCCGATAAACAAAGGCCGAAAGCCGACCCCTTGTACAATACCTTTAACAAATACTGTAATTTGCATTGAGTGATTACCGATTTAAATAAAGTCAGTTATGGCTAAGATACTCGTTATCCTCGGCGTTGTTTGAGATACAGACCACCAATGGCAATATTAACCCCATCTAGATCCAATAGTGGATTGAGTTGCAACGGATAGTTTTTACCAATGCGTAAATGTACTCGTTCAGCAAGTACCGGGTTTGCAAAGTCACTACCGGCGACTACCAGTTGTTTAATGCCCACATTTTGATCCACATGCTCAACCCAATGACTGAGGTAATCGGCAAACGAGTCATGAAACGCAAAAGCAAGTTTTGCTAAGTTGACATCGCCCGCCAGTTTAAAGCTCATAAGCGAGCCTAATGTTCTGCACCAGTTGAGGCTGCGATAGCCAGTGCCTTTGGTGAGCGGAAAATCAATTCTGGGTGCATTATTGTCTTGATATGACATTGCTAACGCGATAAATCGGTCTGCCAACTCTGTCACACTTACCGGCTTACCATGATGGCTATTGATTTGGCCTGCACCAATAATGGCCGCTGCCACAGCCATTAATTGCGTTAATGCGCTGTCTTTATCCGATAAATGCAAATCCAGTAGTTGGTTATATTCAGCCGGATGTAATTGTTTAAATTTATCGAATAAGTTTTTTTGAGGCGAATCTAACAAGCTATGGCACACCTCATACCCGCTGTTGGGTAACGTAGGCAGTTGAAAAAATAACCCTGCATCACTTTGGCTATCAACCGTAACAATTTGGCTGGCATGGTGCCGACCAAAATACAATACAGCGGCATTTTTGACATACTGTGTCTTGTTATGATGTTCATGGTCATTGTGGCGTAATAACCCTGCCGACAATGCACATAAACTGTAATTGATGTGAGTCGCGTTGTCGGGGGCAGCTGATTGAGCTTTTGGCTCATGCAACGATACAACCTGCCATTGCAGTTGATCTGCGGTGCTTTTTGCTAAAAACTTATGTTGATCCGTTTGATATTGGTATTCATCGTGCAAACAGGTGAGGTTGCTTGGCAACGCCATTTTTCCAGACTGTAGCTCGGATGTGGGTATCCAATATTGCGCCACCCCAGCCAACCTTAATGGTGGGTCGATATGTGGATTAACCGTGTTTAATTGGTTTACATATACCCAATGAATACCTTTTTGACGCAGCATTTCGCACAAAATGACTAACAACCGGTTTTCAGCAAACTGAATATCGTATAACGGGGCGTGCAAAACAGGATGGTCGCTACACGGTCTGACCCTTAATAACGGTTTTTCAATGCTCGACAAAGCTAAGACTTGGCTGTCAGAGATACAAAATTGGCTATTGAGCGAATTAGGATTACAAATTAACACTCTCGGTTGTTGATAATCAGCCAAACTGACTTTACTGCTCGATAAGCTTAATTGCAGCCCAAGCATGGGTAACACAAGTTCCTTGCTGGCTAACAAACTGTTTGCCATGGCGCTAATGTCAGTTTTAGTGAGCGATTTGAGTTCACGGCTGAGTTTATAGTGGCCTTTGCAGTGCTCACAGGCCAAATTAATGTCGCCAAAAAGTGGGTGTTGATTATCACCAAATTGCGGCTGACAATGCTGACAAAAATACAAAGGCAACCCTTTATGATGCTTTACAATAAAGGCATTTGTTGATCCCGCCTTGGCATCAATACGTTTAATTTCGGTATGTTGTAGCCACACAGACAGTAAAAAATCGGCAGCAATGTCGTCTGCTAACTGCTCTAATTCAGCCTGAGGCGCACTGGCTTCTATAAAATAACAAATTGCGCCGGTGTCGGCATTTTGCTCACGGCCTATGCTGATATTAAGTTTATCTAAGTGTAAGTATTGATTGCATAAATGTGCATATAGCGGCACAGGTTTTTGGCAAACAAAATTAAAACGAATGGTGTGGTTACGCGTCGGCATAGCAACCTCGCTTATAGGCATCTGGGATCACCTGTTCGATAGTTAAATCGGCCTTGCATTGGTAAGTAAAGCCAAGCGTTGCTAAATGTGCAAGTAGGTAGCCTTTTCCATTGTGGGAATAGCCTGTAACAGGTGAGGGGTTAAGCCTAACGTCATGGGTTCAATTACCGTGGGAGTGACGCCTAAAACAAAGGTGTGTGGCCTGTCGCCAACCATGTCCATCATGTTTAGGGTTTGTAGCATTTCAACCTCGTGGGCACTGCCTTGCCAGTCAATTTCAGCAGGAGCATGGTCAAAATCAAAAAAGTACACTTCACCCTACCTCTACATCCACGCTATTGACCGTGTCGACTACGATTAAATGATCATACTGACAAATGATGGGGATCAACCCCTGAGCCAAGGTACCGCCATCAATAATATCGAGTTGATATTGCGAGTGGTTAAATTGATATTTATCATTGATATAATTGACAAAATGTACGCCGACTCCTTCGTCGGCGTACAATACATTGCCTATACCTAACAGCAATATTTTTTTCACGCTAATTAGTGATCCTTATGGTAGTCGTAACCTGAAACAATGGAGTCGACAGAGTTATGTTTAAAGCGAATGCCAGACCACACCGCCATATACACATGGATCACCACAAAGATGATAAATGCCCAGGTTAAATAGTGATGAAAAATCCGCAGATTTGCTAAGCCGCCACAAAGCGCCGTAAACCAGGCGGCCATATCACCTAATAAACCACCAATACCTAAGTGATACACATTGGCATAAAGCGCCAAACCGGTAATACAAATGATTAATGCCACAAATGAAATCGCCACATAAGTCATAAACTGTAACCAGTCCATACACCCCAGATTTGTGTAAATTGCCCATCCAGAAGTACGATTTAAGCTGCACTATCCAGCTGTTAATACTCATAACATCTTTAAATGATTTTCTTTCAATGTCATTACGACTAAAGAAAAACAAATAAAACCGCACTAAGGTGATACTCGTGAGTAAAAATCCGAACACAATGTGAGCAAAGCGGATCCAACCTTGCACTAACACGTCTGAGCTTTCAGGTGCCACTAAAAATGGCCACGAGATATAAAACCCGGTGATCACTAACACCAAAATGGCCAAAGCGCGAAGCCAATGAAATATGCGAATGGCCGGAGTAAATATCAGCTTCCTATTGTGGGTTGCGATATGTTCCATACTTTATCCCTCCTAATCCATTGGCCTAATTAAAATCCGTTAGGATCAATTTTGAATTGGCCAAGCGTTTGTTTGTTGTAATCCATCACATGGACAGAACACGCCATACAAGGATCGAACGAATGGATAATACGAATCACCTCTAGCGGCTTAGTTGGATCTTCAAGTTG
The DNA here is from genome assembly GCF_025398315.1 of Shewanella phaeophyticola. GTDB lineage: Bacteria > Pseudomonadota > Gammaproteobacteria > Enterobacterales > Shewanellaceae > Shewanella > Shewanella phaeophyticola. The sequence goes on from NZ_JAODOQ010000001.1 coordinate 1,738,267, forward strand.
TAAGCCAATGAGCGATGCTTCATAAGCGCCCATTTTTCCTCGTGCATCAACAGTAGCCTGCATTCCAGGTTGTGGGCACCACAGCTTGATAGTTTTCAACCTTACCGTCTTTAATGCGGATCCAATGGCTAAGCATGCCGCGTGGTGCTTCAATCATCGAATAGCCTTCATAGACCTGATTAGGGTCAATTTCAGGTTTAACATAGGTCGATTCATCAGACTGAATGTTGGTCAGTAATGCGTCAAAAGTGACTAAACTGGCCTGGCCGACGAGTAACGTTTGCAGCATACGTGCAGCGGTTCTACCTAAGGTGGTAAATAGCGCATCGATAGGTAAACCAGTGCGAGCCAACAGACCATCAACGGCATTGACGACGGTTTGATTACCACGGGCGTAGTTCACCAATAAGCAGGCAAGAGTGACCCACTTCAACCGGCTCGTCTTGATAGCGGGGTGACTTAACCCATGAATATTTACCGTCACCGTCTAAAGTCGGTAATTTGCCATACACAGTATCGCGTTCCACAAACCCTGTGTAATCAGGAATGGTTGTGCCTTCGTATGGATGTTGTGCACCATCGGCTTTGTACCAGGCGTGTGTAACATCTTCGCGGATTAAATCAGGATTAATGTCCATCACATTGGCTAAATCGCCTTTAATGATCACCCCTTGTTTAAACAAGTTTTGACCATCGGCCATAATAAAGTCATCACCACACAAGAAACTGCTTACGTTCACACCACCGAGCACACTGGCTTCAGTGCCAAATGCTTCTGCGGCCATCACTATGTCAGCTTGATACGCACGTTCAATAAAGTCTTGTACAATAGCGTGTTTTTGCTTCCACTCTTGCAAGCGTGCTGGGCTTAACATGTCGCGTACAGAGGTGACACCACCGACCACAATCGATTGTGGGTGAGGGGATTTACCGCCAAAAATGGCAAGCATTTCAGCCGCTACCCGTTGTACTTCTAGTGCTTTTAAGTAATGTGATAACGCAATAAGGTTTTGTTCTGGCGTAAAGCGATAAGTGCTATTCCCCCAATATGCATTAGCAAATGCACCAAGCTTGCCGGTTTCGACTAAGCCTTTCACTCTAGCTTGTACTGCTTTTAATTCACCTTCACCTGCAGCAATGGGGGCGTCTGAATAATTCATAGCCACTTTAGCCGCTAATGCAGGGTCGGCGCTTAATGCTGACACCACATCAACCCAATCTAGGCCATGTAAATGGTAAAAATGCACGATATGATCATGCATATACAGTGATGACTGCATTAAACTACGCAAGTACTTTGCATTGAGTGGAATTTTTACCCCAAGGGCATTTTCAACGGCCTCAGTACCACAACGATAATGCGAATAAGTACACACGCCACAAATACGCTGCACAATTAAGCCCACATCCATAGGTGTGCGACCTTTTAATATTACTTCAATACCGCGCCACAAGGTCGATGATGACCAGGCTTTAGTGATGACATTGTTGTCATCGACTTCAACTTCTACGCGTAAATGGCCTTCGATACGGGTGATTGGGTCGATTACGACACGTTTACTCATGATTATTCCTCCAAAGGCTTAGCAAATACGCTAGCTACTGCATGGGCGCCAATACCAACAACGGTCGCACCTAAAATAACCGCTCCAATGGTGTCTGCGGTGGCATCAATGCCGTGTAAAAGTTGACGTCCTAGTGGTTTCTCAAAATCCGCCATGTCATCCCAGAAATTCGGTTCAGAGCAGCCCATACAGCCATGACCGGCTAACACTGGCCAACTGGTGTGATGATTAAAACGTTCGGTAGGGCAGTTGTTATAGGTATAAGATCCCTTGCAGCCCACTTTGTATAAGCAGTAGCCTTCTTTGGCACCTACATCGCCAAATTCTTCAACAAACTCACCAGCATCAAAACGGCCTCGACGTTCGCAGTTATCATGTACCCGTGCACCGTAGGTACCATTTAGGGCGATTAAACATGTCTAACGCAGGTAATTTTCCAAACATAATGAAGTACATTAATGTGCCAACAATGTTCTTCTCGCTTGGTGGACAGCCACCAAGGTTAATCACGGTTTTATTGACCACCTCATGCACACCTTTTGCTCCAGTTGGGTTTGGTGCAGCAGCTTGTACCCCACCAAACGCGGCGCAGGTGCCGACTGAAATAATGGCGGCAGCATTTTCAGCGGCTTCTTTGACAATGTGCAACCCAGTGTGTCCCTTACAACCTACGGTTAAATACGCGCCGTTATTGGCGGTAGGCACCGCGCCTTCAACGGCGAGTAAATAACGGCCTTTGTAGGTTTCTAAGGCATGCTCAAGGTTTTCTTCAGCTTGCCAGCCCGACGCGGCCATTAAGGTCTCATGATACTCAAGTGAGATATGATCAAAAATTAAGGTGTCTAGATTTGGCGAGTCGGTACGAATAAGCGACTCAGAGCATCCGGTACACTCAGCCATGTGTAACCAAATTAACGGCACACGATCGGCTAATTCAGCAGCTTGAGCCACCAGATTACTAAAGGGTAAAGGAAGAGCTAACATTGCGGTGACCGAAGCGATTCCATTTAATGAAGTCTCGGCGAGATATGCCTAGGTCGGCCATTTTTTGTTGTAAGGTTAAAGGCTGACGTTGAGCAAATTGACGTAAATAATCAATCCGCTCTTGGCCTTGCTTATAAAGGGCTGCATGTGTGTCCATGTTGATACCTTCTACTTAATATAGCGCGGGGCTAATAAATAATTGCATTCCATCAGTATCAATATTAAAACTCAGCCAAAAATCATCCTTGATGTAAATCAACTTGCTTAAAATTCTCTTAACATATCCTTTATATTTGTGTCTAATTTATGATGTTGATCAAGTTAACAAATTTGCACATGGACAAATTGTCGCAATCGCATAATGCTCCCAAAGTGTGATCTCGAAGGTGTTATCTGTCTATTATTGAATCTAATGTCATTATCTAATCAATATTTACTGAGCGTTTACCTTGTTTTCTCACGGTATAGACAATAGAGTGTCGGCTATAAAGGCATAGCATTTTTTAATAAATTTTTAACAAATAGGGCGTGGGTTTGGCAGATAACATAGCATTAGTCATCGATTTTCTTTTTGAGCATAAATTGTTTTTAACGGCGCTAATCGTCGTGATCATTTCATTGATTAAACACGTCATTATTACGGCAATCCGGGGTGACGTTGCATTTTTGTCTGATGTGCAGCGTAAATGGATGTCACGCACTAAAAATGGCGTTTTTGTACTCACCATATTAATACTGTTTTTGTTGTGGCAAACCGAGGTAAGCAAATTTGCCTTATCAGTTACAGCCATTGCCATTGCGCTAGTGATTGCTTCTAAAGAAATCATTCTGTGTTTTACTGGTTCGATTCAGCGCGCGAGTTCACGTTCGTTTGTGATTGGAGATTGGATTGAGGTGGGCAATATTTATGGTCAGGTGATTGAGCACAATCTAATGGCGACCGTCATTCAAGAAATTGACCTACAAAATGGACAATATCATTTCACCGGTAAAACCGCGACATTACCTAACAGCATGTTTTTTACTTATGCGGTTAAAAATCATAACTTTTTAAAGCGCTATGTTTATCACCATATTACGATCACCGTCGCCAAATTTGACAATTTATACCCGTTATTTCCGGCGTTAATTAAACAAATCGACCATCATTGTGAAGACTTTATTGAAGTGGCTAAACGCTATAACGGCGTGATTGAAAAGCATGCAGGTGTTGATTTACCAGGAAGTGAACCGCATATCCACGTGACCAGTGGTGCAACGGGTGAGCAAAATGTCCATATTATGATATTTTGTCCAACCGAGCGCGCAATAGAATTAGATGACTTAATCCGTCAAGATTTTATGCAAGCCTACCACCAGCATTTTGGACAACAGACCCAGCAGTAAGGCAATAAATGGCTTTACGGGCATTGGCGAAGAGTGACACTTCGCCGATATTTTTATCTCTAAGGTTTTTGAGTGGCCACAACAGTTTGTGCTACGGGGGGCTTATGCTGAAGTTTGATATAGATAAACAATGACAAAATGATTATCCCGCCTCCAATTAACTTTTGAGCTTCAACTACTTCCCCTAGCAAACTAACAGATAAGATCAAGATCCAAATGGGTTCAAGAAGCATGATTAATGAAGCTTTTTCAATCTTAACGCTGAACTGACCTAGGGTTTGAGATAGGTAGCGAATACACGTCGCAACAAATGTCGATACCGCAAACCAAAACAAAATGTGGCTATTTAAATGCACACTTTCAGGGCTCATAATCAGCATCACAATCAGGCCGACACTGCCTATCATAAACAATTGCACACAAATGGAAGTCAGTGGCTTAACGCTGTTTAATACCTGTTTGTTGAGCACAAAATGCAACGATAACAGCACCGACGACAATAAGAAAAACCATTGGCTTGTTTCAATAATCCAACCATCGGTTAAGGTCAGCAACATAATCCCAATACATGTGACCGGTAGCGTAAGCCAAAAAATTCGTGGTGGACTGATTTTATACAGTAGCCATGAAATAAACGGCGCAATGATCATCGCTAGACTCATAATAAATGCACCTACTGACAAGGTATTCGAGATAGAAATCGCATAAACCCACACCTCAATAGAGGCTGCCAATACCAAACCCACAGTACAAAGTGACAATACCTGTTTAAACCTTAAGGCAAAAACTTGCTTAAAACAAAAAGGTATTAAAATAATGCTGGCCAGTAAAAATCGGGCGGTAACAAAGGTTTCGCCAGGTACTTCTAAAATCACTAACTTTGAGGCTATCCAGCCTATACCGGCCAACATAGTGGACAGTAAAATCAATAATTCACCACGGTATGATTGTGTGTTAATCAAAGTAGGACTTCCAAATTGATGACAGGGTGATGAGGAGTGTCAAATACTAACAAAAATAAGAGGTCGCTAAAATAAAAAAGCGACTCATCAGAGTCGCTTATTGACTTAATTTACATTGTGAAAAAGCCGTTAACCATGTTGATTTTTATAGCTATTGATTCAATCAATCAATTGAACATGCTTAACTAGCTTGCACTGTATTCTGGGTAATCAGTTAGGCCTTTTTCTGCGCCGCCAAATAATGTCTCAGGTGTATGCGCCGTTAAAGGGTATCCGTGTTTAATGCGTGTAGGTAAATCTGGATTTGAAACAAATGGACGACCAAAACCAATCATATCAGCGAGTCCCGCTTCAATGGTTTGCGCAGCCGTTTGTGCGGTATATCGACCCGCATAAATTAATATGCCTTTATATGCCGCTCTTACAGATTCTTTAAAGCCTTTTGGGGTTTCTGGCGCATCATCCCAATCGACTTCAGCAAAGTGAATATAAACCACATTGAGTTTATTCAATAATGTAGCCGCCGCGACATAGGTTTCAACAGGGTTAGTATCAACAGTACCATTGAGTGAGGTAAACGGGGCTAGGCGCACGCCAACTCGTTCAGCGCCAATGGCTTCAGATACCGCCGTCACCACCTGGGCAAGAAAACGCAGGCGATTTTCAATATTGCCACCATATTCATCAGTACGGTTATTGGCATTTGAGTCAATAAACTGATTAATTAAATAGCCGTTTGCAGCATGTAATTCAATGCCATCAAAACCTGCTTCTATGGCATTCAACGCAGCTTGGCGGTATTGATCGACGACATGGTCAATATCAGCTTTTGTCATTGCGCGAGGCATCACTACATCAACAAAATCGGGTGCATTTGAGCCATCATCAACAAACACTTTTACATTTTCAGCTTTAAGGGCAGAGGATGAAATGGGCTGTTCGCCATTAATGTTATCGGGGTGTGTCACACGGCCAACATGCCAAAGCTGGGCAAAAATGGTGCCGTTGTTAGCATGCACAGCATCAGTGACTTTTTTCCAGCCAGTAATTTGCGCTGCACTGTAAATTCCTGGTGTCCAAGCATAACCTTGACCTCATGGCTGAAATTTGTGTGCCTTCTGCAACAATAAGACCTGCAGAAGCACGTTGGGCATAATACGTGGCCATTATGTCGTTGGCTTCGTTGCCCGGTTGTGTGGCACGCGAACGGGTCATTGGCGGCATCACAATACGGTTTTTCAAGCTTAAATGACCCAGTTCAATGGGTTGAAATAATGCATCTGACATTGGGTATTCCTTGCAAAGTAGTAGATTGAACTTGAATTAGTTAGATTTGGTCAATATCTGAAATGACATAAAAAGGGAATAAGGCTAAATGTAATTTTTTAGCGCATCAGCAAAATACAAACCAGCCTGACTGATGAAAGATGAATCACAATAGTGATATGTTACACCCACTGAATGAAAGATTTAAATTATGATAAATTATCAATTTAATAATTTTTTGTTATCACTCTCAATCAATTATCGTAAGAGGGAGGTCAGGCTTAGGTATTGATAATCGCTATTCATCATCAATCACCATCGCTTCTTTAATCTCATCACTGCTAAAGCCTTTGCGTGACAAATAAGCATAAGCTTTCGACTTTTCTTTATAATCAGCTAAGTTATAACGCTTTTTGGCCAGCTCATTTTTGCAGCTTTGATAAAAATCGACGTCATCAGACAAACTGAGTTGATACACCGTGTCTTCGAAGTCAGTCACATCGATTAGCCGTTGTTTGAGTTCTTGTAAAATCAGGGTTTTACCTTTGCCTTTATTGAACAGCTTGATTATCTCTCGGGATAAGTCGGCTTTGTCTGCTTTAATGGCTAATTTTGAACGCAAGGTATCGCGCTGCGGATGTTGGGCTAACGCGTGGTCAATTTCGGCTCGCGAAAAACCTTTAGTAGTCATTTGCGCATAGACTTTTTCTTTGCTGGTGGCACTAAAATTATCGTACTTATTACGCAACCTCACAGCGGCCATGGCATAGCTATCAATCTGTTGTGCCTCAACCACTTGCTCAATCGCGTGTTCAATATCGCTAATGGCTATACCGCGTTGTTGTAATTTACGTTTTATTGCACCCGCGCCAACTTCATTGCTAAACGCCAGCTCACAATAGCGCACCGCAAATTCAACATCTTGTTTTACATAGCCGACTTCAAGCAACCTCGCCAATACGATATCAATCCATTGTGGGTTATCGGTTTTGCGTTCAAGTTTGCTGCGGATTTCCTTAATAGTGAAATCCTGCTGGCTTAAATGCCAATAAGCACTATTGAACACATTATCAATGGTTTTCGCTTGTCGAAGTGGAGGACGCTGCATAATCGTTTGTCGATTGATAGTGAATTTAGCCACATTCTAGCAGAATGTAGCTATGGGATACTGCACTTCTCACTCTTGCTTATGGTGTTGTAAGGTGATCAACAACATAAGCCCTGTTTTTCGCCTTAAACCACATGATGCTGGCTAACGCGCCAATGCTAAATTGAATAATCCCTAAACTGTGGATTAAATTATCTGGGTGTAATGTCACCAATGTCATCCCAATTGCGCCTGCCATCATAGAGCAAAACTGGATCACCGCGACGGCAGAACCTGTGTCACTGGTTTGTTGTTCTAGCATTAAGTTAATGCCCGGTACACGGGTTACAATGACCATTAAGGTTGCAGGCGCAGCTAGGCAAGCAAACAACCATGGCGATAAGTGACCTATGTTGTATGTGAGTATGCCAATCAGCATTAAAATAAAATAACACACACTAATAATGTTACTGACCTTCACTCGGTTAGATAATTTGATATAAATGCTTGGATCAAATGAGGCAAAAAAAGCATTAAACGCGAACGCATAACTAAAGGTTTGTTCAGATAAACCGAAACCGTCGATATAAATGTATGAACCAGCAGCCAAAAATGACATTAAGGTCATCGGGGGCAGAGTAAAAATCAACAGCAGCGAAATAAATCGAGGGTTATTTGATACCACCGCTAATCGGCCCATGATCGTAATATTGATCCCGTATAACGTTGCGGTATGGTTTCACTAAACCCACAGGCAACGACTGTCGAAAAAGCACCAAAAATAGCCAACGCAAAAAACATCATATGCCACGAGCCTATTTTTAATAAAAATGCGCCCAGCACTGGGGCGACCATAGGTGCAATGATCACTAACGACATTATCGTCGCCATAATTTTTTCGCGCTCGCGGCCAGTATATAAGTCTTTTACGATAGCGGTGGCCACCACAGTGACGGCACTACCACCAAACGCTTGCATAAGCCTAGCACCAATCAGCATCTCAATATTGTTTGCCAGTGCACACAACAAACTGGCGACCACATAAATGCTTAACCCCAGCAACATAATGGGTTTACGGCCAAACTTTTCACTTAGTAGTCCCCAAAATAATAACCCCAGTGCATACGTGACAAAGTAAACACTGAGAGTCAGGTTTACCATGGTTTGCGTGGTATTAAGCATCTCGACCATCGTAGGCAAGGCCGGTAAATACAGGTCGGTTGTTAACGGTGGAAATGCGCTGACAATCACCAAAAAGAACAATGTGCCAGATGAGCCTAACAAGGGTTGTTTAACGTTCAATCTTATACTCCAACTGATTGAAATTTATTCAAAACGATAACCATTTAAATTGACAATATATTGTACCTTATGGTGGGTTAAGGCAGGGTTAAGCTGAAGCATTTTTTTGGAAACAACCATGAGTTTTTATATTTCAAAACATATTGTTACATATCTATTTACATTCAATTACGTTGTGATGACATAGTTTTACAACACGCCATGTAAAATTATCTCATTAAAATAATGCGCTAAATACCTAGCGACAAAAAACTTCACGTTAAACTTTGAACATTTTGGTTGTTATAAATTTACTCTCAAAATCAATCATTGTAATTAACCCATGTTGTACCTGTGGATGTGACTAAAACATGAAAAAAACCAGTAGAAAAAAACTGATTATCGTCATCATTACCATCGTGTTGATAATTGCGGGTGGTGCTTTTTATGTCTTAAACAGCGGCAGTCCCGCACCAAGTTATGCCACTGAACCTGTTCGCCGTGGTGATATTGAAAACAGTGTGTTGGCTAATGGCATGCTACAAGCATCTAAGTTAGTCAGCGTGGGCGCGCAGGCTTCAGGACAAATTATCAATTTACCGGTTTCGCTCGGGCAACAAATTAAACAGGGTGAGTTAATTGCTCAAATTGACAGCTTAACTCAGCAAAATACCTTGAAAGAAGCCATTGCCTCACTGACAAGTAACGAAGCAGAATACCGAGCCAAACAAGCACAAATAAATCAGGCACAACAAGAGTTTGATCGTCAAAAAGCCATGTTAGCCGACAACGCCAGTTCAAAAGCAGACTATGAATCAGCGCAAGCATCATTACTCGTATATCAAGCCGAACTCGACCAATTAAAAGCACAACAAGAGCAAGTTAAGCTCAGTGTAGAAAGCGCACAACTTACCCTTGGCTATACCACTATTAAAGCCCCAATGGATGGAATGGTGGTGTATACCGCGGTGACAGTAGGTCAAACCGTTAACTCTTCACAATCTACTCCAACCATTGTTGAGCTAGCTGATTTAAGTAAAATGACCGTCAAGGCACAAATATCTGAAGCTGATGTAATCAAGGTTAAACCAGGGCAATCGGTATACTTTACGATTTTAGGTCAACCTCAAAAGCGTTTTCACGCCACATTACGTGCGATTGAACCAGAGGCCGACCATTATGGACGGTGACGACAGTGATATGACCTCAAGTGACACCGACGCCATTTATTACAATGGCCTGTTTGATGTTGATAACCCTGACGGTGTGTTACGTATTGGCATGACAGCAGAAGTGTCGATTATTCTTAATCAAGCCAAAGATGTCATTGTTGTGCCATCACAAATACTGCAACGTAATCCTGAGCCAAGGCCGAGCTTTAGCGTACCGGTATTGGTTAATGGTGAAATTGAAAATCGCAATGTCACTGTTGGTATTAACAATAAAGTCAATGCCGAGATTACCGAAGGACTTGAAGAAGGCGATCAAATTGTACTCGGGGCAGCCTCATCCGATACTTTTAGTAACAAACGAGGCAATCGACGCCCACCGATGGGGTTCTAGGTCATGAATGAACCTTCTTTACTCAATGTATCAGGTGTTTATCGCTCCTTTAATGCTGGCGAGCAACAACTCACCGTACTTAACGACATTAATCTCAACATCAAACGTGGCGAAATGGTGGCGATTGTTGGCGCCTCAGGCTCGGGCAAATCGACCTTAATGAATATTTTAGGCTGTTTAGATAAACCGTCTAAAGGGCAATATTTCATTAATGGTCAAGACACCTCCACCATGGATGCAGACCAATTAGCGCAATTACGTCGTGAACATTTTGGTTTTATTTTTCAACGTTATCACTTATTAGGTGATCTTGATGCCGTAGGTAATGTGGAGATCCCCGCAATTTATGCCGGTAAAGATAAAAAACAACGTACTGAACGTGCTCAAAGTTTATTGTCTCGTTTAGGGCTTTCAGATCGGCTTGACCATAAACCCGGCCAACTTAGTGGTGGGCAACAACAACGAGTCAGTGTGGCACGTGCGCTCATGAATGGCGGCGATGTGATCTTAGCCGATGAGCCAACCGGTGCACTAGATAGTCACAGCGGTAAAGAGATGATGAGCTTGCTACAAGAGCTTCATCAGGATGGTCACACCATTATTTTGGTCACCCACGATATGGACGTCGCTCATTTTGCAGATCGCATCATTGAGCTTAAAGACGGGGTGATTATTCGTGATGTTGAGAATGCACAGCCAACAGCACAAAAGACATTACCTGATGTACCCAGCACAAATACCTCGTGGTTAAATTGGGACCGTTACATCGAAGCATTTAAAATGGCCTTGCTTGCCATGTTATCGCATCGGTTGCGCACCTTTTTAACCATGCTTGGCATTATCATTGGTATCGCATCAGTGGTGTCAGTGGTGGCGCTCGGTGAAGGTTCGCGCCAATCTGTATTAGAAAACATCAGTTCTATGGGAACCAACACCATTGATATACGATCCGGTACCGGGTTTGGCGACAGACGCTCTGCCAGGATCCGCACCTTAACAGCGCAAGATAGCGAATCGCTTAAAGTGTTGCCCTATGTCGACAGTGTCACACCTTCAATTAGTAGCGCAGGCACTATTCGTTATGGTAATCAGGCGGTTTCAGCCAGTTTTAGCGGAGTGGGAATCGATTACTTTAGGGTGCGAGGTTACACGCTAGCCGCTGGACAATATTGGGATGATGCCAGTGAGACTGATATGGCGCAGCAAGCAGTCATTGACGATAACACACGTAAATCATTGTTTCCTGAGCGTCCAGCGGTTGGCGAAGTGATTTTTCTAGACGATTTACCTGTGCGTATTATTGGCGTCACCCAAGCTAAAGAAAGTGCATTTGGCAACAGTGATTCACTCAATGTTTGGGTGCCTTACACCACAGTGTCTGCCCGCATGGTCGGTCAGCGCTATCTTGACAGCATTACGGTGAGAATTGATCAAACAGCATCAAGCAGCGCAGCAGAGCAAGGCATTATTGCACTACTCAAAATGCGCCATGGTACAGAAGACTTCTTCACTATTAATACCGACACGATCAGGCAAAGTATCGAAAAAACAACCCAAACAATGACATTGCTTATCTCCGCCATTGCCGTGATTTCACTTATTGTGGGTGGCATCGGGGTGATGAATATTATGTTGGTGTCTGTCACCGAGCGTACCCGAGAAATAGGTGTGCGTATGGCGGTAGGCGCAAGGCAAGGCGATATATTACGCCAGTTTCTCATTGAGGCGGTATTAGTGTGTTTATGTGGCGGTGCCATTGGTATTGGCCTTGCGTTCTTCATTGGCCAAATATTTGCCTTTAGCGGTGGGAGTTTCCAAATGATTTACTCTACGGCATCCATTGTTGCTGCATTTGCCTGCTCAACGTTAATTGGAATTTTGTTTGGCTTTTTGCCTGCCCGTAATGCTGCTCAGCTCGATCCCGTTGATGCATTAGCGAGAGAATAATAATGATAAAACCAAGTGTTACACTCAAACTGTCAAGTATTGCACTGTGCATGTCGCTCACTACCGCCTGCAGCGTTACTCACACTGATTTTACGCCGCCCGAGGTGAGCATACCTGCAAGCTGGCAAAGTGTGAGCGTTAATCAGCAAGTTAAACTTGACCCCTGGTGGCATCGCTTTAATAACCCAGAGCTTAACCAGCTTATCGAGCAAGTGTTATTAACCAATAACGATTTAGCGCTCGCTACGTTAACCTTACGTAGCGCAAGGTTGCAAGCGGGGTTAACCGACACACAACGCTACCCACAAATCAGTGCCAACATGGATGGCAGCAAAACAAAAAACCTTGATGGCGGCTCCAGCACAAGTGACTATGGCACTAATTTATCATTGAGTTACGAAGTGGATTTATGGGGTCGTGTTTCTGCAGATATGGACGCGGCTAAATGGGCCAGCTTAGCCAGCGAACAAGACAGAGAAAGCACCGCTCAAAGTTTAGTGTCTACAACTGCAACATTGTATTGGCAAATTGGTTACCTTAAACAAAGCCTTACTCTTAGCCAAAATAGTATTGATTATGCGCAGCAAACTTATGATCTCGCAGAGCGTCAATATCGTTCTGGTGCCGTGTCGCAGCTCAATGTATTTGAAGCAAAACGCAGCTTAGCAGGCCAACAGGCAAGCCATAGCGAACTTGAGCAACAACTCGTAGAAGCGCAAAATGCCTTAGCCATTTTGTTTAATCAGCCGCCAACTCAAATGGCCATTAACATTAAGCAGTTACCAGACACTGAACTGCCTAGCATTGCAGCAGGTATTCCTGCCGATGTGTTAATCCGCAGGCCAGATGTGAAATCGGCACTGTATGATCTTAAATCAGCTTATTCAGCAAAAGATGCCACCTTTGCCGGTTACTTACCCACGTTGTCGCTATCGGGTGCTTTGGGTACATCATCAACAGAGCTAAAAGAATTACTGCAAAACCCCATTGGTACGCTGGGAGCCAATTTAGTATTGCCCTTTGTGCAATGGAACGAAATGCAACTGTATAAAGCGCTTGCCACCGTTGAGGTTGAGTCTGCCGTTGTGAGCTACAGACAAACCTTGTATAACGCATTTCAAGAAGTCGATAACGCCATTTCTGCACGGCAACATTACCAATATCAGGCGCAAAAATTAACTGAGCAATACCAAGCTGCTACGGCTGCGGAACATATTTACGCCAGCCAATATCGCAATGGTGCTGTCAGTATTCAAGACTGGTTAGATGCCCAAGAAACCCAGCGCAGCGCCGAAGTCTCGTTATTAGCCAACCGTTATAATTTGTTTAGCGCTCAAGCAACATTATATCAAGCCCTTGGCGGCAGCGATATTGCGCCTGCGGTACCGGTTCAACAAACTGAGTAAATGAGATTGCCCCTTAACCTTAATCCTCAAAGCACGCTCTCGCGTGCTTTTTAACTTTTATGGGTATTCGCCAGCGATTATTGATGATGTGTCACCCAAAAGCACATCAATGAACCGACAGTGACTAATGCTACGCCTTGCCAAAATGAACCGGTGAGCGAGATCGATAAGTAAACAGACGCAAACATCGTTGAAAATACCGGGGTAAAATACGACAGTGTGCCTAATAAGATGATATTGCCGCCAATCACAGCTTGATTCCACAGTGCATAACCAGAACCAATCACAACACCCGCCAAGATCAGTATTGCCAAATTCGATATCGAGAATCTAATACTGGCCTCATTACTCAAAAAATATTGAATCCACAAGGTTATCGCTGTTGCTGCAAAAAACAGCACAATAGCATTGTTACCCTGACTTATTTTTTGGGTCACAACACAATAAATAGCCCAAATAAACGCAGCAGAAAACGCCATAAAGTAGGTCAGGGGGTTGTCGGTAATATTGGCTAATAAGATATCAACTGAAATGCCTTTGTCACCGGCAATACACCAAGCAACACCACTAAATGCGATACATACACTTGGGTATATCAACCAATGGATTTTTTTACGGTTCAGCATAACGCTCAATAATATGGTTAGTGCTGGCCATAAGTAATTAATGATCGCCATTTCTATTGCTTGATGTCGGCTGTTAGCCATACCTAAAGACAGCGCTAAACATATCTCATAAATGACAAATAAACTGCCGCCAATCAATAGATACTTTTTAGGGGCTGTACGTATTTTAGGCACACCCATCACTGACATTAAAAACAGTGCGCTCACGCTATACAACATGGCAGCGCCTGCAATAGGGCTAAACAGTTCAGATAAGTCTCGTATAAACGCAGTGACACTACTCCACAATAAAATCGCAATAACACCATATAAAGTGTATTTATTTTCACCAGCAACAGACATCGTACCCAACATGATTAAATTACCCAGAAAAACATGACAATATTACTGTAAAAACAGATAGGTGCAACCTGTCTTAATAGCGCAATATTTTTGAATAATTCGGGCATTATGAAAAATTTTCAGATTGTGCTTATGTATTGAGAGAGATATCCATTAACACTATTCGACGCGGTTAAAACGAGTTTGCAATAGCCTTTCGCTAAATGGGTTAGTAACGCAGAGCTTGTTGAATTATGGAACCTTTTCCAATATGAGACCTGTAAAAGGCCACATATTCACTGCGCTTGCCTCAGTGCTCATTTTAGAAAAAACACAGATTATTATCACTAATTAGGTATAAAAATGAGCTTTATGTGAGCGAACGTTCAAAGACTACGATAAAATCAATTTCTAGTGTCTTATGTGTTCGGTGATTTATATTTAATTAAACATTAAGTATAAATTGAAATGAGTACGCATAGGCGATTATCAATATTCATTTAGCTATTAGTTGACAATAGACATTTATCTACAATATTGAGTTTTGTAAAATAAATAAGTGTTGGCTGAATGTTATTTAATAATAATTTTAGGATAAAATGATGAGAAACATAATTAATCCAATATTGTCAGTAAGTACAATATGCCTAATATTATCTTCATTCAGCGCCCAAAGTAATGATGAAACGCCTAATGTCGACTCGGCAACAGCCGCACATCCACCAATAATGGAAGTCATCAGTCGCGGCGAATATGCTGGAGCCAAAGCTTGTGGCGCTTGTCATAAACAAAAATACAATGACTGGGCTGGCTCGCGACATGGCTCTATGCTGAGAAAGCTCTACACCGATGGTAATACCATTACCGCACCATGGGGCACCGCAGAAACCCCACTGACGTTTAAAGACAGTGGTAATCACCAATACACTTCATACATGAAAGGCGACAAATACTGGGTAACGCTACATGATGCCGTAAACAGTAAAAACGATCTCGACTTTCAAATTGATGTGGTTGGCTACAAAACAACACAAATGTTTTTAAGTTGGGACGAAGCCAATCAAAACTACATCACCATGCCATTCATTTATTGGGACTGGGAAGACAGTAACCCAAAACAACCGTCTCCAGATAACCAATGGACGCCATTAACAAGCGGTATATTCTTTTATAACGCAGATGGAAGCTTATTTACTGGCGACAAACTAGAGCTAAGCAAACGCGCCTTTGGCTTTACCAATTTTTGCATGGAGTGCCATAGCACAGGCTTTGAAGTTAGCAGCTGGGAAGTGCAAGATACGGCATTAGGTAACCGTGTTATCCCTGTCGACAATACTAGTAAAACCGTTGAACTTGGCATCGCTTGTGAAAAATGCCATGGCCAGGAGCAAAGCATGTGCGCACGCAAGATGCAGATGACATTATTCAGCCAATTAACGAACTCACGGGCGAAAAAGCTGGCGACCAATGCAATGTGTGTCATATCGCGCCAATATCATTAAACAGCCCAGCAGCGATTCAAACAGGCTATGGTTATAAATTTAATCATAATGACCCATTAGGACACGGTATGTTTCCCAATGTAGGTGATGACTTAACCGAGTTTCAAGGCTCTGCACCTTACAATGTCAGTTACTGGCCAGGCACAAAAATTAGACGCCAAATTCGAACTCACGCCCTAGAATTAGCAGAATCAAAACACGGTAAGGCAGGCTTTACCTGTGTGACATGTCATGATCCTCACTCACAAAAGCTTAAGTTTGGCGGCGATGAAGACAGCGATAAATTATGCAGCAGTTGCCATGCTGAAAAAGACAGCGATGCACATAAACTTAAGGCACATAATGCCGTCGACATAAAATGTACTGATTGTCACATGCCATGGATGAAACATGCTGGTGGACGTGGGCACCGTTACGATGGTCGTTCACACTCTTGGGATTTATTAACCCCAACAGATTCGTTAAAAGGGTTTGACTTGTTACGACCCTATACCGAAAAGGGCGCAGATCCTGATGCACAATTAACCAAAGATTGGCAAAGTATTCAGGCCATTAAAGACTTATGCTACGATAACTTCAATTATCCAATAAACGTTGTAGGCTGTGTCAAGTTTGATATTTTGCCCAATGCTTGTTCAAGCTGTCATACAGACGAATTCCCAACACCGGGTGTATTCACTGATGCCGAGCGTGCAAAATTGGAAGAAGGTGAAAAACGCCTAGAAACATTTATAAAATTAACCAAATAGTATGATTAAACATCTTTAAAAGTCTAAAGAGATAATAAAGGACACTCAAGTAAATTGAGTGACCTTTATTAGATTTAATAACAATTAACAATAGTTTACCTGTTAATATTAGATTATTATATGACGATATCTTGTATTGAATATAACAACCAAACCGTAATAATAAGTTTTTATATGACATTAATAGTATAATAATTTCCACTTCTATTTTATTTTATAAATCAAGCATTATTGTAATGATTTAGAATTCTCTTATATTATGATAAAAACAATTATAATCACTTGATTAGCGGTCGATATTAAGGTTTTTCAACAAGGTGTTTAGTCAAGCCTAAATAAGGTGTGGCTTATTTAGGTTTTTCGCACGTTAAGTGGTCGTTTTTCGCTCTCGATATCCCCCCATCCCAAAGTCAATAAGAATATCGATTTAAAATATTTAAAGTCAGACACTTAATGTGTACTTCATCTCTTGCTTGAACACTCATTCTAGTTCTTAATTTTGATGAGTATCACTAAATAGGTATTTATTTAAAGTGATTATGAGCAATCGTTCAAAATGTAATGTATCCTTGATTAAGTACTAAGTTAATTGTTTATATATGAATCTATTATGTACGAATTATGCGAAAGAGGCGGTGAAATATGTAAAATAAAGCAGTGCGCAACATTGTAAAATAATGAAATTAAAATAAACCTTTACATAATCGCTAAATATAGTCGCGATGGTTTAATGCACGCTTTTTTTAGCATATTAACCTTACGAATTATATTAAATGGTGAGTTTTAGGAAATATGATGAATAAAAAAATTAAACCATTGTTGTTAACGACAGCAATATGTCTCGTATTATCGGCCTGTGGTTCAGATAATAATGATGAAACCACAGTTGTAGATCCAACCACCCCAACAACACCAACAACACCAACAACAAACCAGAGCCCCCAAGCCTTTCCTGACATTGCTACCGTAACTCAAGGGGAAACTATCACCATAGATGCTCTTGCGAATGATACTGATCCTGAAAATGACACGCTGACTATCATCTCAGCAGAAGGGCTCATCATTAGCGGTAATATTATTAGTTACACAGCACCTATCGATGCTGTGGGCGACAACGTATTTAATTACAGCATTAGCGATGGTGCTTTAGAATCATCGTCCACAATTACGATTACAATATTAGATAAAGCAGATGAAAATGTGGCGATTAGTCGTGGTGAGTATGCTGGTGCAGAAACCTGTGCCACATGCCATCAAGAAAAATATGATGACTGGGAAGAGTCACGCCACGCCTCAATGCTCAGAAAACTCTATAGTGATGGCAACATCATAACAGCCCCATGGGGAACAGAAGAGGAACCACTTACGTTTACAGACAGTGGAAACCATCAATATACGTCGTACATGAACGGCGATAAATACTGGGTAACGTTACATGACGCGGTAGACAGTAGTAACGATCTCGACTTTCAAATTGATGTGGTTGGCTACAAAACAACACAAATGTTTTTAAGTTGGGACGAAGCCAATCAAAACTACATCACCATGCCATTCATTTACTGGGACTGGGAAGACAGTAATCCTAAGCAGCCATCACCCGAAAATCAATGGACTCCACTTACCAGTGGCATATTCTTTTATAACGCAGATGGAAGCTTATTTACTGGTGATAAACTTGAATTAAGTAAACGTGCATTTGGTTATACCAACTTATGTATTGAGTGTCATACAACCGGTTATGAAGTCACAAGCTGGGAAATTAAAGATACGGCATTTGGTAATCGTGTTATACCAATTGACAACACCAGTAAAACAGTAGAATTTGGAATTGCCTGTGAAAAATGTCATGATTCAGGGGCTGAACATGCGCGCACGATGAGCCCAGATGACATTATTCAACCCACTAAAGATCTTACCGGTGAGCAAGCTGGAGATGAGTGTAACGTATGTCATATTGCGCCAATATCATTAAACAGTCCTGCAGCTATCCAAAAAGGTTACGGTTATAAATTTAATGCCGACAACCCATTAGGGCATGGCATGTTCCCAAATCCAGGTGACAATCTTGACGAGTTCCAAGGTTCTTCGTCAGACAATATTAGTTACTGGCCAGGCACCACTATTAGACGTCATATCAGAACTCACGCATTAGAACTCGAAGAGTCTAAGCATGGCGAATATGGAATGTCTTGTGTAACTTGTCATGATCCTCATTCACAAAAGCTGAAGTTCAATGCTGAAGATGATTCAGATGCATTATGCATAAGTTGTCATGCAGAAAAAGACAGTGATGATCATAAACTTGCTTCTCATAACCAGGTTGACGTTAAGTGTGCTGATTGCCATATGCCATGGATGAAACATGCTGGTGGACGCGGACATCGTTACGACGGTACTTCACACTCTTGGAATTTATTAACACCAACAGATTCACTTAAAGGTTTTGATGAGCTCCGCCCATATACTGAAGCGGGTGCCGATCCTGATGCGCAATTAACCAAAGATTGGGAGAGTATTCAGGCGATTAAAGACTTATGCTACGATAACTTCAATTATCCAATCAACGTTGTAGGCTGTGTCAAGTTTGATATTATGCCCAATGCTTGTTCAAGCTGTCATACAGACGAATTCCCAACACCGGGTGTATTCACTGATGAAGAGCGTGCAAAATTAGTCGAAGGTGAAAAACGCTTAGAAGCCTTTAAGATTTTAAGTGATATCAATGATTAAGTAAAAATACTCACAAGTGAGTTAACTTAAAATGCCACTCAAGCAAGTTGAGTGGCATTTTTATTTGCAATATAAATCAATCAACACCTACATACTATTAAGATTGCCTAATACCAATTCCACTAATTATCTGGTCATTCAGCGGTAATTCTGTACCTTCTAGGCAAGTAATAGGATTGTAGGCATAGTTGCTCTCGGCAACTGCTCCTGCGTTGCTCTACCTCCTGCGTCCATGCAGTCGTCGGCAACTGCTCCTGCGTTGCTCTACCTCCTGCGTCCATGCAGTCGTCGGCAACTGCTCCTGCGTTGGTCTACCTCCTGCGTCCATGCAGTCGTCGGCAACTGCTCCTGCGTTGCTCTACCTCCTGCGTCCATGCAGTCGTCGGCAACTGCTCCTGCGTTGCTCTACCTCCTGCATCCATGCAGTCGTCGGCAACTGCTCCTGCGTTGCTCTACCTCCTGCATCCATGCAGTCGTACGTCAAAATACGATTAAGCAGCATAGAAGGCACAGAAACCCGCCTTGCAGGAGACGCTCAGACAGTCCATTTCTTTGTTGCATTGCCTTAGAAGGGAATAACCATTATTTCAACAATGCGCCTCAAACTGAACAGTCTGAGCGACTCTGATTGGTCACATAATTAATGGAAATGGTATAAAAATCCAATATAGCTATAGCCCTTGGATTTATAAAAGGCTAACTCCACTTTTTTAAATGAGTCGACATAGGCCGCCACCAAAGGCGTAAACGCAATAATCGCAAAAATGTGCTTAACCTCACCATCGGGTACAAAACCCACAGAATGTATCAACCAATGTGTTAGATCAAACATCCTAAGAAAAATAATAACGAACAACCCTAAGGCTAGAGAGATAAACAGCTGACACCATAATAACCGATCAAAACGCCAAAGTAGCCGAGATATACTAGAAAAGAAAAAGACATAAGCATAAAACCCACCAAGTAACATAACCGCTAATATATCCAGGGTTTCAGGCATTAAAAAGTAACTAAACGCAGGAATGACATACCAAATCATCTTCTTTTTATAAACAACGACAAATTGTTCTGCTTTAACAATGATGTCGTTGGGTAATGAGCTGGCTTGTTTCATGTTGGTTTGCTCTGTTTTCACTTTAACTAGGTCACTTTAACTAGGTCACTTATGCTATTTCATCTTTACTAAAAGTGCAGCTAATTGGCTAAGTGCACCCTCAAAATCTAATTCATCAATCGACTGACACAAGGCAATGACATCGGGTGTAAATGGGCTGTTTTTCGCCAGTTTTGCTTGCACAGCCCGGCAATGGTGAACAGCATTAAGATTGCCTTCCAGTAAGTGTTGTTTAAGCGTATTAAGCTCAGTGGTTAACTGTGTTAGCGAGAGCGCTTCAGAAGCGTTCTGCGTTGATGCGATAGGATCAACGTGGGTTGATGTGGCTAAAAGTGCATGGATTTGAGCTAATTCAGCTTGAGCGAGTTGGGTAATATGTTGGCCTAAATTGGCGTACTCGGCAGTGTTATATGTTGTGCCATTAAGCTGGGTTAATTTACGCTCCCAATCATACAATGCTAAATGTAATGAGGTCAGTCCTGCGGTACCGGCAGTGCCTTTAAGGGTATGTATTAATAATAAAAGCTCACTCACTTCGCCTTGTTCAGCCAGTTGTTTAATGTCGTTTAGCTGTTGGGTGAGTTTTTTTCAAAAATAGCAATCAAACGGCGATAAAAAGCTTCATTACCGGCAAAAGGCTTAAGTAAGTCCTCTAGATTTGTAGGCTGTACATCGCTAAGCGACTGTGAAGTACCGACCATTTTGTTGGCTTTCATTACATCGACACTCTTAGTTGAAGCAGGCGGTTAATCATTGTTTTTAATGCCTACTATGAGTAAATGTTGAAATACGAGAAATGCATTTAGGAAATATCAGTGTATTTATTCAATGGCTTAGTTTGCTTCATTAACAATTATAATACAATATTAGAGTCAGTTGATGCTAAACCTATCGAATAGGAGACCAAATGCAATTAGAGAACATTTTACATGTAGAAGATGATGAATCTATTCGTGTCATCGTAGACATGGCGCTAGTCGATTTATCTGGGTATACACTGGTTTCTTGTGATGGTGGAAAAAGCGCATTAACCCAGATAGACCAATTTACCCCAGATTTAATTTTACTCGACGCCATGATGCCAAGCATGGACGGTTTACAAACCTTAATTGAGTTGCGTAAAAAACCACATTGCCAACATATTCCTGTGGTATTTATGACCGCGCGTATTCAACAATCAGAGCAACAAGAATATCTCGATGCGGGCGCCGTCGCTGTCATTGAAAAGCCATTCGACCCGATGAGCCTTGGCAATCAATTAGCGACCATCTACCAAACGTATATTGCCGCAGCAGACAATCATTCTTCGGAGTAACTAATGCAAAAGCCTGTTAAACCAAAAACAGAGCAACAACGACTGAGCGCATTGTTCAACACAGGCTTGTTAGATACCGAGCCAGAGCTGCGGTTTGACCGTTTAACCCATTTAGCCCAGCTTTGTTTAGACACTGAGATTGTTCTAGTGTCATTAATCGACAGCGATAGACAATGGTTTAAATCAAGGCAAGGTCTTGATGCATGCGAAACTCACCGAGATATTTCTTTTTGCGGCCATACCATTTTAGGTGACGGGATTTTTGAAATACCCGACGCCCAAGTCGACAACAGATTTACAAATAATCCTCTAGTACTGGGTGCCCCCTTTATACGCTTTTATGCCGGTGTGCCCTTGTCAATTAATGGGGTAAATATTGGTACGCTTTGCTTTATCGACAGTAAACCACGGCAATTTACCGACAAAGAGCGCCAAATAGCTACCGAGTTTGGCAAAACCATTGAACAAGAAATTCAAGACAGATTACAAGAACATGCCCACGAGATACTTGCCGCAAGAGAACAAATGTACCGCTCGGTGCTTGAGGGAACTCGAATTGGTACCTGGCAATGGAACGTACAAACCGGTGACACTGTGCTTAACGAACGTTGGGCAGACATTATGGGCTACACACTCGCGGAACTCGAACCCGTATCAGTCGACACCTGGTTAAACTTGTTGCATCCAGATGATGTTGCCGACTCAGATGCTCAATTAGAAGCCCACCTCAATGGTAAAGCGCCATTTTATGACATTAAATGCCGCATGAAACACAAGCAAGGGCATTACGTGTGGGTGCATGACCGAGGTAAAGTGGTCTCTTACACTGCTGACGGTCAACCCTTGATGATGTTTGGTACCCATGCCGACATCACCCAACAGCAATTGAGCGAAATTGCATTACTACATAGCCGCGATGAACTGTATAAGTTAACCCAGCAATTGCCCGGTGTGGTTTATCAATATCAATCGTGGCCAGATGGACGCAGCGCCTTTCCTTATGCTAGTACCGCGATTGAAGAAATTTACGGCGTCACTCCCGAAGAGGTGCGACATGATGCTACCAATGCCTTTGCTAAAATTCATCCAGATGATTTAGGTTTGTTAGTTGACAGCATTGAGCGCTCTCTTGAAACCCTCAACCTCTGGGAACTTGAATATCGTATCATCGCTAATAATGACTCGTTTAAGTGGCTTTCAGGCCGTGCCACACCAGAAAGAATGCCAGACGGTAGCACCTTGTGGCATGGCTATATTCAAGATATTACCCAAACAAAAGAGCATTACCTCAAACTAGAAGAGCTAAATCAACAGCTTAATGTAGCACAGCAAAGTCTTGATTTAGCTAGTGAACAGGCGCAAATCGGCTATTGGCAAGCATCGCTAAAACAGGGCACATTATGGTGGTCGCCAATGATCTACCAAATCTTTGGCTTAAATGAGCAAGACTTCAGCCCCAGTGTTAGCTTATTTAAGCGTGCAGTGCATCCTGACGATGTGTCAAAAGTTGAACAAAGTGAAGACCAAGCCCGCATCACAGGCATTCACAATGTCATTCACCGTATTATTCGGCCAAATGGCGAGGTACGTTGGGTACATGAGCTAGGGCAACTTGTCTCTGAAGATAAAAACCCAGAGTTAATCATGATAGGCTCGGTACAAGACATTACCGACAGAATGAAATTACAAAAGATTAAAGATGATTTTATCTCAACCGTGAGTCATGAACTGCGTACACCATTGACGTCCATTAATGGCGCATTAACCCTATTACAATCGGGTAAAATTGTCAGCCTGCCAGAAAAAGCCCAAAAGCTGATGGATATAGCCAGCAGTAATTGTTTGCAGCTGAGTCGATTAATTAATGATCTGTTAGACATTGAAAAGCTGGCAGCGGGTAAAATGTTGTTCGAAATGAAACCGTTAAACGTGCCTCCGCTGTTACAGCGCGCGCTTAACGACCATCAACCCTATGCCGATCTGCACAATATTATCCTAGAGTTGCAATATGCATCCCAAATCAACGATATGAGAATATACGTTGACGAACATCGACTACTGCAAATTTTGACCAACTTTTTATCAAATGCCGTTAAATTTTCACCTCAAAATGGCCAAGTAACCTTGTCTGCTTCAGTGATAGGTGATCAAATTGAAATAGCCGTGCAAGACCAAGGCTGCGGTATATCTGACGATTTTAAAAGCAGAATTTTTGAAAAGTTCTCACAAGCAGACGCCAGTAGCTCAAAAGTCAAAGGCGGCACAGGGTTAGGCTTAGCATTATGTAAAGAACTTACCGAAGCCATGCACGGTAAAATTGGCTTTAACTCAAACTTGGAGCAGGGGGCTCGTTTTTATGTGCGATTTGCACTAACAAATTAACCCCTTAACACAAAATATCCCAGTGTACGTTTACGGCCACTGGGATTTTTATTGGCTTGTGGCTAGCCCTCGCAATAATACCATTTCCATTAATTATGTGACCAATCAGAGTCGCTCGGACTGTTCAGTTTGAGGCGCATTGTTGAAATAATGGTTATTCCCTTCTAAGGCAATGCAACAAAGAAATGGACTGTCTGAGCGTCTCCTGCAAGGCGGGTTTCTGTACCTTCTATGCTGCTTAATAGTATTTTGACGTAGAGCAACTATGCCTACAATCCTATTACTTGCCTAGAAGGTACAGAATTCCCGCTGAATGACCAGATAATTAGTGGAATTGGTATAACATGATTCAGTGATTATTTACTTGATGTAGTCGCGGCCTTACTTAACGATTCAAGCACATTACTGATTTTATCAAGCACCGCATCACAACCTTTAATGTCATGACGTTGCTTAAGGTATTGCGGATTGTTATACGACAACCACACTTTGTTGTGCGCATCTTCAGTAATGAGTACTTTTTGGGGCAAATCGATAGCCACCTGCTGATTACACTGCATTAATTGAGTGCCAATTTTAGGGTTACCAAACATAATCACCTCAGTCGCAGGTAAACTTAACTCAACACCTTCGGCATTTTTTTGATGATCAATCCGCGCAAATACCGTAAAACCTTTATTTCTGATAATTGATTCAAAGCGGTCTGCAGTAACTTTGGGTGAATATTGGCTTTGGTGAGTAATCAAACTGTCGACAGCAGACACGGCTGTGCTGGTGAATACTGAGGTCGAGGTAAAAAACAGCGTAATCGCCAGCGAGAGATTTTTGATCATACAATGCTCCATTTGTGATGCGTAAGCCTAGCAACTAGAGAAAGCTAGAGACTAGAAACTCATAATAGATGTTAGGTTTAAATTATTAGGTTTAAAATGTTAGATACAATGACTAAATACAACATATAGCCAAGGTCTCTATAAACACAAGCATAAATACACGTAATTGCTGGTGGCCGTAACAAAGCTAGCGGTGATGAGAGTAAACTGACGAGACGCTTAATTATCCACCTTATCTTTTGACTACGCATTCACTAATCTGCATACAGGTTAAAAAATTACCGAGGGTTATACGTTTATTATTGCATGAATTGGAATAAATATTCATTTACTAATGTTCGTTATCATGAGTGTTTAGGCGGGTAAATCAATCATTCTAGTGGTAGATAATCACTCCACATGTGTAGATATACATGGCGCTCTAGTTGTAAACTATCCGATAAAGCCCTTGTTTAATAAGAGGTTCAGTTTGTTAATAAGAGGTATTGTTTGGCGTCATATCATGCATTGTTAAATCACCAGCGCTACTTTGATCGTATAGGCTCAGATTACCGTCAAGGCAGTTCTGTGAGCTTTTTAGACATCAAACACACCTTTGGTTTACGCCACATTCGCGTGGGTAAATGGGTTAACCGTGAAGAATCTGCACTGGCCGCCAATTTGATTTTTGATTCAATGGCCGACCTTGCCAATATTTTACGTGTGCCCCCCGAGTTAATCGGCTTGCGCGGTAGCCTCAGGTTTGCCTTTGGCTCAGGTGGGCAAAAAGGCGTGCAAGCACATTACTCACCCGCTTATAAAGAATTAGCGCTGGCAAAAAATGCCGGAGCAGGGGCATTAGCCCACGAGTTTTGGCATGCGTTCGATCATTACATCGCCGATAAAATGTTTATCGACGACAGCCTATTAAGCCCAGACGGTTACATGAGTACAGCGAGCCGCTTTGCCTGCGCCACAGACCACTGGCTGGCAGATAAAACCATGGTCGATCATCCGTTAAATCAACAGTTATCAAGGTTATTTCAAGTCACTTTTTTAAGCGCCAACGGCCAAGAGCCCCACGACTATGTTCGCCGCTCAATCGCATTAGACAAACAGCAAGGTTGCCACTATTTTGCCAAACCGACCGAAATGATGACCGCGCTTTTGAAGCCAGTATCGAAATGTATTCAGAAACCCACGCCGAGATAACCAACCCATACTTAGTAAACAGCACCATCAACTCACCTCTATCCAAGTTAGGCGCATATCCAGACGCAGAGCACAGCGCGCAAATCTACCAAGCATTAATGGCCTATTTTGAACCACTGGGGATTGCATTTGATAAGCAGAGTGGCGGGTAGGTGACAAGTAACAAGTTAAAAGTACTAGGTTGTATAAATAGCTCGCGATGAATTTCTATCACAAGATTAAACGTCATTCTGTAAGGCTGATTAGCTGAGTTTTTTATTAAACAAAATCAACGGCATCTAACACCTGCTTTAATCGTGCAAACGTGACCATGCTTTCATTGGCAATCATAGGTGCATAATCAAGATTTTGTGCATTAAGCTGGTATTGACCATTTGGTAATTTACTCACTTTTCGCAGTAAATACTGATTGTCGCCAGCGTCATCCTGTATTTCGATAGCCATGATTTTACCTGTTATTGAACCTGCATTAATGGCGGTAACACGTTCAAGTAATAATAAATCACCATCGTGAATGGGATTCTTGCCACCATTCATCGAGTTACCACTGGCTGGGGCAATAAAGTAAATCGTGGGATCAAGTTTACTGTATGTGTTGTTTAGTTTGAGTAACTCATGATTATCATCAGTACCCGTTTTAAAATGACCACAGGCAATTTTTAAATCTGGGTAAAAATTAAGTTGAACAGTGTCTTTGGTATTAGCTGTTTTAGCGAATGAAACCACATTGTCTTTTTCATTGTTAATAGCAAGATTTTTGGACTTTTGACGCTCGCTGTAACGCGCTAACAGTAATTCAGTTAGTTCTCTGATTGCCATTGATAACAGAGAGATATCTGCGCTATTTATTTCAATATTGGCTTGCAATTGGCCACTTTTTACAACAAACCACGGCTGTGGATCGGCCTTATCTTGTTTGCATAAAAACGTTATTGGGTTGTTCAGCCAATAGGTTTTCCATTTAGGTGAGTTTGCATCGATGGTTTGCAAGTCGGCTTTAACATCTTGAACCCATAACTTAGGATAACGTTTAAATATGTGCCAACTTTTAACACAGACAGCTTCAATTGTAGGGGGCTGATTTAAACCATCTAATTCTATAAATGCTTCCAGTAAGATGGCTTTAAAACACTTGCTCATTGAGACTTTTTCTATGCCTTGACTGAGAAATGTAAGATAAGGTGCTAGGTTAGCTATTTGCTTATTTTCGCTTTCATCTTGTTCTTGGCTTAACACAAGTTCAAACCAGCTACCAAACTGCTTGGTCATTTTATTCCAAGCATAATCACTTCTAAAAAACTCAGTTGCTGTTGGTCGATGCTCTAAATTATCTCTGAGTAATCGATATTGTTCATCTGCTTTGGTGTAATCGAGTTTCAGTTGTCGCCAAAAGTCGATTAATTGTGGAGCGATATTAATAACACAGTCTGGATGAAGCTTTGGCGCGTCGAGCTCTTTTAATGTCTTTTTGGCATCACTTGTTTGCAGTAACGCCATTGGGCGATTTAAAAAACTAATATGATTTCCTATGAAGTCGATTACTGATACATAGGTTTTATTAGTGTCGGGTGACGTGCGTAGACCTCGGCCTAACTGCTGTAAAAATAAGATTTTTGACTCAGTAGGGCGCAAGATCAAAATAGTGTCAATTGAGGGTAAATCCGTACCTTCATTGAATAAATCGACCGAAAAAATAACTTCAATTTTGCCCATGGCTAAAAGGCTCAGTGCCTCACCACGTTTTACTTGAGAGTCACTGTGAACAGACACTGCGTTTATGCCTTGAGTCGTAAACCATGTAGCCATAAAGTCTGCATGTGCTTTAGACACACAAAATGCCAAGGTGCGTTGCTGTTTATATGATTGCCAATGACCAAAAATGTGTTTTGCCCGTTTTTGAGTGGCAAATTTGAATTCAAGCGTTTTAGGATCGAACTTACCATTTCGCCATGGTAAATCACGATAATCTACGGTTTCGTCATTAATGCCTTGGTAACGAAATGGCACCAAAATGCCTAACTCAATACCATCAACGATGTTCTTTTCGTACACCAAATTGTTATCGCACAGGGACAAAATATCAGCTTGATCGGTTCGCTCTGGCGTGGCGGTCAAGCCAAGTAAAAATTTGGGCGTAAAATGGTTCAATAAAGCCTGATAGCTAGAGGCTCCAGCATGGTGGAACTCATCGACAATCACATAATCAAAATAGTCAGGTTTGACCTCGTTTAAGTATTTTTGTTTGCCTAGGGTTTGTATTGAGGCAAACACAACATCTGCATCCAGAACCTTTGAACTGGCATTAAAATGGCCACTGACAAGCATAGGTAGTAACGACTTAAAGGTGCGTTCAGCTTGCAATAAAATCTCTTCTCGATGTGCTACAAAGAGCACTTTTTTGGCATTAAATTGTTGTACATCAAATGCGGCTAACCATGTTTTGCCCATACCTGTTGCCAACACAACTAGGCTGCTTAGATAGTTGCTCTACACGTGTTTGTGCTAATGCATTTAAGGCTTCTTGTTGGGCAAAGTTAGGGGCGATATCTTCAGGTTCAACTTCATTAACAATCATTAAAGGCGGTTTTACCTTTTTTCGTTGCTCTGCATAATCGTTGATAAATTGATTATTTAAATCAATAGCCTGAGGATGATTAAATATCGAAGAAAACTGCTCACGAATGTAATCAAATTCACTTGGGTGCTGATTTTCGACCAAATCATGGCGTAAGCACCATTCAAAGGCATGGGTTAATGCTGTCTTACTGATGTTATTAGAACCAATATATGCACTGCCAGTTTGTGATGAATCCAACTCTTGCTTCACAAAAATATAGGTTTTCATGTGAAAACTTTGTTGGGCTTGGCAAGTAAATATCTTGGTTTGCGCTCCACGAGATTGCAAAATCATTAAATGACGTAGTGCAACGGGATCTGTGATATGCAGATAATCAGAGGTGATAATAGCAATAGAGGCATTACGTTCTAACGCATCAGATAGGCTGTCAAATAGTAGATTTAGCCCTGATTGCTGGATAAATGAAACAGATATTTCAATGGAGGTCGCGCGATTAATCGCTTTTAATAACTTAGGTAAAAGCGGGTCATCCATACCACCGCTGGTTAATACAGGTCCTTCTGCTAACTTCATATATTATCTCTGTTTATTAAGCTTTAATAAAAATGGCATTTAGCCATTTTTCGTTTTCACGACCAGGGCGAACATCTGTTGTTATCCATGTTTGTTTTATCGATAAACCTGTGTGTTCAATCCATTGCAGTAACAGTGTTTCATTAGCATCAGCAAAGAAACGACCATTATGGACTCGCTCTTGATCGCCATACTTGAAAGAACAATAAAATACGCCGTTTGCTACTAAGGTACTGGCTAAATGTAGAAAAGTAGCGGGCAGGGTGTTTGCCTCTACATGAAGTAAAGAGGCACAAGCCCAGATACCATCAAATTGCTCAGTTTTGTCTATTTCATCAAAACGACATACCAAAACGGGTTGACCAATTAACTCTGCGGCAGCTTTAACGAGTTCGCGACTGGCATCAATGGCGGTGACTTTAAATCCCATTTCAATAAATGCTTTACTGTCGCGACCAGACCCGCAACCAGCATCTAATATACGCGCTCCCAACGGTAGGTGTTGGATAAAAGGGTGGTAAAGTTCGCTCACGTCAGCATTAACAGTAGAGTCAAAAAAAGACTGTGAATTTGTATCGTAGAATTCGATGGTAGACATAACTAAGCCTATGATTTGATTAATTTGATTCTAGCTTATATGTAGTAAACGGCTCAAGCATTTAATAGTGTTAATTCAATCTCTAATCAGTCTATTGATTCAGTTAGTGGTTCACTTAAATTATTTTTAAATAGTGCTGTTTTTCGGATGGAGGTTTTATCTAGCTTTGCGATTTACTCATTTTGTGATGTCTTAACGATAACGGTTATTTTGTATAATTAACAGGGTGATACAAGATAAAAATTGATAGCATAATTGTTAAGATGCTGTAGTGTTGCTTATAAACCTATTGGTTTTTTTGCTATTTATGCAGTATATGATTTCGGATAAGGATATTGGAATGAAGTATCACACATTAAAACAACAACAGCGGCAGGTTCGTGGTGAGTTTTGTGAAGGTTTGGCGTTAAGGGTGCATCGGGCGTTAAGTTGGTTAGACAAGTCTGAAAAATGTGCAGACAAAGACAGCCAGTTTATATTTCTTTGGATCGCGTTTAATGCCGCTTATGCACAAGACACTGAAGTATTAAGGCATACTGAGTCTGAAGCATTTTCTAAGTTTATAAATAAGTTAGTTAATCTTGATACTCACAACCAGATTTATACTCTGCTTTGGAGTGAGTTTTCATCCAGCATTAGGGTGTTGTTAGCCAATAAATTTGTGTTTCAACCTTTTTGGGATTTTCATAACGGTAAAATCACTGAGGAGGAATGGCAAACGCGGTTTGCTAAAGCAAAAGTGGCGGCAAATTATGCACTGGCTAACAAGTCGACTGATGCACTAGCCTCAATTATTTTACAGCGCTTATATACCTTAAGAAATCAACTCGTGCACGGCGGTGCAACCTGGCAAAGTTCGGCTAATCGCGACCAAATTAGAGACGGCGTGGTGTTTTTATCTCAGTTGGTACCGATAATTATCACGATAATGATGGATCACCCAAAAGAGTTGTGGGGTGATGCCAATTACCCCGTGGTGCCGATTTAACGCTTTTAGCAATGGGGGCTTTGCTGTTGTTTAACGGCCGAAGAGCTAACACCTGGATTCCTGCTCAAAAGCATTGCAGGAATGACGGAATTGAGGGCGTTGTAGGAATGACAGATGTGGGGCGTTGCTTTTGTCTTATGCCGTCATCCTCAAATGCTTGTATTGGGGATCAGGTGTTGCTTTTTCTGTTAATAATCTACTTGTTTTATGACATTGATTGCGGTTGGGTACGACGGCCTTTTTGAGGGGACTCGGTGGCTGGTGTCTGGGTTAGTTTTCATGGTTTGTAAAAATTGGTTGTGTTGTGGGTAGAAACTTAGGTGGAGTGGGCGGTGGTTGCCGTAGTAGTACAGGCGATCAAATTTTAGGTTTTCGCATATCCACAGCGCTACGTGTTGCATAGTAATGGCATGTGTTTTCAATTGCGGTTGTTGGGCAATGGCGGGCAGAATAAAGTCACATGCGGCGCCAAAACGTGTGCAAATAAGAGTACTGTTTGTTGTTCAGTTCGTGGGCACAATGTTGGTCAAGCTGCGGGGCGATGTGTGGGTTGGGGTTTTTAGCAATTAGCCTTGCCAGTTCTGGTGAGCAAAATCCGTAGGTTAATGTTATCGGTCCAAATTGGTCAACAATGGGATCAAGCAGTCTTGTTGCCAATGCACTGAGTGCGCGCCAGGTGTCGGGCTGTTTAGGTAAGTTTTCAAGTTGATGCAATTGTGCCGTGCTGCCACAGTTTATAAGGTCTGCATAGGTAAAATGGCGGCTGGCTTTGCCATTGATATTATAAGAAAACAATTGACATCCCTGTTGGTGTGCACACATTGGTTGTAACCATACCCTGTATTGATTATGTTGACTAGATAGCAGTGTTAAGGAAGTGCCAATATGTTGATCATGTTATGACATGTGATCGGTTTAGCTTTAGTAGTAATGCTTTTATATGGCGGTTAGATAACTTGCTTAGTCACCATTGATAATTGTATTACATAGCAATTAAGGGATGAGCTTTTGTTGTGAAGTGTCTGATTTTTAACGTTGACGAGTTAAAAAAAGCCCAAAACCGAGTTGGTTTTGGGCTTGTAGCATAACGTTAGTGGTATAGGTTAAGACTTATTACGCCTTATATTGCGGGTAGTCGCTGTAGCCTTTGGCATCACCACCATACAAGGTGAGGCGTGCGTCGGCGTCAAATTCGGCTAATGGCCAGTTATGGTAGAAACGTTCAACCAAATCTGGGTTAGTGACATATGGCGTGGCAAATGCGACTAAATCGGCATACTGCTTGGCGAGCAAGACTTGTGCTGTCTCTTTGGTTAACTTGCCTGCGATCATGATTGGGTTAGGGTATACCTCACGCACTTGCTGGCGAAACGATTCTGGCACCTCAAGGTAACGTGAGATGTTTTCAGAAAAGTGCACGTAGGCTAAATCTAATTTCACCATATTTGCCAATGCTGCTAGTGTTAGCTCAACAATTTCAGGATCTTCTTCAGTAAAGCCTTCAATGACATGCGGTGATAGTCGCACAGCCACTTTGTTGCCGCCAATGGCATCAGCTACTGCGGTGAGCGTTTCTAATAAAAAGCGCATTCTATTTTGTTGACTGCCACCATATTGATCTTGGCGCTGATTACTTTCTAAGTGTAAAAAAGTGTCAAACAAGTAGCCGTGTGCTGCATGAATCTCGACACCATCAAATCCGGCTTCTATGGCATTTTTAGCCGTTTGCACAAAATCGTTAATGGTATTGTTGATATCTTCTTGAGTCATGGCTTTAGGTTGTTCAGTTTCGATCATCCCAAAACCACCTTCTGGCAATGGGTAAAACACTTGGTCGGGGATTTTAATCGCCGATGCTGCCACAGGTTGTTGGCCTGAAATGCTTGAATGACTGCGACGACCTACATGCCACAATTGAGCAAATATCTTCCCGTCTTTGGCGTGTACGGCTTGTGTGACCTGTTTCCAGCCCTCAACTTGTGCTGTGGTGTAAATGCCTGGGGTCATTGAGTAGCCACGGCTTACTGCAGAAATAGGTGTGCCTTCACTAATAATTAACCCCGCACTGGCGCGTTGTTGATAATAATCAGCCATGATTTGGTTGGGTACATCACCTGGCTGTGAGCTGCGTGAACGTGTCATTGGTGCCATGACAATTCGGTTGTTGGTATTAAGTGATGAGCCGCTAAAAGGCTGAAACAATAAGTGGTCTTGTACATTGTAGGTTGGGTAATCTGTTAAGCCTACTTCGCCACCACCAAAGAGGGTTTCGGGCACGTGTTTGGCTAATGGGTAACCCTGTTTAATGCGCTCTGGTAGGTCTGGGTTTGCAACAAATGGGCGACCAAAACCAATCATGTCGGCTAAGCCTGAGTCAATGGCGTGATGGGCTTTATCGCCATTGTAGCGGCCAGCATAAATCAACACACCGTCAAATGCGTCACGTAAACCTTGCTTGAATGAGACAGGGATATCTGGTGCATCGTCCCAATCGACTTCGGCAATATGTAAATATACAATGCGATGTTTGTTCAGTAATGCCGCAGCGGCTGTGTAGGTGTTAATTGGGTCAGCATCGACAGTGCCGTTGAGTGTGGTGAGCGGGGCGAGGCGTACACCCACACGATTAGCGCCTATGGCGTCGACCATGGCACCGACCACTTCATCAAGAAAGCGTAAACGATTTTGTAAACTGCCGCCGTATTGATCGGTTCGTTGATTAGATTCTGAATCAATAAATTGGTTAATAAGGTAGCCATTGGCAGCATGCAGTTCGATACCATCAAAGCCTGCTTCTACTGCGTTAATGGCAGCTTGTTTAAATTGTGCCACAACTTGTTGAATATCATCTATGGTCATTTCACGTGGTTGTGCGGCATCGACAAAACCGGGTGCATCGGTATTGTTGTCGATAAACACTTTTACGTTTTGTGCTTTTAGTGCCGACGATGATATAGGTTGCTCACCGCCAATGTTGTCTGGATGGGTAACACGTCCAACATGCCATAACTGGGCAAACATGGTGCCGCCTTTGGCATGCACGGCATCTGTTACTTTACGCCAGCCTTGAATTTGCTCTGCGGTATAAATGCCCGGAGTCCACGCATAACCTTTACCCATGGCTGAGATTTGGGTGCCTTCTGAAATAATCAGTCCTGCTGTAGCACGTTGTGCGTAGTACGTTGCCATTAAATCATTTGCAACGTCACCAGGTTGGCTAGCTCTAGAGCGGGTCATTGGTGGCATAACAATACGGTTTTTTAGGGTGATATCGCCCAGTTGAATGGGTTGAAAAAGAGATGTTGTCATTTTGTGAGCCCTCATAAAGAATTGACCACAGAGTAACAAATAACACTGATTTGATTTATAGCGTTAATCGCAAATGATTTTTGTTAAATATGCAAAAATCAAAGGGGTAAAATTGTTGAGTTATGTAGCGTATTGACCAGGTATAGTGTTTTCTTGCTTAACCAATAATCAATTTTTTTGTAAAAATACTGACCACCAATGCGTTAATTAACTCCCGACAGTGACATAGGTGTCACTGTCGGGAGACTCAATTTGTATATTAATGCGTCGGTTTAGGGTTAACCATTTTTAAAATTATCACTAAAAACAGTGGTGCAAAATACAAGACTAATAACGTTGCGCCTGTCATTCCGCCCAATACTGAGGTACCAATTGCGTTACGAGCATTAGCGCCTGCGCCACTGCTTAACACCAAAGGTAAAACCCCAAGACCAAAGGCGAGTGAGGTCATTATGATAGGGCGTAAACGCATTTCACAGGCTTGAATGGTGGCGTCAATCATGTTGGTGCCCTTGTCATAAAGCGCCTTGGCGAACTCGACAATTAAGATGGCGTTTTTAGCGGTTAAGCCAATGGTGGTTAGCACACCCACTTGAAAATACACATCGTTTTCCAGCCCGCGTAGCATAATGGCCGCGAGTGCGCCGAGTACACCCAAAGGCACAACTAAAATAATCGCAATGGGAATGCTCCAGCTTTCATATAATGCCGCTAAACAAATGAATACCATAAGCACTGAGATAGCATAGAGTATTGGCGCCTGGTTTCCGGCTTCTAACTCTTGGTATGACATACCTGACCAACTGACTTGTACATCTGTTGATAGCTCAGCTGCGATAGCGTTGATTTCATCCATTGCATCACCCGTACTGTAGCCTGGTGCTGCTTCACCTAAAATCTCAAAGGCTGAGTTACCATTAAAACGTGTCAGCTGTGGTGATCCTGTGCCCCAATGTGATGAGGTAAATGCTGACAGCGGTACCATTTCATCTTGATTGTTGCGAATAAGCCAATGATTAAGATCTTCTGGCGTCATGCGGTATTGAGCTTCAGCTTGAATGTAAACTTTTTTAGAGCGTCCACGGTCAATAAAGTCATTAACGTAAGATGACCCCCAGGCTATCGACAATGAGTTGTTAATGTCGTCGATATCAAGGCCAAAGACTTTGGCTTTTTCATAATCAATATCTAAATAAAATTGTGCATTGTCTTCTAGACCGTTAGGTCTGGAGTTTTGCAAAATTGGGCTTTGGCACATTTTGGCTAAAAGTTGATTACGCACTTCGATAAGTTTGTCGTGGCCAATTGCGCCAACATCTTGAAGGTAAAAATCAAAACCAGAAGATTGACCAAGCGCTCTAATTGCGGGGCTGCTAAATGCAAATACTGAGGCTTTTTGTAATCAGAAAAATACGCCATCGTGCGTTGAATAATTGCGTTGACGTTGGTGTCGTCTGTGGTACGTTCTGACCAGTCTTTTAAGCCAATAAAGGCCATACTTGCATTTTGACCTCTGCCAGAAAAGTTAAATCCAGACACAGTAAATACCGTGTTAACAACCTCTGGTTCATTTTGTTGTAAGTAATCTTTAATTTCGGTCATCACCACGGCAGTTTGATTGAGTGTTGAACCTGTCGGTAATTGCACCATCATTAAAAACTCACCCTGATCTTCATCAGGTAAAAACGAGCTGGGTAGGGTGTTATACATATACGCGGTGCCAGCTAACAATAAACCGTAGATTAAGGTAAAGCGTAACGGCCGAAGTAGCACACGTTTTATTGAACCTTTGTACCCATTAGACAGGCGGTCGAACAGGCGATTAAAGCCATTGAAGAAACCATGAGTGGATTTTTCTTTCGGTTTTAATAAGCTTGCACACAACACTGGGGTAAGAATTAACGCGACAAGTACCGACAATACCATTGCAGACACTATGGTTAACGAGAACTGTTTGTAGATAGCACCGGTAGAACCCGACATAAAGGCCATTGGAATGAATACCACTGCAAGTACCATGGTTATGCCCACTAGTGCGCCAGTGATTTGCTTCATCGACTTTTTAGTGGCCTCTAATGCCGAGAGGTTTTCTTCGTGCATGATACGTTCAACGTTTTCAACTACCACAATGGCATCGTCAACAAGCAACCCGATGGCGAGCACCATGCCAAACATGGTTAAGGTATTAATAGAAAACCCTAATACCGACATAATGGCAAAGGTACCAAGCAATACAACTGGAACTGCAATGGTTGGGATTAATGTTGCTCTGATATTTTGTAAAAACAATAACATCACAAAAAATACTAATACGATGGCTTCAAATAAGGTTTTAACCACTTCAGTAATCGATAAACGAATAAATTTATTGCTGTCTGTGGCTTTGGCCATGGCTAAACCCTGAGGAAAGCCTTTTGAAAGTTGCGCTAATTTGGCATCAACGGCTTCTTGAGTGTCTAACGAGTTAGCTTTCAGATGCGAGCGTGATAGCGATACCAGATGAGCCATAACCATTAAATACTGGGATAACGCTTGAGTCTTCGCTGGCTAATTCAACTCGTGCAACATCATTTAGGCGAACTTTCGATCCGTCTTCATCTACTTTGATTAAAATGTTTTTAAATTCATCAACTGTGGTTAATAGGCTTTGTGCGGTAATGGTAGCGTTAATTAATTGTGTATCGGTTGCCGGTACGCCACCGAGTTGTCCCACGGTAACTTGGCTGTTTTGTACTGACACTGCGGCTGATATATCGACGGGGGTTAAGTTGTAGCTATTGAGTTTAGCGGGGTCTAACCAGATACGCATGGCGTAGGATGCACCAAAAATAGTGACGCTTCCCACACCATTTACGCGGCTGATAATGTCTTTAATGCTTGAGTTAGCATAATCCTGAATGTCTGCCGTACTCATGGTGCCATCAGGTGAGTATAAGTTGGTGACTGACATAAAACCTGAGGTACTTTTTTTAACCGTTGTTCCTTGGTTTTGCACTGCGGTAGGCAAACGACTACTGGCTTGTTGTAGGCTATTTTGCACCTGTACCTGAGCAATATCAGGGTCGGTATCGGCGCTAAAGGTTAAAGTTATTGAAGCACTGCCTGATGAGCTACTGCTTGATGACATGTAAAGCAGGTTGTCTAGCCCTGTCATGCTTTGCTCAATGACTTGGGTAACGCTGTCTTCAATGGTCTTTGCTGATGCACCAGGGTAAGAGGCACTGATGGTAATGGCTGGCGGCGCAATAGTAGGGTAC
Organism: Shewanella phaeophyticola; assembly: GCF_025398315.1. GTDB lineage: Bacteria > Pseudomonadota > Gammaproteobacteria > Enterobacterales > Shewanellaceae > Shewanella > Shewanella phaeophyticola. The sequence continues at coordinate 1,775,780 of NZ_JAODOQ010000001.1, forward strand.
TGCGCGACAGGTAGACTCATTATTGACGTAATACCCGCAAGCATTATGACGATGGTGATAGCCCATGCAAATATAGGACGGTTTAAAAAGAAACTAGACATATCTTAACCCTGCGAAATTGAATGAGCGTCTGCGGTGGCGGTATCGCCTGATTGTTCAGCTTGGCTATCGACGACAACCATTTGGTTGTTTTTCAATTTATTGAGATTATTAACCACCACATTATCGCCAACGTTAAGGCCTGTTTTGACTACCCATCCGTTACCCACTTCGCTGCCAAGTTCGACTGATTTTTTGATGATTTTATTGTCTTGGTCGACAATAAATACTGATGGAAGGCCTGACTGGCTTCTTACCACTACGGATTGTGGGACAACCAAGTAATCTCGCTGCTCTGGCATTGAAATACTCGCGCGCACGTACATGCCTGCTAAAAGACTATTATCAGGATTTGGAATAATGGCTCGTAACGTCACACTGCCCGTTGAGTTATCGGCGCGGGTGTCGGCAAACTCAAGTTTACCAGTATGTTGGTAAAGGGTACCGTCTTCTAATGTGATAGTGACAGGGATGGTAGGGTGTGTGCCACGTACGTTAGTGAACTCTTGTCTTAATTTGTATAACGACACCGAAGATTGTTGCATGTCGACGTAGACATTATTGGTTTGAATAATGGTGGTTAAATAATTTGATTGGCCAGAAGTGAGCAATGAACCTTCTGATACTTGTGAAAACCCGGCATAGCCAGAAATAGGTGCCTTTATTTGTGTGTAAGACAATTCAATGTTGGCGTAGTCTAATTCTGCTTGGCGAATGGCGACTTCAGCTTGTGCTTGTAGGTAGTTTGACTCTGCATCGTCAAGCAGCTCCTGGCTGGTTAGGCTTTTCTTCATTAATGCCTGATAACGTAAATAGGCTTTTTTAGTACTTTGTTCACTGGCTAAGGCTTTTTTCAACTCAGCTTGTGCGCTATTTACCGTTGACTGATAAGTGGTTGGATCAATTTGAAACAACACATCGCCTTCGTTTACGTAGCTACCTTGTTTATATAATCGACTTTTTACTATGCCGGTGATTTGAGGTCTTACTTCGGCTTCGTTAAAGGCGGTAATTCTGCCTGGAAGTTCAGTATTTAATCGTAAACTAGTGTGAGACAGGGATAGGGTATCGACGTGTATATCTTGCGCTGGGCGGATATCTGATTGCGTTTGATCTGAGCAGGCTGATATTGCGAAAGTGACGAGTAATAATAAAGACAGTTTACTAACATTGAGCTTAAGCATAATGAGACCTAGGTTTAAACAGTTGACACTAATTTAACACCAGGCAGGTTAAGGCGGGGTTAATGCTTTTTTGATGAAAATAAAAAAGGTCTCCGTAATGAAGACCTTTTAAATGTTGCATCTATTAAGCCCTTATTGGGCAATGCGATAGGACTATTTTGCTAGCTTAACAAAGTAATCAAAGATTTCTGGTACGTTGCCGTTACCTAAACCTGAGTCAAATGCAGCTTGTAAATTAGCAGATGAACCTTCGGCAATTTTAGATTCTGTGCCTAAATCTTCTACCATTTTCAAGAAGTAACCTAAATCTTTATTGGCGTTAGCAATTGAGAAGCCTAAGTCGCTTACGCCATCTACCGCGTAGTTTTTACAAAACTTCATAAACGGTGAGTTAGATGGACCTGCTGACATGATGTCGAACAGTTGTGCACGGTCAACACCGGCAAGCTCAGCTACAGCAAATGCTTGAGACATGGCACATACAGTGGTCATACCCATAAAGTTATTGATTAACTTAGTGGTGTGGCCAGCGCCTAATGCACCTAGGTGGAATACGTTTTCGCCTTGCTCATCAAGCACAGGTTTTACCTTGTTAAAGGTATCGATGTCGCCAGCGGCCATGATGTTTAATAAACCGTCTTTTGCGTGTGCAGGTGTACGGCCGAGTGGGGCATCGATCATACCTGCGCCTTTAGCGGCAAGGTCGGCACCGATTTTGCGGGTTGATGATGGGATTGAGGTACCAAAATCAACAAGCACAGCACCTTCTTTAATCCCTGCTAGGATACCGTCGTCGCCATATACCAGTTTTTCAACGACTGCTGATGTGGTGAGACACAACATGACAATGTCACTTGCTTCGGCAAGTTCTTTACCTGACGTTACTGCGTTTGCACCACGTGCAACACACTTTGCTACAGCATCTTGGTTGAGGTCCATTACATTGAGTTGATAACCTCTTTTTTGTAAGTTCTCAACCATGTTGCCGCCCATAAGGCCAAGGCCGATAAATCCGATGACTGGCTTTGTCATATCTAACTCCTACATATATTGGTTTTGCTTAACTGAGTGTTGTAAATTGCTGTGCCTTTAAAAGGCGTGCTATGCGAGTTGTGTTGGCATAGGGCGCAGGTATCGCAATTTGTTATTTTGAATTATTTGAACCCGTAAAATGGCAGGATTATCGACCTGCTTACCAAGCTGTCTTACAAAATGGTAATAGACCTTGGTTGTGTTGTCAAACAATTACTGCTGGTTGGACTGACAAACTTAATAGGGCAGTATATTTGTTTGTTTTGCATACTTGTTACTGAAATATTATGGGTATGGCAACAAGGTTAAGGCGTTATCATTTATGGATTTTATGATTCATTAACGTTCAATTACTGGATTAATTCTTGGTGTGTTGTCTGTTTGTTTTTGAGCTTAAAGTGTCATAACAAGATTGCAGCGTAATAACACCAAAGGGTTTAATCAAAAGAGCCTATCAAGTTGATAGGCTCTTTATGTTGTTGGCTATTAGAATTTAGCTCGAACGCCTAGTGTGTAACGTTGGTCAGCTTCGCTGTAAGCCCATACTGAACCAAGCTCTGTGGTGTATTCAATTGGCTCACCTGTTAAGTTTACTGCGTTGGCAACAACGGTAAAGTGCTCGTTGATGTCGTAACTAACAGAGAAGTCAAACTGGCCACGTGCTTCACGGTAACTATTACCTACAGTAGGGTCGTAGTTGTCAGCTGTTGGATCATTTTGGTTAAATACGTTGTAACCTAATGCACCTACAGTTTGTACACGTTTAGTGCTTTGGTCATCTAAATAACGGTCACGCCAATTGTATGCAAGGCGTAGCTGTAAATCTTCGCCTTCCCAGTAAATCTGCGTGTTTGCTGTATGTTTTGAGATATTAAGCAATTGGTTTCCGTCTGGTTGCTCACTGTCTGCAAACGTATAGTTAGCATTAACACCTAACCCTGACCAGATACCTGGTAAGAAATCAAGCTGTTGCTGGTAACCTAGCTCTAAACCACGTACTTCACCACTACCGCCGTTAACGTCAGTTTCAATGACAATACCTGTGCGGCCTGCTGCTTTTTCAGCATCAACATAGGCTAAGCCCTGGTCTTGAGTTGCATTGATGATGTCGCCTTGGCTTTCACCTGCGGTGTTAAGCAAACAGATGTTGTTCCACTGTGTGGTGTTTTGGCCAGAGATAGTGCTTGAGTCGGCTAAACAGCTACTGTCTGTTTGAGTGAACGATTTAACATCTTTGTAGAATAGTGCTGCAGATAAGATACCGCCGTCACCAAAGTAGTGTTCTACTGATAAGTCATATTGCGTTACACGGTAAGGATCTAATTGGTACGAACCTTGAGTACCGGTTACTAACGAGTTATCGATAGACAGTGCAGGGCTTAATTCACCAAAGTCAGCACGACGCATGACTTTTGCCGCCGCAAAGCGTATTAAGGTTTCTTGTGACAAGCTATAGGTCACGTTTAAACTTGGTAAAAAGTCTGAATAATCATTTTTACCGGTATCAAGTACTTTGTTTCCGTTGGCATCAACTGATTCTACAATGCTTGATTCCAGTTCAGTTTGAATATAACGACCACCCACAACCGCTGAGATGTCTTCAAAGTCTAAATGGAATTGTGCGTAGATTGCGCTGGTTTTTTCATTAATCGTTTTATAAGCACCTGTGTCTTCTACCATGTTGTCGGCTAATGAGCCGTCCATAGCGTAAGAGGTACCTGCTAACATTTGTTGAACTAATGCATAGGTTGCTTCAGCATCTTGTAGTTTTTCAGCATCGTAAACATTGTAGGTGAGTAAGTCATTTTGACCGGCAATGCCTGTTTGGTCGAAAGAGTTGTCCATGTTAATGGTTTTAAAGCTGTCAGCGATAATGGCGTTATCAATCCAAGTAGGGCTGTATAAACCATCTTCGTTGGTGGCTCTTTTATATGAATCTTTTAAGGTGTTACCGTTTGGCTTAAGGTCAAAGCGGTTTGCTGTGTAGTCTCGGTCGGTAAAGCGGACACCTGCTTTAACTGCTGTGACAAAATCAACACCAATATCATTAACTTTAAGGTCAAAACGTAACGCTTGTTCTTCGTTGTCTGTATCTAGCGTTTTGTGGTAAAACTCACGGAAAACAAGGTTGTCTGGGTTGGTAAGCATGCCGGTGTCAGCAAACACATATGACGGAATACCACTACCACTGGTTGAGCTACCGGTACTGGTGTGAGTCACTAAATCTAATGTTGGCTCTGTACGTTCAATTGGACGTAAGTTAAATTCTGAAGCTGTTTGGCGCTCTTCTGATTTTGAAATCGAATATTCACCAGACAATTCAAAATTGTCGTTAATTATCCACTCAGCACCAATGGCATGAGAGGTTGTTTCACTGGTGGTAAAATCACTCCAGGTTTTTGGAATGGTTAATACGCCAGTTAAATCATAATTATGCAGCTGACCATTACTGTCATAATAAGAGTCGCTACGTGGTGATACAGAGCCACCGACGTCAAGAATAGAGTAGGCTGCTTGGCCACCATCTAATTCTGTCGCGTTCATATCAAGATAAACGTTAAGGTCTTCGTTTGCTGGTGCCCACTGTAATGATATGCCGTAAGCGGTACGTTCACGTTCTTCGGTTTTTTGTTCAACAGTGCTTTCTGTACGGCGTAAGTATTTACCGTTAGAGCCGCCAGAGACATCGACCGTGCCGTCACCATCAATATCAATGTCGTCTTCTAAAGTGACTTTGTTAAAGAATTCATCACGACGTAATTCGCGATCTAGGTATGAAAAGTTAACCGATGCACCAAAGGTACCATTGTCGCCTAAGTCCCAGTTATCACCCATTGCAGCAGTGAAGTTAGGTGCTACGTTTTCTGTTTTGTCGGCATATTCGCCGTCAAGTGTGATGGCAATAAGCGGTTCTGAAAGTTCAAGTGGACGTACAGTTTGCATATTAACTGTACCGCCAAGTGCACCTTCTATCATTTCTGGTGTAGGCGACTTAATAACTTCAACTGTTTTTAAGAAGCTTGAAGGGAAGTCATCTAGGCTAATACCGCCACGACCAGGGTACAGCAGTTGAGCGGCCATTAAGTAATATTAAGTTTTCAGATACACCACGAATGGTCACCGATTCGCCGACACCAAAGTCAGATGCGATTGACACACCGGTAATACGTTGAAGTGCTTCTGCAATGTTGTTATCTGGTAATTTACCAATATCTTCTGCAACGATAGCATCAACAATACGGGCATCAGTACGTTTAAGTAAATTGGCTGCTTTTAAGCTACCAAAGATACCGCGTACCGCAATGACTTCGATTTCGCTTGTGTCTACTTCTTCTACTGTTTGTTCTTCATCTGCAGCAAATGCGCCAGGCATAGTTAACACTGCCGTTAACGTTGCACCAAAAATGGTAATGTTGGTCGCTTTAAATTTAGAGTTGCTAAACAATGCACTTATTTTATTAAGCTTCATAATTCCCCCCAAAGAATATGGTTTTGGTATGACAATCCGGTCTACCAATTGTTGTTGTTTTATTCAACAGTAACATTTATATAACACGATGTTGGTGAATGCAATCTATATTACCAAATTATTAACATTGTCATACCAAGGTCTATGTTGTGGTCATTTGTGCTATGAGGCGCTACCTCGAGGGTTTGCCGCTTAATTTAGCACTAAATAGGTAGGTATTTATCGGTAATCAAAAAACACAATTCCAAATCTCATTAACGAATTACCAACATTTGTTCGTTTTAAGAGGATTGCCCTGGTAAATGGTTTGGTTAACCGCGTTTAAATTATTGGTATTACCTTTGGTGAGTTTAACTGCTACAAAGCATTTGCGGCGCGCAATAAACACTGTGTAAATTGATGTTTGTTTTAATCACAGTGACTCAAGGTGGATTGATAACATTTAAGGGACGATAAATGTGTATGATTTGCAGGCTATTTAGGTAATGTGTATGCACTTTTATTTGTGTGGAATATAATGAAATAAGGGCTAGCTCGAGCAGGCTTTGTGGAGATAGGGTCGCATTAGTTACAACAACGACAAGCTTCGGCTTATTGGCCGTGACCAAATATATAGTCTTGTTTAGTTTCTAGCCATAATGGATATTGCGCCATGACCTTAGTGAACATTTTGCTTTGTAAGTAGTGGTTAAGCCATTGGCGTAACTTTGGGTAGGGCGCTTGCAGATACCATTGACGTTCAACTCGAGCAAACTGACGGATAAACGGCATTAAGGCTAAATCGGCTAGGCTAGGGTGGTTTGATATTAAATATTGATGTTGTATTAATCGTAATTCGAGCTTGCTTATATATTGCTCGCAAGCTTGTCTATCGGTAGTGAGTGTGGGTTCATGATAGCGTTTGGCACAGCGGTATCGCTCAAGCAACCCTTTAAATTCTGTATCAAACTGAGTGATCATCGCTAGCATTTCGGGTAATGCGTTAGCTGATTGGCTGTGAAGATAGTTATTGGGGTCAGTTTGAGAAAAGGCCACTGCATAATGCTGAGGCTTTCATCAATAACATCACTTTGGCCAGTCGCTGTGTTGGCTTTGAGCACTAATACCGGCACGGTGGCTTTGGGTGATGCGGCAAGTAATTCTGCGGGTTTATTGCTTAATACTAGGTCACGTATATGCACTTGTTGGCCTGATGCGTAAATTGCCAACCTTGCGCGCATTGCATAAGGGCAGTTTCGTAATGAGTAGAGCACAGGTAATGTCATTGGCAGTGTCATGATGTGTTCTCTTTTTGCTGTCGTTAAAGCTGTTATTACGATGTTCGCACTGGTATTGGGTTAATTTGCACAGACTAAATCAAAGCTTTACACCAATACCTGGCGTGTGTTAGCAATATAATGATGGATTTGCTGTTCTGTTTTGGTGTCGATCATTTTGTCTGGTGCGCGATCTTCAGGGCAGGGCATACGAGGTGTGGTGCCAAACAGTCGGCAAATAAGTGGCCGCTGTTCATAGACTTCGCAACCATTTGGATCTAAATGCACACAGTTCCATTCAGCTAATGCAGCGTCATGTTCTGCGTCGGATTTAACCGGTAGCCTGGCCATTTCAGCAGATGAGGTGGTGACAGGCTGCAGCAATCATGGCAACCGGGTTTGCATTCAAAAGAGGGAATACGCTCTCGGAGTAGATCGACTATTTCTATGTCATTATTCATATCATTACTTCTATTGTATTAACTATAACGTTTTACTCTTTACGCTGTGATGTTAAGTGGTTGATTATAATTAAATATCATATTAACTCAAACGTATCGCGGTACCCATTGACTCAGCACATTCTTGTTATCGTTACGACTGTGTCAATGGGGCTGCTAAAAGTGGTTGGCTTTATAAACCTTGCTGGTATTGCGCATTGGTCGACACTGTCACCAATTGGTTAAGTTGTACTTTGGCTTCGTTTACGCCTTTGAGCACGTTTTCAAAGTGGTTAACCAATTGCACTTTGTCAATTTCAGCTTTTGAGCCCGAACCAATATTGGTTAAGTCGATAAAGAACTCATCAAATAAATGGGATAAGTCTTCAACCGCTTCGATATTTAAAAACTGCTCATGGTTATAAATACTTGGGTAGCCCCCTTTTTGTTTGTCGACCGCAAAGGAAATGCCTTTGACGTTTGTAATGGTGGTAGCTTTTTCGCATTTGAGCATGCAGCCGTCTTCAATACTGGGTTTATTACAACCTACAGTTTGTTGGAAAAAACATTGGCGGCTGGTCATCATTAAAATGGGGTGATAGATGCTGTACAGCAGTTTAAAGTTTTTCGGCCTGGCGATGTTTCTAATTTGGTTACGGTTAATCTCGTTAGAAATAAACGCACCCGCGCAATTCAACTGCTCTTGCAGTGTCATTAACGCGTATGAGTTGGTGGTGTTTAAAAACGGCCCGCAATCCATTCGATATCCATTTCAAAGGCTTTAAATGCCACGCCGGTATTATTACTGACAATACGCGCAGGTTTTACTGCTTCTAGCAGTCGCACAGCTTCTATATAGTCTTTACCAATTAATACGGCTGGAAACCATGGGATTAACCTTGGGTTACGTAAAAAGATGTCGATGTATTTATTATCATTTTTCTTAAAGCTTTCTGGCAACTTAAAGTAAATATCGGCATCGGTCACATCGCATAAGTTAACGTCTTTTTCATCGCATATTAACAATGATAAGGTTGGTGTCTCGGTTACTTTTGGGTACTTAATTAACTTAGGTAGCGTAACAGCGGCAATGTATTCTCGTTGTGTAAGTTGCAGTAATAATTGGTTTTTAAGTTGGGTAAGTTGGCTAAATGGCAGCGTTAAATTGGTATCTAGGTTATCGAAATTAAACGGTTGTAGTTGGTAACCCGCGCTTTTTAAACTCTTAAAGCGTTTTTCAATTGCGACTTGATCGATTTGTGACTCAGTTGCTATTGAGAGTGTTGTGTCTGATTCAATGACAAAGTGTTGTTCTGGCGTGGTGACAGTAATCGACAGCGTCTGTCCTACTTTACCCGCAAATGCGAGGGTTAAAGATGGTTTTGCGATGCTTAAATGGTTAATTTTTTCAGCAACTAATTCAACAATAGCATCTTTAGCGGTCGATAATGTGTCTTGTGCTTCTTGGATTTGCACCACAGATATCGCATTGCTGACGTCGTTGGCATGTTTAAAACTGTTATCGCGCGGATTGTCGATAAACATGTCTTTGGTGAGATTACCTTTCAAAAATGAGTTGGTAAAATCGCGGTTAAACACTTTATATAGGTTTGAGTCGTCAGCCAATAGCCTGCCAGTGTCGACAAACTGATCAATTTGCTTGCGCCAAGTGTCTACCACAGTGTGTACGTATTGCGCGCCTTTAATTCGACCTTCAATTTTTAATGAATCAACCCCTGCATCCACTAACTCTGGTAAATCAAAATAGGCGGAATTGTCTTTCAAGTTGAGCGGAAACTTATTACCTGCTGCGGTGATTTCATATTCGTCGCGACACGCTTGGCTACAGCGACCGCGGTTACCTGAGTTGCCGACACTCACTGAGCTTGAATAACATTGACCAGAGAAAGCAATACATAAGGCGCCGTGCACAAATACTTCAGTGAGAACACCGTGATCGTGTGCCAGGCTCGTTAAGCTTTTAATTTCGCCGAGGTTTAACTCGCGCGATAAGTTGACTCGTGTGGCGCCAATTTTGGCCAAGAAACCAATTTGACCTTCATTATGTGTCGTTAACTGGGTTGAGGCGTGAATGGCTAATGATGGGAAATGTTTGCTGACTAGGTTAAATAACCCTAAATCTTGTACTATGATGCCGTCGATGCCGGTATTAACCAGTTGGTTAAGAAGCTTAACTAACGTAGGAACTTCGTTTTCCAGAATAACAATATTCATGGTTAAGAAGACTTCACATTGGTATTGGTGGGCTAGGGCGATCACTCCGATTAAGTCATCGAACGACAAGTTAGCCGCTCGGTTACGGGCGTTGAAGGTATCTAGGCCACAATATACCGCGTTGGCGCCGGCTATGATTGCTGCTTTGATTGCATCGACGTCTCCACCGGGTGCCAGTAATTCGATTTTTCTCTTCATGATAAATTCGCTTTGTTAGTCCGTTAATATGAGTGAAATAAGTGGATGTAACATCTTTATGCTGTTGCTAAACCGTCAAGCTGAAACGGCCTAAAAGTAAAAGGCCTCTATTGTGGCTTAAGTTCGCCATCAATAAAGGCCTATATTACATCGCTAACTGCGATGAACCGCAAGCTTATTAGCCGTTGTTAATGTTATTGCTTGCTTTCGACTTCAGCTTGGCTTGCAAGATATTCATCGAAAGTACCTTGGAAGTTTATCAGCTTTTTGTCTTTAACATCAATGATTCGCGTTGCAAGTGATGATACAAATTCACGGTCGTGACTCACAAATATTAAAGTGCCTTCAAATAATTTCAAGGCTTGATTTAATGCTTCAATCGCTTCCATGTCCATGTGGTTAGTAGGTTCATCCATTACCAACACGTTAATGTCCATCATCATTAACTTACCGAATAACAGGCGGTTTTTCTCACCACCTGAACAGTTACGCACTTTTTTGTTGGCGTCATCTTCGGTAAATAATAACCGGCCTAACATGCCACGAACCATTAAATCATTGTGTTTTGGGGTACGCCACAGTGACATCCAATCAAATAATGTCATGTCATTATCAAAGTCTGCACTGCTATCTTGCGGGCAATAACCAATGGCGGCATTTTCTGACCATTTGACACGGCCGTGATTATGTAGAAGTTCGTTAACTAAACAACGTAATAGGGTAGTTTTACCCACGCCGTTTTCACCGATAATCGCCAATTTAGAACCCGCTTCTAAGATGAGGTCGCCGTGTTCAAATAAGACTTCATCAAAGCCATGGCCTAACTCTTCAAGTACTAGCGCCTGGCGATGTAACTTTTTCGATTCGGTAAAGCGAATTGATGGGGTAATACGGCTAGATGATTTAACGTCATCAAGCTTAATTTTATCCATTTTTTTGGCGCGTGAACTGGCTTGTTTGGCTTTAGAGGCATTGGCACCAAAGCGGTTAACGAAGTCTTGTAGTTCGTCAATTTCTGCACTTTTCTTGGCGTTACCTGCTAATAACTGCTCACGAATAAGGCTTGATTGCTCGAGAAAGTACTCGTAATTACCTGGGTAAATGCGTAATTCGCCGTAGTCAATGTCAGCCATGTGAGTACACACAGAGTTCAAGAAGTGTCTGTCGTGCGAAATGATGATCATGGTGCACTTACGCTTGTTAAGCTCTTCTGCTAACCAACTAATGGTATGAATGTCTAAGTTGTTGGTGGGTTCGTCGAGTAACAAAATGTCAGGGTTGGCGAATAAGGCTTGTGCTAATAACACACGCAATTTCCAACCTGGTGCAACTTGTTGCATTAAACCGAAGTGAAATGACTCTTCTATACCAGCCTCTAATAGAATTTCACCAGCACGACTTTCTGCTGTGTAACCGTCCATTTCAGCAAATTCGCTTTCAAGATCGCCAACACGCATGCCGTCTTCATCGGTCATTTCGGCTTTGCTATAAATGAAATCACGCTCTTGTTTGACTTTCCATAACGCAACGTCACCCATGATCACGGCATCAACTACGCTGTATTTTTCAAAGGCAAACTGGTCTTGGCTTAACGTGCCAACTTTTAAACCTGGTGTTATGGATACGTTGCCTGAGGTTGGGGCTAACGCGCCACTGAGAATTTTCATGAATGTAGATTTACCACAACCATTTGCGCCAATTAAGCCGTAACGATTGCCATGGCCAAATTGCGCCGAAATGTTTTCAAACAACGGCTCATGTGCCAAACTGCATAGTAATATTAGCGGTAGAAATCAAAACAAGTTTCCATAGAGTGGTACAGCATCGTTATCGACAAACAGTAGCGTTGTGAAAATAAGACTGATAGGGCTTAAGACATAAGGTCGCGGATTATACAGGGAAGTGCTCGATTGTCGATTTATTATCTATGTTACTTAGGTTTTAGGAGATGAACCAACAACCACATAATGTGCGGCTGTTGGTTAAGAATGAATACAAACTTTGATAGCTAACTGTGCGTTTTACTAAGAAAATATCAATCCATACTAAAAGCAGTAGCGATTAAGCCTGCCAATGTTGTCACTAACACCAAGAATCCACCTTTGTTATTGTCAGTTCGTAATCAATTTTTGCTAAACATTTATACCATTTCCATTAATTATGTGACCAATCAGAGTCGCTCAGACTGTTCAGTTTGAGGCGCATTGTTGAAATAATGGTTATTCCCTTCTAAGGCAATGCTACAAAGAAATGGACTGTCTGAGCGTCTCCTGCAAGGCGGTTTTCTGTGCCTTCTATGCTGCTTAATAGTATTTTGACGTACGACTGCATGGATGCAGGAGGTAGAGCAACGCAGGAGCAGTTGCCGAGAGCAACTATGCCTACAATCCTATTACTTGCCTAGAAGGCACAGAATTACCGCTGAATGACCAGATAATTAGTGGAATTGGTATTACTTGCTCTTCACCCATGAGAACTCTGTCATTTTTACCTGCAGAGTCGACTAAAACTAAACCGCTGTTTGTTTGAATTAATAAAAGACCATCATTTTTGAGAATTGACTCACAACAATGACTCAAACAAGCGTAACAATGATTTTTTTTCAAGTTAACCAACTGATTTATGATTATAATCTATATATATTAATGCTTACTAATTTTGAGCTTTTTAATTGAGTTTTAATTTGGATAATAAGCGTCATGAAAAGTGAATCTTTGTCTACTTAACCCTTTTTATTTTCACTTTTTGTATGGTCAAACTTTTGCAGTTTTAGATTCAATGGAGTACGGCTAACTATGGTTTTGAGAGTCAAAACTAATGCTTTTGCATGGCTTGTTGTGGGGGTGTTGGTTCTTTTTTTATCACCGACTTTGATTGCACACAATATTGACGACAATGCTCAAGCAACTGTAGTGTTTACCGAACAAGAACAGCAATGGTTAGCTGAAAACCCAGTGGTTAATATTGGTGTTGACGGCTATTTTCCACCGTACAGTTATTTTAATGAAGACGGTCAACTTGTTGGCCTAGCGATTGATATATTATCTTTGATAGGTGATAAAACAGGCATTGAATTTGTCTTTAATGACGAGCATAAATGGCCAGACATTGTTGAAAATCTACAGCAAGGCAATATCGATGCTATTTTAACAATGGTCAAAACCCCTGAGCGTGAACAAGCTTACTTTTTTACTACACCCATCATTTATAAGTCTCTGGTAATTATCACTCAAGAGCATAATCACCTCATTAATAGCCGAGACGATATTGCTAATAAAACCATTGCCTTGGTCAAAGGTTATCAATACGCCGACAGTGTAGGGGAAGAGTTCCCAAATATTATCCATGTTTATGTTGATACCATGCGTGAATCCTTTGAATTAGTTGCAGCGGGGCAAGCCGATGCCACCATTAGTTATTTAGCTGCAGCCAATTACTTTCAATTAAAGTATGCCTATAACGATTTAAAAATTGCTGCATTTTATGAAAAACACAATGCGAATGAGGCCATTGCGGTAAGTAAGACTGAACCGATGTTGGCAAGTATTATTCAAAAATGCATTGATTCACTCACTTCGCAACAAAAAAAAGCCCTGATTGAAGTGTGGGGCGCCAATATTAAAATCCCAAAGGATTATACTGAATTAATTGAGTTCGCTTTACTTGCTGGTTTGCTGATTTTGATTTTAGGGATTTGGGGAATACAGTCTAAACGTAATAACCGTGATTTGGTTAAAGCTAATCAAAATGTTGAAACAGCAAATTTAGCCCTAAACGACCTTAAAGATAATTTGCAGCAATTAGTTGCTGAACGTACTCAACAGCTCACAGTTAGTGAAAACCGTTACCGAGGCTTAGTTGAGTCGCTTGAAGATGAGTACATTTTCTATCAACACGATATTAATGGTTTTGTTAATTATGTCAGCCCATCATTAACCCACATTTTAGGGCACTCGGTCACAGGTCAAGGTGGGTTTTATCATCAGTTTTTAACCGACAATCCTAAAAACCAAGCGATTTCTGGCTATATTGAGCGCATTTTGCAAGGTGAACATTTAGCGCCATTTGAAATTGAGTTAAAAGATATTAAAGGTAATCTACACACTTTCGAAGTACTTGAGCGCCCCATGTACGATGACCATGGCGTGTGTGTTGGTTGTGAGGGAATTGCCCATGATGTAACCGCACGAAAACAGCAGCAAGATAAGCTGTTTTATTTATCACACTATGATGATTTGACCGGGTTAGTGAACCGTTATTATTTTAAAAAATTACTCGATGATGACATTGTAAACTGTAAAAATAATGGCCAACCTTTGGCATTATTATTTTTAGATTTAACCCGCTTTAAAGTAATTAACGACAACTTTGGCCATTCAGCTGGAGATTACATATTAAATCAGGCTGCAGCGCGCATTCAAGATCATCTAAATAACGACTTCATCGTGTCGCGCTTTGCTGGAGATAAGTTTTGTATTTCGTTGCCCAACACTCGCGCTGCCGATGCAAACTTAATGGCCATTGAGTTAATTGAAGCATTTCAATCTCATTTTGAGTTTCTTGAACAAACCATCATTATTGGCTGCCGAGTAGGGATAAGCCTCTTTCCGCAAGATGGTCTTAATGCAGACACACTCATTAGCCATGCTGACTCGGCACTTTATGAAGCTAAAAAGAATCCTGCCTGTGTGGCTTTTTGTAATAAGGAAATGGCTTCATACAATAAAAAACGCCATATTATTGAACAAAATTTACGTAAAATTCTGTTTGTGAATGAGGAACCTCAACCTCAACAACTCTTTATGGTGTATCAGCCATTCATGAGCTTACCCGAAAAGCAATTAGCTGGCTTTGAAGCGCTTGTACGTTGGGAGCACCCTGAGTTAGGCGTCATTTCGCCAGGTGAATTTATTCCTATTGCAGAAGACACTGGGTTAATATTTACGTTAAGCCATTGGGTCGTTAATCGCGTTTGTGAACAGTTAGTTGAATGGCATCAGCAAGGGTTTGACTTTAAACGGGTGTCGGTGAATATATCGGCACTTGAATTAATGAACATTAAATTTGCCGAAGATTTACTCAGTTTAGTGGTTCAATCTGGTGCTCAACCGTGCTGGTTTAAGTTAGAAATCACCGAGACTGCTTTGATGGCCATTCCTGAGCAAGCTATCGAAATTTTACAAAAGTTAACCATGGCTGATTTTGAAGTTGCCATTGATGATTTTGGTACGGGTTACTCTTCACTAACGTACCTTAAATCATTGCCCGCCAGCACATTAAAAATTGATCAATCCTTTATTCGTAATTTAATCGATTCAAGTGAAGACCAAGCTGTAATAAAAGCGGTGATCAGTATGGCACACTCTTTAGGTAAACAAGTCACTGCTGAAGGGGTTGAACAGCAAGCTCAGCTTGACTACCTGATAGCCCATGGCTGTGATGTCGCCCAGGGATATTACTTCTCGCGGCCGATTAGTGTCCAAGAAGTGAGCCGGTTATATTTTGAGGTGTAAGTTTATTGATTCGGAATTTAGTGAATTCATAAACGATAATATTGGGTGGTGATTTGATTAATTAGCGGCGCAGTATGCTTTATTGCTATTATAGTGTTATGTGCCACGTTGGCAGCGAAGACAACATCGGAAATACCCATGGTAGAAGAGCAACAAAACAATCCATTACATGGACTTAAGCTTGAAACATTAATAACAGAGCTGGTTGAATGTTATGATTGGAAAATTTTATACGCCGCATTGAAACTCGAATGTTTTAACCTCAATCCATCGATTGAGGGTTGCCTTAAGTTTTTGAAAAAAACCGAATGTACACGTGAAAAAGTCGAAAATTTTTATTTATATCGTTATAAGCGGATGCCTAAAGCAGTAGGTGATCAGTTTGAGCTAAAACCTCGTGAGCGAGGTTTTGCTGCTGGTATAGTACCGCGTAAGCCAATGGAGCTTACTTTTGAGTCTATCGCGAGAATGCACGCCCAAGCGGCCGAAAATTTTGAAGCAAATCGTAATGCCAGAGGCACCTAAAAGCTCAGCTAAAGCCCATGTTAGTCGTAATAGTAGCGGTTATGAAAAGCGCGTTACGTCTGGTAAATCATCTAACAGAGCTCCCTCAGCCGATCCAAGTAACCCTTGGGGCAAATAACATCATTAAAACTAAAAAGCCCTGAATCATCAGGGCTTTTTTGTACTCGTTTCATTTATTTAGAGCTTATACCATTTTAATTGGCAATCGAAAGATCAGATTCTGCCGCGGCTAACATCGCGAACTCTTCATCAGCATTTTTAGCGACGAGTCGCTTTGAACTGTAGCCAAAGTAATAAGTCGCACCAACCACAAACAAGCCCATAGTGAACAAGAATGCACGCGGATCAAATGCATACACACCGGTCAGTGCAATTAATGACAACACCAAGGCAATGCCAGAGGTGACAACGCCGCCAGGTGTTTTATAAGGGCGAGCTAACTCAGGTTGTTTAATGCGCAATAAAATATGACTTAAAGCCATTAATGCATAAGACACGGTGGCGCCAACAACGGCCATAGCTAGCATCAAGTCACCTTCACCGCTCAATGATGCAATAAAACCAAATATTGCAGGAACAATTAACGCGCGAGCAGGGACTTTGCGTGAAGTGGTAATCGATAACGCACGTGGTAAATAACCGGCGCGAGATAACGCAAAGACTAGGCGACTATAGCCATAAATAATCGAGAAAAATGAGGCGACTAAGCCTGCTAAACCGAGAATGTTGACTATGGTGGCTAAGCTGTCATTGCCAGTCACTTTTAATGCATCAACTAAAGGTACAGCGCTCGCGCCCATTGTTGCAGCACCGCCAACGCCTGGTACTAATACCACCACGAGCAAGGCTGTAAATAATAAGAATATCATTGCTCCAATAATGCCTTTAGGCACATCTTTGGCTGGGTTTTTAGCTTCTTCTGCAGCTAAAGGCACACCTTCAACCGCCAAAAATAACCACATGGCAAAGGGTAGTGCTGCCCACACACCGTACCAGCCTAATGGTAAAAACTCACTGGCACCGGCTGCATCGGTAACGGCAACATCGTACAAGTTACTGGAATCAAAATTAGCCACTAACACCACTGCTGTAGCAATAATGGCCAGTACCGCTAAACCACTGATTACCATCATTACTTTTAATGCCTCGCCGACACCGGCTAAGTGGATGCCAACAAACACTAAATAAAACACCGCATAAACCCAAGAGCCATTAAAGCCAAGCAGTTCTTGTACCGCAGAACCAATAAAAATAACAATGGCAGCAGGTGCTAGGGCGTATTCAATTAATACTGCTAACCCCGTCAAATAGCCACCAGCAGGTCCCATGGCTTGACGTGCAAAGCTGTATCCGCCACCCGCAGCGGGGATTGCTGCTGACATTTCTGCCAAGGAAAGCACTAACGTTAAATACATGACTGCCATTAAGATAGCGGCAATGGCAAAGCCACCCCAGCCAGCTTCGGCGATACCGAAATTCCAACCTGCGAAATCGCCTGAAATAACATATGACACGCCTAAGCCTGCTAGTAAAATCCAGCCTGCGGTGCCGCCCTTTAATTGCCGTTTGGCAAGATATTCTTGGTTATCTGACATGCTCTTTCTCCTGGTTTTTTATTTATAATTCTGCGATTAAAAAGTTAGTTGTTTGTTGTTGATTTTCGATCAGATCATCTTGAGTGCGATCTTTAAGGTTTACTCCTGTAAGTTGGCGTTTTCTGGCTTCACTTATTAAGTATTCAGCTTTTTTTGCGGCTTCATTGAAGCTGAGACCCGCGGGACGAATATTAGAAATACAATTACGATAAGCGTCTGTTAACCCTGTTTTTGGGGACCAGGTCATATATAAGCCAAGGCTATCTGGCGAACTTAAGCCGGGGCGCTCGCCAATAAGCACTATGACTATTTGGGCGTTAAATATTTCTCCAATATCGTCACCAATGGCCACGCGTCCTTGTTCAACGACTGTAATAGGGGCGAGGGTAAGTGGTTTTTGCTGTTGGTTCAGCCGTGTTAACAATGCATTAATAAAGGGTTTAGCATGGCTTTGAACCGCTAATGACGATAAGCCATCTACGACGACAATGGCCAAATCGAATCGTGGTGTTGGTGCTTGGCCCTGATTGAGATGTTTAACTAATGAGTGACGACTTGCATCTGCCAGTTTTCGGCCTAAGTCTGGACGTTGCAAATAGGTCACTCGATCATGTGCCTGACTTGCTACAACTAATACAGGAGTTGCATTTGCTAATAACGGAATGGCATTAAGCTGGGCAGTTAACGCACTTATCTCTAATGGTAAGTTAACGGCATCACGAGCTTCGGCGTGCGACAATTGAAAGGCCAGTAATTCTGATGTTGGCAAGCTGATTCCCGCGCGGCCAAGCCCTATTCGTGCATCGGTAAATTGGCGTAACTCTCGCCATGGGTTAGCAATGACGACCCCATTTTGTAATTTATTTGGGTTTATGGGTGTTTTGAGCGTTTGAGGTGATGAAGGTGATTTCATTAGCAACCTCCTTGTAACGCACGTAATGGTTTGGCAAACGCGCTGGGTAAAGCGGTTGATAAAATGGTGTTGGACGTATCTTGCATGATGTTCATGTGCATTAACCATTGCTCAAACTCAGGCGATGGGCGTGAGCCTAATACGCGGCGAACATAGAGGGCATCGTGAAAAGAGGTGGTTTGATAATTGAGCATTATGTCGTCTGAGCCTGGAATACCCATCACAAATGAACACCCCGCGACACCTAATAAAGTTAGGAGATTATCCATGTCATTTTGGTCTGCTTCAGCGTGGTTGGTGTAGCACACATCGCAACCCATGGGGACTCCGAGCAATTTGCCGCAAAAGTGATCTTCTAATCCTGCGCGAGTGATTTCTTTACCATCAAACAGGTATTCAGGGCCGATAAATCCCACCACGGTATTAACTAACAATGGTTTAAATTTACGTGCAACAGCGTAAGCTCGTGCTTCACAGGTTTGTTGATCTAATCCATGGTGAGCATTGGCTGACAATGAACTGCCTTGACCGGTTTCAAAATACATGACGTTTTGGCCAACAGAACCACGATTAAGGCTCTGTGCAGCTTGTTGAGCTTCGGCTAAGGTATTTAAATTAAAACCAAAACTACTATTGGTCGCTTCTGTACCGCCGATGGATTGAAACACTAAATCAACCGGTGCGCCGGCTTCAATGCATTCAATGGTGTTGGTGACATGGGTGAGAACACAGCTTTGAGTCGGGATTTGATATTTTTGGATAACATCATCCATTAATGTCATTAATTTAATCGCTTGCGCTACGTTATCGGTAGCCGGATTAATACCAATAACGGCATCGCCATTGCCATAGAGCAAACCGTCTAACATTGAGGCTGCAATACCGTTTACATCATCGGTTGGGTGATTGGGTTGTAAGCGGGTAGAGAGGTGACCCGGTAAGCCGATGGTGTTTCGAAATGCGCTTGTGACATGACATTTTTTAGCAACGAGAATCAAGTCTTGATTGCGCATTATTTTGCTCACAGCAGCTGCCATCTCAGGGGTAATGCCCATTTTTACAGTCGCCAAGATTTCTGGGGTAACGTAATCACTTAACAGCCAATTGCGAAAGTCGCCAACGGTTAGGTGACTAATATGACTGAAGGCCTTGCTGTCATGATCATCTAGGATCAGCCGGGTAACTTCATCTTGTTCGTAAGGAATTAATGCCTCATTCAAAAAGGTTTTTAACGGTAAGTCTGCCAATGTCATCTGGGCTACCGCCCGTTCTTTTGCTGAGTGTGCAATCACGCCCGCTAAACGATCGCCAGAGCGCTGCGGCGTGGCTTTGGCCATAAGCTCAGCCAAGTTGGCAAATTGATAAGTTTGGCTACCTAATGTGTAGCGATAAGCGTGACTCATTCTTAACCTCAATACTCTATGTTGTGGTATAGCTTTTGCTGTGATTTTGATTAACCCAATGACTTTGATGTTTTAGCTCAGCTTAAAGCGTACCAACTGACTATCAAATTTTGGCAAAAGTCGATTTGATGTTTATTTTCAGCTAGATAAAGTTAGGTTTTTGTCAAATTTTGTTAAATGGTATGCGTAAGGTGTGTGTTAAGGAGGCCCAATGCAGTTCGACAACGTGCATGACGCACCACAAAAGCGCATAGTGCAAACGACTGACGTTGATGAGCAGGCGCATAATTTAACCTTGTGGCAGCAAATTTATGATCAAACCAGTAATGGTCAGTTTTATGGTTGTATAGAAGGGATTGATTATCCAGATTCACACGTATTTAAAGAGTTTACCCAGCGGGCACTCAGGCAGCAGTGTAATATTGCCCCTGAATCGTTATGGCTTGGCATTCCAGCACTATCTACCGACAGTAAAATAAATGGTTTACAAGTAGAGTCACATCATTTTATGTGCCGTAGTAGTGATTGTCAGTTTGAATTGGTCACCCCAGATGATTTCGATATTTATGGTGTGGTCATAAATCGAGACACATTGTTAACAATGGCTGATATTCAAGGGTTAACGCTCAAAGATTTGTCGAATCAATGCTGTGGCCGCTTAGCGACAACCCCTACAATACTTGCGCAAACACGCACCACGATTGAGCAGCTTATTAGCCATAATCATTTGGGCTTACACACGCAATTACAACAAGATATCCTTACCACTCTGGTATTAACATTACTAACTGATAACCATGTAAACCAACATATTGCGCCAAGTTATCATCATAGGTTAACCGTTGTAGAAAAAGTAAAAGACTACATTCAGCAGCATCCTCATCAGCCGATAACCATTACCCAATTGTGTCAGCATACCCATGTGAGTCGGCGCACCTTACAATACAGTTTCGAGTCAATTTTAGGCATTAATCCATTACGCTTTTTACGCTTAACCCGCCTCAATAACGTTAGGCGAGAGCTTAAAAAACCACAGCAAGATAAAACCATTGCTGTGATTGCAGCTAATTGGGGATTTTGGCACCCAGGACAGTTCACTAAAGACTACACGCAATTATTTGCTGAAAATCCATCGCAAACCCGGAATCGTTTTCAGTATTGAACGTAAATTATCTTATCTTCGTATCACACTTACGCTATTGTTTTACTTTTATTTGCGACTTGCCACAACCAAAGCAGAGGGAACTTATGCAACAAGATAAATTGAACACAATTCCGCAAGAGGCGTTTGATTGGTATGACGCTTATGCACATGGTGGCATGGATCGACGCACTTTCATGGCTAAGCTTGGTTCGTTAGTGGCGCTAGGTTATTCAATGAGTGTGCTAACCTCTGCTCTATTGCCTAATTATGCCATGGCTGAACAAGTGTCGTTTAACGATGCTGATATTAAGGCCAATTATGTTGAATTTGATTCACCATCCGGGCACGGAAAAGGCCGAGGCTACCTAGTTCAACCGACCCATGTTGATAACGACAAAGAAGGGCGTTTACCTGTTGTATTGGTTGTGCATGAAAATCGTGGGTTAAACCCCTACATTGAGGATGTTGCAAGACGCTTAGCCAAGGTTGGTTTCATTGCTTTAGCGCCCGATGCATTGTTTCCATTAGGGGGCTATCCAGGTAATGATGATGAAGGTAGGCAAATGCAGCGCACGCTCGATAGAAGCAAAATAGAACAGGATTTTGTCGCTGCGGCTGAGTTTTTAAAAACCAATCCACGCAGTAATGGGAAATTAGGTGCGGTTGGATTTTGTTTTGGCGGGTATATTGTCAATCATCTTGCTGCATATAAACCAGACTTATTACAAGCAGGTGTACCGTTTTATGGCACACCGGCTGAAAAAACATTAAGAGCCAATATTAAAGCGCCGTTACTCATTCAATTAGCAGAACTTGATGAACGCGTTAATGCAACCTGGCCAGAATACGAACAAGATTTAATCGCAGCCAAAGTGCCTTACACCTTGTATATGTATGATAAATGCAATCATGGATTTCATAATGACTCAACAGGGCGCTTTGATGAAGTTAATGCTAATTTGGCATGGGAACGTACATTAGCCTTTTTTAATGAGCACATTCAATAGTGTAAGTGAGACTTATAAAGGGTAATAATTTGCCCTTTAATGTCGTATGATTTCTGTTTATATACTTTTTATGCGATTGAATTTAAGGTGTTATTTTTTGATTTTGGCTTTTTTAGTTGATCTTGTGATTTGAGTCACTAAACATTTCGTTAAGTTAATTGAGTATTATTAAGTTAGTTATATTGCTTAATGGGTTTATATTTTTCTAATGAACACTTATGTTTTATCGAGTAATCATATAGTATGTTTTATTAATAAAGCATACTAAAAAGATCATAGGAAATGACGAATGCCATGTTTTACTCATAACCTGCAACATAATGACTAATCCAGACACAAAAGCTATTCATTTGAAGCAAGCTATTTCGCAATATGGTGTTCCTTCTATTTTGCTCGCTGATGACAGTTTAACCCAACAATTTGTCATTAAAGCCGTGCTAGAAAATGTTGGTTTTAATGTAGATTGTGTCGATGATGGTGAAAAAGCACTCGCGCAAATCAAACACAAACGATATGACATTGTACTAATGGACGTACAAATGCCTGTACTCGATGGTATTTCTGCCACCCAGCAAATAAGACAACAATTCTCATTTGAGGTATTGCCTATTATCGCCCTAACAGGCGATGCTGAACTCGATGATCAATCTCCAGCTATTGTTTCGCTATTCAATGCATTGTTATTAAAGCCAGTAGACAGTAAAGATCTTATTGAAGCCATTATTGGACTATGGAGCCCACAAACAGATTCGTCGACAATTCTTCAGCAAACAACAGTTGTGAGTGATAATCCAAACCTTGTCAATTCAATTGTGCAGCTTGCACAACACCCATCGTTTGATTTGAGTGGTGGCGTTTATGAATGGGTCGGCGAGGCGGCTTATTTGCGCGTGTTAAATGCATTTGTTCGAGTGTACAAACCTTATGTCGTTGCACTAACATTAGATGACCAACAAACATTAACACAAGCAGAGCAACATCGATTTTTTCATAAACTTAAAAGTGCTGCCGCAGATGTTGGCGCAATTAAATTAGTTAAGATTATTGAGCGATTTGAACTAGATAACCATGTCAGTATTAATGAAATTAATAGCGAATTAACATTGGTGATTAATATGCTTAGACCATTAGAGGTGATTGCCAATGAGTAGTAAAATTGCATATTAATTACGATTTATTTCATTTTTTATATTAAAATGACGTGCAATACCACAGATTAAACACGGCATTACAAAGGGAGTTCACCAATGTCAGAAGATCAACAGCCGGATTTAAAAACGAGCACTAATAATCAACCCCCTAAACTTATTGTGGTTGGTGTGGGTGCCAGTGCCGGCGGTCTTGAAGCACTTCAATCACTTCTTTCAAATATGCCTACCGACAGTGGTATGGCACTGGTTGTTGCACAACATTTATCGCCATCGTATAAAAGCATGATGACGGAACTATTGGAAAAGGAATCGACAATTTCTGTGGTAACGGCTGTAGACAACGCCCCAATTGAACCTAATAAAGTGTACATTTGTCCGCCTAATTCAAATATTGAAATTACCGCAAACGATAGGATAAAACTGTTAAGTTACCCTGATGTAAGGCATACACCACGCCCGTCAGTTGATATGTTGTTCGAGTCTATTGCAGAACATAAAAATGATTTTGCTATTGGGGTCGTGTTATCAGGTACTGGTACTGATGGCAGCCGAGGTATTAGAGCGATTAAAGGCGAAAATGGGTTTGGTATTGTGCAAGACCCTCATGACGCTAAATATGATGGTATGCCTAATTCTGCGATTAATTCAGGGCATGTTGATCTTATTTTGCAATCAACTGAAATTGGCCACGAATTAAAAAACATTATTCACTTCCCTCGCAATACCGGTATTGATAATGATGGCACCATGCCACGTGAAACATACCATGGGATTATTAAACAGCTTAAAGCACGGCGTAATGTTGATTTTTCTTTGTACAAAGAAAACACAATTTTACGCAGAATTGAGCGACGAATGACGTCTTTAAAAATCCATCATTCCGCTGATTATTTGGCTCACTTACAAGATAATAAAGATGAGATAAATTATTTATTCAACGACATGCTGATTGGTGTAACCTCATTTTTTAGAGACCCTCGTGCGTTCGATAATTTACAGCGTGAATTGACCAATTATATTCAAAACAAATCGAATAAATCGTTACGTTTTTGGTGTGTTGCCTGTTCTACAGGTGAAGAACCGTACACACTAGCCATTATTTTAAGTGAGATTCTTGGCGATAAGATTGATGATTATAAAATTCAAATTTTTGCCACTGATATTGACCAAAATTCGATTAACTTTGCTCGCTTAGCTATCTATCCTGAAACCGCCTTAAACTTTATACCTCGTTCGATTAAAAATAAATATTTTGTGCTTAACAGTGAACAATATGAAGTGATTAAACCGATTAAATCGAAAGTGATATTTTCGGTGCATGATGTCAATAACGATCCGCCGTTCTTACGACTCGATTTGATTACTTGCCGTAACTTGATGATCTATTTTACTGTTGAGCTTCAACGTCAAATTTTGCCCATGTTTCATTATGCGCTTAACCCGAAAGGGTTATTAATGCTCGGCCAATCTGAGTCTATTGGTGTTTTTCAAGAGCAATACCGTCCTTTGTCTAAAACCGGCAAAATTTATGAAACATTATTTGTGGGTAAACAATTGCCGCCTGAGCGTAAAGCTAACCGTGGTGTAACCTTATCGACCAATAATATTCAGGAGTTAAAACCTCTATTATCGTCACAGCACAATCGTAATAAAGTTGATGCTGAATTGGCAAACATAATTGCAGATACGTTACGAGAGTACGTATTGCCCAATGCGATTTTATTAAATGAAAACCAAGATATTATTTTCACCCAGGGTGACAATGCGTTGTTGGTTCGACCAACGGGATTACCTTCAAACAATATCTTCAAAAACTTACATCCGCAGTTATCGATCGATTTACGCAGTGCGTTTCATAATATTCAAAATGGCCAAAAAATAGCCGATACCGGTTATCAGTCATTTAATTTAAACGGCAATAATGTTTGGGTTAAGTTGATATTATTATCGATTGAGCGCGAAGTAGCCATTAGGCAGCTTAACTCTGATTTTTTCGCAAATTGAGCAACCTGAAAATATTCCATTGCTCACTACAGATAAGCAAGAAACGTCTAACCAAGCTATTGCATTAGAGCAACAACGTTTATTAGCTAAAACTAAAGAGCAGTTACAAAATGTCATTGAAGAGTTAGAAACCTCAAACGAGGAAATGCAATCGATGAATGAAGAGCTACAAAGCTCAAACGAAGAATTGCAAAGCTCAAACGAAGAACTCGAAACCACCAATGAAGAGTTGCAATCGACCAACGAAGAGTTACAAACCGCTTATGCTGAATTACGCATGGCTTATGAAGAACGTGAGCATCAACGCAATGAGCTTGATACTTTGAAAGTGGAGTTAGAACATTCAAATACACTTCAATATGAAGCTGAAAAGTCTGCGCAAATGGGGTCATGGTTTTGGGATGTTTCTTCTCGTAAACTTGAGTGGAGTAACGGTTGTTATGAACTGTTTGGGTTAGACAAAGAAGTGTTTCATCCTTCGTATGAGGCATTTATTGGTTTAGCCTCTGGTGAATATCGCAGCCGATTAGAAGAGCAGTTAACCAATTTATTGCACAATAAAGCCACCCAGCCATTTATTTTTGAAGCGTTAGACGTTAATCGCAATATTACGATTATGTCGTTAGAAGCCGTGGTGTCGTTTAATGATTTAAAACAAGCTACCAGAGTGATGGGGACTATTCGCGATATTACTAGCACCGTTATGAAAGAGAAGGAACAAGTTGTATATAAAGATACCATTACTTATTTGCTCAATAATACTCTAACGGCTTCGTTTGTAATGGATATCGATAAATTACAAATTGAATACATTAACGCAGCGTTCCAAAAAATATTGGGATATTCTGAGGTCGTTATCAACACCTTAGCAGATGAAAAATTATTTACCTTATTTAACACTAAAGATGCCGTCGTTTTCAAAAATATTGTCGATAAAGTTGCTCTGTCCAGTGTGGGCGAATGTTTTCCAGGCCAATACGCTATGAAGCTAAAAGATGCTAATGAATTTGTCAGTGTTTATGCAAACCATACAGTATACGAAGTTGACGAGACGACAGGGAAGCCGAACAAAATGTTGGTGTCTCTTTTTGCTGCACAATAATGCGCTAAGGTTGCATAAACGTTATATTTACGCAACCTTGGTACGACGTAGTTCATTAAGTCATCATTCATTAATGATGCGTAGTAAAAGTTAAGGAGAAATTTTGGAACAATATAACGGAATTGGTGTTCCTTGTATTTCAACAACACATAAGCTAGAAATTGTCGGCTTTAATGATGTTGCCAAAAACATGTTTGGTCGTGCATTAACGATGACACCTATGGGAGAAAAACAAATCGTTCTCACGGCTTTAGTCAATTCTAATGTGTCAAACTTTCTCTCTTGGGTAACAAATAACGATCAAGATTACTTAGAGTTAAAAGTTTTATGTCATGGTGCAGTTAAACACTTTGTGGCTAATTTTAAGAGTGTTAACCAGATTGACTCATTGGGCAATGAAATTCAGTTATACAATTTTTGCTTTTTTCCTTTGGACAGTTATCACTCATTAAACAAAGATTTTAATCTGTATCGCAGTGTGTATATGCACTCTACTCAGGCGATCTATATTACTGATCATCAACATAATATAGTGTCGATAAATCCAAGTTTTGTTAACCTATTAAGTCGTTCTATTAAAGACGTTATGGGTAAAAATGACGGTATGATATATACCCAAGATTCGCATACCAGATTACAAGAGTTACTTGCGACGTTAGCGACTGAACGGGATGATGTCAGCGAGCGCTTAGAGTGTATTAGGCGGTACCCTAACGGTGATCCGGAGATCATTTACTGTAAAGTACATATTAATGTGATTTTTGATGAGGAAACTCAAGAGAAACAATATTTGCATATACTAGATGATGTCACTCAGCAGGTGTCTATTGAACAATCATTATCTAAAGCGGCCTATACAGACAGTTTGACTGGCTTGTCTAACCGAATGAGTTTCAACGAAAAGTTTAAAAGTATGTACGATTCGGCCCAAAGGCTGGGTGAAAAGTTGTGTGTATTTTATATCGACTTAGATCGATTTAAATATTTAAACGACGAGTATGGTCATGATTATGGTGATTTATTACTTAAGCATGTAAGTGAGCGTTTGGTTGGCTGCTTTAAAAAACAAGACTTAGTGGCGAGAGTTGGTGGTGATGAGTTTGTCGCAGTTATTCAGTCTGATGAAGATGTTGAATGTTTTGAAAGTATTGCATTACGGGCTATCAACGAATTATCGAAACCCTATACTTTAAATGAATTAAGTTACACTTGCACTTGTAGTATTGGCGTTTCAATTTATCCTGATGACGCAGTCGATCAGGAATATCTCTTAAAAGCTGCTGATAGCGCCATGTATATTGCTAAGCAAAATGGTCGCAATAATTTTTCCTTTTTCGATTTGAACCACAAAAAGATTGAAGACGAACATCAAAAAATCATTAAAATTGTAGAAAAAGCATTAGCTGATAATAAGATTATTCCATATTTTCAACCAATCCATGATGTCGTAACTGGCAATTTAGTGTCTTTTGAAGCACTGGCACGTTACAGCAACGAGAAGAAAGAAATTTTACCACCCAGTTATTTCATGCCGTCTATTGAGCAAGATGTATTGCTCATTGGTTTAGGTGTGACCATTATAAAACAAGTGGTGACACAATTAAGAATGCTTGAGTCGCACGGTGTGACGATTCCAATATCAATCAATTTATCTTCTTATCAGTTACTCTCTGAAGTGATTATCAAGCAACTTGAAATGATTGCGTTACGATTCCCTCAATTTGTCCCTTTATTGAACATCGAAATTACCGAAACTTTAATTTTTGAAAATAATCAGTTTGTGATAGTTAACATAGCACGCCTAGTCGAATGCGGCTTTAAGTTAATGCTTGATGATTTTGGCACGGGTTACTCATCCATTTATTCGTTAAAAAAATTCAAATTTGAAACAGTTAAAATTGATAAAACGTTCATCGATGACATCAATTCAGGCAATATAGAAGACCAAACCTTACTCAACACTATTATTTCTTTAGTGAAAAACCTAAAATTAAATATTATTTGTGAAGGTGTTGAAACGGCATCGCAAGTCGCTTTTTTAAAAGATAAACACTGTGGTTACGCCCAAGGATTTTTTATTCGGAAGCCATATCGAAAGCGAAAATGCATGAATATATAAAAAAGAACAGTAAACAAGATACTTTCTTACCTATCAAAATACCTATGTAATAGAGATTATTAATGAGTACCCAAAAGCTTGCTAAAGTGTTAATTATTGATGATGAGCATTCTTCTATTGAAGTTATGACCACCATGCTTGAGTCAACCATGACAGTGTATGTTGCCGAAACAGCTGAAGAAGGCTATAACTTGTTGCAATTGCATGACATTGACATCATTTTATTAGATGTTGATTTACCGGATCTTTCAGGCTTTGACTTGTGCAAAAAAATTAAATCAGATCAATGTTTTGTCGATATTCCAGTGATTTTTATTTCTGGTTACAAAGATCTTATTTTCGAAATTCAAGCATTTGAAGCGGGTGGTATTGATTACCTCACTAAGCCCATTAGTCCTGTAAAAATGCTCATTAGAATGAGCGTGGCACTCAAGATTAAATTACCTATTCCAAACGCTAAGAACATTCGTTTGGGTTAATCTATACATTATTCATACTCTTTATTAAAATATTAAAATTTTGTTTATACAGCGTTGAATGTAATTTGAACATTAGTGCCTTTGCCGACTTCAGATTGAACTTCGATACTGGCATTTTGCTGTTGCAATATTTGTAATACGATAGACATCCCGATACCTGTGCCAGTACCCACAGGCTTAGTGGTATAAAATGCATCAAACATTCTTTGTTTTACTTCAGGTGGCATACCGCATCCATTATCAATAATATTGAGTTTGATAGTGTTGTCATGTTGCGACAGCGTAATGGTGATTATGCCGTCATCATTGTCTTGTTGTTCACAGGCTTGTATCGCATTGACTAATATATTTACCAGTATTTGATTAAGCTCCCCAGTGTTAGCGCTTATCGCTGAATCTGATGAATATATCAATTCATCAGTTAATGATGAGCAGCTTTTTGTGCTAAGAGATGCCAGTGTTCTTACTGTGTATATTTTGACATTATGGGGATTTTCAATCGATCTTTGCAAAGTGATTTTAATGCAAGATCATCCAGAATTTCGTGTTCAAGAGGTAAACGAAGATAAACTGGGTTTAATTATGTATTTAGTTAAATTGAAACTTTTATGTAAACTCGAGAAAACTGAAAAAGAGAACCTCAAAAACTTGGTTGTGGACACAAAAATAGTCGATTGGATAGACGAAAACTTATAAGTCTAGTTTGATATTTAAAGCCGCTACTCCGTTAATTGCAACTCATTGCTATTGATTAAAACACAATGTCAGTGCTGTTAGTGCTAAGTCTGTTTTTGAGCATTAGACGCGGCAATAATCATCTTATTTCTAAGCCACTTGTTAGCGGGTTCTTTGTCTACATTCACATGCCAATATAAATGCACGCCAATATCTGGTAATTCAACAGGTAAAGGGTGCATGACAATATCGAGCATTTCACTGTACATCTCAGCCGCGGTTTTGGGTAACGTTAATAGCATGTCGTTACTTAAAATCACTTTACAAGCAGACAAGGCTTGTTGACAACGCAGCGAAATTTTTCGGTGATATCCCATTCTCGACAATTCAAAATCTTCTAATCCAGGTCCTGTAGAGCGAGATGATACCAGTACATGGTCAAGTTTAAGGTAAGTGTCTAAGTCGAGCGTTGTGGTGAGTGCAGGGTGGTCTTTTCGGGCAACCACCATCAATTGATCACTTTGTAATTGAGTGTGACGAATATTATTGCTCACTGGGATTAATGCATCGATGGCTAAGTCGATATCACCACTGGCCAATTTGTTTTCTAACTCACTGCGATTTACCCGCTTATTACTGTTTAAGTGAATGGCAGGAGATTCTACAGAAAGGCTTTCTTGTAAAATCGGTAGGTAATAGGGCTCTAATGAACCATGTAATGACAACGAAAAGCTTTTACGTGACGTCAGTGGTTCAAATTGTCTTGATTGTACTAGGCATACCTGCAACTGATGCAACGCTTCGCGCACATCATCAATTACATTCTTTGCCACGGGAGTGAGCCGCATTTCGTTACCTTGCCTGATAAACAATGGATCGTCGAAATGATTACGTAATTTCCCCAATGAATGACTCACCGCGGGTTGCGACAAATTTAACACCGACGCGGCTTTAGTAATATTGCCTTCGCAATATATAGCATCAAAAACCACAAACAAATTCAAATCAATTTTCATGCTCACTCCGTTGAATTAATGACAGATTAAACCACTTATCTCTACAGCATGTTATCTCGTCAATAAACAACATGATATGCATAGCCTACTATTCAAATGATAAATAGTAGGGTATTAGAACTATTCATTTGTTCAATTTAGAGCTTGAGATTAGCATAGTCAAGTAGATTCGCTTCAACTCATTTTGGTTATCCGTAGCGCATTAATTAAGTTAGAGACTCACAATGGCAACGATATATTTGATCCGACATGGACAAGCTTCATTTGGCAGTAGTGATTACGACCAACTGTCTGATAAGGGGAGTCAGCAAGCCTCAATACTTGGCCAATATTGGCGTTCACGTCCTTTACCAAGTAAGTATTATTGCGGCGATTTATTACGCCATGGCCAAACCTTGTCACATTTTGCAAAAGGGTTAGAAACTGACGCTACACCCATGGTGATACATTCTGGTTTTAATGAATTTAATCATGTTGATATATTGCAAAAATTTAATGGCGATTGGCATCATTTTTCGGAAAAAACCAAGCAACTTCAGCAATATGAACACCCCAACAAAGTCCTGCATAAAGAATTTTATCAAGCATTAACTCGTTGGATGAGTGGAAAACATGATTTGGAATACAAAGAAAGCTGGCCACAATTTAAAAGCCGCTGCATCCGCGCTTTGAAAGATATTATCGAACAAGAGCTCGTTTCTCGACGGGCATTAAACAGTAGCAAGCCAGATGTTAAAGGTAATGCCAAGCAAGCCAAAGACATTTTAGTGTTTACTTCTGGCGGCACTATTTCAGCCATATTGCAGCACATGTTGCAGCTAAATGATAAACAAACCCTGGCCATTAATCAGCAAACTAGAAACACCAGCGTCACCAAGATATTGTTTTCGGAAAAAATGTTAAGTGTTGATTATTTCAATAACTACAGCCATTTAGAACAAGCTGGTGAAGAATGGATAACCTTTAGGTAAAGGTACAAAGATAAGCATTTACACCCTCTGCGGTGCTACACATGATAACGACAACAAGGACATAAAATGAATACTGGTAATTTATTTGATTTAACAGGGAAAGTGGCATTAGTCACAGGTGCTAGCCGCGGTATTGGTGAAAGTGTCGCAAAAGTGTTGGCGCAATATGGCGCTCATGTCATCGTATCTAGCCGTAAAATTGATGCTTGCCAAGCCGTTGTAGACCAAATTGTTGCCGATGGCGGCAGTGCTCAGGCGATTGCCTGTCATATTGGTGAATTAGAGCAAATTGACTCAATTTTCGCAGCCATTACAAAGCAACATGGCAAGTTAGATATTTTGGTTAACAATGCGGCGGCAAACCCTTACTTTGGCCACATTATCGATACTGACCTAACTGCATTCCAAAAAACCGTTGATGTAAACATCCGTGGTTACTTCTTTATGTCTACCAACGGCGCAAAATTAATGAAAGCCAGTGGCGGCGGCTCGATCATTAACGTGGCCTCTGTTAATGGTGTTATTCCTGGTGATTATCAAGGCATTTATTCTGTGACTAAAGCGGCTGTTATTTCTATGACGCAAGCTTTTGCAAAAGAATGTGCTCAATTCAATATTCGTGTTAACGCCTTACTCCCTGGCGGTACCGACACCAAGTTTGCTTCAGCGCTCGTTGATAACCCAGCCATTTTAAAACAGATGATGCACCACGTGCCGATGAAACGGGTCGCCCAACCTGACGAAATGGCTGGCACTGTGTTGTATCTAGCCTCAAATGCATCAAGTTACACCACGGGTACTGCCATCAATGTTGATGGTGGTTACTTGATTGGTTAACGATTCAAAACAAAAGCAAAAAACGAATATCACGCATAGGAATTTATGATGACTAGCACTCAAAACACCAACATCAACAAGCTATTTGAATCATTTTCAAATAAATCGTTATCGCTTAAAAACAAAACTGTTATGGCACCGATGACCCGCGCGTTTTCGCCAAACTATATCCCCAATGACGAAGTTGCCGCATATTACCGCCGCCGTGCAGAAGGGGATGTGGGGTTAATTATTACTGAGGGCACCTTTATTTCCCATAAAGCGGCTAACGGCTATGAAAATGTGCCGGCCATTTTTGGTGAGCAAGCCCTAGCCGGTTGGAAACACGTAGTTGATGAAGTACACGCCGCCGGAGGCAAAATTGCGCCACAGCTTTGGCATGTTGGCGCGGTGAGAAAACCCGGTGTAGAGCCAGACAAAGAAATGCCTGCGTACAGCCCATCTGGATTATACAAACCCGGTGCACCTAATGGCGTTGCCATGACACAAGCTGACATTGATGAAGTGGTTGCTTCATTTGCCCAAGCTGCACTTGATGCAAAAAACATTGGTTTTGATGCGATTGAAGTGCATGGCGCCCATGGTTACTTAGTTGACCAATTCTTTTGGGAAGGCACTAATCAACGCGATGATAAATACGGTGGCACGCTAGAAAACCGTACTCGCTTTGGCGTTGAAATCGTTAAAGCAATCCGTGCTGCAGTGGGCGATGACTTTACTATTATCTTCCGTTTCTCGCAGTGGAAACAACAAGATTACACCGCAAAACTGTGCCAAACCCCTGAAGAGTTAGCCATCTTTTTAAGCTTACTCAGTGATGCGGGTGTGGATATTTTCCATGCGAGTACACGTCGCTTCTGGATCCCTGAATTTGAAGGCTCTGAGTTAAACCTGGCTGGTTGGACTAAAAAGCTGACTAACAAGCCCGTGATCACCGTGGGCAATGTTGGTTTAGACAACGACTTTATCGGCGAAGGTAATGCTGATTTATCGGGCACTTCAAACCCTACAGGTATTGATGAATTATTGGTGCGCTTAAATAACGACGAGTTTGATTTAGTCGGCATTGGCCGTGCGTTACTGGTTGATCCGCAATGGGTGAACAAAATTAAAACTAATGCCATTGATGAGATTAAGCCGTTTAACAAAAAATCATTAATGTCGCTTAGCTAAACCATTTGCAGCTATCCATTAGCGCCACTTACTAAGATCCAGTAAAAGGACACCATATGAATTTTGAATACAGCGAAAAAGTTCAAGGGTTAATTAACCAAGTCAACGAGTTTATGGATTTGCACGTTTATCCGGTTGAGGACGAAATGCACAGGCAAGTTGCCCTTGATCCATGGTCAACGCCACCGTTAATGGAAGAGCTTAAGGCCAAAGCAAAAGCGCAAGGTTTGTGGAACCTGTTTTTACCTGTGGCATATGGCCAATACAGTGGCGGGTTAACCAATTTAGAATATGCGCCATTAGCAGAAATTATGGGCAAAGTAATGTGGGCGCCCGAAGTGTTTAACTGCGCTGCGCCCGACACTGGCAACATGGAAGTATTAGCTAAATACGGTAATGAAGCGCAAAAAAAGCAATGGTTAGCTCCACTGCTTGAAGGCAAAATTCGCTCAGCATTTGCTATGACCGAGCCCGAAGTGGCCTCAAGTGATGCAACCAACATTGAGTTGAGCATTGTTCGCGATGGTGACGAATATATTATCAATGGCCGTAAGTTTTACATCAGCGGTGCCTGCCGTAAACAATGCGAAATCATGATCGTGATGGGCAAAACTGACCCAGACAATACCAACCGCTATATTCAACAATCTCAAGTGCTTGTGCCAATGAACACCCCTGGGGTCAAGGTAGTCAGGCCGATGCAAGTATTTGGTTACGATGACTCACCAGAAGGGCATGCAGAAGTGACGTTTACCGACGTACGTGTGCCCGTTGAAAACATCATCGTAGGTGAAGGCAAAGGCTTTGAAATCGCCCAAGGCCGTTTAGAGCCAGGGCGAATTCATCACTGCATGCGCTCAATTGGCATTGCGCAGCGTGCATTAGATTTGATGTGCAAACGCGTCAGTGAGCGAATTGTATTTGGCCAGCCGATGATTAAGCAGCAATCAGTACGTGAAGACATTGCCAAATCGGCTTGTCAGATTGAACAAGCTCGTTTAATGACCTTAAAAGCGGCGCAAAAGATGGATGTCGATGGCAACAAAGCTGCTAAAGATTTAATTGCCATGATTAAAATTGTCGCGCCTAGCATGTCACTCGATGTAATAGACCGTGCCATTCAATGCCATGGCGCCGTGGGTGTCAGCCAAGATACTTTTTAGCGCACGCCTGGGCTGGCCAGCGAACTCTGCGTTTAGCAGATGGCTCTGACCAAGTGCACATGATGCAACTTGGCCGTGATTTAGTGAAAAAAGTCGCGCAATAACCTTGCAGGCAGGCCAATAATCGCTGGGGTGAGTTGGCCTGTCATTATTATTGATGACTGTCATTAATCTAATAATAAGAGTATTTACAAATGCCACATACGTTTCCTATTGATAATGAAAAGCTTAGTGCTTATTTACAGCAACATGTTGAGGGCTTTCAAGAGCCTATCACACTTGAGAAGTTTCCGGGCGGTCAATCAAACCCCACATACAAACTTAACGCTAAGTCGGGTGTTTACGTACTGCGCCGCCAACCACCAGGTAAATTATTAAAGTCTGCTCATGCGGTTGACCGTGAATACCGTGTGCTTAATGCGTTGAAACACAGTGATGTACCCGTAGCCGAGGTGTATCACTTATGTGAAGACAGTAATGTTATCGGTTCAATGTTTTATTTAATGGAATATTGCGATGGCAAGGTGTACTGGAGCGCATCATTAGCAGATGTTGACACTAATGAGCGCCGCGGCGCCATGTACGATGCAATGAATAGCACTCTCGCAGCATTACACAGTGTAGATGTAAATGCCGTTGGCTTAACTGATTATGGCAAAGCGGGTAATTATTTTGAACGTCAATTGGGCCGTTGGACTTCACAATATCGCCTAACTGAATTACACACTATCCCCGCTATGGATGTGTTAATTCAGTGGCTTGAGGACAACTTGCCAGAAGATGACGGCCGTGTATGTTTGGTACACGGGGATTTTCGTTTAGACAACATGATGTTTGCCAAAGACAGCCCTAAAATCATCGCCGTACTTGATTGGGAGCTTTCTACTTTGGGTCACCCTTTTGCCGATTTAGCCTACCAATGTATGCAACTGCGTATGCCAGCTGGCATGGGCACCATTGACGGCTTAAAAGATGTAGATCGAGCCAATTTAGGCATTCCGAGCGAAGAAGACTATGTTGCGCAATATTGTCAACGTATGGGCATTGAACGTATCGATAACTGGGCGTTTTATTTAGCGTTTAGTTTTTTCCGTTTGGCCGCAATTGCTCAAGGTGTGGCTAAACGCGCCAGTGAAGGTAATGCCTCAAACGAAAACGCCAATAAAGTCGGTTCGTTTGTTGCGCCACTGGCTAAAATGGCATTACAAGTCATCAACACCGCTGAATAACCATAAAAACAACAAGACCATCAATTACAGGAGTTACTCGCATGGATCCATTATTAGATTTTACTGGCAAGGTTGCCGTGATCACAGGTGCTGCACAAGGTTTTGGTAAGTTACTGTCTCAGGAGCTGGCAAAACGTGGCGCAAAATTAGTCATCAGCGACATCAATGAAGCTGGCGTGCATAAAGTAGCAGATGACATCGCCGCAACAGGCGCTGAAGTGGTCGCAATGAAATGCGATGTATCAAAAAATGAGTCCTGTAAAGCCATGGTCGATACTGCGCTTGAGTATTTTGGCCGCGTTGACATTGGGGTTAACAATGCCGGAATAGCTCATGAATTTATGCCACTGCACATGATTGATGAATCAATTTTAGACAGCCAATTTGCGATTAACGTTAAAGGTGTTCAGTTTGGTATGCGCCATCAAATTGCGCAAATGCTTAAACAAGGTGAGGGGACAATCCTCAATGTTAGCTCAATGGCAGGTTTAGGCGGGGCAGCCAGAGGCAGTGCGTACTCTATGGCAAAACACGCCGTTATTGGCTTGACCAAAACCGGTGCGGTTGAATATGGCCGCGACAACATTCGTATCAATGCCATTTGTCCGTTCTTTACCTTAACACCTATGGTGACCAACTTTGCTGACGAAGAAAAGCAAAAGAAAATGGCTCGCGGTGCACCGATGAACCGCCTTGGTGAGCCAAAAGAGATTGTTGCTGTGATGTTGATGATGTTGTCGCCAGCAAATACTTATATGACCGGACAATGTATTGCGGTAGATGGTGGTGTATCTGCGTTTTAAGCCGCAGAGAGTTATCCCTGTATTCACACCTTGTAGCCAATAAGAAGAGAGTATTATGCCTGCAACATTAATGAATGAACGCGACCTTGAGTTTTTGCTGTACGAGTTATTTGACAGCGAAGGCTTAATTACGCGAGAGCGTTATCAAGATCATGATCGTCAAACGTTTAATGAAGTCATCAACACAGCAAAAACCATTGCTGAAAAACATTTTTTACCCATAAGGCAAAAGCTTGATACCGAACAGCCGACCTTTGATGGCACAAAAGTTCATATTGTGCCTGAGCTCAAAACCGCAATTTCAGCGGTAATTGAGTCTGGTATTGGTTCGGCCACAGCTGATTACGATTTAGGTGGAATGCAAGTGCCGCCGATTATAGCCAGTGCTGCAGGGGCTTTTTTAAGTGTTGCTGGCGGTGTGGGTATGGGTTACAACATGCTTACAACCGCAAATGCCAATTTGTTACAAGCCCACGGCAGCGATGAGCTTATCGATACCTGGGTAAAACCGATGCGCGAAGGTCGCTTTATGGGCACCATGGCCATGACAGAACCGGGCAGTGGTTCTGGTTTGGGCGATCTGATCACCAAGGCGGTAAAAGGTGATGATGGTACTTATCGTATTAGCGGTAATAAAATTTATATTTCGGGTGGCGACCACGACTTAAGTGAAAACATTGTTCATTTAGTGTTAGCGCGTATTCAAGGTGCACCTAAAGGGGTGAAAGGGATTTCATTATTTGTGGTGCCCAAATTTTTACTCAATGACGACGGCTCGATAGGTGAAGATAACGAGGTCGCCTTAGCGGGTTTATTTCATAAAATGGGTGGCCGCGCGCAAACCTCTACAGCACTGAGTTTTGGTGAAAAAAATGGTTCGGTAGGTTATCTTGTCGGTGAAGAAAACTGCGGCCTTAAGTATATGTTTCATATGATGAACGAAGCGCGCATTATGGTCGGCACTGGCGCAGCAGTGATTGCCGTTGCGGGTTATCAATACTCGGTTGATTACGCTAAAAATCGTCCCCAAGGTCGGTTACCTTCGTGTAAAGACCCACTGTCGCCCATGGTCAATATTATTGAGCATGCAGACGTAAAGCGTATGCTACTGGCTCAAAAGGCCTATGCTGAAGGCGCAATGGCATTGGTGTTATATGGTACTCAGTTAAGTGATGACGAGCATACCGCCGACACTGAAGAGCTGCGCCAACATGCACATACCTTATTAGACTTTTTAACCCCAATCATTAAAACCTGGCCGTCAGAATACGGCCACTAAAGCTAACTCTTTAGCGATTCAAGTGATGGGCGGCCATGGCTATATTAACGAGCATCCGGTAGAGATGTTTTATCGTGATAACCGTTTAAACCCGATTCATGAAGGGACTACTGGGATCCAATCATTAGATTTACTGACTCGTAAAGTGCCAATGAACAAAATGCAGGGGTATAAGGCTACGTTACATGAAATCGTTAAAACCCTTGATGAAGCTAAGCATTACAGCAGTTTACAGCCAATGACTGAACAACTTAGTGAGGCTCTGGCGACACTCTCTACCACTACAGAAGCAGTATTAACGGCAATGGCGACCAAGAATATTGACCTCGCCTTGTCTAACTCAGTTAAGTACCTTGAGCTATTTGGTCATGTCATTATTGCCTGGTTATGGTTAAAACAAAGTATTGTGGCCACTAAAGCTTTAGCAGAGAAACCACATCAGGCCGACGTGCATTTTTATCAGGGTAAATTACAAGCTGCGCAGTATTTTTACCGCTTTGAATTACCAGAGATCAATGTGTGGTCGAAGTTGCTCACACAAACAGACAGCACCAGCTTTGATATGCAGCCAGAGTGGTTTTAAAGATGTAATGTATTGAAGCTGTTAAGGTGAAAGTCATTTCTGATTAGGATTAAACCAAGCATTACTCATTGATGGGGTAATGCTTTTTTGTTTTTAAGTGTTTAATAAATTGGTCATAACTATTCATATAGGTAATATCTAAGTATCAAAACTATTCATTT
Source organism: Shewanella phaeophyticola (assembly GCF_025398315.1). Classification (GTDB taxonomy): domain Bacteria; phylum Pseudomonadota; class Gammaproteobacteria; order Enterobacterales; family Shewanellaceae; genus Shewanella; species Shewanella phaeophyticola. The sequence continues at coordinate 1,814,538 of NZ_JAODOQ010000001.1, forward strand.
GTTTAATTCGTTTGCCCCAATTAGCATGAGATATCGCTTAAATTTCATTCATGGAGCGTACTGCTACAGTACATAGGGGAACGGAAATGCCGACAGTCATTAATCGCAATGAAATTACACAGTATATTGGCCATCAAGCCGCGCCAACGAGTTGGCATCAAATCAACCAACAGCAGATTAACCAATTTGCTGACTGCACCTTAGATCATCAATTTATTCACGTCGATGAAGAAAAGGCCAAAGCGACACCCTTTGGCTCAACTATCGCTCACGGTTTTTTATCGTTATCCATGCTGTCGCATTTTGCAGAAGAATTTAGTGTCATTATTGATGGCTTTTACATGGGCTTAAATGCCGGATTCGATAAAGTACGATTTTTGCAACCCGTAACGGTTAACAGCCAAATTAGAGCGCACGCTAAAACCTTGTCGATTGAAGAAAAAAAGCCTGGGCAATTCCGTCTATCAACTGAAGTCACCATTGAGATTGAAGGTTGCGATACTCCAGCATTAGTCGCCGAGTGGATTTCAGTGCAAATGGTGAAGTAGTCAAACATTGAGCCAGTTAGACACAAATTACATATAACAATAAAAATGATTAAGCATATTGAGGGGACAAAGATGACTATCAGTTTTGCAGGACAAGTGGCTATCGTCACAGGCGCGGGTAACGGATTAGGGCGTTCGCATGCATTAGCCTTGGCTAAGCGTGGTGCTAAAGTGGTGGTAAATGATCTAGGCGGCGCACGTGATGGCAGTGGCGCTTCGTCTGCAGCCTCACAAGAAGTGGTTGAGTTAATACAAACTATGGGCGGCGAAGCCATAAGTCATGGTGCAAATGTGGCAAATTTTGAAGAGGTTCAGGACATGGTGCAACAGGCCATGGACAAGTGGAGCCGCGTTGATGTGTTAATTAACAATGCTGGCATTTTGCGTGATAAATCATTTTCAAAAATGACCTTAGATGACTTTAAGTTAGTGATGGATGTACACGTGATGGGCTCCGTTAACTGCACTAAAGCAGTGTGGGAAATCATGAAGCAACAAAACTATGGTCGAATTGTAATGACAACCTCATCAAGCGGCATGTATGGTAATTTTGGTCAGGCTAATTATGGTGCGGCAAAAATGGCACTGATTGGGTTAATGAATACCTTAGTGCTTGAAGGTGCAAAAAATAATATTCACATTAATGCATTAGCGCCCACCGCCGGCACCCGCATGACAGAAGATTTAATGCCAGAAGACATCGTTAAAGCCTTTGCGCCAGAAGCCGTAACAGCAGGCATGTTGACCTTGTGTGATGAAGATGCACCTAACCGATTTATTTTATGTGCTGGCGCTGGCGGTTATTCAAGTGCCGGTATTTTTGAAACAGACGGCTGCTTTATTCCCACGGCTAATCAAAGCCCTGAAACGGTACGTGAAAATTGGGACCAATTAACGGCACAAGACAAACAAAAAGCATTGGTGTCGGGCGCGCAACAAGGTGAAAAATTTATCATGAAAGCCATGGCATTCATGAAAGCGCAACAGTAATTATAAATTGATTAGATTATTGCGAGGTCACTGGGGTGATTTCGGTTGAGTGGTGTTATTGGGTTCAACACCCCCACTCATAATGTGCATTAAATAAGATGCACTCTATATAAAAGGAATTTGTCATGAGAGAAGCCGTCATCGTATCAGCCGCCCGCACGCCTATTGGCAAAGCCTACCGTGGTGCATTTAATGATTTATCTGCGCCAACGTTATCAGCCGTTGCTGTTAATGCGGCGGTCACACGCGCGGGTATTGACCCAAATGAAATTGACGATTGTATTTTTGGTGCGGCATTAACTCAAGGCAACCAAGGCATGAACTTTGGTCGTCAGGTCGCTATGGCAGCCAACCTACCTGTTTCTGTGCCAGGCATGACCGTTGATCGCCAATGTTCATCTGGTCTAATGTCAATTGCCATTGCCGCAAACCACATTGTGGTTGACGGCGCCAGTGTCGTTGTCGCCGGTGGATGTGACTCAATCAGTTTGGTGCAAAACGATAAAATGAACATGCACCGCGCCGTAGACCCAAGTGTAAAAGCTTATCGTCCAGCCATTTATATGCCCATGCTTGATACTGCCGAAATCGTGGCCAATCGCTATGATATTTCGCGGGAACGTCAAGATGCTTATGCACTGACTTCACAACAGCGCACCGCTGCAGCTCAGGAGGCGGGTAAATTCGATGATGAAATTGTGTCAGTAAGCTGCACTAAGTTAGTGATGGACAAAAACAGCGGCGATATTTCAAAAGTGCCTGTGACCCTGACAAAAGATGAAGGTAATCGTCCATCAACCAATATCGAAGGCTTAGCTGGCTTAAAAACGGTGAAAGATAACGGTTCTATTACTGGCGGTAATGCCTCGCAATTATCAGATGGCGCAGCAGCGGTTGTGGTAATGGAACGTGAACTTGCTGAACAGCGCGGCCTTAAACCATTAGGCGTATATCGCGGTATGGTGGTTGCAGGATGCGAACCTGACGAAATGGGCATTGGGCCTATCTATGCCATTCCAAAGTTGCTTGAACGCAATGGTTTAGCCATGGATGACATTGGTTTATGGGAAATCAATGAAGCCTTTGCTGTGCAGGTGATTTACTGTGCCGAAAAGCTGGGTATTCCTGCTGACAAATTAAATGTCAATGGCGGTGCAATATCGATTGGTCACCCTTATGGCATGAGTGGCACACGCATGGTGATGCACGCGTTAATAGAAGGAAAACGTCGCGGAGTTAAATACGTGGTGATTAGTATGTGTATTGGTGGCGGTCAAGGCGCAGCGGGTTTGTTTGAAGTGTTGTAAGCGTTTAGTTGCTTGTTTGAAGGTCATCATAATAATAAAAACGGCGATAGTTTTCGCATCATAATAAAGGGGACAGTATTATGGAAAAAGTTTGGCTACAAAAGAGTTACCCGCCTGGGGTTGAGTTTGAAATCGATCCAGATAAATATAACTCATTGGCAGAATTGTTTTTTAAATATACCAAGCAATATGCAAGTAACACGGCATTTATCAATATGGATGTCAGCATTACCTATCAACAACTCGAACAACAAGCAAAAGAGTTTGCGGCTTACTTGCAAAACGATTTAGGTTTAGTCAAAGGCGACAAATTTGCCATTATGATCCCAAATGTACTGCAATATCCTATTGCCTTATTTGGTGCTTTAATTTCAGGGTTAACCGTTGTTAACGTTAACCCTTTGTATACCGCACGAGAATTAGAACACCAACTTAAAGACTCTGGTGCAAAGGGCATTTTAATTCTTGAAAACTTTGCCCATGTATTGCAGCAAGTGATCAATAAAACAGATGTTAAACATGTCATTACCACTAGCGTTGGTGACAGGTTAGGCTTGATTAAAGGCGCGTTAATTAATGGCGCCATTAAGCATCTTAAAAAACAAGTTCCGCCTTTTGATTTACCTAACGCGGTTAAGTTTAATGATGCCATGGCTAAAGGCAGTAAAAGCAAATTTACGCCAGTCGACGTAGTGGGGGCTGATTTAGCCTTTTTACAATATACCGGTGGTACGACAGGCTCTTCAAAAGGTGCCATGTTGACGCACCGTAATATGGTGGCCAACCTTGAACAATCAAACGCAGTAACCAAAAACGTATACGAAATTGGTAAAGAGTTTATGGTCACGGCATTGCCGCTTTACCATATCTACGCATTAACCTCTAATTGCCTGGCATTTTTACCCTTTGGTGGTCAAAACCTACTGATCACGAATCCACGCGATATGCCAGGGTTTGTTAAAGAGTTAGCCAAGTATAAATTTACCGTCATCACAGGGGTAAATACCTTATTTAACGGTTTGCTAAATACCCCAGGTTTTGATCAATTAGATTTTAGCGCACTTAAAATGGGTTTTGGCGGCGGTATGTCGGTACAACGCCCAGTGGCTGAACATTGGGAGCGTGTAACTCACTCTAAATTGTTAGAAGGTTACGGGTTAACAGAATGTGCACCATTGGTGACAATGAGTCCGTACAATCAAGAAAAATACAATGGTTCTATTGGCTTGCCTGCATCATCGACTGATATTCGTTTAGTTGGCGCTGATGGTGAAGATGTTGCCTTAGGCGAGCCTGGCGAAATGTGGGTGAAAGGACCGCAAGTCATGAAAGGTTATTACAATCGCCAAAAAGCCACTGACGAAGTATTAAGAGACGGCTGGTTAGCCACCGGTGATATTGCCACCATGGATGAAAATGGTTTCTTTAGAATTGTTGACCGTAAAAAAGACATGATTATTGTGTCTGGATTTAATGTATTCCCTAATGAAATTGAAGAAGTGATTGTCGCGCATGAGGGTGTGCTTGAAGCCGCTGCAGTGGGAGTGTCTTGTGATGCGACTGGTGAGCGGGTAAAAGTGTACATTGTACGTAAGGATCCTAATCTTACTGAGCAAGATATTTTTGATCATTGCGCTGAAATGTTAACCAATTATAAGCGCCCTAAAATCATCGAATTTATGGACGAATTACCCAAAAGTAATGTCGGTAAAGTATTGCGTAAAGACTTGCGTAGTAAGGCATAGCTTATCAACAGCGCTGAGTCGGTGGTATATCGACTCAGCGTGTCTTTACTCCTAAGTCATCGTCAGTTCTCACAATGCAATAGGTCACCTCGGTGTTAACCACATTCACTTTGCCATTGTGTCGCTGCAAAAGTAAGTAATCATTATTTATGTTAGAAATTTATGCCGGTGACACGGCCTTAAAAACAATCCAACAACAGGGATTTTCTCCAGAGCTATTTAGCTCGTTTTTGGGTGCCAGTGGCGGCTCTAAATGGTTTACCTTGTTTGGCTTAGATAAATATTTATTTGGTGAGTTTTTTAAAGACAGACAACAGCCATTAAACCTCATAGGCTCTAGTGCAGGTGCCTTTCGTGCTGCATGTTTTGCACAAAAGGATCCGGTTGCAGCCATAGAACGTTTGGCTAAAAACTATAGCGAGACAGTCTATTCAGACGATAAAAAGCCACAACCGATAGAGATTACCACTAAAGCATTTGAGTTACTGGAAGCCATATTTGGCAATACAGGAGCAGATGAAATCATTAATAACCCCGTATTTAAAGCGCATTTTATAGTGGCGAAATGCAATGGCTTGGTCGCTTCAGAAAACAAGCTTAAACAAGGGGTAGGCTTAACCAAGAGTTTTATCAACAATGCGTTGAGCAGACCATTACTTAAAAGTCAGTATGAACGGTATATCTTTCAACATCACCAAAGTGATTTGTTGTTAAACGATCCAGATAACTTTGCCACAACCTCGGTGAACTTGAACTCAAACAATATTAAGCGAGCATTGCTAGCGTCGGGCTCAATCCCGATGGTAATGCAAGGCATTAACGACATTCCTGATTGTCCTAAAGGCATGTATCGTGATGGCGGCATTATTGATTATCATTTTGATTTAAATATTCAAAATGACGGCTTAACCTTATATCCACATTTTAGTTCCACTTTAAAAGCGGGTTGGTTTGATAAAAGTTTGTCTCGGAATGTCAGATTACAACATTACGATAAAACCGTGTTGCTTTGTCCCTCTGCCGAGTTTGTTGCGTCGCTGCCATATCAAAAAATTCCCGACCGCAAAGACTTTGTGGGACTAGCGCCACAGCAACGAATTAAATACTGGCAACAAGTGTTTGTGGAAAGCGAAAAATTGGCCTTGCACTTTAAACACTTTTATAAACACCAACGCATTGATCAAATTAAAAATATTAAACAGTTAATGTAAAGCAATACGATAAATACAACGCCATTGACGGCGAAACAACTAACCACTGAGAGAGAAAACCATGAGCACATTTACCGCAATCAATCTTATCGCTCGTCCACAAGGCGGCTCAGTTGATCCTGAATTATTTGAAGTTGTGCAAAAGCCAATGCCAATCGTAGCCGACGGCCAATTTCTGGTGAAACAAAGCCATATGTCCCTTGACCCAGCCATGTTTGGTTGGATGAGCCCTGATACTGAAAGTTACATTCCGCCAGTTGAGTTAGGCGAGGTGATGCGCAGCTCTGGCATTGGCGAAGTGGTTGAAAGCAAACACCCAGATTTTAAGGTGGGTGATCGCGTAATGGGCATGATGGGTTGGCAAGAATATTTTTTAAGTAATGGCTTCAGGGTTAAACAAAGTCACCGCACCTTTACCCGACGAAGCTATATTATCTGTGTTTGCGTTACCGGGTTTAACGGCTACGCAAGGACTATTCAATGTCGGCAAACCTCAAAAAGGTGAAACTATTGTCGTGTCTGGCGCCGCGGGATCGGTGGGCTCTATTGTGGGGCAACTGGCTAAAGCCGATGGTTTAACGGTGATAGGTGTTGTTGGTAGCGATGAAAAAGCAGATTGGATTGTCAATGAGTTAGGTTTTGACGGAGCGATAAACTACAAAACCGATGATATTGAAGCCAAGCTTGCTGAGTTAACACCAAAAGGCGTTGATATCTATTTTGAAAACACCGGTGGTCCTATTCAACATCATGTATTCGCCAGAATGAATGCCCACGGGCGCATTGTGGTGTGCGGCATGATTGCAGATTATCCAAAAGCAGTGCCTGATCTTGGACTCAAACTGGATCCAAGTGATAAAAAAACGCTTAACCATTCAAGGTTTCACCATGCCAGACCACTTTGGCGACGTACCGGCCTTGTTACAAAAACTGACACCCTATGTCATGAACGGGCAGATTAAGCATCGCGCGCATGTGTTAGAGGGGCTTGAGTCAGCGATGACGGGACTTAATTTGTTCTTTACCGGTGCGAACAAGGGCAAATTAATCGTTAAAGTTTAACCCTTAATCATGCAGCACAATTGCTACCGATTGTGCTGTTTTTACATCTGGCCAAGCAGGTAAACAATATGAGCGAAATCAATATCCATTATCGTAATTGCAATATCTGTGAGGCCATGTGTGGCTTAGAAATTAGCTATCAAGATAAGCAAATTATTGCCATAAAAGGCGATCAACTTGACCCATTTAGCCAAGGTTATAATTGCCCCAAAGCATTAGCGTTAGAGGATTTTTATACCGATAACGACCGTTTAAAAACCCCAATAAAACGTACCGCTGAAGGTTGGCAAGCCATCAGTTGGGATGATGCGTTTAGCGAAATCGTCGACAAATTCAAACATATTCAGCAACAACATGGCAAAAATGCATTAGCGGTGTATTTAGGCAATCCCAATGCCCACAGTTTAGGTAATGCGTTATTTCTCAAACCGTTTATGAAATCCCTTGGCACTCTTAATCGGTTTAGCTCAGCTTCTGCTGACCAATTACCGCACCATGTGGCTGCTAATTTTATGTTTGGCGCAGGCATGTTAATTCCGGTGTCTGATATTGACCGAACCGACTTTATGCTTATTATTGGCGCAAACCCTGTCGTGTCAAATGGCAGTATGATGACCGCCCCTAACGTGATTGGGCGTTTAAAGGCCATTCAAAAGCGCGGTGGTAAAGTGGTGGTGGTTGATCCGCGCAAAACCCGCACCGCCAAAATAGCCGACCAACATGTGTTTATTCGCCCCGAAAAAGACGCCTTTTTATTGTTGGCATTAATCCATTGCGTGTTTGCGCATAACAAGGTCAATTTACGTCATTTATCCAATAAGGTTGATGGGTTAGGTGACATCGAAAATCTAGTAAGAGATTACTCGCCACAAGTTGTTAGCCCATTGGTAGGCATTGAGGCAGAAGTCATTGAAACCTTATCAGCGCAAATGCTCTCTGCCGACTCAGCAGTTTGTTATAGCCGTATGGGCGCATCGACCCAGAGCTTTGGTGGCATTTGTTTATGGCTCACCAATGTGCTCAATATTATTACCGGCAACTTTGATAGAGCAGGCGGAGCAATGTTTCCGCAACCGGCATTTGATTTATTGCGTAATCACAAGGCGGGTCATAAAAGCTCATTTGGCCAACACCAATCCCGTGTGCGCAAATTACCGTTTTTTAATGGTGAGTTTCCTGTGGCTGCATTAGCAGAAGAAATTCAAACCCCAGGAGAAGGGCAAATTAGAAGCTTAATTACGGTTGCGGGTAATCCTGTGTTATCAGCACCCAGTGGCCATAAATTGGCTGAAGCCTTTAGTGAGCTCGAGTACATGGTATCGATTGATATCTACCTCAATGAAACCACCCAATACGCTGACATCATTTTACCGGGCACCACGGGGGTCGAAAACTCGCACTTTGATATTTTCTTTAACTCCTTCTCAGTGAGAAACACGGTTAAATATTCAGCGCCATTATTTGAAAAGCACAGCGAGCAACGTAGCGACTGGCAAATATTGAAAGAGATTGCTGCGCGCATGCTTAATGTGCCAGCAGATGACCCAATGCAACAAATTACCCCTGAAATGATCTTGGATATGGAACTTAAAAAAGGCCATATGGCAAGCAGGGCATGAGTTTGCAAACGTTAATTGATAATCCATACGGTATTGATATTGGCCGCATTAATGCCATGTTTATCTGAGCGGATTAAAACCGCGAATGGTAATATCGATTTATTCCCGCAGGTTTATCAAGATGATTTACCGCGATTGCAGGCGTTTATGACTCAAACTACACGTGATAATCAATACCCATTTGATTTAATCAGCAGGCGCCTGGTGAAAAGCCACAATACCTGGATCCAAAATTCAGAGCGGCTCATTAAAGGTAAAAATCCGTGTACTCTAGAAATACACCCACATGATGCACATGCCCTAGGGGCAAAGACTGGCCAGCAGGTCATAGTCACCTCCGCAGTGGGAGAAATTAGCATAGAAGTGGTCATTACCGATGATGTTCAGCCAGGCGTTGTCACTATGCCCCAAGGCTGGGGGCATAATCAGCAAGGCACTAATATGTCAGTAGCCGCCACTCAACCTGGTGTGAGTATTAATGATTTAACAGATGCTAAACGAGTTGATATGCTGACAGGAAACGCGGCTTTTAATGGCACACCGGTAGCGATTAAGCTTGCTTAATGATGATTGAATGTATTATCAACAAATAACGAATAAATAGAAAGGTTAACCATGTTTAAAAGTACCCAAAACTACATCGCATCAAATGATCTCACATTAGCGGTTAATGCAGCCATTGCGCTCGAAAAACCGTTATTGATAAAAGGGGAGCCAGGCACGGGTAAAACACAGTTAGCTGAAGAGTTAGCGCGCTCGCTTAATTGTAAACTGTATCAATGGCACATAAAATCGACCACCAAAGCCCAACAAGGTTTGTATGAGTACGATGCAGTATCACGCCTGCGTGACAGTCAATTAGGCGATGCGAGGGTGCATGATATTGGCAACTATATCGTAAAAGGCAAGCTATGGCAGGCGTTTGAAGAAGAACAACGTCCCATTTTATTAATTGATGAAATTGATAAAGCTGACATTGAGTTCCCTAACGATTTACTGCAAGAGCTCGATAAAATGGAGTTTTATGTGTATGAAACTCAGCAAGTGATCAAAGCAAAACAGCGCCCCATTATTATCATCACGTCTAATAATGAAAAAGAGCTGCCCGATGCGTTTTTACGTCGCTGCTTTTTCCATTACATTAAGTTTCCAACCAAAGCGGAAATGGAAAAAATCATTGATGTGCATCATCCAGATGTAAAGCAAACCCTGTTAACTCAGGCTTTAGATGTGTTTTTCGATCTGCGAGAAGTCAATGGCATTAAGAAAAAGCCATCAACATCTGAGCTTATTGATTGGTTAAAATTACTGATCTCCGATGACATTTCACAACAGGCATTACTGGATAAGCAATCGGATATTATTCCATTATTTGGCGCTTTATTAAAGAATGAACAGGATGTGTCATTGATTGAAAAACTGGCCTTTATGAGCCGCAGAAACAGGTAGCATCGTCGTGTTTATTGATTTTTTCTCACCCTAAAAAAACACAAAGTACCTTGTAGTTTGCGCGAACTACTTGACCTTATCGCCTTGCTTAAAAAAGGCGTAGTATTTGCTGATGTAGAAGAATTTTATAATTTAGCCAAGATTGTCATGGTAAAAGATGAAATCTATTACGACAAATACGACAACGCCTTTGCAGAGTATTTCCAAGGTATCGAACATATTGATATTTTTGACAAATTATTACCAGAGGATTGGCTGCGTAAAGAGTTTGAAAAACACTTAAGTCAAGAAGAAAAAGACCAACTTAAGGCGCTTGGTGGTCTTGAAGAGCTAATGAAAACACTGAAAGAGCGTTTAGAAGAACAAAAAAAACGTCATGCCGGTGGTAATAAATGGGTTGGTACTGGCGGCACATCGCCTTTTGGTGCTTATGGTTATAACCCCGAAGGCATACGTGTTGGACAGGATAAAAACCGCAATAACAGCGCGGTGAAAGTGTGGGATAAGCGCGAGTTTAAAAACTTTGATCAGGATCGGGAGTTGGGTACCCGTAATATTAAATTGACCTCAAAAAGTTACGTAAATTTGCCCGCACAGGTGCCAGTGAAAAGCTTGATATCAATACGACTATCCGCTCAACCGCGCAAAATGGCGGCTTACTTGATGTGCACATGGAGCCAGAGCGTCACAACGCGGTAAAAGTGCTCATGTTTTTCGATATCGGGGGCTCAATGGATGACTACATTCATACCTGCGAAGAGTTATTTTCAGCCGCACACAGCGAATTTAAACACTTACGCTTTTTTTATTTTCATAACTGTTTATATGAAAAAGTATGGCAAGACAATCACCGCCGGTTTGATAAAACCATTGAACTAGAAGAAGTGTTACGGACTTTCTCGTCTGACTATAAAGTGATTTTTGTGGGTGATGCCACCATGGATCCCTACGAAATCATTGCTAAAGGCGGCAGTGTTGAACATTGGAATGAAAAGCCCGGCATAGAGTATATGAATCGACTACTCGGTCATTTTCATAAAGTCGCCTGGTTGAACCCACAACCAGAACAATACTGGCAGGTACATCATTCAATTTCGATTATTCAAAAACTGGTTGGCGACAAAATGTACCCGTTAACTGTAGATGGCATAGGCCGGCCATTAAGGACATAAGCTAATTAACCTGAGCTCGGGATAATCAACGCCTTTCAAACAGTACTTTGCCCTGCTAACTGCGTTGAATCGACTTGCAATAGGCTTGCTATTGACGCGTCAATTCGCCTTGTTAACAGAACAAATGACAAGCTTGAAAGTGAGAAAGGGGTAACATGTTGATTTTAAATAGCATAAGCTCATCCCTTATCCCGAATTCAGGTTAATTAAATTGACGACTGTTTGGCACTTATAAAACAGACCAAGGAACCGACATAATATGGATTTTTTACGTACAGAAGACAGCTGTTTTGCTCATTTGCCAGATTACCCTTTTGCTGCGCATTACTTAAACGTCGATGATAACGAAGGCGGCGAGTTGAGAGTGCATTATGTTGACGAGGTGCCAGTAGATGCTGCGCCAATACTCTTGCTGCATGGCGAGCCGACATGGAGTTTTTTGTATCGTAAAATGATCCCCATCTTAGTAAAAGCAGGGCATCGGGTCATCGTGCCCGATTTAATTGGTTTTGGCCGTTCAGACAAACCAACAAAACGCTCAGACTATACCTATCAGCGTCATGTTGATTGGATAACCTCTTTCATGTTACATCTTAACCTTAATGACATGACCTTAGTATGTCAGGATTGGGGCGGCTTGATTGGTTTACGATTAGCGGCAGAACACAGCGAACGCTTTGCTCGGATAGTTGCAGCCAATACCATGTTACCCACAGGTGATCATCAACCCGGAGAAGCCTTTCTCAAATGGCGCCAATTCTCACAAGATGTTGATATTTTTCCGACTGGCAGCTTAATAAACCGTGCTTGTGTATCGACACTGACCGACGAGATTATCGCCGCTTATGATTCGCCATTTCCTGATGAACGCTATAAAGAGGGCGCGCGTCAGTTTCCTTTACTTGTGCCAATCACACCAGATGACCCCGCAGCAGCTAAAAACCGTGCAGCATGGAAAGCGTTAGCAAAATGGAATAAACCGTTTTTAACTGCCTTTAGTGACTCTGATCCTATTACCAAAGGGGGCGACGCCTTGATGCAAAAATTCATCCCCGGTACCCAAGGGCAAAAACACACCACCATTGTCAGTGGCGGACACTTTTTACAAGAAGATAAAGGCGAAGTGTTAGCCGAAGTTGTGGTGCAATTTATTGCTGATAATCAATAATGGTCTGAGTGACAAGTGACAAGTGACAAGTGACAAGTGACAAGTGACAAGTGACAAGTGACAAGTGACAAGTGACAAGTGACAAGTGACAAGTGACAAGTGACATAAAGTAATGACAGGGAAATGACTTTAAGGAGTCTATATGTTGTATCACGGAATTTCGATTATGTTGGCCCCAGTGCTTGTGTTACAAGGGCTCAAAGTGCGACGCACAACACCAAAGTTGCCAGAGCCAGAAGGCGAACGAGTGGGGCAAACAGGGGCTAATCCGACATTAAATTTATTGATTTTAGGCGACTCAGCCGCCGCCGGTGTTGGCGTTTGTAATCAAAGTGAGGCACTTCTTGGCCAGGTGATTGAGCAATTAAGCCCAACACTAGATGTGAATTACGCCTTGTTTGCTAAAACAGGTGCGACAACATCAACAACCTTAGAGGCGCTCAAGCAGCAGTGTACACCGGCACACCCCATATTAGGGCAATCAACATTTGATGTAATTATCACCTCACTTGGTGTAAACGACATCACCTCATCGGTAAGTTGCGATAAATGGTTGCAGCAACAACAGCAATTTTTTGAGCTTATCCGCCAGCTTTATCAGCCAAAACTCATACTCGTTACAGCATTACCGCCACTGGGATTATTTCCGGCATTGCCCAATCCTCTGCGGTGGAGTTTAGGCCAACGTGCTAATCAGTTTAATGAGCGCTTAGCGCAATTAATCCATAAACTTAATCAGCAGGACAATCAAACAAGCCGTTTTGCTATGATTAAATTACCATTAGATAACCCGCAACCCGAAATAACTATGCTCGATTTTATGCGACAAGTGATGGCCAGCGATGGGTTTCACCCAGGTGCACCGATTTACAATGCATGGGCGAGTTTAGCGGTAGAGCAGATAGTAGATGGTGTTGTTGCTCCAACGTTCGTTTAACTACTAATACGTACGGTAAATGGGTATAGATTTAACAGGGCTTTATTACTGTTTGATACTTTCTAAAAATTGAATATACTCTGCTGCCGATACATACCAAATATCATTTTTGTTTGAGACCGTCCGAATAAGCTTTTCGGCGTAATCCCAATTATTATTTTGGGTCTTTTTATCAAACTCCCAAGCGTACTCCCATATCATCATCACGGTCAGTTTTTCGCTTTTAAGTGCGATATATTGTTTAACTAATGGCATCGCTTTTTCGTGGTGAACAGTAGGGTTCCACTCCATATAGTTTTTGGGTAGTTCAAAATTATGGGTATCGTTTGTGGTTCTTGCGTTGGTCAATCCAGCTTGTTTAACTAATTGCATGGCGGCGTTATCGTAAGAACCTAAAGGGTAAGCAAATGATTTTAAAGGGCTGCCGTTAATCGGTGCTAAAATTTGCTGATCGCGAGACAGTTGAAATCTAAGTTCCGCTTCGTTTAACCCTGCAAAACCAGGATGTGAGTAACTGTGACTTGCAATTTCATGGCCTTTATAAAGCGACTTGATTTCATCAAGGTTAATGTATTCACCTTGTTTACCAATGAAGGCTTCCATCCAAGGTAGTTTTTTACCAAACAACCCTGAATTTAAGTTAAATGTGCCCACCACATGATATTGGTTAAATAATTCAACCAATTTTCTATCTTGAATAACACCATCATCATAACTGAATATAACGGCTTTTGTTGCCCCGTTTGGATAACTGTGTATGGGTTTTTCATCTGCTAGGCATAAATTTATCGTCAAAAAATAGAGTATAAAAATATACTTCATTTTAACTCTGCCATTATTGGAGCCAGTTGCTCCGCCCATAGTGCGTAGCCTGCTTGATTTAAATGTGTCCCGTCGGTAGTTAGAGAGCTGTTCATTGTGCCATTTGAGGACAAAAATGCAGAATGTAAATCGATATAGGTAAAACGTGCGTGTTTAATCGTTTTGATTTGTTGATTAACGGTTTGCACCATGTCAGTGATAAAATCGCGATGATCAGGCAGAATACTTTGCACAAAAATAGGCGTGTTAGGCAGGGCTTCGTTTAGTTGTATCACGATGTTTTCGATGTTTTCACTGACAGATGATAAGTTTTTTATTTGTTTAATATAATAAAAATTAAAAATATCGTTTACACCTATTTTTAAAAATATCGCCTTAGGTTGTGTCATTTTCAGTTCGTCTAATCGAGCCAAAACACCATAGGTCGTGTCACCGCTAATACCACGGTTTCTCACTCGCAGGTCGTTAAACCTTATTGCCCAATTTAACCCTTGCTCTGTAATACTGTCGCCAATAAATACAATATCACCTGATCTCAGAGGCTGTAATGTAAAATGTGCAATTCGTTCAGCGTAATGATTTTTTAACCAGTCAGATTGATAAGGGATTGGTTCTTCGGCATTTGCATGAACACTGGCAACGCCAGAGCATACAAAAAGCAAAAAAAGAAAAAATGATGTGTTTTTGTGTGAAAATTGACTTCGTTTAACGTCCATAAAAATACCGTACTTACCAACATACTCAAATTACAATGTATCGATTAATGCCAGCTTTTGATATGTATTACATTCGTATTCAGTCAATGTCGGCGTTCTATCAATAAGTAAATTTATTAGCTTAATACCATCAACATGGCCATATATCGGTGAACAAAAATCAATCTAAAAGACTATGTTGAGAAAATTTGAGCTATTTTAATATATTAATGTTGTTTGGTTTATTTTTACATTTTATCTTGACACTTTTAAGGTGTAATTTAAGTTTTATTTGAGTGTAAGAACCATTAAATTGTTTTCGCCGTTAGTTCATAGATATAGGAAATGTAGGATGATGTTAATCAATAACTCAAAGGTCGGCTTTATCGGGAAGCCGTTCTTTAATAAGCTGTTAGGTGTTTAATACGCCCTACACCTAAAGCATTTCTTTATCTGGGCGTACGAAAGGGAATATTATATGACAAAATTAATTGGCATTATTTCGCTTATCAGTTTGTGGCTATCAGCTAGTGTTTTCGCCGCGGATGCGCAGCACTGTGTTTCACTCGACGATAACTGGGGAAATAGCTGTGGTTCTCCAGACTCATTACAAATTAAAGTAAAGAACGGTTGCTCGCAAACGATTTATGTGAAAATGTGCATAGAAAAGAAAGATGGAAAATGGAGTTGTGGAAGTGATTCTACGCTTGCCCCAGGTAGAACTAATACCGGTTTTTACACATGTCATGCAACAAGCAGGTACAAGTGGTCTGCGTGCACTGGTGGCTATAAAGAGTGTGGATTTAAGAACCTGTAATTAACCTTAAACACCGTGTCAAAATAACCGACTTACAGTTCCCCACACGGCTACCGTCTTGGTAGTCGTGTAAATTTAATTGAGTGGGTCAAAATTGAGTGGGGGCAAGGTAAACTTTTATAAACAGTTCAAAACTTGTGCCTTAAGTTAAATTCTATGCAAAATTAGTCAGAAACAATCATTGGAATGCCCCAATTCAACGATGAACTTGATGCCGCTTAAGATGTTGTATAAAAGAATACGTTAACTTATCATGGCCTTTCACGCACATTTTAGTCATAAGTGAAAAAGCAAAAACACTTGGAGCCCAGCTTAACAGCCCAGCAGGGACGACAAGAAGAGGCTTAGTAAGTTTACTATCATCTAAGACTAAGCCTGAAAAACATTACTGCTTGTTATAACTCACCCGATAAATTGCATTGGCAAAGTCATCTGATACCAAGATAGAACCATCTGCCAGAGTCATTACATCAACTGGACGACCCCAACTTTGTTCGCCATCAAGCCAACCTGTGGCAAAGGGTTTGTAATCTATCACCTTATCGCCTTCAAGTACGACTTGCATTACACGGTAACCGACTTTGTTTGTGCGGTTCCACGAGCCGTGTTGAGCAATCAAGATTGAGTGTTTATAAGCTGCAGGAAATTGCTTGCCTTGATAAAACTCCATGCCTAATGCGGCAACATGAGCGCCTAAAGCTAATACTGGAGGCGTGTTGAGTTTGGCAATGGTAGGGTTAGTAAAATCGGGGTCGGAAATATCGGTATTGTGAATAAAAGGAAAACCAAAGTGTTTGCCAGTTTGAGTGACATGATTAAGCTCATCGTCGGGTAAATCGTCGCCCATCATGTCGCGGCCGTTGTCGGTAAACCATAGCTCGCCCGTAACGGGATGAAAATCAAACCCAACACTATTACGCACACCTTTAGCCACAATCGTGGTTTGTTTAGTGTCGACATTGAGTTTTAAGATGGACGCAAAAGGTAAATCACTTTCACATACATTGCAGGGTGCGCCGACGGGAATATATAAGTGTCCATCAGTTCCAAAGGCAATGAATTTCCAACCATGGTGGGCTTTATTAGGTAGCTTATCGAAAACTAATTCGGGTTTAGGGATGCTAGGTAAGGTGTTTTCAATATTAGGGTAACGCCAAATTTTATCGACCTCTGCAACATACAAACTGCCATCATGAAATGCTAATCCTGATGGCATAAACAAATCTTTCGCGATAACGATCTGTTTATCGGCTTTAAAGTCATTATCACTGTCTATAAGCGCATATACATTACCAGCCTTGCGACTGCCCACAAATACCGTGCCTTTATCGCCCAGTGCCATTTGGCGTGCGTTTTCGATATTGTCAGCGTAAATATCAATACTAAATCCCTGAGGGAGTTGTATTTTATCTAACGGTAACGCGAACACAGAAAAACTTAATCCCAAGCCACAGGTAAGGGCGGTTAACAATGTCGTTGGCTTTAGCATTGCACTCTCCTTTTACTGCTATTTAATCAACATTGACTATCGCTGTCACCAATCTTTAATAATCTCTTTGACCATGGTAGCAGTGTTTTCGGGCTGTTCTAATGGAAACATGTGGCCGCCCTTAGGTAACGTCATTAAATCGATGTCGTTTAATTTAGCAAAACGCTTAAAATGTTTAATCGGAAAGATAGTGGTGTTTTCACCGTAAATGAGTTTTGCAGGTACGGTTAACTTGTTTTTGTACTTAGCAAGATTAGTCGGTAAGTGCCTAAATATATCAGCTTCTACAGCGGGCGAAAAACTTAGCTCTAACCGATTATTACGCTGCACTGCACAAGATGAGGCGTAGTCTTGCAAGCAACGCGGGTCAAAGTCTTTAAACAAACCTTTCTGTGAAAAATAATCAACCAAGTTAGTGTTTTCTGGCCATTGATGCTGGCGTGTTTTCGCTTTGCCCGCCGGAGATAATTTATCAATATAGGGAGTGCGTTTAATAAAACTCAGTAAATGAGAAAATGCCCCAGTGACCACTGGTGGGTCTAACATGACTAACCCTCTGAATAATTCAGGATGTTGGCAAGCCGCGATAAATGAAAGAACTCCTCCAAAAGAGTGGCCAACACAAATCACCGGTTCATGTTGTTTTTTAATAAATTCTATTAACTCAGTCACTAGGTGTTGCCAGTTACTGTGAATGGGATACATCACGTTGTGACCAAATTGATTGTGGGCAATCGTGCGATAGTCGCCCTCAAATTGAGCTAAAAAGGTGTTATAACTTCCCGCCGGAAAGCCATTAGCATGCACTAGGTTAATTAATGGTTTCGTCATAATGTCTCTAAATGGTTGAACACTTTTTGCTATCAAATAAAATCATCTATAAAGCGTGTTGATAGCAAAGAGTGCAATAGTCCATAATGCTTAGAATATTTTTGATGGATCTATTTGAGTCAATTCAGCAAATTGTGGCTCGCGCTTTTGCGCTTTAGCTGTAAAGATTTCCATCATGTCATTTTGTGGCTGGAACATGCCGCTTTGCCAAACCGACATGTAATTTAGGCTGTCTGCCACACTATGGTCACGGGCATAGTTAATCATTTCTTTACAACCAGCCACAGCTAAGGGAGAACGCGCTGCCATTTCTGCCGCCATGCCCAAAACTGCATCAAGCATTGACTGATGGTTGTCATACACATGATTGACTAAACCAGCTTGTTTAGCTTCATCTGCAGGCATTCTGCGGCCTGTGTAGGCAAGCTCTTTGACTAAACCGATAGAGATAAGCTTGGGTAAGCGTTGTAGTGTACCGACATCAGCGGTCATGCCGAGCTTGGTTTCTTCGATACTGAAAAAGGCATCTTGGGTGCAATAACGACAATCAGCAGCTGTGACCATATCGACCGCGCCGCCAATGCAACCGCCTTGAATGGCCATTAAAACCGGCATTCGCACAGACTCTAAGACATTAAAACAAGTTTGCAGTCTTAACACTAGACGGCGTAATTGCTCATGCTTACGACCAAGCTCAATATTATCTGTGCCATTGTTGGCACTAAACACCGCGAGATCCATGCCTGCACAAAAATGTTTACCTGTTGATGAAATCACAATGGCTCGTGCAGCTGATTGATTATTTATCGTTTCAATGACTTGAGGAAACTCATGCCAAAAATCCACATTCATCGAGTTAAGTTCATCAGGACGATTAAGCACAATGTGGGCGACTTTGTTGTTAATCTCAACGGTGAGAGTGTTATAGCTTTCTTGCAGACTCATGGTGATATCCCTATATTATTTTTGTGGTTAATGCGTCATGCTCAATTGCAGCACCTAAGGCTGTTAAAATGTGCTGACGTTCTTTTAATTTTGTGCCCTGATGGGCTTTCATATTCAGTTGTTGCATTTGGCTTGCAACAGCAAGGCCGGTCTGCATGAGTTGATCTGGCGCTACAACCTGATCCAAAAAGCCAGCGTTTATGGCGGCTTCTGGGCTAAAAAGCTCAGCATTAATGACCGCTCGAGAGAGATAATTAATTGGAATGCGGTTACGGGCGATTTCAATTCCTGCCTGGTGCATTGTCATGCCGATGGCGACTTCATTTAACCCAATTTTAAACGCGCCGCTACAGCCGATGCGGTAATCACAGCTCAGTAATAAAAATGCGCCTTTAGCAATAGCATGACCACTGCACAGGCCAATAATAGGGGTTACAAACGCCAACATTCTGCGAGATAAATTCGAGCCTGCTGTGACCAACGCCATTGCGGCTTCTGGGCTTTGTTTCATGGTGTTTAAATCGTATCCGCCCGACAAAATGCCGGGCTGTCCTGTGAGTATTACCACAGCCGCTTGCTGTTCTGCATCATCAAGCGCAAGGTTTAGTTGTGTAATTACCTCGGGTGATATTGCATTCACCTTGCCATTATTTAGACTAATGATATGGACATTATTTTCTATCGTTACATTGATTAATTGCATGTTGCACCTAATGGGTTCGTTTATCTTTTTTAGTTTTCAACCACGGAGCGGGTTAACTGCTTCGCTTTTACGTATTTAGAGTTCAACATACCGACTAAAATACCCGCAGTAAATAGCATGGTAAGGGTGTAAATAGCCGGAGTGAACGACATTTTATAATTGGCGAGTAGGGTTAACGCCATAAACATAGATAACGTACTGTTTTGCAGACCGACTTCGATGGTGATTGAGGTGCGCTGCGCAAAATTAAGACCAAAATATTTACTTGAGTAGTAGCCTAACAGCATGGTTGTGATATTGAGAATGACCGATACTGGCTACAGCAGCAATTAATGCGGGGATAACAATATCCTGTTGAATATACGTCAAAAAGATTATCAATAAGGTTAAAAATAAAATACCAAAACGTGACACATGCACTTGGGTACTTTCTGCTATCTTTGGCGCGTAACGTCTTACCAACATGCCCAGTGCAATAGGGACTATAGTGAGCTTCATCAGGCTTATCATGGTGGCGATAATCGGTAACTTAAATTCACTGCCTTCACCCATAAAGTGAATAAGCGAGTAATTAAGCACCACTGGTATCGTGAACACAGTTATTAAACTGGCTACAGCTGTCATAGTGACCGACAAGGCCACGTCGGCTTTAGCCAAGTGTGAAAACATATTGGACGTTGTGCCACCGGGGCACAATACCAATAACATCACTCCAACCGCGTATTCAGGTTCTAACGGCATAATATTGGCCAATGCAAACCCAATGATAGGGAGCAGTAATAATTGGTTGGTTAAGCCAATGGCCACCGCTTTAGGATATTTAACGACGCGTTTAAAATCATTAACCACTAACGATAAACCCATTCCCATCATAATCAAAAAAATACATATAGGAATCACTTGTGTATTGACTAACGTTATCAGTTCCATGTTATCCATAATAACCTCGAGTAAACCTTGTTTAGTTAAAGAAACATCTGTTCATACACGTGATTCATGACTTGTTAGGTAAGATTATCTGACCGATAGACGCCTCTGCGCTGCCAGCCAGTACGCTTTGATAAACATCATTTAGATTATCAAGTTGATGGGTGTGTTTAATTGAAATTACGCTTTTACAAAAGGCGATATATTGCAATAAAGCCAGACTCATTTGCTTCATGGTTTCGCCAGCGCCCCAATCTAGAGTGCGCTTTTTCAACTGTGTAGGTGCAAAAAAGAAGGTAGGGGTTGCGCCTGGAAGTTGAGTGCTTTGAGCGGTTTGGTTGAGCTCAATGTCATGATGTTGTGTCGCGCCGATACGACAGGAGTATTTAAGCTTATCTACAAAATGATGATGTATTGTAGCTAAAGTGGTTTTGCCACCTGCCATATCCACCAGTATTGAGCTGACATTATTGGCCAGGTCTTGGATGCGTTGATAACTAATGACTTTGTCATAGCAATTGAGACTTTCTACAAATGCAATGTTGGCCTCTGAAGTTATGCCTATCGCGGGGCGTTCACCCCGTTGCTTAATGTTAAAGGCGAGGGCAATACTGGTTTTACTTGATGCACTGGTGATGAGATATTGTTCGGCATCAAAATACTGGTTATCGCACATAAAATCATCAACTAACCATGAGGTGGTAAACAATCCTCTAAGTAAAATGTCGTAATCTTCGTTTTGTGGTTGATAAAATGGATTGGCACTTACACGGTCAAACTTACTGTATACCGGTGACAAACCTTCTCTGCATGGGCTGATATCGCTAAAGCCTCCCTGATTAACTTGGCCAGCTAAAACGATGAAATGCGTTGCCATAGGCATAAAGCCCCATACTCTTTCTCCGATTAATACTTGGTCATGTTTTGATGCGATAACTTCTGCATAGCCCATGACGGGTAAACGTCCCCAATGTTGTGGTTTGCTTGATGGAAAAAAGTGCCAGTAACCCAGTGCATCACCGGTAATACCATAGCTAATGTTATTTGCCGTGAGTGCAAACGTGTCTATCCGCAAAAGCACTTCGTTATGGGCTAACGGGGCTGATACCGATAAGTCGATGATCCGAGTTGTGCTTAAATTTTGTTTTTCGACTTCAAATACGCATGCTCGGATTTGATCTTGTTCAATCTCTGTCATAAAACACCTTTATGGTTATTATTTTGATGGGCTTATAAATTCATTGATTGCCTGATTCACTTCATCAGGGCGTTCGTGTTGGATCCAGTGACTGGTATTGGGAAATCGTTTGATAGTGCAATGTGCAACGTAATCGAGTAATCCATCGAGGTTTTCATTAACAAATGCCAAATCTTGCTCGCCCCAAAGCACCAGCGTAGGTATGTTTAGTCGAATATTGGGGATTTTGATTTCACTCGTGGGCTTAACTTGAGTTGCACTGGTTGAGTGATGATCACTTTGCTTATGAGCGGTTTCTTTTTCCGCCAGTTGTGGCATTGCACGATAATATTGCAGCATGCCATTAATCGCGCCCGGTTGTTGCCAAACATGGCGATATGTATCGATGATCTCAGGGGTAAAAAATGTATTCGTTTGACACTGAAAAATATTATCTGTGAGATAACGGTAATTATGTTGAGTTAATAATCGTTCACCATCACAGCCTATAAGTTCATGAATATAATTACTTTTACTCCGTTGACGAGGGTTGTTGATCATTTCGCGAGTAAAAGTACTGGGATGAGCGGCATTTAGTATGATCAATTGCTGTAAAAGATGTGGTTTAAACGCTGCTAATGGCCATGCGATGGCGCCGCCCCAATCATGCGCCACTAACGTAACTGGATGGTCTGGACTTAATGCAGTAATGAATTTACTTATAATATGAATCAGATTAGGCAGGTCATAAAAGTCAATATTGTGAGGTTTTTCGCTGAGATTGTACCCCGGTAAGTCTGGTGCAATAACCCGATATTGTTTGGCAAAAAACGCGAGTTGTTTATTCCATGTTCCCCAAAACTCTGGGAATCCATGTAAGAAAACAATCGTTTCTATCGATGGTTGAACGGTCTGAGGCACTGACTCAACATAATGAATATTGATATCATCGATTAATATATGGTTATGTGTGAGTGTCATATGCAATCTCAATGTTAAAACCAATTAGCGTTAAGTCAGCTCAAATTGCTGTTGTTTAGTTAAAAAATGTTACTGCAGTCTCTAAGGTTTCACGTTGAGTACGGGTACGGTTAACTGCGGCGTTATCATCGGCATAGCCAAAAGACATACCAAATAAAATGCCACGCTCATCGGGTAGACCTAAGATTTCACGAACCGGCTCGGGAAATTGACCTAATGCACCTTGCATACAATTTGCCACGCCGTGTTCTGCCATCACTAATGATAAGGTTTGCGCATAAATGCCTAAATCGACGGCACCCATAATGTCCAGGTACTTGTCCATAGTGAAAAATACTGCATGAGGCGCATCAAAAAACTGCCAATTACGCACCATGGCCATTTGACGGGCTTTTTTGTCTTCGCGCGCGATACCTACCGAGCTATAAAGTGCATTAGCTGAGCCAAATTGACGGTCACGGTGCACCCCTTGATATTGTGGTAACCAATTAAAATCGGGGTTAGGTGTGGCGCCGCTCATTAAGGTTTCGATAAATTTGGCTTTTAATGTGTCTTTAGTTGCCCCCGATACCACGCAAGTTTGCCAAGGTTGTACATTACAGTTTGATGGCGATAGTTGCGCACTAGAAAAGATTTGTTTGAGCACATTTTCAGGTACAGGCTTAGGTTGAAAGGCACGAACGGAATAGCGATTTTTTAAGATAGATTCTATAGACATAATGGCGACTCTTATTGTTATTAAATCATCAAGCTATACCTGATGTTAGGTATAAATGCGTTTTTGCAGTTATTAACACTTATAACGCCAGCCAATAGTTTGCTGACGTTATAAGCAATGGTTAATTAAAATTGGTACGACACGTTTGCACCAAAAGTCCGTGGCTGATTAGGATAGCCATTAAAACTCCCAGCTTGAATTGGAGGTGGGAAAGCCGATAGTAGGTACTCATCATTGGTTAAGTTACGCACCCAAAGTTGAACACTCACGCCATTATCAAAGGCAAGCCCTGTACTGGCGTTTACGGTATTCACTTCACGCGTTAATGACTCTGGTGTGTTTTCTGCTACTTTAACGTCGCTTTCATATAAATAGTCTGCGCGTACATAACCATTAGCGCCGTTAAACACTTCAAAGTTGTACACCATCCCTGCAGATATACTCACTTCGTGAATACCTGCAGGTTGCTCACCAGACAGATCAACTGGGTCATCTAAACCCGATGCGCCTTCAAATGAGTCGTAAACTGGATCGAGGAAGGTACCTGCTAAGGTCACTGACCAGTCGTCGGTGATGTTGTAGTTTGAATCGAACTCAAACCCTTGAGTACTTTGCTTACCTGCATTGGCTAACACATAGCCAGTGCCGATAAAGATAGAAGATTGAAACCCTTCAATGGTTTGATCAAAGAGCGTTGCGTTGAATGAGCCGTTTTCAAATTGAGTTTTGATGCCAATTTCATACACCTTAGCTTCCTCTGGTGAGGCGTATCTACCACCATACACTTGATTGGGCTCTTCAATACCAGCAGAGACCAATGCATCTTGATCTGTGGCAAATGGACTTGAATAACGGGACAAGTTCCAAGATGAGGCCTTAAAGCCCGTGGCAGCAGTAGCAAACACATTGATATTATCGTTAATTTCATAAGCTAAACGCAGTGACCAGGTGGTTTTACTGTCATCGGTTTTGTTATCTTCAACACTGTTAGGTAGGCCTAACATTGGCGGTAAAAACTGTAAGCTTTCTAGCGTGGGGACTGCGGGTGCTAATGTAGGAATACTGCCAATCGGTACGCCAAAAAGAGTCAACTCGTTTTCAAGATCTAGCGATGAAAACACATCGGTATTATTTTGAGAAATCTTAAGCTCTTTTTGGTCATTGGTATAACTCACCCCAAAGATAGCGGTAAATTGATCGTTAATGTGGTAATCGAAACTGGCAAATAATGAGTAAGCATCATTTTCTTGTTCAAAATCAGAGCTAACTGATGACGTATTTGAAAAGAACGTACCAGGGGCAATACCATATACACCCTCAACACCTTCGAGTAATCCAGGTGCACCACCAGCAGCCATTAGCACATCAAAATAATTACGAATGTCATTGCCGTAATATAAGGTGTCACCCGTGGAGACTTCTTCATGAAAAATATAAGCACCAAACATCCATTCAAATGTGCGTTCGCCTGTTGAGGCTAAGCGAAATTCTTGGGTCATGGTGTCAATGTCGGTGTAACCGCCTTCTGTCAAAATGTCTAAGGTGGTGTAGTCAACATCATTCATAAAGTCCGATTCGTTATTACGTATCGCACTAATTGAGGTAAATGCATATCCCTCAAAATCAATATCTAATTGAAGTGACACGCCGCCATCTTTAACATTGTTGATTGGGTCAGAGTTAAGTGTAGATTGATAGGCAAATGAACTGGTTTCGTCGAGATCCATGCCCCCTAAAGCGCGAACAGCTGCAGTAGTTAGGTCATGTAATAGAGTTTTCGACCGTACAGCAAGCTTCTTCTATTTCGCTGTAATCGGCAATGAGGCGCAGTTTGACATCATCAGTAGGCTCAAACAGTGCCTGACCGCGTACATTCCAGCGATCACGATCGTTAACATCGTCTAAGCCTGATACCGACTCAGTGTAACCATCTCGAGTGTTAAACCCACCAGACACACTAAAGGCTAAGTTATCGTTGATGCCATTAGTGTAATAACCTTTCATCACTTTTTGATTAAAATTACCAATACCGGCTTCAATTTTCCCGTGTTCATAATAAGAAGGTTCACGCGTTGTCACACTAATAACACCTGCTGATGCATTTTTACCAAATAGGGTACTTTGTGGCACCACTTAACACTTCAATTTGCTGCAGCCTTGGTAAATCACCAATTTGAGCCGCGGCGCGAGAGCGATATACACCGTCAATAAATACCCCAACTGAGGGCTCAATCCCGGTATTGTTAGTCCCATTGCCAAAACCTCGGATGGCAAAATTGGTATTGGTTGAACGTTGAAGTGGGGTAACACGTAAAGTAGGTACTAAGGTTTGAAGATCATCGATGTCCATGACCTTAGCCTGCTCAATGGCTTTGCTGCTTACCACGGTAACGGCAACAGGAGATTCTTGTAATCCTTTTGCACGTTTAGAGGCGGTAACCATAATGCGCTCCATACCTTCTTCTTGCTTTACTTCTTCTTCAGCAGCAATTGCCGAAGAGCTAAGTACCCCAAAAACCGCAAGTGAAAGAATAGAGTATTTGAAAATCTGTGATTTATTATTCATTTATTTCCCCAGATAAAGACTAATCGTTATTAAACAAGCTAACTAATACGTTGAATTACCAAAGATATATACGACGCTTAAGCGTTCTTGTTTGTGATTTATAAATATCGATCTTTGTAAAACAGCTTTATTCAATAACAACAAGGGGAATCTTCAAGAATTAGTTTTCTTAACGAAATTTTCCTGAAAATACGAAATTACCACTTATAGTGAACAATTGACCGCAATTTCATGCTAGGACGAGTCGCAACATTAAACAAATCAATTATTTTAATAAGCTACTATTCATTTAAAGAATAGCGTGTTACTAAACTAGTGTTTTTACTCAAATTTTGTTCAAAAGAAGCATTGTTATTAGTTTTTTGGCTGTTAGAAACACATATTTAGCTAAGTATCTGGAGTCCTTGTTATCGCTCAACTATAAATACAGCGAATGTGTACATATAATTAATATGCATTTGGATAATACTTGCAGTTCACTTAGCATCAGAGTTAACCCTTTTATAGTTGATTAGATTCGGTCAACTTTTTTATATGCAATTGGACTGATAAATACCTGGAGAGCAACAATGCCTGAATACAAAGCCCCCGTTCGTGATGTGAAATTTGTGATGCAAGAATTGCTCAACTGTGAGCAACATTACCAACGTTTAGATTATGACGATGCAAGCCTAGATATGGTTGATGCCATTATTGTTGAAGCTGCAAAACTCACAGAAGAAGTGGTTGCACCATTAAATCAAATTGGTGATCAACAAGGATGCACATGGAACGACGGCGTTGTGACTACACCAGATGGGTTTAAACAAGCCTATGACCAGTATGTTGAAGGCGGTTGGCCGACATTATCCCAATCTGAAGAATTTGGTGGCCAGGGTTTACCTCACTCATTGAATATCAGCATTGCAGAATTGTTTTCAAGTGCTAACCACAGTTTTGCCATGTACCCGAGCCTTAGTCACGGTGCATTAGCGACCATTGAAGCGCATGGTACCGAAGCCCAAAAACAGCAATTTATGCCAAACCTTGTTGACGGAAAATGGACCGGCACGATGTGTTTAACAGAGCCGCATTGTGGTACTGACTTAGGCATGCTGCGCACCAAAGCTGAATTACAAGCTGATGGCACTTATTCATTAAGCGGTACTAAAATCTTTATTTCAGCAGGCGAGCACGATTTATCAGACAACATTGTGCATATTGTTATTGCCCGTATTCCTGGCTCTCCAGAGGGTAATAAAGGCATCTCATTATTTATCGTGCCTAAATTTAACGTGAATGAAGACGGCACAATTTCAAATCGAAATGGCGTGAATTGTGGTTCTATTGAACACAAAATGGGGATTAATGGTAATGCGACGTGTGTGATCAATTTTGATGGTGCAACAGGTCACCTGATTGGTGAGCCTAATCGCGGTTTAAAATGCATGTTTACCTTTATGAATGCCGCCCGTATTGGTGTCGCTAACGAAGGTGTTGCCGCAGCAGAAGCTTCATTCCAAGGTGCGCTGGCATACGCTAAGGATCGCTTACAAATGCGCTCAATCAGTGGCATAAAGAACCCAAATGGCCCAGCCGATCCGATTATTGTCCATCCAGATGTTCGCAGAATGCTGTTAACGCAAAAATCGATTGCTGAAGGCGGTCGCGCGTTAGTATCTTACCTAGCGCAACTGGTTGATATTGGCCATGCAGAAAAAGATGAAGCCATTAGAGCGGATGCCGAAACTAAACTGGCATTATTGACCCCGATAGCTAAGGCGTTTCTATCTGAGCTTGGCTTTGAATGTACTAGTCACGGCGTGCAAGTGTTCGGTGGCCATGGCTTTATTAAAGAGTGGGGCATGGAACAGCTGATGCGTGACACAAAAATCAGTTGCTTATATGAAGGTACAACCGGTATTCAAGCACTTGATTTGTTAGCCCGTAAAATTATTGGCACACAAGGTGAAGTATTAAAGCCATTTTCGAAAGATGTCACTGTATTTTGTCAGCAAAATATGGATAACCCAGCCATGGCTGAATTTATTAAACCCATCATGGCCTATGCAAAAGAGTGGCATGACATAACCGTGCTCATTGGCGGTAAAGCCATGAAAAACCCAGATGAAATCGGCGGTGCATCGGTAGATTACTTAATGTATGCAGGTTATGTCACTCTGGCATTCTTTTGAGCCAAAATGGCCAAAGTGGCACAAGACAAACTTGAAGCGGGCACTACTGAAAGTGCTTTCTATGAAGCTAAAATCAAAACCGCGCAATTCTATATACAACGTATGTTACCCAGAGCAAAAGGTCATGCAGCCTGTATTCAAAATGGCGTAGATTCAATGATGGCACTAGACAGTGAACACTTTGTTTTTTAAACGATGATTAACTAATAGGAGATGGCGAAATCGCTGTTGACTCATTAAAATCGTAACGTAGAGCGTTGCGATTTTTTTGGGCTAAGTTTTTCATCAAATGATGATGCATCAATATGGGCGTAAAGCTTTTTATGATTTAAAGCTAATAAAAAAAGCCCTGTTGTCTATTGGCTCATTACAAGAGCAAAACAAAGGACTCATAGAGATTATATTGCATAACTGAGACAAACTAACCTTGATAGAGCAGGCCGTCTCAACATAACAATTAATCGACAGCTAGCATAACGTTTGACGCTTTAACAATCGCGTATGTCGATGAACCGACTTTCAAATCCAGTGATTTTACAGCTTGGTTAGTGATAATCGAAGCAATATGCTCACCACCAGATAATTCAATTGTCACTTCAGAATTAACCGCACCCGTTTCGATTGATTTAACCGTTCCTTTCAGCTGGTTTCTAGCACTTATTTTCATGTGTTCTCCGTCTAAAGTTTATTAATGAATAACCAGTATTTCCAATACTGCATATGATTGTAGTCTTATTTATGATTGCAATGTCTATTTAGATTGTTGAAAAACAGCATAGGTCACATTTTTTATCTTTAAATCCGATAGGTGAAGTGATTGGCATCGCGATAAAATCTCAGCGTTAACCACGGTAACGCAGTAAGCATATAGATAAACCCTCACCGATTAGGGTTAAGTTTGGTTAAACTTGAGTGTACTAAATCAATTGTGGCTTCGTTTCTATTGTGCTCTCTGATGTTGTCGCCACGAAAGCTTGATGTATTGCTAACAACATATATTGTAACCAATTCGTTACTTTTCTTATGCCCATAACTGAGTTGCACAGCTTACTTTTAGACTAATTCGGGTATAGTGAGTCTTTATTTATCAAAAAGGGACTTGGACAATGTCTGGCAAATTGCTCCGTTCAATCACTCCGTTACTTGTATTACTTCCAATGACGGCCGTTGCCGATTCTTGGGTTGATGTGAGTAATCAGTACACTAATAAACAAATCGAACTCACTGCTGAGTTTCAACCAGAAATGGCCAGCTCGATAGGCATTGTTGCAGCAGATAAACAATGCAGCAACATTAGTCAGGTACAACAAGATAAGTATTTAACGACTCTTAAAACCAGTAAAAAGACTTTGCTGGATGCATTAAAAACCGAAACATTACTGCCTGTTCGTCAAGATCTGAATATTATTATTGATGATATTGATCAAACAATTGCTACCTCAGCATTAGACGACAAATACATGCTGCCTTGGGTTGATGTCCCCTTGATTATCTTTCGAGGCGTGTCAGCATTATTAGATGGCCAAATGCCAGAAACACGTAAACAGGCGGCAATAACACGTTTAGCCTGTTATGTCGGTAAAACCGGTCAACCAGCGTTAACGAAACAAGCGCAAACCTTGTTTGAAGCTGCGCTAACCAATGACAAACTGCTTGGCCCCACCAAAGAAGAAGTTGAACAAGCACTGGGCAGAACCGATAAATTACTTGAAGGTTTACAGCAATTATTTGCCGAGCATAAGCTCTCTAAAGCAGAAGGCGATTTAGCACTGTTAAGCCAACAAATCAGCGATTTTCGTCAATGGGCACAAAAAACGGTGATGCCACACACGCGTAGCAATTATCGTTTACCCGCCGACATTTATGCGTTAAAACTCAAAAATGTTGGTATCGATATTGAACCTAATTTGTTGATTGAGCGCGCTAAAGCAAGTTACATGATCACTAAAGCCAATATGCAGGCTTTAGCACCTTTGGTGGCGAAAAAGTTTGATATGCCATCAACTGACTACCGTGATGTTATTAAACTACTCAAACAGAATTCATTGGCAAATGATAAAATTGAAGATCATTACCGCCGAATTAACAGCAAATTAGAAACAATTATTACAGCACAACAAGTTGTGGATTTACCTAAGCGTAATATGATTATGCGCCTAGCGACAGAAGCTGAGGCCGCTGGCAGCCCAGCACCACATATGCAACCACCCCCGTTCATAGGCAATACTGGCGAACAAGGACAGTTTATTCTCACTACGGGTAACCCAGCCTTAACGGGTGACGCCGCCTATGATGACTTTAATTTTGATGCCGTAGCCTATACCTTAAGTGCTCATGAGGGGCGACCAGGTCATGAATTACAATTTGCGGTAATGCTTGAGCAAGGTGTGTCGTTAGCCCGTGTGTATTATGCGTTTAACAGTGTAAATGTTGAGGGCTGGGCACTTTACGCTGAAGCTGAAATGCTGCCATATTTACCCATTGAAGGGCAGTTGATTGCCTTACAGCATCGATTATTACGCAATGCACGAGCGATGTTAGACCCCATGTTAAACTTAGGGCTAACCACAAAAGAGCAGGCTTATCATTTATTAAGTGAAGATGTGGTGTTTTCAAAAGCGGCTGTTAAGCAAGAAGTCGACCGTTATACCATGCGTATGCCAGGTCAAGCTGGCAGTTACTTTTACGGTCTATCGCGATTACTTGAGATAAGAGCAGATGTTGAATTAGCCCTCGGCTCTAAATTTGACCGTTTAGCCTTTAATAACTTTGTATTAGAACAAGGCTTAATTCCACCAAACTTAATGGCAGAAGCGGTTAAAGCTCGCTTTATTACGCCAGCGGAAAAGACAAACTAAGCGATTATTGTTAGGACCTTAATTATATATAATAAACACATCCCATTGAAATCTAATTTGAATGGGATGTTTTATTTGTTTACGACTATAAAAAACAAGGTCATTTTTTTGCGTAAGGTAAGCGCGCTAATTTATTCGTTGTATGATAGCTATCAAGCCCAGATATCGCGACAGTATCAATGGCGTGTAAATCGATAAATCCATCGGCTTTAACGGCGCCTTCATCTACATACACATCAACGATTTCACCTATTACCAATTCGGTTCCATTCACGGCTAAATGTTGTTGTTCAACCAGTTTAACGGAATATTTAAGACGGCTTTGTTTGACAAAAGGTGCGTGAAAATCCATTAGGTATTCAACAGTTAACCCAGTGACATCAAATTCTGATTCATCTCTGTCATAACGAGCCGATGTTTGGTGCGCTTGTGAAAAAATAAATTGATTAACTTGGTTGATGGTGTAAAAACCTGTTTGTAGAATATTTTCAAACGTGTGCCGTGCCACACTGTGAGGTCGTATTATCATGCCCACCAGTGGTGGGTTAGCACCCAAGTGGAACACCGAACTCACAATCGACAAGTTGGTCTGGCGCTGATCATCTTGCGTACCGATAAGATTGGCGCTCTTAAATCCCGACAACGAATTAATAAAATGTGCACGCGTGCGAGTATCGAGCGCGTCAATACGGTCTTGAGTAAAATGCATTTGGGATCCTTCGTAATGACCTAATCAAACTGATGTAGTCTCAACAGCTAAAACAGCGTTAAATTGTGATAAAGCAGTCATTACGTTACAGGATATTGAATGGATCGATTCAATTGTTAATCGATCAGTACATTATACTCCTCTAGCGTGGTATGGCCTCGAGAGGCTAAAAAATTTAATAATGCCGCAGGACTGCGATTTAATAATCGCTCAATAGGAAAATCAACGGTGGAAATGACTTCTAATGATTTTTCAAAATCACCTAGGCTAAATGCCACATGAGAGTCAGAGCCCATCACCAATAATCCGCCTGCATTTTTTACCGCTCTGGCGATGTCTGTGCAATTAGGTAGACTGCCATTGCGTGATGTTAAAAATGACGAGTTATTAATTTCGAGCGCAACATTATGTTTTGCTGCCGCCTGTGCCACTTTGTGTATGTCGATAGGGTATTTGGGGTTGCCAGGATGGGTAATAACATCCACGTGGCCACTTTCGATACAGTTGATTAGCGCTTTGGTATGCGCCTCTTTGGTCGACGGAGCAAAAACAGGTTCGTGAAAGCCTGCCAACACAATGTCGAGCTCTTTTAGATAACTGCCAAAATAATCAATCTCGCCATGCTCATTTTTAATATTGGCTTCAATGCCTCTAAGTAGCCCAATTCCATCAACTATTCTTGGTAATACACGCATATTCACAAAATGCCAAAAGTGGGGCGCATCTGCCATGTCAGGCTACGTGATCGGTAATAGCAAACAATTTTATTCCTTTGCTTTTGGCTACCGAAAAGTAATTATGAACAGTACTGTAAGCGTGAGTGGAGGCGATGGTATGAGCGTGAATATCTACAAGGAAAGCCATGAATAATCTCACTTAGTGAGCAAATAGAATATAAATTAGTCTACTATGTTACAGTGCTGACTGTAACCCTCTATTAAAATATGTTCTATATATGGAAGAGTTATACATTTAAAATTCTCGTTATTAAAATATGACGATCTTCATTAGCGTCTGTTGATCTTTCAAGGTGTTTTTCAGGAGCCATTTGATTAGATAGAAATCCAACACATTGCACAAAAGAGTTAACCTAGGCATGGCGGCACCAAGACTCTTTAGGCCAGGAGTGAGATATTACCGAAGGGGAATAGGGCTGCTTGATTTAAGCGCTCAAAAACATGTAACCATCCCTTATGTAGATAATATTTTAAGAGAGTTTTCTTTACTTAACCGCTCATACAACTTGGGCGGTAGATCGTTTAATGATTCATGTGGTCGATCATAATTATATTCTTCAAGCCAACTATCTGTGATTTCCCTAACTTCAGTCAAGCTATTAAACAGATAACAGTCTAATACTTCATTTCGATAAGTACGGTTAAATCGTTCAATAAATGCATTTGAGTCGGCTTGCTAGGTTTAATAAAATCTAACTTGATGCCGTGTTGTTCGGCCTCATTCCTTAAGTGCATGTGAGATAAACTCTGGACGATTATCTTGCCTTAAACGCTTCGGGTAACCGCGATAGGCTGCGATTCTATCCAGTACGCGTATAACCCGTTGTGCAGGCAAGCTTGAGTCAACCTCTATTGCTAAAGCTTCACGATGGTAATCATCGATTACATTAAAAGTCCTGAACGACTTTCCTGAAAACAAGTTATCGCTCATAAAATCCATTGACCAGCATTCATTAGCCTTTGCAGGTACCGCAAGAGGCTCAGGCTCACGTGAAGGTAAGCGTTTTTTGCCTTTACGTCGTAAGTTAAGCTTCAAACCACAATAAACGCGATACACACGCTTGTGATTCCATTTATGTCCTAGGAGTCGTAGCCGTTTAAATATCTTACGAAATCCATAGGCTCGACGTTTTTCAGCAATGTCTGATACCGCATCAATGATTTCCTTATCATCGATACGCTTGAGTTGATAATAAAAGGTGCAACGACTGATACTTAGCGCATCACAAGCCAACACAACACCCAGGCCAAATTCATTAATGGCATAGTGCGCTAACACCTTTCGTTCTGCTGGCTTTATAGCTTTTTTCAACAATGTCTTTGAGCGCCATGTTTTGTAGGCTGACGTCTGCAAACATCTTTTTAAGTTTGGCATTTTCGGCTTCTAATTCACGCATACGAGTTAAATCTGAGGCTTGCATGCCACCGTATTTTGACTTCCATTTGTAATAGGTGCTTTGACCGACATTATGTTTGCGGCATTACTCAGGCACCGTAAGGACACCCACTCGCCTTCTTTGAGGATATTAATTATTTGGCTTTCAGTGAAACGTGTTGTTAATTTGCACCCAAAACTGATCCACTTTCCCCCTAATTTGCATTGAAAACTGATCCACATATTTAATACCTCCTGCCCCCCTTAAGCAGGAGAATGTGGAGTGATTGATGTGTCATTATTAAGTGTTATACGTCGATGGTATTTTCGTGATGGGTTATCCCAGCGAGAAATCACTCGTCGCACTGGATTGTCTCGCAATACTGTACGTCGTTATCTTAAAAGCGACATTGCAGAGCCTGCTTATCCTCAACGTGACTTGCAGAGTAAGGTAAAAGCGTTCGAAGAAGTGCTCATTAGTTGGCTGAAGCGAGAAGCAAGGCAACGACGCAAAGAGCGTAAAACCGTTAAAAATCTGTATGAAGACTTGTTACCCATGGGCTATTCAGGCTCATATGACAGGGTTGCTGCGTTTGTACGTAAATGGCGTGAAGAGCAGAGATTAACTGCATCCAACCAAGTTTACGTGCCACTTGAGTTTGCTGCTGGTGAAGCCTTTCAATTTGATTGGGGCGAGAACTATGCCTTCATCGATGGTCGTAAAACCAAGCTGCAAGTCGCTCACTTTAAGCTCAGTCATAGCCGAGCATATATTCTGCGAGCCTACCCCACGCAAAGCCATGAAATGCTGTTTGATGCTCATAATCACGCGTTTCGGGTGTTTAACGGTGTGCCAGAGCGCGGGATTTACGACAATATGAAAACAGCGGTTGATAAGGTGCAAAGAGGCAAGGAGCGTATTGTTAACCGCCGCTTCCTAACCATGGTTAGCCATTATCTGTTTGAAGCTGACTTCTGTAATCCAGCCGCAGGTTGGGAAAAAGGCCAAGTTGAAAAGAATGTGCGTGATGCGCGATCAATTATCTGGCAACGTTTACCGCGCGTGAGCACGCTAACTGAGCACGCTAACTGAGCTCAACGATTGGCTAGAGGCGCAATGCATTGCCGACTGGCAATCACGTAAGCATCCTCAGTTTACGGATAGAACCATTGAAGATGTGTGGTATCAAGAACAACGCCAATTGATGAAAGTAACCGCACCGTTTGATGGCTTCATAGAGCATAGTAAAAAAGTATCCTCTACCTGCTTAGTCAGCTTCGACCGCAATCGTTACTCTGTGCCCGCAAGCTTCGCTAACCGGAGAATTAGCCTGCGCGTGTACCCAAGTCGGCTGAGCTTCATCGCTGAAGGGCAGCAGATAGCGGAGCATCCCCGCTCGTTCATGGTGAATCACGATGTACCCGGCAAAGTCATTTACGACTGGCAACACTATTTGCTGGTCGCGCAACGTAAACCGGGGGCACTTCGCAATGGTGCGCCATTTAATACTATGCCCGATAGCTTTAAGCACCTGCAATCCATTTTGCTGCAACGAGCGCGCGGGGATAAGGAAATGGTCGAGGTGTTATCGTTGATATTGCATCACGACGAAGCCGATATTGTGAAAGCGGTTGAAATGGCCTTAGACGCAGGCTGCCCATCTAAACAACATGTGATGAACTGTTTAAGCCGCGTAATTACTCCACCACAGCCTGCGCCCATCCCGATTGGTAGCAGCCTGCAATTAATCACTGAACCAACCAGTGATGCATCACGCTACGACACATTACGAGGTAAACGCCATGCACACTGAAGCTCAATTACACACCCTTAAAACGTTGAAGCTACATGGCATGGCGAGCAGTATTACCGAGTTGACCTCGCAAGACTCACCTGCTTACAAACAAGCTTTACCAATACTCGACACCCTAATAAAAGCCGAGGTAGCAGACAGAGAAGTGCGCAGTATTGCCTATCAAATGAAAATCGCGAAGTTTCCTGTTTACAGAGACCTTTACGGCTTCGACTTCAATGAAAGTGAAGTCGATGAATACCTGATTAGAGGCTTACATCGTTGTGAGTTCATTGAAGATTGCCAGAATGCGGTGTTCGTCGGCGGCTCTGGCACAGGTAAAACACACTTAGCAACGGCTTCCGGGGTGCAAGCCATTCAACATCATCAATACCGAGTACGGTTCTTATCCACTATCGAGTTAGTGAATACCTTAGAGCTTGAGAAACAAGCAGGTCATGTTGGCAGAATGGCCAATCGCCTAGCCAAGTGCGACTTGGTGATACTCGATGAGTAAGGTTATGTGCCGTTTAGTCAAGCGGGCGGCACTCTGCTGTTTCATTTACTCAGTAAACTCTACGAAAGTACAAGCGTACTTATCACCACCAACCTCAACTTCACTGAATGGTCGAAGGTATTTGGGGATGCAAAACTCACTATGGCCTTGCTAGACAGATTGACTCACCATTGCCATATAATTGAAAGCGGCAATGACAGCTACCGATTCAAAGAATCAACTAAAAAATCAAAGGAGAAAAAGGCTAGAAAATAGACCATAATTATGGTCATATAACACCAATTGGGTGGATCACTTTTAGATGCAAATCGTGGATCAGTTTTACCTGCAAATTAACACTCTATGTCTGAATGACCTAGATGTTTAGCATTTTGATAAGTCATTTCAGCTACCTCAATACTATGCTCAAATAGGCCACCAAGATAGCAATGATGATGCTTAAAACTGGCTTCAGAGCGCATGAATAGCTTAAGTACTTCTTCATTATTTAGGATAAAAACGACGAAAGGCAGTAGCTCCTTAACCGACACAAAACTGAGCAGTTTCAAAAATCGACCAACCAGCCCTTCATTCTTATTGTGAGAAAAATTCACCACCTTGATAAATTGCCCTTCAGTGCATTGAATGTGCACAGGTTTGATAGCACAAACCACAGTATTACCTTGATAGTCGTGTGCTATTACCATTTGTGCCAGACCATGAGTAAACTGACAGTTTCTGGCGGTTTCTGCTGTCATGATTGCGTTAACCACGTTATTGGATGAAATAAATTCACAGTTTGCAGTAGGTAGATGTGCACCAAACTTAATATTTTTAACCCACACAAATATTGGTTTATTCATCAACATTCTCCAACATGGTATTAAAATTAACTTGTTCAATAAGACGATCAAACGCACTTCCATCTTGTCTTGTGGCGTTGGGTACATAGCGGCTATAGACTTCAAATAACATTTTGGTCGTGCTATGCCCCATTTGTTTTGCAATCCATTCTGGGTTTTCTCCTGCGGCTAACCATAAGGTCGCGCATGTATGCCTAGTTTGGTATGGGCGCCGTTTTTTTAAGCGCATTTCATTCAATGCAGGATACCAAACACGTTTTGTTACGTTGCGATGATCAAGAGGGTTGCCATTGGCATTAGAAAATACATAATCCTTATTGCCAGTGACTTTCCGCTGTCTTTTAAGTGCATCCACAACAGGTTGAGACAATTGAATACTGCGATAAGACGCCGATGTTTTAGGTGTTTCAACATTTCCGTCAACCAGCGTTTCCTGGATCAAAATTTCGTTTCGGTCCAAATTAACAAATTGCCATTTAAGTCCATCGATTTCAGCCGTTCTCATTGCGGTAAAAAATCTCACAATGTAATAGTCTTTAAAGTCATCACGTACTCTAGACAAGAAAAATTGAACTTCTGCCAGTGAAAACGGTTCAATAGCCGTCTTATCAATCTTTAACGGTTTGATATTGATAAACGGAGTAGGGAAGTCAAAGCGCATTGCTGCTTCATTTAAAATGCCACGCAAAGGTGTCATCACATGATTGATCCAGTCATTACTGAGCTTATTCGAATGCTTTCGCTTAGGTTGAATAATACTCGCGCGGTATTTGATAATTTGTGGCCGTGTTATTTGGTCTAGGTTAAATGAACCAAACTCAGGGATTAAATATTTTTCAAAAATCATAGTCACATTTTTATTATGGCTAATCTTCCAATGAACTCGGTTTTCAGCAAGCCATTCGCTAGCGAATTGACTAAAAGTGGGAATATTAAACAGTAAATGCTCTGTCGGTTCTGGTTCACTTTCCTTGACTAACTTGATTTGGTCATCATATTTTTTAAAATCCTCACAACGTTTACTATCAGGAAAGATGTCTGAGTAAACAAAGCGATCCAATCGGATTTGAGCTTCTATATTACGTAACACACCCTCTAACCGACTACGGTTAAGCTTGGTATCATTTAAAGACGTCTGTTCACGACATCGAATACCCTGATAGTAAAAATCAAAAAAAGTTTTTGGTTACGGGATCTGATACTAGCCATGACAAATACCTCCCTTAGCCATAGGAATAATGACCTTTTGAGTTTGGTATCTGGTATGTTGATACAGTTCTTTTTCTATCTGTTCCCACACATAAAAAATTTTTCGTGATCCAAACGGCCTAATGTAATGAACTCCTTCAAAAAAAACCTTGTCCTTCAATTTACTGTTGATGTAATCTGGATTGAATTTTATGAGTGGTGAAAGCTCTTTAGCAGTAAGCAGTGTTTTTGGCTGTAAACTCATTTTTGTATCCTCATAAGAAACTTTAAACCAATTTAACCACATTTAAAGTTTCTTTCAAGGATACTTTTGATAATATTTAGATATAAAAACATGATTAAATATAACCTAAAAGAATTAATAGCTAAAAAATCATCAATAGAAAAACGAAAAATCACACTTGATGAAGTTGCTACTGCTGCAGGTGTGAACAAGGCAGCTATCTCTAAAATGTCTTCTAATACCAATTATTCAACAACAACACGCACACTTGATGCTTTGTGTATTTACTTTGACTGTAAAGTTGAAGACATCATTGAGCATGTAAAGCCTTAATTTCTGAGCCTTGTTTTAAAATTGCGTTTCAAATACTGAGAATAATTTTTTCTAAAATACATTAAGAAATTTGTTTGATTACCTTTTGTTCATTGAGTAATGAATTGACATGAGTTTTTACTGAAATTGTTGGGTATGTAAGTTATCATATTGACCATATTACGCATCTTGTCGAGCAATTTTTAATCGACTAAACATAGGTTTACAATCAGATATGGAACCATCTGAAACACTGATTCAAATAGGCTTTAAATTCGGTAAGAACGGTGTCCACTCAGCACGCAGTATGATGATTGAAGAGTTGTCATTGTTACTGTTCTCATGCCCAGAAACCGCCACTCGTGAAGATTACGAAAAAGACATCGTTGAGTTTAATATTCTGCATAAGCCAACTGAAAAATCACGTAAGCTGACTTATCGTCACTTGGTTGATCTCTATGGCATCTCGTTAGATATTCCACTGTTTAAGGTTTTGCGAAAGTGGTGGGAACTATCTGACGATTCACGCGCCATATTAGCATTACAGCTTGCTGTTGCTCGAGACCCTATATTAAGAGGCTCAGCTGAACTGATCTTAAATCTTGAGCCAGGTGAACATATTTCCCGTGAAACAGTAGAAGCTCATTTGGCCAAAGACGATCCCGATCGCTTTAGCCCAGCTTCATTAAAATCATTCGCTCAGAATATTAATGGTACTTGGATCCAAGCAGGTTATTTGACCGGTAAAGCCAAAAAATACCGCGCAATACCAAAAGTTACCTATATCCATGTTGCCTATGCATTATTTCTCGCGCATTGTAATGGTCTATCTGGCCAGAGAATGTTTGATAGCTTTTGGTGCAAACTGTTAAACCAAGATAAATCCAGGCTTTTTGAATTAGCGCATAGTGCCTCACTTCGAGGACTGATTAACTTCAAGCAAGCTAGCGAAGTAGTTGAAGTGACGTTTCCAAATATTGAAATACCTAAGGTGTAGGTAATGTCAGATAGATTATCAAAACTGTTAAACAGCTATGAAAGTCATATTAGCCTTCCATGGCCATCAACTGTGTCTGCGGATGAACGAACCATTTTTTTGGTTTATCACAAAGAAGATGAGCTAAAACTAAGAGCCCGAATAGGCGAGTTTGAACAGGCCACAACCCAGTATAGTCACCCTTGGACGCTATTGGACTTAACCAACAGCTTTGAAACATGGATGTCTGAACAAGATTACAAAGAAACCTATTTTGAAGACCCTGAATACCTTACAGGGCTTTATGGTGACTTTGCTGATGAACTTGTTGAGAGTCTTAAAAAACAGTTTGTCGATGACCAAGATGAAAATGAAGTCATCGCAATGTTAGGTTGCGGTACATTATTTGGTTTTGCTTCAGTATCAGGGCTTGTTGAAGCCGTGGCTGAACATGTAAAGGGACGCTTGGTGATATTTTTTCCAGGCGAAGTACATAACAATAATTTTCAATTACTAGATGCAAAGGACGGTTGGGGATATCACGCCACCGCAATTTCAGCTAATTCATAGGGATCAAGGATGTTAAACCGTGAAATTTTTATAAACGATCCAATCAATAGTCGTTTAGCTAACAATGGTGTTGCACAAGTCAAGGACGATCACTCAAAAGCCGCGCTTGAAACACTCGAATACGAATTAAGAACCTTTGTGTGCGATGGGGCTTACGCTAAAGGTATGGACAGCATTTTAAGTCACTACTTAAGTGCGGTTAAAACCAATAGTGAACAACCTGGTGTGTGGATCAGTGGATTCTTTGGTTCTGGTAAGTCTCACTTAGCAAAAATGCTTCGTACTTTATGGACTAACCAAACACTAAATGATGGAAGCAATGCACGCAGTGTTGTGGAACTACCTCCTCATATTGCTGCTCATTTTGATGAGCTATCATCACTAGCCATTAATCATGGTGGTTTACATGCCGCATCAGGCACACTCGGTGCCGGTGTACGTGACCAAGTGCGTATGGCATTTCTTGGCATTATCTTTAAATCTGTCGGTTTGCCCGAGCAGTATCATCTCGCACGTTTTGTTATGTGGTTAAAAGCAGAAGGCGTATTAGCTCAAGTACAACAATACGTAAAAACAAATGCTACAGCTAAAGACGGTGTCGATAGCTGGGACAAAGAGCTTAAAAACCTTCATGTATCTCCAATACTGCATACCGCCATATTAGACGCGATCCCAGGTTTTGCATCAGACGCCAAAGAAGTGCGTGAGATGCTTCGTTCTCAATACATTATTGTAAAAGATGTCACCAACGATGAAATGGTATCAGCTTTAGTCGATGCGATATCTGTTGATGGTGAACTACCGTTAACCCTTGTCGTGCTTGATGAAGTACAGCAGTACATCAGTGATGATGCCCAGCGGGCGTTTGATGTTCAAGAAGTGGTAGAAACCTGTAGTGGTGCAAGCGCATTAAAATCTAAATTACTGTTTATCGCCACAGGCCAAAGTGCCTTATCGGGTATGTCTAACTTGCAACGTTTATTAGGCCGTTTCCAGGTGCCGGTGCAACTTGAAGACACCGACGTGGATTCTGTGATCCGTAAAGTGATTCTGCAAAAGAAAAGCTCGGCAGAAGCACAAGTGCAAGCGGTTATTGATAATAACCTAGGTGAAATATCACGCCATTTGCGTGGTAGTACCATAGAACACAATAAAGATGATGAAAAATGGATGGTAAAAGACTATCCACTATTACCTGTCCGTCGTCGCTTTTGGGAGCGAATTCTTCCCGCACTAGATAAAACCGGTACAGGCTCTCAACTACGTAATCAATTACGTGTGGTGCATGAGGCTGTTAAAAATACCGCGGAAAAAGAGTTAGGCTATGTGATCCCCGCCGATTTTATATACGACCAAATTGCGACTAATCTGCTACAAACCGGTGTGATATCAAAAGACATTTACGAAACCATCAGCCGTAAAAAAGCGGGTAATGAAGATGAGCAATTACAAGGTCGCTTATTAGCACTTATTTTACTCATTAGTAAACTTCCGAGTGATGTCGAGTATGGCATTCATTCAACGGTAGACAGCTTAGCGGATTTATTATTAGAAGATTTGCAGCAAGATAAACACAAACTGCGCCCAATCGTACCCAAAATGTTGCAAGTGCTTGAGGATGAGCATTTGATCATGTCGATGGAAACCACTGTAGGGCAAGAGTACCGCTTACAAACGGTTGAAAGCCAGGCTTGGTACGATGAATTTCGCCGTCAGGAATCAGATGCAATCGGCAATCCACAAATGTTGGAGTCTGATCGTTCTAAAGCAATTCAATTTTATATACGCCAGCAAATATCTCATGCACGCATTACCCAAGGCTCTATGATGGAACCTAGGGTAATTACGGCCATATTTGAAAGTGAACTACCGAAAGATGCCGATACAAAAATCTGCGCTTGGGCACCAGAAGTAACAGAGAAACAGTTTAATGACATATCTCGGGGGAGTGATCCTGATGAGGCAACCATCTTTATTCATGTGCCGACATCACATCGCAGTGAATTACAAGCGGCAATCGTCTCGCTTAAAGCGGCTGAGAGCACCTTAGAAATTCGTGGTGGTGCCACTACCGACGCAGGTAAAGAAGCCAAAAATGCCATGGAAACTCGTTTGCGGGATGCCGAGCGAACTAAAAATGCATTGCTAAAAGATATCTTCTCGCAAATTCAAGTTCGCTTAGCAGGTGGCCAAGAGGTTGAAGGTGAAACCCTAAAAGATCAAATTCAAAATGCCGGTGAAATAGCCTGTCAGCGCTTATATCATAAATTTAAAATGGCTGATGATAAAGGCTGGGCTAAAGTGTTTGAGCGTGCCAGTAAGCATGCTGATGCCAATGCACTCGAAGCTATTGGCCATAATGATGATGCTGATAAGCACCCAGTGTGCGCCGAAATAAAACGTTTTATTGGTTCAATGAGGCCAGGTAAAGATATTGTCGACAACTTCCGCCAAGCGCCTTTTGGTTGGAGTAAAGACACTATCGATGGTGCACTACTTGCTATGGTAGCAGCCAATGTCTTACGTGCAGCAGATAGCCAAGAAAGAGCGGTAGACGCTAAAAAATTAGACCGTTCCTCTATATCGCAAACAAAATTCCGCCCTGAAAATGTCACTTTATCAAAAGTACAGTTAATCAAGGTGCGTGGCGTGATTAGTACTTTGCATGAGCAAACATGCAATGCCGGTGAAGAAGCAACCAATCTACCGCAAGCAATTATTAATGCTCGTAACCTTGCTCGCCGTACGGGTGGTGAAGCACCACTACCTATGGCGCCTAGTACTAAATTGCTCACTGATTTAGAGATGTATTCTGGTAACGACCAGTTACAACAGGTGTTCGATAATAAAGATCAATTACTCAGCGACTTTGCAGATTGGCAGGCTTTAGCAGATAAAGTTAAAGCTCGCCAAGCGCGTTGGAGTGATTTTGAACTTGCACTTAAGTATGCAAAAGATTTAGACATTTTTACTGCTTTAGATAAAGAGCGCCAAGCGATTATCGCTAATCGCAGTTTATTAGACGATCCAAATCCAGTAGATACCTTACTCAAGCAAGCGGTTAATGGCTTACGCGACACGCTAACGAGTCGGTTAAGCGATTACCAGCAAGAGCATAAAGCTTGCATGCTCGAGCTTGAAGAAGATGAACACTGGCAAAAGCTCGACGAAACCAAACGCAATGAATTCTTGAAAAAACGTCATCTCGATAAATTACCCGAAGTCAATGTGAGTGATGCCGCAGGCGTGTTCGATTCGCTCGATGAGATCAATTTTGATCAATGGCGCGATAAAACAGCAGCGTTAACGGGAATATTTAATCAAGTCCTTAAAGATGCCATCAGCGAGTTAACCCCAAAAGTAAGGTATTACAAACTCAATAAGCCGTTAATTGAAGACGAAACTCAGCTACAAAACTGGCTGGATAAAGTCGAGCAAGAGCTACGAGCAGAGCTCGCCAAAGGACCAGTTGTGCCATCTTAATGGTGCATTTACTTACTATATCGTATTCAGCCGCTCACCCTTGCGCTATGTGTTCATCACACAAGCAAGGGTTTATCACATACATGGCTAAAGAATTTAAGAGATAACTATGCGCAGTTCACTCGATAAAACATTACGTAAAAAATTAGAGACAACAGTAGAAAAAGCTCGTGAGGTGGTTGAAGCTGCAGTCACAGATGCACTAACACGACTAGGTGTTGCTGATACCCAGGCTCCGAGCTATTTATCCGACGATGAGCGTAAGCTGCGTAACGCATTGCGCGCCCATGCTCGCCAGTTAGGCGATAAGCTCGTGGGTAGCGAACAAGAAACCGAATCATTGGTTAATGAAATGGCATACGAGCACTGGCACCGCATGCTGTTTGCCCGCTATCTTGAGCAAAATAATCTACTCATGTATGAAGGCACCCCGGTAACACTGGATGAGTGCAACGAGCTTGCCGAAGAAGAACCCGATTGCAAAGACGGCTGGGAACTGGCAGGGCGTTTAGCACAAAAAATGTTACCGCAAATCTTCCGTGCCGACTCTCCAGTATTTGAGATTAAGCTATCCATTAACCATATCAATACCCTAGAAAGCCTCATTGCTGAGTTAGATTTAGCCACTTTCCAAGCACAAGACAGCCTGGGTTGGTGTTATCAGTTTTGGCAAAATAAAAAGAAAAAACAGGTGAATGAGTCTGGGGTAAAGATTGGTGCTAAAGAGTTAAGTCCAGTTACCCAGTTATTTACCGAACCCTACATGGTTAGCTTTTTACTCGATAACGCCTTAGGTGCCTGGTGGGCTAAGCGTCGTTTAAGCTGTGATGA
Source organism: Shewanella phaeophyticola (assembly GCF_025398315.1). Classification (GTDB taxonomy): domain Bacteria; phylum Pseudomonadota; class Gammaproteobacteria; order Enterobacterales; family Shewanellaceae; genus Shewanella; species Shewanella phaeophyticola. Next base: position 1,859,026 of record NZ_JAODOQ010000001.1, read on the forward strand.
CTTAATCCGCGCTAACAGCGAACAAGAACTGCGTGAACTTGCCGCTATTCCTGGCGTACCGCTTGAGTACCTGCGCTTTGTTGAAGAAGTGGAAAAATGTACCAGCAGCGGAGAGGAAATAAAAAAATGGAAATCTGCCGCAGGTGATTTTGACAAATGGCCTGAGCATTTAAGTGAGCTTAAAACCCTCGATCCCTGTTGTGGTTCTGGCCATTTCCTGGTGGCGATTTTCTTAATGTTAGTGCCAATGCGCATGCATCTTGAAGGCTTAACGGCTAAAGACGCGGTCAATGCGGTACTGCGCGATAACATCCATGGCCTGGAGTTAGACCAACGTTGTGTGGAGTTGGCTGCGTTTGCCTTAGCGCTTGAAGCATGGCGTTATCCTGGTGCGGGAGGCTATCGAGCATTACCAGAGTTGCAACTGGCTTGCTCAGGCATGTCGATTACTGAGGCGCAGAAAGAATGGAAGGATTTAGCTAAAGGCGATGAAACACTTACTGATGCTATTACCTGGATGCAACACACCTTTAAAGATGCTCCGACACTAGGGAGCTTGATTGACCCAACAAAAGCGCTTAAAGAAGGACAAATACCACCTTGGGAACTGTTACAAATAGCACTTTCCAATAAGTCTGAAGTAAGTAATGAAACTAAGGCAGCTGCGCAAGGCTTGGCAAAGGCAGCAGGTCTTCTGGTTGATAAATATCAATTGGTAATTACTAATGTGCCATATCTTACAAATACTAAGCAGGGTAAGGTTGTAAAAGATTATTGCGACCTGAACTACCTTACTTCAAAGTATGATTTAGCTACTGTTTTTATGGAGCGATGTTTTGAACTTGCGCTTATTTCAAGCTCAGTTTGCTTAGTAATGCCTCAGAATTGGCTTTTTTTAAGTAGTTATAAAAATTTACGTTACAGTATTTTACATAATAAAACGATAAATTGTATTGTTAGGTTAGGTTATGACGCATTTAATACGACATTGAATGTCGCACCAATCTTGATATCAGTAGCGAACCTCATCCCAAAGAAAAATGATCTATATGTTGATTTAGATGTAAGTGACTATGTCGGTGTAAATCCGAAATCAATAAGTTTATCTGAAGAAGTGATAAAAAATGTTAGTCAGCGAAGTCAGCTTCAAAACCCAGATCATAGAATTACATCATATGAAAGTGATGAAAATAATTTACTGATTAAGCTTGCACAAGGGCATAAGGGCATTACGACTAATGATGATCCAATGTTCGTCCGTAATTTCAGCGAGCTTTATTCAATTCGAGATGGTTGGGAGTACTTTCTTGGTACAACAGATAAAACGACTCATTTTAAAGGTGGGGAAAGAGTTGCATTCTATCAGGAAGGAAAAGGTGTAATGCGAAGGTTAGCGGCATCTCAGGAACGTGACAGAAAACGAGATCTACAAGGTAAAAATGTGTGACCCAAAAGGGGGTTGCCGTGAGTTGTATGGGCTCATTACCTGTGTCTATGTACTTCGGTTCTAAATTTAATACAAACGTAGCTGCGGTTGTTCCTGAAAAAGAAGAGTACTTGCCTGCTGTTTGGTGTTACTGCTCTTCGGATCAATATCATAATGAGGTTCGAAAAGTTGACTCTAAACTTAATGTAACCAATGCAACTTTAGCTAAAGTACCATTTGAACTTAAATATTGGACTAAAATTGCCGAAGAGAAATACCCCTACGGCATCCCACAACCACATTCAGACGATCCAACACAATGGTTCTTCCATGGCCATCCATGTGCCTCGGTAGTTTGGGATGAAGAAACCAAAACTACTGCCGTGGGTGAATTGCGCCAGGATGATACAGTACTGCAAGTCGCCGTAGCTCGTCTGCTTGGTTACCAATGGCCAGCTGAGCTAGACAAAGACATGGAACTGGCACCCGAAATGCGCCAGGTTATGCTAAAAAATGCTGACTTTGATGGTTTAGTCGATGATGATGGCATTGTCTGTATCCCGGCTATTCGTGGTGAAATGAATGCGGTTAAACGTGTAGAGGCAATATTACAAAAAGCCTATGGCACAACCTGGTCAAACTCGGTTGAAGCTAAGCTGCTTAAAGCGGTGAAATCCACCAGCATAGATGATTGGCTTCGTGATAAGTTTTTTGAACAGCATTGTAAGTTGTTCCAGCATAGACCCTTTATTTGGCAAATCTGGGATGGCTTAAAAGATGGTTTTTCGGCATTAGTGAATTATCACAAGCTCGACTATAAAGGCCTTGAACGTCTTATTTATACTTACCTTGATGACTGGATCAGTACTCAAAAGCGTGGTATCGCCGATAATATCGATGGGGCAGACATTCGTTTGTCTGCCGCAGAAAACCTAAAAGTGCAGTTAGAAGCCATATTAGAAGGCGAAGCACTGCCAGGTAAACCAGGTTTAGATATCTTTGTGCGTTGGAAACCTTTAGCGGAACAACCTATTGGTTGGAACCCAGATCTGAATGATGGGGTACGTTTAAATATTCGTCCATTCATGTATGCCCAAGATATGGGTAAAAAAGGTGCAGGGGTTCTTCGTGCTGCTCCTAATATTCATTGGAAGAAAGATCGCGGCACAGACGTCGCCTCAGCCCCATGGTTCCACCTCGGCGCAGAATACGGCGGCAAAGAAGGCGATCGCATCAACGACCACCATCTAAGCTTGGCTGAGAAGCGTAAAGCAAGAGAGGAAGCTAATGAGTAAGATAGACACGTTAACCATTAATGGATTTAAATCTATCCGAAAGTTGGATAAGCTCAAACTTAATAAATTAAACGTACTTATCGGTGCCAATGGCGTTGGTAAAAGTAACTTTGTTAGTTATTTTCGTATGTTGCATGAGCTTGTTGAAGGGCGGTTGCAAGTTTGGAATAGTAAGCAAGGTGGTGCCGATCGAGTTCTAACTTTTGGTTTGAAAGAAACCAGTAGTTTTTCGTCAACGTTATTATTTGGCAGAAATGGTTACCATGTTGAACTAGAACCTACCACAAGCGATGGCTTTACGTTCGTGTCAGAAGATGTGCACTTTAAGGGCGATCTTGTGACTACGTCACCGAATCTAGGGGCTGGGCATATGGAGTCCCTATTAAAAATGAGTGTTAAACCAATATCTAGGCACTGCTATAGCTCAATCTCAACTTGGAAGGTTTTCCATTTTCATGATACGAGTGACACCGCTGCGGTTAAGCGTGTAGGTGCACTTCATGACAATGAATATTTACGAACAGATGCTTCAAACTTGGCGGCCTATCTATTTGGACTTCGGGCTGAATTTCCTGATGTGTATAGCCAGATCAAAAAAACTGTTCGTCTAGCGGTTCCATTTTTTGATGATTTTACATTTAAACCCACTAAACTTCCTTCAGGCGAAGAACAGATCCGCTTGCTTTGGAAGCAAGCCGATAGCGATTATCCGTTTTGGCTTCAGCCAACTATCAGATGGCTCGATCCGCTTTATCTGTTTAGTGACTGCTTTGCTGCAGCCTACACCACCTTCAACCATCATTATTGATGAGCCTGAGCTTGGATTGCACCCTTACGCAATTACATTATTAGGGGCGCTGTTGCGCTCAGCGTCACAACGGATGCAGGTGATTGTTTCAACTCAGTCTGTGCCTTTGTTGAATGAATTTGAAATTGATGATCTTATTGTTGTTGAAAGAGAAAATGGCGCATCTAGCTTTAAACGTTTAGAAGAAGGTGAATTTAAATCTTGGCTTGAGGATTACTCAATTGGTGAGCTTTGGGAGAAGAATATTTTAGGCGGGAGGCCGTCAAAATGATCACCGTTCATGTAATTTGTGAAGGGCAAACAGAAGAAGCTTTTGTTAAAGATTTACTGGTAGAGCCCTTTGCCCATAAAGGTATTTATTTAAGGCCTTCGTTAATCGGTAAACCTGGGCATAAAGGCGGTAACTTCAAATTCGAACGTCTTCTGGTCGATGTAAGAAATCGCCTTACTGCAGATAAAAATTGTTATTGCACTACTTTCTTTGATTTCTATGGATTACCCCAATCATTTCCTGGAAAAAATGCTTTAGCGGCTAATGCAGCGATTACTGATAAAGCAACAACGCTACAAAATGAATTGATCGCAAAGTTGACGGAGGCGCTGGGTACTGATGTGATGAGGCGCTTTATTCCTTTTGTACAAATGTATGAGTTTGAAGGTTTATTATTCAGCGATCCTGAGAAAATGGCTTTAGGTATGGATAAGCCGGATTTAGTTGCGGAGTTCCAAGCTATAGCTGATAAGTTCGCTTCACCTGAACACATCAACAACAGCCCGCAAACAGCACCGAGTAAGCGCATCATAAAGTTAATTCATAATTATGAAAAACCACTTATGGGAACGCTAGCTGCACTAGACGTTGGCCTTGAAGTAATGCGTGGAAAATGTGAGTTATTTAATGCATGGCTGCAACAAATTGAAGCATTGGAAATAGTGTAATTATGGCGACAGTAATCGATTTTTTAGCAACACAACTACGAAACTGTGCTACCTACAATTCTGCTGTACAAGTTGCTCCAGCGGCAATTTTATGGACAGATATTGATAAGCAGTGGCAGACTGCAATGCCGTTTATCAAACAACAACTGCCTGAGTTGATTGAGCTTGGCGAGTATAAGCCTGATGAGCGCACTGTGCTCTGCAATATGGATTAAGTGTGCTATTGCGGGGATGTTAGAGGATTGCCAATTACCTGCTGGTAAAACGCCCATTATCTATTTACCAGGAGTAGGGCGCAAAGATTTACGTGCCATTGAGCAGTGCCCCGATTTTCTACGTCCGTTAGCTGAACTTCAATATCGAGGTTGCTGGTGGGCTTACAACACCGCTGGCCGTGATTGGAGCGTGTCGTCATTTTTGACCAATCCCAATGTTGGTTTAGGCCTGGATTTAGCTAAAGATAAAAAAACCTTAGATGCGATAATTCAGGTGTTACCGGATATTCTTGAATCACCGGCAGAACGGTTACAAGGTAAGAAACTCACCGCGGATGGGTTTTATGCCATTGTGTTAAATGATCCAGCTAAAGATATTTTGGGTTGGCTGAATAACCCCCAAGAGAAAGAGTCCCAATGGCAGGGTAATAAATGGGATATTTTCAAGCAGTCTTGTGCTCAGAATTACGGTTTTACACCAACTCAGACTCAACTGAATATCCCATTAAGTCTGTTATGTGAAGCCGACAGAGCTTGGCAAAGTGTGTGGCAGCGCTTTATTGATAGCGCATCTAACCTCCCTCTACTGGTTAAGCGTTTAACTGACGTTGAGCCATCAGGCTTAGCGTTTGAGGCGCAGCATTACCTATTTGAGAATAACCGTGATGAACGTGCTATTGAGAGCGAGCTTAAAGCACTAAAAGATAAGATGCGTGTTGATATTGCTGCGGTTATTGCTCGATTATGGAGTGAACAGCACCAGCGCCAATCTTGGGTTTGGGCTCAATTAGGTTTATCTCCATGGCTAGCAATATTAGCTGAGTTAAAAACTGTGCTTGAGCATACAGAAATCCCCTTTAGTGGTTCAACTCCTCAAGCTATGGCAGAGTTTTACCAAGATCGATTTTGGCAGGCTGATGCTTCGGCTATTGCCGCCATGGCTAAGGCGCAAGATATTCACCAGCAAGAAGTGATTGCTGATGTGCTAACGGTTATCTATTCCCCTTGGTTAGAGCAGGTGTCATTAAATTTTCAAACCCTTGTGGAGCAAAATGGCTACCCTGGTGATAATCAAATTAAAGAATCTACATCACATTACACAGTAGGCAGTGAGGTTATCTTTTTTGTTGATGGTTTGCGTTTTGATACCGCGAAATTATTAGAAGTTAAGTTAAGTAGGCTTGGCCTCAATATCGATTTAACTTCGCAATGGGCGGCACTACCATCGTTAACTGCGACGGCTAAAGCTGCGGTTACGCCAGTAGCAGATCTATTGTCTGGGCTACAAGATAATGAAAACTTTACACCCGTTCTATTAGGTACCGAGTCAGAGTTTTCTGCTTATCAGTTTAAAAAAGCCTTAGCCGAAAAAGGTTGGCAATATTTAGATGGTTTAGAAACTGGTGATCCTAATGGTTATGCCTGGGTGCAAACCGGCGATCTCGACAACATGGGACATGCTCAACAACGTAAAATGCCATTGCATATTGATGCTGTGCTTAATGATGTTGCCGCTCGGATAGAAGGGCTTTTCAATGCTGGATGGAAGCGTATTAAGGTGGTAACAGATCACGGCTGGCTTTGGGTGCCAAACAAGTTGGCTGAGGCGAGCATCCCTAAAACATCAGTAAAAAAACGCTTAACTCGTTGCGCTATTTTGAAAGACAATATGGGCTCATCTGGGTTAACGGTTCCTTGGCATTGGAACCCAAGTGTCACAGTTGCGATGGCTCCAGGCATTGCAGGTTATGTCGGTGGTGATTACTACAATCATGGTGGTTTGAGCCTACAAGAGTGCTTAACGCCAGTGCTAAATATCAAGATTTAGTAAACACTCGTTAAACAAATAAAGTTGTTAATACTGTAAAACAAGGACCGTTTTCGATGGGTACAGATTTAGTTCCAAGTAAAATAGAAGTAGATGACCTGTCATTCTCTACACGTTTTGGTACAAAAATAGGTGATGATTACCGTCAGGCTGTTGAAGTCATGATGGTGTTTCCGGAATATGCCTTACTTAAATATAGACAGGTACTTGAACAACTGTCTGCAGCACTGTGCAAGTTACATAAAATACCTACCGATCACTATGATTCTTTACATGTTCAAATTAATGAACTTTGTCATCAGGGAAGGATTGATGACAAATTAAAAAGTAAATTCCATGAATTAAGAATCATGACCAATAGGGCTGTTCATAAAGCACCCAGCTTTGAAGGTGATTTAGAGCAATATCAAGTTCAAGAATATAAGAAAGAGTTTATATCTGAAAGAAATAAACAAAATAAGGAAGTACAAGAAAAGGCAATACATGGTAGGGCGTTATTGTTTGAGATACTAAAAGCTTGCAGTGCTGATTTTAGATACATAAAGCCTAATGAAACGCTATACATGGCTAACTTAGAGCATCTAGAGTTGAGAGAGTTGGTGTTTAATGCCCTGAATTCTCAGTGTGCTCATGATAAGTTTTTAGGTGGCAAAGCTATTGAAAGAATACTTTCTGATCAAGAGACTCAATCAGGTTCATTGATAGCTAGTTATGCTGATATTAGCCATAAGAAATCACAATTAAAAATAGCAGCCTCATTTTACAAAGCTGCAATTGAAATTGATGCTGAATTAGATGACCTTGATACGAAGATATTACTTGATAACGCTAAAGTTAAGCAATATCAGTTATCGAGAAGCAAAGCAGAATATTTGTTCCACTTTGCTGACATAGCTGTAAATGAAGATTTAGGCGAAGAATTGTGTAAAGAAGGTTTTGCTGCTTTGGAAGTCGCTGTAAAAAAATCCTTTATGCCAGCGATAGCTTTACTGGGTGCTAAACACTATTCTGATGAAAATTACAGCAATGTGTTAAATCTGTTAATGACAGCTTTTCAATCTGATAACGCTCTCGCGGCACGTTTTTTATTTTATTATTATTCTGAGGGTAAAGCATGCAACAAAGACCCTTTGTTAGCTAAAAAATATATAGAAAAAGCCTGTGAACTTGAATGTACGGATTCTATGCTTCAATTAGCAATGGACTATTATAATGGTGATACATTTGAAAAAAATGTTGATAAAGCCAAGTATTGGATGAACCTTGCAGCAGAGAAAGGAAATCTAAAGGCAAAATTAGGCTATGATTTATTTTTCGGGAATACCATTCAAAAAATAACCTCTGCATTTTCTGATAACCTAATGAAAGCATTCGATGATGCTAAAGAAGGACTAAAATCTAAACCGCTACTCGTAGGACAAAAACTAGGAGTTAATGAGCCTTGTCATTGTGGCTCTGGTAAAAAGTTTAAAAAATGTTGTCGAAACTAATATATGCCAGTGAGCCTAGAAGGCGACTTTTGTGAGTGGTTAGGTTTAAGCTCAAGTAAGTATGGCGATGAGCTATAGAAATTGTGATGGCAAGGCACATTAGCTTATCACTACTATATTAGTTCAGCCCAATTATCTGAGCACAAATTTGCCGATGCAGTGCGCTCCCGTTTGTCCTTCGAAAATAGTCTATATTGGGTACTCGATATTTCAATTGATGAAATCAGAGTATTTAGCAGATGCATTAAGAGCGGGCTTTACAGGGGTTATTTAAATTTGAGCATTCATGTGATCACCATGAGAGCGAACCAGTAACTCGAGCGACCGAATTCAGTTGACCACGTCAGTTGTTATTTAGATTTAAAGTGTAGTATCTAAAGATAAATCAATACTCATAACTTGCTTGCACAACAACAAAGTTAACTTATTATTGCAATAATTGAATTTTATGGAGCCATAAAGTGATAAAGGAATATATTAGAAATTGCGCATGGGGTATTTCTTGTGATGCCAAATGGGAAAAATTAAGTCCTACCCAAGACATAAATGTAAAATTTTGCGATAGTTGTCAAAGAGAAGTTCATAGGTGTAAAGATGAAAGTCAAATAGTATTGAATATAAAACTAAATAGGAGTATTAGTTTTTCTGATGAGGCTGTTAAAAAAATGAATATGGATGATGGGACACCGGCTAATCGTGAATATTTCCGTAAAAATCATCTACAAAAACAACAACCTCCAGTAAGGCCTGCACAAAATTTCACCCCTGATTTAGATGAAGGTTGGGATGATGATATACCATTCTGAATATAGCTACTTGAGATTAAAATGATGTTTAATAAACTTTGGGAAAAAACAAAAGAAGTAGCTAGCCTGTATACAGGTACTTTTATTGTGGTAATGTTTCTTAATCAATTTATTTTTTTGGATTTTGCTTAAATCCTGTTTGCATAATTGCAGCAATGCCACATGTTTTATTCATAACAGTAGTTATTGGAACATGGTTAAATCGTCAAGAAGCAAAAAGAAAAAGATATTCTAGCGAAAGATAAGTCGAATGAAACATTTCAAAAAAAATCTGAGACAAGAAAAGTTATAAAGCCTAATGACTACGATGAATGGGGTGACTTCACAGACTATCTAGATAAAGGTAGTCAAGCTGTTTCTTCTACATCACAAGTGAAGGTATCAACTACTAACGCTAAAAACACCGTAATTAATCTACCTGATAATGCTAAAAAAGCTAGAGAGTTTGACAAAATAATTAACCTACTAAATGGGGCGGGGGCTGTCAAGAAGGAAATTAGAAGTAATAATGCTACAAATCACATGCTCAACTTTTCCACTAAGAGTAATGCAGCCAGTATAGATAATTCTAATTCACAGAATAAGTTTGCTGCTAGGTTCGATACACCAAATGAGACTCGTGAAAGTTTAAAGAAGAAACATAAAGAAGATATTAAAGCTAAGTTTAGAAAAGATGTTAACGATCAAAGTGAACCTCATGCGTATTTTATTTCATCTAAATCGCCTTGCGTTAACGTTAGCTTGATAGATGAAAAACATCATAATAATAATAATTTGCTTAGGGCTGAATTTGCTTCGAATTTAGATGGTAAAAAATTAACCTTAGAACATGATATAAACAATAATTATGACCCATTAGCTATTCTCGTTATGGATAATGGTAAATATATAGGTCATATATACAAGGTGGATAACGAAGAAGAGATAGATAAGTTTTGCTTTGAACATGGCCAGTTAAAAACCGAACTTTGTATCGTAAAGGTCAATAAAGGTTTTGTTCTTCAGCAAAAAATAATGGCAATTAACATTCAGGGAAACTGGAAAGCGGGCTGGGCTTTACATTTACACACAGCTAAAAGTGTAATGTTAGGAAATGGAAGTTTTGAAAATACTTATACAGCAACTGGTCATGCGCTAAATAGACTTAAATACCATAATGAAACGCAGTATATTTCGCAATTAGTCAATGAGTTGGTTGCATTCATACAGACGAGGAATGTAACACAAGACCTATCTGCAATTGTCCCCGCACCAGCTTCAAAAGTTAGACGACTTCAACCTGTGTATGTAGTAGCGGAGCAAGTTGCCAATCGTTTGGGGATTATCTATGATCCAACATATATAGAAAAAGTAAAAAATACAGATCAACTAAAATCTATTGAGAGTCCTCAAAAACGTAGCAATTTATTACAAGGGGCTTTTAATGTCGACCAGCGGTATAGAAACAAAAAAGTTCTGATTATTGATGACTTATTCAGATCCGGGTCAACTCTTAAAGAGTTGACCCGGACGATGTATAATAAAGGGTCTGTAAATGACGTTTATGTTGTAACATTAACTAAAACAAGAGTACATAGATAATGGGTAGCGTTTTCTTTTCTGGCTCTATTAGTATCAAGCGTTTACCTGAACGTATTATTCAGAGCATTAATCAGATAAATGAAATCAAAGAATTCGAGATATTAGTGGGTGATGCTGCTGGATTTGATTCACTGCTTCAAGATTATTGTGAGAAAATTGGGTTCACAAGTGTAACTGTATATTCAGTAAATGATACACCTAGGAATTTTGTGAATAGTTTCAATTTTAAACAAATCACAACTCCCGACGGAATCAAAAGTGAACGAAAAAGACAGACTTACAAAGATGAACAAATGACAGCGGACTCTAATATTAGTTTTGTTGTTTGGGATGAACAAAGCAAAGGCTCTTACAACAACATACTAAGAGCTTTAAAGTGTGATAAGAAAGTAAGAGTATTCTCAACACGCACTGAACAACCTATTAACGATATCACTATAGACAGTATTACTCGCATTTATCACAACTCGAATGGGTTAACAGCCACTGAACTTCTAGACATACTCTATACAAAAGGAGTAAAGGAATTTGATAGTGTAAAGCAATTAAACAGTTTTCTTGTAGAGCAAAAGTACGTACTTAAAGTTATTGAGGGAGGAAAATCAACATACAAGACTGCCAATGAAATATACTCATTTGATATTGTTCATCGAGGTAAACATTCTTCAGCAAAATTTAAGTATGAATTGGCAGAGCTGTTGATTCATAGATTTAAATCTAAAGACCGAAGTGATGGATACGGCAGCATAAGAGGATAGTTTGTGTTGTTGTTAATTATGCAATATTTATTACTTTTAATTTACACAATGGGCAGTATGGTAATCCCCCCTAAAAATAGTAGATTTCAAACTAGTCGTCATTTTATTCAAGTAAAACAGTTTAGCCTTTTCCGTGAACGCTCACTTATAGAGTTAATCGGTTTAGATTCGTCCAAAATTTAAGCTGGTATTGATTTTAAGGGAGGGTTACATAAGCTCTATAAACTGAGCTGTAAAAGTGTTATTTCCCTTAGTATGTTTACCTAAAATACACTGTTATGTTTTACTCTACCACTTTGTATAGTTTCAACGTTTTGTACGATCGAATCGGTTAGCTCTTGAGAGTAATCACCTCGTTGATAGAGCAAGATTAACGTGTCATCTAGCTCGATATCAAATAGCGTACAAATTTCTGCCATATCTTCGATGTCCATCGCACGCTTGTAGGCGTCCATTTGTCCTGACAAATTATAAATACTAAAGATACTGGCCATCACTCGTTTATCTTCGGTTTTCTCACCACCGCCAGGATTAACAATGCGGTTGAATTCGACTAATTCACCATTATTTAAGCACTGAGTAAAATGTTGTGCCCTAGATTTCGCACAACTAGGTGTGTAGTCATTATAAGTGACACCATTAACCCATTGAGCCTTAATCCAGTTTTGATGATCACCACGTAATGCGCGACCTTTTTTGCGAAATGGCTGCATCATTGTCGAGAAGTTCTTGCCGAATAAGCTGAATCACGCTTAGTAATTCAGGGTCTGTAGTCAATGCACTATAATCGAAGTCTGAATCAGTAAGCTTACCAGGTACGACAATGTAACCTTTGGTTAAGTATGTTTTTGAGTCATTAAGCTTTCTGGTTACGATAGTTTCTATTGTTGGTGTAACAACAGTGCCTCTGTCGAATCCTCGGACATCATACTTAGCACAAATTTGTTCAAATACGTCCTGAAGTCCTTCAAACTCTTTGTCCTTATCTCGGGACTCTAAATGCTCTAATAACTCACTGTATGCTCGAACCGCATCTAGATTGGTATAGTGTTTTGCCTGTGTATTTTGATGATAGCCACATGCACGACCAATGTTGGCCTGGATTACTGCTGCAATGTTGGCAATACTACTGTCCCAGGTATTGATTAATGTCTCTTTCATTTCCTGACCAAAATTAACACCAGCGCGGAATCCTGCGACAGTAATAGCAATCAGTTTTTCATCAAATAGACTCGCCGTTTCAAACTCTCTTTTTAAATCATCAATGGAGCAGAGTTCATGATCCTCAACACCGACTAACTTTTGGCCAACTATGTGAATTTGGTCTTCATCAATACCATTTTTGAGTAAGAGCTGTTTTGCCAACTTTGCTTGACTACTTGGAACTCTGACGAGAGACCAACCAGTACCCACATGTTCTTTAAATTGCTTAATAAAGCGCTTTCTCATCAGCGATTCTTCACAGAAATCTCGGTGACTCTCATCAAGTTTAATAATCTGGTTGAAGCGATACATCTGGCGAATACCATGATATTCGCTACTTGTCTGATGAAATACGAGGGAGGTATTAAAGTTATGGTGTAAAATGGAGTCTGCACCCGCAGCATAAAGAGCGCTGAATGGTGTTGCGGAAACAAAAGCAACTCGGCAATGAATATTATCCTTTTCTAAGTAACTGAACACTTTATCATAACGGACACTGTCGCTACTTGAACCGTAGTGACATTCATCAATGATAATAAGTTGTGGCTGTTGATGTTTAAAATCCGCTTTTAGGGCTGTTTCGAAGTTGGTAAAGTTGCTTACAACGACATTTTTACATGGAGCTAAATCTTTTTTAGCTTGTTCTTGAAGGGCTATATCAGCCATGGTGACTAGGTAAAGTGTATCTTTTAACTTTTTTCTATCACTAATGAATTCATCAGAAAGTGATAGTCGTTGTAACCCTGCTAATGCTAAAGCAATCCCAGATTTTCCTGATTGCATCTCTGCTGCAATGACAACCGCTCTTGAGCCCGAATTAAATTTAAAGAATGTACTATGAGCCGCATTTCGCTGGTGTTCGAATGTATGTTCTTGAATTGTTTTTTCAACATAGAGCCGATGATTTTGCGCCATTGTATGTACCTTAATTCAGGTTGGGGGAGAGATTCCCCCCTTTATATTTAGTAGATAAGCTCAGCGGTATCAGAGAAATGAGATTCATCACTGAGTTCGCCTGATTTTGCAGGTAATTTATTGTGTTCTTTTTTGAGCAGTGAACGTTCGAGATCGTATTCTCCGCGTTTATAAATAACGAACATTGTGTCATCTCGTTCAATACCAAAGTGATCGCACATCTCCCATACATCCTCTGTAGTCATGATTTTTTTATCAACCTGCCTACGGGATATGTTGTAGATGCTAAATATAGAGGCTGTAATGAGTTTGTTTTCTGACAACTCGCCAGAGCCTGGTGCTACCACGCGATTAAATTCAAGATATTCACCTTGATCAAGCATCTGCGTGTACATAATGGTTTTCTCTTTTTGTGTGCCATCTACACGAGCTTTTTCTGGGTTGTTGTAACTGTCACCATTGATCCAATGCGCCTTGATCCAGTTTTTGGTTTTGCCCCGCATGGCTCTATTGCCTTTAACACTTGGAGCACCTTTAGCAGTAAATTCATTCCTTATTAAATCAATGGCCTGCAAGATATGCTTGTCGTCAGTATAGTGACTAAAATCTGAATCATGGTCTAGTAACTTTGCGGGAACTGCTATGTAATTACTGGTCTTGTAAGTTTCAACATCTCCGATGGGACGACGGCGTTTGTATTTTATAGTCAGTCCAACATCTAATCCATTTACTTGATATTCTTGGCAAACATCTTCAAAAAATTCTTTCAAACCATCGAAATCTGAAGCGGCTGATTCTGAACATGTTTTTTCTAGATGGTCTAAAATGGCAGCATAAGCTTCAGCTGCATTTATATTTGTATAGTGCATAGATGAGTTATTACCATGATAACCACAAGCTCGCCCAATGTTAGCCTGTACGACAGCAGCGACACTTGCAACAGTACTGTCCCAGGTTGATATCAGATTATTCTTCATCATGGCGCCAAAATTAATTCCGGCTCTTGCTCCAGCCACAGTAATTGCGATTAGTTTATCTCCAAATAACTGTGCATCATCAAACTCTTTTTTAAAACGTTCAATACTGCAATGTTCATCTTCAGGTACACCGCTCAGAGAGTTACCTAATATGTAAACTGAATCTTCTGCCACACCCTGTGAGATCATGAATTCTTTAGCATTCATTGCACTGCCTGCCGGGACGCGAACTAAAGACCAACCTACGCCTTGATGTGCTTTAAACTGGTTAATGAAAGCATCTCGCTCATCAGAAGGGTAAAGAAAGTTTCTGCTGTCACCTTCTAAGCTTTGAACTTTACCATTATTAAGCATTTCTCTAACGCCATAGTACTCGTTGCTTGTTTTGTGGAAAACTAAGCGAGTGTTGAAGTCTCGGCGAAGAATAGAATCTTTTAGTGCTTTTTCAGCAATTTCATTAGCTTCTTTTAATAGCTTGTTGTCTTGTTCAGATTCGGCTTCAGCTTGAAGCTCTAGAGCTTCTTCATATTCTGTTTCTGCGCCATACAATGCACCAAAAGGGGTTGCAGAAATGAACACCACTTTACATGAGTCATTTTCCTGCTCTAAGTAATCAAAAATTTTGCTATATCGAACGGCTGAAACATTTGAACCGTAGTGACATTCATCAATAATTATGAGTTTAGGTGGATTTCCTTTGAATTCGTTCTCAAGTGCTTTTTCAAAATTTACAAAGTTGCTAACGATGACATTTTTCGCAAGTACTAAGTCATCTTCAGCTTGCTCTTTCAACGCTGTATCTGGCATGGTCACGAGATAGAGTGTGTCTTTAAGATGTTTTCTTTCGCAGATCTCTTGATCGCTAAGGCTTAAACGCTGTAAGCAACATAAGGCAAGAGCAATACCAGACTTTCCAGCTTGCATTTCTGCAGCGGTAACAACAGCTCTTACAGCTCCAGTAAGAGCAGAAAATGTTTTTGTAGCCGCATCAACCTGGTGGGCATGTAAAGCATCACTCTCAAGAATTTCGTTGATAAGTTGGCGATGTTGTTTTGATTTATGGTTCATGTCTTTGTTCATCCTTGAATTCAATAAAATACACATAATATAGTTTACTTGATAAGTTCGATTAAATTAATATTAATCATAGAATTATCAATATTTTTTGATAAGAAACACAATACGCTTCAAATTAAATGATCTTAAGGTCAAAGGATTGATTTATGTTGCTTGGTATACCTTTTGGACGAGATAAAAACACTGGCGAATGGAAAGACGTAGCAGAAGTGACACGTGGTATAGACTGTAATTGTGTATGTCCTTCATGCAAATTGCCTTTATCTGCACGTCATGGTGATGAACGAGAATGGCATTTTGCGCACCATACTCGAAATATTTCAAAAGAAGATATAGTTGATTGTGAATTCTCATTTCAGGTGTCTTTACGGATGATGATTCATCAATTATTTATTGATGGTCTTGCACTAAAAGTTCCAGGTTACAATCAACATATCACGGTTCCCAGACAATTAAATAATTCAATTGATTCAATAGTCACAATTACAGGTGAACGATTGATTAACACCCGAGAAGTTAACTACAGTATTGACTCAATTTTTCTAGGGCAACAAGTTGATGTAATATTTAATTTTGGAACTGCAACGCTAATCGTATATTTATCGTATCGTGGTAGAGAGTTTCCTTTTAGTAAACGGCTGTTAAAAAATGCTAAAGCTGGAGCATTAATCTTTGACCTCGAAAAGTTGACTCAGATTTTCTACCGTAAACCTTTTACTGATGAAGATCAGCTTGGAACTGCAAGGACACAATTGTTAGGTTGGTTGAAATCAAGTATTGAAGCTAAATCTTGGTACTATCACCCAAGGGAGGATAAGTTAATAGATGACAGAAATAACGAAATTAATGAAGCTCTTCGAAATAAAAAATCAGCCACTAATCATTTTACAATACCTGCGCATAAACTCTCAAAATGTAAATGTTTAGGATGCGGACACACATTTACTGGTTATAAAAACATAGCTAATTCATGTCCTAATTGTAAAACACACCTTTATGTTAGTAACTTCTAGTTTAGTCGTAAGCCGTCAAATTGTATAAATAGAAACTATCGGTTATGTGAAAGATGTTCAATTTTTACTAACTAGGGTAGGGGTCACAGCAAGTCACTTCTAAAAACTAATTTGGGCACATGGGCACAAGTTTGGGCACAAATGATGTTAACTTTGATTTTTACCGCGTATAAGCATATCAATTTATTTATTGATTGAAATGTTGTGCCTGTTTGAATATATTTTAAGATAGTAGTTTTTAATTTGGTTTGGGCACAGAGTAAAGTGATTTTTAATGAGGTAAAGCATTGAATTAAAGCTAGAAATGGTACACCCGAGTGGACTCGAACCACCGACCCCTACCATGTCAAGGTAGTGCTCTAACCAGCTGAGCTACGGGTGTATTGTTTACTTTTTAATAAAATCTCAATGTTTAAACTCTTTGAGAAGAGTGGTACACCCGAGTGGACTCGAACCACCGACCCCTACCATGTCAAGACGTGTTAAATTTAATTTTAGTAAATCTCTCCAAACTCTACATTTCAGCTGTATCCCTTTATTAATCTCATTTTAGTATCGTAATCAGTATCTCATTTTCGATAATTTAAGCGAATATTCGCAATATTTTTGCTTGAAGTCGGCGCGATTTAGGCACAATATGAAAATGTCGAAATTGACCACTATTTTGTCATTTAGGGGGAGTGATGAACGTACATGCTGAGCATTTCAATAAGAGTTTAGATAAGTTGCTAGTCGACGTTAAACTCGAGATGGTTGCATTTAATCAAATTCAACTTGAGCGTTCGCTTAAAACCTTCTGTGAATCGTTTAACCTTCTTAGCACTCTAAAACCAAGTTCAGATGATAGCGTCGAATCCCCCGCATCAATATTGCTCGACTCATATCAAGCACCCTTGTTAGCAAGTAAAACTGAGGCTGGTTATTATCGTTTAATTTCTGGATTATTGACCTATCAAAAGCTATGTAAAATATATGCTGGTGATGCCAAAGCTCCAGTACCTTGCATTGTGTTACCTCGGCGCCCTAATAAAGACACACTCCATTTATTAATGCTCAATGATATTGTTAGGCCGTTATTAAAACAGTTTGTTAATGTCACAGGTGATTCAATCACTCAATCTCTATCTGAATGGTTTGTCACTGATGAACACCCATCAGTTTTTAACTCCCCACAATGGCAATCGCTGTTTCCAATGATAAAAACCAAAACACAATTGTGCGAGTGGTTACATGTCAGCACTAAAACGGTCAGATTAAAATGACAAGTCTCAAACAACATTTAATAGAGCATATATGTCTATATTGCGAACTCAAAATGCCGCAAATTGGCAAAGACGAAGTGAGTGAAGATCTAGATGAATTTGTTGAGCGTATATTCGCCCCAGAATCTCTCGGGGGACTTAAACAAGTAATTCGAATGATAGATGGTATACGAAATATATCTTTTAACTCAGCACAATCGATAATGAAAGAGTTGCATTTGGCAACCTATATTTTTGATGCATTGCACAAGTATAGTTTTGATATCGAGGATCGTTATATCAGCAATGAATATCACCGGACCAAGTATCAAAAAGGGTGGTGCAGTGAATATCCCTTTTATGTTGTATTGCTTAAATCTTATGAGTACAACCTGACGATAAAATCATGCGAATTATTTGCTACATTCATCAAGCACTATTACTCAGTGTTAGATACCCTCAGAGACAAAGACTTAGCAAGGGAATCTTCAACCAGGGAAGAAGATGCCTGTTCTAATTTCAGGCTTTTCATGAGAACCACTGCCCCAGAACTGAATTTTGTACGCGAGACAATACCAAATACATCGGCCGATTCACCAACGGCCATTGCCCACCAACTAGATCAATATCTTACAAGTAAAGAAACATGGCCATATCTACCACATAAAAATTATCTTCGAACACTGTGTCATTTCTTTTCAAATGATTGGAAACCTGCAAAACATATCACTCGAAGAAGACCTGCAATTGATAGAGTACCTAAACGTTATGCAGATCCCATTGCGATCCCGATTGTCGGCGCGCATGATGACATATTCGCATTGATCCCTGACGAACCTTTAATACCTAACAGTGAAGGTTTAAATGATGATGATCAATATGCTGCTCAGACATTTGTGATTAATAACCGTGACGTTGATACAAAACGTGATAAAACAGAACTACTCGACACAGCTATTCCTTTCAATAAGCACGTACAAAAGCGAACAACTATTGATGTTACCGCAAGTGTTCGTCGCTCTCATAATATGGGTATACAAAATACACAATTATTAATGCCTGAAGAGCTTAACTTCTTCATTGAAAAATTAATCTTGATGGGGCATCGACCAGCCAACCGCGAGAATGGCGATAGTGATTTGGCTAATGTTATTGCTAAGTAAATCTATAGAAGAAATACAAAGCTTAGTCGTGTTTACAGACTTATCTAAAAAACAGCAGGGCTTGTATGTCGATGATCTTGGGCAAGGGTGGTGGTTCTTCTATATTAGCCATTCAGCAAAGGCTAAGCTGGATAACGAAGGGTTAAGGGAAGTCAAAGAGGAGGTATTTACGCCATGCCCCTCGTTTTTACTAAAACTCATAGTTGAAAATCGGGTGGCTCAATTAACCGACCCATCCTTAAGGAAAAAGATTCAAAAATAATTACGAGTTCAGTCGTGCGAAAACTAAAAAAGCTATCAGATCGACATGCTTCAGGCCGCGTAAGTGTCCGACGATTGATTAACTTTGTTAGTTATTATCTTAATTCAACTGATGTTATCGATCCTATTTTTATCGACTATAGCTATGCAGTTCATATGTACACGACTCGTGTTGCGAGAAGTTACGCGAATGTCAGGGATCATTTTAGAACCGAGCAACTCTCCAAATTATGGCAAAATGTTGAACAAGATATTCAACGGTACACGGGCAAACCACTACCGATTTCATTATTTGAGCTTCGACATTTTGATCAAACTAATCCCTTCTTGGGGTCATCATTCACACCGGCAAATGATGCCATATCAACCTTAATTAACTCGTTAACAAAGCGAGTGTCAGCGTCTATACCTGGTTTTCAACATCGATTGCTAGATATGATTGAATATCATAATGCATTTACCGCTTATACAGCTTGGATGTTGCTATTTGGAACGGGCTATAGAGCGGCTTGGAATCCGTTACCGACATTTGCCATATTTTTACCGTCATTAAATTTAATGGGTATAAGTGATAAAGACGATTCTGACTTTAGTCATTCTCGTATCGTCGCAGTGCCCAATGTTTTAGTGTCTCAACTGAACGAATATAAACGTCACTTAGGATGTTTACGTTCATTGTTGCGCGTGTTATTGCCAAAGATGTGCAGCATGATTGACAACATAGTTGACGTTGAGCAAAACGTGTTGAGTTTTAATCATTCTCAGGCAACACAATGGTACAAAGTCATCCGTAATTCACGTAAAGAACAAGATCCTTTCTTTTTTAAATAGACAAGGCAATAGTGTTGTAGCGACAAATTTATCACCATCACAGCTTGTTAACTATTGTAAAAACACAATACAACTGCCTGCTAATGCTGGACGACATTGGTTGAAATCTCATTTACTAGAGAAAAATATTTGTCCTGAGTTAATCAATTTCCAAATGGGTCATTGGCAAGCCGGAGAAGTGCCATTAGGTCATTATTCAGCTTTAAGCCATGTTGAAGCCATTAATGAAATTGTCCCTGTGCTTGATGAGTTATTTGAGGAGGTTGGATGGAAATTATTAAAGTCCGTCATTTCATAAAAAACCTCAACGAAAGTGGAAAATTTCACCCTTTATATCGAGAGGTGTTTGATGCATATATAAAAAAAGATGAGTTTGCATTCAAAGAAGATACTCAACGCAAAGCTGAAGAAGATACTCAACGCAAAGCTGAAGATGATACTCAACGCAAAGCTGAAGATGATACTCAAAGTAAAGCTGAACAGGATTTTTATCAATCTTATAAAAATTTACTTGGACATTTAAAAAAACGTTTCATTCTGTCCGAAACAAAAATTTTACCTGCTGAGCTAGAGGCGTTAATTGCGCAACTAAAACCAGCGGTGTTGAGTAAGCAAACGCAGTTGTTGATCTTACAATCAATACTCAACTATGCCAAAAAACATCATGGCATAGATTCTCCTAACATACCGTCTATTGTTACTCTTAAACGTGATAAACCTATTTTATCACCGGTTGAGCTCGTCAAGCTGCTGATTGTTGATATGCTTTACTCGCTACTCGATAAAGAATTAATTAGCCCAAATAGAGCTCTATCTAATAACGAAAAACTAGGGCGAGCAGCACTGTTAGTTTATTTAACAGTGAATGTGAGCAAGACTCAGGAGCTTCTTTCGATCCTTGAGCATCCTCAGGATGTGTTTTATGTCGGCGGAATTTGTTATTGGCAAAAACAGCAGCGAGCAACAGAGCCAACAAGATACATATTGAGTGATGTTGCGGTAATGGCATTACAACAATTGGCTAACGTAAAACAAGACACATCAAAGATCCAAACGTGTATCCTCAAGTATTTAAATACAGCATCTGAATTTGATTGGCCGGATCTATCAATGCTTAAATTACGTACACTGAGAAAAATTCATAATATTCTGCAGTTAGGACCAGTACAGTATCAGATGTATTTTTTACCCAGTATGAGTCAAGCATTACCAGATCATGCTTTTATGCGGATTTTAACTGATAAAGCATGCTTATATTTCGAGCCGCATTTGTTAGGGCAAGTGATTTATGCACAAACGAATTTAAACAATTGAGGCATGTGGCCAACAACAACCATTGTTTTATTGCTATTGATACTACATTAAAACAACTAGATGCCATTTATTCGGATTTAATCAAAGAAGCATCAAGATCAGAAAGTTTAGATACTTTGAGTAAAAAGCTTAAGTCATTAGATGTCACCGCCAATCCTTATCTCTGGCTGCTATGCTCTTGGTTATTTTCACTGTTAAAAAATGGGAGGTACCTACAAGCGCCGATTAAAGTTGGCCACTGCAGTGGATTATGTCGAAGTTTGAGCAAGCCGTTTCTCGCCGTATTTAGTACTTGCGATCTAGGGTTATTATCGGGTGAAGATTGGGCTAATAAGCTCAATGAATCCGCTGAAATGTTTACCTCAGCACAACGAAAAAAGTATGTGTATTATTTCGCACAGTTTTTAGTCGAAACAAATTCAGTTCGTGATCTCTGCCTATCCGATATTGATGTTATTGGTAGTTCTAGTGAAGTAGACGCGAATTTAATTTCCCCAAGTCATATTGATGAAGTCTTGGAATATCTCACAGATCATATTCATGATGGTGTTGTCTATCAATATGCCTATTTTTTGTTATGTTTTGCTTTTACAGCGGCTTACGCAGGAATGAAGCTTCAAAATTAACTTGGGCTGACTTTTCATTTGAAGTCAATACGCCAGCCAAAGATGCATTTGACTATGTGCAGCTTTCGGTTAGACCCAATCAGCATCGCACGCTCAAAACGACTTCTGCTCGACGGGAGTTACCACTAGATGCACTTTGGCCAATGACAGCCATAGAAAAGTTACGGGTGCGATATCAAATACAGCAACACTCAGGTGCAAACAAAAAGGCGCTATTGTTTGAAGATGCAACTCGAGTCAATCAGGCTTATGAGTTAATAACAGATTTAATTCGTCACTTTACTCAAGACTACACTTTACGAATTCATCATCTTCGTCATAGTTTTGCTAATTGGTCTTGGTGCCGCTTAAATCCAAGAACCATAAAGCAGGGGCGTGTACAACTAACGATGTTCGGTCATCAAATATTCGATGATGATTACCTACAACGGTTACAAAGCAGATTACGCTTTAATATGAATAGCCGTAAAAAAATGTTCATCTTGGCTCATCTGATGGGGCATAAAGATGTTCAATCAACGTTAAATAGCTATTTACACCTTAAAGATATTTTGTACTACTTAGACTTTAAGCCTTCCTTTACGTTAACTAAATATTTTACTTCAGAATGTGTTGGGCGAGTATCTTGGCTAGAACCAGAGCCGGGCTTAAGTTTGGCTGAAAGGTTAATCTATTACACTCGAGATACAGAAGCGAAATTAGCAATAAAGCCTGCACCATTAACGTCATCCTTGTCGGTTCCAACATTTTCAACATATGTAAGAGAAATAAAACCAAATACTGAGATAAGCAGCATGACTTTAGGCGCGCACTGAACGCCTTGAAAGTCAGTTCGGTTATCGAGTCATCTCAATATTACAATGTGCCACTCGAAGAGTTACTGCAACTACTTAATAATGCTGAGCAAATACATCAACATTACCCGCGCATAGGTAAGCGACTTCCATTGATCCCAGCCTTTCCAAGATTACATAATGCCGACTATGTTGCCAAAGCTGATGCAACTGTTGCTAAATCCAGTAAAGTATTTATGTATCTTTGCGACAAATTCGACAAGAGTATAGGGGTTGAACCGTTAACCTTAGCTAACGTGAGGTTGAGCATGGAAATATTAAAATACGCCGTACCAGGTAAAGGTTATGAGTTGAGGTGTCCGGACTCAACATTATCAAGAATGTTTATGCGTTTTTGTCAACTTTTAGGCTTAAAGGGTAGGCATTTAGTATTCACGTTTTACAGGGCCGATTTAACTATTGAAGAGTCAAAGCACATTGAAATTCGGTGGAAAAAAACAATCTCAGATTTTGGTTTTAATCCTAAAAACTTTTTATTTGCAAAAGAGGATCAAGGACTCTACTTAGGTAACCATGATGGTAATGGATTTTTAGAAATCGCATTGGTCAACAATGGATATAAGCGGATACAACGACATCACAGCCTGTTTAGCTTTTTGCATTTTCTATTGATTTTGAGCTATGAGAACAAATAAAGTGTTAGCTTACTTATGTCCAAAAATGAATTAACTTCTGTTATATAACTCTTTCCAGCAACCATCAATGATACTAAATCGAAAAGATAATAATGCGGGTGCAGATGAGCCAACGAGTACCCAAAACAGGATGTTTTGGTTAAGCCCACATGGAAGTGTTTGCGGCGTCTCGCAGGATCATTTGTAAGTTAACTGACCCCATTTATTGATTAGACAAGGCCTACGCCAGTAGCCAGCCACCATCAACATCAATCGTTGTTCCGGTAACAAAATCATTTAGCACCAAAAACACAATACCTTGGGCGACTTCTTCGGCTGTACCTGCCCGTGGGATCAAATTGTTCGCGGTCATATTTTGGTAAATATTGTCACGCTCAGCCACATTTGCTTGCACCATAGGGGTATCAATAACACCCGGTGAAACAAGGTTAATTCTGCGCGGTGTAATTTCAGGCGCTAATGCACGCACAAATGCCTCAACCGAGCCACCTACAGAAGATAAGGCAATTTGTCCCGGCTTACTTTTACGCGCAGGAGATCCGCTAACCAACACAATTGCGCCATCAGCGCTAAAAGGTAATGAGTGCCATAACGCACCACATTGGCATAACCCCAAAGCTTATCGAACGAGGCTTGGTAACCGTCTATATCCATTTCTAAAAATGGCTACTCAATAGCCCTAGAGCCGCCAGTAGCTGCACTAATCAAAATATCAAAAGGTGCATGCAGCTCAAACAGTAAGGCCAATGCTTGGCAATCAAGTACATCGCATTTGGCCAAACTAACACCGACAGGAAGTTCACCAGCCTTACTTGGATCACGACTGACCGCAATCACATTCGTCCCCATTGAAGCTAGCAGCTTAGAGGTTGCCAAACCGATACCCGATCTACCGCCAAACACGATAGCTTTTTTACCGCTTACGTCCATAAATGACCTCCTATTTTTAGGGTGTTGAAATTAGGGTGTTGAAATTAGGCTGTTGAAGTAAAGGACGACCCATTAATTACTGCGGTATTGGGTCAGAATTATGCTGCCAATACGCGCGTTAAATGCGCTTGATAGCGGAGAATATCAGCCTCAATCTGTGGGTTTTTAATCACATCGTTACACATGAAGGTATCTAGAGGTGTCATCCCCAAAAACTGATGCGCTTTATGCATTGCAATATACACCCCATCGACTCCCACACCTTCAAAATCTGCTGCGGATCGGTAAAGGGTTGTTCTGGCGCATTCCAGGTTACACTAAGCATATATTGCTTACCTTGAATTAGCCCACCAGAACCATAGTGTTGGTCGGCATTCTTACGACTGCGACCATCACTTTGATACAAACGGCCATGCCCAATAGTAAATACTTCATCAATATACTTTTTAACAATCCATGGCGCCCCATTCACCAAGCGGGTGTTTGCTGAATAATAACATCAGCCCATAACCAATTTTCTATCTCAGATTCAATATCATAACCTTCATCAATCGTAGTCACTTTCACTTGATGATTTAAACTAAGCAAAT
This sequence comes from Shewanella phaeophyticola, assembly GCF_025398315.1. GTDB lineage: Bacteria > Pseudomonadota > Gammaproteobacteria > Enterobacterales > Shewanellaceae > Shewanella > Shewanella phaeophyticola. The sequence goes on from NZ_JAODOQ010000001.1 coordinate 1,883,802, forward strand.
GCTGCTCGGCCACCTTGGTTAGGGTGTCATTCAATTGCCCTTTTGAATGGCCAAAGTTTTTGCCACCGTTTTAAATTAATAACTTTTTCATCACAACCTACAAATTAAATAATTGACTTAAAATAACATTACGCTTTGTCCGCTCACTAAATTGCGCTTAAAACCTTAGTGGTGCTAACAACTGCCCTCGATTGATTTGACAGAATTATAAACAAGGCTAACATTGACAAAAAGTCACTAAAAATCAAAATATATTTGCCTAAAGATCAACAATGAAAGTCACCATTAGCGAGCTTTATACTTTTATCAGCATTGTGCACCAAGGCACTATCAGCCAGGCCGCTGAGCATTTAGAAATTACGGTTTCAGCCGCCAGTCGAGCACTGTCCAGATTAGAAAGCAAATTAAACACAGCATTGTTCAGACGTAACACCCGACGTTTAGAGCTAACCGAAGAAGGCGCAAAGTACTTATCTAAAGTGCGGCTTATTTTGGATGATCTTGAAGCGGCCGAAGACATGTTGCTACACCGCAAACAGACCCCATCAGGCAAACTGCGTATTGACGCGGCAACCCCATACATGCTGCATGTTATTGCGCCATTAATTGACCAATACAGCCGCAGTTATCCTAAAATTGAAATCGAGCTAGTTAATAATGAAAATCTGATCGATTTATTAGAGCAACGCACCGATGTCGCCATTCGTATTGGTGAACTAAAAGATTCAAGCTTAACAGCCACACCAATTGGGTTAAGCCAAATTCGCATTTTAGCTAGCCCAGACTATTTAGCAAAACACGGTACCCCGACAACCGTTACACAGTTAGCAGATCATCAGTTGTTAGGTTTTAGCGGTATAGAAAAACTTAATGAATGGCCAATATACGATGACTTCAATAACCGATTGCATATTCAACCTAATATCAAAGCCGATAGTGGCGAAACATTAAGGCAGTTAGCCTTATGTGGAGCTGGAATCGTGTGCTTATTTGATTTTATGACTCGCCAAGATATTGAAACGGGACTCCTAGTGCAGTTATTCACACACAGCACCTTAAAAGTTGAGAAACCCATCAATATTGTGTATTACCGGAATAAAGAATTATCAAAGCGGGTCAGCTCATTTATTGAATTTATGAAGCAAAAAATTAAAAAATAATCGGAATACATACGTACTCAGCTAACACGTTAAGAATAAGTGAATAAGTGAATAAGTGAAAAAGTGGGGCAGAGTCTGAAGAATCAACACAAAATAATGAACATAAACAATTGGATAAGTTATATGGCAAAGGACGTTCATGGCATTTGATGATCAAATTTATCGCCAAACAAATATTACCACGAGTAAATACCATGAAATTTAGTGGGGTCAGGATAAACTTTTATAAAAAGTAAATTGAAACTCTGCTTTTTCTAAAACGTTTCTGTCCATAAATGCGTTAGATCGTTCAATTACAAAGAAGGTTGAATCGAAGATATCCATACGACGGATGTAATCGCGGCTATGACCTTCGAAAACATGGATGTTTTCGCAGAGCGCCCATGGATGGGTTTACCGCGTGTCATAGAAGTGATTTCATTGAGTATCGTTGCCCATTGGTAAAACAGAGCCTCCCACAGCAAATCCATTAGCGATGAAAAAATCAGCTCAAATGGCATCGATAAATTAGCGTGTAAAAATATAAAACTTATATTTCAACAACTTAGTTTTTCATGTGTAGTAGTAATAAACCCTATAAATATTCTTGTCCAACTTTGTGGAATGACTAACCTGAAATTCTTAGATGATGATGGCTTAGTCTATTTACATCAATAGGTTACATTGATACATTTAATACAAGTGAAGTAGATATTTATTCAATAAGCTGAATGATAGCCTGTTAACTTCGTGAGGAGACAATAAAATCAAAGTTTTAAATATTATTTTATCTTTAGTCATTTTTAGCGCTGTTGTTGAAGCGAACTATAAACCTCCTGCTGAAGAGTCCAGTCAAGGAAGCACAGCTTCGGTTACTGTTGAGGCTGCTTCCAAGCTGGTAGATATTGATAAATTAAAAGTCTGTGCGGGAACAAATCCTTATTGTTCATTATCTTTAGGGGTTTTCTATTTATATGAGAAGGGAGTACAGAAAAACTATCAAGCAGCGTTTGAACTTTTTTCTTTTGCTGCAAAACATGACATTGGTAGTGCACATTTTCATATCGGAATTATGTATAAAGATGGCTTGATAGCCGGTAAGAGTGATTTTATACAAGCATTTAAAGCTTTTTCTTCTGGAGCTAGTTTAGGAGATCGCCCTTCGCAAATCTTTTTGGCATCAGCATATGAAACTGGAGAAGGCGTTAAGATTAACTATAAAGAAGCTCTTAAGTGGCATTTGACCGCCGCACAAGATGACGATATAGAACAGCTCAAAGTCTGTGATTATTATATAAATGGTTGGGGAACGAAAATAGACTACAAAAAATCGTTTGAGTATTGTAGGCGAGCATCTATAAATGGTAATGCGGAAGCAACGCAAAGATTAGCCAATCATTTCTATAGAGGATGGGGCGTTGAGAAAAATATAATGAAAGCCTATAGTCTCTTAATCATATCGAAAGAACTAGGTAATACTTCTGTAGATAAATACCTATCTTACATTAAGACGTTGTTGTCAGAAGATGAAATACTTAAGTCACAAGTGGAAGTTGAGTTTTGGCTTGAAGAAATAACTATCAATAAATTGCAAAATATCCATCTAAAAAGGACGTCTGGACTTTATAATTAAGCTTTACTAAATTTTAAAACAGCCATACTTCCTCTAACCCAAACAAGCATGATTAGAGTCATAGTCCTAAAGCATTTTTGTCCAAACTCTTGTTAGGCCGATCAGTTCTGGCACGTTTATGCCCCAAAATGAGTTACCGTAAATGCTCTAAGGGCTGCTTTGAGGCGTTGTCAAATAGATATCAACAGCCCCAATTTATTGGCAGCTTTGGTATTTGAAAAATAGTTACCTATTTTCTATTTACTAGGTCATATCAAGGTGGACAATACGATAAGATATCTTGGTATCGCACTATAAGACTCTCTCTTACTGTCAGAAAATACAGATTGCAATTATAAAATTGCCCTGATCCCTAGGGCTAGTTTATCAGCTAAAGGCAATGGGTAGATTACTGTCAAATATTTGCTCAAAATCATGTTTTTATTATAAGCTTTGGTAATGACTTCAGGCTCTATCACTAACATGAGCATATCGCTGCTCATTTTATAGACTAATTAAACAGCACATTAAGGTGGACGAATGAACTACTTTGCAGAGGGACCCTTCTAGGTAATGTAAACCTGGAGGGTAAATGAAAAAATTAAAACAGCAGTACAGAAAACGTATTAAATGCCAGAGTCAATATCTTTGGGATTTTTATCCCAGCGTTCGCAGTGGAACCCACAAGCATTTTTCAACAAAACAGGAAAAGGGCTATTATTTCCTTCACATGATTGAGTGCAGAGGGTACCCGATCAAGCTGCGAGCTGCACGAGGAAGATCTTTGGCTAACCCATGGGATGACTACCCAGCGTATGTGCATGGCCTAGCAAAAAGTTGGAAGCACAATTCCAAGCGCTTTTATCAGTACTACAAGTAAATCTTACGTTAATAAAGCTCTGCCTTTGCGGAGCTTTTTTTCGAATGCCAGAAACGACAAGAGGCACTAAAATTAGTGGCTCTATTACGCGCTACCTATAGTCAATACGTAACCGTCCAGTGAACCACACCTTTTAATAATGGCAACGATATCGGTCGTTGCTAAATCTACAGGTAGGGTGAGTTGGCCGGTGCGGGTATCAAACTGCAGTGTATTTTGATGAGTGTACTCGCAGACGTCAGTGGTGGTTTGTTTTAGTTGAATAAAGCGTGATGATGTAGCGCGCTTTGGTAAGGTTGTTTTTTGCTGGTTCTCAGCCTGTAAAGCACGTTGTTTATAATAAGTGGTAATCGAGACATTATGATGTTGGCAGAATTCAACATTAGTGCCTTTGAAATTGCTACGCTGCTGAAGTAACCCTAGCCCCTGATCTTGACCCAGTTCATTACTACTGTTCACTAATCTAGATACTGCTTCTACACATCTATTAACTTCATTAGATACCTGAGATTGTTGTTCTACAGCACTAGCAATATGATGAGTCATGTTTGTGATTTGCTCTACCGTTTGACGAATATCACGTTGATGTCCATATTACAAATGTTGATAGATCCACGCGTTTTCAGTTTCTCCGTGGTTAGTAGCTCTATCATACTCATCATTGGCATCAGAGAGTTGTTCTATTAAATCTTTCACTAAAGATTCAGCTATCTCTGTTAGCTTTTCACAATCTTTATTTGGTTTAATATCTTTCAACCCGCGGTATACTTTATTTGCATACAGCTTTCCTAGCTTAGCGTGTCCTTTCTCATGTAAAAGAAGATAAGGGTACCAATCATCCCAAACTGCTTGCACTTCTGCAGATTCGGTTTCTAATTTGGGCATAGTATAGGTAGTTGTCAAATTAGTTGTGACTTTAAATACTCTACATCTATTATGAAATGATTTCCAAGATATAGTCCACTTGATACTGTTATTTGTTAACCCATGAAATGGCTTACCACTCATGGAAATTGGTGTTGATAAGTTAAGTTCGGATAACAATGTATCTTTCGAGTTAGATGTAACTTTGTACTCTATTGTTTTCTCAATTATAGAAATCTTAGACAATGTATTGAATGAAATCAATAACAGCGCAAGTATTAAAACTCTCATAGATATCCTTATATTTGGGTTCAACCTAAGCTAAGGTAGAAATCCGATTTAGATGTTAACCCTTACATTGTTTTTGGATCTTATTCATAATAGAAACCGCAATAGCTGGCATGATAAACATGATTATAGAGTCTTTTATCCCTATAATCATGAAATATCCATCAACTTTTTCAGAGTTACTTATTGCAAAAGCCAAGGTTATTATTGAAATGGGTAAGCTGATAAAAAAACTAGTAAGCATCAGATTGTTACTCGCATACTTGATAATTAATAAACCAACTAATGCTGCTGCAATTGATACTGCAATAAAATGTGAAAATCCCAATTTTAACAAAGTTGAAAATGAATCGTTCTCAGATACATATGCTGAAGGTGATGGAGATACCGAATACATTATTTGAATCATTACAAATATTAACATTGTATACAAAAAAGCGTATCCAACATATTTAGCTATTGGTTTAACAATCATACTCCACCTTAACCTATCTAATCATTGTAACATTCCAAGATTCACAGTATGTGCCATCCGCTGTGATCCCACTATATGTACACCAAACACCGCATGATATAATAAAGGTAGTACCGCTACTACCATCATAACCACCACCTCCGACATCGCCATCAGTATCCGTTCTTTCAGAAGTATTAACAGTTGCCGCCCAGCCTAATGAAGAAAACCATGGTGCTACTGCTTCAAATTCTATACATACATTGTCTTCGTAACAAACCCAAACATTGAATGCTTCAAACTCACTATCGATCATCGTCGACATAATTTTTAAAACTGCAGCAGAAAAAGTATAACCAACAAGAAAAATTGATGTTAATTCGGTATTTACCATGCCTAAACATGTTATGTTGAATAAAGTGCCTGCCGTTGCACATGTTGTAGAGTCATTAGTTAAATCGTCAAAATCTATATATCTACTCGTTTTAAGCTGTGTGACCGAAGTATTTAGAACAGCCCAGTCTGTCAACTGTGACCTCTGTGACACTCCTTATATCGTTTGGACCTCCTAGCTCTCCACCTCCTGAGACAAGGACTACCTTATATCCTCTTATAGTTGCCGTTACATGTGAGTATACAAGCGCATACGTTATGCCATTAGAGGTTGCTGCGTATTTAGTTGTATTTAATATGCTTATTGCACGCTAGCAAAACTTGAGAACAAAAATATATTAAGTAAGTAAAATACTTATGTGATTAAACGGAGACCAATTGAAATCTGATTCATAGATCTATATCCTTATTTTTTGTGGAAATTAATTTCTAAACAACCGTGCATCACAAATATCAATAAATCAACATATGCAAGAAGTTTTTTTATCATTGCGGTAATAATTTTCCTATAGCAAGATCTTTGTCACACTCTGCTTTTCGGTTCTATCTGTGATTATCTATAAATCTTCAAATGCTTACCTTTTATATGTATGTCATTTTGAGTAATTACTGACAAAGCTAGATTGCCTCGGGTTATTGTTGGTATTTGACCAGTTTGAGCTCAGGGGCTGATCATACTCGATCATTTTTCACACGTTATCTTTAAAAACAAAGAGATAAAAAAAGACTTGATTGATCTCGCCAGTGTGATCAAATAACCCTCTTTTTTCTTTGGCTCCCGACTTACTATGCTTAAACATCTTGATAAAATTACTGATTTCCGTTCCCATATAAATCAAGAACATGATGTCATTGATATCTGCTTTCTTGTACTTAGTGCTGTTATCTCAGGAGCCCAAAGTTGGGCTGATTGCCATGAGTTCGGCACATTGAAATTGGAATAGTTACGCCAACATCGCCCATTCGCTAATGGTATTCCCAGCCAGCAAAGCATTGGCCGCATTTTCAGAGGCGTATCTAAACAATCTCTACTTGATGCACTGATGAGTTGGGTAAATGAGCACCGCATCAATACAGGGCAATCATCGATAGCTATCGACGGTAAAGTACTTAAAGGCGCCAAAGCATCCGCTTCAAGCTCAGCGTTACACATGGTAACGGCTTATGATACAGAGTCAGGGTTGGTGTTTAATGCAAAATCAGGCGCGAGCAAAAAGAGTGAACTCAAACTCGTTCAAGAGTTACTCACATGCCTTGATTTGAAATCGGAATTACTGACATTTGATGCCCTTCACTGTCAAACGCAAACACTTGATTATATAGTGAAAGAAGGTGGTGATTGCATTCTTCAAGTTAAAGGTAATCAGCCCAAACTCTACGAGTCTGTACAGGTACAATTTGCTGATTATATTGAAAAGTATCCTGATGCTGAATGTTATACGCAAGATGATAATGGCCATGGCCGTGTTGAAAAACGGATAACGTTTTAGTGTCCGTTAAATTTACCCGACGAAATGAAGATGAAATGGCCTCAACTAAAAACATTAATAGCAGTAGAACGTCATCGAAAAGTGGGTAACAAAACCAGTATAGACACGCACTTTTATGTGAGTAGTGCCGTGATGACTTCAAAGGCATTTGGATGCGCAATTCGGGCGCATTGGCAAACGGAAAATAATCAGCATTGGCTTTTAGACACGCTATTTCAAGAAGATAAGTAAAAAATGTATGAAGAGGATGGTGCCAGTATTCTGGCTATTTTAAGGCGATGAGCACTCAACTTAGTGAAGCTTCACCCAGCTAAAACAAGCCAGAATCAGAAATTTAATCGAGCCTGCTGGAGTGACGATTTCAGAGAAGAGATTATTTTCGGTACTGGTCAAAAAGTGTAATCAGCCCCCTGCTATCAAGGAGGTAAGTCATGTTAGTACACACTCAATTATTCCATGATGAAATTACGCTTAGACATTACTCTGAACGCACCCGCAAATCCTATCTGTATGCCATTACGAAACTGGCAGAGCATTATAACCAATCGATTGATACCATTACCGATACGCAATTAAGTGATTATTTCCGCTATTTAAACCTTGAGAGGCAACTATCAAGAGCGTCTATTCAACTGCAACTGAATGGTATTCATTTTTATTTTGAACACATTTTAAAACGACAATTTAGGATTGATGTGTGCTTGCCTCGCCCTAGCCAAAAATTGCGACAAGTGCTCAGTAAACAAGATATTGCTCAATTGTTGCAGCACTGCCCCAATCAGAAATATTACACCATGATAGCGCTGTGTTATGGCTGCGGATTGCGCGTCAGTGAGCTGGTGCATCTTAAAGTCAGTGATATAGATGGTCAGCGGCAGTGTCTTAAAGTGTGTCAGGGCAAAGGGGCGAAAGACCGTTTCGTTGTTATCTCCCCCTCACTGCTGAATTTATTGCGCCATTACTGGCTTAAGTATCGTCCAGATATGTGGCTATTTGGTGTGTATTCCTATGGCGACATCCATCCGTTAAATGTGTCAACCGTGCGAAAGGTACTCAAAAAAGCGGCGTTAGATGCAGGAATAACCAAACCTTGCAGCCCGCACAGTTTGCGCCATGCCTATGCGACACATCAATTAGCCGCGGGCATGTTACTGAATCAACTCCAACATCAACTGGGTCACAAAAGCATTAAAACCACCGAGCGATATCTGCACTGGTCGCCAGAGCTTGGGCATAAAGGGGGCGATTTACTCGCTAACTTGGGGTGATGAGATGGCGCATTATCACTTAAGTGACATACTGCAAACCCATTACGGTCAGTATCAACAACATCATCGACTGAGTCAGCAACAACGTCTGGTGTGTCAGCGTATTTTGGCTTGTCGCACTGCGGCGCTGGGTCAACAGCAATGGCAATGTAACCAATGCCACTATCAGCAAAGCGTGTTCTGCTCATGCCGAGATAGGCATTGTCCACGTTGTCAGGGTAAACAAACCCAGGCATGGATAGAGAAACAGCAACAGCAAGTACTGCGCTGCCGCTATTTTCATTTGGTGTTTACCTTGCCTCATGAGCTCAATGGGCTTACCCATGCCGATGAGCAGGCCAAGCAAGTGTACAGTGCGTTATTTGAAGCGGTGTGGCAAACCTTAAGCCGATTTGGCATGACCCGTAAACACTTACAAGGTCAACTAGGGTGCACTGCGGTGCTGCATACATGGGGGCAAACGTTAACCCAGCATATCCACTTACACTGTTTAATCCCAGGCGGCGTGATTACAGAGCAAGGTCAGTGGCGCGGCGTTAAATCAGACTATTTGTTTCCTGTTAAGGCGGTCTCAACCGTGTTCAAGGCTAAGATGTTGGCTGCACTACGTCAGCGTGAAATTACCATCCCAAATGCCAATAACCTTATCAATAAGCCGTGGTGTGTATACTGTAAGGCCTGTTTGTATAAAGCCGAAACGGTAGTGGAATATCTCGGGCGTTACACCCGAAAAGGCATGATGCACGAGTCACGGTTAAAGCGGGTTACCGCCAATGCCATCGATATAAGCTACGTAGATTATCGCGATAATCAACGCAAAATCATGCAGCTGGCGCACGATGAGTTCATCCGGCGTTATCTGCTGCATGTGCTCCCCGAAGGCGTGATGCGAATAAGGCATTTTGTTTTTTGGCTAATAGTTGTCGACGTAAAAAGCTAAGCCAAATTCGACAACAAATACCAACCAAAACCCTTAAAGACATTAAAATCACTGAGCAGTTAGGGCATTGGTGTTGTCCACAATGTGCCAATGGACGGCTAATGTTTATGGGGCTGGTGCCACTGCTCACCATGTTAGCGCGAGAGGTGAAATTGAGTTTGTCAGGTTAATCCCAATCTGTGTGGGAGTGTCAGCAAATAAAGCAGGCTTAGCTAATATTAAATTAGGTGAGGCGACACCCCATAACCTGATAGTGGAAAATCAGTAAATAAGGCAATAATCGAGAAATAGAAAGGATGAAAACCAACAAAAGCTACCTTAAAAGGTGTAATCAGAACAGACAATTAGCCGAAAGGTTGTACAAAATACCACTACCGCAAAAAAGCAAATTCCTATAGCATAAACTATACCGATTAATATGGATGTGGCATCGGCCAAGTCCAACAAGCGATTTATGCCTTGCAAACTGCGCAACGCATAAATACTAAAACGTTAGGCATATATGACTAAGCTATCTAGTTTCATATTAATATTCTTATTTTTTCCTTATTTTGTGAGCGCATGTATGTTTGCGAATCAAGGCGAAGAATATGATGAGCTAATCAAAATAGAAAAATTAGAGAGCAAAGATGAATATAGGTTTTCTCTTCCGCGTATTGTCGGTGAATCTAACGGTTGGCCAACCTTAACTTTAATTTATTCGTCCCATCAAGTAACTCCAGATTGTAAGGACGAAATTTTACCTGACAGAACTCAACTCATTTGCGGCTCTAAAGATCAATTTGAAGAAAAGTTAATCTTGGATGATTTTTGGAGCAAAAGTATAGATTGGGTATACAACAAAAAACTGTATGAAGGTGAGTTTAAAATTCAGAAAAGAAAGAATTATTCTATTGAATTAAACGTAATGTGGGAAACTGAGGTCTGTCTAACTTTTGGACGTAAAAGTATTATCGAATAATATGCCTAATCGGGTAGCCAGAGGTATCTAGCCTCCAGCTCCCACACCACCCTGCATGCGGCTCCGCACAGGGCGGTTCATTTAGAACCCTTAACTAGCTTTCTGGTTAGGATAATGAACTGCGATCCATCCATCTCTTAGTGAATATAATCCTGCTTTCTTCAGATACTCATTACTCAGTGCTTGCTGTATTCCTGGTGTCTTCGAGCTACGCCAAGAGGCCTTTGCTTGTGATACCACAAGCAACAGCAGCTTGGATCCTGACGCCACGTTTTAATAAGTTTTGTACCTTAGTCCGTGGTTTTCGCCACTGACGCCAGTAGCACATACGTACACGACGTCGGATCCAGTGATCTAAATCGACACATCCTTGAAAAGCGTTAGCGATACCAAAGTAGTTGATCCAGCCTTGCATGTATTGACGCACTCTAAACAGCTGATATTCCATACTAACGCCCCAATTTCGGTTCGTTAGTCGTCTCATCTTTTGTTTGAAAATGTGCAATGTTTTAGCATGCCACTGGATTTTTCCGCGATTAAATGTGAAGCCTAGGAACTTGCTTTGACTGACCTTAACCACTTGGCTTTTCTGTTCATTAACAACCAGTTTTAGCTTAATGGCAAGGTATTGAGTGATGCTCTTGAGTACTCGTTCTCCCGCTCGAATAGACTTTACCAAAATGATAAAGTCGTCCGCGTAGCGGGCGAATTTATGCCCTCGGCTTTCCAGCTCTTTATCCAGACTATCCAACATAATGTTAGAGATTAATGGCGAGAGTGAGTTACCTTGAGGCACACCTTCAAAGCTTGCTTCAAATTGGCCATTGACCATCACACCTGCTCGAAGGTACTTACCAATAAGCGCCAACAGACGCTTATCCTGCACCTTACTTCTAAGTTGAGTCATCAAGAGATCATGATTAACTCGGTCAAAGAACTTAGACAGATCAACATCGACGGCAAATTTGCGTTTCTGTTTGATGATATCCCTTACTTGCAGTACCGCTTGCTTGGCATTTCTGTTCGGCCTAAAGCCAAAGCTGTTAGTCGAGAAGAATGGGTCAAACAGTGGCGTGAGTATTTGAGCAATAGCTTGCTGTATCACACGGTCAATGACGTTAGGGATCCCCAATTTGCGTCTACCGCCATCGGGTTTGTCGATCTCCACCCGCCTGACCGCTGAGGGTTGGTATTCACCTCGCTCTAATTGAGATTTACACTGTTGCCAGCCGCCTTGTTGCATCCAGAGCGGGAAGGCTTCGATGGTCATGCCATCGATGCCCGCCGCGCCTTTATTGGCTTTAACTTGACGCCAAGCTCGGTGTAGATTTTCAGGTTCGAGCAGTTGTTGGAATAAATCGTTGTTGAAGGCCGGTTGCATATCAATACGCTGCTGATAGTAATCGTCTGGCGACGTAGTGGGTATAGACAAGTTTGACAAGACTCCTCCTTCTTCTAAATGTTCAGGCCTTCACCATGTACCCACAACGCTAACGCGGGGTATGCTATCCCAACCATTACGCTGGGCGTTGGGCTACTCGGCAACTGCTCCTGCGTTGCTCTACCTCCTGCATCCATGCAGTCGTATGCCGTCTGCTGACTTATGCTTAATCACATGCCAAGTTACCCCGTCATGCGCTATCGGTTTTGACCGCCATGGATGGCGGGAATGCAGATATTGCAGGAGCAATATATCTGCCATCTAGTTCGCTCTTTTCATTCGATGATGCTGAAAAGCCAAGGCACTTATAAACCAGAGCCTTACTGGTTAATGACCGATCGCGTGTTAAGCAGATCTCCCCAGATAAGAACATGAACTTTCTTTGCACTGCTGCATCATTTACGGTGGCCATTAGATCACGTGGTTTCGTCGTCTTGTACCCTTGCTACGCGGGGCAGACCCTGCCAACTCACCTCTAGCCTACGCCTCATATGATGTTCTTGTTCATCAGCTCGCAAATTTGCTAGCGGCTTCCTCCAGACCAAACCTTGCGATTAAGCCCTTGCCATTCGCTAGTAGTTAACGTTTAATAACAGTATGTTATTCTCTTTTAGAAAGAGTAACGGTGATCTTCCTACAGAGGACTTTCACCCCATTAGTTCATGCCCATGCTGGGCGTACACAAGGGTTTTCAAGTCGGACAAATTACAGTTGGCTTTTTGTTCGTGCCTCACTTATTTTAGCCAACTGAAATTTGCCGCTTAAAACAGCGTTACCCATAGAAAATTTAACCTGAAACTCACGAATTAGAATTAATGGTCTAACTCGGAAATGTCCAAAAACGAGTTATTCTTAGCTTTCAAATGCCCAAATTCAACTCTGGACTTGAGGTCGTTGAAGACTCTTTATAAAAGAATGCGTGAGCTGGCCATGGCCTTTTACGCACATCTGACCCATATGGATATGGGAAATGTCATAATGATGTAGGTAACATCATTGACCATGTGCTTCAAGGTATTCAGGCATCCTGCCTATCAGAGCGAGCTAGCTAGCTAGCTTTGGAGGGTATAAATAATGGGTGGCTTACTTTTTGTTTGCTATAAGAGGTTAGATTTGAAGTTAATAGATATATTGAATGATGAAAGTCTAAAGCCTGCGCTGGTAATTGGTAACGGAATCAATCGTTACAACAGTACTAAAGCTGATGGGAACAACTCTTGGGATAGAATGCTTCTGGAACTTTGGCATAAACACAGTAGGTCAGCACAGCAGATGTCTGCTCCTCAAGGGATTTCTCTGACTGAGTTTTATGATGCACTTGATCTGACCAAGAGTTCAGATGAAATCAACTTACAGAAAGAATTTTGTGGGTTAATGAGCTGTTGGGCGCCCAAAAGTCATCATGTCGTCATTTCTGAAAGGGCTCAGAATCAGGGTGTTCCAATACTTACAACAAACTTTGAAGAAACATTGTCCTCAAATATCGCCAGCGACATTACACACTTTGATTCAAAGTCCTTTACCGACTTTTACCCTTGGGAAAGCTACTTTTCCGATCATAAAGTGCGAGATCCCGCCACTGAGTTTGCGATCTGGCATATTAACGGGATGCAGCGATACAGTCGAAGTATAAGGTTGGGTTTGTCTCACTATATGGGGTCAGTTGAGAGGGCTAGACGGTTAATCCATAAAGGAAATGAATCGAGATTGTTCTCAGGAAAAAATGTTGATGAGTGGTTAGGTTATCAGAGTTGGTTACACGTTGTTTTCAATAACGACTTAGTGTTTATTGGGCTTGGCTTAGATACAACAGAAGTCTTTTTACGGTGGTTACTAATCGAGCGAGCAAAGTACTTCAATCAATTCCATCAACGTAGGAAAAAAGCATACTTTGTTCATGCTAATGACCAAACATTACAAACGGGACAAGAATTGTTCTTAAATAGTGTAGGGATTCAGGTTATACATGAAAGTTCTTATGACCAGCTGTACAGAACTCCTTGGGAATTAAGCTAACAAGAATAACATGGCCACCCAAAGCAACTAACACAAAGCCACCAACGCAAATCCAGCGCAAAAGTTCTAAGCAAAAATAACACCTGGGTCCCGGCTCAAAAGCATTATCGGGACGACGTTAGAGTGGGGACGATGTGAAAGTTGCTAACGCACTTTTGCCCCAAAACGATTTTGAGGCATAGTTATAGATGGTTGGCGTCTGTCCAAATTGAATTCATATTTCTTATGAATTGCTACATTTATTTTGATCGAAAGTTTCACTGTCAACCATTACAGCATTGGCAGCTTTTCGTCTTCTCTTAACGTGAGAACCTCATAGCTTGTACTAGTGACCAATACTGTATGTTCCGATTGAGCAGAGAGTTTTTTGTCTCTCGTGACCACCGTCCAACCATCTTTTTTGGTTTTTATTTTCGCAGTACCCTGATTAACCATTGGTTCGATAGTGAATATCATTCCCTCTTTTAATGTAAGTCCACTATTTGGCTTACCATAATGAAGCACCTGTGGCTCTTCATGCATTTCACGACCTATTCCATGTCCACAATATTCTCTTACAATACGGTATCCATGGGATTCTGCATGTCGCTGTATTGCATGACCAATATCACCAAATTTTGCGCCAGCTTTTACGTGCTTAATACCTTCCCACATAGCGTTATAAGTTGTTGTTACCAATTGAATAGCAAGCGGTGAGGCTGAAGGCATTACATATATTTTGCTTGAATCTGCAATGAATCCATTCTTCTCCAGTGTAATATCTAGGTTGATAATATCGCCACGTTTTAAAATCTCAGCCTCTTTAGGCACTCCGTGGCACACAACTTCATTGATCGATGAATTTAATACATATTGATAATCATACTGCCCTTTACTTGCAGGACGAGCATTGAGTTCATTAACAATATACTCTTCAACTTTATTATTGATATCCATCGTAGAGATGCCAGGTTGGACGTATTCGTCGAGCATCTTAAAAACCTGCGCAAGCAACTTCCCTGATTCTCGCATTAATGATATATCTTCCTCTGATTTAATCATTACTTGACTATTCATCACAATGCTCTTCAGTTATTGAAATGTTTGTGGCGGAAACACTCGCAGACTGCATCAGATTCGCCATGATTTGATTATATGAAAGTTGCGGATGTAACTCGGCTAACATGCCCATTTTGATCCAAAACTCTGCTTGTGAATTGATTGAACGTGACATGACCGAACTTGCTTTACGAAGTTCTTCATGCAGTTCTTCTGAAATTTTAACAATACCCATCAATATGCACTTTATATACAAAACGTATACATAGTGTATTTTTAAGGATCTATAGTGTCAAATTTTATGGAGTCTGTTAATAGTTGTTTTAAAAGATCTTTTGAACTAAAGTTGTATGTGGATTATCGAGATAATAGAAATCGACGTTGTTACTAATTCTGGTAAAAAAATTGGATTATGAATTGACACGGAGAGTACATGTTTTCACGTAGTAGGATACCACCTCGACTTCTTTTGGTTGACGACGATGTTAATCAAATTAATATCTTAAATAAGGTGCTTCAAGCCATTGGACAGGTTTTTTTCGAGCAGAATGGATTATCTGCCTTAGAGCAGGCTATTAAGATTCGTCCTGATGTTATCTTGTTAGACATAGACATGCCTGGCCTGAATGGCCATGAGGTATTGGCTCAGCTAAAAGACAACGAGTTGACTTGTAACATCCCCGTCATTTTTATTACTTCATATAACTTTGTCGAAGATCAACTTCTCTGTTTAAGAGAAGGGGCTGTAGATTTTATTGCTAAACCATTAGAGCCTGATGTTGTCGCAGCTCGTGTTAATACTCACTTAATGCTACGCAAAAGAGAGCGTGAGTTGCTCGAAGTTTACCGGCATGCTCAAGTCACTTTAAATTCAATAAGAAATGCGGTTATTACGACTGACAAGGATGCGAGAGTCACTTTCATGAATCCAATCGCAGAGCTAATGATTGGAATGTCGTTAAATGATGCAATGGGATGCTTTATTGAAGAAGTAATGCCATTAAGAATAGGCGATGATGACTCTCCACACATTAACCCTGTGCGTATTTGTATCCAAGAAAATAGAGTTGTTGGTATGGCATTCAACTGTCAGATGATGAAACAAAATAGTCATTGGATTTCGGTTGAAGACAGTGCAGCCCCGCTTATTTCACAAGACGGCGATGTCATCGGCTCCGTCATTGTATTTGATGATATTAATCAGTCTCAAGTAATGGCTCTAAAAATGTCCAATACCCTTCAATATGATCAACTGACTAACCTCCCTAATCGCTTTTTACTGATGGAACTCCTTAATACTAAGATGGCTCGGAGTCAAAGAAGTAACGTTAAAATTGGTTTGATTTTGTTTGATATTAATCGATTCAAACTCATCAATGAAGAATTTGGGTTTCAGTTTGGTGATGAGTTGCTTAAAAAAATAGCCCTATGTATTAAATCTCAACTGCATAATAATGAAACACTTAGCCGGCATCATGCCGATGAGTTTATGGTGTTGGTTCCTGAGTTGAAGCATCCTAGCGATTTAGCCAATTTGGCCGTCATGATCAGAGAGCACGTGATGGAGCTAGCAGAGCTACAGCCTGAGATCCATAATTTCTCAACCAGCATGGGACTAAGTGTTTATCCTGATGATGCAGCAGATGCTCAATCCTTATTGCTGCATGCTGATGCCGCTTTACATAAAGCTAAAACTGACTCCATACATGATGGTTTTAGCTTTTACTCTGAAGAAATGGAATCACGCTTTATCTCCCGACGTCAACGCTATATGCAGCTTAAATCTGCCATTGTGGATAACAATGTCATCGCTTTATATCAGCCTCTCGTGGATGCAATTACTGGACAGTTAAATGCCGTTGAAGCGCTTATGCGTATCAAAGAGAACGATGGTTCATTGATTTCCCCTATTGAGTTTATAGCGCTTGCGGAAGAAACACGTTTGATCATTCCATTAGGAGAGAAAATGATTCAACTTGCCTTTCAGCAGTTGAAGAAGTGGTGTGACGAAGGATTGAAGATTCGAATGTGTTTAAATATATCTCCAATACAATTTATAGATCCGCATTTTGTTCCTTTCTTGCTAAAAGCGATTGATAAGTATCACGTCAGTCCAAAAATGATTGAACTTGAATTAACCGAAAGCCTAATGCTCGATAACTTACAGCAAGTGATCAGCGATATGGAGCAACTGCGAATAATGGGGATATCCATTTCAATCGATGACTTTGGTACAGGTTTTTCTTGCCTAAGCTACCTTAAAGAGTTGCCTGTAGACGTTTTAAAAATTGATAAATCTTTTGTCGCGCAGCTTAGCGTTGAAAAACCGGATGAAATTCTGGTTAAGACGATCACAACGCTAGCACAAAGTATGAATTTAAAATCCGTAGCGGAAGGTGTTGAATCGTTAGATCAGGCTCGTCGACTCAAAGAGTTAGGGGTTTCATATCTCCAAGGTTATTACTTTTCGAGACCCGTTACGGCCAATGAAGTAAGAGACTGCTACGACATATGACTATTAAAAACATTAAAAAAATTGGTTTTCTTGCTTGCTGGCTTCCATTACTAGTTGGTGTTTTTAGTACCTTAGTGGTTGCGTGGATTGTCGACTATAAAAACAATTATGAAGTCAATTTATATACAAACAACCTAGCAAATAAAACCGAAAGCCTCATAGAGCAACGTTTTCAGCACTTTCAATATGGACTACGTGGTGCCAGAGGGGCAATTGTCACTGCTGGGGTTGACGAAATTACTCGAAAACAATTTGAGCAGTATAGTGGCACACGTGATGTAGAGGACGAGTTTCCTGGGGCGCTTGGTTTTGGTTTCATAAGACGAGTATCGGTTGAACAAGAAAGCGATTTTCTTACTCATGCCCGATCAGATGGCGCGCCTGACTTTACTATTCGAGCATTAACAGAACACGACAATGATCGATTTATCATTCAGTATATTTATCCAGCGGAAAATAATAGACAGGCAATTGGGCTTGATATTGGATCCGAAGCCAATCGACGCGCGGCGGCATTATCGGCAGCCAGAGAGGATAAACCTTACTTAACCGCGCCAATTACACTCGTGCAAGCAGATAAAAAGCCTCGTAAAGGCGCATTGGTGCTTTTGCCTATCTACTCTGCTAATACAACTCTTAACACGGCAGAAGAGCGAGAGACGGCTGTTGTTGGGTGGTCTTACGCTCCGTTAGTCATTGATGATGTACTTGCTCATCTTGAGTCCTTAACAGATCAAGCTTCAGTAACCTTAACTAACTTAACAGAAGCCGAACCTTTTTATCGTTCAAGTGATTCAGAAATAAATGGTTCCATAGAAAATGCAACGGCTCGTAATATTTTTGTACTGTAGCCAGCATTGGAAGATGGAGCTCATGCCGTCAACTCAAGCTATAAATCAAATAACAACATTAAATGTAGATTCAGTGATTATTTTGGGGCTAGGGCTAACCTTGTTTGCTCTTTTCGTTATTAATTTATTACGCTCCAATCCAACGATAGTTAATCAAAGTAACGAGAGCTATCAGCTTAGTTTAAAAAGTATTTCAGCATTTTTCAAAAGCCCTCAGTTCAAGCGATCTTGCCCATTTGGGCTACTGGTAATGTTCTTTATATTCTTCGTCTCAGCTTGGTTGATCACACAAAGTCACTTAACTAAAGCCGTAAACCATTTGTCGGCAACAAAACAGTCGGCATTTTCAATATTCGATGAAGAAGCTAGGCAGTATCGTCGAGATACTCTCTTTCTTGCTAGTTCACAAACAATAATGAAATTAAAGGCACAGTTTGGCGATGCTGATAAATTAGATGAAATGAATACTCTGTTGCAGCAGTCAGATGAAAGGCTAACAGACATTTTTAAAGCCTATATGTTGTCCAAGACCGAGGTTTATCAAGTACGATTTATAGAAGCAGATAATGGTTGGCAGGAACGAGTCAAAGTGCAGCGCCATGGCGAAGAGCTTAAAACATTTAACGAACAAGAACTCCAGTCTAAACAAAATGAACCTTATATTGGCCAAACGCTTAACGTTGGTTGGGGAAATGTTTTTCAGTCTGATATTAATTTAAATCGTGAGTTTGGCAAAATCGAACAACCAATGAGACCTGTTTGGCGCTTTTCTACAACAGTATATTATTCTGATGGTCGCCCACTCGGTATTATCATTATCAATGTCAATGCCGATCGCTTTCTGAAAAAAATCGCAAAGAACACGACACTAAATACAGAGTTATACATTACCAATAACGATGGGGGCTTTTTACTACACCCTAATTCATCAAAAGATTTTACTTTCGAGTATGGTGACTCTAATCGGTGGCAGGATGAATTTCATCCAGTCCATATACCATATGGTTTTAACTATTTCGATTTCACTGTTTTTAGTAGCCAGCAAGGTTATGTGTTTGCGAATGAACTTGATTTTTCATTAAGCAGTAATTCTAGTGAGCGAGTAATAAGAATTTACGCAACCATCTTCCAGTTCTTGGTTTTTAAAAACGTAGCGTTCGAAATCGGAAGTGTACTTTTAGCGCTCCTGTTGATCAGTTTGATTAGTGTCATTATCCAATATTGGATGTGGCTGAGTGAGAAAATACGTCAAAGAGAGGCTTGGAACACTCAAGTAGAATTGCAACGCAATAAAGAAATGGCAAGATTTAAGGGATTATTAGAATCGGCTCCTGATGCAACATTTGTTATTGATGAATTAGGTATCATTCAGGTCGTTAATACACAAGCTGAGAACATGTTTGGCTATGCTCGACTTGAATTAGAAGGAAAAGAAATACAAAAATTATTACCAGAATATTCGAGACAAGTGAGTGAATCGAAAATAATCGATAGGATGCGGGATGATGATCAGTACTTAGTCCAAGAGGGCAATAAAGAAAGTATTGCACAAAAGAGTAATGGTGACGACTTCCCCGTTGAAATAAGTTTAAGTGCCGTAAATTTAGACGAGCAAATCTTGGTGTCTGCCTCCGTGCGTAATATAAGCGAAAGACTTAAAGTGGAAGAGAAGCTTAGAAATGCGTTACGCGATGCAGAACTGGCCACACAGGCAAAAAGTGCCTTTCTAGCGAATACTAGTCATGAGATTCGTACCCCACTTAATGCCGTTATTGGTCTAAGCTATTTATTGGCTGAGGAGAAATTAACAGAGGCGCAACACCAGCTAGTGTCGAAGATTCAGATTTCAGGAAAGTCTTTGTTGGGGATAGTGAACGATGTATTGGATCTATCAAAGATAGAAGCTAACGAAATGGAGCTTGAAGCTCAGCCTGTCGAGTTACGAGAACTCTGTGAAGAAGTATCAAGTGTGTTTGCCATTCAGGCAGAAGCAAAAAATCTAGAGTTCCATTTTGAGTTAGATCCTAAACTGCCTTTCTGGGTGAGCACGGACAGCACCAGATTACGCCAAATATTGGCTAATTTAATCAGTAACTCTCTTAAATTCACCACAATTGGTAAGATTTCCATTAGTGCCAAAGTCGAAGAGACTGAGCAAGTACTGCCTGAAAACCATATTAATGTACGGCTCACGGTTACAGATACAGGGATTGGTATATCACCCGAAGCACAAGCCCGTTTATTCAAGCCATTTAGTCAAGCCGATTCAAGTACCACTCGGCGTTTTGGTGGTACAGGGTTAGGGTTATCTATCGTTCATCAATTGGTTAGTTTAATGGATGGGAAGATTGGCATTGAAAGTACAGAGAATGTGGGCAGTCAATTCTGGGTGGACTTACCATTAAGAGTCCAAACACTTGAAGAGATTGCTGCGCAAGAAAACCATAATCAAACGCTTTTTGTACTGATTGCCGAAGATGACCCAGCAGATGCTCAGCAGTTACGAAAAATGACACGGGCGCTGGGTTGGCGTTCTGAAGTTGTGAGTAATGGGGTTAAGTTAGTTGATGCCTATATTTCACGTCAAGAAAATAATCTGCGCCCGCCAGACGCCATGATCGTAGACTGGCAGATGCCTTTAATGGATGGTGTAGAGGCTATGAATGTGTTGGCGAGCAAAATTGGGCGAGAAAACATCCCTGCTGTGCTTATGGTATCAGCACACGATAGAGATGCCATTATAAAAAATGACCCAGTGCATTATGTAAGTGGTTTCTTACTGAAACCAGTTGATCCATCATCGTTGTTTAATGCAGTAAACGACGCTGTAACACTCAATACTGGTAATTCTAAGCGTGTACTGCAATCGACTCGTGCCGAAGCCGTAGGAGCAAAATGGTTACCTAATATGCGCTTATTGGTCGTCGATGACAGTCCGACCAATCTTATCGTTGTCAGCCATGTATTAAAACACAATGGTGCATTAGTACAGACGGCGAATAGCGGAGAAGAAGCGTTAATATTGTTAGAGGATTCATCTAATGACTATGATGCCGTATTGATGGATGTCCAAATGCCAGGTATTGATGGCCTTGAGACGACCGAGCTAGTCAGAAAGAATTTAGGACTGACGTCATTACCGATTATTGCACTGACTGCTGGCGCATTAGTAGAGGAGAGAAATCGTGCGCTGGAAGCCGGCATGAATGATTTCCTTACAAAACCTATTGATCCATCAAAGCTTATTAATGTATTACGCACATTGGTAGAGGCTTATCGTGGCAAAGAAATCGCTATAGAGTCTCTGCATTCAATAGCGTCTGAAACAACTCAAGAAATAGATAGCTGGCCAGTTATTACTGGACTAAATCTTGATAAAGCGAAAAATTTATTACTTGGAGATAAAGCACTTTTCTTGAATACCTTAGATGGCTTACTACTTGAATATTCTAATCTAGCATTAGCGCCAGAGAATGATATTGATCAACCAAAATCAGCATCCTTACGACTCGAAATGGCATCTCAAGTACATAAATTGAGAAGTGTTTCAGGCATGGTTGGTGCAGAAAAAATGCAGCAACTTGCCGCACAAGCTGAAAAAATATTGCGTTCTGAAGATGATCCGGCGAAACAAGTATTAGTAGAACTCTCTTTGGAATTACAAAAGCTACAGCAAGCCTGTTCAGCAACGTTATTGATTTGGAGAAAAGAAAAGCCAGATAGGACAGCGTCTAAAGGCGAAGCACCCATACTTCAATTAAAAACAGTGACGCAAATTTTATTGCTACTAGAAAAGCAGGATTTGAGCGTTTTGGGGGAGTTTGATGAAAATAGTGCATCATTTAGGAATGCTTTAGGTGATGAGCTCTTTGAAGAACTTCAAGAACATTTAGAAAAGCTTAACTTTAAAGAAGTTATAAGCATCCTCACTCCTCTTATAAACACTCTTGGGCCAGATAGTATTATGATAAAAACGAATCACACTCTTGCTGATATTTTGATTATTGATGATGACAAGTCGGTAGTCATGGCTTTGCACAAAACATTGAATAAAATTGGGCGCATTCGTTTTGCATCGGATGCTAAGCAAGCATTTGTAATGATTAAAGAAAAACATCCTGATTTGATATTACTTGACGTGGAATTGCCAGACATCGGTGGTTTGGAAGTGTGCTCTATTCTAAAAACAGTCCAAGAAACAGAGAGTATCCCAGTATTGTTTATTACCAGTAATACCGAAGTGGGTTTTGAGGAAAAGGTATTTGACGTTGGAGCCGCTGATTATATTGTTAAACCACTAAATCCACGAGTTGTGGCTGCACGTGTTCAAACGCATATAGATTACCAACTCGCTATTAAGTTACTAGAGAAGTTAGCACATACAGACAGTATGACAGGACTTGCCAATAGACGCACGTTTGATGAACGGCTAATTGTTGAGTTGCAGCGTGCCCGTCGCGAACAAGAACCGCTTACTGTTGCACTAATAGATATTGATGAGTTTAAAAAATTCAACGATCATTTTGGTCATATAGAAGGTGATGATTGCATTAAAGACATCGCATTAGCCTTAGGCAATAGTATGAAACGCTCAACAGATCTTGCCGCTAGATATGGTGGTGAAGAATTTGCTTTTATTCTACCGAATACCGATGTTGAAGGTGCCAATACAATACTTTCCGTTCTACTCCAGTCTATTAAGCAGTTAAACCTTACTCATGCCCCAGAAGCTAAATACGATGTGGTTACAATATCTATTGGGTATAGCGCAGTGATACCAGGACAGAAATACGCAAATGACTCGGACGACTGGGCTGTGGTTAAAGCTGCTGACCACGCTTTATACGAATCAAAGCAGAATGGCCGAAATCAAGTTAGCTATGAACAGCTAGGTAGCCTTTGAATATGCCCATGCCATTAGATTATTACTTTTTTAATTTTTACAGGTAATGGAAAAGGCTTCCGGTTTTATACAATATTTTGTAGGCAGTTTAAAAGTTTGATTTAATTTTTTTGTGATTCGAGGTGCTTTTTAGTTAAACCCGCGTTTGTTATTTCAATACTGTAAAACTAAAAATTATTTAAAACAAATCACTTAAATATCATTAACTAGAGTATAAGCACCAACACGCTTATGCCCCAAAGTGTGTTTCAAATATGGCTAGAGGCCACTATAGTCATAGTGCTTCGCTCAGTTTTACTTTTATTATGAAAGAATCACAGTCGGCGTTTTTCAAGGTAGATGTCGTCTAAGCTGTTAAGCTGCTTCTTTTTCGTTCTCTGGGTTTAACTCCACATCACCGATTTCATGCCAGTTTCTGGTGCCATTTGACCAGCGGTTAGGGTTATTTTTTTGCGCTTTTTTGTATAACTCACGGCGTTTTGCCAATATCGCTTTATCTTCACCATGATGACGCTGTGCGGGTGTCACGAATTTGATACGACTATGTCTGTGCTCATTGTTGTACCAATTCGCGAAGTCTTTCACCCAAGCTCTTGCATCTTCAAGGCTTTTAAAGCCTTCACTTGGCCAGCGGCGGCTGTATTTGACCGTGCGAAACAGTGATTCCGCATACGGCAGTTGGGGAATCTCATAATTAAAGTCGAATTCTGGCCTGCATTTGTAATAGTAATACTTGACGGTACCTTATTGGCTAAGATGTTCTTTCTAATGTAGCAACTAATGATGTATAAGATTATGATAAACAAAAGAAACTATTTGAACATTTTTACACCCTCTTTTTAATTAATAATCTTAGAGGAATAAATACATCAAATGTTGTATAAACCTCATTGACAAGCTTTCATAACACCATAGGCTAACAAGTAGTCTGTTTAGAGTAACGGGGATAATATTATATGAACTATAAGAATTGGCCAATTTCGAAACAAATCGGGTCGCTCGCTTTACTTTGCTCGATTGTAATTTTTGCTCTTATGTCATTTTTCTCATATAAAACAGCATCAACAACATTAAATAACAAGGCTATAAATGCAATTAGTGCTCAAATGCAAAGCAATGCAGAACTAATTAAATTGCAATATGACAGTATGTTAGCGTTGGCTGAAAGTAGTGCGGACATTCTCCGAACACTTTATCCCGAAAAACTGTACCTAGATGGATCGACAGTTCCAATTGCGAACATCACAGCTCCATCATTAATGCATGGCACAGAGCAAATCAACACATCTAACACCAAAGTTGACAAATACACTGAGCTGACTGGCGGCGTTGCAACTATTTTTGTGCTCAATCAAGATGATTTTACCCGAATTTCAACTTCACTTCGAAAAGCAGATGGAGAGCGTGCAACTGGAACTAATTTAGGCATCGGTCATCCAGGATATCAACGACTCATCAAGGGCGAAGATTACCAAGGTTATGCAAAACTGTTTGGCAAAGATTACATGACTATCTATCGCCCACTTAAAAGCGATACAGGGCAGGTTATAGCTATTCTGTTTACTGGTTTTGACATTACTGAGTCCGTGGCTCAAATTCAGCAGGCCATTAAGCAACAAATACTCGAAGAGTCAGGCTACTACGCAATTATACGAAACTCCGACAATAACATTATAGTTCACAAAAACATCAACATTGACTCAGCTTTTGATCCATCACTGTTTTATGGACTGCCAATTGAAAAAATCTTAACTAACCGAGAACCTCTTTTTTATACATCTTCTAATGGCGAAAATATGTTTGCTTACTCCATACCAATCTTAGGTTGGAATTGGACTATGACAGGCTTAGTGCCTGAAGCAGAATTACATGATGAAAGTATGGGGATTCTGAAGCTTAATTTGCTCATAGCTGTTATCGGTATCATTCTAATATCAGCACTCTTATTCAGTGTAATTAAAAGTGCCATTAGCCCTTTGCAAAGACTCAAGTCAAAAATTGCCACATTAGGCCAAGGCGATTTATCACAACATTTTGAATTAAGTGATCCTGATAGCGAAAATGAGGTTGACCAAATAACAATGAGTATCAGTAAAATGGCCACAAATCTGTGCATACTGATTAACTCATTGCAACAATCTGTAGTGAGTTTGGAGCATCA
This sequence comes from Shewanella phaeophyticola, assembly GCF_025398315.1. Taxonomy (GTDB): domain Bacteria; phylum Pseudomonadota; class Gammaproteobacteria; order Enterobacterales; family Shewanellaceae; genus Shewanella; species Shewanella phaeophyticola. Next base: position 1,909,016 of record NZ_JAODOQ010000001.1, read on the forward strand.
CGCTCAAAACAGTCAACAAGTCGCATCTGTTAACGGAAATGAAGCAAAATCTTTACTTCAACAAACTGAACACATTGCAACAGCCATCGAAGAAATGTCTGCATCTATTAAAAATGTAGCAGAAAACTCTGGGCAAGGTGCTTTGCAAGCGCAAGAAATCGATCATGCTTCAAACGATGGACACAGGCAATTAACACAGGTTGTAATTGCAATGCAATCGCTGAGTGAGCAGCTCACCCAAACTCAAAAGAACATTGAGGGAGTCAACCATGAGAGTGTGGCAATCAGTAAAGTGACTGAAGTTATTAATAGTATTGCTGAACAAACAAATCTATTAGCGCTGAACGCTGCAATTGAAGCAGCTCGTGCTGGAGAGCAAGGGCGCGGTTTTGCGGTGGTTGCCGATGAAGTGAGATCGTTAGCCAAACGTACTCAAGAATCTATCAGTATCATTAGTTCGACTATTAGTAATTTGCAAAAACAAGTTGAAATTACCACGTCACAAATGAAACAGTGCCAAGAATTAGGTTTATCTTCTGTTGAACAGGGAGATGCGGCTAATAGTCAATTAAGTCAAATTAACGCTAATATCGCTGAAATGGCAATGATATCTTCAAGTATCGCAGCAGCAACAAAAGAGCAAAGTACAGTTGCTGATGAGGTTTCTATTAGTCTTCATGCAATCTCTTCTCTTGCTTCTGACAGTGATGAACGAGCGACGAAAGCGGTTAAAGGGAGCCAATGAACTTACATCGTTAGCGCAGAATATTAAAGGTCAAATTGAAGTCTTTAGAGTAAAATGAATCAACCACACAGTACTTACCCGCTCCATTTGAGCGGGTATTGGGGATGACATTAAAATTATTAAACGAGCTAATAGTGCTTAGTAAGATTGCACATTATCGTGATGAATTATTATATACCTCATCTTAATCCAGTTTAAAATCAAGCGAAAATGACTAAATGGCTGTTTATCATTACCTTTGATACTTTAATTAACCTTAATAATATGAAGCAATTCTATTGATTGGTTCGGTTCACCGCTAACGTTTTCTAGTCGCTTGACCAAATTTTAATATAGATAGCAGACTTCAGCTTTACCAAAAGTGCCTTCCTTTTAATATATAGCTAGGCATACTACAAGTAATTCAATAGTGACTAATTGAGAATAATCACTGACACGTTTCTGTCCAGAGACGTGCCAGCACGATCATTGCTAGCACGTTTGAGCCCCTAGGTAGCTACAAAACTAGACTGTTGAATGCCTTTATTTTTCGGGGAAATTAACATTCAGGCCTAATTCCTCTAGAGCTTCGATTAAAGGAGTATAAAAATCATTTTCTGGGCTCTGACTAGGGGCTGAAAAATGATGCATATCGATAAGATTATATGTTTTAGCATTTGTTTTTAGCGTGCAAATTGTAAACTTAATATATAAATACTCAGGTTTCATCCTGGCTCGTTTTTGTTTCATCGGGATACTTCACTTAGATGATTCTGAGGGGAGCATATTTAACGATAGTTTGCGTAACAATGACCAATTCTCTGATGCATGATTATGATAAATCAGGCAATAGTCCTCACCCATTGAAGCATCCAACAGCCAGTCTATACTGTGGTGAGCCATGATGTAATAAAATGGGATTAGACCATTTACCTTCGCCGTTTCGACTATATTTTAATTCGTGGCACTGGCATGCATCCCATTTGCCGTGTGGCTAAATAACCAATTCTTTCGGCATATCACAAATGGTTTTACTACACGTTCAGCTCTATTATTATCGATGCTTAGTTCTATCCAGCTGCTCATGGTTTGGCGACTGAGCTCAATATCGTATTGCTTTAACATTGCTTCCTGGTGATAAGTTGACTGAGTAAACTTATCACCAGGAAATAACAATAAAGATGATTTTACAAATATCACTCATATGATCATACTGTTGATATGTAAGACTAAGTTAGACAGCACATATAAGGTGGATAAATGAACTACTATGCAGAGGATCCCTTCTAGGTAATGTAAACCTGGAGGGTAAATGAAAAAACTAAAACATCAGTACCGAAAACGTATTAAAAGCCAGTGTCAATATTTTTGGGGGTATTATCCAAGCGTACGCAGTGGAGCCCACAAGCACTTTTCAACAAAACAGGAAAAGGGTTATTACTTCCTTCATATGATTGAGTGCAAAGGTTACCCGATCAAGTTACGAGCAGCTCGTGGAAGATCGTTGGCTAACCCATGGGATGACTATCCAGCGTATGTGTATGACCTAGCAAAAAGTTGGAAGCATAATTCCAAACGACGTTATCAGTACTACAAGTAAATCTCACGATAATAAAGCTCCTCCTTTGAGGAGCTTTATTTTTTCGAGTTCGAGCACCACTATTATTGTTGAGACGTTACAACAAAAGCAATAACCTCTTCTTAATTTTCCAAGCTAAACGAACACATCACCATCATCATAGAAACTTAATTAATATAATCAGATGGATATAATGACTGGCGCATGCTGGTATTATTTTTGAAAAGGTTCCTTCTGCGAAAAAAACATTAAAGATCTAGCAATAAAAATTAGATCGCATAAAATAACTGTACAAATGTACAGTGGTTATAAATATGCGCATTATCCCTATTCATGCAAGTGCTGGTATTACTGGGTTTGAATCTCCAGCTTCAGAATATTTACAGTTAGCATTAAGTCTTGATGAGCTACTTATAGAGCATCCTAGTGCCACATTCATTGGTGTGGCCACTGGTGATTCGATGCAAGGTGTGGGAATTTTCTATGGTGATTTATTGATAGTGGACAGGCATGAAACGGTTCGAGATGGTGATGTTATAGTGGCTAATTTCAATGGTGAGTTTGTATGCAAAATCCTTGATAAACCTCGCAGACAGCTACTGTCATCCAATGAAAATCATCAGCCTCAACCCATCAATGATTATGACTCTTTCAGTATTGAAGGCGTGGTTATTCGCTCAATACGGTGCCATCGACAAAGCCCGTTACTGGCTGGTAAGTAAGGAGAGTGAAACATGTTTGCTTTGGTGGATGCGAACTCATTTTATTGCAGTGCAGAGCAAGTATTTAGGCCTGATTGGCGTGGTAAACCCATTATTGTATTAAGTAACAATGATGGTTGTATTGTGGCTGCAAATCGGCAAGCCAAAGAACTTGGCATACCTAAGTTTTCTCCTTACTTCAAAGTGAAAGACATGTGTCAGCGCTTAGGAGTGATTGCTTGCTCAAGCAACTATGAACTCTATGCTGATTTATCCTTGAAAATGATGAATATTATTGGCCGTTTTGCGCCAGAGCAACATATTTATTCCATTGATGAAAGCTTTCTGTCATATAAAAATGCTATCCAGCAATTAAATGCTTGCGAAGTCAAGGTCAGCTCATTAGGCGCGCTGTTTGGAAAGAAACTCGATTACCCGTGTGTGTGGGGATGGCGCCAACTTTAACGTTGGCAAAAGCAGCTAATCACGCAGCCAAAAAATTACCTGGCTATCAAGGTGTATGTGTCATTGACAACGAAGATGAGCGATTGGCTATTTTACGTGCCATGAATGTCAATGATGTATGGGGCATTGGTCGTCGTATTAGTCAAAAATTAGCATTGATGGATATAAAAAACGCATTAGAGCTTGCCAATATTCCTCCAGGGTTAGCCCGCAAACAATTTAGTATTGAAATAGAGCGAACTGTACGTGAATTAAATGGACTGGCTTGTAAACAATGGGATGAGGCAAGAGCAGATAAACTGCAAATATTCTCTACTCGTAGCGTTGGTGAGCGAATTATTGATTACGATTCTTTGTTGCAAGCATTGAGTAAACATATTGGTATTGCTGCTGCAAAAGCCAGACGACAAGGATCACACTGTAAAACCATGATGATGTTTGCGAGTAATTCACCCTATGATGAGCATCCTGCAAACTTTAAAGTGTTGGTGTCTTTTCCTTGCCCAACAAATTGTACAAAAGAGTTAACCCAGGCAATGAGCATGGCGGCACCAAGACTTTTTAGGCCAGGAGTGAGATATTACCGAATGGGGATAGGGCTGCTTGATTTAAGCGCTCAAAAACACACTCAACTCGACATGTTTAATTCATCTAAAGCCAATCCAGAATTGATGCAAACTCTAGACGGCATTAACCAGCGTTATGGTGCGGATACTTTATTTTTAGCCGCTCAAGGGATAGAACAAAAATGGTCGATGCGACGTGATTTACTCACGCCACAGTACACGACAAATTGGAAAAGTTTACCTGCGATAAAGTGTTAGATAACCACAGAACAATACATCAAATTAAATATGTAAGACCTGGTTGAATTTACCATAAGCTTGTGACATGTTATCAAATAGGTGCTGAATGTTTAGTCCTATCGTTAGAAGCTTAATGTGCCCATCCATGCCAATGAGGTAAATGATGATGTCAGAATTGTTGAGTTATGATCTCGCCCTTATTTCAATAGGCATTGTTATCATTGGTGGTTTTGCTCTAGGCCTTTATCATATCGTCACGTTTAATTCCTTTAAGGCCAGATAAGCCGAAAATAAAATAGAAAACTCCATAAAATAAGCTTTAAGTCATCATATAAGAGTTCGCTGTGTAGTCTACTAGCTAATAGTGGCTTGATGTAAAGCTCACAAATTTATCAATGTCACAGCGGAATGCTCGTTATTTTCAATCCACTCATCAAGTTCCTTGATTTAGCTAGCGCTATTGAGTCTATACATCACGTTGCCATTTACTTTAGTAAAGTAATAATGTGACGGTAGAGCGTCAAATTGAATTTTGGCATAGTTAGATTCGGCAGAGCTTCGATCCGCTTGTTTTAATACATGTTCAATTGGGTAGCGAGTCTTGTGTCCGAATGGTTTCCCGGCTAAAAGCTCGGTTAACATCGAAAATATTCGGCTGTTACGACTCCCTAATTCACCTAGCGGTTTAGCTAATAAGGCAAATGTATAGCTCTCATGGGAGCCTGAACAATATTTTTCATTGTTCATGTTGAGTGCAGGGTAGATTTTACCAATATCATGAAATAACGCCGCAACTAAGCCTGTTTGGCACTCTATGTCTGAATGACCTAGATGTTTAGCATTTTGATAAGTCATTTCAGCTACCTCAATACTATGCTCAAATAGGCCACCAAGATAGCAATGATGATGCTTAAAACTGGCTTCAGAGCGCATGAATAGCTTAAGTACTTCTTCATTATTTAGGATAAAAACGACGAAAGGTAGTAGCTCCTTAACCGACACAAAACTGAGCAGTTTCAAAAATCGACCAACCAGCCCTTCATTCTTATTGTGAGAAAAATTCACCATCTTGATAAATTGCCCTTCAGTGCATTGAATGTGCACAGGTTTGATAGCACAAACCACAGTATTACCTTGATAGTCGTGTGCTATTGCCACTTGTGCCAGACCATGAGCAAACTGACAGTTCCTGGCGGTTTCTGCTGTCATAATTGCGTTAACCACGTTATTGGATGAAATAAATTCACAGTTTGCAGTAGGCAGATGTGCACCAAACTTAATATTTTTAACCCAGACAAATATTGGTTTATTCATCAACATTCTCCAACATGGTATTAAAATTAACTTGTTCAATAAGACGATCAAACGCACTTCCATCTTGTCTTGTCGCGTTGGGTACATAGCGGCTATAGACTTCAAATAACATTTTGGTCGTGCTATGCCCCATTTGTTTTGCAATCCATTCAGGGTTTTCTCCTGCGGCTAACCATAAGGTCGCGCATGTATGCCTAGTTTGGTATGGGCGCCGTTTTTTTAAGCGCATTTCATTCAATGCGGGATACCAAACACGTTTTGTTACGTTGCGATGATCAAGAGGGTTGCCATTGGCATTACAAAATACATAATCCTTATTGCCAGTGACTTTCCGCTGTCTTTTAAGTGCATCCACAACGGGTTGAGACAATTGAATACTACGATAAGACGCCGATGTTTTAGGTGTTTCAACATTTCCGTCAACCAGCGTTTCATGGATCAAAATTTCGTTTCGGTTCAAATTAACAAATTGCCATTTAAGTCCATCGATTTCAGCCGTTCTCATTGCGGTAAAAAATCTCACAATGTAATAGTCTTTAAAGTCATCACGAACCCTAGACAAGAAAAACTGCACTTCTGCCAGTGAAAACGGTTCAATAGCCGTTTTATCAATTTTTAACGGTTTGATATTGATAAACGGAGTAGGGAAGTCAAAGCGCATAGCAGCTTCATTTAAAATGCCACGCAAAGGTGTCATAACATGATTGATCCAATCATTACTTAAAGCTCCTTTTACTCCAGATCTCCGCGATTCCGAGATAGATGCTCTGAATTTTATCAAACTAGGTCTTGTTATTTCGTTAAGTCTGATAGAACCGAAAACAGGTAGTAAATAACTTTCAATAATCATCTGCACATTCTTGTAATGGCTTTTTTTCCACTGGATCTTATTTTCAGCAACCCATTCACCAATAAACTCTTCAAAAGTTGGAATATTTGACATGATTTGTGTGGATAATGGTTCAACATTTTCAGCCAAATGATGTTGTACTTTAAGATCAATCTCTGAAAATAGTTGGCATCGTGTACTTGATGGAAAATACAATTTGAACACAAAGCGATTAAGGCGGATTTCAGCTTCTATAGTGTTCATAATGCTGTTCAATTTAGATCGGTTTATGCGATTATCAATTAATACCGTTTGTTCTCTGCATCTTATCCCTTGGTAAGTAAAATCAAAAAACAACTTACCATCTCTAGCCCTAATATTACCCATGACAAACACCTCCACGAGCCATAGGAACAACTAACCGACGTTGTTGTTTTTTAAATAACTCACGCTCAACTTCCTCCCAGATGTAGAAAATCTTTCGGCCACCAAATGGCTTGATGTAATGGACGCCCTCAAAGAACACATTATCTTTCAACGTATGGTTGATATATGCCGCACTAAACTTTATTCTTTGAGAAAGTTCTTTCGCATTAAGTAATGTTTGCTTCATAAAAGCCTCTTTATGTTCTTGGTTTGAATCATTTGTTCTTGATGAGAACATTAAAGCATTAAACAAATGTTCTTACAAGGAACATTTTGAGTTGTTTTTGCTCATTTAAGGATGAAATACAGTGATTAGGTTTAAAATCAAAGAGTTAATAGCTGAAAAAGAATTTAAGGAAAGAAGAAAAATTACATTGCAGGAAATTGCAGACGCTGCTGGGGTAAATAGAACAGCATTATCAAAGATGATGAACCCAAGTTATCAATATTCTACTACGACTAAAGCAATCGATTCATTGTGTGCTTATTTTGGCTGCAAAGTTGACGATGTTATTGAATATATAGAAGAATAAACTGTTGTTAGTAAAGATGATTATATGATGTAATATAATTTACTTCCTTTACCTTATGAGTACTCATGGATGCATACTCTTCTCACCTGGCTAGGTACTAAAGATCTTGAAAACATGCTTGTCGAAGCACATGCTGCCATAAGTACAATAGCCCTTAAATCGACAATTCCTTTTGATAAAATCGTTATCTTGTCAAATAAAGATGAAGACAAATGGAACCAGTTTGAGCGCTTTCTACAAAAACGCATGGCAATTGCTAATCGCCCCAACCAAGATATTCAGGTATATAAAGCCCATATAGACAGCCCGATAGATTATCAATCAATATCTAAAGTGGCTGATCAATGGATTTCAAAACTAAGTGATGAAGCCGATACGCTGTCAATAAATCTTACCTCAGGTACGCCAACAATGACCACGTTATCTGTGCTTATTGGTAAGGGAAAATCAAACACGCGTTTTTTACAGTCCACTCCTAAAAATGAAGTAATAGAAGTAGATATCCCGCTTGATTTTGCGCATGCCTATGTTCAATCAGCCTCTAAAGGCATTGCTGCAAAAGCAACATCTGAGCCGAGTCTTTATCGTGCATTCGACCAATTAACTTCTCATTCAGACGCAATGAAAACGGCAATAAAAAAAGCGCAAAAAATTGCTGCATCTGAAGTGCCAACACTTATTTTAGGTGAAACAGGCACAGGCAAAGAGCTAATGGCCAATGCGATACATCAAGGCAGTTTACGTGCACAAAAATCATTAAGAATAGTGAACTGTGGAGCATTAGCGGAAAACATTGTCGACTCAATACTTTTTGGCCATAAAAAAGGCGCGTTTACTGGCGCAGATAAAGACCATCCCGGTTTATTCGAGCAAGCAGATGGCGGAACATTATTTCTAGATGAGGTCGGTGAATTACCGCTAAACGTGCAAGTTAAATTACTTAGAGCTTTACAACAAGGTGAGGTTACACGTCTTGGAGACACAAAAAGCATCAATGTAGACGTTCGTATTATTGCCGCCACCCACCAAGATCTATCAGCTCTAGTTGCACAAGGTAAGTTTAGAGAAGATTTGTTTTACCGATTAGCAGTAGGCATTATTGATATGCCATCACTTAATCAACGAAAAGCAGATATTCCGTACATAGTTGAGCAATTGGCAGAGCAAATAAATCTTGCAGGCGCTAAACACCCCAGTTACAAAAGTAAAAATATTTCCGATAAAGCAATAAATTTTATATGCACCCAATCATGGCCGGGCAATATACGTGAGTTGTGGAGTACATTGAATAGGGCGTTTTTATGGTCAGATAACCGGGTTGTCGATGAAAAAGACATCGCTGATAGCATGATAAACATTCAAAAGAATAAGCCTGATCACAAAATTACTATGTCAATTCACGATAAAGTTGATATAGTTCAAATCACTGATGACATTCAAAAAAAGTATGTTATAGCAGCGTTAAAAGCCAGTGGCAATGTTAAAAAGCAAGCCACGAAAATACTCGGTTTAAAAGATCATCAAACGTTAACAAACTGGATGAAACGTTTGAATATTACAATTGATTAATTAGTTCTTTTACCAAGCTTGGCATTGAAATTGCGTTATAGGGATATCAAAGGATCAAACGGAATGAAACAATCAATGAATTTTGAGCATATTCAAACAAAGTGGCCACAGCTCCATCAACTAGCTGCATTTGCTGAAGAGTATGCGATATCAGACCCACAAAGTTCATTGGTAAAATTACGTTGTTTTGCTGAACAGGTCGTCAGTTATTTATATAAAGAACTTCAACTGCCTGCATTTCCCAATTCAAATATTTATGACAAACTTACGTCAGATGATTTCACGAGTGTAGTCCCCAATTTAATTACCGATAAACTTCACGCAATACGCAAAAGTGGCAATCAAGCCGCACACGAGGGGCGAGTTGATCAACAACAAGCAATCTGGATTCTAAAAGAAAGCTACTACGTAGCCTGTTATCTATTTATGGCCTACGCCAATGGTAAACAAGCCGATTGTCCAGAATTTACCGTTCCAGAACAAAAGCAACCAGCCGAACAAAATGATGTTGAATTCGCTAAAAAGAATAAACAATTATCTCAACAGTTGAGTCAAAATGAAGCTCGGCTAAAAAAGGCGTTAGAAGAATTAGAAGCATCTCAACAGGCACAAAAACAAGCACAACAAGACGCAGCAAAACTTCAGCAAACAATAAACCAAGCTAAAGTGTCTCAAGTTAAAAGTCTGAACAAACTTATCACTGCAAGTTTTAACTTTAGTGAAGCAGAAACACGTGCGCGGATCATTGACATGGATCTACGGGCTGCTGGTTGGCAAGTGTCTCTTAATGAAACGAGCACAGATGAAGTAGGTAAAGAAGTACAGGTAACTGATCAGCCTACCAGCACAGGCATAGGCTACGTTGATTATGTACTTTGGGACGATGACGGCAAACCACTCGCAGTAATTGAAGCCAAACGCACTCGTGAATCTGTCGAAAAAGGCAGAGAGCAAGCCAAACTATACGCCGATGCACTGCACAAACAGTATCATCAACGACCCGTTATATTTTATTCAAACGGTTACGACATCCGTATATTAGACGATGCCCAAGGCTATAACAGTCGTAAACTTTACGGCTATTACTCTAAAGACTCGCTGCAATATCTAATTAAGCAGAGAGGCCTTAAAAAAGATTTAAATCAAACACCAATCGATACCAATGTCGCAGGCCGTTTGTATCAAATGGAAACTATCACTCGTGTATGTGAACGTTTCGCCGATAAACATCGAAAATCTCTTATCGTACAAGCAACCGGCACAGGAAAAACGCGTGTATCTATTGCGCTGGCTAAACGATTACTCGATGCCGGCTGGGCAAAGCGAGTATTGTTTTTATGTGATCGTAAAGAGCTACGTAAACAGGCTGGCAATGCCTTTAATGAGTTTACTAACGAGCCACTCTACATTGTGGGTAAAACCAAAAAAGAGTTAGCCACAAATTCACGGGTATTTATTGCCACTTACCCAGGTATGATGGCTATTTATCAAAAATATGATGTGGGTTATTTTGACTTAATCGTGGCCGATGAATCACACCGTTCTATCTATAATATTTATGGTGATATTTTTAAATACTTTGATGCACTAGAGGTTGGCTTGACTGCCACACCTGTTGAAATGGTATCGCGCTCAACGTGCCAGTTATTTGGTTGTGATTTCAAATTACCTACGGCAAATTACCCATTAGAAAAGGCGATTGAAGAAGGTAACTTAGTACCTTATAAAATTGTTAGTTTAACCACTAAATTTTTACGCGAAGGTATCAAAAAAGATAACCTCACAGATGAACAAATCGCACAATTAGAGGATCAAGGTATTGACCCTAACGAGTTAAACTTTGACGCCAAACAAGTCGATGAAGCGGTAAAAAATAAAGACACCAATCGCGTTATTTTACGTAATTTAATGGAAAAGGCCTCGCGTGATAGTGACGGTCAACTACCTGGTAAAACCATAGTATTTGCCCGCAACATTGCTCATGCTGAACTCCTGGCGCAGCTGTTTGGCGAAATGTATCCTCAATTAGGCAGTAACTTTTGTCGCGTTATCCACTCAAAATACGAACGCGCAGAAGAGTTAATTGATGACTTTAAATCAAATGAAGTAAACAGTGCTCGCATTGCTATCTCAGTAGATATGCTCGACACCGGAATTGACGTTCCAGAATGTGTCAATCTCGTATTTGCCAAGCCCATTAAGTCAAAAGTCAAATTTTGGCAGATGATTGGTCGTGGCACACGCCTATGCAAAGACCTCTACGGTAAGGGCAAAGATAAAACCCACTTCTTAATTTTTGACCACTGGGAAAATTTCGACTACTTCGATATGGATCCAAGCGAAGAAGATGTAAAACAGGCTAAATCTCTTACTCAAAAACTGTTTGAAAGCCGTCTGATACTGGCTGAAACAGCGCTTAAAAAGGCAGACATAACGACCTTTGATGCCGTGATAAAGCTTATCCATCAAGACATTAACGCACTTGATATGAACACTATTGCGGTGCGCGATAACTGGCAAGTGGTAGAATCCTGTAAAGATGAAAAAACGCTTAACCAATTTGCACCACAAACAAAAGCTAACTTATTCGAGCATATAGCGCCACTAATGCAATGGCGCAACATCGTGGGGCAATCAGAAGCCTATAAATTGGATAATGAAATAGCCATCATTCAAACCCTAATGTTTACCGATCCCAATCAAATAGCTCTTGTTAAGCAAGGTGTAATGGGCAGGGTAGAGTCATTACAAATGCACTTGAATGAAGTGCGTGCCAAAGCGAAAGACATTGCCAAAATTCAAACCAATGCATTCTGGGATTTGTTAACCTTTGATGCATTAGAACAAAGCCGTTTAGCATTGCGCAGTATCATTCATTTACGCGACAAATCTGCTCAACCTCCAACAGTTGATTATGTCATTGACGTAAAAGAAGAGGTTAGTGAAATACGCGAATCAACACGGCCAACAAAAATTGTTTCTATTGATTATCAAATCTTCCGCCAAGAGGTCGAAAAAACCCTTACACCATTATTTGCAACAGACCAAGTACTGCAAAAAATACGTAAAGGCGAACCGGTAACCGCAGATGATTTAGCCAAACTAAACTCGCTCGTGCATACCCAAAATCCAAGCGTAGACTTAAATACCCTTAAAGAGTTTTTTCCAGAATCTACCGCCACATTAGACAAAATATTGCGCACTATTGTTGGGATGGATAAACAGGATATTGAAGCCAAGTTTACTGCATTTGTTCAACAAACCCACACTCACATGAATGCAAAGCAGCAACGCTTTATTGGTATGTTACAAAACCATATAATCCGCTATGGGTCGATACAAATATCACAGCTTTACGATGCGCCATTTACCCAAGTGCATGACATGGGATTAGATGGGGTATTTAGCGAGCAGCAAGCCGATGTGATTCAAGAGTTTATTACTCAGTTTGGAGTAAATCTTGGCAAAAATATAAAATCTATTAGCAAAGAATCAAGATTTTAAAATAAACGACAGGGAGTCAACATAATGAATCAGTTAATCAACCCATCACAATGGCTTAACCAATTCTTAAAAGATCGAGGATTACGTCAACCTACAGGAAAGCCATTATATGAATATCAAGCTACTGAAGCTGAATATGCATTACTAAAAGAACTAGTTGTTAAGCATAAAGACAGTAAACTACATGGTTACAATAATATTTCTTGGGCTGCCACTTTTTGCTTGTTTTGCTCCATATGGTATCAGCGCAACTATGAAAGCAATGATGGTTGGAGTTGGCATGCAATATGGGTTGAATTGGGAGATGAATTAACTCCGTCTCAAATTGAAAAAACAGTGCTTAAAGGTATTGAGTCCTACTGGCTTAGACCTATCAAAACTTACGTTGAACGCCGAAATTTTTAGGTACTCTGTTTTCAGAAGGAGGACTTCCATTTAAATTGCTAAGTAACAATGATAATAAATTTGGGCAAGTCCTTAAGCGGATTTTGAAAAATGTTGCGGTAGCAAAATTACTTGGAGAACCAATTGAAAAGCTTGTAGCTATTAATGTTCAATCGTTACCTCAAGCATTCAATGAACAAGAATCTATTCAATTAATCACTTTAATGACAGAAAGACTGGTCAATCTTGTCGATATATTTGCATTAGAAAACAAATCGAACCCAGCAGACTACCTAGATAATGTTTCACCAAAATGGCGTGAGGATTTCCCTATTCCTCTAGATAACAGTATTGGAACAAATATCGTTAACTCTTGGTTACAGGAAGCGAGTAAGGAAGGAAGTAAAAGGACACGAATTGGTCAAAAATTATTTGTTGAACATTATCTAAATATTAATGAATTGAGCATTACCACCAAATTATTGTTACCTAACGAATTTGCAGTTAACTTACAACTTAAACATTTAAAATCAAACAGATTAGAGTTATTTTTAGCTGAATCCTCGAAAGACCTTCAACACCTTGGTGTTTCATATATCAACGCTACAGGTGAGCAAGCACTAGTAAAAGTCAGAAATCGTACTGTAAAAGTCTTACGCAGAGCATCCGACAACCCATTGTCAGTGGTTGCAAGGCAAGGAGGTAATGAAATTGCCAGATGGCCACTAGACAATACGAGTGTATTCCTTAATGAAATGCCAGTAGGTTTCATAAAACAAGATGGTGAGTATAAATATGCTGGTCAAGCAACATTCAGTCATAAAGATGAGTTGTACTTAATTTTACCTAGAAGTGCTACATATGAAATTATTGACGGTGATGTATCGCCTTGGCCACAAAATATACATAGCGAAAAACCGTACTGTATTTTATTAAAGGGTGAGCTCCTCGTCACTATTGATGATGATAAATACCGAATAAAATCAATAGATTCAGGCTCTATAGAGCTAGAGCTAAACCTATTTGGGGATATGGTGCCTTTCGATACGGAGCCAAATGCAACATATTTAGGCCTCCCTAAGTATAGGCTTGTAAACAATGACATAAATTTAAATAATGCTTTAATAGAATACATAAGTGGCCAACCTAAAGCAGGGTTAATGTTACATGAACTTTATGGTAGACAAACTTATGCATTAAAGAATCAAGATGGTGAAACCTTATATAGAAAAAGAATAGGCATATTGCCGCCTGGTGTAAAAATAATAACTAAAGCTGGGGTTGAGCTTGGAAAAGGTGAAATCTATATCGAAACAAACAAAAAAATGGTCTATAGCATTTCTACAGAAAGTGTTTCGTTTGTAAAAAAAGATACAAATGAGGGCGTTTGTTTACAGCTAACTTGCACTGGATTACCACCAGCAGAATTATCATTGCAAATTACTCCTAACTTAATGGGAACTCCTATATCTATAAAACTACCTTACCCAAGACAAGGTGCATTTGTTTTTGATTGTAACGGTAAGCCTCTAAAGAAACACCTCTCAATAGATGACCTGTTAGGTAGCCGTTTGCACTTATTTGCATCTGCAGAATGCTCCGCAGAATTTTGAAATCGACATTGTTTTAGAAAACCAAGGTGAGATCACCTCCATATTTTAAACATACGTTTCATGTAGGTGAGCAACCCACAATAATCAGTTTGCACAGTTTTAAAGATGAAATAAATGAGTTGCTGTCTTTAGCGCCTGATTTAGATGCTCGAGTTACAATTACCATAAGTAGTTTTTCTGGTGACTTACAATACAAAATTTACCGCTATAGCAGCCAAGTATATGAAGCTGATGATAAACGTTTCATTAAAGTTTCAGCGGAAGGCCAAAGTGTTGTTGAAGGTGCTGAATTACTATTAATGCAAATGAGTAACCCTGAAAGATCACCAACAAAATTAGAACCTCTAATTAGTGGGGGGACATCAACGGGGCATTATTTAATCCCTCAGGTAGATAAAAGTGACGATTCATGGTTAATTGTACCAAGTGAAAATAGTAGTACAAATTTTAGAGCTAAATTACTTGTTGGCCACGATAGTAATGGTTTAGTTCATGAAGTCGTACCTGAAGGAACAACGCAAATACATTCTTTGCAAAAAGCAGTGCAACTCTATCACCCTAGATTCAATACCAATGTCATTTCTGAAGTTGTATCACAAATGACAGATAATCTTCAGCACAGTGGTTGGGAGTTTTTGGTAAAGCTGTATTCAAACTATCAAAATTTATCTTTAACGACTTTCCAAGTATGGCGGGATATTGTCGCAAACCCTAAAGCCTTATTACTCTGTTTTTACCGTTTCGAGGCCAACCCTCAATTTATGGCTCGTATAGAATCAGAATTTCCAGTGTTATGGCAGGTCACATCCCCGCAGTTATACATTGAAACATATCAGCAAGTAATGAATTGGTTAGAGAATAAAGGGGTTGATAAAAAGTACATTAAAATGATAGCTGATCCATGGTATCAATCAATTTTAGAGCATATTCCAGGCTTAAGTGGTGAATTAGTTAGCTATTTGATGACAAATCAAATGAATCAAAAACTCAGGCTTCCGGCCTCAATTATCAACGAGGCAGGAAAAAATTGGTTACAAGACTTACTCCGGGATAATAGCGAAACGGATCTATGGCCTGAAAGTAATGGTTATGATCTCAAGAGATGGTATCAAAATAATTCACTAGGACAGATGCAAATTGAGAGTCTACATAGCTTTCAAAATTCAGTTATTTATTTACCCATTTTCTTAGCAGCTGTTTCAAGTGGTAAAGCAGAACTATCAGATATTTATGATGAAAGTACCACTGCCATTTTTAAATTAAAACAAGTACGCGACTTTGACCCTAATTGGTTTTCAAGTATGTATACATTTCATTTACTTAAGTTTTCTGATTTGATTTAGGGTGTACTATGGAATATTTTTCACAGCTAACAAAGCAAGCAGCAGAGCGTGCACAAGAAGCGTCATTGAGTGTATTTGGTATTAGTAACACATCCTTAAGATCACACCTAAAAAATGTATTAAATCAAACGAGTGGCAAAGGCGAGTCTTTATTATCTTCACCTTTATTTGAACATACTTTTGGTTGGGAGCCTGCAAAAGTCAGTATATCTGAATTGAAAGGCACACTACTTTCTAAAGAAGTCATCACAGCACTCGATCATACAAATAATGGGCGCTATCGATTCAATGCAGAGTATTCGCCATTTACTCATCAATTGAAAAGTTGGCAAATGTTGTTAAATGATAAACCTCAATCTGTTGTTGTAACCAGTGGAACTGGTTCAGGTAAAACAGAATGTTTTATGGTACCAGTGATAGAAGATCTTCATCGGGAGATAAAGCAAACCAATGAGCCCCTTGTGGGCGTCCGAGCGCTATTTTTATATCCTCTCAATGCATTAATTAACTCTCAAAAAGAGCGTTTGGATGCTTGGATAAAGCACTTTGGCAACAACATGCGTTTTTGTTTGTACAACGGTAATACAGAAAATTTGAAGGCTAAAGTTTCTTCAGCGCAAAATTTAGTACCCAATCAGGTTTTGTCACGTGAATTAATGCGAGAAAAACCGGCACCCATTTTAGTCACAAACGGCACCATGCTTGAATACATGATGGTGCGTCAAGTTGATGCGCCAATTATTGAAGCCTCAAAAAAACAAAAATCACTAAGATGGATCGTGCTTGATGAAGCCCATACTTATGTCGGTTCGCAAGCCGCAGAGTTGGCTTTGCAATTACGACGTGTACTAATAGCCTTTGGTGTCGAAGCAAAAGATGTTCGATTCGTGGCAACATCGGCTACGATCGCTGGTAAAGATACTGCTAATCAGCTTAAAAAATATTTAGCTGAACTCGCAGGAGTAAGCCAAGAACACGTTACTGTTATTGGTGGGCAAAGGGTCATTCCACTGTTGCCAAAGCTTGAAGAAAAACAGTCAAATTTAAAGGACTTAATTTCTATCCCTGCTGATGAACCAGTAAAGAAAGACGATTTTAATTTAGACGTTTCGCAAGTCAGATTTAATGCACTAGCCAGCTCAAAAGTTGCTAAAGCGATTCGAACTGTGTTTGTGAATTCATCAATCCCTCAAACATTAGAAGATATAAATCAAAAAGTGTCTTCTTTAATTGGGGAAAAACATTTTGATGAACAAACCCTATTGCTTTGGATAGATTTACTGACGGCAACCAAACCAGCCCCCAATAAAGAAGCATTTCTAAAAGTCCGAGCGCATTACTTTCAACGCATGTTTAATGGGTTATTTGCCTGTACTGACCCACAATGTACGAAAAAACTCACTTCGGAGTTAAAAAATAATTGGCCGTATGGTTATGTGTATTCTAAGCACAGAACTAATTGTGATTGTGAAAGCAAAGCACCAGTATTAGAAATTGCATTTTGTAATGAATGCAATGAACCACATTTATTAGGTACAGATAAAAATGGCAAGCTTACTCAATGGCAACAAGATGCAGGTGATGAATTTTCATTATCAATAGAAAACAATGACGATGAAGTAGAAAATAAAACACAAACAGAAGCAAAACCGGTTACGACAAGTATTTCAAAAATTGTTTTATCGAGTAAACAAGACCCACTAGATAACCAAGAAAATAGATTTTTTAGCCCAATAAAAATAGATCTTAAAACCGGCGAGTTGGCTAGCTTGAGTAATGAAAGTACTTCTTATTTTTGTAATAGTTCCTTACAGGCAGTTTGTTCAAACTGTAGTTATAAGGGCTATAACGGAAATACACCTTATAGAAGAAGCATTCTTGGGGCACCGTTTTATGTTGCCAATGTCGTTCCTACGATTTTAGAATATTGTCCTGACCATGAAAAACAAAATAAATCTCATCCAGGACTACTTGAACTACCTGGTCGTGGTCGAAAGTTAATCACTTTCACTGATAGTCGGCAAGGAACTGCTAGGATGGCAGTAAAAATGCAGCAAGAAGCTGAACAAGCTCGCTTGAGGGGCGCGGTATATCAGGAATTAAGAGACAAACAAATGTCTCAACCAACTAACCCCGCAATAAAAGGCTTGACAGAGCAGCTTCGTGAAGCAGAAATGAAACAAGATATAACATTAGTTAATATTTTTAAAAATGCACTTAAAGCAATGCAACAGAATGAATCAACAGATTTTAAAAGTGTTGTTTTATCTTGGTCAGATATGGTCACTGCACTAGCTAAAAAAGAAGATTTTCAGAGAGCTATGTTAGCGGCTAATAAATATGCAAATCCAGAGTTGTTTAATGATACTGCTGGACCTTTCAAATTGGCTGAAACCTTTTTACTTAGGGAGTTTATCCGCCGTCCTAAAAGATATTATAACCTTGAGACTCAAGGAATAGTTAAAGTCAGTTATTTGGGTTTGGATGAAATCGAGTTAATGCCGGATTTATGGAAGGAACATGGCTTAAACAGACAAGATTGGCAAGACTTTGTCAAAATTACATTAGATTTTCATGTTAGGAATAACAGCTTCTTCCAACTAGAAGATGAGATTAGATACTGGATTGGTTTTAAATTTAGCCCTAAAAAGCTAATAAAGCCGGATTCAACAGAACAAACTAGTATCAGAGTTCAAAAGTGGCCTCAATTGACTAAGAGTAACCCTAATCGACTATTTAAATTATTAATTGTTGCCACTAAGTTAGATGAATCATCATCACTAACTCAAGATATCTTTAATGGTTGGCTAAAGGCCGCTTGGCTTGCTGTTACAAGTAAAAAAAATCCAATATTGAAGTCAGAAAATAGTCAGTATTATCTCGATGAGATCAATGCTTACATTTTCTTTTCAAGAAGATTTTTGGGCTTGCCCAATAACTAACAAACTACTCGATACAACATTTAAAGGTATAACGCCATACTTACCAAGTAATTATAAAGAAATAAATTCTCTATGTGAGAAAGTTAAAATGCCACCAATCTGGGATTTTGATTCAAGTGCAGAAGATGAAATTCAAGGTATTCAAACAATTCGTAGGCGAATAGCGGATAGCAAAGAGGTTAAATCGCTTCGCAATCAAAATCTTTGGACAGATATTAATGATAGGACAATAGAAGGTGGATTTTACTATCGCACAGCAGAGCATTCGGCACAGCAATCATCTGAGCGTTTAAAGAATTACGAAAAGTTATTCGAACAAGGCAAAGTGAATGTACTAAATTGTTCAACGACAATGGAAATGGGTGTTGATATCGCCGGTATTTCAGCCGTTGTCATGAACAACGTGCCACCGCACCCTGCTAACTATTTGCAGCGAGCAGGGCGAGCAGGGCGAAGCAAAGAGTCCCGAGCTTTAGCTTTTACTTTGTGTAAATCTAACCCACACGATACTCAGGTATTTAACAATCCTGCGTGGCCATTCACTACATTAATTTCAGCTCCGCTGGTATCACTTAATTCGGCACGTTTAACTCAGCGACATGTGAATGCGTACCTGTTAGGTAAGTTTTTAACTCAAGAAGTCGGTCACACAGAAAAAGAGAAAACATCACTTAATTTAAGTTGGTTTTATGAAAGCGAAGAGGTCAGTATCTGTGACCGCTTTAAAGCGAATATCTCTGGGCAAATTGATCTGTTTGAAAACGACATCAAAAGGTTAATTAAAGGGACAGTACTTGAAGGTCGATCCATAATCTCACTAATCGATTCTACAATGGATAGCATTGAAAAATTACAAAAGGCTTGGCTAAATGAGTTACACAGTGTCGAAAAAGAACTAAACACTACTCAAAAAGATGGCTCATATGCGTTCAGATTAGGAATGGAATTACAACGCCATCGTCGTGAATATTTATTACGTGAACTTGCGGCAAAAGCATTTTTACCCGGATACGGGTTCCCAACAGATATTGTTAATTTAGACAATTACAACATCGAAGACTTTTTACGTGACCAGCAAGGGCGCAGTAAAAATAAAATAGAACGAGAGGACAATATTTCTCGTTTACGCGGTTTACCTTCGCGCAATCTTGCAATTGCCATCCGTGAATACGCCCCAGGTGCTGAAATGGTCATTGATGGGAGAGTATTTCGTTCAGCTGGTGTGTCGCTCAACTGGCAAAATATTGCAGTAGCCGATGCTAAAGACGCCCAAAAATTCGACTTGGCATGGCGCTGTGTTCATTGCGGCCAGACTGGCTACACGTCTGAAATACAAACATCTGACAGTAATTTATGCTGTACTAATAGCCATTGCGGTCAACTTATTAAAAATGAAGACAAACTTAGAGTTTTGCAACCAACAGGCTTTGTAACTGATTTTTATGCATCTCCCACTAACAATATAACGACACAACAATACATACCTGTTCAACCGGCTTGGGTCAGTGTAAACAGTTCTACACATCCTTTGCCTAACCCTAAAATAGGTTATATGCGTTACGGTGCGGATGGCAGTGTATTTAATTATAGTGCAGGAGCACACGGTAAAGGATATGCCATGTGTTTAAGTTGCGGCAGAGCGGAGTCGCTTAATGCACAGGGAGAATTTCCGAGCAATTTAAGCCCTGATACCCCTCATACACCTATTCGTGGATCTAAAAAAGATAAAGCAGATGGTCGTCACCATGACTGTGAAGGCTCAGCACATATCCATAAAGATATTTATTTAGGCAGCCAAACAAAAACTGATGTACTAGAAATTATATTATGCCACCCCAATACACACGAACACCTAATAGATACGGGTCCTAATACAGAAAACCGTACCATTGCGTTAACCATCGCTGTAGCTACACGTAATGCATTAGCTTCAACTTTAGGTATATTAAATAGCGAGATGGGATACGCAATAAGGCCAACACTTGTTAACGGAGAGAATGTTCTTGCCATTCAAATGTACGATACAATTAGTGGTGGTGCAGGTTTTGCGTCTAGCGGATCAAACATGATAAGTGAGGTATTATCCAAAGCGTATGATAACTTAAGTTGTAATGATAATTGTGACAGTATTTGTGCAAGTTGTTTACTCGATGCAGACACTCGACATGACGTTAATAACTTAAACCGGTTATTGGCACAAAATTGGTTAACAGAAGAATTTAAATTTAGCTTGCAAATACCACAATCAATGCAGCTACTTTCACAATCCCAGCACGCCAGCCAAAGTGCATTTGAAGAGGTTCAACTAGCGCTAAACAAACAAGCTCGTTCAATTACCTTATTTTTATCAAATGAACCAAATGAATGGGATTTAGCTGCAAATACTTTTAGAAGAAAGCTAAAGCAATACGATAATCTCGAAAATGAGTTTCAAATTAACCTAGTGATCCCGTCAAGTGTAAAACTTGATTCACTAGAACAAACTCTTATTGATGACTTGTTGTTACTGCATGCTAAAGAGATAAATCTTTATCATGGTGACCCTAATGTATCTTCAGTAGGTGGTGATCACGGCTTCATAATAGCACAGATTGAAAACAACACAGGGGTATTTACCCTAGCCAGTAATTGTTTATCACTCGTAAATCCTGATCAAAATTGGTTACAACACCGCGATGATTCATATCTCATCAAGTCCTACCAACATGATAAAGTGTCAATAAATGCTATCGACATCAGTATTTGGCAACCAACACCCAATATCACCCAAATTGCGGTAGAGCTAACCAAAGAATGTAATGGTTTGTTAACTGATTTTGGCCTACATTTTTGGCAAGCATTATCAGATCAAAATGACACACTAAAACAAGCGCTGAATTCACAGAACATAGAGTCAATTCAATACAGTGACCGTTACCTACAAAACCCATGGTCAATGCTTATGTTAGGTGAACTACTTAAACCATTTGCTACAGTGACCCCAAGAGTAGACATATTCTCTTTATACAATAGAAAAGATAAAACAGGTTCCCAAGTCGGCCATGATTGGGATGATAAGCAAGAAATGATAGACATGTACAATAAATGGTTTGAATTGGGGCTAAAAATGCCGGTCAATTTAAATATCGAAACCTATAGAGGCAATATACAGCATCGCAGAGAGCTAATTCTAACCTTTACTTCAGGGTTAAGTTTCTCAATTCGCTTCGATCAAGGTTTAGGTTATTGGAAACATGATCTCAATTATCACAACTCAAAATTTGAATTTTTTGATGTCCAGGATCAATTGATCCAATTAACTAAAATCTATGACACTGTAAGTGTCAAAAACAGTTTTGATTGGTCAACCGATATTTATGTTAATCAGATAACGCAATAAGGCTAAACTGATTAATTTACTAGCACACACCACTACTTGGCGATAAAACACTTATCGCCAAGGGTAAAACTGATTAGCATAGGCTCTATAGCCATGTAAGCAGCACTTCAACAATAAGAGTACACCATGATCACAGGTCAACTAAAAAGCAAAATTGATAAACTTTGGGAAGAATTTTGGACTGGCGGCATTACCAACCCGTTAACGGTTATCGAGCAAATCACCTTTTTAATGTATGCCCGTATGCTCGATATGAATGAGCAAGCCGATGAAAAACGTAGCGCCCGTACCAATAAGCCTTTTAGCCGTCGCTTTAACGACAGTCAGCAACACTTACGTTGGCAACATATGCGTCACCTTGGGGCAGAAGAGTTATTTAAATTGGTACGCAATGAGCTGTTTCCGTTTTTCGCATCTAGCTCTTCGGCTGATAATGAAGGCTCACTGTTTAGTGAATTTATGAAAGACGCCCAGTTAATGATCCAAAAACAAAGCTTATTGGTAAAAGCGGTCGAAATGGTTAACGACTTACCGCTAGACAACTCCGACACAAAAGGTGATTTATACGAGTACTTGCTAAGTAAACTCACCACAGCAGGAATTAATGGCCAGTTTAGAACACCACGCCATATTATTCGTGCCATGGTAGAAATGATGAATCCAGATCTTAATAGCCGTATTTGCGATCCATCAACCGGTACCGGTGGCTTTTTATCGATTTCTTACGAATACTTATTAGAAAAATATAGCTCAAAACAAGGCATCGAGAGTGAGCCATTGTTTGATACTGACGGCAAGCCGCTAGTCGATATCTATGGTAAACAACTACAAAACGTATTGTATTCTGGCGATTTAATTGATGCTGATGCCCGTAAACACATCGACACCGACATGTTCCACGGCTTTGACTTTGACGCCACCATGTTACGTGTAGCAGCAATGAATTTGGTCATGCACGGCATTAAACAACCTGATATCCATTATCAAGATACCTTAAGCCAACGCTTTAGCGAAAACTTCCCTAATGAGTCAAAAGAGGGCATGGACATTATCCTTGCCAACCCGCCGTTCAAAGGCAGTTTAGATGAAGAAGACGTTTGCCCTGAGCTGCTGCGAAAAGTTAAAACCAAAAAGACTGAGCTGCTGTTTGTCGCGCTGATTGAGCGCATGCTAAAAATTGGCGGTCAATCTGCCACCATCGTGCCAGACGGTGTGTTATTTGGCTCATCCAATGCCCACCAGCAGTTGCGTCAATTATTAGTCGAAAGTAACCAGCTTGAAGCGGTAATTTCATTACCAAGTGGGGTATTTAAACCTTACGCTGGTGTGTCTACTGCTATCCTGATTTTCACCAAAGGCGGCAGCACCGACCACGTATGGTTTTATGATGTCCAAGCCGATGGTTTCTCACTAGACGATAAACGCACCCCAATTAAAGACAACGACTTACCCAGCCTAGTGAGCGAGTTTAAAGTCCGCGATAAAGCCATTGCCACCAGTGCTAAAAACGACAAAACCCAAAAGGCGTTCTGGGTCAGTAAAGACGACATTATCAGCAACAAATACGACTTGTCGATCAATCGCTACAAAGAAGTGGTGCATACTGCCGAAGTCTATGACGACCCAAAAGTCATCCTCGCCAAGCTTAAAGCCTTAGAAAACGACATTCTAAAAGACTTGAATGAACTGGAGGCAATGCTGTGATTAAGCTAGGATCTGATGAGTCTTTACCAAATGGATGGCAGTGGGTTGAGGCATATTCAGTTATGGACGTTAGAGATGGAACTCATGACTCACCTAAAAGTGTTGAGAATGGCATCCCACTCGTTACTTCTAAAAATCTTATCGGTGGGAAAATCGACTTTTCAACATGTAATATGATTTCTGAGGACGACCATGTTGCAATTTCAAAGCGTTCAGCTGTTGATGATGGCGATATTTTGTACGCTATGATTGGAACTATCGGAAATCCTGTTATTGTTGAAAAGCAGTTTGAATTTTCGATTAAGAATGTCGCGTTGTTCAAATTTACTAAAAGCAGCCAAGTTTATAATCGATATATTTATCATTTTTTAAATAGTGATTTAGCTACAAGGCAATTTGAGAGTAACTCCCGTGGCGGAACTCAAAAGTTTGTCTCTTTGGGAAATATTCGTGGTTTACAAATCCCACTCCCACCAATAGCTGAGCAAAAACGCATTGCCGCGATTCTAGATAAAGCCGATGCCATTCGCCGCAAACGTCAACAAGCTATCCAACTCGCCGACGACTTCCTCCGCAGCGTCTTCCTCGACATGTTCGGTGATCCCGTCACCAATCCTAAGGGGTGGGAGGTAAAAGCATTAAAAGATATAGCCAAAATCCAGATAGGACCATTTGGAACACAATTACATAAAGAAGATTATATTGAAAATGGAGTACCATTAATTAATCCAACACATATTGTTAAGGGAAATATAGTACCAAAATCGAACCTAACAATATCTTATGAAAAGCATGCGTATCTTCCTGAGTATCACTTGGAAATTGGTGACATAATAATGGGGCGAAGAGGTGAAATGGGGCGCTGTGCAATTGTGAGCGAAAAAGAAGAAGGATGGATGTGTGGTACTGGGAGCTTATTTATCAGACCGAATAAAGCGGGTGTTTTTTCAGAGTATTTGAACAAGTTGCTTTCAAGCCAAACAATTAAAAAACATTTACAATCAGAATCACAGGGCGCAACCATGCCCAATTTGAATAAAAAAATTGTTGGTGATATTAAAATTCCAGTTCCGAGTAATGAAGCGTTAGACCAATTTACTTCACTTAAATCAAAGTTGCTAACATTGACAGGTTCTTCACATGATTTTGCAAATGCAATGATTTTTGAATCAATATGCCAAAAAGCTTTCGCTGGCGAGCTATAACGCTATTTATAAAGACAATAACAAGGACGTTTAGATGTCAGAAGAAAGAGAACAAGAAGAAACAAAACTTAAACGCATCACCGTTAAAACCGAAACCGGCAGCAAATGGTTTGATGAGCCTGAAAAGTTACTCGCTTGGGTTCAACAACAACGTGATCTTTATACTTTTCATCGTAAAGTAAGTCAGCGTTATCAAATGCAACAGCTTTTCAGTACCTTCGATCAAAGTTGGAATAATCTGCAAACGCAAATCACAGATGGCTTAAAGCGATTTAAGCACGACCCAGAGAATTACAATCAGCGAGCAGAACAGTTCAGTCAAGACTTTGCTAAACTCTTAAATAATAGAAAATTGTTCACTGATGAAGCGTCATTCAATACCTTTGTTCAACGTCAGGTTGTTAAAAGCCCTGAATTCGGTTTAGCGGCAATTGCTGTTGAATTTGATTTTAATGTAACTCCAATTGATCGCAAAATGTACCAAGGCCTGCAAGAAGCGGATGCTTACTTTGCCGGGAGTGAAGACAGGATTGATGACGAGACCGAGTCGCTAGAACAATTAAAGCATCGTTGGGATGATGAGTTTAAACAGCAAAAGAGTAAACTGGAAGCAGATAATAGTCCTGTATTGTTTGAATTTATTCAACATAAAGTAAATGCCGAAAAGCTTATTCAAAAATGGCAAGACCAAACTGAGACACAAACCGCTGATTTAGATACCCATAAAAATGAGTTTAAAACAAAGTTCGATGATGAACTTGCAAAGGCTAAGACAGACTTAGAAAACCTCACAAAGACCTATGACGATAAGCTCGCCTTGCATGCTGCGGTGAAGTATTGGGGCATACAGCAAAAAAGCAATCGTAATAAAGCAATCGGCTTTGGCATTGTAATGTTAGTGATGATTATCGCGGTGGTTTTAACACTTATGGTATTTGTTAATAATCACTTAAACACAACGATTAAAGACGTCGCACTTAATAAACTGATAACCGTAGCTGTTATTACTACATTTGGTATTTGGTTAATTAAAGTTGCTGCCAATATCTTTATGTCTCACCTACATCTCGCTACCGATGCCCAAGAGCGCCGAACCATGATCCACACTTACCTAGCTCTCACTCGTAAAGGACAAGAGCACTAAAGAAGAAGACCGCCAGCTTATACTTCAAACCTTATTTAGACCAAGCACAACCGACATGGTGAAAAATGATCAAGGCCAACTCAACTTGTTGACTTAATTAACCGCCTATCACCAAAGCAGTAAGGAAGTATCAATGTCATCCTATTTATTAAGTTGGAATCCTAAAAACTTCTCAACAGGAGGAGAAGGCTCAGACCAAGGAACGTTAGACTACCAAAAAGATGAAATTGTTCGGTGGTCTTGCCACAGTAAGCAAGTGACAGAAGGTGACAATGTTTATCTTATAAAGCTGGGTAAAGGCTCTCGAGGCATTATCGCAAAGGGCGTCGTTACAAAAGCGAGCTATGTAGATAAGTGTTGGAAAGACGCAACCAAAGAACGTACTTATATTGATTTTCGAGTTGAGGATATAAGACATAATTGTAATGAAGGGTTGGTTCCTCAGGTACTGCTTCTAAAAGCCTGCCCACAGCAGCAATGGAGTCCACAAAGTTCTGGCATATCAATAAAACCTGAATATGAAGAAACAATTAATAATCTTTGGCTACAGGGAGAGAATGAGCATAGCTTAGCAATATTGTTTAACTGGCTAAGCGCTAATAGTTTTAAAGAAGAGGGCTGGTATCAGGACTATCAAGCAACTTGTAGTTTAAAAAATAATATTACGTCAGCCGATTCGATCGCTGATGATTTACTCCGAAGAATATGGCTGAAAAAAGCAAATGGTATTGCAAGTGTTGGCAATGGCTTTATGTATCAAAGGGAGATAGATGACAATAAAGTATTCCTACAGAAACTGACGTTCGATATTTTAACTAACCCGACAAAGGCAACATTCGACAAAGCATTTGAGGATTGGAAGAGTCAAGATGGTTTTTCAAGAACGCTATATTCAGTTTTGCATCGTGTTTTTTCTTTAGCTGACCCAGAAAGTATAACGAGTGTGGTTGGAAAGGAATACCTAAACGAGATAATCAAAGGGTTAAATTCGCAGCTTCAGTTGTCAATGTTTCACTCTAAACATTGGTTTGAAGATAATCAGGCATTGATACATGCTGTTACTCCTTACATAGAGCCAAATACCGACATATACAAGCGCAACATTTTGATATGGCACTTATATCAAGTTTTAACCCAAAAAATTGAAGCGCAATCATCCACAGATGTGAGCGAAGTAAAAGAAAAAAACCGGACGGTTATCAAGTTATGGACGATCGGAGCACAAGCTGCATGAAATCCCCCTTAATCAAATTTTATATGATTCACCGGGAACCGGAAAAACCTATCACTCAATTCAAGCGGCGGTTAAAGCGGCAGAACCTGAAATATTTAGTGCTCTTGGTATTGATGAAAGTACAGGTGCAACACCTGAACAGCGAGCCGAATTAACTCGCCTTTACAAGGAACTTTATAATTCAGGTCGCATAAGGTTTGTTACTTTTCATCAAAGTTATGGTTATGAGGAGTTCGTTGAGGGTTTAAGCGCTAAAACTGAAGGTGATCAGCTTAGTTACTTTGAAAAGGATGGTGTGTTCAAGTCGTTATGTATAGATGCCAAAGAGTACCAACATGCCAAAACAAAAACAGTTGCAAGCTCTTTTGAAGATAAATGGCAGGGGTTTTCTGAAGAATTGGCCGAAGCTGATGACGGAATTAAAATAGATACGTTAAGTAAGAAAACATACTTTACCGTTACAGATATAACGAATAACACAATTCGATTTGATAAAAGTAAAGGAGCGTCAGTTCATTCGTTAAGTGTTAAGACACTGCGAGCTGTTCATAACGGTGAAAAAGAAATTAAAGGCGGATTGCAACCATATTATGGCGCTGTGATTGAGTACTTAAATAAATTCAAAACACATAATGATGCCTCTAAAAAGGAGCGTAAAAACTTTGTATTAATCATTGATGAAATTAATCGCGGTAATATTTCCAAAATTTTTGGTGAGCTAATTACATTGATTGAACCATCGAAGCGTTTGGGTGGTGAAGAGGTTATAGAAGTATCCTTGCCATACACTGGTGATAGGTTCTCTGTACCGGATAACCTTTATATCATCGGCACCATGAATACTGCTGATAGGTCGTTAGCACTTATGGACACAGCTCTTCGCCGCCGTTTTGACTTTGTTGAGATGATGCCTGATTACAAGGTTCTGCAAAATGAAGCAGGCTCATCATTCAAAGTTGAAAGTGCCGGTTTTGAAATCGATTTAGCGCTGCTATTGCAAACACTGAACAAACGAATATCAGCACTATACGACAGAGAACATCAGCTAGGTCATGCGTTTTTAATGCCTGTTGTGAAAGCTATTTTTGGTGAGGGCGAGAAAGCCCTTCATGAATTGAAGAACTGCTTCCAGAATAAGATTATTCCATTACTCGCTGAGTACTTTTTTGAAGATTGGCAAAAGATTCGGCTAGTGCTTGGTGATAATCAAAAGCCCGAAGCTTATCAACTTATTAAACAGTCAGATGTCGATTTTGATGCGCTCTTTGGTGATACTGAGGATGTTGGTGATATCGTAGATGACATTCAAGACTATAAGTTGATTGAAGCTGACTCTGAACTTTGGACTGATCCTTTGACCTATATAGGCATATATAGCGTTGGAAGTTTAACTTTCTCAAATCAGGATGAAGGTTAACTCGCTCAGCATGATTAAGGGATTAAAACGACACAAAACGACAAACGTTACCGTATTTGAGTATGGACTCTTAATTGCTAGTGCTAAAGCCGCAGAAAAAGGTAATGTTGAAGCAATATCTGAAGATGCTTTTGAATATCTTAAAAAGTGTTGTTTATGTGATGAGTCGGAATCACGTTTTTTAAAGCTGAAAATTGCGCATGGCATGGAAGTGCTGCAAGTGCAGAATTACGCTGGTGTAGTTCTTTGCCCTGATGGAACACAAATAGAAATACTCCCCAAAATCGCTAAAGCAAATAATCAAGAACGTGCAGCTACAGAAGCGCAAAAATCTTTGTTGTTGATGCTCAAATCATTAAAGCAATTTCGCCACATTGAAACTGAGGTTGCGAGCATTAAAAAGCAAAAAATGCCATTGATGGAAATTTTTATCGCGCAGTTTCTAAATGCGGTAAATGTTCTCGTTAAGAAAGGCGTTAGAAGTGACTATGTTCGAGAGCAAACTAATAGTGCTTTTCTAAAAGGGAAGCTCCTGCACAGTCAGCAACTGAAACACAATTTTATTAATCGCCACAAGTTTTATGTTGAATACGATGCTTATTTGATGGATAGAGCGGAAAATCGACTTATTCATTCAGCACTAAAATCTGTCGCCTCATATACCAATGTGAATAAGAGTAAAAAGCTATCTCAGGAGCTTCTATTTGCTTTTGACGAGGTGCCTCTTAGTACAAACTACAAGAACGACTTCTCTAGTGTGAAATTCCAAAGAGGCATGCAGCACTACGATGTGCCTTTAAGTTGGGCAAGGCTTATATTGGAAGGTTACTCGCCTCATTCAATGCTGGGTGATAACAATGCATACTCGTTATTGTTTCCAATGGAAGCCGTATTTGAAAACTTTGTCGCTAAATATTTGAAGCAACGAGTGACTAGCCCTCAAAAGCTTTCTTCTCAAGTACAAAGCAAATCACTGGTAACTTATGGTGATAAGAGCTATTTCCGCCTCAAGCCTGATCTATGTCTTAAAGACCTTGCGGGGTTAAATACGGTATTAGATACCAAGTGGAAGTTAATCAATCAAAATAAAAAAGCGGGCAAAGATAAGTTTGGTTTATCTCAAGATGACTTCTATCAAATGCTGGGCTACGGCTACAAGTACTTGAAAGGTCAAGGTGACCTAGTTCTGATTTACCCTAAAACAGATAACTTTGAACAAGCTTTAACGAATGATTTTTATTATGACGAAGAACGAAAACTGAAGTTAAGAGTCGTGCCATTTGATGTGAGCCACAAGAGTAAGGAAAGAATTAACTTAGAGTTGTTAGGGATTTCAAATGGGTAGAAAATTATCTTTGTTGTTTGGTGCGTCAAACTCCCTAGCAAAGTGGTTAAAGGTAGAGCTACCGAGGTTGCCTACTCTTGAAGGTAAACAAGTTGGTGTTAATACATTGAAGTCAGATAGCACAACAATGTGCTGGCAAGCTCATATCATAGACAACCAATATAAGTCCTATGAAAAGACCATCATTGTTTGTGAAGCCAATAGTCGCTTCATTTTCTTTATACCTGTTACCGCACGCTTAACTCTTGATGACTTAACAAAGTTACTCACTATGGAGTGGCAGGCAATGCTGGCGGAAACATTGGAAAGCTATCAACTTATCCCTAGAAGTGACATAGCCATGTTATTGAGTGAGCTATCAGACTTAACATTTAGTGTTGAGTGGGTCAAAAATACCGATTTAAGTATTAATGGGCATATTAGCGATGCAGGGCTTTGGGTTGAACAAATACTCATAGAGCAAGGCGCATCTGAATTATCAGCCCAGCAAGCAACTGAACTAGCAATTTACCTAAACACTTCGGTAAAACGGATAACAAGTAAAGAAACTAAGCGTAAAGAGAAAGTGATCCCAGTGGAAAAGTTATTGGCTTATTGCCGCACATTGGTTTTAGGTGATGGTGCTGAAACAAATGTGGTTAGTTTTGAAGATTATAGAAATAAATAAAATTACATATATGTTTTAAATGTTATATCTTGATAGTGGTTGGTTTTATTAACTTATTGAAATTAAAGGGTTGTAGCCTGTTCTTTAAATTGGCATTGGATGTGCAATTTATAGAGTAGAAAACAGAAAGAGTATAAATTTTGGATAATAAAGAATTAATTGGTTCAGTTAAAAGCATCTTAGCACGCCTTCATTCTTTTGGTGTTAGCAAAGAAGATGTACGCAATTTATTAGTGCTTCTATTTCTTTTGAGATGGTTGCGTGATGAGATGATTAGTTTTGCTGAATACAATGGTGAAAGTGAAAGTTTGAAGCTTGCCGATAGATTGAACAGGTTATTTTCTTCAGACATCAGTTTCCGTGAAATCGATCAACATATCGATGAAAGCCTAAGTTTACTTAGACACTCTGTAAAAGTTGAAGGGTTAAGTGAACTCGATTTCTCGTCAAAGTACCATTTATTTAAAGACAAAAGAGTCGTCATGGAGGCTCTTTATTGGTTTAACCAATGGGGAGGGCTTCGTTTAGATCGTAGAAAAGATATTTCACAATTGTTTGAGGTAATATTACAGGAAACAAGAACTCCTCAAACAACACAATTCTCGTCTAGTAAGTTACTTTCACAACTAATAGTGGCTATCGCTGACCCTAAAAGCGGAGAAACCATCTTAGATCCGTGCGTTGGCGAAGGTAACTTCCTAATAGCTGCTCACAACGCAATTGAAACCGCAGACACGGATTTCTTGTCGCATACTTCTTTCACTGGATATGACTTATCAGAAGACTCCATTCTCATTGCGATGGTGCGATTCTTTTTATCTGGAACGTTTAACTTTCATTTAAGCAGAAGAAGTGGTTTATATGATTCCTATGGACGAGGCCAGCAACCTAAATATGACGTTGTTTTAGCTCAGCCTCCAGTTGGGGTTAAAAGAGAAGATTATCGTCATTTATGTTATGAAAAACAATTCCCTGTTCTTACAAATGATATTGTTGGAATGTTTATACAGCAGGCTATATTTTCATTGAAGCCGGGTGGCAGAGCATTAATAGCTATACCTGAAGGGTTGTTATTCGGTAAAAATAAATCTCAAATAGAATTACGAAGATACTTGGTAGAACACGGCTACATAGAAGCTGTAGTAAGAATTCCACCAAAGACGTTAATTGAAGACTCCGGAATCCGTGGAGCTTTACTTCTACTAAGTTCTAGTAAAAAGAGAACTCACAAAGTTCGATTTGCAGATCTTTCAGCGTATTTGCAACATGTGAATAGTAAAACATCTCAATTGCTGCCTAGGGTTCTGCTGCATGATATTTTAGAAAAACTGTTCCGTGAAAAGTTACCTGAAGCAATTCCTTTGCCTCCGGGTGTGAAAGAGAGAGCTGCGGGTTTAGGAGCTTCAACTCGCGCCTTTTGGGATGTATCTTTCGAAGAAATCGCAACCAATAATTGGGACTTAAATCCTGTTCGTAAGGAAGATGATGCGTTAACTCTCCTGCTAACCGACTTTAGAAAGTTGATGGGGGATGAAGTTAAAGTTGAAAACTTATCTAAAGTTGCACAAATAAATACAGGCAAGTCAGTTAGAAGTTCGGAACAAACTGATACAGAAAATCCATATGGTTATATCCGTATTCGAGATATTGAAAATTTTAAAATACAGAAGGTCACTACTTGGGTACAGGAAGAGTTAGCTAGAGCTTATTACGACAATAAATTATATAAAGGTAACATTTTAATATCGAAAACAGGCACCATAGGAAAGCTAGCGCTAGTTGATGATATTGGCGAAGGGGCTTTTGCGGGTAATAACTTTTACGTTTTACGAATAAACTCAGCCAAAGTTTCACCAGAATACCTACTGTATTATTTATCGACCTCATTTTGTCAGGATTGGCTAGATAGCAGGAAAAGAGGGGCTGTTCAGCAACACATAAATACCGACGTAATAAAAACGTTGCCCATCTTACTGCCGTCACTAGAAATGCAAAAGCGTGCTGTAGCACAGTATGAACAGCATGGAACAGATGTAATTACGTTTTTAAAAGAGAACAGTCAGCAGTCTGGTGAAAATACTGTTGAATGCCTTGTCGATACGATGGAAACGGAGCTAGCCAAATTAGTTGGCAATGATTCGAGCATTGAAAAGTCTGCCAATTTGTTGAGTGAGATCTCGTCAAAAGTGTTGAGCATTGACGGAGTAATTGATGAACTAAATTCACAACAAAAAGATTGGTATTCAAGAGTCCTAAACATATTGCGCGTTTTAAAGGACATTAACAAAATTCCACCGGGTCCTGTTCTATTAAATATATTTCAAGATGCGAGTGAACAACTAGTTCAACTGCGTGAAGTAACGGCTGGAAATTACAATTTGGAGGAAAGATTGCTCCGCGTTTTTGCTTATGTTCAAGGATGGATAGACAGAAGCATCGACATGATATTAGCCAATGTTAGTATTTTGGTGTCGTCGTCAGTTGGGGAGTTGGAAAAGAGTTCCAATGTGGAGTTTTCTATTTCACTAAATAACCAAGGTTTTCTTCCGTTGAAGAATGTGGTGGTAGAAACATCTCCTAATTTTGGTAGAGGCGACACTTATTATTTGGCCGACCACGCTTCGATGGAAGTTTCACTATCATGTAAAACTTCAGATGCTGATAGGGTTAGCTTTACCGTAATGTGGCGAGCAGAAACGCTAGCTGGGAAACAGGTGAGTGGAAGCTCTGAGCTTGCAATAAAACTAACGCAACTGAGTGAGGAATTTAAGTCATTTGATTCTGCTAGTAACCCATATGTAACTGGTAGTCCTCTTGCACCAGAAAATGGTGCGTTAGTGTTTTATGGTAGAGAAACATTGCTTAATCAAATTCAGCGTCAGGTAGAAGCTACGGGAAATGTCATTTTATTGGAGGGTAATAGACGTGCGGGTAAGACGTCAATACTAAAACATTTAGAGGGCAATAAAACAATACCAAATTGGTTGGTAGTATATTCGAGCCTACAGGGAGCTACTGGGGCGTCGAATAAAGTAGGTGTTCCAACAGAGGAAGTATTTAGAGAAATAGCAAAATCAATTGCTTCCGCTATTACGAAATTAGATATTGATGTTCCTTTGCCGGATGGAAAAATAATCTTGGCAGGTAAGCCTGCTTTAGGAATTGCAAGGTCATGTAAAGCTGGCATCGGCGAAGATTCACCATTTATTGATTTCAGAGACTATTTGGAGGTTTTACTATCTGTATTAGAAGACAAGAAACTCGGTATTGTTTTAATGCTAGATGAATTCGATAAGCTTCAAGAAGGCATAGATAATGGTGTTACTTCTCCTCAACTTCCCGAAAATATTCGGTATCTAATTCAAAATTACTCAAGGTTTTCGGCTATTTTAACAGGTTCACGAAGATTGAAGAGACTTCGCGAAGAGTATTGGTCAGCATTATATGGTCTAGGCACGAATCTAACAGTGAGTGCTTTGGACAAGGCAAGTGCTGAAAAAGTTGTAATAGAGCCAGTTAAAGAATACATAGCATATTCTGGTGAAGCTGTAGAACTGATTTTGAGTTTAACCGCAAGACAACCTTATCTTATTCAAAAAATCTGTAATCGTATTTTTGATTATGCTGTTAGGAATTCAGAGCACTCAATCAAAACTTATGATGTAAATCATATTGCAGGTGAGTTAATTGTAGCTGACGAACACTTTGCAAGCTTATGGGATTATGCACGCTTAGAGCCTGTTAACGGCGGATATAGAAGGCAAGTTTTACTATGCACATTATCTAGTAATTTTGATAACAAACCTTTATGCACGTTTGGGATGCTGCAAGAATATTTAGTGCAAAATGGCGTTGATGTAAAAGACGATGAGTTAGAAGCTGATATTGCTTATTTAAGAGAATTAGAACTAGTTAATTTTTTTGGTGAAGATGGAACTGGCTATTACGCAATTGAAGTGCCGCTAATGGCTAAGTGGATTAGTTATCATCAAGATAGCGAAGTAGTATTAAAAAATGCGCTTAATGATGAGGGAACGATAAATGATAAATAGAAAATTTCCAGTTACGGGTAATGAACCTAAGCTAATTGGGCGTTCAAATATTCTTGATGAAATATTAACAGCGATTACAAAACCTGTACCAGATCACATTCAAGTTGTTGATCCAAGATACTCTGGTAAAACAGTAGTTTTGAAAAAACTAAAGGAAATTGTTTCATCAGATGGTAGCACAGAGTATTCGTGTGTACTCCTGTGGGATCTTGGTCATATTACACCGAAAAATGATTTAGAGTTTTTAAGTCAGTTTGCAACCAACTTATCTGAGGCTATAAAGGATAAATTTCCAGATTACTCAGAACATTTAAAATCATCGAAAGACACTTTTCAGCAAGATATCGCTGAAGTTTTAGACGCATTAAACGATGAAACAAAAATTCTAGTGATTTTTGATGGTTTTGATAAAGCTCTATCTAGTGACAAATTAACAAGGAATTTGTGGGACCAATTACGAGAGTTAGCGCAGAATAAGTCATTGACACTAATTACGGCTAGCAGAAAGTCTCTTAGGGAGTTGATTCGAAACCCTGATGCACAAACGAGTGATTTTTGGAATATATTCCTATCGACACCAATCCGTGTTGATTGCTTTGATGAAAATGAGATAGCTGACATATTAACAAATTACTGTCAGGTAGAGTTTGATAAGGGGGCGTTAACTGAATTGTATAATGCAACCAATGGAACTCCAGTTGTATTGTTAGAAGTATTGAATTATCTATTACATGCACATGATGGAAAAAAGATTACTAACGCTTTAGTACAAGATGCAGTGTCATGTTCATTTGAATCAAATCACAACTTTATAGATGACCTTTGGCATGATTGTTCGCCAGCTACACAAGACAATATTAGGTTATTAGTTGAAGAGTCGGAAATTCAAGGTGCTAGTCATTCGGATAAAACGAGCATTGTTGAGAAAGGGTTTGCAAGGGCTAGTGGTAGCAAATTGATTAAGCCGAGTCGTTTATTGCAGAGTTATTTAGAAAGCCGAGCTAATGAAAAAGGGGCGATTGACCGTCTATTCAGTAGTGAAGAAGCGTTTGCCCAAAACTTTAATCATGTTTTATCTAAGCGAATTGTACAAATATCGAACATCGATCATGAATTAAATAGGTATTTACAAAGAAGCTTGGAAGATTTACCAAACCATCCAAGCGTTTGTTTAAGTGGTATTAGGGGGATTTTAGATAAGTGCTTTGACATTATCTGGAATGCTGAATTTGGAGGGAAAGTCGTCCCCGACGGTCATTTTGATACTTGGAATTACCATAAAGAACATGAAAGTCTGCAAGAGTTTAAAACTAGCTTTCCCCAAGGAGCTAAGCGCTTAAAACTATTAAAAGCTCTTACTACACCAGAGCGCTCAAACCCACTTGCAAAAGTAGTTTCCAAATCAACCTATGTAGCAATAAATGCTCTTTATCCATTTGGAGACTTCGGACAACATCAAGAAGGCGAAAAAATGAACCTTCAAATGGTTTATTCATCTATGTTACTTGCGGTTGAACTAGTCGCGTCTTTGCAAAATGATTTAGCGAAAAGCAAAGACGGAGTTTAGTTTTCGGATGATCAGATTGGTATGTCGGTATTGTTAAGCTATCACTCTTCGTATTCTGTATACATGAAAGTAATAAAATTTACATTTTGGTAAAATTTAATACAAACAAATTTAAGCTGAATTTTTAAGGTCTTGAAAATATAGTGATTTAATTTAGGCACCTATTGTGCATTGTGTAGGTAAATGCAAATTATAAGGAAGTGAAGTAAATGCCTGAAATACAGAAAGTTAGTTTGAAAATTCCTACTGTTTGGAATAGTGAAATCAAAGTTGATGGGAATAAAGTCGAAAGGTTGCTTTATCCAGAAATAAATACTGAGGTTCACTTAGCTCGTACAGGTACTGCTGGTGTGTTGATTGGTAGTACTAATGTAGATATTTACCTTAAGCGTTTTTTACTGGTGAAAAGTAGTAAATGTGATGTTAGTGCTTATCCAGATTTGCCCATTTTAAAGGTTAAAAAGTCAGCCGATTTTAACCCTATTTATTCTGAAACGACTTTGATTTGGTTAAGGTCTCCAGCTTATTTCACAAAAAAACTGTCTCCAACAGATGTTGCTAAATCATGGATTAATAAGTTCAGTTTCAAGGAAGAAGATCAAGAGTTACAAACTCATGGTCTCAGAACGCCCCAAGTGGGAGCGTTGCATGCCATTTCTGCTGAGTTTTCCAAGAGTAACATTGAGCCTAGCACTGTAGTTTTGCCAACAGGTACGGGCAAAACCGAAACAATGCTATCTACAGCTATTTATCATAGGTGTAGAAAAGTATTGGTTTTGGTTCCGTCAAATTCACTTAGAGATCAAATAGGTGAAAAATTCAAAACGCTTGGGTGCCTCAAAGAACTGGGAGTTATCGAGAAGGATACTCTTTATCCAGCAGTGACAAAGATTAAATATGGTATCAAGTCCAGTGATGACGCTAAACAGATTTTAGAAAATTCGAATGTCATTATCGCCACACCTCAAATTCTTAATTCCAAGTTTTCTAAAGCTGGAGTTTTGGATGTTTTATGTGAAGGCTGTGATTATTTGTTTGTTGATGAGGCTCATCACATATCAGCTAAAAAATGGAATGAAATAAAAGAAAAGTTTGTTGGGAAACGTGTTTTGCAATTTACTGCAACGCCATTTCGAAATGATACTGAGAGTCTTGGTGCCAAGATTATTTATAACTACACAATGGGTGAAGCGCAGCGAGCTGGCTATTTCACAAGTGTCCAATTAGAGCCTGTAGAAGAGTACTTTCAGGAGCAGATGGATGAATCTATTGCTGATAAAGCTTTAGCTTTGCTTAAGAAAGATATTGGTGACGGTTTTGATCATTTGATGATGGCTAGGGTTCGCACTAAATCTCGAGCGGAGGAAGTATATAAACTTTATAAACGCCTTGCTCCCGAATTGAACCCCATACTTGTTCACTCTGACTTGACAAAAACAGAACAAAACAAACGTTTAGACTTGTTAAAGGCTAAAACCTCAAAGCTTGTAGTATGTGTTGATATGCTTGGGGAAGGTTATGACCTTCCTAATTTAAAAGTAGCTGCAATTCATGAACACCATAAAAGTCTTGCTATCACATTACAGTTTATAGGTCGCTTTACGCGAGTGTCGAGCAAGGAAAAATTAGACGTTGCAAAGGTTGTCGTTAACATCGCTGATCCTGGTGTAGAGGGCGCACTTCAAAAACTTTATGCTTTAGGTGCTGACTGGGATGTAGTGCTTAGGCGATTATCGGAGAATCAAATAGAGCGGGAAGTCCGCTTACAGGATGTAGTTGATTCGTTAAAAGGTGAAGGTGATTTACATGATCAGTTATCACTTTGGAATTTACGACCATCTCATTCCGCTATGTTATTTAAAACCGATTGCAACAACTGGCAGCCAGAGAAATTTAAAGAGATAGATTTTGCTTGTAATGAACATTGGCATTCAATCTCAGTAGAAGAAAATATATTGGTGCTCCTCGCTGTCAAAAGTACGGCAGTAAAGTGGGGGCATTTCAAAGACATCAATGACATTAACTACAAAATATTAATCGCTCATTGGGATAGAGTTAGAGATGCGCTGTTCGTTTATTCTAATGACTACAAGAGCTTTAAGGTTGAAAAATTAGTAGAAAAGCTTTGTGGCGAATCATCATTCGTTATGTCTGGAAAGCAGATATTTAATGTCCTCAATAATATTGAATACCCTTTGGTTACCAATCTTGGCTCTGCACAGAATGGAGCTATTAGCTTCACACAGTTTTTCGATCCAAACGTGACAGAAGGGCTGAGTGCAGTTGAAAAGTCTGCTTCTACTTTAAGTAACATAGCGGCTTTGGGATATGAGAATGGAGACAAAGTTTTGTGGGGATGCTCGGAGAGAAAAGGAAAAGTATGGTCTCCACAAGCAGGAACGATTGCTGATTGGTTAGATTGGGTAAAAGATGCTTGGGATAAAGTAGCTAATGGAAGTACCGATGAAGCGAACATTACACGAGACTTCTTGCGTCCGACTAAGATAGAAAAGCCTCATAACTCTAAACCTATTTCTATTCAGTGGGGTGAACAACTTCAGCAGAGGTTTGAGGATGGAGTTATGATCTATTTTGGTACTGTATTTCAATATTTGTATGAGATTGATTTAAAGGTAGATTGGGACGAATCAAACAATAATCCAAAACTAGTTTTTCAATCTGAATTATATCGTTCTGTATACGAATTGATAATTGATGGAGATTTACCGAAAGGCTATAAATATAAGCTAATTGAAGGCGATGAAATAAAGATCCAAATTGGCAATTCAGAAGAAATGCCTCTGATGGAAGAAATGTTGAAAGACCCAATATTTATTTATTACGCAGATGGATCGTTTTCATATAACTGCTATTGGGTAGAGGTAAAAAATAACATTGGTGAGTTTGCTAGAGAACATCTAACTCCCGTTAAGTGGACAGTAGATATTACAAATGAATCGATGGGGGCAAGTCAAAAAACAGACAGCGTGCAGTATCAAACTTGGAAAAAAATTGAGAATGAATTCGATATCATCATCAATGACGATGATAGTGGTGAGGCGGCTGATTTAGTTGCGCTTAGATCTCTACCAGACAAAATCATTTTAAGTTTGTATCACTGTAAATATTCGCACGGAGCAACCCCCGGAAGACGTTTGAGTGATTTATATGAAGTGTGTGGACAGGCTCAGCGCTCAGTCCGTTGGAAGCATGTTGGATTACCTTATGTTTATAAACATATTAAAAAGCGGGAATCTGCGTGGAGAAGCAAAGGAAACAGTAGGTTTTTAAAAGGTAATATTGCGGCTTTAGAAAATTTGAAAAATAGATCAAGAACAACATCCGTTGAGTTTCAGGTGACTATTGTGCAGCCAGGCGTACTAAAGTCATCAATAACTGAAGAAATGCTAAAATTGCTCGGTACAACAGAATTGTTTATTAAAAAGACAACAATGGCTGACTTGCAAGTTTGGTGTTCTTAATTATCCATAGCTATAACAGATAATAATTATTGAATTACTCTGACATGCTAAACAATAGATAATTAATTGTTGTGCCTTTTAAGGTAGGGGTCAGCTCAAAAGTTTCAAAAATCAACTTGTGCCAACATGTTTGGCACGAAATGGGCACAAAATTGCAAAAACGCACTTTTATGAGGTCACAGTAACAAATTTTGATTGCGTGATAAAGCTTCACTAAGCGGTGAGCTGTGGTAGGTGGTGTTTGAATATTTTTGCAACTTTCGGGGTTTAGGCACGAATTATTTTGTTTAGGCACAAACATCAACTTAATATAAATTCAGTATTATTTATAATTTGCTGTTTTTTCAAAGAATTAAAGCTAGAAATGGTACACCCGAGTGGACTCGAACCACCGACCCCTACCATGTCAAGGTAGTGCTCTAACCAGCTGAGCTACGGGTGTATTGTTTGAAATTGACTGATTATACTCTGTCAGAAGAGTGGTACACCCGAGTGGACTCGAACCACCGACCCCTACCATGTCAAGGTAGTGCTCTAACCAGCTGAGCTACGGGTGTATTGTTTACTTTTTGATAATATCTCAATGTTTAGACTCTTTGAAAAGAGTGGTACACCCGAGTGGACTGCTTTTTACATCGAGAATACCACCCCCTACCACAGCTTTTCAAATGAGTAGGTAGTGCTACTCTTTTTTAACAGCTGAGCTACAGGTGTAATGCTTAAAAACAACGTAAATTATGTTTTGTTTCAAAGCGGTCGCTATATTAAGTGGGATAGGTAGTTGCTTGCAAGAAAAAAAAACATTTTTATGACTAAATGGTGATTTGCTGCGCAACTTGATTCAAGCTTAAGCAATCCGTTGCCAATAAAACTGTTAAAACAGCCTCATTAGCCCACTAACTGAAATTTCGTACCGTGCTTTTGGATATACTTTAATCGAATAGCAAACAAAATCGCTGCGACAGTTAACCCTGCGATGAGCCCAATCCAAAATCCTTTAGCCCCTAATGGGGCTCCGAATAACTGGGTATAACCTAATAAATACCCCGCAGTCATACCGATACCCCAATAAGAAAAAAGCGTGATGTAAAATGCGCTACGGGTGTCTTTATAACCTCGTAATGCACCAGCTGCAACAACTTGGATCGAGTCTGATATTTGATAAAAAGCCGCTAACATCATTAAACTGCCTGCAAGTGTAACCACTTCTGGGTTGTCGTTATAGAGTAAAGCTATTTCGTGTCTAAAGGTAACCGTTAAGAGGGCTGTACAAACCGCTAATACTAATGAAAGTCCTAATCCTACCTTTGATACTAACGCTGCAACCTCAGGTTGATCGCGGCCAAGGTAGTAACCAATACGAATTGAAACCGCTATACCGATAGATAACGGCAACATAAAGACGATAGAGGAAAAGTTAAGGGCAATTTGATGACTCGCCACCACGGTAGCACCTAACGGTGCTAAAAATAATGCGATGATGGCAAATAAGCTGACCTCAAAAAATATCGACAGCGCAATTGGCATACCTAATTTTATCATTGACCACATACTAGATAAATGTGGACGATAGAACTGACTAAATGGCTTAAGTTCTTTAAATGTCTTATCGACTAACATATAGATAATCATTGCCAATAACATTGCCCAAAATACAATTGCTGTAGCTACGCCACATCCAGCGCCCCCCATTGCTGGGATCCCAAATCCACCATAAATAAAGACATAGTTAGCTGGAATATTGACGGCTAAACCAATAAACCCAATGACCATTGTAGGCATGGTGTATGAAATACCCTCACTACAGCCCCGAAGAACCTGGTAAAGAACAAAAGCTGGAGCACCCCACAATATCGCGTCGATATAACCCACGGTGAGTGACTGTAATTGCGGCTCTAAATCCATCAAGTCGAGTAAATAAGTGGAAGATGCGAGAAAGATCATCACCCCTATAGCGCCAATTATGGCAATATAACTCGCTTGAAATATTAATGATGGGATGACTTGTTGGTTATTTGCACCATGATGCTGTGAAAACACCGGTGTAAACGACATCAATAACCCTTGAACAAATAAAATAGCAGGTAGCCATAAACTGGTACCAACAGCCACCGCGGCCATATCAACGGCACTAACACGACCAGCCATAACGGTATCAATAAACCCCATCATGGTTTGTGTCACTTGTGCAATAAGTACCGGAAGCGCCAATATTATTAAGCGCTTAATTTGGAAACCTGTATTATTCATTAAAAAGCCTATAACGGAACGAAAAATATGTTTACTGGTATCGTACAAGCCACATGCGAGGTGGTTTCTATTCAAAAGCAAGCGGGTCTTAAAACATTTGAAGTCAAGATGACACCAGAATTGACACAGGGATTAGTGACGGGAGCAAGTGTTGCTAATAATGGCGTTTGCCTGACCGTCACCAAGGTGCTAAATGATAAAGTTTTCTTTGATGTAATGGAAGAAACATTAGCGCTAACCAATCTAGGCAAAATTAATGTGGGTGATGCGGTAAACATTGAACGTTCATTAACATTTGGTACTGAAATCGGTGGTCATATTTTATCGGGGCACGTCCATACTCAAGCCACTGTAAAAGCGGTCAGTAATACTGCTGAACATTATAATATTGAGCTACAGGTTGACCCGCATTGGATGAATTATATCTTTTATAAAGGCTTTGTCGGTATAAACGGTTGTAGTTTAACGGTAGGTAAGGTGAGTGAAGATGGCTTTATACTACATTTAATTCCTGAAACGTTAAAACTAACCAATTTAGGTCACTATAAAGCCGGTGACAAATTCAATATTGAAATCGACAGTCAAACGCAAGTTATCGTTGACACGGTAGAGCGCGTACTCGCAAAAAAGCAGTTACTTAATAACTAACGCTAAGTCTTATTTATTAGCTTACAACAATAGCCCTACAGCTTATGTTTGTAAGCTAATAGATTTGCTCATCATCAGAGTCAACATGCAACTCAATCATCCGCCGATTATCATCTAAATGCATACGAATATGGATCGGGTTACAACAAATTCTGCAATCATCGTAATATTCTTGATCACCCGCGCTTGCATCTAAGGTGACATGTTGGTTGTGCCCACAGTGCGGGCAACTGATTGTGCGTGATAATAATCTCATGTCACTATCTCCTACAGAGGTATTGATAAACACAGTATAGTGAGAATATTTTAATGTGGATCAACCATAAGGTTGATTTTCTTTGCAGTGAATTATTTTGAATCAAAAACAAATATTGCAAGGCTCAGATCGCTAAGCGATTGAATATAAAATGCTTAATAAAACCTTTTATTTCAAGCTAAATGAGTTTCGTACAGTTTTTACGATGAGCAATCGATTTTCAGCAGCCTAATTACCTGTAAATATTTGAGTTTTTTATCACTAACTTTTTTACGTTTTAAGCAAAGATTATTCAATTTATCGATTTGTTATAAATATATTCCATATTAGCCTTTGTAAGGTTGCGCCACAAAGTGCTTATCACATAGAATAACCGCCTACGTTTTTGGGTAACTAAGACTCCTGTACTGTCTTGATTTCATTAACGTGTCATTCGTTCAACTGAACATACTTTATTACCATGTGGCTCTACGTGTGGGTCACCACTGGACAAGGACATTTCATGCCTATTATTACATTGCCTGATGGCAGTAAACGTGAGTTTGCCAATCCTGTATCAACCCTCGATGTTGCATTAGACATTGGCTCTGGTTTAGCCAAGGCTTGTATCGCCGGACGTGTTAACGGTGAACTTAAAGATGCAACAGACTTAATCACTGCAGATTCAGAGTTAGCTATCATTACGGCTAAAGACGACGAGGGTGTTGAAATCCTTCGCCATTCTTGTGCGCATTTATTAGGTCACGCGATCAAACAAATGTGGCCTGAAACAAAAATGGCTATTGGCTCTGTTATCGA
The DNA here is from genome assembly GCF_025398315.1 of Shewanella phaeophyticola. Classification (GTDB taxonomy): domain Bacteria; phylum Pseudomonadota; class Gammaproteobacteria; order Enterobacterales; family Shewanellaceae; genus Shewanella; species Shewanella phaeophyticola. The sequence goes on from NZ_JAODOQ010000001.1 coordinate 1,952,896, forward strand.
CAACGGTTTTTATTACGACATCGATTTAGAGCACAAGTTAACTCAAGAAGATATTGATGCGCTTGAAAAGCGTATGCAGCAGTTAGCTAAAACCAATTACGACGTGGTAAAAAAAGTGGTCTCTTGGCAACAAGCGCGTGATGCATTCAGTGAGCGCGGTGAAGAATATAAGATTGCCATTTTAGATGAGAACATCAGTAAAGATGCGACTCCTGCACTTTATCATCACGAAGAATATATCGATATGTGTCGTGGCCGCATGTACCTAACATGCGTTTTTGCCAACACTTTAAATTAATGAGTGTGGCGGGTGCCTACTGGCGTGGTAATTCTGACAACAAGATGTTGCAACGTATATACGGAACAGCATGGGCAGACAAAAAGGCACTTAAAACTCACTTAGTGCGTTTAGAAGAAGCTGCCAAACGTGACCATCGTAAAATTGGTAAGCAATTAGACCTATATCATATGCAAGAAGAAGCACCTGGTATGGTATTTTGGCATAACGATGGTTGGAGCTTATTCCTAGAGCTAGAAAAATTTATCCGTCAAAAGCTAGGTCAATACACTTATCAAGAAGTCAAAGGCCATTAATGATGGATCGTTCTTTATGGGAACGTTCTGGCCACTGGGACAAATATGCAGATGCAATGTTCACTACTAGCAGTGAAAGCCGCGAATATGCAATTAAACCAATGAACTGCCCAGGCCACGTACAGATTTTTAACCAAGGGTTAAAGTCTTACCGTGATTTGCCACTACGTATGGCAGAGTTTGGTTGTTGTCACCGTAATGAACCATCGGGCTCATTACACGGTTTAATGCGCGTGCGTGGTTTTACTCAAGATGACGCTCACGTATTTTGTACAGACGAACAAGTACAACAAGAAGTGAGTGCTTGTATCCAAATGGTATATGACACTTACGCCACATTTGGTTTTGAAAACATTGTCGTTAAATTATCAACGCGCCCAGAAAAGCGTATTGGTGATGATGATATGTGGGATCGTGCAGAAGAAGCACTTAAGCAAGCTTTAGCCGCGAATAATATTGAATTTGAAATATTACCAGGCGAAGGCGCGTTTTATAGCTTAAAAATCGAATTTACCTTACACGACTGTTTAGATCGTGCATGGCAATGTGGTACAGTACAGCTCGATTACGCATTACCTTCGCGTTTAGGTGCAACTTATGTCGCTGAAGACAACAGTCGCCAGACGCCAGTAATGATCCATCGTGCTATTTTAGGCTCATTAGAGCGCTTCTTAGGCATTTTGATAGAAGAATACGCAGGTAAATTCCCAACTTGGCTTGCTCCAATGCAAGTCGTTGTGATGAATATTACCGACAAACAAGCTGATTATGTGGAAGATATTGTAAAATTCTTCAAAGATCAGGGTATTCGAGCATCTTTTGACTTGAGGAATGAGAAAATAGGCTTTAAAATACGCGAACACACACTAAGACGTGTGCCTTATTTGTTGGTCGTTGGTGATCAAGAAATGGAAAATAAGGAAGTCGCGGTGCGTACACGTGATGGTGTCGATTTAGGCAAGTTAAAATTAGAAGATTTCGCCTCTATGATACGTCAACAAATTTCGCTCCGTAGTCTCAAATTGTTGGAGGAATAGGTCATAAAGATCAAAAGAACAGCAGGGCGACAGCCAGCCCCTAATAGAATCAATGATGAAATCACTGGTGTACCTGAAGTCCGCTTATCGGGCTTGGACGGTGAAGCAATTGGTATCGTTAGCATTAAAGAAGCTCAGAGTATTGCAGATGAAGCAGGTGTTGATCTCGTAGAGATTAGTCCTAATGCTGAGCCTCCGGTCTGTCGCATAATGGACTACGGTAAGTTCCTTTTTGATAAAGCTAAGGCTCAAAAGGAACAAAAGAAGAAGCAGAAACAGGTTCAGGTTAAGGAAATAAAATTCCGTCCTGGCACTGATGAAAACGACTATCAGGTAAAACTACGCAACCTGATTCGTTTTCTAGAAGATGGGGACAAAGCGAAGATTACGCTGCGTTTCCGTGGTCGCGAAATGGCACACCAAAACCTAGGTATGGATCTTTTGAACCGTATCAAGGCTGATTTGGAAGAGTATGCGGTTGTCGAATCTTTCCCGAAAATGGAAGGTCGTCAAGCAATTATGGTGCTAGCACCTAAAAAGAAATAGTAGGGCAACCTAAAAGTAGCAAAAGTCTCTTGAGGCTTTTGCTCGCCTTACGTTTATTAACGTCCCAATGCGGAGTTTTAGAAATGCCTAAAATGAAAACAGACAAGGGTGTACAAAAGCGTTTTAAGAAAACCGCTAATGGTTTCAAGCGCAAACAAGCACACTTACGTCACATTTTGACCAAGAAGAGCACTAAGCGTAAGCGTCACTTACGTGCTAAATGTTTAGTTGCTAAGTCTGATGTGCCAGCAATTGCACGTCAACTACCATACGCTTAATTAAAGGAGAGATAAACAATGCCTAGAGTTAAGCGTGGTGTAACCGCTCGTGCTCGTCACAAGAAAGTACTTAAACTAGCTAAAGGTTATTATGGCGCTCGTAGCCGTACTTACCGTGTTGCTGTTCAAGCAGTAACAAAAGCTGGTCAATATGCTTACCGTGACCGTCGTCAGAAAAAACGTCAATTCCGTCAATTATGGATTGCACGTATTAATGCGGCTTCACGTCAAAATGGTCTGTCTTACAGCCGTTTCATCAACGGTCTGAAAAAGGCGTCTATCGAAATCGATCGTAAGATTTTGGCTGACATCGCTGTATTCGACAAAGTTGTATTTGCAACTTTAGTTGAAAAAGCAAAAGAAGCATTAACTAAGTAATTAGTGAAACGCTTTGGAAAAAGGAACCTTATGGTTCCTTTTTTTATATCTTCTTTTTGTATAAACCACCTATCAACGCTCAAGTAGCCGAAGTTGCGTCAATATTGCATATATTTATAGCGTTTACGTGATTTAGTTTCAACAATCAAAAAACTCACTACTCAGCTTGCCCATAGAGTGGTATAAATAAGAAAACTTGTCTCATCACCTTACTTAGGATAGTTGTAATGATCTTTTCTCAAGTCACTCTTGCTCCAGCAGACCCCATTTTAGGCTTAACCGATGCGTTCAAAGCCGATACTCGTGCTCATAAAGTCAATTTAGGCGTAGGTATTTACAAAGATGAAGCAGGACAAACCCCTGTGTTGTCATCAGTAAAAAAAGCAGAGGCTATTTTACTGGAGACAGAAAAGAGCAAAAACTACCTAGGTATTGAAGGCGTTCAAGCATATAACCAAGTTGTTCAAGGTTTATTGTTTGGTGAAAACAGTAAAATCATTACCGATAAACGTGCCGCAACAGCACAAGCACCTGGCGGTACTGGTGCATTACGCGTAGCCTCTGAATTTTTAGTGCGTAACACTCAATCAACGACCATTTGGGTGAGCAATCCTACCTGGGCTAATCATAAGAATATTTTTGAAACAGCCGGCTTAACAGTTAAAGAATACCGTTACTATAAAGCTGAAACTCATGATATGGATTTTGAAGCCATGTTAACCGATCTTGAGCAAGCTCAAGCGGGTGACGTCGTTCTCCTTCACGGATGCTGTCATAATCCTACCGGTATTGATTTATCGTTAGCCCAATCGCAACAAGTCGCTCAAGTATGTTTAGCTAAAGAGTTATTACCGTTATTTGATTTTGCTTATCAAGGTTTTGGTGCCGGGATTGATGAAGATGCCCAAGGGTTACGTGCTGTTGCTGCCGTGGTGCCTGAACTGTTAATCGCTAACTCATTTTCAAAAAACTTTGGTTTATACAATGAACGTATTGGCGCAGTTACCGTAGTTGCTGAAGATGAGCAAGCCGCCACGAATAGCTTTAGCCAAATTAAAAAGAATATCCGTGCAAATTACTCTAATCCTCCTGCACATGGCGGATTAATTGTCAGCACTATTTTGTCTGATGCGACATTACGTCAAGAATGGGAAGCTGAATTAACTGAAATGCGTCAACGTATCGCTGAAATGCGCACATTGTTTGTCGACAGTTTAAAAGCCGAAGGTGTTGAGCAAGACTTTAGCTTTATTTCACGTCAAAACGGTATGTTTAGTTTTTCAGGACTGAACAAACAACAAGTCGCTCGTTTAAAAGATGAATTTGCCATTTACATTGTTGGCTCAGGTCGTATTAGCGTTGCAGGCTTAACCAAAAACAATATGCCAGCGGTGTGCAAGGCAATCGCACAAGTACTGTAGTGAATCTTTGATTTGATCAACACAATATAATTAAGGCTGCTACTGCAGCCTTTTTTGTAGGTAATCGTTTTTGTAAGCTTTGGCATAATACACTCATAGGAAAGGTTGTATTATTAACTGCACCTTGGTAAATGCAATGGCGCAAATTGGAAATGACAAACTTCTTCAATAGCATCCGCTAATGCTTGTTTGTCGTGAAGCCCTGGATGATGATCGCTCATTAACGGGAATTGATTAAATCTCACCTCATGACTGTAATGGCTTGCGAGTTGAGGCTTAGTACCATGTTGAATCACATCAGTGATAACATTTTTACCGATAACCTGGTTAAGCCAAACAATTTTATCTTCAATACTAAACGTACTAGCAGGCGAGTATTCTGCAGTCAAATTATCAATTAACACCACATGAGCGTTGGCATTTCGAATACTGATGGCAATTTCGGGTAATAATAACGGTGGCATAACGCTGGTTAAAAAACTACCAGGACCAAGAATGATTAATTGTGCTTGTTCAATGGCTGCGCAGGCTTCTGATGTTGCTTGAACTTCAGGCTCAAGTGTTAATGCTATTGGCGCTTCTTTCATGCCATCAACATTTAACTCACCAAACACTTTATTACCGCAATGGCTCAGTGCCACTAAATGCGTTGAAGCTTCTGACATCGGAATGATTGAAGTTTCAATTTTCAGCAAACCACGGATTAAATTAACGGCTTCAAGCGGACGCACACACAATTGGTCTAAAGCATGTAACACCACATTGCCAAGGTTATGTCCCGCTAATTCATTGTTACCGGTAAAACGATGATCAAACAACATGCTACCTAATGACGGCCTATTAGCGAGATGAGATAGGCAATTACGTAAATCCCCCCAAGCAATAGTTTGTTGATCTTGTCTAAGTCTACCGGTTGACCCCCCATTGTCTGTGGTTGCAACAATACCGGTTAACCGCGAGCCAAGCGACGACAACGAAGCTAATATTCGGCCTAAACCATGTCCGCCACCAATGGCTACCACATGATTAATGTGTGTTAATTTTTTATTCAACATGGGGTATCTCTCAAATCCTTGAGGTGTTTAATGGAAGATGCCATATCTACTATCAATAAGACTCTTTTACGTCGATCAATTTTACCTGTTCCATGTCATTAATGTGTCATTAATTTTATGATTTCGTGAACTTGGGGTTAGCATAGTAAGTAAGGTTATTAGTCGATATTTCAAAACCTTGCGCAATTACTGCATAAACAGTTATTTATGGTTATAATTACTCTGTTATTTTAAAGATTTAGGTAATAGGTAGGTCAATTTGAAGATAGGCAATATAGGTCAAATTACATTTGCGCTAGGGTTAGCAATTTTTGCGTTATTGGCAGTCAGGTTATTTATTATCTCACAAACACCACAAAGCCCTGACAATAACAAACTCGGTCAACTGCAAAATATAGACTTAGGAAAAATGCCAGACTTTGCTAAAATTAATGATATCCCGACTAAAAAGGTCACCTTTTTTAACTATTTGCTACTCGCCATTGAAGCACAAAATCAAATCATCATACATGAACGTCAATTTGTTTTAGCAATACTTGAACAAATTGATAATGGGATTGGATTAAGTTCGACAGATGAGCAACGTTTACAATCCATTGTTGAAAAATACCAATATGATGTGAAATCTTTTACTCGAACTACATTAAGCCCTCTATTGAAACGCATTGATATTATTCCGGTTAACATGGTGCTAGTGCAAGCGGCCAATGAAAGCGGTTGGGGCAGCTCACGCTTTGCGACAGAAGGATTTAACTTTTTTGGACAGTGGTGCTTTACTGAAGGTTGTGGTTTAGTACCAAACTCACGCGATCAAGGTAAAACTCATGAGGTTGCAGTATTCGACTCGCCAAAAGACTCAATTATTGCCTATATGATTAACCTCAACACCCATTCAGCATACAGACTCTTTCGCTCTATTAGGGCGGATTTAAGGGAGCAAAAAATCAAACCGACAGCAGAGAAATTGGTGTTCGGTTTGGTTAATTACTCAGAACGCAAACACGAATACATCGATGAACTTCTTGAAATGCTAAAACATAACAAGCCATACCTAACAGGAACTAAAGCCAATGCGTAGTCGTCCGCTCATTAACGGATTCATTTTACTTTCATCTATTTTAATCACTAGTAACAGTATTGCAGAAACCGTTTCTTTAGAATACGTAGGCTTTTATGATCGCTTAAAGCAAGTGAATAAACAAAATTATCAACTTGTAGAGCTGGCCTTTAGTGTACCTATCACGTCTGACTGCACCATAAAGTCTGGCAGTATCACTACTGAAAAAGCCACTTACCCTCTAACTTACACTAAGCAGCAACGACTGTTTATCCCGTTTGATGCACAGTTAAAGTCTGATCGCGGTTTGGTTAATATTGAAGTTGCGGGTGATGCAAGCCAATGTGCAATAGCGATGCAAGTGCGTGCTCGTGAAACACAACAACACTATACTCAAGCACAATTGTTAGCCCTTAATACTGATATGAATCGTTTATTAGATGGCTTGCAAGGTTTTCCGATGAAGTATTTTAGAAAACCCATTGATGGTATGAGTTTTGATTTTGCTGACTCAAATGCTAGCGTGACAATTGATTGTAAAGAGCAAAAAATTTCTAAAAAGTTTACTCTCGATCTTGAGCAGATTAACCGATTAACGCAGCTTGATTTTAGTACTAAACCCAGTGTCGTTAGCCCATTGGTATTAAACCATTAACGTTAAATTAAGCCCTTGCGAATAAAAAAATGGCGTTGCAATTGCAACGCCATTTTTTTTATTCGCAAGTTTGATTAAGGTTTAAATGTAGCCACAACATCAATTCGGTTGCTGACATCTAAATTAATATGGCCATTATTATTGATATCAACGAAATCAAATGCAGGTAAATCAGCATCAGCCACATCACCATTATTAACGGCATCAGGGTTACGCATGAGTGAGATAAAATCAAACTGCTCACGGTCAACACCTTGAGAAGGCGCGGTATTTTGCATCGCTGTAAAAATAGTTTCTAAACGACCAGGTGCTTGTTTATCCCAAAGCTTAAGCATATTTTTAATTTCGCCACGCTTAAGGTTTTCTTGTGAACCACACAAGTTACACGGAATAATCGGGAACTCTTTAAGATCTGAATAAGCTTCAATGTCTTTTTCACGGCAATACGCTAATGGACGGATCACCATATTGGCACCATCATCAGACAACAACTTAGGTGGCATCGCTTTGAGTTTGCCACCATAAAACATGTTTAAAAACATTGTCTCTATAATGTCATCGCGATGATGACCTAATGCAATTTTGGTCGCACCAATATGCTGAGCAAAACCATATAAGGTACCGCGACGTAATCTTGAACATAATGAACAGGTCGTTTTACCTTCTGGAATTTTTTCTTTAACGATAGAGTAGGTGTCTTTTTCGAGGATATGATATGCCACACCTAACTTATCTAAGTAAGCAGGTAACACATCTTCAGGAAAGCCTGGTTGTTTTTGGTCTAGATTTACCGCAACGATTTCAAATTTAATTGGAGCACGTTGTTGAAGGTTCATTAAAATATCTAGCATAGTGTAACTGTCTTTACCGCCAGACAAGCAACACATAACACGATCGCCATCTTCGATCATATTGAAATCCGCAATCGCCGAACCCACTTCACGCCTTAAACGCTTTTGCAGTTTATTCATGCGAGTAATATTTTTTTAACGAGTGTTTCGACTTCAACGTCAGACATAAAAATGCGCCCAGTAACCAAGTGTTTCAGGGCGCGTATTATTCCAGTAATCGAGGGCAGGGTAAAGGGTTTACCTTACTCTATATCGACTATTCTTCTAAAGGTGATTTATATCCGTCAGGTTTAATCGCTAATAAGTCGCAATTAATACTATCGATGACATGTTCAGCCGTATTACCTATTAATGCAGCTGAAAATCCAGTGCGGCCGACAGTCCCAAGAATCACAAGCTCTGCGTCTAATTTACTGGCCAGCTCAGGAATAACATCTTCAGGTAAACCTTCTTCCACATGGCAATTCTCTAGCGGAATGTTATAAGCCTGAGCAAGATACTGCACGCGTTGCTCATGCTGCATTCTCACGGTATTGTTATAGATATTGGCATCAAAGTCAGGCAGTTCAATTGCTAAATTAACTGGCGTGCCAGGGTAACCATTAACGAGATGAACGTTAGCAGAGAACTTTTTCGCTAAATCGAGGGCATGAGAAATGATTTTGCCATTTAATGTTTGATGATCATCATCTTCGCTGACCACATTTACCGCACAAACAATTTTACCTGCTACCGGCCAATCATGTTCTTTAACCATTAATACTGGTACTGGCGATTTACGCATTAAATGCCAATCAGTAGGCGTGAATATTACGGCTTTAAGCTTGTCATGTTGATGAGTACTTTTAACGATTAAATCAAATTCGCCATTAATCGCAAAATTAATCACACTTTCAAAAGGACGGTTATGCCAAACCACTTCGGTGTTTATGGTGAGGTTTTTACTGCTAAACCCACTAATGGCACTCTCTAACCAAGCGATACGTTGATCAATAACCCCCTGGCGCATAGCTTCACGTTCTTGGCTAGACAGAATTGAAGTCATTTCATAAGAGAAATCGAAGATGGATAAAAATGCTGTGATTTCAGCATTACTTTTAGAGGCAAGTTCTACTGCACGTGCTAATGCAGGTTGATGATCAGTCGTTGGATTAATCACCACCAAAATCTTTTTATAATCCTTCATATAACCTCCAAAGCTGTTGAATTTATTTTATTTTATTTTATTTTAACTAAATATAGTATTACCGTTCCCTAATAAATAAACCATGAGGTAGATCATACAAATTAACTTTAAGTTGCGATACGAGAGCTGCCTGCCAATTGAGCAAGTGCGTTATGATCAACAATGCTGATGTACTTACCATTCACTTCAATTAACCCGCTTTTTTGAAAACGGCCCAGCAAACGGCTGATTGTTTCGACGGTAAGACCGAGATAGTTACCGATGTCGCCACGTGTCATGGTTAATCTAAATTCTTTGTTTGAAAAACCACGGCTGCCAAATCGCTTAGCAAGATTACTGATAAATGCAGCAAGACGTTCTTCCGCATTCTTTTTCGAAAGCAATAGAATCATCTCTTGATCGCTCATGATTTCACTGCTCATTAAGCGCATAATTTGTTGACGTAATTTGGGCATAGTACCGGCGAGGGTATCGAGAGTATCAAATGGGATTTCACATACCATTGATGTTTCGAGCGCTTGAGCAAAACTTTGATGCTGTTGAGCATGTATGCCATCAAACCCAATAACGTCGCCAGCAAGATGAAAACCAGTAATTTGTTCATCACCTTGCTCTGTAATGGTATAGCTTTTAATGATTCCTGAGCGGATTGCGTACAGTGATTTTAAACCATCACCTGATTTAAAGATGAGATCACCTTTTTGAATGGGCTTTTTACGTTCAATAATATTATCTAGTTTATCAAGCTCATCATTATTCAACGTAAAAGGAATACACAAAGATTCCATACTGCAATCGTGGCAATGAATTGCACAACCGCTGGTTGATGGTCGACGAGCTTTATTTAGATCTGAAGTCATACCCAATCTCAGTTGATGTAAACATTAATATAGTAAACCAAATTGCTATTACTAACTAGTTTAGCTGACTAAAAGCAATATAAAGTGTTTGTAAACCAAAGAGCACTAATAGTAAACCACTCAACAGTCTAACCGCTTTCATTTGTACCCAATTAGCGAGTGTTTTAGCCGCTACACCAGCTGCAAGTAAAGCAGGCAATGTGCCAAGGCCAAAGGCAAACATAATCAGGCCACCTTGAAGTGCGCTGCCAGAAGCAACTGACCATGTTAAGGTACTGTAAACTAAGCCGCAGGGTAACCACCCCCAAACCATTCCAGCCAAAAGTGCTTGTCGAGGATGCTTAATGGGTAACACTTTACGCGTTAAAGGTTGTAAATAGCGCCATAAAATTTTGCCCAATTTTTCAATATGGACAATACCAGACCAAATTTGCGCGATGTATAAACCAGTACATATCATCATGATGCCAGCAATAATACGCAATACTAATAAATAGGTATCTGCATCAAATAATTGACCTAGCGCTGATGCACTTGCACCTACAAACGCACCAGCAAGGGTATAACTTGTAATTCGGCCAAGGTTATAACTGAGCAAAAAGGTTAATTGGTTGGCTAATTGATTTGTACCACTGTTAGGTATATTGGCTGAAAATGCACCAATCAGGCCGCCGCACATCCCAAAACAATGGGCTGCGCCCATGAGCCCAACTAAAAAAGCCCCACCAACATTATATTCAATCATAACGATTACTCAGTTTTGGTTGGCTTTTTGTCAGCATTAGCAGATGGTGTTATTTGCTCATCATCGAATAAAATTGACACACTTTGACGGTCTAAATCGTCAAATTGTTCAGATTTAACCGCCCAAAAAAAGATAGCAACGGCAATGAGCACAAACAACATTGCTATAGGGATTAATACATAGATGATACTCATAGCTTTATCCTAAGTAGCCTTAAACTGTTAGACACAACAATCAGTGAGCTAACAGACATGCCAATAGCGGCAAGATAGGGAGCAATATGACTCGTTACCGCTAAAGGTAAAATAATCACGTTATAGGCAAACGCCCATAATAAATTTTGATGAATAATTCGTTGTGCTTGTTTAGCTACTGTAATCGCATCGTTAAAACGTGACAAGTGATCGCCAAGCAATATCAAGTCAGCACTGTTTTTTGCAATAGCACTGCCACTGCCCATCGCGACAGACAGGTTAGCTCCTGCTAAAACAGGCGCGTCATTAATACCATCACCAAACATAGCCACTTTTTTAGTTTGTTGTAATTGATTAATTAATGACAGTTTACCTTGAGGTGACAATCCAGCGTGAACATCTGTAATCCCTAAGGTATTGGCTAAATACTCTACATGACCAGAATTATCACCACTGGCAATACTTAATCCAATCTTAGCTCGAGTTAATTTGTCGACAGTGTGTTTACTGTCTACGCGTAATTGATCGAGCATTTCAATGGTTGCAACTAACTGATTGTCTATTGACATGTAAATCAACTGAGAATGTTGCACATTGTGATCAGATAACGAAGCCTGAGGTAATACAAATTCATGTTTACCTATCCTGACAAGTTGGTTGTCAACGGTAGCTGCAATGCCTAAACCAACGTGATGTTCCATTTCGGTCACGGTATATTGATTATTAAAGTAAGGTTTGAATGTTTGAGCAATTGGATGTAATGAACCTTGTTCAACAGCCGCCGCGAGCGCGAGAACGTTCTCAGGTTGATATCCCTTTGCTAACACAATTTCACCAATCGACAATTGCCCACAAGTTAAGGTGCCGGTTTTATCAAACACCACATGGTTAATTTGTGTGAGTTTTTCAAATACACCGGCTTTACGCGTAATGATACCTAATTGGGTAAAAATAGCCGTTGCACAGGTAACGGCAGTAGGTGTTGCTAATGCGAGGGCACAAGGGCAGGTCGCCACTAAAACCGATAAGGTCACCCAAAATGCATCTTCGGGCGATATAAATTGCCAAACAATATAAGTTACTAATGCTATCGATAAAATTGTTGCAGAAAAATACCTCGCCAGTCTGTCGGCAACCAATGCAATAGCAGGCTTATTATTAGACGCGAGCTCTTGTAAACGGATAATTTCAGCAACAAGTTGATCTTGCCCTAAAGCCGACACCTTAACTTGTAAAGGCTGTTCAACATTGATGGTACCAGCATAAACAGGGTCATTTAATTGTTTGGTTATTGGCATTTGCTCACCAGTGAGCATGGCTTCATTGGCACTCGATTGACCAGACACAACAACGGCATCTGCAGCAATGACCTCACCAGGTTTAACTAAAATCACATCACCAACACGAAGTTGTTTTGCTGCGATTTCAGTCGTTTGACCGTTTTGAATTAAGTGAGCTGTTAGCGGAATAAGTTTATGTAAATTACTCGAGTTAATAGAGGCTTTTTGTCGTGCAGTTTGCTCAAAATAACGCCCAAGCAATAAGAAAAAGGTAAACATAGATACCGATTCAAAGTACACCTCACCATTACCTTGTACCGTAGCAATACAACTGGCAATAAACGCGCCGCCAATGGCAATCGAAACCGACACATCCATATTGAGCTTGCCGCTGAGTAAACTTCGCAGCGCACTAAAATAAAATGGTTGTGCAGAATACAACACCACAGGGGCAGCAAAAATTAAACTGACCCAGCGGAAATAATCCCTAAATTCAACGTCTAAATCTGTAAAGTAACCAGTGTATAAAGCAAGTGCAAACATCATCACTTGCATGGTGGCAAAGCCGGCTAAACCTAAACGCAGTAAAAACTTACGGCTGTCAGCTTTAGACTGTTTTTCTTGTTCATCAACTTGATAGGGTGCCGCTTGATAACCAATTTGGCTTATAAGCTGCAAAATCTCACTTAAATGAATCGTTTTATTATCCCAGCTGACTAAAGCGCGCTGAGTCGTTGAGTTAACCTGGACATTATTGACACCGGCAACGGGTTTTAATTTGTGTTCAATTAACCAAGCACATGCCGCGCAGGTAATGCCGTCAATCGATAATGAGGTTGAATCAATATCACCTTGTTTATGAACAAAGTCTTGTTGAACTTCAGGCAAATCATACGCACTGTATTGCGTTAATTGTTCTGGCACTAATGCCGTTTGGCGATTACCGGGTTCACTGCGAAATTGATAATAACTACTTAAGCCCGCATCCATAATTGCTTGCGAAACGGCCTGGCAACCTGGGCAACACATAGGTTGTGGTTGCCCGTTGATGATTGTCGTGAATTGCGTTCCGGTCGTAACGGGTTCATTACAATGAAAACAGAGTGTCATGGATTAGTTCAGCCAATATTCAACGTCATCTTTAATATCGATACGTTGTTGAATACGCCATTTACCGTCAAAACCTTCAATACGCACTTCCCAAAGCCGCTAATAGCCTCCGTTAACGGAATGCGATAAACATAATTGGCATCTGCCGTGGCTTGTACATTGAAGTCTTTTTCTTCAATAGTAGGGTGATAAAACTTAACGTTTAATGCTGCACGATATTCTGGACCACCTTGTTGGGTGATCAATAGCGATTCGTCATTCACTTTAATTAAGAATTTCATGCCAATTTGTTGTGCGTATTTAATTTTACGCAGGTGCATATTGATGCCTTTGCCTTCTTTATAATATTCATCAGCCACTAATGAGTCAGAGTTATCTAACGCAATTTTTAATGTGGTCAAACTGGCTATCACTGCACACATTGGTAAAACGATTAAAAACCAAGGCCAAAACTGTTTATACCAAGGGAGTTGCTTCGACATAATACTTCCTAAAAACCAATAAAATTAACCGTGCTATTTTAACGCGTAACGGCTTAAGAATCACTTAAAAAAAGGCCTCGATTAAATCGAGGCCTTTTAATGAGTATTGTTAACTATTTGTTTGATAAGCTATAAACATAAGCTGCAATCACATGCACTTTCTCTTCACCGAGAATGTCTTTCCAAGCCGGCATAACACCCGCACGGCCATTAACAATCGATTCAGAAATCACGCCACGGCTTCCGCCATACAACCATACATTATCTGTTAGGTTAGGAGCACCCATGAACTTGTTACCTTTTGCATCCATACCATGACATGCAAAACAACCTTTCATAAATGAACCTTGACCTTGTGCAGCTAAGGCTTCGTCGTGCTCACGACCAGACAGTTTAACGACGTATTCAGCTAGACCTTCAATCTCGCTGTCTTCAATAGGTAAACCACCTTTAGGCGGCATCATACCGTTACGCCCGTTCATTAGCGTGGTTTTAATCGTGGCTAAATCGCCACCATATAACCAATCGCTATCTGTAAGGTTAGGGAAGCCTTTTGAGCCACGAGCATCAGAACCATGACACTGAGCGCAGTTTTGTAAAAACAAACGACCGCCCACTTTCAATGCTTCTTCGTCTTTTACTAACTCTTCTAACGGGGTAGCTAGATAAGCCGCAAAAATAGTGATCATATTTTTCGTCAGCTTGCGCGACTTCACGGTCATACTGTGACAGACGATTTTCAGCTTTAGCAGCTTCTAGTGCTGCCGCTGAGTCAGCTTTAAGCCCTTGTTCAGTACCAATACTTTGGTTAGAACTTGTCCAACCAAACAAACCTTTGTAATTACCAAGGCCTGGGTATAGAGCTAAATAGATCACACCGAATACGATAGTAAGGTAGAACATATAAGCCCACCACTTTGGCAGTGGGTTGTTTAGTTCTTCAATTCCATCAAACTCGTGAGTCCATTGATTTACCTTCTTCAACACCGGTGTAGTTTTTATTCACCACTTTTAGAAGGATAAAACAACCAACAATGACCACAATAGTCAGTACAGAAATCCAAATGCTCCAGAAGTTACTCATAATCATTACTTCTGCTCTCCTGAGTCTTTAGACATTTTTGCCAGTTCATCATCTGAAAATACTAAGTTAGCGGCTTCGTCAAATTTTGACTTGCTGTGCTTACTGTATGCCCAGTAAAAAATACCGACAAAAGTCACCATTACAATAATGGTTAAAATGCCTTGAAAAGTACCGTAATCCATTATTGCCTCCTACTTGAGTGCGTGACCCAAAGATTGCAAATACGCGATTAGTGCTTGTAATTCCGTTTTGCCTTCAACCGCTTTTTGAGCGCCAGCAATCTCTTCGTCGGTGTAAAGATCGCCACCTTTGTAACCGCCTTTGTGCAGATTACGTAGGATAGACATCTTCTCACCAGTTAATTCACCGTCTAGCGTGTTTTCAGCTAACCAAGGGAAAGCAGGCATGTTTGATTGTGGTACCACATCGCGTGGGTTGATTAAATGCACTTCATGCCATTTATCGCTGTAGCGACCACCCACACGAGCAAGATCTGGCTCCAGTACGCTTAGAACCCCATTGGAAAGGGTGATCCCAAACTGATTCACCGGCAACAGAGTAGTGACCATAACGTTCAGTTTCTGCACGTAATGGACGGATCATCTGGCTGTGACAGTTATAACAACCTTCACGCACATAGATATCACGACCTTCAATCTGCAGCGCAGTGTAAGGGATTAACCCTTCAACGGCTTGCGTGGTGTCTTTTTGGAAAATCAGCGGCGTAATTTGCACCAAACCACCAAAACTAATGGCAATCACAGTGAAAATAGCAAGCAGACCCACATTCTTTTCAATTAATTCATGATTAAATTTCATCGAATCTGCTCCTTAAGCTTCTGCTAACGCTGGTAATGATTCTTTAGGCGCTTTCACAGTGCGTAACACGTTATAAGCCATAATCAACATACCGGTTAAGAAGAAACACCCACCAAGAAAGCGGACAAAGTAGAATGGGTAAGATGCTTCTAAACTCTCAACAAAGCTGTACGTTAACGTACCGTCAGAGTTTACTGCACGCCACATAAGGCCTTGCATAACACCAGAAATCCACATACTTACGATGTATAAAACAGTACCGATAGTGGCCAACCAGAAGTGGACATTCACTAGCGAGGTACTATACATACGGCCATGGCCAAATAATACTGGCACTAGGTGATATAGCGAACCAATTGATACCATTGCAACCCAGCCTAGCGCGCCAGAGTGAACGTGACCAACAGTCCAGTCAGTGTAATGAGATAACGCATTTACCGTTTTGATTGCCATCATTGGTAGCCTTCGAAGGTAGACATACCATAGAAAGACAATGAAACAACTAAGAAACGCAACACTGGGTCAGTACGTAGCTTATGCCAGGCACCAGATAAAGTCATAATACCGTTAATCATACCGCCCCAAGATGGCGCGAATAAGATTAATGACATCACCATGCCTAAAGACTGAGTCCAGTCGGGTAGGGCAGTGTAATGTAAGTGGTGAGGATTAGCTCCAAATATATAACGCAATCAATGCCCAAAAGTGAACAATCGATAAACGATAAGAATAAACAGGACGTCCAGCTTGCTTAGGTACGAAGTAATACATCATCCCCAAGAAACCAGCAGTCAGTAAGAAGCCTACAGCATTATGACCGTACCACCACTGAACCATTGCATCGACCGCACCTGAGTACAGTGAATAAGACTTAAACAGACTTACAGGTACTGCCATTGAGTTAACAATGTGCAATACTGCAACAGTGATGATAAAGGCACCAAAGAACCAGTTAGCCACATAAATATGGGAAGTAGTTCGTTTAGCAATTGTGCCAAAGAAAACGATTGCATAGCTGACCCAAATTATCGTAATTGCGATATCAATTGGCCATTCTAATTCTGCATACTCTTTACCTTGGGTGTATCCCATTGGTAAAGTGATTGCAGCAGCAATAATAACTGCCTGCCAACCCCAAAACGTAAATGCGGCTAATTTAGGCGCAAATAGACGGATTTGACAGGTGCGTTGCACAACATAGTAGGATGTAGCGAAAAGGGCTGATGTTCCGAACGCGAAAATCACCGCATTGGTATGTAAAGGTCGTAAACGACTAAACGTTAACCAAGGTGTTTCAAAGTTCAGTTGTGGCCAGATTAACTGAGCCGCAATCAATACACCGACTGCCATACCAACGATTCCCCACAAAACTGTGGTGAGTGCGAATTGGCGAACAATAGTGTAGTTGTAATCAGCGCCTGTAGACTGGGAATGGTTCATCATAATGCTTCCACGGCTTATTACTTTTACTTTTAATATTTAGTAAAGCGAGCTTTACCAGTTAAGTTGACAAATGGTTACAAAACGAACCGTCATGGTTATTTTTACAACAGTTTGTCAAGGTGTTACCTCGTTTTTGTTGTCTCTATCACGAGGCGATGTAATGATACTTGAGCTGAGTCAAAAAAGATACTTAACAACATGACTCAAATTTGATTTAGATCAATATCTCCCAGTTAAAACGTTCAATATTTCACAAAAGGTTAATCGCAGTGCCTAAAATAATCAAAATGGTTTCAGTAGTATTTTTCTTAATGTTTTTAATGGCATGTGATAATAAAAAAATTGCCGAAAATTCCTCATTTCCAATCGACACCACGCTCTGCCAATTTTCTTCAGGCGAATGTTATAAAAAAGTTGCTGATTTAAGCGTAGGTTTAATGATCGATCCCGTGCACACACCAAGTGAAAAACCACTTAATCTTACGCTCAAATTTAGTCAATCGATCACTAATATTTCAGTGAGAGTAGAAGGGCGCGATATGTTTATGGGTGTAATCCCGGTGGCATTATCTGCTATAGAAAACAATCAAGCACACGGCACACTTATATTTGGCTCGTGCAGTAGTGATTACATGGTATGGCGGGTATTTGTCACTTTTGATTACCAGGGGCAACAGCGTACATTAATGTATGACTTTTTAGCTGATAACCCACAACGTTAAAAAGTGAAACAGTCTTAATTCTTTTACTATAAAGAGTAGAGCACAAGAGACATAAGCGACTATTGAGCAAAAGACAACACGTAGTGTTTGTCATATCAAGAGTAAATAACAGTGCTTATTACACTCTTTATGGTGCAAACAAGTTTAGTTTGATTTTAAAGAGTTAGGTAACGGTCTAATTTTTAACATTGTATTATGTCAATAGTCCACAATATCAATACCAAACAGACGTTAAAAGGTGAGTCATTTAGCTCACAAAAATAAACACAGCATTAAAATCTAATTGATAATCATTCTCAATTATGTATTATGAGATATAAGATACATTTGAAAGAGAAGGCGATATGTCTAGAGTCAATGTCACAATCGATACAGCTAAAGTGGCTCAATTAATAAAATCAGGTCACTTGTGTGCAGCAGATTTACAGTGTTTAGACAGAGACAGCAAACAAACCTTGTGGCAATTATGTCTATGGAGTTGCCAACATCGTGTGAATTGTCAAAATACTCAGTGCCAGCATCCGTGTAACGCAGATAAAAACCGACCAAACTCAACCAGCAAGCCAATTTCGATATTAAACTATGTAGAGTCATAAACGTCTAATCAATTGATGCCGATAAATAACGTTATCGGCATCAGTCATAAAACGCTATAATAGTCATTAAAACAATAACCTAAACTATATTGTATTCGCCATGACAACCGAACAATTGCCTCCAGTATTACCACTTTTTGACGCTGCAGAATATGTATTGCAAGGTAATCCGACTGTAAATCAATACATAACACGTATATCTATCAGTAAAGTAACAGACGCAGGCCTTATTATAGAGCATTGTGCCGACTGGTTATTTGAACAAAAACAATCAGAAAACAACTACAAAGCATACCGAAGCGAACTCACCACATTTTTACATTGGTGTTTTGACGTAGTCGCTTTATCGCCAATTGCCGTCACACGTAAAGACATTGCAAAGTACATTGATTATTGCCAATCGCCACCAAACCACTTAATCGGATATTTCAACGTTGCACAATTTAAACTCGACAAAGCCAGTGGTGAACGTCAGCCAAACCCACAATGGCGACCATTTATTGGTAAAAAACAACTCGGCAAATGCCTGCCATATCAATTAAGCGATAATGCACTTAAAACCAAAATAGCAATATTATCATCTTTTTATGGGTACTTAATTAGCGAAGAATACACTGAACGTAATCCAGCACAGCTTTGGTTAAAACACAGTAGATTTGCCATTAAGCGTAAATTCACCCTAGACGAAGACAATAATCACCACGCATTTACAGAGTTACAATGGTCTTATATTGTCAGTACTGTAAAGCAATTAGCACAAACGCAACCAGAGCAACATCAACGTAGTTTATTTTTAATTACACTATTATATAGCTGCTATTTGCGTATATCAGAGATCAGCGCGCGTGCAGGTTATGCACCCATGATGAGTCAGTTTCGGCAAGATCCGCATTCCAGAGTGTGGTATTTTCATGTGCCATATTCTAAAAGTGGCAAAGCACGTAACATTGCCATATCCAAAGTATTATTAACCAGCTTAATTGAATACCGTCGATATCTAGGGTTAAATGATTTACCAGGCATCAACGATCAACAGCCAATATTTGTTCGTCATAAAGCTGCTGCACACGGCCGAGAATCCGGAGTCATTAACGCCAACCTAGGCATTAGGCAAATACGAGACGAAATAGACAAGTTAATAAACCTGGCTGCCGACAACGCCGCAAAGGATGGTTTTGAACATGACAGTCAACTCATGAGAAAACTCACCGCACATAATATTCGTCACACAGGCATTACACACGATATCAACATCAACCGTCGGCCATTGTCACATGTACAAGCAGATGCAGGCCATGAAAGCATCGACACCACGTCACAGTATTTACACACCACACAAACAGAACGTCATCAAAGTGCGGCAAATAAACCCTTAAATCATCTTGCTGAGATTGAATAATTGGCTGGCATTAGTGGTAAAAAATAAAAGCGTGCAATGTCAGCACGATTTTAAATGCTGAATTGACCACTAAAATGCCTTATTGCTTTAAACATACAGTTAGTAGATAGCCCGAATCACTAACACAGTCTCACTAGCAATGTGAATATCATCCTATTGAACATAAATCCAGATATGCGCACAATGTATATTATGTTAAATACATTATTTATGTTTTGTTGGTTAATCACCTTTTTGTGTTGTTTCTCATACCTAGGGTCTGTTGATCTTTCAAGGTTATTTTTGCAGCGAATTGTTGGCCATTAATACAAGGCAGAGACTTTGAGGTGTAGTTATTCTACATAAAAAGTCGATAACGCAGTAAAAATGGCCAACAAACGCTGCCCGAAGGGTTCGGCTAAAAACGTTTTATTCTTTGTTGAATGATTCTTCGCAAATAAAGAGTTGCTTAGATGACTAGGCATCAATCCATCGCCCCGATTAACACGTTTTTAACTCGAACAAAATTCAACCAGCAAAGATCAACAGACCCTAGTGATGTAATTTTGAAATTGGTGAAACGAATGTTTTGTAATCACCAAAGCCAGAATTTTTCTAAGCTAGACAACTGAGCTTTTAACTCTGCCTCATGAGCATATCCTTGCTTATAGATTTTCTTCACTCTCTCAAACCATGCATAGACTAATTCATTCATTTCATTTTCAACTCACTTAATAACATCTTAAATTCTGACGGACAAATTGTCCAACTACCGCTAATTTCTTTTCCTTTAGATATGATTTTGCTGCATTAGTCGTAATTTCAATTTGTTTTTGTTGAGTTCAATCAACGCTATCGCAACAATACTGACATTTATGTCCAACTCGATTTCAAGGTTGACAAAAAAGACATAGATTACCTAAGTACTTCTAAATGAATAACAAAGTCATAACACGTTGGGTGGTCATTAAAGTAAATGGATGGAGATTAAAATGGCGATGATTAAAAAACACAAAGTTGCAATTGCAGTGTGCAGCCTCATGACATGTCAATTAGCAATTGCAGCAGATCAGAGTGATGTATTTTCTTTAGGTGAAATTGTTGTATCAGCACAGACAGGTGTTAGAGATATAACAATTCATAACACCATGACAGAAGACCAAATTGAACTTGTCGGTGCAAAAACGGCAGCTGATGCATTAGATTATATTCCCGGAGTTCATACAGCTCAGTCTAGCAAGGGTGAAAAATTCATAACCATTCAAGGGTTTGAACAAGATAAAATCTTAGTTCTTCTTGATGGTGTCCCCTATTACGAAACCAATTACGGTCAGTTAGATTTAAACCAAATTCCAGCAAGCATTATCGCCAAAATTGAAGTGACTAAAGGTGCATCATCGGTACTGTATGGCTTCAAATGGAATGGGTGGCGTTGTGAATATTGTTACCAAAAAAGGTCAAGATGGCATTAGTGGTGACCTTGAAGCATCATTAGGCCAAATGGGGCAAAATAATGAATCGGCCTCAATTAGTCTTGGTAAAAATGGTTTTAGCTTATTTGCAACCGTAAATCACCGTGGTCGTGACTCCATGAGAATGTCTAACGACTATGAACCTGTACTTTCAGACATAAAAGATAAGTATGGCGACTTACCGAAACAGATGATCGTAGAAGATGGCGACAAACGCGAAAATTCATCTTATGACTCCACAAATATCTGGGTACGTGGTGGGTATGCTAACGAAAATAGCGAAATTTTTGCCAGTGTGTTCAATCTTGATACCGAAAGAGACTTACCTTACAACACCCGTTATAACAAAGTTTTCAGCGACTTCAGTAGTTTTGCCAACATTTCTGAATATAAAGATACCGGGGTAGATTTAAGTGGTCTTCATCGTATTAATGATTCACTCACTCTACGCGCATTAGCCTATTATCATATCCATGATGACAGCTATGATTCTTATGATACACCTGAACAATACGTAAAATTGGCGGTAAGTAGTTATAGTGATTATACCGGTGGTGGAGCTGTTTTTGCCGATATGAACTTAACTGATTGGAATAACTTAAGCGTATCAGTTAACTATAAAAATGATGTCCATAAGAAAAAAAATGTCGCTTATGTTGACCCTGATGAATCTCACGGTTATGAACGTTCTCAATTAGATACTATTAGTTTTGCGGCCGAAGATACCATGACATTTGGAGCGTTCAATGTTGTTGCAGGGATTGCATGGCATAAACAAACTGTTGGTGAAGACAGCGGTATCGATGCAGACACAGATGATGATGATTCTGATACGTTTGATCCTAGCTTAGGTATGAGTTACACCTTTGATAACGCTGGGCTTGTTTATGGTTCAATCGCACAAAAAACTCGTTTCGCTACTTTTTCGGAAATGTATGATGATACCGGTGCTCGTCATGATCTAAAACCTGAACGCAATACCAGTTATACATTAGGTTGGAAAAATGATCTTGCTTATACTTGGTTAAACAACATCGATATTGGTCTATTTTATCATGATATTAGCGATAAAATTGTAGAAGTGTACATAACAGATCCAACCGATCCAGACTCGGAGCTTGAAGTTAATCAAAATGTGGGCACATCTAAGTTTTACGGTATCGAATTAAGCACGCTAAGCCAGTTATCAGAAAATATCAGTTTATCATTCGATTACAGTTATACTCACGCTCGCAATGAAAGTGAAGATCGTGAGTCTGACTACTTCCGTGATATCCCTAAAGATTCATTTACCGCGATGTTAAATTGGCATCAACCCACGTTAGACATTAATAGTAATTTACGTGTTCGTTACCGTACGGATATTTTAATTGATGTTGATTCAGATGAATGGGAAAGCGATACATTAACCATCGATATGGGCGTTAAGAAAGCATTTACACCGCAATTTTCTGCATATGTAAACCTCAATAACGTTTTAGATGAGTCGCACTACGAAGGATACGGCCAACCAAATGAAGGTCGTTCTTATGAAGTCGGCGTTAAATATCGTTTTTAAGGATAACGAATGTCTAACATACTATTAAGTATTGTAGCCATTCTACTTTGTGGACTTTCAAGTGTATCGGCAACGCCGATACACTTGATTGATCAACAAGGCCGTGAAGTGGTATTACAAAAACCTGCAGAGCGAATAGTCTCAACCTTTACCCCAGCTAATTTATTTTCCTTAAGTTTAGGACTTGCAGATAAATTAGTAGGAATTGGTGGCATGACTAAAAACTCACCGTTTATCAATAAGCAGCAAGGCAATCGTGAACCTTCGGTTGTTGGTAGTCGTTCAGCTGGCACCAGTTTAGAAACCATCATTGCGTTAAATCCAGACTTAGTTTTAGTCTATGGCAAAAAAGACGGTTATCGATTAGCAGACCGATTAACTTCATTAGGTATCGCCTGTTTAATCATTCAGCCTGAAACATTTGAGGATGCCGAAAACGTCATTGATTTACTCGCCAAAGCAACAGGTACTCAAGTTAAAGCTGCGCAAATTGCCGCTGAAAACCTGAGGTTAAAAAACATTATCAACACGGGTTTGGCAGATTTACCCGCAGCACAGCGTTTACGGGCTTATTATGTTAACCGTTCAGATTTGTACCGAACAGCAAGTGAAGAAATGTTTCAACACCAATTAATGACGACCTCTGGTGTCAACAATGTCGCTAAAGATGTTCCAGGGTTTTACCCTAAAGTGAATGTTGAGCAGTTATTAATCTGGCAACCACAGTTATTAATTAGAGAATCAAATGATTCATCCAAAGTCGATGAGCAATTAGTACAATCGTTGGTGGCACCGCTAACCCAATTGCCACAAATAATGTTACCCGAAGGCAGCTTTTGGAATATGCCCTCGCCTATGGCAATGGCTGGTGCGCTTTACATTGCCGTAAACGCATATCCAGAACAATTTAAAGAGGTAAACGCTGAAGCTGAAATAGCGCGTTTTTATCACGTTGCTTTTGGCGATGAGTGTTTATCGCCATTACAAAGTCAGCCTAAATGCCAGTAATGACAAAACACCATTTATTGCCTATTCAATGGGCGGCATTGGCAACCATCATCCTTTTAGTTGGGTTGTATGCTGGACGATTTGCCATTAATCCAAGTGATTTATTAAGCGCCATGCAAAAGTTGCCTTCGGTACTCATTGATTTAATGATGACGGGGCAAGTTTCTGAGGAGTTAACCCAGCAAGAACGGATCATTTTACTGATTCGTTTGCCACGGTTACTCACCGCATTAATTGTGGGTGCCGGCCTTGCTGTTTCTGGTGCTGTGTATCAAGGCGTATTTAGAAACCCGTTAGTGTCACCTGATATTCTAGGGGTGGCATCGGGTTGTATGTTTGGTGCCGCTATGGGCCTTATTCTACCTGGTAGTAGTTGGTTCACCGTACAGTTACTCGCTTTTGTTTGTGGATTATCAGCCGCTTGCGTTGCGATGTTTATGGCCAGAAAATTTGGCAGTAATAGCATATTGTTGATGTTAATGACCGGTATTATTATCGGGTCAATATTTGGTTCAGGCTTAACCATGCTAAAAGCACTCGCCGATCCTTATGGTGAATTACCCGCAATTGTCTTTTGGTTAATGGGCTCCTTGTCTGCCAGTAGTTGGAGTACTGTAGCGCAACTGGCTGTACCGGTCGTTATTGGATATACGCTAATTCACTCGCTACGTTATCGGTTAAATGTTCTCTGCTTGGGTGATCAGCAAAGCCGCAGTTTAGGCATAGAACCTGCAAAATTACGCTTAGTATTAATCATTATTAGCTCATTTATTGTGGCATCTTGCGTGGCAACCGTTGGACAAGTTGCATGGATTGGCTTAGTCGTTCCGCATATGGTGCGCACCTTTGCTGGGGCGAATAATATGCGTGTGATTCCCCTTTCCACCGCAATTGGCGCTATTTTTCTACTGCTAGCTGACAGTGTTGCAAGATCAAGTTTCACTATGGAAATTCCGATTGGGATTGTCACCTCTTTAGTTGGCGCCCCTTTGTTTGCTTTCTTATTATTCCGGTTCCGCCAAGGAGGCACTTACTAATGCTCAAGGTATTTGATATTCGCTTTGCTATTGGCGACAAACTTTTATTAGACAATGTCAGTTTTGAGTTAAAGCCCGGTGAGTTTTTAGCGATTTTAGGTGCAAATGGTGCGGGTAAAACGACCTTAATGAACTGTTTATGCGGTTTAACGCCCCCAAGTAATGGCTCTATATTGTTAAACCAACGCCCATTAAGTGATATGTCTCGTGCAGACATCGCAATGCAACTGGCATTGGTGCCTCAGCAACAAGAAACGGCATTTGCTTTTACCGCTTTAGAAATGGTGGTGATGGGGCGAACCCCCTTTATTTCCACTTTTGAATCGCCATCTGAACAAGATGTGATTGATGCAAACAACATCATGCAATTATTAGATATTGGCGGGCTGGCTGAAAGTGATTACAACCGCTTGTCCGGTGGCGAGCGCCAGTTAGTTTTATTAGCCAGAGCATTATTTCAAAGTAACCGTTTACTGCTTCTTGACGAACCGACAAACCACCTTGATTTTCGTCATCGTTATCAAGTGTTATCTCAAGTTAAACGCAGTTGTATTGAATTAAATACTGCCGTTATCGCCATTTTACATGATCCCAATTTGGCTCAACTTTACGCGGATAAAGTGCTGCTGTTAGAAGATGGCAAAGTGCTTAATTATGGTGAGCGTGATGTGGTGATGACCAGTGAAAATATTAGTCGCCTTTATGGCATCCCTGCCACTAGTTACCAAGTCGCTCAGACAGAGTTTTTTATTCCACAAAATGTATTAGGGCAAGCCCCTAGCAAGGTGTTGATTATTACTGGCGATAGTGGCAGCGGCAAAACAACACTGTTAACCGAATTGATTCAGCAATGTCACAAAGACGACATTCCTCTGGCGGGAATACTCTGCCCTGGCGAGATGAAAGACGGCCAAAGGTTCAGTAGCGACATTGTCGATATTGCAACAAATGAACGATGTTTGTTTGGGCATCGTACAGGCGTACTGGATAAAAAAACCAAGACTCGATTTTCTTTTACAGAGCAGGGAATGGCGTTAGGGATTAAGGCATTATCGCCAAATGACATCCACATAAAAACGGTTTGTATTATAGATGAAATAGGCTACAATGGAGCTAAACGGACAAGGATTTGGTCACCAAATAGCGCCATTATTAGCCATGGCCGGAAGCCGTCATATTTGGGTCGTTAGGCTCCAATTTAGTTAGCCAAGTTTGCCGGCATTGGTCTTTACATAACCCTCAAATTGTCAATATTAACGACACTGATGTACTGAAAAAACTAATACGATTTGCGAAGAATAATCAACACTATACCGAAACCTAATGACAAGTGTTAACAAGAGCATAATGACATGAGTGAGACAAGTTTAAGGTCTATTGAGACCGCGAGTAAAATGAGATTATCGGTGCGATTAGCTAATGTTGCTTTGCTTGGTTTAGCAATATTTATATTAACCCTCATTAATACCAATAGTCTGCTGTTTCCTGCTAGCAGTGAAATGGTTTATTTAGTCGCCACAGCCTTGGTATGTATGCTGTCACTGGTTTTCTTAAGTTTACAAAACCGTGCACAAATTAATTATGTGTTTACCTTATGTGCGATATCACTTGCAATGCTGATGTACAGTCAAATGCTTACCCCACCTAAAGACAGTAGCGCCATGCTGACTTCGATTTGGGCACAATTATTTTTCTTATCGCGGCCATTAGCCTTGGGTTTAGCCATTGCCGGATGTTTGGGGTATTTAATACAAGCTTTACGCAGTGACGCCAATTTAGAGAGTCATAGTCATCTGTTGAGTTTATTTGCTGGGACAGCCTATTTAGGCGGTGAAATTGCGGGAAGTTTTTGGCACTTTATCGGCTGGGGACGCAGTTGGAGCTGGAGTGGTCACTTTTTCTTATCAGCATTAACTTACCTGTTGTTTATTTTAGTATTTCATATTCCTAAAGCGTGGTTTTCCAATGCTAATGCACTTTGTATGGCAAAGGCTGCGGTATTGGGCTTTATAAGCCTGTTGATGTTGGGATATCGATTACTATGAAGATGAACTGGTTATTTTCAATTCGCTTAGCATTTGTCTTATTAATCGTTGTTTCTCTATGGTTTGCTGCAGGCATGGCCGTTAGTGAGCATGAAGCATCAAGGCAAGTGTTTAAGTTATTAAATGATTTACCTATGTCTCAATGGTTAGCTCCTTTATCAACTGCCCCAGTGGTTGCGGTTTGGCTTATTGGGTTAGTCGGATTAATGGTGCTATTAGGTGTGAATACCGCTTTGTGTTCTTGGCGCGATTTATGGCCTACTTGGCGTCGTAAACGTTGGCATAGCCCACGCATAATGATGCTACCCATACATGTACTCACTCTATTGGTTTTTTTATTTCATGGCATCGATTTGGTGTTCATTCATGGACACGATAGCGCGGTACTGCATCAAGGCCAAAGCTTCTCCAGTGGTCAATATCAAATACAACTTACTAATGTGGATTATCAAAATGATATCTCACTCATTAAAGAAGATGGAACAGGCAAAAGCCCTGCCGGAAGAATTACTCGCCGCAACGTAGAACAATTTGATCCACGTAAAAATAAAGCTCATTTTATTGTTGATGATGGACATAAAAAAGTCACTGGTGACGCCGAATTTATGCGTCAATTTAGAGTGGATGATTTATATCTCACCGTGACCGATTTTAGTGTCCCTTATCAAAAGGATAATCTTGGTGTCCATGTCAAAGTAGTTGCCGTTCATAACCCGTTAGTAAACTACTTTTTTGCTTGTTATGGATTATTGCTATTAAGCCTATTCATTCAAGGATTTGTGTTTTGGCGCCGCTCATACAAAAAAGGAACTCGATGATGACAAGTCGAATGACACTAAATGCTGTATTCCCCTGTTGCTTATTATTACTTAGCAATATAACAATGGCGAGTGACACTAAACAGGTAAACGAACAGCTTGCCGTTGATGCTTTAGCCGAGCAATGGGCAAAGAAAATACAACAACCCATACAGCAATCGGTTCAATTAGGGCAAGAAGCTGCTGACTGGCAACAACAAAAAATGCATGCTTTATCTGAGCAACAACAAAGTTTAGGCGAACTCTATTGGACTGAATACCAACTGCAAAAAAAACAAAATAATTTACGATCGCTGCAACTAGAAATCGCTCAGTTACAACAAGATATTGATACGATTAATGTGCTAAAGCAACAACTTGAACCTCAACTAGAGGTTTGGTATGCCATGTTAGAGCAACAAGTATTTTCTGATTTGCCATTTGATTTTGATGAACGTAAACGACGCTTAGCCTTTTTACGTAGTGCAATGGATAAAAGTGAATTGCCATTAGCAGAACGCTTTAGACGCTTATTGGAAGTCATCAGTATTGAAGTGGCTTACGGATACGGCCAGCAAGTAAACCAAGATGTGATCGTAATAGATGAAAAACCGGTGCAAGTTAACTTGTTACGTTTAGGTCGCTTAGCTTGGTTTTACATGACCCCAGATGAACAACAATTTGGCTGGTTTGATCGCAAAACTCGCCAGTGGAATAGCATACCAATCAATGAACAAGGCGATTTAAGATTGGCAATGGCGATTACCATGAACAAGCAAATTGCTGAAATCGTCAATGTACCATTAGGAGTGCAAAGATAATGAAAGCAATATTGATTATTCTACTCCTTTGCCTCTCAACCTTAATCTGTGCGCCAAATGCTGTGGCATTAGAAAAAGATGAAATCATACCGCAAAGTGATAAATACAGCCAAATTGATCAAGCTGTGGACACTCATGCAAAAGCGCTCAATCAACAAAATCAGCAGTGGCGTGGCCGACTTAAACAGGAAATATCTGACGTAAAAAGTAATCAACAAGATTTAGACCAGCGCTTAAGTGATAAAAAACAAAAGCTGGCGGCTATCAATCAAAAAATAGCCGCATTAAACGTGCAAAAAAATACCTTAACCAATGATTATCAAAGTATTGTTGATGATATGAAGCTAGTCCAAGGAGCATATCAAAAAACGATCCGCAGCCTATCGCAACAATGGCAACAAAGTCCGACTCAGCTAATAGAGCCACAAAGACGGCAATCATTGGAAAAAGCCCAATCCCATCTTGGCTTTCCAAACTTAGCCCGCTTAAATGAATTAGTCACTTATGCTGTTGATGATATGAGAATGACCGCTGAAGTCACAAAAACTAATACGCCTATTAGCTTTGAAGATGGCCACATAAGTGACGAAAACCTCAGCGTTATTGGTGGGTTAATGGCGGTTAGTGACACTAAAACACCCAAATTCATTGTGTTTACCGATAAATTACCCACGGCAATTACCCCCAACAATTCGACAATCAGTCACAACATCAATCAGTGGTTAACAAATCAAACGCAATTACTGCCGCTCGATTTAAGCCAAGGTCGGATGTTGCCAAGTTTGGCTGATAAACAAACCATTATAGATTGGGTAAAAAAGGGCGGCGAAGTACTGTGGCCTATCCTAATATTAGCTTTGATTGGTTTACTTATGGCTCTATGGCGAGCCATTGTATTGTTTAGGTGGCGGCGCTTAGCTCATCTAGCCAACGAAGATCTTTCAGTCAATGAAGATAAAGATAACGTAGTCAATACCAATTTAAGCTTGATAAAACATAAATTGCTGAAGGCATCGCGCACTCCCGCAGCATCGGTACTCGCAAACGCTATGGTCATAGATTCAAGTGTTGAATCGATGGATCTTAGACTGAAACAACTCATGTTGAAACAAATGTCAAAGTTTGAACGAGGTTTAGGTTTTATCGCATTATTGGCTGCTATGGCACCTATGCTTGGGTTGCTAGGTACGGTATCGGGTATGATTGAAACCTTCCAATCGCTCACCGAATTTGGTAATAGCGATCCTAAATTATTATCACAAGGTATCAGTAAAGCATTAATCACCACTCAAGCAGGTTTACTGGTTGCACTACCGTTATTATTACTGCATTACCCATTAAAACGCCGCGCACAAGCCCTTAGCTTGAATATGGAACAACAAGCGGCGTTATTACTTGCCCTGTTTATTGAGTCTGGTGATAAACATGACAATCAATAGCATCATTTATTCAATTAGCCAATTTGAGCATTCACTGCTCGCGTTTATTGACGTAGGCGGAATCGTCATGTGGCCACTTTTTGGTTGTTGTTTGTGGATGTTATGGCTGGCAAGTCAAATTGTATTTAAGTCATATGATTTAGCTTATACCCGCACGACAACGCAAACTTGTCCTGACTGGCTTAATCATCGACTTGACTCAATTGCATTAAGACAAGCTTATCAACAACAACATTTTGATCTTCAAGGCGTAAAACTGTTATCTATGATTGCGCCGCTATTAGGATTACTAGGCACAGTTAGCGGAATGATCGCCATGTTTACTGCGGGTGCAGACTACGGTTTTCATGATCCAGCGGTGATCTCTGCGGGAATATCCATGGCAATGGTCACCACTCAAACAGGCCTTTTTATTGGGTTAAGTGGGGCATTATTGGCGTTTTTCTGGCAAAGAAAACTGAACAAAATTCAACGTATTGATCTTGTAAGAGGTTACCATGCTGAGTGATCGCTTTAAGCAAGATAAAGATCCTGAAATCAATATGACTCCCATGCTTGATGTGGTATTCATCTTGCTCATTTTCTTTATTGTATCGACCAATTTTGTGCAGCAATCTGCCGTTGAAATACACCGTCCCTATGCCAGTACAGCTACTCGAGTTGAGGGTAGCCCTATCATAGTGACACTAGATACCACAGGCAGGGTGTACTTCGAATCTAAAGAAATCGATATCTATTATTTACCCGGTAAATTACAACAAATTGTCAGCCAAACACCCAAAATAAAATTATTGATTGTTGCGGATACTAATTGTCCAACAGGGGTGACAATAAAAGTACTCGATATAGCCAAAAAAGCCGGAATAAGCTTTAGTTCTGTTGCATCCGAGAGTGACTAATGAAACAAAAGCCACATTATAAAATAGCGATGGTGAGTGTCCGATTATTATTATCAATTGGACTCACCATTTTGCTGTGCTTTTATCTGCCCAACGCTTTAAATCACAAACCTTCGCAACGATTAATTAATAGCAAGCCTGCTACTTTGGCAATGACTTTACCTGAAGTCGAACAGCCCAAATCACCGAAAATAGAAACGGTGGAATTAACCCATACCACGGCAAAAGTCGCTCCGCCACTCACCATGAATTTACCCATTATGGCTAATGTCTCAGACACGCCAATACAGCAACCCATTTTTACCGCGCCGTCAATGGACAGCACTCCCCTGCCCAGCCTTGAGCACTATGATGATGGGCATAAAAGATGTTGATCAACCGCCTGAATTACTAAAATATATTCAACCACAAATGCCCATTGCTGGACGAAAATACAAAAATGGCGGCAAAGTACTATTACGGTTGATAGTTGAGGCGAATGGCTTGGTAAGCCAAGTGAATGTGGTAGAGTCAAATCCTGCAAAAGTATTTGATGATTCTGCCATTCAAGCCGCACGAAAATGGCGCTTTAAACCGGCAATATTATCGGGCGAGGCCGTTAAGGTTTTTGTTGATGTCCCCATTAACTTTAAGGTCAATTAACTTAAAATGAAGCACCTATCCCTTGTCGCCTTTATATTGTTGTTACTAGTTGGTATTAACGCACAATCTCGCGAGCTCAGTCATTTTGAGTCGAACAAGCTTTATAAAGTGAATCAATTACTCGAAAAAGAAAATTATGCTGCAGCGTTGCGGTTAATTCAGCCGTTATTTGAACAACAAAAACCCCACCCAACCGTGTTTAAATATGGCTGCAAACTCTTGACTGACACTGAAGATCAAACAGAAGCATTAAGCTGTTGGACACGAGGATATAAGCTTTATCCTAATGATAGTAATTTAGCCATCAACTTAGCGGATTCATTGTTAAAATCTAATCAGTATCAGATGGTTATAGATGTACTAACCCCGTTATTAGTATCAAATAGTGATCAATCTTTACTAGTGCAAGCTCGTTACATTATCGGTTATGCGTATTATCAGTTAGCACAATACCAAGCGGTTATTGATATGCTATTAATCTCGCCAGTAAAGCAACATTGGTGGCCACTGATTAGTTATAGTCAATTAGCTTTAGAAGATTGGCAAGGGGCTAAAAATAGTGCGCAGCAGTGGCTAAAAAGTACGCCAGATAATCTAGCCGCTTGGCAAATTTTAGCCCAAAGTGAAATGGGATTAGAGAATCCAATAGCAGCAGCTGTCGCAATGGATATAGCACGGCTGGTTAATGGTGAAAAAACACCCGTAAATGTTAGCTTATTAGGTAATCTGAAAGCCTATAATTTTGCCGCCGAATGTTTATCTCAATCAAAACAAAATCAGCAAGTCTTTACCGCACAAGAGTATACATGTGCCCAGTATGCTTGGCTTTCAGGCCAGTATCAGCAGGCATTAGACTTTATGCAATCATTTGTCATTGATAGCAATTTGAGTACTGTCTTATACGACGATTTTTATTTACTTAAAGGACAATTATTTGCGGTACTCAAACAAAACGACAAAGCAATCAACTCATGGAAAAAAGTAGGACAACAAGCATTAGCAATTGGCACCGCAACAGAAATCAAATACGCCCGACAAAAACGAAATCAACAACAAGGACAAGCCTTATTATTAATGGGGCAACATTACTGGTTAGCCCAGCAATGGCCAGAAGCCAAAGCCTGTTATCGTAAGCTAGCACAAACACCAGGGTTCGAACCTATCGCAAATGCTTATATTCAAAATTTAATTGGATTTGGTCTATAAGTAAAATAGGTAATTATCTTATTCGAGGTAACATTAATAATTTATGATTGGTCAGATTCTAATAAGGCAAGACTGGGCACTAAAATTTATTCTTCCCATAATTGTTTTGCAGGCAATGCTTTGCTGTACAGGTATCCTTGTATGTCATCGCAGCCGAGGCTTTTGAGTATTTCAAGCTGTTCGGTGTGTTCAACCCCTTCAGCAATGGTACTCAGCTCTAAGTTAATTGCTAATTGGATAATAGTTCGCGCTATGGCGGCGTCTTTTTGATTAGTCACAATCTCATCAACAAACGATTTATCTATTTTTAAGGTATCTATTGGGAAGTTTCTTAAATAATTTAATGACGAGTAACCGGTACCGAAATCATCAATGGCGAGTTTAACGCCTAAGTCTTTTAATTTGATTATTAATGTGATCGCGTCATCAACATTTCGGATAATTGCAGATTCGGTAATTTCTAACTCAAGTAAATATGGTGAAACCTGAGTGTGTTCTATAGCAAACTTCACATAGTCATAAATGTTTTCATCATTAAATTGTAAGGCAGATAGATTGACCGCCATGCGCTTAAAATCAATGTGTTTATCTTGCAACATTTTGGCTTGTGTACAGGCTTCAACTAACACCCACTTACCTATCTCAATAATTAAGCCACTGCTTTCTGCTACGGCCATAAAATCAATTGGAGACAAGATACCTTTTGTTGGGTGATTCCAACGTAGTAGTGCTTCGTAGCCAACAGTTTGTGAGGTAACTGAATTAAACTGAGGCTGATAATACAACTCTAATTGGCCGCCTTGTTGTATTGCTTCACGTAGCTCGGCTTCTGTTTTAAGTCGTGCCATAAGTGATTGATGTTTTTCATGTGAGAACAATTGGTAGCTATTTTTACCATTGTTTTTAACTTCATACATGGCGGTGTCCGCATGTTGAAGTAATATATCCGCCGTAGTGCCATCATCTGGGTAAAATGAAATACCGATACTCGCTGAAATAAAGGTTTTATGTCCTTGAATAAAATATGGTTTCGACAGTGAATCAATTATTCGCTGCGCAATGATGGCTACACTGTCGAAATCAGAGAGATCAGATAAGATTAGCGTAAACTCATCACCACCGAGCCGAGCGATATGTTGTTCATTAAACATCGCTCGCTCCCCTACCGCTAAGGGGTCTGATGCCCTTATAGAATCTTTTATCCGCTGTGCTGCCTGGCACAATAACTCATCGCCAGCTTTATGACCTAATGTGTCATTTATTTTCTTGAAATAGTCTAAGTCTATGAATAAAAGCGCCAATTTTGTGGTGTGACGTTGTGCATTTGCAATGGCTAGGTCTAATTGCATTAAAAATTTACGGCGATTAGGTAAATCAGTTAATGTGTCATAAAAGGCGTAATAGCTTATTTCTTGTTCTGTTTTTTTTCGTGTGGTGATGTCGTGTAAGGTACCATTGAGCTTAGGCTCACCGAAATCAAATGTGATATCAGTGACGTCATGAACGGTTATCACCTCTCCAGATGTGTTTAACACTCGGTATTCAATATCGTAAGGTTCTTTGGTTTGTAGGGCATTTAATACTGTCGTTCTTACAAACTCTCTGTCTTCTGGGTGAACAACCTCGATAAGATATTCCATTGTCATTTCAACTTGCTGTGGTGTAATCCCCACCATGCGATAAACTTCATCAGAACAATCTAATGATTCTGTTTTAAAGTCCCATTCCCAAGAGCCTAGATGAGCAATGCTTTGTGCTTTAGCAAGCTTATTTTTGCTTTTCGTTAATTCTTTTATGGTTTTATTCGCTTTAAGAACATATTGGATCCGATGGCTGAGCAGTGGCCATTTTACCGGTTTTGTCATAAAATCTGTTGCACCCACATCAAATGCTTTTTGGATGTCTTGGGGTTGATCTAATGCCGTAACCATAATAATGGCTACGTTTTCACCTTCTGGTAACGCACGAATAATTGAGCAGCATTCAAAACCATCCATATTGTCCATTGACACATCAAGCAAAATGAGTTCAGGAGAATAACGCTTAAACTGAGCGATGGCTTCTTTGCCATTAGTCGCTTCGATAATTGATGCTTCAGACGATGTTAATGCTTTACGCATCAGGATGCGCATCACCGGATCATCATCCACTAACAATATTACCTCGCGAGCTGAAGATAATGCCATTACGAGAGTTCCTCTAGCTTATGCAATAAAGCTTGTTTACTTCGCTCAAATACACTCATTACTGTATCAGTAATATCGCCAAGCACATTTAATTGTTCGTTACGAGCAGAGCGTTCAATTTGGCTGGCTATACTTTGCATTTTCATTGCGCCCAAATTTGCTGAGCTAGACTTTAGTGAGTGGGCAGCTTTAAATACGTTATCGGCATCATTATGAGCCATGCCGACAATAATTTGGTTAATCAACTCGGGCGCCGTTTGCAAATATATCTCGACAATATTTTGTACAAGTTCCTTAGCGTCATCAGGTGAAATCTCAATAATATCGTTCAACGAGCCATCAGAGAATATCGGTGGTTCATCAATATTTTCATTTTGGCTTAGGGTTATTGATTGAGGTCCATCAAATAACCATTTATTAAAACATTCTGTTAGATTTTGACGTGTAAAGGGTTTGAGAAGTGTATCTTTAGCGCCAGCCTCCCTAAAACGTCGCTTAACATTGGGTTGTATGTCTGCGGTAAGCGCGATGATTGGGGTGGAATGGTTAATGCTGGTTGTACTCAAATGACTTATCGTTTGAGTCGCATCTATACCATCAACTACTGGCATATGGTAATCCATAAAGATCACATCAAATTTTTTTTCGCTTGCAGCTGCAATGGCTTCCATTCCATTTGAGACTATTTCACATGTATGCCCCAATGATTCGAGTAAACGCTTAACAACCATTTGGTTAATCACATTGTCTTCAGCAACTAATACTGACGCTTTACGATATTCTGCTGTATGTTGTTCAAGTTTCACGACGTCTTGAAGGTCATTCTGAACAATACAATTATTTTGTATCAACGGAATGCTAAACCAAAAAGTACTGCCAATATTTGGTGTGCTTTCTACCCCATAGCGGCCATTCATTAATGCAATAAGTTGTTGGCAAATGGCCAAACCTAATCCGGTTCCACCATACTCGCGGGTAATTGAATTATCTGCTTGTGTAAAAGGCGTAAAAATAGATTCTAATTTATTAGCGGCGATCCCCATACCGGTATCTTTAACCGTAAACGTAATAAAGGTGTCGGAGCCTTCAATATGTTGTTGGACTTTAACCTTAACCCCACCTTGGCGAGTAAATTTAAGTGCATTTGATACTAGATTATTAAGAATTTGCCTAATTCTTACAGAGTCACCTATAAAGACATTTTGGGACAATGGCTGAATATCGAGATCAAAAATGAGATGCTTCTTTTCTGCAACCGCTTGATGTGATTTACACGTTACACTCACAAGTTCGTATAAATTGAACTCATGAATATCTAAATCTACCTTGTTGGCATCAATTTTTGAAAAATCTAATACTTCATTTAACAATAACAATAAGGTTTGCGCTGATTCATTAATCAAATGTACGGTATTGGACACATCTTGTTCGAGTTCAAATGAACTCAGTAAATCTGAAAAT
This sequence comes from Shewanella phaeophyticola, assembly GCF_025398315.1. Lineage (GTDB taxonomy): Bacteria > Pseudomonadota > Gammaproteobacteria > Enterobacterales > Shewanellaceae > Shewanella > Shewanella phaeophyticola. The sequence goes on from NZ_JAODOQ010000001.1 coordinate 1,989,238, forward strand.
CCAATAATACCATTCAGGGGAGTTCTGATTTCATGGCTCATTACCGCTAAAAAATCAGACTTCGCCAAATTAGCTTTTTTAGCGATTTCCAAGGTCTGCTGTAATTCAAATGTACGTTCGTTAACCCGATTTTCAAGTTCGTGATTAATGGTTTCGAGTTGCTGACCTCGGGCGTCAACCTCGGCTATCATCACGTTAAAACTGTCGGCTAACTTAGAAAACTCGTCATTTGATTTAATATGAACACGTTGCGAGTAATCTTTTTTATTTGATATTTGTTCTATAACCGCCAACAAGGTATTGAGAGGCTTAGTAAAGAAAGATTGTAACCACAACATAACTAATACACTAGCCATGAAAGCAGACACACCTGTTGAAAAAACTAACAGTAAATATTCGTCCAGTTGTTTTGACAAGGTATTCATATTGTCGGTGATATACAACACCCCTAAAAACTCCCCTTCTGAAACTAATGGGGTGTAAGAATGTACACCTACAGTATCAAGTCTAAGGTGTTTTTGTTTTAATGAAGGTAAGTTGTTTATTGCGTCTAATTGCGGTGTATCACTACTATTTTTGCCTTGATAAACCGCAAATACCTCACCCAACCCATCATAAATAACTGCATGAACAATATCCGGCTGAGCAACCAATGCTGACAAGGTTTTTTCTGCTGATAAAGGATCATTAAAAATCACTGCAGCAAGACTATTACTGGCTACGATATCACTCAATACGGTCAGGTTTTGCTGGGCTTTTTGTTGAGTAATTTCATACTGTTTATTAATTAAAGAGGTTGAAATTATGGTAATAACAATGAGAGAAATCAACAGCATTGAAAATATCAATTTTGTTTTAATCGAAAAAAAATTTTTTATTTTCATCGTTTAACCTCAACAGCTAATTTCAACACTTGTGAGCTAATGGTTAAGCCCGACTTTTCTAACACCTGCTGATTCACTTTGAAATATAAACGTTGATCTTGTTCAATAATTTCAATCATCCCACCTTGTGCAGTAAAGCCCGAAATATCAGAAACCGTTAAAATGGCTCTATCGTCAACGGCTAAAAATAAACGGCGGGTTAATTCACGGTAATTGCTATCAATAAATATAGCATCACATTGAGCGACTTGATTGGTTTCTGTTAACTCTTTTGGCGCGATTAATTGATTGCCGATTTTCTTTTTTGAAAGTGCCATAAAACTGTCTCGGTATTGTTTACCAAAATAGCATATGTTCCAAGCCGACTTCTGTTCTGTACGTGTTTGCGGCCATTGTGTGAATTTTACAAAGTTATAGGTAAAAGCCGCCTTTAATTCAAAAGCGTCTTCTGCCATAGATGAACCTGAATACAGGACAAATACAGTCATTAATCCATAAATGAATTGCCTATAGATCGTCATAGTTTTCATCGATCAACTTAAAAATTAATGCTAGCTTTAACAAAATAACTATAGCCAACACGATAAGGCAGCAAAATGCTTTCGGCTTCATATTCTAGGTGAGCGGGATAAAATAAGTTTTTACCGTAAGCCGATAACATAATATCAGGCGACACAGCCCAATTTAGCGCAATATCAACCCCTTTATAACTATCGATGGTTTTGTAACGAGTTCCTTCACCCGTGAGCGATTCTGTACTGTCAATAAAGCGCCAAACGAAATTAACCCCCAGCGTAGTCAATGGTTGCCAATCAATAATGCTTGATACCATTTGTTCAGGGGCTTTAGTGTTTTGACCAAGCACATCGTCGAATTCATTGTGAATATAGCTGTAGTTAATGCGTAATTGCAGCAAATCAGTAACAGTCCACATTGACGATAACTCTACACCATAGTTATATCCATCATACTGGTTTTCAAAATAGGTATATTGGCTAACATAATCAGGATATGTACTAAAGTCGGTAGTCCCTTCTGATGTACTACGTAATTTGTCATAATCGTTAAAGAAGATCGCGGTATCAAAAGACAGAGAATTCATTGGCATGAAGCGATAACCCATTTCATATGAAATAATCTCTTCAGATTCATAATCATCATTTCCTACCACAAAGACTTTAATCGTTGGTGATACATCCGATGGCGGAATATTTAATGCATTAACTATTAAGTTAGTTTCAACTCGAGACGGCGTTCTAATCGCACGGGCAATTGAAGTCCATACACTGTTTTTAGTATCAACTTGCCACATCAAACGGATATTGGGTTGAACTTCAAACCCGGTATAATCATTGTGTTCAAATCTTGATGCTAATGTTAACCATAGTGCATCATCCATTAAGGCTATTTCGTCGCTTACAAATGCACTCCATAAATGCGTTTGTGTTGAACCGGGCTCTGAGCTGGTTAAAATTGACATTGAAGTTAAATTATCGCTTATATATCGATAACCTAAGCCCCAAACGATATTATGATCTTGACCAACAATGAGCTGATGCTGAAAATCAATATCAACAGTATTGGTGCGTAAATGATATAACTCTTCGTCTCTGTCAGCAAAATCGTAATAGGTTTGTAGAGTATATTCAGAGTTTGCCGATAACGCTTTAGTGTATCGAGATAATAAATTGAAACCTTCGGTTTCTAACTCTTCTGAATAAAATGTTCTATATTGCGGTTCATCCATTGAAGCTATATTTGATGCTTGATTCATTTTGCTGGTGTAATAGTCGCTGCTTAACGTCAAACTAGTGTCATTTTCAAGTTGGATATCAACCCTGCCACCAAATTGTAAATGGCGCCAATCATTACTTTTATCAACAATAGATGAAGCATCAACAAGTGAACTGTCGAGATCTTTTGAATTATGCTCTAATGAATCACGACGATTGCCTTTAATATACATTCTGGTGCTAGCATTATCTGTTAGCTTAGTGCCATATCTTGCGCCGATAAACCCTTGCTCATAATCACCCGCCCCGAGTTCTGCATAGCCGCCTAAGGTATCTGCACTGTGTTTAGTGATAATATTAATGACACCATTTACGGCATTAGCCCCCCATAATGCTGCACTTGGTGCATCTAATAACTTCAATGCGGTCAATATCGGCCATTAACGTATCTTGAACTTCCCAATACACTCCTGAAAATGCAGGAGAATAAAGTGTTCGACCGTCCATCATGACTAAAAGCTTATTGTTATAACGTCCATTAAAGCCACGACTACTGACGGCCACTTTTTGAGCATCAATTTGAGCAACATGCAAGCCTGGTACGTCACGAAGAGCTTGAGGTATGGAGGTTGCACCAGAATGGCGAATTGCTTCGTTGGTTATCACATAAATAGCGGCGGGAGAATTAGATAAAGGCTGTTTTTGCTTTGAAACCGATGTAACTTCAACATTCATCAATTCTTGTAAACTAAGGTCTAGTGAATTGGACTCTTGTGCCATTACAGTAAAACTGGCACATAAAACCGCTAACGCTGTGTAAGGAAATACATTGATTTTCAACATTGCAGTGATGCCCTCATAAAATTAACTGTCATGTAAAAATTTATGAACAAACTTATACATTTATACAATTAATTTACACTAACAAACAATAAAAGTATGCCGTAGGGTATGATTTTTATTAATTTAAAAGAAAATATTCTTTAAATATATTGTTGAAATGTTAGAACTGTGAGCTCAGTAAGATAATTCAAAGCAATCAACCTACGTTACGATTGCCATTTGTAACTTAGGTTGCGTTCCTCATTACAGGCGCATTTGCAAGCTTTTATTTTGTTCGTTTTGATAAAACTTGAGTATTTTACCTACTGTGAGTTTGTCTCTATCAGTCATATTATTCCAACTAATAATTTGCTCAACGCTTACCTTGTAAGATCTAGCGATACTCCATAAGGTATCGCCGTATTGAACAGTATGCAAAGCTTGAGGAGTGACACTGGAAGCTGCAGTGATTAACTGCGGTTGAACTGATGTATTTTCAGTCTTTTTGCGAATTATTTTCTTCGCCGTAGATTGCGAACCAGCAAATTCTACATCTAAAATTTCCTTCGATGCCGTATGCGGCATATATAAAAATTGACCCGCTGTAATTTTATCTCCATCAATATTATTCATGGCTTTAATTTTATCGACATTGGTTTGATGACGTTGTGCGATAACCGTAATATTATCACCGTGTTGAATTTGATATTTGTACCATTTTATCCGTTCGTTAACGTCAGTATTGGCTAACGCCAGCTTAAACTTATGGGCTTTACTCACAGGTATCACCAACTGATGCGGCTCTTGTGGTGATGTGGTCCAGCGGTTAAAACCAGGATTTAATTTTTGTAAACGTGTAACAGGTATTTTCGCCAGCTTTGCCGCAACAGCTAAATCAATTTGGCTACCAACATCAATCACTTCAATACAAGGTATATTGGGTATAGGTTTCAGATTAATACCGTATGCTTGCGCATTTTTTATTACATCGGCAATGGCCAGTAATTGAGGCACATATTGCTTGGTTTCTGTTGGTAAATTTAACGCCCAAAAATCAGTGCTTAAGCCACGTTCTTGGTTGTACTTAATCGCCTGATTTAGTTGACCTTCACCGGCATTATAGGCTGCTAAGGCATAAAGCCAGTTGTTGGTTTTTTGATATAAATACTCAAGCATGTCTAAGGCTGCAGAGGTTGCTGCGGGCACATCTTTACGGCCGTCATACCACCAATTCATATTTAAGCCAAAATGGCTGGCCATAGGCAACGTAAATTGCCACAAACCCGAAGCGTCAGCTTTTGAATATGCCAAAGGGTTAAACGAACTTTCAACAATGGGTAACAAGGCGATTTCTATCGGTAAATCTCGATGTTCAAACTCTTCAACAATTAAATATAAAAACGGTCTAGCGCGCTGCGATATTTTTTCAAGATGCTCAGGGTGTTGAATAAACCAGTCACGGTATTTGTTCACCAAAAATTCATCAGGTATGGGCATATTCATTTGCATACGGATCCGCTCCCAAACATCATCAGCTTGCTTACTTTGCAGTCTGACCAATGCTCTCGGGACGTTAATCGATTTTGAGTTGACTTTGTTGTTTACTAACTGTGTTGCTTGGACATCACTTAAAGGGGCAGTTTGGCATCCTGTTAACAACATAACACTGACAGCAATAAAAATGATGGTTGATTTCAATTCAAGTTAACCCTTAGCTATCACACAGGTAAATCGTTTATATACTAATATTTCGCATTGTAATTGAGTTATAAAACGCTTTCCATCGCTTTGTTTACCCCAAATAAAGTCAATCAATTGGGCGCGATACAACCTTAATTAAATCAATTTATCAGCTTGTGTATGGTCAAACTCTTTTAAGGTTTTTCTTGCTAAATATCTAAACGGTAATGCTTTTACTGCTTCTTCAAATGGCATGACAGCAAAAGCCCAAAAAATAGATGCGTCAAAATATAAAATAAGCACCCCACAAAGCGGAATAGAGATTAGCCATTGGCCAGTAAAATTAATTTTGAAAACCGCTGTCGTTTTGCCTAATGCACGCAATATATGACCATGGACTGTGTTATAACCCCGTATAAACGGCAACAATATATAGAGCGGAGCAATGGTGGTGAGGGCTAAATAGGTTTCGGGATCTAATCCAGGATAAATGTCTGCAATAACAAAACTTAACCCCCAAAATAATCCACAAGAACACACAGATAACACCACCGCCATAATAATACTAATATCAACATCGGCTGTTAAATTGTCGAGTTTTTTAGACCCTATAGCCTGGCTAATTGTAATGGCAGAGGCATGAGCCCATGAAGTAATAAACTGTGTCCCCCCCTTATCCACGGCATTAAAACAGTGATCGCAGCATAGGCATTAATTGAAAGTTGTGAATACAATAATTGATAAATTGTCGCGCCAATCGATAACATCGTTACGTTTGCCGCCACAGGAAAGATCTCAATAAAGTGTAATTTCATGTTGTTTACAAACACACTAAATTGACTGGTAAAACTCAGTGTTAATTCAGCTTTGTATTTTAAACAGGCTGAAAGAAATACCATTCGTAAACTAATCGCTATGACACTGCCTATTGCAGCACCAATGACCCCGAGGCCTTGCCACTCGTTAAATCCGTGGATTAATAAATATGACGCAATGGCATTGATGGGTAACTCAATCAAATAGCTTTTAAATGGTGTTTTACTGCTGCCTATCGCGTTAAACATGGCGGTGATCACTTGAGTGATTGCGGTGAATAACACAAGGTATTTGGCAATGTCTAGGTAAGCGCCAATTTCAATATATAAGGTTTTATTGTCGGTTAGCCAGCGTATTAAGTCTGTATCAAACCAGGACAGTAACAACCAAAAGCCCATCGCGACACTGAGATTAATTAACATACCTGACCAATAAGCATTGGACAGTTTAGATGGGCTACCAGATCCAACCGCGCGACTCATGACCAATTGGGTACCATTAGCCAACGCCATTTGAATCCCAAGAATAAACGATACTATGGTTGTCGCAATCCCCATTGCGGCTAATGATACTTCACCTAGTGGGCTCACCAGCAAAGTATCAATCATTAACATAGATTGCATCAACAACGCATTAAGGGCTAATGGCCAACCTAAGGCGATGTTTTTTCTTATATAATTATTTGATATAAATTTATATAACACTGTTTATCCTGGATAACATCATATAAAAAAATGGCTTTTACTCGGTACAAGCGTAACGACAATCGGTGAGCAATAAATGACAGACCTAATTTGTATAATGTAGGCTGAATAATTTAATGCCGACAACCCACTCAATAGTCTATTAATCAATAACTTTAATAGAGAATGTCAATGAAAAGGTATTGAGCACTTAGGGGGCGCTAACGTTATGTAGGGGAACATCAATCACAATAATCTGATTTAGGAACATACAAAGCGACAACAAAACATTAAATCATACAATACGATGTATTAATGGTATCAAATGCCGGTTTACCTGTCGATAAAACAGTCTACTATTTGACTGCGGAAATAATCCATCAACTTTCTACATTCATCACATAAAAGCTTATGTTAGGTGATGGTACCTTACTTAACATGACGATTTATATGAATGTCGTTCATATATTATTGTTACTGCAATCGCTAATAAATTGTATTTTTATAGACAAAACAATCAAAACCATATTTCTATGTTCCCTGTGTTTGGTGATGCCCATGATTAAGTGTATAGTTGTACTTAAATAGTATTAATACAAAGTTGAGAGTGTTATGGAAGGTGGTTTCGAGTCTATTGCAGGTTCAAAACGTAGCTTACATGTGCAAGTTGCTCGTGAAATTGCAAGAAAGATCTTGTCAGGTCAATTACCACAAAATTCAATCATTCCAAATGAACTTGAATTATGTGAGCAGTTTGGTGTCAGCCGTACAGCACTGCGTGAAGCCGTTAAGCTATTAACGTCTAAAGGTTTATTAAAGTCTCGACCGAAAGTGGGCACTAAAGTTGTTGAGCGTGCTTACTGGAACTTCTTAGATTCACAATTGATTGAATGGATGGATGGTATTTCGGACAATGACGAATTTTGTTCGCAATTTCTTGGTTTACGTAATGCTATTGAACCAGAAGCCTGTGCCCTCGCCGCGCGTAATGCCACCGTTGAACAACGAATGAAACTGTCTAAAATATTTGAACAAATGTGCGACATCGCAAAAGCTGATGTATTTGATCAAGCAAAGTGAATCTCGGTTGATACCCAATTTCATAGTTTAATTTTCAACTCTACAGGCAATGTATTTTATCTGCCATTTGGTAATATTTTAACGACTATGTTTGCTAATTTTATACATCATTCATCCACAGATGGCAGCACCTGTATTGAAGAGCATCGTCAAATTTACAGTGCCATTATGGCGGGTAATAGTGACAAAGCACGTTTAGCCTCGTCGACGCATTTACAAGCAGTTAAAAGCAAATTACCAATATAATTAATATTTAAAAAACATATTGTCACCTTATTATTTAGTATCGGTATGTTTTTATCAATTTGCCCAGCGGCGAGTACATTAATTGTAACTAATCAATCAAACACATCACTGTGATAGCCTGCTAATTATAACGTTAGGATAGATTGACAATTAACCTATCAAGAGACTTTTTATGCCACAGTCACTTTTACCTAATATTTCGCTTTTTATTAGCCAAATCGATCCTTTTGATAAAATTGAAACTGAAAAATTAAGAGAGCTCTGTACTCATGTAAAAATTAGCTATCTCGCAAAAGGCGAAACAGTAGATTTAGCTGAAAATGACAAAGAAACCTCGTTATACATTGTTCGCACAGGGTCAATGGAACAACGTAAAACCAATGGTGTATTAAGAGCGCGTTTAGAGCCAGAAGATTTATTTGGTTTTACTTTTCTTAATGCCGCCGTTGGTGATGATGAAGGTTATTACGCCACCGCAATTGAAAACACCCTGCTTTATTTAATCCCACACTCTGCATTACAGACCTTGTTCAAACAATCGCCACATATTGCTGAGCATTTTGCCTCGCAAGCACAGGTTCGTTTAAAGTCAGCACTTGATGTCGTTTGGTCCAATAAAGAAAAAGGCCTATTTTTACGCCGTGTGGGTGATATTGCCACAGGGCGAATAGCCATTGTGACTGCAGATATGAGCATTCAACAAGTCGCTCATGAAATGCGTAATGTACTGCGAACCTCCTGCGCGGTCATTTATAAAGACAACCACATTGTAGGTCTTATTACCGACAGAGACATGACCAAGCGTGTCATTGCCGACGGAGTTGACGCAAACAGCCCAATTGAAGATGTGATGACGTTATCGCCATATATTATCAAGCCAGACGATTTAGTATTACATGCCGCGTCATTGATGATGCAGCATAACATTCGTAATCTACCTGTTGTAAAAGACAATAAAGTCATTGGACTGCTTACCACTACACACCTGGTTCAAAACCACCGAATGCAAGCCATATTCTTGATTGATAAGATCAAATATGCTGGTAGCACTTCGGTATTAGCCAGTTTTACCCCTGAGCGACAAGCCATTTTTGAAGCGTTGGTTGAAGGAAAAGTCGCCCCAGAAACGATTGGTAAAGTGATGACCATGATTATGGACGCATATACCAAACGGTTAATTCAAATTGCTATTGATAAATTAGGCCCACCGCCCTGTGATTTTGCATGGATAGTGGCCGGCTCTCATGCACGCAACGAAGTGCATATGTTATCGGATCAAGATAGCGCTATCGTGCTGGCAGATAATGCCACAGACAATGACAAAATCTACTTTAAACATTTAGCTAATCTGGTCACTCATGGTTTAGCAAGCTGTCATTACCCTCTTTGTTCAGGTCACTACATGGGCTCCACATCCAAATGGTGTCAGCCGGTATCGATTTGGAAAGCGTATTATAAAAAGTGGGTAGCAAACCCAGAATACGAATGTTTACTCAATATCAGTGTTTTCCTTGAAATTCGTACCATATTTGGCAATGCCGATTTTGAAACAGAACTGCGCGATGCCTTACATCAAAACATTAACAGTAATCGAGAATTTTTAAGTTCACTGGTTAAAGACGCAATCAATACTAATCCGCCATTGGGGATTTTTAATAAATTGGTTTTGGAAAAGTCTGGTGAAAACAAAAAAACACTAGATGTTAAAAAATACGCCATTAACTTAATCATCGACCTTGCTCGAATTTACGGGCTAGCAGTTGAATGTGATTTGTCAGCAACCGATGAGCGTTTTAAAGCCGCTAACGAAAAAGGCATACTCAGTGATGACTCGTTTAAAAATATCATCGGCGCGTACAAATTCATTTTATCGTTTAGGTTTAATCATCAATTAGTGGCGTTAAAACAAGGCGAAGAGCCCAATAACAACATTAATCCTGACCATTTTGGTAGCTTTGAGCGTAAACATCTAAAAGATGCGTTTAGAATTATTGCTGACTTACAAGAGGCGGCAAAAGTCAGGTTTGGGAGTCGTTAATGAAATCAATTATTCATTATTTTCATCCCTTAATGCGTATCATGCGCGAACGCCAGCAATTTTTGCTCAAGCAAAACATTCCCGACTTTATTAATGACAATTTACTGGAAACACTGCCTACCCTAAATGACACAGCAGAATCGTTCGACTACCTGGTGCTCGACTTTGAAACCACAGGACTAGATGTCGACAATGATTTAATCTTATCGATTGGTTGGGTTGAAATCATTAACTCGCACATTGATTTAGCATCATGCAAACATCACTACATCAATTCAAAATCACAAATTAAGCCCGTTACGGCTGTAATTAATCACATTACCCCACAAATGCTTGACGAAGGCGAGTCTATCCATGAGGCAATCAAAGCATTATTTACCGCCTCTAAAGGAAAAATTTTAGTGGCACACGGCTGCTTAGTTGAAGCGCATTTTCTACAAAAATACCTGGAGCGAAATTTTAATCTTTCGGCATTACCACTGCTGTGGGTTGACACCTTAAGTATTGAAAAGCACATGGCGGTTGCGGTTAACAATCCTGACTTAGACCTGACTCTTGCCAGCACTCGTGAACGCTATAATTTACCGGAGTACAATAGCCACAATGCATTAGCTGACGCGGTATCGACCGCTGAGTTATTGTTAGCCCAACAAAAAAAGTTGCAACCTCATCATAAAATTCGCTTTGGTCAATTGTATAAAATGAGTCAGTAAAGATACCTATGAAGCAACGTAGTTCAACAATGCAGGCATTGGCTAAGCGTAATTAATGTAAATGGTAACCAGTAGGTACGAGCGAAATAAATTCTTTATTTTATGAGTCATCCGCTCTTTATTGGTGATGTTCACCGCGATAAAAACTACAAGACCCGAAACGACACTAGCGTTGTCTCATAGGGGATCATATCGCAACATTGATTAACATCTGACTTCATCTGATTTAACATCAAATCATGAGTGATAAAATCATCGCTTGGTGACTCAATGGCTTTTATATCATCTGCTTGTAATTCAAATGCGCGTTGTAAACGTCCTAAAAAACTGTGGTGTTGTGCACTAGTATGCTTAATGTCTTTATCGAGCTGAATGTCGATATCCCACTCAGCAAATGCCATTTGAATTTTTTGTTCAAAATGATGTTGCATCAACACCTTATTTCCACCTGCGTTAGCTAAATTGTCAGCATTAAACTCATGGGTTATCACCAGTTCAAATTGAGCAAGTATGTGTAACACGTCAACAGTAGTCATCAGGTTATCCTATTCATTTATCTGTTTAGCGTTTGTATTTTTAACTCGCTGTACATTGATATTTTTGCTGCATGTGTTTAACCGATAGCGCAACAATTTGCGTTAATACACTAAGATTTACATCCGATAGTTTACTGATATACAGACACGATTTACCCAATTTGTGCTTACCAAGCTGAGCCAGTAAATCGTGATACTCATCAAACCCAGGCATGATATAAACGACCGTATTTTGTTTGCGCGGCGAGAAAGCAATAACTGCGGAGTCACCCTCACGACCACTGTCATATTGATAATGATAGTGACCAAAACCAATAATACTGCCCATTAAAAAGGGCTGATAACCCGTTATACGCTCAAGCAGTGATAGCAAATTATGCGCATCTTGCTGACGAGCTTTATTATCTATCTTTGATATAAACAGCTGAATATCATTCATTTCAAAATCCTTTTACAGCTAATAATGTAATGATTTCCGATTTATCGGAAAATATTTGAGCCCGTATAACAATCAACGGTCAGAAGACAATTGCATACCCAGCAAGTGGCGAATCAATGTGTAAACGCCAACAAAAAAGGTTGAACATCATGCTCAACCTTTTTAGGCGAACAAAGCATTTGGCTTTAGATTAACGCAAAAGCGCCCTGCCATTGATAAGTTTGACCATTAAACTCAACACTATGCAGACCTTCTAGGGCATCACCACAGAGGTTTGAAATCGCGATGGTGTAACAGTTACCACTCGTGGTACTGATGTTAATCACGGTAGCACTGTCATTGTGGCCAACCACGTCCACCTTGTTAACCAGGCCGCGCGCGCCAACAGAGGCTTCGATCGACTCATTAAAATAGCCATGTGTTTCTAATACTGAGGCAAATACATGATTTTGACCAGATTGGCGTAAAATAAACGCCGGTTCGCTGCGAAGATTAAAGTCTGGGTCATTCGCGCCGGTACGTGCAAAGATCACTTTACTGTCTGGTGCCGCACTCGACACTAAACTGTAATAGCTATTGCCGTGCAGCCAGCTGAGTAAGCTGCTACCGCTGACATTACCTGAGCCAACATTCCATAAATGTTGGTAACCGTTGTCGGCGCCCAATGGCTTTAACCTTGACTCGGTTTGATAATCAAAGTCAGTGCGGATTATTTGCCCAGAATAATGCACAGGTAAATCGTATTGATGTGGTTGATCTGCCGTAATACGGTAAACATCAATCACTAACGGTTTTTCAAATTCTGCGAGCTCAGCAATAATAATGCTACGCTGCATGTCTGTGCCATCGTAATAACCTGATATACGGCCGCTCATCCCTTGTAAACTTGAGTCATCTGCCTTAAAAAAGTGTTTTTGGCCAAACTTAGATTCAGCTAGGGCGGTATCAAAATTGTTTTGCGTTTTTTGGTCAACAGTCACCGTATTATGGGCAACGGTTTGCTTACAATAAGATTTGTTTTCAGGAATGTAACGCCCACCAAATTTAGGCTCAACATTTACCCAACGGCCAAAACCATAGTCGTGTAATACTTCTTGGCCTCGGTTAAACACACTTAAATGCAGGCCGTCGTAATGGCCGTGGTCAAGCGCAGAATGGTATTGATGATCGCTACCATGTTGGCCAAACCAGATCAGTGCCATGGTATCGTCATTTTTAGCATCGCGATGACGCAAAATGCCCACGCCACCCTTTTCACCTTCTGGCTCGTCTGTTACAAACAAGCTGCCCCAGCTAAAAGGTTTAATGTTATGGGTGTTTTTCACGGCGTTAGATAAGGTTAACCCAGAAATATGTACCCACACATCTTGTTGATGATTAGCCATACTCAATAGGGTGTCATTTTGCTCATAACGGTGATAGCACACGCTGGTGGCCATGATCACACCTTCATCATTAATACTGATGGTTTTAGATGAGTCATTTAACGCAGGCAAGGTACCGTCAGGAAACGCCGTCGACATTACCGCATAAGAGGTGGTTTTAATCACTGAGTTGTTAAATTGGTAAATGCCAATTTCGGGTTGGCGACGCTCAATGGCTTCGGCAAATAAATATATCGGCCGTAGCGAAAAGCGGTGATAATACGGCTCTTCCATGTAATAGCCGTCTGGCGAAAACAATTGATCTAGCTGCGCTAAAAATCCGCCACTAACTTTATCTAACTTAAGTCCATACAGTGCTTTGTCCACTGATGCTTGATCGTTTATCGCATAACCACAAATACCCACAGCAGCCACTGCCCACAAGCCATGATTATGAATAATATCAAAATCATGCGCATAGGTAACAACAAACATCTCAATCATTTGTTTAAGTAAGTTGTCTTCAATATGACGTTTTTGAGATTCATCTAAGGTGTGATAAATACAGCTATACGCGCACGAGGCATAGAGCATCCACATGTTTTCATTGAGTGTTTGGTGAAACAACTTACCTGGTGGATTACTGTCACGGCTGACATTACTTTCCAATGTTGGATACACAGTGGCATAAGCAGTTAACATATCCACAATGTAATTGCGGTATTTATCTTCTTGAGTAATTAAAAATAACCGGCCAGCTAAATCCATGTGAATGTAATTTTGCTTATGGCGGTTATGTTCGTAACCGCCACCTTCACCATGACCAGGCACTTCAATACCAACAGATGTTATATAGTCGTCAGTTTGTGCGATGTCACGGGTTAACGCTTTACCTAGTAGTGTTTGGCTGTTGAGCGACAGTCTTAGCTGAGCGGCTTCATCAAAATTTAACAGTAAAGGTTGGTAACTCATGTTTATTTCTCCTGCTTAATGGCAGTAATATCGACAGCGTAAGAGCCAGTCCATTGATAGTTTATCTGATTAAAAGTCACACTGTGTTGACTTGTTGCTGTGGTTAATTGATTACAAACCATAAGAATAATAAGCGAGTTACTGGTGAATATTTGCACCACCGAACCGACATCGTTGTGACCTAATACTTTGATGGAAGACACTTTACCGCGAGCGTTTACCGACTGCTCAAACTCTTCATTAAAATATCCGTGAGTTTCAAGCGCTGATGCTAACAAGGTTGTTTTACCTGCAGTGCGATAAATAAATGCCGGTTCGCTACGTAAATTGAAACTTGGGTCATTGGCACCTGTGCGAGTAAAAAACACTTCACTTGAGTCATTACTGCTGGTGCCAAGCCATGTGTAATAGGTGTTGTTTTGTAACCAACTGACTAAAGCGGTCTCACTCGGTTTACCGCTGGCGATATTCCACAAATGTTGGTAGCCATTGTCAGCACCTAACGTAGACACTTCTTGATGGCTTTGATAATCAAAATTGGTGCGAACAATTTGCCCTTGATATTGATGAGAATAGTCATATTGATGCTCACTCTCGCCCGCTACACGATATAAATCGATTAATAGAGGCGATTCAAGCTCATCTAGCGCCAACATAAACACGCTACGTTGCATCGATAAACCATCATAATGTTGGTTCGCAAAAGCACTCATGCCGCTATTCACATCGCTGTCGACACTAAAAAAGTGTGGCATGCCGTGTACACTGTCGGCTCGGGCGACGTCAAAGTTGTTTTGGCACTTTCCATCAACGGTAACAGCATTATGTGCAATCGTTTGCCGTGCATAAGATTTGTTTTCGTCAAGATAACGGCCGCCAAATTTTGGCTCAACATTAACCCAACGGGCAAAACCATATTCACGCAGTACTTCCTGACCACGGTTGAAGAAACTGATCCCTAAGGTGTCAAAATTACCGTGCCCCATACCGTGCTGGCCATAATTCATCACCAGTTGCGACACATCACCTTTTTTATCCTGCATGCGGATAAAACCTTGTGCGCCATGGGTACCATCAGAGCCTTCGTTTAACTCTACACTTGGCCAAAATGGCATGCCAACACTGGCCTTTTGTTCTGCTTGTTCAAGTGCACGCGACAACACTAATCCACATGGATGCATCCAAACTCTGTCTTGAATTTTAGCCATGCCTAATAAGTTATCGTCAACACCATAATGTTTGCTATACACACTCACCGCCACTTGTACGCCCATGTCAGTAATCGACATAGTTCGTGACGCATCATTGAGTGCAGGAAATTCACCATTAGGATACGCAGTCGACAATAACGCGTTCACTGTATTACCAATCACTTTGTCTTTGTAGTTGTATATATCTACTTCAGGCATATGGCGATTGAGCACTTCAGCAAATAAACAGGTTGGACGTATGGCGTAGCGATGATAATAAGGCTCTTCCATGTAATAACCAGATGGTGCAAACAATTGCGAAATTTGCGCAAGAAAACCACCGCTGTCATTACGCTCGATGCCGTAAACCGCCATATTTAAATATTCTCGCTTACCGATTGCTAAGCCACAAATGCCTACCGCAGCAACGGCTACAAATACCGTGATTATGGATACGGTCAAAGTCATGGGCATATTTAACCGTAAACATCTCTAACATAGGCTCAAAGAGTTGGTTTTTAATGTGCTCTTGCTGCGCATCAGTCATCACCTCGGCCACACATGAATAAGCCAAACTGGTATACAGTAACCAGCAATGTTCATTCAAAATTTGATGAAATAAACGTCCTGTGGGATTAGTGTTTTTTTGCACATGAAAATCGAAGGTTAAATATTTATCTGCATACTCTTCTAATAAACTAATCACAAAATCCGCATATTGCTGTTGGCGTGTGATTTGAAATAAACGACCTGCTAAATTCATATAAGTGTAGTTTTGCTTATGACGATTATGCTCGTAACCACCCGCTTCACCGTGACCAGGTACATCTATAGTCAATGCCATAAAGTCTTCTAGGTCTTTAGTGTGTGCAGTAATGGTTTTACCCATCAAGCTAGTTCGTCCCAACTCTTTTGCAAGCTCAGCGACTTCTTCTTGCGTCAGTAAAATGGGGGAAGTTTTGGTCATAATCTTTACCCTATGGCTA
Source organism: Shewanella phaeophyticola (assembly GCF_025398315.1). GTDB lineage: Bacteria > Pseudomonadota > Gammaproteobacteria > Enterobacterales > Shewanellaceae > Shewanella > Shewanella phaeophyticola. Next base: position 2,005,420 of record NZ_JAODOQ010000001.1, read on the forward strand.
GTCGTAATCTTTCTAATAATGCTCAAAATCTGTATTACAATATTGTCATACAAATCCACGCATTAACAATGCTTTTTGATATATTTGTAGTCAAAAATGTCAATCAATTGAAAATAATTGTCTTTTCACAAAAATAAATAATACAACAAACCATTGTTTGTTAACGTATAAAAATCGTTATTACCGATATTTGTAACATTGGTAAGATCTAATTGTATTACAATATGTATTTAATGTTTATTATTTGTATAATAATGACCATATTGAATGCTGTAGGAGAAAGCGCATGAACACATTTTTTAAAGCTGATGACCACCCATGGGAAGTGTTAGGTGATGGCATTAAACGTAAAATAGTTGGTTATACCGACGAGCTCATGGCCGTACATTTAAATTTTGACAAAGGCGCGATTGGTTATCCTCACTCACATGAAATCCATGATCAAATAGGCTATGTCATTAGCGGTAGTTTCGAAGCAGAAGTTGATGGCCAAAAACAAGTACTCAAAGCTGGCGATGCTTATATTGCCCGTAAACACCTTATGCACGGCGCGGTGGCATTAGAACAAGACAGTATCTTACTGGATATGTTCTCTCCTGTTCGTCAAGACTTTTTAAAGTAATACCAGAATAATTATAAGGTAACAGCATGAAACCATTGAAAATAGCAATTATTGGCGAATGTATGGTTGAGCTACAAAAAAAGATGATCGGACTGAAACAATCGTTTGGTGGCGATACCTTAAACACGGCTTTATATCTATCTCGTTTAACTCATAACACCTACATCACCACAAGCTATGTTACTGCGCTAGGTCGTGACCCTTTCAGTGAGCAAATGTTAGCGGCTTGGCAAGCTGAAGGAATTGATACTAGTTTGGTGTTGCAGTTAGACCACAAAATGCCTGGCTTGTATTACATCGAAACCGACAACAGCGGTGAGCGTAGTTTTCATTATTGGCGTAACGACTCAGCAGCTAAATATTTGTTTGACCAACCTCAATCTGCCGAACTTTGTGAGCACCTGCTCAGTTACGATTATCTGTTAATTACTGGTATTACCCTGGCAATATTAACTGAGTCAGGCAGAAGCACATTATTTTCGTTACTCAGTGAATTTAAGCGCCGTGGCGGTAAAGTGATTTTTGATAATAATTACCGCCCCAAATTGTGGTCAAACCCACAACAAACAATGGATGAATACGCTAAAGCATTAGCCTTAACAGATATTGCCATACTCACCTTTGATGACGAAATCCAATTGTACGGTGATACAGAAGTTACACAATGCATTAGCCGTACACAAACAGCAGGCGTAACAGAACTCATCATTAAACGAGGTGCTGAAGATTGTATCGTGATTGATAACAATGACACTCATTATGTTGCCGCCACACTGATTTCAAACATTATTGACACCACCGCAGCTGGCGATTCATTTAATGCCGGCTTTTTAGCTAAACGTTTACATCAAGGCAGCGCGGCAGAGTCTGCAGCAGCAGGCCACTGTATGGCCAGTACCGTGATTCAATATCCTGGCGCAATTATTCCAGCTGTCGCGATGCCAGATATTCCACTTTAAGGACTAAAAAACAACATGACCACAATGAACGAATTATTAGCTAAGCATAAATTAATCCCGGTAATTGCCATCAACAAGACTTCGGATGCTGTGCCATTAGCACAAGTATTAATAGACAATGGTATGCCAAGTGCTGAAGTGACTTTTAGAACAGAATGTGCAGCCGATGCCATTAGAGCCATGCGTGGTGCATTTCCGAGTATGTTTATTGGTGCAGGTACTATTTTAACCACCGAACAAGCCGATCAAGCAATCGACGCTGGGGTCGACTTTATCGTCAGTCCAGGATTTAACCCTCGTGTTGTTCAGCATTGTCTAGATAAAGGTATGCCGATTATTCCAGGTGTAAATAATCCAAGTTTGGTTGAACAAGCCATGGAGATGGGATTAAAAACATTAAAGTTTTTTCCTGCTGAGCCCTCTGGTGGCGTTAACATGCTCAAAGCATTGACGGCCGTTTATCCCGTTAAGTTTATGCCTACCGGTGGTGTTAACCCTGACAATATTGACACTTATCTCAACATACCTGCAGTCCTTGCATGTGGTGGTACCTGGATGGTTCCCACTTCATTGATTGATTCAGGGCAATGGGATGAAATTGGCCGTTTAGTCAGTGTCGCCGTCACAAATATTAATCAATAAAAGACATCATATGACCCAGAGAAGGTCATTTTTCGCGGTTAACATTGTTAACACAAACATAGAGTTATTATTATCGAGGCTAAATCATGACTATTGATATGCTTGTCGTACTTGCCTATTTTTTCTTCTTAATTGCCATTGGGTGGATGTTTAGAAAATTCACTACATCTACCAGTGATTACTTTAGAGGTGGCGGCAAAATGTTGTGGTGGATGGTTAGAGCCACCGCATTCATGACTCAGTTTAGCGCATGGACCTTTACCGGTGCTGCGGGTCGGGCTTTTTCTGATGGGTTTGTCGTTGTTGTGTTGTTTTTAGCCAATGCCTTTGGCTATTTAATGAATTATCTCTACTTCGCACCTAGGTTTAGACAACTTAGAGTCGTCACCGCGATTGAAGCGATCCGCCAACGTTTTGGTAAAACATCAGAGCAGTTTTTTACCTGGGCGGGCATGCCTGACTCATTAATTTCTGCAGGTATATGGCTTAATGGTTTAGCGATTTTTGTATCGGCTGTGTTTGATATCCCAATGGAAACCACCATCATAGTGACCGGTACAGTACTGGTTATTATGTCTGTCACGGGTGGGTCTTGGGCGGTTGTCGCCTCTGATTTCATGCAAATGATTGTCATTATGGCCGTGACCATTACCTGTGCAATAGCAGCTTATTTTTATGGTGGTGGAATCGGCAATATCATCGACAAATTCCACGGTAACTTTATGTTGGGCAATGACTTAAATTACGTCAGCATATTTGTACTCTGGGTAGTGTTTATTTTTGTTAAGCAATTTGGCGTAATGAACAACAGCATTAATGCTTATCGTTATTTATGTGCCAAAGACAGTGAAAATGCCAAAAAGGCCGCTGCCCTCGCCTGCATATTAATGGTTGTTGTGCCCATTAATTTGGTTTTTACCGCCTTGGTATGTAAGCGCATTTATGCCTGAATTTGCCTTACAATATGCTTCAATGGGCGACAAGGCAGGCGATGCAGCCTATTTAGCCTTTGTACAAGAAGTGATGCCAGCCGGTATGGTCGGCTTGTTAATGTCGGCCATGTTTGCCGCCACCATGTCGTCAATGGACTCAGGCTTAAACCGTAATGCAGGCATCTTTGTCTGTAACTTCTATTCACCGATATTACGCGAACATGCCTCGCAAAAAGAGTTAGTCACCGTGAGTAAAATCACCACTGTCATCATGGGCGTTATCATGATTTTGATTGGCTTGTTTATCAACTCTCTTAGTCACTTAAGCTTGTTCGATATTGTATTAAACGTTGGAGCATTAATCGGCTTCCCGATGTTAATTCCGGTATTACTTGGCATGTGGATCCGTAACACACCAGACTGGTCTGGTTGGACAACCTTAATTGTGGGTGGTTTTGTGTCTTACGTCTTTGGTATTGCGCTAACAGCTGGACAATTTGAAGCGATATTAGGTTTAGAAACGCCACTTACCGATCGTGAATGGTCTGACTTAAAGATTGGCCTAAGCTTAGCGGCACACGTTATCTTTACTGGTGGTTTCTTCTTTACGACCATGCTGTTTTATAAAGGCTTAACCCCTGAACGAGAAAAAGAAGTCGACCAACTGTTTATTAACTGGAATACCCCAGTTATAGCAGACAGTGAAGATCAGCAAACCCTAGACACTAAACAGCGTTCAATGCTCGGTAACCTCATTACCGTTGCAGGTTTTGGTGTGTTGATTATGGCGTTAATCCCTAATGAACCTACAGGTCGATTAATGTTCTTACTTTGTGGTTCGATTGTGTTAATTGTTGGTGTTTTACTGGTTTATGCTGCACGTTCTGGCAATGGAAGCGTTAAAAAATCTGTGGTACAAAACGCGTAGATGACTTTGGCATAGCATCATATAAAAAGGCCTTATAGAAATATAAGGCCTTTGCATTTGAATGACATAATTTTCAGCGGTTAACTAATATAAGTTTGGCCGCGTAAATAATGAAATGCCGTAGTGCTAACACGCCGGTTAAGCTGCAACATGCAACGGTTAACATCATTGCCTTTGTATGACGTGCCTTTGATGGCAAGAACATTGATAGGATTGGAATACAAAAACCAATACCAACCACACCATACCAAAATACACTCGCCCAAATATCCTGTGTTAACGACGCTAACGCTTGTGCCGCTGCTCCGCCGGTAAAATACAATGAGGTAAATAGCATCACCAAAAACATCATTTCGGTAATGATGACCGGTAAATCTAGGCCATGTAATTGACTCACATCATCGTCATGTGATGTGCTGTTAAAGCAGGTTAAAGCTACAATTAAGTTACCTGCAGCACCAGCAGACAAACCAGATGCTAAAAACAAGGCTGGTAAAATAGCCGTATTTAACATTGGGTATGCATTCATTGCCGAAATTAAGAAACCAGTATAAGCGCCCACGCCCACAGCCAAGACAAACAATAGAATTTCAATCATTGTTCTAAATGGCATTAGCATGTGACTAATTGGCACTAAAAAGCCTAACTTCCACTTAGGCAGCTCATCACGCAATACAATCAATGAATAAGCAATGCCTAAAGGTGAGTAAGCCAGTAATGCCGCCACACCTATCGCCATAACAGAATCAAAATTGTAATTAATCAAAATCAACCAAAAGTGAAAGGGTTTGGTTAAATCAAATACTAAACAGGCTAAACCTAACGTTATTGCCACGGGTCCAATAATGGCCGAGGCTTTTAAAATCGCACTTTCAATCTGTTTATCTTTGCTATACCAACGCATACCAATACCAATCAGTACGCTACCTGCCGATAACCCAGCCATAAATAAGTAAACCGCAATTATCCAGTTCCACACAACAGGATCGTATTGCGCCATATCGCCCCAGATATTGTTCATGATTGAATCCCTCCACGTTTAGTCGGAACACGGTAAACCCTAGGTTTGGTACCTAAATGGGTTTTATCTTGATAGGTTATTTTAGTATTGAGTAACTTAGCCACTTCGCTAGTACTGTCGTTAGCATCGCCAAAATACAATGCATCAGTTGGACACACCGTGACACATGCTGGTTGCTCACCTCTTGCTAAACGGGTGTCTTTACAGAAATTACACTTATCAGCCGCTTTGGTTATTGGGTTTATAAAGCGGACTTTATAAGGACACGCCGCCACACAATACATACAGCCGATACACTTATCGTTATGGATTGACACTAAGCCATTTTCATCTATGTAGGCTGCACCTGTTGGACACACAGTGACACAGGGAGCATCTTCACATTGCTGACACGACACTCTATGGTATTTAAAATGTAAATCAGGTGCTTCACCAAAAGGACCTTCAACTCGTACTTGTAAGCGAGTGACCCCTTCAGGCACATCATTTTCACTTCGACAGGCTACATTACACGCTTGGCAGCCGATGCATTTGTTTTCGTCATGCACCATGACATATCGTTTATTCATAGGAGACTCCAAATCAATTAATTACCGGCTAAATTTTTGCCAACTTAACGCCTGTTGTGTGTAAGTTCATGCCACAAATGGGCGCGACGACATTAGGTAACAGATTGCCACAATGGATACCCTTACCCGTTGCACGAACCAGCTCTTTGTTTTTTGAACCAAAGCCCATGTAAGCAAATACGGTGTCTTGACGAATACCCGGCGTGACTAATGCTGTGCCCTCTTCGCTGCCGACGCTGCTGGTTAATTGAACGGCATCACCACTGTGAATATTTAAACGACCTGCGGTAATGGGATGGATCCAAATAGCATTACTGGACATTAAGTTAGACAGTAATGGAACGTTGTGGGTTGCCCCATTGGTATGGACTGCGACTTTACCTTGGATAAAATACAGTTCGTCAGCTTGTTTAAGCTGCACAGGGCGATGCTTAATCACACCTCTGCCAGGCGCCATGTCTTCAACTTGCGCTGAAGTAAGTTCTATTTTCCCACTGGGAGTCTTAAACTTCATTGCTGTAGCAAAAGTGCCGTCATGATCTACGTGTCTTGCATTTGCATAGGCATCAACAAACTCTTTAACCATACTCGGTTCACGTAGCATTAAAGGCTTACCATAACTGACGTAGCCTAGTTTTTTGATGTGTTTTAATAAATTGTGATCACGATTAACTTGCATTAGTTGCAAGGTTTCAATGTTTTCCCATGGGTAATATTGCTCTAAGCCTAATGCCTCCCCGAGATCTTTAAATATTTGCCAACTTGGACGTGTTTCACCAATCGTTTCCACTGCACGTTGACGCACATAATATGCTGGATTTTTTCCTGATTTATCGAAAATTTCTTCATCACGTTCAAGATAAGTAGACTCAGGCAAAATGATGTCGGCATAGGCGGCCGTTTCACTAATATACAAATCACAACAAACCACTAACTCAAGCGCCTTAAGAGATTGCTCCACTTTGGATCGATCTGTCAGCGTCTGCATAGGATTGGTACGGCTCATTATCCATGCTTTTAATTGATAGGGTTTAGCGTCTAAAGAGGCGTCGATAATACTTTGATATATTCCACCTGAAGACCACATTAATTTAAATTGTTTATCTACTTGATCAATGCGTTTAGCGGTAATTTGGGGCATATCTTTAACACCCGGTTTCGCTAATTCTGGAGCCACTTGCTCGCCAGCTAACTTGTTATAGCTTGATGCCTTCTTGCCCATGTAAATGCCACCTTTGCGTTCAATATTTCCTATTAAAATATTGGCAGCATAAATAGCACGACGCATATCAAATTCTTCGGGGGTGAACGTTGCACGATGACCAAAATCGACCACGGCATGAGGTGCATGGCTTGCATACTCGTGAGCAATTCGACGAATTGCTGAAGCTGACACATCAGAAACTGACTCTGCCCATTCAGGGGTATATTGTTTCACCTCTGCAGCAAACTCATCAAAACCCACTACAAACTGTTCAATAAACAGCTTGTCATAGAGGTTGTCATTTATCAGTACATGACAAATAGCTAATGCAACAGACACATCAGTACCAGGGCGGATGGCATGCCATTCATCGGCTTTATCTGCGACAACAGAAAAGCGAGGTTCAAATACAACTAACTTAGCCCCTTTATCCATCTGTGCTTGCATCATGCCTCTGGTTTCAGACATGTTAATGCCTTCATAAATATTATGACCAAAGTTAATAATGTATTTAGAGTTACCTAAATCTCGCTTCATTTTGGTGCCGAACATGGCTTTTGCCGCTATCACATAGCCACCGGGACACGTTGAAGCATGCGTAAATGTATTTGGCGTACCCAACGCTTTAGCTAAATGAAATACATGACCGTCTAATGAGCCAGATTTAGATGAAAATGCGATTGATTCTGCACCGTGTTGTTGTTTAATTGCAGTCAATTTTTGTGCAATGAATTGATACGCTTCATCCCAACTAATTTCAGCCCATTTACCCTCACCGCGCTCTCCAACACGTTTTAATGGCTTAACTAAACGCTGTGGATCATAAAGCAAGCTGTGACCAGCACCGCCTCGAGCACACACTTTGCCGCCAAATGATTTAGCTTCTTTATTGCCGCTAATAAATACATTTTTACCCTCCACTATACGTGCCTTGATCGGGCAACGGGTGGAACACATTTCACAAATACTGGCCACTTCAGAAGACACCCCTTTTAGAGGTTGTTTTTCTATTGCAGCAAGTGAACCTGGTAAAATACTCGCAAGCGCACAAGTCGCGCCACTGGCACCTGCACCTTGTAAAAAATGACGCCGATTTAACTGGATCATGATTGCCCCCTTCACCTTGGCGAAACATAACGCTATTACGGTTAACGTAGATTTAATGGCGCTTAATGAATCAACATCACACTAAGCGTCATCCCTAAGCGCATTGTTAAACCTTATTGAAATCATGGGTATTGTGGTAAACCACAATGAAGGAAATCATTTGATAAACATCACGGTTTAAGTGCTCAAAACACAAAATTAGATGTATTTAGGATCACTAAGATAAGATATTTCGGGAATGCTAACGGGGATATCGATTAACACCCTGCAACCAGATTTTGTCGGTGCGTCTGGGTCTTCGGCACAAGTTGATAAGTTGAGGTCACCGCCAAATTGCATAATGACATCTTTGCAAATAGCAAGTCCAAGCCCTAAGCCATTTGGTTTAGTCGTAAAAAATGTCGATTTAAAATCTTCATTAACACAGCTCAAACCAATGCCATTGTCATAAAATTTTAACTGTAAATGACCATTTACCACCCTTAGGTCAATTAAGATTTGCTTAGAACTTAGCTGCGCACAGCTTGTGTCAGTCAGTGCATCAATGGCATTTTTTAATATGTTTATTACGACCTGACAAAAACCCACTTTATCGCCTTTTAATTTCAGTTCACTGCAGTGGAATTTGCTTGTCACTTCAATCTTGTTCGTTTCAAAATCATGAGCTAATAATTCTATGCACAGGGAAATTTGTTCACACACATCAAAATCAATGCTTTGTGTGTCTTTTCGTTGCAGTAACGTTCTTATTCGATGGACAATTTCACCTGCACGGTTTGATTGGCGCAATATTTTACCGAGTAATTTGTATTGCGTTGAGTCTTCACCATAGTGTTTAGCCTGTTCAATCATACCGCCTTCGCTGTATTGAGTAATGGCCGCAATGGGTTGATTAAGCTCATGGGCTAAACCTGCGCCTATCTCGCCTAAAATGGCCGCACTTTGTAAACGTTCTAATTGCAATGCTTTGGTTTTTAACTGACGCTCAGCAGCCAGCAAATTATCACTCTTTTTCATAAAACGGTATTCAAGCCACACATGATACATTGTTGCTAACATAAACAATCCGATGAAACCAAAACCCCATTTTTGATTTAATTTCATCCATTGCCAAACTTGCAAATAAAGAGGTTCATTCGTAGCGTATAACTCTAACTCTTTATACAGTTTGATGACTTGAAATTGACTTATTGGAGCTGCCCAGCCACGATTTTGCCCAATGACGGAAATAGGATCAGTTTCACTAATAGCAAACAAAGCACGAGTAATGTTTGTTCTAACTTTTAACGGAACATCGTCAGAAGAGGCAAAAGACCAATTAGGGTATAACGGAGTACTTACTGCACAATCATAACCTTCTGGAGTGATATCATTGATTACGCGATAATTCTCAGCATTGATGTAACCTTGTTCTACCATTTGTTCAAATGTACAAAATGGCGTAATGGCAATATCAGCCGTTTTATCTCGCACCTGGTAAATTATCGGCTCAAGTGGAAAACCAAGAAAAGACACATTATCGAAAAAGTTTTGGGTAGGATAACCCATAGAGTGGATTAACCCCATCGCAGCTTGATAGCCGCCAAGTGCGTTAGGATCGCTCGCAACAGCAGTTTGACCAGCTAAGTCTTCAATAGACTTGATTGGACTATCTTGCCTAACAATAATGGTGGCACCAATAGCAAAGGTATTACCGCCATGTTTATCACTTTTCATGGTGGCGAGCCACGAAATTGGGAAATCTCCGCTCATATTAAAATAATGACCAGGATTGGTGACCACAAATTGCACCTGGCCATTAATTAACTGTTGATTCATATTAGTAAAATCAAGCGGAACAACTTCAAAACTAGCAGAAGGCACTATTGAGGTAAGGTAATCCATCAGCGGTTGCCAACGCGCTATACTTTTGGCCACGCCATAATTAGCCAGCACCGCCACACGATAATGTACAACATCGTTATCTTGTACGATGGTCGTTCGATTTAATGTCGGTTTTGCAACAACAGTCGATAACAGCGTCAATGAAGTTAACAAAATCAATAGTAATGTGATAACTAGACGCATTTATGGCTCATCACTGTTTACAGGAAATAAGAAACAATTAAATGTATTTTAAAACACTATTTAAGCTAATAAAGTTGCATGTCGCACAAAAAACAAGTAAAAATTTGCTCAATAGTGAGTAATGATTAAACTAGTAGCAACCATTCAAGCTTGTGATTAATATGCCAAATATTCAACGCCTCTACATGGTCGATGACGACTTAGCCATCCTTGATTCAATGCAATTTATGTTGTTGCAATACGGTTATGACTTACAGATATTTGAGAGTGCCGAAGACTTTTTAGAAAAGATAGACATATCGCTTGCAGCTTGTTTAATTGTAGACAGTAATATGCCAGATATTACTGGACAGCAATTGCAGCAAAAACTGGTTACAGCCCAAAGCCCAATTGGCATAATATTTCTCACCGGTCATGGCGATCTGCCCATGGCCGTTAATGCGTTTAGGCAAGGCGCATGTGATTTTTTTCAAAAACCGGTCAAAGGTACCGAGCTGGTTAAAGCAATAGACAAAGCATTGGCAACCAGTGCATACGAGTTTGAAACGATTGAATTAAAAAAGCGCTATAACACACTCACAGAAAGAGAAAATCAAGTTTTACATCTGTTAATTGAGGGTAAAACCAACAAACAGATGGCAGATTCCCTTTTTGTTTCACTACGCACCATAGAAGTTCACCGAGCCAACATTATTAAAAAGTTGCAAGTACACAATGCTGCTGAACTTGCTAAATTTAGCCCTTTACTTGCACAATCATAGTACCGCACATTATCGCGGCTATTTACTACTGTTTATTCAAATCTCATGCACCAAAGGCTTGTCTTTATTTGTATCAAGAGCCCAAAACCTCGCACAAATTCTGCATTTAAGTTTGTATTCATAAAGTTTTGCTTATATTTACTCACAATTACAACATTGACAATTTTTGTCAGTCTTAGATTATGGTAATGCAAACAACCATTGGATTATAAAGAAGGAAAAACGATTACAATGAAAAAGTCCTTGATCTCTATCGCGTTAACCAGCGCCTTATTAACGGCCTGTGCCAACGACAACCCCAATACCACAACAGAAGTGACCGCCCCCGTTGCGGAGCCAGCCTCAGATAAAGCTGAATTAGGTAGTTTTGGTGTCGACTTAACTGCACGTAATGAAGCGGTTAAACCTGGTGATGACTTCTTTATGTATTCAAGTGGTAATTGGTACGACAATTTTGAAATGCCTGCAGATAAAACCCGTTATGGCGCATTTACCGCCTTAGCCGAGCGTAGTGAAGTACAAGTTAAAGCCATTATTGATGATATTGCCAGCCGCAAAAATTTATCTGCTGATGAGCAACTGATTGCTGATTTTTATCATGCCTATATGGACACCGACACCATTAATAAGCAAGGCATCAGTGCGATTCAACCTACACTCGATCAAATCTCAGCCATCAACAATACCGATGAGTTAACAGGCGTATTCGGCCAAGCATGGCTCACGGGTGCATCATCTCCTATCGGTGGTGGTATGTGGTTTAACCGTATTGACCCTGATCAATATGAATTAACCATTGGCGCTGGTGGTTTAGGCTTGCCAGACCGTTCATATTATTTAGAAGACACTGAGCGTTTTATTTCTATCCGTGAAGCTTATGTCGAACACATTGCGAAAATGCTGCAATTTGCAGGCATACAAGATGGTAAGCAACGCGCTAAAGCGATATTAGCCTTAGAAACTCAAATTGCTGAAGGCCAGTGGCCACGAGAAAAACGTCGTAACCGTGACTTAACCTTAAACCAAATTAACCGCAGCGATTTAGCTAAAACCTATCCTGGATTTAACTGGGATATATTCTTTGAGCAAATGGGTTATAAAGTTCCGCAACTCAACATTGCTCAACCAGAACCGGTTAAAGCAATGATCAACCTGGTTAATACCGGCTCGCTTGATGTATGGAAAGATTACCTCACCTTCCACACCATTACTAATAACGCAGAATTACTGTCTGAAGACATCTTTAACACCAGCTTTGCGTTTTTTGGTAAAACGTTAAACGGTCAAGAAGAGCCTCGCCCGCGTTGGAAGCGTGCGGTTGAGCAAATGTCAGGCACTCAATCACTGGGGTTTGCGATTGGTAAAGTCTACGTTAAGCGCTATTTCCCTGAGTCATCTAAGCATCAAATGGCTGAGTTAGTTGAAAATCTTCGTACCGCATTAGGCCAACGTATTGATGGTTTAGATTGGATGGGCGAAGAAACTAAAGTGAATGCTCACGCTAAACTTGCCGCTTTTACTCCTAAAATTGGTTACCCAGATGTATGGCAAGAATACGATGGTTTACACCTTAAAAAGGATGATTTGCAGGGCAATATCAAGCAACTTCGTCAATTCTTCCGCAATGACAGTATCGCCAAAGAGCTTGAAAAAACAGATCGTAACCGTTGGGGCATGACACCACAGTACGTTAATGCGTATTACAACAGCTCATTTAATGAAATTGTCTTCCCGGCAGCCATTTTACAACCGCCATTTTTTGACCCAAATGCCGATCCAGCAGTCAATTACGGCAGCATTGGCGCGGTAATTGGTCATGAAATGGGACACGGTTTTGATGACCAAGGATCAAAGTCTGATGCCAATGGTATTCAGCGTAACTGGTGGACCGATGCTGACCGAGCCGCGTTTGAAGCGAAAGCCGATATGCTTGCGCAGCAATACAGTCAGTACGAACCCATCCCAGAAAACTTTGTGAATGGCCGTAACAGCCTTGGCGAAAACATTGGAGATGTGGGTGGTTTATCGATGGCCTACCACGCTTATAAGTTAAGCCTTAATGGCAAAGAAGCCCCCATCATCGACGGCACCACTGGCGATCAACGCTTCTTTTTAGCATGGGCACAGGTATGGAAAGAAAAACGCACTGAACAAAGCATGCTAAGTCAATTACGCGCAGGGACTCATGCTCCAGGTCGTTACCGTGCACTTGCACCACGTAATCACGATGCCTGGTACAAAGCGTTTGATGTAAAGCCCGGTGATAAGCTGTATTTACCAGAAGATCAACGCGTGCGTATTTGGTAATCAAATATCGACTTAGATATTTGCGTTATCAATCAAAAAAGCCAATCAGATAATGATTGGCTTTTTTACATTTGTAGCTGAATTAGCACTGTGATGCTGTCAGCCATTAAATGCCAACTTCATCAATATCATTGTATAATCTCGCGGATATCCATTGGAGTGAAATATTATCATATCGATGGTGAAAAGATTTCGTTTTGAGTAAGAAGATATTATGTTTGAATATGCCGAGTAGATATTGAGTAGTACGGAAGTCCATTATGACAGCACTGACGATTTTAGACGGCGGTATGGGGCGTGAGCTCAAACGTATCGGCGCGCCTTTTTCTCAACCACTGTGGAGTGCGCAAGCACTGATTGAATCCCCACAATTTGTAGCGCAAGCACATCAAAACTTTATCGAAGCTGGGGCGCAGATTATTACCGTCAATAGCTATGCCTGTGTACCGTTTCATTTAGGTGAAGGACTGTATGCCGAGCAAGGTGCAACACTTGCTGAAAAAGCGGCAAATATTGCACGTGAGGTTGTAGCTCAATCTCAACAAGAGGTACTTGTTGCTGGCTCAATCCCCCCTGCTTTAGGATCCTATCGTCCCGAGTTATTTGAGGCAAAGCGAGCCTATGAGATCTGTTCTACCTTATTTAACTCTCAAGATAAGCACGTCGATATCTGGCTTGCAGAGACAATTGCCAGTATTGCTGAAGCACAGGTGATAGCTAAAGTGCTAGCCAAGACCGATAAACCCTGTTATTTAGCTTATACTCTGATTGATGAAGTTGACCAGCCGGTTCGACTACGTTCAGGAGAGTTGCTAACCGATGCTGTTGCGGCATTGTTGGCAACCAATGCAACAGGGATTTTATTTAACTGTTCTATCCCAGAGGTGATCGAGCAAGCCATTAAGGATGTGGTACAGGTATTAGCGCAACACAATAAAACGCTCGCGATTGGTGTCTTTGCAAACAGTTTTACGCCAATCAAATCGGGGCATCAAGCCAATGGCACCTTTCAAACGTTACGTCATGTTTCTGAGAACGAATATCTTGAGTTTGCCAAGTGCTGGCATCAATTAGGAGCAACCATTATCGGTGGATGTTGTGGCATTTACCCGAGCCACATTAACACGCTGGCAAGATGGCGAGAAAGCCTGGAATAAAAAAGCTCACCAGAGCCTTGGTCAGAAGTGCACCGCCGCTTGCTGAGTAGTAAGCTGGTTTGAGTGGGGCTGGAGGCTAATACCTCCAGCTACCCTATATTTAATCCACTTTAGTTGCTTCAATAACGATTGAACGACAATCTCCAGTGACATAGTGCTATAAGCAAACTTTAATGATGAAAAATGATATGCTAAATCACAATGTTGGTATATCGATTCTATTGGGGAACCTTTGGTATTAAACCGTGCAACAATAAGTTTTTTACTTTGTTGAATAATTAACGCTGAATTTGATGATATCGCATTTTTAACGTCTTCTTGTAACGTCCCGACTTGTGGCTTTGGCGCGTTAACGAAAGTGGCAATTAAAGCATCTTTTACCATCAAAGGGTTCTGTTGTTCAACTTTCATCACTTCGTTAAGTTCGGGCTTGTCAGTAGATGAACATCCACTGATTAGCAATATTAATATCGTCCCTAAACCCAATCCAATTTTTTGCACAAAATACTCCTTAAAATAAAACGTTCAAAAACAGTGGTTAACCAAATCAATAATCTAAACTTCTATGATTAGTCACCATTTTGCGGTTCATCTCAGTAACGTTTGCATCATTGATGAATGCAAACCAACTTAATGACATTTATGACAGTCAAATAATACAGTAATAGACATTTATGACAAATCATATGCATTACCTATTGCTAATACATTACATCAACAATGACACTAATAAAAAAACGTAAATACATTATTCATATAAAACAAGTGGTTAGATATTTAATTAACTCATTTGTTGAAAAAACTCAAAGTTAGCTCAGTCATTGCTATTACAAAGTATGTTTGTAATCTAGTTTTCAGATTTAGACATCCTTAATTTAAAACCATTTGGAGTAATAACATGACTGAATCAATCATATCGTTTCCACAACTTAACCGCCCTGCACCTGCATTCAATACTAAAACAACGCACGGTATGCGTTCATTGAATGATTATAAAGGTAAGTGGTTAGTTTTATTCTCTCACCCTGCTGACTTTACTCCAGTATGTACTACTGAGTTTATGGGATTTGCACAACGAGCTGAAGAATTTGCGCAATTAAATACTGAACTACTAGGCCTATCTATTGACAGTATCCACTCTCACATTGCCTGGGTACGTAACATTGAAGAGAACTTTGGTGTTGAAATTACTTTCCCAATCATTTCTGACTTATCAATGGAAGTGGCCAAAGCATACGGCATGATCCAACCAGGTGCTAGTGATACCGCTGCGGTAAGAGCCACATTCATTATCGATCCAGAAGGTGTACTGCGTGCGATGGTGTACTACCCAATGAGCAATGGCCGTTCAGTCGATGAATTTGTACGCCTAGTTAAAGCACTTCAAACAAGCGATGCCAATGCGGTAGCAACCCCAGAAAACTGGCAGCCTGGTGACGACGTGATTGTTCCACCACCAGCAACAACAGCCGATGCAAAAGCACGTTTAGAACAAGGATTCGACTACGTTGATTGGTACTTCAGCAAGAAGTCTCTTTAAACCATTATTGCACAGGGGCTCCCCCGACCCCTGTGCATCATTTGTAAAGGAGGTTTGTAATGAACTCAACATTTAGCGTTCATGAATTTTTAGATGATGACAGCGAAACATTTACTTACGTGGTTGCAGATAATGCCACCCGTTTTGCAGTCATTATTGATCCGGTTTTAGACTTTGATTATAAGTCTGGCCGAACAGATACTCGCAGTGCTCAACGAGTGATACATTGGGTTAAACGCCAAGAGTTAAGTGTTAAATGGATACTTGAGACACATGCACATGCCGATCATTTGTCTGCTGCCAGTTATATTCGTGAACAAATTGGTGGGCAAATTGGTATTGGAGAACATATCACTCAAGTACAACAAACATTTAAAAAAGTCTTTAATTTAGAACGTGATTTTTTACCCAATGGCAGCCAGTTTGACCGATTATTCAAACATAACGAATTATTGCAAGTCGGCAATATGGCCATTCGTATCATGCATACCCCAGGGCACACTCCAGCCGATCTCGCTTATGTCATTAATGAGCAAGCAGCTTTTGTAGGTGACACTATCTTTATGCCAGATGTCGGCACGGCACGTTGCGACTTCCCTGGTGGTGATGCCAACACCTTATATGACTCGATTCAATCATTGTTTAGCTTACCAGACTCAACCGATATTTATGTTTGTCATGACTACCCTACAGCGGGTCGTAGCCATCAATTTAAAACTCAGGTCGGCGAACAGAAAGCACACAACATCCATGTTAAAAATGGCATAAATAAAGCAGATTTTGTCGAGCTTCGTCAAACGCGCGATGCCACCTTACCCATGCCAAGACTGATATTACCATCAATTCAGGTCAACATTCGTGCCGGTAATATGCCCGCACCTGAAGACAATGGCACCGTGTACTTAAAAGTACCAATCAACTTACTTTAAAACTAAGGTTGTCAATATGATACAAGCTGTTTTAGGTGCGTTAGTGATTGGCTTAGTATTGAGCATGCTGGGCTCTGGTGGCTCAATACTCACGGTGCCAGTACTGTTATACCTTGTGGGTATGCAGCCCGAAGTCGCAATTGCATCGTCACTTTGTATCGTTGCCGCCATCAGTTTATTTAGCAGTATCAGTTTTATTAAACAAAAGCTGGTTTCTTGGACGCATGTATTGATGTTTGGCCTTCCAGGAATGGCGGGTACATATCTCGGTGCTTGGATGAGCACGTTTGCAACAAGTCAAATTCAACTCAGTGTATTTGTTGCGTTAATGCTGATTGGCGCAGTGATGATGTGGCGCAAACATACTAACAGCCTCACTCAAGGGAAATTGGTTCTCACAAATGTATTACTGCAAGGCTTATTAGTAGGCGTAGTAACCGGGTTTGTAGGTGTTGGTGGTGGCTTTTTAATTATCCCCGCTCTGGTGTTATTAGGCGGTATTGAAATGACATTAGCTGTGGGCACCAGTTTATTAATTATCACCATGAACTCTTCTATCGGGTTTATTAAGTATTACAGCTTATTTTCAGCTCAGGGCGTGCAATTTGATTGGCCTGTTATCGCCATCATGATTGGCGGTGGCTTTATTGGCAGCCTAGCTGGAGGAAAAATCACTCAATATCTCCCCAAAGCGATTTTACAAAAAGTATTCGCCGTATTTTTAGTGGTAATGGCGACGTTTATTACCACTCAATCCATTATTTAGTTTCACGAGGTACACATGAAAACTGCACAACAATATATTAGTGAAGTTAAAAGCAACATTATTGAAGTCTCGACTCAACAATTGTTATCAGCAATGTTAAACCCAGAAGTGATTATTATTGATGTGCGTGAACATGAAGAGTTTTTGACTGGACATGTAGAAGGCGCGATTAATTTACCGCGCGGGGTGTTAGAAATGAAAATTCATGAGCATCCATCAGTGAGTCATCATTGTGAATGGGAATTAGCTTTGAACGAGTTAGCGAATAAAGAAATCTATCTCATTTGTCGTACAGGTGGACGTTCGGCATTGGCTGCTGCCTCATTACAAAATATGGGGTTTACCCAACCTATATCGGTTGCGGGCGGCATGATGCAGTGGCAACAAGATGGTTTTCCAGTGATACCGCATAAAGCATAGAAATGAATTGATAGAATGAGCCTTAATGGGCTCATTTTTTTACCATTGATTGACTGGAATTTTGAGAAAATAATTATCTTCGCCTTCAGGCGGTGGTAAGTGACCCGCTCTTATATTGAGTTGTATCGCTGGCAATAGTAATTGCGGCATGGTGGCATTGTGATGTTGCTGTTGATGTAACTTAACAAACTCTTGTAAATCAACCTTACCGCCTACCACTTTATTGGTGCGTTTTTGAGCAATGATTGACGATTCATACATCGGGTTTTGAGTATGAGCTAAATGTGGATTATGACCCACAAATACACGAGTGCTGTTGGGTAAAGCCAATATCTTTTGAATAGATTGATATAAGGTTGTCACACTGCAATTGGGAAAATCTAGGTTAACGGTACCGACGTCAGGTGACGCTATCACGTCCCCGACAAATATTGCATCTTCAATTAAATAGCTCACACATGCTGGAGTATGTCCAGGAGTGTGCATCACTTGAACATCTAAATGACCGAGTTTAATCAGTTCTTCATCGGCAAATAAGTGATCAAACTGCTCACCATTACAATGAAAGTTGTCATCGAGGTTAAGAATACGCTTAAACATATGCTGAACTTTAACAATATGCTCTCCTATTCCGCTATTACCACCTCGTTGTTGTTTAATATAACAGGCTGCAGAGATATGGTCGCAATGGGCATGAGTTTCTAAAATCCATTCAAGTTCATAACCATTTTTATCTAGATGCTCAATGATACTGTCGGCAAACTCAGTGGTAATTTTACCTGACGAAATATCAAAATCTAAAACAGGGTCAATAACCGCGCTTTGTCGTGAGGCAAGATCGGTCACCACATAACTAATTGACTGGCTGTCTTGATGATAAAATGGATCAATACGGATTTTACTCATGGCTTATACACTCACAACAAAATACACAATGTTTTTGCAAGTCCTCATTAGGCCTATTTGTTGAACCTGTTGAGGTGATGCTAACGTCAGTAAAATAGTAAATGATAATGCATCAATAAACTGCGGCTAACCTCGCAACAAAGAGTCTGCATAACCGCAAAATATTGATAAATGCTCTATGAGTCAAACATTTTAATCCCAGCCCGATAATAAATCGTAAACCTTGTTAAGGTTTTGCGGTGATACTGTGCTGTTGATTGCCAATGACTTTTTGCAATGAAAATGCACCGCATATATCGCCCAATTCAAAGTTTATCGCTTTATCATCTGGATAAGCTTGTTTAATCAATGTACTTAGCTCTGGAGTAATATTGCTACCATGGCAACCTAAGCACAGCTCTTGGGTTGGTATGGCTTTCATATACCTAAAGGTTGTGGTATCCCCCTTAGCAACATATTCGCTAGCCACAATGGGAGTGTGTGTTTGCGGCACACTGGCAGCTTTTATTTGCTCAAACTGATTTAATTGCGCTAACTCCCATGCATCTGGGCTGTTATTACTGTTTCTCATGCGTAAGCTGGTACGTTTTAAGACCCAACCATCAGTTGAGTTCTGTACTGCAATAGAAGGAGCAACAGATTGACAAACTGACACGCCTGCAGGGAGTCCACCTTGTTTTATTGCCGCTTGTAATTGCCCTTTCAACGCTTGGCTAAACTCAGCAATTTTTTGGTTCGCCTCTAGCTCAAGTTGTTGTTGCTCTGACAATGATTGAGCATTGGCGCTTAAGCTTGCCAATAAAGTCATCGTGCCTATGGTGATTAACTTAACCCGTTGACGCTTTACATTATGTTTATTTTTCATGACTCTTCATCCTCTTCTAGACGTGTTATTCCCATTAGTTTTAGGGCGTACTTTTCATAAAGTGGTTCGCTACTTCCACTCTTCATTTTCAATAGAAAATATTTTTCAAAACCTATTTTGGCTAAGTGCGCCCATTTTCCTGTTGCAAACCAAGACACATTGCGAGGGGCAATTTGTGGCGTGGCAATAAATACTGCACCGGTGTCGCCCATGTCGGCGATACAAACGGCATTCCAGGTGCCTTTATGTGTAGGTTCAACGTTATTAACGATAATACTGTGTAAATTATGTGCGATCGCGGTCATCATCGACTCAATCATATAGCCTGTTTTCGGCATGCCCGTTGGTACTGGTGTACTTTGAGCAGGAGGAATAGCAACACAAACGCCACCCGCAAAAATGTTACTGTATTTTGTTGAGCGCTGATGCTCATCGGTAATCACAAAACCTTTTTTATTACACAGCCCATCAACATTTGCCACTGCATCAATACCCACAAACGGAGGGATAAACATTGCATGATGAAAAGGCAGTGAATATTTAAAATCGATATTTCCTTTACGATCTAGCTCATCAATATGCATGATGTCTTTTTCGATGTAATCAACGCTGGCATTGCATATCCACTTTATATCTCGTTGGCGTAATGCTGATTCCAACATCGATTTAGAATCACCCACACCATCAAGCCCCAAATGCCCGATATAAGGTTCGCTGGTAATAAATTGGATGGGTACGTGCTTTCGTATGCCGGCATCACGTAATACCTTATCGAGGATAAACACATATTCATAAGCAGAGCCAAAACAGCTGGCACCTTGAAATGCCCCCACTAATACAGGCTCTGGATTAGCAATGAGTGCATCGATATTATCTTTACAGGACAATGCATGTTCAAGAGAGCACACCGACTGAGTAAAGTGCTCTGGATATGCCCCAGGAATTGTATCAAATGCCAATTTGAGTCAGAGGCAATCACCAAATAATCGTAATCGATAACGTCATGTTCAGCGGTGATCAATTGGTTATTGTCAGCATCAATTTTAGTGACAAAAGCACAGATAAAATCAATGTGTTTTTTGGCTAAATGTTTAGCAATAGGAATGCTTATCGCATCAGGCTCACGCCAACCAACAGCTACCCAAGGGTTAGAAGGAATAAAGCGGAAATTTTCTCGTTCATTGACCATCAACACTTGATGCTCTTGACCCAGCAGGTGTTTAATTTCATAAGCGGCAGGCATGCCACCTGTACCTGCACCTAGCACTACAATTTTTGCCATTGCACTAACACTCCCATTACCTTCTCTGTAAACGCTATTGTCAGCAGAGTGATGTAAGGTAAAGCTATACAAAGCTTGTGCCACGTCACAAAATAAAATTAATATCAATATTTACAATAAGTTAAAAAATGTTGCAAGAATTAATCTAAATCTGCTAGGGAAAACAATTGACAAAAATGACACTCAATGCCATTTTTGAAGATAAATATGACATTCTTATGTAAAAAGATCCTATCCTTATGAAAAACACTACCGTAGTACAGTCGATGATCAATGCAATTGATAAACCTGCCATCTTTATCACGCCAGATTATGTTATACATGCGGTAAATGAAGCCTACCTCGAAACCTATGACACTGAAGTCACATTAGGGCAAAGCCGTTGCCATCAGATATCGCACCACAGTAATGAGCCTTGCGACAAACACGGAGAGCAATGTCCCTTGCAGCAATGCCAAAACACTGCGCGAGCCGCAAATGCTGTGCATATTCACAATACAACTGATGGCAAATCGTATTGCGATATTTTGATGAAACCAATTAAAGACGATAACGGCAAAATCATGGGCTTTCTTGAGATTTTAGATGCTATTGACTATGCATCCACCGAGTCTAAAAAAGACACAATGATTGGCCAGTCAGCGCCATTTAAACAGATGCTCAATAAAATTAATCGGGCATCTCAGTCTAATATCGCCGTGTTATTACAGGGTGAAACAGGCGCAGGTAAAGAACTTGTGGCAAAAGCAGTTCACGCCGCAAGCGACAGAAATGACAAACCTTTTGTGGTGATTGAATGTACCGGATTGAGCGAAAGTTTATTTGAAAGCGAACTATTTGGTTATGAAAAAGGCGCCTTTACTGGGGCAACAACTACTAAAAAAGGCTTAATTGAAATCGCACATGGCGGCACAGTCTTCTTTGATGAAATTGGTGATATTCCAATGAATATGCAGGTTAAACTGCTCAGGTTATTAGAAACACAATGTTATCGTGCCGTGGGGGGATTAAAGCAAAAAAGATCCGATTTTAGATTAGTCAGCGCCAGCCATAAAAACTTACTCGATTTAGTCGAAAAAGGTGAATTTCGCCGCGACCTTTATTATCGAATAGCCGGTTTTCCTATTTACCTGCCCTCACTGCGTGAACGTCAGGAAGATATTCCAGTCCTCGCCAATCACTTTATAAGATTATCAGAATACAAACATAAGAAGTTTTCCAACAATGCATTAACGCTATTAAGCCAGTATCCGTTTCCAGGCAATATTCGTGAACTCAAAAATATCATTGAACAATCTGCGTTAATAGCAAACGAAGATATTATCCACAGAAGTGATCTGCCCGAGAGCATTACCTATTCTAAAACAACAACGGTTAATCAGGCTCAGGCTGTCGACACTGCAGTGATCAGTTTAGATGATGTTGAAGCAGAATATTTGTCTAAAGTTTGCCAACAATATCAAGGTTCGCCTGCTGAATTAGCCATCATGCTTAATGTGAGCGTACGAACCTTATACCGAAAATTGCAACGTTATGGCTTAAAACTGCCTGTAGCAAATTAGTTGTGACGTAATAAAGAATGTTTTTTCTGGCAACACCGCTTCATGTGCATGCCCTCTGGTCGCTCAATATCACTTGCATGATGTTCGTGGGAGTCGCAATGTCCACCATGACAACCACCTTCACCATGTTCATGATCGCAACAACCACCATTGGCTTGTTTAGCTAAATGCTTCATTGATGGTCTGCCTTGTGTCACCTCACTAAATTGCTCACATTGTGGTAAATGATCACTGGCTAAATCTTCAATGGCCGTACGACCATTTTTAACATGAAATACATTAAGTTGTTGATTCAGTATTTTAGACAGTAATTGTTGACCAATATTTCGCACAATAACCCGCTCTGCGCCATGAGTCACAATCAAATTCAATAGTTGTTTTTTACCATCACAGCCAGCAGCTAAAGCTGGGTTAGCAAAACGCGCTATCACTTCGGCCTGTTCATTAATAATAAGCATGCTATCTGCACGGCTAAAATGGCTGGCAATATGGTCATCTTTTATCGGTATGGCTGTAATCATTTTATTCTCTCTTGCAGTATTGGTACTGCTTTATTCTGTGAGTGTTATTCAGTTTATCAGTGATCGCTGGTTAATTAGCATGGTTGTTAATTAGCCCCAAATTACTGGCATATGCTATTTATACACCTATTAATGGCATATGCCAATTATATTTTATTAAGTGTGATCTTTGCCCATGCCTGCTGACTCACTAAGTCATAATTTAACGAGTCGCTTAACTGATTATGCCAATTAATGCTTCACAACTTAGCAGCCAGTGCCATGTTACTAAGTTAATGTCATTACCAGATTGACTTAAATAGCAATAGCTAAAAATCATTACAGTTAAAATGAATTAAAAATTAATTACTTTAGTATTTCGTTAAGTTCAATATAAATAAACGTTTTATTAACAATAACTTATTAGCTATAACACAAATTTAAAACCGTTTGCCAAGAGTGCTTTTTATGATCTAGATCAAATAAAGACTTGATAGTTAGAACCCTAATCATTAGGATCGTTATTAATTGAACGTTCAATTAATAACGTTTAAGCGATAAAAAGGGAGTTATTTATGCCAAGACCTGCAATGAAAAACGTCAGACAACAACAGCTCATCGATGCCACGTTAATGTCTGTCGAACGTCATGGATTACAGCACACCACCATCAACACGATTAGTGGTTTAGCGGGGATGTCATCGGGGATCATCAGTCATTATTTTGGTGGTAAACAAGGGTTAATCGAAGCCACGCTAAAATTCTTATTAGAAGAATTAAAGCAAGCCTTACTGGCAAAAACGTCAGGCAAATCGTTAACCGCTCCAGAGCGCTTGTCGATCATAGTCGAAGCCAACTTTACCGAGCTGCAACGTTCAAATGCGGCCACTAAAACATGGCTAAGCTTTTGGTCTCAAGCCATGCACGACCCTGGATTGGCAAGATTGCAAAACATTAATAACCATCGTCTTTACAGCAACCTGCTCTACTCATTTAAACAGTTATTGCCTAAGGCTGAGGCAGTAAATGCCGCCAAGCAAACTGCGGCAATCATTGACGGTTTTTGGTTACGAAGTGCGTTAAGCACCAACCCCTCTGAAGAATTTAAGCAAGCCCAGACGCTATCAAAAGCCTTTATAGAGTCTGTATTAGTGCAACACGGAGAAATTGAATGTCAGCGTTAGTCACTTATCAAAATTATGTGCATGGTCAATACATTTCAAATGGCAGCGGAGAAACCTTCGAAGTCATCAACCCTGCTACTGGCAGTGTGAGTTATTTAGTTGAAGTCGCCACCGAAAAAGTAAAGCAAGCCGCCATCGACAGTGCAAAAGCAGGCTTTGCTGTATGGTCAAAAATGACCCCAATGGAACGCAGTCGTATTTTATTAAAAGCAGTAGCCTTATTGCGCGAGCACAATGATGAGCTTGCCGCGGGCGAAGTACTCGACACAGGTAAACCTTGGCAAGAAGCTTCAGTGGTCGACATTGTCACTGGCGCAGATTCAATTGAATTCTTCGCGGGCCTTGCCCCCAGCATTGAAGGGAATCAACAACCTGTTGGCCAAGACTTTTACTACACTCGTCGCGAACCATTAGGCATTTGTGCCGGTATTGGCGCATGGAACTACCCATTACAAATTGCATGTTGGAAAGCGGCTCCTGCTTTAGCTTGCGGCAATGTGATGATTTTTAAGCCTTCTGAAGAAACCCCACGCGGTGCAATGCGTTTAGCAGAAATTTTCACCCAAGCTGGCGTACCTAATGGCGTATTTAACGTGGTTCAAGGCGACGGTCGTGTGGGTGCGTGGTTAACCACCCATGATGATATCGCTAAAGTGTCATTTACTGGTGAAGTTGGCACAGGCACAAAAGTGATGGCTGCCGCGTCTAGCACCTTAAAAGAAGTCACCATGGAACTTGGCGGTAAATCGCCGTTAATTATCTTCAATGATGCCGATGTCGAAAACGCAGTGTCTGCTGCCATGCTAGCCAATTTTTACACTCAAGGTGAAGTGTGTACCAATGGCACACGTATATTTGTGCAAAAAGACATGTACCCCACATTTATTGAACGCTTAAAGCAACGCACAGAAAACAATATTGTGTGTGGCGACCCCATGGATGCTGAAACTAACTTTGGTGCATTGATCTCACGAGGTCATCAACAAAAAGTGCTTGAGTATATCGCTATTGGTAAAAAAGAAGGCGCAACACTACTGACAGGCGGCACTGCGTTGCAACCAGAAAATGCGCCCCTTGGTTTTTTTGTTGCGCCGACCATTTTCACCGATTGCACCGATGATATGACCATTGCTAAAGAAGAAATTTTTGGCTCTGTGATGTCGGTGTTTACCTTTGAAGATGAACAAGAAGTCATTCAACGAGCTAACAATACTCACTTAGGCCTTGCGGCTGGCGTATTTACTCAAGACATTACCCGTGCTCACCGCGTAATACATCAATTACAAGCAGGTATTTGTTGGATTAATGCTTATGGCGCATCTCCTGCAGAAATGCCAGTAGGTGGTTACAAAATGTCGGGCATCGGCCGCGAAAACGGCAGCGAAACATTAAAAGCATACACTCAAATCAAAGCTGTTTATGTTGGCATGCAGCCACTTGAAAGCCCATTTTAAGGAGTGACGCAACGTATGTCTCATCAATATGATTATATTATTGTCGGTGCCGGTAGCGCAGGTTGTGTATTAGCCAACC
Source organism: Shewanella phaeophyticola (assembly GCF_025398315.1). Taxonomy (GTDB): domain Bacteria; phylum Pseudomonadota; class Gammaproteobacteria; order Enterobacterales; family Shewanellaceae; genus Shewanella; species Shewanella phaeophyticola. The sequence goes on from NZ_JAODOQ010000001.1 coordinate 2,031,183, forward strand.
GTTTAACTGAAAACCCAGACAATAACGTCTTGATTTTAGAAACCGGTGGCAGCGATAAAAGCATTTTCATTCAAATGCCTACTGCATTGTCTATTCCGATGAACACTAAAAAGTATGCCTGGCAGTTTGAAACCCAAGCAGAGCCACATTTAGATAATCGCCGTATGCACTGCCCTCGCGGTAAAGTATTGGGCGGTTCATCGTCAATTAACGGCATGGTCTATGTGCGTGGTCATGCGCGTGATTTTGACGAGTGGCAACAACATGGCGCTAAAGACTGGAACTATGCCCATTGCTTGCCGTATTTCAAAAAAGCAGAAACATGGTCATTTGGTGGCAATGTTTACCGTGGTGATAACGAGTCGTTAGGGGTTAATAACGGTAACGAGATGAAAAATCCATTGTATCAAGCCTTTGTTGATGCCGGGGTTGATGCCGGATATTTAGCGACCGACGACTACAACGCCAGCCAACAAGAAGGCTTTGGTCCAATGCACATGACCGTTAAAAATGGTGTGCGCTGGTCAACCGCAAATGCATATTTACGCCCAGCAATGAAGCGTGACAACTTAACTGTTGTAACGCATGCGCTGGTTCATAATGTCATTATGCAAGGCAAAACCGCTGTAGGTGTACGTTACGAGCGTAAAGGCCAAATGGAAGATGTAATGTGCAATAAAGAGGTTGTGTTGTCTGCAGGCTCTATTGGTTCGCCGCATATTTTGCAATTGTCTGGTATTGGCAACAAGCAAACCCTTGAAGATGCCGGTATTGAGCCTATACATCATTTACCTGGCGTGGGTCAAAACCTGCAGACACCACCTGGAGTTTTACTTTCAATTTAAGTGCTTAAAGCCAATTTCACTCAACGGCAAATTAGATCCATTGAATAAATTATTCATTGGTACCCGTTGGATATTAAATAAATCGGGCTTAGGAGCCACAAATCACTTTGAGTCTTGTGGTTTTATCCGTTCAAAACCTGGGCTTGAATGGCACCGATCTGCAATACCACTTTTTGCCTGCCGCAATGCGTTATGACGGTAAAGAAGCCTTTGCAGGCCATGGTTTCCATATTCACATTGGCCATAACAAACCTAAAAGCCGTGGTGCGGTAACGGTGGTATCAAAAGATGCCAAAGTTGCACCACAAATTCAGTTTAATTATTTATCACATCAAGATGATATTGAAGGCTTTAGAGCTTGTGTACGCCTCACTCGTGAAATTATTAACCAACCGGCATTAGATGAATACCGTGGTGAAGAAATTCAACCTGGTTTAGCCGTTCAAACTGACGAGCAAATTGATGCCTTTGTGCGCAGTGCGGTTGAGAGCGCTTATCACCCTTCTTGTTCATGCAAAATGGGCGAAGACGATATGGCGGTAGTGGATTCTGAAACTAAAGTCCATGGTATTAAGGGATTACGCGTTGTTGACTCGTCAATATTCCCAACAATCCCCAATGGAAATTTAAATTCACCCACCATTATGGTTGCTGAACGTGCCGCCGACATCATTTTAGGTAACAAGCCTTTAGCACCAAGCTTGGCCAAAGTGACTATCGCTAATGATTGGCAGCAACAACAACGCCAACAAGCACCAAAGAGAGCGTTGAGTTAATTAATATCATCTGTTTTAAGGGTTACTGGCCAACCTACATATTTGTAAATGGCCAATTTAAGCCAAGTTCAATCTATCAGGGTTTAACTATCGACAGCGATATTTAAGGCTTGAGGGCGTGATTGTCTTTAAAAATTGTTCTATGGCGAAATAAAAACATAAAACAAGGAGCTAACACTATGTTTGCAAACACTATAAAAGCAGGAGCTAAGTAATGACGACCTGGTTATCAATAGGCATTTTATTTACTTTTGCCGCCATCGCCTTTGTAATTTACCGTTGGGGTAATATGCAATGTATCGGGGTCACACCGGTACGTAAATTTACCTTTATCGCGATTTTATTTACTTCTGGTTTAGATGTGGGACTGATTATGTTCCCGCTAACGGAATTTGCTGGGTATGCAGATTTGGCTGCTAGTCCTGAATACGGTTTTACTAATCCACTTGCCATTGAGTTTGGCTTTTGGTCTGTTTAATTTGGGCTTTCTACTTTTTAACCTGTTTCTATTTTTGTGTGATAGAACCAAGAGTGAAGTTCTTTGAAATTCCATTAATTAAATTTATCAATAACCTCGTCATTATTGGTACCTGTGCGTTTACCGCTTACTTATTACTGTCTAATTTACCTTGGTATTTACCTAACCTTGGCGACGGTGAAACCATTGTCAGCTCATTCTACTTAATTGTATTTATGGTGATTGCCGCTGCAGTTTATTCAAGTACCAGCATTAAATATGTGCGCTACTTAAGTTTAGGCAGTACTTGGTTATTCTTTGGCTTAATCGCCATTATGTGGTCTGGGGCATTTTTGTCTGACGATTCAAGTGTCGGTGAGTTCTTTAGTACCTTTGCGCTAATTGGTGGTTATTTTTCAAATATGCACGAATTTGTATTACCGATGAATGATTACCATGAGTTTTACCTATTCTGGTGGTTTGCCTGGAGCATCATGATTGGCCAATTTACCTCACGTTTTGTGGGCGGCATGAAAACCTACCAAGTGTTATTAGCGATGATGATTTTCCCGTCTATACCCATTGCGATTTGGTTTACTGTACTTTATTACTACAGTGCAAATGGCATTGATACCACGGGGTTCTATAATCTTGCGATGGTGATTGTCGGCATTACCTTTGTGATCAATTCATTAGACTCACTAGTGCGCTTATACACAGACAACTTAAACATGACCGTTGAGCGTTTAGGTAAAGTACCTTACATCATTGGCAATATCGTAGTGTTGAGTGGCTTAACGTTATTATTCAAATTAGATTTCTTAGCCATTCAATGGGTTGGTGCATTAGCTATCACGCTCATTTTAGGATGCTTTGTTTATATTCTTAAAGGTCACTTATCGAAAGTGGCAGACATTGAGCGCTCGCCAAAAGCCAACAAAATTGATTTTACAAAAATCGAACTACTTGATTAATACAATAACCAAAACAGGGATTGAAAATGAACACTAAAATAAAAACACTTGCGCTATTAAGCTTATTTGCACTGCCGACAACATTAATGGCAGATGAATTAAGTACCACAATTAATGCGACATCTGATTACACTTTTAACGGTGTGAGCCAAACTGACAACGATCCTGCATTACAAGCTAGTCTTGATTATGCATTAGACAGTGGTTGGTACATGGGTGCATGGGCATCGAATGTTGATTTTGGTGACGGCGAAGATACTTGGCTTGAATTAGATTTTTATGTGGGTAAATACATGGAGCTTACCGACCGAGTGTCACTCGATGCCGGTATCGCTTATTACACTTACCATGGTGATGATGCGTCTGATGATTATTACTATCCAGAAGTTTACAGTAAATTTGGCTATACCTCTTCGTTAGGTCAAAGTGAGTTAAATTTTTGGTATTCATGGGATTACTTTGGCCTAGATGCGGGTCATTACATTGCTATGGTAGCCCATACTTTCAGTGTTGCTGAAGGACATGACATCCGCGTGAGTTTTGACCGTTCAACATCAAACGATAAAAACAAGTGGTCATGGGATGGTGATAAGTCTTACAACCATTACCGTGCAGAATACATGACCAGCTGGGAAGGCTTTGACTTTAATGTAGCCGTTGAGGACACCAGCATGGACACCGACTTAAGCGACACACGTGCAGTTTTATCTGTGTCACGTACATTCTCACTATAATATGATCTAATCGTCAAAAGCAGAATAGCTGCATGCAGTTATTCTGCTTTTTTGATTTTGCGCATGAGTAATAGGCCGATTTCTGTTAAGGTGCTGGCTTAATTATTCTCAGACTAACCAAGTGATTGGTAAGAGGACATGATGGAAAAGTACGAACAACTATTAATTTCATTGCGCAGAGTGATTAGAGCCATTGATATTCATTCTCGTCAATTGAACAAACTGTCTGGTCTCACTGAGCTCACAGCTTATGGTGATGAAAAAGTCAATGAGTTGGATGCGCCGTTAGCCAAGCAGATTGCTCAAGAAATTAATTTAAGCGCAGCCACTGTCACCACCATTATTGATCGCTTAGAAAGCCGTAATCTAGTGATCCGTACTCGCAGTGAAACCGATAAACGCAAAGTACATTTGTCGTTAAGCGAGGCCGGTGAAGAGCTACTCAGTGGATCACCTAAACCTCTTCAAGAGCATTTTATTAAGCATTATCAAAATCTTGAAGAGTGGGAGCAAAGCCAACTTTTATCAGCAGTAGAACGCATCGCCTCAATGATGGATGCAGATGAAATAGACGCCGCCCCCGTATTATTAGTTGGCCAAATCCAGCCAGAAGTGCCGCAGTAAACAGCCCTACTTTATTGTTAAGCATTCAGCCAGAGACACAAACGCGAGCATGAGCTCGCGTTTTTTTATGTCTGATTTATATTCATGTTACCAAGGCAGTTCATGACCATTAGAGTGTTTAAATACACCAGAGCTTGCCAGGGTTAACTCGTCAATGAGGCCAATCAATCGAGAAGCTGACTCAGTGGCAGAAATATCACCACCGTGATTCACCATCTCAGTTTGTACATAACCTGGATGATAAATGCCCACGGCAATCTCTCTTGGGGCTAAATCATGAGCTAATGACATTGACGCTGCATTTAACGCTGCTTTTGACATGCGATAACCATAACGGCCACCTGATGTATTGTCGGTGATTGACCCCATGCGTGAGGTAATCATCGCCACTTTGGCTCCATTAACTAAATTGGCTTGCAACGTGGCCACAACATGCAAAGGCGCTAACGCATTAATCTCAAATTGCTGACGTATGGTATCGAGGTTTAGGTGTCCTAATTTTTCGTCACGTAAAATACCGGCATTACAAATTAACAGGTCAATTTGTACCCCATGTAAACTGTGTTGCATGGTTTCTATACCTGAGTTTTCAGCCACGTCAACGCCTTCAATCACGTTAACATTATTGCCTAAGGCGGCGAGTTCTACCGATGATTGTCGACAAAGCGCATAAACAACATGGTTTTGCTGTGCGTATAATGTCGCAAACGCTAGGCCGATGCCTCGGTTTGCCCCGGTAATCACAATCGTTTTCATGTTAAATCCTTATTATCAGTTGTATCGGCTACAATCATTTTGCCTTTAAATACACCGAACAGCGCAATACAGGCACCTGCAAAAGCGGCAAATGAACACATTAACCGGTAATCACTGTTTTCAAGAAAAAAATTAGTCACACTGAATACGAGCAACATCAGCATTCCGATATTTTTTACTAGCATCATTTTAGGCTCAAACATCAGCCAGGTATCGCATTTAGGGCATTGGGCTTCAACGCCATGTTGACCTTTACGAACCACTTTTAGTGCGCGTCTTGCAAATTGACTTTTGCAGTTAGGACATTCCATTCATATTCACCTTGATTCACTCTTTGGCAATATGATAGCGCGACCTAACTGTCTGATAAAGTTACAATGCCGTTAAATTCATCATATTAACAATCTTCAAACCTAATTTGAATACTTGTTCAATATTATATTGAACACTTGATATAGTTGGTTTATAGTCTGGCCATTGATATACAGATCCAAAAAGAATGTCTACAGTAAATAGACATTTGGGGTATGCAGGAATGGAAGAGCCTATGAACTATTCGATTGGTTTTGATGTGTATGGCACGTTAGTCGACCCTGTTGATATGGGGCTACATCTTGAAAATCTTATTGGCGACAAAGCATCAGAATTTGGCCAGTTATGGCACGATAAAAAAGTAGAATATGCCTTTAGACGTGGATTAATGCAACAATATGCTGACTTTACGGTTTGCACTCAACAGGCGCTACAATATTGTTTAAATGTATATCAGCTATCCTTATCATCTACAGAACAGCAACAATTAATGGCAAAGTTTGCCGAGTTAAGTGCTTTTGATGATGTGATACCAGGACTCATGGCATTGGCAAAACAAGGGCATAAACTGGCAGCATTTTCTAATGGCTCTGAAGCCTCAGTTCGAAAACTGTTGAGCAATGCTCAAGTGTTACCGCACTTACATCACGTGATTAGTGTTGATGATTTGCAGACTTACAAACCCAACCCTGACGTTTATCAATATTTAATGAGACGAATGCACGCAAATATGAACTCGTGCATGATGGTATCAAGTAATCCCTGGGACGTTATTGGGGCAAAATCGGCTGGCTTACAAGCCGTTTGGGTAAAACGAAGCCCCACTAAAATATTTGACCCATGGGAAATACAACCGGATTTAATTGTGAGTGATTTATGTGAATTAGCTATCGAACTCAATCGAAAATAGCTGAATGAATAAAATCTTATTAGCAACTTAACTATGACAATAATATTTTAATTAAACGCAATAACTTATCTCCAAAAAAGCAGCAATGACTTTCGACACTCACTGACCAAGTATTAGGAGTTTTTATGAGTAACCAATATGTCCCACCTAAAGTGTGGGTAAACGAACCAAGCAGTGCCAACAAATGGGCTAACATAAACAGCCCCGTTTCTGGCGCGCGGTTCGACAGAGCACTGCCGGTTGGTGAGCATGCTTTACAGTTGTATTCACTTGGTACGCCTAATGGGCAAAAAGTGACTATTATGCTTGAAGAGCTATTGGCTCTTGGGATCAAAGAAGCTGAATACGATGCATATTTAATCAACATTAGCGAGCTTGATCAATTCTCATCAGGTTTTGTTGCGGTTAACCCTAACTCGAAAATCCCAGCCCTAGTCGATAATTCAGGTAATGAAGCCGTTAATGTATTTGAGTCAGCGTCTATCCTTGTGCATTTGGCCGAAAAATTTGGCCACTTCCTACCCCACTCAGATTCTGCACGCACGCAAACCTTTAACTGGTTATTTTGGGCACAAGGTTCTGCGCCGTTTCTTGGCGGCGGATTTGGCCACTTTTATGCTTATGCCGATGAAAAGCAAGAATACCCGATTAACCGTTTTTCGATGGAAGCTAAGCGTCAGTTAGATGTACTAGACAAACAACTCGCCAACAACACCTTTATTGCCGGTGAAGAATTTACCGTAGCTGATATGGCTATTTGGCCTTGGTATGGCAACTTAGTGTTAGGCAACTTATACAGCGCAGCAGAGTTTTTAGATGTTGCCAGTTATAAAAATGTTATGCGTTGGGCAAAACTTGTATTACAACGCCCTGGTGTACAGCGTGGCAAAATTGTTAATACATCATGGGGTGATGTGAATTTAGTTGAACGTCACAGTGCCGCAGACATTGATGCTGCTCTTAACAGTGAAAAATAGCCTGTACTAAATACGACTGGTATTTTCAAACCAATAAAAAAACCTAGGGTCTGTTGATCTTTGCGGGTTGAATTTTGTTCGAGTTAAAAACGTTTTAATCGAGGCGAATGGATTGATGCCTAGCAATCTAAGCAAAATCCATTTAACAAAGAGTAAAACGTTTTTAGCCGAACCCTTCGGGCAGCGTTTGTTGGCCACTTTTACTGCGTTATCGACTTTTTATGTAGAATAACTACACCTCAAAGTCTCTGCCTTGTAAAAATGGCCAATAATTCGCTGCAAAAATAACCTTGAAAGATCAACAGACCCTAGCAATCATTGCTAGGTTTTTTGTTGGTTAACGGCTTAACTTGGCTTAAATCACCATGGCCAATTCGGCACCTTGACGAATAGCACGTTTAGCATCAAGTTCAGCGGCAACATCAACACCGCCAATAAGATGCACAGGCAATCCTGTGGCTTTCATTTCGTCAACCAGTGTGGTGTTCGACTCTTGTCCAGCACACAAGACAACATTATCAACTGCAAGTACTTCAGCTTGCTCACCCACTTTAATGTGTAAGCCTTGCTCATCAAACTTCTCGTAACTTACACCGGTTTTCATTTTGACTTCATGCTGCTTTAGCACGCTACGGTGGATCCAGCCGGTGGTTTTACCCAAACCTTTACCCATTTTAGTGGTTTTACGTTGCAGTAAATACACATCGCGACCAGGATGGTGTTCACCTTCTTCCGTTAAGCCGCCAGCATGTTGATACGTTTTATCAATGCCCCACTGCGCTAACCATTTGTCGGTTTGTAAACTGGTTGACTCACGTTCACATAAGAAGTGCGCAATATCAAAACCAATACCACCCGCACCAATAAGTGCAACGGTTTGACCAATTTCAACCTGACCATTAAGCACTTGTTGATAATCAACCACTTTAGGATTATCAAAACCTGGAAGTGTCAGTTCGCGGGGTACTACACCCGATGAAATAACCACTTCATCAAATTTTTCAGTTGCAAGTACCGACGCATCCAGTTTGGTATTTAAGCGTAAATCGATGTTATGTAGCTTAATCTGGTTAATAAAATAACGAATCGTTTCGTTAAATTCTTCTTTACCTGGAATTTTTCGTGCCAGATTAAATTGGCCGCCAACTTCAGATTTGGCTTCAAACAATACCACTTCATGACCACGAGAGGCCGCATACACGGAGAATGCCATACCCGCAGAGGTAAGCGCCCATTACTGCTATACGTTTTTTATTGGTCGTTGGTATGAAGTTAATTTCAGTTTCGTAACAGGCACGAGGATTGACTAAGCACGTTGCCCGTTTCATTGAGAAGGTATGGTCTAAACAGGCTTGGTTACAGCCAATACAGGTGTTAATAAGTTCGGGCGTATTAGCAGCGGCTTTATTAACAAAATCTGCATCGGCTAAGAATGGACGTGCCATTGACACCATATCAGCCTGACCAGAAGCAATAATCGACTCGCCAATTTCAGGCGTATTAATCCGATTGGTGGCAATTAGTGGCACTTTGACTTCTTTTTTAAGCTTTTCAGTTACCCATGCAAATGCACCGCGCGGAACGCTGGTCGCAATAGTGGGTACACGCGCTTCATGCCAACCAATACCTGTGTTAATTATGCTAACACCTGCTTGTTCTAACCATTTAGCTAACTTAACCACTTCGTCCCATGTTGAGCCGTTATCGACTAAATCGAGCATCGACAAACGGAACACAATGATAAAATCCTTACCGACCTTTTCACGAATGGCTTCAACAATTTTTACCGGAAATTGAGCACGATTTTCAAACTTACCGCCCCATTCATCGGTGCGTTTGTTGGTGCGAGAGCTGATAAATTGGTTAATTAAGTAGCCTTCTGAGCCCATGACTTCAACACCGTCATAACCCGCTTTTTTCGCTAATACAGCACTGGTGGCATAGTCTTTAATGGTGCTACGTACTTGACGGCCAGACATGGCTGATGGTGTAAAAGGCGTAATAGGAGATTTAATTTTGCTCGGCGCTAAACTAAATGGATGGTAGCTGTAACGGCCGCATGTAAAATTTGCATACAAATTTTACCGCCCGCTTCATGCACAGCATCGGTAACAATTTTATGCTTACCCACTTGCCATGAAAAACTCAGTTGACAAGCATTAGGCGCTAAGCGGCCGCGTAAATTGGGGGCGATACCACCGGTGACAATTAAGCCAACCCCGCCTTGAGCGCGCTCTTTATAAAACGCTGCCAGTTTCTCAAATCCGCCTTTTTCTTCTTCTAAGCCTGTGTGCATTGAGCCCATTAACACGCGATTTTTCAGCTGTGTAAAGCCTAGATCTAAAGGTTCTAATAAGTGTGGAAACGACATTCAAACATCCTTTTTAAACAAGTGATTTAAACCAGCATACAACGACATTACCGTTTGCTCAATCATTTAAACGCTCGTTTGTTAAAAACCTTTACAATTCAATTTCACATTTAAATTGATTTTCAGTTAGGATGACTATATTAGACTGATAAAGGAGTGGCTAATGTCCGCTAAACCCTCGTTTTTAAAAAGGATGTTTTTACTGTTGTGGAACACGGTAAACACTATTCGCAAGCTTATTATTAACTTCATTTTTTTTGGTATCCTCGCCATCATCGGTGTGGTGCTACTGAACAGTGGTGACGAAATCATCGTCGAAGACCAATCAGCATTAGTACTAAACCTCTCTGGTAGCATTGTTGACCAAAAACATTACGTGAATCCTTTCGAAGCAGCATTGACCCAAGGCCAAGAAAACGATCCCAATGGTGAAATCTTATTATCTGACGTGCTTTACAGCATTAATAATGCCACTGAAGATGAGCGCATCACCACCATAGTATTAGACTTAGCCAACCTGCAAAGTGCAGGGATAAGTAAAATGACAGCAATTGGCGAAGCATTAACCCAATTTAAAGCCGCCAATAAATCAGTTGTAGCCATGGCCAATGGTTATGATCAAAACCAATATTTTTTAGCCAGCTTTGCTGACAAAATTTACCTTAACAATAAAGGTATGGTGTCACTCGATGGCCTAAGTCGTTATCGCCTTTATTACAAAGCCGCCTTAGAAAAACTCAAAATCACCACACATGTTTTCCGTGTTGGTACCTTTAAGTCTGCAGTAGAGCCTTTTATTCGTGATGATATGTCTCAAGCAGACAAAGAAGCCAGTAAAGTGCTACTCGGCGACATATGGCAGAGTTATTCAACCATAGTGGCCAGTAACCGCCAGATATCACCCGACCAATTAGTATTGAGCACAGATGCTTATTTGGAACAGCTTGAACAAGCTGATGGTGATAGCGCTCAAATGGCTATTAATATGAAATGGGTTGATGAGTTAGTCACTGCTGATGCATTTCGTTTAGCCATGATGGAACGTGTTGGTAGCGACAAAGAAGGCAAAACCTTTAGACAAATTAGCTTTAACGACTATCGCAGTGTCACCGCACCTCTACCTAACTTTGTTGAAAATGACTCCGTTGCAGTGATTGTGGCCAAGGGTAATATTTTAAACGGTAAGCAGCCAGCGGGTCAGATTGGCGGCGAAAGTACCTCTGATTTATTAATGAAAGCACGCTTTGACCCTGTTGTTAAAGCGGTCGTGTTACGTGTTGACAGCCCTGGCGGAAGTGCATTTGCATCAGAACAAATTCGCCAAGAAGTATTAGCATTAAAAGCGGCTGGTAAACCGGTTGTAGTGAGCATGGGCAGTTTAGCGGCATCTGGAGGCTATTGGATCTCAGCTAGCGCAGATTACATTGTTGCGACGCCAACAACGTTAACCGGCTCTATCGGTATTTTTGGTATGTTTGCCACGTTTGAACAAGCATTGACACATATTGGTGTGACATCTGATGGCGTGGCGACATCTGACTGGGCAGGATTATCGCCAGCGCGTGAACTTAGTCCGCAAGTAGCAGCCGTTATTCAGCGTCATATTGAACGTGGGTATCATGAGTTTATTTCGTTAGTGGCAAAAGAACGTCATATGACCCTTGAGCAAGTTGATAATATTGCCCAAGGCCGTGTATGGATCGGTAAACGCGCCCTCACCTTAGGTCTAGTTGATGAACTCGGTGATATGGACGTTGCACTGACTAAAGCGGCAGAGCTGGCTAACATGGATAAGTATGATGTTAAGTTGATTGAGCAAGAACTCAGTGCAGAACAACAACTGATGCAAGAAATCTTTAATGCTACTGCGTCTTATATGCCAAGCAGCTTTAGCCAAAGCACTGTCGTTGAGAAGATGGTTCAGCAATGGGCGAGCGTTTATGAGGAATTTTCAAAATTTGACGACCCTAATAATGCTTACCTATATTGTGAAGGTTGCAGTTATTAATCGATGCGTTGACACGACAATGTCTCACTGTTAAAAATTCATATTTTTACTAATATGAAGATTATTCAAAAAAGGCCTGCTTAGCAGGCTTTTTTATTGGGGATCTGCAAATAAACTCGTATAATTTGAATTATCTTCATTTACAGACCCTTTCGAGTACACTCTTCATGACAAAACGTTCAATCTATGTAGCGTATACTGGCGGTACTATCGGTATGCAAAAGACAGCTAATGGCTTTGTGCCTGTCGCAGGTTTTTTAACTGATTGTGTTCAATCTATGCCTGAATTTTACCATGACGAAATGCCATCATTTGTCATCCATGAGTATAGCCCACTGATTGACTCATCGAACATGGCCCCTACAGACTGGCAAATGATTGCTAATGATATACATGCTAATTATGACAAATACGATGGCTTTGTGATTTTGCATGGTACTGACACTATGGCTTATACCGCATCGGCCTTATCATTTATGCTACAAGGGTTATCTAAACCAGTTATTGTCACAGGGTCGCAAATTCCACTAGCGCAATTACGCTCTGACGGGCAAACCAATTTACTCAATTCGTTATACATTGCTGCTAACTATCCTGTAGCTGAAGTATGCTTGTTTTTTAATAATAAATTGTTCCGTGGTAACCGCTCAACGAAAGCACATGCTGATGGTTTTGATGCATTTGCCTCGCCTAACTTTCCGATATTATTAGAAGCTGGAATTAAGATTAATGTCAAAGCAGGCAAGATTACAGTGCCGACGGAACAACCTTTAGAAGTGGTCACCATTAGCCCACAACCTGTTGGTGTGGTGACCTTATACCCTGGTATTTCTACTGAAATTTTTATGAATATTTTGCAACAGCCCGTAAAGGCCTTGATCATGCTGACCTTTGGTGTGGGGAATGCTCCACAAGATAAAAACTTATTAGACACGTTAAAACAAGCTGATGAGCGCGGAATTGTATTGGTTAACTTAACCCAATGTTTTCAAGGTAAAGTGAATATGGGAGGCTATGCTACCGGTAATGCGTTAGCGCAAGCTGGAGTGATCAGCGGTTCAGACATGACCATTGAAGCAGCATTAGCTAAATTGCATTATTTGCTATCAATTGGTTTAACACCAAATCAAATAAAGCAACGTATGCAGCAAAACTTAGAAGGTGAACTTACCGAGGGGTGATAAGTTAAGACGCTGATTTATAAATACTTAACAAATAAAAGCGCGAACCAAATGGTTCGCGCTTTTTGATTAAAAAAATTCATACAATTTACAAGTCTGCTTCTTTAAACTCAGCAATCGCTTCGCCTTTAAATTGTTTTTTTAATTCAGTCTTAGACAATTCGTTAATGTTGCCGCCTGCGGCAATGGTAAAGTGCCCAGTTTGATTTAGCTTTCTCGCTTGATACAGCATGACCACTTGTAAGGTTGATTCACGCTGTTGCTCAGTTAGCACTGTACCGTCATCCCATTTACCGAGTTCTGTGGCCGACAATAAACGCTGATACACTTCTTGTGGCATTTCATCGATGACTTTATTGATATCGTTCATACTGACTTCCGTTTATGTAACACAATTCTGACTCGAGTAATCAAGTACCCTGTAAACCCTGCAACAAAACTTGCAATGGCTATATAGGACGTTAAACCTTGAGCTGGCTCGCCGCCCCAAAACCACACCACAACGCCTGCAATAAACAAGGTTAAATAGATAAAGCTCTGATTCATTAAACTGTTTGAGCGCTCAATGTGGCTAATAATAGACAATGATTCGGTGTTTCCGGTCAAGTCTGTTTTGCAATGTGGGCATTGCTTAGCTTGGCTAGAAATACGCTTTTGACATTTAGGGCATGCAATTAACGCCATGATGATTTTACCTGTTATATCAACTGAATGATTACAAGCTGTCGACAACGGCCAACATGGCCACTAACGACGCTTCGCCTAAATAAATGCTGCGCTCAGGAGACCAACCTACAAATGGGTCAGCCAGGTTAGCATTATCTTTAAATGGCATTTCTAATGTATTTGATAAGCACGAGAAAGTATTTGCAACCCAGTTAGAACCCACGGTTAAATTTGCTTTACCAGGCTCGTCTTTGTCATAGCCAAACTCTGTTTGGAAGTCTGCACTGGCAATGGTTAAGGCGCTCACAAATTGTTGTTGTAACGCGGCCATTTTATCAGTGTAGTTTGGTACCCCTTCGCATCCTGCTAAAAACACATAAGGTAAACCTTCATCACCGTGAACATCGTAAAATAGATCTACGCCGGTTTGGTGCATTTTGTTCACTACGTAGTAAACTTCTGGGCTTTTTTCTAGACTTGGAGTTTGCCATTCACGGTTCAAGTTGGTGCCCACGGCATTAGTACGTAAGTGGCCACGTGCACTTCCATCTGGGTTCATGTTAGGTACAACATAAAAATTTGCTTTGTCTAACAGCGCTTTAGATGTTGGGCAATCACCATCGAGTAAACGATTAAGTAAGCCTTCGACTAACCATTCAGCCATGGTTTCGCCTGGATGTTGGCGTGCTGTGATCCAAATGTTTTTCTTGTCAGGATTGCCATCACCGATTTTCAGTAAACTCATATCACGGCCATCCAAAGTTAAGCCTAAATGCTCCAAGCTGACTGCTGGGTGTAGCTGTACTTCGCTGATAAGATCTAAATGACGTTCGTAACTGTATGGAGCAAAGTAAGCAATTTGAATAGCTTCACAATCTAATTCAACTTGAATCGTTAAGACACCATTTTCATATTGCGTTGGCAGTCTAAACCATGTTGCACGGTCATAACTGGCCACCGCTTGATAGTCTTCCCATCCTGCAGGATAAGATGCGCTGCCGGCATTAAGAATATTCATGGTGTAGGTCTGACCGACCTCACCTTCTAAACGGAAATTGAACCACTGGTAAAATTCATCACCAAAATCAGGACGAATAGCGAGTTGAATGTCATCGTGTTTGTCGATATTGATGACGTTAATATTGCCACCGTCAAAGTTTGCACTGATCCGCATTAGGGCGTTCCTTTAATTTGCTTGCGCTTATATTTCGACATGTATATGCCTTATTTTATGCGCCATAGCTTATCAAATGCGGCTAATAGTGTGAACCTTTAAAAGCTAAAGCTGTAGCCTTGTCCTCTGACGGTATTGATTAAATCACGCGGTAAATTGCCTTTAGCTAATTTACGTCGAGTATTACTGATGTGCATGTCTAAATTACGATCAAATTGTCCAAGTTTTTTATGTAAAACACGTTGTTGTAATTCCGCTTTTGTCACTACAGCACCTTGGCGTTCATATAAATATTTAAACAGGCGATATTCAGTTTGGGTAAGTGTTAATGGTTTATCTTCGAGATAGACAGTGTAATTAACATCATCAAAATGTATTTTTTGCTCGGTAATATCATTGAGCGGCATTTGAGTTCGGCGTTTGAGAATATTAAGGCGTAATTGTAATTCACGTACGTTAACGGGTTGACTTAGGTAGTCATCAGCACCCAACTCGAGCGCATTAATTCGCTCTAACTCATTATTGGCATCGGCAATAACGATTATTGGCGTCGGCGCTTGTCTCGCGACTAACAACCAAAATGAATCCATTTTCGGTACGGAAAAGTCCAATAAAATGGCTTCTAAGGTCAAGGTTTCCATTTTGATCAACGCATCAAAGGCATTATTTACTTGATGGACGTAGTACCCTTGCGCTGTAAGTTGATAAAATAACTCATGAGACGCAGAATGTAGATCAATTAATAGAATATGTTTCATTGCAAACCACTTAATGATAACGATTTCTATTTAGATTATCACAAGAGATAACAACTAACCATGTAGCAACATCACATTATCAACATATTTTTGGCTTAGGTACAAAAATGGCCTGAAATATCAGGCCATTTTTACAATACTGACTGTGATGATTATTTATCAGTCATTAACTGTTTAATAAACTTGACTGGTGCACTGCCGTAGCTTAAAAACTGTTCATGGAACTGTTTTAAGTCAAAATCATCGCCTAGTTTGGCTTTTTGCTGCTCACGGAAATCATAAATCTCACGATAGCCCGCATAATAGCTAGTAAGCTGCACTTGGCTTAATGTTGCACGGCGCCATTTACCTTCTGCCTCAGCACGTTGTTGGAAGGCTTCGTTTTCAAGTAGGTTTATCACCTCTTGCTCACCCATGCCTTTAACCTGAATGCTGTAATCTAAAATTGTGTTACATATTACTCGCAGGTTCCATTTGTAATACATTAACCACATTTCAGGTTCAAAATCGCCATAGCCCTCTTCGAGCATCATGCGCTCGGTGTAAACGGCTCCATCCTTCAATCATGGCACCATTACCAAATAAGCTTTTCACTAGGCTTGGAGATTGATTTGAGTATACAAGCTGGGTGTAATGGCCTGGGATCGCCTCGTGAATATTCAGTACCTGTAAAATCCAGTGGTTATATTCACGTAAATAGCTTTCGGCTGACTCATCACTCATGCTATCTAATGGCGACACGTTATAATAGGTATTACCGCCTTGATCATACGGCTCAGGGAGCGCTAATAGACGCTCCAGCAAACCCGCGCATATACTCAGGTGTTTCACGTACAATTAATGGTTTGTCAGGGTCAAGGGTAACGAGTTGCTTGTCGTTGACAAATTTGATCAATGCGGGGATCTGTTTACGCACTTCTTCAACAAAGTTCTCTCGCTTAACATGTTTTGCTGATAACACATCGATTAACTGACGAATCGCTACCTTGTCATCTGCAGGTTTTGGTGTATCGATGTAAGTGGATCAAATTTTTGTGGTGATTTTAGCCATTTCTTGCTGGATGTGATTTTTATCCGCCACGGCTTTGTCATAAAGCTGTTTTGCTGTCATGCCTGACTGAATATCAAAGGCAAACTTTTCTTCGTATAGGGTTTCACCAATACGAAAATCACGCGCACCGTCTTTTGTCAGTTTTGCTTCAAGTTCGGTTAGCCACTCAATATGCTGTGTTATTGCGGCGGCCGCGGCCTCAAAGCGCGTGGTAAATAATGCTTTTTGCTCTGCGGTTAACCCTGAGTCTGCAACTTGCTTGACTAGCGCATCAGATAATACCGAAAACGCCCCTTTGTTTTGCATGATGGCTAATTGGGTGTGTTCTAAGGTTGGGTCACTGATGTTTGCTCTGGCAGCCTCATAATAGGCAGGTACATTTTCAAGGCGGGCAATAACTGACGCTAGGCGTTCATCAAGCGGAGCAAAGTCTTCGTTGATAATTTGCGCAAAGCCACCAGAAACATTGTAGTTAGACGGATCCCATTGCCAGCTTTTATAACGTTGTACATCCCATTTCATTGACTCTACGAGGTTAACCAAGAGTTTATAGTCAATCTGTTGATTAGGGCTGAGTGTCAACGGGTCAAATTGCGCTAATGCCGTTTGCTGTTTATCGACAAAAGCCAACGTGTTATCACGGCTTTGTTTGTTTGGGATCTCTAAATAGCCGTCGTTAACGTGTTTGCCACTGTAAAGCGCCCAGGTGGGCGACAACTGCCATAATTCATCAATAAACTGTTGTGAGTATTGGTCAAAGTCTACAGTTTTTGGGGCGACCACAGAGGTAACGTCTTTTGTTGCTGCGGTTTGTTCAGTTGCAACACTCGTTTGATTGTCACTACAGCCTAGCAAACTTGCTAGCGCTAAAGAGATGGCCATAGGCAATAATGCTTTGTTCATATTATGTCCCTAAATTTATTGTTTTTGTATTTTTGATTGGTGTTTATGGTGTTATGCATGTAGTTAACACCAAAGCCTTAAATGATTTTTTACTATCCATATAGTTAACCATGTTCGTCGCTGTTTTGCAGCAACTAGACACCTTTTGTGACACAAATTAACTTTGATAACGGCAATAGTTTTTGAGTAGCTGAGGAATTGAATCGGGCGAGCGTTTAGCCGTAGGTATAATAAAAGGGTCGAGCGTAGCCCTTAAGGTCAATTGCGTTAATCTAATGGTAAAAGGCGTGTGGCAGACCAGCAGGTGACAAGATTAATAGGCATGACTTAAGCGCATGGCAGCGCTTAAGTCATCATCAAAGCGTTACAAATTCCAAGGATTAGGCTTAGGCTATTTTTTGACTGGCGCCTTTTGCGTTTTGGCTTTTCTAAAATCAGTGTTGTCGCCTTTAGACTTACCCAAACTTAAGGTGGGTCTTTCATCTTGAGTTTTGGGTTTATTTTGACGGCTTTTCGGTACATGATTGAGTATTGACTCAGGTACCGGCTTTTTCGGCTCAAACCCTTCAATCACTTTACGTTCTAGCAAATGGCCTAATCGACTTTCAATCATGCACAGATTTTTAAAGTCATCTTTAGAAACAAACGATATCGCCTCACCAACGGCACCTGCCCGCCCAGTACGACCAATGCGATGAATGTAATCATCAGCAGGATACGGTAAGTCGTAGTTTATGACGCGTGATAAATCGTCAATATCGATACCACGAGACGCTATGCCAGTTGCCACAAGATATTTAATCTTCCTCGATTTAAAATCCGCTAAAATTTGTTCACGTACTGGCTGGCTGCGGCCACTGTGAATGCATTCTGCCTCAATGTCGCGCTTTTCGAGCTGACTCACTAACTTGGCAGCACCTTGCTTGGTTTCTATGAAAATCAGCGCTTGATCCCAAGCTTGTGTTTTAATTAAATGACTCAATAATGCTGATTTTTTGTCTTTATCAACCGTGGTTAACCATTGTGAAATTTTGGGTGCTGAGCTTTTATCAGCAATGACAGAGATTTCAACCGGACGATGAATGGCGGTTTTTGCAAGTGCACGAACTTGGTTTGATAGCGTCGCAGAAAACAACAAACTTTGGCGCTCTGATGGCAGTTTGTCGATGATTTTATTGATGTCTTCAATAAAGCCCATGTCTAACATGCGATCAGCTTCATCAAGCACTAACACTTCTAGCTCATCAAAATGCACTGCGCGCTGGGTGTATAAATCCAGTAAACGCCCAGGGGTTGCCACCAAAATATCAACGCCATCAATTAACGCTTGTTTTTGCGGCTTTTCATCAACACCACCGTATATCACAAACGATGACACCCCCACATGTTTAGCATACGCCACAATATTACTTTGAACCTGCACGGCAAGTTCACGAGTAGGTGTTAAAATAAGCGCGCGAATACGCTTTTTGCGTTGAGTTTGTGTGTCGGCTAAACGCTCTAATATTGGCAGCACAAAACTGGCGGTTTTACCGGTACCGGTTTGCGCGGCCGCAAGCAAGTTTTTGCCTTGTAAAATCACCGGAATGGTTTGTTGTTGGATAGGTGTTGGGTTGCTGTAACCCACTTCAGCTAAGGCTTTGACAATAGTGTCGCGTAATCCAAGTGTCGAAAATGGCATGAAATGAGTACTCAATAATAGAACAAATAATAGCGTGGTGTCAGTATAGCATTCACTCAAGGATCAAGTGAAAAACGCTTATAAATAACCGTTCGGAAATGAAAAAAGACGTCCGAAGACGTCTTTTTTCAAGTTTGGCGGTGAGCGAGAGATTCGAACTCTCGTTAGGGATTAACCTAAACACACTTTCCAGGCGTGCGCCTTCAGCCACTCAGCCAGCTCACCAATTTTGCGGATTTAAATACATTTTGTATGTAAATCCAAATATTGTTTGTTTACCGCTCTGTACGCCCGTTTACGATATAATGCTTGCAAGAGCCATCAGTAAACCATCATTGCCGTTTTTTTGTCGTTATATTCTCGTTAAATGAGATAAATCATAACTAGCGGTGATGTCGAACGTGGCGTACTTTACGCAAATGCCGATAGCGGGTCAAGCTAAATCACCCCACTATCAAACGTTTGCACAAATGCTCGACAACTTAAGCAAAATCTATCCAATCAAACTTGGAAACAAGCCTTTTACACCCGCTGAAATAACCTCAATGCCTAACGACAGCATTAATAAGCCCATCAGACGAGTAATCACGTTAATACCTGTTTTTCCTAAAAATTTAAATAACACCGGTGCCATGCGGAATAATCCCCAGCTCACTAAACCTAAAGTGACAATGGTTAAAAACATCCCGATGAAGTTAACCATTTTGTTGTGCTCAGCTGCAAATACAATCACCGAACTAATGGCACCCGAGCGCCATTAAAGGCAGCGCTAAAGGTACAACCGCGACAGACTCCATGCCCGAAGACTCACGGTCCTCTTCTTGGTTGCGTTTAACTTCACTGATTTTACCTTGCAACATCGACATCGCGATAATACAAATCAAGCTACCGCCGGCAATTCGAAAGGCAGAGAGTGAAATACTAAACATACTCAAAATATGCTGACCGGCAAACATAGTCACCAATAAAATGACCACCACAGCAAAGTTTGCCACCCGATTGGTATGTTGACGCTCAATTTCGGTTTGATGGCTCGTCAAGCTGACAAAAACAGGTAATAACCCTACCGGATTGATAATCGCTAACAGTCCTAAGAAGAACTTGATATAAAGCATAAAATCCACTAACTGAACCCTCTTGATATAACCTGTTTTGACGCTCGATTCTGAGCGCGCTAATGTAGCCGAAACATGTTGATTTACATAATGAGATTTTTTGCTATTTTAATGCCACTTTGCCTTAGAAAAGCTAATGCGATTTACTTAAAAATCCCCTGATAACCATTATCACCAAATGTTTATAATAATGTTTTGCGTATTTTTATTTCATCATTCGCGTTTCTGCCGTGTTTTTATGGTTTTAATACACAATTAGTGCTGAAAAATCACACAAATCAGCATTATTGATCGCGTTCTCTTTTTTAGATCTGTATCTTTGCCATACAACACTAAGCTGAACATAAAATAACCATGATGAAAAATACTAACGTTAAGGTAAACGTAGACATAAAAAAAGAGATGCCATCTATGATGACATCTCTTGCTTAATCCGTAATACCGTTTTGAGTGATATTAACGTTATCGATTTAGCTCATGGTAATACCAATTCCACTAATTATCTGGTCATTCAGCGGGAGTTCTGTGTCTTCTAGGCAAGTAATAGGATTGTAGGCATAGTTGCTCTACGTCAAAATACTATTAAGCAGCATAGAAGGCACAGAAACCCGCCTTGCAGGAGGCGCTCAGACTGTCCATTTCTTTGTTGCATTGCCTTAGAAGGGAATAACCATTATTTCAACAATGCGCCTCAAACTGAACAGTCTGAGCGACTCTGATTGTTCACATAATTAATGGAAATGGTATAATAACTATTTTGCTGTCCAGCGATCCATCCAACCGAGTACATTTTTGTACCACTGTTGTAAATTGTCTTGATTTAAAATCCAGTGGTTTTCATCTGGGAACACTAACAATTCTGATGGAATACCATTACGTTGCATGTAAGTGTAAGCCGCTAAGCCTTGACCATAGGGGACACGGTAATCTTTTTCACCGTGGATCACTAACATTGGCGTTTTCCAGTTTTCAACATAGTTCACTGGGTTAAACTTCTCAAACAGTGCTTTATTTTTGTCGTACGTGCCACCAAATTCATATTCAGGGAACCATAGTTCTTCAGTCACGTAATACATTGAGCGCATATCAAATAAACCTGCGTGGTTAACAAGACATTGGAAACCGTCGTTCCAGTTACCTTGGAACCAGTTCATCATGTAGCCTCCGTATGAACCTCCTAAGGCACATGCATTATTCGCATCTAACCAAGGTTGTTGCGCGGTAACAGACGCCAAGCCCTTTTTAAGATCTTCTAGTGGTTTTCCGCCCCAGTCTTTACCAATAGAGTCGGTAAATGCCTGGCCATAACCAGTAGAACCGTGGAAGTCGACCATCACGACGCCATAACCTGCACCGGCTCCAAAGCTGTGCGTTCCAACGACCACTAAAACTGTTACCAAATGACCCTTGTGCATGCACCGTGTACTAAATACGCAATCGGGTATTGTTTACCTTCGACATAGTTAGCCGGTTTAATCCAGTAGCCATGCACGGTTTCATCATTCCAACCTTTAAAGTTGAACTGCTCATACTCACCAAATTTGATGTTAGCTAGTTTGTCTTTGTTGACGTCAGTTAGCTGTGTAAGGTGCTCACCCTCTGTTGTTACGCTAAATAAATCACCCGGTTCAATTAAAGATGATTTTTTGAAAATCAATTGGTTGTTCGTCACGGCGATTAAACTGTTACTGCCTTGGTTGTAAATTGGACGCACATCACCAAATTGGGTGTTCACTTCAAAAATTGACACTTGCCCAACATCTTGTGCGGTAACGTACAGAGTACGGCCATCGGCACTGAATGTCAGTGAACTTGGGCTGCGATCCCACAGGGGGGCGACTTCTTTTTCTTGGCCAGTAACATTGTCACGTAGCATGATGCGGTAACGATCCGCTTCGTAACCTGGCTTGGTCATGGCTAAGTACGCTAAATAACGGCCATCAGCTGAGAACGTTGGCTGTGAGTCCCATGCAGCGTTTGCTTCGGTTAAGTTAACGGTTTCACCACCGGTAACAGGCACTTGCCATAAATCGTAATTAGTGGTCCAGGCTTGATCGCGACTTGGCGCTTTAGCACTATATACCACGTGTTTACCATCAGGGGTAAAGGTCACCTCTTCCATGCCAGAAAACGGCTTGGGCGGCGTTTCTGTATCGCGATTAGCGGTAACGTTGGTAGGCTCAGTGATTTTTTTACCGTTTAATTGGCCAACAAATAAATGATTGCGGGCATGGTCTTCCCAAGTATCCCAGTGACGAACCATTAATTGCTTATATTCGCGCCCCGAAGTTTTGCTTTCATCAATGGCGGTAAACTTGTCTTTAGAACAAGCTAAGTCTTTGCATTCAGGGAACACACGCAGGGTCATGACCACTTGCTTACCATCTTGCGACAATTTATAACCATTTACATCTAATGGTAAATCGGTAACAGCCATGGCTTCACCGCCATTAAGGCCAATTGATATAACTGGCTGGTGCCCGTGCGGCTCGCAAGGAAATAAATCGATTTATTGTCGGCAGAAAAACTCACATCATGTTCAGTACCTGCCGCAGCGGTTATCTGTTTAGGCTGTGCATTTTTATTGGTTAAATCGAGTAGATACAGATCTGAGCTGGCTTCACCTTGGTCATCAACCACTTTAACGCCATAAACTAGGCTTTTACCGTCATTTGATACTGCGGCAGAATGCAATTTATTTAAATTAACTAATTGCTGCACATTAAAAGGTGTCGGCTCAGCCGCAAGCGCTGATGTTGCCATTCCGGCGGCAACCAGTGCAAATAATACAGAGGACTTTTTCATTGTTATGGAGTCTCAGTTGTTTTAGTAGTGATTGTGAGCCGTGTTGTGCATGGCTTACGATAAATATGTATTGCAGACTAGCGAAAGCAAAACGCTCAGGCAACAGGCCTTTTGTAAAAAGCTGTAAACCTGAGCGTCTTATCACATTGACACTGTAGTGAGTCTATGTGTTTGCCGTAAATAACGCCGATTATTTGGCTTTGCTATTGGCAATATTCACTTTCCATATTGCAGTAGCCAGTCTCGTGAGCATTAACGCCATTAGAATCTACAGCAACGGTTACAGGCATATCTTGTACTTCAAACTCGTAAATAGCTTCCATTCCCAAGTCTTCAAATGCCACAACACGGGCTTTTTTAATGGCTTTAGACACTAAATAAGCCGCGCCGCCCACTGCCATTAAATACACAGCTTTATGCTTTTTAATTGACGCTACGGTTTCAGCGATCACGCTCAGATTTACCAATCATGCCCATTAGACCGGTTTTGTCTAACATCATGTCGGTAAATTTATCCATACGGGTTGCTGTTGTTGGGCCTGCTGGGCCAACCACTTCTTCACGCACAGGATCAACATGAGCCGACGTAGTAAATAAACTTACCTGTAAAATCGACACCCTCAGGTAGACCTTCGCCTGAATCTAACAGCGATTGGATGCGTTTATGCGCTGCATCGCGACCGGTTAACATTTTACCGTTAAGCAATAAGGTATCACCACTGTTCCAAGTTTCGATTTCAGCTTGAGTGATGTTATCCAGGTTAACACGGTGAGTATTCTCGCCCGCTTCACGAGTGATTTCTGGCCAATCAGATAATGATGGTGGTGTTAAATCAACTGGACCTGTACCGTCTAAATGAAAATGCACATGGCGGGTTGCTGCACAATTTGGGATCATCACGACAGGCTTAGAAGCCGCATGAGTTGGCGCTGATTTGATTTTAATGTCTAGCACGGTTGTTAAACCACCTAAACCTTGCGCACCTATACCTAAGTTGTTAGCGCGCTCAAAAATATCTACACGTAACTTCTCTTCAGTTGTTTCTGCGCCGCGCGCCATTAACTCGTGAATATCAACAGGATCCATTAGCGACTCTTTTGCCATTACCGCGGCTTTTTCAGCCGTGCCGCCAATACCTATGCCGAGCATGCCTGGTGGACACCAACCCGCACCCATTGTCGGTAAGGTTTTTTCTACCCAAGCTGCAATGTCATCAGATGGGTTTAACATCGCCATTTTTGATTTGTTTTCAGAGCCGCCGCCTTTAGCTGCAATCATCACTTCAACCTGATTACCCGCAACCATGTCAATATGTACCACCGACGGGGTATTGTCTTTGGTGTTTTTGCGCGCGCCAGCAGGATCTGCGACAATCGATGCACGTAATGGATTATCTGGATTAGTGTAAGCACGGCGTACACCTTCATCAACCATTTCTTGTACTGTCATATCGGTTTTGTCCCACTGTACCGACATACCAATTTTAACAAATGTAGTCACAATCCCCGTGTCTTGACACAAAGGACGCTTACCTTCTGCTGACATACGCGAGTTAATTAAGATTTGCGCTATCGCATCTTTGGCCGCTGCACTTTGTTCACGCTTGTAAGCATTGTACATCGCATCAACAAAATCTTTCGGGTGATAGTAAGAAATGTATTGTAGTGAATCGGCGATACTTTCAATAAAGTCGGCCTGTTTAATTACAACAGGAGTATTGGAAGTAGTTGTAGGGGTATTGCTCGACATATGGGGCGCTCCAGCAGCCATTGCGGCCTAACATTATTATCTTTATCAACACAATCGTTTGAGTAGCCATCTCGTTATTATTAACCGACTCAATCACGCGTCATTAAACGATTACCAAACGAGGTTAACTATTTAGACCAATATGATACTCTTTCCATCCTTTTTGGGCTACATCACATTTTTAGATAAGGGTTATCGATGTTTGCGCGGGTAAAAAACACACTCTATGGGCAAAAATTAGATTGGAAAATTGACACTAAACAATTGTTTGCATTATTTAGTGATGACCCTTGAGGCCATATTACTCGACTCTGCCAGTGCCGTGCATCCAGATGCGAAGTTTGACATTATTGCCATTAACCCTATTGCGACCTTAACCAGTGATGATGGCCTGTGCCAATTTACCCCTATCCATCACGATATTTGGCAACTTAATATTACGCCTTCTGCTGCGCTGTCGCCCCTTGAAAACTTAGCCCATATTCATACTTTGCTTTATCCCACTCAACAAGCGTGTGAACACCCTTTTAATGTCGGTGCCGTCGGCGCATGGGGTTATGATTTAGGCCGCAGTATAGAGAAACTGCCACATTCAGCCAACAAAGATATTCACCTACAAGAGATGAATATCGGGTTTTATGATTTTTGCTTGCTTTACAGTTATGAAGATAACTGCTGGTATGCTTATCATTATGACGGAAATGAGGCGCTTGAAACTGAAGTGAATTTAATTCAATCAAAAATAAGGCCTCAGTCTAACAGCAATAAATCGTCTCATGCGACCACACACAATTTTACCTTAACCTCAACATGGCAAAATCAACTCACTCAGCAACAATACCAGCAAAAATTTGCTCAGGTGCAGCAGTATTTACTCAGCGGTGATTGCTATCAAATCAATTTAACTCAGCGTTTTGAAGCACATTATCAAGGTGATGAATGGCAAGCTTATTGTGCATTGTCGCATGTTAACCAAGCGCCCTTTTCAGCATTTATGCGTTTGCCCGAGCATTGTGTGTTATCGATATCGCCTGAGCGCTTTATTCGGTTACAGCAAAAACAGATAGAAACAAAGCCCATTAAAGGCACCATGCCACGCAGTATTGACCCCGTTCAGGATCAACTTGCTGCCGACACGCTAAGCCATTCTGTAAAAGATCGCGCTGAAAATGTCATGATTGTGGATTTACTGCGTAACGATATAGGTAAAGTAGCAGCGCCTGGTAGTGTTAAGGTGCCGTCGTTATTTGCTATTGAGAGCTTTCCTGCGGTGCACCATTTAGTGAGCACAGTCACAGCCACACTGGCAGCCGATCATAATGCCTTTGATTTACTCCAGGCCGCCTTTCCTGGCGGCTCAATAACCGGTGCGCCCAAAATACGCGCCATGCAAATTATTGAAGAGTTAGAACCATCAAGACGTAATCTTTATTGCGGCAGTATTGGTTACATCAGCCAGAACGGTAATATGGACACCAGCATTACCATTCGCACCTTAGTGACCGAGCAAAACAACATTTACTGTTGGGCGGGCGGCGGTATTGTGGCAGATTCTGATGCGAAAGCTGAATACCAAGAAAGCTTTGATAAAGTCAGTAAAATCTTGCCCTTGTTAGAGAATCTTAATAAACAATAATACGCTGATATTTTCTAAGCCGTTAAATCTCAGTACTTAATTGAGCCAAAAAGCTTTTCATATACTTAATTCTTTTGCTGGCTTCTATTTTTGCAGATTCGGTGTGCATGGTGTCAGCAAGCTTAAATAATTTTGTGAAGAAGTGGTCAATCGCAAAAAGCCGATCATTAGCTTGTCTGTTTATACAAAATGGATCATCAAGATGATATAAGCTCACACCAAGACTGGTGCTGACTTGAAGACACCTTGCAATACCGATTGCGCCTAATGCATCTAACCTGTCGGCATCTTGAACAACTTTCGCTTCGACACTTTGTGGCGCTACATTGGCGCTAAAGCTGTGCGCAACTATCGCATGGTGAATGGCAGGTAAAAATTGAGTAGGATAATTAATACTCTCTAAAAACGCGATGGCTTTATCTGCCGCATAAATCGAACTTTGAGCACGGTCTGGATGGTTTTTAGCAAATGAGAAGCAATCGTGTAAATAAGCTGCGGGTATGACTACCGCAAGATCAGCGCTTTCACTCAAACATAGTGTTTTTGCTGTGTTAACCACTCGACTCACATGATTAAGATCATGCGCCAAGTCTTGTTGCATTTCTGCATTAATAAACCCAATGAAATGGGTTTCATACATTTCAATCATTTACTCCCTCTTAATTAATCTTTTATTAGCGTGATTTAGCATACCTTAAGTTGACAAACACATCACAATAACACCATTTATTATTTAAAATTTAACCTAGCCGAACTTTCATTTCAAAGTGAAACTGACCAATTGCTCAAATACATCTTGAGCATTCACTCAAAACCTGTTTCAATATCATCATTAATAGAAAAGGAGTTAGTCATGCTTAAGTTTTATTTCCATCCTGGCTCTAATCCAATGAAAGTCGCGTTATTCCTTGCTGAAACCGGTTTACCATATGAACTCGTGCCTGTAGATACCCTTAAAGGTGAGCAACATACTGCTGAGTTTAAAGCGATTAACCCGAATGCAAAGACGCCTGCCATTGATGATAATGGCGTTAGAGTGTTCGACTCGAATGCTATTTTATTATACTTGGCAGAAAAATCGGGTCAGTTACAAGGTAAAGTGCAACACCGTGGTGAGTTATTGTCTTGGTTAATGTTTATCGCCACAGGGTTAGGTCCTTTTTCTGGTCAATCTGTTCATTTTAGACACCATGCACCTGAGAAAATCGCCTATGCAACCAACCGTTATTTACGTGAAGTCCAACGTCATTATGAAGTGCTAAACGATCACTTAGCAGGGCGTGAATACTTAGTGGGTGACGAATATACCATTGCTGACGTATCTGCATGGGGCTGGATTGATAAAGCAACGGTAGTATTAGGTGAAGAAGGTTTAGCACCGTATCCTTATCTACAAGGTTGGTACAATCGTGTGAGCGCCCGCCCGGCCGTTGAAGTGGCACGCAATATTGGTAAAGATATCGCCTTTAAAGGTGAGTTTGATGATGAAGCTAAACGAGCTTTCTTCCCGCAAAATTTTCCAAAAGCTTAACTAAATCCAGATTCAGTTTATCAAGCTCAAGTCATTAAAAACGCGTAATGCCCTGCACTACGCGTTTTTATTTGGCCATTTTCACTATAAACACCACAACGCGATGAGTGAGGGAGTTAATATGCCACGTTGTGATTATTTACTATTGGTATAGTACGATTTAACTTGTTCTTATCAGGTTATTTTTCTACTGTTAGTATAGCCTTTGAAAATGATTATCAATGAGGTTGATCATGAATACTCACTTGCAACATCAAGTTAACCAATGGTTACAGCAAGACCCAGACCCAAAAACCCAACAAGCATTACACACCCTAGTCGACAACCAAGATGAAGATGCATTAACGGCGATGTTTTCTGGCCGTCTAGCATTTGGTACAGCCGGACTGCGTGGTGTAGTAGGCCATGGCCAATGGCCATGAATCGTTTAGTTATCAGGCAAACAACCGCAGGTTTAGGTGCATATTTGTTATCACAAATTAGTTATGCGGCAACGCGCGGTGTCATTATTGGTTATGACGGCCGCCATGATTCATACACTTTTGCTCATGATGCTGCCAGCGTGCTCACCGCAATGGGGATTACCGTGCGCTTAACCACACAAGTAGCAGCAACGCCACTAGTCGCATTTGGCGTAAAACACTTTAATGCAGCGGCAGGTATTGTGGTTACGGCAAGCCACAACCCACCACAATATAATGGTTATAAAGTGTATTGGGAAAATGGCGCACAGATTATTCCACCGCACGACTCAGGTATTGCAGCCAGAATTGCACAGGCTGCAACTCAAGCTATTCCATTTATGGAGCTCAGTGCCGCCAAAGCACAAGATAAACTCATTTGGCTTAAAGATGATTTTTATCAGACGTATCGTCAAGGGGTACACAGTGCCAGTGAATTACAACAACATTCAGATCCAAAAGGCGTCAGTTTAGCCTATACCGCCATGCATGGCGTTGGAGCTAATATGGCTGAAGCAGTGTTACACGATGCTGGCTTCAAACAAGTGTATTCTGTAGCGGCGCAGCGCGAACCAGACGGTGACTTCCCTACGGTGAACTTCCCTAATCCAGAAGAAAAAGGTGCTATGGATTTAGTCATTGCTGAGGCTCAAAAGCATCAAGCCATGCTTGCATGCGCAAACGATCCTGATGCCGATCGCTTTGCTGTAGCGGCTCGCACGGCAAACAACGACTATAAAATGCTAACCGGCGATCAAGTTGGCGTGTTATTTGGTGAGTATTTATTATCACATGCGCCAGCACACCAGCGGTTAGTGGGCACCACAATTGTGTCTTCTAGTTTATTGTCTAAAGTGGCTCAGTCGTTACATGCAAGCTGTTACACCACCCTTACCGGCTTTAAATGGTTAATGAATGTCGGGATCAACAAATGCGAAGCCGACAATCAATTCTTGTTCGCTTATGAAGAAGCGCTTGGTTATACCGTAGGCAGTATGGTGTGGGACAAAGATGGTTTATCTGCTTTAGTGGCTTTTGCCCAACTTTGTGCTGAATTAACCGAAAAAGGTCAAACAGTTTGGGATAAATTAGAACACATTTATCGCCAGCATGGCTTTCACCTTAATGCTCAAGTCAGTATTGCCCTTAAACCTGACACGCCTAATATAGGCGAGCACTTACGCCAACACCCACCTGCAAACATTGCCGATTATGCAGTGCTGTCATGTGATGATTTAAGTCAGTCGCTACGCACTTTTGCTAATGGCGCGACTGCCGTTATTGATTTACCTAAAAGCGATGTTTTAATTTATTGTCTCGAGAATGGCGCTCGCGTTATTGTAAGGCACTCGGGAACAGAGCCTAAAATTAAGTGCTATTACGAAGTAGTAGAAACCATGAATGTGACTGATACCTGGGAAAGCGCACAACAACGTGCTGAACAAGCAATGTCGCAATTTATTCAAGCTCATCAAGCAAGTTTGCCAAACTAGCTTAATAGAAATAACCCATCACTAAAAGCATTAATGTTAAACGCCCGTTAACAAAACGGGCGTTTTTAATCTGTTTTAAACACCTTGTTAACAGTCTGTAATCATGAGTAAATTTCACTATAACTGTGTGTCATTAGTTATGCATCTTTAAACTAATTGACACTAGATGAAACTGATCTATTAAACGATAAAAGTGCTCTATAATGTTATAAAAATTACCGTAACGTTAAAGCAGGATGACTAAATGTATAAAAGTCTCGTCAGTTTGGCAGTTATTGCCAGTATTACCGCACCGACAGCATATGCCGCTGAGCAAAGTGAAAATGTAGAGCGCATTGAAGTCATTGGTTCACGTATTGCCCTACGCACAGCAACTGACAGCCCTACGCCAGTTGACATTATTACCTCTGAGCAACTTGAAGCGACAGGTATTACTGAAACCGCAAAAGCCCTTCAGTTTGCCGCGCCAAGTTACAGCGTGCCGTTTTCATCGATTACTGATGGTAGCGATGCAGTACGTCCTGCGAGTTTACGAGGCATGTCACCGAATACACTTTAGTGTTAGTGAACGGTAAGCGCCGTCATGGTTCAGCACTAGTGCATTTATCCGGTACTGTGGGTAAAGGCTCGTCAAACGTTGACTTAAATGCTATTCCGATGACAGCGATTAAACGCATTGAAATTCTACGTGATGGTGCTTCTGCTTTGTATGGCTCTGACGCCATTGCCGGTGTCATTAACGTTGTTCTCAAAGACAGCGACGAAGGCGGCAGTATCTCAACCCAAATAGGCCAAACCTACGAAGGTGACGGTGAGCAAGTCCGTATAGGTGTAAACCAAGGTTTTAGTTTTAGCGATGATGGCTTTGTGAATGTGTCTTTAGAAGCACATCAAAAAAATGCCACAAACCGTGCAGGTCTTGATAGCCGTCAACAATACCCAACGTTAGCAGATGGTAGTTTAGATCCACGCGAAGAAACCTTTGATCGTCAAAACCATCACGTTGGCGACAGCGAATATGAAAACTATGGTTTATTTGTTAATGCTGAACAAGCCATTAATGACACCAGTAAAGTCTATGCTTTTGGTGGCGTAAGCCAACGTGAATCAACCTCAGGTGCTTTTTACCGTCGCGCATTAGATTCACGTAATATTATTGAAGTATACCCAGACGGTTATTTACCGCAAATTAGCCCGGAGATCCTCGATTACTCATTTGTAATGGGTTATGACGCTGAGCTAGGAGATTGGAACATTGATGCCTCTGCCGGTTACGGTAGCAACAGCTTCGAATACCACGTTGAAAACACCATTAACGCATCTTTAGGTCCAACCAGTCCAACCGATTTTTATGCAGGCACCCTGTCTAATAGTGAGTTAAACCTCAATCTTGATGCGTCTACCTATTATGATTTTTACAATGATTCAGAAATCATGGTCGCAACCGGTTTTACTTTCCGCGAAAGTGGCTATGAAATTGAAGCTGGCCAAGAAGAGTCATACATTCAAGGTGATTACGAAGATAAAGCGGGTGGTAGCCAAGGCTTTGGTGGTTTTACTGAAGAATCTGAAGTGGATGAAGACCGTACAAACACAGGTATATATGTTGAGCTAGAAAACCAACTAACTGATAATTTTTATTGGGCTGCAGCTGTACGTTACGAAGACTATTCTGACTTTGGTGGCAACACGAGTTGGAAATTATCCGGCCGTTATAACTTAACAGACAACTTAGCATTTCGTGTGACCACAGATACGGGGTTCCGTGCACCGAGTGTACAGCAACTTTACTTTAGAAACGTATCAACCTTCTTTGATCCTGATCCGGTCACCGGGGAGTTTGTACCACGCGAATCGGGTACGTTTAACCAGTTATCGCCCATCAAAGATGCATTAGATATTCCAGATCTTAAAGCTGAGATCTCGCACTCATTCAGTGCAGGTTTAGTATATAACGGTGGGAATGGCTTTACTGCAACTTTGGATGCGTATCAAATTAACGTTGATGACCGTATTATTTTATCGGGTTCGGTAGACCAAGAAAGTTCACCTGTGATTGCTGAAGCCTTAGCCGGTACCAATGCCGACTCAGCGCGTTTCTTTATGAACGCAGTTGATACTGAAACTCAAGGTGTTGATTTGGTCATGACTCAAGAGTTTGACCTTGGCCAATTTGGTGATGTGAGTGCAAACCTCGCTTATTCATACAAAAAAACCAAAATCGAATCAATTAACTTACCGTCTATTCTGGATGGATTAGAAGATGAGTTATTTGATCGTATTGAAGTTATCCGTATGACTGAAGCAACGCCTAAAAACACTGGTAATATTGGCTTTACTCATCATTATGATGACTTTACCACTAACTTACGCTTTAGTTACTTTGGCAAATACACCGTAGGCTATTCGTCAAGTGAAGTAGAATATGACGCCAAATGGGTGACAGATATCAGCACACGTTACCAAGCAACTGATTCATTAGCGTTATCCCTAGGTGTACAAAACCTGTTTGATGTTTATCCTGAAAAGCGCCCTGAAGACAATAACTTCAATGGTATTTTCGTTTATCCATTAACCAATACACCATTTGGGTTTAACGGTGGATATTACTACTTAGATCTACGTTACACTTACTAAACTCACTTTGAGATTAAGTTAAAACGAAAAAGCACCGACGCATCGGTGCTTTTTATTTAGCTGTATTTAAAGTCTGTTTCAGTAATCAATTATAAACTAGAGTCGATAAAGTTTTTCAATATAGTCTTTCGCCACACAGTCCCAGGTGAAACGCTGTTTTGCCGCATTTTTCGCAACTTTTCGCCATGTCGGTGTTCCGTACAAAGCCAGCACTTGTCTGAAGCGCTCAACCAATGCTTCACTTTGCTCAGGCAAAGATGCACCTGTAAATGCCCAACCACTGACATTGTCTTCAATGGTATCTTTAAGTCCACCAACGGCATGCACTAAACATGGTTGCCCTTCCCGCATCGCAAGCATTTGGCTAATGCCACAAGGCTCAAATGAACTTGGCATTAAAAACAAATCACCTTGTTGATATAAACGGTCAGACAATAATTCATCATAACCATGCATAAATACCAGATTATCAAATCGCGCCGCGACCATTTGCAAATCCTTGGCGATTTGATCATCACCACTGCCTAACAACAATAATACGCCATTAGGTTGCTGTTGCTTAAACGCTTGCAACAATGCTTCAAGTACTGTGATATCAGATTGGCCATTGGGGCTGTCATACGGTTGTAGCAATAGCAGCACTTTTTGCTCTGTTAAACGGCCGACAGAGGTCAATAAAAAAGGGGTGGCATCCTTTTCAGCTAAACTCATTGCCATTTTTAATTGTGATATGCGTGATAATGCAATGCTGTCTAACGCCGACACATGCTCTACCTTTGTTTGCCAAGATAAAATGGCATTTTCAGCTAACCGGAGTAGATCCAACACGGTATTATCTGCAGCTGATGTTTGTGTCTGCGAACTGTCGTCATACATACAGCCATTAATAATGCCGATTAATTGCTGATGCTCGGCTTTAACCGCTAAATCGGCTTCTAAACCTTCACCGCCAAAAAAGCCCTTTTGATGATCGGACGGCAATAACACTTCTTGGGCATAAGTCGGTGACACTAAATGCACTTTATCGCTCAGTACAATTCCCATTCGCATTGGATTAATGCAATTAGAATAACGCGGATCGTAAATACTTTGGTTAGCGACAGGTTTAAGCTGACTTGCATATTGCGGAAACCAAGCTTGAAACGATGATTGATCGCCACTAAAAGGCCGAACACCTTGCAAAGCTAAATTATGAATGGTGTAAATACACTCCATGGAATTAAGGCTATCAAAGTAATCGACACATTTTCTGAGCATTGCCACCATGGCAGCATGCCAATCATGCAAATGAAGCACATCGTAACGCGGTAAAATATTGTCGACTAAACACGTAGCAACACTAAGTGAAAACAAAGCAAATTTAGTCGCATCTTCTGCAAATGGGCGGTCATGGGCACCATTACAATACACTTGGCCGTTATGATTAAATAAGGGATGGTCAAATAAATACACCATCGGCGGATTGGTTTGCAGCTGTTGGGGCTGTAAATCTGCATCTGACATCCTGCTCATGGCAGAGGCGTCCGTTTTATGTTTGGGTCTCGGCATGCAAAACACTTTAACGGTGTGTTTTGAGCCTGCAAAATCTAACGAAATATTAGCAAAATGCTTAGCATGGTAGTGTTCAGCCAAAAAACCATAATTTGGCATTGCGACATCAGCAATGACTCCGCATTGCGCTAATGCAGGCGGTAGATCGCGGATCACATCCGCCATCCCGCCAACTTTCGCCCCATACAATGCATCGTTTTCTGCTGCCACCAGCAAAACGCGGTTGACATTTTCTTGGGTCATTCAGGGTTCCTTATTAGTAACCTTCGGGTAAACCTAACATTTTACGGGTCACCAGGGTGACTCCCTTCTCTGATACTCTAAATCCACGAGCAATATCGTGCTCTTGGCTATGCCCAATAAAGGTGCCTTCAGGAATGATACAACCTCGGTCAATAATTGCATTTTGAATGTTACAATTTTTTAATACCACGACATCAGGAAGCAGTACCGAATCTTTAACCAATGAGTATGAACACACTCGTACTTCGTCAAACAATACGCTGCGTTTCACTTTGGCACCAGAAATAATACAACCGCCTGACACGATTGAGTCAACAGCCATACCCCGACGATCGTCATCATCAAAGACAAATTTTGCAGGTGGCAATTGTTCCTGATAAGTCCAAATAGGCCATTTAGCATCATATAAGTTCAGCTGTGGCGTAGGGGACAATAGCTCCATATTCGCCTGAAAAAATGAGTCAAGGGTACCCACATCTCGCCAGTATGCTGGTTGTTCTGGTACAGCACTGGTAAATGGAAAAGCGTAAACATTAAACTGTTCAATAATGGACGGAATAATGTCTTTCCCAAAATCGCGATCAGAGGCGACGTTGTCAGCATCTTTTTTTAATTGATCAAACAAAAACTTGGTATTAAAGACATAATTACCCATCGATGCTAAACATTTTTCAGGATCATTAGGCGTAGGTTTAGGGTGTTCAGGTTTTTCTTGAAAGCCAATCACTCGCATATTTTCGTCAACTTCCATGACACCAAATGCCCCCGCGGCTTCAGGTATGGGCGTTTCTAAACAACATACGGTCATATCAGCACCCGACTCGGCATGTGCAGCCAATAAACCGGCATAGTCCATCCGATAGACATGATCGCCAGATAAAATCATCACGTACTTAGGGATCTCATGACGAATAATATCGATATTTTGAAACACGGCATCAGCAGTGCCTTGATACCAATTACCGGACGTTTGTTGTGAAGCCGGTAAAATTTCAACCGATTCACCCAGTTCTTTTTTAAAGTGGCTCTAACCACGTGTGACATGTCGTATCAGTGAATGAGACTTGTATTGTGTTACCACACCCACACGACGAATACCTGAGTTAATACAATTTGATAGCGGAAAATCGATAATTCGAAATTTCCCCCCAAAGTACAACGCAGGCTTTGCACGCCAATCGGTTAACTCATACAAACGCGAACCACGGCCACCAGCAAGAATAATTGCATAGGTATCACGGGTTAAATTACTAATATAACGAACATTACTCATAAACAGACTCCATTCGGCTTTAATCAAAGCCACGATTATTAAGCATATATCCACGTTTACTGTGCATATTTTGCGGTGCGAACACCGCAGATTTGCAGTTTATTTTTTCATCCAGATATCATCGCGGTAGCCCGCTATGGTGTTATCACTAGAGAAACGGCCACTGGCGGCACTGTTTCTAATACTGATTTGTTGCCAAGTGTCTTGGTCTAAATAAGTTTGCGCGACTTTTTCTTGTGCAATGCGATAACTCTCAAAATCTGCTGCGGTCATCCATTGATCATATGGGTCGATAATCGAGGCAATAATATGATCAAAGATACCCGGCTCAACCAAATTAAAGTGGCCACTTTTAAGCATACTCAATACGCCATTTAATGCTTCAGATTGAGCAACAATTTGTTGTGGTTGATAATTCACCTTGGCTTGTGCAACCTGGGCTGCGTCTAAACCAAACAGGAAGAAGTTTTCGTGCCCTACCTCTTCTAACATTTCAATGTTTGCACCATCTAACGTACCTATGGTCAATGCACCGTTCATCATAAATTTCATATTGCCTGTGCCAGATGCTTCTTTACCTGCGGTAGAAATTTGTTCAGACAAATCGGTTCCAGGACAAATTTTTTCCATTGCACTGACATTATAGTTTGGTAAAAATGCCATCCGAAGATAAGGCGTCACTAATGGATCTGAATTGACCATATGGGCAACATTGTTGGCTAGTTTGATGATTTGTTTCGCCATGGCATAACCCGGTGCCGCTTTACCGCCAATTAATACACAGCGCGGTACCATACCTTCGGTATCCCCATTTAAAATACGACGG
This sequence comes from Shewanella phaeophyticola, assembly GCF_025398315.1. Lineage (GTDB taxonomy): Bacteria > Pseudomonadota > Gammaproteobacteria > Enterobacterales > Shewanellaceae > Shewanella > Shewanella phaeophyticola. The sequence goes on from NZ_JAODOQ010000001.1 coordinate 2,067,662, forward strand.
TACAAATGAATCACATGCAAAATATTTAACAGTTGGCGCTTATATTCGTGTATGCGCTTAACCTGCACATCAAACATCATGCTTGGGTCAAATTTAACCCCGCATTCTTGTTCAACAAATTCACTTAAGGCTTGTTTATTTGCGAGCTTAATTTCGGCCACTCCTTCACAAAGTCTTTGTCGCTGGTAAAGGCATTCAATGCAGCAAGGCGTGATAAATCAGTGATCCATTCTTTACCTAAACGACGTGTAATTAAGCTTGCTAACTTTGGATTACAATAAGCAAGCCAGCGCCTTGGCGTGACACCATTGGTTTTGTTATTAAATTTCTCTGGCCATAATTGATAGAAATCACTAAACAAACCGTCTTTTAATAATTGCGTATGTAAACCGGCAACGCCATTGACAGAGAAACTTGCCACTATGGCAAGGTAGGCCATTCTGATGTGTTGCTCTAGTCCTTCTTCGATAATTGACATACTCGTCAATTTTTCAATATTTCCTGGCCAGTGATGTGCGACTTGTTCAAGGTAACGTGAGTTGATTTCAAAAATGATTTCAACAATACGAGGCAACATGTATTTCATCATCGGCACTGACCATCGCTCTAACGCTTCTGGTAGTAGTGTGTGATTAGTGTAGGCCATAGATTCGCTGGTAATAGCCCAGGCTTCATCCCAAGTGAGTTCGTATTGGTCGAGTAGTAGGCGCATAAGCTCAGGCACCGCAATACTTGGGTGTGTATCGTTGAGCTGCAAAACGTTATGCTGACTAAATTGGCTGAAATCTTTGCCATAATGGGCAACATAACGCGCTAACAAATCTTGTAAACTGGCTGACGATAAAAAGTACTGTTGTCTTAATCTTAGCTCTTTACCATTCACACTGGCGTCATTTGGATACAGTACCATGGTGATTTGCTCGGCCAAATTTTTAGTGGCAACGGCTTCAGCGTAATCGCCTTCATTAAATTCAGCTAAGTCAAACTCATCGTTTGCTTCTGCTTTCCATAACCTAAGCGTATTGATCCTGCCATTATTAAAGCCTGGAATGGGCACGTCGTAAGGTACTGCTAATACATTTTGGGTGTCTGTCCATACATGATGTCGGCGTCCGTGTTTATCCACATAGTTTTCGGTATGACCAAAAAATGGCACCGTAACAATCTTATGGGCAATTCGGACTTCCCAGGGATTACCGTGACGTAACCAACGATCGGGCTGTTCAATTTGATAACCGTCGACAATTTTTTGCATAAACATGCCATATTGATAACGAATACCATATCCGGTCACCGATAAATCCAGGCTGGCACAACTGTCTAAAAAGCAAGCGGCCAAACGCCCTAAGCCACCATTACCTAAACCTGCATCATGTTCAACTTGTTCAATATCTTCTAGGGTTGTTGCGTAATCGGTTAATACTGCTTTAGCTTCGTCGGTTAAATTTAGACTCAGTAACGCATTGCCTAACGCTCTGCCCATTAAAAACTCAAGCGATAAGTAGGCCACTTGCTTTTGCTGGTATTGGTTGTCTTTAATCCGCGTTTGTCGCCACTCATCGAGCATTTGTTCTTTGACACTTTCACCTACTGCGGTGAATAGTTCTTCAGGATCATGGTCATCACGGCATAAACCGTAACGAATATGCCGCGCAAGTGATGCTCCTAAGGTATCACATGGTTCACATATGTCTGCCGCAGGCTCAGTGATGGGCTCAGCTTTTGCCTTGCTCGTGTTAATCGTTTTTTTGCGTGGCGCAGGGGGCTGCTTTTTACTAGCACTTTCTTTAGCTGTGGTCATCCATCACTCCTTGGTAAATTCGGTATGAAATAACATTAAACTGCGATCAATTAGCGTCACTTGTTGATTGTTATCAACGGCAGGCTCAGAGGATTGGGTGTGTATTAAACAGTGCCAATGCTTAAGGTGAGCGAGTTGCGGTAATGTGAACGTGTGAGATTGATAATCTACATTAATGAGTAACAATAATGCTTCGGTACTTTCAGGCTCTGCACCTATGTCTGCATGACCTAAATTGCCGGTAATAATGACACTGAGTGTGCGAGTATGGTGTTCGCACCAATGAGATTTAGTCATCACTTCACCTTGGCGATTAAACCAAGCTAAGCCGTTGTCAAAGAGCGCTTCAGGTTTATGAATAAACGCCTGATGACATAACATAGGAAATCGTTTGCGTAAGTTTATTAATTGCGATGTGTAACTCACCAATGACCAATCAATCACATCCCAATCAAACCACCCTATTGGGTTGTCCTGACAGTAGGCGTTATTATTTCCTTGTTGGCTTTGACCTGATTCATCACCGGCAAGCAACATAGGCACCCCCTGAGACAACAATAAACAGGTGAGTAAATTACGTTTTTGACGATCACGAATGGCATTAATTTCTTCGTCATTGGTTTCACCTTCAACGCCGTAGTTATCACTGCAATTTTCTTGGTGTCCGTCACGATTTTCTTCACCATTGGCTAAGTTGTGTCGTTGCTGGTAACTCACTAAATCATGCAAGGTAAAGCCATCATGACTAGTGATAAAGTTGATACTGGCAGAGGGTAGCCACGACCATTGTGCTCAAAAAAGTCACTTGATCCATGAAAACGTTTGGCAAACTCAGGAAGCATCCCACTGTCACCACGCCAAAAACGGCGCATAGCATCACGGTAGCGATCATTCCATTCACTAAAGGCAACAGGATAGTTACCTAATTGATAACCGCCTGAGCCAATATCCCATGGCTCTGCAATCAGTTTGACTTTGCACAACACGGGGTCTTGGGTAATGGCATCAAAAAAACCACTGCCTGGGTCAAAACCATAGACTTCCCGGCCAAGACAACTGGCTAGATCGAAACGAAAACCGTCAACTCCCATCACTTCAACCCAATAACGTAATGAGTCCATAACTAACATAAGCACTTGGGGATGATTTAAGTTGAAGGTGTTTCCACAGCCAGTGTCGTTAATGTTAAAGCGCTTATCATTGGGCAATAATCGATAATAGCTGGCGTTATCTATGCCACGAAAACTGTATGTGGAAGCCAAGATGGTTTCCCTCTGCGGTATGGTTAAATACCACATCGAGTATCACTTCAATGCCGGCATGATGAAGACGAGAGACCATGTGTCTAAACTCGGCAATATCACCATTTTTATTGGCTAAATAACCACTGTGTGGCGCCATAAATGCGATGCTATTGTACCCCCAATAATTGTTAAGGCCTTTTTCAGTTAAAAAGGGCTCATCAAAAAATCCGTGTACTGGGAGCAATTCTACCCCGGTAACGCCAAGCTCTTGCAAATAATCAATAACCGCCTGGCTTGAAAGCCCTGCAAAAGTGCCTTGTTTTGCGGTGTCGACTAATGGGTGTTGCTTAGTAAACCCTTTTATATGGGTTTCAAATAGCACGCTTTTGTAAAGTGGTGTCTGTAAAGGCGTGATAGGAATCTCATCAACGAAATGATGGTCTAGGGTACCTCGCATTTCGGCATATATGCTGCACTGTCTTGGGTATCAAATGACAAGTCTTCTGTTCGGTCATCAACATCATAGCCATATAACGCTGGATGTTGGATTACCTCACCCACCAGTTTTTTTGCGTAAGGGTCGAGCAGTAATTTATGATGATTAAATCTGTGTCCTAGCTCTGGCTGATAAGGTCAAACACGCGATAACCATATAACAAGCCAGCTTTTGCCCCTGCAAGATGGCAATGCCAAATTTGGCGAGTGCTGTCTCGCATAATATATTGTGCCACTTCAACTTGTCCGCTAGGGTCAAATAGACATAACACCACCTTGGTTGCGTGGGCTGAAAACAACGAAAAGTTGACTCCGTTGTCATCAATCGTTGCCCCTAAAGGATAAGGGTAACCACTGGTCATATCCATACTGAATCCCTACATGTAAATAAACCTAAAGACTGTTCAGCGCTAATGTTACTCAGCGGGTACGAGTGCTTCTGGCACAAAAATGGTACAACCTAGAGGGGGAACAGTAATCACGATACTGTTATCCATACCCTGCCATTGCGTGGTTTGTGTTTCAAATGGACCTTCATTAATTACATGACTGCCACCGTAATAACGATGATCACTGTTAAGTGCTTCGGTGTATTGCCATGCACTGGGTACCCCAAGACGGAAACCCTCATGCACTTGCGGAGACATATTCACTACAATTATCGCGTGTTGTTGTTTATCTTTAGCGTAACGGCAATAAACTAAAATGTTGTTGTCTGCATTATTGCAATCAAACCAGGCAAACCCGTCACTTTGATGGTCACATTCGTATAAAGCGGGTGTTTGTTGGTAAAGCTGATTAAGGTCACGAACCCAATCTTGCATGCCTTGATGAGGGGCGTAGTCGAGTAAATGCCAATCTAGGCTTTGGTTATGGTTCCATTCATTACGTTGAGCAAACTCATTGCCCATAAACAGCAGTTTTTTCCCCGGATGTGACCACATATAGCCATAATAGGCGCGTAATGTGGCAAATTTTTGCCAATCATCACCCGGAATTTTGTGCAGTAAAGACCCTTTGCCATGCACCACTTCATCGTGACTTAACGATAAAATGAATTGTTCAGTAAAGGCATACACTAAGCTAAATGTGAGCTCACCATGATGAAAACGACGGTAAAGCGGATCGCAACTGATATAACGTAACGTGTCATTCATCCAACCCATGTTCCACTTAAACCCAAAACCTAACCCATTTTGGTCAGTTGCTTGGGTGACACCTGGCCATGCGGTGGATTCTTCAGCAATCATATTGATCCCCGGAAAACACTGGTACATACGCGCATTCAACTCTTGTAAAAATTGAATGGCTTGCAGGTTTTCACGCCCGCCAAATTCATTGGGTACCCATTGATCAGCATTACGGCTGTAATCAAGGTATAACATCGATGACACAGCATCTAAACGCAGGCCATCAAAATGGAATTCATCGAGCCAATAATGGGCATTACTGTATAAAAAGCTGCGCACTTCAGCGCGGCCATAGTTATAAATTAACGTGTCCCAATCAGGGTGCTCACCTTTACGTGGGTCTTGATGCTCGTACAAACAACTGCCATCAAAACGCACTAGGCCATGGGGATCGCGAGGAAAATGCGCCGGTACCCAGTCGAGTAACACGGCAATATCTTGCTGATGGCAAGCATCAATAAACCTTTTAAGGCCGTTAGCATCACCAAAACGATACGTTGGCGCATATAGGCCAACGGGTTGATACCCCCATGAACCGTCAAAGGGAAACTCGCTAATAGGCATCAATTGTAAATGGGTAAACCCCATTTCTTTTACATAGGGCACCAACTCATTAATTAACTGCACATAATCTGTGTATTCTTGGCCTTCATCGCCAGTTCTGCGCCAAGACGCTAAATGCACCTCATAAATCGACATTGGTTGATTATGGTTATGGCTTTGGCTACGATCCTTAAGCCATTGCACGTCTTGCCATTGATATAATGCAGGTGAAGGAATTTTAGAAGCATTATGTGGCGATGGTTGCATCGATACGGCATAAGGGTCTGACTTTACGACCACATGACCATGTTCATCAGTAATCGCAAATTTGTAATGCTGATCGGCTTCGACTTCAACGATAAAGATATCCCACAAACCACTCGCTGGGTGAAAGCGTAGAATATGTCGTTTTTGATCCCATGAGTTAAAATCACCAATTAATGCGACTTTTTTAGCATTTGGCGCCCAAACACAAAAATGCACGCCAGTGACACCTTCATGTTCACGCCAGTTAGCCCCTTGAAAACGGTATGTCTGTAACTGACTGCCCTCACCAAATAAATACACATCTTGTGGGTCTAATAAACTGTCGTATTGATAGGGGTCACAGATCAGTTGCTCACAAAGTGGAAATTGTACCCGCAGTTGATAAGTAAAAGGTTTCACTCTGCGGCTCATTTTGCCGGCAAATAATCCCTGATCATTTAGCTGTTCAAGGCTCGCTACTTTACGGCCATCTTTAAGGCTAATGACATCAATGGATGTTGCACCGGGTAAATAGCAACGGACGATTAATCCTTTGCCGTCATTACTAGTGTGCATGCCCAGCAATGAAAACACATCTGTGTAATCACCATTTAATAACGCTATATCGCTACCTTGATGAAAATATGCAGTCGCTACAGTCATATACAATGATCCATTATTGTTCTGAATTGTTGGATGAAGACATCTTGGCAGCAAATTGTTGACCGCTAGCCTGTCTTGATTGATTAATTGCATTCAACCTTTGTTGTACTTTAACGCTTTGTGACATTTGTTGAATGCTCAATGGCAAACGACGTTGCCAGTTTGGAAACTCTTTCCATGTACCAGGAATATTAACCCCGTGCTTATCTGCGACTAAATCACTTAATTGCACGCTGAATAATTGTGCATTGCCTTGAGCTGCAACCGATATCCACGCGAGTAATAACACCTCAAAATCAACTTGATCAATATTGTCATCAGCAACAGGAGCAATCGCCTTCTGCTCAACCAATAAATGAATTAACTGTTGCTTTTCAAGCTGACGAGTATGCAAAACTTGAAGTAATCGTTCGTCGTTATTAATTAACTGCAGCTGTCGTCGTAACTTAAGATCATCACCCATCCACCACGCTTTAATGGTGGGCACATCATGATTAGCGAGCATCATTAAACTTTGATGTTTGTAATCTTTTGGTGGTTTAAAGCGGTCGTAATCTTTGCAGAAATAAAACAGCTCATTAGAGAACACGCCAGCTTGTGCTAAGCGCGATACAATTTCTGGCGGTACAATGCCAAGATCCTCACCAATGACCACACAACGGGCTCGCTGGCTTTCAAGACACACTATGGCTAATAACGTTTCGACCGGGTAATACACGTAACTCCCTTCGCCTAAATCGCGATTAAGTGGCCACCACCATAAACGTAACAAGCCCATGACATGGTCAATCCGTAATGCGCCGCAATGTTGCATATTACTGCGGATAAATTGGATAAAGTGAGTAAAATCATGTTGTTTTAATTTTACCGGGTCAAATGGAGTTAATCCCCAATTTTGCCCTTGCTCAGCAAAAGGATCTGGTGGTGCACCAATACTGGCGTTATCACAAAAAAACGATAAATTGGCACTCACTTCAGCACCATGGCTGACTGCACCTACGGCTAAATCACGTATAAGGCCAATGCTCATACCGCATTGTTTTGCGTTAAGCTGACACGCTTCTAATTGTTCACTTGCAACAAATTGCAAGTACAAATAAAAGCCTTCTTCTTGAGTGAAATATTTTGAAGCTAAGTCAATTTCTTTATGAGCAAACTGCATCAATGCAGATTTATCCTGTTCAATAAAATGCAAATAGGCATGATATCTGGTGGTTTCATGCTTCACATGTTGCTGACAAAATATTTGATACAACTTTTCATAAGCTGCGTATTTGAGTAATTGTACTTCTTCATAATTAATCAATTGCGCTTGATTTAACGCTTGTTTTTTTGTAACCACTGTTGAGTCGAGAGCTCTTTTTGCACTGCTTTGTATTCATAAACCGCTTCAATTTGAATATACAAAGGATTCAAACGTCGGCGATCGGTAGGACTATATGGACTCGGGTTTTCTGGCTGACTGATGTCTAACGCGTGCAATGGATTAAGCAGAATAAAATCGGCTCCTGCATGGGCTGCATAGTCGATAAGTTCAGCGAGGTTGCCGAAATCACCTACTCCCCATTGTTGATCGCTGCGCATTGCATACAATTGTGCATTTAAGCCCCAAGGCTGCTTTGGTGCTTGAGAATGCGCCGTAAGACGACCTTGATATGCGGTTTGTGGTGCCAGCATAATTTGACCGTATAAGGTATTTACCCGAGTAGAATCCCCAATAAACGCTAAGCTAATATGGTGGTAACCTAAGTGTAAATTGGGTTTGTCTAACACTAAACGATACTGACAATAACGTTGCCCACCATAATAGTACTCACCGACGACAGCACAATCTTGACAATGAGCTGTCACTGTTAATGTGTCTATGCCTTCACCATATACAGTGACTTTAAACGCAAAAGGATAATTGTCGGGTAATTGCACATCAATGTGTGGTTTGTCGATTTCACACCATTGAAAACGGTGTAATGGCAACAACCAAGGATTGACATCTAACTGCTCAATACGTTGAGCCATTTTATTTTCGGTCAGTAAATGTGGATATTCGGACGGATCACATTGATGTTGATTGAATGATGTGGGTATTAACATCGTGGTTAATATGCCCTGCCTATCCTTAGCAGGTATGTGAACCAGTTTACCGACACAATCGATAAACTCTGCTCCAACGCCTTGCAAATACAGCAACTTCTCCAGTCCCATATTTGTCTTCCCTCGCGATTATTAACTACATGAATTCCAGCAGTTACCATGCCAGTTAATAGTAACAATATAGCGACAAATTAATGGCAGATAAATGACAAGAATAAGTTATTACAAATCAGAAAGTTAAATAGATAACATATCAATAAAACAGTTATGTAATACATACGTTTTAAAGTATCTTTATGCACTATAACAGCGCATAACAAACAAAGATAGTGCAATAATTGATCATAAAAATGATTTAATGCGATAACATAATCTCGTTAACATTGGGCGTGTTTTATGCATGATTCCAATAGGTTACTGTACAAGTAATGGATTTTTGAATGCTCTACACAAGCGGAATAGGCTTTGTCTGTTAACTGAGCCATGTTATGATAAATTAATCAACCCGTTTTCACGGACAAAAAGCCAACTTTGAATAAATACGAGTTTACAATACGATATAACTTACATCGGCTCAGTGCAGCAATCGTGTCTGCACCAACGTCGTATTTAGGCCGTCAGGCTGCCGTGTTAATCCCAATGATTGAAATCGATCAACAACTGCAACTGATATTAACGCAGCGACCACTTCATTTACGTCATCACCCTGGGCAAATTAGTTTCCCCGGTGGTAAAGTAGAGCCGACAGACGTTAATTTGATCCACACAGCTTTAAGGGAAGCCAATGAAGAAATTGGTTTATTAGCAGATAATGTGGATGTGTTAGGTATATTCCCGGCGCACAAAACCTTTACAGGCTTTGAAATCACCCCTGTAGTGGGCTTAGTTAAACAGCCCTTTGAGTTAATGATTGATCCTGGAGAAGTTGCAGATTGCTTTACCGTACCATTAAGTTTTTTTATTGAAAAAGACAACCGGCATGAGGTGTTTCATTACCGCCATGGCAAACGATACCGAGTACATTTTATGCCTTTTGAAGACCGATTTATTTGGGGGGTAACGGCTGCTATTATTGATTTATTATGCCGTCATGTGGCTCACGAATAACCGCATAGTCACCATCACACTACATAGCGGATATATAAGCCGGCAGACAATGACACGACTAACAACAGAGGAATATTGACCCAAAAACCTATTCTAGTGGTGGTTTTAGCATAAAAATTAACCAGCAAATTTAAAAAACTCACCCCAGCGCAACACCAAATCAAATATTCCAACTTAATGGTTAAGTCCGGATCCCAATACAACCGCACAGACACTCCTTTACTTAAAAAGTAACCGACGGCGCGATCTGGCCTAGCCTCACCGTAAATAATCAGAGCATAAATGGCTAAACTCCAACCTAACAGCGACAACACGGTTAAAATGACTTGTAAAACGCCTAATCGAGACATGTCCTGTTCCTTGGTAATACCACACATTTGTGCATACAAAATAAACAGTGTGTAAACCGTTAAATATGCCAGTGCTAATCTGAGCCCTCAATATTGAGGACTTTTATTATTATATCGCCTAAATCTGCGAATAAGCTTTGGCTTAACTCACTCATTTGCCATATATTTAAGCGACTTATTTAAAAGTAACACAATAATCGCAATAGAAAAGCGTTTTCAGCTTGAGAAAAGCCACCAGCAAGGTAAGATAAACTCCAAATTTATATTCATAATTCGATATGTTGGAGAATTAAGCAACAATGAGCATTACATCTGTCGCTTCTGTATTTAAAGGTGAACACGCCATCGGTTCGCAAGTCACGGTTCGTGGCTGGGTTAGAACTCGTCGTGATTCTAAAGCTGGTATCTCGTTCTTGGCCGTTTATGACGGTTCATGTTTCGATCCAATCCAAGGTGTCGTGCCAAATAGCCTAGCCAATTATAATGACGATGTATTGAAATTGACTGCAGGCTGTTCAGTCGTCATGACAGGTGAAGTTGTGGCTTCTCCTGGTGCTGGTCAAGCATTTGAGTTGCAAGTAACGGAAGTGGTTGTCACCGGTTTTGTAGATGACCCTGATACATACCCAATGGCTGCTAAGCGCCACTCTATTGAGCATTTACGTGAGCTGGCACACTTACGCCCACGTACCAACATTATTGGTGCAGTTGCTCGTGTACGTAACTGTTTATCGCAAGCGATTCACCGCTTCTATCACCAAGAAGGTTTCATTTGGGTATCAACCCCATTGATTACCGCATCTGACTGTGAAGGTGCTGGTGAAATGTTCCGCGTGTCTACATTAGACATGGAAAACTTGCCGCGAACTGACGCTGGTAAAGTGGATTATGACAAAGACTTTTTTGGTAAAGAATCGTTCTTAACAGTATCTGGTCAGTTAAATGCTGAAACCTACGCTTGTGCATTGTCTAAAGTGTATACCTTTGGCCCAACGTTCCGTGCTGAAAACTCAAACACCACACGTCACCTTGCTGAATTCTGGATGGTTGAACCAGAAGTTGCATTCGCGACATTAGATGATGCAGCAGAGCTCGCTGAAAAAATGCTTAAGTTTGCATTTAACGCCGTGCTTGAAGAACGCATGGACGATTTGAACTTCTTTAATGAACGTGTTGATAAAACCGTGGTTGAGCGTTTGCAGTCGTTTGTGAGCAGCGACTTTGCCCAGGTTGATTATACTGACGCGGTTGAAATCCTTAAAAACTGTGGCAAGACTTTTGAGTTCCCAGTTGAATGGGGTATCGATTTACAGTCTGAACATGAGCGCTACCTAGCAGAAGAACACTTTAAAGCACCGGTTGTAGTGAAAAACTACCCGAAAGACATTAAAGCCTTCTATATGCGTTTAAACGATGACGGTAAAACCGTTGCAGCAATGGATGTATTAGCACCTGGCATCGGTGAAATCATTGGTGGTGCGCAGCGTGAAGAACGTTTAGACGTGTTAGATGCTCGTTTAGCTGAAATGGAATTAAGCCAGGAAGATTACTGGTGGTACCGTGACCTGCGCCGTTATGGCACAGTGCCTCATTCAGGGTTTGGTTTAGGCTTTGAACGTTTAGTGTCTTACGTCACTGGCGTGAACAACATCCGAGATGTTATTCCGTTCCCACGTGCACCACGTTCAGCTAACTTCTAATAGACTTTAATAAATGTGTATTAGATAAAACGCGCCTTTGGCGCGTTTTTTATTGGCTCACTTAATAAGTGACCCAATCAGAACGAGACCAGCGTTTTTTTGATTAAGGCAGCGCGAGTCGTCATGCTTTGATAAATTAACTGTTTAAGATAATTTGTTCGCGCAGATGTTTCACTTCATCGCGCAGTGCAGCAGCTTGTTCAAACTCTAAGTTTTTGGCATGTTCGTGCATTTGTTTTTCTAGTGCATCAATTTGATGACTAAGATCGGCAACACTGGCGTAAGTTGCACGTTTATCGGCAACCTCAGCATACTTACCTGATTGGCTGCGCTGGCCTTTAGCTTGTTTTGCTTCACCGACATCCATTACATCAGTAATGCTCTTCACCACACCGCGTGGCACAATTCCGAGTTTAAGATTATGCTGGTGTTGCTTTTCGCGTCGACGTTCTGTTTCTCCCATGGCTTTAGCCATTGAATTGGTAATTCTGTCTGCATAGAGGATCACTTTACCGTTAACGTTACGTGCAGCGCGGCCAATTGTCTGAATAAGTGAACGTTCTGAGCGTAAAAAGCCTTCTTTATCCGCGTCGAGAATACACACCAAGGAGACTTCAGGTAAATCTAACCCTTCACGTAATAAGTTAATCCCAACTAATACATCAAAGTGGCCTAAACGAAGATCGCGAATAATTTCAATACGTTCAACGGTATCGATATCAGAATGCAAATAGCGTACTTTGACACCGTGTTCATCTAGGTATTCGGTCAAATCTTCTGACATGCGTTTGGTTAACGTAGTGACTAATACCCGTTCATTTACTACTACGCGTTTGTGGATCTCAGATAATAAATCATCAACCTGAATCGCCACCGGGCGCACTTCTAATACAGGGTCAAGTAATCCGGTTGGGCGCACCACCTGCTCGGCAACTTCACCGTCACTTTTATCAAGCTCGTACTGGCTCGGTGTCGCTGACACAAAAATGGTTTGTGGCATTAAGCGCTCGAATTCTTCGAACATTAACGGTCGATTGTCTAACGCAGATGGTAAGCGAAACCCATACTCGACTAGGTTCATTTTACGGCTACGATCACCTTTGTACATGGCACCAATTTGCGGCACCGTGACGTGAGACTCGTCAATAATTAACAAACCGTCTGCAGGGAGATAATCCAATAGCGTTGGCGGCTCTTCTCCGGTGCTACGCCCCGACAAGTAACGCGAGTAGTTCTCGATACCTGAGCAATAGCCTAACTCAACCATCATTTCAACGTCGTATTGTACGCGTTCAGTGATCCGTTGGGCTTCGATTAACTTATTATTGTCGAGCAAAAATTGCCGGCGCTCACGCAGTTCTTCTTTAATCTCTTCAGTTGCCGCTAAGATTTTTTCACGAGGCGTAACATAATGCGTTTTAGGGTAAATAGTGGTTCTAACGATGCGCTTATTAATTTGCCCAGTGAGCGGGTCAAACTCGCTTAAACGTTCAATCTCGTCATCAAACAATTCAATCCGAATGGCTTCACGTTCAGATTCTGCCGGAAATATATCAATCACCTCGCCCCGCACACGGTAAGTGCCTCGCTGCAGTTCAATGTCATTCCGGGTATATTGCAACTCGCTTAAGCGAATCAGTATGTCACGTTGCCCCATAAAGTCGCCTTGACGAAGGTGCAACAGCATCTTCATATACGAGTCTGGATCGCCCAAACCATAAATAGCTGATACTGAGGCAATTAATACCACGTCTTTGCGTTCTAACAGTGCTTTGGTTGCTGACAGCCGCATTTGTTCTATATGGGCATTAACAGATGCGTCTTTTTCGATAAAAGTATTAGAGGCAGGCACATAAGCTTCAGGTTGATAATAGTCATAGTAAGAGACAAAGTATTCAACCGCATTGTGAGGAAAAAACTCTTTCATTTCGCCATAAAGCTGGGCAGCGAGGGTTTTATTGGGTGCCATAATAATGGTAGTCAGACCCATTTGTTTGATCACGTTGGCAATGGTGTACGTTTTACCAGAACCTGTCACGCCGAGTAAGGTTTGGCTGGCAATGCCAGACTGTAAACCATCGACAAGTTGGTTAATTGCAGTGGGCTGATCACCCGCAGGTTCAAATTTGGACTCTAAGGTAAAAACAGACTCAGACACAACGTACATCCCTTATAAATAGAACGCGACATAATATACCTAAACACGGAGTATTGGCGATATCTAATGCTCAATTTACCCGTATTAATGAGATCATAACACTGCTTACACTTTATTTATGACAAAATGACTAACATAATGTGAAAGTGACAAACAAATTCATAAATCATGGAAAAACACCCTAAAATCCGCTGAAAAACTAAGCTTAAATGCAATTTAATGCACAATCTGTCATGCAAAGTGGTTACAATTTTGCTGTTGACAGAACAGTGGAAAAATAAAACAGTTGATTTTTATATCTTGCTGAAAATTAATAACTTTATATATCACTAATGAAAAAGTATATTTTAAGTCCAATCCATGCTCAGCAAGGGTTAGCTGCGTATTTACAGCAGAAGTCCACATGTTTATCCACAGATTTAGTGGATAAGTCACTAAAGCCCAATACGAATGCGGGGTCAAGCACATCGCCGATTCATAAAACCGTAAGATAATGTTGATGTAATTTAATTACATTTGTAGGTAAATACACAATCGTCAGACAATTTGTTCATGCGAGTTACTTAATTAGTCTTAGATATTATAGATTTACCTTGACTAGACAATAAGTGAGATAGATAAGGTTATGATCAAAATAGTGCATAAGTTAAGCATTAAGTCTTATTTATTCAGCAAAATGCACTAATTTGGACGATATACGGACTTGTAAGCAATGACCACAGATCTGTCAATGGGATAAAATGCGATACTTGTTATTGTATGAGGAGCAGCTGGTGTTACTTAGCCTGCTAGCATTAACTGACTCTGATCCAATTGAGCAACAACTTAACCTAAATAGCCGTTAACAATTCATGCCTAGCGTGTTAGTGCCCATTTTTAATGCATTTATGAAATGACATTGTCGTAATGCTTTTGCACCAACGACGTTCAACCCCTATTAATGGCTGCTTATCAATTCGTTATTGATGTGTATTAGCCAGCCTTTACCCATACACACATTATTATGCCAATCCACTTTATAATGACAAAGTGACATTTTGTTTTCGCAATTATGTAAACAATATAAGCATCGAGGTGATAACCGTCATGGCTAGCCAATATCACTCAACACACTTTTGATGTGTCAGTGAAATAGATATTGAACCAACAAAGCGAATTCACACAGCGAGTAGATAAGTGATTCATTTTATATTCATTGTTCAAAAATCGGCATAAATGCCCAAAAGTCGTGCACGATGTGTAATTGCTAACCAATTAGTCACATAATTGCGTTTTTTTTTATAACTCGAGTTGACTCAGTTACCAGAGCGTTTTACTATGCGCTCCGTTCTCAGCAATACATTGCTAAAAACGTTTCCCCAGTAGTTCAGTTGGTAGAACGCCGGACTGTTAATCCGTATGTCACTGGTTCGAGTCCAGTCTGGGGAGCCAATTTAGCCAGTAAGTTTAGAATGTAAGCGTAATTCCCCAATAGTTCAGTTGGTAGAACGGCGGACTGTTAATCCGTATGTCACTGGTTCGAGTCCAGTTTGGGGAGCCAACGTTTAATGTTATCGAGATAATTCCCCAATAGTTCAGTTGGTAGAACGGCGGACTGTTAATCCGTATGTCACTGGTTCGAGTCCAGTTTGGGGAGCCATCGAGACGACAAATTTGAAATGCCCAATCCCCAATAGTTCAGTTGGTAGAACGGCGGACTGTTAATCCGTATGTCACTGGTTCGAGTCCAGTTTGGGGAGCCATTTCAAGGTAATAGTCAATAATGATCAATTCCCCAATAGTTCAGTTGGTAGAACGGCGGACTGTTAATCCGTATGTCACTGGTTCGAGTCCAGTTTGGGGAGCCATTATTTCGCAATGTCATCCCCCTCTATTAACATGTCAATTCCCCTTTTTAGTACCATCTTAACTGACATTTTATCTGTCATTGTTTGTTTTCGTTTTCCCTCATAAAAATAGTGCTTTAGGTTAATCATATATTAATCTAATATCTGGTATGCTACCTCTGTTTAAAAATAAAACACATTGATTAAATCGCGAGCATTTTAACCATCAACATTATGCCAATACCGAATTGGAAAGCACAATGCCATGCTGAATATTTTGTTAAAGGTAGTTAACGGTGCCAAGCTTCAATAACCATAAATATAAACTATCATTAACATCATAACTTTAAGCAGAACATCATCAGCAACCACTCATGCTGATAGCGAATCAAAATCAAACTGACTTATTATTGTAAACTCGTAGGGAATGGAAGTTTTATGGGCTTATCAAAATCCTTTCAGATAGTGTTGTTGATTGTTTTCGGCTTATTGATCTTCAGGATCTATACGGTCGAAAACAATGAAGTGCAAGAGCAAGGAAAAATTGCTCAGGAGCATTATCAGCGCTATGTACAAACTTATCGTCACTGGGAAGGTAGCGGTGAAGCATTATATAAAAAAATGACTCAAGATTTTACCTTCCAGTTTTTTCAATTTATACACAATACAGACAGTAACCTTAACTACACTCACGGTAGTTTAAAGCGTCTAAGTGATGATTTTCCAAGTAAAATATTTAACATCCAATTAGGCCATATTCAAACCCTTGGTGATGCGCGCTTACAAGTTCGTTTAGACACCGCAAGCGTACTTTCCTCTAGTTTTGACGACTTAGAGCAAACTGCCATACTTTTAATTGGTGCATATCTATTGTTGATGGTGTTATTTGCCTTGTTAGTGCAATTACACCGTTCTCGTATTAAATACGCTGCAGAATACATTAACCATATCTCGGAACTGTCATTTTTAGCATTAGAGCGTTCTCGATTTCCTGGTGTATTACGCCCATTAGGTAATGCATTAGAAGCATGCCGTAATCAGTTAAAGCTTAGTTTAGATAGGGTACGAAAAGAAAACGAACAGCTAACAAAAGCCGCTTATCAAGATCCTGTCAGTGGCTTTTCAACTCGACAACGTTTTACTCAACATTTAGATGCCTTAAACAAATCAGATAAACAACAATATGGCGTGCTACTGATGGTTAAGGCGGCAGAACTTGCCAGTATAAACCAATTACATGGACGTGCAGCCGGTGATGATTATCTCGCCAAATTGGCTACCTGCATTCGTAAATCAATTGCAAGTTTTGGTGTTACTGAGTGTTTTAGGGTTTCAAGTGGTGATTTTGCCGTATTCATCGACAGCATTACCTTAAAAGAAGGCGAAAAATGCATAGAGCAACTCAAAGTTCAACTCGACGAATATGCTCAAAGCTCTCGCAGTGATTCTATTGCCCACGCTGGTATGGTGCCATATAAAGAAGGCAGTGAACCATTGGCATTAATGTCATTAGCAGACACCGCTGTCAGCGTAGCACAAACCTTAGGCTCTAACCGTTATTATCAATTAGAAAAACTTTCTGGTAATGAGCAACATGGCGATGACCATTGGAAACTGACCATTAATGATTTAATTAAGCGCCGCAGTATTCATTTTTATCAGCAACCGATCCAACCCTGTAACAACCAAACAGATGTGTATCGTGAGTTACTCGCCCGTTTTGCTAATGCTGATGGCAAGTATTTACCCACCACAACGGTTATTGCCATGGCTGAACGCTATGGACTTAATGTCGAATTAGACCAAATGATTGTGATTCAAACAATCAAAGTACTCAGTCAAAATCCCAACTTAACTGGCAATATGGGGGTAAATATCAGCGCTTCATCAGCATTGCAGGATAATTTTACCAGTTGGCTTAAAGATTTATTGTCAAAGCACCGCCAAATTGCATCACGTCTGGTGTTTGAACTTAACGAAGCGGGCATGCAGGCTAACCTGCTCTCTAGCCGTCAATTTGTCAGTGAAATGCACAAGGTCGGCGCTAAAGTCGCCATTGAACGCTTTGGGTTAGGGTTTACCTCATTTAAGTTCTTCCGCGAAGTCCGTCCAGACTTTATTAAATTAGACAGTAGCTACAGTGATAATATTGAACAAGATAACAACAATAAGTTCTTTGTACGGATGATTGTCGACATCGCCAAACGGATTAGTATTCGGGTTATCGCCACAGGTGTTGAAAAACAAGACGAAAAATTAACCTTAGAAAAATTATTAGTGGATGGCCTACAGGGATATTATATTGCCAAACCTGACATACTGGTCAAAAAACAGTAACTTTAGGGTTAATAAACCGTAAAAAACACGCTTTTATTCTAAGGTTAAGCATTTTATGTTTAACCTTATTTTTTATCCGTTGTTTCTCAACGCTAAACCTAAGATAATACCCAGATCTATTGGTCAAAAAATTGTAGCAATGACAGAGTATCTTCTCTTATTAATCGGCACTGTACTGGTTAATAACTTCGTCCTAGTGAAATTCTTAGGTCTATGCCCTTTTATGGGGGTGTCGAGCAAATTGGCGTCGGCTATTGGCATGTCAATGGCAACGACCTTTGTATTAACCCTTGCATCTATTCTTAGCTATCTCACCAATGCGTTTTTGTTACAACCATTTGATCTGAGCTATTTGCGTACCATGAGTTTTATTCTCGTTATCGCCGTAGTGGTTCAGTTCACCGAAATGGTCGTACAAAAAACCAGTGCCTCTCTGCATCGCGCCTTAGGTATTTATTTACCGTTAATCACCACTAATTGCGCAGTATTGGGCGTAGCGTTATTAAACGTTAACGAAGACAACAATTTTATTGAGTCTGCCATTTACGGTTTTGGTGCAGCAGTCGGCTTTTCATTAGTATTAATTTTATTTTCGGCAATGCGTGAGCGTTTAGCTGCGGCGGATGTGCCTGTACCCTTTAAAGGCGGCGCAATCGCCATGATCACCGCCGGTTTAATGTCGTTAGCATTTATGGGATTTGCGGGGCTGGTTAATTAGCATGACGAGTATTTTTATTGCCGTTGCGGTATTAAGTATATTGGCATTAGTGTTTGGGGTGATTTTAGGCTTTGCATCTAAAAAGTTTAAAGTTGAAGGTAACCCTATCATCGACCAAGTTGAAGCCTTATTACCACAAACTCAATGTGGCCAGTGTGGCTACCCAGGTTGTAGACCTTACGCTGAAGCGATTGCTAATGGCGATCATATCAATAAGTGCCCGCCTGGCGGCACAGCCACCATGGAAAAAATAGCTGAATTAATGGGCGTTGAACAAGAACCGTTAAATGCCGAGGCTCAATCTAGTGTAAAAAAAGTGGCTTACATTCGTGAAGATGAATGTATTGGTTGCACTAAATGTATTCAAGCCTGCCCTGTCGATGCCATTTTAGGTGCGGGTAAGCTAATGCATACCGTCATTGCCAAAGACTGCACTGGATGTGACTTGTGTGTGGAACCTTGTCCTGTTGACTGTATTGATATGATCCCTGTTGAAACGACGCTGCAAAACTGGGATTGGAAATTAAATAGTATCCCAGTCAAAGTGATCCATTCTGAGCAAGAGGAGACAGCGTGCTAACGTTATTAGAACAACTCGATAAAGGAACTTTGTGGCAATCTCCTGGTGGGATCCACCCTCCCCAATTAAAGACATTATCGAATCAATCAACCATTGCCCGTTTACCACTAGCACAGCGCTTTGTTGTACCCGTACCCTTAGTGGGTGAGCAAGCCATTTTGACTGTTTCGGTGGGAGATCTGGTGCTCAAAGGCCAAATGTTGACTGAAGGCACAGGCTTTATTTATTTACCTGTGCACGCCCCAAC
The DNA here is from genome assembly GCF_025398315.1 of Shewanella phaeophyticola. Taxonomy (GTDB): domain Bacteria; phylum Pseudomonadota; class Gammaproteobacteria; order Enterobacterales; family Shewanellaceae; genus Shewanella; species Shewanella phaeophyticola. The sequence goes on from NZ_JAODOQ010000001.1 coordinate 2,086,958, forward strand.
CTCTGGCCGTGTAATCGCGATAGAACAACACGCAACCAATCACCCTTCTTCACTGCCGACATTAAGCTGTATCATTGAAGCTGATGGCCAAGACGCTTGGTGCGAGCTGATACCGCACTCACTCGAACAATTATCCAAAAACCAAATATTAGACAAGATAAAAAACGCAGGCATTGCAGGTATGGGCGGCGCGGCTTTTCCAAGCCATGTCAAATTAAACCCAGCCAGTGAAATCGATTTAGTGATTATTAATGGTGTTGAATGCGAACCTTACATCAGTTCTGATGACCGGTTAATGCGCGATTACAGTGATGAAATCTTAAAAGGGATTGGAGTAATACATCACTTACTTAATCCGCAGCGGATCATCATCGCCATTGAAGATAATAAGCCTGAAGCTGCAAAGGCCATGCAGGATGCTGTGCAGCGCAGTACATTACCTACAGGTATAATACGGGTTACGGTTATCCCCACCAAATACCCATCAGGTGGCGAAAAACAGCTTATCCAAATTATTACCGGCAAAGAAGTGCCCAGCGGCCATATCCCAGCACAACTGGGCATAGTGGTGCACAATGTCGGCACCGCTTACGCGATTCAAGAGGCGATATATCAAGGTAAACCCTTGATTGAACGAGTTGTCACTTTAACGGGTGAGCAAATTGGCCAACCGGGCAACTACTGGTTACCTATCGGCACAACCATCAATGACGCCCTACAAGCAGTAAGCTTTCGTCCATCTTCATCGCAAAAGGTTATCGTAGGCGGCTACTATGATGGGTTACGCTCTAGCGGATTTAGATGTGCCAATATTAAAAGGGACTAACTGTTTATTAGCACCAAGTCATCATGAAATGGCCGCTGATGTTGATGAAAAAGCCTGTATCCGTTGTGGTGAATGTGCCATCGCTTGCCCCGCATTATTACTGCCACAACAGCTTTTTTGGCATGCAAAAGCTGAAGAATATGAGAAAGCGGCTAGCTTTAATTTAAAAGATTGTATTGAATGTGGTTGTTGCAGTTATGTCTGTCCTAGCGATATTCCCCTAGTTGAATATTATCGTGTGGCAAAGTCAGCATTAAAAATTGAAGCTGAAGAAAAGCACCAAGCTGAACAAGCTAAAATTCGTTTTGAAGCGCGTATACAGCGTTTAGAAGATGAAAAAAATGCCCGAGAGGCTAAGGCCAAAGAAGCCGCAGCAAAACGCCAAGCCAGCATGAAGTCAACTGATAAAGATGCCGTAGCCGCCGCCATGGCGCGTATTGCGGCTAAAAAAGCCCAAGCGGCATCAAGTACTACCTCATCTGAAGCACCGCAAGCGACAGTGGATCCGAAAAAGGCCGCCATTAATGCTGCTATCGAACGCGCTAAGGCCAAAAAAGTGGCTCAAGCAAATACCCTCAGGAGCGAGAATGAGCTCGACACCAGTACTGCTGACGTGAATGTCGATGACAAGCAAGCTAAAATTGCCGCCGCAGTTGCGCGAGCAAAAGCCAAAAAAGCCGCACAAGCGAATGCTAAGTTAATGACTCAAACAGCCAACCCGACTGAAACTACAGCAGCAGAAACTGTACTGACAACAGACGCGATTGACGACAAAAAAGCCCGTGTTGCAGCTGCAGTCGCCAAAGCCAAGGCAAAAAAGTTAGCACAAGCAGGCCAAACTGATGACTCGATTGTTGAAGCAGAACCTACTGCTGATGTAGTTGACGACAAAAAAGCCCGTGTTGCGGCAGCAGTCGCTAAAGCTAAAGCAAAAAAGTTGGCTCAAGCGAGTCAAATCGATATCGACGAAGCTGCGTCTCAATCTACCGCTGATATTGAGTCTACTGTCAATATAAAACCAGATGTTGCATTAACTGACGCGTCTGACTCAGCAGATTTGTCCCCAGAACAAGTCAAAAAAGCCAAAGTCGCTGCGGCAGTAGCCAAAGCAAAAGCGAAACAGCTCGCCAAACGTGCTGAGCAAGAGGAACAATAATCATGGCATTTAAAATTGCCTCATCACCCCATGTGAGCACCAGTTTACACACCAACACCGTGATGAAAAGGGTCGCTTTGTGTCTTATTCCGGGTATTGCTGTGCAAAGTTATTACTTTGGCTTTGGCACACTGGTGCAAATTTTGTTGGCTGTCAGTGTGGCATATTTAGCCGAAGCCGCGGTGATGAAACTGCGTAACAAAAACATCAAAGCAACCTTAAGCGACAACAGCGCATTAGTTACCGCTTGCTTATTAGCCGTAGCCATTCCGCCGTTGGCCCCTGGTGGTTAATTGTCATAGGTACGTTATTTGCCATCGTTATCGTTAAACAGCTTTATGGCGGTTTAGGTAACAATGTTTTCAACCCGGCAATGGCTGCTTATGTATTACTGCTTATTTCATTTCCGGTTCAAATGACCTCATGGGTTGCACCGCAAACCATTGCGTTTAATCAGGCATCATTGCTCACCAGTGTGCAAACCATTTTTGAAATTAATCAAACTTTTGCGGCTGAATATTTTCGTTTAGGCATTGATGGCGTCGCAATGGCAACCCCGCTTGATACCTTAAAAACTGATTTATCGATGGGCTTAACCACCACCGAGAGCCTGGCAAAACCGATTTTCTCTGGCATGGGCGCTGAAGGATGGTTTTGGGTCAACTTAGCCTATCTTGTCGGCGGTTTAGTTATGCTAAAGCTTAAGGTTATCCGTTGGCATATCAGTCTTGCAATTATTGCCAGTTTATTCCTGTGCGCCAGTTTTGGTTTTTTAGTCAGCCCAGACACCTTTGTTAGCCCGTTAATACACCTATTCAGCGGCGGTACGATGTTAGCGGCATTTTTTATTGCCACCGATCCGGTCACTGCCGCAACTAGCCCTAGAGGCAGGTTAATATTTGGCGCCATGATTGGCGTGCTAATTTATTTAATTCGTACCTTTGGTGGCTATCCTGATGCGGTAGCCTTTGCGGTATTGCTTGCCAACATGTGCGCCCCCTTTATTGATTATTATGTGCGACCACGCAGTTACGGTCATCGTACAGGAAACTAACTATGTCTATTACTGATAACCCAATGCTCAAAAATGGCTTATTACTAGGCTTGTTTGCTTTATGCTGTACGGGCTTAGTGGCGTTAGTCAACGCCCTAACCTACGACACTATAGCCATGCAACAACAAAAGCAGTTAACTGAAACGCTGACTCAGGTTATCCCTAATGAACTGCATGATAATGCCCTATTTGAACAGTGTATTTTAGTACACTCGCCTGAGTTATTAGGCAGCAAAAATGCATTACCAGCCTACTTGGCATACAAAAACCTGCAACCTATAGCCATTGCCATTGAAGCGATTGCACCCGATGGGTATAACGGCGAAATTAAGCTTATTATTGGTGTTGATAATAACAGCCAGGTTTTAGGTGTACGAACCCTGTCTCATCAAGAAACCCCAGGGCTGGGAGATAAAATCGATTTACGAAAATCTGATTGGGTAACACACTTTAGTGGACTGTTTTTTAAAGACAATACCAATTTATGGAAAGTCAAAAAAGACGGTGGTCAATTTGATCAATTTACAGGGGCAACCATCACGCCACGGGCGTATGTTAAGGCCATCAGTAAGGCGCTAACCTTTGTTGAGCAAAACCGCAAAGCCTTGTACCAAAGTCATGTGAAATGTGAGGGTAATCATGAGTAAATATCGCGATATCGCCAGCCAAGGTTTATGGAAAAACAATCCTGGCTTAGTACAGTTACTTGGCCTGTGTCCTTTATTAGCGGTGACAGCAACGATTGCCAATGCTTTAGGTCTTGGCGTTGCAACCTTACTGGTATTAGTCGGTTCAAACATTTTAGTGTCATTAGTGCGTGATTATGTACCCAAAGAAATCCGCATACCGGTATTTGTAATGATCATTGCCGCACTCGTGACCTGCGTGCAATTATTGATTAACGCCTATGCCTATAATTTATACCTTTCATTAGGGATCTTCTTACCTTTGATTGTCACTAATTGTGTGATTATTGGCCGAGCAGAAGCCTTTGCATCGCGAAATTCATTAGCTCACTCAGCCTTTGATGGGTTGATGATGGCCTTGGATTTACGGCAGTATTGATGGTATTGGGCGCGACACGTGAACTATTAGGCCAAGGCACATTATTTGATGGCGCCGATTTATTATTAGGCGAATGGGCAAGCGTACTGACAATTCATGTATGGCAAGTCGACACTCCATTTTTACTCGCCATGCTGCCCCCAGGGGCATTCATTGGCATGGGGTTATTAATTGCCTTAAAAAATGTCATCGACAGCAACATAAAAGCCAGACAACCCAAAGCAGAATCAGTCGGCGTTACCCGCGCACGGATCACTAAGGTAAGTTAATACAAATATTATGAATAAAGAAAAACGCATTCAGATCTTAACGCGATTACGAGATAACAATCCAAAGCCCGAAACTGAGTTGAATTTTTCCAGTCCATTTGAATTGTTAGTTGCGGTCACCTTGTCTGCCCAAGCCACTGATGTCAGTGTAAACAAAGCTACCGATAAGTTATTTCCGGTGGCCAACACAGCCCAGGCTATTTATGACTTAGGGATAGATGGCTTAAAGCAATATATCAAAACCATTGGTTTGTATAACAATAAAGCCATCAACGTCATTAACGCCTGTAAAATGCTAATTGATTTACACGGCGGAGAAGTCCCTGAAAACCGTGAAGCATTAGAAGCATTACCGGGCGTAGGTCGTAAAACGGCTAATGTAGTACTTAACACCGCTTTTGGCTGGCACTACTATTGCAGTTGATACGCATATTTTTCGTATGGCGAACCGAACTAAATTTGCCCCAGGCAAAAATGTCGAGCAAGTCGAGCAAAAAATGCTAAAGGTCGTACCTGCAGAATTTAAAGTGGATGTACATCATTGGTTTATCTTACATGGTCGCTACACTTGTTTAGCACGTAAACCACGCTGCGGCAGCTGTATGATCGAAGATTTATGCGAATTTAAAGAAAAAGTCTATCCTGAGGATTAGCTGAAACAATAAAGACCAAAACACCTATGATGCTTTGGTCTTTATTCAGTAATTTATTGTAGGTTAACTCATCAACTAACGTGCAATAAACTAATATTTTTTGCTACATCTAACAACATATAGCGCTAGCAATGGAGCTTATTGTTGCTTAATACATTGCAACAAAAAATGCGCTAAAACAAATTGCGATTACAACGGTAGTGCCTAAGGCCATTTTTAATTCTGTAGTCATTGTACTGCCTCCATGTGGGTATGAAAGAAGAATAACGCCTTTTGCTTATGAACCCAAAAATTATCATCACAAATGTGAGCTAATGCAAAAAAAATATGCATTTATCGTAGAACTTATGGGTTAGTGATGTATTCATTTACTCACACTCACCGTGATTGTCGCACTAATCTTTTCATTGTCATCAGAGCTTGTTAAAGTCAGATATATTTTAAATAAGAGAGTCAAACATGTCGCAATTACTACATACAATGATCCGCGTTGGCGATTTGGATCGCAGCATAGCTTTTTATACCGACATAATGGGTATGAAGTTACTGCGAAAATCAGAAAACGCTGAATATCAATATACCCTCGCCTTCGTGGGTTTTGGTGAAGAAACCACAGGCCAGGCTGTGATTGAATTAACCTATAACTGGGGCGTAGACAGCTACGACCTAGGCAATGGCTTTGGTCATTTAGCCATTGGCGAAGAAAATATATATGCTCGTTGTGATGCGATTACGGCTGCCGGTGGTAAAGTCACGCGTGCACCTGAATCTGTTGCAGGTGGCACAACAGAAATAGCCTTTGTTGAAGATCCTGATGGGTATAAAATCGAATTGATCCAGAAAAAGTCAGCAACTGCGGCGCTGGGTTAATCAGCATATCATATAAAACAAAGCCAGCTATATGCTGGCTTTGTTATTTAATCTGAGCTTAGGTTATTTATTCTGGCTTGACCAAACTAAAATGGTCATAAGCCCGTTGGGTCGCGATACGCCCTCTTGGGGTGCGCTGAATAAAACCTTGTTGAATTAAAAATGGCTCAAGCACATCTTCAATGGTTTCTCTGTCTTCACCAATGGCCGCAGCCACGTTATCTAAGCCCACAGACTCACCCATAAACTTATCAATAATCGCTAATAAGAGTTTACGGTCTAAGTAATCAAACCCTTGCATATCAACATCAAGCAAATCGAGCGCATATTCTGCTACTTTTTGGGTTACTTTACCGTCGTGTTTCACTTCGGCGTAGTCGCGAACACGGCGTAATAAACGATTGGCAATCTCGCGGTGTTCCGCGTGAACGAGTGGCAATTTCAATTGCACCTTGCTCATCAATTTCTAGCGCCATCACTTTGGCTGAGCGCGTCACAATCGTTGTAAGATCTTTGACGTTATAAAACTCTAATCGCAAAGGAATACCAAAACGAGCCCGCAGTGGTGAGGTTAACGCACCAGCTCTTGTGGTGGCACCCACTAAGGTAAACGGCGGAAGGTCAAGTTTAATAGAACGTGCTGCTGAGCCTTCACCAATCATAATATCGAGCTGATAATCTTCCATAGCAGGATAAAGAATTTCTTCAACAACTGGGCTTAAGCGATGGATTTCATCAATAAATAACACATCACCCTGCTCAAGGTTTGTCAGTAATGCGGCTAAATCCCCCGCTTTTTCAAGTACTGAGCCAGAGGTGGATTTAATATTAACACCCATCTCATTGGCCACAATCATCGCAAGCGTGGTTTTACCTAAACCTGGAGGACCAAAAATAAGCATGTGGTCTAATGCTTCACCACGATTAATAGCGGCTTGAATAAAGACCTTTAATTGTGCACGAGTATCATCTTGGCCGGTATACTCATCCAACATTTTTGGCCGCATAGCCCGGTCAATCAATTCATCTTGACCTTGTACTTGCGGTTGGATCAGGCGATCAGCTTCAATCATTTTTACATACCTTAGTCATGATGTTCATCGAGTTATAACATAGACTTTAACGCAGCTTTAATCAGAGTTTCTGAACTCATGCCTTCCGTAAATGCAGCTGATACCGCTTTACTCGCCTGTGCAGGCTTATAACCTAATGACAATAAAGCAGAAATAGCATCCTCTTCTGCACTGTCAACAACCGCAACAGGTTTATAGTTACTTTGCAGTACAAATTCACGCTCGGAACCCACTGATGCTTCAAGTAGGCTTTTCAGTTTGTCGCGCATTTCAATCACTAAGCGCTCTGCTGTTTTCTTTCCCACACCCGGTAATTTGACCAAAGTGACAATATCATCACGTTCAACACAAGAGACAAATTCACTGGCTGTCATGCCCGATAAAATCGTTAACGCCAGTTTAGTGACCAACGCCATTGGTTTTAATCAGCAATCTAAATAAGGCGCGCTCTTGCTTGGTGATAAAGCCATATAACAACTGAGCGTCTTCACGCACAACAAAATGGGTGAACAAACTGGCATGTTGGTTGAGTTCAGGTAACTCATAAAAACTGGTCATCGGCACTTGTAACTCATAACCAACCCCACTAACGTCGAGCACGATTTCAGGTGCTTGTTTTTCTATTAATGTACCACTGAGACGACCAATCATTTGTATCTTCCATAAGTTCTGCTGTTGGCTTTGCCGCCCATAGCAATAAGGCTCTGATAAGTATGAAAATGACAAACTGCTACACCAAGGGCATCTGCAGCGTCAGCTTGCGGTGCCGCGGGCAATTTTAGCAGTTGTTTAATCATATGTTGTACTTGTGTTTTTTGCGCTCTGCCGGTGCCAACCACAGCACTTTTGATTTGGGTGGCACTGTATTCGGCGACAGGTAAGTTAGCACAGGTTGCCGCCACAATAGCTGCTCCACGGGCTTTACCAGTTTAAGTGCTGAGTCAGCATTTTTTGCCATAAACACACGTTCGATTGCAAATTCATTGGGTTGATACTGAGTAATAATTTCAGTTAAACCAGCATAGATTTGCTGTAAACGCTGAGGTAAATCATCGGCTGAAGTGCGAATACAACCGCTGCCTAAGTATATTTGTTGTCTACCTTGGCATTGAATAACACCATAACCGGTAATGCGCGAGCCGGGATCGACTCCTAATATGATCATAGATTATCTAATGCTTCCATTACGTCATCGGAAATGTCAGCGTTATGATATACCTCTTGTACATCATCGTGATCTTCTAAGTTATCAATTAACCGTAAGAATTTTTCAGCGGTATCAGCATCTAATTCGGCTTTAGTAGAGGCTACCATAGTCACCTCTGCGTTGACAGAATCCAGTGCCCCACTGTCGAGTGCGTCTTTAACTTGGCCAAAAGCATCTGGGCTGGTAAACACATCCATTGAACCGTCATCATGTGTTACCACATCATCGGCACCGGCCTCTAGGGCTAACTCCATTAAGGTGTCTTCGTCAGTATCACTGCCGTATGAAATGACCCCAGATTTGGTAAACAGATACGCCACCGAACCGTCAGTGCCTAAATTACCACCCGATTTGTTAAACGCATTACGTACACCTGATACCGTGCGATTACGGTTATCTGTCATGGTTTCGACCATGACAGCTGTGCCACCTGTACCCATAGCCTTCATAGATAATGGTTTCAAGTTGCTGACCATCAAGCTCACCTGCACCACGTTTAATTGCACGTTCAACGGTGTCACGTGTCATGTTATTTGATAGGGCTTTATCTATTGCTGCGCGAAGACGGGGATTGGAATCTGGATCGGATCCGCCTTCTCTTGCGGCGACGGTAAGTTCACGAATGAATTTGGTAAACAACTTACCGCGTTTGGCATCTTGCGCCGCTTTACGGTGTTTAATATTGACTCATTTACTGTGTCCTGCCACATTAAGCTCCTTTTTGATTCAAGTAGGAGTAGAAACGCTACTTGTAAAAAACATACCGAGGCAGCAGCCTCGGTATGTGTTGCTCTTTTAGAGCGAGTTATGCTAAACGGTTTAAGTTATTCTTCAGCTTTAGGCTTTTCAATAACCGCAATACCGAGTTCAGTTAATTGAACAGGGTTAGCAAAACCTGGTGCGTTCGTTAATGGACACGCTGCGGTTGTTGTTTTAGGGAATGCCATCACATCACGAATTGACGTTGCCCCTGTCATTAACATGATTATACGGTCTAAACCAAACGCTAAACCAGCATGAGGTGGTGTGCCGTAACGTAAAGCTTCAAGTAAGAAACCAAACTTCTCTTTTGCTTCTTCGGCTTCAATACCTAAAATGTTAAATACCGTGCTTTGCATGTCAGCATTATGAATACGCACAGAGCCGCCACCTAATTCACAACCGTTCAGCACCATGTCATACGCATCTGAAATTGCCGCTCCTGGATCGGCGGCTAATTCTGCTGGGCTGATACCGCGCGGCGCGGTAAACGGATGGTGAACAGCATGGAAACTGCCATTAATTTTCTCAAACATTGGGAAGTCAACAACCCACATTGGGCGCCATTCACCTTCTAATAAATCGAAATCTTCACCTGCTTTTAAACGCAATGCACCCATGGCTTCTGCCACCACGTTGGCTTTGTCTGCACCAAATAAAATGATGTCACCAGTTTGTGCACCTGTGCGGCTAACAATATTATTAGCAATGTCTTCAGATAAAAACTTGAGCACAGGAGACTGAATACCTTCGATACCCGCATCTAAATCATTAATCTTCATCCACGCTAGGCCTTTAGCACCATAAATGCCGGCATATTTGGTGTAGTCGTCAATTTGCTTACGAGACAATGATGCGCCCGTTGGAATGCGAAGTGCAGTTACACGACCTTCGACATCATTTGCTGGGCCGTTAAATACCGCAAACTCGACGTCTTTAACTAAGTCGGCAATATCGACTAATTCAAGTGGGTTACGTAAGTCTGGTTTATCAGAACCGTAACGTTGCATGGCTTCTGCGTATGACATACGTGGAAACTCACCTAAATCAACATTGAGTAAGTCTTGGAACAAACCACGCATCATCTGCTCAGTTTTTTCCATCACTTGCTCAGCGCTCATGAATGAGGTTTCGATATCGATTTGAGTAAATTCAGGTTGGCGATCAGCACGTAAATCTTCATCACGGAAACATTTCACTATTTGATAATAACGGTCAAAGCCCGACATCATCAGTAACTGTTTAAATAACTGTGGAGATTGTGGTAGCGCAAAGAATTGACCTTTATAAGTCCGGCTAGGTACTAAATAGTCACGTGCACCTTCTGGCGTCGCTTTGGTCAAAATGGGTGTTTCGATGTCTAGGAAACCATTGTCATCTAAGAAACGGCGTACTGCACTAGTCACTTTAGCGCGGAAGATTAAACGCTCGGCCATTTCTGGACGACGTAAATCTAAGTAGCGGTATTTAAGACGTTGCTCTTCGCTGTTATTTTGGTAATTGTCCATGCTCAACGGCAGTGGTGCTGCCACATTAATAATGTTCAATTGCTTACCAAGAATTTCAACTTCACCGGTTTTCATGTGTGAATTAACTTGGCTGTCAGGGCGTGCACGGACAACGCCGGTCACTTGAACACAAAATTCACTGCGCAATGTGCTGGCAACGTCAAAGACCTCTTTTAAGTCTGGATCATAAACAACCTGTACTAGCCCTTCTCTGTCGCGTAAGTCTAAAAATACAACTCCGCCTAAATCACGACTACGGTTAACCCAACCGACTAAAGTAACTTCTTGACCAAGATGAGACAGATTAATGTCTCCACAATAATGACTGCGCATTGAACTCTATCCTTTATCCACAAAGCGGTATTTTTGGAAATTGAAAACGATAAAAACGGCATTATATACCGTGACTCGCACTTATGCATTGCAGTATCAGCCAGTTTGCGTCAATTGACCATAGTTGTGGTTGATAAACATGGTTGATTGACGGAAAAATCTACAAGCATTAATTCATTTTATATTGATGACCGCCAATCTTCTTAGCTTGATACATTAATTGGTCGGCCGTTTTAAGTAATGTTGCCGGTGTGTCGGCATCTTCATTAAACATGGCAATACCGATACTGGCTGAAATATTCACCTGGCGACCGTCAATCACGGTAATTCTTTTTAATGCCAGCAAAATATTATCAGCAACTTGGCGAGTATTTTCTTTGCTGTCGATATGTTGAAGTAATAATACAAATTCATCACCGCCGAATCGGGCGACGGTGTCTGATTCACGGACACATTTAGACAGCATTAACCCTACCCGGTGTAATAATTTATCACCAATATGATGACCGTGCATATCATTGACAGCTTTAAAGCCATCAAGATCGACAAATAATACTGCAAAACGAGATTTATCTCGCTGATGGGTCATGACTGCTTGGCTTAATCTGTCGTCAAGTAAACTGCGATTGGGTAAACCCGTCACATTGTCATGGTTAGCCATAAATTGGAGGTTTTCTTCGGCTTTTATTCGTTTTTGTATTTCAACATTCAAGCGTCGATTAGACATGAATATCATTAATGCAATTAATGATAATACTAGCAAGCCCACAATTAATATCTGAAGCCAGCGTTGGTAACGTAAAGTATCACTATTAACGTCTAATGAGACCCACTTTTGATACATGTTTTGTTGCTCTGCTTCATCGATTGTCGCTATCACCCGGTCAATTAACGGGACTAACGATTTCACTCCAGGAAACAGTCCTATACGGCTATGTTGCTCGGTTAATTCAGCCACTAGCGACATTTTCAAACTTGGATATTGACCACCTTTTAATGTTGTAGCTAACGTTGCAACTTGATCAACAAACATATCTGCGCGGCCATTGATTACAGCGTTAATACCCTGCTCAGTATCGGCAACGACCACCAGATCAATTCCAGGGTATTGCTGCCTTAAATGGTCGATAATGTGGTAACCATCAACCACCGCCAGCCGTTTGCCGACAACTTGCGAGATATTAAAGATGGGGGTTGAGTTAGCGAAGTCACAATTGCCCAAGGAGAGTGCCAGTAAGAAGCCGAAAAAGCCAATGAGTTTTCACGTTCGTTGGTTTGCGCCATACTGGCCACCAGATGAATTTCGCCTTTAATCAAATCATTGACCATCTTACCAAAATCATCATAAGCCACAGGAATAATCGTCAAATTAAGCTGCTTAACGAGCAGATTTTTAATATCAGCATTTACGCCTAAAAACTGGCCATTTTTACCTTGAAATTCCATCGGCGCCCAATGTTTAAGGTACCCCATCTTAATGGCACCTAAGCTACTGATATATTGTTTTTGCTGGGTGGTTAATTTTATTTTACTGCCACTGCTTGTGAAGAAGCGATCGTCAGGATTAATCAACCACTTACGTTCAATTTGGATTTGCTCTTCTACCGAAATCAAATTAAAGCCAGCTTGAATGCGATCCGCGAGGCCACTGTCGTCAATACGGGTTAACGCATACATATCGGTCGTAAATTCAACATCGAAATATTGTCGAAATTCAGCCCAGAGTTTGTTTGCTAACAGATAATGCGATGTCATCGCAGCAGATGAAATAAACCCGCTAATTTCGTCATTATGAGCCGCTTTAACCATCTCATCGAGTGTGTGATAAAAACGCAATTGTGCTTGGGGAAATGCAGACTTAACTTGAGTAATATAAGGTGCGGTAGGAAATAACCCAATACGTATTGCGCTTTTCTCAATGTCTTTAATATTGTGTTTGGCACTAAAAAAGCGACTTTTAACAGATGTAATATGCCAAGCCTGTTTTAACCCGCTACGCATATCTTGGCTTTCAGGGTAACCAATATGCACATCTGCCACACCACGTTTTACATCCTCAATAGTACTGTTCATGTCGCCAGTGGCAAAGTCGATATTAATGCCGGTTTTTTTCGACCACAATTTCCATACATCAACCAGCATACCGGTGGGTAAACCGTCAACACCAAGATCGGCATAGGGCTCAACACCCGTTTGCATGGCAATAATGACCCCAGATGTTTGTTTGTGATAACCCAGCCAGCGGCGTTCGATATGCTTAATCGTTTGAGGTGAAATTAATCCAAAGCCATGGTTAATGTTATCGACTAAAGCTTGATTACCTTTTACCACGGCAGGAACTAACTCAACCTTTTTGATGAGGATACGCGAAGAACTGTAAAAGTTAGCGGCAATATCTTGCTCTAAGGCAAGGTTACGCTGATAACCTTCAATCCCAGCAAACACCAACAGCTCGTCCTTCGCCGCCGCTTGCAGTAATTGCTCTCGATTTGTAAAACGTTTAAAACTTAAACGAGGCTCTATTGAACGCAGCATTGCTTCGTGAGATGAGCCATCGACTATGCCAATCTGATATGGAATTAAATCACTTATCTTTTTTTTGCTATTCAGTGATTTGTGTAAATAGAGGTAAGTATTTAATGACGTAAATGGCGTAGCAAAATCGAATTTTTTAGCACGACCGTTTGTTTTTGTCATACCAATATGAATATCTGCATTATGCTGTTCAAGTTGATCTAAAGATTGCTGCCAATGACGCGTCACAAAGCGAATTTTAGTATCGCTTACAGTTGACCACTCGCGCCATAAATCCACTAAAATACCTGCAGGATTGCCTTTGTCATCTAAATATCCATAAGGATATGTATCTTCACCCATGACGATAATTAGCGGTGATGATGCTGGTTCTAAGGCATTATCGTCATTATGAAAGCCGTATGCGGGCAAAATGAGCATCCACAGAATCGATGCCAGCACCCAAGATATCAATTTCAAGTTTTTTCCCTAATACTTATATTTGATGATTACGTCGTTTTTATCGTTATTTAGATAAGCTGCAGTATATTATACCGTGATACCTATATCGTTAAGCACCACAGTAATGCACAATTTGTTATTAAATTGTATCTATCTAACAAATAATATCATTATTTAGACTGAGTTAATGTATATTTTGTCAAATTTTGCTGTCATTCCCGCTTTGTATAAGCAAAGCAAAAAGGCTGACAATTGAACTCTAATCGCGAAGCGACATTAAACAAACAGTAAAACGTTTTTAGCCGACACGTTATGGCATCGTTTGTTTGCCATTTTTACGGCGATTATCGACTTTTTATGTAGAATAACTTCACTTCAAAGTCGTTGCCTTGTACAAATGGACAACAATACGCTGCAAAAATAACCTTGAAAGATCAACAAGCCCTAACACTATGGCGAACTATTTAAAAAAACACACAAATTACCAGTAGGATACTTGCTGCACTTAACCATGATTAGCTAAAATACATGCTGAATTTTCCCCAAATTACAGCTCATGAACTCTCAACAAGATAAAATTTACGCAAATGCCGCAGATCAAATAACAGATTTTCAATTTGATCAACGCGTTGCGGGTGTATTTAATGACATGATCCGTCGTTCTGTCCCAGGTTACGCGCAAATTATCAATACACTGGGTGATTTTGCTCACCGCTTTGTTACTTCTAATAGTAATATTTATGACCTTGGCAGCTCTTTAGGCTCTGCGACATTAAGTATTCGACGTCAAATTGAAGGACGCGATTGCCAAATTTTTGCTGTTGACAATAGTCAATCCATGATTGACCGCTGTAAAGAAAATTTATCAGCTTATGTTAGCGATACCCAAGTAAACTTATTGTGTGCCGATATACGAGACATCAAGATTGAGAATGCCTCAATGGTTGTACTCAACTTTACTTTACAATTTTTGCCGATAAACGATCGTAATGCGTTAATTAAACGTATTTATGATGCTTTGTTGCCTGGCGGCGTATTGGTTATTTCTGAAAAATTGTATTTTGAAGACAACCAAATTCAAACTTTATTAGATGAACAACATTTAGATTTTAAACGCGCCAATGGTTACAGTGAACTCGAAATCAGCCAAAAACGCAGTGCTCTTGAAAACGTTATGCGTCCAGACAGCCTAACGACTCACCAACAACGTTTGAATGATAATGGTTTTTCACACTTCTCAGTGTGGTTCCAATGTTTTAATTTTGCATCTATGGTAGCGATTAAATGATAAGTTTTAGTTCTTTTTACAAAGACATTGCCGACTCTAATCTGCAACACTGGTTAGAAACATTGCCGTCTATCTTAGGACAATGGCAACGTGACCATAAACACGGTAATTTACCTAAGTGGGAAAAGGTCGCTAATAAGTTTAATTACCCGCAACCCGATACCATAGAACTGACGTCAAGCGTTACCATTGGCAGCGGTGATCAATTAACGCCCGGTCAGGTAGAAAAACTCACTAATTTGCTCGGCATGTTTCAACCATGGCGTAAAGGCTCATTTACTGTCCATGGTATTGAAATAGATACTGAATGGCGCAGCGACTGGAAATGGGATAGAGTAAAAGGTCATATTTCTCCACTTAAAAATCGTACTGTATTAGATGTGGGTTGTGGCAGTGGTTATCATATGTGGAGAATGTTAGGTGAAGGTGCATCTCGCGTAGTCGGGGTTGACCCATCGCCATTATTTTTATGCCAGTTTGAAGCGATAAAACGCTTGGCAGGTAATGAACAACCAATACATTTGTTGCCATTAGGTATTCAAGAGTTACCCCCACTCGATGCATTTGACACCGTGTTTTCGATGGGAGTGTTATATCACCGTCGTTCGCCGATAGATCATTTACTGCAATTACGTGATCAACTGCGTATGGGCGGTGAATTAGTGCTTGAAACCCTAGTAATTGATGGCGATGAAAACGCAGTTTTAGTGCCAAAAGATCGTTACGGAAAAATGAACAATGTGTGGTTTATTCCGTCTGTGGCCGCACTGATGTTATGGTTAAAAAAATGTGAGTTTACTGATATCCGTTGTGTTGATATCGATACGACTTCACTTGCTGAGCAACGTAGTACAAACTGGATGAAAAATGAATCACTAGTCGATTATCTCGACCCAAATGATGCAACCTTAACAGTAGAAGGTTACCCCGCACCAAAACGAGCCATCATTATTGCTACTAAGAATCAACCGAATCACGATTTAGTTTAACGAATACTATTCAACAGGAATTGACATGTTAAAGCAGGTAATTGCTCTATCCATTGCGACGGCTTTATTAATAGGTTGTACAACTACAGAAAAACCAACGACACCTCCGCTAACCAATGCTGATTTGAATAGCAGTTTGCTGAATACACAAACAGCTGTAATAGACGCCATAAATAACAGCTGTATTGATCAGACTGCCGAAATTAACGAAATATCAGCTGAAATGAGGAAGTTAAAAACTCAAGTTAGTGCTGCCATGGCTGAAAGACCTAAAACAATCGTGATGCCAGCACCGCCAATGCCAAAACCTATTGCCGTGCCAGAGCAATGTCCTGAAGCGATGATAGGTGAAAAGTTTTTATTAGGCGAAGTTGAAAGTGTCTTTGTTGATGAAGTCAAAGCCATGTTTGCAACCCGTATTGATACCGGTGCTGAATCATCATCACTTGATGCACGTAATATTGTGTTATTTGAGCGTGATGGTGTGCAATGGGTACGTTATGATGTGATGTCTAACGGCATTGATCAACCCGCAAACACCTTTGAAACAAAAGTGGTTAAGTTTGTGCGAATTAAACAAGATGCCGAATCAGATGATGATCGTCGCCCAGTTATTCATGCGCATTTAAAAATAGGTAAATATTCAGCTGAAACCGATCTAAACCTCGTAGACCGTAGTCACCTAGATTACCCGTTACTACTTGGTCGCAAGTTTATGAAAGATATTGCAATTGTTGATGTAGGCCAAATCTATATCCACGGTAAAGCAAAAAAACAAATTACAACCTTAAATAAGTAGGATCAGTAATGCATTCTCGGAAACCGTTTTACATTTTTGTTGCACTGCTCTTTATCATCGGCATCAGCACGAGTATATATCGTGGGGTTGAACACAGTGTGCCCTTTTTACCAGGCGAACAAGTTCAAAGCTGGGCTGTAGATGCAAAAGTGAGTTTTATGGGCAGTAACCAACCTGCCGAAGTGAACTTTTCTTTACCTAATGACCCTGCATTTGACGTGTTGGTCGAAAATGCCACATCACCAGGTTATGGTTTAAGCATTTCTAACGATGTGGCCAATCGCCGCGCAGTATGGTCAATTCGTGAAGCCTCGGGACCACAAGCGTTATACTACCGCGTGACCTTGGTGCCTACCGGTAAACTTGATATCCAAACAACAGAAACACCTTTGGCTCCTGAGCCATATTTATGGCCTGCCACCGAGAAATCAGCAGCAGATCAAGTGATTGAAGATGTATGGAGCCGCAGTGCAACCAATTTATCGTTTGCACAACAATTGATGAATCTTATCAATGACACAGAACAAAGCCAGAATATGGCGCTGTTATTGTCGGCTAACACATCAACCAATCTGTTTGTGCAAATGCTGCACTCTAAAGGTGTACCAGCTCGGATAGTCAATGGTTTACAGTTAGAAGATCAACGTCGCCGCCAGCAACTCACCCCGTATGTGCAGGTGTATAACAATGGCGAATGGGTGTTATTTGATATACCCAATAACAAACAAGGCCGTGATAATACCTTAGTGTTATGGGAATACTCTGGCCATTCAGTCTTAGATGTCATGGGCGGAATTAACTCACAAGTTAATTTCTCAATGCTGCAAGATACCCGCTCAGCATTGGCCACCTCTATAGACATGATGATGAATGACGATGCGTTAGACTTCTCGCTTTATCAACTACCGCTAGAAGAACAAAGCTTGTTTAAAGGTATATTACTGATCCCTATCGGGGTTTTAGTTGTGGTATTTTTACGCGTCATCGTCGGCATTAAAACTTCTGGCACCTTTATGCCTGTGTTAATTGCCTTAGCGTTTATTCAAACGACATTATTAACTGGTTTAATCGGTTTCTTATTGATTGTGGCCTTTGGGTTAATGATCCGCTCGTATTTGTCTACCCTCAACTTACTGCTCATCTCCCGAATATCCGCGGTGATTATTGTGGTGATTTTCATTATTGGGTTATTCACACTTATTTCGTTTAAATTAGGCTTAAGTGAAGGCTTAACAGTGACGTTCTTCCCGATGATCATTCTGGCATGATACCATCGAACGTATGTCTATTTTATGGGAAGAAGAAGGCGCTAAAAAAGTATTCGTTTCAGGCGGCGGCAGTTTATTTGTTGCCACCCTAGCCTACTTAGCAATGGACAATGACCTAGTGCAACATTGGGTATTTAACTTCTTAGGTATTCACCTGGTTATTTTGGCACTTGTGTTGGTGATGAGCCAATACACAGGTTACCGCTTAACAGAGTTAAAACGATTTAAACCATTGGTTGGAGAGAAATAATGAAGTACGCCTGGCCTTGGGAGTTGAGCCGTAGCGGTGTACTGAATATGAACAGGCGCAACATTAGCTATATTGGTCGTTATAATCAGCGTAAATTTTATAAACGCGTTGATGATAAGTTGATCACTAAGCAACTTGCGCTTGCTAATAACATTGCGGTTCCAGACCTTATTGGTGTTGTCCACGAACAACATAAAATTCAAGAAATTCCAGCCATGGTCAGCGATCGTACTGGTTTTGTTATCAAACCAGCCAAAGGTTCTGGCGGTAAAGGCATTATGGTGATCACTAAAGTGAACAATGGCTGTTATTACAAGCCAAATGGTCATGAAGTCACTCACAATGAAATTTACCGACATGTATCTAACATACTCAGTGGTTTGTTTTCTCTGGGCGGCAAGCCTGATGTTGCCATTGTTGAAGGGTTAATTGAGTTCGACCCTGTATTTGAAGGCTTTAGTTATGAAGGCGTACCAGACATTCGCTTAATTGTGTTTAAAGGTTTTCCAGTCATGGGGATGTTGCGTTTATCAACTGCTGCATCCGACGGTAAAGCTAACTTGCACCAAGGCGCAGTGGGAGTAGGTTTAGACATTGCCACAGGTAAAAGTTTACATGCGGTTCAATTTGACTTGCCTGTCGATAAACACCCAGACACTCATTTCCCATTGAATAACATGTCAGTCCCACACTGGGAAACCTTATTACATACGGCATCAAGTGCCTATGAAATGTGTGAACTGGGATACCTTGGAACCGACATGGTATTGGATAAAAACAAAGGCCCATTGCTACTTGAATTGAACGCCCGCCCAGGGTTAACCATTCAAATTGCCAATGGTAAAGGCATTTTACCTCGGCTAAAACACGTTGAAGCCATGAAAGGCCCAGCAATGTCAGTGGAAGAACGTGTGGCTTATGCTAAAAAGCATTTCTCTAGTAATCCTAAGTTTTAGTTTGTTTGCCACAGCGAATGCTGTGGCAAATCCGTTGGCACTGTTTGTAGAGCAGTGCCTTCAATATCAACCTAAACTCACCGCGATATCGCAAAATACACACTTTACAGCAGCGCAACAAGCTGTTGAGTTTGAAAAAAACACACTCGCATTAAATAACATCAATGATCGGATTAAATACTACCGTCCTTTTGCCAATGACAGCCTAAGCAAGCAAGGTTTATTGTGGTGTCAATTGCACCTTGCTGATGAGCTATATATGCTCACTCAAGCAACACAAACCCAAGCACTAATCGATGTATTACAGAACGAATCTACTCCCTATAAACAATTAAGTGAAAGGCTGTTAACCGTCAAGCAAAACCAATGGAATATTAAGCAAAAATCAAAACTGCATAGTGCTCAGGCTTCGGTAAACCAAGCATTGTCACAGCGTCAGTTACAAATGCAATTCAATAATGAACAATGTGTATTGCCGCAAGCCACACCGCCAACAGATACAAACAATATCGATATTCACATTGCTCAATACCTAATTAAACAAAGCGATGAAAACTGCCGTAAACAAGCTTGGTTTGCTTATCAAACGCGTGCCAAACATAAAATAAAATCAGCGATTTCCTATATACATCAATTACTGCAACAACGGTCATTAACCCAAGGTTACCAAAATACTGCTGAATATATATTGGCAACACATGGACTTAATGCTGACTTACTTTCTCAGTTTTTAAAGGATCCAAACCGAACAACTTAATATTGCTCCTTGGAATATTGCGCGCGCCCTATCGCAAACAGCAAAACCAGAAGCAATAGAGGCGGTTTCTGCCCAAGCCTATTTACTGCAATTACTCAGTAAACTTGCCCCACTTGGGCTACGTGTTGAACTGCTAGTAGACAAGACTTCAGCGGAAGAACAAACTAATAAACGATCAGCCGATGAAGCATCTACCATTAATATTATTCGACTTTGGCACAAGCAAAGGCTACTAGGAGAACTGTATACATATTCGCTTGAACAAGATGCATTGCCTAAGAGGTTCAATGCCCAGCTGATAAAACAATCGGTTATCGGCCATCAGTTTGGCCAATATTCAATTACATACCCTAAAACCTTAAACAGCCAAAAACAACAACAAAAATTGATTGAAGCGTTAAGCCAGGCCATTGTCTCGCTAGCACAAGGCAGTCAATATTATTTACTCGCCAATAAGACCCAAAACAGTCAACAACATGCCATCGCCAGTTTATGGTTGAGTCAATATTTACGCTCAAGCCAGCACTTTGCACCTCTTTCTAGCCGTGCTCAATTGGCATTACAATATCAAACCCAAATGCGAGTCTTTAGAGCAAAAGTGGCTTTACACTTTTACCTATTTACTGGCGATATTGATAATGCAGAATGGTTAAGTCATAACGCCAAACTATCTGCCGCATTTGCCAACAGCTTTGGCCAACCTTGGCCTCAGGCAACAGATGTAATATATAGTTATCAAGCTATTGCTAATCAAGGAATTAGCGATTATCTTCCATTGTGGCAACAAGCATTAACAGAACTGATTACTCAACAAGGTAATGACCGACTTTCAAACCCAGCTATTTTTGATTTGTTAGTGATTAATGAGGCCTATTTACCCATAAACGATCAACTTGAACAGCTTATTGGCTTACCAGTTGACCCACATTCACTTATTAGGAGATTTAAACATGCTGGAACGATGCAAGAGTAAAACGCTCTCGTACTTAATTTTATCAGCGAGCTTATTAAGTAGTGTGGCGCTGGCAAAACAGCCAACAGAAGACATGCCCCATCAGTTGACCGCTGAGCAAGTTTACCAGGGGATCAAAACAACATTAGAAACCAACTTGTATTCATTACCTCCTCGGGTTCAAGGACACTATGCCATCCGTCAATATCGTATGACAGGTGAAAACAAGTATGCCAATGGCTCATTAATTGATTTACTCACCATAGCAGAGCGGCAAGCTTATTACGCATGTAATTTAGACAAGCCTGGCTTTATCAAAAAAGAATCGCAAATTGAAGTGAATAAACTCAAACCAGGAATCCGTGGTGATGCACGTAAATTAGCTATTGCTCCCTACCCTGAATTTATGTTGTACAGTAACGTGTTATTACGTTATGCCAGCCGTATTGATGAGTTTGGTTTTACCGGATCATGCCATGATTTATTGATTACCACGCTAAAGAATGCCGATTTAACCCCTGCGCTAACTGACAAGCAAATGGTAAAAGCGTGGGCAGCACAATTAATTAACTATGTATTCTGGGCTAAACAAATTGGTGTAGGTGATTATTATGACACATATAAAGAAGCCTTTATTGCTACTTATCCCAATGAGCATGACGCACAACTGAGTAAAGACCAATACAAAAATAAAATATATGGTATGACACATTTTATTTTTGCAGCCAGTGAATACTATCAGCATCCTGTTGACCCCAAAGAATATCAATGGATTTTAGATTATTTTGAAAACAACATCGATCGTATTTTAACTGACACCACAGAAGATATTATTACAGAGGTCGGCATTGGCTTTTTAATTACAGGCAACCCAGATAATCCGGTTGTTAACAAGGTAAAACAACATGTGATTGCTGCGTACGATCCGAAAGTACAAATGATCCCATCACCTCATGGTGAGGCAATTTTATCTTCGGGTGAGCACAGAAACGTGTTGGCGATGATGTTATTAGATTGGCCAGAAACCTTACATCAAGGACCTTACCTGAATAATATTTCAAGCACCAAAAAACATTTACCCAAGTTAGTGACCCCAAAACCGTCGCTAATTAAATCAACGACACACTAAAATACTCCGTGTTTTGATTAGCGATGATTGCTTATCACAAATGGATCATCGACACTGTTAAGCGGTAAGAGTCACAGCAACTGAGCAAAGGCAAATGCACTGCATTTGCCTTGTTTATATGCCAAAACAAGCATTTATACCAATCTGCATTAGAATTTGCTCTTTTAGCGAAAATGATCAGTGAGGTAGTCGAGGCAGCCTTTTGAAGACATAGTCGTTCTCGGCAACTGCTCCTGCGTTGCTCTACCTCCTGCGTCCATGCAGTCGTCGGCAACTGCTCCTGCGTTGCTCTACCTCCTGCGTCCATGCAGTCGTACGTTAAGAAAGGCTAACAGAGAAGGCCACTCTGATAAATTCGCCCTTCGGGGCTGTGTCCCCCCCATTATTGCTTCAAATGACTTTGATGTAGAGGACTACACCTACAGTCATTTTCATTGTACTGCGCCTAGGGTCTGTTGATCTTTGCTGGTTGAATTTTGTTCGAGTTAAAAACGTGTTAATCGAGGCGAATGGATTGATGCCTAGTCATCTAAGCAAAACCCATTCAACAAAGAGTAAAACATTTTTAGCCGAACCCTTTGGGCAGCGTTTGTTGGCCATTTTTACTGCGTTATCGACTTTTTATGTAGAATAACTACACTTCACAGTCTCTGCCGCGCAGTTGTAAATGTGAGTAATGGCCAACAATTCGCTGCAAAAACAACCTTGAAAGATCAGCAGACCCTAGTGACGCAGCCTAAAATAGATCATATTCTAATAAGGATTGGTATTAAACATTGGATTTGGAACAAAGCATGAGCCGAGCAAAATCAACGTTAGAACAATGGCGTATAGTGCAGGCGGTGGTTGATTTTGGCGGTTACGCCCAAGCCGCTGAAAAACTCAATAAGAGTCAATCTTCGCTCAATCATGCAGTGGCTAAATTGCAACATCAACTTGGTATTAATTTACTCGAAGTAAAAGGTCGTAAAGCATATTTAACTGAACAAGGTGAAGTTTTATTACGTCAGTCCCGTCACTTAACCCAATCTGTGGATGAACTGGAGCAACTGGCGACTAATTTAGGTCAGGGCTGGGAACCCAACCTGATCATTGCCCGTGAACTTATCTACCCAATGGAAACACTCGTAGAAGCTCTCAAGGCATTTTTGCCACAAAGTCGCGGCACACGAGTGACCATTATCGATTCTGTAATATCCGGAACCCATGAGTTAATTAATAACAAACAAGTCGATATTGCTATTTGTACTACACCACCTAAAGGCCATATTAGCGAGCCCCTCTGTGAAGCCAAATTTGAACTAGTGTGTCATCCTAATCATCCGCTTGCACAAGTAGGTGACATAGAAGATGACAAACAATTAGCTCAACACTTGCAAATTGTTATCAAAGATACAGCAACCAATACAACAAACGATATTGGCTGGCTTAAAGCAGAACAACGCTGGACAGTATCTAACTTTCACGAAGCAAAAACGATTCTAGCCAGTAATATTGGTTTTTGTTGGATCCCCAACTTTGTTGTACAACAAGAATTAGCCAGCAAACAATTAATCCGCCTACGTTTACGTGGCAGCTCACAACGAAAAATCATCATGAATCTACTGATCCCTGACAGGGACAATCAAGAGCCTGCGTGTAAGCTATTAGAGAGTTTGATTTTACAACAACATAATGAAAGTTAAATCTGTGCCTAGGGTCTGTTGATCTTTGCTGATTGAATTTTGTTCGAGTTAAAAACGTTTTAATCGAGACGAATGGATTGATGCCTAGCAATCTAAGCAACTCTTTATTTGCAAAGAATCATTCAACAAAGAGTAAAACGTTTTTAGCCGAACCCTTCGGGCAACGTTTGTTGGCCATTTTTACTGCGTTATTGACTTTTTATGTAGAATAACTACACCTCAAAGTCTCAGCCGCGCAGTTGTAAATGTGAGTAATGGCCAACAATTCGCTGCAAAAATAACCTTGAAAGATCAACAGACCCCAGTGTTATTAACATGAGATAAAACGGATGTAATGATGGGAACTAAAAACCTAGACGTAAAAAGCAATGCTTGTGTAAGAAGTGTGCTGTTCATTAGCGGCTATCGCGCTTTGATAACCACTATGCTGGCGAGTGTTATTAGACTGCGCTGCCAATGCAGAGTGACGCGAGTCCGATAAGTAAGTTTGTGAAGAACTCACAACATCTGCTTGAGTATTGGCCGTAAGGGTTGACTGCGACGAGGTCACTTGAGTTAACTCAGTCGCCGCTTCATTGGTTATATTGTTGATACGGTTATCTATTACATTTGAAGCTTCAGTGGTTTTATTCATGAACGAGCCTAAAGGGTCCTCTGAATCGGCGTCGGCAAAAACATCACCTAATTCGATTATTTTTTGGCTTTCTTCCGTGGTCATTACCGACTGTTGACGCTCTACGGCTAATGCTTGTTTGGCTTCACTAATATTTTGTAACGCTTGCGCCGCCACTCTAAT
The DNA here is from genome assembly GCF_025398315.1 of Shewanella phaeophyticola. Lineage (GTDB taxonomy): Bacteria > Pseudomonadota > Gammaproteobacteria > Enterobacterales > Shewanellaceae > Shewanella > Shewanella phaeophyticola. The sequence continues at coordinate 2,111,576 of NZ_JAODOQ010000001.1, forward strand.
ATCAGCCATTGATGGCTGAACAGGTGCCATCGCCGCAGCATACACTTTTTGCATTTTAGTCAAGGTCGCTTGAGGATCGCCTGCAACCGTTGACACATCAATACTCACTTCACCGTCAACAGCATATCGACGACCATCGGGTCCCTTTTCATATTCATAACTTGGACTTTGTGCCAAGCTACCACCGACTGCGGCATGGGCTTGTTCATGAGTTTTAACCTCTACGTCTCGCTTAGCAAGCTCTGCTATCTGTGCAGCTTCTGCGAGCTCTATTTGTTGCTGCTTTTGTTCAATCTGTTTATCGACTTCTTGCTGTTGTGCATTTTGTTCAGAAGTTTCATTTTCTATTTGGGCACTGGTATCAGCTGATGATGCTTGTGGGTTTGACGTTGTCACAACAGTGTCTGTTTGAGCTTGCTCAGCAACATTGGCTTCATCTGCCGTTACTGGATTATTGATTTCGGTGGCAAAGATATTAACAGGCGTTTGAGCACCAATACTGGTTGCCTGCGCTTGCTGTGTAAGGCTGGGTTGATAAGGTGCTGTCTGGGTATTAGCATCGCTTGTCTGAGCACTAGAACTACCATACCTCGCTGTTACAGGCTCAGCTGCCCCACTGGTTTGCTGTAATATTGCAGCAACTGTTTTAGAGCCACTTTTAAGACTGTAACTCCCGTTCAATGGTTGAACTACTTCGCGGTTTATTGACTGCGGTAACGCTGTAGAAGTGATATTGCTATGGTCATCAGCTTTCACTGTGGCAATATGATGATTACGTGATGAAGCTAAAACCGCAGAAAAAGATGAGTGACTAGATTGAGTTGATGAGGTTTGAACGCCTGTTGATACCGAAACACCAGATAGAGAGGATGTAGATTGTGTGAGGGCAGCGGAATAATGCTTGCTTGTATCAAGCTTATGGGGAGCTACACTCGCTCCCCCCACCGAAACAGCACTCATGGCTGAAGACATATTTACACTTCAATATCAATCAAGCTACCGACGGTTTCTGAAGCAGCCTCAATCACTTTAGTTGAAGCTTGAGCTTGATTAACCGATTGCGTAGCGTCAATGAGCGCTGAAGTTTGATCGCTTTGACTCATCGCTTGCGAGCTGAGTGTAACCGTGTCTTGAGTCGAAGCTGATACTGCTGGTTTTTGCTGATCAGGAATGGCAACGGCGGTGGTAGCTTGCGCTAAACCTTGTTGTGCACTTTGCAATCCCTGCATTCCTGATGCATACGCTGATTGAACTTGCATATTTTTGCTCCTGATAGCATTTAAAAATTTAATATTCGCATTTAGACTCACACTTTAGATTCAAGCTTTAAATTCAAGCTTTAAATTCAAGCTTTAAATTCACTCTGTAATTGTGAGTTTCAAATTAGCCAAATGCGATACTAGTATGGCCTAAACAGCAATAAATGTACAGTTTTTGGGCGGTAAACAACCCGAGTATTGATGAGTTAACCAGCCTATCTCTCAATCTTTCTATAAGAAGTTGAAGCCACAATGTTTTAGTTGTGTCACAACTTGCTCGACCGTGCGCTCATCGTTAATGTCAAATTGGTCTAACTCACTGCTTGGGTTTTGATAACCGCCAGGTTGTGCTGAACTCCCTGCGCTTAAATGAGTGATCCCCAAGTGCTGTAAATTATCGCGAATCAGGGTGACTCACAGGTCGACAAACTGTTCTCTAACTGAGGATAAATAATCTGATGGCACAAATTAATTCTACAAGATCAGCATCCGACAACATCACTTTTAGACTTATCCTGCCTATACAAGGCCGTAAACGGGGCAATGAAATACTTTACCGAGTCCGCCAATAGATATTGTTAATGAGGTCAAATAGTGGCTCAATAACCCCCTTCAGCCTATTTTATCGCCCCGGCCTGTACCACTCTATCTGGTGCAATGGCGGTATTAAACAATAACGCACCTGCGCCCATGTCCATTGCTCTACAGGGTTGAGAAGGCACACCAATACTGGCATCGATAGTTACCGTTGCTTGTTCAATAATGAGCTTTAAAAAAGGTTCACTGGTAAGCCCTGATTACTGCCAATGGGACTGCCTAATGGCATCATAGCGACACTACCTACCCCAGCAAAGTCCACATAGCACTGGTTTAGGTATACATAAGACATAAATCAATTTTCTTCAATTAAACGCATTTAAATCGAACAAAATTAAACCAGCAAAGAACAATAGACCCTAACATGTGACGAAAAATTCTTGCTGCGACATTATGTCGCATACCGAGTATTCATTAGCAGGATATAATTTACCTGATAACAAAGTGCAGTGAAATTAATTCACTATAAAAACAATATCAGGTGATAACATTGACAAAACACAAAACACAAGTATCAATTTTAAATAAGAATCTCCCTTACAAACTTTCATCAATATCATTAGTTATATCCTTTGTCATTTCATCACAAGTGACAGCAGTACCACTCAATACTGTTAACACTGACAACATAGAGCGACTGGAAGTACATGGTCAGCAATCCAATAGTAAGGATTTATTAGGTTCTGCTGAAGCATTATTGACGCAGCAAGGGGTCGATTTTTCGCAAGCTGGTGGAGTGTCAGCATTACCAATATTAAATGGCATGATGGGCGATAGAATTAAAGTATCGATAGATGGCAGTGATATTACCGCCTCATGCGCCAACCAAATGAATCCCCCGCTTTCATATATATCAGCAAATCAAATTGAATCTACGCAAGTCGTCGCCGGCGTATCACCTGTCAGTGCTGGCGGTGATAACATTGCGGGTGTGATAAAGGTGAACAGTTTACAGCCCATATTTGATCAAAGTGTCGATGTAATTTGGCAAAGTGGTACTGTGTCTGGCGGATACAAAAGTGTTAGCGACACCACACTCGCGGCGGTCAATGCTACCATAGCGAGCCAAACATTGAGTTTTAGTTATCAAGGTTCATACGAAGATGCTAATAGCTATGTTGATGGCCATGGCGATAAAGTACTCGATACCTTATATCAATCACAAAACCATGCCTTAATGGCAGCTTGGCAAGACGACACACAGCGACTGGATGTAAAACTTACTCATCAACATATTCCTTTTCAAGGCTTTGCTAACCAATACATGGATATGACCAATAATGACAGCTTCGGTGCAATCGTGCGCTATCAATTGGATCTCGAAAATGACGGTATATTTAGTGCCCAAATGAACTGGCACAGAGTTGAACATGAAATGGGGTTCTTTAGTGAAGAAAAAACCGGCAAGATGCCAATGGAAACTACGGGACAAGATTTAAGTTATCAACTTCATTGGCAATTTCCTATCAATAAAGATGCCATACTTTTACTTGGCCAAGAGTACTATTTATATCAACTTGACGATAGCTGGCCTGCGGTGACAGGCTCAACAATGATGAGTCCAAATGACTATATCAATATTAACAATGGTGAGCGAAAACGTGCTGCAGTATTTGCTGAATGGCAACAAACGCTCAACCGTCGCTGGTGGTTGTCAGCAGGTTTACGCTATGAATATGTTTCCACCGATGCAGATGAAGTACAACCCTATAACACCATGAGCATGATGGGGATGACCAATGTTAATGCTGCTGCGGCCGAGGCATTTAACGCCATTGAGCGGCAACGCGATGACCATATTATTGATTCCAGCCTATTGGCGCGTTACCAACTCAGTGATACCGAAACCCTTGAGCTAGGATTAGCACGTAAAAGCAGAGCCCCCAATTTGTATGAGCGTTATAGTTGGGGGCAAAGCACCATGGCTACCACTATGATTGGTTGGTATGGCGACGGTAATGGATACATTGGCAACCCAGATCTTAATCAAGAAACAGCCCACACAATGAGTGCAGCATATAAGCAAATCAATGATGACTTCTCATTGACGACCACGGCTTGGTATAGCGATATCAATGATTACATTGACGCTAATGTGGTGGGTAGTTTCAATAGCAGTGGACTTGAGGGTAACAGCCGCAATATTTTACAATTCACTAATGTAGATGCCACGTTATACGGCGCGAAAATTGATGCAGAGTATCAATTTGTACAACAACCAAGTGGTAAGTGGTCAGTAACCGCAAATCTGAGTGCCACTCACGGTGAACGAGATGATACTCACCAACCCCTTTATCAAATCAAGCCGCTACAAACGGAGTTAGGCCTACACCATCAACGTGGCGATTGGCAAAACAGTGTGACATGGCAATGGGTGGCAGAAAAGGATCGTGTTGACAACACTCGCCTCGAAAACACCACAGGCAGTTTTTCATTGTTAAATTTAAGCAGTAGTATCACTTGGCAACAAGCTAGGATATCGGTCGCAGTAAAGAACCTACTTGATGAATATTATCAACTCCCTCTGGGTGGTGTCAGTATTGCAGAATATAAAGCAGATAATAGTTATGGCTTTGAGCAAATAGCAGGTGCAGGACGTTCACTCGAACTGAGCGTTAATTATTCTTTTTAACCTTGTAGCGATAACATTCACCATAAAGACCTTTCTTAGTAGTCAGGGCTTTATTATTTAGCAGGGCGACCACACCGCTAAATGAGTGAACCGAGACCGGTGTCGTGGTCAATTGCTGAAGATGTTGAAGATTAAAATCAATAAAAAAGCCCTTACATTGCTGTAAGGGCTTGTTTATTTGGCGGAGCGGACGGGACTCGAACCCGCGACCCCCGGCGTGACAGGCCGGTATTCTAACCAACTGAACTACCGCTCCAAAACGGTTTTTTATACTTAATAAAATAACAGCATAATAAATGATATATATTTTATTAAGTATAAACAGGCACTTGATTGGCGGAGCGGACGGGACTCGAACCCGCGACCCCCGGCGTGACAGGCCGGTATTCTAACCAACTGAACTACCGCTCCACTCAAGTGCGATGAATAATAAAGTTGTGATAATTAATCGTCAACTGTTTTTTAACTGTTTTAACGCGTTTAGCTAAAAAATGTGCAATTATTCATTTTAAGTACAAAATTCAAGCAGTAATCAGACATGTAAATCACATTTAAGATGGCAGATTATTTTTCATCTGGCATGGTCAAATCGATATCATCCAAATCAATACTCTCAGGTTGTTGTTCTGTTGTCTGTTCTTCTACTGGATTTTGTTTTAACCTTTCTTCTGCTGCGGCCATCGCTTTAGCTAATGTTTGTCTTTTACGCCATACCACTAACCCAATAATGCCGAGTAATAATAGCGTCACATTCACTGTGATAATCCAAAATATGGCTTCATCTTTTGCTTGTTGCTCTTCTAGCTTGGCTTGTTCAGCGGCTTGTATCGCTAACTCTTCAGCTGAAGGCACCAGGTGTTGGAGGCTCGATTAAGTTAAAAAACATCTCCGGTAGATTTAACACAATTTCTCGGCCATCAATGGTGGTCGACACTGCGGTTCCTTTGACTCTGTAGCTGCCAAAGTCAGTGACTTTAGGTAGATACAAGATTTGATCTGTACTGGTGAGATTTTGCAGTGTGATAGGCATTTGTAAACCGGCAGGCTCAACTAACTCAAACAAAAAATGGGTTTGTTCAAGCAGCACTTGAGTATCGTCAACCGTCAACTGAATTTGCCAAATACCTTTTAATGGGTCGTTATTGGGCACCATTTCGGCCGTGATTGGCTGCTCAGATAATACAAACGGCATCACATATTCGCGTTCAAACAGGTTATTACGCGCCGTGACGTTTAATGTATAGTGACCTGTCGGTTGATCGAGATTTTGCGCACCAGTAAACACGCCATCATCAGGCACTTCATCTAAATTCTCACCGTTGTCTTTATAGGCTCCAACAATAATGGTTCCGGTGACAAAGTTATCTTCGCCAATAACATGCTGACTGGAAAACTTAGCAGTCCATTCCACCATAAAATCAAGGCCAGGCATTCTCATGGTTAAGTTATCACCGAGCAGCCTGGCGGTAACTTTAAGTCGTTCTCCTTGATATAACGGTTGAGGAAAGGGCTCAACATCAATATCAAGTTCAGAGATTTTTTGAATCGTTGAACCTTCAGTAATGTCACCTAATAGCTGCCAACAGCCAGGCATGGGTTTTTCAATATAAATCATATCGGCAGCAAGACCATCTACCCATTTCACCGTTTGTGGATGACGATTTGAATACCACTTACTGCCATCAGGTAATACGACAACCACCGGGAGCCGAGCCATAATTACGCTGGATAACTAAGGTTAATTTGTCGACCATATGATCGATTCTAAAACGGTTTTTAAGTTCAGCTGCCTGTGATGCTTTAACTGTTTCGGCATGAGCGAGAGGCTGCCAAGTCCCAATAGGGCTCAGCACAAGAAGGCAAATAATGATCAAACGACGCATGCGGCTAGCAGTCATACAGGTAGAATTACCCTCTCCAAAGACATTTTCCAGACTTGGCAACTAAGTCAAGTCGTTGTTCGTGTAGTAATATTTCATCGGCCGATGCACCCACGACTTTAAGATTAAACGCTGAAGTGTCTATTTTTTTTATCCCACCGCCTTCTTGACCGGCTTTTTCATTGGACAAATTAAATTTAATTTGTCCACCTGTCATAATTAAATAGACATCGGCAAGAATTTCAGCATCGAGTAATGCGCCGTGATATGTTCTACGACTATTATCAATACCATAACGTTTACATAAAGCATCAAGGTTATTTTTTTGTCCAGGATGCAAACGTTTCGCAATATCTAAACTGTCTAAAATACTGCAAATATCTTTGGTTTTAAGGTAGATGGGATTCAGCTTTGAAAACTCATGATTCATAAAGCTCACGTCAAAGTTAGCATTATGTGCCACAATTTCGGCGCCATCGATAAAGTCGATAAAATCTTGAGCTATTTGGTGAAATCGTGGTTCATTCGCCACTCTTTCATTGGTAATACCATGAACTTGAATCGCTTCTTCATCAATGGCTTGCCCCGGATTGATGTATTGATGATAAGTTCTGCCTGTTAACCGGCGATTAATGACCTCAACACAACCAATTTCAATAATTCGGTGGCCAATAAATACTGAGCCGCCGGCTTGGTTCATACCTGTGGTTTCGGTATCGAGAATTACTTGTCTACTGGCACTTGAAATAATATTCATAAAATGGTCTCTTTCTGCCCTCGCCTGAGCCTAAATTGAGTATACTGGCACGAATATTTGCTATGGTAACAACTTGATGGCCGAACTCAAACAGCTGTATATCTTTACTGATGGTTCTTGTTTAGGAAACCCAGGTCCCGGCGGCTATGGTGTTGTGATGAAATACAAAAATAAAACCCATGAATTGGCCGATGGCTATGTACTCACAACCAATAATCGTATGGAGCTACTTGCCCCTATTATAGCCCTCGAAGCACTTTACGAACCTTGTAATATTATTTTAACCAGCGACAGCCAATACATGCGCCAGGGGATAACCTCTTGGATCCATGGTTGGAAAAAGAAAGGTTGGCTCACATCCACAAAGCAGCCCGTTAAAAACGTAGATTTATGGAAACGCTTAGACGCGGTGAGCCAAAAACACAAAATTGATTGGCGCTGGGTAAAAGGTCATGCTGGCCACATTGAAAACGAGCGTTGTGACACTCTAGCAAGACAAGCTGCTGAAGCTAAACCTAAACAAGCGGATGTGGGTTATCAGGCAGAATAACCCATAGACTTCATAGCATGTTCGCACTCAATGCATGTGCTTAAACCTTGCATGCTATTTGGTTTTTGATAAACCTGTACGCCCAGCACTTGGTGCTGTAGACCAATTAGGTGCGGTCACTTTGGCTTTATCTTTTATTGGGGTTAATGGCACGGTCATTTTACGCGCCACAATGACATAAACACTGCCAGTACTTGGCAACCAATTGGCTAAGGTTTTTTGCCACCAGGGCGTTTGATTATTTCGACTCACAGAGTCCTAATAAAGAGTGATGCATTAAGCGTTCATCTGCCAGTACCTGAAAACCTAATAAGCCGAGCCAATCTTTCACTCTAGAAGGCATAAAAAATTGCCCACTCCAGGGCAGCTTATCTTGGTACTTGGGTAAAATTTTACCCACAAAAGCCGGACTCACCGGGTTAAAGCCGACAATAAATATATAACCGCTGTTGATCAACACGCGGTCAAACTCACGTAATATTTGGTATGGGTCTTGCTCAAAATCTAATAAAAAACAGCTAACAACGGCATCAATACTATTTTGTTGTAAAGGTAAATAGTGGGGATCTGCTTGTATATTGCCTCCGTCGCCATCAAATAATGAAAAATGACGATTAATACTACACTGTAAGGTATTTATTTGGCTGCTTAAGCTACCCACTTTCAGTAAGTGGTAGCCAAATATACGTGGCCACCATGGGGCTAATGTGGTTTCTATTTCAGCTTGTAACACTTCACCAAATGGTAAGTCATCCCAGTGCTGTGGTGTTAACCTCGAGCTTGCCACGTTTTACTCCTCAACCTATTAAATAAACCGCTTTGCTTGATGTCATTTAGTCTTATCGTTACCCTAACAGATTATCAATCATCACTCGAGCCAGATTATGCTTAACGTTCATACCATTCCAGCATTTAATGATAATTATCTGTGGTTAGTCCACCAATCGACAAGCCAAGATGCTTATATTGTCGATCCCGGTTGTGCTCAGACTGTGATTGATTATTTGGCCACAACAAACTTAAATTTGGTCGGCATACTGATCACTCACCATCATTCTGATCACACCGGTGGTATTGAGCAATTACAACAGCACTTTAATCACACCTTAGCGGTATACGGCCCAAGTAATGAACACATTAAAGGCATTACACAGCCGTTAACCATTTCTACCCAAGACACGATTACCATCCCCTCATTAGGCCTGGTACAAATCATGTCGGTGCCCGGTCATACATTAGGTCATATTGCTTATTATATTGATAATAAATTGTTTTGCGGCGACACATTATTTAGTGGCGGCTGTGGACGTTTATTTGAAGGCACCCCAGAGCAAATGCTGCAATCATTAAAGGTGCTATGCCGTTTTCCTGACAACACTCAAGTCTATTGCGCACATGAATACACCCGAGCCAATCTGGACTTTGCCTTGCACGTAGATCCAACCAATCCTGATTTGATTGAGTATTCAGCAAAAGTGAATCCAATTACGTGCAAAAAACATCCCTTCCATACCTAGCACAATCGCCATAGAAAAAGCCATAAATCCTTTTTTACGTTGTCATAAAAATGCGATTCAGGTCGCAATATCAGCACAATTCGACATAGCTAATATTGATGAAATTCATACATTTACACTACTTAGACAATGGAAGAATAGTTTTTAAATCAACATGAAAACAGTTTAATAAGACAAGCTAAATATTTTAATCTACAATGCCAAACTGAACTAAAGCATGACCAAAAGAGTCTCATAGGCATTTGGTATGTTCTACCCTTTTTAGCCCTAGAGAACTTGAGGAAGTGTATCTTCAAATGAAAGCAAATTTATTCATAATTGCCGGCAGTATACTAGCAGTGACGGGGTGTCAAACGCTCCAAACCACTGCGCCGCAAACAGATAACCAGCAACAAACGGTCGCGGTAAATGTTAAATCGAAAAAATCTTCCACAGTCACCATTGAAGAAATAGAAGAGCAAGTCGCTGAGATCAATAACCTATGGTTGCGGATCAGCAATAAAATGGCATTTCCTATCCCCGACAACGCCTTAGTTGCTCAATATCGTCAATGGTATATCGACAACCCTAAACACTTAGAAATCGTCACACAGCGTGCTACCCCGTTTTTATACTATATTGTCGAGCAACTTGAACAACGTAACATGCCGATTGAGCTTGCATTATTACCCATAGTAGAAAGTGGCTTTGATCCTTCAGCTTATTCAAGAAGTCATGCTTCTGGATTATGGCAATTAACACCGCCAACAGCATTATCATTTGGGGTAAAAACCAACTGGTGGTTTGATGGCCGTCAAGATGTTGCTTCCTCAACAAAAGCAGCCTTAGATTTACTCGAGTATTTGTACCCTAAAATGGACAAGAATTGGAATTACACCATTGCGGCTTACAATTCCGGTGAAGGCCGAGTTTTAAATGCGGTGAAAAATAATAAGGCAAAAGGCAAACCGACTGACTTTTGGTCATTAACGTTACCAAGAGAAACAGCGCATTATGTCCCACAATTGTTAGCGTTAGCCGATGTGATAAAACATGCCGATAAATATGGCATCACATTAACGCCAATCGATAATGCAGCTCAAATTGAAGTCGTTAACATTGAAAGCCAACTGGATATCACATTGGCGGCAGACCTAGCGCAAGTTAACATTGATGATTTAAAAGCCATTAATCCAGGTTTAAAACGTTGGGCAACGGCACCACAAGAGCCACATCAATTGGTGGTACCTAGCGACAAAGCAGCTAACTTCAAACGTGCATTAGCCGCAATTGAACCAAACTCTCGCATAAACTGGGTGCGATATAAAATTAAGTCCGGTGACAGTATCAGTGAAATTGCAGACCAATTTGAAACTACAGCAACGTTAATTCGTAGCAGTAACGGTATCAAGGGCAATAATATTATTGCCGGAAAATTTTTAATTATTCCAGTTGCAGCTAAAGATCCTGATTTAGCCACCATGACAGCAGATCAAGTGTTAGCGCGTCAAACCGTGGTTAAGTCTAGCCCTAACAAGCAAACATACACTGTTAAGCCGGGTGATTCTTTATGGAAGATTGCGCAAACACAACAGGTCACTGTTGCGCAATTAATGCGTTGGAATAACCTTAAAAAACAATCAACACTGTCTGTTGGCAAAAACCTAGTGATTTACCCTAACGAAGTGACTGCAAATAACAGCAGCAAAGAGAAAACGGTAAACTACCGTGTGCAATCTGGCGATTCATTAGCGCGTATTGCCACTAAGTATAACGTCACCGTTGATGAGTTAATTGAATGGAACAGTTTACAAAAAAGTAAGTACATTCAACCTGGTCAAATATTAAAATTAATCGTGACCAACAGTTAAATTAACTGCTTAGTTTATATAAAAACGGACAAGCCATGCTTGTCCGTTTTTGTTTGTATGACATTTAGTTGATTAAATGCCTAACTTTTTAAACAAGCCATCTTTAAGCTTTTCTTTGGCTTTATCGGCTTCGTCTTTAAACTGGCCTTCGAGTAACGCTTTAGTGTCGATACCAAATTTAGGCTCTTGGAAAGTGCCTTTAATGGTTAACGGCACATCAATCCCTTTCAATGACTCATCAGTAGCGTCACTTTGACCTGAAAGCGACCCAACAACACTGGTCGTTAAGTTGTAATCCAATGCTTCTGAGGCAATGTTGGCTGTGCCTTCGCCTTTAATACGCAATAAAGGTGAAGCCATTGCAAGATCAGGATTGGTCACTACTGCCTCTTTCACCGTAAAGCTGCCCGTTAAGCTGGTAAAATCGGTTTTTAACTCTTCTTTATCGTCTGAGGATAAATCGCCTTTTAATTTTTGTTGGGCACTGCGGATCATTTGCGGAATATTCACCCCATATAATGAGCCATCAGCCACTTCAAACTGACCAACTGCATCGAGATTCTTTTTCAGTTTCTCAGGTATTAAACTCGAGCCACTGCCCTTAACTTGAAAACTGGCACTGCCCGAAAGTAAATCAACCTCTGCAGCATCCGTTAATAATGGACGAATATTAACGCCAGTCAGTGTCTTATCAAACTGATAAGTTGGCACCGCTTTGCGGCCATCTAGTTTGGCGCTAAGCGCTAATTTACCTTCATATAAGTCTGCAGTTAACGACGATAACGTTAATACGCCATTTTTTATTGCCATATTCATTTGCCAATTTTGAGTGAGCATATTGCTGACTTTAATTGACTTAGCGCTAAGGGTAACCGTTAAATCAACTGTCTTAAGTACTGATAAATCGGGTTCGCTACTTGTCACTGATGCTGTACTCTCTGGCGTGTCATCTGTGACCATGTCTTCAGTTGCCGTTTTTTGAGGTAACAACATATCTACATCAATATCACCAACATCTAAAGTCATGGCTATTTTAGGCACTGAATTGCCATAATTAACATCCACTTTACCCGTAGCGGCGATGTCCATTGCTGACAGTGTTGTCAATTGCAGTTCAATTGTTTGCGCATCTAAGGCCATTTGCAACTGAGTGGTCATATCAACCGTGATTGACTTTTTAGGTAAGCTGTCACCTTGAGCATTGTGGCTCATGGTAAAGTCATTAATGGTGATATTCTTTAGGGCTTGATCAACTTGTATTTTACCTTGTCCTGACGATGCCAATTGCATATCCGGTAAAGTCGCTGCAAACTCATAAGCAAAATCAGCAAACTTACCTAAGCTAAATTGACCTAACGTAAAGCTTTTTAAGCTAAAGGTTTGGCTGGTATCCGTTGCCATATCGATTAAGTTAATATTGGTATTGGTGAGTTCAATCCCGCCAATTTCTAACGTTTGCAGTGACATTTTGCTATCACTACTGTTAGGGGATGTTGCCGCATCGTCAGCAGGCTCTGAAACGCCCTCACCCGATAAACCATCAAAACTGGTTTTACCATTTTTTTGTGTCACTAAATTAAGCGTTAACCCATCGAGTTTTAATAAATCAACTTCAATTTGTTGGCTAAACAGTGGCATTAACGCCACATTAGCCACGGCTTCATTAACATCTAACATTGATGCCGGTGAAAAGTTTTCAGGGTTAGACAGCGAAATCCCGCCCAGCTTAATGCCAATGGAAGGAAAAACACTCCAACTCAAATCATCTTTAATTTGTAAATCTCGCCCAGTTTGCTTTTTAACCGCATCGACAATTTGCGGTTTAAAATTATTTAAGTCAAAAAACATCGTTAAATAGACAGTACTGCCTACTATGAGGATGAGCACAATTGCTAAGAACCACTTTACTGCTTTCATTGTTGCTTCCTTGTCTGTAATTTTTCTATTGTAAAATAGACAGGTCTAAGGATTGTTTACTTACTGCTATCCCATTTAAATCAGCATAAATCATCATGCCTGGAGCAATATTAATCCCTGCGATGTCGATATTTATGTTCACTTCGCCTACGTCTTTTTTATCTGTTTTAATCGGGTTACTTCCTAAGGCCTGCACACCAATTTGAATTTCATTAATGGTACCCACATCCCGAACACAACCATTGATAATGATGCCTTCCCAGCCATTGTCATAAGCATTGAGTGCTATCATATCGCCCAGTAATGCACGACGGCTTGAGCCACCACCATCGACAACTAATACTTTACCTTGTCCCGGTTTGGCTAACTCAGATTTCACCATCGAATTATCTTCGAAACATTTCACGGTGACGACTTCGCCAAAAAATATCGACTTTGCACCAAAGCTGCGCCATGGATTGGTTAGCAATGTCAATTCTTCGGGGTAATGATCAAATAAGTCTGGTAATAGATCTAACATAAGCCCTCCTTGGGAATCAAACTCTTAGTCTTAGTCTTAGTCCTAGATTACTAATAATGAAGCAATTCAACAAGTTTTGTTAACGATAGATCATCTATTGCTATTTTCAACGCCCAAAAGACTCAATGTTTTTACATTAATAATCATCAACACGTTAAAAGGTGACTTACCCCCTAATTTTGAATATAATTTTAGAAAATAATCTAGAACACCACACTTATGAGCAACGATTTAAATTTACAACAAATGATGAATGCGTTTGATGAGCTAGACTTTGAGCAACGCACTACAACAAACCTTGAAAACGCCCGTAATAAACAACAGATGACCGCTTATATTACGTCACTGGATTTCAGTTTACGTCGCTTACTGATCTTACAAGATTCGATTAATAGCATAGTAGAAGAAAAACAACTCGACCTTGTAAAACAAGAACATATTCAAACATACAAAACTAAAATAATTAATTTAGCTCGCCAATATAATATCGCTTACCAAGATGTCATTAATATTATGGTACAACTACGCAAATAAGCTTGGGAGATCATTTAATTTTAATCATATTTTGAGCTTTATTAACCATGTCATTTAATCTCAAATAAGCACAGAAAACACCACTCACCAGCTTTAGCTATTACATCACTGTTATAGGGAAAGGATCCCCTACAACTGTTGTCGTGGATACACTACAACGCGATTTTTGCCGTCATTTTTTGCTTGATATAGAGCTGCGTCTGCTTGCTCAATTAATTTAAAATCAGCCGATTTATGTAATGTATTTGTAGAGACACCAATTGATACGGTGACGTTGAGATGTTTAATGAAGCTATGTTAATTGAGCTATCGCAGTACAAATCGTTTCAGCTAATGTGGCTATGTGTTCTGCAGTTTCATCAATTATTAAACACAAAAACTCTTCACCACCGTAGCGTACACCAATTTTATTATGCCCATGACAATATTGGTTAATGGTCTCAGCTACCTTTAAAATCACTTCATCACCAAAAGGATGCCCATAGGTATCATTAATCTGTTTAAAGTTATCAATGTCGATCATTAATACCGTTAAAGTGTCGGCAGATGAAGATATCCTCGCTAGATTTGCAGATAAAAATAACCGATTTTTAAGACCTGTTAGCGGATCGGTTTGATTTTGTTTTGATAAGATTTGTTGATTTTTACGTAACACTAACTGTTGATTACGGATTTTAGTAAATTTTAAAAAGCTTTTTTGTGATTCAGACCAACGCCTTAAACACCCTATAACAGCGACAAAATACACTGCTATAAATAAAGTTAAATTATCAACCGCATTGGCAAAATCCTGACTCAGTTTTACAGATGAAATCAACGTAAGATGAGTCAACAACATTAACGTTAACAACATAAATGCTTTATTAAACGCCATGCGCGACAATGAGCCGACATACACTAATGCCAGTAAACCCGCTGATTGATAATGCTCGTCACCAAAAATCATTGCCAACTGGGCAACATAAGTGAGTGATGCAAAAACACTAAACACCAATACAAATTCACCGAGTTCTAAGTACTGTGGTGCGCGATGACGTAATAACAATAATATCAATACACAACCCAGAGACAACCCTATTTTGACCGCAATAACCAACCATAAATCTACGTGAATATGATGTATGTCGGACACTATGAAAAACAAATAAATGGGAATAACACTCAAGGTATACAGCGCGTAAGGCAACAACAAATGGTGAATTTGATAATGCCTAAAACGTAATTGAGTAAACGGTGTTGTGGCTATTAATGGCTTGATATTCAAAATTACCTCAAAATGCGATAGCAGCTAGTACTGTTGATTTGTAAGAACATCAATCTGTCACCTGAGTTTGGTTATTTTGCACGACACGCATAACTTGCTGCCTTAGCCAGCTTAATGCTTGATCGGTTTCAGTATTACTGTGCCAATAGAGGTGCGTATCAATGTCAGTTAAGTTAAATGGCATTGCACAAATCAATAAATTAGCATCGGTAAACTGCTCTGCGATTGACCGCGGTAAAGTCAGTATCAAGCGCGAGCCTAAAACCATCTTGGCCGCTGTTTGATAACTTTGACAACGGTATTTGATTAAACGATTTATTCCTTGCTGCTGCAACAGCAAATCCTCCATAACCCGTCCAATGGGACGACTAGAAACCGCGACATGTTCTGCCGATAAATAAGCCTGTTGGTTAACGTTGTTAGCGAGTTCTGGTTGTTGGCGAGCATCAATTAATACACAAAATGGATCCGATAAAAGCGGCATATGCATTAAAGGTGCATTAACGGCCTGTACCACATCAATTGCTAAATCAACCTCCCCATTAGAAAGCTGACGCGAGATATGTTCACGAGATAAAGCCATGCTGCAAATTTTAGCATGTGGGATCAATTTTGCTACGTGAGTGATCAATGCAGGCATCAACTGGCTTTCTAATGCTTCATGAATGGCAATGTTGAAGGTTTGTTCGGTGGTGAGTGGGTCAAACTCACCACACTGTTGTAATACTTGCCTAATGCGATTGAGGGCATTAATCAGTTGTGGCGCCATACGTTGACACGCAGCCGTAGCTTGCATTTGCTGACCTTGACGAACAAATAGCGGGTCATTTAACACTAAACGTAGCCGCTTTATCGCATGGCTGACCGCTGAGGGTGTAATAAATAACGACTTTGCTGCTAACGTCATATTCTGTTCAAAATACAAGGCTTCAAAGATTTTTAATAAATTTAAGTCAAGTTGCTGAATTGCTTTGGTATCGGCCATGTTTCTCTCAATGTCCAGCTTAACTATGTCTAAAACAACTATGAATTACATTCATTAATTACTGGCTAGTTATTTCATTTCGTTCACTTAGATTACTACGTTATGCTGACAACATAAACAGGCTTTGATCACGTTATTTTGCTTTTTATACCTTAGATCACACAGGACAATGCAATGAACATTTACACCACAAAAAAATCACAACAATATTTAACCAGAGTGAAATCGTTTGTTGAGCAACACATTCTGCCTATCGAAGCCGAGATTTTCACCGAAAATAGACGGCTTAATCACAGCAGTAATTGGACACAATGGCAATTATTACCTCAAATAGAAACCCTTAAAGCACAAGCTAAAGCCGACGGATTATGGAATTTGTTTTTACCAGATGCCACGTTAGCGCAAGGCCTAACATGTGTTGAATACGCCTGTTTAGCAGAAGAAATGGGGCGCTCAATCCTGGCTCCCGAAATTTTTAACTGTAATGCGCCTGATACTGGCAACATGGAAGTGCTTTATCATTTTGGAAACGAGCAACAAAAAGCCCAATGGCTTACGCCACTTCTGTCTGGTGATATTCGCTCAGTATTTGCCATGACAGAGCCTGATGTCGCTTCATCAGATGCCACTAACATGCAAGCAACCATTATTGAAGACGGAGATGATGTTGTCGTTAATGGCCGCAAATGGTGGTCAACCGGTTTAGGCCATCCAAACTGTGAGGTAATGATTTTTATGGGGCTGTCTCACCCCGATGCGGCAAAACATCAGCGTCACAGCATGGTATTAGTGCCGCTTGATACGCCTGGTGTCAGTATCTCCCGCATGTTAACCGCTTATGGTGACTACGATGCACCTTATGGCCATGGTGAAATGGAGCTCGTTAATGTGCGTGTATCTAAGAGGAATGTCATTATGGGGCTTGGCAAAGGGTTTGAAATAGCCCAGAGTCGTTTAGAGTACAGGTCGTATTCACCATTGTATGCGAGCCATAGGCGCGGCAGAACGGGCGTTGTCATTAGCCATTGAGCGTGGTCAATCACGGGTTGCATTTGGTCAACCCATCATCAAACTCGGTGGTAACCTTGAGCGCATAGCGCAAGCAAGAATAGCCATCGAACAAGCAAGACTGCTAACCCTTAATGCCGCATGGAAAATCGATAACCTCGGTGTTAAGCATGCTATGACTGATATTTCAGCCATTAAGGTTGCTGTGCCTAATATGTTAACTCAAGTGGTTGATATGGCTATTCAATTGTATGGTGGTGCGGGCATGAATCACGATTCGCCATTAGCCGGTTTTGCCACAATGGCACGCAGCTTACGCCTAGCAGACGAGTCCAGATGAAGTGCACATGGCGATGGTGTCACGTCTTGAATTGGCTAAATACAAATAAGGTAAACCAATGAAAACGAAACAACATGTGGTGATAACCGGTGCAGCATCTGGCTTAGGCAAAGCTTTAGCTGTCAAATGAAGCCGCTATGAATGCTGAAGTCTGTGTTGCCGATATTAATCAGCAAGCGGGTGAGCAAGTGTGCGAACAAATTATTGCCCAAGGCGGTAATGCTTTTTTTATCGCTTGCGATATCACCGACACCACCAGTATCAAAGCGCTGACACACGAACTGCAATCTCGTTGGCCGCAAATTGATTTATTAATTAATAATGCCGGCGTGGCATCTGCAGATAAAATTGCCGCCGAACCCATTTCGCAATGGCGCTGGGTAATGGAAATCAACCTGTTTGGTATCGTCAATATGTGCCAACAGTTTGTGCCTATTTTTCAGCAGCAAGGTTTCGGCAGTATTGTTAATGTGGCATCACAAGCGGGCTTAACCCCTATTCCGTTTATGGCCAGTTATAACGCTTCAAAAGCCGCGGTGGTGTCGTTATCTGAAACCCTACGGCTTGAACTTGCTGACGACAATATTAATGTGAGCGTATTGTGTCCCGGCTTTTTTAAAACCAACCTCGGCACTAGTTTACGTACCCAATTACCCACAATGGAAAAGCTCCTGGGCAAATTATTTGATAAGTCGCCAATCGATGCCACCCAAGTGGCTAATATTGCCTATCAGGGTGAGGCCAATAAACAGTTTTTACTGCTAACTCACCAACAAGGTAAACGTTTATATCAACTTAAACGATTGTTGCCTCTGCGCTGGTACTTTACTATCGTCTTAAAACAAACCTTACGGTTACGCCAATTGCTAAAGGAGGAGCAAGCTTAATGAACCAGCAATATTTAGATAAAGCCAAGTCAGTTCGAACTGGCGAAGAGCTTGAACCAGACATTATTGACCCATGGTTGAAGCAACATATTGGTGGATTAGAAGGCCAATTAAGCATTACTCAATACACTGGCGGCGCATCAAATTGGATCTATTGTTTAACCTATGACAATTGTCAGCTCATATTACGCCGCGCGCCAAAAGGCACTAAAGCCAAAGGCGCTCACGACATGGGTCGCGAGTATCGTTTACAACAAGCCTTAAAACCCGTTTATCCTTATGTGCCTGCGATGCTCGCTCATTGTGAAGATGAAAGCGTGTTAGGTACTGAATTTTATGTGATGGAAAAACTCAATGGCGTTATTCCTCGGCAAAATTTGCCAAAAGGCTTGCAGGTTACTCCACAACAAGCTCAAACACTGTGTACCAATGTCATTGATTGTTTAATAGAGTTACACAAAGTAGACGTCGATGCCGCCAACCTTAATCACATCGGTAAAGGTGAAGGTTATACCCAGCGCCAAATCGATGGATGGAGCCAACGTTACACCCAGGCTAAAACCTGGAATGTCCCTTCGGGTAAAAAGGTGATGCAGTGGTTACAACAACATAAACCCGAACATGAAACGATTTGCTTAACTCACAATGACTTTAGATTTGATAACGTAGTACTCGATCCTGATGACATCAGTAAAGTGAATGGCGTACTTGATTGGGAACTGGCGACATTAGGTAATCCGTTAATGGATTTAGGTAACACCCTTGCCTACTGGGTTCAAGCCGATGATGACTTTCTTGCGCAAATGACACGTCGCCAACCTACCCACCTAAAAGGCATGTTAACGCGTAAGCAAGTGGTTGAATATTATTGCGATAAAATGAATATTTCCATTGATGATTTTCGATTTTACGAAGTCTTCGGTTTATTTCGCTTAGCGGGCATTGTGCAGCAAATATATTACCGCTATCACCATAAACAAACCCGAAACCCTGCGTTTAAGCAGTTCTGGATTTTTTCGCATTACTTAATGTGGCGCTGTCACCGCGCAATGAAACAAAAGGCATAAATATGGCGAATATCTATTTCATCCGTCACGGTCAAGCCAGTTTTGGCAGTGACAATTACGATAACTTGTCGCCATTAGGTCACAGCCAGGCACAACATTTGGCTAAGCATTTTAATCAACGCAATATTCGCCCTGATCAGGTTATTTGTGGTGATATGGCGCGCCATCTACAAACCCGTGATGCATGCTTAGCCAGCTTGTCAGCGCCTTTAATGCATAACGGCTTGCAAATAACTCCTGCATGGAATGAATTTGACCATGAACAAGTGATTTCTGTTTATCGCCCAGATTTAGCGAGCCCCGAGGCATTACAACACTACCTAAAACAACAACCCTCACCTGCTAAAGCATTTATTACCCTCTTTAGCCAAGCCATTAGCCAATGGCAAGACAGTGAGAATACCGCTCAATACCATGAATCCTGGGAGCATTTTAGCCAGCGCGTTACCCAAGGGTTATCCCAGTTGATCCAACAAGCTGACAAAGAAGAAACAATATTTGTGTTTACTTCAGGCGGTGTGATCAGCAAGATAATTATGCAAACATTAGCGATACCTGAAAATAAATTTTTCGATATAAACAGACAATTGGTTAATGCGAGCGTGACTCAACTACAACTGAAAAGCCAACATTTAAACTTGATCACCATGAACGAGCATGGCTTTTTTGATGGTGATTATCGTCATTTATACAGTTTACTTTAGCTAATGATAGAGACAGAAAACATTACAACACATGCGTCATGATAGATGACCTCATTAAAAACAATAAAAGAGCATAATATGAAACGGATCAACATACTGATAACAGGAGCGAGCTCTGGTTTAGGACGTGGCATGGCAATTGAATTTGCTAAACAAAATCATAATTTAGCCTTGTGCGCACGCCGTATAGATCGCTTAGCAGAATTAAAACAAGAATTACTCAGCGTAAACCCTAATATCACTGTGTTAATTAAAACACTAGACGTCAACGACCACCCACAAGTCTTTGAAGTGTTTAATCAATTTAAACAAGAGTTTGGTCAGTTAGATCGCGTCATTGTTAATGCGGGTATGGGTAAAGGGGCATCGATTGGCAGCGGATATTTTGAGGCAAACCTGCAAACGGCACAAACTAACTTTATTGCCGCGATAGCCCAATGTGAAGCAGCAATGACTATTTTTCGTGAACAAAACAGCGGTCACCTTGTCACTATTTCTTCAATCAGTGCCGTCCGTGGCTTTAGACGCGCGATGACAGTCTATGCCGCAACAAAGGCTGCGTTAACATCACTCACTGAAGGTATCCGTATTGATGTGATGGGAACACCGATTAAAGTCAGTTGTATTCACCCAGGCTTCATTCGTACTGAGATAAATGAGAAAGTCAAAACGGTTCCGTTTATTGTCGACACAGAAACGGGATGTAAAGCGATGGTCAGCGCAATTCAAAAAGAAAAAGCGACCGCCTATGTGCCTAGTTATCCATGGCACTTTTACATTGGGTATTACGTATTGCACCAGTCAGCACCATTCGTAAAATGAGTTAATCGCACTATTAGTTATAGGGTTAATGAATGACAGGACGCTTATTACATTTTAAACATATCGATGTAATAAGCGTCATTCAATGTCGTAAAAAATGGTGAATGAGCCTGCGGTAGTCTTTATGTCGTAGAGTATGATTGATTTTGTGTAATTAGAAGTTGTTCAAAATCACTTACAGAAAGTGGTTTTGCTAAAAAATAACCTTGGCCTAGTGTACAACCAGCATTAATAAGTAATTGTTTTTGCTCTTCAGTTTCAATCCCCTCGGCAATGACTTGCATATTAAGCTTACCTGCCATCACAATAATCGCTTCACACAATGCAGCATCTTTATTATCGATAGACATATTTTGCACAAAACTTTGATCAATTTTTAAGTAATCAAACGCAAAATTCTTTAAATAAGAAAATGAACAATATCCTGTGCCAAAATCATCGATGGATATGGTTATCCCCTGCTGGCGTAATGTTTCAAGCGCTTCGACCACTTCAACCTGATTATCCATGAGCAAATGTTCGGTAATTTCAATCGATATAGCCTCGCAGGGTATACCTTGTGCAAGCAAAGAATCGGCTCAAGCTTTAACCAGTTTGCCTTCATTTCGGTATTGCACTGGAGAAGTGTTAATACTGATAGATAAATCTGCACAATGACGTTGTCGCCACTCATGCACCTGTTGTGACACCTGGGTGAATATCCATTCACTGATCTCTACAATAAGGCCAATCTCTTCAGCTAAAGGAATAAACTCCATCGGAGAAATTAACCCTTTTTGTGGGTGTTGCCAACGGATTAATGCTTCAGCTTTTGCAATACGATGAGTATGTAAATCAACAATAGGTTGGTAAACCAAATGAAATTGTTTTTGTTCAACCGCGGTGCGTAAATCGTCGATGAGCTCCATTCTTCTTAGAAAGTCAGTACTCATATTTTCTGTAAAATAATGAATGCTATTACGACCACGTGTTTTGGCTCGATACATCGCTTGATCCGCATTCGTCATTAAAGCGTCAATAGTTAAACCATCATTAGGGTAACAAGCCAAGCCTATACTGGCTGTGCAATAAAAGTTTTTATGTTCTATTACATAAGGTTGTGCCAGTGTGGTTAAGAGCTTTTGGCCGATTTTATCGATATCTTCGGCTGAAGTAGTCCCCACAAAAGCGATAATAAATTCATCGCCACCTAAACGCGCGACAATATCGTTTTTTCGGATGCTATTTTTAATTCGGCTAGCACACTCAATAAGCACACTGTCGCCTGCTGCATGCCCCAAAGAGTCATTCACATCTTTAAATTTGTCTAAATCAAGCATTGCTATTACCAATTGCTTTTTATCTCGCTCAGCATTATCGATTGCGTTAGAGAGATGCTCATTTAATAAATGTCGATTGGGTAAATGAGTTAGATTATCGAAATTAGCCTGATGCCAAATAATGTTATCCGCCTTGTCTCGTTCGATGGCAATGCGTGTCAAATTAACAAATTGTGCAACTAAATCAGATTGGTTTTCAGTTGGTATCATAGTGGCATTAAAATAAATCGCAATCGTGCCGATAATATTGCCATTATGGCTAATAATCGGTTCAGACCAACACGACACCAGTTGAGCTTTATGGGCTATTTGCGCCCACGCTGTCCAATTAGGATGTGTCGCAATATCGGTTACAAGGACTCTTTTTCCGAGCGCTGCCGCCTCCCCGCACGAACCTACGCCCTTTGCGATGGGAATAACGTCGACAGCCTCTTTATAAAATTCAGGCAACCTGGGCGCAGCAGCTAAGCGCAATTGTGAGCCTGTATCGTCGACTAAAGAAATACTGCACAGTGTCCCTGGCAGTTCATTTTCAATGCCTTCCACCACAGCTGATAACACTTTAGATAATTTGCTCGAACTGGCGATTAATTCCAAAATAGTATTACGAAGTTGGTTTATTTTATCCTTTTCTAAAAGTTGGCGGTTTTTACGCTGCATAAATATCGAAAAGATTAATGAAAAAATCCCGGTAACCACAAACGACGCCATGATGAGAGGCAAGGAAAAATGCTCAAAATGTTGGTAAGTTAATACTCCAGCAATAGAAATTAATAAGCCATTAAGCACACATGCGATCACTGTCGGTAATAAATAAAAACTGGCGATAATAATAGGAAAAAGCCAAAAAATTAAATCGCTGCCCACAATATAAATACCGAATAAAATATTAACGTGAGCAATGATGGCAAAAAGACCGCTAAAGAGTTTAACTTTGCTGGTAAACCAGACACCAATAAAAATGATGGAAATTCCGCCTACAGCAACGAGATCGACAATAATTCGTAATTTATTGTATTCGAATATACTTTTCATCAAAAATGGCGATAGAATGAATATTGCTGCAGCGGTCACAGCAAGTAATATTTTTTCTTCTATCGAGCGGTTTTCCATTTTCATGGTCATATTTGAAGGGCATCCTACGAGAGTTCAAACAACTAATTATGCTACATTAGCACATATGAAAAAACATATTTGTACCGAGTTAACGTTTTCAACTAAATATTATAATTTAGTATGTTATACAAACACTTCTGTAATATAGTCAATTTGTTTTATTACATATTCTCGTCTATTTGACCACCATAGTCACAAAGGGATAAAACCAGTACAAGCTTACGCGAGTAACACATTAATTGTTATGCAGCGGAGTGGTTATGCAAGAGAAAACAAAATGCTGAACATAATGTTCAGCATTTAAGAGTAGAGTTGAGTCATAAAACACACTTGTGGTCATCATTTATCCACTATGCTGCAACAACTTGCCGGGCTTTACGTAAAGGATGTAAACGGTTATGCATTACTTTAATGGTATCAAACTGGGATAATGATTTACTGTCTGATAACTGGCAGTGTTGAGATAAAATCATCACGGTGGCAGCCTGTAAGCCATTATCGATAACAAGCGCCAACACTTTAGAATAACCGCACTTTAACTGGAATAGCTTACCAACTTCACAATATACACATTCATCACTTTCATCAAAAAACCAAGATTTAGGCATTTGTGATTGTAATAAAAAGTGAGCGGCAGTGGCATTTAACGCTGTTTGAACAATACCCGCATCAGAAATATGCAGGACTTTTGGCAGGGTTTCGAGCATTTTAATATAAAATTTTGCGTGTTCAATGCTGAATTCAGCTGCAGTTAATGCATCTGGAATGAGGATTTTTGATTTGTATGGGGTTAAGAACTCCATCTCGGAACCCAATGAAATACTCAGCTGCTTGCAAGTCTCATTGTATTCCCAATGCCAGTCCTTATTTGGCATTAATAACATGGTCGTCTGCACCTAAATAAAAATGAACACCAGAGCATAATAGATGAATTTTCACGCAATATCAAAATTTAATTATAAATTATAACATAAGTATCAGGATGTTAGCGCGATCGAACGATCAAAAATTCGATCGCGGCATGATTTTTGATCAATAACTTAGCAATTTAGATGCTATTTTGCACAATATGCATTAACGATCTGATCAATCAATTTAGGACCTTGATAAATAAAACCTGAATAAATCTGTATCATTGCAGAGCCAGCATCAAATTTAGCCAGTGCATCTTCGGCACTATTGATCCCACCCACTCCAATGATCGGGATCTTACCTTGTAAACAGATCGACAATTGCTTGATCACTTGAGTCGATAAATCAGTCAAAGGTTTACCACTTAACCCGCCCATTTCTTCTGCATGCAACAATCCTGTTACAGCATCACGATTTAATGTGGTATTGGTTGCGATAACGCCATCAATTTGATTATTAATTAACGAGTCAGCAATGGCTTGGATTTCATCACCAGTTAAATCAGGGGCAATTTTTAACGCTACAGGGACATATTTGCCGTATTTGTCGGCGAGTTCTTTTTGTTTGTGTTTAATTGAACCCAGTAAATCATCTAATAATTCACCGTATTGCATTGCACGTAACCCAGGGGTATTTGGCGATGAAATGTTAACAGCAATATAACTGGCGTATTGATACACTTTTTCCATGCAAATAAGGTAGTCATCTTTGCCCTGCTCTACTGGCGTGTCTTTATTTTTGCCAATATTAACACCCACCATAATATCTGATTTTTTAGCAATCAGATTGCGCACTAAATTATCAACGCCTTTATTGTTAAAGCCCATGCGATTAATAATGCCTTTCGCTGGCTTTAATCTAAACAAACGAGGTTGGTCATTACCTGGTTGTGGACGAGGTGTAACTGTACCGACTTCAATATGGCCAAATCCCATCGCATGAAACGCATCCATCGACTCGCCATCTTTGTCCATACCAGCAGCAAGCCCAACAGGGTTAGGAAATGTGAGTCCCATGCACGTTACTGGTGCAGATTTAACCTGTTGACGATAAAAACAATTTAACGGTGTGTTTCCGGTCATTTTCAAGCTGCCAATCGCGAGATTATGCGCTAACTCGGGATTCATCTGAAACATGACTTTTTGTGCGAGTGTGTAAAACATGGTTTCTCCTAGACCTAAAAAAAGCCCCGGCAATCGCCAGGGCTTGTTTACATTATAAAATTACTTCTGACCTTCGCAATGCAAAATCAGTAAGTTCAGTTCTCTTAGGGCGACTGAGAACTTAGCAAATTCATGATTTTGAGAAACTTTAAAATCAGCAAGCATATGATACCAACGCTCCAGTAGTGGCTTATTGAGTGTTATCCATTCATTAATGACACTGTCTGCATCGCAGTTATCTGAACACGTACGTAATACAGCAGAACTTAACGCACGTTGTTGCCAATCTAACTCTTCTCTAAATGCTGCACGGGCAAGCGCTTGCCAATGATTCGCAACAGGTTGAGCACTGATTTGTTCTAAGAACCAATGCAGTTCAACTTTGGCGCCGAGTTTAAAGTATGTTTCAGACACTAACTCAAGCGTTTTGTCTTCAAGTTGCGCGATTTGGGCAATGTCTAACGCAGAGAATAATGTGCTCATTTTTGAGACAATTTGCGCTACCGACTCTGGTACATTTTCGTTGGTTAGTGCAGTAATCTCAGCAGAAATGGCAGTCACTTCGGCTTCAATCATGTACTGTTCAACGTTAGCTTTAAGCTGTTCAAATACTGGCTTAAAGAATGCGACTGTTTGCTCAATATCATTGGCACGATTACGATGACGAATAAACCAGCGACATGCACGGCGCATATTACGGCGTAATTGGTGCAACATTTCACCTTGCACATGTGCAGGCACTACACCATTTAAATCCGTAATTGAAGTGGTTAACTCATCAAGTCCAAACACTTCTCGAGCCATAGTATAACAAATTGCGGCTTCGGCAACTGTTGCACCGGTCTCATCTTGCATACGTTGTACAAAATTAAAGCCCATATCATTCACTAACTCATTGGCTAATGAAGTTGCAATAATTTCACCACGCAGTGGATGTGCTGTCATTCTATCGGCATATTTGGCTTGTAACTTTTTCGGGAAATAAGCCACTAACAATTTACTTAAAAATGCATCTTCAGTGATTTCTGGGGTCACTAATTGCTCTTTAAGTACCATCTTAGCGTAAGCCACTAATACTGACAGTTCTGGACGAGTTAACGCACGCCCATTCGCTAAACGTTCAGCTAAGTCATCATCGTTTGGTAAAAACTCAAGGGCGCGATCGAGTTTGCCTTCTTTTTCAAGATACTGAATAAAGCGGATTTGCTCTTTAAGCTGTGACACACCATGCACTTGGGTAACCGAAATGGTACGTGTTTGATCTTTACAGTCTTGAATAACGATGTCGCTGACTTCATCGGTCATATCTTCAAGTAAACGGTTACGTTGTTTAACCGTTAACTCGCCTTCAGCGACTAGTGTGTTCAAGAAAATCTTGATGTTTACTTCGTTATCAGAACAATCAACCCCGCCGACGTTATCAACGAAATCAGTGTTCATGCGACCACCGCTAGCACAGTATTCAATACGGCCTAACTGGGTACAACCTAGGTTGCCGCCTTCGCCAATAATTTTAGCGCGAACCTCTTTGCCATTAACACGTAATGCGTCGTTTGCACGGTCGCCCACTTCGGCATGAGTTTCTTTGCTCGACTTAACATAAGTACCAATACCACCATTCCAAATTAGATCCACTGGCATTTTCAGTAGCTCTTTTAACAGTTCAGTTGGATTCATGCTGTCTTTTTCAGTTGCCAGCATCTTTTTAATTTCTGGCGTCAATTTAATTGACTTAGCAGAGCGCAAGAAAATGCCGCCGCCTTTAGAAATCAGTTTGGCATTGTAGTCTTCCCAGCTTGAACGAGGTAACGCAAATAAGCGTTGGCGCTCAATATAACTTTGTTCAATATTTGGCGTGGGATCAATAAAGATATGCATATGGTTAAAGGCTGCCACTAACTGAGTTTGCTCAGATAGCAACATACCATTACCAAATACGTCTCCGGCCATGTCACCAATGGCTAAAGCAGTAAAGGGGGTTGTTTGACAATCTACACCAATTTCACGGAAATGACGTTTAACCGATTCCCATGCACCGCGCGCAGTGATCCCCATCTTCTTGTGGTCATAACCGTTACTGCCACCAGAGGCAAACGCATCCCCTAACCAGAAGTTGTATTCAATCGCAATGGCATTGGCAATGTCAGAGAACGTCGCGGTACCTTTATCTGCGGCAACAACGAGGTAGGCATCGTCTTCATCGTGACGCACCACATCAACAGGAGGAACCACTTCACCGTTAATAATGTTGTCAGAAATATCTAATAACGCACGGATAAAGATACGGTAACACTCTTGCCCTTCAGTAAAGAAAGCTTCGCGTCCGCCTTCTGTTGGCAGCTGCTTACACACAAAACCACCTTTTGCACCAACAGGCACAATCACGGTGTTTTTAACTTGTTGTGCTTTTACTAAACCTAGTACTTCAGTACGGAAGTCTTCGCGACGATCTGACCAACGTAAACCACCACGAGCCACTTTTCCGCCGCGTAAATGTACACCTTCAACACGTGGTGAATACACGAAAATTTCAAATTTAGGCAACGGCTTAGGCATTTCTGGGATTAAACCTGGCGCAAACTTAAATGAAATATAATCTTTTGCTACGCCGCCCATGGCAGTTTGATAAAAGTTAGTTCGCAGTGTTGCATTAATTAAATCTAGGTAGCGACGAATAATACGGTCATCATCAAGACTTGACACGTCATCTAGTTGAATATCGATTTGTTCTAGGAACTTGCTCAACGTGCGCGTTTTAAGCTTAGGGTTAAACTTACGGATGAACATTTTCACCAGTAAATCAGCCAATTTAGGATAACGGCTGAACGTTTCTTCGATATAAGACTGACTGAAGGTTGCATCAATTTGACGCATATACTTAGCATAAGCGCGTAAAATAGACACTTCACGACCGCTTAACCCAGTAGACAACACCATGCGGTTAAAACCATCATCTTCAAGTTTCTTCTGCCACACTTGTAACAATGCAGTTTGGAAACGATCTTGGCTGTCTGCAAGGTTTTCTGTGGCTGCACCTTGCACTGTCATTAAAAAATCTAAAATCCAGAAAGTCGCACCGTCATTGGTTTTTACTTCGTACGGACGTTCATTAATCACGCGTAAACCAAAGTTTTCAAGCATTGGTAACACGTCAGACAAATGAATAGGTTCGTCTTTATGGAATAGCTTTAAGCGAACTTTATTGTCGTTTAACGTTGTTTCTTGTGGCTGATAGAACAACATACCCAGTTTATGGTCGTCGTCTAATGCTTCTAAGTGTTGCATATCGACTACGGCAGAGCTGGGTAATACATCGTCTTTATAGCTTTGCGGGAACGCATTTAAATAACGTTTTGTTAACCCTGTACCCGCTTGCTCACCCACTTCATTATTTAATGCTGTGTGTAATTTGTCTTCCCATGATCGAGCAGCTTCGATGAGATTTTTTTCAATTGCAGCCACATCAACATCCATATTGTTATTATCAACTTTGATAATGTAATGAGTTCGAGCCAAGGTTGACTCAGAAAAATAGGTTGTGAACTCAACGTCTTCATTACTGTTGAAATGTTGAGCCAAAATGCGTTGGGTATCTTGACGCAATTTAGTGTTGTAACGGTCTTTCGACACATAAACTAAACACGATAAGAAACGGCCAAAACCATCTTTGCGAACAAATAGTTTTAATTTATCACGGTCTTGCATTTCCAAAACGCCATGAGCCATAGCAGCCAGCTCATGATCTTTGGCTTGAATTAACTCATCACGCGGCAAGTTTTCAAGAATATTCATTAACGCTTTGTAATCGTGCGAGCGCGGTGTTAACCCTGAATTATCAAGGATACGTTGAATCTTTTCACCTAATAGCGGTATTTCGCGTGGGCTACGGTTATATAAATTAGAGGCGTATAAACCGATAAAGCGATCTTCACCAACCACATTCCCTTTTGAGTCAAAACGTTTAACGCCCACATAATCGACATAAGCAGGACGATGAACACGGCTTTTAGCAGAACTTTTGGTTAACACTAATAGGCTATCATTTAGCGCTTCTTTACGTGCGGTATCAGATAACGTCGATAATAATAAACCACGTTCTGAATGCGAGTGTTTAGAACGGTTCATTAACCCAAGACTTGATTCAAGATCAGGTACGAGTTCAACATCACCTTCTACGCGCTTAAGTTCGTAGTAACGGTAACCTAATAACGTGAAATGGTGCGCGTTTAAGTAATTTAAAAAATCAATAGACTCTTGTAATTCAGCTTTTGCACCAGGAAAAGGGCGCGAAGGTAATTGTGCGATGGTGTCCGTTAATCTGTCTGTCATTAATTGCCAGTCGTGAACCGAGGCGGCAACATCTGCAAGTACCGACTGTATTTCTTTTTCTATCGTTTTAATGTCGGCATCGCTATTTTGCTTATCAATTTCAATCAAAAATACTGCAATACTGCCACTGTCCTCAGTCGCGTCATTTAAAAAAGACACGCCAGAAACAATATTGCTTTCACGGCTTACGGCCAACGGCGTATGTAACATCACATGAGCAGTAATGCCCATCCGATTTAACGCCATGGATAATGAGTCAACTAAAAACGGCATATCGGGTTGAATAATCTCGATAATGCTGTGAGTTGACTGCCAACCATGTTTTGCTTGGCTTGGGTTAAACACGCGAATGTGGGTGTCATCCGGTGCAGTTTTATTAAGTGCATTCCAAAGGCTCACTACAGCACCATATAAGTCACTGTCATTACGAGCATTAAGATCGTCTTTTGACATATGGGTGTAGAGACAATGAGCGAGTTGCTCAACTTGTTTAGCCTGAGAATGAGGGATTTTGGTGTGAATTAGGTTAACTACATTTTCAAGTAGTACTGAAGGCATTGCATCTTTCAAGGCCATGTTGCAGATTCCTTAAGCGTCTATGGCAGCGCTCTTATCATTATATGGATGCTTCGGCTTGTTGATTCAGTCGGTCCGAGTCATTTTAATTATCACGTATACAACTGTTTTATGTTTAACAAAAGAAACTCATATTTGAGATCTGCAGCAAAGTTTATTACTAAATTGCTGCTATATCGAGGAAAATTTTAGTGGTACAGCCTCTGTTCAAGCCTTATCGCGCATAGATAATCGTTTAAAATGACAATAAAATCGTTTGTACAGACTAACTATGCAAAATAAAAAAGGGAGCTAAGCTCCCTTTTATATTTAATGCTCTGTTTTAGTTACTTTTTACGCCAAAACATCGCTGAAAGTGCGGGCAGAATAATAATTGCCCCTAACATATTTACTAAAAACATAAAGGTGAGCAAAATTCCCATGTCCATTTGGAATTTAAGATCAGAAAAGAACCAAGTGCTCACCCCAATGGCTAACGTTAATCCGGTAAAAATAACCGCACTACCACGTTCAACTAGCGCTTCAAAATAGGCTTGCTGCACTGGCATACCATTAGTCAATTTATTAGACATGGTCGATAAAATATAAATACCGTAATCGACACCAATCCCGACACCTAATGCAATCACAGGTAAGGTGCTCACTGCGAGACCAATATCAAGTAACGTCATTAACGCTTGTAGCCAATGTCGACACCACATACAAAGGGATAATCACAGCAATGGTAGCTTTAAGTGATTTAAAGCTAATTAAACATAATACGAATACAGCACCATACACGTATAGCATCATTGGTAACTGCGCTTCACTTACAGCTTCGTTTGTTGCCGCCATAACACCAACAGGATCAGAAGCCAATTTAAACTGCAAACTGTCGCTGTTTAATTGAGCGGCCACAGCTTTCACTTTTTTGACTACCACTTCAATAGTTTCTGCTTTGTGATCCTTTAAGAACAAATAAACAGGCATGACAGAACAATTACCATTGAGCAAACCTGAAGTGGTTGGCACTTGGCCTACGGCTTGAACTAAACTGGCTGTCGTGCGCGGTAGGATTTCCCAGCGAGGATTGCCTTCGTTAAAGCCCGCATTCACTTTTTTAGCCACCGACGCTAGGCTCGCAGTTGACTCAACCCCAGGCGTATTTGCCACCATCCATTCAAATTGGTCAATTTGCGTTAATACCGAATGGTAGGTACAGGCTTCAGGCGTTGCTTCAACAATCACGGTCATCACATCAGTTGTGATTGAAAAATGATCGGTAATAAAGAACGTATCTTGGTTATAACGAGAGTCTTGATGTAGTGCTGGTGCCCCACCCTGTAAGTCACCAATTTTCATCTTAGAAGACTGTTGAAACCCGATACCATAAAGTACAGCAGTTGATACTAATACAATGATGGCATATTTTGGCGTCGCAAAATTAGAGAGCCAACGCCATAAGTTTTCAATTTGCTGCGCCTTTTGTGGGTTATCCGGTTTTTTAGGTAATTCAAAATACGAAATAACCAAAGGTAACAAGATAAGGTTAGTGAGAATAATCACCGCTACACCCAACGAAGCTGAAATAGCCAGTTCACGAATAATCCCAATATCAATGGCGAGCAAGGTTAAAAATCCTACAGTGTCAGACAAGAGCGCCACACCACCAGGGACTAATAAACTGCGAAATGCTGAAGCCGAAGCCGCTTTGGTGGTTTGTCCATCAAGCACTCGGCGACGTACAGCATTAATCATCTGTACCCCGTGACTCACGCCGATGGCGAACACCAAAAATGGCACTAAAATGGACATGGGGTCTAAACCAAAACCTACTACAGTCAACAATCCAAGCTGCCAAGACACGGCAACTAAACTGCAGGCTAACGGCAGAATGGTTAACATGATGGATTTAGAAAACAGGTAAACCATGACTGCGGTAATAGCAATCGCGATTAAGAAAAACAGCAATACGCCTTTAGCGCCCTCTGCAACATCACCGGCCATTTTCGCAAAGCCAATAATATGAATCTTAATATTATCGTTTTCAAACTTGCCACGAAGCTCTTCTTCTAACTGATTAGCAAACGCAATAGTGTCAATGGGTTTGCCCGTTTGCGGGTCAAACTCCATTAATTGCGCAGAGACCATCGCTGAGGTGTAATCGTTACCAATTAACCGCCCTACGATACCTGCTTTTTCGATGTTATCGCGCACAATCTGCAAACTGTAATCATCATTACGAAAGTCTGCCGGAATAACGGCTCGCCAGCAAAACCGTCTTCGACCACTTCAGTAAACCGAGTTGAAGGTGAAAACAAAGATTTAACTTGTGAGCGTTCAACACCAGGAATAAAAAATAATTGATCATGCACATTTTTCAGTGCATCAAAAAAGACCGGATTAAAAATGTTACCACTCGTATCTTCTACCGCAACCATAATACTGTTAGCGCCACCAAAATCTTTTTGGTGTTTAGTGTAGGTTTGCATGTACGAATGATTAAGCGGGATATTTTTACTAAATGCCGCATCCATTTTTAATTGGCTAGCTTGGTAGCCTAAAAAAATCGTAATAAAAATAAACGATATGATGACCCACTTCCGATTTCGGAATAAATGAGATTCAAATCCATTGACCAGTTTTTCTAACATCTTTTCTAGCTCTATTATTGTTGTTTTAATTATCCAATCTAACCCTAAGGTTAGTTAAGCTGAAACAGTCCTTTAGAACCGGCAAACCATAACTGGCCTTTACTGTCCTTAGCAATGGCCACAATGTTCTCACCTTGACGTCGAGTGATAATTTCTGCCTTGGTATCATCAACAGACAATACAATCCCAGCATTCCCCACAAGGTAAAGATCATTATTTTGTGTTACCAATGCACCATTGATTGATGATTCAACAGGTAAATCGACCTGTTGCCAATCAGATAAACTTAAATCTGACTTAAATACATTACCACGTAACCCCATGACATAGATGTCGTTTGCAACTTGAATCGCATTAAACATCGACCCCTCATAGTCAAAATCCACTTTAGTAAATGTTTGGCCATTATCATCAGATACAGCAACCATACCTAATTCGCCGACCAACAGTAGACGGCTATCAGCAAGACGGATTAACCGATTAAAGTGTGGTAATAATGCTGCACGTTCAGACAAATAAAGTGCTTCATCTTCCGCTTTTAAATCGTTTAGATAACCGATATCTTCTTCAAATAGTAACTCTTGATGAAATTCATCAGTCCACGTTTTACCACCATCAGCGGTGCGATAAAACAATCCATAAGCCCCAACCGCAATACCGTCACTTGCGCTATAAAAACGAATATCCATAAATGGTTTTTCAA
The DNA here is from genome assembly GCF_025398315.1 of Shewanella phaeophyticola. Classification (GTDB taxonomy): domain Bacteria; phylum Pseudomonadota; class Gammaproteobacteria; order Enterobacterales; family Shewanellaceae; genus Shewanella; species Shewanella phaeophyticola. The sequence continues at coordinate 2,145,417 of NZ_JAODOQ010000001.1, forward strand.
TTTTGGTTGATTGCATCTGCACCGACCAGGTTTCACCGCCATCTTTTGTGTGAATAATGGTGGCATCATGGCCAACTACCCAGCCATTTAAGTCATCAAAAAAGAACACTTTGGTGAGATGTGTTATTACCGGTGTCGAGACTTGTTGCCATTGCTCGTTTTTATAAACTAAAACATTACCACGCTGGCCTACAGCAACGAGATTGTCACCGGCATTAGCGATATCAAGTAATAAAGAAGATTGAGCTAAAGGTTGAATTTGAACAGTAAGTGGATCGAGTTGGGCATCTACTGAAGCAGTATATAAACATGCACTAATCCCAATCGCCACTACACTGCGAAGCATGCTAAACGTCATACAAACTTCCTTAACAATGAAGGGGCGCTAAGCGCCCCATTTATGGCTATTAACGAATACCTGCACGTCTTAATGCATCAGGCGTAAAGTTAGATTCTGAAAGAGACGCATCAAAGTTATACATGCGGCCTTCGTTGTCTAATCCCATTGCCAAGTAACGACGTGATTGTAAGTCATGGAATACTTCTAACGTACTCCAATTTGTTAATACATCATAGTAGTTAATGGTATGTGCAACACCAACACGATATAACTCGTCACGGTTGTCGTACATGTCCGTTAATGATACCTGCCATGAATCTTCGTCAATATAGAAAACACGTGTTTTATAGATGTGACGCATGCCATCTTTCAACGTCGCTTTCACTTCCCAAACACGATGTTTTTCATAACGAGCATATTCAGGGTTAATATGACCAGGTTGTAAAATTTGGTCATACTTTAATTGGTCTGAATGCAGCTTGTAATCATTGTAAGGAATATAAACTTCTTTTTTACCAACTAGTTCCCAGTTATAACGCGAAGGCGAACCATTGAACATGTCAAAGTCATCTGTAGTTCTTAAGCCATCAGATACTGTACCTGGCGTATCAAACGCGACATTAGGCGCTTTACGAACGCGGCGTTGTCCAGTGTTATAGGTCCATGCTTGCCGAGGTAAAGCCTCTTGATCCATGGTTTCTTTTACTAACAGTGCTGTACCAGCTAATCGAGCTGGCTGAGTAACAACCTGCTTAAAGTAAAATAACGTATTTGTTTCTTTAAGTTTATCTAAAGTGATCTCTGGGCGAGTGTATTCGAAACGGATCTCTTCAGCATTTTCAACTAAAGTATATGACCCACCAGATGTTGGTGCGGCCTGGCTACGGTAAGTTTCTACATCAACACCACGATAGCGTAAAATGTGATTCCAAATGACTTCTAAACCAGAAGCAGGAATAGGGAAAGGTGTGCCAATTGTTGCCCCCGTAATACCATTACCTTGGGAAACAAGTTCGGCATTAGTCGCATTGCTCTTCGTTGCATCGTATACGTACTGAGGGACTGAAGCACTTCGACGAGTTTGATACACGTTCATTTTGTAACTGTCTGGGTAAAGCTCAAATAACTTGTTTTGCCCTGGCGTTAAAAACTCAGCGTACTGTGCTTTATTTGCATTGGTAATGGTAAATAATACTTTATCTTCTGGAAACGGATCTGGGTGATGCATTCCCTTAGTGTAGCCTGCAACCGGTTCAGTGATACCACCATCCCATGCAGGAATAGAACCATCGGCATTAGCCGCTTTTTCAGCACCTAATGGAGTTAAGCTTGTACCTAACTTGTCAGCGTCAGCTTGTGATACTTTCGCCAGCGCAGCAGGTGCACCAAGTGCCATAATCACTGCTGCCGATAATATCGTCAGTTTCTTCATTATAATTATCCTTTTAGATCGAATACTTGACGTTGAAAGAGACATAATCTCTGTCAGCCATAGCATTTGTTGTTCCTACACCACCAAAAAAGTTGTTGTAAGAAAGGTCTGCGCCCCAACGACTTTGATAATCAAAGTTCAAACCAATAGCAACTGATTTTCTGCCCTCAGTAAATAAGAACATTGGATCAGGTGTAATACCATCAACGTCGTGTGAGAATATGACTCGCGGATACATGTTCACCCCAGCAAACACGTTGTTGAAGTCAGCTTTAGCAACGATACGATATCCCCATGCAAAATCTGTCGGGAATGGATTCGTTTCTGGACCATTATGTAATGCTTCAATGATCCCTGGCATATCTGGATTACCACCAGAACGTGCTGTGCCAGGACCGCTCAAACGTAGCTCATCAAAACCAGGCATATCGTGGATCCAAACACCACCCACTTCAGCTAGCATGGTTAAGTTATCTAAACCTAACGTTGAGGCAAAATAAATGAGTGAACGTCATTTGAGCTTGAGTCGTATCACGCGTGATATATCCGTCAACAGTTTCTCCAGGATCATAAACATCCATTTGCGAAATACCATCTAGGTCATCACGTAAACCAGCATTAGCTAACTGCTGTGGCATTGCAGCGAATAGCAATTCTACATCATCAATTTGCAAAGGTTCGTCAACACGGTGAGCAATTTCACCGGCAACAGATGTGTCACCCACTAAGGTGTTAAAACTGAAACCATATAATTGGATGTCTTCAGGATACACAATTTGCGCTTTAGTGAAGGTTTCCATACTTAGCAATAAATCACGGTCAATGTTGCCGCCACTTGCAGCTAATCGGCCATAATCGCGGCCAATGGCTTCAGAGGTAAAGTTAGACGCTGTACCACTGATAATTGGACGACGGCTATGGTAGTTCATATAGTAAAAGCCAAATTCAGTTTCACCCAATTCTGGTGAGTAATACCCCAGTTTAATACCATACTGACCATCATCACTCGCTTTAGCTGAATCTTGAGTTAGCGCCACTTTAGTAGAATATGCCGTCATGTAAGCAGCATAAGCGGGATCAAAACCACTCGCAGCAGCAGCTTCATATAAACGTGAGTATTCTGAAATTAAGAAGTCTTGATTGATATCTGGGTTAGCATTAAAGCCTAACTGAGCATTTTGGTTATAACCGCCGTAGCCTGCAAAGTCATTGGTTGCAAAGTTAGAACCTGGCGTAGGTACCCAAATTTCTTGCCAATCATACTGGTAGAACGCTTCAACGTTGAGGTTATCTGTTAACCCTAAAGAAGCCCATACCATTCCCTGAGGACGAAATGCTTCTTTAAGCTCAGCACCTGGTGCGTTAAGAATGTTTAAATCTACAGCGTTAATTACCGCAATACCATGAGAGATAAGTGCACTTTCACCCCATGACACAACTTGATTACCGACACGAACACTTAATGGGTTCGCGCCATCGTTTAAATCCCAGTTGGCATAAACGAATGCATCAAGTAAACGGATATCTTTACACTGCACTTCAGACGCTTTGCTGTCTTCACAAGGGTCAAACTCTTGACCTGTAAGTGGGTCATTAAAATCATAATCTGCGTCGTTTAATTTGCGGTCGTAAAAATACATACCACGCAAAAATAAACCGTAATTTTTATATTTTAAAGACAGCTCATGCAAACCTTTAACAATTTCAGATGTGGTATCACCTTTGGCATACAACAAGTTACTCAAGTCATTGTTACTTGAGTAAGAACCTGGCTGTTCCCAAATCTCAGCCGAAGTGTATTTAGTTGAGCCAAATGCGCCGCCAAATGCTGAGTAACCAGACCAATCAAATTGTGGCTGATTTACCTTACCAATTTGACCATCCCAGTCACGGTCAGAAACGCGCCAGCTAGCACCTGCTGTCCATGTAGAATCGAATGTGCCTCGTACTTCACCCCAATCAAATGACACCGCTGATGCAGGAGCGCTCATACCGAAACATAGTGCCGACACCACCCCCAAAGCGAGTGCCGATTTGTTGAATCTTTTGTTAACAATATTCATTTTAGTTAATCTCCGTAACCTGTTGGATTAGTTGTTATAGGAATTAAAACCAACATCTTGTTAGCCCACAGGCAACACCATTGTTACAGCATTTAACTATATTGAGCAAGGTCAAAAAAAGAAAATGTTTAAGAAAATTAACGATGTCTAGCGAAAAAGCGATGAATTTTTTACAGTGATATTTGAATTATTTCTAAGAACAATCATTCAAATAATGAACAATTATCGAAAAAAGTTTATTTTCATGTACTTATAGTTTTTCATCTTGTTAACTTTACCGTTACATGAATCAATCAAACGTTTGAAGTAAATACTCTATAATTTATTGAGGGATTTAAAACTACCATCGGAATTTAACACCAATTTAAACTTTCCTTGTATACCTTGAGAGGTCAAAAATGGTCTAAAATATTTACCATTGATGTGTAACACCCTTGCATATTGATCACGCACTTGGACTTTTTCTGCAACTCCTTGGTAGTAAGGTAAAAAAGCCTCATAACTGACATTTAATGAAAAATATAATTCCACAGTATTCTCCATAAAAAAGGAGAGCAAGCTCTCCTTTTTTACTGTTAATATGGTCGCTTCATTTCGTTAAAAAGTGACCGTTACAATTCGTTTATTCAGCCAATGATTTCGTGACTTTTTCGTATAAATCTTTTGATAAATCGGGCAAGTTTTTAAGTTCTTGCAAACACTGCTTCATTAATTGTTGGCGAGAGGCATCAAATTTAGCAAATTGAATTAACGGCGTAATCATTCGTGAAGCCACTTGAGGGTTACTTTTGTTTAATTTAATCAAAATTTGAGTTAAATAGCGATAACCTTCACCATCTGCACGGTGGAATTGATAGGTGTTTGCCGAGGCAAACGCACCAATTAACGAACGCACTCTGTTTGGGTTTGAAAAACTAAAGCTGTTGTGTTTAGTTAACTGTTTAATTTGCACAATAACATCATCTGTATTGATCAATGCCTGCAATGTTAACCATTTATCCATTACCAAAGGTGTTGAATGCCACTTAGATTCAAAGTCACTCAATAATGCCGGTAAACACGTTAATTGTGCGCTTGTTGCCGCTTTTAATGCACCAAGGCAATCTGTCATATTTTGCGCATTGTAGTATTGTTTCTCAACGACACTCTCATGGACATCAGACACCTGGCACAGCAAACTTAACGCGATATTTTTAAATGCACGCGCTCCTGCTGCATCAAGCGTGCTGAGCTCACGATAGCGAGCGAGTAATTCATCTTCACAAGCACTGGCTAATTCTTCAACAACAAATTCTCTGGCTTTTTCTAAAGCATCTAAATCAACGCTATCAACCTGTTCTATCAATGCCGAGGCAGATGGAATAGACAAGATCTCAGCGACTAATGCTTGGTCAAGATTGACATCAAGTATGATACCCCTGAATGCTTCAATGACGCGGCTGTCAACGGTCATCACTTGTTGTTGCTGCAATTGAGCGATGTTGTGCCAAATGGTTTGACTAATTAATTGCACTGAAGCTTCCCAGCGCGCAACTTCGCTCGATGCATGACGCATTAAGTGAACCAGTTGATCGATGGAAAAATCATAAACCAATTTAACTGGAGCTGAAAAGTCTTGTAACAACGAAGCCGTTGGGGCATGGTTAAGGCCATCAAATACAAAGGTTTGACACGCTTTAGTGACATCAAGCACTTTATTGACTATCGATTCTCCAGTATTGTCCAGTAGTTCAAGACTGAACGGAATGTGTAAGGTTTGGCCTTTGACACCTTTAGAGACAACTTGTTGACTCACAGTTAAGTGATACTCACCTTTGTCGGCATCGTACTTATCTGTCACAGTCACAACAGGGGTACCAGCCTGGCTGTACCATCGACGGAACAAGGTTAAATCTTTGCCACTGGCATCTTGCATCGCATTGACAAAATCATCACAGGTCACCGCTTGACCGTCGTGGCGTTCAAAGTAACACTTCATTCCAGCCTGAAAGCCTTCCTCGCCTAAAATGGTGTGCATCATACGGATGACTTCAGCGCCTTTGTCATAAACAGTCACGGTATAGAAGTTGTTCATTTCTATTACACTTTCAGGACGGATCGGATGCGACATTGGCTCTGCATCTTCAGCAAACTGTTGGTTTTTCATCACGCGGATCGCCTGGATACGATTAACGGCGCGAGAGCCAACGTCTGAGCTAAATTCTTGATCTCGAAAAACGGTTAAGCCTTCTTTTAAACTCAATTGGAACCAATCACGACAAGTGACACGGTTACCGGTCCAGTTATGGAAATACTCATGCCCGACTACTGACTCAATACCGTGGTAGTCATCATCTGTGGCACTGGCTTTGTCCGCTAATACATATTTAGTGTTAAAGACGTTTAAGCCTTTATTCTCCATCGCACCCATATTGAAAAAGTCGACAGCAACGATCATATAGATATCTAAGTCGTATTCTAAACCAAAGCGGGTTTCATCCCATTTCATTGATTTTTTCAATGAGGCCATCGCATGATCGGCTTTATGTAAGTTGCCTTTATCGACAAACACTTGCAGTTTCACTTCGCGACCAGATTGCGTGGTAAAGCTGTCGTTGAGTAAATCAAAATCGCCCGCGACTAGCGCAAATAAATAGCTCGGTTTTGGGAAAGGGTCATGCCATTTAACAAAGTGACGACCTGAACGAGGCATTTCACCTTTATCAATTAAGTTACCGTTACTTAATAAAAATGGAAATGCCGCTTTATCGGCTTCAATACGAACGGTATAAATGGCCAGTACATCTGGACGGTCTAAAAAGTAGGTAATACGGCGAAAACCTTCTGCCTCACATTGAGTACAATAGGCTCCATCTGACATGTATAAGCCTTCAAGACTAGAGTTTGCTTCTGGGTCGAGTAAGCTCACTACCTCTAAATCAAATTCATTGAGTTCTGTGGCAATGAATAATTGATTGTCATGTTGACGATAATCAGCCGAACTTCCATTAAGCTTGACTGAACCTAACGATATTTGCTCACCATCTAACACAAGTTCGTGTTGGTGCTCACCGTTCCGGATCACTTTACTGGTAGTCGTTATTTTGGTGTTTTTACCATCTAAAATGACATTTAAATCAACATGGGTAATCGTGAAGGCAGGCTTTGCGTAGTCTTTTAAATGTTTTTCTTGTGCTTGACTCATACTCGATCCTTTTAAAACAAGCTCATTTTCACTTAGTAACATTGATTTTCAATATAATTAAGCATCATGATAATATTAAGAAAAAACGCGCCTTAAGCGCGTTTTTTTGTGTCATGTGACTGCTTACTTAGCAGTAGCTTTCGCCATTTTTTCAGCATCTGCCATATCAAGAGTGATATAGGCTGTTTCATCTAAAAATGCATCAGGTAGCTTACTGTCGTCAGTGGTCTCAATGTCATCAAGTGATTTAACCACTTCAAGACCTTGTTGCACTCGACGTGCGTTGGCACGGTCTAGGTGCCGTTTATCATCTAACTCGCTAGATGCAACACGCTCACTTTCAACCAATGAAATGGTCTTATCTTTGTGATGCTTTTTAAACTCATTAATGTCTTCATAAATATAGCTAAACTCAGTATCAGTACTAATACGCGCTTTGTGTTTTGCATCAAGATTACTGATTAAACTTGGGCTGATATTACCTAGCGTGTTGTATTGCGCCACAGGTACTTTATCCCAAGGTAGTGCGTTTTTCTCTTCAGACTCGCCGTATTCACCTGGCTCTAAAGCACTTGGGAAACGCAAATCTGGAGTGACACCTTTTAACTGGGTGCTACCACCATTGATGCGATAAAACTTAGCAATCGTATACTGTACATGGCCAATAGGCTTTTCGTACATATCGTAAATGCGGCCTAGGCTCTTATGTTGTTGCACAGTACCTTTACCAAAGGTTGACTCACCAACAATTAACGCACGGTCATAGTCTTGCAGGGTCGCAGCAAAAATCTCTGAGGCAGAGGCGCTGTAACGATCAACCATGACGGTTAATGGTAGCCGGTGTAAGCACTCTTGCCGTCATTATCACGGTTTTCATTCACCCTGCCATTGGCATCGCGTATTTGTACAACTGAGCACATATCAATAAATAAGCCTGTTAACAATGTTGCTTCAGTTAATGCCCCGCCGCCATTACCACGAAGGTCGATAATAATCCCTTCAACGTTATCTTGTTCAAGCTTAGTTATTTCTTTAGCAACGTCTTGTGACAAATTCATATAAAAACCAGGAATTTGAATCACGCCGACTTTACGGTTAGCGTATTGGCCTTCTGTTGGCTCAACCACTTTTGAAGTAGCGGCTCTGTCTTCTAAACGAATCTTGTCACGAGTGATAGTCACTTCAAACGTTTTTGCGTTAGCGCCACCTTTTTTAGGTAATATTTGCAGTACAACTTCACTGCCTTTTGGCCTTTAATCAAATCTACAACATCATCTAAACGCCAGCCAATAACATCGACAATGTCATTGTCTTTTTGTCCTACACCGACGATTTTATCTTCTGGCGATAACTTTTCGCTGTTAGCCGCAGGGCCTCCAGCAACCAGGCTTTTAATCACGGTATAATCATCGTCCATTTGCAACACAGCACCAATACCTTCAAGGCTTAGGTTCATCTCCATTTGGAAACGTTCTGCATTACGTGGCGACAAATAACTGGTGTGTGGCTCAACGCTGCGGGCAAAAGCGTTCATGACGCTTTGAAACACATCTTCGCTTTGGGTTTGGCTTAAACGTTTAATGGCGTTGTTGTAACGTTTCTCGAGCACTTCAACAATTTCAGGCCATTTTTTACCGGTTAACTTAAGATTTAACGCATCGTATTTAACGCGTTGCCGCCATAACTCATTCACTTCAGCTAGATCTTTTGGCCATGCGGCATCTTCGCGGTCGAACTCGTAAGCATCACCCGCTTTGGTAAAATCAAACTCTTTGTCAAGCAACGTTAGTGCATAAGCAAAACGCTCATAGCGACGCTTCTGCACTAAATCATACATAGTAAACGCTGGGCTAATGTCGCCACTGGTCACCATGTCATCAAATTGATTTTTGTACTGATTGAAGCTGGCAATATCTTGTGCGGTTAACACATTACGGCGATAGTCTAATTGCTCAAGAAAACGTGAGTAGATTTGCTCAGAAAAGGCATCGTCTAGATTAAAGCGATGATAGTGCGAGCGAGTAAACAATGTGGTTACTCGCTTGCTAGCCACTTTGTGTTGCGGCTCTTGTGCTAGCTTGGGTAACTCGCTGATTTGAATCGTTGGTGATATTGCCCACGCCGAAAAGCCGACAAATAAGCTGGCAATCGACACGGCCAAGGTAAGTTTTCGCATCAACAAGTACTCCTTAAATTTCTATAATAGTATGTGCTCTACACGTACTTTGATGGTCAAGCCAGTGTCTAACTGAACAAGCACATCTTCTTTGTTAATGTCGGTAACGACACCCGGTACAGGTGTTGCGCCTAATTTAACATTGACTCGTTGCTTTTGTTTTAACTCTTCAAGCTTTGCAGGCTCTAATTTAACAACAGGCGCAGCGACAGGTGCTGGACGTTCTTTTTTCACTGGTGCACGTTTAGGTGCGGCTTTCTTTGCAGGCTTTTTAGCTGCATTTTTTGGTGCTTGAGCTTGACGTTTAGCTTTAGCCTTTTCTTGGCTTTCTTTTAACGTTGCTTGAGCGTGATCAATATGCTCTTGCTCTAATTCACCGCATTCATTGCCATCAAGATCGATACGTTGGGCACCGGCTTTAACACCTTTGAGGTAGCGCCAGCTGCTTGTGTAACGACGTAGTGCAACACGTAATTGTGTCTTACTGACTTTAGAATCATCAGCTAACCGTTCAGCCAAGTCTTGAAATAGACCAATTTTTAATGGTTTAGTTTCACCTTCAGCAATAAAGCATAAAGGAAAGGTTTCATATAAATACGCTAATATTGCGTTGGTGTCGGTCAACTTGTCTGTTGATTCCATTTTTACTTCCACGTTAATAAAGGGACTGTTCTGCGGCAGAGTATGCCATACAGTCGTTCATCTTTCGCTAAGCTTTGTATATAAAGCTCAACGTACAAATTATCACTATCCGCCTGTTTGCTAAAGTCATTGAAACAAACCTTAACAATTTAACCAAACTTGTTATCAGCTTAAATCATCGCTGACACTGAAATCCAGTACAAATGCGTGTTGCTGCGTATTATAAAGCTCACAGCAGCGAATGCGACTATGATTTAGCCTTATTTGTTCGCTATTTAAGCAAATAAGCCAGATTCGAAACTTTTTATCATCATTTCTAGGCCAATTTGATCATCTTCATCAAAACGATTCAATAAAGGGCTGTCAATGTCTAAAACGGCAACCACTTCTTCACCTTGGCGAACTGGGATAACGATTTCAGAATTACTGGCCGAATCGCATGCAATGTGACCATCGAATGCATGGACATCGGCGACACGTTGAGTCATATTTAATTCGGCAGCGGTACCACATACACCTTTGCCCATAGCAATTCGAGTACACGCAACTTTACCTTGAAACGAGTACTAATACTAATTGTTCACCACGTTTAATGTAAAATCCTGCCCAGTTTAAATCAGCAAGGTTATCATTGAGTAATGCTGAAAAATTAGCCATTGCCGCTATTAAGTCGTCCTCACCTTCAAGTAATGCTTGGGCTTGACGATTTAATGTTTGGTAAAATTCGGTTTTCATTTTCTTTCCTTTGACACAGACGTTAATGCAGGCTGGTAGATTTACGTCGTTATTCTGTTGGCGTATTTTTCGCAGTGGTCTTTTTGACTTTGGCTGCAGGAGGGGTTTTAACCTTTACTGTGCCTTTTAGCAAGTTAGAAAGCTCATCTTTATTGTTTGCCATGTAAAATGCGAGTTGTTCGCACTTATTTTCATCAAGTTCGATGTCTGCTTGGGCTAAAAAAGGTAGCAGATTGTCGGCAATATCAAGCATCTTATCGTAGGCATCGGCCTCCTTCTTCGATGTGAATGTCATCTTTTCCACCCCTTCTCTGACCACGACAAATTGGGTAATCACTGCCATGATATAATCCTCACTGTTTTTATATACAGTGCATAGAATCTCACATAGTTAACTTATGATGCAAGTGTTCTGATTATTCTGATATTATCAAGCGGCATTGAAATTTTGTCAGGTAAGTATTAGCGACAATTATTCAAGCCAACAGATAACGAGGCAGCCGTTATAGCCTTATTTTTACTCAGCGCTTTTGATATGGATTAAACCACTTTTGATGCATGAACTTGATGATCATGATTCAATAATCTTATGCCGTTCATGTGATTTGGCAGTAAGAAAACGTGCGCTTCCTTCTAGTGCTCGAGCGCTCTGTCCTCGTTGCGATACCGCATTATATGATGCACCTTATTGCTCTATAAATGGCATGTTGGCTATGTGTGTAGCTGCACTTATTATTTTTATTCCTGCCAATTTATTACCCGTTCTTGAAATTCATTTTTTAGGCAGCATTAGAACCACCACAGTTTTTGAGGCGGCCATTGCGGTGTGGGCACAAGGTTATTGGGTTGTTGGACTGGCTGTGATGGTTGCGGCAGTGATAGCGCCAGCAGTATTGATTTTATCGATATTGACACAAGTCTTAATTGTTAAATTAAAACTACAACAATCTTTTTGGCAACGTACTTATACAAGCTTATTGAAAAACCAGGGGCTAATAGCCCAAATGACCATGTTAGAAATTTATGTGATTAGTTTTTTAGTGTCTGCTTTTCAACTGTCTGATTTCTCCGATGTGTATTTTGGCATGGGGACATTCAGTTTTACGATGTTGTTTGTGATTATTTTATTTTTACAGCGCGAATATAATCTCGAGCATATGTGGAGTTTTGTTGATGAGCACTAAACACACTTGCGAGCAGGTTGACAACGAAGTGTCGACAACCGTAAACCATACAGATACTGCTCCTGTGCATATCCAGGGAAACCAAATGGGTTTATGTTTGTGCCCTGTGTGTAAAAAACTCAATCTAACCACAAACAGTAATTGCCGCCGTTGCTACAGTAAATTAGCCACTCGAAATTATGCCAGTGTGCAACAAAGCTGGGCTTTATTGGTTACGGCAACTATTTTATTAGTTTTGGCTAATGTGTATCCTATTACCTTACTCACCAACCGCGGGGTAGTGACTAACGACACCATTTTCAGTGGTATTAGCCACTTGGTACAAACAGGCATGTTCCCCATTGCCATTATTGTGTTTACCGCCAGTATTTTAGTGCCATGGTTAAAGATTTTTGGCCTCGCGACATATTTAGCGGCCATTAGCTTTAATTTACCCATATCAAAAAGAAAACTCATGGTGGGTTTTCATGTCATTGAATGGATTGGCCGTTGGTCGATGCTTGATTTATTTGTTATTTCGTTGACGGTTGCCCTGGTTAATATGGGGCAATTACTTGACGCTAAACCCGCACCTGCAGCGACGGCTTTTGCCTTGGTGATTTTACTCACTCAATTAGCCGCCAAAGTGCTTGATACTCGTTTACTCTGGGATCGCTTGGAAAAAACATGACACAAATTGAATCACCTAAAGTTGTGAAGAAAAAATTATTCTCGCCAATTTGGTTATTGCCTGTAGTCGCGTTGATTTTAGGCGCTTGGCTTGGGGTAAAAAGTATCAAAGAATCTGGTATCGAGATTATGATCCACTTTCCTAGTGCTGCCGGTATTGATATAGGTAAAACCTTAGTCAAATACCAAGGGTTAACCGTGGGTAAAGTCTCTGATATTGGGATTGACGATGATCTTAAAGGGGTTAACGTCAAAGTGATTATGGATTATCGCGCAGACCCATTTTTAAATCAAAACACCTTATTTTGGTTAGTCAAACCCAAAGCCAGTATCACTGGTGTTGAAGGTTTAGACACTCTCTTCTCTGGTAACTATATTGCGATTCAACCCGGCGAAGGCCGCTCGACCACAGAGTTTGAAGCACAGCGTGAAGCACCAGCAATTTTGCCTGGTAGCGAAGGGATTATGGTGGAACTTAAAGCCCCTAAGCTCGGATCAATTGATGTTGGGTCTCCGGTTTTTTTCCGCCAGGTTCCAGTCGGCAGTGTAGTGAGTTACCGTTTAGACGGTAAAAAACAAATTATTATCAGTGCGTTTGTACAAGAACAGTACACCCATTTAGTGCATAAAGATTCTCGCTTTTGGAATGTGTCAGGGTTAAAAATAGATGCTTCATTAAGTGGCGTTAAAATCAACACTGAAAGTATTGCCTCAATTCTAGCCGGCGGAATTAGCTTTGATAGTGGCTCAGAAACCGTACTCGCCAAAAATGGCGATACTTATCCGTTATTTCATGACGAGCAATCGGCCATTGGAGGGATTAACGTCACCTTAACGGCCAGCAATGCTGATGATATCAGTGAAGGAACTGCGCTCGTTTATCGCGGCATTACGATTGGTCAGGTAGATAGCAAACAATTAACCGATGATGGTGTTCAATTTATAGCTCAAGTTGATCATAAATACAAAGACTTAATCACCCCTGACAGCCGTTTTTGGTTAAGTGGGGCAGAGCTTTCACTCAAATCGATGAAAAATGTCGGCCGATTAGTTACCGGCAGTGTCATCAGTGTATTACCCGGTAGCCAAAGTGCCACTGAATCAATGCAATTTGAAATAGCCGCGCAAGCGCCGGATTTGCTCACTGCAGACAAATTAGTCTTAACCGTTGAGGCAAGTACGCATACAGGTGTAAGCAATGGCGCACAAGTACGATATAAACAATTGCCGATTGGTCAAATCATTAGCGTAAACCTCAGTGAGGACTTTGATAAGGTTGAATATCAAATCGAAATCTTGCCTGAGTTTACCCGTTTAGTGACTCAAGGAAGCTTTTTTGTACCCGAAAGCGCCCTCGCCATTAACGCTTCACTAGATGGTGTTAGTGTCACTTCGCGCGATCTCACCACGATGCTTGAAGGGGCTATCAGTTTAGTGCCCGCTAAAAGTAAAACATTAGTGACGGCCAATGACACATTAACCTTATATGAATCAATTGAAGCGGCGAAAAGCCTGTTTGCTCAGCAACAAATGCGTACAATGACATTAACCAGTATCGATGGCGCAGACTTAGCTGAAGGCTCGCCAATTTACTATAAAAAAATGCAAATTGGCGCCGTAAATCAAGTCAATTGGCACGCAGAAACAGACAAGTTCACTGTTGATATCAGTATCGATAAAAAATTCACCCCCTTAATCAAACCTAATACAGTCTTTTGGCGTAATAATGCAGTTGCCATTAATGCCAGTCTTGCCGGGGTTGATATTGATGTCGCGCCGCTCAAAGGAGTGATAAATGGCAGTATTACTCTTGGGTATTTAGACACTGAATTAGCAAATGACACTCAAGCCAATTTACGGCTTTATGACAGTCAAGCATTAGCGTTAATGCAGGCAAAAGTCATCGATTTGATTTTACCTGTCAGTGCAAAAATCAAGCCTAATGCAGCCATTCGTTACCAAGGTCATCAAATCGGTGAAATCTCACAAGTTAAACTTAACCCTACATTGACCACACTTAACGCCAAAGCCTATCTTTATGGTGACTATGCTGAGCGTTTCAGTCGCGATGACAGTGAATTTTTTATCGTCGAAGCGCAAATCTCTCTTGCAGGGAATTCAGGCACCAGACACATTAATCACTGGGCCGTATATTGGTGTTATCCCTGGTAACAATACTTCCACAACAAACCAATTCACGGCATTAAATCATGCCCGCCTAGATGCTAACGTCCCAGCTGATGCCGTTAGATTTCAATTGGTAGATAATCAATTAGGGTCAATTAAGGTCGGTACGCCATTGTTTTTCCGTGGTATTAATATTGGGCAAATTGATGGTTATCAATTAGCTGACAGCGGCATCGATATTACCCTTTATGCTCATGTTAAAGCGCAATATCGCCATTTAGTGAATCAAAGCAGTCAATTTTGGGATGCATCAGGGATCAAATTAGATGTTGGGTTATTTTCTGGCGCACAATTTGAAGCCCAGTCGCTCGAAACCATTCTTGCTGGCGGCATAGCGATTGCCACGCGCGATGTAACCAATGACACTAATCGTTTATCAGCAAATGACCGTAAGCCCCTGCAACACAATATGTTGCCTGAATGGAGCCGAATGGCAACCAGTGCAAGATAAATGATTTATAGTGCTTCATTAACACAAAAGGCCGATATCACTATCGGCCTTTTTTCTTTTCATTTAATCCCGCTTCAAACAGACCCTAGCCATAAAACCAATAACACACACCAATTGCTGCACAGATCCCAGCGGCATCAGCAGCAAGACCACAACTCAGCGCATGGCGACCGTTACGAATACCTACCGAGCCGAAATAAACGGCTAACACATAAAATGTGGTTTCGGTACTGCCCTGTAAAATCGCTGCCAAGCGACCCGCAAATGAATCAACCCCATGATGATCATGGTTTCTAGCATCATGGCTCTGGCTCCTGAGCCGCTAAATGGTTTCATCAATGCTGTCGGCATCGCATCAATAAAACGCGTGTCCCAACCAAAGCCATTAATAACCGAAGCTAATACTTGTAATGCATAATCTAACGCACCAGATGCACGCAATACACCAATGGCAAGCAACATCGCAATCAGGTAAGGAATCAGCGTTATCGCCTGATTAAAGCCTTGTTTAGCCCCCTCGACAAATTCATCATAAACCGCAATTTTTCGATACCCTGCCGCCATGATAAAACTGAAAATTAATATTAATAATATGCCATTACCCAACACCATAGAGATTTGCCCAATCGCATCGACAGATAAGGTTGCTAAATAAGCAACACCCGCCATTAATGAGCCAATAATCAACCCGGCATAAGCTAACATCACACTGTTAAACAGTGATATCCGTTGAACGGTTGCTACCACTAATAAACCCACAATGGTAGAAGCGCTTGTTGCCAATAAAATAGGTAAAAACACATCAGCTGGATTGGGTGCGCCCTGCTGTGCACGATATAGAAACACCGTTACCGGCACTAAGGTGACCGAAGAAGTATTGAGCACTAAAAATAGAATTTGTGCATTTGTCGCGACGGTTTTCATAGGATTTAAACTTTGCAAATCATGCATTGCTTTTAAACCTAGCGGCGTAGCGGCGTTATCTAAGCCTAAAATGTTTGCCGTTAAGTTCATGCTGATGCTGCCATAAGCCACATGCCCACGGGGAACCTCTGGCATCAATTTAGACAACAACGGTTCAAACACCCGTGCAAACAGGCTAACGACACCGGCTTTTTCACCCACCTGCATTAAGCCCATCCACAGGGCTAATACACCAATTAACCCTAGCGAAATATCTGCAGCTAATTTGGCGCTGGCAAATAATGCCGTGACGGTTTCGCCCAAGACCTCGTTATTGCCACCAAACAATTGGATGATAATAGAAACGGCAGCCACAATAAAAAATAAAAGCCAGACCCGATTTAACACACTTAACTCCGTCACACAGTTATAATTTTTTGCATAATATACAGTATTCATAGGGATTGAGGGGCAACAATTACGTGTTATGATCGGCATAATTCTGCTAAAAAAGTGTAACTTGATTATTATGGTTCAATTAAACCCAAACTTTATCAGCCACATAGAGAAAGAACTGCCGGCTCACTTATCCATTGATGAGTTTATCTCTATTTGTGATAAACCATTACGAAAATCTATAAGGGTCAATACCTTAAAAATAACCAGTGCAGAATTTGTCCAAATAATGACTCAAGCGGGATGGCAATTATCCCCCATCCCCTGGTGCGCTGATGGTTTTTGGATTGACGGCAAGGATGATGTGCAATTAGGCAACGCCATTGAACACATACAAGGGCTATTTTATATTCAAGAAGCCAGTTCAATGCTACCGCCCACAGCATTATTTGCTGACGGGCTTAATCCAGATTTAGTGTTAGACGTAGCCTCTGCCCCTGGCTCTAAAACCACTCAAATTGCCGCTTTAATGCAAAATAAAGGCTTATTGATTGCCAATGAATATTCTGCTAGCAGAGTGAAAGTTTTACATGCCAATGTTTTGCGAATGGGCGCTAGTCATACTGCACTCACTCATTTTGATGGTCGTGTATTTGGCGAATATTTATATGAATCATTTGACGCCATTTTATTAGATGCCCCCTGTGGCGGCGAAGGTACGGTTCGTAAAGACCCTCTAGCACTAAAACATTGGGATATTAAAGATGTTACTGCAATTGGTGAAACCCAAAAAGACTTAATTGAATCGGCATTTTTAGCATTAAAACCCGGTGGCACATTGGTCTACTCAACCTGCACCTTAAGCCAATTAGAAAACCAACATATTTGCCAGCATTTACAACAAAGTTATCCTGATGCGGTTGAGTTTGTCTCTTTAGCTGATCTATTTGACGGTGCAGACAAAGCATGCACCGAAGAAGGCTTCTTACATGTTTGGCCACAGATATTCGATAGTGAAGGTTTTTTTGTCGCAAAAATCCGTAAAACGGCTTCTGTTGAACGTATCAAGAAACAACCTAAATTACAGAAAAACTTTCCTTTTACCATTGCACCAGATAAGCAACAGCACGCCCTGAAACAATACTTTGCCGATACTTTTGCAATTGATTTGCCTCAAGGTGACATCATTATGCTTCGCGATAATGAATTTTGGTTATTTCCAGCGATGTTCATGCCTTTGATTGGCAAAATGCGTTTCCAACGTATTGGTTTAAAACTCGCCGATGCGCTCAAAAAAGGCTACAAAGCCAAACATGAGGCCATTATTGCACTAACAGCTGATGCAAGTCACAACCCTCGTTGTATCGAGCTGTTAGATACACAAGCGCAAGACTATTTGATGAAGCCGGGACATTGCTAGCAATAGCTTTTCAACAGCAGTGCAAGAGCAACTAACCGAAATGGCTCAAGGAGAAATGTTAGTGAGCTACCATAATGTGGTTATCGGTGTGGTAAAACATTTAGGTCATAGGCTTAAAAATAATTTACCGCGCGATTTAGTACGCGACAATGTCAATTTGAGTTTATAAACACACAATAATATGAGCGAGATCACAGTTGTAGTGTCCCCAAACAGATCCAGATCAAACTATTTTGATTATCTTTTATGCAAAGCCAATAAACTATGACTATAATTTAGTCACAGTTCATTGAGTATTCGGTATCGACAATTAATGGACTTGTTTAATGGACTTGTTTCCACAAAAGCAAGTGTATAAGTCTGATGCCACACAGTAGCGCAAGGCTCTTAACCGAGCCCTTTCCCTAGGCCCAAAACAATTGGATCGTTTTGGGTCTTTTTTTATGTTTTTTTTACCGGCCGATTAACGTCGCAGCCTCTTTAAACAGGCTAAAGAAGTTATCTGTGGTGTATTGAGCTAAATCATCAAATTTTTCACCGCGCAATTCAGCAACAAATTCAGCAACGTCACGCACATAAGCAGGCTGATTTTCTTGGCCGCGGTGTGGCACAGGCGCTAAATAAGGTGAATCGGTTTCGACCAGTAATCTGTCTTTGGGCACTTGGCGAATAACACTACGTAGCTCTCCGGCATTTTTAAAGGTCACAATGCCAGAAACCGAAATGTAAAAACCTAAATCAATCGCTGCTTTAGCCATTTCCCAGTTTTCGGTAAAACAATGTAAAACACCGCCGACTTTATCGGCATGACCTGCTTTTAGCATATTAATGGTGTCTTCTCGTGCATCACGCGTATGAACAATTAACGGTTTGTTGACTTCAACCGCAAGTGCTATTTGCTGTTCAAAACATTGTTGCTGCAACATTTTAGTGTCATTTGAATAAAAATAGTCAAGGCCAGTTTCACCAATGGCAACCACACGTGGGTCGGTTGCAAAACGCTTAATGTCTTCAATGTTTAAACCTTCTTGTACATCTAATGGATGCACACCAGACGATAGAAACACATTATTAAACGCAGCTACTTTATCGCGCATGGCTTCAAAACCTTGCTGGCGAACGTTGACACATAATAAATAATCAACGCCTTGTGCTTTAGCGTTGTCCATTATGGTGTGAAGGCTTGCGGTATCGGGAGCCGCTTTTAGGCGGTCAAGGTGACAATGGGAATCAATTAGCATGGGTATTCTTTCACAATAGTGTTAGCAACTAAATCAGATGCGCAAGAATACCTAGCTACATAGTGCAGGTCAAATCGCTCGAGGACAGTTCGCTCGATAATAATTTTTCAATATGGTGTTTGTGGCTTTCTACATCGGTTTTAATTTTAACGCCAATACCCGCAGGACGACCACCTGAAGCACCTAATGGGTTAATCCACACCACAGTGCCTTGAAACTCATTAGCTTGTGTCGCATTAGGTAAACGATAAGAAATGGTCAACTCTTGGCCTAGGTAATGACTTTCTGTAGTCGAAATAAATAAGCCTGCCGGTTTAATAAATGGCATATATGCACGATAAAGCTTATGTATATTATCGTAGTTGACTACAAGATCGACCATAAGTAATTCTTTCTATTCCGTAAAAGAGTTAAAATTTCGTTTAGCATTATCCGTTTGTAAGCTGCTTAAACGTGAGGATATATTGTTGACATAAGGCCTGTGTATTAACGCTTGGCATGGTTTGCAGCTTTTGGCACATCTGCATCACAGTCCCCGCGAGATTCAACCAACTTACCTTGCACCAATGGATTCAATTGCATAGACGGCTTATCTTGCAACTGCATCTTACTATTACTTTTTAACACATATTGGCGTAAGTACAAATACAAAACATTAAGTGCATCAACAATTTGTTGTTCTGACAATGACAATAAACTGTTGGTTAAATGTCCTGATTGTAAACTTTGAGCCCAATCTTGTCGGTACGTTAACAATTGTTGGTAATGTTGACTCCGTAAACTCTCGGCCAAAGACAACGATTGCACCAACGACACTTAAACACCAGGTGACATCATGACTTTTACCCTGCTCATTTGCTGCAGGCAACAAATGTTGTTGAGCTAACCATTGCTGGATCTGGTGCTTGTCTGGCGCCTTAAAAGCCAACGTTTGGCAGCGGCTAGTAATAGTAGGAAGCAGTTGTGATGTTCGATTAGTTTGTAAAATCAATACCACGTCATTACCCGGTTCTTCTAATGTTTTAAGCAGAGCATTAGCTGCAGCAATATTGAGACGTTCTACATCGGTGATCAGTGCGACCCTTGCACCACCTTGCTGAGCCGTTTGAGTTAATGATTGGCACAACTGCCTAATTTGATCGACTTTAATTTGGTTCCCATCAGGTTTAACAACATGCAGATCAGGATGACTATTTGCACTTAACAATAGACAGCTTTTACATTGGCCGCAGGCGCCAACGGGAGTCAATTGTTGACACAATACCGTTTCAGCACAAGCTTTAGCAAGGATCATCCCGCCTAAAGCATTGTCGACCTTAATCAAATGAGCATGACTGTTTTTTCCGCGATAATGCACATCCACAAAACGTTGGTGCGCATCGGCTAACCATGGAAGTTGTGCTAATTGATAGTCGCTCATGTCAATAATGTCCTTTAGCGCCAGTGCTAAGCTTTATGGTGCAACATAGGTAAACGATGTTGCAATTGAAGGCGAATATCTTGATGCACTTTATCTATCGGTTGACTCGCATCAATGACAACAATACTGTCATCTTGCGCTGCCAACTGTAAATAAGTTTGTCTGGCTCGTTCAAAAAACTCAATGGCTTGCTGCTCAATCCTATCTAATTCACCGCGATTAGCTGCACGAGTAAGTCCAAGCTTTGGGTCAATATCTAAATACAGTGTAAAGTCAGGTTTAAAACCACCAAGACATGCATCGCTTACCGCTTTAACCAACGGCATTAACCCTCGGCCGCCGCCTTGATAAGCGAGAGATGATAGGTTATGACGGTCACCTAAAACCCATTGTCCCTTAGCAAGTGCCGGTTTAATCACGTTCGCAATGAGCTGAGAGCGAGCGGCATAAATAAGTAAACATTCAGCTTCATCGCAAAGTGGGTCTGTTTCGTCTGCAATTTTGACCAAATCACGCATTTTTTCGGCCAATGGTGTACCACCAGGCTCACGAGTACACACCGGTGCTTGACCGATATGTTGTTGTATTAAATCATTCACAAGAGCAATAGCACTGGATTTCCCGGCACCCTCAAGCCCTTCAATTACAATAAACTTTCCTACTTGGCTCATCATTTTCTTTTTCTCTGAAATTCATTTACCGCTTTGTTATGCGCTTTTAATGTCGATGAAAATACGTGGCTACCGTCATTACGCGATACAAAATATAAATAATTCACTTTAGCTGGGTTTGCCGCGGCAAATAACGATGCACGGCTCGGTGCCGCAATAGGGGTTGGCGGTAGTCCGTCTATTTTGTAGGTATTAAATGCCGTCGCTTCGCGCAAATCTTTGCGCGTAATGTTGCCTTTATAGCGCTCGCCCATACCATAAATCACTGTCGGGTCGGTTTGTAAACGCATGCCCTTTTTAAGGCGATTGTTAAATACCGCTGACACCCAATCACGTTCTTCTGGCTTGCCGGTTTCTTTTTCAATAATGGATGCAATAATCAATAACTCATAAGGTGAGCTTAAGGCCAAGTCTTTATCACGCCCAGCCCATGCTTGCTTGAGGCTCATTTGCATCATATCAAAACTGCGTTGCAACACAGTTTGCACGTTATCATTAGCGTGATAGTGAAACGTTTCAGGATAAAACTTACCCTCTGGTAAACCGGAGGTATCGCCATTGGCCAACAACACTTGATTAAAGTCGTCGTTACCGACAATTAACCGTTCACTTGTTGCTAACGCTTGTTGCCACTCTTTAATTGATTTCCCTTCAATTAGGGTGACACTAAATACCGCTTCTTGGCTACAATCGAATACGCTGAAACACGCTCTCGAGAGTGTCACCTGGGATAAGTTGATAATAGCCCGTTTTTATTTGTGCGAGTTTAGGTTCAAGCTTGACTAGGTACTTAACTTTCCAACTGTCTGTTATCAACGCTTGTTGTTCTAATTGTTGCGCCAATTTGATAATAGAAATGCCAGATTCCACATTTAACGTTTCGACTTGCTCAAGCTGTAAAACTTGTTTTTGAAAGACGATTAATTCGTTAACAAACCAATAGCCTGAGAGACAAACTATGGCAAATAGTGGGATTAAACTTGCCAATAAACGTGTTGTTATTGTTTTTATCATGATGGTAAATTTACACTCAAAACGTGCCTGAATCGCGACGTATGCGTCCAACGGCTAAATTGAAATTGATCAATGGTGTGCACATCAACTACACCAAATAAACTGTTAGTAATAACGATATGTTCAGCGGCCTTAATGTCGTCAAAACGCATAGGTTTAACCATCACCTCAAAGCCATCTTGTAGTAATGCATCGATAAATTGCTCGCGCATCACTCCGCTTACCCCAGCATGTGTTATTGCAGGGGTCACTACCTTGCCATCTATTATCGCAAAGATATTTGCCATTGATGATTCTATCACCCAACCATCTGTATCACACACCAGCCAATCTTGAGTATTAGCCACTAACGGTTGTGATTTAATCAGAACCTGCTCTAACCTATTAAGGTGTTTCATGCCTGCCAGTAAAGGTTGTCGAGCAAGTGCGATGGGAGATGTTGCAAGTGCTATGCCCGTTAGCTGCCATTGTTGATAATGCTCAGGGATTGGAGTGACACTGACGATTTCATTGATTTGGGTTTGCGATGGCGCTTGATAGCCACGCCCCCCTTCACCACGAGTCAGTAGTAACTTAATACAATGTTGAGGGTATTGAGTAGCTAAAGACAAGAGCTGACGAGTTAATGCATCACTTGCTTGCCAATGCATTCCTAATCGCAAACAACTTTGTTGTAAGCGCGACAGGTGATTGTCAATAAACAAAACCGCCGAAAGCTGATTGGCAGCAGTGGTGCGCATTGTAGCAAACACACCATCACCGTAAGCTAATCCGCGGTCAAAAGGACTGACTGTGCCTTGTGCTACCTGGTTAACCCAAACCAATGCCATTATTTGTCCTGGCTGATCCGGCTAGCCACAGTATCTTGCTGATCTTTGTACTTAGCGTTTTTACGTGTGTTATATGGCCGTGCAACGGGTGAGCTTAAACGTTCAAAGTTAAGCGCACCAATTGTCATGCCAGGGCGAAGCGCCAACGGCAATTTACCACTGTTATAAAACTCTAATACAATTTTGCCTTGCCAACCGGGATCAATACGATGTGCCGTCACATGAATGCATTAAGCCTAAACGAGCCAATGATGAGCGACCATCTAGCCAACCAACGATATCTGGCGGTAAAGTAACGCTCTCATAAGTTATCGCCAGAGCTAACTCACCTGGATGGAGAAAAAAAGCATTATCGTCCGTTATTTCGATTTTATCGCTCATAACACGATCAAGTGCTAACTGCATTTCTGCACTTGAGTCACTTAAATCAATGTAAGGTGCTGTATGGTCTTCAAATACTCGAAATTGACTCCCTAAACGGACATCAACACTGACTCCCGATATAGCATCAATACCAGGGCGTGGATCGATAATAATGGTGCCATTATCTAAACACTGCTCAATTTCGATATCTGTTAAACGCATGTGGCACTTTCTCCCTGAAAGGTTATTTAGCCAATAAATGCTGTATTCTTGCTTTTAAAATATCAGTGGCGATACGATTTTTACCGCCACGAGGCACAATAATGTCAGCATATTGTTTAGACGGTTCAATGAACTGTAAAAACATTGGACGAACGGTTCTTTTATACTGCGAAATAACCGACTCCATGGTTCTGCCACGCTCAGCGACGTCACGGGTTAAACGACGAAGGAAACAGATATCCAGAGGGGTGTCCATAAACACAGTTGCATCCATTAAATCACGTAATTTAGGATCGGTTAATAATAAGATCCCTTCTAAAATAATGACTTTTTTAGGTTGCATGACTAACGTGTCACTCGTGCGAGTATGCTCTGTATAACTATAACAAGGGATGCTAACAGCATCACCCTGTTTTAATTGAGTTAAATGCGTTGCCAATAATTGGTGATCTAACGCTTTAGGATGGTCGTAGTTGGTTTTTACGCGATCTTCCATGGTCAAATGACTTTGATCACGGTAGTAGGCATCTTCGTTAATCACCCCAATTTGGTTTGTGCCTAAATCGCTGCACAACTCTTCAAAAATGGTTTTGGCAATTAAACTTTTACCTGAAGCCGACGCACCGGCGATCCCAATAATGACACACTGCTGAGAATTCATCTCTTAACCTTATTCGTCGTCTGATATGCTAATGTTTACGGTTGATGTAACTTGTTGAAGTGCTAATTCTGCCCCTAATTTACGGGCAATTTCGCGATATATCCCTGACACTTCACTTTCTGGCTCACTGATCACACTTGGAGCGCCGTTATCCATAGATTCACGAATATTAATATGCAGTGGTAATGCGCCTAATAATGGCACATTGTACCTTTGAGCTATTTGGCTGCCGCCATGTGTCCCAAATGGGTGTTCTTTATGGCCACATTCAGGACATAAATGAAAACTCATATTTTCAATAATACCGAGCACCGGAATGTTCACTTTATTGAACATAGTGATGCCTTTTTTCGCATCCGCTAAGGCGATGTCTTGTGGTGTTGTCACAATGACGGCGCCACTAACAGGGACTTTTTGCGATAAGGTAAGCTGAATGTCGCCCGTTCCTGGCGGCATGTCGATAATTAAATAATCAAGTTCAGGCCACTGCGTTTCATTTAAAAGCTGAGCTAGTGCTCCAGCAGCCATAGGTCCGCGCCATACTGCAGCTTCATCACCGCTAAGCATAAAGCCAATGGACTGAGCTGAAATGCCATGGGCAGATGCTGCTGTCATGTGCTTGCCATCTGGCGATTGTGGACGAAAGTTTGGGATCCCTAACATCAGCGGAATTGAAGGTCCGTAAATATCGGCATCTAAAATGCCTACTTCTGCGCCTTCAGCTTTTAACGCTAATGCAAGATTGACAGCCGTAGTTGATTTACCCACACCGCCTTTACCAGAGGCAACAGCAATCACTTGCTTAACGTTTGGAATAGGAGGAATGGCAGGAAGGGCTGAATAAACACGAGGTTGAAAATCGATTTCACATTCAACTTCGTCAATGGCATCTAATATGGCTAAACGATTGGTTATCGCCATGACAGTATCGCGATATTGGGTCATACAAGGATAAGGATAAACGAGACCTAATTGTAAGCGTTTATCCGTGATAGCGAGCGAACTAACACACTCGGCAGAAACTAAGCCTTTTTTCAGATAAGGATCAACAAAGGCCTCTAAAATATCTAAAACAGGTGACAGTAATTCATCACTTAATTGATAATTTGTTTGCGTTTTAATCAAAACCGCAGCTCCAAACGTGAAATTTTTACAAGTGTATCAGAACTTAGTAAAAAAATAGCGATTAATACACTTTTTAAGTCATGTTTTGATGAAAAATTTAAGTCAATCGGTTAGGATTAGGGCATATTTTGAGTGTAATTTGATATAGAGATAACATGACAACATCACAGCGAAAAATACTGGTCACAAGTGCCCTACCTTACGCTAACGGTCCAATCCATTTAGGCCACATGCTTGAATATATCCAAACGGATATCTGGTCTCGTTTCCAAAAGCTACGTGGTCATGAATGCCACTACATTTGTGCAGATGATGCTCACGGCACGCCGATTATGCTTAAAGCTCAGCAAATGGGGATCACACCAGAAGAAATGATTGCTCAAGTGCAAAAAGAGCATCAACAAGATTTCGCTGACTTCAATATCCAATTTGATAATTTTCACAGCACCCATAGCGATGAAAACCGTGTATTAGCCAACGACATCTATTTAAAGTTACGTGATGCGGGTTACATTAAAACTAAGACCATCTCACAACTTTACGATCCTGAAAAAAACATGTTCCTACCAGACCGTTTTGTTAAAGGCACCTGCCCAAAATGTAAGTCTGAAGACCAATACGGCGACAACTGTGATAACTGCGGTGCAACCTATAGTACGACTGATTTAATCAATCCTAAATCAGCGGTGTCTGGCGCCACACCAGTAATGAAGGACACTGAACACTTCTTTTTTGACCTACCAGCATTTGAAGGCATGTTAAAAGAATGGATCCAATCAGGTTCATTGCAACAAGAAATGGCCAATAAATTGGGCGAGTGGTTTGAGCAAGGCCTGCAACAGTGGGATATCTCACGTGATGCACCCTATTTTGGTTTTGAAATACCAGACGCGCCAGGTAAATTCTTTTACGTTTGGTTAGACGCACCTATAGGTTACATGGGTTCATTTAAAAACTTATGTGATAAACGTGACGACTTAAACTTTGATGATTTTTGGGGCATCGATTCTACCGCAGAAGTGTATCACTTCATCGGTAAAGACATTGTTTACTTCCACAGCTTGTTTTGGCCTGCCATGCTAGATGGTGCAGGCCTGCGTAAACCAACCAGCGTTTATGCTCACGGTTATGTCACCGTTAACGGCGCTAAAATGTCTAAATCTAAAGGGACGTTTATTAAAGCCCGTACTTATTTAGATAACTTGGATCCTGAATATTTGCGCTATTACTATGCCGCTAAGCTTAATAGCCGTATTGATGACTTAGATTTAAACCTTGAAGACTTTGCTCAACGCGTTAACTCAGATTTAGTGGGTAAATTGGTTAACCTTGCCTCTCGTACTGCGGGTTTTATCAGTAAGCGTTTTGACGGTAAGCTAGCAAAAGTCGCTGACAACAGCCTGGCTAACTCGTTTTTAGCTAAAAGTGAAACCATTGCCGAATTTTACGAAACCCGTGAATTTGGTAAGGCCATGCGTGAAATTATGGCATTAGCCGACACTGCAAATGGTTACGTTGCCGATGCCGCACCTTGGCAGTTAGTTAAACAAGAAGACAAGCAAGAAGAAGCACATCAAGTGTGCAGTAATGCATTAAATTTGTTCCGCATTTTGGTGACTTACCTTAAACCCGTACTGCCAAAACTTGCCCAAGATGTTGAAGGCTTCCTGCAGCTGACATTAACCTGGGACAACCTAGCGCAAGACTTATCTGGTCATGAAATTGCGCCGTTCAAAGCCTTAATGCAACGAATCGACATGAAGAACATTGAAGCCATCATCGAAGCGTCAAAAGAGAACTTACAAGCAACGCAAGCGACTGCTCCTAAGCAAACAGTTGATCAATTAGCGCAAGACCCAATAAGCCCAGAAATTACCTTCGATGATTTTGCTAAAATTGACTTGCGTATTGCGCGCATCAGCAAAGCTGAACACATCGAAAAAGCTAATAAGTTATTGCGCCTTGAGCTTGATTTAGGTGGTAAAACCAAACAAGTGTTTGCGGGGATAAAATCGGCATACGCGCCTGAAGACTTGGAAGGTAAATTAACAGTGATGGTTGCCAACCTTGCCCCTCGCACCATGAAGTTTGGTGACTCTGAAGGTATGGTATTAGCCGCCGGATCGGGCGGTAAAGACCTGTTTATTTTAGAGCCCCATGAAGGCGCGCAACCGGGTATGCGAGTCAAATAGACCACATATTTGTGTTGTTACAGCCCGTATAAAAAAGACCGCCTCGGCGGTCTTTTTTATCATATCTGACATAAGGTGACGATTTATCCGCATGTACATTCAATGCTGCCAGCGTTTTTTGATTAAAGCGTCGCTATGTAGGCATGGTATTACTGTTGCTTGTGACACCCTCAACTTGAGCTGAATCAACATCAGCGCTGTTCTCTGGCAGTAAACGGTTTTCAACATCATCTTGATTAACCGCATTATCTTCTTCCATAGCTTGCTTTAAACGCTCCTCGTACAACATAAATAGTTTAATAAAGTCATTGCTAAAACGCTCTCCTGCTGACTCTTTTAACCAAAAGTTATACAGCCGGTTTGATGCCTCTTTTTCTATGCGTTTATAGGTGGCTTTGCGCCGCATAACGTATTCTTCGTTGTACCCAAGCAATTGCAAAGACGATACACTCAGCTCCAATGCAGAGTGATGCGTTTCTGACTCAACCACATCTGCCCCGGCCTCTTTAAGTAAGTGTCCATGCCCTCTGTCGAACGCTCTGGCCACTATTTTGAGTTTAGGGTAACTGTGGTGTAAATATTTCACTAACTCAACACTGCTCTCACGGTTATCGATGGCCACTACAAACAAAGACGCTTCTTCAATACCCGCCGTTTTCAATAAATCTGGCCGCGTTGCATCACCGTAATAAGCTTTAGTGTTAATCCGCCTGATAGTATCCACTTGTGACACCTGATAATCCAGCACCACGGTTTTAATGTTATTTGAAATTAAAAACCGATTAACCACCTGGCCAAATCGGCCAATTCCGGCAATAATCACTGTCCCTTCATCATCAATACTATCTTGTTCTCGCTGATTGGTTTTCACCTGAAAACGCGGATAAATGACTTTATCAAATAAGATAAACAGTCCAGGGGTTAAAAACATCGACAAGGCGACGACTATCGATAAGGTTTGCGCTAAATCGGTTGGGATCACATGTTGCTGTACACTGAAGCTTAATAATACAAAACCAAACTCACCAGCTTGTGCAAGACTTAATGCAAACAACCAACGGTCACTGCCTTTAATCCTGAATATCAAGGCTAATAAATACAGCACAAACGCTTTTATTAACATTACCCCCAAAGTGATTAACATGATTTCGCCAAAACTTGCGAACAACACCGCAAAATCAATACCGGCACCTACTGTAATAAAAAACAACCCAAGCAATAGCCCTTTAAAAGAGCCAATATTGGCTTCTAATTCGTGCTTAAACTCACTGTTTGCTAACACCACGCCCGCTAAAAATGTCCCTAAAGCCGGAGAAATCCCCACTAAACTCATTAACGCCGCGATACCAATCACTAGCATTAATGCCGCCGCGGTTGAAATCTCGCGCGCCCCTGACTCAGCGACCATTTTAAACAATGGGCGGCTAAGATAATGTCCACCCAGTACCACCACTGCAATTGCCAGTATCAGTACAATGGCATAAGCCCACCCCGGTAATGATGCCACCAAACTTAATTGTTCATGTTGCTCACTCAACCGACTGGCTGCAGCTTGGGCTTTTTCGACTAATTCAGGTAAAGCCAATAACGGAATAAATGCCAACATTGGAATAACGGCGATATCTTGGAACAATAATACTGAAAAGGCGTTTTTTCCCGCATGGGTTTTGTTAAGGCGCTTTTCGGACAACGTTTGTAATACAATCGCTGTCGACGATAACGAGAAAATTAATCCTATTGTCAGGGCAATACTGGTTTGGTAGCCGGCATAAATCGCACAGGCCATGACCGCAACCACCGAGCCACCCACTTGTAAGCCGCCAAGGCCAAGTAAGCGATTACGCATTGCCCAGAGCATTTTGGGCTCAAGCTCCAAGCCGACTAGAAACAACATCATTACCACACCGAACTCAGCAAAGTGTTGAATAGTATTGGTTTCACTGCCTACAAGCCCAACAATAGAGCCAATGACCACACCGGCAATCAAATAACCTAATACTGACCCTAAACCTAATTTATTCGCTAACGGTACAGCAATCACCGCTGCGGTGAGGTAAATAAAAGCCTGTAAAAAATATTCCGTCATTAACGTTCCTTATTAACCCACCGCGATTAGGGTATAACACCGAATTACACCGGATTAACGATATCAATAAAGTGATGAGTTAAATCAAATTTACTGGCAAGGTGTTGACCAAGTGCCTCAATCCCAAATTGTTCAGTGGCGTGATGCCCAGCTGCAAAGTAATGTATTCCTTGCTCCATTGCAGCATGGTAAGTTCGCTCTGATACTTCTCCGCTAATAAATGCATCCACACCCATTTGCGCCGCTTGATCAATATAATCTTGTGCCCCGCCCGTACACCAGGCGATGGTTGAAATAGGTTTGCTGTTATCACCAATATGCAACGGTTCACGTTTAAGCACATTATTGAGTAATTGGCTAAATTCAGTTGCCGTTACTGGATGCTCTAGATGACCATGCCACAATAAATCTTGCGCTACGGGTTCATAGACACGTGGGCTTAAAATCCCCAATTGATAAGCTAACTGAGCATTATTACCAATGCCATGATGCGCATCTAAAGGTAAATGATAACCAAACAAGCTGATATCATGATCCATTAAGGCTTTAATTCGGCGATATTTCATGCCGGTGATCACTTCTAGTTCATTTTTCCAAAAGAACCCATGATGCACCAAAATAGCATCAGCATTGACGGCCACGGCTTGTTCTATTAATGCCTGACAAGCCGTAACCCCTGTGACTATAGTGCGAATTTGCCCTTTACCCTCAACTTGCAATCCATTTGGGGCATAGTCTTTAAACGCTGAAACATTCAAAAAAGTGTCTAAATACGACGAGAGATCTTGTCGCGAGATAACGGACTTTCCTTGTTGATATGTGGACATAATATTCCTAAAAGTACTGTGAAACTGAACGGATTCACTCGACTGAGTGTGGCCAAAAATAATGGGGTGATGACTTTACTGGACGATTAACATTCACGGTAAAAAATTATGTCAAGTTAACGCCTCTATGCGATGACCTACAGTTTAACTCATACCAGGATATTTCAACAATAGCAGTGAAATATGTCGATAAAAACGACTTTATGAGTGATAAATCAACAATTTTAGTAGTCAATTGGACTTTTGTAGCGTTAACACTTTAAAATTCATTACAACCTTCATTTAACATGATAACAAATAGGTTATTAACTATGACAACATTGACTAAAGAAGAGGTCATCAGCCAACTGCAAATGGCACTTGAAACACAATCAGGCAAAGCGGTGTCTATTGAGCAAGCTGGCAGCTGGTATAAAATCGACGGTGGTAAATCAGTGCGTTTTAGCGAACTTGAAACCATGCATGGTGAGTTGTGTGCAGCAAGTCCAGCCTCTAGCGCAAAAGCTGTGGTTAAAGCACAAGTTAAACCTGCTAAGATGCAACCCAGCAAAAAAGCCACTGCGACATCTGATGGGTTAACGCCTAAACAATTATGGCGTCAAAAGCTTGCAAACACAGCTGGCAGCCAAACTTTGCCGCGAGGATTCTAATTTAATACGACTAAACCGTATAAAATAAATTAGCATCAACATAAAAGGAGCCTAGGCTCCTTTTGTGTTATTTGTTTTGGCTTTATTCAATCATTGTCAGTTATTAATTGACCCATCGCGGTATGATTGGATCTTTACATGGCTAAGTCGACTCGGACATAACCTTTTAAATATACTACTCGCACTTCATCACCTGCGCTAAAGACCATGCCAGGGTCGAGATCTTGAATCACCATCACTTGGCTGCCATCTTCTTGCGTGATCATTAATTCTACCAGTTTATTTTCAAGATAATAGGCCGATTGTCCATGTTGACTGCCTAAACCACCACCAATTAACGCACCCAATACCGTAGCCACATCCTGACCTGAACCGCTACCAAATTGATGACCAATCACCCCACCGATTAAGGCTCCGCCAAACGTTTTCCAACCGCTGCGGCTATCTTCGACTAATTGTTTTTCACTCACCTGTCGTACTGAATCAATGTTGCCATACAGCACTTTCTCAACCGGCACAGCCTGGTTACGCTCATAAGCGGCTTGTGCCAGGCTACTAAATAAGCAAAATGTCAGTAATACAGCAAAAAAACTCTTTCCGGTGACGGTTATGATTTTAAACATCGCTATTTTCCGCTAAGTTAACGATAAGGTATGACAATTAATATACTCAATTGTGAACTCACTGTCTTATTTAAATCAGTCTATCGGCTTCCCGCCGCCAGAACATGCGCTCTCTGATCCAAATGGCTTACTTGCCATTGGAGGAGACTTGCAGCCTCAACGCTTACTGAAAGCGTATTATGAGGGTATTTTCCCGTGGTTTAATAGTAGCGACCCTATTTTATGGTGGTCGCCCGATCCGCGTGCCGTGTTTATTCCCACTTATCCTTTTGGCAGCAAAAGCTTGCTAAAGTTCCTTAAAAAATCAACCTGGCGTTATACCATTAATCATGCTTTTTTAGATGTGGTTGCGGGTTGTGCTGCCCCGCGCAGCGCACAAGATGGCACCTGGATTTCAGCTGAAATTCAAATGGCATATTACGAGTTACATTTACAAGGTAAAGCCCATTCTATAGAAGTATGGGATGGGGAGCAGCTCGTAGGCGGTTTATATGGTATTGCGGTTGGCGGTGTTTTTTGTGGTGAATCAATGTTTCATCGACAAACCAATGCATCAAAAGCCGCTTTTGCTATACTTAACCAGCATGTGGTGCAGCATGGTTTTAAACTCATCGATGCACAAGTAATGAACCCACATCTAGTGAGTTTGGGCGCAACAGCGCTACCAAGACATGATTTTTTAGCCTTACTTCACCGTTATCGAGACCAATCAATATCGCCATCGATATGGAACAAACAAGAGGTCTTAATTGAATTCTAAATCTGTGAGTGTCGGAATAAGCCAACCATTTGATTGCAACTATATTGAAGGCAACAAAGAGCAATTACTTGTTATCCAAGAGCCGCATATTGACGGGGCTTTATTTGAACAATTGCTAGGGATGGGCTTTCGTCGTAATGGTAATTCAATCTATAAACCGCGCTGTCCGAGTTGCCAAGCGTGCCAATCGATACGCCTAAATGTGCACGATTTTGCATTGTCTAAACGCCAAAAGAGAACCTTAAAAAATAATCAAGATTTACACTGGAAAGTAAACTACCAGACTCGCCCTGAACATTTTGAGCTTTATCAACGCTATATTAACGAACGTCATAATGATGGGCCAATGTATCCGGCCTCTCAAACCCAGTATGATGATTTTTTATTGTCTGATTGGCTACCACCAATGTTTATTGAAGTGTTTGATAAAGACCAACTGGTTGGCGTCGCGGTCACCGACAATATGATCCACAGCTTTTCGGCTATCTACAGTTATTTTGATCCTGACTATGCAGACCGCTCATTGGGCTCGCTGATGATATTAATTCAATGCCAATTAGCTAAGTCGATGGGCAAGCGTTATCTGTATTTAGGCTATCAAATTGATCAAAATCGAAAAATGCGTTACAAGCGTCAATATCGACCTTATCAAATATTAACACCACAAGGTTGGCAAATTGGTGAACAACTTGAGCCTCTTTCTTGCTAACACTCTTTACAGTTACACGATTTTGGGGCATGATACGCCCGATTTTTCATATTTGAAGGCTAATGGGATAACTTATTAATGGCGAAAGAAGACAACATTGAAATGCAGGGCACTATCCTTGAGACCTTGCCAAACACAATGTTCCGCGTAGAGCTTGAAAATGGACATGTGGTGATAGCCCACATCTCTGGCAAAATGCGCAAAAACTACATCCGTATTTTAACGGGTGACAAAGTCACGGTTCAGCTGACTCCTTATGACTTATCAAAAGGTCGTATCGTCTTCCGCGCACGTTAATCGCTAGCCTCAACATTGTAAAAGCCGACTGTAAGTCGGTTTTTTTGTTGTTGAGTCTACTCCCCAACCGATTAATTATTTGCTCAAGCAGCAAACATTCAAACAGATTAATGCTGTCTATAGAGCCATAAAAAACGCTAAACAGATGACATAATTAATGTAATGGGTATAACGTTCTGCGGATAAAAAAAGATGACCACTTGGTCATCTTTTTATTGTCATTTTATCGAGAAAACCGGCTGTTTAAGACACTTTCTCAGTGGCCTCACAGTCAATATTAATCTCACCGTCTTTAACATCAATGTGCGCAATGCCGCCACGCTCAAGAATCCCAAATAAAATTTCATCCGCTAATGGACGTTTAATTAATTCGGTCACTACGCGCGACATAGGACGAGCACCCATTGACTTGTCGTAGCCTTTCTCAGCCAACAAGGTACGTGCTTCGTCACTCACGTCTAAGGTAACTCGCTTATCATCTAGCTGCGCTTGAAGCTCTACTAAGAACTTATCAACCACTTTAGCGATGACGGTCATATCTAAGTGATTAAACCAGACAATCGAATCTAAACGGTTACGGAACTCAGGTGAAAATACTTTGTTGATTTCCGCTAATGCATCTTGAGTATGGTCTTGCTGCTGGAAACCAATCGACTTACGAATTGTCTCCTGCACACCAGCATTTGTGGTCATCACCAAAGTGACGTTTCTAAAGTCAGCTTTGCGGCCATTATTGTCGGTTAATGTGCCGTGGTTCATGACTTGTAAAAGTAAGTTGAACACATCTGGATGCGCCTTCTCAATTTCATCAAGCAGTACTACACAGTGAGGATTTTTAATCACAGCATCTGTTAACAACCCACCTTGGTCATAACCCACATACCCTGGAGGTGCACCAATCAGGCGTGACACAGTGTGGCGCTCCATATACTCAGACATATCAAAACGGATAAGCTTGAGGTTTAAACATGATGCAAGCTGGCTGGTGACTTCTGTTTTACCCACACCGGTTGGTAGCCGGCAAACATAAAGCTACCCACAGGTCTTTTTTCTGAACCTAAACCACTACGCGATAAACGAATGGCAGCGCTAAGACTCTCAATCGCTTTATCCTGACCAAACACCACCATCTTAAGGTTGCGTTCAAGGTTACGTAACATATCCTTGTCAGTCGACGATACCGACTTCTCAGGAATACGCGCCAATTTAGCAATAATCGCTTCGATTTCCGGCTGGCCAATGGTTTTTTTGCGTTTACTTTGCGGCATCATCACCATACGAGCACCCGCCTCGTCAATCACATCAATGGCTTTGTCAGGTAAGTGACGGTCATTAATGTGCTTCGCCGACAAGCTAGCAGCGCTGCTGATGGCGGCTTGGGTATAACGCACACCATGATATTCTTCGTATTTTGACTTAAGTCCCATCAAAATCTTGGTGGTTTCAGCCACTGACGGCTCATTAATATCAATTTTTTGGAATCGACGCGCTAAAGCGCGGTACTTCTCAAAAATACTTTGATACTCCTGGAACGTCGTTGAGCCCATACACCGTAACTTACCGCTCGATAATAAGGGCTTTAATAAATTAGAGGCATCCATAACACCGCCAGACGCTGCACCTGCACCGATGATAGTATGAATTTCATCAATGAATAAAATAGCATGCTCGTCTGCTGACAATTCTTTTAATAAACTTTTAAAGCGCTTTTCAAAGTCGCCGCGGTATTTGGTACCGGCTAATAACGCCCCTAAATCTAACGAGTACACTGTGGCATCGGCCATCACATCAGGCACTTGCTCTGTAACGATGCGATAGGCTAAGCCTTCAGCAATCGCCGTTTTACCCACGCCCGCTTCACCGACCAACAAAGGATTATTTTTACGACGACGACATAAGGTTTGAATAGCGCGTTCAATTTCAGCATCACGGCCAATTAATGGGTCGATAGTGCCGTCTTTAGCAAGCTGATTAAGATTAGAGGCAAATTGCGCTAACATGCTGCGCTCTTCACTATTTTCAGATTGATCTTCAATGCGCTCTTGTTCAGATGATTCGCCAGATTCTTCGTCTTTGCTCATGCCATGAGAAATAAAATTAACCACATCTAGACGAGTAATTTCGCTACGACGTAATAAATATACGGCTTGTGATTCTTGTTCACTAAAAATTGCCACCAACACATTTGCGCCGGTCACTTCGTTGCGACCAGATGATTGCACATGAAAAACAGCCCGTTGAAGTACTCGCTGAAATCCTAATGTCGGTTGTGTTTCACGCTCTTCAGGTGACTCGGCAATGATAGGTGTGGTTTGTTGAATGAAATTAGCCACTTCTTCGCGAAGACGATTAACATCCGCACCGCAGGCAATTAAGGCCTCATACGCGGCTGGATTATCAATAAGCGCTAATAATAAATGTTCTACCGTCATGTATTCATGACGTGAATCTCTAGCTTGCTGAAACGCTAGGTTCAAGGTGACTTCCAGATCTTTGTTCAGCATAAGCACCCCCTAATTTAACCACAGACTGTAAGAAAACGATTTTTTATGCTTTCTCTAATGTACACAGTAACGGATGTTGGTTTTCTCTTGCAAACTGATTTACTTGAAAAACTTTAGTTTCGGCAATCCCAAATGGGAAAACCCCACACAATCCTTTGCCCTGGTGATGTATCGCTAACATGATATCAACAGCTTGCTGCTCATTTTTCTCAAAAAAGCGTTGTAATACTTCAACCACAAAATCCATCGGGGTGTAATCATCATTGTTTAGCACCACTTTATACATATGGGGTGGTTGTAGTTCAGATTCAACCTTTTCTTCGGTATGTTCTACACTGCCTAATTTAGCCATTGTTTAATACTAGCCTCTCGTTTGGTTCCCGACCACTTGATATTATTAAATTAATTAAATGTTGTCTTTTTGTTAATTTATACTTGACATCTTTTCGTACAAATTTCATTCTATTTGTTAGGCGGCGAATACTAGACCGCTGGATAATAAGTTTTACTATCTTACTGGTAAGTAGACAACAGAAGGAAGTGGAAGTATGGCAAACGGAACTGTAAAGTGGTTCAACAACGCCAAAGGATTCGGGTTTATTTGCCCAGATCAGGGTGGCGAGGATGTATTTGCGCACTATTCAACTATCGAAATGGAAGGTTATCGTACCTTAAAAGCAGGTCAACCTGTGTGCTTCGAAGTTGAAGAAGATTACTAAAGGAATGCATGCTTCAGCCATCTCACCTACAAAATAGTAGGTAGAGACTATAAAACAAAAAGACAGGGATTTTAATCCCTGTCTTTTTTATTGCCTAAAAATAAAGCATCAATTTGTATTAAATAGGGTCATTACCATAAAGTAATGCCCCATTTATAAGGCTAATTAACCAATAAATTTATTTAATGTTGCACTTGGACGCATAGCTTTTTCAGCTTTAGCGGCATCTAAACGGTAATAACCGCCTAAATCAACAGCTGGTGCCTTGTGAACCATTTAGCTCTGCTAAAATAACTGTCTCATTGGCTGCTAACGATTGTGCTAAAGGCGCAAAATGTTCAGCTAATTGCTTATCTGCAGTTTGGTTAACAAGTGCATTAGCCCAGTAAAGACCCAGATAGAAGTGGCTACCACGGTTGTCTAACTCACCAACACGACGCGAAGGCGACTTGTTACTGTCTAAGAACTCACCAATCGCGACATCTAAAGTATCGGCCAGCACTTGTGCTTTAGGGTTGTTAGCCGTTTGGCTTAAGTGCTCTAAAGATGCTGCAAGTGCTAAAAACTCACCTAAAGAATCCCAACGTAAGTGGCCTTCTTTTTCTACCTGTTGAACATGCTTAGGTGCACTACCACCCGCGCCTGTTTCAAATAATCCGCCGCCATTCATTAACGGAACGATTGATAGCATTTTAGCACTTGTGCCCAATTCAAGAATTGGGAACAAATCGGTTAGGTAGTCACGTAACACATTACCTGTAACAGAAATGGTATCTTCGCCTTTAATGATACGCTCTAAGGTAACACGCGTTGCATCAACAGGAGACATGATTTGAATATCTAAGCCTGATGTATCTTCTTCTGCGAGGTATTTAGTCACTTTTTTGATTAACTCAGCATCGTGTGCACGAGCGCTGTCTAACCAGAAAATAGCTGGAGTATTACTTAAACGTGAACGTCTAACCGCAAGCTTAACCCAGTCAAGAATAGGTGCATCTTTAACTTGGCACATACGGTAAATATCGCCTGCTTCAACCTTGTGGCTCATTAATACATCGCCAGCTTGGTTAATCACATTGACAGTACCGGCTGCGCCAATTTCAAATGTTTTATCGTGGCTACCGTATTCTTCAGCTTTTTGAGCCATAAGACCCACGTTTGGCACACTGCCCATTGTGGTTGGATCAAATGCACCGTGTTTTTTACAAAACGCGATAGTCTCTTGATAAACACCAGCGTAACAACGATCGGGGATCATCGCTTTAGTATCTTGTAGCTGACCGTCTGGCCCCACATTTTTCCAGATGAACGAATAGCCGCTGGCATAGAGGCATCAATGATGATGTCACTTGGTACGTGTAAGTTAGTGATACCTTTGTCAGAATCAACCATTGCTAGGGCTGGACGTGCTGCATAAACAGCAGCGATATCAGCTTCGATTTCGCTACGTTTTGCTTCAGGAAGTGTACTAATTTTAGCGTAAACATCACCAAAGCCATTATTAACATCGACACCGAGTTCAGTAAATAGCTCGCCATACTTGTCAAATACATCTTTAAAAAACACCTTAACAGCGTGACCGAATAAAATGGGATCAGACACTTTCATCATGGTGGCTTTTAAGTGAAGCGATAATAAAACATCTTCTGACTTAGCAGCTTCGATTTCACGAGCGTAAAACTCAACTAACGCTTTCTTACTCATCACCGATGAGTCAATCACTTCATCAGCAAGTAATGCTAGGCCACTTTTAAGGATTACTTCTTTGCCATCAGCTTGAGTTAACACAATATTAACTTTATCTGCTGCAGGTAAAGTGACCGATTGTTCGCTACCGTAAAAGTCGCCTTCATTCATGTGCGCAACATGAGACTGTGAATCACTCGCCCACTTACCCATTGAATGTGGGTTTTTCTTAGCATAGTTTTTAACTGACGTTGGCGCGCGGCGGTCAGAGTTACCTTCTCGTAATACTGGGTTTACAGCACTGCCTTTAATTTTGTCATAACGCGATTTCGCTTCAACTTCAGCATCTGTTTTTGGTTCATCCGGATAGTTAGGGATGTCATAACCTTTGGCTTGCAGTTCAGCAATACACGCTTTCAACTGTGGAATTGACGCACTGATATTAGGCAACTTAATGATGTTAGCTTCTGGCTGATTGGCCAATTCGCCTAACTCAGTTAATGCATCTGCAATTTTCTGTTCAGCCGTTAATTTTTCAGGGAAGTTAGCAATAACACGACCTGACAAAGAAATATCGCGAGTTTCTACTTTTACGCCAGCAGCGTCAGTAAAGTTACGGATAATGGGTAATAAAGACAGAGTAGCAAGTGCTGGGGCTTCATCAGTTTCTGTGTATATGATCGTTGGAGTGTTATCTTTCATTATATTTCCTACATTATTGTAAATTAATAACTTATTAGAATAAATTGTATAAGCATTTGATGGGCTTTGGTGGATAACACTCACGAGAGCGAACCTTGATTTGCAACGAGGGTTCACATCCAATGTAAACGCTGTATGTGAAATCCCCTATCCCATTTTTTATTATATTTTTTCCACATTGCAACGGTATATTTTGCTAAAAACACACCATAAGCAGTGATAAATTAGGTACAGATCACAATTTTTAGGCGGACATCATAGATCATTATTGATAATTTTCAAATTCCACTAAGGG
Organism: Shewanella phaeophyticola; assembly: GCF_025398315.1. Lineage (GTDB taxonomy): Bacteria > Pseudomonadota > Gammaproteobacteria > Enterobacterales > Shewanellaceae > Shewanella > Shewanella phaeophyticola. Next base: position 2,184,796 of record NZ_JAODOQ010000001.1, read on the forward strand.
CGAATACACAGTAAACTGACATAAAAGATGTTAATTATTATTACAGACCCCATTAAACGATTAAGGATATTATCTAAACCTTTATGGCAAACTCAGGTAAATTCAGTTCATTTAAAAAAACGGCTGCCAAAAATGGTCGTCCCTCGCCACAAACACCTAAATCTAAACATACGAGCATAGCGACTCGACGCAAAAGCCCTGTGAAACCACCTGTCGAAAATCCTATTATCGTGTTGTTCAATAAACCGTTTGATGTGCTTTGCCAATTTACCGATGAGGCAGGTCGCCAAACGCTTAAAGACTTTATCCCTATTAGTGACGTTTACGCTGCAGGGCGATTAGACCGAGACAGCGAAGGCTTATTACTGCTCACTAACGATGGTCAACTGCAAGCTAAGTTAACCCAGCCGAATAAAAAAACCTTCAAAACTTATTGGGTACAAGTTGAAGGTGAGCCAACAGAAGCCGCAATAAAAGCATTATGTGAAGGGGTAGAGCTTAAAGATGGCATGACTCTACCAGCAAAGGTAAAAATAATGGACTCTCCCCAAATTTGGCCACGTGTACCGCCCGTACGAGAGCGAAAATCAATACCTACTACCTGGCTTGAAGTGCAAATCTGTGAAGGTCGTAATCGTCAAGTTAGACGAATGACAGCCCATGTAGGCCACCCAACCTTAAGATTAATCCGTTATAAAATAGGTCAATGGTGTCTAGATGATTTGCAAAATGGTCAGTACAAACAAATCAGCCAACGCTAACGGTATAAACAATACTGACGATACACACATAAGGGATTAAATAAATGACTCAACGTTATAAACCCAATACCACTGTCGCCTGTGTTGTGTACAGCCAAGGTAAGTTTTTACTGGTTGAAGAAATGATTGATGGCTTGGTTAAATTTAATCAGCCCGCAGGACATTTAGAAGCCAATGAGTCACTGATTGATGCTTGTGCTCGTGAAGTGGTAGAAGAAACTGGACTGGCAATAATACCACAAGCCATTGTGGGGATTTATCAATTTAGTGCCAGTGATGAACTCGCATTTGTACGTTACACCTTTTGCATTACCCTTGACCAACCGGTTGAAGGAACGCCACTCGATAGTGCGATTATCCGTACCCATTGGTTATCTCGCGAACAAATTAGTGAGTTAGGCGATCAATTACGCAGCCCACTCGTGCTCAAAAGTATTGATGACTACATACAACAAGCTGGTTTATTAGACCAATCGCCGCCAGCGACCAGAGACTTGACGCAAAAAACAAATGCAAAACCTTGTCCGCACCATTTACCATTATCCTTACTTAATGCGGATTATTTACACACCCGTTAGCTCAGTTTTAGCCCTATATTGACGATTACTTCAAGATAGCCCAGCGCTAGAATGCGTGGTAGAATATGCGCCGCACAAATGCAATGTTTACACGATAAGATAAAGTTTACTTTATTTTTGACCTTGTTTAACGGCTTTCAAGCTCAGTCAATTTTAATCATTACCTTGAAACCGTTAACAGACACCACCATATACATACTCTCTTTATTCAATGGTTTTTAGGATTTATGACATCAATCACCCCAACTTCTCATGGTAAAAAAGTCATTGTCGGCATGTCCGGCGGTGTAGATTCTTCTGTTTCGGCCTATTTGCTTATCCAGCAAGGTTACGAGGTTGAAGGTCTATTTATGAAGAACTGGGAAGAAGACGATACCGACGAATATTGCGCTGCTGCGGATGATTTAAAAGATGCACAAGCGGTATGTGACAAGCTGGGTATTAAAATGCATACCGTCAACTTTGCTGCAGAATACTGGGACAACGTGTTCGAGTACTTTTTAGCTGAATACAAAGCGGGTAGTACGCCTAATCCTGACATCATGTGCAACAAAGAAATTAAATTCAAAGCTTTTTTAGAATTTGCTGATGAGATTTTAGACGCAGACTATATCGCCATGGTAAGTTATGTTCGTCGTCGTGACAATAGCGATGGCAGTGTTGAAATGCTTCGTGGTGTTGATGGCAATAAAGATCAAAGCTACTTCTTATATACCTTAAGCCATGAACAAGTAGCACGCAGTTTATTTCCTGTAGGCGAGCTTGAAAAACATGAAGTGCGTGAGATTGCCAAAAAAATGGGGTTAATCACTCACGATAAAAAAGACAGCACCGGCATTTGTTTTATTGGCGAGCGTAAATTCACTGACTTTCTTGCCACTTATTTACCCGCACAGCCCGGCGACATTGAAACAGCTGAAGGCGAAGTCATTGGTACTCATCAAGGGTTGATGTATCACACTCTTGGCCAACGTAAAGGCTTAGGGATTGGCGGCTTAAAAAACAGCAGCGAAGATCCATGGTACGTGGTCGAAAAAGATTTAATTCGTAATGTACTCGTGGTGGCACAAGGCGCTAATCATCCACGCCTTATGTCACATGGCATGACCGTTAATCAAATGCATTGGGTTGACCGTAAAGGCCCTGCCAATAACAGCGAAATCACAGTAAAAACCCGTTACCGCCAACGCGATGTGGCCTGTACGATAGTTTATACCGATCCAGACAATATTACCGTGACATTTGATGAACCGGTTGCCGCCGTTACGCCAGGCCAGTCAGCGGTGTTTTATGATGGTGAAATTTGTTTAGGCGGCGGCATTATCGATACATTAGTTCGAGGATAAATCGTGAGTCAAACTCAACAGAGCTTATTATTTGAACGCACAATGGCCTTTGCAGGTATTTTACAGGCCATTGGTCAGGTGCAATATTTAGCGCGCCATGGCGAAAGCGATAAAGAAGCCTTGGCAGCAACATTAAATACCATCTTAGTCACCGAGCCAGAAGCCACTGCCGATGTGTATCAAGACAAAAGCATCTTAAACAAAGGCTATCAGTTAATACAAAACCAACTGGGCGATGGCAGTAATAAAGATGTCGAAACCACCCGTTACTTAGTCGGGGTATTAGCACTGGAGCGCAAACTCGCTCGTTCAGCAAACGGCTTAGGCATGCTTGCTGAGCGTATCAATCAAATCCATCGCCAATTGAACCACTTTGCGATCACCGACGAACAAGTTATTGCTAACTTTGCCAGTATTTATAGTGATGTCATTAGTGAACTGGGGCATAAATTGCAAATATCTGGCAACCCAGGATGCTTAAAGCAACCCATCGTACAACATAAAATTCGTGCCCTTCTGCTTGCCGCCATGCGCAGTGCAGTATTGTGGCGCCAATTAGGTGGCAAACGTCGCCATTTAGTGTTTGCCCGAAAAGCGATATTTGATACCGCTAAAAAAAGCCAAAATAACAATTAATCGATTCACCCTACAACAAAGTTCATCAAGGAGCTTCAAATGGATCTTTCCGCACTAACTGCTATCTCTCCGGTAGACGGTCGTTATGGTAGTAAAACCGCCTCATTAAGAGGGATTTTCAGCGAGTTCGGTCTTACTAAGTACCGTGTTCAAGTTGAAATCAACTGGTTAAAGCTCTTATCTAGCTGCCCAGAGATTGAAGAAGTTCCCCCATTTAGCGAAACCGCCCTCGCGTTATTAGACAGCATTAAAGATAACTTTAGCGAGCAAGATGCACTGCGCGTTAAAACCATCGAAAGCACCACTAATCACGATGTAAAAGCGGTTGAATACTTCATTAAAGAAAAAATTGCCGACAATGCCGAGCTTGTCTCCATTGACGAATTTGTACACTTTGCCTGTACCTCTGAAGACATTAACAACTTATCGCACGGCTTAATGTTAAAAGAAGCGCGTGAGTTAGTATTAGTGCCGCAATGTCAGCAAATTATTGATGCCATTAAAAAGCTTGCCCATGACAACAAAAGCGTGCCCTTAATGTCACGCACCCATGGCCAGCCTGCATCACCCTCTACGTTAGGCAAAGAAATGGCCAACGTTGCCGTTCGTCTTGAGCGTCAATTAAACCAAATTAATGCTGTTGAGATTATGGGAAAAATTAACGGTGCTGTGGGTAACTATAACGCCCATATCTCTGCCTACCCAGAAGTAAACTGGCATGAGCTGTCACAGCGTTTTGTCACCAGTCTTGGCATTAACTGGAACGCCTACACCACGCAAATTGAGCCGCATGATTACATTGCCGAATTATTCGATGCTATTGCGCGTTTCAATACTATCCTTATCGATTTTGATCGTGATATTTGGGGTTACATTGCATTAGGTCACTTTAAACAACGCACCATTGCCGGCGAAATTGGTTCATCAACCATGCCGCATAAAGTAAACCCAATCGACTTTGAAAACTCTGAAGGTAACCTAGGTATTGCAAATGCATTAATGCAACATTTAGCAGCTAAATTACCGGTTTCAAGATGGCAACGTGACTTAACTGACTCAACCGTGTTGCGTAACCTTGGTGTTGGTATGGCGCACTCGCTTATTGCTTATCAAGCCACACTAAAAGGCATTAGCAAATTAGAAGTCAATGAAGCACAACTGCTTGCTGAGCTAGATAAAAACTGGGAAGTATTGGCAGAGCCTGTACAAACCGTGATGCGTCGTTACGGCATCGAAAAACCATATGAAAAACTGAAAGAGCTCACCCGTGGTAAGCGTATCGATGCGCAGCAACTTGCTGTATTTATCGATGGCCTTGAATTACCAGCCGAGGTGAAAGTTGAACTGAAAAAAATGACCCCAGCAAATTACATCGGCCGTGCAGAAGCCTTTGTTGACGAGCTAAAGTAATTTTTCTCAATTAACATAACATTAGCGGTCGCATCTGTGGCCGCTTTTTTATTGGATTTACCACTCTCCACCTGAGGTCAATGATGTACAGATTAAATATTGATACCCAAGCCTTTATTAAACAGCATTGGCAGCAGAACCCCCTTGTAATCAAACAGGCATTTGTTGATTTTGAAGACCCCATTGCTGCAGACGAACTTGCAGGCCTCGCCTGCGAAGAAGAAATTTCATCTCGCGTAGTGGTCACAAAAGGTGATGATTGGGATGTTATACAAGGCTCATTTGAAGATTACGACCAATTTGGCGAAGACAACTGGCAATTGTTAGTGCAGGCCGTTAACCATTGGTATCCAGCATCTCAACCCTTAGTTGAAGCGTTCCGTTTTTTGCCCGACTGGCGCTTTGATGACTTAATGGTGTCATTTGCCACGCCAGGCGGCGGCGTATGGACCACACATCGACAACTATGACGTGTTTATTATTCAAGGTGAAGGCGAGCGTCGCTGGAAAGTGGGTGACAAAGGCCAACATAAACGCCGTGGTGGCAATGAAAACTCACCCTTAGTTGACGATTTTGAGCCAATTATTGATGTGGTATTGCAAAAGGGCGATGTGTTATATATTCCGCCCGGATACCCGCATTGCGGCGAAACAATGACCTTAGCCATGTCATATTCAATTGGTTTTAGAGCTCCGAGCCAACAAGAATTGCTTACACAGCTCGCCGATAGCCTTATCGACAGTAACCAGAGTGCCACAAACGCTTTACATCCACCGATGAGCCAACCGCGCCAGGCGTAATCAGCCAAACGCATCAACAAGGCATTATGGATTTATTGGTACAACTTGCTCAGGATCCCCAAGCATACCAAACCATGCTAGGCAAATTATTGAGCCAAAATCGTTTTGAACTCGATATATGTGAAGGCGAAGAGCCATTAAGCAGCGATGACTTAATAGATGCCATAGAACAAGGTGCAATTATTCAGCGCATTGGGGGGTTAAAGGTATTACGTCTTGAGCAAGACAACCAAGCGCGGTTATTTATTAATGGCGAAGAGTTTTCTTTAGCAGAGACTAGCGAAACCGAATTAATGTTTTTAGCCAATAACGTTAGCATTATGCCTGAGCAAGCTGGCGAGCTAGTTGAAAATACAGCGTTACTTGAACTATTAACCCAGCTGATTAATCAAGGCTTTTACTACCTAGCCGAAGACGAATGCTAAAGCTTGGATAAAGTAAAAGGCACCTAAAATGAGGTGCCTTTTTTATATGTTTGGAATATTAACCCCAAAGTTTTTCATCTTGATGCATTCTGTGCAGGCTTTCAGCACGAGAAACCAATAATTGAGCAAATTTTCGTTGTGTCTCATCACGTGTGGCGCCAGATTGATGGAGGTTTTCAGCTTTAAGCTGCCACATCAATGAGAAATGACGAATAGCATCACGCGCAGTTGCCGCCACTTTAACGTCTACATAATCTGATGGTAAATCACCCGACATGACCCAAAAGGTTTGTTTTTTAGGCTGCTTAGATTCCATTTTCCAAATGGCTAAATAAGGCGCAAGATAGCGACTTTCACTGGCCAGTACGTTACTTGGGATTACACCTTTCTCTGCTAAAAAGCGATTGGCTTTTTGAAACTGAGTACGCACCCACTCTTGTCTTAATGCTTCTTGGTCTACTGTTGACTCAGTGACATTCTCTGCAACTTCTTCAGTCATAATACTTCCTATCTTATTGTTATTTTTCAGGTTAGAACAATAATTAACCTAAAATTCAATCTCAAAAACAATGATGCAACATAAGTTACTTTACGTTTACGTAAAGTGGCAAGCTAAATTTCCACATCAATCACAAAAATAACTAAATCATGCTTTGTTGAGAGTAGCGCTAAATGCTATCGTGCTGCAATAAATTTAACAAGCAGTCGTTTGTACCTAATAGACTCTATTCCCTAGGTACGTTACTTTACTTTTTACACACAGCAAGCGGAGATTACACGTGACAGTATTTAATCATGTTTCGTTCGATGAACACGAACAAGTGGTATTTTGTCATGACAAGCAAAGTGGTTTAAAAGCCATTATCGCAGTCCACAACACTAACCTTGAGCCAGCTGTTGGCGGGTGTCGTATGTGGAACTATCAATCGGATGATGAAGCGTTAACAGATGTATTGCGTCTCTCGCGTGGCATGACATATAAAAATGCACTAGCAGGCCTAAGCATGGGTGGCGGTAAAGCCGTGATTATTGCCGACCCAAAAACAACCGACCGCGAAGCCTTATTTTTAGCTTTTGGCCGCTTTGTGAATAGCTTAGGTGGTAAATACTATTCAGCAGAAGATGTTGGCGTATCAACATCCGACATCATGATTGCCAGCCGCGAAACAGAGTTTGTTGCCGGCATGGAAGGCAAATCAGGCGACCCATCGCCATTAACCGCGTTAGGCACTTATTTAGGCATTAAAGCAGCCGTTAAACATCAACGCGGTGTAGACAGCCTAAAAGGGATTAAAGTCTCGGTACAGGGCGTTGGGCACGTCGGTTATTACCTATGTAAACATTTACATGAAGAAGGCGCTGAACTGATTGTCACCGACATTCACCAATCATCACTTGAACGCGTTTCCGCTGAATTTGGTGCTACTGTCGTTGCCCCACAAGACATCTATACTCAAGATGTCGATGTATATGCACCTTGTGCATTGGGCGCTACAATCAATGACACCACACTGCCACTGTTAAAAGCCACTATCGTTGCCGGTTGTGCCAATAACCAGTTAGCAGAAGTGCGTCACGGCGAAAAACTTAAGCAAATGGGCATTTTATATGCACCAGACTATGTGATTAACGCCGGCGGTATTATTAATGTGTCATTTGAGAAAAACTATGACGCTGCTGCCTCTAAAGCAAAAGTAGAACAAATCTACCATACCTTGTTAACCATCTTTAGCCGTGCAGATACAGAAAATCGCACCACAGGCTCGGTCGCAGACGAAATGGCCAAAGCCATTATTGATGCGGCAAGATAAACAGGATTAATTAATGCAAGGGAAATACCAAAGTATTTCCCTTTTTTATTGCCCAAAATAATTCAACTCTCACAACGCTAAAGCACTTATACCACTTATGCTAAGCGCAACGTTAAGATCAAGCTTAATCAAGCTGCAATAAATCGTTCACTTAATCGTCAAATAACTACCCTACTCTAAATTAACACTGACTCAATCTGTGTATTAGGGTAAATGACAGATGATTTCACAGAGTAAAAAACGTAATCAGCAACGCCAGCCTTTATCGCATTTAACCCACAAAACGAAAATTCAACATTTTCATGCAATGTGGTTATCAGATGTTCACCTTGGCAGTATCGACTGTAAGGCTGAATTTTTACTCCACTTTTTAAATCATAGCCAATGTGACTATTTATACCTTGTTGGCGATATTGTCGATGTATGGGCACTTAAAAAAAGAGTCTACTGGCCAGACAGTCACGACAAGGTCATCAAAAAGATACTTGAGCTGGCAGCCAGCGGTACGCAAGTGATTTACATACCAGGTAATCATGATGAAGCATTTAAAGCCTATGCTGACAGTCACTTCAGAGGCGTAACATTAGCTAAACAGCACATACATGAATCGATTAATGGCAAACGCTTTTTAATGCTTCATGGCGATCAATTTGACTCGCAAGTGTGTGTTAGTCGTGCTTATGCCAAATTAGGCGATCATTTATACGATGTCCTGCTGTGGTTAAACCGACAATTGCATGCAGTAAGAAGCAGCATGGGCTATCCCTATTGGTCGTTGGCCAGTTACATCAAACTTAGGGTCAACAAAGCCCAGCAAGCCATTAATCAATACCGAAATGCCGTATTGCGTTACGCCGTCAAAAAACAGGTCGACATGGTCATTTGCGGCCATATCCACCAGCCAGAATTGTCGCAGCACACCCTTAACCAACATCACCTTATCTATGCCAATGATGGCGACTGGGTTGAAAACTGCACCTTGATTGCAGAAACCCTTGAAGGCGATGTACAGCTGCTGAAATGGGATGAGCAAACTCTACAAGCTGAAACTGTCAGAAATATTCAACTTGCTCGTCAAGATGACAACAAAATCACACCTCAAAAACAGCACGTTGCATAAAAAGGATAAGGTCATGATATTTACTGTTGATAATGTGGTGGAGAAAAACCTACCAAATGTACACAGCAAACCCTGGTTAGCCACACCAACCAAGGCGATGTTGCGTTATTTACTCCACGAAAAACAATGTAATGACATTGCCAATGAACACGCACATTTATCTGGAGTGGACTTTGTTGAACAAATTCTTGCCTGTTTAAACTTTACTTACAGTGTGCCTAATAACGAAGTTGAGAATATCCCACACGAAGGCCGAGTGGTGATATACGCTAATCACCCAATAGGCTCACTCGATGCTTTAACGTTAATCAAACTCATTAGCCAGGTTCGCCCTGACATTAAAGTGGTCGCCAATGAATTATTAATGGCCATTAAACCGCTACATTCCATCCTATTACCTGTGCGTAATATGACCGGCGGCACACCCAAGCAACATCTAGATGAAATACATCGGCATTTAAAAAGTGAAGGTGCTGTACTGATATTTCCGTCAGGCGAAGTGTCACGTTTACGACCCTCTGGTGTCACCGATTTACATTGGCACAGTGGCTTTTTAAAAATGGCTCGTGCCTGTAATGCGCCCCTATTACCTATTTTTGTAGACGCAAAAAATTCGCCGACGTTTTATGGCGCTTCAATGCTTTATAAACCGTTAGCAACTTTATTGTTAGTCAAAGAAATGTTTAAGCAAGTCAACCAAGTCATGCCAATTCGTATTGGGCAGTTGATAGCCAAAGAAGTGGTTAACACCCAGGACTTTCCCTTAAAAACAAAAGTAAAACTGCTTAAAAACCATTTATACCGAATAGGCAAAAATCGGAGCCCGTTATTTACAACCCAAAATGCCATTGCTCACCCGGAGAAACGCAGCGAGCTGCAAAGTGCGTTAACACAATGCGAATTACTCGGGCAAACCCAAGACAACAAACAAATCTACCTGTACAAGCATCAACACAGTAGCGCTATCATGCGTGAAATCGGTCGACTAAGAGAAATTGCTTTTCGTGCTGTAGGCGAAGGTACAGGCAAACGGCGCGACACCGACAAATACGACAACCATTATTTACACCTAGTATTATGGGACAAAGATGATTTAGAAATCGTCGGTGCATACCGCTTTGCCAGCGCTAAGGCGTCACATGAAAATGTTGGCGAAAACTTACTCTACAGCCAATCGTTATTTGATTACAAAGACGCCTTTGCCCCTTATTTTGACCAAGGATTAGAACTTGGCCGCAGTTTTGTACAACCTAAATATTGGGGCCGCAGAAGCCTAGAATACCTTTGGCAAGGCATTGGTGCGTTTTTAGTAAAGCACCCCCAATATCGCTATTTATTTTACCCAGTATCGTTAAGTGACAGCATGCCGTTACAAGCAAAGGAAATGATAGTGTTTTTCTACCAGCATCACTTTGCAACCGAAAAAGTATTAGCTAGCTCATTTAATTCATATCAATTTACACCTGAAAAAATAGCCCAATTACAACTCCTGTTTAACGGCAGCGACTACGCTGAAAACTTTAAAATACTTAAACGGACATTAGCAAATATGGCTGTATCAGTACCGACGTTATTTAAACAATATGGTGAATTGTGCGACAACCAAGGCGTTAAATTTTTAGACTTTGGTATCGACCCTGAATTTGGTGATTGCATTGATGGTTTAGTCTTGGTAGATATTCACCAACTTAAACCCATTAAATATCAAAAATACCTAGCAGGCCATTTACCACAAGACCAAATTGCCTCTTAAACATGAATTAAATGGATTGTTTCGCTGCGGTTATAAATCGTTAAATGATTGTTGCGCTATTATTTATCTGATATAAAAAGATAAATGAGTGGAGAATCACCTATGACAATATCGACAGATACAACGGATCAGACAACAAGTGACACAACAGCGCTATCACCGCATCGACACATCAGCGTGGCCGATATCATGATCACTCGCGTTGTGACAATCGAAATGGATGATCGCTTGTCATTGGCTAAAGAAATTTTCGATAATGTCAGCTTTCACCACTTACTGGTTATCGATGAAGACAATCACTTGACAGGTATTTTATCGCATCGAGACTTTTTAAGTGCGTTAAGCCCCAATATTGGTACCGCAGCAGAACTCATTCGTGATACTGAAACCTTACAAAAACGAGTTCATCAAGTAATGAGCCACAACCCTTTAACGATTGCCCCCCATTGTGATATCAACCTCGCGACTCAGCTCATTTTAGACAATAACATTGGCTGCCTTCCTGTATTAGAAAATAACAATATTGTCGGTATTATTACCTGGAAAGATTTACTCAAGGCGTATTACAGCACTTAACTCAAGCCGAACTAATAAGATTACACACTTATTCAGCACTAACATAAGCAAATGTTAGACGAATGAGTGTGGTGCTTGCCAGCACCTTAGCCATAACCTCTGCTTTACCCAATATCTTCTATTTTGCAACTAACAATATAAAAATAAATATTGCTATAGCCAGCAATAACATAGGTTAATTTCTTAAATTGTTCATATTTGTGTGCTGGAAAATGTCACACGGCTCTGCTTTTATTAATGTTAATAAGGAAATAAAAGCCAACTGAATAATGACTTAATCTCACAGCGTTTGTATCGGTAAATTGCGTAGTTATCATATGGAAGGATAAACATTATGATTAAATTTTCTTACCTACTCAATCAAGACAATATTGAGTTACAAGCAAGCAATTGGTGTGGCCTAGAACGGGTGTATATTAATGGCAAGGTCGTGTCGCGCAAATTTAACTTTGGCTTACAGAGCATGCATGATGTGTTGCTCGATAACGGTAAAAAGTGCCGTTTTCAACTCATCACCGATCCGCAAACCTCATTAGTGTCTTGCCGTATATACAAGCAAAATCAACTGGTAACCATTTTAAAGCAAGGAAAAAAGCAGCTACAAAAAAGCCAGTTCATCATTGAAACTGGCTTTGTGATTGTGTGTGTAGGCATATTGAGTATGTATTTTTTAAGCTAATTCACACGACTCATTAACCTCTTTATTAACCTAGGGTAAAGTCTAAACGCACTGTTGAAGTACCTTTGGTCGGCTTACCATCCACAAACTTAGGTGCATAACGCCATTGGGTCAGCGCCTCCACTGATTCTTTCTCAAATTGACTGCCACCTTTAGAGTCTAGCACTTGTGGTGATTGCACAAAACCTTGCTCATCTACGGTAAATTGTAATTTGACCCAACCACTTTTACCCCGCTTTGCATAAGACTTAGGGTAATTAGGTGGTGTTCTAAATAAAGGCGTTTGCTCTTGTTGCTCGTTCCAAGGCGTCATTTTACCAATGGCAATACAATGCTCAGTAGCTTGATCATCTTGGCCTCGTTTTTGATAAATATCAACAAGCAAAGCATGAGCACGTAGTTCATGCGGATGACTGTAGGGCAATGCCTGATATTGTTTTATCACCTCAACTAGCGCATCAACGGCTTTAGTGTGCTTACCCATCGCCTCATTTAATACCCCATAAAGGTATGTTGCATTAACACGTTTTATCGCGTTATCAGGTAGCTTGTTGACATAAATATCATAAGCATCAAAAGCGAAACGTCTAACGGCTCGGGTATAAAAGTCCGTACCCGTTAGGCGATAAAAAGCCAAGGTTTTCACTTCAGCTATAGTGAATTCATTATCCGCTTCTTGCGCAATTTCAATCGCCTCAAACAACACTTTTTTGGCATAGGCATCATCAGCTGTCGTTTGTGCTAACCCCACAAGTGGATCAACAAAGGCAATATCGTTTTCAGGTAATTTTTGACGATACACTGTTAGAGCAGACTCAAATAATTGTTGTGCTTTAATCACAGATTCATCTTGAACAACTCGACCTTTATTATTCTGCTTAGACTGCTCAACAATAGCATTAGCCCAATTCATAGCTAACTTTGCGCTATCAATACTATCGACACCAAATTTTACCGCGCCAAGTTCATAAGCTTGCCTAGCATAGGTGATAATGTCTGCTTGGTTATTGGCTTGAACAGCCTGGTTGTAATCTTGGTATGCGAGTGAGAATCCCGCCGTATCGGTATCTGTTGGTACAGCATTAGCCATCTGACTGACAAAAACACTCACTACCGATAAACGTAAAAATATATGCATGGGTATCAATTCCTTTTTGTGTCTTCCCTATACTCAAATCACTTAATAGCTAAACAGATCGCTCTAGAACAATGCCGTTTTATGACTGAGATCTCGTTACCAAAGATTATTGTAATCAATTTGTTGCCAAATATCCAACGTACGCCAAACTGAAGTAAAGGTGCTTCAAACACCAAAATTTGTATTCCTTAATAACGGTTTAACAAGGAGACTCAATGTCAGCCATTGCTAAATTGATGCAAGCCATGTTAGCCAGTTTCAAAGATCTTATTCCTATTATTCTCGTTGTTAGTTTTTTTGAAATATTTGTCCTTCATCAAGCGCCTGCAGAGCTGGGTTCTATCCTTATTGGTTTAGTCTTTATTGTTTTGGGATTAACATTTTTTGTGTTTGGTTTAGAAATGGGGTTATTCCCCATAGGTGAATCATTAGCAGAAGCACTAGCACGTAAAGGCAGTGTTTTTTGGTTAGTGATTTTCTCATTTTCATTGGGGTTTGGTACCACATTGGCGGAACCAGCACTAACAGCTGTGGCTAACGAAGCGGCACAAGTTGCCGCTAATGCTAGGGCGATTGAGGCCAATGAGCAGGCCATGAGCACTTACGCGATGGGACTGCGAATTACAGTGGCCATTTCGGTGGGTCTGGCCATTTTGCTTGGGGTTGTGCGTATTCTTAAAGGTTGGCCGATTCATTACTTAATTATTGGTGGCTACATAATAGTGATGATCCTCACCAGTTTTGCCCCGGCCAATATCATTGGTATTGCCTACGACTCCGGTGGCGTCACCACATCAACCATTACCGTGCCCTTAGTGACGGCATTAGGTGTTGGTCTTGCCAGTGTGATTAAAGGCAGAAACCCGATGTTAGATGGTTTTGGATTGATAGCTTTTGCCAGCCTCAGCCCAATGATTTTTGTATTGATTTACGGCATGGTGTTTTTAAATTGAATAAGCACAGTAGCACAACGACACACTACGAGGAGTGCGCTTGTTTAATGAACTGATCGGCACTTTATTACTGACCGCTCGTGATGTTATCCCCATCGCGGTGATTTTATTTGGCTTTCAGCTTGGGGTGCTTAAACGCCCTGTAAACCAGTGGCGCAGAGTGCTGCTTGGATTTGTGTATGTGATTATAGGATTAACCTTTTTCTTAGTCGGTTTACAGCTCGCACTGTTCCCCATAGGCGAAAGCATGGCAAACCAATTAACCACCAGCGAGTTTTTACACCCAAATGGCAGTAAGGCGCCTTTCATCTGGCAAGATTATTTTTGGGTTTATGTATTTGCAGCCGCAATTGGTTTTAGTACCACCATTGCCGAGCCGTCGCTGATTGCCGTTGCAATTAAAGCCAATCAAGTGTCTGCTGGCACCATTGGCATTCAAGGTTTACGTATTTCGGTCGCATTTGGTGTGGCAATTGGGATTACCTTAGGTTGTTTTCGTATTGTGGTTGGCGATCCCATTCATTACTACATTATGGCAGGTTACGTCATCGTGGTTATCCAAACCTTTTATGCGCCTAAAATGATTATACCTTTGGCATATGACTCAGGTGGCGTGACCACATCAACCGTAACCGTGCCTTTGGTTGCGGCATTGGCCTTGGGCTTGCCACCAACGTTGAAGGCCGTAATCCACTCATTGACGGCTTTGGTTTAATCGCCTTTGCCAGTTTATTTCCGATGATCACCGTAATGGGTTATGCCCAGGTCGTTGACTATTTATCTAAACGTAAAGCGATTAAGGAGTAACCTATGCGCTTTAAATTAATCGTCGCGTTTGTTGACGAAGACTGTACCGACGAAGTGCTCGATGCCGCGCGTCTTGCTGGGGCCACTGGAGCCACTGTCATTAATCATGCTCGTGGTGAAGGCTTAGAAAAAAAGAAAACCTTTATGGGTCTTACATTAGATGTCCAGCGCGATGTCATTTTATGGTTGGTTGAAGAACATATGTGTCGCTGTATTTTAGAAACCATTGCCAAAGTGGGTGAATTTGATACCAACTCAGGTAAAGGTATTGCGATTCAAATTGATGTTGAAGATGCTGTAGGTGTGGCTCATCAGGTAGAAAAGTTAACTAAAGACATTGAGGATCAAATATGACTAAGTCAACCCCCACCCTTAACCGCGATGTAATGAATAACCGTTACGCCATGGTGGACGGTATGCATACAGTTGCGGAGGCCATTCAAGTTGCCGTGACCAAAAATGTCAGTATTTTGGTGGTCGATAAACGCAACGAACATGACGAATACGGCATGGTATTAATGAGTGATATTGCCCGAAAAGTGCTTGCCAAAGATAAGTCATCCGAGCGCACCAATATTTATGAAATTATGATAAAACCGGTATTTTCTGTACCTGCTGACATGGATGTACGTTATACCGCAAGGCTATTTGAACGCTTTAATATTAATAAAGCACCCGTGGTAGAGTCAGGCAGCATTTTGGGCTTTGTTACCTATGAAGATATTGTCTTAAAGGGGATGATTAACACCCCTCTTTATGATGGCACTGTAATATTTGCTAGACTTGAAAAACGTATGTTCAGGTTTTCAGGTACATATACCTAATCAACTTAAAGACTATAATTAAGGGCATTAATTTGAAATAATGCCCTGATTAAATCTTTACAAAACGTTAACCGAATATTGCTAAACAGCATCCTGCTGAGCTATCTCTTGGGGTTGTGATGTTAGCGTAATGAGAGATGGAAAATCACACACTACATTACGGCCGCTATTTTTGGCCTGATATAACGCCTTGTCTGCCAGCTTAATCAGTTCTTCTAATTTATTCATGTGACAGTGATACTCTGCCACCCCAAAACTGGCTGTAACAGATAACCCCTCCCCGTCGTGAGATACCGTTACAGACGCTATCTTTTCACGAATAGCGTTGGCCAATTGAATCGCTGCTTGTTGCGAAGTGTTAGGCAAAAATATAATAAATTCTTCTCCGCCCCATCGAGCAAGTACATCACTTTTTCTTATATGTTGTTGTAATGTTTTGGCTATCGCTTTTAGAGCAGAATCTCCCACTGCGTGGCCGTATTTATCATTAATGGTTTTAAACCAATCAATATCTAACAGGATCATACTAAATGGCGTTTCCTCCCTTACACCCAACTCCCACAACGGTGTGGTATTAACAATAAAAGCCCGCCGATTATACAAGCCTGTTAAGTGATCATACTGAGCAATGACTTCTGCCGTAATACGCGCCTTATCAACTTCTTGTAAATTAAACGCTAATGCTAAAGCTAAAATCGACATCTCAATTAACATGCCTATTTCAATTCCATGAAATAAAAAGGTATTGTATGGAATTGCCCCCCAGGTTGTTGCCGCCGAAAAAGCCGCGCCCCCGGCTTTAAGAAAAACCGCTGGAATAAAAAATTTAACCATAGCATGGCCATTTTTTAGCGCTAGCAACCCAAGGCTGATAAAAATAACCACTAAACACGAGGTCAACGCCACCCCAATATTCACCGCCAATAGTTGATCGCCATAAATGAACACGCCCAACATAAGCAATATTAGCGAAACATAAATGAGATGATTCAAGCGATATACAAGAGGTAAATAGGTTTTTAACTTCAGAAACTCAAAGCAAAATGCAATGCCAAAAAGAATGTAACAGTATAGAAAAAAGATCATAGCCCAACGTTGAACAAACAAAGCCTCCGGCCAGAACAATTTAAAACCATGGCCTGTATAAGCAATATTTAAGCTCAAAAAAGAAACCAAATACAGAGAGTAATAAATATATCGGCTGTCTTTTAAACTAGCAGAAAGCACTATGTTGTACACCAGTAGCATTAAAAACGCGCCGTACAAAAAGCCATAAAAGTAATGATTAATTTCTAAATTACGTTGGATCATTTTTTCTGTGGTCAAATACAGAGGGATCAATAACGGGTCTTTTGATTCAAACCTAATCAACACTTGGGTTAAGCCAGGCTTAAACTCATAAGCTTCGGATATCATCCTTGTTTGAGAGCGACGCGAACTAAAAGGAAGTGTGTCACCGGTAAAGACATTAGCGACTAACTTATTTTGCCGAACAAAGTAAAAGTTAGCACTGTCTAACCAGGCTGAATCAAGATAAAAAAACTTTTTTATGGGTAGATTGGATGCATTGTTAATCAACACAGAAGTCCAAATCACATCACGGGTAAAACCAAAGCTGACTTTACCGTCATGGTTTGGGACAAAATCACCTTGCCGATAACGACTCAGTGCATCTTCAAACGACACGTCGCCACTCGTAACCTGTAAAATAGCCAATTGCTGGCTAATGAATAACTCATCAGCAACACTTGTTAATTCAACAGGTTTACTTACAACGTAAAAACTGCAAAAAAATAGTAAAGCCAGTAAATGTTGAATAGCGAATACCTTAGGGTCTGTTGATCTTTCAAGGTTGTTTTTGCAGCGAATTGTTGGCCATTACTCATATATATAACTGCGCGGCAGAGACTTTGAAGTGTAGTTATTCTACATAAAAAGTCGATAACGCAGTAAAAATGGCCAACAAACGCTGCCCGAAGGGTTCGGCTAAAAACGTTTTACTCGAACAAAATTCAAACAGCAAAGATCAACAGACCCTAGCAATTTATTTAATATTAGATTAGTCCCTGATTTTATTTTTGTCTAACCATTCTGAACGCGCAAATATGACCTATGACTTTATGAAATGATGTCCAAACTAAACAAGAACTGCTCATGGTGCTTATTCTCACTTTATGCATTATAAACGGCATAAATAATAAACAATTACGATTTTGCCCTAGGTTAATGCTGCGACAATAAAATCAATAAGCGTCCGAGTTTTGAGTGGTAAATTTTTGTCTTTATACAATAAATGAATCGGCATGGCTTCTGGTGGGGTTAAACTCGCGATATTAACCAAGAGACCTGTATCTATGGCCTCTTTAACGACAATACTGGGTTGTAACACGACGCCTAACCCATCTATAGCAGCTTGAGTCAACACCACGCCACTGTTTGACGACAGCCTATACTGACGCTTGCCAAAAACTTGTTGATGCGCAACTGACAACGAGCCATTACTTGAGTAACTAAACCCAAGACAATGATGGTCACTCAGATCTGTGTTCGATATGATCTCTGGGTTATGCGCTAAATATTGTGGGGATGCACAAAATTGCATGTGATAATCCATAATATGCCGACCAATTAACGCTGAGTCCTCAAGAGCACCAATGCGTACCAAAATATCGACACTGTCTAACATTGGGTCTACGAGGGTATTGTCTAAACGTAAATCAACATCAGCTAACGGATATTTTAATAAAAAACGATTCACAATCGGCGCCAGTAACGTATTACCAAAACTCACCGGAGCATTAATCTTAATGCTACCACTTATTGTGCCCGTCATACTTTGTAACGTATTTTCAGCGGCAGTAATGGCAGACAAAATGGTTTTGCATTCTTGATAATATAATTGACCAGACTCACTTAACGCTTGCTGTCGAGTGGTGCGATTGATTAGCTTAACGCCTAAATAACCCTCTAACTGATTGATGTGCTTGCCCACCATAGTGCGACTAATATTGAACTGGTGCGCCGCTGCAGCATAATTACCCTGCTCAGCTACGCAGCTAAAGACTTGCATTGCGGTTAGTTTATCCATAGTGCCCCTCAATCATTTATGCAAACGATTATAAACCTATAGTGTTTTCTGTAAACACCAGTGAGCAATGTTGCTGTCATGGAAACTGGTTTACGATGCACCATCATTATTAAGGAGTTGTTATGGATTACAAATTAGATCAAGCAGGCATATTTATTACCGCTGAAATACACATTAAAGATAACGTGCCGTTAGTCCAGGGGCTTGCTGCAATCCGTCAATTTTGCGCCGACATGAATAGCGAACCAGGCTGCTCACTTGCTATGGCAACTCAACATAAAACTCACCCTAAGCAATTTGTATTTTGGGAGCGTTATGATGATCAAGCCGCCTTTGATGCCCACTTTGCCGCCCCTCATACTCAAGCCTTTATTAAAGCTGGGCTCACCGAACTCAAACAAGCCTTTGATTATCAACGCCTAGCAACCGAGGAATAACCAATGAGTAAAATGATTAATTGGGGTATTTTAGGCACCAGCTTTATCTCTGGTGTAATGGCAGATGCGATAAAAGCCCAAGGCCAAAGCCAAATATATGCTGTTGCAGGTCGTAACACGGCAACATTAGCGGAGTTTGCAACGCAATATAACATCGCAAATCAATTTACTGATTTCGATGCATTAATTAACGATTCGCTCGTAGATGTGATTTATATTGCCCTGCCGAATCATTTGCACCACGAGTACGTGATTAAAGCGGCCAATGCGGGTAAAGCTATTTTATGTGAGAAGTCCCTGTCGGTCGATATGCCGTCAACCATTGCCAGCCTTGATGCGGTTAAGCACAACCAGGTATTCTTTTTAGAAGGACTAATGTATCTTGCGCATCCTTTTATGCAGCAGTTAAGTCAAACTCTAGCATCTGGGGTGATTGGTGACGTAAAAAGTATTCGTGGCCAATATTGCGCTGCCATAAGCCAATTTGTTAATCCGGCCAGTCTTGGTGCGCTATTTAATCTCGGTTGTTATCCTGCATCATTAATGCAATTAGTCATGCAGCAACAATTTGGTAATAGCGTCAGCCAACAATATCAACTGCAAGCCACTGGGCGACGCGGGCAAGATGGCAATATTTGTGAATCTACGGCTATTGTGATTTATGCTAACGGTGTGCAGTGTCATTTACACACAGCTGAAGATTATGGCTTACACGCAGGATTTACCATTCTAGGCAGCTTAGGAAGTATTGAGTTCACCTCAAATCCTTGGTTACCTGAAGCTCAGGGCAATCATTTTTCAATAACGTTATATGAACAAGATGCTCAAGTTGTGAAGGTTGAAGCCAAAGGCAATGGTTTTTACTACCAGGTCGAAGCGGTAGTAGCGGCGCTAGAAAGTAAGCAATACACAGTGCCAAGACCATTAGCACAATTGCAAGATTCGCACGATATCATGAGTCTGTTAACCACCTGGCATCAAGCGGCTTTAAAAAGCTGCGCTGAAAACCTGACCGTTAAAGGTTAAGCAATCGTTTATCCGTTGTTGCTGCACCGCAGACAGGTCAGCAACATCGAAAAAGGCATACTCACTGTGTTCATTACTTAACATTATTTGAGCTGACTCTGGTAATTCACAGCGAAAGATAAACGCTTGCGATTGATAAGCAGAGTGAAAATACACCCCAGATAGATAATTAACTGTTACCTCACAACCTAATTCTTCTTGGCACTCTCGCAGCAATGCCTGATGAATGGTTTCATTTGGATCAAGCCCGCCACCAGGCAAGCCCCAATGCTTGTCACCATAATTGGCTTTTAATAACAGCACTTGACCATCGTCATTAGTGATTACTGCATGGGAGCTGAGTCTAAATAAATCGTTAAATGCCATGATGGTTTTCTTATTATAAATAGAGCTTTGTTATTTGTTGTTGGAAAACTACCGCCATAATTGCCTTGTTCCAAGTAAATAGTAAATACCATAGATGCAACAAACGATTGAACTCACTAACCAAAAAGCTATAGAGTTTTGATGGTTCTCGGGGGCTGACGTGAAAAAAGGCACAATTAACCCCGCCATACCACGAATGAGATATACAGCAGTGATTAACACTAAACATGTTTTTAGAAGCGGTAGCTTAACAATTAAACCCGCGCCCGAAAATGCATAAAGCCCCCAAACACAAAGTACAGCTGCGATAATTAATGTGACAATGGTGGGATACGTATCACCGGCAGCAGCCATTTGAGCCATGTTTTCACCAGCACCAAAGAAGAGGTACCAGTCTGAGCCGCCAAATATACAACTGATG
This sequence comes from Shewanella phaeophyticola, assembly GCF_025398315.1. Classification (GTDB taxonomy): domain Bacteria; phylum Pseudomonadota; class Gammaproteobacteria; order Enterobacterales; family Shewanellaceae; genus Shewanella; species Shewanella phaeophyticola. The sequence continues at coordinate 2,205,752 of NZ_JAODOQ010000001.1, forward strand.
TGTAGTAAGGCAGCAAAGAGACTTAAGCAACCTGCGATAACGAGTAAACTATTCCTTTGCATTCAAAATCCTTTTGGCACTTGCTCCGCTAAGGAGTATCTAATAATTAGTGAAGCGAAAACGAGTTCAACATTAGTCGCTTATTCGCGATGAATTTTTAAATGGTTTACATAACGAACCTTGATGATAGCTCATTTGTTACCTCCCATTGCTCAGTGACCATATAGCACTACGCAGTGAAAATATTGGCGGTGGTTTAAGGTATGGCCTGCGGCCAATAATGTCCTAATTGAACGTCTAATCATTTTACCGAGCACTATGCGTTTGTGGCGTAATATTCATGAATTTTGATGCCCGAACGATACTGCCATATGTCGCTATTGTATAAAAAATACTGCATATGGTGATAATGAAACGAATCCCTAATGTACTTTCTCTCATCTAAAGTTTTTACTCAAAATACATCATCAATTTTTTATTGATGAAAAAAAATACAAAAATAGACTTTTAGCACTATGATTAATTCTATACAGTTAAGTCATTAGAGAAAAAGGATTTATATGTCAAAAAGTAGTTTGCCCTTAATGGTTTTCGCTTTCTTGGCCGTTAAATTATTGTCAGCACCACCTGCTAAGGCAATAGAAGTTCTGACGGCTCAAGAACTATCATCGCACTGTGCACTGTTTCATTCTGAACCAGAAAGCGCTGATGGTCAGTATTGTGTCCGATATATTCAAGGCTTTATAGATGGTGCAATAGCGACCGACGCAAGAGTCATGCTAAATGCGGAAAGTGCCCTCGAAAGTAAAGAGACCTTCTCGGAACGCGCGATTCGCACTCGTATGCCAAACCGTTTAGACCGTTCTAGAGCCGCAGGCTTAGCCGGTTTTTGCCTCGGAGATCCGCTGTTATTACGCGATGTAGCTAACGTCATCGTCGCCGATCTAATAGCCCAAACAGATAGCAGCGAAGGAAATGAACCGGCGATGGAAGTCGTCTATCAATCATTACTGAAAAACTACCCCTGTAAACTATGAACTTAACGCTAGCCCGACATACGTTTCAACGCGGCGAGACAAGACTCTCGTCTGTTTTGCTACTTCTGCTTATTTTAGCAATATCTTGGCTTCTCTGGTCGGGACTCTACAAACCACTCGTCATGAGTTTGGGTGTTTTGTCCTGCTTGCTCAGCATTTACTTAGCACATCGTATGGGCTTTTTCAGAAATAATACAAATTTACTTAGACTTATGCCTCGCCTGCCTGGCTATTGGTTGTGGCTGCTTCGAGAGATTATTATTTCGAGTCTGGACGTCGCCAAGCTAATCCTGAAACCCTCAATGCCGATAAGCCCCACCGTAGTTGTGCTTGAAGCGGAAGCCAAAACGGACATGGAGCTAAGTCATTCTTGGCAACTCCATTACCCTGTCTCCGGGAACCGTCACGTTAGATTTATACAAGGGGAAAGTATTGATTCATTGCCTGACCAGTGAAAGTGCCAAAGAATTACAAAAAGGCGAAGCAAATCGGCGAGTCGCAGCACTGGAGCCCCGCTAAATTATGTATATTATTGTCTCTATAGCCATTTTGGTGACCATGGTATTGGCCTTAGTGAGAGCACTTAAAGGATCAAGCGTTTACGATCGCGTGCTGGCAGTCAATGTGTTTGGTACCAAGACAGTGTTGTTACTGTCCGTCATTGCATTTCTTTACGGTCGGCCTGATTTTCTTGATCTTGCGTTGGCCTACGCCCTGATCAATATGGTCGGGATTCTTGCTGTATTAAATTTTTTCCAAAATCGCTCCCGAAGAAAATCGGATTCCGAGGCAGAAGATGATTGATTTTGCGTTAGATATTCTGAGTTGGATTTTACTCGTTCTAGGGGGCGCCTGCGTGTTAATCGGCGGTATAGGCGGCCTGCGTCTGCCAAACTTTTACACCAGAATTCATGCTGCGAGCCTTACTGATACCATGGCGACTATCTTAATTTTTGTGGGTATGATCCTACAAGCCGGTTTATCTCTAGCCGCAATTAAACTGTTTGCTATTATGCTGTTTTTGCTGCTGACTGGCCTCAACGGCTACCTATGCGTTGGCCAATGCCGCGCTATTATCCGGTCTCAAGCCAGACGATGGAAGTGCTAACGACGCCCCCAAGGCTAACAACTTTCCCAAAGAAGGGGCTGGAGAATGATTTTAATTTTTGCGCTATTTCTACTGACCCTGCTCGTCATTACCGCTATTGCTATAGTGCGCACCGACGACCTGTTTGTCGCGGTAATGCTGACATCTATTTTCAGTTTACTCATGGCGGCCAACTTTTTTATTTTGGACGCTGCTGATGTTGCACTAACAGAAGCCGCGGTGGGTGCTGGAGTGACAACGGTAATCTTCCTCTGTGCATTAGAGCTGACTGGTGACCGAGAAAAAGCGCGAGTTGGAGGTCGGTGGATAGCTCTAGGTACTGTGGGCGTTCTGGCATTGTTAATAATATACGCGACTTTCGACAAACCACGGCTCGGCGACCCTGATGCCCCTGTGCATCAACATCTAGCGCCTTGGTATCTAGAAAAAACCCCTGAGTATATCGATATTCCCAATGTGGTTACCGCAATCCTTGGCAGCTTTCGAGGCTATGACACCCTGGGCGAGGTGTTTGTTGTTTTCGCTGCTTGTATCGGGGTTTTATTCATCCTTGGTGTGAGCCCTTCACGAAAAAATCAACCAGCGATTAAAAAAAGTAGTGGTCTACGCCACCATTTGATACCCCAAGTGGTTGGCCGACTGCTGATCCCGTTTATCGTGTTATTTGGTCTTTATGTACAATTCCATGGCGAATATAGCTCGGGAGGAGGATTCCAAGCGGGTGCAATTATTGCCACAGGCGTAATCCTTTACGCGCTGCTCGAAGGTGAATCTGAAGCGTTACGCGCAATACCTCGTGGGGTGTTGTTGGGTATGGTTATAGGCGGTGCATCGCTATATGGCGGCGTGGGTGTGGCTTGCATGTTGATGGGAGGAACATTTCTAGATTATTCAGTACTAGCCGCAGACCCTGTGTTTGGGCAACAGCTGGGGATATTAATTATCGAGGCCGGCGTTGGCATGGCGGTTTGTGGTGCACTTCTGGCCATTTTCCATGCGTTCGCTGCCCGTGAGAGATTGTCATGAAACTATTAGAACTGCTGGGCTACTTCAATTATTGGGTATTCGCTATCATTTTAACGGTGGGACTGTATGCCGTGATTAGCAAAAGCAATTTGATAAAAAAACTCATTGGATTATCTATATTTCAATCTGCTGTATTTCTTATGTATATCACTATGGACAAGGTAGAAGGTGGGACAGCCCCCATCATACAAAGCGGTGTAGAAGATCAAATATTTTCAAACCCAGTACCACAGGTACTGATACTCACGGCCATCGTTGTTGGAGTATCTACTCTCGCATTGGGACTGGCCATGGTTGTGCGTATAAAGGAATGTTATGGCACGATCGAAGAAAACGAAATTTTGGATGCCGACTGACTATTATGGATTTATTAGCGCACCTTCCAGCTTTGCAAGTTGTGATACCGATGTTGTCGGCACCACTTATCGTCATGTTACAGCCGCGAGGTTTAGCTTGAAGCCGGAGCAACTGCCGTAGCACTAGTGAGTTTTTCCATCGCCGTAGCGCTCACTTTGGCTGTTTTAGACGGACAAGCCCTCCAATACGCGATGGGCGGCTGGCCGGCACCTTATGGTATAGCACTGTCGGTTGATACGTTTAGTGCCATTGTTTTGTTGGTGATTACGGGAGCGAGCACAGCGGCCTTACTCGCGGCTAAACCAAGCATTGATCAGCAAATTGAATCAGAACGCCAACCACTTTTCTATGCGGCGTGGCTTTTGGTTTTATCTGGACTGGTGGGAATTGTCGTATCAGCAGATGCCTTCAATATTTTTGTTTTCATGGAAATTTCATCTCTGGCCAGCTACATATTAATAGCTGGAGGTCCAGACCGTCGGGCTCTTCCAGCCGTGTTCAAATATCTAATGATGGGCACTATTGGCGCAACCTTCTATCTAATTGGTGTAGGGCTAATCTACATGATGACCGGCACGCTTAACCTAGCCGATATTCAAGATCGCCTCGGTGATGTGACCGATATCAATCCAGTGCTAGTTGCTGCAGGATTTATCACTATTGGCTTGGCTCTTAAAGCTGCGGTGTTTCCTTTGCATGTATGGGTTCCAAACGCTTATACACATGCTCCGCACATGGTGACTGTGTTTCTCGCTGCTTGCGCAACCAAGGTAGCCCTGTATGTACTTATCCGATTTGACTATATGATATTTCAAGCCACGCTTGAGGAGCACAAAGTTCAGTTCGCATTGTTTGCGATGCCTTTGTCAATTCTCGGAATACTTATTGCTTCTGCAGTTGCGATGTTCGAAGGACATCTTAAAAGGCGGCTTGCTTCATCATCTATAGCACAAATAGGCTATATTTTGCTTGGTGTTAGCTTTGTCAGCATGGCAGGACTAAGTGCCAGCGCAATGCATATGTTCAACCATGCGCTAGCAAAAGGTGGGTTGTTCCTGGCAGTCGCTTGCCTAGCTTATCAATATCGTGATTTGCGCTTAGATCAACTCGGTGGTGCTGCTGCTCGTATGCCCTGGACTTGTGCTGCTTTTGTTGTGTGTGGTTTGAGCTTAATCGGCGTGCCTGGTACTGCAGGGTTTATTAGTAAATGGCTCCTTATCACCGCAGCGTTGGAAAGCGATCCTTGGGGAGGTGGGCTAGTTGCAGTTATTCTAGTCAGCTCCTTGATGGCGGTGGTTTATGTTTGGCGTATCGTTGAGGCGCTTTACTTCCAAGCTCCTGTCGAAGGCGAAGGCCAATATCTGAAGCACCAATTCAAATGTTATTAGTTACAGGTTTGGTTGCACTACTCAATATATACTTCGGGCTGTTTCCACAGGTTCCATTAGAACTCGCAAGTAGTGCCGCTGCCCTTCTATTGGAGGGGTCAAATTGACACCAGAAACTACAATATTAGTCGCTATTGGTCTTCCTCTAGTAGGCGCTCTCGCTATCTCCCTTGCAGGGAGAATAGTGCTCTAATATTCGCGAAGCTGCAACCGCTATTACGTCTATTTCACTCATCGGGGTTGTTTGGGGACTCATTCCTACTCTTATGGAAGGCGGAAGACCCTCAATAGAAGTAAGCGAGGTGATGCCTGGGCTAAGTATTGCGTTTACAGTTGAGCCTCTGGGCATGCTTTTTGCGGCATTGGCATCGGGGCTTTGGCTTATCAACTCGATATATACCGTTGGCTACATGCGCGGTAATAAAGAGAAAAACCAAACTCGATTTTTTGTATGCTTCTCGTTAGCGCTTTCAGCCACTGTTGGTATTGCTTTCGCTGGCAATCTATTCACTCTATTTTTATGCTACGAATTATTAACACTCTCGACATACCCTCTGGTAGCGCATAAAGGTGATGCAGCGACGATACGTTCGGCAAGGATTTACCTGGGTGTTTTACTGAGTACATCTATTGGTTTGTTCCTTCCTGCTATCATCTGGACTTATACCGTGGCAGGAACAGGTGATTTTACTGCAGGCGGGATCCTCGCGGGTAAGTTAAATGACCCAGAAATAGGCTTGCTTCTGGCACTATTTGTATTTGGTATCGGCAAAGCGGCTGTCATGCCGATGCATAAATGGTTACCCGCAGCTATGGTAGCCCCCACCCCAGTGAGTGCCTTACTCCATGCCGTTGCGGTAGTTAAATCAGGTGTTTTTGCTATCACTAAGATAATCATTTATATATTTGGGATTGAATATTTATTTGAATCACCTAGCTCAGAATGGCTTTTATATGTTGCAGCATTTACCATCATTGTTGCGAGTATTGTTGCATTACGCCAAACCAACATCAAACGCCTGCTAGCCTACTCCACTATTGCCCAGTTATCTTATGTCGTCATGGCCACCGCTATTCTTAAGCCGCTTGCTGAAGTTGGTGCCGCCTTACATATGGTCGCCCATGCTTTTGGAAAGATCACACTGTTCTTTGCGGCTGGCGCAATTTATGTTGCCTCGAAAAAGACCGAAATCCATCAATTACGTGGTATTGGTAGACGTATGCCATGGACAATGTCGGCGTTTACAATTGGGGCATTAAGTATGATTGGTGTCCCTCCTACTGCGGGGTTCGTCTCCAAATGGTACATTTTGGCCGGCGCTTTCGAAGCTAACAATCTAGTGGCAGTATTCACCATCATTGCCAGTACCCTTCTTAATGCCGCCTACTTTTTGCCTATTTTATACCTAGTTTGGTTTGAGCACGAAAAAGAAGGTAATAAGGAACACGGCGAAGCACCGTTTTTAACTGTGTTGGCATTGACTCTGACCGCCATACTGACGCTCGCTTTCTTTTTATTTAACGGTCCAGTCATTGAATTGGCAAGCCAAGTTGTTAAGGGGCTCAGTTAAAATGAATGACGAAAAACAATTACACTGGCTAGTTCGACCGTCAACTATTCGTAAGCTCTGGATTGGTTTCAGTGTTGTACTGACCTTGGTGGTTCTTGCACAAACAGTAATATACGTTAAGGGTTATTTTGGCTTTGATGGTTGGTTTGGCTTCGGTGCAGTTTACGGATTTGTCAGTTGTCTGGTGATGGTATTAATTGCGAAATTATTAGGGCTATTTCTGAAACGTCCTCAGGACTATTATGATGAACCAGAACAAATTAAAACCTCTGCACCCAGTCATGACAAGGTAAAGGAGAATAGCAATGGGGTTTGAATTTTTATCTCCAGCATTTATTCTGCTAATTGCTGCCGTGCTGATATGTTTGGTTAAAGGGCACGCGCGAACAGCTATTATCTTAATCGCCCCAATGATTACCCTGTTGGCCATATGGCAGATCCCCGACGGTGTCCAGAGCACGGTAAACTTTCTTTCATACAACATTGAACCTGTCGAAGGTAGCCCGCTAAGGCGATTGTTTGCGACTATTTTTACCATAATGGTCTTTGTTGGAGGTCTGTTTTCTTTTCGTATAGCACGTTGGTATGAACTTGCCGCAGCCTTTACATACGCTGCAGGTGCTATAGGAGTCTGTTTTGCCGGCGATCTTATTACCATGTTCGTTTACTGGGAACTCATGGCGATATTCTCTACTATTGTGGTTTGGTGTGGTGGTACGCCCAGTTCACGCGCTGCAGGAATACGTTATGCCATCATGCATTTTCTCGGCGGCGTAATACTTAAAGTTGGAATAGTAGGTGTCGTGCTTGGGACTGGTTCTATCCAAATCCAACCTATGCTGGCAACAGATTTCAGTACATGGATGATACTTATTGGCATTTTAATAAACGCAGCTGCACCACCAGTGTCAGCTTGGCTAGCCGATGCATATCCAGAAGCCACACCCACTGGTTCAGTATTTTTGTCGGCATTTACAACTAAAACAGCTGTACTGGCACTGATATTATTATTCCCAGGCGAATCTGTGCTGATTGGCATTGGTCTATTTATGGTTATGTACGGTATTATTTTCGCATTATTGGAAAATGATGTACGTCGTATCCTTTCCTATTCTGTAGTTAACCAAGTCGGATTTATGGTTGTTGCCGTAGGTATTGGCACTGAAATGGCACTTAATGGGGCTGCGGCTCATGCTTTTGCACATATTATATATAAAGCGCTACTGTTTATGAGTGCGGGTGTTGTTATATACCGCACAGGGAAAAATAAATGTATGGAGTTGGGTGGTCTATTTCACACCATGCCACTTACCTGCGTTTGCGGTATTATTGGCGCGCTAGCGATTTCAAGTTTTCCACTGACTTCAGGCTTTACAACAAAAAGCATGATCTCCCAAGCTGCTATTGATGGAAACTTAGTGTGGGTTTACATGGCATTAACCGCCGCGTCGGCCGGTGTATTTCTTCATGCTGGCATCAAATTTCCATGGTTTGTGTTTTTCCAAAAAGACTCAGGGTTAAGGCCAAAAGATGCACCATGGAATATGGGGCTGGCGATGATCATGTTTGCGAGTATGTGCATTTTACTGGGTGTATTCCCAGAAATACTTTATGCCCTATTACCCTACCCTGTTGATTACCAACCTTACTCTATTGGTAAAGTGTTGTTCTATCTGCAGTTGCTGCTATTTTCAGGATTGGCTTTCTTCGTATTATTACCACTAATGAAGCGAACCATGACCATTAGCCTCGACACAGATTGGCTTTGGCGACGAGCGGGCTTTTCATTGGTTAAGTTGATCGAACGAGCACTTAGCTCACTAAGTGAAGTTGTTACACAACAACGAAACCGCTTGCAGGAACTTTTACAACGTATGGCAGTGCGTTATCTAGGCCAACCGCATACAGCAGATAGCCAAGAGCGCAGCGTGTTCGCGCGGTCTTGGCGTGTGGGCACTACTGTACTATGGATCGCGGGGTTGCTATCGGCCTACGTATTGTTGTACTACCTTTAGCATCAATGGGAACAAATGTTTCACTTGACTCCATTTGCTATAGTAATTTTTCAGATCCGATAGTCACTTTTACACGCATTGAAGATGGCTATTGTGAGGGCTGGAGGCTAGGGTCTGTTGATCTTTCAAGGTTATTTTTGCAGCGAATTGTTGGCCATTTATACAAGGCAGAGACTTTGAGGTGTAGTTATTCTACATAAAAAGTCGATAACGCAGTAAAAATGGCCAACAAACGCTGCCTGAAAGGTTCGGCTAAAAACGTTTTACTCTTTGTTGAATGGATTTTGCTTAGATGACTAGGCATCAATCCATTCGCCTCGATTAAAACGTTTTTAACTCGAACAAAATTCAAACAGCAAAGATCAACAGACCCTAGGGTTAAATATGCCATTATTGACATTTCTGTGTTTTCATAATGATAAACTCAAGCGGAGTTTTAGCACAATGGGAAATGATAGCCCCATTTTTTTGAACAAATAACATAACTCGTTTTCATGGTTTTGGCGATGTTATACTTGATGTACTCAACTCATCAATTGTTATCGATATGGCTATAAAATTGGCAATAAATGAGTGATTTACACACCATCTCCAAAGTTCATAAAAATGATCCCACCCATTATTTGTATTTGAGCAGACTCAGGTAACTCACAACAAAAAATAAACGCTTGCGATTGACACACACGGTGAAAATCCCCCGCAGATAAATAATACACCTTCACCAAACAGTCTAACGTTTGCTGGCATTATCGTAGAATGCCAGATGAATGGTTTCATTAGGGTCAAGCCCACCACCGGGTAAACTCCAATGCTTGTCGCCATAATGGGCTTTTAATAACAACACTTGACCATCGTCATTAGTGATTACGACTTGGGAACTGAGTCCAAATAAATCGTTATAAGCCATAACACTGTTACCTAAAAGCGGGACTGAAGTTGAACTGAACAACGTTATAGAAACAAGTTAACGCCAGGAAATACCATTGTAGAGGACGTAAACAGAACCTAACTGCAATGGTATCAACATGGAGTGACGACTGTTCTAACGGCTTATCAGCTCCCTGTGTCAGCTTCATTTGAACGCTGGTAAGAATCGTTCTTTGAAGACTATTTTCGACCTAGAATTCTGAGTACTCGTAAAAACAAATTGATGATGTCCATATATAAGGCAGCAGCGCTATCGACGGCGTTATCAACTGTTTTCGGAATGGCATTAGCTCGAGCCCAATCATAGCCAATATAACCACAAAAAATCAACGCAACAATCCAGTCTAAAATGCCGTGATGGGTATTAAAAATAAATATTTCAACGAGCTCCACAACAATCACACAAATCAACGCAATGGTTAATCCACCCGCTATCTTTTTAAAAAATGCTGGATACATTGAGCCTAACAACATCATCACAAACGTTACCATTCCAGTAACCCTAATGGCCTCTTGCACAATATCAGGATTATATTGGCTCACCACAAGATTAATAATCAGCCCAAACGGTACCACCACAAAGTTATAGCCAATAAAGCTCACAATAGGCTTATCTGATTTGCTAAAAAGGTAAATACCAAAGAAACACGAAGCAAAATAACCAATAAAGAAAATAATAGGATTAATGCTGCTAATTGATTCAACCGAAATGTTCAGCACCATAAGCCAATTGATGGCAAAACCCCATAACAGCGTTAAGCCAATGATAAAATTGTAAGTAGACCCACTGATAATGTTGTCATTGGTGTGGGTTCTGTTAAATACATCGACTTCCATTTTATATCCTTATAAATTGAGATTTTATGTTGATTTGAGCATGTTCAACATCAAGAGTGATTGAGCTAGCTTTAGATTGACAATTATCACACAAAACTTTGTAATAAAAGCATTATTTATGAAAGTCCTTTTTTGATTTGAAAAAGTTAATGGTTAATATCTGTCTCATTCACTACACCATAAATAAGCTCTGTATCACTTACAAATTCCTCAATTATTGGAATGGCCTCATTCATATGAGAAAAGCGGTGAGTACCACCGTCAAAGCAATGAACCTTAAACTTGTCTTTTAATCGATTTTTTGTAGCGATTGAATCTAACAACTCATCTGCCATATCTAATAAAATCAAACCGCAACCTTGAGCAAAAAAATCAGCATACGCATCAACAGTTTTTGATGTTAATTCATAGTTGTCACCATAATAGGTTTGTCCACATCCAATATATTTTTGCAATGTAGAGTTAGGTGATATAGCAGGATTTATAGATACAAAAGGTACCCCAATTTGAACTCCAATTCTATTTGCCCAATATCCACCAAGGCTTGTACCGACGATAAGATCAACTTGAAAGTCAGTACAGGCGCTCATCAACTGTTTTTCAATCAAACTTGGCATTGTTGTGTAATCTACAGTAATTCCTTTGACATTGCCTAAACAGCTTAATGCCTTAACTTTGTCAGATTGAGGATCAAATCGACTACCAAAACCGTGAATGTATAAAATGACTATTTTTGGGTGCATTTTATTCCTCTTAAGATTAAAGCTAAAAAACTTACATGCACTTCTTTATTCACAAGCACAAGTTAAAATCCAAAAGATATCATAAATGATAGGGTTTAACAGGTAAGAGATCCTGCTCAAATTGCTCAGCTAAATTTGCTCACATCCATTATTTGGCAAGAGGGGAAATGATATCAGCTAGAGTTTTGCTATTGTCATATTGCTATTCACAAACATCAATTGCTCTACAACTCTTAAAGCAGAAACTTCATAATTTACCGAAGATTCGAATTTTGAATGGATTGCCTTAAAATCCAACTCTGCAGAAACTCGTTGACATAAGTCCAAGTATTGCCAATACACATCTACTTTTCCGATAATGTATTTATGCGACTTACCGAGAAGAAAATAGCATACTCGGCTATCCCAAATGGCGTATACCTTTGGATTGATAAAATGTAAGAGCTTTGATACACCAACAAGAGAATTGTTGATCAACGACTTAAGAATAAGGATTTCATTACTTGAAATACGCTCTGGTAATCTCGCTTTATTGAGTATTTTCAACGACTCGTCAAAGTTATTTGACTTAAAATTCATTATCGTCGGCATCCATCCGTAAGTGAAATTGGCTCCTATAATCAAATCTTGCTCTGTAAACTCATTTTTATCACTGAAGTAGTTTACAAAATGACGGTATGATCTGTGATAGGTATGTTCTGGGTCTTCATATTGTAGAGAATCAGCATGCTGTAAAATGTCATTCACGTTTATGTTATTCATAGTGTCTCAAAAAAGAATATTTACACCGAATTGTAGAGTTTTGTATAAGTGAAGTTAACTGCGGTGGCAGCAAAAATCATCTTTTTAGCTTTTTATGAGTAATAACTCTGTTTGCCTACCATTGAGGTACCACACACCTGATTGATCAAAAATGGCATCTTCTTCCAGCATAATCCTGATGTCTTTATTCCATGCGTCGATAAAGATGGCGTTGTTTAACTCAATAGCATAAGCCGTGTTTAGATGTAATGGATAATCACCATCGCCAGGTACGCCCTGTTGCGAGTCCCACATCCCCAGTGTAGTGCCTGCACCATGGCCATGGTAGCCCAGAGGATGTGTGTATATTGTTGGGGTTAATCCTTGTGAAATGGCCAGTTTACGAGAACGTGCTAATACTTGGTTACCGGTTAACCCTTGAGCGAATTGTCCAGTAAATATATCTTGGAGTTGATTTCCAGATAACAACGCCTTTTGTAAATACAGTGGCGCCTCTGTCTCACCCGGTTTTAATACATAAGCATGTTGTTGAGTATCGGTATTCAAGCGTAAATAGCTTATCCCAAAATCCACATGCAATAAGTCGCCAGGTAAAATGACTTGTGGTTCATCGCCATGGCTTAAGTTCGATTCGTGCTCGAGAGTAGCATCTCCTCCTCGTTGAATTGAAACGGTTGGGTGAAACCAAGTTTGTAGCTTAAGTTCAACAACACGTTCTCTCAACCACCACACTACATCGTCAGTGGTTGTTTGCTTGGGTGTAATCACCTTGTTTGAAAAGGCCTCGGCAATGATAGAATGCGCCAACTTTATAATATCTTTATAAATTGCAATCTCCTCTGGAATACGTTGCTCTAACCACCCAATGGCAACCGGCTCTGCCGAAACAATTTTGCTTTTATATTTTTCAGGTAAATGTGCTAACAGATTATCTCTGTCTGTGGCAACTAGCCCGTCAGCATGTGCCCAGTGTTCAGATTGATTAATACCTATACTATTAGGTTGATAGTGTTCAATTAATGCATTAAGCGCTAACCATTGATTAGGCTGTGTTTCTTTATCCCAGGCTTTTTCAAAAACATGACCAACGTTATAAGGGGCAATGGCATGAGCACCTATTGTTCCGTCATTTTTACGAGCAAACACCAATATTGTTGTACGGCGTGCAGATATCCAGGTGGCGGGTAATAGTGTTTTAATGACAGGGTCTTCATTGTATTCACGACTAATGATGACCCACAAATCTAACTGATGTTCATTCATTAGCTTGGGCAATAATTGATCAACCCGTTTCGTTAAAATATCGTCGATAAATGCAGCCCTGTCACGCATCGGCAAAACCTCAACTGCATTGGCTGAAATTGAAGTAACAGAGACAGTTAAGGTCAGTAGAGATGATAAACAGATCCAATTAAAAAAACGCACAATTAATTCCTTTTATTAGCGATAATGTTGAATGCACATCGCACACAACCCATGGCTTAAACGGATTGATATTAATATAAACAAAATTCACATCCCCGTATTCAAGTTTATTCAATATTGTAATAAAGAATTTAACGTTAACCGTTGTGAATGGAGTAAAGAAAAATACCATCTTCCATAAAACTACGCCTAAAATAACTGAGATTGTCCTCGGTTAGCATAAAAATCACTTTAAACGACTATCATAGCCCTACGTTTTTGCTTAATGAGTTGCTAATCCTCGATGGCAATAAGTCACAGTAAAATAAAGTAAGAACACACCAATTTTAGACACTTAGCAGGGGTAATGAGTCAGGTAACCAGCGTAAGTTTACAACTTACGGCCATCATTGCTCTGGTTCGGGGGATGTGCCACGACATTTGTAGCCGCAGCCATATTTGAAACACGTTTGGGGACAAAAAAGTCAGATACACTAACTTAAAAGGGATAAAAGCAACGCTGTATTCAAACCTTTACAGGCTAAACTGATTCACTTTGTTCAACAGACGCATAAACTCATCTTGCTCAGCTTCAGTGAGAACAGCTAAAAAGCGTTCATTGACCCACTCGGCTTCATGGACTAAATCTTGCTCTAATGCTTTACCATTGTCAGTTAAAAAGATTTGAAAAGCGCGACGATTGTCTGCCTCTTGGTGACGGGTAATAAACCCCTGCACTTGCAGGTTATCGAGCAGGCGAGTCATGGTGTAATTGGCGACATCGCAACGTTTTGATAACTCAGTTTGGCTTAAGCCCTCTTCTTGCCATAGAGCAAATAACACAGGCCACAGTTTGCTGTCTAACTCATAACGCTTTAAGCGCGTGTCGAGTTCTTGCTGTAAGGCAATATTAAGATGGGAAATCAGGTAACTTAAACTTTCAAATCGTTTCAAATGATACCTCCTACATCGTCATTGGCATGGTCAGTTAGGATCACTATAGTGAGCAACTAAACTCGCGCGAACAAATTAAGATTACCATGTCTATACGTTATGAGAAGCGCTTTAGCCTTAGTTTGAGTGAATATATAGATTAAAAAAATTTAACTATTTGTATTTTAAATAGTTAATATCAAGCTATATCAATGTTTGCCCACAAAATACATGATGTGTCATGAGCTAGCAAAGCACGCCGTGAGTAAGCCAAGGACTATTTAAGAACAGATATGCTCACTCGTTAATCAAAAGAAATGTATTCGTTAATGTATCGGTAATAACAAGCTCGATTAAGCATACCAGTTAATCCCCTAGTTAAAGGGACATAAATACCATCATCTGTCACGGTAATGTCTGCAATATTCACCGGAGGAAGTTGTGTGCCAATACTACTAGAAAAGGTTAATTGAGTCGGCTCAGTATTGTGTTGATAATCAACCATTATTAGTGGGTGTTGCTCCACGCTGACGTTGACTTTTTCAACTGGGGTAATTAAAAAATATTCATTGTCGATGCAGTGTAAAATACTGCTGAACAATGCTGCAAACTTAGCTGGCAACGGGCTGTTAAGATACAGCCAATCACCATTTGCTTGGATATGAAACAACACATCATCACTGCATAACGCCACCCCCTCAGGATGAGTAAATACGTTCAATGCTGTTGTTTCATCTGCCATGTTATTAGCCTTATGAGTTGAGTAATTTAAGCAAAGCTTCAATTGGATGCTGAGGTTTAAAGCCAGCAAAGCGTTTAACCTGGCTTCGGCAAGAATATCCCGACACTAACACTTGGCTGTGTTCGGTAATATCGGCAATTCCAGACTGCCATGACATATCAAATAGTTGTTTTGAGCGTTCAAGGTTCTCAAGCTCATGGCCATAGGTACCCGCCATACCACAACAGCCTAGATTCACGCTATTAAGCTTAGCACCAAAGTGACTAAAGATGGTTTTCCATTCATTGGCTGTATTAGGTTTTGCCGTCGATTCAGTACAGTGACTAAACCAAGTGTATTGTGGTGCGTCGTGAGCGACTGAGTCTGCCTCAGCACGAGTGGCTATGACAGAGCTTAGCCACTCATTGGCAAGCTTGACTTCAAATGGCATCACGACGTTGCCCTAGAGCCTCTTTATATTCATCGCGATAACACAATACCAACGCAGGATCGAGGCCGACCATTGGCATACCAAGCGCGTGAACACGATTTAAAAAGTCGGCACTGTCCTGGGCGGTTTTGGCAAACTTGTCTAAAAAGCCTTTTATGTGTGTTGGTTTACCATTAGGTTTAAACGGCAGTAATACCGGCTTTAAACCCAGCTTTTCAATGAGCTGAATAAAACGATAAACCAAACCTGCATCATAAAAGCTATTAAATGGATCTTGCACTACAAGCACATACTGACTGCGGTCTGCTTCAGGGATCGCGCATAAGGCGTCTAAATCATAACCCCGACTCACATGGCCATCTAAGCGCTGTTTGAGAGTCGGTACCGACAGCTTAGGTGCATCTACATAACCAATGGCTTTTTTAATCACCCATTGACTCAGAGAGTTTTGCGAGGCTAAATTTGTCAGTTTAGGGATGGATGCCATTAACGGTAATGAATCTTCAATACCGGCCACTAGGTAGTCTTTTGCTGGACGTAAATAACGTTTGTAATAGATATTAAAGAACTGCGCTCTAAATTTTGGTACGTCAACCTTCACTGGGCACTGGCCTGTACAGGCCTTACAGGCCAGACAACCTTTAAGCGATTCCATCACTTCATGAGAGTAATCGTAATCACGTTGGTTATTAATGGTATTTTGGGTACGCTGCATCCAACCTAAGGGTTTAGATTTGGCCAGTTGTTCGACATCAACACCTTCGGCTTCAAGTAAACGCAACCATTCACGCATTAATCCTGCACGGCCTTTAGGTGATTGCACTCTATCGCCAGTCACCTTGAATGACGGACACATCGGTGAGTAACTGCTGTAGTTAAAACATAAGCCATTACCATTACAGTTCATGACATCTGGAAATGCATCTCGCGTTTGCACAGGAATTTGTCTGTCGAAACCGCCACGTTTAGCACTGTCGACATTAAACATTAATGAATCCGACTGTGGCGGCGCCACTAACTTTCCAGGATTCAAGCGGTTATCAGGGTCAAACCAGCCTTTAATTTGTTCAAGTACAGCGTAAAGTTCATCACCAAATACGTCTGAGCTATATTCGCCGCGAACACCTTTACCGTGCTCGCCCCACATTAACCCGCCATATTTAAGGGTTAATGCTGCAACTTGATCAGAAATGACTTTAAGCAGTTTTTCATCAGCTTGATCGCACATATCGAGCGCAGGACGCACATGCAACACACCTGCATCAACATGACCAAACATGCCATATTGCAAATTATGGCCATCTAATAATGCGCGAAACTCCATAATAAAGTCAGCAAGGTTTTCTGGCGGTACTGCAGTATCTTCAGCAAAAGCCAGTGGTTTTCGGCTTCCTTTGGTGGCACCGAGTAAGCCCACGGCCTTTTTACGCATGGCATAGATATTATTAATACTGTTGCGATCGCCAGTAATTTGAAAGCCCACTAAACCATATTGTTGTTGGCTAAGTTGCTCCGTTAGCATCGCTTCTAAACTGGCCACTTTGGTGTTAACATCACTGTCATCACCCGCAAATTCGACCATGTTAAGGCCTTCAATCACCTTATTAGGCACTGATTTAATTTCATCGGCGACTGAATGCCAAATAATATCTTCGCGAGCAAGGTTTAATACTTTTGAGTCAACAGTCTCAACCACGGTAGCCTGGGCGTTAACCAGCGATGGCGCATGGCGTAACGCAGATTCAAAAGAGTCATATTTGATATTGACCATCATCCGAGTGGTCGGTAATGGCGTTAAATTCAATTTAACTTCGGTGATAACCGCCAATGTGCCTTCTGAACCCGTTAAAATGCGTGATAAATCAAACTGAGTCAGATCGTTATTCCACACATGCTTTAAATCATAACCGGTCAAGAAACGGTTTAATTTGGGAAAGCGTTCAATAATGGTGTCGCGCTTTTGCTGACATACTGCTGCAATTTGGCTGGCAATATTATTGGCCAAAGTGTTGTCACCATGAGGCTGATTATCAATAGCCTCTGCAGCGAGAGGTTTTGTGTTTAATACACTGCCATCAACCAGTACGCTAGTGACACCTAACACATGATCTGAGGTTTTACCGTAAACCAGTGAACCCGCTCCCGATGCATCAGTATTCACCATGCCGCCAATTGTGGCACGATTAGACGTGGATAAATCAGGACTAAAAAACAGTCCATGAGGGCGTAATGCATCATTTAAAGCATCTTTAATCACACCCGCTTGTACCCTCGCCCAACCCTGCTTGACGTTAATTTCAAGTACTTGATTAAGGTGGCGAGACACATCCAATATCAGTCCATGGGTTAATGATTGACCATTGGTGCCGGTACCGCCGCCTCGCGCGCTAAAGGTGACCGATTTATACTTAGGCTGTGATGCCAGCGCCAGTGCCAGTTCAACATCTTGTTGATGTAATGGATAAATTACTGCTTGAGGTAAAAATTGGTATACCGAATTATCGGTTGCTTGAATAAGCCGAGCACTGTATCTCTTGTCTATTTCACCCTCAAACTCACTTTGCTCAAGTGCGTCAAGGTAGTCTAAATAGATAGGTTCTAATGTTTGTTTATGTGATAGTAAAGGTAACATAGAGGACTTATTCATTATGGGTATATTGTTGCCATTATAAACAAAAAAAAGCCGCTAAAAAGCGGCTTTTGTTACAACATGATAAAAATGCAGGTTGGACTGCATTTTTATCACTATTTATCCATGAGCTTCGGCTAAATATAACCAAGTATCGATGACAGTGTCAGGATTTAATGACACTGTATCGATGCCTTGTTCAACCAACCAAGCAGCAAAGTCTGAATGGTCTGAAGTAGCCTTGACCACAAATGCCGACATAAGCACCTTTGGCTTTCGCCGCTTTAATGGCCATAGACAGCAATATTTTAACGGCGTCATCACGCTCGTCAAACAAGTGGCTGATAATGCCAGAGTCACGGTCAAGACCTAGTGTTAACTGAGTCAAATCGTTTGAGCCGATTGAGAAACCATCGAAATGCTCAAGGAATTGGTCAGCTAATAAGGCGTTAGATGGAAGCTCACACATCATGATAACGCGTAAACCATCTTTGCCACGCTCTAAGCCTTGCTCTTTCAGTAATTCGATAACTTGTGATGCTTCTTTAACGGTACGAACAAATGGGATCATCACTTCAACGTTGGTTAAGCCCATTTGGTTACGAACACGTTTAATGGCTTCACATTCAAGCGCGAAACAATCACGGAATGATTCAGAAATATAACGGCTAGCACCGCGGAAGCCCAACATTGGGTTTTCTTCTTCTGGCTCATAACGCTCACCACCGACTAAGTTTGCGTATTCGTTAGACTTAAAGTCTGACATACGTACGATCACTTTTTTCGGGTAGAAAGCAGATGCAATAGAAGCAATACCTTCGACTAAGCGAGCAACATAGTATTCAACTGGCGAGTCGTAACCGGCAATCATGTCATTGATTTCAGATTGTAGCTCAGCGGTTTGGTCGTTAAATTCTAGTAACGCTTTAGGGTGAATACCGATCATACGGTTAATGATGAACTCTAAACGTGCTAGACCAACACCTTCGTTTGGTAAACGAGCAAAGTCGAATGCACGATCAGGGTTACCCACGTTCATCATGATTTTCATTGGTAGTGATGGCAAAGTATCAACGCGGTTTGTGACCACCTCAAACTGTTGCTCACCAGAATAAATCAAACCTGTGTCACCTTCAGCACAAGATACGGTCACTAAGTCACCACTCTTAATATGGTCAGTCACATCACCGCAACCCACAACAGCTGGTACACCTAGTTCACGTGCGATAATCGCAGCGTGACAAGTACGACCACCACGGTTAGTAACAATCGCACTTGCGCGTTTCATGATAGGTTCCCAATCTGGGTCGGTCATGTCTGTTACTAATACATCACCTGGCTCAATTTGGTCCATGTCTTCAATTGAAGCTAATACTTTAGCCACACCTGAACCAATTTTATGACCAATTGCACGCCCCTCAGAAATCACATCGCCTTTGGTTTTTAAATGGTAACGCTCAATTAATTGCACATCTTCACGGCTACGAACCGTTTCAGGACGCGCTTGAACGATATACAACTTACCGTCATTACCGTCTTTTGCCCATTCGATGTCCATCGCACGGCCATAATGTTGCTCAATGATCATGGCTTGTTTAGCCAGTTCCATCACTTCGGCATCATTGATAGAAAATTCACGACGCTGCTCTGCGGCAACATCTTCAATTTTGACTTGCTTACCATGCGAGGCATCGTCTGAGTAAACCATTTGAATCAGTTTACTGCCAATGTTACGACGCACAACGGCTTGATGTCCTTGCGTTAAAATTGGTTTGTGCACATAGAATTCGTCAGGGTTAACCGCGCCTTGTACAACCATTTCACCTAAACCGAATGATGAAGTGATAAAGACAACGTCGTTGTTACCTGATTCAGTGTCCATGGTAAACATCACCCCAGAAGCTGCTTTGTCTGATCGCACCATACGTTGCACGCCAGCAGATAAAGCCACACCTTGATGTTCATAACCTTGGTGAACACGATAAGAAATTGCACGGTCGTTAAAGAGTGACGCGTATACATGCTTAATTGCTAGCATGACGGCATCAAACCCTTTTACGTTTAAGAATGTTTCTTGTTGACCCGCAAATGATGCATCCGGCATATCTTCTGCAGTTGCTGAAGAACGCACGGCAAATGAAGCGTCTTGCGTTTCACTTGATAATTGCTCATAAGCTTCACGAATAGCATTTTCTAATGCAGGCTGGAATGGAGTCTCAATGACCCATTGTCTGATCTGTGCACCGACTTTCGCCAGTTCATTGACATCATCAACGTCCAATGTAGCCAGAATGTCAAAAATCTTCTGGTTAACTCCACTTTGTTCAAGGAATTCATTGAACGCATGAGAGGTCGTAGCAAAACCACCAGGAACTTGAACTCCTGCATTAGCTAGATTGCTGATCATCTCTCCAAGGGATGCGTTTTTACCGCCAACCTTGTTTACATCACCCATGCCTAATTCTTGATACCAGAGTACGTATTGCTGCACAGTTTTATCTCCGCAAGTTTTTATTTCAGTGGCCACTTCACACGAGGGCAATAGCATCTTACACTCCCATACAACACGCGTAAATCTATAATTTTATTTGTAATTTTATTACTACAAGAGGTCATAATGACGCCGAAAGTATTTTATATCTCAGATGGGATCGCGATCACAGCAGAGGTTTTTGGTCATGCGGTGCTTTCACAGTTTCCCATTGAATTTGAAGCACTTACAATTCCGTTTGTTGAAACTGTCCAACGTGCACAAAAAGTTAAACAACAAATAAATGATTGTTTTATTACAACAGGTGAAAGGCCACTTGTGTTCCATTCGATCATTAATCCCGAGATCCGTAATGTGATTTTTTCGAGTGAATGTGTCGATTACGATTTTTTGAATACCTTTGTTGCGCCACTCGAACAACACTTAGGGGTACAAGCAAAGCCTATTTTGCATCGTACTCATGGTAAAAGTAATCACAGTTATGATACTCGTATCGACGCCATTAATTATGCGATGGAAAATGATGATGGCCAAACCATGAAACACATGGATAAAGCCGACATTATTTTATTAGGGGTGTCACGCTGTGGTAAAACGCCGTCGAGTTTATACTTATCAATGCAATTTGGTATTAAGGCTGCAAACTACCCCTTTACTGAAGATGACATGGATAATCTTAAATTACCGGAATCACTTAAGCGTAATAAATCGAAATTATTTGGCCTTACAATTGATCCACATCGACTGCATGAAATTAGACAAAGCCGCATGGAAAACAGCCGTTACTCGTCGTTAAGACAATGTCGTCTTGAAGTTAAAGAAGTGGAAATGTTGTTTAAAAAAGAACGTATCCCTTTTGTAAATACCACTAATCATTCAGTAGAGGAAATCGCCACAAAAATCCTCGATATTACCGGATTATCTCGTCACATGTTCTAAAAAATAAACAATCAGCCACTGCTTAATTAGGGTATTTATTCATCAATGATGAATTTAACCCTAGTTGATCCGTCTTAAACGCTTAGGGCAATCTGTTTTTTAACGGGTAGAATCCTAGGCGAAGTCTCGCATCTTTTACTTCTTTGGGTATATAATCCGAGGCATTATGATGCTGATGCATCTCACGATTTTTCGGTAATACGCATGACTATTAAAACAGATGAACTTAGAACAACCTTATTAAGCAAAGTTATCTCTCCTTCTCAGTTAGCTTCAGAATACCCTTTAACTCAAGACGCAGCGGATTACCTTGTTGCACAACGTCGCGAAGTGGAAGCAATCATTGCGGGTGAAGATCAACGTTTACTCGTGATTATTGGCTCTTGTTCCATACACGACACTAAAGCGGCCTTAGAATACGCACAAAAGCTATCTGCACTGCACCATGAACTGAAAGATGACTTGTGTATATTGATGCGAGTGTATTTTGAAAAACCACGCACCATTGTAGGTTGGAAAGGCTTAATATCCGACCCTGATTTGGATGGTAGCTTTAGTCCCAATAAAGGCCTGCGCATGGCACGTCAGTTACTGCAACAAATAACGGAACTAAAACTGCCTATCGCCACTGAATTTTTAGACATGGTTAATGGTCAGTACATTGCCGACCTTATCACCTGGGGTGCCATTGGTGCACGGATCACTGAAAGCCAAATTCACCGTGAAATGGCTTCTGCACTATCTTGCCCTGTTGGCTTTAAAAATGGTACTGACGGTAATATCAATATCGCTGTAGATGCCGTTCGTGCAGCGCAAGTACCGCATATCTTTTACTCTCCAGATAAAGATGGTGCAATGGCGGTGTACCGTACCCATGGTAATCCATACGGTCACATTATTTTACGTGGCGGTAAAAAACCAAATTATTCAGCTGAAGACATTGAAGTGACTCGTGCACAACTAGAAAAAGTAGGCGTGACGCAACGTATGGTTGTTGACTTTAGCCATGGCAACAGTGAGAAAAAGCATAAAAACCAACTAAATGTAGCTGATAGTATTATGCAACAAATGCGTAATGGCAGTACTGCCATAGCCGGTATCATGGCAGAAAGCTTTATGATTGAAGGTAACCAGAAAGTGGTTAAAGGTGAGCCTTTAACCTATGGCCAAAGTATTACTGATGCTTGTTTGCATTGGGCTGATTCTGAAACGTTATTACGTGATTTAGCCAAAGCCTCCCGTGACCGCAAAAACCTACTTGCCAAGTAACGCCCGTTCGCGTTAATTGAGTGCGAAAAATAATGCCAGTCTTCATAGACTGGCAATATTATGGCTGTTGATGTTTAAACGCGACATACAAGCCCTAGGGTTCATAACTTGCAGAATGGTGTGCCAAAGAAGCTTGCGATAACTCAGCAAAGCGATGTTCAATCTGCATAAAGCAATCGACTAATGCAGGATCAAAATGACTTCCCTGCCCTGCAATGATAATGTCTTTGGCTTCTTCATGACTAAAAGGACGTTTATAACAACGGGGTGATGTTAACGCATCATACACATCAACTAATGCCACAATTCTTGCTGACAACGGAATTGATTCACCTTCAAGACCTTTAGGATAACCGCTGCCATCCCATTTTTCATGGTGACCGCCAGCAATATCTCGGCCATCAGTAAAAACTCACACTGTGGCGCATATTTCAACAAACTATCAATCACTTTAGCCCCTATTACAGGATGTGATTTAATGTGTTCAAATTCTTCTGGGGTCAATCGTCCAGGTTTAAGCAAAATATGATCAGCTATGCCCACCTTGCCAATATCATGTAAGATTGAAGATAAACTAATCTCTTGGATAAAAGCATCGGTTAATTCTTCGGGTACTTGCTCATCTTCTAGGCGCTGTTTGGCCAACATGTTGGCATACTGCTGCATACGTATTAAATGTGCGCCAGTATCATTATCGCGGTACTCTGCCAGTTTGGCTAAACCAATTACAGTCGCTTGCCTAGAAGCAATCGTTGATTGTAATGACTGACTTAATTTACCCAACAAATACGATGTTGATTGAGTCACAATGGCACAAGTCACGATAAAGTTAATCACCACCACATACCAAATAACCGTCGAAAAATGCTCCATTACTGGCCAGTCAAGCCATTGCAAATGATATGCAACCCCCAAGCCCAACAAAAATACGACATTGACTATTTGTGCTGTGATTGCTGATTTTTCACCGAGTAAAATACTGGTCAACGGTGGAAAAGCAAATAACCAAAAAAAGCCTGCACCAGAAGGCTCCAATACCACTAAAAAACCAGCACCAATCAAAAAGGATAAGTAACAACCAAATAAATAACGCACCGAGTCGGACAAATTGGGATAAAACAATACAAACAACAACAAACCGTAAGCCAATGAATCGAATACCGCCATAAACCATATGCCTTCTTTGATACAGACATACACACTGGTGATATAAACCGGAATACAAATGATCGCTAAAATGGTAAATAAGCGCATAAAAATAGTATGGCGCCAAACAGGCAAAGCATCATCCAGTTCTAATTGAATAATTTCAGCCGCTAATGATGAAGACATAAATGATCCTTATTTAATTGTCTTGCTGGATCTTGTGGATAAATAGCTAAAGGTAAATAAGTATTGTTGGTAATTGAAAAACTCGCAAAATATGATTCATCATTTAACCATTATATTGTGAACAATAATGATAGAAACTGCAGATATTTATCAGTTTACACCGATAACAGTAACACGATTAAAATTCTGCTAAAATATGTGGCGTTTAACTTCAATGATTTCATTAATGGATGAGTACCATGACTTTGAATAAAACCCAAATTCTGAATAATCTTCTGTATAGCTTGATTATATTGTGTTGCAGTGTGTTTACAGTTAATGCCACAAATATAGATACTAAAAACGTAACCGCCGCTGCTGAAACAAAAGTGTTTTACTTAGTTCGTCATGCTGAAAAAAACCAAGGTGCAGATCCAAGCTTAACTGAACAAGGCAAATTAAGAGCACTGCGTTTAGCCAATGTATTATCCAGCACCCCATTGAACAAAGTGTTCACCACAGACTACAAACGCACACGAGAAACGGCATTAGCGGTTGCGGAACACCAGCACCTCTCACCAAGTTTATACAATCCTGCAGATCTTAAAAAAACAGCAGAAGTACTGCTAAGTGAGCAAGGACATATTTTGGTGATCGGTCACAGCAATACCACAACGGCATTAGCAGAATTGCTTGGCGCAGACAAACAACCTGTGATTGATGACGCCAATGAATTTGACCGTTTATACATCGTCACTGTTGACAAAAATAATCGTGAAGTTTCAACTGTATTATTGCGTTATTAAATCGTGATATTCAATAACAAGAGCGCGCCATGGCACCCATAAAATGTAGTGATTATGACTATGTCGAAATCTTGTGCATGCATCAATATGAAGTAAAACTGATATTGGTGTCTGGTATCGAAATACTCGGGTATTTTAACACGACTTGTTATGTCAGTTTAGATGATCAAAAACAAGAAGCAATAAAAGGCATAGATCAACATCAGCAGCCGCTTGTTGTTCTATTAACCGATATTGTTAGTATCGATGTACTTAGCCCTAATGCATTATTTGATTATGTATCTTTTGCTGATTAACGTTTGCTAAAAATGGTGGCGAGAGCCAAGTAATAAAGTGTAATTTGCCTGACACAATGGACACCATTGCAGTACAATGCACAGCATTTTAACCCTGTCATTTTGCATTACACTAGGTCCAAGTATGTCTCTTGCTCTAAACCCTGCTCAATCAGAAACACAATTCCCTAAAGATATGGCCGCACGCATCGCTCAATCTGAAGCTCGCGTGATTAAAGCGATTTTTCCCTCTAATACCAACCATCACAACACCTTATTTGGTGGTGATGCATTAGCTTGGATGGACGAAAGCGCTTTTATTGCTGCAACACGTTTTTGCCGAAAATCCCTAGTTACGGTTAGTTCTGATCGAATCGATTTTAAAAAGGCCATACCAGCCGGCAGCTTAGCTGAGCTGATCGCTAAGGTGATTCATGTTGGTAACACCTCATTAAAAGTAGAGGTTAATATTTATGTTGAAGACATGTACAAAGATCATCGTGAACATGCTATTCGTGGGGTATTTACCTTTGTTGCAGTAGATGCAGATCGTCAACCGACTCAGGTATGGCCTCACGGTTGACAGCCTGCAATTTCAACAGTCAGGGTTGTATTGAACAAAACTGACACCTTAGACTAAAGTCTAGTTTTGATATTTTTTCACTAAAATCAATTCCAATGTGACAGAAAGCGATAGAATATTTGAATCGTTTTCTGTTACATTGATTTAATCTTCACGTGCAACATAGAATAAAAAACGCCATGAAGCTCGAAAATTTAAACATCATCATCGCTGACGATCATCCGTTATTTCGTAATGCATTACGACAAGCATTAAGCAGTGCGTTCGAAAAAACCGAATGGGTCGAAGCTGACAGTGCCGAAGCACTGCAAAAAGTACTTGATACTCAAGAGGCTCAATTTGATTTAATCTTATTGGATCATACAAATGCCTGGTTCTCATGGTTATTCGACCTTGATACACCTAAGAACACATTACCCTGATATACCAGTGGTGGTGATTTCGGCACATGAAGACATCAATACCATTAGCCGTGCCGTGCATTATGGTAGTAGTGGCTTTATTCCTAAATCTGCATCGATGGAATCATTAACAGAAGCATTAAGCGCTGTACTATATGGCGATATTTGGCTACCTGCAGGTACTGAGTTAGTTCCTGTTTCGGATAATCCAACTGACAAAATGGCAAGCCGATTATCAGATTTAACCCCACAACAATATCGTGTATTGCAAATGTTTGCTGAAGGTTTACTCAACAAACAAATCGCTTATGACTTTGGGGTCTCTGAAGCCACAATTAAAGCACATGCCACCGCAATCTTTAGAAAGCTCGGCGTGCGTAATCGCACCCAAGCCGTTATTGCATTGCAACAATTAGAAATGGAAAAAGTCGACCTGTCTTAATGTTAAAAACCGTCCCGCTGGCACATCTGCCCTTTTCACAAGCATGTGAAAACAACAAACAGCCCATTTTAAGCTTATTAATGCAATGGTTTGCTCAATCAAACCATGTGCTTGAGGTGGGTTCGGGCACTGGGCAACACTGTGTACACTTTGCGGCGCACTTAGACCATCTACATTGGCAACCTAGCGATCAATTAACTTATTTGGCCAACCTACAGGCGCGGCTAGCACATTTTCCTTTGTGCAATCTGGCTGATCCGGTTGCACTAGATGTTAGCCAGTCATGGCCACAATTTACCACTCAGGTTGATGCTATTTATAGCGCCAATACCTTACACATTATGAGCAAACCGCTAGTTGAAGCCTTTTTTGCTGGTTGCGGCCAAGTATTAGCAACGCCAGGTTGTGTTGCTGTTTATGGTGCATTTAATTATGCAGGTCAATATACTAGCGCCAGTAATCAGCAATTTGATGATTGGCTAAAACAACAAAACCCTCACAGTGGCATTCGTGATATCGAATGGATTACATCACTGGCGAAACAACACGATTTGCATCTACAACAAGATGTTGCCATGCCAGCAAACAACAGAATGCTGTATTTTACCCGCTGATCAATCCAACAATGTAATCTCTGTTTATCACTTTGCCCTAAATACGCTAAGCTATTAACTTGTCTGGCGATTTAATACTAACGTTGTTTAACACAAGGACACACACTATGGGTTCTGTTACCACCCAAAAACACCCAAATGGTCTTGAATATGTAGACGTAAATACTGAACTGTGCCAAGCACGGATCTTTATGCAAGGCGCACAAATCGATCAATTTACTCCAAAAGGTAAACGCCCTTTGTTATGGGTGTCATCTGCAGATGATTACCAACCAGGCAATGGGATCCGTGGTGGTATTCCGGTATGTTGGCTACTGGTTTGGCGCACATGAAAACCCAGAGTATCCCCAACATGGTTTTGGGCGTAATAAAGTCTGGTCACTAGAATCAGTTAATATGCGTAATCAAGTCGTAGATCTAGTGTTTACCTTGCCACAAAGTGAGTTTGAACGACAATATTGGCCGCATAACACTCAAGTTAAGGTATTATTTACCTTAAGCGAAACCCTGTCGCTCAGTATCATTAACACCAATTTAGGTGACTCTCATGTTAGCTTAACTCAAGCATTACACAGTTATTTCCCTATTGGTGATATCCATCAGTTAAAGGCAACAGGTTTTAGCGACTCAAAATACATCGAGTTTGGCCAAGGTCCGATTAAACAACCACAAGACAGTGTTGAGTTTGACCGAGAAACCGATCGTGTTTATACCGATTTAGCCCCGCAACAAGCGCTGCATACTCCACACGGTACCATTCTTGTGAGTCGTGAAAATAGTCAATCAGCGGTATTGTGGAACCCATGGATAGACAAGTCTATGCGCTTATCTCGCTTTAATAGTGAAGATTATTTAACGATGGTGTGTTTAGAAGCGGCTAACGTACTTGAAGATAACGTAGAGCTGGCGCCAGGAGAAAGCCATACATTAACAACGCAGATTGCTTGGCAGTAACCCTCTTTGTTAGCAACAAAAAAGGTAGCCTAGGCTACCTTTTTTCTTACTCACGAACTAATCATCGCATAGGGACGAGGCCCTAGGGTCTGTTAGTTAGCTGTGATAGTACAACCTAATGGGCTATCTGAGTTTTCATATACAATGTCGCCCACTGGAGCATAGTCAGCTGCAACAATTGACGCTTTCTCTTGGAAGAAAGTGTATAACACTTCTGCATCAACATAACCCGTTTGGATTGGGTCTAACACTGGGTAACCGTCACCACCTGCAGCGTTAAAGCTTGGTACCGTGAAGCTATAAGAATCAGTGGCACTATAATCTTTGCCGTTAATCTCACTGATAGCAACTGTTTGAGCAGTACAATCAACGGTCATTTTAACACCCGTGATTTGAGCGTAAGCCCCTGCACCACGTTGGAATGAAGCAACAGTATTTAAATACTCAGTCACTTCAGCACCCGTCATGGTCATTAACGTTACTGTATTACCAAATGGTTGAACTGTCAGTACATCACGGTACGTAATGTCACCCGCTTCAATCGAAGCACGCACACCACCAGAGTTCATCACACCAATGTCAGCGCCAACTTTGGTACGCTGTGCTTCAGCAATTAAACGCCCTAGGTTAGTTTGCATGTTACGCACGTTAGCACGTTCACCGTCTAGCAAAGCGTCAGTGGTCGCAATCACTTCATCTAATTGGCCTTGGCCACGTTCTTGATAGTATGAAAGCAACTCTTCTAAATCAGCATCAGGGGTAATTTCACCAGCAACAAACTCTTCAGTTTCATTGCCATCGGCATCTGTTACTGTTGTTTTAAGGTTAACCGGAATTAACTGGTAGCTTGCAAGTTGTAACTCACCGTTGAAGTATTCAAAGTCGGCACGGCCAACATATTTACCCCATTCGTGCGCTTGCATGATGTAAGTGCCGTTTTGCATATCTGGCGCACAATCATCACCTGGTTCAAAGTCAGCGTAAGCATTTGTATCAGGTTCCATACACACTGGGTTTTGTGAGTGACCACCAATAATGGCACTTAAGTCGCCTTCAGTAAGTGCACGTGCTAGAGCTACATCGCCTGGAGCATTACTGCCGTTTTCACCATCAGCATAGTGGCCCATGTGTGTTGCTGCAAAAATGATATCTGCAGTGCCTGCTTCTTTGATTTCAGCAATCACTTTTGCCGCTTCAGTTGTCGGATCGGTAAAGGTGATATCTGAGATATATTCAGGGTTACCAATTTTTGCAGTGTCTTCTGTCGTTAAACCAATAACAGCGACACGT
Source organism: Shewanella phaeophyticola (assembly GCF_025398315.1). Lineage (GTDB taxonomy): Bacteria > Pseudomonadota > Gammaproteobacteria > Enterobacterales > Shewanellaceae > Shewanella > Shewanella phaeophyticola. The sequence continues at coordinate 2,235,036 of NZ_JAODOQ010000001.1, forward strand.
AAACCATTTACATCAAACACTTTATAAGCGTCGAAGTAACGAGTGCCGTCAGCTCTATAAATATTTGCAGCAAGCATTGGGAAGTTTGCAACTGAACGTTGCGAATCTAGTACCGCAAGAGGATTATCAAATTCATGGTTACCCACTGCCATTGCATCATAGGCAATTTCGTTCATACCGATAAAGTCAGGAAGCGCGTCTTGTAAATCTGATTCAGGAACACCTGTGTTAATGTCACCACCTGATAACACCAGTGTTTCACCACCATTTGAGCTTACTTCTGCACGAATTTGATCAATCAGCGCTTTACGAGCGGCCATACCATACTCACCATCGCTGTTTTCCCAAAAGCGACCGTGGTTGTCGTTAGTGTGTAGTACAGTGAATGTTTTACAATCTGCACCTGCTTCTGCACACGTTGTTGCGACAGGTGTTTCAACTAAATGTGTTTCATCGTCATTGCTACAACCTGTTAATGCTGTAAGTACAGCTGTTGCAACTAATCCCTTAATTAACATGTTTGTCATGATTTACCCCGAATTATAATAAGTTATTTAAATCTGTGACACATCCATATCACGGACTTAATATTACAACATTGACGGCTTTTGATGTCATTTTTATTACAAAATATGACATTTAATCCAATATTTACAATCGCTTAGAATCTAAATTGTCCTTTGTAGAAAACAGTGGGATGTTAAACATTTAGTTAACGAAAGGTAAAAAAAACGACTTAATGGATTCGCCCACTAAGTCGTTAAAAAAACATAAATTTTACAAAAACATTAACAACACTGATTGTTTATATATAAAAACAATGCAACAGTACTTTTAGTTAAGTTGTTGTTGTAACCATTGACCTATGTCAGTTAATTGGTTAGGGAGCACACTATGTGCCATTGGGTATGTGCTCCATGTTGTCTGATAGTTAGCTGAAATTAATGCATCATAGGCCATTTTACCGGCAAATAATGGCACCACATCGTCTTGCTCACCATGGTGTTGCAATATAGGTGTGGAGCGATTGGCTTCAGCTAATTGCTCAGGCAATGCCTCACCGCCAGGTAAATAACAAGACAGTGCCATAATGCCCGCTAAGCGTTGCTCAAAGCGCAAGCCGGTAAATAAACTCATTACCCCGCCCTGACTAAAACCAGCAAGCACGATTTTATCGGCACTGATGCCTTGAACAATTTGCTCATTGATTAGCTGCTTCACAGCTTGCTCTGACGCCTTTACACCTTGTAAATCAGCTCTATCATGCAAATCCATACTTTTTATGTCATACCAAGATCGCATCACAAAGCCACCATTAATGGTTACTGCTTGTTCTGGCGCGTGAGGAAACACAAAACGAATGCTGTGATCGCTAGGTAAACCTAATTCCGGAACGACAGGCGCAAAACCTGCACCAGAATCGCCTAATCCATGAAGCCAAATTACACACGCTGTAGCAGGGGTTTGTGGTTCAATTACAATTTTATCTAGAGATGACATTACTTATCCTTTTTATAGCAATCGCTTCTTACAATCATACTTTCAAGCGTTGTGAGTAATCTGGGTGCACTCGGCATTACTGAGCTTGTAAACCCGTACAATTTAATACTTGTTCTAATTGCGCAGCATTATCAAGTTTGATGCTCCAACGAACAGTACCGGCATCGGCTGCGATAACCAGCCCTTGATGAAAACAACTAATATCATCTACCGAAGCCGTTAATACAATCTGGTTGTCATGAAAACGACACTGAATTTCATTCACGGTGACAATAATTTTACCGATTGAAAAGTCGATGACCATGATTTTTCCTTTTATGCTCCACAAATAAAAATCCCAAGTGATTCACTTGGGATTTCCAATTAAACAACAATCTTACTTAGTGGTGGTGACCACCTGCACCATGGGCATGACCATGGGCAATTTCTTCGTCTGATGCGTCACGCGTACCGACAACTTCAATATCGAAAGTCAGTTCACGCCCAGCTAATGGATGGTTAACATCAACTGTCGCCATAAATTTACCGACTTTAAGCACTGTCACTTGGCGTTGACCTTGCTCGGTTTCTACCATAGCTGCCATACCGGGTTTCCACACTTTAGCACCCACTAAATGCTTTACAGAAACACGTTGCTCAGCGCCTTCTTGACGCTCGCCATAGGTATCAGATGCAGGTGGGGTAACAGAAAACTTATCACCCACTTCTTTACCTGTAATGGCATCTTCGATACCAGGCATCATGTTGTCATGACCATGTAAGTACGCAATAGGATCGCGGCCTTCGTTTGACTCTATCACTTCGCCTTTTTCATCGCGCAGAGTGTAATTAAACTGCACAATCATATCGTCTTTAATGCTCATCATTATTCCTTAAAAAAAATTTGCCGAAGCTTAACAAAAAGCCCGCTAAGGCATCCACAAAAAAGTGAGCCTCAGCCTGGTTTACACGCGATGAATGCTTATGGTTATAGTTTAATCCCAAGCTTATCGAAGGTCTTTGTATCAGGAAAACCATCAGCAATTAACCCATGTTTTTTCTGAAAACCTTGCAAACCTAACACCGAGTTGCGGCCTAAAATGCCATCAGCTTTACCGACATCAAACCCTTGTTCATTCAGTTTGATTTGCAATTGTTTGACGATATCACGGCTTAATCGTGGTTGTTTAGGCACTGTACGGCTCAACGCTGGCGCCCCATTGATTCTGTCTGCCAAATGCCCCACAGCAATCGCGTAAAACTCCGAGCGATTCCAGCGCATAATGACATTAAAATTGGCATAGCCTAAAAATGCAGAGTCCCCGTATGCCCTGCGGGTAAATACAATGCGGCTTGCATATCCGGGGTTGAAATAGCCTGGCCATTGGTTTTTTTAATATTAAGCGCGTGCCATCGGCTCAATGGTAGGGTCGATTTACGGCCTAAATACTCAAATGAATAATTGGCCGGTAACAACACTTCTCTGCCCCATCTTTCATCGGCTTGCCAACCAAGGTGCTGTAAAAAATTAGCCGCTGAGGTTAACGCATCGGCTTCGCTATTCCATAAATCAGCAACTCCATCACCGTCGCCGTCTACAGCATACTTACGGTAATTGGTTGGCATAAACTGGGTATGCCCCATTGCACCAGCCCATGAGCCGACCATTTTGCTGTCGTCAAATTGATATTGCTGTTTAAGCTTAAGTGCTTGCAATAATTCACCGGTAAAATAATCACTGCGACGAGGATCGCAAGCGAGTGTCGCTAATGAATCCAGTACAGGCATGTTGCCTTTATAACTACCAAAATTGGTTTCCAAGCCCCAAAAAGCAATGATATATTGCCCTGGAACACCATACTCATGAGTTAATTGAGTCAATAAGTCGTGATGTTTGGCCAACATTTTGCGACCTTGTTCTACCCGCCATACTGTGACACGTTTTTCAAAGTAATCGCCAAACGTAGTGGTAAATTCAGGTTGTTGATTATCAAGTTCAATGACTCTAGGCACATACTTCAAATTAGCCACGGTTGTATCAATAATGTGTTGTGAGATCCCGGCAACCTTGGCTTTTTGCTGCAAGTTAATCACACAAGTCGCAAAATCAGTGTGTACTGGTTCTGGTGTGAGGTTAACAGCAGGCTCAGGTGATGCCGACGCAGCGCAAGCGCTGAGCAAGGAGCTTGAAACAAACATTGAAGCAATAAACACTGAAAAACGGCTTTTATGGGTCATGAAAACACTTACTTATCACAAATGAATGACGAATATCGTGACGCATCGCCATTCAGGAAACAAGAGGTGTTAGCATTAAACCCTGTTTATTTATCAGAAATTGCATTTTTACATTTCAATTGGTACAAAGTTTCAACATAAACATAATTGTCATTAATTAGGCCTTTTCCTTACGCGTTGAGTCCGTATAATGAAATCAATTCTCACTCATTGAAGCGACTTATCATGACCGAACAAACACCTGCGCTAATCAGCTTTATCGAAAACGTAAAACAGCATCAAGTGCTATGGGGCTTACAAGATGAAACCGGTGAAGGCTGGGTAGTATGTGATTCTTCTGAATTTGAAGAAACCGATGTCATGCCTTTATGGTCTAGCGAAGCTGCTGCGACCAGTCACTGCACTGAAGAATGAGCCGACTACAAAGCTGTGACCATTACCCTGACTGAGTTTTTAGAATACTGGGTTGGCGATTTAAACGACGATGGCGTACTCATTGGTGTTGATTGGGAAGCCGATCAAGAATGCGAAGAAATAGACCCTATCGTATTAGCTAAAGAATTAGTCGATTACGAAAAAGAGTAATACTTTTTGAATCGAAACTATTTAAGCTGCTCTTTATGAGCGGCTTTTTTATTTTAAATACACCATTTGTTACTGGAAGCGTGCCTCCTTATGCCAACATTAATTGATATTCCATTCGAGCAACGCCATACCTGCTGGTTTTGCGCAGAACCCAGTAATCAAGTATTTGAATACTACCGCATGACACACACGCCACATCCATCGCTTGCGGTACCAGCTTGTAAAGAATGTGTCGGATTAGCTAAAAAGAACCCATTAACCTCTATTTGGGATTGCCGCGATGCGGTTAAAGATCAATTAATGCATATTTACCGCAAAGATTTGGCCATCGGTATTAATTGGACCGAGCAAGAATTAGAGGAGTCAGAATTTGAGTGCAAAATTTTTGGTGGCTTTAAAAAAAGTGCCTGGATGATGTATCAAATAGCCCAAGGACGCATTAACGCTAAAGGCTGGCCTCTTAGCCTAGATGGCATCATGCTAGACGGTGAAAATGGTCATTATCAGGCAGGGTTTGAGTTTGATGGAGTGAGATTTACATCATTACCCAAAGCCATAGAGCACTATAGCAATATTCTGTCTTTAGATGCGCGTTTTTTACAACAGTTGGTGACATTATTAGGCAAAGCAAAATTTGGTCATGCGATAAAAATTGCCAGACTCAACATTGGTATTACCCATGAACACCAACGAAAAATTATCGATGAATTAATTGAAGACGCAGATCAATAACAAGTCACTTTGATAGCTACCATAGGTTGATTAGTGATTGAAACGCGATGACTCTAATGGTATCTCACTGGTATTTTATGGTGCCAGAAGGCTGCGTAAACGGTCTTGTACAACACCCACCAGCAAGTCAGGTTGAAACTTAGAAATAAACTCGTTACAGCCCACCTTTTCAACCATGGCTTTATTAAAGCTGCCACTTAAAGACGTATTTAAGGTAATAAATAATGAGGTCATACGCGGGTCGGTGCGTACTTCTGCGGTCAGCTTATAACCGTCCATTTCTGGCATTTCCGCATCGGTTATCATCATTAACAATTCATCGGCCACATGTTTGCCCTCATCAGCCCAAGATTGCAGTAACCTCAATGCTTGTAACCCGTCAGAAGCTTCGATGATCTCAATACCCAAAGGTGTTAATGTGTCACGAACTTGTTTTCGAGCGGTTGATGAGTCATCTACAATTAGCACTTTACGACCTGGCATACTCGGCACAAGAGTTTCGTCGAGCACACCTTCTGACAAGCTCACATCATAATCAATGATTTCTGCCAGTACTTTTTCCACATCAATAATCGACACCAGATGCGTTATTCCCTCTTGCTCAACCTTAGTGATGGCGGTTAAGTAATTATGTGCCCCTGAGGTTTTCGGCGGCGGCATAATATCACTCCAGGTCATATTGATAATATGCTCAACTTTTCCGACTAAAAAGGCCTGCACGCTTCGATTATACTCAGTAATAATTAAGTTACTGTCGTCAGTAATCGGCATTTTTGAAAAGCCTATCGCTTCGCGTAAATTGATAACTGGAATGGATGTACCACGGATATTAGCCACACCGTAAATCTTTGGATTACTGCCGGGCAACATATTTATTGCAGGTAGCTTAACCACTTCTTTTACTTTAAACACATTGATCGCGAATAATTGTGTTGAACTAATGCGAAATAACAACAGTTCTAAACGGTTTTCACCGACTAATTGGGTGCGTTGGTCTACCGTATCTAACACTTTATTCATGAAGCAATCCACCTAACTAAAAAATAACAATCAGGTTAATTATACTAAAAAACGCCTTTAAAAGCGCTTTGTAAACATGATACAACCGACAAAATGAGATTAAAGCTGTCAATTCAAGATCAAAACCAACCCATTAAGTCGTATAGTCAACGCTAAACGGTATTGTTGTGTATAACGGAGTTAACCATGAAAAAGTCATTACATCATCTCGTCGCTTTATCATTACTCGGATTATCGATACTGGGGCTATCAGCTTGCACAGTCATCGATGAACCTGTTGATGTCGTAAAACCGTTTGAACTACAGCAGTATCTGGGCACCTGGTATGAAATCGCCCGCCTAGATCATTCATTTGAGCGAGGAATGACTAATGTGACAGCGCAATACAGTATTGACGGTGACAAAGTGGTGGTGATTAACAAAGGATTTAAACAAGATCAACAGCAATGGGATCAAGCAGAAGGCAAAGCCTACTTTATTGATGGAGACAATAAAGGTTTACTCAAAGTGTCTTTCTTTGAGCCTTTTTACGGTGCTTATCAAATTCATGATATTGAACAGAATAGCCAAGGTCAATACACAGACTCACTAGTGATTGGTACCTAATAATCAATATGCGTGGATTTTGTCACGCAGCCCAATATTAGACCCTGCAATCAAACAGCGGTTTATCAACAAGCTTGCGGCTTTATCAATAAGTGAAGATAACCTCATTTGGGTGCAACAAGGTGATCAACAATAACAGGCTGCTCGTACAATGGGTCAGATGCACTGTTATATGATCCAGAGGCTGTAATGATTATTCCAATTTTCCCATTACCCATTTGCTTGCTCCCGCAAGGGTACACGCAATTACGTATTTTTGAAGCTAGATACAAACGCTTAGTGTCTGAGTCACTCAAAAGTGGACAGGGCTTCGGGTTATGTATGCTTGCTGATGACAAAAAAACCATTTTACCTATTGGCACGCTAACCGAGATCATCGACTTTGAAACGCTCGATGATGGCCTGTTAGGTATTAGTGTTCAAGGCAAGCAAACCTTCTCGATTAACCAAATCGATGTTGAACATGATGGCTTAAAACGTGCCGACGTGACGTTAATAGACAGTTGGCCAAGCGATCTTATTGAAACCCAAGTGGCTCAACCACACATTAAGCCATTAGAGCGAAAAAAAGATCAGTTTTTAAGCAAAACACTTAAGGAATTACTGCAGCAATACCCACAGCACTTAGCCCACTATTCTGATGATAACTTCAATGATATCGCTTGGGTGTGTCAGCGCTGGTTAGAAGTTATCCCCTTAAGTGCCAAAGAAAAGTATCAATGCATTAACAGTCACGACCATTTGTTAGCTAAATCATTTTTATTCGACATTATAAAATAACGTCCAGATGTGATCCGTTTATCTTCACCTTGCGTATGAGTTATTACTGAATAAACGTCACCCCTTTTTGCAGACTGCATTTGGCTACTGCAAAAAGGCAACAAGTTACCTATTCAATTGTGTTTTTACTGGATGCGAGTGAAAAAAATGGAAAATGTTCAATCACAAAGCGTACAAACTCGTTATGATAAAGGAAATCTTATTGCAAGATCGTCCAATCAACGAAGTGGTGCTATGAAATCAGACGAACCCAATCCAATGGCAGATGAACTTGCTCACTTAATGATGCAAGTGGCTAATAATCGGTGTAAACGGTCTTTTGCTAGCCTGTTTTCTCATTTTGCACCCAAAATAAACTCATTTGGGGTACAACGTCTGAGTCAGCAAGGCTTAGCCATGGACTTGGTACAAGAAACCATGTCGCGAGTATGGACTAAAGCGCACTTATACAACGCTGACAAAGCGGCTGTAAGTACTTGGGTGTTCACTATCATGCGTAACCAATGTTTTGACATGCTACGCAAAGTACAACACAACCGTGAAGATGCATTTGGCGACGACATCTGGCCTTTATTTGAGTCTGATGACGCTGAAAACAACGAAGAAGATTTTTTATTATCAGCCAATTTACTACAACATGTTGAAGATCTTCCGCCATTACAACGTCAGGTAGTGCAAGGCATTTACATGCAAGAACTGACACAACAAGAACTTGCAGACAAACTCGATATACCTATTGGTACCGTTAAATCTCGACTTAGACTCGGGCTAGAAAAGTTAAAAAGCTTTATGGAGAAACATTATGATTAATTACCACCCAGATCAGCATTTGCTGTCTCTCCATGCTAAAGGCGAATTACCGCTATCGATGTCGATTGCCATTTCTGCTCATGCAGAATTGTGTCAACATTGCCAGCAGCAACTTGACCAAATGACCCTTGCCCTATCTGAACAAGAGTTCGAACAACAAACTGTAGCAGAGCAATCTGATGATGCAGACTTAAGTGTCCTTTTAAGCCAATTTATGTCATCAACATTAGACAATTTAGACACTGAGCCGACGCCACAACCACAGGCTGTCGACAACACGGTGACCATTAAAGGTCAACAATACGCATTGCCACGGGTATTTAGAAAACAAATTAATGCTTCTTGGCAAGGCATCGGTAAGGTGAGTCGTTTACGTTTAGACACCGGTGAGCCACAGGCAAGAGCAAGTTTGTTGCACATTGCAGCCAATGGCGAGATACCGGAACACACCCATAAAGGGGCAGAGTTAACCTTATTATTAGCGGGCGAATTTAGCGATTGCTACAACACATACAAGCCTGGTGATTTTATGTTGCTTGATCAAGAGCATCAGCATTCACCCAAAACCACCGAAGGCTGCTTGTGTTACACCATCGTTGATGCACCATTGTACTTTACTAAGGGGTTCAGTAAGTTGCTTAACCCTATTGGTGATTTACTGTATTAAGTAAGTTAATTCACTATGTTAAGAGTTGCGATAATCGTGGTTATCGCAACTTTATCATTTCAGCATAGAAGTATTAAAAAATCTTTAATCATTTAAATAAAACATTTTCAATTACTTACCTTAATAAGAAGCCAGCAACTGCCTTTTTTAAAGACAATTTGTTCATCTTTTGTCTTTTTTAGCAAAAACGGTGTTGCTAAAAAAGAAAAGTGAGTATAGAATCAATCCAGATTTAAAAATCTTGTTAATTTTGGTACCTACCTGAAAGTCTGCTCAACTTCCTTCGTAAACCCAAGACAAGCTTCTGTACATTTTCATGACCCTAGCGGCCAATGTTTGTAGCACTCAAAAAAACAAACTTTTATGGTCATGTTATTGTCATATAATTATGTTCAACTTACTAAGATAAGTGAAAACGTAATATTTTAGTTGGCTAGTGAAACCAGATCATTCATTGTGATCACAAGTTAAACTGACGCTAATCAACTATTTATATCACAACACTTGATTAGTGAGTTCAGAATAGGTTAAGTTAAATCTCGACAAGTTAATCTTTTGCACCACTAAAAATGCCAAGGATATTTTATTGAACAATTTACTCACCCAAGGGTGATCAGCAAAAATAAGGAGTGTGGCATATGTCATACAACATTAACGGACATGAAATTTCAGTTAGTTTTCCAGTTAACTCAATTTCGTCAAACAAAAACTCAATTGCTTTTACCGACAGCCAAGGTAAAAACAAAAAAACCTTTTCAAAGCGTACTGAAGCATTAAACTTCATGAAATGGTTAATCACTGCAAATAAGTAATACTCCTAACGCCTAGCGTTAATCATTTGCTCTGTTATTTAATAAACTCATTTCTCGGTATTCTCCTCTCACTTACCGATGTTTATTAAAACAGAGCAAAATGAACCTCCCCTATTACATCTTACTCACTCTAACGTTAACTTTTATTTAGTTGTTAACTGTCAGTCGTTTTCTGATTTATTCGAATGACCAAATTTACGCTGATACCTAGGTAACATGGTTTGATTACCTAAAACCCCACCCTGATGTACATACACGATGTCACCGTCCCAGTGCGGATGTTGCTGTAAATAATGTTTTAACACTAAAAAACCAACCGGATCGTATAACAATTCAAATTCAATTCCAGATTGACATACCGTTTGCCACATTTCATAACAACGCTGAGTTAATTTGCCAAAATGGTATTTGTGTCCGTCATTCACTATGGTTGGAAAATACTCTTGAGCAACTAATTGAGAAAATTGTTGGCGTAAATAATCATCCCCACCAACCGTACTGCAAGTTAACACCTCGATATTAATATTGTTACTATTGTTGTTTGCCTGTTGTTGTAGCAACTGCTTATTTAAATACGCTGCCGTTGTGCCTGTGCCTGAAGGTAAAAATACTTTTAATGCTTTGGTGTTACGTAATCTTGCCCAATCAATAATCTCTGTTGCTAATATGGCAACACCCGTTTCAGCATACTCGCAACGTCCTCCCTCAGGGATGTGTAACAATGAGTTTTTGTTATTGTAGTCAGATGCAACAATACATTGTACGACGTCATCTAAATGCATCTGCTGATATTTATCCGCTAACTTAAGTTGGCCGACTTCAATAATATTAGCGCCATTGGCAATAGCCGCTGCATAATTTCCATTAGGGTGCTGGAGAATAAAATCGCTGATATGACTGACATAGTAATCAAATTGCCAACCCTGTTGTTTAGCCAGCACTGACATCGAATATAACGAATTCGCTTGGGCAGAACCCGAACCGACAAGCTGGGTAATATGCGCATAATCTTGCGATAAAAAATGATAAAACTTACGCGCTTTATTACCGCTAAAGTCAGGGTGTAATAAGTCATCTCGTTTGACAAAGATAGGTCTTTGCTCAAATAGCATTGGCTGTACAGGGCTTATAGCAAACATTGGCGCTCTCTAAATACTTGATATGAGTATTTTAACTAATAAATGATAAAACTCACCGATTGATTTAACAATTTCACTAACGTGCGTTATTCCCCCCTTATTAAAAGCACAGTAAAACATATATAATCAATAAGTTACAATTTTGGCATAAATATCGCTTAGTTAAACTTAAGTCAGTTCAGTACCCGTTTTGTATTTTTAGATTTCAATAAGGAAAAACAATGTCACTTTTACGTTTACTGTTTAATATTGCTTGGTTTGTTTTAGGCGGTTTTGTGATGGGCTTAGCCTGGTGGCTTGCCGGACTCTTATGCTTTATCAGTATTGTCGGTATTCCATTTGGTCGTGCGTGTTTTGTGATTGGTGAAATGGCGTTTTGGCCATTTGGACAAGAAAGCGTTAACCGCAAGCATTTAACTGGCCATGAAGATCTTGGCACCGGCAGCTTAGGGTTAATCGGTAATGTTATTTGGTTTTTATTCTTTGGTATTTGGTTGGCGATTGGTCATTTAGCCCATGCACTGGCCTGCTTTGTGACTATTATTGGTATCCCATTTGCGATACAACATATTAAGTTAGCATTGCTAAGCTTAACGCCAATTGGTCAAACAGTCGTAACCAAACCAGTGTAAACAACCTCTTAGTGAAAGCCGATTACATCCCGTAGTCGGCTTTTTAGTGTGTGGATGATAATATGCCCCAATAATAAATATAAAAGAGTAAAGTATGAAATATTGGTTAATGAAGTCCGAACCCGATGACATCAGTATTGATGATTTACATGATAGCCCAAATCATACAATGGCTTGGCAAGGTATTCGAAATTACCAAGCAAGGAACTTTATCCGCGATCAAATCACACTTGGCGATCAAGTGTTGTTTTACCATTCTAGTTGCAAAGTGCCAGGTGTTGTCGGTATTGCCACAGTTGTTAGCCAGCCTACACTTGATGAAAGTGCTTTTGATCCACAATCTCGCTATTTTGACCCTAAGTCAGAGCCAGACAAACCGCGGTGGTGGCAAGTGGATATTCAATTTACTGCAAAACTGAATCAGATAGTCAGTTTACAACAACTCAAAAGTGACCCGGCTTTACAAGACATGGTATTAGTTACCAAAGGTGCACGGTTAAGCGTTCAACCTGTCAACGCTGATGAATTTGCTCATATTGTTATGCTAGGGCAATGATTTAAATATCTAGGCCAATGATTTAAATATAAAAAAAGGGTGACTGAATTTAGCCACCCTTGTTAATTGAGCAGAAAAATGAAACGTTAATTAATCATTCGTCCAATGCCACCTAACACTGAACCTTCGCCTTGATCTTTTCCGCCTGTTGAAGGTGCATGGGCAATAATACGATCAGCCATGCGAGAAAAAGGTAAACTTTGCAGCCACACAGTGCCGTGGCCTTGTAACGTTGCAAGAAATAACCCCTCACCGCCAAACACCATTGATTTTAATGAGCCTGCACGCTGAATATCATAATCAATGCCTGGGGTAAAACCCACTAAACAACCGGTATCAACGCGTAAAGTTTCACCGCGTAATTCTTTTTTAATTAAGGTGCCACCAGCATGCACAAACGCCATGCCATCACCTTTTAGGCTTTGTAAAATAAAGCCTTCACCACCAAAGAACCCCACACCAAGGCGTTTATTAAACTTCATCGATACTTGGGTACCCATTGCCGCGGCTAAAAAACTGTCTTTTTGGCAAATTAATTCGCCATTATGCTTGGCAAGATCGATAGCTAAGACAGTGCCTGGAAATGGGGCTGAAAAAGCCACTTTACGTTTACGACCGCCCTCGTTGGTAAAGTGAGTCATAAAAATCCCCTCACCTGTAATGGCTCGCTTTCCTGCGCCCAACAATTTACCAAAAAAGCCTGACTCTGGTTCTGAGCCATCACCCATTTTGGCTTCAAATGAAATATCTTCTTCAAGGTATGTCATGGCTCCAGCTTCGGCGACCACTGCCTCATGCGGGTCGAGTTCAATTTCAACTAATTGCATACTTGAACCGATAATTTCGTAATCAACTTCGTGACATTTTCTGGTCATTTTTTGCTCCTTAAAAATGAGTGTGGCAGATTCAGCGTTAGCACAGATGCTATTATTGCTTTAGGTTAACAAGATGTTACTTTTATTCCTATGGAAACTTTGTGACATAATATGTCAAAGAAGATTACATGCACCTAACTAGCCTAATCCTGCACCACTTAATCCTGTTTGTTGCTGTTGATATAGGGCAAATTCTTGCAAAATAAGTTCAGTAAATAATTGCCCAGCTCGGCCTAAAGGACGCTCTGAGGTTGACACTAATTGCGGGGTAAAGCTAAAACGATTGCCGCCCACAAAATCAATTGTCGTTAACTCACCATTGGCTAACTCTTCAGTGATTAAAAAATCCGGCATCCATCCAAAGCCCAAGCCTTTTAATAATGCATTTTTTTTCATAATAAAGCCTGAAAGATAAAACACTTTATCACCGCCAAATTGCATTTCATCACGCGCACGTTTACCCGGCGATGAGTCTTCAATGGTGAGCTCTACATGCTGTTGCAGCTCAGGTAGGCTTATGTCTCGCCTTTGACTTAATGGATGCAATCTTGCCGCCACCAGCACACTGGTAATGGTGGGTAAGGATTTAGGATGATAAGAAGGCCCAGTACGATAATCTTTAACCAACATCAAATCTGCTTGATCGCGCTCAAACCGATGTTGAACCCCACCTAAAAACTCCATGTTCAACTGAATTTTGGTGGGGATATTGTGCTCAGACATCAACTTTAATGCGCTCATAATGGGCTCCATCGGCAATGCCCCGTCAATGATTAATTCAAGCTTAGGCTCCCAGCCCTGACTATAACGACTAGCAAGATGCTCAATATTGGCTAAATGTTGAAGCAGTCGCTGACCCTCTGCCAAAATGACTTTACCCTCTGGCGTTAACTCTGCTCGGTAGTGATCTCTATTAAATAATGTCACCCCTAAATGTTGTTCTAGCTTCTTAATTTGGTAGCTCACCGCTGATTGCGCTTTATGTAAACGCTCGGATGCCTTAGCAAAACTCCCTTCTTCAACAAGAACTTGCAAAACATTAAACGCATCGATATCAATCCGCATACCCACTCCCGTGTCTTGTTATCAATACACCAATGTAAAGCCAGCAAGACAATCTAAAAATTTGATTAAGTTAAGCTTTTTATTATTCTTTTTTTGTTGATCTTTACCACTAAATTGTTAATAAGATCACATATTGGTTTGCCCAGTGCGATTAGGCCATAACAATAATTAACACTCAGCCGCATCACATGCAGTCGATTTGCCAGAGGACAATCAAATGCCATTCTATGTTAAACAAGGTCAAGTGCCGCCAAAACGTCACATTGCTTTCGAAAAAGAAAATGGTGAACTTTACCGTGAAGAGTTGTTCTCCACTCACGGGTTTTCAAATATTTATTCCAATAAATATCATCACAATATGCCAACCAAAGCGATTGATGTTCAGCCATACGTGTTAAACCACGGCGAGCAATGGCAAGACTCATTAATTCAAAACTACAAACTTGACTCACGTCAGGCCGATTGCCAAGGCAGTTTTTTCAGCGCGCGTAATAAAATCTTTTTTAATAACGATGTCGCTATGTATACCGCTAAGGTCACTGAGCCAACGAATGAGTTTTATCGCAACGCGTATGCTGATGAGGTGGTCTTTATCCATGAGGGCGAAGGTCAACTATTAAGCGAGTACGGTGTGATTAACACCAAAAAATGGGATTATTTGGTCATTCCACGCGGTACCACTTACCAATTAACCTTTAACGATTATCAAAATGTGCGCTTGTTTGTCATTGAGTCATCGTCAATGGTTGAAGTGCCAAAACACTTTAGAAATGAATATGGCCAAATGCTCGAATCCGCTCCTTATTGTGAACGCGATATTCGCACACCAACTTTAACCGACGCCGTGGTTGAAAAAGGCGAGTTTGCTTTGGTGTGTAAATTTGGCGATCGATACCAACAAATGCTATTGCAGTGGCATCCTTTTGACCTCGTGGGTTGGGACGGTTGTGTGTATCCCTGGGCATTTAATATTACAGAATATGCCCCTAAAGTGAGCCAAATCCACTTACCGCCATCTGAGCATCTTGTGTTTAGTGCTCACAACTTTGTGATTTGCAATTTTGTACCACGCCCTTACGACTTTCACCCTAAGTCTATCCCTGCACCTTATTACCACAACAATATCGACAGCGACGAAGTGCTTTACTACGTCGACGGCGACTTTATGAGCCGCACCGGTATTGAAGCCGGTTACATGACGCTGCATCAAAAAGGGGTACCTCACTACCACAACCTGGGCGCACAGAAGCATCTATTGGTAAAACAGAAACCTACGAATACGCAGTGATGGTCGATACATTCGCCCCACTCAATTTAACCACCCATGTTAAACATTGCATGAGTGCTGACTACAACCGTTCTTGGTTAGAAAACTAAGATGTAATTTAACTAACCCAAGTCACCCAAGAGTGATGGCGTGTTGACTGAAAAATAAGGAAAACAAAATGGCTAGCGAACTTAATCCACTGGGGCTTTTAGGTATCGAATTTACTGAATTTGCCAGCCCAGATACTCAATTTATGCACCAAGTCTTTATTGATTTTGGTTTTTCGATGTTAAAAAAAGCCAAAAACAACGACATCGTCTACTACAAACAAAACGACATTAACTTTTTACTCAATAAAGGCCGTAGTGGTTTTTCGGCTGAGTTTGCTAAATCACACGATCCAGCAATTTGCTCTATGGGCTGGCGTGTTGAAGATGCAAACTTTGCCTTCAGTGAGGCTGTTAATCGTGGTGCAAAACCGGCAGATGACGCCAATAAAGACATGCCTTACCCTGCCATTTACGGTATTGGCGACAGCTTAATTTATTTTATTGATACCTTTGGTGAGCAAAACAACATTTATCAAAGCGATTTTGTCGATCTAGACCAACCAATTGTGACTCCAGAAAAAGGCTTTATGGAAGTCGACCACTTAACCAATAACGTCTACAAAGGCACCATGGAAAAATGGGCCAACTTTTATAAAGATATCTTCGGCTTTACCGAAGTGCGTTATTTTGACATTAGCGGCGCACAAACGGCATTAGTCTCTTACGCCTTACGTTCACCCGATGGCAGTTTTTGTATCCCCATCAACGAGGGTAAAGGCAATAACAACAACCAAATTGATGAGTATTTAGGTGAATATAACGGCTCTGGAGTACAACATTTAGCCTTTAGAAGCCGTGATATTGTGGCGTCTTTAGATGCAATGGAAGGCACATCAATCAAAACCTTAGATATTATTCCTGAATATTACGACACCATTTTTGATAAATTACCGCAGGTCACTGAAGACCGTGAACGTATTAAGCATCACCAAATTTTGGTTGATGGTGATGACGAGGGTTATTTACTGCAAATTTTCACCAAAAACCTATTTGGCTCTATTTTTATTGAAATCATTCAACGTAAAAATAACTTAGGCTTTGGTGAAGGTAATTTTAAAGCGTTATTTGAATCTATTGAACGCGACCAAATGAAACGTGGCGTGTTGTAACCAATCGGTATAATTTGATACATAAAAACCAGCAAATTGCTGGTTTTTATCATTTTAGGCCATTACACTTGGCCACATTCTGTTATTGATACTTGACGCCAATGCCTGATTACGCCGTACTTGCCGTGTTTATTCCAACCTTCTTTTTTGTCTCCATCACCCCAGGTATGTGCATGACCTTAGCCATGACACTGGGCATGAGTGTTGGCGTGCGTAAAACCTTATGGATGATGCTAGGGGAGCTGGTCGGAGTGGCATTAGTAGCCATTGCAGCCGTACTGGGCGTAGCCAGTATTATGCTTAATTACCCACAGGTATTTGATTTACTCAAATGGGTGGGTGGCGGTTATTTAGTGTATATCGGCATTAATATGTGGCGCGCCAAAGGTAAAATGGCGGTTATCGACAGTGCACAAGTCAACACCCGCCGTGCAAGCTTAATCAGCCAAGGCTTTATTACTGCCATTGCCAACCCAAAAGGTTGGGCATTTATGATTTCGTTACTGCCACCGTTTATCAATGTCGACAGCCCAGTTGGCCCACAGCTTGGTGTGTTGCTGGGTATTATTATGATAACCGAAAGTGTGTCGATGTTAGCGTATGCCAGCGGCGGAAAAAGCTTACGTTTGTTTTTAAGCCGTGGCGATAATATTCGTTGGATGAACCGTATCGCCGGCAGCTTAATGATGCTCGTAGGAGTGTGGCTCGCGCTGGATTAGCCCCTTTAAAAAACGAGATTAATTACTGGTTTTATAGGGTAATTGTTGCATCATCTGCTCCATATACAATTTAATGTGTGTTTGCTCTTGCTGACAAAAATGAGCAATGGCATCACCCAATGCAGGGTGGTCAATCACATGGCTTGAATACGTCTGTACCGGATAAAAACCTCTTGCCACTTTATGCTCACCTTGCGCACCAGCGTCAAACACATTTAGCTGATTAGCAATTGCATATTCGATGCCTTGATAATAACAAGCTTCAAAATGCAAACCATCATAATCGCTCAACGCTCCCCAGTAACGACCATACAAATGGGTGTTAGAAACAAAATAAAGCGCTGATGCCACCAACTCATCTTTTGCATTGTGTATCATTAATAATCTGATTGACTCTCCCATTGTTTGGGCAATTAACCTGAAAAATTCCGCAGATAAATACCCTTTATGGCCAGAACGCTTAAGGTAAGTGCGTTGATAACAACGAACAAAACCTTGCCATTGCTCATCGGTGGCGTTATCGCCATTCACAAAGGTAAAACGCAGTTGCGCCTTGTATATTTGCGCGCGCTCTTTGCTGATATTTTTACGTTTTCTAGAGCTCATGCTAGTCAAAAAATCGTTAAAGTCCGCATAGTCATTATTACGCCAATGAAACTGGCAACCATGACGCACAATGATGCCAGTATTTGCCCACATAATATGTTCGGCTTTATGACTAAATAACCCATGCCACGAAGACCATTGCCGCTCGTTTAGTTGCTGCTTTATGACTGTGATGATTTCTGAAATGACATGCTGCTTGTCGATGTCGCTTAACGTAGGCAAAAAACCAATACGGGCACCCGTTGTTGGCGTAAAGGGAATACTGCTCACCAATTTAGGATAATAGTCTAATTGATTACGCTCATAAGCCTCGGCTTCACGCCCAATCAAACACATACTCTCCCCAGGAGTGGGTTTTAATATACAAAGGCATTAACGCTACAACCGTATCACCTTGAGTGACCACAAGATGATGCGGCTGCCAGCCGGTTTTATTGCTTACACATTGGCTTAATTCTAAAGCGGATAAATATTCATGACGCGTAAACGGCTGACTAGCATCAAAATATTCATTCCATTGAATTTTTGTTATTTCACTAATAGTATTAATAAATCTGAATTGATAAACTAGCGTCTCGTTATTTTTCACCGATACCTACCCGTTAATGCTTAAATAGATTGATTTAAATTCTCATACAAATTGTCACAGTCATGTGGCATGTTCTACAACTTAATCAAATAAATCAACACCAAGGAATGATCGTGAAACGACTCCCTAAATTGAACCCCTTATTACTTAGCGCAGCATTATCTGTCACCTTGTGCTACCCCGTTCTAAATAGTACGCCTTCTTATGCTAATGAAACCTCTATTTTCAGCGAAATGGCAACCGCCCAGCCAATTTATGCCAAACATGGCATGGTCTCAAGTCAAGAAGCGATCGCCAGCCAAATTGGTGTTGATATTTTAAAGCAAGGCGGTAACGCTGTTGATGCCGCGGTGGCGGTAGGCTATGCACTTGCGGTAACGCTGCCTCGTGCGGGTAACATAGGTGGCGGCGGTTTTATGTTGGTGCATTTAGCCGAACAAAATAAAACCATCGCGATAGATTACCGAGAAACAGCTCCCAGTAAAGCGCATAAAGATATCTTTTTAGATGAACAAGGTAACGCTGTTGATAAACTAAGCCGTGAACATGGTTTAGCTGTGGGTGTGCCTGGTACCGTGATGGGGATGGAGCTTGCAAGACAACAATATGGCACCATGACTTTAAAGCAAGTCATCGCGCCTGCGATAAAATTAGCGAAAGATGGCATTGTCGTCACTTCAGATTTATCGAATTCTTTAAGTGGCTTAAAATCGCGTATTTCACAATGGCCAAGTTCAGCTGAAATTTTTTACCATGCTGATGGCAGTGACTATCAAGTTGATGAAATTTTAAAGCAGCCAGAGCTTGCGCATTCGTTATCACTGATTGCCAAAAAAGGCACTGACGGATTTTACCAAGGTGAAACGGCACAGAAAATCGTCACGGCAGTAAAGGAAGCGGGCGGCGTAATGAGTTTACAAGATTTAGCTAACTATAAAGTGGTTGAACGAGAGCCTGTTCGCGGTCATTATCGTGGTTATGAAATCGTCTCAATGCCGCCTCCATCATCGGGTGGAATTCACATTATTGAGATGCTGAATGTACTCGAGAAGTTTCCTATCGATCAATTAGGTCACAATACTGCCAATACGCTGCATTTAATGGCTGAAACCATGAAGTACGCCTATGCCGATCGCAGCGAGTTTTTGGGTGATCCTGACTTTGTCAGCATTCCGGTTGAACAATTAACCAGCCGTGAATACGCCGACACCATTGCCGATAAAATCGCAATTAACAAAACGACCCCAAGCAGTGAAATTAAACCGGGTAAAATTGCTGGGTATGAGAGCGATCAAACCACCCACTATTCTGTAGTTGACCAATGGGGTAATGCAGTAGCTAACACTTATACCCTTAACTTTAGCTATGGTTCTGGATTAGTGGCAAAAGGTACCGGGATTTTATTAAACAATGAAATGGACGACTTTTCAGTTAAACCGGGAACCCCAAATGGTTATGGTTTAATTGGTGGTGACGCCAATGCCGTGCAAGGCAATAAACGTCCATTAAGCTCAATGAGCCCAACCATTGTGATGAAAGAAGGCAAACCATTTATTGTCACTGGCAGCCCAGGAGGTTCGCGCATTATCAACATCACCTTACAGATTATTATGAATGTAATTGACCATAAGTTGAATATTGCCGAAGCTACGGCGGCGGCACGTATTCATCATCAGTGGCAACCAGACTTTATTTGGGCTGAGCATACATTAAACCGCGATACCATTTCACTGCTTGAAGCAAAAGGCCACCAAGTTAAAACCCAGCAATCGATAGGCAGCACTCAATCGATTATGGTGACCGAACAAGGTATTTTTGGTTCGTCAGACCCAAGACGTTCAGGCTCAGCGGCAATAGGTCATTAACACTACAACTAATGTCATAAAGATTGATAAATAACCCAATTAAAACCGAGTAGCTCAGGCTACTCGGTTTTTTTGTTACAAACTAATTAAAATCTTTACATCTACATTCATCATCTTCACGTCTAAATAAGTAAAATGTTGTCGGAAAAATCAAAATAAACACGACTCACATTTTATTGCTCATTATTGAGGATAGAAAACCTAATCAAGAGGACACCTTATGAAGGGAGCAACCCTTAAGCCTATTGTCGCCAGCATTGCGTTAATTTTCGCACTAAATGCATGCTCTGTTTCATCACCGCAACAAGCGTCTGTAGAAGCGCCATTAACAGCTGAGCAAATAAAACAACAACATGCTGATAATCCGTTTTTTAAGCCTTACGGCACATTTTTCGAAATGCCAGACTTTGCTAAAATTACTACGGACGACTATATGCCAGCCTTTGAGGCCGGTATTGCAGAATTACAGCAAGAGATCGCGGTTATTGCTAATAATCCTCAAGCGCCGACATTTGCCAACACTATCGAGGCAATAGAGTTCTCAGGCGATTTGCTAACCAGAGTCTCTTCGGTATTTTTTAATCTAACCGGTGCCAACACCAACGAAGCTCTACAAGACATTTCAAAGCAAATTTCACCTAAGTTGTCGGCATCTAGAGATGATATCTACTTAAACGATAAATTGTTTCAACGTGTCAAAACGGTTTATAACCAGCGCGAAAACTTATCACTTAATATCGAAGAAGCTAAACTCCTAAACGATACCTACCGTGCTTTTACTCGCGGCGGGGCGAATTTATCAGTTGATGATAAAAATAAATTACGTGATTTAAATGAACGGATTGGTAAATTAAACCTCGCTTTCGCAGATAACTTACTTGCTGAAACCAATGCATTCCAACTGGTAATAGATAACCCAGAAGAATTGTCTGGCTTACCTCAAGATGTCATTGATACCGCAGCCCGCAGAGCCACTCGCTTAGGCCATCCAGGCAAATGGGTATTTACGACACATCGTCCATCAATTACGCCGTTTTTAACTTACGCTGATAACCGTGAATTACGTGAAAAGATATATAAAGCATATATATCGAGAGGTAATAACGATAATGAGCAAGATAACAAAGCCATTTTAGCTAAGGTTGCGGCATTACGCGCTGAAGTAGCACAACTGATGGGCTACCAAAGTCATGCCCACTTTGTACTCGAAGAACGCACTGCACAAACCCCAGAAAACGTATACAAGTTACTTGATAAAGTGTGGCCTGCTGCTATCAAAAAAGCCAACAATGAAGTCAGCGACATGCAGGCTTTAGTTGATGCACAAGGTGCTGACATTACCATCCAACCTTGGGATTGGTGGTATTATTCTGACAAAATACGCGTAGCGAAATACAGCTTTAATGAACAACAAACCAAGCCATATTTCTCGCTTAATAACACCCTAAAAGGTGTCTTCTATACTGCAAATCGTTTATATGGCATTACAGTAAAAGAACGCAATGATTTGCCGACATACCACCCAGACGTTCGCACTTGGGAAATTTACGATAAAGACGGCAGCCTGATGGCTGTGTTTATGGGCGATTACTTTGTGCGTCCAAGTAAACGTGGCGGCGCATGGATGAACTCGTACCGCAAGCAATATGATATGAACGGTGTTGATTCTAAGCCGATTGTGGTTAACGTACTTAACTTTCCTCGCCCAGCAGGCGATGAACCAGCGTTATTAACCTTTGATGAAGCAAGCACCCTATTCCATGAGTTTGGTCATGCATTACACGGTATGTTGTCTGATGTGAAATATCGTTCTCAATCAGGTACTGCAGTACCACGTGATTATGTTGAGTTCCCATCACAAGTGATGGAAAACTGGATGACCCAACCAGAAGTGCTGGCTCAATTTGCCACACACTATCAAACAGGTGAAGTGATCCCGCAATCATTAATTGAGAAGATCCAGGCTGCGAGCCAATTTAACCAAGGCTTTTCCACCGTAGAATACATGGCGGCGACTTACCTCGATTTAGATTGGCACTCATTAGAAGATAATACGCTTCGTGATGCCGCTAAATTTGAGCAAGCATCATTAAACAAGATGGCATTGATTAATGAAATTGCCCCACGATATCGCAGCACGTATTTCTCGCACATATTTGCTGGCGGATATTCTGCAGGTTATTACAGCTACCTTTGGTCTGACATTCTTGGCGCAGATGCGTTTGAGGCCTTTAAAGAAAACGGCATATTTGATCCGGTAACGGCACAAAAATTCCGCGATAATATTTTATCAAAAGGTGGCAGCGCAGATCCTATGGAACTTTACAAAAAGTTTAGAGGGAAAGAAGCTGGTATTGAACCGTTATTGCGTAGCAGAGGCTTTTTAAAATAAGCGATAATTAGCTTAAGTTATATTATATTCGCAATGATTGAAAGGTCATTGCGAATATAAAAACACGCTATTTTAATATATATTCAAATAAATTTATCATCCACCTCCCTTCTTAAATATTAATCTCATTCATAGTTAATTATGAATATTAAGCATAAACTTTAATTTATTTATCTTATATTCCATGTGAGTTACATTATAACACATCAAAAAGTCTCTAATAACGAAGAATAATTGAGCAAACGCACCTTTTATTTAAATTAAATTGGCGTTTCATCACAATTTATTCACTTACCATGTTTATACTCGCTCTCAGTGTTTTCACTTTTTCATCATATTGATAACAAATGGTAACACTACGTATGAGGCAAAAACAAAAAAGTACGCCTCGGGGTCAAAAAACAGAGAGACAAATATGTTAAATAAAAAACTACTAGCCGTTGTTATTGCTGGCGCCATGGGCATGACAGCTTGTGACTCTGACAACGATAACAAAAGTGTTGTTAGCGCAGATATTAATTTACGCGTCATGGAAACTACTGATCTTCATACTAATATGATGGATTATAACTATTATTCAGGTAGTGAAGATAAAACCATTGGCCTTGTGCGCACGGCAAGCCTAATCAATGCTGCTCGTGCAGAAGTCACAAACTCAGTATTAGTCGATAACGGTGATTTATTACAAGGTAGTCCGATGGGCGACTATATTGCAAATAAATTCAAAACCGAAAGCGATATACTTACCGATACTCATCCAGTTTACAAAGCAATGAACACGCTTGACTATGAAGTGGGTAATATTGGTAACCATGAATTTAATTACGGTTTATCATTCTTAGAACAATCAATAGACGGTGCTAACTTCCCTTATATTAACGCTAACGTAATTTGTGCAGACAAAGACGGTTGTTGGGATGAGGTGTTATTTAATGAAAACATGTTCACCCCATATATCATTAAAGATAAAGTCGTTACTGACGTTGATGGTAACGAGCACACGATTAAAATTGGTTATATCGGTTTTGTACCACCTCAAATCCTTCAATGGGATAAAGCGAATTTAGAAGGTAAGGTCGAAGTATTAGGTATTGTTCAAGCAGCAAATAAATTTGTACCACAAATGCAAGCTGAAGGCGCTGATATTATTTTAGCCATTCCGCATTCAGGTATTGGTTCGAGCGAAAACCCAGGTGATCCATGGGCAGAAAACGCGACTTACGCGTTAACCAATGTTGATGGCATTGATGCAATCTTCTTCGGTCACAGCCACTCGGTATTCCCATCTGCAACTTACAGTGACTTACCAAACACTGACGTAGAAAAAGGCTTATTAAACGGGGTGCCTGCTGTTATGCCTGGTCGTTGGGGTGACAACCTTGGTGTTGTTGATCTAGTATTACGCCAAGTTGAAGACAAATGGACTGTCATTCATGAAGAATCAACTGCAATTGCACGTCCAATTTACGACAACACAAATAAAGTGGCTTTAGTTGATGGTGAAGACAGTTTACGTGATGCGATTGAAGTAGAACATAACGGTACCATTGAATATGTAAGCCAACCCATTGGTGTTGCTGCTGCTGACATGTATAGCTTTTTAACATTAGTACAAGATGATCCTACCGTTCAAATTGTATCAAATGCACAAATCGCCCGAGTAGAAGCCTTAATCACTGATGATTTAAAAGACTTACCAATTCTGTCTGCATCAGCACCGTTTAAAGCCGGTGGACGTTATGCTGAAGGTGATGCAAGCCAATATGTGCAAGTGCCTGCTGGTGACTTGTCGTACAAAAACGCGGCTGACTTATACCTTTATCCAAATACTATGGTTGCAGTAAAAGCAACAGGTGCAGAGTTAAAAGATTGGCTTGAATGTTCAGCCAACCAATTTAACCAAATTGACCCAACCGTGAGTACTCCACAAAGCTTAATTAACCGCTCTGGTCACCCAACGTATAACTTTGATGTTATCGATGGCTTAACGTATAAAATTGACGTGACTCAACCAAGCAAGTTTGACCGTAGCTGTGAAGTGGTTGATGCCGATGCTAATCGTATTGTTGATTTAGCTTACACTGATGATGAAGGTAATGTGATCACTGGTGACGAATTAGCTGCAATGTCATTTGTTGTGGCGTCAAATAACTACCGCGCGTTTGGTGGTTCATTTGCTGGCACCGGCTCTGATCACGTAGTGCTTGAACTACCCGATACTAACCGTGATGCATTGTCTGCTTATATAACTGACGAGTCGCAACCTAATGCTAATGGCGGATATGATGCAATGGTTGACCCATCTGCTGATTACAACTGGGACTTTAAAACTATCGACAATGCTACCGTTGCATTAGACATTCGTTTTGAAACCCAGGACAGCGAATTAGCCGATAAGTTTGTTGCAGAAAATCAACAGCGCAAAATGGTTAAGTTGCCAACAACTGATGACGTAGTATCAGGTTTTGCTATTTATAGCATCGACCTAACTACTCCTATTGCACCGCAATAACACATTGACAATGATACAAAAAAGGCGCTTTTAGCGCCTTTTTTATTGCGTTAATCATGTGACATTTCAAATAAGTGCCCCATTTTTTGAATATGACTCAACGGAACATGGTGACGATTTCGCTCAGCGCATAACTGTTGATGCTCTGCATTTTTAGGTTGACCCACTAACACGACACGAACCTGATACCCTAACGCTCTTGCCGCAGCTTCATAAGCCATGAACTCCCATAAAGCCACATTGGTATTATCACAAATCACCACAGGTTCTTGGCATGCTAATGCTTCAATAAAGCCGGTTAAATTAGCTTGATGGTACTGGGCTAACTTTTGTGGATTAAAGTGATACTCACCATCGACATAAAAATAATTATCAGTTGAAAAATAGCCATATTGTCGAATGTGGAATGACTGTTCAATGCCTAATGAATTAATGTACTGCTCAACCCAATATGACTTACCACTACCGGGTAAACCACGCATAATAATTGCGACCTTAGCATTAGCACCTTGAGAGTCTAGCATTTCAGTCTGCTGTGTCACTGCCAATCACCTCACCTGCAAGAATTTTGTCCACTAACTTTGGCACTATCTCCCCCGCTTTACCGGTTAAGTGATACTGAAATTGACTGTGCCTGTCTGCGGCCAATAAATTAACTTCAACCGTTTGTGCGCCATGATGATTTGCAGAATCGACAAAACCAGCAGCAGGATATACGATTCACGATGTACCAATGGCAATAAATAAATCACAATGATCTAATGCATCATGAATTCTGTCCATACCAAAAGGCATTTCGCCGAACCATACAATGTGTGGTCGTAAACGTTTACCTGGGATACAACAAGTGCAGCAATTATCTACACCAAAAGGTTCACGTAATGCAAACGTTTGTAATGACTGTGGGCAACGGCCTTTAGATAATTCGCCATGCATATGCAATAACCGACGAGAACCCGCTCGCTCATGCAAATCATCAACATTTTGAGTAATGACAAGTAATTCACCGTCAAATTCAGCCTCCAATTTGGCTAACGCCTCATGGGCTGCATTGGGTAACACTTCACCACTGTGGAGTTGCTGCCAGCGTGAATTATAAAAACGTTCAACCAACTCGACATCTCGGGCATAGCCCTCGGGTGTCGCAACATCCTCTATATGATGTTCCTCCCATAAGCCATGTTGATCACGAAAGGTTTTAATGCCTGACTCAGCTGAAATCCCCGCGCCGGTCAGTACCACAATTTGCCGGTACATGTTACGTCCTTTATTGTTGTTATCATTTACATATATCTCTGATTTAACATTAACACTTTCTGGGTCAATATCCTTAAACTCTACAATGAAATCGAAAAGTTTTTTCATCTACAAATCACATAGTCTCATCATAACCTTACATTTAACGGGTGCAATAATCCCTTAGTATTAGTAAGTATATAGCTGATATTAAGGATATAACTCGTCAATATGTTCAACTAAAGCAAATGTTTTACTAAATATTCTGCATATAGGTTGATTAAGCGCGTTAAGAGGTTTATGTTTTTATATTCAAGACATATAATGATCAGATTATCCACCGATGAACCGATGGGTTCTGCAATCAAGAGATTAGCAATGACAGATGGAAATCAAGCGCTAAAAAAAGCCGGATTAAAAATAACCCTGCCGCGAGTTAAAATCCTAGAACTGATGCAAGAGCCTGAGAATCAGCATATCAGTGCCGAAGACTTATATAAAAAGTTGCTCGAAGTTGGCGAAGAGATTGGCCTAGCAACGGTATATCGCGTATTAAACCAATTTGACGATGCTGGGATCCTAAATCGTCATCATTTTGAAAGTGGCAAAGCCGTATTTGAAATGTCGACACAACAACACCATGACCATTTGGTGTGTTTAACCTGTGATAAAGTGATTGAGTTTTCTGATGAAGTGATTGAGCGTCGCCAGGACGAAATTGCCATGCGTCATAATATTAAACTGACTCACCACAGTTTATATCTTTATGGTCACTGCACCAACGACACTTGCGATCACGCCGACGAATAGTCAGTGTGTTATGCAAAAAACCAGCAATCTTGCTGGTTTTTTATTGTCTATCATTTCTGCTATACCAACCACATCAACCATAAGCTATAGCTCAACACAGATAATAAAGTAGATAACACCACTGTGCTCCCTAAGGTTGATTGATATTGCTTAATTTCGGTGGCGATAAGATAAGCATTTACGCCTAACGGTGATGCACTTAACAACACTAACATGACGCTATTTTGTTCAGAAAACTCAAACACCCAATTTGCCATCACATAAACCAAAGCCGGCAACAACAGTATTTTTAAAACACTGGCTAGCAAAGCAAAACGCCAATTATCACCTATCCTATAAAAACTAAGGTTAGCCCCCAACACAAATAAGGCACAGGTCAGAGCAGGCTTGGCTAATAATGATAGGCCTTCATCAAGTTGCTCGCCTAAGTCAATATTTAAACCATTAGCGATAATCCCAAGACTAATACTTAATACCACCGGATTTAACACCATTGAACGGGTAAAATTACGCCATGAAAACCCATGTTGTTGCGAGCGCGCAGCCAATATAAAAGTTAACGCAAATAAAAACGCACTATGAAAAGTAATGATCATAAATATGGAACCAATCATTGCTTTACCTAACGCAGCCGTAATCACAGGCAAACCAACAATCACAGTGTTGGAATAACTACAACCTAACGCATAAACTGCGCTAAGCGTCGCTGCGCTGTTGAGTTTTCTCGCCAAAATATCGATTAATTTGGTACCCAACAGCAAACACAAATAACACGGGTAAATAAAAAGCCAATAAAGATGATGGATCAATACTTTGGGCAAATGGCGCCGCCAACATATTGGTAAATAAAAACGCAGGGATACTGACATAAAAGGTAAATTTGCTCAGCCCAGCAATATGATCTTTACTAAAAAATCCAGCGCGAGTAAGCCCATAGCCCAATGCAACTATAAACATAATCGGAAAAATAATATTCACAATGGCCATCAATTAAATCCATCTAAACAGGCAATAAAAAAGGCGCCGAAGCGCCTTTTATTAAGCAGCTAGTCAGTGATTACCAGCCAGTTTTAGTACGCAATGCTTTGCCAATGTCAGCTAAAGAGCGAACAGTGGTTACGCCTGCAGCTTCTAAAGCCGCAAACTTGTCTTCAGCAGTACCTTTACCGCCAGCGATAATTGCGCCAGCATGCTGCATACGCTTACCTTCTGGTGCCGTTACACCGGCAATGTAAGATACTACAGGTTTAGTTACGTTTGCTTTGATATAAGCAGCCGCTTCTTCTTCAGCGTTACCACCGATTTCACCGATCATCACAATCGCTTCAGTCTGTGGATCGTTTTGGAACATTTCCAATACGTCGATGAAGTTAGTACCAGGAATTGGATCACCACCGATACCTACACAAGTAGATTGGCCGAAACCTTCATCAGTTGTTTGCTTAACCGCTTCGTACGTTAATGTACCAGAGCGTGAAACAATACCCACTTTACCAGGCTTGTGAATGTGACCAGGCATAATACCAATCTTACATTCACCAGGAGTGATAACACCTGGGCAGTTAGAATCGAATCATGCGAGTGCCGGTTTCTTCTAGCTTCACTTTCACTTGTAGCATATCAAGTGTAGGGATGCCTTCAGTAATACAAACGATGAGCTCAAGGCCTGCATCGATTGCTTCAAGAATTGCATCTTTACAAAATGGTGCAGGTACATAGATAACAGTTGCAGTTGCACCTGTTGCCGCTACTGCATCTTTAACAGTGTTGAACACAGGAAGACCTAGGTGAGTTTGACCACCTTTTCCAGGAGAAACACCACCAACCATTTGCGTGCCATAAGCAATCGCCTGCTCAGAGTGGAAAGTACCCTGGCCACCAGTGAAACCTTGACAGATTACCTTGGTATCTTTGTTAATTAAAACAGACATTATTTGCCCTCCGCAGCTTTAACTACTTGCTCAGCCGCGTCAGTTAGACTGGTTGCCGCG
Source organism: Shewanella phaeophyticola (assembly GCF_025398315.1). Lineage (GTDB taxonomy): Bacteria > Pseudomonadota > Gammaproteobacteria > Enterobacterales > Shewanellaceae > Shewanella > Shewanella phaeophyticola. Next base: position 2,264,238 of record NZ_JAODOQ010000001.1, read on the forward strand.
ATGATATCAAGACCAGATTTCGCCAAAACTTCACGACCTAAATCAGCGTTAGTACCTTCAAGACGTACAACGACTGGCACTTTAACGCCCACTTCTTTCACTGCACCGATGATACCTTCAGCGATCATATCGCAACGTACGATACCACCGAAGATGTTCACCAATACGGCTTTAACATTGCTGTCAGAAAGAATGATCTTAAATGCTTCAGCAACACGTTCTTTGGTTGCTCCACCGCCAACATCTAAGAAGTTAGCTGGCTTGCCGCCGTGTAGGTTTACGATGTCCATTGTGCCCATTGCTAGGCCAGCACCGTTAACCATACAACCTACGTTGCCATCTAAAGCAACATAGTTTAATTCAAATTTAGCCGCATGCGCTTCACGAGCATCATCTTGAGATGGATCGTGCATCGCTTTGATTTTTGGCTGACGGAACAATGCGTTACCATCGATACCAATCTTGCCATCTAAACAGTGAAGGTTACCTTCAGTGGTGATAACAAGTGGATTGATTTCTAATAATGCGAAATCGTGATCGTTAAACATGTTCGCAAGACCCATGAAGATCTTGGTGAACTGCTTCATTTGAGTTGGGTTTAAGCCTAACTTGAAGCCAAGATCACGCGCTTGATAAGCTTGTGAGGCCTGTTAACGGATCGATGATTGCAGTGTGAATAAGTTCTGGCGTTTCTTCAGCCACTTTTTCAATTTCAACACCACCTTCAGTTGATGCCATAAACACAACGCGACGTGTGCTACGGTCAACGACTGCACCTAAGTACAATTCGTTGGCGATATCAGTACAGCTTTCAACTAGGATTTTAGCCACTGGTTGACCATTGGCGTCAGTCTGGTAAGTCACTAAGTTTTTACCTAACCAGTTTTCAGCGAATGCTCTGATTTCGTCTTTACTGCCAGTCACTTTAACGCCACCCGCTTTACCGCGGCCGCCGGCGTGTACTTGACACTTAACTACCCATAAATCTCCGCCAATGTGGCCAGCTGCTTCTACTGCTTCTTGAGCTGTATCACATGCAAAACCTTCAGAGACTGGTAAACCATATTCGGCAAATAACGCTTTTGCCTGATACTCATGCAAATTCATGATGATCTATCCATATACTTCTAATCAAATCCAACTGGCTCAACCTGAGCCAGCGACGAGGGTTTTATCTACTGACTTATAGATCAAGTAGCAGACGAGTTGGATCTTCTAAGAAGTCTTTAATCGCGACTAAGAAGCCAACTGACTCACGGCCATCTACAATGCGATGGTCATAAGAGAGTGCTAGGTACATCATAGGCAGGATTTCAACCTGACCATTCACTGCCATTGGGCGATCTTTAATGGCATGCATGCCTAAGATTGCGCTTTGTGGCAGATTTAAAATTGGGGTAGACATTAGCGAACCAAAAACACCACCGTTAGTCACCGTGAAATTACCGCCCGTCATATCTGCAACAGAAAGTTTTCCGTCACGGCCTTTAATGGCTAACTCACGTACCGCTTTTTCGATTTCAGCTAAGTTCATGGTATCGGTATCACGTAATACCGGTGTCACTAGGCCACGCGGAGTTGATACTGCGATGCTGATATCGAAATAGTTGTGATACACAATGTCATCACCATCGATTGATGCGTTAACTTCAGGGAAACGTTTAAGCGCTTCTGTAACCGCTTTAATGTAGAAAGACATAAAGCCTAAACGGATGCCATGACGTTTTTCAAAGATATCTTGATATTGCTTACGGATATCCATGATTGGCTTCATGTTCACCTCATTAAACGTGGTTAACATTGCCGTAGAGTTTTTAGCTTCTAATAAACGCGTTGCAATGGTTTTACGTAAACGAGTCATTGGAACGCGTTTTTCGCTGCGACCTTCTAACGGCGCAACCGGTGCTGCTGCCGGAGCGGCTTTCGCAGCTGGTGCAGACTTAACAAAGGCTTCAACATCTTCTTTAGTAATGCGTCCACCAACACCAGTGCCTTTAATATTGGCAGCATCAAGATTATGCTCCGCAATTAAACGACGTACCGATGGGCTTAATGCATCGCTTGACTCATCACTTGCCGCTTCGCTTGCTGCAGCAGGAGCTTGCGCTTCTGCTTTAGTCACTTCTTGACCAGACACAACACCTGCAACAAAGTGAGCAATAACTTGTTCGCCTAAAACCGTGTCGCCTTCTTGGAATAACAATTCAGAGATAGAACCGTCTTCTGGCGCAACCACTTCTAAAACAACTTTATCAGTCTCGATATCAACTAAGTTTTGATCGCGAGTGACCGCTTCACCAGGTTTAACATGCCAAGTAGCAATCGTTGCATCAGCAACTGATTCTGGTAATACGGGTACCTTAATTTCGATACTCATTGAAAGCTTCCCTTTATATAAATTATCTATTACGACAGTTTTAATGCGCTATTCACTAATGATTCTTGCTGGTGTACATGCAACGCAGGATAACCACATGCAGGTGCAGCTGACGCTTCACGACCGGCATAAGTTAATTGAGCGCCTGCAGGAATGTTAGCCCAGAAGTGATGTTGACTACAGTACCATGCACCCTGGTTTTGCGGCTCTTCCTGACACCATACAAAGTCTTTAACATGTTGATATGTTTCTAGTGCTGCACGCATTTCCACATCAGGGAACGGGTACAACTGCTCAACACGAATAAGGGCAACGTTGTTAATGTTTTCTTTGCGGCGTTTTTCAAGTAACTCGAAGTAAACTTTACCGCTACAAAATACTACGCGATCGACTTTACTTGCATCTAAGGTATCAACTTCACCAATAATATTTTGGAAAGTCCCTTCAGCAAGTTCTTCCATGCTAGACACGGCTAATGGATGACGTAGTAACGATTTAGGCGACATCACCACGAGTGGACGACGCATTGGTCGTACAACTTGGCGACGCAACATGTGATAAACCTGAGCCGGTGTTGACGGTATACACACCTGCATATTGTGGTTAGCACAAAGTTGTAAGAAACGCTCTAAACGGGCACTTGAATGCTCAGAGCCTTGACCTTCATAGCCATGCGGAAGCAACATTGTTAGACCACATAAACGGCCCCACTTCTGCTCGCCTGATGACAAGAACTGATCAATCACCACTTGCGCACAGTTTACAAAGTCACCAAACTGCGCTTCCCAAATGGTTAAGCCCCCTGGTTCTGCTGTAGCGTAGCCATATTCAAAGGCTAACACTGATGCTTCTGATAGAACTGAGTCAGTAATGTCGATAGGTGCTTGCTCGTCTGCCACATTACGCAATGGTAAATAAGTGGTGCCATCTTTTTGGTTATGCAAAATAGCATGACGATGGAAGAACGTGCCGCGACCAGAGTCTTGACCCGTAATACGTACACGCTTGTTGTCTTCAAGGATAGAGGCATAAGCTAGGGTTTCAGCAAACCCCCAGTCTAGCAATTTCTCGCCTTTCGCCATGGCTGCACGGTCGTTATAAATTTTCGCAACGCGAGACTGCAATGTATGACCTTCAGGAATATCCACCATTTTATCGGCAAGATTCTGTAAGCGTTCCATTGTCATGGCACTGGCGTAATCTTCATCCCACTCACGATTTAAGTATGGAGTCCAGTCAACTGTGTGTAACGTCATAGGGCGCCATTCTTTTACCACACAATCACCGGCATCTAATGCATCACGGTAGTGGTTAATTAAGCCCGTCACCTCATCAGCGGCAATACTGTTATCAGCAATCAGTTTGTCAGCATAGATTTTACGAGGCGTTTGGTGTTTTTTGATTTTGGCATACATTAGTGGCTGTGTAGCACTAGGCTCATCCGCTTCGTTATGGCCATGGCGGCGATAGCACACTAAATCAATCACAACATCACGTTTAAATTCGTTACGATAATCAACAGCCAGCTGAGAAATAAACGCAACAGCTTCTGGATCGTCAGAATTGACGTGGAAAATGGGTGCCTGAACCATTTTAGCGATGTCTGTACAGTATTCTGTAGAACGCACATCAGCATGGTTAGAAGTCGTAAAGCCCACTTGGTTGTTTACTACGATGCGGATACTTCCACCCACTGTAAAGCCGCGAGTTTGAGACATGTTAAATGTCTCTTGTACAATGCCCTGACCGGTAATTGCCGAGTCACCATGAATGGTAATTGGCATCACTTGTAGACCGTCTTTACAACCGCGGCGGTCTTGACGAGCACGCACTGAACCAATAACCACTGGATTGACGATCTCTAAGTGAGATGGGTTAAAGGCTAACGCTAAATGGACATTGCCACCTGGCGTTTCAAAATCTGATGAGAAACCTTGGTGATACTTAACGTCACCTGAACCATGAGTATCTGCATGCTTACCCGCAAATTCGTCAAACAGTTCTGCAGGTCGCTTACCCAAAATGTTAATGAGAAGGTTTAAGCGACCACGGTGAGCCATGCCCACAACGATTTCTTTTGTACCGGCTTCACCCGCACGGTAAATGATTTCGCGCATCATCGGGACAAGCGCGTCACCACCTTCTAACGAGAAACGTTTTGCACCTGGGAACTTAGCACCAAGGTATTTTTCCATACCTTCGGCGGCGTTCAGGCCTTCAAGAATACGTTTCTTAATTGAGTTATCGTAGTTTGCTTTACCTAACGTTGGCTCAAGACGTTGTTGGATCCAACGCTTTTCGTCAGTGTCGGTAATGTGCATATATTCGGCGCCAATTGAACCACAATAGGTGGTTTTCAACGCGTGAATAATATCTGCAAGCTTCATGGTTTCACCGCCTAAGGCGAATGAACCCGTATTAAACTCGCGCTGCATATCTTCAGCGGTTAAGCCATGGTAAGCCGGATCTAATTCTTGAACAGCTTCACGCTTCCATAACCCTAATGGGTCGAGATTAGCATTTTGGTGACCACGAAAACGGTGAGCATTAATGAGCTGTAGCACTTTAACTTGTTTCGCATCTAGCTCTGGGTCACTTACGCGGGCAGCGCCTTTAGAGCGACTTTCAAGGGCTAAGCTACGGAAATAGTCACGAACTTTAGAGTGGGCGGCTTCAGGTACTTCAATAGAGGCACCGTTCACAGGCGGGAGGTTATCAAAAACAAGCTGCCAATCAGCAGTCACTGATTGCGGATCTTCTTGATAGGCTTCATACATCTCTTCTACGTAGGTCGAGTTAGCACCACTTAGATGTGATGAATCGAGCCAGGCTTTCATGATGCCTTGGTGCATTGTTATTCCTTTCAAACTTGATACACGTGCTAGCCATAAACATAACAGTGAGTAACCTAAATTACATCACACGTAGACTGAAATTATCTAATGATAATAGCAGAAGGTCTTACTTAAAACGCACAAAAGAGCCATCCCCCAGAAGGAAGATGACTCTCAATTGAGCTCAATAACGTAAACTATTTTGCTCAGCTTGGTGCATTAAACAGCTCGCTTAAGCAGCATTGACTTAATGTGGCCAATCGCTTTAGTTGGGTTTAATCCTTTAGGACAAACATCAACACAGTTCATGATGCCATGGCAACGGAACACACTATAAGCATCATCGAGTTCAGATAAACGCTCTTCAGTGGCCGTGTCGCGGCTGTCAATTAAGAAACGATATGCATGGAGCAAACCACTTGATCCGATAAACTTATCAGGGTTCCACCAGAATGATGGACAAGCAGTTGAACAACATGCACACATGATACATTCATATAAACCATCTAAATGAGCACGCTCTTCAGGTGATTGTAAATGTTCACGAGCTGGGGCCTTTTCATCATTAATCAGATAAGGCTTAATTTTTTCGTATTGCTTGTAGAATTGAGTCAAGTCTACAACCAAATCACGAACTACCGGCATGCCTGGTAAAGGACGGATTTCAATTTTCTTACCTTTAAAGGTAGATAATGGCGTGATACACGCAAGGCCGTTTTTACCATTCATATTCAAACCATCAGAACCACACACACCTTCACGGCATGAACGACGGAACGCAAGCGATGGTTCTTGTTCTTTCAGTTTGATTAACGCATCTAACACCATCATATCAGAGCCATCTGGCACTTCTAGGGTGTAATCCTTCATGTAAGGCTTGGTATCTACATCAGGATTATAACGATACAATGCAAATGTTAATTTCATCTTTGCAACTCCTGCCTTAGTAGGTACGTTTCTTAGGTGGGAACGCTTCACGTAATTTAGGTGCCATGTTGACATCACGCTTGCTCATCGCAGTTGTGACTGGGTCAAATAAGCTGTGACATAACCAATTGTCATCATCACGTTCTAAATAATCTTCACGAGAATGCGCGCCGCGGCTTTCAGTACGGAAGTTAGCTGCATAAGCAGTCGCAAGCGCCGTCGACATTAAGTTGTCTAACTCTAAGCACTCAATACGTTGAGTGTTAAATTCTTTTGAGTTATCAGATAACTTAGCATTTTCAAGACGCTTTTGAATAGCTTGAAGCTGCTCTAAACCTTCAGCCATGGCATCACCACTGCGGAAAACAGAGAAATTTAATTGCATGCACAATTGAAGATCTTTACGGATAACCGCAGGGTCTTCACCGTCTTTGTTGCTTTCCCAACGATTAAGACGAGCAAGTGATGCATTAATTTCTACGTCAGACGCGGCTTTTGGATCAGGTGTTGCATCTAATGCTTTACCTAAATGTTGACCTGCTGCGCGACCAAATACCACTAAGTCAAGCAATGAGTTACCGCCTAAGCGGTTGGCACCGTGTACTGATACACAAGCAATTTCACCTACTGCAAATAAACCTAATACATCTTGTTCAGTGCCATCTTCGTTCTTACGAACAACCTGACCACTGACCTTAGTCGGTAAACCACCCATCATATAATGACAAGTCGGTAACACAGGAATTGGACCATCAGCCGGATCAATATGTGCAAACGTACGAGATAATTCACATACGCCTGGTAAACGGGCTTCTAAAGTCTCTTTACCTAAATGATCAAGTTTAAGCAGACAGTGTGACCTAAAGGACCATCTAAACCACGACCTTCGCGGATTTCAGTCATCATTGAACGTGCAACCACGTCACGAGATGCCAAATCTTTTGCGTTAGGCGCATAACGCTCCATGAAACGTTCGCCGTCTTTGTTTAGAAGATATCCGCCTTCACCACGACACCCTTCGGTTACTAGTACCCCAGCACCAGCAATACCCGTTGGATGGAACTGCCACATTTCCATGTCTTGTAACTGAACGCCAGCACGAGCAGCCATACCAACACCGTCACCAGTATTGATGTGAGCATTGGTGGTCGATGCGTAAATACGCCCTGCACCACCTGTCGCTAAAATGGTTGCTTTAGCTTTAAAGTAAACAATTTCACCGGTTTCAATTTCAATTGCAGTACAACCCACAACTACGTCATCTTCGTTTTTAACAAGATCTAAAGCATACCATTCAGAGTAAACATCTGTTTTATGCTTAACGTTTTGTTGGTAAAGACAATGAAGTAGCGCGTGGCCTGTACGGTCAGCCGCTGCAGCAGTACGTGCTGCTTGCTCGCCACCAAAGTTACGAGATTGGCCACCAAAAGGACGTTGATAAATAGTGCCGTTTTCAAAACGAGAAAATGGTAAGCCCATTTGCTCAAGTTCAATAATGGCTTCGGGATCGGTTTGACACATAAATTCAATGGCTTCTTGGTCACCGATAAAATCAGAACCTTTAACCGTGTCATACATGTGTTGTTCCCAATGGTCTTCGTGCGCATTACCTAATGCTACGGTGATACCACCTTGAGCTGACACGGTATGTGAACGAGTTGGGAACACTTTTGATAAAAGCGCACAGCTTTTACCTTCTTTAGAAATCTGTAATGCTGCACGCATACCAGCGCCACCAGCGCCGATTACGATTGCATCAAATTCGCGTACTGGAATACTCACTTAAACACCCCACACTATTACAATGCCTGACGCTAAATAACTAAACGCGACAACAACAAAGGTAAATTGTAATACACCACGTAACGCAGTGTGCTTGACATAGTCAGTCAACACTTGCCATACACCAATCCACGCATGGATAAGCAAAGCAACGAGCGTTATTAGGGTAAATACTTTCATTGGAAGTGAACTGAATAAGCCATTCCAAATCTCGAAGGTTAACGGGGCACTACACGCGATAAAGCCAACTAAAAAAATAGTATAACAAGCGAGGATCACTGCGCTTGCGCGTAATAAAATATAGTCATGAACACCACTGCGTCCAAAACTTGCTGCGTTTGTTACCATACCCAAATCCCCGCTATGATTGAAAAGGCTGCTGCTAGTGCAAATGTAGCCTTAGCTGATGCTGTACCTGAAGGCAACTCTTCCCAACGACCGGTATCCATTACCAAATGACGAATGCCACCTAATAAGTGATAACCCAATGCGGTTAGAATTCCCCAGAGGATGAACTTCATCACGAAACCATCGAACAAGGATTGTACGCTAGCGAAACCTTCTGCTGATGTTAAAGTTGAATTTAACAACCAAAGAAGGATACCAATAGCAAATAGCATGATGACACCGGAAATGCGGTGTAGGATTGACGCGATCGCTGTTGCAGGAAAGCGGATCGTCTGCAGGTCTAGATGGACAGGTCTTTGCTTCTTCACGTTCTGCTCACTCAGCTCCATTGAGCATTATTTTTGTTATGTGTCTATTTTTTGCTTAAATGGACAATGTCGACATTCGGCATAACACGATTAAACAAAAAACAGACTACTCTCACACATCGTTAATCAGATGAGAAATCACTATTTAGTTCTTAAATTCATGATAACTAAACTGTGATGTTGGTCTCCCTTAGGGACGCAGGCAAGTATACTCGCGAGAATTGTCAAATACAAACATCACATTATGCAAAATAAGTTTTTTTATTAATTTTTTATTCTAATGCAAGCACAGAGCGGTTTTGCGCCGATATATACCATGGTCTAACAAATTTAAACGCTTATTTAAATTGATCTGTGATCCACATTCGCTGTACAGTAATGTCCGCTTAACATGCCGCACTCATAGAAAAGAATGAAGTAAGGAGAACGGGGTATGGCTGATAATATAGCCAAATTAGAGTTACCAGGGAACGATTCAATCGACCTGCCGATTAAGAAAGGTACTGAAGGTTTTGACGTTATCGACATCAGTACACTGGGGAAAAAAGGTTATTTCACCTTTGATCCAGGCTTTCTAGCTACTGCATCTTGTGAGTCAGCAATTACGTATATCGATGGTGAGCAAGGTATCTTGTTACATCGTGGTTATGCCATTGACGAGCTTGCAACTGAATCGACTTATCTCGATTTATGCTACTTGCTTCTATACGGTGAGTTACCGTCTAAAACTGATTACGAACAATTTGTGACCACAGTGAAACAACACACTATGATTCATGAGCAAATTGAATTCTTCTTCAGAGGCTTCCGTCGTGACGCACACCCAATGGCAATGCTATGTGGTGTAACAGGTGCATTATCTGCTTTCTATCAAGATTCTCTTGATGTTAACAATCCTAAGCATCGTGAAATTGCAGCTTACCGTTTAGTGTCGAAAATGCCGACAATTGCAGCGATGTGCTATAAGTACTCAATGGGACAACCGTTTATTTATCCACGTAACGATTTAAGTTATGCGGGTAACTTCTTGTCAATGATGTTTGCTACTCCGTGTGAAGAGTACAAAGTCAATCCTGTTGTAGAAAAAGCAATGGATCGTATTTTTGTATTGCATGCTGATCATGAGCAAAATGCATCCACATCTACAGTACGTCTTGCGGGTTCTTCAGGTGCAAACCCATTTGCTTGTATCGCTGCTGGTATTGCTTCGTTATGGGGCCGCTCATGGTGGTGCTAACGAAGCATGTCTAGAGATGTTAGAAGAAATCGGTAGTGTTGACCGCATTCCTGAATATATCGAGAAAGCGAAAGACAAAAACGATCCATTCCGCCTAATGGGCTTTGGTCACCGTGTTTATAAGAACTTCGACCCTCGCGCTAAAGTGATGCGTGAAACCTGTCATGAAGTGCTTCAAGAACTGAAAGTGGTTGACCCATTATTAGACGTCGCGATGGAACTTGAGCGTATTGCCCTTGAAGATGAGTACTTCATCTCTAAGAAGCTTTACCCGAACGTCGATTTCTACTCTGGTATCATCATGAAAGCCATTGGTATCCCTACCAGTATGTTTACCGTGCTATTTGCATTGTCACGTACTGTTGGTTGGATTTCTCACTGGAAAGAAATGTTAGATCAACCAGGCCACAAAATCAGCCGTCCACGTCAGTTATATACTGGTGATTCTGCGCGTGAGTTTGTGAGTGTCGATAAACGCTAATCTTCTTGATTAGTGCAAAAAAAGCGCCTTACGGCGCTTTTTTTATATCGTTTTATCATAGTGTTATACTTATTAAGATAAATAAGTGATCAGAGATTGCGCGGGAAAACCGCTTTGAATAAGGCAGAAATTGCAGCGAGCTGGTGGTTCTACCTTCGAAATTTCTAACGACGTTATAAGCGGTTTTAACCAGTAAGAATGATCACATTCTTGTGCTGATTGGTATTAATTAGGCTTAGCCTTTCTTAGTCTCATGACTGTTACCATGAGCAACATCATTAACAAACTGATGGGCGTTATTGCTCCGCCACTGTAGTTTGCCTTGTGTTCGACCTTAGCGATTTTTTCTTCTTTTACTCTTATTTTAAAGCGTGCTAATTCATCATCTAAATTTTGAATCATGTCCGTCACGGCTAAATCAAATCCCTGTATTGATTTCTCTGAAAGAGTTTCATCAACCCCAATCGCGGTGGTACGTTGCGCTAACTTGCTTATTCCTGGGGCTCTAAATAACATTTTGCGACTTTTAATATCAAATATCGCAGTATCAACAAAGGTTTGCACCGTGTTTTCATTTCCAGGAATAACGTACATCCCAACAATCGTCCAATAAAGTAAAGCGGCATTATTTTCGACCGACTGAGTCACTTGATCGTATGACACTAACGCCATCACATCGACATCGTATAAGCGCCCTACTTGTTCTAATGTACTAAATCCTTCCCCGCCAGCCAGATACGTGCTGGGAATAACTTCAATTCGGTCAATATAATCATATTGCACAAACGATGCTTTGACTTTTTTGAGCAACTCATACTGATCCTTATTATGAATCGCATCACCTTTCCAACCGGCTGATGGGACAAAAGCAATTCCAACGTTAACAGGTAAACTTAACACCGGTATTTCTGGACTGTGAGAAGCTTTATCGGATTGCTCTGGGTATAGAAACGTCACCAAACTACTCGAAACTGATTGCTTGCCCGTTTGTTGACTGACGAGTGAACTGCACGAAGTCAGCATCAATGCTGATGCCGCGACAACTAACCATGTTGTTCTCATTATTATTTCCTTATTAAATATTCATTTATGACGTCACATTAGCCGCAATCTATACATTAACCAATTTCACTAATAGTTAATTGTTTTAACTACTTTAACATTGTCAATTTAGCTAACCTTGCAAAAAAACCACCTAAGCCATTGTTATTAAAGCACTCTAATTTTTGGCACGTTAAGTGCTTTCTAGTTACTCATTAACATTGATTACACATGATAACGTGATGATTTTCAATTTATGCAAAGCTGCATACATTACCGTCATAGACTTCAAAAATATAACACTGGCAGGTACCCCATGGATAGGTTCAACAGCATGAAAAAATTGGCAATCCCATTACTTTGCATTGCAACATTGAGTGCATGCTCGGGTGAGGCAGAACAAACAAAAGAAGAAGAAAAATTTGCTATACCGGTAGAAACGGCATTGGTTGAGACAGGTAATGTATCGTCATTTTATAGCACAACTGCAACACTCGAAGCGCCAGAAGAGTCACATGTGATGAGCAGAATTGCAGGCATCGTTGAGTTAATCAATGTTGAAGAAGGCGATAAAGTCACTAAAGGACAGGTGCTTGCGGTGATTGATGCTAAGCGCCAACGTTACGATTTCAATCGTTCTGAAGCCGAAGTGCAAATCATTGAACAAGAACTAAACCGCTTAAATAAAATGAGCAATAAAGAATTTATTAGCCAAGATTCCATGGCTAAACTCGAATTTAATCTACAAGCAGCTAAAGCACAACGCGATCTCGCCGAGCTGCAAGTCAAAGAAAGCCAAATCACCTCACCTATCGATGGTGTGATTGCTGCACGTCATATCAAACTAGGCAATATGGCCAAAGAGTTTCAAGAGCTATTTTATGTGGTCAATCAAGATCAACTTCATGGGATTTTACATCTACCAGAGCAACAATTAGCCAGCTTACGCGTTGGCCAACACGCCAGTATTATTCAACAACAATCCAACCACACAGCGGCCATTGACGCAAAAGTACTGCGGATCAGTCCTATTGTTGATGCACAAAGTGGCACATTTAAAGTGACACTAGCCGTTCCAAATCAGGATGCAGCCTTAAAAGCGGGGATGTTTACTCGAGTAGAGCTTAAATATGACACCCATCAAGATGTACTTACCGTGCCTTATAATGCCCTGATAAACCAAGACAATACTCAAGCGCTGTATGTGATTAAAGATACCATAGCCGAACGACGTGAAGTCAGCCTGGGCTACCGTGAAAACAACACAGTAGAGATTTTATCGGGTGTTAGCGCAGGCGAACAAATTGTTATCCGCGGCCAACAAAACCTCAAAGACCAATCCCTAGTAGAAATAATTACCCCGCTTAGCTTTGCAGCCATTCGATAACGGAGCAAGATCATGTCAATGATAAAGACCTCAGTTAAGCGTCCGGTGACGGTATGGATGTTCATGCTTGCCGTAATGCTATTTGGCATGGTGGGATTTTCTCGCCTTGCCGTAAAGTTGTTGCCAGACTTAAGTTACCCCAGCGTGACCATTCGCACCGCATACGATGGTGCTGCACCCGTCGAGATTGAACAACTGGTGTCTAAACCCATAGAGGAAGCCGTTGGTGTGGTAAAAGGCCTACGAAAAATAAGTTCTATCTCGCGCTCAGGTATGTCTGATGTGGTTCTCGAGTTTGAATGGGGCACAAATATGGACATGGCAAGCCTAGAAGTGCGCGAAAAAATCGACACCATTGAACTGCCGTTAGATATTAATAAACCGTTGTTATTGCGCTTTAATCCTAATCTTGATCCCATTATGCGTTTAGCATTTTCAGTGCCCAACGCCAATGCTGAACAATTAAAGCAAATGCGTACCTTTGCAGATGAAGAACTTAAGCGTCGCCTTGAAGCATTGTCGGGTGTGGCAGCCGTTAGATTATCAGGAGGGCTCGAGCAAGAAGTGCATATTGAGCTTAATCAGCAAAAACTCAGTCAATTGAACCTTAACGCAGACCAAATTAAACGCCGCATTAATGAAGAAAACATCAATTTATCTGCCGGTAAAGTTGTGCAAGGTGACAAAGAATACCTAGTCAGAACCTTAAATCAATTCAACTCACTCAAAGAGCTTGGCCAAGTCATTGTTTATCGAAACGAGCAAACCCTGGTGAGACTGTCTGACATTGCTGTCATATCAGACGCCTATAAAGAACGCAGTGACATTACTCGTATAGGTGAAATGGAATCTATTGAGTTAGCCATTTATAAAGAAGGCGATGCTAACACGGTTGCGGTCGCAAAAAAGCTTCATGCTGAACTGGCTAATATCAATCAAGCTGACAATAAAAATCAACTTAACGTCATTTACGATCAATCTGAGTTTATTGAAAGTGCCGTCAATGAAGTCACCTCAGCCGCCCTGTTTGGTAGCTTATTAGCCATGTTGGTTATCTATCTGTTTTTACGCGATATTATTGCCACTCTGATTATCTCCATCTCCATTCCCTTCTCAGTGATAGCCACGTTTAATATGATGTATTTTGCTGATATCAGCTTAAACATTATGTCACTTGGCGGCATTGCACTGGCTATCGGTTTATTAGTCGATAACGCCATTGTGGTACTGGAGAATATTGACCGCTATAAATCGGCTGGAATGAATAAGGTTGATGCTGCAGTGACTGGCTGTAAAGAAGTTGCAGGCGCTATTTTTGCCTCAACCCTAACCACATTAGCGGTGTTTTTGCCCTTAGTGTTTGTTGACGGTATTGCTGGGGCCTTGTTTGCAGATCAGGCGTTAACCGTCACCTTTGCACTGCTCGCGTCATTATTTGTCGCGTTAACGGCAATTCCAATGCTGGCTTCTCGACAAGGCTTTACCTGCCTGCCTAAACCAGTCGAAACGCCAAAAGTTGCCAAACCTACTAGCGTTAAAGGCAAAATGGGATATTACTTACTGGTGGTAGTAAAATTTCCATTTGCATTATTATTCAGCTACTTACCTGCAGGATTACTCACCTTCTTTATTGTCATCAGCCGCTTTGTCAGCAGTATACTTGGCTTGTTACTCACGCCCATTTGCGCGAGTTTTAACTGGGTTTATCGACGTATAGAAGCAATTTATTACCGCATACTGCACCATGCATTACGTCATCAGGTGTTCACCCTCGTTATCGCTTTGATGGTGACAATAGCCTCGAGTAGCTTATTACCTAAAATCGGTATGGAGCTTATTCCCCCCATGAACCAAGGGGAGTTTTATGTAGAAATATTATTACCGCCTGGCACCGAAGTGACAGAAACAGATGCTGTATTACAACAATTAGCCTTATCAATTAAAGATCGTGAAGATGTAAAACACGCCTACAGCCAAGCGGGTAGCGGCGGCTTAATGACATCCGATACGGCTCGGGGCGGTGAAAACTGGGGGCGTTTACAAGTAGTATTGGCCGATCATTTCGCCTTTAATGCCGTCAGCCAAGTGCTCAGACAGACGGCGCGCAACATTCCTGAACTTGAAGCGCAAATAGAACACCCTGAACTGTTTAGTTTTAAAACCCCGTTAGAAATTGAGCTATCAGGGTATGACTTAACGTTACTCAAACAAAGCGCCGATCAATTGGTTAATGCCTTAGGAGAGAACGATCGATTTAGCGACGTCAACACCACACTGCGCGATGGACAGCCGGAAATCAGCATTCGCTTTGACCATGCTCGCTTAGCCGCGCTCGGTATGGATGCGCCAACGGTAGCTAATCGTATTGCTCAGCGTGTCGGCGGCACCATTGCCAGTCAATTTACGGTACGCGACCGTAAAGTGGACATATTAGTGCGCAGCGAACAGGCCGAGCGCGATCAAATCAGCGACATAGAATCATTAATTATTAATCCAAACAGCAACCAACCGATCCCATTAAGCGCAATTGCGGCAGTGCACTTGCAAATTGAATCCTCTGCCATTAACCGTATTAGCCAACAACGAGTAGCAATTGTGTCATCAAACTTAGCCTATGGTGATTTAACTGAAGCGGTACTTGAAGCACAGCAAATATTGTCCAAGCAACAATTACCCAGTTCAATACAAGCCAGATTTGGCGGGCAAAATGAAGAAATGGAGCACTCATTCAACTCGCTTAAAATTGCTTTAGTATTGGCTATATTTTTAGTTTACTTAGTGATGGCCAGTCAGTTTGAATCGTTACTGCATCCGCTGTTAATTCTGATCGCTGTGCCTATGGCGGTTGCTGGCAGTATTGTTGGGTTATTTATCACTGGCACTCACATTAGTGTGGTGGTGTTTATTGGCTTGATAATGTTGGCAGGAATTGTGGTGAATAATGCTATTGTATTGGTTGATAGAATTAATCAACTACGCCAACAAGGCCAGGACAAACTGAGCGCCATTAATGTCGCTGCACAATCACGTCTTCGCCCAATCATGATGACAACTTTAACCACGACCCTGGGCTTGTTACCCATGGCAATTGGCATGGGTGATGGCAGCGAAGTACGCGCACCGATGGCCATAACGGTAATATTTGGTCTGTGTATGTCTACCCTACTGACATTATTGGTGATCCCTGCGCTATATGCCCTCTTTGACCGCAAACAATTTGATGACAAAGATGTTGATATCAACACTGCGGAGACTCCAGCATGAATATCACCCAACTGGCAATAAAACGTCCAGTCACTACCAGCATGTTTTTCTTAGCCATCATGTTATTTGGCATGGCTGCGAGCCGCATGCTGCCGCTAGAGATGTTTCCGGGCATTGATATTCCGCAAATTGTCGTCAATGTACCTTACAAAGGTTCAAGCCCAGCCGAAGTTGAACGCGACATCACTAAAGTACTGGAGGAGTCACTGGCGACCATGAGCGGCATTGAAGAAGTGCGCTCTGATTCAACCCAAGACGGCGCGTTTATTCAGCTAAACATGAAATGGGGCGAAGAAGTTGCCACCAAAAGTCTAGAAGCACGTGAAAAAATAGACTCTGTGAGGCACTTACTGCCAAAAGATGTCGAACGCGTCATTATTCAACAGTTTTCGACTGCCGATATGCCAGTGCTGACGATTCGGATTTCGAGTGAACGTGAACTATCAAACGCTTTTGACTTGCTCGACAAGCAGTTACGTAAACCACTCGAGCGTGTCCAGGGCGTCTCAAAAGTGACGCTGTACGGCGTGGAACAAAAGCAAATTGAAATACGCCTAGATGCCGATAAATTAGCATCATCAGGGCTTAATAGCCTTGATTTACGCACTCGCTTGTTAACCGAAAACTTCGTTATTAGTGCCGGTACTATTCGCACTCAGTCACAAGTGTACCAGGTGACACCCAAGGGAGAATTTACCAGTCTCGACGACATCAATTCACTGGTAATTATCCCTGGAGTCCAGTTACAAGACATCGCGACGGTGAGTTATGCGTTGCCCGAAAAAGAAGAAGGCCGACACTTAGATCAAAAATACGCCGTGGGCATTGATGTATTTAAAGAGTCTGGCGCTAACTTAGTTGAAGTGTCTGATCGGGTGCTTAAGGTTATTGAGCAGGTTAAACAAGATCAGCAGTTTAATGGTATTAAGCTGTTTATCATGGAAGACCAAGCCTTTGGGGTTAAATCGTCGTTAAAAGACTTATTGCTTGCGGGGTTAATGGGCGCGGTATTGTCATTTGGGGTGTTATATTTATTTTTACGTAACTTAAAAATGACCTTAGTCGTGGTGTCATCGGTGCCGATTTCGTTATGTATGACTCTGGCCGGAATGTACTTTTTAGGCTACAGCTTAAATATTTTATCCATGATGGGGTTATTGTTAGCCGTCGGTATGTTGATTGATAATGCCGTGGTGGTCACCGAAAGTGTGCTGCAACAAAAACAAGCATCCAATATTGACGACACCTGCCAAATCATAGCCAATCAACAAGCTGTATTAACAGGAGTCGAAAAAGTCTCACTGGCGGTATTGGCCGGTACACTCACCACTGCCATCGTGTTTTTACCCAATATTTTTGGTGTAAAAGTCCAGCTTACCATCTTTTTAGAGCACGTTGCCGTCGCGATTTGTGTATCACTCGCCGCGTCATTATTAGTGGCGAAAACCCTTATTCCACTCATGCTTAACCGGTTTCACTTTGAGGTAAAGCCGGTTAATGACAACAATCGTTTAGCACTATTTTATCAACGCAGTTTACGCTGGATTTTAGCTCGGCCAAAACGTTCTGGCGTGATAGCCATAGCGCTATTAGTATCAACAGCACTGCCATTAAGCTTAGTGCAACAAGACCAGGGCGATGGTGAAGGCAATGACCGGCTATACATTAATTATCAACTTGAAGGTCGGCATAACCTGGCCGTCACCGAAGCGTTGATTAATCGCATGGAGGACTACTTATACAGCAACAAAGAAGCCTTTTATATCGACGCTGTATACAGTTATTACGCGCCCCAAGATGCACAATCAACCATTTTACTGCAAAAGGATATCCCTATTGAAATGGGCGAATTGAAAAAGATGATCCGTGAAGGGTTTCCTAAATTCTCTATCGCCACGCCACAATTTGGTTGGGGCAATGATAATAATGGTATCCGAGTGACATTAACTGGCCGCTCAACCTCTGAGCTTATTCGTCTCAGCGAACAAGTCGTGCCATTGCTAAGTAATATTAATGGTCTTGTGGATGTACGCTCTGAAGTTAACGGCGCCCAGCAGGAAGTGGTTGTAGTAATTGACCGTGAAATGGCAGCAAGACTTGATCTGACCTTAAGCGATATAGCGTCAAATATTGCAATTGCTCTTCGCGGTTCACCTTTACGCTCATTTAGGCACGACCCAAGTGGCGAGCTTCGTATCGAGTTGGCGTATGATAAAAGTTGGCAACATTCGCTTGAAAAACTTAAACAACTACCTATTATTCGCCAGGGCGATAGAGTTTATACACTCGACAGTTTAGCCGAAGCCACCATCGTGCCTCGCTTTGACACCATTAGACACTTTAACCGCCAAACTGCTTTATCAATTGGCGCAAACCTTGATGATTTCACTACAGAAGAAGCACAAGAGAAAATCACCCAAGTCATGGACTCAATCAACTTTCCTTACGGTTATAGTTATTCGCTTCGTGGTGGCTTTGAACGTCAAGATGAAGATCAGTCTATCATGGCAGTTAACATGATATTGGCTATCGCAATGATTTATATCGTGATGGCGGCATTATTTGAATCATTATTGCTTCCCACTGCCATCATTACCTCGATTATGTTTTCAATCACCGGTGTATTTTGGACCTATGGCTGACAGGTACCCCCATGTCAGTGATGGCCATGATTGGCATATTAATTTTAATGGGTATTGTGGTGAATAACGGCATTGTTTTAGTGGATCAAATTAATCAAATGACACCAGATTTAGACAAACTGAGCGAAACCATTAGTGATGTGTGTATTACTCGCTTACGTCCGGTATTAATGACTGTGGCAACAACGGTATTGGGCTTAGTGCCACTGGCTATGGGAGACACTCAAATTGGCGGCGGTGGCTCCCCCTACTCACCCATGGCCATTGCCATTATTGGTGGACTTATCTTCTCAACTGTTACCAGTTTGTATTTAGTACCATTGTGTTATCAGGCACTATACTTAATTCGCCATAAGGCAGCGATTAGATTAGGTTTAGCCAACAATTTTGCCCAAAAGCTGTTACCTTGGACTCAATAATAACGTTTATAACAAATTTGCAACCTAAAAGTGATCAAACAAACTCAAGTATCAGTATTAAAAGGTAGTTTATCGCAGGTATAACAGCGCAAATAAAGGGACAGACATGAAACAGAGATTTCAAACTCAATTGATTAGACTCAGCACATTGGCCATATTGACACTCAGTGGCAATCTTATGGCCAACAACAGCATGAGCGATGTCAAAATCACCTCAAAAAAGCTTAATGACAATACCTATATGTTCATGGGGGCTGGCGGCAATATTGGCGTTTCAGTAGGCAGTGACGGAATGTTGATTATTGACGACCAGTTTGCCCCATTAGCCGGTAAAATTTCAGCGTCATTAAGTGAGATACAAGCTGGAGTGCCTAAATACATTGTGAATACTCATTACCACGGAGATCATACTGGTGGTAATGCGCATTTTGGCGCCACCGGCACCATTTTAGCCCACCACAATGTATTAAAACGCCTAAGTGAAGACAGCAAAACACCAAAATCAGCCCTGCCCGTCATTACCTTTGCTGAAAACATTTCTATTCATTTTAACCAAGACACTCTAGAGATCCTCCATTTAGTGCTTCAGGTCATACCGACGGCGACAGTGTGGTGATATGGCAAAAAGCCAATATTGTCCACATGGGTGATTTGTATTTTAAAGACCGCTTCCCATACATCGATTTAAAGGGTGGCGGTTCGGTGATGGGGTATCGCGACAATGTCAGTGCCATATTAGACAAACTCGACAACAACACTCAGGTGATCCCAGGACATGGTGAGTTAGCAACCCGCAACGAATTATTAAAATTTAAACATATGCTTGATGATTGTATCAATTGGATGCGCGGCGAAATTGAAATGGGACACGACCTCGCTAAAATAAAACAGCAAGGTGTGCCACAAGAATATCAAGATTGGGGATGGCAGTTTATTTCTGCAGACAAGTGGATAACAACTTTATATGAAGACTTAAATACAAAATCTTGAGTTGATAATTTAATATTATCCATCAAAAAATAATCAAAATTTAATATTAAAAAAGCTTACTTTAAAAGGGTAAGCTTTTTTGTAAATAATAGTCGTATGATTATTAGAATAATCAATTAGGTAATGTTAAAGGAGCTTGTCTAAAATGCCACAACACCCAATAGACTGGTTTTAAATCTTTACCACCAGTATACCGAAAAGGTTTTGCGAAATAATATAACCATTGCCAAGCAGCTAAAAACTGTTTGGCTTTTTGCCATATATTTTCACCTCCTGCTAAACGATAACATTTAATCGCTTGACATATAACGCGATTATTTGGCTCCATATATCGATATAAACTATGTATAAAGACTAACAAATCACGAATTTGTTGAGAGATAATCGAGTCATTTTGCTGATTCGCTTCAAAATCAATAAATTTCACTTCACCAGCCTGCCAGCTAATATCGCGTAATGCAGGACGACCATGAGCAAGCTGCATATTATGAAGCTTAGCCAAGGCTGTGCTTGCATCATTTAAAATGGGTTGCCACAACGCCTGGTTTGTATGATGAAGCAGATGATTAATCGTATCGCCAGCATCTTCGACAACCATATAACCATCACCAACTTCAACCACTGCAGGTACAGGAGCACCTAAATGCCCTAACGTATTTAATACATCAATTTCTTTATTCAGGGCTGCCGTTGAATTTGGCTTTAATAAACGCATTGCACCAGTAAGCTTTTCAACTTGCTTTAACCAATACCGCTTTCCTTGAAACTCAAATGACACAACTCGCTCACCACAATGTTCATGATAAATTTTAGCCACATATTGATGAAAAATATCATTCTCAGCCATAAAACTAACCAATGAAAATTTTCTATTATCGATAGCTAAATTATCTTCCTCACGTTTAATTAATTCAATTAAATTAATGATATTTAATCCTAGAACAATCTATTTTAAGCTTCTACATAAATCTATACACTGCTTGCAAACAAGCTAAATACACAATAGATACGCTTGTTAACATACAGACACTTATTACTATTAATATAAACAAGTCGCCATTTTTAATTACATATATTAAAAAGTGTTTACATTTAAAATGTTTGATGTTTAACAAAAACAGCTAAAGTAAATAACTAAGATTCATGACTAAAAGAAAGGTTAATACCAATCCTTATTAGAATATGATCTATATAAGGGAGGGTTACATAGTCCTCTACATCAAAGTCATTTGAATCAATAATGGGGATTGTGACACAGCCCCTAAGGGCGAATGTTAGCCATTCTTAATGTACGACTGCATGGATGCAGGAGATAGAGCAACGCAGGAGCAGTTGCCGACGACTGCATGGATGCAGGAGATAGAGCAACGCAGGAGCAGTTGCCGACGACTGCATGGATGCAGGAGATAGAGCAACGCAGGAGCAGTTGCCGAGAACGACTATGTCTTCAAAAGGCTGCCTCGAATACCTCACTGTTCATTTTCGCTAAAAGAGCAAATTTTAATGCGGATTGGCATAAGTCATAAAATAAATAAACGGTGCAAAACCAACAGGCCACAAAAAAGCGCCCTTTAGGCGCTTAATGAAGACTTATTAACGAACAAATGTAGTTATTCAGTCACTAAAGACGTTGCACGATTTTCCAGTAATACTGGAATACCTTCCGTAATGGGATAAGCTAATTTATCAAACTTACAAATTAACTGTTGTGCTTCTTTGTCATATTCCAACTTACCTTTGCATACTGGGCAAGCCACAATTTCGAGTAATTTTTTATCAAATGCCATGAGACAGTCCTTTTTTAGTTTGAGCCACAAACTGTAGTTGGCTCAAAAATGCTTGATCAAATTCTGGGGTAAGCTTCGCATTTACCGGTAAATACCACCAGTGACTTTGAGCAAAATCGCGACATTTAACCGCATCTTTTTCAGTCATCACTAATGGGTGTACTTTAGACAAAGCGTGCAGCTGTGCAGGTTCAAATGCCTGGTGGTCAGTAAATTCAACTTCTTTCGCTATTTTATAGCCTATTTGGCTAAGAGTATTAAAAAAACGTTGCGGATTACCAATGGCAGCCATAGCAACTACCAGCTGTTGTGAGTCAAACGGTTCTGCCAATGTATTGTCAACTTGGGTTAACGGTGCAGGCGTTAAACTCATCAGCACTTCATTGGAATGTGCCGGGCCACCGTTATTAATCACAAAATCGACACTATTTAGCCGCCAAAGCCCTTCACGTAATGGACCTGCAGGGATTAACCTTTGATTACCATAACGTCGATCGCCATCCACTAACGCAATTTCAATATCACGCGCTAATGCATAATGTTGTAAGCCGTCATCGCAAATAATCACATCGATATCATAATTGGCCAGCAGCAAGTTCGCCGCATCAACTCGCTTAGCGCCAACCACCATAGGCACTTGCGTGCGAGCCACAATCATTGCCGGTTCATCACCAACATCGCTGGCTTTAGCGCCGGGATTGACCACTAAACACCCTTCGATGTCCACACCATAGCCGCGACTTATCACCCCTGGGTGATATCCCTGCTGGCGCAGCAGTTCAATCAAGTAAATAACCGTTGGGGTTTTACCACTGCCACCGGCAGTAATATTACCCACCACAATAACAGGCACAGGCAAACGGTTGACAGCTTTAATATTGAAACGAAATAACATTCGCCGTGTGGCTGATATCAGTGAAAATAACCACGACAATGGCAATAATAACCATTTTGCCCAATGGTTTTGATACCAAATGCGATGGATGAGTTGCTGCATAACCCTCGCCCTACTGACTAAACTGCATCTTATACAAATTAGCGTAAATGCCCGCTTGCGCAATCAACTCACTGTGATTACCGCGCTCAACAATTTGCCCCTGATCAATAACCAAGATTTCATCGGCGCTTTCAATGGTTGATAAACGGTGAGCAATCACAATT
Organism: Shewanella phaeophyticola; assembly: GCF_025398315.1. Lineage (GTDB taxonomy): Bacteria > Pseudomonadota > Gammaproteobacteria > Enterobacterales > Shewanellaceae > Shewanella > Shewanella phaeophyticola. Next base: position 2,287,283 of record NZ_JAODOQ010000001.1, read on the forward strand.
GAGGTACGGTTATGACGTAAATTGTCTAAGCCTTTTTGGATGGCTTTTTCAGACTCAGTATCTAACGCAGAGGTTGCTTCATCTAAAATAAGCACAGGCGCATCACGAAGCATGGCCTCTTGCAATCGCAATACGTTGGCGCTGACCGCCTGAAAGTAGTACGCCGTTTTCGCCGACTTGAGTTTCTAAGCCTTCAGGTAAGGTATTAATAAACTCCATTGCATAAGCAAGCTCTGCTGCCTTAACAATTTGTTCGCGGGTCACTTCACCTGGGTATGCATACGCGATGTTATTGGCAATGGTGTCGTTAAACAACGTCACTTGCTGCGACACTAACGCCACCTGATTACGCAATGATTTAAGCTGATAGTCATAAATACTGGTGTCATCAAGGATGATATCACCTTGGCTCAAGCCACCATAAAAACGGGTAATCAAACTGGCAATGGTTGATTTACCCGAACCAGAACGTCCCACTAGAGCCACGGTTTTACCCGGTTTAACTTCAAAATCAATGCCATTAAGCGCGGCTTTATCTTGCTCAGGATATGAGAACGTCACGTTATCAAAACGCAGTTTGCCTTGTACGCGCTCGACAGTAAATGTACCGTTATCTGACTCTGGCGCAGTATCAAGTAATTCAAATACCGTTGTACACGCCGCAATACCACGCTGAAATTCAGCATTAACACGGGTTAAGTTTTTAATGGGTTGTAACATGGCAAGCATCGCGCCCAAAATAGCGGCAAAAGTCCCTGCCGTTAAATCGGTTTTCATGCTGTCCCATGTGGCGGCATACAATACAAATGCCAGCGCAAATGAACCAATCACCATTATCAGTGGCTGGCTCACAGACTGAGCAACAGCTAACTTCATATTTTGATAACGATTACGGTCGTTAACTTTAAAGAAACGCTCCAGCTCGGTTTCTTGACCACCAAACACTAATACGTTTTTATGACCTTTAATCATTTGCTCAGTAGTCGCTGTTACCCCACCCATAGCTGACTGAATTTGCTTAGAGACTTTACGAAAACGACGACTGACGACACTGATCACAATACCGATGAGTGGACCAATCACCAAAATACACAATGACAACTGCCACGAGTAATAGAACATGATGGCTAACATGCCTATCGCGGTCATACTGTCGCGCACAATTGAAATTAACGCACTGCCTGATGCTCGGGCAATTTGCTCTGTGTCAAAGGTCACCCGTGAGATCAAGTTACCGCTGTTTTCACGGTCAATATAACTGACGGGTAAGCGTAAATAATGTTCAAACACTTGCTGACGCATATCCATGATTAATTGCGCACTAATAAAAGACACACAATAAGTAGACACAAAGTTAGCGATACCACGCAGGCTGAACATTAAAATAACCACAATTGGCGCCATAAACATAACATTGTTGTCGGCATTAAAACCACCGTGAGTCGGCACATCGACGCCAGCGACAACCGAAGGCGTTTGGCTGAAGCCCTCATCAATAAACGGTTTAATAAAGGCAATAAAAGCAGCGTCTACGGCACCATAAGTCAATAATGCAAGAACAGCCATTATAAACTTGGTTTTCATAGGGACGACATAGGTCATCAAACGTTTAAAAACGACCCAGATTTCATTCTTATCATTAGAAGTTGATGCTGACATTGAATCCAATACTTAACTAGCAAACATGAGGCGTATTCTACTCTGCTTTAAGTGTCTCACCAAATTTAAACAATTGATTGTACCAAAATGGCGCAAAATGATGGCGGTAAGTGGCTATTTTGTAGCCTTTTTCTGTGAAACTGAAGCTTATTTGCCCTTGATGTCCGGTATGTAGGGTTACTATCCCGCGGTCTTGATATCGTGCCATGACATCTCCTTTAGGGAAGCCATACTGATTGGCAAAACCCGCGGTGGCAATTGCGACTTGAGGTTTAACCGCCGCAATAAAAGCTGGAGTAGACGAGGTTCGACTGCCATGGTGAGGCACCAATAACACTTCTGCAGCTAGCGTTAAATCTGCGTTAAGCAATGCTTGCTCACGTGGCGCTTCAATATCGCCGGTCAACAACACGGCTGTCATGCCATCATCTAAGCGCAAAACACAAGATTGATCATTGTCATTATCGCTGTACAGGGTATCGTCTAAAAATTGTAACTCAATACCTTGCCACCAAAGCTTACCGTTGCAAGTCTGATAGGCTGGGCGCTTGGTATAAGGTTCAACGTTAAAATCAGCAATAATGTTACTGTTTGGATAGGTTTTAGATAACAGCGATAGACCACCAACATGATCGTTATCAGCATGACTCACCACGATAAAATCAATACTGGTGATCCCTTTGGCCGCAATAAACGGCACAATTGCACGAGCAGCATAACTAAAATTGCCATATGCCGCACCAGTATCATAAATCAATCCATGTTGACCTTGTTGCAGAACTACCGCCATGCCCTGAGCAACATCAAGCACATGCATTTGCCATTGTGGCGCAGCATTAGGTTGATGACTAACATGCCATTGTTGCCTACTCACCACGTAAGTTTGTAACACGATGGGCAGACAGAGTAATATTGTAACGCCATACCATGCCCAAGAACTATCACGACTGCTATAACTGCGATAATGCAGTAATCCAAGTGCAATACACAAAAACAACATCCCCATAAGCCACTGCTCTGTAATCTTAACCAGAGCCAATGGCAAGGCATCGCTTAATGATAACAACCACACAAATGGCTCTAGGCAGAGATTAGCAATGTAAAATATGACTTCGCCACTCTCATTAATCATTTTAGGTGACAAAGCCAATAATTGCATAAACAAAAACGTAGCTAACCACAGGCAAAAACTTAACATCACCACAGGGATAACCACCACACTAAACCAAGGTACAAACAATAAATTGAGCCAAATACTGTGGGGTGTCATGGTGCCAAACAACACGGCCTGCAATAATCCTAAGCCAATAGCTAAACGCCACTGAATAGACCATAAGACTTTAAGGCCTAGAACAGTTTGATGATAAAAACGATAGAGTGTTGTCCTTAAACGTACTTGAACGGGTTGCACCTTATCCTGCAAATGAGTCAAGTTAGTTTCGGCGTTAAGACGTTCAGGTTTAACGGCCAGCAAAATAATCGTTAATGCCAAAAATGATAACCAAAAGCCAGCACTTAACATGGCAAATGGATCAAGCAATAACACCATGCATAATGCGTACACTAAGCGGTCCCAGCTGTTGCTATATTGTTTCACCACAGTAAAGATAACTAATAGCAGCATCATTAACAGCGCACGCTGCGTTGCCACGGCAAAGCCAGATAAATAACCGTAACCAAGAGTAATCATTGCCGCAATCAGTATTATGCTCATGGCATACCGCCGATGCTGAGTGGCAACAAACAAGCGTGACAGCAACATTAGCAGTCCATAAAACAAGCCAAATACCACCGATAGATGTAATCCAGAAATCGCCACCAAATGCCCTGCACCGGTTTGCCGTAATTGCTGCCAACGTTGATCACTTAATTGGCTTTTATCGCCAAAAATTAATGCGCGTAGAATATCGCCTTCTGTCAGTTTGGCTAAAATCGGTACAGTAATATCAATAGTCGCTTGTCTTATTGTGGTTGAACTGCTGATTAACTTGGCCTGTTTAACCCGCCCTTTTGCGATAATGTGTTGACTAATAAAATGCTTTTGTTGGTTAAAGCCGCCTTGATTTTGAATGCTACTGATGCCTTTCATTCGGGCACTAAACTGCCAAATTTGCCCAGGTTCAATTTTCGCTGGCTTTTGCCAGGTTAATCGGTAATATCGCTGCACATTAGATAAGGCCATCGCTTCAAAAAACGATGGATATGGGGGATTGGGTAAAACTCGCACATCAAAACTTATCCAGTCGCTGTTTTGGCTAACAAGTGATACTATCTGCGCCTTAAATCGAATGTGCTCGGGTTTTTCAGCATTTTGGTGCAAGTAAAGACTCTGAAAAATCAGGCTAATCCAAAAAATGGCAAAAATACCGCCAGCTAAAAACGGGATTTTTTTAAGGCAACACAACACCAGTAAGCACAAGATAGGCAAACACCAGATGGGTGCCAGCGAGGCCATAACATCGCTGATAAAGAACAGGCACAAAAGCCATAGATAAATCGATTCATAGTGAATGAGTTAAGACATTAATCGACAAATATGCCAAAAAAATTAATCCAAAGATTTATGCCAAAACCCGAAACACTCCGTGATCACAAGTATTTACGGATGTTTGGCACCTTGTTGCATAAGCCCAATTTATGGGCATTAAATCGTAAATCAGCACCTGGCGCCTTTGCGGTAGGTTTATTTGTGGCATGGGTTCCTATGCCATTTCAAATGGTATTGGCAGCAGGTTTAGCTATTTTATTTAATGTTAATCTGCCCGTTGCAGTCGCACTCGTATGGATAACCAACCCTCTAACAATGCCCATTATGTTTTATGCCGCCTATATTGTCGGCACTAAGATCCTGGGGCATAAAGCACAGGCGTTTCACTTTGAAGCAACTTGGACATGGATTGAGGCATCAATATCAACGATTGGCTCACCCTTTTTAGTGGGATGTATCGCATTAGGCATCGTGTCTGCCATTGCCGGTTTTGTGGTGATTAAAAGTATGTGGCGATATTCAATTTTATTTAAATGGCAGCAAAGAAAGGCGGATAAATGACCCGCCGCGTACTGCGACAAAAAGTTAAAGGCCACTGTGAGTGGCCTTTTTAATGTCTGATGCTTATTTAATCCGCATTATACCAATTCCAGCAATTATCTGGTGATTCAGCGGAAGTTCTGTGTCTTCTAGGCAAGTAATAGGATTGTAGGCATAGTGACTCTCGGCAACTGCTCCTGCGTTGCTCTACCTCCTGCATCCATGCAGTCGTAAGTCGTACGTCAAAATACGATTAAGCAGCATAGAAGGCACAGAAACCCGCCTTGCAGGAGACGCTCAGACAGTCCATTTTTTTGCAATGCCTTAGAAGGGAATAACCATTATTTCAACAATGCGCCTCAAACTGAACAGTCTGAGCGACTCTGATTGGTCACATAATTAATGGAAATGGTATTAGGACTGCTGTTACTCATTATGTTGATTTAAATTATGCGCCATTTGTTTCGCTAACCGAACAAAATCGGCAATTTCTTGTTCTGTTAAGCCACTTTTCATTATCTCGTTAACTCGATTTTCAGCCGTGCTCAACTGCTTAACAATCTGCTCACCTTCACCGCTAATACCTAAGTAATAACTGCGCTTATCATTTGGGTTGTCGAGTTTACTCACATAACCTAAACCAATAAGCTCTTTTATTAATCTTGCTAATTGCGCTTTGTCTATTAGGGTTTTCTGCACAATATCATTGGCCGTCACCTTTTGATTATAAAAAGAGATAATTTTAAGCACGCGCATATGTAAAGGCGTTATCCCTAAGTTATCGACCTCAATAGCTTGGCGCAATGAACGCTTCATACTGTGTAATAAATTAAACAGCGGTTCTTTTATATTCTCAGACACAAAACTTCCTTAATGTAATCTCAGCGACCTATGATAACTGGATACATACAACATAGTTGACTTAGTCAACCACAACACTTATAGTAGACATTATCATCTAAACCCCCGTGTGTGCAACATCATTTTACAGGTAACCTATATGAATTCCCCTAGAACCCAAAAACCATCAGTAAGAGTGACTCACATCTGTAATATTACTGATATCAGCCCATATTTACGCCGTATTGTATTAGGTGGAGAGCAACTGGCTGACTTCCCCGCCAATCAACAAGGTGCTTATGTAAAAGTGTTGTTCCCTCAAGCGGGTGAGATTGAACTTAATACTCAAGTCAGTGGCTCTAATGCAGCAATTAAACGCTCGTATACCATTCGCGATTTTGATGCAGAGCAACGACTACTGAGTCTCGATTTTGTTATCAACAAACATCGCGGATCGAGCAACAGATTGGGCAAGCACCGCTCAAGTAGGTGATAAGGTGGCCATAGCGGCTATGGCCATTAAAAATGAGCCAATTTGATGCCAAGCATTATATCTTGTTAGGCGACTCAACCTCAATTAATGCCGTAAATGCGTTAATTGAGCGTATACCCGCAACGGCGACAGGCAATGTCATAATGATAGTCCACAGTGAGCAAGAAAAAGCCCTTCTCACAATACCTGCTCACCTTAACGTTGATTGGCTAATATTACCCCCTTCAATCACTGACACACAGCAAGATCAATGGTTACAAGAAAAGGTTACCCAACTAGACAATATTTCCTCTGATACTCAAGTGTTTATCGGCTTAGAAGCCTCACAAGTTCGCTTAATTAAACAGCATTTTCTCGAACAGCGCCAATTGCCTCTTCGGGCAATCAGTGCAACAGGATATTGGAAACGGGGAACCGACGCCGACACTTTTGGCCAGCAAAAACAGCTTGAACCGTTATAATCATCGGCGGATATTCAGGTAAAACGTTCGATAACACCAAACGAATAAATGCAGAGCAAGTAAGAGCGAAAAACTCATCGCAAAAAACAGCAGTGCGATAGACTCAACCGTTTTAGGCTGGTCTGCAAAATAATGCCACCAGATTGGCCAAGCGAGTAAGCTCAATACGGTTAACTGCACCATACAGCGCTGACAACGACCAATTTTTTGTCTAAATATTGATTCAAAGCATTGTTCACATGCCATTCGCTACCTGTATACCTTAACGACCAGCCAATGCTGTCGCGGGGGCTATTTTTGTGGCTTTCCAAGCAGGATAAATCGTGGCGAGTAAGCTCATCACCAACCCCATTACCAGCACAACAACCACATCTTGGCTATGTAACTCAGACGGTAAAAAATCGATAAAGTAGATATCAGATGCCAACAACTGAAAACCAAATAGCAACTCTATTCCCTGTGCTATGGCACTTAGGTTATAAGCAAAAATAACCCCAATAATGCCGCCAATAGTGCAGCCCATGATGCCGTTTAACGCCCCTTGCAGCATAAAAATCAACATAATTGCACCACGGCTTATGCCCATGGTCATTAAAATAGCGATTTCAGAAGCTTTATCGCGTACCGCCATCACCAAGGTCGACACAATATTAAAACAGGCCACCGCAATCACTAGAGCTAGTACAAGGTACATGACCAGTCGCACTAATTGAATGTCTTGATACACATGCCCTTGCGATCGAGTCCAATCATTAATGTACAAATATTGCTCTTGGGCAAAGCCTAAATCTCGAGTAATAGAGGCTGCATTGAGCACATTATCGACCTGTATTCGCACTCCGCTAACTCCTGTGCCTAAACCTAAAATGTCAGCTAAATAAGCAATGGGCACATACGCCTGAGTCGATTCAATCTCACCGCCCACATGGTAAACACCCGACACCACAAACCGATGACTTTTAGCCGACGTTAATTGGCTATTATTGGCATCAGGGGTAAACATTGCCACAGTATCGCCGACTTTAAGCTCAAGTTTTTCAATTAAACTGCGGCCTAAAACGATATTATTTTGATTGCCCTGCAATGATTGCCATGCCTCGGCGGACATATATTGGCTAATGGTCGACACATCGGCTTCGTGGTTAATATCAATCCCGCTGACCATTAACCCTTGAAACCCGCCCGGCTTTTGTACTAAGCCCTGCAAGCGAATAAACGGCGCTACACCGGTAATTTGTGGTAAATTTTGTGCACTTTTGGCAATTACTTGCCAGTCGGCTATCGGTTCATTAACACCGACAAGCTCGCCATGGGATGCCACGCCGAGTAAGCGTTGTTGTAGCTCTTTTTCAAAACCATTCATGGTCGATAACAACACAATCAACACCCCGACACCGAGCGCGATCCCCGCCGTAGAAGCAAACGAAATAAAGCCAATAAAGCGATTTGATTGCCTGGCTCGAAAAAAGCGCCAGCCAATGGTTAACGGTAACCACTTACTCATTCGGTTTGTCCTGCATCAACACTTTGCAACACGCCATCTTTCATGGTTAATTGGCGGTCCATCTTGGCCGCTAATTTATAATCATGGGTGACCACCACAAAAGCGGTATCAAATTGATGTGCCAATTCTCGGATCATCGCATACACATTATCGGCACTGCTGGCATCTAAGTTACCGGTAGGTTCATCGGCCAGCACCAACTTAGGTTTATTAATCAAGGCACGTGCAATCGCTACACGTTGACGCTCACCGCCAGACAATTGCGCCGGAATATGATTGACACGGTGCCCTAATCCAACACGCTCAAGCAGTTTTTGCGCATCGGCTAAGGTTTGTTTTTTATCTCGGCCTTGGATAAACGCCGGCATCGCCACGTTTTCTAACGCACTAAACTCAGGCAATAAATGATGAAATTGATAAATAAAACCCAAATCTTGATTGCGTACTTGCGCTTGGCGAGCAGCAGACAATTGATATAAATCTTCACCATCTAATATTACTGAACCCGATGTCGGAGTGTCTAGGGTGCCCATAATGTGCAATAAGGTACTTTTACCTGAGCCAGAGCTTCCGACAATGGCTAATTGCTCGCCTTTATAAACCGTTAAATCCACGCCAGATAACACATGGGTGATCACTTCACCATCATGATATTGCTTACTGACGTGGTTAACTTGTAATAACGCGGTTGGTGTTTGACTCATTATTCGTATCTCAAAGCAGTAGCGGGTTGAACCCTAGCAGCCGATAGCGCTGGGTATAAAGTGGCAAGTAAGGTAATTAATAGCGAGCCAACAATAATAAAACTCAGTTGGGTTATCGACAATGCGACCGGCAAGCTTTGCCCTGCCCCTAAAATAGCAATGCCAAGTGCAGATAAAATGCTATTCAAATTTAAGGTTAAGCCAATGCCTACAACAGTCCCTAATATCAAACCCAGTAACGCATTTAATAACCCTTGTACAATAAAGATGGCCATCACTGATGAGGTCGTTACACCTTGAGTTTTTAATACCGCAACATCGGTGGTTTTATCCACCACCATCATCACTAATGCCGACACCATGTTAAACGCGGCAACGGCCACAATTAAACTGAGCATCAACGACATCATGTTCTTTTCCATCTTCACCGCAGAAAATAAATGGCCATACTCCTGACGCCAGTCGCTGGTTTTAATCTCAACGCCTTGCTGAGCAAAGGCACTCACCATCTTTGGAGCGATTTGTGGTGCGCTAAATGGGTCAGTTAAATACACTCGCAGCGCATTGATCTCTTGGCTGTTTTGTCGCTTCAACTTACGCGCATCTTGATAATGCACATAGGCTACGCTGGCATCAACTTGCGAGCCCATCTCAAATACACCTGCCACAGTAAACTTACGCTGGCTCGGCACCGGCCCCATAGGTGAATACACCACGCCATCACCACTGAGTAAACGAATTCGGTCACCACTGTTCACACCGAGCTTACGGGCAAGTTCGCTCCCAAGCACAATATTGTAATCTCCGGCGATGAGCTGCTCAAAAGCATTAGAATAGGTATGAGAAGCAATACTTGATAAGGCTTGCTCCTGCTCAGGGTAAACCCCATAGACTTGTACAGCGCTGATATTTTTACTCGACTGGATCATCGCTTGAGTTGTAGTTGTTGGCACAACACCACGGATATGCTGGTTTAAGCCATCGTCCGTCAACACTTGCTGGGTAAGCGATTGCCAATCATTAAAGCCAGTTTCGTTAATTAATGTAAGTTGCGGCACCGCGCCCAAAATACGATTTTTAAGCTGACCTTCAAGACCATTCATTACCGAACTCACCACAATTAATGCCGCCACCCCTAAAAAATACCAGAGACAGCAAAAAAGGTGATAAAAGAGGCAAAAGCATTGGCTTTTCGCGCACGCCAGTAACGGTAGCCGATAAAAAACGAAAATCCGAAATTCATAAAAAAATACTAATCCTATGCGCTCATCACAGCGTATTAGTCTGACAATCAAGCTAAATGTGAAGATGAAACCAACAAGCCATTGCGTATGACTTGCTAAATCATTAAGTTGGGCACGATAATAGGGCTATTAGTGGGATAAATAAAGAGGCAAACCTTGATACCTGACAGCAATTCTTATTTTAGTGTGCCTCATAACTTCAACGCATACCTTTCTCCCTGGGATACAGCCCAAGGTTTGCCCACTGAAGATGAGCTAAAAGACATGCAATCGGTTGGCTTAAAATTGCTAACCGAAGTGAAAAGCCTTGAAGTCAACTGCTTGCTACAATTGCGTAATTTAGATAATGACGCCAAAGCCGTGGTGGACTTTTTAAAGCTGCAATCACGTAAAGTCGATTTAGTTTTACAACATGTACTTGAAAAAGAAGTTCAAGAAGGCCAACAAGTTAAAGGTAATCAATTTGGTGGCAGTGGCATCAGTATTACCAGCTCATTTGCATTAAATGTGGGGGAGTACCATAAAACCCATATTTATTTACATACTGAAGTAGTCGCCTTAATGTGCATTTGCCAAGTCATCGAGTGCACCCCCATCGATAAAAATGATGACCTAGACACTCTGTGGCATTGCCAACTAGAATTTAGCCAAATTCTTGAAGATGATATCGAACAATTGGTTAAAGCCAGTTTGGCCGTACAACAAAAAATGCTTAAAAAGCGCAAACAAAATATTGATAAGCAACGACGCTAACCCACATATCAATACACATTGACAGTAAACGGAATTGAAAAAGATTTTAATGAAACAATTTAGTGTACTCACGCCGCCGAGTGTAAAAAAAGGCCAACAACTACAAACTTTGGCAACATTAGGTGGGGTCTCGCAGGCCATCACCCTAGCCAGGTTAATTCAGCAACATATCGGTACCAGTATTATTGTCACCCACGACACCCCAAGTGCACTGTCACTTGAAGTCGAATTAAGCTATTTACTGCAAAACAGCAATATCAATGTGTGCTTATTTCCAGACCGTGAAACACTGCCTTACGACAATTTTTCACCACACCAAGACTTAATTTCACAGCGACTCGAAACCCTGGCCAATATTAGCCAACATCAACATAACGTGGTCATCGTGCCGGTAAACACCTTAATGGTGCGTCTACCGCCAAAATCCTTTATGACCGCCAACGTGATGGTGCTAAACAAGGGCGACACCTACAGTCTGCAACAAGCCAGACAACACTTAACCGACACTGGCTATCATTTAGTTGAACAGGTGTATGAGCATGGCGAGTTTGCTATTCGCGGCTCAATTATCGATATTTTCCCCACGGGCTCTCGCCAACCGTTGCGCATAGAACTGTTTGATGACGAAGTCGAGTCAATCCGCTTTTTTGATGTTGATACTCAGCGTTCAGGCATGGCGCGTGATGCCATACGCATGTTGCCAGCAAAAGAGTTTCCTACTGACACCAATGCCATTGAAGGCTTTAGACAACGCTATCGTCGCCGTTTTGAAGTGATCTCAAAAGAAGCAGAGTCGATATACCAACTGGTCAGCCGTAATTTAATGCCTGCAGGCATTGAAAACTACTTACCTTTGTTTTTTGACGACACCGCCACACTGTTTGACTATTTACCCAAAGAAAGTCAACTCATCACCTTAGGCGACATCGACAAAGCCAGTAAAAACCACTTACATGAAGTGTCAGTCCGATACGAAGACAGGCGCATCGATCCATTAAGGCCGCTGCTGGCACCGCAAGAATTGTATTTATTACATGACGAATTATTTGCCGCCTTCAAACCCTTAACTCGCACACAAATTATTCAGCAACATGATGTTAACGACACCGACAATGCCGGCCAGCCATTAGTCCAATTTGAGCTACCCACTCATGCTGTCGTTGCCAATGTAGAAAAACTGCCCGACATTAATGCCAACCATAAACTCAAGCAACCGCTTATCGCCCTGCAAGAGTACAGCGCTAGCCACACCCAACTGTTGTTCAGTGCAGAATCTGAAGGTCGCCGTGAAGCCCTACTTGAACTGCTAGACAAAATTGGCATCAAACCTAAACAGTTCAAGCACATTAATGACTACCTTGAAGCTAAAGACAAAATAGGCTTAATGGTATCGCCACTGAGCCGAGGGTGTGTCTTAACCGATACTCCTAAAGGTGCGGTCAGCATCATTTGCGAAACCGAATTATTTGGCCAACGTATTTCTCAGCAACGTCGCCGAGAAAAGCAAAAACAAGTTAGCTCAGACGTGTTAGTTAAAAACTTAGCTGAGTTAAAAGTCGGCCAGCCGATTGTGCATTTAGAGCACGGCGTGGCCTTGTATCAGGGCTTAGAGACCCTCGATACCGGCGGGCTGGTTGCTGAATATTTAAAACTTGAATATTCAGGTGGCGACAAACTGTATGTGCCCGTATCGTCATTACACTTAATTAGCCGTTTTAACGCCAGTGGTGACGGTGATGCACATCTTAACAAACTCGGTAATGAAACCTGGGCTAAAGCCAAGCGCAAAGCTATTGAGCGTATTCGTGATGTGGCAGCTGAATTACTCGATGTCTACGCCCGTCGGCAGGCTCGCCCGGGTGATGCCATGACCATCGATGAGCAAGAGTACGCTCAATTCAGCCAAGGTTTCCCTTTTGAAGAAACCGTCGACCAAGAAACCGCCATTAATGCTGTACTAGAAGACTTACAAGCACCGCTCGCCATGGACCGTTTAGTGTGTGGCGATGTGGGCTTTGGTAAAACCGAAGTGGCCATGCGCGCGGCTTTTGTGGCCGTTAATGCCGGTAAACAAGTGGTCGTGTTAGTTCCAACCACCCTACTTGCTCAACAACACTACGAAAACTTTAAAGACCGTTTTGCCGACTGGCCGATTGTCATCGAAGTGATGTCACGCTTTAGAACCACCAAAGAGCAAAAAAGTGTTGTTGAACAGTTGTCTGAAGGTAAAGTCGACATTGTCATTGGTACACATAAGTTATTGTCATCCGAAGCAAACTTTGACAATCTAGGCTTATTAATTATCGACGAAGAACATCGCTTTGGTGTACGCCAAAAAGAAAAGATTAAAGCGCTGCGAGCTAACGTCGACATTTTAACGTTAACGGCCACACCAATCCCACGCACCTTAAACATGGCCATGTCGGGCATGCGTGATTTATCGATTATTGCCACACCGCCCGCCAAACGTTTAGCGGTTAAAACCTTTGTGCGCGAATACGACCAAGCCACAGTACGCGAAGCCATATTGCGTGAAATTCTTCGTGGTGGCCAAGTGTATTACTTACACAACAACGTCGAAACCATTGAAAAAACAGCACAAAACATTCGAGACTTACTGCCAGAAGCGCGGGTTGTTACCGCACATGGGCAAATGCGCGAGCGTGATCTCGAAAAAGTCATGTCAGACTTTTACCACCAACGCTTTAACGTGTTGGTGTGTACAACCATTATCGAAACCGGTATCGACGTACCAAGCGCCAACACAATCATTCTCGACCGCGCCGACATGTTTGGTTTAGCACAGCTACACCAGTTACGGGCCGTGTGGGGCGCTCTCATCATCAGGCTTATGCCTATATGATGACGCCACACCCAAAACGGATGACACCCGACGCCCGTAAACGTCTCGAAGCCATTGATGCTTTAGAAGATCTTGGCGCAGGATTTATGCTCGCCACCCAAGATTTAGAGATCCGTGGCGCAGGAGAATTATTAGGTGATGAACAAAGCGGTCATATTTCTAAAATTGGTTTTAGCTTGTACATGGAAATGCTCGAATCAGCCGTTAAAGCATTAAAAGAAGGTAAAGAGCCTTCTCTTGCCTACATGATGAGCGCCAAGGCTGAGATCGATTTACGTATCCCTGCGCTACTGCCAGAAGATTATGTCAGCGACGTTAATATGCGCTTGTCGCTTTATAAACGTATCGCCAACTGCGAAAACGATAATATGCTCGATGAGCTTAAAGTCGAGTTTATTGACCGCTTTGGAATGCTGCCTGACCCAACACGTAACTTAATGGCGCTCACCCTGTTTAAACATCAGGCAACCGCACTGGGCATCGTTAAAATTGAAATGCATGCCAAAGGTGGCAGTGTTGAATTTGGGCAAGAAAACAGCGTTGATCCAATGTTTATTATTGGTTTGTTGCAAAACCAGCCACAAATCTATCGAATGGACGAGCCAAATAAGTTAAAGTTCAACATTCCTGCTGAAACAAGCAAAGAGCGTCTTGAATTAGTCAATACCTTGCTTGAACAGTTCGCTAAACATCAAACTGGAGACAAATAGTGCTTCGTAAAATTGCGATATCAATCGCCGCTATCACAGCGCTATCCCACAGCGTTACAGCCCATGCCGAGTCATGGTTTGAAGTTGAAGTATTTGTATTTGAACGCCAAAACCCTTCGGTTGAAAAGTGGTTAGACGCCTCACCACCGACATTGGCAAATAACACTGTCGATTTGATCACTCCAATGATCAGTACCGACATTTCTGGTGTTGCGGCGGCTTTAACAGGGTGTAGCTCTACCGATTGAGCCAGTGACACCAGCGACTGTAATGACCCAAAAGTCAGTAATAATATTGCCTCACACCCAAGTGAAGTGCCTGTGAGTATCGGTGCGGCGACACCACAATCAGCCTATTTAGGTCAAGGCACAGTATTACTTGCCCAAAGCCAAGGCCAATTTAAAGACATTATTCGTACCATCAGCCGCGAACCTTACGTAAAAAGTTTAGTGCACTTAACGTGGCAGCAAAATATGCAATCGCGCCGTTTAGCAAAACCGGTGCGCATATTTGGCGGTAAAGATTTCTCTAAAACATTTGACTACTACGGCTTAAGCGTTAATAAACCTGCAGACAACAGTATGAGCATGCCAATGGGCGATTACAGTGCTCTAGGCGGATTTTATGAAGCGCCAACAGTTAAACCGGTTTGGGAGCTCGATGGGTCAATTAACATCTATTTAAACCATTACCTCTACATCGAAAACAATTTAGCCTTGCGCAAACCGACTCAAAAAATGATTGAATCAACGCCGGCTTCATTTAATGAGTACGCAGCATTAGAGATTGAAGGTAAAAAGCAATTAGCCCCCTTTTTACAGAGTATCCCGCTCATTCAAAATCGCCGAGTACGCAGTGGTGAACTACATTACTTTGACCACCCACAATTGGGTATCGTGATGCAAATTCGTAAAATGGATCAACCAACTAGTGTAAAACCTATTGATTTAACAGGTTATACACCACAAAGTCAGCCAATACCTTATTCAAGCTAACACCTCATTTTACCCATAAAAAACCGGATCCACTGATCCGGTTTTTATTGCTCTTAACTCAACTATCTCAACTCTGGTTAAGAGATGAATAAATAACCTTGATTCTAACAATCACTCCATACGATACATTCAAACTTGAAATGCATTTATTATCTAGGATTTGTTGATCTTTCAAGATTGTTTTTGCAGCGAATTGTTGGTTTTTACTCATACCATTTCCATTAATTATGTGATCAATCAGAGTCACTCAGACTGTTCAGTTTGAGGCGCATTGTTGAAAGAATGGTTATTCCCTTTTAAGGCAATGCAACAAAGAAATGGACAGTCTGAGCGTCTCCTGCAAGGCGGGTTTCTGTGCCTTCTATACTGCTTAATAGGATTTTGACGTACGACTGCATGGACGCAGGAGGTAGAGCAACGCAGGAGCAGTTGCCGAGAGCAACTATGCCTACAATCCTATTACTTGCCTAGAAGACACAGAACTCCCGCTGAATGACCAGATAATTAGTGGAATTGGTATCACATATATAACTGCGCGGCAGAGACTTTGAGATGTAGTTATTCTACATAAAAAGTCGATAACGCAGTAAAAATGGCCAACAAACGCTGCCTGAAAGGTTCGGCTAAAAACGTTTTACTCGAACAAAATTCAAACAGCAAAGCTCAACAGACCCTAGAGTTGAGGTTAAACTCTTAAATTAACCTCGAATGGTATCCACTACGTGTTTTGCAGCGGCAATACGAACATGCTGCGCTAACGCATGCTGAACTTGTTCAGGCTTAGCTTTAAGCCTCAAGGCCGTATGCAATGGTTCATCTGCCGGCCAGACAAAGTCACTCAATAATGCTTGCACACCGACAGGATCGTTACACACTAAAATCATGTCACAACCTGCATCAAGTGCCGCTTTTGCTCGGCCAAGATAATCACCCGCAAAGCTTGCGCCTTTCATGCCTAAATCGTCAGAAAATATCACCCCATCAAAGGCCAATTGTTGACGTAACACGGTTTGTAACCAGTAAGATGAAAACCCAGCAGGATTAGGGTCAATTGCCGAATACACTACGTGCGCAGGCATCACACCTTGCAACTGCTTTTGGCCAATGAGTTGCCTAAATGGCACCATATCAAAGGCTTCAACCTCCTCTTTAGTACGCGCATCTACAGGCATCGCAATATGTGAGTCAGCCGCAACACTGCCATGCCCGGGAAAATGCTTACCTACTGCGGCCATGCCAGCGTCATTCATGCCGAAAATAAACTGTTGTGCAAGTGCACTGACTTCATCAGGGTTTGGACTAAAGCTACGCTTACCAATCACCTCACTAATGCCATTTACGTCTAATACCGGCGCAAAACTTAAATCAATGTCGCATTCAAGCAGCTCTATTGCCATTAAGAAACCGCACTCTTTCGCCCATTGTTTTGCTAATGTTAAATCCATATTTGCTGCAGGTAAAATGTCACCCATAGCCGGAATTAAGCTAAAACCGTCGCGAAAACGTTGTACTCGGCCGCCTTCATGGTCAACGGCGATCAGTAATTCAGGTCGAATGTGACGAACCTGTTTAACCAATTCTATTAATTGCTTTTTATTTTCAAAATTACGCGTAAATAAAATTATCCCACCTACTTTAGGGTGGCATAATTGTTCAGTTTCCAGCTCAGATACTGTTAAACCAGCCAAATCCATCATTAAATAGCTCAAACTGTTCCCCTAATTCTATCGTCAGCGTCGTAAACTTGCCGTTATTGTGCATGATAAGACAAGCTAATGTGAAAAATTATGCATAAAAAAATCTAATGAACTGTCATGCATCAAACTGTGGGATACTCTGCCAACAAAAGAGATAAACCGCCAAGTTGATATCAGGCGATTATACTCATTAATAATCAAAACAATAAACGACTCAACAAGGGTTACTCAAGATGATTAGCGTATTTGACATGTTTAAAATTGGTATCGGCTCTTCAAGCTCACACACAGTGTAGCTCTATGAAAGCCGGTAAAGTTTTTATCCAACATGTTGCAGACAATAATTTATTGGATCAAACCGATGAATTACAAGCAGAATTGTTTGGCTCCCTTGGCCAAACAGGTAAAGGCCATGGTACCGGTAAAGCAGTGATTTTAGGTTTAATGGGTGAAGACCCTGAAACGGTCGACACAGATGGTATTGATGCTATTTTAGACGTTGTCTCCACCTCTCAAAAATTAACCTTAGCCGATGGGCGTTTAGTGAAGTTTACTCGTGATGATGGTATCACTTACCACAGACGTAAAACCCTACCCGCTCACGCCAATGCCATGACTTTATATGCTTTGTCAAAAGGTGAATGCATTTATCAGCGCACTTATTATTCTGTTGGTGGCGGCTTTATTTTAGATGAAGATGAAATCACCCAACGTAATGCCTCGCCAGCAACGCCAATTGAACAGGCGCCATACGATTTCAATAGTGCATTGCAATTACTGCAACTGTGCTGTGACAACGGTTTAAGTATTTCGTCTTTAATGATGGCTAACGAACTGAGTATCGCCAGCGAAGACGATGTAAAGCAAGGTTTGTGGCATATCTGGCAAACCATGAAAAACTGTGTTGAACGCGGTTATCAAAAAGAAGGAATTTTACCAGGTGGCTTAAAACTGCGCCGCCGTGCACCTGCATTGTATCGTCGCTTAAAAGCCGAAGGACGTAATAATATCGACCCATTAACAGCAATGGACTGGGTCGACCTATTTGCATTATCGGTTAACGAGCAAAATGCCGCAGGCGATCGCGTCGTTACCGCGCCAACTAACGGTGCTGCCGGTATTATCCCAGCAGTATTGTGTTACTACGATATGTTTGTTCAAGAAGTCGATATTGACGTGTGTAGCCGTTATTTACTCACCGCTGCGGCTATCGGTATTTTGTACAAGAAAAACGCCTCTATCTCTGGTGCTGAAGTGGGCTGTCAGGGTGAAGTTGGCGTAGCCTGTTCGATGGCGGCTGCAGCACTAACCGAGATTATGGGCGGCACCGTTGAGCACGTCGAAAACGCAGCTGAAATCGGTATGGAACATAACCTAGGGTTAACCTGCGATCCTGTTGGCGGCCTTGTGCAAGTGCCGTGCATTGAACGTAATGCCATGGGCGCGGTAAAAGCCATTAATGCTTCTCGCATGGCACTGCGCGGCGACGGTAACCATAAGGTGTCGTTAGACAAGGTCATCAAAACCATGATGGATACTGGCAAAGACATGCGCAGTAAATACAAAGAAACTGCCAAAGGTGGGTTAGCGGTTAATATAGTTGAATGTTAATCTGAATCCATATGCTTTAATAAAAAATGCCTGTTAGCACTAACAGGCATTTTTGTATTTGACGCTAAATATACATTAATGGGTTTTAAATTGGCCTATTTGGCCACGTAATTGCTGTGACAACTCATTAACTTGGACACTGGCGCTGTAAGATTGCTGCGCATTGGTTGCCGTTAAACCAGCCTCATCACTAATATTAACAATATTACGATTAATTTCATCTGTTACTGCTGTTTGTTCTTCAGCTGCTGTGGCAATTTGTGTCGCCATATTGGCAATAGTCGCCACTGAATGAGTAATGTTCGACAACGCTTCACCCGCGAGTGCGGCTTGTTCAGTACTCTTTAACGCTTGTTGACGGCTTGAATCCATCACCGACACCGCATCTTTCACACCAGCTTGTAATTGTGAAATCATTTGTTGAATTTGATTAGTTGAATCTTGTGTTCGCTTTGATAGCGTACGCACTTCATCAGCCACAACCGCAAAACCACGGCCATGCTCACCGGCGCGGGCTGCTTCAATAGCTGCATTCAATGCCAGTAAATTAGTTTGATCAGAAATACTGCGAATCACTTCTAAAATACTGCCAATGTTATCGGTATCTTTTTCTAATTGATGTAAGGCACTGGCTGCTTGTTCTACGCCATTTGCCAATTGCTCTATCGAGGTAATAGTCTGTTGAACAACCTTATCACCTTGCCCTGCTTGGGTATCGGAGTCTTTTGCAGCTTGTGCTGCTAACTCTGCATTGTTAGCCACTTCAATAACCGTTGCTTGCATTTGATTCATCGCAGTAGCCACTTGTTCAGTTTCGCTTTGTAAACGTTGCATGCCTGATAACGTTTCATTACTGCTTGTTGTTAACTGAACACTGGCCGTACCTAATTGTTGGCTATTGTCATTAAAATCAATAATTAAATCGTGGATTTGCTTTACAAACACATTAAAACTATTCGCCACTTTAGCGATTTCAGTGTTGCCGCTGTCGTCCAGTTTAACGGTTAAATCTTTAGCGCCCGATGCCACATTGCGCATCGATTCATCCAGTTTTCTTAAGGGGTTAATAATCTTGCGGTAGAGCATTAATAAAATAATGGTCAGAAACACAGATAGGCCGATATTTCCCCACAATTGTACGCTCGCGGCAGATTCTGTTGCTAACAAGGTCTCTTCAACTGCAGCATCAAACTTGCCATCAATTTCATCTGCCAATAAATCTAAATCATCAGCAAGCTCAGATGACACTTCATCAAAACCACCCGCACCCTTCATCAGATGATTGCCGGCCTCAGTACCTTGTGTCAAATAAGCATCAGCCATGTTAACGCCAGAGGCATGCAAATCATTTACTTTGCGTTTAATCTCTTGCGCTCTTTGACCGACATCTGGCGCAACAGCAATCAATAAATCAAGGTTTTCTAGCGCGCTATTTAGGCTGTCTAATGCTTCAGCTTTGGCTTCGTCGCTTTTGGTAGCGCCAACATCGGTCAAAAACTGTTGAATTTGCACTACAAAATAACGCGTGTCTTTAAGTGCGAAAATAGCATTAACCTGTGCTTCTTCGTTCTTTACGCCTTCATAAATATGGGATTGTTGAATATTACTGACCGAAATCAAAATCACTAAAGCCAATAAGGACAGAGTAATTGTCATTTGGAGCATTTTTTTTATCGATAAATCAAACATCGTTGAAGCACCATTATAAGTAAGATTCTTTTTATAGAATAACGCTCTGTATCTTGGCTGTCATTGAGCACGCTCCATTTGTATGCGCTATATCATATTCGCAAAAAAATGAATCAAAAAAGGCAGTCAAAAATCCTTAAAACTTATAATCCCTCACAAATTTATAGAATCATCATACTTTAGCCTGATCAACATAGAAATGGCATTTGAGTAATTTATGTTATTTTTAGATTGAAACACTCTTTGAGTTTTTCGTGAATACGATTAAGGAGGTTGACTCAGATGAAAAATGCAATCTGACAAAATTAGTTGAGGGTGCAAGACTACAAGACAAACTTCAAAGGCATTAGCACAATACAGTTTGGAGTTAACATAACCACAATATTGTTTTTTATTCCATCGACAACCTCCATTTGCAACAAATATATACTTAATTCAACGCCTGTATTTAGCATTTATTCGTTGTTTTCTGGCCTGAATTAGCATTAGATGTAAGCAGGTTGTATTTGAAGGAAGAAATGACACAATGAAAAATATTATATGTGATATTGATGGTGTACTGCTGCACGACAACAAGCTCATTCCTGGTAGTGATAAATTTATTCACCGCGTATTAGAGCAAGGCAATCCGTTGGTTATTCTCACTAATTACCCCGTTCAAACCGGTAAAGATTTACAAAATCGTCTGGGCGCGGCCGGCATTAATGTGCCAGAAACCTGTTTTTATACTTCGGCCATGGCAACGGCTGATTTTCTTAAGCACCAAACCGGCACCAAAGCCTTTGTGATTGGTGAAGGCGCCCTCACCCACGAGTTGTATAACGCCGGCTTTACCATTACCGATATTAACCCAGACTTTGTGATTGTGGGCGAAACCCGTTCATATAACTGGGACATGATCCATAAAGCATCTCGTTTTGTTGCGGGGGGCGCGCGCTTTATTGCCACCAACCCAGACACCCATGGCCCGGCATTTAGTCCAGCTTGTGGTGCATTGTGTGCCGCCATTGAGCGGATTACCGGCAAAATGCCATTCTATGTGGGTAAGCCCAGCTCATGGATTATTCGTTCGGCGTTGAATCATATTCAAGGGCATTCTGAAAACACCATTATTATTGGCGACAATATGCGCACCGATATTTTGGCGGGGTTCCAAGCCGGGCTCGAAACTATTTTGGTCACCAGTGGTGTGAGCCAAATGGGTGATATTGAAAAAGAACCCTTCAGACCGAACCATGTCTTTGCCTGTGCTGGCGACATTGACGTGGTATAAGCTCGATTAGCACAAAAGAAATAAACATTTCATTTACATTAGGTAACACATTTTCAAGCCAGTGCCCTTGTCATCGCGCGCTGGCTTGATCCATTATGCTGATCCGAAAATATAAAAACGATAATCAGGATAGAGCATGAAACGATGGTTTCCTTTTTGCGCGGTTGCGCTGCTCAGTGCATGCAATGGTGACGATGCCAGCACAATAACACCCATTGCTCAAGTCGCCCCCATTTCAGTCAGTTTCGACGAACAACGCTTCAGAGCTGATATTAAAACCTTGTCATCAGACAAATTTGAAGGTCGTGCACCTACTACTCTAGGTGAAAAACTCACACTAGATTACCTATCTGCTGCCTTCAAAGAAATGGGGCTTTCGGGCGCCGTTAACGGCAGCTATTTACAACCTGTGCCCATGGTGAGTTATACCGCCAGTGAACAACAGCAAGTGAGTTTAGCGGGCATTGATTTGCAGTTTCGCCAAGATGTTGTGCTTGGCAGCCGACACGATAACAATCAAGTGAGTATTAATGATGCTCCACTGGTTTTCGTGGGTTATGGCATCAATGCCCCTGAATATAACTGGAACGATTACCAAGACATCGACATGCAAGGTAAAATTGCCGTCATATTGGTTAACGACCCCGGTTTTGCGCATCCTGATGAACAAAAGTTCAATGGCAAAGCCATGACCTATTACGGCCGCTGGAGCTATAAGTTTGAAGAAGCCAGCCGACAAGGAGCACTTGGCGCCATCATTATTCATGACACTAAGCCAGCGTCTTACCCTTGGTCTGTGGTTGAAAACAGCTGGACTGGCCTCCAGCAAGATTTAGTACTTGCCAAAGCCGAACAAGATGCTCGAATACAAGTCGAAGGTTGGATAACCTTAAACAGCGCCAAGCGTTTATTTGACAAAGCCGGCTTGTCGCTCAGCGCATTAATGGATCGTGCTGCCGACAGTGCATTAAACGTTGATTTAGCGCAAACCGCCTCAATTAAATTTGCAAATAAAGCTGAATACGCCGACAGCTACAACGTTGTAGCGACCTTAACAGGCAGTAGCCAAGCTGATGAACACATTGTGTTTACCGCCCATTGGGATCACATCGGTAAAGATGACAGCAAAGAAGGTGATCAAATTTATAATGGCGCGTTAGATAACGCCTCTGGCACCGCCGGTATTTTAGAAATTGCCCGTCAATTTGCCAAACAAGCAAAAGCTGGCAAAGGCCTTAAACGCTCAGTAACCTTTATTGCGACCACAGGCGAAGAGCAAGGCTTACTCGGCTCACGCTACTACGCTGCAAACCCAATTTATCCCATCGATAAAACCGTCGCGGTATTTAACCTCGACAGCACCAATATTTATGGCAAAACCAAAGATTACACCATTGTAGGTAAAGGCCAATCTGAATTAGAAGTGTATTTAAACCAGGCTGCAGCAACCCAAAATAGAGTGACAACAGGTGAAAGCAATCCAGCATCTGGCGGCTTTTTTCGCTCAGATCACTTCAGCTTTGCCAAGTTAGGTGTACCTGCAGTATTTGCCGGTGGTGGCGTTGAGCCGCTCGATGAGGCTACCGCGCAATACAAGGCTGCCATGAGCGACAGCATGAAAGGCTGTTATCACAATGTGTGCGATCATTATCGGCCAGAATGGGACTTATCAGGCGCACTGCAAGATTTAGCCGTTTATTACCAAGCTGCGCAATCGCTTGGCAATAATCAACATTGGCCTGGATATTATGCCGCGTCAGAGTTTCACCCATTACGGCCAGCCAAATAACCTATTCCTTCCCACCCAAGGATTTGCCCATCAATTCATTGATGGGCTTTTTTTATGGCTTTTATGCACAATTTTTGTGCATCACATCGGTGCATAATCAGCCCATTTTGACACCGACATCCCCAGCAAAACAGCGGTCACAGCCGATTTGCTCAAATAAACGGCAAACGCACTCGTTCAGTGCAACGATGCATTTAATTAAAATGAATTGTTAAATCGTAAAAATCTTGACGATATAAGCAATATAATTATTAATTCATCAATAATTAACGCGCTTTATTGAACGAAATTAATTTAAAAGCAAAAATAACACAGATTAAATCACTAAAAAGACCATATTTATGATGTTATCTCAAAAAACTAACTTGGCAGTTAACAAAAATACTGGCAAAGTAGCAAACAGATAAAGATTAGCCAACGCTGCTGGAGCCGTATTATGTGTTCAATATTTTCAATTTTAGATATCAAAACAGATGCAAGCCAACTACGCCAAGTTGCCTTAGAAATGTCAAAGTTATTACGTCACCGCGAATCAGATTGGTCTGGCATTTATGCAGACGACAAAGCGATTTTAGCGCATGAACGTTTAGCCATCGTTGACGTAGACCACGGCGCACAGCCTCTTATTAGCCAAGACGGCAACCTAGTATTAGCGGTAAACGGTGAGATCTATAACCACAAGCAGCTTAAAGCCCAGTTAGGTGACAAATACCAATATCAAACTAACTCAGACTGTGAAGTCATCTTGTCTCTATATCAAGAATACGGTTGCGACTTTCTAGACAAGCTTAACGGCATCTTTGCTTTTGTATTGTACGACAAAGCCAAAGGCACTTATTTAGTTGGCCGAGATCACATTGGTATTATTCCGCTTTACACAGGCTTTGATGCATCGGGTAACTTTTACGTTGCTTCAGAAATGAAAGCACTGATGCCAGTGTGTAAAACCGTAGAAGAATTTTTACCTGGTCAGTACCTATATTCAGCCGACGGTAAACCAACCCACTACTACCAACGTGATTGGAAAGACTTTGACGCAGTTAAAGATAACCCAGCCAGTGTTGAAGAGTTACGTGACGCGCTAGAAGCCGCGGTAAAACGTCAGTTAATGTCAGATGTACCTTATGGTGTGCTTTTATCAGGTGGTTTAGACTCATCTGTGATTTCGGCAATCACTCAAACCTACGCTAAGCACCGTATCGAAAACGATGGCGAGACGGGTGCATGGTGGCCGCAACTTCACTCATTTGCTGTGGGTTTAGCTGAATCTCCAGATTTAGTGGCTGCGCAAAAAGTGGCGGATGCCATTGGCACTATTCACCACCCAATTATCTATACATTCCAAGAAGGTTTAGATGCCATTAAAGAAGTGATTTATCACTTAGAAACATACGATGTCACCACCATTCGTGCGGCTACACCAATGTACTTAATGGCACGTAAAATCAAAGCCATGGGCATTAAAATGGTATTGTCTGGCGAAGGTGCCGATGAGTTGTTTGGCGGTTATTTATACTTCCATAAAGCGCCTAACGCACAAGCGTTCCATGAAGAATTAGTGCGTAAACTAGACAAACTACACTTATTTGACTGCTTACGTGCTAACAAAGCCATGGCAGCCTGGGGACTTGAAGCCCGCGTACCATTTTTAGATAAAGAATTTATCGACGTGGCCATGCGCTTAAACCCAGAAGCGAAAATGTCTAAAGACGGCCGTATTGAGAAGCACATTTTACGTGAAGCATTTGAGCACAAATTACCGAAAGAAGTGGTATGGCGTCAAAAAGAGCAATTTAGTGATGGTGTTGGCTACTCTTGGATTGACGGCTTAAAAGAACATGCTGCGGCTAACGTAGATGACGTACAATTTGCTAACGCTAAATTCCGTTTTCCATACAACACGCCAGAGTCGAAAGAAGCCTACTTCTATCGCAGCTTCTTTGAAGAGTTCTTCCCACTAACCAGTGCGGCAGAAACCGTACCAGGCGGTAAAACCGTCGCTTGCTCTACCCCAGAAGCACTATTATGGGACGCCAGCTTACAAGGCATTAACGACCCATCGGGTCGTGCAGTGAAAAACGTTCACGCTAGCGCCTATTAATAACAAGTTACCTCAAAAACACCACCTTCATCGGTGGTGTTTTTGTTTATATTAATTAAACTGAAGGCTAACCCTCAAAGTATAAAATGAGAACCGGATAGATGCCCGAGATCAGTATTTTCAATTTAGAAATGACCGACCGCAGTCAACTCAAGCCCAAGCAACAATCAAACGGTTTAACGTTAATCCAGGCCAAGGTTAAACAATTTGAGTTCAATCGATTTTTGTATCAGCTTGTCGGTGCAGCTTGGCAATGGATCGACAAGCTCGCGTGGAAAGACAGCCAATGGCAAGCTTATAGCGAAGCCGACAACCTGCATTTGTATGTTGCTTATGTCGATGGGGCGCCAGCAGGTTATTTTGAATTACAGCAACAAGAAGATGGTAATGTCGAAATCATGTACTTTGGTCTAGCACAGCGCTTTATTGGTCAAGGGTATGGCGGTTATCTACTGACTCAAGCTATTGAACATGCCTGGGCACTGCCCGATACCCGCAGAGTGTGGGTGCATACCTGTTCATTAGACCACCCTAGTGCATTGCAAAACTATCAAGCCCGCGGGTTTACTCTGTTTAGAACCGATATTGAGGCTCAATCAACATAACAATGTTCAGGTCTATTCCGTTAACGATTTTGGCTTGCGATTGCACGCTGTTGCATAATCGCTATCAACTCACTTTTTTGTTGATCGTTCATCGAATGCCACGCCAAGATCTCATCTAATGAGCGATGACACCCTAAACAGACATCGTTATTGTCTAAACAGCAATGCCTAACACAAGGTGTATCAACGGTGGGTTTATTCTGACCATACCGCATATTCATTACCATTTACGTCCGTGAAATGAAAACGTTTACCACCTGGAAAACTAAAAATATCGCGGCTAATCAAACCTCCGGCTAGGGTAATAGCGGCTTGAGTGACCAATAAGTCCTGGCTGTACAACACAATCAATGGGCAGCCTGTTGCTAATGTAAACTGGCTAGATGACTGATAAAAACCACCGTCAATGCCCACCTGTAAAAAACAGCTGTATTCTGGATCATAGTCCTGAAATTGCCACCCAAACACCTGGCTAAAAAAGGTTTTAGTGGCCAACACATTTCTAACCGGTATTTCTAAATAATTAATCTTGTTGTGCTGGCTCATAATCACCTCTGTTAAATTGCATTAAACACTTATCTATGGCGAACAGAGGCTTTTGCGGGTTTTATAGCCGACTTATTGCAACAGCGCAGCTATCGCGCCAATAATGCCACCAAACACGCCGCCCCATACCACTAACCATCCTAGGTGCTTTTTAATCATATCTTGCACAATCTGCTTCACCAATTCTGGGGTTAATTCGTTTAAGCGTTGCTCAACAATATTAGCGACCTTAGCCTGCATATCGGCCATAACACTTGGTTGCTCAAGCTCATTCACTAAAATAGCGTTAAATTGATCACTTTGCGCAAGTTCGACCAAAGATTGTTTCATTTTTTCAATAAAAGGTTCTTTTAATGGGATAAGCGCTTCAGTGCCGCCAAACATTGCTAGCATGCCACCAAATGACGACTTTTCAATGGTATCAACCAGTGCATCAAAAGAAGGCGCTAAATCAATTTTTTCAATCACTGGAGTTAAATCTATATTACTGGCACTGCTACTCGTTAAAAAACGATCAATGTTTTCTTGGGTAAAGAACTGTTGCATCATCAAATGCTGAATACCGGCCTTAAACTCTTCAAAACGTGATGGCACCACACCCGAACCATATAACCCCGGCACTTTTTCAAACAACATATGAATGGCCAACCAATTAGTGATTGCACCCGATAATGCAAATAAGCCAATGGTGAATACGATTTGCTGTTGTAAGCCGTAACCGACCAATACAAAAATGGCGGCTATTAAATTTGTCGCAACGCTCTTGTTCAATCTCTGTTCCTTAACATTATCCTGTCCCGATAATCGGCCACACTTTGAATGTAGTACCTATATAGAGGACACAAAAAAACCTCAGTCATTTTATCAGAAAATGAAACCGAGGTTTATACCTAGTTGTTAGGGTCTGTTGATCTTTCACGGTTATTTTTGCAACGAATTATTGGAAATTTGTACAAGGCAGAGACCTTGAGGTGTAGTTATTCTACATATAAAGTCGATAACGCAGTAAAAATGGCCAACAAACGCTGCCCAAAGGGTTCGGCTAAAAACGTTTTACTCTTTGTTGAATGATTCTTTGCAAATGAAGAGTTGCTTAGATGGCTAGGCATCAATCCATTCGCCTCGATTAACACGTTTTTAACTCGAACAAAATTCAACCAGCAAAGTTCAACAGACCCTCGTGTCCTTCAATAAATTACGCGAGTCTTAAGCTGTACATTGTTCAGTTGCAACTTGTTGCTCATAATGATTAATCAATAACACCCCAGTACTTTGAGCCAGCTGTTCTGCTTTTTGATACATTAACGCCTCAACATCAGCTTGTTGATATTCAGGCACAACATATACATCTTCGAGATACCAAACAGGCGATAATAACAAAGAAGAAAATGAAGGATAAAGTTGGGTAAAACCCACCATAGTGTCATCTTTGATACAGACAAAAATCATGCTGTCGTTTTCAACTAAACGATGATTTAAAAAAGCATGACAAGCTGAATAATCAGCAGGCTGGTTAAGTTGTTGCCGATACAAATCAAAAAGTTGACTCAGTGGCGCTAGATCAGTGATCGAAGCGAGACGAATTTGCATTAATCATCCTTGAAAGTAGTCATAACAGCAGTCGAGCTTGCTGTAGATTAAGTTAACGAGCGGAATATTGGTCACATACCAAAAAACTATGACACCGATTAGATGTATTCGCAAACAGATAACCGCCATTGCAGTTAAAATAAAACCCATTAATAACATAAGCTTAAATTTTACATTTAACAATTTAGCATCATTGAAGAACAAAGTAAATTAATCTGTTTGTGTTATAAAATAATCCTCGTATTTCATTTTATTTGTTACTATAGACCATTGTGACCCTGCATTGATCAAGATAATTTCCTATGACATCCTTTTTTACCCAAATTCGCACTCAATTTAAACGCCGTCCAGCCTATCAAAAATGGCTATTTTGGCTTGTCAGCGTGTATTTACTGTTTTGCGCCATTTTAGGTGGTTTAATTCCAGCGATAGCCAAGCAACAATTGCCACAACAGTTAGGTGAAATACTCGGGCGTCAGGTCATTGTGCAAGACATTCACATTAATCCCTTTACCACTGAGCTCACAGTGACTGGTTTTGCAATAAATGAGCAAAGTGATGACGCTCAATTTGTCAGCTTTGATCGTTTATACGCAAACTTACAAGTGTGGCAATCATTGCGATTAATGGTACATAGTGTTGGAAGATGTCGTGTTAGAACAGCCTAAAATTCGTGTTGCTCGACGTCAAGATGAGCAACAGCATGATGTCTATAACTTCAGTGACATCATAGAACGTATTGCCAGTGAAAGTAGTTCGCAACAAGCAGAGCAGCAACCGCAAACTGCAGAAATGTTATCAATGCGCATGGCAAATATTCAGCTTATACAGGGTACCTTCACGCTAGATGACCAAGTGACTGACACCTTGATTAGCTACCCCAATATTCAATTTAAGCTCAGCCAATTTGATAGCATCCTGGCTGCCATTGATGACCAGCAAGACTTGGTCAATCAATTTAACATCGCCATTGAAGATCAGTACCAAGGCGGGCTAAATCTGCAAGGTCAACTGCAGTTATCACCCTTAACGCTACAAGGCGACATTAATCTTGCTAACATTGACTTATCACGCTACTGGTCATTTATCGACCAACTGTTCGCCATTAATTTAGCTCAGGGGCAATTAAGCGTTAATGGTCATTATAACATCGCCTTACAAGATGCAGCACTCGCGCCAATAAGCGACATTAAGATTAGCCGGTACGCATCATCATTGAAAACGTTAAGGCTGTTCATCAACAAGATGAAAAAATATCGATTGGGGTGCTGGCAATAAACAACATCAATGTTGATACCCCAAAACAACAAGTCACTATTGATGAATTTTACACCGAAAAGGGTAAAATAAACCTCAACATCACCCCAACAGGCGCTGACTTGGCGACCTTATTACTCCCTAAAAACATTGAGTTAGTCAGCAGCACTGACAATGCCACTGTGCCAACAAAAGCAACAGCCTCCCCTGAAAATGTCAATACTGCCGCCCAAACGCAACCGGCCACGAATGACCAGCCATGGTTAGTCACCCTAAATCAACTTAAACTCGATCAGTATCAAGTAACCTTAGGCGAAGGTATTGCCAGCGATAACATCATCATTTGGCAACTGGGTCCAATTAATGTCAGCACAGGCAAAGTGGTGTCAGATTTTTCAAGCCCGATTGACTATCAATTCTCAACCGGCATTAACGAACAAAGTCAATTAAATTCAAACGGACAAATTGATGTATTAGCCCAAAGCATTAATGCCGACATCGACTTTAATAATATGTTGCTAACTCGCTTACAACCCTATATTGCTCCTTATATCAATGTCACCGTTACTGATGGTGTATTTTCTACAAAAGGCACCTTAAGTGCAGATGCTAACGACAGCTTAATTTACCAAGGCCAAGCCCAAATCGCTCAGCTTGACATTAAAGATAATGTGCTCAAACAGCCATTATTGAACTGGGAAACCATGGACATAAACCAGCTGTCATATGACCGTAAACAAGCCAAAATTGATATTGATGAGATTAACTTTGACAGCCTGTTTAGCCGTTTGATTATTTCAGCAGACCGAAGTACCAATATCAGTCAGTTAATTCATGACAATACCCCGGCCACTGATACCCCCGAGGCTGAAACATCAGAGCCGCAAACGGTCAGTGCCGCAACGCAAGAGTCTCCAGAGGATAATACCGACAGCCCTGAAATGCAGCTCAACATTAATCGAATTGGCTTTAAAGACAGTTCTGCCTTTTTCGCAGATAACTCACTCACCCCCAACTTTGCTTCTGGCATTGAGTTACTCAATGGTGATATCACCCATTTATCTTCCAACCCACAAACCACTGCATCAGTGGATTTAGCCGGTAAAATTGATAAATATGCCCCTGTAACGTTAAAAGGCGATGTGAACCCTTTACTAGAGCAACCGTATCTAGACTTAAAGCTCAACTTTAAAAAAGTTGAGTTGACATCGGTTAACCCATATTCAGGCACCTATGCAGGGTATTATATTGACAAAGGCCAACTCTCATTAGATTTAAACTACCAATTAAAAGACAGTGCGCTGGTTGGTAGCAACCACCTTGTCATTGACCAACTAAAACTGGGTAAACGCAGTAATAGTGAAGAAGCTACAAGCTTGCCTATCAGTCTTGCGGTTGCATTATTACAAGACCGTCATGGTGTTATCGACTTAGGCGTTGATGTGGAAGGCGACATTGACTCACCAAGCTTTAGCTTTGGCAGCGTTATTGTTAATGCGCTGGGTAACGTCATCACTAAAGTCGTGACCTCACCGTTTTCATTTATTGCAGGCCTTGTAGGTAGCGAAGAAGCCATCGATAAAGTCAGTTTTGGTCATGGAGTCAGTACCATTGAACACCAACAACAAATAACATTAGACAAACTCGCGAGCGCCTTGCTTGAAAGACCATTACTCAACCTTAATATTAAAGGCAGTGTTGATGTTGCTAACGACCAACCCGCCCTAGCAGAGCGTAAACTTCACCAAAAACTCGCCAAAACAGCGGCCATAAAACCTCGCACCCTGCCCAAGCATTTGTCAGCCAGTCAATTCCCAGTATCCGGGGCATTAACCGATGCGCTTTACGTATTGTTTGAACAAGAGTTAGGCCAATTACCTAACGACATTAAACAAACCATCGTGGCAGAAGTGCCAGAGATATCCCCAGAAGAATTGACTACTCGTTGGCATATTAGCTTGTACAACATGTTGAAAAATAATCAACAAGTGAGTGCCGATGACCTAGGTTTGCTCGCTCAAGCACGTGCTCGCGCCGTAAAAGCGTATTTAGTAGAACAAGGCCAAATCGATGCAGGTAAAATATTTGTGCTTGAAAGCCGAATAAACACCAATCAAAATGCAGCAATGGCCATGTTAGAGTTACAAGCAAAATAGTTAAGCCCTGTTATCCAAAGTAAACTTCGAGTAGACTGCGGCTAATTTTTTATTAACCCGTTATTCAAAATGTAACGGGCTTACCATGATAATAATTAAGGATAAATATGTTTATTGTTCGCTGGATTTTAGGTCGAATTATTTTGTTATTAAATTTTGTATTTGCACCTAAAAAGCGTCAACGCCCACCAGAGCAACAAGATGTTATTAACCAACAAACGCAATCATTAGCGTTATATCAATATGCTGCATGTCCATTTTGTGTAAAAGTTCGCCGTGAAATGCGTCGTCAAAATTTGAACATTAACCTCGTTGATGCAAAACAAGAGCAAAATAAAGCCATTTTGACTGCTGAAGGCGGCAAGTTACAAGTGCCCTGTTTACGCATTGAACAAGACGGCCAAACTCAATGGTTATATGAATCAAAGGCCATTACCAGCTACCTAAACGAGCGCTTTACTTAACATCTTGTTTGGATCTGATTAAGCCGTAGTGATTGCGGCTTAACATTGTAAATATTATCTTTAAATAAATTTACCCGAGCGCGGACTATCTTCACCATGGTTGCTTAAGGTATGATTTATTAGATTATTTTGGCTTTAGGGGATATCAGTGTTTAAAACTTGCTTAGTTATTTGTAGTACGGTGTTGTTGAGTGCGTGTAGTTCAAATCCACCGGATCCGATGGACTTTGCCGGCCAATTTCGTGATACCTTTAGCACTCAAATAAAAGGCGATGGGATTAAGCTCTTTACTTATAAAGCAAAACTCGCGACAGCAACCGACCGCGCCCTGCCCAATGACCAACCTCATGACCAACGTGTAACGCGTCGTAAACAAGACTTGCAAAGTTATCTCGCTGAACAACGTAATGCTGAAAAACGCCTCGAACTGTGGCATCAACAAGTTGATTTAGGGTTACAAAAAACCATCGAAATGAGTGGTTACTGCAAAGACGGTTTTGTTGAGTTGAGCCGTTACGTTGAAACAGATCGCGCTGAAATTCGTGGCGAATGTAATGACGGTGCCACCCCAAAAGACATTAAAAAGTTCGGGCAATAACATCAACGCTATGTTATTGCCATTGATAGCGCTAACGAGTCTGTCAAACTCTTTTTGATAAACTGCTGTATACTCCCCAGCAATTACGCTAAAATTAGCCTCCAATTTTCTCGTAAAGCCGCCGATGGCAGTTAGACCAGCGTCTTCACGTTTTGATAAGCCATTTATCTTCTGAAATGATATGAATAGTTTGTCGTTTACACAGTAAGAAGTCAGATGAATAGAAAGCAAGAGATGATCAAAAAGTTGGCCAAGCGTGCTAAAGCACGTAAAAACAAAGTAGTGCCATCTAACCCAAGCAGCAAACCTGTTGAGCGTTATATTTCTAAAGCTGAACGCGAAAAAATCGCTTTAGCTGCGGCGGCGGAGCAAGCGGCTGCCAATAACGACACCGACGCACCTGCTGAAGCCGTTGTTGATACGCCTGAGACGGCAGACAAAAAGTAACTGGCTTGGCGCTAATTCGCGCGACGAAAAAGCCCCTATGACGTGAACCGTCATAGGGGCTTTTTGATCTGTAAACACGCGGTTAATCTTTGTTATCTTGCTGGCCTAATTGCTTACACAAAGGCTCTTCATCTAACTGCCCCATTTGGGTTCGCCCCGAGGTAGGTAATGGCGCGGCGACCATATCAATATTCATCGCATCATCTTCTAACAGCTTTTTGTTGGCATCGACTGACACAATACTCTGATGGCTGATTTTATCAACGAGGCGATACGCACACAGTATACCAACTACACCAAAAATAACCGCGCCAATAACCTGCCCAATGAGCACCCCGTAAACACCGCCCCACTGCGCACCAAAATACACAAAAGGAATGGTACCAATGGTCGCTTTACCAACATTAAACAAGGTTGAATACTTAGCTTTACCCAAATTATTAAACGAGGCATTGGCGATAAATAAAATCCCCGAGAAAATAAAGAACACCGCAATATATTGGCAGAAAAATAATATCAATTCGGCTGCATCACCTTTCATGTCAAAGCTGCTTACAATCACATCTCTCAGCAAAAAAAGTATTAACGACATGGCTAATACGTACACCACGCAAAATTGAATCGCCTTGGTTAAGCTTAAGCGCACGCGATCAAATTCGTTTGCGCCAAAATTTTGCCCCACAATGGACCAACTGCACCTGATAAGGCAAAAATCATCCCAAAGGTGACCGGTATAAGTCGGCCTAACACCGCCCAACCCGCAACATAACTGTCGCCAAAGTCTGCAATGGCTCGTGTGACGACCGCATTACCAATGGGAGTGGCCACATTGGTTAACATCGCAGGGGCTGCAATGGCAAAAATCACCCCTAAATCTTGTTTAAACTCGACCCAGCAAAATCGGCCCATTAACTTGTGCTTAATCACCACGCCACGAGCAGAAATAATAAACACCGCAATACGCGCTAATACAGACGCCGCGGCTGCGCCTTCTATCCCCATCGACAACGAAAAAATAAAGATAGGATCAAGCACCGCATTCACACCGCCACCAGCCAGTGTTGACATCATCGACAATTTTGCATCACCTACCGCACGCAGCGCGCCACCTAATGCCATTGCTAAGCAAATAAACGGTAACGAAGGGATCAATATGGTCAAATAGCTTTGTGCCAGCTCAGCGGTGCGTCCTGTCGCGCCCACTAAAGCCAGTAACTCAGGAATAAAACTAAACACCACAATAGCCACCAGCACGCTGGTTAACAAGGTCACTATTGCACTGTTTAAAAATAAACGCCTAGCGAGTTTAATATTTTTTGCGCCTACCGCCTTAGACACCAAAGCCCCTAACGCAATCGACAAGCCGATTCCAATTGAAGTCGTAAAAAATGAAATAGTACTGGCATAACCCGCTGCGGCAGCCAACTCGACTTCACCCAGTAAACTTAAAAAGAAAATATCAAGTAAATCAACAATGAATAACGCCGAAATGCCAACTGCCGCGGTCGAACTCATCACTAATATGTGACGTAAAATAGGCTCTTCGACAAATTTTGCTGTGGTCATGCTTATCCTTTAATAAAAATCACCCAGCAAAAAAATCTGGATGATAAAGAGCAGGCTGTAAAAACTGGGTGGTGTATAACATTAGAGTTTTTCTAACTCGCTACCACAATGATTACAGTATTCTGCGTCGTTATCATGGCCTTTTTTGCCACAATTACTGCACTTACGTAAATCACGAGTTCTCACCATCTCGTGAGAAATCTCAGCCGTTAAAATCCCCGTGGGTATGGCAATAATCGAATAACCAATCAACATGGTTAATGCCGCAATGCCCTGGCCTAACGGCGTTTGTGGAGTGATGTCGCCATAGCCAACGGTGGTAATGGTTACAACAGTCCAATACATGGATTTAGGAATCGACGTAAAGCCATTATTTGGCTACTTCAACCACATACATAATCACACTGAGTACCATGATAATGAGGCTGACTGAAAAGAAAAACATAAACACTTTACGGCTAGACTGCATCATCGCTTTTAATAGCAAATTGCCATCGCTTAAGTAACGCAATAGCTTCAATACTCTAAATACCCGGAACAGACGCAGCACACGCAGCGCTAACGCAACATTGGCTCCAGGGAAAATCAATGCTAAGTAACTGGGTAAAATCGACACTAAGTCGACGACACCAAAAAAACTGCGGGCATAATGCAACCGATTAAGCGAACAGTATAATCGCAATATGTACTCAACGGTAAACAATACCGTAAAGCTCCATTCAGCGATACTAATTAACTGTCCATATTGCTCATTAATATGCTCAATAGTGTCAATAAAGATCAACAGCACACTCAACACAATGCATATCATCAAAATAATATCGAAACGCTTACCTTGCGGGGTTTCAGTACCAAAAATGACACTTCTTAGTTGTTGTTTAAGCGGATTATCCGCTTTTTCTTCAGTATTCATTTTAGATTTCGCTATATTTGGCAATCTTTTAGGTGAACTTGCAAAAATCTTGCAAATAAACTCGGCTAACTAATATCAATTAACCCTTGATGTCGTTAAAATCTAACATTGACTGTCGAGTTTTAACATTCGGAATACGTCATTTTACAATAAAAATTAAAATGGTCATTGGTTTACGGAGATTTCATGCGCGCGCTGTCTATATTATTTATCCTTGTATTGTGTTGTCCACTGTGGGCAAATGCTTCATCGTCGCAATCCTTGCACGCTAAAATTGATTTAGTCGTCGTCAATAAATCAGAGTCTCGCTTGTCCGTATTACGCGAAGGTAAAGTGGTTAAGAGCTACCTCATTGCCATGGGTGATGTACCGCAAGGACATAAACTTAAAGAAGGCGATCAACGCACCCCACAAGGTCGCTATACCTTAGATTACAAAAAATCAGACAGTGCGTTTTATAAATCGATTCATATTTCATATCCTAACGAAGAAGACAAATTACGCGCTGATGCACTCGGCATCCCTGCCGGTGGTATGATCATGATCCACGGTGAAAACCCTCGCTCGCCATTACCGCCAGAAGAAGCACAAAAGTACAACTGGATCAATGGTTGTATTGCCGTCACCAATAAAGAAATGGACGAGCTTTGGCAAATGATTGATGCTGGTACGCCGATTGAAATCTGGCCATAAACCATGCTCATGAATACCGTTTTTTGTTAATTTTGAGTAAGCCGATGAATTACCAACAGTTACAATACACTTGGGCAGAGTTTAGCCAACGCATTACTGCATTTGTTACCGAATTAGGCCTAGACAGCTTATCTTTACAGGCTGATCATGCCGCTCTTCGTGTTAATAGCAATTCAGCAGCGCAGCTTCTTGCAGATGAATTTAGCCAGCATGGTGAGGTGATATCGAATAACATGATTAATGGCAGGCCATTTTAATCATTAAGCTTACTGAGCCGTTAGTGATCGGCGCCATGCAAATCCCTTGTGTTGAATTGCCCTTTCCATCAAATAAAGTTTACCCGGTAGAGGGTTGGGAGCACATTGAATTGGTGTTTCCATCACAAGCGCAAACCTGTGAAGCCCTTGTTGCCGAACTAATTGAACAAGCACCACAATTGGCCAGCATCATAGATAATGCTCAAGCTGGGGTTGGAAAGATTAAGGTGAAACAGAGTTCACCAAAAGGTGATAACGAGCGTTTAGCCAACCCAACCATCGCGTTTAAAGCTAAGGGGATTTGTGTAAAAGTGCATCCTCATGATATTCAAACCATTATCGCCAGCGAACAGTAAGTTAAGCAGCTTGATGACAGTTCTATTATACCAATCGGCATATTTAACGTATTTTAATTAAACGTATTCAACGTTTATTTTTACGTTTAATTAGAAATCGTAGCGCAAGGAAGTGCAATAGGGGCAGCGCGGTATACGCAAGTAATATTGAATCGAAAAAGAATATCCATTTTACGATTAGCCACTTCTCTGTTCCGCTGCACAAGTTGTGACCTAAAAATGCAAAACACTTATCTTCTGGCGTCATCAACATCATAATGGCAATAACAAAAATTCCCACGAAGATGGATGAGCGTTTAGCCATTTCAACGATAAGCGCTTTACTTGGTTTTACTTTATTCAACATTGAACTTAATCAATGACTTTAGTCATAAACAGACTATTAGGATCAGCCTGATAGTCTGCAAATGAAGCCACAATATTCAAAACCATGACGTTGATACAAACGTCTTGCGGGGGCAAAAAAATCCATCGTGCCGGTTTCTAAACTCAACTGCTGATAACCACGACGTTTCGCCTCATTGAGCAGATGTAATACCAAGGCTGTCGCCACGCCCTGGTTTCTCGCTGCTGCAGCTGTGCGCATTGACTTAATTTCGCCATGGGTATTATTGAGCTCTTTTATCGCCACACAACCTAACACCTCGCCTTGATTCTTTGCACACCAAAACGTAATACTGGGGTGGCTTAATTCGTCGATATCTAATGCATGCACACTTTCGCGTGGTGAAGTCGCATACATATCAGCCAAGTGCGCTTGTAATAATTCAATCACACCAGCGTCTTGTAAATCATCCAGCAAAATGTCCATCGACTAACATTCCTTAGGGGTAAGTGTTTTAGTTAATCATTAATTTATGTACAATTTTTAGCCACACGGCTAAAAACTAAATTTAGCCTCTAAATTGTAATTATGAATCCCTACACGTTAAATAAAATCACCTTAATTAACAATAAGCTTTTTAGCCACAGCACGACTTTCGAGTCTAAGTAAACCGAGTAAAAATAGCGTTCCCATCACAACCACACTGGCCGAAACATATAAACCAATATCATAATGGCCAAAAAACTCGGCTAAATAACCCGTAGGAACAGGCGCAATAATTTGCGCCGCGCCATAGGATAAAGTCATGGTACCCATAAACTTAGCAGGGTTACTGGGATAAAACTGACCAGCCATGGTTAATACTAAACTGACGCAGGCAATAAAGGTGCCGCCAAAACATAACGCACTGGCAATAACCACGGTTAAACTGTCATTCATCACAGGCAGAATAATCCCCACGGCTTGCAAACAGTAAGCGGCTAATAACGCTTTAACATAACCGGTTTTGCGCGCAATTCTGTCCCACACTAATGCGGCAGGCGTGGCAGCAATACCAATGAACAAAAATGCTAAACTGCCCTGGCCTTGTAATCCCTCTGTACGCTCGACAATATCGACAATGAAGGTTGAGCTAACGACATAGCCATAACCGGCACAAAAATAGGCAAGCATCATCAGCAACTTAAATTCGCGACTGGGTGGATTATCGTTAGCAACCTCTCCTTGCTGCTCACCGGCTGACGGATGCGGCATCCATAACCATGCAGGAATAGAAACCACAGCGGCTAACAGCGCAAGCGCTAACCATTGTTGCTGCCAATCAGCTGACAGCCCAAGCATTAACTCGAACAATAATGAAGTGATAATAATGCCAAGGCCTGCACCCGCAAAGTGGATCCCTAATTCGGCGCGATGATGGTGTCTTACCAGCCACTTTAAGATAAGACCAGAAGCAATGATAAACCCGCCAGAAGCACAAACACCGGCAAAAAAGCGTAATATTGCCCAAGTGACGATATCAGTCGTCACCACCATGGCGGCAGAAGTCACCACACTCAAGAGTAAATAAACACGGTGTAAATGGTATTTGTAATGCAGATTATGCATGCTCGCCGCCATAAACACGCCAAACATATAACCCATAAAATTAGTGGTCGCCAACCAACCAGCGCCAGACTCAATTAAACCAGCACTGTCCTGCATTATCGGTATTAACAAACTATAGGAAAATCGTGCCACCCCAACGGTGACGATTAAACTGCAAATACCTGCAAAATAAACTCGAAAAGCGGTCAATTCCTTTAACATTATTTTGCGCCTAATCGAAAAACGATTAACAAACAATACGTCAACCTGCTAATGTTAAAAATTGAATTATTTTGAAGCAAAACTTCTTATATTGAGAATCATATGGAAATGTTAATACTCGAAACCTTTAAAGCCGTGGTCGATGAACAAGGCATTAAAGGCGCGGCAGATAAACTCAATACTGTACAATCTAATATCACAAATCGGATTAAGAAGCTCGAAGCTGAGCTCGACACCAAACTGTTTACGCTGATGGGCAGAAAGCTGCAGTTAACCCCAAACGGGCAACAGCTATACGATTACGCTGGGCAAATATTGTTATTACAACATCAAGCTATTTGTGCTATTTCCCGTAGTAAAGACACTTACGAGTTACGTGTTGGCATGCCCGAAACATTTGCCGCCGTACACATGCCTTTAGCGCTTAAACAACTTAAGCTCAACCATGCTGAAATTCGCACCAAAATTCATACAGACACTAGCGAAAGATTAGTGTTCTCAGTGTTAAATAATAAAGTCGATTGCGCTGCAATTGGCAATGCTCCTCAACATAAAAATTTAGTAGTGATCCCAATCGTTAAAGAAGAATTGATCATGGTGACGCCGCGAGACAGCGAATATGACCCGGTATTATTGGTTAGAGATGAAGGCTGTGGTTACCGACAACACGCTATGTTGTGGCGACAACAAGCTGGTCGAGGCAATGATGAACTCATGATAATGAGTAGTGCAGATGGCGTATTGGGCTGCATTGCTGCAGGTTTAGGTTATACCATTATTGGTAAAAATATGGTGGCAGGCAGCCGTTATGAAAAATCATTGGTCATGACACCTGTGAGCCACGGCTCTAAACATGTTCAGTTATCGATTGTTTATCGTAAAGGCAGCCCATTAGAGTCTGGTATTTTAACCCTAGCCACCTTGCTGACAAAATAACTCAAACATATTATTCACATTAAAGTGGATATCGCCTTAAGATGTCAATATGACCATGACAGTGTCATTTTAACATAAACAAAAAGTGTCCTTATGACAGTTGCGCCTTCAATAAAAAACATAAGGAACTGATAAATAACAATTAAATATATTGGCACGACACCTGCAATAACATCGTTAACAGGTAAGAATTTTACTTTATAACGATTAACTTTCAATTATTACAGGTGTAAATATGACTATTCACATTAAAAACAACATCAACTGGGTTGGCCAACGCGACTGGGAAATTCTTGACTTTCATGGCACTGAATATAAAACCACTAAGGGCACCAGCTACAACAGTTACCTTATTCGTGAGCAAAAAAATGTCTTAATCGATACTGTTGACCATCGTTTCAGCCTGCAATTCATTCAAAACCTTGAGATGGAAATTGATCTTAATCTAATTGATTACATTGTGATTAACCATGCAGAAGAAGATCACTCTGGCGCATTGGCCGCACTCATGGCAAAAATCCCTAATACCCCAATTTATTGTACCGAAAATGCCATCGACTCTATTACCGGCTTGCATCACCACCCTGAATGGAATTTTAATATAGTCAAAACTGGCGATAGCCTAGATATCGGTAACGGCAAACAATTGGTCTTCATTGAAACCCCAATGTTGCACTGGCCAGACAGTATGATGACCTATTTAACCGAAGATGCCGTGCTATTTAGTAACGATGCTTTTGGTCAGCATTATTGCGATGAACGCTTGTTTAATGATGAAGTTGACCAGATTGAATTAATGGATCAATGCTTACGCTATTACTCCAATATTTTAACCCCGTTTAGTGCACTGGTAACCGCTAAAATTAACGAGGTTTTAAGCTTTAACCTCCCTGTTGATATGATTGCCACCGCCCATGGTGTGGTGTGGCGTGACAACCCAACACAGATTATCCATCAGTATTTGCAATGGGCAGATAACTACCAAGAAGACCGCATCACTATCTTCTACGACTCAATGTCTAACAACACTCGTTTGATGGCTGATGCCATTGCTCAGGGGATCCACGATGTTGACCCTGGCGTCTCTGTTAAAGTGTTTAATGTGGCACGCCATGACAAAAATGACATTCTTGCAAATGTGTTCCGCTCTAAAGGGATTTTGGTCGGCTCATCAACCATGAATAATGTCATGATGCCAAAAGTGGCTGGCATGCTTGAAGAAATCACCGGATTACGTTTTAAAGATAAAAAAGCCGGTGCATTTGGCAGTTACGGTTGGAATGGCGGCGCAGTAGACCGTATTCACACTCGCCTGACCGACGCCGGATTTGAAACCACAGTCGGCCTAAAAGCAAAATGGAAACCCGACGGAAAAGCCATGCGCGAATGCCGTGAACATGGCCGCCAAATAGCAAAAAGCTGGGCGTTACATGATCTCAGTAATGTTGATTCGATTTCATCACCTCTTACTCAAAATCAAGCGGCTAAATTAACAGAAGAAGTAACACCTGCAGCTCAAACACCATGCGCATCAAGTACTCGGGTTAGCGATACACAAGAGATGCTATGCACCGTGTGTAACTGGGTATATCAACCCGTATTAGGCGAGCCAAATCAAGATGTACAGCCGGGTACGCCTTGGTGCGAAGTGCCAGACTTTTTCCTTTGCCCAGATTGTGGTTTAGGTAAAGAGGTATTTACACCGATTGCACAGAGGAAAGCATCATGAGTGCACCTATCATCATTATTGGCAGTGGCTTTGGTTCATATCAATTAATTAAAGCCATTAGACGTACAGATACACAACAACCGATTACCGTTTTTACGCTTGATGAGGGTCATGATTACAATAAACCAGATTTAAGCCATGTATTTAGTCACCAGCAAACCAGTACTGATTTAATTCGCCAATCAGCGCAAGAGTTTGCTGCACAGTACAACATTACTTTGTATCCATTAACGCGAGTAGACAGCATTGATAGTCAACAACAACGGATATGGGTTAACAACGTCGCCTACCCTTATTCACAATTAGTATTGGCAACTGGGGCAAAAACATTTATCCCACCTATGCAAGGTAACGCCAGCAACAAGGTGATGACCTTAAATAGTCTGCAAGAGTTTGCCAGCGCACAACAGCAATTGCATGAGGCGAAGCGGGTAATGCTGATTGGCGCAGGGCTGATTGGCACCGAAATCGCAATGGATTTAAGTTGCAGCGGTAAACACGTGGTAGTTGTCGACCCAAGTAAAGGCGTCATGGCGAACATGTTACCCGACCTCGTCGCGTCTACGCTGCAAACTAAGCTAACTGAGGCCGGTGTAGAGTTTGAGTTTGGCCAAACGGTAAGCGCACTTAATCAAAATGAGTCTGCCCTTTGTGCCACGCTGAGTTCTGGCAAAACCCATCATATCGATTGCGTTATTTCGGCAGCCGGATTAAAGGCTAATGTGGCCTTGGCTACACAAACAGGCCTTGAGGTTAATCACGGCATTGTGGTTAATCAGCAACTGCAAACCTCTGTTAAGCATATTTATGCGTTAGGCGATTGCGCCGAAATCAATGGCAAAGTGATGTCGTATCTGCAACCCATTTTGTTAAGCGCCAATGCACTGGCAAAAACCTTATTAGGCCAACCCACAACGTTAAGTTTACCGGCGATGTTAATTAAGGTTAAAACCCCACAAATGCCCATTCAATTAGGTGGCAGCACGGTTAAAGATGTGGCGTCTTGGCAGGTAGACATTGATGCAAAAGGCTGTTCAGTTAAAGCCTTTAACGAGCAAAAACAAATTATAGGATTTGTGGTCACCCAAGAGCATATGAACAACACGTTCCCGTTACTCAGGGCTTTACCCGCAAATCTTTAACCTACAATTTAAATCGGTGCTGATTACTTGGTATTGCATTGGTAAACAGCACCCTAAGGAGAACATTATGTCTCATCAACGTATTCCAGCTGACTGGACTATCCAGCGTTCTACCCCATTTTTTACCAAAGACAATGTACCTGCGGCTCTACTGACTCACCATAATACCGCCGAAGGTGTTTTTGGTCAGTTATGCGTAATGGAAGGCGTGGTGACTTACTATGGTTTTGCCGACAGCGAAGCAACTGAACCAGAAGTGACAGTGGTGATTAACGCGGTACAATTTGCCACCAGCCCTCCTGAATATTGGCATCGCATTAAGTTAAGTCCTGATGCGCAATTCAATATTAATTTCTGGTCTGAAAAAGATAAAACCGGCCAAGCGATGTTTAATAGCAAATAACCTTACAAAGATACTGTTATCGTGATTAGGGACAGCATCAAGCTGTCCCACTGATTTATTCACTAAAAAATATGTCACCATAATAGGATTCAGCATCACGACCACAATTATCGGTATCGGTCATAATCGCAATCATATCTATGTATTGGTATGCTTTTTGGTTAGCTTTTGCACTGCCTTTGTCGCCAAATGTATCAATAAGATCTTGGTAAACATTGCGCTTTTCTTGATACCACACACCACTTTTTGAACCTTGACCTTGTATCGCCAACATTTTAACCCTTGAGCCAGCAAACGCGTTATCCCACAGCGCCCCTTTAGCTTGATTGCTCGACCAGACATAATTAAGTGATTTGGTGTTCCAAATAAACAGTCCGCCATCGATAACCACATATATACGCGCGATAAAATCATCACCGCTTT
Source organism: Shewanella phaeophyticola (assembly GCF_025398315.1). GTDB lineage: Bacteria > Pseudomonadota > Gammaproteobacteria > Enterobacterales > Shewanellaceae > Shewanella > Shewanella phaeophyticola. The sequence goes on from NZ_JAODOQ010000001.1 coordinate 2,330,912, forward strand.
TACTTTGTTCATCTAACTGTGGCAACGTTTTTTCAACTAACCAACTCCAACTTAAATAAGGGGTATTGAGTAAATCGATCTTCTTTTCTAATACGAGTCCAGATGCCGAATTTTGACTAATGGCTTTAAGTGTCATTTGGCCTTTGTATTGTTCAACGCTATAAATTGATTTGCCTGAAAACTCTTTCGCTTGCCATTGTTCAATGCCTTGCTCACTCAATGCCGTTAAATTGGTCACCGCTTGCGCATTCACACATAGCAAAAAACTCAATAACACGACTATCCATTTGCACATGCGACTCTCCAATCTTGTTATTGATCACTGAGTTTGAGTAAGTGAAACGGTCTCAAGGAAAACGGCAGATTACAGTAGAATGTGATTACTTAAACTCCGCTAGCGCCGTTAAGGCTAATTGGGCTTTATCTGTAGGCACAAAAATATGATCGTGATAATACGCGGCGATAACATTGGCACTGATATTAAATTCGGTGAGTTTAGCCGCTACCGCCGCCGTTAATCCAACAGCCTCTAGGCTTGAATGCACGGTTAAGGTAATTTGTTTAAAACTTGCTTCAAAGGCCAATCCGGCAGCCATTGCAGCCTCTTTATTGACGACTAAGGTTAAGCCTTCGCTCTCGCAAAATGCCGCACGTGGATTTAATCGAGCATATTGTTCATATTCCCCCTGAACAGTGCAAAATACAAATTCACCGTCCATCAATTTAGGGCTCATGGACGTCAATAGTAGGTCTAAGTCGGCCATACCACTCATAGACTACAATCCTTTTTGATAATCCATTGATTTAGCAGGCAATAATATGGCCACATGTGCTATTGCAAGATAACCGCAGAATAACACGCTTTATGCTAAATATACTTATTTTGCTGCTTTTTGTGCCGCTAATACTTTTTCCATTGGCGGTACAATTGACACTGGGTCTAAACGCATTTGGAACCAGTTTAAACGCCAATCTAAATGCGGACTCTGTCACTCGGCCTGTCGCGCCAATTTCTGCCACTTTATCGCCCTGCACAACGGTGTCGCCAACCTTTAAATACAATTTACTTAAATGTAAAAATGTTGAACTCACCCCATAACCATGGTCAATAATCACCGTACCACCAGAATAAAACATATCAGGTTCTGCAAGGGTAATCACCCCATCAGCAGGAGCCACGACCACAGTGCCTGTTGGCCGAGCAACATCTACGCCAAAATGCGGGTTACCAGGCACATCGTTGTAAACACGCTGGCTGCCATAAACACCCGAAATACGCCCTGTTACCGGCCAAATAAATGACTGCATAAACGCCTGTTGATCTGAAAAAATATCTCTTGCTGCGCGAGTTTGCTTAGCGTCTTTGGCTGCTCTTGCTTGCGCAACAGGATCAGGCTTCATGATTTTTTTACTAATTCCGGTTATACGGTCAATTTTGTATTGTTTCGGGGCAATGTTAAGCGGTTTAATTTCGGTTAATCCGTCTGGGTAAGTCACTTTAACCACTTGTTCTGCAGCAGCATCTCGGTCAAAGCCAATTGCAAATGCCCCTGTCGGTGTCACTTTTACTGCCTGATCATTTAATAACACTGTACTGCCCACGGGTACCGTTCCGCGAACCAATGCACCTTGCTCAAACTTGCCTTGAAAAGTCACTGCTGCTGCGCTGGCGCTAAACCCTAATATGCAGAGCATTAGCCAAGCCGTTGTAGACATTGCTTTAAGAGGTGATTGTTTAATTGACATAAAACCGGATTCCTTGTGAAAAAATAAAAAAAAGGGCTACCTTTAGGCAGCCCGTTTATCTTACTCGATTAACCTTTAACCGCAATGGCTACCCTTTGCCAATTCCTTCAAAGGCAATCACTTTAAAGTGGCTTTCAGGCACCTTGTTAGCTAACGTCGTGGCCATGTATTCAGCAAGCAGTTCGACTGTGGTGTCGTGTGGAATAAGGTCACAACATTGTTTCGGCATCGCTAACTGAAAATCACCTTGTGGCGCCATGTAGTGAAAACCAAAATGGGTTTCATCATTAATGCTGGTTTGCTTTGATAATGCTAGCGTTGCCACGGGGACTAAATCTTCTTCAGTACCCAGATAAACATCTTGCCAACGGTCGGCTACCAATACTGATCCCATTTAGGCTCTGCAATACCGTTTTCAAATACTGTGACAGGGCTACGATGACCATGCGCAATACGTTGGCAGTTACCATCATGTTTACGTAAACCATGGCTGTAATGGTAAAATGGCGTATCGAGCGCCTCATTACGTAAGGTTAAGCTAATGCCTTGAACATTGTCTGGCAGAGCTTCCCGCAGGGCTTTTTGAGAAAGTCATTCACGCTCTCAAAATCAATAATCTCAGTAGGAATCAGCGCAAATGCTTGCGACGGGCACGCTAAATGGATATCACCTTTTTGACTGGTAAAATCCATCCATACTCGGTCGCCTTTTTGCTGCCAGCGTACTTCGCTACACGCCGTTGGGATTAATAAACGATGATCAGCAACGTCATCGATGGTGTCTTTAATGGTGCGTTTTACTTTTGAAAAATCTAACACCATATTTTGCTCATCTAAGCCGCCATCGAGTAATACGTCGACAATCCAGCTTTCTCCTACCATTCCACGTATTGGACAAAGGTAAGAAAAATCGATAACGGTTAAATCTTTTACAAACAGTTGCATTAATGCTCCTAGGCAGAAAAACAGTCCACCTCAGTATAAATGTATCCCGAATGGCACATGCCAATGGAAAAGGTATCTTAAAACGTCTACATACGAAGAGATATCACCTCTTGGTCTAATACAAGGTAATAAAATTAACCTAACGACTTAATATAGCGTCAATAACACCGACATTCTAAACAAAAGCCGCTCTATGAGCGAGTAAACATAAGCGATTAAGCAAATAAAAACGCTGTGAGTGGCCAAATTAAGCCCGATGAGTAAAACGGTTGAGGAGAAATTATTGAGCAGAATCGATTGCGAACGGCTCCGCATCGAAGGTAAAAAATGCCACCAGCAAGCACAAAATAATGCAGCTTTGACCACATAATAGTAAATAAATCATCATTGAAGACATACTGTTATCCCTAAAAATTCCTTTTATAAAGTGTAAACAACAAATATGCAGAAAATGTGCAGATATTAAGGAATTACCGTAAAGTGACCAATAATTATGTATGTAAATGAGTCGCCCGGCCTCGGGCTTTGATCTTTGTGGGTTGAATTTTGTTCGAGTTAAAAACCTCCGGGCAGCGTTTGTTGGCCATTTTTATTGCGTTATCGACTTTCTATGTAGAATACCCTCAAAGTCTCTGCCTTGTAGAAATGGCCAACAACTCGCTGCAAAAACAACCTTAAAAGGTCAACTGTATCCTGGTGATTATTCGACCTTGTACCCCACTCCGTAGATAGAGTGCAGTAATTCTTTTTGCTTAGTCACTTGTGCAAGTTTATGCCGTAGGTTTTTAACATGACTGTCGATGGTGCGCGAGCTAACAATGCGGTCATCGACATAACACACCTGCATTAAACTGTCGCGAGAATGCACAACGCCCGGGCGTTTAAGTAAGGTTTGTAATAATCTAAATTCTACAGGGGTTAATTCAACTTCTTGGCGATCAACATGGCATTTAAAGCGCTCGATATCCAAATCGATGTGTTTATAGCGGATCACTTGCTCATTTTGACTGCCCTGAGTGTTTTCTACTCGTCTTAAAATCGTTTTCACTCTCGCAACCACTTCTCTGGCAGAAAACGGTTTACACACATAGTCATCGGCACCCAGCTCTAAGCCCATAAGGCGATCAATTTCATCTACACGTGCAGTTAACATCAAAATCGGCATCATTGAAAACTGACGGATCTCGCGACAAATGGTTAAACCATCTTTGTAAGGCAGCATTAAATCTAAAACCACAAAGTCGATAGTTTGCGTTTTAATCGTATCAATCACATCACGGCCATCATATTGTACCAAGGTGTTAAACCCTTCGAGTTGCAAAAAATCCACCAAAATCTGTGCTATTTTGGGTTCATCCTCTACCACTAATACGGTCATTGGCTCTTGATGAGAAAATCCACTCATGGTCACTTCCTTAGCAAAGGTAATTGTACTTTAATGCATAATCCACCCATTGGAGATGGCATTGCGCTAATCTTGCCGTTATGGGCTTCTACGATATTTTTACAGATAGTTAGCCCTAAGCCCGCGCCGCTGCCTCGGCGAGTTCTTGCGGCATCTTGGCGGTATAATGCTTCAAATAAATGTTCACACTCAGCCTCTGTCGCACTGGGCTTGGTATCGTTGAGTGTCAGGCAAACCATATTGTCTTGTTGCGCCAACTGAACATCTATCTGGCCTGGACTGTCAGTGTAGACCATGGCATTCATGAATAAGTTCATAAACAACTGTTCTAAACGCCTAACATCAGCAGACACAAACAGCATAGGCGTAATTTGATGAGTCAAGGTTAAGCCCTTATCTTGCATAGAGGTCGATAAGGTGGATAGTATGCTGTCCAAAGACTCGCTGATGTTATGTGGTTTGAAATGGTATCGCAGGCCGCCGACATCAGATAAAGAAAGTTCATATAAATCATCAACCAGATGCTTCATACGTAACACTTCTTGTTCGATTGAGTGTAGCTGATGTTGATCAAACGCTCTAATCCCTGCCTTTATCGAGTCAATCTCACCACATAAAATACTTAATGGGGTTCGTAACTCATGAGATATATCTGCTAACCAGCGATTTTTGGCACTGCGGTTTTTAGCTAAAGTCATCGCCAAGTGATCGATATTGACCATTAACTGGCCTAATTCATCTGCGCGTGTCGTGGCCAAGCGTTGCTCGTAGTCACCTTCTGACAAATGAGTAATCCCTTGCATAACATGTTTTACTGGCACTAATAAAAAACGTGACAACCACCAGGCTAATGCACTGGCTAACAATAAACAGACTAAACCAATACCAATACTGATCCAGCGCTGTTGTTGCGCAAAAGCAGTGGCAGAAGACGATTGATTTTCACGAATAGGGCTGCTGATTAAATAGCCAACAATTTGCTGGTTAAATTTTAACGGCAAGCTAATAATGTCAATTGAATCGTCAATGATATCGCCAGCAATATGAACTTTGTCAGCTGAATAGAGCCCTGTTGGCAACCCCAAGTCTTGTTCATCAAAAGGTGGCCTAATGTGGCGAGGAAACCTTTGCGGCTCTCCAGGCTGTCTTGGTGGCGAACCAGATAAACGCGGAGGCGGATTTTTAGGTGCGCCGATATTGGCTAGTTTTGGCTGACGATAAAACGGTGAATGAGTTGTTATGACTTGGTTTAATGTTGATTTATTAACACTTCGCCAAACATCTGTAGATTGATCGCTGTTTGTCGAAGGTGACGACGCAGCATACAGTGTCATGACATCAATGGACAAACTGGCAAGACGCTCTTGTTCTAAATTATTGATAAAGTCTAAAAAACCTTGATCAAAACTCCACCGCGCTAACGATAACGTCGCGATAAGAACAATACTGGTTAAGCCGACAAAGGCTAAAAATAATTTCTGAGATATTTGCATAAATCATAGTATAACCAGCAATATAACAGCAAACTAGTCACAGAGAACATCTGATATCAATCTCCTCAGATTCTGCACAATTCCTCCACAATAATATCGTATATTAACCGTAGTATCTCACCAAGGAGCGTCAATATGACCCTTAACCCAATCACTATAGGTTTACTTTCTCTTAGTTTATTTGCAGCAACGGGCGCATTCGCTAACCCTCCTGGCGGCAAACCACCACAAGAAGCGATTGATGCTTGTGCAAGCAGTTCAGAAAACAGCCAAGTTAGCTTTGAAACACCTCGTGGTGATAGTATTGAAGCAACATGTCAAATGATTGATGGAGAACTGGTTGCTGTACCAGATAATCCACCTCAAGATATGCCACAAGGTCAAAGAGAGCGTAACTAAGTTCTTTTTACCCGCACATTTATGCCGTAGACAGACAAGGAGTGACTATGCAAGTGACTAGTAGCAACACCTCGATCCAAATGACATCAACGGAAAATGCCCAACGACCTCCACGTCCAGATGGTCCACCGCCACCAAAAGGCGGTGTACCACCAGGGTTAGAAACAGCAGTATCAACCTTGTCTGAGGAAGAGCAGCAATCAGCGACGGATATGTTGGCATCGCTAACCGATGAACAACAAGCGGAGCTAAAATCTGTTTTAGACGAGTTAAAACCGATGACAGAAGGCTTATCAGACGAAGATATCGGCAGTGTTTTCTATGAAGCGTTGAGCAGTATTTACAACGATGGCGAAACGCAAACAGCGAGTAGTGCATCAGCCGTAAATGTAGACGTATACGCTTAAAAACAGTGTGAGTCACTTGATATAACAAAGCCAGCTATATGCTGGCTTTGCTTTGTGTTGCCTTATTTAATTCCATTCACTAGGGGTAAAAACTCTGTTACTGAGTCCGGCAGTCTAGGCCTGCTATACAAATAGCCTTGTGCTAAATCACACCCATTGCGGCGTAAAAATTCAGCCTGTTCTTCGGTTTCGACACCTTCAGCAATAATTTGCAAGTTTAGAGCATGCCCTAAAGCAATAACAGCTTTAGCGATGGCGGTATTATTGACATCGTGAGGTATGTCACCCACAAACGACTGATCAATTTTAAGCTTATCAATAGGCAGTCTTTTCAGATAGTTAAGTGACGAGTAGCCAGTGCCAAAATCATCAATACTTAGCGCAATGCCCATCGTTCCTAATAATTTTAAATCATGAATCATGGCCTCAGGGTTATGCATCATGCACGACTCAGTCACCTCTAACTCAAGATGCTTAGTAGGAAGACCTGTTTCAAGTAATATTTGTCTGACTTTATCTACAAAATCATTACGCTGTAATTGTAAGCTGGCCACGTTAACCGATATCCGCTCAAATGTTTTTCCTTCAGTTAGCCATTCAACGCCCTGTAAACATGCTGCTTTTAACACCCATAATCCAATGTCCCAAATTAAACCAATTTTTTCTGCTAGCGGAATAAACTCTGCAGGTGAAATGTCACCTAAAATAGGGTCATGCCAACGGATAAGCGCTTCAAAGCCGCAAGGAGATAAATCCTTTAGCGTTAATTTGGGTTGATAAACAAGATAAAAATCTTCGTTAGCTAACGCATGATGCAATGCCGTCTGTAATTTTAATTGTTCTACGGCCTGCTTTGTCATCGACTCAGTATAAAACGCATAATTATTACGACCATCGAGTTTTGCACGGTGCATTGCCGCGTCGGCATTACGTAATAAACTGTCATGGTCGTCACCGTCACTAGGATAAATAGCCACCCCCATACTGGCGGTTAATCTAACAGATTGTGCATTATCCAAAATAAATGGCCGCTCAAATACACTGCGGATCCTATCAACCGACGAGGTCACAGAATCTGTACTCATAATGCCAGGTAGCATAACCACAAACTCATCACCACTTAAACGCGCGAGCACATCAAAATCCGATAACGCGTATGATAGGCGCTTAGACAGTTCGACCAAAATTTCATCACCAATCACATGGCCTAGGCTGTCGTTGATGTGTTTAAAGAAATCGATATCTAAAAATAAAATTGCTAATTGCTTTTTGGCACGATTTGAATGATTCAGTTCTTGTTCAACTAATGACATAAATTGCATGCGGTTAGGCAATTGAGTCAAAGGGTCGAAATACGCCAAGTTTTTGAGTTTTTCTTCATTTTGTTTTTGTACTGATATATCAGCAAAGACTGCAACGTAATATTGAATAATATTTAGCTTATCGAATACCGCACTAATGGTGATAGATTGAGGGAAGATAGCACCGTGTTTACGACGATTCCAAATTTCACCATGCCATTTGCCTTGTACTAATAAGGTGTTCCATAAACGTTCAAAAAAGCTTTTAGGATGACGTCCAGAACTCAGTATATTTGGGTTTTGGCCTAGCACTTCATCACGGCGATAGCCCGTTATGTCGGTAAATGCCTGGTTAATATCTGTAATGTTGCCATCTTTATCTGTAATAACCACCCCTTCTACTGCATTTTGGAACACATTAGCCGCTAATATTAATTGTTCTTGGGCTTCTTTATGTTCTGCAATATTACGGGTCATTCCAAGTACACCGGTTAATTGACCTTGTTCATCTTTAACGGGCGCTTTAATGGTTTCAAGCCAGACTTTATTGTAATTGGCGTCAACCTCTTCACACTCTGATACCACCACGGTTGAACCGGTATTTATAGCTAACTTATCACCTTCAATAAAAGCGGTGGCTGTGCGCGTATCAAACAAATCATGGTCATTTTTTCCGACAATTTGCTGTTTTGATTTTCGCCATGCGCGCTCAACACTTTTATTGCAGGCAATGTAAAACCCATCTAAGTTTTTAATCCAAATATGTTCGTCAAATGCATCAATAAATGCTTGTAAGTCGACATCATGGGTGACATTAACGTTGGCGTGATCCCCTAAATCTATACTTGAAAGATATACACGGATGGCATTGCTTAACATATCAGCAATACGAATTTGAATAGCACTTAAGGGGGCAAATAATTCTGGTTTACCAAGATCCTCATTAACAGCACTAAAAGAAAGTCCTGCCAGTAGCAGCCCGTGTTCATCACGGATAAGTTGATGATACACCTCAGAACATGGCAGACTTGACTCAACATGATCACTGGCGGCGTTGATATATTGTAATAAACTGATTTGATGTTGCTGGCAGGTGCGCTCTTTAGCGTTTTGGCTAATACAGATAGCTTGTAGACGATGTGCTGTCACATCAATTTGGTCAAAGGTGATAGTCAGACGAAATTCGGCAGAAATGTCGTTAATTTCCTGTTGCCATTCTCTAAGTTGAGTTTGAGAAATAGCTTCTTTCAACATAACACCTTCCTAAATCGACATAATAAATAAGTTTAGTACCACCATCTAACAATATAGTCATCCAACTATAGTATAGATAATGACGGGCTAATATTAATCACCAGGAATGAGTAGATTATCGAAAACCCACTTCCTATACTAATTCTGCCACAATGAACATGATTATTTCATACTATAGGCTCAAATAGCACCGTACTTACTATCTTAAATCAATAAATCCGTTATCTTGAATATTAAATAGACTCTAAAAACAAATAAGGAGCACGAGGCTCCTTATTTACGTTTACCGTATAACCAATTGTAAAATAATAGCTTTAGCTATTTTTTAGTGCAGCAATACGCTTCTCTAACGGTGGGTGACTCATCATGAGTTCAGCCATTGAACGTTTGCCATTGATACCAAATGCAGACATCTGTGCAGGCATTGCACCGCTTTCAGCGCCTTGGCGTAAACGCTCTAGTGCGGCAATCATTTTACCTTTACCGGCTAAACGAGCAGCACCTTCGTCGGCTTTAAATTCACGAATACGCGAAAAGTAAGCCACAATGATTGAAGCCAAAATACCAAACAGCATATCTAATACAAACACCACAGCCATATAGGCAAACATACCTAGGCCTTCACCCTCTTCATCGCCACCGGCAACAAAGTTATCGATGATACCTGCAACCACTCGAGCAGCAAAAATAACAAAGGTATTCACCACACCTTGAATTAAGGTTAAGGTCACCATGTCACCGTTAGCAACGTGACTCACTTCGTGGGCAAGTACACCTTCGATTTCATCTTGCGTCATGCCGTAAAGCAAGCCAGAGCTTACCGCTACAAGTGCATTGTTTTTGCTTGAGCCTGTGGCAAATGCGTTCATTTCTGGAGACTGATAAATTGCCACTTCAGGCATGTTAATACCAGATTTTTCAGCTAGGCGTGCCACGGTATCAACTAACCAACGTTCGGTATTGTCGCGTGGGTGAGTAATGACTTCACAACCCATGGTTTTCTTTGCCATCCACTTTGAAATGGCTAAACTAATAAATGAGCCACCAAAACCAAAAATGGCAGCAAATACTAACAGTCCACCCATCGTTTGGGTATTAACCCCAAGAATAGACATTACGATTGAGGCAACCAGTAAGATGGCTAGGTTGGTTGCAATCAACAAAAATATACGCTTCATTTAAGCTCCTGTATGGCAAAATGCCGATTTTCAATTGTTACTACAGACATAATATGTCCATATAAATAGAATTCAAGCTTAGTTATATTAAAAAAGATTTATGACTCTTTTTACGTTGATAACACATAGGCTTAAAAACTAGCGAGCAGAGTCTAGGCAGATAATATTAATTGAAACTGAAAAAGTACTAACTCAGTGTATGCACTGGTTAATCTTTGATAAACTGTCGAAAATAAAAAACAATAAGGCATTTTCATGACCATTAACGCATTAATGTTGAGCGCTTCACGTGTCGGTGACTCAGACTATTTAACTCACACAGTTGATCTTATCCGCCCACTGACTCACCCCGGACAGCAATGGTTATTTATTCCCTATGCCGGTGTTAGCGTCAGTTATGATGAGTATTTATCCAAAGTGCAAACGGCATTAGCGCCGCTGCCCATCAACATTAGCAGCATTCATCAATTTGCTGATCCTAAACAAGCTATTCAAGATGCGGCGGGCATTTTGGTTGGCGGAGGTAACACCTTTCAACTGTTAAACGAGCTATATCGCTACGATTTAGTACATTTAATTCGCGAGAAAGTACAAAATGGCATGCCGTATGTGGGCTGGAGTGCAGGTTCGAACATTACCGGAACCAGTATTCGTACCACGAACGATATGCCAATCGTTGAACCACCTTCATTTACTGCACTGAGTATTCTGCCCTTTCAGCTAAATCCGCATTACACCAATTACCAAATGCCAGGCCATAATGGCGAAACACGTGCTCAACGCTTATTAGAATTCACTATTGTCGACCCATTAACTCCAGTCATTGGGATCCAAGAAGGCAGCGCGTTATGGCGCCAAGGGGATAAATTGACTTTAATTGGCGATCAAACAGCTTATTTATTTCATGGTAAGCAACAAGAAGTCGAAATTGCCGCCAACAGTGACTTATCTGAGTACCTCAAATAAAATCGTTTAATAATAGTTCATCACCATGGGGCTTATAAAATAAAGCCATAAGCCCCATGGCTGTATCATTCATCGTATTGATTACGCTCAGTGGGAATATCAGTCAAATACTCAACAAATTCAACCTCAAAACCATTAGGGTCGATAAAATAACGACTCATATAAGCCTCGTTAAGCGCCCCCATAATCGCAACTTCATAGCCCACCTTTGCAAGTCTTAATATTAATGCTTCGATATTATCCACCACGTAGGCAAAATGCGCTAAACCAATAGCATTACTTTTAAGGTCACGTACCTCTCCGGTTCCAGAATCATTGAGCGACAAATAATGATAGTCATCGCCAAAATGCAGCCAACGCCGTGGGGTGCCATGCCATATTGACTCACCACCACCGCGTACTCGCCAATGTGGAAACGCGGCCTGATAAAACACTAAGGTCTCTTCCAAATCGTTGACGACCAAATTTAAATGCTCTAAATGCATGTCTTATCTCCTTATGATTAATTTTGTACAGCTTAATACCTCAAGTTAACTTGAGGTAAAGTGTTAATTTTGCCAAGATGTATAAAAATGATGAGATAAAAATAGATAAAGAGATGAATAAAAATATGGAATTGACTGTCGGCCAAGTAGCAAAACGCTGTGGAGTTAACATCTCAGCAATCCATTTTTACGAGCAAAAAGGGCTAATTAGCAGTTGGCGTAATCAAGGTAATCAACGTCGTTATTCACGTGATGTCATTAGACGAATATCACTTATCAAAGCAGCGCAACTATTAGGCATATCATTAGGTGAAATTGGCAGCGCATTTGCTTCACTGCCTAATGGCAGGACAGCCACAAAACAAGACTGGGCGACATTATCTGTTAATTGGAAGGACACACTCACTCAGCGGATTGATCAATTACAGAATATGAAAGACTCACTTGAAGGCTGCATCGGCTGTGGCTGTTTATCGATGAATCATTGCCCCTTGTACAACCCAAATGATCAGCTCGAACCACAAGGTCCAGGCCTGTACTGTTAAACAAAAAATCCAGTATCAAATAGATATAAGCTAAATTGGGAAGTGATAAACAATAGGATGAAGATAAACGATAAAGTGGTAGCGTTAAGTTTTAAGCCACCACTTTACCTGCCCATATGCTGGGCTACGCTGGGTTAACCGAGTGTATTTGTACTGACAATATCAATTTTTCGTGGTTTCATAGCTTCAGGAATTTCACGTACTAAATCAATATTTAATAAGCCATGCTCTAATTCCGCGCCCACGACACGTACGTAATCGGCAAGTTGAAAAGTCCGCTCAAAACCACGTTCAGCAATGCCTTGATGCAAATATTTACGCTCATCCGTTTTTGCTGTCTTATTGCCTTTAACTAACAGTTTTTCGCCTTCACTCATAATGTCTAGCTCAGACATCGCAAAGCCAGCAACCGCCATAGTGATCCTATAACGATTTTCACCAAGCAGTTCAATATTATAAGGAGGGTAACCACTGTTTGCATTATTGGCAGCAGCATGTTCAGCAAGTTGAGCTAAACGGTCAAAACCAATTGCGCTACGGTAAAGAGGGGCTAAATCTGGAGTAAGATTAAAGTTTCGCATGTTCATATCCTTGTCTAAAGCAATATGGAAAATAGTAACCACTTTTTCATAAAAGTGGTCATGTCGGTAACAGCCCTTTCGGCACTGTCATAGCCAGAATAGTAAAACCTCAATCGAGCGTTTCGTTATCTATCCTGCTACAAAATTAGATATATGGACACAGTGTTTGATATCAAGGCTAATGATTAAATAAATTTTTAAAATTGACAAAAAATAATAAGTATAGTTTTATTTCAATAACTTAAATACAACCCGTTATAATCAATTACGCATGTAACCTTGTTTAAATGACTTTTGTCACTGGTAATTCTAATTGAAAACGTCACAATAACTCACAACGCAATACATCAATAAGGATATGTTATGAACCCTGCGACACTGGCACTATTAATCCCAATTATCGCTATTATAGGCAGTTTTATTGTTAGCATTATGAAGCTTAAAGAACGCCAAATCCTGGCGGCAAACGAACAAGAAAACAACAATAAGTCACTGCACGATGAAATAAGTTCGTTACGTCAACGTATTGAAGTGTTGGAACGAGTCATAACTGAAGACTCTTATGACTTAACACAAAAAATTAATAACGCATAAGAATATTTATTATTGTTAATATCATTAAGCCACCCTTATCGGTGGCTCAATGATTTAGCAGCATGTCGAGGCAGATAACAGCTAAATACCACCTTCTCCAGCATTATTGACTTACGGCTATCGAGCGCCTAAATAACGCTAAACTGCCCATAAAAAACACCATCCCAAGCCCAATAATATTAAGCAATTCAGGCCACACAATACTAAAATCAGCACCTCGAAAAACCACTGCTTGTGAAAATGCCATAAAGTGACGCGAAGGGAATATCCATGTGAATGGTTGAATGATGGCGGGTTGACTCTCAATGGGGGTAATACCACCAGACAATAACATCATGGGGATGATGACAATCATTAACAATAGAGCAAACTGCGCCATGGTGCGGGCTATGGTGCCAAGAAAAATCCCAATCGAGGCCGCGGCAAATAAGTAAATCGTTGTCCCGCCCAATAATAACCAACGAGATCCGGCAATAGGGACATCCAACAACGTTTCGACCATAAAGAAAAGTGACAACGAAAAGGCAACCAGCACAATAAACCCGTTAGCACACACCTTGGACATAATTATTTGAAATGACGTCAACGGCATAACCAGTAAATGCTCAATGGTGCCATGCTCACGTTCACGTAGCAACGCAGCACCTGTCAGAATGATCGCCAACAAGGTGACATTATCGAGTAGCGCCCCCATTGAACTAAACCAACTCATTGTGCCATTAGGATTAAAAGCACGACGCTGGACTAATATCACAGGGTAATCTGTGCTTGCATTAGAGCGATTAACAAAAAAGTTAACCTCCTTGGTAATGATGCTTTGAATATAGCTATTACCTAAACTTGCTTGAGTCACAGCGGTAGCATCAACATCGATTTGTACACTCGGTAGGCGTCCATCACGTACATCCGCTTCAAAACGTGGTGGAATGCTCACCACAAACATAAAGCGGTCTTGATCCATCACTTGGTCTACCTCACTGGCAGATATTTGCTCTGCTAATTTAAAATAAGGAGGATAGAAAGCATTGGCAATGTTACGCGAAAGCGTTGAATGATCTTCGTCAACAATCGCAATAGATGCATTATTCACCGACTCACTAATGGCGGTTGAACGGGAGTAAATCTGCGCACTGAATAAAAAAACAATCAGTATTATCATAGTCACATCGCCCAAGACACTGCGAAGCTCTTTAGTACCGAGCCAGAAAATATTACTCCAGATTTTCATCGGTTAAGCCTCCTGCTTTTTTAAACACACCGCAGCAAAAACCACTAAAAAAGGACTATAAATCGACAACATCATAATGTCGCCTGTCAGGTCAAAAAAGTTCAAGCCTTTAGTAAATGCCGCCACACTCAAGTGCATGTAATAAGTTGCCGGCCACGCCATACCAATAATGTACCCGCCACCTTCTAACGTGGATGTTGGTTGCACTAATCCCGAAAACAGCGCAGTCGGGAGCAACGATACGATAGTGGTGGCAAACACCGCGGTGACTTGAGTTCTAGTGAGCGATGACACCACTAAACCAATCCCGGTAGAGGCGCACACATAACAAAATGCCCCAACAGTGAGCCCCAACAAACTGCCTTTCAACGGCACCTGTAATAAAAACACCACCAGGAAAGTCAAAATTAAAAAGTTGATCATGCCTATGGCTATATACGGCAACTGCTTGCCAATGAGGAACTCAAACTTATTGGTTGGCGTAACAAAAAAGTTAGTGATGGTACCAACCTCTTTCTCACGCGAGACACTCACAGCCATCAAAATTGCCGGGAAGAAAAGTAATAATAACGCAGGTGTTTTAGGCTACAATGGAATATATGCTCTCAAATGAAGGGTTATAACGATAACGAGACTGCAGATCAACTTTATACATTGCGCTGGCATCCACACCTGCCTCTGTCGCTAACTGAGTCAGATACCAAACATAACCACCAGTGACATAACCTTCAATAGTGCCAGCTCGGGTGGTATTGGCACCATCTATCCAAGCAGAAACGTAGGCAGTTTGACCCTTTTTGATGTCGCGGCCAAAACCAACCGGGATCTCTATCGCCAAGGTGATGTCGTTAGACTGCAGCCGCCTTTCAAGTGCATCTTTGCTTTGTAATGCAGGCCGTTCGATAAAATAATGGGAACCTTGAAAGTGACTAATGTATTCTCGGCTCTGCGGTGTTTGGTCATAATCGAGCACAGCAAAAGTCAGATCTTCAATATCTAACGAGATCCCATAAGCAATCACAATCAACAAAATCACACTACCCAAAAATGCAAATGCGAGGCGAATTTTGTCACGCATTACCGCCATCATTTCAAGATAACTGTAGGCCAATAACCTCGATAGATTAAAGCCAGAACGTTTTATATGCTCCGGTTGGCTTTGGGTTAATGTTGTCTGCTTTGCTATGGGAGCGATTTCAAACGGTGCTTGCTTTTGGGGTGTTTGACCAATCGCATCTTCAAGGTAACTGATAAAAGCTTCTTCAAGCGACGTAGACCCTTTGGCTTCAACAAGGTGTTGTGGTTCATCGTAAACCAACACTTCACCGGCATGCATTAATGAAATACGGTCGCACCGTAATGCTTCATTCATAAAATGAGTTGAAATAAATATGGTCACTTTATCGCGACGTGACAACTCAACAAGCAACTCCCAAAATTCGTCACGAGCGACAGGGTCAACACCCGATGTGGGCTCATCAAGGATTAGCATTTCAGGCTCATGGATCACCGCAACGGCAAGTGATAAACGTTGGCGGATCCCAAGTGGCAGTGATGATGCCATATCATCCATTTGCTTACGCAAACCAAAACGATCAACCAGCACATCAATTCGCTCTGTGGTTTTCGATACAGACAAATGGAACAAACGAGCATGCAAGGTCAAGTTCTGTTTAACCGTCAGCTCACCATACAAGGAAAAAGCTTGCGACATAAACCCTACTCGATTGCGCATGTCGATATTACTGGCATCGACAGGCTTGCCAAATAAAAATGCCTCCCCTTCTGACGCGGGTAACAGACCGGTCAACATTTTCATGGTGGTTGTTTTACCACAACCATTTGAGCCCAAAAAGCCAAAAATCTCCCCTGCTTGAATCTCAAAACTGACATTGTTAACCGCAGTAAAATCGCCAAAACGTCGGGTTAAGCCTTTGGCAATAATAGCAGGAGAGGCATCAGTTTTATCAAAAGGAGGGATAACAAGCGCATGACCACTACCACGTTTTTCTTTAGGCAGTAATCGGGTAAAAGTTTGCTCGATATTTTCAGATTGAGTTTTGAGTTTGAGTGCTTCTGGCGTACCCGAGTCCAACACGTGACTCGCATCCATTGCAACCAACCAATCAAAACCTTCTGCTTCATCCATATAAGCGGTAGACACAATGACACTCATGCTAGGTCGTTCACTGCGTATAGTGTTAATTAACTGCCAAAATTGTCGTCTAGAGAGAGGGTCTACCCCGGTAGTTGGTTCATCTAATATCAATAAATCCGGGTCATGAATAAGCGAACAGCACAAACCCAACTTTTGTTTCATTCCGCCGGATAACTTACCTGCTGGCCGTGATAAAAATGCATTAAGGCCGTTGCATGGGTAAGTCGGTCAATGCGGGTTTTACGTTCAGAAGCGCCCTGGCCAAATAATTTACCAAAGAAATCAAGATTTTCGGCAACACTGAGCTCACTGTATAAATTCTTACCTAATCCTTGAGGCATATATGCAATACGAGAGCCAACATTTGAGCGATGTCGAGCCGAGGCCATATCACCGCCAAGCACTTCAAGGTTACCACTCTGTAATTTTCTGACCCCAGAAATCAGTGCTAACAAGGTTGATTTACCCACCCCATCAGAGCCGAGCAAACCCACCATTTGTCCTGAAGGAATACTGAGCGTGATATCTTCAATCGCCATAACTTTTTTATATCTATGGCTGACATTGTTGATACAGACGATCGGATTTTGTTGTTGATTCATGATTATGCACCCACATTAATATTGATTGACTGAAATAGGCTCAGAGTCTGGCAACAATTGTTGAAGAAAATCAGGCCACGGAGTCAGCTGCTCTCCGGGTAAAGGTGTCAGGCGAATATAAGCTACGCCACGCACACCAGTCTTAACATCTTCAATGTGTTTTTGTACTAGGTATTGATGGATCCGCACCTTAACACGAAACATCAGTTTTTCACGCTCACTGATGGTTTCAACTTGCTTTGGGGTAAATTGTGATTCAGGTGATACAAAGCTCACTGTTGCAGGTATTATAGAATTGAGAACATCTAATTTAATTCTCGCCTCAGCGCCAATCGCAATACGATTTGCTTGAGCCGAGGGTACAAATATTTCCATATAGACATCAGCAAGGTTAATCATGGTCAACACTTTGCCACCACTGCCAAGCACCTCACCTGGCTCGGCAAGTCGATATATGACTCGGCCAGTCACTGGGGATTTCAGCACACAATCATCAATTTGAGTTTGGATTTCTTTGGTACTGGCCTTAACGGCATCGACCATACGTTCACGATACACAAGGCCTGCTTTAGCCGCCTGAAGCGCCGCTTTAGCAACGGCTACTTGACTGACTCGCGTATCGTAGGTTTCTTTACTAATATGGTTATCTTTTACCAGTTCTTTAGCCCGAGACAATTCTTGTTCGGTTAACACTTCTTCAGCCTTTGCCTGCTCGATGGTCGCCAGAGCAGAAGCAACTTGGCTTTCAGCACTGGCCACATTAGCTTCAGCACCAAGCAGTTGAGCACGCAATTGATCGGTGTTAATTTGTGCGACAACTTGTTGCTCCTGAACAAGGTCTCCCTCTTGAGCTAAAATGGTATCGACTCGACCCGCAATTTTAGTTGATACATCAACTTCAACAGCTTCAATTCTGCCGTTACCGGACACTAATCCATCGGTTAGCGGAGGGTCTTGTAAATATTGCCACCCCCACCAAAAAACAAAAATAAGCACTATAAAAACAAAGATATATATAACTTTTTTCAGTATGTTATTCATTGTCTAAAAATCCTTCTATGAATGACAGCAATCATTTTTAACGCAACAAGCTAACTTTGTTCAATCTCTGTCAAAAACCTTGTCTCGATCCCACAACCTTGAACAGTATTAATCGGCTAGAGAGCCAGACATGCATAAAATGAGAAGAGACAACGGCTTGGAATATGTAACCTAGTTGCAATAACAACCAAAGTGAATCCAATATCAGATTGTAAAAACCGCTATCCTCACAGATAAATCTAGATTTCATTTGTCGATGTGTTTATTTGACGCACAAGTGCGCAAATGATGATATTTGGCAAGGTAGAAAACGGTATTCACAACGCTCCCCCCATTCAAACGATAAATTAGTGTATTAACTCAATTAAATATTGTATCAACAAAACAGGTTAAACTATGATCTGCCTCACACTTATAGTGAATAAGCGGACATCACTGAAAATAAGCACAAAAGTTTGAACATTCTCTGTTATGCATTCAAGTACTGGATATTTTAACCACAATACTAATTGCTCAAATTCGAAACGTAAAAAAGCCCGTTGTGTTAGCAACGGGCTTACCACTCTCTTTTCAGAGAAATTAGGCGTCTGGAAATGACCTACTCTCACATGGGCATATCGACCACACTGCTATCTTGCTCATTTGACACACAAATCTCAGACGTAAAAAAGCCCGTTGCGTTAGCAACGGGCTTATCACTCTCTTTCAGAGAAATTAGGCGTCTGGAAATGACCTACTCTCACATGGGCATATCGACCACACTGCTATCTTGCTCATTTGACACACAAATCTCAGACGTAAAAAAGCCCGTTGTGTTAGCAACGGGCTTATCACTCTCTTTCAGAGAAATTAGGCGCCTGGAAATGACCTACTCTCACATGGGCATATCGACCACACTGCTATCTTGCTCATTTGACACACAAATCTTAGACGTAAAAAAGCCCGATGCATTAGCAACGGGCTTTCGTACTTATTAGGCGTCTGGAAATGACCTACTCTCACATGGGGAGACCCCACACTACCATCGGCGATACTGTGTTTCACTTCTGAGTTCGGAATGGGATCAGGTGGAACTGCACAGCTCTATGGTTTCCAGACAAAATTGTTTATTTAACGCCTTGGCATTAAATAATAATTCGGAAAGCTGATTGCTTTGAGTCTCTACACACCACTTAAGTGCTCTATTCTAATACTAAGTGCGTATCAGTAAAACCCATCTGGGTTGTATGGTTAAGCCTCACGGGTCATTAGTACAAGTTAGCTCAACGCCTCACAACGCTTACACACCTTGCCTATCAACGTAGTAGTCTCCTACGGCTCTTTAGAGAGCTTAAAGCTCTAGGGATGACTCATCTTAGGGCTCGCTTCCCGCTTAGATGCTTTCAGCGGTTATCGATCCCGAACGTAGCTACCGGGCAATGCTATTGGCATAACAACCCGAACACCAGCGGTTCGTCCACTCCGATCCTCTCGTACTAGGAGCAGCCCCCTTCAATCATCCAACGCCCACGGCAGATAGGGACTAGAACTGTCTCACGACGTTCTGAACCCAGCTCGCGTACCACTTTAAATGGCGAACAGCCATACCCTTGGGACCGACTTCAGCCCCAGGATGTGATGAGCCGACATCGAGGTGCCAAACACCGCCGTCGATATGAACTCTTGGGCGGTATCAGCCTGTTATCCCCGGAGTACCTTTTATCCGTTGAGCGATGGCTACTTCCATTCAGAACCACCGGATCACTATGACCTACTTTCGTACCTGCTCGACGTGTATGTCTCGCAGTTAAGCTGGCTTATGCCATTGCACTAACCGTACGATGTCCGACCGTACTTAGCCAACCTTCGTGCTCCTCCGTTACTCTTTGGGAGGAGACCGCCCCAGTCAAACTACCCACCAGGCACTGTCCCGAACCCCGATGAGGGGCGCGGTTAGAACATCAAAACTACAAGGGTGGTATTTCAAGATTGACTCCACACAAACTAGCGTTCATGCTTCAAAGTCTCCCACCTATCCTACACATGTAGGTTCAATGTTCAGTGCCAAGCTATAGTAAAGGTTCACGGGGTCTTTCCGTCTAGCCGCGGGTATACGGCATCTTCACCGCAATTTCAACTTCACTGAGTCTCGGCTGGAGACAGCGTGGCCATCATTACGCCATTCGTGCAGGTCGGAACTTACCCGACAAGGAATTTCGCTACCTTAGGATCGTTATAGTTACGGCCGCCGTTTACCGGGGCTTCGATCATGAGCTTCTCCTTACGGATAACCCAATCAATTAACCTTCCGGCACCGGGCAGGCGTCATACCGTATACGTCATCTTGCGATTTTGCACAGTACTGTGTTTTTGATAAACAGTTGCAGCCACCTGGTATCTGCGACTCCCAACAGCTTAGAGAGCAAGTCTCATCACCGTCAGGAGCGTACCTTCTCCCGAAGTTACGGTACCATTTTGCCTAGTTCCTTCAGCCGAGTTCTCTCAAGCGCCTTGGTATTCTCTACCCGACCACCTGTGTCGGTTTGGGGTACGATTTCTACTAACCTGAAGCTTAGAAGATTTTCCTGGAAGCATGGCATCAACTACTTCATCACCTTAGTGACTCGTCATCAGCTCTCGGCCTTAAGATTTCCCGGATTTGCCTAAGAAATCAGCCTACCACCTTAAACGCGGACTACCAACGCCGCGCTAGCCTAGCCTTCTCCGTCTCTCCATCGCAGTTAGCAAAAGTACAGAAATATTAATCTGTTTCCCATCGATTACGCCTTTCGGCCTCACCTTAGGGGTCGACTCACCCTGCCCCGATTAACGTTGGACAGGAACCCTTGGTCTTTCGGCGAGGGAGTTTTTCACTCCCTTTATCGTTACTCATGTCAGCATTCGCACTTCTGATACGTCCAGTGTGGGTTACCCCTTCACCTTCAACCGCTTACAGAACGCTCCTCTACCGCGCATCTCTAATGAAATGCACCCGTAGCTTCGGTGGTATGTTTAGCCCCGTTACATCTTCCGCGCAGGCCGACTCGACTAGTGAGCTATTACGCTTTCTTTAAATGATGGCTGCTTCTAAGCCAACATCCTAGCTGTCTAAGCCTTCCCACATCGTTTCCCACTTAACATACACTTTGGGACCTTAGCTGACGGTCTGGGTTGTTTCCCTTTTGACGACGGACGTTAGCACCCGCCGTCTGTCTCCCGTATAGCACTCATTGGTATTCGGAGTTTGCAAAGGGTTGGTAAGTCGGGATGACCCCCTAGCCTTAACAGTGCTCTACCCCCAATGGTGTTCGTACGAGGCGCTACCTAAATAGCTTTCGAGGAGAACCAGATATCTCCCGGTTTGATTGGCCTTTCACCCCCAGCCACAAGTCATCCGCTCATTTTTCAACATAAGTCGGTTCGGTCCTCCAGTTGATGTTACTCAACCTTCAACCTGCCCATGGCTAGATCACCGGGTTTCGGGTCTACACCTTGCAACTAAACGCGCAGTTAACACTCGGTTTCCCTACGGCTCCGCTATTCGCTTAACCTCGCTACAAAATGTAAGTCGCTGACCCATTATACAAAAGGTACGCAGTCACGGTCTCAAGAACCGCTCCCACTGCTTGTACGTATACGGTTTCAGGTTCTATTTCACTCCCCTCACAGGGGTTCTTTTCGCCTTTCCCTCACGGTACTGGTTCACTATCGGTCAGTCAGGAGTATTTAGCCTTGGAGGATGGATCCCCCCATATTCAAACAGGATGTCACGTGTCCCGCCTTACTCGTTTTCATCAATGGTTAGTTTTCGTGTACGGGGCTATCACCCTGTGCCGCTGTGCTTTCCAACACATTCCACTAACACCCCACTGACTTAAGGGCTAATCCCCGTTCGCTCGCCGCTACTAGGGGAATCTCGGTTGATTTCTTTTCCTCCGGGTACTTAGATGTTTCAGTTCCCCGGGTTTGCCTCTACACACTATGTATTCATGTGCAGATACTCACTTATGTGAGTGGGTTTCCCCATTCGGACATCGTTAGCTCAAATGCTTGTTACTAGCTCGCCAACGCTTTTCGCAAGTTACTACGTCCTTCATCGCCTCTGACTGCCAAGGCATCCACCGTATACGCTTGGTCACTTAACCATACAACCCAAATGGGTCTTTCTTACGCTTGTTACTCATCTTATTATCCGGCGTTTTCAATTTCACTCTTCAATCATGTAGCGCTGCTACACTCATTCGTCGTTCAACTTCAAGCCTTGCCTAATAAGCGATTAACTGCGCTCATCCTTTGTCTAAACAAAAGATAAGAAAAACGTGGGTCATATCATGACCAGCTGGTTTTTACTTTGATAATTCATGCACTTTCGCACACGAAATCGCCTTAGTTTTTAGAATATTCAAGACACTTAAACAGTGTTTTGAGAACTCAAGTGTTAATGCTTTCGCATTAACGTTTTTCGCACTAACCTAATCACACAAACAACAACGAATCGTCATTTATGCGCCTTTTAGTTAGTACTATCAGCTTTCCAAATTGTTAAAGAGCGGGCTTAAAAAAGCCAAAGATAAAATTTCATTTATCTTTGGCATCTCTTACCAATGCATGTGATGGTGGAGCAATGTGAGTGGGATCGAACAGCTTTTTTATAGCGTATTGACCAAACCAATTGAACCAACAAGTAAATGGTGGAGCTATGCGGGATCGAACCGCAGACCTCCTGCGTGCAAGGCAGGCGCTCTCCCAGCTGAGCTATAGCCCCATTTACATGCAGTTGAGAATTTACGTTTACCTTCAATGAAGGTGTATTACCAAATCTTGTTAAATCAAGGCGGAGGATGACGACGTTTAGCTTACTAAACGAATTATCCGACAACGCAGAGTTAACGAGATTTTGGTGGGTCAGAGTGGACTTGAACCACCGACCTCACCCTTATCAGGGGTGCGCTCTAACCAGCTGAGCTACAGACCCATTTATACTTGTTTTTTCACTCAATCACTGCGTTGCTTTTCATTGTTCAGTCGTCGTGTAGTGTACTACACGTCCTTCTTCACGCTTCAAGCGCCTTGTGCTAGAGCGAATTAACGTCGTCTAAACAGACACGTAATTTCTCTTTCTTTCTATCAAGTAATCTGTGTGAACACTCAAGCACACGGATGTGCTGTGTGCAATAAACGCACAGATGCAGTTTATTGTCACCAAGTATCGAGCTAGTCGTATAGGTAAGGAGGTGATCCAGCCCCAGGTTCCCCTAGGGCTACCTTGTTACGACTTCACCCCAGTCATGAACCACAAAGTGGTGAGCGTTCTCCCGAAGGTTAAACTACCCACTTCTTTTGCAGCCCACTCCCATGGTGTGACGGGCGGTGTGTACAAGGCTCCGGGAACGTATTCACCGTAGCATTCTGATCTACGATTACTAGCGATTCCGACTTCATGGAGTCGAGTTGCAGACTCCAATCCGGACTACGACGTACTTTGTGAGATTAGCTCCACCTCGCGGCTTTGCAACCCTCTGTATACGCCATTGTAGCACGTGTGTAGCCCTACTCGTAAGAGCCATGATGACTTGACGTCGTCCCCACCTTCCTCCGGTTTATCACCGGCAGTCTCCCTAGAGTTCCCACCATTACGTGCTGGCAAATAAGGATAGGGGTTGCGCTCGTTGCGGGACTTAACCCAACATTTCACAACACGAGCTGACGACAGCCATGCAGCACCTGTCTTAGAGTTCCCGAAGGCACACCAGAATCTCTTCCGGCTTCTCTAGATGTCAAGAGTAGGTAAGGTTCTTCGCGTTGCATCGAATTAAACCACATGCTCCACCGCTTGTGCGGGCCCCGTCAATTCATTTGAGTTTTAACCTTGCGGCCGTACTCCCCAGGCGGTCTACTTAATGCGTTAGCTTGAGAGCCCAGTGCTCAAGGCACCAAACTCCGAGTAGACATCGTTTACGGCGTGGACTACCAGGGTATCTAATCCTGTTTGCTCCCCACGCTTTCGTGCATGAGCGTCAGTCTTTGTCCAGGGGCCGCCTTCGCCACCGGTATTCCTCCAGATCTCTACGCATTTCACCGCTACACCTGGAATTCTACCCCCCTCTACAAGACTCTAGTTCGCCAGTTCCAAATGCAATTCCCAGGTTGAGCCCGGGGATTTCACATCTGGCTTAACAAACCGCCTGCGCACGCTTTACGCCCAGTAATTCCGATTAACGCTCGAACCCTCCGTATTACCGCGGCTGCTGGCACGGAGTTAGCCGGTCCTTCTTCTGTAAGTAACGTCACAGCTAACGAGTATTAATCGTTAACCTTTCCTCCTTACTGAAAGTGCTTTACAACCCGAAGGCCTTCTTCACACACGCGGCATGGCTGCATCAGGGTTTCCCCCATTGTGCAATATTCCCCACTGCTGCCTCCCGTAGGAGTCTGGAGCCGTGTCTCAGTCCCAGTGTGGCTGATCATCCTCTCAGAACAGCTAGGGATCGTCGCCTTGGTGAGCCATTACCTCACCAACTAGCTAATCCCACCTAGGTTCATCCAATCGCGAAAGGCCCGAAGGTCCCCTCCTTTCCCCCGTAGGGCGTATGCGGTATTAGCAGTCGTTTCCAACTGTTATCCCCCTCGACTGGGCAGATCCCTAGGCATTACTCACCCGTCCGCCGCTCGTCAGCAAAGTAAGCAAGCTTACTTTCTGTTACCGCTCGACTTGCATGTGTTAGGCCTGCCGCCAGCGTTCAATCTGAGCCATGATCAAACTCTTCAATTAAAGTTTTTTGAGACAAAGTCTCGACTCAATGAATTCTACTGTCATAATTCGCTTCGCTCATAAGAGCTTACGAATTACTCACTACATTGCTGTAGTGTCATATTACTATGAACATTCTCATCATTGAGTTTAAATTTTTGATTGCCTACGCTCCGAAGAACAAAAAGACAATTTCGAATAACTCAATACCTGTGAATGTCCACACAGATTACTTGATAAATTGTTAAAGAGCGGACTTGGTAACGCTGCGTCATACGCCGTGTTCCGTGTCAGTGGTGCGCATTATAGGGAACTCATTTTAATGTGCAAGGCCTTTTGCGTTTTTTTCTTAAGTTTATCGCTTAACTGGACAGTTTTTAAACTCAAAGGCCTATTTTAAACTATTTATGCTGACTTTATGAACAAAATCGCCCTGTTGATACCTTTTTAAACTGCCTTAAATATCATTGTAATAGCCCGTATTAGCCATTTACTTCTATATAAAGTGTCCAATTTATATAATTCGTCATTAAATGAGGTTCAAACCAGGTTAATACAATGTTAACTCATTAAAACAAAGTGCTTGTAAGGCGCATGCTTTGCTTGGGTGACTTACCAATGATCACTTACTTAAAAATTGCGGTACATCAGCAATACTATCAACAATGGTCGTCGCCAGTGTAATACCCGCCTCGTCTACCACTTTACCTGAACGAACCAAGATGGCGGTTTGAATACCTGCGGCATGTGCTGCGCGGATGTCATCGGCCTTATCACCTACCATCACAGATTGGCTCAAGTCGATTTTTAAAAATGAAGCCGCTGAGGTCAACATTCCAGGTTTAGGTTTACGACAGTCACAATCTTGTTTGTATTCACCAATGCCTTTATCTGGGTGATGCGGGCAATAATAAATACCGTCGAGTTCGACACCTTTATCGGCAAAGTTCCAATCCATCCACTCAGTGAGGTGATGAAAATCCTCTTCGCTGTACATACCACGAGCAATACCAGATTGATTAGTGACAACAACTAATAAGTAGCCCATGTCTTTTAACGCTTTACAAGCTTCAAATATACCGTCTATATATTCAAAGTCGTCTACGTTATGCACATAACCCGTGTCTTTATTAATGACACCATCGCGATCTAGAAATACTGCCTTATTCAACCTAACACTCCTTAAACTGGATATTGTTGTGATTATCCCATTGACAACTATTTGGTGCCAGATAAACTGACAAATTTTACTTATTTGTTTATTTTAAGTTGCTTTAGATTACATTTATGATGTTTATCTATATTTATCTGTAGGTTTCACTTTATAAAGCGCTAGCTAAGCGTTACCCTTGCTCGAATAAATTAGTAGTGATAAAAATGACATGAGCAATATACCTCCTATTATTCACAAAACCCGCACACAACTTGTTGTTGAAGCGCTCAGAGAACAGATCCTTTCTGGTGATATAGAAGGAGGCGAGCCGCTCAGACAGTCAGCGATTGCTGAACAGTTGAACGTAAGCCGTATTCCTGTACGTGAAGCATTAGTCCAATTAGAAGCTGAAGGATTAATTAACTTTGAGCCTCATAAAGGGGCTACAGCAACTAAATTATCTGTAGAGCAAGTTACTGAGTTATTTGAGTTGCGTGCCATGATTGAATCTGATTTATTGGCTAAAGCAATACCCAATTTAACCGAGCAAGATATTGCCGATGCAGAAGCCGTACTCGTACAACTAGAGTTAGCTTTTAAGCTCAAAGAATCTGTCGCCAGTTGGAGTGAGATCAACACTCGTTTTCACACTCGTTTGTATAAAGCAGCCAATAGACCACACACGCTAGATGTTGTCCATGGGCTTAATACCAATTGCGATCGTTATATTCGATTACAACTGTTATTTACTGGTGGCATACCCACTGCTGAACGTGAACACAGAATATTACTTGAACTGTGTAAAGCGGGTGATGTCGAAAAAGCAACGGCACTGTTACATGAGCACATTTTGAGTGCTGCCGCTTCAATTACCAAATTAGTTGAACAAAAAATTAAGTCATAACAACAATAATAATTCTTAATCAAACATACAGGTTTGATATTATTAATTGATATTAAAGCTATTTATTTAATTGTTAATATGTATTGAGAGAACGCTTATGCAGTATGCACACATTACCGGTTGGGGAAAGTCAGTTCCACCTGCCACACTGACTAACGATGACTTAGCCACGTTCATGGACACCACCGATGAGTGGATCAAGACTCGTACAGGTATTAGTAAGCGTAAGATAAGCCACGTTAATACGTCAGAAATGGCCTCTGTTGCTGCCAAACATGCCCTAGCTGCCGCAGGCATTGATGGCAGTGAGCTTGACTTAATTATTTTAGCCACGGCAAGCCCTGATACCCTAATCCCTAATATTGCTTCTACTGTACAGGCAAATATTGGCGCCACATGCGCAGCATTTGACATTAATGCTGCCTGCAGTGGTTTTTTATATGGCGTGGGCTTAGCAAGCTCAATGATTAAAAGCGGCCAAAACAAAAAAGTGCTCATTATTGGTGCTGAACGTCTGTCGTTTTACCTTGATTGGTCTCGTCGTGAAACCGCAGTACTGTTTGGTGATGGTGCTGGAGCGATTGTGCTTGAAGCAAGTGAAACGCCAGGCGGCATATTAGGTTATGAGTTAAATAACGACCCTGAAGGGCGTCATATTTTACAGTCTAACTTTGGCACCCAGATGGATCGATTTGATAATGACTCACTGGACTTTTATATACACATCAACGGCCAAGAAGTGTTTAAGCGTGCGATTCATGGCATGGCGAACTTAAGCGCCAAAGTGCTCGAAAAATGCAATACCAATATTGATGATGTTGATTTTGTTATTCCGCATCAAGCCAATGAGCGGATTATTGATACCCTCGTCAGCCGGATGAAAATTCCAAAAGAAAAAGCTTTTGTCAATATTGCTGACTATGGCAACACCTCTGCAGCAACTATTCCTATCGCGATTTGCGATGCGTTATCACAGGGTAGAATTGTCGCGGGACAAACCATTTTGTCCTGTGCATTTGGTGCAGGGTTAACCTCTGCGGCACTGTTACTCAAATGGGGTGAACGCACCACTGCGATACATACCAGTGATGCTGAATTATCGCCTTGTGACAAAACAGCCTTAGAAATGATTAAGCCAGCAGTTGATCATTTTTTAAGTAAAGTAGACAACAACGAAGCATAATTGTTGTTCATCTTTTGTTAAAAAAATAAAAAGCCCCCCAATAATCGGTGTCCAATTATTGGGGGGCACTTCAAATCCGACTGGCTTCTATACCGAACTTCATTAATAAATGACCACTCAGAATGCGTCCAGCATTTTTTTGATTAAGGCGTCGTAATGTTGTAATGGTATTAATATATATCGATAAGGTTTTTCAGCGACAACTGTTTCATCCCCCCCATGGCTGCAACTTGTGCTAATAACAATTCGCCGCAAGATAAGGCATCAACCAGCGCATTATGTGCAGAGTAAACGGGTAGATGATAACGCTCTCTACTCGCGCCTAATCGCAAAGAACCTTGCCTTAGTACATCCTGTTGTCTTAAACAGCGCTTTTTTTCTATTGCTAAAGTGTCGATAAACACCAAAGGTACTGAATGTCCAAAACAACGCAGTAACTGTTGCTGAATAAACTGAATATCCAGTGGCGCATGATGGGCGACTAAAATGTGCCCTTGGGTTTGTGCTAAAAACCATTGCATAGCTTGTTCAATTGACAGTGCTTTATGTAATTGATTATCAACAATGCCATGTACTGTAGCACTTTGACCAACACTGCCACTAATTGCAATCATTAAATGTTGCGCTTTATCTAACGGGATAACGCCATTAACAATAGGCA
The DNA here is from genome assembly GCF_025398315.1 of Shewanella phaeophyticola. Taxonomy (GTDB): domain Bacteria; phylum Pseudomonadota; class Gammaproteobacteria; order Enterobacterales; family Shewanellaceae; genus Shewanella; species Shewanella phaeophyticola. The sequence goes on from NZ_JAODOQ010000001.1 coordinate 2,359,870, forward strand.
CAATACCGATGCTAATCACTTGATCTTGAAGTGGGTCTAGACCTGTCATTTCCAGATCAATCGCCATTAATGGTGCGTCAATAAAGCGTTGGCTTAACACAGGTGTGATTGCCGCTAAGTAATTTTTTAAGGGCAAAGGTAATGATTTTGTTTTACTACGCCACAGTAATGCTTTGATCCACCACAGATTGGCCACTAAAAGCTCCTCAAAAACTTCAGCTTTATACCCGCTTGTGCGTCATGCACCACCTTAAATGCATCACGTAATTGATGCCGCAATAATGATGATAAATGCTGTGGCTTTAAAAAATTATTCACCGGTAAATTATGGGTTACCTGATATCCTTGATTGGCTAGGCGCATATGAGCAATAAACTCATGCGCATCAGCAAGATTAAGCGCATCTTTACGATTAATAATATTGGCATCCATTAAGGCTCTGATCCTTTTAGCCGTATTCACCTCTTTGATACCCGCACTTAATGCGTAAACCCGAGCAATGTCATTAATCAGCGCACTGCCCTTATGCTTTAAATCCATACCTTTGACTTCACTGCCATCGCGCTCAAGCACAAATTTTCTAAAAAAGCCCAATGGCGGTGACTCTGTGAGTGAATTACCCGCCATGCCAGCAAGAAAGATGTCGTTATCTTTAGTCGAGGCTAATACCTCATCTTGTAACTCACTGAATAAACTTATCAGGCCAAATACTGGACGCATATCAAAAAAGATACTGGCGTGCATTAAAGCTTTAGGCTCAGGCTCAAGCACCCAATGTTTAAATAAGGCTTTCCATTGATTTAGCGGTAACCGCCATTGAGGGTTTTGCGCCATAATATCGCCCGGGCAATATACATAGCCACACTGATCAAGCCCTTTACACACCGCTTTAGTTAAGGTGTCAAAATATGCGGCAGCGAACTCATCGGGTTCGTGGGCTAACAATAAACCATTATCTTGATCAGAACATGCCACCTGATCTTGGCGACCTTGTGAACCAAAAGCTAGCCAACAAAAAGCCATTGGAGCTTTACCCAGTATCTGTTGGTTTAATTCAATCAAGCGACGCGTTAGTGCATCGGTAACCGACGTCAGTACTCGGCCTATTTCCTCAGCTCTAGCATCTGCGCTAATTAAATTTTGTAATAACAAAGGAATTTGTTTACTCACTTGAATTAAACTGTCGATATTGGCTTGGCGACCGATTTCTCCGATGAGCAATAAGGGTTGAGAACGTTGTGCACGTAAAATATCTGTACTGGTGATCATACCAAGTGTCTCGGTCCCTTCGACCACAGGCAAATGGTGAATATTATGCTCACTCATGGTTAACATGGTTTCAAACACCAGCGCATTGGCGTGGGTGGTAATGGGATTAACCGTCATGGCTTGACTCACCAGTGTATTGACATCCAACCCTTCAGCAATAACACGATTACGTAAATCACGGTCAGTTAAAATCCCCACCAACTTATTATTATCTATCACCAGCACCGATGAAACTCTGTGCTCACGCATCAATTTAGCAGCATCATTTACACTGGCATGGGCTTGAATAGTAATGGGTTTGGCACACATGATTGATGTAATGCGACTAGTAGTGGTCAGATCTTTTGCTTTAAAGCGCCCTTCATTTCGTAAACGCTTGGCAAAAGCTCGGGTAAAAAACTGATCAAAGCTACGGTAGTCTGCACGCAATTGAGCAAATAATGCCTGAGGTAAGTGATAAACCAAACCATCTTCTAAAATCGCGACCTTGTTAACCACCTTCTCACCCGACAATAACGTCGAAAAGCCAAAGCATTCGCCTTCTGCAACACGATCCACTAGCACGCCTTCAGGATCGCGCACCTCAAATGCACCACTGCGGACGATATACAATTTAGGGTTGTCTTTATCGAACTCCACAAAAGCAGAGGCTTTACTGTAATAGCCCACGGTAATGGTTTTAGCGCATCGGCTAATCACCTCAGCGGATAACGAGTCAAATGGAGAATGTGTAGCCAAAAATTGTTCTACGGGTTGTAACTCGCTTGCATCCATTACTCAACTCCCTATTGTTTACCAATATCACTATAGCAAAGCGTTTAAACTCAGAGCTATAGGACTAAAGCCCAACAAAAAGAGCGCCGAAGCGCCCTTTTATATTAGCTTAATAATCGAGCTTGATGATTAATGGTCGTGTGCTCCACCTGACCCTTTAGGGAAACGGATAGACTCAACCATTTCAACAATCTCATCAGGAATTTTAGTGGTCACTTTACTGACCGCAAATGCCACACCAAAGTTAATAAACATGCCCACCATACCAAAACCTTCAGGTGAAATACCTATGAACCAATTGTCAGATGAATTCGCTGCTGGATTGATAAACTTAAAGTATGCAATGTAACTGGCAGTAGATAATAAACCAATCACCATACCGGCAATAGCGCCTTCTTTATTCATGGTTTTAGAGAAAATGCCCATGATAATAGCAGGGAACAATGACGCCGCCGCTAAACCGAATGCAATCGCTACCACCGCAGCCACAAAGCCTGGTGGATTAATACCAAAGTAACCGGCCATTACCACGCCTAATGCAGCAGCAATACGGGCGTACATCAACTCTTTTTGATCAGAGATGTCTGGCATTAAGTTTTTCTTCAGTAAATCGTGTGATACCGATGTTGAGATAACTAACAATAAACCTGCTGATGTTGATAATGCCGCCGCTAAACCACCCGCTGCAACAAGGGCAATAACCCACGCTGGTAGCGAAGCAATTTCTGGGGTAGCAAGTACGATAATATCGCGATCGATGTTCATTTCATTTTGTTCACCGTTGGTGTAAAAAATCTTGCCATCATCGTTTTTATCTTCCCACTTGATTAAACCGGTTTTTTCCCAGTTTTTAATCCACGAAGGTGCGGTTTCATAAGGTACACCGGCTGAATCTGGACCATTAATGGTTTCAATCATATTGACTCGTGAAAACGCTGACAATGCAGGAACCGTAGTATACATGATCGCAATAAACACTAATGCCCAACCCGCTGATACACGTGCATCTTTCACTTTAGGTACCGTAAAGAAACGCACGATTACGTGTGGTAAACCAGCAGTACCAAACATCAATGCACCGGTAATAAAGAACACGTCAATCATGTCTTTAGAACCTTCGGTGTATTGGGAGAAGCCTAACTCGGCAGATAAACCATCGAGCTTATCGAGTAAGTACACCCCAGTGCCATTACCCGCTGCATCAATGAGCTCAGCCCCAAAGCCGATTTGCGGTAAAATATGACCTGTCATCATTACCGAAATAAAGATGGCTGGTACCATAAAAGCAAAAATCAATACGCAATATTGCGCAACCTGAGTATAGGTAATCCCTTTCATGCCGCCTAATACCGCATAAAAGAACACCACAGCCATACCTATGTATACGCCGGTTTCCACCTCAACTTCTAAGAAGCGGGAGAACACCACGCCTACCCCACGCATTTGACCTGCAATGTAGGTAAAACAAATAAAGATGGCACACACTACCGCAACAGTACGGGCCGTTTGCGAGTAATAGCGGTCACCAATGAAGTCTGGCACGGTAAACTTACCAAACTTACGTAGATAAGGTGCCATGCATAAAGCCAGTAATACATAACCGCCAGTCCAGCCCATTAAATAAACTGAACCGTCATATCCCACAAATGACACAATACCCGCCAACGAAATAAATGATGCCGCAGACATCCAGTCTGCCGCGGTTGCCATGCCGTTCAACACGGGGTGAACACCGCCACCAGCAACATAAAACTCTTTAGTAGAACCTGCACGAGACCAAATGGCGATCCCGATGTACAGCGCAAAAGTGGCGCCGACAATTAAATAAGTGAGTGTTTGAACATCCATCGTAGTGCCCCTTAGTCTTCCTGAACATTGTATTTTTTGTCTAATGCATTAGCTTTCGCTACATAAACAAAAATCAGCGCCACGAATACATACATTGCACCCTGCTGCGCAAACCAAAACCCCAGTTTGAATCCCATAAATGTGATTTCGTTAAGTACATCAACTAATAAAATGCCGCAGCCAAATGACACTGCAGCCCAAATTGCAAGCAAACTAAGTACTAGACGTAAATTCTCACGCCAATAACCCGCTGCCTTATCGTTATTTTCAAAACTCATTGCGACTCCCCTGTGCTAGTTTTTGTAAAGTCATTGTTAATTTAGCAACTCATACCAGCACCACAATCAAGACCTTAGTCGTACCTTTTTTGATAAAACATGATAAAAACCAATAAAATCAAATTCTATCAGAAGCTTATATTCATTTTTATTGTTAGATTTAATTAAAGTGATTAAACTTCTTTAGACCAAGGTCGAACAAAAAGCCGACGAAATAACATTATAAATTGGCTTTTATGCCGCAGAATGAACACAATATAAATTTGGGTTTACATTGAAATCTCATCAGTTTCTTGAGATAAGTATCGAATAGCCATGACGGTTTTTATAATAAAATCAATAAGGATCTCTTTTTGACGCTTTCCAGCATTAACAAACAACACCTGCTGTTTTCTATTGTTCTGGGCATTGCAGGTTTACTCATCAACTGTTATCCCATTCAGTTTTTCGCCAATGTGCAATTTGTGCTGGGGAACACCGTGACGGTCATTGCCGCCGTATTACTTGAGCCTTGGTATGCATTTTTAACCGCCATGTTTGCGTCAACAGGCTTAATGATTAACTGGGATAGTCCTCATGTTTACCTATTTTTCGGGCTTGAAGCGTTATTTTTGGGTTATGCAAGACGATTAGATATCTATGCTTTATATGCTGATGCGGCGTATTGGCTCATAATAGGTGCACCTTTAGTGTACTTATATGTCACCTTTATTATGGAGATCCCTTCGTCGCACTTAGGGTTTATCATCGCTAAACAAGGCGTGAATGGATTGGTGTATACCAGCCTGGCCTCGCTACTCATTTTAGCCATACCTAAGCTATGGTTTTTTAAAGATAAAGTAAAAGATCGTCATCGGCGTATGTTGAGTGCTCAATTAACGTATTTTTTCACCCTTATGGTGACGCTTACCCTGCTATTTTCGGCATTAATATTTAATTATTATTTTTTAGAACGTCAACAAGCCATGTTGAAACAAAACATCAATGACGCGGTTTCTCACTTGGCAACCTCGACTCAAAATTACTTACAAAGCCACAAAACCGTCATTGATAATGCGGCAAAGCAATTAACCATCGTCGCAAACGATCGCTCTCAATGGCAGAAGATGTTAACTAACCTACATGAAAGCTACCCAGGTTTTATTAGCATGCTGATAGCTGATCCCAGTGCCGACATTATTAATGCCAGCCCAGTTCTCGCGGTTAATTAATATTGACAATGAACAAAACATCAATATTAAAGACCGCGACTATTTTATTGAATCGTTTTACAATCACCGCCTATTTGTCTCATCTGTGTTTTTAGGCCGCGGTTTTGGTAATGATGCCATTATTGCCATGAGTGCCCCCTTCTATACTGACCTTCAGCATACAACAACGGCGGGGATTGTAGAGGGATCGTTAGATTTAAGTCACTTCTCCCATATTGACCAAAATAATGAATATACTGACGATGAATCGGTCGTCATGGTCGATGAGCAAAACCAAATTATTTATTCGTCTGAAAAACTCGGATTAACCGCGTTGTCAGTGTTTGATTTCACGGTCAATGATGGCGTATATCGCACTAGCCTTGAATTACTCAATATTGAACATCCAGATTCTATTGTGCCTGAATATATCTATGCCCATAAAACACTGGAAAATGGCTGGATCGTATACATTTTAAAAGAGTTCTCACCTTTACTTAAATTGGCAGAAGAGCAAATGTTTAGTAGTTTTCTTATGCTACTTATTTCGCTGCTGTGTACTTTTTATATTTCCAGGAAACTTAGCGCACTATTAACCGTACCGCTCGAGGTGGTCGCAAATCAATTCAGTACATCAGCAACCGGTGGGACAAAAGTACCCAGCATTGATGAAAATTCCCCTAAAGAAGTATTTAATTTGTACCAACGATTAGCAGCCAGTAAACAGCAGTTGATTGACAATCAAGTTGAATTAGAAGAAACCGTGGCCAAACGCACTGAGGAATTAGAAAATGCTAACCGTAAGCTCAAAGAGTTAGTCGACAGAGACTCACTAACAGGCTTATTTAACCGTCGTTATGCTGAAGGTAAATTTAATGAAATGCTCGACTTTTGCATGCGCAGCGAACAAGCCCTTACCGTGGTGGTATTAGATTTAGACTTATTTAAAGAAGTAAACGATAACTATGGCCATTTAGCAGGTGACGAATGTTTACGTATTTTTTCTCAGTTATTACAAAAATACTTTAAGCGCGACATTGATATTGTGGCTCGTTATGGTGGCGAAGAATTTTTATTAATATTGCCGCTGAGCAATGCGTTACACATCAAACATCACCTTAATAGCTTTAGAGAGGCCGTATCTGAACAAAAGTTTACTTCGCCTGAAGATAAGCGTGAATTCAGCGTGACTGTCAGTATTGGGGCTATTACTGCCAATGCTGATTACGCCAATGATTTAGACAAATGGATTAAAGTGGCAGATGATAATCTGTATCAAGCCAAGCAAGACGGTCGCAATAGAACCATAATTGATATCATCACGGAGTAATGCTTAAAAAACGAACGGCGTAAAAAGGTGTTTATTGGCTAAAAAAAGCAAAGATCACTGCGTAAATAAAGCCCTATAATCATCGATAAAGACACTTGGCTTGAGCCTAAAGAAGTAGGCTCAACCCATGTTAAACTTAGCCCATTAAACCAATGCTTACCCCATGAGCAAAGATAACATTGATGACTAAACTCGATATGGTTCAATCACTCAACTAATGGTTGGTTTAGCGGTAACCCAACGCATTCAAAGCCATCAATGAGCCAGCGGCGTTGCATACAGTTAAAACAGCTTAGTAATACATCATCAATCATCTCATCTTCATCATCTTCGATAAAATACTGGCAAACCGCAGCAGCCTGCCGAGATTGAATGACATTATGATTGTCAAAACGAAACAACCAACGTCCTGGTGCTACACTATTTTGCGCCTCTGCTGCTGTAGTACTTGCGAGCGAAAGGACATAAGTAAACCATCTCGTCATGATTGAACCATCAAGCTCTTGATGTTGACTGTGATTGCATCGCTTCATTTCTGCCCCCATGATCAGTATTTTTTTAACTGTTGTCTTAACGCATTACACCATTGAAGATCACCGGTTTGCGGGTTTGGCACTTGATATGCCAATAACAAAAATAAATGACCATGGAACACAGCTTTGACCTTTCCACTCAATAAAATCTGTTCTTGGCCACTAAGCATCTGCCCATTCACATCTATGACGCCGTCAAGGCCACATTGCTCAGTGATGTGATCAACGCTTAGCAATACCGAAGGGATCTCGTCAGATAACCCCACTGAAACTTGGCCTTTAACCTGCCATCATTACCCGACAAACGTAAGCCGATACCCGCTAAAGCACCAATCACACCTTGACCCGTACCGCCATGTTCAGATAAATCGACATTGACTGTTTCAGCCAGTTGATAAGCCTCATTTTTAGTTTTAACCATCTGTTTAGCGTCAACACCAAAACATATGAGTTGATGACAATCATCAGCCGTTAATGCGTTTTTATCGACAATCGCTAACCCCGGGTCTGCTACCGCAGCACTCTCTGCCACTAAATGCGCAATGCATAACTGTTTGATTTTACTCAACGATAAATCAGACTCTAATTCGAAACACATTGCACTATTGTGAGAAGTGTATGGAATATCAGGATGCACAAATAACTGATGCCTTGTCACCCAGCTAGCATGCTTTACGCCCAGCTTATTGACCGAACTCACAGCAGATTCAGCCATAATAAGTGCCATTATTTCCTCGGCAATTTCACCTGTGCCTTTGGTGCCAATATCATCAGTATCGTCAATACAAATTAACCAGGTTGTTGTCATTTATCTCGCATCCCATTTTTCATTAGTAAATCATGCGCATCTAGACGCTTTAAAATCAGCGGTACCAATAATGCGCCTAATACAGCAAACGCACCGCCGCTTAGGCAGTTAATCCCAAATTGAAGTAAGACAATATTCATGTCCATACCTACTAAGAAATCTTGCACACCAGACTTAAGCGCCCATGCAACTGAGCCTATTAATGCCACTAAAATCAGGCGAACCTTAAGCGAGAATAACGCACCTATAAACAGTAAGCCGATGTCCATTGCCATAGCAGGTAAAGTAAATTTCAATAAAATAAATAACCCGCCTTTACCAACGCCTAAAATCATCGCTAACATGCCCGATAACAATCCACATAAGCTAATACTGCCAACTTTATTGGTGGCTCCGTAGCACACTAAATAAAATAAACTCATTAAAAACATCGAATGCCCGGAAAAGCCTAGCTTCATCCGCAACATACTTTTAATCACCACCAGTAATGTTGCACAAAAACCAATAAACAAAGAATGGTGTAAATTAAATCTCGAACTCATTTACGAATACCTTATTGTCATAATGTTAGTTTAACGGCCAATGTGTGTGGGTTGATGATTTATCGAAGTGTCGTTGGTTTGCAGAGTGCGCAATGTGTTTTGACAAACTTAACAATTGAATAAGCAAAGGAAATAACACGCACTTAACCAGCTCATACCAATTGATAGGATTCATTAATGCTTTAGGGGTAATACGGGCGCCGCGTAAGCATTGAATATGGTAAATGTCTCGAGCTTCTTGGCCAATAAAAGGTAATACTTTAATTGATGTTGTCACTACAAACGCCCATTTTGTCGGCAGTAATAAACTGAGTACCTGGCTTATTTGATGGCTTGATTGCGTACTCGCGAGCCACCAGCTCGGCAACATCACCAGTATGATGCGAGTCACTACAATGACCGCTTCAAATAATCGATCTTGGCCATAAAGCAAGACATACAAGCCAATGGTCACCAGCGATTGGAATATAAAAAGTTTGATTAACGGAGCGAGTTTAGCTTGGCAAAACCATGCGTGAACCAATAGGCAAGCATTGATGAGCAATAAGTAACCTAGGTGTTGTTGTAACACTAAAAAAGCACTCATTGATAAAACAATACTAAAAGCGATTGCGGCGCTGCATAAAATGAGCTTTTGTTTTGAGCGTAAAATAGCGTTGTTTAATGCACTCTTTTCAGGTACTAGATTGGTTAGTGTGTATTTGTCACGCTTGGTTGACTTTAAATGTATCATCACTAAGATACTCTTTTTAACACACAGTGTTCAGTAAGCTGTTGCTGCTCAATAAGCCAACATTTACTCAGCAGTGAAGACAGTATGGGTCGATGACTAGAAAAAATAATCGCCCCACCGTTTTCAGCAAAGTGTTTTAAAGCATTAATCACCAGTGGAAAATAATGATTATCTAATCCAGCGAAAGGATCATCTAATAATAAGATCTTAGGTTTTATACACAGCACTGATGCTAATGCCACAAGATGTTGTTGCCCATAAGACAATTTATGCGGAGAATGCGACGCTAAAGGCAATAAATTTAATTGTGTTAATATCTCGGTTGCATTAGCTAATGGTAAACCGAATCGTTTAAGGCTAAATTCAAGCTCTTGCTGTACCGTCATTTCAAAAAGCTGCCTTGACGGTCTTTGCATTAAAAAACCTAAGTTTGCCCCAAATAGTCCCAGTTTAGGTGTTTTACCTAACAATGAAATCTGGCCTTTGTATTCATCACTCACACCGACAATTTGATTAAACAAACTGGTTTTGCCGCAACCATTTTCACCAAATAAGCCCACTATGTCACCTGCATGTAGACTCACAGTCTCACTGATGTGTAATGTGGCGATTTGATTAGCATACCTAATTGTCACGTCCGACAGAGTCAGTAAACAATTGCTTTGAGCGGCAGCGTCAACATTTTTCTGCTGCATCATATTGACGGACATTTTATCGTCTAAACACAAAGAAGCAGAATGACGACTGATTTTATCGGCAAAATCGTGACTGGCTTGGGGGGAGCGAGTAGAGCAGAACAGTGCACCTGAAGTTAATTGCCATTGAAAATCAATCATGTCAGTAAATGGAGCAGTATTGTGCTCCACTATCACCACGCTAACACCCGTTTCAAGTAAGTCTGTTAATACCTTACACAGCTCGGTAATGCCTTGATTATCAAGTTGCGCCCACGGCTCATCAATTAACATCAAGTTAGGTTCAAATACCAATTGAGCCGCCAGCATCAAACGATACTTTTGCCCTAAAGAGAGATGAGTTACGGGCGTATTGAGCGGAAAGGCTAACCCAACTTTAGCTAATGCCTGTTCAACTAATGGCAACATATCCAAAGCAGGAACAGATAAATTTTCAAGCCCAAATGCAACTTCAGCACCTATGGTTTCCCTCACCAATTGTACATGAGGGTCTTGCATGATCATGCCAATGATGAGCTCTGGGCTATGGGTTATTTCCCCTTGATAATTAAATTGATTTGGCATTGCCATCAGCTGCAATAAGGTTGTTTTACCACAACCTGTCGCCCCACTAATACAGTGGCATTCTCCAGCATTGATCTGAAGATTAAGGTTCTGATACAAATCAGTTGAACTCCCCAGTTGCAGTTCAACCTGATGCAATGCCAGTAAGGTCATGAATTAAAGCTGCCAGTTAATACCAACAAACACTTGGCGGCCTGCTTGCGGCAGTGCTTCACTCTGATAATAATTTTCATCCAATAAATTAGTCGCTCTGATATAAGCTTCTAAATTATCCCCCATAATCGGCTGCGAAAGACCAAGATCAATTAAGGTATAATTGTCTACATCATTTTGCACCGACACTGTGGTGCCACTGATTTCTTCACTGGTATAGAATACTTGATCTGCAATGTGTTCAATATCGAGGTTCACTTTCAATCCAATATCAAATTGATATTGGCCTTGGAATCGATATTGATGCTTTGGTCGATACTCAAGTTCTGTCATATCATCTTCATCTGACGCTTCAGAGTCTAAATAGCTATAAGAGACCGTTAGCATTAAATTATCAAAGTATTGATTTTTAATCGATAAATCGACACCTTTAAACTTATAGTCACCTAAGTTTTGATAAATACTGTTGTCATCTTTGGCAATATAATCGTCTGCTTCAGTGTAGAAACCAGTCACATCGAATTCGGTTTGGTAACCTAAACCCTGTTTAAGACCTAATTCAAAATGTGCAGACTCTTCTGGGTTAAGATCTTCATTACCGGATGATTGAGAATACAGGTTAGTTAACAAAGGAAAACGAACTTTGCGTGCAACACCGGCGTGTACTTTGCTGTTATCAGCAACGTTCCAATAACCTGATAATTGTCCTGAGTAATTATCATCATCGCCTTGGTCTTGCTCATGATTATGAGCCGCTAAGCCTAAGGTGATACCATAAAGATCATCACTCTGATACTGATACTCTGCTGCTAACGTATGTAACCAAGCATCTTTATCAAATTGCTCACTTGTGTCTGAACCCGAGGTAATACTGGTCGACTCCCAACCTTGCTGTTCGCTAATAAGCGAGGTAGTAAAAATGCCATAATCAAACAAATCTTTTACCAATTGCAGGTTGGCACCTTGAACCGTTGAGGTACTGTCTTCGCTCGATTTAATATCCTCATAATCACTTTTCTTATAGCTGACATCTAACGTATTGCTTTCGTCATGATAAACGTAACCACGGAATACCAGCGACGGTGAAAATTTATGTGCTACACCTAATTGCACTATTAGACTGTCAAAATCATCAATGCGTTCATATTTGACTTTATTTGTACCCGTTCCATCAGCGCTCGGCTTACCCCATTCTGCTGAATTATAGCTAATGTTTCCGGTTAACTTTGTCTCATCTGACGCAAAGTAACTGCCTTGTGCGTATACATTATCTAATGTTTTATCCGCATTTAAACGGGTATCTCCGCTTTGGTCATCAGTGTCTTCATAATCTGACGACATTGGAAAACCATCCGTCTCTTGGTGGTTATAACTCATAAACCCTTGCCAGTTACTGCTGCTGCCAGCAAGGTTTAAGCTGCCATTCATGGTGTCATTTTCAGAAAACTCGAGATTACCTGAAACATTGGCTTCCATGTCGCCTTCACGAGTAATGATATTAATAACACCACCCGCCCCGCCTGGGCCATAGAGTACCGATGACGGCTCCAACAGAGACTTCGATAGACTCGATTAATGCGGTAGGAACCACACTAGGATCAAATTGGCCATCTTCAGCGCTATTCGCTGGTACGCCATTGATTAAATAAATAACATGTCTTGATTTAAAGCCGCGAATATCGACCCTTGGTGTACCTTGGCCACCGACTCGGACATAAATACCTGGAACGGTTTTCAACACTTTATCTAAGCTTTGAGCGCCTGAAGCTTCAATGTCGGCTCTTGATAGACTCCAATGAGTCATTGATGATTCAACTGCAGATGCACTTTGGCCTTTTACAACAATAACCTCTTGAATGTTTAAAAGAGGGTCTCGTTCAATATCATCAGCCACAGCCATAAAGCTCGCTAAAATAGCGATTGATAGAAGGGAAACACGTAAGGGTGTGCGCGAAAGGTTTATTTGATTCACGGGGCAACATCTTCCTGTTTTCTGAAGGTTCAATAGTTAGTGTGAGTATTCTTGCCGATGGCCTCAATTAAGCTCAAGCTTGATTAACAAAAACTACAACTAAGGCAACAAAAATCACTTAAAAGGAAACAAAAAAAACAGAAATGGACAATTTGTCCAAAACTAAAGCCAACGCTGTCATCAAATTTACGGTAAACAATTTACAATGAATCGAGATCCCATTCTTTCATTTTACGGTCTACTGTTTTACGCGACACGCCTAAATGCTCAGCAGCCAACACTTTATTACCTTCATAATGCTCAATCACCCTGAGGATATGCGCCTTCTCAATGCATTTTAAATCCCAGTCGATAGGAAGGTAATGTTGTCCGAGGTTAGAGTGTGGTATGTCAACTTGATTAGCGCCGATTAGCTTGGGAGTAGCCGGTAATTGTTGCAAGTATTCCTTAGGGGTAATGTTGAGTAAAAAACATTGCTCAATGGTATTTTTTAACTCTTGGATATTTCCCGGCCAATCATAATCAGTTAAGCATTGAAAATCAGAAACGCCCCACTTGGAATAATCCTTTAACAATGCTTTACGACAGGTATTGTGCTGCATCAAATATCGATTAATGAAAAACTTTGCCAACATGACGATGTCTTCAGGGCGTTGCTTTAAAGGAGGTAACGCGACAATAAACTCAGCAAGACGATAATACAGCTCAACTAAAAACTCGCCTCTTTGTACCCGAGAAAACAATCGCGTCGTACTCATACTGACTAGCCTAACATGCTGATAGTTATTTAATTTTATTGAGTCTAATGCGATAAGTAACTCAACTTGTTTGTTCATAGGCAATTCAGCAATATGATTAAACACTAACCAGGTTGTTTGTGAACAGTTAGCACAATACAAGTCTATCTTTTTCGCATCGAGTTCACTCGGAGCGCGACAATCAATCATCATAAAATGACTAGGAGAGCATAATGATTGCTGTAATTGAGACACGGCCAATTTTTTACCGGTACCCACCTCTCCTTCAAGTAATAATGCATTACCCGTAGCGCTAATGATGTTTACTGTTCTTTTTACTTGTTTAATCGCGACACTATCACCAATAAAAAGTGAAAAGGCACTATTGAGACTATTTGTCTGGGTATCAAGTGCTAAGGTATCAACAATAGAAGTACTTGCCTCTGATGAGTGTTGAATTAACCAGCGAGAAATAACAGCATTCACCTCAACAGTATCGATTGGTTTTGCAATAAAATCACAAGCGCCTTTTCGCATAGCATATAAAATATCTTCAGATTTAAACGACTGGCTAATGACAATAAATTGCTGAGGAAAAGTTAAATATGCTGATTCTATCGTGGCGTTAATGGGGGATGAAACATTGGTATCCCTCAGTTGAGTGGTTTTAGTCTCTGAGAGAACACTTTGATTGGCACTAGGGAACAAGGATTCAAACTCATCAACAACATCTAATTCAATAATACACAGATTAAAGTTAAACCGTTGAAACAGAGCCGAAGCATGTTCAACATTACGAGCAAGCTCAACGAGGCCAAAATAACACTTTAATAGTGAAGATAGTGCTTGCCAATTAGACAAATCGGGTTCTATCACTAATACCGCTTGTTCGGGTTTTACACAGTGTATTTGTTCAACACTCATAGCTTGCTACCTTAGCGTCAGTCATCCCCTTCCCTTAAACGGGTTATATTAAGTTATATGATCGCTAATACCACTTTTAAACACAACGTAAAAAATCAAAATTCGCCCTATTGACTCAGTTTTTTAATAAGATGATTTTCAAAGCGTTAAACTCACCTTACAATAAACACAGATTGGGTTTCATGAACGTCCTAATGAGAATTATATGCCTATTGAACCAAACATCATTTACTTGAACACCAAGCAAGTTGCAGAGTATCTCGATTTAAATGAAAAGAAAGTGTACTCAATGGCAAATCACCACATCCTCCCGGCCACAAAAGTAACGGGTAAATGGTTATTTCCTAAAGTATTGATAGACCGTTGGTTAATGGATTCCTGTCATAGTGGAATGCTCTCAGACAGAATGCATATCACCGGCAGTGACGACCCTTTGTTATCAATGCTTGTCGCCCAATTAATGGCCAAAAGTGAACATCAAAAAATCATCAGTTACAGCGCGACAGGTTCAACATTAGGTTTAGAGTTATTGTCACGCGGTTATGCTGATGTTTGCAGTATTCACTGGGAGAGTATCAATGACGATCGCGACGGTATATTTTCATTATTAACAAGCTTCCCAAACCACCAACAATGGATTATGGTCAGTGGTTATGAGCGTCATCAAGGGTTAATGGTTCGGCAAGAAATGGCCGAGTTATTTAACGACAATATCGATGTGCCAAAGCAGCCACTGCGTTGGGTATCCCGTCAAAAAGGCGCAGGGAGCCAACAACACCTGGCCAATTGGTTAGCTTCTAATCATACTCGCCTAGATGAATTACTGTTCACCGCAACAGCAAACTCAGAACGAGAACTGGCCGGTTATATTGCCCGCAATAATGCCGATATAGGTTTTGGTTGTGAAGCCGTTGCCAGGGAGAGTGGCTTACACTTTATACCTAAGCTTACCGAATCTTTCGACTTTGTTATGTCGCAAAGTATCTTTTTTAGACGTCAGCTACAGGCATTATTAACACTGTTAAAACAGCCACAAACAGCACAATTAGCCCAACTATTATCAGGCTATAAGCTGGTTGAAAGCGGCAAAATTATCTGGCGAGGACAATAATAATAACTGCGCGAGTGTTTAGTGAGTATAAGTCACTCATTCATCAATATCATTGCGTTGTAAACGCATCGATCCGGTTCATCATATAAGGATAAAATGGGTTCCATTTTTGGCGTAACATATCCGCTGCCGTTACGCTATAAATGCCCCGTTCACCCTGATATATTCCTCGGCCGATTTGTATTATATCTTTGTTTTCACTTGCTAATGGCCGTACAATGGGTCTTCAATTGGAAACGGTAACGCCACATGTGATAACGAATACACCTCTGCAGGCCACGTTAATGCCAACTCGACAGTCTCTTCTACGGGAAATTTATGGCTGAGCTCCCGTACCCGAACATGTGGCTCATTATGAGGGCTATTTTCAATAAGACTCAACCGGTAGGGTAACGGATTTGTCAGCCAATAAGGTGCAAACTCAGCTAATGGATCTTGAATAAGCAAATAATTGTGACTGCGTATCCGGTTGACATCAAATAACACTAATTCATGTCCTTGAAACGCTGGCATCAACTGATAAAGCTGTTTTACCACCGCAAGTGATGACACGGTATTATCAACCACTGATTGAAAGGTCAACATTGGCGGAATTAACTTCACCTGCGCAGGAGACAAATCTGCGATTAATGTTCGATTGCGTTGCGTGAGTTGATAAACCACATCACCAGCATTGACCGCAAAAGATGAATATTTAAATGGATCGTACTCGGTCTGAATACTGTTCCAATACAGTTTATCTTGCCCAAGTAGCCCACCTAACTTAGCTTGCCAATAAGCGCCAGCCGCAATGGGTGCTAAACCGACCGCAGGCGATAAAAATATCATCCCAGAAAAAGCGGTGGGTTTGTTTAGATTGATATTTTCTAACTCGTGATTTAACGCTAATGCCGCACCGGTTGAAAACCCCACAACATACACTGGTTTACCTGCTAAGGTTTGCGATAAATGTTCGGTTGCCAGCGCAACCGCACCGGCCAAATCGAGTCAGGTGATATCGGTAAGCCCTGACGGTATGGTGCCATGGCTCGGTAAGCGTAAACCGACAATGTGCGCTTGATGTTGATAGTGCTCAGCAATATGTGACAGTGAATAAAGCGAGTCAGACATACCATGAATTAATAATAAACCAAACTCAGCATCCGGGTTTGGCCATTCGAAAGACCGATTCCAGTTTTGCTGCCATAAAGCAGGATCGGACATACTGTGACGTTCATAACGGTTTAAAGGTGATGATAAACGAGGCTGATATTCTTGATAAATTTTACGATCAACCTCAGCAAACAGTTTTTCTTCTAATTTAAGATATTGACTAAAATCGGCTAGGCCTGACTGTTGATGATATTCTGAAGTAAGATGAATGGTGTGCCATAAAGATAAATTAGGCCGATCATTTAATAGCCATACTGCGGTGATCAAAATAGCCACAACAATACCGATTGCGGCATAAAAGCTGGCAAACAGCAGGTGTTTTGTAGAACCTATGACAATCGCACGCATTTTTTGCCTTAATCAATGATTATCGTAAACTCATTTGTTTTTTAACAATGACTATTTTCAATATAGTCGTACAGGAATGACATGCCATCACAGCCAGCCATATTAACCTTAGGTGCCAGTACAGCAGAGGTGATTTTCTACTTACCTACCCCACCAGTATTGCCGCCTCACTGGCATCATAATCAAGCCAATGCCATTACTGATATCATTGCATTAAATGGTAATCACTGGCGAAAAATTGTCACTATTATGGCTAAAATTTGTTGCCGACACTCAGACCTTAGCGCAAACCATGGAGCGGCATGGAAACAAATCAGACAGAGTCTGCTTCAAGATGTATCGCCACAGTCATTGGCACACCGATTAAGCTGCCAAATACAGATTATTCCAGGCCAATTAAGCCATGCTACTGAGCCGTTATTCAACCCAAAGTGTTGGCACATTGTCTGCGGTAAAGAAACTCAACAGCGCCTTGGTTTACACACCATTGAACATGCGCAAACAGTTGACCCCAATAATAAAATACAGCGCCAGCAAACACGTTTACTGACGCCGTATTTAGATTATCGACAATATGCCAATGTCCTTATTGAAACAACAAGACAGCTCATTGCCAGCGAATATTTATCCCTAAACTAATCGTAAATGGTTGGGATAGGCTGGCGCTTATGTTGAGTGCGCTTGTAAATGCCAACCAATTTGTCTTCAACCGTTTGAGGTACGTCTTTGCCTTCTAAAAAGTCGTCAATTTGATCATAGGTTAACCCGAGTGCGACCTCATCGGCTAACTGCGGTTTGTTGTCTTCTAAATCAGCGGTGGGCGCTTTATTGACTAATAAATCAGGCGCACCTAAAAAGGCCGCCAGTTTACGTACTTGACGTTTATTTAAACCAAACAGTGGCGCTAAATCACACGCACCATCACCAAATTTAGTATAAAAACCTGTTATGTTTTCAGCGCTATGATCGGTGCCAACCACTAAGCCACCTAACACACCAGCAATATTATACTGCGCGATCATTCGCATTCTGGCTTTGACATTACCTTTAACAAAATCGAGTTTGTTTTCATCTGGCAGCTCAATATTGGCTTCAACTAAACCCGCTAAAGTTGCGTGATGAACCCCAAGCACACCGTCGGCAATATTCACGGTAACTTGCCGGGAAGGTTGAATAAACTGACACGATAATTGGGCTTCATCTTCATCTTTTTGCACTTGATATGGTAAACGCACTGCAATAAATTGATACGAGATTTCGCTCTGCTCTTGGTTAAGCCCATCGACAGCTAATTGACATAAGCGCCCAGCTAATGAAGAGTCAACACCGCCGCTAATACCTAACACTACACAACGGCTATGTGATTCTTTTAGTTTCGCTTTAATAAATGCCACACGGCGCTGAATTTCAAACTCAGGCTCAATAGCTTTAAGTACATGCATCTCTCTTAAGATTTGTCCTTTCACGTGACGCTCCTGATGGCTTATAAATTTGGGAGGGCTAATTAGGTTTACCCTGAGTTGAAGCTATTCTATTAAAATCCTACCAAAAAAAAACGATAATGATTCATCATTATCGTTTTTTTTTGCATTAGGCTGAATTAACGTTCCCAGTATGACTCTTCTAGGCTGTCTTCTCGCTCAGGTAATCCGCGAGACAATCGTGGACTGTGCTGGGCTAGCACCTCATATGCTACGCGGTTTGCATACTTACACACTTGCGAAAACGATGAGTAACATAACCCATCACGTTTATGCTTACTTGAGCCTGGTACATTGGCTTTGTGGAATGTATTGGCTGATAAGTCATGTAACAATGCCGACAATGCACCATCACCCGCGCCATTGGTGTTGCGAATAAGCTCAGGCTCGCCCATGTACGGTGAGATATGCGCATACACTTTTATTGGTGTCTCACAATCTTCTTTAAGCATAGGTCGCGAAAACTCATAGCGATTAAACTCAGGAATAGCACCCGGCAATAACATATGGCTGGTTTCGCGTTTAGCACTGTCTTCTGCATAACCGGCGGTATATAAGCCAATCGCACCGGCAGTAGTTAATACCATGTCACACCATTCAAGTGCAGCTTCGCTGGCCAATAGAGGGTCTTTAAAGCCTGTTAACGCCTCTCCTTCATCTTCATTCATGGCCAAAATCGTCACATGGTCATTAATAAAGTTTTGCCACCAGCTTGGATCTTCTTGAATTAAAAAACGCGTCCCTAAGGTTAACACCACAGGTACGTCCGCTTGTTTAGCATACTCAATCGCCGTCATTGCAGCATCGGTAATGCCATCGCCTTCACTGGCGCGCATTAAATAAGCGGTTAACACTAACGCTGAGCTCCCCTGAATAACGTCTTTGTCGATATATTCAGGGGTCAATTTGTCCATTGAACCTTTACTAATGGCAAAAGTACGTTCACCACAATCAGAAATTAAGGTAAAACAGCGACCAATAGGTAGCCATCAACAGGCTGTAAGTAGTTTAAATCGACTTTTGATGAAGTGTTACATAAATAACGATATGCGTAACTGCCAACCATAATATTTTGGCTCATGACACCAAATAATACTGAACGGTCGTCGGCTAAAATGGAATAGTTGTGTACTGTGTTGCCAATCGTTCCACCAGCAAACTCATCGCTAATCATCTGTTTAGATTTAAGCTCATGGTATAAATCATGTGCCTGCTGATCATTAATCAAAGTTGAGTTACCTTTTGGTAACCCATAACGTGCAAGCAATTCGTCTTCAACTTTCGCCTCAATGTCCACGAGGGTTTGATCGATACCACACACATAGGTAGAAAATGGTTGCGGTTGCTGTGTCAGTTGAGCCAATAAAGGATCACGGCTGTTTACAGGAAAATAGTGTTTTGACTTACGTTGACCAGGAAACTTCATATTGGGCTCTCATAGCTTAGCATCCTTGCCAGTGTGAAATTAAGTGTGAAATTAAGTGTGAAATTAATTGCCTTTGGCGACATTCAACGTTGAAAAGTCACCCTCTGCGAAAATGGCGGCAGATTTTATCATAGTTATTTTAGTTTTTCTGTATAAAGGATTGCATACTCAAAAAAATGCCATAAAAAAACCTGCCGAAGCAGGTTTTTATTCAGTGTTTAGCTGCGATTATTTTAATACGTTTGCTAATTGCTCACTGACTTTAGCAACAGATTGGGTACCATCAAATTTATTGTATTGAGTACGACCCTGTTCAGCCACTTTGCCATAGTAATCAACTAATGGCTTAGTTTGCTCATGGTAAATGCCTAGACGCTTACGCACTGTGCTTTCTTCGTCATCAGGACGGATCGCTAAATCTTCGCCCGTCACATCGTCCTTGCCTTCCGCTTTAGGTGGATTAAACACAACGTGATAAACACGGCCTGAACCTGAATGAACACGACGACCGCTCATGCGTTTAACGATTTCTTCATCTGGCACATCAATTTCGATCACGTGATCAATTTCAATGCCGTTTTCTGCCATTGCATCAGCTTGAGGAATAGTACGTGGGAAACCATCAAGTAAAAAACCCTTTACACAATCATCTTGTGCAATACGCTCTTTAACCAAACCAATGATCAGATCGTCAGATACTAATTGACCTGCATCCATTACTTTCTTGGCTTCTAAACCCAGTGGCGTACCGGCCTTAACGGCTGCACGCAACATGTCACCAGTTGAGATTTGTGGGATACCGTACTGCTCCATAATAAACTGAGCTTGGGTACCTTTACCGGCACCAGGGGCACCCAATAAAATAATGCGCATCTCAAAAATCCTCTTTAAGTTTGTGTTCTTTTTAGGGCGGCGATTTTCGCACATATGCCGCCCTTTTAATAGCGCTTTTGTTATGACATTAGACCTAAATCTAATAAGGCTTGTAACAAAAAGGCATCAATTGGTTTAATACAGCAAGGTATACAATTTACGCCGATATTGATTCGCGAGAGCATTGCCCTGACCGATTGCGGTTAATAACTCCATGAAAGCTTGTTTTACTTTACCGTCTAATGCAGCCATATCTTTTTGCAAAATAGCAAATAACAACTCTAAGGCTTCTTCATTACGGTGAGCTGCATTCAATGCTTTAGCTAATGATACAACCAACTCTAGATTATCGGGTTGTTGTTCAACACTTTGCTGCAGTTGTCTAATTTCAGGAGTATCGGCAGCGTCTTCCGCTAATGCCAATTTAGCCATCAGATTTTGGTAATAACTGTCTTGATCAGCAAGGCCTATACCTGCAAGTAAGCTTTTCGCATCAGCAAGTAAGCCTTGCTGTAAAGCCACATCGGCCATCACTAACGCCACTTCAGCAGCTTGTTGTGAGTCGCTATACACGGTTTTGAGCTGCGCGGCTAATTGCACTAACTCATCGGCAGTTAATGCGCCTTCTGCCAGCAGTTGTTTGATTGCTGCAAACTCTTGTACCCACATCGGCGGCAAATGTTTGTCGAGTAAAGTTTCGACTTGCTCTTGTGTTTGCACACCAGCAAAGCCGTCAATTGGGCGGCCTTTATCTAACACTAATGTGGTGGGTAAATTTTGAATTTGAAAGTAGTTGGCAATTTCGACTTCAGTTTCGCAATCGACTTTAGCTAATATAAAACGCCCAGCCTGGGCTTGAGCTAATTGCTCTAGGGTTTGCAACATTTGTACACTTTCAGGTTGCTGCTGTGCCCAAAAAGCCAATACCACCATTTTTTCCATCGAGGTATCGACAACTTGCTGAATGTTTTCTTTCGTTAAATTAATCAGGTAGTCCATAGTGCCCCCGGTAACTTACTAAAAAAAGCGGACTGAATGTCCGCTTTAACTGTTTAGGTTAGCTTATTTAAAACTGGCCATTAACATCTGGTTGGTTAGCTTAATAAATGCCGACGGATCGGACAGGCTACCTTTTTCAGACAATAACGCTTGTTGTAAAAGCAAGTTAGACCAATCAGCAAATAACGCCTCATCGGCTTCGTTGTTTAAACGCTCTACCAATGGGTGAGTCGGGTTGATTTCAAATGTTGGCTTTGACTCTGGCACAGGTTGCCCTGCCGCTTGCATCAATTTAATCATTTGCGTCGACATTTCACCTTCGCCAGTCACTACACAGGCTGGAGTGTCAGTTAAGCGACTGGTCACTTTAACGTCAGACACTTTGTCAGCTAATGCTGTTTTAATACGCTCAACGAGGGCTTTTGCTTCTTCGGCCACTTTTTCTTGTGCTTCTTTATCAGCTTCATCTTCTAATGAACCCAATTCAAGATCGCCTTTAGTCACTGAGTGAAGTTTTTTATCTTTAAACTCAGTTAGGTGGTTAATTAGCCATTCGTCGATACGCTCAGACATTAAGAGAACCTCAATGCCTTTTTTACGCAGTAACTCTAAGTGTGGGCTGTTAACGGCTGCGTCATGGCTGTCTGCAACTATATAGTAAATTTTATCTTGGCCTTCTTTCATGCGTTCAATGTAAGCGTCTAACGACACAGTGGTCGCCGCAGAATTGTCATGAGTAGAAGCAAAACGTAATAAACCAGCAATGCGTTCTTTGTTAGCGAAATCTTCAGCTGGGCCTTCTTTTAATACTTGGCCAAACTCAGCCCAAAATGATTGATAGGTTTCAGGATCATTTTGAGCCATTTTTTCTAACATACCTAATACACGCTTAGTTAAGGCCTGACGTAGGTTTTTGGTAATTTGGTTATCTTGTAAAATTTCACGCGACACGTTTAATGGCAGATCTTTTGAGTCAATTAAGCCTTTTACAAAACGTAAGTACGTTGGCATAAATTGCTCAGCATCGTCCATCACAAACACGCGTTGTACAAACAGTTTTAAGCCGTGTTTGTGGTCACGATTAAACAGATCCCAAGGGGCTTTAGCAGGAATATACAATAAGCTGGTATATTCTTGTTTACCTTCAACACGGTTGTGAGACCATTTAAGTGCATCGGCATAATCGTGTGAGATATGCTTATAAAACTCTTGGTATTCTTCGTCTGTAATATCAGATTTATTTCGTGTCCAAAGCGCTGTGGCTTTGTTCATTGGCTTCCAAGAGCCCTCAGTGGCAGCTATTTTTTCGCCGTCTTCACCTTCGGTTTCTGGTTGGCCTGGTTCAAACATTTCCACCGGAATAGAGATATGGTCAGAGTACTTTGAAATAATAGAGCGTAAACGGAAGTCATCTGCAAATTCAGTTTCTTCGTCACGTAAATGCAAAGTGATTTCAGTACCGCGTGTGTTTTTAGTGACGGTTTCAACGTTGAATGAACCTTCACCTTCTGACTCCCACAATACTGCTTCATTGACGGAATGACCTGCAGCACGAGTGCGCACTACTACTTTTTTAGCTACGATAAAGGCTGAGTAGAAACCCACACCAAACTGACCAATAAGTTGCGAGTCTTTTGAGGCTTCACCAGATAAGTTATTGAAGAACTCTTTAGTACCCGATTTAGCAATAGTACCTAAATGTTCTATAACGCCATCACGTGTCATACCAATTCCGTTATCAGAAATGGTTACTGTGCCTTTTTCTTTATCGGCACTCACACGTACTCTAAGCTCACCATCCCCTTCATACAAGGCATCATCGGTTAGCGCTAGGTAGCGTAATTTGTCTGCAGCATCGGCAGCATTTGAGACTAATTCACGTAAGAAAATCTCTTTATTTGAATACAAAGAGTGGATCATCAAATGCAGCAGTTGTTTTACTTCGGTTTGAAAGCCATGAGTTTCTTGTTGTGACATGAATAATTTCCCTTGGTGTTACGTTAATACAAAAACGAGTCGAATCATCCACTCGTATAAAAATCTTCGTTAACCAAGAAATGGGGGGCTTTAAATTGTTTTCAAGGGCTGAAATAGTTTATTGTCGAATAAATCGTCAGCTACAGCACTTTTTTCGATACAAAGCGCAATTAACCCAAATATATGCTTAAAAAAAGTGCACTAATGTCGGCAATATCAATAATGGCCTGCCAATTTGCTATTGGCAGGTAATACTCATGATGGGTGGTTATACCATTCCGCGTTAGTAAGTGATCTCTCAGCGAGAATTTAAAAGGGCTTAAACAAGGCGAATGACTGAATGAATAGTTGTTCTCTTTCGAAGTCATGCAACGCAGTGTAAGCCCTTTAAAAACTCGCCTGAAAGGAATGCCCCAGCCGCTTTTGCTCTGCGTTCTCGCTATTTGAAAGGGAACAACCATTACTACATAGCGACGCCTTAATCAAAAACCGCTGGACGCATTCTGAGTGGTCACTTATTAATGCACAATGGTATTAAAGGGGGATTCGCCCGTTAAATGATAAGGCTAACGTGGTGCTGTCGACATATTCAAGCTCACCGCCAACAGGTACGCCATGTGCAATACGACTAATTACCACTTTATGACGTCTTGCCATATCAGCAATAAAATGCGCAGTGGCATCCCCCTCAACGGTCGGGTTGGTCGCTAATATCAGTTCATTGACATCATCTGAGGCTAAATGTTTTTCTAGTAACGCCAGCCCTAGCTCTTCTGGACCCACACCATCAAGTGGCGATAAATGCCCAAGTAATACAAAGTAACGCCCGCTAAAGTGACCACCCGCTTCAATCGCTAACACATCTGCTGGTGTTTCAACCACACAAATCACCCCTGCATTGACCCTACGGTGACTTGAGCAAATAGGACACAGCTCTTGTTCCGTAAAGGTACGGCAACTTTGGCAATGCCCTACTTCTGACATGGCTTTTTGTAATGAATCAGCCAGTTTTAATCCGACTTTACGTTCACGCTCAAGCAGTTGAAATGCCATACGTTGCGCCGATTTAGGTCCTACACCAGGTAAACCACGTAAAGACTGGATTAACTCATCGACCAAAGGACTAAATTTCATATAATTGCCAATACCTTAATAAATAAACACTTGTGTAAACACTTCACCTAAGCCATTTAATGGCTGTCACTATCAATCTAACCCATTGTCGAAGCAAACAATCGAAGCAAAAAGCCTCAACTGACAATCACAAAAAATGTCATGGATTATCATTGTTGGCCAGAGATTGTAAAACGTTATATGTTGCTGGCACAAGACTATGTCTGACTACTTCTCTGAGCGATAACGAAACACTTGATCAAGCGGCAAATTAAACACTTCTGCAATTTTAAAAGCCACCTCAAGCGTTGGTGAGTACTTATTCGATTCAATCGCCATGATAGTTTGTCGGGTAACACCGATTAGATCGGCCAATTGCTTTTGGGTCATTTCATTATGTAAAAAACGTAACGTACGGATAGAGTTTGAAATCCCAAGTTTATTGTCAGCAGGATCACCCATAAATGTCTCCTGTACGTCCCTTGTACAATTGCACGCCATAGTGTGCTAATTCGGCCAATAAGAATGCGCCCACTAAAATATGCAACGGTAAATGTGGCACACTCGATTGCATAAACTCAAAACCTTGGGCGGCGATATTATATTGAACTAGCGCTAAAATCACCCCTACTTGCAAAATGATGGCACTGTATTTATAACCAACCAAATTAATCTGTTTTTCTCTGACATCCATCGGTTGGTACAGCTCATTATCACTGATTAACCCCAGCACAATGTAACTGATCACCATTAATACAATTGAATAGATAATAATTTGCAGTAATAACGTCGATAACCATGTAATAGACGCTAATTGTTCAGGCGTAGCATTAACTAATGCACTCACGTACAAATAACCAATATACCCCGTCACTAGAAAATCGACCGATAACGTCAACTCTTTAAAGCTGGTTTCCTGTAACCATTGAATCAATTTCTGTTTGTTGTCCATGTCAGCCTCAGCATACTTGATGTATAAAATATTTAACTTCACTTATCATAATCCACCACCACGACATGTCAAAGATTTTTTACCTCAAGTTAAAAATTAGATACTTTTGATTGAATTTTAAGCGAGATCCCTGAGCTCTAAAAAGACTTAAACCTGTGACACAATTAACATAATCAATTAGCATAATAATTGGTCAGATTAGCCATATACTCGCCAAGCTAAACCATCGACAACGCAACAATTAACATTAAGATTATGATTTAATATTAATTTTTTTATTTGGCATAGGCCTTGCATACTGGTTTTATACCCAGTGATAGTGCAACATACTATATTGAACAGTAAACGCTCACTGAATAACTCATGGAATCATTAATAATATTAAGGATGTATTATGAAAAAACTGATTATTATCATTGTCGTAGTGGCGGTTGGTTATTTAATTAACCTCAAGTTTGTCGATATTGCGTATGCAATGGGATTTGCAGAATTGAAAAAAGAAGCAATATTGATAAATGATCAAAAAATGAAAGTGAAATGCGACTCGTATGCCTTCGGTTTTTTTGATGAAATCAAACTCGAAAACAAATTTCAGCAATGTATTAATGATTATCAAGCCCAAGGTTATGTCGTATTGGACGCTGTACAAACTGACTCAGACGCATAACAAAAAAAGCTCAAGCATAATGCTTGAGCTTTTTTTGTGTTTGTAGAGGGTGTACCAGACAACGATTAAAACGGCATTTTCATTCCTGGTGGTAATTGCATACCGCCAGTCACTTCGGCCATTTTAGTCTTTTGATTTTCTTCTAAACGACGCGCTGCATCATTACATGCTGCAGCAATTAAGTCTTCTAGCATTTCTTTGTCATCTTCCATTAAGCTTGGGTCGATTTCAACTTTGCGGACATTGTGGCTGCCAGTCATTGTGACTTTAACGAGACCAGCACCCGCTTCACCAGTCATTTCGGTGCGTGCAATTTCTTCCTGCACTTTTGCCATTTTGTCTTGCATCATTTGGGCTTGTTTCATTAAATTGCCCATTCCGCCTTTTCCACCAAACATAGTCGTCTCTCTCTAATTGAGGTTGTTAGCAAGTCGCCATAGTGGCGCTAATCTTACTGAAAAAAATGTGATTGGCAATCTAGGCTGAGCATTTTTGAGATGAAGATATGTTCATTTCAACCTAAATTACGTTTTACTGAACATTATTGAACCGATAGTTGAGCAATGTCTTGGGCTATTTGCGCCAATTGCTCTGGCGGGTATTCAATACTGTCACTGTCTAGTTGCGCCGATAAACGCTGGATCATCCACTGGGTATTGTCATCTTGTAATATTGACTGCTCGGCCTGAACAATTAATTCACGATGAAAGCGTTTACGTAATTCTAACGGTGTTTCACGGTTTGCAACAACACCAATTTGGATTTGTACCTCTATTGGCTGCTGCAAATATTCTGTTAGTGCGACTTGTAATTGATCAATCGCTGTCGGCGCTGACAAATGCTTTTGATCAGGCTTTAGCACTAACACGATTGGATTGGAGTGTGCTTGAAAAATCGAGTTAACCCCGAGTTGACGAACGCGTCCACCGACTGATACATGGGTCATCACTTTATACCAATGTAAATCAAGCTCATTTCCTTCAATGCTGTGAGGCGTAAAAGGCACCAATTCTGCCGTTTGTTCCCTTGCTGGCGTTTGCGCTGTATTGCTTAATGGCTCTGCATCAATATGCTGATTGACTGCAACAGATGCATTAACATTAACATCAACTTTGGCGCTCTGAGGCTCGGAGTCAAGCTTTGCTGCAATGTCGGCAAAGGCGGTAACATTCTCACCTGGCGCAGGTTTTACCCAGGGTGCTCTATCTTGTATTACTGCAGGCTGTGATTGTGTATTATCCGACTCGCCCGACTCAACGGTGGCCGATATTTCCGACGTTGAATTATTTGACTCAGTCTTTATTGACGCCAGGGTTTCCGTCTCAGTAGGCGATTGTTGTGGCGTAACTTGAGGGGCTGCATGAAGGGAAACGTGAGGCTCAGAGGCTTTGGCTTTAGAGCCAAATGAGGTCTTAGAGACTGTAGCCTCTTTGCTGTCGCTTTGCTCTTTTTGTTGCAATGCATCGACATCAGCAAGCAGCGAATCACGGCTGGCTAAAACCATATCTAAAAAGTCTAGGGTATCGTCTTCAGAGTCATTTTCTGCTGCTGTTTGCTCTGCATTAGGCTCATCTTCAGCGCTAGTGGATGGTGTCGTTTGCTGCTCTGGAGTAATTGCAACAAATTTGCCCGGATCATTTTGCGCCGAATACGCTAAATAATCATCATGATAAGAGGGTTGATAATCTGCGTCTTGGTCGAAATCGTTAAATGAATAGCCATCAAATGGGTCTGCGTTTGAGGCCGGCTCAATAATAGCATCAGTATTCAGTTGAACACTGACTTCAATAGGTTTTGGCTCAGGCGCAGTATGAACAACTGGCTTTTCAAGAGTTTTATTGTCCTCTTGGGCTTCGCTCGTGAGCGGTTCTGGCTTTAACGTATCAACCTCTAAAGCATCTGTCTTAGACACCTGTTGCGCGTCATTCAACGCGGGGGCGAGCTCAACTTGCGACTGATAGCCCAAACTTTCGGCCTGACTCACCAATAAGCTTTGTTCAGCACTTAAGGCAGGGTCGGTTGATTCAAGTTCATCATCTTCTGCACTAATAGACTCAGGCGGTTGAATCATTGTCTCTTGAGCATGGTTATCTATATGTTTATCAACTATCGGGCTTGGTGATCCAATGACCTTGGCACTCGTGTCATCGGATTGAGTATCCACCAATACAGATTGGCTAAGTGCTGTGGTGTTATCAGGCTTTGGGCCTGTATCTGCGACCTCTTGCGTTGTTGATAAATCAATCGCGGCAGGAGATGTGGTAACCCAACGTTTAACTTGTTTTTCTGGTGTAAATGCAACAGCCCGTAATAAGGCCATTTCAAGACCCGACTTAGGATCAGGCGCAAAGGCCAAATCTTTACGGCCATTGAGTAACATTTGATAATACAACTGCACTTGTTCAGGTGCTAATTGCTGAGCAAAAGCTAAAATTTGCTCGGCAAAGAGAGACTGTTGAGCGGCCGCGGGGGCAAATTGAGTCAAAGTAATTTGGTGCAGTAACTCTAACAAACTACGCAGAACTTCTTCAGCGTCTGCGCCAAACGCTAGCACTTTGGCGACCATTTGCATTAATGCGCCAACATCGGCATCACACAAGGCTTTTAATAACGCAATAACATGCTGTTCATCAATACTGCCCAACATGGTTTGCACTTGCTCAAGCATCACCTGGCCGCTGCCAAACGCTATGGCCTGGTCGGTTAAACTCAATGCATCACGCATACTGCCATTGGCGGCTTTAGCTAACAAGGTTAAGGCTTGTTGTTCAAAGGGCAATTGTTCTTGAGTAATGACAAACTCAAGTTGTTGGCTGATTTCTTGTTGCGATAAACTTTTCAGATTAAATTGTAAACAACGCGACAATACCGTGACCGGTAATTTATGTGGATCTGTGGTGGCCAGTAAAAACTTTACGTGCTCTGGTGGTTCTTCTAAGGTTTTTAATAAGGCATTAAAACTACTGCGCGATAGCATGTGCACTTCATCAATGAGGTACACTTTAAACCGGCCACGAGATGGGCGATATTGCACGTTGTCGAGCAATTCGCGGGTATCATCCACTTTGGTACGCGACGCCGCGTCAACCTCAATTAAATCGACAAAACGGCCTTGGGCAATTTCAATACAGCTTGAACATTCACCACATGGATTAGCGGTAACGCCGGTTTCACAATTAAGTCCTTTGGCAAACAGGCGCGCCAAACTGGTTTTACCAACCCCGCGGGTTCCGGTAAATAAATAAGCATGATGAAGACGTTGCTGACTTAATGCATTAGTGAGTGCCATGAGTACATGGGACTGACCAACCATTTGTTCAAATTTAGCTGGACGCCATTTGCGGGCGAGCACTTGATAAGACATGAAAATCCCCACAGAGAGCCATCGGGAGTCAATCCCATTAAAGGGGATAACAATAACATGCCAAGGGCTGGCATGCTATTGTTGAGCGTGATTTTGATACGCTTTAAAGCAGTTAACTGTCTAATTAATTAGCAGTTATTTTAATCTTGCTATTCGCCATCAAACTCACACAAGCTTAATACTTCAATCCCTAAATCTTGCAGACGCTTTTCGCCGCCAATTTCAGGTAATGAAATAACAAAGGCAGCATGCCCTACTTCACCGCCAAGCTCTCGGATCAGTTTTACTGTGGCTTCGATGGTGCCGCCTGTCGCTAATAAATCATCGATAACTAAGACTTTGTCGTTGGCATTAATCGCATCTGTATGAATTTCTAAGGTATCTTTACCGTATTCTAATTCATAAGTTTGACTAATGGTGGCGCGCGGTAATTTACCTGGCTTACGAACAGGAACAAAACCAACACCAAGTTCTAACGCTAAAGGAGCCCCAAACAAGAAGCCACGCGCTTCTGTGCCAACTACTTTAGTGAAACCTTTTGATTGATAGTGAGCAACTAAAATGGCAATAGTGGCTTTATACGCTTCAGCGCTTTCTAACAAACTTGTGACATCACGGAACATAATGCCTGGTTTTGGATAATCAGGAATGGTTTTAATACTGTTCTTGATAAGCGCTAAACTGTGTTGGTTCATCATAATAAGTTAACTCTGTTTATAAGTGATTACGCAATAAAAAAGTCCACGTTATGGGTGGACTCTGGTAAAAATTCTGCTTTGATCTTATGCCCGTTTGATTTCAGTTGCAACTGTCATACATTAACAGCTTATTTATTATTCTAACTCTGGGATCTGCCACAAAAAAAATAATAAAACGAGCATCATGCAAAGCAGCATAATTTTAACCCACACCAGCGGCACAATAATGATGCTAATACAAAAGCTAACAGCACTCATTATCATGGCTTTTTTCTTCAACGGTCGGCTCAAAGCGCGTTTAGATTGCCATTGATGAATACCCTCAGCAAACCAGGGGTGAGTCACTAACCAATTGTGCAAGCGGTCATTTGAGCGAGCAAAGCAAAAAGCAGATAGTAAAATAAATGGCACTGTCGGTAATAACGGCAATGCTATACCGATTAAGCCTAATACCAAGCTGCATAAGCCAATAATAAGAAAAAAACCACGTTTTAACGCCATTGGTGTCCTCGCCGAAAACAAAAAACCACTCTATCAGAGTGGTTTAATAAGGCAATATCATGACAGATTAACCTGAACAGAACGTTAAATGAGACCTGTTACTTTTAACCAAGAAAGTGTCGCCGGCAATGTTGGAATCAATAAAACCAAAATAAAACCAATGAAATAAAAGATGTTAAACGGGTCTTTAAACGGCTGACTCATGATAATTCCTAAATTTAAGGTGGTATTGTGACTGTAATCGCTCGGTAAATTGTATTGCGTTAACCACATCATTTAACAGGAAGACACAAGCTTTTTACGTGAGATATGTCACAAAAAGTGGCTCATTTTAGACACATATTGATAAAATAAAAACCTTAAATTTTATAAGCCTATTATACAGCCGTCGCCGCAACAATAATGCCTTTTTGCGCTAACTGTTGTAATAGTGGTACGCAACCGGATAACAATGATTCCGCTGACATTTGTGGATAATGATCGGCCAGCCACTCAATAATGATGTCTAGGTTAACGTGTTGAACTTGCGAAGTTTGTTCTATATAAGCTAACACTTGTGCACTTAATGGCGTTAATTGTAAAAAAGCCACTTCGTCATGAATATCACGATATACGCAAAAAAAGTTGGCCTGTTCTGTTGGCTCTATTGGTTGATAGTCAACACTAATATGCTGAACATCAAATGCATATTGAGCGACCTTAGCACTCGGTGACAAACGTAAATCATGCTGTTGAACATCGTCACTATTGAGCCGTTGTGATGGAGCAATATCTGGCGCAACTGCAGCGCACAATTCTAACCATTCATAATGCGCAAGCTGCAACATAAACACCGGGTCATCTTCTGTTAAATGGTATTCGTGTTGTAAAAATGCCAAAAACTCTCCGGCTATCTCGACAAATATTGGGGTTTTGCAGTCATGTGTGGCAAAAAATTGCTGTACGAGTGCCTGCCATTTTTCATCATGATACAAGCTTTTTAATACAGGAAAAGCACTGGCAACAAACCCTGAGATATTATTAAAAAATAAATCTCGGTATACCTTCATCCGCCTTGGTTCAATCCCCTCCGGCATCGGTAAACTGGGGTCACGAATGTAATCCATAAACTGCTGCTGTACTTCAATAAATCCCATGATGTGTCCTTAATTACTGATTAAGTGTCAATGAAGCTCAACGCTACTTAGTCCCGCAAAGTGCAGCCTGTTGATATTGATGAATTTGATTGATTTCGTTTAATAACACTTCAGTTTTAGGAATATTAAAATCTCGCTCTAACAAAGTTGGATGCACACCATGCAGTTGATAACATTGTTGCAATAGTGCCCAAACAGGATCAATCACATCAGCACCATGGGTATCAACCATTAAGTCAGCCGCTTCTTCGTAATGGCCTGCAATATGTAAATAGGCAATACGGTCGCTTGGCATCGCTGCTAAAAATGCACTGGCATCATATTGATGATTAATCGCATTAACGTAAATATTGTTCACATCGAGTAGCAGTTTACAGTCGGCTTCTTGCAGCACAGCATTAACAAAGGCTTGTTCGCTCATTTGCGCACCTGGGGCAGCATAAAAAGACACGTTCTCAAGAATAAACGGACGCTCGAGGACATCTTCAACTTGGTTAATCCGCTGAGCGGTATGGATTACGGCTTCATCTGTAAAAGGAATGGGCATCAAGTCGTACATATGCCCAGTACCCGAACAATAACTTAAATGTTCTGAGTACACTTCTATATTATGGCTGTCTAAAAATTGCTTAATTTGCTTGATAAATTGGGTATCTAGCGCTTCAGGGCTACCAATTGATAACGACAATCCATGGCAAAAAAATCGATGCTGTTCAGTTAACTGCCTAAACTGACGTGCAAACTTGCCACCTAGTGTCATCCAATTTTCTGGTGCTACCTCAAAAAAGTTAATCGCCGGCGGCACATGCTGGCAAAACTCATCAAGCATTTCACGGCGCAGACCTAAACCAACACTGGCTTGCTTAAGTGGGGGGTGTTGCACATTTGACATAATGCGTCCTTAAACCTTAACACTGAGATAAAATTAAGGCCTGAAACTCAGGCCTTAATTGTGTCAG
This sequence comes from Shewanella phaeophyticola, assembly GCF_025398315.1. Lineage (GTDB taxonomy): Bacteria > Pseudomonadota > Gammaproteobacteria > Enterobacterales > Shewanellaceae > Shewanella > Shewanella phaeophyticola. The sequence continues at coordinate 2,392,977 of NZ_JAODOQ010000001.1, forward strand.
ATAAGCATAAGCATTTTCAAATGCTCATGATCAACTTATAGTGGATTACTTCTGACCACCACATTTACCTTCACCGCACTTACCTTCTTTGGCTTTTTCAGCTGACTTTTTCATGTCGCCACCGCATTTGCCTTCGCCACATTTACCTTCCATTGCTTTTTCAGCAGATTTTTTCATGTCGCCGCCGCACTTGCCTTCACCACATTTGCCTTCCATTGCTTTTTCAGCAGACTTTTTCATGTCGCCGCCGCACTTGCCTTCTCCACATTTACCTTCTACTGCTTTCTCAGCAGACTTTTTCATGTCACCGCCACACTTGCCTTCACCGCACTTACCTTCACCACCATCTAATTGATAGCCAGCAGTTAGTTGTTCGAATCCAAATGGGTTAGCTTGTACTTCAGCAGAAAAGCCAGCAGTCATCACAACAGCACCTAACGCAACAGCTACAGTAGTTTGTTTGATAGAGTTCATAATTATTGTCTTCCTCGTGTTTTGATTATGTATTGGTGACCAACATCATTGCCGGCTTGGTTAAAAAGACCCGCAGTATGTAAAATTAATTTCAAAATAAATGAAAAAATGTGAAAAAAATCACCCTTATTATAAGTAATCCTTGCTAGGGGTGCGTAAAATTAACACAAAAAACACTACAAATACATAAGTAACACACTATTAACAAACCTGATTACCACAATTAATTTACCTATTAATCAATAGCATAACCACAATTAAACACCAAACCCTTGTTAATCATGTTAACGATGCTGCTATCGCGAATTAAACACGGTAAAATAGCGCACTTTTTATTTAGTAAGGTGTACTGTGCGCGTAATTTTAGCTCCGATGGAAGGTGTGGTTGATGACCATATGCGTGATATTTTATCTGCCATTAACCCGTTTGACTTAGTGGTTACAGAGTTTGTGCGGGTGGTTAATCAGTTATTACCCGAAAAAGTCTTCTATAAATTATGTCCAGAGTTGCTTAATAACGGACAGACCCCAACTGGCACGCCTGTAAGGGTGCAATTACTCGGACAAGAACCTGAGTGGATGGCGCAAAATGCAATAAGAGCCATTGAGCTTGGCTCTAATGGTGTTGACGCTAACTTTGGCTGCCCCGCTAAAACCGTTAACAAGAGTAAAGGCGGTGCGGTATTACTGCAGTACCCCGACAATATTTACAATATAGTTAAAGCGATGCGTGATGCTGTACCAAATGAGCAACCGGTAACCGCCAAAATCCGCTTAGGCTACGAAGATAAATCCCTGTTTATGGAAAATGCCTTAGCGGTATATGAGGCAGGCGCTACAGAATTGGCCATTCATGCCCGCAGTAAAACTGACGGCTATAAACCGCCTGCATATTGGGAATATATCACCGAGGTACGTAAACGTTTGCCCATTCCGGTTATTGCGAATGGCGAAATTTGGAATACCGCTGACGCACAACGGTGCATGGATGTGACGGGCTGCGACAGTGTGATGATTGGCCGCGGGGCGATTTCATTACCCAATTTAGGTGACACTATCAAAACGGGTGCCGCGCCCTACACTTGGCTCGAGACGCTCACATTATTAATGAATTACACTGAAAAAGAGCTCAATGGCCGTAAGTCTGATTATTACCCTTCACGGATAAAACAATGGTTTAGTTACTTAAATCGTCAATACCCTGAGGCGGATGCTTTATTTCGTGAATTAAGAGTATTTAAAACCACTGAAGACATCGTCAAGGTACTGCTGCACGCACATAAAAACATACGTTAATCGCCTTTTCAATCAGGCTGCTAGGCATATTAGGCCTGAATTGAAAAATCTTCCATAGAATTGATCTTAGTCATAACCTGCAGATTTTTTGTGCTTAGAATAGAATTTCTAGTGACATTATCAGTAAAGGTTACCTTCGTTGCACAACCACCAGGACATACAGCAAAAATTACAGCAGCTTGAGCTCAAGCTTCGTCGTGAACTATTGCTTATTATCAAAGATGTTTCTCCTGACTCTGCAGAGCTTGTACAAACAGCAACTATTGGAGATATTATTGATTTTATAACGAAAGTTAAGCTCGCGAATACGGAATTGTTTACTCAGCTAATGAAACTCGATGCTGCCCTATGCCAATTAGACTTAGGCCTGTACGGGTTATGTTCGGATTGTGAAATGGAAATCGAAATTAGCCGATTAATTAACGATCCAACTGAGCAGCGCTGTGCGAGTTGTCAGCGTAAATACATGAGTGAACACCGACTTGAGCTACGTTTAAGTCACTAATATCTGATATTCGTGCCAAATAAAAGCCTGCTACACAAAGCAGGCTTTTGTCTTTCAGTGCCCGATGGGCACTACTGAGTTATTAATTAAAACTTAACGCTGACACCACCGTAATATTGGCGACCCACAGTGTCATAGACTTCTGGTACCGTACCACCATCACTGCCGTTAGACACACTTGATGGCTCTTCGTCAGTAATGTTTTTCACACCTGCACTTAAGGTAATCATTTCAGATACATGGTAAGTACCGGCAATGTTGTGATAAAGCACTGCATCAACATCGTCGCCCGTACTTAGGTCTTCCATTTCACCGATATAACGATTCGAATACATGACGTTCCAATCATCCTGACCGGCTTGGACATTGAAGTTGTTACGCACTTCAGCATAAGCACCAAAGTTACCGTCAATCATATTGGTGTAATCAATGCCTTCTTGCTCAAAGTTCAGCAAGTAGGTGGTATCGTTGTTGATTTTCCAATCTAACGTTAATGCACTGAAGCTGTATGCTAAGTTAAAGTCAATACCACTGGTGTCTTGGCTACCAACGTTAGTTAGCGAGCTAGTCAGATTGCTTAAATCACCATTGGAACCAATATTAAAGGTTTCGCAAGATGAAGATGAGGCATCTGCATAACAAGCATCAAGACCCGCTTGAACATCTAAACGAGTAATTGCATTAGTGACTTTGAAACGCCAGTAATCAACTGTTAACGATAAACCTTCAACGTAACCTGGTGAGTAAACTAAACCCGCTGTATAAGAGTCTGATTCTTCAGCTTGTAGATCTTCATCTGAAGTATAACGAACCAAGATTTGTGAATCTTCTTCATTACCCCATGGATCTTCCAAATAATCGTATGAACCCGAGTCTCCGCCATATAGCTCGCTGATACTAGGCGCACGGAAACCGGTTGCAGCAACACCACGAAGCATTAAATCATCGGTAGCTTCATAGGTTAAGCCAACTTTCCACGTTGATGCTTTACCAAATGTTGAGTAATCGTCATAACGGAGGGCAAATTCACCGGTTAGCTTATCAGTAAACGGAACGCTCACTTCTTGGAATACCGAAATGACATCGTAATTACCGTCTGTTGCGTCTTGCTGTGCTGCTGTGCTATCACCGGCAACCGTAACTGGATCAGGGTTGTAGTAACCACTTTCGTAACGGTATTCGGCACCTATCGCAAACGCAACGGTTCCCGCGCTCACGTCAAATAAATCGCCGTTTAGACCAGCAGAGAACACATGCTGTTCATTTCCGCCATCAGAATGATCGGTATAACTGATGTCATCAACAATCTCCGTTGTTAATCCATCACCACTGAACCACGCATCTTGATTGGCATAGATTGACTCCGACAGGTTGGTCGCATTAATTGAATTTTCAACACTGGACTCAGCTTCATTCTTACCGTAGGTGTAAGCGACATCCCAGTTCATACCATTATTAATATCAAGCTCACCAGCAAGACCAGCTGAAATACGGAATGTATCGGTATCTTGTGAATAAATACGTGCGCCAGCGTCGGTGATACGACGACGATATTCAACACGGCCAGTTTCATCAGCTGAAATACCGGCTTCTGTCATCTCATCGGTCAATGTGACACATGAGCTATCTGAATCACTATCGCACACGTCTAGCATGACTGATGCAGGTTGCGGTGCTAACTGTTGATCAGATTTACGTTTGGTGTAAAGTGCATCAGCGGTTAACACTATATCGTTGTCAAACTCTTGAACCATATTGGCAAACAAGCTGTAACGCTCATTTGGTGTTTGATAGTAACTGCTCGTGGTGTAATCATAACCGGTTGAGCGTTCTTCCCAACCACCGGCACCGTCTTGCACCATGCCATCGAGTGAACCCGTTGGAAGATAAGAGCTATAACCCGGCTCAGTCCAATCACGATCAGATTGTATTACACCTTCACGCTTTGAATACGCCGCACCAAATGTGTAGTTACCGCTATCGGTATTAAATCCATATAAACCACTTATTTCAGCAGTTTCACCATCGCTTTCGCTAGTGGTACTGCCGTTAAGGTCTAATTGGAATCCTTCGAAATCTTTTTTGGTAATGATGTTAACCACACCTGCAATGGCATCTGAACCATAAACAGCAGAAGCACCATCTTTTAAAATCTCAACGCGTGCAATCATTGCCACGGGTATAGAGTTCAAATCCACAGAGCTGTCAGCTCCAGATCCTGAGTTCACCATACGACGGCCGTTTAATAGCACTAACGTACGTTGAGAACCCATACCACGTAAGTCAACCTGAGCAACACCATCTGAACCATTGTTTGAGCTAGAACCTAAAGCGGCACCGGCCATTGAAGTTTGAGCCTGAAGCAACTCATCAACAGAGGTAAAACCTTCTGCACGGATTGCTTCGGCAGAAATAACGGTTACAGGTGATGCCGTTTCCATATCTTGTCGCTGAATACGTGAACCAGTCACTTCGATACGTTCAACTTTCTCATCATCTGCCGCGATAACAGCAGAAGAAAATAAACCTGTTGTTGCGACACTTGTTGCTGCTACAGCGAATAAACTGCGACGTATTGCCTTGGCAGTTAATGTTACTGAACTCATGAAAACTCCCTATTCTTGGAATTAAATAAAACAAGTTGTTATATTTTTAATTATTAATAATCGGCTTAACCAATTACCAAAAACATTATTAATGAATAAAAAACCTTTCGTCAACAACGATAACACGTGAACAAAATGATAATAAAAATGAAAGAGATAATTAATTTGACTATATTTTTAATGATAAAAATCAGAAAGATAACAACAAATGACCGCTATTGTTGTTTTTGTGTTATGTTTATTAATTAAAAAAAATACAAATAAAAAACCATATAAACACAAACTCAAGATCTGCAAAAAACAAAATGTTTACACTTACAACAATACGAGCGCAATTGATCACAAAACATATCTATGGTGGCTTATGTAAATTTAATTAAATTATTATTAATTTGAACTAAAAAACAGCAATCTTGTCTGCATGCACCATTGATTATTTATTCAAAAATAAACTTAACCGTATTCTATACGCTGATTTTTATTCAAATTATGTTAATAAATAGCTCAAAAACTTATTAGCATACTCCGAGATACCTAAAAACAGTGTAATAATGCATCAATTTACCCCCTAACATTGACAAGACACTCACCAACCTGATCATTTACGATCCAAAAAAGCACTTCAAATACAACAAGCTGGTGACATTTTATTGTTAGAAAAATTATTGATTTACTGATTAACTTAAGGTGAGTAAAGTGACTAATTAGATACCCACTAAACTGGAGATTGATGTTTAGTGTTTAGTGTTTAGTGTAAGGTATATAGTATCGAATGAGAGCGCTGCTATTGAAATCTGTTTGCAAGATTGATTGGACTGAGCAACGGTTGCTATATGCTCATTGTTGCTGTTTGATACAAAAAAGGAGCCATTAGGCTCCTTTTAGTATCTAAACTATTTTAGAATTTTTGGTTAACACGTAAATAGACAGTACGACCTAATACATCATATAAGTCAGTATTTACGTCACGGTAACCAGAGAAGTCGTACCAAGTTGGTGCTTCTTCATCAAAGAGGTTATTTACACCGACTGTGATAGTACCGTTCCAGTCATGGGTATAACCGAATTGGATGTTGTGTTTAAAGTAATCCGGTGTATCAGTAATATAGTCGTAACCTAGGTCACGCCAGTAATCACCTGACTGGCTACCAATATACACAGTTGTCCAAGCAACGTTAAAGTCGCTGTAGTACCAAGATGCAGCTAAGTTACCACGCCATTGCGGATAATCTTGCATGCCTGCGTAATCAATTGCAACAGAATCTGAATCAGTTTGCTCTACAAATTCCAATACATGTGTCATATCGACTTTGAAGTTGAAGTCACCGAAATCAGTTTCTAAATTATACGATGTGGCAAAATCTAAACCGCTGGTTTCAACAGAAGACATATTAATGTAGCCACTTTCTATGTATTCAATTTTACCATCAGATCCACGAGTCACCGAGTCTGAACTGCCATTAAGTGCTTCGTCACGAATAACATCTGTTGCACTTATAGCTTCAATCTTGTTGTCGTAAGTAATGTCGTAGTAAGAAAGCTCAACACTCCAAGCATCAGTGACATTCCAAACGGCACCTAATGTTAGCGAGTTACCTTCCTCAGCGTCTAGATCTGGGTTACCACCAAACCATGTTTTATGCTGGTTACCTGTAGCACAGTAGTTAGCATCTGAATCGTTGTTTGCTTCACACCATACTGAGTCATATGCAGTTTCAAAGCTTAACGATTGAGATGAGAACATCTCGCCCATATTAGGCGCACGGAACGAATCACCATAACTTGCACGTACTAATAAGTTGTCAACAGGACGCCAGCTCACACCAATTTTAGGCACAACAGCATCAAATGTTGAAGAATTAGTCACAACACCTGTAGCGCCAGTTAGCGAACCTTCTTGTTCATAACGCTCGTAACGAAGGGCTAACGAAACATCGATATTTGCAGGTAAACCCATTTGGATTTCGGTGTATGCCGCTGTACGGTCACGCTCAGCATCGACATCATCACCACCTGAACCACCAGAGATAATACCTGATGCTGATTCTGGGTCTGAAGTTTGCTTAAAGTTGATCATTTCGTACTCAGCACCGACTAGCATAGCCAGTGTGAAATCGTCATTATCAATCAGTGTAGTAGAAGCTAAACCATCAATCTGAGTACTATCGAATTTACCTTGATAAACACCGGTATGAGCTGCGGCGCTATAAAGTTCAGTCATCGATTCATCCCACTCATCGTAGCTCATACCACTGGTGTTGAAGATATCGTAATTGCCAGTATCAATTTCACTTTGAATAATGTCGTCATTAATCAAGTTGTAGTTAAATGAGTTAGTTGTTGAACCTGAATATTGCGCATTGACTTCCCAATCGATACCGTTACCGATATCAGTGAATCCAACTAAACCACCCAATATATCGTAATTATTGGTTTCAGTTAACGTATCACGCTCACCGAGTTGAACAGAACGCATGTAAATCGTCATGTCTTCGCCAGTTGGGTTATATTCATTATCAGCAGACATAACTGGGTAGTTAGTAGAAACAGGTGTACCAGCATAGCGTGTATTAGTTTCACTTAATGATGCAGAACCACGACCACGGAATTGAATGTCGTCAGTAACGTCATAACTAAAGTTAGTCATAAACGAGTTACGCGTCATATCACCGAAAAGTTTGGTCACTTCACCATAGCTATAGTAACAACGGCCATTGTTATCGCCATCAGTTCCGTTTACGACGTTTTCAGTTTCATCACACATTTCAGAGTTTGAGTAGAAACCATAAACATCATCACCATCTTCATCTACTTCACCAGTATTGTAATAACCATTTGGTACTGAACTGAATGAGCTATAATCACCATAAGAATCGTCATCCATATCCCAAATATCACTATCCATTACAGCTTCAGTATCATAGTATTCGTATGTAAAAGTGATGTTACCTTTATCAGTGTTGAAACCTGTTGCAATAGAGAAACGAGTCGCGTCACCACCTTCAACATCAGGTACTTCAGTGCTGTAATCTAATTGCACACCTTCAAATTCTTTTTTAGTAATGATGTTAATTACGCCTGCAACTGCATCTGAACCATACACAGCAGATGCACCATCACGTAAAATTTCAATTCGTTCTACAATAGCAATCGGAATTTGCGAAGTATCAGCAGTTGAACCAGAGCTGGAACTTGTACCCGGCATACGACGACCATCGAGTAAAACCAACGTTGCCTGAGAACCGAGACCACGCATGTTAATTGAGCTCGTTGCACTTGCGCCTGAACCATAGCCAGACGTACCGCGCCATGAACCGAAGGCGTTAATAGATGAGTTGTTAAGTACATCAGCAACTGTTTTTTCACCTGTAAGTGCAATATCTGCGGCACTTAATACAGTAACAGGCGAAGACGTTTCCATATCCACTTGCTTAATACGTGAACCTGTAACCTCGATACGCTCTACTTTTTCAACTTCTTCGGCAAATACTAAGCCTGAAAAAGCAACCGACGCTGCTGTTGCAGCTAGAATACTACGGCGAACCGCCTTAGCTGTTAACGTTAATGAACTCATGAATAATCTCCCTTTAACCTATATAAAGCACATATAAGTAACTTATAAGTAATTTATAAGTAATTTATAAGTGATAATAAGTAATTATAATTTTTATGTCGTATATAGATAATTGGTACAACCAAATATCTGGCTACATTATTAATGAACAAAAAACATTTAGTCAACAAAGGTAACATGTAAATAAATTGATAATAAAATGATGACAAACATTAGAGCTAGCAATTAACCCAAGAAAGAATTAACAAATAAAATCAATAACTTAAAACAGAAGCGAGCAACGTTGTTATTTTTGTGTTATTTTATATTAATTAAAATAATACAAATAAAAAACAATAAAAAAACAAGCAGAAAATCTGGAGAGAACACAAACTAAACACTAAAAAAACACCTGTAACAATAAAGGCACAATTAATCACAAAATGCATCTATGCCTGTTTTTGTAAATTAAATTAAATTATTATATTTTTGAACTAAAAAGCAGCAATTTTGTCTATGTGAGCCACTGATTATTTATTCACAAATAAACTTAAACCTTTTCTATACGTTTATTTTTATTCAGATTATGTTAATAAATACTGAAAACCGTTTACTTAAGCAGTCAAAAACACCCCAAAAACTGCCTGCTAATGCATCAATTAAACCCGTAATATTCAACTAATCGTTCATTTATTACTCAAAAACTGACGTACCAAACACAACAAACAGATAACATTTTGTGAGTAAATAAAATCTTGTTAAGACTCAACGATGCAATTAACCAAAACACTGATGAAATAACCTACTCAGTTAACCCTGTCAGTGACTTAGTCAGTGCGAACCATAGATATCTATTGAGTGAAAAAACAACTCCACTGTAATAAAGCGTCGAAATACCGGTATTATACCAATCAGGATAAATAAGTGATCAGAGATTGCGTAGGGAAAATCGCTTACAATAAGGCAGAAATTGCATCTAGCTAGCTGTTCTAACTTCAAAATTTCTAACGACGTTATAAGTGATGTTACCCAGTCAGAATAATCACATTATTGTGCGGATTGGTATTAGTGTTGAGTGGCAAGTGTTGAATACTTGGCGCTAGATACGTGATACTTGATGCTGGTATTGAATGTTGAATAATAAGTGTTTGGTATTAGTATTAGATGTGAGTGCGGTTTATAGGATGTTGATGGCAGAATAGGCGGAGATTAAATACTCATTGTTGTTAAATATAAAAAAGGAGCCATGAGGCCTCTTTTATCATCTTACAAGCGAAGATTAACGAGTGCGTGGGCACACTTCTTCAGCGCTGAAGAAGTAAGCAATTTCACGCGCTGCTGATTCAACTGCATCAGAACCGTGAACTGCGTTTTCGTCGATGCTTGCAGCGTAGTCAGCACGTAAAGTGCCACGAGCAGCTTCAGCTGGGTTTGTTGCACCCATGATTTCGCGGTTAGCTAGCACTGCATTTTCGCCTTCTAACACTTGAACCATTACTGGACCAGAAGTCATGAAAGACACTAAAGCACCAAAGAAAGGACGTGCACTGTGTTCAGCATAGAAGCCTTCAGCTTGTTCTTTCGAAAGGTGAACCATTTTAGACGCAATGATCGTAAGACCCGCTGATTCAAAACGGTTATAGATAGCACCGATGTGGTTTTTTGCAACTGCATCTGGCTTGATAATAGAAAATGTGCGTTCGATCGCCATAACTAGCTTCCTTAATGTGAGCAAGTTTAAAAAATTCGCGCGGATTATACGTAATTTAACTGAAAATGCCTAGCCTTATCAGCATCGACAATCACATTTCAGCATTTGTTTATGATATTTAGATTAACAAACGCCTATTTGTGCGCTTTGATTGCTCTGTTTATTGGCATTTTTTTCAATAAAACAAATGATAGCATCAGCAACATCTTTATCGGTTGCCGCTTCAATACCTTCAAGTCCTGGCGACGAGTTCACTTCCATCACGACTGTGCCCGTGATTAGATCGTAATAAATCAACCCCAGCGACATTTAACCCCATAGTGCGCGCTGCACGCAAGGCCACTGAACGTTCTTGAGGTGAAAGCTTTACCAAGGTGGCACTGCCACCTCGATGTAAGTTTGAGCGAAACTCACCAGCCTTGGCTTGACGCTTCATCGCGGCGATGACCTTATCGCCTAATACAAAACAGCGAATATCCGCCCCTTGAGCTTCGGCAATGTATTCTTGTACCATAATGTTAGCTTTAAGGCTCATAAAGGCTTCTAGTACGCTTTCTGCCGCTTTACGTGTTTCAGCAAGCACGACACCAATACCCTGTGTGCCTTCAAGTAATTTAACCACTAACGGCGCACCACCAACCATGTCAATTAAATCAGGAATGTCACTCGGTTTATTAGCAAAACCAGTAATCGGCAGACCAATGCCTCTGCGAGACAATAATTGCATCGAACGTAATTTATCACGCGAGCGCGCAATGCCAATTGAGCTATTGACCGCATATACGCCCATCATCTCTAATTGACGTAGCACAGCAGAACCATAAAACGTCACAGATGCACCAATACGTGGGATCACCGCATCAAAATGACCAAGATCTTTACCAGCCATATGAATGCTAGGCTTGGTCATATTGATGTTCATGTAACACTTTAATGGGTTAATCACTTTAACTTCATGTCCGCGGGCAACAGCAGCTTCGACTAAGCGACGAGTAGAGTATAATTGCGGAGCCTTGAGACAGTATTGCGATGCGCACAGAGTGCTCCAAAATAGGAATTTTCGCGCATCATACGCTGAGTTTATTTAAAATCAATGACTGGAATGACCAGAAGCAAAAAAAGAGTCAATCTTGATAATTGACTCTCATTTTATAGGCTTGAATTAGGCTTTCGTTATTATAAATTAGCCTTCGCTCACCATGTTAATGGTGTATTTAGGAATATCTATCACCATATCGCAATCAACCACTTTAGCTTGGCAAGACAAGCGGCTTTCAGGCTCTAAGCCCCATGCTTTATCTAGCATGTCATCTTCAAGCTCATCGCTTTCTTCTAGTTGGTCAAAGCCTTCACGTACAACCACATGACATGTAGTGCAAGCACATGACTTTTCACAAGCATGTTCGATGTGAATACCGTTACGCAGTGCAACATCTAAAATGGTTTCACCAATTTCAGCTTCAAGAACGGCGCCGTCAGGACAAAGCTCTTGATGGGGTAAAAATACTAACTGTGGCATTATTTCACCTATATGTTATCGACCGACTGCCCTTTTAGCGCCGATCTAATAGAATTATCCATGCGTCGTGACGCAAAATCTTGAGTTTGATCGTCTAACTTAGCAATGGCTTTCTCGATTGCATCAACATCATCTTGTTGTGCTGTTGCTGCAAGCTCTGCAATGGCAGAAGCTAATTGCTGACGCTCTTGCTCTTCGAGTAAACCGCCGTCTTTAGCCAGTGCAGCATTGAGCGACTCAATAACACGTGCGGCTTCGACTTTTTGCTCAGCAAGCATACGACGCGTAATATCATCTTTTGCATGCTTCATTGAATCTTTGAGCATGGTGGCAATTTCAGTGTCAGACAAACCAAATGAGGGTTTAACCTGAATGGTGGTTTTAACCTCGGTTGATTTTTCCATCGCGGTAACACTTAACAGACCATCGGCATCCACTTGAAACGTCACACGAATATGCGCAGCACCTGCGGCCAAAGGCGGTATACCATGAAGCGTAAAGCGTGCTAATGAACGGCAATCTTCAACCAGTTCACGCTCACCTTGTACCACATGGAATGCCATCGCGGTTTGACCGTCTTTAAATGTAGTAAACTCTTGTGCACGGGCAACCGGGATTGTGGTGTTACGGGTCACGACTTTTTCAACCAGTCCGCCCATGGTTTCTACACCCAGCGATAATGGAATGACATCTAACAATAACAAGTCTGATTCAGGTTTATTACCCACCAAAATATCAGCTTGAATTGCAGCGCCAATCGCCACTACGCAATCAGGGTCTATGGAGGTCAGAGGGGCTTTTTTAAAGAAGGCTTCTACTTGCTCGCGCACTAACGGTACACGAGTTGAACCACCTACCATGACGGTTTCAATAACGTCATCAACACTCACACCTGCATCACGTAAAGTACGGCGACAACTGCTAATGGTCTTTTTAACTAATGCGCCAATCAGTTCGTTGAATAACGATTTATCAACTGAAGTCGTTAATGTTTGATTATCAATGACAACACTAGCATCAGTGCTGTCGTTTTTTGTTAGGGCTTCTTTAACTCGACGAGCTTCGATGAGTAACTGACGCGCTAACTGATTATTAGGCTCGGTAATATTCCATGCTTGTTGTAAATGACTCACCAACAGATGGTCAAAATCATCACCGCCAAGCGCAGAATCACCACCGGTTGCAAGCACTTCAAAAACGCCACGATTTAAACGAAGTACAGAAATGTCAAATGTGCCACCACCTAAATCATAAATGGCAATCACACCTTCTTGCTTAGAATCTAATCCGTAAGCAATCGCAGCGGCTGTTGGCTCATTGAGTAAACGCAGTACCTTGACGCCGAGTAATTCAGCCGCATCTTTTGTGCCTTGACGTTGAGCATCATCAAAATAAGCCGGAACGGTAATCACAATACCTTGCAGCTCGCCGCCTAACGTTGTTTCAGCTCGGGCAATTAACGGCTTGAGAATTTCAGCCGACACTTGTACAGGGTTAACCTGCGCCATTGGTGTACTAAAGACGGGTAAACCGTTTTCACTTGCGTGTAATGCATAAGGTAGTTTATGAACACCTGATTGCACATCAGTCAAGCTTCGGCCCATAAAACGTTTAACCGATACAATGGTGTTTTGTGGGTCTAACGCTGATTTTGCCTGGGCTTCATAACCCACTTGTACAGCGTCTTCACCATAATGCACTACCGACGGTAATGAGTGGCGGCCATCGTCATCTTCTAAGGTCGATGCAAGTCCGCTTCTCACTGTAGCCACAAGTGAATTAGTGGTGCCAAGATCGATCCCCACAGCCAAACGATGTTGGTGCGGTGCGGCGCTTTGGCCAGGTTCTGCAATTTGCAACAATGCCATAGTGTTCCAACTTGTTGTGTTATTGACGAGCAGAGCTAGTCATAAAATTTAATGTATACCTTACTTAGTCAAGCAAACCATCTTCGATGCGGCTTAATTCATCTTGCAATTTTGCCATAAACTTAAGCTTACGTATTTGATCTGCTGCTAATAATGCGTCAGCTTGATCATTTGAAGCGAGTAATGTGGCTAATTGAATCGACAAAGATGATTCAAATTCGCTAAAAGAGTCGTATAACTCGTCAATTAAGTCTTGAGGTTGTTGGCTATGCTGGATGTCTTCTAATGCTTCACGCCATTCCATTTGCTGCATTAAAAATGCACCATCTTTAAGCGTGGTGGTTTCATGGCTTAATTCTATGCCACGTAAACTCAACATGTGCTCAGCACGACGTAAAGGATTTTTAAGCGTTTGGTAGCCATCGTTAATTTGCGCTGTACGTTGTACAGACAACATTTTTTGTTGTTCAGTATCGTTGGCAAATTTATCGGGATGAACCGCCCGTTGCAGCTCGCGGTAGCGCTCTGCAAGTAAGGCGGTGTCGATATCAAAGGCAGGTTCTAGATTAAACAGATCGAAATAATTCATTGGCAGATATCATGCTTACTGTTTTCGATAAAACGGCTCAGGTAATGTTTAAACGGTAAAGCTTTCACCGCAACCACATTCGCCTTTTGCATTCGGGTTATTAAACTGAAAACCTTCATTTAGGCCTTCTTTGACAAAGTCGAGTTCAATACCTTGCAAATAAATGAAGCTTTTAGCATCAATGATGATATTGACACCATCGATGTTATAGACTTCATCATCGTCATTGAGTTCGTCAACAAACTCAATGACGTATGCCATACCTGAACAACCTGATGTTCTCAATCCAAGGCGTAAACCTAAGCCTTTGCCGCGGTTAGCAAGAAACGATCTGACTCGGTCTGCTGCCGCTGGTGTCATTGAAATAGCCATCTACACTCCAGGTCTAAGTCTTACTTAGCTTGCTTACTTTTATACTCTTCAATTGCTGCTTTAATGGCATCTTCTGCCAAAATTGAACAATGAATTTTAACCGGAGGCAATGCAAGTTCTTCAGCGATATCAGCGTTTTTGATTGTTGCTGCTTCGTCGACACTTTTGCCTTTAACCCATTCAGTGACCAGTGAGCTTGATGCAATCGCACTACCACAACCGTAGGTTTTGAATTTTGCATCTTCAATAATGCCATTAGCACCAATTTTAAGTTGCAGTTTCATTACGTCACCACAAGCTGGCGCACCAACCATACCGGTGACGACTGATGGATCGTTCTTATCAAATGAACCTACGTTACGTGGGTTTTCATAATGATCGATTACTTTTTCGCTATAAGCCATGATATTGCTCCTAAATCTTTGTCGTTAAACGATTAATGATGTGCCCATTGAACCTGGTTCAAATCGATACCATCTTTGAACATCTCCCAAAGAGGAGACATTTCACGTAACTTATCAATAGATTCAGTTATCGTTTTAATAGCATGTTCAATTTCTTCATCGGTAGTAAAACGACCGATAGAAAAACGAATTGAGCTGTGAGCCATTTCATCGTTTAAACCTAAAGCACGTAAAACGTAGCTTGGTTCTAAACTGGCTGAGGTACAGGCTGAACCTGAAGAAACGGCTAAGTCTTTCAGTGCCATCATTAGCGATTCGCCTTCAACAAAGTTGAAGCTTACGTTAAAGATACCGCTGTAGCGCTGATCCATATCACCATTGATATAGGTTTCTTCAATATCTTTGATGCCATTCCATAATTTGTCACGTAAACGTGTAATGCGTGCACCGTCTTCAGCCATGTCTTGCTTAGCGATAGCCGCAGCCTCACCTAAACCAACAATTTGATGAGTCGCGAGAGTACCACTGCGCATACCACGCTCGTGTCCACCACCGTGCATTTGAGATTCAAGACGAATACGTGGCTTACGACGAACATATAATGCGCCGATACCTTTAGGCCATACATCTTATGACCAGAAATCGAAATTAAATCGACTTTAGTGGTTTGCACATCAATCGGTAATTTACCTGCACTTTGCGCAGCATCCATGTGGAAGAAAATACCTTTTGAACGACATAACTCACCGATGGCATCGATGTCATGTACTACGCCAATTTCGTTGTTAACATGCATGATGCTAACTAAAATGGTGTCATCACGCATGGCCGCTTCTAAACGCTCCATTGGGATGATGCCATTGGCTTCTGGTTCAAGGTAAGTGACTTCGTAACCTTCACGCTCTAACTGACGACAAGTGTCTAATGTCGCTTTATGTTCAGTTTTACTGGTGATGATGTGCTTGCCCTTTTTGTGATAAAAATGAGCAATACCTTTAATAGCAAGGTTACTGGATTCGGTCGCACCAGAAGTGAAAACGATTTCGCGGTGATCAGCATTAATTAAATCAGCAACTTGATTACGGGCGACATCAACCGCCTCTTCTGCCTGCCAACCATAACGATGTGAACGCGATGCTGGGTTACCGAACACGCCGTCCATTGTCATGTGTTGCATCATTTTTTCTGCGACACGCGGATCTACAGGGGTTGTTGCGGCATAATCTAAATAGATAGGAAGCTTCATAACACACTCCGTACTTAGCAGTCTCAGATGAGGCTACATACAACGTACAAATAATTATTTATCAATCAACATAGCTGAGTTACAAACTCACTCTATGTTCCTTTTGCATTTCGTCTTGCTTTAACGAGATAAATTGAACATCGCGTTTTTGCATCAAGCCAGCAAGCGAAATACCATCTAAAAACTCAGAAATTTGTTTACTTAAGTCGCCCCATAACGAATGGGTTAGGCAACGAGTGCCGCTTTGGCAGTTACCTTGTCCTTGACAACGAGTAGCATCGACTGATTCATCAACGGCATGCACGACCATACCGACTGAAATATCAATGGCTTCTAAACCTAAACGATAACCGCCACCGGATTCACGAACACTCGACACTAGACCATGTTTACGTAACTTTGCGAAGAGTTGTTCAAGATAAGACAAAGAAATACCTTGTCTCTCAGAAATATCGGCTAAGGGCACTGGGCCTGCAGCTGAGTGGATAGCAACATCTAACATAGCTGTCACTGCATAGCGACCTTTTGATGTAAGTTTCATAACTTGTACTGCTCCCAAAAAGTATGCAGTAATTTCATCATACCCGAGTAATTTAGTCAAGTATTAATCCTACTAAATAACTCAGGTATTAAGGTATTTGATATAACAAAAAGGTATCGGTTTTCGCCGGGCTATTTAACCTTTTTATCCGCTAAGATTCAATGCCGATAAGGTAATTAATCGCATTATCGGCTATTTTTTTGACTTGTATCTACAATGACTTAGTTATGGTTAAATACTTGGGTCAAACTTATCGATATCTTGCTTACGATGACTGGCTGCATTTCGCTCTGCTTCATCGAAGGCATCAACGGTTAATTCTGGTAACTTTTTAGTACACACCTCACCGCCCATTTGTTGAATGGACTGGCATACCTCTTGAAGTTTAGAATCCATTAAGTGCATATGATCAAGCATTTGCCCTATGGCGTTTGCCACTGGGTCGGGATTATCTGGCGATACAGCGTAAGCATCAAAGCCATACTTTTTAGCCATTTCAGTACGGCGTTCAGTTTTTTCTTTTGACTGGTTAGTGGGTGATGCTACTACTCGGCCAGGGATCCCCACCACAGTGTGATCGCTTGCCACATCTTTTACTACCACCGAGTTTGAACCGACTCGCGCACCATCGTGCATCGTTATGGGACCCAATACTTTTGCACCCGCGCCAATCACTACATTATTACCTAACGTTGGGTGACGTTTACCTGCTTGCCATGTGGTTCCACCAAGCGTCACACTGTGATAAAGCGTACAATCATCACCAATCTCTGCGGTTTCACCAATCACTACACCCATACCATGGTCGATAAAAAAGCGTCTTCCTATCGTGGCTCCAGGGTGAATTTCAACACCGGTTAACCAGCGTGAAAACGTCGATAAACAGCGCGCAGTAAAATGCCATTTTGCTAACCACAATTTGTGGCTCACTCTATGTATCCAAATAGCATGCATACCCGGATAGTTAAATAAAATCTCGAGGGTACTGTTTGCAGCAGGATCGCGATGGTAAATCGACTCGATGTCTTCTTTCATTCTAGCAATGACGGCCATGGTGTGTTCCTTACGGATTAATCTTGTTGCATTCATTTTCTTATCAACGGAACTCAAAATGCCACGAAGAATATTCATTTCAGGCGCTTCAATTCGCGCACGAGTGAATAAACGACGTAGTTTAGTCATAACTTGACCAGGATGATTTTTTATCACAAAACCGGTTTTCGATAAGGTTGACTCTAAATGCACAAAAAACCTATCAAGCTCAACAGTTAACGGATATTCTTCGGCTTCTGCTGGCGTTTCTGTCTGGGCTAAATGCGCCACACGCGTTTCATAACAGATAATCTGTACCGCTTGCGCTAAGTTGAGTGAACTGTATTCAGGGTTAGCTGGTATCGCCACATGATATGTGCATTGCTGAAGCTCTTCATTACTTAACCCATGGTTTTCACGGCCAAATACTATCGCAACTGAATCATTCAAACACTCTTGGGTCAGCTTTTGTCCGGCTTCACGCGGATCAAGCATTGGCCAATCCAAAGTACGGCTACGCGCACTAGTGGCAATAACTAAACTGCAATCTGCAATGGCATCTTGTAATGAGTCAACTCTAGTGAGATTTTTTAAGATATCTGACGCACCAGCAGCAAGCGCAATTGATTGGCCATCTGGCTCAACGCGAGGCTCAGCAAGGTATAAGTTTGATAAGCCCATGGTTTTCATCGCTCTTGCAGTAGAGCCAATATTGCCAGGATGAGACGTTCCAACTAAAACAACACGAATATTACTGAGCATGTACCACTTTCTTTCAACAAAAAATATTGCCCGCATATTAACACAGTCATTTTTATTACGTTATATGAAAATCTGCATTTGATATAATTGTTAAATTGAGTATAATGCGGGCGCTATTTTACTCGTTCTTTAACATCCAGGGGATTGCAATGCATCCGATGCTGACTATTGCCACGCGCGCTGCACGCGCTGCGGTCAAACTATTATGCGCGCCTATACTGAACTTGACCGTGTTGAGGTTAGTAGTAAAGGTATTAATGATTTTGTGACTAGTGTAGACAAGGAAGCAGAAGCAACTATTACTTATCAAATTCGTAAATCTTACCCAGATCACACTATCGTGGGCGAAGAAGACGGTGAAAACCGTGGCGACAACAAAGATTACGTTTGGATAGTTGATCCTTTGGATGGCACCAACAACTTCGTTCGTGGTATTCCTCATTTTGCGGTTTCTATCGCTGTTCAATACAAAGGCAAAATTGAAGTTGCCGTTATTTATGATCCTGTTCGTGAAGAGTTATTCTCTGCCGTTCGCGGTAAAGGCGCTAAGTTAAACGAATTCCGTTTACGAGTAACCAATGTCAATGACCTAAGCAACACCATTATTGGTACTGGCTTCCCATTCAAGGCACGTCAACACACCGAAAGCTACATGGCTATTTTAGGTGAAGTATTCCCTCAATGTGCTGATTTACGTCGTGCAGGTTCTGCTGCATTAGACCTCGCATACGTTGCTGCTGGCCGTTTAGATGGTTTCTTTGAAATCGGTTTAAAGCCATGGGACATCGCAGCAGGCGACTTAATTTGTCGTGAAGCTGGCGGTACCGTGACCGACTTTATGGGGGCTCACAATTATATGACTTCTGGTAACATTGTTGCTGGTAGCCCAAAAGTCACCACGCAGCTGGTTAAAACCATGCGTCCATTACTAAACGAAGGGTTAAAGCGCTAAGCTTATATCTCCTCGACAAAACATAATTAAAAACCGCTATTAGCATTTATGACTATTAGCGGTTTTTTTGTCTTTGAATTTGCTAAAGTTGAAGCGGATCACTGGGCAAATATTCAAAACTCGTTGATAATACAGATTCATTTGCTCAAAGAATAACAACTATGCCATTACATAAAGCTAAAGAGTTAAGCATCAAATCCTTAAAGAGCTTTGAACACTTAGTCTTGTTCATCATTGCTCTAGCCACTTTATTTGCCATTGGAGAAGAAATTCTCCACATGATTGACATTCGTACCGTTGAATTGGCAGATCTGTTATTGCTGTTTATTTATCTCGAAGTATTGGCCATGGTGGTTAACTATATTGAGTCAGGCAAGTTGCCCATCCGAATGCCACTGTACATAGCAATTGTGGCATTAGCGCGATACCTAATTTTAGACATGAAGGGTATGGAAGACTGGCGCATATTGGCCATATCATTATCCACCATTGTATTGGCGAGTACCGTGATAGTCATTCGTTGGGGGCAGATAAAAATGCCTTACCCTAAAAATCAAGATTACGACAGTTAACTGCCGAACAACAGCATCAATAATAGCCCTTAATAACGTTTTTGAGTTTACAACAAGGATAGCTTAGCGCTTGCTTAACAAAGCATTTGTGCTAACAATATGGTTAAGATAAAACATTATGCCATTTAACGTGGCAGACAATGATGCATTATTTCAGTGTTTTGATATTCAAGGAGCGACACTATGGGCCAAGAGCCAACTGGATTTGATGAAAAACGCGGTTCACTTCGAGTCGATATGGAAGCTGAGCGAGTGCGTTTGGACTGGATAAACGCCAAAGGTGAGTCTTGCCAAGACCATGGAATTTGTATCGATTTAGCCCGTAAAGGTATTTTGTTTGATTTTAAAGCGGCATTTAAGCTCGGTGACTTAGTCGCGGTGACGTTTAATGAGAATACCCCTAAGCAAAATACCATCAAAGGCCAAGTGTGCCGATGCACTGAATGTAATGCGCAAAGTTACCATATTGCACTTCAATTAATTTAAATCATTGAATATTTCATGCAGTCTTAGTGGGCTGCTCTATACTCAATAAATAGCCAGCATCAACTATTTGCAGCGTTAGTTAAGCATAGAGGACCCAAACATGATATTGCTCGTTGGTGGAGAAAAAGGCGGTAGCGGTAAAAGCTGCTTAGCCCAAAACCTTGCGGTGTATATTACCCAAAAATTTGATGCAAATGTGTTGATGGTTGATTGTGACCCACAACGCACCACATCTGATTGGATCCAAGCTCGTAACAATGACCCCAGCTTAAAAGCCATTAACTGTATTCAACTCTACGGTAAAATCCGTAATGATTTATTGAGCTTAGATGAACGCTTTGACTACGTGATTGTTGATTGTGGTGGCCAAGATAACTTAGCCATGCGAGCAGCGATGTCAGTCGCGACTTATGTGGTCATTCCATTGCGGCCTAAACGCCGTGATTTGAAAACCTTACCGCACATGGAAGACATGCTAAGCACCTGTAAAATGGTTAACCCCAAAATGGTGGCATCGATTGTTATCACCCAATGCCCTGCTCTGCCATCACAAGCTAAACGAATTTTAGAAGCTAAAGAAGTCGTACAGTCTTTTGGATTACGCGCCCTAAACTCTGTCACCTTTAGTCGTAATATCTATGATGACAGCGAAGAAAGTGGCTCTTCTGTATTAGAAATCGAATCCGATGGCAAAGCGGCCGACGAGATACGTGCCATTGCCGATGAGCTTTTTGCCATTCCGCCAGAAAACCGTTATGAGTTTAACTGATCTTAAGCGCAAGAAGCTCAAAGACACTCGTAACAAAGTGTCAGTTGATGAGTTTATTGAAGACGCCAATAACTATGCTCAAGGTAAAACAGCGGGGCAAATTCAGCCAGGACAAACCACAGCGCAGTTTCTTAAAGGGCTCGATAAAAAGAGCACTAAAATCTACCGCCATGCCACGTTTACCCTGACCGAAAAAAGTATTTCACAACTTGACGAAATAGCCAAAACCACCAAAATAGCTAAATCAAAAATCCTTAGAGTGTTGATAGATGAGTTTTATCAGCAGCAAGACACGGCTCAATTAACCATATTGAGTAAGTCGTCACGTTAACGGTGTTTCATTTCACTTAATATTATTCATGCATGCTAATTTAGCTACGCCACTTAACTTCGATTGGGGTAACTCAACCGTAATCATTACCTTGTGAGAACTCATGTCGCTGATTTTATTACTCACGCAACAAATGTGCGTGTACCTCGTTATTGTGTATTTGGTCAGTAAAACGCCGCTATTTAAGTTATTTGCCGAAAGCTCAAAACGCTTACCCCACAAAGTCTTTATTTATGTGGTGTTTTCGCTTTTTTGTATTCTGGCAACCTATTTTGGTGAACAAACCACTGGTGCTATAGCAAACACCCGAGCAATGGGCGCAGTGTTAGGCGGACTACTTGGCGGATCGGTTACCGGTTTTTTTGTAGGCTTGACCGGTGGTTTGCACCGCTACTCTATGGGCGGCTTTACCGATTTGGCGTGCGCCATCTCAACCACTCTTGAAGGCTTATCTGCCGGCTTATTTAGCTATTATTTAAAAAAACTTGGCAAAGAAGAGTCGTTATACAACCCCGCCTGGGTTTTTATGGTGACATTTGCGGCCGAGTTATTACAAATGAGCCTCATCCTGTTAATTGCCAAGCCATTCGATCAAGCTTGGGCATTGGTTTATATTATTGCGCCGCCCATGTTATTAATTAACTCTTTGGGCGCAGCCATGTTTATGAGCATAGTGCGCGACCAAAAAACCATGTTCGATAAATTGTCATCGAGTTTTTCAACCAATGCCTTAAAAATTGCCGAGCGCAGTGTCGGTATTTTATCGAAAGGATTTAATGAAGAGTCTAGCCAAAAAGTGGCACAAATTATCATTGAAGAAACTCGTGTTGGTGCTGTCGCGATTACCGACCGACACAAACTATTAGCCTTTATTGGGATTGGTGCCGACCACCATCTGCCAAATACGCCGATTTCATCAAAAATCACCCTAGACGCCATCGCTCAAAACAAAGTGATGTTTGCCGACGGCGTCGACACAACCTACGCTTGTTCCATATCAACTCAATGTAATCTTGGTTCAAGTTTAGTGATTCCCTTGCGCAGTAACGACGAAGTCGTAGGCACCATTAAACTGTATGAGCCTAAAAATAAATTGTTTCTCAACATTAACCGTACTCTGGGTGAAGGTATTGCCCGGTTGCTGTCCAATCAAATTTTATATGGCCGCTTTGAACAGCAAAAAAACTTATTGATGCAAGCTGAAATTAAATTACTCCACGCTCAAGTTAATCCACACTTTTTGTTTAATGCCTTAAACACCATTGGCGCAATTATTAGCCGTGACCCTCCTATGGCCAAAAAGCTGATTAAGCAATTGTCGCAATTTTTACGCATCAATCTCACTCGCACCACTGGCTTGGTGACCCTCGCTGATGAGCTAGAACATATCGACGCTTATCTCGCCATTGAGCACGCCCGTTTTATCGACAAACTTAAGGTGAGTATTGCTATTCCCGCCATTTATCATCATCACAAAATGCCTGCATTTACTTTGCAGCCGTTAATCGAAAATGCCGTTAAACATGGTACTTCTTTGCTGCTCGATGAAGGCGTGATAAAGGTTGAAGCCAGCACCGACGGCACAGATTTGATCCTCAGTGTTACCGACAATGCAGGCTTGTACCAACCCTCAACCAATACTGAGGGATTAGGCATGAACCTAGTCCATAAACGATTACAAAATCTTTTTGGTGAACGATATGGTATCGAGGTTCACTGCATAACAGATGAATACACTTGTGTACAAGTGCGTATTCCCCTTGAAGAGGCAACATTATGATCCGCTGTTTAATTATTGATGATGAACCCTTTGCTCGTCAGGAAGTGGCAGATTTACTCGATAAACATCCAGACTTTGACGTGTTAGGCCAATGCGGAAATGCTATCGAAGCTTTACAACAAATCAATCAACATAAGCCAGACTTAATCTTTGTTGATATTCAAATGCCGCGGATCAACGGTATGGAATTAATCGCCATGCTCAACCCAGAACAAATGCCACGGGCGGTATTTATTACCGCCTTTGATGAATACGCCGTAAAAGCGTTTGATAACAATGCATTTGATTATTTATTAAAACCGATTGATGAAAAACGCTTTAATCAAACCCTCGATAAAGTGCGCAGTGATATGACGCCGCAACCGATGGAAAACATATTACCCAACCAACTGGCTCACTTACCTTGCTACATTGGCAGTAAGCTCAAAGTGGTCACCACTGCCGATGTTGAATTTATTGTCAGTGATGTAGGCGGTATTCATGTTCACTCAAATAAAGGGGTGTCTCACACTCAGCTCACTCTTAAAGTATTAGAAGAAAAAACGTCATTATTTAGATGCCATAAACAATATCTACTCTCAGCGAATGCGATATCAGAAATTGAAATCACCGACAGCGGCGCAGAAGTCACCACCCACACTGGTGCGAAAGTGCCGGTATCACGTCGCTACCTCAAAGAATTAAAACAATTGCTGGGCTTTCAGTGATCAACTTTATGCGTGATGTACAGCACGCTTTGCTTAACGATAAAACGGATTAAGAGGGTTATTTACCGCTTACCCCATCAAATTGACCTGTTACTGAGTTTCGTCCCAATTGTTCACAGAGATACTTTAACCTTGTCTTACTATATTTATGGGGAGATATAAAAAATGACTTGGTTTCTACTCTGCGTTGGCTTACTCATCGGTGGGTATTTTATTTACGGGGCTTTTGTTGAAAAAGTATTCGGCATTAACACCCAAAGACAAACACCTGCTTTTACCCAAACGGATGGCGTCGATTACGTGCCTATGTCTAAAGGTAAAGTGTATTTAATTCAATTATTGAACATTGCCGGTGTTGGCTCTATTTTTGGCTCTATTTTAGGCGCATTATATGGCCCAGCAGCCATGTTATGGATTGTGTTTGGTTGTATTTTTGCCGGTGCAGTCCACGATTACTTCTCAGGTATGCTATCGGTGCGTAATAATGGCCAATCGGTACCTAATTTAGCCGGTAAATACTTAGGTAAAAACGCGAAACACTTTATGAATCTGTTTGCGATTATCTTACTACTGTTAGTGGGTGTGGTCTTTATTTCAGCGCCTGCAGGCTTATTAAGCAAATTAACTGGATACGATGCCGCTATCTTTGTTGGGGTCATTTTCTGCTACTACTTAATTGCGACCATAGTACCAATCGATAAAATCATCGGTCGTTTTTACCCATTCTTTGGCGCGTTATTAGTGTTTATGTCAGTGGAGCCTAACCATTGCATTAATGCTGTCATCTGAACACACCATGTTACCTGGTTTTGTTATGGGTGATTTCTTTACCAACCTTAATCCTAACGACATGCCTTTATGGCCAGCTCTGTTCATTACCATTGCATGTGGTGCAGTATCTGGGTTCCATGCAACTCAATCTCCATTAATGGCGCGTTGTGTTGAAAACGAATCAAATGGTCGCTTTGTGTTCTTTGGTGCCATGATTGGTGAAGGTGTTATTGCGTTAATCTGGTGTGCCATTGCATTATCATTCTTTGGTGGTGTTGAAGGCCTTAATGCGGGTATGGCGGGTAACCCAGCAAACGTAGTATACGAAGCATCTAACGGTTTACTTGGTGCATTTGGTGGCTTCTTAGCAATTTTGGGTGTTATCGTACTGCCGATTACTTCTGGCGACACCGCATTTCGCTCTGCACGCTTAATCTTGGCTGAGTTCTTTAACATCAAACAGGTACAGTTACCAAAACGTCTTTTGTTAGCCATTCCATTATTTGCAATCGGTGCGGTATTAACTCAAGTCGACTTCGGTATTATCTGGCGCTACTTTGGTGTCGCGAACCAAACGACTGCAGTACTGATGCTTTGGACGGCAGCGGCTTATTTACTTCGTCATAATAAGTTCCACTGGATTTGTACTGTACCAGCGATGTTTATGACCTGTGTTGTGATTAGCTTTATGCTGAACTCATCAACCTTAGGAGCTGGCTTACCCATGACAGTATCGACAGTGGCAGGTATTGTGACCACAACAATTGTTGCCGCACTGATTATCATCAAAACCAAGGGTAAAGGCGATATTGATTCAGATGATGAAGACAACATCACCTTAGCTAACGAACAATAATTTTCTCCCTCTCATGACAAACGGCAGCCTCGGCTGCCGTTTTTGCGTGGATATCACTTTCGTTGTTATACAGGTATAATAAAGGCAAACTTAATTAGCTCAAACGATCCATGACACAAGCAAACAACCCTCTTCACGGCATTAAGCTGGAAACTATCGTAACCGAACTGGTTGAAAAATATGGGTGGGAAGAATTAGCTTCTAGAATTAACATTATGTGTTTTAAAGAAAACCCAAGTGTTAAATCGAGCTTAACGTTTTTACGTAAAACGCCTTGGGCACGTGACAAAGTTGAATACTTGTACCTTAAAGCCAATAAGCTACCATTACCGCCACCTAAAGATGACTCTCGCAGAGCCGCAGCCAAACCGCAATTTGCCACTAAAAAGGCTCAGCCTGCTAAAAAATCGACTTCTGAGGGAGCGGATACTCCAACAAAACCGGTTAATGCCGACATTTGGGGAAATGGATAATACAAAAGCAAAAAGTGCTGATAATTCAGCACTTTTTTAAGTTTTCGATAACGCGGTTATAATCACCGCTCACTTTACAACGGAAACTCAAAGATTAAGCGCCACACCTTTAACCCTCCACCCACTTGATAACTCAGGCCTAAACGGTCAAATTCAACACTGTCTAACCCAATAGCAGCCAATGTTAACGGTTTTGAAAACGCCAACGTCGTTCCGACTTCGTACGTATATGACGTCAATACATCATCACCAACGGGTGTAACAAACTTTAGCTGATCAAAATACCAATGTCCGGCGACAAATAAGCGTGGTTCAACGCGAGTATCGTCCCATGTCCAATCATAATTAACACCAAAATCCACTCCGGTTTTAAACACCGAATAGCCTTCAGTGCTGTCGTTTTGATTACTCTTATAACCAGCATAATAAATACGATTAACCCATACAGGGCTATATTCAGGAGAGTTAAAACAGTATTGAGTCGACAAGCCAGTCGAAAATATCCCAACATGGCTATGGGTTGAAAAATTATGGCCGTAGCCTAAATCAACATAACTTTCGATGGTTAACTGCTCGTCCACCAGCCAATGGTATTCAATGCCTGGGGTAATGGTAATTGTCCCGACACTTTTAGGGAAGCTGCCGCCAGGCAAGTCATTAAACGAATAATCAAAAAAACCAAATGAAGCGGTTAAGCGCAGTTTTAGTCTATGCTCATCAGATTCATCTAAATCAAACCCTAACGGCACATTGACAACGGCGGCGCTTTGACCAGAAGTGCGGTAAATACCGCTGCCAAGGTAATTGGCAAACGCATAATGAGAGGCGTCAGGTTCAGAGCTGATAAGTTCATCGGCTACAGCATGATGGCTCATGCTGTTCAGACCGATAATGGCGCATATTGATAAAACCAGGCGGTTTAGCGCGGGGAAAGCAAACGTTGATTGACTCAATGGTGATAAATCGAAATGCCAAAGATGACGCTCTGGTTTCATTGCCATATGACTACTGTTCGTTTTGCTTATTCATCGTTGAAATGATGTTCAGACATCATATGACCAAGCTCAGTTGACTTGGTTTTTAAATATGACTCATTGTAACGGTTTTTGCCCACTTGTAATGGAATACGCTCAACCACTTCAATGCCCACATTTTGCATGGCCATTACTTTACGTGGGTTGTTGGTCATTAAGTTGACTTTTTCTACGCCAATTTGTTTAAGCATAGGCGCTATCATGTCATATTTACGCATGTCAGCCTCAAAGCCTAAACGCACATTGGCTTCAACCGTATTAGCACCGGCATCTTGTAACTCGTAAGCACGAATTTTATTAAGCAAGCCAATACCGCGGCCTTCTTGACGTAAATACAGTAAAAAGCCTTGGCCTTTTTCAGCAATACTTTGCATCGCAGATTGTAATTGGAAACCACAATCGCAACGCAAACTGAATAATGCATCACCCGTTAAACACTCTGAATGAATTCGGCCCAATATAGCTTGATTAGGATCAATTTGACCAAATGTCAGCGCAACATGTTCTTTACCAGTAGCGGTTTCTTCGAAACCGTGCATATCAAACACACCCCAAGGAGTGGGTAATTTAGATGTTGCGATATATTTTATCGACATGAATTAACCTTACGACAACTAACTGTAAAAGATTTAATTAAAATTTAGCTGGAGCAAAACCAGTCACTTCTGAAATGCCCATTTCACGACCTAGTGCCGTTAAAGGATGCACAACAACCAAGCCTTTAACAGACTTATTTAATTTGCCCATATCAGCTTGTTCAGCTTTCGTTAGCACGCGCTTAAACCCAAGCGTTTTTAACGCAGTACCTTCTTTACTTAACTGGCGAGTTTGCTGACCTTTAATGCTAGCAATACGCTTAGTTATAGTGGTAATTTCTTTCTTAAACTGCATGATAACCGCAGTATCACCGCGTTGTTCTGCCGCAGCGAGCTTGCGACGAAACTTGTCTAATTTATCATTTAACGTTTGCAGTTCTTGCTTTAAATTCATTTGAATACCTTAAATACTTTGGTGTGTTTAGTGAAAGGCGACTTCATTGTGCCAATACAACACCTTTTCGGACGCAGATTATATACCCAAAACCACTCAATATGCGACAACCAAACCATGGTTATCTGGGTCTTGTAACAACTTTTTCAAGTCTGTTGCATCAAGTAAGCTGTGTAAACATTCATAACGTTAATGCGATGTTACCCTGGGTATGCAATAAACTGACGTGTTGTTCGGCTTAATTATCATTTTAAATGCAATGGCCTATGCCATTTTTATCTTTGGCAACGAGTAATTGTAGCACCAAACAATATCGCTATTGTTGTTTACCTTAAAATTACTCTAGTATATCAAGCATTTCGTCACTTCATCGCAAGGTACTTTATATGGCCAACACATTATTCACCCCGTTGATTTTACCTAATGGCGCACAAATACCTAATCGCCTCGCGAAAGCTGCCATGGAAGAAAACCTTGCCAACGCAAAACAACAACCTGATAGCGCGCTATTTGCACTTTATGATGCATGGGCAAAAGGTGGCGTGGGGTTAATAATTACTGGCAATGTGATGGTTGACCGTTATGCCATGACAGGTGTCACTGGGGGCGTTGCGTTAGAGGCCGACAGTGATTTAGCGCCATTTACACAATGGAGCCAGTATTGCCAAGCAAAACAACGCCCGAGTATGGATGCAACTTAACCACCCAGGCAGACAAGTATTTAAGGCTATGGGTGGTAAAAACTTAGCGCCGTCGGCTATCGCGTTAGATTTGGGTAAACATTCGTCGATGTTTTCACAGCCTAAAGCCATGACTCATGAACAAATCAACGATGTCATTAATCGGTTTATCACCAGTGCAAGCTTAGCCCAGCAAGCAGGATTTGATGGCGTGCAGATCCACGCTGCCCACGGTTATTTATTAGCGCAATTTTTATCACCGCTTACCAATAAGCGCAGCGATGAATGGGGTGGCAGTCTTGAAAATAGAGCCAAATTACTGCTTGAGATCGTTAAGCAAGTCAGACAGCACTGCGGTGATAAATTTGATATCGCCGTTAAGCTTAATTCAGCTGACTTTCAACGTGGCGGCTTTGATATTGATGATGCCGAAAAAGTGATTTCCATGCTGGCGCAATATCAAGTTGATACGGTTGAATTATCCGGTGGCAATTACGAAGCTCCTGCCATGCAAGGTCGCAGTGCCGATGAACGTACTCTCGCCCGTGAGGCTTACTTTCTCAGTTTGACTAGCCAATTAGTAGCCAAGTCGACAATTCCATTGATGTTAACCGGCGGCATTCGGCGTAAAGCCATTGCCGAACAAGTACTCGATGCTGGTTTTGTGATGTGTGGTGTTGCCAGTGCATTGGCATTTTATCCTAACTTAGCGAATTTATGGCAAACGCAGCCAGAATTTAGCCCACAATTGCCTCGGGTGGATTGGCAAAATAAGACGCTGGCGGGATTAGCCACAATGGCAATGATTAAACGTCAATTAAGACGCATGAGCCAGGGGAAAGCGCCACAAACCAATGATTCGCCGTTGTGGTGCTTAGTGATTGACCAGTTTAAAACCAAACAACGCACAAAGCGTTATCGCCATCAGCTTGGGATCACTCACGGGTAAACCGGTGGATTATCTGATTGCTGCTTCCGCGCCACAATAGCGCGGGATCAGCGTTTTGTTGTTCAAACTTACCGTCAATCAGTACATCAACCAATGCTACAACCGCCTGTTGCGCTTCACTCAACTCTGCGAGCTGATAACCGCTCCACAACCAAATGTCTTTGTCTGGACACTCACGCTTAACCCGCTTAACTAAATGTAAAACAGTGTCGACATTAGCAGGATGCAAAGGGTCGCCACCACTTAACGACAAACCACGACGTAAAATACGAGTGTCAGTTAAATCAGCAATGATTTGGTCTTCAAGTGCTTGAGTAAATACATGGCCTGCATCAACACGCCAGGTGCTTTGGTTATAACACCCTTTACAGGCATGTTCGCAACCGCTGACAAATAATGTACAGCGGGTGCCCTCGCCATTGATAACATCAACACTTTGATAAGCACTGTAATGCATTACAAATGTTTCACTCTGCGTTTAACTTCTTCTTGTTTGCCAAAGTTAAATGGTCTTGCATCAGGGCTGCCCAAATAACCACATACACGGCGGGTAACTGACACTCTGCTGGGTTCATGGTTGCCACATTTAGGGCACACAAAACCTTTGCTGGTACAATTAAACTCACCAATAAAACCGCAATCGTAACATTCGTCAATGGGGGTGTTGGTACCGTAATAAGGCACTCGACTGTAGCTGTAATCCCACACGTTTTCTAATGCTTCAATGTTATGTTGCATATTGGGGTATTCGCCGTAGCAAATAAACCCACCATTCGCGATTGCAGGATAAGATTGTTCAAAATCAATTTTATCGAACGGATTAACTTTTTTCTCAACATCTAAATGGAAGCTGTTGGTGTAATACCCCTTGTCGGTCACGCCAGCAACAACCCCAAACTGCGCGGTATCAAGCTGGCAAAAACGACTACATAGATTTTCGCTTGGTGTGCTGTATAAGCTAAAGCCATAACCGGTTTCTTGTTTCCAGGATTCAGTAGCTTGTTTAAGTTTACTGATAATTGCCACCGCTTTATCGCGAAGTGCAGCATCATCAAACACATGTTTGTCGAGGCCATAAATAGCATTGATGGTTTCGTGCAAACCAATAAAGCCTAATGAAATCGACGCGCGACCATTTTTAAAAATTTCGCTCACATTATCATCGGCATTTAAGCGCACACCACATGCACCTTCCATATATAATATCGGCGCAACACGTGCTTTAACCCCTTCTAAACGCGCAATACGGGTATCAAGCGCTTTACGCGCGATTAATAAGCGTTGATCGAGTAACTGATAAAAACGTTGTTCATCGTTACCGGCTTCTAAGGCGATACGCGGTAAGTTTAAGCTCACTACACCCAGGTTGTTACGCCCTTCGTGGATTAATTGACCGTCTTCTTCATAGGCACCCAAAAATGAACGACACCCCATTGGTGTTTTAAATGAACCGGTCACTTTAACCACTTGGTCATAATTTAAAATATCAGGATACATGCGCATACTTGAACATGTGAGCGCCATTTTTTTAATGTCATAATTAATGTCAGCCTGTTTATGATTCACGCCATCTTTAATGCCAAACACCAATTTAGGGAACACGGCCGTTTTGCGGTTTTTACCCAGGCCTGCCATTCGTACGGTGAGCATTGACTGCTGAATTAAACGTGACTCCCACGAGGTACCTAAGCCAAAACCAAAGGTGACAAATGGCGTTTGCCCGTTTGCGGTATGTAAGGTGTTAACCTCATACTCTAAAGACTGAAACGCATCATGACACTCTTTTTCAGTTTGCGTCATCGCAAACCCTTCTTCGTCAGCCACCTGCCACTTTTTAGCAACTGCAAGGTGTTTTTGATAACTCTTTTGCACAAATTCAGCTAACACTTCATCGATACGATTGATGGTTGTGCCACCATAAATATGGCTCGCCACTTGGGCAATAATTTGCGCCGTAACGGCTGTCGCTGTCGAAATAGACTTAGGAGTGTCAATTTCAGCATTACCCATTTTAAAGCCATGTGTCAGCATGCCGGCTAAGTCAATCAACATGCAGTTAAACATCGGGAAGAAAGGCGCGTAGTCTAAATCGTGATAATGGATCTCACCCTTTTCGTGGGCGGCGACCACATCTTTAGGTAACAAATGCGTTTTAGCATAATGCTTAGCCACAATACCGGCTAGCAAGTCACGCTGAGTGGGAATCACTTTAGCGTCTTTATTGGCATTTTCGTTTAAAATGGCACTGTCGGATTGCTCTACTAAACCACGAATTGCACAATTTAATTTGCTTTGTGCTTCACGGTGTTTGTCACGGTCGTGGCGGTATTCAATATAATGACGTGCGACTGATTTAAATGAGCTAAGACATCAACAAGACTTCAACGGCATCTTGTAACTCATGAATATCAACTTGGACTTTATCAGCCATTTGCGCTTGCACAGTATCAGCCAGTTCTAACGCATATTGATGGTCTGCTTGTCCTGCAGAATCCATTGCAGCCACTACCGCATCTTTAATACGACTCGCGTCAAACGCAGTACGGCATCCGTCCCTTTTCACCACAACAAGCATACAATTCACCTTTTTCAGAATGCCGCATAAAACACCATATATCGGCGCGACAGTATCAATTAACACTATATGCTGTGTATTAGGCGCTATATCGGGATAAGCTTCTTTGATCCAGATCATAAGAAAGCAGACTGGTGGGTATAACAGGAATAGTGAATTTACTTAGAAAAAATTGCTAAAAATCGCTCCGTAACAGGCTACATCTGGATACCATGGATAATGTGTAACCTGTTACGACTTTTTATCGCTCAAATAATGTTGCTTCGAGTAAATGGGCAATATCATGTACCGCCAATTCACCCGCTTTAATCGCTTCTTTAGCACGATGAAATTCCATAGTGCCAATATCAGCAACATCGGGCACGATGCAAATGTCAGGTGGTTCGCCCATCAAGCGTGAACGTTTATGGCGTTGTTCAAGAATGTCCATTGATTGCGACATTACTGCAATCATCCCAGGGTGCGTTTTACTGCCACCAAGGGAAAACTTATCGGTTAAGCCGCTCATGTAATCTTTGCCTTTACCCCATAGATCCATAAAACCCGACTCTAACTGCTTTTTTTCTGTAATCGGTTCTGATGGTTTAGGTTCGCGGCTTTTAACTTGCTCAGGCAACATGTGCATATGGCCACGGCGATGACCATTTAAATCAACGGCAATAACAATGTCGACCCCCATAGCGCGGCACAAAGACACCGGCACAGGGTTCACCACCGCGCCATCGACTAGCCAGCGGTTGTCTTGTTGTACTGGGGGTAAAAAACCCGGCATAGAGCATGATGCTCGCACGGCATGGCGTAAATCTCCTTCTCTGAACCAAATTTCCTGTCCAGAATATAAGTCTGTTGCCACTGCAGCAAAGGGACGTTTGAGTTTTTCAATATCAAGGCTACCAATGCGGCTCGCTAAAACGTCAAACACTTTTTCGCCACTAATTAAGCCGCCTTTACGCCAGCCTAAATCCATGAGCCCGAGTACATCCCAGCTAGAAAAACCACTGACCCAGGCTTCGAGCTCATCTAAATGTTCATTAGCATAAGCCGCCCCAACCAATGCGCCCACCGAGCAACCGGCAATTTTATCTGGATAAATATCTAACGAGGCTAATCCTTTTAAGACCCCAATATGCGCCCACCCTTTTGCGGCGCCGCTGCCTAATGCTAATCCTACAGTCAGCTTTGTCATATTTATTCCCTTCAAACACACTATGATTTCCATCACTCAACAACAATAGCTTATGCCAAAAGTAATCTTCCTATCAATTTTACGCACAAATGATGACAGTCAAAAAATAGCATAACTAAAGCGACTCTTGTTGGCTATAGCACAGTGAAACGGCTATAATCCGTGGCTATCAATTTTTAGGGGATTTACCTTTGCAATTTACCGATTTTCAATTGGACAAGCGCCTGCTTGACAGTTTAAAGCACCTTGGCATTACCACGCCGACCGATGTTCAAGCGCAAGCACTGCCCATTGCCTTATCTGGTAAAGATTTAATGGCCTCGTCTAAAACGGGTTCAGGTAAAACTTTAGCGTTTTTATTACCCGCTATGCAGCGGGTTATCTCAACGAAAGCGTTGTCTAAAAAAGATCCGCGTGTATTAGTGCTATTACCTACGCGCGAATTAGCCCAACAAGTTTACGGCCAACTGCGTTTGTTAGTGGCCAACACTCAATACAAAGCGATTAGTGTGTTAGGCGGAGAAAATTTTAACGACCAGGCTAAAGCTCTGGCACGTGACCCACATTTTATTGTGGCCACACCAGGTCGCATTGCCGATCACTTACAACAACGTCACTTGTATTTAAATGGACTTGAGTTGCTGGTACTTGATGAAGCAGACCGTATGCTCGACTTAGGGTTTGCACCGCAATTAAAAGCCATTAATGATGCTGCCGATCATAAGCGTCGCCAAACATTAATGTTCTCTGCCACCCTAGATCATGACAGCATTAATGAAATTGCTGCGACTTTACTTAAAACGCCAAGCCATGTGGCTATTGGTGAATCGTATACTGAGCATAAAGATATTGTTCAGCGTATCATCCTTGCGGATCACTTAGACCACAAACAAGCGCTGTTACAACACATTCTTAATCAAGAACAGCATAAGCAAGTCATCATCTTTACTGCGACACGTGCTGACACTGACCGTTTGGCCACATTATTGGCATCGCAAGGTTTTGTCACTTCAGCACTGAGCGGCGACTTAAAACAATCGGCTCGTAATCAAATCATGGATCAATTTGCCCGTGGTCAGTCGCAAATACTGGTCACCACCGATGTGGCATCTCGCGGTCTTGATTTAGTTAACGTGTCATTAGTGATTAACTTTGACATGCCAAAATTTGCTGAAGAATACGTACACCGCATTGGCCGTACAGGCCGTGCTGGCGCAAAAGGTGATGCAATCTCATTTGTTGGACTTCCAAAGATTGGGACAGCTTTAAAAAAGTGCAGCTCTTTTTACGTAAAAACTTTGACCTCACTGTTATCGAGGGCATGAAAGCTAAATTTAGTGGCTTAAAAGATAAGCCGACAGCCGGTAAAACCGCCACCAGCAAAACCAAGGTCGCTGCAGGCAATAAAACCAATAAGGCTAAAAAGGCCAAACCAGCACCTAAGCGCGACAAACGCTTTATCACCGGTGTTGACATAGGGGACGCGCCAATGCGCCGTAAAGCCAAACCGATTCAAATAATTGAAGAAGACAAGAGTTCAGAAGACTAAATCACCTGAACTCGGGTTAATCAGCGTCTTTTAAGCAAACAATATAAAGGGTTGTGCACGACTATTAGCACGACTATTAGCACGACTATTAGCACGACTATTAGCACGACTATTAGCACAACGACACATCAGTGTAAACAGGTGTGCAGTATAGAAACAGTAAGGATTAACATGAAAATTTGTGGTGTAGAATTAAAGGGTGGCGAAGCCATTATCAGCATGCTGACTTATGAAGGCGAAACCTTCAACGTACCCGCGTGTCGTAAAGTGTCTTTTAGCGTATCAAACTCAAATGAAACTGAAAGTATTCGTGAGTTTCACTTTGCATTCCACAAACTGATGGAAGATTACAAAGTCGATCAAATTGTGATTATTGAACGTGAACAAAAAGGTAAACTAGCTGGTAGCGCTACCAGCTTTAAACTCGAAGCGGCGATTCAGATTACCGACCTTCCGGTTAATATTATCTCGCCTGTCGCAATCAAAGAGCAGTTAAAGCGAAATCCACCACAAGTCGACTTTGAATCGTTAGATCTTAAGCGCGTACAACAAAACGCATTTGATGTGGCCTATGTGCAACATAACCGCATTATTTTTGGTAAAGCATAAGCTTGCCATATTAAGGCGTTACTGCAATAGTTAGTAACGCCTTAATCATCTACATTACCACTCACATTTAATTGCCTTCCAAGTTGCCCTCATGCCAGACAATAAACCCAAAAGCCGTCAAGCCCCACCCCAAATGCCACTGAAAACGGCAAGTCAGGCATTAAAGCCCAAAACAGATATGAGTAAGCTCATTACCAGCGCCGACATTAAACAGCAGCAAAGTGAACAAAGTGCTTTACGTTATTTAAGCGGTTACCGACCAGAAGTTGTCTTGCAAATTGGTCAGCTTGTTGATAGCAACGCATTAGGTGCTCACTTTTTAAGTCGCTACCCGCGCGTGCATGATATCCGTACAGACAAAGCTTTATATGATATGGCGATAGAGTTAAAAAACACTTATATGCGTCAATCAGATCCATTAGCCAAAGTGATTTTTGACGAAAAAATTAATGTCAGCCACCACGCTCTCGGATTACATTCTTATGTCAATCGCCGTCAGGGCAATAAAGTTAAAGCCAAAAATGAAATTCGTATTTCTTCACGCTTAAAGCACATCCCGTTTGAACTGCTGCAAATGGTAGTGGTACATGAACTCGCTCATCTTCGTGAAAAAGACCACAATAAAGCCTTTTATCAATTGTGCACTTTTATGCTGCCAGACTACCACCAGTATGAGTTTGATATGCGAGTATGGCTGGTCGCCGAAGAGGCTGGGCAATCGCCTTACAGTTAAAGTATTGATTGAGTCTATCAACTCAAAATCAACAACTGTTACACCGTTTTATTCCTTATCTATTCAGAATGCGTGTTTGTCTGTTGACGTCCCCCTCACGTTTTCTCCATATCATCACGTAATTTACATTGGTGTACGCCATTATCACAACCTTATTATGGATTTATTTGTCCATAATGATTTGGCATTGTGCCTATGTTTGTTCCCGGGTTTGGTCTATATCATGCTTAGCAACTTACAGAGCAGCAAGCTTGAATGTTAAAGGCCTGTTTAAAACATCAATGTTGCATAGCTTGGACGTATTATTATGTTGGAGAGAAATATGACTCATCAAATTATTCAAGATCTTAACAATCGCTACACCGCCAAGAAATATAATCCAAGTAAGCGTATTTCAGCTGAGGATATGAATGTATTGAAACAAGCAATGCGTTTATCGGCCTCTTCAATTAATGCGCAACCATGGAAATTTATCATTATTGAAAGTGATGAAGCTAAACAGCGTTTTCATGATACTTATGCCAACATGTATCAATTTAATCAACACCATGCAAAAGCGGCATCACATATTATTTTATTTGCTTACAACCCTCGTTTTACTAAAGAACAGTACAAAAAAGTAGTGGATATTGAAGTGTCCTCTGGTCATTTACCGGCAGAAATGTTTGATAACATGCTTAATGGTGGGTTTACCTTTGCAGAGGCAAACACTGATGAAAATGGTTATAACGGCTACTGGACTAAAGCACAAACCTACATAGCCTTAGGTAATACTTTGCATGTTCTGGCACGTTTAGGGATTGACTCAACCCCAATGGAAGGTGTCGATGCCAC
This sequence comes from Shewanella phaeophyticola, assembly GCF_025398315.1. GTDB lineage: Bacteria > Pseudomonadota > Gammaproteobacteria > Enterobacterales > Shewanellaceae > Shewanella > Shewanella phaeophyticola. Next base: position 2,430,291 of record NZ_JAODOQ010000001.1, read on the forward strand.
CTTAATTGGTAAAGAGTTTGAACAGGAATTAGAGGGTTATGTATGTGACGTGGCCTTAGCCATGGGTTACCACATGGATAGCGAGGACTATAATCACGGCCTACCTAAAGCACGTTTAGCACTTGAAGATATCTTCATCGAGTTATAACTGATTATGATGGGGTTAATGCGCCAATAACGCTTAGCCCCTCATTCACATCACGATAAGTCATTACTCCTTGCCACCACACAGTATAGTAAAGTCAGGCAAGCGGCTCGTACCGGTTTATGAATTCACTCGCCAAGGTGGATTTAAGCGATTATCCCCCGCCCAATAAAGCTTAAGTTTATTACCACTTGGGTCAAACAATACTGCTTCACGCCATAAATACCTTTCATCTTTTGGTCGCTGAGCAAACTCAATCCCTTTTGCTTGCAAGTCATTTACCCAGCTGTCTAACTCTGCATGTTCGAAGTAAATCACTGCGCTATTCGTTGTCGGTTCAGGCTCTAGTGATAACGAAAAGGTACTCTGCCCTATCGGGCATTCAAAGCGCGCATAATGTGGGGTATCAACGATTAAGGTAAACCCCAATAATTGATAAAACGCCACCGCCTTATCCATGTTCGACACCGGTAATGTCACTTGATTGAGATTCATCACTTCCCCTAATTTTTTTGGCACTTTGTGATATTCAAATTTGTTCAATATAAGTGCAACATAAATAAAATGCCTACCGCGTTGGTGCTATTAAGTTAATCTCATCGTGACAGTCACAAACTAATCGTCTGATAATATTGAATAAAAAACAACCCAAATACTTGGCATAAATCTTCCAACCTTGATGATGTTGATAAGCTAATCTAACAGAAACAATCGCTCATTAGCACGCTAGTCATAGTCGATTTGCGGAACAATAGCATCAAAATAGCAACACATAAGAGTACAGTCCGCATAGAAAACCTGAATTAAATATTACAAATATTGGCTCATCGTATGCCTGTGCATATGACATAGTAGCCTTTGGAGTAACATGTTAAATGCGTTAATCCCAATTTCATCTCTACTCTTGTCTAATGCCTTTCTATTACTTGGTCATGGTTTATTGCTTACTTTGCTGCCCATTGCGGCGAGTGAATCAGGGTTCAGTGACACGCAAGTGGCATTAACGGGGTCAGGCTATTTTTTAGGCTTTGTCTCAGGTTGCGTAGCCACACCTTACATGCTTAAACGGGTGGGTCATATACGTAGCTTTGCCGTACTCGCGACATGCTACTCTGTTGTCATTTTAGTGTTCCCTCTGTTACCTGAATTTTATAGCTGGCTATTGTTACGCTTTCTCATCGGCGTGGTGATTTCTGGCTTATATATGATTATTGAAAGTTGGTTAAACGGTACATCAACAGCAAGTAACCGTGGTTCAATACTGTCTATTTACACCACATTAAATTTAGTCATGGTCATGTGCGGTCAGCAGCTGTTTAACTTAGGCAGTTCAAGAGAATCCATGTTGTTCGGTTTAGCGGCTATATTCATATCTATTGCGATAATCCCAGTATCATTGACTCGTTCATCTGCACCGGCAGTCGTTAAACAAGTGACAATAAATATGGCCAAAGTGTGGAAACACTCTCATGTCGCGCTGATTGGCGCGGTAGTAGCGGGGTTTGTTACTGGTGCATTTTGGGCTTTGGCTCCTATTTATGCGAAAGATAATGGTTTTGATAGTATCCAATTAGGCGCATTCTTATCCGCTACTGTGCTTGGTGGAGCTTGTTTTCAGGTGCCTTTAGGTAAGTTTTCTGACCGTTTTGATCGACGAAGTGTCCTGATGTTTACCGCGCTAGCCGGTGCTTTGGTGTCAATGTTATTTATCGGACTTCCCTATATTTTCAGTACCTTTGGTGGTTGGCCGGCAGCTATTTCAGCCTTTTTTTGGGGAGGAACCTGTATGACGTTGTACGCAATATGCTTAGCTCACGCGAATGACAACGCAACCTCAGAAGACTTTGTTGAAATAAGCAGTGCCATGCTCATCACTCTTGGGTTATCGTCTGCCATCGGGGCACCAATAGCATCACTTGCTATGGGGCTCTTAGGTGCTCAAGGGTTATACGCCTTTACCGGTATATGCCTCACCACCTTTTTTGTTATCGTATTATTGAGACGCCGTAGTCACACAATCCCATCAACACTCGAAACCAAAGAAAGCTTTCGCGCTGTGACAGATATGGCCAGCCCAACAGCTTATGAAATGGACCCAAGAACAGAAGCCGATGCAGATAATGTTAAGTATGAGTGATGACTCGTTACGGCAAACCAATGCAACATATGAACATTAACCATTTTTATAATATTAACTCCACACTAATCCATATACTTCATTGTTTTGGTATTAATGCTTCTATTAACTGCGGTCGCCATTGTTGAGTATTATTATCAAAAGCGCCAAAACTCGATGAATATTCCCAATATGCCCAGCTAATATTCCTTTTTTCAGCTTCTCTGGCAATGAAAGCAGTCCAGGCTTTTTGTTGTAGCGGATCAACATAGCGTGAATAAACACCAAACTCACCCAAAAAAATTTCAAAATTACGCTCAGGTTTCGCATTCCAACGCGCGATATTGTCAAACATCTTGATTAATGGAGCTTGGTCATTTTCAGTGCCCAGCCAGGTAGTGCCAATCCATTTACGTGATTCTCCCACCCATTTAGCCCCTTGGTGAGTAAAGTGGAAAGGTTTATAATTATGTATGGTTATAATGGTGTTATTTTTATTCGCATAGTTTGGTAACACCAACTTTGTCAGCATTTCTGGGATATTCCAATCAGCGGTCCCAACCATAACAATCCTCTGTTGTTTACCATCGCTCAGTTGCTTAGCCATATCCCCCCAAATGACTGCGAGTAAATTTTCTACAATTTTATTCCAATCATTATAATGAATACTGCCATTAGGCTCGTTCAATAATTCAAAAACCACATCCGTTCGCGAGTATTCAGATAATGGGAAATGTTGATTAATTTGTTGCCAAATGACTTTTAATCGGCTGATATGATGAGCTTTATTTCTTTCTGAAGCGCGTATTAACTCTGTGTAATGATGCACATTTATAATCGCTTTTAAACCGGCACTATTAGCCCAGCCAACAACATCTTTAACGCGATTCATAAATGCAGCGTTAATGGTATAGGGAGATGTTTTTTCAGCATGAGCAGACCAGCGGATAGGAATTCTTACGTTTTTAAAACCTGCTTTGGCTATTTTTTTAAAATCATCCTCAACCAACAGTCTGCCACCCGTCCAATCACCTTCATTTGGAGCTTCTAAAAAATTACCAACATTAATACCTCGACCTAAACGGGTTTGTTGCAATCCTCCTGTATGATTCCAAGCATATAAGTCACTGTAATAGTGACTTGATAGCACTACGGATTTTTCTGGCCCATTAGAATTTGCATCAGTTGTACCACAGCCGAATAAAATGAGAAAAATGATCAGACATAGAAAGTGATTTAAACGCTTATCAATAAAAAATGACCTTAACTTACCGTCCATCACAGAGCTAGCGGTTGAATGCAATATATTAAAATGAGCAAATATTTGGGGATGCACTTGGCTTTCAACTGACATACTTTAATCCCTTAAGGTATCGATATTCCATGGATAATACGCTGTTGTTCACATCGAAGATAACAAGCTGTTGTTACAAATTAAAGTGTAGACAAATAATGTGGCTTGTCATGAGGCTATAGAATAATTTTGATTGGCTATCGTTTTTCACTAGGAAAATTAACGATAATGTTTCATCATAAAATAGCGCTCAGGACTACCAGGGAATTTAGGCACGGTACCGATAATGCTAAAACCTAGTTTTTGATAAAAACTTGGTGCTTGAAAATCCAGGGTATCAAGTTGTGCAATTAAACAGCCACGTTTAATGGCTTCAACTTCGGCTATCTGCATGAGCTTTTGGCCTAAGCCTTTTCCTCTATGATTAACATGGATCCAAACGATATTAATCAAAAAGTTTTTATAAATGGATTCGCCCACCTACACCACCAATGACATCTCCGTCATCGTTGCGAGCCACTATTGTGAGTGGCTGAGTGCTTTCGTTACCTAAATGTTCTACATTAAATTGCCGCAAACCAGACGTTAGCGAATGAATAACGTGTTCATCTTCATGGTGGATAATGTCTATACCCATTAAAACCTCGATATCTACAATGTGTTGTAGTTGGATTGAACGGTAAGACTTCAATTTAAGTCATTAACCTAACGTTTAATTAGTAAGTGATTAATAATCGCCAAGATAAAGTTCGCCATTACCTTTTTGCCATTGGGTGTTCGGGGTTTAGCTGAAGTAAATCCCATAAATTTCCGTATAAATCTTCAAATACAGCAACTGTGCCATAGTCTTGCTCTTGTGGCTCCCGTAAAAAGTGAATACCAATCGATTTCATCCGCTTATAATCGCGCCAAAAATCATCTGTATTCAAAAAGATAAACACGCGCCCACCCGTTTGATTACCTATAAAACCGTGCTGTTCTGGCTTTGAAGCCTTAGCCAGTAATACCGCGGTACCGTGTGAATTTGGCGGCGCGACAACAACCCAGCGTTTATCTTGTTCAGGCTGATAAGTATCTTCGATAAGCTCAAAGTTTAATTTGTTGACGTAAAAATCGATTGCGTCATCGTAATCTTTTACTACGAGTGCTATATGAACGATATTCTGCTTCATTACTTAACCTAATACTTGTCTAATACTTGATATAAAGCTGAGTTTATCACCACAACTGAAGCGCTTAAACCTCAGCTAACACGGCTGTCTGGCGTTTATTCTTCAGAATAACTGTAATGCATGACCTGTATTTTAACATTAAATGGCACGTCGATTTCTTTGAGGTGAAAATACATACTCGATTCAGAATGATATGTGGTGGTTATCTTAAAAACACTGTTAAAGCAGATAATCGCGATACCAATACCACCTGCGCGATATTCATAAGCAGTGTTATTGCTCATGATTAGTATCAGCTAATGACCAGAACAAAATTCAACCAGAAAAGAACAACAGGCTCCAGAGTATCTAATAAAGTATTCAACTGGGGTGAAACTCTGTTTAACCGTTTTTAAACGCCATGAGCCAGAAAATTACTACTGACTCATGATGTAATTGAGAAAGGTTATTGCTCAGTTTATAAACGGGCTAATTGCGATTTTCTGTCCTTATTAACGACACAAAAATTGCCACGCTTTGTTCGACATTTGGAACATCTTTCGCACTCAACGGGGGCTCTGTCGCCTTCTATCCAGCGCTTTATTAAATGCGGTTCAGACAACAAAGGTCTTGATAGAGCAAAGAATTGAATATCGGTTGTATTGGCAATCGCTTCTATTGCATCAATATCCGTTAATCCGCCCACGGTAATAATTGGCACATTAACGTCTTGGCTAATAGCGTGGCCGTATTCATGAAAGTAGCCTTCTTCTTGGATGGTATATCCGTCAAAAGACTCACCAATCATGGTATTCGCCTTGCCATGGATATTGCCCGAGATAATGATGGCATCCACCCCGAACGCGGCTAATTTTTGACAAACGGTGCGCGTTTCATCAAAGGTTAAGCCCCCCTCAAAAAACTCAGAGGCGGTCAGCTTAACCAGTATTGGATAATCATCACCAACAAGCTTTCTGGTTTCAGTGTAGATCGCTAATAAAAATCTCATTCGATTCTCTAAGCTACCGCCGTACTCATCTTCGCGTCGGTTATAATATGGGCTTAAGAACTGATTAATCAGATATGTATGTGCCGCGTGAATTTCAACGCCGTCAAATCCAGACTCTTGGGCTCTTCGACTTGCTTGAGCAAAAGCCTGAACGATGTAGTCTATTTCAGCCTTAGTCATCGCTTTGCCTAAGGTTTGAGTACCTCTTTCGCATACTTCGCTTGGTGCATAAATCACTCTTTCACCAACGTTGTGGGTAGTTTTGGTGCCACCGTAGGCAAGCTGCATGATGATTTTTGCGTCATAATCGTGGACTAAGTCGGTAAGCTTTTGGTATTCATCCACAAAAGAGTCGTTGTACATGCCCATCATGCCAGCATTGGGTTTTTCTTCTTCTACAATATTGGCATAACCCGTCACTATTAGGCCAACTTCACCTTTAGCCAGTTCTTCGTAGATGCCGTATAATTTTTCTGTCATATGGCCATCTTCTGTCGCCATATTTTCCCAAGTAGCGCTTCGAACAAAGCGGTTTTTTAGTAACATGTTGCCAATGCGAGTTTCTGTAAACAAAGTGCTCAAGTCCAACCCTCTTAATTATCGTGTTGTAATAACAACAAAAAAACAGCACACTTTCTGGGTGCTGTTTTATCCATTTTGCTGTCTGTGGTCAGCCATGACAAATGTTACCGATAAAATAAAGAAGATAACTTAATCTAGATTAAAGTAATGCTATTTAACCACTTCATTAGAGAATAAATACCAATTCCACTAATTATCTGGTCATTCAGCGGGAATTCTGTGCCTTCTAGGCAAGTAATAGGATTGTAGGCATAGTGACTCTACGTCAAAATCCTATTAAGCAGCATAGAAGGCACAGAAACCCGCCTTGCAGGAGGCGCTCAGACTGTCCATTTCTTTGTTGCATTGCCTTAGAAGGGAATAACCATTATTTCAACAATGCGCCTCAAACTGGACAGTCTGAGCGACTCTGATTGGTCACATAATTAATGGAAATGGTATAAATACAGCGAGCAAACAAACATAAAAAATGCAGCCCTATGGCTGCATTTTTATGAGTATTATTCTATCGAGTGATTCAATCAAGTATAAGCGAAATCACCCTAAATCCATCATCATCGTACGGCTACGTACTAGCGCCTGAAACTCTTGTAATTGCTTTTTAGGCAACACTTTAGCCTCAGCAATATTGGCTTTCATTGCATCGACTGGGCGACCATTGACAATGAACTCATAATGTAAATGTGGTCCCGTTGATGCACCGGTATTACCTGATAATGCGATAACTTGACCACGAGTCACTCGTTGCCCTTTCTTGACTAAAAACCTCGATAAATGTAAGTAGCGAGTGCGTACTTTGTTGTCATGTTCAATCACAATATAATTACCCGCAAACGCATGTTTTGTCACCATAGTGACAACACCGTCTCCTGGCGCAACAACTTTAGTGCCAATAGGTGTAGCAAAATCGGTGCCGTTATGTGGACGAACACGACCCGTGATTGGGTGTTTACGATTAGGGTTAAAGCGCGAGCTTAAACGGTACTTTTTATTAAGCGGAATACGCTGGAACGCTGGTGCTAAACTCTGGCCGTTCACATCGTAATAATTACCGTCAACATTTTGAAATGCGGTGACATCACGACGGCCAGTGTTAATACGAATACCTTCAATTGAGGTCACGCCCGTTGGCTCACCTTCAACAAATTGATCATTAACCAACACAGAAAAGGTATCGCCGGCACGTAATTCGCGTGAAAAGTTGAGTTTCGATTTTAATAAAGATTCGACTTTTTGAATTTCGCCAGCACTTAAACCTGCTTTTTTAGCCGAAACATAAAATGATCCGTTAATCTCACCACCGACAATACGGTTTTGCCAAATACCATCAATGTGGATGTCGTTTACTTCGAAACTACCATCGTCAAAGCGAGTAAATTCCACTTGATGAGCAGGATTAAAATACAGTTCTAGCTTTTCAAGTTCGCCGTTGGCATTGTCCCAAAACTGAATACGGTTGCCTGGCAGTAACGTATCTAAAGCTAATACTTCTAAGTCTGCCTCAAGTACTTTGTACATGGTACGTTGATCGATACCGGCAAGTTCAAACAAATGGCTTAACGTGTCGCCACGTTCAATCACGCGGTTTAAAATAGGCGTCACTGGTTGAGCAACAATTGGCGCCTGAGATTGTTGTGCTATTTGCGGTAATAATGAATCGATATCAATAGCGACAGGAATACGTTGAGATGAAAATTCTTGTTGTGTTGGCCATAACAAGGCAGCACCAACCACAAACACACTTGCTAGCAATAACTTCTTGTGCAAGTTGGGTAAGTTCAACGAACTTACATCTGGCCTTTGAAAGCCCATAATTTTACTCGTTAGCAATGTCTAATCCACCCTAAAAGATGACGCTTTATATTTATTGTTTTCTTTCACTGCAAATTGTTATTGCGAAATAGGCATAGCACGAACTAACTCTATGCCATCACATCGTTTTTATTAAAAATATGCCCCAATATTTGATGCTACGCCGTCCGGTAAAAACCACTTAAAATACCGTTCTTTGCACTCAAACTGCATATCAACGCTCTTTTATATCAAATAATAATCATATTACAAATATAAAATGTCATTTAATTCATAATTAATTTGAACTTGATTGCAGCAATCACGGGAGTTTGAAGCCGATCGTTATCCTACAACAGCAAATTCACTTTGTAATTTACTGATACCGAGCCCGTTCATTTTATTCACTTTTACTTGCACATTGATCCGCTCTTTCATTGCTTCAATATGACTAATCACCCCGATCATTTTGCCCGATGCATTAAGATTATCGAGTGCATCGAGTGCAGTATCTAAGGTTTGACTGTCTAACGTACCAAAGCCTTCATCTAAAAACAGTGAGTCAATGCTCGTTTTATGACTCACAAGGTCAGAAAGCGCTAAGGCAAGGGCTAAACTCACTAAGAAACTCTCGCCACCTGACAAGGTTCTGGTATCACGCACAGCATCGCCCTGCCATGTATCAAGCACTTGTAGTTCTAACGCATCAGACTCTTTTCGCTCCAATAAGTACCGCCCTTGCAGGCGCTCTAGTTGTCGGTTAGCTAACGCAACTAAATGGTCCAAAGTAAGCCCTTGAGCAAATTTACGGAACTTATCGCCCTTTTGTGAACCTATTAACGAATGTAGATAAGCTAAATCATCGTATTCTTGTTGCAGTTGAGCTTGTTCAATTAACAGTTGTTGCTGCCCAGCTCTTTTGCTGGCGTCTTGTTCTAGTTCGTGACTTAATCGCCACAATGTTTGTTTATGTTGCTGTATTTCAACGTCGAGCGCTTGGTGCTTGTGCGCAATAACCTCATGTTGAGTCATATCATATTCATGCTGCTCACCATTGTGAGTCAGCTCAGTTTGCCGTATTAAGGCTTGCTCAACCAAGGTGTTTGCTTTGACAATATCATTATCGAGTTGTTGCTTAAGTTGTTGTAGTTTTTCACGCTTTTGTGGTGTCAGTAATGCGGCATTAAACGCTGTTTCATCGGTAAATGGACTCTGTAATAACGCATCTTGCCACTGTGTTTGCAGTTGTTGTAACTCTTGCTCTGCATCGGTCTTTTGGCTCATCACACCTTGCTGCTGAACACGTAACGTGGAATGTTTCTTATCTGCCGCTTGTAATTGCTGCTCTGCAAGTGCCACTTGTTGCTGGGCTTGCTCTAACGTGTGCAGACTTAATTGTTTTTCATCATCGACCACTTTGTCTGCAAACAGGCTTTTACGCTTAGCTTGTAAGTTTTCAAGTTGGCTTTGTACTTGCTCAACCTGTTGCTGCTGCGCCAAGAGTTGGGTATTAACCTCATCTGACTGTTGTTGGTTACTGGCGATTTTTTCGCTGGTGATTGTCAGTTGTTGTTGATTGTCGATGGCTTGTTGTTGCGCGTTGGTCCAATCCGTTAACTGTTGTTGTAATGCCGTTAACCACTGCTTGGCGTCATGGAGAGTGGGGGCACTCAATCCATTGGCGATAATTTGCTTTGATAGCAGATTAACCATGTCAGTTTGTTGTTGGGTTAAGGTGTCAATTCGCTGCTGCTGTGCCACAGCACTTTGTTTTGTATTTTCAAGTTGTTGAGTTAACAAACCTTGCTGGTTAATCAGTTGGCTCACGGTTTGCTCAGCTTGAACGCATTGTTGCTGATGTTGATGTAACGTTTTTTGGCATTGGTTGAGCTGAGTAAGCTTTGTGGCTAATTGTTGCTGCTGTGCTTCGGCGGCGGCAATATAATCATCTAACGCTGCTTGCTGTTGATTATCAAGAATTAAACTCACCGACAAGGCATCAGTTTGCTGCTGCCATTGTTGCTCAATATTGTGCAATTCTGCTTGTGCTTGATTAAGTTGTGATGTGCTATTGTCAAACTTGACTTGCAGTGCAGTTTGTTGGTTTTTAAGCTCCTCGCCCTGCTTTTTAATGCTGTCGAGTTCGGTTTGTAATTGCTGCGCCCGCTGTTCAGTGGCAGACACATTAAGCGTCTCATAATGCTCAACTAATGGATGCTCTGTAGCACCACATAATGCACACGGCTCGCCCGCTTTTAATTTAGCTCGCTCTAAGGTCAAGTTAGCGATTTGCTGCTCTTGCTGCAATAATGTTTGTACATCTTTCACTTGTTGATTTTTATCGCTCCACTGAGCACGAACTGCTGTTAATGATTGCGCGATAGCGGTTAACTCTTTGTCAAACTGGACTGACTGCTGACTCAGTTGCTGACATTGCTGTTGCGAGCGGACATATTGAATAAACAGTTGAGTTAATTGATAGCGCCCTGCTTGTTGATCAACACATTGCTGATACTGCGCGCTGATTTGCGACTCATCTTCACCAGCCAATAAATTGTCCAGAACTTGCTGGCTGCCAGTGTGTTGGGCTGTCGCTTGGGTTAATACCAATTGTGCCTGGGTCATTTGTGGGCTCAATTGGTTTAAAGATGCCTGAGTTTGCTCAGTATTGAGTTGATGCTGCTTAGATTGCTGTTCAAGTTGTGCCAATTGCTCAGTTAATTGCTGAACTTGGGCATATTGCGATTGCCACGCGCCGAAGGCTTTAGCGATATCCTGACCTTGTGGCAATGCATTGAGTTGCTGTTCAATTTGCTGTTTGGCAGTGTTAAGCGATTGATGCTGGTTTAGCAGTTGTTGTTGCTGTTGCTGTGATTTTTGTTGTTGTGACTGCGTTTGTTTAAAACTTGATGACACTTGCGATAGTTGATAATTGACCTGATGAATCTGTTGATCAAGTGGCAATACTTGTTGCTCAATTAAGGTCAATAAGGCTTTATGCGCTTGGGTAACTTGCTCAAGCTGTTGTTGATGTTGACCATGTTGTTGCTGATGAGTCTGTAACTCAGATTGTGCCATCTGCGCCAGTTCATCAAGCTGAGTCATTTGCGCGGCCAAGGCTGTGACTTTTTGCTGTGCTTTTTGTTGTTGCTCAAACAAGGGGGCAATGAGCTGAGCGGGCTCACTGTGCGCCAATTGTGTCAGTTCAGAGTCATGTTGTTGCTGGCGTTCAAGCGCTTGCTGTTGCTGCTCATTAGCATTGCTTAACGCTGTTTGAGTTTGTTGGACATTATCCGCCCAGGTTAAATACCCTGTTAATTGGGTTAACTGTTGCTGCTGGGATTTCAAGGTTAGATTGAGTTGCTCAATGTGTTGTTGCTGCGCTTCACGTTGCTCATCATCGAGTAATTCAACACTGCCAAGCTTGGCTTCTAACACCTTTAAATTGGTTTTAGCTTCACTAAAGTGTTGGTGCACTCGTGCTGAAATTAAGCCATAAATTTCAGTGCCGGTCAGCTCTTCTAATAATTCGGCTCGGTCATTGGCATCGGCATTTAAAAAAGCGGCAAACTGCCCTTGAGATAACATCATCGACTTAGTAAAACGGGCAAAATCTAGGCCGGTAATTTGTTCGACTAATTCGGTTTTACGTTTAATTTGACTGGCAAGAATTTTACCGTCGCGTAATAATGCCAACTCCACTTGCGCATCCTGCAAATTGCCGTCGGCTTTATCCCGTGAGCGGCGCTGACTCCAAAAGGCGCGATAAGCGACGCCTTTTACTTCAAACTCCACTTCGGCTAAACACTCTGCAGTGCCGCGAGTCATGAGCTCGTTGGTGGTTTTTGAAATGTTATTTAATCTCGGCGTGCGATGATACAGCGCTAAACAGATGGCATCTAAAATAGTGGTTTTACCTGAACCTGTTGTAGCCAGTAATGGCAAACAGGCCGTTTTCAGCAAATGGCGATTGGGTAAAATCAATTTTCCACTCATTTTTAAGTGAGTTAATGTTTTTAAAACGCAGGCTTAAAATCTTCATCCTTGGTCACCTTCTTGCGCGTTATCCAGTTGTTTATTTTCCGTTATTGTTGGGCTGTTTGCCTCTTGCAGCACATGGCTTGCTGCAGTTTCCTGATGATTACGCTCAGCTTCAACCTCGGCGACCACTTGTTCAAAGCATTGGTTAATCCTACTGAGCTGTGCTTGTTGTGCTGCTGTGTCAAATTGCTCCTGAGCTAAACGGCGAGCAAACACCTGGCTGACACTCAGCTCTGATAGGGTTTCGTTGTCCAGTTGTTTGATGTGCTGCTGACGTTGACTTCGAGCTCGTTTTAGTTGTAGTACTTCGACAGCTTTGTCTTGAGTTAAATCAGCAATTCGCGATTGTAAGTCAGATAAATAATCTTGCTGCGACACTTCAATGCTTAACCAGGTTGTTTGTTCGGCGTTGTGTTTGTCATCAAAAGCTCTCAGTTGTTGTTCAATGCTGGCTAAATCGCCTTTTAATACTTGCATGGGCTGAAACAGCGGCACCATAAGTGGCGTGACAGAATTGAGTTTTCCTTCAGTAAATTCGACTAAAAACACTGATTTATTCGTTTCATGTTGGCTTGATAACTCATCGAAACTCAAAGGGATGGGTGAGCCGCTGTAACGAATATGTTCAGACTTAGCCACCACTTGTGGGCGGTGAATATGCCCAAGGGCAATGTAATCAGCTGGCGGGAATTGCGCCGCATTAAAGGCATCTAAACTGCCAATGTAAATATCACGCACCGACTCTGATGTACTGGCGCCTACTGTGGTTAAATGTCCGGTTGCGACGATGGCTACGGGGCTAGGTAATGTGGCATTTAACGCACAAGCTTGCTCAAAACAGCTCTGGTATAAATCGCTTATGGCTTCGCCTAACTTACGTTGCTTATCTCCCGACGATTCTCCTGATTCGCTCAGTACCATATCTCTTGGTCGCAAATAAGGCAGCCCACACAAAATAGCGCACACCTCACCTTGACGATTTTTGAATGGCATAACGTGTTCGTTAACACTCTCAAATGCGCCAGGAATTACGGTGGTATTCAGGCAAGCCAAAAGATGTCTTGATTCGTTAAGGGTTGAGACGGAATCATGGTTGCCGCCTAAAATAATCAACTGGCAGCCGCTTTGTTGAATTTGCACCACAAATTGATTATATAAGGCACGCGCATAGCTTGGTGGAGTGCCGGTATCGAAAATATCGCCAGCGACAATCAGTGCATCGACTTGATGCTGTTCAATTTGGCTTAGCAACCAGTGCATAAAGGCCTGATGTTCGGCCGCGCGGCTCTTGCCGTAAAAATATTGACCTAAATGCCAATCAGATGTGTGAATAATGCGCATAACATCCCTTTAATTCTAAGTATTACCCACCGCCAAGGCTATTGGCGGGTTTAGTCATAAATACCGTCACATGATCATACTTACATATATTGCGACCATAATAATTTGAGGCTCATGCCAAATGACATCACGACCACCAAAGGCTTAATGATTTTAACACCTTTAGTCACCACTAAACGTGAACCCAATGTGGCACCAATAGATTGTCCCACCAGCATAATTAATCCTAAAACCACCACTACCTGACCACCAATTAAAAAGAAAATCAGTGAGGCGATGTTGGTCGCAAAATTAAGTAACTTGGCATGCGCTGTGGCTTTGGCTAAACCAAATCCAGCCAGCGACACAAAAGCCAATGCAAAAAAGCTCCCAGTACCGGACCAAAAAATCCATCATACAACCCAACGCCTAACGCAGCAGTAAAAGCAAACACACTTGGGGTTAACACTTGTTGGCGATCATCTTCACTGATCTTTTTCGACAATAAAAAGTAACAACCAATCGCTAAAATTAAAAATGGTAAGACTAACTCAAGTAATTCAGCGTCAATCATCTGCACAAAAATGGTACCTATTGCCGCGCCAATAAAAGCGCACATCAGTGACAACTTCATACTGCGTAAATCCACCATGCCTTTGCGAACAAAGTACAAACTGGCAAAAAAACTGCCACCACAGGCTTGAAGTTTATTAGTACCGAGCGCTGCTGCAGGAGGTAAGCCAGCCCACATTAATGCCGGAATGGTCAAAAGGCCACCACCGCCGGCTATTGAATCAATAAATCCGGCAAGCAAAGCGACAATAAATAAAATCAACGCGAGTTGGAGTGTGAGTTCAAACATGAAGGTTCTCGTAAATAGCGACAAACGTGAGTCAGAAATGACAAGGCGTTATTAGACAATCTTTAACGACAAAATACAAAGCGTTATTTATTCATGCTTACTGAATTAGGGAGTAATCTGCCATTCACTCTCGCCATGATTGCGGTTTGTATACGCATTGGTATAGTGATCAGCTTAGTGAATATTTACCTAAAGGTTTTTTATGATAGTGATTACTGGCGCCAGCAGCAGCCTAGGTGCAGCCCTTACCCAACAATATGCAGCGGACGAATGCCAACTGCTCATTAGCGGTCGCAGCGAGCAAAAATTAGCCGCCGTTTGGGCTAAGCTCTGTCCAACCCAACAAGCCAATGTTTCTCTACATGCTGCTGATTTATGTGTTTCTGAAGAGGTAAGTCAATTATTTTCTCAGTTACCTTCGCCGCCAGCCACGGTTATTCATTGTGCTGGCAGTGGCTATTTTGGCTGATTGAACAACAAGACCCACAAGCTATAAACCAGCTTATCCACAATAATCTGACCTCAAGTATTTTGGTGTTACGCGAACTGGTGAGCCGTTATCGCGATCAAAAAGTCAATGTGGTGGTGGTCATGTCTACTGCAGCTCTTGCCGGAAAAGCACATGAGTCGACTTACTGTGCGGTAAAGTGGGCAGTGAAAGGCTTAATTGAATCGTTAAGGTTAGAACTAAAAGGCAGCCCAATGAAGTTGATTGCAGCTTACCCTGGCGGAATGGCAACCGACTTTTGGTCTACTAGCGGTAAAGACATCGACACTTCAAGTTTTATGACAGCTGATGAAGCTGCGCTGATGCTAAAAAATGCCTTGCTGGCAACGCAGCATGGCTATATTTCTGATTTAACCATAAACCGTAGCTAACTAAAGCTGTAATGTTAACTTTATTGGCATTTACTTATCATTATTTCAGGTTGATTGGACATATATGATACCAATATGAGCTTTAATATTGTACTTAACACTTACAAATTAGCAGGTTACTTCAATGAATGAAAAAGTCATTTTAATCATAGTGTCCCTAGCGATGGTGCTGTGCTTATCCGCTTGCGCAGAATTAAAACAGACTGGCAGAGAAATAGGCCACACGACCCAAAAGGTCACGACTGCAATTGGTCATGGAACTCGCGACACGGTAAAAGCCATTGGTCGAGAAACCAAAGAAGTCGTTGAAGAAATCAAAGAGTAACCCATTAATTTTTTTAACAATAAAAAGCCGTTAATGCTGAACATTAACGGCTTTTTGCTATTCATTGAATAAATGATTTTATACCCATCAGGATAAATAAGTGATCAGAGATTGCGTAGGAAAAATCGCTTAGAATAAGGCAGAAATTGCAGCGAGCTAGTTGTTCTACCTGCAAAATTTCTAACAACGTTATAAGCGATGTTAGCCAGTAAGAATGATCACATTCTTGGCTGATTGGTTTTAGTGGTGGCAATGCTCACTGCATTGGTGATCGTCATCGTCAGCAAACTCATCGTCACCATGTTGATGCTGCATTACGCCCCAACCATCAGAAATACCGTCAAACTCTTGTGCAAAGTTATTTAACTCTGTTTCTTTGGCAACAAGTGCATCATATTCTGGCACCATTTGTAGGCAAACAATCACTTCCCACTTGGTACTTTCTTCGTCAAAATTAAGCTCTAATTCGCCTTGTAATTCAGTTTGCGTTAACGCTTCCATCGCGGATTCAGCATCACGCTGATCGTCAAACACCAAGAAGAAGTCCACTTCAAGAGGCTGAGTTAAATCAATACCGGCGTCTGCCATTGCTGCCAGCATTTGGCCATTATCATCATCTGGAAATTGCATGTATTTGTCCTTTTATTGCGCCGCAACTATTTCAATATTTGCACCGTTAAATGAAATAACATCGCCAACCACACACTTTTTACGTTTACGGGTGTCAATCTCACCATTGACGGTTACTTGACCTTCAGTAATAACATGCTTGGCATCGCCACCGCCATTTACTAGGCCTTGTACTTTTAACACTTTGTACAGTTCTACGTATTCATCACCTGGAAGTAATGCAAACGCTTGAGTTTGAGTCGTCACAATAATTGCCTTTTATTCAAAATATGCCGGCTATTATAGCCTATGCAAGTTTAGCAAGCATCAAGCATTTTAAGCGGATTAGGTTGACGATACTCATAGCCTAAATGGCGACAAATTAACTGACCATCAATCACTTTACTGGGCTGTTTTTGTTGGTTAAATTCTGGAGGCGTTAGGCCAAGATGTTCAGCGGCTTTAACATAAAACTCGCCGCGAGTAGGATGAACAGGCGCGGCCAGATTATAAATCGGTAAGGTGTTAGGGTTCGATAAAATCAAGCTAACAGCAGCAATGCAATCTTCTAAGTGCACCAAATTGACCGCCACATTCGCGCCGCTCACATCGGTTTTACCCGCAAAAAAGCGACCAGGATGACGCTTAGAGTACAATTAAGCCTGAAAATCGCACAATACAACTATTGGGCATTGCTGCAAACATGGCTTCCGCTTGTAACAATGTGGTGCTGGCATCACTAAATGCGCTGGCATCAGCTTCGGTTACGGTTTGATCAGCAGAGGGATACACTCCCGTTGTGCTGATAAAAATTATCTTTTGATACGGCCGCGTTCCCATTAATGATTTAAGTTCAGTTAAATAGGTAATGTAATCAGAATCGCCGCGACGAAGCCTAGGAGGAATATTAATCACAATGGCGTCGGCATCAAATAGCGAAGAGCTTTTGACGTCATCGCTAACATTGGCTAAATCTAGCTGGTAGGGTTTGATGCCCAATTGCGGCAACGAGACTAAATCATCGACTTGGCGTTTAGATGCTTTAACTTGAAAACCCTGGCTTATAAGGTATTTCGCCAAAGGAAGACCGAACCAGCCACATCCAATAAGTGTTATTGTTTTCATTGATTCTCTTGGTGATTAAAATGATTAAAGAAAAAGCTAATAGGATTATTGGCTTGTAGCGTTTTTACTGCACCTTCTGATAAATCGTCTAGCTTAATGACTTCTTTAACGTGCACATTTTCACTGATTAAAAAGCGAAAACTAGGATCGGCGCCTGTCACATCGCAAGACCACACATGAGGTTGTTTTACATCTGCAGTAGTCATCATCACTTTGGCAATCGTGTCATCGCTTAGGCGGACAATGGTGCCTGGAGGATAGATACCGAGTATTTTAACCAACACTGAAATGAGTTTATCACTGTGCTTATTACTATGATTTTTAAATAAAATGCCCAAGGCGACTTGCGGAGCACGATATTGATTAAGCAAGGTTTCGTAATCATTGGCTAATGATACAACTTGCGTAGTGATTAACAATTTAGCTTCGGTTAATTGGTGAGGAAAACCACTGCCGTCAATAAACTCATGGTGGTGCAATACGATATCAAGCATCGCTTCAGGAAATAACCCCGTGCGTTTTAGCATATCGTAGCCAAAGTTAGGGTGCATTTTTAAAAAATTAGCTTCGACATCGGTTAATTCACCTCGTTTGCGCCTAATGTCTTCGGGGACTTTTAGCTTACCAATGTCATGAAACAAACTGCCTAGCGCAATATCACGCATTTCTTTTTTGCTTAGTGATAACGCATAAGCAATCATCATAGACAAAACCGCAACTGAAATACCATGCTGAGTCACACTTACGTCAGCTTCGCCACTGCCTACTAGGGTTAGATGGGGCGTTTCGCTTTCGTAAAAGTGTTCAATTAACTCTTCAACTAACGTGGCTGCTTCACGGTAAGCGCCTTCTGGATCGCTCAATACTTTTCCAAACACAGTGCGGCTGTCGTTAACAGACTTAACAAACCGTTGCTGACTGACTCGCATACTTTTTTTAGCTAATAGGCGGTAATCAATCTCTTTGACTTGCTCTTCTTCGACTGGGATTTCTTCAATGACCTCTTCAACCTCAGGTAATAAATCATGGCCATCGATAACATAAACAAACTCAACATCAAGACCTTTAATCATCTCGATTTGCACTTGTTGTTCTAGTTTTACTTTACTGCGGAAAAATGGATGACTAGTCCACGACAAAGGTAGCTTAACGGTTAAACCGATAACCATCTGCGAAACAGGTATTTGGGTTAATTCTGTTTTTGCCAAAGTCGTGATCCTTTCACAATAGCTTATAAGGCTGAAATGAGAATATCATTGGGGCGATGATGCCATTATGGTTTATTACGATTTTCTGTCACCTCAGACGGTTCACTGTCGTCAACAGCCCAATCGGCAAAGTAGTAATGTAACCGCTTTGATTTTAGTACATAAATAACAGACCAAAATAAAAAAAGTGCATCAAGTGAGTAACCCAGTTTAAATAAATAGTCATCATGCACGATTCGTTGCAGTAAAAATACCCCATCTAAAATAAGTAAAGCCCATAAAAACCAAATACTTTTACTAAACAATGGCCTTAATATTAGCCAACTGCGTTTACGCTCGGCGATAATCAAGCCATAAACCAGTACTGCCCCCACACCTGCCACTAACGCTAAGATAAAGTCAGTTTTTTCTGGGTAAAACAGTCTCACAAGCCCTGAACGGTCATTAAACTGAGTGAGTGAAGCAATAAAAATACACCACCCACGAGCCAAAAACACCAATATTAAATACAAAAATAACGGTGGTTTGATATAACCGCGATCATCGAGCCAGGTAATATGACTAAAATTCACAATATACTCTTATCGACGGCAATAAACATAAACTCAGTCTTCATCACGTCCAGATTAATCACTTGCATTGAGCAAGTCTAATAATCCTTGCTCGTCAATCACTTTAACGCCAAGTTCTTGCGCTTTTGCTAATTTCGACCCTGCTGCCTCACCTGCTACCACACAATCGGTGTTTTTAGAGACACTGCCAGCCACTTTGGCGCCCAAGGCTTGTAGCTGCGCTTTGGCATCATTTCGATTAAGCTGGGTTAGCGTCCCCGTTAACACCCAGGTTTGCCCCTTAAGGCTTAACTGCGACTCATCTGCTTGCTCTATCACTGGCCAGGTAATGCCAGCCTCAAGTAACTGTTCAATGACTTCAATATTATGCGGTTGTGCAAAAAATTGGCTTATGTGTTTAGCCACCACTTCGCCCACATCACTCACTTCAAGTAACTGTTCAACACTTGCAGTGCGGATCCGTTCAAACTCAGCAAAATGCTGGGCTAGGTTAGCCGCTGTGGCCTCGCCGACTTCTCGAATACCTAAACTATACAAAAATCGCGCTAATGTCGTGGTTTTGGCTTGCTTAATTGCGTTAACGATATTAGTGGCCGATTTCATTGCCATACGGTCTAACATAGTGACAGCAGAAGCTGTGAGCGAAAATAAATCCGCTGGGGTTTTCACTAATTCTTTATCAATTAATTGTTCAACAAGTTTATCACCCATGCCATCAATATTAAGCGCTTTCCGTGATGCAAAGTGTTTAATGGCTTCTTTGCGCTGGGCTTCGCAAAATAATCCGCCACTGCAACGCGCAACGGCTTCGCCTTCTAAACGCTCAACCACACTTTGACACACAGGGCAATGTTGCGGAAACACAATATCTTGAGCATCATCAGGGCGCTGCTCTGCCACAATGGCAACAATTTGTGGGATAACATCACCTGCTCGGCGTATAATCACAGTGTCGCCTATTTTAACCCCAAGGCGGGCAATTTCATCAGCATTATGTAATGTGGCATTAGAAACGGTTACACCACCGACAAACACAGGCTTTAAGCGGGCTACTGGTGTTACCGCGCCAGTGCGACCCACTTGAAAGTCAACAGACTCAAGCAAGGTCATTTCTTCTTGTGCCGGAAACTTATAGGCTATCGCCCATCGTGGTGCCTTAGCAACAAACCCTAACGACTGCTGCTTAGTAATGTCATTAACCTTAATCACTACGCCATCGATTTCATAATCAAGTTGACTACGACGTGTCATAATATCTTGATAATAAGCAAAGACTTTTTCGACAGAGTCACACACTTTCACTTCTTGACTCATCGGTAACCCCCACTGTTTAAGTTGGGTTAACTGGCCAAAATGGGTCAATTGCATCGGTTGCGATTCACCTTCGACAACACCCAGAGCA
The DNA here is from genome assembly GCF_025398315.1 of Shewanella phaeophyticola. Lineage (GTDB taxonomy): Bacteria > Pseudomonadota > Gammaproteobacteria > Enterobacterales > Shewanellaceae > Shewanella > Shewanella phaeophyticola. The sequence goes on from NZ_JAODOQ010000001.1 coordinate 2,450,722, forward strand.
TAGGCGTAAAAACCTAGGGCGCGCGAAGCGGTAATTTTACTGTCTAACTGACGTAAACTGCCTGCTGCGGCGTTTCGCGGGTTAACAAATACTTTGTCGCCTTTGCTGATTTGGCGTTGATTTAACGCCTCAAATGCCGCTTTAGGCATAAAGACTTCACCACGTACCTCAACCAGTTCAGGAAAGCCTTCGCCACGCAGTTTAAGCGGAATTGAGCGAATGGTGCGGACGTTTTCTGTAATGTCTTCGCCCACTGAGCCATCGCCGCGGGTCGCCGCACGTTCAAGCACACCGCTACGATAAGTAATCGACACCGCTAAGCCATCGAGTTTAGGTTCGCAAACATAATCAACTTGATCGACCTTATCGGTAATACGTTTGTTGAATGCGTCAAAATCACTTTGTTCAAAGGCATTATCTAAACTGAGCATCGGCTTTAAATGAGTAATTTGATCAAACTTTTGTAATGCCATACCGCCAACTCTTTTGCTTGGCGAATCTGACAACGTAAATTGTGGATATTCACCTTCAAGTTGAATCAAACGTTGCATCAATCTGTCGTATTCAGCGTCGGGGATCGAAGGCGCATCATCAACATAATAGCGAATGTTGTGTTGATTGATGGTCTGAGTCAGTTGATCCATTTCGGTTTGAATTGGGTGCATTTGGGTATCCGTCATACAAGGGTTAACTTAAATTTTTCATCAAATAGCATAGACCGCTATTGCCGATGGGAATAAAACAATTAAGGCCGCTGCTGCGGCCTTAAAGCGGTAATGTTCAATACTATATTGAGCTTCTACTTACGCAGCATTTACACGTCTTATGTAGTCTTTTTTAGTGGCTTCAGACCAGGGTTGACGTTGGCCGTCAAGCAGTTCGGCTACCTAAGTCATCAGCAATTTGGTACGCCGAGTTAAGCATAATGGTGAAGTTCATCATTGGGTCGCCATATGCTGGTAAAGTCATAAACATGACCACGCCCTGGGTAACAAATTGCTCCATGTTATCTGGGTCAAATACCCCAGGCTTTAACATATTTGCCAGTGAAAACAAAACTTTCCCCGTGCCAGCGTTATCGATATGACGATGAAAAATATCCATATCGCCAAACTTAAAGTTAAGTGATAACAAGCTTGGCAGTAATTCAGCGCCGTTAATTTGCTCACCCGGTTTCGCCACAACATGCAGTACTAACACATCAGTTGGTTCAATCGGTTCATCACTTTGCGGCGCGGGGTCGGCTTTAGCTTCAGCAGCAACCGAAGGCTGTACTTGAGGCTCGGTTTCGACGGTTTGTGGCGCCTCGCCAAGTATGAGCGGTTCAACTTTGGGAGGAACTGGGTGTGCTGGCTCAGGTTTTGTTGGTAGTGGTTTTCCTGTATAGCTTTCTAATTTGCCAGTGCTGGTTGATGAATTAACAATCTTCTTCGGGGTACTTAAAGAAGCATTAGCAGTTGATTTCACTTCTGGTACCTGAGCGTCATCTGCAAATAATGGTTGTTGAGTCGGCTGCTGCGTTTTTGCAGGCGTTTGCTCAAATGCATCTTGCAGTGGCGTATCACTTAATTTGGGCTCAGTTGGCTTTTGGCTTAAATTGGTTTTTAACACCGGTTTAATGACTGTTTCTTCCACTTCGTCAGCTTTGCGTACTCGCACTTGACCAATACCATCAGCATCGAACCCTTCTGAGTCTCTTCGTTGAGCTTGGTTTTTGTAAAATCCGGCCATCGGACTTTGCTTCATCGATTTAGGTTGTTGTTTTCTAATTGACCAAAAACCGTGCACTAACACCGCAATAATTGCGATCGCGCCTAATATAAACAACACCAATTGTAGATCTTTCATTAGTATCCCTGTCTTTCTAATTTATACCGCATCGGCTAAGGCAACTGCGGCTTCAATGTCCACTGCGACTATCCTTGAAACGCCTGGTTCATGCATAGTAACGCCAATGAGTTGATCAGCCATTTCCATCGTTATTTTATTGTGACTGATATAAATAAATTGCACGCTTTGTGACATTTCTTGCAATAAACGGCAAAAACGTTCGACGTTTGCGTCATCCAAAGGTGCATCAACTTCATCTAACATACAAAAAGGTGCTGGATTTAGTCTAAAAATAGCAAAGACTAATGATAAAGCGGTTAACGCTTTTTCTCCACCACTAAGTAAATGTATGGTGCTATTCTTCTTACCTGGCGGTTGAGCCATGATGGTGACTCCGGTTTCGAGCAAGTCATCATCGGTGAGCGCTAAATAAGCTCGACCACCGCCAAACACTTTAGGGAACAACTGCCCTAAATCGTGATTAACCGCTTCAAATGTTGCTTTGAAGCGGGTTTTGGTTTCTTTATCTATCTTTCTAATGGCATCTTCTAACGTGGTTAAGCCCTTATTTAGATCATCATCTTGACTGTCTAAATAAGCTTTTCGCTCACGTTGAGTTTCAAATTCTTCAATTGCCGCGAGGTTAATTGCACCTAAACGACTAATTTTTTGTTTGACCTTTTCGAGCTGTTCGGCTTACACATTTGCCGTTGCATGTTCGGGCATGTCAGCAATCACTTGTAGTAACTGAATTTGCTGCTCTTGCAGTAATTGCAGTTGTGCATTTGCTTGCCCTTTTAAACCCTCACGACGTAACTTTAACGCGCTTATCTTTTGAGTCAAGTCTTGTAACGCTACAAGCTGTTGTTTTTGCATCAATACTGAGCTATCAAAACTGGTTTGCAGCTCGGCTTGTTGGGCATATTTTGTTGCAGTTGTAGCTGAAGGGCTTGCTGTTGCTCAAGCGCTTGCGTTAACTGAGTGATAATTGAGCAATTTGATGTTCGCCACGCTGATGTTGGTTGTCTTGCAACATTTTTTGCAGCTGAGTGTATTGATTTGATAATTCGGTCTGTTTTTCTGTTTGCTGTTGTAATTGTTGCAAGCCAAGCGCTTGTTGCGTGGCATGCTGTTGCACTGTAGTTTGTTGTTGTGTCAGCTTGCTGACAGCCTCTTGCCGTTTGGTTTTGGTTTCTCGTAATTTAGCCTGGCTATTTTGCCATGCATGTTGCGCCACTTCATGTTGATTAATGGCATCTGCCATTGCTTGCTCTTGGCTGGCAATCTGCCCTTCATAGGCTTCAATCTGCATTTGCTTGTCGAGATACGTTTGCTCAAGCTCAATAAGCAAATCATGACATTTTTGTTGTTTTAACTGCTTTTCATCACGTTGTTGTTGCAAACTGCTTACGGTTGATTGCAACTTAGTTTGTTGTATTTGTAATTGATGACTGCGTTGTTGCACTTGGCCTAATGCAAGTTGAGCAGCAGCCACTTTTTGTGTGTGTTCGGTGAGCTGCAGCTGCGCAGAGTTAAGTTGATGCTCTAGCGCTTCTAGCTCTGAACTGAGTTCGCAGCGCTCTTGACTTAACACAATGGCAGACTGACCTGATTGAGTATGATTTAACACAAAACCATGACCGACTAAGTAGCCCTCTTGGGTGGCAATGTATTGATCATCTGCAATTTGAGTCAGCAACTGGGTTGCTTCATCGAGACTCGTTGCCCAAATAACTGATTTCAGCCAAGGCGCGAGGTTGGCCTGGGTATTAAGCGCCTGATTGCTTAGTATTTCACCTTGAGTAAAACCAATGCGACTGGGTGTTGGCTTACCTTGCGCTTGCGTCAGCACTGGCAATTGGCTCAGCCCTTGCAATACCATATCAACGGCTTTCTCCCAACCGGGTTGTACATCAACCACTTGCCATAGTTGCAGGCCTTCGGCTTGTGTGTGTCCGGCGAGTAATTCATCAATTAACTGCAATCGAGAATGTCGATGAGTCATGGTTTGCTTTAGACTTTGATACGCCTCTCGATGCTGCTCAACCGTGTGTTGCAGCGCACTGACTTGCTGTTCAAATTCTTGCTGTTGTTCAAGGGTTGCGCTGAGGGTTTGCTCCAACGCAGTAAGTTGGGTTTGTGCATCAAGCAATTGGTTTTGACTGTCTTGTTGATTTAGCGCTGCCAGTTCTTGATTAAGTTGCTGTTTTTGGCGTTCATCTTGTTGCAAGCTTTGTTGTTGATGCGTCAAACTCGATTGCGACAGCGCCAACTGCATTTTAGTGGTCGCTAGCGTTTCTGCGTATTGAGTAAGTTGTGATTGTTGCTCATCACAGGCGTCTTCAACAATTGATAGCTGCTCGTCAATGATATCGAGTTCACTTTGTGCTTGCTCAGTTTGTGGCGCTAAAGCATCCGCTTGAGCCACAAGTTTTTGATAGTGCTGGTTTAAGTTTACTATGGTGCGCTCGCCAGTGGCTATTTGTTGTTGTAATCCACTGATTTGCTGCTGTAACTGAGTATCTTGCTGTTGTTGATGCTTAAGTTGCTGCTCAAATTTAGTGATATTGTTGCCGGTAAGATAATACTGCTCAACTAACTTATGCTCAGCGTCACTTAACTCTTCAAGCTGCTGTTTAAGTTGCGTCACCGCGGTTTCGCTATGTCTGCTGGTTGTTTGCAACTGTTCGGCTTGTGTTTCAAGCACGCTTGACTCTTGGTCAAGTTTGTCAGTTTGGCTTAATAATTCTTGATAGCGGATCACTAATAACTGACTGTGCAATAAACGCTCGTTCGTTTTAAGCTCGCGGTACTGTAAAGCCGCTTTAGCTTGTTGTGATAACTTGTCGAGCTGCGAGCCTAATTCAACTCTAATGTCGTTTAAGCGTTCAAGATTTTCTCGGGTATGTCGAATGCGGTTTTCGGTTTTGCGGCGGCGTTCTTTATAGCGCGAAATGCCAGCGGCTTCTTCAATAAACACTCGTAATTCTTGCGGCTTAGATTCGATTAAGCGTGAAATGGTCCCCTGTTCAATGATCGCATAACTGCGCGGTCCAAGGCCGGTACCCATAAACAGGTCGGTAATGTCTTTACGACGACACTTTTGACCATTTAAAAAATAGGTTGATTCACTGTCGCGGTTGACCTGCCGCTTAACGGAGATTTCTTGGTAACTGGCATATTGTCCGGCTAAGCGGCCTTGGGAATTTTCAAATACCAGTTCGACACCGGCTACTGAAATCGGTTTGCGGGCAGATGAGCCATTAAAAATAACATCGGTCATCGAGTCGCCACGTAGATTTTTGGCGCTACTTTCTCCCAGCACCCAACGCACGGCATCAATCACATTGGATTTACCGCAGCCGTTTGGACCAATAATTGCTGATAACGCATTATCAAAAGGGATTTTAGTTGGGTCTACAAACGACTTAAATCCAGCAAGTTTTATTTGTTTTAATCTCATGTTGCCAGTTCAGGTACGCATTAAAAGGAAAAAGCAGCTCACTTTAGCAATTGAGCCGCATTTTGTAACGATTTTTATCCTTTTGAAACAGTTTAACGCTTGTTTTATTGCCGTTGGCTGGTCAAAATTAACAGCATGAGTCACAAAATAGGCGTGTTAGATGATAAATAACTCTCAAAGCATTAAGAAGAGCGGCGTTAATTATTTTATTCAAGGCTTTCAATTGATTAAACAGCCGGGGTTACGCTCGTTTGTTTTTATCCCATTAATGATCAATCTCATCCTTTTTGCTGGGGCTATGTACCTTGCTGTGAGCCAACTGACAGTGCTGTTTGATTGGATGAACGGTCAACTACCTGACTACCTTAGTTGGTTGCACTTTTTTTTATGGCCATTAGCGGTGTTAACCATGCTTGTGGTGATGTCGTTTATATTCAGCTCAGTAATGAATTGGTTAGCCGCCCCCTTTAACGGCTTACTTGCTGAAAAAGTAGAACAGCACCTCACGGGTAAAAACTTAAATACCGGCACATCAATCGATATGGTCAAAGATTTACCACGGATCCTTGGCCGTGAATGGCACCAAATTGAAATACTACTTACCCAGAGCATTACTGTTTTTGGTGTTATTTTGGGTGCCTGTCATTGGCCAAACTGCCGCACCTATATTGTGGTTTTTATTTACCGCTTGGATGATGGCAATTCAATATTGTGATTACCCGTTTGACAACCATAAGGTTGCTTTTAATGACATGAAATTTGCCCTAAAAAATACCAAAGGCTCAAGCTTCAGTTTTGGCGCAGCTGTGACATTGTTTTCTATGATCCCCATTGTTAATTTTATTGTGATGCCCGTGGCCATTTGTGGTGCAACCTCAATGTGGGTAGATAAATATCGTGAAGCCTATAAACACCCAACGATTGCCCCAGAGTAATCGCTATTTATAGACACTAGCCTGCTCAAATGAGCGGGCTTTTTTATTACCTAACCTCATCATCAACAACATAACCCGTAACAATTCATTGATACATTATTTACAAGTCAGACCTGCCATAAGCACTAATTTTTGCGACAATACATAAAATAACAATAACGAGAAACCATAATTGTGATTAATTCTTTTCGTGCGCTATTGACTGTAGGTCTTTTATCTTGCCTATTGTCACCATGCGTTTTTGCAGGGTCAAGTCAACAATTTCATCTAGACATACCAACCGTTAATCAAGAGATTAACGTTGATGGCGACATTAATGAGCTAGCCTGGCAACAGGCTGCGCAAGTGATGCTGCAATATGAAACCTCGCCCGCAGAAAATACCGCTGCCCCGGTTAATACGTATGCCAAAGTGTTTGCCTCGAACACCAGTTTGTATTTTGCTTTTATTGCCCACGACCCTGCACCAGAGAATATCCGCGCCAATTTAAGAGACAGAGATAATGCATGGGGCGACGATATGGTGGGCATTAAACTTGATACCTTTAACAATGCCCGCTTGGCTTATCAGTTTTTTATTAATGCCTATGGGGTACAAAGCGATTCAATTGAAAATGAACTCACCGGTCAAGAAAGTGATGCCTGGGATGGTATTTGGTATAGCAGAGGCAAAATAACCGAACAAGGTTATCAAGTTGAAATCCAACTGCCACTGCGCTTATTTAACTTTGATGATCGACACCCCATACAAACATGGGGGATAGAATTAATCCGTTTTTATCCTCGTAATGAAACTCATCGCTTGTCGACTCACCAAATTGATCGCAATGTGTCATGTCAGCTTTGCCAACTCGGTACAGTCTCTGGCCTTGCCGGTGCAACTCAAGGTAAAGACCTGCAATTAACCCCCTCACTGGTCGCCAATCAAAATAGTCAACGTGATGTTGCGCCCACAGTACCATGGGCAGACGATACCAATGTTGAAGCTGGTTTAGATTTACGCTGGGGGATCACGCCAACCACCTTATTAAATGCCACCATTAACCCTGATTTCTCTCAGGTGGAGGCTGATGCCGGCCAATTAGATGTGAATAACACCTTCGCCCTATTTTTCCCTGAAAAACGCGCCTTCTTTTTAGACAACAAAGACTATTTTGATATCTAATTAGATTTACTCCATACCCGAAATATTGGCTCGCCAGATTATGGCGTAAAGCTCACCAGTAAAACCGATGACCATACTTTTGCCGTGTTGGCCGCCAATGACATTCAAAGTCAATTTTTGGTGCCGGGCAATTTAAGCTCCGATATTGCGATAATAGATGATACGAGCCATAACGTTGCCAGTCGGTATCGTTTTGATCCCAGTAAGCAGTTTTCGGTGGGCGGTTTGCTAACCTTAAAGCAAGCCGATGATTATCATAACTACCTTCTCAGTGGCGACATTAAATATCAACCGACCAAACAAGATACCTTTACCGCGCAATATGCGCACTCGGTTACCCAATACCCTGATGAGTTTTTTAATCAGTTTTGCGGTAGCGACGATTGCGCTCAAGTCGAGGATGATTGTGACATTGGAGAATGCGCGATTAACGAACGAGTACTGCGCACCCAAAAAGACGGCGAATTTAATGACGGTATGTACAAGATCGCTTATGAACATCAACGCAGAAATTGGTATGTGTCGAGCCAATATGAATCGATTGGCCGAGATTTTAGAGCCGACTTAGGCTTTATTGATAAAGTTGATTTAGCTAAATTTGTGGTGGGCGGCGGCTATACTTGGTATCCAGACGGCCACTTCTTTAACCGAATTGAATTTGGTGGGGATTGGGACATTACCCATAGCCAAAATCATGAACGCCTAGAACAAGAAACTGAGATGTTTGTTGAGTTTGAAGGTGGTTTGCAAAGTTACATTGCCGCTGGAGTTATTGAGCGCGAACGAGTCGGCAGACGCCATGACCCTAGCGATATTGCCATTAATGGTAACACCACCATGTTTGAAGAAACCTTAGGTTGGTTTTACACTCATTTTACGCCAATAGGTTCACTCAAGTTAGAACTGGACATGTATTTTGGCGATGACATTGATTATGCCAATAACCGCCCTGCATCGGTCAATATGTTCAATCCAGGCGTTGAGTGGAAAATAACCGAGTCATTAGTGCTCGACATTTCACATCGTTACCAAACATTGGATGTTGACGATGGTCGCTTATTTACAGCAAACCTTAGTGATTTAAGATTAAACTGGCAATTGACACTGAACAGTTTTATTCGGTTAAGCAGTGTTTATACTCACATTGAACGCGACCCAAGCCTGTATTTATACCAAAATCCAAATAGCCTCTATGAAGACTTAGGTAATGAGTTGCTTTATGGTTATAAATTAAACCCGCAAAGTGTATTTTACCTTGGTTACTCAGATGCTTTTATCGCAAATGATGACATAGATTCGCTGACTCAAAATGACAAAACTTTTTTTATGAAAATGAGTTACGCGTGGTTATTATAGCGCGGGCAATAAAAATGCCGTTGATGGTTACATTCAACGGCATAATATTGTCATTAAGTCTGCTTTATTGGCTAATCACCTGATTACGACCCGCCGCTTTGGCTTGGTAAAGCAGTTCGTCTGCGCGGTGTAAAGCGTGATCTAACGACTCAGTACTTTTAGTCGTCACTCCACAGCTAAATGACACGGTTAAATCACCTGCCGTCGTGCTGATAGGGTTTGCTTCACATTGGCCGCGAAACTTGTTCATTAGGGTGGTAGTTTTCGTGCTGTCTAATCCTTTAAAAGCCACAACAAACTCTTCGCCACCAAAACGTGCAACGGTAAAATTAGCGCCAAATGCATTTTCAAGCCGCTGAGCAAATTCAACTAACACTTGGTCACCCACATCATGACCATAGGTATCATTAATTTTTTTGAAAAAATCCAAATCAATTAATGCCACTGACAAGGTCCCTGACTCACCCTCATTAGCATTGTGCTCAGTGAAGAAGTAACGCCGTGTGTAGGCTTTGGTTAAATAGTCGCGGTTAGCTTTCGCCCACAAGTTGCGCATCATGTCGAGCGAGTCTAATGTGTTAAGCACTCGACAATGAAATTCTTCATGCACAAACGGTTTTTGCAAGAAATCATCGGCACCATTTTTAATAAATTTGGCTGACAAACTTTCGTCATTGTCATTGGATAAACCAATAATGGCGATGGCTTCGCGATTATAGCTTTCACGTATTCGCAAGATTAACTCAACGCCATCGATGTTTGGCATATTGTAATCGGTGATCAGCAGCTGAATATCTGGCTCGCGTGCTAATATCGCGAGTGCCTCTTCGCCATCATTGGCTTCAATCACTTGGAACAAATGATGCTCAAGTAACATACGCACAAACTTACGGCTCACCACAGAATCATCGGCCACTAACACTTTAACGTACTGATTACGATACAATCTATCGATTAGCTTAACGACATACTGATAGCTGTAGCGGTTATCTTTCGGGATATAATCAACAATACCGAGCTTAAGAATATCGCGACGTTGGTTCGCGTCTAAATTACTGGTCAGCACAATACATGGTGTCTTGTATGACGATAACACCAGACGCACTATGTCACCATTTGAAGCATCGGGTAAGTTTAAGTCTGCAACCACAACAAAATATTGGTGTTGCTCCAACAGCGCCAAAGCACTGGACATATCTGGAGCAACATCGACCTGGTAACCAAGTTCTTGCATAATCAAATGTTTTAAGATTTTAGATACGGTTGTACTGTCTTCAACAATCAATATACGCAATATATTCACCTTAATTACGGTGGCCTAACGCGGCCACTTAACACTTCTCTAAAACGATACTACCTATCGAATATCCAGCCCCGAATGAACACAGTAAACCTAAGTCACCAGTTTTAAAGTCTTGGTTGTATTTATGGAATGCAATCACGGATCCTGCTGATGCTGTATTTGCATACTCATCAAGAACGATAGGAGCTTGTGAGGGTTCGACATTATCACCAAGAAGCTTCTTCACTACAAACAAATTCATGTTTATATTGGCTTGGTGCAACCATAAACGCTTAAATTCATCAGGTTTTATCTGCTCGTCAGTAAATTGAGCATCTAAATGTTGGTAAATCATTGGCAGTAACTCTTTAAACACTTTACGGCCTTGTTGATGAAACAATTTATCGGCACTGTTTGCTTGCTCGGGATCGCAGCGGTTAACAAAACCAAAGTTGCTGCGGATATTGCTTGAGTAGTCAGTGACACAACGTGTCGATAACACGCTAAACGCGTGTTCTGAGGTTGACAGCTCTGCACGCTCAACCACAACGGCGGTAGCCACATCACCAAAGATAAAGTGGCTATCACGATCGCGGAAATTGATTTGCGGCGAAGTTAACTCAGGGTTAATCACTAATACACGATTGGCGGTTCCACCTCGGATAGCATTAACTGCATTGACAATCGCAAAAGTGGCAGACGAACAAGCCACTAACATGTCGTAAGCAAAACCTTTGGTACCCATGGCTTGTTGGATTTCAATCGCAATAGCTGGGTAAGCCCTTTGGGTATAAGCACACGCTACAATGACTAAATCAATATCTTCAGCGGCAAGGTTCGCTTGCGCTAACGCTTGTGTTGCTGCAGTAATGCCCATTTCAGCTTGCATCGATAATGCTTCAGACGGCTTATCGGCAATTAATGGCATCATCACGTCGGTGTCTAAAATACCCTCTTTAACCATAACATAACGACTTTTAATGCCTGAAGCCTTTTCAATAAACTCACTTGATGAGTAGGCTAAAGCAGCAGTTTTACCGGCTTCAATATCGGCGGCATGCTGTTGGTTAAATTGGTCTACGTAACTGTTATAACAGGTCACTAATTCATCGTTAGACACGCTATAAGGAGGGGTATATAAACCGCTACCAGAAATCACAACTTTATTCATTTTGCTCTACCATTATTAGTAAGTGAGTGAGTTAATGCCCATCAACGAAAAGACGTTCCCATGACTTGAGTTAAACATGATGACCTTAATTATGGCCATCACCCTCAAGATCAGTCTTATCGCATCTCAGTTGAGCGAATTAACTTATTGCAGCTATTCTAGTATTTTATATTTTGTTTTCGTCATACTAAATTAAATTTGCATAATGGTCAGACCATCAGCAGGCGTTTATTTACTCTAAACGTTGAATTTGCCCCCTAAAACCGTCATTTTAGTATAACAGCATAATCGCTAATAACTAAAAAGAATAAAGAAGAACAAACTTTCACTTCTAAATATTGTGCAGCCGATTATGATTAGACAATGCAACCATAGGAGCAAATCATCCATGAGCAAAATTTTCGAAGATAATTCATATACTTTAGGTAATACCCCACTCGTCCGTTTAAACCGTGTTAGTAACGGTAACGTGTTAGCAAAAGTTGAGGCTCGCAACCCAAGCTTCAGTGTTAAGTGTCGTATTGGCGCTAACATGATTTGGGATGCCGAAAAGAAAGGTTTGTTAACTAAAGATATCGAGCTGATTGAACCAACATCAGGTAACACTGGTATTGCGCTTGCTTATGTTGCTGCAGCTCGTGGTTACAAACTAACCCTAACGATGCCTAACACCATGAGTTTAGAGCGTCGCAAATTGCTTAAAGCATTAGGTGCTAACTTAGTACTGACTGAAGGCGCTAAAGGCATGAAAGGTGCGATTGATAAAGCAGAAGAAATTCGCCAGTCAGCACCAGAAAAGTATTTAGTATTAGGCCAATTCAGTAACCCTGCTAACCCTGAAATACACGAAAAAACTACCGGCCCAGAAATTTGGAGCGATACCGATGGTGAAGTTGACGTATTTGTTGCCGGTGTCGGTACTGGTGGTACGCTAACAGGTGTAAGTCGTTACTTAAAAGCACAAGGTAAAACCATTACCTCTGTCGCCGTTGAGCCTGTAGATTCACCGGTTATTGCCCAAGCTTTAGCTGGACAACCTATTCAACCAGGTGCACATAAAATCCAAGGTATTGGTGCAGGCTTTATTCCTGGTAACTTAGATTTATCAATTATCGACCGTGTTGAAGCTGTGAGTAACGAAGAGTCAATTGAAATGGCACGCCGTTTAATGAAAGAAGAAGGTATCTTAGTGGGTATTTCTTCTGGTGCAGCGGTTGTAGCGGCTAATCGTATCGCGGCATTACCTGAGTTTGCAGACAAAACCATCGTTGTGATACTGCCATCGGCTGCAGAGCGTTATTTATCTTCTGCGTTGTTTGCAGGTGAGTTTGGTGACAGCGAAAACGTACAATAAGTAATACCTACCTGATGTAAGTCAATATCAGGCCGACAACAAAATGCCAGCAGCTTTGCTGGCTTTTTTTATCCAAGACGTTACACCCCTTTGTATATTGTCACTTTGTATATTGTCACTTTCTATATTGCCTCGCTGTTGATTAAACGAATTGAAATAATTTACTCAACACTGGATTCAACCAAAATACATATGCAATCAAAGTGAATGCATATGCAATTATGAATGATAGTAAATATATTTTTTTGTCTGTTATGCTAATTGCCTTAAAATATCGAATCTCATTTAAATAAATAACAAATGATGATTTATATCAAAATAAACCACATCTTTACTTTTTTTCATCATAAAAAAATCCATATAAAAAACACATTACAATAACATTGTATACTTAATACAACGGCAGAAAACATCTCGCCACACTTCGATTTGACACTTCATTAACAAATTCAGCTTTTGTAAATATCAACGCTGACAAATTTGCATTAAAGTCGTACAGTTGTTTTTTATTTGTGAACTTAAATAACAACTTACGTTAATACTTAATTGGTTACAAACCCCAAATACCCCTGTTGTATTTTATGCACTTTATGGTTATACACATGCTTGTGTAATGTTACGTCAATACGGCACGCCCAATATTGACGGCATATTCACCATAATAAAAAACATTTCTGGGAGTGATAAATGCAAGTTAATTCAAAATTAGCCAATGCGGTGCGCGTTGCGTTAATAAGTGGTGTCGCCTTATCGGCCACCACATCAATCAACACTTTTGCTGAAGAAGCAGTTGAATCAAATGTTGAACGTATTTCAGTAACGGGTTCACGTATTATTCGTGAAGGTGCCATAGCGCCAACACCTGTGACCGTGATTAGCGGTGACGAATTATTATCAACAGGTGTAACGAATATTGGTGAAGCGCTAAACCAATTACCCGCCTTAGGCAGTACTTCCTCACTCGCTAATTCAGGTAACTCAATTGGTACTTCAGGTCTTAACGTACTTGATTTAAGAAGTATGGGTACAGCCAGAACCTTGGTATTAGTTAACGGTAAACGTCACGTATCAAGCTCTGCTGGTACATCGTCTGTTGACGTTAATACAATCCCAAGTGTGTGGATTGACAAAGTTGAAGTGATTACCGGTGGTGCATCTGCTATTTATGGTGCCGATGCGGTAACCGGTGTGGTTAACTTTATCTTAAAGAAAAACGTTACCGGTTTAGATGTTTCTGCTACCAAAGGTTGGGCTGACGATAGCGGCTTTAACAAAGACCGTTTCTCTATTTCTTACGGTAAAGACTTTGCCCAAGGTGACGGTAACATCGCTTTTGCTGTTGAATACAGCTCACAAGAGCAGCTTAATGCATTTGATAGAGACCAAACCTCAACATCTTATGCAAGTTTAACCAATACCACTCGTCCTCTTGATGTTGACGGGAACCCAATAGACTCAAATACCCCTTCAGATCCTGATAAGTACTTAACCCCTAATGCTGGCCATTACAGTATTAGCAATGCAGGTACAATGTATTTAGACGGATGGAAAACCTTTAACGCTGATGGCTCGCTAAAAGATGTTTATTTAGGTCAAAATGTTGATGGTATTCGTTGTTCTGATTGTGATTTCACTAACTTAAACCAGTTTGTGATTTTACAGCCAGAATTTGAACGTTATAACGTTAACTTTAAAACCAACTATCAACTGAACGATGACCATAATGTGTATTTTGAAGCTAAATACGCTAACAGTCAGTCTAGAGACGAAGGTCAGCCAGCATTTTTCTTTGCTGACCCAACCAATGACATCAGCATCGATAACGCGTTTATCAGCTCTGAGCTTGTGTCTCTGATGCAAGAAAATGATGTTGACAGCATCAATATCCGCCGCTTTATGACTGATTTAGGTGTGCGTGTTGAAGATGACACTCGCGAAACCCAACGTTATGTACTGGGGTTTGAAGGTGTTGTTTTTGAAGATTGGGATTACGACCTGTATGCCGTTTATGGTCAAACTGATCTTGAACGTATTAACAGCAACAACCTTGTTTTCAGTCACTATGAAAATGCACTAGATTCAATTTTAGTTGATGGTGAAGCCGTTTGTCGTGATGAAGCCGCAAGAGCTGAAGGCTGTGTACCGGTTGATATTTTTGGTTACGGCGCGCCAAGCCAAGAAGCCATTGATTATATCAATACAACATCAAAAGGTACCTCTGTCATTAAACAAACTGTGTTAGGCGGCACCATGACAAACTCAGGTTTGTTTGAGCTTCCTGCGGGTTATGTGGGGTTCTCTACGGGTGTTGAATACCGTAAAGAACAAAGTGAAATTTTTGAACCAGACAATGCTGAAGGCACCTTCTTCAACGTTTTAGGCGAAGACAAAGGCGAATTTGACGTTAGCGAAGTTTTTGCTGAAATCACTCTACCGTTACTTGCTGATTTACCCATGGTTCGTCAGTTAGATCTTGATTTAGCAGTGCGTTTTGCCGATTACAGCACCATTGGTAATGCAACAACCTGGAAAGCTGGCTTAAGCTGGGAAGTTGATGACGAACTTCGAGTTCGTACCACTTATGCTGAAGCGATCCGTGCCCCTAACATCAGTGAACTTTATGGCGCAGCAAGTCAAACGTTCTTTAGCGTTAACGATCCATGCCGTACGTCTAACCTAAATGATTTAAGTGACTCATCTATACGCGAAGCTAACTGTTCAGCGTTAGGCGTTTCAAGCAGTTTTGACTCAGATTACGACGACAAAACCCTCGAAGGTTTAAGCGGCGGCAATGAAGAGTTAGAAGAGGAAGAATCAAAAAGTTACACTCTCGGTGTGGTCTATCAGCCAAGCTTTATTGATGGCTTATCAATCACAACTGACTACTGGAACATTGAAATCGAGAATGCTATTAGCGCTGTAGGTGCTCAGGATATTCTTGACCGCTGTGTTGATTCAACAAATGGCGTAAATAACCAGTACTGTAGTTTAATCACTCGTGATTCAACCACAGGCGAAGTGACTCAAATTAGACAGTTTGCATTAAACATCGCTGCACTTGAAGCCGCAGGTATCGACTTTGATATCAGCTACACCTTCGAAGCATTTGAAGGCGATGTTCGCACTAATTTAATTGCCACGCATTTACTAAAACGTGATGACTACTCTTTCCAAGATGAGCCAGACACATATGAAGAGTTAGCAGGTACTGCAGGCTACGCTGAATGGCAAGCCAACTGGAGCATCAGCTTTGCACTTGATAACTGGGATTACTCTTGGAGAACCCGTTACATTCAGGCGGTAGATTTATACACTAACTACACGTTAGACAACAACGCTAACCCAAGCAGTGCTATGGCATACGGTGATTACTATATTAGTGATGCATCTGTTGCCTATACCTTCGACTCAGGCATAATGCTGAAATTTGGTATCGACAACATATTTAACCGTGACTTACCTTACGGTACTACAGGTACTGAAGCTGCAAGTTCAGCTTATGACAACGTAGGTCGTTACTTCCACACGACAGCAACATATCAATTTTAATGGTGAGTTGTTTTAATTAGTGGTAAGCAAACGGCATCTTCGGATGCCGTTTTTTATTTATCAGGCCATTAAAACGTGTCCATAACTTGAGTTGAGGTAAATTACTGCTAACTGCGCCACAAAACCAGCAATTGCTACTATACCTCATCATAAAAATAGTCGAACATAACCACTTAAAAACTGATTTATCAATAGGTAACTTATGCACTATACACTTAAACAAATTGCAGTTTTCGATGCTGTAGCCAGCTTAGAAAGTGTCAGTGCGGCTGCAAAAAAGTTATCCATGAGCCAATCTGCGGTCAGCATGTCATTAAGCCAGCTAGAACATTTACTCGGGCGCCCATTGTTTATTCGTCAAGGTAACCGGCTTATTGTGAGTCATTGGAGTCAATGGCTACGGCCTAAAGCACAAAAACTGCTGCAAGATGCGCAACAAATTGCATTAGGGCTTCATCAACAGCATATTGTCAGCGGTACCGTAAAATTATGTTCAAGCCAAACGGCAGCGGAACACTTGTTACCCAGTCTTATCAGCAAAATCGATAATGACTTCCCTGAACTTAGGATAGAAATTGCCGTTGAAAATAGTGATCATGTTGCCAAAGAAGTGCTCGATTATCAATTTGATATCGGGGTCATTGAGGGGCGCATTGATGATAGCCGCTTACACCAGGAGCCCTGGGTAGATGATCGCCTCGTAGTGATAGCCTCACCTCATCACCCTTTTGCGTTAAGTCAGCAAACCAGTATCTCCCAGTTAGAGCAAGCAAAATGGGTGCTACGTGAACCTGGCGCAGGTACCAGACGTATTTTTGATGCAGCGATTCATGGTTTGATGGGCAAACTCAACGTGTGGAAAGAATACGAACAAGTGGGGTTATTAAAAGCATTGGTGAAAAATGGTGTCTATTTAAGTTGTCTGCCTTATTTTGATGTCGAAAAAGACATCGCGAGCGGTGAGCTAGTCATGTTAAGCACACCAGAACTGAACTTAAATCGAAACTTATCGTTTATTTGGCGTCACGACACGGGTGAAAACCCGCTAAGAGACTGCTTAATATCTGAAGCAAAACGAGTCGCTCGTAACATTTTATAATCTCTTCTTTCCTCAATGGGCTCCGATAAGAGCCCATAGATAAGTCCGTCAATGCGTTAACAGATAGCTTATCGACAAAAGCTATCGTATTAATAATCATCTCGATAATCATTATCTCGCACGCTCTTTCTACTGTTTAACCTCAATGATTCCACCCCGTACACCGCTACAGTCTCCCCCTTTAAAGACACGCCACAAAGGCATGCCCTAGCCGCTTTACTCTGCGTTAGCGCTATTTGAAAGGGAACGACCATGACGGTATAGCGATGCCTTAATCAAACGTCGTTGAACACATACTAAGTGGTCACTTATTAATGCGGATTGGTATTACCATCAATCACGAGCATGATAGTGTCATGTTTAGTGTTTCAGTTGTGCAATACCGAAATTTGCAAAAACGATTATTTGCTAAAAATAATGATGACCAAGATCGTTATCTTAAAAAATAGCCAACACCCCCACCCAAATATCAATCATTGTATATACTATTTATTATGGACTATCAAAAAAATTGATACTCTCTATTTTAGTACCCAAATTTGATGAATTTAAGGTGTGTTAACATCGTATTCTTGATCGTATTTTGCTGCCAACTTGTTAACCAGCTCCCAGTTCGAGCAATCAAAGCATCAACTTTATCGATACCAAGTGATGACATGCATCCCCTATGCTAAAATTCGTTAGGTAAATTGGTCTTACCAAGAAGAGTAAGCCGATAAATGGACATCTTTGCGGCAAATTTGAACAAAATTTCACCGTAAATAGATATAGTGACCCGAGCTCATAGGGCTCATTGGCTAGCTGACCTAATGGGCACCGCCATCACTCAATGGAACACACTCAACTTCATCAATTGATGAAATAACCTGTTCTTTTCGGAGAATGAGAAATATGTCAGAAACAGTCAGCAATTCAGAAACACCTAAAAAAGAAGCAAGCTACAGCGAACTTCACCGCCCTGCGAGTGAGTTTGAAACACGCGACGCCTACCTTGAAAACGAACTCAAAATCATGAAGCCAAGACGCTGGGGTCTTAACCTTCCTGGACGAGATTTTCGTTTTGAATGGGAAGACTTAGTCCCCGCCATTGCTGGTACCATCGGTATTACGGTGATGTACTCTGCGGTGATGGCGGCTTGGGCAGCAGGTCTCAGTGATAAATGGGATCATGTTAATCTAGGTGCTGAATTTGCCATTCAAATTGTTCGTGTTGAAATGCTTATCCCCGCATTACTATTTTGTATCATCAGCTCAGGTTTTATTAATCCTCGAGCTAACCTAGGCGGCAACCATGGCTACAATGATCCCGTTAATTGGTACCATTGCACTTGCAGGTGCTCACCCACTAGCCCTCGCTATCTTAATTGGTATATTTGGCTTACTGTTAAGTTACTTTAAAGGCGGTTCAAAACTGGTCAACCTTACCAGTAGTGGGGTTGCTGGCGGCTTGCTCGTGTTCTTGGGTTTTATGGGCGCAAAAAGCCAAATTGGCTCATTATTTGATTGGGCTGGCGGACTGCAAGCTAAGCATGCCTTAGATTACTCTTTAGGTTATGTAGCCTTTATTATTTTAGTGATTAACGTGGTAATTTACGCTGCGCTGGCTAAGTTTGGTAAACGTTGGTTAGCGATTCCGTTATGTTCAATTGCAGCAATTGCGCTGTCTTTCGGTTTAGGCGCAGGGCTTGACCTGCAATTCACTACAGCCCCTGGCATTCCTAACTTGAACCCTGTTTACTGGTGGGGTTCAACTGAACAAGGTTGGCAATTAGGCTTACCAGATATGGCTCATTTTATTGCTTCATTACCGTTTGCGATTTTAGCCGTTGCAATGTGGTCTCCTGACTTTTTAGGGCACCGTATTTTCCAAGAATTAAACTACCCTAGAGGCGCAGAGAAAGTCCTAATGGATGTCGATGACACCATGACGACCTGTTCAGTTAGACAAATGGTTGGGACAGCTGTAGGTGGAGGTAACATCACTTCATCTTGGGGAACATACATGATCCCTGCAGCCATCGCTAAGCGCCCTATTCCTGCAGGAGCCATCCTACTGGGTAGCTTATGTATCATTGTAGCCATTGTGGGCTATCCAATGGATATCACTGTATGGCGCCCTGTTATGTCTATCGCGTTACTTGTGGGGGTATTTTTACCTTTGCTTGAAGCCGGCTTACAAATGGTAAAAGACACCACAAGCTCACAAGCAGCTGGTATCTGTATCTTCGCAGCATTTGTGGCAAACCCAGTGCTGGCGTGGTATTAACCATGCTACTTGATAACAATGGTTTAATTGGTGATAAAGAACGTCCTAAGACATTATCATTTGCTGACCGTATCGTTATTCCGGGTCTTGCGTTTGTGATTTGTTTAGCCGCCATGCTAGCCGTTGGGATGATTGAAGGTATTCCAGCGCTGCTATAATGAGTCTATGTTATAAAATCGTAAAAAAAGCGAAGCCCACAGGTTTCGCTTTTTTTTGATATTGACTGACACCAAATAACAAAAAGATATGCTATGCAGTTAACACTTTTGCCAATCAATTAACGAATTATACCGATAACACCAAATTCTTGTGCTATTATTAACACATGGATAAATGGTCTTACCAATTTAAACCATTAGCCGGTTACTACATCTGAAGCGTCATTAAGTGAGTTAGGTACACAAGTTGCCAAGAATGTCGCAGAAGCGGTAAACGACTCAGTCTAGCGAATCTCCTAGACAAGAATGCAAACACTCAACGGATAGGTAAGCAATTTTACTCGCATCTAGCCGTAGTTAATCAACCAGAGGGTTAAGTAAATGACAGATAAAACCGAACTATTTGCCAACGCGTGGGAAGGTTTCGTAGCAGGCGATTGGAAAACAGAAGTAAACGTACGTGACTTTATCCAAAAGAACTACACGCCTTATGAGGGTGATGAATCATTTTTAGCTGGTGCTACCGTTGCCACTTTATCTCTATGGGATAAAGTGATGGAAAATATCAAGTTAGAAAACCAAACTCACGCTCCTGTCGATTTTGACACTGAGTTAGTGTCAACCATTACGTCTCACGATGCGGGTTATATCAACAAAGATCTTGAAACAATCGTTGGTTTACAAACTGACGCACCATTAAAGCGTGCAATGTTACCTAACGGTGGTATTCGCATGGTTGAAGGTTCTTGCCAAGCTTATGGCCGTGAACTTGATAAAGACATTCAATACACCTATTCAGAATTACGTAAAACTCATAACCAGGGCGTATTTGATGTTTACACCCCTGAAATTATGGCTTGTCGTAAATCAGGCATATTAACTGGTTTACCTGATGCTTACGGCCGTGGCCGTATTATTGGTGACTACCGTCGTATCGCGTTATACGGTATCGACTACCTAATGAAAGATAAGTTTAACCAATTCTCTTCGCTTCAATCACAAATGGAAGCGGGTGATGACTTATCAAGCGTCATTCAATTACGTGAAGAAATTGCAGAACAACATCGCGCATTAGCACAAATGAAAACCATGGCAGCTAAATATGGTTGCGATATCTCTGTTCCTGCTAAAACCGCTAAAGAAGCTATCCAGTGGACTTACTTCGGCTACCTAGCTGCAGTGAAAAGCCAAAACGGCGCGGCAATGTCTTTAGGCCGTACTTCAACGTTCATCGATATCTTTATCGAGCGAGACCTTAAAAGTGGCTTAATCACTGAAGAACAAGCACAAGAAATGGTTGACCATTTCGTTATGAAACTTCGTATGGTTCGTTTCTTACGTACCCCTGAATACGATGAGTTATTCTCTGGCGACCCAATCTGGGCAACAGAATCAATGGCCGGTATGGGTGTTGATGGTCGTACATTGGTGACTAAATCAAGCTTCCGTTACTTACATACGTTATACAACATGGGTGCAAGCCCAGAGCCAAACATCACAGTACTATGGTCAACTCAGTTACCACAAGCGTTTAAAAACTACTGTGCAAAAGTATCAATTGATACAAGCTCTATTCAGTATGAAAACGATGACCTAATGCGTAATGACTTTGAGTCTGACGATTACGCAATCGCATGTTGTGTAAGCCCTATGGTTGTTGGCAAACACATGCAGTTCTTCGGTGCTCGTGCAAACTTAGCCAAAACTATGCTTTATGCTATCAATGGCGGTGTTGACGAAAAACTGAAAAAACAAATCGCACCAAAAGCAGACGCAATTACCGCTGACGTACTTGAATTTGATGACGTAATGTCTCGTTTAGACGGCTTAATGGATTGGTTAGCAACTCAATATGTCACAGCACTTAATGCAATCCACTTTATGCATGACAAGTATTCTTACGAATCAGCACTAATGGCACTGCATGACCGTGACGTTCGCCGTACTATGGCTTGTGGTATTGCAGGCTTATCAATTGCTGCGGATTCATTATCTGCCATTAAATTTGCTAAAGTGAAGCCTGTCCGTGATGAAGACGGCATTGCAGTTGATTTTGACATTGAAGGCGATTATCCAAAATTTGGTAATAACGACCCACGTGTTGATGACATTGCTTGCGACTTAGTTGAACGCTTTATGGCAAAAATTCGCGATAAGAAAATGTATCGCAACGCCGTACCGACTCAGTCAATCTTAACCATTACCTCTAACGTGGTTTATGGTAAGAAAACAGGTAATACACCAGACGGTCGTCGTTCAGGCGCGCCATTTGCTCCAGGTGCAAACCCAATGCATGGTCGTGATGAAAACGGTGCAATCGCATCACTCACTTCAGTAGCTAAACTGCCATTTGCTCACGCACAAGACGGTATTTCTTATACCTTCTCAATTGTGCCAAATGCACTAGGTAAAGATGACACAGGTCGTCGCTCTAACTTAGCGTCACTCATGGACGGTTACTTCCTAAGTAAACCAAACCGTGAAGGTGGTCAGCACTTAAACGTGAACGTGATGAACCGTGAGAATGCTTGAAGATGCAATTGTGAATCCAGATAAATATCCACAATTAACCATCCGTGTATCAGGTTACGCAGTACCTTTAATGCTCTGACCCCTGAGCAACAGCAAGACGTAATCACACGTACTTTCACTAAAGGTCTGTAGTCTCTGCTAAAATTGGCTGTATCGAAGAATAACCATTCTTGATACAGCCTTTTTTTATCAACACATAAGGAACTTCAATGACACTAGGTCGTATTCATTCAGTGGAATCATTTGGCACAGTCGATGGTGCAGGCATCCGCTATATCGCGTTTATGCAAGGGTGCTTAATGCGCTGCCAATATTGCCATAATCGTGATACATGGGATCTAGATGGCGGCAAATTAATGTCTGTTGACGACATTATGAGCCAAGTGAGTTCTTACCAACCTTTTCTGGAAGCCAGCGGTGGCGGCCTTACGGCCAGCGGTGGTGAAGCCATACTGCAAGCACAATTTGTCAGTGAACTGTTCAAAGCGTGTAAAAGCCAAGGTATTCACACCTGCTTAGACACCAATGGCTTTGTGCGTAAATACGAACCTGTTATTGATGAACTACTCGACAATACCGATCTTGTGTTACTTGATATCAAGCAAATGGATGATGCAAAACACATCGACTTAACTAAAGTCAGTAATCAGCGCACCTTACAATTTGCTCAATACCTCGCTAAAAAAGGAGTACGCACTTGGATCCGTTATGTTGTTGTGGCGGGCTTTACCGAAGATGTTGAGTCAGCAATTGCATTAGCAGACTTTATAAAACCGATGCAAAATGTCGAAAAAGTTGAATTACTGCCCTATCACGCCCTTGGTGAACACAAGTGGCAAGCCTTTGGTGAAGACTACGCATTGGCGAATGTTCAAGCACCAAGTTCAGAAACCATGCAGCAACTGCAACAAGTGTTTTTAGAACGGGGCATAAAAGCAACATACTAAACCAGAATACGGCCTTTTACGCTAAATTAGCGACCGTTTAACTACAGGATAAATTATAATTCATCCCAGTAACTTCGGTCTAAACGTTCAAAGGCCAATTTTAAGATGGCGGCCATGTCTAAATAACAAGCCCTGGCGCCAAGAGGTTGGCAAGCAATACCCATTTCAGTCAAAGTCGAACTGAGTTGGTTGCCCCAATCGAATAAAGACAATGGCAAAGGGTGGCGAGCGCGCCAACCAAGCCACAGCAAACCTTGAATAGGCAAGCTGATAAAAAATAACAATATAGTGATAGCTTGCGGTAAAAAGTCCCAGCCCAATACATAAAGCTGACTTGCCGCGGCAATTAAGCCCAAAATAGGCATCACAATAATGGTTAATTGCGTCGCTTTGACAACACGATATTCAGGGAAATATAACCCTAGTTGTCGCACCATTGGCCAGGTCTTCATATAACGACGACCATCAGCAAATAAAGTAAGCAAATTCATGTTCAATATGGGTACCTAAACGGCCTAGTACATGGGTTTAACATTAGCATAATACAGTGTATTGACCAAAATACACTCGTGAATGAACCGCTATACTGAGTATTTCATATATAGCGGCCAGTTCAACCGGTTTACCCAAGTGTAATGTTTATGAATGAATATAAACCTTAACCGAAATGGACTTTTTACAATTTAATTTAGTTTCATTGACTTAGAAGGCGTTAACATGTCAGACAAATTAGTACTCGTACTCAACTGCGGTAGTTCATCATTAAAATTTGCCATCATTGATGCTCAAACAGGCGATGAACAAATTTCAGGTCTTGCGGAATGTTTTGGTTTAGAAGATTCTCGCATTAAGTGGAAATTCAATGGCGGCAAAAATGAAGCCAAGCTTGGCGCATTTACCGCGCACCGTGAAGCGGTCGAGTTTATTGTAAATAACATCTTAGGTGCTCAGCCACAACTTGCGGCTCAAATTAAGGCCATTGGCCACCGTATCGTACATGGCGGCGAAAAATTCACTCGATCTGTGATCATTACACCTGAAGTTATCCAAGGCATTGAAGACTGTGCTTCATTAGCGCCTTTGCATAACCCTGCTCATTTAATTGGTATCCGTGCAGCGATTGCATCATTCCCAACATTACCGCAAGTTGCTGTGTTTGATACTGCTTTTCATCAGTCAATGCCTGAAAAAGCTTATGTTTATGCCCTACCTTACAAATTATATCGTGAGCATGGCATCCGCCGTTACGGCATGCACGGTACTAGCCACTTATTTGTTAGCCGTGAAGCAGCAAAAGTATTAGGCAAAGAATTAGCCGACACTAACGTTATTTGTGCTCACCTAGGTAACGGTGCATCTGTTACTGCTATCAAAGGTGGTAAAAGTGTCGATACTTCAATGGGCTTAACCCCATTAGAAGGCCTAGTCATGGGGACACGTTGTGGTGATTTAGACCCATCAATCATTTTCCATTTAGTGAAGCAACTTGGTTACACTCTTGATGAAGTGAATAACCTACTGAACAAGCAAAGTGGCTTATTGGGTATTTCTGAATTAACCAATGACTGTCGCGGCATTGAAGAAGGCTATCAAGACGGCCATAAAGGCGCCACATTAGCATTAGAAATCTTTTGCTACAGATTGGCTAAATATATCGCCTCTTACACAGTACCACTCGGCCGTTTAGACGCCATTATCTTTACTGGCGGCATCGGTGAGAACTCAGATCTTATTCGCGAAAAAGTACTTAACCTTCTAGAAATCTTTAACTTTGAAGTTGATGACACTTTGAACAAAGCCGCACGTTTTGGTCAAGAAGGCGTGATCACTAAACCTGGTAGTCCTGTCGCAATGGTTATCCCAACCAATGAAGAATGGGTTATTGCAGAAGACGCAATGAAATTAGTGACAGCAAAGTAAGACACTTACTTTTTGATTAATTCACATGATTAACACAAATTTAAGAGGTCAACATGTCTCGTAATATTATGCTTATTCCCATTGGTATTGGAGTGGGATTAACATCGTTAAGTTTAGGTATGGTTCGTGCGCTCGAACGCAAAGGCGTTAAAGTACAATTTTTTAAGCCTATCGCCCAAATTCGTCCTGGCGATAATGGTTCCGAGCGCTCAACCACTATTTTAAGTACATCGCCAACGGTTAACCCATTAGAGCCGTTTAGCATGGCTCACGCTGAAACGCTAATTCGTGCAGAGCAATTAGATGTATTAATGGAGCAAATTATTGCTCGTGCTGCTGAATGTGCCAGCAACACTGAAACCTTAGTAGTTGAAGGTTTAGTGCCAACGCGAAGCCACCCGTTTGCTGACGACATTAACTATGAAATAGCTAAAGCACTTGATGCTGACGTTATCTTTATCGCTACACCGGGTAACGATACCCCAAATGCCTTAATGAACCGTCTTGAAATTGCTCACAATTCATGGGGCGGCCAAAAAAATAAACGTCTTATTGGCGCCATTATTAATAAAATTGGTGCGCCTGTTGATGAAGAAGGTCGCACTCGCCCAGATTTATCTGAAGTGTTCGACGACCAACAACCTCAAGCAATTGACAGCTCCGGTATGTTCCAATTACCGGGTAAAAGCCCGCTGCGCATTTTAGGTAGCGTGCCTTACAATTTAGAGCTTATTTCACCAAGAGCATCTGATTTAGCTAAGCATTTAAATGCAAAAATCATCAATGCTGGTGAAATGCACACTCGTCGTATGCGCCGTGTAACCTTCTGTGCACGTAGCATTCCAAACATGTTGACTCACTTTAAAGCTAACTCTTTACTTGTGACATCTGGTGATCGTTCAGATGTGATCGTATCAGCCTGTTTAGCAGCGATGAACGGGGTAAAAATTGGTGCCTTGCTTCTGACTGGTGGTTATCAGCCAGAGCCAGAAATCATGAAATTGTGTGAGCAGTCTTTTGAAACGGGTTTACCGGTATTTTTGATTGATACAAATACTTGGCAAACATCACTTAATATTCACCGTTTCGACCACGAAGTGCCAGTTGATGATGCTGTACGTATTGAACGTGTACAAGAATACGTTGCCAGCCACATTGATCAAACATGGATTGAAAGTGTGACTCAAGATTCGCCTCGCGAACACCGCTTGTCACCACCAGCATTCCGTTACAAGTTAACTGAACTTGCACGTGCAGCACGTAAAACCATCGTACTACCTGAAGGTGAAGAGCCAAGAACCGTTAAAGCTGCTGCCATCTGTGCTGAACGCGGTATTGCTCGTTGTGTGCTTCTTGGTAACCGTGAAGAAATCTTGCGTATCGCATCACAACAAGATGTCGTGCTTGGTGATGGCATTGAGATTATTGAACCAGAAACCGTTCGCGAAAAATACGTCGAGCCTATGCTTGAGCTACGTCGCAGCAAAGGCTTAACTGAAGTGGTAGCGCGCGAACAACTTGGAGACAACATGGTATTGGGTACCATGATGTTGTCAGAAAATGAAGTTGACGGCATTGTGTCTGGTGCTGTAAATACAACGGCTCATACGATTCGTCCTCCATTGCAATTAATTAAAACTGCACCTGGTTCAAGCCTAGTATCGTCAATCTTCTTCATGTTAATGCCTGATCAAGTACTCGTTTACGGTGATTGTGCAATTAACCCAGACCCTAATGCTGAACAGCTTGCCGATATTGCTATTCAATCAGCAGAATCAGCGCAAGCATTTGGTATTGAGCCACGCGTTGCCATGATCAGTTACTCTACCGGTAACTCTGGTACGGGTTCTGATGTAGACAAGGTGCGTGAAGCGACACGTATTGCTAAAGAAAAGCGCCCTGATTTAATTATTGATGGCACCATTACAATACGATGCGGCAGTCATGCCAAACGTTGCTCAGTCTAAAGCGCCTAATAGCCCTGTAGCAGGTAAAGCAACGGTATTTGTGTTCCCTGATTTAAACACAGGTAACACAACATACAAAGCGGTACAACGTAGTGCAGACTTAATCAGTATTGGCTACAATGTTGCAAGGCATGGCCAAGCCAGTTAATGATTTGTCTCGTGGCGCATTGGTTGATGATATTGTTTACACCATTGCGTTAACGGCCATTCAGGCATCGCAAAACAGCAACAAGTAACGATTCATTCCCTAGGGGTAAATCGCACCAACAAAAAAGCACTGATTCAATATCAGTGCTTTTTTCTATCAGTGACAATTTAGAACGTATCGCGGATTTTACGGGGTTAGTGAAGAAAATGACGGAGAACTACAGAAGAGGCACTTTTTAACCGCAAAAAAAACGGAAACGTTTACAGTGAGTTACGTAAACAACTCACAGTCATCAACAAACTTGTCCACAGATTCTGTGGATAACATTCGCTTTTGTGACGCCTGTGATCGTTATAAAACTACAACGACAAGCATCAACAAAATATAGATAGTTTTTACAGTATTTACACTGCGATCAAATATGATCTAATTAACTAATATAGTTATGTATGACATGCGTTGTTTGAATCGTCAAGTAAATCAGCCTGTATCTCTTTAAAATAGTGATTAACTGCGCAAAATATAACTAAGCCGCGTTTTAATTACACAAATACACCTGTTAATTTGAGTGTCGTTAATACAATAATGTGTAACTGAACTTCAACTCAATGATGTTCTGTCTACTATGGCTAAGTTTTACTCATTCAAAATAATAAAACGATTACCAACCTTGTCAGTGCCGTGATAAATCGTAATACTAGGTTAAAATATAAAAGTTAAAATACTGAGTTGTCATAAGCTTATGTTAAAAATAAACCCAATTAAATTTATTGCCTTACTGTTATTAATGTTTGCTAGCGGGTGTGAGCAATCGGCTGAAAATGGCCAACCTAAACTCACCCCAGAACAAGTCTCACTGGGATTTTTTCAAGCCATTTACATCGACAAAGATGTACAGAAAGCCAAACAGTTTGTGGCCGCTGATATTGCAGAGGTGATGGATCATTACCATATTGCTTCTGCCGTGCAGCGCCATGTCCTCGGGTTATCGATGAAACAAGTCACTATGTCGATTGATGAAATTGATATCGACTTTTTCCGAAAATTTACTGACGATGTTACCGTTGTGGTTAAAATGGAAGGATTAAAAGGTGGTCGAAAGTGGATAGACGATCGCACAATCCGTTTACACAAAAAAGGCAACTCTTGGGTGATTGTTGAGATCCTACCTGAAAAAGGCAGAATAGAAGGTTAACATTACAAGTTAACCAAATAGTTTAATTAAAAAATAACCAATAAAAATAGCAGCCTAGGCTGCTATTTTTATTTCTGTGTCGCGGAGTATTTAATGTGCTGGTATTGATACCGTGGCATTAATATGCTCGTTCAAACATCTTATTCTTCGTCAGAAGGTAAAGACTCTAACACGTCATCTTTTACTTGGTAATAAGCATTTTCGTATTCATGAACTTCCATAATCACTCCAGTATTTCTAGGTCGTAGGGGGAGAAGGCCTGTCTTATTTTATTCACTGATTTGTGTACCTCTCAATACACAATATCGATGTGAGGGATGACATTTACCTTACACAGAGAAGAGTTCCAATCACTTTCTTCTGCTGGCGATTATAGCAATACTCCATTCGGTTTCAAACAGGGAATTACAGAAAACTTTCAGTTTTGTACGCTTTTTTAATCAATTTTAGTAGAAAACACTGTTTTGCGATAAAAATAATGAAAGGCTTTCAAAAAAAATAACACACCCATGCGAACATCGGTGTGTTATCGAGAGTACAAAACAGAAGTGTCTAATGACTGAGTAAATGAAAATCGCAGAGACTTATACTTGGTTAATGTGATTTAAAATCCGCTTTTCTGAAATTGGATATGCAGTACCCAACACCTGTGCAAAACATGAAACCCGGTACTCTTCAATCATCCAACGAGCCTCTATTAACGCTTGTGGCATGGGCTGTGATTTAGGCACTTTAGCCGACTGTGCTGTTAATGCATCTTGTACTTTACTGATACTGTGCATATGCAGCCGGTCGCGAGTTGGATCAACCGGCAATTTATCTAACCTGTTTTCAATCGCTTTGAGATAGCGCGCCACATCGGTTAGGCGTTGCCAGCCACAATCTTCAACAAACCCTTTGTACACTAGGCTGTCTAGTTGCGTTTGAATGTCACTCATGGCAAAAGCAATGTCTAAACTAATTTTGCCTTTTAAGCGTTTTTTTATTCGCTGATAAATCGTCAGCACTTGCTCAACGTTTAAGGCGATTTGCTCAGCGGTGGGATTGAGTTCCTGGCGCACCCACTCTTTGGCTTGCTCAAATTGTGCTTCATTACGGATATCTAATTGCTTTTGATCGAGTAACTGCTGCACTGCCGCATTGATAATATCTTCAATCAGTATTTGCACTTGGCCAAACGGGTTAAAGTACATGGCCAATTTGGCTTTATTCGGTAGCGCTTTTTGTAAGTGCTTAACTGGCGACGGAATATTGATTAACAACAACCGGCGTAAGCCCACTCGATGATGACGCAAGGCTTCATGCTCATCATCAAACAGCTTAATTGACACGTCGGTTTTGTTATCGATAAGAGCCGGATAGGCTTTAACCTCGTAGTTGCCTTTACGTTGCTGATATTGCACCGGCAAGTCACCAAATGTCCAACGGGTAATCGCTTGCTGTTCAATGCCTTTGTCTGCCACCTTACGGATAGCTTTGGCTACTACACCTTGCAACTGCCCTTTAAGCGCTTCTAAATCTCGCCCTTGCGCCACTAGGCGACCTTTATCATCTTCAATCTTAAAGTTCATTTTAAGATGTTCAGTGATTTGGGTTAAATCAAAATCGTCCGCTGAAATCCGTACGCCACTCATGCGCAGTAATTGCTTGCACATTGATTCAATCATGGGCAGCTCAAATGGCTTCATTGCTTGATAACAAGCACGGGCATAATCTGGTGCGGGCACAAAATTACGGCGTAAATTTTTCGGTAATGACTTAATTAAAGCCACAAGCTTTTCTTCACGCAATCCTGGTACTAACCAATCAAAATCATTGTCATCAATTTGATTAATCAGCGCCACAGGAATGTGCACCGATACGCCATCATCAACATTACCCGGCTCAAAATGGTAACTGACTTTTAATGCTAAATTAGCTTTGTGCCACACTTCAGGAAAATCCAACGCCGAAATATGATCGGCACTGCGCTGCATCAACAGAGCACTGGCTGTAATCTAATAAGTCAGGAGTGAGTTGACGAGCTTTTTTCCACCAGGCAAAAAACAATGGTGCGTTATAAATACCGGCAGGGATCAGCGGTTCGTAAAAGTCCACCAGCACTTGTTCATCCACCAAAATGTCACGGCGACGCGACTTATGCTCAAGTGATTCGATGTCGTTAAGCAGTTTTTGGTTATTAACAAAAAAGGCCTCTTTGGTTTGTAACTGCCCTTCTGCTAATGCACTACGAATAAAAATCTCACGCGCCTCGACAGCATCGATTGAGCTATATTGCACCCGGCGACGATTAACGATGGTCAAGCCGTATAGCACCTGGTTTTCAAGCGCGACAACACTGCCAGCTTTTGCTTCAAAATGCGGTTCTAGGTAGTTCTTTTTCACTAAATGGGCCGCTAAAGATTCCGCCCATTCAGGTTCTATTTTAGCGCAGCAACGAGCAAACAAACGCGATGTTTCGGTGAGCTCGGCGGCCATAATCCATTTAGAGCCTTTTTTGGCTAAAGGCGAGCCTGGGAACACAAAGAACTTACGGTTACGAGCACCTAAATACTCGTTATTGTCACCTTTAAAGCCAATGTGGCTTAATAAGCCAGACAACAAGGCTTTATGTAATTGCTCATAACTAGCTGCATTGTCATTCACGCGCCATTTAAGCTCGTGTACCGCTTGTTTGACCTGGGTGTATAAATCTTGCCATTCACGCACGCGTAAATATGCTAAGTATTCATCGCGACACTGCTTTCTAAATTGACTGGCCGACAACTCATGCTTTTGATCTTTGACGTGATCCCAAAGCTTTACCCAGCTGACAAAGTCTGAGTCCTTATCGGCATAACGGCGGTGACACTCATCGGCGGCTTGCTTTTTATCTATGGGACGCTCACGGGGATCTTGAATCGACAATCCAGAGGTAATCACTAATGCTTCATGCAAACAGCCTTGCTTATTGGCTTCGATTACCATTCGGGCTAACCGAGGGTCGAGTGGGATTTTGGCTAAGTCTTTACCCAATGGGGTGAGCACTAAATCGTTGCGCTGCTTTTTAACGGCTTGCAATTCTTCAAGCAATAGAAAGCCATCGCGAATATGTTTTTGATCTGGCGGCTGAATAAACGGAAAACCGCCAATGTCACCTAGGCCAATCGCCAGCATTTGCAAAATAACCGAAGCTAGGTTGGTGCGCAGTATTTCAGGGTCGGTAAATTCAGGCCGTTGAATAAAGTCCATTTCATCATAAAGACGAATACAAATACCCGGCTTCAACACGGCCACAACGACCTTGACGCTGATTGGCACTTGCTTGAGATATCGGTTCAATTGGCAAGCGCTGTACCTTAGTGCGGTAGCTATAACGACTAATACGTGCGGTACCAGGGTCAATGACATAGCGAATGCCAGGCACAGTTAATGAGGTTTCAGCGACGTTGGTAGCCAACACAATGCGGCGACCAATATGGCTTTTAAACACTTTAGACTGTTCGCCGTAAGACAGGCGCGCATATAAAGGTAGAATTTCAGTGTCGCGATATTGCTGTTTACGCAGTAAATCAGCGGTGTCACGAATTTCGCGTTCACCGTTCATAAATATCAAAATATCGCCGGGGCCTTCAGCGATTAATTCATCGACCGCAGCAAAAATGCCGTCGCTGACATCTAAATCAGCGTCATTATCACGTACCAGTGGCCGGTATCGGGTTTCTACTGCATAGGTACGGCCTGATACTTCAATAACCGGAGCATGATTAAAATGCTTAGAAAAACGATCAACATCGATGGTTGCCGAGGTAATAATGACTTTCAAATCAGGGCGTTTTTTCAGTACTTGTTTTAGATAGCCTAAGATAAAATCAATGTTAAGACTGCGCTCATGGGCTTCATCGATAATGATGGCGTCATATTGATTTAAAAAACGATCTGAAGTGAGCTCCGCCAGCAAGATACCGTCAGTCATCAATTTTACATAGCTGTTATCGCTAATGGCATCGGCAAAGCGGACCTTAAAACCAACCACTTCACCTAATGGGCTATTAAGCTCATCGGCAACACGGTTCGCAACACTTCGAGCCGCTAAACGGCGTGGTTGAGTGTGCCCAATAAGGCCGCGCGTCCCTAAACCTAATTCTAAGCAGATTTTAGGTAACTGAGTGGTTTTACCCGACCCCGTTTCACCCGCGACAATCACCACTTGGTTATTGGCAATAGCAGAGGCAATGTCTTCGCGCTTTTGCGAGACAGGCAGTTCGTCTGGGTAGCTAACAGCAGGTCTTGCTTGCAAACGTTGCTGCACTTTGGCGTAGGCTTTTTTAGCCTCTTCGGTAAGTTGCGCTAACGTTTGAGATTTTTTCAGACTCGGCTTCTTTATTAATACGAAATAAGCGACGACGGATTTTAGCCGCATCGGTTTGATAACAAAGATTGAGATACGCCTTAGAGAGCGGGTGAAGGTCCGAATTCAAATCTGATTCCCTTGCTTACATCGAAAAAAAGCGATCCTAGCAAGGAAAACAGCATAATGGTATTGATTTTGATGATTGTTATGCCGGAGTGAGATAACACTGTTGCATATAGGTATTCATGGCGTTAAGTACATTGGTGCGATTAATGGTACCAATGACTTTCCCACTGCTTACTACTGGGTATATTTTAGGTTTAGCACCGAGCATTTGCTCCGCTAATTGTAAAATACTGTCGTCGGGCGCAACAGATAACACCGGACTTTTCATGCAATCTTCAACAATACTGGTCATATCGCAGTGGTAGCTACTTTTTAACATCACCGCTAAACAATCTTGTTGCGATAAAAAGCCCACTAATTCGCCCTTTGCATCTACAACCGGTGCACCACTTTTATTGTGTGTAAGCAGTTGCTCAACCGCAATGGCTAACGACATATTTTTAGTGAGTAAAACAGGACGTCTATCCATGTGTTCTTTAATTTTAATCGAATCCATATAACCCCCAAAATGCACAACAATTGGTGTACATATCAACCTAAAAAGCATATCGATTAAAATCGATATGCTTTAAGTCTAGTCAAGAATAATTATCTGGACAGTAAATTTAACCGATTAACTTAATCGGTTAAAAAACAATTAGTTTTCGCGCCATATCATAACCTTGGCGTCCTGCCCCTCATGGCGAGTGGCACGGTACATTCCCTGGGTATTAAATGGCGTTGCAATGTTACCTTGTTGATCAATAGCGATAACCCCACCAGTGCCACCAGCAGTCACTAAGGTCTGATTAATCACCTCGTCTGAGGCTTGGATAATGGTTTTTTGTTGGTATTTTACTTTTGCGCAAATATCGCCAGCCACTTGGTAACGTATAAAGTATTCCCCATGTCCAGTTGCAGATACCGCACAAACGCCATTTTCAGCATAAGTGCCCGCGCCAATGACCGGTGAATCACCGATACGGCCAAAGCGCTTGGCGGTCATGCCACCGGTTGACGTCCCAGCCGCTAAATTCCCCTTTTTATCAAGCGCTACTGCGCCAACCGTGCCGTATTTATAATTGGCTTTTAATTGATTAACCGACGCTTGATAATCGCCACCATTAGCTTGTTCAGCCTTAATAATACTGTCTTTAGCGTCAAGTAATTGTGAGTAGCGATGTGCAGTATCAAAATGGCGATTGGGCACCAAACTAAATTGTTGGGTTAACGCAAACTCCTCAGCCCCCTCGCCATACAACATGACATGGGGTGATTGATGCATAACCGATATGGCTAAATCGATCGGATTTTTAATGTGCTTTACGCCTGCAACGGCACCGGCATTCATGCTGTTACCGTCCATAATAGAAGCGTCAAGTTCATGGCCACCATCAAAGGTATACACAGCGCCAAGGCCGGCGTTAAATAATGGACTATTCTCTAAAGTGTTAATGGCTGCTTTTACTGCATCAACACTGTCTCCCCCCTGCTCTAAAACTTGGTAACCGCGATTAACTGCCTCTGTCAGCTTGTCGCGATAGGCTTGTTGTTGTTCTGCGGTCATGTTCGCAGCGTTTATGGTGCCTGCACCGCCATGAATGGCGATGGTGATCGGGCTTTGTTCTTGAGCAAGTGCGTTGTTAGCGCTAAGCCCTAAACATAAGGCAAAGGTTAAATATAATTTATTCATGATCGGCAAGTCCTTGAAACACGTATATCTTTGTAACCATTTATCTGAGTTATTACAATGATATTGTTGCGAGTTTTCATCTTTATAGCGACAATAGCATTCTAACTATGGTGACACATGTCGCCAGCATCATTTTTGGAAAATTTGCTTAATTTGTCCACTAAACGCATTACTTTTTGCCAGTTACTGTTATTTCTGTTGACCTTATTGATGTCAGGTTTTGCGCTGGCTGATGCAAATTGGTTAAAAGTGAATATCAGTGGCGCCAACAAAAAGTTGACCAATAATATCAATGCACATCTGGGCACCTTGCCCGACTCTGATGTGCAGCGCAGAGCATTTTTGTTCACCGTCGAAGACAATACTCAGGATGCTTTGGAATCGATGGGCTATTACCATGGCATTGCCGATATTGATATTAACGAAACTGAATCTGGCCCCTGGGAGCTTAATCTCAATATTACTCCTGGCGATCCGGTTGTTATTCAATGGGTAGATATCAACTTTACTGGTGACATGCTACAAGATGACATGTTTGCCTTATGGTTAAACACCCTCAAAATAAAACCCGGCGACACCTTAAATCATGGGGTTTACGATTCAATTAAATCACAATTGGTTACGCTTGCATTGGCAAGAGGATATTTTGATGGCCAATATACTCGCTCAGAAATCAGCATTAATCGTGATTTAAATATTGCACAAATCAATTTGCAGTTTGATTCAGGTAAACGATATGTTTTTGGTGAAGTCGATTTTAATGGCAGTACATTGAATGACGACGTACTAAAGGCATTAATTCCATTTGATGCCTCTGCACCCTATGCGACTCAA
Source organism: Shewanella phaeophyticola (assembly GCF_025398315.1). Lineage (GTDB taxonomy): Bacteria > Pseudomonadota > Gammaproteobacteria > Enterobacterales > Shewanellaceae > Shewanella > Shewanella phaeophyticola. The sequence continues at coordinate 2,486,023 of NZ_JAODOQ010000001.1, forward strand.
CAATTAACCGAATTTAACCGTAACTTATTAGATACGGGTTACTTTAGTAATATCAAAGTCTTGCCACAAATCGATAACGTCGACGATGGTCTGGTTCCTATCAAAGTAGAATTAAGCCCAAGAGCAAGCCATTTAATTGAAGTCGGTTTAGGTGCAGACATTGGCAACAGTACCGAAGACAATTTTGAACCTAGAGTTCGACTCACCTGGCGAATCCCACAAATTAACCGTTATGGTCACTTTCAAGAAACCACTGCTGAATGGTCTCCTGAGCGCCCAAAAATCTTAACTACATATACGATCCCATTAAGCCATCCGTTAAATGACCAACTAAAAATAAAGGTCGGTTTATTACGCGACACTTATGGCGTGACTCAAGATTACGATGAAGAAAGCCGCTCTTTTGACAATACAGGCCAATTAGAGTCTCAAAAATATCTACTGGGTTTATCGAGGCAATTACGCTCGGAACACAATTGGTTGTACGGCTACTCTATTGAGTCTATTAGAGAGTTTTATGAGCAAGAAGATACAGACTATGACCCTCGTTTTTATTTAATGGGTTATAACCTCACCAAAACCATCCGTGGTGATAATACCTTGAACCCCAAATCGGGCTTTAGACAAACATACAGTGTGCAATATGCCGATCCATCTTTAGGGTCGACTATACGTTTAGCTCGCTTGCAAGCGCGTTTTAAGTGGATAGAAACGATATTCGATAATCACCGTTTTGTGGCGCGCATTGATTTAGGGGCCAACATTGCCAGTGATAATGACATTAGCCAGATCCCGCCCTCTTTACGTTATTTTGCCGGTGGCGATCAAAGTATTCGAGGTTACAGCTATCAAGAGCTTGGCCCTTATATTGACTATACCAATAGCGATGGAGGCTTATCTCGTCAGGTTGTCGGTGGGCGTTATTTGGCGGTGGGAAGTATCGAATATCAATATTATTTAACCCCAACCTGGCGAGTAGCCAGCTTTGTGGATGCCGGTAATGCTTTTGATACTGGCCAACTTGAACCCGTTGTTGCTGTTGGCGGTGGGGTTCATTGGATTTCCCCTATTGGGCCCATTAAACTGGATTTAGGTTTTGGTTTAAAAGAAACCGAAACGGTTGCGCGCTCTTATCGTTTCCATTTAACCATGGGGACAGATTTATGATAGACAAAACAACACCACAAGCCCCACCAGTGGATGAACCCACACAAGCCACAACAAAACAAAAACGCGTACCGTTGAGTCTACAAGCCAAAATATGGCGTTCAATTAAGCTCTACACCCGCATTTTGGTATATGTGCCACTGGTATTGTTAATGCTGCTCGCGGTATTAATTGGGACGCCTTTTGGCAGTAAAGTGACTGTTGTGCTAGTTAATCAATTTGTTAGCGATATAACCGCGCACTATCATTCAGGCACACTTAATAACGACTTAAAGTTAGACCAATTATCATGGTCAATGCCCGGCATCAGTGTCGCAGCTCAAGACGTTGAACTTAAGTGGGTACCTACCTGCCTTATTAATAGCCAAGTGTGCGTGTCAAATCTCTCTGCATCAAAGCTTAACGTTGATATTGTCACAGATGATATTCCTCATAGTACGCAAACTGAAGCCACTATAGCCTCTGAACAACCCAGCCATCAAGAGCTGCTATTACCCATCACGATAAGCCTAAATAAAGCGCAATTTAAACAAGTTAATGTCACTGTTAACCAGATGACCTTTCACGCTGATGAATTAGCAACAGAAGCTATTTGGAATGAAAGCGGGTTGCAAGTTGACCGTTTAAGCAGCTTAGGTTTGATGGTTAATATTCCAACTAACCCAACGCCAAACCACCCAGAACCGGAAGACGACACCAGCGAAAACGACTGGCCATTAGCCAGCTTGCCGCAAATACATATGCCATTTCCGCTGAAAGTAAAACAGTTCGAGGCAACACAAAGCGAATTGATTATTGGAGAGCGCAGTGATCATTTTAGCGTCATCAGATTAGGGGCTAGCTTTAGGGCGTTCCAGCTGAGTATTAGTCAATTAGAAATCGAACATGATTATGGCGATGTGACGGTTATTGGTGATATCGCATTTGAACATCACTATCCGCTAACGCTCAAACTCCAGGCTAAAATCAAAGAAGTGGATGAGTTGCCAGGATTAACCAATCACAGCTTACGTCTTGAGTTAACTCAAGATTTATCTCAACTCAATATTAATGCCATCGCCAAAGGTGATAATCGATTTAATTTGGCTGCAACCGTGGACCTCACCTCAGCACAACTTATTTACCAACTCGAGCTTAACGATGCCTATTTACAATGGCCAATGCTCCAACCTCAGTATATCACTCAAATAAAACACTTAAGTAGCAAAGGTGATTTACACGACCAAATAGCCAAATTACAAGGGCAATTGACGACACCATATCACCCTAACCTTGATATTGTTGCCGATATTGATAATCGTAATAAAACACTTAACGTTAATCAGCTAAGTGTAAAGTCGATTGCCGGCAACATAGATTTAGACGGTCAGTTATCTTATAAGAATGATCTTAACTGGCAAGCAAACGTGATAACCAATGATATTAAGCTGCAGCATATCGACTTCCTCACTCAATCAACCCCGATAACAAGCCTATTTAGTGGCCATTTTACCAGCTATGGCATGGTGAGTGAAAAAGACTGGCAATTGGCGATAAAACAGGCCGATCTTAGCGGAAGACTTAATGGCTATCCACTCAATCTACAAGGCAATATTACAATTAACCAGGCGCTCGCAGTCAATGCAGATAACTTGCAAGCACACGCTCTAGGAGCACATTTAATCGTAAACGGCACCGCCGATACTATTTGGGATATCGATGCTGAACTCAACGTACCTGATTTAAAGCAATGGCTTAAAGGCGGTCGCGGTAGTATATATGCCAAGGTCGATGTCAGTGGTAATAGTGCTAATCCGATTGTGGATGCCGATGTGCAAATTAATAAGCTAAGTTATAGCGGCAGTAAAATCGATAACGTGTCATTGGTTGCCAATTATCGACCTTATGAGCAGCATCGCTACAGTATCGACATCAAAAACTCGTTACTTTTTTGGAACAATTACAAATTAAGTGAACTGACCTTACGCAGTAAAGGTGACCAACATCAGCAACAAACCACACTGAGCACACTCGGTGATATCGTAATTAACAGCCAATTGGCCAGCTCCAGTGATCTGGATAAACAGTTATTCAAGGGCACGTTAACTCAATTCGATATGGCTAATGCACTCGGTATGTGGCAACAGAACAAACCAATTAGTATAAACTGGGATCAGTCAAAACAAAGCGGCAAGCTCAGTGGTTTTTGCCTAGTACACCCGCACAATAGGCTTTGTTTAGTCAGCGACATCAATCTAGGCCATACCGGGCAAGCAAACATTAATTTCTCTGGTAACCCAGGGCAGTTATTTACCCCAATTTTATCGAAAAAAATCGCCTGGGACGGCCAAGCAGCCCTTACTAGCGAAATCCATTGGGTCAAAGGCAAAAAACCAACCGCAGACTTACAATTTACCTTAATGCCAGGCAACATTACCCTCACCCGCGCAAAAACCAAACCCGTAAGCATTAATTACCAACAATTATTATTCCATGCATCACTCGATGAAAAACAAGTGACCAGTAACCTTAGTTTCAATTCATCAGGTATTGCAAATTGGCAAAGCCAACTGAGTGTCAACATCACCCCTGATAGGACATTGCAAGGTAACATCGACATTAATGCATTAAATTTGGCTCCATTTGGTGAGTTTTTCCCAAGGCTTGCAACCTTAGAAGGCTTACTGTCAAGTCGGTTAACATTAAATGGCTCACTTTTGGACCCTCGCGTATCGGGCAATATCAAGCTCAATGATGGTGCGTTTGCCCTCTCATCTAACCCAACATTAATTGACAAGTTGTATTTGTCTTTAGCGCTAGAAGGCCAACAAGGACAACTCAGCGGCCAATGGCATATGGGCGATGGCGAAGTGAGCACTCAAGGGACTTTAGCATGGCCACAAGGCCAGTTTAGTGGTGACATTAATATTAAAGGCAGTAATTTAGCGGTTATTCAGCCGCCAATGGCGATTTTAAGTGTTTCTCCTGACATAAACATGACGTTTGATGAGAAATTATTTGCCGTAAAAGGGCAAATAAATGTGCCATCTGGACAAATCAAAATTGCCCCGCTAGCTGAAGGCGGCATCGCAGTATCAAATGATGTAGTGTTTAACGACTCTATTTCTGAAATGACGGTGAAAACCAGCCCATATGCCATTACAGCAGATGTGAAAGTCAATGTAGGCAAAAACCTCACCGTTGACGGCATGGTAGCTTAAAGGAAAGCTTTCTGGTAATTTATTATTACAACAACAAGCTTTTAAACCGCCAATGTTGTTTGGTGATATTAAAGTCAATAATGGTAGTTACAAATTTATGGGGCAAACACTGACTATTGATACTGGTGAAGTTCAGTTTGTCGGTCCAACATCAGTACCTAATCTGAATATTGAAGCCACCCGCGACATTAAAGACGAAGATATCACCGCAGGCGTAAGAGTCACCGGCACCCCAATGCGTCCAGTTGTGACATTGTTTTCAAGCCCAGTCAAAGAGCAAGCTGAAGTACTATCTTATATTTTAACTGGTAAAGGTTTTACCTCTACCTCAAATGAACAAAGCAACTCATTGATGATGGGTGCGGCACTCAGCTTAGGAGCCCAGTTTGATGGTGGCGCCATGAACAGCATCGGCAGCACTGCGACAGGGCTAATTGAGAAATTTGGTTTCTCTAATGTACAGCTAGATACCAATGATGACGGTAAGGTCGCCGTGAGCGGCTATATTGGTGAAGATTTAATGATTAAATACGGTGTAGGTGTATTTAACCCAGGGTATGAAATGACCGTACGCTATTATTTATTATCACAACTGTATCTTGAGAGTGTATCAAGTACCTTGAGCCAGTCATTAGATATCTACTACAGTTTCGAAATCGACTAGGTTCTAGCATAAAATTAAGATACAAAAAAAGCGCCCTTAGGCGCTTTTTATTTCAAATTAGCTATTAAGCGAATTTGAAGTCAAAGTGTTCAATCATTGGCTTGAACGCGTGACGTTGTACAGCTTGTACACGTACTTTGATTTCTTTGCCATCTACAACGATAGTCAAATCAGAAGTGTAGAAATCATCGTTTAATTGAAGGTTGATGATATCTTTGTGTGCAATCTGGATTGATACAGGCTCTTGACCAGCACCATAGATAACAGCAGGAACTTGACCAGCATGACGTAGGCGGCGGCTCGAACCTTTCCCGATTTCAGTGCGGGTTTGTGCGTTGAATGTGTAAGACATTAGTTAGTCACTCACTTAATAATAAAAGTATAAAGGCGTCATCATTTTCGACCAACGATGACTCAAATAAAGCGCGCGGATATTACCATAACCATTGGCGCCTCACAAGTGAATGTTAACCCCAACGCCTAACTGGCTCCACAATCAACATGGATAAAGCCATCACGAGGATAAAACCCAACACCGCCCAGTTTTAAAGACACCGCCGCATCGCGAAGATTTTTAGTACTCACACCTGGAATCGCAATATCCATTGCCATGCCTTTCATGTGGTAACTCTTTTTGGCAACGCCTTTACTTTTCGACGCTAACATCTGGTTGGTTTTAGGTGAACGATAAGCTGAAATAACATGGATTTCATCTTCATTATTTAAGGTAAGCTGCAATTTATACAAATACTCAAATAATCGCTTATCTATAGGCGCAGCTACATTTTGGCGATGATCGCGCAAAACCTGATTAAACTCAGTCAAAATATCTGCTTGATATTGGCCATCAACCCAGAAACTACCCTGGCTGCTTTCACCAGTATGACGATTATAGAAATGAAGGTCTTTAACACCGTGAGTAGAACGGCTTGCTTGCGCGGTATTGGGCAACATACTTGCCACTGCGGCACCGCTTAAGCCCAATAAAACTTGCCGACGAGTTAGGCACTCAATTGTCATTTACACACCACTTTAATTACTAATTTACATTACTTATCGGCTATTAAAGCACGATTTTCGTCATCACAACGCCAAATCCGCATTGTTGTTTTTTTATCCAACTGATGAGTAAATTAAACATTAATAGCGATAAATGCAAGTCTGGTAATGTAGGGTTAGGCGATTGACACACAAATGGGGCAATAGTGTGATATCGCTCAAGCGGTTAGCTAAAACAAGATATTCATTAACTTTGTTTCATTTTAACAGTTTTCGTGTCGTTTTACTGTTTCTGTGAGTATCGTCGTTATTGCACGACATCTTTAGGGTGTTCTTTTTGGCTTAATAAGTTCAGTGATTGTGGCTGTATCAATTGATAAATATCATCGCGATACTGAGCAAGGTGTTGTTCATCTACCCAAGCAGGCCAATACACCATGTGCACGGGTAAAGTCTTCGATAGAGCAAACCACTGAGTTTGAGTGTAATTAGCCTGTAAGCGTTTCCAGGTACGCTTGTCGATCACTAGGCGATTAGCAAACCAATCTGCCAACTGCTGTATTTTTTCAATACGCACACATCCAGACGATAAATCACGATCAGACTGCGCGAACAAAGACTTGGTTGGAGTGTCATGTAAATAGATGTTTTGATCATTATTAAAATGAAATTTATATCGACCTAGCGCATTGTCACCACCAGGGCGTTGCACCACACGATAAGGAAAGCGTCCTCTGGCCTCTTGCTGCCATTGCTGCGGCGTATACTCAACTCGATTCCCCTCATGATCAAACACATCAAAATGTTTGTCAGTAAAGTAGTGACCGTTTTGCCTCACATGCGGCAAAATGTCTTGGGTCAGTAATTGCCTTGGTACTGTCCAGGTTGGATTAATAATGATATTCGATATTTGCCCTGTCATCTGCGGGGTTTGTCGATACGGCTTTCCGACAATCACTTTCGATGACAATACCACCTGATCTTTGTCGACTAACGCCATTTGAAATGCGGGGATATTAACCAACAAATATGGCTGCGGTAACTGACTCAGGTAGGTGGTTTTTTCGACAAAACTTTTGGCTAATATTATTGCCCGCTGTTGAGGGGTTTGGTTTAACCAAAATAAGGTTCTTAGGTACAATAACGGCATCCGCCTTTAAACCATGGCGAGACTGAAAACGCTGAACACTCTTAGCTAAAGTGGGCAAATACACCACTTCATCAGCAAGGTATTCATTGGCGTCACCGAGTAACCACAGACGCTGACTAATTTGTTTGATACTAGGATGGCCATCACCGGGTCGCAGTAAACCACCAGGCTCAATGGCTGGCCATTCTTGTGTTTCAGCTAACCACATTAATTTGCGCAGATAATTGATAACCCCAAGGTAATCATCTACTGCCGGCTCCAGGGCTATATTTTTATCAATCACAGATGCATGACGGTCTAACGCATCAAATGGCAATAACACTTGTTTTTTATGCCAAAAATCAGCCACACTTTGTTGAATATTATCGATGTATTCTAATTGCTGAGCATCAGAGCCTGTTTGCAAAATGGCGAGGTATTTTTCACGCTCAACCGTGGGCTCAGCCAAATATTGCAGTAATAGGTGTTGAGTTAAATTTTTGTATTGCTCAGAGGCTTGAGCCAATGAAGAAGGTAGCAAACACATCAGCCATAAACTGATGATACTCACAACGACTGACCACTTCGATTTGTTAAGCATGCACTTCCCCATCTGCCACTACACCTCCATATTGTCACGTTTCACATCATGGTTAAATCGCTAAATTGATTATGGCAAAAAATATCACCTTTGAATGACAGATACATTTAAGCAACAAAACTTCATACCAAAGCGTTACCTACGAGTATATAAATCAAGCAAGCACATAAAAATTAATCAATTAACATTAAATAATGAATAGACAACTAGGAACAGAGAAGGTGAATTGATATAAGGTGCGCTAGCAGCGCATTTAGCAAAGAGGAAACAATGAATAAAAAGCAACTTATCCAATCGATGGCAATCAAAATGGATATCCCTCAAACTCAAGTCAAACAACAGCTTGAACAAATTTTACACGTCATTCATCAAGGATTATCGGAAGGCGAGAAAATCTATATTCCTCAATTTGGTACATTTGAATTACGCTTTCATTTACCTAAAACCGGCCGCAATCCACAAACAGGGGAAGCCATCGAGATAGACGGATTTAACCAGCCAAGCTTTAAAGCATCACCAGCATTAAAAACATTACTCAAATAGTGATCAATTCTAAACGTTTAGGAAATATTGGTTAACTAATTAGTTAAACCTTCAGCGGTTTTAAATCACTACACCTTCACAAAATTAATCTTAATTTAATATTTTTGCTTTATATCAACCGCTTAATCATATGCAAGCCTCCAAAATTTAGAGGCTTGCATTATAGACTCTTACACAATTAATCATTCCTAATAATAAAAAGAGAAAAGGAGACACTTGTGAAGAATGTGGTTTATATTAAATTCAAACATTTATATTACTTGAAATATAATATTTATGACCTTAGCGCTATCGTAAAACAACCAAATGTTGCTCTCTCTATCAGCGGTAATCCAGTTGCACGGAGCAAGTCATACAAATGACTGTTATATAAAATTAGATTTTACACAAGTTGCTGATTTTACTATTATCAAAATTAGGAATTAAACTAGTCGTAATCTGATTGCTTCAAAATACATGAAACGATTAACATTATAGGAAGCTTAATGACATGGACGACCATTACGAAATGATTGTTATTGGCTCAGGATTTGGCAGCCTTTTCTTTATAAAACAATATTTAAACAAAAAACCCAATGCCAAAATCGCTGTTATTGAATGGGGTGAGAACCGTAGTCATAGTTGGCAAGTAACAAACAACAAGAATTCTGAATTTTCCTCTAGCAACACCCACGCACAAGATAGTCATCATAAACCTTGGAATTATACGATTGGGCTCGGAGGTGGTACCAATTGTTGGTTTGGTCAAACACCACGTTTTATACCCGCAGATTTCGAAATGAAATCTAAGTTTAATATTTCAGATGACTGGCCATTCTCATATAATGATTTAGAGCCATATTATATGGCCGCTGAAAATATTATGGCTATATCTGGTTCAGATGCAATGGGTAAAGTATCACCAAGATCCGGCTCTTTTCCTCTTCCGCCCCACAGGGTGAGTGCGATTGATGAAATAATGATGGCCGCGCAACCTAATTTACATTTTCCAATTGCTACAGCGCGCTCACCTCTTGCATTAAAAAACAGGAACCAGTGCTGTGCAACAGCTCAATGTAATTTATGCCCAGTAAATGCAAAATTTACAGCTCATAATGGTTTAACAGAAATTCTAACGCATCCAAATATTACTTATTTTATGAATGCTCAAGCCCGTGAGGTTATACATCACAATGGCACGGCCTCAGGTGTAATGTATTTAACCAATAATGCAGAAGAACGCAGTATTTATGGCGATCTAATTGTCTTAGGAGCAAACGGTATTCAAAGCCCTGCAATACTACTAAGGTCGGGGATTAATCACCCACAAACAGGGGTTGGAATATGTGAGCAATTAGGTTATGAATATGAAGTTTTTTTAAATGGTGTCGATAATTTTGGTGGCAGCACAATTACCACAGGGTTAAATTACAGCCTTTATGATTCACATCCTTACCGAGAAAAAGCTGGAGCTGCGCTATTTTATTTTGAAAATAGAATTAAACATGGTTTGCGTTTAGAAGAGGGCCGTTGGCGTCAAGTTCTGCCATTGCTTGTTGCGATTGAAGATTTACCTCAAACAAGTAATAGAGTTTCACTCAACTCCCAAGGGCAAGCGTACGTATCTCATGCCAATGTCTCTTCATATGCAAGAGCTGGATTACAACATGTGCATGATAATATAGAAAAAGTATTAGCACCTCTTCCTGTAGAAAAGATAATCCCGCTGAGAGAAAGACCTACTGAATCACATATTCAATGTTCACTTCGTTCCGGTCATGATGCAAATAAATTTGTAGTTGATGGTGACTCTTTACATCATAAAATGCGCAACCTTGTTGTTGTTGGTAGCTCTACATTCACAACTTGTCCTCCTGCAAATCCAAGTTTAACTGTTGCCGCGATGTCTTTAAGAGCGGCTGATAGATTGGTATAACTATATGAATAAATCTATTGAACGTCGTAAATTTCTCAAAATATGTGCAGCAACATCCATAGTTGCAGTACTGCCCTTAGGGATCTATGTGCTAGATAACGAAAGTCGTTTATGTCAGTTAGTTGAAGAGATATTAACTAAACATTTACCAGGAAGAATAATTCTTCAAGCTGATATAGAAAAGTTCTCAAAGGATTTTTTTATTGAAAGATATGATATCGCCTTAAAAACTCATATTTTCTCGGTTTTGGCTCCATTAGTTCGAGTCGCGTCAGGTTTCGATGAGGATCTACATGGCAAAATTGATAACCTTGAACGAATGATTTTGACAAAGTTTCTTTTAAATAGTGACTTTTTTGCAAATGATGCAAAGAAAAAAACGATTATTTATAATGGTGCTACAAGTAATATCTGCAGAACTAAAAATCCATTTGCACAATTTTTAACACCATAAAATTATCATTACAGGCTTAAAGCAAATCTAAAAAATCAGATAAAATAGTGCTTATGATGAATTTTATCTGAAGATGAATAACCTTGTTGGGACAAACATTTATCTTTTTCAAACGATAGTCCCACATGATATTTGAATAAGTAATGGTGCCCGAGGCCAGACTATTCTTGGAACGAAGAGTGGCACGCCTGCTGTTCTTCCAGAGCGCGAGGGACTTTGAACTTTGACTTCAGACTTCAGACTTCAGACTTTGAAACTAACGATAAAACCAAATTTCAGACGTAAAAAAGCCCCAACTCATGTTGAGGCTTTTTTTACACCACTCTCTATTACTAGAGATTATAATGGTACCCGAGGCCAGACTTGAACTGGCACGCTTATTCAGCGAGGGATTTTAAATCCCTTGTGTCTACCGATTCCACCACTCGGGCAAAACTTGTTGTGTTTTGATATCGAATATCAAGGCACTAAATTTTGATTTCTACCAAGTTAATCTAGGTCGTATCTAGCGTCCCGCTTAACTTGGTGCATACTTTACTGATTTTTTTACGCCAGGCAACAAAAATATTATCTTGCTTGAACTGAACGCTTCAAAATTCGACAATTCGATTTAAATTACAGCAAACTGAGTAAGTTAACGTCATCCATATTTTATATTTCCCTAGCAGCATAATTAATTCGCTCTAACAGGTGTTAGCCCTTTACTGCGATGGGTCACTGCGTCATCAATGTCAAAACCAGCTTGCGACCAAACTTGCGCCTCTTCTACATTAAAAGACTCTTTTGCCCAAATAGTGGCAGTGTCTAAACTAAAATTAGCTTGCACCCAACCATCGGCCTCGCTAGCGCTAAAACCTCTTACTCGCCAATTTTGAGCTTGAGTCGCATCAAAGCCAATCGATTTCCATTGGCTAATTTCTCGCTCAGACATGCCTTCCCAGCTAGGAACTGACGCACAACCAATAACCAATGACACTAATAGACCAGCAAACAGTTTCTTCATCATTTTCAATCACTCACAATAATACTCAAGTCTTGCAAAGAGCTTGTAAAGTATAGCGTTAATTAATATTGCGGATAATATCTGAGATTGGATTTTATACAAGCAGGATTATACCAATCGGGATAAATAAGTGATCAGAGATTGCGTAGAAAAAATCACTTAGAATAAGGCAGAAATTGCAGCAAGCTAGTTGTTCTAACTTCAAAATTTCTAACGATGTTATAAGCGATGTTATAAGCGATGTTATAAGCGATGTTAACCAGTAAGAAGATCACATTCTTGTGCTGATTGGTATTGCATAGATTTAATTTAAACAGTCAATAAAAAGGCCGCTTGCGCGACCTTTAAAGATAAAACCTACACCAAATAATTAGTCACGTTGGCGCGTTGGTTTTCCGTGGTTTGAACCCACTTTATGTTTACGCACAGCACGGCGAATTTTAGCACTCTTCACTTTAGAGCGCGCAACACTGTGTTTGTCTGTACCAAGCATCGAACGCGTTTCAGGCTCTAAACCGGCAAGCTGACGTAAATAGTTAACCTGGTCAATCGGTAGTTCAACCCAACCTCCACGAGGCAATGTTTTAGGTAACTCAACTTGGCCGTAGCGCACACGGATCAAACGACTTACTTGCACTTCTTGTGATTCCCATAAACGACGTACTTCACGGTTACGCCCTTCACGTAGGGTCACATGCCACCATTGGTTAATACCTTCACCACCAGCGGCTTTAATGCTGTCAAATTGTGCTGAGCCGTCTTCTAACGTCACGCCAGTACGTAAACGTTGTACCGCTGCTTCTGGCACTTCACCAAAAGTACGTACTGCATATTCACGCTCAACTTCGTTTGATGGGTGCATTAAACGGTTAGCTAATTCACCATCACAGGTAAACAACAGTAAACCCGAGGTATTAATATCTAAACGACCAACAGCCACCCAGCGTGCATCACGCACTTTAGGTAAACGTTCAAATACGGTCGTACGGCCTTCAGGATCTTTGCGCGAGCAAATTTCACCTTCAGGTTTATGATAAGCAAGCACACGACAAATAATGTCATCTGCTGATTTTAATGAAATCGCGCGGCCATCAATACGTACTTTAGCATCAGCTTCAACACGATCGCCTAAACTCGCGATTTCACCGTCAACACTAACTCGGCCTGCAGCAATCCATGCCTCCATCTCACGACGGGAGCCATGGCCTGCACGGCCAAGACTTTCTGCAATTTTTCACTCATTAGCGGGGACTCTTTAAAGGTATTCTATAAAAAGCAAAAGGTTAATTGCATTTTGCTTTATTGTCTTTTTAGGATTGTACCCGCCTATGGCGCATACAATTAGAAAAGTGCGCTGATTATACGCTGAATGTGGCAAACGAGCAAAAAATAACAAAAAAAACCGCCAACCCTGATATATGGGTCGGCGGTCATTAAGCTTAACTCACACTGTATCTAACCGTGAGTAATGTCTTGTTTATCGAAACGAATGTTAAACAATAAGCTGTACATCACTGGCAATACCACAAGAGTTAACAAAGACGCAAACCCAAGACCAAAGATAATCGTGATCGCCATCGAACCAAAAAAGGCATCGCTGATGAGCGGGATCATCCCTAGCATTGTGGTGATAGCCGCCATCATTACTGGGCGAACACGACTCACACAAGAATGCACTAATGCATTTGTCGGCGCGGCTCCATCATGAAGTTCAAGGTTTATCTGTTCAACCAATACAATACCGTTTTTAATCACCATGCCCGACAGACTCAGCAAACCAAGTAAAGCCATAAAGCTAAAAGGTGCGTCAAACAACAGTAAGCCTGCTGATACTCCAATAACCGCAAGTGGCACAGTAAACCAAATCACTAAAGGCTGCCTGACCGAATTAAACAACAATACGGTAATTAAAAACATCGCCAAATAGCCTAGTGGAATTGAGCTAAATACAGCCGTTTGTGCTTCACCAGCTGATTCATACTCGCCGCCCCACTCTAGGCGGTAACCGGCCGGTAATTCAATAGCTTCAACTTGTGCTTTAACTTTACGGTGCACTGAATCTGCCGTTTCGTTTGAGCCTAATTTCGGATCACCCAATACTGCTAGCATACGGATCCTGTCTCGGCGCATGACCAAAGGGTTTTCCCATTCGGTAGTAAACTCACTAACAACTTGAGTTGCTGGTACAAAGGTATTGTTCTCGGAGCTCCAAATTTGCATTTTCCATAAACTGTCTGCGTGCAATCGCTCTTCAGCAGGAGCACGAGCAATAATCGGCAATAAATGGCTGGTTTCACGGTATATGCCAATTTGCTTACCGCTAAAGTTAAGTAGCAGTGCGTTATCTAAGTCTTGCTTACTTATGCCTGTTTCACGCGCTTGAGCATTGAGTAATTGCGGACGGATAACGGGTACTTGATTACGCCAATCATGTCGAACACCATCCATTGTGGGCTCGGCATTAAAAATAGCTTGAGCCTTTGTTGCTAAAGCACGGAGCACTTGTGGGTCTTCACCGTAAAAACGCGCTTCAATTTTGGCTGCTGGCGAAGGCCATTCTCCATCATCTTTAAGCGATATTGTGCTTGTGGGAACTGCTCTGCTAAATAGCGTTCAACTTCGGGCATATACGCTTTAACGGCATCTAAATCTTCCATTTCGATGATCATCTGAGCAAATGCGGCGTAACCTTTTTCAGGTTGATATGGCAATACAAAACGTTGTGCACCTTGGCCAATCACACTCGACAAATGCACCATGCCGGTATTATTTTTCTCATCTTCTTGCATCAGCTTTTGTTCAATGCCAGATACAAAACGCTCAGTCGCTTTAATATCTGTGCCTTCTGGCATCCATACATCGACAAAGAAAATAGGCGTATTTGAAGCCGGGAAAAACACATTTTTAATGTAGCCAAAACCAAACACCGCCGACACCAACATAGCCAGAACTAACAACAAGGTGACGATGCGATTACGAAGCACGAATGATAATGTGCCGCGATAAGCTGTAAATAACCAACCTTTGTAAGGGTCACTTTCTTCATCAGTAGGCTCAGCATCTTTAAACAGCACATTGCAGAAAAACGGCGTTAACGTGATGGCCGTAATCCAACTGATGAACAATGAAATCATCAATACTTGGAATAACGAACGACAAAACTCACCTGCGGCATTTTGTGATAAGCCAATGGGTGCGAAAGCGATAATAGCAATAATGGTTGCACCTAATAGCGGCCACTGAGTTTGCGATACAATCAGCTTCGCTGCGGCTAAACGAGTTTTACCACGCTGTAATCCAATGAGCACCCCTTCTGTGATCACAATAGCGTTATCAACCAGCATCCCCAGTGCAATAATCAATGCCCCTAAGGAAATAAGCTGCAACTCAATGCCAAGCACTTTCATCATAATGAAAGTACCTAAAATAGTCAGTAACAGGATAAGACCCATTAATAAACCTGAGCGCAGCCCCATAAAGAGCAACAATACTGCAATAACAATCCCAATTGACTCAAGTAAATTAATTAAGAAGCCTTGAACCGTGTTATCAACTTCATGACTTTGATTGTAAACAGTATCTAAAGCCATACCGATAGGTCGCTGCGACTCTAACTCTTGTATGCGTTGATTGACACGCTCACCCACATCAACCACGTTGACCCCGCTTGAGAATGAAATCCCCAAACTGAGCGCCAACTGGCCTCGGTTGTGATAAATCACACTCGGTGTTTCATCGTAGTCTTTGGCAATATGGGCTATGTCGCCCAGATAAATAAGTTCAGTACTACCCGGTGAACTCACCACAAGACGAGACAACTCTTTTACAGAACTAAATTCACCCGTTGGGTGCAATCGGATACGATTGTCGCCAATAACAATACTGCCAGCATTAGACACCACGTTTTGATTGTTGACTAGGCTATATATGTAGCTTTGGTCTAACCCTAAAGCAGACAGCTTCTGTTGAGATATTTCAATAACCACTTGTTCAGTAATATTGCCTACAACTGACACTTTCTTAACCCCAGGAACCAACACGAGTTCACGGCGTAAAAAGTCTGCGTAGTTACTTAATTCACGGTTGTTAAAATCATCACCCGATAAATTAAGTAAAATACCGTACACATCACCAAAGTCATCTATCACTTGTGGTGTCGCCGTTCCGGGAGGTAATTGGCCTTCGGTATCACTGACTTTACGGCGCATTTCGTCCCACACTTGAGGCAAACGAGATTTATCGTAACTGTCTTTAATTTCGATTTGAATTTGCGATAAACCCGCGCTGTTAATTGAGGTAATGTGTTTTACCCCGTCTAACTGCTGTAAGGCATTTTCAAGCGGCAGGGTCACCTCTTCTTCAACTTGCTCTGGCGATGCTCCAGGGTATGCGGTAATAACCAACGCCTGCTTGATGGTAAATTCAGGAAATTCGAGCTGGCCTAAACCCGTAAATGCCACACTACCGCCAATCAGCAGTAATAGCGTAAACATCCAGCTAATCACTTTGTTGTTAATTGAGTACTCAGCAACACTCATCGCTTATACTCCTCGCTGCCAGTGTAATGGCTTGACCTTCATACCTGCGCTCAGCTGAGAGACACCTGCGGCAACAACATAGTCACCTTTATTTAGGCCCGTTAATACCTCAACACCTTCATTGCTCACGCGTCCGAGAGTCACAGCTACAGGGCTAACAACACCGTTTTTTGGATCAAACCTCCACACCGTCACTTGGCCATTACTATCAGCTTTATCCACAGCGGCAATCGGAACAACTGCGGTAAAAACACTGTCATCAATCGACGTTTCACTGATCGTTAATTCAGCGCTCATACCAGGCAGTAAACGCACATCTTGAGGTTGAACTAATGAAAATACCACTTCGTACGCTTGGGTCCCGGGTGTCACTTGAGTAGAGTATTCTTTAAAACTGGCAATAAACTCCCTGTCGTTCATCGCGCTAAAGCGAACTTTGGCTTTTAAGTCGTGGTTCACTTTTTTTACATACTTGGCGACAATCGCTTCTGGTACTTGAATGCTAATATCCAATAAGTGATTATTTTGGAGAGTCAAAATACCTTGGTTAGCTTGTACTATTTGATGGTTATCAACCATGCGCTTAGCAATGGTGCCACTAAAAGGCGCTTCAAGGCGGGTGTAACTGAGTTGATCTTTGGCGGCTTCTAAGGCCGCTTTAGCCGTTTTTAATTGTGCTTTGCTGCTATCAAAGGCCGCTTGAGAAATCAATTGACGGCTAAACATGGCTTGGTTACGGGTAAACTCTGCCGACAAAAACTCGTAATTGGCTTCGCTCGTCATCAAATTATTTTTGGCATCACGATCATCTAACTTTGCCAGCAAATAACCTTGTTCAACCTGTTCGCCTTCAACAAGATCAAGTTTGACTAACTGGCCTGACACTCTAAACGATAATTCAGCACGACTATTAGCCGCCACTTTCGCAGGAAATTTATGTATTTGGTTAGCAGCAGATTCTGAGACTTCAAATAATTTAACAGGCCGAATAACGTCTTTCTCTACGTTTTTTTCAGCTTGCGAACAACCAGCAAAAAACACAGAAACCAGCAATGTTAGCGGTAACATTGAGTGATATTTCATCGAAAAAATCCTTGGTGAAAGTAATGCAACAGACATTGATATATAGATAGTAAGTCCGAAGGGGATAAATATTGACATAAGTACGACAACAATACGCTGATTTACAGTTGCATTAAACGGGTTTGTTTGGGAATATCAATCCCATTATTTGAGTTTGACTTTCCCGTCACAATTTAGAGCACAATGAATGAAAACCGAAGACATTGCCTTATTTCACCGTATTGTCGAAACCGGCAGCATACTTGAAGCCGCAAACCTACTCAACTTACCAAAATCAACCGTCAGTCGGCGGTTAATTTCTTTAGAGGATTCATTAAATATTAAGCTGTTTCATCGCTTAAGCCGTTCTATTTCGTTAACATCTGCTGGCAGTCAGTTTTACCAAAAAACTTTAACAATGTTGGCAGATCTTGAGCAAACCTTAGCAGAAATCACTGACACCAAAGCGGAGTTAACTGCTCATTTACGTATCTTAATATTTCCTGTGCCACAAATAATGAATGTGATCAGCAAAATATTTGCTTTTATGGATGAAAACCCAAAAGTCTCTATTGAGATCATCACCAGCACAGAGCCACTCGATATGGTGCGTAACAACATTGACATAGCATTCATGATCAATGAAACCTTTACCGAATTTGATATGGTGGCCAAACCCATCCTCAGTGAAACAATGTGCTTTTTTGCCAGCCCAGAATACCTCGCAAAAGCAGGAGTGCCGCTAAAACTTGCTGATATTGAGCAACATAATTCCATATTATTTCGTTTTCCAAACGGTAAGACGTTCAGCGAAGTGCCGTTAGCCAATGATGTTTTGCAAGCGGTAAAAGGCAACCTGTGTACCAATAGCATTCATCTCGCTTATGAAGCCACTCGGCTAGGTAGAGGGATCGGTTATTTACCAGAAGGTTTATGTGTAGAGGATGTGCAACAAGGTAAACTGGTGCGCTTATTTGATGATTTACCTCCCTATATTGGGGTGGTGTATTTAGTTTATCCGTCACGACGCTTTTTTAATTTAACAGGGCAACGCTTATTAAATTTCATGCAAACTGAGCTTCCACTGCAAAACACACCCCATTCAAATGTGGGTGCCAAACCCTGGATTTAACCGTTCGCTCAAAAAACTAGATTAGGTATTATTTGCTAGGTTCTGTTGATTGTTATCACTATCATTTTGTTCACTGTCATCATCAGGCAATGGTTCATCGAGGGCGATACTGGCCTTATCAAACAATGCCTGCAATGATGCAACATCGGTTAGCGCCGGTAAATCTGCCAATTTTTTTAAACTAAAGTAATCTAAAAATTGATGGGTTGTGGCATACAGGGCTGGTCGGCCGGGCACTTCTTTATGGCCAACCACTTTAATCCAATGGCGATCAAGTAAGTTCTTAATAATATGGCTGCTAATGGCCACACCACGAATTTGCTCAATATCACCACGAGTCACCGGCTGGCGATATGCAATAACGGCAAGCGTTTCCATAGTGGCACGTGAATACTTAGGCGCTTTCTCTTGCCATAGCGGCTGTAAAAATGGACTCAGAATTTCTTGTGTTTGGAACCGATAACCGCTGGCGACTTTAACCAGCTGCACTCCACGGTCTTGATAATCTTGTTGTAACTCATCAAGAGCGTCTTGAATACGCACGCGCGACACAGTAAATTCGGCCAATACGGTTTCGTTTAATGCCTTGACGGTTAAAGGCTTACCCAATACAAACAAACTGGCTTCGATTAGTTGTTTTAATTGAATGGCATTAATTTGATTCATAGCACCTAGGACTCAATAACAATGGTAAACGGCCGTTAAAACGCTTTAACATAAATAGGTGAAAATGGCTCATTTTGTACAAGTTCAACCAGCAACTCTTTCACCAGCTCCATTAACGCTAAAAAGCTGACAACAACGCCAGCACGACCTTCAGTTACATCAAATAGACGCTCAAAACCAATAAAGTCAGTGCTCGATAACATGGCCAAAATCTGGCTCATGCGCTCACGGGTTGAAAGTTGTTCACGTTTTACATGATGGTCTTCATTCGCATCAATGCGTTTTAACACTTCACCAAATGCGCGAGCAATATCGGCTAACGACACTTCAGGTGGCACCACAACAGGTTTAATGCCCGGCGCAGCAACCACAGAGGCTTGAAACACATCGCGATCAATACGAGGCAGTTCATCTAAATCGGCTGCAGCTTGCTTAATCACTTCATAGGCTTTTAACTGCCGGATGAGCACCACACGAGGATCTTCTTCCTCGCCATCTTCACTGGCCATTTTAGGCAATAATAATCTCGATTTAATTTCGGCTAAGGTGGCCGCCATCACCAAATAATCTGCGGCCAACTCAATACGTGCTTCGGTTAAAATCTCAATGTAGGCCAAATATTGATGAGTAATTTGCTGAATAGGCAAATCGACTACATCGAGCTTTTGTTTACGAATTAAATACAACAGTAAATCCAAAGTGCCTTCAAAGGTTTCTAAAAATACTTCTAGCGCTTCTGGCGGAATAAACAAGTCTACCGGCATGCTGTCCATCGCTTGGCCACGTACGACTGCTAGCGGAAGGCTTTGTTGAGTGCCTTGCATGATTATCCCTTTGGATTCAGTTTAGACAAACGCTTATTCAAACGTGCTGGTATCACCAGCACCACGTCGTAAAATCACCACGTCGTCTTCCGACATATCTATCACTGTGGTTTGATTTTCTGGCAAATAGCCACCATGAATAATGCCATCAACTTGATGCTCTAAAATATCGCGAATATGCTCAGGATCTGACTCAGCAAACTCTTCATTTGGCATCACCAAACTGGTGCTCATCATTGGCTCATCCAGCGCTTCAAGCAGTGCTAATGCAATCAAGTTATTTGGCACACGGATACCAATAGTGCGTTTTTTATCGCACTGTAAACGGCGCGGCACTTCTTTAGTCGCTTTAAAAATAAAGGTATATGGCACATGGAGTGCAGCTTTTAAGTAAGCGATACGCTTGATTGTCAACTCTAGCAAAGTTAGCCAGCTCAGATAAGTCCCGGCACATTAACGAAAAGTTAGTGTCGTTTTCAATCTGACGAATACGCACCATGCGTGTCATGGCATTTTTGTCGCCAATCATACAACCTAATGCATAACCCGAGTCGGTAGGATATACAATTACCCCACCTTGTTTAAGAATCGCCACTGCTTGGTTTATTAACCGTGCTTGTGGGTTTTCATCGTGAATATAGAAAAATTGACTCATGTCCGTTCCATCCAATTTTGAGATTGCCAAACCCACTCAACACCTTGGGGTTGGTATAAGTTTTTGCCTAGTTCAATCCAATTACTAGGAAAATGAAAATCACTGCCTACAGACGCAAGCAGGTTATTGAGTTTACTGAGTGCAATAAGGTTATTTCGATCGTCCAGCGTTTGCTGACCCAAAATAACTTCCATTGCATCGCCGCCCGCTTCTGCATATTCGCGCACTAAACGCTTGAGCCACTTTGCCGACAATTTATAACCACTTGGGTGCGCAAGCACTGCAACACCGCCCGCCTGATGAATATGTTCAATGGCAGCGGCCATGTCGCCCCAATTATTGGGTACATACCCTGTTTTACCGCGGGCTAAATACTTTTTAAACACACTGGGCATATCTGTTGCGTGGCCGTTATCAGCTAACCAACGTGCATAATGTCCACGGCTTAACGCGGCATCACCAGCAATCGCTTTGGCGCCTTCATAAGCCCCTTCAATACCTGCTTTGGCTAAGCGTTCGCCAATTTCTTGGGCGCGCACTTCACGCAGTTGACGTTGATGCGTTAAAAAGTCCAATAACCCTGTATGGGTAATATCGACGTTAAGTCCAACAATATGAATATCAAAACTGTTCCAGCGAGTCGAGATTTCACAGCCGTTAATCAACTTTAATGGCGTTGCATGTGCTTGGTTTGCAATATGCGCTTCAGCTAAGCCATCAACCGTGTCATGATCGGTAATGGCAAACATCTCGACCCCCTTTTCAATGGCGCGAGAAATTAATTGAGTTGGTGTCAGTTGACCGTCTGATGCAGTCGTGTGGCTATGAAGATCGGCCAATAGAGTCTCTGTAATCATCTGTTTATTGTACAAGAATACCAATAAAAATACTGCTGGGATTAATGATTAAATCTGAGCAAATACCCACTATTTTTAGACTAACATCGTGCTTTGCGTTCAATAAATCATCAACAGATACGACTCAACACATTTTTTAATGGTTTTTGAGTAATATTCAATTGACTTTAATGTCCAGCTGGGTTTTCCTATAGGCACGAAAGATGAACCCTATAATAGCGATTAACAATGACACACTCTTTAGCTTCATTACACATTACTTGGTGGTGGCACTTCCCAAATTAACGGGTGGTGTGAAGCGTTGTGCTCATTTTAAGAGACAAGATTTTACCAAAAAGCCCGCAGAAATGTGGGCTTTATTGTTATTTGACCTATAGGATTACCGGGTTAAACAACAGTTAAGGCGAACCAGATGATAAACATAATTACTCAAGGAGCGGCAGCATAGTGACCACACAATCTCAACTCGCTCAGGTTAGTACGCAAAAACAGGCGTTAACCTACCATACTGATCCACTTAATCTGTATCAGCATGTCACCCAAAACGCGCCGCATACTATGCTGCTTGAATCCGCCGAAGTCGAAAGTAAAGATCACCTTAAAAGCATCGTGTTAACCCATGCAGCAATGATGATCCGCTGTGACGGTTATCAACTGACGTTTAGCGCCCTAACCGATAATGGCGCCAGCTTACTTGAGCCAATTGCCACATTTTTTAGCCACGCAGGCTTACAACGTCAGCCAAATCAATTAATCGTGACCTTGCAAAAAGCCACTGAGCTACAAGATGAAGATGCACGCTTAAAATCAACATCACCGCTTGATGGTTTACGTATGTTTGTGCAGCACATTCACACAAACAATGAAGTTAAATTTGAAGACTTATTTTTAGGTGGTGTACTGGCTTATGACTTAATTGACACAGTTGAGCCACTTCCTGCAGCGCCTAATGCTAATAATGATTGCCCAGATTATTTGTTCTACCTAGCAGAAACCTTGATATTAATTGATCATCAAACACAACAAGCTGACATTGTGAGTCATCAGTTCAATCAAGACTCAGCCATTAAAACGCACCTGCAAGCGCAAGTCGACACAGTCAGTTTACAATGCACAACATTAGATGATGTTGCAGCGCTAAAGCCCATCGATGCAGACACTGGCGTAAATATCAGTGACGAGCAATTCAAAAAAACAGTAGTAGATTTAAAAGAGCACATTGTCGCAGGCGATATTTTCCAGGTCGTGCCGTCGCGTTGTTTCAACTTACCTTGCCCAAATACACTAGGGGCATATCGCGCCTTAAGACTGACCAATCCAAGCCCTTATATGTTTTATTTCCGCGGCTCTGATTTCACCCTATTTGGTGCATCGCCAGAAAGCGCCTTAAAATACGACGCGGCCAGCAATCAGGTAGAAGTGTATCCGATTGCCGGCACCCGCAAACGCGGTAAAAATGCTCAAGGTGATATCGATTTTGATTTAGACAGCCGCATTGAACTTGAACTGCGTTTAGATAAAAAAGAGTTATCTGAGCACCTTATGTTGGTCGACTTGGCCGTAACGACATTGCCCGTATTAGCCAAAGTGGCAGTCGTAAAGTGGCCGAATTACTTAAAGTAGACCGTTACTCGCACGTGATGCATTTAGTCAGTCGAGTCACTGGTCAGTTACGTCTGGACTTAGACGCATTACATGCTTACCAGGCCTGTATGAACATGGGCACATTAGTCGGCGCGCCAAAAGTACGTGCATCTCAATTAGTGCGCGAAGCTGAACAAGCCCGTCGTGGCAGTTATGGTGGGGCTGTGGGTTATGTTAACGGTTTAGGCGATATGGACACCTGTATTGTAATCCGCTCAGCCTTTGTTAAAAATGACGTTGCTTATATTCAAGCCGGTGCCGGAGTGGTGTTTGACTCAGACCCACAAGCCGAAGCCGATGAAACCCGTCAAAAAGCCCAGGCCGTGATTTCTGCCATCAAAATGGGAGGTGGACTATGAGCAACACGACCGCACAACCGGGCGCTAAAATGAAATTAT
This sequence comes from Shewanella phaeophyticola, assembly GCF_025398315.1. Taxonomy (GTDB): domain Bacteria; phylum Pseudomonadota; class Gammaproteobacteria; order Enterobacterales; family Shewanellaceae; genus Shewanella; species Shewanella phaeophyticola. The sequence continues at coordinate 2,509,474 of NZ_JAODOQ010000001.1, forward strand.
ATCTACTCGACAACTTCGACTCGTTTACTTACAACCTGGTGGATCAATTTCGCAGTTTAGGTTGTGAAGTATTAATTTACCGTAACGATGTCAGCGCCGACTATTTAGCAAATAAACTGATTAACGAAACCAGTAAAGCGGCTTTGGTATTATCGCCAGGCTACAGGTGCCCCGCACGAAGCGGGCTGCATGATGGAATTAATTGGTAAAGTGGCCGGAAAAGTGCCCATATTAGGTATTTGTTTAGGCCATCAAGCGCTGGCCGAGTATTACGGTGGTAAAGTAGAGCGCGCACCATTTGTGGTTCATGGCAAAGCCAGCCCAACCATTCATAATGGCACTGGCGTATTTGCAAATTTACCCTCGCCGCTGCCAGTTGCCCGTTACCACAGCCTAGTAGCCACCCGTGTACCCGATTGCCTTGAGGTCATAGCCACCACAGAAGACATGCCAATGGCACTGTTACATCCACAGCATCAAGCCATAGGATTTCAGTTTCATCCAGAATCGATATTAACCACTTTAGGCAGCCAATTACTGACCCAAACATTGGCTTATTTAACCCAAGACAACACCGCTAGTGGAGGCGCATAATGGCAAACTTACAACCTTTATTCGACCACCTTTATCAAGGTGAGCAACTCAGTCGTGAGCAGGCCGCCCAGCTGTTTAGCCATATCATTGCCGGCGAAATGGAACCGGCCACCATGGCAGGCATGTTAGTCGCGTTAAAGATGCGCGGCGAAACCATTGATGAAATCACTGGTGCTGCTGATGCATTAAGACAAGCCGCCAAGCCTTTCCCTCGCTCTGCAGCATCGATTGAAAGCGGTATTGTCGATATTGTCGGCACAGGTGGCGATGGCTATAACACTATTAATATTTCAACCACCGCGGCCTTTGTGGCGGCCGCTGCTGGCGCTAAAGTGGCCAAACATGGCAACCGCAGTGTATCGAGTAAGTCGGGCTCGTCTGACTTATTATCTCATTGCGGCATCGCACTCACCATGGCTCCTGAAGCCGCAAGCCAATGTTTAGATAAATTGGGATTATGTTTTTTATTTGCTCCGCATTATCACGGCGGTGTCAGACATGCAGTACCGGTTAGAGCTGCACTCAAAACCCGCACCATTTTTAATGTACTTGAATCATTAATTAACCCTGCCAAGCCTGAGTCAATGCTACTTGGGGTTTACAAACTCGAGTTAATAGAACCGATTGCCCAAGTGCTTAATGCCCTTGGGGTTAAACGCGCCATGGTGGTGTACGGCAGCGGCTTAGATGAAGTGGCTCTGCACGATATTACCCATGTCGCAGAACTAAAAGACGGCACTGTACGTACTTATCAGCTCACCCCTGAAGACCTTGGGGTCACGCGCGCTGATATCACCGCGCTAACAGGCGGCGAGCCAAGTGACAATGCACTGATTACTCAAGCCATTTTACAAGGTCAAGGCCAGGGTGCTCATCGTGATGCTGTTGCCATCAATGCTGGCTGCGCCTTGTATGTTAGCGGCATTTGCGACTCTGTTGCGCAAGGTACACAGTTAGCATTAGCCACATTAGCCACAGGCAAAGCCTATACACTTTTAACTGATTTAGCCGCTGCAAGCCAAGCTGGAGAAAACAATGAGTAACCCAGAAAGTAACGTATTAACACGGATTGTTGATACCAAAGTTGCCCATATCGCGGCTCTTAAACAGCGCTTTCCTGAAGCCAGTTTGCAACCTAAGATATCTGATCGCAGCCTATACAATGCCCTTAAAGCGCCAAATGCGCAGTATATTTTAGAGTGTAAAAAAGCCAGTCCCTCTAAAGGCCTCATTCGCCAAGATTTTAACGTCGAAGCCATAGCTGATATTTACACTCATTACGCCGCTGGCATTTCGGTACTCACCGACGAAGCCTTTTTTCAAGGTGACATGGACTACATTCCAAGAGTGCGCGCACGCGTCACGCAGCCGATTATCTGTAAAGACTTTTTTGTCGACCCATATCAAGTGAAGCTCGCAGCGCATCAAGGAGTCGATGCCATATTATTAATGCTGTCGGTGCTCGATGATGAGCAATATCGTCTCCTAGCCAACGAAGCCGCTAAGTATCAACTCGATACCTTAACTGAGGTGAGTAATGAACCGGAGTTACAGCGCGCCATTGAACTCAACGCCCCGATTATCGGCATTAACAACCGAAACCTACGTGACTTGAGCACCGATTTAGCCACCACTGAACGTTTAGCGCCCCATATCCCTGCAGATCGCGTGGTGATAAGCGAGTCTGGCATTTATAACCATCAGCAGACACGTCGCCTTAACCCGTTGGTTGACGGCTACCTTGTCGGCAGTTCAATCATGGCACAAGATGATATTGACCTTGCCTGTCGTCAGCTGATTTATGGCAACAACAAAGTCTGTGGATTAACCCACATTGACGACATTGCCGCAGTAGCTAAAGCCGGCGCGGTATTTGGTGGATTGATTTTCCACCCTAAATCGCCACGAACAGTCAGCGCAGAAACCGCCACAGAACTCATTGCCCAAATGCAGCAACAACACATCGCGCTCAACATGGTCGGTGTGTTTGTTAATGAACAGCCTGCCGTAATAGCAAACCTTGCCCAGTCGCTTAAGTTATTTGCGGTGCAACTACACGGCCAGGAAACCGAACTTGAAATTGATGCCCTACGCACATTGCTGACTCAAAACCAGCTCCGCACACAAATTTGGAAAGCGGTAGCTATTGATAGCCAAACAGGTGAAGTGGCACACAAACCACAAGGCGCAGACAAGTATTTATACGACAGTAAATCAGCCGAGCAATTTGGCGGCACCGGCCAAACCTTTAATTGGCAAGCAAACATCGACAATAAAACCGATGCAATGTTAGCTGGCGGCTTAACCCCAGACAATGTTTATCAGGCCAGTCAGCAAGGCTTTTATGGGGTAGATATTAACTCTGGTGTAGAATCAGAGCCTGGTCATAAAGATCATCAAAAACTGATTGCTGCATTTACCCAATTACGCCGTAACTAATTTGCATATTACGACACGATTTTTAGCGATAACACGATTACTCGAAGGGAACATTTATGACCGAGCTCAAGCTTAACCCTTATTTCGGCGAATACGGTGGTATGTACGTACCGCAAATTTTAGTGCCAGCCTTAAAGCAACTTGAAGCCGCCTTTGTTGACGCACAGCAAGACGAAAGCTTTCAAGCTGAATTTACCGACTTACTGAAAAACTACGCGAGCCGCCCCACAGCATTAACCTTAACCCGTAACTTAAGCCCTAATCCTATGGTAAAAATTTACCTTAAGCGTGAAGATTTACTCCACGGCGGCGCGCACAAAACAAACCAGGTATTAGGCCAAGCATTATTGGCTAAACGCATGGGTAAAAAAGAAATTATTGCCGAAACTGGCGCGGGGCAACATGGTGTAGCAACCGCCCTAGCCTGTGCTCTTTTAGGCTTAAAATGTAAAGTGTATATGGGCGCGAAAGACGTTGAACGTCAGTCGCCAAACGTGTTCCGCATGAAGTTGATGGGCGCAGAAGTTATTCCCGTCACCTCAGGTTCTTCCACCCTTAAAGATGCCTGTAACGAAGCCATGCGAGACTGGTCAGCAAGCTACGACAAAGCTCACTATTTATTAGGCACGGCGGCAGGTCCGCACCCTTTCCCAACGATTGTGCGTGAGTTCCAGCGTATGATTGGCGCAGAAACTAAAAAGCAAATTCTTGAAAAAGAAGGCCGCTTGCCTGATGCCGTTATCGCTTGTGTGGGTGGTGGTTCAAACGCCATTGGTATGTTTGCCGACTTTATCGATGAGCCATCAGTTGAGCTGATTGGTGTTGAACCTGCCGGTAAAGGCATCGACACCCCAATGCACGGCGCACCGCTTAAGCACGGTAAAACCGGTATTTTCTTTGGTATGAAGTCACCGTTAATGCAAGACAGCTCAGGCCAAATTGAAGAATCGTACTCAGTGTCTGCCGGGCTTGATTTTCCGTCTGTTGTACCACAGCATGCACATTTGAATGCCATTGGCCGCGCACGTTACGAGTCTGCAACCGATGATGAAGCATTAGACATGTTCCAAGAACTAGCTCGAAGCGAAGGTATTATTCCCGCATTAGAATCAGCTCACGCGCTGGCCTATGCGGTACGTTTAGCCAAAGAAGCCACCAAAGAAACCATTCTGGTGGTTAATTTATCGGGTCGTGGTGACAAAGACATTTTCACCGTATCAGACATTTTAGCAGCCAAAAAAGAGCAACAGGAGAGCGGCAATGAGTAACCGTTACCAAGCAACATTAGCAGCCCTTAAAGCCCAACAAAAAGGCGCGTTCGTTCCTTTTGTGACCATTGGCGATCCTGGCCTCGAGCTGTCATTAAAAATTATTCAGACCTTGGTTGATAACGGCGCTGATGCACTTGAATTAGGCTTTCCGTTTTCAGACCCACTTGCAGACGGCTCTGTGATTCAAGGTGCTAATTTACGCTCTTTAGCCGCAGGCACTAAACCTGACGATTGTTTTGAGCTTATCGCCAACATCCGCGCACAACATCCAGACTTACCGATAGGATTATTACTGTATGCGAATTTGGTGTTTGCTAACGGTATTGATGCATTTTATGCCAAAGCACAAGCGGCTGGCGTTGATTCAGTGCTTATTGCCGATGTGCCTGTTGAAGAGTCAGCACCTTTTGGTCAAGCAGCTAAAGCTCACGGTATCGCGCCTATTTTTATTGCGCCTCCTAATGCCGACGCTGATACATTAAAACTTGTCAGTGACAGTGGTGAAGGCTACACGTACTTACTGTCTCGTGCGGGCGTAACCGGTACTGAATCAAAAGCAGGTCAACCGATTGAAAATATCTTAGCTCAGCTTGCTGAGTTTAATGCCCCACCACCATTACTTGGCTTTGGGATTGCCGAGCCGCAGCAAGTTCGTGATGCTATTAGCGCAGGCGCTGCCGGTGCTATTTCAGGATCGGCTGTGGTTAAAATTATTGAAGCGCATCAACATGATGAGGCCACATTGTTGGCTAAGCTTGCTGAGTTTACCCGCGCAATGAAAGCGGCAACTTAAGGTCGATTGGGTATATATCACATATAAGGAGCAACATGTTTGCTCCTTTTTTATAAACACTATCATTAGCTTATACCAATCAACACAAGAATGATCACATTCTTGTGCTAATTGGTATTATTGCCAAAAAACGCTGGGCTATTGAACGAACCGCGATGGTAATTCACGTTAGCGCGAAAAAACCTCTCCAATGACAGATCACCTTGCGGTTACAGTTCATAAACCCTGTAGCCTCATGTACAATCGGGCATTATTACTTAGTTGATCGCCGTGCAATTGCGATTTTCGACCCTTTTTTGTTTGAGATATTTATGAAGCAACTGTTAGATTTTTTACCTTTAGTGATCTTTTTTGCTGTTTACAAATTTTATGATATTTACACCGCCACCGGTGTATTAATCGCGGCAACGGCTGTGCAATTAGTGGTGACATACCTACTTTACAAACACATTGAAAAAATGCATTTAGCCACCTTTGCCATGGTTACAGTGTTTGGTTCACTGACGTTGTTTTTTCATGACGATGCCTTCATTAAATGGAAAGTCACTATCGTCTACGCCTTGTTTGCAATGGGATTAATAGTGTCACAAGTCATGGGAAAACCTGCGCTGAAAAGCATGTTAGGAAAAGAAATGACAGTAGACGACAAAATCTGGACTCAGCTCACATGGTATTGGGTCAGTTTTTTTGTATTATGTGGTTTAGCAAATATTTATATTGCCTTTAGTTTACCGCTTGAAACCTGGGTAAACTTTAAAGTATTCGGCCTCACCGCCCTCACGTTAATCAACACTGTAATTACTGTGGTTTATCTGTACAGAAATATGCAAGATGAACCCATAAAACCTGAAGATGGTCAATGATCATCAATTCGTACTTTTAATAAGGAAGCCGTCAATATGTGGTACATGATTTCATCTCAAGACGTTGAAAATAGCTTAGAAAAACGTTTATCAGTACGTGCAGAACATTTAGCTCGTTTACAAGCTTTAGCCGACGAAGGCCGCTTATTAACCGCTGGACCACACCCAGCTATCGACAATGAAAACCCAGGTGAAGCAGGCTTTACTGGCTCGCTAGTGGTTGCTGATTTTCCTTCTTTAGAAGACGCACAAGCCTGGGCTGACGTTGACCCTTATATTGGTGCTGGTGTTTATAAAAGCGTTATCGTTAAGCCATTTAAGCGAGTATTACCTTAATGAAGATTGTTTCATTTAACATTAACGGTCTGCGCGCACGCTTGCATCAATTGCAAGCGCTAATAGACAGTCACTCGCCAGACATTATTGGCCTGCAAGAAACCAAAGTACACGACGAAGCTTTTCCACTCGCAGACGTAGAAGCTATGGGTTATAAGGTTCATTATCATGGTGGTAAAGCCCATTATGGTGTGGCTATGCTATCTAAGGCTGAGCCTTTAAACATTACTAAAGGCTTTGAAACCGACGAAGAAGATGCCCAGCGCCGTTTAATCATTGGTCAGTTCAAGCAAGATAATGGCCGTACATTAACTGTATTCAATGGTTATTTCCCGCAGGGCGAAAACATTAACCATGAAACGAAATACCCAGCCAAACGTAAGTTTTATCAAGATTTGATGCTGCACCTAGAAAAGCACCATCAGGCAGATGAAGACATCGCGATTATTGGTGATATAAATATTTCACCCACTGATTTAGATATCGGCATTGGCGATGTGAATGCAAAGCGTTGGTTAAAAACTGGCAAATGCAGTTTTCAGCCAGAAGAACGTGAATGGTTAGCGCGTTTGCAACAATGGGGATTTATCGACAGTTTCCGTTACTTGCACCCAAGTCGTACTGAGCGTTACTCGTGGTTTGATTATCGCAGCAAAGGTTTTGATGACAATCGCGGCCTGCGTATCGACGTGATATTAGTGACTCAACCTATGGTATCGCGCCTCGTTGAGTCGGATGTTGACTATGCGTTACGAGGCATTGAAAAACCGTCTGATCATGCGCCTATCTGGACTACGTTTAGTTAAGCTCACTCGGCAACTTAGCGTACTTAAATTCGGCAATAAACAGTTCAGTAATAAAATGCTATGTCAGTATTGGCGTAGCATTTTTTATTGGGCTTAAAAAAAGTAGCGGCTCGACAATTGCCATTGTTGTTCAACAAGATCGATAGGCTGGTTTAGATACTTTCTTGCAGGCCGGGTTGAATCAATCACATTGTATTCAAACTGCATAAACCAGGGTCTATCAAGCTGATACTGATAAGCCACAGTCAACGACTGCCCATCCTCGTTGTTATCATCTTCTGGTGTGTCATCGTTATCAGTGACAGAAAAATCTTCTACTCGTAGACTGACTCTATGCTGCGACCAACGCTTAGTTAGCATGATATAACCAGAATGAAAGTCATTATCGACCACAGGCCAGCCATCGGTATTGGTCATTAACGTACTGCCTTGCATATACTGGCTGATTAAATTGATCCCCATAGGCAAACGCCATTTGGCGCCAATATGACCAAATTGAGTTAACCACACATATTGGCCTTGCTCAACAATTAAGGTATCCGCATTGTTGTCGTAATAACCCGCTTGCACACTGCCATTGTTGCGCCAGGTCTACTTAGCGACAATATGTGCGCCAATACGATCATCAAGTTCGATAAAGGGGTCTGAGTTTACCGCTTGTTCGTCGAGCATGCCGCCTGGTTGCATTGCCGGTATGGCAGTAATGGGAAGGGTTTCTTGCAGCAGTGTTTGGCGTGAACTTTGCGTCCAACCATGCCAAGATAACATCGCGCCTGTGGTGTCGTTATACATAAACGCTTCGGCCGTTAACGAAAAATCATGGGCTGATTGACGGTATTTACCTAGAGACTCTATCGTGGTCGACAAACCGATATGCCTTACCTCTTCAGCAAGCCAGCTGTTCATTGTTGAATAACTTAAACTGTAAGGCGATGCCCATGCAGTGGCGACATTTTCTAATGAAATTTTGGGATACATCAAACCAAACTCTACATCGAGACGAATACCCGACTCGTTTGGAATATCGCGATAACGCACCATGGCTTCAGTTAAGCCAATGCCATTATTAATCCCATCGACATAGGCATTAGCCACAATACGGCTTGACCATGCATCGCCCCATTGGGTGTGATAACTGAGTCCTAATTGCGACAATGCGATTTGGCCACCATTGTCTGTAGCTAGTTTGCCTAAACCGCCGGCAAGGTACGAGTCGATAGTATTAGCATAGCCAATCCGGGTATCAACGACACCACTGATGCTATGCTCAACATCGCTAAAACCAAGTCCAATGGACTCAGCTTTGGTCTGAACGATACATAATAAACCACAAGCAATGATGATTAAGCGATAAATAAGCAACTCCTAGTTAAACTCTGATTGGCTGAGCCAGTCGTTAAACTGTAACTCAGGCAATGGTCTGGACAAATAAAATCCTTGTCCCATTTCACAATGACGTTCAGTTAACCATTGCAACGTCTCTTTATCTTCAATGCCCTCAGCAACCACTTTTAGCCCAAGGTTATGTGCTAACTGTAAGGTTGATTGCACAATTATCTGGTCAGTCTCGGTATGCAGTAATTTTTGCACAAAAGACTTATCAATTTTTAGTTCATCTACAGGCAATTGCTTTAACTGCGCCAATGACGAATAACCGGTGCCGTAATCGTCAATCGACAGGGTCAAACCATTGTTACGCAATAAGGTCAACTGTTTAACGGCAAGTTTAGGGTCGGATACCACTGCATCTTCGGTAATTTCTAACGTAAACGCTGACACCGGAACACTGTGGTGAGCTAACGTATCAATAACCCAATGACAAAATTGCTCATCTTTTAAATTTTCCGCTGAAATATTCACCGCAATACACATATTGACCCCTTTAGCCTGCCAACGATGATATTGAGTGATTGCTTCACTTATAACCCATCGGGTTAGCGCATCCATTTGCATGGTTTTTTCTGCAATCGGTATAAACGTATCTGGTGGAATGATGCCGCGTTTAGGGTGTATCCAACGCACTAAGGCTTCAACATGGGTAATTTTTTGCTGAACTAAATTCAATTTTGGCTGGTAGTAAAGCACTAATTGATTTTGTTCAATGGCCTCTTTCAGCTCATTAATTAATTGAAAACGCTCAATACTGTTTTTATCAATATTGGCATCGTAAATTTGATAATCGCGCTTATTAATTTTAGCATGCTGCAATGCTGTATCGGCTTGTCTTAATAAGGTCACAATATCTACACCAGGCTGAGAAAAGCTCACCCCTGCTGTAAATTGTAAATGCAATGAGATATCTTTATAGCAATAGTTTTGACCGATGTGTACTTGCAGCATGGTTAAAAAACTGTCAAAAGTTGAGTGTTCAAACTCTTTAAAAGCCAGTACAAACTCATCACCCGACAAACGACATGCCAAGGCGTTTGGATTAATATGACACAAGCGCTTGGCCACTTCTTTTATCACTTCATCACCCACAGCATGGCCTAAAGTGACGTTAACCTCTGTCATACGGCGAATATTAATTAAGCATACCGCCATCGACGAACCTGCTTCAATCCAGGGTTCACAGATCCTGTGTAATTGATTGCGGTTAGCTAAATTGGTTAAAGGGTCATGAAAGGCTTGATGCTCAATGGCTTGCTCACGTGCCACTATCGCTTGTTGCATCGAGGTAAACTCACTAGCTAATTGTTGTAACTCTACGCTCGAATCAACACTCACATTTGAATGGTAATTACCTTTGGCAATAAAACGCGCTTGGCCAATTAATTGCTTAATGGAGCCGAGTAATGGTGCCCGAAATCCAAAAAGCCAATAATAATGACACTGGCAGCATCAGCAGCAACACTGCCACTTGCTGCAACCATTGTGACTCTAGTGAAGCCAGTAAATCAGAGCGCGATTTATACATGTAGGCATGTAATGATTTATTATCCACCTCGCCTAAAAATTGCTTCCATAAAATGAAATCGTTATCGAGCTGATCTTTAACAATATATTGAGTAATTAACTGAGTATCATGTTGTTCAATTGCCAAGCCAGAATGACCGACATGGGTGATAGCCTCTTGCTCAATCAACATAAACCCGCTGTTTAATCCGGTGAGTTTTTGCAAAGAGTTTGCTAATGAATCGCCAATTAAAAAACCAAAACCCACCCAGCCAATCACGCTACTACCACCGCTGGTCAGCGGCGAAAACTTAATTTGATATAATTTGTTATCGAGTAAATAAAATGGACTAATCTGGTCAAACTCAGTGTCAATTTGGTAACGAAAAGGCGCATGTTGCTCTGAACCTAACGCCACGACTTCTTGGCCTAAATCATCTTGTGTGGCAACCAGTTGCCCTATTACCGTACCATCACCCGATACCGCCATGGCCAGAGACGCATTAATTCGGCTACGATGATTATTGAGCGCCACCAGAAAGCTGCGGTTGTCACCGTCAATAAAAATGTCTTTCAGGGCAAAATCTTTTGCCGCGGTAGAAGCAAACGCCGCCAGGTAATAATTACGGTTATCGTATTGCGACTCAAACACCAAACGAGCAACCTCAAGTTGATTAGCAACGTATTGTTGTTCGAGTCGTTGATTAGATTGATATGAAAGCCAAAAAGACAAGGCTAATACCGTAATAATAACCAATACAAAAAACGCAAAAATCCGTGTCTGCAGACGATTAAACAAAACCAATATTAATATCCCTCTAGGAATTCAAATTCATCTAAACTTTGTTGCTTAGGGATACTATCAAAATCAGCCTCTAAGGTAATAGTCATTGATTGATCTTGAGGTAAATGAAACGTTTGTGATTGTTGGTTGTCGGTGAGCTTTAATTGTGGATGCCATACTTGCACAGTAAAATCATCCTCTGGTAATGAGTCAAAATCAACCCTCCCCTGGCTGTCAGTGATAGCATAAAATGGGGTATCGACCACCAACAAATGCCCCGACATCCAGTCATGAATATTACACCCCATCGACACATGGCCAGCCTTTTCAAACAACATTAACTGTTGTGCTTGCTCATTACGCAATTTAAATGAAAATCGCTTCTAGGCCTAAAGCAGAGTATATGTGGTGAGTAATGTCATCTTCATTAACAAACGCAACTTCTTGGCCTTTTTGCACCACAGTAATATAAGGTGAAAATTGTTTATCTTTTTGATGAACTTCAGCTTTTACTGGCACAAAATCAACCACAAGATTAGCATCATGATGCGGTTGTAAATACACCACCAAATCTGCTGTGGGTTGGCCTTGTTTATTGAGCACAGTAATTTGCTGTGCGTAAGCACTGTGTGCAAACAACAAAGCGATTACGCTAGCCAATAATACTTTGATACTATAATTCAACTTGCCCCCACTAACATTCAAAACGACCATCAACACTCCTTTACTTAACTAAGCTTTCATTCTCTGAGTCATACCAATCATAATAGACCAAACAACAGCATGATTTATTTCATGTTAGTTATATTTTATATTGGCTTAAAATTTCAGAGAGACCTGTTGAAGAGTCATTAAGTTCTTTGGCTAATACAGTTGAGTGTTTAGCAGAGGTTCTAATGGTTTCAGATTGTTGGCGAATACGATTAATTTGCCCTGAAATATCGCCTGCTGATGTGCTTTGTTGTTCGGCTGACGCGGCAATTTGACTGCTCATATCAAATACAGAATTGATAGAGCCAGCCATGTGGGTAATATCATCACCTACGCCTTTAATACTGTCACTACTTTGATCAGCTTGTTCAACTATCACGTTGGTAATATGAGTCAAATTTTTAGAGCCCTTTTGCAACCCTTCAATCATTTTCTGAATTTGCACCGTGGCTTCTTGAGTGCGTCCAGCAAGGGTTCTCACCTCATCAGCAACAACGGCAAAACCGCGGCCTTGTTCACCCGCGCGTGCCGCTTCAATGGCAGCATTTAATGCTAATAAGTTAGTTTGTTCAGAAATACTGTCGATGGTGGTCACTGCGTCATTAATTTGAGTGGCATCAAGAGATAACTGTTCTACAGATGAAAAAGCCTCGCCAATACGCTCAGATAAGTAATTAATCCGCTTAACCGCGTCGTCAATTTTTTGTTGGCTTAGCTGCATTTGCTGCGCATTATTTTGCGTATATGACGAGGTCTCGCTCGCATGATGAGATACATCAGCAATAGCGGAGGTCATTTGTTCCATTGCATGAGACACTGAATCCAAAAAGTGATGCTGTTGATCGATAAGCTCGTCATTGGTTACCGCCTGATGATTAAACTCATTGGCTGCGGTTGCTAGCGTTTGCGCATTATTGCGTATGGCCTGAACCATTTCGCTCATGTTATCGGCGCAGCGGTCAATGTCTCTGGCGATTAAACTAAAATCATCGGTACCAAAAAAGTTTAACCTAAAACTTAAATCACCATCAGCTAAGCGTTTAATGGCCATGTACATTTCCCATAGCCCGCCACCTAATGAGGTCGAAATCCAATAGCTTAATTGAAACAGCGGCAGTAATCCCACTAGCGCGATGAACAGCATAAATTGCGCATCACTCAGAGAGTCTTGTTCCCACTGGGCTACATTCTGATTTAAAGACAAATACTGATTACCAACTCTTGCCGCAGCGGTGATCGTATCACCCGTTCGGCCAGTGTTGTCACGAGGGGTTAATTGTAATTGATTGTCGGAGGCAAATTGCTGAAGCTCAGCTGCAGGTAAATTTTGGTGGTTGGCGACAGCAGCAAAACTGTGCACACTGGCGCTGACTCTTTGTTGAGATGCCTCAGTGATTAGCCTTGTCGCGTGTTGATAATTGAGCAAAGCAATAACGCACGTTATCGCAGCAACCATAGAGCATACAATCCAAAATTTACCGTTCAGGCTGAACTTAATCATGATTGCGTCAATTTTTCTAAACTGGATTTGCTTCATATTTACGCTTCCTAAGGCAATGACCTCAAGCTAAACCATAGCTGAATATAACATTAATGAGAAAAGGCTAGAGTAAAATGCCTAGCGCCTAGAACTGCACCTAGGCATTTGGCTTAACGTTTATCGACTTAAATGGGTAAAACTTAAGTGCGACATTCAGTGAATTTACTGTTCAATCAGTTAACGTTACACAGAAAGCACCTTATTTAACGGCAAATCACGGTAGCGTTGACCGGTAGCAGCAAAAATAGCATTGGTTAAACTTGGTGCCACTGGTGGTACGCCAGGTTCACCAACACCGGCAGGTTTTGCTGAAGATGCCACAATGTGAGTTTCAATATCTGGACATTGCGGTAAACGCAGCAGCGGATAATCATGAAAATTAGACTGCACCACTTTGCCGTTTTTAAAGCTAATGTCGCCCATCATCGCAAGGCTTAGTCCAAAAATCACCGCGCCTTCTAATTGCGAATGAACGCGATCAGGATTCACGACTGTACCGGCATCCATTACCGCGATAGATTTAATCACCTTAAGTTGGTTATCAACCACCTCAACCAAAGTCGCAACGGCAACATAACTGACAAAGCTGCGGTGCACCGACATCCCCCATCCTTGATTTTTAGCGGCTTTAGGCGCTTTAGCAAGCGCGGTTTCTAATGTGTCTAACACGTTCAAAAAACGCCCAACATCAACAGGATGATCCGCTAACTCTTCGCCGTAATTACCGTATTTAAAACCGTTGTTTTCAAAGTTTTCAATGCGGGCTTTACCTAACAATTTCCGCCACATATCGATACAGGGTTTGTTAGCATTAACAGCCAGTTCATCAACAAAACTGCCTATACCAAATGCATGCTGAATGTTACACACTGAGCGCATCCAACCAATGCGTGTATGGGCGGTGGCTTTTACTGCTTCAAGTTGAATATGTTCAAGTGCAAGGGGAACATCACTAAAACCGAGATCAAGTTCGCCATCAGACGGATATTCAACCCCTTCAGCAAAGGTCGAGCTGATCGCCGGAAACCCAGTACGCGCAAGCAATGCTGTCGGTAACTTATTATCATCAACTTTAGCCTGATACAGTTGCGCGCTAATCGCATGGTAATAACCATTTTGGATCTCATCCTCACGACTCCAGCACACTTTAACCGGCTTTTTCAGTTTTTGAGATAGCACTGCGGCTTCAACACTAAAGTCGGGCTTTGATTTACGCCCAAAACCGCCGCCTAATAAGGTAACATTCACCTTTACCTGTTCTTCTTTAAGGCCTAGTGCACCCGCTACATTTTGTTGAGTGCTTTGTGGTGTTTGTGTCGATGCCCATAATTCACACCCATCGGCCGTGACACTTGCGGTGGCAACGGGCGGCTCCATCATGGCATGGGTTAAATAAGGTACGGTGTACACCGCATTCACCGTGTTATCTTTAGGCCAATCCGTAACAGATTCACCAAATTGGCGGATAACTTTGCCAGGTTGCTTAACTCGCTCAACCAACGCTTTTAAGTAAACATCGGAGTCATGGTTGTCATTGACAGACTCAGACCAGGTGATCGCTAACGCTTTACGCGCTTCAATTGCACTCCAGCTGTTTGTGGCAATAACCGCAACCCCACCAAGTGGCTGAAATAATGGCGCACCTTTTGGTACCGGCAAGGTAATAATATCCACCACACCCGCAATACTGCGCGCTTTCGTGTCATCCAGTTTTACGACATCACAGCCAAGTACTGGCGGACGGGTAATGCTGGCGTATAACATGCCATCAAGCTTGATATCGTAACCATACTTGGCTTTACCTGTTAGCATGGCGTCCATATCCACAATCGTGTGCGACTTACCAATATGAATAAAATCGCTTTCTGGTTTAAGCGTCACCTTATCTAACTCAGGCATAGCAAGTTTAGATGCGGCAAGCGCTAAGTCGCCATAAGGTAGCGTTTTATTACTGCCTTTGAGATGCACTTTATGTGCCTTGGCATACACCTCATTTACAGGGACTCTTCCATTGCTGCGCAGCGGCTTGTTCTAACATGGTTCGTGCGGTAGCGCCCATTTGACGCATTCGCTGATAATGCTTACGAATACTGCGACTGCCGTCAGTGTTTTGGCTGCCATAACGTTTATCGGCTAAGCCTTGCACTACAACCACTTTGTCCCAATCGGCTTCTAGCTCATCCGCTAACACCTGCGGGATCCCGGTACGAATACCTTGACCCATTTCAGAACGATGACAGGTTAAATAAACCTTGTTGTCTTCACCAATGGCGACAAATAAATTCATTAAGGCTTGCTTGTCTTGTGCCAGCGCCATTGGGCTCCAGACTAAACTGGTTCCACCTAAGGCTAAGCCACCACCAACAGCACCAAAGAGTTTGAGTACATTACGACGGCTAATATTTTCAACTGCAGTAAATGTCGTCATGATTAAGCCTCCGACACTGATTTGATCGCGGCTTTAATACGCGGATAGGTACCACAACGGCATATGTTGCCCGACATGGCATCATCAATTTGCGCATCTGTAGGATTGTCGGTGGTTGTTAATAGCGCTGCAGCAGACATTAATTGCCCCGCCTGACAATAACCACATTGAGGCACATTATGTGTTAGCCATGCCTGTTTGAGTTTTTGTGCTTCAAGCCCTTCAATCGTAGTGACTTGTTTGCCCTGCACTTGCTTAAGGCTGGTTAAACAGCCGCGCATTGGACTACCATCAACATGAATAGTACAGGCGCCACACAAGCCCGCGCCGCAACCAAATTTGGTTCCAGTAAAACCAAGGATGTCACGCAATGCCCATAACACTGGCATATTGGGGTCGGCATCAAGGGTGAAATCCTTACCATTGACCAGTAGTTTTTGTGTTGGGGTTGTCATAATCACTCCTTAATTAGGGCAAACGGTTTACTCAACTAAATACTTGCCGTCACGCTTACTATGGTTTGCATTGGCATAACGTTACTTGAATTTGATTAAACTTAGCTGAACTCGCTCAAGTTCGGTAAACAGGTTATTGTTGATTTAACCAATGAGTTAAATCGGCAGGGGTATCGATATCGCGTGCACCATTATCGATAGGTAGCATAGTGACACTATGGTTTTTTGCATGTTGCTTTAACACGCTTTTAGCACCTTTATCGCCTTCAAGCGACATTAGCGCACTAAAATCATCAGCTAAAAAAATAGCTGGCACGCCCACATCTTGCAGATAAAAACTGCAGCAGGTTTGCCTGTTTTGCTCAAAAGCCGCTATTAAACTCAAATATTCATCAGCGGTTATGGCAACTTGGTCTGCCAACACCAGTAACAAGGCATCCGCTTTAGCGTCAATAGCATAAGCCACAGCTTGCTTCACTGAACTCGATAACCCAGCTTGCCAGTGTGAATTAATTATCCGCGGCAAACCTTCTGTCATCGCCATAATCTCATCATTAATGTGCGCGCCTAACACCACTGCAGCTGGGGCAATATTAGCTGCTTGGGTAACGTGTTTAAGTGTTTCAATGCTATGTGCTAATAGGTTTTGCCCGCCCTGAATTTGGGCGGTGATCTTACAGCCATTAAAGCGGCTGCTGGCACCTGCTGCCAAAATAACCGTGGTGATATTGGCCGTTATTTGCGCAGTCATGGTTATAACATCACACTGTCAAGGCTGGTTAATTTGCTGTGGTACAGCACGCCATGACACTGAGATAACATACTTAACGCCACCGAGCCTGGTAGCTCACCACCTAACGCTAAACCTGCAGGCGCTGAAAAATACCCATTAAAGTCATCAACGCTTAATTGGGCTAATTCAAGCACTTTGTCACGACGATGTACTGGGTACCTAATAACGAGATATACGCTATTGATAGAGGTTGCAAAGTGGCTAATGTTTTAGCATCTATTTGCAAATTATGACTCATCACAAATGCTGCATCTAAGGTGTTGAGTAAATCAGAAGAAACACGTGGGCACGGATGCTTAATAATTTGGCAACCTGGAAAGTCATATGTGCGTGCGTAGGCGGTACGTTCATCAAAAACAGTGATTTTCCAACCCATGGCTTGGAGCCATTTGTGCTATCGGTTTTGCATCTAAACCGCCTCCAAAAATCCCAATATGCACAGGAGGGCGAAGCGGAATAGTCAATAAGGTCTTGTCTTGCTCAATCACTTTTTGAGTTTTGGTGTTCAAGGTAACCGTAATTTGGCCATCTTGATTTTGTTGAATAAATTTACCAGACACCGCATGACTCGGCGCACCATCATCAGCAATATTAAGCTGGTAGAAGCCACTATCACCGCGCATTAACGCATCGTGAACATTAACTAAGCCTAAGTAATTATTCGCCTTATTCAATGAGACCATCATAATATTGACAATACCACCACAACCAAGTTGATAACTGGTATCTGACTCATCAGTAGCATCATAGGTTAATTGCAATACTTGCTGGGTTTGGATTGCACGCTGAGCGTGACGACGAAGATCGGCTTCAAGACAACCGCCGCTTAACATGCCTAAACTTTTACCCATAGGGTGAAATAACATGATTGCGCCGGGTTTACGATAAGAAGACCCTTGTACTTGAGTTAATACTGCTATAACCCAGTCTTCTTGATAAGTCGGTAACCAGGCATCGAGTAAATCAACAAGGTGTTGAACCATGAAAACTGTCCATCATAATAAACGCAATCTTCTAAGCTAACAGACTGCCTTTACAATGCAAAGAATCAATGGTTTCAATTTATGTCTTAATTTTATGAATGACTGACAAACAGTTAATTTTTAATCAAATAACTGGTCTGCTACAAACGGATTATGCTGGCGTTCTTCAGCAAATGTCGACATAGGTCCATGACCGGGAATAAAGCTTACATTTTTCCCTAATGGCCATAATTTAGTGGTAATAGAATGTAATAAGTCCTGGTGATTGGACTGCGGGAAGTCCGTGCGACCGATTGAGCCTCTAAACAACACATCGCCCACCCAGGCTATATTAGAACTGGCGTTGTAAAACACAATATGGCTCGGAGTATGGCCAGGGCAATGCAATACACTTAAGGTTTGCTCGCCAACGCTCACTTCATCGCCTTCATTAAGGTACTGCGTGGGTTTAAATGCTTCGGTACGCGCAAAACCGAAATTTTGACTCTGCTTCACTAAGTTTTCTAACCAAAATTTATCTGCCTCATGCGAGTCAATAATGGGCACAGATAAATGCGCTGCTAAACTGGCTGCGCCACCAGCATGATCAATATGCCCGTGGGTCAGTAAAATTTTGTCCACCGTTAACCCCAATTTGGTCACTTCAGCCAAAATGCGTTCTATATCGCCACCGGGATCAACTACCGCCGCTTTTAAGGTTTTTTCACACCAAATAACACTGCAATTTTGTTGAAAAGGGGTGACAGGGATGATTTGATACTTCATCGACAACCTCGCGCTTATGATCATATGTTGATTATCGGTTAATTTTACCTAGGCAGTGTTGATCTAGATAGCTTTTTAATGTGATACCCATCAAGCTTTGCATTGTTGATGTACAATATAGGTAATAAAAAAATGCGATGGCAACCCGCAAAGACTCAGCAGGCTCAATATGTACATTGATAACACCTTAGCAGACATCAAAGTTCGTAAACACTTTTTCTCGGTACCACTCGATTATCAACAAAGTCCCAGCAAGCAAATTACCGTCTTTGTTAGAGAAATTGTTAGCGTTGAAAATCAACATAAACAACTGCCCTATTTAGTGTTTTTTCAAGGAGGTCCGGGCTTTGCTGCCGTTAGGCCTGTGAGCAATAGTGGCTGGATTAAACGGGCGTTAACCGAGTACCGAGTCTTATTGCTTGATCAAAGAGGAACGGGCTTATCTACACCAGTCAATGCCACTAGCTTAAGTTACATGAGCGCCACAGACCAAGCAGATTATTTAAGCAATTTTCGCGCTGACAATATTATTCGCGATGCCGAGTATATCCGCACTAAGCTGTCACCAGGTGAGCCTTGGAGTATTTTAGGCCAAAGCTTTGGCGGCTTTTGTGTGTTGCATTATTTATCTGCAGCACCAGAAGGCTTAAAAGAAGCTTACATTACTGGTGGTATTCCATCATTAACCCGCACCGCAGATGAAGTATATCGAGCCACTTATCAGCGAGTGATGGCTAAAAACAACAATTTTTTTAACCGCTTTAACGATGCTCGGACTTTAGTCGACAATTTGGCAAAGTATATTTTCGACAATAAAGTGTATTTGGCGACAGGTGAATTACTCACTGTTGAAAAACTCCAGCTCCTAGGCATTAATTTAGGCATGGAACAAGAGTCAGAAGCTGTTTACTATTTACTTGAGCAAGCCTTAATTGAAACGTGCTATGGCACAGATATAAATCCTTTATTTTTACATCAATTTAGTCAATTTCTCGACTACAATACCAACCCCATTTTTGCCTTATTGCACGAGTCAATTTATTGCCAACAACAAGCATCTGCTTGGGCTGCTCACAGAGTCAGAGCCGAGTATAGTCAATTTAACTATCGACCAGGTAAACCATTGTTATTTACTGGCGAAATGATTTATCCGTGGATGTTTTCACAATTTGAACAACTTGAACCACTACAGCAGGCGGCAAACTTAATTGCGGCGAAAAAGGATTGGCCAAGCTTGTATAACCTTGAAACACTAGCCGAGAATAAGGTGCCGGTAGCGGCGGCCATTTATAGCGAAGATATGTATGTAGAGATGCAATACAGTTTAGAAACAACCAGGCAAGTCAATAACCTTAAATATTGGCTCACCTCAGAGTATGAGCACAACGGCATTCGTATGGATGGCGAACGTATTCTCGATAAACTCATTAGCCTTAATCGCGGCCATTGTTTGCGTTAAACTCTGATAATCAATACGAAATAACCCGAGCATAAAAAAGAGGCATAAGATTAAATCTTATGCCTCTTTTTATGGGGATTATATCGTTTTACAACGCTTGAGCCATTACAATACTTGCAATACTTGCTCAGCCGCTAAGCGAGACTTAGGTAATTTAGCATTGTAGTCTTCATCTGAATGGTGGTAACCAAAAGCTAATGCCACATCACATACAAAACCATCAAGCTCTTTAGCAAAGATTTGACCAAGCATTTCGCTGTCAACACCTTCCATTGGAGTAGAGTCGATACCTAGACGTGCAAGTGTGTGCATGGTGTTACCCAGTGCTAAATAAGTTTGTGACTTAGTCCAAGCTGCGTTGTTACCCGCTTCGTCTGTGTTTAAATCCACAAACGCAAACGCGCCAAATGCACCTTCACGATCTTCTGGCTTTGTACGGCCATCAGTAATGCCCTGATCTACCACTTTGGCATAATCGTCACGAGTATACTTAGGGTTATAAGCAAACAATACGGTGTGCGAAGCCGATTTAGCATGTGGTTGGTTAAACTGGAATTTGTTAGCAAAAGAGTCATGTAAACGTTGCTTGGCTTCATCACTTTCAATCACGATAAATTTCCATGGTTGAGAGTTAATTGATGAAGGTGATAACACCATTGCGTCATAAATAACGGCTAAATCTTCAGCTGATACGCGCTTAGTCGCATCGTAGCGTTTTGCTGTGTAACGTTTTTCTAAATCAGAAATAATAGCGTGGGTCATGTGATGCTCCGTAAAAAAATAATGTTTAGATATCGATATCAACTGGATTATCGATAAATTTTTATGCTCATTATCTGCTAAGCAATTGAGTGCTGATAATTTGCAAAATCTGGATAATACAATTCAAACGAGTCTGAGCTGTATGGTTAAAAAGTCTGTATTCTATAGCACCGTTTAATTAGCACCGTTTAATCAGCACTATTTTGTGGTTACAGCAATATGGTGCTTAGATTTGTTTTTTCAATGCAGTAAACCGCTTTAACGCCATTTAATTGAACAGCCCATGCTGGCCGTTTGTTGTTTCGAGCCTTTATTAATGGCGGCAATCATCTGCATGGCATTGACTAACTCAGGCACTCGATTCGGGTCATCTTGCAAACGAGCATCGTCTAGGCGACCACGATATTGCAACTCACCAAGGTGATTAAAACCAAAAAAATCTGGGGTACACACTGCGCCATATTGCTTGCCGACGTGCTGGTCTTCATCGACTAAATACGGAAATGAGAAACCGTGTTGCTCGGCAAAGCGAAGCATATTGGCTGGCGAATCTGCGTCAACTGTTTGATAGTCATTCGACATCACAGCCAACACATTAATCCCCTCTGCCATCAATTGTTGAGTGTCTTTGGCTAAACGCGATGCTATGGCTTTAACATAAGGACAATGATTACAAATAAAAATTATCAACAAGCCCTTTTCACCCAAATGTTCACTCATGGTAAACGCATCACCATTAGGATTTTTTAAAGTGAAATCTGGCGCTTTCCAGCCAAAATCACAAATCGGCGTATCGAGTAACATATTTATTTACCAATGTTGATGGGTTGATGCTGCACATGAGTTCACTTACATCAACTCTTTGGCAAACCATATTTTGTTGAAGTCATCATACCGATATTTTAAATCGCCATAAACATCATAAAAATTGAAACATTTTCAATTTTTATTTAATAATCGAATGAGGCCAACTCTCTTGGCAAATAAAACACATTCACAAAATTGCCAGCCCCTTAAGCAGGGCAGCAAAATAAACCACAGCGTTGATGAATGACTTATTTTATTGTTGGTCCAGAGACTACAGCGCGATACCCTTGGTGATCATCATCGGCAACAAACTCAATAAAGTGCTCAATGCTATCAAGGCTATCTTGTTGATAGTGTGATACATATAGCAATTGAGTTAACTGCTCTTTGGCAATAAGCTCAAGTGAGTTTTTAATCAGCCTGCGGCCTAAGTAATCTAAGCCTTGGTAGGGTTCGTCGAGGATCAATAATGTAGGTTGTTTTACAATGGCACGGGCAATTAATAATAAACGTTGCTGGCCATACTCTAACTGTTTAAACGCGGTTTTAGCTAAATGCCCCATATGTAACATGGCTAACCATTCGGTTGCGATAGCCACTTGCTGTTGCGTCGGCTTTTGATACAGACCAATCGAGTCATAAAAGCCCGACACAATCACATCAATGGCGTTGCAGTTAACGCGATACTGCATATGCAACGCAGATGACACCATGCCAATATGCTGTTTGATTTCCCAGATGCTTTCGCCCGAGCCTCTTTTTTTACCAAAGATATCGATATCGTTGCTATAGCACTGTGGATGGTCGCCAAAAATAAGCCCTAATAAGGTACTTTTACCACAACCGTTTGGCCTTTTACTTGCCAGTGCACGCCATTATCGATACGCCAATTCACTCCTGAAAAAATCACCTTATCGCTGTAAGCAACTCGGCCATCATGCAGTTCAAACACTGGGTCGGCAAACTTGGCACTGTGACGGTGACGTCGAATAAGTGCTAATAACTCTTCACTTTGTTGCCCAGACTGTGCGGTTAATTGATGAATAACGGGATGATTAATCCATTGGTCTTTGCTCATCACACTGTCGAGTTTACCCTGGTTAAACAAGGCAATTTTCTCTATCCACTGCGGCATATCTTCTTCGCGCGATACCACAACGAGCATTTGCATAGTGTGTGATAGTTGCTCAAGAAATGTCGTTAAAGTGCTCCGATGCTCAACATCTAACCCTGCATAAGGTTCATCTAATACTAAAAAAGGCGCTTTTGTCGCCAGAGCTCTGGCCAACATGACTCTGCGACCTTCACCGGTAGATAATTGGCTAAAACTGCTTTGGCTAAGGTGAGTTAAATCTAACTGTTGCAACAATTGATGAGTTAAGTTGTTATCATGGCACTGATCATAAATAACTCTAAAAACGGTGGTTTTAGGATCGGTATATCCCAATGACTCGCTGTCATCTTGCTCTAGAATATCTTCCAGCAATTGCTGCTGTTGTTGCAATGATACAAATGCTACCCGCGATGGGTCAGCCCCTGTTATTTGCCCACAATACGCTAGGGTTTTGTCATCAACCGCTTGTGTCAGTAATTGCCCGAGCATTTCACCAACATCACCTTCGGTACTAAACACTCCCCAAGATTGTTGCGATTCAATAAGCCAGTCATCAATATTCATCATGACACTAGAAGAACTGCATTGCAGTTGTGCAAATCTAATTTCCATTGTTACCTTTCCATACGCTTTACGCTAAACAATCTGAACTAGGGATAAATATGCCTGTTATATCAGTTACATTGATTGAGTGTCCAACCAAGCCTTCATTTATCGAAAAAAAAGCAGATCATTGTCATGATCTGCTTTTTATCATCGTATAAACTGCAAAGTCTAAGCTATAACCGTCATTTCATTTAATACAAACTCGACAACAGCACCTTCAACCGCAGCGACATACTCAGCGATATGCTGGTTATCCAAATGTGCTTGCCATAACTCACGGCTCTGCCAGTTTTCATAAAACATAAAATGAGCAGGGTTGGCATTATCTTGATGTAGGTCGTAGTTAATACAACCTTCTTCAGTGCGCGTCACTTCAACCAGTTTAAGTAATTCCGCTTTCACTAACTCGATTTTATCTGCTTTCGCTTTAATATTGGCAACAATCGTTAATTGAGACATCTTGCATCCTGTTGTTAGTCTAGTTATGACTATTTATACTATTGATTATGTTGAATTAAAAACCTTCAAGTACAATTTTACCTATCGCACTCCCTGCTTCTAATGCTTCATGAGCTGCACGTAAGTTAGCGGCATTAATTTCGCCCATGTGCTGGCCTAAAGTGGTTTGAATATAGCCCTGATCAACAAGATCTGCCACTCGATTCAATAAACGACTTTGCTCTTGCATATCAACAGCATTAAACATTGAACGAGCAAACATAAATTCCCAGTGTAATGACAAGCTCTTTAACTTAAGTTTAGTGACATCAAGCGCTTGGGGATCGTCAATCATGGCTATCTTGCCAAATGGTGCTAACACTTCAGTGTAACTTTCAAAATAGACGTCGGTGCTATTTAAACTAGCAACGTGGGTCACATAATCCAATGTTTAAGGCCTCAATTTGCGCAGTCAGTGGTTTGGTATGGTCAACAACATAGTCGGCACCTAACTTTTTAACCCAATCACTTGAGCTTTCACGTGATGCAGTTGCAATAATAGTTGCACCTGTTATGGCTTTAGCAATTTGGACAAAAATAGAACCTACACCCCCCGCTGCGCCAACCACTAAAATCACTTCATTTGATTTTTCAACTGAAGTTGGGCTCTGCTGCTTAATGGTTAAATGTTCAAACAATAATTCCCATGCGGTTATGGCTGTTAATGGTAAAGCAGCGGCTTCAGCATTTGATAAGCTTTTTGGCTTAAAACCCACTAAACGCTCATCAACCAATTGATATTCAGCATTGCTACCAGAACGGGTAATATCACCAGCATAATATACAAGATCGCCAGGCTTAAAGTGGCTCACTTTGTCACCGGCAGCAATCACTTCGCCCACAGCATCCCAACCTATCACTTTAACTTCACCTTCAGCAGCTGGCATGGTTAAACGCACTTTGTAATCTGCAGGGTTAACCGCAATGGCTGCAACTTTAATTAATAAATCACGACCCGTTGCAATAGGCTGCGCTAGAGTAACGTCGATTAATGATTCCGGGTTATTGATAGGTAGAGACTGCTTATATCCGATGGCTTTCATGTTGTTATTCCTAAAAATCTAATGGGGAGGTAATATTTATAAAATAAGGTTCAAACTTGATGAAGTTATATTAGCGCTTGTTTTATTGCCCATAAACAGCATAATAATTGAAACATTATCAATAATAAATGGATAATCATGCTTTTAGAAGACTTACAAGTGGTGCTCAAGGTTGCCGAGTTTCGCAGTATAACGGCAGCTGCAACAAACCTAGATATGCGTACAGCCACAGCCAGTGCCGCATTAAAGCGAGTTGAAGCCAATTTAGGCGTTGAATTGTTTATCCGAACCACTCGGCAATTACGCTTATCGAGCGCCGGCGAAAAGTACATTCCGCAATGCGAGCAAGCCATGTTGATGCTTGACCAAGCCAAACAGAATATGAAAGGTGAACTTGATATTATTGACGGGGATTTACGCTTGGCGATGTCATCAGACCTTGGTCGCAATATTGTGATCCCATGGATTGATGATTTTATGACGACATACCCAGAAGTCAGCCTTAGAGCCAATATTAATGACAGCAACCTAGACTTTTATCGCGATTCGGTCGATTTAGCCTTGCGCTATGGCTCCCCAAACGATGCCAACTTATATGGTTTTAAAATTTGTAACGTGCCTCGTTTATTGTGTGCATCTCAAGACTACCTAGACAAATACGGCACGCCAACCCATCCACAAGATTTAGCATCTCATAACGGCTTATTATACCAACTGAATGATATAACTTACGACGTGTGGGAATTTTATAAAGATAATGAACAGTTTAAAATTAAAATGAAAGGCAATCGAGTGTCTAACGATGGCGAACTAGTCCACCGTTGGAGCCTATCAGGCAAAGGGATTGGGCTAAAGTCATGTTTGGATATCTCAAATGATTTATTGTCCGGAAAACTCATCAATATTCTGCCTGAATACAGTGCCAATGCCACTGAACTGTGGTTAATCTTCCCGAGCAGACAATCCATCACTCCTGCAGCACGCCAACTTCGCGACACATTGAAACAAAAAACCAGAGATATTTTGCAGCAATTGATTGCTAAAGGCATTTTAGATAAAAGCGTGTTGGATTAATATTGTTGAGCCGGGTTCAGCTATTTCTTATTTTCGGCATTTGTGGCCTGCGGAGACGACATTCGATACCACAGAACATAAGTCAATGATCACCCTCCCTTAGGCGTTAAACTTAATGTGTTACTTTATCTCCCCAAATCTCTGCTAATCTTTTGTCTCTGCCGCAGCTCCAGCGATAAGCATTATAGCGAAGCGGATTGTTTTTATAATAATCCTGATGGTAACTCTCATCACCTTTTATCGGATAAAAGATTGACGCATTTAAAATAGGCGTGACCACGTTTTTATTAGGAAACTGCTTTTCAACTTGGCTTTTAGACTGCTGTGCAATCGCTCTTTCGGTACCGTTTGCCACAAAAATCGCACTTAAATAACTCGAGCCTTTATCGCAAAATTGCCCTTGTGCATCAAAAGGGTCAATGTTAACCCAATAATAATCTAACAGCTCTTTGTAGCTGACTTTGTTAGGGTCATAAGTGATTTCAACCGCTTCATAATGACCTCGATGATTACCATTATAGGTAGGATTTTTGATGTTTCCGCCTGTAAATCCTGAGACCACATTGGTGACGCCATCAAGTTTTTCAAAATCAGACTCCATGCACCAAAAGCAACCGCCCGCTAAAATGGTTTTATCTGCACTGACATTCGATGCATAAAACAACAAACTTGCAGCAAACACGGTTAACACTAGTGTGCTTTTCATAGCACCCTCCTTTAATTTTTTATTGATTATGCTACAGATCACAATACTGCAATATGAATTTAAGGGGCTAAAGGTTCACTATAGAGTTGATTAAACTTAAATGACACAGTCGCCAAATAACCTCCGTTACCAGTTAACCCGCACTAGATTCACATGCTTTTTCCGCTTAACTATCGTGCCAAAGAGTATCATCGCAATACTGCTTGATGAGCGCTTGGATATCTTCAACTTCTGTTTCAGAGAAGTTTTTTAATATCGAGTTGTTACCATTGCCAGCTTTCTGAATGAACACTTCATAATAAAAAACACCCTCAGCGTTTTCTCTACCCTCGATAGAAAATGCATTTTCACTAATGATGAAATTGTCCTCTAGAGAAAATATCACATTATAAAAACCAGAGTGAGAATGGAATTTAGCGCGCTGCAAACTGTCTTTCATTGGCTCGACAATTTTAAAAATTTCCGGATTAATAGGAAGCCATTCACTACTGAGTAGCTTAGAAATACTGACGCAATCTTGACTTATTTCGCCTAAAGATTGTTTCAAAAAAACTGAGTCACCAGTAAGTGCCAAGCGATAAGGTGTTTCTCCCTTTTTATTCTGTAGATGAACATTAACAGGTGTTGACTCTGTGAACATTTCAAACATCCCGTCTATACGTGGATTGGGCGGGTAAGGAGTCCCTTCAGGTAATTTCGCTTTTAGTATTGCGGTCGCAATGGTTTCGCCTTCAGAGGTATAACCATTGTATGCATCTGGTGCGGTATGGTTCCAATTAATATGCTCAACAAGCCCGCCTTTAACCAAAAACGCGACAATATCGTCGGCACTACTCATGCCCATATAATGCTTATTAATTGTATTAGCGACTTTTTTAGGTAAATAAACCACAGCCGTCGTTTGATCACCGGTAGGAAGAGTCAGGTACTTACTTTGCAATTCTTTTTGAATAAAATTATTTAGCTTGTCATAAAAACTATCTGTAACCCTGCTAGCCCCATCTTGGAGAATACTAAATTTCTTCTTTTTATCTTTATATTCAAAGTGTAACGTGACGGTTGTGTCCATACTCCCACGGACAGAAATATTCGTTGGCTTAAATTCGCCAAGGGTCACATCGACATATTGCATAAATACATATTTATATGATTCGATTCCATCAATGCACTCTGGATCATAATGAAGAAAACGTTCTGGCGTGATACTTTCGAAAATTTGAAATAAATCATTGCTCGACTCGAGGTCACATAATTCAGTTTCAACGTTAATCTTATGCTTCTTAAGCAAATTTGTTATTCTTTTTAAAAGATCCATTTTATTGTTTCCATTAAATATACAGGTAACACAGGTGTAACCTCTTTAACTGAGGAAAACCTCAAAGCTTTAAATTACCTTATCACTATTTCACTTTTGCTTTGATCTTCTTTTTATACGTTTTTTTAAAACTACGCTTTGGCGCACTACTGGCAACACCTTGTAATGCCGAGGGTAACTGGCTTGATGCTTGAGTAATTAGGCCATCTAACTGACTGAGTAATGGCTGCATAAACGCATCGTACTTTAAGCGTTTTTGGCTAATGGCATCGAGGCTATTTTCCCATAATGCGGTCATGTCAGGTGTGGTGGCAGAATCGGGTAAACTGCGAATAAGACCAACACCAACAGGCGTCGCTTTAATGGCTTTACCCTGACGAACTAAATAACCTCGCTTGAACAGCAACTCAATAATCC
Source organism: Shewanella phaeophyticola (assembly GCF_025398315.1). Lineage (GTDB taxonomy): Bacteria > Pseudomonadota > Gammaproteobacteria > Enterobacterales > Shewanellaceae > Shewanella > Shewanella phaeophyticola. The sequence goes on from NZ_JAODOQ010000001.1 coordinate 2,537,731, forward strand.
CGGCACGGGTAGCCTCTGTGCCTAGGCCGTCAGTTTCTTTGAGGATTTTTTTAATGTCGCTATCAGTAACATAACGACTGATGCCCGTCATGGCGCCTAATAAAGTCGCGTCAGTAAAATGTTTTGGCGCTTGAGTCATTTTGTCTAATAATTCACCACGCTCACATTGCAGGATTTGGCCTTTTACTAGCGGCGGCAATGACTGTACAGCATCGTCGTTTTCATCTTCATTACTATTTGATTGATTTAGGCTTGATGATCCCCGCTTAAACAGTTGTTTCCAACCTAACGTTTTATCCTGACGCGCTTTGGTGGTAAATAAGCCACCAGCAATGGTCACTTCAACCGCGGTTTCGGCATACACATAAGCGGGGTAAAATTGCGCAAGGTATTGGCGCGCCACATGTTGGTACAACTTAGCCTCATTACTTGATAATGCCGACAAATTTGCGACCTTTTCGGTTGGAACAATCGCATGGTGAGCATCCACTTTACTGTCATCCCAAGCTTTAGATTTAAGTTTGGCATTAGGTGCATCACAGGCTTCAACTAACCCTGTAGCGCCTTTAAGCACGGCATCTAATACTTTTGGGGCTAATGCATGCTGCTCTTTGGGTAAATATCGGCTGTCAGAACGCGGATATGTAATTAATTTATGTCGTTCATACAAACTCTGGCAAGTGTCGAGCACCTCTTTAGCCGACAAACCAAAGCGTTTAGCAGCATCGATTTGCAGCGCCGATAAGCTGTAGGGCAACGGCGGATTTTGCCGTTTATCTTTGGCTTCAAGTTTGGTGATTTCTGCAGGTTTTCCGGATATGCGTGAAACAACGTTTTCCGCTAGGCCTTTGGCTAACACTCTGCCATCTTCATCCATGTAGGGTTGGCAGGCTTCACTCGGTTGCCATTTGGCAGTAAACGCTTGTTGTTGGTCTGTCAGTAAATGGGCTAGCACTTCGTAAAATGCTTTGGGGGTAAAGTTGGCAATGTCATCATCGCGGCGCACCACTAATCCGAGCACGGGGGTTTGCACTCGGCCAACCGACAATACTCCCTGATAGCCCACTTTACGCCCTTGAATAGTATACGCACGGGTCATGTTCATACCGTATAACCAATCGGCGCGGCTGCGTGCCAATGCAGAGGTTGATAATGGCACAAACTCACGATTACTGCGTAACTGCCCTAAAGCTCGTTTTACCGCCTGTGGGTTTAAATCGCTTATTAATAAACGCTGAACTTGATTGAGTTTGTCGCCTTTTACGCCCAGATAGGAAATCACCTCATCAACCAGCAATTGCCCTTCTCTGTCTGGATCGCCCGCATTGATAATTGATGATGCTTGCTTAACCAGTTTACGTAGCACGGTCAGTTGGCTACGGGTTTTAGGTTTTGGTTGTAGCTTCCAAGTTTGTGGCACTATGGGCAAATGCTCAAGCTTCCATGATTTAAAGGCATCATCATAGGCATCTGGCTCTGCCTGTTCGAGCAAATGACCAATACACCAAGATACACAATCACCGTTGGCAGCCGTTATAAAACCATCGCCTTTTTTGTGAGGCTTCGGAAGTACATCAGCAATCGCTCGGCCTAAACTGGGTTTTTCAGCTATATATAAAATCATAATCCATTATCAGGTCGTAAAGGTTCAGTGAGCGCAAACATCAATCGCGCCAATTAGCTGTATAAAATTACAGTATAGATTACCTGTTAATTTATCTTGCTGCAAATCACATAGCATTCACGGTAAAAATCATTACAATGCGGGTTTTATTTTTATAAACTATTAGCTCAATGAAACTTGGCCAGCGCTTAACGCAACTCAATGACATGATCCCAACAGGCTATATGCACATTTGGGATTGTTGCTGTGACCATGGTTTATTAGGTGCGGCGTTATTATCAAGACAGGCGGCATCGACGGTTCATTTTGTCGATATTGTGCCAAATTTGATGCAGCAGCTTGAACGTAAGCTCGAACGCTTTTACCCCCTGCAAAATCCTCCGCAGTGGCAGGTACACTGTATGGATGTTGCCCAGCTCCCTTTGTTAGATTCCCCAGAAACACCATTGGTTGTTATCGCGGGCGTGGGTGGCGATTTGATGATCGAGCTCGTTAATTCAATGTGCCTGCAAAATCCTCAGCAACATATCGATTTTTTACTCTGTCCAGTGCACCATCAATACGAATTACGCCAACATCTGATCAAGCTTGAATGCCGTTTAATTGATGAAAAGTTGATTGAAGAGAATCGCCGCTTTTATGAGATCTTGTATGTATCTCGCGGCAACAAAGCATCGTCACATGACAGTGAATCAAGCACTCTTATTAGCCCTGTGGGCAATAAACTGTGGCAAGTCAATACAGAGCAACAGCTTGATATTGCACAGCGCTATTTAGATAAAGTGCTCAGACATTATCAAAAAATCAGCATGTCGAATCCGCAAAAAACCGAAAAAGCGCTGCTAGATTATCAACGGATTTCGCTTAAAAGTGTAAAGTAGCAAGAATCTAGAATCTAAAATCTAAAACCATAAGCGAAGCGTTCCGTATACCGCTATCTTTACTCTTCGCTTTTATCGCTTAGCTCGTCATCTTTTATGCCGTCATCCCTGAGATCTTTTATCAGGGATCCAGGTGTTTCTTTTGGCATTGCTTGAAAGCCTTTAAAACCTTAGAGCCAACACCTGGATTCCTGCTCAACAGCATTGCAGGAATGACAAATTAGTAGCATTACCGGGACGACAGTTTAGTAGCATTCCAGATGAAATGTGGCTGGACTCTACCTAGCCTCTAGCAGGACGAAGTCCGCTCTCAGGCGAGCTTGCGAGTTCCTAGAGTCCTAGCCCCCTAAGCCTTTAAACCCATAAAAAAACCAGCATGTTTATGCTGGTTTTTAAGTCGAAGCAATAACGCGGTTAACTTATGGATGACACTCGTTGTGCATTTCTAAGTTGGTACCGATGTCTTTGCTACGGTTAGCTTTAGCATCGTCATTACGCAACTGAGTTAAATGGTCTAAGTAAGACTGGTTTACATCGTTGGTAATGTAGTTGCCGTCAAATACTGAGGTTTCAAAGCGTTTAATCTCTGGGTTTTCCATTCTTACGGCTTCAACTAAGTCAGTTAAATCCTGAAAGATAATCCCATCAGCACCAATAATTTTGGCAATTTCATCGGCGTCACGACCATGAGCAATCAACTCATTTGAAGTAGGCATGTCGATGCCATACACGTTCGGAAAGCGAATTTCAGGTGCAGCTGAAGCAAAGTACACTTTCTTAGCGCCAGCTTCACGCGCCATTTCGATGATCTGCTCTGACGTGGTACCACGTACAATAGAGTCATCAACTAGCAACACGTTTTTACCTTTAAATTCGGTATTAATTGCGTTGAGCTTACGGCGAACAGACTTTTTACGCTCTTGCTGACCCGGCATAATAAAGGTACGACCAATATAACGGTTTTTTACAAAACCTTGACGGTACGGTAAGCCCATACCACGGGCAATTTCAAGCGCGATATCACAAGAGGTTTCAGGAATCGGAATAACGACGTCGATATCGTGATCATCCCATTCTTTTTTAATTTTCTCACCTAACTTGGCACCCATGTTAACGCGGCTTGCGTACACAGACACTTTGTCGATGCTTGAATCAGGACGAGCAAAATAAACAAACTCGAAGATACACGGCGCATAGCTTGGGTCAACAGCGCATTGGCGAGTGAATAACTGACCATCAAGTGAGATATAAATCGCTTCACCTGGGGCTACATCGCGCATTACTTCAAAGCCAACGGCATCTAACGCCACGCTTTCAGATGCAACCATGTATTCAGTACCGGTTGCCGTTTCGTGTTTACCAAGTACCAATGGGCGAATACCAAATGGGTCACGAAACGCGACTAAACCCTGGCCAATAATCATCGCTGTCACGGCATAAGCACCGCGAGTTTGCGCATGTACTTTAGCCACTGCATCAAACACTTCGTCAGCACTTAATGACAAACTACGTGTTTCTTGTAATTCATCGGCTAATAAATTCAGTAAGATTTCTGAGTCAGAGGTGGTATTAACATGACGGCGTTTTTTGACCAGGCTTTCAGCTAACTCAAGCGTGTTAGTTAAGTTACCGTTATGCGCTAACGAAATACCAAACGGCGAGTTAACATAAAACGGTTGTGCTTCTGATGCACTAGAGCTACCCGCGGTAGGATAACGCACATGGCCAATACCTGCATTGCCCTGTAAACGTTGCATGTGCTTGGGTTCAAACACATCTTTAACCAAGCCATTTGCTTTACGTAAACGAAATGCATTGATGTCTACAGTCACAATGCCTGCTGCGTCTTGTCCACGATGTTGAAGCACAGTCAGCGCATCATAAATGGTTTGATTAACTGTTGATTTTCCTACTATTCCGACGATACCACACATGGGTAAGGTTCCTCACTGTAAGGTGTTTTATGTTTATAATTTTATATTTTGGGTACAAAGCTTGAGGTGTTTTCGAGATAGTTAAAAAACCACTGAATAACCACGCCAAATTCGGGTACAAGTACTGAACCCTGCCACCAAACGGTGTCTGGGAACGCAGTAAATGCATCCATAAAAAACAGTAATGCGCTTACAATCAAAGCACCACGAATGGCACCAAAACACAAACCAAGTACACGGTCTGTGCCCGACAAGCCAGTTTTAGACACTAACTGACCTAATAAATAATTGACTAAAGCCCCTAGGATCAGGGTAACGACAAATAGAATGGCAATCGCGACACCGTTTCTCACTAACTCGTCCTGCATTTGGGTTAAATGCGCGGCAAGATCGAGATAAAATTGGCTAGCGATAAAGAAAGCGGCAAACCAAACCACAAGTGACATGGCTTCTTTTGCGAATCCGCGGATTAAACTAATAATAGTTGATAACCCGATAATGATAATAATTGCGTAATCAATCCAAACCATGAAAATGGGGATCCGGTATAGGGTTCAAGACGGCGCGATTCTAACAGAGACAGAGATGTTTCTCACCCCTGATTGCATAAATTATTCATGCGCGATTGCGAACAATCAATTTGATATTTTCAACCACGCACTGAGACTACCGTCTGAACAGGTTAATGTTCTTGAGGATTGTAGGCGATGATCTTGCCCTTTAATCCGGTTAGTTTGAAGATAGGCTCCTGGCGAGCTTTGAGTTTAGCTTCAGACACTTCAGAGCCAACAAATACCCGAGTCAGTTTTCCATCAACCGGTTTAACAGGCAAAGTATAAGCGGTAAACCCAGCTTTACGCAGTTGTGTCACTAGCGCACTGACATTGGCGGCGTTATTAAAACCACCTAACTGTAAAGTGTAACCTGCGGTTATCGCAGCTTTTGCAGGTGTTTTGGTTTGCGCCACTTCGGCTGCCGGCTTTGGTTGGGGTTTAGCAGGGAGTGTGGCTTTCGGTGTTGAGTCAACTTTTTGGGCGACTTGTGCAGGCTTATCATCACCCAGTTCAACCACATCACTGCCAAGGTCTTGCGGCTCCGCGATGCTCAACACCTGAAATTCCTCAATGGTGTCTGAAGTTTGCTCTGCCTGTTCACTACCATTTGAGTTATGGGTATTTTTGGCTAAAGGTCGTAATGGTATTTCAGTAAATTCTTCTACAACCTGGGTCTTTTTACCATCCAATAGGTCAGGTAAAAAAATCACCCCTAAAGCCACAAGCACAATAGTTCCAACCAAACGATTTTGAAATTGACGATTCAAAGCGAATTCCCTTTTAAAAAAATTAACCTAAGTACGATTTAACGCCCGCAACAGTATAAAAAGAACCGAACACAATAACCACATCGTCTTCATTTATGTCTTTTTGTACGCCGTGCCACGCGTTGCTCATATCTTGATATTGTTGTGCGTTTTGTTGGCTCGCCTGTGGCAATGCATCATATAGCAATTGCGCCGATGCCCCACGAGGGTTATCTAAACTCACTAGATTCCACTGGTTAATGTGCGGTGCAAGTGTCTCTATCACCGCGTTAATATCTTTATCTTTTAACATGCCACACACAGCGACAATTCGTTTGCCTTGATAGGCCTGTAACTGGTTGGCTAAATAACGAGCGGCATGTGGGTTATGGGCAACATCCAGTAAAACTATTGGTTGCTGACTCACTTGCTCTAAGCGCCCTGCGAGTTTGGCGTTGGCTAAACCATCGGCAATTTGCTGCTCTGTGATCTGCGGCCAGATCTGGCTGACTAACGCCACCACACTGGCGGCGTTGGGCAAGGGCAAGCTAGGCACAGGCAAACCTAAATAGTTGTTTTGCGCTGATGTAAAATCCCACTGTGCAGAGTTGGTATCAGACACTTGATAGTTAAACTCATAACCCACGCGATACAAATTAGTATGCATATACTCGGCATAGTCTTTAACTGATTTAGGTAAGTCTGGTTCGCCCACTACGGCAAGGCAATGTTGCCTAAATACCCCGGCTTTTTCACGGCCAACCAGCTCGCGACTGTCTCCAAGATACTCTTGATGATCAAGATCTATTGAGGTCAAGATCACAGCTGTTGAATCAATAATGTTAGTGGCATCTAAACGCCCACCTAAACCCACTTCAAGAATTGCCACATCTACGTTTGCGGCTTTAAACAAATACAAACCGGCGAGTGTCGCGTATTCAAAAAAAGTCAGTGAAATATCAGCACGCGCCGCTTCAATGGCACAAAATGCTTCGATAAGTGATGCATCACTAGCATCTTGCTGGTTAATTCGCACCCGTTCGTTATAACGTAATAAATGCGGTGAGCTATATACCCCAACAGACAGACCAGACTGACGTAAAATAGACTCTAACATCGCACAGCTTGTGCCTTTACCATTAGTACCGGCAACGGTAATCACTTTACTTGGGGCTAAAGATAATAAATCTAACCGTTTAGCGACCTTATCAACCCGGGTTAATCCCATGTCGATTTCGGTTGGATGAATAGCCAGTAAATAGTCTAGCCATTGCGCTAGGTTAGCATCTTGCTCTGGGACATTGACTTCATTGATGGTCGACATATATAAATACCATTTAAACTCTACTGACGCGTTACCTGTTTAACCTTAACTCAGGTTAAGAGATGGGGTAAATAAGCCAAAATAACAAAATTTGGCTTATTATAACTTAATGAGTCAATTACGTTGCGAGTCTTATTCATCACAAGGTTAATTGATTTTTATTGTCGATATTGTGTCACAGTTTATACAACAAAAGCAGGTTAGTTATACGTTTATTTAGCTAATTAACAATGGTTTAATCCAGCATAAATAATGTACTCTAGTGCCAGTTTAGGCAGTTGATATTGCTCAGGGTACGTCACATCAACTAAATATAAGCCATTAGGCTTGGCCGTTGCAGCGGCTTGATTACGATCTTTAAGTGCCAGTAACTCAGTTATCCACTCAATCGGTTTATTGCCTAGGCCAACTTCAAGCAACGAGCCCACAATGTTACGCACCATATGGTGTAAAAATGCATTGGCTTGAATATCTACCATCACATACATGCCTTGGCGGGTAACGGTGACGTTATGCACGTTACGAAACGGCGTATTGGATTGGCACTGAATGGCGCGAAAACTGGTAAAGTCGTTTTCGCCTAACAATAATTGTGCAGCCTGGTGCATTAAGGTTTCATCAATATCACCATGATAATGACTCACACCTGAGCGTAATATCCCAGGGCGTAATTGATGATTGTAAATCACATAGCGATAACGGCGGGCAGTAGCGCTAAAGCGCGCATGAAAACTGTCGTCAACCTCTTTTACCCAGCGCACGGCTATTGTGTCGGGCAAATTAGCATTAATGCCTAATGTCCATGCGGTTAATGGACGCTTGGCGGTAGTGTCAAAATGCACAACCTGGCCTGTGCCGTGGACACCAGAATCGGTTCTGCCGGCACAAAAGACTTCTATTGATTCATTTGCCACATAGGATAATGCTTTTTCAAGCTGAGCTTGCACTGAAACGACATCGGCCTGGCGCTGCCATCCGAAAAAACCACTACCATCATATTCAATACCTAACGCAACTCGCATTTCAATTTCCTCAGCAATTTAATGGCGCGAAGTTTATATCAATTTGATCCATTTTGTAATGACTTGGCACGAGTCATCGCATTCGAGATGGTAGTTATGTTTGCAATAAAAAAACGGTGCATACATTTGCACCGTTTTTATGGCTTAAAAGCTGATTAAAATCCTTTTAACAACGAGGCCGCCTCTGCCTTTTGGCGATCATTACCATCAATTTGCACTTCTTTTAACAAGGCTTTAGCACTGTCTTGATCTTCAATTTCAATGTAAGCGCGGGCGAGGTCTAACTTAGCATTCACTGAGTTTTCTTCGTCATCGACATCAACCATATCCGCGTTGCCAATTAATGAGTTAACTTCACCGACATCAACATCTACGTCTTTATACTGATCGGTTTTATCAATATTTTCATCGGCATCATTAAGCAACTTATCAATATCGATATAACCGTTTTCGCGCTCAAAACTCATTAAGTCGTCATCGCTGACGTTATATTGAGCTGATTTACTGCGCTCATTTTCGTCTAACGCGGCAAGTGCTTCGTCGACAGTGAGGTTGTCATCATTGAGAAGATAATCATCTTCAGAGGTATAGTTATCGCCGTCATCTTCAGTTAACGACTGTGAAAACGCTGCTAATAAATCATCATCACTGACTGTCGGTTGCGGCTCTTGCTCATCAACGGCTGTTTCTGCAGCCTTGAGTAAGTCGCTTTCCCAATCAAGCATTGCAGGTTTAGGTTTATTGGCTTTTAAATCATTAAAGAAACCAGAGTCTTTATTCGCTTTGCCCCCTGTATTTGGGGTAGATTCATCATCTTGTGCATCATCATCTAACGACAGACTGACATCGTCATCACCCATTGAGGCCAGCAATGCATTTAGCTCATCTTCTGCATCTTCGTCGCTGATGTCATCCATTAAAGGCGCATCTAAGTCTTCGGCTTCTAGACTAAACTCTAATTCATCGTCTGATGCTTCTGTGCCATCATTGACAATAGTATCATCCGTTTTAGCATCAGTTTCGTCAGCAGACTCAGTCGAATTGCTTTCTACCAATAACGCATCTAAACCTGGGTCAAAAAAGGTTTTGTCATGCTCAGCGTCAGCTTGACTACGTGAGTTGTCTAAATCACTTAAGTATTCATCAAGCTCGTTAAATAAGTCCTGGTCGTCAACATCACTTGAATCATCTACTTCATTTGGGTCAATGGTCTGTGTGGCGTCGTCTTGCTCATCAAGATTTAATTCTGGCGCGATTTCAGGTTCATCGAAGCTGGCAAGCAGTGCATCAATGTCTTCATCACTGCTTTCAGTCACATCGGCAGATATTGTCGCATCATCGTCGATATCGTCTAACTCATCTGCAATTTGTGCGGTAATATCATCTTCGTCATCGTCTTGCTCAAAACCTGCGAGTAAGGCATCGATGTCATCATCGCCTGAAGAGAGTGTTTCAGTATCATCAGACTCATCGGCTAATTCAGCTGCAATTTGCTCAGATAAATCTTCACTCTTATCATCTACTGGTGCCTCTTCAGCTGTGCTGATATCGGCCACACTAGAGTCAATAACGGGCTCATTTAAACTTGCCAGTAACGCATCAATGTCCTGGTCATCTGCCTCTGTGCTTTCTTCAATATCATCTTCATCTTGAAGCTCTGCCGCAATTAACGCCGCAATATCGTCTTGCTCATTCACGGTTTCACTATTTAACGCTTGTGCAGCGTCTTCATCTGGGCTTGCTTCTAATTCAGCGAGTAATGCATCGATATCATCATCACTGGTTTCGTCATCACTATCATCAATTTCAAGTTCTGCCAGTAGCTCATCACGGTCAGATGTCTCTGTCATCTCGTCAGTTTCTGATGAGACTTCGCTTTCTGGTTCGGCGTCAGTGTCTGCTGGCATATCAAATTCAGCTAACAACGAATCGATGGCGTCATCGGCTGCAACATTTGAATCATCATCAGATTCTTCAGCGGATTCTTCATCTAAGTCTTGGCTAAATTCTGGTTCATCATCAGTCTCTTTGGCTTGCTCTGTCTCAGTTTCTGCTGACATATCGAATTCAGCTAACAACGAGTCGATGTCGTCATCGTTTGCAACATTTGAATCATCATCAGATTCTTCAACGGATTCTTCATTTAAGTCTTCGCTAGATTCTGGTTCATCATCAGTCTCTTTGGCTTGCTCTGTCTCAGCTTCTGCTGGCATATCGAATTCAGCTAACAACGAGTCAATGTCGTCATCGTTTGCAACATTTGAATCATCATCAGATTCTTCAGCGGATTCTTCATTTAAGTCTTCGCTAGATTCTGGTTCATCATCAGTCTCTTTGGCTTGCTCTGTCTCAGTTTCTGCTGGCATATCGAATTCAGCTAACAACGAGTCAATGTCTTCATCGGCTGCAACATTTGAATCATCATCAGATTCTTCAGCTGATTCTTCATTTAAGTCTTCGCTAGATTCTGGTTCATCATCAGTCTCTTTGGCTTGCTCTGTCTCAGTTTCTGCCGGCATATCGAATTCAGCTAACAACGAGTCAATGTCGTCATCGTTTGATAGTGACTCATCAACGGCCTCAGGTTGCTCATCTACAGCAGACTCTTCGGTTTCTGGCGGCATATCAAATTCAGCTAACAGCGAATCAATATCATTTTCTGCAGAATCATCTAATTCGTCATTATTATTTGTACTACCATCATCGAGATCAGCTAATAAGCTGTCCAAATCATCTTCTGGGGCAACAGACGAAACGGTTGAGGCGGGTAAGTCATCTAATCCGGCTAATAGGCTGTCTAAATCATCATCGTCATCGAGCGGCTCCAGTTCAGAGTCTTGCTCTTCCATGGCTTCGACTCATAAGTCATCTAAAGACGAGCCTTCATCATCGTCGGTGTCTTCACCCACGAACATTTCAGACGCCATGTCCATTTCACTGTCGTCCGCCATTGAGGCTTCGGGTTGTAGTTCGGCACTGTCTAAATTTAATAAATCGTCAATGGACTCGTCGTCATCAGAATCTAAATGGATCACAACATCATCAGCGTTGTCTTCCTCATCTAGCGCTGCGGCAGTACCTGCTTGTTTCGCAACGGTTTCGGTTTGCTCGTTTGATGTAATTTCATTTTCGGTCTGTTGTGCGGCTTTTTTACGACGAGTTAATAACCAAAAAATAAGCCCAAACAGTAATAATAACGGCACCGAAGCAGCCACAATCAACAGCATGGTGTTGTCTGTTAAGCTGCGCCAAAAATCTGCGGGGGCTTCTACTACAGGTTCTTTATTATCAACTTGTTGTAATAGTTTTTCGTACTCGATTCTTAATTTATCGTGTTTCTCGCTTAGCAGTTGTAAGTCTTCTTCAAGCGATGAAATGTTTAACGACATCTGCTCAATTTTATTTTTAAGCACTTGATTGTCATTGTTACTGACCATTAATTCGTCTTGCGCACGGGCAAGCTCGTCAGTCAACATCAAGGTTTTAGCATTCGCTTTGTCTAGCACGCTATTGAGATCGTTAACTTCTGCAGCATTGGCTTGTTTTAATGCTTGAGTTTGCACTTCAACTGCGGGTGTTTTTTGCACTATTTGCAGCGGTTTATCCGCATTAGGCTTTTTAACGACTTCAACGATTGCAGAAGGTTTAGTGACAACGGGCTGTGGGGGAACTGGAGCTGGACGACTTATTTGGCGGTCATCTTGTTCGGCGCGACGACGTGCAACACTGTCTGGAATAGCGGCCATCACCTCGGCAGACGGGATTAATAAAATCATCCCTCGTTCGAGTGTGTTGTAGTTATTGCCACTGAACGCATGGGGATTGGCGTCGAATAATGCTGCCATCACCTGGTAAACGCTCACGCGATCATTGAGCCTAACTTTTTGAGCAATACTCCAAAAGGTGTCTCTTGACGTTGTTGGACCATACTGGCGCTTAGCTTGCTGCTTAACCTCGCCATTTGGACCCGTTATGTTCAATGTTTCAGCATGTGCAGAATCAATCAACTGTAAACTGGTGAAACCAACGGTGGTACAGGCAATTAAACCCAGAATATAAGAAGTACGCAAAGTCATCCAATCCTTCCCTTTAAGCGCAATTGAGTTGCCATCTTGGCAACAGGCTGTAGGCAATTTTTATCGTTAATTATATCAAATCACATCGGTTTTACGCTAACTTTTGCACTTAAAAAGGCAGTATAGATGTTAAGAATGATACATTTACGACTATAAACTAGTTCCGCAAGCCCTGCTACTACTGGCGCAAGTAAAACAAAAAAGCCTGCTAGCTGCAGGCTTTTTAAACTAAATCACTTATTGATTAATGAATTAACCTTGAGCAAAGCTCAATTAATAGTAATCTCTAATCAAAATTTCAGCGATTTGCACACTGTTTAATGCCGCACCCTTACGAATGTTATCGGCAGTAACCCATAAATTTATACCGTGCGAATGAGAAATATCTTTACGGATACGGCCTACATATACTGGATCATTGCCCGCAGCTTCAGTCACAGCTGTTGGGTATTCGTCATCGCTTTCAAACAACTCGACACCTGGCGCATTACGAAGAATAGCTTTAACGTCTTCTGCATCAACAGGTTGAAGTGTTTCAATATGAATCGCTTCTGAATGACCATAAAACACAGGTACACGCACTGCAGTTGGGTTAACAACAATTTCGTCATCACCAAAAATCTTTTGCGTTTCCCACACCATTTTCATTTCTTCTTTGGTGTAGCCATTTTCCATAAACACATCAATTTGCGGTAATACGTTGAACGCAATTTGTTTTGGATAAACAGACGGCTCTGCAGGTAAACCTTGTAGTAATTTAGCGCATTGACCTGCTAATTCTTCAATGGCTTTTTTACCGGTACCCGACACAGACTGATAAGTCGCAACATTAATGCGCGAAATACCAAACGCATCATAAATTGGCTTTAGTGCAACCAACATTTGAATGGTTGAACAGTTTGGGTTAGCAATAATGTTGCGGTTACGAAAATCTGCAATTGCTTCTGGGTTAACTTCTGGTACCACTAATGGCACGTCGATGTCATAACGATAATGTGAAGTGTTGTCGATAACCACACAACCCGCATCGCCAGCAATTGGTGCCCATTTAGCAGACACATCGCCACCTGCAGAGAAGAAACCAATTTGAGCCTGGCTCCAGTCAAACGTTTCTACGTCAAGAATTTCTACTTGTTTACCGTGAAAACTGACCGTTTCGCCAGCACTGCGACTGCTCGCTAATGGAAACAACTTAGCAACCGGGAAATTACGCTGCTCGAGGATCTCAATCATAGTTTGACCCACTGCGCCCGATGCACCTAAAACGACTACATTAAATTCCTGAGACATAATTAACGCTCGACTCCTATTATCCTGTTTGAGCAATCAATCTACCCTAGTTTCGCTGTGCTTTACTAGGGTTAATGTATTAAAAAAGTCGGCTTTCAAGTGATTTTTTCTCAACTGGGCAAAAAAGCGTACTTTTATCATTATCATGCCCATTTATCGTAGCCAAAAACAGTGTAATTAATTAAAACCTAATGTACGTAACATCGAATGATCTGCTGGAGTCGCCAAAGTTTCACTTTTAAGTGTAATGGCACTGTACTCACGACGATAGGTATGGTTTTTACGCATTTGATCAAAGCCTGTTGTCGTGGCAAAACAGCCTCTAAACTTTCTATCATCATCACGTAAGTCATATACCAGGCGCGACAAAGTTAATAGCTGCCCTTCACTCAATTCATTTTGACGATAAACTTGGTTAAATTGAAATGGCGGCAGCAAGCTGGTTAACGATTTATTCGCCTCCAGTCCTAACACTTCACACAGTTTTTGATACAACATAAAGGTACCGCGGGCTTTGCCTTCTAGGCTGTAACCTGCAATGTGCGGGGTAGCAAACTCAGCTAAAGCCACTAACTCAGCCATAGGGTTGGGTTCGCCTTCCCATACATCAAGCACCAGTTTGACATCGTCTCGTTGTTGCTTAAACGCAATTAGCGCGCGATTATCTATCACTTCACCACGGCAGCAATTTAACAACCAGGTATTAGGTCTTAGTTGATTTAAACGTGCCTCATCAAATAAATACCAGGTTTTATGCTCACCACCTTTAGTAATGGGCACATGTAAACTAATAATATCGGCTTGAGCGATTAAACTGTCCAGTGACACAAACTCTCTGCTATCGCCTTGTTCTGCTTTAACTGGGTCGCACAGCATTACCTTTAGGCCATAAGCCTCTAAGCATTTGGCTGCGGCAGTGCCAGTATTGCCAGCACCAACAATCCCCACCACTTTGCCTTGTAGGTTTTCACCAAAACGTTGAGCCAACTCTAGCATCGCAATAAATGCATACTCCCCCACGGCAGTGGCATTGCATCCTGGCGCATTAGTGAAAGGGATTTTTCGTGCAGCGAGGTAATCGACGGCAACATGGTCAGTACCAATAGTGGCACTACCCACAAATTTAAGCTTTTGTGCATTATCAAGCAATGCCGCATTAACCTTAGTTACCGAGCGCACTAACAACACATCAGCATCACTCACCTGTTCAGCGGTTAAATTACGGCCATTAACATATTCAATCTCACCGAGGTCGCCAAACAAGGCATCAACATACGGCATGTTTTCATCAGCAATTATTTTCATTCGGGTATCTTATTGTTAGCGAATTTAACGACTACACATCGCATTTTTATGCGCCGTATCTTATACCAAAGCCAACAAAGGAACGAGAAAAACCAGCACAATTTTACAATGGCAAATGGCTTAAAAAGTAACAAGATCGCTGCGCAGCAAGTGACAAGGTCGGACTTCGTCCTGCAAGCAAAGACATACCCGCAAAATCAACACCTGGATCCCGGCTTTAAAATCGTTACCGGGACGACAGACGAAACAACCTAGAATCTAAAACCTAGGACCTCGCCCTTAGCCCCTAGCAGGACGAAGTCGACTCTCTGGCGAGCTTGCGAGTTCCTAGAACCTAGCTCCTAGATGTTAAAAAGCCAGCGTTGTTTCCAATGCTGGCTTTGTTAAGATTTAGCAGTCTATGCTGCTAGCACCTGATTATGCTTTGTATTTACGCATCACTAGTGTGGCGTTAGTACCACCAAAACCGAAGCTGTTGCTCATTATGGTGTTAAGCTCTGCCTCACGCATTTCTTGTACAATTGGCATACCTGCCGCTTTTTCATCAACGTTGTCGATGTTAATGCTTGGCGCAATAAAGCTGCTTTCCATCATGATCATGCTGTAAATGGCTTCATGCACACCTGCTGCACCTAATGCGTGACCCGTTAAAGACTTGGTCGATGCAATAGCCGGTACGTTGTCACCAAACACTTCACGCAAAGCTTCAAGCTCACGCATGTCACCAACAGGTGTTGATGTACCATGAGTGTTAATATAATCAATTGGCGCATCAACATCAGCAAGTGCCATTTGCATACAGCGTACAGCACCTTCACCAGACGGAGCAACCATGTCATAGCCATCTGAAGATGCACCATAACCAATGATTTCAGCATAAATTTTTGCACCACGTGCTAAAGCATGCTCTAACTCTTCAACTACAACGATACCGCCGCCGCCAGAGATAACAAAACCATCACGGTCGGCATCATAAGTACGTGACGCTTTTTCTGGAGTGTCATTATACTTAGTTGATAACGCGCCCATTGCATCAAAGCCCATGGTTAGCGTCCAATCAACTTCTTCTGCACCACCAGCAAATACCATGTCTTGCTTACCCATTTGAATAAGCTCAACAGCATGGCCGATACAGTGTGCCGAAGTTGCACAAGCAGAACTAATTGAATAGTTCACACCTTTAATTTTAAATGGAGTGGCTAAACATGCACTCGCGGTACTGGCCATAATACGTGGCACAATATAGGATTCAACACGTTTAACGCCTTTTTCGCGTAGCGTATCAGCAGCTTGAACCTGGTTTTTAGACGACGCACCACCCGTACCAGCAACTAGGCCAACACGGAAATTAGAATATTGTTCTTCAGTTAAGTTAGCGTCAGCAATCGCTTCTTGCATCGCAATGTATGCATAAGCGGCGGCATCACCCATAAAGCGAAGTGCTTTACGATCAATGTGGTCAGCTGGGTTAATTTTAATATCACCCCAAACAGTGCTGCGTAACTTCATTTCTTCGAACTGCGCTGAGTGAGTAATACCGCTACGACCCGCTTTAAGCGACTCTGTTACTTCTTGCTTGTTATTACCAATACTTGAAACAACACCCATTCCGGTGATCACAACTCTTTTCATTTTTTTGCTATCCATTTGGTACATGTCGGTACTTAATTGCGGCAATAATAGCTGGTTTGAAGCAATTAAGTGGTCAGCTTTCCATAAACGCAGGTAAAATAATGCCAAGTTATGTGGCCTGAGTAAAATATTTTGAATAAAACCACTTTGTTATCTGCGTTACACAATCAACAAACTAAGCACAAAAGCCAATTGTTGGGCGATAATAGCGATTACCAAAATCAATACTATCAGTCAGTACAGCAGTATATAGACACTGTATTGCAAACCAGTGACGGTCAAACCATTGCACATAACCAAGATAATTTACTCACGCTTGGCCAGTTAGGTATTGCCGATGCCCATGAAATATTATTGTTACAAGCGGCAATCCACAAAACGCCTCAATTAAGTGTCCACCTTATTGTTATTGCAAATCAATCTATCAATCGACAACAGCTGCAAAAAAAGTGGCAACAACAAGGGCTGTTAAACGTCAAGCACCCATTAATGCCATACGCCAGTGCACTGCTTAATGCAGAACTCGCCGCCATCGATGGTTGTCAGCGTTTAACACTCAATAACACTCGGCTAATGATTGATGTGTATTATGGCGAACCGCTCAAACAACTTAAACGCGTTGCCACGCCATGCAAACAACGCATTCATCATTGGTTTGCCTTACCCTGTACGAGCCAACCAAACCAAGTAGATCACTATTTTAATCAAACCGTGTTATGGCAATATGCTCGATTCAGCAGTGATAACGCCAGTTTTTACAGAGCGTCAACAACAACCGAAGACACCAGCGCAAACACAATCGATAAGCAATTAACCCTTTGCGGCTTTAATACTATTTTAGCAGAAATACCAACAAGCATTGATGATATTGCAATGGCAGAGCGGCAAGCGATGAGGCAACACCTTAATCAACAATTTGCTTATAACCCCTTGCCATCAACAATCGAAAAAGATGATGCGATTGCCATCATTGGCGGTGGCATTGCCGCAACAAGCCTTGCCTTATCGTTAGCACAACGAGGCAAAAACAGTATTATTTACTGCAAAGATGCACAGCTAGGCCAGGGCGCATCAGGTAATAAACAAGGTGCAATCTACCCGTTACTCACACCAGAAAATGACCCATTAAGCCAGTTTTTTCAGCAAGCGTTTTTATTCAGCCGCCGTCAAATTGAGTCGTTAGTTGATGACGGCTTTCACATTGGCCATCAATGGTGTGGGGTACTGCACACAGGGTTCGACGAGCGCAGCGAAACAAGATTAACCAAAATCATAAATGGCCAGCACTGGCCAGCCGAAATCGCGACAGCCGTTAATGCCAAACAGGCAAGCCAAATCGCCAATCTCGATATTGATAAATCAGGGTTTTATTATCCGCTAGGCGGGTGGGTCTGCCCGTTTGAATTTGCACAAGCCGCTATCGCCAAAGCGCAAACCTTAGCTAACGTTACTGTTGTTTATAATAGCCATATCAACGAGATAAAATCATGCGCCACAAGGTTGGGCACTCTATTCCAATAAAAATGAGCCCGCCATTGCAACCCATCAACAACTTGTTTTGGCATCGGGCGCTCACATTACCGACTTATTACAAACAAAACAGTTGCAAATTAGCGGTTTTAGAGGTCAAGTCAGCCATATACCCGCGCAAGGTGAACTGGCGCAACTTGCCACAGTAATATGTGCAAACGGCTACTTAACACCACAACACAACAAGCAACACTGTGTAGGTGCAAGTTATGTTAAAGATCCACAGCACCTTAATTTTTGCCCACAAGAGCAACACGAAAACAGCCTAAAGATGAAGCAAAGCTTCCCTCATTCAAACTGGCCAAACGATATTGATGTTTCAAACAGCGATGCCAGAGTTGGCGTAAGAATGGTCAGCCGCGACCACTTCCCAGTAATGGGCTGCGCAACCGATGTAGATGAGTTATTTAAGCGATATGCTATTCAGCAACAATCAAAAGACAAACCAAGCCAATGGCAACGTTACTGGCAAACCACACCAGCACCTATATATGAAGGGTTATACGTACTCGGCGGCCTCGGCTCCCGTGGCCTAAGCTCATGGCTCACTCGTTGCCGAATGTTTAGCCGCAAATCTCTGCGGCCAACTGTCACCTGTTAATCTGGAGCTACAAGCCCTACTCAGCCCTAACAGAATGTGGCTACGCAAGTTATTAAAAGGCAAAGCATTGATGTAAGCACGATGGACGGATAGAGCATTTATTTTGAAGAACTTAATGGGCTAAATATTAATAGTTACGTTTTGAATACTATAATTAGTGCAATATTACTACACTAAAAATGATTAACAATGCTAAAAAAGAGGTTGCTAATACACCACTATGCTAATTCCAAGCCTAATTATGTCATTTCATATTTACATTCAATATATTTGTTATGGACTAGATTCAATTAAAATCAAACTTGTCCATAACATTCTGATATTCAGCATTTTTCATAAAATATTTTGCAGAATACTTAGATCCTAAAATAGAAATATGACCACCATCTAAACTGTACGGAACACTAATCCCATTGACTAAGAATTTATTATCTTTACTGTAAATAATATCTCTACCGACATAAGTAACATTTTTATAATTAGAAGCTATTGCTTTTAAAAGTAAATTTGCTTCTGCATTTATTGCATCCTTACTAGGAATAGTATTAATCGATAATGGGATATCAAAATAAATGCTTTTGTAGAAATTTGACAATGGGTTTTTCTTATATCGATATGGCGAAGCCATTATAAAAACATTAATATCAAGTTGTGAAGCCTTATCTATTACAGCAATGACATCTTCAAACTGCCCCATGTCTAATACAGTATCCCATGATCCTGCAAAGATAATATTTCTATAATCACGCATATTCTCATTTAGGAATTCTCGATTGAGCAAGCACTGTTGATATGCCAAATGCGTTTTAGAACCTGTGAAATTATTAGTTAAAGATGGCACACACCAGTTAGTAGAAATTGATTGGAATGATTGATTATTAGATTTAAATATTTCATCCCAAAATGGTTCGTTATGCCCTGCATAAGAATCGCCGAAAAGCAAAGTTAAAGGCCTTTTACTTTTATCACCTAAATAACATTCTGCACCAGAAGCAGCATCAACAAAATCAGAACCAGCTGTAAATGAATAAAAACAATATCCATTACCCCTTGAAGGCATGACAAGTTGTTTATTTATTTTTTTAACAGTTTTCGCTGAATTTACTGGAAAAAGGAACCGAGAACTTAGGCCATCGCCGTAAAAAACAATACTTCCTAAAAATATAATAATTAAAGCAATATAGGCAGGGATACATTTAAAAAGGTGAATCAGTCTACTTACAACCAACTCAAATTTAATTTTCTCAATATATCTATGACTTAAAAAACCTAGAAAAAAGATAGAAACAAAGCTAAAAAAACAAATGCATAACTTAGAGAGTAATAATAAATAGCCACGACCAAAGGCCAGTGCCATAAGTAAATTGAATACGACCACATTCCGATTTTCTGAATAAAAAAACTACCTGTAATTAGACTATCATCTCTTTGTGCTAAAATAATTAAAAAAGTACCTAAAACAGGGAATAACGCTAAATGCCCTGGCCAATAATTATCTTTAGATATTAAAAAAGAACCTAATATTAAAAAAACCGACTCTTTCAATTATTTTTTTCTTAACATCACAAACATTTACAGGATAAAGATAAGCAACGCCTCCAAACATCATCTCCCACGCCCGAGTTGGTAATAAAAAATATGATGCTTCTGGCCATTTATAAGTAGCAAAAACACAAAAAACAAATCCAACTACAGTACCAACTAAAACTAAGGCTTTAACTTTTTCAATAGAGAAAATTCTTTTAAACCTACTAAAAATAATGGATAAATTATATAAAACTGCCATTCAACCGACAAAGACCAAGTATGTAACAACCATTTATCATGAGAAGCTACATCAAAATAACCAGCTTCTTTCCAGTATATTATATTTGATGTAAAACTTAAGCTACTTACTACATGGTAACCTAAAGAACCATAATCTAAAGGAATCAAATGGAACCAACCAAAAAAAGTAATACAAAACAAAGTAAAGCTAGAGCGGGAACAATTCGGTTTGCTCTCGAAATATAAAACCTAATAATAGAGAATCTGTCACTTTCAATCCCTTTAAAAATAATTCCCGTCATTAAAAAACCAGAAATAACAAAAAAAACATCTACACCTGCAAATCCACCGGGCATCCAATTAGAATTAAAATGAAATAACACCACAGAAATAACAGCAAAAGCTCGCAAGCCATTTATATCGTTCCTAAACACCATAATTAACCCTTGAAAACTTAAATGCTACATTCATTTAATATTTTTTATAAAGGACATTACAATAAAGGTACCACATACTTTATAGTAATAAATCTAGAAGCTTCTACTGTTAAATACTCATAATAAAAAGTAAAAATTTCTTCACCTACTATAACCTTACAACTAAACTCATCCACATTAGATATTACATAAAAGTTCTATCATATTTATAAATGCAAAATCATTTCGTCGAGATTTAAGTTGTACTAAATAATCATTACTTTTGATGAGAGATTTAGTGAAAGATGAATCAGAAATAAACTCCTCACCAATATGTCATCGAACATAACTTGCGTGTAATGAGCAAGGGCTGATTCTAAGGGATCCCCACGAATTTAAAGCTTACCTGTGGTTCGCGTATAGAGCAGAGTAAGGTCGAGAGTATTTTTCGAACAAATTTAGGTCATTTAATAAACTTCCGTAGTTCGATAAATCTTCATCGTTAGGATGGTTTCTTGTTCTTTTACTTGCAGGTCAAACATAGAGTTCAAAAAGTAAGCACTCATGCGGTTGCCCTGTCACCATTGGCCACACCAAATTAACTACATTCAGCTTAAGTTATTGATTACACAAAATAAAATAGTTATTTCAATTAACCCCAGTAATACCTAAAAACCCGTTGTCTCGGTAACGCTTTCGAGCCGGGATCCAAGTGTTAACTTTAGGGCATTTGCATTTACTTGCAGAACGAAGTCCAACCTTGTCACTTGCAGCGCAAGCGACCTTGAATCTGTAAGCGAAGCATTCTGTAAACAGATATCCGCTTACTATGCTTTATCTATATTCTTCTAATAAACCTGCGAGTTCTTTCTTAAAGTCGCCGCCAAGCTTAGGGTCGCGTAACCCGTATTCAACAAAGGCTTTTAAGTAACCTAATTTGTCGCCACAATCGTGTGACTTACCTGTCATGTTAAAAGCTTCAACCGTGTCAGATTCAATCAACATATCAATAGCGTCTGTGAGCTGAATTTCATCACCAGCACCTGGTAATGTGCGCTCTAATAAGTCCCAAATTTTTTCAGACAATACATAACGACCGACAACAGCTAAATTTGATGGTGCTTTGCCTACTTCCGGTTTTTCAACCATGGTTAATATTTTGGTTGAGTCACCTGGGTTAATGGTTTCACCGCCACAATCAGCAATACCATATTTATGTACTTGGTCTTCTGGCACAGGTGCAACCATAATTTGGCTGGCTTGAGACTCACGATAGCGAATTAACATAGACGCTAAATTCTCAGTGCGTTGATCGGCTGAATATGAATCTAAAATCACATCAGGAAGTACAACCGCAAACGGATTATTACCAATACAAGGTTTGGCACATAATATAGCATGCCCTAACCCTTTAGCCTCACCTTGACGCACATGCATAATGGTCACGTTTTTAGGGCATATAGATTGCACTTCGTGTAATAACTGACGCTTAACACGCTTTTCTAACGTTGACTCGAGCTCATACGACTTATCAAAGTGGTTTTCGATGGCGTTTTTACTGGCATGAGTCACCAACACAATTTCTTTAATCCCGGCACTGACACATTCATCGACAATGTACTGAATAAGCGGTTTATCAACTAAAGGTAACATTTCTTTAGGAATGGCTTTAGTGGCAGGCAACATACGAGTACCTAAACCGGCAACGGGGATTACAACTTTCATAAACATCCTTATTTAGCGTGAGCTAATAGCAAAGTTAAAAAATAAAAGGTAAAAGTGACAAGTGACAAGTGACAAGTGACAAGTGACAAGTGACAAGTGACAAGTGACAAGTGACAAGTGACAAGTGACAAGCAAGTCAAATACAAGGTCAAAAAAAGTCAAGTGCAAATGCGACAAGAAACACCTGGCTTCCTGATAACAGATCTCAGGAATGACGAGCGGTAAAGAAACACGTCACATCAACACCGCCCATTACTTCGTCGTCCCGGTAACGCTTTTGAGCCGGGACCCAGGTGTTGCCTTTGCTCAGGTTTTTCTTGCAGGACGAAGTCCGACCTTGTGACTTGCAGCGCAGCGACCTTGATTCTTAAAAGAAACACCTAGATTCCTGCAAAACGACATTGCAGGAATGACAGCGAATGGGAACTCGCAAGCTCTGCGGCTATCTCACTCTTTTGTGTTTATCCGATGGCAAATATCGCACCAGCCAACACAAAGTTAAAATAGTTAAAAACAGCAAGGTATTGGCAGGTGATTGCAAATTAAAATCCACCGTACAATGGATTAGCATGTGCACAATGGCCATCGCACAGCCAAATGCAACACCTTTATAAAACTTATTGTTTCGTAAATACATGGTCTGGCATGCTAACCAAAATGCATACAGCACCCACAAGCCTAAAATAGCGGTCATCACCACACCATATTCAACGACAAACTGCACATATTCATTGTGGGCATGGTCGTAAAAACCTGAGTAAAACTGGGGTTGATACTGCGGGAAAACAGTATAAAAACTGCCACCACCAGTACCAGTTAATAAGTTATCATTTATGATGGGAATGCTGTCAATAACCACTTCATCGCGAGTTTCTGAACTAAAAGAAGTGTCTTCTAACCTTTGCTTTACTTTATCGACGCCAAAAATAGACCCTACGATAAGTAAATCTAAAATAAAAATACTGATAACTAATGGTTTAAACAATGTTGGAGGCCTGCGGTAGATAAACATCGATAACAGTGACACGACCCCAAGCGCAGTAAAAAAGCCTGCATTGCCCATGCGAGATCGACTCAAAATGAGACCGATCACCATAATGACAATAGCCAGTCGTAAAATGATTTTACGACTAAACAAAGTAGACAATAAGTCGATTAATTTTTGCCTAAAATCAGTATCAGACTTGCTAGTTTTAAGCTCAGACAACAGCCATCCAAAAGCGATGCTTAAACAAAGTGCAAGATAATTCGCAAAATGGTTTTGATACACAAATGAACCACGAGCCCTATCACCGTCGTGATAACCAAAAATAGGCGATGCTTCTAACTGCAGTAAATTTAACGTCGTACCATAAAAGGCCTGGAAACAACCAGATACAACAATCGCAATCAATAGCCAACGCAAGGCTTGTTGCTGGCGGCAATACTGGCTAATTAATAAAATAAACAACGTCAAACAAAAGGTTTTTAGTAACTGTTGTGCGGTTTGATATGGGTCAACAGTATCAATGGCCGGGATCCAATTAAGTAATTGAAAGCACAAATAAGCCAGCATTATGCCAGTGGGAACCAATAAGTGTTTTTGCCAATGGTAATACAACAAAAGGCAATTATGTTTATAACAGTAAGCAACATGAGCAAAAGCTAAGCATACAATCGCGAACTCTACAATCGCCAATGCCCAAATACGATTACTGCCTAACGGAATGGGAGCCATACAATTAATATACAAATCGCCACAATCATTATTTTGTCAAAAAGGTGATTAGTACCCCATGAGGTAGGATTCAGTTTCATTTGCGGCACAAATCCTGTTTTATCCATTGCTCATCACTAGCTGGATTGGCTGGCGTTGCATATTTCAAATAATTGCATACCACAGCCGTTAAATCATATTGTCTTGCCAATAACTTTAAATCCTTGCGCATACGCCAATTAGCAGCAGCTGTTTTTTTAGCTGTTGTAAACACCAATGATTTTTGCTCAACAGACAAATTAGGCCAAGATGCAAAACCGATTGCCAACACTTGATGAAACACCTCAGGCGTATACGAGCCATAAATCAATGCTTGCTCTAAATACGGCCATGCTTTACTCAAGTCTTGCTGAATAATAGCCAAGTTGTAAGCATAATCGCTATAGGCATTAGGCCAATTAGGCCGTTGTTGAATGGCATTTGAATACAAGAGGTTAAAGCTTTGATTGTTAGGTTGCGCCAAACTAGAAAAAACGCCCCACTCCATCACTTTCGCTAAGGTCAATAAATAATGGGGATTTTCGCTATCAATGGTATAAGCATAATCTGCAGCTAATAAGGCGTTCGAATACTGTAAAGATGTGGGATTGCCTGTTTGTTGCCATTTATCAATATAATATTTGGATTTAAAATGATAAGCACTCGCTAATCCTTTTTGCAGTAATATGGGTAATAAGCCCAACAACACGACCATGATTAACAGATAACCACCTCGCCTAACTGACAGATTAGCTTTAATCATCAATTAACTCGACTTATCAAACAGTGATTGAGAAATAGTATGAGGGGTTTCAGTCGTCAATAAATAAGCATACTCATCACTCACTAATGTCGTAATTGTATCGCGAGCTAAACTTAATTTGGGGGGACGACGTTTAAGTGAGTGGCAATCAGAAGCAACAATAGAATATAACTTTTGTTTTAAGTAATACTCGCTTAACTGTTGCGGTAATGGCCCCATATCTCCAACGATTGACGCTGCGGTAAGTTGCAACAAACAACCTGACTTTATAAATGGAGTAATTCTATCTGGGTGAGCTTGTAACTCTCTATTACGTTCAGGGTGAGCAATCATTGGTAATACATTATTAACTAACAACCAATTAATTAATTTATCTGTTCCGGGCGGAATATGGCTACTAGGTAACTCAAGTAACAGTACATCTTTATCTTCAAATCGCCCAATAAAGGGCAGCTTTTTTTGCTCAATAAATAACATTATTTCAGGTGATATTCTCACCTCAGCCGCTGCACGCACTTCAATATTATATTCAACGCGTTCTAATGCTGTTAATAGCTTTACAAATGCGTCGTCAATCGTTTGTACGTTATTATCAAAAATACCTAAATGAATATGGGGTGTCGCAACCATGCGAGACACCCCTTGTTTTTCAGCTAGACTTATTAACGTCAGGGCTTCATCAACTGACTTTGCCCCATCGTCTATGCCCGCTAAAATATGGCAATGTAAATCAATCATGTTTTAGTGCTTGCCGTATTCGATGCCGCAGGGTCTTTTATGGCATATTCAGCGCCATAAGCTTGATAATAACCATAATCTCCTTGATAACGTTGAGCCTCTTTAGTATTAAATTGATTTAGCACCACACCAAACACCTTACTTCGAGCTTGGTTTAACTTGGCCAATGTCAATTTAATTGATTCACTGCGGGTATGAGCAGCTTTAACCACTAATACTGTTGCATCACATAAAGAAGTAATAATTAATGCATCACTTACCGCATGAACTGGCGGTGTATCGATAATTATTTTAGTGTAATGTTTTTTTAATTCAGTCAATAACTCGGCAAACTGACTAGAGGCCAACAACTCTTGAGGATTAAGCGGTACAGCACCCGCTGGCATAATATCTACGTTAGGTTTAACCTCTTTAACAATACAATTTTGAACACTATCGGTTCCCGACAACACATTGGCTAAACCGGGCTGATAAGTTGGTAATCCAAACCGCATACCTAAGCTGGATTTACGCAAATCAGCATCAATGATTAATACTTTTTCCATGGTGGCATAAGCAAATGCTAAGTTCATCGTAGTAGTGGTTTTACCTTCATTGGGATTTGATGAAGTCACCTCTATGGTCGATAATTCACTTCCCATCGCCATTAACGACATGGATGTTCTTATCGTTCTCACAGCTTCCGCATGCAAAGGGAGTTTTGCATCGTAAAAAGCAAAGTTAATGTCATCATAATTGGTGCCTTTTTTGGCTTTCGGAATATAGCCTAAGGAGCGTTGTGACAATAATTGTTCGACATCATCACTGGTTTTAATCGTATCATTGAGAGCATCAAGTATTAACACCAGTACCATAGCAAAGCCCAAACTAGCAATAAAAGCTAAAATCACAATCAATTTTTTATTTGGTTTTGCTGGTATTAGTGGGACTACGGCTACTATCAGTAAAACGAGCAACGGGTGAATCAAAATCCCCTGTCACAGCAGTCTCTTTTTGCCTAGCTAAAAAACTGTCAAACAGTTGTCTATTAGTATCAACTTCTCGAAGTAATCGTTGATAGTCTGTATCCTTAGTACTTAAATTTTGATATGCCCCTTTAGCTTTTCTAAATTGCGATTCTAATGCACGTAAGTTTTGCTCTGCTGTCTGCGCTTCATCTTCAATACCTTGAACGAGTCGGCTTATTTGTTTGTGCAAGTTTTGTTGTACAGCAGATAACTCTGCCAAAGCGGCAATCATTTTAGGGTGTTTAGGCCCATAAACCTGTTGTAACTCAGACACTTTACGTTCTACTAATACTACTTCACGTTTTACGTTCTGTATGGATTGGTGTGAAGTGACCTCTGGTAAGCTCTCTAAACGGCTAATATCGGTGTCACCATAACGCTTCACTACAGCCATAAAACTTTCTGCTTGAGCCAGACGGGATCTTGCCACTGTAATTTCATCACTGAGACGCTCTAGCTCTTTAGCATCTAATGCGGTTACACCTTCAACATCAATTAAACCATTATCGAATTTAAATTTTTCTAATTTTGATTCAGAAAGGTTCAAATTTAAGCGTAAATCCTCTAATCGACCACCTAACCAAGCATTAGCTTTTTGGGTCATGCCAAGCTTAGCTTCTAATTGACTAATAATGTATGTATCGCCAACAGCATTAGCAACTTCAGCAGCCAATTTAGGGTCTGGACTCTCATAACTAATTCTTACTAATTGAGTCTTTCGAATTGGAGAAATACTAATATTTTGGGTAAAACTATCAATCATTTGATGTTTAGTTAACTCTCTGGAAATTTGACTATCTACAGTCGTTAACTCCTGAGGTATAAATTTTAATTGAGACTTAAACTCCTCAAACATGCTAGGAGGTTGATTGAATGCCGGATGGTCTATTAAATTCAAACTATTAAAAACTCGCTCAGCAATACTACGCGATTTAATAATTTCAAACTGAGTCAAATAATACTCTTGCTGCCCCGAGTTAATACCATAAACCTCATCAATTTTAATCGCCTTGGCTTGTTCAGACTCAATGAGTAACATTGAAGATGCTTTATAAATAGGTATCATGCTCAATACGATAAAAACTGCTAATGCCGTAATAAGAACTGCAAACAAGAAAATTCGCCACTTAAATCGCAATATAGGAAATAATATTTTCTTAATATCCACAAGCTGTTCTGTTTGAATTAATGAAGAGTCAACCATGTCAGTTGAATAAATAGTTTTTTGTTTATCTTGCAGCATAATTAAAAAAATCTCTGTTCAATAATAATGGTATCACCGGCTTGAATAACACTATTAATAGTCCCGCGTTCAGAATCTACTTTTGTCCCCTCACGGGAAATAGCGATTTTATCTTCAGAAGCTCTCTCCGTAAGCCCACCGGCAAGAGCTATAGCTTGATTGACAGTCATCCCAGGTTGATAAGGGTAGCCACCAGGTTTTTTTACTTCGCCATGAATATAAAAAGGACGATATTCAACCATACCAACAAATACATTCGGCTCAACAAAATAATCTCCCTTTAAGCTGCTATACACAATTTGCTCAACCTCTTTAATTGTTAAACCATTTAATTTTAATGAACCTAGAAAGGGATAGTTTATTGTACCGCTATTGGTTATTTGAGTTTCTAAGGTTAACGCATCTTCACCATAGACTTTAATGATGATGGTATCCCCCGCCCCTAAGCGATAATTTTGAACTTCAGCATTTGCTATTATTGGTTTAAAGGTCAATAACAGCAAAGAAATAACTGCACTAAATGTTACTAAATACTTCATGATTTTCCTACAAGGTCATTTCTGCTTTGATAAAGTATACATTTCTATCATAAATATACTGGCTGTCTGTTGAGTCAATTTCAAAGATATCTACACCAGTATTTAAAGTTAACCAGCGAGTAACATAATAATTAAGTCCAAATTGATAGACCTTACTTTTGTCTTCACGGTCAATACCAGTATAGTCATCATTAACTTGTTGGTATCCAATTGATGAAGTAAATAGTTCGCTCCACTCATGGTGCCATTTAACCGCATAACTCGTGCCTCTAACAAAATCGCCTTCACCATTAGGATCTCGACTCGTACGCCCAGTACTAAAATCAAATGCAGAGTACGTGAGTGGTTTCCAGGTCACTTTTGCGTCCCACGATAGACCATTAAAATCGTCACGCTCTGTATTATCAAAGCTTTTCTGCTGGTAACCCACCTTAACGCTACCTTCAGTCGATGCGGTAGCTTGCCATTCAACACCAACTCTAGCAGTGTTAGTGGTGCTGTCACGATCTCCTGTAGGGTCGGTTAGATCATATACTGTATCAACATGTTGAAAATCTAAAAAGATGCTGGTCGCTGAACGTGTATCGTAATAAAACGTCGCCCCTAGAGTTGTATCGTCTAAATTACGATATTGAGTGACTGATTCAAAATTACTATATTCTTTAGAAGAATATTTAGCATTCGCACGAATGCGAGCAGGAGTCGTTTTGGCGCCATATTCATAATACCCACCAACACTTGTTACATCAAAGGCATTAGGTTCATTTTGGTCTGCACCACTAGTTCCTTCAAAAATCCCACTACCGCGATCCTCATGACCAACGATATATGCTACATCAAAACCAAATCGTCTTGATTGGTTAACATCAACGTCTGCTTTGGCTTGTAGAAGGCCATCTAAATAATTATCATCGCTACTTGAAAAGTAATCGCCATATTCAAGTGCAGCATCGACGCTAAAGGTTGTTTGGCCATCAATTAACTCTGCTTGCAATGCTGGTGTGACTGTTATCGCCCAGCTATCAAACTTTTCACTTGAATCATTTGCACTTGTAATGTTGTCGTCATATTTTAATCCTGTGTTTAAACCTGGGGTAAAGTCAATACCAGACTCAGTACGGATGACTCCAGCTTTTTCATCTGCAGCGGATACAGGAGAAACGAGTATCACTGAACTCACTATGGTGGCTATGCAACTCACTTTAAATGGTACATTCATGACTTATATCCTTATAAATAATGGAACAAATTAACACTGACGCAATACGTCAATGGGCAAACTTAAAACGATAGAATAGACGGATAACGGTTTACAGAACGCTTTGCTTACAGGTATTAGGTATTAGGATTTTCTGTCCGTTCGTCATCCCTGAGTGCTTGTATCAGGAATCTAGGTGTTGCTTTGGATTTTTCTTGAAAGCTACAAACTGAACACCTGGATTCCGGCTCAACAGCATTACCGGAATGACGTAATAAAAAGTAAACACCTGGATTCCGGCTTTATAAGCGTTCCCGGAATGACGCACTAAAAGTCTAGGGACGAAGTCCGCTCTCAGGCGAGCTTGCGAGTTCCTAGAACCTCGCCCCTAGTACCTAAAATCAATATACGTTTTTGCCTACGAAGCCTTTAAAAAATGTCAAAAAGACAATTCTTACATCCCACCATAGAGTCCAGTTACGTATATAATCGAGGTCAAATTCAACGCGTTTTTCCATTTTATCTAAGGTGTCGGTTTCGCCGCGCCAGCCATTAATTTGCGCCCAACCAGTAATACCGGGCAACACCTTGTGGCGTAACATGTAGTAAGTGACTAATTTACGGTATTCTTCGTTGTGTGCTACGGCATGTGGTCGTGAAGTCAACCACCGACATATCGCCTTTTAACACGTTGAAAAACTGTGGTAATTCATCTAATGAAGTGCGACGAATAAATGCACCAACGTTAGTAATACGCGCATCGCCTTTACGCGCTTGGGTTACTTTATTTGCATTTTCGGTCACAGTCATAGAACGAAATTTCCACACTTTAATTTTGCGGCCATCCAGGCCATAACGATCTTGTTTAAATAACACTGTGCTCGGGTGACGACATATAAACAGCTATTGAAACAGCCAACAACACAGGTGAAATCGCAATAATAGCGCAGAGGCTAAATACAATATCAAAACTACGTTTATAAAAACGTTTCATGCCATTTACCGGCGATTCAAATACACTAATAGTGTCGACCTCGCCAACACTACCAATTCGACCATTCATTAAATTCTTAAGTAGAAAATCTGGGGTAATCAGAACATCAACTGTACTGTCACCTAATTGCTGAATAATATCGGCAATGCGTTGCTCGGCCAATAACGGCAAGCAAATATACAACTTTTGTACATCACCACTGCGCGCTAACTCAATGGCCTGATTAATATTTCCTTCTATTAACTTTGGCTCTAGATCAACAATCCTATTGGGTTCTCTGTCATCAAAAAAACCGATGCAATCAAAACCTAATTCGTCATGCTTCCAAATCTCATCATGAAGATTCATGCCCGTTTGAGTTAAGCCAATAATAGCCACTTTTTCTGTATTTAAACCCTTGCTACGGCGAACACGCTTTATTTCACGCACCATTAATCGCCAGCTAATTAAAAATATAACCGAGGTGATAAACCAACCCACCATTACTACACGTGAATAAAGCTCAGCGTATTTAAAAATAAACAACACTGTAAGCATGATCAAAAAACACAACGCTATTACAATCACCAACAAACGGCACATTAGCGAGAACTTGCCTAAACGCCATGAGCGATACACCCCAACAGACTCACCAAGGTAACTAAACAATAACAACACACCAG
This sequence comes from Shewanella phaeophyticola, assembly GCF_025398315.1. Lineage (GTDB taxonomy): Bacteria > Pseudomonadota > Gammaproteobacteria > Enterobacterales > Shewanellaceae > Shewanella > Shewanella phaeophyticola. Next base: position 2,569,037 of record NZ_JAODOQ010000001.1, read on the forward strand.
ACAATACTAATAAGTAATCTTTGTCAAACGACACATTGTAGCCATGCATCATAAATAACAACGCGGACACAATAAGCGAAATATCAATAATGCGAATAAAAAGCTCGATGAAGAACCAATAAATTGAAACTTGGATGGTCTGTCCATTTGACTCACCTAAAATAACTAAGTTAACGATAAGGATGCCAACTTTGGCAAAACTTGACTAACTAAAGATTGTGCTTTTTTTAAAGAATCACTTTCTGCATAACACCTAAACTCTGGCGCGTTACCTGACGGCCTTAAATGCACTACATCGCCCGTAGTTAAATTAAATCGTAACCCATCTACTGAACACAGCTTACTCAAGCTATTTTCTCCTAGGCCAAGCTGGGCTAATAGTTTGCCTGGAAAGGCATGGCCAAATTCAATGATTTTTTTGCTCTTTTCAACTGCAAACTCTGTTAACCTGTCACTGTGAGTAAACCGTGTTGGTAAATTGGCTGACAAAGCTGAAATTGTTTGATCTTTTGCAGCAAATAAAACCATTAATATTGGTAATAAAGCGTCTCTGGTGGGTAATGCTTTAAGCGGCTGCTGGTTAACCTGTATATCACTACCCAATAAAAAACCGCCATTTGCTTCAAAACCTGCAAATGTGGGGTAATTGCCCTGTAATGCAGAAAAGCCAGCTATAACATATGGCGACCCAATTTTTGTGCGCATAACAAATTCAAATGACCTTGTTAACTCAACGGCGGTATTACAACTTACCGGAATAGCCAACGCATCGATGTTTAACTCTTGCGCGCATAACAAACACAATAAGTCACCGCGTAACCATTGTCCTTGCTCGTCGGCTAACATAGGTCTGTCACCATCGCCGTCGGTAGAAAACAGCGCATCTAACTGATATTGGCTTGTCCAATCTAAGGCATGTTGATGGTCTGCCTCACTCACGGCTTCGGTATCAATTGGCACAAATGTATCACTGCGCCCAATTAACACTACCTCGGCACCTAGCTTTTCAAATAATATAGGATAAATGTCACGTCCAGCACTTGAATGCTGGTAAAAACCGATACGCTTACCAGCTAAAAACCGGCTGTCAAATAAATCAAGGTAACGTGATATATAAGCATTTGTCGCCTCTAATGAGATTTGCAGCTCAACCAGATTGGAAATAGGTTCGAAAGTAAACTGACCATTAATAATCGACGACTCATCTGCTTTAGTAATTTCACCATCTGGACGATAAAATTTAAGTCCATTGCGGTCAAATGGAATATGGCTTCCAGTCACCATAATAGATGGAATAGATAGCGCCATCGCCTGGTTTGCTAATGCTGGTGTAGGCAGCACACCATAAAAAATAACCCTTAAACCAAGTTGTTGAGCAGCACTGGCACAAGCTTGTGCCATAACATCACTGCTTGGGCGGTTATCAATTGCAATTGCCACCGCATTAAAACTAAAGGCAAAACGCATAGTTTGAATAAACGCTACAGTAAACGCTGCGCACACATCTGGGTTAAAGTATTCAACTAGGCCCTAGCACCACTCGTACCAAAGGTAATGTGACTGTGCTCAATCACTTTATGGCTTACCAACATTACTTAGCCTCCGTTGGCGCAACTCGACCATAACGATCTTCAAAACGCACAATATCGTCTTCACCTAAGTACGAACCAGACTGAACCTCAATCAATTCTAATGGCACTTTACCTGGGTTTTCTAGCGCATGTACTACACCCACAGGAATATAAGTAGATTGGTTTTCGGTTAATAAAATGTCTTTATCACCATTGGTGACTTTGGCGGTACCCGAAACCACAATCCAATGCTCGGCGCGGTGATGATGCATTTGCACAGACAGCTTTGCACCAGGCTTTACGGTAATACGCTTAACCTGAAAGCGACCACCATTATCAATTGAATCGTACTTACCCCACGGGCGATATACTTCGCGGTGATGCTGCCACTCACTACGTTTCTCAGCTTTAAGTTGCTCAACTACTTGTTTAACCTGCTGCACCTCAGACTGTTTAGCCACTAAAATAGCGTCTTTAGTCTCAACCACCACAACATCATCCAGGCCAATAGTAGTCACTAATTTTTCGCTGGCATTGACATAGGTATTATGAGAGTTAATACCAATCACATCGCCCTTAAACACATTGCCATGCTCGTCTTTGTCGTCTATTTCCCACAAAGCTGACCAACTGCCAACATCACTCCAACCACAATCCATAGGCACTACCACGCCGTGTTGGGTTTTTTCCATTACGGCGTAGTCAATCGAATCGTCTGGGCAAGACTCAAAAGCCGCTTTGCTAATGCGAACAAAATCAACATCGTGGGTTACTTCTAACATAGACGCTTCGCACGCTGCAAAAATGGCAGGGCTGTGTAATTTAAGCTCGTTTAAATAGGTACTGGCTTTAAACATAAACATGCCGCTGTTCCAATAATATTGCCCTGTCGCAATATAATCTTGTGCAGTAGCAAGGTTTGGCTTTTCAACAAACTGAGTAATTGCAAAGCCTAACTCGTTGGCTAACAAATCGCCTCGCTGAATATAGCCATAACCGGTTTCAGGTACGGTTGGCACTATGCCAAACGTGACTAACTGATCTAGGTCAGCAAGTGGCATGGCCTTTATTACTGCATCACAAAAAGCCGCTTCGTTTTTAATCACATGGTCTGCAGCTAATACCAACATAACTGGGTCATCGCCATTACGTATAGCCATCATGGCAGCTAACGCAATTGCTGGGGCGGTATTACGGCCGACAGGTTCTAACACAATCCCACTATTGGCAATACCATTTAATCTAAATTGCTCGGCAACCGAGAATCGATGTTCTTCATTACAAATGACTAACGCAGGCGAATGGGCAATACCCGCTAGGCGCTTAGCCGTGGTTTGCAACATTGAATGCTCACCTAACAAGGTTAAAAACTGCTTAGGAAACTGCTGCCGAGACAAAGGCCATAATCGCGAGCCGGAACCACCCGCCATAATTACTGGTAAAATCATATTAAACCTTAATTAATGAATAAATCATGATAAGTAATGAATTTAGTGAAGCTTTTCGCACCAGATTGGGTTAAATGGCCGCATCTTTATACAAAGGAAAACCAACGTTTTCTGTTTCGCAAAAGCCGTCAATACAAATGAAATCATTCAAATTAATAAACTTATATTTTAAAGTAGATGATAATTGACTATTTAATGAAACAAACCATTTATCATAATTAGGCTCTTTAATCTGACAAGTTCTATCATCTTTCAGAAGTATTTTTTTTATAGGGCAGTTATAACCAACATCACCAGTTCCAGCGACATCATTAAAAACAACAACATTAACATTTAAAGATAAAAGTTGTTTTAATGTCTGTTCAAACTTTAGTGTAAACTCAGAAATATCTACAACCTCTAGCTTACCATTAATTAATGTATGGACTGTACTTGATCTTGGCCAACGAGCCGACAATACAATTAAGTCAGGTTTAAACTCGCTAACAATATCAAGAGTCTTACTATTTTTAATAAAACAAGCAGTAGCATGCTCTTTACTTGATGAAATAGAATAGGGAAAATCTAAAATTGGATTACAAGCACCTTGAGTAAACTCTGCAATTCTAGGCTGCAAGGCTTGTTCATCTTTCAAATTTAAAAGAAATTCATTTAAGTGATTTGCATGAGAATCACCAAGAAGAAGTATTTTTGAGCCATTACCACCATAAGTGCATCTTTCTAGAAGACCTCGAGTCGCATCTCTGTCAGCTGCTAAGCAATTCCTTTCATTAGTTCCTTCATAGATGGAATTAAATATTAAATTTTCTTTATCAGTAAACCTATTAGAAAACCCATCACTAAACAACCCACAAGTAACTATAGTAACTAAAGAAAAAAACACTAATAAAAAAAATTTCATTACGATTTCCTTTTCATTAAACTAAGCTCAACATATTTATAAGTAAAGTGAGAAAGAATTAAAGTAAAAAGCACACCTACTACCTTATGAATCAAAAGTGTGTTTTCTGTGTAGTTTAAAAAAACAACAATAGGCCAATGCCATAAATAAAGTGAATACGAACATTTCCCTAAGTAAACAAATAACTTATTTTTTAAAAACTGATTAAACATTGATGATTCTGAAAAAATTATCAACATTGTACCAAGGACAGGAACGAGAGAATGAAATCCAGGAAACCGAGTATAAGATCCAAAGTACAATGCAGAATAAAAAATTAAAACTAAGCCCGTTAAAGATAAAACAGATTGTATAGGCACTGGCAATACATTGCTCTTCCTCCAAATACAAAATAATGCTAACCAACAACCCGCTAATAACTCATATGCTCTAGAAACAATTAAGTAATAACCTGACTTTTGATAATAAATGGAGATATACTCAGACAACAAAACTAACGCTACACACATAAAAAAAAGTACTAGTACAGATCGTGATATTTTTTCAAACAAATTAAGCTTATTAAAAAATAGTAAGAAAAAAGGAAATAAAATATAAAACTGCCATTCAACTGCAAGCGACCAAGTATGAAGTAAAGGCGCCTCTTTAACATTCAAACTAAAATAATTACCGTATTCCAAAAAAGCATAAACATTGGACATGAAAAAAAAGTTTGAAATTGTATGGTTAAATAAATTAATCAAATCAGGTGGGGTCATAACAAAGCAAAAAATAACATTAGTCATTAGCAGCACAAAAAAAAGTGCTGGAAATAATCGATAAACACGTTGCTTAAAAAAAGTTTTTGTAGAAAAACTATTATTCATTAACTTATTATAATAACTATGCGTTATTACAAAGCCAGAAATAACAAAAAAAACATCGACACCAACATAACCGCCATTGAAGGAAAAACCAAAATGGTGGAGTAAAACTAAAAAAACGGCTATTGTTCTTAAGCCATCGATGTCAAACCTATAGTTCATAAATCAATCTCTATTTATTATATACTTTAAAAATATCGGCACGATTTTAACTCCATCTACAATATAGCGCTTAAATAATCTTTTCGGCGATTGGATAAATCTAAACAACCATTCAAGAGATAACTTTTGAATAATTTGGGGGGCACGTTTTTCTTCGCCGCTTAAAAACAAAAAAGATGCACCAACACATAATGCCACTCCAGTAGCTCCTGCATCTTTAATTTTCATAGACAAAATTTCTTGCCTCGGAGAGCCAACACAGATAAAAATTATTTTGGAAGGATTGTCTAGAATAAAATTTACGCATTTTCCTACCTCTGCTTCATTATCAATAAACCCCATCGGCGGATTATAATGATGTAGAGAAGTTAGGTTATACTTGTCAACTACGAATTTAATCGTTTCATTGGAACCGCCGATAACAGCTATTGGAAAACCATTACAAGGTAAATTTTCAATTAGCTTCTTTGTTAAATCACTGCCTGGAATTACACTACCTATGTCTATGCGAGCAATTTTAGATAATAGATTTAAAATCCTACTATCATTAACCGTAATGTCTGCTTGTTGGTATATTTTTTTAAACTCAATATTAGAATTAAATCTTACTACATGATCCACATTAGGTGTCACTACGGTGATATAACTACCCTTAAAATCTAGAATGAAAGAAATCAGACTATCAATAGTGAACCTATTGAAGAAAACACCTAAGAAACCAACGCTATTTGAAAAAATCATTCACACATTCCTAACAAAAAAATCTGATATTTTAATTTTATTGGATAATAAAAAAGCCAATCCAACTAAAAACTTTCGTAATGTAATCAACAATAATGGTATTGAACTGAAACAATGATTTTTTAAGACACCAAAAGACCCCTTAAAATAGCGATATCTAAACTCTGCTATTGGATCTCTATGTCCTATTAAGTCACTATTGTGAAATATAACACGTCGAGATAAAAGCATTGCCCTGATAGCAAAATCAGTATCTTCACCACCGTTATTAATGCTACCAACTCCAAAACGCTCATCAAACACTTTGAGTTTCCCAACAATTTCACTTTTATAAATAGTTGTGTTTGAAGAAGCATTTTTAACTAATTTATAAGTTGTATGTTTTTCGTTTGATCTAAAGTCATTGATTGGTTGAGAAGAAAATTTAGTATAAAAAAGGTCTACACTTTCAGTTTTAACTAATGATTCGACCAAACCCCAAAGTTCAGAAGGGTACCAACAATCATCATCTGGAAACGAAATGTAATCATAATCATCTAAAAGATCCAAATATTGATTAATTAAAAAGTTTCTGGCTTTCGATAATGACATAACCTCTGGAACATAAAAATAATTAGCTGAATAATTTTTTGTTTTATTCATCTCTAATTTTTGTTCAAGAGAATAATTCTGGAATAAGACTCCATGTTCAAAAAAAACATTTTTATTTTGTAAAGACAAACTGTTAGTTAATCTTAAAAAATCAGAATAATTAACATCATTATACAAGCATGTCGTTAATAGCAATACTCTCATAAATTAGTACCTAAATAAAACAAAGGTGAATCAAAAATAAAATCAACAAAACTTCCTGAGTAATAATAAGTTGTGTAAGTAAGCTTCAAATTAAAGTATAAGAAAGATAAAATAAAACTTACCATAAAAATAAAAAACTGAGATGACTTATATCTAGACATTTTACTTGATATAAATACAACTAATATAAAATAGACTAACCATTTAAAAGAATCATAAAAAGTTAAAAACCTAAGAGGTAGAAAAGAACTTAAATGTGAAAATAAAATAGCAATAAAAAAAATGAATATGAAACGACATAGATTCCTATATCTTGAATCAAAGAAAAAAACAACTATTACACTAAGACAAAAAAGAGTGAAGTCAATAAGTTTTAAACCTAATCCTCTTGATGGATCCTCTAAGTTTTCATAATCACCACTTAGCTTGAAATAGGCCAACATATATATTGAAGTTAAAGCAATAGAAAAAAAACAACAAACTTATAACTAATCAACTTTATATTATATAAACAAAAAATAAAAATCAAAGCAACAATTAAGGCCGTTGAATTGTGAGTAAATACAGACACTGAGCAAAAAAACAAGCATAACTTAGCATTCTTCAAATACATGAAATAAAATGAAATAATAACAAAAGAGCTAGCAATTTGCTGCCTAATCATATTGTACGCATTACCAAAATCATAGAAAAACAACATTTGGAACAAAATTAATGACAAGCAGATCAAAACAGAAACACGTTCAATCCGACAAATATTAACAATCACAAAAGTTGGAATCAAATAAATTAAGCAATGTACCCAAAAAATATAGAAAGGATAATATCCACCTGTCAACTTACTCGATAAGTAAACGATAAAATGATAAATTGGTTCTGTTGTTTTTAATGAAACGCTTGCTAAATTATCATCATCAAAAGCGTTAAAAAAACCTAACTCATAACCTGAAAAATTTTTATAATATGAATAGTACCATAGAAGATCATTTCCTCTGTAAAAAAATCCTTATTGAAATTAATTATAATAAAAAAACATCAAGGCAATCGGTACTGCTTTTATGAACTTATATTCATTTGTGTAAACAACTAGAGCAATAAAACAAATAAACGAAAAAAAAGGCGCTGCAAATGAGAATAAAAAAACAAAAAAATAAAACAAATACAAATTAGAATCGGAGTTATTTTCTTCATAAAAACTACGACGTACACTACCTAAATTAATCACTTATTCTTACCTTTCAGCATATAAGCAGATCTTTTTATAATAAAAGGTAGCCCATTAATAGTTTTTAAGGCATATAACAATGAAGTATAATTAATATAAATTTTACTTTTACTATTACTATTACTATTGTCATAAGACATCAAAAACCGTTTCGTTCCTAAAAAACATTTTTTAAATCCATTAAATCTTGGCAGCATGATAAAATAAAAGCATAAGTATCGCTTTCGATTAACAATAATTTTTTTTAATTCATTATATTTATTAACATTCAAATCAATTTTCTCTAATAAATCGAACTCATATTTAAATCTCATCTTCACCGTTTGGTACGAGCATGGATTATTGGAAATTCTAAACTCATCATGATCAACGTGAACAAAAGTTGCATTTTCGTAAAAACAAACTTTTACATTATTCAAATGTATCTTTAACATCAAAACATGATCCTGATATTTCTTGCAGTTATCAAAGCCGCCTATTCTTTTTAATAAATCTTTTTTTGCCATAATCATAGGAGTATAACAATTACCATCCTCCAATAAAGATATAGGGGTTAACCCCCTAAAAAAACAAAAAGGCAACTGATACTCTTTACCATTAAATCTCGATAACATATCGCTACAACAAATTTCAGAATCAACCTGCTGACCAAAGAACTCAAGTTTTTGTAATGTTTCTTCGACTAAAAGGATATCGTCATCATCGAGAAAAGTAACAACTGAAGTACTTGCTAATTCGATACCTTTATTGCGAGCAATACAAGCACCAGAATTAACATCTAAAGCATAATAAACCAGATTGGTTGTATACTTTGGAGAAAGTGAGTCAATTAATTTTTTTGTCGCCTGCTGATTAGGAGAATTGAGGCCATTGTCATCAATTACAATAATGAAAATTTTAGGGTGTAAACAAGAGTGTATCGAGTTTAAAATTTTTTCCGTTCGTCCATATGTGGGTATAACAACAGTTAAACCTTCTGATAACGTATTATCATCTATAAACATGTTAATCCTTAAATATGTTTAATTTAAATTATTACTAAACCAAGATATTAATTATAACTCTAATGAAAAATACACAATCAAAAACAAAACAATAACTCCAACTAATGTGACCCAAACATTCTTTAATGTGTTAATAATCCCCGAAGGTAGTAAATAATGTCCCATCACAGAGTAACATTGCACAAAATTTATATAAGAACTGATCACGATTGCCCAACTTAATAACTCTAAATCATGTGTATATACACCGATAACTATACCCGTGACAGTCGTAAAAAATGCAAACAAACCACATTTAAGTAATAAATCAGCTCGACCAGCTGCTTGGTAAAAACCACCGCTTGTACTCATCACAATTTGTATTGGAATTGATACTGATAATATTTTTAGCAATTGGGAAACATCACTCCATTGCTCACCTAATAAAATTAATACAATATATTCGGATAAAAAAAATATACTAGTCCCTACAGCTAAACCTAAAATTGAAATAAAATTTATAAATTTACTATGAAGGAGTTCAAATTCATGCAAATCATTTTTTAATTCTTTCATTACAGGTTGTATTGCAGGAGACATAGCAAATGTTAAGAGTAATAATGGATAACGCATTATTTGATATGCTTTATCATAAACCCCTAAACTTATTGTGCCTAAATATTTACCAACTAATATATTATCCAAATTTCTTGAAAAGTAATTTAAAAAGTTAAATCCAGCTTGAAGCTTTGAAAAATGCAAAATGCCCTTAACCAAGGACAACTCTGTTCCCAAATGAGGCATTCCGATAACAGTTTTTTTAGCTCCAATCAAAATTAAAAAATAGCGTACAAAAGATACCGTTAATGGCTTAAGTGACAAAGTCCAAATTGGCTCAATAAAATTAATTGAAATCAATATAACAAGGATAGAAGTGATTTCGGCTATAGCTTCGCATCGAGCAATTGATAAAAATTTTTTATCTCGATTAAAAGCAGACATAGGTACAATTGTAGCAGTATTAAACATAATACCTATAGCAACAGGAATAACAAGAAACTGATAAATATCATTATTGTAAAACCAAGAGATTAATGGTGATAATGCTAAAAACAAAGTCGAAATAATAATGCCAAATAACCAAGTAAAACTGTAAATTCCGTCACGCATTTTTTTAGATATGTTAGTCTCATTTACTAATGCTGTACTCAAATCCCATTTCGCTAACTAAAGCAAAAAAAACAGAAAAAACTTGAATAACAGCAAAAACTCCAAACGTTTCTGGTGTAAAAATTCGAGCCAATAACATCATAGAAATTAACTGTACAGCATAAACAATATACCTCCCAGACATACTATGAAATACTGATTGTAAAAGTTGTTTATCTAACTTTAAATTTGCCATCAAACGCTCTTTGTTATAATCATTATTTAAACGTATAATATAATTTTTTAAAGAAGTCGATTTTTGAAAGTTTATTTCTTAACTTTGATAAAAAATATTTTTTGTTTTTAAATCTTTTTAGTCCACCAGGTCTAACCATGATATTTTCATCTACACAAAATACAAACTTATTGGAATAATTTGCAATTTCAATTGCTTGATTTATGTCACTTTCGACAAAAAGATCACTTTTACAATTTTTATAAAATTTAGATTTATGAGCAAAATAATCTGATTGATTCATCCTTTCCGCCTTACTTGGCAAATCCAACATAATGAGTTTATTATATTTAACTCCATATTTAATAAGCCAATTTTCAGTTTCTTTTCTGTACTTTTCTAATCGATTCGTCACTAGATAGTCAATTTGTACGGTTGGAATATATCTAGGTTTAGCGTTTTTTATAAAATCAATGTATTTTTCTCCATCATCATTTTGATCTCGAGTGGGGTCAAAACAAAGTACTCCATCTATATCAAAACAAGAATTCGAAACAACGGGATGGTGATAGATGTTCCACTCAAATACACGAGGAGGCTCTACTTGAACAAAAATAATATCTACATTTTCATGGTATTGCTTACTTGAATATACCACTGCTGTGGTTATATTTTTTAGCAATGACGAGGGTATTTTTTCTAACGAGTTTTTAATGGATCTACCAAACATAATACTATCATCAATCAATAATATTTTTTTTGCATCATGAGCATAAATTATATTAGATTGAACATTTCGAGTAATGCCTTTGGATAACTTTTCGTTACGAATGAAAGCAGGTAAGTCGATACAATGAACATTAAGTAATAATGATACCATGTATGAAGGAACCATACCGCTACGAGGTATACCAACAATTAAATCGAAATTTTGATAGTTTAGCTTGTGTACATTAGCACTAATATCTCTACTTAAGTCATTATAAGATTTATATATCACAACCTTTCTCCATAATCACAATGACGTGTGAAAAAACTTTTTATAACAAATAAATTTAAATCACTCTTGATATTTCTTGTTTTTTATTGAAGGTTTTTTATTTAACAGACGATGGTATAACTTTCTCGGGTTTGTAAGATATTCTGAGTAACTCTCAGGAAACAATCTAACATAACCTTTATTATAACTATTCATTATTAGCTTAAACTCCAACAATGATAATTTAAACCTTGATTTCTTAACTAAAGAATAAATGGAATCTTTTTCTACATTAATGTTGTTATCATGAATATACTTAGATTCGACTAGTGAAACTTTCAATCTAGAACTTAATATGTGCCTTGAGAAATTAACAGTTAAAGTTCCAACGCCTCTTGTAACACAATAGAATGTTTCATTCGAAGCTAAAACCCTTGCTTTACTTGCAGAAAGTAAAGAGAACATGACATCATTTGATGCTATAACTTGATCAAACTTAAACTTGTTTTTTATAATATACTCTCGCAAATAAACTTTGCTCCAAGGCACATAAAATTTATAACGAATATTCTGATTTTTTCCCATCAAATAATCATCAATAAGTTTAGAGTATGGTATATGTCTATCAGATTTTTCTCCGCTAATTAAACATTTACTTGTGGGTTTAAAATAATATATATCAAAATCATCTCTATTTATTTTAGAATCAATAATATCAAATGCATTATTGACAAAATAATCATCAGAATCGCAAAACAAAAGGTACTTACCAGTTGCGTTTTTTAAACCTATATTTCTTGCCGAACCAGCACCTTTAACTCCTGAGTCATTTAAATATAAACTCATTGAGAGTTTATTATAGCCAAGCATAAGATTTTTTAACTGATTTAAAATCCTATACTCACTACTATCATCAACTATAATTATTTCTATATCACTTCTTTGTGGTATTGATGAAATTAAATTTAATAGACCTTGAAAGTTATTATAATGTGGAACAACAATTGTATACCGAAAACACATAAGAAAGTCACCTTCAATACAATTTAATTAAAAATATTGTTCATATCACTTAATACTATACGGTTTGAACAATCACTTAGAATTTCATTTATAATTATACTAGGCCAATACATTTAGCATAAAATTTTTCATTACATTCAGAGGTAAAGCTGAAGTTACTTTTAAATTTTATAAAATTGACTTTAAACATCAAATAATCAACTCCAAGCGTTGCTGCATAGTAAAAACGCCACTAACAATTATAGATTTATCATTATGAGTTAAAATAATGAACTAAGTATTACTCATCATTTTCGAAGAATTATCTTATTATCAAAATATAAACCATCATAAAAAAGTTTACTTCCAGTATAGACTCTACTTTATGATTTACAGCCCCTCTTCACATGATAAATATTAACTGAATGACAAGACAAGTAATAAATAGCATATATCTTTGGCTATAATTTAAATTTAACAAATCATGGTCAAACTATCTTATAACATACACCTTCCCAACAACAGTGTTTAATCCACTGAAAACCCTATAACCATTACTATCAATTAAAAACATTCTAAAACACTGTTTAAAGCTAAATAATTATAGTGTATTTAATACTACTATTTAATCTCTCAACTTCTTCAACTCTAAATTCATACGATATAACCAAAATATAAATAAGCAAGAAAACAATATAATTGAAATAAATAAAACTAACAAGCCAGATTCGACGTGCATTAAAACTAAATAAGATATAAATATAAAAAACAAATAACGATATATCAGTTTAAATAAAGTCTCTACCTTAGATATATCAAATAACTTATACCTAATTTGCACACATGCATAGGAGCAGGTTACTATTAACAGAAAAGATATTACAAACACAACATCCATCATTTTATCGAAATAGAAAAATGATATAAAAAGTATAGGTATAAAAATACAAAAATTAACTAAAGAAACTCTAAATTGCAAATTAGATTTATCTGCGCTGTTCCAGAAACCACCATTAAAAGAGGTAACTATCTGTATAGGTAATGATATAGACAAAATTGATATTACAGGAGCCACATCAATCCAAGTTTCACCGAGTATAATTCTTACGATTATTTCAGCATTCAATTGAATAAATACTGATGTTATAAAACCGACATATATTAAATTGTCGAATATTATATTATAACATTTATTTGCAAAACCTACATCAAATCCATTAAGTGCTAGTGAAGGTTGGATAGCAGGACTAACTGCACTTGTCAGTAATTGTATAGGATATTTCATTAATGAGTATGACTTTTCATATATCCCTAATGTAAATGCATCGAAAAACCTTACCATTAATAGATTGTCTAAATTTCTAGATAAATAATTTAAACAGTTAAACCCAAAACTATTTTTCATAAAGTCGATAATACTATAGACTCCTGAGAAATCTTTTGATATTGAGTAAGAAACACCGCTGATTTTATAACAATAAATGTAAAAAAATATAAATGTGAAAAATGGTATGGTTAGAAATTTCAAAGAAAGTAATAAAGCACTATCTGTAGTGTAAGATATATATATTACCCCAAGCGTTATCAACTCCGAAATTATTAATGAAATAGAAATAAAATAATACTTTGAGCTTAGATATAACAATGATTTAGGTACAGAAAGAATTATATTAAAAAAAACACCAACAGACATAAAGTAAATAATCCCAACATCATAATTTATGCCTAAAAATGATAAAAAAACTCACAGACAAAATAACTAATTACTGTTGACACAAAAGCAACTAGAATTGAAAAAGTAAACACTCCATTAATCTGTTCAGTTGATAAGGTATTTCTAGTGATAAGACTAGTTGTAATCGTTCCTTCAGATACAGTAATAAAAAAAATATTAACAGCTAGTAACAATGCAATTACGCCTTGAGTTTCTGGTGAAAAAATCTTGCGTAAAAAATTAACGATACTACTTGAAAAACATAAGATAGATATTTTGAACCTAAACTTTTAATTAAATTACTTTTTAAACTTACAGCTTTATCACTCATATACGCTCAACTATTTCAACAATTAAAACATCTAATAGCTTCATACATTCTTGCGAATGAAAGATTTTTATCATATGTTTTTTTGAAATCTATTTTAAGTTCGTTAAACACCATGCTTTCTAATTGTTTTTTATTGAAATAGTCTTTTTTATCTTTTAAAAAATATGCACATTCAAAACCTGATGGATTATACGAATACCCAAACCTTGACAACTCTACTTCTTTAAGAAATGTCTCATTCGTTACAACTGTAACGATTTTTTTATATTTAACACTTCTAAAAAAACTACTATTTGGGAACTTTTGTCTTATATATGCAAGTGGTACACAATTAAAAGCATGATATCCCACTGAGTGACTTCTTTTATTTGATTTCTCTCGAACCAGAAAACGTTCCATTTGCTTTAAATGATTTTTAACTTTACTTTTTAGGTTTGCATTTACGTTATAACTAACAGAATCATGGTAAATAACCCCATCAGAGTATATTTCAACATTTGGAAGTGTTTTATCTATGAATTTTAATGATAACTCTGCTGGTTTCGAGTCTTGACCGAACAAAAGACCAACATATGCAAACCATAATTGTTGATTAAATGTACCATGGGGCATAGATGAACTTGAACCATCAACATTTAATAAATGCCAAGCAGAATATTTTTCATTCCAAATATGTTGATTAAATACTTCTAATGCTAAATCGTAACAATCACTTCTATTTAAAGCTTTGGAAGCATAAAGTAATGATTCGATAACCCAGGCTTGACCAACAAGTCCATTAGCAAAGTCTTTTTCAGGATTTTTTCGGTTAAAAAAAGCACCTGACATAGGCCTAGCTTCTTTTGACAAAAGAAAATCAATCGCTCTATCTGCTTTACATCTATATTCTTCGCGACCATTTATAGTTAAAAAGCATAATGAGATCAGAGAATGCGATGTGGTTCGTATACTTGTTTCTTCATCATCATGTGGATCCATTTCTCCCAGATGGAAAAGTTCCGTCTTCATTTTGTATAAAATTATTTTTGAATAAGTTGTCTAGTATTGTAATTAATTTTTCTTTGTTTAATGTTTGTGTATCTATCATTAATCATTCCCAAATAAATCTCTTGTATACACTTTCTCTGCAACGTCATTTAATTCAATGGCAGTTCTATTGGACACAATCACGTCCGCTTCTGCTTTAAATTGCTCTAGAACGCGATAGACTTTAGAGTTGAAGAACGAATCTTGTTCTAATACTGGCTCGTATATAATCACCTCAACGCCTTTTGCTTTAATGCGCTTCATGACACCTTGAATACTCGATGCGCGAAAGTTATCTGAGCCTGACTTCATGATTAAACGGTAAATGCCGACTTTCTTTGGATTACGCTTTAGGATTGATTCGGCAATAAAATCTTTACGGGTAGTGTTTGAATCAACAATCGCAGAGATTAGATTATTTGGAACATTTTCATAATTTGCCCGAAGTTGTTTGGTGTCTTTTGGAAGGCAGTAACCGCCATAACCGAATGACGGATTATTGTAGTGACGGCCAATACGAGGGTCTAAACACACACCGTCGATAATTTGCTTACTGTCAAGACCGTGCGACTCTGCGTAGGTATCTAATTCGTTAAAATAAGCGACACGTAAAGCTAGATAAGTATTAGAAAATAATTTAACCGCTTCAGCTTCAGTTGAATGTGTATACAGCATCTCAATGTCTTGCTTTATTGCCCCTTGCACTAATAAGTTGGCAAAGGTTTTGGCTCGTTCACTTTGCTCACCGACGATAATGCGTGATGGATATAGATTATCGTAAAGTGCTTTACCTTCACGCAAAAATTCAGGGGAAAAAATGATGTTGGCACAATTAAGTCGTTGTTTGAGTTGTTCTGTGTAACCTACTGGTACCGTTGATTTGATAATCATCACTGCATTTGGGTTAACACTGATTACATCGTTAACTACAGACTCTACTGAAGAAGTATTGAAGTAGTTTGTTACAGGGTCGTAGTCTGTTGGTGTGGCAATGATAACAAAATCGGCATTGGTATAAGCGGCATGTTTATCAAGTGTTGCTTTAAAGTTTAATGGCTTGTTTGCGAGGAAGTCTTCAATTTCGACGTCGGCTATCGGCGAGATTTTATCATTAAGTTGGCTAATTTTTTGCTCGACAATATCGACAGCCACAACCTCGTTATGTTGTGCCAGTAACATTGCGTTTGATAAGCCAACATAGCCTGTGCCTGCTATGGCAATTTTCATTTGATAAACTTCCTTTTAAAAAATTGAAAAAGTGACAAGTGACAAGTGACAAGTGACAAGTGACAAGTGACAAGCAAGTCAAATTCAAGGTCAAAAGCAAAGTCAAGTGCAACAAGAAACACTTGGATCCCTGATAACAACTCTCAGGAATGACGGCATTAAAGATGACAGCTAAAAGATGACTTGTTTAATTGTTTTCTCTGAAAAAAAGCACGCTACCGCCACTAGATTGCAGCCTCTAGATTGCTGTGAAACCTGTTAACTTTTTATTTTTACTAATACTTTTTTCTACTAAGAAGGTTGGCGTTTCAGAACGAAACAGTAGATTGGTCATGCGAGTTTACTCGCTGCTGGGGTGGAGAGTGATGTGTTAACTCGCCAGCCCTGGCAATACATAGTGTTTTGGGGTGGGTTGATACACCTAACAATATGTATTTTGGACGCAGTAGGAAACAACAACGATATGAGATCGCATCGGTAACTAATGAGGTAAAATCAAAATGATTTATGGCTCTAAACAACAGCTCACGGTGGCATCATGCCTTGTATGGATGTTCCCTTTCTACTTTCTGTTTTTACGTCTGTCCTCTTAATGATTAACTAACTATAGTTTATATCGTAATTCAATGACAGTTTTTTGACGATCTTTTATAAAGTACTATTTTTATGTCGTTTGACTCAATTTAAACACTTCAAACGACACGTTGACGACTATAAGACTTACTCGTTAACTTTTACGTCATGAGTACGGTAAACAAGCCGCATCACCTTTTAATTAATACCTTTAGTGGTGTCATTTAATTAAAAGTGAGATTTTTTGTGGTCTCACATGCTACATTTTGGAACGAAAAGTGCTGTTTTGGTGCAATTCAAATTACATCACTTTAGAGATATCATTTTTTAAAATTTTGATTACCTTAACCTTTCTACCTGTAATAAAAAAACTCAAGCTATTGTTTTTATTAATTTTAAAATCAACTTCATCCATGCAAGGTAATGTTACTTACACATTAGTATTTTTGCTAGCGCTAATTTAGCTTAGTTTTTAGTTAGAATTTGTATATTTTTTAACCATAACGACACGTTACCGCTGTACTACGTCTTCAACTTAAAATACAACAAACAATTAACATACCAACAAATTGACAGCGTCAAATTTAATTTTAAATATACCTAATTTGAGATAACAAATTTACGATGCAGCTTGTACGACTTTTGAATGACCCAACCCCAAATATCGCGTTTTAAACATTCGAGCGTTGTTATTATCGCCATTTTATTGTCGTTTTAGGATTTAGTAGCTTATGATGGTGTTGTTATAGCATTCATTTGTGTAGCTTTATTACAATACTTTTAATCGGAATTTACAGTAGGCATTTTGGGCATTCGCTTGAATAGTTTAAGCAAACTTACCTTTTACCGTTGGCTCATACTGCCTGTGGTGTTTTCGGCTATGTGTATTGCCAATATCAGCGATGAACTATTCACCACTGATTTTTTCAAGCTAGTAGAGCAGCGTTATGGTGTTAAGCGAGTTGATGATTTTACAGACTGGCGAGCTACCATAAACGAAGGTTTGGGTTTAAGTGATACCGAGAAATTACATTTAGCCAATCAATTTGCCAATCGCCGTATAGGTTTTACCAGCGACAGCGAGCACTGGAATAAAAGCGATTATTGGGCAACGCCTATAGAGTCTTTAGGCACTAAGGGTGGTGATTGCGAAGACTTTGCCATTTTTAAATATTTTACGCTCAAAGCTATGGGCGTTGATGAAAGTAAAATGCGTTTAATGTATGTGCGTGCACTACTGATAAACGAGCCACACATGGTGCTGATTTATTTAGATACCCCTGGTGCGATGCCTTTGGTGCTAGATAATTTAAAGACAAAGATTTTACCAGCTAATCAACGCCGAGATTTAAAACCTGTTTACTCATTTAATGGGCAAGGTTTATGGTTGGCAAAAGCACAAGGTTTAGGCAGTAACAAACCCACAAGCTCAGGTACCAAAACCTGGACAGATTTAGTAAATAGAATAGAAAACGGCGAATAACAAAAAGCAGGGTTAACAATTATGTTTAGAAAGGGAATGTCTTTACGGTTGCAATTGTATTTATTGATTGCGTGTTTGTCTTTGTTTAGCTTTAGCGCGGCGCTGTATAATAATGTGTCGAACATGCGAGACTATTTAAACGAGCAATTGGCCTCACATGCTCAAGGGGCAGCCCACAGTTTGGGATTGTCTATATCACCTTATATGGATGAAGAAGGTTTAGTAATTGCCGAAACCATGACCAATGCCATTTTTGATTCTGGTTATTATCAGCACATTACTTTTACCAACCTGGACGGAAAGGTATTATTTAACCGCGACAATCCTCAAGGTAACTTTGCGGTACCACAATGGTTTATTGATTGGTTTACCTTAACCCCACCAGTGATGACCAGTGAAGTCAGCGACGGCTGGCGTATTGCGGGTCAACTCGAAGTGCAATCTCATGCGGGTACCTCATATAAAAGCTTATGGGACCATGCTGTAGACACCTTTAGCACCACGCTGTTGCAGCTGTTTGTGGCTTTATTGTGTGTGTATTTTATTTTAAAAGCGGTGCTTAACCCGTTACGTTATATTGAAAAACAAGCTGAGTCGGTTATTCAAAAACGCTTTACTTTAAATTCTATCAACCCTTTTACTTCTGAACTTCGTACTGTTGTTAATGCCATTAACCGTATGGTTGAAAATGTGCAGCGCTCGTTTAACGAGCAAACCAAGCTGGCTGAGGCGTTGTCGCATGAGGTATACATTGACCCACATACTGGCCTGCCAAACCGCCGCGCATTATTAAAACGTTTTGAGTCGATTCAGGCTGAATATGATGTTCACGGAAATCGATTTTATTTGGGTTTAGTGTCTATGACCTCGTTAAAACAAATTAACGATATTGAGGGTTATGGCAGTGGCGATGATTATATTTTGTCTGGTGCACAACTATTTAGTCAGCAGATGAGTAGTTTGCAAGATGCTACTTTGTACCGTATCTCGGGCTCTGAGTTTGCGTTTTTAAGCTTATTAACAGAAGAAGCAGCTAACGAAGTCGACCAACAGCTTGCCGCTAGCATTATGATTGAAAGCTCATCGCGCTTTAGCCATGGCTTTGCCAAGCATTCGCTTACCCAGGTAAATCAACAAGAAGATTTTACAGAGGTGGTAAAACGTTTAGATCATCAGCTAGTTCATAACCAATATGCCGAAAACAATAAAGGCTTAGTGTCGGCTGAATCTATGCAAAAGAACCATTCGCGTGAAGAGTGGGTTGGCATTTTAACTCAGTTTACTGAATATTTTAAAAACGAAATTAGTAACAGCAACAGTAAAGACTTTTCGATTAAGTGTATTCCGTTAGATAAGATTTTCGATTTAATGCTGCAACCTGTCGTAGATGATAATCAAACGATTTTATACGTTGAGTCATTTGTGCGCTTTAAAGTGGATGGCGAGATATTATCAACACTCGATGTGTTCGCAATGGCTGAGCGTTTAGGTGTACTGCAAGAGCTTGAGCAAGCCGTAATATGTTTTATATTTTATAAGTTGCAACACATTGAACATACACGAGTCGCGATTAATATTAGCAATCGTGCGCTGCATAACCCGGTATTTACTGATTGGTTGTTCGATCTTTACCAAAAAATGCACAAAACGCTTCCACCACTTTTGTATGAATTTAACGAGTCGGGCGCCATGCTTTCTTTAGAATCTACCGAGAAATTTATTCGCCGAGCTAAAAAATTAGATATTGATATTGCGATTGAGCGTTTTGGCTCAAGTTTGAGTTCGTTTTGCTACATCCGTAACTTAAACATTGATTATATTAAGATTGATCCTACTTATGTACGTGATATAGCCGAAGCCGATACCCGCTTTTTTGTGCAGACCGTGATACAAATATGCCATGGTATAGGGATAAAAATCATTGCACCACAGGTAGAGTCGTCCATGATAGGTGAACATTTTTCACTCATGAACATCGATGGATTGCAAGGGAATGGATTGTATGCTGTACGGAATTTCAGTACAATTATTCCTGCTAATGCAACAAACACATGGATCAAGTGCACTACAGTTGAACGACTTTAGCCACTCACCGAATCACGAGGCAACATAATGCGTAAGAATAAATTAACCCTGTTATTAGTTTCAGCATTAATGACCACAGGCATGTCTGCTGGTGTGATTGCGGCTGAAGAAACTCAACTTGCAAGTAATCAAACGGCCCCAGTATCTGAAGTGTCTGAACAACTGGCGGCATCACTTATTGCAGCAAATGGCGATGAGGCTTTAATTATTGAAGCCATTCAAGCCGCTTTTGCAGCAGGTATGACACCTGATGATATTTTGGCTGTAGCAATTGCTGTAGGCGTTGACCCTGCAATTGTAAATGCGAACCTTGAAGAATTACAAACTGCAGCTGGTGGCGCATTTGGCGCAGCCCCTTCACCTGGCGGCACAGGTTTCGGTGGCGGCTCTGGCGGTGGTGCTGGAACAATCTCAAGCAACTAATACTCACTCGTTGCATCACATTAAAAGCCCATTAATTTGGGCTTTTTTGTGGGTGTTTCTAAAAGAATGAACTAGGTGGTAGGTATTATTACTCTACCCGCTCGTCAGTTTTTTCCGTCATCCTCGAGTGCTTTCATTGAGGGTCCAGGTGTTACTTTATCGCCCGTCATTCCTGAATGTTGTTATCAGGGATCCAGGTGTTGCTTTTAAGTATCAAGTGAGCTTCGCTGCAAGTGACAAGGACGGACTTCGTCCTGCAAGAAAGACCAACAGTCAAAGACAAGTTACAGCAATGCTTGTTCTATATCTGCTATTAAGTCTTGTACGTTTTCTAGGCCTACTGATATGCGCAGTAAGTTGTCGGTGATTCCTGCCTCAGCTCTGGCTTCTGGGGTGTAGGGTGAGTGGGTCATGGACGCTGGGTGTTGAATGAGCGATTCGGCGTCGCCTAGGCTGACGGCGATGGTGAACAGTTGAAGTCGGTTGACGAAGTTAATTGCGTCTTGCTTGTTGCCTTTTAGTTCGAATGCGATGACGCCGCCGGCGCGTTTCATTTGGTTACCCACAAAGCGGTGGCCTTGGTGGTGCGATAAGCCGGGGTAAAAGACCTGGCTGAATTTAGGGTGTTTATCTAAATATTCAGCTAACACTTCTGCGTTGTCACAATGACGAGTTAAGCGGACGTCTAGGGTTTTTAGCCCACGTAATATTAACCAAGCGTCGTGGGGTGATATCACGCCACCAAAGTCTTTTAATATTTCAAATTTTAAGCGGTGCATGTGCTCTGCCTTGCCGCACACTATGCCTGCGATTACGTCGCCATGACCATTTAAATACTTAGTTGCGCTGTGGATCACCATGTCGATACCAAGGGCGAGCGGTTGCTGCAATAGTGGGGTCATAAAGGTGTTATCGACTATCGATACTAAATTGTGGGCTTTGGCGATGCTGGCCATTTTACTCAGGTCGAACACTTGCAGATGTGGATTGACTGGGGTTTCGCAGAACAACACTTTGGTGTTAGGTTTGAGCGCGGCCTCAACAGCATGCATGTCGGTAAAGTCGACTAATGTGGTGCTGATGCCTAGGCGCGTGAGTTGGGTGGTCATGAGGGCGAAGGTGCAGCCATAAACCGCTTTTGATGCAACCAAGTGATCGCCTGCGTGCAAATGGGTTAACAGTGCGCTTGATACAGCTGCCATACCTGATGCGGTTGCGGCGGCATCTTCTGCACCTTCTAACAGTGCCATTTTACGCTCTAATTCTGCGGTTGTTGGGTTGCCTAAACGGGTATAGATGTAACCTTGCTCATCACCCGCAAAACGTGCTCCACCTTGCTCTGCGTTATCAAATACAAAGGTGGCGGTTTGATAAAGTGGCGTGGTGAGCGAGCCAAAAGCTTCGCGTTGATGACCGCCATGAATGGCGAGTGTGGCTTTATCCCATTGACTTTGTTTACTGTGCTGCATTTATTCTCCCTGAACTACCTTGTTGTTAGGTCATTTTTAGCGGTAGTCAGGTTTAAGATACAACGGATTGCTGGTTAACCAAGTTGTTGGTAATAAATAAGCGTGAGAGGGGTTGTCAATACAATGTTACAACGCTAAGCCAGCATTTAAAGACTGCTTTAGTCGCTGCATGCCCTGCTCTATGCTCACCAAGGGTTGGTAGCCTAAATCACGTTTGGCAGCGCTGATATCAAAGTAATGGCTGGTCGAGAGTTGCCGTGCCACAAAGCGGGTCATAATAGGTTCTTGCGATTTATTCAGCAGGCCATATAGGGTTTCAAGCACTACACCTGCGGCATAAGCAACACCAGCAGGCACGCGCTGAGTGACAGGGGCTAAATCGGCACAGGCTAAAATTTGATTTAACATCGCGGCCATGGTGATGGGCTCGTCATTACTTAAAAAGTAAGCTTTACCGGCACTGTTAGCAATATTGACTAAATCGACGCCCGCCAAAATATGTGCATAGGCGGCATTATCGACATAAATGGTGTCGACCAGTTTATCTTGTTTACCCACCAGCTTTAATCGCCCTGCTTTGGCTCGCTCAATGACTCGTGGCACTAAATGAGGATCGTTTGGCCCCCAAATTAGGTGTGGGCGTAGCGCTGTGGTCTTTAAGCTGTCGCTGTTGGCGGCCAGCACCATTTGCTCGGCCAGGGCTTTTGATTCGCCGTAATAATTGAGGTACTGGTTGGCATAAGGGGCTGACTCATCAATGCCGTTTTCATCAACGCCAGCAAAGGTCACACTTGGGGTGCTGGTATACACAAGTGATGGAATATTAAGCGCCATACAAGCGTTGATAATATTGGTTGCACCGTCAACATTGGGTGAATAGTAGCTTTGTTTACTGCCCCACACACCCGCTTTTGAGGCCACATGAAACACCATGTCGCAGCCTTGCATAGCCTGTTTGACACTGGCAAAATCGCTGATGTCGCCACGATACATGTCGACGCCAAGCTCTACTAAGTTGGGATAATTGCCACGGGCAAAACCCACCACGTTTATGCCTGCGGCAAGTAAGCGCTGACAAATCGCTAAACCTAAAAAGCCGCCTGCGCCAGTGACAAACACTTTGTTCACTTTACTGCTGAGTTGCGAAAGTGCGTGTTGCTCTTGTAGTGCTAAATCAGTTAATTGCATGCAGAGCCCTTATTCTCGCCACTTTGCTTGTGCCCACACGGTCAATTTTTCACGGAATATTTTGGCGTTATGGCGTACATCGACCGGAAAGTCAGAATGAATTAAAAAGCGGTTAATGCCTTCGGTGTGCGGGTATTGTTCAGCGAGTTTAATCAAGTCTTGGTACAGTACATTAGCGGTTGAGCATACAATATCTTTGTTTAACTCAATACACACCACAGGCACAGTATCGCCCGCTACCTCAACGCCTACGATGGCAGAGCGTTTCACTTGCGGATGGGTATTAAACACACGCTCACAAGGGATGGTGTAATAGCGTTTTAGCTTTTGATTACCGCGTTTTGCGTCGACAATATGCCCTTTGCGGCCACACATCCACAATAATCCTTCATCGTCTAGATACCCAACATCGCCCATACGATGGCGATAGACTTCACCGTCATCAATTTTGGCATTTTTAGTGGCTTGGTCACGCTGATAATATGATTGACTCACCATAGAGCCTTTAACCACAATTTCACCTATGTGATTTGCGGCTAATGGAGTAATGCTGTCCCAGTTTTTGATGGGGTCATCGGTTATTGCGATAATGCTGATATCAACCGACGAAATAGGTTTGCCGACACAAATGCCTTTGCCTTGATCGGTCAATTCACTGGTGGTAAATAGCGCGTCACTGCCAATCATACTGATGGGTAACGACTCTGTCGCACCATAAGAATTAAGTACTTGCACACCAGGGTTAAGCATTTTACTGAAGCGTTTTATCGAGCTAATGGTCGCTGGTGCGCCTGCTGAAATAACCCGTTTAACACTGCTTAATTTATGCTGTGTTTGCTCGCCAGCCAAGCCTAAGCGTTCAAGCAAGGCTGGGTTAACAAACATATTGCTGCATTGATACTGCTCGATGGCGGCAAATAAGTTTGCTGGATTAGCGGTAATGGGTTTACTGGCATCCATATCTGGCACAATTGAGGCCATACCCAAGGCTGGACCAAATAACGAGAATAACGGAAACGTGGCTAAATCGCGTTCACCAGAGCTAATACAATAATCATTTTTAAGTGCGCTGATTTGTGCTTCAAACATGGCATGGCTGTACACCACACCTTTTGGGGTACCCGTGCTGCCACTGGTAAACAATATGGCGGCCATGTCATCTGCTTTTAGCAAGGCCATATCAAAAGAATAAGCCTCATTTCTGCCGATTTCGGTAATGGTTTCAAGGCTTGTGGCGTTGGCCAACCAGCGCTGTAACCCTGAGCCGCCAACATTAATGACCTGTTTTACACTGCCCTTACCCCAGCCCAGTAAGCGTCTGGCAATATGCGCTTTAGGAATACCGATAAAGGCGTCGGGTTGCGACTCTTCAAAGCATTGTTTGAGGTTTTTAATGCCCATGCCTGGGTCGACTAAAATCGGAATGATACCGGCTTTAAATAGCGCAAACGTCAACGAAAAAAACTCAATGCTTGGGGTAACCATTAACACCGCTTTCATGCCGCGGGTAATGCCGTATTGAATAAGTCCTTTGGCAATCATGTCTGATTGTTGATGTAAGGTTGCAAAGTCGATTTCTTGATAATTGAAGTGACTTTGTTTAGCGTGTTGTACAGCAACCGCTAGCGTGGTCGGCATGTTTTGCGCAGCACGTTTAAGGTGCTGGCAGATATTGGCATTAGCTTGAGTGAGTATTTGAGTCATAAGCAATCATTGTAGACGGTTAAAACAAATAAAAGGCTCAAATGAGCCTTTTAATCTTTAGTTTTGAGCGATAAAGTCTTTAATTAGCCCTATCACTTCGTCACTGGCGTCCTCGAGAATGTAATGACCGCAGTCGGCAAATTCATGCACCTCTGCATGTGGCATACGCTGGCGCCACTGCGCTAAAAAGTGCTTGTCGAATACAAAGTCTTTTAAACCAAAACAAATCAAGGCTGGTACGGTCGCAAATTGACTTAAGCTGTCGCCAATACTTGTGACTAAATCGTAGTTACGGTCGCCTGGCTTTAATGGAATATCTTGCACAAAACGCAATGTTGAAATGCGGTTTTTCCATGAGTCAAACGGCGCTACGTAAGCTTCGCGCACTTCTTTGCTCATAGGTTTACGTTTAACCCCCACATACGATGCCGCAGATGAAAACGCATTTAAGCCACGCACTAATAAGGTGCCGAGTAAGGTTTCACGGCAAATCCATAATGCCCACGGAAACGGCTTGGTTTTAGGTAAGTGAAACGCTGCAGTGTTTAAACACACAATGCGTTTGATGCGTTCAGGATGTCGAGCCGCAAAGCCCATGCCGATCATTCCGCCCCAATCATGTACCACTAGAGTGATGTTTTGTTTAACATCTAGGCTGTCGAGTAAGGCTTCTAAGTCGTCAATACGATTAGTTAAGGTGTAGTCGTATTGTGGGTCATCGGGTTTGTCTGAATAACCGCAACCAATATGGTCTGGCACGATGCATTGATGATTGTCGCTCAACGCACTCACTAAATTACGGTAGTAGTAACTCCAACTAGGGTTACCGTGCACCATCACTACAGGCTCACCTTGGCCTTCGTTGATGTAATGCAGTTTATTGCCGTTACGGTCTAAATAATGACTTTTAAAAGGCAGTAAGTTTTCTTGCATGATGCATCCTGTTAACTATTTTTATAATGAAATGCAAAAATTCAGTGTTACCACTTAATCCCTAACATCATGCAGTTTAGGCCACTGCCTATTCCTAAAAAGCTGACTTGATCGCCAACACGTAAAAAGCCTGCGTCATGTGCAATGGCTGCGGTTACTGGTAGCGATACCGTGCCCATGTTGCCAAGCTTTTGATAGGTTGGGTATTCTTTCTCGTGTGGAATATTCAGTGCGTTTAACACTTGTTTACGATTAGATGCGCCCACCTGGTGACAAATGACTTTATCAACCTGCTCAACTACCCAGTCACGCTGGGCTAAAAAATGCTCCCAGGTGTGTTTGGCCAGTTCAACGCCTTCTTTAAGCAAGGTCACTGCGTCGGTACGCATAAATTCGCGGTACAATAAGTGCCCTGCTTCTTGCAGGCCCCATTGACACAACTGATGATGCTCTGGTGCCGACAAATGACTGGCACCGAGTAACTGATGCTGACGCGTGGTTTTGAGCGGCAAACTGCCGTCGGTCAAAATCACTGCTATGGCGCCTGAGCCACCGGTTAAGGTTGCAAGCGACTGGGCAAAGTTTTGCATTGTCGGCTCAGCAAGCATGTGCTCGATGGTTGCGTCAACAATGTCGCGCGCCGATTCACAAGATACCACCATACCGGCTTTGATTTGGCCAAGTTCAATACGGTTTGCAATATCTAAAATACCCGACAACACACCTAAACAGGCATTGCTGATGTCGTATATTGCGGTGTCTTTTGACACACCCAACTCTGCGGCTATTCGGCAAGCTGTTGCGGGTTCATGTTGGTCGCGGCAAACGCCTGTGTAAACCACAGCGCCAAGTTCGCTGACTTCGATGCCCGTTTCATTAACCGCTTTATGCGCTGCTGCGATAGCGCCATCAGACAGACGATGTCCTTTTGGCCACCAACGACGCTCGGTAATACCGGTTAATGCTGCAAGTTGCCCCATAGGAATACGGAACTTTTGATAAAGCGGTGCTAAGCGAGATTCTAAATCGCTACTCGACACTACTTGTGGTGCTAGCTCATAAGCCAGACTATTGATAAAGACGCGTGAATATTTCATTAAACCGTATAATTCGCTTCGCTCTAGTTAGCCAAAAGCCCCTAGAATAGTTGTTATTCGTTATTAACCCGCCATTTGAACAAGAATGGCTTCATTATTCAATCAAAAACCGCAGCCAAGCTGGGTTATTTAAGGTTTTTTTGCAAGACTGTTAAGCTGGTTGATTAACAACGTCTTTGATTGTTATCGCCTTCAATAAAATACAGGCTATTAAACAAAGGCTTAACTGTAAAAATAATTTTTCTCTTACTTAAGTCGCTGTTTTAATTGCTTGAATAAACGCATTTCGTGGTGTGACACTGTTTGGACAAAATTCACTCAGCAAAACGCGATATCCTTGTTGTTGCAAAAAACACACGCGGTCTAGCAATAACCAACACTCTAATGCACGGCGGAATAAGTGGGCGACTAAATCAATGCGCTTTGTGAGTCGCTGCCTTGCGATACCGCGTTGTAAAAAAACATCAAAATCGATGTCATTGGTTAATGTTAATCCTTTTTGTGCTGCCGCCCAAACACAAAAATCGACAAAACTGCTACTTAATTGACTTTGTTTGATCGTGGGCACAGGTAAGTAAGCATTAATGTCACGTATGTCGCGCTGTAAGCTGTCGAAACCTAAACGCCATGCCACTTCTTGCAAACGCCGTGCTTGTTGTTTAGGGCTGGCAATCACGCTTTGTTGCAGTGGCAGCTGTAAGTCATGTTTTGCAAGCTTGAGGTTGCTGGCTTTAGCCTGAGTTGAGAGGGGCTGATAATGTGAACCTTGTATTAAGTGATAACAACAAGGCGAAATTGAAATCGCTTGAGTATCGGCGTTAGTTGCTAATTTAATTAAGCGCACATGTAAGTCGCCGCAAGCATGCAATGCAATGGCATGTTGCTGCGGATAAAATATTGTCTCATTAGAGTTAAACGATGCAAATGCATCGGCGCATATAAATCGTTGTGGTAATTGCCATTGTGTGGCAAACGCTTGGCCTTGCTCACATAAGCTGGCTTGCCATTCAAGGCTAGTCACTTGTACTTGTTGCTGCTTGGCGACTAAACGGCCTAAATGGCCTTTGCCTGCGCACCATTCTAATACGGGTAACGGCGTTAAATGTGCCTGTTGCTGTGGGTTAATATGCTCAGCAAAAGCGGATATTTGCTGCCATTTCCGCCCTTTTATATGGGCACTAAAATGGGTTAAATCAGCTTGTTCCTGGCCTGTTGGGTCTGCTGTACTCAAGCTTGTAGGCAAAGTGATGACTAACAAGTTTAATTGCTCAATCAGTTCATCAGCGTTTAGCTTTTCACTTTGTTTAATGTCGCTAATGAGGCTGGGTAATAACGTTTGTACAAGTTTATCTTGGTCGGCATCAATATTATCTAATTCTGCATCGTTTAATTGCCATACGGTTTGCGCTAAACAAGGAAATGCCTGCTGCCAAGGTAAGTGGTCACACTCAAACGCCACCAGCTGCCATAAGGGTTTTAATGCTTCAAGCAATGAGTCGAGTGATTTGAACGTATGTTGATAATCGATTGCTGACATATTTTTGCTGACGGTTAACCTTAGCTGATTGAAATGATAGGATGCGTGTCATTGGATGTTGAATCGGAATTGTAAACTATGCACTCGCCTTGTGTCGCCCGTTGTGGCTTAAATGAAGAAGATTTTTGTATGGGCTGTTTTCGCCATATTGACGAAATTGTGATTTGGTCGAGCGCTTCTGATGAACAAAAACAACAGATTTTGGATACCTTAGCCGCTAGAAAGCAACAGTTTTTGGGTGAGACTAATAACCAAACCTTGTCTCGCGCCAAATGGTTAGATGCTGAAAAGCGTTTAAAGCGGTAAAAGTGTATTCAAAGTGACTAAGATGAAGTGTCAAGGGCGCTTCGCTGCAAGTGACAAGGACGGACTTCGTCCTGCAAGAAAAGACATAAGAACAAAAGCCAACACCTGGATTCCGGCTCAGCAGCATTGCCGGAACGACGGTGTAGTGGGCATCATTTTTATGCCGTCATTCCTGAGATCTGTTATCAGGGATCCAAGTGTTTCTGTTGATTTTAGGTTCTAGTATTGTTTTCCTCGATGATGTTTTTTATTTTTTCATCATGGCTTTAAGGTCGGCAAATGGGTTGTAAGTTGCAGCATCTTGCTTAGCTTCTTTGGTGCTGCCGTAACGGATTAACTCTTCAAAGCGTGAGTGTTCATTATCGTGACAATACAAGCACAATAATTCCCAGTTGGTGCCATCTGAAGGATTGTTATCGTGATTATGATCGCGGTGATGGACGGTTAACTCAGACAAGTTTTTATGAGTAAATTCACGAGTGCAGCGGCCGCAGACCCAAGGGTAGAGTTTTAATGCTTGTTCACGGTAGCCCTTTTCACGGGTGGCTTTGTAGTCTCTAGCTTCGGCTAAGACTTTATCTAGTTTACTTTGATTAGTTGACATACAAGTATTACTCGGACAAAAAAATTACCCCAAGGATAATCACTGTTATCACTTGGGGCAATTGTTTATACGCTGTTATTTGACGATGATTAAGCTAATTGAGATGAATTCGATAAATACAGGTAATGTAGGTGACACTCATACTGAGTCACGATGTCAGTAATACTTAGCAATAAAACCGGCACTACACTGCTTTGGTATTAGCGATCCCGGCGGTTAAATTAAAGCGCATCGCATCCTCAAATGACCAGTCAACGTAAATTAGATCGTCACGTTTAACTAAACTGGTGACTCCTGCCATTTGGTAACTGAGCTGAAATAATACTGGCACCCAATCGCCTTCAGGTAGAGCATCTGCCAATGGTTGAGGCGCTGACTCACTCATAATAAAACCGACAACATAACCACCATTGGCTTGTTTCACTAATACGGTTTTTTGCGTTTTAGGTTCACCATCACGGCTCATCAAACTGGCAATATCACGAATGCTGCCATAAACCGACTTAAATAGTGGAAACTTCATTAGCTGGCTTTCTATCCAACCATAAACCCAGGCAATTGGGCTTACTGAAAAAAGCAGACCTGCAACAAAGATTAAACAGGCGACTAAGCAAAAGCCGGCACCAACAAACACGGAGTTAACGCCAACAATTTCAAGTAGTAATTGGCCTAATCCATCAAGTGAAATAAATAAAGACCAAAACAGCCAAATGGACAGAACCATTGGCAGTAAGTTAGTTAAGCCGCGCGCGAGTGTTTTTTTCATTGTTCACATAAAAGAAGAAAGAACAGGATAAAAATGTTAACACAGTTTGTTGATTAGTCACTTCAAATCTATTCACTATCTGGAACAGGTTCACGGTTCGCGACAGCTTATTTTGTAGCCCTAACGAAGCACCATAGGCATCTAAGGTATTCATACTGAAACAAGCAATAGATTACTTATTCATATTGGCGACATTCAACCATTGATGACGACCTAGCTCTAATAACACCCCTACGGCTAAGCCTGCTGCGGTATTAATGGCTAAACATGTTATTGCGGTAGAAAAAATGACAAAAATACAAAAAGGTTTACCATCGATAAAGCGTTTTGACCAGGCCAACTGCGTACCTGCTATTGCAAGTAAACTGCCTAAAATGGCCAGAGGAATTAATGAAAGTGCACCGGCAATGCCCTGGCTTCAAAAAATAGCAATGAGTATACATGTACTGCCAAAAATGGTGGGCGCTAACCAGGTACGAGCACCAAAGTGATATTGTACAGCAAGGCCACCTGCTCCATGGCACATGGCTGTTGCCCCAAATGGCGCTAATAATAAATTTGCCCAACCAGAGCTTTTAGCAAATTGTTGTGGTTCAAATTTAGCTGCGTCTTCAGGAAACTTATCTTTTGCCATTGCCGACACTGCAATCACCGCATTGGTTAATGTTAGCGCTAATTGCGGTAATACTAATAACACTGCAGCCGATCCCCATTCATCAATACTAGGCCAACTTAACTGCCATGCGCTGGTTTGGGTAAAATTAAAACTAGGGGCTGTACCACTGTAATATTGCCAAATAATGCCGAGGAGAATCACTAACGGCATCACCAAATATTGCATTGGCATATAACGGCTCGCGAACAATAAGCCAAAGGCAAGTAAACCAATGAACCAAGTTTCGCTCATCATGACACCGCCAAGCCAGATAAGTTGAAGCCCGATGGCTAGCTGAATACCAATACTGATTGCTGGCGATAACTGCTTGGCCATCCATTGAATAATGCCACTATAAGCTAATACCAGCAGGATAATCCCCATGAGTATGGCAGATGCCTGGAGCATACCGAGGGACATGCCTTCTGCAATGACTAACGCACTAATCACCTTCATCGGTTGTACCGGCATGGGTCTTCGGTAATAAAGTGCTGTAAATAATGCAAAAAAACCGAAACCCAAAAATATCCCTTGTGGGGAAAAGTGATTAAGGGCGATTAAACCTAGCACTAAAGGAAGAAAGGTGCCTAAATCTGCAAATGCGCCACTGAACTCGCCTGAAATCTTATTGACGTTGTCGAAACGATTGATTTCACATCTCATAAATCTTGCCGTAGGTAATAGATACTAAATTACAGCAATAACAATGCCATATTTAAAATGAGACACAGATCTCAAAATAAATCGGTAAATAACACATAAACAAAACTGTAGGGACAATTTGAACCAATGACGGTTTTCTAATAAGTCATTATGTCCAATCAGCGGTGATATGCTCAGTCTTAACTTCACCTCATTCATAAGGCATAAAAAAGCCCCTCGAAAGGGGCTTTAACAAACATAATGTAACGATTAACTCTGGTATTTGCTATTTGAGTTTATCACTCAAAAAATTACAAACCTTTTTCCATTTCTTCATACGACACATGGCGAACGTCTTTACCTTTTACATAGTAAATCACGTATTCACAGATATTTTTACAGCGGTCACCTACACGCTCTACAGCACGGGCGGCTCCATAACACATCTAAAACACCAGGAATAGAGCGAGGGTCTTCCATCATGTGAGTCATTAATTGACGGATAATACCTTCGTATTCTTTGTCTAGTTTGGCATCCGCTTTATGAAGCTCCAGTGCTTGATCAGCGTCCATACGTGCCAGCGCATCAAGGGTTGAATGCAACATGCGTGTTGCATGGCGGCTCATATTTTCAATGCTAACTAATAATGGCTGTTGGTTATTGGCACGGTTTTCAAGTGCCGCTTTAGCGATACGCACACACGCATCACCAATGCGTTCTAAATCTGCAATGGTTTTTGTAATGGCGATAATCATACGTAAGTCACTTGCTGCTGGCTGGCGCTTAGCAATAATGCGAGTACACTCTTCGTCAATCGACACTTCCATGCCGTTAA
The DNA here is from genome assembly GCF_025398315.1 of Shewanella phaeophyticola. GTDB lineage: Bacteria > Pseudomonadota > Gammaproteobacteria > Enterobacterales > Shewanellaceae > Shewanella > Shewanella phaeophyticola. The sequence continues at coordinate 2,601,690 of NZ_JAODOQ010000001.1, forward strand.
CTTTGTGGTCGCCATTAATGACAGTTTGTGCCAGTTCAGTATCTAAGCTTGCTAGCGCATCTAGTGCTTGTTCAAGTTGACGCTCAACTAAACCGCCCATGGCTAATACGCGGTTACGAATATCTTCAAGTTCAGCATTAAACTGGCCTGAAATGTGTTTACTTAAAATTATTTTGTCCATAATACCCACCTAATTCAAAAGTTAATTAAAAACGTTATTCACAGAATTAACCGTAACGACCGGTGATGTAATCTTCTGTTTTACGCTTTTTAGGGGTAGTGAAAATAGTGTTAGTGTTGGCATACTCAACCAGTTCACCCATATACATAAAGGCCGTTTGATCTGATACACGTGCAGCCTGTTGCATGTTATGCGTCACAATAACAACTGTGTATTGTTTTTTAAGCTCTGTGATCAACTCTTCAATGGTTAAAGTTGAAATAGGATCCAACGCTGAAGTAGGTTCATCTAATAATAGCACTTCTGGCTCGATTGCAATTGCGCGCGCAATAACCAAACGTTGTTGCTGACCACCCGACAAGCCAAATGCGTTGTCATGCAAACGATCTTTGACTTCATCCCAAATGGCAGCGCCACGTAAAGAACGCTCTGCCGCTTCATCTAATTCGCGGCGGTTATTTACGCCTTGTAAACGTAAGCCATACACCACGTTTTCGTAAATTGATTTAGGAAACGGGTTAGGACGCTGGAACACCATGCCCACATTACGACGCAGTGATGCTACATCCACTTTCTTGTCATAAATGTTTTGTCCATGAAGTAAAATTTCACCTTCAATTTTACAAGTATCAACTAAATCGTTCATGCGGTTAATACAACGTAATAAGGTTGATTTACCACAACCACTTGGGCCAATGAATGCTGTCACCTGCTTTTTAGGGATCTTCATCGACACATCAAATAACGCTTGTTTGTCACCATAACGTAAATCAAGGTTACGGATCTCAAGTGCGGTATCCTGCGCGGGTAAGTTAACTAAATCAACTGTTTCTGTTTGCATTGCTGAACTATCAATAGAAATCATTTTTGTCTTTCCTTCAGGATATCGCTAATTAGTGTTCTAGCGAACGGAATTTTTCACGTAAATGGTTGCGCACGCTGATTGCGGTTAAGTTAAGTGCAACAATTACTGATACTAATAAGAACGAGGTTGCGTACACCAATGGGCGAGCCGCTTCAACGTTAGGGCTCTGGAAGCCTACATCGTAAATATGGAAACCTAAGTGCATGAACTTACGCTCTAAATGCACAAACGGGAAGTTCATATCTATCGGTAAAGTAGGGGCAAGTTTTACTACACCCACCAACATTAACGGGGCAACTTCACCGGCAGCACGTGCCACAGCTAAAATTAGGCCGGTCATAATGGCTGGGCTCGCCATTGGGATAACAATGCGCCATAAGGTTTCGGCTTTGGTTGCACCTAAAGCAAGGCTACCCTGGCGCACTGCGCTAGGTATACGGCTAAGGCCTTCTTCGGTCGATACAATCACAACTGGCAACGTGAGGATAGCCAAAGTTAATGCTGACCAGATAACCCCGGGCGATCCAAATGTCGGTGCGGGTAATGCTTCAGGGAAAAACAATTGGTCAATTGAGCCACCCATCATGTAAACAAAGAAGCCTAGACCAAACACACCATACACAATCGACGGTACACCCGCTAAATTAATCACCGCGATACGGATCATCTTAGTAATGGCCTTTTTTAGCGTATTCATGTAAGTAGATAGCTGCTACCACACCAAATGGTGTCACGATAACGGCCATCAACATCACCATAAATACCGTACCAAAGATAGCTGGAAATACCCCACCTTCGGTATTAGCTTCACGTGGGTCGTCATTAATAAAACGACCAATGCCAACAAACCAATGACCGACCTTTTGAAAGATGCTCATGTGATTGACATAACTAACATCTAAAATAGAGTCTAGCTTGAGGATCACTTCTTGACCACGCATGTCGCGGATGACCACTGAGTCGCGAGCCGCTTTATCACGCAGTGCAAATAGGTCTTTTTCAAGCACTAAATAGTCTTTGTTTAACTGATCAATTTGCGCTTTGATATCGGCTTTACGTGCATCGGTTAACTCTCCATCAAGCTCATAGCCACGTTGCTTTAAGCGCAAACGTTCGATTTGATAGTTAATTGCACCAATGTCCGACTTTTGCAAATCAAGCGCTTGATCTGAAATTTCAACCGCACGCTCAATATGGCTAACCAATGAGGTTTCGATTTCGGTATCGCTGTTTAATGCTAAACGCTTACCGTCTTCAATCACTGCGATTGGGTAACCGTAAAAGTTACCATTTTTAGTCCGCTCTAATTTGGCAATATCTGCCGGTTGAGTACGGCTAACAATATCAGTGGCTAAGATCCAACGAAAATCTAAACCCACAAACTCACGGTTACCGGTTTTAACGAGGTAACGCGTTACAAACTCACCAGGGTCTTGCGTAAATGTATGCCCCGCTGACACTAAACGCTCGGTTGGCACTTCTTCGCGGTCATAAATTTCCCCGATTAACGTGCTTTTTACACCTTTATTATCTTCAAGCTGCCACTCATAAACATCAGCAGGCCAAAAGTAACTAAGACCACGCCACGCGATTAACAGTAATAAGCCAAGAACGGCAATTAAACTGATACTTACGGCACCACCGGTCATCCAAATCCACGGTGAACCTGATTTAAACCACTTACCCATTGCACAAACCTCTCAAGGCGATTGGCGAAATAATCAAATATTGAGTCATCATCTTTCCTTACAGTGAGCTATATCGTTCGCGTAAACGCTGACGTACCACTTCCGCAATGGTGTTAAAGAAGAAGGTGAATACAAACAGTACAAAGGCCGCTAAGAACAGCACACGATAATGCGAACTACCAATGGCTGACTCTGGCATCTCCACCGCAATGTTAGCGGCTAAAGTACGCATGCCTTCAAACACACTCCACTCAAGGATCGCAGTGTTACCCGTTGCCATTAACACAATCATGGTTTCACCCACGGCACGGCCTAAGCCCATCATAATGGCCGAGAAAATACCCGGGCTGGCGGTCAGTAATACCACCTTAGTCAGGGTTTGCCAGTTTGTTGCACCGAGTGCCAAACTGCCGTTTGATAAATGACGCGGTACAGAGAAAATCGCATCTTCAGCAATCGAGAATATGGTTGGAATTACCGCAAACCCCATCGCAATACCTACAACAAAGGCGTTACGTTGGTCAAAGGTGATGCCTAAATCATTGGTGATAAATTGACGTGTATTACCATCAAACAAAGCCACTTCAATCACTGGGCTAATAGCAAATGAGAACCAACCAACAAAGATAATGACTGGCAGTAACATCAGTTCTTGATACGTCTCTGGTAAGCGATGCTTCCAAGTTTCTGGCATTTTGTTCCAGGCAAATGCTGTGGTTAATATCGATATTGGCAATAACATCAATAACACCACAATACCGGGCAAGTGATCTTCAATTAATGGCGCTAACCATAAACCGGCTAAGAAACCCAAAATAACCGTTGGTAATGCTTCCATAATTTCAATGGTAGGCTTAACCACATTACGCACTTTAGGTGTCATAAAGTAAGCGGTATAAATAGCACCAGAAATGGCTAATGGCACAGCAAACAACATGGCGTAAAAAGCCGCTTTCATGGTACCAAACGCTAATGGCATTAAGCTTAACTTGGCTTCAAAGTCGTCTGAACCTGATGTTGACTGCCAAACATACTTAGGTTCTGGATAACCTTCGTACCACACTTTCTGCCACAAAGCGCTCCATGACACTTCTGGGTGATCATTTTCGACAGAATACAAATTTAGCTTGTTATCGGCTTCAATAATCAGTGCATTTGAGCGTGGGCTAAAGGCCATTAAACCTGGATTTTTCAGGTCAAATTTATCGTCAAACAAGTTACGTTGACTGGTCGTATATAGAAGTGTTAACTCACCTTCAGGACTTAATACGGCGAAACTCTTACGATAAAACTCAGTGGCCATAGTGCTAACAGGCGCCACATCGTCAAACTCACGTATTAACTCATATAAACGACCTTTTTCACCATTCACTTGGAAATACTGACTGATTACACCACTGTCGTAACTAACCATTATTGAGCTTGCACCCGCCAATAAATCCACTTGTTTAATGTTGGCGTCACCTTTTTTAACATCAAGTACTTGTAGCAGCTCAACCGAATCGGCATCACGAGTGTTGTATATAAATAAGCGATGAACAGTACTTAAAATCAATTGGCGGTGATCGGGTGTCATTAATTGTGACACCACTTGATTAGGTGCATCGTCAATGAAAACCTCTGAAACCGTCCATTCAACTTCTTCGGTCATCATGTTTTCTTCGCCTTCTTGGCGATTTAACTTCCAAGCACCATCGGCATCTTGATAAGCAAAACTCATGCGACTATCGCTGTAATCAAACACCATATTGTAAACAGCACCATCTTGGTTGATGGTTAACGGCTCTTCACCAATAGGATAAGTCAGTTTAGGGGTAATGAGACGTTGGTTATCAGGGTAAGACACCGCAAAGTTAACGCCGACAACAATCACTTGACCATTGCTTAACCCTAGCGCGAAACGTTGTTCACTTGGGCTAGATTTAGCGCTACTAGTAACAGTTGTGCCTTTAGGTAATGTTGGCGTAAATGATGAAATTAATTGACCTGTTGCTGATGAGTAAAAATCAACCGTACCCAGCGCAGTCACACGATACAAAATTTCATTTTGCTCGTCAGTACCCACCATTAACGTTTTAGCATCAGCATTTTGATGACTAATACTTGTCACCGGTTCTATATGTGCTCCATCAAAGATGGGCTTGATGACGTACAGCAAGTAGAAAAAAATCAATAACAAGGCAACAAACACCATCGTGCCGCCAATGGTGATTCCATACTCAGCTGCTTTATCCTTAAATGCCCTGCGTGATGCTTGTCTACCCACGAGTAAACTTTTTTCAGCAGAACCAGGTTGATTTACCTGACTTTCCATTAAGAACCTCTAATAATTAATCGATGCCATAATTAGCGCTTTGATTGTGTAGTTTACTGTGTTAACAATAAATATTTATGACTATATAGCGGCTTTACTTAACAAATATAGTGAGTGGTTTTTTATCCACAATACGCGCCATTAGTTTCAGGTTTGTCTGTGTGTCACTTGGCCACTCATGTTAGCCGTTAATAGATTTTCAAATTATCGTAATCAACAATAAAACAACAACGCAATCTTAAGTGGCTGCGATTATATGACGTAAAGATGACAGTTGTGTTACAGCTAATACTTATAGGAGAAATATCGTATGATGCGTTACCTTATTACTTTGCAAGCACCTGATAGAAAAGGATTAGTCGAACAAATAGCCAATGTGGTTAGTCGCCATAATGGTAACTGGCTAGATTCTGAAATGCGCCATATTGATGGTGTTTTTGCCGCAATATTACAATTAGAAGTCCCTGCGCTTAAATGGGATGAGCTGGTGGACGCATTAGAGTGCATTGATGGCTTAACCCTGACATTTTCTAAAACGACCCTAAGCGCAAAACCCATTAAACAATTACGCTATAACCTTGTGGCTTACGATCGCCCAGGCATTGTGTTACATATTTCTAATAAAATGAATGCATTAGGCGTTAACATTGAACAATTTAGTAGTCAGTATGAAACCGCAAGCCACACTGGTATTGATTTGTTTAGAGCAACCATGGAGCTGGGACTTACCGATCCATCACAAGAAGAGATGATTGCCACCTCACTTTATGAAATGGGTGACGACGTGGTTTTAGATAAATTGAGTTAATCAACACATTCCATACCTTTCATCTTTGGTGACTAAATTAAGGCTAAAATCCGTTTTCATCATCTGCTAAACTGCCTGCAAATAAAGACGATAAAATGGATTAACCATGTTTGGAACGCTATCAAAACTGAAAACCCACCTCAATGATAACCATGAGGTGGAGTATCATTTACCTGTAGGTGAGGAGCGCTTGGCGCTAAACCCATTAATCGGTAAAACCCTCACCATGACTCACACGGGTAATATTTTTTGCAGCAGCTGCGGTAAAAAAACCAAAAAGAGTTATTCGCAAGGCCATTGTTACGTGTGCATGACAAAGCTAGCTAGCTGCGATATGTGCATCATGAAACCAGAAACTTGCCATTTTGATCAAGGCACTTGCCGTGAGCCTGAATGGGCTATGTCACATTGCTTTGTACCTCACTATGTATATTTGTCTAATACTTCAGGGATCAAAGTGGGCATTACTCGTCACAGTCAAATCCCAACTCGTTGGATTGACCAGGGTGCCACTCAAGGTTTGCCCATTTTTAAAGTATCAACGCGTAAAATGTCTGGGTTAATTGAAATCGAGCTAGCCAAATTCATCAATGACAAAACCCACTGGCAGGCCATGTTGAAAGGTCACAATGATGATATCGATTTGGTCGAGCAGGCGGCAAAACTTATTCCGCTGATAGAAGTTAAACTGCAAGCGTTAGCAAGCGAACATCAAGACATTGAGATTGAACGCCTTGATGCCAACATTCAGGCCATTAGTTATCCGATTACTGAATTTCCAGCCAAGGTAAAATCGCATAATTTTGATAAAGTGCCAGAAGTCACAGGCACCTTAAAAGGTATTAAAGGCCAATATTTAATTTTTGATACTGGTGTGATTAACATCCGTAAATTTGGCTCGTATGAAGTCGAAGTTACACACGGCTAATCTTTCTTGATAGCCAATTCATGTGTTAGCCATTAATGTGTTAGTAATGCATATGCTAGCAAAAAGACGCTGTTAGCGTCTTTTTTATTGGCCTACGTTTTACATCGCAGGCACATCGTTTAGCATCATTTTTATCAAGTTATCAAACCTAGCCTCTCGCATCTCTATCGTCTGCTCTGGCTCAGTAAATCCTTGTGCCAATACTCGCCAAAAGGGGGTTGAATATTAGGGTTGAAAAAAGCCACTAATACCGAGCCTTTATGCTGCTGTGCATTAGCATCTTTAGTGGCAAGGCCTGGTACAAGACCTACCTTCGCCAAAATTTCTTTATCGCTCATTTCAGTGGCTAAAGCCATACCAAAGCCCACCGTCATGTTAGGGGAGTCGTTAATAGACACCAATTGATAGCCTTTATCAGCCATGACCTTATTCACCGACTTGACTAACTGATTACGTAACGCTTCTTCATCCATTTTATTGGCCGTATGCACAACAAACAGACTTTCGTGCCACGCGTAAGTTTTCGATAACCCCGATAAATCACCACTAGTCACCATCGTTATACGTTGCGATGCTGGCGGCGTAATATCATGGGTTGTACATGCCGTTAGCAACACAATGCTAACCATAACAATCATCTTGCTTAAGCTACTTATCATGGGAATATGTCCTATTTCAAAATATGCCAAAAACCTTATCACTACTAATGTTAAGCTACCCCGTAAAATCAGATATCACAATGTTTAATCTCAATCTGAATCAGCAATCATTTTTTTATTAGATTGTCGTAACATTAACCGATAGAATGCCAACAAATTTTCATCATACCTTGGCAAAAAGATAACAATATGGAATTGGTATTTGCGATAGCATTGTTTGCGTTTTCAGCTGGTATTACGCCTGATCCTAACAACATTATGTTGATGACATCTGGGGTAAACTTTGGCATTAAGCGCAGTATTCCGCATTTATTAGGGATTAGCCTGGGCTTCCCAACAATGATTTTAGCCGTGGGGTTAGGATTAAGTACTCTATTTCAAGCTTACCCGGTGATCCACACAGTGATTAAAGTGGTGGGCATTACCTACCTATTGTATTTGTCATGGCTTATCGCCAATAGCAGCAACAAAATGGAAGGCAAACAAGTCAGTAAGCCTTTTAGCTTTATTCAAGCCGCCGCATTTCAATGGGTTAACCCTAAAGGCTGGATTATGGCTGTAGGCGCAATTGCCACCTTTACCACTGTTCATCAAGAGCTTAATAGCCAAATTATCACCATTGCCAGTGTATTTTTATGCGTGGCCTTTCCGTGTGCGATAGTATGGCTTAGTTTTGGTGTGGCGTTGAAACGTATACTGAAAAATGAACGTCAACAGCGTATTTTTAATGTCTCAATGGCGCTGCTGTTAGTAGCGTCAATTATCCCGATGATGCTACCGGCAACACCACAGTAACTGAGTGAAGGTTTTTTATGGAACAACATGAATGCATAGCCCACACCGAACGCTGGGTTGTTGATGTCATCATGAAATACAATATTTGCCCATTTGCTCGACGAGAAGTTGAACGAGCCAGTATTCGCTATGTCGCGATTGAGCAAACAAAAGTTAAGGCGGTATTAAAAGCATTGATAGCTGAATGCCAGTACCTTGATGAACATCCACAAACCGAAACCACCTTGTTTATTTTGCCGCGTGGATTTGAAGGGTTTTATGCCTATTTAGATTTGGTTGATGACGCTACAAACCTATTAGCACAGCAAGATTATGAAGGCGTGTACCAACTCGCGACGTTTCATCCCGACTATTGTTTTGATGGTGAAACACAAAACAGCGCAGCCAATTTTACCAATAGAGCGCCCTATCCAACCTTACACATCATTCGAGAAGCCAGCATGGAAGTTGCCCTGGCGAACTACAGCGACCCCGAATCAATCCCTGAGCGCAATATTGCTTTTGCACAGCGCAAAGGCAGTGAGTTTTTTGTCAAGTTATTACAGAACTGCACTAAAGGGTTCTAGGTTCTAGGAATTCGCAAGCTCGCCTGAGAGCGGACTTCGTCCTGCTAGTGGTTAGATAAGGTAAATTTACTCACTTGTTGAGACATATTACTGGCGTCGTTGAGTAGGTTGTCGTTTAGGCTGGCAAGCTGTTGTGAAATATCTTGGGTATGATGATAAATCTCAGTAATTTTCATCGCATTGCGGTTAACTTCTTCTGAGACGGCGGATTGTTCGTGTGTGGATGCGGCAATTTGTTCGTTCATGCTGTCTATTACGCTAACGTGATCTGCGATTAACTTAAGTTCGTTTCCAGCATGTGTAGACTCGTCAACGCTGACTTGTGCTTGTTGTTGCCCACGTTTCATTGCGCTAACGGCGGTTGCTGCACCTGCTTGTAAACGCTCTGTCATGTTTTTGATATCTTCAGTGGAGGTTTGTGAACGTTGGGCTAGCGTCCGTACCTCGTCTGCTACGACCGCAAAGCCGCGACCTTGCTCGCCTGCCCTTGCGGCTTCAATTGCTGCATTTAGCGCCAACAAATTGGTTTGTTCTGCAATAGAGCTAATCACATCAAGAATGGTCACAATGCTTTGAACATCAACATCTAAACGCCCGATCGCATCTGCGGCATCTGCTATCTCATGCGCCAAAATTTGAATAGCATCGCTGGTTTTATTAACACCTATTTCACCCTTTTTAGCTTCTAAATTGGCTTTAGCAGAGGCGTCGGATGCTTGCACAGCGTTAGCGGCAATTTCATGAACAGTGGCACTCATTTCTGTCATTGCAGAGGCAACTTGTTCAGCCTCTGACGAACCTTGTAGAACATCGCTTTGCAGTGAACGAGTATAACCGTTCATTTGCTCAACGGCATTAACGAGGTTAATGGCATTGACACGAACCTGACTAATAATTTCTTCAAACTCGCTCATCATTTGATCAAAGGCTTGCGAGATTTGGCCAAATTCATCGTCTGACTGATGTTGTATCCGTGTGGTTAAGTCAAATTGAGTGCCTGCGTGGAACATTTGTTTATGTAATCCCCCTAAACTGCGGTGTAAATAACCTGACACACTGACACTTATCACAATGACAAACACCAGTGCTAACAAGAGAAGCAATACGGTGTAGTACATATGTTGTGTGGCGTTGGCGAGCTTATCTTGGCTCAGTTGCAGGAGTTCGTCGGCAAATTGTTTTTCTAAACTCGTTAACACCGATATCCATTCAGTTGATTTTTTAAACCACTCCTCTGGGTTTTGAGCCAACAATGCCGTAGCATTTTGAGCAAAGGCGACTTCACGTAACGCTTGCACCTCTGACATGGCAGAAGATTGCTGAGCTTGTTTAAATACATTGATATTGTGGGTGGTGGCTGCGGCTATAAAACGTTCTGCATAGGTTTGTTGTTCTGCATATAAGGTGACAAAACGACGAAACATTCCCGGAGCAAACTCGCTGTGACCAAAGGTTGTACTCAATACAGCCCGCTCTATGCCTGCACGCTCTTTAAGCTGCAAAAATGCCGAAAACGCCTTTAATCTCATTGACAATTCACTGTCTAAACTTTGACTTGCGGCCTCATCGACCATTGACAACAACAAGGTATTTATTTGAGTGTAAAAGCTGACTTGCTCAGGCACTGCTACGGTTAAATTGCTCACTTTACCGCGCATACCATCTAGCTGAGTGAGTAACGACTCGACTTTATCGTAAGGAGTTTGTAATTGAACGGGAAAATCGTCGTCATGGGCAAATTGTTCAAAGCGGTTTATGCGACTGTCGGTTTGATTTCGCTGACTTGGCAGTGCATCGTTAAATGATTGCCCTTTAGAACCAATGAAACCTGCGCTCATACCGCGCTCTTTTTGCAGTTCGTGGACGAGTGCACTATTAATAATGGCGACATTAGATAAGTCGATGACTAACGCGAGTTGTTGTTGTGTACGATACTCATTATGAACATACATGCCACCAAACAAGATACTGGTCAATAAAGGGGGTAACACCAACAACGCAAGTTTACGCGATATTTTAAGATTGCTTATCCATTGCCAGTTCATATTGGAGCCTTATGTCAAATTATTTGATACTCAGTTATGTCTACAATAACCATAAACGAATTAAAAAAATTTACATTAATTGACAATCCAAACTCAGACATCGCTCACAGCTAAATTAGCTTTTATTGTTCTAACCATCACCATGTACCCATAAAGAGATATACTATTTGATTCAATAGTTTGAGAGGTCATTTATTTAGCCTACTAAGACTGCAAAGCAAGACAAAACTCACTGATAAGCTCAGGCCATTCATCGACATGATTCATTTTGCTAGCGACATGCAAAGTCGAATTTGGGAGTGCTTTGCTTAATGCTTTTGCTGTTGCTACTGGATGTGCTTCATCGCCTTGCCAAGCCAAAATTAATGTTGGTATCGATATCGTAGCGAGTTGTTGTTTACTGGGTAAGTCGTTGTGAGCTGCTGCGGTAAACAATTGATTTAAGGTATGACGCTTCATCGACTTTAGCCCATCTAACATGCCTAACACGCTATGCTTATGGGCATCGATTATCCAACTTGGGAGCATTTTGTCTAAATGTTTAGCGTTCATCTGCGCAAGACCTTTACCGCCTAATATCCGCGCTGCTTTGGCTATTTTATGGTAATAATCGACTTTTTCAGCCCTCGCTTGCCATGCAACAGGCGGCGTCATTAACACAAGCCCTTTTACGTTGTCGGGCTTAGCTAATGCAGCAAATAAACTGCTGGCGCAGCCCATTGATTGGCCACCTAACATAAACGGTTTAGGCGCGTGATAATGCTGAGCAATACTGAGCATATTCTGGGCGAGATTTGACCAAAGATAATCATCAACGTTGTCAGCTGTGTCTGACAAACCATGCCCAACTGCATCATAACGAATAAGCTGTAACTTTTTAGGGAACCGATGCCATGCATACACGCCAATAGCATCTTCACTTTGCATACAACCACATAAACCATGCGCCCAAACTAAAGCTTGTCCTGAACCGCTAATGGAACAATTAAACTGATTGATATTAAATGGCTCGGTCATGGCGTGAAGGTCTCCTAATAAATCGTGGATTATCCTTTGACGATTTCAACCAATCGTTTAATGAATAATCTGACTGCTTCAGCATTATCAAAACGGAATGCGAGTCCGTAGTGGGTTTCGTTTAAGCCTTTGTATTGCCTTGTCGGAAACCGTGTCATTTGTGCATTGTGGTAATAGTCGTATTTGGCGTGCACGCCGTCAATGGTGGCTAACTCACTTGAGAAAACTTCAAATGCTGGACGGATAATCAATAATGGCACTTTACCCTCTACATGCAAATACACGGGTTCTTTGAGCTCTGGCAACATGTATTCGGTAACATTCTTAATATTAAAATTAGTACGACATTTGAGTTCATTCAAGGTGGTTGAAGCTTGTTCGAGGGTAATGCTCATAAATTTGCCTGCCTGTAATCGTTTAATGGCTTGAGTATATTGATATTCCTAAATCAATAATATAAAAAAAGCCCCGAACATATGTTCAGGGCTTTATTATTAACTTGGTTGACACCGAATTAACTTAACCTTCAATACCTTTGCTCGCAAGGAACTCATCGTAAGTACCTTTAAAGTCATTAATACCTTGTGGCGTAACTTCAAGGATACGTGTCGCGAGTGACGATACAAATGCACGGTCATGCGATACGAACATTAAGGTGCCTTCGTACATTTCTAGGGCGTTGTTTAATGATTCAATCGATTCCATGTCCATGTGGTTGGTCGGTTCATCGAGCAATAAGATGTTCGGCTTTTGCATGATAAGTTTACCGAAGTACATACGGCCTTTTTCACCACCCGATAACACTTTAACCGACTTTTTAATGTCGTCAGCGCCAAACAGCATACGGCCTAAAATACCACGTACAGTTTGGTCATCATCGTTTTCTTTGCGCCATTGGCTCATCCACTCGAACAAGGTCATGTCGTTAGCAAAATCGGCTTCATGATCCTGTGCATAGTAACCAATGTTGCTGTTTTCAGACCAGTGAATCGTACCTTCATCTTGTGGAATGTCGTGCACTAGTGTGCGTAAAAGAGTTGTTTTACCCACACCGTTTTGACCTAAAATCGCAATGCGCTCGCCCACTTCAACCATCAGGTCAAATTTGCTGAACAACGGTGTGTCGTAGCCTTTAGCTAGGTTTTCAACAACTAATGCGTTACGGAACAATTTCTTTTCTTGTTCGAAACGAATAAACGGGTTAACACGGCTAGAGGCTTTAATGTCTTCAAGCTTAATTTTATCAATCTGTTTTGCACGCGATGTCGCTTGTTTCGCTTTAGATGCGTTAGCCGAGAAACGTGCAACGAAGGTTTGCAGCTCCGCAATTTGGGCTTTTTTCTTGGCGTTGTCGCTCATTAAACGTTCTCGTGACTGCTGTGCTGCCATCATGTATTCGTCGTAGTTACCTGGGAATACACGCAGTTCACCGTAATCTAAGTCAGCCATGTGAGTACACACTGAGTTTAAGAAATAGCGGTCATGCGAGATGATGATCATGGTGCTGTTACGTTGGTTCAACATATCTTGTAACCAACGAATGGTATCGATGTCCAAGTTGTTGGTTGGTTCGTCTAGTAGCAGTAAATCTGGATCAGAAAACAGCGCTTGCGCTAGCAAGACCCGTAATTTGAAACCAGGGGCGATTTCGCTCATTAAACCAAAGTGCTGCTCGGTAGCAATACCCACCCCTAATAGTAAGTCACCCGCGCGAGATTCAGCTGTGTAACCGTCCATTTCCGCAAATTCCATTTCAAGCTCGGCCACTTTAATGCCGTCTTCTTCGCTCATTTCTGGCAATGAATAAATGCGGTCACGTTCTTGCTTTACTTTCCACAATTCTCGGTGACTCCATGATCACAGTGTCTACGACTGAAAACGCTTCGTATGCAAACTGATCCTGGTTTAGTTTACCCATGCGCTCGTTAACGTCTAACGATACGTTACCGCTTGAAGGCTCTAAATCACCGGCAAGGATTTTCATAAAGGTGGATTTACCACAACCATTCGCGCCAATTAAACCGTAGCGATTACCGCCACCAAATTTGACAGAGATATTTTCAAACAGAGGCTTAGCGCCAAACTGCATTGTGATGTTAGCTGTTGTAATCAAAATGAAATTCCAAATCGTGTTGTGTGTTTAAACCAGTATCACATTATAGCTTAATGGTACGAGTTGACATCTGTATGACTCAAGTCCGCTCTTAACCATATGCTAAGCAAATAATAGTGAGATTTAAACTGATATACGGCATCGCCGAAGGGGTAGATATAAAGCGCGACATTGTAAGGATTATTGGTCTATTTATCAACCTATCATAATGCTTTGCTGTTGATACAATAAAAAACCGCAACAGCAAAGCCTTTGCAATTTAATGACTTTGTTAAGCCTTTAAATAATCGACAATGTAATCTAAGCCGCCCGTAATGGCAGCCACTTGTGCATCGTTACATTGTTGCGTCGTGACATGTGGGCTGTCTGGATACACTTCTGTGGTGGTATTGAAATGATTGTTGGTGATCCCTGCGCACAGGCTGAGTTTTTTAACCGGATAATTAATCACCCCAAATTGCTCAATCGGTACTTCAATTAATTGACCGTCATCATCTGGCGCAATATGAGTCACTTTGGCCACAGCATCGATAATGGCTTTTTGAAACTCAGGGGTTGGATTATCACTGTCGCCAACCAAATAAAATCCGTCAGGAATAACGCCTTTATCGTATTCAACGCCATCACGGGCTGACAGTAGCGGTCTAAATTCTAACTCGTCGGTATCGGTGGTTTCGTGCAAATCAATATGAGCATAAACCTCGCCTAATGTGGCGACAAAAGCCATTAGATTGGCCGACTCCTCAGCTGGACTATTGGCATAAAATGAGCGATTAGGATCTATCGCTTTTGGGTTCCAACGGTTAATGGTTTCATAACCCCATGGGCTGACACACGGTGCCACGGCTATATTAAAATACTGACTGTAATGCTCAGCCTTGGTGGTTAAAAATTGGATTGCGCCATGGACGCCACTGGTTTCGTACCCGTGTACGCCGCCGGTGACTAAAATGGTCTTTTTGTTGCTGTCCCAGTTAGGTGATTTAAACCCAAATAACGGATACGTGTCAGCATCATAAGATAATGCGCCGTATTGCACTTGTTCAAACTGGTTTGCGAGCGGCGTTAATTTGCTAACCACTTCATCTTGATATGAGCGCTTAATCGTCACTTGG
The DNA here is from genome assembly GCF_025398315.1 of Shewanella phaeophyticola. Lineage (GTDB taxonomy): Bacteria > Pseudomonadota > Gammaproteobacteria > Enterobacterales > Shewanellaceae > Shewanella > Shewanella phaeophyticola. The sequence continues at coordinate 2,616,784 of NZ_JAODOQ010000001.1, forward strand.
GCAAGCCATTGCGCTTTTTCAGCGTCAGTCCATTTTTGGCCTGGAGTGCCAATAGGATATACAGTTGAATCTGTCATGAAACCTCTTTTATTTTTAGTTAATGTTTATGAGTTGTTTTTGGCGAAAATAACTAGGGCAATGCCAAATAAAATAATACTGGTGCAAATAATAAGATGGACACTGATTTGCTCACCAACAAAGATGACTCCGCCAACGGCTGCTATCACAGGCACAGACAGTTGTAATACTGCAGCATGATTAGCACTTAGTCCTCTAAGAGCTTGATACCATAACGCATAGCCCACACCTGAGGCCAGCGCGCCAGAAAGTATTGCCAGTACAACCCCTTGGGCACTTAATTGAAATGCTAACCCTGCCGGTTCTGATTGCATTGGTTCGACGGGCATTAACATCGATAATAACCATACGCTGGCAAGCATTAGCAACACGAAGGGTAAGGTGCGAATAAAGTTGTAACCTGTGGCAAACAAAGGCTTTGCCGTGCCTTTGCCCATCAACGTATAACCGCCCCAGGCGCAACCACTGATGGCCATCAGCACTAAGCCGCTAATTGATAAAGTCTCACTGCCAAGGCTAAGACTTGGCCAGACTAAATAGCCAAAGCCTGCAAACGCCACTAACGCGCCAACTATCTCAAGCAAATTCAATCTGTGACCTTGTAAATAACTGATAAACATCATGCTAATTTGCACTGCGGCAAATAACACTAATGCTCCGGTCGCGGTGTCGAGCAGTACATACGCGTACGAAAACCCAATAGCATAAACAAACAACAGGCCTGCGGCTAAATAACTGCCATGGCTTGGTGCTGTCAACATATCTTGGGTTGCTGCTAGGTTTTGGGTCGCTAGTTTTTGTGCTGAGCGCCCTGTGGTTGATGTCAGTACCATCAATAAGGCCAACATCAACGCACCAGATGCTAATCTGATGGCGGTAAAACTACTGGGATCAATAAGAGGCACAGCCTGTTCATTTGACAACGCAAGGCGGCAAAATACTGAGTTAGCCGCAAACGCGATTAAAGCGATTAAGGTATAACATGTCAGTGCAGTGCGAGATAGCGGCGTGGCAGAAGCCATAAATTAACCTTGCTGAATGAGTTATTTAGATGACTTTCTAAAACTGAACTTATTGGCAAACCAGCTAATCACTGCCACTTGTTGTACGTGGCTTAAACCAAAGTACACACAAATCCACGGTGAGAGCAGTAAGAACCACGGCAATGCTGCAGTTGATCGCCCTGAAAAAAGCAAAAACAAAAAGCCGCCATAAATAATCACAACGCCTAAGACCCCCACGATAAGCATGATCTTTTTTAATATTTGTTCTAATTTTGCCACGTGATAAACCTCAACTCAGGATGAGAGATGTATTGATAACGATAAAAATCAATATATTGATTCATCCCTAAAAATAAAAAAGTCACGCCGAGCAATTAGCTCGGCGTGACTGCATCATATCAAACTGACTAAGCTAAATACCACAGCTCTATAAGCGAATACCGCCGTCAATTTCAAATACGCGGCCGTTTACATAATCATTTTCGATAATAAAACGCACCGTTGAAGCGATCTCTTCTGGCTGACCTAAACGACCTGCTGGCACCATTTTTTCTAAACGCTCGAGCGCCTCAGGTTTCATCGCTGCGGTCATTTCAGTGGCGATAACACCCGGAGCCACTGCGGCGCTACGGATATTGTAACGCGCTAATTCTTTTGCCCAACCTACCGACATAGCAGCAACACCTGCTTTAGAGGCCGAATAGTTTGATTTACCCATATTGCCGCATTTAGCAATACTAGATATATTAATGATCACCCCAGCTTGCTTGGTTTCAATCATCGCGGCGGCGGCTTCACGGCCACATAAAAAACTGCCGGTTAAATTCACATTAATGACCGATTGAAATTGCTGATATGACATACGCTCAGTGACTTTGCCCTCTTTGGCTTTAATCATTAAACCATCACGTAAAATACCGGCGTTGTTAATCAGCACATTTACCTGGCCAAAGTCTTCAATTATGTATTGAAAACCCGCAACCACGTCTTCTTCGTCAGTAATGTCTAGAGCATAACCTTGCACTTCAGTTGTTGCGCCTAAATCAGCACAAGCTTGTTCTAGCTTAGTTTGATCTACATCGATAAGCGCCAATCTAGCACCCTGAGCGGCTAAATCGTGTGCCATTGCCAGACCTAAACCGCCTGCTCCGCCAGTAATGACGACAACCTTATCTTTTAATTCCATCAACTGAATCCTTTATTTTTTCTTTGAAAACTGTTCAAAAATACTCGAAAAATCTCGACTACCGTTACCCTGACGCGCATGATTAACGAACAAACTGCGGGCCAATGACCCCATAGGAGTACTCGAGTTAGAGGCCATTGCCGCCTGTTGCGACAAGCCTAAATCTTTTACCATTAGGTCGACCATAAAGCCGCCTTGATACCCTTTTGACGACGGTACATTTTCCATTACATCTGGACATGGATTGTACTTTTCAAGAGCCCAATTACCGCCGCTGCTGACTTTCATGATATCAGACAACACTTTAGGATCTAAGCCATTATCTAAGCCTAATTGGATTGATTCGCTAGTGCCGACCATCAATACCGACAACAGCATGTTATTACAAATCTTGGCAACTTGCCCTGCTCCAACCGCCCCCGCATGAAAAATATTACCCCCCATCACGGTTAACACGGTTTGCGCTTGCGTGTAAGCAGCCTCTGAGCCACCACAAATAAAAGTCAAAGTGCCTGCTGCTGCGCCTGCTGTTCCGCCCGATACTGGCGCGTCCATAAACTCAATTCCCATGTCGGCAGCTTTTGAACCTACAATACGGGCACTGTCAGCATCAATGGTAGAGCAATCAATTAATAAAGTTTGCTTTGACACCACCTCAAGCAAACCTTTGTTATTGGCATCGCCTAAATATAAACCCAATACATGCTTGCTTGCAGGCAACATGGTAATCACAACATCGGCAGAAGCTGCTGCGCCGCAAGCGGTTTTAGCGCTAAGCGCTCCTTGCGAGGTGAGTGCTTCAACGGCCACAGGGTTTAAATCAAACACTGTGACTGTCATGCCGGCTTTGATTAAATTGGCCGCCATTGAGCCACCCATGTTACCTAAACCAATAAATGCTACTGTTGCCATGTTATCAATCCTTGTTAAATAAAATCTGCTAATGGGTGGTGACTAACGTCCCAGGGAGAGGTAATCAATTGCTCAATTGTGCTTTGTTCTACTGCTTCAACATCGTTAAATAACCATTTAGGTTGGCGATCTTTGTCAATCAGTAACGCGCGAACCCCTTCGCAAAAATCGCCTATTGAGCAACAATTAACACTGACACCAAGCTCCCATTGGAAGCATTGTGCCAGACTCAGTTCTGTGCCTAATTGAGCTTGGGCAAAAATTAAATGCCAGCTTATTGGGCTACCAGCTAACGCAGTTTTCTGCGCCCGTTGTAGCCATTCAAGTTCAGTATTAAGAGTGGATAATTGATAATGCACGTCCAGAATATCACCAGACATCAATAAATCGATTTGAGTTTGAAATTGCTGTAAATGACTGTCTGGCAGAGTGGCTAAATGCGGCTCACTCATCTTAGTCAGCAAATCACTTAACAATTGATGATTGAGCTGACTGTCTTGACTCCACTTCAGTTCGGCCATGGCATCAAATAACAGCTCTTGTTCATCACTGTGTAAATAATGATTACCCAGTTCAACATAAAGCGCATCTGCAGTGTTCATATTGTAAGCGGTTAAGCCCAAAAACAGTCCGGTCTTGCCTGGCATACGATTTAAAAAGTAACTGCCGCCCACATCGGGGTATAAACCAATGGTGACTTCTGGCATGGCTATTCGGCTGCGCTCAGTGACAATACGATGACTGCCGCCAGCCATTAAGCCTAAGCCGCCACCCATCACAATGCCATCCCCCCACACAAGTACCGGTTTACCAAACTGATGCAGTAAGTAATCCAGTTGATATTCTTGGGTAAAAAAGCCGCAGGCTTCGTCGGTAATGGTATTGGGGCTAGCAATGGATGCATGGTAAATCGCCCGCACATCGCCACCGGCACAAAATGCCTTTTCACCCGCACCTTGAAGCACCACACACGCAATATTGTTGTCGGTTTTCCAGCGCGTTAGCTGTTTTTGCATTGCAGCCACCATATCGAGGGTTAACGCATTGAGCGCTTTTTCAATATTAAGGGTCACGATGCCTATGGACTGTCCAGATAGCGTACCGAGAGTTTGAAATATTACTTCTTGAGTCATTAGCAGTTTTTCCAAGTTGGGGCGCGTTTTTGTAAAAAGGCGTTGACACCTTCAGCTTGATCGTCGGTATCAAATAACCCCACAAACAATTCACGCTCAAGCGGTAATGCTTGGCTGCGCGGCATGGTTCGCCCGGCATTAATTAAGGTTTTGCATACACTCACACTACTGGGTGACTGTTTTGCCACTTTGGCTGCTAAGGCAACAGCTGCATCAAGGGCTTGTCCCTTTTCGACAACCTCTTCAACTAGGCCAATTTTTTCTGCTTTGGCAGCATCGATACGATCACCACATAGAATCATGCGCTTAGCCCAACCTTCGCCCACTAACGCGGTGAGGTTTTGCGTACCACCAGCACAAGGCAGTAATCCTACGGTGGCTTCAGGCAGTGCCATTTGCGCTTGCGCTTCAGCAATGCGTAAATCACAGGCTAAAGCGACTTCTAAACCTCCGCCCATGGTGTAACCGTTAATGGCGGCGATTGATACACCACGAAATGCGCTCAGAGCTTCAAAGGCTTCACCAAAATGCTTTGCCATGGAAGCGGCTGTGCCTTTATCACCATCGGCAAATAGATTTAAATCGGCGCCGGCAGAGAAAAACTTTTCGCCTTGTCCGGTGATCACTAGCGCATAAATATCGTTGTTTTGATTTAACTTGATAACGGTTTGCTTCAGCAATTGTAAGCTGTCAGCGGTCCAGGTATTCGCTGGAGGGTTATTAAGCGTTAAAATGGCCGTGTGGCCAATAATATGTTCAATTATGGCGGTATTTGTTGTCATCATTTACTGTCCTTGAGTTAACCCGCTTGCAGGTTGTGCTGTCAACATAGTCGTTAAAATTACCTGTGAACTAACCATTACAAAATCGGATGAGCGTTTTCATCGAGCAAACGACGGGCAATAATCAGGCGCATAATTTCGTTAGTGCCTTCTAAAATCTGATGCACCCGCACATCACGAAAGTGGCGCTCTAGCGGGTATTCACGAATGTAGCCATAACCGCCATGGATTTGCAGCGCGCTGTCACACACTTGAAAACCCACGTCGGTAGCAAAGCGTTTGGCCATGGCGCAATAGGCGCTGGCTTCTGGGTCTTGTGTGTCGAGTTTAAATGCCGCTAAACGTACCATTTGGCGCGCTGCCACTAACTCGGTGGCCATATCAGCTAGCTTAAATTGCAGGGCTTGAAATGCCGCTAATGGTTTGCCAAATTGCTTACGCTCATTCATGTATTGTGTTGCACGTGTTAATGCCGCCTGAGCAGTGCCAATTGAACAGGTGGCAATGTTAATGCGTCCGCCATCAAGGCCTTTCATGGCAAAGGTAAAACCCTGGCCTTCATCACCCAGTAAGTTAGCGACAGGTACACGCACGTTTTCAAAACTAATTAACCTTGTCGGCTGGGCATTCCAGCCCATTTTATCTTCGGCTTTACCATAAGTAATGCCGGGAGCATCAGCGGGTACCGCGATGGCAGAAATCCCTTTAGAGCCAGCTTCACCAGTGCGACACATCACCACTAGTAGCTCGGTTTCACCGGCACCAGAGATAAACATTTTAGATCCAGTAATGAGGTATTCGTCACCGTCACGTACGGCTTTGGTTTGCAATGATGCCGCGTCACTGCCTGCACCAGGCTCTGTTAAACAATAAGAGGCTAACAGCTGTCCTGTGGTTAAGCCTTCTGACCATTGTTTACGAAGACTTTCTGTGCCCCAGGTTGTCACCATCCATGTCGCCATATTGTGAATGGTTAACATGGCAGTGGTAGCAGTGCAGCCATGGGCGAGTTCTTCAAAAATAATTGACGCATCTAAACGAGATAAGCCCATGCCGCCTTCTGACTCTGGCGAATACAAAGAACAAAAGCCCAGCTCACCGGCTTTTTGGATTACGTCTTTAGGAAAATGATGCTCTTCGTCCCATTTGGCGGCAAATGGAGCGAGTTCTTCTGCGGCAAATTGGCGGGCTAAGTCAGCAAACTGGCGCTGATCTTCGTTTAAATTAAAATCCATGTCGGACTCCTACTTATTGTTTTAGATGACTCTTGGAGCCATTTAGAGACTTGATCACAGCAGCTTAAGTTGCTTGGCCATTGTGTACGATAAAAGCAATGGCGTGAGTCAAGATTGTCTTGTTGTATTAAGCATAAATTGTCGCGATATATCGATGATGTATCGCGACAAATGGAGATTCTCCACTGCATACTTATTTTAAATTAATGCTCATGTTAGGACCGCTAACCGCTTCTGAGTCAAACCAACGAGTGGTGATGGTTTTGGTTTCGGTGCAAAAACGCACAGCTTGTTTACCATAGGCGTGTTGGTCGCCATAGAAACTGCCTTTCCAGCCGGTAAATGAGAAGAAAGGTAATGGCACAGGAATAGGCACGTTAATGCCCACCTGACCCACTTCAATTTCATGTTGGTACTTACGCGCCGCGCCGCCTGATGCGGTAAAGATTGAGGTACCGTTACCATATGGACTATTGTTCACAAGCTCGATGGCATCGTCTAATGTTTCGGCTTCCATGCAACACAGTACAGGATCAAAAATTTCTTCTTTGTAGATGCTCATGTCGGTGGTGACATTGGTAAACATGGTTGAATCAACCCAGTTACCTGACTCATAACCGGCCACAGTGAAATCACTACCGTCGAGTAAGCATTGCGCGCCTTCCGCTTTTCCTTGGGCAATTAGTTTTAACACGCGCTCTTTGGCGGCAGGACTAATGACAGTAGCCGTAAGCAGCGTCTTTATCGTCCCACAAACCTGGGCGCACTGTCGCTAACGCTTCTTTTAACTCAGGGATCCACTCTTTGGCTTTACCGACAAATACCGCCACTGAAATTGCCATACAACGCTGACCGGCTGCACCAACTGAAGCACCGACCATGTTATTGATCACTTGCTGCTTATTGGCATCAGGCATGATCACGCAGTGGTTTTTGGCACCCGCAAAGGCTTGAACGCGCTTAAGGTTATCGGTTCCTGTTTTGTAAATGTATTGGCCAACACCGACTGAGCCTACAAATGAAATCGCTTTAATGGCGGGGTCAGTTAACAACATGTCTACTGCCGTTTTGTCGCCATGAATAAGCTGTAACACACCTTTTGGCGCACCGGCTTCAACAAATAATTCCACCAAACGTTGTGGTGTCATTGGGTCTTGTTCAGAGGGTTTTAAAATAAAGGTGTTACCGCACGCAATTGATAAGGGGAACATCCATAACGGGATCATTGCCGGGAAGTTAAACGGGGTAATACCGGCGCAAACGCCAAGTGGTTGCGTGTAGCTGTAGGTGTCGATATTACGCGCGACGTTTTCAACGGTTTCACCCATCATTAACGACGCCACGTTACAGGCATGTTCGGCTACTTCAATACCGCGCCATACATCACCTTTTGCATCTTCAAAGGTTTTGCCGGTTTCTTGAAGCCAAAATGGTCGCTAACTCGTCGTGATGTTCTTTTAATAAATGTTGGTAACGCAACATGACGCGCGCGCGTTCTGACACTGGCACTTCTTTCCAGGTTTTGAATGCTGCTTTAGCACTGTCGATCGCCAGCTCGACTTCTGCGGTTGTTGCACAGTTAATCTTAGCAATAACGCTATTATTAGCTGGGTTAGTCACATCAATATTGCGCTCGCCGTTGCCATGAGTGAATTCGCCATCAATGTAATGCTTAACTTGTGTGATCATGTTGCTTTCCTCGATCCTTGAACATCTTGAGTGAGCTTGGCTCACTGGTATTGAGTGACTGTGCAGGTGATGCGATTATTTTGGTTGTCAGTCTCACATGTTATGTGGCTGCATTTGCCTCTATCTGCACAGTAGTCTTGTTGAACTTAATCTTGTCTAATTTAGCGTTGTAAAATCGGCTTATTTATACTTCAATCGCCATGGCTGTGGCTTCGCCGCCACCAATACACAATGAAGCCACACCGCGTTTAAGCCCTTGTGCTTTTAATGCATATATCAAGGTGACTAACAAACGTGCGCCCGAACAACCAATAGGATGACCAAGGGCACATGCGCCGCCATTGATGTTTACTTTGCTGGCATCTAACCCAAGCTCAGATACCGCTAACATGGTTACCATGGCAAACGCTTCGTTAATTTCATACAGATCAACGTCATATTTGCTCCACTGCACTTTATCGAACAACTTTTGCATTGCGCCGACGGGAGCGGTTGTGAACAATGAAGGTTCTTGCGAATGCGTAGTATGGCCTTTAATGGTCGCCATAACGGTTAAGCCTAATTCATTTGCTTTGTCGCGAGTCATTAACATTAGTGCTGCGGCGCCGTCTGAAATTGAGCTTGAGTTTGCTGCCGTAATGGTGCCGTCTTTAGTAAAGGCTGGGCGCAATGTTGGGATTTTTTCTGGGCGGGCATTACCCGGTTGTTCATCGGTATCGACAGTGACATCACCGCGACGGGTGCTAATGGTTACAGGCACCACTTCATCCTTAAAGGCACCAGAGTGAATGGCAGCATTGGCTTTGTCGAGAGAACTTAATGCAAAGGCATCCATTTGTTCACGCGTGAGACCAAAGTCATCTGCAGTTTTTTGCGCAAATGTGCCCATCGCGCCACCAGTATAGGCATCTTCAAGACCGTCTAAAAACATATGATCCATGACTTTACCGTGCACTCCATACGCATGCCGCCACGGGCTTTGTCGAGTAAATATGGCGCCTGGCTCATGCTTTCCATGCCACCCGCTATCACCACATTACTGCTACCCGCTTTAATTAAATCATGGGCTAACATGACGGTTTTCATCCCCGAGCCACACACTTTATTGACCGTGGTTGCGCCAACACTTAATGGCAAATCTGCACCCAATGTTGCCTGGCGAGCTGGCGCTTGGCCAAGACCTGCAGGTAATACACAGCCCATTAGCACTTCATCAATGCTGTCGCCGCTTACGCCGGTTTGCGCTAAAAGGCCTTTAATCGCGGTAGAGGCTAACACGGGAGATGCGACCTCAGCCAATGCCCCCTGAAAGCCACCCATAGGGGTACGCTTTGCGGCAACAATAACGATATCTTGACCTGTTTGCTCTGTACTCATAACCACTCCATTTTTTTGCGCATATAAAATCAAAACCAATATCACACCACTTTGACGTTGACGCTAACGTAAAGCAAGTAAAAAATGATCAAATTTGTGATGTTCATCTCATGAGCTTGTCATTGAAGATTTACACTTGATAATTAAATGAGAATATTTATAGGTAAGATGATGTTTTAATTGTGGTAAAACCATCAAGGTTTTAATACTGAAATGAGCTTGAGTACAAATTAAACTTTAGTCTACTAGCCGCGATACCTTAGGGTATTACGGCTTTGGGTTATGAGTGGCTGATTATGTTTTTTTGTTTTCCCAAGGGGTTTTCGCGCTCATGTCATTTAAGTCATAAGGTGTTAACTGGTAAACGTAATAGTTAAGCCAATTACTCACCAATAAGCTGCCGTGACTGTGCCAGCGGGCAATAACGTCTTGGCTTGGGTCGTCATTACGATAATAATTTTGCGGAATGTCTGGGTTTAACCCTTGGCCAACATCGCGAGTATACTCATCATTTAGGGTGGCTTTTTGATATTCAGGATGACCCATTACAAACAAATTGCGATTATCACGGCTAAGGACAATATAGGCACCGGCTTGGTCAGAGTCAGCCAATACTTCAACCTCAGGGTGTTGACGTAATTCTTCTACGTTCATTTCGGCAAACCGTGAGTGTGGTGCATAAAACTCATCGTCAAAACCACGCAGTAGCGGGTGTGGATCGCTAGTGCGACTGTGATTAAATACGCCTGAACGTTTATTTTTTAGCAGTTGACGCTGTAAACCATATAAATGATACAAGCCAGCATGGGCTGCCCAACATAAAAACAGTACCGAGGTGACATGATTTTGAGACCAGTCAATAATCTCGCGAATGTGATCCCAGTAAACCACATCTTTAAAATCGATTTGTCCAAGCGGTGCACCTGTGATGATAAGACCGTCATAATTGTTATTTCGCACATCTTCAAAATCACGGTAAAAGGTATTCATGTGGTCAATCGAGGTGTGTTTGGACTCTTTGTCGTGAATGCGTAATAAATCGACGTCGACTTGCAATGGCGTATTACCGAGTAAACGCAATAATTGCGTCTCAGTTTCAATTTTATTAGGCATTAAATTCAAGATCAGCACCCGCATAGGACGAATGTCCTGATTGGCTGCACGGGTTTCAGACATCACGAAAATATTTTCAGACTCTAAAATACCTGCTGCAGGGAGATTATCTGGAATTCGAACCGGCATACGACTCACCTTTTTGATTAATTAAACACAGACAGCTTGTTTATTGTGCGATAAATTAGCAACGCCCTATAAACCAATATGTTTAGCCGATCACAGTTTCAACATTCTGTAAAAAGACAACTTTATTGAGCTTACCTTAAATAAACGCTATCAATAAATAACGCTAAACATTGATATCACGCGATATAAACCAATAATCACACAAGCAATCATTGATGTCACCAATCATACACAAGGATGTCTAGAAGTCTACACGTCTTAAGTTGAATTTTTTTCTCTCTTGTTATCAAACGGCGTTATTCCTATTATGAGCCATTGATAATTATGAGGTTAACTATGTCAGTCGCAACTGCAATGATCATTGGTGCGGGCTCGCAGCTCAGCCAGGCTTTGCGAAACAATTGTCGGCACAGCAAGTGTCATTAGTGCTTTTTGTACATGATCCCGAGTCTCTCAAGCAATTTGCTGAAAGCCTTCCTGGCGAAGTCAGCGTGTATCCACTGACCATTGACCAACCACAAACAGTGATAGCTCAGCTTAATGAAGCCTGGACCACCCATAACGGCGCCCATTTGGTGATTGTGAATACAGGGGTTAATGACTACGACCCAGCCCTGCCATGGAGCATCGATCAGCACACCATCGATGTGAATGTGATGGGATTTTCAGCGGCAAGCCAATGCATTTTCAAATTGATGTGCGAGCAAGGTTATGGTCAATTAGCTGCGATAAACTCGATTGCTGGTCAACGCGGCGATCCAAATGTGGCTTACCATGCCTCTAAAGCCTTTGCCGAAAATTATTTACAGGGGTTAAGTATGCATGCGCAGCGCTTAAAACTACCTGTAACCATAAGTGATATTCAATTAGGGTTATTTGACAAAGCGGTGCACTTAAATACTCAGATGTTATTGTCGCCAATTGATAAAGTGGCTGGGCAAATATTAACGGCACTTAAAAAAGGTAAACGCCGAGTGTATGTTACCAAACGCTGGCGAATTGTGGCGTGGATAAACCGACTTTTACCAGAATATATTTACAACACCCGCCATTGGAAACCGAAAAAGAAACGCGGTTAATCTGGATGATACCAAAACAGGAACCTGCGGGTTCCTGTTTTGTTGCAATGAATAGCTGATGCTAATCAACTACAGTTAGAAAGTATAACCCACGCTAATCATATAAACCCATGGGTCGATGTCTGTTTCAACGACCATATGGTCAGCGCCCATATCAAAACTCACGTCGGTAGAAATTTGTGCATACCATACAGAGGCATTCACGAGCCACTTTTTATCAATTTGGTAATCAAGCCCTACCTGCGCCGCAACGCCCCAAGAGTTAGACATAGACAGATTATCTAATCCTAAATCTTTGGCATCCTGATTAAAGTCATTGTCAAAAAAGTTGGTAAAGTTAACCCCAACCCCAACATATGGACGCAGTGCAGACTGTGCATTACCAAAGTAGTATTGAGCAACCAATGTTGGCGGTAAGTGTTTAGTGTTAGCGATAACGCCTAGCTCACCGAGTGACACGTCATGGCTAAATGGCGTGGCAGCTAATAGCTCTATCCCAATGTTATCAGTCAACATATAGCCAAAGTTAAGACCTAATTGGGTATCACTATCAACACTAAACTCTGCCACACCGGCCACCACAGGGCTTGACTCATTAGGTGATACCGTTGCTGTACCTGCCCGCACTATAATGTCGCCCGCTTGATGCGCTGCAGCACCAAAAGATAAGCCAGCAGATAATAGTGATGCAGCAATTAAACTTAGGGTAATTTTCTTATTCATTTTCAGACTCCATGACAACAATAAATAGACGTAATTCATTAACATCCTTAACAATTGCCGCCAACCTACCCAAGTTAATCATTAACAACATTGATTTAGATCAAACAAATCTCCATACCTATATTGGGGTACTTACTTAGATAGCTTAAGCTTGATTTAGATCACAAAATAACCACGAAACCAGACAAAAGATGCATTTTATAGTTGGGTTATTGTGGTGTGACGCAAGCTAAATTGTAAGCCTATTACGTCCGGTCGCAGGCATAGATAAACACTTTCTTATGTGATCCTTGTGTGACTTATTGAGGTAATAGCAATGACAATTGGCGTATAAATGTTGTTGAAATGATGACGTGTAAATTGATGTTTTTGTGCAGGGTAATGCTCTAGAGCCTGGTGATCTTTCAAGGTTGTTTTTGCTGCGAATTGTTGGTCTTTACTCATATACAAGTGCGCGGCAGATACTTTAGTGTTGCACCTAATACCAATTCCACTAATTATCTGGTCATTCAGCGGGAATTCTGTACCTTCTAGGCAAGTAATAGGATTGTAGGCATAGTTGCTCTCGGCAACTGCTCCTGCGTTGCTCTACCTCCTGCATCCATGCAGTCGTACGTCAAAATACTATTAAGCAGCATAGAAGGTACAGAAACCCGCCTTGCAGGAGACGCTCAGACTATCCATTTCTTTGTTGCATTGCCTTAGAAGGGAATAACCATTATTTCAACAATGCGCCTCAAATTGAACAGTCTGAGCGACTCTGATCGGTCACATAATTAATGGAAATGGTATAACATCGATTAGGTGCAATTTTAAAGTTTATAAAGTAATGCTGTCTCAATTAGCAGGCATCGTGTTGCATCTCTGGCGCGGCCTCGGCAAAAGGGGCTAATTGGTTACAAGTCTGGTCAATGCGAACAATATGAGGAAAATCATCAAGCGGAACATTAAAGCGTTTCGCATTATACACTTGTGGTACTAAACAAATGTCGGCAAGTGTTGGTGTATCGCCAAAACAAAAACGCCCAGAATACTGGCTTAATTGTGCCTCTAATGCCGTAAATCCGACAATAATCCAATGATGATACCAACGCATTTTATCGTCTTCAGGCACGCCCATGTCGTTCGTTAAATATTGCAGTACCCGTAAATTGTCTAGTGGGTGAATTTCACACGCAATCGCTTGTGCCATACTGCGCACGATGGCGCGATGCTCTATATTGCTCGGCAATAATGCTATCTGCGGGTGCTTTTCTTCAAGGTATTCAATAATCGCCAATGATTGCGACAAACTCAGCTCAGCATCAATGCCATTATCAACAAGAGTGGGCACTAAATGTTGCGGATTTAATCGATCATAAGCCTGCGAATGCTGCTCACCGCCATTTTTCACCAAATGAATTGAAATCTGCTCTGCCGATAATTGCTTTAAATTTAACGCAATACGCACACGATATGCAGCGCTTGAGCGCCAATAACCATAGAGTTTCATCTGTTATCCTCTTTATTGTTTTTATCGCTTTTTATTTTTAAATTGTTGAGTCATCAATAATGAAAAAGGCAATAACGATGATGCGTTATTGCCTTTTAAAAAAATCGCTACAGAACCTTTACGCTTTATATTCAACAACTTTCTGGTCGATAGAGCCAAAAATACTCACGCCATTTTCATCAAACATTTCAATGCGAACAGTGTCACCAAAATGCATAAAAGGGGTAGAGGCTTTGCCGTCGGCAATCATTTCTAGCATGCGCTTTTCAGCCAAACAACTAGAGCCTGCACTGCGGTCATAGTTTGAAATGGTGCCTGAGCCAATAATAGCGCCAGCAGCAAGTGGGCGAGTTTTAGCCACATGTGAAACTAACTGGCTAAAGTTAAATGTCATGTCGATGCCGGCATTCGGGCGACCAAACAACTCACTGTTTAAGTGAGTCACTAAGGGTAAATGCACTTTGCTGTCTTGCCACTTGTCGCCCAGCTCATCTGGCGTAATCGCTACCGGTGAAAACGCACTTGATGGTTTAGATTGAAAAAACCAAACCCTTTAGCCAGTTCACCTGGGATTAAATTACGCAATGACACATCATTCACCAACATGAGCAACTTGATGTGCTTTGCAGCCTTGTCTGTCGATACGCCCATGGCAACATCATCAGTGACGATAGCAATTTCTGATTCAAAATCAATGCCATACTCTTCACTGGCCATTTCAATGTCGGCTTTAGGTGCAATAAAGCTGTCTGAGCCGCCTTGATACACGAGTGGATCTAGTCCAAAATGATTCTGGCATTTCAGCGCCGCGAGCCTTACGAACTAGCTCTACGTGGTTAACATAAGCGCTACCGTCAGCCCATTGATAGGCACGCGGTAATGGCGATAAACAACGTGACTCATCAAAGGCGATGGCGTTATCCATTTGGCCATCATTGAGTGCGTCATATAATTCGCTTAATTGTGGATACAATAAATCCCAAGCATCGAGTAACTGCTGCATTGTTTTAGCAATGGCTGGCACTGCGACCGTTTTGGTCAAATCTTTACTGACTAACATCAATTGGCCGTCGCGACGTCCGTTGTGATAACTTGCAAGTTTCATTGGTGCTCCTAAATTCTGGGTGGCATTCGCGCTGAGTCTCACTAGCTTGAATGGCTTAACTCACTCATTGTGGCCATATAAAGCCGTTAAATCCTATAGCCTGTGGCAAATCACGCTTTACCCATGCAAACCGTGATTTGTACATTATTATTTACAAACGATAAAAAACCTTGCCAATGCGGATTGGTATTAAATGGCCAAAATGCCAACACGTTAGCTGGCATTAAATCGTTACATTATTTTTTCTTGCTAATATTGTAGTCGCGCAGTTTATTGGCAATGGCGGTATGCGACACTCCAAGCTTTTTCGCCAACTGGCGAGTACTTGGGTAAGCTGGGTATAGCCGACGCAGTAACCCCGCCTCATAGTCTTTCATGGCTTCATCTAGTGTGCCTTCAAACTCTTCGTCAAAATAACCAAAACCTTCAGCATATGATGGCAGTTTAAGCTGCTCAACGGTCAACTCTGTCGAGCCATCCCACATGGACACGGCTCTAAAAATAGCATTTTTAAGTTGGCGAACATTGCCCGGCCAGGCATACGTAAACAGATAGTCACGGCAACTGGCTGAAATACGTCGCAGCGGACTTGATAGCTGTTGACTATAGTGCTCTAAAAACATCTCTGTAAGCGGGATAACATCTACACGACGCTCACGCAGAGACGGCATGTGATAACTCAACACATGGATGCGGTAGTATAAATCTTCTCTAAACTCACCGGTTTGGCACAACTCTGCGAGGTTTTTCTGGGTAGAGCAGATAATGCGTACATCGGCTCGCACTTCTTCATCACCACCAATACGTCTAAACGTGCCATCTTGCAATAAACGTAACAACTTAACCTGGGCAGCTTTGGACATTTCGGCAATTTCATCTAAAAATACCGTGCCGCCTTTTCCTTCCTCAAATAAGCCACGCTTAACCACAGTGCCATTGCTAACAAAGCCAAACAGCTCTTCTTCGGCGACGCTATCAGGCAATGCCGCGCAGTTTATGGCAATAAAGGGGTGTTCGCGGCGCATGCTGGCATCGTGGCTAGCACGAGTCATTAACTCTTTACCCGTTCCTGTTTCGCCGGTTATCAATAACGGCGCGTCTAGCTGAGCCATACGTTTGGCTTGCTTTAACACGTCCTTCATTTTATCGCTCATCGCTAAAACGTTATCAAAACCTGTGGTTTGATTTTGCAGCGCATTAAATTGCTTGCCGACTCTGGCAGGTGATTTAAGCGACACCACTGCACCAGCTAAAATAGTGGTGTCGTTATCGTCAGGTAAATAAATCGGTAGCATTTCTGCTAAATATTCATTGGAATTAATTTGCACCCGTGTAGCTTGAGCCAGTACTGGGGTTTCACTCATCCAGCGAGCAAAGTTAAAACCTTGCACCCAATGATTTAACGATTCTTCGACCACCTCATGCTCTGCCATATCCAAAGTCAGCAGAGCTGACTCATTGGCAATACGAATACGGCTCTTGGTGTCGATTGAAAACACCGAATCAGGCAAGGTTTTAAGTAATGTTTTTAACGCGTAGTGTTCTTGCTCAGACGGCATAAAAGACACGGTACGAACGTCATGCACGCTTTCGACTTTTCGAATTTGCGGCATTAATTCTCGTAAGGTTTCGAAACTGATTTCTGCGAATTGCAAAAATAGGAAACCTTTATTACTGGCATCAATGGCAATTAAGTTAATGCCATGTTTTTCAAGCACGACGAGGATGTCTTTCGCTAAACCCACGCGATCAATACAACTGACTTCCAAACGCATATGTAACGATTCCCTAGTTATTAATGTTTTGTTGCGGAAATTTGTCACAACGTTAGAGGGATATTGCTTCGGTGGCAAGCGAAGTTTACAGTAGAATTGTAACAGACAAATTATTCAGCATGTTACGTTAACGTAACATGCTGAAATAAATGTCAATATCGTTAGTCTAATAACTGGTCGGTCTTGGCAGCCATAATGAAGTCATTCTTGTGTAAACCTTTAATCGAGTGCGACCACCAGGTTACGGTGACCTTACCCCATTCGGTTAAAATACCTGGATGATGAAACTCAGCTTCGGCTAAGTCGGCCAGTTTATTGGTAAAAGCCATAGCCAACTTAAAATTTTTAAATTTATAAACACGCTCTAATTGCATAATGCCGTCACGAACCTCTACTCGCCAATCTGGGATCATGCCGATAAGCTCGGCTAATTCTGCCTCGGTGACTTTTGGGGCGTCAGCCTGGCAAGCTTCACACTTCATCTCGGTTAATGCGTTCATTGGTACTCCTTGGCTTAATGTAATGCTGTAGTGACTGTAGGCTCAAACATTGTTGCTTTGCTCAACTGCCATCATGGGTTAACTAGCTTGATTTTTGAGTGAAAACTTAGGCTCAAACATGCCCAATTGTTGCGCTTTTTTCACCATACTCATAATGTCCATTCGTGCAATTTCATCTAAGTAATCAATATTTTCAATCACGTAATAAATGGGCTGCATAATGTCAATCCGATATGGGGTGCGCAGTACATCGAGCAAATCAAACGGTCTGCGCTCTGGTTTATCGCTAAACGCATACATGGTTTCACCGGGCGAACTTAAAATGCCGCCGCCATAAATTTGTAAAGGTTCATCTTTAGCCTGTACTAAACCAAACTCAATGGTAAACCAGTACAAACGCGCTAAAAATACCCGCTGCTCTTTGGTTGCCGCGAGGCCTAACTGACCATACATATGCGAAAAATGCGCAAATG
The DNA here is from genome assembly GCF_025398315.1 of Shewanella phaeophyticola. Taxonomy (GTDB): domain Bacteria; phylum Pseudomonadota; class Gammaproteobacteria; order Enterobacterales; family Shewanellaceae; genus Shewanella; species Shewanella phaeophyticola. The sequence continues at coordinate 2,634,569 of NZ_JAODOQ010000001.1, forward strand.
ATGGGTTGGTGAGTAATGGGCAGTGTCCAAATATTTCATGAAAAATATCAGGCTCTTGAAGGTAATCGAACTCTTCTTTACTGCGGATAAATGTTGCCACTGGAAACGCTTTATTGGCGAGTAGCTCAAAAAAACGTCCAAATGATATCAATGCTGGCACAGCTGCGGTTTTCCAACCCGTCGCATCCAATAACACCTTGTCAATTTCAGGCAACTGCGGAATGCGGTCAACCGACATGGCTAATGCATCTAAACCTTGCAAATACGCAGGGCAAGCACGCCCGGGCATATTGTTCACCTGGCGTTGATATAGCTGCTGCCATAATTGATTCTCATGTTCTGAGTAATCAATATAACCTTGGGCATCAGCTTGATGGGCAATATAAGTTGTTGCTGTCGTCATAGGTTCCACTTTACGTAAACTTCACTCTCTACATAGTGTGCTAACCTTGTGCTTTTGTTAACTACTTCACAGTTTATTGTCTGCCAATAATGCAGTACTAAATGTAAACAAATGAATACAAGCCCAAGATCCCCCTTTAACAAATAGCGATAATTTAGGAGTGATATCAATTATTTTACTGATACTTGTACTGTGATAATTTACAATGTAGACCAACATGGCTCATTTATTCACAGGACGATTAAACTATGGCAATTTTGGTAACCGGTGGCGCTGGCTATATAGGTACGCACACAGTCGTGGAGCTGCTAAATGCTGGACAGGAAGTGGTCATCGTAGACAATTTATCAAATTCAAGTGTTGAGGCATTAGCAAGGGTTCGTACGATTACGGGTAAAGATGTCACCTTTTTTCAAGGTGACATCCTCAATAAAGCTTTACTGCAAAAAGTATTTGTCGATCATAGTATTGAATCTGTTATTCATTTTGCTGGCTTAAAAGCCGTTGGCGAATCTGTTGCAAAACCGCTTAAATATTATGAAAACAATGTCACCGGCACCATTATTTTGTGCCAAGTGATGGCGGAACATAACGTCAAAAATCTAGTGTTTAGCTCATCGGCAACCGTATATGGCGACCCAGCTAGCTTACCGATTAAAGAAGATTTCCCTACTGGTGCGACTAACCCGTACGGCCAATCCAAATTGATGGTTGAGTATATTTTAGCGGATTTATATCAGTCAGATAACAGCTGGAACATTGCCCGCTTACGCTACTTTAATCCGGTTGGCGCCCACGAAAGTGGCTTAATTGGTGAAGACCCAAATGATATTCCCAATAACTTAATGCCGTTTATTGCTCAGGTTGCTGTGGGTAAACGCGAACAGTTAAGTGTATTTGGTAATGATTACAACACCCCAGATGGTACTGGCGTACGTGATTATATTCATGTGGTCGATTTAGCCATTGGCCACTTACAAGCGCTTAAAAAGCTGCAAACTAAACCAGGCTTAGTGACTTATAACTTAGGCACCGGCATTGGCTATAGTGTTTTGGACATGGTAAAAGCATTTGAAAAAGCTTGTGGCAAAACCATTGCGTATCAAATCAGTCCTCGTCGCCCGGGTGATATTGCGGCCTGTTATGCCGACCCAAGTTTCGCCGCTGCACAATTAGACTGGCGCGCAACCCATAGCGTTGAAGATATGGCGAGCAGCAGCTGGAAGTGGCAATCAAATAACCCTGATGGGTATAAATTGCCAAGCGCTTAACAATTTTTTGCTGCAGCTAATGCTAATATTTGCTGCAGCAATTAATACAGTTATTGGAATATAAATGACCCAAGGTATTAACCAAAGTCGCCGCAATCTCTTTAGCCGCCGCAAAACCAATGTTATTCGCCCGCCGTGGAGCAAGCCAGAACGAGCATTTACAGATAATTGCACCCGTTGTGATAAATGCATTAACGTGTGTGAAACTCAAATCATTAAGCGTGGTGAAGGTGGGTTCCCTGAAATCGATTTCAGCAATGACGAGTGCACCTTTTGTAAACAATGCGTTGAAGTGTGCCCAGAGCCAGTTTTTGATACCACGTTGGCACAACCATGGACTAATGTTGCCAGCATAAAAGACAACTGCTTAACCGCTAAAGGTGTCTGGTGCCAAAGTTGTAAAGATGCCTGTGAGCCACGTGCGATTAGTTTTAATATGGCCGTGAGTCAAGTGCCAAAACCCGTGATTGATATCGATGCCTGTACTGGCTGCGGCGCATGTGTATCACCTTGTCCGGCCGATGCCATTACGTTGATGCCCACTGAGTAAGTCGTTAGTTAACAAAACCCACAGATTGTCGTTTTGTTATACTTATTTTAACGCTATATTAGCACCCCTATTTAGCCATATACCCAAGGGCACTAAGATGTTTGGTCAAAAAAATCCGGTAAATCCGTTGAGCTTTATCGCTCAAGAATGTCACTTAACTGGAAAGCTTATTTTCAGTGGAGATGTATTGATTGCTGGCCATGTTAGTGGCGATATTCAGGCACAAGGCAATGTCACCATAGAAACCAGTGGTACGGTTGATGGGGATATTTTATGCCGCGAATTAATGATTGCGGGGCAATCGTCAGGTGAAGCGCGCTGCAAAAAAATCACCTTACATGAACAAGGTATTTTTGAAGGCGATGCCTATTGTGAACACATTGAAATTTTAGATGGTGGCCAATTTTTAGGTTATCGTCATCGTGACTCACTCTCGTCCACATCAGCCAAAACAGACGCAAAAACCGCTGACAATGCTTAAATTTGGGTTAATACTTTGGTTATGTGCTGGTTTTATTGGTCTTAAAACGCTGGCAAGTGTCCTCTATGGTTAACCAACTGACCTGCTCATTGGTATAAATATGATATGTGGGTTGCACTTTGTTAGGGTCATCAAGTGATGCTATCGACAAAGTGCAGTACTGCGGGTAATCCACATGTCGATAGGTCATACTGGTACCACATCGCTGACAAAAACCACGACGAATACCAGCAGAAGAAGCAAACTCTGTGACCTGCCCTTGCAGCCATGTTACCTGTTCGGTATTAAAATCCATCCAACTCATCACCACCGCACCTGCACTTTTACGGCATTGGCTACAATGGCAATGATCGGCATCAAATGGCATGTTAGTTGTCTGGTAACGAATAGCGCCACATAAACACCCGCCTGTTAATAGCATGGTTAATTATTCCCTTTGTAAATGCACCTCAGCCAACTTGGCTGCTTGGTTCGACTGCTGCCACTGGCGTAACAAGCTAACAAACTCTTTTGGGTCGCGATCAACACTGTCTATCGACAAGTAAAGATGATACCCCAGTTGCTCATTTAAGGTTTGACAGCGGTGACCAAACATCGCAAGCACACCTCGATAACGATCGCCATTAACGATTAACGGCGTATATTCAGTGCCTAAATATCCCTCTAGACTTTGTAAATCTTCATCTTGAGTGGCTGCAGTCATTAATAGCGGTCGTTGCTCAGTTAACAGGCCGGTCGCTAAACGCGGCGAGATACAGTCTAAAATTGGATTGATTTGTTTAAGTTTAACGCCGATATAGGGCAGCTCAATTAACTGTAGATTTTGGTTTACTCTTACATTATCAAGGCGTTGAATATTATCCCACTTAATAAACACCTGGCCGCGACGATGGAAAAAGGCCATGCCTTCTGCGGTTAATTTAAAACTCACGGCAGGCTGATACACTTTGGCGACACCTAAAATTAAGCCCACTGAACCCAGCGCAAAAAACATCATACCGAGTGCAAACAAGCTACCAAAGGCAATAAAAATAACCAAACTTATAAACATGCTCAGCGTACCAAGCAGGGTTAAGGTAATGCCGTTGCGTTTAGAAAAAGGACTGATCGATAACTCATCGGTCATTTAAAGTGTCTCCTTGGTATTCTGCTGTGCAGATAACCCTTTAATTTGTAGCCAAAGCATACCGACATATTCATGAATTGAGCGTTGCGATGCATTTAACTGCTCAGCATCAAGACGCCACCAAAAGCCCTTGTGAGCAATAAAATTGGTTGGCGCTGGCTGTGGCCGCATGCCTAATTGAGTAAAAATACTCACTGCACGTGGCATATGGGTGGCAGAGGTTACCAGTGTAAAAGGTTGCTGGCCGATTAATTGCTGTAATGCGTATGCTTCTTCAATGGTATCTTTGGGCTGTTCAAACTTAATGATATTGGCTGGGTTAACCCCAAGCTCAACAGCCGCTTTAGCCATTATACTAGCATGAGGTGTCGGTTGTTGGCCGCCACTGTAACCACTTACCACTAAGGTGCAAGCTTGTCCCAAACTCAGTTGCCGGATCCCTTCACTCAAGCGCGCTAATGCCGTGGCAGATAACTGCTGTACTGCTGTTAATCCAGGCTTTTCGGTATTACTTGAGCCAAGTACCATCACCACACAGGATCCAGTTTTTAGCTGATTATTAGGTGCATAACGTGATTCTAATGAGTGAGTTAACCAATAGCTAACTTGAGACTGACTGCACAACAGCAGCACAGCTATGGCGAGTGATAAACTGGCTTTACCGAACTTAAGCAGCAATTGACGTTGGCTGCGCCACAATAACGCAGCAATCAATAATAGCAACACAGTTAACGGAATGGGCATCACCAATTGCGACAAGACTTTTTTTAACCAAAACATCAATCATTCACTCAATCTTTATTCAGTCAGTAATACCAACTTAGATTCTAATACCAATTCCACTAATTATCTGGTCATTCAGCGGTAATTCTGTGCCTTCTAGGCAAGTAATAGGATTGTAGGCATAGTTGCTCTCGGCAACTGCTCCTGCGTTGCTCTACCTCCTGCATCCATGCAGTCGTACGTCAAAATCCTATTAAGCAACATAGAAGGCACAGAAACCCGCCTTGCAGGAGGCGCTCAGACTGTCCATTTCTTTGTTGCATTGCCTTAGAAGGGAATAACCATTATTTCAACAATGCGCCTCAAACTGAACAGTCTGAGCGACTCTGATTGGTCACATAATTAATGGAAATGGTATAATATTGGCGCTAGTGTAACTTAGTCTGCACAAAACAAAAACGGCACTATTAAGTGCCGCTTAGATACCACGCAAAATTGGGTAAACCTACTTTTCGTCTTTGCCCCACAGCCACGCTGCGCCGCGAACACCTGATGATGCCCCAAATTTATTTTTAACAACTTGGGTCTCACACTCTCGACTCACCACATATTTAGGCAGCACTTTAGGCAACTCAGTATAAATCGCATCAATGTTTGACACACCGCCACCTAATACAATCATGTCTGGATTCATCATGTTAATCACATGCGCTAACGAACGTGCTAAACGATCAATGTAGCGCTCAAATGCGGCAGTGGCTAATGGGTCGCCCTGCGCCATCATTTCAGCAATTTGAATCCCACTAGTAGCATCGCCACCCGCCTCACGAAAATCACGCACAAAGCCCGTACCAGAAATAAAGGTTTCAATACAATCACGATTTCCACAAAAACACGTGGTGGAATTGAATTCATCAGGGGTCATCCATGGTAATGGGTTATGCCCCCATTCGCCGCCAATGCCATTGCCACCAGCATGTACACGACCATTTATTGCAATACCAGCACCACAGCCGGTGCCAATAATACCACCAAATACCACACCTTTACCGGCTGCTGCGCCGTCGACAGCTTCTGATACCGCAAAACAGTTTGCATCATTGGCCACACGTACTTCACGGTTTAAAACATCACTTAAATCTTTATCTAACGGGTGACCGTTAATCCAAGTTGAGTTTGAGTTTTTAACCAAACCGGTAAAGGGCGACACCACACCTGGAATACCAACCCCCACAGATCCGGTTTGTTTTGTTGCTGTTTCAGCATCAGTCACTAGGCTGACAATAGCTTCTACGGTGCCAGGATAATTTCTAGGAGTAGGGATACGCTTTCTGAAGATTTCAGTGCCATCTTCGGCTAACGCCACTATTTCAATTTTGGTACCACCGAGATCGACGCCCATGCGCATCATAACTAGCCTCTCCATTATCAATGTAAAATTATTTCCATATCAGCAAAGTGAGGTAACACCTAACTTTTTGCAAACCACGCCGGTGACGCAGCAATAAAATATGGATTTAAAATGTTTTCTTTTTGATTATATTCAAGTGGTGTCATGGCTGGATAAGCCAATACAACCCCACCTGCACTTTCTAAAACAGCTTGCGCGGCTGCAGTGTCCCATTCGCTGGTTAACCCAAGCCTTGGGTACACATCTGCTTGGCCTTCGGCCACCATACAAAACTTTAATGAACTGCCGACACTGAGCATATTATGCTCGCCGACCTGTTCTAAATACTGAGCAACATCTGGGCTCACGTGCGAGCGACTGCCCACAACAATGGGCGGGGTTTGTATCTGGCGCTCGCTAATATCGAGCGAGGTGACCGTGCCACCTTGCTCAAGCCAGGCACCTTGACCGAGAATGCCGCTATAACACTTTTTCAATACTGGGGCATAAACCACACCCGCAACCGCTTTGCCTTGATGAATAAGCGCAATATTGACGGTAAACTCGCCGTTGCGTTTAATAAACTCTTTGGTGCCATCAAGAGGATCAATTAACCAGTAGGTTTGCCAGGTTTGTCTTTCGGTCCAACTAATATCAGCCGCCTCTTCACTCATCACGGCTATAGCAGCGAAATGACGCTTCAGCCCAGCAACAATTACATTATGACTGGCGATATCAGCCGCAGTGACCGGACTGTCATCTTGCTTAACTTCAACCCCTAAATCAGATTGAGCATATACCTGCATAATGGCGTCGCCAGCCTTTTTGGCCAGTTCAATAACCTTGTGTAAATCCGCGGCTGAAAATGTAATGTTCGACAAATCAATTCCTTAAAAATAATAAGCAGTCCGATACCATTTATAACATTATGCCATCGTTCGCATCATAAATTGATATAATCATTTGTTCGTAGTTAAACCCAAACGCACAAATCCGTCGTTAAAAACCTCACATCACCACAACAAATCGATAACACTTTGTCTTGTTGCTCGATACTAAGCTAAGCGTTGCGCTGCTCAAAGCAAACAGTGCATCTTTGCATTCGTATTCAATCACGCTATCGCTATTCTCATCGCGTGAAAAGCCCAAAAGCACTGGGGTCGCGATATGGTTAACCGACTAAAAAAATGAGTGCCAATAGCAATAATAACAATAATCAAGGCTATGGTGCTGCGCTGGTTAACGTTTTGCCAGAAACCAGCACCGCATTATCATCAATGGTTTCACAGCCTGCACCAGTACTTGGTGAGTTTGCACATTGATAAACCCGAACATAATCCACTAACATCGATTGTGGAAATACTGCTGGATCAATGCCTTTGTTATGCACATTTGCTGCCCAATCGCCACCCACAGCAAGATTTAGCAACAGATGAAATGCTTGATTAAAAGGCGCATCATTGGGCGCGTTAACGGTTTCTCCCTTATCGTCGACATATTGGCTATACCAGCCAGATGAACGTTGCGTGGCAAAATGAACATCATCCACATACCAGCGTATTTCATCTTGTTGCCATTCAACGGCGTAAACATGAAAATCATCTGCGGGATTAGTATTATTCGCTAAATGATACTCCTGACCCGTATAAACATTATTAGGCCATTGTTTGCCGTAATGTAAGGTGCCGTGAATCGACGCCACTGGAGCTTTGCCGTCGACTTCGACCTTAAGATTCACCGCTTCCATGATGTCAATTTCACCTGAGCCTGCCCATGGCCATATACCCAATCGGTTGGAAGCATCCAAATTGCTGGCCATGTACCTTGGCCTTGGGGCAATTTTGCACGAATTTCAAAACGGCCGTATTTCCAATCGCCTTTGTTTTTAGATACCAGGCGCGCCGAGGTATATTCCATGGTTTTACTGGTGTCATTAGCATCATAACTCGGGTCAGCGTCATTGACAGCAGGTCCAGAAAAACGCTCTTTAATTGCGCTAATGGTCAGTAAACCATCGGCAACAGAAGCATTTTCAGATCTTGAGGTATAACACTGTGCTTCATTATTGCCGCCGCCATAACAATCAACTGCAAAACTCCATTTATCAGTATTAACTTCATTACCCTCAAACTCATCTTGCCATACCATTTTCCAGGAATGAGTGCCTAGACTGTTTGCGCTATGAGTTTGCTCGTCGTCAACTGTTTGGCAACCCGAGATAATTAACGGCACTAACGTCAAAGTGGTTAATTTGGGTAAAAATGAATTGTTGCTACCAATACGCTTCAATATTCTGCTCATCTTGTTCAATACCTAATTTAAGCTTGAGCTTGGCCAGACTGACTGGAATATTAGTCAGTCTGGCCGAGCATTACAGAGCAATTTACTCGTTACATTGAATCGTGTTGTCGCTCGGCTGAGCTTGAATCACTACATCACTGAAACTGATGTCACCTTTAGCCTCTGTCGCAAGATAGAACGGCATAGTAATTTTGCCAAAGTCCATTGGCTCGCGAGCAAAACACGCCAAAGACACGCTAATACTCTGCCATTCACCCAACTTGCTATTCACTTGCTGTGCAATATCAACTTGCTGACGACAATCACCTTCGCAAGCCATACCTAACCAAAGTGGCTTTTGTAATGATGTGGTCGATTTAATACTTAGCGACAACGCTGAATCACTATTGCTATAAGCTCTAAAGTCACGCGGGAAGTTACTGATTAAGCCAACTACGCCTTGCTCGCTGCCATTAAATGACACCAAGCGGGCATCTTCTTGCACGACGCGATCCATGGTACGAATGGTTAACGCATTGTTTTGTGCCACACTGCTCGACAGAGCTTGGCGCTCAACGCTATTAGCAATGTACATTGACCAAGGTGATTTAACCGCACGTTCAAATAATGGCAAGTCGGCTAGTGTTTGCTCAGCGGCTAAATTGTCTTCAGATAAATTATCAAGCATCACTGCATCGCTGGCCGTAGACTGATAAGTTAACCCGTAACCAAATGGGATCAATGGCTGATACTGCGCTTTAACTTCAGCAGATTCTGTTGCTAAAGGTACGTTAACCGTAGTTTGTTGTGGAGTAGCTGGCCACGAGAATGACAATTTTCCACCAAAGTCATGTTTGATCTTACCGTCTGCATCAGTAAACAACACATCGGCAATACCCTGGCCTTCAGAGCCCGGTAACCATGCGGCAACAAAGGCGTCTGATGCATTAAATTCAGCATTCACCCACATTGGACGGCCACTGATAAATACCGATACCACAGGAATGCCTTGTGCTTTAAGCTGCTTTAGCAAGGCTAAGTCGCGCTTATCACCACGTTGATATTCTAAATTATCAATATCACCATTGCCTTCCGCATAAGGCTCTTCACCAAAGACCACAATGGCGACATCTGGCTTTTGTTGCTCAGTAAACTCGCCATTAACACTTAACATCGCTTGACCACCGGCCTGATTGACCACTTGCTCAATACCTGAGTAAATCGATGTTGCGCCAGGGAAGTCGGCATTTTTGTTGTCGGTACCCTGCCAAGTAATAGTCCAGCCGCCAGACTGCTTACCAATATTGTCGGCTGCATCACCCGCCACCAAAACCGATAACTTAGGTGAAAGCGGCAACACATTTTGATTGTTTTTCAGCAATACCAAAGATTCACGCACCGCTTGGCGGGCAACCTCACGATGACTTGCTTGACCGATTAACTCTGTCTTACCCGATAATGGACGGTTAGCAGGGCTTGGCTTGTCAAACAAACCCGCTCTCAATTTAACTCGTAAAATACGTGACACCGCATCGTCTAATCGAGCCTGACTAATTTCGCCACTGTTGACTTGTGCTACGGTATTTTCAAATAACGGTTTCCATGCCGCTGTAGGTACCATAAAGATATCTAAGCCAGCATTCGCCGCTTGAGCACACGACTCATTAGTACAACCCGGAATTTGTCCATGGCCATTCCAATCGCCCACCACAAAACCGTCAAAACCCATGCGATCTTTTAGTACATCTGTCAGCAGGTATTTATTGCCATGATTTTTTTCGCCATGCCAGCTATTAAACGAGGCCATCACACTTTGTGCGCCTGCATTTAACCCGCCAACATAACCTTGAGCATGCACATCGACTAACATTTGCTCACTGGCAATATTGTCGCCCTGATCAATACCCTTTTCTGTGCCGCCATCACCTAAGAAATGTTTAACGGTTGACAGCACGCGTTGATCAGATAAAAAGTCACCACTCACGGCGCCTTGCAAACCTTCTACAATCGCAAAAGAGTAATCTCTAACAATGGTTGGATCTTCAGAATAGCCTTCATAACTGCGGCTTCAACGGTCATCTCTCACTACTGCTACCGTAGGTGCAAATACCCAATCAATACCAGTAACCATGACTTCTTTAGCCGTAATCGCCGCAATTTGTTCAATCAACTTGGGGTTATTGGCTGCACCTAATCCGATGTTGTGTGGAAATAGCGTAGCCCCAATGACATTATTATGACCATGTACAGCGTCAGTTCCCCACATTGTCGGGATATTAATGCCATCGACAGAGTCGTCAACCGAGGCTTGATATAGCGATTCAGCTAAGGCAATCCAATCCGCTGGCGTCGCATGCTTATCGTTATTAGGGTAAGCACCGCCGCCATTGAGATAGGAACCAAAACCGTACTTGCGCATATCTTCAACGGTGATATCGCGAATTTCAGGCTGGATCATCTGCGCCACTTTTTGCTCTACCGTCATCTTGCTTACCAACGCGATAATTTTAGCTTCAAGCTCAGTATCTTTGGCAATAGCAGGCGTTAATGCTGGCCATAAATCAAGCGTGTTTTTTGCGTCAGTTTTTACTGTGGCCGCTTCAGGTGTAACCTTATTAGCAGGTGCAACTTGTTGAGTTTCGCCGCAACCGCCTAGGCTTCAATAAAACCACTAAACTTAAGTAGCTTACCTTCATCGTCAGCGCGGTTGATTTACGCTCAGTATTTACAGAAATAATAGTCATGTGATGTTCTTATCCTTGTTGCTCAACATTAGCGGTAGGGCGCGCTGCGTGGCAACCTACTAAACCGTAATAACCAATGAAACCGTAACATACTAGCGGCACGATAAACGCTAATTGAATACCTAAGTTGTCCGCCAAAATACCTTGTAACAGCGGTAACACCGCACCGCCAACAATGGCTAAACATAAAATACCTGAGCCTTGGCTGGTATGTTGTTTTAAATCTTGTAGCGCCAGGCTGAAAATAGTTGGGAACATAATTGAATTACATAATCCCACTAACAATAAGGCCTACATCGCGACACTGCCGGCACTAAACATCGCCGCCACAACCAATACGCAAGCACACAGCGCATTAAAGGCTAACACTTTACCTGCTTTAACTTTTTGCATCACACCTGCGCCAATAAAACGTCCCACCATGGCACCACCAAAATAATAAGCAATATAATGGGCGGCTTGGGATTCAGATAAACCACCAATGTCATCTTGTGTTAAAAAGCTAATCAAAAAGCTGCCAATACCCACTTCGGCGCCCACATAGACAAAAATACCCACAGCGCCTAACACTAGATGAGGATATTGCCATGCACTGCCTTTAGCCGTTTTTTGGCTAGTCACCACCTTCTTGCCCAATAGTGGCAACTTTAACAGCATAAAAATGACCGCAAGAGCTAATAAAGACGCCGCTAAAATCAAATACGGTGTTTGCACTGCACTGGCTTGTTGTTGTACCGATAATTGGCCAATCACTTCACCGACTTCGGTAAGTTTTTCATCGTGTTCTACTGTCGATAAAATTAACCAGCTGCCAAAGAAGGGAGCCACCGTAGTGCCCAAGGAGTTAAACGCTTGAGTTAGGGTTAAACGAGATGATGCGGTTTCAGCAGAGTACCTAGCACACTCACATATGGATTGGCTGAAACTTGTAAAATGGTAATGCCCGATGCTAAAACAAAAAAAGCAAACAAGAACATATTGTATGAGCCATAACTGGCTGATGGATAAAATAATAAACATCCAACACAGGCAATCACTAACCCCGTGATAATCCCTTTTTGATAACCAATTTTACCCACCAGCGACCCCGCAGGAATCGACACAATAAAGTAAGCACCAAAGAAACAAAACTGCACTAACATTGCTTGAGCATAATTAAGCTCAAACATGTTTTTTAGGTAAGGAATTAAAATATCATTGAGGCAAGTTAAAAAGCCCCACATAAAAAACAATGAGGTTAACGCAACTAATGCAAAGCGAAAATCCCCTTGTTGGTGAGTAGAATCAACATGAGTTAACTCTGGTTGGTTGTGTGAAGTCGCCATGACATCCCCTGATTTATAAGTCGTTATATTGGGTTATTTACTACTCGAGCTAAACATGACCATAAATCGTTCACTCAGCAGAAAACTGGGTAAACAATATCCCCTTCAGGCCTGTTGTGATTAATTCGCTAAATCAAATATTGACCTTTGCATCATTAATCACTAATCTCAATGTAAGCGCTTTCATTTTTAACATATCGATAACTGATGTCAACGATTTTTAGATGTTCAAACAGAATATTTCATCTAACAGTTGAGTGGCACAATAGCGTAATCATAGGTGTTTCAGCGCAATAAATTGCCCAAAAAAGACTCAAAACTAATCAATACTAAGTGAAAATTAATATGAAAATAATGTTACCAGCCGATTCGAAAATGCAGTCAAAAGCGTTCACATACGGTGTTGCAACCGCATCATTTCAAATCGAAGGCGCAGCTGATTCACGTTTAGCGTGCATTTGGGACACTTTTTGCGCCACACCAGGCAAAGTACGCGATGGTTCCAACGGAGAGCAAGCTTGCGAACACGTAAAACTATGGCGTGAAGATATTGATTTAATTGAATCATTGGGTGTAGATGCATACCGCTTATCGATTTCCTGGCCTCGCGTGTTACATAAAGATGGCAGCTTAAACACTCAAGGCGTGCAGTTTTATACTGACTTATTAGACGAGCTAAATCGCCGTGGCATTAAACCGTTTGTCACCTTATACCACTGGGATTTACCACAACACATTGAAGACAATGGCGGCTGGTTAAATCGTGAAACAGCTTACCTGTTTGCTGACTATACCGACAAAGTCACCCAAGCGTTTGGCGACCGGGTTTACTCTTACGCCACGTTTAACGAGCCTTTTTGCAGCTCGTACCTAGGTTATGAAATTGGCGTACATGCACCTGGATTAGCCAAAAAATCTTATGGTCGTCAATCAGCGCATCATTTATTGTTAGCCCATGGTTTAGCAATGAAAGTATTACAAAAAAACAGTCCAAACACTGAAAACGGCATCGTGCTTAACTTTACCCCTTGTTACAGTGCAACAGAGTCTGCCGAAGATGTACAAGCGGCCAGTAAAGCCGACCAGTATTTTAATCAGTGGTACATTAAGCCGTTGTTTGATCGCTGCTATCCTGAGATTATTAACGACTTTGCACCAGAGGATATGCCGGTTATTGAAGAAGGCGACTTTGATATTATTGCCCAACCTATCGACTTTTTAGGCATCAACTTTTATACCCGTGCTGTGTACAAAGCAGATCCTGCTTCAGGGTTTAGCCAAATTGATATGGTTGATAATCCTAAAACTGATATTGGTTGGGAGATTTACCCACAATCATTCACTGATTTATTGACCTCATTACATGCACTTTATCCGTTACCACCGATGTACATCACCGAAAATGGTGCCGCCATGGACGATAAATTGATTGACGGTAAAGTAGATGATCAAGACAGACTCGCTTATTATGATGCCCACTTAAATGCTGTGAATAACGCCATAGAACAGGGCGTTAATATTGTGGGTTACTTTGCTTGGAGCCTAATGGATAACTTTGAATGGGCTGAAGGGTATTTAAAACGCTTTGGTATTGTCTATGTTGATTATGACACCCAAAAGCGTACGCTTAAGTCTAGCGCTTATGCCTACAAAGACTTATTAGCTAACAGAAAATAACCCTACAGTTAAGCCGTTCCTAATGAGCGGCTTTATTTTATTTAACGCATCAAACTAAAAAATATAACAACAATTATTGAGGCTCGTATGATCAGTATTAAAGAGAAAATCGCTTACGGACTTGGGGACACAGCAAGTAATATCGTTTTCCAAACGGTGATGCTGTTTTTGACCTTTTTTTATACCGACATTTTCGGTATTTCACCCGCATTTGTCGGCACCATGTTTTTGGCCGTACGCTTAATTGATGCGGTAACCGATCCACTAATGGGCGCACTGGCCGACAGAACCAATACCCGTTGGGGTAAGTTTAGACCTTACTTATTATGGTTTGCCCTGCCCTTTGGCTTTATCAGTGTGTTGGCATTTACCACACCAGATTTAACTGAAGATGGCAAAATGATTTATGCCTTTGTCACTTACACAGCATTAATGATGGTCTATACCGCCATTAACATTCCTTATTGTGCACTGGGCGGCGTATTAACCGCCGATCCTAAAGAGCGCGTGTCAGTACAGTCATATCGTTTTGTGTTTGCCATGCTAGGCGGCTTATTGGTATCAGGACTGACATTACCTTTAGTCGAATTTTTAGGTCAAGGCGATCAAGCTAAAGGCTATCAATTGACGATTACCGCCATGAGCATTTTAGGTGTGGCGATGTTTTTAGTGTGTTTTTGGGGCACCAAAGAGCGCCTTCACCCGCCAGTCGATCAGCAATCAAGTTTTAAGAAAGACTTTGGCGACATGCTTAAAAACGATCAATGGCGGGTACTTTCTGTTGCTGCGGTGTGTTTATTATCTGGTATGGTACTGCGCACTAGCTTAGCCATTTACTATGTTAAGTATTACCTCAACATGCCAGACTCTATCACCTTATTTATCACCCTGGGGATGGTTGGTAACATCTTTGGTTGTATTTTGGCTGAACCGCTGGCTAAACGCGTCTGTAAAGTGAAAGCCTATATTAGCCTGCAAATCCTTGCTGCTACATTATGTGTGCTAAGTTACTTTGTACCAAGCGATCAAGTTATATTGGCGTTCTTTATGTTTATTGCTTGGGGCTTTACCTTCAATATGGCAACGCCGTTGTTATGGCCAAAATGGCCGATGTGGTCGATTATGGTCAATACAAAAATGGCGTACGGATCACAGGGATGATCTATTCATCAGTAATATTCTTTATTAAGTTAGGGGTTGCCATTGGTGGCGCGGCTGCAGGTTGGTTGTTAGCTGGCTATGGTTATCAAGCCGATACCGCACAAACAGAAGCCACCCAGCAAGGTATATTATTGTCGTTTACCATTTACCCTGCCATAGGCTCTATTTTGGTGGCGTTTGTGATGCGCTGGTATGTACTGGACAACCAAAAAGTGGGTGAGATTCACTTAGAATTAAATAGAGATGCAAAATGAAAGCATGCTAGTCTTGCAAATCAATGTTCCAAAGCTAACTTGAATTAATTAACAAGAAAAGGTGATATGGCAACGATTTATGATGTCTCAGTAATGGCAGGTGTGTCTCTGGCTACGGTGTCTCGAGTGATGAATAACAACACTAAAGTCAGTGATAGAACCAAGCAAAAAGTATTGGATGCGATGCAAAGTTTAGGGTATCGCCCCAATACAATTGCTCAGTCTTTAGCGTCTAATCGTTCTAATAGCGTTGGCGTGTTGGTGTCGCAACTTGATGGTGCGTTTTACGAGTACAGTGATGACCGAAATCGAAACGGCACTGCGAACCGCCAATAAACACGTGATTATTGCCGCAGGCCACAGTGATGAAGCCCAAGAAAAAGACAGTGTCGAATTTTTAATGAGTCGTGGTTGTGATGCGTTGATTTTAGATGTTGAAGCCGTGTCTGATGATTACTTAATTGAGCTCAGCAAAGGCCACAACACCTATAGTATTTATTAACCGCTATATTGAATCCATTAAAGACCGCTGTGTTTACCTTGAAAATGAACTCGGTGGTTTTATGGCAACCGACTACATTTTGTCGCTTGGACATACCCATGTTGCTTATATCTCTGAGTCACGGTTTAAACTGGATGTAAGAGATCGTTTAAAAGGCCATAAACGCGCCTTAGTACAATATAATGTCCCATTTGACGAATCACTTTATTACGAGAGTGATTTTAAAGAGACTGGCGGCAGCGACGCAATGGAACATTTGTTGTCATTAAACAAACCCATCACCGCTGTAGTCTGTGCTAATGACCAAATGGCCTCTGGAGCAATTGCGGTGTGCTTAGAGCATGGTTTACGTGTACCCGATGACATTTCATTTATTGGTTACGATAACATCCCTTTCCCGCAGTATATTTCCCCTAAATTATCCACCGTAAGTAACCCTATTCATGAGATGGGTAAAATGGCGGCTCGCTGGGTGTTACAGCAGGTTTACAATGACCAAGACATTGCCGTTGACAGTTCGTTTAAACCAGAGTTATTTATCCGCACTTCGGCAAAAAAAGTCGACTAAATCGATTGGCATTGCGTTATACGTTATCCCCTAAAAACCAGCATCCGCTGGTTTTTTACTTTTATCATCATAAGGTTCACTCGCACTCATTTTCGCCATGAACTAAGCGGTATAACGTAGGGTCTGTTGATCTTTGCTGTTTGAATTTTGTTCGAGTTAAAAACGTGTTAATCGAGGTGAATGGATTGATGCCTAGTCATATAAGCAACTCTTTATTTGCAAAGAATCATTCAACAAAGAGTAAAACGTTTTTAGCCGAACCTTTCAGGCAGCGTTTGTTGGCCATTTTTACTGCGTTATCGACTTTTTATGTAGAATAACTACACCTCAAAGTCTCTGCCGCGCAGTTATATATGTGAGTAAAGACCAACAATTCGCTGCAAAAACAATCTTGAAAGATTAACAGACCCTAGGCATTCACATTTCAAACTGACCTTAAGTTGTAACATCTGCCGCAACAAAAAAGAAAGCGCTTACATTTATTCGCTTTCACCTTCCTAACAATAAAATATAATAAAAACAATAATAAAGTTTAAACTGCGACTCTCCCCTAGCACAACCGGTTAATGAAATGTAATAATTTAAACTTGTTTTTGTTGACTGTTATCACATTTTACACTAGTTTTATGTAAGCGCTTACATTAGCTGTTTTATAAAGCAATGATTATAAATAATGAATAGAGCGTTGATGGAGAATTACAAAAACGATTTGCGCCCTACTCGCAATATTGAAAGACATAAAATCTAGTCAATGGGGATTTCCTAGATGAAAACAATAAAATTTACAAAAACTAAGCTTGCGACCAGTTTATCGCTAGTGCTTGGTGTTGGCAGTATGTTACCAGCCTATGCTGCAGATGAGGCCAGCGAAGAAAACATTGAAGTGATTTCGGTGACGGGTATTCGTGGCAGTTTGATTAAATCAATGGATGTTAAGCGTTCATCAAGTGGAGTCGTTGACTCTATTTCTGCTGAAGATATCGGTAAATTTCCAGACACAAACTTAGCTGAATCATTACAACGTATTACCGGTGTATCGATTGACCGCTCTAACGGCGAAGGCAGTAAAGTGTCTGTACGTGGTTTTGGCCCAGATTATAACTTGATCACCCTCAATGGCCGTCAAATGCCAGTCACAACCGGCACTCGCTCATTTGACTTTGCTAATATTGCCTCTGAAAGTATCAGCGGCGTTGAAGTCAATAAAACCAGCAAAGCATCTGACTCTACCGGCGGTATCGGTTCCACAATCAACATTTTGACTCACAAGCCATTAAACTCTCCAGGCCTTAAAGCAACAGTGGGCGTTAAAGCGGTTGATGACAAATCAACCGATAACGGTTCAGTGACACCTGAATTATCGGGTTTGTACTCAAACACCTTTGCCGATGACACCTTTGGTATTTCATTATCAGCAAGCTACCAAGAGCGTGAAAGTGGTAACCAACAAGCACAAGTGGGTACCGGCTGGCGCACATTCCCTGGCACCACAGACAACAGTGAATGGGGCGGCGTTGCCAATGATGACAGCCAAATCAATCGCCCAGGTGATGAAGACTTTTACTCGGTACCACAAACCACAGTGTATCGTTTTGAAGAGCAACAACGTACCCGTACTAACGGCCAGTTAGTATTGCAGTACAGTCCTGTAGACAGTGTAGTGGCAAGCTTAGACTACACCTACATGCGTAATGATATCGACACTCAATCAAATGACGTATCAGCATGGTTTAACTTTGTACCATCTGAGAACGTATGGTCTGACGGCTACGTATGCAACACCGCTTATCTATTCTGAAACCTACGACTCTCCTGCTGACTTATCAATGGCGGCGGGTGACTATGGCGTACGTAACGAAAGTGGTTCATTAGGTTTCAACATTGAGTGGCAAGCTACCGATGACTTAAAACTAACTTTTGATGCACACAACTCAGTTGCTGAAAACAAACCAAACAACATTTACGGTTCAAGCAACAACTTAAGTACTGCAGCCTTTATCCGTACAAGCGCAGCAACCGACTTTAGCGGCGACTTACCCGTACTTGCAGTGGGTGGCGGTAACGCTGTGACCGCGGCAGATATGATGGTAACGGGTTCAGTATTTACCAACTCACGTAACAAGTCTGAAATTGACCAGTATCAATTTGACGGTGAATACTACCTTGAAGATGCGGGTAGCATTGATTTTGGTATTGCAATAACTAACGTCAATAACCACTCTCAAACCGTTAACGTACAACGTAACGACTGGGGCGGTGTTGGTTCAGCAGGTGATTTAGACGATGCATGGTTCCCAGCCGACACTATTCATGACAAATTTGATGCCAACGGCGGTGACTTCTCACTTGCTGATGGTGACTTTGATATCTTAAACACCATTTTCATGTGGGACTTTGACTCAGTTCGTGATTACGCTGCGGCTAATTACAGTTCTTCAGTGAGTGGTGATTGTGGTAATGGTTTCTGCCCATCAACTAACTATGCGTCTGAAACCGATCGTTACACAGAAGAAGAATCGCAAGCGGTTTATGTACAGTACAACTACGATAATGAAATCGCAGGTATGCCATATGATGTGCATTTCGGCCTTCGTTATGAGCAAACCGATGTGACCTCAACCGCAGCTGTTGCCGGTTATGATGGTGCCAATTGGATTGCTGAAACGGAAATCGCGTTATCGGCAACCGGTGAACAAGTCTTTGAAACGAAAAAAGGTGATTATGACTACTTGTTACCAAGCTTTAACTTCAATATTGAAGTGGTAGAAGATGTCATTTTACGTGCTGCATACAGTGAAACCATTGGTCGTCCAGATTATACCGCGATTCAAGGTGGTACAGTATTAGCCACATTAGCAAACCGGACTAACGGCGGTGGCTCAGCGGGTAACCCAACGTTATTACCATTAGAGTCTGAAAACATCGACTTCTCGGCTGAGTGGTATTATGCGCCTTCAAGCTACGTGTCCGCGGGTTACTTCCGTAAAGATACTAAAAACTTTATTAGCTCTGAAATAGTACAAACCACTAACGGCATTTATAACCCAGCATCGGGTGATTTATATAAAGCCGCAGTAGCTGCAACAGGCACCACTGAAGCTGGCGCAGTTCGTGATTATATTTTCGCTAACTTTGCAGATAACGCTGCCGTAGATGTTGATAATCAAATTATTAGCGGCAGTGCAGATAACAACGATGAATTACTAAACTTCAATATTTCTACACCTTCGAATAGCTCTGATAACGCTGTGATTGATGGTTGGGAGTTTGCAGTGCAACACTTCTTCGGTGAAACCGGAGTGGGTGTGATTGCTAACTATACGCTGGTTGACAGTGATATTGCCTTAGTGGGTATTAGTGATACCGCCAACGCGGTGTTAGTGTACGAAAACTATGGTTTCCAGGCTCGTGTTGCTTACAACTGGCGTGATGAATTCTTAAGCGCCACAAGCCAAGGTACTGGTTTATTCCCACAGTACACTGAAGCTTACTCACAAATCGATTTGTCAGTGAGTTATGACATCGAGCAAGTTGAAGGCTTAACCGTGTTTTTCGAAGGGCTTAACATTACTGAAGAATACACACGAGTTCGTGGATACACTGACGATCAAGTGTTAAATCTAACCGAAACAGGTGCACGTTATAGTATTGGTGCACGTTACACCTTCTAAGTTGTATTTAACTTGATGTTATCCCGTCTAACCCTGGCTTTAACGGGATACATCAAGGCTCTATTTAGGTCGTTGGGGTGAGCAAACTTTGCCACCTCTTTTTGATATATTAAGTAACAAGGACGTTACTATTTTTGTTTTGCGGATAACTCGCTTACCCTGTAAAACAAATCACTGAAACAGCTTACATTTTACAAAATTCTACTTATGATGTTTCTGATGCGAACAAAACATCATAGAACACTTAAAATAACAATAACGCCAAAAGCGTAGGTAGATATTATGCAAAAACCAATCACCCAAATCGTCATTGTTGGCGGCGGCACCGCAGGTTGGATCACCGCAGGGTTACTGGCGGCTGAGCATAATGTCGACAAGGGCGTATTGGCTATCTCTCCTAAGCTCAACATCACCTTAATTGAATCGCCCGATGTAGCCACCATTGGTGTAGGTGAAGGCACCTGGCCTTCAATGCGCTCAACCTTGAGCAAAATAGGTATTGATGAAAATGACTTTATTCATCGTTGTGATGCGAGCTTCAAACAAGGCTCTCGCTTTATTAATTGGCGCACCGACGCGTTCGAAAAATCCAACAGCTACATACATCCTTTTAGCCTGCCACATGGACATCAAGAACTCGATTTATGCCCATTTTGGTTGCCTCACTCAGATCAAGTTAGCTTTGCACAGGCTGTCAGTAGCCAAGAAGTATTATCACAACTCGGTTTAGCGCCAAAAACCATCTCGTCAACGCAATATCATTTTCAAAACAACTATGGTTATCATCTCAATGCAGGCAAATTCAGCCAGTTACTCACCGAACATTGTACGCAAAAACTAGGGGTAACTCATATTCGCGATCATGTCGAACATATCGTCAATAATGAACAGGGTGACATTGAAAAGCTTATTACTCAGCAACATGGTGAAATAAACGGTCAATTATTTATTGACTGTACAGGCGTTAAATCTTTGCTATTAGGTGAGCATTTACAAGTACCGTTCTTATGTCAAAAATCCGTATTATTTAATGACAGCGCCTTAGCAATGCAAGTGCCTTATGAAGATCCTGCAACGGCTATTGCCTCTTGTACTCACTCAACCGCCCAGCCAAACGGCTGGATTTGGGATATAGGCTTACCTACCCGCAAAGGGGTTGGTTATGTGTATTCATCAAGCCACAGTAATGATCAACAAGCTGAGCAAGAGCTGCGAAATTACTTAACAACCAACGGCACCAGTAAGCAACTCGTTTCACAACTTGAGCCTCGAAAGCTGAATATTAGCCCGGGTTATCATGCAAAATGCTGGCAAAACAATTGTATTGCCATAGGTATGGCTGCTGGATTTATCGAACCGTTAGAAGCCTCAGCCCTTGCGTTAATTGAGTGGACAGCGTCCACACTAGCGCAGCAATTACCGTCCAATCGTCAGGTGATGGACACCATTGCAGATAGAGTCAACTTACGTTATCAGCAGCATTGGCAACAAATTATCGACTTTCTAAAACTGCATTATGTCATTAGCCAACGCGATGCCGATGCCTATTGGCGCGACCATCGTGACAGCAACTCAATACCCGATCGCTTACAGGCGCAGCTTGAGTTATGGCGATACCAGGCACCAAGCCAACATGATATTAGCTACAAAGAAGCGCTCTTCCCTGCGGCCAGTTTTCAATATGTGCTTTATGGGATGGGCTTTCAAACCCAATTACCTCAACATGTTAAACCGTCTCAGTTGCAACTTGCACAACGATTATTTAACGATAACCAACAACGTACCCAAGCATTGAGTAAAAGTTTACCGACTAACCGTGCTTTATTAGATAAAGTGGCTCCAATATGGGTTTCCCAAGCTTTAAAGACTTTTTAAACAAAAAGATTTGAAACTGCAAAATCACTTACAAAAACCATAACAACATACTGTATTTGAACGAACAAGATAGGACATCATCATGAGCCAACACGTATTACTGAACAGCATCGACCATAAAGACTTAAAGGTGAAAACCAGCCGCTCTGCCGCCTTAGGCGACAATGTGTGGTTCAGTGTCACTTTTCCGCAAGAGTTTCGCAGTATTCAGGCTCATTACCCTATTTTCTTTCATAAAGACTCGGCTACCGGCCAATTTTATTCAATGGCATTGTTTGGTTTTCAACAAGATGAAAACCTGTTTTTATCAGATGCTGGTTGGAGCGCCTCTTATGTGCCGCTCAGTGTGCGCCGCCAGCCCTTTTTAATCGGCCAACAAACCGTGCGCGAAGATGGCGTAGAGCGTCAACAACGGGTTATCCATATTGATATCGACCACCCAAGAGTCAGCCAAACGGAAGGCGAAGCGCTGTTTTTACCCTACGGCGGCAACACTCCGTTATTAGATGAAGTCGGTGAAATGCTGGAAGTCATTCACCACGGGCTTATCGACAGCCAGCGTTTTATTGACGCGCTCATTGAGCATGAATTGCTTGAGTCCTTCACCTTAGATATCGAACTCGACAACGGTAAAAAGCATCAAATGATTGGCTTTTACACCATTAACGAAAACACCCTCGCGACGCTATCAGCAGACACCTTAGCGACATTGCATCAACAAGGTTACTTACAAGCCATTTATATGGCGCTGGCTTCACAAAGCAAAGTACGCGATTTACTTAACCTTAAAAATGCTCAAGGCTAAGGAATAGCGCTGATGTCCAATGACACATTAACACCCGTCGACTGCGTCAGCGATTGGACGTTAGCGCAAGTGATGGCGCACATAGAGCAAGCCGACAAACCCATAGTGTTTAAAGGTTTATGTCGTCATTGGCCTTTAGTGCAAGCTGGGCTTGAATCAACCGATAAAGCATTAGACTATTTACGCCAGTTTTATCAAGGTTCTGCCGTTACCGCCTACTACTTGGCGCCAGAGGAACAAGGGCGAGTGTTTTACAATCAGCAGCTTGATGGCTTTAACTACCAAGCTGGACGCCTTGATTTCAATCAACTGTTATCTCGTTTACAACAGGAAAATACTAGCGCTCATCCTGCCGGCATTTACATGGGTTCTACCGATATTCATCAATGTTTACCGGGCCTTGGTGAACAAAACAGTCTGGATTTACAGCCCATCAATCCACTCACCAGTATTTGGCTAGGCAACAAAACTAAGGTAGCAGCTCATTTTGACTTTCCGCTCAACCTTGCCTGTAACGTGGTGGGTAAACGTACCTTTACTCTTTTTCCGCCTGAGCAAATAAGTAACCTCTATGTCGGCTACAATGGAGTTTTCTCCCGGTGGGCAGGACATCAGCATGGTAGATGTCGAACACCCAGACTTTGAGCGTTTCCCTAAATTTCAACAGGCGTTAGCTGCGTCGTTAACAGCTGAATTAAATCCAGGTGATGTGTTATTTATTCCCAGCATGTGGTGGCATCATGTTCGCGGAATTGACGATATAAATGTGCTCATTACCCACTGGTGGCGTGATACCCCAGGCTACTTAGGTCGTCCTAATAACGCATTACAGCACAGCATGTTAAGCCTACGCTCATTGCCAAAGGCACAGCGTAAGGCATGGAAAGCTATGTTCGATCATTACATCTTCGATCATGATGATGTTGACGACAGTTATATTACAGATAACGCAAAAGGCATGTTAACCAAACCGTTAGATGAGTTAAATGCACGTAAGTTACGTGCAGATTTAATCAATAAATTAAAACGATAATGCTGAATACAGCAACAAACTAAGACATTAAACAGGAAGCCCAAGATGAATAAATCAATCAAAAAAGTTGTTATCGCTGGCGGCGGTACTGCAGGTTGGATGGCTGCAGCCGCGTTTAGCAAACTTATGGGCAAAAATCTTGATATTGTCTTAGTAGAATCTGACGACATTGGCACTGTGGGTGTTGGCGAAGCCACCATCCCTACCCTACACATTTTTCATCGATTATTAGGTTTAAAAGAGCAAGATGTGATGGCTGCTACCAATGCCACTTTTAAGCTGGGGATTCAATTTGAAAACTGGCACGACGTCAATAAAGACTATTTGCACTCGTTTGGTTTTTTAGGCAAAGACTGCTGGGCTTGCGGCTTTCAGCACTTTTGGCTTAAAGGCAAGCAGCAAAATATGGTCAGTGAGATCGGCGATTACTGCACTGAACATTTAGCCGCTCGTCAGGTGCCGTTTTGCAGTATTACCCAACCAAGATTACAACCATGCTTACCATATGGACGCCAGTTTATATGCCAAATTCTTACGCAAATTTGCCGAGCAACACGGCATGACGCGCATTGAAGGTAAAATTGCTGATGTATTACAGCACGATGACTCAGGCAACATTAAAGCGTTACAGCTTGAAAATGGTGACATCATTGAAGGCGATTTATTTATCGACTGCACCGGATTTAGAGCCTTATTAATCGAGCAAACCTTAAATACTGGCTTTGAAGATTGGAGCCACTGGTTACCGTGCGACAGCGCCATTGCAGTACAAACCGAAGCGGTACAACAACCCATTCCTTATACTCGCTCAATTGCGCATCAATCGGGCTGGCAATGGCGTATTCCATTGCAAACCCGCACAGGTAACGGCTTGGTGTTTTGCAGCAAATTTATTTCGGATGCCGACGCCACCGAGTTACTGCTCAATAACATTGAAGGCCAACCGATTAATCAACCGCGCGTGATTAAATTCAAAACTGGCACGCGGCGCCAGCATTGGAACAAAAACTGTGTTGCGGTTGGCTTGTCTGCAGGCTTTTTAGAGCCACTCGAGTCTACCAGCATCCATATGATCCAGCGCAGTATCGTGCGTTTGCTGCAACTGTTTCCGGCTCATGGCGTCATTCAGGCTGACGTCGATGAATTTAACCAACAAACCAAAATTGAAATGGACAATATTCGCGACTTTATTATTTTGCATTATAAGGTTACCGACCGTGAAGACAGCCGCTTTTGGCGCTACTGTAAAAACATGCCAATACCCACCTCATTGCAACATCGTATTGATATGTTTAGTCAATCAGGCAAAGTTTATAAATACGGTAATGAACTGTTTGGCGAAAGCTCGTGGATCCAAGTCATGATGGGACAAGGTTTGATACCAAAGGAATACCACCCGATTGTCGATTTAATGGAACCTGCTGAGTTGCAAAGCTTTTTAAACAACATAAAAGCCACAGTTAAACGCAAAGTTGATACCCTGCCAGCGCATCATGACTTTGTGCAACACTATTGCAAGTCAACCGCGATGCAAGGCTAAACTAACGATGTCGTCGCAAGCCACTCAACCGCTAATACAGGTCAATCCTATTGCGCCGCAGGTGCAGTTGATCGGCCAACAACAAACGCCGGTTATCGTGATAGATAATTTTGCAGGTGATATTTCTGAGCTGGTTGATATCGCAATTAATGACAGTCAATTTAACCAGGATAAAAGCTCGTTTTATCCTGGTCAGCGTACTGCACTACCAAGGCAATATATTATCGATGTGCTTAACGCGGTATTTCAACTTATTTACGATGTGTATCGCATCCCAACAACCCGGCGCTTAAAACCGCAACAAGGGGTATTTTCATTAATCAACACCCAAGCAAAAGATCTAGTACCACTGCAATGTTTGCCCCACTTTGATACGCCAAACCCCTATTACTTCGCCATATTGCATTATCTTAATGACGGCCCCCATGGCGACACCGGATTTTTTAAGCACAATGCCAGTGGTTTTGAGCGGATTACTAACGACAACATTGACTCATATTTTACCCAAGCACAGCCTTTTGTTGATCAAATAATCCAATCAAACCCACGCTATTGTGTGGCCAGTAATGATCATTTCTGCTTGTATCATCGGGTAGAATATCGGCCAAATCGTGTGGTGATTTACCCAGGCAACTTACTGCATTCAACCCTAGTCAATCCAGATGTAGACATCGATGCCAACCCGCAAACCGGTCGCCTTACCGCAAATATATTTATCGATTTTCAATAAGCTAGCGTTCAATAAACCCAATTAAGCATTCAGTCAGTTGTTGTGCTAACTCAGGCTCTCCGGCTTGTTTAAGCAATAATGCCACGCATTCTGCGGTGCATAACCCACCCTCAAGTTGATTACGCCTTAAGGGATAAATAGAGGCATATGTTGGCTGCAAACCCACTTTAACTAAGCTTTTAAGATATGGGCTTTTATTGTACATTTTGCGCGCTTCTTGCCAGGTGGCGTCAATCAACAGCAAATATTCAAAAGGTGGCGTACACTCCTTTGCAGATGCATTAACATTATCAGCAGAGTTTGAGCTCACAAGTGGCGGGTCATCATCTGTTGGAAACACTAACCCCACAAGCCCTGCATCAATGGCGGTTATTAATACTGGATCAGGCTGCTTACGGTGCCACTCAATCACACGAGCACGCTCGCCTAACACTTGCGACACTAATTGGCCGGTGTTATTGGCGCGAAGCAACTCTCTTGAGTGGGTTAATAAGATAATTTGCACAGCAATTCCTACTACATTCTATACACCTGAATAATCACGCAATGTAACACATCTACCCTCTAATTTTCAGACATAATGGATTACATAATTGATGCCTGATCGCGCCATACTCTATAGAAATGTACGATATAATGATAAACAGTAAACTAATATCCCTATACCGTATTAAAAGAACATTAATGGCTTACCAACAAATCGTCGCGTTATTTTTTACTATGCTGGTTTTAGCCATTGTGCCCGGCTACCAGCGGTGTTTGCGGTGGTATCGCGCTCATTCTCAAATGGTTTTAACCATGGTGCAGCGTTAACACTTGGCGTGCTGCTTGGCGATTTTCTGTATATTTTATTGGCTTTATTTGGTTTGGCTGCCATCGCCAATGCGATGGATTCCACATTTGAACTGATTAAATATGCCAGCGCCTTGTATTTATGCTGGCTTGGCATCAGCATGCTGCGCGCGACAGCACATGGCATTCAACTCGCAGTGCCGCCTAAAGTCAGCTTAACTAAAAACCTCTTTACCGGGATTATCATTGCTTTAAGTAACCCTAAAGCGTTGGTTTTTTATGTGAGCTTTTTCCCCGCATTTGTGCCTATGACTCAAGTCAGTTTTTTGGATGTCATCATTATTATAACCATCGCCACTGCCGCTTTTGGTTCTGTAAACCTGACTTACGCATACCTTGCATCAAGTGCGAAGAGAGTGTTTAACTCAACTAAAGCGGCCATGATAATTAATCGTACTGCGGGCAGTATTATGTTGCTTGCTGGAATCTTGGTTGCCATTACTCTATAGGATTTTCAATGACAGCACTGCGCTTTACCTCGTTAACCTTAATCAGCGGATTAACCTTCAAAAACCGTTTAGTGATCCTGCCGATGGCATCACAAACCGCAGACGAAAATGGTTTAGCAACCGAAAAAACCTTTAGCCATTATCAAAATTTGGCTCAATCGGGTGCTGGCCTTGTGATGGTTGAATATAGCCATGTGAATGTAGCTGGGCGTAGTGAAACCAATCAACTCGGGCTCCACGATGACGCGTGTTTACCTGGGTTAACCCAGATAGCCAGTACACTGCACAGTGCTGGCATTAAAACGGGTTTACAAATTACCCATTGCGGTGGCAAAGACAGTGCCGGTATTAGCAGCGATATCATGGGGCCTTCTGGCATTACGGTACCCGCATACGACCGTGTATTACCCACACCTAGGGCTATGACAATGGACGATATCAAGCAATGGCAACAAGACTTTGTGGCTGCTGCAATACGTGCCGACAAAGCCGGTTTTGATTTAGTTGAAATCCATTGTGCTCACGGTTATGGCATCAACCAGTGGTTATCGCCATTAACCAATCAGCGTGAAGATGAATACGGCGGTAAGCTTGAAAACCGCACTAGAATATTAATTGAAATTGTCACTCAAATTAAACAAGTGGTGCCTAGGTTAGCGGTGATGACTCGTATTCCTGGCCAAGATGGATATCCAGGTGGTTTAACTCATGCAGACATGGCACAAGTCAGCCAATGGTTAGTGGCTGCAGGCGTTGAAATACTCAATGTATCATCAGGAATTGGCGGCTGGAATCGACCTAAAGATAAACGCGGCGAAGGCTTTTTAGTAGAAGATGCCGCGCCGTTAACGGGCACCACCACTGCGGCGGTTATTGGTGTTGGCGGCATTGAAAGCGTGGATTACATCGAAACCATTTTAGCCACCAAGCAAGTGGATTTAGTGGCGGTAGGCCGGGCGATTTTAGCTCGACCCACGTGAATTTGCTCATAGGGTGATGCAAAGCTCGTTATAGCTCATCTGCTGTTTTGCTAGCGGGTGAAATAATACCTTTAAAAATCAGCGGGTAGCGTCTTACTCGCTGGCCAACATCGTCACTCATCACCTGTTTGTATAGCAATTCAATATCACCATTGTCTTCAAATACCAGTAGCAATCTATCAATGGCGGTATGCCATACCATTGTGCGTTAATAAATGATGCACTCAGCGAGAGTTTAAAAGGGCTTAGACAAGGCGCATGACTGAATGAATAGTGATTCTCTTTCGAAGTCATGCAACGCAGTGTAAGCCCTTTTAAAACTCGCCTGAAAGGAATGCCCCAGCAGATTTTGTTCTGCGTTCTCGCTATTTGAAAGGGAACAGCCATTACTGCATAACGACGCCTTAATCAAAAACCGCTGGATGCATTCTGAGTGGTCACTTATTAATGCACAATGGTATTAGCCCTTTTTCAAAAAAGGCTGCGCCTGAAACTGCGCAATGTTGTGTCTCACAATAGCGATTTTTTCTGGGTGACGGCGCAGCTCAGCAAACACTTGCTCAAAATAGTCCATGTGCAGCGCAGGCGTAGCACGATTGCCACGTCTTGTCCTTGGCACACCTGAGCCTCGTTTAAAATACATTGCAGGCAATGTTGTAACCTCAAATTAACTCGCGTTTACTCAATTAGGTGATTAACTCAACAGCGCCAATAAATCTTCGGCGTTACCTTGCCATGCACTCCTGAGTGCCATCGGATAATATGCTGTCTGCCAAACCTTGTTT
Source organism: Shewanella phaeophyticola (assembly GCF_025398315.1). GTDB lineage: Bacteria > Pseudomonadota > Gammaproteobacteria > Enterobacterales > Shewanellaceae > Shewanella > Shewanella phaeophyticola. Next base: position 2,663,744 of record NZ_JAODOQ010000001.1, read on the forward strand.
ATGCTGCTGCATTTCCTGAATTTTTTCTTCAACCGTCCCTTGTGCAATTAGCTTATACACAAATACCGGATTAAGCTGACCAATGCGGTGGGCACGATCGGTTGCCTGACGTTCTGCAGCAGGGTTCCACCATGGGTCGAAATGAATAACCGTATCTGCTGCAGTTAAATTAAGCCCTGTACCACCGGCTTTTAAGCTAATCAAAAACACCGAGTTGTCACCTTCTTGAAAAGAATCTATCTGAGGTTGACGGTCGAGTGTTTGGCCGGTTAATTTACTGTAACTAATTTCTAGTGTTTTAAGTTCATCTTCAATCAACGCCAGCATGCCGGTGAATTGACTGAAAATAAGGATTTTACGGCCTTCTTCAATCATCTCAGGCAGGTTTTGAATTAACCAGGTGAGTTTAGCGTTATCTTTCACTTGTTGAGCTTGCTCGAGCTTAACAAGACGTGGATCACAACAAGCCTGACGTAATTTTAATAACGCATCTAAAAACTCAATATGGCTGCTAGACACACCTTTTTTAGCAAACAGTTCGCGCAGTTTTTTCTCCATCACTAAGCGGATAGACTCGTAAAGATTACGTTGGTCTTTCTCAAGCTCAAGTGTCTGGATAATTTCGGTTTTCTCAGGCAGTTCAGACACCACTTCTTTTTTGGAGCGGCGCAGCATAAACGGCGAAATGCGCTTACTGAGCAATAGCGACTTTTCAACATCAGCTTGTTTCTCTATCGAGCCACGAAACTCTTTATTAAAGTAAGTATGCTGGCCTAATAACCCCGGTAAACAGAAATCCATTAACGATTTAAGTTCGCCCAAGTGATTTTCAAGCGGCGTGCCCGACAAACATAAACGAAACTTACCCTTTAAGGTTTTGATCACCTGAGTGACTTTAGCCTGGGCGTTTTTGATCTGCTGGGCTTCATCTAAAATGATATGGTCGAACACATAATCGCTATATATGGCTTCATCGCGCAGCATGAGCGGATACGTTGTCACCACCACATCAAAGTCATCGATTTGCTCTAACAATGGCTGGCGTTTATTACCATGGATCACCACCACATTAAGTGACGGGGCAAATTTGTTGGCTTCTTTAAGCCAGTTACCCACCAAACTGGTTGGGCATACAATTAAACTGGTGCGATGCGTCTTGGCTTCTTGCTTGGCTTTCAGTAAAAAAGCCAGCGTTTGAATGGTTTTACCTAAGCCCATGTCGTCGGCTAAAATTCCGCCCAGTTGGTACTCTTTTAAAAAGCACAGCCAATCGAACCCTTGTTTTTGATAATCACGCAGCGTGGCATTTAAACCCACTGGTAATTCAACCTCTGTTACCCCTTTAAACTCAGCTAGTTTTGCCGCAAGGTTGCGCACCCGCTCGCCATTGAGCAAACGCACATCGCTGGCAGATAAATCATTAAGTATATGGGCTCGGTTACGCGGTATGGCAATTTGGTCACCAGAGTTGCGGTTAAACAACTCTTGAATAATTGAAATCAGTGGTTTAATGGTTTTAGCTTTAATTTTAATAAAGCCACCATTAGGTCCTGGTAGCAGTAATTCATCGTCATCTGCCGGCTCACCATTTTGTTGTAACCAACGGGCAACTAAGGCTAATAACGGTACATTTTGGCCTTCAATATCGGCACTCAACGACAGCGAAAACCAGCCCGACTCGTCATCGTCAACCAAATCAACATCTAACTGCGCATCGACAATGTTTAAGTCAAAGTCATCTTCAAACTGAATTTCAACGCCCAACGCAGTTAATGCATCAAGGCCATTCTCAGTTAAGTCAGACCACTCGAAAATCGATTCTGGCAATAAGCCAACACTTAAAAAGTATTCAGGTTGCTTACCATACTCACTCGGAATAAACGTCACTAAACCGGCTTCAGTTAACCCATTTAATATGGCTAATTCTTGGTCGACTTGACGATGCACTTGATATTGAACACTGCCCTTTTTAACCAGGCTAATACGCTCGGGTTTTAGTGAGGCATTAAAACTAACATCGCCATAATGCTGCTCTACCCGAATGACCGGTTGTAATACGGGATTATTGGCATAAATCTCACGAGTAAAAATCAATATGGTTTTTAAAGGATCGTTGATTTCGCAAAAATCAATTTCGCTTGGCACTGGCACAGTTTTAGGTGAAAAGTGTTGCAGCATTTTGTGGCTAATTTGATCAACTTGAGCCAATGGTACAGGCGGCATATGTTGCAATAAATTGAGCTTTTTGGCCGATAAATCCGTGTCGATTTTGCCTAAGCGTAAGTAATCGAGTTCGGCATATAATGGTGGCTCTGTGGCAATAAATTCCCAGTTTTCAAGTCCGGGCATGCGCATTTGCATTTGTGTGTGCTTTTTATCTATCTCACACCAAATAAACTCAGGCGCAATTGATTTTGCCCAGGTTAACGGGGTGCGATTTTCTTCCCAAAAGCACACCTGTTCTGCAAGCATTTTGGTTAAGGCTAAATAGGATATTTCGCCGTCGATATAGATTTTTGAACCGTGATTATTTGACGACAATAACAAGCTAATGATTTGTTTATCTTCAGGGTCAACCCACCAAGGTATACTATAACGAATATCAGTTAACGCCAGCTTACTGCCTTTGTTATATTGACCTTTCTTATTGAGTTTACTGCGTTTGAATTCGACAAAAATTCCATTGGGATCATTAGATAACACATAGATAACGCGATCTTTCTCTTCTTGTTCATCTTCAAATTCACTGACCGTTTTTTGCTCGTCAAGTTGGCGTAACCACTGGTGAATGCGTTGTTCTTCTACGGGCTTTTTGTCCACCAGCGCCAGCATTGCGGCGGCAACATGTTTGCAATTGGTACGCACAGGACAAGTACAATGCGAACGCATTACAATTTTGTGGTTCACATTAACGAGAGTGATTTCTTGACGGTAAGGCTCATCTGCAGAGCCTTCGACATATGCTTCGATATCATGATTATTACTGCTGGCAGTCACTTCAAGAACTCGACCCTGGATCAAGTAGTTTTGTGCTTTTTGAATTTGGGTAGCCGAAAACAGTTTAGCAATCATCTCTAATGAAAGCTTAATGGGAAGATTAAACAGTTTCGCCGACATCAATATACCTAATAAAAAACCAGCAGATAAATTATCACTGCTGATAAAAAGTTAACTTACCATTCTATGGAATAAAGCATGCAATATCTAGGGTCTGTTGATCTTTCAAGGTTATTTTTGTAGCGAATTGTTAGTCTTTTATACAAGGCAGAGACTTTGAGGTGTAGTTATTCTACATAAAAAGTCGATAACGCAGTAAAAATGGCGAACAAACGCTGCCCGAAGGGTTCGGCCAAAAACGTTTTACTCTTTGTTGAATGATTCTTTGCAAATAAAGAGTTGCTTAGATGACTAGGCATCAATCCATTCGCCTCGATTAACACGTTTTTAACTCGAACAAAATTTGACCAGCAGAGTTCAACAGACCCTAGAGTTTGTCCAATATTTGCTTGTAAATCTTACTTAAAATACAGCGGTTCGTATGCTCTAGGCAATAAAGGCATGATCACTGACTGATTATTAACTTAGTACATGGCGGTTTACTGAAAGGTTAACTCTGAGCGTGAAAACAAAAAGCGCGACCTATTTAGATAAGACAAGATGATGTCGATACATTGTTTGGTAAAAAGCCAATGGCTATTCATTTGCCTTGTGAGTTACCAGTATTCAAACAACAGATTAATTAATAACATGAGTAACCAAGGCGAACAGACCAGCCCTGCTTTTAAACGGCTTAGCTGTTGTCGATAATCGTGTAAAGTAGCATCGTTCAAATGAGAAATGTCACCCGTATTAAACGATTCCATCAACATCACTTCGGTACCTTTTTGTGCTTGTCCCATTTTACTACCAACGCGCTGACATTCATCATACATCTTTGGATAACAGTCCTTGATATAATGGCAAATATATTGAGTCACTATATTTAATCGATAAACAAAAAATCCCAGCGAAATCGCAGTTAATAGCAACCAACTCAGCAACACCATTCTTGACCCTCTCGCGGTACATAAAATACTCAAAAATAAAAACTAACGATATCAGATAACTAAAAAGACAATTCTGAGTAAATAACTTTTACTCTGGAGAAATAGGTAAATCTCCACAATAGGACAAAAAAAGTAAAACCAAGTTCAATATAGGGTCTTAATGAGTAGGCTCACGGTTTAGTCATCAATATATGGATATGGCTGCATGTGCGCGAAACATCTATTATATGACGTTTAATCATAATTCATAAACGAATTATGCTTAATTAACGCTAACCAACAATAAATGGATTTATACCAGCGTTATTGATGGTGTTTTGCTTCAATGGATTTAGCCTTGTAATAAATACTCTTCGGCTTTTTCAATGCTGCGCGGTTTACCCACTAACATCAAAATATCATTACGCCTTAAAATCCAATCCGTAGGTGGTGGATCCATTTCTTCACCACGTCGGCGTACGGCTCTTAACTCCACATCTAAGGTTTGCCACGGAATATCCGCCACCGTTTTACCCACTGCACTGGCGCCATTGGCTAACGATACGGCGTGCAATAAGTCGAGGGTAAAATCGGTTTCGGTACCAGAGAAAAAACCGTGTAAATACTGGTAATGGTTGCGCCGCTCTGACTCTAACCGTTTAATAATTCGCGCTAATGGTACACCACACTTAAACAACACTTGCGACACCAACATTAAGCTACCCTCTAAAGACTCAGGGATCACTTGTGTCGCTCCTGCCTCTTTAAGCTCATGTAAATTAGCATCATCACGAGTGCGCACTAAAATTTTCACATCGGGTGCTAATTTGCGTGCAACTGCTAAACATTCTTCTGATTGCCTTGGCTCGCAAAACGTCACCACCACAAGGCTAGCCTGGCGAATCCCCATTTTTTTCAATAATGCCATTCGACAAGCATCACCAAAGTATATGTTTTCGCCTGCCGCTCTAGCTTCTGTCACCCGCGTTGGGTCAAGATCCATCACCATATAAGGCACGGCTTCAGTTTTTAAAAATCGGGCAATGGTTTGACCCACTCGGCCATAGCCTAAAATCAACACTAAATCATTATCATCACTCACAGGTAAACGGATTTCTACTGGTTCATCCAGTGGTTTTTTACTTCCTCCTGTAAGCTTTTTGGCAACATCAATACTGTGACGAATAAGCCACGGCGCTATCGACATAGAAATGACTGCCACAGCAACCAGTACGGTACTGACTTCATTTTCAAGCAATTGGTAATTCACCGCCAATGCCAATAATACAAAACTGAATTCACCCACCTGACTCAAGCAAATTGCCGTGCTTAAGGCTATTTTTGCTTTTTCACCCACCAACTTCAATAAGCCAAACACAATCGTAATTTTGGTTAATACCACACTGATTAAAATAAGCAGCACTTGCCACCAATATTGCATCACTAAATTAAAGTCGAGCAACATGCCTATCGAGATAAAAAACAGTCCCATCAACAAATCGCGAAACGGCCTAATATCAGCTTCTAACTGCCTACGGTATTGACTCTCACCTAACAACATACCAGCAATAAATGCGCCTAACGCCATGGATAACCCCAGCCACTGGGTAAATGCGCCAGTGACTAATGCCACCACTAAGGTAGAAAGTACAAACAGCTCATTTGAGCGTGAACGCGCAACTTCATCAAAAATTCGCGGCAATATCCATTTACCAAACGACATTAAGCCTAAAAAAGCCAAAATACCGGATAACAGACCCCAGGCGATGCCGTTAAAGCTCATTTGGGTGCCATCATTGGCCAATAACGGCATTAAAATTAACAAGGGTACTACGGCTAAATCTTGGAATAACAACACACTGACCGATAATTCACCGTGGCGTCTGCGTAACCAGTTTTGTTCATTAAGGAGTTTAAGCACAATGGCTGTTGACGATAATGCTATCGCCGAACCAATCACCACCGCAGCCACCAGGTTTTGACCGACTAACATGGCAATGCCGCCAGCAACTAATGCAGTTACAATCATTTGTGCACTGCCCAAACCAAACACGGTACGGCGCATCGCCCATAAACGTGGCACCGAGAACTCAAGCCCGAGTGTGAACATCAGTAATACCACGCCAAGTTCTGCAACCGACTGCATTTGTAACTGGGTAAACCAATGAAAACCACTTGGACCGCTCACCACGCCGGTTAACAAATAAGCCAAAATAGCCGGCAAACCAAGGCGGCGCAACAATGCAATCGCCACAATCGCAATCACAAGCATTGAAAGAATATGAATAAAAATGCTGTGTTCCATTACGGTATAGGCTCCTTGTCAAAAAAATGTCGATAGGGAATTTACGAATATCTAATCTCTACAGTAAATCATCAAACAACTAATAACTATAGAATTTTTTTCATAGGCACGAATATTGCTACAAACAAAGTAATTAGTTGTTACGTACTGGAGTAAAAACAATGGATTTCGCATCTACATCAGAGCTGTATCCTGAAGACTACTGGTACCGTTCAGACGCTTACTTGAACATGGACTTAGAACTCGATCTTGTTCAAGTGATTCAACAACTACATGGAAGTTTAGATCCTAGGACAGTTTTTGCCTGTTTCGGCAAAATACTAGGACAACATTTGCCGGTTAAAGGATTGCAGTTGACCCTAGAAAAACAAAAGTTTGCCTGGGGACGTCATTACGGTATTGAACTGCAACGCACTATTGTAGATAAACAAGACCAATTTAACATGACTTACCAATTAGCCATGCCGCTAAGCAAAACGCAAACGACAACGTTAAACCGGTTAGAAGCGATATTGATCCAACCGCTAAGTAATGCGATCAAGTATCAAAACATGTCTAAGCAAGCCATGTTTGATTCACTGACGGGACTGGGTAATCGTTATTATTATACCCAAGCGATCAGTACAGCATTGGCACGTGCTAACCGTCACCAAGGTAAAGTGTCTTTAGTGGTAATCGATCTAGACAAGTTTAAACAACTTAATGATATCTATGGTCACAAAGCAGGTGATTATGTATTAGTTGAATTTGCCGAACTCATTAACGAAGCGATTCGTAATACCGACCAAGCATTTAGAATTGGCGGTGATGAGTTTGTTATTATTGCTCAAGGTGATGCTAAAGCTGCTGAAATTGTTTGCCAACGTATTATTGACATGATGCCAAAACATGCTCAATTAACCGAATACGATATACAATGCAGTTTGGGTATTGCAGAGGCGATACCAGAACAACATGCAGACAACTTGTATGATCGTGCCGATAAAGCCATGTATGCAGCCAAAGCTGCTGGGCGCAATTGTTATCGCATCTGCAATAAGTAACCTAAGTCGATTGGCCTTAAACGCAATGGTTGATTTGAATAGAAAACAATAAATACAAATCAAGTCAGCCTGTACATTTTTAGTCTTTGGTTGGTCAAACAGCTCAAATTAGCCCTAGCTTCATTTGGAATTAGGACTTTTTTTAAGACTGTAACTAATTTTCACCAAGAGTGTATAATTATTTAATTTACATTAAAATCATAACGTTACACCTAACAACAATGCCAACAAACATAAATTCAATTACATTGAATGCCAATTTCATTACACCATTCTAATGCCGCATTTCTTAACGCAGCTTGTTCAAAAGCGTACCAATTGTCTAATTGATTAAGCGATGCGAGCAGGCTCTTAAACTTTGAAAATGCTCCACTGCGATTGAATATCCCATAAACTAAGTCTAATTTTTCAGGACAATGTTCTGCAATAAATGCTATGGCGAGGGGTTTACCTAAATTGAAGTCTGCTTTGCTGGGTATACAAACAAATTTTGCATTTTCATACAAATCATTAGGCACAGGCGTATCGACTGGGTCATCGACATAGTGGATTTCACCTGTTTGTATGTTGATATATGCCTCGCTATCAAACGAGCCTGAAGCGCTAAATTCAATCGCCATTTCAATATCTTCTATCTTAACCTGCATATCAATCCTTTGGCTGATAACACGCCGTAAATTAGGGCTAATAATAAATTCATATAATAATCTTAAACGCTTGGCCAAATAATGAATACAATAAATTTATCCCGTAAATAACAGTCTGGTGTGGGGGAACGGCCACGACGCTGGTGGCAGTTGGTCACATTTTAAACACCCATTGCTACATAAATGAATTAACTAATTTACTTTTAGAGGCTCTAATTCAACTCTGAATTTGAGGACGTTGAAAAATAGCGTGATCCCAGACATGGATGTCTGGCTAGCTTTAATTTAACTGAAAAAGCTGTCAAGCAAAAGCCAACTGTTTTTTGTCCGTTTAAGTGCCTTGTTGAACGAAGCCGCTCTGCGGCAGAAAAGATAAAGCCCATCTTTCTCACCATCATAAATACTTACTAGACCCTGCCTACCTTGGCATTATCTAGGAGTATCACCATGGAAACTCATGAACAACAACGCTTTGATTTTCTTTATGAACAACATCTTACCAATTTAACTCTGCAAGGCAAGCGCCCTGCTACCATCGATGCGTACGGTCGCGCAGTTAGGCGCATTAGTGCTTATTTTGACTGTTGCCCTGATAACCTTTCAACCGATGATTTGAAGCGTTATTTTGCTGATTTAATTGCCTCTCACTCCTGGAGTACCGTAAAACTCGACCGTAATGGATTACAGTTTTTCTACCGGTATGTCCTTAATCAATCTTGGGAGTGGCTCAACATTGTTAAGCCGCCGCAGGTCAAACGCCTACCGGATATTCTAACCCCTGCCGAAGTCTCAATCGTCATTAGCCTCACCCATAAGCTGCGATATCAAGTGTGCTTTTTAACCTTATACAGTATGGGGTTGCGCCTCGGTGAAGCAATTTCATTGCAGGTTGGCGATATCGATTCAGCGTTGATGCAGGTGCATATTCGTGACGCCAAAGGCGGCAAGGATAGGTTAGTACCTTTACCGCAACGCACATTGTTAGCGCTGCGGTATTACTGGCAAACCCATCGCCATCCTCGGCATGTATTTCCCGGTAAAGACGGTAAACCAGACTCGCTGATGGACCGCGGTGGTATTCAAAAGGCCATGAAAAAAGTGATTTCTGAGTGCAACATTCACAAATCTATCAGTCCACATAATTTACGTCACAGCTATGCGACTCATTTGCTAGAGCAAGGGTTAGATTTACGCTCAGTACAGCACTTGCTCGGTCACAACAGCCTAAACACCACAGCAAGGTATACACGTCTCACTCAAATTACCCGTAAGAACACGGCCTTGTCGGTTAACCAGCTCACTAATAATTTGGTGTTGAAGTGGGAGTGTGACATATGAAGTTTATCGATATTTTACGTGACCATCTTGATGTGTTTAATCAAGCTTATAATGGCCAAATAACAACATCAATGCGCCATGCCATTAATGCCATGCTGAGCTGTCGCGCTCACACCCAAAGAGCTAGCCACTGGGCTTGTCAGGGGTGCACTCATACAGCAGATTTCCCGCTGTCATGTGGTCATCGCAGTTGTCCTCAATGTCAGTACAACACCACGGCAGATTGGTTAGCGAAGCAACAGGCTAAACTGTTACCTGTCGATTACTTTATGGTGACATTTACTTTGCCATATGAACTGCGTGTGGTGGCTAAATATCAACCGGAAGCACTCTATCCAGCCATGTTTTCAGTGGCTGCCAGTGTGCTCAAAGACTTTGCGCTTAACTCTCCAAAACTGGCCGGTGATATTGGTTTCACTGGCGTGCTGCATACTCACAGCCGGCGGCGAGATTTACATCCGCATATTCACTTTATTATTCCAGCGGGCAGTTTCAACAAAACCCAACAACACTGGAAAAAGAATAAGGGCAAATACCTGTTCAACGCTTTCAATTTAGCTAAAGTGTGGCGCGCACGTTTGCTGGAACAGTTGGCAAAACTGAAACTCAAACTGCCAACCTCACTGCCGAAAAAATGGGTGGTTGACTGCCAGCATGTGGGTAAAGGGTTGCCTGCACTGCAATATCTATCACGCTATCTTTATCGTGGTGTACTGCCTGACAAAAACATCAAAAGTGAAGCCGATGGGCTTGTCAGTTTTAAGTATAAAGACAGTCAAACTCAGTCTACAAAAGTACGAACCTTACCCGCCACAGAATTTCTCTGGTTGATGCTCCAGCATGTGTTGCCTAAAGGGTTACGACGAGTGAGAGACTATGGATTACTCAGAGGCAATGCCAAAAAACTCAGGCTACAAATACAACTGATGCTGGCGGTTGCTGGGGCTGTATTTCCAATCATTCCCGAGATAAAGCGCAGATTAGCAACGCGCCGTTGCCCCTGTTGTCTGCAACCAATGCGCTTTATGGGCATAGTGAAACGACCGACAAACTTAATACCCTGAACTTATGTTGAAAATGATAATAAGGATAATGGCTTAACTGAATACCGTGGAGGGTTAATTTAAGATACTGAAATATAGCGAGTTAACTAATTAGCAAGGAGGCTAAGGGAACTGGCTGTCTACTGAAAAGTAGCTAGCTAACAATCACATCAAACAGCGCGTTTTCTCGAGCTGTTAATTACATAATAAAGAGTCACATCTCACGTATTCGGGCTTGTTCAACACTTGGGATAAGGACGCGGCTTCGCGCGGCCTATCCTTATTTGTTATATGCAGCGGTGGTTGTAGCCTAACACTGCATGAATTTAAGTCGCCCGTAATATAAAAACCTGACCGTGAACTTTTACGCTACTCACTACTGCCAGAACAAAATTAATAGCGTTGCCACCTTTGAAAAAGGAATAAATGGCAATGCTTATTAGTGCAAACACCAAACCTTGTTTAGCGTAAAACAATGGTTAAAATCTCTTGCTCTAAAACATAATTACTAAGAGCATATAACGTCGTATTGAGGTGCAAGCTTGTCCCGAAGGGTTGGCGCTTCACTTGCATTTTTCTTGCAAGAGGAGTGACAAAAAGGTTGTCACTTCCAATACTTTGTTATGTGCCGCCCATTAACATATAATATGAGTATAGAAACAGTTACACAGAAGATTTTTGACTTAGAAATAATTTGTTGAAGCCGATAGGCTGAAATATGCAAACCAATTCATATTAAGCCTGTTTTCAATATTTAGAGGGTTCATTTGCTTCAGTTAAGTACCCGACTTTATTGTTTTTATTTTTAAATTTATCAAATTATTACAAGGAAAAAACTGATCAGAACCCATTAATTATAGCTTTAAATTCTTCGTGAACATAACAGCTTATTGAACGGCCAAATAAATTTAAAGTCGGCCGTTTAAGTTATTGATTAATATCATCCTACATTTACTATCTTATTGATGTAAAGCAGTTTTATTTAACGCCACTGACACATAAAAGCGAGCTTGCGCGTTAAAAGTGAACCCAATAATCGAAAATAAATTAAAAGACATTAATATCAATGCATTAGAGGGTTCGTGAATTATTACTCGTACTACTTTAGTTTACTTATCAACCGATTAAACTTAAAAATACGCAAAAAAACCATTACAACTGTTTTTATATACAGTACACACCACATAAAGGTGAGAGACTAGCTGCAACTGGATAGCTGTCCGACATTTGTAAGCCTGTTAAAATGCAGTCAGGAGCTGGGTGAAGCGCTACGACGTTAGTGGCCGCAGGCCATAAAAAAGAACAAATACCTGGATTCCGGCTCAAAAGCAAAGCTGGATAGTGTGTTACAGATAGACTTACGCTCATCTGCCGTGTACGAAGTACTTCGATGAAGTTGCCACAAAGTTAATCTTTATTCATTGCAACAGGGTCAGACTCATTCTTTTTCGCTGGCAGTTTTTGGATTGGCTGATTTCTAACGCACATTAAAGCGTCAGACATATACTGGCAACTGCCTATGTATAAATCCTGATGCCCACCTTCAAACTGGCAGTCATCTGAACGGGCTTTGTCATGGCATACGCTCACAGCCTTTTCATTGAGATGGCCTGAATGAGCCTGGGAAAAGCTTGCTATTAACATCAACAGACAAGTGACTATTACGGCTGGTAAACGCCTTTGCGACACTGAAATGGGCATGAATACTTGCGCTCCTATTACTTTCTTTCTGGCGGATGTCCGTCTCTAGGAGGCTTACCACCTTCTGGTGGACGGCCTCCATCTGGTGGTCTCCTGCTGACCGCCAGCGGGAATGACCGTTTCGCCATGCATGCAACCAATAAACATATTTTCACTCGGGCTTGCCGCATGGTAATGATAACCACGAGTATCATCCGTGATGCCACGGCATTCATCTAACGATTCCTCTTTTCCCTCAGAATTTCTCATAGCATAAATACCATAACCATCTGACGCATAACCGATAAGCGGTGCATGTCCATCACTGGTGGTCGTTGCCTGTTTATCGGTACAACCTGTGGTTGAATGATAATGATATCCTTGATGCGCATTAATGTGCCCCCCACAGTCATCAAACGCGGCAATGGTATAGCTCCCTAAAATAGCATTTACCGGTGCCGGGCCTGATAATTCTGCACCATCAAGCGCAATACCAACGGTATGCACCCGGCTAGATTGAAGCCGCTGGAATAGGCGTTGTGGGTATAAGGTAAGTAAGAGAGAAGTCATCATCAAGATAGGATAGTTCACACTCGATACAATTTTGTTTGTATTGCTCTGCAACATCTGGACGTGCTGCGCCTAAACAAGCTTCTTTGGTTGCGGTATAACGGACTTTATTAGTCTTGGTATCATAAACGAGCCATTTTTCATCACCATAATATTCACCCAGTTTTAAGATAAATTCACCAGTGATATCCACCAAATCGCCACTGCCCGTTTTACTGAACCACGCACCACCAACCTCGGCACCATCGGTAGTATTTCTTGGGCAAAAGGGATCAGGCTCTCGACCTGCTGGGGCGCCAGAGGTCGTAAACTCGTAACAGGTTGTTACCGTACCCTGCGCGGTTTCACACTCAACGATTTTAGGCGGTTGCGTAAATGCCCCCTCTGTAAACATTCCAAGATCGATTCCCGTGGTTTTTATTGTTGGTTCAATTTTATCGCCAGAGGAAAACTCACAACCGCTTAATAAAGTGAGGCTTAAAACCATAAGGCCTATCGATACGCTTGCTTTAGATTGCGTCATGAATGATTTCCTTTTCAATGAGTCACATTGATTTTTGAATTGCTCTGCGTTGTAATATAGCTGAACCCTATTAATGTAGTAAGTACTAATTTAACTATCAAAACTACAACACTGAATAAAAAGGAAGCTTTCGCCTCCTCTCTTTATCCAACTAGCTAACACTATTTACCGTCTTGTGCTCTGCGCTTTTTAAAGTCTGACTCTTCGAGCCATTTTGGCCAGTCGTTGTTGTTGGCAAGCTTTTCAATAATTTCACTGATTAAGCCGAGATCTTGCTCGACTCCGCCTAAATTCCAGCTGGCATCATAATCGTCAGCATCTTGATGATATTTATGAGCAATATAATCTGGGTCAGTATCACCTAGGCTCATAAACATTAACCCTGGAACCCCCTGTTGGGCTAAAGCAAAGTGGTCTGAACGGAACATAAGGCCGTTTTGTGGACGAGGATCTGCTTTGACTGTGCGCCCTTGTGCTTTGGCGGCATCATCTAAATAAGTCTCTAACTCTGAAACGCCCTGGCCGTAACGCAGTATGTAACTAACACCTTTGCCAACGTTCATGCCGTCTATGTTTAAAAATGATACTATTTGTTTAGTCGGGACAGGAGGATTGGCAGCAAAGTATTGCGCACCAATAAGGCCTGTTTCTTCTGCGGTAAAGGCTGTAAACAAAATAGAGCGTTTAGGGGCTTTATTTTGCGCTTTAAAATGTCGCGCTAACTGTAATACTCCAGCAACACCTGAGGCATTGTCGACAGCACCGTTATAAATGCGCGTCTTGCCATCTTGCACTGTTTTACCTAAATGATCCCAATGCGCATGCATAACAACCCATTCATCGGCTTGTGAACTGCCAGGTAAAATACCGGCTACGTTATAAGACGTGGCCAATTCGATTTGGTTTTTGAGGGTTAAATTGGCTTTAAGTTTAAGTGGTATCGCTTTAAAACCTGGCTTTGCGGCGGTGAGTTTTAGTCTGTCGTAATCAAGGCCTGCTGCGCTAAAGATTTTTTGTGCACCGTGATGTTGAACCCAACCCATGACACCGATGTGAGATTGATTTTTGTGGTTATCCACTAAGGTATATTTGGTATTGGTGTTGCTGTTTTCAACTACGTTCCAGCCGTAGGCTGCGGGTGCAGTTTCGTGCACAATAAACACCGCTTTGGCGCCCTGCCTTGCAGCTTCTTCGTATTTGTAGATCCAGCGGCCATAGTAGGTCATGGCGTTACCTTTAAACACGTTTGGATCTTGAGTGGCAAAGCCTGGGTCGTTAACTAACATGATGACCGTTTTGCCTTTCACATCAACATTAGCGTAATCGTTCCATTGGTATTCTGGGGCATTGATACCATAACCCACAAAAACAACGTCGCTGTTGTTTAATGACACTTGTGGCTGAATTTGTTCAGTGCGGGCGGTAAAATCGCTACCGTTATTTAGCACCACATCAGCAATGGTGAGCTGCATAGTTTGATCTGCAGTGATTTTAGCCATAGGCACAGCTTGGCGATAACTATCACCAAAACCAGGGGCAAGCCCCATCTCTTTGTAGGCTTTTTCTAAATATTCAACGGTCAGTGTCTCGCCTTGAGACAAGGCTCCACGACCTTCAAACTCATCACTGGCTAGTGTTTGCACATCTTGACGGTAGGTTTTTTCATCAAATTTAAATGGCGCGGCATTTGTGCTTTGTAATAAAAAAACACTACATAAAGCTATTAAACGAAAGGTATTCACGGACAACATCCTTTGTAAATATTTAGAAGGTGATTGTTACAATAGCTCAGTATTAGAGCAGACTTCGTCCTGCTAGAAACTTCGCGACGATAATGACCAGACTCACCAATATAGTCTGAAGCAATAATCAGTGCTAGCGCTTTTTTATCGTTATTCAACGGGTTGTCAAAAGCGGCAAGCTAAGACCTGGTTGGCCTGGCGCTGCCAGGTAACGTTTGTCTATCCACAATCCTATGGCGGCAACTAACACATCATCGTAAAAGATTAATGGGATTTGCTGACGGCACCATGGCGGAATTTGACACTCCTGCCAGAGCTTCTTAAGCTCTCGAGGTTTGGTACGTTGCGATGTGGCAAACTGTGGTTGACATTTAATTGAACCCGATGCGCCATATTTTATCGTAACTTGTACGTGAGTGGCTGGCAATGTAAGTAATGGTGTTGTTGATACTGAACCTTCTTGTGGTGCAAATTCAGCTTTATGCGACTGTATTTGCAAACTCACTGTCAGTTGTCCTACTTTGCCGTTAGCTTGATTTAACTCACCGGCAAACAACGCACGAATATCATTTTGCAGTCTTGTGGCATCCAAAGGCGCTAACGCTAGATTAGTTAACACATAAGCCACATTGGCAAAACGTTTAACTTGATAATCGCCCCATTGAATGGTCACGTTGGCATCGTCTTTTGCTTCGAGCAATTGTGATAGAATTTGCTGTAATTGCGATTGCGATGGCAGATTAACACCACAATGTTGTAAATACCCCCTAAACAGCAATGCTTGCCATGCAGGAGTTAATAGGCTCAACTGCGCCAGTTTAAACCCACTAGACTCAGTGATTAATCCATTGGTATCGGTGGGTAGCGTTAACCACTGGGGTAAGCGATGACTCACTTCATCATCAATCACTTGTTGTTGCTCTGCACACAATGCAGCGCTTCTTGCTGCTGTGGTGGCAATACTTGGCCAGCGTTGTTTTAGGCGGGGAATGATTTCTAGGCGTAAAAAGTTACGATCGTAACTGTCGTCTTGATTACTCTCATCTTCTATGTGGTTTAATTGATATTGGGCAGCAAATTGCTCTATTTGCTGACGGCTAATGGCTAACAGCGGCCTAAGCAACCAGGATTGCTTATATAATTGCGTTGGCGCCATAGCGCCCAGGCCTTTGAACCTGACCACGTTTTAATGCCAGCAATAAGGTTTCGAGTTGATCATCTTGATGGTGGGCGGTAAGAAAGATATCACCGGGATTCAAATAGCGCTCAAATGCTTGATAACGCGCATCACGTGCTTTGGCTTCTAAGCTTTCCCTTGTAGCCTTTTTCTACCTTAACCCGCTCCACTTGTACCGGAAGTTGGTAATGATTCGCACGACTAATACAATGCTCAACCCATACATTAGCATTAGGGCTTAAGCCGTGATGTACGTGAATAAGCAAACATGCAATGTGTGGATGTTTTTGAGCAAAGGCACTTAAGCCAAATGCCAAGACCTCAGAGTCAACCCCACCACTGTAAGCCAGTACTAACTTAGGCGCATGCTCATTTAACTGCACACCTTGTTGGAACAAAGGCAGCACGCTATTTTCTATTAAGGTTAATAGCTGTGCGGTTGTTATATTGTCTGACTTCAGCGTGGCATGAGCCATGATATTTGCCTAATTAAACGTAATTTTAACGTTATTTGAACCGAGCAATCGTTCAAGCGATAGCATTAACTCATCGCTTGGGTTTACTCGCCATTCATCACCTAAAGTAATCTTACCGCTGGCTTCTGGTTTAACATAATTGATCACCACTGGCACCGCGCCATTACGCCATGGAGTTAAGGTTTGTTCAAATGTATCTAACCACTCTGGGTTGACATCATTGCCTTGGACATTAATTTCAACCGATTTGGCAAAGTGGCTGCGAGCTTCACCAATTTCAATCACATTACGGGCATTCATGCGGTTGCCGCCAGAGAAATCATCAAAGCTGACATCACCTTCGCAAATTAAAATGCGATCTTTTTCAAGTAAATGTCCAAATTTTTCAAACGGCTCGGTAAATAGCATGATTTCGAGACGCGCACTTTTATCATCAAGGGTAACCAGACCCATTTTAGAACCACGCTTGGTGATCATCACTCGGGTTGCTACCACTAACCCGGCCGCTTTAACGGTTTTGCCCCGTTCGGTTGGATGAATGTCTTTTAAACGACCATTAGTGTATTGCTTAAGCTCTTTTAAATACTGGTTTATCGGGTGCCCAGTTAAGTAGAGCCCTAAGGTTTCGCGCTCGCCTTCTAACCAAACTTTATCAGGCCATGGCGTGCACTGAACAAAGTTTTGCTTGCTGTCTTCTGGCTCGCTATTAAGCAAACCAAACATATCATGCTGGCCTATCGCCTCTGCTTTGGCATGCTGGGCTGCTGCGCTAATGGCTTCTGGTAATGTTGCCATCATTGAGGCGCGATGCGTGCCTAGGGTGTCTAACGCCCCTGCTAGAATAAGTTTCTCGATGACGCGTTTGTTGAGCTTTTTTAAATCGACACGAGCACAGAAATCAAATAAATCGATAAAAGGACCGTCTTTACGTGCTTCTAAAATCGAATCAACTGGCCCTCGCCCACGCCTTTAATGGCGCCAATGCCATAAACAATATTAAGGTCGTCATCGACGGTAAACTTAAACAAGCCTTTGTTTACATCGGGCGGAATAAGCGGTAAGCCCATGCGTTCGCATTCATCGACTAAGGTGACGATTTTGTCTGTATTGTCCATGTCGGCAGACATTACCGCGGCCATAAACTGCGCCGGATAGTGGGTTTTAAGCCACAATGTTTGGTACGACACAAGGGCATATGCGGCCGAATGCGATTTATTAAAACCATACCCAGCAAACTTTTCTACCAGGTCGAAAATTTTCATCGACAGTTCGCCGTCGATGCCATTATTGATAGCGCCTTCTTTAAAGATGCCACGCTGTTTGGCCATTTCTTCAGGTTTTTTCTTACCCATTGCACGGCGGAGCATGTCCGCGCCACCAAGGGTATAACCAGACAATACCTGAGCAATCTGCATTACCTGCTCTTGGTACAAGATAATGCCGTAAGTAGGAGACAATAATTCTTTTAACGACTCGTGTTGATATTCAGAATCTGGGTAAGACACTTCTTCACGGCCGTGTTTACGTTCGATAAAGTTATCAACCATGCCCGATTGCAAAGTGCCTGGACGAAACAGTGCCACAAGTGCAATCATGTCTTCAAAACAGTCAGGTTGCAGGCGCTTAATAAGATCTTTCATGCCGCGAGATTCAAGCTGGAATACTGCAGTGGTCTCATAACGTTGTAGCAATCTAAAACAAGCTGGGTCGGTTAATGAAATAGCTTCAATACGCACAGGCTCTTTACCTTCTTTAACCAAGCGCGGATTAATCATCTGCAACGCCCAGTCAATAATGGTCAAGGTCCGTAATCCCAAGAAGTCGAACTTAACCAAACCCGCGGTTTCAACATCGTTTTTGTCGAACTGAGTAACCGGGTTTAAACCTTCTGCGTCGCAATATAATGGCGCAAAGTCAGTGATACGTGTGGGGGCAATCACCACACCACCGGCATGTTTACCCGCGTTACGGGTGACCCCTTCAAGGCGGCGACACATGTCGATAAGCTCTTTTACATCTTCATCAGCGGCGTAAGCCTCGGGTAGCGATGGCTCAACCTCAAAAGCCTTGGCCAATGTCATCCCAGGTTCTGCTGGGATCATTTTTGTTAAGCGTTCAACAAAACCGTATGGATGGCCTAATACTCGGCCAACATCGCGTACAACCGCTTTTGCCGCCATGGTGCCAAAGGTAATAATCTGTGATACCGCTTCTCTGCCATAGAGTTCGGCTACGTGGTCAATCACCTCGTCACGACGGTCCATACAAAAGTCGACGTCAAAGTCGGGCATTGAGACACGTTCAGGGTTTAAGAAACGTTCGAACAGTAAGTCATACTCTAGCGGATCAAGGTCGGTAATTTTAAGCGCATAAGCCACAAGTGAACCCGCCCCAGAACCACGGCCTGGCCGCGACAGGAATACCGTTATCTTTACCCCATTGAATAAACTCCATTACGATAAGGAAGTAACCCGGGAAGCCCATCTGGTTAATGACTTTGAGTTCAATTTCAAGGCGTTCGTCGTACTCACCACGTTTTTCAGCTCTTACCTGTGGATCAGGAAATAAAAACTCGAGTCGCTCTTCTAAGCCTTTTTCAGACACATCAACTAAAAAGTCTTCAATAGATAAATCGCCGGTGGGGAAGTTCGGTAAAAAGTACTCGTGTAATCGAATGGTGACATTACACCGTTTAGCGATTTCGACGGTATTTTGTATCGCCGAAGGGATATCGCTAAACAATTCGCACATCTCATCTTGACTGCGTAAATACTGTTGGTCGCTATAAGTTTTAGGACGACGAGGATCCACAAGGGTAAAACCGTCATGAATCGCCACGCGAATCTCGTGAGCTTCAAAGTCATCTTGCTTTAAAAACACCACTTGGTTAGTGGCAACTACCGGCAAACCTCTGCTTGATGCGAGCTCAACCGCCATGTGCAGGTAACGTTCTTCATCAGCCCGCCCTGTTCGGATTAATTCTAAATAATAGCGGTCGTTAAAGTGTTGCTGGTAAAAGCTCACTAAAGCATCAACCTGGTGTTGATTGCCTTTTAATAACGCCTTACCCACATCACCTTCTTTAGCTCCCGATAAAATAATTAAGCCACTGTTAAATTTAACCAGCCATTCTTGATCTATCACTACCCGGCCATCAATTTGACCACGCAAGTAAGCTTCACTGATTAATTGGGTAAGGTTTTGATAGCCTTCGTTGTCCATCGCTATAATAGTCAACGCGCAAAATTCTTTTTCAAAGCCTGGCGTTTGCACCCAAAAGTCTGCACCGACTATGGGTTTAATCCCAGCGCCATGGCAACCACCATAAAACTTTACGAGGCCGCAAAAGTTGTTTTGATCGGTTAACGCTATCGCCGCCATGTCGAGGCTTTCTGCCGCGGCAATAATGGGCTTAACTTTTGCGACGCCGTCAGACATCGAAAAATCACTGTGAACGCGTAAATGAACAAAACGAGGATCGGACATAGATTAATTATTCTTCGAAAAAGATGAATGTAATAACATGAAAAAGCGGAATTTAGACTATCAAACTAACCTACTTTCTCCAATGATTAAGTAGGTTATTGTCTTTAATATTAAGATTTATTCTGCAGTAAAATACGTTCAGCAACAGGTTTAAAGCTTTTACGATGCTCAGGCAACACGCCGTGCAATGCTAAAGCCTCAAAATGGGCTTTAGTTGGATAACCTTTGTGTTTAGCAAAGCCATATTGAGGATATTGGCTGTCTAAGATAGCCATTTCAGCATCGCGGGTCACTTTAGCTATTATAGATGCCGCACTAATGGCTGCGACTAAGCCGTCACCTTTAATCACGGCATGGCTAGCAATACCAAAGTCAGGTACACGATTACCGTCGACGAGCACGCGATGCGGCTGAATACTTAACCCGGC
The DNA here is from genome assembly GCF_025398315.1 of Shewanella phaeophyticola. Classification (GTDB taxonomy): domain Bacteria; phylum Pseudomonadota; class Gammaproteobacteria; order Enterobacterales; family Shewanellaceae; genus Shewanella; species Shewanella phaeophyticola. The sequence goes on from NZ_JAODOQ010000001.1 coordinate 2,684,227, forward strand.
AACTGCACGTTGCATGGCTAACATGGTGGCATGCAATATATTCAGCTCATCAATTTCTGCCGGGCTAGCTCGGCCAACACTGACACTCAGTGCGTTGTCGATAATATCTTGATACAAGGCATTACGGCGTTTTTCGCTGAGCTTTTTAGAGTCATTTAAACCCGCAATAGATTTATTGGGGTCTAAAATCACTGCTGCAGTTACCACGTCGCCCACTAATGAGGCCGCGGCCAACCTCATCAACGCCTGCAACCACACCTTGTGATATCAAATTGACTTGTTCAGCTGTGATGTTTTTTATCACAACCGGCATAGTATCAAGCGTTATCATTTGGATTGTCCTGTTACCAGTAAAGCATCTACGGCATCAGCAGCACGTTCACTGGCATTGCATTTAAGTAGCTGGTGCATTTGCTCGAATCGGGCATTTAACGGCGCAAAATCTTTATTCAACTGATCAATTATCGCATCTGCAATTAATTGAGGTTGGCAATTTGCTTGCATTAACTCAGGTACAATAGTTTCATTTGCCAGTAAATTGGGTAATGAATAATTGCTGATGTTCATCATGCGAATGGCGATGGCATACGTTATCGGGCTAACACGGTAGGAAACCACCATAGGACGCTTAACCAACATCGCCTCTAAAGTGGCAGTGCCAGACGCTAATAAAATACAGTCTGCAGCCGCCATCACTTCACGGGAATGGCCATCAATAAGATGAATTTCTAGATCGGGAGCGTATTGCTTTAATGCTTCAGTAAATTGTTGTTTGCGCGCCTCATTCACTAGAGGCGTCACTAATTTAATATCGGGATAGGCCTGTTTAACCAACACAGCGGCTTTAATAAAAGGCTCGGCAAGCTGTGCTAATTCACCACCGCGAGAACCAGGCAGCACGGCGAGGTATTCTGCCGTTGGGTCAAGGCCTAAATCGAAACGCGCCGCCAACTTATCACTTTGCATTGGGATGTCATCTGCCAAAGTATGGCCGACAAATGTGCAAGGGACTTGGTGTTTATCGTAAAAGGCTTTTTCGAACGGCAATAAAGACAGCACCATATTGGTGGCTTTAGCTATTTTAAAAATGCGTTTTGGACGCCACGCCCATACCGAAGGGCTAACGTAATGCACGGTTTTAATGCCTTTGGCTTTTAATTTAAGCTCAACACCAATATTAAAATCAGGGGCATCAATACCAATAAAACAATCTGGTGATAGCGCAGTAATTTGGTTAATTAAACTTGAACGGATCTTAAGTAAGCGTGGCAAGCGTGACAGCACTTCAACCAGGCTACCATTACGGCTAACTCTTCCATTGAAAATAGACTTTCAAATCCGAGCGCTTGCATACGCGGACCACCAATACCAATGAAACGGGCATCTGGATGACGTTTTTTAAGTGATTTAACTAAGCCAGCACCTAAAATATCGCCGGAGATTTCTCCGGCGACAATGGCAAATATTTTTTGAGATCGTTGAGTCATCGTGTCTTCTATCGAATAATGCCGCGACCAGGATGATTAATAAATTCCATAAAGGCTTTTACATTTTCATCTTTTTCGGCCATCTCACTGACTTCAGCGTTAGCTTCTTCAATGGTTAAGCTTTTACGGAACACTGCTTTATACGCATTTAAAATCGCACGCTGACTTTCTTTACTAAAGCCACGACGTTTTAAGCCCTCAAGGTTTAATCCTCTTGGTGCGGCAGGAGAGCCTGCAGCCATCACAAATGGCGGCACATCTTGTAATATAAGAGAGGCACCCGCTGTGAAGGCATGATGACCAATGCGAACAAACTGATGCACACCTGTCATACCGCCAAGAATGACCCAATCGCCGACATGTACATGGCCAGCAATTGAAGCATTGTTAGCCATAATGACGTTATTACCCACAACACAGTCGTGCGCAATATGCACATAAGCCATAAATAAACAGTTTGAACCAATACGGGTTTCGTGATTGTCTTGTGTTGTGCCACGATGAATGGTCACAGACTCACGTATGATATTATTATCACCGATAATTAAGCGTGTTTGTTCGCCAGCATATTTTTTGTCTTGGCACTCTTCACCGACTGATGCAAATTGAAATATGCGGTTGCCTTTACCAATCACAGTTAGGCCTTTAACAACCACATGAGAGCTTATCCATGTGTCGTCGCCAATTTCAACGTTTTCGCCAATGTAGGTCCAAGGCTCTATCGTTACATTTTGTCCGATTTTGGCTGTTGGGTGAACAAATGCTAATTTATCTATCACTTTTTAATCTCTCTACGTGCACACATAATTTCTGCAGAACAAACCAGTTCCCCATCAACTAATGCTTCACCAATAAATACACCAATGCCACGGCGCTCTTTAATCATTTTGACGTGGAAATGTATTTGATCGCCTGGTTCAACGACACGTTTAAAACGCGCTTTATCGATACCAGCAAAATAGTACAATACGTCAGGAGAAGGCTCTGTACTCATGGTTTTAAACGCGAGTAAGCCTGTTGCTTGAGCCATTGCTTCTAAAATCAATACACCCGGCATTACCGGTTGTATAGGAAAATGGCACTGAAAAAATGGCTCATTAATGGTGACGTTTTTAATCGCATGTAGTTGCTCACCTTTGGTGAAATCAAGCACACGGTCGATTAACAAAAATGGATATCTATGAGGTAGATATTTAAGGATCTCTTTAATATCCATGGTGTTTAATTGGTTTGACACACTACATTCCTTAATCAAGGCAGAATATTAGGTTATTCGTCGCCCTTGGCACTTTTTTCGAGCTGTTTAACTCGGCTAAATAATTCATCTAATTGACGGAAACGCACAGTGTTACGGCGCCAAAGTTTGTTTTCCATTGCAATAGTAGCAGAAGAATACACGCCTTTGTCACGAATAACACTCGTTACATTGGTCCCACCAGAGACATGAACACCGTCAGCAATGGATAAATGCCCAGAAATTGCACAGTTACCACCAATAATACAGTACTTACCAATGGTCGAACTGCCCGCGATAACCGTACCACCAGCAATCGCACTGTTTTGACCAATAATCACATTATGGGCAATTTGAATCTGGTTATCGATAATCACGCCGTCATGAATTTCGGTAGGTGACAACGCACCTCTGTCGATACTTGTGCACGCTCCAATTTCAACATGATTACCCACCCTAACACCGCCGGTTTGAGGGATTTTAATCCAAGTACCGCGCTCATTGGCATAACCAAAACCATCAGAACCAATTACAGTACCAGACTGCACAAGACAGTGTGTCCCCATGTGTACATCATGATAAATGGTAACGTTAGCCCAAAGTCGCGAGCCAGAACCAATAATACTGTCTTGGCCAATAACACAACCGGGCCGACTTGAACATTTTCACCTAAAATAACACCTGCTTCAATGACCGTATTCGCGCCAATAGCAACACCATCGCCAATAATGGCAGAGGGATCAATGTGTGCTGACGGATGAATGCCTAATGCTTGTTTAGGTGTGGTATCGAGCAGTTGTGCCACTCGGGCAAAACTCACATAAGGATCTGCAACAATTAATGCATTACCTTGATAAAATTCAGCTTCTTTTTCGCTCAGCAATACGGCACTAGCTTGAGTTGCCTCAAGTAGTGCACGGTATTTACCATTGGCTAAAAAAGAGAGTTGACCTTCAACCGCATCTTCAAGTGTTGCAACACTGGTAATGACTAATGTTGCATCGCCTTTAATCGTTGCGTTTAATTGCTGGCCAAGCTCTTTTAAAGTCACTTTTTGCATATTACTTACTTGCCTTTGCTTAAGGCTTCAACCACTTTACCGCTGATATCAGCTTCTGGCTTAACAAAAATAACTGCACCACGTTGTAACACTAGGTCGTAATCTTCTTTACCAGCAATGGTATTTATCGCTTGTTGAACTTGAACTAATAGTTTGTTTTGCTCTTCACCTTGACGACGACGCATGTCTTCATCCAGTGCTTTGCCTTTTAATTGGAAATCAGACTTTAATGATTCCATTTTACGTACTAATTCAGTTTTTTGAGTGTCGCTCATTAATGCGCCGTCACGTTGTTGCTTTTCAACTAGCGTACGCATTTCTTCCTGCATTTTTTGAACTTCAGCAACACGATCACCAAATTCAGTTTTTAATGACTTTGCAATTTGCTCGCGCTGTGGCAACTGCTCAAATACTTCACCCATGTCAACCACTGCTATTTTCTCTGCGTGAGCTAGCATAGGTGTAGCAAGAAATGCCAAAGTAACTAGTGCGCGATTTACCATCTTTTTCAAAGTAGACTCCTTTTAAACTTGTTGTTATCAGCAAAACTTGCCGAGTGTATTTGTTTTAGAACGTTTTGCCAATATTGAACGAGAAAATCTCTGTTTCATCGTCTTCATATTCTTTAATTGGCCAGGCTAAACTGAATACCATTGGTCCCATAGGAGACAACCACTGTACGCTCATACCCCATGATGCCCGAATACGTTCAGGGTCGCTATAATCACTTAACTGAGAAAATTGATCCGAAGGTAAATAACGATAGCCATCATAATCAAATTCAGTATCCCACACGTTACCGGCATCGATGAAGAAGCTAGTACGCACCGAGTTGGTATAAGCTTCATCTAAGAATGGCGTTGGGACGATCATCTCAATACTGGCGGTTGCAATTGCGTTACCACCAATAGAGCTACCGTCACTCACATACACTGAGTCTGGGTCGCCTGGTAAGCTACAACCATCCGCTGATGGGTCTGGCGAACAAGATTCACTACCACGGTAGAGATAGAATGAACGTGAATCAACAGAATTAGAGGAGAAGCCACGCAATGAACTTGATCCGCCTGAGTAGTAGTTCTCCCAGAACGGTAAAATTTGATCATTGTCGTTAAAGCTACCATAACCGTTAGCGTAACCTAAATGCGCTCGCGCTAACAAAACAAATCCGTGTTGACGAGTCATCGGGAAATAGAAGTTAGTTTCGAAGTCAGTTTTAAAATATTGTAAATCTGACCCCGGTACCGTCACTTTACCGCTAAAACGTTGTGACGAGCCATCTGTAGGGAACGTACCTCGGTTAAGCGTACTGCGATACCATCCTGCACTTAGCTCAAAGTTATCAAAACTTAAATCAGAATCTACATCATCAGTTTCACGGTAAATATTATAAAAACGCACCGCTTGCTCATAAGATGAGATTTCAGAAATGGTGTTATGACGATAACCAATACCACCATTTAAACGGTTAGATTCGTTTACTGGGAAGCCTGAAGTCAATGCAACACCATAAGATTTGTTCTTATAACGCTCAAGGTTAGCTTCGTTAGCATCAAACTCGTTCCAATAAATGCTTCCGCCTAAACTGACGCCGTCTTTGGTAAAATACGGGTCGGTATAAGACAAGGTCGCACTTTTTGAATATTTGTTGGTGTTAATGCTCACACCGGCTTGGTTACCGGTACCAAGGAAGTTATTTTGCTCAACGCCAAACTGTAAGCTAACGCCTGACTCTGTACCGTAACCGACACCAGCATTGAACGAACCAGATGGTTGCTCTTTAACGGTAACCGCAACATCGACCAGATCGTCACTGCCAGGGACTTGAATTGTTTCGGTTTCAACCGTTTCAAAGTAACCTAAACGGTTAAGACGAGTTTTAGATTGTTCAATTTGCGCTGAGTTTAACCAAGCCCCTTCCATTTGGCGTAATTCGCGACGCATCACTTCATCTTTAGTTACGGTATTACCGGTAAAGTTGATAGAGCGAACATAAACACGTTTACCAGGATTAACATTGATGTTGAGAACAACTTCTTTGTTTTCATCATCAATTTCTGGATAGGTTTTAACTTCTGGGTAAGCGTAACCAAAACGGCCAAGGTATTTACTGTACATTTCTTCGGTGAATGTCACATCTGCACCGTTGTACATATTGCCCGGTTTAATTGGCAAAATCGATTTCATTAACTCTTCACGTGCCATAAGGTCGCCTACTAAGTTAACGTCTTTAACCTTGTATTTTTCGCCTTCACTAACGTTGATTGTGATATACAAACCTTTACGGTCTGGGGTCATCGCAACCTGAGTAGACGACACTTCAAAGCGAATATAGCCTTGGTTGTGGTAATAAGTCTTAATAGTTTCTAAGTCGGCTTGTAGTTTTTGCTTTTGATAGCGACGCTCGCCGAACAAATCCCACCATGCAACAAAGTCTTTAAGCTCAAGCATGCTAATCAGCTCTGAGTCAGAAAAGACAGTGTTACCAACTACGTTAATTTGACGAATCTCTGCCGCTAGACCTTCTGTAAACTTAAATTTAAGTTCAACTCGGTTACGCGGTAAGTTAATGATTTGCGCCTCAACTTTAGCGCCATACTTACCCACACCGTAATAGAAATCTTGCAGGCCTTTTTCAATGCCGGACAACATCGTTCTATCTAACGACTCACCTGATTTAACACCAGAACCATCAAGACTCTCTTGTAGCTGTTCGTCTTTAATGTCTTTGTTGCCTTCAAACGAGATAATACTGATGGTTGGACGTTCTTTGACGTTCACATACAAAATGCCATTTTCATGGCTAATGCTGATGTTTTCAAAGTTGGTCGAACCATACAGGCTCTTAATGGCTTGCTGTAATTTAACTTCATCTATTGTGTCACCTACTTTCACAGGCAAACTTAATAGCGCTGCACCGAGAGCAACTCGTTGCAAACCTTCTACTTGAATGTCGGTCACTTCAAAAGGTTGGAAAGACTCTGCCCAACCATTCCCTGAAAAAGACGCGCCGACGAATAACATCGAGGCAAAAATTTTATTCAATCTCATAGAGCACTTCTAATTATTTGTCTGTCCTTGCTCAGAGTCGGGCAAAATCGTTGAATAAGGCTACGCCCATCAACATTAGCAGCAAAGCTGCGCCAAACCTGAAACCTATTTCCTGTACCTTTTCCGGTACAGGCTTACCAGTAATCACTTCTACAAAGTAATACAGCAAGTGTCCACCATCGAGCACTGGCAAAGGCATTAAATTAATAATGCCTAAGTTAACGCTGATGAGCGCGATAAACCCAAGAAAATACACTAACCCGTAACTTGCACTGGCGCCTGCGCCTTGTGCAATCGAGATAGGATCGCTTAGATTTTTCACCGACACATCGCCGGTAAATAACTTTCCAATCATCTTGAAGCTGACCACAACGAGTTGCCACGTTTTGTCTGCTGCCGCGATGAGCGAATCTACTATGCCATACTCAAGTTCAAAGCGCATATTATCTGGCCATGGTGCTTGAGTTGGGCTTATGCCAACAATACCAATGGTTTGCCCATCTGCGTTTTGTTGTGCTTTAGGTGTCACATCGACATGGATAACTTGTCCATCACGTATCAATGTCATGTTGATTGTTTGGTTTGCCGATGTTTGTACCACATCAACAAAAGCATTCCAATCACTGTAAGGATTACCGTTAATACTGGTTAAGGTGTCGCCCACCTGTAAACCCGCTTGCTCTGCAGCACTGTCAGCACTGACAACGGCAATGGTGGGGTCAATACCTGGGCGGAAAATATTTAAACCTAACGAGGTGATAGGTGACGTTTTTTCTGGGTCAAACACCCATTCACTTGTATCTAACGTGACTGTCTTTGTCGGCATATCCATGCCCGACAAGGTCGCTAGCGGGGCGATGGTTAAATCAAGACTACTGTCTCCAATGTGCCCGACTAAAGCCAGGTTCACTTCTTCCCAAGTGCGAACATTTTGACCTGACACAGCAATAATCTGTTGTGGTTCGACCACATTGATGATGCCTGCTGGACTGTCTAATTTGGTGCTATCGATAACCGGTTTAAGTGACGGGGTGCCAATGATGTACATAATGTACAAAGCAACAATGGCAAAAATAAAGTTCGCAATGGAGCCTGCAGATACAATGGCAATACGTTGCCATACCGTTTTACGGTTAAAAGCCTGGTCAACTAATTCAACAGGCACATCTTCAACCCGCTCATCGAGCATTTTAACGTAACCACCGAGTGGGATCATTGCAACCACATACTCGGTACCGTCTTGGCCTACTTTACGCCAAATGGCTTTACCAAACCCAATAGAGAAACGTTCCACTTTGACGCCACAACGACGAGCAACCCAGAAATGGCCGTATTCATGGGCAGTAATTAAAATACCCAATGCAACGATAAATGAACCAAGGCTCCACAAAAAATCTATCATTATTTCCCTGAATTAATTAAGTGTTTTAATTACTGACTTCGCGGTTACACGCGCCTGCTCATCGAGCTGTAAAATATCTTCAATGCTGGCTAATCTAGTTTGTTGTACCGAATCTAAACAGCGATGATTAACATCCGCTATATCAGTAAAGCGTATCTGACCTTTTAAAAATGCATCAACAGCAATTTCATTGGCTGCGTTCAGCACTGTCGTGGCTTCTTGGCCTTGTTTACAAGCTTGCATCGCTAATTGTAAACATGGAAAGCGGCTAAAGTCAGGTTCACAAAAGCTTAATTGTCCGACTTTGAAAAAGTCTAAAGGTTCAACACCAGCATGAATTCTTTGCGGATAGCTCATACAATGAGCAATTGGTGTGCGCATATCTGGGTTTCCCATTTGTGCGACAACCGAACCATCTCGATACTGCACCATGGAATGGATCACGCTTTGTGGATGTATCACCACTTTTAGCTGTTCTTCTTGAGTATTAAACAGCCAACGAGCCTCAATAAACTCTAAGCCTTTATTCATCATAGTGGCAGAATCTACTGAGATTTTAGGCCCCATAGACCAATTAGGATGATTACAGGCTTGAGCCGGTGTCATGGCACTTAAGGTGCTTAGGTCGGTTTGTAAAAACGGACCGCCTGAACCGGTCAATAAGATATGTGAAATGCCATGTTGACCAAGGTCGCAGTAGCCAAGTTGCCCCTGAACTTGCAGGGGTAAACATTGAAAAATCGCATTATGCTCGCTATCAACAGGTAGCACGGTAGCACCTGAGATTTTTGCTGTGTTCATAAACAACTCGCCAGACATCACAAGCGCTTCTTTATTGGCCAACAACACACGTTTACCCGCCTTTACGGCATCAAACGTAGGCACTAGACCTGCTGCACCAACAATGGCAGCCATGACCGTATCGGTGCGACTATCAGTCACTAGTGCATTAAGCGCCTGTGCGCCTGTCGTTACCTCGGTAATGCAACTGATTGGGAGCTGCGCTTTAAGCTGCTTAGCGGCGTGCTCATTAACCATATGCGCATATTGTGGTTGGTGTTGTAAACACAGTGCAAGCATCTTATCGACACTGGCATTGGCCACTAAAGCGTAAACATTAAATTCAGTCGGGTTGTTCGCTATCACACTGAGCGTACTTGCCCCTATGGAGCCTGTCGCTCCTAATATCACCATATTTTGCATTGGCATTACATCCACATTGCAATATAGATAAAGGTAAACACGGGAAAGGCCGCCGTTAAGCTGTCGATGCGATCTAAAATACCACCGTGGCCAGGTAAAATGGTGCCTGAATCTTTAATATTGGCTGCACGTTTAAACATGCTTTCAGATAAGTCACCAAAGGCAGAGGCCAATGCAGTGACTAACGTCACAGCAACCAATAATCCAAGCTCTTGCTCAGGTGCAACATACATAACGCCAGCAACCACAACCATGGTAGTGATCAACCCGCCAGCGAGACCTTCTAAGGTTTTAGCTGGGCTAACGCTTGGCATCAATTTGTGTTTACCTAGCGTGCGGTCTCGCAAAATATGCACCAGTATCGGTAGCCCATACCACTAGCATTACTAAAAACACTAATGCGCCACCATAGTATGGATCGACATTGCTGCTTAACGATTTGAGTGCGATTAGCGAGGCAAAACATGGCACTAATGTTAGCTGTCCAAACATAGACTTTAACATTGGGCTGGTTTTCCAAAATTTGGCACTTTTAGGGAAGCTGAATACCAGCACTGAACTAACAAGCCACCAAAACACACCAATGGTGATGATTGCAAGGTACATTGGATGTAATTGACCTTTAAACCACAACACATCAACTGGTACCGTTAAATTAAGCGCTATAAGCAAAAAGCCTAAGGTGGCCGTAAAAGACCATTGAGTCGCATTGCATTGAGGGTCAATAAAACTGCCCCACTCTTTTGCTGCAATTAAAAACACTGGTACTAAAACCCAAGCAAAGTAATTTGCTGGTAGTAAAAATATCGCCCCGAGTACAATTGGGATTAACCACAATGCTGTTATTATTCGTTGTTTTAGCAAAAACTAATCCTCTTAAATTTTATATTGCGCGTATTTCTTCGATTTGACTCCCTGTCAAACCAAAACGGCGCTGCCGACTAGCAAAAATGACAAGTGCATCGCGAAATGCTTGTTCATCAAAGTCAGGCCACAGGGTGTCAGTAAACACCAATTCGGCATAGGCGGCCTGCCACAAAACAAAGTTACTAATGCGGTAATCACCGCCTGTACGGATCATTAAATCAACTTCGCTCTGATTTTGCATGCATAAATGTTCATTTAGTGCATCTTCAGTCATCTGACTGCTGCTGATTTCACCAGTTGCGACTTTTTCGGCTAATTTTTGTGCCGCTTGTAAAATATCCCAGCGTCCACCGTAGTTAGCTGCCACGTTCAGTATTAAGCCAGTGTTGCCTGCCGTTTTTTCTTGTGCGGCGGCAATTTGCTTTTGCAAACGCGGTGAAAAACGGCTGATGTCGCCAATAATATTGAGCTTGACTTGGTTTTTATCAAGTAATTTCAATTCGCGCTGCAATACCGTAAAAAACAACTCCATTAATAAGCTGACTTCTTTGTCTGGACGACGCCAATTTTCACTCGAAAAAGCAAACAGCGTTAATGATTGAATCCCTAACTGGCTGGCAGTGCTCACTGCACGACGTACCGCTTTAACACCGGCTTTATGGCCAAACACTCGGGCTTTTCCCTGCAGTTGGTCCAGCGGCCATTACCATCCATAATAATCGCAACATGCTTAGGTAGAGATTGTTTTACAACATCAGATAATTGTCCCGGCAGCAATTGCGAAGCGACTAACTCCGGATCTGCATTTGGATCTGATTCAAACTCAACTGTAGATGACATCTACGGCAATCCTTTATAAAAACAAACGCCGTGTAGTATACCCTTACACGGCGTGTTAACTCTAGCGTCTGTGTCGAGAGATTATACTTCCATCAACTCTTTTTCTTTCGCCGCTAAAATAGTATCGATATTTTTGATGTAAGAATCAGTGTGTTTTTGCACTTCGTCTTCACTGCGGCGCACATCATCTTCAGTACATTCTTTGGCTTTTTCAAGCTTCTTAACTTCGCTGATTACATCACGACGTACGTTACGGATAGCAATACGGCCATTTTCAGCTTCGTTTTTAACCACTTTGATAAAGTCTTTACGACGCTCTTCTGTCAATGCTGGTAACGGAATACGTAACGTTGCCCCTGCTGTCATAGGGTTTAAGCCTAAATCAGAGCTCATGATGGCTTTTTCTACTGCTTGAACCATAGTACGGTCAAACACCGTGACGGTTAATGTACGTGAGTCTTCAACACCGACGTTACCGACCTGGTTGAGTGGTGCCATAGAACCGTAATAAGAAACTTGAATAGAGTCTAATAAACTTGGGTGAGCGCGACCAGTACGAACTTTAGCCATTTGGTTTTTAGTCGCATCAACGCATTTACCCATGCGCTCTTGGGCATCTAACATAATAGTATCAATCACAATAATTTCCTTTTTGTCACAAATTCATGTGTGCTTGAGCTTTGGTCTAAGAATGACACAAGCAATAAAACAGCTCAAACAGTTAATTTACACTTTGATAAGAATAAATATTATTTGGTATAACTATTTTTTACTTCTGTGATTAAGCAGGTTTTTTACTGCTAATAACAGTGCCTTCATCTTCACCCATAATCACACGGCGAAGTGCGCCAGGCTTGTTCATATTGAACACTAAAATTGGCATCTCATGATCACGCGCCATGGTAAATGCGGCAAGATCCATTACTTTTAATTCTGATTCAAGGACTTCGGCATAGCTTAACGTGTCATATTTAACTGCTTCAGGGTTTTTCATTGGGTCAGCAGAGTATACACCATCTACTTTAGTCCCTTTTAATACCACTTCAGCTTCAATTTCAATTCCGCGTAAACACGCTGCAGAATCGGTCGTGCAAAAAGGATTACCAGTACCAGCAGCAAAAATCACTACACGGCCTGATTTTAATAAGCTAATCGCTTCAGCCCAGTTGTAGTCGTCACACACGCCTTTTAACGGAATGGCAGACATTAGGCGAGCATTAACATATGCACGGTGCAAGGCATCACGCATGGCTAAGCCATTCATTACCGTTGCCAACATACCCATGTGATCGCCCACCACGCGGTTCATACCAGCTTTTGCTAAGCCTTCACCACGAAACAGATTACCACCACCAATGACCACACCAACTTGAATGCCGAGTTCAACAAGCTCTTTTACTTCTTGTGCCATACGATCAAGTACTTTTGGGTCAATGCCGAAGCCTTCTTCGCCCATTAATGCTTCACCGCTTAATTTAAGCAGAATACGTCTAAACGCTGGTTTTGGATTGGTGCTCATAATTTTCGTCCTGATTATAACAAGACCGCAGCGGTTGCTGCGGTCTTAGGGTACTTAGAGAAAAAGCGATTACGCTTTTTTAGTTGCAGCGATTTGAGCAGCTACTTCAGCAGCAAAATCTTCTTCTTTCTTCTCAATACCTTCACCAACTTCTAAACGAATGAAGTTAGTTACTGTTGCTTTTTTCTCTTTAAGAATTTCGCCAACAGTTTTCTTAGGTTCCATGATGAAAGCTTGACCAGTAAGAGAGATCTCACCAGTAAACTTCTTCATACGACCAGAAACCATCTTCTCAGCGATTTCTTGTGGCTTACCTTCGTTCATTGCGATTTCTACTTGTAGAGCTCGTTCTCTTTCAACAAGATCTGCAGGTACATCTTCAGGATTAACGAATTCAGGCTTAGAAGCAGCAACGTGCATAGCGATATGCTTTAACGTTTCTTCATCAGCTTCACCAGTAACAACAACACCAATACGGTCGCCGTGACGGTATGAAGATAAGTTTGCGCCATCGATGTATTCAACGCGACGAACGTTGATGTTTTCACCGATTTTAGCCACTAAAGCAACACGAGTTTCTTCAAACTGTGCTTTAAGATCTTCGATAGTCACTTTAGATGCAGCAGCAACGTCTAACACTGCGTTTGCGAAACCTAGGAAGTTTGAATCTTTAGCAACGAAGTCAGTTTGGCAGTTAACTTCTAAAAGTGCAGCGAAACCGTCGCCGTTCTTGATTAGAATAGTACCGTCAGCAGCGATGTTACCCGCTTTTTTAGCCGCTTTTGCAGCGCCGCTCTTACGCATGTTATCAATTGCTAATTCGATGTCACCGTTAGTTTCAGTCAGTGCATTCTTACAGTCCATCATGCCAGCGCCAGTGCGGTCACGAAGTTCTTTAACTTGGGCAGCAGTAATTGCCATTGTTAAATCCTCTAATTTAATTCGTCTAATTATGCATTTATAAAACAGGTGCAAAGGCCCTCGTTCACCAATTATGTTATTGGCAAATAAGGGAGATGCTAAGCATCACGCCTTATTAAACAGCTTCTACGAAACCGTCTTGCTCAGCTTGAACAGCTAAATCTTGACCACGGCCAGAGTTGGCAGCAGCAGCAACAGATGAAGTGTACAAACGAATAGCACGCATCGCGTCGTCGTTACCAGGAACGATGTAGTTAACACCGTCTGGGGCAGAGTTAGTATCAACAACTGCAACAACTGGGATACCTAGGTTGTTTGCTTCTTTAATAGCGATATGCTCGTGGTCAGCACCGATAACGAATAATACGTCAGGTAAGCCGCCCATGTTTTTAATTCCGCCTAAAGACTTTTCTAACTTGTCTAATTCGCGTGAACGCATTAGCGCTTCTTTCTTAGTAAGCTTGTCGAAAGTACCGTCTACAGACTGGCTTTCTAGCTCTTTAAGACGCTTGATTGACTGACGAACAGTTTTCCAGTTTGTTAACATACCGCCTAACCAGCGGTGATCAACATAGTACTGGTCACAAGAAATTGCAGATTCTTTGATAGCTTCGCCAGCAGCGCGCTTAGTACCTACGAATAATACTTTACCTTTCTTAGAAGCAACGTTGCTAATGAAAGCTAAAGCTTCGTTGAACATTGGTACAGTGTGCTCAAGGTTGATGATGTGTACACCGTTACGAGCGCCGAAGATGAAAGGCTTCATCTTTGGGTTCCAGTAACGTGTTTGGTGACCGAAGTGAACACCAGCTTGTAGCATGTCGCGCATTGAAACAGTAGTCATTGTATATACCTTAATGTAAGGGGTTAGACCTCCACGCATCCCATGTTTTCGACCCTCTTATTACCGTTGTAATAAAAAAGCACCCCGAAAAATGTGTCGATACGTGTGTGATTTAGTATTTAAGTTAATTGCCATGTATAATGACCGCCATATTTTACGGTTTGCCGAACTCTTTGTGATGTTTTGTTTAAAATGCCTATAAATAAGCGTTTAATGACATACAACGACATCGAGCTAACTCGAACCGTACAACAACGATCTTATACACAACGGCGCGCTTTATACCATAATCGGCAGCGAATTACAAATTTTTGCCGTAAAATCCTTGGGTAAAACAAGCCAATTTTGACCGCCAAATGATAGAGAGTTTTCATGAGTATTGTGATTAAAAATGCAGACGAAATAGCAAAAATGCGTGCAGCAGGAAAACTGGCTGCGCAAGTATTAGAAATGGTTGCACCTTTTGTAAAAGCTGGCGCGACCACGGACGAGCTTAACGAGATTTGTGCAAAGTATACCGAAGAGCAAGGCGCAATTTCAGCACCGCTCAATTACCATGGTTTTCCAAAATCAATTTGCACCTCTGTTAATGAAGTCGTTTGCCATGGCATTCCATCTGGATACGTTTTAAAAGAAGGTGATATGCTCAACATTGATATTACTGTCATTAAAGACGGTTATCATGGTGATACGTCTAAAATGTTTTTAATCGGTGAAGTGTCTGCAAAAGACAAACGCTTAAGCCGAATTGCCCAGGAAAGCTTATATTTAGCGATTCGTAAGGTTCGACCTGGTTTAAAATTAGGCGAAATTGGTACGACCATCGAAAAATTCATCAAGGCAAGCAAAACAGGGCTTGATAAGTACTCCATCGTGCAAGATTATTGTGGTCATGGTATTGGTTCTGGTTTTCATGAAGAGCCTCAAGTTGTACATTACAAAAACAATGACAAAACCGTGCTTAAACCTGGCATGTGTTTTACTATTGAGCCAATGATTAACGCGGGTCGCCATACCACAATTTTAGACAAAAGCGATAATTGGACTGTCACCACATCTGATGGTAAAAACTCAGCTCAGTGGGAGCATACATTACTGGTTACCGAAACCGGTGTAGAAGTATTAACTTTACGCGAAGAAGAAGACTTCCCTCGTATTATTAATCACTAACAGAAAGAGTAAGGATATCAATGAAAACTGCGCTGGCCGCCAAAAATGCATTAATAGACTTAAACCAGCGCTTAGTTGAGCAATACACAGCAAAACACCCTATTGCTGATATTGTTAAGCATCGCAGTCAATTTGTTGATTCTTTATTAACCCAAGCATGGCAAGAGTTCGCCTTAAATACTGGCGATCTTGCTTTGATTGCGGTTGGCGGTTACGGCCGCGGTGAATTACATCCTCATTCAGATATCGATTTATTGTTTTTAGTCAACGATGAACCGTTATCTGCCGAATTAGAAAGCCAATTAAGTCAGTTTATTACTTATCTTTGGGACACTGGACTTGAAATTGGCCACAGTGTTCGTACGCTTAGCCAAACCATTGAACAAGGCAAAGCTGACATCACCATTGCCACTAACTTAATTGAAGCAAGGCTATTAAGTGGTAGCGAACAGTTGTTCGATTTACTTTATGACAACATCCGCCAGCACGACTTTTGGCCTTCTTGTGAGTTTTATAATGCCAAAAGAGATGAACAAATATCTCGGCACAGCAAAGCCAGCGCCTTTGATTTAGAACCCAATATTAAAACCTGTCCTGGTGGGCTACGAGACATTCAAACCGTGGCATGGGTAGCCATGCGCCACTTTGATGCCGCCACCTTAGAAGAACTGGTCGAGTATGATTTTCTTGCCCCCGCTGAATTAGAAGAATTGCTTGAATGTCAAAACTTTTTGTGGGAAATCCGTTTTGCGCTGCACATCACCGCAAATCGCAATGAAAACCGGCTGCTGTTCGATTTACAACGTCAAATAGCCAGTTTACTTGGTTATGAAGACGCAACACAGCTCGCTGTTGAGCAAATGATGAAACGCTACTATCGCACGGTTCGCCGCGTGATGGAGCTTAATCAAATGCTGCTGCAATTATTTAAACGCGCCACACTTGGTCATACGCAAGCATTAGAAATTCAGCCAATCAACGAACAATTCCAACGCCGTGGTCGTTACATTGAAGTTTTAGACGATGAGTTATTTACTCGCGCTAATGAAGAGATTTTACGTTTGTTTTTAATGATAGCGAAAAACTCTAACATTCAAGATATTTACGCCCCAACCTTACGTCTACTGCGAAACGCACGTCGTGGCTTAACCGCTCCCTTGCAAGATAATCCCGCTTGTCGCAAAGTGCTTATGGAAATTTTAAAGCATCCTAGAGGCATTGAAGCATTATCATTTATGCACAAACACGGTATTTTATCGTCATATTTACCCGCCTGGCGTAAAATTGAAGGTCAAATGCAGTTTGACCTATTCCATGCGTATACCGTCGATGAGCATACTCATAGGTTATTGCTTAATATTGAACGTTTTTCACAGGCGGAACAAAAAGATGAGTTTCCTCTTGGGGCGATTTTAATTAACCAATTGCCTAAAAAAGGCTTATTGGTGCTTGGGGCAATATTTCATGATATTGCAAAAGGTCGTGGTGGCGACCACAGTAAGCTGGGTTCAAAAGATGCCATCGACTTTTGTAAATTGCATGGCATGAACGATCATGACGGACGCCTGGTTGCATGGTTAGTTGAAAATCATCTAGTGATGTCAGTCACCGCTCAGCGCCGTGATATTTCAGATCCTGACGTAGTAGCTGAATTTGCCGATAAAGTCTACGACACCGTTCATTTAAGTTATTTGTATTGCCTTACCGTTGCCGATATCTGTGCCACCAATGAAAAAACCTGGAACAACTGGAAAGCCTCACTACTGCGTGATTTATATTTTTCGACACAGCGCGTTTTAGCCCGTGGCAAAGAAAAACCTGTCGACGTAAAAGCGCGGGTAAGCGAAATTCAAGCTAAGGCTAAAAAAGAACTGATCCGCCGCGGCTTAAAAGAAAAAGACATGGACTTATTGTGGTCGCGTTTTAAAACAGATTATTTTTTACGCCATCAACCCAATCAAGTGGCTTGGCACGCCGAAGCGATTTTAAAGCATAACCGCGACGAGCCATTAGTATTAATGTCTAAGCACACGACTCGAGGCGGCACAGAGCTGTTTATTTACAGTAAAGATAAACCTAAGCTGTTTGCCACGGTAATGACCGTATTAGACAATAAAAACATCAATGTTCATGACGCCAACATCATGACCTCAAAAGATGACTACGTACTCGATACCTTTGTCATTTTAGAACAAGATGGCGAGCCGATTATTCAGTTATCGCGGATCCAAAGTATACGTAAAGCGCTCGAAAAAGCCTTAGCCAGCGAAAATCCAAAACTGCCAAAGTTCAGAAAACTGGCGCGGATCATGAAACCTTTTAATGTTGCGACTCATGTGAGTTTCTTACCGAGTGCCCGTCATGGTACAAGTATGATGGAATTAATCACCCTCGATACGCCTGGCCTACTCGCCAAAGTCGGTGACACATTTTATCGTTGTGGTGTGACATTGTTGGCGGCAAAAATCACCACTATCGGTGAGCGCGCAGAGGATTTCTTTATATTGCAAAACCAAAGCGGCGCGGCTTTAGACGAGCCACAGCAGCAACAATTATCAGAAGCCTTAAAATTGGCACTGAAATCATCTAACTAATTTTTTAAACTCAATGTTTATGCTAATTTTGAGCTAATCATTACCTACTGGGAGAAAACAATGGAGGCTTTACGCCAACGCATTGAAGCAGCATTCGAAACGCGCCAAGACATTTCACCAACAAGTGTCGATGCAAGTGTACGTGCTGATGTTGAAACTGTCATCAACATGCTAGACAAAGGCGAAGCACGCGTTGCTGAAAAAATTGACGGTGAATGGCATGTTCACCAATGGCTTAAAAAAGCAGTGTTACTGTCGTTCCGTATTTTCGACAACGGTGTGATTGACGGTGGCGACACTAAATATTTCGACAAAGTACCGCAAAAATTTGCTGACTATGAAGAAGCACGCTTTAAAGCTGAAGGTATCCGAGTTGTGCCACCAGCGACCGTACGTAAAGGCTCATTTATCGGTAAAAACACCGTATTAATGCCATCTTATGTAAACTTGGGCGCTTACGTTGACGAAGGCACCATGGTTGATACATGGGCAACTGTTGGCTCATGTGCACAAATCGGTAAAAACGTTCACTTATCTGGCGGTGTCGGTATTGGTGGCGTATTAGAGCCACTACAAGCTGGTCCTACTATCATTGAAGACAACTGCTTCATTGGCGCGCGCAGCGAGATCGTTGAAGGCGTTGTTGTTGAAGAAGGCAGCGTGATCTCAATGGGCGTTTACATTGGCCAAAGCACACGTATTTTTGACCGTGAGAACCGGTGAAGTACATTACGGTCGTGTACCAGCAGGTTCCGTTGTTGTGTCTGGTAACTTGCCATCAGCTTGCGGTAAATACAGCTTGTATGCTGCGATTATCGTTAAGAAAGTAGACGCTAAAACTCGCGGTAAAGTGGGTATTAATGAACTACTGCGCATTGTTGATTAATCATCGTACTCGATGCATTCATTAACATAAAAAAGGCGCTGATATGCGCCTTTTTAGTTAACCTGATGTAATGGTTATTGCTTTAAAATTGCATTGGCCAGTAATTGCCAGGTTAACATGCCCAATACTTGTTCTTTGTCATTTTGAACTAGCAAGTAGTTGGCATTGGTTTTATCTAGGGCGATTTTGGCATCATTTAAAATAGTGTGACCGTTAATTAAATCCATTTTATGGGTCATAATTTGATGCGCACGTTTATTTAATAAACTTCTATCGGCCGCCCGCTCTGCTGCAGTATCAATAAATGGGCTGTGCCAAAATGCTAACGTTTGGGTATCAATAATCCCAATGGGTTTACGTTCTTGCTCAGATAATACCACGGCAACGTCCAATTTAGCCTTTTTCATCATGGCTTCAGCATGCTCTAAGGTATGGTACTCCTCTAAGAATACCACTGGAATTAATGATAAGCTTGAAACATATTCTTCTTCTTTAAAATCTTCAACAGCCAAAATCTCTAAACAGGTATCAACCACATCGGCATCTAAACGTATCCCTCGACCTTTCATTAACTCAGCGATTAACGCATCCATTCCCAATGATGGACGGTATGGACGATGACTTAAAATAGAGTCTGCAATATCTGCAACGGCAATGATTTTAGCCTCTAATATGATGTCTTTACCTTTAAGACCTTTAGGGTAACCAGAACCGTCTAAACGCTCATGATGCTGTAAAATCATTTCTTTAATTGGCCAAGGAAACTCGACCTCATCGACAATCATGGCACCTTGCTCAGGATGCTGTTTCACTAACTCAAATTCAGCATCAGTTAATCGGGAAGGTTTAGCCAAAATTTGGCTCGGCAATGCCAGTTTGCCGATATCGTGAATTAACGCGCCTAATTTAAGCCCTTCTAGGCGCTCAGGCGACAAGCCCATTTTCTCACCCATTAAATAACTTAACTGTGCAACAGACTTTTGATGGCCTGCGGTATACGCATCTTTGAGCTCTAGGGCTTCAGATATTGCGCCAATCAATTGCACTAAAATCAAGGTCATTCTCTCTTTTTGCGCCTTGATAATACCAGATTGATGTGACACCGCTTTCATGGTTCTTGGCAGCTCAACACTATGCCATAAAATGGTAGCAAAAATACTTAACGATTTAGCATCTACCTGGGTATAAGGCTTATCTCTGTTACCTACGCCAATAATACCCACTAATTTTTTACGATAGTGAATAGGAATACATAAATGATTTTTAAAGGCAAAGTAGCCATCTTTTTGACTCTTGCCTTCAATAACTGTAGTTAAATCATTATGAATAACCGCTTTACGGGTTTTAATTGTTTCCGCCCAGATACCAGAATCGGCTTTATAGGTTTGTGTTTTCGGGATAGAAAAGTAATCACCAACTTCTTTGTTCCATGCGGTTTGAAGGATTTGATTCGATTTTTCATTAAAAATATGGACATAACCTACTTTTGAATGTGTTAACGATAATCCTTGATTAATTGCAGTGACAAAAACTAAGTCACCACTAGCATTAATGACTTGTTCTATTTGATCTAGCCACTCATCACTTGACTGGATAGCTTGATGATAATCAGGATGAAGTTCATTTAGCCAAGCTTGATCAAGTTCGATTTCAATAATGCTAAGGCACCAATGTTCGACACTCTCAGTTAAAGGAGTAAACCGTGCTTGTAATGCATGGCCTTTGTCATCAACAAAGTTAATCACATGAGGAGTGTCGCGAAGGGTAAAATCAATGTCGTCGAGTGTTAAGGTTGGGAACGAAATAGACAGCGGTTGTTTTAAAATCGCCGAAATCGGTTTTTTAATTAGGGTGTACAAGGGTTCGCTTAGCTTAATTAACTCAAGCCGATTGTTTACAATGCCCCAACTCAGTTTTGCACTTTTGGGTACTTCAGATGGTTTTAAGAAAAAATCAGCTTTTTGTAGCATCAACGACCCTATAAAAATTAAAATTTATCCACTATCAAATGACATAAAACATGAATAACCTAGTACTAACAATCCGTTGATTTTTGGTTGGACACCAATCTGATTTAGTATCTAATCCATTTAGTGCGTTTCAAGTTAGCTATTCACGCTGCATACAACATAACGCTATATTTGAATCACTACTCACTTGCGGGTTTAATGGCATTATTCTGTACTTGAGCCTTTGCCTAGGGTCTGTTGATCTTTCAAGGTTGTTTTTGCAGCGAATTGTTGGCCATTACTCACATATATAACTGCGCGGCAGAGACTTTGAAGTGTAGTTATTCTACATAAAAAGTCGATAACGCAGTAAAAATGGCCAACAAACGCTGCCCAAAGGGTTCGGCTAAAAACGTTTTACTCTTTGTTGAATGATTCTTTGCAAATAAAGAGTTGCTTAGATGACTAGGCATCAATCCATTCGCCTCGATTAAAACGTTTTTAACTCGAACAAAATTCAAACAGCAAAGATCAACAGACCCCAGGCACATTATAGTAAAATAGTGGGCAAGCTAGTATGAATCGCTTACCCAAACATCGTGAAACAATTTCTTACCACTACAACTATCAATGTGATAACAATAACACAATAATTTATATCGGCCACAATACGGCATAACTTAAACTCAAATTTCCATAAACTGAGTTAAGTTAATCACTACATAACGATTAAAACACCACCGTTTTGTTACCGTAAACCACAACTTGCTCATTAAGTACCAGTTGTAATGCTTTACTCAGTACACTTTTTTCAACATCACGGCCGTTATGCGCCAATTCTTCTGCACTGTAACTGTGATTCACTGAAATAACATCTTGCTTAATAATCGGACCTTCGTCGAGGTGATTATTTACAAAATGCGCTGTGGCTCCAATAATTTTAACGCCACGATCCCACGCTTGCTTATACGGTGATGCGCCGATAAAAGCCGGTAGGAATGAATGATGGATATTGATGATTTTATCCGCAAACGCTGAAACAAATTCTGGTGTGAGTACTCGCATGTATTTCGCTAATACTACAAAGTCAGGATTATATGGTTGGATCACTTTAAGCATCGCTTGTTCATGCTCTTGACGATTTAACCCTTCATGACTGACATAATGAAACGGAATATCAAATTTTTCTGTTAATGGTTGCAATACATCGTAATTACCAACGACTGCGGCAATCTCAACATCTAAACCACCATAATAAGATTTCATTAAAATATCGCCCAAACAATGGGCTTCTTTGGTCACCATAATGACAATGCGCTTGGTGCACATATCCACAAGTCTCATGTGATTTTGAGCAGGAAGCACTTCACGCAATTCGTTTAATAGACGCTCATCGTCAAACTGCCCTTCAAGTTCTGCGCGCATAAAAAATCGACCTTGAGCATGATCGACAAACTCGGTGTTTTTAATAATATTAAGATGGTTAGCGAAACACACGCTGGTAATTTTTGCGATTAATCCTTTCGCATCGGCACAATCAGTAATTAATACTTTGCGCTGTAATTCCGTTGGACTGCTGTTACTTGGCTGATGACTCACGCTTACGACTCCTGTTAAATGGCTACAATACCAATCGTTTTGCCAGTTTGCCACTGAAAACCGCTCTTAGGGGAGTTTTTTTGATGATAAATGCTCATAAACACAAATTAATTTGTTTGTGCATCGATTACTTAAAAATAATGAGCAATTGGTTAACTTGAAGTCATTCGGTTTAGCGTCGTGAATCTAAATATTTTTGCAGCAATTTACGTAACGATTCAGCCTTAGTGCCATAAACCACCTGTACACCTTTGCCCATCACGACGACCCCTTTGGCACCAAGACGCATTAACCGTGCTTTATCAATTAAATTGGCTTGATTTACACTAATGCGTAAACGCGTTAAGCAGGCATTGATTTCAACAATATTATCGCGACCACCGAGCGCTGAAATCATTGCAAGTAAGCTTTCTTTAGGTTCTGATTCCTGGTCGGTTAGATCTAATCTTCCGGGGGTTTTTAAGTTAAAGGCTAAAATACTGGCGCGAAATAAAGCGTAGTAAATAATGGCGGTAACCGGCTCCAAGTAGCCAAATCCAGTACGTATTAGCTGAGCGCGAAAACAGCAAACTAAAGTCCACTAAACCGTGGGAAAATACGATGCTGTGGTGCACTTCTAATAAAATACACACACTGTAAGCCACACCGGTTAATAAGGCATGAACAAAAAACAGTAACGGTGCAATAAACATAAAAGCAAATTCAATTGGCTCGGTTACCCCTGTTAACCAACTTGCTGTAGCCGCTGAAAGCATAATACCTGCCACACGGTTACGCTCTGATTTGTCAGCACAGCGCCAAATAGCCAATGCAGCGGCGGGTAAACCCCACATTTTAATTAAATAACCACCGGCTAAATTACCCGCTAGCGGATCGCCCGCCAGATAACGAGCCACCTCACCTCTCACTACAGTGCCTTGATTAATGTATTGGCCAACTTCAAGGTAAAATGGAGCATTCCAAATATGGTGAAGTCCTAACGGAATTAAGAGACGCTCAACGGTGCCATAAACACCAAAAGCAATTGCGGGATCTTGATATACCGACCAATCAGATAAATGCTCGATCACTAATGATAAAGGCGGCCAAACATGACTGAGCACATAGGCTAATATCATCGACAATGGAATAACAATAATAGGCGCGCTTCGTCTGCCTTCAAAAAATGAAAAAATGGCGGGTAATTTAACATGATAGCTAATCTTCACTGCGAGGCAGGTAATGGCCCCCACCAGCATGCCACCAGCAATGCCAGTATCAATGGTTTGCATTCCCCACAGTGGCCGTGACACTAAACCATAAATGTCGGTCAGCGCCCCCATGGTTGATAAGAATACGCCAAAACCAAACACCGCAGAAAATGCAGCAATCCCTTGATCACGACAAAACCCAATTGCAACCGCCACACTAAATAGCAGAGGCATCATGGTAAAAACCAAATTACCTACGGCCGATAATACAATATTGAGTTCATTAGGAATAAAAGGTAACGGGTTAACCGTGAGGCCGAGCATGACCCCTGCGGCAGGTAATATCGCAATAGGGATTAGCAGCGCTTGACTTAAGCGCTGGGCAAATTTAAACCATTGTTGCGAAAAAAAACTTACGCTTCGTTGGCCGATGTGGCGGCGTGTTGCCAACTGCTTATCCATGTTTCAGCTTCAATTTCGGGTTCCATTGTTTCACAAGCATCTATTTCAAGTGTTTCGGTGAGCTGCTTGGCACCTAGCTCTGTTAACAGTTCATCAAACTGTTTGATTGCGCCACAGAATGTGTCGTAACTAGAGTCGCCTAAACCAATTAAGCTGTATTGTAATGCAGGTAAATAAGGTGCATTCGATTTGAGTTCGTTAAACCAAGGTGCAATATCCTCAGGAATGTCACCTTGCCCTGTGGTAGAACATACCACGATTAACAATTCATCTTGTGGCGGCACAAATCCCGATAACTCATTAGGTTGCAGAAGTTTAGTGGCAAATCCTAATTTTGCAATGACCTTTTCAATGGTTTCCGCGGTATATTGGGCACTACCATAAACAGTACCAAAAACAATATTGACCTTTTTCATGGTATACTATTCCCTTAAATAAAATTCGATATAAAATGCGTTGAGTCTGAATAACTTACTTTATTCGTTAAGCTTCTCGCAAGTGCCTTTTATAACGTATGTAAAATATATAGAGCAATGATAGATACGCTCTAAGTAAACAAAGACATTACGGAAGCAGTAGCATGCGACAAGTCAGCAGAAAGCGAAAACTCAAACTCCAGCATAAATTCGCGCACATTCGCCGTAATTATTATTTTCATGCAGAGCAGCAAGACCACGAACTTTTACCCCCCATTGCAGAGTTCGAAAAACTTAAAAAGGCTCTATCTGATCACATGGAATAACGCTGGCTTGCCATTACAGCTTAATATAGTGCGTTATTTGTTTGCCTTAACTCAGTAACATACTCGGCATTGATGATAATTGATCATCATCCCAACCAAATGCGTCAAACACAGTTAACCACTCTGTTTCTAATTCCGTTTCAATATGCATGGATTGTTGGGTCACCGGGTGGACAAATTGCAAACTTTTGGCAATTAACCACAAACGGTTGATGTTAAAATGCTCTCTAAAAACTTATTTTGTTTACCATCACCATGGGTAGTATCACCCACAATTGGGTGACGAAGATGCGCCATATGACGACGTAATTGATGCTTTCGTCCTGTATGCGGGCTTAAACGCACTAATGCATATCGACTACTTGGATATCGACCTGAACTAAATGGGATTTCAGTGTTTAATAGTGGCTGAAAATCTGTGACCGCATCTTGTGCGGCTTTGTTAGGGTCAACGTGTTTATCGCCAATATCATCAAATTCTTGCTTGAGTGCGTAATCTAAGGTGCCAGACTCATGCATATTACCGCGCACAATTGCCAAATATTGTTTGTTAATGCTGTGATCGGCAAACTGTTCGCACAACTGGCGTGCTACATCACTGGATTTAGCAAATAACAATACCCCCGATGTGGGTCGGTCTAAACGATGAACAGGAAATACATGACAACCGACCAAATCACGTGTCATTTGCATGGCAAAAAAGCGTTCTTTACGCGCCAAATAACTGCGATGAACCAACAATCCTGCAGGTTTGTGTATCGCCACGATGTGTTCATCTTCATATAAGATTTCAATCATTGGCGGCTGTTCATCAGGCTCTATTGCAACATCTGTGCTCGTTAAAGGTGCAGCCTCTTCAACAAACTCAGGCTCATAGCATTCGTCGTTATCAGTGGCTGATAGCGTATCATTATCTTTAGCATTCATTATGGGTATCACTTAACTTTAGTGGGGCTTAAAATTTAATGGGTTATTGTTGGCTTAATACTGAGTCAAAGTTGTGTAAATGACGTATCAGCTCAGCGTAATCGGTCATACCTTGCCACACATGTTCAGCCATTGGCGCTATGGCCATATTGGTCGGTAACGGCTGCTCGAGCTCAATAAGTTCACGCATTTTGGGTATAAAAATAAACTGCAACCACTGCTCAAATGCCATGGTATCACAAGCAAAAGGGGCGCTGCTCGCCATAGCGTGCACACTGGGCGCACTATCAACCCATAAAGAACACTGCTTAAGTGTTTGTTCTAAAATAATTAAATGGTTTTTACAGGTAAAATAAAGCATAAACATGAACGACAATATCGAGGCTAAGTCGGATTATGATATCATTTAGCTTCTTGAATACCCATCCAACTTGTTTGATTTAGTGAAGACACCATGACCGAAATAACCACCTTAAGCCAATTTCTGACCACCGCGAACACCCAATTCCAAATTTACGATTTAGGTCGCCGTGTTCAGCACATTGATATGTTGGCATTTCACCAAATCGATTCTTTATTGGCACCTTATCCGTATCCTATTCAAGGGCATGCGCAGTTTGCCATCGTGTTTTGGCAGCAACAACAGCAACCGTATATCTGGTTTGTTAAGTTACCCTTAGACGAGCAAGGCTTGTTATCACCCGCCCCTCGCACTCAATTTATTAAAATGATTTTAGAGGCTCTAGGGCGAGATCCTACCCAAGCATTAACCGATGAGCAGCAAGAACAACTTGCTAACCATCCTTTTAGCTTTAAACCAAATCAAAATAAGCTCGCACTGTTTAATGCCTTAGTTAGACTGCAACTTGGACAAGCAGCCTCTAGCCAGTATGAATTTGCAGCACAATATTTGTCTGGCCAAGCGCCAACAGACAGCTGGCAACAATTAGGTTTACAAGGTTTAGCGGATATTTGCGTTCGCGCACATCAATTTGATCATCTTAATGACATTATTAATGCATTCGATCAAACACCAATAGAGGTGCAAGCAGCATTGTGCCAATGCCTTGAGCATATTAGTGTTGAAGCCGATTTAGCTGAACGGTTATTTGCAAAGATGTCGCAAGCTGAGCCTGACTTAAAAGTGATGTATTTAGCCGCTCTTGCGTCAAATACGCAACTGAGTATGGCTGCTATTACGCAACTGGATGAACAGCAATTGTTAAACGACAATAGTTTAATTACCATTGCAGCGCGTAATTGGCTGGCACTAAAAGATGATGCAACCCGTAAAGTGTATTTAGAAGCATTAGCAAAACAGCCACAGCACTTCTTTAACCAAGTGTTTGCTGATATCGTGGCGATACCAAGCTTACGTCAAGGATTACTGTCAGATTTACGTCATCCAGACCGAAGCATTCAATTAGCGACCGCCATTGGCGGATTATTTAAGGCCACCAGCCTATGATGAGTGATTTTTTATTAATTGTTGCTTTAGTTGTTGTCGGTGCATTTTTTTGGCAACTTAGGCAAATGGCTGAACTCAGCCGTAAAGTTACTGAGCAATCATGCAAAAAACAAAATGTTCAAATGCTTGCTATTGCGATGGAATCTGCTCGCCCAAGTATTGGCGGATCAACCGGAATTTGTTGGAAAGCCACATTTATGTTCGAATTTAGTACCGATGGTATCAATCAATTCCGCGGCCATATTATGATGCACGGCAATCGAGTGACTAAAATTCAATGGCCTATTTTCCCTGAACCAGAATGGATGGACGCCCCGATGGCAAGCGGTAAATTTGGTGGGTGTGGGTCAAGCCAAAGTTGTAACTCTGGTAAGTGCCACTAGTTCAGTATTGAAGCACCGTTTATTACCACAGTTCAGCAGTAAGCTTACTAAAAAACGCTATTTTTAACAAAATAGCGTTTTTTTTGCTTAGATTATTGGATTAGGTTTGTGGCTTATCCAATATTTTATACTCGCTATACGTCACTTTATGTATGCTATCTAATGATTTAAAAATCGCTGCGGTACCATTAATGGTGGTTGAAGTGTGCGCAGGCATCACCAATCCTTCAAACACATCAAAACCCAACTCCAATTCAAATTTGGTAAGGGTGACTGAAAATGCAGGGTTTAATTCGTCGGTATTGCTGATTAGAATTTTGCGTAACTGCTTCGAGCTCTTATCTAGGTAAATAGTCCCAGTTAATGCATTATTATCTAATTTGTCGATATTGGGTGTAAACGAAAATGCGACATTATCGCCCTCCTCATCCACTAATGTTAATGTCGATAAATTAATCAGATCAGAAAACGCTAATTCATGGGTATTTTCGTCTTTATCTTGCAGGAGTTCTTGCTGATGTTCTGCGGTATTCTTTTAAACGATTTTTGTCAGGCGTTTCACCATTTTCAGTCACTAAGCTCCAGCGTTCTGAGCCGGGTAAAGCGGCATTAAACTGTTCAACTCGGGTCATGTCTGGCATCACAGTATGTTGTGAATACTGCCAACGCACTTTAGTATCGTCAGTATTGTAATTGATATCGCTTAACGCTTGCTCGACCCATTGTTGCTGCTCTTCACTCACTTGTGCATTGCCGTTATAGCAAACTAATGAAAACCCCATCAATAGTGCAATTTGAAACCCTTTCATGCTATCTCCTCAACCATGTGTACTTAACCCCATGCGTATATGCATTTTACAATTTGACAACATATGCTGATAAAGTTCCATAATCTTAAAAAAAGCAAAAAGAAAGGCCGCGACAGTAACTGTCGCGGCCTTTTTATCTCTTGTTAAGCCTTCCCGCTATTACAGTGCTCCCTGCACCATCCATGCGTCTAACTTGCGTCCTGCTCAATCCTTGGTCATTCCGTGATGATCCTTGTGCTTGCGTACTTTCCTTCTTACTCGATTATCCATTGACCGAGCCTGCTCTATCCTAAGCGTGTCCTTGTATCATCCTTGAAATCTTTACTTATCCTGTAGCAAATCATTTGCTGAGCATTGTGCGTCCTGCAACATTATCATCCTAATAATGTTTAAAACCCGTTATTCACTTTAAGCGTATAACGTGTTTTGCGTTTCATCCTGAAACAGTCATTCGTCCATCACATCCGTTTGCTTGTGGTCATCTATGACCTATTTACTTCCTTGTGATTGTTCCGTCCTAGGAACAAGATAAATAATAGTTCATTTACCTCCACGTAAACAGGCTCTATCAAGTGAATAATTTAGCACCATAATCGCATAAAAAATAAAAGCACATTAAATTAATAACTTAAGATTTTTATAAATTATTTACTCAAAAATAAAGTGATTAATCTCACATTGCTTGTGAGATATATCTCACAAATAGGCAGGCTAAAATGGCAAGCGTCACACCAGAAGTTAACAACAAAACAACAAGTAAAGCGGTGCAAATAAGATAATGCTTGTATTAAAACAAATAAACACTCCACACGTTCATTATTGTTTTGTGAAAAAATCGTGAATGTCCATGCGTTCCCATAACAGGCAACTAAGAAGACAATGGAAAAATGACTAAGCAATTAGCGTTAAACATACCCGACTCAAAAGCAAGCTGCAAAATGGTTAGGCGAGACTGTAACTTACTTTATTTAAAAACCATTCAAATTTAATTCCCTACAACAATGAACAAACTTAAATATGGTCCTTCGAATCTAATACCATATATGGTATTAATTGAATTTTGAATCGACTTTCCCTCCCTGCGTCAACATACCGCCAGTCATGGAGATGGTAAAACAATTGATTAAAATTTTTTGGCTACAAAAGCAAAAAGGCACAACCTTAATAATAAGGTTGTGCCTGTAACGCTTTTTGTCAGCAATCCAGCTGAAATTGTGCTCCCTGCATCATCCATGTATACATGCATCCTGCATCCGTTTCCTTGTGCTCATTTCCTTGATTCTTTGTAAACAAAGTATCTTATGAGTGTCATTCCGTTGAACAGTCTATCCATCGACTGAGCATTCAATCCGTTGAGTCATCCTTGTTGCGTCCTGCAGTCCTATCCCTTTTTCCTTGTGTCGCTTGCGCTTCACCCTTCCTTGATTCGGTTATCCATTTACCGAGCTTATGCCTAGTTCCGTGGGCGTGTCCTGTGCATCATCCTTGAAATTCTGTACTAACAATCTACTTTAGCAATTGGTTTCAGTTCTCAAGCAAACTCAGCTTTATTTCTCATCCTAAGAAAACCACTTCGTTATTTGCTTTCGATGGGTACATTTTATCTAAAAAGCATTGCATGGAAAGTCACTAAAACTGACTGACATAAAAGATTCACATATCAAAAAACGTACTAAAAACACAACCCACTGTTTAATATATGATTTTAATCATGAGCCATGCTAAATGCTGGCAAAAAAAGATAAGATAACCTACATCAATGTAGGATAATGCTTACAAGAGTGTGAGCTAGGCTCTACTTTGCCCCAATAACGTTGCGCCACAGCCGTTTTAACATTTGTCCAAACATCACCCAATCTCCCCATAAGCTATACAGTGGGTAGGTAAATGTTGCTGGGCGATTTTTTTCAAATATAAAGTGGCCTAACCAGGCAAAACCATAGCCAACAACCGGTAATAAAAGCAGTTGCCACCAATGTTGGTTAATTAGCGTATTGACAATAATGACTAAAATAATAGTGCTGCCTACATAGTGTAATCTCCGGCACACAGGGTCTTGATGTTGCGACAGGTAAAACGGATAAAACTCGGCAAAAGAGGTATAACGTTTGGGTTGCATAACTTACTCCATAATGTATTTAACTAACAACGGATAACAACAAATAACCATTGAAAATGTTAGATGTTTTGTTTCGGTTTAGCCTTGGTTTGCTGCTTCCTGTTTGTTATAAAACAAAATTTCGCCATCAACTTGACCAATATTCACTTCTGCTAGACTGACAAATCCTTGTTGAACAAACACAGCATGGTGATATGGGTGAGTCACAAATACACCAATACCATCTAGCCGTGGTTGTTCGTCGCACCAGCTCAGTACCGCCTCGACTAACCGCAGAACCGTAGCCTTTTTTTTGTTCATTTGGTACTAGGGCAATAAACTGTAAAATGCCGCATTTATCTGACGGAAGATGTTCTAATATACAGCTTTCTTTTTCCATTAACCCTTGGGTTGACTTCCAACCTGTGCCCATCACCATTTTTAAACGCCAGTGCCAATAGCGGCACTCGCCTAAAGGGATTTGTTGTGTTATCACACATGCCACACCGATAAGACGTTCTTGATCAAATAAGCCAATTAGCGCCTGTTCTTGCTGCCACAGTTCATTTAACTCTTCGCGGATCGCCGCGCGAAGCTTTTGTTCATACTGTTGAATGTCTTGCTTGCCCAGTACCTCAATAAAATAAGGATCATCGTGGTATGCGTTGTAAAGGATTGAGGCCGCCACACGTAAGTCTTCAGCAGTTAAATACACTGCGCGTAAGGTTTCCAAGGTATTATTGTCCATTATCGTTATTCCTTGTGTTATGACTCTTGTTAACTTAGCAAGTTAACAAGTTTGAAACAATCAACAAATATTGTTTACCTTATATAGTTAATAGTTCGCTATATCGGCGAGTTCATTGCAATTTTTGCGCTGAAGATTAATACTGAATTAATTGCAATAAGTCATCTAGGGAGTCGTGAAAATGGATACCACAGAAAATGATTTAAGCCATTTATTTCAACAATTAGGGCTAGGCCATAAACCGCAAGAGATCAATGATTTTATTAGCCAAAATAAGTTAGCTAAACACACTTTATTAATTGATGCCCCATGTTGGAATTCGAGTCAATGCGCATTTTTAAAAGAGGCATTAATGGAAGACGCCCAATGGTCGGAAGTCATCGACCAATTGGACGTCATGATGAGAGAATAGTAGCAATAATTACATTAGCTTAAATTTGCTGATATGCCGTGTCACCCCAGCCCACTAAGAGGTTATCTCTAAACACCACTGGGGTGCACTCATCTTTAGTGGTTTTACCGTCGCCTTTTGCCCACTGAGTACGATAAAATAAGACTTTTATTGCTTGGTCTGTATTAGCTGAATTGGTTTTTGAATACGCTTCACTGAAATCAGCGGTGCCCATTAGTGTCACCACTTGTTCGCTGCTCATGCCGAGTGCAAGGTTAGCCAATAAAGCACGGTTTTTATCTTGTTGTTCTTGCCAATACTCATGGCTTTTTCCTGATTCATGATCGCCTACGCTAATCACACAGCCGCTTAATCCCACTGACATTAGCGCTACGACACTTGCCGCAATAAGTTTTGATTTCATGTTGCATCCTTTTTGTTAAAATATAGCCCGCATTGTGTTGTGATCCTTTAAGCTAGAATCATGCCAAAATATAAAACATTGAATTTAATAGGTTTTATATTTCATTTCTGCAACAGTAGTGATTCTGACTACCAAAAATTAAGGAATTTAACTAACAATGAGTCCAATTGAACAGGTGTTAGCCGCAGCAAAGTCCATTGCCATTAATGGACATACACCGAGCTTAGCGTTAATAAAAAGTCGTTTAGGCAGTCGCTTCCCCATGCCAGTGCTGATCCAGGGCTTACAACAATTTAAATCTTTGCCAAAATCTGAATGGCAAAACTTACCTGAGTTGAATGACATTCCGCCCCTAGAGTCCCCAAGTGACGAGCTCGCCAGCCCAATTGCGCAATTGCAGCAACAAGTCGACACCATGCAGCAACTGATTAACCAGCTCAACAACCGCGTAAATGAACTTGAACAACAAGTTAACCAACATTTGCCAACAACTTCCCCTAAGGCCGAATAATCCATGTTTGTTTTTGAACTTCGCTTTGAATGCTTTGCCGACACCACTATTGATGCCGCCGAAAAAGCCATTAACGGCTTACTCGAAGCGCTGCGCGCTAATGGACAAATATTGGGACGTGAGTTCGCAGTCGCGTTTAATGACGGTGAATTTAAAGTGCGCTTGTTATTGCCAGAAAAAACCAGCCTAGCCAACCGTTATAATAGCCCGTGGGTAAAAATGGCATTAACCGAGCTGACACAAGCCAAGCTGCTGGCGCCGAGAGAAAAGTTTATTGGTCAGGACATTAACTCTGAAGTAACCAATACCGACGAGCCGTCTTGGCAATTGTTGTATACCAGTTATGTTCATATGTGCTCGCCACTGCGCAATGGCGATAACTTATTACCGATCCCGCTTTATCAACTACCAGCCACCTTCAATGGCGACCATAAACGCATCATAAAATGGCAAACTGAATGGCAAGCCTGTGATGAACTGCAAATGGCGGCGGCCACTAAAGCAGAATTTGCAGCATTAGATGAAATCACTCGGGCAGACAGTGATTTATTTAGACGAGGATGGGACTTGCGTGGGCGGATTGAATACCTAACGAGGATACCGACTTACTATTATTTATATCGCGTGGGCGGAGAGTCATTACAAACAGAACTCAACCGCCCTTGCCCACGCTGCGGCTCACATGAATGGAAGCTCGAACAACCGTTATCAGACATGTTTCACTTTCGCTGCAAACCTTGCCGTATTGTGTCTAACATTTCATGGGATCATCAATAAACCTAATGAAATTGAAAATGCATCACACTTTATATACATATGAATATACAGCGTGATGCAGATATTCATTTGCAATAAACATTAACCTAATGATGTTTGCCACGTAAGGTATCCCACATCGTTTTAATCCGCTGCCAAATACCAGGGTGA
Organism: Shewanella phaeophyticola; assembly: GCF_025398315.1. Taxonomy (GTDB): domain Bacteria; phylum Pseudomonadota; class Gammaproteobacteria; order Enterobacterales; family Shewanellaceae; genus Shewanella; species Shewanella phaeophyticola. The sequence continues at coordinate 2,717,933 of NZ_JAODOQ010000001.1, forward strand.
TCAACAATAGGCGCACTCTCTTCAACGGGCTTTTGCGGCGGTTTGATCATGGGCGAAATAATCTGCAAAAACTCGGTTAGCGACTCTGCTAATTTTGTGCGTTGTTTTTCACCTGGAATTTCAATCCACACACTGCCATCGTCATTATTAACGGTGAGCATTTCATCGCCCTCACCTAGCACACCAATAAACCAGGTTGCGGGTTGTTTAAGCTTTTGCTTCATGATCAAATGACCAATTACATTTTGTTGCAAATTTTCAAAGTCTTCTTGGTTCCACACTTGCAATAACTCACCTTCACCAAATGGCGCAGTAAACTGTAATGGCGCTGAAAAATATTCACCATAAAATGCATGAATATCTTGGTGTAGTTGAATATTTAATGCATTCTCAACATTATTAAAGTCAGCCGCATCATCACGTTTAACCGGCTGCCAAAACACAGTATCATCAGTGTCTGAGTTAAATTTTCCTTGAATACATATTGAGTCTTCGCCCAAAGGATAATAGCGCGGAAATTCAGACAAGGTATCTTGGTAAGATTTAAGATAGTTATTTATAAAGTTTTCTAATGCAGATGAACAAGACACTTAAGCCACTCGTAGTTTATAATAAAACCATATTTTGACACGGAAACCGATTAGATGACACACAATCACGACCCTTATAGTGATGCTGATGCACTTAAAGGCCTAACCTTAGGCCATGCAACTGTATATCAAGCTGAGTATGACGCGTCACTGCTGCAAGGGGTTCCACGCAAACTTAATCGAGATGCAATTGCATTAAGTGGTGATTTACCTTTCCATGGTACTGATATTTGGATCGAGCTATGAATTGTCATGGCTAAACGCCAAAGGCAAGCCTGTTGTAGCGTTATTAGAAGTGCAACTGGATATCAATAGCGCCAATCTGATTGAATCCAAATCGTTTAAATTGTACTTAAATAGCTTTAATCAAACTAAGTTTGATAGCGTTGAAGACGTGCAAGACACATTACGTCGCGATTTAGCCGCTTGTGCAGAAGGTGAAGTGACGGTGAAGGTTATCGAACCTAAACACTTTAACCTTGAACGTATTGTCGATTTACCCGGCAGCTGCATTGACGATTTAGACATCGAAGTCACAGAGTACGAGTTTAATCCAGACCATTTAATTGACGGTACAGATCCTGACAAAAATGTCGCAGAAACACTAAACTCAAACTTATTAAAGTCTAACTGCTTAATTACCTCACAACCTGATTGGGGCAGTGTGATGATCCGTTATCAAGGACCTAAGATTGATCGTGAAAAACTGCTGCGCTATTTGATTTCTTTCCGTCAACATAATGAGTTTCACGAACAGTGTGTGGAGCGTATTTTTGTCGACTTAAAAAAATACTGCCAATGCACTAAGTTAACTGTGTATGCGCGTTATACTCGTCGCGGTGGTTTAGACATTAACCCATACCGCAGCGATTTTGAAAACCCACCAGAATCTAACCGTCTCGCCAGACAGTAAACACTAAAGCACTAGCGTAAAACGTTAAAAGCCAATCATCATCGATTGGCTTTTTTTGTTGCCCGTTAAGCGGTATATACTTGTTCTATTAAGCGGAATAAGCTTGTTCCATTAACGTTTCAATAGTTTGTCTAAGCCAAATACATGACTTATCTTGCACATGTTTACTCGGCCAAATACTGAATAATTCAATAGGTCGAGTTTCAAATGGTAATTCGAGTAAATCGAGTTTAAATAACTCAGCGTAACTTTTACTAAATGTACAAGGTGCGATTCCAATAGCATTAGATTTACTGATTAATGACAACATACTCAGTATAGACGATTGTTCACTGTATAAAATTCGCTGTGGAAGCAGTTCATTAGAAATGATATCTGCCACACGCATATTATCGCGATGAAATCGATACATAACATGTTGTGCTGCAAAATATTGATCTCGATTTACACTCTGTTGAATACTAGGGTGTTGTTGGCGCACCACACAAACCATCCTCTCCTGAGCAACCTTTTGAAAATGAAACATCTTGAGTTTTGGAGGCACAATATCAATTAATAAATCAACTTTTTGCATTTGAAGATCTTGATATTGTTCATCCTCAATTGCTGGCGAATGTTTACATACTATTCTTACCGTTAAGTTGGCTAACAACTTATCAAGATACGGCTGAAGCAAATCAATCACCGCTTCATTGGCGTATATCGTAAATAGTCTTGATGATGTGCAAGGATCAAACTCGCGTATTGACCTGGTCAACTGAATTCGGACAACCTAGTTAAGTTCCTTAAGCTACATCCTTCAAATGCTTATCCATACGTTCAAACTCATTGGGACTTTGATAATTGAGGTAAGAATGCATTCGTTGGCTGTTGTACCACATTGTGATGTAATTCAAGACATCTTGTTGAGCTGCATAGCGCGTTCGATAATTGCGCCAATGAACTCGTTCTTGCTTCAAGCTACCGAAAAAGCTTTCTACTACTGCATTATCCCAGCAACAGCCTTTTTTGCTCATACTGCCGACAAACTTATGTAGCCTCAGTATCCGTCTGTATTGGTGGCTCGCATATTGAACGCCTTGATCTGAGTGTATGATCAATCCGGCTTTTGGCTTTCGTTGCCATATTGCCATTGTTAGGGCATCACAAACCAACTGTGCTTTCATTCTGCTGCCCATACTCCAACCAACAACTTTACGCGAATAGAGATCGATTACGACCGCTAAATACAGCCATCCTTCAGAAGTCCATATGTACGTAATATCTTGCACCCACGCTTGATTAGCGCGCTGAACGTCGAAATCCTGCTTAAGTTCATTATCATATATAGGCTTCTTGTGGTCGCTGTTGGTTGTTGTCTTGTACTTCTTTTTATAGCGCACCCAAACGTTTGCTTCTTTCATCAACTGCGCTGTTTTCTTACGCCCAACAGGGTAATCAAGTGAATTCAAAGCCTTTCGAATACGTCTTTGTCCATAGGTGTTATCGCTAAACTCGGCGATATTCTTCACCCACTGCAACATCTCTTGATGCTCTGTATCAACAGAGTACTGAGACTTCCGCTTTTGATAACTGTAGTAATTATTGTTTTTCACACCCAACACGTGACACATTAATATCACTGGCCAGATCTTCTTATTTTGGGCAATAAACGCGTATTTTATTTCGTTTCTTTGGCAAAGAAGACCGTCGCTTTTTTTAGTATTTCACGCTCCATTTCTAAACGCTTAACTTGTGCTTTTAGCTTGCGGATCTCTTCCTGCTCAGACGTTAACTTGCCGTTACCTCTAAAAGCATGGCCATCATAATTTTCTGCTTCTTTTATCCATCGGCCAAGAAGCTGAGGTGTTACTTCTAAATTTCTAGCAGCCTCAGCAATACTGTAATTTTGCTCTCTAACTAATGCGATAGCATCAAGTTTGAATTCTTTTGAATAGGTTTTACGTGTTTTCATTTTAATCTCCAGTTAAATCAATTATGTCTTAACTGGGTTAGTCGTATCAATTAAACCACGTCATATCCCCATTAAGGTTTGCTCCATCGAATCAAGCATTGGCTGAATAGAATTAAAAATATGTAGCCCTGTCGCTGTTGGTTCAATACCTCGTCCAACTCTGATAAATAATTCACATTCTAAGGCCACTTTTAGACGATTTATTGCATTACTTACCGAAGACTGAGTTAACCCTAATTGTTCTGAAGCCAGAGTAATTGATGAATATTGACAAACCGTACAAAACACTCTCAATAAATTGAGGTCCAAAGTCATCAATTTACACTTAAACTCATCGTTCATAGCCTTATCCTTTATCTTCAACACATTCATACTATGAATGTATTAACACCATTTAGCCATAGTTATCTTTAACTTCCAATTAACTAAGATAGATTCATCAACTTTGAACCCTAAATTTTTATTTTAATGAGGAATACCATCATGAAAAAATCTATCATCGCGCTATCAATAATGACATTGTCACTCAACGCCGTAGCTTCACAGCACGAACACGATCATCTAACAGTCGACTATCACGGCAAGGCAGCCACACCGGCTACGATTGCGCATAATATCGCTGTAGCTAAAGACCTTAACTTTAAAGATAAAGACGCATTCGAACGTTTTAGTAAAAACCAAATTGCTGAGTTTGACCAAGCGACCGCCGCTATTTTGCGAGCAGAGTTTAGCTTTATCAGTGAGCAATTTCCTGACTCCGTTAACCCATCTCTTTATCGCCAAGCACAGCTTAATATGGTGCCAAACGGTTTATATAAAGTGACTGATGGTATCTACCAAATTCGTGGCACTGACTTATCTAATATGACCTTGATCCGTGGAGAAACAGGTTGGATTGTTTACGATGTATTGCTCACAAAAGAAGCGGCAGAGCAGTCAATTAAATTTGCACTCGAACACCTACCCGAAGGCAACGATTTACCCATTGTTGCAATGATTTATTCTCATAGCCATGCTGACCATTTTGGCGGCGCACGTGGTGTACAGAATTTATTTCCTGACGTGAAAGTGTATGGTTCAAATAACATTACAACAGAAGTAGTAGATGAAAACGTACTTGCGGGTAACGCAATGAGCCGCCGAGCGGGTTATCAATATGGTGCCACATTAGGTAAACACGACCACGGTATTGTCGATGCAGCCTTGGCAAAAGGCTTATCAAAAGGTGAAATTACCTATGTGAAACCAGATTACGAACTCAACCAACAAGGCAAATGGGAAACCTTAACCATCGACGGGCTAGAAATGGTATTTATGGATGCCTCTGGCACTGAAGCAGCCAGCGAAATGGTGACTTATATTCCGTCAATGAAAGCGCTATGGTCAGGAGAGCTCACCTATGACGGTATGCATAACATTTATACATTACGTGGTGCCAAAGTGCGTGACGCCTTAAAATGGTCAAAAGACATTAACCAAATGGTCAATGCATTCGGTCAAGATGTTGAAGTATTATTTGCATCACATTCAGCACCGGTTTGGGGTAATAGTGAAGTTAATCAATACCTTAAAATGCAACGTGATAACTATGGTTTAGTGCATAACCAATCATTACGCTTAGCCAACCAAGGTGTGGTGATACAAGATATTGGCGATGCCATTATGGATACCATTCCGCAACAGGTCAAAGACACTTGGTATACCAATGGTTATCATGGTACCTACAGTCACAACGCCAAAGCGGTTTACAACATGTATTTGGGTTACTTTGACATGAACCCTGCCAACTTAAACCCTCTGCCAACTCAGCAAGAAGCGACTAAATTTGTTGAATATATGGGTGGTGCTGAAAATGTGGTCAAAAAAGCCAAGACAGACTTTGCCCAAGGAGATTATCGTTTTGTCGCAACGGCGCTCAATAAAGTAGTGATGGCAGACCCAAGTAATGAAAATGCACGCGATTTATTAGCAGACACCTATGAACAACTGGGTTATCAAGCTGAAGGCGCTGGTTGGAGAAACATTTACCTTACGGGTGCCCAAGAGTTACGCGTTGGTATACAACCTGGTGCACCTAAATCTGCTTCTGCAGATGTATTAAGCGAAATGGATATGACCACATTGTTTGACTTTTTAGCCGTCAAAGTCGACAGCATTGCTGCAGACAAGTTAGGTAACATCAGTTTAAATGTGGTCACTAAAGCGACAAACACAACACCTGAAACTACCGTGTTTGTTGAGCTTAGCCATGGCAATCTCAATAACATTGTGGTCGAAAAAGCTAAAACGGCAGACGCTACATTAACCGTCGACAAAGACGATATTGTTAAGGTGTTATTAGGTAAAACGTCACTTAAACAATTACTTGAACAAGGTAAAGCCAGTATGACAGGTGACCAACAAGCCTTTGGTAAAATAGCCTCCACTTTAGTGCAATTTGATGAAAGCTTTGCCATCGTCCCTTTAAAGTAAACGTTAGCAGTAAAACAGTTGCGAATAACGAGTAACATATTTCGTCACTTAATTCAGCCGAAGCGATGCTTCGGCTGAATTGCTTTTCCGCATATTTTTATGCCTGATGCTTTATAGAGAACTTACGATCAACAGACCCTAGGCATTAGCATCGGCCAATAATTGTGCCAGTGACAATTGATAAACCGTTAATGCACTATCGCCACAGTCGTCAGCTCTCGTTAACTCTAGCCCAATATCTTGTTTATTTACGCCTAAGGTGACAGCAAAACGATAATGCTGATCAAGCCGGCTCCATTTGCGTTTGCCATATCATCGTATTAGCAATATCTTCAGCATCGGTAAAGTTAAGCTTAACCCCTTGATATAAGGCAATAGATTGCTCAATCTTGCCCTTCAATTGCACATGCCCTTCATTTAACTCACTAAAGTCAACGGCAAAGGAGTTAAGTGACAAGGCTAAACCTAAACCACGCGCTTTAATGTAAGACTCTTTTACCGCCCATAAATCAAAGAAACGTTGCCGCTGTAGCTCAATGGGTAGCTGCAATAATGCCTCGGTTTCAGCCTGGGTAAAATAATGATTTAAAATTGGCACAATATCGGTACTGCTGCGCTCACGTTCAATATCAACACCAAAACACAGAGATGGAAGATGCACAGATTGAGTACTTTGGGTTAACTCAACATTAAACTCTGGCTTGAGGTTTACGTTTTGCAGGCTGGTCGTCGTTTCAATCACGCCAATCATTAACCATTGGCCACTGTGACTTAAATTAAAATCTAAACCCGTTAACGCAGATAAATCATGGCTTAATGCAGGTTTACCTTTGGCGCCATAAATAAACTGCCATTGAGCAGGCTTAACCTTGCTGTGACGGGATAATATCGCCCTTAACGCTAATCGTACTTGTAAGGCATTATTACGCGCAGACGGGCTTTTATAACGGGCAACTTTAGCCACTTCATCTTCGCTTAGCCAGCCAAGGGCTAACCCCGCACTAAAATCTGCTGAATGGAGTTCATCATCAAGTGGCATAAAGTAAACATGCGGAGTTATGGGCAGATAACATTGATTTTTATCGGCAATAATGGGCATTAAAACAACAAAACTCGAGTAGGCAATAATAAGGTTAAATTACCGTAATATGCACAATGCAGCGAGTAATTTGTCGATTAAGCGCTTATTTTCACTCAAGCTGTTGCCGATTGCTGTCATTTAATCAACAATCAGCGCTACCGTCTTACAGGAGACAATCGATTCATGGGTAAATTTAGTGCTGTTATTGTCATCATATTGTTTACATTCAACTCGCATTCGGCCTTTGCCCAGTGGCACCAAAAGAGTTTTCATGTCATGGGTACCCTCGCCCACGTTGAATTTTGGCTAGACGATGATGCAGCTCAAGCAACGGCAGATGAACTCATAGTGGCGGTTGAACAAGAAATGCAACGCATTGATCAAACCATGAGCCCTTATATCGCCACCAGCGCAGTGAGCGTGATTAACCGAGATGCGGCCACTCGCCCTGTTATTGTTAGCCAGGAGTTGTTTGATTTACTCACCGATGCGCACGATATTGCAGAATTAACCCACGGAATGTTTGATATCACTTATGCCTCTATCGGTTATCAATACGATTACCGCAAGCATCAAAAACCCAATCAAGATGCAATCAAACAAGCGTTAACCGCCATTAATTATCAAACCGTTATCTTAGATAAAGCTAGCTTATCCGTTAAATTTACCGATGCGGATGTGAAAATTGATTTAGGCGGTATAGCCAAAGGTCATGCGGTTAAAAACTGTATCGCCATTCTTAAAAAAGCCGGTATTGAACATGCACTTATTAGCGCTGGCGGTGACACCACACTGCTAGGCGATCGTATCGGTCGCCCGTGGTTTGTGGGCATTAAACACCCTCGCGCCGAAGACAAAACTGCGGTGCAGTTACCTCTGAGTAATGAATCGATATCCACATCAGGCGACTATGAGCGTTACTTCATCGAAGACGGCGTGCGTTATCATCACATCATTAATCCCAAAACCGGCGACTCCGCCCGCAATGTGGTGAGCGTATCGATTATTGGTAAAAACCCAACTTACGTCGATGCCCTCTCCACCGCCATTTTTGTGATGGGATTACAACAAGGTATGGCGTTAATCAATGAGTTACCAGATTACGAAGCCATCATTATCGACAACCAACAAACCTTGCATGTATCAACTGGGTTACAACAAGATTGATGATTAACAATCTTCTCGTCGTGGTGGAAAGCATTATGATGTTGCCAACATCATAATGACTTTTACAAAACCGATATCGGTCAGCTCACGGATTAGGATAGGAATAGCCTAATACGTATGAGTGTTTCAATTAACTGGCGCAGTGGTGCGAATTTAAATAACGGCCTGCATGACTGTTAAGTTTGCCTTTTATAAGCATCAGGGCAGTAAAATCGCTTCTAGCGGTAAATAAGTCACATCAAAAACAACAATAAGAGTGAGAATGCTGTACAGAAAACTGAGGCCAAAAAGCCATCGGTGAGCAGAGTATTATCTTGACTCACCGGGAGCGTCCATATGGCCATGTCACAGTGTGAACACTCATGCGGTGCCCCTAGATATTTAGCCCATTCAACACGTTGTTATATTGTAATAATTCTCGCTAAGTTGATTCAGATCACATTGCCTTTTTTTCTAATCATTACACTGATTAATATACTCCCAAGAAAGCATTGGGCTATTTATTAAAGAAAAGGTCACCAGCCTTAATAGAGATAATGCAACCCAATCGAGGTGTGCTATATGGTATCTACACCACAAAAATCTAGCACAAATCAAAAAAATGATATTCGTGAAACACTGGGGCTCGATAAGCCTTCTAAACACCACAAGAGTTTCAACAAATATTTTTGGTTCACAGGGATAATAGTGGTTATCGCTATTTTGTCATGGCAATTTTTAGCCAATGGTCAGTCTCAAACCACACAATACAAAACGACTAACGTGAGTAAAGGTTCATTAAATATTACGGTTACGGCTACGGGGACATTACAACCGGTCAATCAAGTTGAAGTAGGATCTGAAATTTCTGGAACCATTAAAACGGTATTAGTTGATTTCAATGATTATGTAGAAAAAGACCAGATACTTGCTCGCATGAACACCGATCAATTAGAAGCTAAAGTTAGCCAAGCAAGGGCATCACTTGATTCAGCAAAAGCTCAAGTTAAGCAAATAGAAGCCACCATTGTAGAAACTCAAAAAGCCTTAACTCGTTATCGTCAATTAGTTAAAAAAGACTTGTATTCAATACAAGAATTAGACGTGTCGCAAGCATCATATGACCGAGCAGTCGCTAACCTTGCCAGTGCTAAAGCGTTGGTCGCTCAATCACAAGCAGCACTGAATGCTGAATTAACCACTTTGGCAAAAGCGACCATACATTCTCCCATTGATGGCATAGTATTAATTCGTGATGTTGAGCCAGGGCAAACTATGGCCGCGTCGTTCCAAACCCCTGTGATGTTTACTCTCGCCGAAAACCTCACTCAAATGGAATTACACGTAGATGTAGATGAAGCTGATGTGGGTCAAATTAGCGTAGGTCAAAAGGCATTATTTACAGTAGATGCTTATGCAAACAGAAACTTTCCTGCAACGATAACCGACGTGCATTTTGCCTCGCAAACAATAGACGGCGTGGTGACATATGAAACCGTTTTACGCGTTGATAATTCTGATTTATTACTGCGCCCAGGAATGACGGCAACCGCAGATATTCTCGTAAAACAAATAAACGATTCATTATTGGTGCCTAATGCCGCACTACGCTTTAAACCATCAAATGAGGAGACACAATCCAGTAACAACGGCGGCTTTATGAAAAGTATCATGCCTCGACCACCCAGCATCTCCAAAACTAAAGTTGAAAGTAATGATACAGATAACCTTCAACAGCACGTGTGGACACTTCGTGATAATCAACCTATCGCGATTAATGTTACAACGGGATCAACCAATGGTATCAATACCGAAATAATCAGCGGTGACCTTAAAGCCGATATGCCATTGATCATCGATACAATCGGTACTAAAAGTGAGTAATGCTATCGTCAGTCATCAGTCCCCTCTCATTGAGTTAAGAGAAGTATATAAGGTATACGGAACTGGCCAAGCTAAAATGCAAGCTTTAGCAGGAGTCAATTTAACCATTAATCGTGGTGATTTTATTGCCGTGATGGATTCCAGTGGCTCAGGTAAATCGACCTGTATGAATGTATTAGGTTGCCTAGATACTCCAACATCAGGTCAATATCTGTTTGATGGAATAGATGTCGGCACATTAAGTCGCGATCAATTAGCACTTTTAAGACGCAATTACCTTGGGTTTATCTTTCAGGGATTCAACTTACTCAATAGAACATCCGCATTAGAAAATGTCGAATTACCGTTAATCTATCGAGGTTTGCCTGCAGGCGAGCGCAGTGAGCGAGCATTAAATGCATTAAATGTCGTGGGGTTGAGTGGTTGGGCTCATCACACGCCAGGTGAATTGTCTGGTGGTCAACAGCAACGCGTGGCGATTGCACGAGCAATTGTGACTCAACCAGCGGTATTATTAGCAGACGAACCAACCGGTAATCTAGATTCTTCCCGTAGCCGAGAAATCATGGAGTTATTAAGTTCATTTAATAGTGAGCTGGATATTACGGTTGTTATGGTCACTCACGAGCCTGACATGGCCGCCTTTGCCAAACGACAGATCCACTTCCTCGATGGGCAGGTTGTCAGAGATGATGACAACGGAGGAGCTCACTAATGTTATGGAATGCGGTGTTACTGGCTATGCGAGAAATACGCCGTAATCTTATGCGCTCATTCCTCACTGTGTTAGGTATTGTTATCGGTGTTGCTGCGGTGATCATTATGGTCACCATTGGTGGCGGCGCAACCTTACAGGTGACAGAACAAGTCGCTAGTCTTGGCAGTAATCTGTTATTAGTCTCACCGGGACAGAGAATGGGGATGGGACAACGATCATCGGCATCAGCATTTCGTTTGGCTGATGCAGAGGCTATTGCTCGAGAGATTAACAATATCAATGCAGTCGCTCCCTCTTCATCGCAAGGTGCTACCGTGGTATACGGTAATGAAAACTGGAGCACCAGTATTATGGGCTCCACCAACCAGTTTTTTGTGGCTGGTAACTGGATTTTTGAATCTGGACGCGCATTTACCCAAAGTGAATTACGCGCGGGTAAAGCCATATGCGTTATCGGCGAAAGCGTTCGTAAAGAATTGTTTGGTAGTCAAAATCCTTTAGGTCAAAAAATTCGATTAGAAAAATTTTCATGTGAAATAATCGGGCTATTGAATGCAAAAGGACAGTCTACCATGGGGACGGATCAAGACGACTTAGTAGTGATACCCCTGCGAACTTTTCAGCGACGTTTATCCGGTAATCAAGATATTAAACTCATTCAAATTTCAGTTAACGATGGCCAGTCAACACAAAAAGTAAAACAAGCTATCGGCGAATTATTGCGTGAACGGCGCCATATCGCGACTAATGAAGAAGACGACTTTACCGTAATGGATATGAAAGAAATATCTAACATGTTAAGCGGTATCACAAAAGTATTAACTACGTTATTGGGTGCTGTGGCAGCAGTGAGTTTATTGGTAGGCGGCATTGGTATTATGAATATCATGTTGGTATCAGTCACCGAACGCACGCGGGAAATTGGTATTCGTCTTGCTATTGGTGCCATGGAGCGGGAAGTACTGTTACAGTTTTTGGTCGAAGCGGTAATGTTGTCATCATTAGGCGGCATTATTGGGATTATACTGGCATTAATTGGATCGGTTACGCTGGCAAACTTAATGGGAGTTCCCTTTGTATTTAATCTAATCATTGTCGCCATATCTTTTTTATTTTCAGCCGCTGTAGGCGTTATTTTTGGCTACTTCCCTGCTCGTAAGGCCGCACAACTCGATCCTATAGAAGCCTTACGCCATGAATAGACTTTTTAAAATATAGCCTATACAAACGACTGTGTTGGTACTGAAAACAATACCACCCATTTCTTTAACAAATAACATAACTCGTTTTCATGACTTTGGCGAGGGTTACGATCGATGTGAACAACTCATCAATTTTTATCGATATGGTTAAAATATTATCGTTAAATTAGTATTATTTGAAGTGGGTGGCTATGTATTATTATTATGAATATGCCCATCGACTTTAGCCTGGTATAACTTACCGTAACCCACATTGGTATCATACACCCAGGTTCGCGTTTGTTGACCTGTTTGACTCGTTTGACGACCCAGCCAACAATCTTGGGTATCTTAATTATTTTTTCTAAGTTTCCGAAAAGTGCGTGTACTTTTTCAATAAAGGATTGCTAGATATCTTTCGTTGGGAGTGCCTATCTATTACAAGAAGGCCACCTTACGCTGTTGACTATCAAATAGGTTATTTACATGTTGCTGTGCAACACTAAACGCTTTGTCACTCAAATAATTAAGAGGGTAAAAACCCTTAATCGCTCCGTTAGCTATATCCTTAGGCTGCACTAGCCACTTAGTTTCTTCATTGGCAATCGAAGTAGAAGCACCTCCGAACAGTCCTTTTTTCACTCTATCTTCAGTTACTGGTAAATAATCATCACACAAAAATCTGCTATACCCGTATGTCACATTGCCAGTATCAGACAAATCACTGAACAATTGAATTTCCTTTTTCAGCCCTTCATCAAAGCTTGTCAGGGCGGTAAATTCAAATACTGAAAAGTCAAGCTCTAGGTAAGAAAACACCTTATTAACAGCCAGTACAGTCCTACCTCTGGCATCAAAAATGTCTAAGCTCTCTAGCTCATCTAAACTTAGCTTTGCTATCTGCCGAAGCTCAGGTGTTGTATCAAGCATTTCACCATAGTTCATAGAAAATTGCGCAACTTCAAACTCACTATAATGAATAAACGGATTAATCAAGCCTCTCACATCTATCGAGTCTTTACTCGTTGCTAAAAAATATACTTTAGTAACGTTATATTTAGTTTTATTTTTGAAAAACATAATTGTTTACCAAACCACTTTTGAAGTTGAACAGCCCAATTATTCACACTTACAGAACCAGAGATACCTTCGTTTCTCATCTTATTGGCGTTTCTTTGAATCAAAAAAATTATAAAAAAATTAAGCCACCAAAAAATTAAGCCAACCATTTCTTGAACATAACCACCAAAAAATTAAATAAAAAAATTAAGCCATATATGGACGCTCCCGGTGAGTCAAGGCAATAATCTGCTCACCCAAAGCTTTTTGGCCTTAGTTTTCTATTTTATTACTTCACACTTATCGTTGCTTTTAATGTGCTCATTTACCGCTAGAAGCGGTTGTACTGCCATATATACGGGCTTAACAGTAAGCACTGCGCCCCTAATGAAATCCGTACCATTGCGCCTTTAATTGTAAAACACCTATGCGGATTAGGTTTACCCTATCCTTGGCCTATTCGGGCTAGCACTGGTTGGACTGAGCCATTTCTTCATCGTTAACAACAACCTTGGTGAGTATTTAAAGTGCTATCTTGCGGCTCTTATCACCCAATCGGGTTATTTACCCTTGGCCAGACCGAGCTCTGCAAGATAGCGACAACAGTATTAACAGGTACCATGATTGACTCCTTGGTGCGCAGAGTATTGCGGAGCATAAGGCACTTGTTTTTGCAATAAAATCCACATCAGTCTGGCGAGTCGATGAGCGGTAGCAACGACAGTTGTGCAGATGCTTTTTCGGCTTCTTAACTGCGTTATCCAACGGTTTAAATCATCTTGCTTTTTACTCGCATGACTGACGACGGTTCTGGCGCCATGAATAAGCTGTTTACGTAAGTAGCAGTCGCCTCGTTTGGTAATACTGCCATTGACACTCTTGTTGCCTGAGGCGAATTGTTGTGGGGTTAATCCTAGCCAGACCGCCAGCTCTTTAGGGGTATTGAAAGCTTGGCCAGCGCCAATGGAAGCGGCAAACACTGAAGCGATAATAGAGTACAACACCTGGAATACTTAATAGGATTTTGCCATTAGGGTCTTGCTCGACCATTTGTTTTATCAGGCGGTTAATTCGCTCTAATCGGGTACTCACAGTTTGATACTCATCCCAGAAATCATTGGCCATTAACTTGATGATAGGCCGCCGTGACTCATCGTTAATGATATCCCACATGGCTCGCTCAAACGCACTGTGACCTTGCGGAAAACAAATACCGAAATCCACTAACACCCCACGAATTTGATTGGTGCAGGCGGTTCTTTGTTTTACCAAGCGCTCTCTGATGCGGTGCAGCATGAGTATCTCTTGCTGGGCTTCAGTTTTGATCGGCACGAAGCGAATGTTGAGCACTAAAACTGGCTTCATAAATCGCCATGGCATCATTTTTATCGTTCTTGCTGCCACGTACAAAGGGCGTGACATGTTGGGCGGGAATGAGCTTAACGTTATGCCCCATGGCAATAAACTTACGGCTTCAATAATGGGAAGAATAACACGCCTCAAAGACCACATCACAGGCAGGCTGCTGCGACATAAACTCGCTCAACTGAGCGCGATTTAAGCGCTTGCTGAACACTTGCTTGGCGTGTTTATCCATCCCCAACACTTGAAAAACATTTTTTGCTAAATCAATCGAAATAGTGCTAACTTTCATGGTGGACGCTCCTTAAGTAACTGTATGGTTCAACATCAGTTTGGCGCATTGACGCCGTATTAGGGAGCGTCCATCTCATCACCCATTATTTATAAAAGTAACTTAACTCTTTTTTATGGCTTTGGCGAGGGTTACGATCGATGTACTCAACTCATCAACCTTTATCTAAATCTAAATAACTAAAATATTATCGTTAAATGAGTGGTTTATTCATCATTTGCAGAATTCAACACAGCAGAGGACCTTGATATCAATCAAGCATAAGAAGAATTGTAATTTGATTGGGGATGATGACTTAAGCGCACAACCAACGCTGACAATTTGCCGCGCCTTGTCGTCGTTTTCGCTCTAGATGTTCGCAATAGTCAGTTAATGCGGGTAAAGCTCCGACAGCGCCTTTAAATAACGCACCAAATTCAGTGGTGATTTTAAGCCAATTCTCTGCAGGGATGTTTAATCTATTCAGTATGTCCTGACGACTTGAACTAATGGCACCACGCTTATCTTCTCTAATAATCCGACCGGTATCTTCAACCAGTACAATGTAGTCTTTCACGCTGAACATGAGCCCGTTAGGCATATTGAGTCGCTCATTACCCACAAACGGTAATAGCTCAGGTGGTTGCTCGCCTTTCATTGCTGAATTGATACGGCGCTGAATACTGGTGTAATCTGAGGTTTCTGGGGTTGTTGCCATTTTGGCGCGGATAGGGTTTAAATCAACATAAGCCATACAGGCTAAAACTGCGACTTCATCAAGCAAAGCCTGAGACTTAAAGCGTCCTTCCCAGAAGCGACCTGTACATTTATCTTCTTTGTTGGCCATTCTGGCGATGGGCTCACTGAGTGAACGCATAAACCAACTGATATCAATTAAGCGCTTACGGTATTCAGTAATGCATTCATTAACCGTTTGAAGCTCAAATGAGTTAAGGTCTTCTTTCAGGTATTTGTGTGTGAGTAACGTGCCCTTAAAGCCTTTGTGCCATTGAATGAGCACTTCTTTATCTGACCACTGTTTTGCTTTATCAGCATCGACTTTTATAACCACATGTAAGTGATTACTCATCACGGCATAAGCACAGATATCAATGGCAAAGATAGTCGCTAATTCTAGAATCCGGGAGTCGACCCACTCACGCCGATGCTCAAAGTTCTCACCAGTAGATTTATCGATTCCACATAAGAATGCCTTGCGCACTACACGAGAACAGCAGTGATAGTAAGGCGTATCTTCTAGGCTCACGATTGTCTGTCTTGGTCTGGCCATCTTTAATTACCCATTCTAGAAACGTAAATAAAGGGTAGTCGAGTGTTTATTATTTAACCAGCTGGAGTGGGTGGCTATGTATTCTTTCGGAATACAGTAAGCGTTAAGTAATAAGTATCAGAAAAAAGCAGGATTATATTCACTGAGAGATGGATGGATCGCAGTTCATTATCCTAACCAGAAAGCTAGTTAGGTGTTCTAAATGAACTGCCCTGTGCGGAGCCGCATGCAGGGTGGGGTGGGCGCTGGGGACTAGATACCTCCGGCTACCCAATTATATTTACTTTATACTTACAAAAGGTAATTGAGAAAAGCTTTTACCGTCCAATATTGTATCGTTAGCTTCAAACGATATGTTTATTATTTTACTCTCGACGAGACTAACTGCTACATATTTATAGCTTTCATAACCAATAGGAGCACCGGTCACTTTATAGATATAGTTATTACAACCACTATCATTTGACGCATAAAAAGAATTCACAATAATATTTTCATGGAGCTGGCTAAGAGTTGCAGTATAACCAGCTATTCTTTCTGCTATCTCATCTTCTTTAATGCCATGAGAACGTAAATTATTAACTAGGTATTTAATATTGAACCTAGCAATGGGGTTCATAGGCTTTTTTAAGTCAAAAATAAAGTTTAGGTAAACGTCTGAGTTAGTCGCATCACAAGGTTCAGCTTTGACCTCAATGGGTAAAGAAAGAATAAAGAAAAATATAATTGAAAATTTCACCAAGCCTCCTTGTAAATATAACGCCCGCCTCTAGGGAATCCCTAGATAACTCTTTTAAATTTCAAAATAGTAGACAAGCATGGTGCTATTTGATCCAAGAGGGAACAGCCGTTGGTTTCCTCTTGGTCTGGTGTTGGCGAAGCGCCACGACGTTGGTGCCCGCAGGCTATAGCCTAAACACATTCACTACACTATCGGTTGAAACGCGGTTAGCGAGTCGAGCATAGTGGCATTGCCTAATCCTTGCCCTGGTGCGACAGAGGTAAATTGACCTTGCTCGCCGTGTAATGCCATGTAATTAAGCAGTACGGTTTCAACCTAACAGAAAACCATGCAACAGAAAACCATGCCACCCATTTCTTTATTTATTATTTAACCAGCTGGAGTGGGTGGCCATGTACGGTCGAGAACCTAATTCTAGTATGTTGGTTTTTCTAAAATACACATTCATCATGGGCAACTAACTTTTCAATAACGGGCGCAGGCACGTGGGGCATAATGGCGAAGCCGCCCCGCGTGTATGCGTCCCAGCGAACGCAGTGAGTGAGATTATTGAGTTGTTATATCGCTACTCACCAATATTTCTTCGTATCAATATAATGCTTCATGTTAGAAAATATGTAAGCTAGAAGGAAAAATGCCGGCGTGGCAATTACGTCGGGGTTTATGAACCAAGTTAGTAGGCCCAAAAGCACCGTCATCATTTCTAACATAATAATTTGCTTTCTTGCTTTTACTCCCCAAAACGAAAACCTGACCCATAACGGCTCTTTGTTCCATTCATAAGATGTTTTGTCTATCACGATAATTTCCTCTTGAAGTTTAGAAATGTCAATTTCAAACACAGAGGCAAGGGCTTTAAGAGATTCTATGCTGGCCTTGTTTCCACTTTCTATTCGTTGAATAGTTCTCGTACTCAAACCGCTTAACGTGGCAAGTTGTTCTTGTGACCAGTTTCGTTTTTCTCTAAGACGTTTGACTATCATTTGGGCTCCTTACCAATGCGAGAGGAAACTATCCATGTTTTAATCGATTGTCGGTTACGAAATTCACACGACAGTGGGACGACAGGCGATGTTTACAGCGATATAACAGCTTATTAAAGGCCAAATAAATTTAAAGTAGGCCGCTTAAGTTATTGATTAGTATCATCCTACATTTGCTATATTATTGAAGTAAAGCAATTAATTATGTCTAACAGGCAAAAACAAACCATGCTTGCACGTAAAGTAGAATTTGCCTTCACTTTACAAAAAACTAAAGATAACAAAAAAAAATTAAGCAAAAAAAAATTAAGCCACCCATTACTTAAATAAATGACATAACTCGTTTTCATGGCTTTGGCGAGGGTTACGAACGATGTGATCAACTCATCAATTTTTATCGATATAGCTAAAATATTATCGTTAAATTAGTGGTTTATTCATCATTTGCAGAATTCAACACAGCAGAGGACCTTGATATCAATCAAGCATAAGAAGAATTGTAATTTGATTGGGGATGATGACTTAAGCGCACAACCAACGTTGACAATTTGATACGCCTTGTCGTCGTTTTCGGTCTAAATGCTCACAATATTCGGTTAATGCGGGTAATGCTCCTACAGCACCTTTAAATAACGCACCAAATTCAGTGGTGATTTTAAGCCAATTCTCTGCTGGGATGTTTAATCTATTCAGTATGTCCTGACTACTTGAACTAATGGCACCACGCTTATCTTCTCGAATAATCCGACCGGTATCTTCAACCAATACTATGTAGTCTTTCACGCTGAACATGAGCCCGTTAGGCATATTGAGTCGCTCATTACCCACAAACGGTAATAGCTCAGATGGTTGCTCGCCTTTCATTGCTGAATTGATACGGCGCTGAATACTGGTGTAATCTGAGGTTTCTGGGGTTGCGGCCATCTTGGCTCTGACAGGGTTTAAATCGACATAAGCCATACAGGCTAAAACTGCGGCTTCATCAAGCAAAGCCTGAGATTTAAACCTGCCTTCCCAGAATCTTCCGGTACATTTATCTTCTTTGTTGGCCATTCTGGCTATAGGCTCACTGAGTGAGCGCATAAACCAACTGATATCAATTAAGCGCTTACGGTATTCAGTAATGCATTCATTAACCGTTTGAAGCTCAAACTGGTTAAGGTCTTCTTCTTTTAGGTATTTATGCGTAAGCAACGTGCCCTTAAAGCCTTTGTGCCATTGAATGAGCACTTCTTTATCTGACCACTTTTTTGCTTTATCAGCATCGACTTTTATAACCACATGTAAGTGATTGCTCATCACGGCATAAGCACAGATATCAATGGCAAAGATAGTCGCTAATTCTAGAATCCGGGAGTCGACCCACTCGCGCCGATGCTCAAAGTTCTCACCTGTTGAATTATCTATTCCACATAAGAATGCCTTACGCACCACTCGGGAACAGCAGTGGTAGTAAGGCGTATCTTCCAGGCTAACGATTGTCTGTCTTGGTCTGGCCATCTTTAATTACCCATTCTAGAAACGTAAATAAAGGGTAGTCGAGTGTTTATTATTTCACCAGCTGGAGTGGGTGGCTATTTATTCTGCTAATATAACAAAGGGCATACTCGAATGTGCCAGGCAAAATTTGCTCTGAAAAATTGATGGGAATGAATTTACTTTGGCAGGATAAGTCAGGCTTGTAGTTGGCCATAACAATTTACTGTAGGTGAATAATATCTATTAGATCACAGGCATCGACACACCGCAAGCTCAAAAAACAACCAATTTGTTTTTTAGTAAATAGACGTTAAAAACGTCTATTTTGGAGAAATTCTACAGCCTCAACGCCTCGTTAAGCGGATAAAAATGGTTGGCTATAATCGCGAAGCGATGGCCGACTTTAGTTTTTCTGATTTGAGCGCCTTGTTGAACGAAGCCGCTCTGCGGCAGAAAAGATAAAGCCCATCTTTCTCACCATCATAAATACTTACTAGACCCTGCCTACCTTGGCATTATCTAGGAGTATCACCATGGAAACTCATGAACAACAACGCTTTGATTTTCTTTATGAACAACATCTTACCAATTTAACTCTGCAAGGCAAGCGCCCTGCTACCATCGATGCGTACGGTCGCGCAGTTAGGCGCATTAGTGCTTATTTTGACTGTTGCCCTGATAACCTTTCAACCGATGATTTGAAGCGTTATTTTGCTGATTTAATTGCCTCTCACTCCTGGAGTACCGTAAAACTCGACCGTAATGGATTACAGTTTTTCTACCGGTATGTCCTTAATCAATCTTGGGAGTGGCTCAACATTGTTAAGCCGCCGCAGGTCAAACGCCTACCGGATATTCTAACCCCTGCCGAAGTCTCAATCGTCATTAGCCTCACCCATAAGCTGCGATATCAAGTGTGCTTTTTAACCTTATACAGTATGGGGTTGCGCCTCGGTGAAGCAATTTCATTGCAGGTTGGCGATATCGATTCAGCGTTGATGCAGGTGCATATTCGTGACGCCAAAGGCGGCAAGGATAGGTTAGTACCTTTACCGCAACGCACATTGTTAGCGCTGCGGTATTACTGGCAAACCCATCGCCATCCTCGGCATGTATTTCCCGGTAAAGACGGTAAACCAGACTCGCTGATGGATCGCGGCGGTATTCAAAAGGCCATGAAAAAAGTGATTTCTGAGTGCAACATTCACAAATCTATCAGTCCACATAATTTACGTCACAGCTATGCGACTCATTTGCTAGAGCAAGGGTTAGATTTACGCTCAGTACAGCACTTGCTCGGTCACAACAGCCTAAACACCACAGCAAGGTATACACGTCTCACTCAAATTACCCGTAAGAACACGGCCTTGTCGGTTAACCAGCTCACTAATAATTTGGTGTTGAAGTGGGAGTGTGACATATGAAGTTTATCGATATTTTACGTGACCATCTTGATGTGTTTAATCAAGCTTATGATGGCCAAATAACAACATCAATGCGCCATGCCATTAATGCCATGCTGAGCTGTCGCGCTCACACCCAAAGAGCTAGCCACTGGGCTTGTCAGGGGTGCACTCATACAGCAGATTTCCCGCTGTCATGTGGTCATCGCAGTTGTCCTCAATGTCAGTACAACACCACGGCAGATTGGTTAGCGAAGCAACAGGCTAAACTGTTACCTGTCGATTACTTTATGGTGACACTTACTTTGCCATATGAACTGCGTGTGGTGGCTAAATATCAACCGGAAGCACTCTATCCAGCCATGTTTTCAGTGGCTGCCAGTGTGCTCAAAGACTTTGCGCTTAACTCTCCAAAACTGGCCGGTGATATTGGTTTCACTGGCGTGCTGCATACTCACAGCCGGCGGCGAGATTTACATCCGCATATTCACTTTATTATTCCAGCGGGCAGTTTCAACAAAACCCAACAACACTGGAAAAAGAATAAGGGCAAATACCTGTTCAACGCTTTCAATTTAGCTAAAGTGTGGCGCGCACGTTTGCTGGAACAGTTGGCAAAACTGAATCTCAAACTGCCAACCTCACTGCCGAAAAAATGGGTGGTTGACTGCCAGCATGTGGGTAAAGGGTTGCCTGCACTGCAATATCTATCACGCTATCTTTATCGTGGTGTACTGCCTGACAAAAACATCAAAAGTGAAGCCGATGGGCTTGTCAGTTTTAAGTATAAAGACAGTCAAACTCAGTCTACAAAAGTACGAACCTTACCCGCCACAGAATTTCTCTGGTTGATGCTCCAGCATGTGTTGCCTAAAGGGTTACGACGAGTGAGAGACTATGGATTACTCAGAGGCAATGCCAAAAAACTCAGGCTACAAATACAACTGATGCTGGCGGTTGCTGGGGCTGTATTTCCAATCATTCCCGAGATAAAGCGCAGATTAGCAACGCGCCGTTGCCCCTGTTGTCTGCAACCAATGCGCTTTATGGGCATAGTGAAACGACCGACAAACTTAATACCCTGAACTTATGTTGAAAATGATAATAAGGATAATGGCTTAACTGAATACCGTGGAGGGTTAATTTAAGATACTGAAATATAGTGAGTTAACTAATTAGCAAGGAGGCTAAGGGAACTGGCTGTCTACTGAAAAGTAGCTAGCTAACAATCACATCAAACAGCGCGTTTTCTCGAGCTGTTAATTACATAATAAAGAGTCACATCTCACGTATTCGGGCTTGTTCAACACTTGGGATAAGGACGCGGCTTCGCGCGGCCTATCCTTATTAGTTAGGCATTTTTTATCATAAGTTTAGAGAATTTATTATATGAGTCACTCATAATCGCATGTGGCAAAGGATGTAAAACTCTTGTCTGCGAAACGAATTGATCATGAAACTCTCGGTTCTTTGAAATATATACTGATGACACACCGTCAGTGAATTGATCACCCGTGATATCAATAATATAGTTTTCATATTCTAACCATGCGTGTGATGACTCACCTCTTTGGCCAGAAACAGATTCAATATTTCGAACGCCCTTAGAAATGAGATATTTACTCAGCATGTCGGTAGTACAACCACATGCGCCATTAGGAAAACGGTCAAAGAATGTTTTTCCAATGTAGCTTCCATTTTCAACTAAGACTTCACGTGCTTTTTCAACGATTCCGCGGATACTTTCAATGTTCATATATACTCCGTGAATGCCTAACAGCTTATTGAAGGGCAAATGAAAATTAAAGTTGCCCTTTAACTTATTGATTATTAACATCCTACATTTGCTATCTTATTGAAGTAAAGCAATTAATTGTGCCTAACAGACAAAAACAAACCGAGCTTGCGCGTAAAGTAGAATTTTGGCTCAGTACACTAAAAATTAAAGCCAATAAAATCAAATGATTACGGTTTTTCTATTTTTAATACGATACAACTAAAGAACGATTTTAAATCGTTTTTTAGTTGTAAATCGATGAAATCCCATTATAACTGTACATAAAAACAGTGCGTATCATATAAAAGTGTCCCAGTTGATTTTATCTTTCACTCTTTTGGCTTTTTCACATGCGCTGTATGTGGCTGTTGGGGTTAAGGGTTTCCTCCTTGCCCGAGTTTATCTCCCATCGAAATGCACCTTGGTACAGAAATGATCAAACTTTAAGATAAACGCACAGATAGCCGAGCTTACAAGGATGTACTCGCAGCGTGTCACAGAAGTGTTTGCATTTGAGGTAACTCTGCCGCATCCATGCTAGATCAATATCAACAATCCCTTTGTCTTTTGATTTTCTTACAAATAGCCAAACTACACTATCGGTTGAAACGCAGTTAACGAATCGAGCATGGTGGCATTGCCTAATCCTTGCCCTGGTGCGACAGAGGTAAATTGACCTTGCTCGCCGTGTAATGCCATGTAATTAAGCAGTACGGTTTCAACCAACAAATTCACGTTATTGGCCGACGGTGCCGACGCGGTGTCAACAGAGGCATCAGAGCGCATAAAACCAATTTGTTGTTTTTGGGTCATTTGGTCGTCATTACCGCCCATTAATTGGGGTTTACCAGACGGGTTATACACCAAAAAGAACGAGGCTCCCGTTGACGAATTATCGCCTGTCCACTCACCTTTACCGCGTCCTTCCATCGAGTCATCAATACGGCCATTACTTGAAACAGAGCCATCACTGAATACATATAACATTAACGGCATATTACGACGTGAAGCATACTCTAAACATGCGCCCATACAGCGCCCTGCTCGTAAATCACGTAACTCACCGGTTGCCCGCTCGCCAGTGTGATAATCAAACCCGCCCATGGTCACGGTACCAGCGCCAGAGAAGCCATTCACCACTAATTTCATGATGGATGCCGTTTTTTGAAACTCTGATTCTGAATCAAACTCATTAATACCAAAAATACCACCAGAGCCAACAATATCAGGGTCTAATAACGGATTTAAGGTTGAAGGATCACCAAAGCGATCTGCTAAATCAGCACTTTTCACATAGCCACAATTAACCAGATCTTTAATCACATCATCACGTGTGACCTGGGTATTCACCGCCGCCATTTTTTGCGCGCTAATACGTTGAATGCTTTCCATTACCGCCACAGCGTCACGTTGCGACAATAAACTGAATAAATCCCCCACATCCACCAAACCTGTCACGTCTGACGGACGGTCAATTTTAGTTGGCCGTTTACTTAAATCGATAAAGCTTGTGGGCGCCATTGAGTTACCGCCCGAATCTGAATTACGCGACCCCACCAACGGCATTAACGAGCCATTGGCACCCGCCGCTGCAATGGCATACATAGGGTTATGTGGGTTATTGCCGGTGTCGTTGTCTGAGCGATTTGGGATCACCGCACCATTTATGCGCGATGCCGTATCTGGAGACACTTTTTCTAAAATACCGCGTAAAAACGCCGAGTCAGAATGAAATGCTAAGCCTAAGTCAGTATTAATAAAATCAGACATACCTGCATTTGGATTAGCGATAGAGGGCGCCATATCACCGGGTAAGCCTAGCTTGTTATAACCCGCTGTAGATAGAAAATCTTGCTGACCGCCAGCACCGCCAACTAATACGTTAGAACCTGCAATATTGGCACCGCCCGCTAAATCAAAACTAATAAACGGAATTTTGCCCGCCCCCTGCACGCTAATACCACAGGAGCCCCTTAATGCCTCAAGATCTGGCGACAAAGTAGCATGAGCATTGTTAGGGTTAGCAAACATGCTAAACAAAGATAAGCCCGCAACCGCCGCACCACCTTTGTATAAACCCGTTGAAATAAACTCGCGTCGAGTCATGGGTTTACGATGATCTGCAAACAACAATGGACTGTCTGGGTGAAAATGCTTTGGTCTAGTCATTGTTGTTTCCTTGTTGTATCGGTTTTACACACTCATCGGCAGCTAATATCAATGGCGTTAACATTAGTTGCACACTGGGTAATAGGTATGTCATCAGCAGCTCCTATTGCACTAACATCACGGCACTAGCGAGTACCGCTGCACATGTCGATTTGGCAATCGTTCTTGTGCGCTCAGCATCGCAGGCACCACTGCACACCGACAAGCCGGTCACCAAACTGTCTAATTCTGCATAAACATCGCTTTGGCTAGGTTGGTTACTCAATGACAATGGCATTAATTGATTAATTAACGGGTTCAGTAAATTGCTCCTCTGAGCAGTGCTCAATGCCTCACTAGGCACAGCGGTAAAATCAACATCAGGGAACCAATTACCTCGAATTGTATTATCTTCAATTGCCGAGTCGCAGTAAGCAATCGCTAATTGGGTAATGCCCATTTGCTGCGCTGAAATAAAGGTTTCAATGTTCTCAAGGCTAGGTAATTGACGTTTAACCAGCTCATAAGTCTCAAACACCTTGGTTGATTGCTGCGCCACTCCGGTTAGCACACTCATGCTGTGATTAATTTCAGCAAAGTTACGCACACCCACTTGAGCTGACTCAGTCGTGGCAGGTACTTCTGTTGGGGTGACAAATACGCCAGGTAGCACCACATTACTGTGCTCGCCGAATTGCTCAAAGGTTAAGAAAAACTCATCCTGACTTGCGCCTTTTTCAAGTGCGATAATGGTGCCAAGTGCCGAAATAGAAAACGGCTCAGCAAGCACCTGGCCTGACGATACCGACAAATCGAGATTAACGTACGACTGACCTTGAGCGCTTTCTTTGCCGTTTATGCCAATGCGTAAGCCTTTTACTTCAAAGCTGTCGCTCACTGGCGTGCCGTCAATATTCACAATCGCAGCATTACTGAATAAATAACTGTAATTATCAAATTGGCTTACCTCAAACATCACATAAGTATTAGGTAAATCGATGAGATGACTTATTGAGAACAGTAAAAAGAACTTTTCACCAACGCCCACTTCATAATTTTGTTGCACTTGCTCAGGTGCTAAAACCCTGTTGTAAAGCGCAAGTAAGCGAACATCGCCTTGCCATACATGTTGATTAGACGCTTCACGGCCTAAAATGAGCGCAAAGCTGTCATCCCAATTTGCTAATGGGGCAATATCTTCATCCACTACATCAATCAGCTGACCGTTCACATAAATACTGCGACCATCAATGGCGTTATAGGTCATCACCACATGTTGCAAAGTCGCTTGCAGCACTTCATCAGCGTCGGGGGTACTTAATGCAGGCTCACCGTTATTATTGGATGATTCTGTACGCAACATAAAGTCATAATTATATAGTGTTTGCCCAAGAGTAAAGTTACGTGCGTCGTCGCCTGCAGAATAAGTCACAATACGGGCAGGACCTTCTTGGGTGACATTGTTTGGTGTTACCCAGGCTTCAACCGAAAACTCACCTGTAGCGGTAATTAAATCGTGTAACTTTTTACTATTGGCGGTACTAGCTTGCGCTTTACCATCAATAAATGACAACCCCCAGCTGCCTAACCATTCTACATCACCCGTTAAGGTTAAATTTGCCGCAGGAGAAATACCCGAGGTGTCATAAGCAATGGTGCCCTCGCCGGTTTTGAATTGGTATAGCGCAATCACGTCAGTTTCAAAACGGCCACCGCTTGATGCAGTAATACCGTCCGTTAACCGCAACGATTTAGACACCACCATATCAGGTGAGATTTCATCAAGTTCAATGCCGTCGCTTAATGCAGTAATCGCATCGCGCATTTCAATACTGTCGTCTAAACAGTTATTCCAACAGTTATGAAACTCAGAGCCTAAGCGCACCACTAATCGTGATTGTGCTGGGGTATCTAAATTGATCACCCCTTTTGCGGCTTCATACGCTTGTTCGATATCATTGCTGGCAAAAAAGGGCGACTGTGCAGCTGGCACACCTTCGTTATGGCAAGAGACACAATGTTGATACACAACCGGATACACATGCTGGCTGAATAAGCTGCTGTCATCTGGGTAGTTTTTGCTTGAGCCAGGGTCTCTTATAACCGGTGCGGTTAGCTCAATAGTATTGGCTGTGCTCACTCGGTCATCAGCCCATAACTTAATCCACTGCGTCATGGTTTCGCCACAAGCGGAGTCACTTGCCAACCAACAATTGTGCCCGCCCGCGACTTTACTGACTAAACGCGAAGCATTAGGCTCGGTTAAATCAACTAAAGGATTAGTGGCGGCATAAGCGTCGTTAACATCATTACGGCTGGCAAAATAAGGGGCTTGATTACCTTCGGTATGACAAGCACCGCACTTATCTTGGGTCGACATGTTGTCCCACAACGACGTCTTGTATTTTTGAATATCGGCCGTTGCCGCGGCAGAGCCGGTATACACATCAGATGTAGGAGTTTGCTGAGCGGGTGGATTTTCTTCAACATCGCCACCACCACAGGCACTTAAGCCAAACAGTAATGAGACAAAAACAAGGCGTTTAAACAGTAAATGCTTCATGTTTATTCTCCCATGCAGTAGTTGCCAACTTCGGCAAATACTCGCTTAAGTTGATAAGCATTCTGCTTAAATGAGGCTGTGGTTGCGCTAATTTGCGCAATATCGGCTTGGCTTTCTGCCTCACGCAAACACACTGACTTAAATACCTTTTTCACCTGGCATTGTGCAAAGGCATTGCTATTAGCCAACTCTTCTCCAAACGATTTAGCGCCACTGCCCTGGCCGGGTAAGCCGCTGTCCCAGCCTAATTTTTGATTGGCCATTCGCGCCAATAATTTTGCCAATCATCATTTGGCGTCACAAACCCATAGGGAAAACTGGTCGAGTTAATATGGTATTTAGCTTGAACGCGAGTGCCCGTGTCGGGATCGGTCTGACCGCTGGTGTTATAAGCAATTGCGCCGCTTTCCCCCGTTGGGTCCTGCTCGAGGTTAAACTCATAATTATAGTAAGCAAATGCTTGGGCTAATGGATCCATACCGCTGTGACAACTTGAGCAGTTATTAATAAACAAACGGCTGTCGCCACCAGGGCTACGGCTCACATCTTGGCGAATACGGTCAGTTGAACGAGTATTGTCTTTAAGCGGCTCTAAATCGGTACATAAATGGTTCATTAAAGTAAAGCGGAACATTGCGCGGTTAGTGCCTAAATAAAAGAACTCTTTGGCAGCGGCGCGGCTAGTTAGCACTCCTGCGGTGGCAGATGAAGGCAAACCGTTTAAACTTGATTGAGTGGTGCGTTCAAGCCCCTCTTTTAAATCAATAAATTGGTCTTCTAATGCTTGATAGTGCGCATTATCATTACGGTTGTAAGCGGGTAAATTTAAACTGTTTTTACCCACGTACACCATATCAGCTTGCAAGATTTCTCTAAAATCAACATCGTCTCTCACGGCCCCTATCACAGTGGCGGAATAGTCATTTAAGGGCGCAAAAACATCTTGGTCAATGTTAGTCCACGGTGTGGCAAATAACTTAAGTGTGGTGGAGTAAAATGCAGGGGTTTCCATGGCAAGATAGGCCGCTTCAATGGGTTTTCCATCATCCAATAACGCAGCCATACTCAGCAACGTGGCCTCAGAGGCTGCAACACCGGCAATACGGTCGTGTAATTGTTTTGCTTGCTCTAAACTGCCGGCACATACATTCACCGATAATAAGCTTAACGCCCCAAGCGTCAATAGATTAATAACATGCTTAACTGACATGATTGTTCCCAAATAAGATAATAAGCTCCGGCTTGTTACCGTACGAAGACGCTCCTTCATACTGTCTCCTTTTTCACACTGACCTCTTAGCCATAAACTTGCTCTGACGTAGATAAATGCTCGATTTTTGAACGCCAGATAATGTTTACCGACGCTATTGAACACACTTGCAGTGAGTATTTTTCAAGCAATTTTTATCATGAATGGTGCTGATTAAATCATTCAATGAGCCACATTAAAAGTTTTTATTTTGTTAATTTTTTTGACACTGCCAGCCAATTGATTGACGTCAAAAAAGTGCCTGGAGCCGTCAAAAAAAAGTGTTAAAACAATTTACATAAAAGTCTTGAAACACTGAGCCTACAAGGCAATAATGTCAAGTGCAATCAGGTTTCACTAAGATATTTACAGCAATCATTACAATAATAATAACCGTAAAGGAAAACAAATGAGGCCGACTTGGGGCTATAACATAATCGTGCTAACAGTAACCACATTGTTAATAGGATGTTACACTGAGACAGCGATAAAAGATGAACAGCCTGACCCCGTTCTTGTGGAATATCCGGTGGCTTACATCGAGCGAAACTTAACCGCTGTCGATCAATCACCTGCACAATTTGATACCCTCAACCCAGCTTATTTTAATCCTGGTGCGCAACTATTAATTAAACGAAATGCCTTTGCCGACTCTCCAGCCACTAACTTAACAACCAGCTTATTTGGTGAAGATCAGCTTATTGATATTCGCGATCTTTCCGTTTCTGACGACGGCCAACAAATGCTGATGGCGATCCGCGCTCCAGAAATTGACGATGCAGACGATGATGAGCAGCCTACATGGAACATTTGGCGTTACACAGTTGCCGATGAAACCCTAGAACGCGTTATAACTAGCGATGTGACCGCAGAGCAAGCCGATGACTTAATGCCGAGCTTTTTACCCGACGGCAGAATTGTGTTTGCCTCAACTCGCCAGCGTTTATCACGGGCTATTTTACTCGACGAAGGTAAACCGCAATACACGGCATTAGATGAAAGCCGCAACAATGAAACCTTCAACATCCACGTAATGGATCCAGACGGCAGCACCATCACACAGCTTAGCTTCAATTTAAGCCACGATTTTTATCCTTTAGTATTGCAAAGCGGTAAAATCTTATACAGCAGATGGGACCGGATGGGCGCCGACCATGGGGTAAACTTATACCGCATGAATCCCGATGGCAGCGACAATGAACTCGTGTTTGGTTGGCATTCACATCAACTCAATTTAGATGGGCAAACGGAATCAATTGATTTTGTAAAGCCACAACAATTACCTAACGGCGACATTTTGATGCTGTTAACCTCACAAGATGACAGCGTAATTCAAAAACGTCCTGTGGTCATTAATATCGATGACTATATTGATGCAGAGCAAGCCACTGCGACATCTGGTGCCGAGGGCAGTGCCATTACTGACGCTGAACTATCTGATTTTAGCTTTACATTTTCAACAGAACTGTCTCAAACAGGTCGCTTGAATCACTTATTTCCCCTCCCCGACACCAGCCAACGTTACTTAATGAGTTGGGATTTATGTCGAGTGGTAGTCAACGATGTTATTCGTGCTTGCGGCCAGTTAACCGCTGAGCAACTGGCTGATGAAAACCTGATCCAAGCTGACCCGTTATACGAATTATGGCTACTTGATAACGCCGAAAACACCCAGCAGTTAGTTGCTACAACCGCTCAAGGAACCGTGTTAACTGAGTCTGTGGTATTGCAACCAAGCTCGCAGCCTAAAACCTTTATTGCCGATAAAGTGGTCGGCAATGAACTCGACTCACAGCTTAGCCAAGCGTTAGCGGGCTCAATCCACATTCGCAGCGTGTATGACTTTGACGGTATCGACAGCACCGCCAATGCCGGTGGGATCAGTCAATTAAGTGATCCATCACAAACACCTGCAGCTAATTTACCTGCACGTTTTTTACGTATTGTTCGGGGCGTGCCCATGCCACCGGATGAGGTGCGCGACATTCCAAACACGGATTTTGGTCGCAGTAATAATCAACTCATGCGCGAGATTATTGGTTATAGCCCTATTCAACCCGATGGTTCGGTTAAAATTAAAGTACCAGCCAACGTGCCGTTAGCCATTAGCGTGTTAGATGCAGATGGCCAACGTATCGGAGGCCGCCATCGTCAATGGATAACATTAATCCCAGGTGAAACCTTAGAATGTATCGGTTGTCATACCGCCAACAGCCCATTACCTCATGGCCGATTAGACGCCCAAGCAGACAGCATTAACCCTGGCGCGACCGGCGGTTTTGCTTACCCTAATGCCAGCAACAACATCATCCCAGAGCAAG
Organism: Shewanella phaeophyticola; assembly: GCF_025398315.1. Taxonomy (GTDB): domain Bacteria; phylum Pseudomonadota; class Gammaproteobacteria; order Enterobacterales; family Shewanellaceae; genus Shewanella; species Shewanella phaeophyticola. Next base: position 2,748,520 of record NZ_JAODOQ010000001.1, read on the forward strand.
GGCAAACCATGGCCGAAGCTGATGAAATGGTCAATGGCCTTGCCGAGTTAACGGCCAGCCTGTCCTATCGAGACATTTGGACTAACCCAGTATTGTCAGACGTTAATCCAAGCATTGATTACAACTACAGCAATTTAGCCACGCCAGCCCCAACGGGCAACGAATGTTTTGATAACTGGACAGCTTATTGCCGCATACAAATCAATTATGTTGAGCACATTCAGCCACTGTGGGATCTTGCAAGGCCTGTTGTCGACACAGCAACTCAACTGATCGTTGCCGACAATACCTGTACTAGTTGCCACAATATTGTCGATGCCGACGGCGCAGCCCAGGTGCCTGCAGGGCAATTGTCATTAGTCAATGCAGCGTCTAGCGACGAACCTGCCCATTTAACCTCATACCGCGAACTGCTGTTTAACGATGTAGAGCAAGAAGAAGTGGATGGCATTTTAATCGACAGGTTAATTGAAGTGCTCGATGCCGACGGCAACGTGGTGTATCAGGTTGACAGTAATGGCGAGCTTATTCTCGACGCTGATGGTAACCCTATTCCAGTGTTAACCACGGTCAATGTGCCCGCCATTTTATCGACTAACGGCGCCAGTGCAAGCAGCACATTTTTTGAGGTGATGAACAACACCACACATCAAACTATGTTGTCGGCAGATGAGCTCAAATTGCTCAACGAATGGTTAGACATTGGCGCCCAATATTACAACACGCCATTTTACTCACAGGACTAACTAAGCACAGCGCCAACCCAATCCGTTGGCGCAATAGACTTTGCGATAGGGAATTATGCTGACTTACATACGCAACACCTGCCTGCTACTGACACTATTGTGCTTAAGCCCAATATTACAGGCTGAAGACAACCCGAGTTTACGTATCGACGTACCTTTTGTTGAGCTGCACTCAGGTGCCGAGTGCGGGCTACCCAGTGGTATCGGTTATTGAAAAAAATGAGATGGTCAGCGTATTACTTAAACGCACCTCTTGGTTAAAAGTAAAAGACAAACGTGGCATTGAAGGCTGGTTTCATGAAGATGATTTATTGGGCTTATCTCAAGACGGTCAAGCCATTAGCGCCACACAAATCACAGCGCAAGACGTGATAAACCGTCAATTTGAAGCAGGGATGATGTACGGCGATCTAGAAGAGTCCAACTTTTATAACTTGTTTGCTGGTTATGCCTTTACCCCCGTCTTTAGCGCGGAGTTATCAGCAGGTAAAGCGTTGGGGAGCATTTCAGACAGTGATGTATTTGAAGTGATGTTACTCAGCCAGCCAATGCCAGATTTACTCGTTGTGCCTTACATCGGCGTTGGCGCGGGGGTCATTAATACCGAACCTCATAGCGTGTTAGCCGACACCGAGTCACGCCGTAGCACGCTAATGAGCGCCGCGGCTGGCATTAAATACCACCTTGCCCGTAATTTTATATTACGCGCCGAATACAAACTCTCGTTAGCCTTAACCGACCGAGATGAAAATGAAGAGATCCAAACATGGAAAATAGGATTCAGCGTATTTTTTTAATGCCATTACTGACCGCCAGCACCTTGGCGTTGAGTGCATTAACCCCAAGCTCAGTTGCCTTTGCTGCTGATGATACCGCTAACACTGTTAAAGCGGATGTAGAGCGCCGCGATGTGCTTGACGACCTACTCGACACTGAAAACTTTGAAGCCGGGCTTCAGGGCGGCATCATGTCGATTGAGGATTTTGAGTCCAGCTCATGGCTTAGCGCGCATCTTGGCTATCACATCAGCGAGCATTTTTATGTTAAAGCCCGCTACGCCCAAGCTAAAGCAGGCAAAACCAGTTTTGAAAAGCTTGCCAATGCCGCGCCGCTGTTAACCGACGACGAGCGAGAGCTAACGTATTACGGCTTAAACATTGGCTATAACTTGCTGCCTGGTGAAATCTTTTTCAGTAAAGACACAGTGTTTAATAGCGTGTTTTCAGTTGAACTCGGTGGCGGTAACACCGACTTTGCCGGTGACGAACAGTTTACCGTTAACTTAACCGCCAACTATCGAGTGTTTTTAACCGACTGGATAGCATGGGACTTAAGCATGAGTGATTACCTGTTTAACACAGAGGTTACTGGCGAATCTAAAACCACACACAACTTAAGCTTTGCTACCGGCGTGTCGTTTTATTTTTAATATTTTGCTGATTTAAAATAAGTACTTATAAGAAAAACCAATAAGGAAATACAATGTTGTTCAGTCGATTTAGCGGTAAATGTCTTGTTGCCTTAGGTGCATCATTATTGTCAATACAATTATTGTCGATGCAGGCTCACGCGCTCACCATTGGTGAAGCCGCACCCGACTTCACCTTAAAAAATCAACAAGGCACTAACCTTAACTTAACCGAACAACGCGGTGAAATAATCTTAATCAACTTTTGGGCATCTTGGTGCGGCCTTGCCGTAAAGAAATGCCGGTACTGCAAAAGTTACAAGACAAGTATCAAGACTTAGGCGTGCAAGTTTGGGGCGTCAACGTTGAGCAAGAAAACCAGGCCGGTAAAGACTTTCTAGCCGATCTTGATTTGAGCTTCTCAATCTTTTTTGACCAAACCAACTCCTTGTCTAAAACCTATCAGGTTGAAGCCATGCCGACGACGGTGATGATTGATCGTAACGGCAAGGTGCGTTTTGTGTTTCAAGGCTATCAAGATGGCTATGAAAAAAAATACGCCGCCGCCATTAAACAGCTGATCAGAGAGTAAATCGATGATGACATTCACTTTATCACCTCGCCTCACCGCCTTGTCGCTTAAAGGCATCGCGCTACTCAGCCTAATTGGACTTAGTGGTTGCTCAAACATGGGTATTGAGCCCTGGGTTAAACCTTACGAGCGCCAAAACCTGGCCGACCCGATAATGCGCATGAATCGTCACCCAAGCGCCAGTATGCATGTGGCTCACGTACTTGAAGGCCGTGAATCAGCTCGTGGCGCTGAAGGCACCGGTGGAGGTGGTTGTGGTTGTAACTAAATGGCTTAATAACAGCGTCAAACTCTTCGCGGCAATATGCCTGGGTTTAACGACCTTAATGGCTCAAGCAGCTGTGCTCGATCCTGACCGCGCTGATGTGTTGTATCACAGCTACGAAGGGGGCGGCATGACCATTGATGGTGCATCCGTCATGTTGCGAAAAAAGGCGTCTGAATCGGTGGCGATTACCGCTTACTATTACTTGGACAGCATTTCATCAGCCTCTGTTGATGTGATCAGTACCGCCAGTCCGTACAGCGAAAAACGCCACGAAGGCCAAATCGGAATTGAATACTTACACGACAAAACCTTAATGTCGCTTAATTTACGTCAAAGTAATGAAGACGATTATTTAGCTCAATCATTTAGCATTAATGTGTCACAAGACACCTTTGGTGACTTAACCAATCTTAATTTGGGTTTGTCTTACGGCGACAACGAAATTAAGCGTAATGGCGATGACATCTTTGAAGAACAAAGTGAGCAATATCGTATTCGTGCAGGCATCAATCAAATTTTAACCCGCAACCTCACCGCCAGCCTCAACGTTGAAGCCATTGCCGACAGTGGTTATTTAAATAACCCTTATCGCACCGTGCGTTATGTCGACAACAGCGTTCCATCGGGTGTGGGGTATCAGGCTGAAGTGTATCCAGAAACCCGCAATTCGTTTGCGGCAAAATTATCGGCCAGTTACTTTTTACCTTATCGCGCAGCCTTGTTTTTTCACTACCGCCATTTTAACGACAGTTGGGAAATCACCGCCAGCGATGTTGAAGTGGGTTATCGACATCCCATTGGTGACAGCTTAGAGCTAGAGCTAAAAGTGCGTTACTACCAGCAAACTCAGGCGGAGTTTTACAGCGATTTATTCCCCTATCGTGACGCGCAAAATTATATGGCGCGCGACAAAGAGTTAAGTGACTTTAGCGACATTACCTACGGGCTTGGGATTACTTATCAGCTGCCAGCATCGGTATCATTTGGCGATACCCGCTCAGAGGCATCGCTTCAATGGGATTATATTGACTTTCAATACAATAATTTTAGGAACCCTAATGCAGAAGGCGGAGTCGGTAACGAACCCTTTTATGGCTTCTCTGCCAATGTGGTCCGCGCCTTTGTTAGCGTGTACTTTTAATGTGTGTATTTAATGTCATCGATAACATATTGACCCTACAACGAAATTGCCAAGGCCTTAACCCTATGACTACTGTGCGTAAATGTTGTGCATTTTTAACCCGCTTATTTGCTGTCACGGCACTGCTTACAGGCTTTTTGTCTATACCATTGCATGCTGAAGACGCCAATAAAGGCGCGCTGGCATCCGAGCTTGAAGACATTAAAAGCCAGGTGCTAAAGCTCAATCGCGATTTGTTTATTTTAGAAGAAGATTTACTGTTTCCGGCCAGCACTCAAATTGCGGTGTTTGTCTCGGTTGATGTAGGGCGTTTTCTTAAACTCGACAGTGTAGAACTTAAAATTGACGACAATAATGTCAGCGGTTTTTTATATACCGAGCGTCAACGTAAAGCATTAGAACAAGGCGGCATTCAACGTATTTACTTGGGTAATATCAAAACTGGTCCGCACCTGCTAACCGCTATTTTTACCGGTAACGATGCAGAAGGTCGCACAGTCCAACGCGCGATTAGCCATAACTTTGATAAAACCGATGAAACCGTGATGATTGAACTTAAAGTCGAAGACAGTGAATCAAGCTATCGCGCTGATATCAAAGTCGAACAGTGGGCGTTGTAAATCATAATGGCCGCCATCATTCAATCCGTTAATGCAAAGCAACCTTACCGCATTGGCCAACTTTTGCGCCCAATGAGCGCAGCTGCGCTATTAACTTGCGCGTTAACTTTATTTGCCCTCCCTGCAGTCCATGCAGCAGAGCAAACTGAGGGACGCACAACAGCTAAAACAGACTTAGAAGATAAATTCTATCGCCAAGCATTGTACTTTTACTTTGCGGGTGATTATGGCTCAGCACTGAGGCAAATTAGTTTAAACCGTCAACGTCAGGGCATAGATTCTGATCGCAGCCAGCTGTTTGAAGCTGGATTACAAGTGGCCATTGGGTTACACGACCAAGCCACACAAACCTTAGCGCAATTTGAACAAAACCAAACGGGCACAGCCAACAGCAGTCAAGCAAAATCAGCCACATCACCGCAAGAGTTGTTGTTAATTGCCTTGTTGCAATTAACCGAGCAACAAATTGATCAAGGCGACAATGTTAGCGCCCAGCTTACTCTAGGTAAAATTACCACAGTATTACCTGACTATCTTGAGCAATATCATATATTAAGCCAATTAGCTTATTGGCCAGCAACGCCACCATTAACCGCTCATGTGCAGCAAACAGCCGGTGCAGATGACGCGGTGCAGACTAATTCATCTGCCGCTTACATTGCCTTAAACCAGGCATTACTGTACATGGAGCAGCAACAATACAGCGCAGCTCAACCTATATTAATCGAGCTTAAAAACCAGCAATGGCAGGCTCCCGAGGTTAATTTTTGGCAAAAGCTGTTTAACCCGTTTACACAGCCCGATATTGTTGACGCCAACGACCAGCTAAAACCACAAGTACAAGATGCATTGTTGCAACAACAAGCGATTAACGACTACGCCAAATTATTACTGGCGCAGCTCTATGTTGCCAACCAGCAATACAATTTAGCCTACAAGGAGTTGGTTGATTTTCCGCAGCAAAGCCCTTATGCCGAATCGGCACTATTTTTGTTTGCCTATTCTGCCCAGCAACAACAGCAATATGACATGTCGTTCAAACTGTTGGCGTTATTACAACAGCAATACCCATACTCACATTTAGCCTGGCAAGCCGCATTGCTCAGCGCCAAACAAGTGAGTGAGCTGCAATCGTTAGCTCAGGGGTTAACCCTGTATCAGCAAGCTGAGCAGTTATATTTGCAAAAAATTGCCGAGCTAAAACAATTTGGCAAGACCTTCAACGACAGCAAAAACATCATGGACTTTGCGGCTAAAGCTGAAGATGAGCAAAACGCCTTATTAACACCAAAGTCAGATGTACTCGCGCTTATGTTAACCCAGCGCTTCAACACCGACGCCCCTTGGCTTAAAAAGGCATTAAACGATCCGTTACTGGCAACCGATTACCAAACCCTGCTAAACCTTGAGTTACTCAGCGACAATATCAAAACCCAGCAAGCAAATAGCCAATGGCTTAAAGACACGCTAACACTCAACAGTCAACGCCAAGCTAGGGTTAAAGAACAGCAAAAGCAATTGGCTTACCGTGAGATGATCCAAAGCTTAACGGCGCAAAAGCAGCGTATCGCGGATATTATCGCCCAGGCAGAAATCGAGCAAAACCCACAGGTGTTTGCCAACCCAACGCAGCAACAATGGTTAAATCGTATTGATGCCAGCCAAGCCACGCTAAATAAATTGGCTTCACAACGTAATACCGATGATGAGCAGCTGCGACTCAATAGAATCAAAGGTGTGTTGCAATGGCAGTTACAAAGCACATTCCCACAACAGCTTTGGCAACATAAACAAAGTCTTAAACAATTATCTGAACAACTCGTTCTGCTTGAGCAGCAAGCCAGTCGCTTTAGTGATTTATCCACTAACCCACGCTTACTGTCTGACTTTGGCGTACGCCAACAGCAAACACAAACCGACATCAACAAAATGACCTTGAATATCGAGGCGTTGAGTCTCAAAACCAGCCGAGAGATCCGCGGCAAGATCAGTATTTTTACCCAGCAACAGCAATATACATTAGAGCAATTATTGCTCACCAGCCGTCATCAAATGGCCAATGTATTAGAGCAAATGGCGCAAGCTGACAACATATCATCCCCTGCTTCAGGTGTTGATAGCGCTTCACAAGGAGCGCGCTAATGTCTACCTCATCTTATGCATCAAGCGTGTTGATTATCGTCAGTGGTATGCTGTTATCGGGTTGTTTTAGTAGTGGGCAAACTGATTATAACCAACAAGCCAAACGAGTACAGTTTGAGTGATTTAGCCAATAAAACGAGCAGCGAACAAGTCGCCGCCGTCGAAATGAGCCAACAGCAACGAAGCGCCGCTTTGGCTGGGATTTATCAACAATTATTGACCTTAGAGCCCGATCCAGAAGTGCGCACGCATGTGGAATATCGCCTGGCGCAAATTAATACTGAATCCTTTGAAGCCCAATCTTATGCTGATTTAGGCGATGAGTTAACTGATCCAGCACAAGCCGACAGTCAGGTATTGGCTCAGCTCAGTAAAAACGATGCCGCATTGCAGCAATTAATTGAGCAATACCAGCAGCTACTGCAACGCTATCCGCAGCATGCTGAAAATGAACATTTACGCTACCAATTAGCTAAAGCGCTCGACTTACAAGGTAATCTAGGCGCTAGCCTGGCGCAGGTTGAATTACTATTAAGCCAATATCCTCAAACCGATTATCTGGCTGAACTGAACTTTAGGCGCGGCGAAATTTACTACAATTTGCAAAATTACATTGCGGCTATTCAAGCCTATAAACAGGTATTAACAGCCAACAATAATCAAAAATATCAGCTCAATAGTTTGTATATGCTTGGTTGGTCTGAATTTAAGCTCAACCGACTCGCTAATGCCGATAATGCATTTTTACAGGTATTTGAAGCACTGGTTGCTAGCCAACAAAATAACCCACAAGTGACCAAGTTAACCGCGGATGATTTTGCTTTTGAAAAGCTTGGCAGCCGCGCGCAAAACCTGGCCATCGACACGCAACGAGTGCTGAGTATTTCATTAAGCCAACAACTGCAATCACAGTCATTGGTGGCATTAGTGAATGACAATCAATCGCTACCCTATATTGGTTTATATCAACATGTGTTATTTGCCAACTTAGCCACCTTTTTACTCGACAAAAAGCTCGACCATGATGCAGAGTTAACTTACCAAGCTTATATCGACTTTGCCCCAAATCATATCTGGGCGGCGCGCTTTTCACTGGACTTACTCGACCTGCTCCAGCAGCAGGGTAAATTTGCCGCCATGCATAAACTTAAAAATGATTATGTAAAACAATATGGTTTAAATAGCGCCTTTTGGCTAAATGCTTCAACGGCACACCAAAGTGAATTATTACCGCATTTACTCAACTTTAGTGACGAGCACAGCCGCCGTTTATATGCCAACGCTCAAACCTTGCAAGGCAATGAGCGTATTAACGCCTTTGCCCAAGCTGCAGGCGCATTAAACACTTATTTGCAGCTGGCCCAATTGCCTCAAGCCAAGCCATTACTAAGCAAAGACATTATTCACGACCAGTATCTTTTTGCTGATGCAAACTATGAAGCCAAGCAGTATCAAGCTTCGCTAGACAGCTATTACACCATTGCGTATGAGCCAACTGATGCTGAGGCATCAACAGCGTTAAGCCAAATACAGCAGCAATCAGCCTACGCCACAACCGTGACCATACGTGAGCTGATCTCACAGCAAAGTCCAACTGCTATTGAAGTTGTCACACCATTGATTAGCAAACGTAATCAATTAGATAAACAATTTATTAAACAATATCCGCAAGATGAACGCGCCTTACAATTGGCCGGCAATGCGGCGCAATATTCATTTGACAGCCAAGACTGCGTTAGCTTGAAATACTTTACCGATTTTGTCTTACAAGCTCATGGCATAGCACCACTGACTGCGAGCTCTAGCGCAGCACAAATGGCAACGCCATTATCAGACACTGCCCGTAAACAAGTGCAGTTTGTCAGCCAACTGTATGCCAATAGCCTGTATCAACAAGAGCAATATGCGCAGGCAGAAGACGCTTACGTGCTTGCGCTACAATACACAGATAACAGCACTACCGCCTGGAGCGAAATGCGCAACTTACTGGCCTCGAGTATTTACTTTCAAGCCCAGGCCGTTAAACAAACTGAGCCACTATTGGCTGTTAGTCAGTTATTGCGCGTCGCTCAAGTGGTGCCAGAATCACAATATGCAGTAAACGCAGAACTGGATGCCGCTAACCTTTTGCTAGAACAACAGCGCTGGCAACAAGCCATTGATGTGTTAAAACCGTTTCAAAAACAACATCCAAACCATGAGTTTAGCGCGGCAATTCCGGCAAAGTTAGCCCAGTCATACGAAGCGTTAGCCCAGTGGGACTTAGCCGCAGAGCAATTATTAATTATTGTGGCCAACGAGCAACCAGGCCGTTAAAGCGTGAAGCACAATACACCGCAGCCGAATATTATTTAAAAGCAGGCGATCGCAATAACGCTCTCACCACATTCAGAAGCTATGCAAAAACTTACCCACAACCATTCGATGTGGCTCAAGAAGTGCGCTTTAAAATGAGTGAATTTTATCGCCAAAGCGGTGAAGCCAATAAACAATATTACTGGTTTAGACAAATACTTAGCTTTGATCGCCAGCAACGACAAAGTGATGCCAACGCCATTCAAGCCCGCCAGGTCGAGCTCGGCTCAATTGCCGCCTTTGCGTTAGGCGAAGCAGAGCAGCGAAGCTTTGCGGCCATTAAGCTCAATGCGCCACTGCAAAAAAGCTTAAAGCGTAAACAAGACGCCATGAAAAAAGCCATTAATTACTACCAACAGGTACTTGGTTTTCAATTAGCTAAATACGTGCCGCATGCCACTTATAATCTAGCAGAAATGTACCGTCAATTGGCAAGCGACATGATGAACTCTCAGCGCCCTAACGATTTAGATGAGCTTGCCCTTGAAGAGTACGAAATCTTACTCGAAGAACTCGCCTACCCGTTTGAAGAAAAAGCCATCGACATCCACATCAGTAACGCACAGCGGGCATGGGAAGATATTGTTGATCAATGGGTTGATAAAAGCTTTACCCGCCTGGCAGAGATGTCTCCAGCCCTATACCAAAAATCAGAATTAACACATGAGGTTATCGATGCGATCCATTAAATCATTATCAACCTCAGCCATGGGCTAAGTGCATTTATCGCCTTGTTCTGTGCGATGTTTTTAGCCAGTTGCAGCACGGCGCCAAATAGTAATGATGCCAATACGCCAAGCCGCGCAGCATCATCGGATACCGCTGAACAACACATTGTCGACATGGTTAATATCACTCACAAAGACGCCAATACTACTTTAACCGCGATTGCCGACAAACAAGATCAGCGCAACGTGTACCTTGAACAAGCATCGCTTCGTTTAGCCGAAGTCCCTGCGGCAGTGTTAGCACAATATCAGCAAGCAATTAACGCGATGAAAAACCAGCAATGGCAAAACGCTAATAGCCTGTTTGATAATGTCATCGCAACTCAGCCACAGTTATCGGGGGCTTACGTCAATAAAGCCATCATAGCAATTAACCAACAATCTTTTGATCAAGCAGATGCATTATTAGATCAGGCCATTAAGGCCAACAGCAGTAACCCATACGCGCATCAAATTAAGGCCAATATTGCCAGACAACAAGGCCAATATGCCCAGGCTGAACAGGGCTATTTAACCGCACTAACATTGTGGCCGCAGTATCCTCAGGCTCAAATCAATTTAGCGATGTTATTAGAGCTTTATCGCGGTAAGTTATTACAAGCAAGGCAGTTTTATTTGGCTTACTTAGCCAATCAACCAGACGATGAACAAGCAAAGCGCTGGCTTGCTGGCGTCGAAATTAAAATTCAACGAGCAGGGTTAACCCTACCCGATAATACCAACGGAGCAGGCTAATATGAACACGATAAAAGCGTTGCAATTGACTGCTGTTTGTTTGTGTTGGGCGTCGGCTATTCAAACAAGTTTTGCCAATGAAGCCGACAAGCCAAACACAACGGCGGTAAACAACAAGCCGGTGGTAATCGAAAGCCAAGTCACGGGTTCTCAAGAGCAACCTAAAGTGCTGTACATCATGCCGTGGCAAGGGATTACCCATCCTATAGACATCAATAACAACGACATGCAGCTCACCCTGCCTGAATTTAAACCCATAAACCCCAAAGCATTTAGGCAACAGGTGAGAGACTTTGCCAATAGCAATCAACAGACAAAGTAAGCCCAATAAAATAAATACAGCTAAACACCAAAATACCTTAACAATCTGAGTCACAAGATAATTGCCCCATGCAGCCATAAACACCTGGGGACAAACAACAAAAATAGAAGGAACATCACATGAGTTTTACCGACCATATCATTGCGTTTTTACAAAATGGTGGCTCATTTATCTACCCTATCGCGTTAGTGTTAGTGATCGGTTTAGCCATTACCATTGAACGCTGGTTATATTTAAGCTCAGCGCATCGCACTAACCAAAAAGCATTTTCGTTGATAAAAAACGCCCTCAAAACAGGCGACGTTAATACCATTAGTCAACATGCACAAAACCATAAAGCACCCGTGTTTGACGTATTGCAGTCAGGTATTGCGCGCATATCAAGTGCCAGCCGCCGTGAAGATGTTGAATACGCCATGGAAGAAACCGTAATGGAATACATGCTACGCCTTGAAAAACGCACGCCATTTATTGCCACACTGGCGAATATCGCAACGTTACTCGGTTTGTTAGGTACTATTATGGGCTTAATTGCGGCGTTCTCTGCCGTTGCCAGCGCCGATCCTGCAGAAAAAGCCAACTTATTGTCATCGAGTATTTCGGTGGCGATGAACACCACTGCATTTGGTTTGATCACCGCTATCCCACTGATTTTATTTCACTCTAGCCTGCAAACTAAAACGGCCACCATTGTTGACTCAATTGAAATGGCAGGCATCAAACTGCTTAATTCGTTGTCATTTAACCAGCAAACGGATAACTACCGAGGTTAATGAGTATGAGACGCCACCGTCGCCCCAATACCCAAGATGCAGAACTGGATATCACCTCATTTATGAATTTGATGATAGTGTTAGTGCCAGTGTTACTGCTGAGTTTGGTGTTCTCACAAGTGCGCATTCTTAACTTACAACTGCCGGTGTTAACCGAAGAAGAACAAGCACAAGATGAACAAGAACCCAAAATACTCGAATTAGTGATTACCCCTAGCCGCTTAACCCTTAACTATCCGGCGGGTATGGCACTTAAACAATTTGACATAACAGAGACAGGCTATGACTTTGCCGCCCTGTCGGTGTACCTGCAAGATTTAAAACTGACATTTCAGCAGCAAGGCATAGAGAAAAACGACATTGTATTACTGCTAGACCCAGCCATTGACTACCAAACCATCGTATCGGCCATGGACACAGTTCGCTCATTTAAAGCCGTAGTTGCCGCTAATTTGGTTGATGCAGAGTTGTTTCCAATGGTCTCACTTGGGGATGCTCCCGCGGTCAGTGACTCAGAGTCACAGACCACTATTGGACAACCAATAGGAGCCAAGCAATGATGAAACAATCGGCCAGAAGCCGCAGATTAGTTAAACATCACAAACGCTTAAAAGCGGGTAGTAAGCTTAACCTTGTCGCGTTAATGGACATTTTCACGATTTTAGTGTTTTTCTTAATTGTGAATCAGTCTGAAGTGCGTGTATTGCAAAATATCGAAAAGCTCAGCTTGCCAGTGTCTGTCGCTGAAACCTTGCCCGTTGAAAACCTGGTTATCACAGTCATCGCCGACACAGTGTTAGTACAAGAGCGGGCTATTTGGCAAAAAAGTGAAGATGGACAAGGACTCACTGAACAAGAAAACCCTGAGTTTATTGAAACCTTAACCACTGAGCTCACCTACCAGGCCAGTAAGCGCACCGAACTGACTGAAACCGAACAGCAAAATGGCCGCGCGGTCACCATTATTGGCGATGCTGCAACACCTTATGTGGTGTTAAAGCAAATAATGGCAGCCTGTGCAACAACGGGGTATCGTGATATTTCGTTAGCGGTTGAACAACAGGCTAAACAAGCTGATGGGGAGAGCTAACATGACTACAGCTACCCTTGGAACAGCTCAACTTAATCAGCACACAAGTAATAGCTTTAATGATTTAGGCGACTTATTTAAACCCAGCAAACAAGACAAACTGTTTAAACAGATTTTGTGGGTGCTGTTGTTGGTTTATTTGGTGTTTGCCGTTGTGGTGCCCATGCTTGAACAAGTTGAACTGCCACGAGAAGTTAAAGAGCAAGTGCCGCCACAGCTGGCGAAAATCATCTTACAAGAAAAGCAGTTACCGCCACCGGTTAAACCTGAAGTGAAGCCACCGGAGCCAGAACCGCTGCCTGAGCCAGAGCCGGCTCCGCCTGAAGACAAGGTAGTCGAGAAGCCAATTGAGCCTGTGGTAAAACCTCAAGTTGTGCAACCCACAACCCGTGAGGCAGCCAAAGAAAAAGCCAGCACATCAGGCTTAGCCGCCATGAAAGATGAGTTATTTTCGATGCGTGAAGCCTTTGATGTTACCCCGACGGCGCAGCGTAAGCTTGATCAAACCACGAGCCAAGAGGTCAAAGTAAAACGTGACCTACTCGCCGGTGCAGCCAATAAACAAACTGATAATTTGGCAAAATCAACCATTAGCCAAACGGTGTCATCTGGCTCGCTGAGCGGTAACGAAACCCAACAAATTCGTCTCGCAAAAGAAGAAGTGTTAGCCAGTCAGGGCGCCGCGGCTGAACAGGCCAGCCAGGCAAGTCATGCTGGTCAACGTTCAGAGGCTGCTCTTAGACGCACCTTAGAAGCCAATAAATCACGGCTTTATTCACTCTACAACCGCGCCTTAAGAAAAGATCCCTTTTTAAAAGGCAAAGTGATGTTTGAAATTGTCATTCAACCTAATGGCAGTATCAGCAAGGTGACGATTAAATCGAGCGAACTTAACGATGCTAAATTAGAGCGTCAATTAACCTTGGTGCTCCGTTCAATCACTTTCCCAGCTGAAAAAGTCGCGGTAATGACCACCATTTGGGCCATTGACTTCTTTCCAAGCTAAACAACTTTATCGACTAGTTTTAAGCCGTAAAAAAGCAGGTAATGAAATACCCATTACCTGCTTTTTTATCGTTAGAATATAAAAATTAATGATTTTCGTGACTATCATGATGTGAAGATACCGTCACTTCAGCAACATCTGCAGGTGTTACCTTTTCAGCGGTGATTATCGGTTGATTGCGCACACACATCAACGCCTCGTTAAATACTCTGCAAGTACCTTTAAATAAATCACCATGGGCATTAGTGTAAGCACATTGCTGAGTTTTAACCGCATCAGCACAGGCATCCCAAGGCGCTTTAAAAACATGTTCTTCATGTGCAAAAGCAGATAACGTTGAGGTTAATGCCAGTACTAAAGCCATTGTCAATAACTTAAAATGGGGCATCATTGTGCTATCTCACCCGCAAAGCAACCAATAAAAGTATTTTCACCCGCACCCGCTGCATGATAATGGTAACCGCGTGTATCATCACTGTGCCCACGGCATTCGTCTAAATCAGTGTCTTCTTCACCACTTTGATTAAGCATGCTGTAAATAGCAAAACCGTCCATTGCATAGGCAAACGCGCCACCATGACCATCACTTTCATAATCAATCGCAGGGCAAGTCCCATCCCCATGGTTAGCACCATGATAATGATAACCAGCAACGGGGTTAACATGGCCAACGCAATCATCAAATGCGGCAATAGTATAAGCACTTAAAATAGCTTGAGTAGGCGCAGCAACAGCAAGGTTTACGCCATTAAATGCGACACCGACATTGTCACTGCTAATATCTGCAGGGTTATCTCGTAACACTGGCGTGACAGGTATTAAGTAGGTGCTAGAAACCCCCTCACTAGCAACGTCACTGTAATAACTGATTTCACATTGCACACAAAAGTTATTGTATTCGGCCGCCGCATTGTAGCCTTGCTGCGGCTTCACAAGCCACTTGAGTGTCGGTGATATTCACTAAGCCCGTGTCTTTATCATAGAGTTGCCATTTACTGTCACCGTAAAATACACTCAAGTTAGACACGAACGAGCCCGTTAGATCATATAACACACCACCATCAAACCACTTACCTGCATCATCTGCTGTGGTTTCTATAGATTCAGGGCAGAATGGCTCCAATTCATTTCTATCAGCAGGAAAACCATTAACAGTCACGGAATAACAAATGCTGGCATCACCATTAGACAAGGTACAATCGACTATCTCTATTGACTCTAGTGAATTGAGTGCAAATACAGAGGGATCAACAACAACGATGTTATCTATAATCTCATCAACTTCAGTTTCCACCGTATCCGTTACCGTTTCCGTCACTGCGTCTGCGACACTGTCTGTTGTGTCATCCGTCCCGCAGCCTGCAAACAATAACGAACAACAAACCACTAAGCCTAGAGTTGACTTTATTTGCATTGCACTACATCCCAATTTATTGTGTTTATAGATACTGGTCATGACTCTACTAAACAACTATGCATAAACGGTGCAGTAAATAAGTATTTTTAACGACAACTCAACATATTATTGAATTAACTTAACATTTTATTTTTTGCATATTTATATCCACTGTCTTTGTGTTGTAAGACTAAACATAAATAAGAAGATAGGAATAACGAATAACAGTAACCTAATCTTTGCTGAAAACCGCACAATCACGGCCATTTTCTTTTGCCAAATACAAAGCTTCATCAGCTCGTTTTAGCCAAGTATCTGCTGTTGTTCCTTTGACCCAAGATGCAACACCAAAAGACACGGTAATCTCTTGGCCATCAGGTGTTTTTAATTCATTTTTGATAGCTGTTCGAAGATGTTGAATAAATGCTTGTGGTTGCTTATTGGAATCAGAGATGAGTAATACAAACTCTTCTCCGCCAAACCGATAAAGACGATCGTGTTTACGAATATGAGTAGTCGTAATGGTTACAAAATCTTTTAATACTTTGTCACCCACCGCATGACCAAATTTATCATTGATTTTTTTAAAGAAATCTAAATCTAAAATAGCTAATACATGACTAACGCCTTGACGTTCAGCAAGGGCTAACGCGGCCTGAATATCTGTACTCATTGCACGACGATTTAAGGCTCCGGTAAGCGGGTCAACGCTATTGAGGGTTTCGAGTAAGCTAAATTGTTTTGCTCCGTGACTGGCATAAACAAAAGCGCTCATTGATAACATAATGATTGTGACAACAAATGAGTTGAGCGATACCGTTTCAAAAATATCTGATAACGCTAGTAAAGATAGGCAAGCAACAAGATTAATAATAAACGCTTCTATCGGTCTAACTAAAATAAATGTACTTGCAAAAACAGGATAAACCCATAAAAAGCTACCTGTACCATTCGCTACCACGATAGTGACGACACCAGCATTAATAAATATCGCCAATATGGCGCTAACCAAGCGAATTTGCTTAGCCTTATGCGCATAAGCAACAAGGGATACAATCCCAATAACTAGCGTCATATCGATTATTGCAGCAACATAATTGTGCTCAAGAAAACGAATAACCACAAACGGAAAAACACCCAGTACAGCAACAATACTGAGAAGCAGTAAAAGCGACAATTGATATTTTTCTTGCAACTGATTGATCATAACGCTCTCGCCATAAATAAAAAAACAGTCAAGCTCATCAATCGATACGTTGCCGTTTACAACACTTTATCGTCAGTATCATTAATGTTTTATTTGTAGTTCATTCTTAGTCTAACGACTGCATAACTATATTATGCAAAAGTAACATTAGAAGACAGTGTTATATGCACATCTTGTAAGCAATGTTACAGAGCCAAAAAGTAAACCATTAGAATATATGATAACGGGAGTTTATTGCTGCGTGACGACATTAATACAAAGATAACACCATACTGAGTATCATGCCGTTTTGGTGGCAATAAGCTTAGCGCAAAAATGTCAAAATATGACCTTTAAATGCTTCTGGTAAATAATCTGTGTGTAATGGTTTTTGATGAACAGAACTAAAGCCTAGCTCAATCATTTTGGTTGACAGCTTGTTTTTTTTACCGCGGCCAGGATTCACTAAAATCACTTCGCAAACATCATTGGCATGGGCATTAATAAAGTGAGCTAACAACTCAACATGCTCATCTTCGTATAATAAATCGCTGCCAATAATTAAATCGAACAACCCCAAATGATCTTGATCACTGGCTCAGTCAGCTTGTTCATAATGAATCGGTTTGTCTTGGTTTAGCTCAGTATTTCGCAGCAAAAACTTTCCCACCTCAGGGTGATAATCTGTCGCGGTGATGTCAGCATGACGTTTGTTTAATAACAAACTGCTCAATGCCATGCCGCAACCTATCTCAAGTATGCGTTTATTGCCGGTGTGATAATCATCAATATGATGCGCAAGTACTAGACTTGATGGCCACACAACACCAAAAAGCGGCCACGTAGCAGAGGATATACCCAATTTTTCGGCCATACCATTAGGATCATAAAACTCTTGTTTATCACGTAATGTGCAAAGATGGATATCAATTGGAGTCAAACTCAACCGTTTGATAACTTAAGCGAAGACTTGTCATTTGACGGCCTTTTAGTAATGAATGGCCAAGTATCAGGGATAAAAAACAAAAAGTATGATTAACCAGACTATAGCAATCTAATGGAAAGACAATCTATTTAATCTCAACCGCAAATATCAAATGACGATTCACTTTAAGCGATACCCCCCAATACTTATCCGTCAGCAAGGTTGTCGATGGCCGTTTTATTAAAAGATAACGCTAAACATCACAACATTACTAACCTACTTTTTCAGACTCAATTTTGGGCTCTCATGGCACTTCAACATTGACTATCAAAGCTGACATCGTTGTTTTTAGTCTCGGGTGATTGTATCGAAGTGAAACCTCAGGTAATCTGCTTGTTGTTACTACGCATAAATGGATATTTGAGCTAACTTGAGTAAGTCTAGCGAGCGAACATCCCAATAGATTATTTGGAATCCCTGTCTAGATGGCAAAAAAGATACATTCACATCCTGAACCTAAGTATCCTGAAGGTCGGTCACGTCCCAAAACGGTTAATCACCGTAATGCCACGACGACCCCCGAAATGCGGCAGTTTATTCAGCAATCCGAATACAGCGTCAGTCAACTCGCTAAAATACTTAATATTAGTGAAGCCACCATCCGAAAATGGCGTAAGCGCGACTCAGTCAATAATGCCCCTAACACACCGCATAAACTCAATACGACCTTGTCACCCATGCAAGAATATGTGGTAGTCGGTTTGCGATACCAACTCAAAATGCCGTTAGACAGACTGTTGTCGATAACCCAGAAGTTTATTAATCCAAATGTTTCTCGCTCCGGCTTAGCTCGTTGCTTAAAACGTCACGGCGTATCAAAACTTGATGACGTTGACAGTGGATTTGTGCCTGAGCGTTATTTTAATCAATTACCCATTACCCAGGGCACTGACGTGGTCACTTATGCCGTCAACCCACAAACACTGGCAGATACTTTATCGTTCCCCAGTGTCAGTCATGTAGTACAAGTTGAATCATTAAGCATCCCCAAACAATACAGTCCAAAGCAAGCTTCTTCGGTGTTATTGGGCGTCGATGCTGACACCGACTGGGTTTATCTAGACATTTATCAAGACAGCCATACTCAGGCGAGCAATCGTTATATGGCTTATGTGCTCAAGCACGGACCGTTTCATTTACGTAAATTATTAGTACGTAACTATCACACTTTTCTTGCTCGTTTTCCTGGAGCAAGTCAATCAGCGGCAACGCCAAAGGCATCTAAAGCCGCTGCACCCCAACAGCAGATAACTGACTCTCAGTTATCAAGCGGAGACTCATATGAGCCAATCCAGTAATCACGACAAGCGTTTAAACAAACGCTTAAAAGACATGCCTGTCGCCATTGTCGGCATGGCGAGCATCTTTGCTAACTCGCGTTACCTGAATAAATTTTGGGATTTAATCAGCGAAAAAATTGACGCCATTGTTGATATTCCAGACAGCCATTGGAACGCCGACGATTACTACGATGCCGATAAATCTGCGCCCGATAAAAGCTACTGTAAACGTGGTGGTTTTTTACCTGAGGTCGATTTCAATCCAATGGAATTTGGCCTGCCGCCTAACATTTTAGAGTTAACCGACACCTCGCAGCTGTTGTCGTTAGTGGTCGCTAAAGAAGTGTTAGCCGATGCCGGAATCGATGCGCAATACGATACCGACCGTATCGGGATTACCCTTGGTGTGGGTGGCGGACAAAAAATCAACCACAGCTTAAGCAGCCGCTTACAATACCCAGTACTCAAGAAAGTATTCAAAAACAGTGGTATTAGTGACGCCGACAGCGAAATGCTGATTAAGAAGTTTCAAGATCAATATATCCACTGGGAAGAAAACTCGTTCCCAGGGTCACTCGGTAACGTCATTGCTGGTCGTATTGCGAACCGTTTTGACTTAGGCGGCATGAACTGTGTCGTCGATGCGGCTTGTGCGGGCTCGTTAGCGGCCATGCGCATGGCGATTACCGAACTGGTGGAAGGGCGCAGCGACATGATGATCACCGGCGGTGTTTGTACCGACAACTCACCGTCGATGTACATGAGTTTCTCAAAAACCCCTGCATTTACCACTAACGACACCATTCAACCATTTGATACTGATTCAAAAGGCATGATGATTGGTGAAGGTATTGGCATGGTGGCGATTAAGCGCCTTGAAGATGCTGAGCGTGATGGCGATAAAATCTATGCCGTAATTAAAGGCATTGGTTCATCTTCTGACGGTAAATTTAAGAGTATTTATGCGCCGCGCCCTGAAGGCCAGGCCAAAGCATTAAAGCGTGCTTATGATGATGCCGGTTTTGCCCCGCATACAGTAGGACTCATTGAAGCCCATGGTACAGGTACTGCTGCAGGTGATGTTGCCGAGTTTAATGGCTTAAAATCAGTTTTTGCTGAAGATAACGACAGCCAACAACACATCGCGCTTGGTTCGGTTAAGTCTCAGGTTGGCCACACAAAATCAACCGCTGGTACCGCGGGAGTAATTAAAGTGGCGTTGGCATTGCACCATAAAGTATTACCGCCGACGATTAATGTGAGTAAGCCACATCCAAAACTGGGCATCAGTGATTCACCGTTTTATCTCAATACCGAAACTCGCCCATGGTTACCTCGCCCTGACGACACGCCGCGCCGCGCCGGTATTAGCTCGTTTGGTTTTGGTGGCACTAACTTCCATATCGTGTTGGAAGAGTACCGTCAAGATCACGCCCGTAATGACAAATACCGTCAACGCGCGGTGCCACAAAGCTTGTTAATCAGTGCGGATAACAAGGCGGCACTGCAAAGTAAATTGGCTGAGCTACAAGCTGAAATAGCCGCCATCGATACCAGCAAAGCCAATAGTCAAGAATTGGCATTAACCGAGCTAGCCCAGCGCTTTGCCATTTCTGACATTACGCCAACAGCAGCACGTTTAGGCTTAGTTGTAGCGTCAATTGCTGACTTAACCGTGCAGCTTACTCAAGCCCTAGCCCAGTTAACTAACAATCATGCCGATAACTGGCAATTACCCTCTGGCGCAAGTTATCGCAGTGCCAGCTTAGTCAATAAAAAAGCAGCACCTAAGGTGGCGGCATTGTTTGCAGGCCAAGGGGCGCAATATGTCAACATGGCCACCGAGCTTGCATGTTTCTACCCTGAAATGCGCCAGCAATTAATGCAAGCAGACAAAGTCTTTGCCAAGCATAAGCAAACGCCATTATCACAAGTTATCTACCCTATTCCGGCTTTTGAGGCGCAAGAGATTGCGGCGCAGCAAGCCGCACTAACCAACACAGCTTATGCTCAAAGCGCCATTGGTGCGGTCAGCATGGGCCAATACGCACTGTTCACTCAAGCCGGTTTTAGCCCTGACATGGTCGCGAGCCACAGTTTTGGTGAACTGTCAGCCTTATGTGCAGCTGGGGTTATCAGCCAGGACGATTATTATCAATTAGCCTTTGCTCGTGGCCAGGCCATGGCTGCCACACCTGCCGATCAAGACCCTGGCGTCATGTACGCCATCATTGTGCCGCCACAAGCAGCCGAACAAGGTGTCAGTCAGTTAGAAAACTGTATCAGTGCCTTTGATGGCGTAAAAGTCGCTAACTACAATGCGCCAACGCAATTAGTGATTGCAGTACCAACAGAGGCTTGCGCAGATGCAGCAAAAGCCATTACTGCAGAGTTAGGCTTTAAAGCCATTGCCTTGCCAGTATCAGGGGCGTTCCACACACCTTTAGTTGGCCACGCGCAAAAGCCGTTTGCCAAAGCGATTAGCAAGGTTAAGTTTGCTAAGCCTAACGTGGCGTTATACGCCAACGGTACAGGTCAGCGTCACCCAAGCGACGGCAAAGCAATTCAAGCCGCCTTTAGCGAACATATGCTGCAGTCAGTGCATTTTAGCGAGCAACTCGTTGCCATGTACGATGCTGGCGCGCGAGTATTTGTTGAGTTTGGCCTAAAAACATTTTACAAAAGCTGGTTGAGGCCACATTGAGCAACAAACCTGAAGCGGTCAGTGTTGTTAGTCTAAACCCTAATCCGAAAGGCAGTAGCGACACTCAATTGCGTCAAGCGGCAACGCAATTAGCGGTATTAGGTGTGGCATTAACTGAGGTTGACCCTTATCAAGCGCCAATAGCAGAGCTTGCTAAAACCTCGCCGATGAACGTCAAACTGACAGCGCAAAACTACATCAGCCCAAGCACACAAGCAAAGATGCAAAAATCATTGCAAAGTGGCGAAGTCACCAGCAAGACAGTGGAAGTGCCTGTCGAGAAAATTGTGGAAAAAATAGTGGAAAAACAAGTGATCAAAACCGAATATGTTGAAGTGGCCAGTGCACCTACTGCATCAGCTGAAACGCCCATTGCACAAGCGCCTCTTACACAAGCAACTGCGCAAGCTAGTCAAACATCAGCTCAAGCGCACACAAAGGTAAGTAACGACAGTTTAAATGCATTTTTTGCAGCGCAGCAACAAACAGCTACGTTACATCAACAGTTTTTAGCCATTCCACAGCAGTATGGTGACACCTTTAATCAACTGATGACAGCCCAGGCGCAAATGGCATCATCAGGGGTTGCTATCCCCGAAAGCTTGCAACGCTCGATGGAACTATTCCACCAGCATCAAGCGCAAACACTGCAAAGTCACACACAGTTTTTAGCACTGCAAGCGCAAACCAGCCAAGCTGCATTAGCCATGTTACAAGGGCAAGCACCCGCCGCTGTAAATACCTTTGCCAATAACCTTGCAGCGCCACAAGCGGTTACAGCACCTGTTGCGGCAACCCAAACACCAGTAATGGCTCAAGCCGCTGCGCCAGCACCTGTTGCAGCCGCGGCCACAACACCAGCACCTACACCCGCAGCAGTATCAGAGCCAATCGCTCAAGTAGCTCAACCAGCAGCACCGATGCCTGCAACGGCACCAGTAGCAAGTGCATCTACAGGCTTATCGGCAGATGCAGTGCAGCTCACCATGATGAATGTGGTTGCCGACAAAACCGGTTACCCAACTGAAATGCTTGAACTTGGCATGGACATGGAAGCCGATCTAGGTATCGACTCAATCAAGCGAGTGGAAATTTTAGGCACAGTACAAGATGAGCTACCAGGCTTGCCAGATCTTAGCCCAGAGGATCTAGCCGAATGTCGCACCCTAGGTGAGATTGTTAATTATATGCAATCTAAGCTGTCTGCCGCGCCAGCGTCTGTATCGACTCAAACCGCTAGCGCACCTGTAGCACAAGTAACAACTTCGCCAACATCAGGTTTAAGTGCCGATACCGTATTAACCACTATGATGGCAGTGGTGGCCGACAAAACAGGTTACCCAGCAGAAATGCTTGAGCTCACCATGGACATGGAAGCCGATTTGGGTATCGACTCAATCAAGCGCGTCGAGATATTAGGCACAGTGCAAGATGAGCTACCGAGTTTACCTGAGCTCAACCCTGAAGATTTAGCGGAGTGTCGCACCTTGGGTGAGATTGTTGATTATATGCAATCTAAGTTGTCAGCTGTGCCAGCTCAAACATCAGTGCCAACATCTGGCTTAAGCGCTGAGACCGTATTGAATACCATGATGGCAGTAGTCGCTGACAAAACCGGTTACCCAGCCGAAATGCTTGAGCTCACCATGGACATGGAAGCAGACTTAGGTATCGACTCAATCAAGCGCGTGGAAATTTTAGGCACAGTGCAAGATGAGTTACCAGGCTTACCAGAACTCAGCCCTGAAGATTTAGCAGAGTGTCGCACCTTGGGTGAGATTGTTGACTATATGCAATCTAAGCTTGCACCAGTACAGGGATCAACAGTGCCAGCCCCAGTGGCCGCATCTACTCAAGCGATAACAGTCCAAGCGTCTCCAATTCAAGCATCAGGCTTAAGCGCTGAGACCGTACTGAATACCATGATGGCAGTAGTCGCTGACAAAACCGG
Organism: Shewanella phaeophyticola; assembly: GCF_025398315.1. Taxonomy (GTDB): domain Bacteria; phylum Pseudomonadota; class Gammaproteobacteria; order Enterobacterales; family Shewanellaceae; genus Shewanella; species Shewanella phaeophyticola. The sequence goes on from NZ_JAODOQ010000001.1 coordinate 2,771,948, forward strand.
TTACCCTGCTGAAATGCTCGAGTTGACCATGGACATGGAAGCCGATTTGGGTATCGACTCCATCAAGCGCGTGGAGATTTTAGGCACGGTGCAAGATGAGCTGCCGGGCTTACCAGAGCTTAGCCCTGAAGATTTAGCTGAGTGTCGCACCTTGGGTGAGATTGTTGACTACATGCAATCAAAGCTTGCACCAGTACAGGAATCAACAGTGCCACCCCCAGTGGCCGCATCTACTCAAGCGATAACAGTCCAAGCGTCTCCAATTCAGGCATCAGGCTTAAGCGCTGAGACCGTACTGAATACCATGATGTCAGTGGTTGCCGATAAAACCGGTTACCCAGCCGAAATGCTCGAGTTGACCATGGACATGGAAGCCGATTTAGGTATCGACTCCATCAAGCGCGTAGAGATTTTAGGTACGGTGCAAGATGAGCTGCCGGGCTTACCAGAGCTTAACCCAGAAGATTTAGCAGAGTGTCGCACCTTGGGGGAGATTGTTGATTACATGCAATCGACCTTGTCTGCCTCAACTGAGTCAGCCTCAACTGTGTCTGCAGCGCCAGCGGTACAAGTCGAAGCCTCAAACTTAAGCGCGGAAACCGTGCTCACGACCATGATGGCAGTGGTAGCCGATAAAACCGGTTACCCAGCAGAAATGCTTGAACTCACCATGGACATGGAAGCTGATTTAGGTATCGACTCAATCAAGCGCGTAGAGATTTTAGGCACGGTGCAAGATGAGCTACCGGGTTTACCAGAACTCAACCCAGAAGATTTAGCCGAGTGTCACACCTTAGGTGAAATCGTCAGCTATATGCAAGGTAAGCTAGGCGCACCAGCCTCTGCTACCGTTACGGCAACATCGAATACTGAAGTTATCGATACATCTGACTTACCGCCACACAGCGGGGTAGCGCTAAAAAAGTTGCCAGCGGCGGATAAACTAGATGCATGTTATTCAACAGACAGCTGCATTGTCATCACAGATGATGGTCATAATGCCGGTGTACTTGCTGAAAAACTTCATGCTAAAGGATTAACCGTCGCCGTTATTCGTAACCCAGAAACCATCAGCACAGCTCACTCGCCTTTAAGCAGCGACATCAGTAGTTATGCCTTAACCAACATTGATGATGCAAGCATTGCCAAGGTGATCAATGAGATTAGTGCTTCACACCCCATTGCGGGCTTTGTGCACTTACAGCCACAGTTTAACGCTGACAGCAAAGACTTAGTCAGCTGCAATGAGGCAGCAAAATCCGCTGTTGATAACGCCTTTTTATGGGCGAAACATCTGCATGCTGAATTTACTAAACCCCTGCAATCACGCTTAAGTTACTTTACCGTAAGCCGTATCGACGGTGGCTTTGGCTACCTAGATAGCGCAGCACTAAGTAAAGCTGAATTAAACCAAGCGGCACTGTCTGGCCTCACCAAAACCTTAAGCCATGAATGGCCAAATGTGTTCTGCCGCGCGCTTGATATCGCCAATAACATTGATGCCAAAACATTTGCCAATGCCATTATTGCTGAACTGTTTGATGTTAATGGTGAAGCACCCAGTGCTAAACGCATGACCGAAGTGGGCATTAGCCAGCAAGGCCGCGCAACATTAATTGCAGCAAAAACTGGCAGCTCGCAATACCCAGCAGCAGTGTTAACCCAACAAGACAACATATTGGTCACTGGCGGCGCTAAAGGTGTCACCTTTGAATGTGCGCTTACACTGGCAAAACAAAGTAAATCACACTTTGTACTTGCTGGTCGTAGTCAGCACCTTGGCAATAACATGCCAGCTTGGGCGCAAGGTAAACAAGCCTCAGAGCTGAAAGCGGCAGCCATTAGTTACATTCAATCTCAAGGCGAAAAACCCACACCAAAGCAAATTGATGCATTAGTGTGGCCAGTACAAAGTAGCTTAGAGATTGACCGTTCCCTCGCCGCCTTTACCAAGGTAGGCGCCAGCGCGCAATATGTGGCGATGGATGTCAGCAATGCTAAAGGCGTTATCGACGCACTTGCAGCGTTAACTGATGCTAACGATAAAAAGTTAGTCATCAATGGCGTCATTCATGGCGCTGGCGTATTAGCAGATAAACACATTCAAGACAAAACCTTAGATGAACTGAATCGCGTTTACAGCACTAAAGTCACTGGCATCACGAGCATCATTAATGCGCTTGATCCACAAGAGATCAAATTGGTCGCCATGTTCTCATCGGCGGCAGGGTTTTATGGCAATACAGGTCAAAGCGACTATGCGATGTCGAATGAAATTCTTAATAAAACCGCATTAAAATTGGCCGCACAATTGCCCCAAGCCAAAGTCATGAGCTTTAACTGGGGCCTATGGGACGGCGGTATGGTGAGCTCTGCACTGAAAAAGATGTTTGTTGAACGTGGCGTATACGTGATCCCGCTTGAAGCTGGTGCCAACTTATTTGCTCATAGCTTATTAAGCTCGCAAGGCGTGCAAATGCTAATTGGTTCAGATATGCAAGGTTCAGCTTCACAGGATGCTACTGCAAAAAAGCCTAATGCGAACACTTTGCCACACGCAGAGGGTTCGCTGACGTTTTCTGCGCCATATTTGGCTACAGACAGCAAAATCATTACGGTAACTCGTGTGCTTCAGCGTAATGAGTTGGAATTTGTAAACGATCACCGTATTGCTGGCAACCCAGTGTTGCCGACAGTGTGCGCTATACAGTGGATGCGCGAAACCGCACAAGCTTTGTGCCATCAACCTGTAAGCGTTGCTGACTATAAATTACTCAAAGGGGTTATTTTTGATACCGACCAGCCACATTTACTGCAGTTGCAACTCACTCAAACTGACGCGGGCATAAGCGCGTTAATAATGAGCCGTTTGTTAAACGAGCCAAACTCGGCGATGAAACCGCAATATCAGGCTACCTTAGTCGCGAATGACGCGTTAACAGACTCGGCCATCACTGCATCAAGATTACCTGCAACGGTACTGCAAAATTTGTCACAAATGACTGCCATACACCAAGGCAATAGCTTGTATCAAAATGGCACCTTGTTCCATGGAGCCGCGTTTGCAGGGTATTAAGCAAGTGTTGAGTTTTGATGATGAACAGCTGTTGTGCCAGGTTAAGTTACCGCAAATTGATCCTGTAGACTGCCCCAGCTTTGCGCCATCATCAGTCGCAGGTGGCAGCCAACTGTTTGCCGAAGATTTGCTGTTACAGGCCATGTTGGTTTGGGCAAGGCTCAAATACGATGCTGCCAGTTTGCCATCATCAATGGGGCAATTTATCACGGTAGCGCCTTTTGTCAGTGGCGAACAGGGTTACATTCAACTTGAGGTGTTAAAACACAGCGGCAGAATGTTAATGGCCAATGTGAGCTTGTATAATCAAGATGGGCGTTTAAGTTGCCAAATGCGTGATGCCAAAATAACCATTAGCAAAACCCTGAATCAGGCCTTTATTAATAAGCATGAGAATCAACATGAGAATCAACATGAGAATCAGCATGAGAGTCAGCCTGCAAACCAGCACAGCAAGGACAGCGTGTGACCTTTTCAGTAAATGTGATGTCCGTAGATCAGCAAGCAGCGTTAACCGAACAGTTAACCGTTGATCTCAAACAACAACTAGCCAAGCCAATGCGCTTGGCCTTGTTGTTGGCTGCGCCAGCACTCTCCAATAACAACACACTGTCCATTAAGCATCTTGCATTAGCATCTGGAGCTACTCGAGATGCTTTTGCTTGATGCCGCAAGCCTTATTGCACATCATCACTGCGATATCGTCAATATCGGCGATAAACTGTGGTTTATGTCAGCAATGACGGCTGCAAAAAATGGCATTCATGCCCATGCATATTTAAACGGCATAGGTTGCGGTGATAACAGCGAGCAAGCCATAGTTCAAGCACTCGCTCATGCCAAAAGACAACATGTTCAACCTCAAGCTGTAGAGTTAACTCAGGCTAATAATGCACTCAATGCATTGGTCACACTTGTCGCAGACATTGCCTATCGACGCGTACCGAACAGTCAAGGTTTTTGGTTTACGCCAGCCCATCAAAGCCGCGTTGCCAGCTTGTGTTACCCAAGCAACATCGGTGTGCTCGCGTTAGTACTTACACAGGGCAGTCAATTACGTAGTGCTAAACCGTTATTAGCAGCAAACCGATTAATGCTGCCACTATCAGCACAAAACATTGATCAGCTACACACGCAATTAACAACCATTTGCGACACACTAATCAAGCCACGCGATGAGCTAAACTTGCTTAAATTTATTCGCCAGCAATGGCTGCAATATCAATCGCAAGCACCCTATGCCTTGGTGTTAATGGCGACGAATCAAAGCGGTTTACAACAAGAAGCCTGCGCCATGCTCGCGGCAATTGAGGCGCAGCAAACACAAAATACGACAACGCTTAACAAAACGTTTCACTACAAAACGCCAGCAGGCAGTTGCTTTACCGCTTCGCCATTAGGAGCCAACGGGCTGAGTTTTGTTTACCCAGGTGTCGGCACGGTGTACCCGCAGATGTTTAGCCAATTAGGCCATGTGTTCCCTCAAGTCTTTGCCAGCTTAGAGGCTGAAGGTGACTTGCCTGCAATGCTGCAAAGCCAAGCGATTTATACGACGAAAGAGAAAAACAACAACCACATGAGCCTCAGTGAGCTTGCCATTGCAGGTGTTGGCGCAAGTTACATGCTGAGTAAAATATTGCAGGATGAATTTGCCATAACACCACGCTTCGCTTTAGGTTATTCAATGGGTGAAGCCGCCATGTAGCCAGTTTAGGCGTATGGCAAACACCACAAAAACTGATTGAAGCCACCCAAAACAGCAGTATTTTTAATCAAGATATTTCAGGCGAGTTGCGCAGTGTGAGACAAGCATGGCAATTAGCCAATGATGAACCCATTGTGTGGAACAGTTTTGTTACCCGCGCTACCGTTGCCGACCTTAGCCCGCATTTAGCCGATTATCCTCGCGCTTACATTGCCATTGTGCAAGGCGACAGCTTAGTGTTAGCCGGCTGCGAGCAAAGCTGTAAAGCATTACTTAAACAAGCCGGAAAACGTGGCATTGCCGCCAATAGAGTCACCGCAATGCACACCCCTGCTGCGCTCAATATAATTGAGGATGTAAAGCAGTTTTACTTGCAGCCTTTAGCAGCGTTGCCCTCATCGACTCAGTTTTTATCGGCCGCGCAAACACAGCCAGTTGAATTAACCTCGCTCGCTATTGCCCAGTCGATTGCCGACACCTTTTGTCATCCGCTGGACTTTAGCCAGCTTATCAGCGACTCAATTAGCCAGGGCTGCCGTTTATTTGTTGAAATAGGCGCCGACAGACAAACTGCGACGTTAATCGATAAAATTATTGGCCAACAAACAACCTATGTGCAGGCGCAAGCATTGGCGGTTAATGCCAAAGGTGCAGACGACATCATCAGTTTATTGAAATGTTTAGCCCAGTTAATGACTCACAGAGTACCCATGTCATTAACCCCGTTTATGCAAAGCTTAAACGAAGCCATCGAACAACAAACCTTATTCATTGCCGCCAACAGCTTTGCTGTTGAGCATGGTGACACTTTATTAGAAGGAGAACCTCATTGAGTTCTCAAGCTGCTCCCAAGATAGCCGTTGTAGGCTTAGCCAATCAATATCCCGATGCCGACACTCCGGCAAAATTTTGGCAAAACCTCGTCAACAAAAAAGATTCGCGTAGCCCAATAAACGCGCAAAAACTTAATGCATCACCAGAAGACTATATTGGTGTGCAGGGTCAGTCAGATCGTTTTTATTGCGACAAAGGCGGATATATTCAAAACTTTCGCTTTAATCCTGATGGTTATCATATCGATAGCAATGCTTTTGACGGCCTAGACGACAGCTTTTTATGGCCACAGATACGGCACGTAATGCGTTAGCAGATGCAGGGATTACCGATCTTCATCATCCAGGCTTACAGCGCACCGGTATTGTGATGGGCACCTTTGTCGTTTCCAACGGCAAAATCAAACCAATTGTTTGTACCGCTTTACCACAGCGTGGTCGAAAAAGCCTTACAAACCAAATTACAGCAGCCCAACTTTGTATTGCAAAACTTTGGTTTAGCCGCACAAAACGAGCAATATAATTGGCGTAATGGCGCAGTAGCTCACAATGCCTCCAAGTTAGTCGCTGATGCTTTAGGCCTTGGCGGCGCGCAATTAAGCCTAGATGCCGCCTGTGCTAGCTCGGTTTATGCTTTAAAGCTGGCGTGTGATTATTTACATACTGGCAAAGCCGACATGATGCTGGCTGGCGCAGTGTCTGGCGCAGATCCGTTTTTTATCAATATGGGCTTTTCGATATTTCATGCCTATCCAGACCACGGCATTTCAGCACCGTTTGACAGCAACAGCAAAGGCTTATTTGCCGGTGAAGGTGCTGGCGTATTAGTGCTAAAACGTCTTGAAGATGCAAAGCGCGATGGCGACCATATTTATGCCCTCGTCAGCGGCATTGGCTTATCAAACGACGGTAAAGGTCAGTTTGTGCTTAGCCCAAACAGCAAAGGCCAGGTGCAAGCATTCGAACGAGCCTACCGTGAAGCCGCCTCATTAGACTCAAGCATTACCCCTGCCAGCATTGAAGTAATTGAATGCCATGCCACCGGGACGCCATTAGGCGACAAAGTTGAGTTAACCTCAATGGAGCGCTTTTTTGAAGATAAACTCAATGGCAGTGCCACGCCATTAATTGGCTCGGCTAAATCTAATTTGAGCCACTTACTCACCGCCGCAGGCATGCCAGGGATCATGAAAATGATTTTTGCCATGCGTGAAGGTGTGTTACCACCGAGTATTAATATCAGCGCGCCTATTAGTTCGCCTAACGGTTTATTTGGTCAAGCAACCTTGCCAAATGAAGTCCTCCCTTGGCCAGATAAAGCCGGTAATAGCACTCGTCATGCTGGTGTGTCAGTCTTTGGTTTTGGTGGTTGTAACGCACACTTGTTATTAGAATCCTGCTCTGAAACAGCGGTAAAATCGCCAACCTCAAGTAAAATGGTTAACGCCAGCGAGCAGCCAATGCACATTACCGGTATGGCAGCCCACTTTGGCCAGTGCAGTAGCATTAATCAGCTTGCTGAGCGTATTCGTGCCAAGCAGAATTTGTTTACGCCATTGCCGACTCAGCGCTGGAAAGGCATCAACAAGCATCCAGAGCTATTAGCCAAATACGGTATTGAACACGTGCCTCAGGGCGCTTACATTGATCAATTCGACTTTGATTTTTTACGTTTTAAAGTGCCGCCCAATGAAGACGACAGACTCATTTCGCAGCAGTTGTTACTGATAAAAGTCGCCGATGAAGCCATTGTGAATGCCAACCTAAAACCCGGCAGCAAAGTGGCCGTGCTAGTGGCCATGGAAACCGAGCTAGAATTACATCAATTCCGTGGACGAGTAAACTTACACAGCCAGCTCGCACAAAGCCTGGCAGCCCAGGGCGTTAAGCTCAGTGACGATGAATACCAGGCGCTAGAAGCCATCGCCATGGACAGCGTGCTCGATGCCGCCAAATTAAACCAGTACACCAGTTTTATTGGCAATATTATGGCGTCGCGGATTTCATCGCTATGGGACTTTAACGGCTACCAGCCTTTACCATTTCGGCTGCAGAGCAATCAGTTAATCGCTGTATTGATGTGGCACAAAACTTATTTGCCATGGGCTCACTACAAGAGCCATTAGATGCAGTGATTATTGCAGCGGTTGATTTATCTGGCAGCATTGAAAACTGCCTACTCAACAATGCACACCTGCAAGCCGCAGGAACGCAGGCAAGCACAACCCACTTAGGTGAAGGTGCTGGTGCGATTGTATTACAGCAAAATCATCCAACCGACAGCTTTGCCAGTATTAATGACGTACAGTTTGCCAAGCAAGATCAACTTAAGCTCGAGCAAGCCTGCGATATTAGCGAACTTAACATAGCACCACTTTGCCAACAGTCTAATTTTGGACAGCAATTAACCAGCCAGTTAACTCAACTGGCTAAGCCAAATAGCATTACAAGCGCGCAGCATGTGATGATAGCCATACCTTTGCCGCTTCAGGCATGGCAAGCTTGCTCAATGCGCTTATACAAAGCCAGCAGATACAACAAGCTGACATTAGTGCACAGGTGGATTAGTGCCAGTGAAAATCAATACTCACGCATTGGTTTATCGCTCAATACATTACAGCAACAGGCGCTTGCCAGCCGCGTAACACTGCCACTGACACAACAACTAACGCAAAGTGCCAAGCTGAGCTTGATTAAACAAGTCAGTTTAGGTGGCCGAGATATCTATCAGCATATTGTCGACAGCCAAGTTGCTGCAATCGACAACATTGTTAGCCAATGCGCGTCGATTAAACCCGTTTCAGTGCAACAAGCCCCAACAAAAATGAATATAAACGAGCCCACTATGCCCGCAAGCCATTTCGCACATAAACCAGGTACGCAGCCGCAAACAGAAAATCAGACTCATTCAACTCAAGCTATGAGTCAGGCAAACGCCACCCGCGCACTTAACGGTTTTTCAGCAAAACCAATGGCTAGCACAACAAGCCCATTTAGCCTTTTTAGCCAGTCGCGAAGCAGGGTTAAAAGTCGCCGACAGCTTATTAAAAGCACAACTGGCCTCGATAACATCGACCACAAGCGCACAAACAATAACACCTGCGTTTACAGCCAAAGCGCCAGCTGAACAAAACGTTGAAGCTCAACCGGTACTGGCAGAGCGCAAACCTAATCATGCGCAGGTTCCGGCTTACACAGCCCCCATTCCAGCGAATAAACCGTGTATTTGGAACTACGCCGATTTAGTGGAATATGCCGAAGGTGATATCGCCAAAGTATTTTACCAGATTATGCCATCATCGACAGCTACTCACGCCGCGTACGCTTACCCACTACCGACTACTTACTGGTGTCTCGAGTAACAAAACTTGATGCCACTATGAATCAATACAAACCTTGCTCAATGACCACAGAATATGACATCCCTGTTGATGCGCCGTATCTGGTTGACGGTCAAATTCCCTGGGCGGTCGCGGTTGAGTCTGGCCAGTGCGATTTAATGCTGATTAGCTATTTAGGCATCGATTTTGAAAACAAAGGCGAGCGGGTTTATCGCTTACTCGACTGCACCTTGACCTTCCTAGGGGATTTACCCCGTGGTGGCGACACTTTGCGTTATGACATTAAAATCAACAACTTTGCCCGCAATGGCGACACCTTGTTGTTTTTCTTCTCGTACGAATGTTTCGTTGGCGACAAGATGATTTTGAAAATGGACGGCGGTTGCGCCGGCTTCTTTACCGATAAAGAATTGTCCGATGGCAAGGGCGTTATCCAAACCGAAGATGAGCTTAAACTGCGCCAACAAGTGCTTAACAACCCAAATAAACCAACATTTGCCCCCTTACTACACTGCGCACAAACCGCTTTTGATTATGGCCAAATCCACCATTTATTAACCGGCGATATTGGCAGCTGTTTTGGCGGCGAACACGTTGGCCATCAACTGCAAACGGGCATGCAAAAGTCGCTGTGTTTTGCGTCTGAAAAGTTCTTGATGATTGAGCGCGTAAGCAATTTACAAGTGAGCGGCGGCACATGGGGTCTTGGTCTAGTTGAAGGCCACAAACAATTAGCCCCAGACCATTGGTATTTCCCGTGTCATTTCCAGGGCGATCAGGTAATGGCGGGTTCGTTAATGGCTGAAGGTTGTGGCCAATTACTGCAATTCTTTATGTTGCATATTGGTATGCATACGTTAGTTGAAAACGGCCGTTTCCAGCCGCTCGAAAATGCCTCACAAAAAGTGCGTTGTCGTGGCCAGGTGTTACCGCAACACGGCGAGTTAACTTACCGTATGGAAGTGACCGAAATCGGTATTTCACCACGTCCATATGCTAAAGCCAATATTGATATTTTGCTTAATGGCAAAGTCGTGGTCGATTTTCAAAACCTTGGGGTGATGATCAAAGAAGAAGCGCAATGCACCCGCTACCTTGGCGACTCAATGGCTAATACCAGCACCAAGTCAACAGCAGATACAACAAATCAAACACCGACTGGCACAAACAGCTCAGCCAACCAGCAAGATATCGCCCCGTTAATGGCGAAAATAGCCGACACCAGCGCGCCAACCAATAAAGGCGTTATTCCGCTTAAACATGTTGAAGCACCGCAAGTCAGCGCTAATTCTAAATACGCAAACCGCGTGCCTGATACCCTGCCATTTACGCCGTATCATATGTTTGAGTTTGCCACAGGCGACATCGAAAAATGCTTTGAGCCAGACTTTAGCATCTATAAAGGGTTAATCCCGCCGCGTACACCTTGCGGTGATTTGCAGTTAACCACCCGTGTTATCGACATTAATGGTAAGCGCGGCGAATTGAAAAAACCATCATCGTGTATTGCTGAATATGAAGTGCCAACCGATGCATGGTACTTTGCCAAAAACAGCCACCAGGCGGTAATGCCATATTCGGTGTTAATGGAAATCTCATTACAACCCAATGGCTTTATTTCAGGCTATATGGGCACCACATTGGGCTTCCCAGGGCAGGAGTTGTTTTTCCGCAACCTAGATGGTCATGGCACCTTATTACGCCATGTGGATTTACGCGGCAAGACCATCGTTAACGACTCACGTTTACTGTCTACCGTGATTGCGGGCAGCAATATTATTCAAAACTTTACCTTTGATTTAAGCGTCGATGGTGAACCGTTTTACACAGGTGGCGCAGTGTTTGGCTACTTTAAAGCTGACGCGCTTAAAAACCAGCTCGGTATCGACAATGGTAAAATTACCCAACCCTGGCATGTCGACAACAATGTCACAGCCGACACGGTAGTCAACTTGCTCGACAAACAATCACGGGTGTTTAATGCACCAGCGCACCAGCCTCATTACCGCTTAGCGGGTGGTCAGCTTAACTTTATCGACACCGCTGAAATCGTCAATAACGGTGGCAAGTATAATCAGGGCTATTTAGCTGCATCACGCACCATTGACCCAAGTGATTGGTTCTTCCAATTCCATTTCCATCAAGATCCGGTGATGCCGGGTTCATTAGGCGTTGAAGCTATCATCGAGTTAATGCAAACTTACGCGATTACTAACGACTTAGGTGCCGGTTTTACCAATCCTAAATTCGGCCAGATTTTGTCTGATATAAAATGGAAATACCGCGGCCAAATTAATCCGCTTAACAAACAAATGTCGTTAGATGTGCACATCAGCGCAGTAAAAGACGAAAACGGTAAACGCATCATCGTCGGTGATGCCAATTTAAGTAAAGATGGATTACGTATTTACGAAGTTAAAGACATCGCTATTTGTATTGAAGAAGCCTAGCTTTTCAAGGAAACAATAATGACAACCCAATTAAAAAACGAAAAGCTTTCTCCATGGCCTTGGCAAGTGAGCCAGCAGCACGTCAGTTTTGACCCTGCAGGAATGAACAAAAAGCTTAAAGACTTATCACAAGCCTGTTATGTGGTGAACGATGCTCAGCAGGGTTTAGGTGTTGCACAACAAGCTCAAGTAGTGACCGATACCATCACCGCCGTTAACGCCCTGCCTGTTAGCGCCTTTGCCCCCGCCCTTGGCACCCAAAGTTTAGGTGACAGTAATTTCCGCCGAGTGCACGGGGTTAAATACGCTTATTACGCTGGAGCTATGGCCAATGGTATTTCATCTGAAGAACTGGTTATTGCATTAGGTCAGGCTGGGATTTTATGCTCATTTGGTGCTGCAGGGCTTATCCCATCACGGGTTGAGCAAGCCATTACGCGTATTCAAGCAGCCCTGCCAAATGGGCCTATGCGTTTAACTTAATCCATAGCCCAAGTGAGCCCGCCCTAGAGCGCGGTAGCGTAGAGCTATTTTTAAAACACAAAGTGCGCACCGTAGAAGCCTCAGCCTTTTTGGGCTTAACACCGCAAATTGTCTATTACCGCGCAGCAGGCTTAAGCCGTGATGCTCAAGGTAACATTCAAATAGACAACAAAGTCATCGCCAAAATTAGCCGCACCGAAGTGGCAATTAAGTTTATGCAGCCTGCCCCGGCCAAAATACTGCAACAACTAGTGGATGAAGGCCTTATCACGCCAGAGCAAATGGAGTTAGCCCAATTAGTGCCGATGGCCGATGACATTACCGCGGAAGCCGATTCAGGTGGTCATACCGATAACCGTCCATTAGTGACGTTACTGCCTACCATTTTGGCGCTAAAAGATGAAGTCCAAGCACAATACAATTACAAAACCCCTATTCGCGTCGGTGCCGGCGGTGGTGTGGGTACGCCCGATGCGGCTTTGGCAACCTTTAACATGGGCGCGGCGTTTATTGTCACAGGCTCAATTAACCAGGCTTGCGTAGAAGCCGGCGCTAGTGAACACACCCGTAAGCTATTGGCCACCACAGAAATGGCCGATGTGACCATGGCACCTGCGGCCGATATGTTCGAAATGGGCGTAAAACTGCAAGTGGTGAAACGCGGCACCCTCTTCCCGATGCGCGCAAACAAGTTATACGAAATTTACACTCGTTATGACTCAATAGAAGCCATTCCGGCTGATGAGCGTGAAAAGCTTGAAAAACAAGTATTTCGTTCAAGCCTAGATGATATTTGGAAGCCGGTACCGTGGCACATTTTAATGAGCGCGACCCTAAGCAAATCGAGCGCGCTAAAGATAACCCTAAGCGCAAAATGGCATTAATTTTCCGCTGGTACCTTGGGCTGTCAAGCCGCTGGTCAAACACGGGTGAAACCGGCCGTGAAATGGATTATCAAATTTGGGCAGGCTCAGCCCTTGGCGCATTTAACGCCTGGGCAAAAGGCAGTTATTTAGATGACTATACTCAACGACATGCAGTCGATTTAGCCAAACACTTAATGCATGGCGCAGCTTACTTAGCACGAGTAAACTTATTGATCGGCTCAAGGCGTTAGTCTACCAGTTGCCTTGCAGCGCTGGCGCCCTGCAGATCAAGTGAAGTAGCCTGCACTCGAGATAATAGGAACGATAATGAGCGACAAACAAAAACTCGATTTTTCAGCGGTAAATGGTTCAACGTTGGCGTCATTCAACCAGCAAAAAAACCTGATAAAGCGCATGCTAAAAGGCAACAGCGCCACGTGTGCCGACTGCAATAAACCACTCACATTGCAATTGCCACCAAACAGTAAAAATGCCAAGCCAGCTGCAAAAGCCCCCGGCATTTATTGCGCGAAAGGCTGTACCGATATTGAGCTTGACATGGAAGCTGTTGCATTACTGAAATAATGCCGAACTGATATTAGCAATGAATAAAAAAGACCCTCTACGTTAAGAGGGTCTTTTTTGCTTTTATGCTCAAACTGCCTTCCACTGTTTAACTAACATGGCTGAGCCACAAAGCTGAGCCATCGATTTATCACCAGACAGCGCTATTTCAAATACCTCAAACGGCACATTTGGCCACAGGCTGATTTCAAACGATGTATTGGCCAAAACAGTGCCAACGCCTTTTGGGGTACCTGTCATCACAATATCACCGTCATTCAAGCTCATAAACTCACTGATGGCGGCAAACATGGCATTGGGCTGGTAAGTCATTAATTGCTGGTGCCCAAGTTGAGTCACCACGTTATCAATGGTTAATTGAAAACACCAATTTTGCTGCGTTGATGTGATGGGAATAAATTCGCTAAACAATGCTGAACCGTCAAATGCTTTACTGCGCTCCCACGGTAAACCCTGCTTTTTGAGTTTGCCCTGTAATTCACGCTTGGTCATATCCAGTCCAACGCCTACAGCGCTAAATTGACCATCCTTAACCATAAAACACAGCTCAGCTTCATAATGCAGGGGTTCACCCATTTCACTGTGTAAGGTGTCAGTAATGGCAGAGCTCGGCTTTAAAAACACCACCATTTCATCGGGAATGTCATTGCCCAATTCATGAATATGGTCAACGTAATTACGCCCAATACAGACAATTTTTGATGGTGTAACGGCTAAAATCTGCTCGGTTTGTTTTAGTACTACATTGGGTAAATTCACATTAACCTCATCGGAAGTAAAACACTTCTACAACACATTAATACCATTTCCATTAATTATGTGACCAACCAGAGTCGCTCAGGTTAATTTAGAATAAGGGTTACACAAGGCATTGAGCAATTAAAATTTTTAGTTCTCAAGAAAATATGAGATGAGGGGTGGAAATCTATACAGCAGATAAAATTCAATAACAGAAGCCAAAATAGACTAAAAACATGCTAACTAAAGCGTTAAAGATGAATAACATGAGCGCACACGTTATCCATCTTTTTGCACTAATGGGTTAAGCGTATTCCTGCATAAAATCATCAAGGTTATCGTTAATAATTTCTATTTCATCGCCAGTAAACTGAGCGATGTGGAACAAGGCTTCACCTTCATTGGTCACCGGAATATTACTGTTACCAATAATAATACCATCAGACGGTGCTAAAAGCGGGCATGGTTCACCACCTAAAGGGTTAACGATGTTAGCCAATACCTGACCTTTTGACACTCGCTCACCTAATTTAAGTTTAATATTAACCAATCCATCAGCTTCACTGCGCACCCAATAGCTACGACTGGCATTGACACTGTTAGTCGCCTTAATTTTGCCTTTCAACATGCCAATACAACGCATCACATTAATGACACCATTGAGGCCTGATTTAATCGACATATCACTAAAGCGCAGCGCTTCACCCGCTTCGTATAAAATACACGGAATATCAAGGCTGTTGGCAAAACCACGCATTGAACCTTCGCGCGCTTTTGATGACATCACCACAGGCGCACCAAACGCATTGGCCATGGCCAACATGGTTTCATTGTCGGTATCACAACGAATTTGTGGTAAGTTTTCGCGGTGAATAGCGCCAGTATGTAAATCAACAATGTGAGTCGCACGCTTAACTAACATGCTACTAAACAAATGCGCTAGGCGACTGGCTAAAGCGCCTTTAGCAGTACCAGGAAAACAGCGATTTAAGTCGCGGCGATCTGGCAAGTAACGTGATTGTTGAATAAAGCCAAACACATTGACAATCGGTACCACTAACAAGGTTCCTGTTAAGGTTTTAGCATTCACACGACCGAGCAAGCGTCGACATATTTCAATGCCATTTAACTCATCACCATGAATAGCTGCGCAAACTAATAATGTCGCACCAGGTTTAGTGCCGTGGAACACTTCCACATGCAAATCCATTGGTGTGTCGTTATACAGTTTTGCAGCAGGCAGCTTGACACTTAATTGTGTCCCAGCGGTAACAGATACATCACCTATAACAAACGGTTCGTGCTTTTTTACCATTAACCGACTCCTTTAGTCTTGGCACTGGTTGATTTATCATTTTTTTCAATAAATTGAATGATCTTCTCTGCCACATCAATACCGGTTGCTTTCTCAATACCTTCAAGACCGGGTGAAGAGTTAACTTCCATGACTAACGTAGCCATGTTTTGAACGTAAAATATCAACACCTGCCACATTTAATCCCATAGTTTTCGCTGCACGTAACGCTGTTGAGCGTTCTTCTGGGGTTAATTTTACAAGACTGGCAGAACCGCCTCGGTGTAAGTTTGAACGAAACTCACCAGGCAATGCTTGGCGTTTCATGGCGGCAATCACACGATCACCAATCACAAAACAACGAATATCAGCACCACCAGCTTCGGCAATGTACTCTTGCACCATAATGTTGGCTTTTAAGCCCATAAAGGCTTCAATGACCGACTCTGCCGCTTTACGGGTTTCGGCCAATACCACACCAATACCTTGCGTACCCTCAAGCAATTTAATTACGCAAGGAGCACCACCGACCATGTCCAATAAATCAGGCACATCAGCAGGCTGGTTGGCAAAACCCGTTACCGGTAGACCAATGCTTTTACGTGATAAAAGCTGTAAAGAACGCAGCTTGTCGCGTGAGCGAGTAATGGCAACTGATTCATTTAACGGGTGAGTGCCCATCATTTCAAATTGACGAAGTACCGCAGTACCATAAAAGGTCACAGAAGCGCCAATACGTGGAATAACCGCATCAAACTTAGGTAGCTCTTCACCGCGAACATGAATGCTAGGCGCATTCATGTTGATGTTCATATAACACTTTAATGGATCAATAATTTTCACTTCATGACCACGGGCTTCAGCGGCTTCTTTTAGGCGACTGGTTGAGTAAAGATTGCGATTTCTCGACATAATGGCGATTTGCATGTTGCTATTCTCCTGCTAAAAACGACTCTGCCGAATTGACTAAAAAACGCCCTTCTAATGCGCGTCTACCGAGCAACATTCTAAATTTCATGTGGTCTCGATTAGTTAACGTCAGCTCAATATCAAATTGTTGTTCACCGATAATAATCGGCGTTTTTATCACGTAGCGGTTAGTCACATGGCCACCAGAGTCACTGACGGCTCGGCGATCAAATATTGGGAATTCGCACACTACTTCTCGAGTTGAATCTTGCTCCGGATGAAGCCAAACTCGAACCCATTTTTGTTTTTCTTTTTGAAAAGGTTTTATTTTAAACGCATGTAAACAGGATGTTTTTGCGCCGGTATCCACTTTAATTTTGACTCTTTCATTGTCAATTTCAGGAAAAGTGCCCCATTCTCGCCAACCCACAATACCGAGGGAGTGTTCAGTCATGGTCAATCCTTTCTTGTAGAGGAATTCTCATTCCAGAGTGTAATCTATCAATATAATCTATGTACGATTATCTACTGTTATATCGTTAATCTGTGACTTAATTGTCATCATTGTGACTCTGTTCAATATATTCTGGCACACAATCGCGCTCAGTAATTACACTAACATGTTAATCCATCACAAGATGATAGGTGTCAGTGAGTAACGTTACATATGAGAATATATGGAAATAAAAAGTCACAAGAGAAGGGATAAAACAACCTTTAAGATAATTTTACCATTAATGTTTTATTTATATCAAACTAACATTTAATGAATGTAGAAAATAAATCAAAAACTCAGTAAGTTACAAGCACAGCAAGCAAGACAAAAAACCATCAAAAATACACATTAACTTTTGATATTTGAGGTATAAAACTCAATTAAAAATAAAAAAGACTAAATATCACCCACTTTTAAAACCGGCTAATTAGTAACGCCAGTTTCACTCATTAATGAGATTGATTATGATGTGGCATCATTCAATATCTCATTCATTTCAAAAGGTATGCTCATGTTTAGCCAGCAAAGCTTTGATTTTTTAACTCTTCTTACCGCTAATAATGACCGAGAATGGTTTAAGGCCAATCAATCGCAATATGAAGACCGCGTACGCACCCCTGCACTGAATTTTATTGAAGCCATGCAAGATCCCATTTTAGCTCTGTCGCCTCGTTTTACCGCAATACCTAAAAAAGTCGGTGGCAGTTTAATGCGCCCACAACGTGATAGCCGCTTTAGTAAAGATAAAACACCTTACAAAACCAATGTCGGCATTCAATTTAGGCATTTTCAAGCAAAAGATGTTCATGCGCCGGGCTTTTATGTGCATGTCGCCAATGATGAATGTTTTATTGCTGCCGGTATTTGGCATCCAGAATCTCAAGCCTTAAATGCCATTAGACACTGCATTGATGAAAACCCAAACGGCTACAAAAAAGCCCTCGCAACATTAAAGCAAGCTGGTTTTGAATTAACAGGCGACAGTTTGATTAGACCGCCACGGGGATTTGACAGCCAACACCCATTAATTGATGAGCTTAAACGTAAAGATTTTATCGCCATTAAACCCGTCACTAAAGCACAAGTGTGCAGTGACGACTTTGTCGAATTTTGCAGTAAAGAATTTGAGCAAACACGTTCATTAATGGCTTACTTGTGCTTTGCGTTGTCGTTAGACTTTTAACTCAGACAACATTGAACCTATAACAATGAGCAGGCCTGAGTGCCGGTTCATTTTTATGGTTGTTTTAGCAACGCTAACTAACTCCGTTGTCTATGCTGTTTTCACCTCAAGACATGGTAAACTAACGCCATATTGCATTAAGTTGCACCTACACCTTTGCTATTTTGCCACATCAGGTTATTTCATGAGTCAAACACATTCTGCTAAATCCTTTCAATCAGTATTTAATGACAGCGTTGTTATTGATGCCAGTACACCCGCGCAAAAGCGTGCGCTGAGTTATGCCACCACCATCGAAATGTTGTTTAACCAAGTTATGAACAGCAAAATGCCTGCCGATAGAATTATTAGTCAATATTTTCGTGAGCACAAAAAGCATGGTTCAAAAGACAGACGTGTGATCCGCGAGAGTTTATTTGGTTTGTTCCGTTGGTGGGGCTGGTTAAGTCAATTACAGAGTGAGCAGCCACACGTAACCTGGTTTAGACAGTTAAGTGCTTGTGCAGCTCTTGAGCAACATGCATGGCAAGATATCACTCAAGCATGGAACACCTTAGCCGCATGGCCAACAACAGAAGCGCATCCAACAGCCTGCGACAATATCAATGACAAACTCAGGATGTTTATGTCGTTATCTGGACTAACAGCTTGTCAAATCAGCGATTTATTACCCAGCTGGTTTTGGCAAACCTGCCCAGTTGCACCAGTAGATCAGTTAGCGGTAGTGGAAGCGATGACTAGTCGCCCGCCAATTTGGGCGAGAGTACAGAACATAAAAGCGTCACCTGCCATAGCGCAACTGAATAAAGCCGGCGTGGACGCCATTGCCAGTCAATACTTTGCAGATGCCATTAGCCTGGGTCATAAAAGCATTAACCTCAATGAGATTGACACCTACAAGCAAGGACATCTTGAAATCCAGGATTTAGCCTCACAAGTCATTGGCCAAATCTGTCAACCAGATGCCGATCAAATCTGGTGGGATGCATGTAGCGGCGCGGGTGGCAAAACCTTACAGCTACGCTCGTTGATGTTACAACAAGATCCCCAAAGCCCTGGCACGATTACCGCGTCTGACATACGCAACAAGCCATTAGAAGAGCTCAAAAAACGAGCTAAACGCGCCAACTTTAACAACATTATTGTTGCCCCGTGGAAATCAGATGCTTTACCGGTTAATGCGGGTGCATTTGACGGCGTGTTGGTTGATGCACCTTGCAGTTGTACAGGAATCTGGCGACGAAACCCAGATATGCGCTGGTTAGATGATGCAAGCGCGGTGACCGACAAGCCAGAACTGCAATTCGATATTTTAATCCGCAGTGCTGCTGCGGTGAAATCAGGTGGGCAATTAGTGTATGCAACGTGTTCATTGTCACCAAGTGAAAACGAACACCTTGTTGAGGCATTTTTAGCGCAAACCAATGAATTCGAATTAGTGCCTGTGATCCACCCATTTACAGGTGAATCATGCAGCATGCTTACCATTTGGCCGCAAGTTGCAGACAGTGATGGTATGTTTGTCGCTAAAATGCGCCGAAAATAAAATCTAATTCATTCAAAATCTTATGAATCAGTACAACTATTACTGCTTAATCATAAGCAAAAACGCCATCTAATTAGATGGCGTTTTTTTGTTTAAATCGTTGTAATGATTCATTACTTTCGATGCAATCTTAAAATTAATTCAGCTTCGGCTTTAGGTAATTCGCACTCTTGCATTAACTCTTCAACCCCAGCCCCTAAGCCCACCATTTTAACGGCACGAGAATACAGTTTAGCTTGTGGGTCTTGTTGGCTGGCTTCTTCAAGCATATCTGACTGTTGGGAGAGCTTCTTTTCAATCTCAACAACTCGGCGGCCAACGCCAATGGTGCCGCTGCGCAGTTCATGCAATTCACGCTTTACAGCTTCACGCTGACGATCGCTTTCTTTAACTAATACCGTTAACGCATCGACTTTAATTTTCAGTTTGCGGGATTGTTTTTGTAAATAAAGCACATAGCCAAGACAAGCAACAACGCCAACTAAAGCTGCAATTAAAAATTCATCACCCATTAACATACCTTTATTGCGCTACCGGCTAAGCAAAAGCCAACACATGATTAGGTTGACTTTTTGAGACAAGGTTATGATTAGAGCTGAGTTAATTCAACCCACTCTTCATCTGATAACAATTTATCAAGGTCAACCAAAATCAATAGCTCATCATCGCGATTACTCACACCTTGAATAAATTTGGCGCTTTCTTCTGTGCCAACATTAGGCGCATTGTCAATTTCTGAACGACGTAAATAAACCACCTCAGCAACGCTATCGACCAAAATACCAATGACTTGTTTTTCAGCTTCAATAATCACGATACGGGTTGAGTCATCAAGCTCTGCTGATTGTAAACCAAAGCGTGAACGGGTATCAATCACCGTGACTACGTTACCGCGAAGATTAATAATTCCTAATACATAATGCGGCGCACCTGGCACTGGAGCTATTTCGGTATAACGTAATACTTCTTGAACTTGCATTACATTAATGCCGTAGGTTTCATTGTCTAACTTAAATGTTACCCACTGTAATACTGCATCGTCTTTACCTGCAGCAACCGCTGCTTCACTTCTAGAATCGCTCATAGTTAACCTCGGTCAATCGAATCCTGACAGCCTAAACCTGCATCAAGCATTTCGATTAATGCTTGAACATGCAAAATGCCACACATTTGTTGTTTTACTACCCCAGCAAGCCATGGACGCTTACCCGGTTTTTCACGCCAATTGACGTGTGATTTATCTATTTTAACGGCATTAACGAGTGACTCACACGTTAATCCCCAAGCACTGTCTTCTAACATTACAAGATATTGATAATCTACTGTTTCTGCCAATTCCGGTGTATATTTTTCGGGCATAACCCAAGCACAAGTATCGACCACGTTAATTTTACTGTCACGGTGTGTCTGCACACCTTTAAACCATGATGGACGGCCAATAATGTGATTAATTCTGTCTATCTTGATAATGCCACCCAAACTGACCAGTGGCACAGCTAAGGTTAACCCGGCAACATTAAAGAATAACACCTGAAACTCATCTTCTAATACTTCTTGTAGATTATGAGTAATACTTGGCGGTGTTGCCCCTGTTTGGGTTTGCGCCTGTTGTTGTAATGCCTTCGCTTCAGCAAGCTTATCATGCTTAATAATAGCTTCTTTTAGTTCAGCTAGCTCACTATTATCAGTTTTTATATCGACTAACGGTTTGATTTCTTTATTCGTTAGTGGTTTATTTTGTAAGTTTGCACTATCAGACGCTGGTTGCTCAAGGGTTTTGATCTCAGTTTGACTAATTGCTTGGCGTACACGCTCTGCACTGGCTTTAATTTGCTGCTTTATATCCACATTTGGCGTTGCGGGCTTAGAAACTGCAGACAACAATTTTTCAAGTGCGAGCTTATCGACAACAGATTTAGGCTCGGCAAATTCTCTGTTTGTGGCTGATTTGCTAGCCGATATTTGTGCGCTAGCGATGACTACTGCCGATGTGTTACTGCTAAGCAGTGCATCAATCGATTTTTTATTGGGAGTAGTGGGTTTCGCTTGTGCAGCTTTACCCTCTGTAATTTGAGCTTGTGATAAGGCTTCAGGTTCGACAGAAGGCTCCGATTGTTGACTCGGTTCCTGCAATAACAAACTGAAATAATCAAAAACAGTTTCATCAACCGATTTTGACATGAGCAAACTCCCGAGCGTATAAAAAATCAAGCAGACGATTATAAGCTTTCACCCCACGACTTGTCGCAGAATAATGTGACGCAGGTAAATGCGCTAGGCTGGCGTCTCTAAATTTAGTGTCAACGGGGATCACATCATTAGGCCATAACGTTTGGCCATATTTATCTTGTAAGAACTGCAATGCGATGGGGGATGCTTTGGTGCGCTTGTCGTACATGGTGGGTAAAACCGTGTAACTGTAACGCGTTTTTTTAGATCGCCCCATGATTTCCATGGTTTTTACCATTCTTTCTAAGCCTTTAATCGCCAAAAACTCGGTTTGCACCGGAATAATAATATGTTGGCTTGCCGCTAACGCATTCACCATGAGTACGCCAAGTACTGGAGGGCAATCAATGATTGCGACATCGTACTTGTCTTCGACTAATGCCAATAAATTACGTAACACCAATCCCATGCCTTCTTGATGCCCTAACGAACGATCTAACGTTGCTAATGCCATATTAGCAGGAATGATATCTAAGCCTTCGATTTGCGTGGGGATGACATTTTGCAGTATTAATTCTTGTGTCAACGATTGATGATTTAAAAACACATCATAAAGCGAACCAGGCACTTCTTCGGAATCAATGCCTAAATAATAGCCCAAAGAGGCATGTGGATCGGTGTCAATCATTAACACCCGCTGACCACGCTTAGCTAACGCTCCCGCGAGGCTAGCAACTGTGGTGGTTTTACCCACGCCACCTTTTTGATTTGCTACCGTCCATACTTTCAAAAAAGCCTCTCAACTTATCATTATGTGATGGAATGTTTATTGTTGTTGCTGCTGTTTATCATCACGGGTTGTTACCCGTATTCCGCCATTGGGTAAGCTTATCACTTTAACCCCTTGCGCATTTTCTGACACTATAACTTCTTGAGTTTTAAATGTCTGTGCGCTATCGGACGATTGCGGCAAGTGGCTATCTTGGGACTCGGTGTCATTAATGGTTCCAGTGCCGATTAAGACACTTTTTGCTTCATCTTGAGTCCCCGTTTTAATAATGGCTTGGGTTTGTTCAGGATGTTGGCTTAACCAATTAGCTATATTAGCCGCTTGTTCTTCAGGCACCATCAATAACACTTGAGATGATTTTAGTTGCTCAATTTCCTGAGTCATTAATGCCATTTTACGTCTGGAATCAACATATAAACTGGCCAAAACGATGATAGCAATACAGCACAAAAATAATACTAGCATGAGTTTAGTCGAAAAAGTGCTAGCGGGCTTAGCCACGGCTAGTCTCTTTTAAGATGGCATCGGCCATACTATCAAGCGCGATTGAATGAGCAGCAAGACCAGCAGAAACAATTGCTTGTGGCATACCGTAAACCACACAGCTTGCTTCATCTTGGCCCAAATGGTTGCCCCAACAGACTTGAGCATTCTGGCACCTTCGCGGCCATCGGCGCCCATACCCGTTAACACCACTGCCAACACATCACTACCAAAAGCTTTTGATGCCGAGGCAAAGGTAATATCAACCGAAGGTTTGTAATTCATGTCGCTAGTGCCTGACACCACCTTTAAACGGCTCGTACTGCCATTACGCTCTATCATCAATTGCATTCCGCCAGGTGCAAGGTATGCGCAACCAGGACGCAGCATATCGCCGGTTTCAGCTTCTTTGACATTGATTTTACACAGCGTATTTAATCGTGAAGCAAAAGCTGGAGTAAACGCAGCTGGCATATGTTGAATCAACACAATAGGATGTGGGTAATTAGCTGGAAATGCAGTTAACACTTTTTGTAGCGCGACTGAGCCACCAGTAGATGTGCCAATTAACAGTGCTTTATACTGCTTACCGCTGGCACGAATAGTAGACGTTGAAGTTACGGGTGCGGCTGTTGGACGTTCCATTGCGGGTGTTGTTAAAGCACTACGAGAGACAGGCTTAGTAATACTATTCGGCGTTGTACTTGGAGTAGTGAGTCGCGATGATATTGGTCTACGATCAGTGCTTAAACTAGATTGAGTTAAGCCACTCGAGCGGCGTGTTTCAATGGTCGTTGGCGAAGAGGTAGTCACTGGACGATACATTCGTCTACGCCCCAACGCTTTGATGCGTTGTTGCAACAGGCTAATGGCTTCGTCTTTATTGGTGGCGATATCTTCAAAACGTTTTGGCAAAAAGTCGAGCGCACCCGCTTCTAATGCATCAAGCGTTGCTTTCGCGCCGTCGTGGGTTAACGAAGAAAACATCAAAATAGGGGTCGGATTACTTGCCATGATTTCACGGACGGCACTGATCCCGTCCATAACCGGCATTTCAATATCCATCGTGATGACTTGCGGTTTTAATTTTGCAGCCATTTCAACGGCTTCTTTGCCATTGACAGCGACAGCAACGACCTCGAGATCAGGATCTTGATTAACAATCTCACTGACTCGACGTCGAAAAAAGCTAGAATCATCTACAACTAATACTTTTATGGCCATTTAATTCCTTAAATAATGGAACTTTTATTTTTTGTTTTTGTTTTTGGCGTAATGTTTTAGTAAACCAGGAATATCCAAAATAAGTGCAATACCACCGTCAGAAGTAATCGTTGCGCCTGCCATACCCGGGGTTCCTTGCAGCATACTTCCAAGCGGTTTGATGACCACTTCTTCTTGACCAATTAAAGCATCAACAACAAAACCAATTTGCATTGTACCTAGTTGTACAATGACAACATGACCATGTTTTTTATCACCATGTTTAAAGGTAGTCTTTTTACTGTGTAGCCATTGCTCTAAATAAAATAATGGTACAGCTTTATTACGGAAAATAACCGTTAATTGACCATCTACAATGTTGGTTTTACTTAGATCTAAATTAAAGATCTCATTCACACTTGATAATGGTAAGGCGAAAACTTGTTTCGACACATCAACCATTAAGGTTGGCATGATAGCTAAAGTTAACGGTACTTTGATTTCAAGCACTGTACCTTTGCCCTTCATTGAATCAATGTGCACGGTACCGTTTAGCTGATTAATGCGGGTTTTTACCACATCCATACCAACGCCACGCCCTGAAATATCAGAGATCTCAACCTTAGTTGAAAAACCTGGCGCAAATATCAGGTTGTAGGCTTCATTGTCTGTCATTCTCGCAGCGGCATCTTCATCTAATACACCACGGGAAATTGCAATTTGTTTCAGCTTTTCCGGGTCCATACCTGCGCCATCATCCTCGATTTTAAGCAGGATATGGTCGCCTTCTTGGCTGGCAGATAAAGTAATGGTACCTGCGCGAGGTTTGCCACTGGCTTCACGAGAAATTGGCATTTCAATACCATGGTCAACTGAGTTTCTCACTAAGTGGACTAATGGATCGGCTAACGCCTCAACTAGATTTTTATCAAGATCGGTATCTTCACCAATCATGATTAAATTAATTTCTTTGTTTAAGGTTCGCGCCATATCACGAACAACACGAGGAAAACGACCAAATACTTTCTTAATGGGCTGCATGCGGGTTTTCATTACCGCGCCCTGCAAGTCAGCAGTCACCAAATCAAGGTTGGCTAATGCTTTAGACATTTCTTCGTCTTCACGAGTAATGCCAAGGCTCACTAAGCGGTTACGCACTAGCACTAACTCGCCGACCATGTTCATGATTTCGTCAAGGCGGGCTGTATCAACACGAACGGTTGTTTCACCTTGTGGCACTGCAGGCGCTTTGGCTGGCGCGGGTGCTACGGCTTTATCTTTAGCAGCTTCAACTTTAGGCACTGGGGTTGAAGGAGTCGCTTTAACTGGGGCGCTTGTTGGCGCTGCAGGTTTAACAACCTCAGTCACTTTAGGGGGTACTGGCGAACTGGCAGTTGCTGCTGGCGTTGACGACTTGGCTACAATAGGAGCGCCGCCTTTGCCATGTAATTCATCTAATAAACGCTCAAACTCATCGTCTGTGATTTCATCTGAGTCAACCATGGGCTCAACCACAGGTTCAGCTGGTTTTGGTTTTTCTGCAGCCGGTTCATTGTTGGCTTTAAACGAGCCAGAACCATGTAGTTCATCAAGTAAGGCTTCAAATTCGTCATCGGTTATTTCATCGCTGTTTGACGATGCTGTTGAGGATGAAGATGTAGGTGTTTCAATGGCTGATGATGCAGCATTTGATGTCGGGCTTTTACCTGTACCATGAAGCGCATCAAGCAAAGCTTCAAACTCAGACTCATCGATCTCATCAATACTTGATGTTGACGCTGAAGCTTCTGAACTAATGTCTTCTACGTATTCGGGTTCGACAACCTCAACCGCTTCTTCAATAATTTCAGGCTCTGCAGCTGTCTCGCCCATTTCTGAAGGTAATGGTGCACCAGAACTTAATAGTTTTAATTTTGAGAGTAGTTCGCCATCGGCGGGATCTTGCTGTTGGCTCATGCTGTGTTTGGCCAAACATCGAATTGATGGCATCAACGGCTTGCAAAATAATGTCCATTAATTCTGCATTGACGCCGCGTTTGCCTGTACGTAACAGGTCAAATGTGTTTTCAGCTTCGTGACAAACGTCAACCATTGGCTTCAAACTTAAAAAGCCAGCTCCACCTTTTACCGTGTGAAAACCACGAAAAATGGCATTTAATAAATCACTGTCATCAGGATTATTTTCAAGAGCGACTAACTGCTCTTGTAGAAGCTCTAAAATCTCACCAGCTTCAATTAAAAAGTCCTGGAGTATCTCTTCATCAACATCAAAGGACATTAAATTGACTCCTAATTAGAAACCCAGACTTGATAGCAGATCGTCAACTTCATCCTGACCCGTGACCACGTCTTCGCGCAACTCAGCGTTCACGATTGTAGCCTTCTGCTTCTATCTTATTATCGTTAACTGTAGGTAATGATTCAGCAGTATGCTCACCGAATACGGTTAACATAGACACTAAATTACTTTCTACCTCGCGCACCAATTCAATCACACGACGTATCATCTGACCGGTTAAATCTTGGAAGTCTTGCGCCATCAAAATTTGATTGAGCAATTCACGAAGTCGGTTAGAGTCATGCTCACTGTTTGACATAAATTGTTGTACGTCATGGCAAAGTGATTTGAATTCACCTAATGCAATATCACGACGCATCAATTTATCCCACATAGGAGTCACTGATTGAATGTTACTAATAATGGTATCGGCCAAAGGTAGACATTCTTCAACTGCATCCATGGTTTTATTTGCAGCTTGTTCTGTCATATCAATAACGTAGTTTAATCTTTCTTTGGCATCTGGTATTTCAGTGTTAGCCAATTCAGACAAACGGTTATCAACTTGAAAATCCTTGAGTGCACTGTGCAATTGGCGTGTCAGTTTACCGACTTCCTCAAACAGCTCGCGCTGAAGCGGAGAAGCAAGTTCTCTAATGACTTCGTCAGCTTGTTCTTGCATTCCCGCAGAAAGCAGTTCAACAAGTTGCTGGGCCTGTTCGAGAGTAATTAACCCCGATAATGATGCCTGCATGACTTATCCTTGCTTATGCGAGTCGTTCAAAGATTTTATCTAACTTTTCTTTTAACGTAGCAGCGGTAAAAGGTTTAACAACATAACCGTTTACGCCAGCTTGAGCCGCAGCAATGATTTGTTCACGCTTAGCTTCAGCGGTAACCATTAATACGGGTAAATGTTTCAGTGAATCATCTGCTCGAATTGCTTTAAGTAAATCAATACCCTGCATTCCAGGCATGTTCCAGTCTGTTACAACAAAGTCAAAATCGCCTTTTTGTAACATCGGTAAGGCCGTTGAGCCGTCATCTGCTTCTTGAGTATTATTAAATCCCAAGTCTCGCAACAAGTTCTTAATGATACGTCTCATTGTTGAAAAGTCGTCAACAATAAGAATCTTCATATTCTTGTCCAAGGTTTCCTCCGGTGAGCTAACAATCGTTTGCTCTATAATTAGTTATTATTCTTGTGTCCAATGCTTGAGTTTCGCTTTTAACCGCAGCATAGCCTGACTTAATATCTGGCTAACTCGCGATTCGCTAACGTCAAGGATGGCACCAATTTCTTTTAAGTTTAATGCTTCGTCGTAGTATAACGACAGCACTAACGCATCTCTTTCTGGCAATGTTTTAATTGCTTCGACTAGCGCAGATTGGAATTGTGTCTCAGCAAGAGAGTCAAATGTTTCATCTGGTGATTCGTCATCGGTGATTAACACATCCTGAGACACACCAAGATCTTCTATGCCTATGATTTTCCCCACGGAAACATCATTTAAGATATGATGGTACTCATCAAGAGACATATCAAGTTTTTCAGCTATTTCTGTGTCACGTGCATCACGGCCTAACTGTTGCTCTAGTTCGTCAATGACTTGAGCAACACGACGATTGTTACGATGGACAGAGCGCGGAACCCAGTCACCACGACGGATTTCGTCAATCATTGCCCCGCGAATACGAATACCAGCAAAGGTTTCAAACTTAGCCCCTTTGCTGCCATCAAATTTTGATGATGCTTCAAGTAGCCCCATCATACCGGCTTGTAATAAGTCGTCTAGTTGCACTGATGCTGGTAACCTTGCCAACATATGATGAGCAATTCTTTTCACCAACGGTGCATACTGTTCAACAATCGATGTTTTGTTATCGAACTGAGTATACGCTGCGGCTTTATTCACTCGCTCTGTCCTCTTCTGTTGGCTTACGTTGTACTAAACGTTCAACAAAAAACTCTAAATGACCACCCGGCTGCTGTGGAATAGGCCAAGTCATAATTTTGTTAGCCAAACCATGGTAAGCAATCGCTGATGGAGACTTGGGAAAAGCTTCAACAACTAATTTTTGTTTACGGACAGATTTACGTAAGTTCTCATCAAAAGGAACGGTAGCCACTAACTCAAGTGCCACATCTAAAAATCTGTCTGTCACTTTACTGAGTTTAGCAAATAATTCCATACCTTCGCGTAAACTACGCACCATATTTGCCACAATTTTGAAGTGGAACACACCGTGCTCACGACTTAAGATTTTAATTAAGGCATAGGCATCGGTAATAGATGTGGGCTCATCACACACAACAATGAGCACATCTTGCGAAGCACGTGAAAAACTCAACACCATATCTGAGATACCCGCTGCAGTATCGACGATGAGTATGTCAAATTGCGTACGCATTTCGCTAAATGCACGAATTAATCCGGCATGCTGTGCTTGAGTCAATTCAACCATGGCTTGAGTGCCTGAAGTTGCTGGCACAATACCAATGCCTTTAGTGACTTCACGCACAATGATGTCATCTAGCTCTGCATCGCCAGATAATACATGTGATAAGTTTTTCTCTGCTCGGATCCCGAGCATAACATCGACGTTGGCTAAGCCTAAATCAGCATCAAGCACCAATACACGTTTGCCCTTTTCGGCTAATGCAACTGCGGTATTAATTGACACGCTTGTTTTGCCGACTCCACCTTTACCACCGGAGACGGCAATGACTTTAACTTTATCGTTATTTGGTTGATTCATCATACGTAAACCACTTGCTTGATCCCGAGTCATATCTTTACTCAAATGCATAGGCACTGTCGTTTGACCATGCCGTGTCTTGTGACGTTTGTTGTTCTGTATCGTTTAATGCTGTTAGGGCTTGTTTAGCTAATGCTAACGTATCTGCCACTTTCATGTCTTCAGGAACACGTTGGCCGTCAGTCACATAACTCAATGGTAACTCATTTTGAATCAATACGCTCAATGCACCTGCAATTGAGACGGATTCATCTAATTTGGTCAAAATTGCACCTGATAATGGAATGCGTTTAAAGTGCTCTACTGCATCTTGTAACACACGACGTTGCCCTGTGGCAGACATAACCAAGTAACTACGGATAGGGATCCTACTATTTGCTGTCAAATTATCAAGTTGTTGATATAGACGCATGTCACGTTGTCCCATACCCGCGGTATCAATTAACACTAACT
Organism: Shewanella phaeophyticola; assembly: GCF_025398315.1. Lineage (GTDB taxonomy): Bacteria > Pseudomonadota > Gammaproteobacteria > Enterobacterales > Shewanellaceae > Shewanella > Shewanella phaeophyticola. The sequence goes on from NZ_JAODOQ010000001.1 coordinate 2,801,589, forward strand.
TACGATTTCTAAATTGATACAAAATTTGTTCTAGCTCACTTAAATCATGTGCTTGCTTTACTGGGCAGCCCATAATTTTACCATATGTCGCTAATTGCTCATATGCCCCGATACGATAATGATCGGTCGTAATTAATGCAACTTGCTCTGAGCCATGGTGTGCTGCAAAACGTGCCGCTATTTTAGCAAGTGAAGTGGTTTTACCTACTCCAGTAGTATCCCACAAATGCCACTACACCACCGCGTTTAACAATGTCATCACCTTGATTATCCAGTAAATTAGCCAAGCTTTGTGGTAATGCTCTAACGAGGTCAGCTGGCGAGTAATGCTGGCTTAATCCTGCTAGTTTAGCAGCAACCGCAGGAGAAAACTCTGCAGCCACTAATTTACTTTCTAACATTGCGCCCACAGGGTCAGTTCGCTTTTTATGATCTTTCATTAACGATGACACTTGATGAGTTAACAAGCTTCTCAGTGATGCCATTTCTTCACGCAATGAATCCATTTCAGCGGATTGGTTTTTATTGGATTTGTTAGATTTATCTAGCTGATTAACTGGCGGCGTACTTGGGTTTTTCTTAGGCGTTTTCGCCCCTTCTAATTGGCGCGCCCATTCAGGTAATTCAGGCTCATCATGACGCGAAGCGGTCATTTGCTGCGTCATGCGATTGTGTTGTTTTTCAAGTAAGGCTTGTAATGAATCAGCCGCTGGAGGCGGGCTCACTTTTGAATGCGCTTTAACCGCGGGCTTAGCTCCAAGTGAGACTTTATCTTCGCTCACATCCATAAAGCCAGTTGTAGGAGCTTGAGAAGCAATGGCCGCTTTAGGCTCGTCATAGTCAACTGCGGCAACGATTTCGATGCCACCCGTGACTTTTTTGTTTGACATAATGACAGCGTCAGACCCTAAGGTGTCTTTTACTTGAGCCAATGCTGCACGCATATCTTTGGCAAAAAATCGTTTAATTTTCACGTACGCACCTCTTTAAACTGACATTATCACTATTGACCTACAGCAGAAACAATCCTGATTTGTTTCTCATCGGGAATTTCTTGGTAAGAAATCACCCGTAAATTTGGAATAGTGTATTTAACAAATCGTGACAAAGTGGATCTTAGCATGCCAGATGTCAATAATATGGCTGGTTGCCCTACCATTTCTTGCTTCTGGGCAGCGTCTAAAAGTGACTGCTGCATGCGTTCTGCGAGACCGGGTTCAATATTTGACTCTTCCCCACCTGTCGCCTGCATAGACTTATGCAACATCTGTTCCAACTCCGGCGCCAATGTTATGACAGGGATTTCTAATTCTGGGCCTGAGATTTCTTGAACTATCATGCGTTTTAACGCGATACGCACCGCTGCGGTCAGTACTTCGGTATCATTACTCTTACTGCCATACTCTAACAAGGTTTGTACAATTGTACGTAAGTCACGTACCGACACCCCTTCGTTAAGTAGGTTTTGCATCACTTTAACCACTGAGCCTAACGGCATAATGTCTGGTACAAAACCGTCCACTAGTTTTGGCGAGTTCTTAGCGAGCATATCCATTAATTGTTGCACTTCTTCGTAACCCAACAATTTAGCAGCATTGTTACTGAGTAATTGACTAATATGGGTCGCGACAACGGTTGCGGTATCAACCACGGTGTAACCTAGTGTTTGTGCATGTTCACGTTGCTCCGGTGCGATCCACACAGCTTCTAAACCAAAAGCTGGGTCGCGGGTTTCGATACCATCAAGCTTGCCATAAACCTGGCCAGGATTAATCGCCAGTTCACAATCATGTCTCACTTCGGCCTCACCGACCACCACGCCCATCAATGAAATACGATACGCATTAGGCGATAGGTCTAGGTTGTCACGAATATGCACTGCTGGCACTAAAAATCCGAGTTCTTGGGACAATTTTTTACGTACGCCTTTAATTCGGCCTAATAATTCACCACCTTGTGACTTATCAACCAATGGGATCAATCGATATCCCACTTCTAGGCCAATCGTATCGACATGGCGAACATCTTCCCAGCTCAGTTCTTTTGGCTCTTTATCTTTGGTTTCTGCAGAGCCTTTGGTCGCCACTGCTAATGCCGCTTGCTTTTTATCCATATTACGTTTGTAAACAAAATAAGCTGCACCCGCAGTAATAAAAGCAAACGTTAAAAAGGCAACATGAGGCATGCCAGGCACAATTCCCATGATAAATAATAACCCTGCAGCAATGGCTAACGACTTATGATTGTCAAACATCTGACTCATCATCATCTGGCCCATATCACCCGACTCGTTTTGACGCGTTACCATTAAGGCCGCAGCAATAGACAATAGTAAGCCAGGTATTTGAGCCACTAAACCATCACCAATAGTTAATAGAGTATAAATTTCAACAGCACTTGAAAAATCAAGATCATGTTGCACCATACCAATAACAAAGCCACCTAGAATGTTGATCACAAGGATCATAATACCGGCAATCGCATCACCTTTAACAAACTTCGATGCACCGTCCATTGCACCGTAAAAGTCAGCCTCGCGTGTCACTTCAGCACGGCGAATGCGCGCTTGATCTTGGGTTAAAGTGCCAGCGTTTAAGTCCGCATCAATGGCCATTTGCTTGCCGGGCATTGCATCTAAGGTAAAGCGGGCGCTGACTTCAGAAATACGTCCAGCACCTTTGGTCACTACGGCAAAGTTAATGATAATAAGAATAAGGAAGACCACTAGACCCACAGCATAGTTACCACCAATCACTACAGACCCAAAGGCCTCAATCACCTTACCTGCAGCGTCGCCGCCATTATGTCCTTCAAGTAATACGATTCGAGTAGAGGCAACGTTTAATGCTAATCGCAATAGCGTTGCAACCAATAACACGGTAGGAAATGCAGCAAAATCAAGAGGACGGTCAGTATAAATCGCCACCAGCAATACCACTAAAGCCAGTGCAATATTAAATGAAAATAAGATATCGAGCAGAAAAGCAGGCATTGGCAATACCACCATGCCCAACGCAGCAAGCACCAATAATGGTGTGCCTATGCCTTTAAACGTGGCAGGTCTTATTTGTTTAAATTGCCCAAAAGCTGCTTTTGCATCCATAAAAGAGGAACCCTTTGTGTCAGTCTACGGCGTCAAAGGACTGTTAATTGACGCGAATAAACCTACGAAGCAAAAATTAAGCCATATATAGTAAAGCAACAAAGATTAATTGATTTAGTATTTTAAATCGTCAGGAATAGGTTGATTGAGTGGGATAGGTTTAGGTCGGCGGCCTTTACCTTTTTGATATTGCCTAAGTTGAAAGACATAAGCTAAAACCTGCGCGACGGCAGTAAATAAACCTTCTGGCACTTGTTGATCTATCTTGGTGGTATGGTAAATCGCCCGAGCAAGTGGCGGCGCTGACACAATCGCCACGTTATGTTCGCGCGCAATTTCACGAATTTTAAATGCAACATCATCCACACCTTTGGCGAGTAAAAATGGCGCAGATGAACGAGTCACATCGTATTTAACCGCCACCGCGTAATGCTCTGGGTTAACCACAATCACGTCGGCATTCGGCACTTCTGTCATCATCCGCCGCTGAGCCATTTCGTGTTGCATTTGTCTAATGCGGCTTTTCACTTCAGGCTTACCCTCGGTATCTTTATACTCGTCTTTGACTTCTTGTTTGGTCATTTTAAGCTGTTTATTGTGATTCCAAATTTGAAATGGCACATCAATTGCTACAATTAACAACATCGAACAGCACAATAAAATAAACATCCACACCAGCAGTTCTAATGCGTGATATACATTACCAGGCAGGTGATCGCTTGATAGCGTTAAAATATCAAAAAAGTAAAAACGTAATAAAAAATAAGCAGATAACGCCACAACAGAAAATTTAGCAATCCCTTTGGCTAGCTCAACTAATGCTTGAGTTCCAAACATTCGCTTAAAGCCATTCATTGGGTTTAATTTACTGCCCTTTGGCATAAAGGCTTTAACCGAAAAAGACATACCACCTAACGCAACATTGCCAATAAATGACACCAATGCCAATAAAGCAATAAAGCTAATCAGCGGCCAGGCAAGTTCGTTACCGACGACACCCCAAACACGAAACATCGAGTTAGTATCAAATATTTGGTCGCGCTCCATCGTAAAAATTTGTTTCATGATGGTGTAAAGACTGATGGCGATTGACGGCTCTGTCATTGCAAAGCCCACCGATGCGGCGAGTAATACTGCTGCGGTGCCTAACTCTTTTGAACGAGCGACCTGACCTTTCTCACGAGCCTGTTCAAGTCGTTTACTGGTGGGTTCTTCTGTGCGTTCTTGACTGCTATCATTTTCTGCCATGCGACCCCCTTAAAATACGACAACAGCATCGGTTTGACATTGAAGTTGCAGTACATCGCACATCAATACCTGTGCGGCCTGCCAAACTTCATCAAAATGCGCCATGATAGAGCCTAAGGTTAACCATAAAATCAACAAGCCACTGACCATGGTTACAGGGAAACCGATTGAGAAAATGTTGAGCTGCGGTGATGCTCGGGTCATCACACCAAACGATAAGTTAATCAATAACAAAGCTACAATCGCAGAAATCGACATGGTCAATGCCGAGCCAAACATAAAGCTGCCCCACTCTGCCAAAGCGCGATAATTTTCAATCGCTATACCTTGAGTTGACACAGGAATGGTTTCGAAACTGGCCACCAGCATTCTAAACATCAGTAAATGGCCATCAACGGCTAAAAAGATTAACGTCGTTAATAATAAAAAGAAGTTACTTACTACCGGCGTTTGCTCACCTGATCCTGGGTCGACCATTGAAGCAAAACCGAGACTGGTTTGCATACCAATAATTTGCCCTGTTAACACAAAGGTTTGCATCACCATTAATGTGATAAACCCCATCGTCACACCAATTAGAATTTGCTGCGCAATAACAAACACCGAGCTAAATGCCATCAGCTCTATGCTTTCCATGGGGGGTAAAACAGGCGCAACAGCCATGGTAATAGCCACCGCTAATAACAGTCTGACTCGAGAGGGAGTGGTGTTAGCGCCAAATACCGCCATCACCATCAACATTGACGAAATACGAAAAAATGGCAACAGGTATGCAGCAATTGTTTGACTGATTTCATCAAACAAAATATCCATGACTTACCCTATCACCATGGGAATGAGATTCACCATCTCAATAAAGAAGTCCATCATGGTTTGCACCAACCAATGTCCTAAAAACATCAAGGCAAATAAGGTCATCAATAAGCGAGGTAAAAAACTTAAGGTTTGTTCGTTAATCGAGGTGGCCGCTTGGAATACCGCAACAATTAAACCAATAAATAAGCCAGGTAAAATAATCGCTGACACGATCAGAACAATAACTGATAGTGCTTCTCGAAAGATATCAATGAGCGATTCAGGAGACATAAATATCGGCCTTATATTCCGAAACTATTGGCTAATGTACCCATGACTAGGTCCCACCCATCAACTAACACGAATAACATTATCTTAAACGGTAGCGACACAATCATCGGTGACAACATCATCATACCCATGGCCATCAAAATACTGGCGACCACTAAATCGAGCACTAAAAATGGCACAAATAACATAAAGCCTATTTGAAAAGCGGTTTTTAGCTCACTGGTAATAAACGCGGGGATCACCACGCTCATTGGCGCTTGTTCGGGTGATTGAATGTCTTTATAACCCGATATTTCAATAAAGGTTTGTAAGTCCGTGGTGCGAACTTGCGACAACATGAATGTTTTAATCGGTTCTTTACCCACATCATAGGCCTGGGTCAATGTCATGGTTTCATTAACATATGGCTCAACAGCCTCGACGTAAATTTTATCAAATACTGGCGCCATAATAAAAAAGGTCATAAACAAACTTATGCCAATAAGCACCTGATTTGATGGGGTTTGCTGCAAACCTAACGCCTGACGTAATATTGACAACACCACAATAATACGCGTAAACGACGTTAGCATTATCACCATTGCAGGGATAAAGCTCATTGCGGTCATCAGCAACAAGATTTGTAACGTGACCGAATACTCGGTTGCACCATCTGCGCCTGTTGTTACGGTCACAGCAGGCAGCACACCGTCTTGTGCTAATGCCTCTGGTGCAAACAACATTGCCACCATGGCCATGAGGGTGATCACCAATAAACTGGTGCATTTATTCATTATTGCTGTTCCTTGGCTTGTTTAAGACGGCTGGCAAATGAGCTGGTTTGTACGTCAACTTGGGTGTCCAATTTATCAATTAGGCTGATTTGCTGCGAAGTCACACCGAGTAAATATTGTTGACCGTTGACCTCAATCAACACTACTTTTTCACGTTGGCCAATGGGGGTTACTGCGAGGCTTTTAATCACTCCGCCGTTTGAGGGCACGAGCTTTAGCCGTTTGACGATGTATGCCAATACAAAAATGAGGGCGAGTACCACAATTAACCCGCCAACCATGTTTGCTAAGGTGGCGGTATTTGACACCTCAGAAGTGCGGGTTAATACAGCCGTAGTCGTTGAGCTAGGCGCATCGACGTCGGTCAATGCTTGAGCCATAACACTGAGCATTGAAATCATATTCGCCACGGTAATCCCTTGTGTTGTTGTCGATTAAAAAGATTACTTTAGCTTTTTAATGCGTTCAGTTTGACTAATCACATCCGTTAAACGAATACCAAATTTATCGTTAACCACGACCACTTCGCCATGAGCAATCAAGGTACCATTAACCATCACATCAAGAGGTTCACCTGCAACACGGTCTAGTTCAACTACCGAGCCCTGGTTTAACTGCAGTAAATTACGAATGCTGATAAAACTGCGACCCACTTCCATTGAAATCGTCACCGGAATATCAAGGATCGAATCGAGTTTAGCGGCTTCTTCCTTGGTTATCGGTTTAGAATCGTCAACTAACTCATCGAGTTCTACTTGTTGCGCTTCTTCTAAAGCCTGCTCAGCCATTGCTGCAGCCCAATCATCACCAGTATCTTCTGTACTCATTTACATCACCTTATAAATCTGAAATATCACGAGATTTACCTTTACGTGTTACCAGTTGTAATTCTGATTTAACCGTTTCAGGTCTAGCTATTTTTTCACTGATTTTTAATGCTAAATTATCTCGTGACTTGCCTAACTTACAACGATAAGTGGGTAAGTCTTCAATTCGCATCATAATATGCTCTGGTAGGTCTATCGGAATAATATCACCGGCTTTAAACCCCATGACATCACGCAACGTGACTTCATGCTCAACAATGTTGGCGTCAAAGCCGACTTGAACGTCCATGATTTCATCACGTAACGCTTGTGACCAGCGCATATCAGTATCTTGTTTATCACTTTGTACACCAGCATCGAGCAGTTCACGAATGGGCTCAATCATCGAATAAGGCATAGTGATGTGAAAATCACCGCCGCCGCCATCGACTTCAATATGGAATGAATTAATCACCACGACTTCCGTCGGACTCACAATGTTGGCCATTGCAGGGTTAACTTCTGAGTCAAGATATTCAAACTCGACATCCATGACCGGCGCCCAAGCATCTTTATAATCTTCAAAAATAATCTTTAACAACAACTGCACAATTCGGCGTTCTGTCGGAGTAAATTCACGGCCTTCAATTTTGGCATGGAATCGACCATCGCCACCAAAGAAGTTATCCACCAATATAAACACTAAACGTGCTTCCATGGTGATAAGTGCTGTGCCTTTTAATGGGCTAAAACGCACCATATTCAAACTCGTTGGTACAAATAGCGTGTGTACGTACTCGCCAAACTTAAGCATTTGCACGCCATTAATTGACACTTCAGCCGCACGGCGCATCATGTTAAACATGCTTATGCGAAGATGGCGGGCAAAACGTTCGTTGACGATTTCAAGCGTGGGCATACGGCCACGCACAATTCTGTCTTGAGACGAAAAGTCATATGAGCGAGCATCTTCACTGCTCTCCTCAATTTCATCCTCATCGACATCGTCTACTCCATGTAGTAGCGCATCGATTTCATCTTGGCTTAATAAATCACTCACATCGTGGCCTTAGCAGTTAATGCATTGAGTTATTGCATAACAAAACCAGTAAACAGGACTCTTTTCGACCACTTTTTTGCCTGTTATTGGTTGCAGCGTATTTTGCACATTAAGTAATGCTAATTGACGAAGCTCATCTTTACCGGCTTGGGTACTGAGCTTTTGCACATCTGCACCACTAAACGTAGTCAATAATGCATCTTCAATTAAAGGAATATGTTTTTTGGTTAGCACACTGTCATCTTCACCGCGTACCATCAGTTGCACTTTAATTTCAACTAAACGCGCACGGTCAACACCCGGTAAATTAAATAGAAATGGTCTTGGCATGCCAACGTAATCGGCTTGAGCCATCTCTTCAGGCTCAGCGGTTTGAGCCTCTGGCGCGTTAGGATTGTCTGCGGCTGTTGGTTCGTCTGACCCCATAAAAAACCACGCAGCAGCACCCGCCAATAACACCACCACTAAACCAATGCCACCAAACAGCACCAGTTTGTTTTTCTTTTTGCCACCCTCAGCGGCATCTTGTAGCTCTAATTCTTCTTCAGCCATAATGGCTCCCAATCAACAACGTGATCAATATGATGACAAACTCAATCAACCATTGTTATAAAAAAATCGCATTATCTCTATAGGTTACCTGCTTAAGCATAATAATCTATAGCAGAATGTAAACTCCTTGACGAATTTGTCATCAAGTTCACTTCTTGTGCTGCTATTTCATCCAATTGACTGTCTGCGGCTGCGCCCTGATGTCCACTTTGTCCTTGCTGTTGCTCTCGCCCGTCGCCACCTTGAGACACATGACTATAGGTCAGTTGTAATCCTTCACTGGCTAACATGTCGCGTAAACGAGGAATCGCTTGTTCAACTAAGTCACGAGTTTGTGATTGTGCAACGTTAAACTGCACCTGGGTTTGGTCACCCTGGATTTGAATCTTCACCGTAAGGTGGCCTAACTCTGGTGGATCAAGGCGAATTTCAGCCTGCTGAATACCATTGCTTACCATAGTGATTAGCTGTTGTTTCATCACCGGTGAAAACTTCTGGATCATCTCCTGCATTTGCGTGCCAGCCTCTGCCTGAGCTTGCGGCCTTAACGATAGTTGAAACTGCGGTACCTCACTCTTGTGAGCTGGGGTAAAACTGCTTTGATTTTGCAACGCTTTAGTATCTGTTTCAGCGGTTTCGGACATAAAACCTAGATCACTTGTGGTCACGCTGGCAATATTGCTTAATTCATTGGCAGATACTTTAGCGGCAACAGAGTCGAGCACCACAGAAAATTCAGCCTTTGCCAAAACCTTACTGTTGCTAGGATCGGCTTGAATATTGCCATCAATACGGGTTTTATCGCCTAAAATTGATTTAGCGTCTGCAGCCCAAGCGCTCGCGGATTGTAAGTCAACTTTAGAGACTGAAGATTCAGCGCCAAGTGCTGAGACTGAAGCCGCATTTGATGATAACGATGCAGCCACCGGAGACGTTGATTGCGTCAACATGGCATCCATATCGTCACCATCTGTGCTGTCCATGTTAACGGTTGTAACATCAACATCTTCTGAAGATGCTGTCGGAGCTTTAATATCACTTTCTTTTGACGCTGTTGTAAAATCAATGCCTTCAACATCATCAGTTACAGCTTGTGACATTGACGCGGTATTCGCTTTGACTTGTCCCGTAAAAGTGGCGCCAAGCGCTTTGTCTATTTCACTTTGCTCATCACTATTCAGCAGTTGCAGTGATACCTCTTCTGCATCATCTAATTCAAAGTCAATGTCTGCCATGGCTAAAATTGACTCATCGACCACAGGGACCTGTAAATTAAAGTCCTTAATGATTGCGCTTAACTGATCGCGATCTAAAGCCTGCAATTCTTTTGCTGATAAATGACTAAAGGCCATTAAACCACTGAGCTCTTGTTCACTTAATTGCGCCACCACCTCTTTTGACGAGCTAAGCTGCGGTACAAGGTCAATCGTATTAGTAAATAGTTCGCCTTCAATCTCAATAGAATCAAGGTTAATTTGATCAAGTTCGAATGAGTTATCTGTCACAGGAGCCACAGATGAAGAAACCACACTTGGCGCATCAACAACAGGTTCTAATTGAGCACTTTGCTCAACGTATACGCCGAACTTGTCGATATGCGGCAATTGATTTCCGCCACCCGAGTGACGCTTACCGATAGAGTCAGCCATGGTGAGCTGGGCAAAAATCATATCAGCGTCAGCATTTTCATCAACCAGTTGCTCAGCCGTTTTATTAAGTTCTTTTTCGATATCGGCATCGTATATTGGCACTTCGATATTTGTCTCTACAGCGTTAACACCGGTGCTTTTTACTTGTTCACTTGATTCATTTGCTTGAGAAAAAGCAGACAAGAATGATGTATTTTCAATATCTTGCATATTATTCTTCGAACTAACATCAGCAGATTGACTGCTATTGCTCAGTAAGATATTGCTCATTTGCTGCATAATGGGCTCCACTTCATCAAATCAAGTTTGCTGTTGTATTATCAACAACGGGTTCAACTTATTATTCATCAGAAAGGTTCATGATCCTGTTCACCCAGACGATTAATACGGCTAAAAAACCGTTGGTGACTGTCACTTCGCTGACGACTTTGCTATCCATTAATAACATTAAGCAATTAAGGTGCCACTTATTTTCTGTACATGATGATAAAGGGGCAAAGAGAAAGTGAAATGACTGAAAAAAATCAAGCGGAAGTAGAGAGCGTAATAACAGTGAACGCACTATTTCATTTTGTTTCTAAAATATTGTTGCATGGCAAACTCATCAGACATTTTTTGCTCACGTTTTGACTCAGCGATTTGCGCTTTGGTGGCTTTTTTAGCGAGTAGCATTTCAACGGCTTTACGTTTTTGTTGGGTTTCTTGCCAATGTTGTTGCCGATAACCAACTTGTTTTTCACCGTCTTGTACAACCGCAACTTGCTGATTAATCGCACTGTCTACCTGGCGAATAAACTGATGAAACTGATGATACTGATTCGCACGTAATGTGGTGCCAGTGTGGCCTTCCATTTGCTTCATGTAATCTAGACGGTAATTATTTAATGCATCAAGTTGTCCTTGACGCTTTTGCCGTTCAAATTGCGCCGCTTTTAACTGTAATGCGGCTTTCTCTTCGGCCTCGACCGCTAATTTAAGTACTGTTACAAGGGGATCCGTTTTAGCCATGGGTTAGCCTTGGCACTGCGCTGCAATTTGAGTCAGCATCACTTTACTGTCATCAAAACTCACTGGGTCTTTAAAACCTTGGCGTAAAAACGCATTCATGGCAGGTTGTAAGCGAATGGCATTATCAATACGCGGATCGCTACCTTGTGCATAAGCCCCAATAGAAATTAAATCGCGGTTTTGTTGGTATAGCGAATACATTTGCTTGACTCGGCGCATGGCCTCTAAATGCTCAGCGCTAATCACCATGGGTGCCACACGGCTAATAGACGCTTCAACATCAATGGCGGGGTAATGGCCAGAGTCAGCCAGTTGACGCGACAACACCACGTGGCCGTCTAAAATCGCCCGCGATGCGTCGGCGATCGGATCTTGTTGATCATCACCTTCGGTTAACACAGTATAAAACGCAGTAATTGAGCCTTGTCCAGGCTCGCCATTGCCTGCGCGCTCAACTAAACGTGGCAATTTAGCAAACACTGAGGGCGGATAACCTTTGGTGGCCGGTGGCTCACCCACCGCTAATGCAACCTCGCGCTGAGCCTGGGCATAACGGGTTAAGCTGTCCATAAGCAGTAATACGTCGTAGCCTAAATCGCGAAAATATTCAGCAATTCGGGTCGAGGTTTCGCAAGCACGCAAACGCATTAATGGCGATGTGTCAGCAGGCGCAGCAACCACAACCGAGCGAGCTCGGCCTTGCTCACCTAAAATCTCTTCAATAAATTCTTTGACTTCTCGGCCACGCTCACCCACGAGTCCAACCACAATAATGTCGGCAGTTGAGCCGCGAGTCATCATCCCTAACAACACACTTTTACCCACACCAGAGCCAGCAAACAAGCCCATACGCTGTACCTCTTGCCAACGGTGAGCATTGAGTTAATGGCTCTTACGCCCACATCTAAAGGTTCAGTGATTGCCCTGCGAGATAAAGGGTTAATATTAGGGCCGTGGCGAGCCGCTTGCTGATCGGTATTAAGTGGCTCTAATCCATCTAATGGTGCGCCACTGCCGTCGAGCACTCGCCCAAGCAAGGATAAGCCAACATGTAAACTCGACTGCTCACCTAATGGTCTGACTCGCGCACCGGGTAATACGCCGCGTAACTCTTCAATTGGCATGAGGTAAAGTAACTTGTCATCAAAACCCACCACTTCTGCAACCAATTCACCCGCCATGGTTTCAATTGAACATAAGCTGCCCACTGGCGCACGGCAACCAGTGGCTTCGAGTGTTAAGCCAACAACACGCACTAACTGCCCGCTGGCAACTGGGCGTAACGGCAACACTTGTTTATGGTGAACGGCAAATTTATTGAGTAATTGTTGCTGACGTGAACTCATCCATTGTCCTTAACATCTTTAGGCTCATCCGTTAGCGTCATGTCTTGCTCAGCACTTTCGCGAGAGACTTGTGATTCTGTTGTTGCGACAGTTGGATCGAGTTCAGGCGCGAGTTCAGCAGCAGCCTCTGGCGTTTGCTCGGTTTGCGCGACATCTTGCGTCGCTATATTCTCTGATTCAGTTTGCTTAGCTTGAGTTTGCGCTTGCTGGTAAGCACTTAAATCATCCACTGTGGTTGTTTGATATGTGGGAGTTGCGGTTTCTAATTGCTGTGCATTTTTGGCCAATTGATCGGCCTGCAGTGCTAACTCAGTAAACACTTGTTCAATGCGCTGCTCTACCCTTAAGTCTACCGATGAACGCACGCTCTCGATAACGCAGTCGCCATTTGATAACGTTGGGTCAATATCGATTTGCCATTGATTCTTTTGCAGTTGCTCTGGCGGATAACTGTGGGAAACCACATCAGCATCATGTTGATTTAAGCGTAATTTTACTAATTGATCTTTTAAAGGCAGTGCGTCAACACCTTGACGAAGAGCCGATAAAATATGTTCTGGGTGGGTTTTTAATTCATGCCCAACGACCGACTTAGCCAAGCTAATGGTCATGGCCAGCAATTCTGCTTCGATTTCAGCATCTAAAACAGCTAGCGGTTGTTCAAACTGGCTAATGAGTTGAGACAGTTGCTCAAGCAACTGATTAACTTGGGTTTGACCAGCTTCTAGCCCTTGTTGTTCACCTTGAGCAAAACCCTCACTGTGGCCTTGCTCTAAGCCCTCTAAACGACCTTGCTCTAACCCTTGCTGGTAACCGTCTTGCTTGCCTTGCTCAAACCCTTCTTGTTCAGCCGCGGCGCGAATATCTTCAATTTGTGCCATGGTTGGCGGCGCCATTGATTTTTCTGCGGTGACCGGTTTAGCTTCGTAAGGTTTTGACGATTGACCAAACATATTTGATGGGTCTTGGCTTTGATCTCGGGTGATATCGGGCAGTTGCCAATGACTGAATTCAACTTCATCATCAACACTAAGCACTTTTTTAGACGATTTGGATTCAGACATAGGAGTCTCTTCAGTTGTCGCTGTCGGTTATCGCGGCAACAACGTATTGCCGCTTTCAAACTGTATCAAAGGCTAGCAAGATAAGGCTAGAGTGATAAGCTAAGAATTATAAAAACTCTTCGCCACCGCCACCGCCAAGCATAATCTCACCACTGTCGCTTAAACGACGCGCAATCGATAAAATCTCTTTTTGCGCCACTTCCACTTCGCTGATACGAATGGGCCGCATTGCCTCTAAATCGTCACGTAATAATTCTGCGGCACGTTTAGACATATTGCCCAAGATTTTCTCTTTTAAGGCATCATCAGCACCTTTAAGGGCTTTCATTAGCACATCTTGCTGTACTTCGCGTAACAAGGCTTGAATACCGCGGTCATCTACATCGATTAGGTTTTCGAACACAAACATCATGTCTTGAATTTGCTGCGCCATCTCTTCATCAGACTCACGCATAGTCTCCATGATTTGGCTTTCAATGCCAGTATCAAGGTAGTTCATGATGTTTGCAGCGGCTTTTAGGCCGCCCATTTTCGCCGCCTGTGCCCCACCTTGGCCAGCAAATTGTTTCTCCATAATATCGTTCAATTCTTGTAATGCTGCTGGTTGCACTTCTTCAAGGTTGGCAATACGCATCATTAAGTCTAAACGCGTGTTTTCAGGGAACTGACTAAAAATCTCAGCCGCTTGATCAGGCTCTAAATATGACATGACAATCGTTTGAATTTGCGGATGCTCGTTTTGAATAATGGTGGCCACCTGGCGTGCATCCATCCATTTTAACGAATCAAGCCCTTTAGCGCCGCTACCCATAATGATTTGTTCAATCAAGTTACCGGCTTTATCTTCACCGAGCGCTGCGGTTAACGCTTTACGGACAAATTCTTCGCTGTTAAAGCCAATTGACGAAAACTTTTGAATATCGTCAAGAAACAGCTTATGTACGCCAATGACCTTTTCTTGACCAAAGTCTTCCATTGCCGCCATCGCCATACCCACTTTTTGAACCTGCTTAGGCTCTAAGTGCTTTAAAATTGACGCAGCATCGGCCTCACTTAAACTCAGCAGTAAAATTGCGGTTTTTTCAATTCCGCTGAGTGACTCAGGGTCAAAAGCTGCGGCTTTTGCGGGTGCTTTTTCATTTTCATTAGCCATTATCTTGTAACCAATTCTTAACTACTTGAGTGGAAAGCTCAGGCTCATTGGCCACGAGTGCTCTAATTGCTTTAATCATATCATCATCTTTATGCAAATTAGGAATTTGAATTGATCCATCATCAGCATAACTGTATTCGGCTTCTTTGGTATTGAGCATACCTAGAGTATCTGCGGCGTACTGATCTTCAATTTCAGCTAATTCATGCCCAGGACGTATTTCCGGTGGCATTTCGGTGCCTTGCGGGTTGGTAAGCTTTTTCAGCATTGGACGAACCACGGCTAAAAACAACACTAAAATTAACAATGCGCCTAACACCAATCTAATGGCGCGCCAAAACCAAGGTTGCTCCCACATGTCTGGCTCTGGTAGTTCTTCAATCAACTGATCCATAAACGGTACTGTGACCACCTCAAGCGCATCACCACGTTGAGTGCTAAAGCCTACAGCACCTTCAAGTAAACGGCGAATGTTGGTTAGCTCTTCTTCAGTGCGAGGCACTCGAGACACCTGGCCATTTTCATCTACTTGGCCGGGTTTAAAGTCAATGGCTACCGACACACTCACGCGGCGCACCACGCCTATTTGTTGGCGAGTATGGCTAATGGTGGTATCAAGTTCATAATTACGGGTCGCCTCTTTAGACATATCGCCCGAGGTTGTTGAAGTACTGCCCGCCTCGCCTGCAACTTGCGGAATGTCTGACTCCATTGGCGGTTGATTACTTAACGCCCCAGGAATGCCGCCAGAACTTTGACCTGTTGAGTTACGTTCAATTGTCATTTCGCTACGGATAGCCGGTAAATCAGGTGAAAAACGCTTAGCGGTTTGCTCAATCGCGGTAAAGTCCATATTCACATCCACTTGCGAAGTGAAGTTTTCTGACTTAGTATTGGCATTAAAATCGATTCGATTTTTCTGCGGTACTCAGCTTCTTTTTGTTGTACCAGCTCAGACTCACGGCGTGCTCTAGCTGATGTACCATCTTGGCTGCCCGAATTTAATAGGCGGCCGTTTGAGTCAGTGACTGTCACGCGAGACGGCTCAAGCCCCTGTACTGCAGAGCCGACAATATCAACAATAGAATCAATTTCTTCTTGGCCTAATCCACCACGTCGCACATTAACAACCACAGTAGCGCTGGCCTTTGAGGCATTACGAGCAAATACGTTTTCTTTTGGTAGGGCTAAAATGACTTTGGCGCGGCTAATGCTTTTTAACTCTTCAATGGCACGTGCGAGATTTAATTCTTGGCTGTGCTTTAAGCGTAGCCTGCTCCATGCGCTGACTGACGCCAAAGCCACTGTCTTGGCTTAAGTAGTCATTCGCTTGTGTGCTGCTTTCAATACCTGCACGGCTTAATAGTAATTTTACATCTTGATAAACGTCTTCTGGTACTTTGACCACATCAACATTAATTTGATAATCAATTTGGTTTTTATCCAGTACATCAAGTACCTGGATCATTTCGGCCGTGTCCATTTTACCCAGAGGACGATATTCTGGCTCTTGCGCCCACATCATCACAAATACGGCTAACGCAAGACACACGGCCAACGCCAAAATCATGATCACCTGGCGCATCATGTCAGCACCGCCAACACCGCCCATTAACCCAGACTTATTCTCTTGTTGGACACCGGCGTCAACTGTCGAATCTGAACCTACCATTATGTCTGTGCTCACAATATGTACCTGCTATATGTCTGATGTGATTAATTACCTAGCGCTTAAAACCGACAGCGGCTAAACAGGCATACTCATGATTTCTTTATAAGCATCAACTAACTTGTTACGCACTTGCACCGTGGCTTCAAATGCCACACCGGCTTTTTCACGGGCAATGACCGTGTCAGACAAACTGACCGTGGTGTCACCCATGTCTAATCGTGATGCTAAATTTGATGATGTTTGTTGAAGTCCGTTCACGCTACCCACAGCCTGAGATAACAACTGACTAAAATCAGCCCCTGTAGTGTTATTTACTTGCTGGGTTAAGTTAGGAGCAATAGACGAGCCAATTGAAGGCGCTATTTCGCCACGAAGCGATTGCATTTCTTGTAATAGTGGATTTGCGCTAATCTGCATGATGTCACTCCCGTTTGTCGACTTTTTGACGACTTCAATAATCTTATAAGGAGTTAAAGCAATATAGATGCCAAGATTTAAAACGAAAGGAATCACATCGAACAAAAACAACTTACCTACCTGTATGTAGATAAGTTGCTTTTAATTAAAGCCAATTTAATCAATAATTTAATTTATTTAAAAACAAAACTACGCTGGTAATTGAATCCCCATATCGCGCATTTTTGCCATTTTATAACGCAACGTCCGCGCACTAATGCCTAATTTTTCAGCGACCATTTTCCGACTCCCGTGACATTGATTCAGGGTTTCTAAAATAATCACGTGCTCCTGGGCTTTTAATTCATCGCCTAGACCTTCAACATCATGGGGCTTGTCATTATCAACTTGCTCCGCTGGCATTAAACTGACATCAGCAGAATCAATAATAATATCATTCACCCCAATCTCATCATTAACCCGTAAAATCAGCGCCCGCTGAATCACATTATCAAGTTCGCGGACATTACCTGGCCAACGATGGGTCAATAAACGTCGAGTCGCGGCATCGTCAAGCTTTGGCACTGACGTCATATTTAATGCTTTAGCATGCTTAGCCAGTAAATGACGCGCTAACGGTAAAATATCTGCCGGACGTTGATGCAGTGCTGGCCACGTTAACGGAAACACATTAATGCGGTAGTATAAATCTTCTCTAAACTCGCCAGACGTTGCCATGGTTTTAAGATCGCGGTTTGAGGTGGCCAGTACTCGCACGTCTAACTTAATGGTTTTACGACCACCTAAACGCTCCACTTCACGCTCTTGCAATACACGCAATAACTTGGCTTGTAAGCCCAGTTCCATCTCAGATATTTCGTCTAATAATAGCGTGCCGCCTTGAGTCTGCTCAAACTTACCCGGACATGCCTGATACGCCCCAGTAAATGCGCCTTTTTCGTAGCCAAAGAGTGTTGCTTCAAGCATGTTTTCTGGAATGGCGGCACAGTTAATCGCAATAAACGGCTGACCATTACGTTGGCTATGCTGATGAATATATCGTGCTAATACTTCTTTACCTGAGCCGCTTGAGGCCATGATCATCACCGAGGCGTCAGACACTGCAACACGCTGAGCCAGAGCCAGTAACGCTAAACTCTTGTCATCGGCAACCACAGGATTATCGTGGTTTTGCTTTAAGGGTAAATAACGAGACACTTGGTTTAGCAACACTTCAGGCGCAAAAGGTTTAGCGAGGTAATCAACCGCGCCTAACTTCATGGCACTTACGGCACTATTAATTGTGGCATAAGCTGTCATTAACAGTACCGGCACCTTGGGTTGATGTTGCTGCATGTAACTTAACAACCCCATGCCACCAATGCCGTCCATTTGCACGTCACTGATCACCATATCAAATTGATTGGCTTTTAAGGCTAAAATGGCATCTTCAGCGCTACTCACATCAACACAGTCATAATGTGCCAATAATAAAGTGTCTAACAATGCTTCACGTAAATCAGCATCATCTTCAACAAGTAATATATGTGCTTCAGCCATGTGCCACCTCCTGATGCTGTGCTTGTTTAACGTGCGGAAAAATCAATCGAATACGGCAGCCCATTCCCGGTTTGCACGACAATTGAATTTGCCCACCATGGTTACGAACCACAGACTGAACCACGGCTAACCCAAGGCCAGTGCCTTGGCTTTTAGTCGTATAAAAGGGTTCTAACACTTGTTTTTGCATGGCAGGGTCAAGGCCTTTACCATTGTCGATGACATCTAATAATAGACCTTCTGCGGTTTCACTGGCAGAGACTTTAATTTTAGTCGCGCCCGCTTCAATGCTGTTCATCACCAAATTATTCACCGCCGAACTTAACGCATTGGCGTTAGCAAGCATGGTCGAATGCGAAGTGTCTTCAGCTTGTAACTGGCAGTGTTTTTTATCTGCTATTGGCTCACAGTTTGCCATTACCTGGGTAATAATGTCATTGAGGGTAACCGACTCAGCCATGCTGTCTTGACGGCCTTTAGCCATTAGCAACATGTCATTAACTTGACGCTCTAACTCGTTTAAGCGATTCACCAATTTAGATTGAA
This sequence comes from Shewanella phaeophyticola, assembly GCF_025398315.1. Lineage (GTDB taxonomy): Bacteria > Pseudomonadota > Gammaproteobacteria > Enterobacterales > Shewanellaceae > Shewanella > Shewanella phaeophyticola. Next base: position 2,820,611 of record NZ_JAODOQ010000001.1, read on the forward strand.
ACTTAGTTCGCGCCGTATCTGTTAACTTGGGGCTAGCAAGATTGGAGGCATACAACAGCGCGGCAGACAACGGCGTACGCACTTGATGTGCCAGGGTTGCCACCATTTTGCCGAGTGAAGATAAACGCTGTAAATGCGATAAATTCTTTTGTAATAAACGGGTTTCAGTTAAATCAGTCAATACAATTAACTGGCCAGGCTCGGGCGCTAGTGGCGTAATGGCCAGTTTTACTCTGCGGCCATTTTTAAGCGACACTTCATGGCCGTCATCATCTTGCGGCGCAAATGCGCGGTGAATAATGTCAAACCAACGCGCCCCTTGTAACGGGCGGCCTAATAACTCTGTTGCGACAGGATTGGCTAGGGTAACCACGCCATCACCATCGATAATCACTACGCCTGATGGCATCGCTTGAAGAATATGCGCCATTTGATTAGACATATTGGCAGCCTTACTTGAATAAGCACTTACAACCGGCGCAAATACCGGTGCTTTAGCATGCGCAATACTTTGACGGATTGCATTGTCACTCGGCCGATAATCAGACTGTGACGCTGCATAAGGTGTGGCAATAAGTGGGGTGGCAGAAAGCGATGCTGTCATCGGCAACTCAACCTCCGCGACACGCGGATTTGATAACACTTGAGCTGAATACATGGCCACTCCGTCAAAAGAATTACATTTAATCACCTTAATGCATTTAGTGTGCCAAGGCGAGAATCTTGGGGCTAGGAACTCGCAGGCTCGCTAGAGAGCGGACTTCGTCCTTCTAGGTTCTAGGGTCAAGGAACTCGCAGGCTCGCTAGAGAGCGGACTTCGTCCTTCTAGATTCTAGATTCTAGATTCTAGGTTCTAGGTTCTAGGTTCTAGATTCTAGGTTCTAAGGTCTAGGTTCTAGATTCTAGGTTCTAAGGTCTAGGTTCTAGGTTCTAGATTCTAGGTTCTAGGTTCTAGGTTCTAGGTTCTAGGTTCTAGGTTTTAGGGTCTAGGAACGAAAAAACACATCCGTAGATGTGTTTTTAAAATAATCGCGAATAACCAATCAAAGCAATCAAACCAATCACAAGCTAATGGTTATTCTTTGCTCATGCCGTATTTGCGCATTTTTTCAACCAGTGTGGTTCGGCGGATACCGAGCATTTCGGCGGCGCGGGCGACGACATTATCTTGTTGCTCTAATGCTTGGCGGATCATGTCGATTTCGAGCTCTGCCAACAAATCTTTAAGGTTAACCCCTTCTGGCGGTAATTCACTCGGAAAACGTGTTTCGGGTAACTCTACCGGTTCATCATCATTGAATATCGACGCCAGAGCATCACGTTCAAGTTGCTCTTCGCTAATTTCAACGCAGTATTCGGGAACATCAATGTAACGATATTTATGCGGTAAATCGTTTACATCAACGAGTCCACCTGGGTATAAAATCGTTAAACGCTCAACCAAGTTAGATAATTCACGCACGTTACCCGACCAGTTATGCTCTTTTAGTGATTCAATGGCGCGTTGGGTAAAACGTACCTTGCCGCGGCCTTCATTAAATACTCGGTTCACTAACTCGTGCAGCAGTAAAGGTACATCATCTCGGCGCTCGCTCAAGGCCGGCATTTCGATTGGAAACACATTGAGGCGGTAATATAAATCTTCACGGAAATCATTTTCAGTAATCATTGACTCTAAATCACGGTGAGTCGCTGCCACAATACGCACATCAGTCGGAATGGTTTTACTGCCGCCAACACGTTCAAATACACGCTCTTGCAATACACGCAGCAACTTAACTTGCATTTGCAGCGGCATATCACCAATTTCATCTAAAAACAGTGTGCCGCCTTCAGCAAGTTCAAAACGGCCTTTACGGGCAGATATCGCCCCAGTAAATGAACCCTTTTCATGGCCAAACAATTCGCTTTCAAGCAGTTCTGGCGGAATAGCACCACAGTTAACCGGAATAAACGGTCCATCGCGGCGCTCAGATAAATAATGAATATTACGCGCCACCACTTCTTTACCGGTACCCGACTGGCCTAATACCAGTACGGTAGCGTCAGAACCAGACACCTGATTAATTAAATGCCTTACGTTAGCAATGCCTTCACTGCGGCCCACTAAACTGCGGAATAATTTGGTTTGATTACCACTGGTTAAGGTGTGTTCGCGTTTGGCTTGGCCAAAGACCTGACAAAAATGCAGTAGTTCGGTTAATTGTGGGTAATTGAATGGCTCTTCTATTTGCCCAAGGATATTAGATAATTGCAGCGTTGTGTCGCCCAATATTAACAGGGGCTGCCACGGTACGATAGACGCAATATTTTTGATGCTCTCTTCGCTGATGTTGTCATTAACAATCACCACTGCACGAAACCTCGATTGTTCAATCAAGGTCAATAAAGATTCATTCGAGACGACTTCGCACTGCTCACCTAAGAATTCGAAAATGCAGCACAAACGAGTCACGCGCTCTGATGGGGTACCGACAATTAAAATTCTTTGTTCTATTTGCATCATTCAGAAGGCCAAAAGCTCTTGTTATAGGTTTTCATCCGGGAAAGTAACATTGCCAAAAGCAACAAACTAAGGTTCAGTGTAGCCAAAAAACTGACAACACTAACGATATTCTATCATTATTCCTAAAACAGGATCGTAATTCTGTTATATACCATCAAGAAAAACAAACTCAATGATAAATACTCTTAACCCGAGTCAAAGTTAAATATTGTATTATCAGCCCGCCAGAAGCAAGCAACAGTTACATATTATCTACAACAAGGCACATTTTTTATAAAAATGCTGTTTTTTCAGTCAAAAAATCACGGTAAACACGATTAATTAGCGTTGCGCTTATATGAACAACTGATACAAAATCATGACTTTGCCCAAATAGCAAAAAAGACGCAAAGCGTCTTTTTTAGTTTTAATACAGTATGCTGTAACGTTTAGCTTGCCTCAGAGGTCAAGTGATGTTGATCTTGCGGGATAGCATCCCAACCTTCTTTAAGTGTTCTCAACACACTCACAGCATCATCAATAGCGTGAACATCATTATTCAAATTCGCCTCAGTGGCCTTCATAATGATAAAATCGTATAACTGACTCAAATTACCTGCAATTTCTCCGCCAGCATCCATGTTCAAACTGTTATTTAATCCATTTACAATCCCAATAGCTTTACCAATAAAGACACCTTTATCTGACATATTTTTATTTTCAATAGCATAGCGGCTCTGTGCGAGTCTCTCTAGACCTCCAGCAAACATCATCTGAACAATTCGATGCGGCGATGCAACTGAAATTTCGCTATCAAGTGACACCTTGCGATATGATTTTAAAGAACTTCTCATAATAACCTACCTATTTGCATCAATATTCTGATATACCTTAACTTGTCTTTGATGAGTGCGTTTCAAGTTCAATAAATTTTGTCTATGAGACATAATTTTAGCTGCTCTGCGACTAAAGTTTTCTGTTAATTTTAGTTGCTTAGATAAAGATGGTGCAAATGTGTCATCTACAGCATCATTGATCATTGAATCGATACTTATTTGACGCTCTCTAATGCTATCAAGCAATAATAATACCAATTTATCTGAATCTTCGTTTTCAGCAGAAATTTGTTCTATCTGATTCAATAAGCTTTCAATTTTTGCATTGGTAGCTTCAAGGCTATTATCCACAAGAGTATTCCTTTTATGAGCTTATTACGCCTGGTAGCGATGCTAAACTACTGGTCAAACTACTGCCTTGAGAATTTAATTCAGAAACAACCAGGTCCATTGCATTAAACTGCTTAAGTAAACGAGCCTCTAATTGTTCCATTTTTAAAGTAAAAGCTTCTCTTTGATCTGCTAAGCGGCTTGTTTGTGAAGTATAAGTATTATTACGAGCATCTATTATCCCGCCAGTTTTGGTATAACTTTCCACTAAATCATCAAATTGGTACGCCAGCCCTGTATCACTGGTAGAAAAAACACCCTCAACCAATGACATATTATTAGTAACGGCATCACTCAATTTATCATCATCAATCGACAACTTTCCGTCACGGTCTGTAGAAATGCCTAGTTCATATAAAGCAGACTCAACACCATCAACACTAACACGTTCGCTCACCATTTTTCTGAGTTGAGATTCTAATGATCGAATCATAGAATCGCCTTGTAATGCGGCAGCGGTATCTTCTTCAACATCAAAAGAGGATAACGTATCCATAGAAGTTATTAATGCATTATAAGCACTAACAAAACTCTCGATATTCGTTTTTACTGATTCAGTATCTTGGGCAATAGTGAGTGTTGAGGTTTCTCCCACATCTGCATCAGTTAGCGAAAGCTCGACCCCGGTAATCGCATCATCAATAGTATTACTTTGTGAGGTTAACTTCTGGCCATCGACATATATAATTGAGTCTTGTGCTTCTTGTAAAGATTCTAAATTAGTTCCACTGAACATATCAGATAAACCAGTACCGGTTGTATCTGTAGCTGTCACAGTCATTTGATTATCTGTGCCGGTTTCTGTCGAGGTAAAAACTAGCCTACTCCCCGAATCACTTTTAATAACCGTAGCAGTGACGCCAGAATTATCTGAAGCATTATTTATTTTAGAAGCTATGGCTGCAAGGTTATCAGTATCAGTAATAGCGACAGAAAAACTTTCGCCATTTACAGAAAAATCTAGACTTCCCTCACCGACACCTGCTGTAGCATCACTAACCGTTGCTCCAGCAAGCTTTTGTGACAGGGCTAGTTGCTCTACAATAATTGAGTAGCTACCAGGTTGGGAGTATTGATCCGCTGTAGCAGTAAAAAAATCACTGTCTCCTGTGGATACGGTACGAATATTTAAAAACTCGCCGCTTTGTAGCTTTTCGGCAGCATCTTGGAATGTAGATAAAGCACTTTTAAGTGTACCAATAGCTGACACTTTAGCATCAATTTTAGTTTCAGTTTCAGTAAACAATGCTTCTTTAGGAGTTTTTTCAGCGTCAACAAGCACACCAACGATACTTGAAATATCAAGACCTGAACCAATACCCGTTGCTGTTAAAGCCATAAAAACCTCTCATTAAGCCTTTTATTTATTGAAAAACCAACCTAAACAACTAGCATAATTAACTAGCATAAATTAAGCCAACTTTGCTGTTAGTGTTATTAAGGAAGCTACACTTCAATTTTCATCAATACACCTGATACTTCACTAATCTTTTGCGCTAACTGCAATGCTTCTTCACTTGGGATTTGCCTGATGATGTCACCTGACTCTATGTCTTGTACCTTAATAACTCGTTTACCAGAATCATCATCCACAGAAAACTTTAACCCTTTTTGCATCATTGCGACCATATCGGTTAAATCTGTGGCAACTTGCTGTAATTGCTCATCATCAGGTTCTGTTTCAGTCACTCTGGTTGTAACGTCTGATTGATCTACAGGTTTATTCAATGATAACTCATCGAGTTTCTTTTGTTCTAAAACCGACTGGCTAAAAGTTGATGGTACAACAGAATCAACTCTACTAACATCTGAGCTACTGACAACTTGTGCGGTATTATTGATTTCCATAATGCACCTCAACATAACCTAAAGAATGTAACTTTTTTGAAACGTTTTAACAACAAAGGGAGACCCAACTTGGATCTCCCTAAAGCTATATAACTCAAAATTTGCTGATTAAAGTAGCGATAGAGCGATCTGAGGTAGCTGATTAGCCTGAGCTAACATAGCAGAACCCGTTTGTTGCAACACTTGATTCTTGGTCATTGTCGCCGTTTCTGAAGCAAAGTCCACATCAACAATACGACTCTTAGCATCGGCAACGTTTGCTTGAGTGTTAGCACTATTGCTAATGTTATAAGCTAAACGGTTTTGTTTAGCACCTAAGTCAGCTCGTTGACCATCAATAGTTTTTATCGCTTCATCAATTGCATCAAGAGCAGTCGAGCGACCACCTGCACTTGATATAACCAAACTATTAACACTTAAGGCAGACGCATTAGACGCTGCTACCGAAATCGTAATATCCTCACCTTCTTGATGTCCTACCTGGAAAGTTTTTCCTGAGGCAAAGTCACCATTTAATAGTGAGGTGCTACCGAATGCGGTAGTTGTACCGATAGCGGTGATCTCTAAAGCTAACTCATCAATTTCATCTTGGATTGCAGTTAAATCATCAGAACTATTTGCACCGTTTTCCGCTTGTACAGTCAAATCTCGCATACGTTGCAGCATGTTAGTTTGTTCTTGCATCGCCCCTTCTGCAATTTGGGCGATTGAGATAGCGTCGTTTGCATTACGCATACCCACTTCCAAACCATTGACCTGAGAGTTTAGGCGGTTTGAAATTGCTAGACCTGCAGCATCGTCTTTCGCACTATTAATACGTAAACCTGAAGATAAACGCTCCATAGACGTAGCAAGCGCATTGCTTGATGAGTTTAGGTTTTTCTGTGCTTTCATTGAAGTCACGTTAGTATTTACTGTAATAGCCATGATTGCTTCCTCATATTGATTCTGACTTGAGATATGCCTGTTTGCTTTATGTCAAGTCAGACAGGTCTTGCTCGTTACAATATATTTAACGGCATCAATGTTTTTATCTTTAGCTTTTTTTTACTTTTTTATTAACTCATAAAAAAGCAAGCTAAAACAGTAGGTAACTTAAAACAATAGTAGCAAATGGTATTTACAGAGTAATGACAACATAGCAAACTAAATTAATTAATATGACAAAAACTGAAGGCATGACAAGCCTAGTTACTACTAACGAAAAGTAACTAGGCTGGTTGAAAGTTGATCTACTCACCTAACCAAGGAGTGATAACGCAACTTGCGGCAATTGGTTAGCTTGCGCTAGCATTGATGAACCCGTTTGTTGTAACACTTGGTTCTTGGTCATTGTTGCTGTTTCTTTGGCAAAGTCCACATCAACAATACGACTCTTAGCATCGGCAACGTTTGCTTGAGTGTTAGCACTATTGCTAATGTTATAAGCTAAACGGTTTTGTTTAGCACCTAAGTCAGCTCGTTGACCATCAATAGTTTTTATCGCTTCATCAATTGCATCAAGAGCAGTCGAGCGACCAGATGCAGTTGATATAACCAAACTATTAACACTTAAGGCAGACGCATTAGACTCTGCTACCGAAATCGTAATATCCTCACCTTCTTGATGTCCTACCTGGAAAGTTTTTCCTGCGGCAAAATCACCATTTAATAGTTTTGTATTACCAAAGGCTGTACTGTCACCAATAGCCTTAATTTCTAAAGCTAACTGATCTATTTCATCTTGGATTGCAGATAAATCATCAGTACTATTCGCACCGTTTTCCGCTTGAATGGTTAAATCACGCATACGTTGCAGCATGTTGGTTTGCTCTTGCATCGCGCCTTCGGCAATTTGTGCAATTGAAATAGCATCATTGGCATTTCGCATACCCACTTCTAATCCGCCAACTTGAGAATTTAATCGGTTAGAAATAGCCAAACCTGCGGCATCATCTTTTGCACTGTTAATGCGTAAACCACTCGATAATCGCTCCATAGAAGTGGCAAGCGCATTGCTTGAAGAGTTTAAGTTTTTCTGCGCTTTCATTGATGTAACGTTAGTATTTACTGTAATAGCCATAAGTCATTCCTCATTTTGTTGCCAAGACTTGTGGAGCTTGGCTATATTTTACAATTTAACGTGATTGCTTATTGTTAGATGTAATCAAACAATGAAAGCGAACCCACCGAACTAAACACACTTGATATTGCATTAAGTGCGAGTTGTTGTTTTTCAAACTCAGTAATAGCTTCTGCAAAATCCAAATCTTCGAGCATAGAAAGCGCACTGCTATTAATAATTTTTTCTTCTGAATGGTTTGACGAAATACTCTCTAAACCTTTCAAATTGTTGCCTGCGATACTTCTAGCGGTACTGACTTGATTTTGACCACTGTCTATATCATTCAATAGTTGTGCCAACTGTGATTTACCTTGAGCGGTTGTTGTCGCATCAGGGCTTTCTAAGAAAGTTATCGCTTGGTTAAAAGCATCAAAAATACTAACAGTTTCCAGTGGTTCTATTGTGAAAGAGTCACCAGCGACAGGGTTACCACTTAAGGTCACTTCAATACCGTTAAAAGAAACCGAGTTTGTTGCGTCAAAATTAGTCACAGTTGTTGCTACAGTCCCTGCTGAGTCAACAACTTGCAGATCAATTCCAGCGCCATTATCAATAAAGTCAAATGTATATGTATCAGCAGTATGGGATGTTTCATCGGTAATTTTTGCACTGGTTAAATTGAATTCCCCCTGCTGAGAAGACAAATAATTGACACCGTAATCGCCAAGTGGGTTTGCAGCATTCATGAAGGCTGTATCACCCGGAATATTTGTCGTCATTGCAATACCAGATGCCACAACACTTTTTCTGATACCTGAATCACCGCTATAAACAATTTCACCGCTAGCATCAAAAGCAAATGGCTGATTATTTGTTTTAGTGCCCGCAAAAAGATAATTGCCAGATTCATCTTGGCTATTTGCAATAGAAAGTAACTCTTCTAAGCTTTGTTTCATTTCATCGGCAATCATTTGCCGCTCATTTGAACTAAGACTGCCGTTAGCACCACGCAATAACTGTTCTCGCATTGAGGCGATTAATGTCTCTGTGCTACCAATTTTACTCTCAGTTAGGCCTAGGCGATTTGTCGCGTAATCAATATTCTTTTCATACTGTTCAACCAAAGTGTTCTTTTGTTTAAGATTATCAATCGCAATCGCCGCTACTGGGTCGTCGCCTGCGGTTTCGACTCTTTTGCCGCTCGAAATCTGCCCCATGATGCTATTAGTGGCAGACTGCTTTTCTAAAATACTGTTGGTACTTTGCTGAAACATTTGTCCGGTAGAAATTCTCATGGCTTATCTCCTAGCGAACCGAGCTTAATAGGGTGTCAAAAATCGTTTGCGCGGTAGACATAATCCGTGCTGCGGCTTGGTAAGATTGTTGAAAGCGCAATAAATTGGCGGCTTCTTCGTCTAGGTTAACGCCTGATTCGCTTTGCACTCTGTCGTACGCTTGCTGATAAATCGCTTCAGCCGAGCTTACACTCACTTCTGCCGCTTTGGTTTGGCTACCTATGTCTAATTTGGTGTTTTCAAATACGCTGGTTAAGGTGCCTGTGCCGTTGTTCATTAATTTAACGTCCGACAACTTGGCCATGGCGACGGCATTGCTGTTGCTGCCTTCGGCAAACGTTAAATCAAACGTAAAGCTGTCGGCGGTTGCCGTGGTGCTTGAGGTAATATCAAAATCCATACCAAAGGCACTAATGTTGTTATTGGTAATCGAGCCTGTGCCTAATGAAGTGCCTGTACTATCAAATGCCTCATAAGTACTGGCAGCAGTATTTAGCTCAAAGGTAATTGATGAACCAACGCCTTGAAAACCTGTCGCGCTTGAGTCCATGCTGTTTAAGCTAACTGAAGTGTTACCTGAGTTTTCTGAGTCAGCGGTTAAGGTTGGCTACTGCAGCGGCAATGCCTTTAGGGTCTGTCATGACGACACTGATACCTGCTGCGGCGCCGGCGGTTGGGCGGATTTCAAATCTATCGCCAGCATTCATTGCGCCACTGGCAATATTGATGGTGAAGCCTTCGTCACTCACAAGCTGACTGCCGGTTTGGGTTAACGTTGTTACACTGCCCGTTTGGGTGTCGGTTAATTCAAAATCGCCTGCTGTGGTGTAACTTAACTCATAACTGCTACCAGACAAGGCGCCGACATCATCGATATTGACCGACATCACCGCATTACCAGTATTGCTTGAGTACTCCCCGACGCGGCCAGCTGTCATCAACGAATTGTTGATATCGCGAAAAATATCACTGCCAACCTCACCGTTTAAATCAAAACCGCTAGATTGCATTTGGTTAAAGGTGTCGGCGACACCTAGCGCAAGTTGCCCTAATTCATTACTGGCAGGGATTAACGTATCGTCGCGATAAGCAAACAAGGCACCGAGCTGCCCGCCTAATTTACTGGGGTCGACATCTAATGTTTTGTTAGTAATAGAGGCGGTAATTTTAGGCTCGTTAGGGTATGGGTCGCCGGCACTCACGCCCATGCTCATTGCCACTTCGCCCGACACCAACATCACAGAACCGCCTAACATGATTGATTTAGCGCCGGTATCTAACGGGATAACGTTAACTTGCGCGTATTCGCTCAGCTCTAATATCAGTGCGTCTTGCTTGTCTAAAATCTCATTATTGTCGCCTTGATCTTTCATCAACTCTAAATTGATGTTGGCCAGCTCTTTGCTGATTTCGTTAACGCGAGTGGTTACCGACTCTATTTGGCTATTGGTTTGTTTTACCTGGTTATCCAGTTGCGACTGCATTTGATTTATGCCGATGGCCAGTTGTTCTGCCGCACCTAAACTGCTACTGCGAATACCTAAGTCGGCAGGTAAGTCAGCGACGCTGTTAATACTGGCAAAAAAATCATTGATGCCATTTGGCACCATGTTACCCACTTGCGCATACAGCTGATCGAGTTCGCTTAATTTTGAATATGAGGTTTCGGCTGCGCCCATACTGGTTTGGCCGATGCGTAACTCGCGTGCGGCAAACTCGTTATAAACACGTTTTACGTCAGACACATAAGTACCAGTGCCATAATAACTGTCGCCAAGACGTTGCGACTCTAACGTGGCTTGCGTTGCCGTTTGACGGTTATAACCTTCGGTATTGGCATTGGCGATGTTATTACTGGTTACCCCAAGTTGAGACTGGGATGCCGCGACACCGGTACGTGCGATACTAAGTAGATCAATCGCCATTATTTAGTCTCCAGAGGTAATACAGATTTAAGGCCTTCTTTTACCGACTTCATCACGTTAATCACCTTATTGGCATATTGTGGGTCGGTGGCATAGCCTGCCTTTTGCAGTGCCCGAATAAATTGAGTCGGCTCGCTGGCCACTTTACGGGCATCTTCGTATCGTTCACCTTGGCCAATAAATGACACAAAGTCGTTAAAGCTTTGTTCAAGGTTGTCGTACATTCTGAAATCTGCTTTTTGTTGCACAGGAATGCCTTTTTCAAATTCCAGGGTGTTCACCGAGGTTTTTTCACCTTGCCAACGTTTATCTGCTTTGATGTTAAATAAATTGTGGCTCATGGTGCCGTCGTTACGGCGAATCACTTTTTGCCCCAACCGGTTTCGGAGGCCGATTGAGCAATGAGTACTTCAGCTGAGGTGCCTAATGTTTTGGCGGCTTTTTCAGCATGTGGGTATAAGGTTGAAATAAAGTGCTGTGGGCTGGTAAATTCGCTTACCGCAACCCCTTTGGCTTTTAATTTGTTGGTTTCTTGCGGCAAATCATTGCCAGCGTTTATCGCCGGTATTGTGGCCTGTGTATTGGCAAACGATTGGCTCGCGAGCTGCTCACCGCGCAATACACTGGCAAGCTGTTGTGGCATTGCCGCTTCTAGTTGTGCGTCGTCAATGGCATGGTGCGATGTTGCCACGTGTTGATTTGACGTAATGCTGGCTAATGTGTTTTGGTCTAGCTCACTTGGTTGCGCTACAAACATGCTTGGATTGACTTTGTTATCGCTGTCGCCACGCAGTACAGAGGCTGGCGTAACTGGACTGTTTTCGGGGTCTAGTTGTTGCACCATTAGCTCTGCGAGCCCCAACATGCCTTTGTTTGAGAGATCTACCGACATTTGCTGGTCGCGCATTTGCTCAAAAAACTCTGTGGTTTGGCTGTTCATCGGGCTGTCTGACTTAAACGCGGCATTGGCATCTCGCATGCTTTTCATCAGCATTTGAATAAAAATACCTTCAAATTGCTTTGCCGCTTCTTTAAGTGCCCCCTTCTCGTCTTTCTGGGCTTGGACACGAAGTGAATCTAGTCCTCCTAGATCCAGAAAGTTCGATGAATTTGACAACTTTTCCATAGTCATACCGACAATTTTTAGATGATGATAAGTTCACCATGCAAAGCGCCTGCCATTTTTAATGCTTCGAGTATGGCAAGTACATCAGATGGTGCGGCGCCCACGAGATTGACGGCTCTGACAAGCTCATCAAGGCTGGTGCCTGGATTAAACATAAACATACGACGGTCTTTTTCTGACACATCGATAGTGCTGTTGGTGGTCACTACAGTATCGCCACCGGCTAACGCATTAGGCTGTGACACTTGAGTGGCTTCTGCGATGGTGACCGTTAAGCCGCCATGGGTCACCGCAGCGGGTAATAATTTAACGTGCTGGCCACCACTATGGTGCCGGTACGGGAGTTAACAATGACTTTGGCTGACTCATCAGCAGGCTCAACCTCAATGTTTTCAAGGGTTGATAAAAACGACACCCGTTGTGATGCATCACGCGGCGCACTCACTTGAATTGAAGTTGCATCAATGGCGCGGAGCCATGTCTGGACCAAGTAAATCATTAATGGCATCGGCCATGCGTTTCGCAGTTGAAAAGTCTGAGCGACGTAAATTAAATGTGAGGTAGTCACCACTAGCAAATGGGCTAAGCCACACTGCGCTCTACAATTGCACCGCTTGGAATACGCCCTACCGTTGGGGTATTTTGAATCACTTGTGAGCCATCTAAACCTTCGGCGCTAAAACCACTCACCACAAGGCTGCCTTGAGCAATAGCGTATACGTTGCCATCAACCCCTTTTAAGAAGGTTTGAATCAGCGTACCGCCACGTAAACTTTTGGCTTCACCTAAACTCGACACGGTAACGTCAAGGTTTTGACCCGGCTTAATAAACGCTGGCATGTTGGCGTGTACAGCAACTACGGCAACGTTTTTTGAGTTGGGTCTGACTGAGTCTGATAAATTAATGCCAAAGTTTTTAAGCATGGTTCTGAAGGTTTGCTCGGTATAACGAGTTTTTTCGCCCGTACCGGGTAACCCCACCACCAAACCGTAGCCAATTAATTGGTTGTTTCTCACACCTTCTATATTTGCAATGTCTTTAATTCGTTCAGCGTGAACGGGCGCGCTAAGAATTAACAATGAGGCCATAAGCGACAGCAACAATCTAATTTTCATGTCTTACTCCTTAAAAAGGCCACCAGTCGCTCATGAAAAATGAATTCAACCAACCTACTTTTTGTGAGTCTGCAAATGAACCTGTGCCACTGTATTGAATACGGGCATTGGCCACTCGAGTTGAATCGATGGTGTTATCTGGGTTGATGTCTTGGCTGCGAACGATGCCAGTAACGCGAATAAACTCATCACCGTTGTTAATTGAAATCCACTTTTCACCGCGAGATAACGAGGTTGCCATTGCTTAACACCTGCATAACGTTGGCCGAAATGCTGCCGTCTAAACTGTTAGATTGATCAGCGTCGGCTTCGCGAGTCGTGTTGATGCTATCGGAATAGCCTAAATCAAGTGGAATGCCATTAATGGTGACGTTTTGACCGCCGGCATATACCGGCTCTACGTTGAGGTCACTGCCTTTAGAGATTTCATTATTGGCGCTTTTTTTCGCTTGAGTAGACTCTTTTAAGGTAACAGTAATGATGTCACCAACACGATGAGCACGAATGTCTGAATATAAGCTCGATGCTTGAGTATCAAGAAAAATAGATCCCGAAGCGGCAACTTGCGTCGGCGGCGTATCAGGGTATACCGGCGCATAGTATGGGTCGTCGGCAATCGGTTTTGTTTGTGTAGAGCTGCAGCCCATCACCAACACCATTGACGCTAACGTAATATATTTAATCATGATATCTCCTTAGAGGTTCTGATTAACGTAAGACAGCATTTGGTCAACCGCTGAAATCACCTTTGAGTTCATCTCGTAAATACGTTGACCTTGGATCAAGTTCACTAGCTCTTCTGTCACGTTAACGTTAGAGGTTTCTAGCGCCCCTTGACGAATAGCGCCTAAACCATCTTGTGAGGCAGTACCTTGAATAGGCGTACCACTGGCACCGGTTTCGGTGTAAAGGTTTTGCCCTAATGGGTCTAGCCCTGACGGATTGATAAAGTCGGTCATGGTGAGCTGACCAACAACTTGGCTTTCTGCCGTGCCGGGGATTTGCACTGACACTTCACCTTCGGCAGACACCGTGATACTGGTGGCATCGTCTGGCACCGTAATAGCTGGCTGCACAACATAACCTGAACCTGGGGTTACAATTTGGCCGGTATCGTCTAGGCTGAATTGCCCATTACGGGTGTAAGCTGCGGTGCCGTCTGGCATTTGCACTTCAAAAAAGCCTGAGCCTTCAATCATTAAATCTAATGAATTGTCGGTGGTTAACATGCTGCCCTGGGTAAACATTTTTTGGGTGGCAACCACTTTAGTACCTGCACCAATGTTTAGACCATTAGGCAATTTGGTGTTGTCTGCACTGACACCACCGGCTTGATTGACGGTTTGATACAACAAATCTTCAAACACCGCGCGACTTTTTTTGAATCCAACCGTACTGGCGTTAGCCACGTTGTTAGAAATAACCGAGATGTTGGTTTGTTGGGCATCGACACCGGTTTTACTTATCCATAACGCTGGAATCATAACTATTACTCCTAACTAATTCTCATCAAGGAAGTCGACGCGCGATCAATCTCTTCGGCGTTCTTCATCATTTTGACTTGCATTTCGTATTGACGTTGAATGTCAATCATCGCGACCATTTCATGCACCGAGTTGACGTTACTGCCTTCAACGGCGCCGCTTTCAACTTCAACATTAGGGTCATTTGGGGCATTGCCGCCGGCCATGAGACGAAATAAACCGTCTTCACCGCGCATCATTTGATCGTTACCTGGGTTGACCAATTTGATACGAGCAACTTCTTCAATCACTTCTGCTGTCGCGCCTTGTGGCCTAACAGAGATTATACCGTTGGCGGCAATTTCGACTTTTTCAATTGGCAACGGTAATACGATTGACTCTGCATCGCCCATCACGGGGCGATTACTGCTGTTAAGCAACAAACCTGTACTGTCAAATTTTAAACTGCCTGCACGGGTGTAGGCTTCAGATCCGTCAGCGGCTTGAACGGCTAACCAACCATCGCCTTTAACGGCAACATCTAAGTTACGGCCTGTTGTGACAATGCGGTACTTTCAAAATTAGTGCCTGGGCTTTCAGTCATTGAGAAAACACGACTCGGCAGACCTTCACCAAATGCTTGCATAGCGCGAGCTTGCGTCATGTCAGCTTTAAAACCGTCAGTATTGGCGTTGGCAAGGTTGTTAGCACTGACCGCTAAGGCATTCATGCCTTGCTTAGCGCCAGTCATGGCAACATAAAGAAATTTGTCCATTTGCTGCTCCGTCAAACTTTCTACAAAAATAACATATACAGTGATAAAGCAAACATCGTGCCAATGAGATTCATTTGGATGAGACCAAACTTAATAGGTTGAATATAAAGGAGTAAATATAAATGAAGGACGTAATCAATAGTCAAAAAAACCGCAGTGATACGGTAAAATAAATGGGGGGAACTTAACATGGCAAGGTGTTGCCGACAACGGCAACACCTTGTGTGTTAATCAAACAGAGTGAGTAAAGATTAACGGATCTGTAGTACTGTTTGGTTTAGGGTATTGTTCACTTCAAGGGTACGAGAGTTAGCCTGGAAGTTACGCTGAGCCGAGATTAAATCAACCAATTCGGTGGTTAAATCGACGTTAGATTGCTCAAGCGCAGATGACTGAATACTACCAAAAGTACCGCTATTAGCCTCACCTGCTAAGGCTTCGCCTGAATCTAAACTGGCTTGCCAAGAGGTATTACCCACCTGGGTTAACCCTTGCTCGTTAGCAAAACGCACTAAGGCAACGCGGGCTAATGGTACAGTTGAACCATTACTGTAGCTGGCGGTGATTAGACCATCCGAACCAATACCTACATTAGTTAAACGGCTTCACGGTAATACCATCCTGGCTTAATGCGGTGACTTCGAATGGCGAAGAATATTGAGTTGGGCTATCAAATCTCACTTCAAGGGTTTGCGTACCATCGGCGCCTGGGTCTAGCACACCCGCCCCCGTAGAGCCAAGCGTCACTGTGGTTATGGGATCTGGAGCGCTTCCTGTGTAAGCACCAACATCATTAAATGTCAATACCGAACCATTCCAGGTATCGCCAGCTGAAGTGGTAGCACTAGCAGTAGCTTGAGTAGCATCAGCTGCACCATCGCCGTCAGTGTCGGTGTTATATGTTCCGGCGCTATCCACACTAACAGGCTCACCGTCTACCGCATAAAATGCCACCCAGTTACTTTCACCAGTAAATGATGCATCAGTAGGCTTAATAAAATAAGTGGTCATAATATGAGACTCACCTAATGAGTCGTAAATGGTCACTGAGGTTGAGTTGTTATAGGTGTCAGAATTATCAGGGTCAAAGTCAGCTGGATCTAACGCCTCTTCACCCACATTGAGGTTCATTTGCATCTCAACAACTCCAGTTTGAACCGGACTACCTGCTGTATCTGGAACTTGGATTGGCTGGGTGGTAGTTAAACTCACTGAAGTTGAATTGCCGTCGTCATCTACAGGGAAGCCTTGCAAAAAGTTGCCTGCAGCATCAACCATGTAGTTGTCTGAATCAACTTTAAATGCACCTGCGCGTGTATAAGATAAATCCTGGGTATCTAAATCTGATGACGTAACAAAAAAGCCGCCGCCGCTGATCGCCATGTCTAAAGAGTTGCTGGTAAATTGTAGACTGCCTTGATGAAATTGCTGTGCAACTTGAGTGGTTGTTACCCCGCCGCCGACAGCTGTTTTGCTGTTAGAAAAAATCGAGTTGGCATACACGTCGGCAAACTCAGCACGTGACTCTTTAAAGCCGACTGTGTTGACGTTAGCAATGTTGTTTGCTGTTGTATTTAAGTCTTTTTGCGCGGCAGAGATACCACTCAGAGCAATGTTAAATGACATAATTCACCTCAAATGTTTAATTCAAAATCTACAGGCTGGTTCAGCACTCAGTAAATATTGTTAAGTTTCAGATACGGCAAGTACGTCAGTTAACTTAATACCGCCGACACCGCGCAAATTCAAAATAGCCCCTGTTGCTGTAGTGCCTAATGACACACTGCTAACATGAGCATAAGTAGATACTGCTAATTCTTGTGCTTCACCGTCCACTTTTCCGCTGGCTTTAATTGAATACAAGCCTTCTTCAACGGGGGCACCATTTTTATCTAAACCGTCCCACGACACATCGACGTTTCCGCCTGCACTGCCGTCGACACTAAAGGATTTAATCACCTGACCTGATTGATCTTCAACACTAACGGTAATGGTGTCCATCGCTGATGGGGTACTGATAACACCATTAATACTTGGGCTTTCAGCTGAAATAGATCCTGTGTCAGATGGAACTAGTACCTTGCGACCCACTAACCCCGATGCTTGTAATGCCTGGCTTGAACTCATTACCGTGTTAAGGTTTAAAATCTCATCATTAAGATTGGAGATACCATCAACGGTTGAAAACGATGCCATTTGGGCAATCATTTGGTCGTTATCGACAGGCTCAAACGGGTCTTGCATTGATAACTGTTGGCTGAGTAATGCGAAAAAATCTTCCTGATTAAGCATTTCATCATTTGCTTCAGGTGTCTCGCTTTCTTCAGGTAACCTAATCGAATCAAGGAAAGAGTTACCTGTTGTTGTCGTTGTGCTTTGCACCGAACTTTTTGTCACCGCACTGGTATTAGTGGCACTGCTGGATGCTTGCGGTAAAGACTGACTGTAAGAATTAATTAGGCTCATAGCTGCCTCCTAGAAAAATCAAACTATTTACCCATGTTCAATGTTTGTTGCAGCATGGATTTTGTCGCATCTGCTACTTGCACATTCATCTGGTAAGATCGCGAAGCAGAAATCATGTCTGCCATTTCTTCCATCACATTAACGTTTGGTTTATAAATAAACCCGTCACCATCTGCCAGTGGATGACTTGGCGAATATTCTTTGACTAGCGGTTTGTCGCTTTCAACAATCCCTTTGACTGACACCCCAGGCGATTGATTTTGTTGGCTGCTGGCTTTAGCCATTTCAGCTTCAAACACGGGATGTCGCGCACGGTAGGTTTTATCGACGCTACTCGAAACAGAGTCAGCATTGGCGATGTTACTGGCGGTGGTGTTGAGCCTGACAGATTGCGCTGACATCCCTGAACCAGAAACATTAAAAATATTGTATAAACTCATGATTAATCACCTCGCAATGCTTTACGCATGCCACTAAATTTACTTTCAAGAAAACCCAGTGACATTTGATATTCGAGTGCATTTTGCATAAATGCCGTCTGTTCTTTTTGCGTATCAACGGTATTGCCATCGCCTGTGTCAGCTTGATTTGGCACGCGATATTGCACGTGCTGCTGCGTTAATGACGTTAAATCAAAATGTTTTTCTGTGGTTTGGCTCATGCTTAAGCCTTTTTGCTGAGACGTGGCAGCTTGCATAGCTGATGCAAAGTCTACATCTCGCGCTTTGTAGTGAGGAGTATTGGCATTGGCGATATTACTTGAAATCACTTCAGCTCTTTGCGCACGCACGCCCAAAGAATATTGGTGAACACCTAATGCATTATCGAAATTAATCGCCATAAAATTGCCTCCGTCAGCTATCTGATAGGATTAAAGCAAAGGTTATGCCAACAATTAAAATATTAGGGTAAACGATATTAAAAATGAGCATGCCGACGAACGCCGGCATGATATAAATCTTAAACAGTTAATTTTGCTAAACTTTTTTCTGGTAATAAATACCTGGATTACAACGAACCATGTTAAATTCTTCGGTTAAACCGGCAATAGATTCTGACGCTCCCAAAAATAAAATCCCTTTAGGATTTAGCGCGGCAGCAAATTGCCGCAAGATTTTTGCTTTTGCCTCTGGGGCAAAGTAAATCAATACATTGCGGCAAAAAATAATGTCGTATTTACCTAATAAGCTATAACTTTCAAGGAGATTGTGCGCTCTAAAGTTAACTAAACGCTTTACATTATCTTTCACTTTCATATTGCCTGACGGTAAAGCATCAAAAAACTGACGCTTTCGCTCATCAGATAAACCACGGGCTAAGGCTAAACTGTCGTATTCAGCATTTTTACAGCGCTCAAGCATTGATGGCGATAAGTCCGTTGCTTGAATCGATGCCCCACCACCTAATGCGCCAGGTTTACGTTGTTGATACTCTAAAACAGTCATCGCAAGCGAATATGGCTCTTGGCTCGATGAACAGGCCGCAGACCAAATTTTTAACGGTCGCCCGAGCTTGCTGTATTCAGGTAATAGTGTGTTGTGTAATAACTCAAAAGGATAACGGTCGCGAAACCATAAAGTTTCGTTTGTGGTCATCGCATCAATAACTTCGGCACGTAACTGACGTTCGGTCGGCTTCATCGACTTTTTAACCACCTCTGATAGTGACGGTAAATTATACTTACCCATCAAAGGAGCCAAACGGCTACGCACTAAATATTGTTTATTCTCGCCTAACACAATACCGCTATGCTGTTCTAAAAACAGCCTAAATTGATTGTACTCTGCTTCAGCAAGTGATTTATCTGTCACATTATCATCCTAAAATAAGTAAGCTTTTATACGCTTAACAACTCAAACCATTGTTATTATAAACCGTTATAAACTTAAATGCTTATTTACCGCTGCAGCTAATTCATCTGGGTTAAATTTAGCGATAAAATCATTTGCACCTACTTTTTGAACCATTGCTTGGTTAAATACACCACTGAGTGATGTGTGCAGTACCACTTTGATATTTTTCAATTTAGGATCGTCACGGATTTCAGCAGTTAAGGTATAACCATCCATTTCTGGCATTTCGATATCAGAAATAATTAACGGAATTTCATGCGACACATCATCCATTTCACTGGCAATACTTTTGAGTTTATCTAATGCCTCTTTACCATCTTTGGCGGTATCAATTTGTAGGTTTAATGATTCTAACGAGCGGATAATCTGTTTACGCGCAACCGCTGAGTCGTCGATAACCATAATATGATAATGCTGCTCTCTGTCGATAGTCAGTGTTTCATTGACTTCTTTACTGATGGCCGTTTTTACTGGAGAAATCTCATCAAGAATTTTCTCAACATCTAAAATCTCAACTAACTCACCTTCAATTTCAGTCACTGCGGTTAAGTATGAATAACGACCCGCGCCCTGAGGCGGCGGCATAATCGCCGACCAATTCATGTTGATAATTCGCTCTACAGAACTCACCAAAAAGCCTTGTACGCTTCGGTTATATTCAGAAATGATGATAAAGCAATTTTCGGTAGAGGTTAACGGACGGCCGCCTGTTGCTGCACTTAAATCAATAACAGAAATAGTCGCTCCACGAATGTGAGCAACCCCTTTAACAAATGGGTTTAGCCTAGGTAAGGTTGTTAGTGGCGGGCATTGCAACACTTCTTTTACTTTAAACACGTTAATGCCAAAGCGTTGACGGCCATTAAGTCTAAATAGCAGTAACTCTAATCTGTTTTGCCCAACAAGCTGGGTACGCTTATTTACTGATTCTAAAATACTCGACATATCGCGGCCTTGTAGTTAACTGTCACCCTAAAGGATAAAATTTGTTATTAAAATTATAGTAAACCCTAGGATCAACAGACCCTAGCTTATGATCTTGGTTCATTATAATTGATACTTCGTTAGTAACACATTTTACTGGCAACTAACACGTGTTATTCATTGTATGCACAGCCAGGACATCAATACTCATCCGCTAACTCAACAAAATAGGCATACAACTTGCTTTAAATCACTTAACAAGACAATGCGGTACTTTATTGACGGAGGGTAACACTGATGAATAGCCCATATACCGTCCCGCTTTTGGTCATTTCAATACGCCAATATGATTTGCGTATTTATGGTTTTTCAAAGTATAGGTGTTTTCTGGCAAAACTAGCTAGTATCTTCATTATGAAAGTATTTTTTTTGTGTTTTTTGTGCTCGCTCTCGCTTTCTTTGCCGGCATTTGCCAGCGAAGAAGCTGTTGCTCCCTCATTATCGACCATTTATCAGTTAGCTAAAGAGACTGTTGCCAAAAAAATGAATGTAGACTCAAATGCTAAGGTCGATATTACCCCTCAAAACTTAGAAGGGAGACTCACTCCACCGCGCTGCTACCCGCCTATTTCAGTCGAATTAGCCAGCGACAGGGAGATAAGCCGAAATAACACCGTCAAAATCGGCTGTGAAACACCCGATTACGATTACCCTTGGCAAATGTATTTGTCTGTACGAGTTAATATTCAATACCCTGTGGTGGTAGCTACAGAGCTATTGTCACCGGATGAAATTATTGATTATCGACATTTAAGCATTGAGTATGTTGATCAATACAGTTTAAAAGGTCAGTTTTTTTCTGATGTAACAGAATTAATAGGTTCGCGCGTTAAACGCAGAGTCGCAAAGGATTCGCCGCTTATTGGCAACAACCTGTGCTTTGTGTGTAAAGGCGACATGATTTCAATTTATGCAAAAACCGAAAGCATACAAATAAAAACCTTAGGTGAGGCCTTACGTGACGGTAATGTTGGTGAATCAATCCGTGTAAAAAACAGTCAAAGTAACAAACAATTAGAAGCAATAGTCATTGCCGTTGGCGAAGTTGAAGTAAGAATGTAAAATAGATTAAAGTTTTTTCCTCAAGCGCCGATAGCCTGTAAGGAAAACCTGATTCATTACGCTGGAGCCTCACATGGCAATTGATATTAAAAACAATACTGCGACCAATACACAGATGCGCACCGCACGTGACACGCAGTCAACTTCGAAAACAGATACCGCTGCGGCACAAAAGTCTGCAACTCCGGTAAAAACGGATTCGGTTAGCATAACTTCGCAAGCGCAACAGCTGCAAGGTGCTCAAACTAAAATGGCTGCGTTGCCAGAAGTCGATCAAAAAAAGGTTGATGAGATTAAACAAGCTATCTCTGAAGGTCGCTACAAAGTTGACCCAGAAAAACTAGCAGCAAACATTGCGAGCTTTGAAGCTGAATTAAGTGGCTTATCATTCGATAAAGAGTAGCAGTAACGCGTTACTCTTTATGGTATTTTCAACGAATTCTTCGGTGCTTAATGGCATCAGGGATAAGTGTTGATAACGAAAATAAAAGAGTAATATATGACCGATATAACTGTGCTTCTTGATGCTCAGCATCAAACGCTGACTCAGCTAAAACAACTTATCAGCGACGAAAAAAATGCATTGCTAAAACAAGATGCTGACACACTTCTGCAATTGGCCAAAGACAAAATGCAGCGCATGAGTTTACTCAAAGTCACTGATGAAAAGCTTGCAGCACACCCAGAGCATGACAAACTCACCACGCAGCCAGAATTGGCCGAAAAAGTGGCATCAGCTAAAGCAATATTGGCTGAATGCAAAGACATCAACGCACAAAACTCTAACTTAATTGAGCACAATATCGCCACCATAAATCGCTTAGCCCAAGCATTACAAATCAGCCGAAACGCTTCTAGCCTTACCTATAATGACAAAGGTAAAACCTCGACTATTTCGACCTTAGGTAATGATTTCACAGCCTAGAACGCTTCTCTGCTAGAAACGATTAAATCTGATCTAGCACCTAGCACCTAGCACCTAGCACCTAGCACCTAGCACCTAGCACCTAGCAGGACACAGTCCGCCCTAGAGCCTCGCACCTAGAACCTAACAATTGATTTATTGCGCTAACATATCCTGTTTTAAGCTTTTTTGTGCAGGGTTGTCACCTAACCAAATCTTTAATAATGCCTGACGAAAAGCCTCTCCCGCAATGTCGCCCTGCACTTTACCATTCTTAATACTGGTAACACCCTTACCTTTTTGAGTGACAAAAGTGAATTGGTCGCCCTCAACAATTTCGTCAGCAAATAATTGGCTAAAGTGTTGAATCTCCGATTTAATCGAACCAATATTATTATCGGTGGCCGCGTCAAAGCCTTCTTCTATGGCATTACGCATTTTGTCTGAGGTGATCATCCCCGACGTAATGGTTAACTGAATCACTGCAATGGGTTGCTCAAGCACACTGTCTAACTGATTTACTGCTGTTGGCAAATATAAACTGCCAACATATAAGTCCATAAAAAACTTACTGCGCACGCCAGCACCATTAAGTACTAAAGCTTGTTGTGCAAATGTTGCTTGCTCGGCAATATCCACGTCGGCAACGACTTTTGCCTGAGCAACAACCGGCAACATCACAGCAAAAGCTAACCCAATTAATTGATTAAGTTTCATATATTCTCATTATAGTTATGTATTTTATGCTTTAGGTGGGAGAAACTGCGCCATAAAGGCACCAAGGTCGATTAGCCACGCATGCCCAATTTATATTGACCGTTTTGCTCAAACATCAGCGCTTGTTTGTGTTTAGGTGCCATTAGAATAGTGATCATCATCAAAAAACAAAAAGCACTTCCAGTTACGCACAAACACATCCCAGCGTGTTTCAATCACTTGATATTTTTCATAGCAAAAATAAACAACCGCATCATCTGGCCATTGAATATGCTCAAGAATGGCTTCTGGCAAGGCGTTATCATTTGAATCCCACGCTGATTGCCAATGTTCAGTTGCGCTCCAAGCATCTTGCTTTGCTGGCCAATCACCTTTAGCAAATTGTTCAGCACGGCTGCTTTTATTGCTTATCCACTTATTCCAGACTTCCATGGCACTTTTATCAGCCAATGGCTTAATCAACGCCTTGTCATCATCTGACACGGGCAAATCTTTATGGTTAAAAATCCACTTACGCTTATAAAGATCAAACGGAATATATGAGTGTGACAAACAACTGCTCCAGGCAAACTAAAATGAGGTGCAATTATAGCGTAAAAAACAAAGAGAATTCGATAGGTAAAAATAAACTCACATATAAAATATGTAAACTAAGCAAAGGGGGAATTAAAGGTTAGGATACCATGAGTATTACAGATTAATAATCTATCCCTAATTGATATTTCTGTACAAAGAACTCAACCATTTCAAAGTCAATTTTGTTATCAATATCAATTGAATACATATTATCCATTTTATAAGCATAAGTATTTTCAGTAAAATTAACATGTTTTACTTTTAGAAGTTCATGAATATCATAAATATAAATTGAACCATTTAATCTATAAAATATATCTAAATCTTGAGAACGTTTGAGTCCTTCTGATTTAATAAACCCATCCATCATACCATTTTCTGGCAATGTATTAGACCATATAGGAGGATGTTCACATTGAGTAACAGACACCACTGAAAAAGCACTGTTGGTACAAAACACACTCAAAGCCTCATTAATATGTTCTTGTTTACGAATAGGGGAAGTCGGCTGTAAGACCATTAAAATATCAAAACCTTGTCCGAATTTTTCAATTGTATATAACAGTACGCTTAATGTGGTTGATAAATCTGTTGAAAGATAATCAGGTCTTAACTCCGGAATGAATACTCGCTCATCAACTACAGATACTATTTCAGGATCATCAGTACTCAAAATCACACAATCGATGAACTGGTTAGCTAAAGCCAAATCAATTGACCAGTTAACTAATGGTTTTCCATCTAATGATAGCAAGTTTTTTCTTGGTAAGCGTTTGCTACCGCCACGAGCAGGAATCAACGCTAAAACTTTTTTACCATTGAACATTACATCATTCCTAAAGCATATATATCAGCCTGTGCTCGATTAAAGTCATTTAATCGACCTATGTCTAACCAATACTCATGCAATGGAAACATAAGCACTTTCCCACCCACTTGGATCTTGTTATCTAGTAGCGTGGGCATATCAATCACTTGGTTTTCACTCACTTGCTTGATGATTTCTGGTGAGACGACATAAATACCAGCATTGACAAAAAATCGTTGTGTCGGTTTCTCTTCTATACTCACAACGGTATTACCATTACCATTAATCACGCCATAGGGAATTTGGTACTCATATTCCCTAACGCACATAGTGGCGTGGGCTTGGTTTTCATTGTGAAACTCAAGTAAACGCTGAACATCGACTTTTGTAAGCACATCACCATTCATCATAATAAGCGGTAAATCTGGGATGTCATTTGGCAATAGCCCCAAAGCGCCACCTGTACCTAGAGGGGAATCTTCATGAATATAAGTAATGTTGACATTCAAGCGACTGCCATCACCAAAATAATCTTTAATTTGTTCTGGCATAAAATGAGTTGAAATATAAAAGTTTATGAACCCTGCTTTGGCAAAATTCAGAATTGTCATTTCTAAAAGCGGTTTATTACCGAGTTTTAACATAGGTTTAGGACAATTATCTGTAAGAGGGCGTAAACGCGTACCAAAGCCCCCAGCCATAATGAGCACTGGGTTATCATAATAAGGTTGATTCAACGTCTGTTTAAACGTTTGAAGATCGACCACTTTTCCACCTTTAATCAATGGAATCGCTAAAATGCTTTTTTGCTCCATTAAGCGGATGAGTTTTTGCTTGGGCGTATCAAACGTCGCAGTAATTGGATTGCGGTTCATGACGAGAGCCACAGACTGGTCAAGAGTAAGGTTGTTTAATAAAGCTCGTCTTATATCACCATCAGTAACAACACCTTGCAATTGATCATTGTCATCGACAACTAAAGCAACTTGTAGAGCATGAAAGTTAATAATTTCTAAAGCATCACGAATGGACTGCTTCGGCGCTAAAGCAACATCTTTCCAATGCTTTTTCATAACGTTTCATTCCTTTTTTCTTATTAATGCCTGATGCCCGTATACAACCGATTTTTCTTCAACATTTGTCACAACGCTAGCGCCAGCACCCACAACAACATTTTTACCAATATCAACACCTTGTATCACACAGGCATGCACGCCTATATGAACATCATCTTGTGTAGTTACATTGCCACAAAGTGTCGCGCGAGGTGCAATATGGTTATTCGCACCAACATTACAGTCGTGCTCAATTATAGCACCAGTATTAATAATACTGTTTTCACCAATATACGCACCCGTTTGGATAATGGCTCCAGACATTACCTGCACACCCTGTGCCAAATATGCAGATGAAGATACAATCGCGTGTGGTGATATAACCGTTGCAAAACTAAAACCTAATTTAGAGAAAAATGCCGCCACTTTTTCTCGGTTTTGTTGTTTCGGTAAACTCCCAAGGCCATTAACCAAAAGTACATCATCAGGATTAAATTGACCTATATCGTCATCATCACTTAAGTACTGTATCGATTCAAACATCTGATTATTATTGTTTTTCTCAGACGAAACATATGCAATAACATTACAGCCGTTAAGATGAAGTAGATCCATTAATACGCTTGCATGGCCACCTGATCCAATCATGATTAATGGCTTACTCATCGATTAAATCCCCTGACCGATAGTTTTTTGATGCTACTTGGCCGGAAGTCAGCTGCCAAAATATATCCGGAGACATACCACTTCCAGGCCTTTTCATTGTCAAATTACTGACATTAAATGGCTCACCTTTTTTTATATCTGTTTGTGCCACAATACTTTTTCGGGCAATAATTATATTTTTAGCTTCAGATATAGTGGGCTTCTTAATACCATGACCCAACGCTTTTTCAACTTGTCTGATAGAATCCACCATCATTTTTAATTGCAACGGTTCTATAGACGCTCGATGATCTGGGCCTGGCAATAAACAATCGAGCGTAAAGTGTTTTTCAATTACTACAGCCTGTTTAGCTACTGCAGCAATTGGAATCGCAATACCTTGACTGTGATCTGAATAACCAACAGGTAACCCGAAGCTTTGTTTGAGTGTATCCATGGCGTTCAAGTTTATTTCGTCAAATGGCGCAGGATATTCTGTAGTGCAGTGTAAAATGGTCACTTTACCGGATAGAGCTTTTTGACCTTCATCCGATTGAAAAGCCAGCTCAAAATTTGCCAATGAAGGCAGCATCTCTAATGGCGAAACATAGCCAAAGGCAATGACACTGAGCGCATTTTTCACTTCTTCTAACGTTGTCATTCCCGTTGATAAAATAATATCTAACCCAGTTCTAGCATGCGCTAACACAAACGGACTATTGGTTAATTCACCTGATGGAATTTTCAGCCGTTTCACTTTAATTTCATCAACTAAAAAATCTAAACTTTCGAAATCAAATGCGGTTGATAAAAATTCAATATTTTTTGAAGCACAATACTCAAGCAATTGGTGATGCGCGTCATAACTAAGCTCTAGACGCGTTAACATAGCTAACTGTGACTCTTGATTACCGGTAGCCTCTATTTGATATTGTGCTTTACTGGCACTTGCTGTCACTAAGTTTGTTGCTTTAAAGGTTTGAAATTTTACAATGTCAGCCCCAGCGTTAACAGCCTCGTCGACTAACTGAAATGCCATTTCGAGCGAACCATTATGGTTAACCCCGGCTTCTGCAATCACTAGAGTCATAATATTTCCTTGATGAGCACAAATGCTTCAGCAGCTTCAACATTCGCTTGAACACCACGAACATACGCTAAAGACTCTAGAGCCTTACGTGAACGAGGAAAGGGGAATGGTGCGATTTCAGATGGATACATTTCAAGAATAGTTAATTTTTTCTCAAGCTGTAAACTCACATCAATAAAGACATTGGGTTTAAAGCCTCCATCTTCAGGTTTTAAACCAAAATCTGTTTCTGATAAAGTCTCATAAGCCAGCACTTTTTTGACAAACGGGTAACGAAACGACTTGGTGGCCGACATTACCGCATCAAATACAATTTTATGATCTGTGTGTGCATCATTTCGATAAACAGTGAAGACCTGCTCAGGCTTAATCTTTGAAACAACATCACTAATAGGCTCTACGATATGATTCATCGGTAAAGTTTCTAATTGACCCGCGGGCAACATTAATTCGTTAATTGATGAAAATCCATATGCCAACGTTACTGCCGCAATTTCTTTTTTTCTTGTAGCAATTTGAGTTGTTGTAAAACCAGAGCTTTTACTCATCCCTGTCACCAAAAGCCAATGAACCTCATAACCAGCTTGAACAAACTTAAGTATGGATCCACCACAGCCTAAAGTTTCATCATCGGCATGTGGAGCAACGATTAACACACTCTTCACAAATACTCTCCAACTATAGGTAATTGATCTTCATTTAAATTATGTAGCCAAATTGAATTTATTCCATAACACTTGACTAATATACTCGTTCCTTTTACGGACAAAACCTTACCGGGCTCAATATTTTCGGCATAAGTATTTAAGTCAATTGTAGAGCAAAATACAGGAACTAATTTATCTCTCAATATAAACTCAGCACCTGAGTATGGGAAAGTTAAGGCTCGAACTAAATTATGAATCGCTGCGGCAGACATTCTCCAATCTATTAATCCGTCTTCCTTACAGCGTTTCCTCCAGTATGTTGCTAAATCGGAAGATTGCTCATTGAAAACAGCCGTTCCTGATGTCAATTGATTTGTGAAGTCTATTATTTGTTTCTTTGCCGTAATAAGTATCTTTTTATAAAGCGAGGTTGCATTATCTTCAGCATCGATAGGTACCAACTCCTGACTTAAAATAGGATCCGAATCAGCGCTTTCATCCATTTTAAAAAATGTGGATGCAGTTTCATTTAATCCTAATACCAAAGCCCAAATAATTGGGTGTCGCCCTCTGTTTGCAGGTAACTTTGCAGGATGAAAACCAATGACACCTTGAGGTGTTAAGTCTAAGAGGTCTTTACTTAAAAGATAACTCCAACCAATACAATAAATGATATCTAAATCATATCTTCGAAAAAATTCAGTAGACATAATACGATTAGTCGGTTCTTCAAATAGGTATGGAATATCGTTTAATTTACATAGTTGGATCAAATCCGCAAAGTCTGCATTTACAGTTGTGGCTCGCCTTGTAATGACGGCTACAACCTCAACATTATCCATGCTAACAAGTGTTTCTAAAGCTAATAAACTTGACTCTACACATCCAATAAAGCCTATTCGCATATTATTTCTCCTTCAATAATTGTAAAAAGACTTAACAACAATGTTGTCCAGTGGAAATGATATTAGTTTTTCTACAATTTTTTTAGAGCTCGTTCCATCACCATATGGATTATGCGATTGTGCACAGTTGTCAATAAACGCCTTACTTAAAGCGACATCAACAGCATTTCTTATTTCATCAATAGATTCACCGCATTGAATAACCGTATTACCTCTGACTCTACCTTTTTGCCTATTTCCAATATTAATTGTAGGTACTTTAAAGGTTGGTGCTTCAATCAACCCACTTGATGAATTACCAATAACTCCCGAACAATACTTTAATAAACTTAAATATCGTAATTGGCCTAAAGATCTAATCAGTAAAATCCGTTCAGGATATTTTTTTGAACGCATCTAATATCTCAATTAATTTCCGCCCATGAGTATCTGCATTTGGATAAGTAATAACTAACTGATAATCAGGATATAACTCCAACACTTGAATTAAGTTATTTAATGAATCGACAGAACCTAAATGTTCCAAAGTAACGGGGTGATATGTGACCATGAAATAAGGAGATGTAATATCGAAAGATATAGATTCAGATAAGGTAACTTTATCCATCAATGATAACTTAACAATGCTATCGATTCCTGGCGCTCCAAAATTAAACACTTTAGAAGGTTGTTCTCCCAATTGAATCACGCGTTTACTATATTCATCAGTTGCAGTAAAGTGTATGTGAGACATCTTGGTAATTGAATGCCTAATGGCTTCATCAATAAGACCTT
The DNA here is from genome assembly GCF_025398315.1 of Shewanella phaeophyticola. Taxonomy (GTDB): domain Bacteria; phylum Pseudomonadota; class Gammaproteobacteria; order Enterobacterales; family Shewanellaceae; genus Shewanella; species Shewanella phaeophyticola. The sequence continues at coordinate 2,850,400 of NZ_JAODOQ010000001.1, forward strand.
CTGTTGTTTCTCCCCCATGAATATGTGCAACAGGAACACAAGCTACCATACTAGCTTGTGCAAGTGCCATGGATTCAAACCGATCGCCTAATAAAACCAATAAATCAGGTTTATTCCTGTCTAGAACTTCAGCGGCAGTTATAAGCGCTAGCCCCAATGATTTTGTTATACCTACAGGTGAGTCGGAAGATAGGAGAAACTCCATTTTTTCGGTAATGTTAAACCCATCTGCTACTATTTGATCTATGGTATAACCAAACTCAGGAGATAAATGCATTCCACCTACATATAATTGTAATTCAGCATTTGGCGATTCTTGTATCCCTTTAATAATCCAATAAAGAAGCCCATACTCAGCTCTTGCTCCTGTAAATACAGCTATTTTTCTCATTTATTTTCTCTAATATCGATAGGTGAGCTAGGTAAATTAATTAAACGCGCTGCAATCAATTCCGAATAGCTCAAATCGCCTCTTAATGCATTTTTAAACATAGGCAAATGATGCATTAACGTCCATACCGGACGAGTCATCACACCGTTATAATTCGTTTCAGTCAGTAACCTATTTCGAGCTTCGTGGCTTTCACATATCACCGCATTAAGCCAGTAATTAGACTTTGCGTATTCAGGTTCAATGACAAACTGATAGGCCGAACCAGCAAAAAATTCACTGTATTTCGCAGCCAATAATCGTTTACTTGCTAGAAAATCATCAATAACTTCCATTTGTGCGCAACCCAACGCAGCGTTGAGATTAGGCATGCGATGATTAAAGCCTGCTTGATCATGGAAGAATTCGAAAGCATGTGGCATTTTCGCTGTAGTAGTGAGGTGTTTCACTTGTATGCCTTGCGCTTCGTTTTTGCAAAGCACCATTCCACCACCACCTGAAGTAATAATTTTATTGCCATTAAAGCTAACCGCACCGAAATCACCAATAGTTCCAGTGTGTTTGCCTTTATAAGTGGAACCTAGGCTTTCTGCCGCATCTTCAATTAGTGTTAATTGCCATTTTAGGCAAATACTGACAAGTTCATCCAATTGAGCTGGGTGCCCAAAAGTATGCATAGGTACTACAGCTTTGATCAACTGCCCTGTTTGCTTATGCACACAACCTAATTCGGTTAATGAAGCATGCTCAGTTAAATAACGTTCTAGTGCTACCGGACACAAACCTAAACTAACATTAGATACATCAACAAAAAGTGGGCTGGCGCCAAGATGGTAAATGACATTACAGGTTGCAACAAAGGTTAGCGCTTGAGTAATAACTAAATCATTAACAGTCACACCGGCCATATATAAAGCGGTTTGTAATGCCGCCGTTCCGTTAACAACAGCAACAGCTTTAGCTGCACCGGTATAGTGTTCTATCTTGTTTTCGAACTCATCAACATATTTACCAACGCTTGAGACAAAAGTACTGTCTATAGTATCTATAACATAACGTTTCTCATTGCCTGCAAAGGTGGGAGCATGCAAAGGAATAAACTGATCTGTTCGATAAATATCACGAATGAACTGACCAATATTAGCTGCTTTCATCTAGTTTCCTACATTTTTCCATCTAAGTATTTACCTGTTTCTTTATGGTCAAACTCAGGTAACATTTTATTAAACAGTGCAACAATTTGTGTTTTGCTCCAAGCTTGTTCTCGTTTCATGGCATTGATTTCATGTTCAAACATGTTCAACCGTTTTTCATCAAATTCGGCAGGATGCTTTATAACTCCGAGATCAGTAAACCGATCCATATCGAGTACATCATTATGGGTAAAAAACTCTTCAACATCTTTCTCACCTGTGGTGTCACTTTGAGTAAACAAACAAGGCCACATCCCCTGACTCGGTAAAGAGTGAACTAAATCTCGAGCTTCAGATTCACTTTGGCAAAGGTGAGGTTCATATCCAAGCTGTGCTAGATACTTAACTGCAATGTCGGCAAAAGAAACAAGCGGTAAAAATTGCGTTTGTTTAGGGAAAAAAATGTCACGATTATCACCTAAAAGGCAAGACATTAAACATAACTCACCCGACTCTTGCGGCGTCACAAAATAACGTTTCACATCGTTGGGTGCCACAATAGGCTGTTGCTTAAAAATTCGTTGATTAAAGCTGTGCAACAGTGAGCCATCTGAAAAGGCGACATTAGCAAACCTTGCAGTTGAGATATTTAATTGATGGCTACGACGCATCAAAAACATCTCCATAATTCTTTTGGAAGCCCCCATCATATTCACTGGGTTTGTCGCTTTATCTGTCGAGACACAGAAATATTTTTTGACACCCGCTTGAATAGATTGTTGAATTGTTTTGTCTGTATTAAACACATTTACATCAATCATTCGCATTAATGTAAAAGGATCTTTCTCACTGCGCACATGCTTTAACGCAGATAAATTGAGCACATAATCATACTGACCATCAGCTTTAATAAAAGCATCATATTCAATCGAGCCAATATCAAGCGCGAAGCTTTGAAAATCACCTGCAATGTAGCCAAAAGCACTTCGAATATCCCTAACAAGTTCAACTAGATTATTTTCATTAATATCAACAGTATGCAGTTTTTTAGGCTGTCTTTTAAAAATTTCTTTGGTCACAGCCTGGCCAATTGTGCCAGCTGCGCCGAGCACCAAAAAACGAGATGATCCAACGAGTGAATCTAATTGTGCTGTTAATGCCGTCATATCACTATTAAGCAAAGGAAGTGACCTTCCAATTAACGATAAATCTAACAATTGCATTAGTTACATCCCTTTTAATCATTAGCCGACCTGTCTATAGACATAGACTGCCAATAAACTCACTATTAAATGAACTAGCAATATTTATTCCAAAATGCATTAAGGCAGGTTAAACACTATAAGAGAATAGAAAAGAATTTACTACTTTGCTTATGACAGTAGATAACGGTCTTATCAGGGAGACCGAAGTGAACAAATATATGAACTAAAAATAAGCTATATGGTCTCCCCACAGGGACTCGAACCCCGATCGGCCGCTTAGGAGGCGGCTGCTCTATCCTGTTGAGCTATAGAGAGACCCTCTGATTATACTGAGTTTAAAATTGATTTAAAGCCTTTAAATTTAATTGCTTAAATCTTAGCCGAGTTAATGACCTATGCGGATAATATTTACCACATTTTCAGCTCAAAACTGCGTTAATGACCTGCAAAACACACTTAAATATTATTGATGATTAGTTTTTAATCGCAATATCATTCACTTGAATATTATCAGCGCCATCAATGCCATTAAATATCGCTGTGGCGCTATCTTCGCTGACTTGGTCAATGACAATATTTGCCCGACTTTTACTGGCTACAGCTCTCATTGCGTTTAGGCGGTCGGGGATATTTTTTTGCAGCACGACCTGAAATTTATCGCCCATTTTCACACCATTTTTACGGCTTCCAAATTAATGATAATTCTGTCGCCTTGCCTTGCGACAATTTGGCCTAACAATGGCCGACAGTTTAGTTGTTTATCTAAATTGAGTACGCTCGTTTGAAATATCTCACTGATGGCTTGACCATAAGATGAACGCCAAAAACGTTGGCTAGCAGGAGAAACGATTTCTTGTTTTTCAAACTCCCACTCTGTTGATGTGGCGAAGGTTTCTGTCCATATGATCTCGCCACTGATGCCATGATAGAGCGTAAGTTTTAACATGAACTGCCTGATGGGATAATCATCGGTTAAGCCAAAAAAGCCATTTTGTGCCGGCTCAGTTGAAATATCAATAATGTCAGGTTGTAACACGTATTGGCTTTCGGTTATTTCTCCTAACCAAGTGGGAATGCGATAACCTCTAAAATTAACCAATTGGTTAGTGTTATCTATTTTTTCATCTGCATGTATTCGCGCGAAGCTATAACGTGACTGAGCGTTGATGATTTTACCTAGTTTTTCAGTGATCTGTTGTTCAAAGTTGGCTAATTGACCGTAACGTAATTGGGCGCGATCTTGTAAATAAGATTGTGGCAGCATTATTGCGGCTTTTAATGACTGGCTTTTGCATTGTGCGTTTGGCTCTTGCTCTGAGAGTGCTAACTTCAACACGACAGTGATGGTATTTTGGCTGATCATTTCACTCATTAATTCGACATTATTAGCAGAACCGATGCGCTGAATTTGAAAAACATCTTGAGTCAATCGCCCCTGGTCGATTGATTGTTCACTCGAAAAATTAACACCCGCCTTTAAGCTTGCGTAATTTAACGCTTGGCTAATGGCTTCTTCGCGGGCTTTATCTATGTCGCCGTTGACGATTTTGGCTCGACCTGTCACCTCGACCTCCTGAGCGAAAGTCGATTGCACCTGAAATAGACTCGCAAATAGCATTAATGCTAGTACAAGTTTGTTTAAGCGTGTTGCGCGCTTAGTAAGGTGTATTTGCGTCGGCATACGATATCCTAATGTCAAAAAATCGTCAGTTGGGCACTTAAAATCATTGTTATTTAACAAGCAAAAATCACGCCATTAAATTAATTAAGGCAATTTTACGTGATGATACTCAAATACAGTAAAGCTTTTCAGGTATTTGCCGATAAAGTTTTATAGTTCATTTGCTGCTTTGTCGCGCACCGTGGTGACAAACGAGGTGACTGTTTATCAACTCATTGATAACAGTAAATAAAACCTTAACTATTGACACTGCAAACAGCAGACATTTAAAAGGAACCATCATGATTAATAGGTTTACTCTCACAGCAGTGTTAGCGATATTAACTGTCGCTGCGTGTAATCAAACACCGAATCAAGCAAACAATTTAGCGTTTGAAAATAACGGTAAATACACCAAGGTTGCTGATGAAAATGGGGTTTATCAAAACCAACTCATTTATGACATCCAAGGTGCAGGGTTAGCACCTAAGGGTCAAATTAATGTGTGGGCTGAAAAGCTGGTTAATGAATTGGTTTTGCAAAACGATGCCTTACGCTCAGATCAGCCATTGCTCATAACAACCCCTGTATTGTCTAATAACTTAAATGCTACCAATGAGTTGGCATTACAGTTACAGCAAGGCATGTTGGCTGCGTTTCATGCCCGCGAGTTTAATTTGGTTGACATGAATGTTGCGATTAATTTACGTGCAACAGAACAAGGTGAGTTTATGCTGAGCCGAAACTGGGAATTATTACCTTCGGGTTTACCTGTGTCGCATGTATTAGTGTCAACAATGTCAATGACGCCGGAAGGCGTGGTATTCAATGGTCGAGTGGTTAATGTATCTAACAACCGCGTGCTTTCTGCGGTGCAGTCATTTGTCGCGGCTTCGAGTTTGTCAGGTTATTTACAACCATCTGAATTAATCGAATCTCGTAACGGCTTACTTTATCGCCATGAGAAAAAAGGCGACAGCCGTTATACCGTGTTAGGAGATGAGCTATGAAGCAACTGCTATGCGTTATGATGCTGATATTATTAAGCGGGTGTGCCAGTAAAGATAAATACGTGCAGTGGGAAACCGAAGCACCAGAATCATTCCCGACGTTAACCGCTGTCGGTTATGCACCTTTAGCAACACAACCCAGCCCTGAAGCTTCACACCGAGTGTTAATGGCGATGCAAGCGTCAAAAATTGCTGCATACCGAGAGTTAGCCGAACAAGTTTACGGCCAAAAGATTTCAGCGAATAGCGATGTTAGTGAGTGGTTATTAACTGACGATAATGTTAAATCGAGTGTCAGCGGTATTATTCGTGGTGCTAAAGTGGTTAAAACCTACCCTTCTGGTGAGTTTTATGTCACTGAGTTAGCGTTAGACTTTAAGCAAGTATGGCAATTGTACGAACAACAAAACCGTCCTAAACGAGTTAAAGAAGTCACTTATTTTTAATGTTTAAGCTTATTAGCCATTTGGTTGATAGAAAAATGCCGCTGATGTTAGCGGCATTTTTTTGTTCTAAAAACAGTATTCGTTAATTTATATCGCGACCTTAAAAAGCCAATTTAAACACTAAACCAAACGCTGCTTGGTCTTCAATGTCTTCGGTCACTTTTGGATCGCTCAGTTCCATTTCTCCGCCAAAGTAATAACCTGCATAGGCATTAAGACTTAAGCTATCAGTTGCTTTCCAGCCTGCACGGACAAAGCCGACCCATTCATCAATCTCGATGGTTTGGTCATCATCGGCGACTAAAAAACGTTCGGTACGTTTTGAGCTACCAATGCCAAAATCAATGTCAGGGCGATATTGATAACTTAACTCTAAGCCTGCGGGGCCACTGAAACCTGCTTGGAATGGGTTAGCTAGCACTAACTTGTCGTTGATTTGCCAGCGAACGGCTATATATGGCACAGTGCGAACTTCTGAAATATCATTCAAATAAGCCACACCAAAGCCCAACATATTACCTGAATCAAAACGGTACATACTGGATGCTACAACACCGTAACTTTGCGCATTAGATGACGATGCCGTATCGGCATAAGCATATTTTAACTGCGGTGCGATTAAAAACATCCAATGGTTATCTAGACGATATGTCAGTGATAATCCGGCACTGTATTGATGAACCGTCGACCAGTCTTGCTCGGCTGATTGCAGTTGAGTGGCTTGGTTTATCCGCCAGTCATAATCTAAATTATCATAACCAACATTAGCCCCTATCGACCATTGTCGATTTAATGGCATGGTGGCTGAAAAACTGGTTTTCCAGGCGTCACGCTGAAGTTCATTACCCGTATTCGCACCGACATCAGCTGTGGCGGTTGAGGTACGTGCAACCGTTAATGAAAATGGTGAGCGTTCAGGTGCGGCATTGGCTTGTTGGCAGAGTAATAAACTAGGAACGAATACAGGTGTTAATAAGAGTGATTTGAACAACAAACGGCATGCATTCGCTTGAGAAATTTGAGCTTTATAAAGCGTCATAGTGATGCGCATCCTTTCTAAATAAGAGTATGACCATTGCGTGGCTTAATACTGGAGCTAGTACTGGAACTAATACTGACTTAATGACAATTGAGTTCAAATTAAGTTTAATTATTTTAGCGTAACTTTATGAGCGCGCAAAAACATCTCCGCGGTATCTTGCAAGTATTGTTGTCGACTTAATAATAAATGATCTGTCTCTAATGTTAACTCTAAGCGTAACTTAAGCTCACCAAACAACATTAAGCATAGCCTTACGGCACTGTCGTGCGGATGTTCAAAGTAATATTCGCCATGCTGATTAACCTTGGTTAAATATTCACGAATTAGCCCTAGAACATGTTTGAAGCCAGCGTTGTAAAACAGTTTAGAGGCCTCTGGATGAGTATCGGCCTGAGCAACGCAGGTTTTAAATACCGTCATGGTGTCTTTGCTAACAATCATTTCGCCAAACTGTTTGGCAAATTGCAGTATCACTCGCTGTGGATCAGCGGCATCCATTAAGGTACCACTGGTGAGCTGATGTGCAACGCATTTTGAATCAATCGCGGCCACAAATAAATCATCTTTAGAACCAAAATGCGAGTAAACCGTTTGTTTTGATACGCCCGCATGTTTTGCGACTTCATCCATACTGGTTAGCGGAAAGCCATTTTGACAAAATAACTCCATTGCCGACTCAAGCACTTGATTTCGCTTTTGTTCACTGCGGCTTAAGGTCACTTGTTCGTCATTATTTATGTCTGAAGTATTTTTTGTCATGTGAAATCCGTAGGTTAACCCTATTACTAAATTCAGCATCGATATTTTTCGATATCATTAATGCATCATAACCAAAAATAGACTGGACAGTCTAGTTCTATAAAATTAGACTACCAAGTCTAGTTAACAAAAAAATTACATCTTACAGTGCGGCGTGCATATTTTTAACGCCGCGATCTGAACTCAAGATAAGTCACCATCGATACACATAGCGCTTTAAGGGATTACTTATGTTTGCTGCAATGTCATTAACTCAACATGCAAAAGGCTTAGCATTAGGGTTAAGCTTACTTCTGTTAAATGGTTGTGGCTCTGAGGTCAAGGAGCATTCGCATACGGTTGAGTATCAATCCGTACAAGCGCAAACATTAGCTCTTAATGATCGTTACCAACAAATGCAAACTTACACTGGAACGATTCGTTCAGCTAACACTACAGGCATTGGTTTTGAGTTAGCTGGAAAACTGAATAATATCGTGGTCGATAGCGGCGACAGCGTTAAAAAAGGTCAAGTACTGGCGCAGTTAGATACTGACTTATTAATTGCTGAAAAACAACAACTTGAAGCGAGTTTGTTGCAAACTCAAGCTGACATTGATTTAGCCAAGAGCACCCTGCTTCGTACCGAAAAATTAAAAACGCAAAACTATGTATCAGCGCAACAACTCGATGAAACCCAACAACACGTTATCAGCCTACAAGCCAATCAAAAACGAATAGAAGCAAGCTTAAGTGCCACCAACTTAAAACTTGAAAAATCAACATTACTTGCGCCATTTGATGGAACAATTAGTCAACGTTATCATAATCTTGGTGAGGTTATTGCCCTGGGTAGCCCTGTATTTACCTTAATCGGTAATAGCCAAGCAGTGGCTTATATTGGGGTTCCGGTCGATGTTGCACAACAATTAACGACTCAACAACATGTTGATGTACGTGTTGGTAAACAAACCTTCACTGCCAAAATTGCCGGCATAAGTGCAGAGGTAAATAGCATTAGCCGTACCGTACAACTGCGGATTCAATTACCTGAGTCAGCAAGAGTGATCAATGGCGAAATAGCCTACCTTGCCTATCAACAAGACAACTTGACCGCCGGATATTGGGTGCCAATGTCAGCACTGACTGACGGAGTGCGCGGATTGTGGAATGTCTATGTCTTGGTAAAAGACGATCAAAACCATTATCAAATTGAGCGCAGAGACGTTGAGATTATCTACACCAATGAGCAACAAGCATTCATCAACGGGGCGATTAAAGCCAATGAACAAATCGTCTCAGACGGGTTACATAAAATAGTGGTTGGCCAAAAGGTCACTCTCGCCAATACCCAATTAGTGGGGGCGTTATGATTAAAGCTTTTTTAGAAAATGGCCGCTTAACGAGCCTATTTATTGCGCTGTTAATTGTTGCCGGCTTAGGGGCAATATCGAGCCTGCCGCGCACAGAAGACCCGCACATCACTAACCGTTTTGCCTCAGTGATTACCCAATATCCAGGCGCATCTGCAGAGCGGGTTGAAGCATTAGTCACCGAAGTACTTGAAAACCAATTACGCCGTTTAGAAGATTTAAAATTAGTTCAATCAACATCGCGCCCAGGTATTTCGGTTATACAACTCGAATTAAAAGACACAGTAGTCGATACCGATCCGGTATGGTCGCGTGCACGTGACCTAATCGCTGACAGTAAATTCTTATTACCGGAAGCGGCACAAAATGGTGTGTTAGATGATCAACTGGGCTATGCCAGCACGGCCATATTAGGCATAGTATGGGCCGATAACTCTCCCGTTAGAGTCGACATTCTTAACCGTTATGCTAAAGAGTTACAAAGCCGCTTACGCTTACTGAACGGCACCGATTTTGCCAAACTTTACGGTGCCCCTGAAGAGGAAATACTGGTTGAGCTTGATGGCAATAAAATCAGTGAATTGCACCTAACGCCTGCAGGAATTGCAGCGATTTTAGCCAATGCAGACAGTAAAATATCTGCCGGCGAGATTAATAATAATCAGTTTAGAGGCCTTAGTGGAGGTTTCTGGTGAGCTCGATTCACAACATCGTATTCGCCAGGTGCCTTTAAAAGTCGATGATTACGGCCAGATTATCCGTTTAGGTGATGTAGCGAATATCACTCGGCAGGCTAAAACGCCAGCAAGCAGTATTGCGTTAATTGACAGTCAACAAGGCATATTGGTCTCTGCCCGAATGCTTAATAATAATCGGGTGGATTTATGGCAGCAACAAGTTAACCAAACCATTGATGCCTTTTCGGTAAACTTACCGGCCAACATTGAAGTACAGTGGCTGTTTGACCAACAAGGTTACACTCAGTGACCGTCTTGGGGATTTAGTGGTTAACTTACTCCAGGGTTTCGTTATTATTCTGGCGGTGTTAATGCTCACCTTAGGCCTGCGTAACGCCATCATAGTGGCAATATCGCTACCATTGACCGCATTGTTCACACTAACTTGCATGAAATACACCGGATTACCCATTCATCAAATGTCGGTCACCGGCTTAGTCGTGGCACTGGGTATTATGGTCGATAACGCGATTGTGATTGTTGATGCCATTGCTCAGCGCCGCCAGCAAGGCATGACCAAGCTTGAGGCTGTGTCAAAAACCTTGCATCACCTATGGCTACCGTTAGCAGGGTCAACCATTACCACCATGCTGGCTTTTGCACCGATAGTGTTAATGCCGGGCGCTGCAGGTGAATTTGTCGGCGGGATTGCTATTTCGGTTATGTTTGCCTTGCTTGGGTCTTATATTATTTCACATACTATTATTGCTGGCCTTGCGAGCCGCTTTAGCCGCAGTGAAAAACCAAGCGCCTGGTACCAACAAGGCATGGCATTTCCAAAAACTAGCCAGGCATTCACTGCAAGCTTACGTTTTGCTTTACAGCGACCAATATTGACTGCGGTGGTTATTGGTATTTTGCCCGTGGCTGGCTTTTTTGCGGCAGGTAAAATGACCGAGCAATTTTTTCCGCCATCAGACAGGGACATGTTTCAGCTAGAAGTGTATCTAGCGCCACATGTCAGCATTGAAAACACCCTCGCCCAAGTAACGTTGATTGATAACAAACTGCAAAAAATTGACGATATCTCGCGGCCACCTGGGTTGTAGGCGGTAATACGCCATCGTTTTACTACAACCTCACTCAGCGTCAGCAAGGTGCCACAAACTACGCCCAAGCCATGATTAAAGTCACCGACTTTGTTGCTGCTAACAGGCTTATTTTGCAATTACAAAAAGAGTTAGATAAAGAATACCCACAGGCGCAAATACTGGTGCGAAAACTTGAACAAGGCTTCACCATTTAATGCCCCTGTAGAACTCAGAATTTACGACCCCAACTTAGACACATTAAAAACACTGGGCGAACAAGTGCGAGGCATTTTAAATGCTACCCCAGATGTGATTCATACTCGAGCCACATTAAGTTCTGGGGCGCCAAAAGTGTGGCTTCAGGTAAATGAAGACGCCAGTTTGATGAGCGGTTTAAGCTTAAGTGATATAGCCAGCCAAATCCAAATGGCCACAACGGGGATTATTGGCGGCAGCATTTTAGAACAAACAGAATCTCTGCCAGTACGAGTTCGTTTAGGCGATACCAGCCGCGAACAAGAAACCCGTTTAGCCGAAATAAACTTGGTGTCACCGTCGGGTTCTGGCATTCCTTTGTCTGCACTTTCTTATAATGAGGTTAATGTGAGCCGCGGCGCCATTCCGCGTCGTAATGGTGAGCGGGTTAACACCATTGAAGCCTATATCACCAGCGGCGTTCTTCCCGCTCAGGTATTAAATGATGCCAAAGATGCCATCGCAAACCTAGATATTCCAGCGGGATACCATGTTGAAGTGGGCGGTGAAAGCGCTAAGCGTAATGAAGCTGTGGGCAACTTACTGTCTAACATCGTCTTAGTGTTCACCTTATTGCTAGCCACGGTTGTACTGTCGTTTAATTCGTTTAGATTAACGGCCATTATCCTACTTAGTGCGTTTCAATCGGCGGGGTTAGGCTTGCTAGCGGTTTTTGTGTTTGGCTACCCATTTGGGTTTACGGTGATTATCGGTTTATTAGGCTTAATGGGATTAGCGATTAACGCTGCTATTGTGATTTTGGCGGAGTTAGAAGATGTACCCGACGCCAAGCAAGGCAATTTGGCGCTCATTATCGATACAGTGAGTAGCTGCGGGCGACATATTGGTTCAACCACCATTACCACGATAGGTGGTTTCTTACCGTTAATTATCGCAGGCGGCGGGTTTTGGCCACCTTTTGCCATCGCCATTGCCGGCGGGACATTACTGGCTACTATGTTGTCGCTAGTGTGGGTGCCGGTCATGTATTTGCTATTGATGAAACTTGTAAAAAAACATCATCATTAAGATATTTGGCACTAAAAATGCTTAAATTAAGCATTGACGTGGTAATAATAATGTATGACAAAATATTGACATACATTATTATTCCTATTTGGGGTTTTAGACATAAAATACGAGAATATAATGAAATCTGCTAAATCAACTATTAAGAATGTGTTTGCTATCAGTCCATATGAAGAATATTATTTGCCTAGCGTAAACAATAATGTTTTTGAAAAGTTGGACTCTACTACTATTTATACACATAAATTTAAATCAGGAGAAATAAATCTTACTGATACTTTACATATTTTTATTGGAATGGATTCAGGACTACTTGTTAATTTTATAATGAATTCGACAATAGAACCGGGAAGTAAGTACCTTTTTATCGAACTTCCTGAAGTTATAGATTTGCTATCAATAGAAATTCCAAATGAATTTAAAGAGAGAGTATTGATTTGTACAGAAACAGAAATGAAGGAGATATTAAATAGAACCGAAATCAATTTATTCATAGCTAAAAAAAATATAAAACACATTATTCATTAGCTGCATCCGGTAACAATCACGAAGATTATACTGCATTAAACTATCGGGTCGAAACATCATTAGAGCAGATAAGGTTTGATAGTCACGCTCTATTTTCAAACAAAAAATTCTTAGCAAATGAAATTAAAAATATTTCGGAAAATGTCATTCCCGCTTCAATATTAAGGAACACTTTTCAAGGAAAAACTAGTATTATCTTGGCAGGTGGCCCTCTTTAGATGACAATATACAATGGATAAAAAAAAATAGAGAAAACTTGTTTGTAATTTCAGTTTCCAGAATTGCAAAAAAACTAACTTTAAACTCTATAAAACCTGATATTTTTGTGACGGTAGACCCTCACGATCTAAGCTTCGACGCAAATAAAGGTCTGATGGAATTAGACGGAGAAAATTTACTAATTCATTCTAACTATGCCTGCCCTAATATTATATCTCAGTGGCAAGGTGCATTACTATTTACTGGTGAGAAGTTGTTAGATAAAAAATCAGCCATAAATAATATTGAAACTATTGATCCAACAGTTGCAAATTCAGCAATAAATATTGCAAAAGAAATGGGGTTCACTAGAATAATATTGTGTGGTGTTGATTTATGCCATTCTAAGTCCGGTTCATCACATACAACTGGCACATTTATTCCTAAAGGGCATAGTATTGGTTCTATATATGAATGGGTTGAAACATATTCAGGGGAAATGGCAGAAACACCATATCAATTAACCCAAGCATTAACATCATTAAAAGCCCAAGTTGCAAACAGTCCAGATATAAAATACATTAATTTATCTATTAATGCTGCACGCGTTGAAGGTATTGAACATGTAGACAAATCTAACATCAACCTTGATTACATCGATAAAAATGACTTTATTTCAATTATAGAAAATAATAAATCATTACCTATTATTAATGCCCTGACACATGAAGAGGAGGAAGTCGACTTAATATTGTTGTCATTAAATAAATTAAAAGAAAAAATAAACAGTGCGCTAAAACTATGTCACAAACTAAATAACAAAAGCCTTGATAACATATCAACCTTCAAAAAAATAGATCACATCGAAAATTCAATAAACAAAAAATCAAAAAAAGCTCATACTTAGTTAAATATTATGGTTATTATGAGTTTACTAATTTTTTGACCACAAGAAATAATGAAAGCTGGGATCAAGAATACCTTAACAATCAAACCTTAATTTACTATCAAACCTATTATGAAATAACCAACATTTTACTCAAACATTTTAAAAGCTCTAAAAAACGAATAAAAAGTAGAATTTTAGAACATAAAAAACCAGTTCAAATAACACCATTATTGCAACAGTGGAAAGATGACCAACAATTTGGAAGAGCAAAGTTACTACTTCAACGTAAAGGAGTATCGATAACGAACTTAAGCGACAATGATATAGAAAATATTCAATTTTTCATAAAAAACTATGAATCGATAATTACTGAAAAAGACAAAAATGATAACATCCAGGACATCCAGAAAAATAGCTCGAATGATAAAGCTCACATGAAATTAAACTATTTTTTTCAAAGGAGATTTTTAGCTGGTATAGAAAAAATGATTCAATACACTGAAAACTCTCACAATAAAGAAAACATAGAGATTTATAACTTAGCGATCAGCTATAGGGATTATTTAAATAATGATTTTAACTCATCTTTGGTTGCAGCGATGAAAATACCAGTAGATTTAATGAGAGAAAGTGTACTCAAACACATCATTGTACTAACATTAAATTTAAATAAAATCCCAATAGCAGAATTATATCTTTCTAGAATAGTTGAGCTAAATGATGAATATTTGCCACAATATGCGCAAATTTTACACTTACAAGGTCAAAACCAATTAGCTCTAACATCGTATTTAGATTATTTAGACAAATATCCTGAGGACGTACCAGTACTACTTAAATTCGGTTTATTCCTGGTAAATGTAGGAGAAGTTGATAGTGCTAAATCTGTACTGTTGCAAGTAATGAGCATCGACACTAACAATCAAACTGCAATAAAATACCTAGAAATATTAAACAAATAATTTAAATAGCTACCAATAAAAAACCGCTTTATCACTAAAGCGGTTTTTTTGTTACTGGATAGTGCAAAACAACAGATTAATCTTCGTTTTGACGATTCATGTTTTCAGTGTTCTCAAGCCATAATGCATTGATAATACCGAATGAACAAGCCAGTAATACACCTAAAATCCACGCAAAATACCACATAGATGCTGCTCCTTAATTTAGTAAAGTGAGGTTTTATTGTTTTCAATAAACTCACGATTTAAACGACCGAACATCTTGTAATAAGTCCAAGCTGTATAAGACAAAATAATAGGTACAAAAACTGCTGCAACTAAAGTCATTACTGTTAAGGTCATTTCACTCGCCGTTGCATCCCACATGGTTAAGCTCACATTAGGCTCTAATGATGATGGCATTAAGAATGGGAACATCGCAGTACCGCAAGTAAAGATTACGCAAGCTACAGCAAGCGAACTGAACAAGAAAGCAAAACCACTACGGTTAAAGCGGCTAGCTAAAACAACCAATACAGGTAATATTAAGCCCAAAATTGGGAATAACATCGTCACAGGGTATTTGTCGTAATTTGTTAACCAAGCACCAGCTTCAACAGCAACTGTTTTAGTGGTTGGGTTTGATGGTCCAGCTAGGTCAAGTGTTGATGTTACCACATAGCCATCAATGCCATTAACTAACCAAACACCTGCCGCTGCAAATAGTACAAATAACAAGCTAGCACATATTTGTGATGCTTTAACGCTACGTACACGAAGTTCGCCTTCGGTTTTCATTTGTAACCAAGACGCACCTTGCATCATAAACATGGTAACACTGACAAGACCGGCTAATAATCCAAATGGATTTAACAGACCGAAAAAGCCACCGTGGTAAGTTGCACGTAGATATTCGTCAAAGTTGAATGGCACACCTTGCAATAAATTACCAAATGCAACGCCAATAATCAGTGGTGGTACAAAACCACCGGCAAATAAAGCCCAATCCCATGACTTACGCCATTTGGGGTCTTCAATTTTTGAACGGTAATCAAAACCAACTGGGCGCATATATAACGCGAATAACACCAACATCATTGCGACATAAAAGCCAGAGAATGATACCGCGTAAACCATAGGCCAAGCAGCAAATAAGGCACCACCCGCGGTGATAAGCCAAACTTGGTTGCCGTCCCAGTGAGGAGCAATGGTATTGATCATAATACGGCGCTCGGTGTCGTCTTTACCAATAATCGGTAATAAGGCACCTACGCCCATGTCAAAACCATCAGCCACAGCAAAACCGACTAATATCACACCGATTAATGCCCACCAGATAAATCTTAATACTTCGTAATCTAACATAATCAAGTCCTCCGATTAGGCGTCTAGGTTTTCAAAGTGATAACGACCAGTCTTTAAGCTACTAGAGTCCAAGACGAGCAAACTTGAACATTAAGAAAGCCTCTATCACCAGTAGAATGGTATAGAACACCGTAATCGAAATAATACTGAACCATAAATCCGCAGGGGTTAAACTCGATGCCGACATAAAGGTGGGTAATACTTCTGATATAGTCCAAGGTTGACGGCCAAACTCTGACACAAACCAGCCACATTCAATGGCAACCCAAGGAAGAGGTAAGCTGTAAAGCGCTGCACGTAAAAGCCATTTTTTCTCCGCAATTTTATGACGCGTGCTTTGCCAAAATGCTGCGGCAAACACGAGTAGCATTATCACACCGGCACCAACCATAATACGGAAAGTCCAGAACATAGGCGCTACGGTAGGAATAGAATCGTACGAGGCTGCGATAATTTGCTCTTCTGTTGCATCAACCACTTTATCGGTATAACGCTTAAGTAAGAAGCCATAGCCTAAGTCAGCTTTAGTCGCTTCAAATTGTGCTCTAACCTCTGGTGTTTCATCACCTGCACGCAATTGCTCAAGCAGTCCATATGCTACCATACCGTTACGAATACGTACTTCATGCTCTTTTACAAGATCTTTAAGGCCTGTCACCTCTTCATCTAAAGAACGTGTAGCAATAATACCCATTACATATGGAATTTTAACGGCGTAATCTGTGTGCATGGTTTCTTGATTAGGAAAACCGACAGCGGTAAACGCTGCAGGAGCAGGCTCAGTGTGCCATTCGGCTTCAATTGCCGCTAATTTTACGCGCTGAACTTCACCGACTTCGTAGCCTGACTCATCACCCAGTACAATAACCGATAGGATTGACGCTAGACCGAAACTTGCCGCAATGGCAAATGAACGGCGTGCAAAGGGTAAATCACGGCCTTTTAATATGTAGTAAGCACTAATAGAAAGGACAAACATTGCACCAGCAACATAGCCAGAGGCTACGGTATGAACAAACTTGACCTGCGCAACAGGGTTAAACACTAATGCTGCAAAGTCCGTCATTTCCATACGCATGGTTTCGTAATTAAATACAGAACCCACTGGGTTTTGCATCCAACCATTTGCAATCAAAATCCATAATGCTGACATGTTAGAGCCAAGCGCCACTAACCAGGTTACCGCAAGATGTTGACGTTTGCTAAAACGATCCCAACCGAAGAAGAACATACCCACTAAGGTAGACTCTAGGAAGAACGCCATTAACGCTTCAATCGCCAGAGGCGCACCGAAAATGTCACCTACATAATGAGAATAGTATGACCAGTTAGTACCAAACTGGAACTCCATAGCTAAACCCGTAGCAACACCCAAGGCAAAGTTAATCCCGAAAAGCTTACCCCAAAATTTAGTCATATCTTTATATATCTGATTACTTGTCATCACATATAGTGATTCCATAATCGCCAGAATAAAGGCAAGACCTAGGGTAAGTGGAACAAATAAAAAGTGGTACATGGCTGTCAACGCAAATTGAAAACGCGATAGCTCAACAACCTCTTCGATAATCATTGGCGACTCCTTAACTTCATTCAGTTCGACCAAATGCGATACGGCAATGATACATTGCCACAGTGATGATGTTATACCTGAAAACATTATTTTAAAGTTAATAATGTTAATGCGTTTATTAATGAAAATAGACGAATCAAACCATTAGCTTAGATTTTCAAGCCCAATCCTAAACGTTGTATATCTTACGGCATACAAGCAGGTGAGATCAGATTTTTTAATCAAATTTGTGACAAACATTAGATTTTTTGCATGGTTAAAAATTAATTATTAAATAACAATAGCTTACACCAAAGTGAAACGTGCTATATGCTATAAAACAATCATTTTTGTGATATAAGTCCAAGCGAGTTTTATTAAAAAGTCTTGTGGCGCTAACAAATTGCTCAT
Organism: Shewanella phaeophyticola; assembly: GCF_025398315.1. Lineage (GTDB taxonomy): Bacteria > Pseudomonadota > Gammaproteobacteria > Enterobacterales > Shewanellaceae > Shewanella > Shewanella phaeophyticola. The sequence continues at coordinate 2,868,334 of NZ_JAODOQ010000001.1, forward strand.
TTCATCCACTCTAGAGGTATTGACAATATCTCCCCAATTGCTAGGCGCAAACATTTAAAATAAATAACATGTTCATAAATACTTTATTTACCAATACTATTAACAAATATATAACCGTTTAATAAAGTACCAACAACAGATTGGTAAACCTTAATATTCAACAATAGCGACATTAAAAAATGTCATTTAAATTCAGTCGTATATCCATATTCCCAATCTAATTTCTATTAACAATTACAATAAGCATTATTAAAACTAATTCCACATGGCATTTTTTCTCATTTGAGCTTTGTAAATGCCAATCGTATAATTTATAGACAAAATTCTACGTAGTATTTGCCACCTTCCTCTTTGATTTGAGATATCGTATGACACTGTTATTTGAAAATATTGCAAACTTATATAAACACGCCTTTTCTGAATTGTTTACCCCAAAAGAGGATAAATAGCTGGCGTTAGTAAGCGGCATTATCAGCATTTTACTGTTCACAATATGCCATAAAAAAAGCGACTCAATTGAGTCGCTTTTTTGTTCACTAAACATGCTTAGCCAATTTTAATCCGCGCATTACGGAACATGCGCATCCATGGGCTGTCTTCGCCCCAACCATCAGGGTGCCATGAGTTAGCTACCGTTCTGAATACTCGCTCAGGGTGTGGCATCATAATGGTGACACGACCGTCAGTAGTACAAATACCAGTTAAACCGTTTGGCGAACCATTAGGGTTCTGTGGATATTGCGTTGCAATTTGGCCGTGGCCATCAACATAACGCAGTGCAATCGTACCAGAGGTTTCAGCACCAGCAAGCGCTTGAGCATTGGCAAACTCTGCTAAACCTTCACCGTGCGAGACCGCGATAGGCATACGCGAACCGGCCATACCGTCAAAAAATACCGAGGGTGACTGCTGAACCTCAACCAGACTAAAACGCGCTTCAAAACGCTCAGAGCGGTTGCGTACAAAGTGTGGCCAATGCTCACTGCCAGGAATAATTTCTTTTAAGTTTGATAACATCTGACAACCGTTACACACACCTAAGGCAATGCTTGAGTCACGCTCAAAGAAGCGGCTAAATTCATCACGGCACGGCTGTTAAATAATATCGATTTAGCCCAACCCTCACCAGCACCAAGTACGTCACCATAAGAGAAACCACCACAAGCCACTAGGCCTTGGAACTCTTCTAGGTTGATGCGGCCAGATAAAATATCTGACATATGTACATCGCGGCTTTCAAAACCTGCACGGTCAAATGCCGCAGCCATTTCAATGTGCGAGTTAACACCCTGCTCACGTAAAATAGCCATTTTAGGCGCTGCGCCTTTTAAAATATAAGGTGCGGCAACATCTTCACTCGGATTAAAGCCTAATTTAACGGTTAAGCCCGGTGCATCAGCTTGTTGTTTAAGCTCAAATTCTTGCTTAGCACATTCTGGGTTATCACGCAGGGCTTGCATGCGGTAGGTGGTTTCAGACCACAAAGTGCGTAATGCGGTGCGACTGTCGGCAAAGATAAGGCGCTCGCCATCAGTTATGCTGATCTTATCGGCAGCTTGCAGACCACCAATGTGATGGCAGCTCACGCCTTTTGCTTCAAACTGCGCAGCAATGTCGGTTGCTTGTTCTGCACTCACTTGAATAACAGCACCCAACTCTTCGTTAAATAAACGCTCTAAATCTGTGCCGTTTAAGCCAGCTAAATCAATATTTAACCCCGTGTTTCCAGCAAATGCCATCTCAACTAAAGTGGTCAACAACCCACCGTCACTGCGATCGTGGTAAGCAATAACCGCTTGGTCGGCTACTAATTTTTGCATCACTTCAAAGAAGCCTGCAAGGTTAGCAGTGTTGTCTAGTGTTGGCGCAATATCGCCTAGCTCACTGAACACTTGCGCTAAACATGAGCCGCCTAAACGGTTTTGACCATTGCTCAAGTCCAGCATCAGTAATGCGCTATCACCTTTATCAGAGCGCAGCTCTGGCGTAACCGTTTTACGAATGTCTTGCACAACGCCAAAGGCGGTGATGACTAACGACATAGGCGATGTCACGGTTTTGCTAACGCCGTTGTCTTGCCATGCGGTTTTCATCGACATGGAGTCTTTACCGACTGGAATGGTAATGCCTAGTGCTGGACATAAGTCTTCACCGATAGCTTTTACCGCTTCATAAAGTCCGGCATCTTCACCAGGGTGGCCGGCTGGTGACATCCAGTTAGCCGACAGTTTAATCCGTTTGAACGAGCCAATATCAGTACCGGCAATGTTCATAATCGATTCAGCAACCGCCATACGCGCAGAGGCATCAAAGTCTAAAAGTGCAAGTGGTGTGCGCTCGCCCATCGACATGGCTTCGCCAGTGTAGCTGTCATAACTTGATGCTGTGACTGCGCAATCTGCTACAGGTACCTGCCAGCGCCAACCATTTGGTCGCGATTGACTAAACCAGTCACCGAGCGGTCACCAATGGTGATTAAGAAGGTTTTATCGGCAACTGTGGGTAGGGTTAACACGCGCTTAACGGCTTCGGTTAACTCAATCTTAGTTTGATCTAATGCCGGTGATACTGCTTTAGCGGTTACCACATCACGGCTCATTTTAGGCGCTTTACCTAGTAACACTTCAAGCGGTAAGTCGATTGGTTTGTTATTAAAGTGGCTGTCAGCAAGGGTTAAATGCATCTCTTCCGTCGCTTCACCCACAACGGCAAACGGCGCACGTTCGCGAGCACAAATATCAGCAAACTGCTGTAAATTTTCTGGGGCTACTGATAACACATAACGCTCTTGAGATTCGTTACACCAAATCTCAAGTGGGCTCATGCCTGGCTCATCTGATGGCACGTTACGTAAATTAAATGCGCCGCCACGATTACCATCGTTAACCAACTCTGGGAAAGCATTAGATAAACCGCCCGCCCCCACGTCATGAATAAATTGAATAGGGTTGGTGTCACCTAATTGCCAGCAACGGTCAATCACTTCTTGGCAACGACGTTCCATTTCAGGGTTTTCACGTTGCACAGAGGCAAAGTCTAAATCTTCACTTGATTGACCTGAAGCCATTGAAGAAGCCGCGCCGCCACCTAAACCGATGTTCATTGCTGTAGCCACCAAGCACAATCAGCTTTGCGCCAACGGTGATTTCACCCTTTTGCACGTGTTCTTCACGGATATTACCTAAACCACCGGCAATCATAATCGGCTTATGGTAACCACGTACTTCAACGCCGTTGTGGCTTGATACTTCTTGCTCGTAGGTACGGAAATAACCGGTTAACGCCGGACGACCAAATTCGTTATTAAATGCCGCGCCGCCTAATGGGCCTTCGAGCATGATTTCTAACGGGGTCACGATACGGTCAGGTTTGCCGTAATTGCCTTCCCAGGGTTGTACAAAGCCAGGAATTTTAAGGTTAGACACGGTAAAGCCATTTAAACCGGCTTTGGGTTTAGAGCCACGACCGGTTGCACCTTCGTCACGAATTTCGCCACCTGAACCGGTAGCGGCACCTGGGTATGGGCTAATCGCGGTTGGGTGATTGTGGGTTTCTACCTTCATCAATACGTGCATTGCTTCGGTGTGATAGTTGTATACACCGTCAGGATCGGGGAAGAAACGCCCAGCAACAGAACCCGTCATTACTGCAGCATTATCTTTATAGGCAGATAACACGTTATCAGGGGTCACTTCAAAGGTGTTCTTAATCATTTTGAACAATGATTTTGGCTGTACTTCGCCGTCGATTGTCCAATCAGCATTGAAGATTTTATGACGACAATGTTCAGAGTTAGCCTGAGCAAACATCATTAATTCAATGTCGTTGGGATTACGGTTTAGGCGGACAAAGTTTTCAACTAGGTAGTCAATTTCATCATCGGCTAATGCTAAGCCTAACTTGACGTTAGCGACTTCAAGTGCACGGCGACCTTCGGCTAAAATATTGATGCTGTTAAATTTAGCAGGCTCAGTGCGGGCAAAAAGTACTTGGGCGTCATCAAAGCTTGACAACAACACTTCAACCATGCGGTCGTGTAATAAACCTTGTAATTGTTTTTGCTGCTGAGCCGTTAATGTAGCTGACTCAACATAATAGGCAATACCACGCTCTAAACGCTTCACTTTATTGAGGCCACAGTTATGGGCAATATCGGTCGCTTTAGAGGACCAAGGAGAAATCGTGCCCGGACGTGGCGTAACAAACAGTAACGCTCCCTCTGGCGCATGTGACTCAATGGCAGAGCCGTAGGTAAGAATAGTTTCTAGTTGTAGACGTTCATTATCATCGAGTTGTTCAGTCAGATCGGCTAAATGCACATATTCGGCATAAATTTGCGTCACAGGAAGCGATGCGTTTTCGCAAGCCTCCATGAGTTTTTGAACTCTAAATGCAGATAGTGCAGGGGCTCCGCGAATGATTTCCATCACGTCTATTCACCTTATAATTTATATAGGAGGGTCAGAATTGGCGCTATTATAGGGAATTGCACCATACAAATCACGCTCGAGCACGGGTGAAAACAGTGTTTCCTGATAGAGAAAATATCCCTGACGATGAATGCTACAGTGAATAGTATGACAACTTTACATTTGAGCAATAACAGTACATTTTGTGGTGTTTTTTTGTACAAGCCTAGGCGTTTTGCAAAACACCTGATAAAGTATGCGAAAAATAACGCCTACCCCCTACATATTTAAAGGCTATTCGACAGTATTAAACTCGTTTTTCTCGTATTACTTTCGTGAACATTAACGATACAACTTAAGATAACCAGTTAATAAATATGATCAAAAACTTATTAATCATTTTGCTATGTGCCATTTTAAGCGCCTGTCAGCCAGTTGATATTCAACAGGTCGATATTGCTGCGCCTGCACAAAAGCGCAGTGTGTTAAAAGTCGGCACCTTGTATGAACTGCAGATTTACCTTAATTCTGAATTAGGTGAAACCGGTTTTGACTTTGAAATGGCTCAGCGTTTTGCTGACTATTTATCGCTGCCATTAGAAATGATCCCTTACACCGATCGCAAAGCCTTATTTAAAGCGTTAAAAGATAACGATATCGACATTATTGCCGCTGGTATTGCCAAAACGCCCAATCGCAGCCAGCAATTTAAACTTGAGCCTACCTTATATAAAGTTAACCAAGTGCTGGTGTACAAAGAAGGCACACCTGAGCCTAAAGACATTGGTACCTTGTCGGGTGAAATCACCGTGATGGCCAATTCATCATCGGTAAATACCCTGACTCAATTACAAAAAGATTATCCTGAGTTGATGTGGAACCAGGTCAGCGATAAAGATAATGAAGAGCTATTTGCGCTGATAGCCAAAGGTGAGTTGAACTACACAATTTCAGACTCAAACAGTCTGTTGATCAATCAGCGTTTTTTGCCTGAATTACGTGCAGGGATGATTTTAGAAGAAAAAGTTGAAGTAGTTTGGTTGTTGCCGCCAAAAGAAAGTGACCGTTTAATGAGTCAGCTTTTGGCTTTTTGGCACAAAGAGAAACGCGCTGGCACTCTTGAGCACTTAAACGAAAAATACTTTGGCCATGTAAAACGTTTTGATTATGTCGATACCCGTGCCTTTATCCGTGCTATTGACAATATTTTGCCAGAATATCGCGGCATGTTTGAAGAGTACGCTGGCGAACTAGATTGGCGTAAACTCGCAGCTGCGAGCTATCAAGAGTCACACTGGAACCCGACAGCGCGCTCCCCTACCGGTGTACGCGGCATGATGATGCTGACTCGACCTACAGCCTCTTATGTGGGAGTGGATAACCGTTTAGATGCAGAACAAAGCATCCGTGGCGGAGCATTTTATTTAAAAGATATGTTAGACCGCTTACCAGACTCTATAGCCGATTCACAACGAGTGTGGTTTGCGCTGGCCGCTTATAATATTGGTTTGAGCTATGTTGAAGATGCACGCCGCTTAACCGAATCAATGGGTATGGATCCTAGCGCCTGGCGCGACGTGAAAAAAGTATTACCGCTGTTGCAACAATCAAAGTACTACAAGCAAACCCGATATGGTTATGCGCGCGGCAGTGAAGCGGTACATTATGTTGACAGTATTCGCCGTTATTACGACACCTTAGTCTGGGTAGATAACCAAACTAAACAAATGGAAATGATTGAAGAAAACGACAGCATTGAAGTGATTGCTGAAGAAGTACCAATCAATACCAATGTGTCTGCACAGCAACCTTAAGGCCTGTTGATCTTTCTTAATTAACCATTGCATTGTCGGTTTTGAAAAAATATTATGGCGGTTCTACGACGAGCTATTGCTTATCGTTACACTATGTCACACTGCAACAATGATTGAGGTATGGGTATGAGAAGAAGAATAATGAGTAACATGGTTTCACGCCGCCGTGTGATGCTTAAGGTACAAAAGAACCGCATTCAAAATCGTCAGCGCGCTCATTTTTTACTTGTTCAAACAGAAACTTAATTTAATACCAATTCCACTAATTATCTGGTCATTCAGCGGTAATTCTGTGCCTTCTAGGCAAGTAATAGGATTGTAGGCATAGTTGCTCTCGGCAACTGCTCCTGCGTTGCTCTACCTCCTGCATCCATGCAGTCGTACGTCAAAATACTATTAAGCAGCATAGAAGGCACAGAAACCCGCCTTGCAGGAGGCGCTCAGACAGTCCATTTCTTTGTTGCATTGCCTTAGAAGGGAATAACCATTATTTCAACAATGCGCCTCAAACTGAACAGTCTGAGCGACTCTGATTGGTCACATAATTAATGGAAATGGTATAAGTCTTACCACTCATTAGCCCCTATTGAGTCCCTGCTAAGCGAATGCTAATGTGCGGGTACTCATCAAAAAGTCTTTAATCCGTTTGCTGTTTAGCTAACTGTTTAAGGGCTTTTTTTCAGCTCGTCTACGTTTAAAAAACGCACTTAACTGCGCCGCGCAGTCATCGGCTAAGACACCCGAACTGACCGATAATTGATGGTTAAACGCCGGATGTTGTAATAAATTAGTCACGCTGCCTGCTGCACCTGTTTTTAAATCCTCTGCACCATAAACCACCCGCTCAATACGGCTATGCACCATTGCGCCAGCACACATTGAACACGGCTCTAGTGTCACATATAAGGTTGTCCCTAACATACGATAGTTTTCGAGCACGTTACCGGCTTGGCGAATGCATTCCATTTCTGCATGAGCGGTAGGGTCGTGATTTAAAATGCTTAAATTAAACCCACTGGCAATCATCACATCATCTTTTACCAATACCGCCCCGACCGGCACTTCCCCTTTTCGCTCCGCTTGCTCTGCAAGCTGCATCGCTACCCGCATCCATTTTTCATCAATGGCTAACTGAACACGATCTATTGGCGCATCTTCGATGTCATTGTCAACATTGGAATGTAACCAAGGGTCGCTTGGGAGTTCTGCCTTTGGGGTATCTGTCACACTATTAGCCTAGGTAAAGTTCATGCTTTCTATTCTACCAAATAAAAAAGACGCCGCAGCGTCTTTTTTGTAGAACCGAGGGTTAATCCGTTTGGATTATTCCCATTCAATCGTTGCCGGTGGCTTACCAGAAATATCGTATACCACACGAGAAATACCATCGATTTCATTAATGATGCGGTTTGATACACGACCTAAGAAGTCGTAGGGTAAGTGCGCCCAATGTGCGGTCATAAAGTCGATAGTTTCTACCGCGCGAAGCGACACAACCCAATCATACTTACGACCATCGCCCATCACACCCACTGAACGTACCGGTAAAAATACGGTAAATGCTTGGCTGACTTTGTTGTATAAGTCTGCTTTATGTAATTCTTCAATGAAGATAGCATCAGCACGGCGCAACAAGTCACAGTATTCTTTTTTCACTTCGCCAAGAACGCGTACACCAAGGCCTGCACTCTGGGAACGGGTGACGATAAAGCATGTTGTAAGGTAGGCCAAGTTCTAAACCAATTTTACGCACTTCATCTTTAAATAACTCACGTAACGGCTCCACTAAACCTAACTCCATATCGTCAGGCAAACCGCCTACGTTATGGTGCGACTTAATCACATGTGCTTTACCTGTTGCACTGCCTGCAGACTCAATCACATCTGGGTAGATAGTGCCTTGAGCTAACCATTTAGCATTGACGCATTTTTTAGATTCTTCATCAAAAATCTCAACAAACACGCGGCCAATGATTTTACGCTTGGCTTCTGGCTCAGCTTCACCAGCCATTGCATCTAAGAAACGGTTTTCAGCATCTACATGAACAATGTTCAGTCCAAAATGATCGCCAAACATTTCTAATACTTGGTCGGCTTCGTTTAAACGTAATAAACCGTTGTCAACAAACACACAAGTTAACTTGTCGCCAATGGCACGGTGTAACAGCATGGCCACAACGGATGAGTCTACACCACCAGAGAGGCCTAAAATCACTTCATCATCGCCAATTTGTTGCTTTAAACGCTCTACTGCATCTTCGATAATGGAAGAGGGTTTCCAGTTAGCTTCACAGCCACAAATGTCTAGCGCAAAATGCTCAAGCATGCGTTGACCTTGGCGAGTGTGAGTCACTTCTGGGTGAAATTGTACGCCGTAAAAACGTTTTTCTTCATTGGCCATTGCCGCAAAAGGGCACGTTGCCGTTTTTGCAACAGTCACAAAGCCTTCTGGGATCACCGATACTTTATCACCATGGCTCATCCATACATCAAGTAATGGCTTACCGTCAGCACTCACTGCATCTTCAATGCTTTTAAACAGTGCAGAAGTGGTTTGCAGTTCAATTTGAGCATAGCCAAACTCGCCCTCGCCCACGCCTTGAATCACTTTTCCGCCAAGCTGCTCAGACATAGTTTGCATGCCATAACAAATGCCTAATACAGGAACGCCAGCAGTGAATACATATTCTGGTGCGCGCGGAGAGTGGTCAGCAGTAACGCTTTCAGTGCCACCCGCTAAAATAATGCCGTTTGGCGCAAACTCACGAATTTGTGCTTCGCTGACGTCCCACGCCCATAACTCACAATACACGCCAATTTCACGAATACGACGGGCAATAAGTTGGGTGTACTGAGAACCAAAATCGAGGATCAAAATCTTATGATCATGAATATTAATCATGGGTAACCTTTACAAATTGATTAAATGCCATGGCCAAGACATTGGCCATAATGCGTGTAACGAAAGGGCGACAAATGTCGCCCTCACATAAATTATGAACCTGAACGGTAATTTGGCGCTTCTTTAGTAATGGTCACATCGTGAACATGTGATTCACCCATACCGGCAGAAGTGACTTTTACAAACTGTGCTTTTTCATTTAAATCTTTAATGGTGGCACAACCTGTTAACCCCATGCATGAACGTAAACCGCCCATATGCTGGTGAATAATTTCTTTAATCTTGCCTTTGTAGGGTACGCGGCCTTCAATACCTTCTGGTACTAATTTGTCAGCGGCGTTATCGCTTTGGAAATAACGATCTGATGAACCTTGGGTTTGTCCCATTGCGCCCAATGAACCCATACCGCGGTATGACTTATAAGCACGGCCTTGGTATAGCTCAGTCTCGCCTGGTGCTTCGTCAGTACCAGCAAACATAGAACCGGCCATGATGCATGATGCACCCGCGGCTAATGCTTTTGCCAAGTCACCAGAGAAACGAATACCACCATCAGCAATCACAGGAATGCCAAGCGCAAGCACGGCTTCAGCAGCATCAGAAACGGCAGTAATTTGCGGTACACCTACACCAGTTACAATACGGGTAGTACAAATTGAACCAGAGCCAATACCCACTTTAACAGCGTTAACACCCGCTTCGACTAACGCTAATGCGCCAGAAGCGGTTGCAACGTTACCGCCAACAATTTGTAACTCAGGATATTTAGCGCGAGTATCACGAATACGTTGTAATACGCCTTCTGAGTGGCCGTGAGATGAGTCAATTAGCAGTACGTCAACACCCGCTTTAACAAGTGCATCAATACGCTCTTCATTACCTGCACCAGCACCTACCGCGGCACCTACACGTAAACGCCCCAACTCATCTTTACATGCGTTTGGCTTACGTTCAGCTTTTTCGAAATCTTTTACGGTAATTAAGCCTTTAAGCTTAAAGTTGTCATTGACCACTAATACTTTTTCAATGCGGTGTGAATGCATTAACTTCTGCACTTCATCTAATTTAGTGCCTTCAGGTACTGTCACTAGACGATCTTTCGGGGTCATCATATCGGCAACCGTTTTGCTCCAATCGGTCACAAAACGCACGTCACGACCAGTAATAATACCCACAAGTTCGTGTGCATCATTCACTACAGGGTAGCCGGCAAAACCATTACGTTCAGTTAAAATACGTAAATCAGTTAAGCTGGTAGTCGGGGTTACGGTAACAGGATCTTGAACGATACCTGCTTCGTAGCTTTTTACTTTACGGACTTCTTCGGCTTGTTGATCAATGCTCATGTTTTTATGAATAAATCCTAAACCACCTTCTTGCGCGATAGCAATTGCAAGACGAGATTCAGTCACCGTGTCCATAGCAGCAGACACAAGTGGAATATTCAATTCGATTTTATTCGTTAAACGAGTTTTGAGAACAGCGGTATTAGGGAGTACGGTCGAGTGGGCAGGAACCAACAACACATCATCAAAGGTTAGTGCATCTTTCAGTAAACGTAGCATGGCAACATCTCCCTAGTAAGTAGGATTTGAGGTGAAATATTGCGGCGAGATTATACCTTGCATATTACAGTTGGTAAATGGAAAATAGATTTTTATTACCTTTAGAATGAGAACACTCATGAGTGCCACAAAAAACAATGTTTACACTGTTTCGCAATTAAATGGCGAAGTCAGGCATATTCTTGAAGGTCAAATAGGTAAAATTTGGTTAAATGGTGAAATTTCAAACTTTTCCTCGCCCAGCTCTGGCCATTGGTATCTCACGTTAAAAGACAGTCGCTCACAAATCCGTTGTGCCATGTTTAAAGGCCGTAATCAATCGGTACGCTTTAAACCCGTTAATGGTCAACAAGTGTTAGTTAAAGGCACCATCAGCGTTTACGAGCCTCGTGGCGACTATCAATTGCTATTAGAGTCAATGTTACCTGCTGGTGACGGTTTGTTAGCGCAAGAATTTGAAGCGTTAAAGCTCAAATTGGCCGCTGAAGGCTTATTTACCACAGAAACAAAGCGCCCTATTCCCCAAAATATTCAACGCATTGGTGTAATTACTTCGGCAACGGGTGCTGCATTGCGCGACATATTGCACGTATTGGCCAGACGCGACCCATCAATTGAAGTCATTGTTTATCCAACCCAAGTACAAGGCGCAGCGGCGAGCCAGTTAATTAGCCAGGCCATTGCTATGGCAAACCAGCGCCTTGAAGTGGATGTACTATTACTGACCCGTGGTGGCGGCTCGTTGGAAGATTTATGGTGTTTTAACAGCGAACACTTAGCCCATGCCATTTACAACAGTGCTTTGCCAGTAATTAGTGCTGTCGGCCATGAGATTGATACCACCATTAGTGACTATGTTGCCGATGTGCGCGCTCCCACACCATCTGCAGGTGCTGAGCTATTGTCTAAAGACAAAGGCAATAAAGCGGAAAAGCTTATTTTGTTGTTATCGCGCTTGCAACAAGGGATGAAGCATTATCAATTACAACAAAGCGGCCGCTTAAACCAATTAAGCCACCAGCTTCAACGCCATGAACCACAGCGAAAACTACAACAGTTTGAGCAGCGATTTGATGAGATGCAAATGCGCTTAGAAAATGCCTTACAACATAAACTAAGCCGCTTAACTTTGCGTCACCAGCAATTACATAATCGCTTACAACAACGCTCACCGGCCAGCACCTTAACATTAGAAAAGCAGCGCCTACAGTATTTAACTGAACGGTTTAACGACGTCAGCAGCGACTACTTTAAGCAGGCAGCGGTGCGCGTTGCACAGGCAGCTCACAAACTTGATACCGTCAGCCCATTGGCCACCTTAAGCCGTGGCTATTCAATCACTAGCACAAATCAACACGTTGTTGAAAATGCTCAACAATTAATGTTGGGAGATGAAATTCACACCCGCTTAAAGCACGGTGAAGTCACCTCGACCGTGACGAAGGTCATCAGTAACTAACCTCAGCTCAAGTTAATCTAGGGTTATCATTCACGAGGCTGAATCGATTGTCACTTGGTTACTGAGCCATTGGCGTAAGAACAATTTCTACACGGCGGTTTTGCGCACGACCATCGGCGGTATTGTTGCTGGCAATCGGGCTTGATTCACCCATGCCGGTTGCTGACACGCGCGAACCACTTACGTTTTGGCTAGTAATGTATTGTGCCACTTCGCTGGCTCGTACTTGCGATAAACGTAGATTGTATGAGTCAGAACCAGAGCTGTCGGTGTAGCCGATAATGTTTAAGCGCGTATCGCTGTATTCTTTGGCAACCAAAACAACACTGTTTAATACCGATTTAGCACGTTCACTTAACACGGTTTGGTCAACAGCAAACGTCACTTCGTTTGGCATATTGAGGATAATGTTATCGCCATCACGGGTAACACTGACGCCAGAAGACTGTAACTGCTTACGTAATTTAGCCTCTTGTACATCCATGTAATAACCAATACCACCGCCGACAGCCGCACCAGATGCAGCACCAATTAATGCGCCTTTGCCGCGATCGCTTTTACTTGATGAGGCCACACCAATGGCTGCCCCGCTAATTGCACCAATAATGGCACCATTGGTCGCTTTAGCATTTTCAGACTCGCCGGTGTAAGGATTAGGCAATTGGCAGCCTGACAACAACAGAGCTGAACCTAATAAACAACCGCATAATAACGATGAATTCAATTTTACTAACATACACTCTCCTAAGTACTTATTTTTTTAGATAAAAACAAGTAAAAAACTGAGGACTTCAAAAAAATGTCATTCTACTCTAGATGAATCTGATGTTTACGTTATTTTTTGTTCATAAAACGGCGCCGCCATGCCAATGAACCTAATAAGCTGACCATTAACCAAGACATTGCTCCGCCATGGACTTCTTCTACATAAACTTCTTCTACATATACCGTGTCACGGTCGCCACTTTCAAGTGGCAATGCATACAATGAATCAACATCATCACTGCTGATGGTGGCAACTGGATCGGCATAACCTAGCTCGTATAAATCAATTAACACATCATAATGGTCAGTTTGATAACCGTTAGCTAGCGTGGTTAATACTTCATAATCATCAAAGCTTGAGTCAGCGTTGAGCGTGAATACGTCAGTCGAGTAATAATGGATCCAGGACCACCGTTTTGGCTTAAATATAATTCAGCAAAAACATCTGCTTGCACGTCACCACCACTGCTGTTGATATCTGCATCGAAGGTCACGCTAAAGGTTTGATAAAAACCGTCGTAATCGTAATCTTCAAATAAACGCGTTTGAGCATCATAAAATGAAAAGTCGTAATAGATGACCTGATTTTGCTGAGCTAACGCCCGTAACTGTTGGTTTTCTTGAGTGGCAGCTGCTTTTTGATGAACAGCCATACGTTGTTCGCGCGTCACTTTTGAACTGTTATCGGCTGTAGCGGTTAGTAACGTCGCTTGTTGATGCAAAGCCGCCACTTGGGTTTCATTATTGTCGCTCGCGGGCGCATCCAATAATCTTGCCTGGCTTACCGCCCCATTGACCTGGCTTGCACTGACTTGAATAGCACTGGCGTCTTCACTATTGGCGTTAGCAGAGCTTAACCCCAGGATACATGCAACACCCAAGCTTAGCCCTAACTTAACGGTGTTAAATGATGTTGCTTTGCTGATGTTATTTAAATATGGGTTCATGGTGATTCCTCACAACCTTAAATGTTGTAATCATTAAAACTCACTTAAAATGAACACAAGCTGAACATTACCAAACAGTTAAGCCTCCATATCATTCAATCATCACGCTGTTATTGTCATTCAGTTAATGTTCATCTGTAGACAGGTATACTTGCCCAGCAACTCATTTTGAATCAACTCCCAGTTCAATTATTTAAGTAGATGTTTCTATATAGAAAAGGATCTTTTACACTAACGGTAATGAGGTAAATAGGATTAACACCATGCAGCGAATGTTCAAACTCAAGGCCACGCTTTTAGGCTTAATGTTAGTGATTTCATCACCCAGCTTTGCTGGCGCTTCGCATGTGTTATCGTTAAGTTCTGCTGCCCCATTTGAGCTTGTTCCAGGTCTTAAAGACAATCGCCAAAGTAACAACAACTTGGTGGTCACTAGCGCTCAACAAGCCATTCAAATTGCCAAGCGCAATTACTCTGGCAAGGTGTTAAAAGTTCAATCTAGCAGTGTAAATGGACATCCTGGGTATCGAGTCAAACTACTCACCAATGATGGCGTTATTTTTTATGTCTCTGTTGATGCCACCAATGGTTCAGTTAGAAGGAACTAGCCCATGAGATTATTACTGGTCGAAGATGACCTAGCCTTACAAGCTAACGTTAAGCAGCACCTTATTGATGCGCAGTACACTGTCGATGTCGCTTCTGATGGTGAAGAAGGTTTATTCCAGGCCCAAGAATATCAATACGATGTGGCGATTATTGATGTCGGGTTACCTAAAATTGACGGCTTAACCTTAATCAGCCAGCTGCGCGAACAAAATATTAGTTACCCCATTATCATTTTAACTGCCCGCGATAGCTGGCAAGACAAAGTGATTGGCCTTGATGCCGGTGCAGATGATTATTTAAGTAAACCGTTTCAGTTAGAAGAGTTAGTCGCACGTATTAATGCATTAATACGACGCTCAGCAGGCAAAGCCAGCCCAGTGATTCAAAATGGATCATTTAGTATTAATACCCGCAGCCTTGAAATTAAAATGCACCAAGAAGTGGTTAACTTAAGCGGATCTGAATACAAATTATTTGAATACCTGATGTTGCATCCTGGTTCTGTGCATTCAAAAAGCAGTTTAATTGAGCATATTTACGATCAAGATTTCGATTTAGATTCCAACGTTATCGAAGTGTTTATTCGCCGCTTACGTAAAAAGCTCGACCCAGACAATCAATATCAACTCATTGAAACATTACGAGGCCAAGGTTATCGTTTGCGTCAATTAGGGCAACATGAGTAAGTTATTAGGCTCACTTAAAGTTCGCATTGTGGTCAGTGCGTTACTGCTTATTTTGGGATTATTGCCCATCATTGGCATTACCGTTAATAATGCCTTTGAAACTCAAATTAACGTTGCCGCCAAAAATCAATTAAAAGCTTACGTGTATTCAGTGTTAGCCATGGCAGAAGTGGAAAACGATGAATTACTCATGCCTGAGCATCTGCTCGAGAATCAATTTAATGTTATCGGCTCCGGACTTTATGCACTGATTACCACTAAAGATAACCAATTATTATGGAGCTCTAATTCGTTTTTAGGCTTAAATACCCCAATCAACTTACCCAAACCTGCAACAGGAAGAAACAGTTACGCCAGCTTGTTAATTAATGAACAACCGCAATTAATTTACAGTTACAGTGTCAGTTTCGCCACCAGCGAACACCCTTTTACCATGACACTGCACATCATTAAAAACCAGCAAGAATACCAACAACAAATTAGTCAATTTTCAAAGACGTTATGGACTATGGTTATTGATCTTAATGGCACTATTATTTAGCGTGCAATTGAGTTGGTTGTTATGGACCTTAAAACCATTAGGCAAGTTCAGTCAGGAACTCAGTGCCGTTGAGCAAGGTAAGTCGATGCAGCTAAGCACCCAATACCCTATAGAGTTGCAAAAGGTGGCGAAGCAGCTTAATACCTTATTGCAAACAGAGCAAAATCAACGTAAACGCTACCGAAATGCCCTTGCCGATTTAGCCCATAGTTTAAAAACGCCTTTAGCGGTCATGCAAACTCAAGCTAATTTAAATGACGCATCCCTAGAGCAAATTAATCGTATTAATCAAATTGTGGCTTATCAATTAAAGCGCGCACAAAGTGCTGCTGGCACGGGTTGGCACCTTGGGGTGAGTGTTGATGACATTGCCGCACGGTTAGTGCGCACCTTAGGTAAAATTTATCAACAGCAACAGCTGACTATTGACTATCAAGGTGATGCCGACGCGCGTTTTAAAGGTGATGAGTCAGACTTAACTGAAATGCTCGGTAACGTGTTAGATAATGCCTGCAAAGCGGCCAATAGCCGAGTGTTACTCACGGTTAAGCAATTACCTAACAGTTTACACATTTATGTTGAGGACGACGGCGCAGGTGTGCCTAAAGACAAGCAACAACAGATTTTTGAGCGTGGCATGCGTGCAGACACCTACACACAAGGTCATGGGATTGGCTTGGCAATTGTGCGTGACTTAGTCGACAGCTACCACGGCACATTAACGGTCGGGCAATCATCCATTTTAGGTGGCGCCAAATTTGAGTTTGCATTTACCCATTAATCAATACCCAGATAATAATCACCAGCTTTTTAAATCCTTTAGTTAACTTTCAGCTTATGTTCATCTTCGGCTGGTTATGATGGCTTTAACAGTCATCAATGACACTGGAGATAACATGAAAAAAGCCATTCAAACACCCGCTAAAGCACTTATTGCATTAGCCTTGGTTTGCATGCCATTAGCAAGTGTGCAAGCCGCACAACCTACCGAATCATCCACTTACAATACAGTCGATGAAGTAGTCAGTGATGCAGAATTAGCACAAATGCTCGCGCCTATTGCGCTATATCCAGACAGCCTATTAACGCACATACTGATTGCGTCAACCTACCCGCTTGAAATTGTGCAAGCCAAACGTTGGTTAGCCAGCCAGGGAGAGCGCGATACCAGCCAAATTATGACCGCAGTAGAGTCACAAGATTGGGACCCAAGCGTGAAAGCCTTGGTGGCCTTTCCTAATGTACTTGAACGCTTAAATGACGATTTAGTGTGGACGCAAAACCTAGGCGATGCATTTTTACAAGATGAGGGACGCTTACTAGACACCATACAGTCACTAAGACTACAAGCCGATGAAGCGAATAACCTGGCCGATCTTGAACAAGTTAAAGTGACCCGAGTTGAGCGCAGAATTATTATTGAATCTGTTCGTCCTGAAATTGTGTATGTGCCTTACTATGACAGCCGCATTGTTTATGGTAATTGGCGTTGGAACCGATATCCACCAGTGTATTGGCATGCACCTGCTTATGTGCATTACCGCCCAAGTCACAGTGCAATATTTTGGGATGCTGGCGTGCGCATTAGCTTTAACTTCTTTTTTAGTGGATTCCATTGGCATGATCGCCGTGTCATCGCGGTACCGGTTCGTAAAAACTACCGTTATTACACGCCACGTAAAATCAGTTACAGCCATGGTGCACAACATTGGCAACACAAACCTAAACATCGTAAAGGCGTGGCTTATCGCAGCCAAGTCGTGAGTAAGCGTTACAATGGTCATTATGAACAACGTCATAAGCCTGTTAGCTATTCACGTGAGACTAAACGCCAGATGGTTAATGAGCCTCGTAAACAAGTGAGCCACAGCACTAAGCAAGACAAGCGCAGTGAGCATGCAACGGTAAAGGGCGTCAACCGTAATCAAGTGGTAGAACATCGCAGCACAGCGCTTAAGCGCGAGTTAAGTCAGCAACGTCAAACCACCACTAAAAGCAAATCGTTTGACCGTAAAACTGAGCCAATGCGTTCGAGCTACAGTAATAAGCGCGATATGGTGAATAACAAATCCAAGTATGAGGCAAAACCGGTAACCAATGTGACTCAAAAATCACGACAAGTTGAATCTAAAAAAGCGGCAACTCAAAAAGTGCAACGTGCAGCGAAAGTAGAAAAAACTCGTCAACCACAAGCCGCTTCGCGAAGTGTCCAGCAAGTGGCAAAACAGCAACGCAGAAGCGAGCCCAAGCAGGTGCGTTCTGTTACTCGAAGTGCCCCGCAAAAAGCACAACGCTCAAGCAATTCGCAGCGTAGTATGAACAGCCAACAGCGTAGCACCTCATCGAGGCAAGCAGGTCACTCAAGAAGCAGTAAACCAACCAGAGAAAAACATTAGGACCGCAAAATATAAACAGCATGAGTTTGAGCTTATGCTGTTTTTATTTTTAGTCTCTAAGCATGTTATGCCAATCAGTTTATGAGATGTCAGGTAAGCTGATACATACCGATAATCCCTGCGGCTCAATACGGCGAAGACTCAACTCACCTTGATGTAAACTAATAATATGTTGGCAAATCGACAACCCTAACCCAGCCCCTTGAGAAGCATTTTCGTCGACCCGGTAAAAACGGTTTTGGGCTAAACTAATTTGCTCATCTGTCATACCACAGCCCTGATCGCTCACATAAATGTTGATACCCGCATGGGTTTGCTCCGCACGCACAGTAATAACTGAGTCTACAGGGCTATATTTACAGGCATTTTCAATGACGTTTTTTAGCACTAACTCCAAATAAAATGGGTCGGCATTAACGGTTAACTCATTGGGAATATCAATGTGCCATTGGTAATCAGCAATTAAATGCAATAATTGATTAATCACATTATCGATAATCGCTTGGAGTTGACAATGTTGACGATTTAAGACATCTATCGCATCAACCCGTGACAGCAATAACAGCTGCTCTACCGTGTGACTAATACGGTTAACCCCGCCATCAATAGCATTAATATATGGTAAGGTTGCTTGTTGAACCACCTCTCCATGAGCCGACAACTCATCACTTAATCCATCACTATGAAGCTTGATAATAGCTAATGGGGTTTTTAGCTCGTGAGCGGCATCGGCACTAAATCGCCGCTCCCGAGCAAGGGTCTCGTTAATGCGCTGTAGATAGTTATTGAGCGCTTTTTGGGTTGAGCCTAATTCTGTTGGTAAGGCGTAATTAATTGGAGTTAAATCTTGGGCTGAACGATTAGCGAGGTTTCGCTCAAGTAATTTCACGGGCTTAAACAAATAGTAAGTCACCAATAGCATAATTAGCATCATCACAGGGGTGATGAGTAAAGGCGCTCGCCATGAGTTGTTAATGATCATCGACACAATTTCTTGGCGAACATCATCGCGTTGCGCGGTAATAATCCACACTTGTTTAGGCTGAGAGAAAAAGCTGTACACATGCCATAATTTACCGCCAACAATACGGGTGTCATAGCCTTGAGTAAAGTGGGTCAATAATTGCTCGCCAGAGCTATCAGAATACGCCAATAGTTGCCCTTGCTCTGACAATAATTGAAACGATAATTTGTGTTCATATGACAAGGTGACAGCGTTGGCTTTCTCGGCCAAGGTTTCAATTTGCGAGTCAGCAACATGAAATAGCACCGGCTGTTTGATGAGAGCATCGAGTTGCGATGAGGTGAGCTGATTAACATAAAATTGCTCGAGCACTTTAGCTGTTTGTACCATTTGGGCATCAAACAGTTCTTCGACTTCATGGGTTGCATCACGATTACTTAATATGCTCGAAAATGTCACCGTCAACACAATACCAACAAGCATCAATAAACTTAACAATAATCGTAATGAAAACATAATACCCTTATCTACACCGCAGTATGGCGACCAATGACTATAGCGTTTCAGTTAAAATATAACCGATACCCCGCACGGTTTTAATTAATTCAGTTGCAGTTTTTTTACGTAAATGATGAATGTGCACCTCAATCGAGTTACTGCCGACTTCATCCCAGCCGTAAGTTAACTGTTCCAATTGATTACGCGTTAATACGCGCCCGGCAGACTGAGCAAACTCCAGCAACACTTGGTATTCACGGCGCGATAATGACACCAATTCACCACGAAAATGCACCTCGCAACGAGTAAAGTCGATATTGAGCGCGCCATAACTAAATTGATTATTGTCGAGCCCATACTGGCGTCTAATAATTGCCCGTAACCTGGCAATAAGCTCTCTAACATCAAAGGGTTTACTTAAATAGTCATCAGCCCCAATGTCCAGGCAATCGAGGCGGGTATCAAAATCAGTATTGGCCGTTAACACAATAATGGGCAAGGATACACCAGAGCGGCGCCACAGTTTGAGCAAATCAGCACCATTACCGTCAGGTAAACCTAAATCTAAAATGATTGCGCTAAAGTCTTCATTATCAAGTGCCACTTGTGCTTGTTTATAGGAAGGTAAATGGTCAACTTGAATGCCTTCTTTAGCCAAGCTCAATTCCACGCCTTGAGCCAGTAACTTATTATCTTCAACCAGCAATACTCGCATTTTTACCCTCGAAAGACTTTAAAATCGACACCCTGTAGCTGCAAAAAGGCTTCAGCATCTGACCCTTTTAACATTGACATAGTGGCTAACATACCGGCCATCACGCAATTGGGCGCAAGCACGGTAACCGATAAGGGCGCCTGCTCAACAGGATAGCCAGTTTTGGGATTAATAATATGGCCGTAGCGCTTGCCATCCACCTCAATGTAACGGCGAGTTGTTCCGCTAGTGGCTAACGCCCCCTGGCGTATGGTTAACAGCGCCGCGGCATTATCTAATTGTTGCGGATTTTCAATCCCGACCTGCCAACCATCGTTTTTGGTGATCGGGCAAGCAATATCGCCCCCAAAGTTAACCAACACAGAGTAATCCGGCCATTGTTTAGCGATCATTTGCGCCGTTTTATCAACCGCATACTCTTTACCTATGCCGCCCAAATCAATACTCATGCCTGAGGGTAAATACACATGGCTGTCGCTAAGGGTCATTTGCGATAACCCCACATGTTTTATAGCCTGCTCGATATCGCGATGTTCCGGTACACTGTGCTTACCGTCAAAACGCCATAATGACATTAACGGGCAGGCACTAATGTCAAAGGCGCCGCCACTCAATTGATAACATTGTTGTGCAAATTGCAATAAGTGCACAGTTTCGGCATCAATGGGTTTTGCCACCCCGTTTGCATGATTTACATGCCATATTAAATTGCCTTCAATAAAACGACTAAATTTTTGTTCAATACGCTTAGCTTCTTGAAATGCTAGTTGCAGCATTTGCTCGGCAATATGTTGATCATCTACTGCCATCAACACTTCACAGGGGCTTGCCATCGCCCTAAACGAACCTAAAAAGCCCCACTCGCGGGGCTGTAAGCTTATGTTGTTTGCCTGTGGATTTGACAAATTAGCGACCATAAGACTCTCGGTTTATAGCAGCAGGCCATTATTACTCATGCAATAATGGCCTACGACTCTGATTACATTAGACCCACATTAAAACGAATAACTGACTTGAGCAACAATCGCTTTCACTGACGGGAATAAATCATAGCTTTGCAATTGCCCCGGGATTTCAGTGCCGTTGTTGTCGGGGTTTTGTTGATAATACTCAAGACGATATGTCATCTCGTGGCCACCCGATAAACGCTGACCAAATTTAAGCCCAATGGTATATGCCGTCATATCACCTATGCGGTAATCGGCACTGGCATATTCAGGTAATGCATCGCCGGCCATTAAGAAAGGTTGATAGAACTCAGCCGCTTGCTGTTGGTAGTAACGCAAGTGCAACTGCCCATAAAAACTCGGGCCAAAGTAATACCGATAATGCGTTTCTAACGTATGTGAGGTAATGTCCCAGTCATCAGTACTGTAACGATATGAGAAATCCACTACGCCTGAGTCAAGCGCGCCTTTCGTCATTAAAAACACACTGTGCTTTAGGCGAGAGTCTGGACGGTTCTCATAACGATAGTCCTGGGTTAATCCATTAACATCTACTTCGCTTAAGATTTTATAAGGGTCGGTCATGTAACCCGACACACTCGACAAACCGTAATTAGCTTGCATCAACCAGTTACGGTTTAGGATCTGAGTCACACCTACCATCACATCCATCGTTTGTTTGGTATCATCACCGTCTAAACGGGTTTGATCAAACGCAGCTTGATACTCTGCATCACTGTTATATTCGGTGCGAAAGACCATTTCAGACAACGCCACAGGGCGGCCACCAACAGGGTCAACAACGTCATTAGTAAATGCGCCCGACAACGCGAGTGTAGTGTTGTTTTTGTTAAAACTACGTTCTATCCCGGCGTTTAACCCCATTGATAAATAATCAAACTCTTTAGAGGCATAGATGCCAACATTGCCGGTCCAATCTTGATTTAAGATCTCTTGCCAATTGGCGCTTAACTGTACGCGAGTATCATGAAAAGTATCGTCAAGCGGCGTGTCACCCGCGTTAACTGTGTACTCGCCTTTGCCTGAAGGACGGGTAAATGTTTGACTTTGCGCTTGAGCAACCGCACCTGATGCAGAGGCACCGGTTAAGCTATCAACCACAATCTTTAGGTCTAACAATGACGAATCGCCAAAGGCTTTTTGTACATTGCCTATCGCCTCAGCGGCTTGTACGCGGTCTTGTTCACCGTAATACATAATGGCAGCATCGACTTTCCAATCATCATTAGCAGGCACGGTTTCTGCCGCTTGGCTTTGGCCAATAAGACTACAACTGGCTAGCGCCAATGCACTAGCAATACTATGTGTTGACGTTAGTTGCATCCACAACCTCCACCGGCTAATGAGCGACCACCACTGGTGCCTTCTTTACTGAAATAAATGTGATCATCTAGTGCTAAATCCAGCTTCTCACTGTTCAGCGCCATGTCTTCACGGGCAAATTGATCTTTTTCCCATGGCTGCACACCTAAACTCGAACACCCCAGCAAACTGCTGGCAATCGCTAATGCCAACGCTGTTTTAATTAAAGGCTTATAAAGCACATTACTCATGTGATGACTCCTGTAACAACATTTGAATTTCTTGCTCATAAGCAGGTATGTTTTCTTGATAAAATCCCACATGAGTCTGTACCAGTTGTCCTTGGCGATTAAACAAGAAGCTGCTTGGCATGCCCTGCAAATCATAGGCTTTAGCAACATCACCTTCGGGGTTAAAAACAAGATTAAAATGGGCTGGCAATTGAGCGAGAAACTCATGAGCAAGTGCTGTATCAACATCTAAATTAATCGCAACAACCTCTAGGCCTTGCTGTTGATATTTTGCATGCATGGCATTCATCCATGGAAATGACTTACGACATGGTCCACACCAAGAAGCCCAAAAATCAACATAAACCACCTTGCCAACATATTGCTGCAAACTAACCGATTGACCTTGAGCGTTTAACACTGAGTGTTCTAAAGATGGCGCGGCATAAGCTGCTGTGCTTAGACTCAGTGCCACACTAAATAGGGTAAAACTGAATTTATTTGTGAGAGAAAATAACTTTTTAGACATTATATTTTCACCTTATGAGTTGATAAGTTACACACTAGGTTACCAATCTTAAGGTTTACTTAAGCTAAAAACAGATTTAAGCATTAATGATAAATTGCCAGTTATGTCATCCGTATTAACCACCAATCATTTTGGATACCATGCCTTTTTCATGAGTTGATTCGGCAATGAATATACCGGCCACATGCAAGCTGATAAACGGAATAAAGTACCATAACGCCAATTTATGAATTGTTTCTGCTTGATGCTCTATGGCCTCTGGATCAAATTTGAGTAGTAACCCGGTGATCACCGAGATGGTCACACCGGCATAAAACACCCAATACACCCATGCTTGAAATTTTTGCTTCACTGTCGCCAAACTGCTCAAGGGCGAAGGATAATGCAGGCCAAATTTAGCCATATACACAAAGCGAGCAAACACCAAAACACTTACCGCATAACCAAAGTAAATATGCCATTTAAACATCACTCCACGGATCCCTTTTGCAATACTGACCGCTTGTTTATCAGTGATCATGACATCAATATTGGCTAAGCCTTGAGCGATCATGGCAGCCATGTGATTTTTCTCCATCCAGCCTAAACGTAACAATACGGTTAATAACATCACCAGCATGGTCAGGGCTAATCCCCAATGAAGGAGACGGTGAGCTAATGGGTAATTGGATTGGCTATACATAGACACCTCGATAGATTAAGTTAACCACAGCATTATTGCCCCGTAAGCTTAACAATCACTTATGGTTTAGGGTTTTATTCGCAATATGGCTGAGCGGCAAGATGAACTTAAAAGGGATGTATGAATAGGACGTTATCATGACAGAGTTTTTTAAACGAACTCAAACGCTTGCATTATTTATTGCAGGCTTTGGTACATCGCTAGGTGGACTTTACACTATTGCGCCTCAATGGGCTTTAGCGCAATTAAACCAATTACCCTATATTGCTAGCGACACCATTTTTGTTCAGCATTGGGGCTTTTTAGTATTGATGATGGGGTGCAGTTTCTTAATTGCGATCTTTCGTAATGATTGGATCATCCCGGTATTTGGGGTGGCATTAATTGAAAAATTATTTTTTATCAGTTTAGTGATTAACAATTCAAGCCAAGCATTTATCAATGGCTTTTGGTTATCCATGGCGATGGACAGCGTTATCTGTTTGTATATTGCCGGCTACCTATTGAGCTATAGACAATCGAAAACGAATTCGCTCAAATAGCATCTACAGGTTGTTCACGGTCACATTTTTTACAGTTAAGTCGAATACCTAAATGTTGCTCACGACCCCGCTCTGTTGTAACCCATTCGCGGACAGTCCAGGGTGGGTCATGGCGTACATGTTGAAAATGGCCACATGCAAGCTCAGCGCCCCAATGCAGCTCTTCATCTAGGTGATAACCCACTATTTGCTGTTGCATATACGGCCACCTTAAGCTTTTAATATTTCAACCACAAAAAAGCCTGAACATGTCAGGCTTTTTGTAATTGCTTATCGTTATTTTTTACGATCGCGGATATGACTCATTGCACGCTTGCGGCGACGTTCTTGCCCTAAGGTTAATTTGTCTGTTTTACCTTCAAACGGGTTAGCACCTTCATGGAAACGTAACTGGATTGGCGTACCAACTACTTTTAATGAACGACGGAAATAATTCATCATATAACGTTTGTATGAATCAGGCAGCTTGCTGACCTGGTTACCGTGAACTACAACAATCGGTGGGTTATATCCACCAGCATGGGCATATTTAAGCTTAACACGGCGACCATTGACCAATGGTGGTTGGTGATCTTCTTGCGACATTTGCATAATACGGGTCAACATCGAAGTGCTTACACGACGGGTAGCACTGTCGTAAGCTTCTTCGATTGACTCATATAAATGGCCAACCCCAGTACCGTGTAATGCTGAAATAAAGTGAATACGAGCAAAGTCGATAAAACCTAAACGACGGTCTAATTCGCTTTTAACTCGGTCTTTAACCAGTTGATCAATACCGTCCCACTTGTTAACAGCAATCACGAGTGCACGACCAGCGTTTAAGGCAAAACCAAGTAAGCCAAGGTCCTGCTCTGCAATACCTTCACGCGCATCAATCACTAACAATACCACGTTAGCGTCTTCAACCGCTTTAAGGGTTTTAATTACTGAGAACTTTTCAACAACTTCATGCACTTTACTACGACGGCGCACACCCGCAGTGTCAATAAGGACATATTCACGACCTTCGCGCGACATTGGTATATAAATACTGTCACGGGTGGTGCCTGGTTCATCATAAACCACGACACGGTCTTCACCTAAAATACGGTTAATCAGCGTTGACTTACCTACGTTTGGCTTACCAATAATGGCCAGCTTAATCGGCAAGTTTTGTAAACGAGTTTGTTCGGCTTCTGCTTCTTCTTCGCTGTATTCACGTTCAACCTGCTCACCTTCTTCGTCAAGTTCACGGACAATGCCCATGGCTTCAGCGTAAGGTGTTAACGCGTAGTCAATCATGTTGGTGACACCACGGCCCTGTGCGGCAGCCATTTGGTATACTTCACCTAAACCTAGAGACCAAAATTCTCCACAGGCTGAATCGGCATCGATACCATCAACTTTGTTAGCAACCACGAAGGTCACTTTGTCACGGCTACGTAAATGCTGTGCAATGGCTAAATCGGCAGCGGTTAAACCGGCGCGGGCGTCGGTCATAAACAACACAACATCAGCTTCTTCAATAGCAGCTAATGACTGCTCAGCCATTTTTGTTTCGATCCCTTCTTCGGTGCCATCAATACCGCCGGTATCAACAACGATAAACTCGTAACCAGCTAAAAATGCACGGCCGTATTTACGGTCACGTGTTAAGCCAGGAAAATCAGCTACTAACGCATCACGAGTACGTGTAAGACGATTAAATAATGTCGATTTACCGACGTTTGGTCGCCCCACAAGAGTCACTACAGGGATCATGATTTTGCCTCTAAAAAACTTTTCAATAAAAAGCCCCCGGAACGCTTCCAGGGGCTCTAGTAGAGATATTATACCTTAATTAATTCAGAAATGGTCCTAGGGTCTGTTGATCTTTGCTGGTTGAATTTCGTTCGAGTTAAAAACGTTTTAATCGAGGCGAATGGATTGATGCCTAGTCATCTAAGCAACTCTTTATTTGCAAAGAATCATTCAACAAAGAGTAAAACGTTTTTAGCCGAACCTTTCAGGCAGCGTTTGTTGGCCATTTTTACTGCGTTATCGACTTTTTATGTAGAATAACTACACCTCAAAGTCTCTGCCTTGTATAAATGGCCAACAATTCGCTGCAAAAATAACCTTGAAAGATCAACAGACCCTAAGACTTATTCTGTATTGGCTTGGGTATCTTCCTCAACATGCATTTACTCTTCGCCTAAGACGACAATGGCAACTTTACCACTGCGACCTTGCACATAGATCTTGTCATCAACCACTAATGGTTGAGCATATAAACCATCACTGTCGACTTGAATACGGCCTACTACATCCCCGTTAGTACGGTCAATGAAGTGTAAGTAGCCTTCTAAATCGCCAACAACGAGATAATTATCGATAACAGCTGCGGCAGTAAGCTCACGGTTTTTAAGGGTTGAGTTACTCCATAGCTCTAGGCCGTTACGACGGTCAACTGAATAAATTCGGCTATGGTCATCAACAAGATATAAGCTTAAACCCGCTTCTACTAGTTCATTAAAGCTCGAATATTTACGCGACCAAACAGTACGTCCGCTGCGTAATTCCATTGACACTAGATTACCGTTGTAGCTGGCAACATATAAGTTTTCACCCAGAATTAACGGGGTCATATCAACGTCAGCCATACGGGTAAACTCATTACCGCCACTTGGGCTGTATACGGGTTGTTCCCAGGCAGCCTGGCCGTTATTTTTAACCACGACAGCCACTTTACCGTCGGCAGTACCAACAAAGAACCCACCGGCTTCATAGGCAGCAGAAGATGTGCCACGCAATGTTAAGTTAGGGAGCTGACTTTCGTAAGTCCATAACTTGTCGCCAGTATCAATACTAAAAGCTTCAAACGCACCCTTAGCCGTGTTGACTGCAACAACGTCTTCAGCAACCGTTGGCGCTGAGAGTAGCTCGCCGTTTGCATGTGCTGACCAAACCACTTCACCAGTCGCCTCATCTAACGCAACCAATAAACCCGTTTCACCACCCACAAACACTTTTTTACGTGCTGCGGTCACTCCCGCGGCTAAGCGAATGCCTTTGGTTTTGGTTTTAAGCTCTTCTTCAAACGCGTCATTAAAGTCTGTCGACCATAATTTTTCGCCGGTTGTTTCATCAAATGCAACAACGACACCGCTGCGATCTGCAACGAATAACTTATCGTAACGAACCGTAGGACGAAGCTGCGAGTAATAATCACCTACGCCTTCGCCTACACTGGTGTCCCAACTGATTTCTGGAAACACGGTTGCTTGAATATCAACTAATTCACTGACAGGTTCTTCTTCTACATCACTCGAAGAACAAGCTGATAAAAAAGCAACACTTAGCCCAACGGCAAGTAGATTTCTACACCACGACTTCATCGGCTAAGTTCCTTATGCCTTGTTTAGATTGTCTAGTTTCATTGTCAGCGCAGGACTGGTTAAGGCTCCACCATTATCTACCGCTGCTTGATAAGCTAACTTGGCATTATCCAAATCACCTTGACGCACTAAAAAGTCGCCTTTTAATTCTTCACGCTGCGAAGCAAATGCTTCGTCAGTCACTTGCTCAAGTGTGGCTAATGCAACACCTAAGTTATTTTGTTCAGCTTGCACACGTGCTAAACGAATGGTTGCTACCATGTCTAAACCTGAACCAGGTTTTGCAGCAATCACTTTCGTTAATGCCGTTTCTGCTTTGGTTAAGTCACCCGCATCAATGGCAGCCTTAGCGACCATTAATTCAAGCAATGCTTGATAACCCGCCTGGTCGTGCTCAGCAGTAAAGGTTTCTGCTTGAGTTAAAAACGCAGCAGGATTCGTTGACTGCTCAGCAATGGCCTGAAAAGTCTCAGAAGCTTGTTCAGCTGATTCGACTTTCATGTCTGAATAGGTATTCCAACCATATAGACCACCAAGACCTACCACTGCCCCTACGGCAATTGAGGTACCATAATCTTTCCAGAACTGCTTGATAGCATCTACTTGTTGTTCTTCTGTGCTATAAATTTCCACTTACGCTTCCCCTCTTAAATCAGTTCTGCAATTTTAGTCACCAGTTCAGTACGGGCGACTAATTGTTGTTCGTTGTTATTTCGTAATGGCTTAATCGCAACTTGGTTATTTGCAACTTCATTTTCGCCAATAATCAAAGCATATTGAGCACCGCTTTTGTCTGCGCGCTTCATTTGCTTTTTAAAGTTACCACCACCGCAATGAGACATGACTTTAAGCGTTGGTAACTGTTGACGCAACTCTGCGGCAACTTTAATCGCTTCAACTAAGCAATTGTCGCCCATTGCTGTGACGTATACATCAACTTCAGCGGCAATGTCGTTGGTTAGCGCTAAGGTTTCAAGCAACAATACAATGCGCTCTAACCCCATAGCAAAACCAACAGCAGGCGTATCTTTGCCGCCTAACTGGCCAACTAAGCCATCGTAACGGCCGCCAGCCAACACAGTACCTTGTGAGCCTAAACTTGTGGTGACCCATTCAAATACTGTGCGGTTATAGTAATCTAAACCACGCACTAAACGCGGATTGATGGTGTATTGGATGTCAACAGCGTCTAAGAGTTCACATAAAGTTGAAAAATGTGTTTTTGTATCTTCACCCAAGTAGTCCATCAATGCAGGTGCATCGGCTAAAATAGCTTGTACTTGTGGGTCTTTGCTGTCTAATACGCGCAGTGGGTTTGAATACATGCGGCGCTGGCTGTCTTCATCTAACTTATCTTTGTGTTGCTCTAAAAAGGCAATTAATGCATCACGATAAGCAGCACGCTCAGCAGGATCACCAAGAGTGTTTAACTCAAGAGCGACATGGTCTTTAATGCCAAGTTGGTCCCACAAACGGGCAGATAACATTAACACTTCAGCATCAATGTCAGCAGTACCAATACCGTAAACTTCAACACCAAATTGGTGGAATTGACGATAACGGCCTTTTTGAGGGCGCTCATGGCGGAACATGATGCCCATGTACCATAGGCGTTGTTCTTGGTTGTATAGTAAACCGTGTTCATTACCGGCGCGCACTGTTGAAGCTGTGCCTTCTGGGCGAAGCGTTAAGCTGTCACCGTTACGATCTTCAAAGGTGTACATTTCTTTTTCAACGATATCGGTGACTTCACCAATTGAACGTTTAAAAAGATCAGTACTTTCAACGATAGGTGTGCGAATTTCACTGTAACCAAATGCACTTACTGATGAGCGAAGCACCGCTTCGACTTTTTGCCAAATTGGGCTTTGAGTAGGCAGAATGTCGTTCATTCCGCGAATTGCTTGGATTTGCTTTGCCACTGTTACTGATCCAATTTTAAAAATTAGCTTGCACTAATAAAAAGTAAGTTTACCCGCTCAATCTATGCTTCGCACAACGAGCAGGTTAGAGAATTAATCTGTTTTGTCGGCTATATCAATACGATTAGCCATCATCGCTGCTTTAGCGCGAATTTTGGCTTCCAGGCCATCAACAATACTGTTGTTGTCAAAACGTTCTTTTTGGCGCACGCCATCATCGTAATAACCACTTTTAGCGTGACCACCGGTTAAACCAATGTGCGACACTAATGCTTCGCCTGAGCCATTAACCACACAACCAATAATTGATACATCCATGGCCGTTGTTAAGTCTTCTAAGCGGCGTTCAAGTTCATTCACTGTGTTAATCACATCAAATTCTTGACGAGAACAAGATGGGCAAGCAATGAAGTTAATGCCGCGACTTCGAATACGTAATGACTTTAGAATATCAAAACCGACTTTGATTTCTTCAACCGGATCGGCAGCCAAAGAGATTCGAATAGTATCACCGATACCTTCAGCTAACAGCATACCTAATCCAACTGCAGACTTAACAGAACCCGAGCGCATTCCGCCCGCTTCGGTAATGCCTAAATGTAAAGGCTGGCGAATTTGCTTGGCGAGTAATCGATAGGATTCAACCGCTAAAAATACATCAGACGCTTTAACACTGACCTTAAATTGATCGAAGTTAAGGCGGTCTAAAATATCCACGTGACGCATTGCAGATTCAAGTAATGCCTCAGGTGTTGGCTCGCGGTATTTGTCCATTAACTCTTTTTCAAGTGAGCCGCCATTGACCCCAATACGGATAGGGATATTGTTGTCACGGGCACACTCAACCACACTGCGGATACGTTCTTCGTTGCCGATGTTACCTGGGTTGATGCGCAAACAATCAACGCCATATTCGGCCACTTTTAATGCAATACGGTAATCAAAATGAATGTCGGCAACTAACGGCACATCAACCGATTGTTTAATTACTTTAAACGCTTCAGCAGCGTCCATCGTCGGCACTGAAACACGTACGATGTCGGCACCGACTTTTTCTAAAGCTTTAATTTGCGCCACAGTAGCTTCGACATCTGTGGTTTTTGTATTGGTCATCGACTGTACGGCAATCGGTGCACCGTCACCAATAGGCACATTGCCCACGTAAATACGTGTGGAAGGTCTGCGAATAATTGGGGATTCGTTATACATGCAAATACACTCTATTGCTGGTTGCTAAAGCACATTATGCTTTTGGCAGGGTTAATCTTGCGACTCGACCGTTAGCAAATTCAGCTAGGCTGACTTGGTCACCGTCAAGGCTGATACTGGCAACCTGTGGGGCGCCGAGAATCACTTTAAAAGGCTTAAGGCCACGCACTTCAACTGACTTAGCCGCGGTTTTCACGCCATCAACCAATACTTTACCATTGGCATCAGTGACGTTAATCCAGCAATCACCACTTAACTCAATCGTAAGTAAGCCTTCAGTGCCAGAAACACTTAACGCGGTACTATCAAGATTAACGATTGATTCAGTACTCGCTTGATTTAAGGTGCTGTTAGCCGCGGGGGTTAACGTACTGGCAGGCATTGTCGCTATGGATGCATTCGGTTGTTCAAGGCTGCTAGTTGCAGCATCAATTTCGGCATTGGCATCAACATCGGTGCCGTCATCCATCGCAGCTTGTGTATCACCCGCTTGTTCTGCTGGAGTTATTTGCTGCGGCTCGGGCATGCTGGCCTCTGCGGCAATTTCTTCAACCGTTGGCATCGACACATCAATATTGGTTAATAATGATGACTTTTGCACCCACCAAAGTACAAACATGGCAATTAGCACGGCCAAGATAAGGTAAGTGACTAAATTAAGGCGACTGTTACGAGCCTGATGAGTGGTTTTACGTGAAAAGCTTTGCATTGCCGGAGGAACAATTTCAGGCAACTGATGACTTAAACATAATTGAATGTCGTTCAAATCCGCATTAATAAAACGCGCATAGTTTCGGATATAACCCCGAACGTAAGTGGTGGAGGCAATATTATCAAAAATGTCTTGTTCGATATCGCTGATTATTTTTGGGCGTAAATGTAATTGCGTTGCCACTGTCTCAATAGACAGCCCTTTTGCTTCGCGAGCCGCTTTTAAAATAGCTCCAGCGGTAACAACGTCATTCAACAACGCGGCCTTTTCAGCGTCTTGTTCTACTTCGAATTCTTTAGTCATTAATTCAAGTTAGCTCTATAATTTTTGGCTTGTGGAGATGCAGGAAACTTCGCAATTAATAAAATGCCAAATCGTTTTACGGCCTCTAAGTCATTTGCCGCCCGCTCAATCTTGATCCCTAAGGCTAAACTTTCTGCTGATTCACTAACAACTCGATGGTATCTTGCGAGTTGTTCGCGCGCATCGCCGTAGTCA
This sequence comes from Shewanella phaeophyticola, assembly GCF_025398315.1. Taxonomy (GTDB): domain Bacteria; phylum Pseudomonadota; class Gammaproteobacteria; order Enterobacterales; family Shewanellaceae; genus Shewanella; species Shewanella phaeophyticola. Next base: position 2,900,557 of record NZ_JAODOQ010000001.1, read on the forward strand.
GCTTCTTCCATGGCTAACTCGGTTAACTCTAATAAGGTTATTTGTCTTCTTGGATCATACTTTAACGCCATATTAAAATACTGTCGCGCTTTTTCTTTATTGCCGGCTTTGCGACTACACACCCCTAAATTTTCGTAACTTGATGCTGTGCGGGTATATTTGGGCGTATTAATGGCCTCAAGAAACATTTTTTCTGACTCAGCAAATTTACCTTGCTGACATAAAAACACCCCAAAATTGTTACGCGCGTCGCCGGTAGCATCGCTAAGGCTAATGGCACCGCTTATAGGATTCTTCGGTGCGAACGACATCGTCAACCGTTTGGTAATAATACGCCATCGCCACATGCACTTCACTTAAGTTTGGTGCATGCTCAACCGCTTTATTTAAATTGTATTTTGCTTGCTCGCTGTTACCTCGGCTTAAATATGTCAATCCAAGTTGCATGCGCTCTCGAGCCGCACTCACTTTATCAAATTTACGTTCAGCCACCGGAGTATCAGTACCACTATAGGTGCGTTCGGTTACACAACCGGTAACCGACAGCGCCATTAAGGTCATCACAAAAAATTTTTGCATTCCATGCTTCATTTATAAGCCTATTATCTATGCAAACAACAAGTTAATCCATTGTGACTGAAATCTGGTTTTGTTGCATTTGTTTTTTTGCTAAACGCTTTGTTCTATCACGAATATCACCCGCTAATTGACCACAAGCCGCATCAATATCGTCACCACGGGTTTTACGTACGATGACGGTTAAGCCGTACTCCATCAAGACTTTAGAGAAACGGTCTATGCGTGAGTTCGACGAGCGACCGTAAGGTGAGCCTGGGTATGGATTAAATGGAATTAAATTAATTTTACAAGGTGTATCTTTCATTAACTTAGCTAATTCATGCGCTTGGTCTGTGCTGTCGTTGATATGATCTAACATCACATACTCAACGGTGACACGGCCACGGTTAGCGTTAGATTTCTCTAAGTAACGACGAATACCCGCTAAAAACTCTTGTAGCGGATATTTTTTGTTAACAGGCACAAGCACATCACGTAGCTCATCATTAGGCGCGTGGATACTCACGGCTAATGCCACATCAATTGCATCACCGAGCTTATCAAGCGCAGGGACAACACCAGAAGTCGACAAGGTTACGCGGCGTTTTGACAAGCTAAAGCCAAAATCGTCTAGCATAATGTCCATTGCAGGGATCACATTGGCTAAGTTTAGTAAAGGCTCGCCCATACCCATCATTACAACGTTAGAAATTGGACGGTCGCCGGTGTCTTTATGAAAACCTAAAAATTGCGATACACGCCAAACCTGGCCGACAATCTCAGACACGCTTAAGTTACGATTAAAGCCTTGTTGAGCCGTTGAGCAGAAGGTACATTCTAATGCACAACCCACTTGCGATGATACACACAAGGTCGCGCGGTCATCTTCAGGAATATAAACAGTTTCAACTTCTTGGCCTTGGCCAACGTTAATGGCAAATTTAATGGTGCCATCATCTGATTTTTGGAAGTTTGAAATTTCTGGCGCAACAATTTCACATCGAGCAGCAAGCTTTGCTCGCAACGCTTTGTTAATGTTGTTCATTTCTTCGAAGTCACTCACACCAAAGTGATAAATCCACTTCATTAATTGATCGGCACGAAACGGTTTTTCACCCATTTCGGTGAACAACGCACGCAGTCCTTTACGATCAAGATCTAATAAATTGATTTTTTTTACACTCATCTGCCTAACCTCAAAACGCCAAAACCTGTAACAGGGCGGCAAATTATACAGGTAGCATTACCTTTTAGCCAGTATATCTACATTAAGCTTGCGTTAACGACAAACTCAGCCAGTTATACTCATTTGAGTTACCTTAACTGCGTTGATTTTCAACCATTCTGATTGAAATTCAGCTTGAATTAACCTGGGTGAGTGTAATATTAAGCTTGGCTATGTGGCCTGCCATGAGGAAGTCTTAACTTTCAACCTATGATAACCCTTCTGTTTATCGTTTTTTTCGCTATATTTATCTCGTTTTTATGCAGTATTTTTGAAGCTGTATTACTCTCGGTTACCCCTAGTTATATTGCTAATCTCAAAGAACAGCACCCACACGCGGCAGCAAGACTGCATCAACAAAAGCAAAATATCGACTCGCCGCTCGTGTCTATTCTCACCTTAAACACCATTTCTCACACGATGGGAGCATCGGTTGCTGGCGCTCAAGCTGCGATAATTTTTGGTAGTGAGCTACTTGGAGTATTTTCTGCGGTTCTGACATTTTTAATTCTATTTTTCTCTGAAATTATTCCTAAAACGATTGGTGCTAATCATTGGCGTAAACTCGCCCCAGCCGTGTCACTTTGTTTATATTGGATGGAAAAATTTACTTTCCCGCTAATTTGGTTATCACGTAAAATCACCGGACTATTAAGTAAAAATGATGGTCATCATTATATTCGTCAAGAACTCAGTGCCATGAACCAAATGGCCAAAGACAGTGGTGAGTTTAGCAAACAAGAATCGCAAATTTTAACCCAAATGTTGGCGATGAAAGACATGACAGTCAGCGACATCATGACCCCAAGAACGGTAATGTTCAGGTTGCCAGCGAGCGTAACCAACGAACAATTTATGCGTCAGCACTTAAGCAGTCCATTTACACGCATTCCTGTTTATCAAAATGAACGCGATAACATTATTGGCTATGTTAATCGTAATGACATTATTTTACATGCAAGCCAAACGCCCAACGAAGCCATTGGCGTGCTGGTAAAAAGCTTATTAGTGGTGCAATCGTCAGTGAGCGTGCTGCCGTTATTTCAAACCATGATAAAACGTAATAGTAAAATGGTATTAGTCGTTGACGAATACGGTGAAAGCGAAGGGATTGTTACGATTGAAGACATCATCGAAACCCTGATTGGCTTAGAAATTGTCGACTCAAAAGACATCGCCCCTGACATGCAGGCATTGGCGCGTAAGCTTTGGTTGCGACGAATTAAAAATAAGCAGTTAGTGATTTACACCGACACCGAAGCCAACTAACCAACAACTCACCGTGCATCTAACAGGAAACATATGGCTGCAAAAGGGTAGCGACTAAATTAGATACCAATGATTAACCTGTTGCGCAGATTGATTTTGCCTCTCTATTGCGCCGTACTGTATGGCCGTTTATCGAAAGGAAACCATATGCCTGCCACTGTTTTTTATGCACAAAATCAGCACATACTAATATTTTGTTGTTTTCAAATGACTGCGGATGACAGCATTACGCCAGATACGTTAAGATGATGCCATTACACAGAGGGAACTAATGCAAAATTCTTATCGCTTATCCATTGCACATATCAACGACACGCATTCAAACTTTGAACCAAGCCCAGTCCAATTTAGTTTAACCACCGAGCAGCAATCTTATAAGCTGAACACAAACTCAGGTGGCTATGCACGCTTAGGGTTTCAAATCGACCAGGCAAGGCAGCAAGCAGCCCAACAGCAAACGCCATTTTTGTTTTTGCATGGTGGCGACAGCTTTCAAGGCACATTGTATTTTCGTGAGTTTCAAGGCGCAGCCAACGCCCATTTACTTAACTTGTTAAAACCTGATGCCATGGTATTAGGCAATCATGAAATTGATGCAGGAAATAGCCCTGTACAAGCCTTTTTAAACCGCATCGATTTTCCTGTACTTGCAGGCAACATGGACTTAAGCCATGAAGATAGACTAAAAGTTGGTAGATTGTACGGCCACCCAATGCTGTACGACTTTGATGACAACAGCGAAACCGCCAAGGTCTTAATTAAGCCTTTTCATGATACAAAAATGGCGATTATTGGTATCACCTTAGATCAAATGCGCTTGATTGCTAGACCCGATCCTGACACCGACTTTGTCAATGCCATTGATACCACTCGAGCCACCATTGCACGCTTACATTATCAAGGTATCAAACACATCATAGTGCTAAGCCATTTAGGGCTAGATCAAGACCGAGAACTCGCCCAGCAAGTAGATGGCATTAGCCTGATTGTGGGCGGCCACTCTCATACGTTGCAAGGACAAATGAGTGACATTGGTTTAAGCAATATCCCTTATGCAGAAACCATTAACTCAACGCCCATTTTACATGCGGGTAAATATGCCGAAACCTTAGGCTTGGCCGAAATAATTTTCGACAAACAGGGGGGCGTCACAGAGCTTATTGGTAATAATTATTTTATGGTTGATAGCCAAATTCATGTCAGCGACGCCCAAGGGCAAACAGCGTCACCCGCAATAGCGCAACGGTTAGTCAAACAATTATTTGCCCATCCAAGCATTAAAGGTGATCAACACGATGATGGCATTCATCAAGTGATCCACAGCCAATATCGCCCGGCATTAGATGCATTAGAAAACCAAATATTAGCCCACATTCCGCGCGACTTTGTTCATACCCGTTTACCGAGTAAACATTTACCCCACGGCAGTGAAATTGCCCCTTGGGTGAGTCGCAGTATGTATAAAGCAGCCAAAAAAATTGAACCCGACATTGATTTTGCATTGCACAATGCTGGCGGTGTAAGACAATCGCTTAATAAAGGACAATTGTCTCTGGCCGATGTGGTGGGGCGTATTTTACCGTTTGAGTTGCCATTAACCCTGTATCAAATTATGGGTAAATACGTGATTGAGGCGTTAGAATCATCGATTAACCGTGCCACAAATAACGGCATTGTAGGTACAGGAGCAGGCAGTTTCCCCTACCCTTATGGACTGCGTTATTTTTACGATGGCAAGCAAGCTAAAGGTCAACGTATTACGCAAATTGAAATCTATAAACAAGACCAATGGCAAGCGCTTGAGCCAGACAAACTATACATCGGAGTATCGAGTTCCTATACCGCAGCAGGTAAAGAAGGTTACGACGCCTTACTGCACGCCCATTGGCAACAAGCCATGACCAGTCAAACCTTGCCAGAAGCCTTTATCGACTTTGTCAGCTTGCACGGGCATTTGATTGAAGACCCATTATTTACCAATGTGCATTACATTAGCCACCGAGAAGATAAATCAACACATGAGTAACCCGCGACTCATTTAGCATTAACTGTAATACTGTCACGATAATTTGGGTTTGATCACAGACCACGAGTCGCTTAAATGATTAAATGCTGAAGTATCTTCTTCTAAATCGTATTACAGGAAAACAATATGAAAGCTAAATTAATCGCATTTGCTGCCGCCGCTACCCTAGCGTTAGGGATTTCTTCTGTTTGGGCACAAGGCGCATTACATCAAGGCGAAGTGCTAGACACAATGAATGGCGGTGGTTACACCTACGTTCAAATTAAAGAAGCAGACAAAACTTATTGGGCTGCTGGATCACAAACTCAAGTCAGTAAAGGCGATACTGTCGAAGTGTCAGAGCAAATGTGGATGACCGATTTTGCGAGTTCAAGCTTAAATAGAACCTTCGATAAAATTATGTTTGTTGGCAATATCGACAAAAAATAGTTCGTTTTACGCTTAAAAAACACCATAATTGACCAATCTTTAGGATTGGTCTTTTTTATGCAAAATTCACACTCATCGCCTTACCATATTGTTGATTTTAGCCCAGTGTACGCACATCAAGTCAGCGAGTTATACCATAGGGCAATACAACACATACGCCATCCAAGATACCCGCAAGCTAAACTCAATGCCTGGTCATCGTCGCCGCGCTCAAACAAATTTTGGCAATTAAAATACCAACGAAACCGCGCATGGTTAGCATTAGATTCAGCACATCAAGTGATTGGATTTATCGGGGTTGAAACTCACTTTAAGCAGCAAGGTTACATTGACTGTTTGTATGTTGCGCCAACTTGGCAACACCAAGGCATCGCACGGGCGCTATATCTGCAATTACAATCTTGGGCACAACAACAGTGTTACCCCAAATTAAGTGTCGACGCTTCATATTTATCTAAAGGTTTGTTTGAGCAACATGGTTTTGTGTTAAAACAGGTCAGTTATCAACACAAACTCGGGCAAACTTTTAATGGTTTTTATATGCAAAAAGGATTAATAGATGAGCTTATCACAGGCCATTAGCGTTTTAACAATGGCTGCAGCATCTCTTCTAAACCATTGAGTTTAACTTCGTACATTAGTGCCAATTGCTCGCCCAATTTACCTTCAGGAAAGCCTTTAGAGTGAAACCACACCAAATATGGCTCAGGCAATTGCAATAACTTGCGCCCCGCATATTTGCCAAATGGCATCGTTTGATTAATCGCTTCTAATAGTTGTTGTTCGTTCATCACGTGACCCTTTTACTGTTTATTTAACGATATTAACACGAGCTATGTAAGCTTTTGCCCCATTTTACCGCCACATTACTTATATTAATTAGTTATACAAAGTAAAAAAAATACACAATTAGATATATAAAATGGATTTACCACCTTGCTGCAACCAATGACACCACACAGATCAACACGGCAATAGGTCAAAAAAGGCCTGTAAGTGATTATCAACTTTAACTTTTCAGTAACATTGACGCTTAATAAGCATCAGTGTCAACTTTTTGCCTTTCTAATAAAATCCGTCAATAAAATACTCTTATGCCATTTATAAAAAAACGTCAAAAATCAGCTAATTGACGAAACTTAACATAACTCTTACAGTTAAGTTATGTATTACTTTTGGCAGTGTATTCGGCCTGATAAAGAGGACGGTTTCGATGATCATATTAGTCGGCGGAGAAAAAGGCGGTAGCGGTAAAAGCTGTCTTGCACAAAACATTGCGGTGTTTCTCACCCGCGAAGCACAAGCCAGCGTGATAATGGTGGACTGCGACCCACAGCGAATGCACATCAGACTGGATCCAAGCGCGTAATAATAATCCAGACTTGCCGACCATCAACTGCGTGCAATTATACGGCAAAATCCGTAACGATCTGCTCAGCCTAGAACAACATTATGATTATGTTATTGTGGATTGCGGCGGCCAAGATAACCTCGCATTGCGCGCTTCAATGTCGGTAGCATCGCACGTACTCATGCCATTGAGACCTAAACGTCGTGACTTAAAAACCGTCAGCCATATGGACGATATTGTCGCAACCTGTTTAATGATAAACCCTAAAATGAAGCCATCGTTTGTGATTACCCAATGCCCAAGCTTACCCAACCAAGCAAGTCGCATTACCGAAGCAAAAGATGTGTGCCGCACTTACGACATTAATGTACTTGAAGCTGTAAACTATAGCCGTAACATCTATGACGACAGCGAAGAGTCTGGTTTATCTGTGTTTGAATTAGAACCAAAAGGGAAAGCCACAGAAGAAATGCGCAATATTGCGTGTGAGTTACTCGAAATCACCGATGCAAAACAACTTATAGACCAACGCAATAATGTATCTAACGTAACGACATTGAGAGGAAATTATGGGACTAGCCGATCTCAAGAAAAACGCTTCGTTATGTAAAAACGATCGCCCTATCGCAGTGTCGGTTGATGACTTTATTGCCGCCGCCGACTTATATGCAGCAGGCGTTGAGACTCACTCAGGCTTATCCCCCAAAGCTCTGACAGAGTCTTCTAACGTGGTTGATTTTTTACAACGTAAATATCAACAACCGCAAACGATCACGCAAACAACTCAGGCGATAAAAAAGCCATACAAGCGTTGTACATACACCTTAAGCGAGGCGGCAATTGAACAATTAACAATATTGAGCCAAAAAGGACAAGTCGCTAAATCAAAGCTGATTAGGCAGCTTATTGCTCATTATTTTTCATTAACGCCTGAACAGCAAAAACGTATCGACGCAAATTTTCACGACTAAACAAAACTGAGCAACACTCAGTATAAACCGAGTTCACCCTCTCTCCCCACCCTTTGCTGGCAGCAAATTGACCATAGTTATTTGTATGCCAGTATTTTTATCTTTATGTATCTCGCTTGAATTTCACCTAAGCCTCCCCCATAAATAGTTTATGAGAGAATTCATTTGGAAAATCAATGGTAGCGATTGTAATTGTGATAACCGTGTCAATATTAGCAATCGCATGGATTGGCAGTAGTCGCTGGCGTAAACAGCGCCAACGCAAACACATTACCTCAGTGCCCTTCCCACATGCATGGCGCACTATACTGAAAGCTCGATTTCCGTACTTTAAAGCCATGCCAACCGATCTACAGCTGCAATTAAAAAAACACATACAGATATTTATTGAAGAAAAACAATTTGTTGGTTGTAATGGTTTTGTCATTAATGATGAAGTCAAAGTCACGATTGCCGCGCAAGCCTGCTTGCTTTTGCTTAACCGACAAACCGATTACTACCCAAAACTGAAGCAAATTTTAGTGTATCCGGCCGCCTTTATTGTTGAGAACAACCGCACTGACATGGCAGGCGTGCAGTCAACACAGCGCAATGTGTTATTGGGAGAGTCTTGGGGACATGGCAAAGTGGTATTGTCGTGGAATAGCACGCTACAAGGCGCAGCTGATCCGTTTGACGGTAACAATGTGGTGATTCATGAGTTTGCCCACCAACTCGACCAGGAAGATGGTAGCGCGAATGGTGCACCACCACTGAGTGACATTACGGCTTATCGTTCTTGGTCTCAAACGCTAGGCGAAGAATTTAAACAACTTCAGCATTGCGCAGCGCACCATATACCGTCATTATTTAACTATTATGGAGCGACCAATCCGGCAGAATTTTTTGCCGTAATAAGCGAAACCTTTTTTGAACGCCCTGTGGAGTTTTATCAACAACATCAACAACTATACCAAGAGTTAAGTCAGTTTTATCACCTAGATCCAATCCATTGGCATTAACGGTAACCCCTATTGGTCAACGCGAAAATGCCATTATTAACGTAAGGGACATTATGCAATCTATTATTCACCGACTTGGCTTTATTGCCATGTTAGTTACTACAGCCGCAGCCTTCGACGTACATGCAAATCAGGCTGACGAATTAAGTGCAGAGCAAGCGCAAACAGATAACAAAAACCAATCCATTAGCCAACAAGTAAGCTCAGAAAGCCCTGCAGTCATTAAAGATCTCAACACTACCACTGACATGGTCGACAGCCAGGGCTTATCAGCACAAGACAGCCAAGCGGTGAGTGCGCTGCTTAATAAACTGCATGAAAGTGCCGCAAGCGCTGACTGGGCAACCTATTTCAGTTTATATCATCCGCAAGCAGTGTTTATCGGCACCGACAATACTGAACGTTGGAACATGGTTGAGTTTAAGCAATATGCACAACCGACAAAAGGCTGGCGTTATGAGCTTCAATCGCGCCATTTATTGCAAATAGACGACACCATTTTATTTGATGAGCACTTGTTTAGCCCAGCCTATGGCGCAAGTCGTGGCACAGGTGCATTAGTTTACACAGAACAAGGCTGGAAAATAGCGCAATATCATTTAAGTTTCCCCATCCCTAATGACAAAGCAAAACGCATAACCAGCTTAATTATGCAGTAGTGAAACATTAACAAAAAAGAGATGGCCATTAGCCATCTCTTTTTATGCTGCCACGCTTTAGGGCTAGCTCATCGATACGGCAAAACACACATTAGCTAGCTGACAAAAGTGAGTAAAACTGTCGTTATCTAGCGGCTCAAAATGTCGATGGGTGCTGTGCCTATCAGCATAAAATAACCCTAACACTTTATTACCAATAGCCAAGGGAGCAATTAAAAAACCAAATTTTGACAGTTTTTCAACTAGTTCGTCATCCACTTGCACAGTACAGTCTTTCGATGAAGGCTCATTAACCCAAATGCTGCGTTTTTGCTCAATACATTGGCTAAACACAGACTTTTTATCATTAAGGTCAATAACAAAAGTCTGTTTCAACTGGTCAACATCATCTCCCATCATCACTCTAGGTTGCAGTAGTTTACGACTGGGCGACAATAGCAACACACCGCAACGGTCAACGCCTACCCCACTTAAAATGCCTTCTAGAGTGGTTTGCATAATCTGATTAAAATCGGTTTTAACCACAGCATATTGGGTTAATTGCCGCAACTTTGCGAGCTGGTAACCTTGGTCAACTTGACGGCTCAAAGTGTCGATAACTGGTATCTCAATATTGCTGACAACTGTCGATGGCTCAGGTAAATACGCCACAATGGCTTTTGCACCATACTCAATGGCAAGTTTATGAGTGACCTGATTACATTGAATCACCCGTTGAGTCATTTCATCAACATCGATGTCGAGCATTTCTGCCGCTTGGCCTAAGCGCTTTTGTAATTCAACAAGATCCGCGTTAGGTAACGACAATATTTCTGACAACTTATCAGCCAGAAAAATGCAACGAATTTCAGGCATGCGCTCATCAGGTTGTGCTAACGACTTTTGCAGTACCTCGCCTAAGCCCCAGCTCCTGGTAATACCCTGTGTGAGTTGTAAAAATGACGCGCCAAGCTCCGCTCTAATAAGGGCATTTTGTTCCCCTTTATCATCTATAGTGACAAGTTTTCGATGCAGTTGAGCTGGGATTTCACCGCCCATGCTCCAAAACGCGCTTTCACCAATGCGGTACAACAATGACGCAATAAACACTTCTTCACGCAGTGACTCACCGCGATCGCTCATCATCATGCGAGCCAACATTGCTGCTTGAAAAGACTGTGCCATCAGTTTTAATAAACGGGTGTATACACCTTCAGATAAGTGCTTATTTTCTAACAAACTGGTTAATAGCTTTGCGGTGATACAAATATTACGAATAGTGTCAAAACCAAGCACAACCGCTGCGCGGCTAACCGTAGAAACCTGGTTAATGCCTTTATTGTATATGGCGCTGTTGGCTACACGTAAAATACGCGAGGTTAGCGCATTATCATGCATCACACTGCGTGCCAGCAAAGCCAACGAAGACACATCATCTTTAGCGAGCTTTTCTAAGTCTCTCACTGTTGAACATAATGCAGGCATTTCTTGGTCACTGATACGCTTCGTCCAGTAATCGGCACCTTTTTGTTGGGTCATCGACTTCAAAAACAATTAACCTAAATGTAACAAACCTGAAGTTGAGTATACTCAATTTCAATAAAGAGTCGTAACTTGATTGTGGTTTGTTGTACGCAGGTCTAATAAATCAATGTGACTGTTCATTTTTCAAACGTTTTCGTTCAGGCAAAAAAAACGGCTCAAAAGAGCCGCAATCACAAATACGTGGTTGGAAAACTTACGGGTAGGAAGTACCCAAACAGTTAGAATCAACAACTAAGCGTTTGCTTATGATCCAACCTATTGGATAAAAATCCCGTGCGACCTGTAGGTGAGTCGCACGGGGTTACAACAGCCACAAAAGTGACTAAACTTGTAAAACTAAAATAACGATTAACATTGTTCTTCAGTTCAGGCTGTTAACGCTGTCACTGAAGGCTTACCGTCCTGAGTCAATAAGTTGCCAAAGTGAATCAATTCAGCCTTGCGCTATGTATTGGTTTACAGAAAGTAAATAATCAATTTGCCATTAAGCCGTTAATAATTCGTAACCAGGTAACGTTAAAAAGTCGACCAGTTCATCTGAGGTCGTAATTTGCTCAAATAACGCTGCAGCTTGTGTAAACTTGCCAGCATTAAAACGATCGCTACCCAACTCTTTTTTAACGTTGGCTGTTTCTTGTTTCAGCATGTCTTTAAATAAATCTTTAGTGACTAACTTACCGTTAGATAAACTTTTTTGATGTTTAATCCATTGCCAAATTGACGTACGTGAAATTTCAGCCGTTGCAGCATCTTCCATTAGGCCATAAATCGGTACGCAACCATTGCCTTGGATCCACGCTTCGATGTACTGCAATGCAATGCGAATATTTAAACGCATGCCTTCTTCGGTACGTTCACCTTCACAGGGCTCGAGTAATTCACTGGCTAAAATGGGGGCATCTACATCACGGGTAATGTGCAATTGATTGGTTCTGTCGCCGCCAATGTAATCATTAAAAATAGCCATAGCGGTATCAGCTAGTCCAGGGTGAGCTACCCAAGTACCGTCATGACCATTACGGGCTTCAAGCTCTTTATCACCACGTACTTTTTGTAAAACTTTGGCGTTGGTTTCTTCATCCTTTGCAGGGATAAAGGCCGCCATACCGCCCATAGCGAGCGCGCCGCGTTTGTGACAGCTTTTAATCAGTAGGCGTGAATAAGCACTTAAAAACTTAGTGTCCATCGTGACGGCTTGACGATCTGGCAGTACACGGTCTGGATAATTTTTTAATGTTTTAATATAACTAAAGATGTAATCCCAACGGCCGCAGTTAAGTGCCACAATGTTTGAGCGAAGCTCATAAAGAATTTCTTCCATCTCAAACACTGCCGGTAGCGTTTCAATTAAGCAGGTACATTTGATGGTGCCTGGTTTTAAGCAAAAACGTTCTTCAACAAAAGCAAATACCTTTGCCCACCAGCGCGCTTCAAGATGACTCTCTAGCTTAGGGATATAAAAATAAGATCCAGAGTTTTTGGCTAATAATTGACGATAGTTGTGGTAAAAATACATGGCAAAATCAACTAGACCACCAGGTACTGGGGTGCCTTTATATAGCACATGCTTTTCATTTAAGTGCAAACCACGCACCCGGGCAATGAGTACCGCAGGATCTGGCTTAAGCGAATACTGTTTACCCGTTTCTGGTGCTGTAAAAGCAATATCACCATTGACCGCATCGCGAAGGTTAATTTGGCCTTCAACCACTTTTTGCCAACTCGGTGCTAATGAATCTTCAAAGTCAGCCATAAACACTTTTACATTGGCGTTGAGTGCATTAATGATCATCTTGCGGTCAACAGGACCAGTGATTTCAACTCGGCGGTCAGTCAAATCGTCTGGTATGCCGCGGATAGTCCAATCACCATAACGAATAGCACGCGTTTCAGGTAAAAAGTCAGGTAACTCACCATTATCAATACGCGCTTGTTTTTGTTTACGCTTTGCCAATAACTCTGGTACTTCAGCAGCAAATTTGGCACAAAGTGAATTTAAAAACGCCACAGCACCAGAGTTAAACACTTGTTGCTGACCTTCAATGGTTGTGCCTACAAATGTGATGTCGGTTTTTACCGTATCTGCTGTTGGTGTAGTCTTACCGTACTGAGCTACCAATTGTTCGGCTGTCATATTGTGCACTCTGAGTGCTGCATGCGTTTGTTACTGTTAACGGTATTTAATGATGCTGACGTTATATGGTTTAAGTTATTACCCATTGATTACCTTATATAGGTCTATGCCGCTGAGCATATAACCAATGTCCATATTGTTTTGTGTAAATAAGTCATCACGCTTTAACGTTCAAACAAGCTTTCATATGTTTGTTTTGTACTAAAAACTAACCAAAAACGTTTGTAATTGCAACAGTCTTTAGCTGACCAGAACGTATGTAAAACCATGCTAAACAACACAACAAATTGGTCTTACCCGCATCAAATAACAACACCAACTACCTGATAATTATAAGCAAAAATAAATATCAATCATTTAAGATAATCACTTTCAAAAATTCATCTTACCAATTGACCACAAATTGACGATGGTAAAAATAGATGTCGTAAAATTACACGCTGTAAATAAAAAGTTACTAACCTTTAATTTAGATACCCTAGTCAAACATTTTGTTCGTGTTTTGAGATGACCTAAACGTAATTATAAAAAAGCATTAAAATACATAACGTTATTAACTAAGTCGCAAAAAATAAATTCAAACAATCGTTTTAATTTAACTTTTACGTAAACGTAATATTAAATAAGCAGGTTTACACAAAAAGTGCGAGTTACGTCACCCGATCAACAAGCCACAGTCGTTTGGTTTTTTTGAAAAAATTTCACTTTTTTTTAAATAAATGAAAAAAATGTCATAAATGGTGCGTGTAAGAGGTTTTAAGATTCAAAATGGTTCATAAACCAAGATGTTAAGCATAATGATGAGAGGAATAGATTAATTTAATCTCGACTCAACGGAGTATCTCGTAATAACGTCAATACAGTTAGTGAGTGTTGTTGCCAGAGATAATTAACTCTGTGGGTGTTTCATTGACTCGTTGTAACACACAACACAATTACGTCCGTTATGTTTAGCACAATATAAAGCTAAGTCTGCGCGATGAATAAGCGGGTCAAGGCTTAAGTCGTGTTTGTCGGCACAACTAATACCACAGCTCACCGTAATCGTAAAGTCATGACCAGAGAAGCGGGTATTGATCGCCTCTACCTCTGCTCGAAGGCGTTCGGCAAAGTGTGCTGCTGATTTAAGATCTTGTTTGGGCATAAATATCGCAAACTCCTCACCGCCCATACGGGTAAATACATCATTAGGCCTGAGTAACGGCTCAATCACACTGGTAAACTTTTTTAATGCCCAGTCACCAGTAGCATGACCAAATTGGTCATTGATGTTTTTAAATAAATCCAAATCCATCAACAGCACAGAAAACGGCTCGGATACTGCTTGGGTTTGGATAAATTCGTTTTCAGCTAACTCCTGGCCAGTACGGCGATTATAAATACCAGTTAACCCGTCACGCTGAGCTTGCTTCATAAATTGATTGCGTTGCAGCCAGGCTGAAATCAGCAGTAATAATAAACCAACTGACACACCAACGAGTAATGTCGAAAACATGATTGACGAGCTTTTGTCTTTTATAAACAGGTCTTTTTGCTTCATCAACAACTCATGGTCTTGCATCAGACTGTTGTTTTCTCGGTTTTTCTCTACACTGTCAAAACGAGCCATCTGATAAGCGTTTTCTTTCACTTTTTGCTCGTTTAATATTTGTAAACTCAGTGCATTAGCAACCACTTGGTATTGATAAGCTTTATCAAACTGACCACGTTTTCCTGCAACCAACGATAAGGTTTCATTAGCACGTTTTTTTACTAACAGATTATTGGGTGCTATCGGTTTATCATTCACTTTATTAGCATGCTGCTCGGCTTCTTCAAAACGGTTTAAATAGAAGTAAGTCATGCCTAAATATGAGTGGACCTCGTTAATCTCAACTTCAAATTTAAACTTTTTGTAGTTGGCTAACGCGTTTAATAATAATGATTCAGCTTTATCATAGAGGCTGTTTTCATATGCAACAATTGCCTGGCCTTTAGTGGACATTACAGCAATTAACGGAAAACCATGTTCACTACAGTACTGTTTTGTGTCGGTAAATAGGTTTGAAGCCAAGTCGAATTGTTTAGTACGCAGATTCGCCACGGCATAATACAACATCGAATAACACTGGTTTTTAGGGTTTTCACCTTGATTTAAATTCAGAGCCAATTGCGATATTCGCAACATTTCATCATAAGCATCAAGCTCCAAGTACACATTTAATAGTCGATTATAGGTAGCAATTTTAATGCTGTTATCTTGATAATTATCAATGCGTGATAAATTGGTTTCTAACAAAGTAAAAGCGCGTTTGTAGTCTTTTAAGCCAATACTGGTTGTTACCCGATATAAATATATTCGAGTGATGATATCTTCAGACGGGTTTAAAGTTAACGCGATGTCTAACGCTTCGTCTGCAGCAGCATACTCGGCTAAATAGATATGCTTGACGCTAAGCAGCATGTACAAACGGCTTTTTTGTAACATCGACAGCTTGTCTTGACGCGCTAACATGGAATTTAATTTGGCGATGGCACTTTGAGTGTCAGTGTGCATAAAGTTTTCGACAATATCGAGCTCATCATCCATTTCATTGGCGAGCACAATGCCTGTGCTGCATAATATTAGCAGCACAGTGATAACGACTTTAATGAACACTTGCATCAACAAGGTATTACGGCTTAGGTGTTGTAACAATCTGGAACATTTTCATCTCTTCATCACCCGCTAATTGGCGAATACGCGCTATATCACCCGACATTACCGCTTCAATTTCTTCTTCGGTAATGTCATTTGCCTGCATCACCCCTATAGGATCGTGTTGATACGCTTCTAATAATTTTGCGTCTGTCCCTAACTGAGTAAAAAATTGACTTAAATTCGACATATCGTGCCCTTAGTGTTGTAAAAGTATTCTCTAACCAAGATCCATTTCACTAATGCCTAACTTTGCAAGCATGGCAGGGTTTAATGCTAATGCTTGCTGAGGCGGGATCAATAACGTGCTGATGGTCGTTAACCTAGCATCAGGTAAATCAGCCAAGGCAATATGTTCTACTCTTGGCGATTGCACTGCTAAGTTTGCAGCTTCATATATTATCACTTGATGATCAATAGGATACCACTGCAACAAATGCTCAACCAAAATATGTAATCGCTGTTTGGTTGTGGAAAACTGTGTCAATGTATGTTCCCCCGCGAGTGCAATTTGCCACAACACTAAATGAGCACAAGGATTAGGAACATGTTGATACAGCATAAACTGAGTGGCTTCATAGCTTTGGTGACCACAACCACCGGGATCGATACCTAAATCGTACCCATAAACACGCCTCAGCTGAAACACCCGCAAGCATTTTAGTCTTAAAACCTTGCTGCTTAGCCTGTGCAATCGCTAAATGTGATACGCAAGAAAATACCCCCGGATGACCATACAATGCACATACCACCCTTTTATTTGCTCGTACCTCATCTAACATAGCATCAACCATCTGCTGATAGGTGTCGCGACGATTTTTTACTTCCCCTGTTTGAGCGTAATACCTTTGTAGCGAGCGCACATCAGCGTTCAAGGTTGACAACCATCTATCGGCAAACCCATCGGGCACCAATGAAAAAACCACATCTGCATGTTCAATATAACTCACGGTTAATTGGCCAACTTGCCCAGCAAGCTGCACTCCGGTACCAACACACACTAGCTGACCTTGTTGATTTGCGGCAGTTAGCTGCAAGTTACACCTCATCATGTCATCCTATTTTTGTTGATATAAAAATCAACTAAATGGGAAATAAAACAAAGATTAAATCACATATTCATTATATGAGCATTTCAATCTATCATGCTTTTAAATTAAACAATTTAATGATTATTTACCAACTTTATTAACATTACGTGGCACAAAACACGCTTTTGAAAAATTTATATTTATATACCCTATTGTATAAGCGCTTTCACGGCATGAATTAAATGACTAATTAAGCTCTATAACACCAAATTTATGAGCTTAAACAAGGTTGACGTTAAAAACTCACAGCAAATATCACCGATAAATGTGGCGCGTATAAGAGAGTAAACATGAATCATAGTGGGTTTTATTACTAGAAATAAGGAACTTACGTCGCGATATTCACTCAAAGCCACAACATCTTCTAATCGACTCTTGTCAGCATAGGGACAGCTTGGGTATGATGACCGACAGAATTTAGGAAGTAGCGCAGACAATGATAAACAAAAAACAAAGTCTTACCCTTGTAAGCGCAGTAGCGCTTTCACTCTCAATGAGCGGATGTAGTGTTTTCGATTGGTTAATTTATAAGCCTGATATACCGCAAGGCAACTACATGGAAACCCAGCAAGTTGAAAAACTTCGCATCGACATGACCAAAGAGCAAACTGAGTACATTTTAGGTCGTCCGGTTTTACGTGATAGTTTTTCTGATGACACTTGGTACTATGTATACCACTTTAAAAGTGGCCGTGATGCCAGCATTATCCATAAAGAGCTGATCATTCATTTTACAGGTGACAAGATCTCTAGCGTCACCGGCGATTACGATTTAAGCAGTGAGTTTAATACCCCGCTTGAGTTAAGCTCTTTGCCAACGGTTAATGAGCCTGATTTAACGCCATTACTGCCAGAAACTCGGCCAGATTCAAAACCATTGGTTGAAGAAACACGCCCAACGCTAACGAATCAACCAGAAAAATCTAACGACCCAGATAATCGTTAATGGTTCAGAACCAATAAAAAAGCAGAATCAATTGATTCTGCTTTTTTATATTTTGTATAGAGTTAAACAATTAACTGACCTTTGCACCGGTAATTTTATTGATCCGGCCTTCATCTTTTGCTTTTTCAGCGCGTTTACGGCGCACATCTTTAGGATCGGCAATTAAAGGGCGATATAATTCTACCCGTTGCCCAGGCTGTATCACTTCATCATGCTTAACCACACGACTAAACACACCCAGTTTGATGTTATCTAGATCGATGTCAGGAAAAAACTTCACGATATTGCTTTGGATCACCGCATCAATAAACGTGGTACCAGGTGCAACCATCACAGTGATAATTTTTTGCTGTTTGGGTAATGCATAAATCACATCAACGGCAAATTGCTCTGTTTCACTTGTCACGATAAATCACCTTCGCTCTGTCGGTAAATGCCACCACCATCGATGACATTAAATCTTTAAAAATTTTACCAAATGCTAAGTCGACTAATGCATTTGAAAATTCAAAATGCAAATCAAACTCTACCTTACATGCCTCTTCTGTCAGCGCTGTAAACTTCCATAAACCGTGCAAATGTTTAAAATGCCCGTTTTCTAACTCTAGTGTAATGGATTTAGCTTCAACAACTTGGTTACGAGTCGTAAAGGTTTTACTGATCCCCGCTTTACTCACATCAACCGATGCCACCATGGTTTTACCGTCAAACTCTAATACTTTACCGCCAACACAGCCGGGCAAAAACACATGATACGACTCAACATCGTTGACTAAATCATACATTTCTTTGGCACTAAATCTAACCAGCATACTTTTGGAAATTTTGGGCATCTGACATCACTATCATTGAAACAATGTTCGGATTTTATCACGTTAAACAAAAAAGGCATCCGCCATAACGCTAAATCTCACCCTTAATAACACAATAGGCAAGAAACTAGGTATAATCGTTGAAATATCATAAATCTCCCCCATATCTCTTATATCAATGGTGTTAATTTATAACCTTAATATAATAGCGTTTATTAAATGGGCTCAGAGCTGATTACCAGTCGCCTTTTTATAGGCCGCGGCAGTAATCACAACGGTAAATATAATGGTAAAAAAGAGTTCTAAATCAGCAAAGAATACCTCAGCCACCATCGCACGCAACAAACGCGCGACCTTTGAATTCCGCATCGAAGACAAAATCGAAGCGGGTTTAGAGTTAATGGGATGGGAAGTTAAATCGATCCGTATGGGCAAAGTCAATCTGGCTGATTGTTACGTATTTATTAAAGACGGTGAAGCCTTTATGCACGGTTGTACTATTCAACCACTAAATACAGCATCCACTCACGTTGTGTGCGATCCTATTCGTACTAAAAAGCTATTATTAAAGCGTAGCGAAATCGACAAGTTAGCCGGCTTAATTGAACGCCAAGGGTACACCTTAGTGCCACTGTCGATGTATTGGCGTAAAGGTGCCTGGGTAAAAGTTGAAATTGGCTTAGGTAAAGGTAAAAAAGATCACGATAAACGTGAAGACACCAAAGAGCGTGAATGGAAAGTTGAACAGTCTCGCGTCATGAAAAAGAGCAGACTGAACGGATAATAGCCAAACGATGATATTTTGTTAATAGTCACTAGGTATTAGCGAAACAACACGTTATGATATAACCAATTGGGGGCGATTCTGGATTCGACAGGATTCACGAAACCCAAGGAGCATGTCGAGGGGCGGTTGGCCTCGTAAAAAGCCGCACCGTTATAGTTGCAAACGACTCTAACTACTCTCTAGCAGCTTAGGCTAGCTAGCCATCAACCACACGTTTCGCACGTGGACAGTGGATTTTGATGGTCATATTACAGTGTGCTAGCGAGGGAACTCCGTCCGGGGGTGAACCGCGAAACAGTACCGGACTCACCAAGTAGCATCCTGTCTTTCGGAGACTGCTTGGTTAAATAAAAGAGAGACTAAACATGTAGCGCCGAGGATGTAGGCTTTCTGGACGCGGGTTCAAGTCCCGCCGCCTCCACCAAATACCGAAAGGGCTTAGCAGCAATGCTAAGCCCTTTTTCTTTGCAAGTGGCGGCAAAATGGCCACAATGAGGCGGTTAATTTACTCGTCGTCCCGGCAATTCTTTTAGCCGAGAACCAGGTGTTTGCTTTGTCCCTGTGGCAGGCTGTTGATTAATACCATTTCCACTAATTATCTGGTCATTCAGCGGGAGTTCTGTGTCTTCTAGGCAAGTAATAGGATTGTAGGCATAGTTGCTCTCGGCAACTGCTCCTGCGTTGCTCTACCTCCTGCATCCATGCAGTCGTACGTCAAAATCCTATTAAGCAGTATAGAAGGCACAGAAACCCGCCTTGCAGGAGGCGCTCAGACTGTCCATTTCTTTGTTGCATTGCCTTAGAAGGGAATAACCATTATTTCAACAATGCGCCTCAAACTGAACAGTCTGAGTGACTCTGATTGGTCACATAATTAATGGAAATGGTATAAATTGAAGTTACGGACTTACTCAATTCCACCAATACGACTTCTATTAAAACATTGAATTAAATTCATAAAGTAGATTAAAGTATCAAACTTAAGGACAAAGTTGGGTAACCTCGAGCACAATCATCGAGTGCACCATTTAAGGAAGAAAAAGCCATTCAATAACATGTGTCTATCAGCTCCCTTTTTAAAGTTTACTCTGACCCAACTAATTTTTGACCCAACTAATTTTTAGCGCTGTTACGCTTGTTTGCTGATATTGTCACCACAAATGGGCGTGGTTTTTCTGATTATATAGGTGGATGAAAGGGCGCACGGTTATGTCTCGCCCTTAATATGAGAAATTATTTGTAGTCACTGTTTCTCAAAGAGTAACGAGTAACGGACTCTTTCCACTTCTCGCCACTTTTCCAACGCTCAAGGAACAGTTCACTGTTTACTACTGCGCGGCCACCGATGCGAGTGATGCCATGTTCAAATAGTACCTCTGGCAACAGACCAACGCTTGAGCTCACCAGTGCGATCTCTTGAGCTTTATGGCAATGCGTTAGCAAGCCTTCTAAGGTGTGGTTGATTACGCTGGTTCCAGTAATCAGTACCTTATCGCATTGCGCCAATTTGCTTGGATCTGTGGTTACTTCAAAATTGTCTTCGGCCTGAACCAATTCAGCCCGCAGCTCGATCACCGTTAAAGGGGTTTGCTGTTCGCGGAGTTGGGCTATAAGCGGGGCGAAGTAGCCAACCATACCAACACGCTCACCAGGTTGAATATCTAGCATCTCTAAACTGTCTTCTTCGTTGTGGTAGTTAAAGCCACGTTGTTTGAGTACATATTGGCTAATGGCATTAAGCGCTCCGGCGCCAAGCACTTGCTGCCAATCTTGTTGCTGCACGCTTAATTGGGCTAAATCGGTTACTGCTTTACCAATGTAATCACTGTATAGCGATTCATTTTGTAACTGCTCAAACGCGTTGCCCAATTTTACGTAGGTTAGGCCAATGGTACCGCCTTCTAATTCGACAACCCCAAACTTGGCACTCGGGTTATTTTCTTCGTGGCAAATGTGGATTGCTTTGATTGGGGGTAGATCGGTTGGTGCAGTAGTGAGTAACTGTTGATAAATAGACGACATCTGTGATTTCCATAACGCAGGGGATATTTCCAATTATTGTACCTCTACAAAAACGGTTTTTTTGTTAGCTAGTTAGAATTTAGTGTGGTCAGGGTAAACTTTTATAAAAAGTAAATTGAAACCCTGATTTTTTTAAAACGTTTATGTCCATTTTTAAGTTAGCTTGAGTAACATATTATTGCCCCATTGTTTGTTGATGCAATTATTCAGAAGCAGATAGTGTCACTGGAATTGCTGTACTTATATTTATGGTAAGAAGAGGAAATAATAAATGAAAGGATGCGACCATAAATAAACCTAACTTCAGGAAAAGTGCCCTGTAGAAACGCATAGCTATGCGTTTCTAGATCTTAGATGGTGGACTACAGTTGATACTTCGCCTGCCATTTCGTAATACGAGCTTTATCACGATTTTCGTAGGACTGAATTGCTGGCAATAGCTCTAAGTTGAACTCTTTTTCATTATCATGACTTATAGCCGTAAGAAGCATAGTATACCAAGCGGTGACTCCCCCTGCGGCGGTGACTTAAATTTTGGAAAGTCAAATGTAACACCTTCTCCCTCTAACCATTCATTTGGTAAATCAGGTCTGAGTATCAATGCTCGCCCAAGACCAATTGAGTCCGCTGCATTTATAGATAAGGCATCTATTACTTGCTCCCGCTTTTTAAAGTCCCCCGTCACCACTAAAGGAATATTTGTTAATCCTTTAGCCTTTACTGAAAAATCAATGAAGTACGAGCCGTTTGAAGCGCTGTCAGAGCTGGATTTTGCCCCAGGAAAATATGATCCGCCACTTATCTCAATCAAATCAATAGAGGTTGTGTTGAGAAGGGAAATGACCTCTAGTGCGTCTTCTTGAGTTAAACCACCTTCGAGCTGATCTGAGCAATTTATTTTTATACCAATAGGGAAAGTACCTCCAACAGTACTTCTCACTTCCGCAATTACTTCAATAATAATACGGGAACGGTTTTCTACCGACCCTCCATATAGATCCGTTCGATGATTAAAGAGTGGTGATAAAAACTGACTTAGTAGAAACCCGTGGCCTGCATGAATCTGTACGCCAGTAAATCCTGCTTGTTTAGCAATTGCTGCGGATTTAGCAAACTGATGTGGTAATAAGGCTATGTCTTGCTCAGACATCCCCTCACACTCGAAATCTCCAATACAAAGAGCTGATAGCTCTTTGGGTTTACTCAACGGTTGATACGCCAATCCACCTGCATGCCCAAGTTGGGCCAGATATGTGCGTTATTAATTGCAGCACGTGAGGTCAATGCTTGTAGCTCTTTAATATCAGACTGTTCGGATAATACGAGATTTCCTGGATTTTCTGGAAATAGTGCGTCAATTTGAACCTCTCCAACGACCGATAACCCAATACCGCCCTCTGCCCAGCGTTCATAGAGTCGAGACTGTGCCTGAGTAGGGTTTCCCTCTCCATCAGCAAGTGAGTCAGACATTGCTGATTTCATTAGACGGTTTTTAATGATGGCGCCACATGGGAGCTCTAAAGGACGGTTAAGTAAGTTTTCGGTGTGTAATGGTTGGGTCATATCTGCCTCTCTGAGCACCATTGTTATGAATAACAGTAGAGACATTGTTCCAGACTTTAAGTAAACTAAAAAGACACTAATAATTAATATACTTTTAAAAAATATTTAATAATGAATACGTCAGATCTCTATCTATTCATTCGAATCGTGGAAACGGGCAGCATAACCGAGGCTGCAAACCAACTGAGTCTTACTCCTGCAGCAGTCAGCACTGCGCTGAAAAGACTCGAAAAACAGTTAGAGGTACAACTACTTATCAGAACAACCAGACAACTGAAAATAACGCCACAAGGAGAGCAGTTCTTGTTTCATTGCCGTCAGGCACTAGCTAGTTTGGAACAAGGTCGTATAGCCGCACATCAGACACAAGGAAAAGTAAGTGGTAATCTCAGATTGTCCGTCTCATCTGATTTGAGCCGCAATACACTTTTGCTGTGGATAGAAGAGTTATTGAATGAGCACCCTTTATTATCGATTGATCTGACAGTAGGCGATTCTATTTCAGATTTTTTTCTCGAACAGGTTGATATGGCTCTTCGCTATGGGAAGCCAGAAAATTCATCGATGGTTTCATTTCATATCGCGACCATGAGCAGGATCACTTGCGCCTCTCCAACCTATATATCTAGATATGGAGAGCCAATGCATCCTGAAAACTTGAGGGAGCATAATTGCTTATTACACCGCAAGGCTGGTCGCCTGTTTAACTGTTGGGAGTACGCTAACCACTCTGGTACATACAAGGTTAAAGTAGGTAGTAACCGAATCAGCAATGATACCGATATAGTTCGTAGATGGGCAGTTAATGGCAAAGGAATAGCATATCGCTCTCAGATAGATCTCTACTCAGATCTTAGTAGTGGGCAACTTGTACAGCTTTTACCAGACTTTGAATCACCATCGGTTGAGCTAAATCTAATCTGTCCAAGCCGAGAGCAGGTTAGTCCTGCTGTTATTGCTTTTCGGGAGTTGCTTAGGAGGAAGGTATCTCAAATCGTTTCCTCATAAACTTGTTGAATAACCATGCAGTATCTCACCATTAAAAATAGTAGCCGTCAAAATCAGCCATGTTTGGAATTGTTCAGAACCGACCAAAAATACCTCCTGTCGAAACTACTGCATTTTTATTTTTGGGATACGAGAAGTTATCCAAAGATTGGAGACTGTCTGTTGCTGCTAAATCGGAATTGTCCACAAACGAGTTAGATCTTTCAATTACAAACACAAACAAGGTTGAATCGAAGATAACCATACGGCGGATGTCATCGCGGCTATGACCTTCGAAAACAGGGATGCTTTCGCAGAGCGCCCATGGATGGGTTTACCGCGTGTCATAGAAGTGATTTCATTGAGTATCGTTACCTAGTGTTACAACAAAGCAGTAAAACAGAGTACTCACAGCAAATCCTGCACAAATGTTCAAAGCAAAAATAACACCTGGATCCCACCTTAAAGCATTGCCGGGACGACGAGAAGGGGTTAACAAGCTTTTAAATGCTTAACAGCTTACCCAGAAGTGGGGTCATATGAGGCGGCGGGACTTGAACTGGCGTCCATAAAAAATCCCCGATAGCATTGTTGCCAGCGGGGATTTTTTGTTAATCAAACAGAAGCTGATTAATGGTCACTTATAACAATTAAGTTAATCGCTATTAGCTTTGTTTTTTAACAAACTTTGATTTCAACATCATTTGACCGTTGCCATCAACTTTACAATCGATGTCATGATCACCGTCGACAAAGCGGTTGATTACGGCTTTGGTGCCGACTTTAAGCACAAGTGATGAACCTTTAACTTTAAGATCTTTAATTAAAGTCACTTTGTCGCCTTCGGCCAAAAGGTTACCCACGGCATCTTTTAAGATAATTGCGTCTGGATCAACCACTTCTTCATTTGGATTCCACTCATTTGCGCATTCTGGGCAAATTAATAATGTACCGTCTGAATAAGCGTAAGGAGATTCACACTTTGGGCATGGCGGGATGACATCACTCATAAATTCACTCTCTGTTTTTTAGCTTTAATCGAACAAGATAAAGCACTAAGGCATTGTTCAAAAAGCGTTATCGATTGGCATGAGACAGCCACTAAAACCACCTCACCTTAAATTGTAATCACATTATAATGCTATTATCACAAATTGACTACCCTAAGCCGTTAAGCCCAACTCACACTCCACCATAAAAAGCGATAAATTAGCTTTTCACTTGCGGGTTCGGTCGGCTTTGGTTGTCACCAAAACTGACATCGTGTTTTTCGAGGTATTCACGAATAAGCTGACGGGTAACTTGTGATGGGGTGAGATCTTGAGCCGCGCACAATTGCTCAAATGCCTGCTTTTTAGCGGATTCATTAATACAGTAAAACGGGCAGTTTTGTTTTCCACTGGTGATGACCTTTAATTGTAACATGATAATTTGATTATAATGCAGTGATAGGTTAAAGGCCATATTTCACAGTGGATATTCAAGGGTGCTTATCAATGCGAGTCACATTGATAAGCACAATCATAATGGCAAGCTTATGCCATGTTGGCTAATTGCTGTTTAAGCTCATTAAAACCCGGCCTAGCGCTTAAGTTAGGCTGCAAGCAATCTTGCACTAATTGATGTAGCGCTTGCGCCTTGGGGCTATTAGGGTGCTCAATCAGATTTAGCATGTCTTCAATCATGTAACCCAATGCCCTCACCTCAATAGCTTGCATTAACACACGACGTTCAGAGTTGAACTGGTTTAAGTTAGATGCGGCGCCAAAGTCACCAAATAACACATTGCCTTGCGGGTTAATCATGGTGTTATGCGCATAAATGTCGCCATGACTTATTCCATTTTGATGTAAATGCACCAAAATATCGGCCATTTGGGTCGCTATGTTAATAATACGAGACTCACTAAAGCGCGTATTTGGCTCAAAAGTATCGCGACTACAGGTTTGCAGCGATGGCGGTAAGCCTAAATTGACGTAACTTGGCGGAATAAGTTGCATCACTAAGCCTAATTGGTCGGCCTGATTAATTTGTGCCAATACAGTAATCAAATTAGGATGCTCTCCTGCGGTTAAGCAGCAATCAAGCTCGTCTGCCGGATAACCATCACTGGTGACCATGCCTTTAAATAGTTTAACAGCAACCTCATCAGTACAACGAAATTCACCAGTTTCGTACTGCAAAGCCATATGTGATGCTTGATAAATTAAACCAGAAGCGCCCTGCCCGAGCAATTGACCTAACTGAAATTGGTTTAGCGGTACCGTGGGGACGCGAGTGTTATCACAATGCTCAACATGACTAAAACGATTACCCGAAAAAGCCAACCAGGCTAATTTTGGTAGCTCAAATAACCATTGCGGTAATTCAGCTAGTTGATTGGCAGACAACCTAAGTAAAGCCAATTGATGACAATTTGCCATACTGACTGGCAATGAAGTTAAACGATTACCGGCTAGCGCGAGCTTTTCAAGACGATAACATTGACCGATACTGTCTGGCAGTTGCTTAATCCGATTATCGGTTAAAATTAACCAGCGGGTTTGTTTTGGGATTGATGCGCTTGATACCGTTCTAATTTGGTTAGCTTTGAAGCCAATCATTTCTAAGTTGGGGCATTGGCCGAGTACATCAGGTAAATGTTCAAATTGGTTATTCGACAAAAACAGGATTTTTAACTGATGTAAATCGGCGAAGTTGTCAGGAAGCGACGACAATTGATTGTCGGTTAAATCGAGCACTTCTAACGTATCTGCTAACTCAAATAATTTAGCTGGAAACTCACTCAGTCCTTGGGCGATTTTGACTCGTGTTTTTCCGTGCAATAAACCATCATTTAATTGTTGCAGTGTGTGCATAACGCTTCTCTGTGCCTAAAATTGCCGACATAGTAATAGACAGCACTCTGGGAGACAAATTTATGACAAAAAAAGACCACAACAAAAGTTGTGGTCAAGACGGATGCTAAAAACACAAATTGGGGTTGATAATTTAGCGCCACTCATTGGCATTAGCATGACAACAAGTGGATTCCTACAAAAATGCGCTTATGCGCAAACAACAAAAAACTTAACCTTAATTCGGTTAGATTAACTCGGTTAACATGGTGTCAGCGTAAGCGACTAGCTCATCACCGTCACGCACCTTTGCCACATAGTCTGGATTAGCAATAAACGGGCGACCAATGGCTAACAAGTCAAACTTGTTATCCTTAATGGCTGCGCTGCCGGTTTGTGCAGTGTAACTTCCCACACCGACCAATGTGCCGGTGTATACGCTACGAAGGTATGCCGATATGCTGCCGCCTAGGTAATCAAACTCCATTGAGTCGTCAAAAATACCGCCATGTAAAAACGCTAAATTACGTTTAGCCAACTCAGGTAATAAATAATCAAATACATTACGATCTCGTGAGTCGCCAGCCATATTAAAATAAGCACCAGGAGACACACGTAATGCCGTGCGATCAGCGCCGATACGCGCAATAACAGCATCGACCACTTCTAACGCAAAGCGTGACATGTTTTCAGGGGTTTGGCCGTATTCATCTTCACGACGGTTATTGTCGTGATGTAAAAACTGGTCAATTAAATAGCCATTGGCACCATGAATTTCAACGCCATCAAAACCTGCATCAATGGCGTTGGCTGCCGCTTGAGCATAATCAATCACCAATTGTTTAATGTCTTCAATTGTGGCGGCTTTTGGGGTTTGGTAAACCAGTTCACGCATTCTTGGCACTGTGCCTTCAACCGCTTGGGCAGAAGACGATAATACGTCACCACCGCCAAAAAAGTGTGGGTGAGCCACGCGGCCGGTGTGCCATAGCTGGGCAAATATTTTGCCGCCATTTTTGTGTACAGCGTCTGTAACCACACGCCAGCCATCAATTTGCGCAGGGGTAAATAAACCCGGAGTGTTTGGATAACCCTGGCCGTCGGCGCGAATAATCGTTGCTTCACTGATAATTAAACCGGCTTCAGCACGACGCGCATAATAATCGGCAATCTGCTGCGTAGGGATCAAGTCATCATCTGCCATACAACGGGTTAATGGCGCCATTAAAATCTTGTTCGATAATGTTAGGGTGTCATTGAGTTTATATGGTGTAAATAAACTTGCCGTCATGTGACGATCTCCTTAATTGAATATGCATTCAAGAATAATGATATTTGAATATACATTCAAGTAATTTTTGAATAGTCGATCAAATTTGGATAGACTCAGAAAATATGAGCTATTGCACATCGTTATTAACATTAAGTGGCAGAATATGAGACACGCTGAATTTGATAGAGAACGAGTTTTACGTGCAGCAATGTGTACCTTTATGGTGAATGGGTTCGCGAAAACCAGCATGCAAGATCTCACTAAAGCAACAGGATTGCATCCTGGGTCGATTTACTGTGCCTTTGACAATAAAAAAGGCTTATTCATTGCAGCGATAGAACAATATCAACAAGATCGGACTGATCAATTTAAGCAACTATTTGCCAATGATCGCTCTGCAGTAGACAACTTAAGTGATTATCTCGCGCAAATATTACAAGAGTGTTTAAGTTGTGATGCCACAAAAGCCTGTTTATTGACGAAATCGTTAAGTGAAATGGGTGAGCAAGATGAGCAGATTAAGCAAATCGCTTGTGAATTTTTACAGTCCTGGCACCAATCATTAGTACAAGTGTTCGACACAGCAAGAACACAACAGCTTATCCCGCAAGAAAGCGATAGCCAGTTTTTAGCTCAGTATTTAGTCATGGGAATTTACGGATTAAGAACGGTAGCGCACACTCAACCGAATGTAGAAGTATTACAACCCTTAGCAGATAAACTGCTCGCGGATTTAATCAGACATTAAAAAAGACACTTGCGTGTCTTTTTTCATTGTTAACCACTCAATATGATTGATTAGCCAACCGTGCGCTGCGAATAAACACGCTCACCTAGCGAATTCAATATCGTGCACTCACCTTCGAGTACCGCAATAATTGACTTACCACGACGGAATGACTCAGGGATCATGACTCGTCCAGATTGACTTACGGGTAAATCAGTCAATACAGCGTTGTACATTTCAAGACCAGCAGGAGCATCATAAAATAACACGGTGACTGTCGCATTTTGTGCTTGAACTGCTTCTGCAGATTCAGATTTCATATTAGGACTCTCATTTCTAGCATTCTATATCTAAGTGTAGAAATGATATTGATAGTTGCAAATCATCAATACATCTCAGGGTAAAATAAGGAGCGATCCTCAGGCATGACTCCTGGGTATCTCTCACAGAGAAGTCCTTTCTCATTTTATGTTGTTTAAGCTCACATTGGTAACACATCATTAAATTGTATTATCGAATGCGTTCACTTGATACATAAAGTTAACACATCAGATGTGTGAATATGAGTATTTCTACATTGCTCACATTCCTTCACCAAGCAAAATATGATGATATTTATCGCGTTATCGACAGTATTTCGACAATAATTATGCTCTGCACCTAAACACATCGGCTTATTCCTGCTAGAATCGGCGGCACTTTTACGACTTCCATTTCCGAAATATAACGAGATTAAGATGGGCAGAGCATACCAAAACCGTAAAGAATCAATGGCTAAAACAGCCGGTCAAAAAACACGTCTTTATTCGCGCTACGGTAAAGAAATTTACATTTGTGCCAAGCAAGGTGGTGTTGACCCAGACGGCAACTTAGCATTACGCAGCTTGATAACTCGCGCGAAAAAAGACCAAGTGCCAGCACACGTGATTGAACGTGCAATTGAAAAAGCACGTGGTGGTGGCGGTGAAGATTACGATACTGCACGTTACGAAGGTTTTGGCACTTGGCGGATGCATGGTAATTGTTGACTGCTTAACCGACAACGGCAACCGTACTTTTACCCAAGTTCGCCAAGCTTTTGTAAAAAATGATGCCAAATTAGGTAGCCCTGGCACTGTTGGTCATATGTTTGAACATCAAGCCGTGTTTGTATTTAAAGGCGAAGACGATGAAGCCATTCTTGAGTTACTGATGATGGCTGAAATTGATGTAACAGACGTTGAATTAGAAGACGGCATGATCAGTGTATTTGCACCAGTATCTGAATTTAACAATATCAGAACCGCTTTAACGGATGAATTCCCAGAAATGGAATTTGAAGTTGAGAGTTTATCGTTTGTCCCACAAACAATGACAACCATTAGTGGTGAAGACATTGAGACATTCGATAAATTTATTGCCGCATTAGAAGACTGTGATGATGTACAAAACATTTATCACAATGCTGAAATTGACGAAGAATAATCAACTTTAACAACCAAAAACGCAGCCTTTAAGCTGCGTTTTTTTGTGAGTGAGCCAATGGATTAACGAAGATCCATCTCTTGTACTTTTTCATAAGCAATTTCAGGCGCCGTAACATCAGGCTTTTCATGTAAATCTGCTTTAAGTTGGCCTTTGCGGTGTTTCAAAGCTGCATCTAATTTTTTAGCAGCACTGGTAATGGCTGGATACATGACTGCATTATTACCTTTTGCAGCAATTCGAGTTCCTTCATAATTAGTACGAATTTCAACATCAAATTCACCGTGCTCTTTAGCAATAATGATGTCTAACGAAATAAGCGTTGGGAAATGGCTAGCTATTTTAGCGAATTTTTCTTCTACGTGTTGTTTGACAGTATCAGTAACATCAACATGGTGACCAGAAAGATTTATTTTCATAGATTGTCCTTAACAGAATTTACTTGCCAAATTTATCGCGTTGTACAAATGCATGCTGACATAAATAACTAAGTTGTACAAATGCATGCTGACATAATTAGACATGGGGCATGTGGGCAAAATCACAAGTGGTCAATTTAAAAATATGAAGTATGTACCACCAGCAAGTGTTTAACACAACTCGAATGAGCTATATCAAATAGACCTAACCCTTACATTGATTAAACATCAGATTACTGATTAAGTATAGACACATTTTTAACGGCGTTGGTTGCAACTTTCGTGTTGTTTATACAAATGGTGATAAACCCATCAATTAACCCGTAAAAGCAGTTAATTTATAAGCAAATGTAGTTATTTTATTTTTTTAAATTAAGTCGAATTAATCATTATTAGGATCCATCATGGCAACAAAACAGCTCCAAATTGACATTGTTTCAGACGTAATGTGCCCGTGGTGCATTGTAGGATATCGCCGTCTTGAGATCGCATTAAGCCAATTTGACGACCTTGATGTGACATTACAATGGCACCCTTTTGAACTTAACCCAGCAATGGGACTCTGAGGGTCAACATTTAGGCGAACACATTGCAGAGAAATACGGTTCAACACCAGAGCAAAGTGCACAAAATAGACAGCGACTGACTCAAATGGGAGCCGATTTAGGGTTTAAATTTAACTTTTCAGACTCATCGCGTATCTATAACACCCTACTTGCCCACCAGTTACTGTATTGGGCTGCTGAGTCTGGTAAACAAACAGAGCTAAAACTGGCGTTGTTCACCAGCTATTTTACTGAGCAGAAAAACCCAGATGATATAGAGGTGTTAGTTGAAGCGGCCACCAGCGCGGGCTTAGACGCGATAGAAGCCCGGGCGGTATTGACCGACAGGCGTTATGAAAAAGCCGTCAAAGAGAAAGAGCAATTGTGGATTAGTCGCGGCATTCAAGCCGTACCGGCCATCGTGTTTAATCAGCAGTATTTAGTCTCTGGCGCACAAGAGCCTGCTACGATTGCAGAGTTAATCACCAAGCTCACCACAGATGCTGCATAGCAAAGATCAACAGACCTTAATCATTAGCTGCAGATTAAAAGCGTTTTTTTCGATCTGCTTCATAGACTTTCATTAGCACTTGGTGTTGAATCTAGCCTAATAAGTTATCGTTTCACTCACCTTCGCTCTGATTTTAAACGGTACATTGAGTCGTTATAAACAATCACTATTTTAGTGGTTTGGGAGTACAGAATGGGTTTTAAAACAACGGTAAATTGGCAGTCTTCACCCAGTGAGGAAGGTGAGTTTAATCGCGACCACCAGGTCAAATTTGGCACAGGACAAACAATCGACGCATCTTCGGCACCTGAATATAAAGGCAGTGCCGACAAAGTAAACCCAGAAGAAAGCCTACTGGCGGCATTGTCGTCGTGCCATATGTTGACTTTTTTAGCGATTGCACATTTAAAACGATTGCCCGTACTGAGCTATGTTGACAATGCCACTGCCGATTTAGGCAAAAATGAGGCGGGCAAAGTGGCGGTAGTTAAAATGACACTTGAGCCAATTGTGACCTTTGCTGAAGGTATTGAAGTCACCCAAGAAACCTTAGATAAAATACATGAAAAAGCACACGCAAACTGTTTTATTGCTAACTCAATTGCTTGTGAAGTTGAGATTAAAACCAACTAAACGGCGCATTCACCCGCGTAACGCCAATCTCATTTTTCATCATTAATAAAAATGCCCTGACCAAATTGGATTTGGCAGGGACATTTTTTCTTAACCTGAACTCGGGATTAGATTATACCATTTCCATTAATTATGTGACCAATCAGAGTCGCTCAGACTGTTCAGTTTGAGGCGCATTGTTGAAATAATGGTTATTCCCTTCTAAGGCAATGCAACAAAGAAATGGACTGTCTGAGCGCCTCCTGCAAGGCGGGTTTCTGTGCCTTCTATGCTGCTTAATAGTATTTTGACGTACGACTGCATGGATGCAGGAGGTAGAGCAACGCAGGAGCAGTTGCCGACGACTGCATGGATGCAGGAGGTAGAGCAACGCAGGAGCAGTTGCCGACGACTGCATGGATGCAGGAGGTAGAGCAACGCAGGAGCAGTTGCCGACGACTGCATGGATGCAGGAGGTAGAGCAACGCAGGAGCAGTTGCCGAGAGCAACTATGCCTACAATCCTATTACTTGCCTAGAAGGCACAGAATTCCCGCTGAATGACCAGATAATTAGTGGAATTGGTATTACTTACGTATGTGCTTACAGCCTTTGCTGGCAAGCATGGCGAACAGCAAACCTATTTGGCTTTGATGTCGTCTGCTTTACCTGTTTTTGGCATGGGTACCCCTTGTAATGGCGCAATAGGTTGTTGCACCAACTCATCTTTTAAGTAACTGATTGCCGCTTCAAGCTGGGCATCTTTGCCGCTAAATGTCGCGTAAGGTAAGTTATCGACTTCAATGTCGGGTTCAACACCGTGGCCTTCTACAATCCAACGACCATCGATAGCGTATTGAGGGTATTCGGCTACTCGCGCCATGCCTTTGTCGGTAACTGAGTTACGCCCCGACAGCCACACTCCCGCACCGGCAGTTTGTTTACCAATAATGGGCGCAATATTAAGCGCACGAATACCGGCAGAGAACGTTTCGCCGTCTGAATAGGTCATCTGATCGGCCAATACCACTAAATGACCTCTAAACGTTTGCTGCATGTTTGCATTGGTGCTGCCATGGGTTGGCTGCCAGAATGCCCACGCACGACGAAGCAGTTTTTCGATAATCCAGCTGTCGATGTTACCGCCACGATTACGGCGCACGTCAATGATTAAGCCGTCTTTGTCGTAATTGGTGTAAAACTCGCGGGCAAAGCTTTCAATATCTCCAGAGCCCATAGCATACAAATGTAAGTAACCAATATTACCTTTTGAGGCTTTAGCAACTTTGGCACCATTATGCTCTACCCAATCAAGGTAACGTAGCTTGGCGTCAGTACGTATGTCATGTGGTGTTACCACTGTATTAAGAGCCGTTTTGCCACGCTGAAGTCCAATTAGCACTTGTTTATCGCCCTGATTACGCAGTAGTTGCGTTACATCGGCAACAGAGTCAACATGTTTACCATTAATAGCACGAATGACATCGCCCTCTTGGGCATCCACGTCTATACGAGCAAGCGGCGAACCAGACAAAGGCAACTCACTGTCGGTTTGGTAAATGTGGCTGATCACCACCCCTTTATCGGTTTGCGTTAACCTTGCGCCCAACGCTGCGGCTTTGGCCGCATCTGTATTTTTGTCAATATCACCACCACGCACTTGTGAGTGTAGTGAATTGAGCTCACCCATCATTTGCACAAAGATGTCATTAAGTTCGTTACGGTCGGTAAGCCTGTCTACCAGTGGCTGATATTTGGCTTTGGCTGCTTGCCAATCTACGCCGCGCATTTTAGGGTCAAAAAACGAGTCGCGATGCATAAGCCAGGCATCTTCAAAAATCTGTTGCCATTCTTGTTGTGGTGAAATGCTTAGCTGCCATTGGTCAGTGCTCACCTTAGCTTTAGACACGTCGCTTGGAAGTTTGTCGCCCGCATCAACAATCATGATATTTTTAGGGTCTGACTTTTTGCGCAACATAAGTTTGCTGCCATCTTTTGCCAACGCATATTGTACCCACATCGTCACTAAAAGTCTCTACTTTTGGCTGTTGTGCATCAAACTTAACCAGTTTTAACTCGCTTTTACCTTGATGACCATCGAGTAAATACAGCTTATCTTTTGTGGCGGTTAAACTGTTGTAGTTGCCTGCATCGACTGGCACTTGCCATAAACGCTGATTTAATCCATCCCAGTCGACTTTTGTTTTCGCTGGTGAGTCTTGATCATTTTTATCGGCTTTTTGCGCACCTTTGTTAGCGGTAAGCTCAGTAGGCTTGGCAAACGGGAACGCGGCTTTAGCCTCTAACGCTAAGGCAAATATTTGGGTGCGCTTGTCAAAAATAGTGCCCCATGTTACGATCGCCCCAAGGCGAGCCTGGGTTTGCTTTAAATTCGCGGTTAGACAAAAAGTACAACCATTTTCCGTCATGGCTAAAGCTAGGCGAAAACGACTCATATTTGTCTGTGGTTAAGGTTTGGGCTTTAGACTCATTAACAGAATACAACACAATTTGCGGCCGTTGCTTGCCGATTTCTAATTTGGTTAGTGCAATAAATTGGCTGTCGTCAGACCATTTTATATCTTGATAAGGGCCAAGGCCTTCACCATTTTCGATAATTTTTTGGTTGTTGCTGCGAGTTAAATCCAATAACCACACATTGCCCATGTAATCGTCGTGCGCTAAATAACGTCCATTGGGCGATAACGTTAAACTGGTACGCAGAGTGTTACCATTTTTTGTCAGCTGCTTTGCCCCATCAGAGCCGTCTGCTGGATATTGCCAAATTTCTTGTTCACCAGACGCGTCACTAATGCCATAAACCCATTTACCATCACTGCTGAGTAACGCGTCGCGCACACGGCTATTGGCAGGTGTGGCTATTTGTATCAAACGACGGCCATCGTTGCTAGCAACCGCCACATGGCTGCGCGCAGTAATCACCACATTGTCACCTTGCTGAGCAAACACCGTTGAGGTGGCGTAATCCATTGGGTCATTCACCCATTGTTCACGGCGGTGTGCAAAGTCACTGGTGAGTTCAATATCCAGGGTACTTTCGGCCATGTCGGCTAAATTCAGTAGCTTAATGTCGGCGCCTTGTTGAAATACAATGCGACCATTATCAAGTTGAGCATCACGCACTTGCCATTGGCTGTATTGGGTATGTTGTTTAATGTCTGTGCCATCAACACTCATGCACCAAATATTATCATTACCCGATTGGTCGCTGACAAAATACACCCGTTGTTGCCACACCATGGGTTGTTTGACAGAACCTTCATGAGCTGTAGTTAACTTTTGCGCTTCTTGTTTGCTGCCCATTTTATAACGCCATATTTCACCTTTAGCGCCGCCGCGATAAACCTTGGCGTTGTCGCCACTCACTTGCAGGCCAAACTGGGTAAAATAGACATACTCGCCTTTATCATCGACGGCGCCTTCAACGGCATCGGCTAGGGGTAAGTCGGTCACCGTTAATGTTTGCGGATTAACGGTTTTGAGCACCCAAAAATTAGCGGGGCCAAAGGCATTGTCGGTTGAATACAAAACCTCACCTGCAGCGGTCCAGCCTTGCAGGCGTACTCGGCTGTTTTCAAAGCTCACACGTTTTGCCACGCCGCCCGCAATGGGCATCACATACACTTCGGTTGCGCCTTCATAATTGGCGGTATAAGCCACCCACTTACCGTCTTTAGAAATGGTGGCATCGAGCTCTTCAGCTGTGAGGCTGGTTAAGCGGCTGGCTTTGGTTTGGTTAAGCTGCGTGATTCACAAGTCGCCTTCTGCGGTAAAAACTAGTGTTTGGTCATGCAGTGCAGGGGCACGGTAATAGCCTTGATTAGAGGCATTGGCGAAAATCATTGATGAGCAGGCTAATGTGCCTAAAGCTAACATGCAATGTGTAACAGAGCGGCGAAGTTTCATGGTGAGGTGTTTCCTTTTACTCGGTCTAAGGCCTTGGTATTATTTGTTCACGTTATCAGAGTTATGTCATTTTTTGCAGTACAAAAATGTAACGAAAAACGGCTAAGCATTATTCGCTTAGCCGATGATATAGTTGCGCGTTAATTGATTACTGCGAAGTAAGCTGCACTTTAATTTTTTGATACTGCTCATAAAGTGGATGTGCTGGGCTCAAAAGCTCAGGAAAGCGCTGTTCCATGGTGATCATATAACCTTCAGCCTGCTTGATTTTATTGTCTGCCATTAACGCCTGTAATCGCGCAAATGCGACTTCAGCGGTATCAAGCTCAATAGTACCTTTAGGGTGACTTTCAAGTTGTTGCTTCATCAGTTTAAGCTCTTTTTCTTGCTGGCGTATAGGCAGTGCAGCCTTTCGTTGCGCGGCTTCAGTATCGGCAACCTTTTTAGCCGCTCGGACTTGCTGTTGTGATTCCTCTATCACCTGTGGTGAAGCATCCTGCACCTGCGTTTTGTCAGCTAGCGTATTGCCGCTTGGGGACTCATCACTTACAGACGTTGGGCTGACCTGTTCGAGCTTTGGCGATGCAGCGCGCTTTGACAAACCTTCAATAACAATCGATTGTTCAACTGCGGCATTATAAATGGTTTCACTTGATGATTTGCTCATTACGTTTTCAACATCAAACGGTTGAACGTCCATCTGCGGCTCAGGCAATCCTTGTTCAGGGTTTATGCCAACTTGTTGTTGTAAACTCGGGTTTAAAATAAACAATCCCGCCACCAAGATCACCGATGCGGCAGTTGAAAATAGCCAAGCATTACGTTGCCATAATGATTTAGTCGCGCCATTTTGTTTAGCGACCACATGACGACCAGCCCTGGCTTTTGCCAAAATTGCCTCGTCTAACTCAGCAGAAGGTTGTTCTAATGATTGCTGATGATAGGCTTGTTTGATTTCAGTTTGTAATGCAGTGAACGCTGCATCATCTTGTTGCTGACTCATTACCTTATCTCCTGCAATTTATGAGCAATACATTGCTTAATACTCTGATAAGCATAACGAATGCGACTTTTGGTAGCTTCTAAGGTCACATTAGCAATGTCGCTTATCATCGCAGCGGTCATGCCCATTTCAATGTTGAGCAAAAACGCTTCTTTTTGCACTGCGGGTAAATCAGCAATGCAGGCTTTCATCATATTGAGTTGCTGCTGTTGCTGTAATCGCGGCTCTGGCGCGTTGAGATTGTCAGCCTCAAGGCTATCCATTTGCTGCTCATCGGCAAGTGGACTGATATTATCGAGAGGCTTAACCACTCGCACATGGTCAATCAGCAAGTTATGGGCAATTTTATACAACCAGGTAGTAAATTTAGCTTTAACTTGATATTGCGCCGCCGCATTCATCACCTTGCTCCAGGTGTCTTGATATAAGTCTTCGGCCAATTGTTGATCATGTATTTGGCGAACGAAATAACGATACAAAGTAGCCTTTGTGTTTGCGATATAAGGTTTCGAATGCACTGATATCGCCCGCCTGGTAGTCGAGCATGAGCTGCTCGTCACTACCGACTTGTGGCACTAAATGGTCATCCTTTGGCTGTGCGTCTTTTGACTGAGTGAGTGTTGGCACCATTTTATCCTTAATGTGGGTTAACCCGTTTAGCAACCTGACTTGGCGGCATCGCCTCTGCTGACTGCATCGACAGCACCTTGGCAGTTTTTAATAGCTGTACAAATTCATGGCGATAGCCAAAACGGTCTTGACTCATTGCAGATTCGGCAAGTGTAATTAACTTAGCATAATCAGTGTCGTGGACATAATCATTATGGTTCAGTAATTGACCAAAACCGGCCACCGCTGCTGCAAAGCGTAAATCATCACTGGCTTGGTGCAAATGGCTTAATTGCTGCTGTTTCGTGATGGGGTAAGTTAATAATTGGCTGGCTTGACCGCCAATGGCTTTATAACGCAATTTTAAAAAAGCCACTTCATCGCGATTTATCGAAACATCGGCATCAGTCACCGTTGATGCAGAGTAACGCAGCGGATCAACCAAGTTATTTTGGCTGTCGTTATAACGTAATTCGTATAACGCAGTGACACTGTGCAACTCGCGCCGATCTCACCTGCATCAACAGCGTCGTTGTTAAAGTCGCTGCGGTTTAATAAGCGGTTTTCGTAGCCAATTAAACGGTATTCAGATACCACTGTGGGGTTAAATTCAATTTGTACTTTAACATCATGGGCAATGGTTAATAACGTCGCACTGAGTTGATCTACCAGCACTTTGCGCGCTTCATTTAAGGTGTCAATATAGGCATATTGACCATTGGCTTTATTTGATAACTGCTCCAATAGATGGTCATTATAATTGCCTAAACCAAAACCTAATGTCGACCAACCGATACCTGTTTTACTGTGAGTCGCCACATAATCCACCAGCTGTTGATGGTTGGTCATGCCCAGATTAAAATCGCCATCGGTGGCTAAAATGACTCGATTAATGCCATTTTCAATATAATGCTTTTGCGCTAATTGATACGCCAGCTGTATACCCTGGCTGCCATTGGTGCCGCCTTGAGCATTGAGTTGATTCAGTGCGCGGCTGATGGCAGCAAAGTCGTTACCAGCAACGCCATCAAGCACCACGCCACTGGCACCGGCGTAAACCACAATCGAGACTTTATCTTGCGCCGACAATTGCTGGCTGAGCATCAACAGCGCCTGTTTAAGCAAAGGTAATTTATCGTTTGACGACATTGAACCTGACACATCTAGCAGCATCACCAGGTTACTGGCACCAAGTTGGTCGGTATCAATATCAAACCCTTTTATGCCAATGCGTAACAATTGCGTGTCTTGATTGTAGGGCGATGGCGCCAACTCGGTAGTGACATTAAAGGGCGCATCGACATCGGTTGGCGCGGGGTAATCGTAGCTAAAGTAGTTAATCAGCTCCTCTACTCGCACACTATTTTTAACGGGTAATTGGCCTTGGTTAATTAATTTGCGAGTGGTGCTGTAACTCCCGGTATCAACATCAATCGAGAAGGTCGATACCGGTGTTTCACTCACCACCATATTGCCGTTTTGCACTAAGGTAGCAAACTTATCATTATTGATAGGTGCCAAGCTAAGGTGACGATTATCGCTGTGCATTGGCATAACGTTGGCCATCACTTTCGCTTCACTCAATTGCTGGCGCTGTTTTACCAATCTTTGAGCTTGTCCCTGTGCAGGAATCATCATTTCTGCTTGTTGAGGTTTGATATGAGAGTCGCTCACGGGTAAGTCTTTTGGGGCGGCTATAGGCTCAGGTGCACTCGTTGTGGTGTCAGTCTGCGCTTGCCCTCGCTGGGTTGAATCGTTTGACTCTTGCGCGCAGCCGCCGACCATCATGCCACTGATGATTAATGCCAAAAGACGCTGTTTAAATGCTTGTTGATAATCCTTCATAATCGTGCCCTTTTTTAATTGCTTGTTATGTCGCTACTGACTAACAACGAGCAAAATTTCAAAAAGGGTTATTTCAATCACATCTTTATCCACCCTCTGGCACAACAAAAGAGTTTTCGTTTTTAGAAACTGAGTGTTAGCCTCATGAAACACTGAACTAAAGCCAACCGCGCGTGGGTTATGCTATTATCTAGCCCCTTTTTTACCGCCTTAATATTGAGGTTAATCACTTGGTTTTTTTATCCGGTGAATTAACAAAATATACTAATAGAATAAGTACGTTAAGGAGTTAACATGCAAGCCCTAGTTGCTGTTGTGATGGGTTCGAAAAGTGATTGGCCGACAATGGAAGCCGCCGCAGAAATAATGGATAAGCTTCAAGTGCCTTATCATGTTGAAGTTATTTCAGCTCACAGAACGCCAGACAAGCTAATGGAATTTGCAAGTTCTGCTGCAGATAAAGGCTACAAAGTTATTATTGGTGGCGCAGGCGGAGCAGCCCATTTACCTGGCATGATCGCCTCTAAAACTCGCTTACCAGTGCTGGGGGTGCCAGTACAAAGTAAGGCGTTATCTGGCATGGACAGCCTATTATCAATAGTCCAAATGCCAAAAGGTATTGCTGTGGGCACTTTAGCCATTGGTACGGCAGGCGCATTTAATGCAGGCTTATTGGCGAGTCAAATTTTGGCGGTCACCGACGCAGATTTAGCCGCACGTTTAGACGCATTTCGTGATGAACAAACTCGCACTATTCTTGATAATCCCGATCCGAGAGAAGACTAATGACTTTGCCAAAAAATCTTTGGGTATTGGGTGATGGTCAATTAGGTGCCATGCTCAGCCATGCAGGTCAACCACTGGGTATTAATGTACGTCCGGTTGATATTATGACCCCTACTGATGCGCAATTGCCGTTACTGGCAGACGACATCATCACCGCAGAACGTGAACAGTGGCCAGAGTCGCAACTGAGCTTGCAATTAAGCCAGCACCCACATTTTATCAACGCTGCCCCGTATTTGGCCGTTTAGCGGATCGTTTTACTCAAAAAAGTCTGTTAGATGAATTGTCGGTAGCCACTTCACCATGGCAACTTGTCGATGACAATACCCGTACCGACACACTGCACAGTGCTTATGGTGACCGAGTATTGTTAAAGCGCCGCACAGGCGGTTATGACGGTAAAGGTCAGCATTGGCTAAAACAGGCTGAAGCAACCACGATTCCTGATGATTGGCGCAATGAAGCCATTGCCGAACAAGCGATTAACTTTGATGAAGAAGTGTCGTTAGTGGGCGTACGCACCCAGGATGGCCGCTGCTTGTTTTATCCGTTAACACTGAACCTACATCAAGACGGTATTTTAATGGCCTCGATTGCGCCACTCAGCCGTTTAGCACCACTGCAAGCTGAAGCTGAAACCATGTTAAGCAAGGTGATGAACGGCCTTGATTATGTGGGTGTGATGGCGATGGAGTGCTTTAGAGTTGGCGAACATCTTATGGTTAACGAGCTTGCGCCTAGAGTGCATAACTCAGGCCATTGGACCCAGGCGGGCTGTCATATCAATCAGTTTGAACTGCATTTACGCGCACTGTGTAATTTGCCAATGCATCAACCACAGGTGAACTTTCAATGTGTGATGGTTAACTTGATTGGTGTCGATAAAGACGACCGCTGGTTAAGCCTGCCAAATGCTGAACTGTTTTGGTACAACAAAGAAGTGCGAGTCGGCCGTAAAGTGGGTCACTTAAACTTGTCTGTGCACAATAAAGCCATGTTAAATGACAGCATTAAACAACTTAAAAGCTGGATGCCACAGCAATACCAGGCTCCTTTAGATTGGATTTTGGCCGAGTTTGCTTAATATATCTTATTAACGATGAAATCTGATCAACGACGAAAAAAGGAGCCTAGGCTCCTTTTTTGTTATGACCTTTGAATTAAACGTTTCAAAATTTATACCAATTCCAGCAATTATCTGGTCATTCAGCGGGAATTCTGTACCTTCTAGGCAAGTAATAGGATTGTAGGCATAGTTGCTCTCGGCAACTGCTCCTGCGTTGCTCTACCTCCTGCATCCATGCAGTCGTACATCAAAATACTATTAAGCAGCATAGAAGGCACAGAAACCCGCCTTGCAGGAGACGCTCAGACAGTCCATTTCTTTGTTGCATTGCCTTAAAAGGGAGTAACCATTCTTTCAACAATGCGCCTCAAACTGAACAGTCTGAGCGGCTCTGATTGGTCACATAATTAATGGAAATGGTATTACCACCACCAGGATGAATCTAAATCCTCTTTGCATTTACCGTATTGAGCTGCGTAGCGTTTGGCGCGCTGGTCGACTTTATTGGCCACTGGAGTCAGCCACTTTTTCGCTTTGTAAGAGCCACGCTTATAACCGCCCCAACCTTCGTGATAATTTAAATATTGGTTTTTAGCATCCCATTTAGACACACCATTAATTTTATGGGTTTTATAAATAAACCAGCCCATGA
This sequence comes from Shewanella phaeophyticola, assembly GCF_025398315.1. Classification (GTDB taxonomy): domain Bacteria; phylum Pseudomonadota; class Gammaproteobacteria; order Enterobacterales; family Shewanellaceae; genus Shewanella; species Shewanella phaeophyticola. The sequence continues at coordinate 2,942,864 of NZ_JAODOQ010000001.1, forward strand.
AATCCATCGCATCGTCAAAATCGCTGCGGCTTGACCAACTGTTTCCCGTTTCACGTACATAGTCGTCCCAGGTCATGGTTTTCGCTTGTGCATAACCATAAGCATCGCTGGCTCGCCCAGTGGGAATAATCCATAGAAAGTATTCCATTGGGGGAGCAGCATTGTGTTTAAACGAGCTTTCTTGATACATCATGGCTAATGGAACATGAACTGGCACGCCCCACTTTTCACGGGTGTCTACGGCGGCATCATACCAATCACTGTGTTCTTCAAAAATGGCACAGATATTATCAGGATCTTTCGGAGGAGAGGTGGCACAACCAGACAATTGCAGTAATAAGACTGAGCTAATAACAGCTAAAAAACGCTTCATAACACCTCGGTTTGCACGTAAGGCTAACGGTTTTCGCTAACCCAGAAATAACATTTGGGACAAAGTGGCAGGCAATTAGCCGCTAAGCCTATGATGATACGATGAGTTTTACATCAATGAACCGCTAATGCAATTAAGGTTCGGATTTCATCTCACATTGATGAGATTCAGTTTGCCACACAATGGGCTGCCAATACCCTGTGTTTTGGCCGATATAAATCCGGTCTGTATTAAACTGAGCTGCAATATGGTATCGCTGCTCAGCACTCACATCGACAGTCAATACCTTCACTTTACGCGCCGCGAGTGACACTTTGAGCTCTGGCGCATTAATCAGTTCAGCTACGGTAAACTCGTGCTTACCCGGGGTTAAGCGGTAATTGAGCAGTGAGAATAACCGGTACACCGTCAAGATGAGTCACCACCACCCGGTAAAGCTGGGCACTGTTATCCGGTGCAAGATAACTAGAAACAGTGCCACAAGCGACAGTATCATCAGGCGAAGACGCGCAACCATGCAAAATGACAAATGCCAAACACATTACGGTAGCTTGCGCTTTGTTTCGCCAGGACAATCTGCCAGACATGTTTACTTAGCCTCAAAGGTGCCTGCTGGCACGACGTCTTTAAAATATTGTTTTAAAAACTCGCTAAAGGTGTCTTGGGGTTGTTGTTCAATGTTTTGCTGTTCAGCTAGCGAGGCTTTGGCTTCGTCTGCATAAAATTGCTCAGTTTCGTCGCTAAGTGGGTAGTGGCTCAAAAATTCATGATAACCTTTGGCCAACTGATGAACCCATACACTGTGGTCAGTTCCCTTCACGACAACTTCGTGAAGAACACGACCTGACAAGGTTTTATCTGGGTCATCAATGGCTTCAGCCCAAGTATTTAATGCCGTTTGATATGCATGACTGTCTTCACCGTCGAGTAATACAGCAAGGGGTGATAGCTCAGCAAATAACGCGTGCATCCACTCATTTAAACCAATGGTTTGGCCATGGCGTTGCAAGGTTAAACCCGGTTTGCGGCCTTCAAGCACTACGGCTTTTAAGTTTGCAGCGATTTCAGCTTCGCCGGCTTCGTCAGTGTCTTCTGATGGTGACAATAAACAGTGTAATAAAAATAAGTCGAGGAAGCGTACCTGGGTAGCATCAATACCCACAGGGCTAAATGGATTAACATCTAATGCGCGAACTTCAATGTACTCGACACCTGCGCGAGCTAATGCTTGCGAAGGCTTCTCGCCTGATTTAGTCACTCGTTTCGCTCGAATTGGCGCATAAAACTCGTTTTCAATTTGCAAAATATTGCTATTAAGCTGGCGGTAATCACCATCCACATTGACACCAATTTGGGCAAATTTTTTCGACGGCATTTTAATCGCAGCGCCCACACCTTCAAGGTATTCAGGTAGTGAGTTATAGCTGATGTTTAAGGTGTCTTGTTCTTTATTGGTGTAGCCTAAATCACTCATGCGCAATGAGGTTGCGTAAGGTAAATACAAGGTCCCTTTACCGGTTTTTTCAAACTCAAAATCAACTTCTTGATCTTTAATAAACGACCCACATAACGCGGGTGATGAACCAAACAAATACGGCAATACCCACACTAAACGGCGATAGTTACGGATAAGACCAAAATAAGATTCAGAGATAAAATCTTCAAAAGTAATACTTTTGCTACAGCAAGCATTGCCATTACCGTTAGCCATTTTGTCATCATACAGGCGTTGCCATAACTCATTTGAAACCGAAAAGTTAAAATGCACCCCGGCAATAATTTGCATTAACGCGCCGTAACGGTGAGTTAATCCTTTGCGGTATAAGGTTTTCATTTTACCGGTATTAGAATTGCCATAACGCGCTACCGGTATATTGGCAACATCGCCGACATAACACGGCATGCTCACTGGCCACAGTTTTTGGCCATTAAGATTGCGTACAGTATAGGCATGAGTTTGGGTTAACCCTTCGAGTAAATCGTCGATACTGTGATTTACTGGGGTGATAAATTCGAGTAATGCTTCGCTGTAATCTGTAGTAATACGCGAGTTAGTCAGGGCTGAGCCTAATGCTTTTGGGTGTTCGTCTTGAGCTAAATGACCGTTATCGTCAATACGCAATGCTTCACGTTCAATACCACGTAACATGCCCAATAATGCCTCGCGGCCTTGAGTATTGTTTAAGTGTTCGACTTTTTCATTGAAAGACTTCAATTTACTACTCTCTTTTATGGATTCGCATTGCGAGTAAACAGCTAGACCTGATAATAAAGGATATTGTTACTAATTTCGCAAAAAATGTATCTCTACGTCAGCGAGACATCGCGCTACTAAGTTAAAAAAATAAAAACGGCAACACGCTGCGGTTACCGTTTATAAGATCTAAGTCATTAAAATTGCTTGTGTAACGCCTAAACAATCTAACCTCAACTTACACATTTAAGATAAATTGAGCACAGATACAGTTTGGTCAATTACATTAAAAAAGCCAGCTAACTTAGCGAGCTGACTTCTGTTTACAATATGAGGTTAACACTGAGCTTTTTCAAGTGCCAGTGTTAACCAAAGCGTATCAATTGTTCAACTAGTCAGCAAGTGTTAGTGTTTCAACCTGATAGCCTAATGCTTTTATGCTAGGTTCAACGCTGGTTTTATCACCCACGACCAGAATAACCATATCATCAATGTTCAACAGTTGACTCGCCAGTTGGTTTAGCTCTTGAGTTGAAATGTTATTGACGATTTTATCTTGCTCTGCGGTAAAATTGCTGTCGAGTTGATAACGTTGAATCATCCGTAAAAAACCGGCTTTTTGATACGGTGTTTCGTACTCAAGCGCTTGACCTTGGGCAATAGAGCTACGCATAAAGTTAAGCTCATCATCTGTCATGCCTTTTGCTTGGTAAGCGGTTAGCTCATTAACAAACTCCGTTAATGCATCGGCAGTCACGTCACTGCGGACGCTAGCGTAAGCCATAAACTCACCAGAGTCTTCAGCACCTACAAACATGGTTCGAGCACCGTAGGTATAGCCTTTTTCTTCACGCAAATTAAGGTTAATACGACTATTAAATGCACCGCCTAATGGATAGTTCATCAGGTAAGCTTTAAAGTAATCGCCTGTGGCATCATAAGCTAACGATGTTTTACCTAGAGTAATAACTGACTGCGCTGCACCTGGTTTATCAATCAAATAAACAGTGTTTTTAGGGTGCGTGGGTGATGCAGCTAATGGTGCAACTTGAGTCGCCTCGCCCTGCCATTGTGAAAATAATGATAGTTTAGGCATTAACTGCTGTTGATTTAAATCAGACACCACCACCATTTGCGCATTACCCGCACGATATTGTTGCTGATAATATTGTTTAACGTCATCTAACGTTAGGGCTGACAAAGACTTAACCGTACCATTGCTGCTCACTCCCATTGGGCTGTTAGTACCGTAAAGTAATGCTTTAAAGCCCGTACTGGCAATGTAGTTAGGGTCTGATAATTGGTGTTGTAAGCCTTGGATAGCTTGTTGTTTAACGCGATCAAAGTCTGCCTGTAAAAAACCAGGGCTAAATAAACGCTCTTCAACTAGAGCCAAGGTCGCATCGAGGTTTTCAGTTAAGCTCGAGACTTTAATGTAACTTTGAGAACTGCTCGCGCCAAATGAAATACTTGAACCTAGCATGTCTAATGCACCAGCAAGCTCTTCACTACTGCGTTTGCTGCTTGATTCATTAAGCATAGACGCCGTTAAATCGGCAACACCGGCTTTATCTAGCGAAGCTAAACGATGACCGCCATCAAGGTATATTAATAGCTCTACGGTTGGCGTTTCGTTGCTTTCTGTGCCCATCACACTGATGCCATTTTCAAGCTTGGCTTGCCACAGTTGTGGCACAGTAAGCAACGGAGCGGCTGACGATGTTGGCATTTTACTGCGATCAAAAGATGACTTAGCAAATGCTGTACCCGTTAATCCGGTAACCGCTTCTTGCGCTATCGGCATAACCTTAGGTGTAAAGTTGTCTTCATGAGCAATTAACTGTGTTTGCCCTTCTGGTACCACACTCATTACGACCATAGGTTTGTTTTTAATGTAGGTGTTAAATACCCGCATGACGTCGGATTTAGTGACGTTGGCATAACGCGCAAGATCAGAGGCTACCATGTCAGGTTGCCCAAAAAAGGTTTGATTGGCAGCGAGTGTCGACACCTTGCCTTGCACACTTTGCATGCCAAAAATGGTGTCGGCCTCAAACTGTACTTTCACTTTTTGTAGGTCGTCATTGGTCACGCCGCGCTGTTCAAACTCGGCAATGGTTTGATTCACTTTTGTTTCAATGTCAGCGAGGTTACCGCCTTTTGCAGGATTAGCAACAGCATACAACGACATTTGGCATGCAAGCTCCTGACATGGGTGACTCACACCTGCTTGCACTGCAAAGCCTTCTTTCACTAGATTTTTATAAATAAGCGATGTTTTACCGCCGCCTAAGATATTGGCCAATAAGTCGAGCGCGGCCTCATCTTTATGTTGTGCGTATACGGTTGGAAAGCCGATATAAAGCAGTGGTAAATGAACTTTGTCTTCCATAGAAATATAACGGGTTTTATCTAAAGTGACTGCCGTTTTAGCATCGGGCTTCACTTCAGAGTCGCGCGGAATTTCGCCAAAGTATTTGTTAACCCAGGCTAAGGTTTGCGCTTCATCAAAGTCACCACCTATGGTCAAGGTGGCATTGTTTGGTCCGTACCAACGTTGGAAAAAATGTTTAACATCGCTTGAGGTAGCACGGTCTAAATCTTCAGGCCAGCCAATCACTGGCCACGAATAAGGGTGTCCTGCTGGGTACAGTGCTTGGTTGAAGCGTTCATTTAAGCGTCCATATGGGCGATTATCAATGCGCTGAGCACGTTCGTTCTTTACTGTTTCACGTTGCACTTCAAACTTTTTGTCGGTTAATGCGGGCAGTAAAAAGCCCATGCGATCAGACTCTAACCAGAGCATTTTTTCTAGCTGGTTGCTCGGTACGGTTTCAAAGTAATTGGTTCGGTCAGTATTTGTGGTGCCGTTTAAGGTGCCACCGGCCTCTGTAATCACTTTAAAATGTTGTTCGTCTGCGACATGTTGTGAGCCTTGGAACATCATGTGTTCGAATAAATGCGCAAAACCACTGCGCCCGGCAAGTTCACGGGCTGAACCAACATGGTAAGTCACATCAACATGCACTAATGGATCTGATTTATCTTGATGTAAAATCACCGTCAGGCCATTAGCAAGTTGATACTTTTTATAGGGGATACTGACTTGATTTTCTGCCTGAGCAACGGCTTCAATTAAACTAACGCCTTGAGGTAATGCAGAAACTTGTTGTACTTCGTGGGCACAGCCTGCCAGTGCAGCACTGATGACACTGGCCAACAACCATTTTTTTAAATGTAATTTCAAAATCGAGTCCTTCCTGTTAACAAAACGTCTAGCGCACTACAGACTTGTTATGCACTAGCCGATTAATTCTAGATTCATTTTATCTTGTCATACCGACATAAAGATGAAAACAATCACACTGTAACGTAATATTTTTCCCGCAAAAATCAGTAATGTTGATGCCATTAATGGCCACTTTAACCAGCCAGCAAGTAGACATAGTACATCACCGATAAGTGGCAACCAGGATAATAACAACGCCCAAATACCATAACGTTCAACCCACACTAAGGCCGTTTGATGAGATTTGCTTTGAATGTCTTGTGGGTTTTTAGCCACCCGACCAGCACGGCCTAAACCATAACTGGTCATGGCGCCTAAGGTGTTACCTAACGTGGCCATTAATAATAATTGCCACCACATAGAGGGAACGTCATTGAGTAACGCCACCAGCAACACCTCTGAACCGCCCGGTAATAAAGTAGCCGCTAAAAAGGCGCCGGAGAACATCATCCACAAACTGGTCATGACTTATCTTATTGTCTCGTAATAAAGGGTTGAGTTAACGGGCTATAGCTTCGACCAACAAAAGTTGGTTTTGTTATTGAAATAGGTTAAAAAACAGTAAAAAAATTAAAGTTATAATAACAAACCCACTTATTCTTATAAGTTATAACAAAATAACGTTGTCTGCTATGAGTTCAGTTCATACAATGCGATTAATATTTATTAACCTTATGCGGAATGACTGGACGTTTTGTAACGCCACACTCCGCTATTTAGCCCATTAATATGCCATCCACTTGGTATTACAGCGTGGGCTTACATTTGGAATTGACATGATACTGCAAACGCTCAATCGTATTCCGTTTTGGCAAAAAGTCATTGCGGGTTTTGTTTTAGGCACCTTAACTGGCATTGGTCTGGGTGAATCAGCCATCATATTAAAACCGCTTGGCGATTTGTTTATTAGTGCGATTAAAATGTTGGTCGCGCCTCTAGTATTTTGTGCCATTGTGGTCAGTATTACCTCTCTAGGCTCGCAATCAAACTTAAAAAGACTGAGCTTTAAAACGTTGGCCATGTTTATGTTTACGGGAACAGTGGCATCGTTTATTGGTTTAACTATTGGTAGCCTTATCGACATGGGCGGTAACCTTGCGCTAGCCACATCAGAGGTGCGCGAACGTGATATACCTGGCTTTGCCCAAGTGTTATTAAACATGATCCCAGTTAACCCATTTGCCTCATTGGCAGAGGGTAATGTGCTGCAAATTATTGTATTTGCTGCGTTGGTGGGCATTGCGATTAATGCTGTAGGCGAAAAAGCCGTAGCCTTAAAAAATACCATTGAAGCGGGCGCGGAAGTCATGTTCCAGTTAACGCGTATGGTGCTTAAATTAACACCTATTGGTGTATTTGGTTTAATGGCTTGGGTAGTAGGCGAATATGGCTTAAGCACACTTTTACCGTTAGGTAAGTTTATTATGGCGATTTATATCGCCGCGCTTATTCACATTATTGTTGTTTACGGTGGCCTAGTGAAATTTGCTGCGGGGTTAAGCCCATTACAGTTTTTCCGCAAAGCCATGCCTGCGCAAGTCGTGGCATTTAGTACGGCATCCAGTTTTGGTACTTTACCAGCCAGCACACGCTGCACTGAAGCGATGGGGGTGTCAAAACGCTATAGCGCATTTGTACTGCCACTAGGCGCAACCATGAATATGGACGGTTGTGGTGGTATCTACCCTGCCATTGCTGCGATATTTATTGCACAAATTTACGGTATTCCATTAGATATGACCGATTATATGTTAATTGCCGTTACGGCTACGGTTGCCTCTGTGGGTACAGCAGGTGTGCCTGGTAGTGCGATGGTAATGCTAACCGTAACATTAGGCGTAATTGGTTTACCCCTTGAAGGTATTGCTTTTATTGCGGCCATTGACCGTATTATTGATATGATCCGCACCGCGACTAATGTCACAGGCGACATGATGACCGCAGTTGTTATTGGTAAAAGTGAAGGTCAGTTAGATGTAGATAAGTTTTATGCAGATGAATCAACCGCACCGCAAACTCAGGGTTAATCTTTAGCATAATATTAATAATACCCGGGCGGTACCAGCAACCAAAAAAACAAAAAGCGAGCATCAATTGATGCTCGCTTTTTTTAGTTATAGCACACTAATAAATTAGAACTTAGCGTTTGCCCATAACCATACTTTATCAGCATCAACTTTACCGGCACCGGCATCGCCCGCAGAATAAGCAGCATATTTAACACCGACAGTATAATGCTTATCGATTGGTAAGCTAAATACCGCGTCTATTTCGTTACCTAAATCACTCACTGTGGCACTTGAGTCATCGGCTTCAAAATCGTGGTAAACCAATGCCCATTTACCGCCGGCGACTTTACCGCTAACTGATACATATGTATCAGCTAAGCCTTGTGCTGGTGTAGCCAAGAATTGGTCTGCCCAACCATTAAACGCATGCAAGGTCGCTAATGGCGTTGAAAATCCATATTCGCCATCGTCTGAACCCAATAGCTCATATCCAAGCTTAACCGTTAAACCACTAAAGCCTACACCCACTTCTGCAAGCATATAATCAGTAGAATATGATGTCGTTGCGGTATCTGTGTCTTGAGTTGCATAATCTACTGTATAAAGTAGTTTGACGTTATCAAAATCTTTAGCACCCGCAAAGCGAATACCATAAGTGTCAATACCATTTTCTACGTTGGTATCTTCTTCAAGTAAGTAACCATATGCACTTAGCTTACCCAAATCTAAATTGTAAGATGCATTAAACACGTGATCTTTTGAGTCAATGTCTTTTACTTCTGCAAAAATACGGTTACGTTTGTAAATGTAACCATAATCAACAGTGAAATCGTTAATAGCATATTGCATGGTCACTGCATCAAAGGTTTGACGGTCTTGACGCCAGCCTACATGCCCAATAAAACGCATATTATCTAGAGCCATCACTTGACGGCCGACTTTAGCTTTAAAGCCATCGCGTTTATATTGTAAAAAAGCTTGGTCTAACTCAGTGGTTTCAGGATCGGCAATCACAGAGTAAGCAGTATTATTACCAATAGCATCGTTATAATCATTTACCCCAGCAAGACTGCGAGAATCTTCAAATTCAACTAATGCACTTAATCCATAATACTCGGCCGTAGCAAACGTTAAACGAGTGCGTAAAGTCAACGCATCAGCATCTTTTAAGGCATTATCTTGATCGACTGATTCATAACGTAAATTTAAGTTTACTTTTGCCGTACCTTGAGTGATTGCATCAGCTACTGAATTAACATTGGTGTCTGCAGCATTTGCACTGCCCATTGCCAATAATAATGAACAGCTTAATGCTGATACTGTCGCTTTTTTAAATGAGGTTAAATTTAAACAAGCTTTACCCGCAACTTGACTCGCAAGCAGTTTATTTTTCATCTTTTATCCCTTGAATGTTTTATTATTACACGTTGTTGTGTGTACTTAAGCCGCTTGCAAGCTAACTGTTATTAATGGTAACGACTTTGTTAATTGTTTGCTGTGACATATCTTGCATTTTATTTACTTGTTTAATTTGAGGCAGTGGTTCAACCTTGCGCTGCTTTTCGTACAGGAATTTAAGGACTTCAGAACGCAATCGGTTGTATTCAGTATCTTGAGCTAAGGCTAAGCGGTTTCTGGGACGCTCAAGCTCAACCGATAAAACCTCCCCCACGGTGGCTTCGGAGCCATTGGTCATCATGACAATTTTGTCTGACAGCAATACGGCTTCATCGACATCGTGAGTAATCATAATCACGGTATTATTGAGCTGACTTTGAATTTCCATTAACGAATCTTGCATATGTGCTCGGGTGAGTGCATCGAGTGCGCCAAAGGGTTCATCCATTAATAGCACTTCTGGTTGCATGGCAAGCGCACGCGCAATACCGACACGCTGCTTCATACCACCAGAGATTTCACCGGGGCGTTTGTGCATAGCATGATCCATGTGTACCAGCTGCAAATTATGCTCAATCCATTGTTTCATTTCGGTTTTATTCATTTTTCCAGCAAAGACTTGTTTTACAGCCAACTCAACGTTTTGATAGGCACTCAGCCAGGGCAATAATGAGTGATTTTGAAACACCACAGCCCGCTCTGACTTCAGGGGCTTTGACTTCTGTATTTTTTAAAATCACCCCACCAGAACTGGCTTGATATAACCCAGCAACAATATTTAATACTGTTGATTTACCGCAACCAGAGTGACCAATTAACGAGACAAACTCACCCTGGTTTATCTTCAAATTAACGTCTTTGAGGGCAGTAAATGATCCCTTAGGTGTTGGAAAAACCATATCAACACCACTGATATCTAAAAATGTGCTCATTGTGTTTTCCTTATTGATCCCAAGAAACCCAGCGTTGTAACGCTAAAATGCCGCGGTCGAGTAAAAAGCCAATAAAGCCAATTACCACGACGGCAGCCATAATGCGCGCTAATGAATCAGAACTGCCATTTTGAAACTCATCCCAAACAAACTTACCTAAGCCTGGGTTTTGGGCTAACATTTCGGCGGCAATTAATACCATCCAGGCCACACCCAGCGATAAACGCATCCCGGTAAAAATCATTGGAATGGACGCGGGTAACACAATTTTTTGTACATGGGTGATGGCCGACAATCGCAGTACTTTACTGACATTTATTAAGTCACTATCTATACTCGACACCCCAATCGCGGTATTGATAATCATCGGCCACACGCTACACAGGGTGACGGTCAACATCGAATTAATAAACGATTTTGATACTATAGGATCAGGCGACACATACACCGCACTCACCACCATAGTGACCAAAGGCAACCAAGCCAGTGGTGATACCGGTTTAAAAATTTGAATAATGGGGTTGATTGCCGCTTGTAAGCTGCGGCTTAGCCCCATCCAAATGCCTAAGGGAATGGCGATAACCGCAGCCAATATAAAGCCACTCATCACAGTCACTAAACTCGTGACAATTTGATCCCAAAAGGTTTCTTTACCGGTGTAGCCACGAATTTTGGCTTCATAGTTTGGATCTTTTGCCAGCCGAGCCGCATTACGCGTTTCTTGGCGTTCAAAAAATGCCTGTGCTTTTTCGCGCTCGTTAACATGTTCTTGATATAAATTTTCAAACTGTGTCACTACCGCAACCGATCCCGGAAACTTACCCAAAGACGTATCGATACTATTGGCGGTCACTGTCCATATGCTTAAAAATATGGCAATACCAATAAACGGTAACAAGATCACTTTACTGAGCTCGGCCATTTTCACCATCACTGCTGCCACCTTGTCTCGTTCCATTAAGCGATGTTGTGTCATCGACGTTAGACTATTCACCCCAGACTCCTTAGCCGTGTATTACAGCTTGTCACCTTGCTTTAAACCAATCGAAAATGAATTGATGTATGCATTCGGCTGAGTTCCGTCGTAGACTAAATTATCGATAAAGTGAGTTTGCGGCGCTTTAAACCCGCTTTCGTTGCTAAAGTCAGGAAACGCACTTGCAGGGATTAATTTGTCGTCGATTAGTGATAGTGCAGCTTTAGCGTAAAGGTCAGGACGATAAACCTTAGCGGCAACATCTTTGTACCAATCGTCTGATTGATCTTGTTCAATTTGGCTTCAACGGCGCATTTGAGTTAAATACCAAATCGCATCTGAATAGTATGGGTACGTGGCGTTATGTCTAAAAAACACATTAAAGTCTGGCACTGCACGCTTGTCGCCTTTTTCATATTCAAAGGTGCCTGTCATGCTGTTGGCAATCACGTCGTAATCTGCGCCGACATAGTTAGGTTGTGACAATATTTTTACCGCTTCAGGGCGGTTAGCATTGTTATTGTCATCCAGCCACTTTGCAGCGCGAATGAGTGCGCGTGTTAAGCGTATTGTGGTGTTTGGGTATTTTTCAGCAAACTGTGCCGTGATACCAAAGACTTTTTCTGGGTTATTTTTCCAAATTTCATAATCTGTCACTACCGGAACGCCAATGCCTTTAAACACCGCCTGTTGGTTCCAAGGCTCACCAACGCAATATCCGTAAATAGTGCCAGCCTCAAGTGTTGAAGGCATTTGTGGTGGCGGCGTTACCGACAATAACGCTTGTGCGTCAATTTGCCCTGATGTATCACCTTTGTGCGGCGCATAAAAGCCTGGGTGAATCCCCCTGCCGCTAACCAATAACGTAACTCGTAGTTGTGAGTCGATACAGGAAATACCATACCCATATTAAATGGCTTACCCGCCGCATTAAATTCTTCAACAACCGGCTTTAATGAGTCGGCTGTAATAGGGTGAACTGGCTTTCCATCAGCTTGCTTGGCAATGTTCGGCTTCATTTTTGCCCACACATCATTTGAAACCGTAATCGCATTACCATTTAGATCCATTGAAAATGGCGTAATAATATGGGCTTTAGTCCCATAACCTATGGTGGCAGCAATAGGCTGCACTCGCAAGCATGTGCGCGCCATCAAGGCGACCGTCAATAACACCATCAAGTAAGACTTTCCAGTTGGCTTGTGCTTCGATGCTGACGTACAGGCCTTCTTCTTCGAAATAGCCTTTTTCATACGCGACAGCTATCGGTGCCATATCGGTTAATTTGATAAAACCAAATTTAAGCTCTTCTTTTTCTGGATAGCCTATTTCAGCATTGACCGAAGTGATACTTAGGCTGGTGCCAATTGCTATCCCCAAGATAAGCGGCTTAAGCATCTGCTGTGTTATCGATGTTGTCCAAGTCATATTCATTCCCCATTGATAAAAATTGCCCACAAAAAAGGCGCCTCGGATATCCATAAAGGAATATCTCGATAGCGCCTTTGCTAAAAATTAATTTTTACACGTTACATATCAGTTAGTTAGGTAAAAACTTAACACTTAATCACTCATACAGAATGTTTAACATGTGTAAATATTAATATTCATCATTCGTGCCAATCTGTTAAATACATGATTTAACAACAATTGTTAAATTTTGGTTAACAACCAGTAATACCATAACAGTGCAACATTACAGCATTAACGCACCAATATGTTCCAAAAGAGGTAGGCCGTAAACGAAAAAGCCAGTGCAAGGCACTGGCTTTATTAAAGATAAAATCATGGTGTTGAAACAACCATTTTATGGTTATATCGACAACTTGGGATTAGCCCAGCACCGCAAGCAAGACACCGGCAGCAACCGCACTACCCAGCACACCCGCAACGTTTGTACCCATGGCATGCATAAGCAAAAAGTTTTGATTATTAGACTCTAGAGCCACTTTATTCACCACCCTCGCAGCCATTGGCACCGCAGAAACACCTGCTGCACCAATCAATGGATTCACTTTACCGCCAGACAACTTACACATCAGCTTAGCCATTAATACGCCAGTCGCAGTACCAATACTAAATGCCACAGCACCCAAAACTAAAATACCGAGGGTTTCGATACGCAAAAACTGCTCTGCAGACAATTTAGAGCCCACTGCCAGCCCCAAGAAAATCGTCACAATGTTGATTAATTCGTTTTGTGCCGTTTTAGACAAACGATCAACCACCCCCGACTCGCGCATTAAGTTACCCAGACAAAACATGCCCACTAATGGCGTCGCTGCAGGTAAAAACAGAATGGTCATGCCCAATACCATCAATGGGAAAATGATTTTCTCTTTTTTGCTGACTTCGCGCAGCTGCTCCATTTTAATTTCACGTTCAGCTTTGGTGGTCAGTAATTTCATTATTGGCGGCTGAATTAATGGCACCAAGGCCATGTATGAATAAGCAGCAACCGCAATGGCACCCAGTAACTCAGGCGCCAGCTTAGAGGCTAAGAAAATCGCGGTTGGTCCATCTGCACCACCAATAATGGCAATTGCAGCAGCATCTTGCATACTAAACTCAAACCCAGGCACTAAATTAAGCCCAATGGCACCCAGTAAGGTTGCAAAAATACCAAACTGCGCCGCCGCACCTAACAATAATGTTTTAGGGTTAGCGATCAAGGCTCCAAAATCGGTTAAAGCACCCACGCCCATAAAGATAAGCAGTGGAAAAATACCGGTTTCAATACCCACATGATAGGCGTAATACAGTAAGCCGCCCTCGTCAGTAAAGCCCGCATTCGGAATGTTCGCTAAAATAGCACCAAAGCCGATTGGCAGTAATAATAGTGGTTCAAAGCCTTTAGCTATGGCTAAAAACAGCAATAAACAGCCCACGCCCATCATTAATAATTGGCCGCCAGTAAAGTTAGCGACCCCAGTTTCTGACCAAAAGGCCATTAATCCTTCCATTTCGACCTCTTATGCTAATGCAAGTAATGCTGAACCCACAGTCACACTGTCACCTTGCTTAACAGCAAGGTTTGCGACAACACCATCTTGCTGAGCACGAATTTCGGTTTCCATTTTCATTGCTTCAAGAATAATCAACACTTCACCCGCTTTAACCGCTTGACCATTGTTAACGAGCACCTTAAAGATGTTACCCGACAAAGGCGCAGCCATAGTACATTTAACCTCACCCGTAGGCGCAGAGGGAGCCGCTGCAACGGGGCTAGGGCTTGCCGATACTGGTGCTGCTGTTGGAGTAATTTGACTGATATCGCCGCCTTCACTGACTTCAACAACAAAGCTTTGACCTTCTACATTGACCGTATAAGTTTGCGGCTCGTTGTCAGCGCTCACTTTTACCTTGAGGTCATCGGCACTAGGAACGGGTTCAAACGCATCTGGATTGCCGCGATTTTTCAAGAACTGCAAACCAATTTGATTAAATAGTGCGTAGGTCATGACGTCGTCATCAGATTCAGTGGCTAACGCAAACCCTTGCTCTTGGGCTTTTTCTGCTAATTCTGTGCGTAATTTATCAAGCTCTGGAGCAATCAAATCTGCAGGGCGGCATGTAATAGGCTGTTCACCTTTTAATACGCGTGCTTGCAGCTCAGCATTGACAGGTGCTGGCGTAGCGCCATACTCACCTTTTAATACGCCTTCGGTTTCTTTAGTCATCGACTTGTAACGCTCACCCATCAATACGTTAATCACTGACTGAGAGCCAACAATTTGTGATGTGGGTGTCACTAAAGGTAAAAAACCCAGATCTTCACGCACCCGTGGGATCTCTTCAAGCACGGCATCCATTTTGTCTGCTGCGCCCTGCTCTTTTAATTGGTTTTCCATGTTGGTTAGCATGCCGCCAGGCACTTGAGCACGTAAAATACGTGAATCAATCCCTTTTAATGCACCTTCAAAACGGACGTACTTTTTACGAACATCTCGGAAATAAGCGGCTATCTCTTCAAGCAACACCATGTCATAGCCGGTCGCTCTGTCGGTATCTTCAACCATAGCAACAAGCGTTTCAGTGGCGCTGTGACCATAGGTTTGGCTCATTGATGATATCGCGGTATCTAAAACATCGACTCCTGCCTCAATAGCTTTTTGATAGGTTGCCGTACTTAAGCCTGTTGTAGCATGGCAATGCATTGAGACCATTAGGTCTGTTTGCGACTTTAAGCGGCTAATGAGTTCATAAGCTTGCATCGGCTTGAGTAAACCCGCCATGTCTTTAATACATAAAGAATCTGCGCCCATGTCTTCTAAACGCTTAGCCATATCCACCCAGGTATCGATGGTATGCACGGGGCTTGTGGTAAATGAAATGGTGCCTTGGGCATGCCCGCCAACGTTCTTAACGGCTTTTACAGCGGTTTCAAGGTTACGCACATCGTTCATTGCATCAAAAATACGGAATACGTCCACACCATTGGTATGAGCGCGCTCAACAAAGCGAGTCACAACATCATCGGCATAATGACGGTAGCCTAAAAGATTTTGCCCACGCAATAACATTTGTTGCGGCGTATTTGGCATGGCTTTCTTTAATTCACGAATACGATCCCAAGGATCTTCACCAAGATAACGAATACAAGAGTCAAAAGTCGCTCCGCCCCAAGACTCTAGAGACCAAAAGCCCACCTTGTCTAGCAAAGGGGCAATCGGCAACATATCGTCAATACGTAAACGTGTTGCGAGTAATGATTGATGGGCGTCACGCAGTACGACATCGGTTAATGCTAATGGCTTGCTCATAATGACTCCAAAATTATTTTGCGCGGTATTGATGTATCGCAGAGGTGATTGCAGCCACTAACTTAGGATCTAAGTGAGTGACTACCGCTGTATTAGAAGGTGCTTGCGGTGCGGGAATATCCGCCACCGGTGCAGGAAAAAGCTTTGCGACAATGCCAATACCTACGATTAAGATACTTAAAAAAGTAAACACTAAGCCCATGCCCATTATCATGATGCCCAGCGCATCCGATAATTGCTCAGATATCGATGTCATGTTTCCTCACTTTTTATCAAACAATTAAAATCAGCTGATTTGATGAATATGTTTTAAATCAATGCCCTATAGAGGTTTACTTCGCCGTTTGTTCTAAAAAACAATCTCACATTGACTCACACATTAACGGCAAGCTAATTAAGCAAGCATAAACATTCATACCAAACGTCATTCAACACCGTGGTTTATCTGAGTAAAACGGCTTATTTAAACACGTTAAACTCAAAATCTTGTCACAAAATATAAACAAAAAACAGTTACAATACTATCCCTTTGTAAATTGGTCTTACCAAAATAAATGCCCAATCTCAGTGCAGGTTAACAAAGTTCAAAATAGTCACCTAAAAAATAAAGATTCAATAATATTTATGCCTTTTTTTGTTGATACATAACAAAATCTGTAAAAGTAACGATTTTGCAACATGATAAAATAGTGCAAATAAATCGTCACCTTAAACAAAAACTGTTTATTTACTCACTTTATATGAATATAAATACACTTCAATCATGTGTTGCCCTTTTTTAGACATAGGTATCGTTTACCAATCTTACTCTTTAACCTCAAGTGATAAAAATGACCATGATCGACCAAGGTAGGTCAGAGCCATGACAAACAGCTGAGTTTTAAATGATAGCTAACGGTCTACAAGCCTGAGATAAGATTAACAATAATGAAGGTTACAGATAATAGAAGGGATATTTGGGCTCAAAGGCTCATAGCCACCTAGTTCAAATCAGTTAATACCAAAGGCTCATGGAAGCCGCCACGATTGATATGATGACTAGGGTCTGTTGATCTTTCAAGATTGTTTTTGCAGCGAATTGTTGGTCTTTTATACAAGGCAGAG
This sequence comes from Shewanella phaeophyticola, assembly GCF_025398315.1. Classification (GTDB taxonomy): domain Bacteria; phylum Pseudomonadota; class Gammaproteobacteria; order Enterobacterales; family Shewanellaceae; genus Shewanella; species Shewanella phaeophyticola. The sequence continues at coordinate 2,959,902 of NZ_JAODOQ010000001.1, forward strand.
ACTTTGAGGTGTAGTTATTCTACATAAAAAGTCGATAACGCAGTAAAAATGGCCAACAAATGCTGCCTGAAAGGTTCGGCTAAAAACGTTTTACTCTTTGTTGAATGGATTTTGCTTAGATGACTAGGCATCAATCCATTCGCCTCGATTAAAACGTTTTTAACTCGAACAAAATTCAAACAGCAAAGATCAACAGACCCTAGGTGCAGATATCCATCATGGCGGGTAAATCTGATACCCAAAGCCGAATATATGGGAGCAATTGAGTATCAGAAGTTGTCGTTATTATCTCTTGCAATAAGAGAGGATTCATAAATGGTATTAATGACGATAAGTTAATGACTGTTCAGCATTGTATATTTTACCCATAAAAAAACGCCCTGTAATCATACAGGGCGTTTCTATTATGGTGCGCGTGGGAGGATTCGAACCTCCGACCGCCTGGTTCGTAGCCAGGTACTCTATCCAGCTGAGCTACACGCGCAAAATCGGTACAACATGCCAATCAATATTTTTATGTTTACTACTGTAGTTAACAAATAAAATAATGAATGGCGGAGAAGGAGGGATTCGAACCCTCGATGGGATTTAAAGCCCATACTCCCTTAGCAGGGGAGCGCCTTCGGCCACTCGGCCACCTCTCCGCAAAAATGGTGCGCGTGGGAGGATTCGAACCTCCGACCGCCTGGTTCGTAGCCAGGTACTCTATCCAGCTGAGCTACACGCGCGAAATTTGGGTTTTGGTGCAATATGAATGGTGCGCGTGGGAGGATTCGAACCTCCGACCGCCTGGTTCGTAGCCAGGTACTCTATCCAGCTGAGCTACACGCGCATTCATATTTATCACATTAATAGTTAATGGTGCGGATGGGAGGATTCGAACCTCCGACCGCCTGGTTCGTAGCCAGGTACTCTATCCAGCTGAGCTACATCCGCATCGATTTAACTATTGTAAGAAATGGCGGAGAAGGAGGGATTCGAACCCTCGATGGGAGTTAAAGCCCATACTCCCTTAGCAGGGGAGCGCCTTCGGCCACTCGGCCACCTCTCCGTTTTCTTGGCGCACATATTACTGTTTGACGAAAATAAGTCAAACCCTTTTTAGGAAACCTAACTTCATTTGGACTGTTTTTAATCACATTGGAGATAATAGCTTCAAATACTCATGAAAACTGTATTCTTTTTTGCGAATATTATTTTAAAAAATGATTTTGAAAGATTATTTAAAACGGCTTATTTACCCAAAAAACAAAAAAGCCAGCAAATGCTGACTTAGTTTATATCGGACAAATATGCCGAAACTAGTAATTTCCACCTTCAGAAGGTGAACCTGACTTCTCAGACTGAATACGTTGGTAGATCTCTTCACGGTGAACAGACACTTCTTTTGGTGCATTAACACCAATACGTACCTGGTTACCTTTAACACCTAAAACCGTAACGGTGACTTCATCACCAATCATTAATGTTTCGCCTACACGACGAGTCAAAATTAGCATTCGGTTGCTCCTTTAGTTCAATCTGCATAACACGCTTTGTCCGTAATATGCGTTCATTATAATGTCTGCACTTAATAAAATCATAGTATCTATTTCAAAATACGTCGGTTTATAAGGCATTATCTATTCGGAAAACTTAAAATCTTGGCGATAAACCATTTATTCATACATGACGACTTAAAATAGGCCGCATTTATCATCACGTCGTTAAATCAATCTAAACAGTAAAATCAAACGCAAAACATCCGATATAACACTGGAGTCTAAAGACGCTAAATTAACACGAGTACAAAGCTCAACAAACTCTTCTACCGCTAACAAGTCACTTCACTATGCCAAATCTACTGTTCGCACTCAAGTTATAAAGTTGAATATCATAGACTTTATAACTTAAGTGTCGACTAAATCATGAAATCATGAATAAATTAGCTCAAGCGCTCAGATATCCATGGTTCAACAGATGCTAATGCAGCGGCAAGATTTTCAGGTTGAGTACCGCCAGCTTGCGCCATATCAGGACGCCCGCCACCTTTACCACCTACCTGCTGAGCAACCATTGCAACTAACTCACCCGCTTTAACTTGTTTAGTTAAGTCATTGCTCACACCTGCAATCAGGTTTACTTTGCCGTCTTTCGCGGTGCCAAGCACAATAATGGCTGATTTAAGCTTTTGCTTTAACTCATCTTGTAAACCGCGTAGTGAACCTGGGTCTACACCTTCCATCATTTTAACCAGCACTTTCACGCCATTCACATCAATCGCATCACCGGCCATATCTGCACTTGCTGCAGCGGCTAACTTATCTTTAAGTTGCGATAAGTCTTTCTCAAGTTGTTTCACTTTATCAAGCTGGGCTTTTAACTTAGCGACCACTGACGCGTTGTCAGATTTTAGTAACTGCGCAGCTTCATCTAGCATAGCTTGTTGCTCGGCTACATAACTCATTGCCGCAGCACCGGTAACCGCTTCAATCCGGCGAACGCCAGCAGCAATACCGCCTTCTGAAGTGATTTTAAACAACCCAATATCACCCGTACGGCCAACATGAGTACCACCACACAGCTCGATAGAGAAATCGCCCATTGTGACCACGCGCACCTGATCATCGTACTTTTCACCAAACAGCGCCATTGCGCCCTTTTCTTTGGCTTCATCAATGGCCATTTCAGCCGTTTTTAATTGATGGTTACGACGAATTTGAGTATTAACAAGATCTTCAATCGTTTTCAACTCAGAGGGCTTAACGGCTTCAAAGTGTGAAAAGTCAAATCGTAAACGCTCTGGATTCACAAGTGAGCCTTTTTGCGTCACGTGAGAACCTAATACCTGACGCAGTGCAGCATGCAACAAGTGAGTCACAGAATGGTTTAATTGCGTGCGGTGACGTAATTTTTTATCCACTTGCGCAGATAAGGCTTGCCCGACAACTAATTGCCCTTGAGCTAATTCGCCTTGATGGCCGGTAGCTTGACCAAATTTTTGAGTATCGTTAACGGTAAACTCAATTCCTTGTGTACTTAACACACCTTTGTCACCAACCTGCCCGCCTGACTCTGCATAAAATGGGGTGTTGGCTAACACAACAATGGCTTTTTGACCTGCGGTGACGCTTTCTACGGCGTTGCCATCAACATATAACCCAGTCACAGTCGACTCACCCGTTAACTCGCTATATCCACAAAATTGGGTTTCAGCATCAATGATTAAATTGCTGTTGTAATCTGCTCCAAAGTTACCTGCGGCTTGTGCACGGCTTCTTTGTTCGGCCATTGCAGCTTCAAAACCTGCTTCATCAACATTAATGTCACGTTCACGGCAAACATCAGCGGTCAAATCAACAGGGAAACCATAAGTGTCATACAATTTAAAAACGGTTTCACCATCTAAGGTGTCGCCTTTAAGACCGTTTAATGCGCCATCTAGAATAACCAAGCCACGCTCAAGAGTGCGGGCAAATTGCTCTTCTTCGGCTTTTAATGCTTTTTCAACGATAGCTTGCATGGCTTTTAAGCCGTTTGCAGCATCGCCCATCACGCTGATTAATGTTGGGACTAATTTATAAAAAAACGCTTCGTTAGCGCCCAACTTGTTACCATGACGCACAGCGCGGCGAATAATACGGCGTAGTACATATCCACGGCCTTCGTTTGATGGCATAACGCCATCTGCAACTAAAAATGCGCACGAGCGAATATGGTCAGCAATAACGCGGAGCGATTTATTTTCTAAATCAGATACGCCAATAATCTCTGCGGCTTTAGCTATTAATTGCTTAAAGATATCGATCTCGTAGTTTGAATGTACACCTTGCATAATGGCAGCAATACGCTCAATCCCCATACCTGTATCCACAGAAGGCTTAGGTAAAGGCAGCATTTCACCGTCTGCTTGACGGTTATATTGCATAAATACGATGTTCCAAATTTCAATAAAACGATCGCCATCTTCTTCAGGAGTGCCAGGGCGGCCTCCCCAAATGTGGTCGCCATGATCATAGAAAATTTCACTACATGCACCACTGGAATCGGTATCACCCATCTGCCAGAAGTTATCTGATGCGTAAGCTGCACCTTTATTATCACCTATACGGATCATGTTCTCAGGAGCAATACCAATTTTTTGAGTCCAGATATCATACGCTTCATCATCGGTTTCATAGATAGTGACGCATAGACGCTCTTTAGGTAGCTTTAGAGTTTCAGTTAAAAAGGTCCATGCAAATCGAATGGCGTCCTCTTTGAAGTAATCACCAAAACTGAAGTTACCTAGCATTTCAAAAAAAGTGTGGTGACGCGCGGTATAACCTACGTTGTCTAAGTCATTGTGCTTACCACCTGCACGAACACAACGTTGAGAAGTGGTTGCGCGCGTATAATTACGCTTATCCATGCCTAGGAACACATCTTTAAATTGGTTCATACCCGCATTGGTAAATAACAGTGTTGGGTCGTTTGTGGGAACGAGTGAGCTGCTATCAACAACCTGATGTCCGTTATCTTCAAAGTACTTTAAAAAAGCACTTCTTAACTCTGCTGTAGTCTGAAACATGAAATGGCCCTGAAATAGAAGAATACAAAAGTAACCAACTTGACACGCAAGCCAGTAAATGTAGGCATTATATACTGAATTTAAGGGAATAAGCGAGACGAGTAAACCGATTATCATCTGAGCAAAAAACGATAATTACTCAATAGTTTTATCGCACAAATGCCGCAATAGCACAGTTATTAGCATCGACCATTGTGTTAAGGACATATAATAGCCTTGAGCTTTGCCAGAAAAGGGCTTGTTCTATTTATTGCTCATTCAAATGATGTAACTTTTGCTAGGGTCTGTTGATGTTTCAAGATTGTTTTTGCAGCGAATTGTTGGTCTTTACTCACATATATAACTGCGCGGCAGAGACTTTGAGGTGTAGTTATTCTACATAAAAAGTCGATAACGCAGTAAAAATGGCCAACAAACGCTGCCTGAAAGGTTCGGCTAAAAACGTTTTACTCTTTGTTGAATGATTCTTTGCAAATAAAGAGTTGCTTAGATGACTAGGCATCAATCAATTCGCCTCGATTAAAACGTTTTTAACTCGAACAAAATTCAAACATCAAAGATCAACAGACCCTAGGCTCCAAAACAAAAAAGTCGCGGTGCGTAACAAACGCAACCACGACAGATTAAGCACACAGGCTCATAAAATAAGCAAACCTAGATTAAAATACTTCACCCGTTTCTAAATCAATGTTTTCATCGCCATCTTCAGCATTGGCTAAACTGTTGCCACTTGCTAATAATAGCGAACGCAGTGTGGTGTCAATTTCATTGGCGATTGCTGGGTTTTCAATTAGGTATTTACCGGCGTTAGCACGGCCTTGACCAATTTTGTCACCTTTATAGCTGTACCATGCGCCGGCTTTATCCACTATTTTGTGCTGTACACCTAAATCAACTAATTCACCGGTGCGGTTAATCCCTTGACCATAAAGAATTTGGAATTCAGCTTGCTTAAATGGTGCTGCAATTTTGTTTTTAACGACTTTAACGCGAGTTTCGTTACCCACCACTTCATCACCGTCTTTCACCGCGCCTGTACGACGGATATCTAAACGAACAGATGCGTAAAACTTAAGTGCATTACCACCGGTTGTAGTTTCAGGGTTACCAAACATCACACCAATCTTCATACGGATTTGGTTAATGAAGATAAGCAAAGTATTTGACTGCTTAAGGTTACCCGCAAGCTTACGCATTGCCTGGCTCATCATGCGTGCCGCTAAACCCATATGTGAATCACCAATTTCACCTTCGATTTCAGCTTTAGGTGTTAGTGCGGCTACCGAGTCAACAATAATTACATCAACAGCGCCAGAGCGAGTTAAGGCATCACAAATCTCAAGCGCTTGTTCACCTGTGTCTGGCTGAGAACACAGTAAGTTGTCGATATCAACGCCCAGCTTTTTAGCGTATATAGGATCCAGTGCATGCTCAGCATCGATAAACGCACAGGTTTTACCTTCACGTTGTGCCGCTGCAATGACCTCTAGCGTTAATGTGGTTTTACCTGATGACTCTGATCCGTAAATTTCAACGATACGACCCATTGGTAAACCACCGGCACCTAAGGCGACGTCTAATGAAAGTGAACCGGTAGAGATAGTTTCAACATCCATTGTGCGATCTTCGCCCAATTTCATAATTGAGCCTTTACCAAATTGCTTTTCAATTTGGCCTAAAACGGCGGCTAGTGCTTTCTCTTTGTTTGGATCAACCTTCATTGTAAAACCCTCTTAAGGCATTCAATACGTTTAGTAAAATGCGTTTTGTATTTAGGTGAAATGTTGTAACTCATCTCAATATGTTCATCAGTATACTGTATAGTCATACAGTATCAAGTACTGATCGTAATTTTTTTTATTTCAAGTTAATTTGCCTTTTGACATCAACATTTTACCCTACAAGCAATTTTTATTATGAATTGATTTATACCCCGAAGATAAAAATTGTTAAGATTAGCGCCATAAAGTTTCGTGCCCCAAGATTGATAAAGTGAAGAGTCCATAATGACTGTAATTGATACCAGCGATTTAGAAAAACATACCCCGATGATGCGACAATATTTGAGCTTAAAAGCCGCTCATGCTGACATGTTGCTATTCTATCGAATGGGTGATTTTTACGAGTTATTTTATGATGATGCTAAAAAAGCCTCTGAACTGCTGGGTATTTCGTTAACAGCTCGAGGTAAGAGTGGGGGTGACCCAATTCCAATGGCCGGCATTCCTTACCATGCCGTTGAAGGGTATTTAGCTAAATTGGTTCAAATAGGCCAATCTGTGGCTATTTGCGAGCAAATTGGCGATCCTGCTACCTCAAAAGGCTCGGTTGAGCGACAAGTAGTGCGCATTGTGACTCCGGGCACATTAACCGATGAAGCACTATTACAAGAAAAACAAGACAACCTACTTGCAGCACTTTATCAAGGTAAAAGTGGTTTTGGCTATGCCACACTTGATATCTCGTCAGGGCGTTTTATCATTGCCGAATTACCAACACGCGAAGCATTAGAAGCCGAACTTCAGCGCACCCACCCTGCGGAGTTACTCTACAGCGAAGATTTTACTGACATGTTATTAATCAATAACATGAAAGGTATTCGCCGCCGCCCCGAATGGGAGTTTGATTACGACACCTGCATCAATCTATTGCTCAACCAATTTGGTACCAAAGATTTACATGGTTTTGGTATAAGTGATGCGCGCTTGGCGTTACAAGCCGCGGGTTGCTTAATGCAATATGTCAAAGACACCCAAAAAATGGCCTTACCGCATATCAATTCCATTGTGCGATTCAATCAGTCTGAATCAATCATCTTAGATGCTGCAACGCGTCGAAATTTAGAGCTAACCCAAAATTTATCAGGTGGACATGACAACACTCTTGCCTGGGTACTCGATAATACAGCAACGCCTATGGGCAGCCGCATGTTGCAACGCTGGATCCATGAGCCACTTCGCGACCGCCAAGCAATTCAATTACGCCACGGTGCGGTCAATGAATTAATAGAAAACGACCTTTACCACACTCTGCATGAGCAACTAAAAAGTTTAGGCGATATTGAACGTATTATGGCTCGTCTTGCCCTGCGAAGCGCCAGACCACGAGATTTTTCACGTTTAAAGCAAGCGTTAGCATTATTGCCGACAATCCAGCAAACATTGTCTCAATGTCAACAGCCACAAATGATGACATTAGCGACCCAATTGGGCGAGTTTCCTGAGCAGCATGACCTGCTCGAACGCGCAATTGTCGATAACCCACCGATGTTAATTCGCGATGGCGGCGTGATTAAAACGGGCTACCATGCAGAGTTAGATGAGTGGCGTAAATTGAGCGAAGGCGCGAGTGATTATTTGGTTGAACTTGAAGCCCGTGAAAAACAACAAACTGGGATCAATACCTTAAAAGTTGGCTATAACCGCGTACATGGTTATTACATTGAAGTCAGCCGCTTACAAGCTGACAAAGTCCCTTTGAGTTATCAACGACGCCAAACATTAAAAGGCACTGAACGCTACATCACCCCAGAGCTTAAAGAGTACGAAGAAAAAGTCCTTTCGAGCCAGGGCAAAGCGCTCGCATTAGAAAAACAGTTATGGGAACAATTATTTGATTTACTGTTACCTAAACTGCAAGAGCTACAAAGTTTTGCAACTGCCGCCGCACAGTTAGATGTATTGAGTAACTTTGCTGAGCGTGCAGAAACGCTCAATTATCAATGCCCACAGATGACAAACGATATCGGGGTTCATATCGATGCTGGCCGTCACCCTGTCGTTGAGCAGGTCAGTCAATCTGCCTTTATTGCCAACCCTGTAAGCTTGACCCCACAGCGTAAAATGTTGATTGTAACCGATCCTAATATGGGCGGTAAATCAACTTACATGCGCCAGGTTGCCTTAATTACTTTAATGGCTCACATTGGTTGCTTTGTGCCTGCAGAGGCGGCACAAATAGGTGAAATAGATCGAATCTTTACCCGCATTGGCGCATCTGACGATCTGGCATCGGGCCGATCAACCTTTATGGTCGAGATGACCGAAACCGCCAATATTCTCCATAATGCCACCGCCAATAGCTTAGTGTTAATGGATGAAATTGGCCGCGGAACCTCAACCTACGATGGTTTATCGCTAGCATGGTCTGCTGCTGAATACCTCGCTAAACAAGTCAGTGCCCTCACTTTATTTGCGACCCATTATTTTGAACTAACTCAATTGCCTGAGATATTACCCGCAGTAGTGAATGTTCACTTAGATGCAATTGAACATGACGATACCATTGCCTTTATGCATGCCGTTCAGGAGGGAGCTGCCAGTAAGAGTTATGGTTTACAAGTTGCCGCATTAGCCGGTGTACCCAATCAAGTGATTAAGGCTGCCAAGTATAAGCTGCATCAACTCGAAAATCGCGATATAACAGCTGCAGAACAAGTACCAAGTCAGGTGAGCATGAATTTACTGGCGCCAATGCCGGAACCTTCGCCTGCGATGGATAAGCTGGCACAAATAAACCCTGATGATTTTACACCTAAGCAGGCATTGGACTTATTGTATGAGCTAAAAAAGCTAGCCAATTAAGCGTAAAATGTAAACAATAAAAAAGGACACGCCAATGTGTCCTTATACTATTCATATCATGGTGCGGCTTAGCTTAGCCGCACACTTTCCACTAGCTAGTCTCTAAAAAGCGCTTCCACTGATAAACCTTGCGAGCCTAATAGGTCTTTTAAACGTTTTAACGCCTCTACCTGAATTTGACGAACACGCTCACGTGTTAAACCGATTTCAGCACCGACATTTTCAAGTGTTGATGGCTCATAACCTAATAAACCAAAGCGCCTTGCCAATACTTCACGTTGCTTAGTGTTGAGCTCGTTTAACCAACCTACAATAGAGTTTGATAAGTCTTCGTTTTGTACGCGATGATCTGGCTCTACCGAGTCATCATCGGCAATCACGTCTAATAATGCTTTTTCGTTTTCACCGCCAATCGGTGAGTCAACTGAAGTAATTTTCTCATTCAATTTTAGCATGCGGCTAACATCGCCGGTTGATACATCAAGTTTTTCAGCAATTTCTTCTGCTGTGGGTTCGTGGTCCAGTTTTTGCGCCAGCTGTCTTGCGGTACGCAAATACACATTTAATTCTTTCACCACGTGGATGGGAAGCCTAATTGTGCGTGTTTGATTCATGATCGCACGTTCAATGGTTTGTCTGATCCACCAAGTCGCATAAGTAGAAAAACGGAAACCGCGCTCAGGATCAAATTTTTCTACCGCTCTGATCAGGCCTAAATTGCCTTCTTCAATAAGATCGAGCAATGCCAAACCACGATTGTTGTATCTTCGGGAAATTTTAACAACGAGACGCAAATTACTTTCGATCATACGGTTACGAGATTTTTCGCAGCCTTTAAGGGATTTACGTGAAAAATAAACTTCTTCTTCAGCTGTTAGCAGCGGAGAAAAACCAATTTCACCTAAATATAATTGAGTGGCGTCGAGATTTTTTTGAAGATCATCTTGGATCTTTTCTTCGATATCGAGTTGCTGCACCAAATCGCCATTATTGGTTGCAACCTCTTGTGGTTGTTTAGCTTGATCGACAAGTTGTTCTGCTGAAGCAGTACTTTTTTTGCGGCTCATAATTGCTCTCCCAAACCTAATTTTGTGGTATGTAATCTACTGCACTAGCCTATCCTCCGTTATTTATGTTGCTAAACTATTACTGTTTAGGTAGATATCGTAATGGGTTTACTGACTTACCGTGATAACGTACTTCAAAGTGAAGCATGACTTGGTTTGTCCCGGTACTGCCCATTTTTGCAACTGTTTGCCCTGCGTTAACATATTGCTTTTCTTTAACCATTATCGTGTCTGTATGAGCGTAAGCACTTAAATAATCATCGTTATGTTTAATAATCACTAAGTTACCATATCCTCGCAACGCATTACCCGCGTACACGACCCTTCCATCAGCAGCGGCTTTAATAATATCTCCGCGGTTACCAGCAATCTTAATACCTTGATTGCCTTGTTCCGATGTCGAAAAATATCCAATAATTCGACCTCTAACTGGCCAGTGCCATTGCTGAACTTGTTTTGGCAAGCTGGCGGTTGCACCAACTGCACTTTGGTTAACATTTTGTTGGGTAGTTGTTACAGAATACGCAGGCTTTAAATTGTGATCAAGATCTTTTTTCGTTCTGTTTAAAACAGGCGCTGCACTTGAGTTTGCCGAAGAGTTTGAAACGATTGTTTTATTTTCAGAACGACTGGGGGTGTAGAGTAAGGTACCGTTGCAGCATTTGTTTGCACTGCTGGCACATAAGGTTGTGAAGATTTTGGGTTCGACGATACTGTTTTCTTTGCCAAGACCAAATTAAGCATTTGCCCTGGATAAATCGTATAAGGGGCTTGTAAATTATTCTCACGCGCCAGCTCAACAAAATTACGCCCCGCCCCCCACGCTATCGAATACAGGGTATCGCCCTTCTTTACCTGGTATTGATGGCTTTTTAACGAACCTTTGTGGTAACGAGGATCATAATTAATCGATGATAAACTATCTACCGGCGCAGGACGATCAGCTTGAAAACTACATCCTGTCAGCATAATTGCTAAGACCAAACAATTTGGCCAACCGGTTTTCATCAAACTAAGTCCTTTAGGAAATACACAAGAATAAGGTGAAAGTGTAATCTAGCACGTTTAAAACTAAGCAATACCTTGCAACAAGCTTTGATACAACACAACAAAAATGACGTTTAATTAAATCTTTAGTGTTATTTTTTGTTTCAACACAGTGTTATTACTTAGCGAGCGTATTTTATCTCACAAACTCTACTATACATATCATCGCCACCGCTCACGAGTAATGGCTCTAAATCAACGAAGACTCTAAACAACAATTAACCTAACAATGTTACGCTAAATCACCATTGATTAATGGTACAAATTTAACGGCTTCGACTATTTCGGAGTGAAACTCATAGCTCGTGCGAGTGATCTTCAGTAGCTGCTGAGTGTCCTCACCTACTGGAATAATTAATACGCCGTTATCTGCCAACTGTTCAAGCAAGGCTTGAGGCACTGATGCTGCCGCAGCTGTAACCATGATGCCATCAAAAGTGCCACGATTAGGCCATCCCTGCCAACCGTCACCATATTTAAACGAAACATTGTGCAAGTCTAAGCGTTTTAAGCGTTGCCGGGCTTGAATTTGCAACGCTTTAATTCGCTCTATGGTACACAGCTCAGGAATGAGTGACGCCAGTACTGCAGCTTGATATCCCGAGCCAGTGCCTATTTCGAGCACTTTTTGTGGGTTACGTTGCAAGAGCAATTCGGTCATACGCGCTACGATATAAGGCTGCGAAATCGTTTGCCCCTGACCTATCGGTAACGCAGTGTTTTCATAGGCTTTATGCGCTAATGCACCGTCAAGAAATAACTCTCGCGGTGTGGTGGCCACCGCTTGTAATACTGCTGGGTGGCGGATGCCTGCATCAGACAATTTTTTGGCTAAATTCATTGCTGATATTGATGCTACCCGGGTCATATTTTTGTTATCCACTCAGCTAATCCGTTTAATTGATTATAAGCTGTTAAGTCTACGGTTAAAGGCGTGATTGAGACATAACCTGCTGCTATTGCGCCAAAATCGGTACCTTCGCCAGCATCTTGCTCACTGCCGACCGAGCCAAGCCAATAGATATCTCTACCAGCAGGGTCTTGGGTTTTAATCATTCCCTCGGCTTTGTGTCTTGCCCCTAGACGTGTCACTTTAATGCCTTTAATTTGTTCTACAGGCAAATCAGGTACATTCACATTTAAAATTTGATCGCTATTAACAGGGTGTGCCAGCAAGCCCTTAACTATTTTTGCAGCATAAATCGCTGCACTGTCATAGTGAGTTAACGATTTACCGACTAACGAAATCGAGATAGCAGGTAAGCCTAAAAAGCGCCCTTCCATCGCTGCTGCTACGGTGCCAGAATACAAAGTATCATCACCCATATTCGCCCCAGCATTAATACCAGAAACCACAATATCGGGTTCATGCTGACATAACTGTCTAATGGCTAAATGGACACAGTCAGTCGGTGTACCATTGACTGATATATAGCCATTATCTAAGTTATTAATTCTTAATGGATTAGTCAAGGTTAAAGAGTTGCTCGCCCCAGAACAATTTCGGTCAGGCGCGACAGTCAACACTTGAGCAAACTCACTCAACGCTTGAGTTAACGCGATAATGCCAGGAGCATGAACGCCATCATCATTACTGACCAAAATATTTATCATCGTTATGACTCTTTTTGAGAGGTTGATTCAGATTGTGCTAAACGCTGTGCTTGTTGCTCAGCGACCATGACTTTTCTTTGTTGTTCTTGGACATCTTGATAGTCAGCAAGTTCGCGCAGTACCGAGGTAGCATAACTGCCAGCAGGCAACATAAACTCAAGAGTAAGTACATCGGCGTCAAAGTGCCATTTCATTCCTTGAGGCTCAAGCAACAAAGGCCGTCTTTCTTGTGATAAACCGGCATTTTCAAGCCCAGATAAATCTTGTGAATAATCGGTTAATGGCGCCATTTCTAGCTCAAGAGCTGCATCTTTTGCCAGTGGGTTGCCGCGCCCCCAAAGAGGTGCTGACAATTGGATGTCTTTTTCAGCTAAGCGCTTATTAAGCACATCATCCCAGGCATCGACGGTAAAATAACTTTTACTGCCAGCAAGCATCACACAATCACCCACTATCGTTTGTGCTTGATGTGTGGCTAAACGGTGTGATGCCGAGAGGTTAAATATGTTTGAGCGCACGGCAGACAAATACATACTGCGCTTGTTACGATCTTTAACATTACGGCCGCCATTTAACATCTGGCGTCCCATCACTAAATTTTTGCCATCATGACCAAAGCGTTGTTCGCCAAAATAGTTGGGCACTCCGGCAGCAATCTGCTGTAATCGAGATTCAACGTCAGCAACATCCGTAATATTACGCAGGGTCAACACAAATCGGTTGCCTAGTAAGGCACCAATTCTTAATTTTTTGCTGTGACGACTACTTGATAACACTGTGAGTTTATCATTATTTAATTGCGTCCATTCGGGCGTTTCTTTGCCGGGAATACGTACACCAAACCACTGCTCAGTAACGGCATTTTTATCTTTTTGCCCTGCATAGGTCACATCTTTGGGGTGCACTTTAGCAAACTTAGCAATCACTTCAGCGACATAGACGGTGTTCAAGCCATTTTTTTGGATATGCAGCATATGATGTTCACCTTCCCCCGTTGGGGTAAAAGGCAAAATTTCTTTGACAATAAAATCACTATTGTAAGTTCGTAAATCGGCTTGGCTTGAAGGTTTACCTAACAGGTAATGTAATTCATTCATCTAACTAGCATTCTCTATGTGATTAACGCGATTGACTTACCATCAGTACGACAGCTTCTACAGCAATACCTTCTTTACGTCCGGTAAAACCCAGCTTTTCAGTGGTGGTCGCTTTAACATTTATATTGTCAAGTTCGGTTTGTAAATCGTCACTTAAACATTGACGTATTGCCTCAATATGTGGCGCCATCTTAGGCGCTTGGGCAATCACCGTGACATCAAGATTGCCAATGACAAACTGTTTCTCAACGGCCAATTGATAACAATGCTTTAAAAGCGCCCGGCTGTCAGCCCCCTCAAAATTAGCATCTGTGTCAGGAAAATGCTTGCCGATATCGCCTAATGCCATCGCCCCTAGAATAGCATCACTCACAGCATGTAAAACCACATCGCCATCAGAATGAGCAATTAACCCAGTGTCATAAGGAACAACAACACCACCTAAAATAAGTGGTTTATCGCCACCAAACTTATGTACATCAAAACCATGGCCAATACGTATATTCATGTTAATCCTTGCGGCGAAGTTATCTTTACAATGTGGTTATTGTGCTTGCGACATGAACAGCTGAGCAAGCTGTAAATCATCAGGGTGAGTGACTTTAATATTATCAACACGGCCTGTAACCAAGCCGGGCATAACACCTGCCCACTCCATTGCGCTAGCCTCGTCGGTAATATTGACCTTGGCTTTAAGGGCGTTAGCAAGGTTAGCCTGTAATGTGTCGATAGGAAAATATTGTGGCGTTAATGCATGCCATAATAATGCTCTTTCAACCGTATTAGTGATTATGCCACTGGGGTCACTGCGCTTCATGGTATCACGTACCGGAGCGGCTAAAATCGCCCCTTGAGGAAAGCGTGACTGTGATTCTAGCAGCTTATCGATATCGCTATGGCACAAACAGGGTCTGGCAGCATCGTGAACCAATGCCCAGGCTGTTGGGTCAATAGTCTTAGCCATGTTCAGAGCCGCCAATACAGAGTCTGCCCGTTCTCCCCCACCTATAACTTGAGTCAATTTAGGGTGTTGAGACTGGGCTAAATACTGAAAGTACTGATCTTGTGGATGAAGCGCGATAACCACTTGGGTGATCTGTGGGTGTGATAATAAAACATCGAGAGTGTGCGCTAAAATCGGTTGTTGGCCAAGTTGTAAATATTGCTTAGGTTTATCAGCCGCCATACGACTACCGATACCTGCAGCAGGCACAATCGCAATAATAGAATTAGAGTTGTTTTGCATAGTAGACCATTGTTATCGTTATTATGGCGTAGTTAAAGCGAATGATTTTTATGGGTTAAACGGTTGTTGTTCGCGCAGCTCACTGCCCACCACGCGATAAAAAGTCTCACCGTCTTTGACCATGCCAAGTTCATTACGAGCACGCTCTTCAATGGCTTCGGTGCCACTTTTTAGATCGATGATTTCTTCTTTAAGGATTTGATTGCGAGTCACCAGCTTTTGGTTGCTTTGTTGCTGGGCGTCAATCTGGGCTTGCAGCACGACATACTCTGATAAATTGTTATCGCCCAGCCACAGCCGATATTGCAAAATTGCCAATAAACCTATCATTAATAATATTAGTCGTTTCATAATATCAAGTTACGCTGTGTTAACCCCTAAAATGTTTGTTGGTTATAGTACAACAAAAAAGGCCACCGAGTGGTGGCCTTTTTAAACTAAAGCAAAAAATTATGCTTGACCTTTCACTTCTTTAAGGCCGTTAAATGGTGCTTTTGCACCTAACGCTTCTTCAATACGAAGTAATTGGTTGTATTTAGCAACACGGTCACTACGACTTAATGAACCCGTTTTGATTTGGCCAGCAGCAGTACCGACAGCTAAATCCGCAATGGTTGAATCTTCAGTTTCGCCGCTACGGTGTGAAATCACTGCGGTAAAGCCAGCATCTTTAGCCATTTTAATTGCAGCCAAGGTTTCAGTTAATGAACCAATTTGGTTGAATTTAATTAGGATAGAGTTTGCAATACCGTTGTCGATACCACGCTTAAGGATTTTAGTGTTGGTTACGAATAAATCGTCGCCGACTAACTGAATTTTGTCACCTAACAATTTAGTTTGGTGCGCAAAACCATCCCAATCTGATTCGTCTAGACCATCTTCAATCGATACGATTGGGTACTGGTTAGCAAGATCAGCTAAGAAGTGGTTAAACTCTTCTGAAGTGAACTTTTTGCCTTCACCTTTTAGGTGATAAATGTTGGCTTCTTTGTCGTAGAATTCAGATGCTGCACAGTCTAGTGCTAACGTAATGTCTTTACCTAGCTCGTAACCGGCATTAGCTACAGCGACTTTAATTGCTGCTAGTGCTGCTGCATTTGACTCAAGGTTTGGTGCAAAACCACCTTCATCACCAACGGCTGTTGAGTGACCTTGTGCTTTTAATACTTTTGCTAAGCTATGGAACACTTCTGCACCCATACGTAATGCTTCACGGAAGTTTGGCGCGCCAACAGGTTGGATCATAAACTCTTGGATATCAACACTGTTGTCTGCATGCTCACCACCATTGATGATGTTCATCATTGGAAGCGGCATAGAGTAAACACCAGGTGTACCGTTTAAATCTGCAATGTGTGCGTATAAAGGCACGTTTTTAGCAGCTGCGGCAGCTTTAGCTGCTGCAAGAGAAACCGCTAGGATTGCGTTAGCGCCAAACTTAGCTTTGTTTTCAGTGCCATCTAAATCAATCATGATTTGATCAAGTGCTGCTTGGTCTAATGCATTTTTACCTTTAAGGGCTTCTGCAATTGGACCATTTACAGCGGCAACCGCTTTTAGTACACCTTTACCTAAATAACGTGCTTTGTCGCCGTCACGTAGTTCTAATGCTTCACGACTACCGGTTGATGCGCCAGATGGTGCAGCAGCCATACCCACAAAACCGCCTTCTAAATGCACTTCTGCTTCTACGGTTGGGTTGCCACGCGAATCCATAATCTCGCGACCAATCACTTTAAGAATGTTAGCCATAATTTCCTCGTACTGTGTCAGTAAATTAAAAAATTTATATAAAAGTTAAAAGCCAATACCAATAAAACCACGATATTCGTTAAAACTGTCGATTTATTGGTATTTTACTTTCAGTTTGGTAATTTTATTTTATCTTCGCTTAGGATAAATCGAATTGGATTTAGCTTCAACTTAGTTTACACCACTGTAAGGCATCAGATTGATGATTATTTGATCTTACGCATACATCATAGACAAAAAAGCCGTTAATGCATCAACATTAACGGCTATTTCAAATTTAGCTGATATCGCGTTTTTGGTATGCTGAAGAAGCAGCAATAAACCCTTCAAATAATGGATGACCATCACGTGGGGTTGAGGTAAATTCTGGGTGGAATTGACCCGCAACAAACCAAGGGTGATTTGGTAATTCGATCATTTCAATTAATTTACGGTCTGAAGACAAACCACTGAACACTAATCCGGCTTTTTCAAGACGCTCAATGTAGTTGTTGTTCACTTCATAGCGATGACGATGGCGCTCTACACAGCTTGTAGAGTTGTAAGCTGTTGCTGCTTTAGTGCCTTCTTTTAAGTGACATAATTGTGCACCTAAACGCATTGTGCCACCTAAATCAGAAGACTCATGACGTTTTTCAACATCACCTTCTTCGTTAATCCACTCAGTGATTAAGCCAACCACTGGGTGTGGAGAATCTGGGTTAAACTCGGTTGAGTGGGCATCCTCTAAGCCGGCCACATGTCGAGCAAACTCAATCAAAGCCACTTGCATACCTAAACAAATACCAAAGTAAGGTAAGTTGTTTTCACGGGCAAATTGCGCGGCAAAAATTTTGCCTTCAACGCCACGCTCACCAAAGCCGCCCGGTACTAAAATACCATCTAAGCCTTGCAACACTTCTTCACCTTTAGCTTCAACAGTTTGTGAATCAATGTACTTGATATTCACTGTCACACGGTTTTTTAAGCCCGCATGCTTTAATGCTTCGTTAACAGACTTATAAGCATCGGGTAGTTCGATGTATTTACCGACCATACCAATGGTGACTTCACCGTTTGGATTTGCTTCTTGGTAAATCACATTTTCCCACTCAGATAAGTCGGCTTCGTTACAATCTAAATGGAAACGCTTGATCACTAATTCATCTAACCCTTGTGAGCGTAATAGCGCAGGAATTTTGTAGATGCTGTCGACGTCTTTAAGTGAAATAACCGCACGCTCTTCTACGTTACAAAATAACGAGATTTTAGATTTTTCGTTGGCAGGAATTGCACGGTCGCCACGACAAACCAATACGTCTGGCGCGATTCCAATTGAACGTAACTCTTTTACAGAGTGCTGTGTTGGCTTGGTTTTGATTTCACCTGCAGCCCCCAAAAATGGCACTAAGGTTAAATGCATAAAGAGTGTGCGATCGCGTCCTAGCTCAGCACCTAATTGACGAATAGACTCAAGGAAAGGCAATGATTCGATATCACCTACCGTGCCACCAATCTCTACGATTGCAACGTCATGACCTTCGCCACCTTCAAGTACTTTTTCTTTAATCGCATTGGTAATATGCGGAATAACCTGAATGGTTGCACCTAAATAATCACCACGACGCTCTTTACGAAGTACTTCTTCATAAATACGGCCTGTAGTGAAGTTATTGCGGCGGTTCATTTTAGTGCGAATGAAACGTTCATAGTGACCTAAGTCGAGGTCGGTTTCAGCGCCATCTTCAGTCACGAATACTTCACCGTGCTGAGTTGGGCTCATCGTACCTGGATCGACGTTAATGTATGGGTCCAGTTTCATAATGGTTACATTGAGGCCACGCGCCTCTAAAATTGCTGCTAGCGAAGCTGCTGCAATGCCTTTACCTAGTGATGAAACAACGCCACCAGTAACGAAGATATACCTTGTAGTCATGCTGAACCTGAGAAAATGTGTTGGAAAAAACGTGCTTGTAAGAAAGCACTAGGACGGGGCGATAGTATATCAAAGCCACTTCGATTCGACAAACTTAAACATGCTAATTTTAGCTTAATTTGCCTTTTCATCTTGCTTTACCTTATCCCAGTAGCCATCTAACTCGGACAAAGTATGCTGCTCAATGGCTTTTCCGCTGTCGGCAACATAATGCTCAACGCCTCTAAATCTGCGTTCAAATTTGCTGTTGGCTTGTCGTAGCGCTTGTTCTGGGTCGACCTTTAAATGTCTAGCCAAATTGACCACGGCAAATAATAAATCCCCCATTTCATCTTGAATATGGGTTTGCGAGTAAGCCGGATCGTCATGGCTTTTGTTTACCTCAACAAGCACTTCATCAATTTCTTCATGTATTTTTGCTACAACAGGTTCAAGCTCGGCCTCAATCAAAGCCGACTTTAGCGACCCGATGTTGAATTTTGCGCGCTCGAGATAATGCCGGTAATGCTTGAGGAATATCGTCTAATGCCGAGTGAAGCTGCTTTTGCTGACGCTCATTAGCTTTTAATTTGTCCCATGCTTGGCTTAACTCTTGAGTATTAGTGATAGCGTCACTGATTTGACCATCAGCCTGCACAAACACATGTGGATGGCGCCGGGTTAATTTATCGCTAATACGCTCTACGACCGTGGTAAAGTCAAACATGCCTTGCTCCTGAGCAAGCTGACAATAAAACACCACTTGAAACAACAAATCGCCTAATTCATCGGGTAATTCCTGCCACGCTTTGCGCTCTATGGTATCGACCACCTCATAAGCTTCTTCTAAAGTAAAAGGCACTATAGTGGCAAAGTTTTGGGCAAGGTCCCATGGGCAGCCAGTTTGCGGATCACGTAATTGCTTCATAATATTCAATAACGATTGAATGTTTGCCACCTTGTTTTTCCTCTAAATTGAACGACACTTTAATTAAAAAGGCACCCAGATTAAGGTGCCTTTGTGCCGAGTCTTTTGTTGATTCTTACGGTTTTATAATCTACGAGACTCAATGACACCGTCGACTTGTGATAATTTCGCAATGATGCGCGATAATCCATCAAGGTTGTATAGCTCAAGTTCAAGCTCCACGGTTGCCGTTTGCGTTTTTACATCTGATGATGAGCTCATGGCCATTACGTTTGACTTTTCAGCTGCGAGGACTGTGGTTAAATCGCGCAATAAACCGCTGCGGTCATGAGATAATACCCGTACTCGAATACGGTATCCGCCAGAATAGTTTTCGCCCCAAATGACATCAACACTGCGCTCAGGGTGTGCGCGCATTAATTCTTTAACTTGTTCACAATCACTGCGATGCACTGAAATACCACGCCCCATGGTGATATAACCAAAAATCTCATCACCCGGTACCGGCTGACAACAACGGGCAATATGACTCATTAAATTACCGACACCGTTAACCTCAACCTGGCCTTTGCTTGATTTTTTCGGTTTGTTAGAGGCTTTTTTAAGAATGTCTTCCACTAAGTCTTCGTCGGTATCTTCCACTTTACGGACTTTAGTTTCGGTAAAGTTAACCACTTGGTTTAAGCGTAAATCACCTCCGCCTATGGCTGCTAACATGTCGTCCATGGTATTAAGGTTAAAACGCTCAACTGCCACGATAGCATCTTTAATTTTTAAGCCAACGCGGGATAACTCTGACTCGAGCATTTCTTTGCCGGCGGCAATATTTTTGTCGCGGTCTTGCTGTTTAAACCAATGTTGAATTTTAGATCGAGAACGAGATGACTTGATATAGCCTAAGTTAGGATTGAGCCAGTCACGTTTTGGGTTTGGCGTTTTTGACGTAATGATTTCAATGCGCTCGCCGGTTTCAACCTGGTAAGTAAACGGCACAATACGGCCATCTACTTTGGCGCCTATACACTTATGCCCCACTTGTGAATGAATGTAATAAGCAAAGTCGAGCACCGTCGAGCCTAAAGGTAAATCGACAACTTCACCGTTAGGGGTAAATACATAGACTCGGTCTTCAAATACCTGGCTGCGGACTTCATCAACCAAGTTACCACTTTCGGCCACATCTTCTTGCCACTGTAAAATTTTACGTAGCCAGTTAATTTTTTCTTCGTAGCCGGTTTGTTTGGCGTTACCCGCACCTTCTTTGTACTTCCAATGTGCAGCCACACCAAGTTCAGAATCTTGATGCATGGCTTCGGTGCGGATTTGAATTTCGACAGTTTTGCCTTCAGGTCCCACCACGACGGTATGAATGGATTGATAACCGTTCGGTTTTGGGTTGGCGACGTAATCGTCAAACTCGCGTGGAATGTGGTGCCATAAATCATGCACAACGCCTAACGCGCCATAACAATCTTGTAAGCGTTCGGTAACGATACGTACAGCACGTACGTCAAACAGTTCATCGAACTTAAGATCTTTACCCTTCATTTTACGCCAAATGCTGTAAATATGCTTAGGGCGGCCATAGACTTTGGCGCGGATCTGATCCTTGTCTAAACGCGCTTGTAATTGCGTAACAAACTTGTCGATAAACACTTCACGGTCAACACGTTTACCATCAAGTTGTTTAGCGATGTCTTTATATACCGTTGGGTGCAAGTAGCGGAACGAAATATCTTCAAGTTCCCACTTGAGCTGACCTATACCTAAGCGATTAGCAAGCGGTGCGTAAATATCGGCAATTTCACGGGCTAACAATACGCGAGTTTCTTCGTCAGCATTTTTAACCGCGCGCAATAAACACACACGCTCAGCCAATTTGATCACTACTGCACGTACGTCTTCAACCATCGCCAGTAACATTTTACGAATATTGTCGATTTGAGGTTCGGCGTCACGCGAATTTTCGCTGACTTTAAGGGCGCCAATGGCATTCATGGTGACCACGCTGGCCACCAACTTAGCTAAATTTTCGCCATACTTTTCGGCTAATTGTTCATCACTTAACACGCCTGCTTCATGCATTAAAAACAGCACTGCCGCTTGCAGGGTTTCAATGTCCATGTTAAGTGGCGCTAAAATTTCGATCATTTCACGAGCACGCGCAAGCAACTCGGTGTGCGCCAGTTTGTTTTTGACCGGTAAGGCCTCAACTTGCTGGATCAACGATAATAGTGTTTGAGCGTCGTCTTTATCGTCAATATAACGGGCGACCCACTCATCTAATTGGAATGCTTGCGTATTAAAATGTGCTTCGCGAACAGATACCATGAACCCTTCCTTAGCCGCATGACCGACTGATACCCACCTTCACTTCACTGATTCAAGGTGAAATGAGGTAAAAACGACAACTGAATATGCTATCTTGAAGCCCTAGGCACGTTTGTCAATTCAAACATGATTAATTGAACAATTTTATAGCATACCAGTTGATAATACTGAAAAAGTTGACACTTATTTACCTAGTTCAAATAAGACCATCGCCTCAATATGATGCGTTTGAGGAAACATATCAACTAAACCTACTTTAGCAATTCGATAACCATTGGCTAATAATACACTACTGTCGCGGGCTAAACTTGCCGGATTGCACGACACATAAACCACCTTTTTAGGTTGCATTTTTTGCAGCCATTGTAGACTTTCATAGGCGCCGGCTCTAGCAGGGTCAAGTAACAATTTATCAATTTTACCCAGCCAGGTTTGCTCAGATAAATCGGCACTTAAGTCTGCATGGTAAAAGCTCACATTAGTTAATTGATTATCGAGAGCGTTCTGTTTGGCCTGCTCAACCATTTCTGCCACACCTTCAACGGCAATCACTTGCGCCGCTTTTTTCGCTAACGGCAAACTAAAATTACCGACTCCGCAAAACAAATCAAGGATCCGCTCGCCAGCTTGAGGATCGAGCCAGTCAATCGCTTGTTCAACCATAGCTTGGTTTATCACACCATTCACCTGAACAAAATTACCCGGCGTGAATGAGCAACGAACACTGTTATCCGCTAAAAGGTAAAACGGTAATGTCACTTTATCTTCGTCAGATAACAAAGTTGGGTAAAGCTGGGTTAATTTACCTGCATCATCTTGCAACAACACCTTAAGTTGATGTTTTTCGGCAAAGCCACTTAACCAACGTAAATCTGAATTAGGTAAGGTTTTCGTTATTCTCAACACAGCAAAGTGACCATTGTCAGCTTGGGTTAATTCAACATGGCCTAAACTGGCTTTGGCTTTTAGCTGATTTAAATTAACCGCCAGCGGCGTGATAAGATCAGACAACGGCGCTGCAAGCACTGGACATTGGTTAATTTCAACAATTTTATTGCTGTTTGCGGCCCGAAACCCCAATTGTAAACGTTGGGTGTTTTTGTCAAATACTGTCGCCAACCTAGCTCGGCGGCGATAATGCCAGGCATTATCAACAATGGGTGTGGCAACAAGGTTTTCAGCTACCGCCTCAGCACTGGATAACTTAGCAATAAGGTCAACTAACGTAGTTTGTTTATGTTCGCGTTGTGCCTGTGTGTCCATATGTTGTAAATCGCAGCCGCCGCATTGCACATAATGCGGGCAATGGGCTTTAATACGGCTAGTGGCTGGACTATCAATTTTGATGAGTTTAGCTTTGGCATAACTTTTCTTTTGTTCAACAAGCTGCACCGTGGCTCGTTCGCCTGGCAATGCCCCTGCGATAAACACGACTTTACCTTGATGCTGGGCTATTCCGGCACCTAAATGATCTAACTGGGTGATGTCTAATGAAAGCTTGGCAGATAATTGTTTAGATTTGTTCGGTTTTTCTTTGAAAAATTGTGCCATTTCGGCCTCAGATGTCGAATAAAAAACTAGTCAAGTGTGCGCTATTTCTGGCAGTCTAGACGCAATAGTAGCGATTTAGCATCAGGAACACACCTAACTGACATGAAAAGTGCCAACAATATGACCAAATACAGCCTACGTTCTTGGGTTCTGGTACTAGCGTTAGCGCCCACAATTGTAGTGGGTATTCTACTTGGAAGTTATTTCACGATAAACCGCTTTTATGAATTGGAAGACACCTTAATCGTCAAAGGCAGTAATATTGTTGAGCCTTTGGCCATCGCCAGCGAATTCGGCATCATTAATCAAGACCGTGAATCAACCAAACGCTTACTAGCAGCCTCGCAAATAAACAACGCATCACTCATCCATTCTATTGCCGTATTTGATGCCGAAAACCAGCTGTTTGTCACCTCGCATTATCACAAAGACTTTGAAACCATGCGTTATAAACAGCCCCTGACTCAATTGATTGGCGCGGAGCACGAAACCATTGGTGACACCATGGTCATTAGAGTGCCTATTATTTCGCATACCGGTTATGAAGCATCATTAGTAAGTAGCTTAAACCGCTCAAAAGATAATGATACCCAACCCATCACCCAGCACTTTATAGAACCCATTTATAACAGCCAACAAGAACAAATATTAGGGTATATTTCGGTGTTGTTGAACAAAGAAAATGCCCTTCTTGAACAACATCGAGCCGCTATTGCCGCGTTTATTATTGTGTTGATTGGTGTACAGTTTAACTTATTTTTCACCTTCCGTTTGGTGAAACATGTTAACCATCCCATTACAGAAATGGTGCGGGTGGTGGCAAAAATTCGTGAAGGCAAACTCGACACCCGCCTTGAAGGTAACTTAATTGGTGAATTGGATTTATTAAAACGTGGTATTAATGCCATGGCGAGTTCATTGTCTGAATACCACGATGAAATGCAACAAAACATTGACCAGGCCACCTCCGATTTACGCGAAACATTAGAGCAAATCGAAATTCAAAACGTAGAGTTAGATTTAGCCAAAAAGCGCGCTTTAGAAGCCAGCCGCATTAAATCTGAATTCTTGGCAAATATGTCCCATGAGTTACGCACACCGCTTAACGGCGTCATTGGCTTTGCAAGACAGTTACTTAAAACGCCTCTGCACACCAGTCAACTCGATTACATTAAAACCATTGAGCGAAGCGCCAGTAATTTATTGGGCATTATTAATGACATTCTCGACTTTTCTAAACTTGAAGCCGGTAAAATGGTGCTTGAAAAAATGCCTTTTGCGCTGCGCGAGACTCTAACAGAAACCTTAACCATTATTGCCGGTAGTGCCCAAGAGAAAGGCCTAGAGTTGGTTATCGACATTGATGAAAACGTCCCCGAAAGTGTCAGTGGCGATGCTATGCGAGTCAGCCAAATCATTACTAACCTGGTTGGAAATGCAATCAAGTTTACCGACATTGGTAGCGTGATCCTTAAAATTCACCTTGTTGGACAAGATGAAGATAACATCACCCTACGCTGCGAAGTGATCGATACCGGGATTGGCATTGATGAAAGCCAGCAAGAATATTTGTTCCAAGCTTTTGGCCAGGCAGACTCATCCATTTCACGCCGTTTTGGCGGCACAGGGTTAGGATTGGTGATTACTAAACGCCTTATTAATCAAATGGGCGGCCAGATAGGCTTTACCTCAGCGCCAAATAAGGGGTCAAACTTCTGGTTTATTTTACCTCTTGGGATCAGCCAATTTGAAATTGGTGAAGTGATCCCCGTTGAAATGCTTCAGCATAAATCGGTATTACTGTATGAACCACGTGAATTAACGCGCGACATGCTTAATCGCCGTTTGGTATCGTGGCAGCTTATTTTAACCAATGTGGCTAACTCAGATAACCTGACATCAGTACTCAAAAGCCAAAACAGCAAATTTGATTACATCATCATGAGTTGTCATGGCTTTACAGACAACGCCGCCTTTATTGAATTATTACAACAAGCACGCCAGCATACAGAATGCCTAGTCATCTTGCATGATTGCCTTAACCAAGATGTGATTATCAATGTACTCAAAGCCAATGCTGACATACTGCTTAATACTCCTGTAAGTGATTTTACCCTCGCGCATCACTTAATATATCCGCCAACACCAGCAACGTTAATCAGCTTGCCGGAACCCGCGAAAATTGATGTTCCTAAACGACTCAATGCCTCTGTTTTAGCTGTTGATGACAACATCGCTAACTTAAAACTCATTGATACATTATTAAAAGAGTTGGTCGCTAATGTCGTCACTGTTAATAATGGCAAAGAAGCTATAGCGCAAGCCAAAGCACACGCATTTGACTTGATTTTTATGGATATCCAAATGCCAGGCACTGACGGGATAACGGCCACCCAGCATATACGTGCACAATCGCTTAATCGCCATACGCCTATTATTGCTGTCACCGCCCATGCAATAGCTGAAGAGCGAGAAAATATTTAGCCAGCGGAATGGATGGGTTCTTACCTAAACCCATCGATGAAGTATCTTTAAAAAGTGTAATCAGTCGTTGGATTGTTAAACCCCAATTTACTCACTTTGATACCCAAGTACTCAATTGGGATTTATGCCTAACCCAGGCAAACCAAAAACCTGATTTAGCATTAGATATGCTAAAAATGCTTGTCAGCTCATTACCTGAAACCGTCGAGACCATCACCAACGCATTGAACGATCGCGACAGCAGCACCTTATTACAAACAGTGCATAAACTGCATGGTGCAACCTGTTATTGCGGAGTGCCAACAACCCAAAAGCTTTGCCAAGACATTGAGTCGGGATTAAAGCACAAAATTGACATCGATGATTTAGAACCTGAAATACTAGAGTTACTTGATGAGTTAACTAAGGTAGAATCAGCGGCAAATCAAGTTATAAACCAGCTATCAGTGGATATACCTAATGACCAGTAAAACCGGCTTTTTTAAACGCCTTAAAGCACTTTCTTTACCACAAAAGCAACTTTTTGCACTTGCCTTATGTCAACGCATGCTACCTAATTATCAGTTGTTTTCAGAAGTCTGCGAATTCGGTGAACCACAGGTATTAAGCACTGCATTAGAGTTGCTATGGCAAAGCCAGTACGACAAAAAAATTAAATTCAATATTGAGGTGCACTTACAACGCCTAGATGACAACACCCCAGACCCAAGTGATTTTGAAGCCTACGGAGCGTATCCAGCAATGGATGCAGCAGTTGCCATTGCAACCCTAATGAGTGCAATTAACAGCAAAATTGAAGAAGACATCACTAACATCAGCAAATTGTCATCAAGCACTGTTGCTAACTATATTGAAGCCATTAGCGATGAGTCATTAATGGATGAAGAGCTCGATGAATTCGTGTTTTCACATCCAGTAATGGAAGAAGAGAAAGAGCTTCAAGGTATGCTACTTGATATTATTGAGGCCAATCCGGATATTAATAGCGAATTAGTCAAAGGCTTACGCAAAGACATTATTGATGCGGGTGTATCTAATATTGGCATCAGCATACAATGATCCGTTTTAGACCACTTTAGCCCTAACAACTAAAACCACAATAATAACCACAGCACTCAATCTGTTGTCATCTAAACAGCCTGAAGCAATTCAGGCTTTATAGAGTAATCGTCAATGAAAAAGATTTTTTACCAAGGTTACACCTTTACCAACCCTGACGGTAAAACAGATAATTGGACCTTAGTGATTGGCAACCAAGTTCGTGTTGGTTCATTGTTTGAATTAAGAAGACAAGTGCATTTTTTTACTGAACTTGGCATCTTACCACCGCCAAAAGTCACTAAATAACCCCGCAAATGATAAACCTTAAGGTAAACACTGATACTGAAAGAAAAGTGTTCAGACCTCATTAAACGATAACCGATTAAATTCTGACTCAATCAACGCTAGTCTCATTAAAAACATCATCTTTATCATTAGTCTAATTGCATCACAACAGGCAAAAGCGGTACAGTGACACCTCTATCATTTTGCGAAGGAAACGCGAGGGATGTCTAGTATTCTTACCCCGCTTATTGCTGTTTTTGCCATCATGGTGCTAGGCAGCTTATTTCAAAAAAGCAGGATCTTGCCTGCGGATACTGATGTCATTCTCAATCAATTTGTTTACTACGTCGCATTTCCGGCGATTTTATTGATTGTTTTAGCAGAAACACCGATTGAAGATATTGCCCAATGGGGCTTTATTGCAGGGTTTAGCCTAGCCATGGTCATCACCTATTCGGTAGGGGTATTACTGTCATTGTGGCAAGCGCCTAAACAACAAGCTGTCGCTGCAATGCGCGCATTAAACTCTACATTTGGAAATACCGCTTTTATCGGTATCCCATTGATGAGTTTAATGTTTCCAGATAATAAAATGGCCTTAGTAGCCGCTGCCATAGCGAGCTTATTATCGGTTATTATGTTTGCCTTCGCGCTGGTGTCAATTGAGCTTGCGAGCCGCAGTAAACAATCAACCGAACCTGCCATATTAATTATGGCAAGTGCATTGGGTAAAAACCCCATTGTGGTTGGAAGCGCAATAGGTATCACACTGTCGGCATGTCATATTACCCTTCCCTCTAGTATTACTTTGATGCTGCACCAAATAGGCAATACCTCAAGCCCTTGCGCCCTATTTGCTATCGGAATGGTACTGGTTAAAGCCTTGCGTCAACAAAGTGGTAGAAAATTGTTTAGCGCGGGATTAATTGTCGAGTTAAACGGCATTAATTTGTTAAAACTTGTGGTTCAGCCTCTGATTGCATACGCCCTACTAAAAGCATTTGGTGTCACGCCACAATGGTTAATCATGGGAGTGTTATTAGCATCTTTACCCACGGCAGCAAGTGTTTACTTACTTGCTGAGCGTTACCAGGTACATGCCAATGTCAGTGCACAAGGGATCCTCTACGGCACCTTAATGACCTTTTTAAGTTTACCGATAATAGAAACCCTATTAAAAACGTATGGTTAATCATCAGCCAATTATTGCTCAACAATCAAGCAGAGATAATTTTTAGTCAACTACTTTACTGTATAAAAAATCAGTATATACTGTTTATCAATACAGTGGTTTGGTGGTTTCATTGACAGGAATTCATTATGCTTTGCCAACTCAGCATTAACAATTTTGCTATCGTACGTTTTTTAGAACTCGACTTTAAAGCCGGTATGACAAGCATCACCGGTGAAACCGGTGCTGGTAAGTCGATTGCCATCGACGCTCTGGGGTTATGTTTAGGTAATCGCAGTGATGCTAATACCGTCAGGCCTGGCGCAAGTAAAACAGAAGTCAGCGCTCGCTTTACCCTGCACGATGTACCTTTAGCTAAACGCTGGCTTGAAGACAATGATCTTGACGCTGAAGATGAATGCATTCTGCGCCGTACCATCAATAGTGATGGCCGTTCTCGTGCCTATATCAATGGCAATCCTGTACCCGTGACACAATTAAAAGCCATTGGCCAGTTGCTCATTGGCATTCACGGGCAGCATGCCCATCATGCAATGCTCAAAAGCGAGCACCAATTGAATTTGCTCGACAGTTACGCCAACCATAAATTACTCCTTGATAGTGTTAGTGCCAGTTATCAGCGTTGCAAACAGGTTGAAAACCAACTAAAACAACTTGAACAAGCACAGCATGAGCGTATCTCTCGCCAACAGTTGCTGCAATATCAGGTCGAAGAGTTAAACGAGTTTAACCTAGGCTTAGAAGAGTTTGATGAAATAGAACAAGAGCACAAGCGTTTAGCTAATGGCACCGATTTAATTGAATGCTGCCAGGCGGGTTTACACTTACTTACTGAAAGCGATGAAGGCAACATTGAATCACTGCTCAATAAAGTGACCAGCATTGCTGACACGTTACAAGGATATGATGACTCGCTTGCGCCCATTAGCACCATGTTAAATGAAGCATTAATCCAGGTACAAGAAAGTGCCAGTGAAATAGAAAGCTATTTAAGTCGCTTAGAACTCGACCCTGAACATTTTGCCTTTCTTGAAAAACGCTTATCAACAGCAATGCAACTCGCTCGAAAGCATCATGTTAGCCCAGACAAGCTCGCATTACATCATCAAGAGTTGGTGGCAGAGCTGGCCGAGCTTGCTGGTGATGAAAGCAAACTGGATGAAATAAGAATGCAGCTTGAGGCCAGCCAAAAGGCCTATTTAACCAATGCCCAAAAGCTCAGTCAAAGTCGCAGTCGTTACGCCAAAGAGCTAGATAAATTAGTCACTCATTCGATTCATGAGCTCAATATGCCTAAAGGTAAATTTTGCATCCAAGTCAATCACGACCCAGCCAATATTTCAATGAATGGCAGTGACAGTATCGAATTTATGGTGACCACTAACCCAGGGCAGCCTTTACAACCCATTTCTAAAGTGGCTTCGGGTGGCGAGTTATCACGAATAGGATTAGGTATTCAGGTGATAACCGCTAAAAAAGTCGCCACTCCAACATTGATATTTGATGAAGTTGATGTGGGTATTTCAGGTCCTACGGCATCAGTAGTAGGTAGAATGCTCCGCAGCCTTGGAGAATCAACTCAGGTATTGTGTGTAACTCATTTACCACAAGTTGCAGGAAATGGTCATCAGCACATGTTTGTAAATAAGTTTAATAAGGCCGGTAGCACTGAAACCACAATGCAAGCATTAGATAAAGATCAACGCGTTGATGAACTGGCGCGTTTATTAGGTGGCGACGTGATTACTGAAAACACCTTAGCTAATGCTCGCGAGTTATTGCAGTAAAGGTCATCACTTATCAAAAGTTAATCGGCATGTTATTATTATGTTAAATGGACTTTGCGGATAAAAAATGATGATGACGGTGTTAAAAACGATTGGTGTGCTGGTTGGGATAATCAGCAGTTTATTGGTATTTGGTGTTGTTTGCTTAGTGGCAATCAACGCGTCTGACAGAACAAAATCACCTAATACACTACTCGTTGAAAGCTGGCTAAAGCAACAACCTGTTGTATCGGACACAAACGGGTTTGTATATGTAATGGCGATGCTAGGCACTACCGAAGAAAATAAGTTGAATCCACCAGAAGCAACGCTTCGCTTTAGTGATCAGCAGACCAAATTAATTCGCGACTTTAAAGAAGCTTGCCACTCAGCAAATTTGGATACTTGCAATGAGTTTTTCAGCCGTAATAATGAAACAATTAACCGTGCTATTAATGCCCATCAAACCAATATTGATAAATACAATGTATTAGTCGCTATGCCTGATTGGCAAGAAAGCGATCAGTCTTTAATGCCTCATGATCAAATTCGCTGGTCTCAACTTTTTCAGTTAAGAGAGCTAAGCTTACTTGGTACTCTGAATCGCCCGGGAACTACCACCAACAAAATAGATGTTGATGCTGCAATAGCATTCCTAAATAAAGAAACGTACTTTTGGAATAATGTATATCACTCATCGAGATCGTTACTGTCTCATATGATTGTCAGTGGTGTACTGAAGGAGCAACTCCGCTTTGCGAGCACTTTAGCTCAAAGCAATAAAGAAGTGGTTAAAAATATCAATGCTTGGCAATCACCTTTCAGCTTAAGTCAAAATGACTTCGAACGTATATTTTCAGGTGAATGGCTCTTTGGTCACAACGCCATGCAGCAAATGGTAATGGAAGCTCAACAGGATACTGCACCATTTTACGAACAATGGTTAGCCAAAATGTTTATTAAACCCATTGATGATGATAACTTGCGAGCTGAATATTTCGTTAACATGGTTAAAGAGCCTGTATCAACAGATGCATCGCTTATGCTTAAAAAGCCTGAATATTGCGATAACGACAATGCCTTGATGCAGTTATGGCAATTACGCTACAACCCTATCGGTAAAGTATTAAGCTGCACTTTTTATGAAAGCGATCTTAAACTGCGTGTCGTCAATATGAATAACGAAATAGAACAGCTACGCACTAATTTAATGATGATTCAATAGCCATCAAGTAGTAATAATACCAACACTTCAATACTAATAGCCCAATAAAAAAGAGCATCAGGTGCTCTTTTTTATTGTGTGATAAATGGCTGTTATAAATAGCCTGAATTCAGGATCAGGTTAAATAATAAATCGCTAGTTGCACTCCAATTAATGCAAATATGCCTGCTAAGACATCGTCTATCATAATCCCAAAACCACCGTGGACTTTGGCATCAAGCCAGCGAATAGGCCAAGGCTTAATGATGTCAAAAAAGCGAAATAATATAAAACCAAGTACTAAGTATAGAAAACCAGCGGGCGCAGCGATCATGGTGATCATTAACCCAACCACTTCATCCCACACAATCGCACCGTGATCATGTACCCCCATATCTTTGGCCGCTTTACCACAAATGTAAAAACCAGCAAGCATACTCAATATAGTAATCAACAAGTAATGACCTAAGCTTAATTGCTGCATTAATAGCACTAAAGGCACGGCAGCTAAGGTGCCAAAGGTTCCTGGCGCTTTGGCAACTTTACCACTGCCAAAACCCAATGCAAAAAAATGAATAGGGTTAGTAAGCGACAGTTTGAGTACGAATTTATCTTGAGTCAGTAGTTTCATAAGCCGTCATTTAAAAGTGTTCAAAACCATGCGATACCGGAACAAACGGTTCACCTTGGTCAACCAACTTGAGTTTATCACCGGCACAAATTTGACCGATTTTGACAAATTTAACCCCTGCATGGATCAATGCAGTATCAATCGCTCCGCGTTGAGACTCTGGCACAGTAAATAATAATTCATAGTCTTCACCGCCAGTTAATGCATAACTCAGCGCCTCTTCACGGCTTAAGTTTGCTTTAATGGATGATGATAACGGGATTTGGCTAACATCGATAATTGCACCGACTTTTGAAGCCTTAAGCACATGTTGAATATCGGACACCAACCCATCTGATAAATCGATAGCACTGGTGGCTAAGTTGCGTAAAGCTTGTCCGGCTAACACACGTGGCGTGGGATAGTAATGACGGTTAATCAGGTATTCTTTATCATCGGTGTTAACGATTTTAGCGCCGCGCAAAATATCTAAACCTAAAGCGGAATCCCCCAACGTACCGGTGACATAAACCCAATCACCATTGTTAGCTCCGCCGCGAGTTAACGCACTGCCTTTTATCACTTGGCCATTAATGGTTATAGTGATACTGCGAGTACCACGCGTAGTGTCGCCACCAATTAACGCAATACCGTAATACTCGGCAATTTCAAATAAGCCGTCACTAAATTGTTCTAGCCATTCAGGCTCAACACTCGGTAAAGTAATTGCTAAGGTAAACCACGCAGGCTCTGCGCCCATTGCGGCTAAATCGGATAGATTTACTGCCAGTGATTTATAACCTAAAGCATGGGCTGGAATGTCAGCTAAAAAGTGAACGTTTTCAACTAACGTGTCACAAGATATTGCAATCGATTTATTTTCTGCTGGATTCACTAAAGCACAATCGTCGCCAATGCTAAGTTCAACATCGCGTCTTTTTTGGCCTTTATTGCGGAAGTAATGTTCAATGAGTTGAAATTCTTTCACATTCAGTTTGGTACGGAAAACCGACCACCTTAATTTAGAAACAATTAATAGATATGAAAAACGGCATCCGAAGATACCGTTCTGGTGTTACTTGTGTTTCACTAATTTATCAAGCAAGCCGTTTACAAACTTGTGACTGTCGTCTGCACCGAATGCTTTTGCTAATTCGATACCTTCGTTAATGGCCACTTTAAACGGCACATCTTTACGGAAGGTCAACTCGTAAGTTGCCAAACGTACAATAGCTTTCTCTACTGGTGAAACATCTTCAAAATCACGATCTAAATGTGGCTTTAGTAAATCATCAATCTGTGAAGTTTTAGACGCCACACCTGATAATAATTCACGAAAATAAGCAACATCTACACCGTCAGTGTTCTGTTCAGTTAAAAACTCATGTTCTACGTCAGCAACATTGTTTTTGCTCAACTGCCATGAATAAATGGCTTGAACGGCTAGACGGCGAGCCTTACGGCGCTCTGAAGGTTTCATACTTTTCCTACTATTACAGCTGTTGTTCTAGTTGTTGCAGTACATTAACCATTTCAAGTAAACCAAGGGCAGCTTCGCCACCTTTGTTACCTGCTTTAGTACCTGAACGCTCAATAGCTTGTTCAATGGTATCGGTTGTTAATACACCAAATGAAACTGGTAGATCATAGTCTAAAGCAACTTGAGCTAAACCTTTGTTACATTCACCGGCAACAAAATCAAAATGAGGAGTTCCGCCACGGATCACAGCACCAAGTGCAATGATTCCGTCGAATTTTCCGCTTGCTGCAACACGCTTTGCCGCAAGTGGTAATTCAACTGCGCCAGGAACACGCACAACAGTAATGTTGTCGTCGCTTACCTGACCGAAACGCTTTAATGTGTCTATTGCACCGTCAAGCAGACTTTCAACTAAGAAACTATTGAATCGCGATATTACGATCGCCACTTTGGCATTTTTCGCTTCGATATTACCTTGAACTACGTTCATTCTATCTTACCTAAATTAGCTAAAGCACCCGGCTCGGGGCAAAAAGAGGCGCTATGATATCACAGCCATTAGCCCTGAGCGCTATGCAATTAATGAAATTGTTAAATTTACCGATTACTCGATTTATTCACCGATATAGTCAGTGACTTCTAAGCCAAAGCCTGACAGTGAATGATAACGCTTTGGCGAACTTAATAGGCGCATGGTTGTGACACCTAAACTGGCTAAGATTTGTGAGCCGACACCGACCTGGCGTGACGTACCTTGCCACATTGCTGAAGCCGGTGACTCACCGTTATCTTCAGCTTCAAACGCTTTTACTTTTGCAAGTAATTCGCTTGGATGTTCATTATTACCTAATAACACCAATACACCGCCATCGGCAGCAATTCGCTCCATGGCTTGCTCTAGCGGCCAGCTGCGTTTTTGATCGCGCTCAGAACGCAATAAATCGTTAAAGGTGTTTTGTAAATGAACACGTACCAAACAGTTTGGCTTTACTTCATCTTTAACCATTGCATAGTGTAGTTGATTATCAATCGTGTCTCTAAAGGTAACCATAGTAAATTCACCAAAACGAGTCGGTAATTTACAGGTTGCTTCACGTACAACCGTGGTTTCATTGGTATTACGGTATTCAATAAGATCAGCAATGGTGCCCATCTTAATCCCGTGTTTTTCGCTGAAAACCTCTAAATCTGGACGACGCGCCATGGTGCCGTCTTCATTTAAAATCTCAACAATCACGCTCGATGGCTCACAACCTGCTAAGCGTGCTAAATCGCAGCCGGCTTCAGTGTGACCCGCGCGCGTTAATACCCCACCTTCTTGCGCCATTAACGGAAATATGTGACCAGGTTGCACTAAATCAGACGCTTTAGCTTCTTTTGCTACCGCGGCTTGCACTGTTACCGCACGGTCGTGTGCTGAAATACCGGTTGTGACACCCGCAGCAGCTTCAATTGACACGGTAAAATTCGTTGAAAACTGGGCATTATTATTGGTGACCATTAAAGGTAAATTTAATTGAATACAACGTTCTTTGGTCATTGTTTGGCAAATAAGTCCACGCCCATAGGTTGCCATAAAATTAATTGCTGCTGGGGTAATTTTATCAGCCGCTATGATCAAGTCGCCTTCATTCTCTCTGTCTTCATCATCCATCAAAATAACCATTTTACCTTGACGAATATCTTCAATGATTTCTTCTATACTGTGTAGCGCCATTGTCAGACCTTTATTTATCGATTTATAGTATTTGAATATGTTGGGTACAATTTTTATATGTCATTAGCGTAAAAAACCCGATTTAGCGAGCAGTTCCATTGTCACTCCTGACGTCGGCTCAGGGTTTGCTTCAGGCTGCATTAACCGCTCTAAATAACGGGCGATTAAATCCACTTCAATATTAACGTTATCGCCAACCTTTAACTCTACCAAGGTGGTTTCACCTGCAGTATGAGGCACAATAGTTAATCGAAAACGCGTGCCATCAACTTCGTTGACCGTTAAGCTCACGCCATCAATGGTAATCGACCCTTTATGAGCGATATAACGGCTCAGCGACGCCGGCGCCGACAACCAAAACTCTAACGCCTTGCCTCGATAAGCACACTGCTCAACTTTAGCGATGCCATCAACATGACCGCTAACCATATGGCCACCTAACCTTGTCGTCGCCGTCACCGCTTTTTCAAGGTTTACTTTTTGGCCAACTTGATAACGACTAAAACCCGTTAGCGCGACAGTTTCAGCCGAAATATCTGCAACATAACCGTCTGCCAGGCATTCAACTACTGTTAAGCAAACGCCATTCGTTGCAATACTGTCGCCCAATTTAACGTCGGCTAAATCTAATTTTCCACTCGCAACCGTTAGGCGTATATCGTTACCTTTACGATCAATTTTACGTAATGTGCCAAGGGCTTCGATTATCCCAGTAAACATAATGACTCACTTTTGATTTTGATTCTTTGCTGTCGCTCAGGTTTTACAGTTTGCAACAATTAATAGGTTTTATTATATCTGAGGATATAACGCTTATCTTGGCCTACGCTGCGCTCGTCGATTAATTGCAGGGCAGGTGTTTGCTCCATCGCACTGTAATTAGGAAGCTGCAGCATATTACGACCATGACTACCAAGGATTTTAGGCGCTTGATAAAGCACAATGTCATCCTCCAGTCCTTGAGCCACAAAGGCCCCCGCTAACGTCGCACCGGCCTCGACTAATACTGAGTTGGCCGTTTTCCCCAAATACGTTAACAAGGCCAACAACGGGATTCTACCCGACGAATCACACTCTAGAACTAAAAATGACACATGAGCAGGAAAAGCCGCTTTAACCTCTGGCAGATAATCACACCCTGACACCAGTAAGATCGGACTTTCAATGGCAAAAAGTTGTTGATTTGCGGTTAATCTTGCTCGGCTATCTAACACCACTCTGAGTGGCTGAAAAATTTCACCAGGAGTATGACGAGTGGTTAAGTCGCCCAATGTTTCAAAACGCACATTTAAACTTGGGTCATCGACCAAAACCGTTTCAACGCCAGTAATTAATGCACAGTGGCTTGCGCGGTATTTTTGCACATCTGCGCGCGCAGCAGTGCCGGTAATCCATTTAGACACGCCATTAGACAAGGCTGTTTTGCCATCTAGACTGGCCGCTATTTTTACCGTCACCCAAGGTAAACCGGTTTTCATCCGCTTCATAAACCCAAGGTTTAGCCCGTAAGCTTGTTCAGTTAATAAGCCGACATCAACCTCAATACCCGCCTCTTCAAGCATGGCAATACCACGTCCAGACACTTCCGGGTTGGCATCGGTCACAGCCACAACCACTCTCGCGACGTTGGCATTGATAAGCCCCAATGCACACGGCGGCGTTCGCCCATAATGGCTGCACGGCTCTAAGGTCACATATGCTGTAGCACCTTGAGCTGATAAGCCTTGCTCTTGAATCATCTTAAGCGCGTTAACCTCAGCATGTCCTTGGCCAGCACGTTGATGATACCCTTCACCGATAATTTGCCCTTGCTTGACAATAACGCACCCCACACAAGGATTAGGCCTTGTGGTATAACGGCCTCGTTCTGCCAGCATAATGGCTCGGCTCATCATTTCAATATCGACGCTAGACCAGTTAGACATGGTTGAACTCTCTTTGAATGCCATAAAGCATTACTCATTTATCACAATGGGTAATCATGGCTTGAGGTAGTGATTATTTTTGTAATTTAGCGATAGCTTCGCCAAATTGTGACACATCTTCAAATGCACGATAAACTGAAGCAAAGCGAATATAAGCCACTTTATCTAGGCTCATTAATTGCTCCATCATCAAATTACCAATCATTTCAGAGTCGACTTCACGCTCGCCAGTGGCGCGTAAAGTGGATTTAATTTTACTCAGCGCCTGTTCGATTTCATCAATTGATACCGGACGTTTTTCAACTGCACGCAGCATGCCACCACGCAGTTTTTCTTCATCAAAGGGTTGTCTGGTGCCATCGCGTTTTATCACCCGTG
Organism: Shewanella phaeophyticola; assembly: GCF_025398315.1. Classification (GTDB taxonomy): domain Bacteria; phylum Pseudomonadota; class Gammaproteobacteria; order Enterobacterales; family Shewanellaceae; genus Shewanella; species Shewanella phaeophyticola. Next base: position 2,997,643 of record NZ_JAODOQ010000001.1, read on the forward strand.
GCATCACTAACTCAGCGCCTTCAAAGGTCGTAAAACGTTCATGACATTCGGTACATTCCCGGCGACGACGAACTTGGTGACCGTCGGCCACTAAACGAGAATCGATGACTTTAGTATCGGTCGCGCTACAAAAAGGGCAATGCATTGAACCTCCTGCAGAAAACAAAATGGCCGCTAAAATTAGCGGCCATTAAAGTTTATCCTATTTGTGGCGCAAGGTTAACCTAAACCTCAACGCCTAAACAATCAAGATTAACCGTATACAGGGAACTTAGCACACAACGCCAATACTTGGCCTTTAACGCGCTCAATGACATCAGTGTTAGATGCATCATCTAAAATGTCACAAATCCAGGTTGTCAGCTCTTTCGCTTCAGCTTCTTTAAAGCCGCGGCGCGTAATTGCTGGTGAACCGATACGGATACCCGATGTCACAAACGGTGAACGTGGATCGTTAGGCACAGAGTTTTTATTAACCGTAATGTTGGCACTGCCTAAAGCCGCGTCAGCTTCTTTACCGGTTAAGTCGCGACCGATTAAGTCAACCAACATTAAGTGGTTTTCAGTACCGCCAGAAACGATTTTGTAACCGCGGGCTAAAAACACTTCAACCATGGCTTTGGCATTTTTAACCACTTGCTGCTGATATACTGTAAACTCTGGCTCTAAAGCTTCTTTAAATGCGACCGCTTTACCCGCGATAACATGCATTAATGGATCACCCTGGCCACCAGGGAATACCGCAGAGTTTAACTTTTTGTATAAGTCTTCATCGTCAGCTGCAGAAATAATAATGCCGCCACGAGTAGACAGCTAATGTTTTATGCGTAGTTGAAGTTACAACGTGTGCATGAGGTACTGGCGTAGGATACACACCAGCGGCAATTAAGCCTGCAACGTGTGCCATATCAACAAATAGGTAAGCACCAATTTTATCTGCAATTTCACGCATTTTAGCCCAGTCAACAATACCTGAGTAAGCAGAGAAACCGCCAATCATCATCTTAGGCTTATGCTCAACCGCTAAGCGTTCCATTTCGTCATAGTCAATTTTACCAGACTCGTCGATACCGTAGGGAATGATGTTGTAAAGTTTGCCAGAAAAGTTAACTGGAGAACCGTGCGTTAAATGGCCACCGTGGGCTAAGTTCATGCCTAACACTGTGTCACCTGGCTGTAATAACGCCATGAATACTGCACTGTTTGCTTGTGAACCAGAGTGTGGTTGCACGTTAGCGTAAGTGGCGCCAAATAACTCTTTTGCACGCTCGATTGCTAATGTTTCAACAACATCAACATACTCACACCCACCATAGTAACGCTTACCTGGATAACCTTCAGCATACTTGTTTGTTAACTGAGAACCTTGCGCTTCCATCACACGTGGACTGGTATAGTTTTCAGACGCAATCAATTCGATGTGCTCTTCTTGACGACAAGTTTCATCTTCAATGGCTTTAAATAATTCTGGATCGTAATCCGCAATATTCATCGCTTTTTTCAACATGGTAGCTCCAACATCATTATCTATATAGTAAGGTTGCGCGGTATTCTACTCTGCAACGATAATTATTCACAGTATAAACAACATGAAATTCACTGTGTTCTCAATACAAAACGATTCATGTTGAATAGCTAATACACTGCCAATCCCCTCAGCGCTATGCACATAAATAAAGCCACAACTGAAAACCTGCAAACGACAGTTGAGTTACGCAAAGAATACAGTAGAATTATCAGCATCATTGTTGACAATTAGACTGAATAAACATGGCTCAATTTGTATATAGCATGCTTCGAGTGGGCAAGATTGTTCCACCTAAAAAGCAAATTTTAAAAGACATTTCGTTAAGCTTTTTCCCTGGCGCAAAAATTGGTGTACTCGGTTTAAACGGCTCAGGTAAATCAACTTTATTACGAGTTATGGCAGGGCTTGATACCGAAATTGAAGGTGAAGCACGCCCAATGCAGGGGCTAAAAATTGGTTATTTACCGCAAGAGCCGCGCTTAAATGAGCAGCAAACAGTACGTGAAGCCATTGAAGAAGCGGTAAGTGAAGCTAAAAATGCCTTAACCCGCCTTGATGAAGTCTATGCCGCCTACGCAGAACCAGACGCCGATTTTGATGCGCTAGCAAAAGAACAAGGCGAGCTTGAAGCGATTATTCAATCGCAAGATGCGCATAACCTTGAACATATTTTAGAGCGTGCCGCCAATGCCCTGCGTTTACCTGAATGGGATGCAAAGATTGAAGTGCTATCAGGTGGTGAACGTCGCCGTGTCGCAATTTGCCGTCTGCTTCTTGAAAAACCAGAAATGTTGTTACTTGATGAACCAACAAACCACTTAGACGCGGAGTCAGTGGCGTGGTTAGAACATTTTTTACAAGAGTATAACGGCACCGTAGTGGCCATTACCCATGACCGTTACTTCTTAGATAACGCAGCCGGTTGGATTTTGGAGCTTGACCGCGGTGAAGGTATTCCGTGGGAAGGTAATTACTCGTCTTGGCTTGAGCAAAAAGATGCACGTTTACAGCAAGAATCATCTACAGAAAGCGCGCGCCAAAAAACCATTGCTAAAGAATTAGAATGGGTTCGCCAAGGTGCTAAAGGTCGTCAATCTAAAGGCAAGGCTCGTATGGCACGCTTTGAAGAGCTGAATACCAATGACTATCAAAAACGCAACGAAACTAACGAATTGTTTATTCCACCAGGACTCTCGTTTAGGGGACAAGGTTATCGAAGTGAATAATCTCACCAAGTCTTACGGTGACCGAGTATTAATTGATAACCTTAGCTTTACCGTACCTAAAGGTGCGATTGTCGGCATTATCGGTGCTAACGGTGCAGGTAAATCAACATTATTTAAAATGATTTCAGGTGCTGAGCAGCCAGACAGCGGCAGTATTTCTGTTGGCGACTCAGTGCAAATTGCATCGGTTGAGCAGTTCCGTGACTCTATGAATGATAAAAATACCGTCTGGCAAGAAATCTCAGGTGGCCTTGATATCATGCGGATCAACAATACCGAAGTCCCTAGTCGCGCTTATGTAGGCCGCTTTAACTTCCGTGGTGGAGATCAACAAAAGATCATTGGTACATTATCAGGTGGTGAGCGAAACCGTGTTCACTTAGCTAAGCTCTTACAAGCTGGCGGTAACGTATTATTACTCGATGAGCCAACCAACGACTTAGACGTAGAAACATTACGTGCACTTGAAGAAGCACTACTTGAATTTCCAGGGTGTGCCATGGTTATTTCCCATGACCGTTGGTTCCTCGACCGTATCGCAACTCATATTTTAGACTACCGTGATGAAGGTCAAGTGAACTTCTATGAAGGTAACTACACTGAATATTCAAACTGGCTTAAAAATACAATGGGCACCGATGTCGTTGAACCGCACCGATTAAAATATAAACGTATTAACAAGTAACGTTTGATTCATTTATAAGTAACAATTGTGTGTAAAACAGAGACTTCGGTCTCTGTTTTGTTTTATACCGGTTTATTTCCGTTTATATTTGTAAATTTTCAATATAAACTCGAAGCTATATCTGCATGTGTCAAAATTTTGTCAATTTATTGTGAGCTAAGCATCACAATCTGTTTGTAAAGGCAAAATAACTTAAGTATTATAAATTATTAACGGATTATTTTGCTCTTTGCTGATTACACTCAGCGTATTACAGAGTGTCGATGGTTCCAGCTTGTAGAGAAATATAATGGAGAGATCAGTGAGATACGGTTCAATTAGCCTTGCTTTATTGTGCTTATACGCAAGTAATTCATTTGCGGCACTCGAAGTCATCACCAAATCAGAAAAACAGACACTTAACCAAATCGAAACCGAGTATGATATCGACAGTCTGCTGATCAATGTTAATGACAAATTCTCTCAACTTAACAAGAAAGCCTATGACGTTGAAGGGCTTAAAAAAGCCATCGCATCAGAACAGCAACGTTATGATGAATTAATCGAAGGGTTACCAGAGGCTATCCGCACAAAGATAACCTTGCCAAACACTTACAAGCAAATTGAAGAGTCAGTCACTTTAGTTGATGAGTTAACCCTAAAAGCAGAACAAGACAGCAAGCGCCTTGAGGCTGAAAAAGAAGAAATCCTGTCTGAATACGAATCCATCAATAAACAGCGTGCGACCAAAAGTCAGCAGTTGTTTAAGCTTAAAACTGATATTACTAACCGCTTGATTGCTGACCTATCAAGATCAAGTAGCACTTTGCCAATTAATATCAATGGTTCGACGGAGTGTTCTAAATACCAAACGATTGCTGATTGTTTAAAAGAATCAAAAAGCAGTATTTTAAGCAGTACCCGTAATGAATCGCCCTTTTTAAATGATAAAAGTGTGCTGCTTTCTTACGAAGTCATCGACGCCAACATGAACATGAAAGGCGGTTTACAATATAAAGTGGCCATGAAGTTCAAGCCATCTTATAACAACAAAATCGATGAAATGCTTAATGAACAACTAGGCTTAAAATCGGCCATGGTCACATTAGTCAGTAACGTGCCTGCAGATTGGTTTGTTAATGGTGTAAAAGTCGGTACCGGTAAAAAGTTGTTCCACGAAATTCCATTAGGCAAGCATGGCATTTTGGCCTCTTACCAAGACCAAGACCAATCAAGTGTCGAAAACATTGAAGGTAATGGTGTATTTAACTACAAGTTCAACAACGTTAAAACAGAAAAAGCGCCAAGCAGCCAAACACCATCTGTAGTGGCAGAGCTACCTAAGGGGATCCTCAAGCCAACAGCAAAAGCAACCCCAAAAACCGCTGACAAACCTAAAGCGAAATACACGCTGTTTTCAGACCAAACCAGCATTAAACTCAGTGATGAAGACGCTAAAAAGACCTCTTCAGACAAAGGCTACGAATACTTTATGGGTGTTTCACCTGCCACTAAAAAGCAAAATATTGAGTTTACAAACGAGCCTATCGAAAAGTAAGCCTTAACACTTTGCTAAACCTTAAAGCCATATCATTCGATATGGCTTTTTTGTTGCGCTAAATAAAACTAAGTGCCTTGTTACAAACAAAACCAAAAGCTTTACATTACTTTACGATAAATTTTACAAAACATAATTACAATATGGCCATATGCTAATTCACAATTTGCGTGCCCTGCGCATTGTTTATAGAGAATTCCCAACATGATTAAGAAACTCGGCTTAAATACGTTTTCAGCAGCCTTTGTGATCGTCGCCTGCAGCGTATTAAGTCCCCATGTTTTTGCAGCCTCTAAGCCTCAACGGGTTGAAAAAATTATCCCCGTTATGACAGCAAATGTTGAACAACATGAGTTATCACAGTCAGTCACACTGATTGGTAAACTCGTCGCCACCGACTCAGTGATGATTGCACCGCAAGTTGGCGGTAAAATCGCTTCCATTGAAGTGACCTCTAACCAACATGTCAGCAAAGGGCAAACCTTGCTCTCTCTTGATAACAGCAAAGCGAAAGCCAATGTATTAGAAGCGCAGGCTTACCACAAAGATGAACTACGTAAACTCAACGAGTTTTTAAAACTTATCAACGTTAACGCCATTACTCAAACCGAAATTGAAGCACAAAAAGCCAGTGTCGACATTGCCCTCGCCCGCCTGCAATCAACACAAACCGATTTGGCCTACCACACAGTAACCGCCCCTTTTAGCGGTAATACCGGCTTGGTCAATTTTAGCCGAGGCAAAATGGTCAGTATGAATGAAGAGTTACTGTCACTAGATGATTTATCAGTACTGCAATTAGATTTACAAGTGCCAGAACAATACTTGTCACTTTTGAGCACAGGTATGCCGGTTAGTGCCAGTAGCAGAGCATGGGCAAACACTACCTTTACCGGCAACATCATTGCAATTGACCCAAGAGTTAACTCGCAAACGCTTAACTTAAACATTCGTAGCCAATTTGATAATAAAAATGGCCAACTAAAACCCGGCATGATGATGTCTGCAACGTTAATTTTTCCGAGCGTTTCAGCCCCTATCGTTCCAGTACAGGCGCTTGAGTACTCAGGCACTAAACGATTTGTTTACGTCATCAACCAAGACAATGTCGCCCAGCGTAAAGAAGTCGTATTAGGCGCAAGGATCAAAGATGAAGTGTTGATTGAGTCTGGCGTCAGTATTGGCGATAGCATCGTAGTTCAAGGGCTAGTGAATATGCGCGACGGGGTTAAAGTGAATGACCTGAGCAAATCAATAAAAACGACACAAAACGACACAAAAGTATTGTCAGATCAGGAGCATAAATAATGTGGTTAAGTGATACTGCAGTTAAGCGTCCTGTTGTCGCTATTGTACTTAGCTTGCTCCTTTGCGTATTTGGTATGGTGTCGTTTTCTAAGCTGGCTGTTCGGGAAATGCCAGATGTGCAAAACCCAGTGGTCACCGTAATGACAACGTACAGTGGCGCCTCGGCCACCATTATGGAAAGTAAAATAACCAAAACGATTGAGGATGAACTCACCGGGATCAGTGGCATTGATGAAATCACCTCAACTACACGTAATGGTATGTCGCGTATTTCGATTGAGTTTGAGCTCGGTTGGAATTTAACTGAAGGTGTCAGTGACGTTCGTGATGCCGTGGCCAAAGCGCAGCGCCGCTTACCCGATGAAGCTGACGATCCTATTGTGTCTAAAGATAACGGCACTGGAGAACCGTCGATTTACGTCAATTTAAGCTCTGAAAACATGGACCGTACGCAATTAACTGACTATGCCCAACGTGTTTTAGAAGACAGGTTTAGCCTCATTACCGGCGTAAGTTCAGTGAATATTTCTGGTGCTTTATACAAGGTCATGTATGTGCAATTAAAGCCACAACTGATGGCGGGCAGAAATGTGACCACCAGCGACATTATCAATGCCCTCAATACTGAAAACCTTGAAACACCGGGTGGTGAGGTTAGAAATGACACTACTGTCATGTCAGTGCGCACCAAACGTTTATATTTTAGCCCCGAAGACTTTGAATACCTTGTGGTGCACACCGCATCAGATGGTACTGCGATATACCTTAAAGATGTCGCCAATGTGTTCATTGGTGCCAAAAACGAAGACTCCACCTTTAAAAGTAACGGTATCGTTAACCTCAGCTTAGGGATTGTGCCGCAGTCAGATGCTAATCCACTGGACATTTCAAGGCAAGTACAACAAGAGGTTGACAAGGTACAAGGCTTCTTACCTACAGGGACCCATTTAGTGGTCGACTACGATGCCAACGTATTTATCGACCGCTCAATCAGCGAGGTATACAACACGCTGTTGATAACTGGGGTACTGGTGGTGTTGGTACTGTATATTTTTATCGGACAAGTCAGAGCAACGTTAATTCCAGCTGTGACTGTTCCGGTGTCTCTCATCGCTGCATTTATGGCAGCTTACAGCTTGGGCTACACCATTAACTTATTAACACTTATGGCACTAATCTTGGCCATTGGTTTAGTGGTCGACGATGCAATTGTGGTGGTTGAGAATATTTTCCATCATATCGAAAAAGGCGAGCAACCCATACTTGCCGCTTACAAAGGGACACGAGAAGTGGGCTTTGCGGTAATTTCAACCACACTAGTACTGGTGATGGTCTTTTTACCTATTTCCTTTATGGATGGCATGGTTGGCCTTTTATTTACCGAATTTTCAGTAATGTTAGCCATGTCAGTGATATTTTCATCACTTATTGCGCTGACACTCACGCCCGTAATGGGCAGCAAATTACTCAAAGCCAATGTGAATAAAAACCGCTTTAACCAATGGGTAGACCGGGGATTTTCTCGGTTAGAACACAATTATCGTCGTATGGTTAGTTTGGCGCTAACATGGCGTGTCGCGGCGCCTGTCGTTATTTTATCGTGTATTGCAGGCAGTTACTTTTTAATGCAACAAGTGCCATCGCAACTTTCACCGCAAGAAGACCGAGGGGTGCTTTTTGCCTTTATCAAAGGGGCTGAAGGCACCAGTTATAATCGTATGGTTGCCAACATGGACATTGTTGAAAGTCGCTTATTACCATTATTGGGACAGGGCGTTGTGAAATCATTTAGCGTAGAAGCTCCCGCCTTTGGTGGCCGCGCAGGCGATCAAACTGGCTTTGCGATTATTCAGCTAGAAGATTGGGCCGACCGCGACATCGATATTAAACAAGCATTAGGGTTAATTAGCCAAACTTTAAAAGATATTCCTGATGTAATGATTCGCCCTATGCTGCCAGGGTTTAGAGGTAGATCAAGTGAACCCGTTGAATTCGTGCTTGGCGGCTCTGATTACGCTGAATTGTTTAAATGGGCGCAAATTATACAGCAAGAAGCCGATGCCAGCCCCATGCTAGAAGGTGCCGATTTAGATTATGCTGAAACCACACCCGAGCTTGTGGTTTCAGTGGATAAACAGCGCGCCGCCGAATTAGGCATTAGCGTATCAGAAATATCAACCACCCTTGAAATCATGTTAGGCGGTCGCAGCGAAACCACTTTTGTAGAGCGAGGCGAAGAATACGATGTGTACCTTCGTGGCAACGAAAACAGTTTTAATAGTGTTAGCGACCTCAGTAAAATTTACTTTAGAAGCTCAAGGGGCGAACTCATTACCCTAGACACAGTCACCCATGTAGAAGAAATTGCCTCACCACAACGGTTAAGCCATACCAATAAACAAAAGTCGATCACCATCAAAGCAAACTTAGGTGAAGACTATACACTGGGTGAAGCCCTAGACTATTTAGAGCAACGTGCAATTGAAATATTACCTACCGAGATTTCAATTGCTTATACAGGCGAGTCAAAAGACTTTAAAGAAAATCAAAGTGGGGTATTGGTAGTATTTGCCCTTGCCTTACTGATTGCTTATTTGGTCTTAGCAGCCCAATTTGAAAGCTTTATTAATCCAGCCGTGGTGATGTTTACCGTACCGATGGGAATTTTTGGTGGCTTTATTGGCCTAGCGCTCACTAATCAAGGCATGAACATATACAGCCAAATTGGCATGATCATGTTAATCGGCATGGTGACTAAAAATGGCATTTTAATTGTTGAATTTGCCAACCAGTTACGCGATCGTGGCTTTGCACTTGATACCGCCATTATTGATGCTTCTGCACGTCGGTTACGCCCCATTTTAATGACCGCCTTTACCACCTTAATTGGCGCAATTCCGTTGATTATGTCAACAGGTGCTGGCAGCGAAAGCCGCATCGCAGTGGGAACTGTGATATTCTCCGGCATGGCATTTGCTACTTTTGTAACCTTATTGGTAATCCCAGCCATGTACCGTTTAATCTCGGTTTCAACTCACTCCCCGGGTATGTTGAAGCCCAATTGAATGACGCCATTGCCGCACAAACGGCACAACAGCCTTAATTAACATAGGTGTGATAATGACTAACATTGCAGTATTTGTAGACGTACAAAATATTTATTACACCTGTAAACAAGGCTTTGGCCGCTCATTTAATTACCGCGCACTGTATCAACAATTAGCAAAGCGCGGTCACATTAGCCATGCCATCGCTTATGCGATAGCCCCAGCCGATGACGGACAAATAAAGTTTCAAGATGCCTTAAAACATATTGGGTTTACGGTAAAAACTAAGCCTTATATTCAACGAAGTGATGGCTCAGCCAAAGGCGATTGGGATGTGGGGATCACCATCGACATGCTCGAGATAGCCCCAACGGTTGATGAAGTAATCTTGTTGTCTGGCGACGGTGACTTTGATCTATTATTGAAAAAAATAAACCAAAGCAGCCAATGCTACACTCATGTTATTAGTGTTGAACGCTTAACGGCCAAGTCGCTCAGTGATCAATGCCAGCAATTTACCCCTATAGACAACACGTTATTGTTGTAATAATTTGCGCCTAAGCCTTATTTAAGATACAACTTATCGACAGTTTTTTTTACAATACCTCATATCGAATAATGAGTTGAACTAACACGATAAACATCGTTGCTGAAGATAAGGTTTTTAATGGGTTTCTTTTTTCGCAAATTAATACATAACCTATGTGGAATATTAATTTCACTTTCCATTATATTCAGTGTCTCAGCAAATCAATATCAAATTGAACGCTTAAATATTTCTGACGGTTTACCATCAGCATTAGTGACAATGATCTATCAGCAAAAAAATGGTTTTTTATGGTTTGCGACTGATTCAGGAGTAAGCCGCTACGATGGACAAGAGTTTATTCACTTCCAATTTTCTCCGGGCGCTAAAAGACATATATCCAATAATTTTGTTACCGATGTGATTGAAGATAGCCAGGGAAATATTTGGTTTGCTACTGAAGATGGGCTAAATCAATTAAACCCAGACGATCAATTAACCACTTATCCATTAAGTTCTGAACCATTCGACCAAAATACCAATTGGATAACGAAACTCTACCAAGACTCAAGCAATCATTTATGGGTAGGTACCGGTAGCGGATTACAATTTAAATCGGCCAACTCGACTCAATTCACTGCGATTCCTTTATACCTCAATCAACAAAAAATCGCCGTAGAAACCTCAATTTACAGTATTGTTGCTGACCAACAACAGCGGTTATGGGTAGGCACTGATTTTGGCTTAGCCGTGTTAGAACCAAACACTCACGCATTGCACTTATTTGAGCCCAATATGGCTGACAATAACAGTAATGAAGCACCTATGCCTATTGCTGCCAAAACGTTATTTAACGACTACATACTCAGCAGTGAAGTGGCCGACGATGGAATAATTTGGTTTGGTACACAAAATTATGGCTTAATCCGCTTTAAACCTTTAGATAAAAGCTATCGGCACTATTATGCTCAAGCCAAGCCACAACAAGGCACTATAGAGAGTAATTATATCAGTAGTATTGCCGTTGAGAATTCACAAACGATTTGGGTAAGCACTAATAAAGGTGTTGGGGTGCTTTCGCTAGCCACTGACACATTTGCTTGGATTACGTCCCAAGCCTTTAATGAGCACTCCTTACCAAGCGACTTTGTCGATGACGTATTTATTGATTCATCAGGCCTTGTCTGGTTTGCATCGACTCAAGGTGTGGCATATTACAGCCCCTTAAAACAGGCCAGTCGAATGTATAAACCGTTAGCGAATAATTCTGAATTATCGGGAGAAAATGTTTTTGCTCTTTCGGTCAACAAACAACATCACGTTTGGGTGGCATCTAACAATGGTTTAGATATTATAGATTTACAGAAAAAACAAGCCACTTTATCCCCTCTAACCAATGAGTCAGATAATACATTAACGGGCAGTATTTGGAACGTACAAGTTGATGACGCTAACAATGTATGGGCATCGCATGAAAAAGGATTAAGTTATTTCGGTGCTAACAGTAAGCAAGTCACCCACTTCAGTAATGCGCCTGGCAATCCTTATGGGTTTCCTAATACCGACTTTTACACCGTCACGCCTGACAATAAAGGGAACGTTTGGGTAACCGGCTATTTAAATGCTGGCGTCATGTTATTTAGCCCAACTGAAGGATTACTAAAGCATTATTTTAATAATAATGAAAACCTCTATACTTCTGGCGGTAATTTCACCTTTGATGCGATTATTATTGATACTGGAGAATTATGGCTTGCTACCACTAATGGCATTTTTATTATTGATTCAAACAGCGATAAAACAACACACTTAAGCTTAGGTAATGACCGCGAAAATATTCGAATAAGCGGCATTTACCAAGATGAGCAAGGCATTATTTGGGCGTCCACTCAAGGGCTTGGTTTAGCTAAAATCACCCCAACTACCAAAGAAAATACCCCATACAATATTGAATACATTACCCGCAAAGACGGCCTAACTGATAATCGTCTTAAAGCTGTAACCGGAGATTCTCAAGGTAATTTATGGATTACCAGTCGCCAAATGTTAACGCAATACGATATCCAAACAGGCACTATCACCCATTACCCAAGTGCAATTAATCATAGTAATTTAATTTTTAACGAAGCAGCGATAAGCTTGACTGGTAATCAACTTGTTATGGGCTCGAATAAAGGTTTAATTCAAATTGATATCACCCAAATTAGTCAAAATCATTTTATTCCACCAGTGCACATTACCGCTGCTAATATCGCCAATAAATCTTTCGTCAATATCAACAACAATAAAGCCGTTGAAGCTGTCACAGTGGATTATGATCATAATATGATTCAGTTTTCATTTGCATCATTAGATTTCACCGCTCCTGAACAAAATAAATTTCGCTTTATGCTCGAAGGTTTTGATCAAGACTGGATTACCACCCAACAACACAATGCCATGTACACCAACCTCCCCGCCGGTGACTATACCTTTAAAGTACAAAGCACTAATAGCGATGGGATCTGGAGCCCCAAACAGGCAGAATTTGCTTTTAGTATCAATCAAGCATGGTGGTTTTACGCGTTAATAACCTTAGCCATTACCGTTTGTTTAATGTTGATGTTATTTGTGTTGTCTCGATTTAAACAAATTAAAGAGTTAAGCAACCGCGCCAATTACGACAGCTTAACCGGATTAGCTAATCGCTTTTATTTTAATCAACAGTTATCAAGGTTAATTAACACCCCCAACCAAGCCTCAGCGGTCGTGTTTATCGATTTAGATCATTTTAAAGAAGTGAATGATTCTATGGGACACGACATTGGTGATGAACTCATTATCCAAGTGGCTAACCGCTTACAGCACTGCTTAAAACATCAAGATGTACTAGCCCGCTTAGGCGGTGATGAGTTTGCGTTAATTATTCAATATGAACCAGATGAAAATAGACTTAACCAAGATTTAGTCAATATTATCGAACGGATCCGAACCTCACTGAACGCGGGCTATCAAATCAATGAGTTTTGGTTAAACAGTTCTGCCAGTATAGGTGTTGCCTGTTATCCACATGACGGTAAAGATGCAAAAACATTATTAAAGCATGCGGATACGGCTATGTATGCTGCTAAACAAAATGGTCGTAATGGCAGTTATTTTTTCAACGAAAAACTGTCTACGGCGCTATTAGAGCGGGTATTAATTAAAAACCAACTTAATAATGCCCTTCCCGAAAACCAGTTAGTGGTGTATTACCAGCCAAAATGTTGTGTCCACACTCAAAGCATATTGGGACTTGAAGCCCTAGTTCGTTGGCAACATCCTACCGATGGTTTGGTTTCTCCTACGCGCTTTATTGACCATGCAGAAGACAGCGGATTAATTATCGACATCGGATTATGGGTACTGTACTCAAGCTTGCCATCAAGGTTATCAATGGCACCAGCAAGGTATTCTTAATGGCAACATTTCGGTCAATATATCGCCGCTACAATTATCTCAGCCAACCATAGTTGAAGACATCGCCTTGATATTGCAGCAAAGCCAATTTCCGGCACAGATGTTAGAGCTTGAAATCACAGAGTCATTATTAATTACCGATATAAAAGCGGCTAAGGCTGTGTTATTCCAACTGAAACAGCTTAAAGTACGTATCGCACTCGATGACTTTGGTAAGGGCTACTCTTCATTAAACTATTTAACCCAGTTTCCTATTGATACCTTAAAAATAGATAAAGCCTTTATTAACTCTATGTTGCCGATAGAGACCAGTAATATTGTACTGAAAAATATTATTAAATTAGGTAACGAGTTGCAGCTAGATGTCATTGCTGAAGGGGTAGAAACACATGCTCAATTAGTTAAGCTTAAGCATTACCAATGTAAAATTGTGCAAGGTTTTTTATTCAGTCCTGCGCTTAATGCGTTCGCGACACAAAGCTTGCTCAAACAAAGTCATATCATGAGCGATCAATTGGTGTGATCAACCCTAGGGTCTGTTGATCTTTCAAGATTGTTTTTGCAGCGAATTGTTGGCCTTTTATACAAGGCAGAGACTTTGAGGTGTAGTTATTCTACATAAAAAGTCGATAACGCAGTAAAAATGGCCAACAAACGCTGCCTGAAAGGTTCGGCTAAAAACGTTTTACTCTTTGTTGAATGATTCTTTGCAAATAAAGAGTTGCTTAGATGACTAGGCATCAATCCATTCGCCTCGATTAAAACGTTTTTAACTCGAACAAAATTCAAACAGCAAAGATCAACAGACCCTAGAGAACTGAGCCTTAACGAGGGCTTGTCAGTAGCGTTGAATATCCCTTTCTCAATAATAATGCTATGATCTCAGTGAAACAAATGGATTATTCAATAAAGGAATATATGCTGGTCACCGCTTTTCAAAACGTCTTATTGGCTCTATTTTCAGCGTACAACTTCTCTCACAAACTGCCAAAAAAAATAGCGGCCACTGTGATGCTTTGTTGTATGTTGACGCTTCCCACTATGGCATATTCTGAACAACTAAAAGTCACCTTAGCTGCAGAAGACGGCTGGCCTCCTTTTGCCGATGAATTTGGCCGCGGTATTTCCCATCATTTAATTCACCAAGCCTTTAAACAAGTTGATGTGGCAGTCTCAACAATCGTAGTACCTTATACTCGCGGATTGGTGATGACCGATCGGGGCTCTGTTAATGGCGTCTTTAATGTCACTAAAGAAAAAAGCACACTCAAACGCTTTGTATTTGGCCTGGAGCCCTTATTTACCGTCAATGCCTCTTTTTTCTTTGCTAAATCACACCCCACCAGCGTCAGTGATAAATGGCACTTACCAGTAGGCAGTGTGGTAGGTATTATTGATGGCTATGAGTACGGAGATGAATTTATTCAACTGATTGAAAAGCGCCAGTTACGTATTACCAAAGTTAACAGCCAACGCCAATTGATTAATTTACTACTGGTTGGCCGTATTGACAGCGCCATCATGTTTGACATGGTCGCTGATGTGTATATTGAACAAATGGGTGTAGGCAAAGACATTAACGCAGAATTTAATAACCACACCAGTGAAATATTTGTCGCTTTCTCAAAGAAAGATCCTCAAGCGGAGCAATGGAGTAAGCTACTCGACAAAGGGTTACAAACATTAAAACAACAAGGACACTATCAGCAATTATTGGTTCCGCTAGACTAATTATTTACCAAGGTTAACTCACAATGAGCACAACAACTTTACCTGTTACACCGCGTTACAGCCCAGAGTACCGCTTTAATGTGCAAATTTATTACGAAGATACTGATTTTTCTGGCGTAGTATATCACCCCAATTTTTTGAAGTATTTCGAGCGCGCGCGCGAGCATGTCATCGGCGCAGAAATATTGCATAATTTATGGCAGCAGCAACAGTTAGGCTTTGCTGTGTATCGCACTGATATGGTGTGCCATGACGGGGTTGAATTTGCAGATATCATTGACGTGCGTACCCAATTTTACTTTGAAAGTAAATTTCGTACAGTGTGGAAGCAATCTATTTGGCGACCAAATGCCACTAAAGCCGCGGTAACAGCCACAATCGAGATGGTATGCATGAACCAAAAGCGTCAGTTAGCCCCCATGCCTCCGGCGTTAATTAGTCAGTTATCGGCAGGTATGGCGTAAAATAAACCAGTGCAATAAACCGTTTAGGCAGATAAATGATTAAGCTGCGGGTAGATGTGTTCAAACTCTTGTGCGGTGGCGGGCTTGGCAAAATAGTCGCCTTGAATAGTATCAACGCCATAGGTTCGTAACGTGTCTAACACCGACTTAGACTCTACTCCTTCTACCGTCACTTCAAAATCTAAGCTTTTAGCCAACTCAATGCTGGTTTTAACAATTTGTTTGGCGGCGTGGGTCGTTTCAAACTCATCTAAAAATGCTTTGTCGATTTTAACTTCATCCACCGGTAAAAAGCGTAAGTAAGCTAACGATGAATGGCCGGTACCAAAATCATCAATGGCAATTTTAACTCCAATGTCACGCAGCTGATTTAGTGTCACTATGGTTTGCTCTAACGACACCATTAAGGCACTTTCGGTAATTTCAATCATGATGCATTCAGCTGGCACTAAATATTGGGTAAGTTTAGTGGCAACATCATTGGCTAAATTAGGGTTATCGAGATCAGTTGATGATAAATTTAATGCGACCTTGACGTAAATTCCCATTTCACGCCATTTAGCTTGTTGGGCGACGACGGTGTCTAATACCCAGGCACTTAATAAATCAATCATGCCTGTTTGTTCAGCCAGCGGAATAAACTCACTGGGAGAGAGATGCCCTAGCCCCTCGTGGTGCCAGCGAATTAACGCTTCTACTTGTTGGCACTGACCACTTTCAATATCAAGTTTTGGTTGGAATACCATATACAATTGATTGTGTTTTAAGCCGTTGGGTAGCCCATTAATAATCAATAATTCACGGTATTGAGCTTTGTCGTCATCTTGATCATAAAAAGCAATAGGCTGTTTTAATTGCTTGGCTTTTTTCAGTGCCAAATCAAGGCGCCTTAACATCAAACTCACATCAGCATGGTGTGCACTCAGTGATAATACCCCTAACTGCATTTTGATACTGATGGGCTGTCGCTCTATTTCAAAAGGTTGTTGTAAATCGTTTTTAATGGTTAACAGCTCAGTTAAGGTTAACTCATTAGGGAAAAACAATAAAAACTCATTGCCATTCATTCGGGCAATAAATTGTGGTTTATGGGCTAAGTGTTCGATGCGCTTGGCAAACGCTTTAAGGAGTTTATCGCCAAATATAAAGCCAAATAAGTCATTCACAAATCTAAATTGCTTAATGTCCACCAGCACTAGCATGCCCTCTGACACTGGCATTTTAGCGAGCATTTTACGTTTAAAGCCAACCCGATTAGTTAATCCGGTTAATTTATCTCGTTCGGTGCTGAACAGGCTAGATTGATATATTTGATTAAGGACTGAGGTCAGGGGTTTTAACGAGGAAGATGATGTATCAAAGGTAAATGAATCTTGGTTGAGCATTTGTAATTGCAGAGCATGGGTCAATTGCTGCAGGGCACGATGCTGACGTAAATGCATACCCCCAATAATCGCGGCTATTACTCCGATCAAGCACAACAAAATGAGCAGCAAATTGTCCATTAACCTATCATCATTAATAAAGTGTTCTATTAGTCATTTTCAGGATATACCATCCTTAAGCATCAACCTAGACGCTATTATCATTTATCGACTAAAGTGCTATCGATGGCAAGCTAATAGCACACAGCCCATACACCCAGCAAAGCACCGTTACTCGTAGCTTTGCTTAATAGAATGATACATATCAATGAACTCGTCACTGGCTAAGTCTTCGGGCGTGACAGGTAATCCGCGCTCAGCAAATACCCCTAAGCGTTCATCTAACTCTTCACCTGCTCGTAATTCACCAGTATAGAATGCCGCAGAGCGAATAAAGTCTAAATAAGTGACTTTTTCAGGCATGTAATGTAAGTCAGCCCAACGTTCGACCACTTCCATCACCTCTGGGGCAAAGTCCCATGTTTTTAATACAGCGCGGCCGATAGGCTACTTGCATTTTGCGCACAAGACTGCGTAACTGTTCAATTTTACTGCAAAGCTCAGGGTGGATCTCCGCTTCGGTTAGCACAGGGAGCGCACCAATATTATGCACTAATCCGGCCAGCGTTAAGGTGTCACGATCGAGGCGTTTGGTCGGATTGCGCTTGTTGTATATTTCTAGCATCGCACAAGAAGAAGCCGTCACTTCAATTGATGTTTTCCATACTTCATCCATCACTTCCCATACCATTTCGTTGGTCGAAATAAACAACTGCTCCATTGCGACTGAGGTAGTAATAGATTTAATTTGCACTAAACCAATGCGGTTAACGGCGGCGCTAATACTCTCGGCTTTGTTGCCGCGAGAGTATAACGCGCTGTTAGCCACTTTAATGATTCGTGCTGAGATAGCCGCATCTTGGCCAATAACATCACCAACTTGCTTGAGACTTGAATCTTTACGCGCCACCACCTCTTGAACTCGCATAGCCACTTCTGGCAATGTTGGTAACACCAACGCATCGTCTTTAAGCTTTTTTAATAATCCAACCAAGAGTTGATGTTCGGTAGACATGCGCTCTCCATAAAATAAAATTTACAATTTCTAAGATTATATACCCAAACACATTCAGTTTGCGATGACTCAAAAACAGCAAGCTCAATTAATTGTGTATTTTTAATGATTGCAGCACCTCGAATCTCAATCGGCCATCAAAAGTACAACTCATCTCACAAATCCTGCGGCTATATTTGTTCTCACTAATGTCCTTAAGTAAGCTTGCGCCCCTGTAGATGTCAACCTTGTTCTAAGCCGAGAAAACTATGTTTAAACCTGAATTATTATCGCCTGCTGGCACGCTTAAAAATATGCGTTATGCCTTTGCTTATGGTGCCGATGCTGTTTATGCCGGCCAACCTCGCTACAGCTTACGGGTGAGAAATAATGATTTTAAAATGGAAAACCTCGCCACAGGGATAGAAGAAGCCCATGCACTAGGCAAAAAGCTGTATGTTGTCAGTAATATTGCGCCGCATAATGCCAAACTGAAAACCTATATTAAAGATATGGAACCAGTGATTGCCATGAAGCCCGACGCGGTCATTATGTCTGACCCAGGGTTAATTATGATGGTACGTGAGGCGTTTCCTGAACAAGTGGTACATTTGTCTGTACAGGCCAATGCCATTAACTGGGCGTCGGTAAAGTTTTGGCAACAACAAGGGATTAAACGCGTCATTTTATCGCGTGAATTATCATTAGATGAAATTGAAGAAATCCGCCAACGTTGTCCAGATATTGAGCTTGAAGTGTTTGTTCACGGTGCACTTTGCATGGCGTATTCTGGCCGCTGCTTATTATCGGGATACATCAATAAACGTGACCCTAACCAAGGCACTTGCACAAATGCCTGTCGTTGGAAATATGATGTGCACCAAGCACAGCAAACCGAAACCGGTGACGTTATTGCCCTTCCCCCAGAAGTACAAATTGAAACACCAACATTAGGGGCAGGTAAGCCGAGTAGCGAGATTGTATTATTACAAGAAGCTGGCCGTCCTGGCGAATACATGCCAGCATTTGAAGATGAGCATGGCACTTATATTATGAATTCAAAAGATTTACGGGCGATTCAACATGTCGACCGTTTAACCCGCATGGGCGTTGATTCATTAAAAATTGAAGGTCGTACCAAGTCTTTTTATTATGTCGCTCGTACCGCTCAACTTTATCGTCAAGCGATTGAAGATGCTGTTGCAGGTAAAGATTTTGACCGCACCTTAATGAATAACCTTGAAGGTTTAGCGCATCGTGGCTATACCGAAGGCTTTTTGCGTCGCCATGTGCATGACGAATATCAAAATTACGAATATGGCCACTCAGTGAGTAACAATCAACAATTTGTAGGTGAGTTTACCGGTAAACGTAACGCTGACGGTCAAGCTGAGATTGACGTTAAAAATAAATTCTCAGTGGGCGACAGCGTTGAAGTGATGACAACCGAAGGCAATTTTGTTATCTCTATTGCATCATTAGTCAATCGCAAAGGTGAGCAGATAGACGCGGCCTTAGGTTCTGGTCATTTTGTGTTTATGGATATTCCGCAAAATATCAATGTTGAACGAGCCATGCTAATGCGCAATTTACCCGAGGGAGTGGATACACGAAACCCTCATCAACCAGGTTAATAATTTATGGCATTAATCATCGATGACAGTTGTATCAACTGCGATATGTGCGAGCCCGAGTGCCCTAATGAGGCCATCACCATGGGTGACGAGATTTACGAAATCGATCCGGCACTATGTACTGAGTGTGTTGGCCATTATGACAAACCTACCTGTGTGTCGGTTTGTCCAATTGACTGTATTGACCCTGACCCACAGCATATTGAATCACATGATGAGTTATTAGTGAAATACGCCACAATTACAGGGCGATAACTGAATGAACCCAGTTAAAAACGGCGCTTTAAGCGCCGTTTTTATTCACCCGATTGCTCATTATTTAGTTTCTGAACCTTGGGTTAATGTTTGTAACATACTCGCCAACTTGTCTACGCTAACCCTAACCGGCTTTGGCAACGCATCAAGCTCAATTGATAACAGCATGTTTTTCACTTCAAGGCCTAATTCGGTATCACCTTCAATACGCAGCTTACGTTGAAAAAACAACGTATCAGGATCTTCTTTAGCCGCCGCGACTAACAAGAGTTCAGGCACATTGGCGCTAAAAATCACATTCGGTTTAGTCATCGGCATAACGCGAAGCTTAGTATCAACACTCACTTGAAATTGCAAATCAATATCATCAACGCAAATGCCCACCCATTTATCAGCTAAAAAAGCTAATTCGCCCGCATTGATTTGCTCAGCTAATACTAAGTTTAACAATTGATTAATCAGGGTTATTTTAAGCTTTTCAGGCATTATCGCTAATGAACGGCGACTAAATTGAGGTGCAAACTGTAAAATATGTTCAGACATACGTTGTTGTAATACTTGAGCCATGAAGGGTTCCTACTTGCAAACAGTGCATTTAATCAAGTGAGTTTACTGGCAATTTATGCAACGAAACCTGTTTTAAATCAATTCATGTTAACTCAATCACATTTACACTCCTGTTCTTTAAAAAAAATGAGAACAGTGACATGGAACTCTTATGCCCAGCTGGCAACCTCGCCTCTTTGAAAGCTGCCTTAAATGCTGGCGCCGATGCGGTTTATTTGGGGCTAAAAGATGACACGAATGCCAGATCCTTTGCCGGGTTAAACTTTTCAGTAGCACAACTCACCCAAGCAACTAAACTCGCCCACAGTCAAGGGCGTAAAGTGTTTTTAACCATAAACACCTTCCCAAAGCCAGGACAAGAACATCGTTGGTATCAGGCTGTCGATATTGCGGCACAATTAGGTATGGATGCACTTATCGTGGCCGATTTATCATTATTAAGTTATGCCCACCAGCATTATCCGCATTTACCGTTACATTTATCAGTGCAGGCCAGTGCGACCAACTTAGGGGCACTATCGTTTTATAAAGAAGCATTTAATATAGAGCGTGCTGTACTGCCTCGAGTGCTGTCAATCAAGCAAGTCAGAGATTTAGCCAAAGTCAGCCCGGTAGATTTAGAAGTATTTGCTTTTGGCAGTTTGTGTATTATGGCTGAAGGCCGCTGTCATTTATCATCTTATGTTACAGGACAATCGCCTAATACTGGCGGTTCATGCTCACCGGCCAACCACGTACGTTGGCAAGACAGCGGCGCAGACAAACTCACTCGCTTAAATGATGTGTTAATTGATAAAGCGGACGCCGGCCAACAATTAGGTTATCCAGTAGTCTGTAAAGGTCGCTATGTGACTGAGCACGAGCAAGACGCAAAATATTTATTAGAATCTCCCACCAGCTTAAATACCTTAAGCCTGCTACCTGAATTGGCCAAAGCAGGTGTGGCATCGCTCAAAATTGAAGGTCGCCAACGCAGTCCAGCTTATGTCACTCAAGTGACTCAAGTATGGCGCAAAGCGATAGACACTTACCTTGCTGCACCAGATTCATTTGCCGAGCAACCACAGTGGTCACAGGCTTTAGCTAAAGTGTCTGAAGGACAAATCACTACATTAGGTGCTTACGAGCGCCAATGGCAATAAGGGTTACCATGAAAATCTCACTCGCCCCCATCAGCTATTGCTGGTCTAAAGCTGATGTTGAACAATTTTACCAACAAGTGGCCAACAGTAATATCGACACAGTTTACCTTGGAGAAACCGTGTGTGGCCGTCGCCGAGAGCTTAAGTTTAGTGACTATTTAGACCTCGCCAATATGTTAAAGGCTCACGGTAAGCACGTTGTTTTATCGACAATGGCGTTGATTGAAGCACAATCGGAGCTTAATGAATTAAAACGCGCGATTGATAACGGCGACTTTAGCATTGAAGCTAACGATATGGCGGCGGTGTTTTACGCTCATCAAGCCAAAATGCCTTTTGTTTGTGGGCCCACCATCAATAATTACAACCGAGCCAGTTTAGAATTATTACATCAAAAAGGTATGTACCGCTTTGTAATGCCTTGCGAACTATCAAAAGATTGGCTACAAGCAGTCATCGATACCGATAAAAAACCGTCATTCGAAATTGAAGTGTTGAGCCACGGGTATATGCCATTAGCGCATTCAGCTCGTTGCTTTACCGCAAAACACTACCAACTCCCCAAAGATAAGTGTCAAACAATTTGCCAGCGTCACAGTAAAGGTTTACTGGCCCAAACCCAGGAATCACAACCGTTATTGAGATTAAATGGCATTCAAACCCAATCCGCGGCACAAGTTAATTTAATTGACCAAATCCCTGAGATGATCACTATGGGCGTGGATTATTGGCGAATTTCACCCAGCAAACTTGCTGATGTGAATTTAGGCCATGAGCTTGCTGTACTATTAGCAAATTTCACCGCAAGTGATGTTAACCCAGTGAGCGAATTGCCGACGAAACTTCAACCGTATACACCTGCCAGTGATCAGCATCATTGTAATGGGTATTGGTTAGGACAACCCGGCATGCAGTACACTGACTCAGCGCAATTAACACCTTGATGGTGCAATAACCCTAAATTAAATCACTATGGATTAACAACAATCCAATAGCCCGTCGCGCGACAACGTTGTTATCGCGCGTAAATAGTTGTATTACTCTAGCTTCAACGTCACTCCTGCCCGTCTCAAACACACACTAAAAAAACAAATGCGAAACAATTAATTAACAACATGATTGTGTTATGTTTTATATGATCTAAGACACAAAAATACACCACGTATAACTACCCACATTTATCTAATAACTATTCGTCACAGTTATCATTTTACATACGGCAGATAAGGGGGTAACCTTGCCTTCCAAAAATATACAACTGAATGGACATTCACTATGATGTCCATGTTCGGTGGTTGGCAAGTGCGACTTGCTCACTCAAAAGCACATACGTAAAGGTGTAGTTAACGTGACACAAAAAAAACATAGTCTTAAAACAATACTGACTTTTATTATTCCGTCTCTGATTGGTCTACTGCTATTTATGACCCCTATCAGCATTGACGGTGCTATTACCATTCCGATCGCTATCGTTTCAAAAGCATTGCAAGCTGAAATGGGCAGTACGATTCAGTTAATCGTAACAGCCATCGTTGTGTTAATGGCCTTCGCTTCTGTACTAACTAAACTGCTCAACCCGCAATTTATTCGCAAAAATCATTTCTTGCGTACCCTATTAAAAGTCAACCTGTTTTGGCTAACCACACGGGTGCTTGGGGCAATATTTATCGTCATGGTTTATTTGCAAATAGAGGCCAGAGGCGATCACTTCTTCGGCTACGGGCGGCTTAGTATTAAATGACTTAGTGCCGGTATTATTTTCAGTGTTTATTTTTGCTGGAATGCTTTTACCATTATTACTTAACTTTGGTTTGCTGGAGTTTTTTGGCACCTTATTAACCAAAATTATGCGACCCATTTTTAACTTACCAGGTCGCAGTGCCATTGACTGTATGGCCTCATGGCTAGGTGATGGTAGTGTTGGTATCTTAATGACCAACAAGCAATATGAAACCCGCTTTTATACTGAAAGAGAAGCGGCGGTTATTGGTACCACATTCTCAGCGGTATCGATTACATTTAGTTTAGTGGTCATTTCGCAAGTCAAACTTGAACACTTATTTGTGCCGTTTTACTTAACCGTTTGTTTAGCTGGTATTGTGGCAGCGATCATTGTGCCGAAATTACCGCCGCTATCATGGAAAAAGACACCTACATCGACAACACTCCACGTCATGAAGATGACGAAAGCGTACCAGTGAGTCACGGTGTTATGTCATGGGGGTTTGAACAAGCAATGCAACGTGCATCAAGCGCTGGTGGCGTTAAGCAGGTATTAGTTGAAGGTGTTAAAAACGTTGTAGACATGATATTCGGGGTTATCCCGGTTGTAATGGCTATTGGTACCGTGGCATTAGTATTGGCAGAGCACACACCATTGTTTAACTACCTTGGTATGCCATTTATTCCATTACTAGAACTACTGCAAATTCCTGAAGCGACCGAAGCGTCCAAAACCATTGTGGTTGGTTTTGCGGATATGTTTATCCCTTCTATTTTAGCCAGCTCAATTGAGTCAGACTTAACCCGTTTTGTGATTGCTGCGTTATCTGTAACGCAATTAATTTACATGAGTGAAGTGGGTGCTTTATTGATTGGCAGTAAAATTCCAGTTAATTTTTTTGAACTGTTTGTCATCTTTATCTTGCGTACATTGGTCACGCTACCTGTTATTGCACTCATAGGCCATTTGCTCGTATAAATCAATACTGGCTATATTTGTGACTTACCCCAAAAGGAGCGCAATGCGCTCCTTTTTTAGCTTAAAAACTCAGCGAAAAAAATAAAATTCGAGTATGCTTAAGCAATAACAACATACTCAATGGTTGCGAGCGATAACTCGTTATCATTAAACGCATTAAGGGTACCCAATGGATGACAGACGCAAATTTTCTCGTATCTTTTTTGCTGCCAGCGCTCATTTAGCGCAAACGGAGCAAACTTGGCGTACCAAGATTTTAGATTTAAGCCTTAATGGGGCACTCGTTGAGTTACCAGAGGGTTATACAGGGCAACTCAATACTATTCTAACGCTGGCATTTGTACTGCCAGAGTCAGACATTGAGCTGCAAATGGAAGCCGCTATCGTGCACAAAACCCACGAACACCTTGGATTAAAGTGTACCCATATCGATGTTGATAGCATTACCCATTTACGCCGAATTATCGAATTGAACATGGGCGATGCTGAATTACTTGACCGTGAGCTATCCTCACTAATGACACCTGCACCATAAGAATAGTGGGGTATGCAGAGGCGTTATCGTTAATTATTTTTGTTGCGCATAAAACGAAAAAGGCAAGCCTAATGGTTTGCCTTTTCAGATCAGCGACTAATTAATCAGCTCAAGTAACTCATGAATCGTTTTGACAGGGGTAATTTTAGCACCTAAGCCTTCCATTGATTTATGGTAATTACGAAACGGAATAAATATCTCAGTAAAACCATGTTGCGCCGCCTCTTTCACTCTCGGCACGCCACTGTCGATAGGCCTTACATCACCATTTAAGCTCAGTTCTCCCATAATACAGGTTGTTCTTGGCACCACAAAATCATTTAAACTGCTCAATAATGCCGTCACCAATGCTAAATCGATACAGGTTTCAGACTCATCAATTTTTAAACCACCGACAATATTAAAAAACGTATCATGGAAAATCTTCGTTTTAGTATGTTTACGTAAAATGCCCGTCAACATTTTAATCCGGTTCATGTTGAGCCCCACGCACACTCGCTGTGGAAACTCTGACTCAGTTTCAGTGGTTAAACATTGGATCTCTAATAATAAGTTACGGTTACCTTTACGGATACAGGTAATGGTAGAACCAGGAGAGTCAGTTGTAGAGCCAGATAAAAATATCTCACTGGGGTTATCAACGCTCACCATACCGCGTTCGCTCATGCGGAAAATACCCACGGTATCAACATCACCAAAACGGTTTTTATTGTACCTTAAGGTACGGATTTGGCCGTCATTGGTATCAATATGCAATAACGAATCGACAATGTGCACCAAGGTTTGCGTATACCTGCGATTTCATTATTTTTATTCACGTGGGCGATAATAAACATAGTGACGTTGTTTTTTTTACAATATTGGGTAAAGGCTTGCGCCGCTGTTTTAACTTGCGAAGGTGAACCTGGGCTACCATTGGCATTTTCGGTTACCACCGCTTGAATTGAGTCAATCACCGCAAATTTAATTTGTTTTGCTTCTAACTCTTCGATAATGGATTCAACACTGGTTTCCGACAACAGGTATAAATTGTCTTCGTTATAATTCAGTTTTAAGCGATTTACCCGGTTTTTAAACTGAGATAAAGACTCTTCAGCAGTACAGTATAACGATGCTGTCGACTGCGACATGCGCGCAACAAGATCCGACAGTAAAGTGGTTTTACCCGCACCAGGATCGCCAGAAATAATATTCACCGAACCTGTCGTCAAACCGCCACTGAGAACCCGGTCTAACTCGCCTATACCCGTAAGCCTTTTTCAGCTTCAACGGACTCAACTTCATTGAGCTTTTTGGCCCCACCACCCGCAGCACCGGCATAACCTAATACCGCTGGACGAGATGCTGACGTTTTAGCGGCAGATAGGCGCACCTCAACTAACGAATTCCAGGCACCACAACGACACTGCCCCTGCCAACGTGGATAATCCATACCACAATCGTCACACACAAATGCCATTTTTGGAGCTTTAGCCATGTTACTTCCTGTCATTTACTCTAATGTTTAGTATTTTAAAAATTTAACTTAAGGCTGATTTTTCGTCGCTATAAACCACGGCACGATAAGCCAGTAATACAAGCCGGACTATTATCCTATAACTGCACTACTAAGACAAAAACTGAGATAATGTATATAAATAATCAATTAAATGAAGTTTATAGCGAAGATATATTGTTTGAACCTTGCCAAAAATAGCAATCTTGTTCACACTGAATACGCTCAAGCGATAAAAGCAAAAACAACCACTTATAATAATGTGGTACAGCGTGATGAAATCTATATTAATTTCACACTCAGACTTGTTGATGACTTTTAATCATTTACTTTTGCATCATATTAGCTTACCAATTGTAGATTGGTCATGCATAATAATGAAAAATATTATAAAGAACAGCATGTTCTTGCCGATAAATATTAGCCAGACTCACAACAAGCCAATAAAACGATAACATAAATGAGTTTAGATAATCACAGTGCATTAATTGAACAACTCAAACCCTTGTTGATGGAACCTGATTTTCAGGACATCTTCGAGCAGTTGACTGTGGATGAATCAAACTCAACCCGGTTCCTATTAAAAATGGAATTAAACCGAATTTCATCGCAATGCACTCGTATTATTGATTTACGTGACAAAACTGAATTACCGTGTGAAGAAGTCGTTATTGCCAACCAAAGGCACTTTCTTGACGAACCAGCTAAAGAGTCGCTCATTAATGCCCTGCCTTTATACCGTAATAAATATACACTTGGCGTTTATGAACAGGTGGTTAAAGCACACAAGCTACGCCGTTTAAAGCTTCGCAATATTGAGCCTGAAGAGATTGTCTCAGAAGAAAACCCTTATTTAGTACCTGCTGTAGTGCTTGGCAGTTACTTTAACCGCTGTGAAGAGCGAATGAATTACAGCATTCGCATTGCGGTGACTCAGCCGGGAATACCAGAAGCTAATGGTGTTACCCTGGATCTTTCTGTTGGCGGTGCCCGGATAAAACTCCCCTTAAAACATCATTTAGATCAAGATAAGCCAATTAAGCTCAAATTACTCGAACTGAGTGAAGAGTTTTTTGTTGATGATCTTCAGCATGGCGTTGATTATCAAATTGTTGATATTCAAAACAAGGACGGCAACGCCATACTAAGACTTAAACGCCTTGGCGGTGGTGAGACGCTCGACAAAGTGATTAGCAAGGTCATTCGCAGCTTTAAATTTCGTTACAAAGTGGATGTTAATGATGTCATTGTTACTGCCACTGGTCTTGGTTATGAGCGGCAATACTTACCTCTATTAACCCATCTCCCTTTGTATATTAGCGTTAAAGATGACATACCACATATTGCTTATGAGCTATTAGGGCGCGGTAATCAACCGATACAACACTATTTTCAAGATGAAAATGAAATCAGTCAGTTACCTAACTTTTTAAATAACCGGCGATTAACTCAAATCTTAAAAAGCGATAATGACATTGACCACTGTTTGCTGTTTTCATTTACTCACCACGCACAAGGGAAATTGCATTTTTATTCGGCGTCATTGGCGGAGTTAAAAGTCACCAAAAATTTACATTTATTTTTAGGTTTTGCTTCAACCAAAGCCAGTTGGCGGGTATTTAAAATTGTGGCGCAAACCATTGATCACAGTAAAAACTACAAAACATCAACACTACCTGGTGATGATGCCCGTTACAGTGCCCTAACAGAACAACAATTAGCACAATTTAGCCACACGCTGCAATTGATCGACCTGACCAATGAAAATGCACGTAAAGACTACCAAGGCTGGTTTAATAAAGCCGACGTGAATGGGCTAAAGATTTTTGCACAAGCCAAGGTCAAGAAACACAGCATAAAAAAAGTATCGATGCCATTCAGTGAGCGCCGCAACGAGGCACGCTTTGCGTTTAAAACCCTTGTAACAATTCAACAAGGCGACAAGAAAGCCACTGGCGTCACTCATGATATTTCAAGTCGTGGCTTACAGCTTATTTTAGAAGAAAGCGTCGAATTTACCGAACCCGCTCAAGTTATGTTGTCTTTCCCTCGCCTGCAAGCCGCCTCAGGCAAAGCCAATTTAACCCATTTACCTTATCAACTTATTCGGAGCCGCATGAACGGCCAAACATTGCATTTAAGTGCACTGATAGGGCACACACCACATGACGGGGTTGAATTTTTAAATAAACTGATTGCACATAATAAGCAAAAACTAGAGCAATTATCTGATAATGAAGGCCAACTTAAAGAGCTAGCCGACGGACTTAAAAACTTGTTTATGCGTCAGCTGCCTGGAGTACCTTATTTTATTGAAAAAACAGTTAAGTCAGCACAGATGGCCTACATTGGTATTGGCACAACCACTGATGAAATAAGCCATTTGTTTGCCCAAGACTCAGACCAAGTACTGCAATATAATTTACGACCGTTACTGGATAACAACGTATTAAAACAACAAATCATTGATCCTATCAAATCCATGAAACCTAGCCACGACATGGACTTTTTTGAGGTATTTATTCAGCTCACCCGCCAAGCAAGGGGGTCTGTACAAATTAAGTGTGTGCTTAAATCGGAATTAGGTGGCAAAGACAATCAAATACAATTTATTCAGCAAAGTAAAAAAGTGGGTCGTTTTATGGCACTGCGAGTCTATCGCGGAGCCACAGACAAACCCGACATGAGTTATATCCGCCGCGAATTAGAATATATCCATATTCATGCCAATCACCGCGCAAAACAACTTGAAGAACAACTCTGGAAAGTCATCGGTTCTGGTGAATTACTCGATATTACCGCCGAAGTAGAAATGCGTTATCCCAGCCTTCTCACGGTCGACAATCCTAAGTAAACTGAACGCTGGATAACAACTTAGCTTATAAGGCTAAATACCACTGCTTAATCGCGACAAAATGATCTTGTTCAGCTTGTTTATTGGTTAACATTCCTGCGTGGTCATAATCAAATAAGTTTCCCTGCGCTTTAGACAGTAAAGTGTATTTCACTTGCTTAAAACCACATTCGGCAATCATATCGCGTACATCAGATGGATGACCTAATACTCGATCGTTTTTGCCGGCAATAAACCAGCTTGTAGGCCATTGGGTTTGCCTTGCTGCGCTCGCATAATCAAAGTCATCATCGTGATCGACCCACTCGCCTTTTACCCAGTCAATCGTTTGCAATAACGAGGCGCGACTTTCGTTGTCCATGCCTACACGTAAACGGTTGGCATCTAGATAACCTTGCCTTTGCACAAGATAAGGCGCCAAGCGATTCCAAAAAATCGACCATTAACCACTTCTTAAGCGATCTGACTTTGATGGTACGTTTAGAACCAAATGTCAGCAAAGATGCAACACTGGTTTGTAACTCAGCAAAACGCGCCAAACTACTGGCCATTAATACTCCGCCCCAGGAATGAGCACACCAATGCACTTGAGACACTAAAGGGTGACGTTGCAATATGAATTGATGCACTAGCGGAAGCTGTTCTCGAATAACCTCACCTTGGCCTAATGCAAAATCGCGCTGAATTTTGGGTTCGCTTAAGCCTCGCCCAGCCGTATCCATGACATAAACGTCAAAACCTGCATTAGCTAAAAAACACGCTAACCCACGCCCAGACTCACTGTAGAACACCCGACCATTAGACATAGCTCCATGCAACATTAAAATAGGGATTGTAGCCCCATGAGGCGTTAGCGGTCGTATATGCCTTACGTGAAGATGACCTTCACGATAAGGGATAAAAAGAGACTGTTGTTGAATATCAGTGTTCACAATTGACAATATTAAAAGTAACCATAAGGTTAAGCTATCATTATTGCCATCAAACACAAATAAACTAGAGTAAAAACGTTATATTAAATGTTTTTACTCGCTATCGTTTACTGCGCTAATACAATGACATTATGCTTGGCAATTTGGCTAGGGTCGGTTGATCTTTCAAGGTTGTTTTTGCAGCGAATTGTTGGCCATTACTCATATACAAGTGCGCGGCAGAGACTTTGAAGTGTAGTTATTCTACATAAAAAGTCGATAACGCAATAAAAATGGCCAACAAACGCTGCCCAAAGGGTTCGGCTAAAAACGTTTTACTCTTTGTTAAATGGATTTTGCTTAGATTGCTAGGCATCAATCCATTCGCCTCGATTAAAACGTTTTTAACTCGAACAAAATTTGACCAGCAAAGTTCAACAGACCCTAGGCTTGCAAGCAAAATACCAGGGCACGTAAATCGAGACGCCCAATAGCCGCATCAGCCGCCGCAACAAGTTTAGGTTTTGCATGAAATGCCAAACCAAGGTCGGCCGCTTGGATCATTGGAATGTCATTTGCACCATCACCAATGGCAACACACTGCCCCGGCGCTATTGACCATTGCTTTGCACTTTTTGCAATCACATTAGCTTTATACTGTGCATCAACGACCTCGCCCGTGACTTCACCAATCAGCTTACCATCTTTAATCACTAACTCATTGGCATAGGCAGCATCTAAATCGAGCAACTGTTTTAAATGACCAACAAAAGGCGTAAAACCACCAGAGGCCACCACCAATTTCCACTGATGGGATTTAAGCTCAGCAATCATAGACTCAATCCCTGGCATTAACGGTAAAGAGTCACATAGCGATTGGATGATACCGGCATCTGCGCCCGCTAATTTGGCAACACGTTCTCTAAGCGATGCTTCAAAATCTAGCTCGCCACGCATCGCTCGGGCAGTGACGGCTGCAACATCTTTACCAACGCCAGCCATGGCGGCCAATTCATCAATGCACTCAATTGTTATTGCTGTTGAGTCCATGTCCATCACTAATAACCCCGCCACATTAAGCTGCGCCAAAGGTTGTTGTACAAGCACGATTTCAGCGCTGACCTGTTGCGGAAATGACATAATCCATTCGTCACTCACACTTTGAGTGGCCACCTCAAACCCGCGTAAATCGTTTTGCCTCTTTAGTTCGGCAATATGGGCTCCCCGATGGTATCAACGCTAGCCAAGATTCAATTTCCGCAGTTGCTTCAATACTAAAAATAACCCGGCATCGGTAAGGCAAATGAGATTGCAATTCCAATACATATTCAGACTCTTCATAGCGGTATAAAATACGACCTTGATGTTGATAAGTCTCACAAGTCTCTGAAAATAACCAATTAAGTAAAACATTATCACGCGTTTGTTGCATCAACCCGGCCTCTTGGTATGTTACGACTATCTACTGACAAAAATTTCGATTAGTATAGCTTTTTGATGATTTTCTATAATTGAATTATCGCTGTGCCTTATATACATCATTAGACAACCCAAACAGCCTTCAATTAAATAGAAAAAACACTGAGGATTAAAGTGATTTTTGTTAAAGGTCTTAAGAAAAGACAAAAATTCAGCCGGATAATACAAATTATTATCGCTATATCACTGATTTTTGGTCTGATACATTTATGGCAAGCCAGTTTGCGAAATGGTCAAAACTTACTTAACTCGCAAACTAAAGTGATGGCTCGCTTACTCGCACAACAAGCTGCTAATGGCGCAGCTCCGGCCATGTATTTACAAAATGACGAACAACTTCAATGGTTAGCATCAGCATTAGCCGCTGATCCTAAAGTCATGTCAGTGAATATTTATAACTCGCAAGGCGTTAGACTCGCCTTCGCTCAAAGTGTGTCATTTGAGCAATTAGAAGCGGACTCAGAAGCATTAAAAGGTTTATTAAAACCTTACCCGCCATTAATCGAAAATGTGGTTCAAGATGACAACAACCTAGGTTATGTTGAGGTGCGCTTAAACTTGGATATCTTTTTTGACGAGATTAAGATTTTGCACGAACAGAACATGGAGCTGCAGCAAATGATGTTAATCGTTGCTGGCTTTATTGGTTTGCTGCTATCTCGTTCACTGTCATTTAAGCGAGCCGACTTCGATCGCCGTAAAACACGGGCAAAACTGCGTAAAAAACCAAAGAAAGTCGCCTTGCTTGCAGAGCCTGCGCAAACGGAAAATGATACTGTTGATAAAAAGCCCCTCACCTGAAGTGCGCAACAAAAAAAGGGGCGCTCAATGAGCCCCCCTTTTTAATCGTTATAGATTACAGCGTTAATGCAGCATCTAAAGTCATCACGATCATGTCGTTGAAAGTAGTTTGGCGCTCATCAGAAGTGGTTTTTTCACCCGTACGGATATGGTCAGATACAGTCACTACACATAATGCTTTAGCACCTAACTCATGCGCAACACCGTATAGACCAGCGGCTTCCATTTCTACACCGAGTACACCCATTTTTTCCATCACGTCAAACATTTCAGGATCTGGTGTGTAAAATAGGTCTGCAGAGAAAACGTTACCTACACGGATTTTAGTGCCGTGAGTTTTAGCAGAATCAACTACTGCGCTTAATAAGCTATAATCTGCAATTGCTGCAAAATCGCTATCTTTAAAGCGTAAACGGTTCACTCTAGAGTCAGTACAAGCACCCATACCAATGATCACGTCACGTACTTTTACGTCAGTGCTAATTGCGCCACAAGTACCAACACGGATTAGGTTTTTAACACCGTAATCTTTGATAAGCTCATGTGCATAAATTGAACAAGATGGGATACCCATGCCGCTGCCCATTACAGAAATACGCTTACCTTTATAAGTACCCGTAAAACCTAGCATGTTACGTACATCTGTTACTTGCTCAACATTTTCTAAAAATGTTTCAGCAATGTATTTTGCGCGTAATGGATCGCCTGGAAACAGTACAGTTTCAGCAAAAGCACCTTCTACAGCATTAATATGTGGTGTAGCCATGTTATAACCCCTATGTTTCTATTTTATTTGGTCTTGCTTTAATAATATCGACAGTTTAGCAAACACATTGAACTATATATAGAACCGTCGTTTGAAAATGTGACTAATTAATAAAAGATTCACCATAATTCATTGGCTCTAGCTTAAAGTAGCTCGCAATCGACTGACCAATATCAGCAAATGACTGACGACGGCCTAATGAACCTGCCGGTAAACCTGCTCCGTAAGCTAATACAGGCACGCGTTCACGAGTGTGTTCAGTACCTACCCAAGTTGGATCGCAACCGTGATCGGCAGTAAATACCACTAAATCGTCTGGCTGTAAAATTGCAAAAAGTTCAGGTAAGCGAGAATCAAAGTACTCTAATGCTTTAGCATAACCAGCAGTGTCACGACGGTGCCCGTAATGAGAGTCAAAATCAACAAAGTTGGTAAACACGATGGTGTTATCACCTGCGCGTTTTATTTGCGCTAATGTTTCGTCAAATAACTCTTCAAGACCTGTCGCTTTGAACTTTTGTGTAATACCGCTATGAGCATAAATATCAGCAATTTTACCAATACTGACCACTTCACCGCCGGCTTCTTTCATCTTATCTAGGATGGTTGGTGCTGGGGGTAATACCGCATAATCATGGCGATTACCGGTACGGGCGAAATCAGCAGTAGCCAGTCCCCACAAAAGGACGAGCAATAACACGACCTATGTTATAAGGCTCAAGTTCTTCGCGAGCAATTTTGCATAGGTTGTACAGGTTTTCTATGCCGAATGTTTCTTCATGGCAAGCCACTTGAAATACCGAGTCAGCTGAAGTGTAGAAAATAGGTTTACCTGTTTTCATGTGCTCTTCGCCAAGTTCTTCAAGAATTTGGGTTCCAGATGCATGACAGTTACCTAAAAAGCCTTCTAAACCAGCACGTTTAAGAATTTTATCAGTCAGATCCTTCGGGAAAGAGTTGTTTAAGTCGCTAAAGTAGCCCCATTCATACAGAACCGGTACTCCCGCCATTTCCCAGTGACCACTTGGGGTATCTTTACCAGAACTCAGCTCGTCGGCATGGCCATAAGCACCAATCACTTCAACATCAGCGTTAAAGCCATCAGCAAATTTACCCGTGCTCTCAAAGCCTGCATGGCCTAGACCTAATTTGGCTAAATTAGGCAACTTTAAAGTAGCCTTGACGACCCACATCAGCCTTACCTTCTGCACATGCCTGAGCAATGTGACCAAAAGTATCCGAACCGACATCACCAAACTTTTCAGCATCGGTGGCAGCCCCCAGGCCAAAAGAATCTAGCATTAAAATAAAAGTACGTTTCATTGTGTTTTCCTTTATAAATCTGAAGCGCGAATGTAGCGATAAATTTCAGGCGTCTTTTCTGGCGCGCTATCACTAATCACAATTGCTTGTTGAACTGCCGCGGCAGCTTCAGCAAAGGCATCTTCAGATTGAGCATGGATCATCGCTAACGGAACATCTTGGTTAACTTCTTGACCCAGTGCGCAAACTTGAGTTAATCCGACACTATAATCAAGCGCATCACCCGGTTTACGACGTCCGCCACCTAACGTGACAACGGCTAAACCAAGCTCGCGGGTATCCATTTGGTGAGCAAAGCCGGAAGTGTTGGCATAAACAGGACGAATAATCTTCGCATGAGGCAGATACTTGTCATAAGCCTCAACAAAATCAGTTGAAGCCGCCTAAACCAGAGACCATTTTAGCAAATGCCTCTGCCGCTTTACCATTATCTAATACAGTATTTAATTTATTACGGGCATCAGCTTCGTTTTGTGCAATACCGCCCAAAACAAGCATTTCAGCACATAAGCCCATAGTGACTGCATATAAACGTGGATTACGGTATTGACCAGTTAAAAACTGAATGGCTTCACGCACTTCTACCGCATTACCGGCACAAGAAGCCAATACTTGGTTCATGTCTGTTAGTAATGCTGTGGTTTTAGTACCTGCACCGTTGGCAACGGCGGTAATACTGCGAGCTAATTCTTCAGATGCTTCATAAGTCGGCATAAATGCACCGCTACCGACTTTGACATCCATAGCTAGCGCATCAAGACCTGCGGCCAGTTTTTTTGATAAAATCGAGGCGGTAATAAGCCCAATAGACTCAACGGTAGCCGTGTTATCGCGAATAGAATAAAAGCGTTTGTCAGCAGGTACTAGATCGCCAGTTTGGCCGATAATAGCCACACCAGCCTCTTTGACCACTTTGCGAAATAATTCGCTAGATGGCTCAGTTTGGTAACCAGGAATGGCATCAAATTTATCGAGTGTGCCGCCGGTATGACCTAAGCCACGTCCAGAAATCATCGGCACATAACCACCACAAGCTGCCGCCATAGAGCCAAGCATTAGGCTAATTACATCACCAACGCCACCGGTACTGTGTTTATCGATAATAGGACCGTCTACTCGTAATGTATCCCAATTTAATACGGTGCCAGAGTCGCGCATGGCACTGGTCAGTGCGATACGTTCATCCATATTCATGTCCTGGAAATAAACCGCCATACCAAAGGCCGCAATCTGACCTTCAGATACGGTATTGTGAGTAATGCCATTTACAAAGAATTGGATTTCGGCTGTGCTGAGTGCTTCGCCATTGCGTTTTTTACGGATAATCTCTTGAGCAAGAAACATAATACGTCCCCTTTTAGGCAACCCATCACCTTTAGGATCGCCATTAATATAGGAATACTATCTTACGATAGTGCCTTTAAATGATGCCTTAATGCATCACCTAAAGAGAAAATAAAGCCTAGCAGATCTCTGCTAGGCTATTGCCATTAGTAACCTGAAGTAGGCTTAGGCGCGTCTGACAACTCTAACGTGTGCAATAAGCTGTTTAATAAGCTTGATGCGCCAAAACGGAATGTTTGAGGCGTCACCCAGTCATCACCTAAAATGCGCGCAGCTAATCCTAAAAACTCAGCTGTTTGTGCTGCATCACGTACGCCACCAGCTGGCTTAAAGCCAACGTTACGGTCTTTTTCGCTGATAACGGTTAACATAATTTCAGCGGCTTCTAATGTGGCATTAACCGGTACTTTACCTGTTGATGTTTTGATAAAGTCTGCACCTGCATCAATTGAAATTTCAGATGCTTTACGGATTAACGCAGGATCTTTTAACTCACCAGACTCAATGATCACTTTAAGAATGGCTGCATCGCCACATTCTTCTTTACAGGCTTTAACCAGTTCAAAGCCTACTGTTTCATTACCGGCCATTAATGCGCGGTATGGAAATACCACATCGACTTCATCAGCACCGTAAGCAACGGCTGCACGGGTTTCTAATACCGCAATCGCAATATCATCGTTACCGTGTGGGAAGTTAGTTACTGTGGCGATTTTGATGTCTTCACAGTCAAGCTCATTGAGCGTTTTACGCGCAATAGGAATAAAACGAGGGTAAATACAGATAGCGGCAGTATTGCCAGCAGGTGATTTAGCTTTGTGGCACAAGTCGATCACTTTTTGATCGGTGTCATCGTCATTTAATGTGGTTAAATCCATTAAAGAAATGCCAAGTTGCGCCGCTTTTTTTAAATCAGTCATAATTGCTCTCCAAACGAAAAATCAAAGTAGATAAATTTTTATTCAGGCAACACTAGGTAGCAGGCATATGATTATTATTATGGCCGAGCCTTCAGTATTGCCAGTAAATCTAGGTGATATTTACTAACCTAAGTATTCAATCTGATAACGAGTACCACGACTTGAATCCTTGAAGACCGGAAAAGATAAAACAAAGATAGTTGCTTCAACCATTCCGCGAAAAATCCATTTTAGCGCGCGAAAAAACAAACATTGTAAACAATTTGTAGGATACAAACCTTTATATAAAACCACGGTTGTTAAACAATAATTTTAGATAAAAATTTCTATATTGGTAATTTTATTTTTAAATTTGGAGCCGCAATTTGCGGCTCCAATACAATCATCTAGTTTAATTAGATTTTGTAAGTTGCGCTCAAGAAGTGAGTCCAACCAGTTGTATCTAAACCACCCCAGAATTCGTTTTTAAACGCAGCGTCGTTCAAACCATATGAATGGTAGAAGTACTTACCGCCATAACCTAACGCGAAACGATCTGTATGGTAGTAAAGACCAAAGAATGCTGCACCGCCATGTTCAGTGTTGTTGTACTTACCATCACTATTCATGCCAGAGTATTCTTCATCCATATCAAATTGGTAATCAACATAGCCTTGGAAAGATAGGAAGCTCTTATCATCAAAGAATACGAATGGCTTAAACCAGTTAGCAGAGAATTGGTAACCGTTCCAATCTTTACGACCGATGTCATATGTAGCAAAAAGGTTCATACCTGTTTTGCCTAACCAAGGCACATTAACGTCAGCGCCAAGACCCCAGAAAGACATGTTAACGTCGCCTTCGCCAGTACCTGTTGTGCTGATTGCTCCACCACCCCAGTTAAATAGAGTAGAGAAATAAACTTCTTGTACTGGTAGCCGAAAGATAAGTCAGTACCAGTGATAGCATCAAGAGAGAAACGTGGTGCTAACTTCATGAACATTTTGCTAGCGCCATCAGACTTATCGCCTGAATCGCTATTAGCTAAGTTGAATACGTCAACATAGCCGTATAGATCAAGGAAACCTGAGCGACCGCCGAATTCCATTTCTAAATAGTTATGTGTTGCTTCATCTTTATCAGCAATTGGATGCTCATCAATGGCATACATAATGTTGAACTGCATCCATTTATAATCGTTAGCATGAATATCACCAGTCTGCTCAGCTGCAGAAACAGTGAAAGCTGAACTTGCTAGAGCAACTGTACTTGCTAATGCTAAAGTGTTTAATTTTTTCATCATCAACCCCATGTATATTATTTAACTATCTTCTTGGATAGCACTTCTTTTCTAATCAATCGTATTTTACCGCTTATGGTACAAAGCACAACAATTAATCGATAAAAAACGAATACAAAATTCTATTTTGTGAACAATATCGCGACACAATGTCTACATATTGATAACAACACTTATTGAGACTAACTAGCGGTTTTAAAGCATCCTCTTTCGCAGTCATCAATCAGTCGTCGTGTCACATCGGAAATGGTGGATTAACACAAAAATCAATAACAACGTTCTTATTACACTGGGTCTCTATCGTTATAAGTGTAAAGACCCAGTGTGATAGGAGAAACCTCCTATCAAGACTCTTAACTTAGATAGCTAAGAATAAACCGGCTAAAGTCGCGCTCATTAAGTTAGCTAATGAACCAGCGATAACAGCACGGATACCTAATTTTGCAAGGTCATGGCGACGTGAAGGAGCCATAGCACCTAAACCACCAAGTAAGATTGCAATAGAAGATAAGTTAGCAAATCCACACAGTGCAAATGAGATAATCGCTTTAGTACGATCAGTCATTACCGCTTGTGTTGCTTCAACTAGAATACCGCCATCTGCAACATCTTTTAGGTATGGAGCAAAGTTTAAGTAAGCAACGAATTCGTTTACAACAATCTTTTGACCGATGAAAGAACCTGCAACTAATGCTTCGTTCCAAGGTACACCGATTAAGAATGCTAAAGGCATGAAGATGTAACCAAGGATAAGTTCTAGAGTAATCCCCTCTAGACCAAACCAACCCGTTACGCCACCGATGATGCCGTTAATCATGGCAATTAAGCCAACGAATGCAATCAACATTGCACCAACGTTTAACGCAAGGCTCATACCAGATGAAGCACCACCTGCTGCAGCGTCTAATACGTTAGCTGGCTTATCAGGGTCTTCTGGTAACTCATCCATTTCGTTAATAGCAGTTTCTGTTTCAGGGTGCATCAGTTTAGCCATTAATAGACCACCTGGTGCCGCCATGAATGACGCAGCAACTAAGTATTCAATTGGAACACCCATTTGCGCGTAACCGGCTAATACTGAACCAGCAATAGAAGCAAGACCACCCACCATAATGGCGAATAGTTCAGATTGAGTCATTGTGGCAATGAACGGACGAACAACTAAAGGCGCTTCTGTTTTACCAACAAAGATGTTGGCTGTAGCAGACATAGACTCTGTACGGCTAGTACCTAATGCTTTTTGTAAACCACCACCGATAATACGGATGATCCACTGCATAATGCCTAAGTAGTAAAGTACTGCGATTAAAGAAGAGAAGAATACAATGACGGGTAATACGTTAATGGCAAAAATAAAACCAACTTTAAAGTTAGCTAAATCACCAAATAAGAAGCTAATACCACTTTGTGCGTAACTAATCACACTTGATACAGCGTCAGAAACACCTTTCAGAATATCTTTACCGATTGGAACATATAATACGAAACCCGCGAAGAATGCTTGAATTGCTAAAGCACCACCAACGGTACGTACACTAATTGCTTTTTTATTATTTGATAGTAAGAAACCTATCGCAAGTAGGGTGACCACCCCTACTAAACTCATTAAAATATCCATTAATCATCACCCTTTTGTTAACAGTTTTTTTGAATGTTGTTAACTCACCTAATTTCCGTTGATGATTATAACTGAGCGTGAAACGAAAAGCGTCGTTTTGATCAACTTTTTAGAGTTTAATTTCAATCTCTTAGGCAATAAAACACCAGGTTACGCAATTCGTTTCAAAAAAAACAATTAAAGCTCAAACAGTTGCACAGCATTTTTATTCAACTGTTCTAATATACAGACAGTTTCATTTTTCTTTAAAAATGAGATTTCGGACACAATTCTGGTTAATGTTAAAGGAGTATTACGTTGATTCACTTCATCGAAAGGACTCATGCTGGGTGAATCGGTTTCTAATAAAAAGTGATTTAACGGCAAGTCAGTCACCGCCTGTCGAAGCTTTTTGGCACTAGGGTTGAGCAGTAAACCACCAATTCCTAATTTAAAGCCGAGATCGATATATTGCTGAGCCACAATACTGTTACCGTAAAAGCCATGTACCACACCTCCTCGGCTCAATTGAACTTTACGTAACAATCCTAATAATTCTTGATGCGCTTTTACTGCGTGTAAAATCACTGGTAAATGATATTTTTGTGCAAGCTCTAATTGCTTCTCTAATATTAACAGTTGCTTATCAGGCCAATTATGCAATTTATCTAAACCACATTCGCCCACGGCAACTAAATGCTTATTTTGTCTATATTGCTTCAACTTGGCATCGAGCTTACAAATGGCATCATCAATGTCATCTGGTATATGCCAAGGATGGATCCCTAGAGAAAAATACCATTGATACTTTTCTGCGATATTCAGCTGCTTTTCCCAAGCGTCCACAGCCACACCAGGAATAATTGCAGAGGTAATGCCATGGGCTGTCATCGCTGCGACCAATTGCGCTCTATCAACATCAAACTCAGGCATATCAAGATGGGCATGGGTATCGATCATATATA
This sequence comes from Shewanella phaeophyticola, assembly GCF_025398315.1. Classification (GTDB taxonomy): domain Bacteria; phylum Pseudomonadota; class Gammaproteobacteria; order Enterobacterales; family Shewanellaceae; genus Shewanella; species Shewanella phaeophyticola. Next base: position 3,038,179 of record NZ_JAODOQ010000001.1, read on the forward strand.
ATCTACATTTATTATGGTTGACGATAAAATTAGCATAAAAATCAACCATACGTTAAGCGTTGAATTGAATTACCTATAATGAGATATCATTGATAAAAAATGCTATGAATAATAGATAATCGCAAACGGGAAAATTCAGGATCACACAAAATGATAATTACTGTGATAAGCCTCTTAAAACACAATAAAAAAGGTGGCAAAAGCCACCAATTTAACATTAATTTAACATCTTGATTAACAATTAGTGTCTCGCGGGTCTTAGCAAACTCAATGTCAGGATAACGTTCCATCGACAGGTTTAAATTAACCATGGTTGGCGCGATATAAGTTAAGTTATCGCCACCATCGAGTGCAAGGTTAGGGCTGCACTTTCGACGAAATTCTTCAAGCTTACGCTCATCTTTGCAGTACACCCAACGTGCAGTACTTACACTAATACCTTCGTAAATTGCTTCAACGTTATATTCGCTTTTTAAGCGGCCAACAACCACTTCAAACTGCAGCACACCAACAGCACCAACAATTAAATCATTTGAGTCAATCGGCCTAAATACCTGCACAGCCCCTTCTTCTGATAATTGCACTAAGCCTTTGAGTAACTGTTTTTGCTTTAAAGGGTCTTTTAAACGAATACGACGAAACATTTCTGGCGCAAAGTTAGGCACGCCAGTGAAACGTATCTTTTCACCTTGAGTAAAAGTATCGCCAATGCGCATGGTGCCGTGGTTATGTAAACCAATGATATCACCAGGGTATGCCGCTTCTGCACGATTACGGTCACCTGCCATAAAGGTCAATGCATCACTCACATTAACATCTTTACCAATACGCACATGGTGCATTTTCATGCCTTGCTCATATCGACCCGAGCAAATACGCATAAAGGCCACACGGTCACGATGCTTAGGATCCATGTTGGCTTGAATTTTAAAAATAAACCCAGAGAATTTATCTTCATCCGGTTGCACTTGACGGGCATCCGTTTCTCGCGGTAGTGGCTTTGGTGCCCACTCAACGATGCCATCAAGAATATGGTCAACACCAAAGTTACCTAATGCAGTACCAAAGTATACAGGTGTAAGTTCGCCTTTTAAAAATGCTTCTTGGTCAAACTCATGAGAGGCACCTGCAACCAGCTCCATTTCATCACGTATCTCTGCGGCATAAGCGCCTAACTCTTTATCAAGTTCAGGGTTGTTTAACCCTTTAATAATACGTTTTTCTTGGATGGTATGACCCATACCACTTTGATACAAGATCACTTCATCGCGCAGTATGTGATAAACACCTTTAAATTCTTTACCTGAGCCGATTGGCCAGGTAATCGGTGCACAGGCCATTTTTAAAATGTCTTCAACTTCATCCATTAGCTCAATAGGATCACGAATGTCACGGTCACATTTGTTCATGAACGTCACAATCGGCGTGTCACGTAATCGCGTCACTTCCATCAGCTTAATGGTTCTGTCTTCTACACCTTTAGCGGAGTCAATAACCATTAAACAAGAGTCGACTGCGGTCAGAGTGCGGTAAGTATCTTCCGAAAAGTCTTCGTGACCAGGCGTATCAAGCAAATTGACGAGTGCGCCACCGTAAGGAAATTGCATAACAGAAGTTGTGATAGAGATACCACGATCTTTTTCCATTTCCATCCAGTCTGACTTAGCATGCTGCCCAGACTTTTTACCTTTAACGGTACCGGCTTTTTGTAAAGCCTGTCCGAATAAAAGTACTTTTTCGGTGATGGTGGTTTTACCCGCATCGGGGTGCGAAATGATGGCGAAGGTACGACGCTTGTCGACCTCAACGTTGTTGCCTGACATGTTAACCTTGCACTAGCCGCTAAAAAAGGCGCAAATTATAGCGCCTATCGACAGAATTGGCTAGGCAAAGTACGGTTTAACCTTCAGCAGATAATGTAACTGACTTTTGGATCATGTTTTTCATTTTTGCCAATTCGATTCTGGCATAACGATGTTCAACAAAATCGTAAATGTTTGTCGCTAATGTTAACCGGTAAAAATTAGCTGCTTGTTGGTATTGCCCTTGTGCTGCTGCGTGTTTCGCTAAATAGAAATACGCTTCACATAAACGTTCTGCATATTCTTTAGGCTGTGACAAACCCACTTTGGCTGCGGCAAACACTTGCTCTTGATTCATTTTACCTAAATAAAAATCAACCAAAACACTCGCCCAGTCCTGATTATTTAACTGTTGGCGTTGTGATGCTAAATCGGCAAGTGCCTGTGTACTATCAACGGCAGATGACATTAAATAAAGCCATAGCACCCGATAACCATCAGTTGGGTCTCGTTCAAAGAATGCTTGCATATCTCCTATCGCTAATTGATAGCGTTCACCATAGTACAAGGCGATACCACGGTTAAGGTAGGCATAATCGTAGCCTGGAGATAATTCCAATACACCATCAAAGGCCTCATAGGCACTTTCAAACTCGCCTTCCTGAGTGTAATAAATACCTAAAAAATTATACGCATCGGCTAAATCAGGCTGAAGCTTAATAGCTTGGTGAAAATCAATTCGACCTAATAAACGTAAACCCACGCTGTCGTAAATGACCCCGCGATCGTAATGAAAACGTGCACGTTGTTCATCAGTGAGCTCCATGGTCGCTAACACTTCATTTAGCTTAGCGAGGGTCACTTCCATTTTATAGTCTGGCATTACTGGCGCAACAATCATTTGCCCTGCAACATCGTCACTTGAACCTTGCGTTGCAGCACAGCCTGACAACAACATACTTGCACCGACAGCAACGGCAATGACTGTGGTGCGTAGTTTACATTCCATTCGTATTACCTTATCAGGTTTTATTTATATTCAATATCATAGCAATCTGCTTATCTAAGAGCTATGGACTCATACAGATTATTTTTAATAAACATAAAAAAAGGAGATCATATGATCTCCTTTTTAAGTCGCTTAACACGCTAAATTAAATTACTCAGCAGTTTCCTTAGTCTGAGCTTCTTTAATTGACAATCTTACGCGACCTTGACGATCCACTTCCATTACTTTAACAGCAACTTCTTGGTTCATTTGTAGGTGATCTGACACATTAGCTACACGCTCATCACTAATTTGCGAGATGTGTACTAAACCGTCTTTACCTGGAAGGATGTTAACAAACGCACCGAAATCAACGATACGGATAACTTTACCATTGTAAATACGACTCACTTCAACTTCAGCAGTGATTTCTTCAATACGACGAATCGCTTCTTTAGTCGCTTCACCGTTAGACGATGCAATTTTGACTGTACCATCGTCATCAAGTTCAATCGTAGTGCCAGTTTCTTCAGTAAGAGCACGAATAACCGCACCACCTTTACCGATAACATCACGAATTTTTTCAGGATTAATCTTGATAGTCGTAATGCGTGGCGCGTGATCAGAAATATCATCACGGTGAGAACCAATCGCTTGGTCCATTACATTTAAGATATGAACGCGAGCGCCATATGCCTGTTGTAATGCGATATCCATGATTTCTTTCGTGATACCCTCAATCTTGATATCCATCTGCAATGCAGTGATACCATCACGAGTACCGGCGACTTTAAAGTCCATATCACCTAAGTGATCTTCATCACCTAAGATGTCAGAAAGTACAACGAAATCGTCACCTTCTTTCACTAAGCCCATCGCAATACCAGCAACAGATGACTTAATTGGAACACCCGCATCCATTAATGCTAACGATGTACCACAAACAGAAGCCATAGAGCTTGAACCGTTTGATTCAGTAATTTCAGATACGACACGAACACTGTATGGAAATTCTTCAGCTGAAGGCATAACAGCATTCATACCACGCCATGCTAACTTACCATGACCGATTTCGCGGCGCTTAGGCGAGCCAACCATACCGGTTTCACCAACAGAATACGGAGGGAAGTTATAATGAAGCATAAAGCGGTTAGTACGCTCACCCATGATGCTGTCAATTTTCTGTGCATCACGTTCTGTACCCAGAGTACAGGTAACTAATGCCTGAGTCTCACCACGAGTAAATAATGCGCTACCGTGTGTACGAGGTAAAACACCTGCAAGTACGTTAAGAGCACGGATCATGTCTGGTTCACGACCGTCGATACGTGGCTTGCCACTAATAATACGACCACGAACCACTTTCTTTTCTAAGCTACCTAACAAGTTGTCTACTTCGCGTAAATCAACATCAGCATTCTCAGCAACTAGTGCTGCTTTTGCCGCAGCTTTAACAACACCGACTTGAACATAACGGTCTTGTTTAACTTCAATTTGATAAGCTTCAGTCAATCCTGCTTCAGCAAGATCTTTGATTTTAGCCACTAAGTCTTGATCTTGAACTGGAGCAGACCAATCCCATGTTGGCTTACCCGCTTCAGCTTTAAATTCGCTAATAGCGTTAACAACAACTTGTTGTTGGTCGTGACCGTAAGTCACAGCGCCTAACATGATTTCTTCAGCAAGTGACTTAGCTTCAGATTCAACCATTAATACTGCAGCTTGAGTACCCGCAACAACTAGGTTTAAGTCACTAGTAGCAAGTTGCTCTACACTCGGGTTAAGAACGTATTCGTTATTAATATAACCAACACGAGCAGCACCAAGAGGACCATTGAAAGGAATACCTGAAATTGCTAACGCAGCTGAGGTACCAATCATTGAAATAATATCAGGCTCAATTTGTGGATCGACAGAAACCACAGTGATGATAACTTGAACTTCGTTTTTAAAACCGTTAGGGAATAAAGGACGAATTGGACGGTCGATAAGACGGGCAATCAGAGTTTCATCTTCTGATGGACGACCTTCACGCTTGAAAAAACCACCAGGGATCTTACCTGCTGCGTATGTTTTTTCTTGATAGTTAACGGTTAACGGGAAAAAGTCGCGGCTTAAATCGGCTTCTTTTTTACCCACTACGGTAACTAATACTGTGGTATCGCCCATGCTTGCTAAAACTGCAGCATTTGCCTGACGTGCAATGACACCTGTTTCTAAGGTGACGGTATGTTGACCATACTCAAAACTCTTTACAATTGGATTCACTTGACCCATTCCTTAATTTAATGACCTTTAATTACGCGCACAAGTATACTTCAAATACTTTGAATAGTTAAATAGACGCGATATACAGAATGAAAAATTTTTAAAATAATCATTTTCCTACAGCAGAACATTACATTAAGCATCGATTTGTTATAGATAGTTCAATATTTGTTACGAATAAGTTATTCCAACGCAGGTTTTAGCGACATTGTTAATGACAACAGTGGCCAATTTGACTAAAGTTAGTACAATAGCGAGCATCCATTATTTCAGGTAAAGGATACAGTCGATTATAAAATGGACGATACGATAACTTAATCTCATTTGTGTTTACAGCATTCTAAGCAGCGCAAATTAAATAAAATAAATTAGTCACTTACGCGACATGGAATCCTAAATGAACGCCAGTTTCAAGTCCTTAACATGGAAGCAGACAAACTTAGTGGTATTTACCGCTTTGTTTTTTGCAATTGCCATTTTTATTGTCGAAATCGCCATTCAAGTTATCTCAACCAAAAATCAATTAGCTGATGCACAGCAAGAGTTACTCAACTCTGTTGAGCAAACCACCACCAATGCGGTTTGGTCACTCGATGACAAACTCGCTAGTCAAACGTTACAGGGGATCATAAAAGTCGATAATGTAGGCTCTGCAGTGATTGAACTTGATGATGGATCGCGGTTTGTCTCTACAGCTAATCAAGCCAGTAAATCATTGGGCGCGTATGAGAGTTTAAGCCAAAGATTATTTGGCGATTTAAAAGAAACCTCGCGACCTTTGTATCGCCCTTTTTACTTTGAAAGCAATCAACAACAACAGCTTATTGGCACCTTAACTATTTTTTACGATACTCAAAAATTGACCAACAAACTGTTTGGTCAGCTTCAACTTGGATTAATTGCCACCTTAGCCAGAGCATTACTACTCACATTAGTATTGACCGTAGTGTTTCATCGCTTTTTGACCCAACCGATAGCCCAAATCAGTGAGGCAATTGACAAGATTGATCCAGATTCACCGGATGAGAATTTGCTACCCATGGCGCCAGCTCATAAAGATGATGAATTAGGCTTGGTCACCAGTAAGTTCAACCAAATATTATTGCAGTTTAGCCAAACCCAAAACAAATTACGCAAAATGGCTACCCGAGACCCGCTTACCGGTTTGCCTAATCGCACCTTATTGCTCGAAACCTTAAATGTCACCATTCAACGATCACGGGTGCACAATCGTAACTTCAGCTTATTATTTATCGATTTAGACCGCTTCAAAAACGTTAATGACTCGCTGGGGCATGCTCTAGGCGATCAGTTTTTGGCCGTATTGCACGCATATTAGAACGTGTTGTTGGCGATAGAGGCAGTGTGGCGCGCCTTGGTGGTGATGAGTTTGTGATTTTGGCCGATGAAACCCAAACCCCTGCTCAAGCCGCCGACTTCGTCGATAAATTATTAATTCAATTAAATGCACCAATACAATTGAACGAACATGCAATCCACCCAGCAGCATCAATTGGCATATCGATATACCCGGACGATGGTGATACCGCAGAAGATTTGATCCGCCACGCTGACATTGCGATGTACAGTGCTAAAGCTGCGGGTTCAAACCAATGGTCCTTTTTTAAGCAACAAATGACCGAGCGTGCAGCAGTGAGACTTCGCACAGAAGCCTCATTACACGATGCCTTAAAAAACAATGAGTTTTTACTATATTTTCAACCTAAGTTTGATTTGAATACTCACAAAGTGGTTGGCTGTGAAGCGTTAATACGTTGGCAAAAAGATGGCCGTTTGATAAGCCCAATGTCGTTTATCCCCGTAGCCGAAGAAACAGGCATTATTATACCTATCGGACGTTGGGTAATTGAGCAAAGTTGTAAAGTTATCCGCGAATGGCAACGTAAATACAATTATGCCATTCCCATAGCTGTGAATGTCGCATCACAACAGTTTGCTGACGCAAGTTTAGTTCCTGATATTAAGCAATTGGCTATTCGTTACCAAATTAGCCCTGAATTACTCGAGGTTGAAATTACTGAAACGTCATTAATGAACGATGTAGAACAAGCCATAATTAAACTTGAACAACTTAAAACAGCCGGATTTGGTATCGCCGTTGACGATTTTGGTACGGGTTATTCTTCGTTATCATATTTACGCCACTTACCGATTACTACCATGAAAATCGACAGAGCCTTTGTGAGCGACTTGCCAAAAGACAGTGCGATAGCATCTACTATTTTAATGCTCGGGCAACAATTAGACTTATCTATTGTGGCTGAAGGTATTGAAAACGATGAACAACTACAGTGGCTCAAAAACAATAACTGTGTGATCGGTCAGGGTTTCTTTTTTAGTGAGCCATTACCGTTAGAAGAGTTTGAGCAACAGTTTATTTCAGCGAAAACGGCCGAGATTCTGCACATATAGACGAAGCAAGTCATACCATTTCCATTAATTATGTGACCACTAGAGTCACTCAGACTGTTCAGTTTGAGGTGCACTGTTGCAAGAATCGTTATTCCCTTTTAAGGCAATGCAACACAAAATGGACCGTCTGAATGTCTCCTGCAAGGCGGGTTTCTGTGCCTTCTATACTGCTTAATAGCATTTTGAGGTACGACTAGGTAGAGCAACTATGCTTTCGAGCCTATTACTTGCCTAGAAGACACAGAACTCCCGCTGAATGACTAGATAATGAGTGGGATTGGTATCACACATTTAATTTCAAAATCATAATGGTTACAACCTGAGACTTTAATAAATAAGTCTTTTACCTATCCTGATTAACCTGAACACGGAATAAGGGATGAACTTGTGCCATTTAAAATCACCACCCCACTTTCACGCTTGTCATTATCTATGCTAACAAGGCGAATTGACGCAGTTAGCAAGATAAAGGACGGTTGGAAAGCGTTTATTAGCCAGAGCTCAGGTGGATTAGAATATGATCCATTTAAGGCTACATCACTCGACCCAATACAATGAGAATAACTGTAGGTGTTGTCATCTACATCATAGTTATACCATATATGGACCCTCTCTTATTGCAAGAGACAATAACGACAATTTCTGATACTCAATTGCTCCCATATATTCGGCTTTGGGTATCAGATTTACCCGCCATGATGGATATCCGCACCTAGTTATCATATCAATCGTGACGGCTTCAATGAGCCTTTGGTATAAACTAATTTGAACTAGGTGGCTATGAGCCTTCAATCATCATATTGTTTCTTTAGCAATTTGGTGAAAAGGTACCTCTATTGTAATTGTGATTTAACGCTAGTTAGACAGCTTGTACTTTGTATTTTTCTTGCTTAATGACCATGGCTCCAAGCCATTCTCGCCATCTTATTAGCGAGCGCTACACAGGCTTTGTTGAATCCGGCTCTAGCTTCTAAGTTGACAGCCCAAACACTTAATCTGTCATCTTTATTTTTGGCATGCTTCAAAGCGCTTCTCGCGCCATTAATGAGCTGAGTTCGTAAGTAGGCATTTCCTCGTTTACTTATTCCTAATAAGCGAGCTTTATCACCCGTAGAGTGCTGTTTTGGGACTAGACCACACCAAGCAGCAAAATGACGGCCATTTTTAAAATTTTTACCGTCTCCAAGTGCCACCCAAAGAATACTCGAAATCAATGCACCAATCCCTGTCATGGTTTGAAGACTTTGACACTGTTCATTATCTCGAGCCTGCTTAACAAAAAGCTTATCGATGTTTTTTATTTTTTCATCCCAGGTGATGAGCTCGTTCATCACCTCATCGAGCATCATTCGAACAAGAGAACTCAGCTCATTCTCTGAGTCTTCTAAGGCAAAAGGTAAGGCCTTTTTTAGACAAGAAATCCCTCTGGGGATAACGACACCATACTCAGCCAATAAACCTCTGATTTGATTGCCTAGCGCCGTTCTTTGCTTCACATATCGCTCTCTTACTCGGTGTAACAGTTGCGCATCTTGTTGCTCAATACTCTTTGCCGGAACGATTCTCACATCTTCGCGTTGAGCGACATCGGCAAGTGCTTGTGCATCATTGAAATCATTTTTGTTGCCAATACGATGCTGCGCAACATATTGAGGTGCAATTATCATGACCGAATGTCCGAGTTGGCTAAAAACCCGACTCCAATAGTGGCAAGCACCGCAAGCTTCGATGGCAATGGTACAAGTCTCCTTATTGGCGAAGTAAGCGACCAATTTACTTCTAGGGAGCTTGACCTTTTTTAGTATTCGACCAGAGATATTTTTCTCTACAACATGAAAAATAGATTTGGTTGTATCTAAACCGACTGTTACGCTTGTCATAGAGACCTCTCTTACTGTTGTTGGTTGCTTTTTCATCAATCAATATGGCTCATTTGAAGCCGATTTGGTAGAGAGGATTCATTCCATTAATCAGGATAAATAAGTGATCATTCTTGTGCTGATTGGCATTATTTGATGCCGTAATGGCTTTTATGACATAGAGCAGAAGGGCGAATTTATCGTGTTGGCCTTTCTTATCATACGACTGCATGGATGCTGGAGGAAAAACAACGCAGGAGCGGTTGTCGTGTGCACCACGCCCTCATAAGGCTGCAATACCGCATGCTAAAAAGTAAATATAATGTGGACTGGTATGAGATTTTAGGTAATAAAAAAGGAGGCCATAAGCCTCCTTTTTTACGGTTTGCCGCCTAGTTAGACTAAGCAACACATCGAATTAACGACGTAAACCTAACTTCTTGATTAGATCAGCATAACGAGCTGCATCAGTACGCTTTAAGTAAGCAGTAAGCTTACGACGAGCGCTAACCATGCGTAATAGACCACGACGTGAGTGGTGATCATGGATGTGCTCTTTAAAGTGACCTTGAAGGTGGTTAATTTGAGCAGTTAACAAAGCTACTTGAACTTCAGTTGAACCTGAATCGTTTTCGCCGCGACCAAACTCAGCTAAAATTTTTGCTTTTGCTTCAGCACTTAGTGACATGTGTATCTCCAAAAAAGTAAATGTATCTCTAGCCGATCACTAACTCAGCCAGAGCGAGCGCGGTATAATAACGAGATTAACCTGCAACCGCAATAAAAAAACGCAAAAAAACGAACTATTTGTACCGTTATGATTGCTGTTCATTTTCATGCATAACGATAAGACGCTTAGGCGCTAATAAACCGTCGTCATTCATGATACCGATACCAACAAACTTGCGTTCATCACCTATCGTAATCCGAACTAAACAATCTGGTTTTAAACCCGCGGCTTGAATCGCTTGGCCTTGCATAACGTAATAGAGCATGGCATCAGGCAGGTTAATTTCAGGGAAATTAGCCACGGCTGTATCCATAGGCAACAACAAAGGATCAAGTAAGGTTTTAGGCGCAATCTCTTGCTCTTGAGCCTGAGCCAATAATGTTTCTAGCTCTGCCAAACTGACCATTTTCTCATAGGGATAATCTGCAACTTGAGTACGGCGTAGCATAATCACATGAGCACCGCAGCCAAGCATTTCACCTAGGTCATCAATGATTGTGCGAATGTAAGTACCTTTAGAACAGTGAATATCTAAGGTTAATTCGTCACCCTCAAGCTTGATAAAATTAAGCTCAAAAACCGTTATAGGACGCGATTCACGCGGTACCTCAATGCCTTCGCGCGCATATTTATACAAAGGTTGACCTTGGTATTTTAACGCAGAATACATTGACGGAATTTGTTGGGTCGTGCCACGAAAAAACTCAAGTTTTTCATCTAGAAGATCCTGAGTAAATTCAACTGGACGCGTTTGCACTACTTCACCGTCTGAGTCACTGGTGTCAGTGCGCTCACCCAGTTTTGCTGTAACAAGGTAACGTTTATCAGCATCTAATAAATGCTGAGAAAACTTAGTCGCCTCGCCTAAGCAAATCGGTAACATCCCAGTGGCTAATGGATCGAGCGCACCTGTATGTCCGGCTTTATTCGCGTTAAAGATGCGCTTAACCCGTTGCAAAGCAAAATTAGAACTCATGCCAGTATCTTTATCGAGTAACACGATACCGTCGATGAAGCGACCTTTAGGGCGACGAGCCATTAATCTTGCTCCTTGTCACCGTCAACAGACTCGCTGCTTTCTGGTGCCTGTGGATCAAATTGTTGTTGCTTGGCTTTATCTTTATTAATGACTTGAGTGACTAGGTTAGACATTCGCATACCTTCCACTAATGAACTGTCATAAACAAAGCGCAGTTCAGGCATAACACGTAATTTCATACGCCCAGCCACTAACGTGCGTATATAAGGTGCTGCAGCGCTTAACGCATCAACTTTTTGTTGAACAAGTTCGTTATCTTCTTCAAAGAAGGTCACAAATACTTTCGCATAGCTTAAGTCACGTGAAACGTCTACGTCGTTTACGGTAACAAAGCCTATACGTGGATCTTTCATATCGCGCTGTAACACCATTGCAAGTTCTTGCTGGAGTTGTTGGGCGATACGGCGGGTACGACTAAATTCTTTTGCCATGATGATATGCCATAACGTTGGGTATACAATCAAAAAGGGCGGCTAATGCCGCCCTTTTTTGGTTCTTATAAGGTGCGAGCTATCTCGACTGTTTCGAAGACCTCAATCTGGTCTCCTACACGAACGTCATTGTAGTTCTTCACGCCGATACCACATTCCATACCGTTACGGACTTCTTGTGCATCGTCTTTAAAGCGACGTAATGATTCAAGTTCACCTTCGAAGATAACCACGTTTTCACGTAGTACACGGATTGGCGCGCTGCGCTTAACTAGACCTTCGGTAACCATACAACCAGCAATAGCACCCAGTTTAGGCGACTTAAACACGTCACGAACTTCAGCAAGACCAATAATCTCTTGTTTGAACTCAGGCGCTAACATACCTGTCATTGCAGCACGTACTTCATCGATTAGATTATAGATGATGCTGTAATAACGTAGGTCAACACTTTCTGCTTCAATGGTCTTACGCGCTTGTGCATCAGCACGAACGTTAAAACCAACAAGAATAGCATTTGATGCTGCTGCAAGCGTTGCGTCAGTTTCGGTTAATGCACCCACACCGCGAGCAATGATGTTCACTTTAACTTCGTCTGTAGACAGTTTAGTTAATGAATCACAAATTGCTTCTAGTGAGCCTTGAACGTCCGCTTTAAGTACAATGTTCAGCTCTTGTACTTCGCCTTCTTCCATGTTGGCAAACATGTTTTCTAGCTTAGACTTCTGCTGACGAGCTAACTTAACATCACGGAACTTACCTTGACGATATAGTGCAACTTCACGTGCTTTACGTTCATCACGTACAACAGTCGCTTCATCACCAGCTGACGGCACACCAGAAAGACCTAAAATCTCAACCGGAATAGATGAATCCTGCTTCAGTAATAGCTCTACCGTTTTCGTCTTTCATCGCACGGATTTTGCCGTACTCTAAACCACATAAAACGATATCGCCTTGGCGTAAAGTACCTTCCTGAACAAGAATGGTCGCGACTGCAGTCACGGCCTTTATCAAGCTGTGATTCAATCACCACACCAGCAGCCATCGTATCGCGAACAGCTTTAAGCTCTAATACTTCAGCTTGTAATAAGATGCCTTCTAACAGCTCATCAACACCGTCACCTGTTTTGGCTGACAAGTGGACAAACATGTTGTCTCCACCCCAATCTTCAGACATAACACCATGCTGAGAAAGTTCGCTCTTAACACGATCAGGATCCGCTTCTGGCTTATCCATTTTGTTAACCGCAACGATTAATGGCACGTTACCGGCTTTAGCATGTTGGATCGCTTCGATGGTTTGTGGCATTACGCCGTCATCTGCAGCAACAACCAAAATAACAATATCGGTAGCCTTAGCACCACGAGCACGCATTGAGGTAAACGCAGCGTGACCAGGGGTATCAAGGAAGGTGATCATGCCATTGTCAGTTTCAACGTGGTATGCACCAATGTGCTGGGTAATACCACCGGCTTCGCCATCGGCTACTTTAGCGCGACGGATGTAGTCTAGTAGTGACGTTTTACCATGGTCAACGTGACCCATAATAGTTACAACTGGCGCACGTGATTCTAAAATAACGTTATCATCACGGTCTTGCAGTACTTGGTGTTCTAATTCGTTTTCACGAATTAATACCACTTTATGCGCCATTTCTTCTGCAACCATTTGGGCAGTTTCTTGGTCAAGTACTTGGTTAATCGTTACCATTGAACCCATTTTCATCATCTGTTTGATGATTTCAGTGGCTTTAATCGCCATTAAATGAGCAAGTTCAGATACGGTTACGGTTTCACCAATGCGAACATCGCGAGACACAGCTGCTGCAGGCTTGTTAAAACCATGAGCCATTGATTGCGGTGCTGTGCTGCGGTTACGCATATGTCTTTCGCGACCGTCTCGTGAGTCTTTACCACCACGTTTCTTATTGTTGTTTTTGTTGCGCGCACGACGACCACGTTTTTCATCATCAGCATCTGAGCTGTCTTCTGCTGCACGAGCAACTTTAGACGTTGTGATGTGGTGATCGCTGTTCTTTTCAGCATCTAAACGTTGACGTTCTTCTTCAGCCCAACGCTTCGAGTTTTCTTCAGCTAGTTTACGGGCTTTTTCTGCCGCTTGAGCTGCTTCTTCTTTCTGCTTTTCGGTCAATACCGCTTCTTGGGTCGCTTTTAAACGCTCAGCTTCTGCTTTTGCAGCTGCCGTTTCTGGATCAGCTGCTTTAGGCGCTTTAGGCTCTGCTTTCGGTTTTTCTGATTTCACTTTGGCTTCTGCTTCTGCTTTTTTCTTCGCTTCTGCTTTGGCTTTAGCTTCAGCCGCTGCTTTTGCTTCAGCATCCGCTTTTGCCTTAGCTTCGGCTTCGGCTTCGGCTTCTGCTTTCGCTTTGGCTTCTAACTCGGCTTGTTTTGCTAATTCAGCATCATCACGCTTAACAAAAGTACGTTTTTTACGGACTTCAACTTTCACGTCTTTAGACTGACCGCCAGTACTGGCAACACTTAATGTTGACACAGTTTTACGCTGAAGCGTCATTTTGGTCGGCGCAGAATCTGCACCGTGCTGTTTTTTCAGATAATCTAAAAGCTGTTGCTTTTCTTGCTCTGAAACGGTGTCATTTTGTTGCTTTTTAATACCAGCATCTGAGAACTGCTCGATTAGTCGATCAACCGGCTTTCCCACTTCTGCTGCTAATTTTTCTACACTTGTATCTGCCATCAATTAAATCCCCCTGTTGATCGACTTATGCTTCTTCGCCAAACCAACAGATGTTGCGGGCAGCCATAATAAGCTCACCTGCTTTTTCTTCTGTTAATTCTTCAATATCAATTAAATCGTCAATACCTTGCTCGGCCAAGTCTTCTAAAGTCACTACACCTTTGCTCGCTAGAACATAAGCTAAATGTCTTTCTAATCCTTCCAATGCTAATAAATCATCACTTGGCTCTGCACCATCTAACGCTTCTTCAGTGGCTAATGCTCTTGTAGAGATAGCCGCTTTTGCACGTTCACGTAATGCCGCGACGATTCCTTCGTCAAAGCCTTCTATTGCGAGTAGTTCAGATTCTGGCACATAAGCAATTTCTTCGAGTGAAGTAAAGCCTTCATCGGCTAATACGCTTGCAAAATCTGTATCTACATCTAGCGAAGCAACAAACAAATCAATCACCTTAGCGCTTTCGGCTTGGTGTTTCTTGTTCATGTCTTCTACTGTCATTACGTTAAGTTCCCAACCTGTTAGTTGAGTGGCTAAACGTACGTTTTGGCCGTTACGACCAATTGCTTGAGCTAAACTGTCTGCTTCAACTGCAATGTCCATAGAGTGGTTGTCTTCGTCCACAATAATAGACGCAACGTCGGCTGGCGCCATGGCATTGATCACATATTGAGCAGGATTATCATCCCACATCACGATATCAACACGTTCGCCACCTAATTCGTTTGACACTGCCTGAACACGTGCACCACGCATACCAACACACGCACCAATTGGGTCAATGCGGCGGTCATTTGATTTAACCGCAATCTTAGCACGAGCACCTGGGTCACGTGCAGCACCCATCACTTCAATCATTTCGTCGTAAATTTCAGGTACTTCAACACGGAAAAGCTCGATTAACATATCAGGCTTACTGCGTGTTAAAAATAACTGCGCACCACGTGCTTCTGGACGTACTGAGTACAATAATGCACGCACACGGTCACCAGGGCGGAATGATTCACGGCTGATTAAGTCTTCTTTAAATAATACGCCATCAGCGTTATTACCTAAATCAACAACCACGCTTTCTGCGGGTGCTTTTCTTAACAACACCCGTGACGATTTCGCCTTCGCGTTCAATAAATTGTTCTACGATTTGAGCACGCTCAGCTTCACGTACTTTTTGTACGATAACTTGCTTAGCGGTTTGCGTGGTAATACGGTCAAAAGCAACTGAGTCGATTTGATCTTCAATAAACTCACCAACTTCAATACCAGGCTCTTCAAAACGTGCAGCTTCAAGCGTGATTTCGCTGTATGGGTTTTCTAATGCTTCACCCTGGTCATCAACAACCATCCAACGACGGAACGTGTCGTAGTGACCGGTTTTACGATCAATCGCAACACGAACTTCAATATCACCTTCGTATTTTTTCTTGGTAGCAGTAGCTAATGCGATTTCTAGCGCTTCAAAAATTTTCTCGCGCGGAACGCCTTTCTCATTGGAAACCGCTTCTGCGACTAGCAGGATCTCTTTATTCATTTGGTCTTGCCTCGTTCTTCACCTGAAACTATCAAAACTTAGCGATAATGTTGCCTTTACGGATGTTATCCAAAGCAACAATCAAGTCTTTACCATCAACTTTGATGGTGAGCATTTGCCCATCAACACTAGTGATGACGCCTTTTAAATTTCGACTACCCGCAACAGGCATAGTCAACTGTACTTTCGCATCTTCACCGATATAAGCGGCATACTGCGCTGCAGTAAATAGCGGTCTATCTACCCCAGGTGAAGAAACTTCTAATGTGTATTCTGTAGAAATGGGGTCTTCAACATCCATAACTGCACTGACTTGACGACTAGCCTCGGCACAATCTTCAATGTTGATGCCATTCTCGTGATCAATAAACACACGAAGAATTGAATGACGACCAGCCTGAACATATTCAACACCCCACAGCTGAAAGCCTGAAGCTTCAACTGGAACCGTTAATAATTCAACTAGTTTGGATTCTATTGTTGCCAAAAATGACCCCCAAAAAAACAAAAAAAGGGCTAAAAGCCCCAGAGCAATCCGTCAAAAACACGGATATTTAAAAGTCCATATAACAAAAAACCCCGTAATCACGAGGTCATTTTATTATAGAACCTGTAAATTGCGATTTAATTTCAAGGTGAAAATAAATCGCAAGGAGCTGGTTGCGGGGGCCGGACTTGAACCGACGACCTTCGGGTTATGAGCCCGACGAGCTACCAACTGCTCCACCCCGCGTCAACTGCATGCAAGTATATTGATTTACGTCATATCTTGCAATAACTAATCAAACACAATCCTTGGTTTGTTAGTTAAAATTTGGTGCCGAGAGCGGGACTTGAACCCGCACGTCCGTTAGGACACAGCCACCTCAAGGCTGCGCGTCTACCAATTCCACCACCTCGGCGACACCTGGTTTACTAGTCAGGAATTTTAGTTTCTGACTGTTCGGTTTGCACAGGCGCTTCATCAATGATTTGCTCTGCTGCTGAACCTAAATCGTTCCATTGATCGTTCTGCTGTGTATGGTTAGCACTTAAGTTACCAATCACTAAGCTTAGTGCGAAAAACGCAATCGCTAAAACAGCAGTCGAACGGGTCAGGAAGTTACCTGAACCACCTGAGCCAAATAAAGTGCCTGAAGCACCGGCTCCGAAAGATGCGCCCATATCGGCACCCTTTCCTTGTTGGATTAAAATTAAGCCTACTAGACCTAATGCAACCACCAAGTATACAACTATAAGAACTTCGTACATATTATTACGCGCTCATCGCTATGGTACATAAACTTAAAAACTCAGTTGAGTTCAAACTTGCACCGCCAATCAGACCACCATCAACATCGGGTTGGGCAAAGATATCTGCCGCATTATTTGGGGTAACACTACCACCGTAAAGAATCCTGATGTTCTCTCCAATAAATGGAGACACTTCAGAGAGGCGACTGCGAATAAACGCATGAACTTCTTGTGCCTGCTCTGGTGTAGCGCTTTTACCGGTTCCTACTGCCCATAAAGGTTCGTAGGCGATAATTGCGTTATCAAAAGCCATGGTACCGTTTTTTTCAATTACTATATCTAGCTCTTCAGCAATCACCTCAAAGGTGCGTCTTGCTTCACGAGCTGTGTCCAGATTCGCCAACACACAGTATTGGTGTAAGACCATTTTTTTGTGCTGCAGCAAATTTCTCTGCCACAATATTACTCGTCTCTCCGTACATACGGCGACGTTCGGAATGGCCGATAATTACATATCGACATCCTGAATCTTTTAGCATCTGCCCGGAAATCTCACCGGTGTACGCACCAAAATCATGTTGACTAAGATTTTGCGCGCCCATTCTAACAAGCGATCCATCTAAGGTTTGCTTGTTGGCTTCAAGTAGTTGCCTAACACTTTCAAGATAAATTAAAGGTGGGCATAAAACCACTTCAGCTGAATCATTTTGGAGCTTAGTAGCAAATTTCTTGAATAACTCTTCAGCTAATGCTGAATTACCATTCATTTTCCAGTTGCCAGCTACCATAGGACGTCTGAGTGCCATCACGGTCTCCTCTGAAAGCGGCGTGAATAATAGCGAACCACTTATCAAGTTACAATAGGTAAAAGGGGAATATTTCAGTTTACTTGTCGAAGCGTCTACTTTTTGAGCGCGCAACTACGTTACTGAATATTCAAATAATTAACATGCTGCTTTTACAGCCTCTGCGATGCGATTTGCATGCGCTAACACTTGTGAATGGTCATCACCTTCTACCATTACACGGATTAACGGTTCAGTACCCGATTTACGCAGTAATACTCGACCTCGGGCGCCTAATTGCATTTCAACATCAGTTTGTGCAGCTTTAACCGCATTGGTATCAAGTGGGTTAGTCGTTCCTTCAAAGCGAACATTGACCAACACTTGCGGTAACATTTTCATGGCTTCAGTCAGTTGCTCAAGCGATGCTTGTTGTCTTCGCATTGCTGCGAGCACTAAAATACCAGCAACAATACCGTCACCGGTTGTACCATGATCGAGATTGAGTATGTGACCAGAGTTTTCACCACCAATACGCCAATCATGCTGTTTAAGCATTTCCATGACATATCGATCACCCACTTTTGAACGAACAAATGGAATATCAAGTGCTTGCAGTGCTAAGTCTAACCCTAAATTTGACATAAGGGTACCCACAACACCGCCTTTTAAAATACCACGTTTTTGCGCATCTACCGCTAAAATATACAGTATTTGATCGCCGTCTATCACTTCACCACGATTATTTACCATCATTATGCGATCGCCGTCACCATCAAGGGCAATACCTAAATCGGCTTTTTCAGCTAATACAGTTTCACAAATTTTGGCCATTGAGGTGGCACCGACTTTGTCGTTAATATTTAAACCATCAGGTTTATCACCAATTGCGACAACATCAGCGCCTAATTCGCGAAATACATTCGGGGCAATATGGTAAGTTGCGCCATGGGCACAATCGACAACAATTTTTAAGCCTTCGAGGGTCTGATCAGCCGGAAAGTTACCTTTACAATATTCAATGTAACGACCCGCAGCATCATCAATTCGACGTGCTTTACCTAATAGGTGCGATTCGACACACACTAATGGCTTTTCAAGTTCGGCTTCGATTTCAAGCTCAATGGCGTCATCGAGTTTGCTACCATCGGTTGAGAAAAACTTAATACCATTATCGTAGTAAGGGTTATGCGATGCACTGATAACAACCCCAGCTTCTGCTCTAAAAGTTCGAGTTAAATACGCCACAGCGGGTGTAGGCATTGCACCAAGTAGTAACACATTTAAACCTGCAGCTGATAGCCCAGCTTCTAACGCTGACTCAAATAAGTACCCAGAAATCCGCGTATCTTTACCAATAATGACTTTTTGAGTGCCACTGCGAGACAATACTCGCCCTGCCGCCCAACCTAGCTTTAACGCCAGTTCTGGGGTCATCTTGCCAGCCCCAACTTTACCGCGAATACCATCGGTACCAAAAAATTGTCTTTGTTTCACATGTCCCCACTTAAGCGATTCACTTTGTGATTAATATTATTATGTTTTTATATGAATGGTATGGACTCAAACATTCATTTATAGCTGTTCCATGGTGGCAGACATCACTTTAAGCGCATCGACTGTTTCAGCAACATCATGAACTCGAATAATCTGCGCACCTTGTTGTGCAGCAATTAGTGCACCAGCAAGACTACCGGCTAGGCGTTGGTCAGTATCGCGCCCGAGCAAATGACCTATCATGCTTTTACGTGATAAACCAACAAGTACGGGTAAATGAAATTCATGTAATGTCGGCAACATGGCTAGTAGTCGATAATTATGCGCTAAAGTTTTACCAAAGCCAAAGCCTGGATCAAGGATCAAACGTTCACGATCAATACCCGCAGCTTCACAATAAGCAATTCTTAATTCAAAAAAAGCCGCCACCTCGTCAACAACATCAGCATACTCTGGTGCATCTTGCATTGTTTGCGGTTCACCTTGCATATGCATTAAGCAAATAGGCACATCAAGCGATGCAGCCATGGCTAACGCACCCGGTGCTTGCAATGCTCTTACATCGTTAATTAAGTTAGCACCAGCATTAACCGCGGCTTCCATTACTTCAGGTTTACTGGTATCAATTGAAATCCACACATCATGTGTTTTAGCCGTATATTCAATAATTGGCAGCACTCGTGCAAGTTCCTCAGCCACAGAAACTTCAGCAGCACCAGGGCGAGTCGATTCACCGCCCACATCAATCACTAGCGCACCTTGCTCAACCATATGGTCAACATGTCGACAAGCTTGTTCAAGATCAGTATAAGCACCACCATCAGAAAATGAATCGGGTGTGACATTGACAATACCCATAACAACAGGTGTTGATAAATCGAGGGTTTTATTGGCATGAGTAAATTGAAACACTGGGATGTCCTACAATAAGATTAAAAACAAGAAAACCCCTTTCGGGGTTTTCTTTATTAGCGTGTATATTTATTTAGCAGGTGATTCATCTGCATCATTAATATCTGCCTTTGGTGCTTCTTCAGGCTTTTCTTCTTCAACTTTAGGCGCGCTATTTCCACCACCTTGGTCATCAGAAGAATCATCTTTTTGCCAATCGGCTGGCATACGTACTTCACGACGATTCATTAAATCTTCAATCTGCAATGAATCAATCGTTTCGTATTTCATCAAAGCCTCTTTCATCGCGTGTAAAATATCCATGTTTTCAGTCAACATAGTTTGCGCGCGTTGATAGTTTTTATCGATGAACATTTTGATTTCAGAATCAATAAGCGATGCAGTGTCACCCGACATTGCTTTCGATTTACCCATACTGCGTCCTAAGAAAACTTCGTTTTCTTCTTCTGCATACAATAATAGCCCCTAACTTGTCTGAAAAACCCCATTGAGTCACCATATTACGCGCAATCGATGTCGCGTATTTGATGTCTTGAGAAGCACCGGTAGAGACTTTATCACTACCATAAATTAGCTCTTCAGCTAAGCGTCCGCCATAAGCGACTGAGATTTGTGACTCTAGCTTGCGACGACTTTGGCTAATGGCATCAGCTTCAGGTAAGAAGAAGGTCACACCCAACGCACGGCCGCGAGGGATAATGGTCACCTTGTGCACAGGATCATGCTCAGGAACTAAACATCCTACAATTGCATGACCTGCTTCATGGTAAGCGGTCATTTCTTTTTCAGACTCAGACATCACCATAGAACGGCGCTCAGCACCCATCATGATTTTGTCTTTAGCGCGCTCAAACTCTTCCATGCCAACAACACGGCGATTGCCACGTGCAGCAAAAAGTGCGGCTTCGTTAACCAAGTTGGCTAAATCAGCACCAGAGAACCCAGGAGTACCACGAGCAATAACACTGGCTTTAACATCGTCAGATAGTGGCACTTTACGCATGTGCACTTTTAAAATCTGTTCACGACCACGTACATCAGGTAAGCCTACAACCACTTGACGGTCAAAACGACCAGGACGAAGTAGTGCAGAGTCCAATACGTCAGGACGGTTGGTTGCTGCAATAACGATAATACCTTCGTTACCTTCAAAGCCATCCATTTCAACCAACATCTGGTTTAATGTCTGTTCACGCTCATCATGACCACCACCAACACCGGCACCACGTTGGCGACCGACTGCGTCAATTTCGTCAATAAAGATAATACAAGGCGCTGACTTTTTAGCTTGTTCAAACATGTCACGCACACGAGATGCACCAACACCAACAAACATTTCAACAAAATCTGAACCAGAAATAGTAAAGAAAGGCACTTTTGACTCGCCAGCAATCGCTTTAGCAAGCAAGGTTTTACCCGTACCAGGAGGCCTCTACCATTAACACGCCCGTAGGAATACGGCCGCCTAATTTTTGGAACTTAGTTGGATCACGTAAGTAATCAACTAGTTCTTTTACTTCTTCTTTAGCTTCATCACAACCCGCAACGTCGGCAAATGTCGTTTTGATTTGATCTTCGCTCATCAGTTTAGCTTTACTCTTACCAAACGACATTGCGCCCTTACCACCACCGCCTTGCATTTGTCGCATGAAAAATATCCATACACCAATCAGCAGTAACATAGGGAACCATGAAATAAAGATTTGGGTTAGGAAGCTAGACTCTTCTGCTTCTTGGCCTTCATGGTGATGCCCTTACGGTCAAGATCGTTAATTAAATCTTGATCATACATAGGCATGATTGTGGTGAACTTCTCGCCGGTACGCTTGGTACCTTCAATCGTTCTTTGGTCGCTTTTAACTTCGACCGTGTTGATTTGACCATTTCGAACATTGTCCAAAAAGGCGGAATAATCCATCTTCTGCGAATTCGAAGAAGAGGGGGAATAACCCTGAAACACTGACATCAACACAACAGCGATGACAACCCAGAGTATTAAATTTTTTGCCATGTCACTCAAATTACTAGACCTCTTAACAGTCCTGCGATTATTAACGTTAGACTACTACAACTTGTAACCAGTCGCCACTAGATAGACTTCTCGAGAGCGAGCTCTAGAGGAGTCTGGTTTACGGGTTTTTACTACTTTGAATGCCTCTTTGACAGTTTTCATGTACTCGTCAAAGCCCTCCCCCTGAAAGACCTTAACAGCAAAACAGCCATTAGGCGCCAACACTTGATGACACATATCTAGTGCTAATTCCACTAAATACATAGCTCTAGGTTGGTCTACAGCATCCGAACCACTCATATTCGGTGCCATATCTGATAGTACCACATCCACTTTATCTTGCCCTACTCGGTCAAGCAATGCTTGTAATACTTTGTCTTCTCTAAAATCACCTTGCAGAAAATCAACACCAACAATAGGATTCATCGGTAAAATATCACACGCGATAACTTTACCTTTTTCACCTGCTAATTTCACCGCAACTTGTGACCAGCCACCAGGAGCAGCACCTAAATCAACAACCGTCATGCCGGTTTTAATTAAACTATCTTTTTGCTGAAGTTCTTCTAACTTAAATGCCGCACGTGAACGAAGTCCGCGCTTTTGCGCCAACTTCACATAGTGATCATCAAAGTGTTCTTGCATCCAACGAGCAGAACTCGCAGTACGTTTTTTGGTTACCATTTAAATTCCGCAACGATTCAGAGTTACATAAGCCTTATATAAGGGTAGAATACCGGTTTTTCAACAGTAACTCAGCAAAAGTTGGTACAAATGAACTTAACAACCAAACAAAAACAGCATTTAAAAGGTCTGGCGCACAGTCTAAAGCCAGTGGTGCTGCTTGGTGGCAACGGACTGACTGAAGGTGTTCTGGCTGAAATTGATAGCGCTCTTACTCATCATGAATTGATTAAAGTGAAAGTAGCCTCTGCAGACAGAGAGCTTAAAAATGCCATCGTTGACGCCATTGTACGTGAAACCCAGTCTGCGAAAGTGCAACTTATTGGTCATGTACTCGTTATCTTCCGTCATTCACCTGAAATGAAGATTGCCTTGCCAAAAGCAAAGTAACACAATGTTCAATGAAAAAGCCGCTGATTTCAGCGGCTTTTTCATAAATAAAGATTAACTAAATATGTCTAAGGGGTATCAGGTAAAGGTTCAACAATATAATGCTCTGCTTTAAGCCCTAAAAACTCAGGTAGTGTCGCCCCTACAGAAATCGATGACCAAGTCCCAGTTAGAATCCCAATAAACATTGCAATCGAAAACCCCTCAAGTGGTGAACCACCCATCATCCATAACGCAACCACAGTTAACAATGTCGTCCCTGATGTCACCATAGTGCGAGAAAAAGTAGTTTGAACCGCCAAATTATTAATATCAGATGTACTCCATTGCGATTTTGCGATGAGTTGTTCACGAATTCTATCGGCAATAATAATGGAATCATTCAGCGAATAACCCAAAATAGCTAAAATGGCAGCCAATACTGTTAAGTTAAATTCCATTTGGCTTAAGGCAAAAAAGGCTAATACAAATACAACATCGTGTACTAGCGCAAATAAGGCTCCAGATGCAAGACGCCATTCAAACCGGTAACTTAAATAACCCATAATACAGAGCATTGACACTAACAACGCTAAACTACCTTGCTCAATGAGTTCTTTGCCCACTTGCGGCCCCACTATGCTGCTATTGAGTACCGTCAGCTCTGACGCTAAAGGCGCTAAGACTTGCTGTAACTCAGGGCGCTTGTTTTCATCAGGGATATTGGCATAGCGTAACACCCAGCGCCCTGGCTCACTGGCTGAAATGACACTCACTTCTTGTTGATAGGCGGCGGTCATTAGTGGTTGAATTTCACTGGCGGTAATACGCTTATTTATTTGAATCTCGGTCACCACGCCACCGGTAAAATCTAGGCTCTAATTAAACCCCTTTACGCCAATAATGGTTAATGACAACAGCATCAACACGATTGAGATAATACTTGATGCATAACGCCATTGAGTGAAATGTTGTAACTTGTTTGCTGATTGTTTCTGTTGATTATTGTTCATGTGATTACACCTTAATCGCGCGACGAGTGTCACGCCCATACACTAAATTAATGATTGCTCGAGAAGCAAAAATGCCGGTAAACATACTGGTTAACAACCCCAAACCAAGGGTTAATGCAAACCCTTGAATAGGCTTCATTGCCAATTGAAAACAACACTACTGCAGTGATCATTGTGGTAAAGTTAGCGTCGATAATGGTTGAAAAAGCGCTGTCAAAACCCACATCAATGGCACTAGCAAAACTGCGCCCTTCAGCTAATTTATCTTTAATACGTTCAAAAATAAGTACGTTAGTATCAACCGCCATACCGACAGTAAGCACTAACCCCGCGATACCTGGTAGCGTCAAAACCGCGCCAGGAATTAACCCCAGCAAACCAAACAACATCACCATGTTAGCCAACAAGGCAACGTTAGCCACCCACCCTAAGCGGCGATACCAACAAGCCATAAATAACAAGGTGATCGCCATGCCTAATGCCAATGCGGCAAAGCCATTTACAATGTTTTCGGCTCCTAAACTTGGCTCCAATGGTTCGCTCTTCTACTATGGTTACAGGAGCGGTCATCGATCCCGCTCTAAGCAACAAAGCAAGTTGTTGCGCCTCTTGATGTGAACCTGCCCCCGTAATCTCAAATTTGTTGCCTAGTTGGCTTTGAATCGTCGCAACACTGATAATTTTAGTGAGCTGCTGAGCTTGCCCTTTATCATTTCGGCTGTACTCGCTGTATGCGGTTGCCATGGGGTTGCCAATATTGTCACGAGAAAACTCAGACATTAACTTACCGCCAGTGGCATCTAAACTAATATTGACTTTTGACATGCCAAAATCACCAATCGCAGCACGAGCATCAACAATATGCTCGCCACTTAACACAGGGTTTCGAGCAACATAAACCGGTTGACCTTGTTCATCCTTAAGCACCATGGCATTAACTGAACCCGTTTCTAGTACCGGATAAAACGCTAAGCTCGCAGTGGCGCCAATGACTTTTTTTGCGCTGGCAGGATCTTGCACTCCAGGTAGTTCAATGCGAATACGGTTTTCACCCTGGCGTTGCACCAAAGCTTCGGTAATGCCTAGCTCTTCAATTCGGCTACGCATAATTTGTAAGTTTTGTTGCACAGTAAGGTTAGTCAGCTTTACTTGCTCACTTTCATTCAATGAAACAACCAACATGTCTTGGTGCCCAGAGACTTGCCACAAGGGGTATTGCTCGGCAATAAACTGCCTTATCTGCCCTTTCGCATCTGTTTGCGCTGTCTCAATCGTCACTTCTGCGGCATCACCTTGGCGTACCAACACTGCGTTAATGTGTTCCTTACGTACAAATTGCTTTACCGAGTCACTAACCATAGTCGATTGATTTTTAAATACTAAATCTAGGTCGACATCAAGTAAAAATTGTACACCTCCACGTAAATCCAAACCTAACTTGATGGGTTCAAAGCCCATATTTAATAACCAATTTGGAGCCGCTGGCGCTAATGCCAACGTCACTTGTGCGCGATCGGCAAATGATTCTGACAAAATGTTTTTAGCCAGAGTTTGTTGATCAGCTTGTTGTAACACCACCAAGGTGTTTTGCATCTGTTGATCAATTCGCTTGGTATTAATCCCGGCTTGACTTAACACTTGGTACACTTGTTCTGACGATAAGCTTTTAGGTGTTTTGCTCGATAATTGCACCGCAGCATCTTCGCCATACCAAGACGGCAAAGCACTTAAGCACAGGATGATTAAAGTCACGATTAGCACCCAGTATTTCCACTGAGCGTATTTGTTAAGTTGTTTATTTAACGGTTTATTTTTCGATATTGATGTCATAACACTTGCTCTCACTACACCGTGACAAATCGTCACGATAAAAAACGCATAGCAAACGATAAATAGCATAAGGCTATTGTCTGTTCGCAATGAAACCCATTAGCCTAGCTAATGAAATTTGTAGTCAAAGAAAGGGGTTCTAGCAGGTATGAGCGAGCACGAAGAGTTGATTCGATTCTTTCCAGGCGGAAATTCGAGAAGGACCCGATGCCGAAGATAACACCCAGTCTAATTGCGGACTGAAGTTAATTTGATAGCCAATTTCCAAGCTTGGGATCGGCGGAGAAACAAACTCATAAGCTAATTCATAATTGGGGTTAACGTCATCGGCTTGATGCTGAGCAAGATTAATATAACGAGCCGAATAAGTTGGCACATAGTGAATGTCGTTTGGTCGGTTACGGGAGTGATATCAGGGTTAAGGTTGTTCTTTCCAACATAGCCAAGTCGCGAGGCATCAATATTAATCACTGCTGCTGAGCTTATCTGAGTGACATCAGTAGATTGATTTAGTTTTTTCGGCTCGCAACTAAAGGGGGCTGTACAAGCAGGTGAACTTATAGAGCTTAGCTGTGGGGCGCTAGAGTGCGATGACGGTAAAATTAATACACGACTATTGATCAGGAAGAATGAACTCAACCCTACAATAACCAGCATTAATACGATACGCACCCAAGGAAACGTCATAATAGCCTTATAACCTATATCAATTGACCTTAATTAAGCCAATAGCCCTAAGTAAGAGCCCTAATCAAGCATTATTTAAGATAGTATCGGCACTATTGTTAACAGGCAAATTAAATCTTTTACATCTTGCTTATAAAAAAAGCACTTACCTTAAAAGGTAAATGCTTTTTCATTATGACTTTAACGATATCTCATCATCCAAACCAAATAACGGCTTAAATGTACTCGACAGACACGATGTCGTAATCTGTTAACCCACCTGGAGTAGTGATAGACACTTCATCGCCTTCACTTTTACCAATCAAACCGCGAGCAATAGGTGAGTTCACTGAAATCAAATTTTGTTTAATATCAGCTTCATCGTCACCCACGATGCGGTAAGTCATTTCAGCATCGGTATCGACATTTAAAATGGTCACTGTGGTGCCAAAAATAACTCGACCAGTGTTTTCCATTGTCGTTACGTCGATAATTTGTGCATTTGAAAGCTTACCTTCAATATCACGGATACGCGCTTCACAAATGCCTTGTTCTTCGCGGGCTGCGTGATATTCAGCATTTTCTTTTAAATCACCTAATTCACGTGCTGATGCAATGGCTTCAGTAATTTTAGGGCGGCGATCAAACTTTAAAATCTCTAATTCTTTACGTAGTTGATCCGCACCAACCACTGTCATTGGAACCTTACTCATAATGTCTTTGTCTCCTTTAAAAACAAAAGCATCCCGTGTTAGCTAATGCCAACACAGTGAAAATTCTATTGGAAATACGCAATCGAGTTTGGCTGCGTCTTTGGGATGCATCTCTTCGATGATTGATCACAGCTTACCTAAGCTTTTAACGACTTGCTAGTGATCCATCACCAAAATGTCATAAAAAAGGTCGCCATATGGCGACCTTTTAGTAACGCTTTATGGTTTAACCAACAATACGCTTATGCAGCTCTTGTACCGAACTCACTTTTACGCGGTCATCGGCAGCGTGCGCGAGGCAAGTTGCAAATGCAGCGTTGAGTGTGGTGGTATAGTTCACTTTATAACGCAATGCACCGCGGCGAATTTGACGCGAGTCTTCAATGGCTTGACGACCTTCAGTGGTATTGACGATATAAGTGTATTCACCATTTTTAATACGGTCCAAAATGTGCGGACGGCCTTCATGTACTTTGTTGACTAAGCGAGGATTTATACCTGCTTCACCCAAGATAATGGCTGTGCCGTGAGTCGCATCAATTTCGTAACCTAATTCAATCAACTTAGAGGCTAAATCTGCAACACGTTTTTTATCACTGTTACGCACAGATAATAAGGCACGGCCTGATTTTGGCACTTCTGACGTCGCGCCAAGTTGCGCTTTTGCATACGCTTCGGCAAATGTATCGCCCACACCCATCACCTCACCAGTAGAGCGCATTTCAGGCTCTAATAATGGGTCAACACCTGGGAATTTGTTAAACGGTAAAACCACTTCTTTAACCGAGAAATACGGTGGGATAACTTCACTCGTGAAGTTTTGCGCTTTTAAGCTTTGCCCCGCCATAACACGTGCTGCAATTTTAGCTAACGGTACGCCTGTGGCTTTAGAGACAAACGGTACCGTACGTGCTGCACGAGGGTTAACTTCAATCATGTAGATTTCGTTATCTTTCACTGCAAATTGGACGTTCATCAAGCCAACAACACCCAGCTCAAACGCAAGTTTAGACACTTGTTCACGCATTCTTGCTTGGATATCTGCACTCAAGGTATAAGGTGGTAATGAACAACCAGAATCACCAGAGTGAACCCCCGCTTGCTCAATGTGTTCCATGATTGCACCCACAACCACAGTTTCACCGTCACACACTGCATCGATATCCACTTCAATCGCATCGTCTAGGAAGTGGTCAAGTAACACAGGTGATGCGTTAGATACTTTAACGGCTTCGTTGAAGTAGCGTAGCAAATCTTGTTGGTCGTAAACGATTTCCATCGCACGACCGCCCAACACATAAGATGGACGAACCACTAACGGATAACCAATATTTCCAGCTTCAATCACAGCACTTTCAACTGTTGTTACAGTCGCGTTTTGTGGTTGAATCATGTTTAAACGTTGAATCGCTTGTTGGAAACGTTCACGGTCTTCTGCACGGTCAATTGCATCAGGGCTAGTACCAATAATCGGCACGCCAGCCGCTTCAAGGTCACGGGCAAGTTTTAATGGCGTTTGACCACCGTATTGCACAATCACACCTTTTGGCTTTTCAATACGTACAATTTCAAGTACATCTTCTAAGGTTACCGGTTCAAAGTACAAGCGGTCAGACGTGTCGTAATCGGTTGATACGGTTTCTGGATTACAGTTAACCATAATGGTTTCGTAACCGTCTTCACGTAAAGCTAATGCAGCATGTACACAGCAATAATCAAACTCGATACCCTGGCCAATACGGTTTGGACCACCACCTAACACCATGATTTTGTCACGGTTTGATGGGGTTGCTTCACATTCTTCTTCGTAGGTTGAGTACATGTAAGCTGTGTCTGTTGAAAACTCAGCAGCACACGTATCTACACGCTTGTATACAGGGAAGATTTCATGGCGGTGACGTAATTTACGCACTTCAGCATCGCTAACACCTAACACATCAGCAAGACGAGCATCAGCAAAACCTTTACGTTTAAGCTTACGTAAAACCTCTTCATTCAAACCTGACATGCCTAATTCAGCCACTTTGGCTTCATCAGCAATCAAGTCTTCAATTTGAATAAGGAACCAGTGATCAATATTGGTCAACTTGAAGATTTCATCGCGCGATAATCCTGCACGGAAAGCATCAGCAATGTACCAAATACGGTCACATCCAGGCTCTTTAAGCTCATGACGAATGCGCTGTAAGCCTTCTGTAGACTTATAATCAATAATTGAGTCAAAACCATTGCGACCCACTTCAAGACCCCGAAGCGCTTTTTGTAACGATTCTTGGAAAGTACGGCCAATGGCCATCACTTCGCCTACCGATTTCATTTGCGTGGTTAAACGGTCATTCGCACCGGCAAACTTTTCAAAGTTAAAGCGCGGCACTTTGGTCACAACGTAATCGATTGCTGGCTCAAATGATGCAGGCGTTTTACCACCGGTAATGTCGTTACTGAGTTCATCTAATGTGAAACCCACCGCTAACTTGGCGGCAATTTTTGCAATAGGGAAACCAGTGGCTTTAGAGGCTAATGCAGATGAGCGCGATACACGCGGGTTCATCTCAATGATCACCATACGGCCAGTATTAGGGCAAATACCAAACTGAACGTTTGAACCGCCCGTTTCAACACCAATTTCACGCAGTACTGCTAAAGAAGCATTACGCATAAGTTGGTATTCTTTGTCAGTTAAGGTTTGCGCTGGAGCGACGGTAATCGAATCACCGGTGTGCACACCCATTGGATCAAAGTTTTCGATTGCACATACGATAATACAGTTATCGTTGCGGTCACGAACCACTTCCATTTCGTATTCTTTCCAACCGATTAACGATTCATCGATCAATAATTCGTTGGTTGGCGACAAATCTAAGCCTTGAGAACAAATCTCTTCAAACTCTTCTTTGTTGTAAGCAATACCACCACCACTGCCACCCATAGTGAAAGAAGGACGGATAATACATGGGAAACCCACCATGTCTAATACGCCGTAGGCTTCTTCCATACTGTGAGCAATACCCGCACGCGGACATTCTAAACCAATGGCTTTCATTGCGGTGTCAAAACGGCTACGGTCTTCAGCTTTATCAATGGCGTCAGCTGTCGCACCAATCATTTCAACGTTAAACTCTTTCAGTACGCCCATTTCTTCAAGCTTAAGCGCGCAGTTTAATGCAGTTTGTCCACCCATTGTAGGTAAGATCGCATCAGGGCGTTCTTTAGCAATAATGTTACGTACCACTTCCCAGTGAATCGGCTCGATATACGTTGCATCGGCCATTTCTGGATCCGTCATAATGGTGGCTGGGTTAGAGTTCACCAAAATGACTCGGTAGCCTTCTTCACGAAGGGCTTTACAGGCTTGCGCACCTGAATAGTCAAACTCACACGCCTGGCCAATTACAATCCAAGCCGGCACCTAGGATAAGAATACTTTTAATATCTGTACGTTTTGGCATTGCGTCGTCTTCTCCCAGATAATTACTTAACGTGCTGACGATATTGTTCAATAAGCTCGATGAAATGATCGAACAGTGGCGCGGCATCATTTGAGCCAGGGCTTGCTTCAGGGTGCCCCTGGAAACTAAACGCTGGCTTATCGGTTAAGTGAATACCTTGAAGTGAACCATCAAATAACGATTTGTGCGTGACCTTAATGTTGGCTGGTAATGTTGCTTCGTCAGCAGCAAAACCGTGGTTTTGGCTGGTAATCATGACATTGCCTTGCTCAATATTGCTCACAGGATGGTTTGCACCATGGTGACCAAATTTCATTTTTAAGGTTTTTGCACCTGAAGCCAAAGCAAGTAACTGATGGCCTAAACAAATACCAAATACTGGCGTATCGGTTTTTAAGATTTGCTGAATGGCTTCAATGGCATAGTCACAGGGTTCAGGGTCGCCAGAGCCATTTGATAAAAACACCCCATCAGGGTTCATCGCCAAGACTTCTGCTGCAGAAGTTTTTGCAGGCACAACGGTCACGTCGCAACCGCGGTCAACCAGCATACGTAAGATATTGCGCTTAACACCATAGTCGTAAGCAACGACTTTGTATTTAAGTTCAGACTCTGGCGTGTCAGACGGTAAACCACCGACTAATTTCCAGCTACCTTTGCGCCATTGATAAGCTTTATCGGTAGTGACTTCTTTGGCTAAATCCATGCCTTTCAAACCAGGGAATGCTTTTGCTTCCGCCAAGGCTTTTGCTTCGTCTAGGTCTCCCACCATAATACAACCGGCTTGAGCCCCTTTTTCACGCAGAATTCGAGTGAGCTTGCGAGTATCTATATCAGCAATACCAACCACATTATTCGCTGTTAAATAATCGCTTAATGATTGTTGATTGCGGAAATTACTCGCCAAAAGCGGTAAATCACGAATGATTAAGCCACACGCATGAACCGCATCCGATTCGGTGTCTTCATCATTGGTACCCGTGTTACCGATATGTGGGTAGGTTAATGTTACTATTTGGCGTGAATATGAAGGATCCGTAAGAATCTCTTGATAACCTGTCATTGAAGTATTAAATACCACTTCACCAACAGAGATACCGGTAGCACCAATAGCGGTGCCAGAGAAAACGGTTCCATCTTCGAGTACGAGTAAGGCAGACTGTGTCAACGCGACCTCCAGAAAAGAGCCAAGCCACTGAAATTTTGGGTTTTTATTTTGCGCTAAAATACCAACTTCCGCTTTAATACGAAATTTTGACAAATTCTGTCGAGTATATAAGAAATTGGTAATAACGTCTATGTTGTACTGGATTGTTTTCAAAAAAACACCAATAAATGGTGTTTTTGATTGTTACTGCAACCCAAGCACTTGCTGCATGTCATATAGACCTGCATTTTGATCGGAGAGCCAATATGCCGCTCTCATTGCCCCATTTGCAAAGGTCATCCGACTCGATGCTTTATGGGTAATCTCTAACCTTTCGCCTATATCTGCGAACATTGCGGTGTGTTCCCCCACAATATCGCCAGCACGAACGGTTGCAAAACCTATGGTATTTGGGTCGCGTTCACCAGTGATACCTTCACGGCCATACACTGCACATTGCTCTAAATCGCGACCTAACACATCGGCAATCACCTCTCCCATTTTTAAAGCCGTACCCGACGGTGCGTCTTTTTTATGGCGGTGATGCGCTTCGATTATTTCGATATCGGTATAATCACCCATAACTTGTGCGGCTAATTCAAGCAGCTTCCACATCACATTAACACCCACAGACATGTTAGGTGCTAACACAACAGGAACTTGTTCAGCATAGGCATTAATTTGCTCTTTTTGAGCATGATTAAAACCGGTGGTGCCAATCACAATCGCTTTATGATTTTTAGCGCACCAATCAAGGTGAACAATTGAAGCCTCTGGGGAGGTAAAGTCAATTAACACATCAAAATCATTTGTCACGCTATCCAGTGAATCAGTGATAGCCACATTCATGGTACCCACACCAGCAAGTTCGCCAGCATCAACACCAATTAAGCTTGAGCCCACTCTATCAATGGCTGCACCCAGTTTAATCACTTGTTGCTGTTTAGCAGACTCAATCAAGGTTCTAGCCCATACGGCCACTGGCACCCACTACAGCAATTCTCACTTTAGCAGTCATAAATATCTCCCAGTGTTGACTGAAAACAGCTTATACAAAAACGCCTAAGTTAACTTAGGCGTTTTTAGTGATGTTAGATAATATCTAACAACTCAACTTCGAATACCAAAGCCGAGTATGGCGGGATTGAAGCACCCGCGCCACGTTCACCGTAAGCTAAGTGATGTGGTACATATAATTTAAGCTTAGTCCCTACAGGCATTAACTGTAATGCTTCAGTCCAACCAGCGATAACACCAGATACAGGGAACTCTGCAGGTTGACCACGAGTCACTGAACTGTCGAACACTTCACCATTAAGGAAAGTACCGTGGTAGTGAGTACGTACAGTAGAATCGTATGTTGGCTTTTCGCCGTCACCTTGTACTAATACTTCATATTGAAGACCAGACTCAGTCACAGTGACGCCATCACGTGTTGCGTTTTCAGCTAAGAATGCATCACCTTCAGCAGTAGCAGCTGCAGCTGCGACTTCTTGAGCTTCTTGTAAGCGACGGCTGATTTCAGTGAAAGCAACTTGTAGCTCTTCCATTGTTACTTGGCTTTCTTTACCGGCAAATGCATCAGCAAGACCAGCTTGGACAGCAGGAATATCAATACCTTCAAAAGAATTTGCAGCTAATTGCTCGCCCATTTGACGGCCTACACCGTAGCTTGCATGCTGTTCCATCGTGCTGAACAAATCTGACATAATTAAATTTCTCTCAATAATTCATTAAAAATTCGCACGAGAGTTTATCACAATAATTTACTCTCATGTTGGCAAAAAACATTATTTAACTTGAGCAATTTTACACTCAGTCAAAGACTGTTTTCTTGCCTGTGTATAAAGTGGCATCACTTGATTTTGTGCCGCTTGTAAGTCTTCGATACGATGACTATGAGATGGATGCGTAGACAATAACTCGCACCTTGAACACCACCTGCTTTAGCCATATTTTGCCACAAGGTAATACTTTTTGCAGGGTTAAAACCCGCTTTAGCCATTAACTCTAACCCGACGATGTCGGCCTCTGATTCTTGGCTACGACCAAAGGGCAAAATGATCCCGACATTGGCCCCCAATCCCAGTGCAGCCATGTATAAATCTTTATTGGCTACACCAGAGGCACCAATTGCGGCATCGGCAACTTGCATGCCCAGACCAGTTAACTGCGCGCGCGACACTTGCTCGTTACCGTGTTGCGCCAACACATGAGCCACTTCATGACCCATAACCGTCGCAAGCTGGTCTTGATCGGCCGCCACATTTAATAAACCGGTATACACTCCAATATGGCCACCTGGCAGCGCAAAGGCATTGACTTGGTCAGACTCAAAAAGCACCACATCCCATTGCTGAGATTGATCAGGCAATACCGCCACAATGCGCTCGGCGATACAATTAACATAATCAGTCTGAGCTTTATTTTGACTGATTTTTTCACTTTGCTTCATGGTCTCAAACGACTGTGCGCCCATTTGTTGCATTTGCGCATCAGAAAACAACAAAGTTTGCCCACGTCCAGTCGGCGATTGGTTATTAACACAACCTGACAATAACGCAGCAGCCAATAAGGTTAGTGCAACAGCTTTCATCATCTCTTCCTTTTACATTAAGTCACTAAACATAATCCATGATCTAACTTATTTTATACTCATCCCATTAGCCAATGCATTCCTTGCTCAAGCTAAACTAGCGTGTCGGCTTTCGTTTAACAAAATCACTCGCACTGCGTTTATTCATGGTACGGCGGTTAGCTTGTTTATCGCGCGGTGCGCGTTTACTACTGCCGCTCAAAGGCTTATCTGTAACGGCAAAACCAACAAGTTCATTTAATGGCAAAGCTTGGGTGGTTAATGTGTTAATGGCTTCTAGGTAAGCCATCTCTGAGTGGCTCGTCAATGACAGTGCGACCCCAGCTAACCCTGCCCGCGCAGTGCGGCCAATGCGGTGCACATACACTGCCGCTTGTGCGGGTAAATCAAAATTAATCACCACAGGTAGTGCATCAATATGAATACCACGAGCCAACACATCGGTAGCCACTAATACACTAAACTGTCCCGATTTGAATTGTTCAAGTGTTTGACTGCGCAGCACCTGCTCTTTGTCTCCATGAAGCGCCGCCGCTTTGACACCGGCTTTAAGCAATTTTTTACACAATGCATCAGCATCGGCTTTAGCATTAACAAACACTAATACTTGTTGCCATTGATTAGCTTGCACCAAATGAATCAACGCTTGCGCTTTGCTGCCTTTATTGACGTGATAAACGATTTGCGCGATATCATCAACCGCACTATTGAGTACCTGAGCTTCAATATGCACATGAGTGGCAGACAGTATTTGCTGAGCCAATTCATTTAATACAGCAGGCATGGTAGCCGACAATAACAATTTTTGTCCCACAGGCATCATGGAGATAAGCGAATTAATATCATTAATAAACCCCATATCCAGTAATCTATCGGCCTCATCTAACACCACACTTTGCACTTGGCTAAACGTCACCACACCTTGTTGAGCTAATGCTAATAAACGCCCGGGGGTTGCCACCAATATATTAGCAGGAGTGGTTAATCGCTCTATTTGACATTCAATCGCTTCACCGCCACACACATGCTCAACACGTAAGCCAAGCGATTGTGCTAATGGTTGCAAATTTTGGGCAACTTGTTGGGCTAACTCTCTGGTCGGCACAATCAGCACTGCAGCCAAACTTAATGCTGAAGTCTGACTAATTCGCTGTAAAATAGGCAAGCCATAAGCATAGGTTTTACCGCTACCCGTTTGTGCTAAAGCCAACACATCCTGGCCATTCAATATGGCAGGAATGGCTAACTGCTGAACCCGACTTGGTACAGTAATCATTGCCGGTAAGGCTTTCAATAGCGCCGGGCTGAGTGAGAGATCAGAAAATAACATGGATAACGCCTAATAATGACTACGAACCGAAGATGACTAATTGTACACGCCAATAAAAAAGGCTGCTTACCACAGTAAACAGCCTTTGAAAGAGGTACTAATTAACGTAATTAACTGTTTAAGTCCTGAAAGAACTTTTTAACGCCATCAAAGAAGCCTTCAGCTTTTGGGCTGTGCTTTTTTGATTCGCCAGTTAATGTGGCTTCAAACTCACGCAATAACTCTTTTTGTTTCTCGTTTAAGTTCACCGGTGTCTCCATGACCACTTTACACAGTAAATCACCTACTGCGTGACTGCGAATCGACTTAACACCTTTGCCGCGTAAACGGAACATACGTCCAGTTTGGGTTTCTGTTGGAATTTTAAGGCTCACTTTACCGTCAAGTGTTGGCACTTCAATTTCACCGCCCAGAGCCGCTTTACTGAATGAAATAGGCACTTCGCAATATAAATTGTTGGCATCACGGGTAAAGATAGCATGCTCACGCACACTCACCTGAACGTATAAATCGCCTGGAGGTGCGCCAAACTCACCGGCTTCACCTTCACCAGAAAGACGAATACGGTCACCGGTGTCAACACCAGCAGGAATCTTAACAGACAGTGTTTTGCTCTTTTCAACACGGCCTTCGCCATGACACTTACCGCATGGGTCTTTGATAATTTTACCGCGACCATGACAGGTAGGACAGGCTTGTTGCACCGCAAAGAACCCCTGGCGCATTTGTACTTGGCCTTGGCCATGACAGGTGCCACATGTGGTTGCAGAAGTGCCTTTTTTAGCACCGCTACCATCACATAAATCACAGGTTGCCAGTGTTGGAATACGTAATTCTTTAGTTAAGCCACGGACGGCTTCTTCTAACGATAACTCTAAGTTGTAACGTAAGTCGCTGCCGCGTGCTGCTTGACGTTGGCCGCCACGACGACCACCACCAAAGATGTCGCCAAATACATCACCAAAAATATCGCCAAAATCACCTTGGCCACCGCCATGTCCACCACGGTTAGGATCAACGCCTGCGTGGCCAAACTGATCATAAGCGGCTTTTTTGTCGCTGTCGGTTAAAATTTCGTACGCTTCTTTAATTTCTTTAAAGCTGGTTTCAGCGGCTTTATCACCCGGGTTACGGTCAGGGTGAAACTTCATCGCTAAGCGCTTATACGCTTTTTTAATTTCGCGTTCGCTGGTGTCACGAGAGACACCAAGAACTTCATAATAATCACGCTTTGACATAGTGTTCTGTTTCTCGAAGGTATGAGTAAGTCGCTAAACTTAATTTATACAAACGGGCGTATGAGGATAACCCCAACGCCCGCTTCAATGGTAACTAACTGATATTGTTAATTACTTCTTGTCGTCTTTTACTTCTTCGAACTCAGCATCAACAACATCATCAGCAGGTTTTGATTGACCAGCATCTTGTGCTTGACCTTCTTCGCCACCTTGAGCTTGCGCTTTAGCTTGAGCGATTTCCATTAACTTAGCAGACGCTTCCATAAGAGCTTGAGTTGCCGTGTCCATTGCTTCTTTATCTTTGCCTTTGATAGCAGTTTCTAATTCAGCTACAGCCGCTTCAATCTTCTCTTTTTCGTCGCTAGGTAATTCGTCACCCGCTTCTTCAATTTGTTTCTTAGTGGCATGCACTAAACCATCAGCTTGGTTACGTGCTTGCACTAATTCTTCAAATTTAGCATCTTCATCAGCGTGAGCTTCTGCGTCACGTACCATTTGTTCTACTTCTTCATCTGATAAACCTGAAGAAGCTTTAATGGTGATGTTTTGTTTCTTACCTGTTTTCTTGTCTGTTGCAGACACATGTAAGATACCGTCAGCATCGATGTCGAATGCCACTTCAATTTGTGGTTGACCACGTGGGGCTGGCTCAATGCCTTCAAGGTTGAATTGACCTAAAGACTTGTTAGCGCTCGCTTGCTTACGCTCACCTTGTAATACGTGAATGGTTACCGCATTTTGGTTGTCGTCAGCAGTTGAGAACGTTTGGCTCGCTTTTGTCGGGATAGTGGTGTTCTTCTCGATAAGCTTAGTCATTACGCTACCCATGGTTTCAATACCAAGTGATAGTGGCGTCACGTCAAGTAATAGTACGTCTTTTACATCACCAGAAAGCACACCCGCTTGAATTGCAGCACCTACAGCTACGGCTTCATCTGGGTTAACGTCTTTACGTGGCTCTTTGCCGAAGAAGTTTGTTACCGCTTCTTGTACTTTAGGCATACGAGTTTGACCACCAACTAGAATCACTTCGTTGATGTCTGAAACTGATAAGTCTGCATCAGCTAGGGCGACTTTTAAAGGCTCTAAAGAACGTTGAATTAGGTCTTCTACTAGCGACTCTAACTTAGCACGAGTAATTTTAACCACTAAGTGCTTAGGACCTGTTGCATCAGCAGTGATGTAAGGTAAGTTAACTTCGGTGTGGTTAGTGCTTGAAAGCTCGATTTTTGCCTTTTCAGCCGCTTCTTTCAAACGTTGCATTGCTAAAGGATCTTTGCGTAGATCTAAGCCCTGGTCTTTTTTGAATTCATCTGCTAAATAGTTGATTAAACGGTTATCGAAGTCTTCACCACCTAAGTGAGTGTCACCATTGGTCGCTAATACTTCAAATGTTTGGTCGCCATCATTGCTGTCGATTTCGATGATAGAGATATCGAATGTACCACCACCTAAATCGTATACTGCAACAATGTTATCGCCTTGCTTCTTGTCAATACCGTATGCTAACGCAGCCGCTGTTGGCTCGTTGATAATACGCTTAACATCTAGACCCGCAATACGGCCAGCATCTTTAGTTGCTTGACGTTGTGAATCGTTAAAGTAAGCAGGAACAGTAATTACCGCTTCAGTGACTTCTTCACCTAAAAAGTCTTCCGCAGTTTTTTTCATCTTTTTCAAGATTTCAGCAGAAACTTGTGGCGGTGCCATTTTGTTACCGCGCGCTTCAACCCAAGCATCGCCATTATCTGCAGCGATGATTTTGAATGGCATGATGTTTACGTCACGTTGAACTTCGTCATCTTTAAAACGACGACCGATTAAACGCTTAATTGCAAAGAAAGTGTTCGCAGGGTTAGTCACGGCTTGACGCTTTGCTGGTTGGCCGACAATAGTTTCATCATCAGTGTAAGCGATGATAGAAGGTGTTGTACGATCGCCCTCTGCGTTTTCAATTACGCGTGCTTTGCCGCCATCAAGGACAGCCACACAAGAGTTTGTCGTGCCTAAGTCGATACCAATAATTTTGCCCATGAGGATCCTCCAAATTTGACGTTAGTCGTCACAAATATGTTATTTGATGTTGATATGGGGGTGAACTTGGTGTCTTTCAACCTTTGAGTTGGTTAACTTACCTTTCACGTTTTGCCGCTCATATCAGCCTTGATACCTATATTGGGACAACAAAGTGAAATACAAGGGCAAGATCAAAAAATTTATGCCATTTTACTGATATATATAAATACAAGCTAAAATAGTCGTAGATGATAAGGTTTACCTTTGCGACTGGCCTGGCGTAATCACAACGACCGTTCGAGAATGCTGCACGATTAACACGCACAAAAAACAACCTAAACATTTGATAAAAAACACGATCAAGTGTTATAACAATATTTCGATAAATTGAGTATGAAAGTAAAATAGAGGGATATCGGCAATGGGACTGCCAAGATGGAATTTTAGCGACAGTACTGAACGTAAAATACGCATTGTTATCTTAACGATTGTAGGCTTAATCATGGCCTATGAAAAATTTTATGGGGTAAGTAGTACTCAATATCCGGCAATGTATTTATGTGTGTTTGCCCTTATTGCTACCATCATGACAAATTCTGTTCAGCGCCGTTATTTCACGTTTGTCATGGAATACGCACAAGCTTTTCGCATTGTCGCTATTCTAATGACCTGCGCTTTTTTCATTATTTGGTTATTAACCACCTATGAACGATTTACCTTACCAGCAGCCCCAAGCCACCTTATTTACAATTTATAAGCCGTGATTGCACATAATATAAGGGCGCTAATTAGCGCCCTTATATTAGGGTCTGTTGATCTTCCAAGGTTATTTTTGCAGCGAATTGTTGACCTTTTATACAAGGCAGAGACTTTGAGGTGTAGCTATTCTACATAAAAAGTCGATAACGCAGTAAAAATGGCCAACAAACGCTGCCCAAAGGGTTCGGCTAAAAACGTTTTACTCTTTGTTGAATGATTCTTTGCAAATAAAGAGTTGCTTAGATGACTAGGCATCAATCCATTCGCCTCGATTAAAACGTTTTTAACTCGAACAAAATTCAACCAGCAAAGATCAACAGACCCTAGTGATGATCAATATATTTTATTGCCTACTGGTGTAATCTCCCCAAGCAAGCCACTTGTAAGTGGTTAATGCATCAAGCGCCATCGAGTCGCGTGCATGCAATTTTTGTGTACTCACCGCCACTTCGGCGCCTAAGCCAAATTGAGAACCATCGGTAAACCGAGTGCTGGCATTAACATACACAGCCGCTGAGTCTACCTGGTTCATAAAATGGGCTGCTGCGTGTATATCGTCGGTTAAAATGGCCTCAGAATGACCACTTGAGTATTGCCTAATATGCTCAACAGCAACATCGATATCATTGACCACTTTAATGCCTAAAGTTAGCGATAACCACTCGGTTGAAAATGACTCATCATGCGCCACTGTCACATCAAAACCCAAACCGTCTAAATACCCTGCCGCTTTGCCACAGGCATGAAAACGCACACCAAGCGTATGCAAATGTGAGGCGATATTGGGAACAAACTCTGCGGCAACATCCTGATGTACTAATAAAGTATCTAATGCATTACATACCGTCGGGCGCTGGACTTTCGCATTAGTGATCACATCAATAGCACGTACTAAATCAGCGTGTTTATCAACAAATAAGTGGCAAATTCCGATCCCCCCTAAAATGACCGGAATACTGGATTGTTCAGCACACAAACGCTGCAAATTTTGGCCGCCACGCGGAATGATCATATCGACATATTTATCTAAACGCAGTAAACCACTGACAATACTTCTGTCTGGTGAGTCAATCAGTTGCACTGCATCTTGCGGCAACTTCTGAATGGCGAGTGCTGAACGTATCACCTCGCTCAAAACTTTGTTTGAGGTGATCGTTTCTTTACCACCACGCAAAATTACTGCGTTACCGGTTTTAAGGGCTAATACGGCAATATCAACAGTCACATTGGGGCGCGCTTCATAAATCACCCCGACGACACCCAATGGCACACTGCGACGTGTAAGGCGTAAGCCATTATCAAGTACTCGGCTTTCAGACTCATTGCCAACAGGATCGGCAAGTGCAATAACATTGTCGATATCGGCAATAACGCCCGCTAGACGGCCTTCATCCAACATCAAGCGGTCTATCATCGCATCGGTTAAACCATTCGCTTTAGCATTGGCCACATCTTGGGCATTGGCTTGTAAAATATCATCTTTACGTTCACCTAATTGATGAGAAATCTCCATCAACAAAGCAGATTTTTGTTTAGCAGATAGTGAGGCCAAAACAAAGCTCGCTGCTTTTGCACGCTGGCCAAGTTGTGTTAAGTATTCTGTTTCAGAGGCTGACATAAGCTTATCCTTAGTTATTCAGTACGACCATATCATTGCGATGAATGACCGCATCTCCGTAGTCATAGCCCAGTAAGTGCTCTATATCATTTGAGTGCTTACCGCTAATTTTAGATAAGTCATTGGCGCAATAACGGCTCATGCCTTTGGCCAATACCTTACCTTGCTGATCAATAAT
This sequence comes from Shewanella phaeophyticola, assembly GCF_025398315.1. Taxonomy (GTDB): domain Bacteria; phylum Pseudomonadota; class Gammaproteobacteria; order Enterobacterales; family Shewanellaceae; genus Shewanella; species Shewanella phaeophyticola. The sequence continues at coordinate 3,080,018 of NZ_JAODOQ010000001.1, forward strand.
TAATAACGTGGCACCGCGATCAAATTTACCTTCAACGGCAACAATACCTTTAGACAATAAACTGCGGCCATTGGCCACCACCGCGGTAGACGCGCCAGCATCTATGATTAATTTACCTTGCGTTGCAGAGCCAGCCAAAATCCACTGTTTACGGCTTTCCAGCGGGTTTTCAATTGCACTAAAATGGGTACCAACAGATTCACGGTCTGCCACTTTGGTGATGACATCAGGATGATGACCCGACGCAATGACGACTTCTATACCAGCACGACGGGCAATATCAGCCGCTTCGAGTTTAGTTGCCATTCCCCCAGTACCTAGACCCGAGACTGAACCACCCGCGAGCAAGCGTAAACTGTCATCGATATTAGCCACTTGCTTAATCAATTGCGCATCTGGGTTAGTGCGCGGATCGGCGTCAAATAAGCCTTTTTGATCGGTTAACAAAATCAATAAATCAGCATCACATAACAAGGCTGCACGAGCCGATAAATTGTCATTATCACCGACTTTAATTTCATTAGTCGCTACCGCATCATTTTCATTAATAATCGGGATAATATTATTTGCCAGCAGTGCATTTAAGGTGTCTCGCGCATTGAGATAGCGTTCGCGATCATGCAGATCGGCGCGAGTGAGTAATAACTGCCCCACATGCAAACCGTAAATACTAAAGAGTTGTGACCAAGCTAAAATTAACTGACTTTGCCCTACTGCAGCTAATAATTGTTTATTTGCCATAGTGTCGGGAAATACGGGGTATTGCAGGTGTTCGCGCCCAGCGGCTATTGCACCTGATGTACATAAAACGACTTCAACACCCGCACGCATTAGTTGGGTCATTTGCCTTGCTAATTCCACCATGTGTGCTTTATCAAGCTTTTTACTGCCCGACGTCAACACACTCGTCCCTAACTTAACCACTACACGGCGATATCCCATTATGTCACTCAGTTAACTAAACATATTCGAATTATTTTTATACCCAATTCTGTGACTAATTCATAGTGAAAGCCACTAATACTGGGCTTTTTTTATCATTGCACAACAAAAAAGGCCAAAAGGCCCTTTTTGTTGTTCAACTGTTGATAAATCGACTTATTAATGGCTCATTAACTGTAAGCAAATTTAGCAATAAACAGTGCTGCTACAACCAATACACCTGAATTCAAATCTTTAAATCGACCTGTCATCATTTTAATTACCGCATATGAGATAAAGCCAAAACCAATCGCATTCGCAATCGAAAAGGTTAATGGCATCAATAAACATGTCACGACAACAGGCGCCGCTTCGGTTAAATCTTCCCACTCAACGTTGACTAAACCAGACATCATTAGAATAGCGACATAAAACAATGTTCCGGCAGTAGCGTATGCAGGCACCATTCCTGCCAATGGTGAAATAAATAACGCGGCAACAAACAACAAACCAACAACCACCGCTGTTAATCCGGTGCGCCCGCCGGCACTTACACCCGCAGTACTTTCAATATAACTAGTAGTAGTTGATGTTCCTAGTGCAGCGCCAGTAATGGTTGCAACACTGTCAGCAGTTAACGCACGTTTAACTCGTGGTAAACGGCCTTTATCATCAAGTAAACCGCCACGCTGAGCCACGGCAACCAAAGTACCAGAAGTATCAAACAAGTCGACAAATAAGAAGGCAAAAATAACCGACAACATACTCACTTCAAGTACGCTTGATAGGTCCATTTTCATGAAGGTTGGCGCAATTGAAGGTGGCATTGAAACCAGTCCGTTATATTGCACATCACCAAATAACAAACCTAATACTGTCACAATCAAAATACTGAAAATGACCGCCGCTTTAAGTCCGCGTTGCACCATAGCGATAATCAAAAAGAAGCCTAATGCTGCCATCATCGCAGGGAAAGACGTGATGTCCCCCATAGTGACTAGGGTTGCAGGACTTGCCACTACAATACCGGCACTTTTTAAACCAATTAGTGCTAAAAATAAACCGATACCCGCTGCAATACCAAAACGCAGTGACATTGGAATACTGTTGACAATCCATTCACGGATTTTCACTAACGATAAAATTAAGAAGCACACGCCAGACATAAACACCGCACCTAATGCAGTTTCCCAGCTATAACCCATCTCACCCACTACTGTGTAGGTGAAAAAGGCATTTAATCCCATCCCTGGTGCTAGTGCGATGGGATAATTAGCTAATAATCCCATAATTAAACAACCCACTGCAGCAGCTAAGCAGGTCGCGACAAATACTGCACCGTGATCCATTCCGGCGTCAGCTAACATCATTGGGTTAACAAAAATGATGTATGCCATGGTTAAAAAGGTGGTTAAACCGGCGACAACTTCTTGCTTTAGGCTAGTGTTGTTTTGTTTTAATTTAAATAATTTTTCTAACATGGAACAAGGTTCCTTGGGTAAGGGTTAAATATAAGTAATTGTTTTAATTGCAATAGGTGGGCTTTGACTCAATCATCAAGCTGTCACGCAACACAATAAAGCAGTATAACGGGATCATAAAACCAACAATGTGAAGCTATGCCAACTTTAAGGAGGGAGATTATAATTATTTACAACACTGATAGCTACAAACCGCCTTTTTATTCAAAGATTTCAGTTTTTTATACAGCGAATTAATAAATTTGAGGCAAAAAAAAGCCTACTCAATAGAGTAGGCAGACATGTTACAAGCATCCCATATGGGGAAAGGAAAGCTAGCACCACTTAACGTGATGTGGCGATAAATCAAATAATTTACCACCTTGTCTAAAACGTCAAACGAGACGAACAAAAGGTTGATGGATATTAAAGCAACTTTAAGAGGGTCAAATCTTAAAGTTTCATGGCGAATATACCGCCACGTAAAACGGTTACGTCGGCAAACCAAGTGTTTTGCCAATAAATTTTGCTGTTACCTGTGTAAGACATAGTCTTTCTCCTGAATAAAGTTAAGTTGTATAAACCTAGTAAAGCTTGGCTCGGTTCCTTGGAACGTACATTTCTCAAATCCGTTGAGACAACTTGTCACTCAGCTCCTTGGAGGCTATATCCATCCTGGATTAACTAGAGTCGACAATCGCAATGCTTGTCGACGAGAAGAATTATACAAAACTGTAATTTAATTACAAGTATTATTTGCTTAAATTCACAAAAACCTCTCAAAAAGTGATTTTATTACAGATATTTTGTATTAAAACTATGTGCAACTATTGTTTAAAAGTTGTTAACATTGACATTTACACCACATAAACAACATGTTGCAACAAAAAAGTTACAGGATCGTAAATTGTAATAAAGTAACCAATGGGCTAGCGGTTGGCTTACCATATAAGGGATCGCCCTCTACAGCGCTACCTGCAATATCAATATGGGTAAAAGGCAACGCCGTTTGCCCTAGGCCAGATGCGTTAATTAAAAACGCTGCTGGATATTGATGTCCTCGAGCAGTAATTGATGACGGACCGTTATTAGATGACACCACATCAGCAGCACCATTTTTATCTGCCACTTTATCAAAATCCTCAGGACGTAAACGTGACACTTCAAATGGCTCGCCCCATTGCTCACCTGTCTGAGCCAATAACGTTGCTACACCTTGTTTTTTAGCCTCACTATTTTCAACTAATGCCGGATAACCGCCATATGCCCTTACAACATGGCCTGTTAAGGTTGCTACCGAAAACAACTGAGGATTAATTGCGCTTTGTGCTTGAATACGTAAATGCGACAATAAATCGGCAAGCACTAAACGCCCTTCAGCATCGGTATTGCCAATACGCACTCGCATGCCTGCATGGCTGGTAATGATCTCATCTGTTACAAAGGCATCGCTACCAATACTGTTTCTCACCAAACCAAGCTCTGCAACAACCTTTACCCCTTTTGGTTTAATAATGGATAATGCTTTCATTAACCCTGCTACAGCCGCTGCACCGCCTTTATCACGACTCATACCAGCCATTGAGCCAGCCACTTTAATATCCGCTCCACCTGTATCGTAAACCACCCCTTTACCGGCAAAGAATAACGTTTTAGTTATAGTACCTTCACCCACATATTCTAGTTTCACCACTCGAGGGTGATGGCGCGCAACATCAAACGAGCTTCGACCCACTGCGCTTAATAACGGGTAGTCAGTATTTAACAGCTCAACTTGGTCTATGACAGAAACCGCTAATCCACTATCTGCAAAAGCATCCACGCAATATTGGGCAAAGCCTATGGCAGACATTCGCTCAGGTTCGGTACCGCAAAGATCTCGCGCCAGTACTCTTCCTGATTCTGCAGCGTTAATTAACATGCTATGAGATGCGCTATTAAGCAAGCCTATTGCGGTTAAACTTGGTGTTAATGACTTAGCTTCACGCGCTTCTAATGGTTGCCATAACTCTTGCCCACACGCTAAAGCTGCAACTTGTTGTGCATATTGAAAGCGCGTACCACTTACCGCTGGCACAACGAGTAATGGTTTACTGGCACCAGCTGCTTTTGCAATAGCAATTCCCTCACGGGCAGCTTTAGCAAACACACGTACATCATGGTAAGCATTATCAGTATCTGCCACCGGCGAAATAATTAGACGACCACCGGCTAGGCCTGGCGCAAACAGTAAAGTGGCACTTTGGCCAACACGCATATCAATTTGGCTAGCATGGGCAGCCAGTAAATTAATTTCATCTTGTTTAATATCAGCAAGGCTCGGCACAATAACCACCACAGCATCCCATCCTTCACCTTCAAAAATGGCTTCGTCACTGGTGACATCAATGAAAGGTACTTGAAATGCTTGCGCAGTTTGATTTATTTGAGTCATAAAAGTCCTTATTCAACAACAGCGTTATTGGTTCATAATTATTTACAGATTTGTGGAGTAAACATTGGCAAATCGGTGTGGCAATATCAAGTAACACCGCAGAATATGTTAAAATATTCTGATATCTGTCGTATCCGACTGAATTATTCATAGAGGGCGTTTCGTGACTGCATTAACTCAATTATATCCTCAGCCTCTTTGGCAATGGTTTGAACAAATTTGCGCTATTCCACATCCTTCAAAACATGAACAGGCGTTATCGCAACATATCCAGCTATGGGCTATAGCTCAAGGGCTTGCGGTTGTTGAAGACAAAGTAGGCAATTTAATTATTCGTAAGCCTGCTACGCCAGGCATGGAAAATTGCAAAACCGTTGTGCTACAAGCACACATCGATATGGTGCCGCAAAAAAATGCCGACAAAGTGCATAATTTTGAAACCGATCCAATCGAAGCCTATGTTGATGGTGACTGGGTTAAAGCCAGAGGCACAACTTTAGGCTCTGACAACGGGATCGGCATGTCTTCAGCGTTAGCCGTTCTTGGCAGCTCTGACATTAAACATGATTCACTAGAAGTATTACTTACCATTGATGAAGAAGCCGGCATGACAGGTGCTTTTGGCTTAGAGGCAGGTTACCTTGATGCCGACATCCTGATTAACACAGACTCTGAACAAGAGGGTGAAATCTACATGGGATGTGCTGGTGGTGTAGATGCACAAATCAGTGTGCCTATGTCTTGGCAAGCTCCGGAGCAAAGTAATGCGAGCTTCTCATTAACCTTGTCAGGCTTAAAAGGTGGTCACTCTGGGGTTAACATTCACTTGGGTCGTGGTAATGCCAACAAATTACTGGCTCGCTTTTTGTTTAAATACAGTGACGAGTTAGCACTTGAGTTAGTCAGCTTTTCGGGTGGATCTTTACGCAATGCCATACCGCGTGAAGCCAATATTGAATTTATGCTACCAAGCGAAAATCTTGCTGCACTTAATGAGGCTATAGCAAGCTTTCAAGCATTAGTGCGCGCAGAGTTAGCAATTGCTGACCCAGATATGTTACTGACCTTAGCTGAGATTAGCGCACCAGCAAAAGTGATGGGCGAAAATGCACAAAACACCTTAATCGATTTACTTCATGCCAGCCCGAACGGGGTGATCCGCATGAGCGATGAAGTGGAAGGTGTCACCGAAACCTCACTCAATATTGGTGTAATTAGCACCGAAGATGAGAGCGTTGAAGTGTTATGCCTTATTCGTTCATTAATCGACTCTGGCCGTGAAGAAATTGCCGGCACGCTCACGGCATTGGCAAACTTAGCCGGTGCCAGTATTGATTTAAGTGGCGCTTATCCTGGCTGGAAGCCAGACAGTAGTTCACCAGTGATGGCCATTGTGCGTGACACTTATAATGATATTTATAAGAAAGATCCGACTATTATGGTTATCCACGCAGGTCTTGAATGTGGTTTATTTAAAGAGCCTTATCCGCTAATGGATATGGTCTCGATTGTACTTACCATTCGCTACCCACACAGCCCTGATGAAATGGTGAACATCACCACTGTTGGCCAATACTGGGAATTATTATTAGCCGTGCTAGCGCGTATTCCAGCAAAAAATGCCTAATCATAAGTAAATGATTCAATTTAATAATAAAGGCGACTTTGATGTCGCCTTTATTGTTTCTGCGCAATCTAAAATGCTAAGTCGAGCTGAGTCAAATTAGCATCGGCCTCATTGTTGTTAGCCGCAGTCATATCAACTAAGCCTATACTCACACCGATTAACCTTATTCCCCGACCTTCTGCACGTAATAATGCTTGTTCAAGCAGTTGGTAAAACACATTCACCGATATCTCATCACTGCGCTGTTCAATGGTGGTTTGTTTAAAGTCATTAAACTTGAGCTTGACGACTTGCTTGTTCACTATACGGTCTTTAGCGCTGCGTTGTACCCGTGCACTTAATTCCTGGATCAGTTGCGGTAAAACTTGATGGCATTGCTCTAGAGTGAATATATCCTTGGCTAAGGTGGTTTCAACGCCCACCGATTTGCGAACCCTGTGCGGACTAATTTGACGATGATCAATCCCTTGAGACCGCTCAATAAGCACATGGCCAAACTTACCAAAAGCCTCAATGAGTTTGGCTTGGGGATACTGCTGTACATCAAAACACGTTGTTAAGCCAAGATCGGCTAACTTTTGGGTAGTGACTTTGCCCACACCAGGAATTTTGCTTAACGGTAAGTCTTTAACAAAGTCACTAATTTGGTTGGGAGTGATCACATATTGCCCATTAGGTTTGTTTAAATCTGAGGCTATTTTTGCTAAAAACTTAATTGGCGCGACACCAGCAGATGCGGTTAATCCTGTTACCGCAAATATCTCATCGCGTATCGCTTTAGCGATTAAAGTGGCACTGCCTTTTTGTTCGGTGCAATCAGTGACATCAAGGTAGGCTTCATCTAGCGATAACGGCTCAACCAAATCGGTATAACGATGAAAAATTTCGCGTATTTGCCCCGAAACAAATTTATATACATCCATCCGTCCGGGTACCAAAATTAACTGCGGGCAAAGCTGCAAAGCATGATAACTCGACATAGCACTGCGCACACCAAACTGGCGCGCTTCATAACTGCAGGTACTTATCACGCCTCGGCGATCGCTTCTACCACCTACGGCAATGGGTTTTCCTCGTAACTCCGGAAAATCGCGCATTTCAACGGCAGCATAGTAACAATCCATATCGATGTGAATGATTTTACGCATTCTTAAACCGTCACTGAATAATTCAACTGATTTTATATTACTGTATATAAAAACAGTATTCAATCGATCGGAAACAAAAAAGCCCAAACAACAGTTGGGCTTTTGAGTAGTTTACATGGCATAAAGCAATCAATTACATTTGCTTTTGTAGATAGTTTTGCAAACCTACACGGTCAATTAAACGTAATTGCTTTTCTAACCAGTACATGTGATCTGATTCAGTGTCATCTAACAATACTTCTAAGATTTCACGGGTTTGATAATCGGCTTTTTCTTCGCACAGTTTTATAACTCGACGTAAATCGTCTGCAACTTTGTATTCGTAATCTAGGTCATTTTTTAGCATTTCTTGCACATCTTTACCGATGTTTAATGCTTCACGACTAGCAACATCTGGAGTGCCTTCTAAAAACAAAATGCGCTGAACAAGCTTTGCCGCGTGTAATTTTTCGTCATCAGACTCATGCAAAATACGGGTATATAATTCGTTAAATCCCCAATCTTCGTACATATGAGCATGAACAAAATACTGATCCATTGCTGATAGTTCGCCAGCTAACAGTAGGTTTAGGGCGTCGATAACTTCTGGATTGCCTTTCATGATAAATCCTATTAGTCGTTAATTTGTGATTGAAGATAGTTTTGAATACCGGTTTGGACGATGAGCCCTTGTTGTGACTCAATCCAATCTAAATGTTCTTCTTCGTCTTCGAGCAGCTCTTCAAGCATGTCACGGCTGACATAGTCTTGCTCTGTTTCGCATACATTAATCGCTTCTCGCAATATGGCAATTTGTTCAGTGACGGCAGCCATATCACAGCTGAGCATTTCTTCTGCATCTTCGCCAATACGCAACTTGTCTAATTGTTGTAAGTTAGGCAAACCTTCAAGAAACAATACTCGTTCAATCAACTTGTCAGCATGCTTCATGTCTTCAATCGATTTTTTGTACTCTTTTTCATTTAGCTTTTCTAGGCTCCAATGTTTAAACATGCGTGCATGTAAAAAATACTGGTTAATAGCCGTTAGCTCACACGTCAGTACACGGTTGAGTTGACTGATGACTTTAGGATGACCTTTCATAGTAATGTCCCTTGGTGAATAATTTGATCTCGATCAATTTTAAATAGCATAAAACACTGTAGAGGCAAACGCAAATTTTACTTTAATTTCATAAACTTACAATTGATAACCATTATCATTATAACTAAGATTTGTAACTCTAGTGTGATAAAACGGCCACAAAAAAAGCCTTCAAAATGAAGGCTCTTTACATTGTAAGCATTAGCTGAGGTCAAAAAGATTAAATAATTCGGTTTTGATTCAGCATCTCTTTGCGCTGTTGTTCTTTTTGCATGCGAAGTTTACGCGCATCACATGGATTGTCACAATCACAGGCTTTTTCAATACCCAGTACACCCAAGCCACCACAGCTGCCTTCTACCGCTTTCTTTTTCACGATATAGCCAACAGACATTAACAAGAAAAATAATAACAACACCACAAACGCTGCTAAAAATGTACTCATAAACAACTCCAATTAACTCAATTTTAGGCCTGACGTAAAAATCAGTAATATAACCCTATTTTACATATGCTTTAAAAGCATCACTGTAATAGACCTGAAAACCTTGATCTTGCTTTTCAATCAGCATTATTGCTAAATTTTTCTCTTTAGCAAGCGCCAACGAAGCTTGTGTACCTAACACCATCATGGCAGTGGCATATCCATCTGCGGTCATACAACTAGAGTGTAGCACGGTTGCAGAGGCAAGTTTATGCTTAATAGGATATCCGTTACGAGGATCGATTAAATGTGAAAAACGTTCACCGTTTTCCTCATAAAAGTTACGATAATCGCCTGACGTTGCCATTGACATGGTACCGGGTTCGATCACTTGCTGCACGGCCTGACCGCCATCTGTAGGCTGTTCAACTGCAATGCGCCATGCGCTACCATCGCCTTTTTTGCCTTTTACGTTTAGCTCACCGCCAATTTCAACCAAATAACCACTGGCCTGATACTTGTCTAAAATAGAAGCAATTTTATCAACGCCAAAACCTTTGGCTATCGATGATAAATCAACATACAAATCTGCATTATGCTTAACTAAAGTTTGCCCTTTAATGGCCAGCTCACTGATACCCATTTTGGCTTTCGCGGCATCGATTTGCGCTTGCGTAGGCACTGTTGTTGGCCTTTTGTCTGGATCAAAGCCCCATAAGTTCACTATCGGCTCTAAGGTAATGTCTAATGCCCCGTCCGTGTCTTGATATAAGCGTATGCCTTCGTTAACAACTTTGAGTGTATCTGCAGAGACTTTAACGCTTTGTTGTACTTGTAATTGATTAAATTTAGATAATTCAGAATCATTGCGGTACGTCGACATTTGATCGTTAACCACTTCTAACGCCATGTCGATCTCAGCTTGCAATAATTGCGCCTCAGGCAAGTTGTCGCCAGGCACCACTTTAACATGATAAGTGATCCCCATCGTACTGCCAGATAGCGTAATAATGGGCTCTGGTGAGCTGCAAGCACTCATGCCCAGTAACAATAATGATGTAATTAATAACTTGATAGCGTTTACGGTCATTTCATATTTACACTGGTTGATGAATAAAAAAATTGCAGCTTGCAGACCTGTGTTAAACACCCTGTCTGCATTGCTGCAATTTCATGACTTACTTGTCAATATTTTAGGCTAACAAATTAGCCACCGAAATCATCAAGTAAGATGTTTTCGTCTTCAACGCCTAAGTCTTTTAGCATACCAATTACGGCAGCGTTCATCATTGGAGGTGCACACATGTAGAACTCACAATCTTCTGGCGCATCGTGGTCACGTAAATAGTTTTCGTACAATACGTTATGAATAAAGCCAGTGTAACCCGTCCAATTATCTTCAGCTTGCGGATCAGATAACGCAACATGCCACTTAAAGTTATCATTTTCAGCTGCTAGGCCGTCAAAGTCTTCAACGTAGAACATTTCACGCTTAGAACGCGCACCGTACCAGAAGCTCATTTTACGTTTTGATTTAAGACGCTTTAATTGGTCAAAAATGTGTGAACGCATGGGTGCCATACCAGCACCACCACCAATAAAGACCATTTCTGCATCGGTATCTTTAGCGAAGAACTCACCAAATGGATCAGAAATAGTCACTTTATCGCCAGCTTTTAGGCTCCAAATGTACGAAGACATTTTACCACAAGGTAGGGTTAAATTACGTGGCGGTGGCGTAGCAATACGCACGTTCAACATAATAATCCCAAATTCTTCTGGGTAGTTAGCCATTGAGTATGCACGAATGGTTTCTTCGTCTACTTTTGACTCTAACTTGAAGAAACCAAAGTGTTCCCAGTCGCCACGGTATTGTTCAGGTACGTCAAACTCAGCATATTTAACATGATGAGCTGGCGCTTCAATCTGAATATAACCACCAGCGCGGAAAGGCACTGATTCGCCATCAGGGATTTGCAGCTTAAGTTCTTTAATGAACGTTGCTTTGTTATCGTTAGAGATAACTTCACATTCCCATTTCTTGATGCCGAAGATTTCTTCGTCAAGCTCGATTTCCATGTCAGTTTTAACGTTAACTTGACAAGATAAACGACAACCTTGACGTGCTTCACCTTTGCTAATGTGATCAAGTTCAGTTGGTAAAATATCGCCACCACCTGATTTGATGTTTACGCGACACTGACCACATGAGCCACCGCCACCACACGCGCTTGATACAAAAATACCGTTGTCTGCTAATACGCCAAGTAACTTGCCGCCTGCACCTGTTTTAATTGCTTTATCTGTGTCGCCGTTGATACCAATAGTGATATCACCGCTGGCTACTAGTTTTGATTTAGCGAATAAAATCACTAATACCAACACTAATACAATCACAGTAAACATACTCACACCTAGATAAACATCTATTGGAGTAGATTCAAGAATACCCATTCACTTATCCTTAAAGGTTCAAATTAATGCGTCGTCTCAGTGCTCTTAAAGAGAAACACCAGAGAATGACATGAAACCTAGAGCCATAAGACCTGCAGTAACAAAGGTAATACCTAAGCCACGTAAGCCATTTGGCACGTCAGAATATTTCATCTTTTCGCGAATACCGGCCAGCAATACAATTGCTAATGCCCAACCAATACCAGAGCCGATACCAAATACCACGCTCTCGCCTAAGTTGTAATCTCGCTCTACCATGAAAGATACTGCACCAAAAATTGCACAGTTCACGGTAATCAAAGGTAAGAAAATACCTAACGCGTTGTACAAAGGTGGGAAATATTTGTCTAACGCCATTTCCAAAATTTGTACAAGTGCTGCAATCACACCGATAAAGGTGATGAACTTCAAGAAGCTCAAATCAGCATCTGGTACGCCAGCCCAAGCTAAAGCACCAGGAGCAAGTAAACCTTGATAAATAATTTGGTTAGCAGGAACCGAGATAGCCAATACCACGATAACTGCAACACCTAGGCCATCGCAGTAGTCACTTTTTTAGACACAGCTAAAAAAGTACACATACCTAAGAAGAACGCTAGCGCCATGTTTTCAATGAAAACGGAGCGAATTAATAAACTAATATAATGTTCCATTGCGTTTATCCTTTTGCTTCAACTTGCTCTGGCTTATAAGTACGGATCATCCAGATCAAACCACCGATCAAGAAGAACGCACTAGGTGGAAGCAGTAATAAGCCGTTAGGCTGATACCAACCACCGTCAGAGATTTTACTGAGGATTTCTACGCCAAATAATGAACCATTACCGAATAATTCACGAATAAAGCCTACTGATAATAAGATAGCACCGTAACCCAAACCGTTACCGATACCGTCCATAAAGCTCATCAAAGGAGGCGTCTTCATTGCATAAGCTTCAGCACGACCCATTACAATACAGTTAGTAATAATCAAACCGACGAAAACCGATAACTGTTTAGAAATCCCGTATGCATAAGCTTGTAATACTTGATCAACTACGATTACTAAAGAAGCAATAATCGTCATCTGCACAATAATACGTACACTGCTTGGAATATGATTACGAATAAGTGAGATAAACAGGTTAGAAAACGCTGTTACCGCTGTTAGTGCTATTGTCATTACCAACGCTGTTTCCAGCTTAGTCGTAACAGCAAGCGCACTACACACACCCAAAATTTGCAATGCAATTGGGTTGTTATTGATAATCGAGTCCAGTCAGAACCTGTTTAAGTTCTTTAACGTCAGCCATTAGCTTACCCCTCCGTTGCGTGCTTTAGCGATAAAGCTTGCAAAGCCTTCTTTACCTAACCAAAATTGCAATGAATGTTGTACGCCGTTACTGGTTAATGTTGCACCAGATAATGCATCCACACCGTAAACAGTGCTCGCCACTGCAGGATTTTTGGTTACATTGATAGCCAAGTCGCCTTGCTCATCGAATAACTGTTTACCTTTCCACAACGCTTTCCATTTAGGGTTTTCAACTTCACCACCTAAACCCGGCGTTTCAGCTTGGTCATAATACACCAAGCCTTGAATCGTGTTTAAGTCAGCTTCTAAAGCCAAAAATGCATACATGGTTGACCACAAACCGTAACCGTGAACGGGTAAAATAACACTGGTTAACTTGCCAGCATCATCACGCACCAAGTACACAACAGCGGTGTCAGCTACGCGCTTAATCGAAGCAATGTCGTTTTCAGGAATCGACGAAGTTGCTACATCACGTGATGCTTTACGTTGATCGTAAGTATTGGCGTCACCTTCAACAAACTCACCTGTTGCAAGATCAACTAAACGTGCTTCAACATACTTGTCATAAGTGGTCAGAATATCTTGCTTAGTGACATTACCTTCTTTGGTATTGATAAGGCTTGCCGATTCAAGAATATACTTTTGCTTATCTAGCAGTTTGTTTTCTAACTGAGTCGGTTTTAACAACACAGCTGCTGTCGATACCAATACAGAACAAACAAGACATAAGCCGACAACAACAAATAGCGTTCTACCGAACGAATCTTTATTACTAGCCACGAGCAATCCTCCGCTTGATATTTGCCTGTACAACGAAGTGGTCAAATAAAGGAGCAAAAAGGTTAGCAAACAAAATAGCTAACATCATGCCTTCTGGGAACGCAGGGTTAATCACACGGATAAACACTACCATCGCACCGATTAAGAAACCGTAAGCCCATTTAGCGGTATTAGTGAACGACGCAGAAACCGGGTCAGTCGCCATAAACATCATACCGAATGCAAAACCACCTAATACGAGGTGCCAGTGCCAAGGCATTGCAAACATTGGGTTAGTATTACTACCGATAAAGTTTAGCAATGTTGCAATCGCAATCATACCTAACAGTACGCCACCCACAATGCGCCATGACGCGATGCGAGCATAAATGATCACTAAACCACCAAGCAAAATAGCAAAGGTTGATACCTCACCTACAGAACCCGGAATAAAGCCCATAAAGGCGTCCATCCAGTTTGCATTTGAGCTGTAATCAAATGTGCCTTGTGCGGCTTGGCTTAATGCGGTTGCACCTGAAAACCCATCAGCAACAACCCAAGAGGTGTCGCCAGACATGCTTAATGGATATGCAAAGAACAAGAAGGCACGGCCCGCTAATGCTGGGTTTAAGAAGTTACGGCCTGTACCGCCGAAGATTTCTTTTGCTACCACCACACCAAAGGTAATACCTAATGCCACCATCCATAATGGAATCGTTGCCGGTAAGGTTAACGCAAACAGCACAGATGTAACGAAGAAACCTTCGTTAACTTCATGACCACGCACCGAGGCAAATAGCACTTCCCAGAAACCGCCGACAATAAATGTCACTGCGTATATCGGTAGGAAGAAGCAGGCACCATAAAACATCAGCGATGCAATACCTGAATCTGCAGTAAGCTGTGCACCAAATAATTCAAATAGGCCAACCTGCCAAACGTCAGGCGTACCGAAATTGGCGGCCATTGCGATTTGTGCTTGTAAGCCTACGTTGTACATACCAAAAAACATGGCAGGAAACGTACAGGCCCAAACAGTAATCATCATACGTTTTAGGTCAAGGTTATCGCGAACATGAGTTGAACCATGGTTCACTTTACCTGGAGTGTAAAATACCGTGGCTGCCGCTTCATAAAGGGCATACCACTTTTCGTACTTACCGCCTTTTTCAAATTGCGGTTCAATACGCTCGATAAAATCTTTCAAGCTCATTAGCCTTCCCTCTCGATCGTATCTAAACAGTCACGTAAATATGAAGCGTAGTCATACTTACCTGGACATACGAACGTACACAATGCCAAATCTTCTTCGTCCAACTCTAATGCGCCTAAACGAGCTGCACCATCAAAGTCCCCAGAGACAAGATCACGAAGTAGCATGGTAGGTAGAATGTCTAAAGGCATCACGCGTTCGTAGTTACCAATTGGTACCATTGCACGATCTGAACCGCCAGTACTGGTGGTCATGTTAAACAAACGTGATGGGCTTAGGTGACCTAAAAATGCACGAGTGATAGAAAACTTGTTGGCACCAGGCATAGCCCAACCAAACAATTCTTTCTCAGTGCCTTCTTCAAGTACACTCACCTGTTGATGGTAGCGCCCCAGATAACCATGAGGTCCTACTGCTGTGCGGCCATTTAATACAGAACCAGACACAACACGCACACTTTCACCTACTGTTTCATTAGCAGTAAGCTCAGTCATGCTTGCACCTAACACGGTACGTACTAAACGAGGTTGTTTTGCTTTAGAGGCCGCCAATTGCCACTACACGCTCGGTGTTTAATACACCTTGAGTAAATAGCTGGCCAATTGCAATCACGTCTTGGTAACCGACATGCCACACACTACGAGTAGCAGATGCATTAAGTACGTGATGAATGTGGGTACCCACTAAACCTGCAGGGTGTTTACCCGCAAACTCTTCAACTTGAGCGTTAGCTGCAGGGATATCAGCACCAGGCGCTTTACATAGGTAAACTTTACCTTCAGTTAATCGTGCTAACACCTTAAGGCCATTAGCAAAATCGTCTTTATGTTCAGCGATGACTACCACAGGATCGGCAGCAAGAGGTTGAGTATCTATTGCAGTAACGAAAATACCTGCTGCTGTAGCATCTACGGCGGGCACTTTACTGAAAGGGCGAGTACGTAATGCAGTCCACAAACCTGATTCAATCAGATTATCGCGAACGGCTTGTACATCTAACGTGTCTAATTTGTCTGCATCATATTGAGCAAAAGCAACGTTATCGTCACCTTCTACTGCAATAACAACAGATTGAAGTACACGTCTTGCACCTCGGTTGATTTCTAAAATAGTACCACTGGCTAAAGCCGTATATTTAACGCCTAAATTCTTTTTATCTTCAAAAAGAACCTGGCCTTTTTGTACTTTATCGCCCACTTTGATCTTCATCGTTGGACGTAAGCCAATATACTCTTCACCCAAAGTAGCTACGTGTCCAATGGCTGAAGTCATTATGGATAACTTGCTCTGGTCCGCCTGCTATAGGCAGTTCCAATCCTTTCTTAATTGTAATCATATCCACAAGCACTACGTTTGAAGGAAAGACAATGCGCCACGTTCCGCTACAAAAACAAAGTATTAACAAATACTTGCCATTTGAGCTAGCGCAGATTTAACACGGAAATGCGATCGAAATCACGCTGGTCGCGCGCATTTTACCGTAAATATGAGACTATCGCCACGAAAATAATAGGTGTTTTCAAACCAATGCCCTCGCGAATCGGCAACATTTAACTCAAATTTAATAAATAACAGCACAATACAAAAAGATAATGGCTATTTTTTGATTTGGCATACTATAGCATTAATTTTTATAGAAATAATTTATATCATTTAACCGCAGCCAAACACACAATAGCCCAAGCATAAATGTGCTTGGGCTATTGATATAGGCTTAAAGATTTAACAAATTTCTCTCTAAGAATTATTAAAAACGAGCTTGATACCCTAAATACGCGGTCATTTCTGATTGGGCTTGAAGGCCTGCTAATGTCCGATTGGCGACTAAGGTTTCGTCAAATAGATTTTCAACTCGTAAATACACTTCGTGCTGCTGAGTAATACTGTAAGTTGCAGCTAAATTGACTTTCCATTGGCTGTCGATTGGCTCAATCGCGGCAAGGTTGCCTTCATATTCTAATTCTGATTGAAACAGCGCCTGTGCCATTACAGATACATCACCCACGACGACACCAGAGCTGAAACTAAACTGCTGCTTAGGTACCCAGGGTAATTGGCTGTCGCCGTCAAAGCACCCATTGGTATTTGAGCAATATCCAATATCTGTTTCGGCTTGGGTGTATTGATATTTTGCTTTAAATGGAATCGAAAAACTGTCAAACGCTAGGCTATACTCAGCCGATAAGTCGATGCCTGTGACCGTCACATCTTCGATGTTTTCTTGCAATGCAATTTGCTCATAATCGCAAATCATGCCAAACATACAACCAATATGTTGATTATCGTAATCATGCAAATAGGCTGTCATTGCCAACGCGAGAGTATCTTGTTGATACGCTACTGAAAGTTGATATTGCAACGCTTCTTGGGCGCTTTGTTGTAAATTACCCGCTGAAGCCGCTGTCCAGGCTTGTTTAGCCTGTAATGCTGCAGACCAGGCTCCTGTAGTGTAAGCCACTTCAATTGAAGGCATCCAACCATCGTCAGAAAAGTCAGCTTCAGTAACATCATAATCATCACTAACATCGCGAGACACACTGACATGCTCATAACCCAGACCAAGGTTTATCGACCAGTCACCATAATTTAATTTTGCATCCACAGCAGATGAAAATGCCGAAGCATCATCGGTGTAAACGGCAAACGCTTCTTTATCACTGGCAGAGGTTAATGATAAATCTTGATTCCATAACCAATCTTGGCCGCCTAATTCCATTTCGGCTTTGTCAGTATGATAACGAGCGCTATAAGTCACTTGATGTTGGCCATACATATTCACGCCTTTAGTTTGCACACCAAAACCCGCAAAGTCGTTATCTTGCGATAAGGCGCCTAAGTTCATGCCATCAGTGGTTGGATTGACTTCAAATGCGGCAATGTTGCTTAACAGGAGTGAATTAATAGTGTCGCCATCAACATACAACATGTCGACGGTTTTTTGTGAATAGGTTTGGTAATAAAAGTCGGTATCAACTGTTGAGGTTTTCGACAAATAAAGCTTATGGGCTAACACATAACGATTACGCTCTGTTTCTTCCATATCAATATTGGCAGCAGAATAAAGTTTGCCAGGGTCCTGGTCAAAATCAGTGTTGGTTAAACCAAGCGAGCCGATGTCGCTATCTTTACTCGAGTATTGATAGCTAAACTCGGTGGTTTGTTTGTTTGTTGCACCAGGTAAGCTGTCGGCGGTAATTTTAAACATTAGGTCAGTTTGGGTTGCGTCTGCATCGCGATCAACTTGATAACCTACTTCATCTGATGCCGATTGATAATCAAGCGCTAAAAGCATGCCGTATTCTTTGGTGGTTCCGCTAGCGATCCCACCGACACTAAAGTCGCTGTTATCGCTCATTTCTACGTTAAACTCACCTGCATTCTTTTTTGGACTAATTGCAGCAGATTGATATTCAAGCTTACCAAATGAAGCTTCCGAGCCGTCGACAATACTGGTCATACTCGACAAGGTGACACTCTGCTGATGCAGCATATTAGGTTGAATCACTAAATGTTGACCAGAATAAGGTGCCGGAGAAAAGAAAATACCATCTTGCATAACCGCCACGCCGTCTGACACACCGCGATGCATTAATTCAACGTCTTCACTTGTTGCTGTCGGAAGCACTGTTGCACCTGTTAACCCAACAGCGATATCACTTTGACGATAATGAAACGCGGTTTGAGTAGATTGTTTTAACTCGAGGTGATTATTTGCCTTATCAATTGATTCTGTCACCGTTTCGGCGACGGCATCAGAAGACTGACAAGCAAAAAGGACTGCAACGGCAATCAATGACAGGCTAAATGGATGGTTAGACATGGTTATCTCCGTATATTTGTCTGGTCAAGCCAAAATAAACATCATATTTGTTATTATGCCAATACAATAACGGTTTCAGTGACATAAAAACAGCATACCGATAACGTTTCCCCCATAAAATGCAATTTTATTAACAAAAAAAAGCGGCCGAAGCCGCTTTTTTACTGTTAGGTAAATGTTTAGAGGTTACCTAAAATCTCATCACTCAACTTTAAGTCATCATTTAAATTGACACTAACACCTGCAGCGATAATCATTCGGGCAATGTCTTGCGCTTCAGTAAGCGAATGCATCTCATAAGTACCACATTGGTATTCATTAAGTTCTGGAATGTCTTTTTGCTCAACCACATTGGTCACATCACCCATTGCAGCAAGCCATGCATCAGCGACAGCACTCTCTGTTGGCTGACCAATTAAACTCATATAAAAACCGGTACGACAGCCCATTGGCGAAATATCGATAATCTCAACACCATCACCATTTAAATGATCACGCATAAAACCAGCAAATAAATGCTCCAACGTATGAATTCCACGCTCGCTTAAAATATCTTTATTGGGTGCGCAAAAACGTAAGTCAAACACGGTAATCGCGTCGCCGCTTGGCGTGCTCATGTGTTTTGCAACGCGCACAGCTGGAGCATTCATACGAGTATGATCTACGGTAAAACTGTCTAATAAAGGCATTGCTTTCTCCCAGAATATAAAATGATGTTGACAATATACGATCGAATAACGAAATAGTATCACTTATCTGCTAACGTCACAGCCTGAGTTTTTATCGTTTTATTCATCTTAAGAACGATTGATCTTGCAAGGTTATTTTGACATTAGTTAAGTGCGTCTTCGGTATAGTGAAAATAACGTTTAACCGCAGCCTCGTTGGTTAAATAAGCTTGTAATACTTTATTAAACATTGGGTCTTTTGCTGCTTCTTCTGTTAATACCTCATCCCTAGCCTGTTTTAATGCAGCTATAACCTCTGGCGGAAAAGGGGTTACTTGCACATTATGTTCACTGATTAAGGTGTCCATTGCTGCAATGTGGCCTTGGGTATAATCATCGAGCATATCTTGATTTATCGCTCTAGCCGCCACTTTTACAATCGCTTGTAAATCGGCTGGTAACGCTGAAAACGCTTGTTGATTAATTAAAAACTCCATCGAAGAACCAGGTTCATGCCAACCAGGATAATAGTAATACTGAGCAACTTGATGTAGCCCGAGTGGTAAATCGTTATAAGAGCGCACCCACTCTGCCGCATCAATGGCTCCTGTTTGCAATGCACTGTACAGCTCTCGTCCAGCTAATTCGTCAACCGGAATCCCACCCAGTTTCTTTAATACCTTACCGCCAATACCTGGTAAACGCATTTTAAGGCCTTTCAAATCTGCCGGAGACATAATAGGTTTATTAAACCAGCCTCCCATTTGCATGCCCGTATTTCCACCCGCTAACGGCAAAATACCAAAAGGCTGATAAACCTCTTGCCATAATTCAATTCCACCGCCATGGTGCAGCCAGGCATTCATTTGTTGGGCATTTAAACCAAAAGGAATTGATGAGAAAAACTGCGATGCTGGTGCTTTTCCTTTCCAATAATGCGCCGCACTGTGACCCATTTGCACCGTACCTTTGCTTACGCCATCAAATACAGACAAGGCTGGCATTAACTCGCCTGCCCCATAAACATGAATCACTAAGCGACCATTAGACATTTGCTCAACCAGTTGCGCAAATCGCTCTGGTGCCATGCCTAATCCGGCAAGGTTTTTAGGCCAAGATGTTGCCAAACGCCATTCAATTACTTGATGAGACGCAGCCGTTTGAGTTTTAGCCACTGTGTCTGCAGGTGGCTGCTGACAACTTGCCAGCAACAATAATCCCAATAACCCGCAGTACAGTTTCAACTTCCCCATGATGAAATCCTTACTTTCTGTCATTGATAACGAACTAAAATAGACCACTGATTTGAACAATAATCACATAAATACCACCTTAACATAACAATAACAACTGACCACTATGACTATCTCAATAACAAACAAAAAAAGCCTCACAAAATGTGAGGCTTTACCGTATAAAGTTTTGATTAAATTATTATTTTTAACAACCGATTGGTTAGCGCCATACTTAAAAACAAGTTATTGCTCAGCAATAGTGGCCGCAACAATTGCGTTATCCTTTACAGTTAGGCGTTTTAGGCACTTCATCCAAAGCTTGCCATTCAGCTTCAGTGTAAACATTAATTGATAATGCATGCACACCATTAGCTAATTCATCAGCTAAGGCTTGATTAACTAAACGATGACGAGCTAATAAACGCTGCTCGCTAAATTTATCGCTGACAATGACGACTTTAAAGTGGGTTTCTGAATTAGGTGGCACATGATGACGATTACTTTCATTAATCACTTCAAGGTGCAATGGCGTAAAGGCTTGACTCAATTTATCTGTAATGATTTGTTCGACAGACATAGTGATACTCTTATTAATCCATATCAATGAAAGCGCAGGGTACTGGTTTGCCGAATAAAGGTCAAACAAGCAAACTAAAACTTATTACTGGTGCACAAATTTACCGCAACTTAAATCCATCCCACATGTTCATGTTGTTGGCCAATCGGCTATATCGACATAATCAAGTTCGACATCATACTCACTGCCACTTTGCGGCAGGTTTTCGCCCCCCAACCAAGCACTTATAAATTTGCCTTGAGGATCGTAAGTTTGCTGTTGCTTGGCAAGATTAAACCGTCTCCCCCTCGAGGGTCTGCGCCCACACCCGCCAGGTATTGCCAATTACCCCAATTAATTGCAACGTCATAATCAATGAGTTGTTGCTGAAAATAAGCTGCACCGTAGCGCCAATCGCATTGCAATTCATGGATTAAACAACTGGCGACAATTTGTCTGCCACGATTAGACATATAACCAGTTTGGTTTAATTGTGTCATCAATGCATTAACCAATGCAAAAGGGGTTGTAGCGCTTTTCCAGGCTTGCAATCGCTGCGCATAAAAACTGGTTAATGGCTTATTGCCGCTAATGCCTGAAAAGCAAAATAGTTTGTTGTTAAACTTATGGCCATACCAATGAAAATACTCACGCCACAGCAGTTCATATTCAATCCATTGGCTTGACTCATTTGCACCATGTTGAGATTCAAATTGGCGTAATGCCGACACCACTTGTCGAGCTGATAAACAGCCATTTGCCAACCAAGGGGAAAACTTGGTTGAGTGCTCCCAGCCCGCTAATTCGTTTCGAACAATTTTATAACGATGGGCTAACTTAGAGGAAAAATAACTGTCTAGCTGTAATAACCCTTGCGCTTCACCGCCACAAAACACATTACTCAACATGTGAGTTTGTTTCAGCCAGGCGGGATAAGATAACCACGATTGTAATAATGTATCTTGCACCTGCAATACAACCATTGGTGGTAACCAGGATGTTTGCTCTTTTGCTGCATCAAAATGGCTGTCTTTAATCCGTTTTCTAAACTGGCTAAAGCTAGGCGGCAATGCGTCTAACTCAAATGGCAGTTGCGGTAAATTAAACAAGGTTTGGGTCGTGCAGCTCACAAATTCAATATCTGTATCGCATTGTTGCTGAATCGCTTGCCAAGCAGCGCGCTCATCTGCACCGCTGTGATGGCTTCGATAAACTCGGTTTATACCATGGGTGTTAATTAAATGAGGCAGGCAAAGCTGCGCCTGTGCATACACAATATGCAATTGCTGACCATATTGATTAAGTGCTTCATCAAGTGCATGCAGCGACTCTAGCAAAAATTTTAGCCTGTGTTGCCCTAGGTACTCTGCTTGATATTGAGATCCCTTAAACCATTGAGGATCGATACAATACACAATCATCAGTTGTTGAGCATGTTGGGCGATGTCGTCAAATATGACGTTATCAGATAGGCGTAAGTCATCACCAAGCCAATAAAGTGCCCTCACATTTTTTGCCGAGGTTATCGCCTTACTAGCCGCTAAAGATTGAGCATTTGCGTTGCTCATGTATTGCACCACTTATTACGTGTTTCATGCTCAATTGATACGTAAATACACCGTGGCAAGGTTCAATTAAAGATAGTTTTTGTCATTAACGGGGCTTGAGGTGATGCGATTTACCGTAAAGCTTAGCGATAGTAATGGGGAATAATGTGCCTAAAGGTAAAGTTGATTCTAGGCTCTGTTACTTTAAGCCGCTTAGGCAAAGCATGTTGCCAATCTTGTTGCATGCCTGGGTGCATAATCAACAAATCTCCCGACTCTAGGGCAAAATTCACTTTGGTTTGCGTTTTTTTATGGCGCACAACAAAGTCTCTACAGGCTCCGAGTGTGACTGACGCAATAGCAGAGCCCTCAATAATTTCGGGTTCATCATCACTATGCCACCCCATGCAGTCGTGACCATTTGCGTAGCGATTGACTAACGCTGTGTTGCTTTGTATTTGATGTTCTGTAAACAATTTTTGTCGTAAACGGCTTAATACCTTAGGCCAGGGTAAGGCGCTAATGTGTAACTTAGAATAATGATAATCACAACCAGGATCGCCAAACCATGCTTGAGTGCGTGGAATAGGATGCCGCTTACCATAGACCTCAATAGACACTCTTTCTAACGGGTAGTGATCAACTTCGTTAAGTAACAACTGTTGCTGTTTAGCAGACAAAAAGCCTTTAATCCAGGTAACAGGTGGCGTTAATGGATGATGAACATCTGTATCGAGATCTAACTGGGCTTGTGGTACCTCAAAGTCAAACCCCTGTTGCAAACCAGACACTTTACCTCCTATTTCAAAAAACAGTTAAAACCAGCGCTTTATTTTAGCCCACCACAGCCCCAAAAGCACAATCAACGCCATAAGCAACAACACAGCAAAATAACCATAAGACCATTTTAGCTCTGGCATATTGTCAAAGTTCATCCCATAAATACCCGCGATAACTGTTAGAGGTAAAAATATGGCCGTGACCAAGGTTAACGTCATCATTACTCGGTTGGTTTTATGCGCGCTCACAGAGATAAAGCCATTAATCAAACTGCTCACTAATCCTTGATACAAGCTTGCTCGGCTCGATAAACGCTCAAACTGGTTATACAAATAGCTTAACTGTTGATAGTCAAACTCAATGTGTTTAGCACCATCGCTTCCTAATAATTGCTGTAATAGCTCTTCATGATAACTAAATGAACGTTTCGCTTTTTGCAATTTACTACTGTATGCCATTAACTCAGCAAGTAAATCGTCACTTGTGGCATCAAAAATCTCGTCTTCTATATCGTTTAAACGTTCTTCTAATGCCAACATCACGGCTAAGTAGTCGGTCACTATTTGACGCATAATGGCAAAACACACCCAGCTCATTTCAGGACTTTCAAGGCGTTGCTTAGCCATGACTTGCTCGGTAATTTTAGCCACACTAATTGAAGGATTTAGATGCTGGGTAATCAAAAACTGACGATTAACGTGCATCAGCAAATGGCTTCTATCGAGTAGTAAATACGACTGTCGTTCCATTAACTCATGCGTTAATAAATATGCGTGATTAGCATAAGCTTCAATTTGAGGAGGGTGGCGCTCACGGTGCGCTTCTTCAAAATCAAGATTATCAATACCAAACTGCGGGTGCGCTTGAAAAAAAGCTTGGTTATTAGAGCCGCTGATGTCAATCCAAATACGCTGCTTTTCTGGCTCATATTGCGCCATAAGACGCTCATCGCCATGCGACAATAGTTGACCTTGGTTATCAAACAATAAGATATGAATGGTCATAATTAACTCATGCTAAGACAACTGGGTGGCCGCTCAAACTAGCTGGCTAATTCTTGGGTTTCTACGTCTTCTATCACGGCTTTAATTTGTTCAAAATGACTATTAACCCAGGCGCTACTGATTCGGCCCACAGGTCGAAATTCGATAATGCCCTTCGTTATGCCTCTGCCCTTGCTGAATAAAATCGACTTTAATACCAATATCGACAAAAGCCGCGATAGCATCTTGCAGAGTGCGCCTTGGCATACCCGTTAACTTTTGTAGACTTAATAGGTTGTGTTGTTCTTCATCGAGAAGATGTGCCAGATATAGCTTTCGCAAAAATGCTTTTTGCGATTTATTAATAACGTTAAGTTGAGAAAACATCGATATAACGCCCTATAAATAATACGACTTTATTTGAAATTACTGCATGTGTTGCCCTGCATGCAAGTAATATCAACAGCTAAGCAATAATCAAATTGCGGTTTGAGATAAACATTTACAACCTGCTAGTCGCAAATTGCCCTAAAACCATGGCAGTATGATAAGGATACGGTAACAAAGGTATAACATAATAATGAACATGAATCCGACACAAAAAAGTCAGCCTTTAGTCGCACAAGCCTCAGATTCAACAGCTGAGTCAGCGGCAGAGTTAAACCATTACCAACATGGCCATATACTCAGGCCGGCACAATATATCCCATTATCCAGGTTAGCGCTGCAAGCCGTCGATGCTAACTACTCTAAATTACTGTTGATTATTAGCGTTACTATCGCGATGTTAATCACCCTAGCCATTACCATTTTTGGCCTAATGAATCCTGATATCCCAACGAGTGTGACCTTATCCATATTACCAGGTTATGCATTGCTAGCTGTGATTATCATTAAGCTTATCCATATGAAAGCCAAACGGATTGCCTATGGTGTATTTGAGCATGAGCTGGTGTTCCGTGAAGGGCTATTTTGGGTGTCAACAACTGCCCTACCTTATACACGCCTGCAGCACGTTAATTTATCTCAAGGCACAGCCGAACGAAAATTTAATCTGGTGTCATTAAAATGTTTTAGTGCCGGCAGTGGCGTGGCAGAGATTGATTTGCCCGGACTAAATGATGAACTGGCTGAACATTTACGTCAGCACCTGTTAGCTAAAGCCGCGGCGAGCCACCAGCCTATAACTGAACAGCCTGAGCATGACGGCGATAGTCCACTAAAAAATGACACTGAAACCACCGCAGATGTGGAGCATCAACTCACCACATCCAGAGCCGAAACATCCTTTGAGGACACACCTCATGGATGAGTCGCCAAAAACACCTCAACCAATAAAACAACCCGATGTTATAGAGGCTAGTACATCTGATCAGCACAGCAATAACGCTCTCGCCAATCAGCTCAAAGAGTGGCAAGCATTATCGCCCTGGTCGATTATTACCTACGTATTTGGTGCGCTCAAAGGGATCCTCAGTAATGGTATTGCCATCATCCCAATAGTTTATACCGGTTGGAAACAAGGATTTGATGGGCAATGGTTGGTGTTGATGATAAGCGTGATAGTGCTGCTTGTCAGTGTGGCTGCGGTGATTGAGTGGCACAAATTTCGCTTTCGTTTGTCAGGGGGAAACTCGATGTTAAACGAGGACTATTTTTTACCAAAAAAGATGAAATCCCGCTAAGCAGAATTCAAAACATACGTTATGAGCAACCTTTTTATTTTAAACCGCTCGCCCTTGGCACACTGGTGATAGAAACCGCTGGGTCGAAAAAAGATGAAGCCAAGCTAGCAGCGTTAAACATCGAACAGGCGCAGACGCTTAAACGCTTATTGCTTAATTTGACGCACCTTGAACAACCGACATCGTCGTCCTCTCAAGCCAATATTGAGCCGCAACTTGATGCTCAAACGCAGAGCTCTACTCCTGTAACGCGTAAATCTCTGGGTGATTTATTACTATTTGGCTTTTATCAAAACAACTTTATTTGGTTTGCAGTGATTGCGATCCATCATCGGCCAAATCGATATGGAAAAGGTATTTGACTCCGTTATCGCCAGACAATTTTGGTTATGGATTGAGGCCAAACCCATCAAAACATTGGCTTACAAAGCTTGTTTTTTATTCTTGGCTTGTTGTTTTTATACGGACTGTTTTCGCTTATTTCGATTATCGCCGCTGTATTAAAATATTATCCTTACAAACTCGATAGGCATACCGACACCCTGCAACGCAGTGGCGGAGTTATTTCACACCAACAAGATGCATTAGCCATTAAAAGGGTGCAGCTGATCCATGCAAAGCAACCGCTAATAGCTCGACTCTTTAAACGTTGGACCTTGTATTTTAAGCAAGTCAAAGGTCAAGAGGTTGAGCAAAAAACCAAACAACATATGCTTATTCCCAGCGTAAAACCAAACGAAGTAGAAGCAATATTAACGGCCATGCCAAATCTCAGTGGCGGCGCAAGCGCTTTACCACATAATTACACGTCTATTCACATAAAATGGTTTACACGACGGATCATACTGCCACTGTCTATCGCCATATTGTTATCGGTCATTGGCGGATTTGATGGACGTAGTTTGAGCTTTTTTGAATCCACCTGGCTAACCACTTCGGTGATTATTGGGCTTATTTATTTACGTTATAAACATTGGGGATATATCATTGACGACCAGGTGATTTGGCAGCATACAGGCTTGCTCGGCAGGCAATGGAAACGCATTGCTTTTGACAAAGTGCAACACGTCAAAATAACTCAAACACAGGGACAAAAACGGGCAAACTTAGCTTATATTGAAATCGGTCTTGCCAGCGGCAGTGTGGTGTTTCCTTATATCCCTATCGACATTGCTAATCAAATCATTTCCCGTTCGCTGCATGCGGTTAGTCGTAATAGTCAAAACTGGATTTAACCTCATACCGCTTACACAAAAACAAAAGTTTTGGGCAATGTCAAACAGACATTTTTCTACTCGAAATGCCAAATGCAACCAGTTACCCATCACTGGTGACTGGTCAGCATTGTTAAATGAGCTTCTAAAAGCTACTTGACCACTAACACTGGGCATTTGGCTTTATTCGCCACTTCTTCTGCCACATTGTCATGCAAAAAGTGTGAGAGACCAGTGCGGCCGTGGCTAGCAATCACCACCATACCTATTTCATCACTATTGGCTTCAGCTAAAATTTCGGTCACAGCATCACCACGACGGATCACTGTTTCAACTTTTAAATCAGTTTTTAACTGAGCTAATAATTCATGCATTTGCTTAGCGGCAGCATCTTCCATGGTTTTAGCCAACTCTTCAGGTGTAATCGCAAGCACCATATAGTTTTCGTCACCTAGAGGTTGATCAACCACATTCAAAATACGAATACCGACATTGTAGAGATTTGCCATCTCAATGGCATATCGTAAGGCATGCGACGCCGTGTCTGAAAAGTCGGTAGGCCATAAAATATTACGTGTACGCATTTTGCTACCCTCCTTAAACGTGAACAACTAAAGAGTCAGTTAACCCGCTTAAACTGGCACAGCCAACAGACTGTATTCACGCAGTTAATAACCCCTCTTACAAATTAAGTGTAGTCATTAATTTGAGTATTTTTAGTGATCAAAATCAAATCAATGCCGAAAACTTGCTTTAGTTCAAAAAAACGCCTAACATCAGACCGACTAATCAGTCGGTTTATGTGAATAAATTTATAGTTAAGCACATTGGCTACAGCTAATGCGATTATGTTTAAACAACATCAGGCGCAATTAACCGACTCAGACTATCAGCCGGAGAAAAATAATGAACATGGCAGTGGATCAGACAGTAAACTCACTCGCGCAATTACTCGACACACAACGTAGCCGTTATTTGTCACAACCGGCACCGAGTTATCAATCTCGCGTTGACAAATTAACTCAACTGAAACTCGCATTGCTCGATAACCAACAAGCGATAATTGATGCCCTTAATCTCGATTATGGTCACCGTTCCTCAAATGATACCGTTATTTCAGATATCATGCCGTGCGTGAACAATATCAATTACACCATTAAGCACCTTAAATCGTGGATGAAGCCTAGCCGTCGTCATGCAGGCATGTTGCTATCCCCCTCAAAAGTGTCTGTGCAATATCAACCTTTAGGTATCATTGGCATTATCGTGCCGTGGAACTTTCCAATCATGTTATCGATGGGGCTGTTAGTGACAGCCATTGCCGCAGGTAATGGTGCCATGCTCAAAATGTCTGAGTTTACCCCTGCTACAAATGGCGTGTTACGCCAATTACTCGCCACGGTTTTTGATGCCTCTGAAGTAACCATTGTTGAAGGTGAAGCGGAAGTTGCTGCAGAGTTTTCATCTCTGCCTTTTGATCATATTTTATTTACCGGCTCTACCGTCGTAGGGCGCCATGTAATGCGTGCCGCTGCCGATAACCTTACTCCTGTAACCTTAGAGTTAGGTGGTAAATCGCCCGCAATTATTGCGCCCGACATGTCGATTGATACCGCTGTTGAACGACTCATTTTTGGTAAATGTTTAAATGCCGGTCAAATCTGTGTTGCTCCTGATTATGTGCTCTGCCCTGCCGACAAAGTCGATGCGTTTATTGCAGCCTACCGCGCTCGTTTTAACAAAATGTATCCTGACTTTGTTAATAACCAAGATTACGGCAATGTCATTAATGATCGCCAATATCAGCGCTTATTAAAAGTGCTTGACGATGCTAAAGCAAAAGGCGCAAAGGTCATATCCGCAACGGATGACCCTATTTCGACCGATAACAGAAAATTAGCAACGCAACTGATTACCGACACAACTGACGACATGTTGATAATGCAAGACGAGATTTTTGAGCCACTCTTACCGATCATTAGCTATAAAAATGTGTCAGAGGCCATTGGTTATATTAACCGTGGAGACAGACCTCTGGCGTTATACATAATGAGTTTTGATGATAAAACCCAACAACATATTTTACAGCAAACCCATTCTGGTGGTGTGTGTATTAATGACACGGTATTTCATGTGGCGGCAGACGACGCGCCATTTGGTGGTATCGAGCCTTCAGGCATGGGGCATTACCATGGTAAAGAGGGCTTCTTAACCTTTAGTCACGCTAAAACGGTGCTAAACAGTGGTAAAATCAATACTGGCGTGTTTGTGCACCCTCCTTATGGTGGGCTCATTCAACGACTATTGATGAAATTTTTCTTGCGTTAACAACGCTGCTGCCCAGTCAGTTCATAGACATTTTCTGGGCAGTTAATCATTTTCAACCACAGGCACTTTTGACTTAATGAGCAGTAAAATAACAACCGCCACAGATAAAAAACAAGCCATTTTAGACTCAGCGCTACAACTGTTTGTCAGTAACGGCTTTAATGCAACATCAACGGCATCAATCGCCAAAGCTGCGGGAGTGGCAACCGGGACGTTATTTCATCATTTCCCAACCAAAAGCGATATAATGAGCCAATTGTTTCTATCAATAAAACAAGAGTTTGCCAATAATATGGTAAGCAATACTCAATTATCTGGTGACATTGAAAAAGACGCTAATAACCTATGGCAAAAAGCCATTGATTGGGCTATCGCACAACCTCTTAAGCAATTGTTCTTTTTACAATATTCAATGTCAGCCGATATTGATATTGCGGTGAGAAAGCAAGCGATGACAAGCATCTTAGGCTTTGTCGTTGAGTTGATTGAGCAAGGTAAGCAGCAAGGCATTATTGCCAATTTCCCCAACGAATTATTACTTGAAAACTGCCATGGGCAGTACTTAGCCGCTATCCGCTTCTTTACAGATAACCCGCAACTCGGTAGTAACCCACAGCACCGCAGTGCAAGCTTTAAACTTTTTTGGCACGCCATGAAAGCTCAGTAATCCACCGACAATGGCCTCTAGAGGTTTAACGACCTAAAAACATTAACCATCTAAATCAAAGCCCGCTAAATCAACATCATCGGTGGCTGAGTTGCTGTTATCTTCAAAATCTAATTGCGCTGTATGAGCGGTTTGCTGGTTAATCATTTCTTGCTGCTTGGCTTTGTGTATTGCATATTGGCGTCGACGCTTGCGCTGAAAGCATAAGCGAATAACATCTTGCTTTTGTAACTCACTGTAACTCATCCAATTAAAACGCTCATCACGGCTTCTTAGGCACCCAACACAATAACCGCGACTGTCAGACTGACACACGCCGACACAAGGGCTGGGTACGGCAAAAAAGCTTAACTGTTCCATCATCAGTGAGATTAACTCCAGTACATAAAATGCAGACTATTTATTATAGCAATCCGCATTAGAATGTGCTCTTTTAGCGAAAGTTATCAGTGCGGTATTCGAGGCAGCCTTTTGAGGGCATAGTGCACTACGTTAAGAAAGGCTAACAAAGAATACCACGCTGATAAATTCGCCCTTCGGGGTTGCGTCCCCCCCATTACGGCTTCAAATGACGTTGATGTAGATGACTACACCCGCAGTCATTTTCATTGTACTGGGTCTAGTGACGTAACCTAAAATAGATCATATTCTAATAAGGATTGGTATTAATGCGATATAGTCATATAAGCCTAATAATCTACAGGCAAACAATCGTCGTATATTAAGGTTATACTAATTGAGTTAATTTTGTACATTATTACACGTTTTAGGAGGTCTTATGACAACATCAAAGCGTTCCATGTTAAGAGGAAGCAGTCCAAGCTGGCACAGCCTGACATTAATAATATGTAGCTTATGTCTCCTCGCGGCATGCGCGACAAAGCCTAAACAAGATTATGATGTTAATTACGATTTCTCTGCACTTAAAACGTTTAGCCAACTCAGTGTTGAGCAAACTGATGACCCACTAACGGCCGACAGAATTAATGCCGATATCAAACAAAGCTTGTTAAACCAGGGGTTTGTTTATCAACCAGACGGTGGCGACTTTTTAGTTAACTATGCGTTTGTCACCCAAAATAAAGAAAAAGACTCTAGCCTTTCTATCGGCTTAGGCTCTGGCACTTGGGGCTCTAAAGGCGGTATTGGTCTTGGTACCAGCATTGGGATCCCGCTTGGCAGTAACACCGCCAAAACCCAAACGATCCAAATTGATATTGTTGATTCAACAGATAAGCGCTTAATTTGGCGCGGTAATGGTCAGTATCATTTTGATCAAGGCGGCGAAGATAAGGCCAAAGGTATTAACGAAACCGTTGCGGCAATTTTGGCGCAATTCCCACCACAAAAATAACGACTTTTGGCCGTTGTTAACCGCAAATGTAACAACGGCCATCGCATTGTAAAAAATCTATTTAGCAATGAGCGGTTGCACGGTAAACTAGCCGCTATTCTACTTTATCGATTTGTTGACATGACCACCGAAACATATAACCAAGCCATACTGGCATTAGCACTTGCCGGCATTGATGCCATCAATACTTCTGCATCACAACATAAAGCCCAACGCACGCCTGCGCAAGAAAGCCATTTTTTATGTAATTGGATGGTTGAATCGTTAAAAACAAAGCGTTTTTCTAAATTGGTTGCCGACGACTTAACAGCGTGGATCCGTCAAGCTCGTAGTCAAGGGGCTGGGGCGCAACTAAAACGTTTGCTCACCTGCATTGCAGACCAATATCAGCAAGCCAATAACAGCCCTATTGCGACAGGTAGCGGGCTTAAAAACTTATTAACAGAATTAGCGTCTCAGCAATGGGTTATCATCACAGACACCGATATTGACGCTAAACTGAAATTAGACAGTGATGGACAATCAAGCTTAATTATCTCTGCTAAAGAATTTAATCAACACATTGTTGATGACAAGATTGTTAAGCCGATTGCAATGTACATACGTGGCGATGAAAAAATCGTAGCTCAACTTGCGTTAACTCAGGGTTTATTACTGAGCCAAGGTAATAAAAAGACCACGTTAATCAAACACCACAAAACCTATACCTTAATGCCAAACAATCTTCATCCTAGTTTATGCTTGCTTTGTCTTGAGCAATATTAAGCCTTTTTTGATCAGCGTAAGGGAATGCATTACAAGCAATAAGGAGTGTCTATAAGAAACGACCTTATCACATTATGTGGTGATGCTTGCTTTGTTATACGTTAAGCGTTTACGCTGATACCTTGCTTATACCATATATGAATCCCAGCCCTAAGCAAAAAGTATCTGGGGTTTAAAATGGGTTAACGCTGTAGCCTTCATGAGCTAATACTGCATGGGCTGTTAACGCAGACAACGCCATGTCAACACCTGGTAATAAATCCTTTTGACTCATGCCATAATAGGCCGCCGTTTGACCGCACACATAAAACCTTACACCCACCTTCACCAACTGTGCGATCAGGTCTTTATTGGCATTATTTTTTTCAGCATTTAGCGTCTGATAGTAGTGTTCTTGAGTCATGTCGTTTGCCGCTTGACCATGTACCACCATCGCCAGCGAAATATCTTCCAGTTTAACGCCTGCTGCCACATGCATATTAATAAAACGAGCAAGGGTATTAATATGACGATTCAATTCTCCGGGTTTAGCTACCGCGCTTAAATCAAACGCCACCTTAAACTTCATTCCAGCAGGGATTGCCAAGTTACTCTTAATTGCAGCCACTTTACCGTACTCAGTGATCACTGTGCCAGGCTTAAAAGCTTCCATACCCGCAACGGCCATATAAGGGGTGCAAGAGCCTGTAATTAACATTGCACCATACAGTGCTCGTTTAGCCAAAAGAGGTAAGCGTTGTTGCATATTTTATCCTTATCGTTGTTGTAATTAGGCCTATCATTGGCTCATCCTGACTCACTTTAACACAGATTAACGCATAGATTTTATGGCGCATATGGGTATAATCGCGGCCAAACCACGCGACAGCCTAAATCATATGTCAATTCGCCCAATCATAGCTTCAGACTGGCCAGCCATTATGGCTATTCAGGCGCAATGTTATATTGAGTTAATCCCAGAGTCTCTTGAAGTCATGCAAAGTAAATGGCAAGCGTCACCCACGACATGCCTTGTCGTTGAGCAAGCTCAACACGTTGTTGCTTATGCATTAGTTCATCCTTGGGCAAAGGGTAATGCACCGTCTTTAGACACTGAAATAGCCCACAATGAAAGCAATAGCTGGTATTTGCATGACATGGCGATTTCGCCAGCAGCTCAAGGTATGGGTCTGGGTAAGCAATTACTCGAGCACGTGATTAACCAGGCGACTCAATTGTCTAAAAACGGCATTGGTTTGGTGGCAGTTCAGGGAGCAAAAGGCTATTGGCAACAACAAGGTTTTTTGCCTGAAGCGCCCTCAGAAAGCTTAAACACAGCTTTAAACACTTACCCCCCTGATGCGTGTTACCTGTATTTAACTCTAGATTAGGCTTGTGGACGAAATAAATTGTGTTATTTATGGCAACTCATTGGGGTTCTAGTTGGTTATCGGCCTACGAACGTGGGACAATTAACCACACTATTTGACCACACGATTAGCGCATCGGTTGCGTTTGGTCCTTATCGTCGAAAACATATCTGTTAGATGATATTGATTATAGATCATATTTTTATTTTTGAATGTAAATGACATTAATTTCAGGAGTTCGCCATGGCGCGCCAAGTAATTTATACCTTTAAAGGCCAAACCAAAACTATCGCCTTTAGCTATGACATCCACCATGACCTTTATGAAGCCGCAGCTGAGGCGGAAGGGATAGATTTAACAAAGTTTCTCGCTATGGAGCAGCAAATCGCCTTAACCTCCAAAAAAGGCGCAAAAGCTGAAAAAGAGTT
Organism: Shewanella phaeophyticola; assembly: GCF_025398315.1. Taxonomy (GTDB): domain Bacteria; phylum Pseudomonadota; class Gammaproteobacteria; order Enterobacterales; family Shewanellaceae; genus Shewanella; species Shewanella phaeophyticola. Next base: position 3,114,217 of record NZ_JAODOQ010000001.1, read on the forward strand.
TCGTAAAACCGAATTTGCCCGCTTTGGTTTTACCAGTATTAAGTTTGTTCGCGAAGACGATGAAATCTAATCTCAACTGAGACTTAAGGAATATCGATGTTAAATTCAGAACATGCCAACTTTCCTCGAGCGAGCTTTGTTCGTCGAGTTGGCGCAATCATTTACGATTCATTATTGGCCGTCGCGGTATACATGTTTGCCGGTGGCATTGGTTTTGGGGTGTTTTTTGCTTTACAAAGCACCGGGTTGATTGCAATGAACGGCTTTGAGCATACCTCAGATTTACTCAATAACACGCCGCTTTACCATGGGCTATATCAATTATGGTTGGCATTATGTGTGTGCAGCTTTTACGCCATATTTTGGAGCCGTGGCGGTCAAACTTTAGGTATGCGAGCATGGCGTTTAAAAGTACAACATCCTAATGGCCAAAACCTCAGTTTTATTACCGCTTGTGCTCGCGTGGTGTGGTCTTTGTTAGGTATTGGTAACTTATGGATTTTAATTAACGACGATAAACTGGCTCTGCAAGATATGATAACCCGCTCAGAAGTAGTGGTGTTGTCGGTTGAAGCCAATCAAATGCGCAATTGGCACGGCGCGTAATCTATACCAACAAAAATGGCAACCTAAGGTTGCCATTTTTGTGTCTTAGTTAATGAGACGATTATTTGCGTATGTAATGTATGGCTAAAGCGGTAAATAACAAACTTGGCGCAACCGCTCCGACAAAAGCGGGTAACTCATACACAAGACTCATAGGACCAAATATCTGGTTACTGATATAAAAGCTAAATCCAGCAACGACACCTAACAATACCCGAGCCCCCATAGTGACCGTTCGTAGCGGACCAAATACAAATGACAACGCCACCAGCATCATCACAGCCACCGTTATTGGCTGCATAATTTTGCGCCATAACGCCAATTCATAACGGCTAGGATCTTGCTGGTTAGTTTCGAGGTAATCAAGATAATCAACCAAACCTCTAATCGATAACGATTCAGGCTTTACTGACACAACACTGAGCTTATCTGGCGTTAACGTTGACTTCCAGTCATCGGTTTCTAAAAATTCACGAACAACTCTATCGTCTTGCACTGATGTATTTTCAACGCCACTTAATTGCCATAAATCACCTGTAAATACTGCCTTCTCAGCATGTGTCACCGACGTTAACTCAAGATTATTGTTAAACTTATACAAGCTTACAGAGTTAAGCATATCCACGTTTTGTACTTCGCCTATATTGACAAACATATCGCCATCTTTAGCCCAAATACCACGATTTGATTTAATTAAACTGCCGCCGGATACTTTAACAGCTTGTAGCTCTTTTGCGCTTTTTTCAGCAACAGGGGCGCCCCATTCGCCGAGCACCATGACCATGATCATTAATGGTATTGCGGTTTTCATTGCCGATTGGGTGATTTGCAAACGCGACATACCAGAAGCTTGCATCACGACAAGTTCGGAGTTGGACGCTAACATGCCCATCCCAATTAATGCACCGAGCAAAACAGCCATAGGAAAAAACATTTCAATATCACGAGGCACTAAAAACAGCACATAAACCCCGGCATCCATCATGGTATAGTTGCCTCGACCGACAACGCGTAGCTGATCAACCCACTTAATAATCCCCGATAACCCAGTTAAAATTAGCAAACATAAGGCTGACGTGCTCACAATCATACGAGCAATATAAAGGTCTAAAATTTTCATCCTGCCACCTGTTTACGCTTAAAAAATCCGAGCAACTTCATTCCAGATGGCCGTTCTTTAATCAACAACAATAACCCTAATACCAATGCACAACCGTGGATCCACCACATCCCCAACGATAATGGAATTACCTCATCTTGTAGCGCCTTACGCCCTGCGACCATTAAGCCAAAGTAGCCCAAATACAATAAAATCGCAGGGAACATTTTAGCAAACTTACCTTGGCGCACATTCACCCGTGCCAGCGGCACCGCAATCAAGGTCATTAATGGAATGGCAATCGGTATCGCTAATCGCCATTGAAATTCGGCCACAGCTTCAGAACCTGGCGTCGCCAGCAACTCATCGATAGGCAATGCAGACAATTTACGTCTACGCTCGTCGATTTCTTGCTCTTTAATTTCCATTTTATAGCCACCAAACTCGATAACTTGTATATCCAGTGACTTAGGGTTGCCTTGATAACGCACCCCTTTTTCTAGCTCTAATTGTTGGCTGCCGATATCGTCTTCTATCACTCGCCCTTGCTGAGCAACCACAAGGTTAGTTAATCCATCTTCATCATCAGGATCAGGTAATTGCGCCACAAACACTTTATTGAGGGTATTATCTTTATTAATCTTTTCAACAAATAACACCGCTCGACCGTTAGGGCTAGTTTGAAAGCGCCCTTGAGTTAATGCGGCAAGTCCGGCTTCTGATTGCGCTTTTTCTAACACTTGATTTTGGCGTTCTTCTGCCCACGAGCCAACATAAATTGACAAATAAGCCGTAAAGATGAGGTTAACTAACGCCAGTAGTAACGTCACCCGGGTCACATACCACTCACTAACCCCCACACCATGCAAAACCACCATTTCATTTTCAGCGTACATTCGCCCATGGGCTAATAAAATCGCTAAAAAGAAACTAAGAGGTAGCACCAAAACCGTCAACTGAGGCAAATTCAGCCCCAATAACGTCAACACTAACGATGCAGGAAATTCACCGTCAGAAGCATCGGCTAACACGCGCACAAATTGCTGGCTGATAAAAATAGTTAACAGTACTAAAAGTACTGCAAATTGCGCTTTTAAAACTTCACCAATCAGGTATCTAAATACAATCACAAGTAGGATCCGGTGGCTAAACTTATCTTTTTACTGGTATCAGAGCAACTTTCATGTAAACTGTCTACTTTCAGAAGTTTTGCTAGTTTTCTGACCAGCGCGGAAGGTGCTTTGGGGTCGTGGTTAACATCTATTTTGGCTGTCAACTTTCGCCTTTTTTTAGTTAATAATCCCAAACAGTTAACACCTTTTCGTTGATTATATGCCAGATGGCCTAATGCAAACATTATCTAATAAATATAAAAATTTGTCTTTAAGAATCTAGGAGTGCTCATGGAGTTTAGCGTAAAGAGCGGCAGCCCCGAAAAACAACGTTCAGCGTGTATCGTTGTAGGTGTCTACGAACCCCGCCGTTTGTCTGGTATCGCAGAGCAATTGGATAAAATCAGTGAAGGTTACATTAGTAACCTACTTCGTCGTGGTGACCTTGAAGGTAAACCAGGACAAATGCTGCTATTGCATCATGTACCAAACGTATTGAGTGAGCGCGTGTTACTAGTTGGTTGTGGTAAAGAGCGTGAGTTAGACGAGCGTCAATATAAACAAATTATCACCAAAACCATTAGCACCTTGAACGAAACCGGTTCAATGGAAGCAGTATGCTTCTTAACAGAGCTGCATGTCAAAGGCCGCGACACCTACTGGAAAGTTCGTCAAGCCGTTGAAGCGACTCAAAACAGCTTATATTCATTTGACGCATTAAAGACCCGCAAGGGTGAAACGCGTCGTCCACTGCGTAAAATGGTATTTAATGTACCAACACGCCGTGAGTTGACCATTGGCGAGCGCGCAATTGAACACGGCACGTCAGTGTCTGCGGGTATGCATTTATGCCGCGACGTGGCGAACATGCCACCTAACATTTGTAATCCAGCTTATTTAGCGTCACAAGCGCGTCAAATGGCTGAAGTACATGAAAACCTTAAAGTCACCACCGTTGGTGAAGAGCAAATGGCCAAATTAGGCATGAACTCTTACCTTGCCGTAGGCCGTGCTAGCTCAAACGAATCTATCATGACCGTGATGGAATATCAGGGCGCAGTCAACAGTACTGAAAAACCGATTGTTTTGGTGGGTAAAGGGTTAACTTTTGACTCGGGCGGGATTTCATTAAAACCTGGCGAAGCCATGGATGAAATGAAATACGACATGGGTGGTGCTGCCGGTGTTATCGGCACTATGAAAGCATTGTGTGAAATGAAGTTGCCTATCAATGTGATTGGTGTACTGGCCGGTTGTGAAAACATGCCTGCTGGCAACGCTTATCGTCCTGGTGACATTTTAACCACCATGTCTGGCCAAACGGTTGAAGTATTAAATACCGACGCAGAAGGTCGCCTAGTATTATGCGACGTATTAACCTACGTTGAACGTTTCGAGCCAGAATTGGTTATCGATACAGCAACCTTAACCGGCGCTTGTGTGATTGCATTAGGCAAACACGCTTCAGGTTTATTTAGCTCGCATAATCCATTAGCACATGAATTATTAAATGCGGGTGAGCAAAGTGGCGACCGCGCATGGCGCATGCCATTGTGGGATGAGTATCAAGACATGCTTGATAGCCCATTTGCTGACATGACTAACCTTGGTGGTCGTCCTGCAGGTTCTATTACCGCCGCTTGTTTCTTGTCTCGCTTTGCTAAAAAGTATAACTGGGCGCATTTAGATGTAGCTGGTACTGCTTGGAATAGCGGCGCAAACAAAGGTTCAACCGGTCGTCCAGTACCGATTTTAAGCCAGTTCTTAATTAATCGTGCTGGGGTTGAAATTAGCGAATAACGCTAAAACTCTCTCTGTAAAAGGTAAAGCATTGTGCTTTACCTTTTTTTTGGCCTTAAACCCAACTTGTACGTTTATTGAACATTTTGAGCGAGTGATATAGACTGCGTTGTTAAAATACGAATTAAATTAAAAACTCATCACAATCATAGGGATTTGATTAATGACACAATATAAACCGCATACAAACTCATTGCCCTATGAGCCTTTGATATGAAACCTCCTTATTTGTCATTTCAACCTTTGCTTTTGGCGATCACTTTGTTGCTCACCGCCAATGTAACCGCGGCACAACCCACCACCAAACTGATGACATATCCGTTACGCCCCTTCAGCTATCAGCAAGATGGCATGATAACGGGATTCGCAGTAGACATTGTTAATGCCATAATACAAAACTCGCACATCGATGCCCAAATTGAGATGTATCCTTTTAATCGAGGCTTTCAGCAATTAAAGTCACAATCCAATACCGCCTTATTTGCTATCGCTAAAAGACCTGAGCGAGAACAAAACATGAAGTGGGTTGGACTAGATTATTACCAGTGGAGTGTATTTTTATAAAAAACGCAGCGCTAACCTGACGTTATCGCGATTAGACGATCTTAAACGTTTGCAAAATGTGGGAGTTGTACTTGATAACGCTGATCACAGTTACTTAAACAGCATAGGGTTTACCAACCTCAGTACTGATAACGATCAATTACAATCGCTCAGAATGCTCAGCTATGGGCGGGTTGATGTTGCCCCGATGAGCGAGTTGGTCATGCCATTTTTAGCACAAGCGGCAAATATTGACATCAGTACCATTGAGCGCACGCCCATTAAATTATACGACTCAACCTTATATATTGCTTTTTCAGCCGACACCAGTGACGCGGTTATCGCACAATGGCAACACGCATTTGATCAATTAAAAGCATCTGGCCGCTATCAAACTATTTTTGATCAATACTTTAACAAAGAAATAAAAATCACCCACAACCAAGTAATACTTAATTAAACATCACTTTATGTAACATCGCAGTACTAAAAACCTATTAACGTACCAACTAACCATTATGCCAATCACATTAGCCAATTACCTTTTTATCAATCTAACAATGGCTATCTTTAATCAATTTCAAAACACCTACAGCTAAACAATTGTTAACTTGTTACACATAAGTAACAGGTCTATTATCTCGTTTGTAAGCATGATAAGTCCATAATCTATAAAACAAAGTCGCAGAAAGGGATCTTCAGGTGAAAGCGCTAAAAGTCATCATCATTACAATCATTAGTGCATTGGCTCTTTATGGATTAGTGGCAATGTTATTGGGCTATCTACTCAGCTCCATGTGCGGTAATACCGTATACACCGAATCGCTATCATTAGATAAAATGTACAAAGCTATTATCTTTGAACGAAGCTGCGGCGGCGCTTCTGGCCATTCAACCCAAATATCAATCATCAAAGCAGATGAGCAACTGTGCGACAATTGCGCGGGCGACGTACTTGTTGCTGACGGCCACCCTAACGACAATAAACTCAACTTAGTCTGGTTAGGACAACAAGATTCTGACAACCAACAACTGCAAATTCATGTTCCTGTTGATCTTACAAATGAGACAAAAGAAACCAGCTGGTCTTCTTGGTTTAACAGTGTCGATATTTCTTATCATGTAATTGATCAATATCCATTAACTTGCGAACAAAACCCAAAAGCTAAAGCGTGTCAATTCATAACACATGATCAAAAATTAATTGAAGTGTTAAAGCAATTTAAAGACTTTAACGATCACAAAGCTCTTGCTGTTGCTGTTAGCGAGAGTGGTCATATTCGCTATGGCTACGCATTTGGTTATGACACAATGCTAAAAGCGCAACGCAGAGCATTAAAAGAGTGCACCAAAGGCACAAGCCCTACCCATGTAAAATGTGAACTAATTCGCTAAGGATAGCTAATGCAATTTGAGCGTCAGCAGCACAAAACACATATCATTGATAACCAAAAAATCGATGTCTGTTACGACCGCTTCACGACCCGCTTTAGCTTATCCATTAATGAGCACCAGATCTTTAGCAGGCTACTGCTCTTAAGCCCATGGCGTAAACAGCAGCTAATGATTAATAACATCCCCTACAATTTAACGATTAAATGGTTTGTGTTATGGCGCTCAAGCTTAACGCCACAACAATCATCTCCTCAACGTCCATCCATCGAAGAGCTATTACCGCAGCGGCGTAGAAAATCCATTATGATTACGCTATACCTCGGATTAATCAGCTCGATTAAACTGACACTCATGACATTGAGCTATGCAAATGTCATATAAATCGCAGAACCACAGCCATTAACCCGCAAGCGATTTTAGTGTAAACTCGTGGCCAACTTATTAACCGCTAAAAAGCTGCACAACATGACTCAAGCCTTGTTTTACCTTATGCCTGATAATCATAATCAAATGAGTGCATTAGATGCGCTTTATTTGGCTGCCTGCCGGTTAGCAGAACAACATTATCGCCAGCAAAAAACCGTCTATATTCACTGCAAAAACAAGCAGCAAGCTTATGCAATTGATGAGTTACTGTGGCAATTTGAGCCCAATGCCTTTGTACCGCATAATTTAAAAGGTGAAGGCTCGGTAACAGGTGCGCCTGTTGAAATTGGTTTTGACACCCTAGGTACAAATAAAAGTCGCCAAGTTCTGATTAATCTTGCAGACCAAATGCCTACTTTTGCGGTAAACTTGCCCCATATTATCGATTTTGTCGCTAATGACGATGAACTCAAGCGCATTGCCCGCAATCGCTACCGTCAATACCAAAGTGCCGGCATCACACCTAGCACCCAAGCATTAGCAGAATAAACACTTAATTTAGATAGAGAACATAACGCTCCTATGGAAAAAACATACAACCCAAAGTCTATCGAACAAGCCCTTTACCAGAACTGGGAAGAGCAAGGTTACTTCAAGCCCCATGGTGATGAATCACAAGGCAACTACTGCATCATGATCCCGCCACCGAACGTAACCGGTAGCTTACACATGGGTCATGCATTCCAAGACACTATCATGGATACCCTCACCCGCTATCAACGCATGAAGGGTAAAAATACCCTTTGGCAAGTGGGTACCGACCACGCTGGTATCGCCACCCAAATGTTGGTGGAGCGTAAGCTTGAAGCCGAAGAAGGCAAAACACGCCATAATTTAGGCCGAGATGCGTTTATAGACAAAGTATGGGACTGGAAAGCACAGTCGGGCGGCACCATCACCAAACAGCTTCGTCGCATGGGCGCCTCTGTTGATTGGGATCGCGAACGTTTTACCATGGACGAAGGCTTATCAAAAGCCGTTCAAGAAGTGTTTGTTCGTCTTTATGATGACGAATTAATTTATCGCGGCAAGCGCCTAGTAAACTGGGATCCAAAGCTGCACACCGCCATTTCAGATTTAGAAGTTGAAAACAAAGAAAAGCAAGGCCACATGTGGCACTTCCGCTATCCTTTGGCACAAGGTGCGCTCACGGCCGACGGTAAAGACTACCTCGAAGTTGCCACAACCCGCCCAGAAACCATGTTAGGTGACAGCGCAGTTGCTGTGCACCCAGATGACGAGCGTTACCAGTCACTCATTGGTAAGTTCATTTTACTACCAATCGTCAATCGTTTGATCCCAATCGTTGCCGACGATTATGTCGACATGGAATTTGGTACAGGCTGCGTAAAAATCACCCCTGCACACGACTTTAACGACTATGAAGTGGGTAAGCGTCATGCATTGCCTATGTACAACATCTTCACGTTAGATGCATCGGTACGTAGCTTTGTTGAAGTGATTAACACCGACGGCACGCCAAACAAAGACATCGAAATGGCCTTGCCTGAGCGTTATGTTGGCCTAGATCGTTTTAAAGCACGTGATGCCATCGTGGCAGAATTTGACACCCTAGGTTTACTTGAAAAAGTCGCGCCACACGGCTTAAAAGTGCCTTATGGCGATCGCTCAGGTGTAGTGATTGAACCATTATTGACAGACCAGTGGTATGTTGCGGTTGAATCTATGGCTAAAACCGCCATTGAAGCGGTTGAAACCGGCGAAATCAAATTTGTGCCACAACAATACGAAAACATGTACTTTTCGTGGATGCGCGACATCAACGACTGGTGTATTTCACGTCAGTTATGGTGGGGACACCGTATTCCAGCTTGGTACGACGAAAACGGTAAAGTGTATGTTGGTCGTAACGAAGCAGAAGTACGCGCCAAGCATAAACTTGCCGATTCAGCCGTACTGCGCCAAGACGATGACGTACTTGATACCTGGTTCAGCTCAGCGTTATGGACTTTCTCAACACTAGGCTGGCCAGACAATTTAGAAGATTTAAAAACCTTCCACCCAACCGACGTGTTGGTGACAGGTTTTGACATCATCTTCTTCTGGGTTGCCCGTATGATCATGATGACCATGCATTTCATTAAAGATGAAAACGGCAAACCACAAGTGCCTTTTAAAACCGTTTACGTAACCGGTCTTATCCGTGACGAAGCCGGCAACAAGATGTCAAAATCTAAAGGTAACGTACTTGACCCACTAGACATGATTGACGGTATTGAACTCGAAGCCCTCGTTGAAAAACGTACCGGCAATATGATGCAGCCACAGCTGGCCGCAAAAATTGAAAAGAGTACCCGCAAAGAGTTTAGCGAAGGCATTGAAGCTCACGGTACTGACGCATTGCGCTTTACGTTAGCTGCAATGGCATCAACCGGTCGTGACATTAACTGGGACATGAAGCGCCTAGACGGTTACCGTAGTTTCTGTAATAAGTTATGGAACGCATCACGCTACGTGCTGATGAACACCGAAACTCAAACCAACCCAGACAGCGACGAAGCCGGCACACCACTTGATTGCGGCCAAATCTTAGTTGACGGCAAACCAGGTGAAATGGAGCTGTCATTAGCCGACCGTTGGATTATTGGTTTATTCAACCAAACTGTAAAAACCTTCGACGACCACATGGCCGCTTACCGTTTCGACTTGGCAGCTAACACTTTATACGAGTTCACCTGGAACCAATTCTGTGACTGGTATTTAGAACTCACTAAGCCTGTGATGCAAAATGGCAGCGAAGCGCAAATGCGTGGCACACGCCATACATTAGTCACAGTGCTTGAAAAAATGCAGCGCTTAATGCATCCAATCATGCCATATATTACCGAAACTATTTGGCAGCGTGTTAAGCCGTTAGCCGGCGTAACCGGTGACACCTTGATGTTGGCTACGTTCCCAACCTATCAAGCAGATCAAGTGGATGCCACAGCAATGGCCGATTTGGAATGGGTAAAGCAAGTGATTGTGGCAGTACGTAACATTCGCGCCGAGCTTAACATTGCCCCGTCTAAGCCACTTAACGCCTTAGTGCGTGGTGTAAGCTATCAAGACCGTATTCGCCTTGAAGCCAACCAGGCTTTCTTTGCAAGCCTCGCTAAGCTTGAAACCATTACAGTGTTAGAAGAAGGTGAAACGGCGCCAATGTCGACGACCCAGTTAGTGGGCGATATGGAACTGCTTATCCCAATGGCAGGCTTAATCGATGTTGCTGCTGAAATGGCGCGTATCGACAAGCAGCTAGAAAAACTGGCGCAAGAAATTGCCCGTATTGAAGGTAAACTGTCTAACCAAGGCTTTGTGGCTAAAGCGCCTGCGGCAGTCATTGAAAAAGAACGTGCAAAAATGACTGGCTTAACTCGCGATATTGAAAAATTAAACGAGCAAAAAGTAGAGCTGGCTAAAATAGAAGCGTAATCAAATATACCAATCAGGATAAATAAGTGATCAGAGATTGCGTAGGAAAAATCGCTTAGAATAAGGCAGAAATTGCAGCGAGCTAGTTGTTCTACCTTCAAAATTTCTAACGACCTTATAAGCGATTTTAACCAGTAAGAATGATCACATTCTTGTGCTGATTGGTATTAGTTACATTGACACTAAAAACCAGCGACGTGTCGCTGGTTTTTTATTTTGCACTTATAGCAAACTTTAATATCCCATTTTGCGTTTTTGCTGTATAAGCTTGCGCCAATATCATCATTCTATTTAATGGGTCAAAACCATGTCTGATAAATTCTTTTTTAAAGGTCGCAGAACCCCAAAGCCAGCCTATGGCGAAAGCGGTTATAACACCAAGCGAGCGACTAAACCTGGCACTGAACTATCGCCATTACTGTTATCTGTGCAAACCGAAGCGCGTAAAGCCGAAGTCGCGACATTGGTTGCTGAGCATAAATTATTTGCCGACATTACGGTTGATGCTGATAAAGCTGAGAACATTATTGAGCTAACAGGACTGTTAAATAAACCTAAGTCAGTGAGTTTTGAAGCCAAGCCTAACCGTAATGACGTTTGTACTTGCGGCAGTGGCAAAAAGTACAAAAAGTGCTGTGGCGCCTAAATATCGGCTAAAAGATACAGCAAATGAAATAAACAAAGCGGATCTCACGATCCGCTTTTTGTTTTTTGGATATTTTCCCTCAACTTAGGTAGAGTGTCTTCCGTTAACTCAACACACAATAATAAAGGGTGACTTATGAGCACTAATTCGCATTCAGGTAACGACCTGAGTGAAGTAAAACAACTGGGAATGTGGGCATCAATCACCAGTCTTGGTTATATTTTTTGGCTGGTCGGCGGCATGGAGCTGGTTGAACGTATTGCCTATTATGGAGTAAAAGCATCAGCAGGCTTATATGCAAAATCTCCGGTCTCTGAAGGCGGCTTAGGCATCGACTTGCACGATTACGGCATCATCATTGCTGTATGGGCTATGCTGCAAACCTTTATCCCGGTGTTTACCGGCGGTATCTCAGACCGTGTCGGTTATAAAGAAACCATTTTTGTCTCGACCATCATTAAAATCATGGGTTATCTCACCATGGCGTTTTTCCCAGACTTTTGGGGATTTTTAGCCGGAGCCATGTTGCTTGCCGCTGGTACCGGGGTATTTAAGCCCGGTATTCAAGGTACATTAGTGTTGTCGACTAAACGCGAAAACACCTCAATGGCCTGGGGCATATTTTACCAGGTGGTTAATATCGGTGGTTTCTTAGGGCCATTGGTTGCTGTGCATATGCGCCAATTGTCTTGGGACAATGTGTTTTATGCCTGTGCGGCAATTATCTCATTCAACTTTCTGTTTTTACTGGCTTATAAAGAGCCTGGTAAAGATGAACGTTTAGCGAGAGCCGCAAAAGTAAAATCAGGTGAATTACAACAAGAAGCATTATGGAAAGATGCACTGCACGAACTGAAAAAGCCTATCGTGCTTTACTACATGTTAGTGTTTGCCGGTTTTTGGTTTTTGTATAACTCGTTATTTGACGTCCTGCCTATTCATATCGCCGAATGGGTTGATACCAGTATTATTGTCACCTCATTATTTGGTCCAGAAGGCACCAGCAACGGCATATTGCAGTTCTGGCTAGGCTTGAGTAATGACGGCACCAAGGTGATGCCAGAGGGCATGTTAAACCTCAATGCGGGTATGATCATGACCACCTGCTTCTTAGTGGCCGCGTTTACGGCTAAATACCGTATTACTACGGCCATGCTAGTAGGATGTATCTTAAGTATTACCGCTATTATGTTAGTCGGCGTCTTTAATGCTGCGTGGATGATTGTATTGGCCATTGCGATGTTTTCTTTAGGCGAAATGATGATTAGCCCGAAGAAAAATGAGTTTATGGGCAACATTGCCCCTGAAGGTAAAAAAGCCATGTACTTGGGCTTTGTCATGTTACCGCAAGGGATAGGTTGGACATTAGAAGGCTACTTTGCCCCTAAGCTTTACCAAATTTATGCCTCTAAAGAGATTATCTCGCGCAATGAGTTAGTGAGCCGAGGCATGAGCCAAAGCGACGTTGATGCGATTCCACAAGGTGAAGCCTTTATGCGTTTAGTCGATTTTACAGGCATGGAAGCACAACCATTAACCCATATGCTTTATGAAGCCAATAACATCGGCATGGCATGGTACATCATTGCTGCTATCGGAATTATTTCAGCTGTGGGTATCTTTATATACGGAAAATGGTTATTAAACATGCAGCGCCAACAAGCCGCAGCGTAATAGCTAATAGCACTCGATGAGTGCTGCATATGAGTAGGACTAAGGGAGGCAGCAATGCCTCCCTTTTTGTATCTACGATAAAATGGCGACCACTCTTGAGTCTAAAGCTAGAGCGCTACGCCGCTAGGACGCTACGCGGCTAGAACCTATAAAATCTTAGAAGCATAGCGCCCCTAGCAAGACGAAGCTCGCTCTAGCAGCGAAGCGACCTAGCAAGACGAAGTCCGCTCTAGCAGCGCAGCGACCTAGCAAGACAAAGTCCGCTCTAGCAGCGCAGCGCCCCTAGCAGGTCGAAGTCCGCCCTAGCAGCAAAGCGACCCTAGCAAAACAAAGTCCGCCCTAACAGCAAAGCGACCTACCAGGACGAAGTCCGCTCTAGCAGCGCAGCGACCTAGCAGGACGAAGTCCGCTCTAGCAGCAAAGCGACCCTAGCAAGACGAAGACCGCCCTAGCAGCGCAGCGACCCTAGCAGGACGAAGCTCGCTCTAGCAGCGCAGCGACCCTAGCAAGACGAAGTCCGCCCTAGCAGCGCAGCGCCCCTATCTACACCGAAAATCAAACAAAAAAAGAGGGCGACATTGCTGCCGCCCTCTTACTTAGTTTCTTAAGTGATGATTAAGAAATTGTTTTTCTGTTCACTCGCTTAGTGAGCCACACTTGAATGCACAGTATCGATACCGTAAGTTTTACCTTCAGCATGACATGTTGCACAAGACTCTACAGGTAAATCAGCAGTTGTATCAGGTGTACCCTCAACAGTCGCGCCATTACTCTTAAAGTGAGCAAGTGCTGCAGCATCAGAGTGAGCATGACAAGAGCGACAAGCTTCTGCTACTGGTGAGATATATAACTCTTCAGTAGTACTCACTTTAATTGCACGTTTACCAGAAGTTAATCCGCCATCGTCAGCAAATAAAGACTCACCGTCGTTATGACATTCTGTACAATTGGTTTCTACAGCTGGGTATCCAAATAATTCACCGCTTTCATCACGGTAAATAGCAGGCTCACCACGAGTTGCATCCCAAAGGCCTGAATGGAATCTGTGTGACACAGCAAATAGGTCTCTTTGACTGAATGTAACGTCGTCTACAGTGACCCAAGTGGCATTACCATCAGCATCAACAGACTTATACTGTACAGGATGACCAGAACGTCCAACATTCTCGTTGTGACAATCCATACATTGAGTAAACTCGGTCACACCATGAGTACCTTTCACATATGTTAAGCTACCGTGACAGCTATTACATTTAGCTTCAGTTACGGTAATACGTGCAGGGTCATCAAAGCGTGAAATAACCTCAGTAGCATCAGCATCAGTTAAGTTGAAATATTTAACAGGTGCACTGTTAGCCACTGCAAGCTGTTCAATATCGCCATCGTCATCAGTTGTACACATCACAATCATGTCATCTTCAGCACAAACTTGAACTTCTGCTGTAACATAGATAGGACCAACTAAAAGGCTTGCATCAAAGTCACTAGCAACCGTTAAGACCCCACCAGTCATGCTCACAGCATCGGTAAGTACAGACATGCCAAGACCACTGGTAACTGCGCCATCTTCAGATAAATTACCAATTAAGTAGCCACGACTTGTAGAAGTCATATAAGGACTTAAGTCAGTATCATCTGCAATTGGCTCACCATTAAGTGTTACATTGGCAGTTACAGTTAACGTTGAAACTAATGGATCGGTTGTCGCAGTAGCAACGGCTGAAGTAAAGTCAAAGACTAATCCTTCTGCAACTCTATCACGTAGGCCGACTTCATGTGCTTCAACTGGGCTTAAGCTACCCGCACCATGACAACCAGAACAAACTGCATCACTTGATGGCACAATACCGTTATGGTTTTCACCCGTTGCCAAATCAACATCAACGTGACAAGACACACAGGCTTCTTCATAGACGTTGTCGTTCCACTGAGTGCCATTATCATGACATGCAGTACATTCATTTAACTCAGATGGGAAACCGATTTCACCAAATAGTTCTGCTGCTTCACCTGTTAGCGAATCAGCAATATGGTGTCCAGCATGGATAGTATGGATCATGGCGTTGAAGTTAGCGTTAAAGCCAACATCTTCGTCATCTTGTCCGCCGGCATAAGCTGGGTTATGACAAGCCACACAGTTTTCAACTTTTTGATAGTTATGGTGAGCATCAATGTTAGCGATACGCATATCGGTATCAGCGTAGCCATCTAATGAACTGTGACATTTAATACATGCCGCATTAGACACTGAATCTTTTTCAGAAACAGCTAGCTCGCCAGTCGCTGGAATAAAATCTAGCGGTGTTGATAAAATTTTATCACTAATGTCATTGCCGTCAGCATCAACCACATCATAGGTGCGGATCATGACACGAACGAGGTCATTAGCATCACCATCAGTTAATACCACTGGCGCATTACCATCGTGTGTCCAAGTACCTGTATAGGTACCAGGGTTTGCAGCATCTTCCACTAATGTACATGCTTCAACTTCACTGCCATCACGAGCCGTTGTGCTGCCCGTTAGGTTACAGTACATGCTGCTACCAAAGTCATTGGCTAACGCATGGTTAGTCCATAACATTGGTGCACCTGTATCAGTGGTATTGGCTGATTGACTGGTCACATAAAGTGCCACTCTTTCAAGGCCAGAGAATGGCACTTCAGCACTGCCAGTACCCACACCAGTAACGGTAAACTTAACGCTAAATGGATCACTGCCCACAACCACAATATCAGCTGGGTCAAGCGTTAAGTTATAATCATAAGCATTTTCAACTGTCGTTACAGTCAAGCCTGCATTGGTACCGTCAGCGCCATCGGCACCGTCAACACCATTGACACCATCAGCTCCGTCAGCACCATCACTGCCATCAGAGCCACATCCCGCTAAACCAAAAGCAGCGATAAAGGCTGCCGCAAGTAAGGTTTTATTATATTTTCTCATCTTAAATCCCCCGATTTAGATTTGTTAGTCTTACACCTATAAAATATAGGGAATTAAGATAGAAAGCTCGTGAGATGTTACAAAGGTGTGATAGCTGGTTGTAAATTCGTTAATTGAAATCGGTAATTTCGATTTTCGATATTCTCAGAATAGAAATTGATAAATTGTTATAGACAACATTGAATAAAAAAGAGAGGCAATATTGCCTCTCTTTTAGTTAGTTTCTTAAGTGATAATTAAGACATGAGTTGTTATCTATTCAATAACTCACAAGCTTAGTGAACACTATCAATACCATAGGTTTTGCCTTCAGCATGACACGTTGCACAAGACTCTACTGGTACAGCGTCTGCAGAGGTAATGTTATCACCAAATACAGTTGCACCATTACTCTTGAAGTGAGCAAGCGCGGCATCACCAGAGTGAGCGTGACAACTACGACATGCTTCAGTGACTGGAGAAATAAATTCGCCATTACCTAATGCTACCGAAGTTCTACCTGAAGTTAAGGTACCTGTACCATCAAAGAATGGCATCGCATCACCAGCAGTATTTTCATCTTTATGACACGCTTGGCAATTAGTTTGATCAGCTGGGTAGTTAACTAAGTCGCCATCAGCATTAATATAAACACCAGATGCTTCTTCAGCATACGTACCACTGTGATAACGGTGAGCAACAGTTGCTAAATCACGGTTGTAATACTCTAGGCCTTCTACTACAACAAACGTACCATCGTCAGATTCAACTTGAACCGTTTCATGGTGAGAACCTACAGCGCTCGCATTGTTATGACAATCAGCACATTGGGTAAAGTTAGTCACACCATGACGAGGTGATTTGATGTGCGCTAAGTTATCATGACAAGCATTACATTTCGCTTCATCAGCTGTGGTACGGTCATTACCCACCTGTGTAGGTGCGGTATACACTGTAGCATTAATGAAACGCATGTTATCGGTAGTTTCAACGCCTGTAGCTGCTGTATCGCCAAACACAAAGTATTTAGTGGCAATGTTAGCAGGAATACCAACATCACAACCCTCATCTGTAGTGACGATCATATCAGTCTCAGCATCACCACACATGTTCATTTCAGATGACACATACAGTGTTTCACCATCTAGTGATGTTGCATCGTCTAATGTTTGAGTTAACACGATTTGACCCGCGTCATTAACCACAAACATTGTTTCATCAGAAATGCTACTACCTTGTTCATAATCACCATTATCATCAAGGGTACCGATTAAGATAGCTTGAGCATATGACTCGTTAAAGAGGTAATCAAACAAGTCAGTACCGCTAGCAGCTGTTTCGCCGTTTAATTCAACACCAATAGTAACAGTTAATACACCTGCAGAAACGTCAGCAGAAACCACATCTAACACTAAGCCATCAGCCAAGTCTGCACGACGATTAACACTGTGTGCTTCCATAGGACTTAAGCTACCAGAACCATGACAGCCAGAACATACAGCATCACTTGCTGGCACAATACCGTTATGGTTATCACCTGTTGCTAAATCAACATCAACGTGACAAGACACACACGCTTCTTCATAGACGTTGTCGTTCCACTGAGTACCATTATCATGACAAACAGTACATTCGTTCGCTTCCGCTGGGAAGCCAATTTCACCGAACAACTCTAACGCATCACCCGTTAGCGAATCAGCAAGCTCATCGCCCATATGAATGGTGTGGATCATAGCGTTGAAGCTGATGTTATATCCTAAATCTGCATAGTCTTCATCAGCGGCCATCGCAGGGTTATGACAAGCTACACAGTTTTCAACTTTTTGATAGTTATGGTGAGCACTAATATTGCTAATACGCATATCAGTATCAGCGTAACCGTCTAATGAACTATGGCAATTAATACATGCCGCATTAGACACTGAATCTTTTTCTGATTCAGCTAACTCGCCAGTTGCAGGAATAAAATCAATCGGTGTTGATAACAGCTTATCACTGATACTAGTACCGTCAGCATTCACAACATTATATGCACGTAGCATCACACGAACTAAATCGTTCTCATCACCGTCAGTTAATACTGATGGCGCATTACCATCATGCTCCCAAGTACCAATATAAGTACCAGGGTTATCAGTATCTTCAACTAACGTACACGCTTCAACGTCAACACCAGCACGAGTAGTTGCTGTACCTGTAAGGGTACAATACATAGCGTTATCGCTAACAAAGTCATTAGCATATAAATGACTTGTCCATAGGTATGGTGCACCCGTGTCAGTGGTATTTTCAGACTGACTGGTGACATATAGCTGAACTTTTTCAAGTCCAGAAAATGGCACAGTCGCTCCACCAGTCCCTTCAGCCGTAGCAGTAAATTTAAGGCTAAAATCGTCAGCACCCACGACAACAACATCTTCAGGCGCTATCGTTAACGTAAATAGTGAAGCATCTTCAACGGTCGTAACAGATAAACTAGCATTAGCACCATCTGTACCATCAACACCATCAACACCATCAACACCATCAACTCCGTCAGCACCATCGCTGCCATCAGAGCCACATCCTGCTAAACCAAACGCAGCAATAAATGCTGCCGCAAGTAAGGTTTTATTATATTTTTTCATCTTAAATCCCCCGATTTAGATTTGTAAGTTTTGCACCTACAAAATATAAGGATTTAAACAAAAATACCCGCGTCATATAACAAACCTGTGATGCTTGGTTGCAAATTCAATAGCGGAAATCGGTGATTTTAAATTTGGTTATACATGAATATGAAACTACAAATTTCACATTTTACAACCCTAAAGAGGTATCTAAAATTCAAAAAAAGCTTGAACCATAAAAGTTCAAGCTTAAAACACACAAAACACTGATGTTGCAGGGTTAAACCAAGTAAACTGTAATAAAATTGTTAATTTAACCACCCCAATCATCAAGGTTGTTTTTTATACAAATATCTATTTCAATACTGAGTTAACAATATTGATTATCATTCCCCGCAAATCAGCAGAATAACGTCGATGATGCTCTGAACGTTCAATTAAACAATAATTTGGCATTGGCATCACTGAGTGAAGTCGTTCAAGCTCTGATTTAGGTAAACGCTTTACGCGTAATTGCGGAAGCTGCTCAGCAAAAGATCCTTCATGACAAATGGCTAATGACAAACTGTTCATGGTCAGTATATGTAAATACCAATCATCTAACTTACTAACACACTCAATGTCTTCTAATAATAGGCCGTTGTTTTGGCAATACAGTTCTAATGGATCAATACGATTATTAAAGCCACGGCAGCGTAAGTACACCAGTGAGTGTTGAACAATATCTTCAATTTTAAAGTGATCAACATTATCCCAAAAAGGGTGTTTCGCATTACCCACAACAGAAATATTACTTGGACAGGCTATAGGATAAACTTCTAAACCATGGGAGTCTTGGGTATCATAACCAATACCAAAATCTAACTCGCCATTGTAAATCAATTCTTCCGTGTCAGCTTGCCAACTGTGCAGCTTAACTTTGCCCATAGTGTCGAGGGGGCACTCACTTAGTGCAATAGCAACACTGGTAATAATGTTTGGCGAAACAGCCACATGCAATATACTGCGCTGACAATGATTGACTTTATCTTCAACAGAGCGCTCCATTTGACTAAACATATCGCAAAGTTGGCAAATAGGTTGATATAAACGTTCCGCTAAAGGTGTCGGTTTTAGCCCCTGTTGACGGCGAAAAAAGAGTTCGTCATTAAAAATAATACGTAGAGAGGTTAGGCAGCGACTAATCTTTGGCGCAGATACAGCCAACTCTTTCGCTGCAAAATTAGCAAAACCTGTTTCGTAAATGAACTTAAACACTAATAAGCTAAATACGTCGAGTTCACTGACTTTTTTTAATGCTTGTAAATCCACGTTTTATCCAATCCGTTGCAAGGAAATACATAAATTAGCATGTTAAGTAACTTAAAAAGTTGATCTACTGCTGAATTACACAATCAATTTCAGCTTTTGTTAATGAACGAAATTCTCCGGGTAACAAGGTGTTATCAAGTACAATCTCGCCTATCGACTCACGATGCAATCCGACCACAGGATTGCGAAAACGGCCAAACATGCGCTTTATTTGATGATACTTACCTTCACATAAACTCACCCTTGCCTGATGGCTAGACAAAATCGTTAGGGTTGCAGGTAATGTTGTTATATTTTCATACTCAAAATACATACCATTAGCAAAAGCGTCGATATATCGCTCATCTATCGGATTGGCTAAGGTGACAATATAATGTTTATCGACTTTATTGTTAGGCGCCATTAATGCAGCAGACCACTTTGCATCATTGGTAATCAATAATAACCCCGTTGAATGCAAATCAAGTCGTCCTGCAATATGCAGCATATCGTGCTCAACCCCTAATAATAAACTCAAGGCCGTAGGGTGTTTATCATCAATCGTTGCACTCACCACACCATCAGGTTTATTGAGCATGTAATATTGCTTTTGGTATTGCTGTAAAACCACCTCATTACACACAATATGACTAAATTCATCAATCAACAAATCAGGTGTTTTAGCATACTTACCATCTACGCTGACTTTGTTGTCAATTAATAACTGACGAACCGCTTTTTTGGAAACCTGTAATCTACGAGCAATAAATTGGTCTAGTCGACCACGCTTAGACGCCATAAAACCTCACTATACCAATTTGATTAAGAATACCTTATTCTGTTTATGGACTACATTAATAAGGAGTAACATGCTTTCGCTACCTGCCAGTACAGATATGCGCCCAGACATGACCACCGCCGAGTTTAAGCAGGCGATTAAGTCACTGGATCTATTTTTACAAGAGAACATATTTCAAAGCGCAATTAATGACACCTTGAACAAGCGATCGCAGTTTTTTGATACCCTATTATGCATACTCTGGCAGTCACTCGAACTAGACCACAATCATATTTCGCTTAACGCAGTTGGCGGTTATGGCCGGCAAACCTTACATCCGTTTTCAGACATTGATATCTGTATTATCCACGATGGTAAACTGTCTGCCACCGACGGCGCAAAAGTCAGCGATTTTTTAACACAACTGTGGGATATCGGACTCGACCTAGGTCATGCTGTTCGCAGCTTAAAAGATACCTTTCAAGCCTGTAAAGAAGACGTCACCATCGCCACCAGTTTACTTGAAATCAGGCATTTATATGGTAACACCGAGCACCAACAACAAGTATTAAACGCATTATATGGTCAGGATTTATGGCAAAGCCAAGCGTTTTTTAATGCCAAACTGAGCGAACAACAAGAACGTCATACCAAAGCTCAAGGTACGTCATTCAGTATCGAACCTAATTTAAAAACCAGTCCTGGTGGTATTCGCGATATTCAAACCCTCACCTGGGTTGCCCGTAAACATTTTGGTGTGGCCAGTATGCAATCATTACGACGCTTTGGCTTTTTAACTAATGATGAATACTCTGAATTAATGGAATGCCAACACTTTTTGTTTAGAGTGCGTTTTGCCCTGCACCAAGCAGCACAACGCTCAGAAAACCGTTTGTTACTACAATATCAAGCAGAAGTCGCCAAACTTATGGGCTTTGGTGATGGTATGCCCATCGGCGAAAGTGGCAATATTGCCATCGAGAAAATGATGCGTCAGCTGTTTAGAGTCATGAAGCGCATTGGCGAATTAAATAAGATTCTCATGGCGTATTTTCAGCGAGAAATTATTCCGCAGCTCAAACCACAAATCATCCCAATTAACGACAACTTTGAAATTGTCGACCAATATATTCATGTGCGTGATGAAACCGTCTTTATCGATCGCACTCAAATTATGGCGTTGTTTGAATTTATCGCGATTCATCATGACAAAATCGTTGGCATTAGTGCCGAAACTTTACGTTCGTTGCGTCAAGTTAGGCGTCGCCTCATGGGCGACTTACAAGATTTTCAGCGTTGCCGCGAGACAATTTAAAGCCATTTTTGCCCACCCACAAGGTATGGTACTTGCCATTACCTTAATGCATCAACACGGCATTTTGGCCTCGTATTTACCCCAATGGCGTGAAGTTGTCGGCCAAATGCAGTTTGATTTATTTCATGCTTACACCGTCGATGAACACACCCATAAGGTGCTGAAAAACATATACGCCTACGGTAAAGACATAAAAAGCCTTGATAAAGACTTAGCGTTAGCAGCAGACATTTACCAAAAAATGTCCAATAAATCGACCTTGTTATTTGGCGCATTATTTCATGATTTGGCCAAAGGCCGTGGGGGTGACCACAGTGAGTTAGGCGCGGTTGATGCCAATATGTTTGCCAAGTTCCACGGGCTAAAAGTGTCACAGCAAAAGCTGATTAGTTGGTTAGTTGAAAACCATTTATTAATGTCGATTACTTCTCAGCGCATGGATATTTACGACTCAGAAGTCGTCAATGCTTTTGCCAAAAAAGTCGGCACCCTTACCCGATTAGACGCACTATATTGCCTTACCATTGCCGATATACAAGCGACTAACGATGACCTATGGAACGATTGGAAAGCCTCATTATTACAAGATTTATACTTTATTACTCGCAAAGCGTTGCGGGGCGGTTTTGAAAATGTGTTGCAAATCCGTACTCTCGTGCGCGAACACAAACAAGAAGCCCTCAATCTGTTAAATGCCGATGAAACGACAGCCGATGCGATTAAAGCACTGTGGCAACGTTTACCGATAGGTTTTTTCAGTAATGCCGAAGCCGACGATATTGCCAGATACACCCAAGCATTATTGCAACATAACCAAAGCCCAGCCGAAGAAAATCAATACAATACATTGATTTTACTCGACGACTCAGTGGTTAAAGGTTGCAGCGACGTATTTGTTTATACCAAAGATAGATCCGGGCTATTTGTTAAACTATTTAATACCTTAGCGGCACTGCGGATGTCGGTAAAACAAGCCCAAATTGCCCGCACTAAAGACGGTTATGTAGTTGAATCATTTAAAGTACTCGACTTTGACGAAAAACCCATTACCAGCGCTCAACGACGTAAACAAGTACTTAACAAGTTATATCAAGTGCTCGATAAAGATGTCACTATCCCTAAAAGACGGGCATCAAGACGCCATCAAAGCTTTGATAATCACCCCAGCATTGAGTTTTTATATTCACGAAAATCAACCCGTACCTTAGTGAATATATCGGCACTAGACACCAGTGAGTTTATGGAACAAATCGCCAGTGCATTTCGAGCACTCGACCTTAATATCCATTCTGCGACCATCAGTACGGTCGGCGAGCGTGCCGACAACGTGTTCTCAATATCCAATAAGCAAGACCAGCAATTAACTTCAGAAGAACAGCAACAATTGACTCTAGAATTGGCAAATGCCATCACAGGGTAGCCAAGATCAACAGACCCTAAGGTCTGTTGAACTTGGCTGGTTGAATTTTGTTCGAGTTAAAAACGTTTTAATCGAGGCGAATGGATTGATGCCTAGCAATCTAAGCAACTCTTTATTTGCAAAGAATCATTTAACAAAGAGTAAAACGTTTTTAGCCGAACCCTTCGGGCAGCGTTTGTTGGCCATTTTTACAGCGTTATCGACTTTTTATGTAGAATAACTACACTTCAAAGTCTCTGCCGCGCACTTGTATATGAGTAATGGCCAACAATTCGCTGCAAAAACAACCTTGAAAGATCAACAGACCCTACCCATTGGTTTACACTTTACTTTGAGCAAACCAATGGCTATGCGATAATCACAGTAATTTTATTGTCGATTTTAGGTCATCATGTCATCAGCGTTTACGTACACCTGCGAATATGTACTCGATAAAGCTTACTTTGAAGAATGCTTTGATCAATCTGTTACAACCCAAGTGCATCCCAAGCAATACCTTAAGACCGCCATCTTTGTGATAATCGGCTTAGGTATTTTACTGCTCGACAACCTCAGTCAATTACCTATCAGCAATAAAGAAACTTACTATTTAGGCTATTTTTTTATTGGTCTCGGTGTAGTGGAATGGTTAAGCATTCGCTTTAAAAGAACCTGGTGGTTATGGCGTCAAATGATGAGTAAAGCCGCTGGCGACACGGTGACCTTAGAGATTAATGATGCGGGTATTCACAGTCAGTCAACTCATGTAAATCAACAGATTGCATGGAAAGATGTTTATCGTGTCACCCAGACTGAAGCAGGCTTTTTGATCGCCTTACAAAAAAGTACGACCTACTTATCTAAACGCTGCTTAGATGTAGCAAGTATCGAGTTTATTGCCAACAAACAATCGTAGTTTACGCCAATGCCTCACGAACGCGTTGTT
Source organism: Shewanella phaeophyticola (assembly GCF_025398315.1). GTDB lineage: Bacteria > Pseudomonadota > Gammaproteobacteria > Enterobacterales > Shewanellaceae > Shewanella > Shewanella phaeophyticola. The sequence goes on from NZ_JAODOQ010000001.1 coordinate 3,138,216, forward strand.
GAAGGTGGCGAAGTAAATCGTCTTTAAACCAGTGATTGCGGCTCAACCAGATATTATTGCGCGGACTTGGGTGCGGTAAGGGGATAAAAAGTGGCTAAAGCTGCGCCATTGTTTGACCGTTTCGGTGAGGGTTTTAGGTTTGTTAGCGATATCGAAATCAACTAACTCATTATTGGTTAATGCATTAATCGTTGAACGATGCTCACTTAAATAATACTGTTGTGCATATTGGCCAACCAATAACACTAATTTAACTTGAGTTAAGTGAGCCAGTATTAATGCATGCCACTTCGGCGCGCACTCAGGCCTTGGGGGCAAATCACCCGACTGACCTTTTTTAGCTGTGGCAGCGGTATAACTCCCTGGGTAACAAAACCCCATTGGCATTATGGCAACCTGCTTGGTATCGTAAAACCCCTCACGGCTTATGCTCAACCAATCACGTAATCTATCACCACTGGCATCGTTGAAAGGAATGCCAGTTTCATGGACTTTACGCCCTGGCGCCTGACCAATTATCAATATTTTTGCTTGAGGATCGAGTTGCACCACAGGGCGCACGCCATGAGCTAATTTGGCCGCACAAAGCTGACACTGATGAACCTGATTGAGTAACACTTCAAAATCGGTCATATAAATATTACCTTTTTACACTCTATCCAAAGGAACTAAGCTACAGTAATATTTGTCAAAATAACTAAAGTTCTCCCAAGAAGGAACAACCATGCCATCTTTTATTACCAGCACAACGATTATCCGCACTAACCTCGCTGCATTACTTGCCAGTTGCGTTGCGGTCAGCTTTACCGCTAGCGCATTACCCGCCGCACCGCTTAAAGATGTTTTATCATTAAAAGAAGCCTGCCAACAAATCGCCATTGAAGACCAACTACCAGAAGCTGAAGTGAGTGCATTTTTATTAGATTGCGTAAATGACCAGCTTACTGAAATGGGCTACGAACGCATAGCTAGCTTAGATTAAATTGCCAGCCAAGATTAAACACACATAGCCGCGTTAGCATACTAATAAAAAAACGCCGTTAAGGCGTTTTTTTATGGCTATTACAGCATATAAAGCCTTTAAAAAGCCTTTAAAAAGCCTTTAAAAAGCCTTTAAAAAGCCTGGCAAAAAATCGCTATCGATGCGCCAATGGCCACAAACCAAGATAACGATCGTAACGTACCGTAATTAAGTAAATACATGGCATGGTAAACCACTCTCGCCACAACGTGCACGATAGCCAATAGCGCCACCACATCATTAACGTTATTGGTAATTAATGCTGTTAGCACTGCAACCCCAAATACAATTAACGACTCAAATGCATTTTGATGCCCAGCGACTGCTCTTGCGCCAAAACCGGTTAATTGCGCTTGCTGCGCGCGCGGATGGTTATTGTCATAACGGCCTAACTTAGCCATCGCCATTGCAACAGGCACTTTAGCGGCATATGGCAGTAACATGGCTATCAGTAAACAAATCAAAATGGTTTGCATGGTATCCCTTCTCTATTATTTTTAGCACAGTCAAACTAACACTAAGTTAGCTTCAGCATTGAAGACTCAGACTGCTATTAGCGTAAACTACACGCGATAATGTAACCTTATTCAGTATAAAATATGCTCAGCACCAAACTGATGCCCCGACAAGAGTGGTTAAAAAGGCAAAGATTAGCTTGCTTGATAAGGCAACCATACTTTAACACTTAAGCCCCCTTCTGGGCGATTTTGCATACTCATTCGCCCGCCATGCGCTTCTATTATTTCTCGGCACAATGGTAAGCCAATGCCTGTACCCGACTGTTTTGTGGAATAAAAAGGTAACAAAGCTTGCGACAAAACCTCAGAAGACATGCCAGAGCCGAGATCATCTACCTTAATCATTAATCCACTCACTGGGTGAGTAGTTTCTTCAAATGCCAATGACACACTGTCTATGTCTGCACCCGATTCATGGGCGTTTTTGAGTAAATTAATTAACACTTGTTCTAATTGCACAGCGTCGAGCTTGATGTTTAAAGTTGGCAGCGGCGTTAATAGCTTAAACGCATATTGCTGGGTCAATTGTTGCGTCATACGCGTCCAGTCGACCAGCGCTTTTTTCGGTAAAGGTAACTTAGCAAATTGCGCATAGTGAGAAATAAACTGGCTTAAGTGGCTGGTGCGATTTTCGATGGTATCAAAAATAAGCTGCAATTTAGAATTATCTAAATGCTGAGTTAACAACTTACCCGAATTCACCATCGACACGATTGGCGCAACCGAATTATTAAGCTCATGACTGATAATCCGAATCACCTTTTTCCATACAGCCACTTCTTGGCGGTTTAGCTCTTTGGTCAGTTGTTTGAGCAGAATTAAATGATGTTGCTGGTTATTTTGGGTAAAGCGACCACGGGAAATATGCCAAGTTTCAATATCGCCGTCTGTTGCATTATCCCCTGCTTTACCTGCCTCGTTATCCGTCATGGAAAACAGCCCCTCTTGCTCGCTGTTTAAGGCGTTTTTGAGCGAATCAGGTAACATTTCTGCCAACTCAGGCATTAACATGCCTTCAACGTTAACCCCGTGGTTAAATAAATGTCTTGCGGCGCCATTGGCATAAATAACCCGCTGAGAATCATCAATCAATAACATCACATTTGGCGAGTTCTGGATGACTTTATCGAGCATTAACTCACGCTGGTAAATAAACTGACGCTCACTGCGCAGCTTGGCAGACGCTTGGTTATATAAAAGCACTAGGTTATCAAGCTGTGGTTCGCCATAAGGATGCAAAGACACGCTAAAATCGTTATCTTTAAAATTAAGTAAACCGATTTCAAGTGCTTGCAGACTTTCACTTAACCGTCTTGTTAGCCAGATGCTGCAAAAATAACAGACCGCCAGCATCACAATCAGCGCTAACCATAAGGCACTGTCACCTAGGCTAAACCACACCAGCGCGCCACAAAGTAACCCTAGCAGGCAGCTAAGCATATTGGCTAACACCAGTTTAGTTCGCAGCGACAACATCATGATTTAGCGTCTCGAATACCAAATTTATCCATACGCCGATACAAGGCCTGACGGCTTAAACCAAATGACTTAGCCACTCTGGCAATAACACCATTATGCTGAGTTAATGCCGCTTCTATTTGCTGTTTATCAGGCTCATTGATTAAGGGCGCATTATCTTGTTGTTCAACGGGTGGAGTAGAAAAAGATGGGCTTAGATTATTATGACTCGCACCTACTTCAATTTGACTTGCAGGCAGGGTATTTAAACCAAAATCATCAATCGTTAATTGTGCTGACTTAGCTAGCAACGCAGCCCTTTTACAGGCATTTTCTAGCTCGCGTACGTTACCAGACCAGCAATGATTTATTAACGCCTGCTGAGTCGACTTATTAATAATAAACTGCTCACCCATAAAATGGGTTACCAAGGGTAAAATGTCATCTTGGCGCTGTTTGAGCGGCGGCACACTGAGTTCAATCACATTTAAGCGATAAAACAAATCTTCACGAAAGCGTCCATTGGCAATGTCATCGGCAAGATCGGCATTGGTCGCGCTAATGACTCGCACGTTCACTTTGCGGGTTTGATGACTGCCCAAGCGCTCAAATTCACCGGTTTGCAATACCCGCAATAGTTTTACCTGGCCAGACAAGGGCAAATTGCCAATCTCGTCTAAAAATAATGTGCCGCCATCGGCGGCTTCAAAACGACCAACGCGAGTTTTATTCGCCCCGGTGAACGCCCCCGCTTCTGCACCAAACAGCTCAGCCTCGAGTAAATCCATTGGTAATGCACCAATGTTCACCTTAATAAAAGGCTTATCTTTAAGCGGGGAGTTAGCTTGTAAAATGTCGGCTATTTTGTCTTTGCCCGCACCATTAAAGCCGGTGATCATCACTGACACATCTGAGCGCGCCACTTGTAAGGCCAAATCGACACAGCGCTGCATAGCCCCACTGGCAAATACAAGTCCACATAACTCAGCACCATTAATCGCCGACATTCGGTCGCTGTGCACCCGCGATAGTTGATTGTTTTGTTGTGATAAGCGGTATATCGATAATAAATTAGCGATGCTGGTTAGTAACTTAGCATCATCCCAGGGTTTGCCCATGTAATCGGCAGCGCCCGCTTTAACCAACTCCACTGCGGTTTCTAACTGGGTCCAGGCGGTCATTAAAATAATGGGTAAATTAGGCTGTAACTGACGCAATGCATAAAACAGTTGCTTGCCTTCTTCACCGGAGGTGGTGTCGCGGCTAAAGTTCATGTCTTGAATAACTAAGCAAATCTCTTTATTGCTAACAATATCAATGGCATCATCGGGCGAATGACAATAAATGGCATCATAGCCATGCAACTCAATCATCAGTGCAAGTGCCTGGCAAATAGCGTGGTTGTCATCAACAATTAAAATATTATCCATTACGATGATGTGGCTCTCATTGAGTAATTTGTAAATAACGGTAGCATCAAGCTACCGTAAAACAACATAAAATTCGAATAACAATCGCGAACTTACACACTACGCGTTGCCATAGCCGGTGAAATATTCGCTGCCTTAGTTGCAGGCACGATTACCGCCAACGTTGTTACCACCAGCAAACCTATCATTGAGACAAGCGGGTAAATCACTGGCACCATAGGTAAACTATATAGCGACATTAATTGTTGCCCAAGCACTAATGCTAACATGCCGCCAATCACGCCACCCACAATACATATCAAGTAGTTTTCCACCATAAAATATTGAATGATGTCTCTTTTTTTAGCGCCTAGGGCACGACGAGTACCAATTTGTTTGGTGCGGCGTTGAATATTAAACATCACCATACCGGTTAATCCTAGCGCGGTAATCAGTAACAGTAATATCACCATAATACTCAATACGGTCGCCATTAAACGATGGTTACTGTAGGTTAGATTTTTCATCTCACTGAGCGTTTGAAAATGATCTAACACACGATTTGGATTTTCAGCATGCAGTGCTTTACGTATGGTTTCTTCTAACGCTGGAATGTGTTCTGGTAATGCCCGCACCATATAAGACTTATTACTGCTACTGCCACCAAAATCGATATTTTGGATCACGCTGTATTCAAAGTTTTCATGGTCAATCCAAGCCCCTTGTAACTTATCGACCACACCAATAATGGTGACGGCTTGTGCGCCCTGATACATGGTTTTACCCAATGGTGATTCTTCGCCCCAAAATGCCTTAGCGAGGGGTTGCGATACTAACGCCATCATGCCGCTGTCATCTAAGCTGGTATTAATTTCATCGGCGGTAAAATTTCGCCCGGCAATTAACTTAGCGCCCATCACATTGAGTAAGTGCTCATTACCTAAATAAAAAGCAAAACCGGGTGTGCCTTTAGCCGTGTCAGCATCAGGTAGCCGTCAACATAGCGGTCCATCCAACCGCTGTCGCTTAACGGCAACATATTGCTATAACTGGCATCAATCACATTAGGCAATGAACGCAAAATTTGTTGCATTCACTTGGTTTTGCTTCATGTTGTCGATTGATGGATCAAAGTTGTACATACTAAATGTCAATATTTGCTCTTCTGCATAGCCCGATTCACGCTGCATTAACGACAAACGTTCGTTAATAATAAAGCTGGCATTAGACACTATCGCAACGGATAAAATGATCTGCAACAGTAATAAAATCGGCGCGCTTTTACTGCGCATTAAGCTCGATAAAATCGGTTTGATATGAAACATGGTGATGTCCTTATTGAATCCGTTATTGAGTTTTTAAATACACACTCGGTTTAGTGCGGCACACCACCCATGCAGGATAAACCCCAGCCAATACCGCGGTAGAAATAGCAATTAACGGTGTAATAACCCACATACTGGCATCAAGCCCAGTAACACTTTGATCCATTGAAAAATAACTGTGCAGCGCGGTTAACGAACCCCAAGCCCATAACAGCCCTACCACTCCACCAATAAAGCCAATCATGCCCACCTCGACCATGTACTGACTAAATATCTGCCTACGGCTGGCACCAATAGCACGTCGAACTCCCACTTCAGGCGCACGCTTTAAAAATTTAGTCAGTAACAATCCAAGAATATTGACCAGACACACGCTTAAAAACAGCAAGCTTAAACCGACAAGAATTTTGTTGTCTTCTGGTACCACATTGTTGTCTTCAAGCCATTTATCGATATCGCTAATTTGTACGGCTTCCGCTGACGTTTTAGCAGTATCAGTAAAACGGCCAATGACACGTTGCTGCTCAACATAACGAGTTAACCAGCTTTGGTAATTTTGCTTTTCATCTTCGCTGTTAAGCTCTGTCCAAAACTGAATCCACACTTTCTCTGATGCTAAGCGATCGCTGTAAGTGAGCATTGGCTCGAACTGCCAGCCACTGGTGTTACCCCACACATCGAATTCTTCCTGAGCGGTTAACGAAAAAGGAATAAAGATTTCTTCTGCATCATTAAAAGCCCCATTGAGCGGGTCGTAATATTTAGGTTGTGGATTCCAGTCCTCAATAACCCCAACTATCTGGTAAGGTTTACGGTCTAGAAATACTGTTTTGCCCACACTGTTTTTGCCTTCAAAAAAGCGTAAGTTTAACTTTTGGCTAATCACCACTTGATACGCGGGGCGTAAATCAACGTTGGCGTCCCAATAACTGCCATATAAAAATGGCACCGAAAAAATCCTGAAAAAGTCTCTGTCTGTTACACGCACACTTTGTAAAACAGGCTCAATTTTGGGGTTATCAGACTGCAACGCTAAACCGGTACGATAAGTTGCCGCTTTTAGGCTCAATTCATCGTTATTACGCAAGTTCATAGCATCGTTGTAGGTGATGTTTGAGCTAAACTCATCCCAGGTGTCTAACCCTTGGCTCCATAATTGCGCCGAGTTTATCACCTCACTGCGATCGCCCGCGGGGTTATAAGACATGGTTTTATACACGTTAAGAGTCGTAATGGTAATACCAATACCAATTGAAATAGCTAACACCATCAACATGGATAACATCGGCGTTTTACGAATACTTCGCCAAGCTAAATCACAATAATAAAAAAACATGATGTTCCCCTTAACGAGTGCCAGTTGCAGCAGGTTGGTACATCGAAAAATCACACACCTGACCATCAACAATTTGAATATTGCGCTGAGCCCGACGAGCCAATTCAGGGTCATGGGTCACCATAATAATGGTGGTGCCTTGCTGATTAATATTCTCTAAAAGCTCCATCACCTGGCGCGCCATTAAGCTGTCTAAATTACCCGTCGGTTCATCAGCAAGTAAAAAACGTGGTTCGCCCGCCAATGCGCGCGCAATGGCGACCCGCTGCTGTTGCCCACCAGACAATTGAGTCGGTAAATGCTTCATCCGCGCACCTAGCCCGACTTGCTCTAACGCTGATTCGACTCGACGCTTACGCTCGCTGGCATTCAAACCGCGATAACGCAATGGCACTTCAACATTTTCGGCTAAATTAAGATCGGGAATTAAATTAAATCCCTGAAAGATAAAACCAATTTTTTCATTACGCACTTTAGCGCTGTGGTTATCACTTAAATTAGACACATTCACGCCATCAAGGCTGTATTCGCCCGAACTAAAGCCTTCAAGCAGACCTGCAATATTCAAAAAGGTGGTTTTACCTGAACCAGAAGGCTCTGTTACCGCAACAAACTCGCCTTCATTCACTTCAAGGTTAAAGTCGCGTAGCGCGTGGGTTTCAACGAGGTCGGTTTTAAACACCTTGCTGATATTTTTCATCGATAACATATTGGCTTCCTTGGTTTATTAGGTTGTTGCATTCCAGTGCTTCTACTGCGAATGTCTTACTAGTCAAAACTCGAATGCTCAAATTGAGTCATGTAAAAACAGCGCTAAGGCGATGTTATTACTCTAAATGGGCTAAAACTGCAGCTTTACGTTAAGCATGTCGTTAATATTAATGTGTAAACTAACCGCTGAATTGATGTCTATTAAGCGCGTGCTGGCTTGGCTACTGATATCAATTAATTGCAAACTAACCGATAACCAATCTGTCTGATTATCAATACGATAACTCACGGCCATTGCAAGAATAAATAACGCTACTAGCGCAATAAGCTGTCTACGTTGAATAAAAGTCATAGAATGTCCTTACTCAGTTGAGTGTCTATTAATCTGTTTATCGAATTTGAATAGTAGGCTCATTTTTAAAGGTTTCGGTGCCAGATATCACCCAAACATCCCCTTCTTTACCGCCTTCAATCACTTCTACCTGGCTCATGCTGCGTGCGCCTAATTTAATGGCTTTCTTATGCGCGATAGCCTCATTCACTTGATACGCAACTTCGCCGCCCATATTGAGAAAATCACCGCGTTTGACGATTAATACATTAGGTCTGTTTTCCAGTAAGACTCGGGCAGACAAACGCTGATTTTGACGTAACGATAATGTGTTACTGTCAGCAAAACGCACCCTTGCAGTCACTTCACGATTACGTACTTCAGGTGAAATTGACGACAGTTGCCCCACTACATTAACGTTGCCAAAACTCAACTCGACATCCATGCCTAAACCTAACTCATCAGCATAAGACTCGGGGACAGCAAGCTCTGCTTCAAAGGCGGTTAAATCCACAACGGTTAACATCGGCTGGCTCGCACCAATACGGGCTTTTTGCTCCACCAGCCAGTTGCCAATAATGCCGTTCACTGGCGCAACAATATTAAGCGCATTCGCTTGTCGTGTGAGTTCGCGCACCACGATGGCCTGACGTTGAACTTCAAGAGTACGGTTTTTAATTTCAAAACTGAGGGTGTCGCGCATTAACTCAACTTCTTGCTGAGCATGTTTGTGCAGCAGTTTGGCTTTATGTAAATCATCTTTGCTTTTTTCAAAATCAATTCGACTGATCAAACTGGACTCAATCAGTTGGTCACCACGACGACTTTCACGATCTGCCGCTTCTAAATCCACTTTGGCCATGTCTAAAATTTGGCTGACGCGCAGTTGCTCGCGGCGGGCATCTAACTTAGCCCGCTCAAGGCTGCCTTGCATACCTTCAAGTAATGATTGCTGTTGCTGCAACTCGCTTTGCAAACGTGGGCTTTCAACCTTCGCCACCACTTGCCCAAGTTCAACTTCATCACCCGGTTGGCTTAATAACGTCACCACACCTTCTTCCGTGCTATATAAAATGGGTGCATTGGCGGCGACAATTTTACCGGTAGTGGCAATATCACGAACCAAAGTGCCACGGGTTAAAGTTGCCAAACGTAAATCAGCACCATCAACTGAACGTTGATTACTGTCATGACTAAAACTCGCCCACACCAACGCGCTCATCAAAATGGCGCCACAACCTATTATTAAGGGTAGGCGCAGCTTGCGCCCTAGCTTCGGCGCTACAAGGGTATCTTGGCTACTAGTGTCTTTAATCATCTCAAATCCTTAGGTAACACGTTGACAGCACGTACTACTTCACGTTTATATCTAAGATAAAGCACAAGCCATGCCAATAGTTATTTATTATTATTTTTCATAAAGATAGAAATAAAACATAAGAGGCGAACACGTTAAAAGTGTCCGCGGACAGCATTAAAAACTGTCCGGTAATAGGGAAAGTGTCCGAGCGGACACTTTGGATTACTTTGTGTTCATGTACTTTTTGTACCTATGGCCTGCGGCCACTAACGCTTAAGATCGCAAGGTTCCACCCTGCACCGGCCAAAAGGGGATCAACAGCAATCCCCTCTTGGATCACCCCTGCCGTTCCGGCAACATTTTCGCTTTTTAACCAAACAACAGCAGCGAAAAAATTGCGACGGAAATGTAATCCATCTTCTGACCGCGTTTGTAGCCTGCTTCGACTCCATTTTGCAATAAAGAGTGAAAATGCTAACGCTTCAGATGGGAGTCTGATGTGAAGGATTCACGAATGTCGTGGTGGCATGGATGCCAAGGAACGACCCTTCCCCTCTAAAGCTAGCTCGCCATCCATGGCTAGCTCACGTCATTTTCTTCAACGGCCTCAAGTTCAGAGTTGAATTTGGGCATTTGAAAGCTAAAAATAACTCGTTTTTGGACAAAAACGAGTTACGAAATTCTTAAAGTTTCCATATTTCGGATAACCTCAGCTATGACAAAGTACGAGTATCACCTACAAGCAAGTGGCCAGTTTAAGTAATCCACTACAAACAGAATAACACGTCGCTTAGTGGAAAAACTAAGCGAAAAACTCTGTACAGATAATAAAATTTAATTTACAGCTCGTTAGGGAAAAAAATTTCTTCAATTCTTTTTCCAAAAACTTCAGCAATTGAAAAGGCAAGGGTTAACGAAGGATCATGCTTACCTGTTTCTATTGCGTTAACCGCTTGTCGAGATACTTCTAACTTTTCAGCTAAAGTCGCTTGAGACCAACCATTCTCTGCTCGGAGAACCCTTAACCTACTCTTCATAGGTTTCACCTTTCAGTTGGATATATTGCGCTATACCAAAGACTACTGCGATGGCTGGCAACATAAAGGCCGGGTTAAGGGTTGGGACATCAACCATTTCACCTAATAAACCGTAAGCCATAGCTATACACCCAACGACTCCTACTGCCCAAAGTAAACTCTCTCCCATCACTCTTTGAATATATTCATCAAACGACCGATATTGGTTTACCACTACATATAATAAAAAAATGATAGGAACCACAGGCAACATGGCGAGAAGCCCTTTGCTAATTGTAGATAGATCATTATTTTCATTTAACACTACAGATAGAGCAAGAACACCTAAAAACATTGCTATACATAAAAGAAATTTTACTGTGAATTTCTTTTCATTTTTCTCTAATACATTACTCATATTAATTCTCTATTTAACTTTAAATTAAATTCAACTGGATTTTCGAGTGCCATGACCAAACTACATTGTATCAAGCATACCTTACATTTACTCAGTGGCAATGTCAAAGAAACCTGATATTTTATCAGGTTATCTTGTCACAGGAGGTCACAATCTGTCATCGTTATTTTTGTGTTGATTTAGAATGTTTATGAGTTAACGCGTGTTAATTTGCAGGTAAAACTGATCCACGATTTGCATCTAAAAGTGATCCACCCAATTGGTGTTATATGACCATAATTATGGTCTATTTTCTAGCCTTTTTCTCCTTTGATTTTTTAGTTGATTCTTTGAATCGGTAGCTGTCATTGCCGCTTTCAATTATATGGCAATGGTGAGTCAATCTGTCTAGCAAGGCCATAGTGAGTTTTGCATCCCCAAATACCTTCGACCATTCAGTGAAGTTGAGGTTGGTGGTGATAAGTACGCTTGTACTTTCGTAGAGTTTACTGAGTAAATGAAACAGCAGAGTGCCGCCCGCTTGACTAAACGGCACATAACCTAACTCATCGAGTATCACCAAGTCGCACTTGGCTAGGCGATTGGCCATTCTGCCAACATGACCTGCTTGTTTCTCAAGCTCTAAGGTATTCACTAACTCGATAGTGGATAAGAACCGTACTCGGTATTGATGATGTTGAATGGCTTGCACCCCGAGTAGCCGTTGCTAAGTGTGTTTTACCTGTGCCAGAGCCGCCGACGAACACCGCATTCTGGCAATCTTCAATGAACTCACAACGATGTAAGCCTCTAATCAGGTATTCATCGACTTCACTTTCATTGAAGTCGAAGCCGTAAAGGTCTCTGTAAACAGGAAACTTCGCGATTTTCATTTGATAGGCAATACTGCGCACTTCTCTGTCTGCTACCTCGGCTTTTATTAGGGTGTCGAGTATTGGTAAAGCTTGTTTGTAAGCAGGTGAGTCTTGCGAGGTCAACTCGGTAATACTGCTCGCCATGCCATGTAGCTTCAACGTTTTAAGGGTGTGTAATAGAGCTTCAGTGTGCATGGCGTTTACCTCGTAATGTGTCGTAGCGTGATGCATCACTGGTTGGTTCAGTGATTAATTGCAGGCTGCTACCAATCGGGATGGGCGCAGGCTGTGGTGGAGTAATTACGCGGCTTAAACAGTTCATCACATGTTGTTTAGATGGGCAGCCTGCGTCTAAGGCCATTTCAACCGCTTTCACAATATCGGCTTCGTCGTGATGCAATATCAACGATAACACCTCGACCATTTCCTTATCCCCGCGCGCTCGTTGCAGCAAAATGGATTGCAGGTGCTTAAAGCTATCGGGCATAGTATTAAATGGCGCACCATTGCGAAGTGCCCCCGGTTTACGTTGCGCGACCAGCAAATAGTGTTGCCAGTCGTAAATGACTTTGCCGGGTACATCGTGATTCACCATGAACGAGCGGGGATGCTCCGCTATCTGCTGCCCTTCAGCGATGAAGCTCAGCCGACTTGGGTACACGCGCAGGCTAATTCTCCGGTTAGCGAAGCTTGCGGGCACAGAGTAACGATTGCGGTCGAAGCTGACTAAGCAGGTAGAGGATACTTTTTTACTATGCTCTATGAAGCCATCAAACGGTGCGGTTACTTTCATCAATTGGCGTTGTTCTTGATACCACACATCTTCAATGGTTCTATCCGTAAACTGAGGATGCTTACGTGATTGCCAGTCGGCAATGCATTGCGCCTCTAGCCAATCGTTGAGCTCAGTTAGCGTGCTCACGCGCGGTAAACGTTGCCAGATAATTGATCGCGCATCACGCACATTCTTTTCAACTTGGCCTTTTTCCCAACCTGCGGCTGGATTACAGAAGTCAGCTTCAAACAGATAATGGCTAACCATGGTTAGGAAGCGGCGGTTAACAATACGCTCCTTGCCTCTTTGCACCTTATCAACCGCTGTTTTCATATTGTCGTAAATCCCGCGCTCTGGCACACCGTTAAACACCCGAAACGCGTGATTATGAGCATCAAACAGCATTTCATGGCTTTGCGTGGGGTAGGCTCGCAGAATATATGCTCGGCTATGACTGAGCTTAAAGTGAGCGACTTGCAGCTTGGTTTTACGACCATCGATGAAGGCATAGTTCTCGCCCCAATCAAATTGAAAGGCTTCACCAGCAGCAAACTCAAGTGGCACGTAAACTTGGTTGGATGCAGTTAATCTCTGCTCTTCACGCCATTTACGTACAAACGCAGCAACCCTGTCATATGAGCCTGAATAGCCCATGGGTAACAAGTCTTCATACAGATTTTTAACGGTTTTACGCTCTTTGCGTCGTTGCCTTGCTTCTCGCTTCAGCCAACTAATGAGCACTTCTTCGAACGCTTTTACCTTACTCTGCAAGTCACGTTGAGGATAAGCAGGCTCTGCAATGTCGCTTTTAAGATAACGACGTACAGTATTGCGAGACAATCCAGTGCGACGAGTGATTTCTCGCTGGGATAACCCATCACGAAAATACCATCGACGTATAACACTTAATAATGACACATCAATCACTCCACATTCTCCTGCTTAAGGGGGGCAGGAGGTATTAAATATGTGGATCAGTTTTCAATGCAAATTAGGGGGAAAGTGGATCAGTTTTGGGTGCAAATTAACACCGTAGGCCATAAGAAACAGTGCCAAACTCACCAGTTTAACCATCTACCCTCTTACTTTATCCAACGCCTCGCAAACCGCATTAACGCCTAAAATGGCTCTTGGGGTTGCGCGGTGGAGTAAATCTGCATCGAACTGATAAATATGCTGCTTTTTAACTGCAGGAAGCTCTGGCCAATCGGCCCAGTTAATGCCTAATACGTTGCCCTCATCTTGGCTTTGTAAAATCACCTCGGCGCCAGTGAGTAGCACATTTTCGATGCTAATTTGTGGGTACTCACTCGCAGCGTCATAAAACACATTTTCACCATGACACACATCAATCAAGTTTTGGATCCAGCTGCCTTTCGCCACCGTCATCAATGGCGTTGACCATAATTGATAAAACACTTTTACCACAGGCTTAGTCTGATTTTGCTGTTTTATATCAGCTAATTGTTGACGATAATCATCTGCAACTTGCTTCGCCTTAATTGAATGTCCTGTCAATTTACCGAGCAGTTCAAGATCAGTGGCAATATCAGCTAACGTTTTAGGATCGCTATTAACAAGGTTAAAGCCTAAATCTTGCAGTTGCTTAATGTCTTCCATCTTATTGCCGCTTTGCCACACCACAACCAAATCTGGGTTTAACTCAATCACACGCTCAATTTGCACCCCGTAATACCCGCCAATGCTGGGGATATTTTTAGCTTGTGTTGGGTAATCGGCATAATCTGTTGTGGCGACTATGGCATCACCCGCGCCAATGGCATAAAGCATTTCAACACTTTGCGGCGACAAGGCAACGATCCGTTTAGCTGTCGCTACTGGCACTGCGCCGTTTACAGACAGCTCATTAACCGACACTGTTGCAAAAGCAGTTGAGAGTACACTTGATAACATAAATAACGAAAACGCCATCGACAACGAAACAAATAAACGTAACAAAGGGATATCCTTAACAACTTAAGTAACAGATCAAAGATGATAAAACGGCTTATTCGACCAGTTTATCTGGCCAACCATAGTGATCAATATAATTAACTAAATTTTTAGGTCGATAATTACTGTCATTCAACCAACGTGTTTTAACTGATTTATGTAAAACAATCGGCACTAAATCTGGATCTAATTCACGTAAAAAACGCTTTTTAATTCGATAAAAGCTTCGATAAGAATCGTGAATGTCGGCCATGGGATTAGGCAATAAAGTATCAGACAAATGCAGCTCAACCGTTAACTTAAACATTTTGGCTTGGTTTAACATCCACTGTAAGGCAATGTCCGACAAGGTGCTGCCATCCTTATTCGGTGCACAACTACCACCAATATTACTGTGAGCTCCCGCAAACCACACTTGTTGAATATCAATGCCACTGCGAGGTTGCCAAATAGTGGGTTCAAAATCACTACGATGCTCATCCAGTGCCAAAGCATGACGCGCCACTTTAACATTATGCCCAAGCTTGGTGTCGTAAAACTCATCTTTGTCTTCAAATAGTCCTAAAAATGACACCGGGATCCCCATGGCGCCCACGGTATCCCACACGCCGACAAACGCCACTTCGCGCGATGGATGAGAATGCTGCTGCCTAAACGCAACCGAGCGTTCACCTTCTGGCGCAAACGGTTTACTCTTCATTTTATAGTGGTCAAATGCTTGTTGAATCAATTTGGCATCTGGGCGAGTCACAATACCGCAGTTATTAATTAAGCCGCATAAACAGCGCACAGTATAGGCGCCGCGACTAAAACCAAACAAATAGATTTCATCACCTGGAGAGTAGTTTTGCACGATATAGCGATAGGTATCCATGATGTTTTTATGTAAGCCACGGCCAGTTGCACCGCCGATTAATGCATCATGGTATGAGCCAATCCCCCAATCATAAAATACCTGCTGTGGCACGCCATCATCACCTAGCGGTTTAATCGCTCGGGCGAGTTTGAGTACATTGGTTGCGTGATCTTTTTCAAGATCCTTTTCAGGCCGATTCCATGTACCATCGGCACAAATTACAATTCGTTTTTTCATCACAGTCTATGCTCCCTGCCTAAGTCGTCCCGTCATAGTCGTCCTGTCATCACTATAGACTAAAAGCCAATTTGAACCCGACAAAAAATGACCAATACTCGACAATTAACCTTAAGCAAAAGGAACGGCTTTATGATAACTGCAGAGCAAAGTGTATTAATGATTGTTGACGTGCAAGGCAAGCTTGCCCAAGTGATGCAGCAATCTGAACAATTACATCAAAAACTGGCTGTATTAATTCAAGGGGCGCAACTTTTTGATATTCCTATTATTTGGCTAGAGCAACTGCCTGACAAACTAGGCCATACCAGTGATGAGTTGGCGCAACTACTCTCAAAAACCACTCAGCCTATCGCAAAAAAGCACTTTAGCGGTTGGCATTGTGATGAGGTAAAGCAACAACTCAACACATTAAACCGTCGCAACGTTATTTTAGCTGGGATAGAAACCCACGTGTGTGTTTACCAAACCTGCCAAGACTTACAGGCCAACGACATTCAAGTGCATGTGGTTAACGATGCAGTGTCATCAAGAGAATTACAAAACAAAACCCTTGGAGTACAAATGATGCTAAACGATGGCGCAAAACTCACTAACGTTGAGTCGCTATTGTTTGAGTTACAACATGTGACTCCAAGGTGAGCGCTTTAAGGCATTACTCAAGCTGATAAAGTAGCCATATGATGCCAGTATGAGTATGATGTTAAGCACAAATATAACAATAACATCATACTGCTATGCACTCATTTGATCGGCCCATTATTATTTTATCCGCGCCACGTTCAGGCAGTACCCTACTGTTTGAAGTGCTGTCAAAAAGCCAATCGCTGCATACTATTGGCGGTGAAAGCCATGCATTGATTGAAACCATTCCTAAACTCAATATTGCCTATCGTCAGTTTAGCTCCAACGCCTTAAGCGCTGACGATATTGACGATGAGTTAGCTCAGCAATTACAACAACGCTTTAGTGATGAGCTGCGTGACAGTAAAGGCCAAAAGCCTAAAACATCATCGGTTAGACTGCTTGAGAAAACCCCAAAAAACAGCTTGCGAGTTGATTTTTTTAATGCGCTATTTCCAGATGCGTTATTTATATACCTAGTGCGTGAACCCAAAGAAAATATCAGCAGCATTATGCAAGCCTGGCGTTCTAACAAATTTGTCACCTACCCTAACCTTCCAGGTTGGGATAAACGTCACTGGTCACTGTTATTACCGCCAAACTGGCAACAACTTAACCAACAACCGTTGCACAATATCGCGGCGTTTCAATGGCAAGCGGCTAACGATGCCATTATGAGTCAATTGCAAACGTTGCCACCCGAGCGTTGGTGCATGTTGTCGTATGATCAACTTGTGTCTCAACCTGAGCAAACAGTGAAAGCACTGTGTGAGTTCACCGGCATTGAGTTTGACCCAGATTTAGCCAGCTTATGCAGCCAACCGTTACCGCATTCGCGCTACACCATTACCACGCCTAAAGCCAATAAGTGGCTAGACAATTATCACGATATTGAAAAAGTGTGACCTAATATAGCCAATACGCTTGGTCAAATTAATCAACATTTGAGCGCACACGGTCAGCCTGTTTTTGAAGCACAATGGCAAGCACATGATGTGGCACCGCCACCGCCACCGCCGCCTAAAGTCGATGTTGCAACGGTGCCACGTAATAGCCCATGTCCATGCGGCTCAGGTAAACGCTTTAAACAATGCCATGGCGCATTACGTTAATTTAAAGAGAGTCATATAATGAAGTTACCTCATGAATTTTATCAACTCCCTTACCGCTTTGATGTGCCTAAACTCATTGAAGAAATTAGCCAATTTACCGAAGATGATTGGGTGACTCACCACGAGGGATTTCAAGGCAATTCGGCTATTCCATTAATATCAGTCAATGGCGAGTTTAATAACGATTTTAAAGGCCAATGAAACCAACTGCCGCCCTTGAGAAAAGCCCCTACATTAAGCAAATATTGGCCTCATTTGGTGAAGTATTGAGTCGTTCACGCTTAATGCGTTTAGCGCCAGGCGCGCAAGTGCCATTGCATTCAGACATTAATTACCATTGGTATAAACGGGTTCGGGTGCATATTCCTATCACCACCACCGAACAGGTTCAGTTTTACTGTCATGACAAGCAAGTGCATATGGGAGCTGGAGAATGTTGGATTTTCGACTCGTGGAAATACCATAAAGTTGAAAATAATAGCGATCAATATCGGGTTCACTTAGTGATAGACCTGGCAGGTTCAAGTGCATTCTGGCGAACAATATTTAACCATTCCCGGGCAATTGTTGCGCCGCAAACGCCGTCATTAGCTTGTAGCAGTATCGATTATCAGCCAGAAGCCCAGCCTGAAATCATCACCGAGCAATATAATGCGCCTATTATTATGCCGGTCGCTGAAGTGGAATACTTAACTAACGAGTTGCTTGCAGAAGTAAAGCATAATCCACAAAACCCAGCCGCCGAAATTGATGCGTTTAACCTATTAATTGCCGAGTTTGTTGCCGATTGGCGCATGCTATGGCTGCAGTTTGAATGCCAGCAACAAGGTTGGCCGCAGTATCATGCCCTGCGTGAGCGCACTATGAAAAAAGCCATGCAACAGGTGCCGTCATTGCAATTAGCCTACTCTGGCTCTGCCGTTAAAGCATTTGAGCAATTAGTGATTGTGGCGTGTATGAATATTGAGCTAAACCAAACTCGTCAAAGCCCACCGACTCAAGCCGCTCAAGCTAAACCTAGACCTTCACCTCAACCGAGCGTAATGGAACCTTCGGCGACGGCGGCACCTCAACAAGAGATTGCAGCACCGCCAACACGCAATACCCCTTGCCCTTGTGGCAGCGGTAAGCGCTATAAAGCCTGCCACGGTAAAATGAGTTAATACCTACTCACCAAAAAAATCATCAAATAACAAAGGCGCCATATCGGCGCCTTTGTTATTAACATTCCATCGTTTATGTATTGACGAATAAAGTCACATCGTCGTTAACCAAAAACTGCTGCGCCGCTTTTTGAGCTATCGCGTCTAGCTTGGCAATGTCAGCTGGCAGATAGTCGCGGTACTTATCGCCTTGACCAATGGCTTTAGGGTTCATTGGTTGTCTCACTTGGCTGGCACTTGGCGTTAATACCGCACGCTTTGACTCATAAAACGTAAAACACTGCGCCTGAGTCTCTAAGCCACAATAATCTAGCATTCGTTGAATTTGCACCTCTGGCTGATTAACCAACTGCTCAAAACACACATGCAGAATTTCATTAGGGTATAGCGTGTCCCAATGCGCCATGATATCTAAATAGTAGCCTCAATATGTGCTGATGCCATCGAGCGAGTATGAATAGTCATGGCCATGACTAAAATATTGTTTAAACACACTTAAGCCATTATCGACCGTATTGCGCACCACATTAATGATTTTGGCTTGAGGAAACAGGCTTTTAATCAAGCCGATATGCAAAAAGTTATTTGGGTTTTTATCAATCACATACACAGGTGCATCGTCAAAATAGTGATTCACTTCAGCCAAATACTTTACCTTAAAGGCATTAATCTCAGTGGCAGTTAAGTTATTTAGCCGCGCTTGATAGCCGCCCGACATTTCCAGTTGCAGCGCAAAACGCTCCATAAATGGCAGCTCATCCGTGGCACCGACCTGAGTATGACACGCTAAAATTTGCTCCACCAATGTGGTGCCAGAACGCGGCATGCCTACAATAAAAATCGGTGTTTGGTTATGTACTGCCTGTCGATCAATCTGTGCTGATGGCAGGTGTTTTAACAATGAGAACACTAAATTTGAAAACAAAGCCTGCTTAAAAGGTCGTTGAGAAGACATTAACTCATTGGCTTTTAACATCGCCTGACACGCTTTATCAACTTGTTCGTGTTGCTCATAAGCCTTACACAACGCAAATTGGATCAAGCTATGATTGCTAACACTTAACTGAGTATCACCTGCGCAGCGTTCAAGCTCGCTAACATCATCGGCGCTAAATTGATAACGCTTTAAGTCGGCCAGGCTCCAATAACCCACACCATATTGATTACCGCTTAAGTTAATGTATTTTTTGTAAAAGTCGGCGGCGATATCGGTGTTGCTTTTGGCTTTATGAATGTGGCCTAAATTAAGCATTACGGCGGGTTCAGGCATATTATTGCTGACACACCAGTCAAAACATTGCTCAGCCAGTGCCATGTTACCCACTTTAGTGGCAACCATCGCCAGCTTATATCGATACTGATGCGAAGTCGGCTCAAGCTCACACAGCTGCTGTAACAATTGTAAAGCCGCAAAATGGTCTTCTTTTACTTCATTAATACTCACTAAACCTGCCAGCACATTCACGGCAGCAGGCACCAGTGCTTGCGCCGCTTTAAGATGAGATTCAGCTTCTTGCAGTTGTTGTTGCTGCAAATAAATTAATCCCAACATGGTTAAAGCTGAAGCATTGTTAGGGTCACGTTTAACCACTTTGCGAGCATACATTCTGGCCGACGAGTAATTTTTAGATTGAAAAAGAGACTCTGCCTGAGATAAATATTGTTCAATAACGCTCACATCATGATCCTTTAATTATTATTTTATCAATGTAAATTGATTATCCTAATGACAGTGAGATTATCACAACTCACACTGACGACTGAACCCAATACTGAACGAAATAGCTCACAGCTACGTATTGTATTGCATCAGACATAGAGCATTGAATGTCTCAATGGTATGGTAAATAACCTAAGCTCATCCCTTATCCCGAGCTCAGGTTAAATACATGTCTTTAATATTCGACTACCCCCAAAGCATAGTGAGTTGCCATGAAAAATAATGAAGTAAAAGTCCCCAGTGGCCGTTTGTCCCGTTTATCTAAAATGGGTGGGCTAGCATCGCGCTTGGCGGGTAACGTATTATTTGAAGGGGCAAAACAAATGACTAAAGGCCAGTCGCCTAAATTACAACAATTGGTGATGACCCCATCGAACATTGGCCATGTGGCCGAAAAATTATCGCAACTGCGCGGCGCGGCCATGAAAGTTGGCCAAATGTTATCAATGGATGCCGGTGATCTCGTTGCACCAGAGCTAGCCGAAGTGTTAGCTAAACTGCGTTCAGATGCTAAAGTCATGCCGCATAAGCAACTAACCACGTTGCTGGTACAACAATGGGGCCGAGATTGGTTAGCGCCTTTCGCCCAATTTGAGTTACGCCCTTTTGCCGCTGCGTCTATTGGCCAGGTGCATTTAGCCTATTTAGATACTGGCGAAAAGTTAGCGGTAAAAATTCAATATCCCGGCGTACGAGACAGCATCGACAGCGACATTGATAACGTTGCCACCTTATTAAAAGTATCAAGGCTTATCCCCGCAAACGTTAAGCTTGATACTTTACTCGCCGAAGCCAAAGCGCAATTACATAATGAGGCTGACTACCACTTTGAAGCCGAGCAAATCGGGCTTTATCAACAACAACTTGACGACAATCCGCATTTTATTGTGCCTAAAGTGTACTCAGCACTGAGCAATAACAGCATCTTAACCATGCAATTTGTTGAAGGCGCGCCCATTGAATCAGTAGCACAGGCCTCACAAGAGGTGCGCAACCTCGTTGCCAGTCGCTTAATGGAGTTGTGTTTTAAGGAGTTATTTGAGTTTAAGTTACTGCAATCTGACCCTAACTTTGCCAATTTTCAGTATCAGGCCGACAGCGAAAAAATTGTCCTACTCGACTTTGGTGCCACGCGCAGTATTAGCGATAAATTAGCACAAGGTTATCAGCAGCTGATGGCAGGGGCACTTAAGCACGACAAAGCACAAATGGCAGCTGCCGCGCAACAAATAGGCTTTTTTCAAGATGCGATAGATCCTGCGCATAAGCAATTAATCATTGATATTTTCTATCAAGCTTGCGAGCCAATATATTTTGATGGCGAGTATGATTTTAGCCAAAGTACCTTAGCCAAACGCATCACCGAAGCAGGTAAAGCAATGAGCACTCAACAAAATGAATGGCATACACCACCAACCGATGCTATTTTTATTCATCGTAAATTAGCAGGTATGTATTTACTGGCGGCTAAACTCAAGGCAAAAGTGAACGTTGGCGAGCTATTTTCTAAGTATCGAGGTTAATGAAAACACAGTAATGATGCTTGTTATATTGCACATTTACTCAACCAAGGCATCATTATGACGTTAAATCATTTTTGGCGGTCTTACTCTCTTATTAGCATAGCGATGCTCACGCTAAGTGCGCCTTCATTTGCCCATGAAACCAAACAACCAACCACTCAAAGCAAAAGCGAAGCAGACCTAAAACAATGGCCTGTGACAATGGCAAAGGTACAAGCACAATTTACTGAGGCTAAAATGGTCGTCCCTGGGCATGGCAAAATCGGTGATACGTCACTGCTAAGCCATACCATAGACCTGCTCACACAGTAGTCTCACGTCAGCACTGATGTAATAATGCATTATTGTAAAATGATAAAAAAAACAGTTAGTTAATTTATAGTTCAGTTGAACTTACACAAGGAGAGTTACCATGTTTAGTCACGTTATGCTCGGCGTTAATGATATTGAAACGTCAAAAAAATTCTATGATGCCACTTTAGGCGCTTTAGGTATTGCACCAGGAAAAATTGACCCAAAGGGACGTTGCGTTTACATGACCCCAACCGGCATATTCTTATTAACTAAACCAATTAATGGTGAACCTGCATGTCACGGTAATGGCTCAACTATTGGCTTTGCTGCAGAAACCCCAGCATTAGCCGATGCATGGCATGCTGCGGGCGTTGCTAATGGCGGTACAGCCTGTGAAGATGCGCCAGGCGTGCGTTCAGCCCCAGGGATGGACTTATACCTAGCCTACCTGCGCGACCCAGATGGCAATAAACTGTGTGCTCTGCACCGAGTGTAATGAGCTTCAGGAATTCGCTTTAGAAATTAACTTCAGCTCAGCTAGAGTTAATAAACGAGGATGGCCTGGTTCACAGTCAGGCCATCACTTTAGTCAAGGTTACTGATGCATCACAACGCACGACAGGGTAAAATAGCCGCCCTTTTATGCTGTGAGTGTGTGCAATGACTGTTAGCGATCCGTGTTTTATCCCTTTTACTGATGCGATAGCGCTCAATAACACAGTTGCAGAACAAGGACTACCAGAGTCTTTTACCTTCCCATTTTATTATCAACCTCACCCATTAGCCATACTGGCAGCACAGCAGTTGCAGCAGGAGTTGCTTGAGGCTAATCCATGGCAGCATAACTTTGGCTTAGACAGCGACAATGACCGCGGCATGGTTATTGGCAAGATGTTTGGTGTGTTGGTAGTGAAAAATACACAAGGACAGTTGGGATTTTTAGCGGCGTTTTCAGGCAAATTAGCCGAGAAAAATATCTTGCCACCCTTTGTGCCTCCTGTATTTGACATGTTAACTCAAGACAGCTTTTTTAACGCTGAAAACAAACAGATTAACCAGATAAATCAATTCCTCCACCAGCATGAAAGCGACCCGTTATTGGCGAGTTTAACCGCGCAGTTAACTCAGCAACAACAGCAAGCAGAACGTGAGCTTGAGCAATTACGAGCCTTGATAATCGACAGCCGCAAACAACGTAAGCTCGCCCGCGAACAAGCCGATAACGCCTTAGCTCAGGCCGAAATCAGTAGTGATGAGCATAAAAGCTTATCAATTGAGCTTAGCCGCCAAAGCGTGCAGCAAAAACATCAGCTCAATGCATTAAAGCAGCAATGGCAAAGCCAAATCACGGCAACGCAAACCCAGCTAAATGAGCTGCAACAACAAATAAAACAGCTTAAGCGCCAACGCAAACAACTGTCTAACAGCTTGCAAAAAAAACTGTTTGCGCAGTATCAGTTTTTAAATATTGAAGGCCAAGCTCGAGACTTAAACGATATTTTTAATGATGCGCCGAATCACTTGCCGCCAGCCGGTGCGGGCGAATGCGCTGCACCTAAGTTACTGCAATATGCGTTTAAACAGCAATTAATCCCAGTCGCCATGGCAGAATTTTGGTGGGGCGCATCGCCAAAATCAGAAATCAAACAACATCAAAATTACTACCCTGCCTGTCACGGAAAATGCCGGCCAATTTTAACCCACATGCTAGCGGGCATGCAGGTTGACGCTGATCCATTACTGCTTAATCCAGGTAAAGATTTAACCATTGAGATTATTTATCAAGATGATGTGATGGCGATAATCAATAAACCCGCCGAACTATTATCGATCCCCGGTAAAAACATTACCGACAGTGTGTTTAGCCGCATGCAGCAACAATTCCCAAATGCGACTGGAGCCGCTTATTGTTCATCGTTTAGACATGTCGACATCAGGACTCATGGTGATTGCACTCACCAAAGAGGCTAATAAAGCCTTACAACAGCAATTTATACAGCGCAGCGTAACCAAGCGTTACATAGCGTTAATTGAGGGTGTGCCGAGCCAAGATGAAGGCGATATTAGTTTGCCGCTGAGGGTAGATTTAGACGACCGCCCTAAACAACTGGTATGTTATGAGCACGGCAAGCATGCAGAGACATTTTGGCAAGTGCATCAGCGCCTTAATCAGCGCACCTTAGTGCACCTGTACCCTAAAACGGGGCGTACCCATCAATTACGTGTGCATTGCGCTCATCATGATGGTCTTCACATGCCAATTGTCGGTGACGATTTATATGGCGTTGCTGCAAACCGCTTGCATTTACATGCTCAATATTTAGCGTTAGCTCACCCAGAGTCGGGTGAGGCATTAATATTTGAAGTTAAAGCTGATTTTGAATAACGGATGATAAAAACCATAAAACCGATATTGAATCAACAATATCGGTTTTAAGCATAATCGTTGAAAACAAAACGGATACTTAAAAGTTATTGGGTTTCTCTTCTAAGTGCATTTGCTCTACAAGTCCTTGACCTGTACGTTGCTGATAAGTCGACTCAGCCTGCTGCATTCTGTTTTTGCCACTGGTAACCAGAGCTTGACTCTGTTCAGTTTCGCTTTGCCCTTCGGCGACATTGGTATTGCCGTCTTCGATAAGCTCCTTAGCGTCGACATACATTTCGTCTGCATCTTCCCAAGCATCAGCAATATCATCTAAGCGTTCAACTAAATCGGCAGCACGCTTGCCATTTTGAGCACCAGTTAACGAGCTTGCCATTGCTTGAAACGCTTCACGTTGCTTTTGTGCATTGGTTCTCGCGAGGGTAATCAGCTTTTCACCTTCACGAATTTGTGCATTGCCTTTACTTATCGCTTTGCGACCATCGGCTAACAGTGTTTCACCTTTTTTAACGTCTTTTTGACCTTGTTCCCATTGCTGAGAGACATCAAGATGTTTTTCGCTCTCGGCTTTTACTTTTGAGGCAAAGTTATTTTGAGGCGTGGCACATCCGGTCATTCCCACAACACCAACAACGATCAAACTACACAGTACTTTGTTCAATTAACGTCTCAATAATTCAGGTTAGGAACGGCGCAATTAAACAGTTTCAACATAAATAAAGCAAGAGCCTAATCACATTAAATCGCGTTAATGAAACCCAGCCTCCTCGGGCTTTAGCATTAATAGCTAATAAACATATATCGCCAAAAAAACCTAAAACTAAAAGTGATGTGTTAACCTTATTTCCAAATATAAAACATCACTCAATTGATACGAAAAAGTATCCAATGTAATGTTACAGCTCGAACAACACATCCGTTCTAATGATGTATTTAACCCCATGATAAATGGGTTCTGAACTGTGAATACAATGCAACGGATGCATACCATGAGGAAAACACAACACACTCCCCGCAGGTGTTCTTACATCAACTTGCTTAACATTATCACCACGTTTTGCCGGCAAATGTGGATTGTCTGCATTAACCAAAAAGCGAGTTGCGCCGCCCTCAAAATCTTCAGTCAGTAAGATTAAAAAAGTTAATTGACTATAACGATCGCCAAAAGCATCGCGAACTAACTGACCATCAATCACCTGGCTTCCAGGCCATGAACCGTCAGAATGCGGTTTAAAATAATCCCCTTCATTGTAACGATAAAATCGGAAACGATTATTCAACCCTAGCGCGGCTTTGCCAGCAAAAATACCTAAATCATCACCCATAAGGTGCTTAACTTTATTCCAAATAGCTTGTTCTGTAGCGTTATCAACCACCCAGGTCAAACTGTCGTTATGGCGAACATCACGCGGTAATGACACGGCAGCATCGGGCAAAAAGCCCATCGACTCACTTGCCGCAATTAAGCGTTGGCACTCATCGGCAGACAATACATTCAATAACTGAAATGCCCCAGGTACTTCGTCTAACATTTTTTTAGTTGCAGGCGTTGCGGCAACGTCGCTGATAACAGCCGCATTAGGCTGATAATTTGCCCAGGTTGGTAGTGCAGGATGCTCAGCGCCTGGCTCATGGGCGACCACAAAAAACGTTGATTCTTCATTTGTGCTGTTCATTAATAACTGACCTTAATATTCAATATATAGCTTAGATAAACCGCCAATAAGCTAATGGCTAATGGCTAATGTTAAATGACTAATCTTAAATAACTAATGTTAGATGGCTAATAACTCATCACTCTGACCTGGGCAAACTGCCGATGACTCGCCGCCGTACCATGAAAACCAAACCCACTTTGCTTAGCGCCAACCCATGGTGCATTACCTGCCCCACCACCTTGGTTAACCCCCACCATGCCGGCTTCAAGTTGTTCGGCCACCGCATTTGCATCTTGTCCGCCAAATACAGCCGCACTTAAACCATAAACACTGTCATTAGCACGTGTAATCGCATCATTAATGTCACTAAATCGGCTGATAGCCACCACGGGGCCAAAGGTTTCTTCACGCTCAAGTTGCATATCAGGTGTGATACCACTGACTACAGTTGGTTGAATAAACGGTAACGGATAATCATCACTACCTAATAGAAACTGTGCGCCTTTAGCTTTAGCGTCTTGCAATTGTTGCAATACTTTTTGGTGTTGAGTTGGATTAACCATAGAGCCAATATTCACTTGCGGTTGATCCCATTTACCCACTTGATAACGGCTAGCCAGCTGCACCACCTTTTGCTCAAACTCATCGGCAATACTTTCATCCACGTATATACGCTCGGTTGAGGTGCACATTTGCCCGGCATTTTCAAACGAACTTGCCACCGCAAAACGCACTGCAGCATCAATATTGGCGCTGGCCATGACAATCATCGGGTCGTTACCACCAAGCTCCATCACTAATCGTTTTAACCCTGGAGCAGCATTGGCCATAATATGCTTACCTGCGGCCAGAGACCCAGTAAAAGCCACCATATTAATGTCAGCACCAACAAGTGCCTGCCCGATTGCTTTATCACCTTGTGCTACTTGCAACACATGCGCTGGCAACACGTTATTTAAGGTATCGACAAACAATTGCGCGACTAATGGCGTTTGTTCAGACGGCTTTAAAATCACACTATTACCGGCAATTAATGCAGGAAGCAGCAAGTTATTTGCCATCGCTAACGGATAATTCCAAGGCGAAATAACCGCGACAATACCTAAAGGTCGATATTGCAATTGAGTGTTGTTACCACGGTCTTCTGCTGCCAAGGCATCGCCTATTTCACCAGCAAAATAAGGCGCGTTTTGAATCGTGCCGCCAACTTCATAGGTGGCACGACGATAGTCTTTACCCATCTCTTGGCCAATTAACGTCGCCAAGTCATCTTGCACAGCGGCCAATTGCTGGTATGCCTTAACCACATACTGTTGACGTTCGCTTAACGCTAAGCTTGCCCATGCTTTTTGTGATGCTTTGGCTTGCGCTATAACTTGTGGAAGAACAGATATTGCTAAAGCATCAACACTGCCCACCTCAATGGCTTGAATGTTGTCGCTGCCAGCCACTTTATGGTAGCTACCGGCATCATAAGAAGTTAATACAGCCATGGAGAAATGCTCCTTAATGGTACTAGTCTAATTACCGCCTATTTTGATACAGTGGAATACAAAAGCAACCAGTATACTTTTGGTAACCTAGGTTAAATCAAGTAAACATAATGAAAACAACAATTGAAACAATGAATAACGGTCAAAAAAAAGTAATCAACCCATGTACCGAACCTTGCTCAGTTGAACGTGGCATGCGAGTGCTAGGCGGAAAATGGAAAGCGTCTATCTTGTGGCACTTACAAGATGAACCGGTTAGGTTTAACGATTTATCGCGCATGTTGGGCGGTGCGAGCAAAAAAATGGTCGACCAACGCCTTAAAGAGCTCGAAGCCCAAGGATTAGTGACTCGCCATGTGATTAATGACCGCCCTATCGCAGTGTCTTATGCCATTACCGATCTTGGCCGCACCGCGTTGGATATTTTAGAGCGATTGAAAGAATGGGCAGATGAGTATGTCGTGTGATGACACCGCGGTGATATTGTCACTTTTATAAGAAAAAGCTAACGCAACATACAGTTAGCCAACTTGATTAGACTAAAAACTCTAATTAGTAAAATAAACATGACACCAATACAAGAGCGATAATGGTTTAATACGTTTTTATCTTTATCAACATGCTTTAACATTCGCCGCTAAATTACTCGAGGTTAGCCTACATTAATGTTTAAGCTTATTGTCACTTTGGTCGTTATCACCATGTTAGTCCTATCGCCTTCTATTGCTGAGGCGAGAGATAAAGTGACTTTTTACACCGAACCTTACCCGCCATTTCAATCTCAAAATCAACAAGGTCAGCTGGTCGGTTTTTCAATTGATATATTACAGGCTGCTCAAGCGTATCTTGACTTTGATATCGATATTCAAATGATGCCTTGGAGCCGCGCTTATCATAATGCCTTGAGCCAACCCAATACCTTTATTTTCTCTATTGCTAGTACCGACAAGCGTTTAGCCTATTTTAAATGGATTGGTGACTTTTACACAGTGCAGGACATGATCTACAAGAAAAGTAATCGCCCAGATATTCAGCTCAACACTATTGACGATATCAAGCACTATTCTATGGCGTTATCACGCAATGATGCGTCGTTAGATAGGCTTAAACTAGACGAAAAAAACCAAAATGTATACATAGTTAGAAGTCAGCTAGCTGCTCTAAAAATGCTAAATTTTGATCGCGTAGATTTGATTTACAATAATGAAGTCGGGTTTCGCGAAGACGTTAAAAAAATGGGTTATAAAACCAGCGATTTTACCGCCGCACTGCCCGTGGTAAACATGCCCATTGGTATTTCAACCCACAAAGACACCAACGAAGCACTTGCCAACAACATGCGCCAGGCGCTAAATACGATTAAAAAAAATGGCGCGTTAGCACAAATCACCACTCGTTGGTTTGCCCCTAGAGTTATCTCCCAGTAATCCAGTAATCCAGTAATCCAGTAATCCAGTAATCCAGTAATCCAGTAATCCAGTAATCCAGTAATCATTGGTTTATTCGCACGCGTTTGGCAATCCGATTGCGTACAGCACCCACAATTAGCGTCCTCATATTCAGTGTTGAATTGTGGATATTATTAAGCGGATATTATTAAGTGGATAGTATTAAGTGGATATTGCGAAATGGATATTATTAGCCAGCGGCTGACTCATTTTGGGGCAAACCGTGAGACCCCCTTCTCGTGTAGGCAGTGCTTTTGAGCTGGGATCCTAGTTTGTTTTGCTTTGTACTTTTTGTGCTTTACGACCTGCGACCACTAACAGCCACCTCTTTATAATAAAGAATGAAAATGCTAACGCTTCAGATGGGAGTCTGATGTGAATGGATTCACAAATGTCGTGGTGGCATGGATGCCAAGAAACGACCCTTCCCCTCCAAAACTAGCTCGCTCTGATAGGTAGGATGCCTGAATGCCTTGAAGAACAAGGATGTGCTAGAAAGGCCATGGCCAGCTCACGTTTTCTCTTGTAAAGAGTCTTCAACAGCCTCAAGTTCAGAGTTGAATTTAGGCATTTTCAAGCAGAAACCAGCTCGTTTTTGGACAGAAGTTTGTTAGAACAAAAGCCCTAAAAGTGAGCAGTGAGATTAGGAGATGTAAGGTATGGATTAAAGTTCACACTGTTCTCTTATTTCCTAGGCAACGAAATTAGTTGGCGGTGCAAGGGGATCGATTCGGCTAGCGAAAAATGTTACTGCTCAGCACACACCTAAAAAGCATAAGATCTTACGCCGGTATTTACACTATAAAGGTATCACTCGGGCTTGTTCAACACTTGGGATAAGGACGAGGCTACGCGTGCCCTATCCTTATTTGTTATACGTTCTTTACCGTAGATTTAATCGCTGCAATAAAGTCATTTATTTTACTATGTTGAATTTGGGCATATAATAACTGTCTATTTTTATTGGAAGCCCTAAATACAACAAAGACTCTACCTTAAAGACTCTACCTTTCACTCTAATTTTATTGACATTTGCGTGAGCAATTGAGTTTCGGATATGTCGAAAAAGACTCCTAGCTCCGCTATTATCGCCTTTAGCTACTATTATAATTTGCTCAGCTTGCTCCCCTTTTGAGAGACTGTTTTGTATTGTTAAGTCCGATTGCATCCCTGTTTTTTCGACTTTAAATTTTAGATTATTAGCTCGTTTAAACTCGGTAAAGCCTTTTGCACGAAGATCAAAATTCCCTTTAGGATCTAGCATTTTAACTTTCACTTCCCAATGCCTTAAAAGGTCAAGATACAAAGAAGATGCTGTTTTTTATCAAGCATATGCTAAATCTCACTTAATCTTAAAAATCATTTCAGCCATCTTATCTATTATGTTCTGCCTACATTTTGGATTGATGGTTTCCGTATATCCATCTGGCATTAGCATCTTGCTAATAAAAGATGTGTTGCCAGTAATTTTTAAATTTTCATGCAGCTTTCTTTCAAAATGATATATTAAGTCCCCACTTGAGGAATGTATATAATTAACCAATTCATGCGTTAGTAAAGACTTTGCACTTTGTTGCTTCATTCGCTTAATTGGTTCACGATTTGTAATTCCAATTTTTATAGCAATCAATTCACCATCCATAAATAAATCTTGAAGATAAAAATATGCATCTTTACCTCTATTAAAACCAGTTTCACTACATTTGGGGCAACCACTACCACTAAATAGAGTATCTGGTGTAGTTTCCCACTGTTGCCTTTTTTCAGTTAAATCATTGTGATTAAGACAACGAATAATAACCTTACTCTTTACACCCAACTTTGAATCTGTGGAGAACTTTATAAACTCGTACCCTGTTTCTAAGTTGATTTTTTCAATTATATTCGACTCAGTATAGACATATCTATTTCTGCATTTCGGGCATCGGCCACCTCGTAGCACATTATTTATACTAGGTAGCCATGGATTATCAAAAAGTTTACCCTCTCCATGAACAGGGCAACACAAGTTTACTAATGAATGTTTGTTGATATTTTCACTGCTTAAAAAACCAATAACTGTATAAGACGTATTCACTTCTAATTCTTCACGATACTCATCTTCTGAGTATTGATACAGAAAAGAACATTTTGGGCAACCACTACCTCTTAAAATATCTTCTAATCGAGGTAGCCATTTTGTTTTATAAGTATCTCCATTACCATGAGAAGGACAACCAACAACAATACGAGTGTTTTTTCCTTTAAATTCAGAATCAAATCTAACAAATGTGTACTTAGTACTATTTACTACGTTAATCCATTCCGCCTTACTACGTTTATATACTTTAGAACATTTTGGGCATCCTTTTTTATGATAAAGTAAGTTTGATAGCGTGGGAGTCCACGGCGTAAAAAACTTGCTTCCTGTACTGGTCAAGCCAAACTGGACACTTTTAATTGAGAATTTTCAAACTCTACAGGTGACAGATCACCATTAGCAGAATGAAGTCGCTCCAAGTTGTAATATTTCATGTAAGCCGTCACATCTTGCTTCATAAACACCCTTGTTGGTTGAGCAACTTTAAAAATCCAATCGTGTTTCAAACTACCAAAGAAACGTTCAACGACGGCATTATCCCAACACGCACCCACATCCCCCATACTGGCTCGGATACCATAGTTCGATAGCAGCTTACTGAATTGCTTGCTGGTATACTGTGAGCCTCGGTCACTGTGAAATACCAGCCCTCTGTTCGGTTGGCGCAGGTTGTAGGCTTTCATCAATGCCTTAGATATCAAATCTGTAGTCATGCGTTTGTCTATGTGCCACCCAACGATCCGGCGTGAATATAAATCCATCACCACCGCCAAATACATCCAGCCTTCACCTGTCTTTAAATAGGTCACGTCACCAGCCCAAACCTGATTAGCGGATACTGGGTTAAAGTTCATGTTTAACAGGTTCTCAGCCACAGCATCCGAGTGTTTGCGTTGCGTAGTCACCTTGTAAGCACGTCGCTGAGTAACTTTGAGTCGAAGGCGGTGCATAATTTTACGAACGAGATAGCGACCAACCTGGTAGCCTTCTTTGCGCAATTTCTTCACCATTTCACGATTCCCTAAGCTGCCTCGACTTTGCTTAAACAGCTGTCGAATAAGGCGATAAAGCTTCAATGTTTCAAGGCTTATCACGTTTGCTGGGCGTTTATGCCAATCGTAATAGCCTGACTTACTAACACTCATTACTCGGCATAACTGTGCGATAGGGAACAGGTTAGATTGCTGTTTGATGAAGCGAAATTTTACTTCATTTCTCTCGCAAAGAAGGCGCTTGCCTTTTTTAG
Source organism: Shewanella phaeophyticola (assembly GCF_025398315.1). Taxonomy (GTDB): domain Bacteria; phylum Pseudomonadota; class Gammaproteobacteria; order Enterobacterales; family Shewanellaceae; genus Shewanella; species Shewanella phaeophyticola. Next base: position 3,170,481 of record NZ_JAODOQ010000001.1, read on the forward strand.
TATTTCTTTCTCCATGCGTAATTCTTTGTTTTCTCTACGCAATCTTTTTAGTTCATCACGTTCAGACTCTTCTAAAGCGATACCTTGTTGTAGGGCTTGGTGTTTTTCCTTCCAGTTGTAAAGCAGACTAGTGCTAACCCCAAGAGACTTTGCTGCATCAGCAACGCTATAACCTTGTTCTAGCACCATCAAGACGGCTTCATCTTTAAATGCTTGCGGATAACTTTTATGTGATTTTTTTAGACTCATATCGACCTCTTAATTTATTGACCATACTGTCACAAAACTAAGTGTCCGATGGAATTAGACCAGAACATCCCTCTCCATGAATAGGGCAGTCAAGATTTACATTTGTCTGAATGCCTTTAAACTCTCCTAAAAAATTTACGAATATAAATCCTAACTCTTTTACCTGTTCAATACATTCTTCTTGAGTGTATCTGTATCTACCAGAGCACTTGGGACAACCGTAACCTTGCATAACTGAGTCTGCAACAGGTAGCCATGGGTTACCAAATTCACTTCCTTTACCATGCTCTTTGCAGGATAGAATAACTCTAGTTTTTGCATTAAATTTATCGCCAAGAAAATCTATAAAATCATACTTCCCATCTAATCGATTTATGAATTTATTAAAATATGGTAAGTCTTTTTCTAATAATTTTTTCATGAAAGTTTCATTTCTAGCATAGAATGTAATAATGAGATAAAGCTATGACACTGTATTTGGTAGCATACCTGTTTACATGTAGCGACCGCACTGCAGCTTGTCACAAAATGATAATATTTAAAACAGTTAGAACACCAAAACGAGGGGGTAAAACGTTTTGGGGCATAAATGACTTTCGTATATTGCTTGCAACTGTCCAAATTCAACTCTGGACTTGAGGCCGTTGAAGAAAATGACGTGAGCCCAGACATGGATGTCTGGCTAGCTTGTAAGTCCCTTCACAATTTAACGCCCCACAATAAGGGGTCGTAACGCAGTTATTTTTTTGTTGTAGCGTACGTGAAACAACAAAACAAACAACGCAGTGTAAGTCCCAGCAGTGAAGCTGCGTACTTGACGTGATTGGTTATACATTTGCTATCGTAGCCCCAACAGCCCCTGCTGATATAGCGACAACAATGGCCAAGCTTCTTATATAGAGCTGGAATTTGGATTGCTGTATCTGGTATTTGGTTAGCCGTTGACGCCCCATGAGAAATAAAATAATTGATATCCCCAAGATAGAAGGAACCAAGTACTTACCTGAAGTAGACAGTATGTAACCAGCTGACACTATCAAAAACGAGGCCAAGAATAGCCAAGTAGTAGCCAGTATTTTATTTTCTTTCACATGACCATCCATAAAAACTTTCTCCATTTTATGTAATCGTGGTAGAGCGGCCATTACTGACCCGACCCCACACAGATCCGGACGTGCGGAACTACCGCATCCGGCTCTTCAGTTATATATTCACTCGTGTAAAACACGATCCTAGTACCAATCAATCAACACCAAACGCTTGTTGATCTTTGGACTCTCAATTCTAAAATACTCTAACATCTTCTTGAAATTACTCCAGTTATAACTTCGCCGTCCACTACGCCTATTCAACCATTTGTATAAGCTATGAAGAACATAGTCATATACATACGATAAGCTTCGGCTGTTATCTGGCAAACCAAAATAATTTCTAAATCCGACTAATTTTCGCTTTAACTGTGGCAGCCACTCTCTCAGTTTTAATGAGCGTTTAGCTTTGATCCATTGGTAATACTCGCTCAACGTCGCCTTCTGTTTCTTCACAGCTGTTCGTCGTCTGAGTCTTGCTTTACCTTTCGAATCTCTGCCCCAGTAAAACTCAAATCCAAGAAATACAAAATGACGTTTTCGTCCAATATGAAAGCGACTAAATCGCATCAATGATGTTTTATCTTCTGCGACGTCTAGGTTGAATTTCTTTAATCGTTTTGGCAAAGCCTTATAAAAGCGTTCAGCATCATGTGCAAACTGAAACGCACAAACAAAATCATCCGCATAACGGATCATCATTGCTCGGCCTTTCATCCTTGGCTTCACTTTCTTTTCAAACCAAAGGTCTAGCGCATAATGCAAATAAATATTAGCTAACACAGGGCTGATAATGCCACCTTGTGGGCTACCGCTTAATGGCTTAGTAAATTCACCATCAGGGGATTTTATCCTTGCTTTCAACCATTGATTTATCAAATTAAGTATCGCCTTGTCATCAATTCGTTGCTCGAGCATAGCCATCAGCCATTCGTGATCAAGGTTGTCAAAGAAGCCTTTAATATCTGCCTCAACAATATAACCATAACCTTTAAATTGCAGATTGAGCGTTAAACTATGCACCGCTTGATGCGCACTTTTATTCGGGCGATAACCATAGCTATTACGCAAAAAGTCTTGTTCCCAGATACTTTGCAGGATCTGACTGACACTTTGTAGCACTAGCTTGTCATCTACCGTTGGTAGGCCTAAAGGGCGTAATTTACCGTTCGATTTAGGAATAAAAATCCGTTTGATGTCATTAACTCGATAACATTTCTGTTTGAGTTGCTGACCTAAACGGTCGATATTTTCTATCAGCTTATCTCGGTACTTAGGCATGGTAATGCCATCGATACCAGGCTTCGCTTGCTTATTGAGTTGCCCCCAGCTTTGATACAGGCTGTCAGTATTTAGCAGTCCATATAAATTCTGAAACCTGTGCTTGGGGTGGGTTTGTGCTTTAAATGCGATGGCATTAAGTGTGGTTGTCATAGTGGCTCCAGCCCAACTTTGTCTGGACTATGTGGCAGCTTAATACCGAATATAACTGTCAGCTCCTTCGCCATGTACAAGGCTTTCCCCTGCTCAGACTACTATGGGCTGATCTGACTTCCAAAGGGTCATCGTTCGTCTCGCTTTTAACTAGACTTCTCTACCATCGTCCTGATGGAACACCTTTGGATCTCTCAAGTTCCTGATGCATCTCTTTATGCATGCCACGGCTTGATAACTCCGCTGACTCGCCACAACCTCACCCTTCATTTATATGAATAACGGCTGCTTTGCATGGACTTCGATGGCGTTACAAACCTCGTCAGTCAGTTCTAGTATTTATCGGAGCGATACCAGCACTTCAGGATCACGACAATCCCTATGGCCTACATAATTCTCTGTGTACGCTTCACCAATATTGTTCGCGTGATGCAGTCCTCACTGCTGAAAAGCATCTGCTAATCTCACACTCCGCCAAAGGTGCAACACTCGATACAGGTGGCTGGTTAAACCTTACCTGACAGGGACTTACACCCTGCAAGATGCATCAAGCTTCGCTTGACGCACTAACGCTGTTTTTTTAATGGTAAATTAACGTTAACTATAATCGCGAAGCGATGGCCAGCGGTAAGTTTTTCGGCTTGAAAACTCTTGCTATATGCAATTACTCCACTGCTTTAATTCTATGGCAACTTGAGGTTTTAGGGGCAACTTAACTAACATTTCAAAATCAGAGAATGAACCAATTACAGTTAAAAATTCATCGTTAGTCTGCATATCAACTTCCAGACTACTGAGTTTCTCAAACTTAAAGTTCATTAACTCTCGTGAACCTTGCTTCCATAAAATTGATAAATCACCATAAAATCCATTTATTTTAACAGTTAAATGACCGACGAAGTAAATGAATTTGTTGATTGACCGTATTGGGTACTAAAGGGTTCGCCTATTGACTGGCGGTGTTATATGCAAAGTACACATTAGCCAAGCCAAATATAAACTGCCCAAGTAACTGGTAGTAAAGTTAGCGACATATAAAATAAAGCCATCCTTAACTTTGAACTATTAGAAGGCGGAATACCAACCATTAACACTAACCATGCTATTAGGCTTACGGCACCTAAAATTAAATTAGAAACGCTAAATGCCACATAACCAATCACTGCACCTAGAAGCAAACCAATTGACAGAAATGTTAGAGTATAATTACCGATATTTGTCATTGGTGATTCGTTGAGCCCAGCTTTATCAAAGACGCTAATACCTTTACCGAGGCTGTAGCGACCCAAGACAAAAATATAAATATATTGACTAATTTTACATATATATCTGGCAGCTCATTTTTCATCGAACCCCTCGAAAACTACAAAAAAACCAAACTGGAGTTAAACATTTTAACTAATAAATCAATAGCATATAAAACAAAATGTCATATAATGGGTTAAATTTGTCAAACTATGGGTGCATTATGTCAATGTATGGGTTCAGCGACAATTAATAAATCAATAATCAAAACCCAACTGCGCTTTAATGCCGTCATTAAACGCGTGCTTTATCGGTTGAACCTCGCTGACTGTATCGGCTAACTCAATAATGTCGCGATGACAGGCGCGGCCGGTAATAATGACATGCTGCATTGGTGGGCGATTTTTTAACGCCGTTAATACTCGCTCAAGCTCGATGTAGTGATAACTCACCATGTAGGTTAATTCATCTAACAACACCATATTGATCGATTCATCTTTAAGCAGTTTTTCGGCTTCAACCCAGGCTTCCATTGCGGCTTGAGTGTCTTTTTCTTTGTCTTGAGTTTCCCAGGTAAAACCGGTTCCCATGACATGAAACTCAACCCCTGCGCCTTCTAATAAATTACGCTCACCACAAGCCCAGGTGCCTTTAATAAACTGCACTACAGCCGCTTTATGGCCATGACCCACAGCGCGAGCAACCGAGCCAAAACCTGAAGTTGATTTGCCTTTACCGTTTCCGGTGAGCACTAACAAAATGCCCTTTTCATCTTGTGCTGCAGCAATTTGAGCATCTACGCCTTGCTTTACTTTTTGCTGGCGCGCTTTGTGACGCTGCGCTTTAGTAGCATCAACTTCGTTTGTTGATTCATTGTCGTGATTTTCGGTTGTCATATCATTATTCCTGTTGATGTGCTCATCTTAAAATGCACTGCTAATGAGTCTGTAATACGCGCAAAGGGTTATACGCGGATCGGATTAATTTGTATTTGTTGTATATCGAGTATATGACCGCTGAAATACTATTGCTTTAATGCTAATGGCAAGCCAGCGACCACCAGCGTCACTTGATCTGCTATTGACGCGATAGCTTGATTTAACCACCCGGCCTCATCGACAAACCGACGATTGAGCTCGCCCATTGGCACAATCCCAGAACCGACTTCGTTACTCACTAAGATCACATCACTGTGTAATTGGGTCAGGCATTCAAGCAATGCCACCTTTTGCTCAGGCCAACGCCCAGGATTTGGGTCGAGTAAATGATTGGTTAACAGCAGCGTTAGGCAGTCGACTAAGATGACTTGTTGCGGCTTATCAATTGCCGTTAGGGTTTGGGCAACGTCAAAAGCTTGTTCGTGTAGTGTCCAGTTATGGGCGCTGGACACTCTGTCTTGCTGGTGCTTGGCAATACGTTGAGTCATTTCATGGTCTAGCGCTGTTGCGGTTGCAACATAAACGCATGAGTAACCAATGGCTGCGTATTCGGCAACACGCTGCTCAGCAAATCGACTTTTGCCACTGCGTGCACCGCCTAACACCAAATGAATCATTAGCTTAAACCCACTGCTAATATCACTAAATAGCAGCAAACTTCGCTAATTTGTTGCGCTGCACCCAGCGTGTCGCCAGTGTAACCACCAATCTGTTTGCGAAAAAAGCCACCCAATAAAATACGGACTAGCCACAGGGTAATAAACAACACAAAAGCGGCTAGGCCATTGAGCCACAACAATACAAAAATCCCGCTAGCGATTAAAATAAACAAGTCGTTTAATTGCTGGTGTTCAGCAACCGGTTTCGATTTGCTGCTGTCATCATCGCGAACATATTGCTCACTAAAAATAAAACTCGATGCCAATACTCGGCTCAACGTGTGCCCTGCAATGAGCGCACTCACCGCCGCCATTGGACTGTAAAGCGCAAGCTCAACCAATAGTTGCCATTTAAGCAATAACACGAGTCCTAGCGCTAAGGCACCATAACTGCCTAAGCGTGAATCTTTCATAATTCGTAACTTATCAGCTACCGTCCAACCACCGCCAAAGCCGTCAGCGGTGTCAGCTAAGCCATCTTCATGAAATGCGCCCGTGACGAACACACTCGCAACCATCGACAATAATATGGCAATGCTAGTAGGCAAAATTAATTGAGCTAACCAAAACACCAACGCACAAATTAAGCCAATAACTAATCCCACTACACCAAAATACCGGCTGGCCTTGTTGAGTTTATCGTTATCAATTACTACCCACGACGGTATTGGGATGCGAGTAAAAAAACTCATCGCCACAAAAAATAAATTTAACTGCCGCAACCATTTTATATCGCCAGACATTTTGCCCCTTTAAACCACATTATTAACGCCAGCATCATCGAAACTGGCCATTTGATTGTAGAAATTTACAGCCCCTTGAATGAGCGGTAAGGCCAACGCAGCGCCAGTTCCCTCTCCTAATCTTAATCCCAACGATAACAATGGTGTGGCCTGTAATGCTTGTAGCATTAATTGATGCCCTTGCTCGTGCGACTCATGAGCAAACACTAAATAATCGTGTGATTGTGGCGCTAATTTTAGCGCAACTAATGCTGCAGCAGTAGCGATAAAACCATCTATCACCACTAATATTTTTTGCTCTGCCGCCGCCAAAATTGCACCGGTCATTTGCACAATTTCAAAACCGCCCAAGTGAGCTAAAATCGACTCAATTGACGTAAATTCATTACGATGTAAATCGATTGCCTGATTAATTAATGTGACTTTTTTTGTTAATGTCGCATCATCAATGCCTGTACCACGCCCTACACATAGATCAACATCAAGATTAAGCACTGCCGCCATCAACGCCGCTGCCGCACTGGTATTGCCAATGCCCATTTCACCTAAGGCAATCATGCTGGTGCCATTATCGACATGCCTTTTGACCAACAGTTTTGCAAATTCAAACCCCTGACGGACTTGAGCTAACGACATCGCAGGTTGCAAATGCATGGCTTGGGTACCCTCGCCCAAGCGTTGATTAACCACACCTGAATCAGTGGCTAATGGTTGTAAAATACCGCAATCGATGACTTCTAGTGCAAAACCGACCTGACGACAAAACACATTAATTGCCGCGCCACCATAAATAAAGTTATGCACCATTTGGGTGGTCACTTCGCTCGGCGCAATTGACACACCATAAGCCGCAATACCGTGGTCGGCAGCAAACACCAGCATGGTGGGCTTGTTAATATATAACGGTAAATGGGTCGAACTCTGGCTCGATTCAGTGACCGCTGATTCTGTGCGATTAAGTAAAATGTGACTCAATTCACTTTCACGGCTGTATTGCACCCTAGCGATTTGCTTCGCTAAAGACTCAAGCTGCCCTAACGCACCGAGAGGTTTGGTTTTTTGGTTAATTTTGTGCTCTATGGCGTCATCATATTGGCGACTCGCCGCGGTAACAGAAAATAACGATTGTGCAATAGATTGTTGGTTCAATTCTCAACCCTTTTATCGACGATGACGCAAAATAAACAAAAAGAACACACTGCCAAGTGCTGCCGTAATAATGCCAACTGGTACTTCTTGATTTGTTAATAAACAACGGGCAACAACATCAATCCATACCATAAATAAGCCACCTAACACCGCTGTTAAGATCATCGGCTGACGCCCAGAAAACAACAACCTAACAGTATGGGGGATCATTAACCCCACAAAACCAATACCGCCACAACTGGCCACCAGCATTGCGGTAATTAATGAGCACAATAACAACATGCTTAGCCTAAGTTTGGCAACATTAACCCCTAGGGTATGCGCGCTCTCATCACCCGCTTGTAGCGCCATAATTTGTCGCTTAAAAGCCAACATAATCAGTAAGCTTGCGCCAACAGTTACTGTAGGGAGCCATAACTGGGCCAACTGGCTTTTGCAAAACTGCCTAAGCTCCAAAATAATACCGACGCAGCCGCTTGCGGACTGGAAAAATACAACAACAAACTGGTTAACGCGCCAAATAAAAATGAGGTTGCCACCCCAGATAACAACATGCGCTCAACCTGACTTGTGCGGCCAATACCAGATAACACCACCACTAATAGCACAGATAAACTGGCACCAATAAAAGCTCCAACAGGTAAACTGAGCATCGACCAGGATCACCAGGGTTGGTGACCAAGTGACGATACCACCAGCGCACCGCCAAACAGCTGGGCAAAAATCCCCGTTTGACTGAATAGCGAAATCACCACAACTGCTCCAAATGATGCACCAGAGCTAATACCAAATAAATACGGGTCTGCAAGCGGATTTCGGGTCACGGTTTGCAACACACTCCCAGCCAGAGATAAGCCTGCACCGGCCACAAACGCCAACAAAATCCGCGGTAAACGCAGCTCTAAAATAATCCGCTGGCTTAAATTTGCGCTATAGCTTGCATCGTTATGACCACTGATAAACGATGTCAAAACACCCAATACATCAGACAGCATAATATTGGCAGCACCAAAACTGGCGGCAAAAAACGGGGTCACTATGGTTGCTAGCACAATCAAAGCTAACACACTGTAATAGCGAGTATGAGTAGCATTAATCATTGTGTTGGCTCACTTTATTATTACTTTGATAACCATAAAAATAACTGATCAACGGCTTACCATGCTGGGGATGTTGATTAACCTCGCAGCACACGCCAAATACATCGCTGATTTGCCGTTCGCTAAGTACCGAACTTGGATTGCCTTTGGCGATAAGCTTACCTTGATCAAGTAACAGTAATTTGTCACACATGGCACTGGCTAAATTTAAGTCGTGGATAGAGGCGATGACGCTTATCCCAAGCGAGGCCACCAATTCTAAAATTTGAATTTGATAACGAATGTCTAAGTGATTTGTGGGTTCGTCTAATATAAGGATTTGCGGTTGCTGCACAATTGCGCGGGCAATGAGTGCCCGTTGTTTTTCGCCACCAGACAATTGCTCGTAAGGCTGTTGGGCATGCTGACTTAGACCCACTTTAGTTAACGCCGTGTCAATGAGCTCACGGTCACGCTGAGTTGTTGAGTCAAATAAGCCTTTATGCGGGGTTAACCCCATGCTCACTAATTGCTCTGTAGTCAGGTCAAAATAATGCGGTGTGTCTTGCTGCACCACCGCTACGGTGCGCGCTAACGCCTTAGCCGAATAATCGCTAATATGTTTAGAAAATAGCGTAATATTGCCGCCGCTAGGTTCAATATAACGATACAAACAGCGCAAGAGGCTAGATTTACCGGCACCATTAGAGTACAATTAACCCTAACATTTGCCCTTTAGGTAAACTGAAATGAATATCTGCAAGAATGGTTTTACCACCAACTTGCCAAAAAAGATGTTCAACATCTAATACCGACTCAGGCATGGTTTACACCTCGACATGCCCAAAAAGTGCTACTAAAGATCAACATAATAACTCCCCTAAGTCACCCGCTTAGGTATAGATATTGAGGCAATTCAAAGCTGGTATCTGACTTATATTCAATAGGCTATTGAATATCTACAGTTGCGGGTACAGTTTGGGCTTATCCCAATTCCCAATACCTTAAATTACATAATGATTAACGAGTTTCCAAAATTTGCGGCCAATTTAACCTAAAGGTTGCTTTAGCTTGATGTGTTTGGTTATCTACAAGAGATGTAACGTCATCGCTTGGGACATCCCAGTACACATCAACAGACATAATAGCAGCATAGGGGATAGCAAGGTTAGCGAATAATCCATTGTTTTGGCTGCTTTTAAGTACATAAGCCATAATGCAGCGCATTACCCCGCCATGAGTGACCACTAGGGCTTGCGGGTTATTTGCTTCAGGCTCATCTGTTGCATTTAGCGAGTGCCACATGCTGTCGACCACAGCCATAAAACCTTGCTGCACTCTTTGATAAAAATCCACCAAACTCTCACCATTTTCAGGCGTATTGTCTACTTGCCATGGGTCTTGCCAGTACGCATCAAATTGGCTTGGGTTGGCTTGATAAATGGCGTCATAGGTTTGGCCGTCCCATATGCCAAAGTTAACCTCTTGCAATGCGGGCAATACAGTGAGTGGCAAATTTAATTGTTGAGCAATGCTAGTCGCAAAACTTTGGCAGCGCACTAAAGGAGAGCTAAAAATCTGCTTCAAAGGCAATGGCACACAGCTAACAGCTTGGTGCATTTTCTCTCGACCCTGCTCTGTTAATGCCACATCTATTTGGCCACGGGCGATTTCACCACCTTCACACTCACCGTGACGCAAAAATACAATTCTGGCTTGTTTCATTTAATGCCACCTCAGCCTTGCCCTTTGAATAAAAACTCGCGTATTATAGCCGTCTATACGTTTATATGTCTAAATGAAGTTTTTAAGTCATCATTCAGAACAGACTCTTTGCCTTGTAAAATCAGGATATCGCCCTTTTCCATCTATTTAAGGGTATGCTTATCTCAATCAAGGTATCAAGCAACATAGTGATAAAAAGGTAACCGTTTATGGCGAAGTCGACTTCTCACAGTCAAACACTTGAACAACTTAACGCATTATTAGCAGAGCGTATTGTGATTTTAGACGGTGCGATGGGCACCATGATCCAAAATCATAAGTTGCAAGAAGAAGATTATCGCGGTGAACGCTTTAAAGATTGGCATTGCGATGTTAAAGGTAACAATGACTTATTGGTACTCAGCCAACCCGAGCTTATTAAAGCTATTCATGTTAAATACTTGCTCGGCGGTGCCGACATTATTGAAACCAACACCTTTAATGCCACCACCATCGCCATGGCCGATTACGACATGCAAGCCTTGTCTGCCGAAATTAACCGTGAAGGTGCCCGCATCGCTCGCCAAGCAGCTGACGAAGTGGCCGCACAAACCGGTAACCCACGCTATGTTGCAGGGGTACTAGGCCCCACTAACCGCACCTGTTCAATCAGCCCAGATGTAAACGACCCAGGCTTTCGTAATATTAGCTTTGATCAATTAGTGGAAGCCTACGTTGAATCAACCAGCGCATTAATAGAAGGTGGCGCCGACATCATTATGGTCGAAACCATATTTGATACTTTAAACGCCAAAGCCGCTTTATTTGCCATTGAAACCGTATTTGATCAAATTGGCGAACGTTTACCAGTGATGATCTCGGGTACCATTACCGACGCATCAGGCCGTACATTAACCGGCCAAACAACCGAAGCCTTTTACAACTCACTGCGTCATATTAAGCCGTTATCGATTGGCCTTAACTGCGCCCTTGAGTCAAAAGAGCTGCGCCCTTATGTAGAAGAGTTATCACGTATTGCCGAATGTTATGTGTCTGCCCACCCTAATGCGGGCTTACCTAATGAGTTTGGTGGTTATGATGAAACCCCAGAAGAAATGGCCGAGGTCATTATTCAATGGGCAGAAGAAGGCATGCTTAATATTGTCGGCGGCTGTTGTGGCAGCACGCCAACGCACATTAGTGCCATCCGTGAAGCAGTATTACGCCATGCACCGCGTACGTTACCGGAGATCCCCGTTGCTTGTCGTTTATCGGGATTAGAGCCATTAACCATTGATCAAAACTCATTATTTGTGAACGTCGGCGAGCGCGCCAACGTCACCGGCTCTGCTAAATTTTTACGCTTAATTAAAGAAGAAAAGTTTGAAGAAGCACTCGATGTAGTGCGAGAGCAAGTTGAAAACGGCGCGCAAATCATCGACGTCAATATGGACGAAGGCATGCTCGACGGCGCCGCGTCGATGACCAAGTTTTTAAACTTAATCGCCTCTGAGCCAGATATTTCTCGCGTGCCGATTATGATCGACTCATCTAAATGGGACGTCATTGAAGCTGGCCTTAAATGCGTGCAAGGCAAGTCGATTGTTAACTCAATTTCGATGAAAGAAGGCGAAGAAGCCTTTATTAAACAAGCTACATTAGTGAAACGCTATGGCGCTGCGGCGATTGTGATGGCGTTTGACGAGCAAGGCCAGGCTGACACTCGCGCCCGTAAAACCGACATTTGTACCCGCGCCTATCGCTTATTAGTCGATGTAGTCGGTTTTGCGCCAGAAGACATTATTTTCGATCCGAACATTTTTGCTATTGCCACCGGTATTGATGAGCATGATAACTATGCAGTCGACTTTATCGAGTCCATCAAAGACATCAAAGCCACTCTGCCACATGCAATGATTTCAGGCGGTGTGTCAAACGTGTCATTCTCGTTCCGTGGCAACAACCCTGTACGTGAAGCCATTCACGCAGTGTTTTTATACCATGCAATTCAAGCAGGTATGGACATGGGGATTGTTAACGCCGGCCAATTAGCCATTTACGATGACATCGATAAAGAGCTAAAAGACAAAGTCGAAAACGTGGTCCTTAATCTGCCTTGCCCAGTGGCCGACTCAAGCAACACAGAGCAGTTGCTCGACATTGCCGAACAATACCGCGGTGACGGCACCCAAGTGGCCAAAAAAGAAGACTTGGCATGGCGCAGTTGGCCGTTAATGAGCGCCTGTCTCATGCGCTGGTTAAAGGCATTACCGAATTTATCGACGAAGACACCGAAGCTGCGCGTCTTGAAGCCACCCGCCCACTTGATGTGATTGAAGGTAGCATTAATGGATGGCATGAACGTGGTTGGAGACTTATTTGGCGCCGGCAAAATGTTCTTACCGCAAGTGGTCAAATCAGCCCGGGTAATGAAAAAAGCTGTCGCCTATTTAAACCCGTATATCGAACTTGAAAAAGTTGAAGGCCAATCGAACGGTAAAATCTTGATGGTTACCGTAAAAGGCGACGTACACGATATTGGCAAAAACATTGTTGGCGTTGTGCTGGCGTGTAATGGTTTTGAAGTATTCGACTTAGGTGTGATGGTGTCGGTTGAGAAAATTCTCGAGGCGGTAAAAGAGCACAATATCGACATTATTGGTATGTCTGGATTGATTACCCCAAGCCTAGATGAAATGGTGCACAACGTGAAAACCTTCCACCGCGAAGGCTTAACCATTCCAGCCATTATTGGCGGTGCAACCTGCTCTAAAATTCATACCGCAGTGAAAATTGCCCCACATTACCCACACGGTGCCATTTACATTGCCGATGCTTCGCGCGCTGTGCCTATGGTGTCAAAGTTAGTTAACAATGAAACTCGCCAAGCCACCATTGACGAAACCTACGCTGAATACGACATTATGCGTGAAAAACGCCTGTCGCAAACCAAACGTAAAACCATCGTGTCAATTGAAGCCGCTCGTGAAAACCGTTGCAAACACGACTGGGAAAACTACACCCCATTTACGCCAAATGTACTTGGGCGTCAGGTGTTTGATGACTATCCGTTAGAAGATCTAGTGGAGCGCATCGACTGGATCCCCTTCTTTAGAAGCTGGGAGTTACACGGCCATTATCCTGAAATTTTAAACGACAACGTCGTGGGCGAAGAAGCACGCAAACTGTTTTCCGACGGCAAAGCCATGCTAGACACCATCATCAAAGAGAAATGGTTAACCGCCAAAGGCGTGATTGGACTATTTCCTGCCAATACAGTGAATCATGACGACATTGAGCTGTATACCGACGAAAGCCGCACCACAGTTGAAATGACGACTCATCATTTACGCATGCAGCTTGAGCGTGTGGGTAACGACAACTTTTGTCTTGCAGACTTTGTTGCGCCAAAAGACTCAGGCGTCGCCGATTACATGGGCGGCTTTGCGGTAACCGCAGGCCATGGTATTGACGAGCACATAGCGCGCTTTGAAGCCAATCACGACGACTACAATGCCATTATGCTCAAGTGTTTAGCCGACCGTTTAGCCGAAGCCTTTGCCGAGCGCATGCACGAGCGTGTTCGTAAAGAGTTTTGGGGATACGCCGCCGATGAAGTCTTAGACAACGAAGCGTTAATTCGTGAACGTTATAAAGGTATTCGCCCAGCACCGGGTTACCCAGCATGCCCAGACCACACAGAAAAAGGCTTGTTATGGGATTTACTCAAACCCGATGAAACCATCGATTTGAACATCACCGAAAGCTTTGCCATGTATCCAACTGCAGCGGTTTCTGGCTGGTATTTTGCCCACCCTAAATCACGCTATTTTGGCGTGACAAATATTGGTAAAGATCAGGTAGAGGATTACGCTAAGCGTAAAGGCATGAGCTTAGCAGAAGCAGAGAAGTGGCTAGCGCCAGTGCTTGACTATGACCCTGAGTAAAGAGTGATCCTGAGTAAAGCGTGAGCCGAGTAAAGAGTGACTCTTTGTTGAAAGTGATCTTGAGTAAAGAATGAGCCTGAATAAAGGGTGAGCCTGAATAAACTTTGATTCACCTATCATCTTGATGATGCATTTAACGCATCATTAAGATGATTTATCAGCCAATCCACTTACTCGTCTTTTTTGCAGGCATTATTTAACATTCCCGACAGACAGAACTCCCACACCCCAATAGCTTATTGATAGGTGCTGCCATTGTGCTTCAGCCATCCACCGATATGCTGCCCGCGAGGATCGTGGTGAGTCCAATGAATAACACCGCCTTTATTATTAAACTCATACACACCATAAAACTCGACGGTATCGCCAACATTAAGGCCATTTATGCGTGGGGCTAAATCGATATTATGGGCAACGAGTAAAGTGCCACCATTGACAATTTTTAAAATAAACCGCTGATGACGACTGCCTTTAAGATCATCTGACAGTACTTTTATCACATTACCAGAACCCGCCACTTGAACATTACTTTGTCGATTATCAATGGCACTTTGTAAGGCGCTATTACTGGCACTGGCAACGGTATCAGCTGCGAAAACGTTTTGTACTATTTGAGTGGTTTGAGCGTTTTTGTCTAAATAGCCAAATAACGCGATGCCGAGTAAGCCAATGAGCAGTATTTTTTTCATAATTATCAAATCCCTTGTGATAACAAGCCAAGTTTTTCTTGTTCTAAAATCTTACTATGTTGAATTAACAACAAGTCTAATACCTCAGGCGATAAACTAAAAATTTGCACTACATACTCACCAGAACTTGAATGGGTTGCTTGCTCACCTTCATAGGCAATGTGTAAGCCTAATCGCTTTAAGGTTTTCTGATCATAACTAAATAACTGCGCGTCTCTTTTATCGTGTAACCCCGGCATCATGCCTATCACCGTCACAATCTGATTCACCTTTACCTTGTTGAAAAAGTCGAGTTCAGCTTGACGCCATTTCGCAATAAATTGTTCATCTTTTATGTTAGATTTATCAACTTGATTTTTGGATTGCTGTAAAGATAAGTAGAGTGGCTGCAATGCACCGCCATGCCAACCTAATAGGCCACCTTGTTTGACCGTAACATCATTACTGGCAGTAGCAATATAATTAGCACAAGATGATGCGCAGACTTTGTCTACTATCACCTTTAACTCGTATTGATATACCAGTTCACCAAATCGAATGCCTGCGAATACTTCACCGCCACCACTATTGATGATCAGCGATTCTATTTTTGTTGGGCTGTTAGTTATAAGCTGTTCAAAAGAGGCGACATTATCAGCGGTGATTTCGCCACTATAAACAATTGTGTTTGCTGAGAGTGGATCTATCACCACACTGAAAGGTTCAGGCTGGCTTGCACATCCAGCTAAGGTGAAAAGTAAAACAACGAGTAAATTACGCATTCATATTCCATTATGATGTTGAATAAAATAAATTATCACGAAAAACTGCTTTTGCGTAAATTGATAAACATTAAAAATAACCCGTTCGGTTATTAATATTATGGGCAACGAGTAAAGTGCCACCATTGGCAATTTTTAAAATAAACCGCTTGTGACGACTGCCTTTAAGATCATCTGACAGTACTTTTATCACATTACCAGAACCCGCCACTTGAACATTACTTTGTCGGTTATCAATGGCATTTTGTAAGGCGCGATTACTGGCACTGGCAACAGTATCAGCCGCGAAAACGTTTTGTACTATTTGTGTGGTTGGAAGGTTGTTATCTAAATAGCCAAATATCGCGATGCTGAGTAAGCCAATGAGCAGTATTTTTCCATAATTATCAATCCATTATTATAATGCTTTAGTTTAACCTAACATTACAAACTCTGCTCTGCTAAAAATCGCACCAATAATAATGTCAGCGTTTCCCGGCGAGATTTATCTGGCCAAACGGCATAATATCCAAGCGGCTTAAGCTGCCACTCAGGTAAAACATGCACCAATTCACCCGTTTTAATCTGCTCTCTTGCAACAGGTTCAGGCAAAATCGTTAAACCGAGGTTTTGCCGGGCAAAATACCACAATGCATCGGCACTGTTTACGCTGATATTTGACGTTTCAGTCACACTCACTTCTTCACCTGTTTTCGAGGTAAAATCGACAGTACTCGCGCGCATACTAAAACGGATCCAGTTCCAGTCTTTTAAGTCAGTAGGATGCTTAGGTACAGGATGCGACATCACATATTTGGGCGCTGCCACCAACAAACGCTGACTTTCACCTAATTTACGGCACATCAACGTACTGTCTTTTAACCAACCGACTCGAATACTCAGGTCGATTTCTTCATTCAGAATATCGACGACCTGATCTGTGTAATGTAACGACAACGTAACAGTAGGATATTGCAGTGAAAATTGAGCAATGGCGCCCGAAATGGCCGATGAAGTTAAAAACGCAGGCATGGATACTTTTAACGAACCAATAGGCTGTTGCGAATAGCCATTTAACTCATTTATACCGGCTTCAGCACTGCGGGTTATTTCAGCCGCATGAACATATAACTTACGGCCTTCATTCGTCAAAAATAGCTTTCTGGTGGTTCGGTTTAGCAAGCTTACGCCAAGATATTGCTCAAGATCTGATACCGTCTGGCTGACTCGAGAGGGAGCTAAACCCAGTGCTTTGGCAGCAGCCCTAAATGACCCTTCATCAACCACCTTGGCAAATACTGACATATGGCGTAAGTGATTTATCATTATTCTGAATTCAGGAACTATAAAGTCAAATTACTACATATATTACCATCAATTAGAAGCAAGTATAGTTAGCGTTATATTCAACAAAGAACATTTGGTTGATAACAACAAAACTTCAATTACCTGCACACAATACAGAAGGTTTATATGAACACTCGCAGCGCAACAATTGCATTATGTATCGCCACAGCATTGGTATTGCCATCATTAGCTAATGCACAAGGTTTTTATGCTACCGCTCAATTAGGCTACAGTCAGCAGGCAAATGACGTGACACCTTATGGTAACAACATTGCAGCTGACAGTGACTTCCCTGGGGAGTTCGATGCCAGCGACAGCGCTGTGGGTGGGATCGGATTTGGTTATGCTTTTAACGAACAATATCGAATTGAAAGCCGCCTGAGCTATCGTGATGCAAGCTTCAACGATACAAAATTAGGTACCGGTGCCCGTAACGGCGAAGAATATCTTGTAGACGGTAACATAGAAACAACAACACTGACGTTAGAAGCCTTTTATGACTTTGCAAACAGCACTGCATTTACCCCATATATTAAAACGGGTGTCGGTGTCGCCTTTAATCGCTTTTCAGCAAGACTTGGAGGTGCCGGAGTTGCCGCGTTTGACCCGTTTGATGGCAATGTAGATGGTTACTATGATGCTTATAGCGATGAGGATTCAACCGAGTTTTCATGGAATGTCGGCTTAGGTGCTAATTACGCCATCAGTAAAACCGTGTCAGTTTATGGTGAATACCAATACGCTATATTTGGTGACGTAAGCACAGGGCAAGACTCTTTTACCGACGGTTTTAATATCGATAACGCCTCTGCCCACGAAGTGATGTTCGGCCTGCGTGTTTCACTTTAAACATTTGCTAAATCAATTAATACTTAAAGAGATATTATCATGACAAAACTCGCTAAAATTGTATTAAGCCTTTCACTATTGGCTGCTATCCCAACATTATCTTTTGCAGAAGTTATTGAAGTTGCTACCTTTAAACTAAAAGATGGCGTGACTTACCAACAATTCTCACCATTAGACAAAGCGGTTGAAACAGAACACGTTTCCAAACAGGCGGGGTTTTTATCAAGAGAAACAGCCAAAGGTTCTGAAGGTGAATGGTTAGTTATCGTCCACTGGGATAGTGTAGAAAACGCCGATGCATCGATGAATAGCTTTATGACAGCGAAAGCCGCAAGCGATTTTATGGCGCATATTGATGCTTCAACCATGAACATGAAACGCTATACCAAGTAATTTAGCTGCTAATATTTACAAAATAAAACGCCATAATGTGAAATAACATCATGGCGTTTTATTGTTTGATAGACAAAAGGTCGTATCAAAGAAATTAAGCGAACATATTTTCGAATAAACCCAGCCCATTTAAGCAATACACAGCTAATCGCTCTTTTCAGTCAATTTATTTTACTGATGCTAACCACTGATCAAATGACGAAGCAGGCATAGCGCCAGATTGCTGCGCAATCACTTTGCCTTGTTTAAATACCATTAAGGTTGGGATAGATCGAATATTAAATTGAGCCGCTAAAGCTTGTTGCTCTTCGGTATTAAGCTTACCAAAGCGGAATTGTGGCTCCCACTTTTTAGCGGCTTGAGTAAACACCGGCGCAAAGCTTTTACACAGATCACACCAACTGGCCCAAAAGTCCACCACCAGTGGTAATTCAGACTTATTAGCATGGTGGGCAAAGTTCGCCGCGGTTAGCTCTATGGGCTCACCTACAAACACAGGCTTTTTACAATGACCACAGGTTGGTTGTTGCTCAAGACGTTCATCAGGGACGCGATTTAGGGTATCGCAATGTGGGCAAGCTATTATCATGATATGACCTCATCAACTTCATTATTGAGACGAATAAATCATAAACCTTGTTGGTGTGTTAATCGAATAATCGATGCTATTTTTATGATACCAATCAGGATAAATAAGTGATCAGAAATTGTGTAGGAAAAATCGCTTAGAGTACGGAAAAAACTGAATCTAGCTAGCTGTTCTGACTTCAAAATTTCTAACGACGCTATAAGCGATTTTAACCAGTAAGAATGATCACATTGTTGTGCTGATTACACGCCACTTGCAACCAAAAACGTCTATTACTCTGAAAATTGAACAGCCGCGATTTGTTGAAGCACTATGCGTCTATCATGGTCGCAACACATGGCACTTATAATAAATGACTCGAAATTATCTTTGATATTTCCAACATTGAAGACTTACCCGTGAACTCAAATTTTACCTTGCCGATGGCCGAGAAGTAGATTTCTAATTCAGAATCAAGATCAAAAGTGCCTGACGTTTCGATAGAATAAGCCACAATATTTTTGTAAGGCAAAGAGGTAAAATCTTTTTTACTGCCCGTAATACCTTGAACATTCACCGCGATAATACGCTTATTAGTAAACACCACCCCATCACGCATCGTTTTATAAGCGTCGACTATTCGCTCATCATCTAAAAGCAACTCTGCCACTTTTTCAGCAAAGTCAGGGTTTTGCTTAAGCTTAAAAAAGCCTTTATTATTAAAATCTATCATAAAACATCCTTTTTATATTTAAAGCCCGCATTTAACTGATTAAATTTCTGACGCAGACACATCTTTTTATACAAAAACTTAAATAATATTTTCAAAATATCTCTTCAATCATGCCACCCATGATTAAATCATGAAACTTCAATCATGCCACCCATGATTAAATCATGAGAAATAACTGAATAACTCTTTTAAAAATGCCACCCATAATTATATCTAACAACATAACGCCTTTTGATTTGAGTTACCAACATTGGTTATTCTTTTCTCAACAAACAAAATCAGCAAAATTATTCACTGCGGATCACTTAACATTTACAAAATCAGATATTTGGTTAAACACTTCACAGCAGAAGGACTTGATATTGATCAAGTATCAGATGAGATATTCTCAGGAATGATACTAGAGCTTAAGCACACAGCCAGCGCTGGCAGTTTGAAGCTCCTTGTCGTCGTTTTCGCTCTAAATGCTCGCAATATTCAGTTAATGCGGGTAATGCACCTACGGCACCTTTGAATAAAATACCAAATTCAGTAGTGATTTTAAGCCAATTATCAGCGGGAATATTGAGTCTATTTAAGATATCTTGGCTACTTGAACTTATCGCGCCATGCTTATCTTCTCGTATAATTCTGCCAGTGTCATCAACCAGTTTGATGTAGTCTTTGACACTGAACTTTAGCCCATTAGTCATGTTTAAATGTTCATTACCAATAAAGGGTAATAATTCGGTTGGTTGCTCACCTTTTATCGCTGAAGCTATTCGGCGTTGAATGCTGGTGTAATCAGAAGTTTCAGGAGTAGCAGCCACATTAGCGCGGATGGGGTTTAAATCGACATAAGCCATACAAGCTAATACTGCGGCCTCATCGAGTAATGCTTGAGACTTGAATCTTCCTTCCCAGAAACGACCAGTACATTTATCTTCTTTATTGGCCATTCTTGCTATTGGTTCACTGAGGGAGCGCATAAACCAGCTAATATCAATTAAACGTTTACGATATTCTGTAATGCACTCATCAACTGTTTGAAGTTCAAATTGGTTAAGGTCTTCACCTTTAAGATACTTTTGAGTTAGCAATGTACCCTTAAAGCCTTTGTGCCACTGAATCAGCACCTCTTTATCTGACCATTGTCTTACTTTATCTGGGTCGACCTTTAGCACCACATGCAAATGGTTACTCATCACAGCGTATGCACAAATATCAATAGCAAAGATGGTCGCCAACTCAAGAATGCGTGAATCGACCCACTCGCGTCGATGCTCAAAGTTCTCGCCTGTCACATGATCAATACCACACAAAAAGGCTTTACGGACTACACGCGAACAGCAGTGATAATAAGGTGTATCTTCTAAGCTCACGATAGTTTGTCTGAGCCTGGCCATCATTCATTACCTACAAGTATATAAGGATACTTAAAGACTAGACTAACGATTAAATATTCGCCAGAAATCTTGGGTGGCTATCTTTGGGAGAAGTATGCTGCCAAAAATCTTGGGTGGCCATGTTTGGGAGAAGTATGCTTAAGAGGAAATTAACATGGTTTCCTCTTATTTTTATGTGATAAGCGCTACGGCCTTCATGGCCGTAGGTTATAAAAAGGGAAAGGTTAACAACCTGTGGTGACGGTTGTAATCTCAGGTTCACCTGCACTCTTCCAGTGGTATTGGAAATAACAACTGGTTGCGATAACATCAGTTGAGGTGGGCTGTGCAACATCAAGTGCCGACTTAGGGGCAGCGACTACGGCATAACTGCTGCTTGATACATAAATTCGATACGACCATTCATCCATGTCCAGGCCTGCGGCCTCAAAAATTTCAGATGACGTGGTGTAGCCCGAATTAAAACCACTGCCACTGGTATTCGCAGCAGCAGCCCAAGGTTGGTAATTACTGCCTTTCACACCAGAAAACTCAACCGTGTCAGTCATCGCACTGCCAGACGTTAAGGTTTTAGTTTTAAATAATGTCACAGCGCTTTTAATTGACCCAACAGCCCCATTAATCGCTGATATGTGGGCATCAGTCTTTAAATTGATAAACTTAGGCGCAGCTACAACAGCCAAAAGACCTAATATAATAATAACCACGACCAACTCAATCAGTGTAAATCCTGTTTGGCGTGGAGCTGTCAATTTATTCATACTGTGATACACCCTCAATACCCATTAACGATTAATGAGCCATAAAATCATTAGATTAATTATTCTAATTCGATTTTTACACATAATCACCTGAAATCATGAATAAAAACCACATAATGTAACATAAACTAATGACTGTAATTGCACCAAAGTAACAGAGTAGTTAAATATAACAGTGAATATGATGTTTGATTTACGCTTTTTCGGGGTTAAAAATCACGGTGTTTTTGGGCTTTTTAGGTTCGACATAAGCTTGATAACGGCCAGGTTTATGATTAATCGCAATCAACACATTGAGCATTGCGGCGCCCATCACTGACAGTAGGACCACTTCTATCGGGAACATCAACAACGATGAGCTTAAAATAATTGTGTCTATTAATAAGCCAAAATTACCGGCGCGAATTGAATACTTATTTTGTAAATACAACGCCAAAATACCTAAACCGCCTAAGCTTGATTTATGCCTAAACATAATCAGCATCCCTATCCCAATCAACATTCCACCTACCGTCGCAGCAAATACAGGATGGACATTATCGATATGAATAAATAGCGGCATATAATCTGTCATAACAGAAATAATCGATACAGAAATGAAGGTATTGATAGTGAAACGCTTTGACAGCTTGATCCATGCAATATAATAAAATGGCACGTTAACGATAAAAAATAACACACCAAAACTTAACGATGTTAAGTGCATTCCAATCAGTGCCAAACCCGCCGTGCCGCCAGTAATCAGCTGATTACTGCTATAAAGCGTTACGCCTAAAGACACCATTACACCTGCGCAAAACAAAGCCATAATGTCTTCGTAAAAACGGTGTGTTGGAAATTGCATGGTATTTTTATCCTTCTTTAACCAAAGTGTTAATAGCATTAACGCAAAGCTTACGGTTAGTGCTGAGCATAAGCACAACACCTTAAAGGCGCGCAGTTTACAGAAACACTGTAGATTTAACAGTGAATAAAACAAGACAAATGATGAATAACAAGCCAGTGTCGTACACAAAACTTTACACGCGATACGCAGCAGTAAACAAAATGATACGAAAATGTTATTTATCAGGTAATAATCAGTGCAAAACTATGCCTCAACACATAGTTAGGATGTGAATTGCGATATACGCTATGAATGTAAAATTATTTGTCGTGATAGATCAACAACGACTCAATATACCAACCTTGTAAATGACATAATTCAAATAAAGCTAACAATAAACTTGATGAGTTTCATCAATAAAAATGCAGAGCCATATGCTACAAAAAAACTAAAAAAACAACAAGATAAACCAACGCAAAGCCAAGTCTAACAATATCCATTAGCGAGAGTTAAACCCTAAGATGCCAAACTTCAAAGGCTTCTTGGCACAGTTGCTCTCTAAACTTAGGGTGGGCAATATCAATTAGTGCACGGGCACGTTCTCTTAACGATTTAGCGCGTAAATATGCACAACCATACTCGGTAACAATATAGTGAACATGGGCACGAGTAGTCACAACGCCAGCCCCCGGAGAGAGCACAGTCGCAATCCGTGAGACAGTGCCGTTAACAGCAGTACTAGGAAGAGCAATAACAGAGCGACCGCCTTCCGACAGCCCAGCCCCACGAATAAAATCCATTTGCCCGCCTACGCCAGAGTATATTTTTGTGCCTAATGAATCGGCACAAACCTGACCCGATATATCGACTTGTAGCGCAGAATTGATAGACATGACATTGGGATTTTTACGAATAATTGCCGTGTCATTCACTTGTTCAATGTCCATAAAGATCACTGATGGATTGTCATCAACAAAATCGTAAAGACGTTGGCTACCGAGTGCAAAACCGGTCACGGTTTTACCTGGATGTACTTTTTTAAGGCTGTTATTTATCACCCCTAACTCAACGAGATTCAGCACACCGTCTGAAAACAGCTCTGTGTGAACTCCTAAGTTTTTATGCTGTGTTAAGCACGACAACACTGCATCAGGAATGGCACCAATGCCCATTTGTAAGCAGTCACCATCACGCACTAATTGAGCAACATGTTGACCAATTGCTTGGCTGGTTTCATCACTCGAATCAATTAAATGTTGCGGCAATGGCATACTCTGCTCAAAAACTGCAGCCAACTTGTTGTAGTGAATAAATCCATCACCATGAGTGCGGGGCATCATAGGATTGATGTGGGCAATAATTTTTCCCGCCACCTGGCATGCAGCGAGTGTAGCCTCAACCGAAATCCCTAATGAACAAATACCGTGTTTATCAGGCGGCGACACTTGAATAATTGCCGTATCAATTTTTTGCTCGCCTGAGCGAAATAACTTAGGTACCTCAGATAAGAAAATCGGTACATAATCAGCATCACCTTGTTGTAAAAGCTCACGCGTTGGCGCGCCACCAAAAAAGCAACGATGACGGATATGCGGTTTTAAATGTGCGGCACTCAGAGATTCAGCCCGTTCAGTATGCAACTGTAACAAGGTTAACCCCTGCTTTGCGACGGCGTGGTGCGCAAGCGCATCGAGTAAAACCTTTGGCGTAGCTCTATAGAATGAGTCCATAAGGTTTCATAGTTTTCAATTAACGAAACTGCTTCTAACGCACTTTGGCAAATAATGGGTGTCATCGATATAACTCAAGGTAATTAAGCTACTTGTAGTGTAAGGAGGAACATCAAAATTTAATAGTTTTTAGCGCAAAGTCGCAAAGCTAATCACAACAGTTGAGAATGATATCAATCAAATGAATTATTTGAGAGGTCTGCCACAAAGCAGCAAATGATGATTCACCGCAACAAATCTACGTTGTAAGCAATTAGCCAAACAAGTGAGGGGAAAGCAATCGTAATGTCAGTGATGAGTTAGCCAGCACCATAAATACTATTTGATAAAAGTAATAAGTTAGCGCAACTCACAACCTGTGCCTAAATGAGCTTAGACCAGGCTGTCACAAGCGCCACTCAATCAAACTAGCAAGATTTTTTAGTGTTAACGCCAACTGAGAAAATAAAATCCCAGCCCAACCGTGTAGCATAAATTGACGAATATTTTGATGATCGCTGCCCTGAGGTGTGGCAAGCACATCACGATAATGTTGACCAAACAATTGCAATGTTTGCTGCTCGCTCAGTTGTTGTATCTGTCCAAATGCGAACACTTTACAAGAGCCAGAGTTTTGCCCCGCGTCATTTAACTGGTCGCCATTTTTAAATGCACTTGGGGTAAAGTCGTAATTCGCATCAATCAATGCCATCGTATCTTCAAAACGTAACTCATGTGCTCGCTGATTTAATGATTCTAAAAAAGCGTTATATTGCTTGAGTCCATAAAATTTATAACCTTGATAATCTAATACATACATCACCAAACTATACATCAATTTAAGTCCGTAAAGTTAGCACTAACATAACCGTTAAAATGACATATAGCTCAAGCGCCAAGCAGAGCTTCAGCCTCGGTGAGTAAGCTAAATTAAGCTATTTTAAATGTAGCGACTTGTTGCTGCATCGCTTTAGCAAGTGATTGTAAATCATCAACAGAATGAGTGAGCTTTTCAGTTGCTGCGGATGAAGCTTGGGTAATATCATTAATTGTAATAATATTTTTATTTATACTTTCAGCAACATAAGACTGCTCTTCTGCTGCCGTAGCGATTTGAGTATTAAGTTCGTTGATGCTATCAACCGAAGTAACAATATCACTTAACACTGTACCTGCACTGCTTGTTTTATCATTCGCATTGTTTACTAAAACTAAGCCTTCATCCATTGAAGACACAGCCAACACAACACTGTCTTGAAGTTCGCCAATCATAGTATCAATTTGCAGTGTTGATTCTTGGATTCGTTGAGCTAAAGTACGTACCTCATCAGCAACAACCGCAAAACCTCGGCCTTGCTCACCAGCTCTCGCAGCCTCAATAGCAGCATTTAACGCTAACAGGTTAGTTTGTTCAGCAATGCTCTTAATAACGCTTAACACCTGACCAATATTTTGACTCTCTTTAGCGACATGAGAGATGACTTCAGCCGTTTTACTTATTTGATTTGATAATTGTGACATACTGTCAATCGAGTGGTTGACGATATTATTACCGCTCTCTGCATATTCATTAGCTTTCTTGGTTTGTTCTGCTGCAAAATTCGTACTTTGAACAACCTCACTCACTGTTGCTGTCATCTCATTCATTGCCGTAGCGGTTTGTTCTGATTCCTCTTGCTGCTGCAACATTCTATGATTCGTTTCTTCAGTGAAACGTTGCAACTCACCTGACGAGCTATTGATTGTATTGGCTGCATCAGTAATAGATTCAATGATGTTTCTAAGATGTGTAATGACTTCGGTCAAGCTGGTCGAGATCATGCCTAATTCATCATCATTATAAGGTGTAAACACTTGAGTTAAATCTGAATTTTGCTTAATTAGTTGAAGCTTCATTAATATATCTGTTACTGGCCTCATTACACTTCGCAGTATCCATATCGTTAATAAGATGCTGATAACAACGGCACAAAAGGTAAAGAATATAAAGAGCTTAATTGATGAATTATAAATATCTTGGGTTAATAGCCATTCATCACCTGCCACTCTAATTTGTAATGCGACTAACTCAGAAATTTTACCACTAATAGGATCTATGACATTATATAAAGGCATAATATCTTCAGACAACTGACCAGATATTACCCCTGACATATTGTTTAGCTTATTGATTAATAGATCAATCTGCTGATTGGCAGGCGAAAACATTGTATTAGCTTCACTGCTAAGCTGGCTTTCCTCAGGTGTTAACTCTGTAGCTAAATATTTTTCCCAGCGAGTATCAATATTACTTTTGGCACTAATTAATGTTTGGCTTGCTTCTTGAGCTGTAAAATTACCAGCATTTGCTTTGTTAATTGCATCAATGACAGAAACAGCATATTCATCGCCAATTATTTTTAAATCTTCTAATGGAACAACGCGATCGGTATAAATTCTCGCGACTCCACTTTCAATTTTCCCCATCATATTGACTGCAACACCACAAATCATGATAAGGATAACTAATGGAATTAACGTGCTAAAAAGCATTTTTTGTTTGATTTGAAAATTCATCATAAATAGACCGCCAAATAAAAACAATTGATTATAAAGTCCGGTC
Source organism: Shewanella phaeophyticola (assembly GCF_025398315.1). Taxonomy (GTDB): domain Bacteria; phylum Pseudomonadota; class Gammaproteobacteria; order Enterobacterales; family Shewanellaceae; genus Shewanella; species Shewanella phaeophyticola. The sequence goes on from NZ_JAODOQ010000001.1 coordinate 3,197,318, forward strand.
AATCCTTAGGATGAACTTAGATGGAAACAACATTAAATGAGCGCAATAACATGACTATTAAAATAAGTAAATTACTAACTAAACGTATACTTACTAGCAAGAAACGATCAGAAAAAGTTCTTTAAACTAATAGTCATACACAATTTATATTATGCTTACTTAATATTCAAGCTTACATAAAATTTACATTATATTTTGTAGATTTTTTTTGATAAAAATAACAATTTTAAAATAAATGAGACATATTCCATTGTGATTCTTTAATATATGCTAATCCTGCATTAATAAATTATTTAACGTTTACATGTCATATTTCAAGACAATCAACTCAATCACAAATGGCTCCACTTTGACCAAAATCAGCGTGTCTTGTTCTACATAAGGATTATGCTGGCTTAAATGCGGGCTGCGGATCCAGGTACCAGCAGGATAGCGGCCAAACTCATCAATAAACTCACCGCTTATGACATAAATCTCTTCACCACCAAAATGACGATGCGGTTGAAAGTGTGTACCAGCAGGCCACATTACCAACGCGGTGGATTCTGTGCCATGCTGATGCAATGGCATTACCTTTAATTGACCATGCCCAGGCAGCCATTTGGCGCTATGGGTATCAATGGCCACTTGTTGCGAGTCAGTAGATTGAAACTGATGTAACTTCACTAACAATGTGCAACCTTCAATACTAAACGGTGCATGTTCAAACCCTTCAGGGTTGCGTAAATATGTGCCTGCTGGGTAATCGCCCGTTTCATCTGAAAACACCCCGTCGAGCACTAAAATTTCTTCACCTAGTGGATGAGGGTGTGAGTTAAACTTAGCGCCGGCCTCATATTTAACAATACTGGTTGCATGGCCGCGTTCAGCTTCTTCACGCGCCAAGCGTTTACGTAGCACTCCTACTGCTGGGCTATTTTGCCATTCCATCTCATGAGTGTTGATTACCACTCGCTGGCTAAAATCCATGTTCAACATATTGATGTCTCCAAACTCATTAATGGCAACAGTGTAAAGTGTTAATGCGTGATAAAAAAGTAGGTACTTTTTGGTGCCTAGGGTCTGTTAATCTTTCAAGGTTATTTTTGCAGCAAATTGTTTCCCATTACTCACATTTACAATTGCGCGGCAGAGACTTTGAGGTGTAGTTATTCTACATAAAAAGTCGATAACGCAGTAAAAATGGCCAACAAACGCTGTCCGAAGCGTTTGGCAATAAAAAGCCCAATCAACAAATGTGACAGGGCTTTATTTAAACAGGAGGTTAACGACTAAATACTATTACTTTGAGCTGCTTGGCGCTCCAACTTATACGCTTTTGCAGACGCAGGAATAGGCGTTGTCCGCCCTGTTTCTAGCCATTTTTTTAAGCGAGTTGCATCTGCCATATGAGTATATTTACCAAACGAATCGAGCACCACAAAGGCCACCTTGCGTTTATCCATTTCGGTTAACATCACTAGGCAGTGGCCAGCTTTATTGGTAAAACCCGTCTTAGTTAATGCAATATTCCAATTGTTTTTAAACACTAACTTATTGGTGTTTTGAAAATCTAATGCATATCGCGGTGAAGAAAAGTAAACATGTTTTTTAGTGGTCGAACTCAGCTCACCTAACAACGGATAGGACTGACTCGCCTTAAGTAACAAAATCAGGTCATTGGCACTCGACACATTGCTTGGCGACAAGCCAGTGGGTTCCACATAGTGGGTATTTTTCATCCCTAATGCAGCCGCTTTTTCGTTCATGGCCTTCACAAACATATCAAAGCCACCTGGATAATGGTGCGCTAACGAGGTTGCGGCGCGATTTTCCGATGACATTAACGTCAGTAGCAACATGGTTTTACGCGTCACCTTGCTGCCGATACGCACACGCGAATAGACATTTTGCATCACTGGTGAGTCGGTAATTTTTATCGAGATTTTTTCGTCTAGCGGCAATTTAGCATCCAGTGTCACCATCGCAGCCATTAATTTAGTCACAGAAGCTATCGGCACTGATTGATGTTGGTTAGTGGCATATAAGACTTCGTTAGTGGCTAAATCAACTAACATGGCACTGTTTGATGCTAGCTCTTGTTGAGGCTGCTCTTGAGAAACGGGGGCAGCAAAAGAAACCGCACTAGTCAGTGTGGTTGAACAAAATAAGGCACAGGCAAAAAGAAAACGAAACTTCATCACGCTCACTTGAAAATAGGCTAATAACGATTGAGTATACGACAAAGGTTTAGTTCAACAACAGATAAAATACTACTTTTGGGTAGGTATTTCGCAATTAATTAACGTAGATCAAACGCACAGATTTAGCTTTGCCTAATATTCGTACAATTTAGGTCACTTGCGGTATTCACTGTCAATATGATGCCAAAGTAACAAGCAGCAATAAAGAGTCAAATACCGCTTTTGTTGTCTTCATGTTAAGATGAAAATAATCGTTTAAAAAGAATGATAAAAGAGAGTGTAAATGGACATTAACTTGCGTTTCTTTAGTCGATTGGGTCAATGGGCAACCAATGTATTAGCCCCTAAAAGCCCACTAAAGTCTGAGTCAGATGACGCGCAGCAGGGGCTAATTTCACTCAAAACTATCGCCAATCAATACCCATTGCAAATCGGTCAGGGACAGCTCAACGAAGCCGTGCCCACCAGACCATTTTACTCAAGCGATCGTTTTGTGGGCAGAGAGTCACAGCTTAAGCAAATGGCCAATGTAATCAACTTATGGCGAAATCATCATGGTGAAATCAGTGCTATTGTGCATCTCTGCTGGTTCGGGGTTATCGGCTTTTTTAGGTTATATGCCAACGTTATTGCAACAGATCCAAGCTGACATTGAGCATGAGCCTCCAACAAATGCCAAAGCCCTACCAGACACCTGGTTGATAATGAGTTTTTACCAAGCGCCGTTAAATGCCCTTGCCGCCATCACCAACCTATGCCATTGCTTTAACATTGCCCCACCACACAGTATTTCAGACAGCAGCATTACCGACACCATCTACGCGATTAACCAACAATCGCCGCAGCTGATCATTATTGATGACCTACACAAGTTAATGTTAAGAATGATGGGCAATTACCAGGCACTGATCACCTTTGCCACCATCATTATGGAAACAAGAAAACACCACTGCTGGATTTTAGGTTGTGAAAAATACGCTTGGCAGCGACTCAGTGCCCAATATCAAATCACTCATTTTATTAAACATATCATCAATATTGATTATTTTAATGCCCAAGAGCTTGCTAGTATTCAAACCCAACAATTAGTCGAATTAGGCTTAATCAGTACCGACTACCTTGAACAAAATCCAGTAAAAAAGCCTAATAATCACAGCACAAAAACTCAAGACGACACTAGCGCAACGGATGTAAACCCTTACGATGAACAATTAAAGCAGCTCCACTCCATTAGCCAAGGGCATCCAAAATTAGCGGCGTTATTGTTGCAATATTCACTCACACACCAAGCAGATATAACATCAGACAACAAACATAAAACCGACATTTGTAAAATCAACTCGTCCGCCATTCAAGAGTGCCATGACAATGATTTATTTTCATTAGCTGAAATTTACATCCATGGCGGTTTAAGAGTAGAGCAACACGCCCATATTTTTGCCCAATCCATTGAACAAAGCAGTTTACAATTAGCTTACTTAGCTCGCCACGGCTTAATCATTGCCCAATACTCACAGCAAGATTTTGCTCAGCATTTTTATTTTATTACCCCTACGTTAACAAAAATTATCGCCAGCCATTTGGTCAACAATAACAAGCTGTTTAATTAAACGAGGCGAACATGGACAACTCACGTGAGGCATTACAAGCTTTTTTAGACATCATTTCATTTGATCGCATTTTAAGCATTTTATTGCTGTGCTTAACTGCGTGGCTGTTTTTGGTTCTGGTGCAATTTTGTTTAAACCAACTCAACAACAAACTGCCTAAATACCGCCTAATTTGGAATCGGTCATACCCATTTGTGCGCCTATTTGTGTGGCTGTGTGTGATCATTTATTCCATTGTCGGCATTATTGATCCTCATGAAAACTTAATCTTAGCTGTGGTTGGTTCTATCAGTATTGTGGTGGGCTTAGCCACGCAAGAACCAGCAAAAAATATGATTGCTGGATTTATTATTATGCTTAATCCGCCTTATCGGGTGGGTGACATGGTGACACTGGCAGGCCATTACGGCGAAGTGATAAAACTTGAGTGGAGCGTAACCTGGCTGCGCACCTTTGACGACAATACCGTCATGGTACCCAATGCTGAGGCGCTTAAAACAGCGGTATCGAATGCCAATAGTGGTGCATTAGATGAAATGGTCGTGGTTCAATTTACCATCCCTATGGTTGCCGAACTTCAAAAAGCCATCGCCCTAGCACGCGAGGCCACACAATGCTCGCCTTACACTTTTTTAAATAAACCTATTATTGTCAATCTAAGTAATGACTACTCGTTTGGGCAGTATCAACAAATCATTACCGTTAAAGCTTATGTTATGGATGTAAGGCTCGAAAAAAAGTTTGTCAGTGACATTAATATCAGGGTGTTAAGTGCATTTAAAAAAGCCCATTTTTATGATGAACAACAAACGCCAGCAGCATAATGTGCGCTATAATCGCGCCAATTAAGTTTCACATTTTTAAAAATTAACTATTGGGGATCAGATAATGACACAAGATGAAATGAAAAAAGCCGCAGGCTGGGCTGCACTGCAATATGTCAAAAAAGACACCATCGTCGGTGTTGGCACTGGCTCAACCGTTAATCATTTTATTGATGCATTAGCCACGATAAAAGACGATATCGAAGGTGCGGTATCAAGCTCTGAAGCATCAACAACAAAACTCAAAGAGTTGGGCATTGAAGTATTTGACCTCAATAGTGTTGACGCTATCGATGTGTATGTTGACGGCGCAGATGAAATTAACGACCGCATGGACATGATTAAAGGTGGCGGCGCAGCATTAACTCGCGAGAAAATCGTCGCAGCCGTGGCTAAACAGTTTATCTGCATTGTCGACAACACTAAGCAAGTATCGATTTTAGGTGATTTTCCATTGCCAGTTGAAGTCATCCCAATGGCACGCTCGTATGTGGCGCGCGAGTTAGTTAAGTTAGGCGGCGATCCGGTTTATCGCCAAGGTGTTGTGACCGACAACGGTAACGTGATTTTAGATGTTTACAACATGCAAATTTTAGATCCAAAAGTCATGGAAACTAAAATTAACGCCATCGTGGGTGTAGTAACAAACGGCTTATTTGCAAACCGCGGCGCAGATGTATTACTCGTGGGTACGCCAGAGGGTGTGAATACCGTTACCTTGTAATTACCGCATACTTTCTCATAGCTTCTGCTATTACAGAAAAAATGGCCTCGCAAATTTGCTAGGCCATTTTTTTAACTGCTATAAGCCTTAAATCACCATCGCTTCAAGGCTGTTCACGGTGTCAAAAAATTCTGGCATTCGCTATATATCCACACTGAAGAAAAAACTTTACCTCCATATAAACCTTTTACCGACTTGCACCTGTCAAATAACTACACAATCATAATCGACAGTTTGGAATATTAAGGATGCCGGTATCAATCAGCCCAATTCACAGCCAATAAATCACCTTGCGCAGCTAGACGACAATCAACTTGTCGCCATTGCGACTACCGGGTGTCAGCAGGCCTTTGAACAACTGTATCGCCGGCACCACCAGCGAGTGTACGCCATTTGTTTTCGGCTCAGTGGCCAATCCAGTTTGGCTGACGATATGACCCAGGCATGTTTTATTCGCTTATGGAAAAAGTTGGCGCAATTTAACGGCGATAGCCAATTTACCACCTGGCTGCATCGATTATGTGTTCGCCAAGCTATAAATGATCTCAAGGCACAGCAATCGTTATGGCGACGCTTTTTACCTGCAGAAGATGTCGCCCATCAAGACGTGCCCAGCGTCGAGTTAACCGATCACCATTTGCTCGACAAATGTATCGCCAGATTACCGCAACGAACCCGCATTGTGTTTGTGTTATGTGCCATTGAAGGTTATCAACACAACGAAATAGCAGCACTGCTGAACATTGCCGTCGGCACCAGTAAGGCGCAATATCACAATGCCAAACATTTACTACAGGAGATGCTTGCATGAGCGCTAAAAAGCATGACCTAGACCATTTAATTAACACGTTACCACCTGAGATTGCGCCAACCACTGACTTATGGAATGACATTAAGCCGCATTTAACGCCGCAGAAAACGCATCATAACAGTGTAGTGCGCCCCTTATAGCTATAGCCGCAACATTGGTAGTGTGCTCAATATTATGGTTAACGCAATGGCGCGCCGAACCAGAGCTAATCCAGGTACAAACGGCAAATGTTACCACTGCAACAATCGACACATCGGCATCAGTTGAAGTGGATAATCACTTAATAGAATTAATAAACCAAATTGCCCAAACTCATCAAAGTCAGTTAGAAGGATTTATTCGCAATCAATATACCGTTAGCTGGCAGTTATCAGCAGACAATAAGGAACACATTCAAACCGACATTGCCAAAGCGCTTGCAGAGCTAGAAAGTGCCTCAGTTCAAGTGCAAGCAGCATTAACACAACAGCCTACTAATCAACAACTTTGGCAATTATGGCGATGGATAATGCAGCGTCAAATCACCCTATTACAACAAGGGCAAAAATTGCCTTTTACCCACACACGCCCATCACAAGGAAATACCCTATGAGCAGCATTAAATACGCACTGTTAGCGCCACTAATGGCCATAAGCGCTTTAACGATTGCAGCAGAGCCGGTCGACCAACAGCAAGATGTTGCAGCTAACCCCAACGTGAGTGTCAAAGTACAACGTGGCAATGTTGAATTTATTCGCTGGGACAACAACAGCATCCAAGTTAAAGGCGAACTTGATGAACTAAGCGAAGGCTTTATATTCGATGTAAAAGGCAATACGGTAGTGATTGAAGACAAATTGCCGCGCAGTTATCAAGGGAGTAATAAGCAGGGCTCACAACTGACTATCTATTTACCCACACAGCTGAGTTTGGACGCTGAAGGCGTATCAGCCGACTTTGCCCTGTCTCAGCTCAACGGCCAAATCGCCATCGCATTAGTCAGTGGCAATATTGAAGCCAAACAACTGAGCGGCAGCAACAAGTTGACCACGGTTTCGGGCAACATTAATAGCGAACAATTAAGCGGAAAAATCAAACTTGAAACGGTATCAGGTGACATTGACGACAAGGACAGCAAAGGTGAGGCAGAGTTTAGGTTAGTCAGTGGAGAACTTGATACTCAAAGCGACTTTACTCAGGTGAGTATTGATCAGGTTTCTGGTGATATTGAGGCGACCTTAAGCCAAATAAACCAAATTAATATGGTTACCATCAGCGGCGATGCTAACCTAAACCTCGGCGCGCAGCTCAGTAAAGGCCACCTTGAAACCATTAGTGGCGATTTAACCATGGCATTTAGTGCAGCACCTAATCTAAATTTTATGATAGACGGTGGCCCAGGTGGCAAAATTAATAATCAATTAACTGACGATAAACCGATTAAACAAAAGTACTCATCCAGCCAAAGTTTGCAATTTAAAAGCTTGTCTGGTGATGGTCAGGTCAATATCAACACCATTAGTGGCCGCATTAGCGTGAAGTAATACCATTACATCCGTTGATTAATATTCATTCAGTAAAATGCCCAGTGATATCGCTATCGCTGGGCATCGTTACTTGATACTAATATCGCTGAGCAAAGTTACAGATTAAAATTAACCTTAACGAGAGTTCGCTTAACCAAGCTAGCATTACTTTACTGAACTCACTTCATCATCGGTTAAATAACGCCATTCTCCGGGCGCTAAATCAGCATCTAATTCAATACTGCCTACCGCTTCACGGTGAAGGTTAACCACTTTATTACCCACTGCAGCAAACATGCGTTTTACTTGGTGATATTTGCCTTCACTAATGGTTAAACGCACCTGAGTTGGCGCAATAATCTCAAGTACAGCAGGCTTTGTTAATCCATCTTCATTACGCAGTTCAATACCGTTAGCAAACACAGAAATTAAGCTGTCATCGACAGGATCTGCTAACTCAACTAAATAGCGCTTACCGCAATCCTTTTTCGGCGAGGTGATTTTGTGCGACCATTGGCCGTCGCTGGTAATTAACACTAAGCCTGTGGTGTCAGCATCTAAACGCCCAGCAATGTGTAAGGTGTCAGCTTTTTCAATTTCCATCAAACTTAATACCGATGGATATTGCTCATCAATGGTTGAACAAATGGTATCAACGGGCTTGTTCATCATCACATAGCGATCGCCTACTATGCTGATAGACTGGCCTTCTAAGCGCACATCCATTTGCGGCGATACCTTAAAACCAGAATTCTTAACCACCTCACCATCACAGGTTACATCACCACGATGCAGAGCTCTTTTGGCCAACGAACGGGTTAATTCGGTACTTTCACAGATAAATTTGTCTAAACGCACGATACACACTCAATCTAAAAATAATGGCGCTATTATGCGGCTTACACGGTTAAATAGAAATCAAACAGTGATATTTTTACGGGATACGTAATTTTTGGTTACATATCCTCAGCCATTCTGGAGGAAAAAGGGTTAAATGCGCCTTGTTTTCTGGCCTCCTAAGGCCTTAACATAGTATTCACAAAAAAAGTGTTGGTTTTTTCCTTACTAAGTAGCATTTAAGGATCCAACAACATAATAAAAATATAAAAATGCTCATACGCCTAAACTAGGCGCCTTAAACAAAGCAAAGGAAACACAATGAAAAAGTTGGTTATTGGAGGTCTTTGTGCCTCACTTATCGCTGGCCTAAGTGCATGTAGCGACGACAAAGCAGCAGTAGTCCCGGCAGCAGACGTAGCAAAAACAGCTGCAGCCGTTGCCGTTGAAAAAGCACTGACATCAGGCATTACGTTCGACAACATCGATAAATCAGTTCGCCCACAAGACGATTTTTACATGTACGTAAACGGTGCATGGATGAAAACAGCTGAGATCCCTGGCGATCGTACTAACATTGGCGCATTTTACGACTTACGTGAACATGCCCGTGATGACGTTAAAGCGATTATTGAAGACTTAAGCGCCACACCTAATCTAGCCGATGGCAGCGACGAGCAAAAAGTAGCTGACTTATATCGTTCATTCATGGATGTTGAAACCCTCAATAAATTGGGTATTACGCCGATTCAAGCTGACCTAGATAAAATTGCCGCATTAAAAGACAAACAAGAGTTAACCGCGTTTTTTGGTGAAAACCAAGCAAATGGTGGCGGTACGCCATTAGCATTTTATATCTCTGTTGATGCTAAAGACTCAACCCGTTATGCCACTCACATTTGGCAATACGGTCTAAGCCTGCCTGAAAAAGATTACTACTTTAATCAAGAAGAACGCTTCGTTAATATCCGTAAAGCCTTTGTTGAGCACATTGAAAAAATGTACAACCTAGCAGGCTTACCAAATGCTAAAGCAAACGCAGAAGCCATTCTTGCTCTCGAAACCCAAATTGCAGAGCAACATTGGGACGTGGTTGAAACCCGCGACAGCACTAAAACTTACAACTTATACCAGGTTAAAGACCTTGCAACACTAGCACCAGACATTAACTGGGAAGGTTATCTAGCAGCGTTAGGTGGTGACAAGCAAACTGACATCATCATTAACCAACCTAGCTTCGTTCAAGGCTTAAATGAAGTCATCAAGACCAACGATCTTGCGGCATGGAAGAACTACCTAACCTGGATGACCCTAACGCATAATGCCAGTAACTTGTCTGAAGCATTAGACAATGAAAACTTTGCGTTTTTCTCTAAAACCTTAAATGGTCAAGAAGAGCAAGAACCACGTTGGAAACGTGGTGTGAGTACAGTAAGTGGTACCTTAGGTGAAGTCGTTGGTAAAGTGTACGTTAAACGTCATTTTGCTCCAGAAGCTAAAACACGTATGGAACAGCTTGTAGAAAACCTGAGTGCTGCCTATGGTTCAAGCATTGATTCATTAGACTGGATGAGTGCAGACACTAAAGTGGCTGCCAAAGAAAAACTGGCTAAATTCAACCCTAAAATTGGTTACCCTAACAAGTGGGAAGACTACAGCCAATTAACCATCAAAGCTGACGATTTAGTCGGTAATGCTAAGCGCGCTGCAGTTGTACAGCACAACAAAGAAGTCGCTAAATTGGGTCAGCCCATTGATAAAGACGAGTGGCACATGACGCCACAAACCGTTAATGCTTACTACAACCCAACCATGAACGAAATCGTGTTCCCTGCAGCGATTTTACAGCCGCCATTCTTTAACCTAGAAGCAGATGACGCAGTAAACTACGGCGGTATCGGCGCGGTAATCGGCCACGAAATGAGCTATGGCTTTGACGACCAAGGTGCTAAGTTTGACGGCGAAGGTAACATGCGTGACTGGTGGACAGAAGCTGACTTAAAAGCGTTTGAAGCCAAAGGTAAAGCGTTAATTTCTCAGTACGATGGTTATCAAGTATTTGACGATTTACACGTTAACGGTAGCCTAACGTTAGGTGAAAACATTGGTGACTTATCAGGCGTGACTATCGCTTATAAAGCTTACAAAATGTCACTTAATGGCCAAGAAGCACCGGTCATTGACGGCCTAACTGGCGACCAACGTTTCTTTATGGGCTTTACCCAAATTTGGCGTGTGAAGATGAAAGAAGAAGCAATGCGTAACCGCGTAGCAACTGACCCACATTCACCTGGTCACTTCCGTGCACTTGGCGCATTGTCCAACATGCCTGAGTTCTATACCACTTATGACGTGAAAGAAGGCGACAAAATGTATATCGCCCCAGAAAACCGCGTTAAAATCTGGTAATCAATACTGTAAAAGCTGACCTAGGTCACATTTACACACAACAAGGGCATCGTTTGATGCCCTTTTTTTATGAGAAAATAATTTAAACCACTGATATATAGGTACATACATCCATATTCTCTAACCATCTCTTCGGTATAATACCAATTCCACTAATTATCTGGTCATTCAGCGGGAATTCTGTACCTTCTAGGCAAGTAATAGGATTGTAGGCATAGTTACTCTCGGCAACTGCTCCTGCGTTGCTCTACCTCCTGCATCCATGCAGTCGTACGTCAAAATACTATTAAGCAGCATAGAAGGCACAGAAACCCGCCTTGCAGGAGGCGCTCAGACTGTCCATTTCTTTGTTGCATTGCCTTAGAAGGGAATAACCATTATTTCAACAATGCGCCTCAAACTGAACAGTCTGAGCGACTCTGATTGGTCACATAATTAATGGAAATGGTATAATTAAACCTTGTTCATTAAGCCCCTATTCAGCTAAAAAACGGTAAAGTGATTTCACAGACATTACGCTGGAGCTATTCAATGAATAAGTTGTTTCGTACCTTTTTTATCTTTTTAATTTTACTGTCTACCCGCGGCGCGATTGCTCAACCTAACGAAGTTAAATATAACAAGTTAGCCGAGCCATCTGATTTCAGTCAAAAGTCATATAATGACATTGAGCAATTAGTCAGTTTAAGCGAGCAGCATACCGCGCTTGCACAACAAGACACTCAAGATCTGGATGCCTTAATGGCACGTGCACCAGCAGCTCAACAAGAGCTTATTGAGCTACTTAATCATATTAACCAGGCTAGCCATACCTCTGCGATTATTCCCGCGACAAAAAGCTACGCTCGTGCTGCACAAAAAGTGCAATTAAAGTTTAATGGTGACGCTAGCCAATTAACCGATATCGCCCGTGCCAGTGTGGTCGCCAATGATGTTAATAGCCTATTAACCAGTTACCAACAATTACGCGAGTCCACTGATGTGGTGCAATTAAAAAACCGTTTTGCTGAACCAAAAACCTCAGGGTATCGCGACTTAAACGTATTGGTTAAGTTGCCACAAAGCCAAATGGTGGTTGAAGTACAGTTTCATTTAAATGATATCGCCGAGATTAAAAGTGGCCCAGAACACCAGGTGTATGAGCAAATTCAAGCCATTGAACTACAAGCTAAAAAGGAGCGTAGAACGTTAAACGACTTTGAGCGCGCCAGCATTGCTAAATTACGCCAAGATTCGCATAAGCAATACCACAAAGCCTGGTTGTACTATAAACGCCAAAGCTTGTATCCATCGACCATTCAAGCGGCTTAACCTCCCGTATTGATTTACTCTTTCCACTCTTTAGCGCTCATTGAGCGCTTTTTTTTAACCGAAGAAACTCAGCGTCATTCACATCTGCTATACTCGCGCCAGAGACTCGCTGTCGGACATTGTCATGAACGAAATTATTGACCAATTGCAAGAACTAAGCGAAACCGTACCGGTGCCGCTCGAACTACCAACATTCGAACAAATTGTTGAAGTTGAAGAACAAATCCTAATAGGATTACCTAATGATTTAAAAGAATACCTATTACATGCCAGTGATGTTATTTATGGTGCTTTTGAGCCTGTCACCGTTGCCGACCCGTACTCGCACACTTACCTGCCAGAAGTCACCAGTTACGCCTGATCCATTGGCATGCCACGTGATCAAATTGCCATTTGCCAGGTCGGTGACAGTTTTTACTGTATCGACGAAGAAGGCCAAGTGCAGTTTTGGGAAGATGGCGATTTTGACGAGCAGGTTTGGGAATCGTTTTGGGATTGGGTTGAAGACGTGTGGCTTGAACAATAACCCACGTTAATCATGATTAAAGAGAACAAACATGGCTAAAAATACCGGCTTAAACGCCATTGAAATGCAATACTTACGCTTGTCTTTAGGCTTAACGACAGAACAAGTTGCCACGATTACCACTACCAGCAACGAAGACGTACTAGCCTGGGAAACCGGCGAAAAAGACGCGCCAGTACCAGTGCAAAAAAAGCTACTCGACATTGATGACATCATCGAAATGCAGGTTCTTAACACCTGTGATGGCATTGAAGAGCTGTTTAAAAAAGAGCCTAAGCGCCGTTTAGCGTTTGTGGTTTATCCAACTCAAGTTGTGTACACCCAGTATAATCCAGAGTTTTTAAGCTCATTACCATTAGCAGAGCTATACAATACCTCTGCATGGCGTATCAAAAAAGAGTGCAAACTGGTGCTTGAGGTCGATGTGACTTTAGTGGCACTAGATGCCGAAGCCTATAAAGCTTATCGTGCAGAAAACGGCATGAGCGAAAACCGTGAAAGCCGTGCTAAATGGGCTGCAACTCAGCTTTAACGAAAGCTTTACTTGGGCTTTAACTCAGTTTTAAACCGATGCATAGGAGCCTTCACGCTCCGTTATCAATTAAGAAGCCAATATTGGCTTCTTTTTTATTTTGGGGCTGTTTTTGCTAATGCGGCAGCCAGCGCAGGTCGCTCTTTCACTCTGTCACGGTAAGCTGACAATTTAGGTCCAATGGATTGTTCAAATCCTAATGCCCACCCTAACGTTTGGGTTAATAGTATATCGGCAACCATTGGCTCACTGCCGCACACAAAGCCAGATTCAGGTATCCATTGCTCGGCGATAGCAGCCGCCTGGGCAAACTCCCACTTAGCTACATTTTGCATCGCCTCAAGTCGCCACTCTTTTGGCAAGGCAAAACGGTGTTTTCCCATGTTCCATAAGGGCTGTTCAAGTTCGCTAATCACAAAACTCACCCAGCGTTCATGAATGCCCGATGCCTGAGTCCCCGGTGCGGGCAACCAATGGCCTTGACCATATTTTTCAGCAAGATAACGCATAATGGCGGCAGATTCGGTTAGCACAAAGTCACCATCGGTGAGCACGGGCATTTTACCGCAAGGGTTAAGGGCTAAAAATGTAGCACTTTTAAGTTCGCCATTTGCAAAATCAATAGCATGAAATTGCCATTCGATTCCTAATTCTTCTAATAGCCAAGAAACGCGTAACGCACGACTTTTTTGAGTTCCGAACAAGGTAATCATAAGGCCTCTTTTTAATTGAGTTAAAAAAAGCCACATTGCACCAAAGTGAATGTGGCTGTTGTTTATCTTATGACGCTGCGATTAGAAGTTCATTGTGACTTTAGTATAAATGAAACGTCCTAGTGGGTTATGTACTCCCATTGCGTAACCATAAAGATCAGCATCACCATCGCCAATGGCAAACGATGGGTCTTCATCAAACACGTTGTTCACCCCCACTGATAACTTAAACATCTCGTTAAAACGGTATGAGCCAGACATATCAACAAGCAACTGCGCATCTACGGTGCGAGTTTTGTTATAGTCTTCAAACTCACCGATATAACTTAAGTTAATGTTGGCTGCAAAATCATCCATCATCCAGTTAGTTGTTGCTAACCAACGGTGTTCTGGGTATTCATACTCGCCAGTGTAATCAATCGTTTCGCCATCAATTTCTTTTTCAAAACTGATTAAGTAACTGTACTCAAGGCCAAACTTAACATCACCATAGCTGTTTAACCCTAGGCTGTAGTGTGTAGACAAATCTACACCTTGTACTTCTTGTGAGCCAATGTTCACAAACGCTGAGTTAATGACGTCAATTGAACCAAAGGTTTCACCTGCTTGCGGCGCATTTCGCACACATACAGTGCTATTTTGATCGCCACAGAACTCATCGTAAAGATCTTGGTTTTGCAATGAATCAATTTTGTTGTCTTGCACAATATTGAATAAATCGAAACCAATATCGAACTCTTGGCTTGGTGCCCAAATCATACCCACATTCCAGGTTTCAGACTCTTCAGCTTCTAAATCTGGGTTACCAGCAAACACAAAGTTATAATCTAATAATTCACAATCAACATTATCTGCAGCACAGCGGTAACTATCGACTAAAAAGTCACTCTTTTCAGAAGGCTCTAAACCAATTTGCGCAAGCGATGGTGCACGGAAACCTGTCGACCACGAACCACGTGCAGTTAACTCATCACTCACGCCCCATTGGAAAGCAATTTTAGGATTAGTGGTTGAGCCAAAATCACTGTAGCTGTCATAGCGTCCAGCAAGTTGTAGCTCAAAATTATCAGTAACAGGGATAGAAAACTCAACGTAAGCAGCATGTTGATCACGCGAACCAAACGCCGATACCGCTTCGGTACCAAAAATTAAACCGCGTTGGAACTGCTCATCTGGTACATCACTGACACTTTCTTCACGGTACTCAGCACCGGCTGCCATCATGATATCGCGGCCACCAATGGTAAAAGCATGGCCAGAAATACTCGCATCATAAGCGGTAATGCTAGACTTTCCCTGTCTGACTAAGCTAGTGGTAATACGGTCAATCACATCTTGTGAATTAACCGCTGCACCAAATGGGTTGTAATTACCGGTATCGATTTCTGCTTGTAAGTAATCCGTTCTTACCCAACCTTGTGTGCGATCACCTGTTTGAGTTGATTCGCTACGGCCGCGTTGCGCCGACACTT
This sequence comes from Shewanella phaeophyticola, assembly GCF_025398315.1. Taxonomy (GTDB): domain Bacteria; phylum Pseudomonadota; class Gammaproteobacteria; order Enterobacterales; family Shewanellaceae; genus Shewanella; species Shewanella phaeophyticola. Next base: position 3,212,776 of record NZ_JAODOQ010000001.1, read on the forward strand.
CCCAGTCCCAATCGTTAAACACACCACGAAGCCCCGCCACAATACGCATGGTATCAGACTCAATATCCCAACGACGTGCACCTGCATCAACGGTACGGTAACGGCCGATATCAATGTCTTGCCCAAATGGGTTATCAGGGTGCGTACCAGGTACAGTTAAGCCGGCATCCTCATCTAATGGAGTGGGCGCACCACCCGCTTCAGAGGTGTTGTGTTGAACTGACAACTCTAAAAATGCGGTTAAATCATCAGTCAACATGTAATCAAATTGGCCAATAGCGCCCACGCGCTCAGAGGTCGGAATAGTCATATTGTATGCACCATAGTCAAACAAACAGCTACCGCTAGCGGTCGCGCTGTCAGCTGGGCAATCTGGGTCAATGGTTTTCACGCCATCAACATAAAAGTAGCCCGGATAACCCCGTGATGAACGGTAATCTTCACCGCCGTACGGCGATTGATTTGCCGTACCAAAACGACCCATATCTTCTGCCGATAAGGTGCCATTGGTAAAATAATCTAAAATAATAGACGCACTGCCTTTATCAGCTTTTACGCCCCACACTAAACTGGCTGTGGTTTCGTCATAGCCGGTGCCGCTGTCATCGCCATAATCTAAATTAATTTCAATGCCTTCGATGTCTTTTTTCAACACGATGTTAACCACACCGGCAATAGCATCCGAGCCGTAAATCGCTGACGCACCATCTTTTAAAATGTCGATACGTTCAATGGCAGATACAGGAATGTTGTTAATATCAACAAATGAGTTTGAAATGCCTTCTGCAAATGCACTCGAACCAACACGACGACCATTGATCAATACCAATGTCGCATCTGGCCTAAGCCGCGTAAACTGATTGACGCACCACCGTTTGCGGTAGAATCTTGACTATTACCACGGGTAGAAAACGCACCAGAGCCATTAGCAGGCATGCGCTCAAGTAATTGCTGCAGGTTGTCAAACCCCATGTTAGCAATATCATCTTTATTGAGTGATTGAACCGGAGATGAAGCCTTCAATATCAGTCCGTTTGATACGAGAGCCCGTTACTTCTATACGTTCAACTTTAGCTTCAGCAGTGTCTGCTGAATGTGACACAAAAGCGATAGGGGGCAAAAGAGAGTGAAACAGCAATAGCGCATGCATTGCGTAATACCAATTCCGATAATGATGTGCTCAATCAGAGACACTCAGACTTTTAAGTTTGAGGCGCATTGTTGAAAGAATGGTTATTCCCTTTTAAGACAATGCAACAATAAAATTGAAAGTCTGAGTATCTCCAGTAAGGCGGGTTTCTAGGCCTTCTATACTGCGTAATAGGATTTTGACGTACGACTGCATGGATGCAGGAGGTAGAGCAACGCAGGAGCAGTTGCCGAGAGCAACTATGCCTACAATCCTATTACTTGCCTAGAAGGCCTAGAACTCCCGCTGAATGACCAAATGATTATTGGAATTGGTATAGGTTAGGTTTTTTCATGATCATCCTTAACGTTAATTTATTGTTTTATATCCATGATTACTGCAAACTGCGGTAACAATATTACCGCCTACTACTTTCGCGAAAGCTAATCTACCAGCTTAAGTTAAGTCAAAATTTAACAATGTCAATACATTGTCAAGATTGTGCAGTAATGTAATTGCCATTATCGAGTTAAGCAAGAATAAAAAGTTAAAAAAAGTGAATTTATATTTAAAACTTAAGGGGGCGTCATGAGTGAAAAAACATTAGTTAGTGCCCACTTTCATCCAAAGCTAGGGCTTTACTGGTTAGTGTCTGGCGCAATATTAATCACCATCACTGTTGTTGGTATTCCCTTGTTATTAATATGGTTTCCAGTCGGTTTATTGGCGGTCAGACGCTATATTGCCAACATGAGTGCAGAATTAACCGAAAAAAGACTGATTGTACGTAAAGGCCTGTTAACGCGAACAGAGAATACCGTGCCATTAGATAAAATCACCGATATGGCGCTTATTCAAGATTCACTTATGCGCTTGTTTGGGATTTATAAACTCACCGTAGAAACCGCTGGGCAATCCGGTACTGGCTCATTAATTAACTTGGTTGGCGTCGTTGATGTGCAAGCATTTAGAGAACAAGTTTTACTACAAAAGTCGTTACTGACAGAACGCCAATCTACGGTTGTTGATAACGTCGACATCGATCAATTATTGCTTGAGAACCTGCAACAAATGAATGCCACTTTGCAGCGTATTGAACAAGCGTTAACGCCACACTCTCCACAATAGGTTGTTGCTGTTTATCATGTCGAATAAAAATAGATCCAGCTCTTTTGCAGCTCAAATAAATACTTTATTAAAAGCCACAGGTCCGGGAGTGTTAATGGCGGCTGCAGCCATTGGTGCATCACACTTAGTGGCATCGACTCGTGCAGGGAGCCGAGTTTGGTTGGCAATTAGCCTGGCTCATTTTGTTAGTTAATATTGTAAAATATCCGTTTTTTGCCGCTGGCGCCCGCTATACAGCAGCCACCGATGAAAGCCTACTACAAGGCTATCAAAAACAAGGTCGCGGTTATTTAATGCTCTTTACTGGACTGAATGTCATTGCTGCCATCGCCAGCACAGCTGGGGTATGTATGTTAACGGCCGCCATGTTGACTCAGTTTGTCCCGCTATCGATTGATGTATTGGCCTTAATTGTCTTATTGAGTTCATTAGCTTTACTCATTTTTGGCCATTACAAATTACTCGATAAACTCACAAAAGTGATTATGCTTGCCCTCACCTTGACCACATTAACGGCAGTCGCATTGGCGTTTAATCACCAAACAGGGTTTGCCACACCACACACAAGTGAATCTCCTTGGCAATGGGCGTATGTGGGCTTCTTAGTCGCAATGATGGGCTGGATGCCAGCGCCGATTGAAGTCAGTGCCTGGAACTCATTATGGCTCGTTGAAAAACGTAAAAGCCAAACCGTCACTGCAAAACAGGCTATTTTCGACTTCAACTTAGGCTATGTCACCACTGCGATTTTGGCGATGGTATTTTTAGCGCTTGGCGCATTAGTGATGCACGGCAGTGGCGAGCGTTTCTCAGACTCTGGGGCGATATTTGCCTCACAACTTATTACCCTCTACAGCCAAGTGATGGGTAATGAAACTCGCTATTTAATTGGGGTTGTGGCTTTTTTATGTATTTTTAGTACCACGGTAACCGTGATTGACGGCTACAGCCGCACTTTAGACATGGGCTGGAGGCTACTGTCTCACAGCAACTCACCACGCAGTTATTTAACCCCAGTCATGTTAGCGGTAAGTGCCTTGGGTTTATTACTGATTTTATTTTTTAAAGGCGCTTTATTGCCACTGCTTGAGTTTGTGATGATCCTTGCCTTTATGACTACGGTGATTTTTGCCTGGTTAAACTTCCGCTTAATGACCAGTCAAAACTTAGCCAAACAACATCGTTATGGCTATGCAATGGTCGCGCTATCCTGGTTGGGTTTAGTGTATTTAATTGGCTTTGCGCTGTTGTTTATTTATTGGTATTTAACAAAGTGATGTTTTTAAAATGATGGATATAAACCGCGTCAAACCGAAGTTAAAGCAAGTAGCGGTATTACTCAGCCTAAGCCTATTGCCTTTATCTGCTTTGGGGTTAACCCTAACTAATGCCGATGTGCAAACAATAATAAATCAGGGCTCCAGACCCTTTACAGGCAATATATTAATCCGCGACAACCAGCAAACCTATGTCGACCTAACGATAGGAGAACACATTCACGCTGACAGTCGCTTTTTAATTGGTTCAATTTCTAAAACCATCACCGCCACTCTGGTAATGCGGGCTGTTGATCAGCAAAAATTGTCCTTAAACGATGACATTACTGAGCATCTGAATATAGTGACCGAACACCCAATCACAATCGCGCAGTTACTCAATCATACCTCTGGTATATTGCCGCCTAAATCACCGAGCCTTAAAGCGAGATCGCAGTTTATTCCTGGCAGTCAATTTAGCTACTCAAATTATGGCTACAAACTGCTCGGCGATATTCTTAGCCAAAGCGACCAAAAGCCCTACGCTGAGTTGGTTAATCAATTTGCCAAACAATACCAACTCGATATAAGCGCAGATGTGGGTGAGATAACCGACCTGTACGCTCAACAGCCGCGATTAGTGCACGGATTTATGGAGCAACAACAGCAACGTGTACTGTTAGATGAGTTCACCATAGACAATGGCTTTATTGCATTTGGCGCCATGCAAGCCAGTAGCCAAGGCATAGCGGCATTTATTGAGGGCTTAACCCAACAGCAGTTTTTATCTGCCACGAGTTTACAAGCAATGACCTCACCTAGCGCCAAAAGGCCGCATCGTTGGGGCGAATTAAATTATGGCTATGGTTTGCAAATTAGTCAGCTGCCTGGCTTAGTTGAATACAGTCATACGGGGTATTTGCCCGGATACATCAGCGCCATGATCTATTATCCACAAACGCAATTAAGCGTAGTGATTTTAGAAAATACCTCCTGGGACCTAGACAATATGGAGCGTGTTTTTGGTTTGCATGACAAAATTCGCCAGACCATAAGAAATCAAATAAAAACTGACGATTAATCTGACGCTACGCTGATAACTCGCTATAATAGCGCCTCGTCACTTGACCTAAACTATTTATGCGCAGCCGCGCCAGAGAACCTTATGATTAACAATGATATTCTTCGCCGTATTCGTTTTGTGTTTGATTACTCAAACGCCAAAATGATTAACATTTTCAGCCAAGCTAATACCGAAATCACCTCAGATCAAATTATTGCACTGCTGAAAAAAGAGGACGAAGAAGGCTATCAAGCGTGTAATGACAAATTAATGTGTCAGTTTTTAGATGGATTGATTATCAACAATCGCGGTCTAAAACCAGGTACCGAAGTCCCTGCACCATTAAAGCAATTAACCAATAACCTTATTTTCAAAAAATTACGCGTTGCACTCGAAATGCGTGAAGAAGATATTATTGCCACCTTAGCCTTAGCCGACTTTGCCATGTCTAAGTCTGAGCTTGGCGCACTGTTCCGTAACCCTGACCACAAAAACTATAAAACCTGTGGCGACCAAGTGTTACGAAACTTTGTAAAAGGCTTATCGATTAAACATCGCGGCAAGTAGTCTCACGACAAATACTGAGATAACCCTCCATAAATGCACAGCTTAGGCTGTGCATTTTTGTTAGTAGCGCTTAATTTAAACAACAACCAACTCCTTGTCCAAATCAGCCGGACAATAATTCTATCCTATTGCGCGTTAATCAGTGATGACTCAGCGAGAGTTTAACAGGGCTTAAACAAGGCGCATGGCTGAATGAATAGTTATTCTCTTTCGAAGTCATGCAACGCAGTGTAAGCCCTTTTAAAACTCGCCTAAAAGGAATGTCCCAGCAGCTTTTGCTCTACATTCTCGCTATTTGAGGCAGCACCATGACGATACGGCTTAATCGAAAACTGCTGGACGCATTCTGAGTGGTCACTTATTGATGCGGATTGGTATCATTATAAAAAACGTGATTTTAATCACTTAACAGACCACAAAAAACATCAGACGTGGTAATCTAGCCCGATAAATATACTAATCACAAACACACACATTAAGGTTCCCCATGGACGATAATAAACGCCCCCTATATCTTCCTTTCGCTGGTCCTGCGATTCTTGAATCTCCTCTGCTTAATAAAGGCACTGCATTTAGCGAAGAAGAGCGTATTTACTTCAATCTCGAAGGATTATTACCTTGGGTAATTGAAACCATTGACGAGCAAGCATCACGTGCTTACGACCAGTTCAAAAGTTTCAATAACGACCTTGATAAACATATTTATTTACGCAACATCCAAGACACCAACGAAACCTTATTTTACCGTTTACTGCGTAATCACATCAGCGAAATGATGCCGATTATTTACACCCCTACCGTAGGGTTAGCCTGTGAGCGTTTCTCAAAAAACTATCGCCGTAACCGTGGTTTATTTATTTCATATACCAATAAAGACCGCATTGATGACATTTTAAATAACTCTACTCGCCATAAAGTTAAGGTAATTGTAGTGACAGACGGCGAGCGTATTTTAGGTCTTGGCGACCAAGGTATTGGCGGCATGGGGATCCCCATTGGTAAATTGTCGTTATACACCAGTTGTGGCGGGATCAGTCCGGCATATTGCCTGGCAGTGACTTTAGACGTAGGTACAGATAACCCACACTTACTCGAAGACCCAATGTACATGGGTTGGCGCCATCAGCGTATTGGCGGTGATGAGTACGCCGAGTTTATTGAAGCATTTATGCAAGCGGTAAGTCGTCGTTGGCCAGATGCGTTAATCCAGTTTGAAGATTTTGCGCAAAAAAATGCCATGCCACTGCTTGAGCGTTACAAAGACAAATACTGTAGCTTTAACGACGACATTCAAGGCACAGCGGCGGTTACGGTTGGGTCATTACTTGCAGCGTGTAAAGCGGCTAACAGTAAATTGAGCCAACAACGCGTCACCTTTTTAGGTGCCGGTAGTGCGGGCTGTGGCATTGCTGAAGCCATCGTGGCACAAATGGTTGCCGAAGGCATTAGCGACGAGCAGGCGCGTTCACAAGTCTTTATGGTTGACCGTTGGGGCTTACTACTGGACAACATGCCTAACCTGTTGCCCTTCCAGCAAAAATTAGCGCAAAAATGCTCAGAAGTGAATGCATGGGATAACTACAGCGACCATATTTCACTGTTAGATGTGGTTAACAACGCCAAGCCAACCGTATTAATTGGTGTGTCTGGAGCCCCTGGTTTGTTTAGTGAAGAAATCATTCGTGCCATGCACAGTCACTGCGAACGCCCAATTGTGTTCCCATTGTCTAACCCAACCAGCCGAGTTGAAGCCACGCCAAAAGACATTTTACACTGGACATCTGGCCAAGCATTAGTGGCGACAGGTAGCCCGTTTGAACCTGTCGTCATTAATGGCGAAACGTTCGAAATTGCCCAATGTAACAATAGCTTTATCTTCCCGGGGATAGGTTTAGGCGTTTTATCTTGCGGCGCGAAACGCGTATCAGATGAAATGCTTATGGCGTCAAGCCAAGCGTTATCAGAATGCTCACCATTAGGTAAAAATGGTACTGGTTCGTTATTACCCAAACTGGAAGAAATTCAAGAAGTCAGTAAATATATTGCATTTGCTGTTGCCAGAACGGCTATCGATCAAGGCTTAGCATTACCCTGTACCGACGAACTGCTTAAACAGTCAATCGACGCAAACTTCTGGGAACCAGAATACCGTCGTTATAGACGCACCGCATTTTAATAAATATTAAGCGCCTTAAACTAAAAAATCCCAGCTTGGCTGGGATTTTTTATGTTTGCTTACAATGGTTAAGTAAACATTAAGCAGACATAACTTGCTTAAAACTGTTTAACATTGAGCGATCGGTGCGAGCTTTTTTCAACTTACGCAAACATTCTTTCAATGACTGCTCAGCTAAACGACCAAACACCCCGTCGTATTCATTGTTATTCATTTCTTCTTCAGAATCGGCACTGTCAGCAATTTCTTGTGCCACACGGCTTAATTGCATCCAGGCATTGGCAATATAAAAGCCATGAAACTCTGCTTTAGTCATTAACTTTTGAGCGCTGCCAGGCAATGCATCCCAAGCCTGAGTAAACGCATTGGCATTGTCTGTGAGCAGTTCTTTAAACAAGCCCTCATATGCCTCTAACAGCGTTTCTGGTAGTTGGTCCATTGGTAGCACTTTATTCGCAACATTATACGAAACTTGCTTGGCGACATCTTGATACTGCTGATCAACGTTACTCATGGCTTTCTCTCTAACATGTTAATAGACCCTAAGTTCGTCACTTAGGCTTGATAACAAAGCCTGCTCATCTGTTAGCTATGCTCATCAAGGCGTCTTTATACCCGGGTATAAAAGCGAATGCAAATTTGGCTCAAAACCTTAACAAACCGGCTGCCTTGATTATGTTAACCATGTTAGGTAACACCCACTATACTGTGTAGCTCAAGCTGAATCGTTTTTTTAACAATGTAAACGCTAAAATGAGAGATACCAAACGGTCAAAATAATAAATTAAGTGCTATTGTTTTAATATGAGATGTCATCTCAAAACACCAACGATGATGATGGGTTAAACGCAAGACTTTTACGACTAAACACGCTACTCTACAAACTGATAGCTCGTTCAATAATAATCACAAATGAGACTTCGCTGCTTTGTTTACGACTAAATTACTCAATATAATCATATTGGCCAGCATCATAATGATGTCTTGCCATGTTAATGCTAACACCATTGATAACGCGCGCGCCGATGAAATTTACCAAAAAATTGATCGTGGCGATGTTTCGTCAATTGATGAAATAAACCTGTTACTCAAGGAATATAAAAATAGCATCGCGGTTGATGACACAGTTCGTCAACAATTAAATATAAGACAGACCTGTTGGAACCACCCTGCCAATAACGCTGAACAACTCAATACCGCCATTCGCTACGCCGATGAATACCTAAACATATACAAACAGCCCAGCCCGTCACCGATTCAAGTTGACTTAACATTATGTAAAATTTTGTTTTTACATCAACAAGGTCAAAACCAAAATATTTTAAAGCCATTAGACAATGCCATCAACAATGCTTATTTATTAGAAGACCCACGCTTAATTGCTGATAGTCGTAGTCTCCGAGGCACCATTTTATCTTATATAGGTAATTTTAGTGCCGCCTTAGAAGATCTTATTACCGCGCAAAACTTGTATGAGTCACTAAAACTCGATTATTAGGTCAACGCCAATTTACGTGAACTTGCCAATAGTTACCGCCGCTTTGGCGACCCAGGTACTGCGTTAACCTACCAAACCAAACTTGAAACTAACTACTTAAAAAATAATAAAGCCTTCGAGGCAAACCTAATCAATATTGAAATGGCCATGTCATTTGAAGAGCTAGGTCGCTACCAAGAGGCTAATGATCGCTATCAAAAGGCACGTGAATTTTGGCTTAAAGAAAATGAGTTAATTGCCGCAGCAGACATGGCCGTGAGTATTGGAGGTAACTTCATTAACTTAAATCGGCTAGACCAAGCCAAAACCATGTTAGAGCAAGCCCAAAAACATATCACACCCGATATTGCCAGTAGTTATAGCTACATGAATTTGTACCTTGCCAAAGTCCACCACAAACTAGGCAATCACAGCCAGGCACTCGAATATATAATCAACGCCGAAAAGGCATTTAACGACCACCATAACGCTCGTGGCCTCAACCTAGTGTTACAATTAAAAAGCCAAATATATCAAGCGCTAGAGCAATGGTCCGACGCTTATCATTCATTATCAGCTTATGTTGAAGCACACGACGCACTCGACAAAAAGACCATGTCAGACAGAAACTCCGAGATGCAAGCACGCTTTAACACTGACAAAATTCAATCTGAAAACAGCATACTAGTGCAGCGGGATAAAGACAAAGAACAGCAACTGCAAATGATGAAACGCAACGAACAAATGCAAATTATTATTATTGTTCTCGTGGCCATTATTTTAGCCATAGTATCAGTATTTGCTTACAAACAGCTTATGCGAAAACAACAGTTTAAATTTTTAGCATTAACCGATGAGCTCACTAAACTATCAAACCGACGCGACACTTATGCACAAGGACAACATTTTTTAAAAGCGGCTCAACAATCGGCTAAGCCTTTCTCAATTATCTCTTTCGATGCCGATCACTTTAAAAAAGTGAATGACAATTTAGGCCACGAGATAGGCGATAAAGTATTAATCAAGTTAGCCTCAATTTGCTCAAGCATGATGCGCGAAACAGATGTAGTTGGCCGAGTGGGCGGCGAAGAGTTTTTGGTGTTATTGCCTAATATCGATAAAACCAAAGCCATTGAAATCGCAAACCGCTTAATTGACACCATCGCCAATTATGATTGGAGCCAAATTTCACCCCATTTACATCAAACAATCAGTGCTGGGGTGGCAAGCTACAGTAACGAAACTGAATTATCACCATTATTACTTAAAGCCGATAAAGCACTCTATTCAGCCAAAGCCGCGGGCAGAAACTGTGTCAAAGCAGAGTAAAACGAGTATAATTTCTGCTTGTTTACTCAATAATAGCGCTATGACTGCAACGACCCCAGCTTCAACGCCAGATCAACAAAACGATCTCACTCGCCAATCAGCTGAGCCATGTCCTTTGACAGCGGCTCAACTTGACGCGCTCAATCGGCAAATAAAACAGTGGGGAAAAGAGCTGGGCTTTGCCCACATTGGGGTTGCCGACGTTGACTTAACTCAGCACCAGGCCAGTTTGCAACAATGGCTGGATAAAGGCTATCACGGTGAAATGAACTACATGGCGAGTCACGGCATGATGCGCGCACGCCCTCACGAACTCCACCCAGGTACCTTACGAGTGATTTGTGCACGCATGGATTACCTGCCGCCAGAGGCTGGTTTTGCCAGTAATTTAACCGACCCCAACTTAGCTTATATCTCTCGATACGCCGGCGGACGCGACTATCATAAACTGATGCGTCAACGCCTTAAAAAACTCGGCGACAACATTACCGCGCACTGCCAAACCCTCGGGTTTGATGACAGTAATTTCAGACCTTTTGTTGACTCGGCTTCAATCTTAGAGCGTCCATTAGCCGACAAAGCAGGCATAGGCTGGACAGGTAAGCATTCGCTTCTTTTGCATCCCAATGCAGGCAGCTGGTTTTTTTAGGCGAGTTATTGGTTAACTTACCACTGCCATTAGACATACCAATTGAAGAAGGCTGCAACACCTGTGTTGCCTGCATAAAATCCTGCCCAACCGACGCCATAGTCGAGCCTTACGTAGTCGATGCGCGCCGCTGCATATCGTACTTAACCATTGAGTTACAAGGGGCTATACCAGAAGAATTTCGGCCTTTAATAGGCAACCGTATTTACGGCTGCGACGACTGCCAATTAGTGTGCCCAGTCAACAGCAAAGCGCCAATAACAGCAGAGTCTGACTTTCATACCCGCCAAGCGCTTATTCAACCTGAGTTAATCGATTTATTTGCTTGGTCAGAAACCTTCTTTTTGCGCCAAACCGAAGGCAGCGCCATTAGACGAATCGGCCATAAACGCTGGCTACGCAATATCGCTATAGCATTAGGCAATGCCCCTGCAAACCCAAATATCATCGCCGCACTCGAGCAACGCAAACTCAGCGACGAAGTCGACGCCATGGTAATCGAACATATCGACTGGGCAATTGCACAACAAAAGCAAAAAGCACCACAAGAGGCGCTTTCACGTAAAACCCAACGCGTCATCCGCTCGATAGAAAAAGGTTTACCGAGAGATGCCTAGATTTTGGGCTATCGAGCCAGTCAGCATAAACCTTCAGGATGTTAAGTATCTAAGGTAAAGCCCACTTTTATGGTGACTTGCCAATGGGCAACTAACCCCTCTTCTAGATGACCACGAGTTTCAATCACTTCAAACCAACGCAAATGCTTAACTGTTTTATTGGCCTGGGCAATGGCATTTTTAACCGCATCGTCACTGCTGATGGGCGATGAACCGACAAGTTCAATAATTTTATAAGTATGACTCATGCTTAGCTCCTTATGTTCAGATCTTTAAAGTGCTGCTGATAAATAATTAATCCTTTATCAGTATAGCCTTAAGCTTGTCTGTTCGCCTTTTTCTATCGCTCGAGGTTTTGGGGATATGATGTCAATCGTATGATGCTGGCAAGCGCTTCTTTTGTTCAAATATGTGCTTTGGTTATCGTTTGACCTGCTCTGTAATAAAAGAGAACTGAGTTATTGAATATTGTATACAGCAAAGTCGCTTTATTAACTAAAATTAATAGTCAAATATGTAAAAAAACTCATACAGGCGTCTGGACGTCTAGAAGTTTATTGTGTTACTCTCTTGCAAAGCAATCGAATTGATTTCATCAGCTAGTTGAGCAAGATTCATGTGGAGAGAAAATGATAGAGCTTAGACACCTTCGCACCTTGATGGCGTTAAAAGAAAGTGGCAGTTTGGCAGGTGCAGCTAAAAAACGGTTTGTAACCCAGTCGGCGCTTTCTCATCAAATTAAAGAGTTAGAGACTCGTATTAACTCAGCGATTTTTGTTCGAAAAAGTAAACCGTTAACTTTCACTCATGAAGGGGCGCGACTGCTGAATTTAGCAGAAGAAATTTTACCGAAGGTGATTGCAACTGAATCTGATCTTAAGCGTGGTCTTGAAGGTGAAAGTCAGCAACTTAAATTAGGCATTGAGTGCCATAGTTGTTTTCGTTGGTTGATGCCAGTGATTGAACAGTTTAAGCAACATGCTCCCGAAGCGCAGGTTGATATTTCAAGTCGTCATTTGTTTGATTCACTTAATGCACTGCAAACCGGTGGATTAGACATTGTACTGACCTCAGATCCTGTACCTGGCCACAGTGTGGCGTATCAACATTTGTTTGATTTTGAGGTAAAGCTAGTCACATCAAGCGAACATCCACTCGCGAAAAAAGCGTATGTGACACCGCCTGATTTGGCTAAAGAAACAGTGATTAGCTACCCTGTGCCATTAGCACGCTTAGACATTTACAAGCACTTTTTAGAGCCTGCTGGTGTTGAGCCTGGCGAACAAAAGCAATGCGATTTAACCTCAATGTTATTGCAACGCGTCGCCTGTAATGATGGTGTCGCGACGCTACCAACATGGTCAATTCGCGAAAGCCAAGGCTTGAGTTTAGCTGCGGTAAAATTAGGTGCTGAAGGACTGAAACGCCCTTTATTTGGCGCTTATCGCCGCGATGCCACTAATGCTAATTTGATTCAAAAGTGGCTTGAGCTTGTGGCAAGTGAAGGGCTCGCACTACAACGGATTAATCAATAGTTTCCGTTTAGATAACACACGTCGAAGCACAAGTCCTGCCGAGTCAGGGTTTTGTGTTTGGCGTAAGTTATGTGCAATTAAAAATTCATCGCGTAAATCGTCATCCAATCCTAGCGATTCAAACGCCTCTAAAGACAGTTTTTGTTGCTGCTGTTCAATTAACGATTTAAGCACTTTTAACGATACAGGTCTTGGTAATTCTGCGTTCAAATACGCAAATGCAGTTAGCGCAATCACCTGGCCAAACACACTGAACAAGGCTAAAGTTTGCACTTCATCAGCGTCAACTTTTATTGCCGAACCTGCTTCGCTTTCTACACGTAATAATTCGATGCAATCATGAGCTATGGCTTCGTTTAATGCCCAGTAACCTTGTACTAACTTTTTGTACGGTTCGGCTAGCTCATCTAGGCGCTCTTTTAAATAAAACGAAAACGCATAACGATAAATATTCACCTGCCCTAAGCGGATTAAGGCATCTTTCACGCTGCGGCTTTTTGTTGACACAACTCCCGCATTTTGGGCGGTATTACTGCGTTGTAATAAATGGGCGGCGAGTGCAGGATCCGCCGAGACGGTATCGATAACAACCCGAATATCGGCTTCGTTAATTAAGGCCTTTTTTAACGGGATCAAAATACCACGACGACCAATGACCTGTTCTTCGTTGCCAATAATAGCTTGAACTTGAGTCAGTACTTGTTGTTCAAGATTTGTCATATGCATCAGTTACCTTTGGTCAATAAATCTGGGTATAAATTAATTTAACGATATATTAAAACGAAAGCCAGTAATAGTTACTGGCTTTGGTATTCATATCGCTTAGTTTTACCCTTTAAAAGCGGTAACCGGCAGTCATTCTAAACGAGCGGCCCGTACCTGAGTAATAACCATTGCCATAAGACGAATAATAGCCTGTGCCTACATAGTCTTCATCTAACAGGTTATCGACACGTACACTGGCTGTCCATGCATTACGGCGATAATTTAACGCGAGGTTAGTTAATACATAACTGTCGAGTTTGTCGTCGGTATTACTGTCATCGCCTTCCATGTAGCGCTCGCCTGTGTATATGCCTTCAATAAACGTTTGCCAATGATCAGCAAAGTCGTAACTCATAAACACTTTACCAGAATGTTCTGCCACCCAAGATAGCGCTTTGCCATCGTTGTCACCTTGGGTAAATTCGGCATCAATATAGTCGTACGATGCTCCCATTAGCCAATCTTTAGATAACTGCACCTCGTAGCTGGAACTGACACCAAAACGGCGCGACTCATCCGCATTAACGTTAGCACCACCGCCATAAGGCTCATCGGTACGGCTAGCGTCATAAACGATTTCATCTTCTAACTCGAGTTGATACGCATTGATTTTTAACGTTTGGGTAGCAGTAGTGTAATCCCAACCCGCTTCGTATGAGCGGCCAGTTTGTGGGTCTAACCCTTGCACATCTAATGGCGTGTAAGCTTGCTCATCGACTTTAGCAAAACGGAAGTTATCATTGGCGCGAACATAAAAACGATGTTCCGCACTTGGGCGATAATTAAGTCCAAGCTCAAATGCGTGTGCATCATTGTCGAGTTCAACACCCTCTGGGTAGAGTAATTGATCAGACAAATCATCGGTCACTTCAGAATAACGACCACCGACAACATATGACAATGTTGAGCTCAGCGGCACAGTAGCTTGCACATAGGCGCTTTGCATCGTTTGCTCGTTGTTACGTTGAATATACAAGGTATCAAAGTCAGCTTCGCCGCGACTCACATCAATCCCTGTCACTAATGTTAGCTCGCCATGAGCCAGTTGATAGTGAGCCATAGCTTTTGGCGAAAAGCTCAATAAATCACGTTCAATTCGCCCTGCACTGCCATATAACAAACTGGTTGTGAGTGAGTCTGAATAGGTTAAATCAGCACCTAGCGCCCACACGTCAGTCAATTGATATTGATACCCACTGCGCAGTGCGGTGGTCATTTCATGTGAGTATTCACCCTCAGAAAACGATGCGACTTGACGAGGATTATCTTGATATTGTGCGAGGGTTAATGCACCCGGTGCTTGGCGATCATTATCGAAGTAGTTTACTTCAACAAAAAAATCTTCGACGTCAGTTTGATACTGAACACGGCCTAGAATAGAGCCGGTTTCATTTTCGTTATTGTCACGATAGTTGTCGCTTTGGTTATAACTGCCCGCTAAAAAGTAACGCCAGGTATTATTAATTGCACCCGAGATATCGCCTTTGGCTTCATAGGTGTCAAAACTGCCACCACTGACTTGTATACCGCCAGAGGTTTGGGTTGGCGCTTTGGTAATAATGTTAATGACGCCGCCCACGGCTTGGTCGCCATAAAGCACACCTGCACTGCCTGATAAAATCTCAACGCGCTCGATTAAATTAAGCGGAATGGACTCAACACTTGGGGCTGAAATATCAATGTTATTTAACCGACGACCGTCGACTAAAATAAGGGTATTGTTAACGGCCTGCGAAGCAGAAAAACCGCGCATCGAAAATACCGCACCAGAGTTGTTATCTGATACTTGTATGCCTGATTGGCCACGGAGTAAATCGGTTAAATTAGTGGCGCCGCTCATTTCAATGTCGGCAGCGTCGATCACATTAACATTGGCTGCGATATTTAACGGATTAGCTTGATTACGACCAATAACCACAATCGTCTCGTCCATTGTGACTTCGGACTCAGTTGACGCACTGGGTATTGATTGTGTTGAGGTTGGTGCTGCAACAGTGTTAAAGCTGGTTGCGCAAAGCATTGCACTGATTAATAGTGCGAGTGTAGTTGGTTTAGTACCCATTTACCTTTAACTCCTAAAAGGAAAAATGGGGCAAAAGCGCCGCAACATTGACCACCACTTTGCGGCTTACTCATTCTGAGTAAGCCAAAAACGGCATAACATCACATCTCGAGATCTGCCCACCGAAATCATCGAAATCACCTTTATGGCCGGTCTCCGGACTGAGGTTGTGGTACTTAATCAGTACACGCGAACTCAGGTAGGTTACACCTCAATTCTCACCCATCACCGTTGCGGGGGCAGTACCAGACTTTCACTGGTTTCCCGATTCTCCAATTGAGCAAATCACACTCACCTTGGCACCGTAAAGATTGACTAAACGTTTAAATATAATATAAAAAAGTGCTGCATGTAACACAGCCGTAAACACCAGCAGGATTATAACGGAATAGCCGTTGAGCGGATAGGTTAAAAGCAGGAAAACAACGCGCGTAATATTCACGTTAATGTTGAGTAAATTACTCAGCCATAAAGTCGCGATAATTGTTTTGGGTGATAGGCGCAGTTTCGGCGGTAAACACTGCGGTACGAATCGATTTATGCACTAGGAATATGTTTTCGTCATCACTAATGACCGTAAAGTAACCCATCTCACCTCGTGGACTAGTAATGTAAGAGGTGGATACCACTGCAGAAGCATTGTGAATATTAGGCATGCTAGTGCAACCTAATAAGCCATGTACCGCTTCAAGTTCTTCAACTTTTAAGCCGCCCAATTGTTGATAAATGACTTCGCCTTGGCAATGTTCTTTGTAGGTATCAGCCATGGAATCTAAAAATTCAGCGGGGTCAATATCTTCCGCTAGGCCTTCAAAGCCTTGCATACAGACTAAGTTAGACCAATCGTTGAGGGTTTCATTAGCAGGAATAAATTCTGCCATGGTCATATCGCCGCGCTTTTCATTAAAGGCGAGCTTCCACGCTAAGGGAGGTAAAAAGCCGAAGGTTTTAGAGACAGTGATAAGCTTTTGTACATCGCTCGACATAACGACCACGCCGGATGAGTCACTTTGGGAGTCCAAGGTAACCAATGCTGGTAAAGTTGCATACGCGGCATGAGGCAATAGACTGACTATTCCAGCGCACCCCGCGTAGCAGATAAATGCAGCGACTTTGTTCATCCCAATGACATCCTTGCAAGGAATTAGTGTGTTTAAAAATCATTCTAATTAAGTATATCCTATCCTGAACATACCGAAATTAAAACTTATCTATAACATTTACCTATTTTGAGCAGCATTTAGTTGAAGTCGTCTTCGTCTTCTTCGTCAATGATTTCGTCTTCATCAATAGCAGATTCTGCAGCGATTGCAGCCGCTAAGCTTTTTGCTTTTAAGTGCTTTTCAGTTTTACGCTTGTTACGGTCAGCTTGCTTTGACAAGAAACCCTGTAATGACTGCTCGCCCCATGCAATGGCTTCTGCTTCTGTGGCAAAACCATCTTGGCTTTTTGATACGACGGTTTTAGTCGCTGTCATACGACGAGTGATTTCGGTTTTCCACGTGTTTTCTACTTGTGTGACACGTAAACCATACTTTTTGCTATCGCTCATAATCTTTTCTATCCTACTTTGGGCATCGCCATGCAAAACCCATGAAATTCAGCCGCGCAGTGTACTCGATACTCACGAGTTTGGGCAGCTATTATTGGTTATTTTTAACGCTTTTTTGTGATCGCGTTATGACTGCTTCACTAACTGGTTTGAGCCCACAATCATCATTTCACATTTATGGCAATCAAACACCAGCTTTAACTTGTCTTTACCCACGTCTAAAAACATAGGATCGGCTTTGATACCCTCAACTTCTTTAGGGCATAAATTAAAGCTATAGCGTAAACAATGCTTGGTGACCATTAAAGGCGCATCATGCAACACGGTGTTTTTTTCGTAGGTGTCTTCAATTTGAATCACCCCATGTTGCTCATAAAACGATTTGGCTTTTTCGTTAGCGACGTTAGACAAAAAGCTTAACGCCTTCTGAGGAAAACGCGCCTCTTTATTATGCACCCAACGCTCAGGGCGTTGATACGCTGCAACTCGTGCTGCCATTAATGCACTTACGGCATCGCGGCGCAGCTCGTTTACCATAGATGCTGGTAAAAACCACATTTGCGCGGTGTGTAAGTTGACCTTGTTTAACACAAAATCACTGCTGCCTAATTTGCCTAATTGTTTTTTAAGGTTATCAGCGGTTTTTGCTTGGTCGTTTGCAGCTTCTTTGCCGCATGTCAGTGTGACTGTAGCACTAATATTATGCGCATCGGTAAGGGTTAACCCGACACCGTCATCGGTATCAAAAAATTGCATATCAACCGCAATTTTACGGGTTGCCGAGTCCTTGTTTAGTGTTGATTCAAACTTGTGGTCAAAGTTACGGAACATCATTACGCCGGTTTTTAAGTCTTTTGGTACCTCGGTTAAATACAAGGTATTACCGTCGGCGCGGTTAACGCGTAAACCCGATAACTTGTCGTCAGACAGGCGCTGAGTTTCATAATGTTCAACGAAATAACACAAGCCATCACCATTGTTAAACTGAATGTCTTTGCCGCTTTCGCTGGTATCAATTTTGATAAAATCTTTTCCGACCTGGGTAATGCGACCAATTTTTTCACCAATAAACTTTGGCGAACTAAAATGCTCAATGGCTTCGGTACGCTCGTTAACAAAGTAATCGGTTTTACCGCGGTTGAAGCTTTTATCAGGATCAGGGGTAAAGTTAAACTCACAGCGACCGTGGGAGATAGATTCAAGATCGTTACGCTTAGCAATAATGGCATCTAATTGCTGACGATAATGAGCTGTCACGTTTTTAAGATAGGTAATGTCTTTTAAGCGGCCTTCAATTTTGAACGAGCTAATGCCGGCATCAATCAAAGCTTCTAGGTTATCGGTTTGGTTATTGTCTTTAAGTGACAATAAATGCTGGTTTTCAGCTAATACGTCACCGTCACGTGTGGTTAAATTACACGGTAGGCGACACATTTGCGAACATTCACCACGGTTAGCACTGCGGTTTGAGTACGCATGGCTTAAGTTACACAAGCCACTGTAACTGACACATAATGCCCCATGAATAAAGAATTCTAGCTTCATTTTGGTGTTGGCAGCGATATCACGAATTTGCGGAATGTTAAGCTCGCGAGCCAATACCACCTGCGAAAATCCCACTTGCTCTAAAAAGACGGTTTTTTCTGGGCTGCGGTTATCGGTTTGCGTACTGGCGTGTAAGGCTATTGGCGGTAAATCCAGTTGTAAAACGCCCATGTCTTGAATGATTAAGGCATCAACACCCGCTTCGTAGAGTTCCCATATCAGCTTTTGCGCTTTATCTATCTCGTTATCCATTAAAATAGTGTTTAATGCCACAAACACCTGGGCATGATAACGATGAGCAAACTCCGCTAAACGGGCAATGTCTTCAACACTGTTACCCGCATTATGACGCGCGCCAAACGCATGACCACCAATATAAACCGCATCAGCACCATGACGAATGGCTTCAATGCCGTAATCAGCATTTTTGGCCGGTGCGAGCAGTTCAAGTTGGCGCTTTACCGGAGCCTCGGGGGTAAACAATTCTACAGAAACCATAATGTTAACTAAATTTCGCTCAATTCGGATAAAAAAGTGCGCCAACATACTGATATCGTCTCATTGACATTAGTATGTTGACGCACTCGCATAGTCTTGTATTTTAGCAAACTTTAATCAAAGTTTTAAATAAAATTGCGACTAACTCGCTTGTTTATAAAAACAGCTCTTGGATGTTTTTAAAGTCAGATTTGCCTTCAGCAATTTCTTTTGAATTCAAGCCCGACACCTCGTGTGGGAACACCAACCAATCTTCTGATGCATGAATAAAATAATCAGGCTTTAGGTCGACTTTGGTGTTTTTTGGCTTGTAGTAAGGGCAAGCAATGCGAATATCGTTTGGTACGTTTAGGCGCATAAACTTTTTAAGCTTGCCAATTAAGGCATCAATACTGCGACCTGAATCGAATACGTCATCAACAATTAATAACCCGTCGCTAGCATTGGCATTTTCAATAATGTAGTGCAAACCGTGTACTTTAATGTTTTTGTCTTGCTTGTCGGTGCCGATGCCATAATACGATGACGTGCGTACTGCAATGTGATTCGTGTCCACTTTTTTGAAGTCATAATATTCTTGCACTGCAATACCAATCGGTGCACCGCCACGCCAAATACCGACAATAAACTGCGGTCTAAAACCACTGTCATATACCTGCGCAGCCAGTCTAAATGAATCTTCAAGAAGTTGTTGCGCGCTAATATAGTGTTTATCAGTCATTGGTAAGGCCTCAGGTTATTTTAGTGCGGCGAATTTTATACCAAATAAATTTATCTTGCCTGTAAGAATCAGAAATAATTGATCAAAGTCAGCATAAAATTATCCAGTTGAGTCGTAACTTATCATCAAGTGGTGTAAATGAATAAATGAATCTTTTTGCTCGTTCGTCATAGACAACAAAAATCTACTTGTCATTCACCATAGCTATGGCATAGTGTTTTTTAACAAATCTTTGACTATTTCCGCCAATTCAGGATGAATACGCCATTATGCTGCTCGAAAAAAATGCCCAAAATCATTCAGCAAATGCTCTATCTCACTCCCCTGATGCACGCACAATGAGGGGGCCAAAGGTGACAACCCACTTATTTGGCCATTGTTAACCTTACTCAAATCATCACGTCAAAGCTGGAAAGTGCATCACTTAGCCAGCGAGCTACAGACCAAAGGATTAATGCACGACCTCGACCCCATGCCAGAAAAAGATCTCTTCAAACGTAATTTTCTGCTAATGAATGCCTTGTATGAGCTGCAAGATATGCTAATGCCAAGACAATGGCTGCAAGTCAAAGCGATGGAAATTCAAATTTTTAGAATCATCCCCGCCAATGCAGATATTGAGCATGTTAGAGATGGGGCGCTACGTGATTATTATCTAGACTGGAGTAATTACGATGCCAGCGCCAATGTCGTGCGTGAAATGCTCGAATCATTTTGGTCAAGCTACCAGCAATTTATTGGCGTTAATGCTCAATTAATGCATAAAGGGCATGCTTTAAAAGTATTCGAGCTTGATGAAACCGCAACCGACAAAGACATTCGCAAACAATGGCGCAAGCTGGCACTGAAATGGCATCCTGATCGTGACGACGGTGATGCAGATAAATTCCGTGAAGTGTGCGAAGCATGGCAAACTCTGCGAGACAGAGCATTAGTCGGCACTTATCAGTCTAACGCGTAAAACATTCGCGAAAATCACAGCTGGATCACACTAATTTTGCCACTACACTTGGCTACTTATGCCATCATTAGCGGCATTATTGTCTTTAAATTTATCTCCATTTTGAGGTGTTCATGTTTAAATATTTAGCTTTAGCCGTGACCTTAGCCGTTGCTCCTATAACCAGTTTTGCTGCGCAATTTGTTGAAGGCACCCATTATACTCAAATCTCAAACAACATGGTTCCTAGCGAACCTAAAGTAACTGAGTTTTTTCATTTTATTGCCATAACTGCTTCAACATGGAAAGCCAGTATCTACCAGAAATCAAAAAAGGCTTAGACAAAAGAGTGGCATTTGACAGTAAACACGTCGACTTTATGAACAGCGACTTAGGTACTGAAGTGATGCGCTCACTCGCGGTTATCCACGAGCTAGATAACAAAGAAGCGTTAAAAATTGCCATGTTTGGTGCCATTCAAGGCAAAGACAATAACGCTGGCCATGACCACAGCGCGGCAGGACATGAGCATAAATCGTTGATTAACAGCCGTGATGACATCAAAAAAGTGTTTGCTGAATTTGGTGTTGATGCCAAGCAGTATGATGATGTTGCCGACAGCGCCGCAACCGATAAAAAACTCAGCTTATGGCGTCAACAGCAAGTCATGTACGCGGTACAAAGTGTGCCCGCTTTTATTGTTAACGATAAATACGCGATTAACTTAAATGAAATGCGTACCCTTGATGACATCATCGGTTTGATTAACTACTTAGCGTTAAAGCAATAATTAGCTTCAATAAATCAATAATAAATGGCTATCTGATGATAGCCATTTTTTTATCTACTTTGCGCTAAGCTTTATGCCTTAAATATTATGGCTGATTAGTGTAAATAGCGTAGCTTAATCTTGGTAGGGTGACGCTAAACTCCGTGTCTGTCACATCGCCTTTAACCACGGCTTGCTCTTGGCACCATGAGTGTAACAACCGATAAGGCTGTACAGTGTTTGCTAGCTCAATGCTATGTGCTTGCTCGCCACTGTTAAACACCATCAACATTTCTGCACCGGTTGTCGCATCCACGCGAGCAAAGGCAAATATCGGCTTATCCGCCTGATAAAGGCGGTCTTGATACTCACCACGGCGCAACAATATATGCTGCTTGCGCAATTCGCTTAATTGAGCAATGGCCTGGTACAGTGGGTGGTTGCTGTCAAAGTTATCGTTTGCGGTAGTGGCTTGGGTGCCTAACAAGGTATTGTCATTATAACTGGCTACTTGTGAGGCAAACATGTCTTCGCGAGCGTGAATATCGTTTCCATCACCGGTAAAGCCTTGTTCATCACCGTAGTAAATCACCGGAATACCGCGAGATAAAAACATAAATGCATGCGATAAAATACTGCGCTGTAGTTTGTCTTCCGCAGGCATATCTGGATTAGCTTGGTTAATAAAATGACCGGTACGGCTTCATGTCGTGATTGCCTAAAAAGGTCATTAACAAATCAGCTTGGCTGTCGTGGTCTTGATAAAGACTGTCTTGGGCAAATAATTGCTGCGCTAATTCAGGGCTTTTTTTACGGTAGAAAATATCTGCCGCAGCTTGCTGAAACGCAAAGTCGAGCACTGACGGCAGCTTGCCCTCGGTAGTGTACAAGCTTAATACTTTTGGGTCTGGTGCATAAACTTCGCCAAATACATGAAACTGTGGGATACCTTGCGCTTTAGCAAAGTTAACAATTTCTGGGCTAAAGGTTTGCCAAAATGATAAATCGACATGTTTAACGGTATCAATCCTAAAACCATCTGGTTTAAATTCTTTAATCAAATTTTGGTAAATCTCAATCATGCCGCTTAACACTGCTGGGTCAGCGGTATTAAGGTCATCTAACCCAGTAAAGTCACCATTAAGCGAGCTTTCGCCTTTAAAGGTACTGTCGCCTTGATTGTGATAGTAACGCGGATCGTTCAGCCAACTCGGCACTTTGACCTCAGTCTGGCCTTCGGGAATAAATGGCGTGTAACTGTCACCTTTTGCAAGTTGATCTAAAGATTTATATTCACAGTGCGTATTAGGTGCAATAAACTCGCCCGACGCTTGGTGACACTCCTTATACTTAATCACGTCAGCAGTATGGTTAGTAATAATGTCGAAAAATACTTTAATACCACGTTGATGCGCTGCGTTAATGAGCTGCGTTAAATCGGCATTACTACCAAAATGTGGGTCGATTTCAGTAAAGTCGACAATCCAGTAGCCGTGATGGGCAATGCCATCCGGTTGAATGGCTTTATTACGCAATAATGGTGTCATCCAAATGGCTGTAATACCTAGGTTTTGTAAGTAATCGAGTTTTTGCTCAATGCCGTTAATGTCACCGCCATGAAAACCACGAGGATGAGTTAAGTCCAAACCGCCAGCCGAAACCTCATGGGTTAATGAACCATTATCATTTTTGCTGTTGCCGTTATAAAAGCGATCAGGTAATACAAAATAAAAAATATCATCGCGAACATCGCGATGTAAGTAATCCTGATAAATGTCTGACGCACCTTGCGCCTTAACAAGTGTATCGGCAGACTGCACATCAGCCGATTGCGGGGCTATAACCTGGCCTTTTTCCTTGTCGACGTCTGCCGGCTGACAAGCCGATAACAATATTAGCGGAGTTAATATTGCTGCGGTCAGTATTGCGCCTATTTTTGTGTCCATATGGCCTCTTATCGTTATTATTTGTGCTGATTAACGGGTAACTCTCCATCGATACAGCAATAATTAAGGTAACTCTTGTCCCTTAGCGCTCACATACAGAGCATACCAATGCTCGCGACTCAGCGATACTCGAGTTGCCTGGCTACAGGCGTTAATTCGCTGCAAATTGGTGGTGCCAATAACCGGTTGAATTTGACTTGGGTGTAACATCAACCAACTGAGTAAAATGGCTTCTGGGCTGGCACCATAATCAGCGGCTAATTTTGTCACAAGTTGGCTGGTTTGCTTTACCGCTGCAGAGGGGGGAGCTTGCATTGCCCGTGTAAATCCCCTGGCATAAACTGCCCCAGGCTTGAAGCTGAATATGATGTTGATTGCAATATTCGATCGTACCTGCGGTGAAATTAATGTCTTTACCATCTTGATTACCGGCATAAACGGTTTCGTCTACCCAGGCATGTTTTTGCAAGCTCATTTCAATTTGGTTGACCACTAAGGGGGCATCTAGCACCCGTTGTAAGGCATTCATTTGATGTTGCTGCATATTAGACACACCAAGAAAACGCACTTTACCCGCAGCCTTAAGCTGATGAAATGTCTCTGCAATCTCGGTTACTTGCATTAATGGATCTGGCCGATGAAGCAGTAATACGTCGATATAGTCTGTGTGTAATTCAGTTAGGCTTTTTTCAACACTGTGGGTGATCCAAGCTGAGGATAAATCGTAACGTTTAGGCTACTTTGCTGTCTTCAAACCTGATACCACATTTAGTTTGCAAATACAGTTTATCGCGTAGAGAAGCTTGCTGCTTTAACACTTGACCAAATACGGTTTCGGCTTTGCCAAAGGTATAGATGTCGGCATGGTCAAAATAATTAATCTGGTTATCTAATGCGGTATCAATAACCTGGTGAGCTTGTTTAATATCGTCAGCGCAAATAGCGTTATTGTTCCAACCGCCACCTAGGCTCATACAGCCATAAACGAGTGAACTGACGTTAGGTAATACATTTTGTAAGGGTAAACGAGGCATGTTAGTGCTCTTATTTTTGCATTGGTGACTCATAGTTTATGAGATGTGGAATAAAAATGAAGAGCAAAAAACAAAATCATTGTTTGATATAGCTACCAATAAAAGATTACAGTTCTTTATAGATGACGATTATAGGTAATACCAATTCCACTAATTATCTGGTCATTCAGCGGGAATTCTGTGCCTTCTAGGCAAGTAATAGGATTGTAGGCATAGTTGCTCTCGGCAACTGCTCCTGCGTTGCTCTACCTCCTGCGTCCATGCAGTCGTACGTCAAAATACTATTAAGCAGCATAGAAGGCACAGAAACCCGCCTTGCAGGAGGCGCTCAGACAGTCCATTTCTTTGTTGCATTGCCTTAGAAGGGAATAACCATTATTTCAACAATGCGCCTCAAACTGAACAGTCTGAGCGACTCTGATTGGTCACATAATTAATGGAAATGGTATAAGCATAATGAGCCGAGAACATAAAAAGTTTGAGCGATTATTTTTATTCAGTGAGGTGGCCAAGCAGTTGAGCTTTACCGGTGCGGCAGCCGAATTAGGTATTTCACGCGGTTACTTATCTGAGCAAATTAGACAACTTGAACAAGAACTCGGTAGACCGTTACTCATTCGTACCACCCGCAGCGTTAAGTTGACGGTTCAAGGCGAGATGATATTAGCTAGTATGGCGCAGGTAAAAGCGGACTTACTGGATCTTGACCGACAAATTCGTCACGACAATGATGATATTGCAGGTAGGATCCGCATCACCGCCCCGAGCCAATTTACTCAACGATATTTATTAGACATTTGCCATGAATTTAGCGTGCTACATCCACAAGTGAATTTCAGCATTAATTGCAGCTACACCTTATTTGATTTAGCAAAAAACGATTTTGATTTGGCTATAAGGGCAACCCAAAATCCGCCGCAAAACATGGTCGCTAAAAAATTATTTGATTACCAACAAGTGTGCTGCGCGGCACCTGAGTATCTTAACAAAGCGGGTATACCTAAGAGTATTGATGATTTGCATCAGCACCGATGCTTAACGTCGGCAGAACAAAGTGATTGGTTATTTGGCAATAAAACCATCGCCATTAACAGCTTTATGAGCGTCAACGATAATCACATGCTCAAAACACAAGCTTTACTCGCAAGAGGGATTATTTTAGACTCGCAATATCTTGTCGATAAAGAGTTACAACAAGGCCAATTACAGGCCATTTTAACCCATGAAACCATGAGTCAATCGGCCACTTATATTGTGCACCCGCAAATGATTAACCAGTCAGCAAGGCTGAGCAGTTTTATTCAATTTACCCTTGAGTGGTTTAAACATAACAAACAGGCCATAGGTTAGTTAAAAAAATCTCTAATGTGTAACAGCCCTAATAAGCAGTGCAATACAATAAAGCCAATAAAACCATGGGTAAACATTATATGATAGTGACGCCAGGTTAATGCATTAGCCGGATCAGCCACAAACCATGCAATACCGGTCAATGCCACCAGCAGCAGTAAAATGACCCCTACCCCTTCAATAACACTGATTAAGCCTTTGCCTCCTGAATGAGGAAGCTGGCCGCGCAGTAAACCACCCACATCAGACAGTAGCGGCTTTATATCAAAAATTAGCCAGGGGAAAAACAATCGCCATTGACCGCCCTTACACACTTTAATTAAAAATAGCACTGCCACCATTGCGGTCAACAAGCCACCATAAACATGAAATAAATCCCAAAACCCCGCGCGCGCTGTTAACTGTCTACCAATGAGTATCCAGGGGCTTGTAAAGAGCAACAGCAATGACATAACGAGCACTAATGCATGTAATACTGCCTCAAAACCTTGCCAAACACGCTTTATGGTCATCAATTAGCCTCAATCATTTGCTGAGCAAATTGATCGACTTTACTCCAATCAGTAAACTCTACTTTGGTATTGGGGTCAGTTGCAGCCTTTGGTTATCCACATAATAAAGCGAATAATGTTACGATCCATGGCACCATAACCCTGATAATCTAAATTGCCACCAAACACTTGTAATAGCTTAGGCTGCCATGAGCTTTGGCTTAAAAACTGCTGCATGTACATATTTGTCTCAGGGGTGTTTTTAAGCGGCTTACGCGCCACTAAACTCACCGAAAAAAAGCCGCTAGGTTTTGTTTCGAGCTGTTGTTGATGAGATTCGATAAATTGGTACAGCGCAGGACGATGCTTACCGTGTCGAATACTGGCACCAATAAACACTTTATCGAACTTAGTCAGATCTGGCACCTCAGACAAGGAGGCTATGGTCACTTGTTGCTGCTGGGCTTCTAGCTTGCTTTTAAGGTATTCACAAATTTTTTGAGTGTAACCATGGACACTCGAGTGGATCAGTAAAATGTGGCTCATGCTGACCTCAAATTGAAATCATATAAAGTAATACAGCATCTTAGCTCAGTGGTATAAAAATTTACATGAAACAGATCACGGCATGAGTATCACGTTATACTCAATCAACCTGCAGATGCATATTAACTAAAAATCCCTTAGCCATGCTCGACTAAGGGATTAAACATTTTAATACGAGTCCCGTTTGCTTATAGCGACATTAAAAATGCCACCAGTTGCGTACGTTCATCTTGACTTAACGCCATAAAATCATCGGTTGATTGCTGAGCCTCTCCACCATGCCACAAAATTGCTTCTTCTAGCGTAGCAGCTCTTCCGTCATGTAAAAAACCCGCTTGCGGATTAACCGTTTGAGTCAGCCCTATCCCCCATAAAGGTCGGGTACGCCATTCATTACCGTCGGCTAAAAAGTCAGGTCGACCATCAGCAAGCCCTTCACCCATATCGTGCAGTAACATGTCAGTAAATGGGTAAATCGTTTGGCTTTTCAAACTGTCACTCATGGCGATTCCGCCAATATCACCTGATGTTTTGGTGACAAATGATGGTGTATGGCAACCACTACAATTAAGCTGCTCAAATAATCGAGCGCCTTCACGCACATCGCCATCGTCGACATTGCGTCTCGCGGGTACCGCTAATGTTTCAGCATAAAAAACCACGGCATCACTAAACTCTGCACTGGCTTCAGGTGCACCGTCAACACCTTCACCGGTATCAACAAATCCTGTGCGGGTTAAATATGAGTCATGCAAACTGGTACCAAGGACACTTTCTTCAGGAAATAACGGATTAGTAATACCAATATCACCACGTAATGCACCTAATGATTGCACTCGAACACTTGGTGTATTGGCTTTCCAACCAAAACGCCCTAATGATACTGGAGTTACATCTCCATTTTGTGCCTTTATGGCATCGAACACCCAATTTGCTCGACCAGAAATATTGTCATTATTACTGTCATCGGCATCCACATTAGCCAAAATGCTTGCCTCTGGTATGGCTTCTAATAAACCTAAGCCAAATACAGGCATACCATTGCGCCAGCCCATTAACACATCATCTTGGAGTAAATTGGAGGTTACATTCGCACTTTGTTTGGTTTCACCTGGCGCGTCATAGGGATTTTCGACTTCAAAAATAGGCTTTTTTAAGCTCACTGTTTGACCGTCAGAATAAACGACATCATGCCGTTCATAAGATAAATACACATCAGCTTGGCCTATAAATGAATTATCTTGCCAATCGGCACGCGCTTTTAATACCCCACGGTGAAATAATTGATCACCAAAATCTGGCACTTTAATTGGCGCACAATAATTATTTTCAGCCGTACCTTGTGTACAAGGTTCTGCAGAAGCTTTACTTATGCGCAAGAAAATTCCATCAGCAGAGCCTAATTTAATGCGAGTTTCATTTGCCGCAACCGAGGGTGTTGAATTTCTGCCATCACGTTGATGACAAGAATTACAATCTGCATTATTGAATACAGGATCTAAACCGTCCAATTCAGGATGTTGGTCATTGGGTGCGGTAGTAAATGACGCTTCAAAATTAGCATCACCTTCTAAATGCAATTCAAGTTCATCTTCAGTTAAATTAACAGATGGCGTTGAAAAACCATGGCCGGAACTATTAGCATCAAACGTGGTAGTGTCACCACCTAATGCAATAACAGAGGTGTAGTTCGGATAAGTTACAACGGGGTCAACGGGTTGAACAGGCTCTGAAGTACCGTCATCACCGCTGCCACCACAAGCACTTAAACTCAACCCGATTAATGCCGCAAACCAGTAAGGTTGTCGTAATAATTTATTCATCGTTTTCTCACACATTTTTAATCGAAATCAGATAATTAGCCATAGCACATCCTTTATTATTAGGATTATATTGTGAAAGGATTGCATTTCCCCTCCCAACCAGGTCACACAATGACCTGATTGGGAGAGAAATTAGCTAATTTATGAGTTCCAATCAGATAACAAAGGCAGTACGTCTGACTCCAATGAAGTTTGCAGTGTTGTAAGTGCATCAATTGCACTTTGCACTAACACACGACCATCTTCGTCCAAAATAGCTTGGCGAAATGGCATATCAGTACTGCCTGAAATGGCTTGAATTTTTAAAATTGAATCGTCAATTTCACTGGTAATACGAGCAGCTAACGTTGCATCAGCTGCAGCAACAAAGTCTACTAATCCGGTATTATCTGACGCACCAGTAAACTCTCCTTGATATACGTTTCGTACACCAATGATGTTATTAGCAAAGTCAGTCAGTGAGTTCCATGAATACTGTGATTCAACTTTAGACGTATCAGCAGTACTAATCGAATCACCAAATGGATCGGCTATTTTACCGTTACCCACTTCATCGACAATACCAATCATGCCATTGATTAATTCTTCAATCACCGCCAGCTGTGATGAATAAATCGTATTGGTTGCATCACCAGGGCTTTTGAGTAAATCGGCATAAGGTATAGCAGTTTCATTTTCAGCGTTATAGTTTACTTGCCACGCATCATCTAACAGTGTGGCGTAATCTCTAAACACTTCTGCTAACGCAATTAAATACTCACGCTCACTGGTAGTAAGATCTGCAATTAGCTTGGTATTGCTGTCAACACCATTACCAAATAACAAGTATTCCATGGTGTGAAAGCCTTGAACGTCATCGTTCCAAGCTTTAATGGTTTCGGCATCAAAACCACTATTATTGTCTAGCTGAGTCTGTAAGTCTGTGGTGTTTAAAGGCCAGCTGTCTAAATGTGGGTCAATACTTAAAGAATCTACAGAGCCAAAAATATGCGATTCACCTTGCTCCCATGGCTCACGTGCAGATTTCCATGCATTCTGTGCAGCCACGAGATCGGCTTGAGTTGCTGACGCACTTAGCAAAGCTTGTGTCGCTAATAATAATAATGCGTCACCCTCAGCGGCTAAATTGGCATAACCGGCCACAATAACATCATCGGTCAAATTAGTGATCATTTCTGTAGCGGCAAAGCTAAAGCCCGTTGTCGGCTCCACTGGTGTTTCGGTACTTGAATCATCAGAACCTGAACCACCACATGCAGATAAAGTCGTGATTAAAGCCAATGTTATTGCTGTGTGTTTAAAGCGCATAATAAAACTCCATGTAAAAAAATTAAAACAAATAAATAAATTTATAGCGAGAATTGATATCCCACACCCAAAGCAAAAAAGTGAGTATCTGGAATACTGGCAACGGCCACTTGGTGAACACCACCTTCGGCTTTAATCACAATCTCTGGGATAGGGGAATAGTTAACACCGACACTGCTCCATGTGTTTTCATAACGTTTAGTTGCGGTGCCCGTTTCAACAGCCATGAGTGGGTTGGAATAATCAACATTGGCAAAAACAGTCATCGGAAGATCAAACCATTCGTCAAGCTTTACACCTGCCTCAACAAAGAACGACTGTGACTCTGAACCCAATTGAGCAAAGTTACCCGGCTGTAAGCCTGGCGTGGTTTTATTGGCTAGGGTGATCGCATCGGCATTATCTAATGTGCCATATAAATATTGACCGCGAAGTATCCAAGGTCCTTCAACAAATGCACCTGCCACAGAAATAATGCTTAACGCACCATCAACATCTAACTTGTTACTTTTATTTCGATTACCACTGGTATTGCCATAATAATAAGCCACACCAACGGCACTGCCGGTTTTAAAGTTGCCGTAATCAAGACGTCCAGCAAAGGCTAAATCATCAGTGTTGACATGTTCAAAACGTTTTTGATGACCAGATGCCACCCAATCATAGGTGCGGAAATACTCCGAATTTAAGCCACTCACTATTTGGGCTTGATAATGAAAATCTGAAATTTCACCGTAAACACCAATACCGTTTTCGTTCCAAACGGTTGGCATCATTGCAGCCTCACTCTTATGTCGCTGTACGGTTAAATATTGGTTCGGCTTGTGTAAAATGCTTGATAGGCCAATTGGCAAATGAATATTGCCGAATTTCACCCCAAATGCTTTGCTTGGACGATAGCGAATTTCGGCTTTTTCAACGATCACTTCTCCACCGGCTTCCACTTCGGATTCGAACTCACCAAACTCATCAAAACCGTCATATTCTAATGCTGAGCCCGTGCCACCATGTTCATATTCAATTTCAACTTCCATACTCCAATCATCAGAGAACTGGTAACCAAACTCGGTCACAATGCGTTCAAGATCGGTGCGGTTGCGTCGCTCACCGGTTGTATCTTGCACGTTATCGAAATATTCATCGCTGGTGAACACTGCTGTACCATATGACTTAAAGCTAAACTGGCTAAAGCGGGCATCCGCTTTATCAACATTGTGCGATACTTGATCAACTTGTTTGGCGACATCTGTACTTTTTTGCTGTTGTTTTTGTTGCTCTGCCGCAAGTGATGCCAATTGCTGTTTCAACACAATAATTTCAGCTTCTTGTTTTGCAATGGCTTTGGCTAACGACTCAGGATCAGTCGCTGCCTGCGCTTGAGTCATTAGGCTGAATACACTAGCGACAGAGACCGACAACAAGGCTAACTTTGGGTTCATTTATCTCTCCAACAAAACGCACAATGCGTTAACAATTTTCAAAAATCTGAACGCAACATACACGTATTGATAACAATTCGCATTATAATTTACACTTTCATTTACTTTGTAAAGATTATTACTGACTCAATATTGCTGCTTATTATTGCGTCGATGACTTGTTGCATATAAAAATTAAGTGAGTGACCCTGAGGGTGGATGCGTGTGGATTTTTGAGATTGAATAACCGAGCTTTTATTTGGTAAATCGATAAATGTAAGGCATAGTTAAACTCTGTTTCAGACTGTAAATCACATTGATATGTCATCGATGAAAATCAATATAAAGTACGTCTTTATTTGATTCATCCACTCACGTAAATGAGAATTTATTGGCGCTAGTGCCTTATGAAAAGTTTTAATAATTTATTTTAAATCAAACTGCTATATTTTTTAGGATAACTATGGCCGATATAGATGTAATGGAAATGCCCGATGACAATGCTCAGGTGTCTGCGCGTAAAAAAGCGTTAATGCTCGGACGAGTTATAGGGTTAGCCAGTGAAGATGACTATCGACCTTCTACTGCTTCAATTGCTGAGCGCGCCGAACACCGCGAGCGTAAACAGCTCAGCCAACATCAGGCTAATCTTGAAAGTATCTTCGCCCTCGCCCTTAACTACACTCCGTCTGACGTGACCGGAGTAGAGCTTGATCCTGACTGGCGTTATCAGTTTTTCCAAATGGCGGAGCAAATCCATAACCGCAAAATGCAAGATTTATGGGCGCGGATTTTAGCCAGCGAAATCGTTAATCCGGGTCATTTTAGTTTGCGAACATTAGCCGTATTAAAGCAACTGACTTTGCGTGAAGCGCAGATATTTGAAAAAGCCCTCGGGATGTCAGTCAAGATCAATACTGAACCCAGATTTAAGCTGTTAAGTGGTTATCGAGTTAATGGTGGGATCACCCAGTATTTCCGTAAGCACAACCAAACCAATTTTGGTTTGTCGCAGTTTGGTTTGCCTTATTCGAATATTTTAACGCTGGTTGATGCGGGAATTTTACACAAAAGTGAGTTTGAAACTGGGTTATTAAACCGTAATGAAGAGATTCAATTAACTCTGTTTCATGCCAATATGAGCTTAACTCCTAAAGGGCAACATTTATTGTTTACCTATTATCGCTTTACTACGGTGGGAGATGAGCTGTGCCAGCTTATTCAGGCCAAAAATGACCACGATTTCATTGGTGCTATAAAAGTGATGTTAGCCAAAGACTTTAGCGTTAGCGGTTAATGTCTTCGTAAAGGTGCGAAAATTTAGCTTTGTGTTGGTTGAATAAGAACTGCCTTAACATTTGCCTGTTTTCGCCCTCGGCACTGATTTTGGCCGCCATTACGCCATTTTCAGTTCGAACAGGTTCAAACTCCATATCAACCTGAGTGCCATTAGGTAATATAAGTCGTGTGTGCCTTGGTGATTGGGTGTCGAGCTCTTGCGGTACTTTAATGGTGATGCCTGAACTTGATAACGACAACACTTCAACAAGCTTTGATGTTTCACTGTCTATCACTCGCAAATCTTTTACATTATCCATACGCCAACTTCGCTCACCACCACGCATATCAATCACTTCTGGCGTACCAAGCTCAGGCGTAAACTGGCCAAATTCATCTTGTTTAAGTTGTAGCGGAAACCATAACCGGTAGTAGCTTATTTCTGCCAGCAGCGTGAGTGTAGCGTTACCCAATATATGTGATAACACTTGTGGAATTTCAGTTGCTACGCTAAGTGAATGTTTTGATAATGTATTATCATCAGAATCACCAGAGCGCTCTGGCGAAAAAACATCGCAAAAGTAGGCTAACTCTTCTTCAGATAAAGTTGACATACATCACCTTAAACCAAAATATGACTAAACTGTCACAATACTAACACCTAAGTATTAGGTAGAACAAATTTTAGCCAACAAATTTACCCGCTTTTACTGTGTAAATGGATTGTTTAAATTTTAACCAAAACGAAGGCGTCCCCATTCACCTTTGTTTTGAGCGATGGTGTCACACCACAAGCGATTAATTATCCGCTTCAATTTGTAATGCTTTTTTAAAGGCATCATGGGTGAGCAATTGTTGATAATACTTGGCTATATTGGGGTACTTTTCAAACTCACCGTTTTGGCCAACAAGCTCAGCAATAAATGACATCATAATATCGGCGCCACTTAGGCTATCGCCCACTAAATAGCGTTTGCCTGCTAATCGGTCATTAACATAGCTGACCACTTTTGCGGTTTCTGCATCTGCGTATTGCCCTATAAAGCGGGTATCTGCGCCTTCCATTTTGACAAATATTTTCAACAACAATGGCAATGCAGCCGAGCTTTCTGCAAAGTGCATCCACTGTAAATAATCGACATAGTCAGCGCTGCCTTGGGTTGGCATCAATTTATCCGCGCCATAGGTTTGAATAAGGTATTCGGTAATCGCACCTGACTCAGCAATGGTATAGCCGTCAGCTTCAAGCACAGGTGATTTACCTAATGGGTGGATTTTTTTCAGCGACTCTGGCGCTAAAAATGTTGCCGCATCGCGCTGGTAAGCAATTAACTCATAATCCACGCCGAGCTCTTCGAGTAACCAAATAATACGCTTAGAACGGGACTTATTTAAGTGGTGTAATTTAATCATTTGCCATACTTCCTTTGTGCAATAAAATCAGCCCAATGGCAGGTCACTGGGCTGATTGCTGTAAAAGTAAATCTGCTACTCGAGCAAGTTTGGGTTAGCTAAGCAGTGCTAACATTTTTTCAGCGACTAACTCTGAAGAGGCTGGGTTTTGCCCAGTAACCAATTTACCATCAACAACCGCATATGGGTGCCAATCGTCAGCTTTAGTATACGTAGCGCCATTTTCTTGCAGCATATCTTCTACTAAAAACGGTACAACGTTTGTTAACTGCACCGCGGCTTCTTCACCATTGGTAAAGCCTGTTACGTTTTTACCTGCAACTAACGGTGAGCCATCTGCTTTTTTAGGGTACTTAAGCACACCAGGTGCATGACAGACTAAACCTAATAGCTTGTCGGTGTTGTAACACGCTTCAATCAGTGCAATTGAATCTTTGTCGTTAGTTAAATCCCATAATGGACCATGACCACCTGGGTAAAACACAGCATCATATTCAGCAAGGTTAATTGCCGCGAGCTTGTGAGTGTTGGCCAACAATGCCTGAGCTTGCTCATCGGCTGTAAAACGACGAGTTGAGTCGGTTTGAAAATCCTCTTTGTCACTTGTTGGGTCCAATGGTGGCAAACCACCTTTTGGTGAAGCTAAGACAATTTCAACGCCTTTATCAATAAACGCGTAGTATGGCGCTGCAAGTTCTTCTAACCAAAAACCGGTTTTATGCCCTGTGTCGCCAAGCTCATCGTGCGAAGTTAAAACCATTAATACTTTCATTTTGTGTCCTTCATTTTGATCAATTTTGGGCTAGCAGTGACCGTTATAATTAACTGTCATTGGTAAATATGTTGTTGATTGAGAATTAATGTTCAAGCCGTCGAAAATGTCGCTATATCAGTGCGTATGCCTTGCATTAAATCCACTCAGCAACAATAAGAAAGCCCATTTTAAGTTGTACATAAAAACAGCATGGCCTTTAGTGGTATATACAAGTAAACTATTGGGATAAAACCCGGTTATCCACCATTTTTAAAGCCATGTTGTACGAAAACGTTACCTAGGTTGATCACATTACATTAATCACTGAGCGCCAAATTATGAATGAACACCCACCTATTCGACTTAATAATCAGTTTTGCTTTGCGGTTTACTCCACCTCGCTAGCAATTATTCAACTCTATAAGCCTTTACTTGAATCTATAGGGCTAACTTACACCCAATATTTAGTCATGCTCATTTTATGGGAGCAAGACGGCTTAAGCTTAAAAAGTGTCGCCACGCAATTAGGTCAACAATCGGGAGCGCTCACCCCAGTGATTAAGCGCTTAGAGTCTGACGGCTTATTAAAGCGTGTCCGCACGCCTAATGATGAACGCAGGCTGTGTTTGCAATTAACCGACTTGGAAGCCGAGAGAAACAACCACAAGCACAATCGATACATAACAGTATTGTTGAGCAATGCGGTGTCTGTGTTGACGAGATGGATCAGCTCAAATTACTGCTAGATAAATTTAAGGCCAAACTCGTTGATCACATTGATTTCTAATCTGCAACGTTTACTGTGTTAGGTCTATGCATTTATAGTAACAGCAATAATTAATTGTGCACAACTTAAATTAACAAGTTTTAAGTTTACGGCATGACAAACTAGTGAGCTCTATGCAACATGTACGCTGTTTCTGCCGACATTTTTTGATGAATACAGCGCTTTGTCTGCTCTGGAAAGCATTTGTGCAAAGGATTTATCTTTTACGGATAAAGTCGATACCCCAATACTAATAGTCACTTCGGGCAAGTCATTGGCTTCATGTTGACCAGGAAACCGATACGTTTGCTGAGATGCTCTTAAGCGCTCTGCTAATTTATAAGCCGACTCAGTGTCTGTTCCTGGTAATAAAATCGCAAATTCTTCACCGCCAATTCGCGCTAACACATCAGATTCACGGATATGTTGATCACAGACCAATGCTACCCGCTTTATCACTTCATCGCCGACTAGATGGCCATAGGTATCGTTCACATTTTTAAATAAATCAATATCAATAATCATCAACGATAAGGGCTCAAAATAACGCATAGATCGAGCATACTCATGTTCACTAAATGCATTAAATGATCGACGATTATACAAACCGGTCAGTGGATCAGTATTAGCGAGCTGTTCAAGCTCTGAGCGTAAATTGTATTCGTCGGTAATCTCGGTCGACACGCCAATTAAGCCTGTTAACTTACCTCTTTCATCAAACAAAGGTTGCTTAATCTCATGATAAACATGACAACTACCGTCTTCATCACCCTCAACCATAATGTCATCAGCTATTTTAAGCTGAAACGCTAATACTTTACGGTCATTTTGAAGCAGTAATTTGGCTGCGGTTTTAGGGAAGTAGTTAACATCTGTCGTGCCTTTAAGCTGTTCTTGGGTGACACCCAAAAAATCTAAAAGCAATTTATTACCATACACATAGCGGCTATGAATATCTTTAACGTAGATATATGCGCCAACTTGATCGAGGATTTGTTCATAGGAATTTAACTGTTGTTTTTTGGCTTGTACTTGGCGATGCTCCTTTAAATTAAGCACCAGCAATACAGCTACAAAGCACAATAACACCACCACTAACAGTGCGATATTATTAATCGGCATAAGCAATCCTTAGCTAAAATCCACATCCTGTGTCTCCACTGAGCAGTCTGTAATGTAAACCTAATGCGGCAAAGACTTTATAGTGTTTTATACCGTATAAACAGTGTTTGCAATTATGAGAAAATTAGTAGAAAAAATCAAACAAAATAATAGTGTTAGAGGTCAATATTATTTTGGTGTTTAAATAAATGCTCCGAAAAAAACATAAATTCTAGCTGTAGAGAAGTTAATCCACCAAGGCTACCGTCGAAAATATCATCAGCGTTTATTGATAACTCCAACCTTCATCACAAAAGGCACATTTAATAGTGCATTAATATGCTTAAATGGGTTTGTTGGCAGTGCAATAATGTAATGATTTTTATGATTATCCGGATGTTAAAAGTTCTGCACTGACAAAAAGGCTGGTATGTTACAAATGATAACAAACAGAATATGTGCATCAGTGATAATACACAGAGGTGACTTAATGAGAATTGCCATTTTTGGTGCTGGCTCCACCGGATGTTATCTTGCAGGGCAATTGTGCCTTTCTGGCTTAGATGTGAGCTTGATTTGCCGCCCAGCAATAAAGCAAACCCTTGTCGACAACAACGGCATTACGTTAAGTGATTACCAAGGTTTTTTACAAACGATTATGCCACAAACACTGATCACCGACATTGAGCAAGCGCCAACAGCTTATGAGGCTTTTGATGTGGTGTTTGTCACGTTGAAATGTCATCAAGTTAGTAGTATCGCCCATACATTAATTGCCATCACGCATAGCAACAGCAGCATTATTTTTATGCAAAATGGCTTAGGCAGTTTCGATACCATCACAGATGCATTGAGCCACTGCCATTTGCTCCAAGGCATTACGCCTTTTAATGTGTTGCAGCAACCCAATGGCCGCTTCCATAAAGGCACCGAGGGCGCGTTCACTTTGCAAAAAAATGAGCACACCAAGGTGATTCAAATTGCCATGCTCGCGCAAGGGTTTGGCTGTAACTTACATCAAAACATGGCACCAGTAATTTACGGTAAATTATTGTTAAATCTTAATAATGCTTTAAACGCTATAACGGGTTTACCCATCAAACAACAACTGAGCCAACATGATTGCCGCCGCCAACTCGCCGCTGCAATGAAAGAGTGGCTCAACGTATGCCAAGCCGCAAACATCGAATTACATCAATACACTAAAGTGAAGCCCAAATGGCTACCGGTTATATTATCGTTACCCAATATGTTATTTACATTGCTGGCAAAACAGATGCTCGACATTGACCCGCAAGCCCGCTCATCAATGTGGAAAGACATTCAAGCTAAACGTAAAACAGAAATTGAATATATTAATGGGGCAGTCGTTCGATTAGGTGAGCAATACGGTATTAAAACCCCAGTGAATAGCGCTATCGTGACGAGCATCCATCAGCTAGAACAATCAATTTAACCCTAGTTTTACATGTGAACATGGTGACCAATATCGCATGTAACAACGTTTGAGGTTTACATCGACACCTAAAATTAATGTTCATTGATGCACTACATTGATGCGCTATTGTGATGAGTAAGCTGTTGTTTTTGCATATAACCGGCATACGCAATAAGCAGCCCTGCCCCTAAGTACATGGTTAAACTGTACACGCCAGCAACCACAGCATAGCTAGGCATTTGCAATAAGCTGATGCAAATGAGCATCGCCATAGTCGAGTTTTGCAAACCAATCTCAATGGCCAGGGTTAACCCATCTTTATGTGTCAGTTTTAATAGTTTGGCACTCACCACGCCAATTAACATGGCACCAAAATTTAGCAATAAACAGGCAATAAATACCTCGTTAAAAGCTTCAACTATAATGGCATGCTCTTGAACGACGACTCCAGTTATCATCAATAACAAAAACACTAATGCAAAACGCCTAAAGTACACTTCAACCTTAATGGCTACCTCTCGGTAATAACTGCGCACAAGCATACCAAACACAATGGGCAGTAACGTTATCACTAACAAGCCCAAAGAAATGCTGGTTAACGACACATCAATGGGAGCGCCATTGGCAAAGTAGCCAACCGCAAATTGAATCACAAAAGGGGCGGTAAACACACAAACGATACTGCTGATGGCGGTCAGACTCACCGACAAGGCTAAATTGGCTTTGGCTAAATGGCTCACCACATTAGAGGTAGTGCCTCCCGGGCATGCGGCTAAAATCATCAAACCTATCGCCATCGGTGTCGAGAGCTCCATAGCTAAACAAATCCCCAGCGCGAGTAAAGGCAGTGCAATAATTTGCCCCACAAATCCAGTAACAATTGGTGCAGGTGTCTGCCAAAGGCGTAAAAAATCAAATCGAGTTAAACTCAAGCCCATACCAAACATGATAAAGGCGAGCGCAAGTGGCAGCAAAATTTCGGTAATTATAGAGCCTGTCATAGATGCATCCTTGCTCGCCAAACCAAACGGCTTAGCGAGTGTGGTATTAAGCTATCAGCTATAGAGACTAATCTAAAAAGCTGTTGTCTTGTGCCAGTACCACTTGATACATAGGTTGGAAATTGCCCCAGGTCACGAGATCAGATCCATTCATTTGGCGGGTTTTAGTGGCAATATCATGACCAATAAGTTTAAGTTCTCC
The DNA here is from genome assembly GCF_025398315.1 of Shewanella phaeophyticola. GTDB lineage: Bacteria > Pseudomonadota > Gammaproteobacteria > Enterobacterales > Shewanellaceae > Shewanella > Shewanella phaeophyticola. Next base: position 3,252,423 of record NZ_JAODOQ010000001.1, read on the forward strand.
AGCCGCTTGTGCCAGTAATTGACTGTGACAGCAACTGTCTAGCATGACAAAATTTGCCGTCGCGGCATCAACAGACTTACCGACGGTTAATAAACCATGATTTTGTAAAATAACCGCAGCATGGCCTTGTAGTGCCTCGGCAATCATATCGCCTTCAGACAAGTCAGCCACCACACCGGTAAAGGTGTCAAATACGCTGTGGTTTTCATAAAACATGCAGGCATCTTGCGAAATCGGCTTTAACAGCTCGCCTAATGCTGAAAATGCACGGCCATAAGTGGTATGGGCATGAGCCACCGCATTCACATCTGGGCGAGCATGGTGAATGCGAGAATGAATCGCAAATGCGGCATTATTAATCGGGTGCTTGCCCTCCATAATGCTGCCTTTATGATTCACACGAACCAAATCTGACGCTCTGATTTTTGAGAAATGTACCGCCAATGGGTTAACCCAAAAGGTGTCTGGGTCAATACAATCTCGTAGGGTAATGTGGCCTGCTAAGCCTTCGTCAAACCGGTAATGGGCAAACACTCTAAAGGCTGCGGCTAAACGCTGCTTTTCGTATTGCTGTTGCTGTTGAGGAGTATCGAATTTAGGCGGTAATGGCATCGGGTATTTATCGGTACCGATAGTCATTTTTTTAATTTGTAATGCTTCTTGCGATGTAGTCATGTTGAGTCTGCTTTTATTAGTTTAGTTTGACTTTAATTTAACCAAGCCTAAAATTAATTCAAATGATACTAACTCATAGATAACTATTAATATGCTGCATAGTAAGATAGATCTTAACTTATTTCTCATCATGGCTACGGTCTATCAGCAAGGTAGCATTACCACGGCTGCCAGTAAATTACACTTAACACAACCAGCGGTAAGCCATGCTATCGCTAGGCTGCGCACTAAATTTAACGACCCATTATTTACCCGTAATGGCCGAAAAATGCTGCCAACGCCCTTGTGCCAAAAAATTATTCCCGATGTGTTACAAGCAATGGATTTACTCAATCACACCCTATCGACCCCTGCCAATTTCGATATCCAACAGCACAAACGTGAAATTAAATTGGGGCTAAGAGACATACTAGAGTCGATGTTTTTTCCGGTTTTGGTGCCCGATTTACTCAACAATACACCAAACCTCACCTTAAATAGTCGCCAAATAAAACGCACAGAGCTTGAACCGTCATTGGCCCAACAAAGCTTAGACATTGTGATTGATGTGCTTATGCCCACCCATAAAGACATCAGGAGTAGCTTGATTTGCCACGAATCATTCTCGCTAGTTTGCCGTAAAAACCACCCAATATTGCAGCAACTTACCCTAGATAATTACGCCAACGCATCACATGCATTAGTCAGCTTAAAAGACTTTACCATCGACACCGTCGACATGGCGCTCGCCACTCAGGGCATTACCCGCAACATTGCCTTGCGCTGCGAACACTACTTTGCCGCCATTAATGTGGTGAGCCAGTCAGATATGATCATGACCATGCCAAATAGTTACGCCATGTTGTTGCAACAATCGATGCCTATTGTGGTATCACCCTTACCCTTTGAGGTACCCGATTTGGCGGTGCACATATACTGGCACAAACAAGCCGATGACGATCCGGTCAATCAATGGATAAGACAAAAGCTCTTAACGATTTCAGCGCAATTGTTTGACTAAAAAAATAAAACCCTTTTTAGGTTTTGCCACGTTTACATAGATTAACAGCACGCTTTTAATCAACATAAGCGTACACACCTGAGCTAGTAATAAGAAACCGCGGAGTTATTAATGAATAAACTATTACTCACCAGCCTCATTTCAAGCACGTTTTTTGCCTTAACCGCCACCAGCAGTGTAGCGACAATACAAGCAGCTGAGCTTAATTTTGCCCACATTGAAACGGTAGGCACCAGTACCATTGAAGCACAAGCCGACATGGCAATTATTAACGTGGAGGTATCAACTGAAGCGGCAAATGCTAAGTCGGCCAAAGATGAAGCTGACGAAGCAGTTAGCCAGTTTAGACAACGTTTACTTGAGGCGGGTATTGATGAAAAGCACATTCAAACCGCTAATCTTCAGCTGAATCCACAATATCGATATGTACAAAATGAACCAAAAACGTTGACAGGTTACAGTGCTAATCGACAAATCACTGTGACCGTAATGGACCTTAATATGCTCAACGAACTGCTAGACAGCGCGTTAGTTGATGGACTTAATCAGGTGAATAATATTGAGCTCAAGTCGAGTAAAGAAGCAGACATGATGGCTCAAGCTCGTCAAGCCGCCATTAAAGACGCTAAGCAAAAAGCTGAGTCAATAGCCAAGGGATTTGGTGAGCAAGTGGCCGGGGTATGGCAGGTGAAGTATTTTCCAAGTCAATCTCATCAGCCAGAAATGTACCGCGCCAGCATGAAAATGAATGCCGACGTGGCGCAAACTTATCAACAAGGTCAAGTGACTGTTAGTGACAGTGTCGAAGCAATATTCAGGCTTAAGTAACACAGTAATACGCACAGACAGAGCCTAACTGGGCGAGCCCGTCAGTTCTGTCTGTAAGTGTTTAAACAACATAAACCTGCCATTTTACTGTACATAATCATAAACAATGGTGAAAAATTGTGACTTAACAGGTCTTACCATCGTTATTTTCATATTCATAACGCAATGTTAAATATGAAATAAATTCAAACATGCTTTTTAATTACTACAAAAATGATCTAAATCACGTCTGAACATCCCCTAGCCAATTAAACTGAATTTATCAACAGTGGGTGCAGAAGCAACACCAAGGTTATCAAACGCAACCTGCAGAGCAGCATATCCACGCTAAAAATCTCCGATTTTGCAGTTATAACCGAGTATCGTCCAGCTTGTACGCCCCATTTAATGCAGACTTAAAAAGGCTTTGTAATGATTGACATCACCATAGACGGCGTAACCCTATCACTGCCTAAAGCAGATAGCTTACTCAAAGCCGCCACAGATGCTGGTATTAACATCCCTAGCTTGTGTGACTTTTCCCACAATCAAGCCAAGCAACACTGTAACTTGTGCCAAGTACAAATCAAAAACCATGATGGTAGTTTAGGCTGTGCTCGTGCATGTGAAACCGCTCTAGAAACAGGCTTGGATGTGATTACCCAGTCAAGCTATTTAAGTAAAGTGCGCCAGCAAGCACTTAACGACATCTTAAGCGATCACTTTGCCGACTGTGAAGCACCATGCCAAACCGCCTGTCCTGCAGGTGTAGATGTGCAATCTTACCTTTACCACATTGGCAAGGGCGACCATCACGAAGCCGTTAAAGTCATCAAGCAAACCTTGCCTTTACCCTTATCGATTGGCCGTGTTTGCCCAGCATTTTGTGAAGCGGAGTGTCGCCGAGGGCTTGTTGATGAACCTGTCGCCATTAGGCAACTCAAGCGTCATGCTGCTGATTTAGACTTAAATGACCTCGAGTCTTACGTACCACCCAAAGCACCCGCGACCAACAAGCGCGTGGCCATTATTGGTAGCGGCCCAGCAGGCTTAACCGCTGGGTATTACCTGTCAAATAACGGCCACGATGTCACCATTATGGAGTCTGCCCCAAAAGCCGGCGGCTGGCTACGTTATGGTATTCCCGAGTACCGTTTACCTAAAGCGATTTTAGATAAAGAAATTGAACTGCTGACTCGCAACGGCCTTAAGATTAAAACGGGCTGTGCATTGGTACGCGATACTAACTTAACTGAGTTAGTGGCTAATTATGATGCCGTTTGTCTGGCCATTGGCGCGCAAAAAGCGGTGCCAATGAACTACCCAGGTAGTGACTTACAAGGCTGCTATTTAGGTGTCGATTACTTACGCGATTATTGCACCGACAAAACATTAATCACAGGTAAAAAAGTGGCCGTCATTGGTGGCGGTAATACCGCTATCGATTGTGCCCGCACCGCACTAAGAGATGGCGCCGACGTCACCTTAATCTATCGTCGTAGCCGTGAAGACATGCCCGCCGAACCATACGAAATCCACGAGGCCGAGGTTGAAGGAGTTAAGTTTCATTTTCTCACAAATCCAATTGAAAACCACAGCGACAACCAAGGCCGTGTCAGTTCTGTCACTTTTGCAAAAATGGCATTGGGTGAGCCAGATGCCTCAGGTAGACGTTCGCCTAAAGCCACTGGCGAAACATTTGAAGAAGCCTTCGACACCGTGATCCCTGCGGTATCTCAACAAGTCGATTTAGACTTTTTAGAAAAACCCGGAAATCAAATAGACACTGGCCACATCGCTCTCAGCCGTTGGCACACTTTCTTGGGGTGTGAGCAAACCATGTCTGCTGGGGTTGAAAAACTGTTTGTTATTGGTGATTCTCGCACCGGCTCAGGCACCGCTGTAGCCGCGGTTGCAGACGGCCGCAAAGCCGCTGAAGCGATTGAGGGCTTATTAACAGAAGGGTTAACCTGCCATTTAGAACCACAACAATTTAACTCACGCAAAGCCAAAAAAACCGCATCGTTAGCGGCAAATACTTACCCTGAATTATACCCAGACACCTCGAAACGCCCGCGTTTGAAAATGCCCGAGCTAAACCAGCTCACACGCACGGTTAACTTTGCAGAAGTTGAACTCGGTTTTAAACCAGACAAAGCAATGCAAGAAGCAATGCGCTGCCTAGAATGTGCCTGCCAAGCCAACACCGACTGTAAATTACGCGACTATGCCACCGAATATAAAGTCGATAGTAATAGTATTGAACAGCCCCGCGCCCGTAAATTTAAAGTCGATAATAGCGCCCCGTTTATCACCTTTGATGCCAATCGCTGCATCAGTTGTGGTGCCTGCGTTGAAGCTTGCCATCAGCAAAGTGGCCATAATGTGATTAGCTTTGCGCCCAATAGTTACCAAGCACTACCCGATGCAGCAGGTACAACAGACAGTCGCCGAAATGCACCACGCGTCGGCTTTAGCGCATCAATGAACGACAGCGATTGTGTGCAGTGTGGTAACTGTGTACAAGTGTGCCCAACGGGTGCATTAGTCGATGCCAGAGATAAAACTCAAGGTACACACCGAGCGCTAACCAAAACCTCAACAGTATGTACTTATTGTGGTGTGGGATGTCGAATTGAGCTTCATGTTGATCAAGCCAAAAACCGCGTAATGCGCGTCACTGGCGACAACAACTCACTGGTTAATGAAGGGATGTTATGCGTAAAAGGCCGCTCTGGTTTTGACTTTTTAAACAGCCCTAAGCGTCTTACCACGCCGTTAATCCGTAAAAATGGTCAGTTACAACCGGCAAGCTGGAGCGAAGCCATTAACTACATTGCCGAGCAACTTAAGCCGATTAAAGAGGCCGCTGGGTGCAAGTAAATTTGCCGCGTTATCTTCAGCGAAATGCACCAACGAAGAAAACTATTTAATGCAAAAGTTTACTCGTAGCATTATGGGCACTAACAGCATCGACCACTGCGCAAGATTGTGTCATTCATCATCAGTTGCAGGCTTATTCGACACCATTGGTGGTGGGGCAATGACCAATGATATTCCAAGCATAAAAGAGTCTGATGTTATTTTTATTATCGGCTCAGATACCACCAGCGCTCACCCTATTATTGCCTCTCACATTAAACGTGCTGTCAGCCAACATGGTGCGCGCTTAATTGTCGCAGATCCTAAAAAAACCACCATAGCAGACAGTGCCACCCTCTATGTCTCCCATAAACCCGGCACAGATGTCATGCTGCTCAACGCTATCATGCAGCAAATTATTCTTAATAATTGGCAAGACCAAGATTACATTAATAATCGAGTTGAATATTACGAATTGCTTAAGCAAGAAGTGCTCAAACCTGCTTACAATCTTAAAAATGCGGCATTACTTACCGGTGTCAGTGCTGAAGACATTGCCGAGATGGCAAAAATGATTGGTACCGCAACCAAAACGGCCATGTACTATGCAATGGGGATCACCCAACATACCACCGGCTATGACAACGTAGTCTCGACCTCTAATTTACAATTACTCTGTGGCAACATCGGCGTGGTCGGCGGCGGATTAAACCCACTGCGTGGCCAAAGTAACGTGCAAGGCGCTTGTGATATGGGCGCGTTACCCGATTTTTATCCGGGTTATCAAAAAATTAATAACCCCGCCAATAACGCCAAATTTGCCCATGCATGGGGTAACAACTCATTGCCTTCGACACCCGGTTATGCCGCTACAGAAATCATGCATGCCATCGTCAAAAATAAAATCGATGCCTTATATATATTGGGCGAAAACCCAGTACTGAGCGACCCAGATCAGGCTCATGTGATTGCCGCACTCGAAAAAATTAACTTTATGGTCGTGCAAGATATCTTCTTAACCGAAACCGCCCAAATGGCGCATGTAGTATTGCCTGCCAGCGCCTTTGCAGAAAAACAAGGTCACTTCACCAACACCGAACGCCGCGTACAACAACTTCGGGTAGCATTAACCCCACCGGGTGATGCAATGCTCGACTGGCAAGTCATCCAAATGATCGCCAATAAACTCGATGCCAATTGGCAATATCAAAACGCCCAGGATATTTGGCACGAAATCAACCAGGTTACCCCGCAATATCAAGGCTTAACTTGGCAACGTCTCGAGCATAAAGTAGATGGTTTGCAATGGCCATGTTTTGATGAACATCACCCCGGCACACCGGTTTTACATAGCGAAACCTTTTTACGCGGTAAAGGCCGCATGATCCCTGTCAGTTATCAATTCCCGGCTGAAATGCCCGATAGTGATTACCCACTAATCTTGTCTACAGGGCGTTTATTGGAGCAGTTCCATACCGGCACCATGACCCGGAAAACCCCAGAACTTGATATTAAAGGGGCGCCAAGAGTGATGATTTCGGTATATGACGCCGAGCAACTTGGGGTGAAAAATGGTGATATGTTAACCCTCAGCACGCGCCGAGGCGCCATTGAAATAGCAGCTTTTGTTACTAAACGAGCGCAAGTCGGGGTATTATTTTTACCCTTCCACTTTGCCGAATCTGCCGCAAATAAACTGACAATTAATGCATTAGACCCTATTGCAAAAATCCCTGAGTTTAAGGTGTGTTCAGTTAAAGCAGAAAAGTCACAACACACACTGACAGTGGCATAGTTTAAATGAGAAGTCGTAGTCGCAGCTGCCGCTAAAACCAAAATGCCTCGCCCTAATTAGGACGAGGCATTTTGGTTTTGTATCACATTACAATTAACCATTATTTACACTAAAAACGATTAACGATTAACGATTAACGATTAACCATTAACCACTGTTGGCGCGATCTCGATATCTTTTTTAAGCACAAGCACAACCAGGTAAATCAAACCTAAAATAGGCACTATCGATAACCCTGCACCAATCACACCAGCTAAAACCGGCGTTTGTGTTTTACGACGACCTAAGTAATAACAAATACAGCCCATGATTAACGCAAAAACAATAATCACTTGCCCAACCAAAGTTGCATTAACATCCATTTACCCTCTCCTCATTAACCAGATACAGCAAGCTAGCGCTTAATATTTAACATTAATATTACATCCATATATTACCCACAGTAAAGTGGAGTATTATTTTTTACTAAACAGCGATATTATCGATACGGTTAACTCTTACCAGTGACGCACTAAACTTGCCATTTTGCTGAATTATCGGTAGTTTTAACCGCATTGAAAGACGTAAAAATAACAACAAAGGATTACGAATGGGAAACATACTTTGGGTGGCCTCTTACCCTAAATCGGGTAACACTTGGGTACGCGCATTTTTAGAGAACTACATTCAAAATCAAGATCAACCTATCAACATTAATACGATGCACACCATTTCGACTGCTGAATCAGCAGCGCATCGTTATCAAGCTTATTTACCAAAAGATAAAGCCGCAACCACAGAGCTTACCTTAGAAGAAGTCAGTGTTTTACGCCCTCAAGTGCAAGCCGACATCGCCCATCAGGCACAAGGCACCACATTTGTAAAAACCCACAACTATTTAGGCGAGTACAACGGCCAACCATTGCATAACTCTTCAGTTACCTCTGGGGCGATTTATGTTGTGCGTAATCCACTTGATGTGGTGATTTCGATGGCTAATTACTTTGATTACACCATAGATGAAGCCATTGCCTACATGGCAGAAGAAATGACAGGTACCCCAAACGAGGCAGCGCATGTTCCACAAATTATTACCTCGTGGTCGATGCATGTATCGAGCTGGACAAGCGACGATACCTCAAAGCTCATTTTACGTTATGAAGACATGCTAGATGACCCTAAAAAAGTCTTCCGCAAAGTTGAGTCATTTTTAGGCTTAAAGAAAGATCCTGCAAGGCTTAAAAATGCCATTAAGCATTCATCATTTGCCCAATTAAAAGCTCAAGAAGCCAAACGTGGATTTGTTGAAAAGCATGAAAATGCCAATGCCTTCTTTAGAAAAGGTGGTAAGCATCAATGGCAATCACAGCTCACACCAGAGCAAGTCAAACGCATTGTTGATACCCATTACGAACAAATGAAGCGTTTTAAGTATTTACCTGCTGGAATGTAACTTAAAACAGTCAAACATAAAAAAACGTCCTATTGCCGCAGCACTAGGACGTTTTTATTAGGTTCACCACCTACGACTAGCGTTGCTTGCGATAAGCCATCACTAACAACACCACACCAGTTAATAAAAATGGCAAACTTAGCCATTGGCCAGCACTTAACATCGACTCATGGTAAGCAGCCTGGCTGACTTTAACGCTTTCTATTGCAATACGCGCACTAAATACCGACACTAAAAACACCCCAAAAATGGCACCGTGTTTTTGCTTCATATTGGTGTATTTGTAAATGGCGTAAAGACCAATAAAAATCACTAAGTATGCGAGTGATTCATACAGCTGCGCCGGGTGGCGCGGCAACATATCAACCCGTTTAAAAATAATGCCCCAAGGCTGATTCGTCGGTTCGCCTAAAATTTCAGAGTTAGCAAAATTAGCCATACGCACAAAAAAGCCAAATATTGCTGTTGCTATAGCTAAACGATCAAGCAAAAACAAAAACGGCAGTTTCACTTGGCGTTGATAATAATACAAGGCCAATATGGCACCTAAACCACCGCCATGGCTGGCTAACCCCCTTCCCAAATGGCCAGAATTTTAAGTGGATTAGCAAAATAATATCCAGGGTCATAAAAAACACAGTGGGCTAAACGAGCACCAACAATAATGCCCACAACGCAATACACCAAAAGATTATCTAACGACTCAACATCAAGTCCCTCTTTTGTATAAATCCGTTTCATCACCTGAAAACCAGTGGCAATCGCTAACGCAAAAAGTGCACCATACCAATGTACAGTTAAGCCCATAAACGAAACTAATATAGGGTCAAAATCCCAGACGATGTGTTCCAAACTGCCTACTCCGATTGCAATGTTGTTTGATCGCATTATGCTAAAACAACTTTACGACAGATGATACGTAACTGTAGAGAAAGTTTCATCAATCTGAGTGAGGTAAATTAACAATGAAGCAGTAAATAAGGTAACATTTAGTGTAATCGATGCTAAATATCCTGATTGTAAGAGTTAACCCAATTAATGACCGATAAAACCGAATACCACATTGATGTGCTTGAGCACAGTACTGATGCAATTAATCTGCTGGCACAAGCAAGTGGTTTAGGTAAGCAAGTATTAAAAGATGCCATGCAAAAAGGCGCTATTTGGCACAGCCATGGTAAACAAACCAACCGTATTCGGCGGGCCAAAAAACCACTGCAAGCGGGCGATAAACTGCATCTTTATTACAATCAATACATACTCGATGAACAAGTCACACCTGCAGAGCTGTTATTTGATGAAACTGACTACAGTGTATGGTACAAGCCTTACGGCATGCGCTGCCAGGGGTCAAAGTGGAGCGACCACACCACCATTAATCGTTTTGCTGAGCTAAACATGCAGCCCCAGCGCAATGCATTTATAATTCATCGCCTTGACCGTGCTGCCACAGGGCTATTAATTCTCGGTCACAGTAAAAAAGCCACTGCCGCTATCGCTAAATTATTTGAAACGCGCGCATTAGAAAAACACTACGAAGTAATTGTTCACGGCAAGTTTTCCAGTGAAACAGTACAAATTGACACCCCTGTCGATAACAAGCCAGCGCTGTCTCATGCAACATTAATCACTTATCATTCAAGGCTCAATCAATCTAAAGTACAGGTCAAAATCGACACGGGGCGAAAGCATCAAATTCGCATTCATATGGCCAGCTTAGGCCATCCGGTGGTGGGCGATCGTTTACACGGCGAGGCCGATATCACTGCGCCCGACCTTAAATTAACCTCGTGTTATTTTACATTTCAGTGCCCGTTAACGGCTAAGCAGAAAGTCTTTGAACTGCCTGAAAAGTATCGCCCCCAATTTGCAGATAGCAACGCTGAACACTGCATTAACTGACTTTTACCATAGGAAATATTTATGCGCTTATTGATTAGTATTGTGCTCTGTTTCGCTACATACATGTTTTGCCAAAGCAGTTTTGCAGCCAGCTTACAGTTACCTAACAATGCCAAAACGGTATTGGTAAATGGTGTTGCGACTGAGCAGCAACAAGTTGCCTTAGATATCAACACTCCACAGGGGTTACAACAAATCGCCTTTCGCTATCATGCCCGCTTTAGAGATCAAGGTAGTCAACATAGCTTTAGCTCAGACGTAATTATTTTGCGTTTTGCCGCGAGTGACCAAGATTATCAATTATCACTACCCAGCATCCGCTCACAAAGCAATGCGACACAATTTAATCAACAGCCACAGATAACCTTAACTAATCAAGCAGGCCAAGCAATTGAGTTTACGCAAGATAAATTGATGAAATCAGGCCTTCAAATAGGCCGTGACTTTGAAACTGAAATAGCTAAGTATAATGCCTCTGGCGCCATCGCAGCCTGGAATGCAGCCTCTGTTGCACTCAAGCCGACAGCGACAACAAACACAAACGCATCAGCAATAGCAGAATCTACAGCACAAGAACTGCATAAAACAGATGCAGTAGTAGATCAACAAGAAGTGAGTAATATGCTTGATTACTGGTACCAAAAAGCAAGCCCACAAACTCAAGCTGAGTTTAAGGCCAGAATAAATCAGTAATGCGCTTTTTATTGAAGGTGTAAAGGGATATATCGTTTTTTATTAGGCGCAAATATCGGCGAATGTCGCATTGAGTAGGCGTTGTAAATCATCGGGCTTAAGTGAAATATCTAAACCCCTTTTGCCGGCGCTGACGTACATGCTTTCAAACTGCTGCGCAGATGCATCGATGACGGTGGGCAAGCGTCTTTTTTGCCCTAATGGGCTTACGCCACCCAGCACATAACCACTTGAACGCTCAACCGCTATTGCCTCAGCCATATGGGCTTTTTTAGCCCCCGACGCTTTGGCCATTAACTTCATGCTCAACATCGAAGACACTGGCACTACTGCCACCGCTAATTTTTGATTATCAAGGCTCACCACCAAGGTTTTAAAGACTTGCTCGGCTGGCAACGCTAATTTTTGTGCAGCCTCTAAGCCATAGGATTCATTACTGGCATCATGTTGATACTCGTGCACCTTAAAATCAATCTTGTGCTTTTTGGCTATATCAATGGCTGGGGTCATAACCACTCACTTATGCAGAAACTAGTTTTCTGGGCTGATAAAAATGTAAATAACGCACACAAACATAACTGACAACCCCAGTTGCAACAACTAATTCAAACTCAGCTAAACCTCGCACCTGGGCAATATATTCTGCGCCAACATCCATGCTTTGCATCCAAGCTGCCACTTTAAATAATGCCGTAGCCCCTATCACCATCGGGAAGGTAAATGCAGCATAACCAGGGCTAAACGGTAAACGCATCAGTTTAAAAAATGACAAATAAATAATACTGGTCATCAACACACCAATACCAAATAACAAACCAATAATCACCGGCGACGGCTGCGAGCTAATGGTTAAATAGCCTGCTAACGATAAACTTGCTGGCGCGGCTAAAACGGCTAATGTCGGCTTAGCGGCATCGGGGATTTGCTCAGTAAAAATAAGTCGATAAATCATCATAGGTAACATCACTGCATAACTCAACATGCCAAAAATCAACGCGCTATCGGCTATCCACAATAAATGCGCATTACCTGAAAAAGACACATCGGCAACCACAATACCAATCGGCGGAATAAACCAGCTCGGCACCATTTGAGGTAAGCTAAAGTGCTGGCTGCGATGATAAATAAACCCGACTAAAAAACTGATGTGCAGTATGACCGCAAAGCACCACAATAAATCACCGGCCATTGCCGAGGCATAACCCAGCGAATTAGACACTACCATTAATGCCATGGCAAAAGTCGGCACCACACTGCCCACCACCGGATGGGCAACATCCTCGCGCAGTAGATCATGATGCAATACAAACTTACTGGCTAAGATCAGCAATAACACACTGGCAATAGCAGCACTGATCCATTGGCCATAGTGCTGTAAATCAACAGCGTTCTCCCAGCTCCAACCTAAACTGGCAATACCTAACGCTAGCCCCGCCATAGGTGTAGGCACACCCACTATTTTTCGTTTTACTCTGTTTACCATAACAACCTCAACGGCTACCAGTCCGCGACATACCGTTATATTACGCTTGCACTTTGTTTACATATATCCAATTATATAAAACATATGTTCAGTAAAACTAAACATTCAGCCCACTATTATTTACCCAAACCAATATTATGAATATCTCACTCAAACAACTTAACGTGTTTAGCAGCATTACACAGCACAACACTTTAACGGCCGCAGCCGAGGCTTTGTATTTATCTAAGGCGGCAGTGAGTATGGCGCTCGCTGAATTAGAAAAGCAGCTGGTGCCATCCGCTATTTGACCGGGTTAATAACCGCTTAATTCTCAACCAAGAAGGTCACAAGCTATTACCACTTGCTGATGAGCTGCTTAGTAGAGCAAATAACATCAGCCAATTGTTTGATGCAGACCACGCTTTTTCAGGTCAGTTAAAAATAGGTGCCAGTGATAGCGTCGGTAATCATGTGGTTCCGGGGTTGCTAAACCAATTTAGGCAACAATCACAGCATTTTTCGCAAAGCGTGGTGATTTCTAACTCACGATTAATTTGTCAAAAGCTGCTCGATTACGAGTTAGACATTGGCCTTATTGAAGGTAAAAGCCATCACCCAGAATTAGTTGCCCATCAGTTTAGTCACGATCAAATGTGCATTATTGCTGCACCTCATATAGCTATAAGTCAGCAAACGCAATGTGTATTTAGCGATTTAGAACAATCACAATGGGTATTACGCGAGGCGGGCTCAGGCTCAAGGGAGTTTTTTTTACGCACTATTGCACCGCACATTGAGGCTTGGCATGAGGTGTTTGAGCTCAATACCACTGAAGCGCTCATCAACAGTGTCGCGGCAGGATTAGGTTTAGGCTGCTTATCGACCTTAGCCGCGCAGTACGCCATTAATGATGGCCGAGTCACTCAACTGCAATTACCTTACAATAATAATACGCTCAATATGCAACGCCCCTTTTGGCTAGTAGTGCACAAAGACAAATACCACAGCCCGTTGTTAACAAGCTTTATTTCCTTTTGCCATCAATGGGGTAATACATAATGCGGTTGTTTGCAGGGTTCTCGCTCTATGATTTATGGCCAAAGTTGAATTTGCACATTTGAAAACTAAGACTAACTTGACCCACTAAAGCTTGTGATCCCACTATTGCTTGAGCTATGGCTATAACGGTGAATTGACAAAATAACCTTGGTATCCATTAACTTATTATCAATTGCTTCCAGCTAATTTGGCTAAATAGATTATACTTAATGTGATTGTAATTGTAGCCGGTAAGGAGACAGAGCATTGAAACAACTCAGTCGGTGTTGTCTTACAACTCGAGCACAGCAGAATTGTTGCCCAATGTTGCAACCAACCAAATGTAAGCCGTGTTCATGACAAACGACCAGCTAATGATTCTGCTGATTTTGTTCGCCACTGTAGGCCTGTTCCTATGGGGGCGTTGGCGCCATGACATGGTGGCGATCTGCTCTCTGGCTGCGTGTGTACTCACTGGGCTTGTGCCATCAAGTGATGCTTTTGTTGGTTTTAGTCACCCAGCCGTAGTCACTGTGGCTTGTGTTCTTGTGCTCAGTCGGGGGCTTCAAACCTCAGGGGCAGTTGACGCACTATCACGAGCCGTATTACCTGCCCGCGCAGGCGTGCTGCTTAGCATGTCAACGCTTTGTGCACTTGGTGCGGTGCTTTCCGGTTTTATGAACAACGTTGGCGCAATGGCATTGCTGATGCCTGTTGCAGTGCAACTCGCTGGTCGTCTAAATCTGACGCCAGGACAACTTTTAATGCCGCTGGCATTTAGCACGATTCTTGGCGGCATGACCACAATGATAGGCACACCGCCTAACCTGATAGTCTCTAGTTTTCGCGATCAAACAGGCACAGGCAGCTTCGCCATGTTCGACTTTCTGCCGGTCGGGCTTGCCGTTGCAGCAGCCGGTGTCGGCTTTATCACTCTGATAGGCTGGCGACTGGTGCCAGCACGTAAGCAGTCTGGGGTAAAAGGATTTGAATCAGAGGCTTACATAACCGAAGCCCGTGTACTCGAAAACAGCAACGTTGCAGGCATAAGCCTGCGCGATATTGATAAAATGATCGACGAAATAGATGCCCAGATCATCGGTATGGTTCACAATGATGTCCGTATGATGGCACCTAGTGCTTGGCGTAGAGTTCGTGCTGGCGACATTCTCGTTATCGAGGCTGAAGCCAAATCACTGGCAGTTACACTCTCCACACTAGGCCTAGAGCTTGAGGAAGCTATCGAGCAAGAAAAGGCCGACCAGAACAAGGCTAATGACGCAGTAGAAAACCAAGAAAATGCGCCAAATAATGACGTTGATGAACAGATCGACAAGAGTAAAGAACAAGATCAAACTAAAACCTCAGACCATAACGTACTGATGGAGCTTGCTGTGTTACCTGGGTCTCCTTTACTTGGACGTTCGGCCACCGATATTATGCTGCGCACGCGCTACGGCATGAACCTGTTAGCAGTATCACGCTATGGTAAGCCTTCATTGTCACGATTACGTTCACGGCCTTTTCGTTCAGGCGACTTGCTATTAATGCAGGGTTCCCCTGAGGCAATAGCTGAATTTGCCAGTGATAACAACTGTGTCCCCCTAGCCAAACGGGAACTGCGCATACCAAGCAAACGTAAAGCTTGGGAAGCAGGGATCATCATGACTTTGGCAGTAGGTGCTGCAGCCTTTGGTTTACTTCCGGCAGCAATATCATTTGCTCTTGGCGTACTCGCCTCTATGGTATTGCGAACCGTACCACCACGCTCAGTTTACAATGCTATCGACTGGCCAGTGATTGTACTTCTCGGCGCGCTGATCCCCGTTGCTGGCGCAATGGAGTCCAGCGGTACAGCAGACCTAATGGCACGGTTTTTACTCAACAATATGGCACAAGGAAATGCTGTACTTGGGTTAACGCTTATTCTGGTTGTCAGCATGTTCCTCTCCGACTTGATGAACAATACAGCAACCGCAGCCGTGATGTGTCCCATAGCTATTGCCACCGCAGCCGCGCTTGGGGCCAGCACCGACCCCTTCCTGATGGCTGTAGCAATCGGTGCCTCTTGTGCTTTTCTCACCCCCATAGGCCACCAAAACAACACCTTGATTTTGGGGCCTGGAGGCTTTGGTTTTGGTGATTACTGGAAGCTAGGCGTCCCGCTGGAGTTACTTGTGATCGCTATCAGCCTTCCCATGCTGCTTTGGGTTTGGCCACTGTAAGTGTTAACACACCTAACTGTTTTGTGCACTCTAAATGTGATTCAAATATGGCCTGCGGCCACTCTCGTCGTGGCGCTTCGCCCACACCAGACTAACATCGCAAGGTCTCTCCCTGCACAGGCCAAAAATGTTGGTGATACTTAGACGTCAGTAATAGATCCTATGAATCGCGTAATTCTCGACGTAAGATCTTGCCAACATTTGATTTTGGCAATTCATCTCTAAATTCGATTATTCTTGGATTTTTATAACCAGTAAGATATTTTCTACAATGTTTTTTTATTTCATCAACGGTCACATTACCTTTACGTACAATAAATAATTTCACTTTCTCTCCCGTGGCATCATCAGGAATGCCAATCGCCGCAGCTTCGATGATGTGGGGGTGAAGTGTTGCAACGGCTTCAATTTCAGTTGGGAAAACATTAAATCCCGACACTAGAATCATATCTTTTTTACGGTCTTCAATATAAAAAATGCCATCGTCATCCATTCTTCCTATGTCGCCAGAGCTTAACCAACCTCCTGCATGCGTTACCGTATTGGTTTCGGCTTCTTGTTGCCAATAGCCTTTCATCACTTGAGGCACTCTAATTTGGATTTCACCTATTTGATTGGGATCTAAAGGTTCATTTTTATCATTAACAATACGGAGTTCAGTGCTGGGTAAAGGGACACCAATTGAAGAAATGAATGATTGTTGTTGATGAGTACCGGCAGCGACTACTGGAGAACATTCCGTTAAGCCATAACCTTCTATGACAGGCATTCCAGTGAGCTCTTGCCAACGATCAGCAATATGTTTCTGTGTGGGCATTCCACCTGCAATAGTAAAACGAGCGTGGCTAAAATCTAATGCTTGAAAACCAGCATGATTGTTTAAACCATTAAAGAGTGTATTTAAACCAAAAACCATTGTGAATGGATATTTACTTAAATCGGCTACAAAACCATCTATATCTCTTGGGTTAGTAATGAGTAAATTCGTTGCTCCGAGAAAAAGCATAAACATCATACTCACTGAGTTGGCAAAAATATGATAAAGCGGAAGTGGGGTTACAGCATATTCCTTATCATATAAAGTTCTTGGACCAAAATGAGCATGAACCTGCAGAACATTAGCAATAATATTATTATGAGTAAGCATTGCCCCTTTCGCGAGCCCCGTGGTTCCACCTGTATATTGGAGATACGCTAAATCATCTGCTGTGATTTTGGGATCAATAAAGGGAAGTTTCTTGCCATCGGTTAACGCTCTACGCAATGAAATAGCATCTGGAATATGATATTTAGGCACTATTTTTTTGACATGTTTAATAATAAAGTTAACTAATGTACGCTTATGAATAGCTAACTCATCACCTATTTTGGTTAGAATAACATGCTTAATGTGAGTCTCACCCAATATTTGCTGAAGGTTATTACCAAAATTTGTTACCGCAACAATAGCACTGACTCCTGAGTCTCGTAACTGATGTTTTAACTCTCGAGGGGTATAAAGTGGATTAACATTGACAATAATGAGTCCTGCTTTTAATGCACCTAAAATAGTGATGGGATATTGCAATAAATTAGGCATCATCAAGGCGATTCGTTCGCCTTTTTTCATTTTTAGTTCAGATTGTAGATAAGCGGCAAAAGCGTTACTTTTACTTTCAAGATCTTGGTAGGACAAACTATGTCCCATATTAATATATGCAGCTTTTTTAGCATGCGCACTAAAAGACTCTTTAAACAACTCATTGATATTGTTATACATACTTGAATCTATTGTTGTGGGCACATCTTCAGGGTATTGTGCTAACCACGGTTTATCATTTGTCATTACAATCATCACCAATACTGTTATTTAAACATCACTATTGTAATTTAATTTACCTGATTAGTATAAAAATAATAGCTTTAATTCAATGAATTAACGACTGTACTAGAGGGTTATCCGTTGTTAATCTTTCAGAATGTGACTCGTCTCTGCTTTTATCATTTTGCCACTTCACGCTTTCTTTCTTAACAATGAAAAAAACTAAAACCATGTAACTCATTATTTTAACATTCTAGGGTTAGGTGGTCATGTCCAACTTATCGTGGCTGGCTGTGTAATTTTTATGTTTCTTTTTACCTAGAAAGTAACTTTAAATAAATTAGTGAAATAAGCCAAAATAATAAGCTGGTAAAGAGAGACCTAAAAATAAAATACCTAACCCCACTCCATTCCCTTTTGCTAGTCGAGCATTTTCTTCATCACCTTCTTGATATAAAACATCAGCATGATGGCCTACCGGTATGATTTTAGAGTGAAATGATGTCTTAGATTTAACGCTATAAGTTGTACCATTAACTGTTAACTCGAAATGAGGACGATACATCTTTCTTTTAATATTATTACTATCTTTGGAAATGTACTCTTCATAACCAAGTACTCTACCTTTAATTTTAAGAGCTTTGTTATTAAAACGTCGATAGTCGTAACATATGTATATCCCTATCGCGCTGAAAACAATCCCTCCAAACAATGGAATAACATTCATTTTCCCTTCCTTGACATGATTAAAAAGTAAACCGATTCAGTAATAAAACCTAGCGAGCCTAGAATGACTCGTTTTAAAATTTATGTTAATTAATGAATAAACAATATCTGAGTTTATTTTTTGATTCAATTATTTAGTGGTGTTTAGATTATTATTTAAAGAAAAATTAGCCATATATGGCCATATTGAAGCCAAATAAAACCTTACAGTCATATGCTTTGCAATAAGCGAAACGCCACAGCGTTAGTGGCCGCTGACCATAAGTACAAAAGTACAAAAGTACAAGCAAACACCTGGATCCCGGCTTAAAAGCATTGCCGGGACGACGAGAAAGTAGCTAACAAGCTTCTGTCGGATAGGCGACACCTGTTACCAAGTGCCGCCCTCCTAAGAACCGTACGTGCAACTTTCACTGCATACTGAAGAAAACGACGAAAACGCTGCCACCCATTTCTTGAACAAATAACATAACTCGTTTTCATGGAGTGAAGAAAACAATGCCACCCATTTTTTGAGCATGAAATTGGTTTCGTCCATGGCGCTATAGCCCAGATAAATAATGACTTAGCTGTCTTGCCGATGCGTTCAATCTCTCATGATGTTAGATATTCACGTTCACGAACATCTTTATATTTGCGGGTATTGGTAACTTTCGAGTTTTCGGTGTTCGGGGTGGGTGTTCTGTAATCTTCTAAGTTGCTGATATTACTCATTCGGCTCTCCATAACTTTGGACATTTAGCCGAAGTTGGAAAGATTTATACGATGATGAAGATTGCTAGTAATGCTGAAGTCGGTGCTAAGCTGTGATGATAGAGTTGTCACTCCATCATCACATGTAGAGTTAGCCCAAAGATTCGATAAACTTATGCAGCTTATTTTCATCCTTACCAGCTAGATAAATGGTAACAATAGTTATAATCACACCCAAATCATTCAACTCCTCTTTGTTTGTTTTGAGCCAATCGACTTCCCTTTCATCAGATCCAATTGATGCCTTAGCTAGGTATTGAAACAATTGCGCCAATATAAAATTTGCTACAAGCTCACTTTGCCCACAAAAGACCACTCCAAAAATGTCAGGTGCATACAATGCCATATTTGAAACGAGTCCGCTTACATACTTGCTATTCAAATCATCAAGTACAAGGTCTTCAACATTAAACTCAGAGTTAGTTCTTGATACCGACTTTTCAATTAAGCCAATCAACCTACCATCTAATTGATTCTGCAATTCAACAGCTTTCTCTTTGGGAAACACCTTCCCACTCAAAAAAATTGGGTTACCTGCCATGTTAAACTGAATTTCTTGAGGTAGATTTCCAAGTACGCATGACTCTAGCATTCTATTATCGATTTCTTGCTCTTGAGCCACTAAAAAGGGCTACACAAAACAAGAAAAGGCATTGTGATTTTGAATAAGCTTTTCATAATTATTACCTATTATTTCCAAGATGTTGAAAGGTTAGAACCCGAAACATCTTTTCCTGAAAAGTTTTTGTATGGCGGGAAATAACCTGCCCCACGACTAATTCCGTGTTTACGAGCCATTTTCGGGGTGCTGTATTGTAGCTTCCAACGAAAACGAAGCCAACGAAAACGAAGCTAACAACGAAAACGAAGCCACCCATTTCTTGAACACAACGAAAACGAAGCCACCCATTTCTTGAACACAACGAAAACGAAGCCACCCATTTCTTGAACAAATAACGAAAACGAAGAAATAACGAAAACGAAGCCACCCATTTCTTGAACAAATAACATAACTCGTTTTCATGGCTTTGGCGAGGGTTACGAACGATGTGATCAACTCATCAATTTTTATCGATATGGCTAAAATATTATCGTTAAATGAGTGATTTATGGTCATCTAAGAAATTCAGCACAGCAGAAAATCTTGATATCAATCAAGTATAAGGAAGATGGCGGTTTTTCAAGAATTAATGCTTAAGCGCACAACCAGCGCTGACAATTTGCAGCGCCTTGTCGTCGTTTTCGGTCTAAATGCTCACAGTATTCGGTTAATGCGGGTAATGCTCCTACAGCACCTTTAAATAACGCACCAAATTCAGTGGTGATTTTAAGCCAATTCTCTGCGGGGATGTTGAGCCTATTCAGTATGTCCTGACTACTTGAACTAATGGCACCACGCTTATCTTCTCGAATAATTCGACCGGTATCTTCAACCAGTACAATGTAGTCTTTCACGCTGAACATGAGCCCGTTAGGCATATTGAGTCGCTCATTACCCACAAACGGTAATAGCTCAGATGGTTGCTCGTCTCTCATTGCTGAATTTATTCGACGCTGAATACTGGTGTAATCTGAGGTTTCTGGAGTTGTTGCCATTTTGGCGCGGATAGGGTTTAAATCGACATAAGCCATACAGGCTAAAACTGCGGCTTCATCAAGCAAAGCCTGAGATTTAAATCTTCCTTCCCAGAATCTTCCGGTACATTTATCTTCTTTGTTGGCCATTCTGGCGATGGGCTCACTGAGTGAGCGCATAAACCAACTGATATCAATTAAGCGCTTACGGTATTCAGTAATGCATTCATTAACCGTTTGAAGCTCAAATGAGTTAAGGTCTTCTTTCAGGTATTTGTGTGTGAGTAACGTGCCCTTAAAGCCTTTGTGCCATTGAATGAGCACTTCTTTATCTGACCACTGTTTTGCTTTATCAGCATCGACTTTTATAACCACATGTAAGTGATTGCTCATCACGGCATAAGCACAGATATCAATGGCAAAGATAGTCGCTAATTCTAGAATCCGGGAGTCGACCCACTCACGGCGATGCTCAAAGTTCTCACCTGTTGAATTATCTATTCCACATAAGAATGCCTTACGCACTACACGAGAACAGCAGTGGTAGTAAGGTGTATCTTCCAGGCTCACGATTGTCTGTCTTGGTCTGGCCATCTTTAATTACCGTTTGGAAAGGGTAAATAAAGCGTAGTTCACTGTTTATTATTTCGCCAACCATTATGGGTGGCCATGTTATTTGCCTGTTATTTTTTCATTATGGGTGGCCATGTTATTTTTCTAGGTGGCCATGTTATTTTTTCAAGACAAAAACTTCGCGAGCAATATCAAGATCCTATCGTACAACGCAACATTGATTTAGACATGGCACTACTTGATTGTTATGCAAAGGAACTCGCACAGGTTGAATGGTTCATTGAAAAACAGGCCAAAAACCATAATCCCGTCTATTTAGAATTACTGAAAACAGTACCAGGTATTGGCAAGATTTTGTCACTGACAATCCTCTATGAAATCGGTGATATCAGTCGATTTGAGTCAGTACAAAAGTTTGCTTCATACTCTCGATTGGTCAAATGCAAAGCAGAATCAGCGGGTAAAACCTATGGCACCAATGGCAATAAAATCGGTAATGCTCATTTGAAATGGGCATTCTCAGAAGCAGCGGTGCTTTACCTGCGAGGCAATGACAAAGCACGTAACTACCTTAATCGATTACAAAAACGAATGAGTAAAGCAAAAGCGTTGTCTGCACTGGCACATAAGCTTGGCCGCTGCGTCTATTTCATGCTGAAGAACAAAACGGTGTTTGATGAACAACGATTCTTAAAAGGATAAGTCGCGCAATAAGGTGAGCTGAACGTCTAACTAGATACTCTTAAAAAGAGAAGCGAGCATGACCGTGAATGATGTGGCTAATGAAGCAATGACTTCTCACCATCATCACTATGCCAAATGCTATTTAAGCTACATCGCCTTGATTAGACACCTTATTGGCGCGCATTAATGAATACAATCAACAAAGTCGTTTACACCCTAAATGAGCCTGAAACTAACTGTGCAAAAAGCACCTCTGACTTGAATAGTGCCATCTTAGGGTTAACCGATAAATGTCTCGGCTTTGGCTTCCTGCGTCGCTCTACCTCCTAAATCCATTTAGTCGTAGTGCCCCTGACATTTCAAAGGAATGAAAAGCGTCAGGCAGCGATAAGATCGCACTAAGAGAGCCTCTATATGTGTTTGCTGTAAACGATGATTTGACAGCTAAATGACAGACGAAGTAGATGAATTTGTTGATTGATTTTAATTTGACAGCAAAAGCAGTCAAATAAGTTAGGCGCGCCTATTGACTGGCGGAAGGCTCATATGTGTTATAAGCACACGGCACCATTGCTAGGCTTACATTTGTTTAGCGATAAACTCTTTTCTATTTGTTCGGAGTATTCTAGTGCAGCTTGCATAATTAATGTCGTAACTCCAAATTCATGCTGCTCTTTATCAAAACACTCAACCAACATTTCTAATTGTGAATCGCTATAGTCTTTAGTACTCGATAATCTACGTAATTCTGCCGTTGAAAGGTTGGAAATATATTTTACCTGAACTTCAAATTCTTGGCTTTCGTCAAGTAGCGTTCTTACCATCATCGGCTTTTGTTCTAGTGTGCTGTGAGAAATATGAACATTGTAATTTCTAAGTATTTTTATTAAATGAAATATTGGATTTACTGATTTATATATTCGATATTCTGCCTTTGGTAAATTTGGATATACTTCTTTTATATACTCTTCAATTCCAACAAACTCTGATAAGGCGGCTATAATATAGGCTGCATCCTTAGCATTATTACTTATCATTGATTTATCAGGTTTACCGCTCACTTTTACAAGCATATAAATAACACCGCAAAAGCGATCATAAATGTCTATATATTGCTTTAGTACTTTCGGCGTTTTTCAAGACAGTTGTCGCCTAAATTGTTAAGCAGCTTCTTTGTGTTGCTCTGGATTTAACTCCACAGCCCCTATGGGCTGCCAGTTTCGCTCTTCTTTTGACCATCGTTCTGGATGTTCATTTCTTTTTGTCTGATACAACACTTTTCGCTTCGCCAGTATCTCTACATCAAGACCATCATGTCTCTGGTTTGGTGTCACAAACTTAATCCTGCTATGTCGATGCTCATTGTTGTACCAATAAACAAATTCTTTTACCCATTTACGCGCTTCATCTAACGACTTAAAACCTTCGCTAGGCCAACGTGGATGATACTTTACCGTTCTAAACAGTGATTCTGAGTACGGATTATCATTACTCACCCTTGGGCGACTTCGTGAGGTCACAACGCCTAAATCGTACATCTTAGCTCGCATCGTTAGGCTCTTCATGGGCGCGCCATTATCAGAGTGCAACACGACATCTTTCTTCAAGCATTTCTCTGCCCAAACGCTACGCTCTAGCAGTGCTGCTGCTTGCTCACCTGTTTCGCTGTAGTGAACTTCCCAACCGACGATTTTTCGACTGTAAATATCTTCAATCATGTACAGATAATAGTGTATTCCTATCACCGTTGTAGGCAGGTAACTGATATCCCAACTCCACACTTCGTTCGCTTTTTTAGCCGTATAACTGGTTGGCTTTTTATGAACATTTCTCGGCTTAGCTTTGCCTCGGTGGTGCAGCATGTTTTTAGTATGTAATACACGGTAAAAACTCGACTCCGAAGCAATATACTCACCTCTATCGGCGAGTATCGGGACAATTTGGCTTGGTGGTAATGAGGCAAACTCTTCACTATTACACACATCAATCACGGCTTGTCTTTCAGCATGACTCAGTTTATTTCCAGGCTCTGGCCTCATTGCGGTTGGCCTTTTATCTGCGCTAATCTCACCGCCTATTCGCCAACGCTGTAAGGTTCTACTTGATAATCCAATCACGTCACAGGCCTTATCTTGTCTCGCGCCTGATGCTACTGCTGTACTGACCCACTGCGCGTGCTTCTGCCTATCGGTCAGCGAAATCAGTCTTCCTCTTTTTCCTTCCAATAGGCATCGAACTTTTTTCCGAGTACGAGTAAAGCAGCCGCTTCCGCTAACGCTTTATCCTTTCTACGTAACTCACGTTCTAGCTCGTTAATGCGTTTTTTGTCAGTCTTTTGTCCAGGTGTTGTCTTGGCTTTACTTGTCAGTGTTGTGCTTGTATTACCGGCAATGCAAGCTTGCTTCCATCCGTTGACTTGCTCAGGATATAACCCCTTAGCTCGGCAATATTCACTTAACTCAACTGCCGACAGAGAGGCTGTTTCCAATACCACTGAAAACTTTTCTTCACTTGACCACTTATCCGATGAACTGACTTTTGACACGTTTAACCCTGAGGTATTAAATTGCTTTTGCCAACTATACAGGGTTGAGAGATTAATGCCTTCTTGCTCTGCAAACTTACGAACCGACAAACCACTTTGACTAAACTTGTTTAATATAGCTTCTTTAAATTGACCTGAATGCCTTTGATAATTCACTTGCTGTAACTTACCGCTCCCTGTTTATTTGTAAATTAATTGAGGCGACAACTATCCTGACACAGGGGGCTTTGCTGGGTTCAGGAATTATTAAATATCCGGATTCCACCTTCGTATGTTGTTCAAAATCTATGCGCAAACGAAACTCCAGATTAGTGCTTATAACGCTTATTGAAGGGCAAATGAAAATTAAAGTCGCCCTTTAACTTATTGATTAATAACATCCTACATTTACTATCTTATTGTTGTAAAGCAGTTTTCTTTGACGTCACTTACAAATAAAAGCGGGCTTGCGCGTTAAAAGTGGACTCTATATTCGCTAAAAAATTATAATTCATTAATTTCAATGCATTAAGAAAACCTCTATTTATTTTTAGTACAACTTTAGCTTGATTATTAGCCGATTTAGCTTGGGAAGTTACTAAACACCATTACAACACCTGTAAAGCTTGCCACCCCTTATTATCCTTTAGGTAAACCAAGAATTTTCGTAAATAGGTTTCAATGAAACAGCCCAAATTCAACTTTGAACTTGAGGCCGTTGAAGAATTTTTCCAAAAGAATACGTGAGCTGGCCAACGCATGCACCTCACTAAACTATTCTTTAAAACTTGCTGATAAGACAAACATTGACAGCTTCATCATGGTGGTTTGCGAGCCGACCGTCCGACCCATGGACGGGTCGGTCGAGCTACATGGATGTACTCGCGCGTGTCGGTAAGTGAATGCCATGTTGAAGCCAAATAAAACCTTACAGTTACATGCTTTGCAATGGGCGAAGCGCCACGACGTTAGTGGTCGCATGCCATAAAAAAGAGTCCCGGCTCAAAGTAATGCCGGGACAACGTGAGGGGGTGTATTTAACCTTTTGCCATAAACTAGTTAAAACGGGGCAAAACTATCCAGTGCAGCCGTTGGTGTTGTCCAACGTTCGCTTGCATCTATGGCTGGTCGCTTAGCGTCTTGTGGTGGTATTTGGCCTCGGTCGCCATATAGCCACAACACAAAGTTAGTGCGCTCGCCACTTGTTATTGGCTGAGCAGCATGAACCACATTGCCACGGTGGATCATCGCAGAACCTGGTTTAAAGGTTAAGCTATGTTTTTGCCCTGAAGCCAAATCAAAAAAGTCGACTGCAGAACCGGTAAAGGCTTCGTCTGGCAAATTTAAGTTAATGTTTAATGTGACCGCCGATGCATCCGTATGAGGACGAATAGAGCTGTCAGTATTTGGCTGATAATGAATCGAAAAACCAAATGTTTGCGTGTCGTACCCAATAATTTCAGGAAATAGCATCCGCGCGATTGGGCGCATATAGGTATTTAACATTTCACGATAAAATGCTTGGAAATTTGGTGCGGCAAGGTAGCCTTCTGAGCGGCTGTCGAGCATAGCACCACGGCGATTAAGCACAATGCCATAAGGTGGACGCAATGGAATTTGTGCATCCCATACGCGCTCTAAATATTCACGCAAATCCGCTAGGCGCTCAGGGTCGAAAAACTGCAACTCAAATACACCAGGTGCCACTTCTTGCAGCAGCTCTTTAACTGCCACTTCTTTACTTGGGTCTTGCCATGCTTGAGTGACCGCATCACGTAAACGTTTATCAAGTAATGAACTGTCGAGTGTAAGTAAGTTATCTTGCTCGGTTTGTTGCCACTCGTTCCAGGCATCACTGAACAACGCTTTATGGGTATGCCAAAACTGATGTACTGATGGATCGCGGCGTAACATGGCTTCTCTTGACGGTAATGCAATGGCACGCGCTTGCTGTAATTGATTAAATGACATAATGAGTAACACTCCTATTCTGTGGCTCGGTGATCACTATCACCTTGCGAGGAGCTCAATTTATTACATCTATTTACATGAATAAATAACACGCACAAGCAAACAGAATTAAGATTTTATTTATAATAGCGTAAATAAAGGCCTTAGTTTTAACTGTTTTTCTAGCTCGAACTCCATTACTCATGAGCATTCAGGGTATTAACTACTAGCAGAGACAATGCGTCAAATGCACGGTGAACAGGCTCAAATAACCCAATAATATTGTCGAAATCAGGATTAGCCAGAATTGTGCCTGTGAGTAATTAACCACATCACAGTAAATTTGGGGTATCTATACCCAATCAGGATAAATAGGCGATCAAAGATTGCGTAGAAAATCGCTTAGAATAAGGCAGATATTGCAGCGTGCGTGTTCTACCTTCAACATTTCTAACGACGTTAAAAGCGGTTTTAACCAGCAAGAATGATCACATTTTTGTGCTGATTATTGATTAGTATAAATGCGCTTGCTAGCCGGCAGGAGTCAATAGCCTCATCCACTCATCCGTATTCGCTAAAATGAATGTTTTTATCTGGTTATCTGTAAACGTTAACTCAATGGCATCAGTAGAGAGAGGTAAAATCCCAGCACCTTTGGCCATAGATTTTTTAACCTTGATGATGTGAGAGAGTTCAAATGTGTATGAGTACAAGGCCAAGCTGTTTATTGTATGGTTCGAAATTGATATGTGATGTGGTCAGAGTGAGTTTACCATCTGACTTAGCAACCCCAGCTTGTAGTGTTGCTGTAACAGACTTAATTAGATTTTCCATGTCATCCTCCTCAAAGCGCTAAAGCTTGATGTGTTTGCGCTTCTCACAAAGCTTCTGTTTTAACTTAAACCCGCATTAAATTCTGACACACCTCACCGAAAACATATACTCTTTTGAGCTGGTCGCACGGCGGATTTCAGTTTTATGCGCATTCCACCACGAGTATGCAAGTGTGCGAATAATAGCTTGGTTATCGGTTGCACTGGTTGCGGTCAAAACTCGGTGTACGCCCCCTGTGTAATGTAAAATCCGTTCCATTTAACGCCTGCAGGTCTTGCAAAAAACTGCTGCTTATTAACTAGTGCTGGTTCGAATTTAGTCAATAGCCCATCAGCTTGAACCTCTTTTAACTGTAAACCAATATGTTGCTCACCGCCGCGCCAGCCGTTTTTGTGCACCTCTGCTTCAGGCATGCCTAAGGTGCGCTCTAGGACTTTCCAATCTTCATCGGTGGCAACTCGCCAGCCCGCAGGGCAAGGTTTCGTTCATCTGACACATCATGCCAGTTGTACAAGCGGCCGTATGTTAATAGGTTTGCCGCATCATTATTTAGCACTGCGCCCGAGCGCACCGCTGAACCATCTTGAAACTGAGTACTGCGAAGGTTTTCAGCAAGCCAAACTTGATCGCCAATACTCACAGTGAGGTACACATTACCTTCTCTGTCTTGAACAGTATTGTCGAGTTTATGTAACTCGCTGTTGATACCGCTGGCCGATGCCGCTGTTGATGCCATGACCATGCATGCTCCTATCGATAAGATGAGTTGTTTCATAATGAGTCCCCTGCATTACCTTTAAGCAAA
The DNA here is from genome assembly GCF_025398315.1 of Shewanella phaeophyticola. Lineage (GTDB taxonomy): Bacteria > Pseudomonadota > Gammaproteobacteria > Enterobacterales > Shewanellaceae > Shewanella > Shewanella phaeophyticola. The sequence continues at coordinate 3,280,542 of NZ_JAODOQ010000001.1, forward strand.
CAACTTTAGCGCTCAAATCAGTATCAAACTAGGCGATATACTGTCTAAAACATGCCTATTTGTATCAATGTGCGATTTTAGCTTCTAACTCGAGTAAGGGGGTTGAATGACTCCATTGCTTAGGCGACTTGCCATACATACGCTTAAATTCTCGACTAAATTGCGACGAGCTGACATAACCTACCTTCATAGCAGCTTCACTGACATTCATACCGGTGGCGATTCTCATGGCGGCATTGTTAAGGCGCATCGATTTCATAAATTGAATAGGCGACATTCTGGTGGCTTGTTTAAATTTACGATGAAAAACCGCCCGGCTCATGCCCACTAACGAGGCTAAATTATCTATGGTGACATTTTTATCCAGGTTAACAGATAAATAATCAATAGAGCGCGCAATCTCATTACCCACACCAAACGCCCGTCTGGCTGAAATCCCTGCGTCCCCTTTTAATACGGCGAAGTACAGCTCTCGCAATCGGCTTTCGCCTAGTATTGAGGCATCCGAGGTGCCATCGAGTTGCAATAGTCTCAGTAACGCATCCGCAAAGGCGTCATCCCAGTTTGCAAGAGAAAGCCCTTGTGGCTGTGTGCTGCTTTTAGGTTGTTTAATGGTACCAATGGTATTTTCCATTTCGATAGCAAGCTCTGTCATTACTTTAGTATTCAGTGAGATGTAAACACCCAGTAGTGGCTCATCGACTGAGGCTTCTGGCGTGCCTGCCTCTACGGGCAAAGAAACGGTGCAACACATGTACTGGCTGTTGTCGTAGATATACCTTTCGCCTTCAAGAATCGCCTCTTTTTTGCCATTCAAAATGACGATGATGGTGGGATCATAAACCGCTGGCGAGCATGGAATGGCCTGAGTGACCCTGAACAAACTCACCCCCTTTATACTGGTTTCAATCATACCCTCACCAGTAATGCGTTTTTCGACTAACTGCTTTATTTTTTGTCTCATCACTTTTACCTAAAAACAAAATTGATACAAATAGGCATATTTTAGACACTAATACACCTATTTTAAGCCAAAATTGAGAGTTATAGTGTATTCAAGATAACGATACTACCGCAAAAAGCAACATGCAAATGAATTAACGGTGATATCGCAGGGCATCACAACACAGGTAACGATTATGACAAATATGCTAACAAAACAATTTGGTAAAAAAGGTTGAATCCCAGAGCGTATTGGCTCACTTAAGGGGAAAACCTATGTGATCACTGGCGCTAACAGCGGCGCAGGCTTTGAGGCATCTCGCATTTTGCTGAGTAAAGGTGCCAAGGTTGTGATGATGAACCGAAACCCTGACAAGTCAGCAACGGCCATTGAAGCGCTAAAATTGTCTCTAGGCCAGCACATTGATGTAAGTTTTATTCAGGTCGATTTAGGTGAGCTAGGCTCGGTGCGCACTGCGGCAAACGCGTTACTTAACTTAACTCCGTCAATCGATGCGCTTATCTGTAATGGCGCCATTGCACAGGTCGCAAAACAACAAATAACCGTTGATGGTTTTGAAAGCCAACTCGGGGTCAATCACTTTGGTCACTTTTTGCTTTGCGGGCTGTTGTTTGATCGTATCAATGAGTCAAAGGGTCGCATTGTGATGGTGGGTAGCAACGCTTACAAGATGAGCCTTAAGCGCATTAAATTTGAAGACCTCAACTTTGACAACAAATACACCGCTTGGGACTCATACGCACAAAGTAAACTGGCACAAATGATGTTTGGTTACGAACTGCAGCGTCGTATAAAAGCGGCAGGCAAAAACGTAGAGGTACAAGTGTGTCACCCAGGCGCTTCTCGCACAAACTTGTTAAAAGATACTGCCAGTACATTTAACAAGATTTTATGGGCGGTGATGTCTCGGGTTATAGCACAATCTGCAGAAAAAGGCGCATGGCCAGAGGTGATGTGTGCAACAGAGCAAGGGCTGCAATCGGCTGCGCTTTATGGCTCGACTAAACGCGCCAATACTGTTGAAGCCGGTGAATCAAAATAAACTCGATAGCATCGCACTTAATCAAGACATGGCAGCCAAACTGTGGACGCTATCACTTGAAAAAACATCACTAAACTGGTCGCTTTAATCTAGGGTCATCGAGTGAAAAAAGCGCTACTCTTAAATTAAACGATTGAGCTACGCGGCTAGTTCACTTGTCTCGAGTCATTAAACCTAAGTGATACAAATGAACTTCAGTAAAATATGCATCCCCCCTGAATTCTAGAAACAAAAAACGGGATTGGCTTTTACAAACCAACCCCGTTTTCATATGAGTGCTTAGCGCTTAATTTAGCACTTAAATTTAGTGTTTATTTAACCAGCGCTGGCGTGCGTGGAGGAATAACGCGCTTGTTGCCTGTCGATTCAAATGCACTCGCAAAACTTAAAAGGTTGTTGTCATCATAAGCACGGCCTGCAAACGTTAACCCAACAGGCATGCCAATATCAGCCATCACGCCCATTGGTACGGTCACTGTCGGCACACCTAAGTGACGAATTGCCAGGTTGCCGTTAGCCACCCAAACACCATTACTCCAGGCGATATCTGCCGAAGCTGGGTTTACGTGCGCATCAGCAGGGCCAACATCAGCAACCGTTGGGAACAACACGGCATCGAGTTTGAGCTCGTCCATCCAGTCTTCTAGATCCAACTTGCGTGTTTTCTCTAAACCGCGCAAACCATCGGGAACACTGTCGATTTGGTTATACGACTTAAGCCCTCTTTTGGCCATGTTGACGTACTCATCCATACCAGCAGCTAAATCACCTTCACGATTTGGCAAGGTGCCTAAATCATGCGGGAAAATCAAATGGCCGTTCACGTCAGACAGTTTGTTTAGTTTAGGGTCATTATTGGCGCGCAAGAATTCATCTAAAGCCCAGCCAGAAAGCTCCCACAGCTCATCTTCCAAAAACTCAGGCGTCACTATACCGCGGTTGTATACGGTCGGCGCACCAGGGCGATCGCCTTCGCAATTTGACACCAGTGGAAAATCAACTTCAATGACTTCAGCACCCGCGGCGACCAATGCTTTACGAGCCGCTTCACAAAGGTCGATGACCGATGCCCGAGTATTGATGCGCTGACCGGTTGGGCCGCCAATACCTGGGTTTTCGCTGGTGCCAGCCAATTCATCTTTATTGATAAACATACGTGGCAAGCCGAAACGCTTACCTTTTAAGGTGTCAGCTTGAGCCGCAAGAGCCAAATAAGATTGTGGACGCACACTTGAGGCTTTTGGGATTTCAACCCAAGGTTGCAAGCGCCATAAGTCACCGCGAGTAATAGGGTCGTCGGCAACGATCACATCAAGCACTTCTAGCATATCAGCCATGGTACGAGTGTAAGGCACCACGACATCCATGGTCGGTGTCAGTGGCCAATTGCCGCGTACAGAAATCACCCCGCGCGAGGGCGTATAGGCGCACAAACCGTTATTTGATGCAGGCCGCGGCCGCTCGACCATGTCTCTTCGGCTAAGCCAAAAGCAGAATAACTTGCGGCGGTGCCAGTACCTGCACCATTCGAAGAGCCAGAAGCGAAAGGCGCGGTAAGGTAATTGGCGTTATATGGGCTTTCTGCACGGCCATAATGGCCGCGTTGCATGCCACCATTAGCCATAGGCGGCATGTTAGTTTTGCCAATACATATCGCTCCGGCTTCACGCAGACGTTCAACGGCAAAAGCATCGTATTGTGCCACTAAATCTTTAAAAGCTGGGCTACCTGACGCCGCCGTTAACCCCTTAACGAGGTAGCTGTCTTTTGCGGTATAAGGAATGCCATCTAGTGGACTCAATGTTTCGCCACGAGCCCTTCGTGCATCTGACGCCTCGGCTTCTTTTAGCGCCTCTTGATTTCGCACTACCAATGCATTTAGCTTAGTTTCTGTCGCTGTAGCCATCGTAAGCATCAACTCGCGCTAAATATGACTGCACCAATTCAACCGATGTAGTACGGCTCCGATTCGAGCGCATTACGCAGCTCAGCAATGGACACCTCTGTTACTTCGAACATGTTAAACCTCTTCTTTAAAGCCCGTGGCTCTTAAAAGTCATTATCGAGAGACAGTGGCTTAACATTCACTGTCTTTCTTTTTATTTTGGTCTAGGTTTTTATTTACTGTCCAGCGGGGACTTGTTGAGTAATACAATGGATATTACCGCCGCCCAATAAAATTTCACGGGCAGGCACACCGACAATCTCATACTCAGGGAAAATATCTTGCAATTTTTGTGCAGCAATATCATCTGTTGCAGGGTCGAGCAGTGGGAACACAATGCGCTGATTGGTGATTAAAAAATTCACATATGAGCCAGCCAAGCGCTCACCCGCCGTGCGTGGCACCCCGGTACCCACTTCTACGCCTTGGGCTTCTTCTTCGGTGCAATACAACGGATCCGGTTGTGGCATTAAATAAATGTTTAACTTACGCCCTTGTGCATCTACCGCATTTTGTAACACCTCTAAAGCCGCTTTTGAGCGAGGATACTGTGGATCGCTTTGATCATCAGTCCAATGCAAAATCACTTCGCCTGGGCGCGCAAAACAACATATATTATCGATATGTCCGTCGGTCTCATCCATGTACACGCCGTCTTCCAACCAGATAAACTGCTGCACATTTAAATACTCAGACAAATAAGCTTCTATCTGTTCAAGAGTCAAATCGGGGTTGCGGTTGCTGTTAAGTAAACACTCAGCACTGGTCATGCAGGTGCCTTCACCGTCGACATGAATTGAACCGCCTTCAAGAATAAGCGGCGCGCGATAAGTATCAAAACCATGTTGAGCATTCATTAACTGCGCAACTTGCTCGTCTTTATCCCACGGAGAGTACAAACCACCGTTATGACCACCCCAGGCATTAAAGCCCCAATCAATACCGCGGCATTCGCCCTTGGCATTTACCACCACTGTCCAGCCAGTATCACGGCCCAGCAATCGTCGCTATCGATTTCAACCAAGGTGACATGAGCAGGCATAACTGTTTTAGCCTGTGCTAAAAATGCCTTGGGAACGCCCATGTATACTGGTGTTACAGCGCCAATGGCATCGGCAACGTTTGCAAATGTTGTTTGAGCATAAGCCCCTGCTGCGCGCCAGTTGTCTGGGCGATATGGCCAAAGCATCCACACAGCTTGCTGAGCCGCCCATTCGGCTGGCATGTGAAAACCATCTTGTGATGGCTTTGTAGATAATTGTGTGGTATCCACATTCGCATTGGTCATGAATTTTGGTCTCCAGTAATGCTGAAAAACGATAATATTATGTGCCCTAATATAGGACGACATTCTGGGTGAATTTGAGCTTAGTCAAAATATGGCAAGTATCATATCATTTAAGCCTGTTTGCGCTAAATACTTGTATGCAGGGCATTGATAACTATTTTTAATATAGAATATTTTACCGCAAGATAACTAACCAACACATATCGGGCGAGACTCTGCGCCAAAAAAAGCCCCCTTTGTCGAAGGAGGCTTTCGCTAACCATTAAATCAATCTAATGATTCGTTAGTTTTTACTTCTGCGGGTTAATAGCCCAAGTCCAAAGACACCCAATAGCAACTCAAGTAACCCTACGCTACCACCGCTGCTACTACCAGATGTGGTAGTCGCTGTAGAAGTCAGTACCCCAACCGTGACTGGGTCGACAATAGTTCCATTAGCTTCGCCATCTTCATCAAGCTCTCCGCCATCTGTAATACTCACTTGTATCAAGTTATCACCAATGAGTTCCCAATAATCTTCTGCAACCACAACCGTACTGCCGTCATCCTTAACTTTAAGCAACGCAAAGTCTGTGGGTAATGCACTGCCAAAATTAATGGTAACGGAAATCGTACTACCTTCAGCAAGGCCTGTGACGTTGTAGCTAAATTGCGGCATAGGATAAGTATAATCAGTCCCTGTTGCTGTTGTTGAAGACACAACAAGGCCGGTGACACTACCCTGGTCAACCGTAATAGGCTGGCTATAGTTGTAAATGTAGGTGCCATCATCAAGTAACGTCATAGGAGCGCCTGCATCTTCAAGGTCAGCTTCAGCACGATACCTCACCACAGTATCTTCATACCCTGCTTCATCTGTTGAAGTTTCCATCCATACCGCATACAAATTATCACCGTTAGGCTTCATTCTGAGTTGTGATTCAAAGTCAGGTTCGCCTTCTGGATCTAATGGCACGGTAATATTGGCAGATAACAATTTAAGAGGCTCGTAAGTGCGGCCACCATCTCTGGTTTTGGTGACAAACACATCAAGTTCTGTACCCGTACCAATATGCGCTAAGGTATTTTTGATAGAACCCCAAGCAACAATAAAGGCATTAGGATCTTGGCAATTTTCACCATCTGGTGCAGTCGCTAAGTCACAGGCAGAGGTACTACTAGGCGCCCCCACAATCCGCGGCTCTTTAATGTCGACTTCTAATGCTGGTAAATAATTGGTCAAGTTTTGGGTGCCAGTCCAAGTATTACCGCCGTCATAACTACGGCGAGTGAAGAAGTTATAGTTATCTTCGGTTGTGTACTTGGCCAATGCCCAGTCTGATGTGTAACTGTAACCAAACAAGATAGTATCACCACGAATAGCACCGCGGTGTGCTCGGGCATCTTCAAGGTTATTATTCTCAGTTGTGATGGTTAATGCTTCAATGGTCTTAGTTGAGTCATCAGTGGTGACTTCTGCAAATGCATTAGTACTTAGGTTAACGGCACCTGGGTTGCTAATACGATCTGACAGTGTGATAGGGGGAATGTGGTCTCTATCAGCATCAGTTAAAAAGTAATTACAACCACCCGCTTCTTCATAGGTGACATCTAAAACAGCATCACCGTCGGCAACCTCAACGACATTACCTATACCGTCTACATAACCACCAACACCATCAGGATAAACAACAGTTCCAGTCGATGTCAGTACATAACGGGTAAACGTTGTAAAGCTGGTATCGACAGCAGGGGTAAAATCAAGCGGGGTTAAACCTGTGTTAGTGGCATCCTCTCCCACTACGCCAATGCGGCCCATGATGTCAGAAGAGCCACCCTGGTCATACGCCCCTTCTTTCCAGAAAACCATCAACTTGGTACCACTTTGATTAATGGTTTCATCCATGCCTGCAACTTGATTGTAAAAGAAGCGTACGCGTCGAGCATTTTCTGCAGGATTACTCAGCACACATCCTATACGTGCAGGGTCTTCCCAATCGGGAGACTGATAAACATCACTGACCACGCCTTCAGTATCTGGATAGGATACTTGTACATCTTCACCATTGTAAACGGTATCATCATCGGTAAAGTTGCCTTTAGCGCCAGGTTGATTCTGATTTTTAGAATTCCCCGTTGAGCTGCCGCCTTTTTGTAAACCGGAACTGAATGCGACATTAATATAACTTGCGGGTGGCTGGTCAAAGGTAAAACGGTGATAACGCACAACCTTACCAAAATCGACACCTTCACCGCCGCCCTTGGTTTCTTCATAGGCAATAATCGTCACAGGTTTTTGTCCAGGTACTTGGATCATACCTAAATTGGCTCGTGATGCACCTTCTTTACCGGTTTCGACAAGTAATGGCTGAGTATCTAAACAATCTGATGAGGCCGCACAGATTGGGTCAAGGTAGCCGGTTAGCTCTGTAACAACGTCATCCCCTTCACGCTTTTTGAATGTTTTAAAGTTGTTGGTCACACGAGACACATTGGCCGCAAATGAAATATCAGCAAGCGCGGGCGCTTTCATGTCCTCAATATAGGTGTACCAAATATCGGTACCTTTATTGACATTTGCCCCACTGGCACCATCGCCAGGATCATCGGCATCTCCTGTTTTTAAGCCTTCAGGATCTTCTTGCCATGCAACGTTCCACGCCACTTTAGTACCGTCACTATAGCTAGTCGCTCGGGGGGTATTTTGCTTAGCATCACGCTCACCAAAACTTAACTGCTCGCGCTTCCACGTACCACCAGTAGGATTACTGTCAGCATCTACAGCACTAGGGTTTTTAGTATAAGCAATGTAAGTACAACTAAAGGGTAGCTGTCTTCCCTCACGGTCAAGGTAGGTTGCAGCTCCCTGATGATAATTATAATCAGGGATGTCATCATCAAGATTTGTTTCATCAATATCAATTGCAGGGCAATATTTATCAGCCCATGTCACAGCGACATAACCGCTCGCAGCAAAAATATTGGGTTTACCTGAGTCACCGTAAAAATCAGCGAGTGACACATCGCCATTGACATCTGTTACCCAGTAACTTTGTTTAGATGTTTTGCGTGCCGTATCAGAAATGTTGACCGCTTGCCCCCAGGTCGCACCGTCATCTTTTGATACGCGTATAAAAATATCCTGTGCAGGACGCTCTTTTTGCGCTTTCAAGTCATAAACAGTCTGGCTTTGGCTATTGCCATAAGCATAGGCACTGATTAAATCACCATTGGGCAACCGGATTATTTTACCTTTTGACGCTAAATCTTCTGTGAGTACCCCATCGTCATCATGAGGAGATATAGCGGTTACCTCACTTGCTAAGGCAATCGAACACACTGCGCTTGAAAGGTAGGCAGCGGCCATACAATAGAGTAGTTTTTTAAATTTCATAATAAAATTTCCTTATTGTCATTATTCAATGAAAAATCTTATTGTTAATTTCCTATCACCAAATTCCTATCATCAAATCCCAAATGAATTGGATAATTTATATACAGCAATGACCGCGCCATAATGATAGCCGCACAAAAAATTTTCGATAAACACTGATAAATATCAAGTTTATGTGTTTGATTGATATACATAGTTTTTGTTTTTGTTAACATAATTGTCATAAGTGACAATTTTGTTGACAAAAATGGAGTCAGTTATGCAGATTAGCCAAAACCAAGGCAATGAAGATTTTGCCATTATGCTAAATGCTTATGATTGCCCAGCAATATTGGTCACACCGCAATACCAAATATTGGCAACGAATAAACACTATCTTGAAAGTTACGGGGCAATCGATCAAAGCCAAGCAGCTTATTGTTTCAAGGTGTCTCATTCTAATGATGCCCCTTGTGAGCAAGCAGGAGAGGCCTGTCCTTTATTTGCCGCGTGTGCTTCTGGCAAAAAAGAACGTGCACTGCATATTCATCATTCTCCCCATGGCAAACAACATATCGACATTGAAATTCTGCCTATTTTAGACCACAACGGAGAGGTCAAATATTGTGTTGAGTTGTTAAAATCAGTCACCCAGACCAACCCAAAAATTGGCAATAATGAAATGGTGGGTGCCAGTCCTGCATTTAATCAATTAGTCGAAAACATTACCCGCGTGGCACCGACAGATGCATCGGTGTTATTAGTAGGAGAAACCGGAAGCGGTAAAGAAATCGCGGCTGCAGCTGTGCATCTCGCCAGTAATAGAAAAGAGCATCCTATGGTGATACTAGAATGCTCAGGGCTAACTGAACCATTATTTGAAAGTGAGTTATTTGGCCACATAAAAGGGGCTTTTACTGGCGCACTGTACAATAAACAAGGCCTAGTTGAAGTGGCACACGGCGGAACATTGTTTTTAGATGAAATTGGCGACGTGCCTTATGAATTACAAATCAAATTACTGCGTCTAATTGAAACCGGCACATATCGCCCTGTAGGTAGTAGAGAAACCAAGCGGTCAGACTTCAGACTCATTTGCGCAACAAACCAAGATATTATTAGCATGGTAGAACGGGGCGAATTTAGGCGAGACTTATACTATCGTATCAATGTGTTTCCGATTCATATCCCCTCTTTAAATGAGCGAAAACAAGATATTCCACTGTTAACAAAAACCCTTCTTCAACGAATTGATCAAAGCGGTCAATATAGCGTGACAGATTGCGCCATCAACTTGCTCAAAAAACATGATTTTATGGGTAATATTAGGGAACTACGTAATATTTTGTCACGGGCATTAGTGCTATCAAACACCCTAATAATTGATCTGCATGTGATTAAAACCTGCCTTGAGATAGATCGTGAAATTAGTGGGGATTCAGGTTCGGCAACAGACTTGAAAAACAATGAGCTTAACTACCTAAGGCGACTTATTGACAGTGTCGATGGCGATAAAGATAAAGCCGCTGCACTGGCCGGTATTAGCACTCGCTCATTATACCGGAAGTTACAATAAACTCATGCAAAAAGCACAAAACAGGCCTCTTAGGCCTGTTTTGATTAAGCATCCACTTAGTAAGCAACACTTATACGTTGGTTAATATGCTTGGCATTTTCGGCTTCATCAACCATGGCTTTAGCAAAGTCCACAACGGAAACGCGGCTTTGACCCGCGGCATCGGTAAAGAATTCATCACCGCCTAAACGATATGGAGCTTCAGACTCACCCGGGAAAATCATTGCTGCTGGGCTAACAAAGGTCCAGTTTATCGCAGACTTGGTTGCACGAAATGCTGCTAATGCTTCACCTTGCGCAATGGCTTCAGCCTTGTATTCCTCAGGAAACTCAGGTGTTGATACCAACGTCACCCCTGGTGCCACTTCTAGGCTACCTGCTCCACCAACCCACAATAAACGTGGCGAGCCTGCTTGCGGTAAATATTGCAATAACTGCGCTGCAGTTTGAGCTACAACGTCATGATTTTGCGCTGCACGGCCACTGACCGAGGCGATGACCACATCAACATCAGCAAAAGCAGTTGCAACGTTTTGTGCTGTCATTTGAGTAATATCAAGGGTTCGCACGTTAATATCTTGGGTCACTTTGCTGGCGTCACGAACAACGGCAACCACGTCATGACCACGACCAATCGCTTCTTGGGTAATAGTGCCACCAATCCAACCTGTTGCGCCTAATACTGCTAGTTTCATGTTTTGTCTCGCTCTATTAATTAACAATGGAGCCAGTTTACAAGTAAGCATTAACGAGATAAATAACACCTATTGCGCATAATTGTTTCAAATAGAGACACAAACGAAGCTATATTTTCCCCCCTAAAAAGCAATCTAAACCCCGAGTTAACACGTATCTCATTACTCATTCAGCATGAGATTTTTGCCACCATGGCCGACACGACCAAACAAGCTATTAATATCGTCTGGTTTAAACGCGACTTGCGTTTGTCTGATCATCAGCCGCTTGTCGATGCGTTTAATCATGATTTGCCCTGTTTGCTGATTTATACCTTTGAGCCATTTATGTTAGCCGACGCCCATTACAACGAACGTCATTGGCGCTTTGTGTGGCAGTCATTGCAGGATATGAATCAACAGCTAAATCGATTTAAAGGCCAGATCTACATCTTTGACCTGCCGATCATTGACCTGCTGCAAGCGTTACATCAACAGTTTGAAATAAAAAATATTTATAGTCATCAAGAGATAGGTTTGCACAACAGTTTTGAGCGCGATAAAGCCGTAGCACACTGGTGTAATCAACAACATATTCATTGGCAACAATCACCCACTGGCGCCGTGGTTCGGGGGCGTAAACATCGCATTGCCTGGGATCAACATTGGAAACAAGTCATGAACAGCCCTATTGCGATCCCTCAATGGCAGCAATGCCAGATACAAACACTCAATCACTATCAAGTTCCGACGTTTGATGATGCTATCATAACCGCCAATGACCAGTTTCAATCTGGAGGATATAAGGCGGCCAGAGCAATACTGAGTAGTTTTTTGACTCACAGAGGTAAAAACTACCAGCGCAGCATTTCTAGCCCGAGCTTAAGTCGTACTCATTGCTCACGCTTATCGCCGTATTTAGCTTGGGGAAACATCAGTTTAAAGCAGGTATATCAAGCCACATTAACACGCTACAACGAGGCTAAAAATACAAACAAGGCGTGGAGAAAACCCTTACTCGCCATGATGTCGCGCCTGCACTGGCATTGTCATTTTATGCAAAAATTTGAAAGCCAATGCAGTATGGAATTCACCCCAGTGAATCCTGGATATCTTGATTACCCCTACCGCACAGATAGCCAAGTACAACAGGATCTTCAGCGCTGGGCAGAAGGCCAAACCGACATTCCGATTATTGATGCCTGCATGCGTTGTTTACGCCAAACTGGCTACATTAACTTTAGAATGCGCGCCATGTTGGTTAGTTTTGTGACCCACCATCTTAATATTGCTTGGCAACATGCAAGCTTACCTTTAGCTAATTATTTTCTCGATTTTGAGCCAGGTATTCACTACCCACAACTGCAAATGCAGGCTTCTGTCACAGGCATTAACACCATCAGGCTGTATAACCCCATTAAACAGTCACAGGATCAGGAATCCCTAACGGTGAGTTTATTCGTCAGTGGTGCCCCGAGCTTAACAACTTACCCAATGACTATATCCACCAGCCATGGCTACAGCCGCCCATGGAGGCGATTTTTAACGACATCGTTTTAGGCCGTGACTACCCCGAACCTATGATTGATTTAACTGTGGCATCACAAGCTGCCCGCGATCGCTTATGGTCATATCGCGAACAGCCACAAGTTAAACAACATATTACGGCAGTGTTAAATCGCCATGTGCGCCCAAAAGCCAAACGTACGAGCCATCGCCATGACACATAAAAAACCTCATCTGCCACACAAAGTCTGTGTTGTGTGCCAACGACCTTTTGCCTGGCGTAAAAAATGGGCTAAAGACTGGAAAAACGTTAAATATTGTTCTGAACGCTGTCGCCGGCACCAATAATTAAAGGTAATAACTATGACGATGCTTTACACACAGGCTTCACCAACATTGCTGCCGCAAACCACCACATTAAGACTCATTTTGGGCGACCAACTTGATGCATCTCACAGTTGGTTTAAGCAAGTTAGTCCAAATACAGTGTATTTGATTGCCGAACTAGGCCAGGAAGCCACCTACACCACTCACCATGTGCAAAAAGTTTGTGCCTTTTTTAGCGCCATGGCCGAATTCGCCAACGCCCTAGCTAATTGCGGCCACCAAGTGATTTACCTTACGCTAGATGAGACACAACATTACTCAGACTTGCCCACATTGCTTGAGCACATCATTACCAGCAAACAGCTCACGGCATTTGAGTACCAACAGCCAGATGAATATCGCCTAGCACAACAGTTAGCTGAGTTGGCCTGGCCAAATGTGACCAAAAACAAGTATGACAGCGAGCATTTTTTATTGCCGTTTGACGATATCAAGGCGCAATTTGCAGCTAACAAACATGTTAAAATGGAATTTTTTTATCGGCGTATGCGCAAACGCTTTAATGTGCTGATGCAAGACGATGAGCCTTTAGGCGGACAATGGAATTTTGACTCGCAAAACCGCGAATATTTTAAACAACAAGACCTCGCCGACATTCCCTCGCCGTTATTATTTGCTAACGATGTCAGCGCTATTTTAGCCAGGCTACAACGGCACAATATCAACACGATTGGTAAAGCACAAAGCCAATTATTGTGGCCGGTTAATCGCCGTCAATCTCGGCAGTTACTTGATTATTTTTGCCAGCACTTACTCATTCGTTTTGGGCGTTTTCAAGATGCGATGACCGAAAACAGCCGTGCCGATTGGAGCCTATATCATTCACGCCTTTCATTTGCCATTAATGCAAAAATGATTTCTCCCAGTGAAGTAATCAATAAAGTGATTCAATACTGGCAAGCCAATCAACAAGAAATATCACTCACCCAAGTTGAAGGGTTTGTGAGGCAAATACTGGGCTGGCGTGAATATGTACGCGGTATTTATTGGGGCAACATGCCCAAATATGCCACTAAAAATGCCTTACAAGCCCAAAGGCCATTGCCAAATTATTTTTGGATCGCCAACACCAAAATGAATTGCATGCACCAAGCCATCAAGCAGTCACTCGACTATGCCTACGCTCACCACATTCAACGGTTAATGGTCACGGGTTGTTTTAGTTTGCTTGCGGGGCTACACCCAGATGAGGTAGACCAATGGTATCTAGGTATTTACATTGATGCCATTGAATGGGTCGAAATGCCCAACACCCGTGGTATGACTCAATTTGCCGACGGCGGTATTGTCGCCACGAAACCTTACGCCGCCAGTGGCAACTACCTGAATAAAATGAGCGACTATTGCAAAAGCTGTCATTACAATGTCAAACTCAAAACAGAAGACAACGCTTGCCCATTCAACAGTTTATATTGGCACTTTATTCAGCGTCATCAGCAACACTTTAACCGTAATCCACGCATGACGATGGTGTATAAAAACTGGCAAAAAATGGATGAACACACCCAACAAGCCATTATTAATAAAGCCAATAACCTGTTGGAAAACATAGAAAGCTTATAACCATTGGCTGTCGAGATAGGACGATGTGATGGACAAAATATCTGCAATACGCAGCTTTGTTGAAGTAGCAAGCTGTGGCAGTTTTACCCAAGCGGCGGAGCAACTGGGTTTAAGCCGATTACAGGTTTCTCGGCACATAAAAGAAGTTGAGCAATGGCTGGCATTACGCTTACTGCACCGCACTACACGCCGAGTGAGCCTTACCTTGCAAGGTGAAGAGGCGCTTAATTACTGCCAACGTATTTTAAGCGAAGTCACCGCCATGGAAGCGCGCGCCCACAGCCACAATACTGAACTGGTTGGTACAATTAGAATCGCCTCCCCTATCGGCCTTGGACAGCAAAATCTGTACGATGTAGTCGAGGCTTTTTGCCGTCTTCATCCTCAGGTCAATATTCAATTATTACTGTCAGATAATGTCTCGCAATTAGTCAACGACAGGGTTGATATCGCTCTGCGTTACACCCACCAACCAGATGAAAGCTTAATTGCTAGACGTTTAATGCACATCGACAACGTCATCTGCGCCTCGCCAGACTACTTGGCGCAACATGCCGCCATTTGGGCGCCAAATGATTTGCTACAACACAATTGCTTACGGCACTCGAGCCAGCAACGTTGGGAGGTTATTGCGGATTCGCAATCTCACAAGCTTGATGTAAAAGGCAATTTACAGGCTAACGATATGGGCGTATTAATCAATGCTGCTCTGCGTGGAAATGGCATAGTGTGCTTGCCTACCGATTTGGCAAACCATTATCTAAGCCGCGCTGAACTAATCGAAGTTCTGCCCAATACCACGGCGCCGGGTAAAACCTTATGGGCGGTATACCTGTCACGCAGTTACCAACAAACCGTTGTTAGAGCCTTTATCGACTTTACCGCCAATGCCTGGCAGCAAGATATAAAAAAATGGCAAGGCGCATCACGTTAAACAAGCGTATCAATTAACAGCTGTTGTAATTGCTGTGCTTTATCTAGGCTTGCATCATGACCACAGTCTTCCAGTTTGTGTAACTGAGTGCGATAAAACAGTGCTAATTGCTCACTGCATTTAGGATGAGCGAGTTTGTCTTGATTACTCACCACCACCACAACCCGTACCCCAGTTAATTTAGGACACTGAAAACGCGCCGAGGCATAGAGTTGGCGTAAGCCATTACCAAAAGAGGTGTGACATTGCTGGCGCAGTTTGCTCCAGGCTGTAATCACTTGAGGATGTATTGCTAACTGTTGACTGGTAAACCTTAACACTGTGGCCTCTAACCAGTGATACGGTTTTGGGGGTTGACTGCCCGATACACGGTTTTGTATCGCATTGGTCAATACCTTTACTACCGCGGCCAGTAATCCCACCACTTGAAAACGGTGATACCAAGGCGATAAGTTTGCCGCGCTACTGTTAATCAGTACAACCTGCTTAATTCGCTCAGGACATTGAGCCGCCAAGGTTAAAACTAACATGCCGCCCATCGACAACCCCACCAGTAGCAATGGCGAATGCTCTAAAGGCTTATGTTGGGCGATTAAGGCGGCGTCTATTTGTTGCCAAACTGCCGCGCAGTAATCTTGCAGCGCCATCGGGCTCTTTTGTCCGGCCAAAGTGCCATTGCCGGGTAAATCAACACATATCACATTAAACAAGGGTGGGACTGTTCGCTGGCTCAATCGCTCATCAAATCCATACCAATGGCGACTGTCACGCATAAGCCCTCTTAATAACACGATGGTAGTCATGATTTAGCCTTTTTTAGACCAAAAACGATTAGCTTGTTGCGTCAAGTGTATCAACTGTGCGGGCGTTGTCTGCTCAATAATTTGAGCGTAAGCGGCATCAATCAAAAACTGCATTAATACAACATGGCGACGTAAAATACGCTGATGGCGATGGGATTGCTGTGGATTAAAATAACCTGGAAAGTTAAACAGTTGACGCGGATTTTTACGAACCCATGCCCAAGAGCCCATTTCTAAAGTGAGCGGAATTAACGGTTTTTCACTCGAGTTAGTGGCCACTAAATAGTCCCAAATATCACCATGAGTGCGATAAAATTGGCTTTGCGGCGCTAAACGATAATGCCCATGATGAGGATAGCCTGACTCAAACAACTGCATTAATCGATATATGTAGCCCATGCCCTCAAATGGTTGGCGTGTATGCGCATGGGGAAACCACACATGGTCTAACAAGCCAAAACCAGAATGGGCATCAAGTGCAATCACGCTGCTACTTTGATGCTGTAGTTGTTTGACGTAGTTAACAAGTACTTCGGTTTCAAGTTCCATCCCTGCTTTGCCTCGATACCAGGGCAATTTTGGCGATATGCGTTGCCCACCGACTAAAAATGTCACGTCCTCGTCAGAGTCAATCGGCGCATTACGCATTAAATCAACATTATTACCGTTGCCACGGCTGCCACGTAAAAAACCCACCGGATTCGCCACTGGCACAAACGCTAAGCGCACATGTTGCAACAATTGCTGTAAATGCGTGTCCCAAGGGAGTCGATTTAATAAGCTGGTTAAAAATGCCAACACCACTTGAGCACCAATACGCTCTACACCGTGAACGCCCCCCACAAATAACACTGTAGGACACATTTGTTGTTGCTGGCCAAGCTCAATGGCTGTTACCGATAACTTTTCACCTCGATAATATAAATCGGCTAAAGATTGATGCCTAAACAGGTGCTGATGCTGGGCGATTAACCGCTTTAACGTATCTATTTCGAAACAATGTTCAAATGAAAACTGGCCCATTCACTCTCATTCGTTGGCGACATAATCTTGATAAGTTAACTCGCCAATAAGACAGCTTAATGACATTAGCATAAGCTTGTTTTGCCCCAGCTAAACAACTGAGTTACATCATTTACAAAAATAGAACAAAACAATATAGATCAAATAATTACAAAACAGCAGGTCTTTATCGATCGAGCTCACATCACTCATCACACTCACTATTTATCATATATCGAGTTCCAATCATCTACAGGATTGTTTACATGAGCACAATAGAATCGATCACCTTAATGCTGGCACTGGTTTATAGCACTAGCTTGCTTTATTGGAGCGGCAAAAAATGGGGCGCTCTGGTCAGCGGAACACTATTAGTTGGCGCTACCCTTGCGAGTTTTTTTGGCCTTTATTATTAATCTTATTAGTTTCAGTTTTGGTTGTCACCGCTGTGGGGCAATACCGACCAGCCTTTGCAACAGCCGAAGGTAGGCCCAATACTATTAGAGAGTTCAGCCAACATTTTTTTGCGCTTTCAATGTTGTTAGTGGGTGTACAGTACGCAATTAATGCCGGACTATTGTACGCAGGTGAAACACCCTGGTTAATGCGACCCGATGTGGGTGATGCCTTTTTACCTATTGCAGGCGGCATTGAACTAAAAGCCATTTTAACCTTAGGATTGTGGGATCAAAACCACCCTGCTGCCGTGGTGATGTTGTGTGTGGTATTACTTACTGGTGTGCTGTGTAAGCGTGCATTTTGCGGTTGGGCATGCCCATTAGGATTAGCAGGAGAGTATCTTTATAAACTCAGAAAACGCTTTATTAAGGCAGAGCTATTACCACCAGCATGGTTAGATTGGCCATTAAGAATGCTTAAATACCTGTTATTAGTCGCGTTGTTTGCTTTGGTTATTTCAATGCCTTCAAACAGTATTCCACATTATTTATCAGGTAATTATCACAAAGTCGCCGACCTCAAAATGGCTGCATTTTTCCTTATGCCATCAATGGTGGCATTAATCTGCTTTGGGATGATTTTTATGTTAGCCGCCTGGCGCCGTCAGGGATTTTGTCGTTATATTTGCCCATATGGTGCACTACTTGGTTTAGTGAGCTTTTTAAGCCCGTTTAAAATTCGTCGTGACAGCCAACATTGTTTAATTGAAACAAAAGGCATGAAATGCGACAAATGCACTCGAGCCTGTCCGGCTAATATTTCGGTGCATACTCAAAAAGATATTCGCTCAGATGAATGCCAGGCTTGTATGCGTTGCGTATCAGCTTGCCCTAAAAAAGAGGCATTACAACTTAGTACTCGCAACGGTATCAACCTGTCTACTAGAGGGGTATTAATTATATTACTGACGGTGATGTTTATGGTGCCGTTATTTGCTTACGTGGGTGGATACTGGCACAGCCAAACACCTGATAACATCAAAATGGAGCTTATTCAAAAACTCGACCGTATCGGGCATTAGCATCCAAGGCATTTTCAACAACGCTCACTAAAGAGACAACAAAAAGGGCTGCAAATTGCAGCCCTTTTATATCAATCGTTTAAACGATTATGCAGCGGGTGCCACTTTACGTTTGTTATGTGCAATCAACAAACCAATAAAGGCGATCACACCAACAGCGATACCAACAGGCTGACTTAACTCTTGTGGTAAGCCAAAACCAATACCGGCGGTCATAATGTACGACACGGTTACACAGGTACCAATAATCGCTGGAATACTCACAATCCAATGAATGGTGCCACGGTCAAACAGGTACTTAGTCGCTAACCACAATACGCTGGTAGACAACAACATGTTTGAGAACGCGAAGTAACGCCAGATAAGCGTAAAGTCAATTTTCGTCATAAAGTATGCAATGATCAATACTGGCACTGCCACTAATAAACGGTTAGAGATACTTTGTGGGATCTTAAACGCATCAATGATGGTAAGACGAAGCGATCTAAACGCTGTATCACCCGAGGTAATTGGGAATACGGCTACAGCAATAATCGCCATAATACCACCCGCAACACCTAAGTACGTGGTTGCCACTTGGTTTACAACCATACCAGAGCCGCCCTGCGCAAGAATTTCCTTCAGCTCAACATAACCACCAGGGAACGCAGCAATACCCGCTGTTGCCCATACACATGCCACAATACCTTCAGCAACCATTGCGCCGTAATATACAGGGCGTACGTATTTTTCGTTGGTTAAACAACGCGCCATAATCGGGGCTTGTGTTGAATGGAAACCACTAATCGCACCACAGGTAATGGTCACAAATAATAATGGCCATACTGGTAATCCATCAGGATTAGGCTCTAACAAGTCATTGTTGTAATGGCTATGGTCAAAGTAAGCAAAAATATCGCCAAATTCTGGTAACTGAGGGGCGTTAATCAATAATGCCACGGCAATTGAAGTAGTCATCACGATCATTAAAGCACCAAAGAATGGGTAAAGCTTAGTGATGATTTTGTCAATTGGCAGTAATGTCGCGAAGAAGTAATAACATAAAATCGCGACTACCCAGAAGGTGTTGTTAGCAAAAATAGTGTCTTTAAAATAATCTAGGTTACTTAAAAGGCCTGCTGGACTCATAATGAATACGACACCAACAAAAAACAGCAGCATTGCGGTAAACAACAACATGGCGGCTTTGAAGTAGATGTTAAAATAATGGCCTGCGATTTCAGGTAAGCTTTTACCGTCTTCTTTGATACTCATCACCCCAGAGAAGTAATCGTGTACCGCACCACCTAAAATGTTACCCAATACAATCCACACTAATGCGATTGGGTAGTATAATGCACCTAAAATAGGACTAAAAATGGGTCTACACCTGCCACGTTTAAAAATTGGATTAAAAACGCTTTTACAGGATGAACAGGTACATAATCCACACCGTCATCAAAACGCTTTTGTGGCGTGGGTAAGTTAGGATCAATACCAGCTTGTTTCTCAACAAACGGACTGTAGAGCTTGTATGCGAGCACTAAAAGCGCGATACAAATGAGGAAAATTAACATTATTTTGTCATCCCATTAACGATTGAATATATTCAATGCTGAGTTTGTTGCAGTTACTGGTGTAGGTCAAGCCGCAGAGCATTATACTAAAGTAGGGGTTGCTAACTAAAAAGTCTTATCATTCTTAATGCTTTTTATATTTTTATACATTTTAATTAATGACTTAGTTCGTTATTGCTAAAAAAGCCAACTCGTTGTTTACAAGTTGGCTTTTTTTCATTGGGGCGATTAATCTCGTTGATAACTCAGCTCGGTGGTCGATTCAAGCGATGCTTGAATGTCTGCTTCGGTAAACAACAATGGCCGAAGTTGTTTTTGAGTCGAGTAAAACTCACTTTGATCGTTAAAGCTTGGACTTAATGCATTACTTGATTGCGAGTAAGTCAATATGCCCTTCGCAACCGATTGCACCATCGGTAAAGCTCACCGTCATCATCCAACTTGAACCATAGCGAATTTGATAACCTTGCGCGGTTAACCCCGACGAAGCCGCCTTACCTGATAATACATCCATAACAGCGGCATAACTATGCTGAGGAATTAATGTATCGTCGCCCGACAAGCTGGTCGAAAACACATTAAAGCCGCCTTCGGCATTATGGCTGCCCGGCCAAGGTAATTTAACCCCTGATGCGCTGCCATCTGGTAGCGACTTTTCAACAAACTGAACTTCACCAAGGCTTGCATCAACACTAAAACCTGCGGTTTCTAGGTTAAGGGCTGCATGAGCTAATGCAACGAGCGCACTACCATCGCTGGCAAGTGTGTTGGGTGTAGAGGCTGCATTAGTGTAATCAAATACTTGAGTCAACATGGTGTCTTGATTAAATTGATGCGCAAACTCGCGAATTAACGCCCCGCCGACACTGTCGTTATCTTGTTTACCATTCCACGCAGTTAGCGCAGCACAAGATGCACTAAGATCTTTAGACAAGGTTGCACTTACGACCACGGGAGTATCACCTTGTTCTGCACATTGCGTCAGTAAATCAGTTAATACTAACTCGGCTAAATAGGCACGATTAGACAATAAAGCGCTCTCTAACTCGTCGACAGAAAACTTGCCGTCATCGCCTGCCGCATCTTCCATTAAGGTTAACCCCATACGAGTACGCAACGACAATTGGCCCCGTTCTGGTCCATACATGGGTGAGTAGTTCTCTAATGGCTGGGCTAAGTTAGTAGACCAAAAAGAGTTGTTGGAGTTTTGCACAAAGTCAGTTCGCTCAAGCTTTGGTGCGCGCTCGTATGGCATAGGTTCGCTAAAACTGAACGTTGAAGTGTTACCCGGCAATATAGTAAATCCAGCTTGGGCTTTCGCCGCGATAATATCTGGGGTGGTTTTAAGGATACCAATAACAAAATCAGAAAAACCCGGTACCGTTGAATCATCAATATAAAATGCATTACCTTCTTTGTCGGCATACATGGTGTTATTAAAAATCACTCCATCGTAATTTTTAAAGGCTTGCTGAAACTCATCAAGATTGCTGGCACGGTTCATGGCTAACCAATGGTCAAGCGGATCTTTATTGGCCATATTGGCATCTTGGATCATAAAGGCTTGGCCGTCATCCCAGCCAAAAGGAGCTAAGATTGGTGGCGCTTCAACCATTGAGCCTTTGGCGGTGGTGTATATGTCTTTCTCAGCAACCAGCATTCCCGCGGAGCCAGCATTCACTAATACCGAAACGGTTTCTTTAGTGATTGGCATGGCTTCGCCGTCGAACATATATTGCAATCTGTCGCCAGCCATCAGCTCAAGGTTGTACATCACAAAATGTTCAGCGGTTGAAAAGGTATGTGTCCAGGCGACATCGTTATTAAAACCAATATTGACTAGACCAGGCATACCCACTAGCGATCCGCCCATTACATCAATTTGCCCTGGGATCGTTAAGTGCGACTGCCAAAAACGTAAATTACCAGTATGCGGAAAATGTGGATTACCCAATACCATACCTTTACCATTCTCGGTTTTATCTTTGCCTAGGCCCCAGCCATTTGAACCTAAGTCACGTGGGTTGGTATCTGGTGTAGTGATATTTGCCGCTCGAGCAATGAGTTTGCGGTTCATGTCGCTAACAAAGGCCGTTTGCACCGATGAACCCGCGGTCGACAATCCGCGGTAAGTATTCTTCGCCATCGCCAGGATTTGCATAAAAGATTAAATCTAAAAAGTTAGCAGCGCCCGGTAGCAGCGCGACCGAAAATAAATAGTTAGCTACATCAACCCCAGTGATGGGTTTAACCCAAGGTTGGCCGGCGCAAAAAGGCTCAGCGGTTTGTTCGCCAGCTTCAACGTCGGCTAAAAATTGATTGTAGCCGGCACTGAAACCTTCCATTAACGCGCGTGAATTATAACTAAACTGGGTGTATTGCGTTTCAGCAAGCTCTCTGATTTTTAATGCTTTGTAGGCAAAGTCAGAAATTAAATTGCCGTTATCTTCACTGGTGGGCAACCCCGTTGAAAAGTCGATTGAGGCATGAGGTCAAAATACATTGAACGCTCTGAGTTGGCTTTGATAAAACCATCGGCTATCACACATAAGTTATCTTGCGCTTGAGCGTAACCGCTTCCAAAGCCCAGGCTTTCTAAGTTGTCCGCGGTAATATGTGGTACACCATATTCGGTGCGGCGGATCTGTGCCTTAAGCGCGCCATTTGGGGCAAAAGCTTGAAGAAGAGGTATGACTTCTGGTTCAGGTGTAGGTTGAGTGGTTTTACTAAAGTCGGTGTCATCGCCACAGCCGACAATAAAAGTCGTCGACACCACGCCCACCGCGAGCAGGAGTTTATTGAAATCCATTATTATTATCCTTGTTGTTACCCAAAATCTGGGTGAGGTATTTAATCCTTTATGCCTCAATCTATGTAATCTATACCGATAACCCCAGCCATCGCAAAATGTGTAACATAAATACAACAAAGACATAGTTGATATTTAATCAATCAATCAAATGTCTGTCTACCTTTAATCATTTTAATATGTTAGAAAGCTTTATTTAGACGTAAATAATCCCAAAAACACATTACATCTGCAGGCTCACAGGGTAGATTACTTGCTAAGTAAAAAGTATGATCAATATTGACTAAAGTTATTAACATTGCGCCACAGTTTACGCTCATCCATCCAGAGGTATTACATTGAAGATTGACACAAAGCTGCTATTAATGATGCTCGTTTCACCTATTGCAATAGCAGAAGAGCCTCTTAGCGATTTAGACCTTGATCTAGACTCACTGATGGCAATGGATGTGCAAGTCACCTCAGCAATGAAACGTGCTCAATCAGCATTTGACACCGCCTCTTCAATCTATGTGTTAACTAAAGAGCAAATTACCCGCTCTGGTGCAACCTCAATCCCTGAAGCACTCAAAATGGTGCCAGGCCTCGCGGTTAGGCAGCTTGATAACAACCAATGGTGCCATTACATCACGCGGTGTCGCCTCTCGTTTTTCTGCCAAATTATTGGTGATGATTGATGGCCAGAGCTTTTATACCCCTAAATTTGCTGCTGTATATTGGGAAACCTTAGATGTACCGCTTTACGACATTGAGCGAATTGAAGTGATACGCGGTCAAGGCGGTTTATTGTGGGGCAGCAACGCTAGCAATGGGGTAATTAACATCATCACCAAAAACAGTATCGATACCCGTGGTATCTATGCAGACTTAAGCAGTGGATCGCAAATTAATCACGATGCTAACTTACGCTATGGTGGTGATATTGGTAATCAAGGTAGCTTTCGAGTTTATGGCCATGTTAAAGATGGTGACGAGTCAGACAAAGGGATTTCGCTCGAACCCGCCGATTATACTGAACAATATTCTCTAGGGGCACGATTTGACTTTACCCCTAACGATGAATGGTCAGGGCTAATCCAAGGTAATATTACTGAGTCGACTTTAGGACAAAACTTTCGTGGCGTGATTGACGAAACCAATCGCAATGTGTCTTTTTCTGGCCATTTAGACCGCACTGACTCACGTATTATGGCGCGAATAGAAAACCGAATTTCAGACGATGCTAACCAAATGCTACAAACCTCATGGTTAAAGCAGTCTGGCAGCCAAACCTTTCTACAAGAAGATTTTTCATCATTTGATATCGATTATCAAATGAACTTTTTGTATGGCGATCTTAAATTCGATTGGGGATTAAATTACCGCTATAACGATATTTCATTTGCCGAAAGCTCCTTTGTGCGCAGCGATGGTGGTTACAACACTTTAGAGCAATACGGCGCGTTAGTGCAGGCGCAATATACTATCATTGACAATGAATTAGACATTATTCTTGGCGCCAAAGTTGAACATAACGATTTAACTGGCTGGGAAAACCAACCCCTAGCAAGGTTAGTCTGGAAGTTACAGCCAAACCACGTGCTTTGGACATCAATATCTAAAAGCGTCCGCGTGCCATCGTTAATTGAATTTAACGACGACTTTACCATTGACGGCCAACGTGTAGAAGAAGTGTCGCCCATTACCACTGGCATTAACATGATAGACACTTATTACATCAGAACATACCTAAACGGTAATAACGATGTAAAGTCTGAAGAATCAATATCATACGAACTAGGCTATCGTTTGTCTCAAGGCAACTGGGGCGTAGATTTATCGGTTTATCACACTGAGGTGAGCGATGTATTAGCGGTTGAAGTAGATGCAAACTCAGAGCAGTTTTTGCCTATTTTCGCCTTATTACAACAAGGCGAAATAGAGCTGGCGATGCAAAGCCTAACCAGCACATCAATAAACTTTGACTTAGTCTCAAGTGCCGAGTTAGACACTAATGGTGGCGATATTGTTATCTCGTGGCAGCCCACCGATACCTTTAGCGCAGAATTAGGTTATAGCTACAACACGTTCGACTATGACCTCGCCGACAACACCTTTGAAGCCATTGGGTATGATTCCACCAGCCGACAATTGTTTGCCAAGACAGATATTCAGTTATTTGAAGACCACCGTGTATTCGCCTCACTTAGAGTCGAAAACAGTGATGCATATGACACTGATAACTACACGGTATTAGACTTAACATGGCAATGGGCTTTTCACCCAAATTGGTCTGTAGCAATGATGGGGAAAAACTTATTTGCCGGTTCTCATATCGAATACCGTAATACTGGAGAAACTTTTACGATACCAAACTACATCGATGAAAGTGTAACCTTTAAATTAACAGCTAAGTTTTAATAGAGCTGATACCCATGATTAAAAAATGGCTTTTAGGTTTACTGATTTCACTTTGGCTTATTCCAAGCCAAAGCGTGCAGGCTATTGAAACCGAAAACGCATTAAAGGCAGGTTTTTTATTTAACTTTGCCCGTTATAGTGAATGGAGCCGCGCTCAAGACACCCAAACCGAGTTTGTACTTTGCAGTCCAGATAAGCATTTTATCGATGTTGCTTCAGCGGTTTTAGCCAAAAGAATGGTTAATCATTTACCTATTCACAGTATAATCGTGAGCCTAACAGAAACTGATTTAAGCCAATGCCAAGTCTTGTTTATCACCTCTGACACCCTCTCATTGTGGCAATCAGCAGAGTTAACACAACTAAACAACATCATGGTGGTAGGAGAAACAGAAGACTTTATCGAACAAGGCGGCCATATTCGGTTCTTTTTATCGAGTGGTAAAATTCGTTTTGAAGTGTCACCCACTAAACTCACTCAAGCCAACATCAATATGAGCTCAAAAGTATTACGCCTTGGTAGAGTGGTAGATAATTAATCCTATGAAAAACATATTTAGCTTAGACACCATCAGTAAAAAATTACTCTTTATTTTGATGAGTGTTGCGCTTGTTTCAACGGTGACCGTCACCTTAGTGTTTAGTGCTTATGAGCTGACCTCTGCCAAACGCGAACAAGTGCAAAGCTTGCAAAGCCTGTCAGACATGCTTTCGCCTAACATTACCGCCGCAGTGTTATTTGATGACCAAGAAACAATTAAAGAACTCATTAAACCTGTGCTGCTTCGCGCTGATATTTTATCTGTCAGTGTCACCAACATAGAAAACCAAGTTTTAGTACAATTGTTTGCCAAAAATGTCAGCCAAGACAATCTAAACAACAATACAGATCTCAATAACATATCCACCCTATTGTCTTTAGATAATCAAGGTTATGGTTACTTAACCATCATTGCCGACAACAGTTATATTGAAGATAGGATCGCGTTTTACATCAAGTTTTTGCTGTTTCTATTGCTCTCAACCTTTGCGGTCAGTTTGTTTTTATCACTATTTTTACAAAGAAAGTTTTTAAGCCCCATTTTATACCTAGCTGACACCGCAGATAAAATCACCACATCACATGATTATAGTTTACGCGCAAAGCAACACTCCAAAGATGAAATCGGCCAATTAGCAACGTGTTTTAACAGTATGTTAGACACCATCGAGCAGCGTGAAAGCGTGCTTGAAAGCCAAGTAAAATCTCGCACTGAAGCACTTGAAAATGCCAATATTCAATTACACGAGTTTGCATACCAGGACGGTTTAACCGATCTACCTAACCGGCGCTATTTTTATAAAAAGCTACAGTCTATGCTTGATGTCGACGACATGCATTTTGCGTTGATTTTTATCGATCTTGACGGTTTTAAAGAAATTAATGACACATTAGGTCACGACCACGGCGACTTATTGCTACACCAAGTAGCAAAGCGCTTACGTAATTGTGTTCGAGGTAACGATACCGTCGCGAGACTCGGCGGCGATGAGTTTACCTTAATCATTGAGGGCATTAACGATGTTGAGCGAGCCAGTGAAATCGCAGAAAAAATCAAACAAAGCCTCATGCAATGCATCAGCATCAATGGTGCACAAGTCTATGTTACTGGCAGTATTGGCTTAACATTTTACCCCGCTGACGGGCGCAGTGTTGAAGACTTAGTTAGACATGCTGACCAAGCCATGTATTTATCAAAGAGTAAAGGTCGCAATCGCTATGAGTTTTTCTCTTATATCATTGAAGAACAAGCCATTGAGAAACGCAAAATCATTGAAGAAATCCGCGTAGCACTGAGAGAAGATCAGTTTGTTTTATATTACCAACCCATTTTTGACTTAGACGGCATTAATGTCAGCAAGGCAGAAGCACTGATCCGTTGGCTGCATCCTCAACGTGGATTAATAGGCTACTAATGAGTTTATCCCCATCGCGGAACAAAACGGCCTGATTGAAGAGATTGGTAACTGGGTTAGAGAGCAAGCAATTCATGATGCTGCGCAATGGTATTATATGTCGGGTCAAATAATGCAAGTCAGTGTTAACTGTTCACCTCTGCAATTTGATCGAGTCCGGACAATGGGTAGACGATTGGATTTTAGCCTGTAATAAACAAGGTTTGCCAAGAGACACTATGGTGATTGAAGTCACTGAAAATACCTTAATGGATCCCGACTCCCCTATCCAACAACAAATGCATCGATTGAGCCATAACGGTATCGATATTGCTATTGACGATTTTGGCGTAGGTTACTCATCTTTAGCCTACTTACAAAGGCTAGACATCGATATTTTAAAAATCGATCGCTCGTTTATTCAACACATGGAAACCAATGAAAGTAGCATTGCCTTAGTCAGAGCGATTATTACGATGGCCAGTCACTTAAAAGTAAAAGTGGTTGCTGAAGGGGTTGAAACCACAGGGCAACACCAAATATTACAACAGTTGTCGTGTGACTATTTACAAGGGTATTTGTTCGCTAAAACCATGACAGCTAAAGACTTTATTAAAAACTATATAGAGCCTTTAGCTGTTCAAGTTGCACAGCAGTAATCAATTACTTATCGATTAACATCGACCACAACACGGCCACGCACTTTACCGTCCATCAAGTCACTCGCCACAGCTTGCGCTTCAGCTAAACTCACTTCTTGAACAATATCGTCAAATACTGATGGTTCAATAATGTCAGCTAAACGTTGCCATGCTTCTACTCTATCAGCAATAGGGCGCATTACGCTGTCTACACCGGCAAGAGTGATGCCACGTAAAATAAACGGTGCTACACTCGCAGGTAAATCCATGCCTTGAGCCAAACCACAAGCAGCAACTGTACCGCCATATTTGGTACTGGCACATACGTTAGCTAACGTGTGACTGCCAACCGAATCGACCGCACCAGCCCAGCGTTCTTTAGCTAAAGGACGACCTGGTTCTGATAGTGTTGATCTATCGATAATCTCGCTGGCACCCAGTTTTTTCAGATAATCGCTTTCATCTACACGACCCGTTGACGCAACAACGGTATAACCTAGTTTAGCTAAAATAGCGATGGCAAAACTACCAACCCCACCATTAGCGCCAGTCACTAAAATTTCACCTTTATCTGGCGTGACACCATTTTTTTCAAGGGCGATAACACACAGCATTGCAGTATAGCCTGCCGTACCAATAGCCATAGCCTGGCGAGGAGTGAACGCGCCTGGCAATGCAATTAACCAATCACTTTTTAAACGAGCTTTAGTGGCTAAACCACCACAATGGGTTTCGCCCACACCAAAGCCATTTAATAAAACAGTATCACCAACACTAAATTTATCGCTGTCGCTTTGTTCAACAATACCCACTAAATCGATACCAGGCACCATCGGAAAACTGCGAACCACAGGTGCTTTACCCGTAATAGCCAGTGCATCTTTGTAGTTTAATGTACTGTAAAGTACATTCACGGTCACGTCGCCTTCAGGCAATACTGACTCGTCAACATTTTTAACGGTAGTGCGATAACCTTGGTCATCTTTTTCAATTAGCATGGCGTTAAACATGATTCACTCCTAATTTAGACTGATCGTCTATTAATAGTTAAAAAATTTTACGTTTACATTTTTTTTGGTAAAGCTGCGATAAATAAATCGCAAAAATTATCCAATGGTGTGCCGCTCTCAACCAGCTTAGCTCGGCTGACAGCACCTTCCCAACCCACCCAAAAGTTCTCAGCTAATAACTGACAATCTGCATCAGCAGCGATTTGCCCCTGCGCTACGGCATCCTCAAGACATTTTGCTAAGCAATTTTGCCAGCTGGCAAATATAGCAATTAATTGCGGCCTAAAACTTTTAGGTAATACCCCAACTTCTTGCCCTAAATTACCGACTAGGCAACCACGCTTAAAATCATAGCGAGCCATACCCGCTTTTGCATCGGCCACAAAATGACAGATCCGAGTTAACGGAGGGTGAGTGTCATCGTAAAGGTGCCGGGTCAATTTAGTTAAAAAGTATTCGGCATAGTTTTTCAATACAGCCTGACCAAACGCTTCTTTGCTGGCAAAGTAATGATAGAAAGAGCCTTTAGGTACCCCAACCTTTTTTAAAATAGGCTCAATGCCTGACGAGGCAAAGCCTTGTTCGGTAAGCTGTTCAAGGCCGCTACGAATAAGCGCAGCCCGAGTATCTGGATTTTCTCGAGATACTTTTGGTGGTCGACCTCTGCGAGGTTTGGCGTTATCTACATTCATTAAACACATATTAGACCGAACGTCTATTAAATAGCAACGTTCGATATTAAAAAATCATGCAATGGTGCAATAAAATTCACGTATTCGTGATTTATCAGCAACCAAAAACATTGTCAATACTCATATCACAACCTAATTAGTTTGTACTGAAATCATTTTAGATATAATAATTCGAGGTATAACAAACACACTTATATCTGCTTAAAGTGATTAACTTAAATATCCGGTTGCACTGCTTTAAAAATGCTCAGGCACGGTGAAGGTGTCAGGCGAATCCCTTTGATAAAAAATGAATTTGATCAAACAACTTGGCCTTTAAGAGTCGGTTTTATCATCAAAAAAGCGCCAAACGTTCCAAAATATTCATAGATTAGAAAAAATCATTTATAAAAATAATGTGGCGCTTGCCCCTATAGGCTATGGGGTGTGAGCCAGTACAATGAATGTAATTTACTCAAAAACCTTTTTTTAGGGTGCATCCGATTGGAATCAGGGCGGCAAATAGTGTTAATATAATTAGACCACTAACTAATTTAGTGGTTTTTTTATTGCTATTTTTTAACTATTTATTGCTAACCCAATATTTATTCGCTCAGGAGGGCACAATGTCGACTGACATTCAGACGGAAGAAAATCTCATCACAAAACTTTGGCATAAATCAGTTTCAAAGCTCACATATGCAACACAACTATTGTGCTTATTTGCCATCTTAAGTACCTATCTCTTTGTCATGTTGAAACCTAATGGGATTCAAAATAACAAAGCGTTAGGAGGCCAGTAGTTCATGCATTATTTAACGTATGTCTCGTTAGCCATTTATTTCATCGTTATGCTTTGCATTGGTCTGTTTGCTTTTAAGAAGTCAACCAGCGACGTGTCTGGTTATATTCTTGGCGGCCGTAAAGTGAGCCCACAAGTTACTGCATTATCTGCAGGCGCATCTGACATGAGTGGTTGGATGTTAATGGGTTTACCTGGTGCGATGTTTTTAGTGGGTTTTGAAACCCTTTATATTGCGATTGGCTTATTAATTGGTGCCATGGTTAATTACCTTTTAGTTGCACCAAAACTCAGGGTATATACCGAAGTGGCGAACGACGCCCTAACGATCCCAGAGTTTTTTGCTAAACGCTTCCATGCTCCAAACAGTAATATTCGTATTATTGCAGCGGTCATCATTGTCATCTTCTTTACGCTATATACCTCTGCTGGCTTAGTGGCTGGCGGTAAATTATTTGTGTCAGCATTTGACCTCAATTATGAACTAGGCCTAATCGTAACCTTAGCCGTCGTGGTGTCATATACCTTACTCGGTGGCTTTTTAGCCGTCAGCCTCACTGACTTTGTTCAGGGCTGTATTATGTTTGTCGCTTTAGTCTTGGTGCCTGTTGTGGCATATCAAGAGTTCTCTAACGCAGACAAAATGATGAGCTTTGCTTATGAGTCAATTCCACAATTTTCTGAAGGCATGCAAAACGTCACCATGTTGGGGTTAATCTCTAGCTTGTCTTGGGGTTTAGGCTACTTTGGCCAACCACACATTATTGTGCGTTTTATGGCGATTCGATCAGTATCAGACATTAAAGCCGCTCGCCGAATTGGTATGAGTTGGATGACGGTGACTATTATCGGTGCTCTTGCTACCGGGCTTGTCGGTATTGCATACGCAAACAAATTCGACATGAAATTAACTGACCCTGAAACCATCTTCATTGTGTTCTCAGAATTGTTATTCCACCCTTTGATCAGCGGCTTTTTATTAGCAGCGATTTTAGCAGCAATCATGAGCACAATTTCATCACAACTTTTAGTGTCTTCTAGCTCTTTAACTGAAGATATCTACCGTGTTGTTTCAAAGAAAGAAGCAACCGAGCAAGAAATGGTGAAAATGGAGCCGTTTCGGTGTTGCAGGCGTTGCGATTGTGGCCAGTTTATTAGCGCTTGATCGCTCAAACAGCATTTTATCGTTAGTGAGTAATGCTTGGGCTGGTTTTGGCGCTGCATTTGGCTCTCTTGTATTGTTTAGCCTTTATAAACACAACCTAACCCACAAAGCTGCCATTGCAGGTATTGTCTCAGGTGCGGCTACCGTCCTATTTTGGATATATGCCCCTGTGCTGGCCGATGGCAAAGCGCTCTCTAGCTTAATGTACGAAATGATCCCAGGCTTCATTGTAAGCAGTGTTGTTATTTGGGTAACAAGTGCATTAGATACTGACCCTTGTAAGAAAACAGTTGATACCTTCCATGAAGCCGGCCGCGTATTAGCTGAGCAGAAATAATTAAGAGGATATGATGTCAACTTCACATTGGAAACGCATTGTCGTTAAAGTGGGCAGTGCACTTATTGCGCCTCATGAACAGGGCTGTAGTAGCCATTATTTATTAGGTATAGCCCAATTTATCGCAACGTGTCGCGCCCAGGGCTGCCAGGTAGTATTAGTATCATCGGGTTCAGTTGCTGCAGGCAAACACCGTTTTTCTGATATTGCAGAACCAAGTGTTTCACTCAAAAAAGCCATGGCTGCAGCAGGTCAGGCAGACATGATGGCCACATGGGACAAGCTATTTGATTTTGCTTCTGCACAGTTATTAGTGACTCACGGAGACTTACGTGATCGTGAGCGCTACGTCAGTATCAAAGACACCATCTTTACGCTGTTAGATCATGGTTTGTTACCCATCATCAATGAGAACGATGCCGTAACAACCGATAAGCTACGTGTTGGCGACAACGATAACTTATCGGCCATGGTCGCGGCAGCTGCAGATGCTGATGCACTGATTATTTGTTCAGACGTCAAAGGCTTGTATACCAAAAACCCTAACTTGCATGATGATGCCAAACTCATCAAACAAGTCAGTGAAATCAGCCCAGACATTTATGCTATGGCCGGCGGCGCAACTAGCAGCGTAGGTACAGGCGGAATGCGCACCAAAATCCAGGCGGCTGAAAAAGCCATTTCACACGGTATTGAAACCATGATTGTTGATGGGTTTGATGCTGATACGTTTAACCAACTTCTGAAAGGTCAAAATCCAGGGACTTTATTTACCCCGTATGATGAACCGATGCAGGAACATTTGCATTGGATGACTCATACCTCTCAAGTGCAGGGTGAATTAATTGTCGAAAATGACTTTGACAGTGACCTAGAAGAACAACATTCGCAACTGACCAGTGACGATGTAGTTGCCGTAAAAGGTAACTTTTCCGTCGGTGATACCATTTTAGTGCGTAAAGGCGATGGCACTAGATTGGCAAAAGCCAAATCAAATTACAGCAGTTGCTTACTTCATTTTATTTCTGATCAAGAAGACCAAGAGTTTGCTAATAATGCTCAGCAGAAAACCGACCTTTAATTTCAGACAAGAACATCGCCATTTTGGAGAAAACATGAGCTTAATAAAGACCTTATCTCAAAATGCCGCTATTGCAGCACAATCACTTGCCATTTTAGACGAGCAAGTAAAAAACACCATTTTACTCGACATGGCGCGTGCACTACGTGCGCACAGTGATGAAATTATTAAGGCTAACCAATTGGATTTAGCCAATGCAGAAAGCGCCAACATGGGCTCGGCAATGTTAGACCGTTTAACATTGAATAACGACCGTATTGAATCAATGGCTTCAGGGATCGAAACCGTAGCATCACTGCCCGACCCTGTCGGTATTGAACGCGATTTAGGCCAACGCCCAAACGGATTAAGCATTCGTAAAATGCGCGTACCATTAGGTGTGGTGTGTATGATTTACGAAGCACGCCCAAATGTAACAGCCGATGCCGGTGCCTTATGCTTTAAATCAGGTAATGCGGTGATTTTACGTGGAGGTAAAGAAGCACTGCACTCAAGTAAAATGATTGCTTCTATTTTGCAAAAAGTGCTCGAAGTGTATCAGTTGCCTCCAGCGCTCATTACAGTAGTGCCAGATCCTGATCGCGGCTTAATGATGGAACTGATGCAGCAACGTGATTATATTGATGTGATTATTCCACGTGGTGGTGAAGGCTTAATTAACTTTGTTACCGACAACAGTAAGGTGCCAGTTATTCAGCACTTTAAAGGTGTTTGCCATTTATATGTTGATAAGGATGCCGATCTTGAGATTGCCATGGCGTTATTACTCAATGGTAAAACCCAGCGTACCGGCGTATGTAACGCGCTAGAAGGTTTAGTGGTTCATCAAGATGTGGCTGCTGCGTTTTTACCCAAAGTGGCTCAAGCACTGGCTGAACACAAGGTAACGATTAACGCTTGTCAGCAAGCAAAGTCATACTTTGACGCTTGTAACGTCATGAATGATGATGACTTTGGTCAAGAGTACTTAGACCTTGAAATTGCCATTAAGCAAGTGGATGACTTTGACGGTGCGATTAATCATATCCGTCGTTTTGGTAGCCATCACACTGAAGTGATTTGTACTCAAAATGAATTAACTGCAGCACGCTTTCAACGCACCGTTGATGCCTCTGTAGTGATGGTGAATGCATCATCTCGCTTCTCTGATGGCAGTGAGCTGGGTCTTGGCGCAGAAATTGGTATTGCTACCAGTAAGCTTCATGCTTACGGCTCTATGGGACTAGAGTCACTCACCACTGAAAAGTACCTTGTAAGTGGTGTCGGCCAAGTGCGCGCATAATCTTATTTAGCCAATGAACAAAAGCTGATTAATGCGAGCCGGTGAAAAGGTGATAACCCTATAACAACTCTTGTTTAATCAGCTTTAATAAAAAGGTCTCTCGTTCTATCGAGAGACCTTTTTTGTTGCTATTTGCCATAGTGTCGAGGTTATGTTGAATCGCGGCATCAATATCCATCCATACCGGTGTCATTCCATTGCTAATTTCATGCGCTTCAAGCTGCGGCTCAGCGAGCTCATCAGCAATTGTGCACACATAACAGTAAGACAGCATGTTTACCGACTCAAAGCCATCTCTGCGCCATGGACGATATTCTTGATATAAGCCAAACGGAATGACATCGCCCACCACTTGCGCGCCGGTTTCTTCTTGTAACTCGCGAATTAAGCCCTGCTCAATATGCTCACCATCATCAACACCGCCACCGGGTAACGAGTAGTCATGATAGCGTTTTGTGTACAACATCAAAATCTGATTATCTCGCAGCACAATCGCGCGGGCAGCTAAACGCGTTAGCATGGTCGCTTGATTATTTTCGATAAAATCGACAGGCGTTTCTGGATGATAACTCGTGGTTAAATAGCGCATAGTATTGGAATTGGGACTTGGAGGTTAAATCAAAAAACGCATCATACGTTGCCAGGCACTGCGATTCAACAATCAGGCTCCCTCCCGAAGACGAAGCCGCCAACAATATAAACATTGGCGGCTATTTTTATGGGTTATTCAATGGCACTGTTTTGATAATGCTTGCCGTTAATCCGCTCAATAATTTGTGTTGCGGTTAAGTCATGTACCACATTTATCACTGTTGATGCGGCATCAGTAATCGCCCCAATCACCACTAAAATCGGGATCACCTCCATAGGTAGTCCTAATGTCGTCACAATAAAAATTTCACCTAAAAACGCCCCACCCGGTACGCCACCAATCACAAAGGCCGACAACACAGAAATCAAAATGGTCAGCATAAATACGTCGGTAGTAAAATCGAGTCCCAATAGCGAATAGATAAACACAATCTTTAATGCGGTAATTGCAGCGGCGCCGCCTTTGTTTAAA
Source organism: Shewanella phaeophyticola (assembly GCF_025398315.1). Taxonomy (GTDB): domain Bacteria; phylum Pseudomonadota; class Gammaproteobacteria; order Enterobacterales; family Shewanellaceae; genus Shewanella; species Shewanella phaeophyticola. The sequence continues at coordinate 3,315,810 of NZ_JAODOQ010000001.1, forward strand.
TTAACCAGTAACGGCAAGCTGATTTCAGCAATTTGCTCATTTAAACCCATTTTAGTCGCGCTGCGGATAGTCACAGGTAAGGTGGCTAAAGATGAACTAGTACCTAAAGCGGTTACGGCAGGCTCAAGCATGTGTTGCCAAAACTGTTTAACGCCTTTTACTCCGCCGCCTATCCACGCATATAGCGTTGAACCCACAGTTAAATACAGCACCATGGCAACAAAAAATAACCCTACAGCACGAGCAAAAGTGCCCATTAACTCAGTGTCTTGGCTGGCCATGGTTGCAGCAAAGTAAGCCCCTAAGCCAATAGGTGCTACGTACATTAATATTGAAATAACTTTCATAATAACCGTATTCACACTATCCAAAATACGGTTGACCACTAGGCCATCTTCACCAGATTGGCCAATGGCAACACCGCCAATCACCGACATGATGATTAACGCTAAAATATTCGACTTAGACAATAACCCCACAAAGTCATTGGTGGTTAACAAGCTCACAAAATCCATACTGCCTGATGCGGCATCTACCGTATTAGCCAAATCTAAGGTCACGCCTTGAGCCGGATCGTAAGCGAGCGCTAATAGCACCACCCCAACGGATGGCACAATCGCCATCACAATCGACACCGCCATAATCGACACTAATATGGCTCCTAACTTTTTTAAGTCGGTCATATGAGCAATCGACGACATCACGCTCACCGCGACCAATGGCACGATGATCATAAACAGCAAATTTAAAAATATTTGCCCAATGGGTTTGAGTTTAATCGCCCACTCAGGAAACAAGCCACCAAAAAGGCCACCTATGAGTAACGCACTTAATAAAATAATGGACGAGCGGTAAGCGCGTAGGCTACTCAACATATCAATTCCTAAAAATGAAAGCTAACCCCGCTTGATAGAGAAAGCCAAAACAAAAATTAAACCCTTTAAATTACGAGAAAATATGACACAAAATAGAAATGAGACCAATCCCAAAAATTTCACCTGTAATACAAGCCATAGGTTATCAAGCTTTTACAAGCGCATCGATAACCTCATGATTATAGTTGCTCTTAATCATAGTGACATGAGGATGTAGCAATCAAACCAATAAACGCTTTCATCGCTACAGAAACACTGTATTTACGGGTCATGAATACCGTGTCGCCGGATTCAACATCTAACAAGGTTTGAGCCTGCAGGTTGTGCAATTGCTTAGCTGACATGGCAATACCACCACTGACAATGCCATAACCTAAGCCCTGCTTTATTGCACTGACGAGATGAAACAGCGAATCCGTTTCTAAGACGATATTAAAACTACCACCTGCTTTTTCCATAGCGTTATCAATATACTGCCTAAATTGCATGTTTTGACTGAGTAATATTAACGGTAATGATTGCAACTCAGAGAATCGCATAGCTTGTTGAAATACTTCGGGATTGAGCGTTAATGCTTGGGGTGACAAAACCGCCAAAGGATGGCTAGGCTGAGGATAAAAATCAAACTGTCTGCGGCTTGATTCAGTGATGTTTTCGTCAAACCCTAAGCCAATATCGACTTGATGTAATGTCAGTTGCTCAATGAGCTTTTCATTTGTGGTAACCAGTAACTTAATCGAAATATCCGGGTGCAACTCGGTAAAGTGCTTAATGATTGGCATGATATCAACACTGGATTGCGGCACAATGCCAATATTAAGCGACCCCTTTAATGGCTACCAGTAAAAGCACTGATCTCCTGTTTTAATGCCGCCTCATCTAGCAACATCTTTTCTGCATACAGCTGTACAATACTGCCCGCTTCAGTTAGCGCCACAAATTGGCTACCACGAACCACCAGCTCTGTGCCAAAGCGTTTTTCGAGCGCATTAATACTGGCTGATAATGTTGGCTGGGTAATATGACAAGCCTTAGCCGCTTTAGCAAAATGCTTATGTTTAGCCAACTCATGAAAGTAATGTAACTGCCGCAAATTCATCTAACAACGCAACCTCTAATATAAAACCAAACTATCAATTTAACCTTATTAATAGATAAAAACTATCAATCTATAAAATAGTTTGATTGGAATTGTATTTTAGCCCTCCATAAAATGTGACCCACTTCAAATTTTAAGGCTAAAAGTATGAATGCGTCATATAAATGGTCACCGTCAATTGAACATTTAGTAGAAGAAGCTGCCGCGGCAATTAATCTCAATGGCATCAATTATGCTGTCATGATGATCACCCCAGACAACATTGAAGACTTTGCCATTGGTTTCTTGTTTTCAGAAGCCATTATTCAACATGACCATGATGTTCACGACATACAAGTCAGTAAATCAGAACATGGGTTTAATATTGATGTCACCATTGCAAATCGCTGTTTATACGCATTAAACAACAAAAAGCGTCGATTAATCGAGCCACAGGTTGCGGTATTTGTGGGGTTGAAGCTATCAGCCATGCACTGCCAGAATTAACCATATTACCTGCCACTCGCCCAATTGAATTATTGGATGTCGACACCCTCAAACTGCAAATTGAAGAGCATCAACTCAAAGCTCAACAAAGTGGTGCCATTCATGCTGCTTTAGCCTTAAATGCCCAGGGCAACATCATTGCTTGCCGTGAAGACATCGGCCGTCACAATGCCTTAGATAAATTAATCGGTATGTTAGTTAGACAGCCAAGCTCATTGTCTGAGAGCAACGCATTATTAATGACCAGCCGTTGCAGCAGTGAGCTCATTCATAAAGCGGTGTTACTGGGCGTAAATAACTTAATTAGTTTAGCGTCACCCAGCCAGTTGGCGGTAAAACTGGCGTTAAAGTACAACCTCAATATTATTCATATCCCCAAGTATTCTGCGCCTATTTATTACTCTAATTTCCAACCTAACGTTAATTTAAGCAGTCTGCCTGTTAGTCCATTCGGAGCCATTAATGTCTAACCATATCGAAAAACCTAGCAAAGCCGGTGGCTTTCCCTCAATACAAGCCACATTAAGCCATGTATTACGTAGCCAACGCACCAAGCAAAATCTCAAAAATTTATTACGCGTTAATCAAACCGATGGGTTTGACTGCCCAGGATGTGCATGGGGTGACAACAAGCACGGCGCATTTCAATTTTGTGAAAATGGTGCCAAGGCCGTTGCATGGGAATCAACAGGAAAAGGGGTTGGCAGTAAGTTTTTTGCTGAGCATTCGGTACGCCAACTAGCTAAGCAAACCGATTACTGGCTAGAGTACCAAGGCCGCTTAACCGAGCCGATGCGTTACAACGCAGCAACCGATCACTATGAGCCAGTGAGTTGGAACGACGCTTTTAGCATTATTGCCGATAAGCTCAACAGCTTGTCTAACCCTAATCAAGTAGAGTTTTATACCTCTGGCCGCGCCAGTAATGAAGCGTCATACCTTTATCAATTATTTGGTCGTTTATATGGCACTAATAATTTCCCAGACTGTTCCAATATGTGTCACGAAGCCAGTGGCGTCGCACTGACAAAAGCCATAGGTATTGGTAAAGGCACTGTGGTATTAAATGACTTTGATGCCGCTGAAGCCATTTTTGTGTTTGGCCAAAATCCAGGGACAAATCACCCACGGATGATGAATGCGTTACGTAAAGCTGCTAAACATGGCTGTAAAATTGTCACCTTTAATAATCTTAAAGAAGTCGCCCTAGAAAAGTTTGCCAGTCCACAAAGCCCAATCGAACTATTAACCCCTGCTGCCACCACCATTAGCCATCAATATTTAACCCCTAAACTTGGCGGTGATATGGCCGCAGTGCGCGGTATGGCAAAGTACATTATTGAACAGCGACAGGACAAAATTGCTCATGGGTTTATTGAGCAACACAGCGCCTTTTTTAATGATTATCAGCAGAGTGTTAAACGCACCAGTTGGCAGCAGATTGAACAACAATCAGGGCTAACTAGAGCAGATATTATTAAAGCGGCAATCTTATTTAGCGGCAGTAAATCCGTGATCAGCTGTTGGGCAATGGGATTAACCCAGCACAAGCACTCTGTCGACATCATTCGTGAAGTGATTAACCTCCATTTGTTGTGCGGGCAAATAGGCAAACCAGGTGCGGGCTTATGTCCAGTCAGGGCCACAGTAATGTGCAAGGTAATCGCACCATGGGGATTAACGAAAAACCATCGAATGAGTTTATTGCTCACTTTGATAACTTTTTTGAAACTCACCTTCCACGCCAGGCTGGTCACAACGTAATAGAAGCGCTTAAAGCGCTACAAACAAAAGACAGCAAAGTGCTTATCTGCCTTGGGGGCAACCTTGCTGCAGCCGCACCCGATACCGACTTTACCTATCAAGCCATCCGCAACGCTGAGCTTAACGTGCAAATCAGCACCAAACTTAATCGCAGCCATTTACAAGTGACACAAGATGCACTTATTTTGCCTTGCTTAGGCAGAACCGAGTTAGATATTCAACGCAGTGGTATACAAAAAATTACCGTAGAAGACACCTTTAGCATGGTACATGCCTCAACGGGCATGACCGAGCCAGTGTCAGAGCTATGCTTGTCTGAAATCGACATCGTCGCCCAAATGGCCAACGCCACATTCCATCATCGTGATTTTAGTCAACGCGCTGGCAGTCACCAAATAAACAATCAAAACGCGGCCATAAAAATCGATTGGTTAGCATTACGTGATGACTACGGACTGATCCGCCAATTAATTCAAAACACCATAAATGGCTTTGAATACTACAATCAACGTATTGAACAACCAGCCGGATTCTACCTTGGCAACAGCGCCGCCAGATTTGTATGGCACACTCAAACCAAACGCGCAGAGTTTAATCCGAGCAACTTGCCAGAGTCAGTGATTGCCGACTGTTCAAGCGATGCACAATTACAGGGCTCACAAGGCACACAACAGCCCATATTATTGCTGCAAAGCTTGCGCTCACACGACCAATACAACACCACAATTTACGGCATGGACGACAGGTATCGAGGCATTAAAGGTAAACGAAATGTACTGTTTATCAACCCACAAGATGCACAAAACCTCAACTTAGTTGAAGAGCAGTTAGTCGATTTGCAATCGATTACCAATGACAATGTCGTGCGTAAAGTGCCTGGGTTTAGCGTGGTACTTTACGATATTCCACAAGGTAATATTGCCGCCTATTACCCCGAGACTAACCCTTTGGTATCAATCAACAGTGTCGGCGTTGACTCTTACACCCCGACTTCTAAATCTATCCCGGTGGTCATCACACCCTCCACCAAACCGGTGATTAATGTGGCGCAAGGATAAAATGAACCAAGTCACTTTTTATTAATAACGCGCAGCGCGGTTAGCTGTATGCGTTATCAGTTAACAGTAGCGAATAAAAATACCAATGCCATGTGCGATAACGCTGACATTGGTATTTATTCTATCTATTCACAATAATTGATGATTTGCCGGTAAGCGTTATTTCCACGCAAACGGTTTAAATACGTCATCAGTTGGAGTATGGGCAACATGGTTTGTGTAGTTACTGATCACTTTTTGTGACAAACCTAAAATGATTTCTAACACTTGTTGCTGGCCGTAACCTGCAGCATAAAAGGCTTCAAGTTCAGCCGCCGAAATATTACCGCGGTTACGCACAATGCTTAATGTGGCATCGTGTAGCGCTTGTAATTTAGCAGTAGGCATAGCGGTTTTGTTACGTAATGCTTCTGTGATCGCAGGGTCAACATTCATTGAATTGGCAATAGCAGTATGTGCAGGAACACAATAAGTACATTCATGTTCAACATTAATGGTTTGCCAAACTACAGTGAGTTCCTCTGCGTCTAATGACGAGTCTAAAAAGAACTGATGTAACTGTTGATAAGCTTTAAGTGTGTTTGGTGATTCGGCTAATACGCCAAACAAATTAGGTACCATGCCCATTTGTTTTTTAGCACCCTCTAGGATTGCTTTACTTTCTTGTGGGGCGCTTTCTGCTGTATGGATAGTAAATGAAGTCATAATGTTCTCTCGTGTCGATAAATAAATGCTAGTGCTGTTAAATACTGCTAAATGCCAGTGCAGCGTTTCAAATTGGGTTCACTATAGAACAACATGAACGATCGCTCAAGCTATTTTGAGCAATCATTCAAAATATATAACTACAATGTTAGCGAATCCAATAATTAAGCATAAAAAATTAATTAGTTAATAAAAATTGTTTGATATTTTATGTTGACCCACAAGCATAAACCTCAATGTGCCACTTAAGTTCTGTTGTCGTTTAAGCTATTTTGCTGTTATCCAGCGATCTTTACACTTCTTTAATTGAACATTTAATTGAGATTAATTATCATTGCCGTCATTTCTATTTACCACAATCACAATATAAAAACGCAATAAAATCAGCTTTTTGTAATGTAATTTGAGCAAACAACATGAATATGGTTTCGGCATTAAAATGGATACATAACTGGGTCGGCTTTACTATTAGCATCACAATGTTAATTGTACTGACAACAGGGGTTTATTTGGGCAGCGTAGATTTATTAAAACGCACTGACAGTTTAGGGCAAACCTTTGTCCCGCTAACCCTAGAGAAAAAAGCCGAGACGGTAGCAAGCGTATTTGAGCGATACCCAGAAATGAGCACGGTACGTTTTCCCACAGAGCATACCCCTTATATTCAAGCCACTGCGCGCGGTAAAGCCATCGCATTAGACAACGAGTTAAACGAGCTTGCTAGCCGCGCTTCATTCGACCTGCCTTTTTATGAAACCGCCTTTTGGTTACATCGTAATTTTTTAATCGACAACGGTGGTAAATACATCAATGCATGGGCCTCTTTGGCTGGCGCGATTGTCACATTAATTGGGATTTATTTATGGTGGCGAGTGCGTAACGGCTTTCGCTTAAAACAAACATTGCCTAAAAACACTCGCTCAAGCAGTTTGCTTAAAAGCCACATTCAATTAGGGCTGTTTATCTCAATACCGTTATTTATATTATGTGTTAGCGGCTTTTTAATTACTTACAACAGTTTATGGACTGGGGCGTTAAATCAAAAACCTGTTACTCAGTCGTTTGCGGTTAGCCAGGGCAATGATTGGTTAAGTCAGCTCACTAACGCCCAACAGGTGTGGCCAAACTCAGAATTAGTTTCAGTAAGCAAACCACGCTCAAAACGAGGTAAAAAACCAAACGCGGCCCCTCAAGGCGAAAACCAAAAACCAAAGGCACAAATGTTTACGATTCAATTTGATGAACATCCAGGCGTTTGGTTAAGAGAAGCAGACCGCATTAGCATCAACCATACTACTGGTGTTATCGAGTCGGCATTAAAACACAGCGACAGACCATTATCGGGCAGGGTTGCTAGTTTTGTACGCCCACTTCATGATGGGCTGAACATGCCAGCCAGCTATGTGGCATTGATTACATTAGTCTCATTGACTGGCACCGGCATTTTATCGTTTAGTCTGGTAACTTTTTGTCGCCGAACTTTTGGTGGTAAAACGAAGAAAGCTGCTTAACAGCAGTATCGCATCAAATATATAGTACCCAATGCAGTGTGAAATATGTCGCACTGTATTGAGTATCGCTACGGCAGATCATCTTCGTCTAGATCCCGTATAAGGTCACCACAACAGCGCCGCCCAACCCAACATTATGCTGTAATGCGAGTTTGGCGTTATTAACCTGCCTATTACCTGCCTGGCCACGCAAATGCCAGGTTAACTCAGTACATTGTGCAAGCCCCGTTGCCCCAATGGGATGGCCTTTTGACATTAACCCGCCCGATGGCTACAATCACATACCGGCCGCCATAAGTATTGTCTCCATCGGCAATAAATTGCGCTGCACCACCTTCAGGACACAGCCCTAAGGCCTCATAAGTAATCACTTCATTTGGGGTAAAGCAATCATGCAACTCAATCACATCAATATCGCGAGTACTATACCGGCATCGCAATACACTTGCTCAACCGCTTGTTGCGTCATGGCCTTACCAACTGCATTAATAGGGTCTTGCCACGATATTTCGGTGTCGGTTGCCATGGATTGTGCAAGTATTTTGACCTGAGAAGCAATACCATGCTGGCGGGCAAACTCCTCACTGCATACGATAACCGCAGCGGCGCCACAAGTTGGCGGACACGCCATTAAGCGCGTGAGGTAATTGCCGTATATCACCTTATCGTCGATCACTTGCTGGTAAGTTAATGGCCTTGAAAACATTGAGTACGGGTTATTAATGGCATGTCTACGTGACTTTTCGGCCACCTTAGCAAAAAGGTCGGCGCCCACTTGATATTTATCCATATAATGGCGCCCTGCCGCGCCAAAAGCACGTAATGCAATCTGCGCCTTGTGGTGCATTAAATTGTTGTAATACTGGATCGAGTCGCTCAAATGGACTTTCTCTGTCTTGCCAGTTTGACCCTAACGCACCGGGCTGCATTTCTTCAAAACCAAACGCTAATGCACATTCAACTTGACCCGATAACACCGCCTGACGAGCCAAAAACAATGCGGTTGAACCACTCGAACAATTATTATTAACATTAATAATTGGAATACCGCTTTGAATCACATCGTAAAATGCATGCTGGGCGCAGGTACTGTCACCATATATATAAGCGCCATATGCCTGGCCAATTGTCTTAGCATGTAAACCCGCATCAGCCAATGCCAACGTTATGGCCTCGGCTGCCATCACCCGATATGGCGGTTGCTGGCTCGGTTTACAAAATGGGATCATGCCCACCCCAGCGACTCTCACTTTGTTCATATCACTCCCGTTAAGACAGCTAGTCTTTCATGCTAAGTTCAGAATACTCGATACGCCCTCAAAAGTTAATGCAATGTTAAAATATCAACCGTATCGCACCACAATGACGCGACAGCGCACCAAAACGTAACATCAAACGCAAATTCATTAGCTTACAACCGTGTTTTTGCCGCCTGAAACGCTCATTAAACGCACTGTCATTGAGCGTTGTTACGATCGTTTCAGCAACGCATTCAGGCATTTGCACCATTCAAGGTCAACAAGCGTTCAATGTCTCCGCATTTTAGGAATGACTTTTGCTATATAAAATCATGAATTTCAACAGAGAAATGTTTTTTGGGAACTGAAATGAACAACATTAGTGATGCAATTGGGGTTATTGCACAAAGTGCGGACACGGTATTTATCTTACTTGGTGCAATCATGGTGTTAGCCATGCACGCTGGCTTTGCATTTTTAGAAGTCGGTACCGTCAGACACAAAAACCAGGTGAATGCTCTGGTTAAAATTCTTACGGACTTTGCCTTTTCAGCCATAGCTTACTTTGTCATTGGTTATCAAATCGCATACGGCAGCCACTTTTTTGTGAGTGCTGAAACATTAGGGGCTGATAATGGCTATCAGTTAGTTAAATTCTTCTTCTTACTCACTTTTGCAGCCGCTATCCCAGCCATTGTTTCAGGCGGCATTGCCGAACGTGGCAGTTTTAGGCTCTTCTTATTTGCCTCGGCTATGATAGTGGCTTTTGTTTACCCATTATTTGAAGGCATTATCTGGAATGGTAATTATGGCTTTCAAGCGTGGTTAGAGAGTCAGTTTGGCGCTCAATTTCACGATTTTGCAGGCTCAGTTGTGGTTCATGCTATGGGTGGCTGGCTAGCCTTGGTAGCAATCTATATATTAGGTGCTCGCCGCGGCCGTAAGCCGGGGATTGCGTTTGCGCCCTCTAATATTCCTTTTTTAGCATTAGGCTCATGGATACTCGTTGTGGGTTGGTTTGGCTTTAATGTGATGTCAGCACAAACACTCGATGGCATTAGCGGTTTAGTCGCAGTAAACAGTTTAATGGCCATGGTGGGCGGCACGATCATCGCGCTGATAGTCGGTAAAAACGACCCTGGGTTTATCCATAACGAGCCACTTGCTGGGTTAGTGGCGGTGTGCGCCGGTTCTGATTTAATGCATCCTGTCGGTGCATTTATAGTCGGCGGTGTCGCTGGCGGCTTATTTGTGTGGGTATACACAAAATTACAACGTAGCAGTAAAATAGATGACGTTTTAGGTGTGTGGCCATTGCACGGTTTATGTGGTGTGTGGGGCGGCATTGCCGCAGGCATTTTTGGCCAACAAGCATTAGGTGGCCTTGGCGGGGTAAGCTTAATGTCTCAATTAGTCGGTAGTGTTGCAGGTGTTGTCGTCGCATTAATGGGCGGTCTCATCGTTTACGGCATTGTAAATAAAATCTCAAGCTTACGTTTAAGCCAAGAACATGAGTTTATTGGCGCTGACTTAGCCATTCATAAAATTGGCTCAACTAACTCAGACAAGTAACTCAAATCAGCGAGTAAAAAAGGCAGAATCAGTATTCTGCCTTTTTTACGTCTCACCTTAAGCAATTCGAACCCTCCACAATCACCGACATAAAACCCTCGGCTAAAAGATAATAAATCAATAACATTAAGCCTTTGTCACAGCAGCTAAATACCCCAAAAACCATCCGTTATTGAACCAGACGCCAGCACCTTTAACCGCAATAAAAATATCTGGCTTAAAGCGCAAATTTTCATTGCAAAGAATTTGGCCAAACCCTAGTATACACAACAAAAATCATACAATTAATTTACATTCTAAGAATGTATTTTCACAACATTGTGCAAGGATGAAAAATGTTAACGAAAACCCGCTCCTCGCTCGCATTTGCGATTTTATTTTCTCTTTCGGCTTGTGGTGGTGGCGGAGACTCTTCTGACACATCCAGTGAAACACCCGATAATCCAGCAGGCACCAGCTCACAGTCTGATATTATTAAAAACGCCAATAACTATAATGCTATTGAGTTAGAGAACGCGGCATCGCAATTAGTCAGCGCGCGCTACACTGGCAGCAAATCATTGACGACATTAACCCTCGCAAATACCCAACATGTGTTTAAAAAAGTGGTTATTGGAGAAGGCGTTTTACTGCCTAACTTACATTTAGAAGAACTTGATTATAATGTAACCAATTCTGGAAAAGTGGATTTTACTGCCCAATGTTCGACCTCTGGCAGTATCAAATTTAAAGGCCAATTAAGCAGTCAATTTACCGGAAACCTTGCCGTAAGTTACAATAATTGTAGCGACGGCTATAGCAATAATGTCAACGGTAATATGGCCTTTTCGCTAAAAACTAACACAGACAGCCAATATAATTTTAGCTTTAACTTTGATAATTTATCTTGGAAAGAAGGTAGTCTCACAACATCGCTCACTGGCAGCTATGGAATTAATAGCCAAGAAACCCCCAATACAGATCAATTCAGCAACAGCATCAAAACCAATCTTCTTTATACTTACTCAGGCCAAACACAAGCACTTTTTCAGGTAACTCAAACTCAATCCTATCAAAACAACCAATTTAATTGGATCATTTCAGGCGCTTATTTTCATAGCACCTTAGGTCAATTCAACATATCGACCAATGCTTTAGATGGAAATTTAGAACAAGGAAAGATCATCGTTAAGGGCACCAATTCGTCTACGCTAGCGTTTTTAAATGGCTCTGTAAAATATACCCAAGATACAGACAATAATGGCATTGATGATGTAGGTACTTACTTTGCATCTGTTAATGACTTAATCACCAATAATTTATCAAATAAACCGCTTGTTGATGTGGCTAAGATGTCATTACCGCCAGAAGTTTATGCGCCAAGCGGTAATAATTATCAGTTATATACAACAACACCACTGACAGTGTCACCAGGGCATTATTTCGATCCAGATAACAGTCTTGATCAACTCACTGTCAGTTACCGCTGGTATATTAATGGCCAGCTAGTCAGCGGGCAAACCAATTACATTCTGCCAGCTCACATTGCAGTTTATGGGGATGAAGTTAAAGTGGCAATGGTGGTTTCCGACGGTATTAATACAGTTGAGAGTGATTACTTTTTCTTTACCATTAACGACTCACCCGCACAATTTAATGCCGTTAACCTACCTAACCACATACAATCTGGCCAAACTGTGCAATTTAGTGCATTGCTCACTGACCCAGACAATATTGATCCGGCTAAAATTGGCTCGTTAATTTCAGGTGCCTAGTGGCGCGACCATTGACAGCCAGGGACTTGTTACTTGGTCAGTCGGAAATGACTATCTTTTCCCCTTACAAAGTGTCGACTTTGTTTTTGCTCTTACCGATTCCAATGGCAATATCCTCGAATCGGCATCGGTTTCACTCGATGTAAACGCAGATAAACCTTTACCATTAACTCGCTCAGGAATTGAAGTCCCTCGTAACGAAAAATCAATGTGGGTGGGAGATTTTGATGGTGACGGTAGCAATGAATTGGTGTCGACTGATAATAATAACAGGGTGTTTATGTTAACCGAACAAAATGGCAGTTACGTACAAACCTGGTTTTATCCATTTAAATTAGCCACTAAAGGTACCATACAACAAGTGTTGGTTTTTGATACCAACAAAGATAATCGTGATGATATTGTGCTGATTACAACACACGGTATCAGCGTGATTAACGATCTCAATACGTTGTCATACAAACTATTCTCGACTGAGGATACGATTTTCAGCGCAGCAATCGATGATATTGATAGTGACGGAATCCCAGAAATCGCTTATTTGCATGCGCGAGGGGTGAATGATTATGAGACGGAATCTCTACTCAGTGTTATCAGCATGTCTGCGCCATCTGATGTATTATTTTCGGTCAACATTGATGCTCAGAAAGTTATTTTTGCAAATGTTGATCTGCAACCTGGTCTTGAACTTATTACCAATAGCGGTTTGGTTTATGATACTCAAACTTGGCAAAACAAGTGGGCTAACAGTACACCATTCGGAGATCGAGTCCTGACTACCGGTGATTACAACGGCGATGGCGTTAATGAGATTGCCGGGGGAAATTACTGGTCAACGGTCAGTATTTACTCTGCTATCAATAAATCGCAATTAGCTACCGTTGAAGTATCTAATACTTGTTCAATCAATACCATGAATTTAGATAATGACGCCGCCGACGAATTAGTGGTGGGAGAATGTCAGTCTGGAGAAGTGCATGCTTATAAGTTAACAAGTAATGAGCTATCACAAATATGGTCTCAATATACTCCACACTCTAGCGTAAGCTCGTTAACTGTCGGCGACTCTGATAATGATGGTGAAGACGAACTTCATTGGGGCGTTGATACAATGACCACTGCCGAAGATCGTTTGCTTGTGGCTGATATTGGTATCAATACCATCGACATTAAACAAAACCCTTCTACCGTTCAATTAGATTCTTTTAGCAGTGCAGGTTGGTCAACTATCACTGATAATGATGAAAAAGCCGTATTCTTTGTACCGCAAACCGCAAACGGCTATCAAGGCAGTCGAATCCTGACAATGGCAGCTGATGGATCTTACCAATTAAGTGAGCAAATATCCTCAAACTGGGATAGGAGCTTCCATGCTGTCACCACTGATTATAACCACGACGGCTTTGGCGATTTACTACTGCCAACAACAGAGTATTACGACGGAGGGATGGGTATCATGCAGTTATTTGACTATAGTTTCCACTGGCAATCTTCCACCAGCAGTCAATCTGATATTGGCGCGATTAAGGCATTTGATATTAACCAAGATGGTATTGAAGATGCCATTTATGCCGACGGCAAGACACTCAAAATCGTTAATATTGACGACCAAAGCCTAATTGCCCAATACAGTTTTGAAAGCAATATTACCGACTTTGTCATCAATGAAAAAACCGTGATTGTGCACTGAAATAATACCGTAAGCCTACTAACACTAAACACGAGTTCACTGTCAGAACAATCGTTTATAAATCAAAACTGCCAGTATTTGACGTTAATAAACCTAGATAGCGACACACAACAAGAACTGATGTGTATTAACACTGATCATTATGAAAATAACAGCAATATCTATACATACGAAATAGCCAACTTAACCCTGGTTGAAAAAGACACTAGAGCCATCAAGCGTTCAATTTTTGGCATTGCTATCGATGAAACCACCAGCAGTAACCAAGGCTATTTTGTCGCAGTTCAAGTCGGGCAAGCATACTACAGCGAAGAAGACACAGATTATCATATTGAAAAACACGATGTTAACAGCAATGTTATTTGGAGAAGTCCAAGTTTAATTGGTGAACCATCTGAACAAGGGCTTAAAGCACGTTACTCTACTGCGAAGGGATTACAGCTGATGTTGTCGACAAACAAAGCAATGTATCTTATTCATTAATCCTAGGACAATGCAGCATCAAAACCATTAAAAAGGCAGAATCGTTATTCTGCCTTTTTTGTTTAAACGGTATTCGTCTTGATTAAACCCGGGGAGATCAGTGCTTAGACTTAACGCCATTCTTAACCATCTCTTGACCGCTTTCAAAGATTTCCGGCGTTACCCAGCGGCCAAGTAAAAGCTTATGGTTATCACCAAATACCGCAACAAAATGACGACCATCAGCATTACTGGTTGCCATACCCACGCCAGCAACACCTTCTAAACCTAAACCGCCCTTTTCAACTAACACTAAAAAGCGTTCTAAATCGGCTAAATTATCAATCACATCATTTTCAATATTCATATACTTCCCAAAAACTTTATAACTTGGGCGCTACTTTAGCGCATTGAACGGTAATAATCTTCATTTTATCCGTGGCAATTTCACTATTAACACTACGTTAACTGTCGCGATTGGCTAAATTAAAACTGTAAAGTGAGATCAATTAACTGTGCATCATCATCGTATGAATCAAAATTAATCGACAACATCACAGTCCCTTTTGTCAGCATAATATTATCAAAATTATCTTCTGCGTTGGGGTATCGCTCCAACAATTGAGATTTGATAGCGGGCAAGTTGTAACTGGCAAGCACTGCGTTAAATTCACTCATCGTTTGTGCGCCAAACATCGACTCGGTAATTTTGATTGAATTGACAACCCCCTGGCGATCAAATCCCAATAACACATTGCTATTCACCAGTACTTTGGAAGCCGTTATCTGTCAATTGGATTTGGTTGATGAGCTGTTGTGGTTGCAAGGTATAAGCTTGCTTAAATGCTAATGTCAGCAATGTTGTGATGTCGATATTATCAAAATTACCAAAGTTAACTTTATACTTATCGGTTGCTGTTAACGGTAAAACCGCAAAGCTGTTCAGGCGAGAAACCGCCTCTTGAGACACGTTTTCTTTGTAGTCTTCAAAGGTTAATAACAAGCGACTATTTTTACCCGCAACACTATAGCCATCCCCGTGCTTTTTAAGGGGTAAATGCGCCTTAACACGATTAAGCTCATCACCTTGATGCACTTGTTCAGCAATCACCCAATTATCACTATCATAATTTTCACTTAAGGCAATTTGGTTTTGACCATGACCATTTAATAACCCTAAATCCTGAGTAATCATTAATACACGACTGCCTTTAACCACAAACCATAAGCTACGTCCGTAACCATAAACAGTTGCGCCATTATCCAGTTGCAACTGAATACTGTGAGAGCCTAATGCTTGTTGTAAATCATCAACTGAGTCACCAATGTAAACGCCATAGGCACTGTCGGTCGTAATAAGCGCATCGGGTGCTGGATGCCTTTGCGCTTGCTTTAACAGATTGCCTTCATTTGGCATCGTCAACTGAACAGTGGTTTGGGTGTACGACACCGCTTTACCTTGACTGTTATACGGGGTGGGATCGCTGCTAAGTTGCGTATCGTCACATAGGTTAACGTATTGCGCTGAAGTTATTACATGAATTTGTTTGGTATTAGATTTAACCCGGTTACTGTCGTCTTGCAGATCAAGACTTCGGTCAATGCCGCCAACCGTTAATCTATCAATAATTACCGCACCTGCGCCTGCTACAGCGGCTTTACGCTGTATTTCAACTAAAGCTTGCTTTACATATGCATCACGATGGGACAATACATCACCATGAGAGGATTCCAATAAGTCAGGGTCAATATCGTAAACCATTTTATTATTGGCGGTATCGATAGTTTGCGGACTACAAAGAGGGTAAAAATCTAAAATCGGCGGTAATTTGGCGGCAAAAGAAGCAGGGCTAAAAGCCACTAAACAAACAATATAATGTGAAAATTTCATAAACCTTCCCTGAGTTAAATCCCTGTTTTTTTATTGCTATAGCACTTATAAGTGACTCTACTTTTTATAAGTAACTTAAGACCCCTAGCCTTTATAAGTCACTTAAGTCAGTTTACCCTAATCTGAAATACTATTGCTGTAAACTAATCTGTGTTACTGAATCTTAGTGGGTTAGGTAAAGCCAATAAATAAAACCCGCTTTATCATTTCTATCAATTTGCTCTATATATCCTTTTTCTCTGCACAATTTTTACACTTTTGAGTAATAACATCTTATTAACTATTTTATTTCAGTGAATCAACCGAAACCTCACTACGTAAAAGATAAGACTTAGGAGAATTTGATGCTTACTATCAATAAGCTAATTAACAAAAATCGATTATCAAATCAGTCGATGATGTTATTGCTAATTATCATGCTTGCTAGCATGTTAGTACTTACCGGTTGTGACAGTGGCGCGAGCGATAGCACAACTGACACAACTGAAGTTTCCAGTTCAACAGACACTGATACCGACACTGACACAGACACAGACACAGACACTGATACCGACACTGATACAGATACTGATACTGATACTGAAGTTGATGATGCTGATTTTGAAGCCACAGACTGGACAGATGAAACGCACAGTAAAGATGTCGATCCCAATTTTGATGAAGTGTTTAGCGACACCGAAGTTAAACGCTTTGACATTGTCGTCACCGAAGAACGTTGGGAAAGTATGTTAGATAACATGACTGAACTTTATGGCGAGTTCGGTCGAGGTTCATCAAGTAGCTTAAGCGATACTGAAGATCCTATTTTTGTGCCTGCTGAAGTCTTTTATAACGACACTCAATGGTATCGCGTTGGTATCCGCTTTAAAGGTAACTCTTCACTGCAAACCAGCTGGCAGCAGGGTATTTTAAAGCTCGCCTTTAAACTCGATTTTGATGAATATGAGGATGATTATCCGCAAATTAAAAACCAGCGTTTTTATGGTTTTAAAAAGTTTAGTTTAAAAAATAACTATAACGACGAGTCAATGCTTCGTGAAAAAGTTGCTGCTGATGTATTTAAAGATGCGGGACTCGCCGTATCACACACCGGCTTTTATACTTTATACGTCGACCATGGCGACGAGCCAGAATACTTTGGTTTATATACGCTAGTAGAAGAAGTGGATGACACCGTAATCGACACGCAATTCTCAAGCGACGATGGCAATTTATATAAGCCTGAAGATGATGGTGCCATGTTTGTTGAAGGTTCGTTTAACCAAGACGATTTTGAGAAAAAAACTAACGAAGACGATGAAGACTGGTCTGACATTGAAGCGCTGTTTAGTGCACTGCATGACGACACCTATACTAGCGATCCTGCCACATGGCGCACCAATCTAGAAGCGGTATTTGATGTTGATGTATTTTTAAAATACTTAGCAGTCAATGGCATTATTCAAAACTGGGATACTTATGGCATCATGCCACACAACTATTACTTGTATAACGACCCTGACACCTCAAAGTTAACCTGGATCCCATGGGACAACAACGAAGCGTTACAAGACGGTAATCAAGGTGGTGCATTGGCGTTAGACTTCTCAGATCTTAATTCAAGCAGCTGGCCGCTTATCTCAAAACTGTACGCAGATGATGTATACCGTGAGCAATATAACGAATATATACTTGAGGTGATTAGCGATGCATTTGAAACCAATAAAATGCAAGCCAACTATAATGCCTATTCAGCACTGGTTGCCCCTTATGCCACAACAGAAATATCTGGCTACACCTTCTTAGAAAGTACCAGTGATTTTTATAACGCAGTCGATGAGTTGTTAGAACACGCAGAAGACCGCGCCACAGCAGTTGATAAATACTTAGATACGCAGTAATTAAATATTGCCTGATAAAAAAAGCGAGCCGAGCAGAATAAACTCTGCCAGGTTCGCTTTCTCATTTTAGCCTGTAAATATAAGGTGTTTGGCTTAAGATTCAACTGAAGCGTTATATTCATGTACCTTTCGGTAAAGTGTTGCTATGCCTATTTGTAAAGCTTCAGCGGCTTTGTGTTTATCGTTATCACACAACTCAATCGCCGACAAAATATAATCGCGCTCGACATCTTTCATTGGCTGAATTTGATCTTTAAACTTAACTGCAACCGAGGCGGTCGAGACTTCGTAAGGCAAATCAATCGGCTCAATCCATTCTCCCTGGCACAGTGCGACTGCGCGCTCCATTGCATTTTGTAATTCACGCACATTACCTGGCCAAGCATAATTCAGTAATTTTTGTACTGATGCCCGCGATAATCCGGTAATCGTGCGATCCATTTGTTCGCAAAATTTATACAAAAACTGATTAGCTAACGGCAGTATATCTTCGCCACGATTAGACAAGGGTGGGATATCAAGCTCAATCACCTTAATGCGATACAGCAAATCAAGCCTAAAGCGACCAGCCTCGACCTCTTCCTCTAAATTGCGGTTGGTTGCGGCAATAATTCGGATATCAAATGGCCGAGAGATATTTTCACCTACACGCTTCACCTCACGCTCTTGGATTGCCCGAAGCAGCTTAACTTGCATGTTTAGGCTGGTCTCACCTATTTCGTCTAAAAATAATGTGCCGCCTTCCGCCTCTTCAAATAACCCTGCCCGCGCGCGATCGGCACCAGTAAATGCTCCTTTTACATGGCCAAATAATTCAGACTCGAGTAAGGTTTCACTTAATGCGCCACAATTAACAGTAATAAATGGTTTGTGTTTACGCTTTGAGCACAAATGAACATATCGACTCACATACTCTTTGCCCACACCGCTGTCACCAGTCACCAAAATAGACGAGTCAACTTTAGCGACTCGACGCGCCATATCCATCAGTTTTAACATTGATGGACTTCGCACCACAAAACCAGGTGTGGGGTCAATATCGCCATTAATAAAGGCTAACTGCTGTTTTTTACGGTTAAGTCTTTCTTCTAACTTTTGAAAATCCTCAGTCAATTTAACCAATATCTGATTACTGTCCGCGATTTCAAAATAAGGTAAATGAGGGGTTAGTTTATCGCCCCAATTTTCTTTAAATCGACCAACAACATGACAGGTCTTTGAGCCACTAGCACAACAACTGTCTTCGATAAAATACACCTCACGGCCAGTGCGATAGGTCTCATAACCACTGGCAAATCCAACGAGTGTCCAACAGACTCCTGTTTCAGACTCACCAATGAGGTCTAGGTGCTGTTCGGCCTCATAAGAGTTAACAATGGTGGATTCAATGATTGGTATATCACCCTCGCCATCGCTGATCTTGATGTCGATGGTATTCACTAAACCAAACAACCGGTGCAGATGCTCGCCGCCAAAACCTTCGGCAACCACTTCCGGAAATTCTTTATGTAACATCTCCGCCGTTCGCCATCCATGAGCATAACCAAAGCGGGTTAAAATCTTTCTTGCACCACGTTGACCTAGGGTTTCAATAATTTCTTTTCTTAATAAACCTAATGCTAAAGCATCAAAAATCAATACCCTACGTTGCATAAAACGAACAAGTGAGTCAGTTGGCGAAATCGTCAGTAACTCTTTTAACGTTAATTCCTTTGCCTTCATCAAGCAGTACCAAATTTATTATCACTTTGATAACACTACTACCAAAGTGATAATTACGGCTTCATAAAATTGTCTTATTTGAGACGGGGTTCAAAAATAATCGCCTGTTTTTTTTGGCACGCTCTTTGCGATATTGGGTTAAGGCCACTTAATTCGGCCGCCAACAAAAATGGAGAATGTTGCAATGAAATTTGAAGACAAAACTGAACTGACCAATGAATCTCGCCGTGGTTTTTTAAAAGGCACAGCAGTAGCAAGTGCGGTAGCCGTTGTCGGTTCCACAGTTCCTGGCGCAGCAATGGCAAGTAGCATGTCGATTGGGAAAAATGTGAAAGATGAGCATAAATGGAGCTGGGAAGAACCAGCAGAACCCATTGCTAAACGTCATATCAAAAATGTTGTTGATACAGACATCGTTGTTATTGGTGCTGGTCTTTCAGGTCTTTCAGCTGCACTTTCTGCCGCTCAATTAGGTGCGAAAGTCGAAATCATTGAAAAAAACAAAGTGCCAGCTTTCCGCGGTGGTCATATCACAGCCGTAAACAGTAAAGTTCAACAGGCCATGGGGATCAATAATGATGCTCGTCAAATCCTCCGAGAAATTGTTGCATGGAACCTTGGCCGTGTTGATGAGACATTAATCAAAGAGTTTTTCAGTCGTAGTGGTTCAGCAATGGATTGGGCGACTGACATTGGAAGAAAGCATGGTTTAGAAGTCACCATGTGGGAAGGCTATTATAAAGGTCCTGATTATACAGAATACCCAGTAACTCATTTCTTCCACGAAAAAGATGCCGATTTATCTTATGTTTACGGCCAATCAAACGGTATCGGTAACGCTACAATTGTACCTGTTTTAGCAAAAGAAGCAGTTGCTAATGGCGTCAATATTAATTACAAAACACCGTCGGTTCAAATTCTTCGTGATGCTGAAGGCAATGCGATGGGCGTCATTGCAGGTAAGCGAGGTAATTACACCCAGTTCAATGCCAAAAATGTGATTATCGCGACAGGCGATTACGCTTCAAACACTGAAATGTTACAGCGTTACTCTCCATTTTCTTTAAAAGCGGATGCACAAATCTATTTCCCCAATAAGTGTAATACTGGCGAGGGCATCACCCAAGCATTACAAGCTGGCGCAGTGATGCAACAACATGAACCACATGGGGCTGTCATCCACCTTGAAGCGGGGGCTGCCAGTTACGGTTTCCTACACGTAAATACCAACGGTAAGCGTTTTAAAAATGAAGACGTGAACACTCAATCTAAGAGTTGTACAAAAGAGCTACAACCTGATGGCGTAGCATGGATCGTTTACGATAAAGATTGGGCTGATCAAGTTAAAGCGCAGGTTGATGGCAATCTAGCTGGTGGTCTATTTTACGGCCAAATGTGGCAACCATGGGGCAAAGGATGGAACAAAGAAATTGAGCAAATGACTCAAGAAGCACACATCAAAGATGGTAAGGTTGTGGTAGCCAACTCTGTTGCTGAACTTGCCCAAAAAATGGAAGTTCCCGTCGCAGAGCTTGAGAAAACCATTGCCCGTTACAATGAACTTTATCAGCAACAAAATGACACGGATTTTGGCAAGCGTAAAGAGTTGCTCACCCCAATTCTTAAAGCGCCATTCTATGCCGGTAAACTTTACAGTACACTCCTCACTGTGTGTGGTGGTTTGGGCACCGACTCTAGCCTGCTCGTTAAAGACAAAAACAACAACTCCATCCCTGGTCTGTATGTTGTAGGTGCCGCTCAAGGCGACTTCTTCTCTAATGACTATCCAACCTTGTGTCCTGGCATTGGCCATGGTCGCTGCCTTACCTACGGTCGTATGGCGGGTATTTTAGCCGCTGGCGGTGACGTAGATAAACTTTTACCTGCTATCGAAATCTAAGTCTAACTCACCTATACGTTACTCAGCAGTCCAACAGTGCTGGGTAACGTATTGAGTTTAAGGTTGTATTCGTGAAAAAACTCACTCTACTCACCAAAGTGGTACTGCCTTTTTGGTTACTACTGTCTATGTCGGCACACGCCGATGAATCCTGTGCGCAAGGTTGCCACATTATCAAGCCTTACGAGGATGGGATCAGCAACGCTAACTTACTTTCATCAAAACATATCGCCAATGGCGTCACTTGTACTGATTGTCATGAACAAGATGACGAAACGCGCAAAATGGAAGCCGACGCTTACGCAAACGGCGAATATGATGACCCAATGTATACCAGAGAGTTTGAAAATGATTTCTGCTTACGTTGCCACGAAGATTATGAAGCACTTGCTGAAAGAACCAAAAATCTAGAAGAAGAGTGGGGAATTAACCCTCATGAATCTCATCTAGATCCTGAATGTTATCAATGCCATAAATCTCACCAACCTTCTACCGTTGTTTGTGCCGAATGTCATATGGGCGAATGGGACAAACGTATGCCTGAGGGGTGGGAGCTAAAAAATAATGGATAAAAATACAAAAGCTTAATCACCAAAAAATGAGTTGGTATTTAACTAACCTTTATGCGCTGTAATCACTTAAGCCGTGCCTACTGCGTAGGAGAACAATATTATGAACACAAAATTAACTCGAACAGCATCAACAATCGCTTTAGCTTGCGCATTAACATTCAGTGGTAGTGCATTGTCTGCAATTTCTGGATCTCACTATTCAATCGGTACAGAAGGTGTTGAAGCAGGTACGCCTCCACCGCCTGGCACACATTATCGTCTGTACAACACATTTTATGAAGCCGATACCTTAAAAGATAACAAGGGTAATGATGTACCTGTAGATTTTGATCTTAGCGTTTTTGCTCAAGCACACCGGTTTGTCAAAGTAACCGACTATAAATTACTAGGCGCTAATCTGACTTACAATATTATTGTACCAGTGGTAAAAAAAGACATTTCAATTACCGGATCATTTGATAATGCATCTGACTTTGAAGTCGGCGACATGATCCTCGAACCATTAGCCCTGTTCTGGTATAACAAGCAATTTGATGGTTTACTTGCCATTGCAGCGGTGGCACCGACGGGAGATTATTCTTCCGATAAACCAGAGTCTGTCGGGCTGGGGTACTGGTCTGGTTTGATTACCGCTGGCGGAACATACTATTTTGATGAAGACCGCAGCTGGAGCTTTAGCGCATTAACCCGTACCTTATGGCACGGTCATCAAGATGACACAGGCATCCGCCCTGGTTCAGAATTTATGGTGGAAGGCGGTATTGGTAAAAACATGATGTTCGATGGCCAATGGATCGTGCGGCTCGGCATCAACTATGCCGCGTCTTGGCAAATCAGTGACGATAGCAAAGACGGAGTAGGTACTTTAGCCAGCGAACGTAAGCAAGTTTATGGTATTGGTGCTGAAATCAACGTCATGTATCTGCCTTGGTTATTACAAGCAGATTTACGTTACTTAAGTGAGTTCGATGCTGAAAATACCGCTGAAGGCGACAGTATTACATTGACCGTCACCAAATCGTTTTAACTGATTAACCTCAAATTTGATGAAGATATGAATAAATGACATTGAGACTACCTACATTCAATATCTCATTTTCAAACTTGAACGTGACCTTGTTGTGGGTGCAAAGCGCGGTTTGATATGCATTTATATCCAAAGCCGTTACTGAATCAACAAGGTTAAAAGAATCAAACCCATCATCACTATGGTGGGTTTGATTTTAACTGACACCAACTAACCCCTTTCACTATCCAGCGTTAATTTTACGCGTTAGGTGCCGCTTTTATACTCTGGTAATAAAACACATACACCTCAATAGCCTCTAGTTAATCCCCATAAAGCTTATTGGGGAAACATACCCAGCAATTGGCTTCTTATACCATTTCCATTAATTATGTGACCAATCAGAGTCGCTCAGACTGTTCAGTTTGAGGCGCATTGTTGAAATAATGGTTATTCCCTTCTAAGGCAATGCAACAAAGAAATGGACTGTCTGAGCGTCTCCTGCAAGGCGGGTTTCTGTGCCTTCTATGCTGCTTAATAGTATTTTGACGTACGACTGCATGGATGCAGGAGGTAGAGCAACGCAGGAGCAGTTGCCGAGAGCAACTATGCCTACAATCCTATTACTTGCCTAGAAGGCACAGAATTCCCGCTGAATGACCAGATAATTAGTGGAATTGGTATTAAAGCGATAAAAGTCAAAGTAGCATTCAATAACCATCACAGTAATAAACAAGACTGACTCTCACTTCATACATCAACCAAAGCCCGTTTCAACCTCAAGCAAATTCAGCCAAAACAAAGCTAGGTTAGCCATAAAAACACAATTCGCATCGTGCAAAAAATAACCAGCTACACTTACCGGTTACATCTATACTGTTTTAAATAACTAAAATGTTATCTCTATCGGATTGTTTTTTTATACGTTAAAAGGAATTGCTAAGTTTTCATGATGATACTCAATGATAAAAAATTGGTTAACCTCATAAAATACACCCCAAGTATTGTCGTCGGATTTTTCGCTATTACAGTCAATGTCATTATCATTAAAGACAATCAAGACAAAGCCAATGCAAGTATCCAATCCCTTCGTGACGACATTATCGAAAATAATAAAAACACCATAAAACAGTCTACCGACAAGGCATACGACTATATTTTGTATAAAAAAAGAGGGGTTATCGATGAGCTAAAAACCTTGTCTCAACAACGCGTGAATGAAGCACACGCAATAGCAATGAATATCTATAACAACAACCAAAACAAACCCCAAACAACGGTCACAAAGTTAATCACAGATGCACTGCGACCCATTAGGTTTTATCAAGGACGAGGTTACTTTTTTATCTTTCAAATGGATGGGGTTAACATACTGCATGGGCTCAAACCCTATCTTGAAGGCGACTCAGCCTGGGATGCTCAAGATCTTCGCGGAGCATACATCCTAAGAGAGCACATAGCCTTAATAAAACAACAAAATGGAGAAGCGTTCTACGATTGGTGGTACCAAAAACCGGGAGAACCTATACAAAAAGAATATCAAAAAATTGGATTCGGCAAGCATTTCGCCCCCTATGACTGGTTTATTGGCACGGGAGAATATATTGCCGATATTGAAAACGATCTAAAAGAATCATTGCTAAAATCGGTTATTGATTTTGAACACACTGAAAACCAAAGCTTATTTATCATCGACACTCAAGGCAACATACTCGCCAATGGGAACAAACAACATAATCTGGCATTGTTAACCCAATCCAACGCTGCGTTAACGCAAAAAATCGCCTCAGAAGCTATCACACAAGGCAGCTTCATGGCATTAAACAAACAAACGGCTAACACAACCAATAACAGCAAAACAGAAATAGGCTATCTCAGAAAAATTGAAGGTTGGGATTGGGTCATTGGATCGTATTTTAATGCTAGCCATGTCAATAGATACATCGAAATAAAACAACAAGAAGCGCAAGCACTTAATCAAAAAAAACTATTCAACATCATATCATTAAGTGTGTTTTCAACTCTTTTTATGGTGGGTGTGTCGCTTATAGTCAGTAGCTTAATTACCCGTCGCTTTAATCGCTTTCAGCAACGTATTGAACAGAACATTAATGCACTGGAAAACTCAAAGAAAAAACTGCACTACAGTGCATTGCACGACGCATTAACAGGCTTGGCAAATCGCTCTTTATTGATGGAAAAAATAAATGAAGGCATTAAATCTGCAAAACTACACAATCAACTCCTTGCCGTTGTGTTTATTGATCTTGATGACTTTAAAAGAGTGAATGACTGTAATGGTCATAGCGCAGGCGACGAATTATTAAAATCTATTGCCCAAAGGTTTAAGCATGCGTTTGACTTAAACGACACAGTGTCACGCTTTGGAGGTGACGAATTTGTATTTTGCTTCCCACAACTTAACCATATTAATGAAGCTTATTTAAAAATCGAAAAAATACAGCAATTATTTGAAGATAAATTTATCATCCATGGGCACGAAATAAAGACCCAATGTAGCATTGGCGCCAGCATGTACCCAGCTGATGACCATCATGCTGAAGGCCTTATTCATAAAGCAGATATAGTGCTCTATAAGTCTAAAACTGAACTAAAAGGGAGTACGACTTTTTATCATCATCAGTTAAATGAAGAGCTGCAATACAAATATTTACTCGAAAACAAGTTAAAAGACGCGCTCAGCAATCAGCAAATATTTGTGCTTTACCAGCCACAAATAGATGCCACAACTGAGAAAATAGTCGCAGTTGAAGCACTCGCCAGGTGGGGACATCCAACCCTGGGCACCATTTCGCCGACTGACTTTATCGGTATCGCTGAAGAAATAGGGCTCATTAAACCAATAGGCTTATTTGTATTTACTCAGGCCTGCAAAGACATACTAAGCATTTCTCCTAATGGGCCAAATGCAATTAAGGTGTCAATTAACATTTCGCCCAATCAGCTTATGTCAGCTGATTTTATCGAATCAATGACTCAGATTACCGATGAAATAGGCATACAACGTTGCAGAATCACCTTAGAAATAACCGAAAATGTCATGCTAAATGAATTAGGGAAAACATATAACATTTTAACTGAGCTGAAAAAACGCAATTTTTGTATCTCACTCGATGACTTTGGCACCGGATTTTCATCATTAAGCTATTTAAATATGTTGCCCTTCGATGAATTAAAAATAGACAGCTGTTTTATCAATAACATTACCGTGAATGAGCAAAGTAAAACTCTAGTTAAGTCTATTTTAGCAATAAGCGATGCATACAAAATGATCACTGTTGCAGAAGGTGTAGAAAGAAAAGAGCAACTCATTTTGCTGCAATCTCTTGGTTGTCATTTAATCCAAGGCTTCTACTTTGATAAACCTTTAACCTTAGCTCAACTGCAAAAAAAATTGCCTAAAACTCAATCTTAATCAGTTAAAACCACAGTGAATAACGCCACCTACCACGCTTTTTCCTGCTAATTGGCTATCAACAAGGTCATTAAATAACCCGAAGGCCAATCTAAGCGCAATAAAAAAGCCCTAAAAATTAGGGCTTAAATTTGTGACTCAATTAGCGCTACTTAGCCGCGTTAATTTTGCGCGCCTGGTGCAGCTTTTTATAACTTTCAATCAAGCGTAAGTGAGGCTCAATACCTTCAAGCTTAATGCTGGTTTTAGTCAGACCATAAAAACGTACCGTACCGTTAACCGAGCCCACTACGTTGTCCATGACCTCTTTTCCAAACATGCGAGTAAAGTTACCGATAAAATGCTCAAGTTCTAACTCTTCATCGAGGGTCACTTCAAGCACAGCATTGACAGCTTGATAAAACAAACGGCGTTGTACCGTATTGTCGTTAAACTGCAAAAACTCTTCAACCAATTCAAGCGCGTCTTCGTGCTCACCTAGTGCCAAATAAATCAAAATCTTTAACTCGATAATGGTTAACTGGCTCTCAAACGGTGTTTTCATCAAACACAATGCCAATCAAAGTTGGGATATCGGTTTGATTATCTAATTGGCTTTCTTCTAAACGGTTTACCAACTTAGACAGGGCTTTTGTGCTTAACGAATGCAGATTTAAAATATCTTCACGGTAGTTGAGTGATTTGTTGGTGTTATCCCAAATCAAATCGTCCACTGGGTACACTTCAGAGTAATCAGGTACTAAAATACGACATGCTGATGCACCTAAATCAGTAAACTCAGCAATGTACACTTCGCGGCTCATGTCTTCTAAAATACCAAACAGCGCCTTAGCTTCTTGCTCGTTAGTGCCACTAAAATCCCATTCACAGAATTCATAATCAAATTTGCTACTAAAGAAACGCCAGGAGATAACCCCAGTTGAATCAATAAAGTGCTCTACAAAGTTTTCAGGCTCAGTCACCGCCATGCTATTAAACGTCGGCTTTGGCACATCATTTAAGCCTTCGAAACTGCGGCCTTGTAACAGCTCAGTTAAGCTACGCTCTAATGCCACTTCAAAGCTTGGGTGTGCACCAAAAGAGGCAAATACACCACCAGTACGCGGGTTCATTAAGGTAACGCACATCACCGGGAACTGCCCGCCTAATGAAGCGTCTTTAACCACAACAGGGAAGCCCTGTTCTTCTAAGCCTTTAATACCAGCCAAAATACTGGGGTACTTCTCTAACACTGCCATTGGCACGTCTGGCAGCACAATTTCTTGCTCAATAATTTGACGTTTTACTGCACGTTCAAAAATCTCAGACAAACACTGAACATGAGCTTCTTGTAAGTTGTTACCCGCACTCATGCCATTACTTAAAAACAAGTTTTCAATCAAGTTAGACGGGAAGTAAACCGTTTCACCATCTGACTGGCGAGTGTATGGAATCGCACAAATGCCGCGTGCTTTATTGCCAGAGTTAGTGTCAATTAAGTGCGAGCCGCATAACTCTTCATCTGGGTTATAAATATCTAGGCAATATTCATCAAGTAAGCCTGTTGGCAGCGCGTCATCGTCTTCAAGCGCAAACCATTTCTCATTTGGGTAATGCACAAATTCGCTATTAGCGATTTCTTCACCAAAGAATTGATCATTATAAAAGAAGTTATTGTTTAAACGCTCAATAAACTCGCCTAAAGCAGAACATAAAGCGCTTTCTTTAGTGGCACCTTTGCCGTTAGTGAAACACATAGGCGATGCGGCGTCACGAATATGTAAAGACCATACGTTAGGCACAATATTGCGCCACGATGAAATCTCAATCTTCATCCCAAGATCGGCTAATAACCCAGTCATGTTTTGAATGGTTTGTTCAAGCGGTAAGTCTTTACCTAAAATAAAGGTATTGCTGTCACCATCGGGTTGCCCCATCAACATCGCATTGGCGTCAGAGTCTAGGTTTTCAACGGTTTCGATTTTAAATTCTGGGCCAGTTTGCACCACTTTTTTAACGGTACAACGGTCAATAGAGCGTAAAATACCTTCACGGTCTTTATCCGAAATATCATCTGGCAACTCAACCTGAATTTGAAAAATTTGGTTATAGCGATCTTCAGGATCAACAATATTGTTTTGTGACAGCCTGATGTGCTCAGTTGAGATATCACGGGCCTTACAGTACACCTTGATAAAGTAAGCCGCACACAATGCAGACGAGGCTAAAAAATAATCAAAAGGACTTGGGGCAGAACCATCACCTTTGTATCGAATAGGTTGGTCTGCCGTAACGGTAAAGTCGTCAAATTTGGCTTCGAGTCTCAAATTGTCGAGAAAATTTACTTTGATTTCCATTGAATATGTCCACAGTCGTGCACAGCCAAACGGCCAGCTTGTCTAAATTAGGGGGAATTATCGGTGTTTTTGCCGCAATAGTCTTGGGTTAATTGCCTAAAAGTGCGCAATTAGCTTAATTGTAAATAATCTGTAGGTAGATCTGTTTAGAGAATGCCTGTTCACGAAACATCTCAACGGCCTAGGTTGTCATCACATGATGGGACATATTGAGATGAAAAATAAAAAGGCCACTTATCGTGACCCTTTGTTATGACTCGCGGCAAATCATGACTCTTCAGGGAGCCCGACATGCATATGACCAGACTTGTAGTCTATGGTTAACACAAAGTGTTTAAGGATATCATAACCCACTAGACCTTTAATATTTTTACCCTTAATGCGCGACAAGCCACTTCTATCCTGTACTCGATATAAACTCACTTTGGCCATCGGCAGGCACGCTAGATTGGACATTTTCAATAGTAAATGGACCAAACTTCACTTCAGGTAAGCGAAAGTTATCGATGCTGGCAATGTTATTAACACCGTAGCCTGTACTCGATTGTGAACCATATAAACTTAACCAATTAGAACCTGTAGCCAATGTCCGCTTTAAAAACAAACCACTGTTATTACCCGTATCAAGAATAAGCCAGGCGTTCTTTTCACCATTTAATTCTACTTTAACAATTGGTTGACCAGTTCCTCGGTCGATCTGCATCTCAATATTCTTAAGCTTTGCTAAATCGATTGAGTCTCGCTCAAATAATCTCAAACGATTGTTAGGATAATCAATTTGAAAAATAAATTTTTCAAGTAAACCCGCCCCCAATAATAACTGCACCTCATGATGACCTAAACGTAGACCAACGAGCTCATCTAGCTCAAGTTCGGCTCCAAATAATTTAACATTCACATTGTTATAAAGTTGGCGAGTTTCAGTGCCATAAACACCTTTAATATCAACCTTGCTTCCCTTGGCAAATTCAAACTTATTTTTATTAATGAAGCTGATATTGATTGCATTAACCTGAGACCCACTGTCGAGTATCGCCTTTCCTTCAACGCCATTAATCGTCACAGGAAGGTTGATGTGACCATTGATCACTTCAAAATTAACCCAATTAGTAACGGCAAAAGAGTTAAAAGAAGCAATGGTAACGACCACGAATGTCAGTAATTGCAGTATTGTTGAACGCATCGATTTTCCTTAATCTTGCACAAAAAACAGCTCAACAATTTATTAACAAAATAAACAAAAGTCAATAACTTAGATAAATGAAGATCATCATTGATATCTTTATTATTAAGATAAAGATAGATTTTGATAGGGTGTTTTCACCCAGGACAATCAGGGGGATGACTCCCCCAATTTGTAGGTAAAGTAAATCTCTTTCTAACGAATGGTAATATTTCTGCCGAAGTATTCTTCAGCCTCATATTTTTCAATCACTTTTTCTAGCGTATCGTTGTTGTTATCCATCACCAATTTATGCGAAATCGCACTCAAGGCAATCAAAATATCCTTACACTCGATTCGCGCTTTCATTACCGAACCTGACGCTGTTCTGAGTACTTGAGAAAGCAATTCATGGTTTTTACCAATCAATGCCAAAATAAAGTGAATCATCACTTCAGAGCACAAATCTTTATCTTCAATTGTACTCGGCCTAACGACTTTTTCTAAGTAGTCTTCTTCTTTGCCTGCTGGGACAAATCGTTGCACCCAGTAAAAATAATCTTCATCATAAATGATCGACTGAATAGGTTTCATGAATTTTTCGTCACTCGAAATCTTCTGAAACAGCGCTTTCTTATCGTCATCAGAGATATCAATTAGCTCATCACCAAATTCATTGTTAAGTAGGGTGACAACCGCTTGTAACTCTTTAAGTAGTGACACATTACCTGATGTCATTTGATTGTAAGCATCGCCCACTTCATCAATGTTACGCTGGAACACACCAATGTACTTATCGCCCTCTTCAATCGCATCAAGCAACGGAATTAAGCTATACCGTCTAACCTGAATGAGCTCATAAAATTGACCTAGTTCTAAACGAATGGCTTGTAAACGGTCGATGGCTTTTACTAAAAAGTTCTCGTCTCGCTTAAGTGCCGCATTTAAACGGGTAAAGTCTAATTGGTCATTAACTTTACGCACTCGGTTATCAATCATATTTTCATATGCTTGAGTTTCATTAATCAACACAGAAAACTTATCTTCCATCTCAAACAGTACATCTTGCACTTTTTTTAGACTGGTCGAACGTACTTGTTGGTTAATTCCACGTGCTTTTTCTGCTTCTGCTTGCTTCTTTTCACGTATCACCCAAGTAATTGCCGCGCCAACAATCGTAAGACTTGTCGCCATATCAAAACCAAGCTGAACATTAGTAAACCATGGACTCATGTTTTTCCCTTAAATGTCATTTGTTTATAAGTGCAAAAATAGTAATAACGGATCCAAAATAGAATGTCACCCGTAAATCGATAAAAACACGGTAAAACTCACATAAAAATGTGACATAAAGCATATATAGCTCGATTGATAATTTTTACAAATGAACATTTAACAAGATAAGAATCAATAGAATAAGCCACTATGTTAAATAAAATAGTTGTTATAGTATTAATTTGAGAACATTGGCGGATTCAGTTCAACAACCGGCTCAAAAACTCAAATCGGCACCTTTCACAAACCAATATAAAAATAAATCTATATATTACAGTTATACCAATTCCAGCAATTATCTGGTCATTCAGCGGGAGTTCTGTGTCTTCTAGGCAAGTAATAGGATTGTAGGCATAGTTGCTCTCGGCAACTGCTCCTGCGTTGCTCTACCTCCTGCATCCATGCAGTCGTACGTCAAAATACTATTAAGCAGCATAGAAGGCACAGAAACCCGCCTTGCAGGAGACGCTCAGACT
The DNA here is from genome assembly GCF_025398315.1 of Shewanella phaeophyticola. Classification (GTDB taxonomy): domain Bacteria; phylum Pseudomonadota; class Gammaproteobacteria; order Enterobacterales; family Shewanellaceae; genus Shewanella; species Shewanella phaeophyticola. Next base: position 3,347,680 of record NZ_JAODOQ010000001.1, read on the forward strand.
GTCCATTTCTTTGTTGCATTGCCTTAAAAGGGAATAACCATTCTTTCAACAATGCGCCTCAAACTGAACAGTCTGAGTGACTCTGATTGGTCACATAATTAATGGAAATGGTATTAGTTAAAAACAAAAGCGTGATACCAATCAGGATAAATAAGTGATCAGAAATTGCAGCTAGCGAGTTGTTCTAACTTCAAAATTTCTAACGAAGTTATAAGCGATGTTAACCAGTAAGAATGATCACATTCTTGTGCTGATGAGTATGATATTCACAGAGTAAAAAGAAGATAAAACAGTCGTACGGATAAGTGCGAAAATGAGGTGGGGTAAGCAATAACACAAAACAGCTAAGATTAAACGCAGTAAAGGATAAACAAACGAGAGGTAATAGGTAAATGAAAGGCAAAAAAAAGCGCAAACAGTCGCTAGACTATTTGCGCTATCTTACAAAGTAAGAGTTACTCAGCTACTACGTTAGCAGCTTGAGTGCCTTTTTGGCCTTGCTCAACTTCGAAAGATACTTTTTGGCCTTCAGCTAAAGTCTTGAAACCTTCTGAAGCGATTGAACGGAAGTGAACGAACACGTCAGCGCCGCCGTTATCAGGAGTGATAAAACCAAAACCTTTATCTTCGTTGAACCATTTTACTAAACCAGTAGTTTTAGACATGTTATGTCCCTTATATAATTAAATTAATCAATCTGTCGCGAAAATGCGATGCGCTCAATCTTGAATTATTGAATGGCACGATGAAGCTAAGGGAAACACAGAGGATAACAACGATAACGAAGATTCTAAGGCTTTTCTTTTACTTGATGTTCATTAATAACTCTGAATGTCAGAGCGAGGCTGATGTTACATGAGTTTTGAATATTGTAAAGGTTTTCTTTTAAACCAAGCCAATGTATTAAATTATTATGTGCTTATGCCAGATTTAACGGCCGCAACAGATTATCGACAAGACCTTATAAATCAGCATTAAAGCGTGCCAATCTCGCCTCGACAAGCGTACATTCGGTTAACTGCATTAATTCAGCTAATGTCACTCCAGGGTTTTGAATGATTAATCGATGTAGCTTAGCGTCTAACGACTCTAATTTATCAGCATGTGCTAACAATGTAGTAGAGACTTTACTCACCAGATAACGAAAGCCCTCATCACCCAGAGCTTGTAAACCTGCCACAAACGCTTGAACACGTAGCGCGTTGCCAACAAGTACCCAATGACGGGAGCGACGCACTCGCTTAAGCTCACAGTCATATTGCACCGCTATTGCTTTAGCTTGTTTGGTTTTTTCGCCACCGATACGATGAATTAACGAGGGTAAATTAATTGTAATCTCATTGGCTATGTCACTCAATTACTCCCCTCCTGCTGTCGCAAACACCTGACACCATAAAAAAACAAACGTCTTGTTACCATCAAGCTTGCCACAGGCCGAGCGTTATATATACCCATACCCATATCATTGCCAATGTAAGCCTATTTATGCGTTATAATGCCGCTCAACATAATGCACAGCCTAAGTGTGATTGAACAAATACAACGAGTTACGCCATGAGCCCAGAACGTTTTGCCCGCATAAACCAAATGCTTGATAACCGCCAAGTCGATCTGACTGTATGTCTCGATAAAGTGCATATGACCAATAATATTGCCGCGGTGATTCGTTCGGCTGATTGTGTCGGTATTCATCAAATTCATGCAGTGTGGCCTGACATTGAAATGCGCGTATCGGGCAATACCGCCTCTGGCAGCCAACAATGGGTTAGCACGGTAAAGCACTATACTTTTGCAGAGGCGCATCAAGCTTTTAAAGCGCAAAACATGCAAATACTGACGACCACTTTTTCAGACACCGCAGTTGATTTTCGTGACATAGACTACACTCGCCCCACTGTAATTGTCATGGGTAATGAGCGTGATGGCGTGAGTGATGAAGCCATTGCAGCTGCTGATCAACACATTATTATCCCTATGCGCGGTATGGTGCAATCACTCAATGTCTCTGTGGCTTCGGCCTTAGTGATGTATGAAGCCCAGCGCCAACGCGAACAAGCCAATATGTACGGTACCCGCAAACTAGACTACGCCTACTGCCAAAAAATGCTGTTTGAACAAGGCCATCCGGTTTATGCCAAAGCTTGCCGTCGTAAGCAAATTCCCTACCCAGCGATTGATGAGCAAGGCCAAATTGTTGCCGACAAAGATTGGTGGGACAGAATGCGCGCCCCTGATCCACTTGCTCTCACAGAGCCAATAACCTAAATAGAATACCTACAGTCTGGCAGTGCTCTGCATATCCTCAAGCAATGCCAGGCATCAATCGTTAGAGTACTGTATGCAACGACTTTATTTTTTACCAAACCCCTTCGCCATAAAACGTGCACTGCTTTTAACCACCAATTTGCCAGCAACATATAACTCACCCTCCACTTTGTATAGAGGGTAACGAGAAGAGGTAACCTTACCTTTAATTAAAATACCGCTATTTATCGGCACTTCATGTAAGTAACGGATATTCATATCGGCAGTTACCGCTTCTATGTTTTGCTGAAAAAGTGCCTGACACATACCACTATCGAGTAACGCCGATAAATACCCGCCGTGTAAAATCCCTTGGTAACCCTGTTGATGAATCGACCCTTTGGTGCGCGCCCATACCTGTTGGTCTGCCGTACTAAAAAATTGCAAATGAAGCCCTAATAAATTCTGCGTGCCACACAACATGCAACTCTGATGACTCGATGGTTTGAGGACTTCGCATAAATCATCGGCTGATGTATCAGGAGAAACCAAGCTTAAGCTTTCAATTAATATCGCTTTTTCAGATTGATGCTGCTGACTCATAAAACCCCACAAAATAAAAATACAAAACCGTTATTGGCATATGCTATTAATTATTTTAGAATACCACATCAATATCAATTTGAGTAACTTGATGCGTGCTAAAACGTGATGTTTAAGCCAATCATTGCAACAACAAAGGTAACCAGCATGCAATTTTTAATGACTTTTATGGTGTTTTTAATATTTTTTGCAGTGATGGCATTAGGTGTATTTTTAGGGCGAAAACCCATTCAAGGAAGCTGTGCAGGGCTTGCGAATGTAGGGATAGAAAAAAGCTGTGATTGTGAAGTCACCTGCGATGAGCATAAAACCCTATACCAAATACAAGAGCCCACTCAGAAATAATGATGAACATTAGGGATCACGTATGCTGCAACCAAAAGTAATACCTTTGATTGTGACTTAACAATAATGGCCTCGCATTCAACTAATGTGGCACCAAACAGACCATTAAAACAGCACAGCGACAATGATTGAATATTGCCATTAAACTCATTAGGATCGACCCATCGATCGCTAACAAGAATCAACACCATGACCACTGAGCTTTATTTTATCTTCGACTCGCACTGTCCCTGGAGCTACGCCACCACGCCATTAGTCAACGCATTGCAGCAAGCCTATCCAGACATGACAATACATTTGCTACACAGTGCACATTACATCGGTAAAGACAGCGCCGGCGAAGAGCAAATGCAAGCTGCAGCAAAAGCCAGTGGCGTTAAATTTGGCCGTGAGCATATTCGTTATGCCAATAGCCCTAAAAACTCAATTAAGTCGGCAAACTTAATGGCCTGGATGCAAGACAAACAAGTCAACAAACAATTGCCACTGCTCAATGCGTTGCAAATGGCTCACTTTATTGACGGTAATCCACTGAACACTAAACATGACTTTACTGCCATCGTTGAAAAGTTAAAGCTATCGCCAAGCAATAAAGTGTTTAAAGATGAGCTGAGTGTCGATGCAGAAAACATATTAGAAGCCATTGCCGAAATTCAACAAATGCTTGGCACAACGAGCTTTCCGGTATTAGTGATGACAGTGAACGACAACGCGATCTTTATTGATCACTCTCAATATCTAAACAACCCACAAGGTGTTGTAGCCGCAGTAGAGCAAGAGATAGTCGCAATACAGCAACCTAAAAAGCATTAAGCTCAAAACAAAAAAACCACGGTAATTAGCCGTGGTTTATATGTTTTGCTCGCCTCAACATTTAACTTTGTACTTGCGAGGCCAATATCCAAATCGCTAAGGCAAAAAACACCAACCCCATAAATTTATTTTGATAAGCACGAAATTTTTCGCTGTTTAATAATGGTTTTCCTAAACTGCCAACCAAGGCCACCAGCAATAAGTTAAATGCTAAACCCATCACATTGAGCAATAAGCCTAACGCTAACATTTGCTCGCCAGAACTGGCACTCAATTGAGTTGACACAAATTGCGGTAAAAACAACACGAAGAAAATCAGCGCTTTCGGGTTCAGTAAATTGCTCATTACCGCACGGCGATACAACAGTCTAGCCAGGTTATGTTGCGCAGCAATTTCAGGCGCATCAACCGAATCACTGCGGATACAATCCCACGCCATTTTAAGTAAGTAAGCACCACCTAAAACTCGCAGTAACTCCAATGCCATTGGGCTCATAGCCACCAACGCCGACACGCCCATAGCAGCAAGCAAAGTTAAAATCAGCCCAGATGTGGCATTACCAAAACTGGCATACACTCCCACTTTGCGGCCATAACTCAAACTCGAACTGGCAATCAGCAACATATCAGAGCCAGGAATTAACAGTAACGCCACAACAGTCGTTAAATAAACAGGCAGTAATGCCAAATCAATCATCATACATTCGCAAATAAGTCGCTAAAACACGGCGCGGATTTTACAGCGATTGAACATGAATGAAAGTCATGATGGCAGCCCTTAGGCTTTTAAAGGTGAATAACACTGGCAGGGATTGTTTACGGATAAACCTTATCGAACAAACATCAAGCAAAACCTAAATAAATCAAAACAATAAAAAAGGCTAACCCATCTGGCTAGCCTTGTTTGTTCACACCTAAAGCGCTTACTTATAAAACGCTTCAATCGTACCTTTAACTGTCATAGTCAGCGGTTGGCCACGACGGTCTAATGCTTTACCCGCAGGCACTTTAACCCAACCTTCACTGATGCAATATTCTTCAACATCAAAGCGCTCTTTACCATTTACTTTAATGCCAATATCAAATTCAAAAATCTCGGCAACATGGTGCTTGCTGCGTGGGTTAACGCTTAAGCGATCAGGTAAGGCGGGTTTAGCAGTCGTGTCGTTCATAGTCATATACTGTAATTAATAAAACGTGCGTCATTGTAGGCAATCGCTGCAAGATGCTCAATAGCGGCAATCATAAATGTGAGCCGCTTAAATATGTCATCGATACCGCAGCAAAGATATACCCGTTAACTGTTTGATTTATAGTCACGATAGCTTTAGGTTAGTGTTAATACCTAGTTATTTGGAAACGTTCATGTCGACTTTGTTAAAGTTCATCAAAGGCTCATTCATAGCCCTTATCGCCACCGTCGTCATTGTTGTGGCGTTCAATTGGCAAAGCGCTAACCGCTTATACAGCGTCATTAGCCTATTTGATGATGCATTAATTGTGAATAACTTCTCCCATATGAAGGATGTGTTTTTCAACAAAAAAATCGTTGCGCAAGGCAAGCCATTTAACTTCTCAGAGGCGCCTAAACCATTCCCCGCATCATTTACCTACCGAGACAAAATCATCAATAGCGAGGCGTTTTTAGCTCGCCGAGCCACCACGGCATTATTGGTTATCAAAAACGATCAAATAACCTTTGAGCAATATTATTTAGGCACCCAAAGTGACGACAAACGTATTTCATGGTCAATGGCCAAATCGTTTGTGTCTATCTTGTTTGGCATGCAAGTTGATGCAGGTAACATAGACATTGAAAAAACCGTCGGCTTTTATTTGCCAGAACTTGCTAACTCCGGTTATGGCAATGTCAAAATTAAACACGTGTTACAAATGTCATCAGGAGTTAAGTGGAACGAAGACTACCACGACTTTTTTTCTGACATTAATAAAATGAGCCGTGTCCTCGCCATTGGTGGCTCGTTAGACCAAATGACCAGTGAACTGATCAATGAATCAGCCCCAGGCGAAGCCTTTCATTATGTCAGCATGGACACCCATGTGATTAGCATGATCCTCAGGCGTGTAAGCGGACAATCATTAGTTGAACTCATTCAACAAAATCTGTGGAATACCATCGGCATGGAAAGCGATGCATTTTGGCTCACCGATTCCCAAGGTGCTGAGTTTGCCTTAGGTGGCTTAAATGTTACCACTCGCGACTATGCCCGCTTTGGCCGTTTATTGCTTAACAATGGTGAGTTTAACGGCAAGCAAATCGTCTCTGCACAATGGATAAAAGCCGCCACCACGCCAGAAGCAGAATACCTTAAACCACAAGCCGATAAGTTAGGTTACGGCTACCAAATTTGGTTACCGCCACAAGCACAGCAAGGCGAGTTCTTTTGTGTTGGCGTTTACGGGCAATACATTTATGTGAACCAACAACACAATGTGGTGATTGTAAAAAACAGCGCCGATTTAGGCTTTCTTGATGCGTTAAATTCAAAACACGAAACCATCGCGTTTTTCCGCGAAATCGTCGCGTCATTGGAGTAGAAGACAAACAACTTAATGAGATAAATTGGGCATCAATTTGTCAGAGACTCATTTATCCCAAGCTAATCATTACATTACCCATATTAATGAATAAACGCCTCTTGATTGGCAATAGCGCTTATCGCTTGTTTCATCATCAGAGGGTTATTAATTATAACGGCTGCAATTAATTTATTATCTTTTCGGTACAGCACCGATAATTGACCATAATCCTGAGGATTAATAACTTCTACATTATCGTACCCATCAATTAACCCACACATTTGCAATTTAATATCATATTGGTCTGACCAAAAACGAGGAATGTTATGACTAAAATCTATTTCTTTTCCCATGATGCTGGCGGCCGCAGATTTGGCTTGATCGAGTGCATTTTGAATAGACTCAACTCGAACGTTTCGTTGGTATATGGAATGAAAATAACTGCAACAGTCACCAGCAGCAACAATATTAGGGTCACTGGTAACCGCAAATTGATTAATCAAAATACCATTATCTACATCTAAATTTGCTTTTGTTGCCAGTGTCGTGACTGGAGTAATCCCAATGCCTATAATAATTAAATCTGCTGGAATACTTTCTCCTGACTCACATACAACGGCACTAACATACGAATCACCTGTCAAGCGCTTAGCGATGCAGCAATTTTTTATTTCCACACCATGTTGCTGATGCAATGAACTGATAAATTGCGCGACTTCTGATGTTACAACGCGCTGTAAGATATTCTCCTGAGCTTCTAATATTGTAACGTGAACACCCCTTTGGTTAAATGCCGCTGCGAGCTCTAAGCCAATAAAACCACCGCCAATAATTACGGCGTTTTTAGCATGAGTTAATTGATTTTGAATCTTAGCTGCATCCTCTGCAGTACGCAGATAATGAACACCTAGTAATGGTTTATCCGACAGTGAAATTTTATTAGCGATTGCTCCAGTGCATAAAGCTAATTTGGAATAAGCAAGCACCTCACCATTAGCAAGTTTTATGGTTTTTGTACTACGATCTATTTCCGTCACATTGGTATTAAGCATCAGACGAATGTTGGCATCTTGATAAAATTCGTCTTTTTTTAATAGAATTTCTTCCAATGATTTTTGCTGACTCATAATTGATTTTGATAGTGGTGGTTTCTGGTATGGCATATGCGATTCATTACCGATGATGATAATATCGTGTTGCCAACCTTGTTGTCGTAAATTAAAACTGAGTTGTACCGCGGCATGACTTGCGCCGATGATAATACAAGGCAAAGACATAAGTTGATCCCTTAATTATCTAACTTATATGGAGTTAAAAATGCATCATTCATTATTATTCATTGATAAGTAGCATTTCAAAATCAGACTTATCCATACCACAATCGGGGCAGCACCAATCATCTGGTACATCTAACCATTTCGTGCCTGATGGTATACCCTCCTCTGGTAATCCTTCATTTTCTGAATATATAAAACCGCAAGTAATACACTGCCATACATTGTTACTCATACTAAAATCTCCTTATTTTATTTAGCGTTAAATGCCTTAACGGCTATGGTGATAACAACCCAAAATGCGATTGCTATTCCGATATAAAAAAGAAAAAATGCTAAGTCATTAGTTAAACTAGATGTTGGTGTGTATGCCAACCCTCTAGAAGTTGGTAAAATAGGGTCTAAACATGATGCAACAACGATTGTCCAAGCCACAATAACCATCCCCACACAGAGTCGATATAGTTTGCGAATGTAATTATGTAATGCGGGCAAAATAGCCGCTAAAATCCATAAAGCAAAACCATTCATAATCCCTTCTGTATGAGCCATTCTCCAAGCATCGTATGTGCCGGGCATTTGATATTCAATTGCGCCAAATGGCCACAGCTCAACTCTGCCTATTAAGAAAAATAAAAAACCAAAACCTACAATAAATCCAACAAGTAACACAAGGGCACCATGCCCAATCAACAAACGTTGAGAGCGAGAAATTTCATCAGCCATAATTTTATCTCTTTAAATGATAAACAATTAAAATTCGTTAAGGTTTTCAGTGTTCAATAACGTCAACTTTTTTCCATCCAAGTTGTATTGGTTTATCCATTGGAGACTCCACTCTGGATCGGAAATTTTCGAAGGATGGTGATTAGGTAAGCAAGCTTCTAAAAAGGAAGGGATCATATTTTTATAAAAACGAATAATCATTTTCATTAGTCTCCAACGTGATTCCATATTACGCCAAAGACCATCTTTTTTTAACATCACTTTATATGACTTTTGACTTAATTTAATCACATGTGCTGTGGCATAAATCATCCCAAACACACGATAGAAATAATTCCCGTATAAATGGTTGTAGGCATCTATAGCAACACATTTATGTTCGATCTCTTCTACAAAATGCCACAATATCAACGAAGCGACTTTAGTATCAGAACCACCAAACAAATAGTCTTTATCTTTTATTAACCAATGGCCTATTCCTAATGCCATTGTTTCAAAACCCGCTGCATAGGCTAAATTAAACTTTAATGACCTATTGGTTTCGAAATGCCCAAAGGTTTGCTTCATTTCATTTTCAATATCGACTAACTCTGAGTAGCCATATTCAATTAATCTATCATTAAATTTTCGATGTTGTTGAAAGTGCTGCCCCTCCTGACCGATATATAAACTCACCTCTTGATTAAGTTTTTTTGAGTCAATGAGTTGATTTGCTTTGCGCATTGTTTTAATTAAATAAGGTTCTAAAAAAGGCATTGAAAGTGATGCACCGTTAACCATATGACTCCATTCTGGTCGCTGCTTATGCCAATGCGGATCGATATTTGATGAAAACTCAAAGGGTAATCTTCTAATTTCCATATAATTATTAGTGTTAGTGGTTTGTTTTTTTACTTGTTTCATCCCCTTACTCCCCCATGAGTGTGTGAATAACATTTACCCTACCAAGTTTATTGCGTGGGTTTGGGGTTAATTATTGCCAAGGTGGAGTTATTTATTGCCATATATGGGCTATATTAAATACAAATAAATTAATTGAGAGCAATAATGATGGAAAATAAAGATTTACGATTACCGAGTACTTACTCTCAAATTATTGCCAGAACATTAAACATCCAAGAGCGACAGATGGAGCGACTACTCTCTGGCACTTTGTTATCGAGTAACGTGTTGTTACCAGGAGATTTGACCTACATTACCGTTAAGCAACAAATTCAAATAATTGATAATGCTATTCGCTTTAGTGGTTTTGACCACTTGAGCCTTAAATTGGGGCGACAGTTACTTCCTTCGGTGCACTGATCCTCTGGGTTACTTGGTATTAAGTAGTCCTAATTTACAAACTGCATTGACTGCATTTGCAGACTATCTAAGCGTTAGACTGCCCTTCTCCGAAGTTCAAATCACAAATCACAATAATAATTTAATTTGCCGATTAATCTTAAAAGCGACAGTATCCGTTGATATCGCACGATTATTACAGGAGTGTTTCGCATTAATTATTCAAGCTATTGTTGAAGCCATAATAGGCAGAGCGTTTACAGAAGGAGTAGTCCATTTTGAACATGCACAACCCCACTACGCCCTTCAATATTCACGTTACCTACATTGTGACTATGTTTTTAGCTGTGATGTAACTTCATTTTCGATTCCGCTAAAGCTCATGAACACAGCAAATGTCTCTGGGGATGCTAATTCACATGCATTAGCTTTGTTACAATGCCAACAGCTTGTCCAACAACTACCTGCGATTAAACATTCTACTGCAGACCAAGTTCGCAGTTTTGTGCTTTCAGCACCAATAGGCTCATTGAACGAAGCGGATGTAGCAAAGGCACTTTTTGTGTCGAAAAGAACTCTAGCAAGAAGATTACAACAAGAGCAAACGAGTTACCGGGAAATTACTGAAAAATTGATGTCTCACCTTGCGGCTTGTCATTTAAAAAAACAAGACCTATCCGTCGAAACGATTGCTTTGATGATGGGCTATGGAGATACCGCTGCCTTCCGTAAAGCTTTTAAGCGTTGGTTTCAACAAACGCCTGCTGAGTTTCGTAATAATTTGGAGCTAAACAGTTAATCTGGATGAAAAAGTAGATGCGTTCAAACAAAACCTGAGTACCCAATGAATATAAATTTGGTTACCGCCACAAGCACAGCAAGGCGAGTTCTTTTGTGTTGGCGTGTACGGGCAATACATTTATGTGAACCAACAACACAATGTGGTGATTGTAAAAAACAGCGCCGATTTAGGCTTTCTTGATGCGTTAAATTCAAAACACGAAACCATCGCATTCTTTCGAGAAATTGTGGCGTCATTACAATAAAGAGCATCGACTACACTGCAATCCCCCACACGTTCACGAGCTAACTTGCCCGCCATTGAGGGAAGTTAGCTCAGCATCACCCAACTCAATTGAATGTAGCTGCGATTTACTTACCTTTTGTTAAGTAAACACCTCAGCCTCGATGTTCGGCGCAATCTAAAGCAGCTTCCTTTTTACCTTTTGGCAGTAAAATATTGGCCGCGATAACTAACATCAACATCACTAACACCACAGGCCATAAAGTCCCGTTATAAATTTGGGTTGTCAGCCCTCCCATTAACGCGCCACCGGTAAACTGCCCTGCCCCTAACAATGCTGATGCTGAGCCGGTATTTTCGGTAAACTGACTCATGTACAACGCATTAGCATTGGGCATAATAGCGCCAAGCATACCTACGGCTCCCATAATGCCAAATACAAACAGATACAACGAAGCGTCAAACACAGTAAAGCTGAGTAACAGCAACACAAAAAATGCCTGACACAAAATGGCCACTCGCAACAATGTATGGGTAGGCTTACGGTTAAGTAATGTTGAATTGCTTCTATTTACCAATATGTTCATCACCGTATTAGCGGCAAACACCAATCCGAATATTTGTTCACTCAAACCAAACTGAACCTGGTAAATAAATGAGGCATTAGTGATAAACACCATCATGACACTATAGCCGCACGCCTGTACCAACAAGTAGCGCATGGCTGTGGTGTTTTTCATCACTAACAGATAACGCCGATACGCAGGGATTTTCGCTTGCTGAGTTTTAGTGGGGCATTGAGGTAATGACTTAGCCACAAGGATCGCGACAAACACTGCATAGCCCGCGGTAAAATAGAAAATATTCTGCCACTTGCCCGTTAACAGAATTAGCGCACCAATACTCGGGGCAATGGCCGGAGCGAGCACCATAATAAGTGCGATTAAGCCAAACAGTTTTGCTGCGGCATTTCCGCTCTCTCTCATCCTAACTAACGGCGCAACACACACACCTGCAAATCCCCCACCAACAGCTTGAAAAATTCGCGAAATTTGAATCACATTAAGGTCACTGGCAGAAGCAATAACCCACGAACTCAAGGCATAGAGCAACAAGCCACCCACAATAATGCTGCGTTTTTCAAAGCGATCTGCAAGCGGATCACCAATAAGCTGGCTTCAACGCCATACCCACAAAATAAAAACTGACCGTCGTGGCAACAGAATCAATACCCACACCCAAATACTCTGACATGGAGGGGATTCCTGGCAAATAAGCATCAACCGCAAAAGGCCGCGGCCATCACCAACGCCATCAAAAAGACAAAATGCCCCTTAGACATAACACCTCACCAACATCAATTATTATCTTCCTAGGAAGATATATTACCTTGAGCTTACCTTTCCAGCAAGATACAATGACGATTCAATCGTATATTAATGAAGCGACAGCGATGATAGAGAAGTTTGAAACCTTTCTTTCTTTAATGGAAGAAAACTGGCCAGAAGCCTATAAAGACATGATGCAATCACTACCATTAATTGATAAAATTCAATCTATTAATGAAGAAAAACGCAGTAAGGTAATGGCTGAGTATGGTTTGCAGACCTCTGATTTTGGGCTACTCACTGCGCTAAGAAGAACCCCCGCACCACACCTACTGATGCCCACACAAATTATGGACTACATGCTCATCAGTTCCGGCGGCTTAACCAAAGCACTGTACCGACTGGAACAAAAAGCCTTAATATCCAGAAGCCCCTCTTCAGAAGACGGCCGAGTTAAGCTTGTACAGTTAACCGCAAAAGGTAAACAGGTGATTGAAGATATTGCTGTTAAGGCACAAGAAAGTCACAGGTTAATGAACGCAAGTTTTTCTGAACAAGAAAAAAATCAACTTGATAAGTTATTGAAAAAATTACTCAATACAATAGAAACACCTAGAAATTAATTGATGCAATCAGTCAATAAGGATCCGTAATGACAAAGCGATGCTATAGGTCAAATCACGCGCATCTATTCAATAGTACATACTTGATATTGCCAGTTAAGTGCCCAAATAGCATTGCGAGGAGAATAAAAGTAGGATTATCAACTCATCCCAAACAGTAAAAATGTGGCTAAAAGTCCAAGCTAAAATAGATAAATATTAATGCTATTGAGTATGTCGATATTCTTCTTCAATGCCATCAAGTAAGACTAAAAAGTCTAATAAATGCGCTCTCATTGCTTGCTCTGCACCAGCCTCATCGCCTGCAATCACAGCATCAATAATAGAATGATGCATGCCCGGGGGATGTATTTTATCAGTATCGGGTTGGAAATGACTGGAAATTGAACCCACTAACTGAATCAATGACTTATCAATAGCGGTTAAAAAGCGGTTATTACACATATCTGCCAGCAAATAATGAATTTTGCTTCTTAGCATGACAGTTTCAGGGTATTCCAATGTCAGGCTTTCATTGGCATTCGCCTCGAGTAACAACTTAGCATGCTCAGGAGTACAGTGTTTTGCCGCAAGACCAGCAACAATAGGTTCAATATGTAAACGCGCTTGGCAGATCTCATTAAATGACATTTTACCTAAAAAGAACAAATCATTGCAGTCACTACTTAACCGATCAAATGTCATTTCTTTTACAAAAGCACCGCCAGTAGCCCCTTGCTTAATGACCACAAGTCCGCGGGCTTCTAACGATTTTATCGCTTCTCTAACAACCGTGCGACTCACGGCAAATTTTTCGATCAACTCGCGCTCCGAGGGCAGTTTATCACCCGCGGAAAAACGCCCTGAGAAAATAGCTTCTCTGAGCTGATTAAAAACTTCATCAGATGCCTTTATCTGCTTGATTGGTTTGAAGTTATTCAAAATACGTCCTTACGCTACTTTATCGTCCAATTGTAACACAGCGTCACCACCAAAGAGTACTACTGTTAAACCTAAAGCAGTAAATATAATTCCCCTTTAAAAAACAACAGATTAAATAACCTCGCAACCCTCTTTACCTCATCAAAAACTCCTGCTAGGAGCCCTGCTGTTTCACAAATAGCTTATTTAAGCAGCAAGTCACAAAATAATTAATTTTGCGGATGGCTGCAAAAATTTAACAACCAATGCTTATTGCGAAACGTTATATGTCATACATTTAACGTATCGAAAGTGGAGAGTAAAAATTAGTCATGACTAATAACAAAGGCTTTATCTACTTTTTGAACAAACCTACTTAAGTTAGTAGAAAACAGTCGTTCTAAGCGGTTATGACCGGGTTCTATATCAAAGTCTTGATGACGGATCTGCCTCGAGCCGTGAGGGGTAAAGGAGTTTTAAAATGAGTAAAAATGATTCAAACAAGTCGAATGAAATCGACCAATATACCCGCAATGTCCTGCAAAATGGTCTTTCACGACGCAGTTTTTTAACTCGTGCCGCTATGGGTACTGGCGCCGTCGCTTTTACAGGTCTTACTGGCAGCATGGCCACAGCCTCAACAGATGATTGCGTTAAAACGGCCAAGAGCTCAGATGGTGGTGCAACGCTCGAATTCATGCCAAAACCGAAACCGATTTCTGACAGAGATATTGTTTCAACTCAAACATTTGATGTCGTTGTCGTTGGTGCAGGTGCATCTGGTGTACCCGCTGCGTTATCTGCTGCTGAAAACGGTGCCAAAGTAGCGGTATTGCAAAAGCAAGCCATTGTGGTTTCGCAAGGTAATACAGGATCTGGCATCGATTTAGCCAACAGTGACAAAGCCGCAGTAGAAGCCATGGTAAACCGCTTAATGGGCGACAGTGCCCACCGCTGTCACCCTGAACTCGTGAGAGAATGGGCATACAACTCTGGTGAAGCCGTTTCATGGGTGATCGACCGCGCTAAAAAAGGTGGCGCACAAATCGTTGACCAAGGCACTAAAGTACAACATGGCATTCATGGAGTTACCGAACATAAACTTAACTTTGTTACCTCATATTGTGGATATAAGCCTTACACCACAGGTGACGGCATGCGTGATTTAGCTAAAGTGGCAGAAAAAGCTGGGGTTAAATTCTTCTTCAACATGCCAGCTCAGCAACTTGTTCAAGATGACTCAGGCAAAGTGATTGGGGTTATCGCCCAAGACCGTGACGGTAAATACCACAAATACATGGCCAAAAAAGGCGTGATTTTGTCTTCAGGTGATTACCAAAACAACGAAGCAATGTGTAACTTCTTCATCCCTGATTTGAAAAACTTTGAGCGTAAACAAATGGATCGTACCGGTGACGGTTTCTCAATGGCATATTGGGCAGGCGGCGTTATCGAACCAATTGGCCACACCAAAATGCTCCATGACTTTGATGCAGGCTATGCGTCAATGTGTGATATGCCGTTCCTTGCCGTCAACCGCAAAGGTGAGCGCTTCGTCAATGAAACCGTTGCTATGTCACTGATGAATAACTATCTACGTGATGAAGAAAATGCCGGTCACTACTCGCAAGTCTTCGACGCGAACTACATGGAACAAGCAGCGAACTGGCCAGGCAAACTCTACTCGCCTGAGCAGATGAAAATCTACATGCCAGAAGATCCATCACCAAAGATTGGCGTTTACGAGTCTCAAATTAATACCTACTCAGCCAATACCTTAGAAGAGCTCGCAGTCAAACTAGAATGCGACCCTAAAACCTTCGTTGCCAATGTGAAGCGCTACAACGAGCTATGCAAAACCGGCAAAGATGATGATTTTGGTAAGCCTTCAGCAAAAATGCTGCCAGTGGTAAAAGCACCTTTTTATGGCATTCATCGCCGCATGCGCATCTCAACCTTGTGTTCAGGCATGCTCGTGGACAAAAACCATCAAGCACTGGATGCAGACGGCAACAAAATTGGCGGTTTATTTGTTATCGGTAACCTTGGCGGTGGCTTCTATGGCGGTGTCGACTACCCACTCACCGTATTCGGTTTGTCATTAGGACGTTGCTACACATTTGGCTACTTAGCAGGTAAGTACGTCGCCAAACTGTAACCCAAAAAGACAAGTAAATGGATGCCAGACCTTTGGCACCTTTCACACAGAATTATGGAATAACACAATGAAAAAATTAACACTGCGCAACATCATGCTTTGTCTTGCATTGAGCTTTTTCGCAAGCAGTGCAATGGCTGATAAAACCACCTTACTCGACCAAACTCATGCAGCTAAAGGGCTCAAATGTGCCAGCTGCCATGGTAACGCCGAACAACGCGAAGCGGTCACTATGACCAAATGCATCAAATGTCATAACACCGAAAAGTTGGCTAAAAAAACCAAAGATGTAAAACCAACAAACCCACATGAAAACCGCCACTTTGGCACCGAAACCGACTGTGCAAAATGCCACAACGTACACCAGAAGTCTGAAAACTACTGCGGTAGCTGTCACCTTCGTTTTGACTTTGTGGTCCCTTAAAACAGTAAGGCACGATATCTCGACCATAAAAAGTCAATACGAAACAGGATGAGAATGATGAATATTAAAACTAAATTATTACCGCTAGTCGTAGCATGTCTAGCCGCCAGCCCAGCCTTTGCCGCTGAGCCAATGGCAAACATATTTAATGATGCAACCTTGAAAGGTCAATTCCAACTTTTTGATTTTCAACGTAACTTTGATGCTGATAGCACAGATCGCCACGACACCTCGTTCGGTGGTTTATTCTACCTGCGTTCAGGTGAAGCTAATGGCATCAGTTTTGGGGGCTCATTTGCGTCAGCAAACCCAATATGGGAGTCAAGCAACGACGGGCTTTACGGCCTTGTAGGTGGTGGCGCACCTGGCTCAGTTGTCGAGCGTACCGCTGTTAACCGTTTACAAGAGTACTTTGTCAGCGGCAACTGGTACGACACACAAATCGTGGTCGGTGCACAAGAGTTACGTACCCCAATGATGAACCCGTTCCCATTACGCGCTATTCCGTTCACCTATCGTGGTGCCAGTGTTAAAAATACCTCTATAGAAAATTTAGCGATATCAGCACTATACATCACAGACTACATGGGCTGGACTGACGAAGAGTTTAACAACGTATCAAGCGGGATCCAAAGTGAGTTTGCACGTAAAGGTGTCATTGTCGATGTAGAAGACAACCCAATCTATGCGCTAGGTTTAGACTACAACCTGCCAATCGAAGCGATAAACGCTAAGACCAGTTTGTGGTACTACAGCATGGAAGATGTGTATAACCAGTACCATGTTAAGTTAAACCTTAGCGGCGAAATGGGTGCAGCTAACTGGTATTTCAATCCATCTTACCTAAAGCAAGACTCAACTGGTGCGCTTAGTCAAACCGAAGCTCAATTTGACACATACCAAGCGGGTTTCCACTTAGGGATGAAATGGAACGGATTTGATGCAACAGTAAAATATGTTACCACCGGTGACGGCGACGTTGTGGCACCATTTGGCGATGACAAAGTCATCATCCAACAAGTGGTTCAATCAGCACGCGCTAACGAAGATGGCTACGGCTTACAACTTGCTTATCAATTTGCTCCAGATTCTGCATTAAGTGGCGTTAGCACTTATGTTTACTGGGCAAACTATGAAATTGATGGCGACTCGAGCCAAGACATCGACGAAACCGACTTTTCAGTGGTGTACGATCTCGCCAAATATGTTGACGGTTTAAGCGTACGCGCACGTCATGCCATTGTGAACTACTCAACGGGTGACGACTTAACCGATACGCGTTTCTACGTTTACTACAAGTTCGCAATTTAATCTTCGTAACAAAAGCTTACGCAGCTTTCATTAAGTAAAGAGTCACCGCTCCCGGCCTTTTACTTTTTGATTGACTCTCAATTCGCAAAAAGGATTTCCCGTGAAACTTAATACAATAGCCGCCTCTATTGCCATGACGCTTGCGCTAACAGGCTGTGATAGTGACGACAAAGACACAAGTTTACCCATTTTAACCGCCGCCCAACCTGCCACATTAGTAAACTGTTCATCGCTGGTTGATGCTTTTAACTTTGACGACACCGAAATCACCTCAGCGGTGATGGTTGACGCCGGCGAAATTGACTACGATGGCAGTGGTGTCATATTTAAATCACCCGCTCACTGCGTGCTAACCGGTAAAATGGAACAGCGTTTAGGTAAAGGGTTGCAAGGTAGTGAAACCCAAGAATATGCCATCGGCTTTGAAATGCGCATGCCAACCGATTGGAATGGACGCTTTCTCTACCAAGCAAATGGTGGCTTAGACGGCCGAGTGAACAAAGCCTTAGGTCGTTTTTTAATAACCGATGACTATGACGCTACCGCACTTAACAAAGGCTTTGCAGTAATTAGCTCCGATGCTGGGCACGAAGGCTATGGTCAACAATATTTTGGACTCGATCATCAAGCACGCATTAATTATGGCTACGGTGCTGTTGAAAAGCTCACCCCAATGGCAAAAGCACTCATCTTGGACGCTTATGGCAAACAACCCGACCGTTCTTACTTTGCCGGTTGCTCTAACGGTGGCCGTCACACTATGGTCGCTGCAACCCGCTTTCCTGAAATGTACGACGGATTTTTAGTAGGCGACCCAGGTAATGACTTACCTCAAGCCGCTGTTGCACAATTATATGGCGTACAGCAATTTGCCAATTTAATCCCAGTTAATACGCCTTTAACCACTGCCGATGAAATCAATGCCGCCATAGTCAGCACCGTCACCGCGCAAGAATATACATTATTAGCTAATAGTGTCAGCGAGCAATGTGACGCTTTAGATGGCGCAGCAGACGGGATGATTAACGACCTTGTTGGCTGTCAGCTTGCCTTTGATATTGACCGTGACGTGCCACTTTGTACCACTGAGCGTGATGGAACCTGTTTAACTGCCGAGCAAAAACAAACGCTAGGTAATATTATGACAGGGGCACAAACCTCAGCTGGCGCAGCACTTTACACAAGCTTCCCTTACGATGTGGGCATAGGTGCCAGTGGTTGGGCAAGTTGGGAAATGTCAGCCGCCTTTAGCCGTGATGCAGGCACTGTAGCAACGGTATTTTCAACGCCGCCAGTCGAATTCAATGACTACAACACCTTTGCCGATGCAGGGTTAATTGAAGCCTACAACTACGCTGTGAACTTGAACTTAGATGAAGCCCAAGCCGCAATCAATGCGACCACCAGTGAGTTCCCTGAATCATCAATGTCATTTATGGCCTTAGGTGGTGAAACGGACTATGACGTATTACGTGAACGTGGCGCCAAAATGATCTTAGTGCATGGTACAGCCGACCCAGTATTCTCTGTGCAAAATACCATTGACTGGTACAAAGCTGTTGATGAAGCTAATGCGGGTAATGCTGATGAATTTGCCAAGCTATACCTTATTCCAGGCATGAATCACTGCGGTAATGGCTCCAGCAACCGATCAAGTCAATACGATTTTAGATGACATCGTGGCTTGGGTAGAAACAGGCACCGCACCTGAAGCCATCACCGCCAATGTGCGCGAAGCCAATACTGAGCTGCCAGACAATTGGGCTAAAGACCGCTCTCGCCCATTGTGTCCATTCCCACAAGTAGCCACATACAATGGTTCAGGAGACATAGAACTCGCAGAAAGCTTTAGCTGTGTAGCTTCAGAGTAATTCCCCCAAGAGAATTACCCTCGCTCCACTACACAAAATGGGTTGCCATATTCGGCAACCCATTTTTTATACAATAAACATTATCAAACCAAAGCCTACAGTCATTTATGGTTGTAGCAACACACGCTGGCAAAGTTTGACAAAATCAGACGATGTCACAATTACTAATAACTGCTTTTGCACTTGTGTGCTGATCGCCTCGACAATGGAGCATCTGGTTAACGTTTAAGGGTAATGTTTAAGGGTAATATGGCCAAACACATTGGCGTCGATAAAGCCTCTGTTTTTGTCACCGTTAACTGGGGGGATCTCATGGGAACCCATAAAATGCTCTCTTACTGGGCTGCCATCGTTGTCGCAATAAGCGAGCATAAAACCGATGATTTTATTTGGCGTTAGCAATAAAGGCTTATCTTCCTGGCCTTCTTTAAAGTCATTAGGATACAGCTTAATCGCTACCTCCCAAATCACATTAAAAGGTGCCTCACTACTGCGCTGCCACCGACTATTTACATGCGAGGTATACAGGTGAGCTTGTTTGTCTGAAGCTATAATCTGCCGCCTGATTGTCTAAGCCAATATGGTAGGCAAATGCACTGTGGTTAAACTGATGATTACCGCCTGAGGCATCACTATCAATAAAAATCTCTAAGGTGTCATCATCCCAATAATTCACCGTTGGGTCGGCATGGGTATCAAGCAACACATCATCGGTAATTTCAGCTTGTAGATAAAAATAATGCTCATCCCACAGTAACTTATATTTACCGCTAAAATCACTCGCAGAATCAGGCAATATGCCAGCCATTAAATACGGCATCATTTGCCACTCAGCTTGCTGCTAAGTGTTAACGAATAGTGACTCTAAATAGTGATAGTCTACGTTTTGATTGATTCCTAGTTTGATTCCTAGTTTGATTTAAGTTTAGTGTGAATGGAAAACTCTATATAAAACATTCTGATTATAAAAGTGAGTTACACAACCGGCGTTTTTCAAGACAGTTGTCGCCTAAATTGTTAAGCAGCTTCTTTGTGTTGCTCTGGATTTAACTCCACAGCCCCTATGGGCTGCCAGTTTCGCTCTTCTTTTGACCATCGTTCTGGATGTTCATTTCTTTTTGTCTGATACAACACTTTTCGCTTCGCCAGTATCTCTACATCAAGACCATCATGTCTCTGGTTTGGTGTCACAAACTTAATCCTGCTATGTCGATGCTCATTGTTGTACCAATAAACAAATTCTTTTACCCATTTACGCGCTTCATCTAACGACTTAAAACCTTCGCTAGGCCAACGTGGATGATACTTTACCGTTCTAAACAGTGATTCTGAGTACGGATTATCATTACTCACCCTTGGGCGACTTCGTGAGGTCACAACGCCTAAATCGTACATCTTAGCTCGCATCGTTAGGCTCTTCATGGGCGCGCCATTATCAGAGTGCAACACGACATCTTTCTTCAAGCATTTCTCTGCCCAAACGCTACGCTCTAGCAGTGCTGCTGCTTGCTCACCTGTTTCGCTGTAGTGAACTTCCCAACCGACGATTTTTCGACTGTAAATATCTTCAATCATGTACAGATAATAGTGTATTCCTATCACCGTTGTAGGCAGGTAACTGATATCCCAACTCCACACTTCGTTCGCTTTTTTAGCCGTATAACTGGTTGGCTTTTTATGAACATTTCTCGGCTTAGCTTTGCCTCGGTGGTGCAGCATGTTTTTAGTATGTAATACACGGTAAAAACTCGACTCCGAAGCAATATACTCACCTCTATCGGCGAGTATCGGGACAATTTGGCTTGGTGGTAATGAGGCAAACTCTTCACTATTACACACATCAATCACGGCTTGTCTTTCAGCATGACTCAGTTTATTTCCAGGCTCTGGCCTCATTGCGGTTGGCCTTTTATCTGCGCTAATCTCACCGCCTATTCGCCAACGCTGTAAGGTTCTACTTGATAATCCAATCACGTCACAGGCCTTATCTTGTCTCGCGCCTGATGCTACTGCTGTACTGACCCACTGCGCGTGCTTCTGCCTATCGGTCAGCGAAATCAGTCTTCCTCTTTTTCCTTCCAATAGGCATCGAACTTTTTTCCGAGTACGAGTAAAGCAGCCGCTTCCGCTAACGCTTTATCCTTTCTACGTAACTCACGTTCTAGCTCGTTAATGCGTTTTTTGTCAGTCTTTTGTCCAGGTGTTGTCTTGGCTTTACTTGTCAGTGTTGTGCTTGTATTACCGGCAATGCAAGCTTGCTTCCATCCGTTGACTTGCTCAGGATATAACCCCTTAGCTCGGCAATATTCACTTAACTCAACTGCCGACAGAGAGGCTGTTTCCAATACCACTGAAAACTTTTCTTCACTTGACCACTTATCCGATGAACTGACTTTTGACACGTTTAACCCTGAGGTATTAAATTGCTTTTGCCAACTATACAGGGTTGAGAGATTAATGCCTTCTTGCTCTGCAAACTTACGAACCGACAAACCACTTTGACTAAACTTGTTTAATATAGCTTCTTTAAATTGACCTGAATGCCTTTGATAATTCACTTGCTGTAACTTACCGCTCCCTGTTTATTTGTAAATTAATTGAGGCGACAACTATCCTGACACAGGGGGCAACTATACAGTGCTATTGAAATTAGCCTTTGCTGACCTTTCACTAAACCCCAACGATTACCAAATATGGTAATCGTCACCATATAACACAACCATATAGCACAACATCCCCCGCCCTCATTTAAATGAAAAAACAAAACCTATAATATCAACAGCTTAATAACTGGCACATCGTTTGCTTTATAGATATATAGCCATATTACTTGGCTAAAAAGTGATGTTTACTTTAAAGCAGAAAATAGGAATAAAGATGAAAAATAGGTTTGTATTATTTATATCGGTACTAGCTTTGAGTTTTGCTGGTGCTGGAACAGTGTTTGCAAATCAAGAGGGCTTTCTAAGTGATATACATATTAAAAATGGTCTAGATTGTAACAGCTGCCATGAAGGAAAGCCTAAGAAAGAGGCTGGAATTCAAGCCTGTTTAGATTGTCATGGCGGATATGATGGGATGTATGAAAAAACTAAAGCATTACATATTAATCCACATGATGCTCATGAAGGTGATATTGAGTGCAATGAATGCCATAAGTCACATAGCACCTCAATAGATTATTGCGCATCCTGCCATAGCTTTGATTTTAAAGTCCCCTAATTAACAACTTAACATTTATTTCTAAACGAAATAAAAATAATTAAATTTAAAATAAGAAGTTAAAAACATTTAAAACAAGTGAAAGTGTTAATTTTATTAATTTCACTATTCACATTACATATTAAACATAAGTTCCCAATACTTTTATATTATTAAAGGCTACTAAAAATGAAAAATGAAAATCAAATTTCACGTCGTAAATTCCTTAAAGGGGCAACAGCTGTAGGAGCTGCAGTTTCAACAACATTGTTACCTATTTCGTCAATAGCAGCTACAGCTCCAAAAAAATGGGATCAAGAAACTGACATTATTGTTATCGGATTTGGTAGTGCAGGCTCTGCCGCTGCTATCGCCGCTTCAGAAGAAAATCTTAATGTCACTTTGTTAGAAAAAATGCCCGAAGAAACTGCAGGCGGTGCGACATCATGTTATGGCGGAATTTTTATGAGTTTTGCAGGCCGTAAAGGTAAAAACTTCATCGAAAGATCAATGGGGTCGATGACACCAGAAACCGCTCGAAAAATATCTGATGAAATTAATGTTCAAATAAAATGGGCAAAAGATAAAGGTCTTAAAATGCAAAAAGAAAATCCTTTCCTTGTTGAGGGAGAAGGTAAAGCATTTTACAAACTATTGAAAACATGGGTTATGGAAACCCCTAGGATTACGATTAAATATAGCACACCAGCGACGTCTCTAATTCAAGACCCAGAAACAAAAGAGATACTTGGTGTAATTGCCCAAGATGATGGTAAAGAAATTAAAATAAAAGCAAGAAAAGGCGTCATTATCACATCTGGTGATTATAACGCGAACAAAGATATGATTCGCCAATTCAACTTCCCTGGACTAGATGTTGCAACGATAAACTCACCAGCTAGTACTGGCGATGGCATGAAAATGGGAATGGCCGCGGGTGGAGCTTTAGACAACATGGGTAAAGGCTTTGACTGGATGGAATTTGCTTTTAGAGAACCAACCGAGAAGTTTGGCACCGCAATTACTCATAGAACTTGGGATACTGCCGATCTTGTTAGAGGAACAGATAATTCACCTCTTAACAACTCTAGAATTTTCGTCAACATGGATGGCGAAAGGTTCATGAACGAAAAGACTTTATTAACTCATGAAAAGTTCTATCCAATGCCTTGGTTAAACTTTACTGATAACACTCATAAAGGCAAACCTGTTGGTTGGGATAATCTACCAATGTTTCTTGTTTGTGATCAAAAAGAGTTAGATTCAGCTACTTTAGGTAAGGTTATTGGCGATAATAACTGGGGTTGGGCTAGTGTACAGAATATTTACGAATGGAGTGATGATAATCGTGCAGAAATAGAATCTGGATGGCTTATTAAAGCTGATACGTTAGAAGAGCTGGCCGCTAAAATGAAAGCGAAACCATATTTGTCAACTGAGACACCGAGAATAATTAAACCAGATGCATTAAAAGCAACAGTAACAAAGTATAACGAAGGGTGCAAAAGTGGGAATGATGAATTTGACCGACCTAAAGAAACGTTGAAACCTCTATCTCAAAATGGCTCATATTATGCGATTGAATTGATGGCTTGTGGTGTCTATAACACAAGTGGCTTGAGATACAACATTCATGCTCAAACTTTAGATTACAACAATGAACCCATCCCTAGACTTTATAGTGCAGGTAATGTCGGACAAGGCTTAGCTCTTTGGCCATATGGTGTTCCAGGATGTATGGCAACTGGCAAAATTGCAGCTAAACATGCTGCAAAACTTAAATCTATATAAAACTTTCATTTTATCCCCTTTAAAATTTGCGGTAGTCATCAATAACTACCGCATTTTTTAAATTAAATCTATAACTTATTTAGAGAACTAACAAAATGAAAAAAAACACTAATCTCTTAAGTGGTGGCACTTATAGTACCGCAGTCGGCTTAATATTAATTAACCTCATGGCAGCCCAATATGCCAACGCCGGCTATGTACCATTAGCATTTATTGGCCTCCATGATTATGACCTGCCTGTTAACTTCGAACCTTTTAATGCCATCGTTGAATATGCTTACGTACAAAATACCAATGAAAGATTTGATAGTAATGGAGATAAAGTTGACACATCAAGCCTTACTGAAGTAGCAAGTTTTACGAAGTACGCACACTTTTTTACAGTTGACGCACTTCCGGATGTAGGTTTAGGTTTTGAATTTGTTCCTACTTTTGTCAGTGTTGAAGGTGATGAGATACGTGTATCTGGTATCGGCGACCCACTTGTAGGTATTGCTGGTTGGATGAAACCAAATGAAAACAGTACATTAGGGATTCAAAGTTACATATCTATCCCTGTTGGCGATAATGATGTGTCAGCGAACAACTGGGGAAGCTTTACCCAACTATTCGCTGCTTATAAAATAGATAAGATTTCCTTAGATGCACATTTAGGCGCAATGTTCAGAACAACTACTCGCGTGACAGGAGAGCCGAATATTGATGCAGGTAACACATACCATGCAAGCGTGAGGGTGGCATATCGGGTGAATGATATTTTTGAACCATTTATAGGCGCAAACTACCAAAATACTAAAAAATCGACTTATGAAAATTCAGGAACAACAGTAGATATACTTAACTCAAATAGTAACGAGGTAACTCTGGGGGCTGGAACTATGGCATACTTATCTAGCAATATGCATGCTTCTTTATGGTATGACGTCGGGCTAGATGGGGAGAACACATCTGTTACTAATGCGATATTTGCAAGGTTTTCATACGTTTGGTAAATAGGACCTTTTTAATCATATTATTTTTTTCATAGAGTCACTTTAAATAGTGACTCTAACTAATAATCATAAATGAATATCGCGCATATAAATCACTTTGCACACAGAATGTAATTGTTAACAATTACATTTCTAATCAATAACAAGTAGAACAAAAAATCATTTTGTATAATTAAGAATGAATAAAACGATCTAAAATGTTAATGTATACATATTTAAATATCGCATATCAGCAGCTTAACACTTATACTTTATTATTACTACACTAGAGATAGGCGTTAGAGTATCCCTAACTTTTTCATTCTTGCTCTCAATGTGTTTGGATTGATATTTAATAGCTCTGCAGCTCCTCCTGCACCATGAATCTTACCACCAGTAATATCTAACACTTTATTAATATGCAATGACATAACCTTTTCAAGATTCATTGTATTTTTATTTTCTACCTCAGCACTATCGATATTATAATCAATACTTGTACTGGTAAGTTTTTCTTTGATAAAACTTTTAAAATTTAACGTATTCTCACTGTATTGTATTAATTCTCTTTCAACGACATTCTCTAGTTCTCTGACATTACCTGGCCAAGAGTAAAGCTTTAGTTTATCCAATGCCCCCTGTGTCAGGATAGTTGTCGCCTCAATTAATTTACAAATAAACAGGGAGCGGTAAGTTACAGCAAGTGAATTATCAAAGGCATTCAGGTCAATTTAAAGAAGCTATATTAAACAAGTTTAGTCAAAGTGGTTTGTCGGTTCGTAAGTTTGCAGAGCAAGAAGGCATTAATCTCTCAACCCTGTATAGTTGGCAAAAGCAATTTAATACCTCAGGGTTAAACGTGTCAAAAGTCAGTTCATCGGATAAGTGGTCAAGTGAAGAAAAGTTTTCAGTGGTATTGGAAACAGCCTCTCTGTCGGCAGTTGAGTTAAGTGAATATTGCCGAGCTAAGGGGTTATATCCTGAGCAAGTCAACGGATGGAAGCAAGCTTGCATTGCCGGTAATACAAGCACAACACTGACAAGTAAAGCCAAGACAACACCTGGACAAAAGACTGACAAAAAACGCATTAACGAGCTAGAACGTGAGTTACGTAGAAAGGATAAAGCGTTAGCGGAAGCGGCTGCTTTACTCGTACTCGGAAAAAAGTTCGATGCCTATTGGAAGGAAAAAGAGGAAGACTGATTTCGCTGACCGATAGGCAGAAGCACGCGCAGTGGGTCAGTACAGCAGTAGCATCAGGCGCGAGACAAGATAAGGCCTGTGACGTGATTGGATTATCAAGTAGAACCTTACAGCGTTGGCGAATAGGCGGTGAGATTAGCGCAGATAAAAGGCCAACCGCAATGAGGCCAGAGCCTGGAAATAAACTGAGTCATGCTGAAAGACAAGCCGTGATTGATGTGTGTAATAGTGAAGAGTTTGCCTCATTACCACCAAGCCAAATTGTCCCGATACTCGCCGATAGAGGTGAGTATATTGCTTCGGAGTCGAGTTTTTACCGTGTATTACATACTAAAAACATGCTGCACCACCGAGGCAAAGCTAAGCCGAGAAATGTTCATAAAAAGCCAACCAGTTATACGGCTAAAAAAGCGAACGAAGTGTGGAGTTGGGATATCAGTTACCTGCCTACAACGGTGATAGGAATACACTATTATCTGTACATGATTGAAGATATTTACAGTCGAAAAATCGTCGGTTGGGAAGTTCACTACAGCGAAACAGGTGAGCAAGCAGCAGCACTGCTAGAGCGTAGCGTTTGGGCAGAGAAATGCTTGAAGAAAGATGTCGTGTTGCACTCTGATAATGGCGCGCCCATGAAGAGCCTAACGATGCGAGCTAAGATGTACGATTTAGGCGTTGTGACCTCACGAAGTCGCCCAAGGGTGAGTAATGATAATCCGTACTCAGAATCACTGTTTAGAACGGTAAAGTATCATCCACGTTGGCCTAGCGAAGGTTTTAAGTCGTTAGATGAAGCGCGTAAATGGGTAAAAGAATTTGTTTATTGGTACAACAATGAGCATCGACATAGCAGGATTAAGTTTGTGACACCAAACCAGAGACATGATGGTCTTGATGTAGAGATACTGGCGAAGCGAAAAGTGTTGTATCAGACAAAAAGAAATGAACATCCAGAACGATGGTCAAAAGAAGAGCGAAACTGGCAGCCCATAGGGGCTGTGGAGTTAAATCCAGAGCAACACAAAGAAGCTGCTTAACAATTTAGGCGACAACTGTCTTGAAAAACGCCGAATGCTACTTTTAATATAGGAGGTGCAGCCATTTCCATTTCATTACTGATTTTATTTACAAAAAAATGAACCAATTCTGGAATATCTTCAACTCTTTCCTTTAATGGAGGAATATTAATTAAATACACATTTAACCTATACCAAAGGTCTTCACGAAACTCACCACGCTTTACCATTTCCTCTAAATTTCTATTGGTCGCTGCGACTATTCTGGTATTAATTTCAAAGCTTTTTTCGCCCCCCACTCTATAAGCTTCTTTGTTTTGTAAAACCCTCAATAATTTAACTTGGCAACAATGAGGCATTTCCCCTATTTCGTCTAGAAATAAAGTACCTCCATTAGCTCTTTCGAAATAACCTTTCTTAGAACAAGACGCACCAGTAAATGCCCCTTTCTCATGACCAAACAATTCACTTTCGATTAAATTCTCAGGAATCGCTCCGCAGTTCAGTTTGATGAATGGCTGCATTCGGAGTTGATGACATATGATGAATAGCACTAACGATAACCTCTTTTCCTGTTCCGGTTTCTCCTTGTAATAAAACAGTAGTCTTTTTCTGCGCGACTTTTCTTACCATTTCTAACACATTTTTCAAACCAGAATTCTCACCAACTATCTCTATTTTTGGGTTTACACTCAGAGCATTGTGAACAGATTGTTTATCACTAACAAATAGATTTCGATGCTGCTTAATCAAGTTATCAGCAATACCATTGGCTAGAATAATAGAGAAAGGTTTAGTGGCTACAGCCATTAAAGATATTATTGAGGAAGGAAACTCATTTTCACCTTCGACTCTTATTAAAATATATCCTATCGGCTTATCTTCGATTAAAAGTGGGCTTATTAACGTACTGAATCCTTTTAACTCAATAATGGTAGTAAGTTCATCTACAAACCGATTTTTATCCGTATCTCTTAACAGGAAAGGTGTTCGTTGTTGTTTTAACCAGTTCCAATAGTTTTGTGGCAGCCATGAAGTCCCATCAGATGAGTGACCTGATGAGTAATATATAATTTTTCGAAACTGTCCCGAAACTTCCATTGGAATATACAGTTCAAAGTCAATGACCTTCATATATTTTCTAAGATATTCTGATAAGCTAAAAATTGCTTTATTTATATTTAAACTAGAAGTCAATCTGACAACAACTTCTTTAAAGAACTCTTTCTCATCAACTTTAATCACTTGTAATCCGGTCGCTTCGCCATAACTTAATTGATATTAAATACTAAATTTTAAACTAGTCAAGATTCGTCCCTCATAACACTAGTGTTCCTCACAGTATTTAAACTCCCCAGCTAAACTCCGTTTAGTAAATGATTAATGGTTCTTCTAACTCAAGGTTTTGCACTTGTGTGCTGTTCGCCTCGGCAATGGAGCATCTGGTTAACGTTTAAGGGTAATGTTTAGGGGTAATGTTTAAGGGTAATACTGCCAAACACATTGGCGTCGATAAAGCCTCTGTTTTTGTCTCCGTTAATTGGGGTGATCTCATGAGACCCCATAAAGTGCTCTCTTACTGGGCTGCCATCGTTGTCGCAATAGGCGAGCATAAAACCGATGATTTTATTTGGCGTTAGCAATAAAGGGTTATCTTCTTGGCCTTCTTTAAAGTCATCAGGATACAGCTTAATCGCTACCTCCCAAATCACATTAAAAGGCGCTTCACTACTGCGCTGCCAACGACTTTTTAAATGTGAGGTATACAGGTGAGCTTGTTTATCTGAGTCATAATCTGCCGCCTGATTGTCTAGGCCTATATGGTAAGCAAATGCACTGTGATTAAACTGATGATTGCCGCCTGAGGCATCACTATCAATAAAAATCTCTAAGGTGTCATCATCCCAATAATTCACCGTTGGGTCGGCATGGGTGTCAATCAATACATCGTCGGTAATTTCAGCTTGCAGATACAAATAATGCTCATCCCACAATAACTTATATTTACCGCTAAAATCACTCGCAGAATCAGGCAATATGCCAGCCATTAAATACGGCATCGTTTGCCACTTAGCTTGCTGCCATGCAGGGTCAACAACACCATCAATCTTGATAGGCGTCGCAGTATAGTTAACGTCCATAGCGAACAGCGCCTGGCTACTAAACAGTAATCCCAAAGCAAGTAACGAATATTTCATAAGGCTCTCTATTGATCGATTTGAGACAGGTTGGCTTAAACAGATATAGAACGCAATCATAAATCAGACCCACGCTTAAAAGCTCTGCATCTAGAGCGCAGAATTACATTGGCTCAACAATCTGGCTCAACAACCTAGTCGATACATCGCAGGCTAACTTTACTCTAATACCACTGATACGTGACCACAAAAAAGCCCTAACCTTTGCCAGATCAGGGCTTATTGATTGAGTGACTACATCAACTCAGAGCAAGTGTTAACACTAGACACTAGGGTCTGTTGATCTTTGCTGTTTGAATTTTGTTCGAGTTAAAAACGTTTTAATCGAGGCGAATTGATTGATGCCTAGTCATCTAAGCAAAATCCATTCAACAAAGAGTAAAACGTTTTTAGCCGAACCTTTCAGGCAGCGTTTGTTGGCCATTTTTACTGCGTTATCGACTTTTTATGTAGAATAACTACACCTCAAAGTCTCTGCCTTGTATAAAAGACCAACAATTCGCTGCAAAAACAACCTTGAAAGATCAACAGACCCTAGATACTAACCTGCTTTAGCTTGAATTCGATAAGCATGTAGCAAAGGTTCTGTGTAACCAGAAGGCTGAGATTTGCCTTTAAAAATCAGATCGCATGCCGCTTTAAAGGCGATGCCGTCAAAATTAGGCGCCATATTAGTGTACAGCGGATCACCTGCATTTTGAGTATCGACCACCGCGGCCATTTTTTTCAACGCCGCCATCACTTGTGCTTCACTGCATAGGTCATGCTCAAGCCAATTAGCTAAATATTGCGATGAAATTCGTAAGGTCGCTCTGTCTTCCATCAAGCCGACATTATTAATATCAGGCACTTTTGAACACCCCACACCTTGATCAATCCAGCGCACTACATACCCTAAAATACCCTGGGCATTATTTTCGAGTTCAAAAGTAATTTGCTCATTGGTGAGTGCTACCCCATCAGCAAGTAAAGGTATGGTCAACAAACTGTCAATGCTAGCACGTGGGCGTTGTTTAATTTGTTGCTGAACATCTGCCACATTAATTTGGTGATAATGAATAGAATGCAGCACGGCACCATTTGGCGAAGGCACCCACGCTGTGTTTGCGCCCGCTTTAGGATGAGCCGATTTTTGTTCAAGCATCGCTGCCATTTCATCTGGCATTGGCCACATGCCTTTACCGATTTGAGCACGACCTTGTAAGCCACATTCAAGCCCAATATCGACATTCCAGTCTTCGTAAGCACTAATCCATTTTTGCTGTTTCATCACCGATTTAGGCACAAACGCACCCGCTAGCATTGAGGTATGCAGCTCATCACCCGTACGGTCAAGAAAGCCAGTATTAATAAACACGACGCGATCTTTGGCTGCCCTAATGCACTCTTTTAAATTCAGTGTCGTTCTGCGCTCTTCATCCATAATGCCTACCTTAATAGTATTACGCGGCAGCTTGAGCGCATCTTCTATCTTAGCAAACAGGTCACAGGTAAATTGCACCTCTTCAGAGTCATGCATTTTGGGTTTTACAATATTCACCGAACCTTTGCGGCTATTGCTACGACCATTATTGTTACCTTTAAGGTCATGCATGGCAGCAAGCACAGTGATCATGCCATCAAGTATCCCTTCAGGTATTTCGTTGCCATTTTTATCCAGCACAGCATCAATGGTCATCAAGTGGCCTACATTACGCACAAATAGCAAACTTCTACCGGGTAACGTCACTGTTTTTACATCTGCATTCTGGTTGGCATTAGCAGCGGTATAGACGCGATCATCGTTGAGCTCTCTTACAATCTCTTTACCATTTTTAGTCAACGAGGCAACTAAGTTACCTTGCATCAAACCTAACCAATTGCGATAAACTTCAACCTTATCTTCAGCATCCACTGCAGCGACAGAATCCTCACAGTCCATAATGGTGGTCACAGCGGCTTCGACCAGTAAGTCTTTAACGCCAGCGCGATCGCTGCCACCGATGACACTGCTTGGATCTATTTGAATTTCGATATGCAGACCATTGTTAACTAACAAAATAGCACTTGGTGCATCGGCACTACCTTGGTAACCCACACACTTATCGGTTTGGGCTAAGCTTGTAGTCGAGCCGTCAGTTAATTGCATCCGCAACACACCCGCGTCGAGGTAATAACGAGTCACATCAGCATGGCTACCTTGTGCTAAGGGCGCAGCGGTATCTAGGTGTTGTTTGGCAAAAGCGATAACTTTATTACCGCGTACAGGGTTGTACTGTTTAGTGATCTCCGCGCCATCTTCTTCAGATATTGCGTCAGTGCCATATAGCGCATCATACAGGCTGCCCCAACGTGCATTGGCAGCGTTAAGCGCAAAGCGAGCATTTTTAACCGGCACCACCAATTGCGGTGCTGCTTGCGCGGCAATTTCATGGTCGACATTTTCAGTGCTAATTTGAAAAGCCTCACCCTCAGGTACTAGGTAACCTATTTCAAATAAAAAAGCTTTATATTTTGCTGGGTCAAAATCTTGGGTGGGATGGTCAATATGCCATTGATCTATTTGCTGTTGTAGTAGTTGTCTTTTTTCTAACAGCTGCGCATTAACGGGAGAAAATTCATTAATAATGTCCTCAAATTTTGTCCAGAAGGTTGCTGAATCAATGCCAGTACCTGGGCAAATTTCACTATCAACCAATTGCCACAACTCTTGTGCTATGTGTAATCCACCTACTTGAATACGTGCTGTCATGTTATATCCCTACCTTATTTTCTGTGCGTTGACCGTAAACTCAGTCCTAAATCATATGCCTTAAATCATTGGCCATAAATCAGTAGTCCCAAATCACTAGCTCAAACTCATTCCACTGTTAACAGCTTACTCTTCATACGCGGTAATTCTTTACTCTATATCAAAGTTATCTTATTTATCCAATTTATGCTTATTATCATCACTATTCACCAAAGATATGGCAAAATGACGTTTTTTAGTTAATTTACAACATATACGTAACTAAAAATCACAATTACAGTAAGATTACACATCGCCTCTATTTATCTCTTCTGCGGTTTTAGTGATAAGTTGCCGCATCCATTGATGCGCGGGATTATGTTGAAGCAAAGGGCTCCAAGCCATAGTCAAGGCAATGGGGTGAATAACAAAAGGCGGCGGAATAATGCTCACCCGTTCATTATTGATATGATGACGCGCCATCTTACTTGGTATGGTTGCGATCAAATCTTGTTGCTCAGCCAACAAACAGGCGGCTTGATAATGGCGGGTAAAAACGGTGATCTGGCGTTTCACACCCATTCGCGTTAACGCTTCATCTACCCAACCCAAACGCTGAACATCATCAGGGTTCATCCCTACCCCAACACCCATACCAGTTTTACTCACCCATACATGCTTAGCTTTTAAATAACTGTCTAAAGAAAACTTCTTTAAAACAGGATTACCCTTACTAATCAGGCAACTAAAATCGTCACTCCACAATACTTTTTGATGAAATGATTGCGGAATACTGTCAAAACGGTTGATCACCATATCGACTCTTCCTTGTTCTACATCAGGGAAACTGACATCACTTGGGGTCATGATATCTAAAATAATGTTAGGTGCTTGAGTACGAAGCTTGGCAATAAGCGGTGGAATTAACGTCGCTTCAGCATAATCACTTGCCATAACACGGAAGACTTTATCGCTTTCTAGTGGATCAAAATGGGCACGCGGTTGCACGGCTTTTTCCAGCCCAATAATCAACTCACTAATAATGGGTTGTAATTCATTTGCGCGTTCGGTCGGCGTCATACCCTGACTAGTGCGAATAAGTAAGGGATCGTCAAACAAGTTTCGTAAGCGTTTTAGGCCATTACTCATTGCAGGCTGGCTGATCCCAAGTTGGTCAGCAGCTTTAGTCACGTTTCTTTCACGCAGTAAAACATCTAAATAAACAAGGAGGTTCAAATCGATACGAGATACATTCATATGGTGAATACCGAAGATAGTAAGCATAAATTAGGTTTATTTAACCAAATCTGACTATTATTTTCAACGTAATCAATTGCCGCTAATCTATTTGTTAAGGAATAAACACATGACTCACTACAAAAATAATATCGATGAAGCTGCCACCTTGATTAATTCAGAAGGTAGTAAATGGAATGCCATCAACCCAGAGTCAGTCGCTCGTATGCGTCTACAAAATCGCTTTAAAACTGGGTTAGACATAGCAAAATACACTGCCAAGATCATGCGTGAAGACATGGACAACTACGACAAGGACTCATCGCAGTACACTCAGTCTTTAGGTTGCTGGCATGGTTTTATCGCCCAACAAAAAATGATCTCGATTAAAAAACATCTTTTAACCACCAAGCGTCGTTACTTATACCTTTCAGGTTGGATGGTAGCTGCACTGCGAAGTGAGTTTGGTCCATTACCTGACCAATCTATGCATGAAAAAACTTCTGTTGCTGCATTGATTAAAGAGCTATACACCTTCCTACGTCAAGCTGATGCTCGTGAACTAGATGGTCTTTTCCGCCAATTAGATAATGCTAAAGAGTCTGATAAAGCCGCGATTCAACAAAAAATTGAAAACTTCGAAACCCATGTTGTACCTATTATTGCCGACATTGATGCCGGTTTTGGTAACGAAGAAGCCACTTACTTAATGGCAAAACAGATGATTGAAGCCGGTGCTTGTTGTATTCAATTAGAAAACCAAGTATCAGACGTAAAACAATGTGGCCACCAAGACGGTAAAGTCACCGTGCCACATGTTGAGTTTTTAGCAAAAATTAATGCGGTTCGTTATGCATTTTTAGAGTTAGGTATCGATGACGGCGTGATTGTTGCGCGTACCGATTCATTAGGTGCAGGCTTAACTCAAAAAATTGCTGTCACTAATGAAGCAGGCGATCTAGGCGATTTATACAATAGTTTCCTTGAAGTTGAAGCCGTTGATGCAGCAAAACTTGAAAACGGTGACGTGGTATTCAAGCAAGGTGGCGAATTAGTAAAACCGGCTCGTCTACCAAATGGCTTATTTAAGTTCCGTGCTGGTACGGGTGAAGAGCGTTGTGTACTTGATTGTATTACTTCATTGCAAAATGGCGCTGATTTATTGTGGATTGAAACTGAAAAGCCTCATGTATCGCAAATTGGTGGCATGGTTAACGAAATCCGTAAAGTTATTCCTAATGCCAAGCTTGTGTATAACAACTCGCCATCGTTTAACTGGACGCTTAACTTCCGTCAGCAAGTATTTGATGCGATGCAAGCAGCAGGACAAGACGTATCAGCTTACGACCGTGCGCAATTAATGAGCGTTGACTACGATGGCACTGAGCTTGCTATCCAAGCTGATGAAAAAATTCGTACCTTCCAAGCTGACTCGTCACGTGAAGCAGGTATTTTCCATCACCTTATTACACTACCGACTTACCATACAGCAGCATTGTCTACCGACAACTTGGCTAAAGAATACTTCGGTGACCAAGGTATGTTGGGTTATGTTGCCAATGTTCAACGTAAGGAAATCCGTGAAGGAATCGCCTGTGTTAAACATCAAAACATGGCTGGTTCAGATATGGGTGATACACATAAAGAGTACTTCTCTGGTGACCAAGCGCTTAAAGCGTCTGGTAAAGACAACACAATGAACCAGTTCTAAGACTGATTTTATAACTGCTTGTGTAGAAAGTAGAAAACGACTTACCCAAATAGTGACTAGCTTATGTGATGTTTTTGAAGTGAACATCGCTAACAGTGAAAACTAAACCCAAAAGGCCTGCTTAACATAAGCAGGCCTTTTTATGTGTTATTTTCGGGTCAAATGGTCACTGTGACGCTAACTCATTAAGATACACACTGATACAAGCCATTATTATGCAATGATATTTTTGACTAGTGTAACCGCCCATTTCGCTCAATTTTGACGCTTAACTATTGATGAAAATTTCCACTTACATTATTGTGAAACTGCGAGTATATTAATCAAGCAGATTCATGGATTTGAATTTGCAATTAATAACATCGTTCGCGCAACAATCAAGGATGACAATGACAAGCTTCACTTCCAGTTTATTATCAGTAGGCATTCTTCTTTCGAGCATGTTTGTCACCATTGGGGTGATGTTTGTTTTACTGAAACATCGCGACAGTACGGTAAAACTCCCCGTCGATCGCGACCAACTTCAGCGTATCCCCGCTTTTGGTTTACAACAAGAAATACAAGACCTTCAAATCAATTTGATTGCCAGTATGCTAATGGGCGTATTGGTTGTGTGTCTGCCATTTGCCGTTAACAGCATTCAAGCACACATTACCGTCGGCAAATTCCCTTGGATGTTTGCTATAACCTCAATGCTCGGATTATCTTATTGTGGTTATAAAACGTGGAAAAACTTTTCCAAACTCACCAAATTACGCCTAGGCCACACAGCAGAAATCGCCACTGCCAATGAGCTAATCGGCCTACAAGCTTTGGGCTATCAAGTATTTCACGACATACAAGCCGACGGCTTTAACATCGACCATTTAGCCATAGGTAAAAACGGCGTATTCGCCATTGAAACCAAAGGCCGCCATAAGCAACATAAAGACAACAAAAATGGCGGAAAAGATTTTCAACTAGCCTACAAAGACGGTCGTTTACACTTCCCATCGTGGACTGAAACCAAGCCAATAGAACAAGCAACCCGACAAGCCACTTGGGTCAGCCAATGGTTAACTAAAGCCACCGGACAGCCAATATTTGCCAGCCCAGTACTCGCATTCCCCGGCTGGTTTGTAACAAGCCAAACAAAGCCACCGTTCCCCATCTTAAATCATAAGCAGTTGGTCAAAACCATACCAGCTGTCCGCACTCAAACACTCACCCAACAACAAGTCGACGCTATTGTGTATCAAGTGGCGCAGAGATGTTTGAGTAAGAGTGAGGTAGGGAAATGATTAAATTATCTGATATAAGATATACAATTAAATTAAAAGATTTGTTGTTGTAGTTACAATAAAACTTAATAAATAAGAAAGGTATACTTAAATTTTAAAGGAGTTAAGATTGCGAGCTAAAAAAACAACAAAGAAATACTACTAAATCTGAAGTAGCTAAGATTATCGGAAATTCTAAAAATGAATTTACTGCGCAACTTAATTTTTTTGCTAAATTAGGCCACAAAAAAATATATCAATATCTTCCATTTCTAGCAAATAACCCGTTATTCAATAAATCAATTTTTTTGACATTAAAAATGAATGACCAAGATATCTATAAGAAGAGAGTCAGCTCCATTCCACTAGATAAAAATATTGCTTGGTGTCTTTCTATAATCGAATATCATTCAGATAAACTCAAAGAATATCAAAATTTAAAGTTAAATTTAGAAGTAATGATATTAAAAGGAGAATGCAATAAATCTCTAAATATACTTGACGAAATTGATGATTTATGTGGTGTCTCAATTTGGTCTCATAGTGTTAGATCAGCAGTTCAAAGCTTTTTACTCCACGATAAATCCTTGAAACCAATAAAAACATTTGAACTAATTAAAAATAATTATTTTCTTCAGTATGTAACTTATTATGCTGGCTCATACTTTAACGACCCTGAAATATATTTCACCTCAAGAAATACACACTTCAATGATATTATAAGATCTGCCGATTCAAGTGTTACAGACTTTTTCTTATATAGATTTTTTAGATTGGAAAATACGTTCGTTGTAGATTTTGAAAAAATCTATGAAATAGAAAAGAACTCATCATTAATTGATATATTTGAACTGGTTGTGTTCTCAGTAGAATATGTAAAAGTTAGAAGATTGGATTTTGAATCAACATTAAAATACAATAAAAATCATTTCCTTAGCACTTTATTAAAGACAGGATACACAAATTATAACGATTTAGATTTAACCACGGAAAACAATTTAAACCTCCAAAACCTTAACGAAGAATTCATTACAATAGATCTTTATACCGAAGGAAAGTATGAAGATGTTATCATTCGATGTCAAAAATATCATTTAATAATTATGGATTTTAGCTTTGCTGAATTATGCGCTAAATCATTATCTAGAGTAGAGGTGAAAATGGATGAAAATTTCACATCTAAAATTTTAGAAGCAATGAAAGAAGTTTTAATTAGAAGTGATAAGTACGATAATGCGCTTTCATATTTAGCTTGCCTAGCTAATTCGTTTAGCAAATTTGAATGGTTTAAACAACTGGGTTATTTTGTAGAGAGAGAGTCTAGGAATAAATCAATTGAAGAAATATCACGTTCAGAAGTAGGTTTATACCTTTTTTCTCGGTTTAATAGCCCCAAAAAATCGTGTATTTTTGATGAAAGAAAAAAATATCTAAAAATTCTATCTACCATATATAACAATTCATCATCCTTAGCCTTAATTTCAGGAGTTAACTTTTCAGAATTAAAATTAAAAAATTTAAAAATCAATCCTGAAAGATTAAATAAATATAATGCATTAAACTTAATCAATGAAGGTGAATATCTAGGAGCAGAGAGTTTACTAGCTAAACTTATAAACTCACAAGATAGAATAATAAAAATAGAAAGCTTAAAGATATTTACAAGTTTGCTTATAATACAGAGAAAATTCGATGAAGTATTAAACCTTATTATTGAAAATTCTATATATGGCGATAGTGTATTCTCAATATTTGACACTGATTTGTTAATAAATTCAATAGAAAATAGCAAGTTTAAAACAAATGCTATTGAACTTCCTATTTTATATTCGCTCCATTCGCAATTTGTAAACTCAAAGTTCGATCCGGTGTTGAAATTTTCATTTGAAAACTTTCTTTACCAAAACAACTTAAGACTTCCAACAGAGTTATTCGGTAAAGAGGATATTTTTGGAGAAGAAAAACTTTCATTTTTCCTCAAATGGATATGCACAACGGAAATAATGAAACTTTATTTGGAATTTGAGACATCTAGAGATATAGAAGAATGTAGGCTTGAAATTTGTAATTATTTATTAAGTAAAAGAATAAACATAGATGACTTACAGTTTGAAATCAAAAATATCAGTAAAAACCTTATTGTTAGAAAAGCAGTTCAACAAGTTGAAAACAGCAGAATATATGTTGATCAAGCTATTTATAAGGGTAGAAACTCAACTCCATACAGATCATTATTTGAAAGATATTTAGAATTACTTGCTAAAAAACGAGAACTTATGGAGGACGACGTCACATTCGAAAATCTATTAACTGTATTAAACATCAAAAATTTAGGAGAGAAATCGTTTTGGAAGTCAATGTCAATTGTGTTTATTCCAGATGTTAATCTCTCCCCCAAAAATGCTACATTTTTAAGTCTAGCAAAGTTAATGAGACAAGAGTTCACATATGGTGAGAAAGGGATAAATAACTATCTAAGTACACGTATTAGGCATGGGGTATTACCCACTGCAATTAGAAAATCTTCAATGAAAGAAAGTATTTACTTCCCTATAACTATGAATTTAAATAGCTTCAAGGAATCTCTGAATAGAGAGATCATTGTTCAAATTAAAGATGAAGAATTGGAGCGATTTTTAAATATAGCAAGAAAGTTCACAATAAGTTTAGAAAATCAGATTTCGTTGTTTAACGATAAAAAGCTTCAGATCTATACTCTAGAAAGTCCTTTAAATAAAGATGATGAATCACATGGCATGTTTAATTATTCAATATCACCTTTAGAAACCTATGCTTTGCAATCAGAATTACCACCATCGCCGTCTTATGAAGATCTCGTTAGAATAATAACTGCCTGGTTGTGGAATCGTACTGACTTTATATTAGATGAAGTAAAGGAGTATATTGAAACAACTTTTCATAGTGAACTTAATAGCATATTCGATAACTTCATAAGCGAAATACAAAGCTTAAATATGTCACAGTTTGGGAAAAGACATTTTGCAAATGCTGTAAGTAGAGCAAAAGCGGCAATTTCCACTGATTTAAAGACTGTAAAATCATGGTTTGAACATGTGGATTCTGAAGGTGATGGCGAATTTGAATTAAGCACAGCGATTGAAATAGCAAAAAGATCATTAAGTATAAATTTAAATTCATCAGAAGAATATATCCATAAAATGCCACAGAGAGAAGTATCTTATTGGGTTGATGTTTTTTTTATACTTTTTGAAAATGCGTTATCAAAATCTAAATTGGACAGAGATGAAGTAATAATCAACTTAAAAATATCGAATCCACAAAAAAACCTCTTAATGATTGAGTGCATGAATAATATCCGCACGATCGACAGTGTCGAAAACTCAAATGAACACCTTGAATTTTATAGACAAGCATATGGTAATGAAGAGTTAACTAGTGATGCTATTCAAAGTGAAGGTGGTACCGGATTTTTTAAAGTTTGGAAGATCATCGCACGTGATTTAGGAATAAAACATAACATTGAATTTGGTTTTAAAGATAATCAGGTATTTTATGTTCGTATAACTTTAAATTTAGGAGCGTCTAATGACTAATATTCTAATAGTTGAAGACCAAGAAGAAAAAAGCAATAAATTATACAGTTTCTGCACATCAAAGTTTATCCACAAAAATCGAATAGATATTGAGCAATCGTTAAGGGGAGGACTTAAGAAAGTTTTACTAAATAAAGATTACGATCTTATATTTTTAGATATGAGCATGCCAAACTTTGACCCGAGTTCAGATGACCCATTAGGAGGTAGCCCTGAAAGTTTCGCAGGTCTTGAGTTTGTATCACAGTTAAAGTTAAGAGGTATATTTATACCTGTAGTTGTTGTAACACAATATAGAACATTTGAAGAAGGTAAAATCGATCTCGGTAGTATAGATAATCACCTAACCTCTGAATATGGAAGTTACTATTTAGGCTCTGTATATTATAGCTCAGCAGATAGAGATTGGGAAAAGCCTTTATTAAATACTCTAAAAAAGGCAAAAGTATTATGAATATATTTTCTATCTTAATAATTGATGACAATTATGACAAGGTAAAATCAGTTGGAGAAATAGCAAATAAACTTAAAAATTGTGAAGTAGACAGTGTAAACAATACTAGAGAAGCATTGATTAAATTAAAAAACACTCAATATGACCTTTTAGTCGTCGATATGAACCTCCCAGAATCTATTGGAGAGGAGCCTTCAATTAAATCTGGAAGTACACTTATACACACTCTTTTTACTAATGAAAGATTAAATAAACCACTCTTCATAATTGCAGCAACCAGCCATACTGATGCATTCAAAGAGAATAATGAATTTTTAACTACTAATGGTATACCTTTTGTACTAACAGACAATTCTACCCAAGATTTGCCAGATTTAATATCAAAAAAAATTAAATATTATCATTCATTAAAAGAACAAATTGAGATTAAATTTAACGAAAATAAAAGTACTTCACTCAACGCATCGGAGAAAGTCACTTTAAAGTGGCTATTTGAACATGTGGATTTGAAGCATTGGGTAGCAGCAATATCGTTATTATTAGCTTCCTTTGGTGCAGGATACCAAGCTAGCAAGCTAACATTAGTCCAAGAAATGATTGGCTCCCCTACCCATTTGGACTCTAATAATATTAGTGAAGCTAATATTGAAAAATCACAATGAATAAGTGGGATATTAAAAGCGACCTTTCGGTCGCTTTTAATGATAAATGGGGTCAGAACCTGACGAATCCCCACAAAATAATGAATAAAAATAATGAGATAGGTTAAAAAATGAGGAACATTCATGGCATTTGGTGATCAAATTTATCGCCAAACAAAAAAATTACCACGAGTCAATGCCATGGATGCAAAACACGTTTTATCAAAATGCCTCTCACTTGCCCCCCTATGTTAACGCACAAAACACACAAAACTCGCCGCTTTAGTTTGTTTGCTGCCATTGAAAGTGTCCAGTTTGGCTTGACCATTACTGTAGCCGCAGATCTAAAGACATAGCAAAGAATAAAGGAATATCAATGTAACGAATATAGTTTATCTTATCCGAAAGAGATAACCACAAAGCAACGCGTAACATATTGATAACATTGTATTATACGATATGAAAATATTACAATTTAATCAGAAAAATATACCGTTTTACGTTATCACGACCTCATTAAGCGGGTAAAAAACAAGCAGTGTCATTGGATATATATACTACTCTCCCACAGCTACTCACAAAAAATATAACGTAACCAATTGATATTAAATTATAAATATCAAACTCAGATAAATAGCTCTCTGTTATTTTTATAAAGTTGGCATCCGTTTTGTAACTAGTTAGATGTATTTACG
Organism: Shewanella phaeophyticola; assembly: GCF_025398315.1. Taxonomy (GTDB): domain Bacteria; phylum Pseudomonadota; class Gammaproteobacteria; order Enterobacterales; family Shewanellaceae; genus Shewanella; species Shewanella phaeophyticola. The sequence goes on from NZ_JAODOQ010000001.1 coordinate 3,389,811, forward strand.
TAATTAACTAAGAGTACCTTATGAAAAATACGATTATTACTTTAGCTGGACTTATTTCGTTAGCCTCTTTTAGTACTTTTTCTCACGCTGATGATTTGAAGAGAGACGTAGCAGAAAATGGCGTTTATGTCGGCGCGAATTATGGTTACCTAAAAGTTGATGGCGAAGATGACTTTGACGACGACAATGATGTTCTCCAGAGCATAGTCGGTTATCGCTTCAACAACTACATAGCTCTAGAAGGTAGCTATATTGATTTTGGTAGTTACGGCAACAACTTATCTAGCGCTGAAACAGATGGTTATACCGCAGGTCTAAAAGTGACATTGCCAATTGCTGATCGAGTAGAGCTGTATGCTAAAGGTGGTCAGTTATGGTATTCAACAGATTATGACGTGGTTGGCTTTTCTGGCAATAAAGATGATGAAGGTGTATTTGCTGGTGCAGGTGCAGCGTTTAAAGTAACAGATCGTTTTTTAATTAATGCCGAGTACACTTGGTATGATGCAGAAATTAATTTAGATAATGTATCTAACGGTTCCGACACAGAAACAGATTTTAAGCAGGCTAGTATCGGTGTTGAATATCGTTTCTAGTGATAAGTAGAGTGCTTAAATTAACGACTTAAAAGTATAACCCAAAGGGTGTAATGCAAATTGTGTTACACCCTTATTTTAAAATAAATGGGGCCAGACTCTAGCCCCATTTATCCTATCCTAACAAAAAGCCCAAGAGATACTGGCTCTCTTGGGCTTTTGTGCGTAGATGTACTCGCGATGTTAAGTGCAAACGGGGTTACTGACTACTTACCACCAGGTTCTGCAAAACGAGTCATCCAATCCTTCACTTGGCCGTACCAATAAATCGAGTTATTTGGCTTCAGCACCCAGTGATTCTCATCAGGGAAGTAAATCATTCGCGACTCAACACCTTTGGTTTGCAAAGTACGGAATAACTCAAACCCTTGCCCTACTGGCACTCGTTGGTCTAACTGACCGTGGATAACCAATGTTGGCGTATCAAAATTGGCTGCGCCATAGTGAGGTGATATAGATTTATAAATTTCAGGTTTTTCCCAAAAACTACCAAAACGCGTACTGTGTACCGCGAAATCAGCCGCCATTTGTGAGTACATGTTATACACCGCTGCATGGATAAATAGCGCGTTAAAAGGATTATCTTTTTGTCCCAAAATAATCGAACTTAAGTAACCACCATAACTGCCACCACCAGCGACTAAACGTTCGCTATCAATCCAGTCTTTGCTCTTAAACCAATCCGTGGCTTTGTAGATATCCTCGAGCGACTTGTTCTTCCAATCAGGGTTAATACTGTCAGTAAATTTCTGGCCGAAACTGCCTGAGCCGTGGAAATTGGGCCATGCGGTCACGTAACCCCAAGACGAGAACGTCTGCGCATTCCAACGGTAATGGAAACTGTCTGAAATCGCGCCATGAGGACCACCGTGGATCAACATCATCAGTGGGTATTTTTTGGTTTTATCAAATCCCGGCGGGTAGTGCACCCACATCTGGATATCATCTCCGTTATAACCTTTATAAGTCACCGACTCATAAGTCCCCATGTCCACATTGGCCAACACATCATCGTTAAAGCTATCTAAACGCGTTATTTTTCCATTGCGGGAGTCAATTTTCACCACCCGTGCGGGATGTAAAAAACTTTGATTGGCTGCAACCAAAGTACCGTCTTTGGCGATAGAGGGTTTGCCAAAATCGGTATTGTTGGTGACTTGTCTCACTTTGCCATTTTTAGCATTGATGTAATAAATGCGGTTTGTGGCTGCATCGGCTATTGAGGCATAAAACCCCTTACTATCTGGCGTCCAGAGATATTTAGAAACAGATTCGGTCCCAATCTTTGGTCACTACACGTTCGCTACGTTTGTCCATATCGAACAACACCAAGCTCGAAGTGTCACCGTAGAAGCCATGAATTAATTGGCGGGTAAAGGCAAGTGTTTTACCATCGGGACTAAATTTAGGTTCACGATCAGGAGCTTGATTGTTCGGGGTTAAATTTTCATATTTTCCGCTACCGATTTCAGCCAGAAATACATCAACTTTAGGGTCAACTTGGTTAGCGGAGCCGTTTGAGTTAAAAGCAATCCAACGTTCGCTTGGGTCGATATCGTAGCTGCCAGCATTTTGTGAAGAACGTGGCAATTGCTTTTTCAGTGGCAGGGTAACGGCTTCAACGTCTCCGCCTTTGGCCGAAATACGAAAAACATGTGCGTCTCTTTCTTCATCAATCCAATGGTCAAAGTGTGAATAAGGCAACGCGTTCCACTGGTGGGCGGTGACCTTGTCGTCTTTATCTGCTTTGAGCTGTTCGGTCATTTGCTCCCAGTCTTTGCCTGGGAAAATACGGCTAATGAAGTAAATGTGCTCACCAACCCACTTGATGCCATGAACGCCACCGGGAACCTCAGTTAAGCGTTGCGCTTCGCCCGGTCCATTCATTGGTAGTAAGTAGATTTGCCCTGCTTCATCTTTGTCACGTTTACTGATAAAAGCTAAGGTTTTTCCGTCTGGAGAAAACACAGGCTCGCTAGCGCGTAACCCTTTTGCTGTAAGAGCACGCTGACCTGAGCCATCTTTTGCAAACGACCATAGCTGAGTCGTGCCTTTATCTTCTGGTATGTCGTACTCAGTGACGGCAGCAATAATATGATCGCCTTGGGGTGAAACAATCGGACTACCGATACGCTTGAGTTGCCAAAGCACCTCTGCCGATAATGTTTTGGTTTGCTCTGCAAAAGCTGACGCCATTGGCATCAACAAACACAGTATTAGAATCCCTACTTTTTTCACGAGAGCTTCTCCTTCATTCAGAATGAGTTCGTAGTCAATTTATGAGTTGATGTGCAACAGCGTTTGGCAGGGTGACAACCGTTCGTTCCCATTCAAAAACCAACACATACTGGCGCTTCAGTATAGCGACCAAAGCCCGCTAAAAGATAGGAATAACAACGGACTGTAGCAGCTGTTTACAAATTAATTGTTTTGAATAATAAAGCCGGCAATAAAGGCAGCAGGACTTGGGCGTGATATTAAAAGTAAAAAATAACAATGTTTGCTTCAAATGGTATTGGCTCGTGGTAATTTTTGTTTGGCGATAAACTTGATCACCCAATGCATGAATGCTACCCGCGCCAAGCTAATCTATTGTGTTAATTGATTTTTTCAAGAAGCCCACGCCTCCCCGACTTATCATAACCAAAAGGGCTAAATGAGACGCTACAAAAATAATACGAATCGGTGATAACTCTATTCGATATTTTTAGACTAACTTTAATAATAAGGTTTCTCTCAACAACACAACACCAATCTATTCACATAAAAATAGGGATATAGTTATGCGTAAAATACTGTTTATAATGATTATTTATTTAATACAAGGATGTGGTTCACTCGCAAATACTTATCTCCCTGATGCTGTTATGGCCGATAACGATGAGGATATTCCCTATTTTAATGATAATAGCGAAATAATCTTAAGCGTTAACGACATAGCAACTCTCAACAGTAATAGTGCTAAACGTAAAGCATTTATAGCTCAAGCAATATTAAGTTCCGACAAAAAGTGTATCCAACATCAGGCAAACATTATCAGCAATGCCAATTCTTGGAATGTAGGTATGGGGAGTTTATCTATGCTATTAACAGGCACTGCTGCCGTTATTAGCCATGCCCAAACTGCTGCAGAGTTAGCCGCGGCTGCAACCGCTGTTACCGGTATTCAATCAATGGCAAATGAAGAAATTTATGCCAATGCAATGGGAACCGCCATCATCAGAGCGATAGATGTAAGCAGAGCTAAATCATTAGCGATTATTGATCAGAAAATATTAACTGAAAGCACAGACAGTGCAAAAGTTTATACGACTGAAAATGCTTTAGTCGATATTCAAAGATATCATTCGCAATGCTCATTGATGGCTGGGTTAGTTGAAATAACAAAGGCTTTGGAACAGAGAAAATTGTCGACTCACGAGGTTTTACTTAAGAAAAAACAACTTGAAGCAAACATAAATGCGTATACGGCTCAATTAGTTGCTCAAAATAACGCTTTCACTCCGACGCAAGCAGATACTGACAAACAGAAGAAAGATCTTTCTGAAATGAATGAACGATTAAAAGCACTTGTACTTCAGAGTGTTGAATCACCTGAATAATACTGACTGTAGTGGTCAGATAAAATTGACCACGCTTTTAGTGCCGCATGTCATCAGTGCAAAAAGCCTAAGCAAACACCTGGATTTCGGCTCAAAAGCATTGCCGGAAAGACAGTTTTTTAGACATTCCTGATGTAGAGAAAACAAAAAAGCGACCTTTCGGTCGCTTTTTAATGCTAAAACTTCAAATGAAGCTAACTATTACATAATTGCGTCGCTGGCGAAGCTACTCTTTACATAAGCAGCTCTGCGGCAGGCGAACCGAAGGCTCTAGCGCGGAGTTGACTGGTGTCAATGAACACTGGAGCCGAGGTTCAACGCCGTAATAGCGAGACTAAGCAGCAATTATTCGTAGTCACTGAGTGGGACGCACGAACACATCAAGTTTCGGTCGCCATAAACATCATCAATACGGTTCACCGTTGGCCAAAACTTATTTGCTTTAACCGCTGCCGTTGGGAACACGGCCACTTCACGACTGTACGGGCGTGAGTCAAACTCGGTGTCCATAATGTCTGCTAGCGTGTGCGGTGCATTGTGCAGTGGGTTGTTGTCTACTGGCCACTCACCGGCTTCTACCTTGGCGATTTCGCCGCGAATCGAAATCATGGCTTCGATGAAGCGGTCTAGCTCAACCTTAGACTCTGATTCGGTTGGCTCAATCATCAAGGTGCCCGCAACAGGGAAGCTCATGGTTGGCGCGTGGAAACCATAGTCGTTTAGACGCTTTGCGATGTCCATTTCAGTCACGCCTGATGCTTCTTTTAGCGGGCGTAAATCGATAATGCATTCATGGGCGACGCGATCATTTCGACCAGTGAATAATACTGGGTAATGGGCTGATAACTTTTTCATGATGTAGTTAGCGTTTAGCAAGGCCGTTTGGGTTGATTGCTTAATGCCTTTAGTGCCTAACAGCTTAATGTACATCCAGCTGATTGGCAGGATGCTCGCACTACCGTAAGGTGCGGCAGATACCGCGCCGTTATGGTCGCTTTCGCGGCCAGGCTTAACCACTACGTGGCCGGCAACAAATGGCGCAAGGTGCTTTTTAATACCAATAGAGCCCATACCTGAACCACCGCCGCCATGCGGAATAGCAAAGGTTTTGTGCAAGTTTAAGTGCGATACGTCGGCGCCAATAAAGCCTGGTGATGTTAAACCAACCTGTGCGTTCATGTTGGCGCCGTCTAGGTACACTTGGCCGCCATATTGATGGACGATTTCGCATACTTCACGGATTGATTCTTCGTACACACCGTGGGTCGATGGGTAGGTGATCATGATGCACGATAAGCTGTCAGCTAACTCTGACGCTTTTGCGCGTAAGTCTTCTAAATCAACGTTACCTTGTTTGTCACAAGCAGTTACCACCACTTTCATGCCGGCAAGTTGTGCCGATGCTGGGTTGGTGCCGTGAGCAGATTGCGGGATTAAGCAAATGTTACGATGTGCATCGCCGCGAGACTCGTGGTATTTCTTAATGGCGAGCAAGCCTGCGTATTCGCCTTGTGCACCTGAGTTTGGTTGAATACACACGGCATCGTAACCAGTAATTTTTACTAAAAACTCAGATAACTCATTAATTAACTTCGTGTAACCTTGTGCCTGTTCGAGCGGGCAGAATGGGTGCATGTTGGCAAATTCTGGCCAGCTCACAGGTAGCATTTCTACGGCGGCGTTAAGCTTCATGGTGCATGAGCCTAACGAAATCATTGAGTGGTTTAGGGCTAAATCTTTGTTTTCGAGACGCTTAATATAACGCATCATCTCGGTTTCGCTCTGGTAGCGATTAAACGTTGGGTGAGTTAATACTGCATCTTGACGCTCGAGCGCCTGCGGAATTGACTGGCTGCCATTCGCAACGATGTCGGCATCGAGAGCAGCTACGTCTAAACCATGACCTGCACCTAAAATCACCTCAAACAATACCGCGATGTCTTCACGAATGGTGGTTTCATCTAGGCTGATACCTACTAAGCCATCGGCATCGACACGTAAGTTAATTTGTGCGGCTAATGCACGGGCATTAATGGCTGCAACATCAACATCTTTAAGGGTGATAGTGTCAAACCAGGTGTTGTTAACTAGGTTAACGCCTTTAGCTTGTAAGCCCGCCGCTAAAATATCCGTTAAACGGTTAATGCGTGATGCTATGGTTTTTAAGCCTTGTGCATCATGGAATACTGCATAAAACGAGGCCATGTTGGCTAATAAAATCTGCGCGGTACAAATGTTTGAGTTAGCTTTTTCGCGGCGAATATGTTGTTCGCGCGTTTGCATGGCCATACGTAAGGCTTTGTTACCACGGGTGTCTTTAGACACACCAATAATACGACCTGGCATTGAGCGTTTGTGTTCGTCACGGGCAACAAAGAAGGCAGCATGTGATTCGCCGTATCCCATTGGTACACCAAAACGTTGCGCACTACCAAATACCACGTCTGCGCCCATTGCGCCCGGCGACTTAAGTAATAATAGCGACATGATGTCGGCAGCAACGGTGACAACCACTTTGTTGTCACGTAATGTGGCAAACAGTTCTGAGTAATCGGTAATTTGGCCGTAGCGGTTACTGTACTGGAATAACGCGCCAAACAGTTCGTAGTTTACGGCTTCATTGGCTGGTAGCAACAACCACTTCAAACCCAAAGCATTCTGCACGGGTTTTCACTACGTCTAGGGTTTGCGGAAATACGTCGTCTGCCACAAAGAAGATGTTGGCTTTTTTGGCTTTAGACACGCGCTTAGCCAGCGCCATGGCTTCTGCAGCTGCGGTGGCTTCGTCTAGTAATGACGCTGATGCAAGGTCAAGACCGGTTAGAGTCCATCGACACTTGTTGGAAGTTTAAAATGGCTTCAAGACGACCTTGAGCGATTTCAGGCTGGTATGGCGTGTACGCGGTGTACCAACCTGGGTTTTCAAACACGTTACGCAAAATGACATTAGGTACTTGCACGCCGTAATAGCCCATACCGATATAGCTTTTAAACACTTTGTTTTGATCTGCTATGTTACGGATATAAGCGATACCTTCGGCTTCGCCGCATGAATCACCAATAGTGAGGTCTTGCGGAAGAAGAATTTTACCAGGTACCGTTTGAGCGGTGAGATCGTCGAGTGACTCAGCACCAACAAAGTTGAGCATATCTTGCTGTTGCTCTGCATTTGGGCCGATGTGACGAGTCAGGAAAAGTTCGTGCTGTTCTAGTTGTGTCAGGGTTTGCTTGGTCATGATAAACCTTGTTCCAAATTGACCAGTTAAGGCGGTAGGGCACAGAACTGGAAAAGGGTGAAAACGTATAATACGTGTCTAACCCGTTAAGGGTTTATATGCAGCACAATTGCCCTTGGCTTATCGCTGCCAAAGGTGCAATAACGCGGCAATTGCCAGTCTCTTTCGCTAAACGGTAAAGTTACATAGCAAAGAAGCTCCCTAGGGAGCTTCCTGTGGTTGGCGATTATTCTTCGTCAATCACTTCTTGATAACCGTCTGCATCAAGTAATGCATCAACGTCTGATTCATCAGATGGCATTACACGAAAGAACCAACCGTCGCCGTAAGCGTCGCTGTTGACTAACTCTGGAGAGTCTTCTAATGCTTCATTTACGGCAATCACGTCACCAGAAATAGGTGCATAGATGTCTGATGCGGCTTTAACAGATTCAGCCACTGCACAGTCTTCACCAGCAGTTACTGTGTCGCCTACTTCTGGTAATTCGACAAATACCATATCGCCAAGAAGCTCTTGAGCATGCTCAGTGATACCTACTGTGTAGCTACCGTCTGCTTCTTTACGGATCCATTCGTGCGAAGATGCATATTTCAAGTCTGCTGGAATTGTGCTCATTGTTGTTGTTCCTTAATCTGATGTTCTAGTTCTTAATCAATAAATTCTTTTGGGGTAAACGACAACCCGACTTTAGTGAAAAGTGTGCTGCGATGTTTGATCCATTTTGAATGTCAGCGCTGTTGATAATAATCAATATTTGCTGACAAGCAAACGTTGTAAACATGCAATTACTTTACATTAAAAGGCTTGTTTACCGTTACGCACAAAACTCGGGGCGATAACTTTAACCGCAACACGCTTTTTACGCATTTCAACTTCGGCTGTTGCACCCACGCCTGCAGGCACACGAGCCATTGCAATTGAGTAACCTAGGGTTGGCGAAAACGAACCGCTAGTAATAACACCTTGATGCTCTACGCCGTTTGCGTCGGTGAAAAACACCGCCATGTCGTGGCGTAACACACCCTTTTGTTCCATAACTAGGCCAACTAATTTATCTGTGCCAGCAGCTTTGATTGCAGTAAGTGCCTCGCGGCCAATAAAGTTACGATCGCTTGGCTCCCATGCCACGGTCCAACCCATGTTGGCGGCTAATGGATTAATTGACTCATCCATGTCTTGACCGTAAAGGTTCATGCCTGCTTCTAAACGTAAGGTGTCGCGTGCACCTAGGCCACATGGCTTAACACCTGTGTCTAATAATGCTTGCCATAAGGCTTCGGCTTCGGCTTCTGGAACAATGATTTCGTAGCCTGCTTCGCCGGTGTAACCGGTTGTGGCAATAAATAGGCTGCCTGATTGCACACCAAAAAATGGTTTCATGCCGTCTACGGCTGCGTTTTGGTCGGCGCTGAATACCTGTGCGGCTTTGGCTTTAGCGTTAGAGTCTTGAACTGCAATCATGGCAAGCTCTGGGCGCTCGGTAACCACAACATCAAACGCAGCGGCTTGTTTGTTGATCCATGCTAAGTCTTTGTCGCGTGTGGCTGAGTTAACCACAACACGGTAATGGGTGTCGGTGAGGTAATAGGTAATAAGGTCGTCGATGATGCCAGCGCTTTCGTCTAGCATGCCACCGTAAAGGGCTTTGCCTGGTACGGTGAGTTTGGCAACATCGTTAGCAAGTAACTTACGTAAAAAGGCACAAGCCTCGCTGCCGGTTACGTCAACGACGGTCATGTGCGATACGTCGAACATGCCCGCATCTTGACGCACTGCATGGTGTTCTTCGATTTGAGAGCCGTAATTAATTGGCATTTCCCAACCGTGAAAATCAACCATTTTGGCTTTTGATTCTAAATGCTTGTTAAAAAGTACAGTTTTGCTAGCCATTATTATCCCTTTTTTTGAGGCCTTTCATATGTAGGTCTTTGATAAAATGCGCTGAAAATTATACTCCGCAGACTTGTTTTGTATACAAAAAAATTTTCTAATCCGAGCGTAATCGCATTAGTTTAGCTAATCCATTGTTGTTATTTTTGTTACACATGCTTTTTACAATAAAATGACTGATTTAACTGTATTGTCTGATATTAAACAAGTTTCTATATTAGCTAAGGTGAAATTGGCTCACGACAAAGTTTAGGTAATGTCATTTTATTACCTATTGCCTGTCTGATGAACACTGTTTTCAGCCCAGCAACATTATCAACTAGGGTCAGACCGATATCGCGAATGGCTTTTTTAAGTGGATTGCTGCCGGCAAACAGTCTTTTGAAGCCTTCCATGGTGGCAATCATCTCCATGGCGTCGGCTTTACGCCAACGTTCAAGTGCCCGTAAATGGCTATATTCGCCTAAATCTTTGCCTTGTTCGTGCAGTTCACTAAAGGTGTCGACAATGCAGGCAGCGTCTAAAAAACCAAGGTTTACGCCTTGGCCGGCAAGCGGATGAATGGTATGTGCAGCATCACCTGCTAAGACCAAACGATGGCGAGCAAAGTGACGCGCATAACGCATGCGCAGTGGGAATGATTGGCGCTCGCTTTCAACCTGACACACTCCTAAACGGCCATCGAGTGCCGCAGTTAATGCCTTGCCAAATTCAACATCATCTAGGGCTTGCAGGTGTTCAGCTTGTTCCGGTGACACTGACCATACGATTGAGCATAAGTTATCTTCATACAGCGGTAACATGGCTAATGGGCCGCCGGGTAAAAAGGCTTGTCTGGCGGTAGCATCATGAGCGAGTTCAGTGCGCACGGTTGCCACTATGGCGTGGTGGCCGTAGTCCCAAAATGTTAATGGAATACTACATTGTTGGCGTACCCACGAATTGGCACCGTCTGCGGCGACCACAACGGCGGCACTGACGTTATCGCCATTAGCAAGTGTGAGCCAGGCTTCGCGCTCGCCAAAGGCGACACGCTCGAGACGCTGGCCTTCAAGGTGGGTTAGATTGCTGATTTCGCTGGCGCGTTTGGCCAGCGCGAAGCTAATGGCGTCGTTCTCAATAATCGAACCCAAATAGGTTTCACTAATGCTGTGAGCATCAAATTCAATTTTGCCTAAGCCATCTTTGTCCCACACTGACATTTTTTGATATGGGCTAATGCGGCTGTCGTCGAGGTATTGCCATGCACCAAGGTTTTCCAGCAGTTGCTGGCTAGCTTTGTTAATGGCGCTAACGCGTAATTTAGGCTCACCACTGACGGCTTGGGTTGTGCCTGCGTCGATCACCACCACTTTAAGGTCTGCATTAGCTAAACCAATGGCGGTTGCAAGCCCGACCATACCCCCGCCAACAATGGCTACATCATATGTTTGGGTTGAAAACATGGACAATCCTTAGCATAAAAAGAGTTAGCGCCAACCCATTGCGGTTTGGGCAACGGGACGCTTTAATGGCGGCAGCCACGACAATAACCGGAGGCCAATACTACGCCCGGCAACTAACGGCCAATATTGATTAGAAAAACCGCGGACTAAAAATTCGATGTTACCCAAGGTGCTGTCGCGATCTTGTTGGCGAGCAGCCAAATACTGATGTACTAACGCACTACTACCCACATCAACTGCACCTTGTTGTGTAAACGCTTGCTCTATCACATCTAACAAGCCCACCACATCACGCAGGCCAAGGTTAAAACCTTGTCCTGCAATAGGGTGCAAGGTTTGTGCAGCATTACCAACAAACACACAACGGTGATATATCGGCCTTGCCATGTAAGACAAGGTAAGCGGATAACTGACACGTTGGCCAACATCAACAAACCGGCCGACTCTATGGCCAAAGGCGAGTTGTAATGCGGCTAAAAATTCGCTTTTATCGGCATTTTTTAAATCATCCGCTTGCGCTGGCGGCAATGCCCACACTAGCGAATAACGCGACAGCCCTTTGATAGATTCTTTTAATTGCGCTGACGGCTCTTTTAATTGGGTTAAGGACTCTTTGGCTTGCATCGTTGATGTTGCCATGTTTTGCATAGGCAGTAATGCAAGTGGCTCGTTTGGGTAAAGCGCTCATACGCCCAATGTTGATGAGGTTGATTGGTGGTAACATTAGCAACGATGGCCGTTTGTTGAAAATCGACTTGCTCTGTGGTTTGGCCTAAATGCTGACGTACCACTGAGTGTGCACCGTCTGCGGCCACCAGCAATTGACAATGCAGCTGACTGCCGTCATCTAACGACAACATATGGCCATCTTGTTGTGCCTGTAAATCGGTGACTTTAGCGGGGCAATATACTTGTACTGACGACTTAGCCAGTTCATCAAACAATACGCTTCCGACTTTAGCCAGTTCAACCACCTGACCTAGCGCGTCTAAGCCTAATGGCTTAGCATTTAGCTCGGTCATACCAAAGTGGCCGCGATCAGACACATGGATATTTTCAATTGGCGTGCCTAAATGTTTGAGCTTTGGCCAAATACCTAGACGGCTTAACTCAAAAATAGAGCCATGCGCAATCGCAATGGAGCGAGCATCGAACCCAGGATGTTTATTGTCAGCAACATGGGCTTCAATTAAGGCAATACGAAGCGGACGAGCCAAAGTGGTAGATAACTTGGCTAACCCTAAGGCTAATGTTGCTCCCGCCATCGCACCACCGACAATAGCAATGTCGACGGCTTGAGCTTGAGTTGAATTGTGTACTGTGGTCATACGCTGCGCCGCGGCTAATACCGATAAAAATTAATGAATAGTTGATGATTTGTCGGTGTCATTTAATGGCATGTCTAGGCCAAACTCTGAGTAGCATAAAATGGCCGACATTCTGACAAACTCTTGCAGTTCAATATATGCAGTTTCTGACTCATCATCATCACCAACATCAAACTCAACCTGGGCGATTTCAGCTAAGTCTTTAATCACTTCACGTACATCAGGTGATGCTTTTGCCAGTTCTGGCTGAATAATAGCGATGCCAGTTAAAAAGCTTTGGATCCATAGTGCTAACGCTTCAACACGTTGACTCAGTGAAACTTCTTCTTCTGGCAATAATAAGGTAAAGCCAAATTCAAAATCAGCCAAACGGGCTACAGTGTCTTGATAAAGCTCAGTAATTAAATGCTGTAAATTATGTTCTAAGGCTTGGCCGTCGTTCATTAGCTCAACCAATGGTTTTAGCCACGCCATATGGTCTTGTTTTACGCCACCACAAATTAGCCCAACAAGTGCGCCGTGCACTTCTACGGGGTGCTGACCAATTTCGGCCGCATCTAAGGCTTGTTTAAGTTTTTCGATACATAACGAAGGTGGGGTTGCCATGGTTTTTTCCTAATAGCGCGATATCAGTCTCAATGCTAGCAGAGTTACTATGATGCTCCAAATACTAGCGCGAGTTGTGCTCAAATTTGTGAATAGTAATGCCAATCTGCATCAGTGATTGCAGGCGATTTGTTCACTCAAACAGCAAATAGTTAAAAACCCTTGTTGTTGCCTTGCGCTTTTAAATTCAGCCCTATATAGTTCGCGAACTGACTAAGGGATCTGAGGCGACATTATGAGTAACAGTGCTGTTGAAATTACCCTTTTGGGACGCACCTACTCTATCGCATGTCCAAAAGGACGAGAAGATGCCCTACGGACTGTGGCCAGAGAAGTTGAAAGCCAACTGACCACTTTAAAGTCGCGTACTAACAATTTAAGCCGTGAAGAATTAGCCATTATGGCGGCACTGAACATTGGCAATGAATTGTTTGAAGAAAAACAAAAAAATAAGCAATATATGGCGCAAATGGACGAGCGTATTTCGTTATTACAAGCAACATTAGAAACATCGTTGGTTGAACGAAGCCGCAAGGATGACTAAACTAAGAATTCAGGATTAAGTTAAACATGACTTAATTCTACCCTGTTTTGCTCCCTGGGATATGCGCGAGTTGGCTATGTCCCTGTGCCGATACTTACAAACCCAGGGTGAATGCTTTTGTTGACATTGTGCATGCTCGGCTCGTACCGAGAAGCCTTAGGAAATGAACGTTTACCCGCCTTGAACCTACGGTTCAAGGGCTACGCCGGCAGCGGTATTTTGGGGAGCATCCTAATTTTATGACCATCACACGTTTTATGACTAACACAGACAACCGTCCGGTTACGTCAACCTCTTCGGCAAGTATTAGCTATTTTGCCAGCCCTTCTGAGTTACAAGAGCCGCTGTTTGATAGTACCAACATGAGCCGCGATAATATTCGCCGCCATGTTAGGCAAGAGCGCAACAGTTTATCCACTGAAGAACAAAGCCAATTATCATTAATCGCTAGTAGGCATATGCTGGCTGAAATCCAGACACAATCAGCACAACATGTGGCAGTGTATTTAACCCATGACGGCGAATTAGCCACGCAAAAATTGATTGATGCGCTGTGGGAATTAAACATCAATGTTTATTTGCCGCTTATCCATCCATTTTGTAAAGGCCATTTGTTGTTTGTGCGTTATACACGTGACTCGGTGATGGTTAAAAACCAATACGGTATTAGCGAACCTAAACTCAATGTGCAGCATGTGATCACCGTTGAGCAACTCGATATGATTATCACGCCTATGGTGGCATTTGATGCACATGGAAACCGGATGGGAATGGGCGGTGGCTACTACGACCGCACTTTGTCGCAAGTGGTAAACAACAAACCGTTAGCCGTTGGTTTTGCCCACGACTGTCAAGAAGTGAGTCAGGTGCCTACCGACTTTTGGGATGTGCCATTGCCAGTGATTATTACCCCAACGAGACGATTAGCTATTTAAAATAGCTACCTATTCGTAATAAAAAGCCCCATCAATAAACGCTATTGATGGGGCTTTTTAGTTAAAAATGGGCTTACACAATTGCCTTATCAAGTGCCTGGCTGACATCAGCAATAATATCGTCGATATGCTCAATACCTACAGAAATACGCACGAGATCTTCTGATACACCGGCTTTGGCAAGCTCTGCACCACTGAGTTGGCGATGAGTGGTACTGGCAGGGTGACAAGCTAGCGATTTAGCGTCACCAATGTTAACTAAACGCAGCACCATTTGCAGGGCATCAATAAACTTACCGCCGGCAATTTTGCCCGCTTCTGCATTAGCAGATTTAATCCCAAAGCTGATAATACCAGACGCTTTACCGCCGGTGATTTTTTGGCATGTGGCATTGTATGGGCTGTCTGGCAGAGCTGCGTAATTGACCCAGCTAACACTTGGGTGTTTTTGTAAAAACTCAGCAAGCGCAAGGGCATTACTGCAATGGCGTTCCATACGCAGGCTAAGCGTTTCGAGCCCTTGTAGTAGCAAAAATGCACTTTGTGGCGACAAGGCTGCACCGGTATTACGCAGTGGCACGACACGACAACGGCCAATGTAAGCTGCTGGACCAAAGGCGTCGGTGTACACCACGCCGTGATAAGATGGGTCGGGCTCATTGAGGATTGCAAAGCGTTCTTTATTAGCAACCCAATCAAACTTACCTGAGTCAATAATCACCCCACCAATGGTGGTGCCGTGACCGCCAATGTATTTGGTCAATGAATGGATAACAATATCGGCGCCGTGATCAAACGCGCGGCACAATACCGGTGTCGCCACAGTATTATCAACAATCAGTGGTACCCCATGTTTATGGGCAATATCAGCCAAACGCTGTAAATCGACGATGTTACCAGCAGGGTTACCAATCGATTCACAAAATAGCGCTTTAGTTTTATCGTCAATTAATGCATCTAAACCGTCAAAGTCATCAAACGCTGCCATACGCACTTCAACGCCCTGGCGCGGCAGCGTATGGGCAAATAAGTTATAGGTGCCGCCATACAATTGGCTAGTGCTAACAATGTTGTCGCCTACTTGGGTGAGAGCTTGAATCGCATAGGTGATCGCAGCCATACCCGATGCCACTGCAAGTGCCCCAATACCGCCTTCGATAGCCGCTAAGCGTTGCTCTAACACACTGGTGGTTGGGTTCATAATACGGGTATAAATATTACCAGCGACTTTGAGGTCGAATAGATCTGCGCCATGCTGGGTATCGTCAAAGGTGTACGAGGTGGTTTGGTAAATCGGCACTGCCGCAGCTTTAGTCGTAGCTTCTGACTCGTAGCCATAATGTAATGCCAGTGATTCCAGTTTCATGTTTTCTGCAGACATAGCGACTTTCCTTGGGGGTAATTAACTGTGGTGATATTGATTAATATCCACACTAGCAACTAGCCATCTAGAAGTCTATAACAAGTTGCAGCGAAATGATGATTTACATATCGCAGCAACTTGTTTCTTACTCTTTTTATGGATGAGTAAAACTTATTTTAACTGCCTGCCACCATCTACAGCATAACTGCGGCCAGTCACATAATGGCTGCTTTGTAGATAATCGATAAGGCTGATAATTTCATTGTTGCCAGCTTCTTTAGGCAAAATCGCTTTCGCTAATGCTTTGACTTTATAAGCATCATCGTCGTGCTCATTAAATAGAATCATCGCGGGTGCAATCGAGTTCACTTTAACGTGTGGCGCGAGTAAGCTGGCAAAAGACAAGGTCATATTATGCAATGCCGCTTTACTGGCCGCATAAGCAATGTGTTTTTTACTGCCCTTCTCGGCGACATAATCTGTCATATGAATAATATTGCTGGCACCTATGCTGTCGTCATTGGTTTTAGCGGCAGCAACCAACAATGGCGCTAATGCAAGGTTGATTTGATAAGGCGCAGACACATGAATTTGCATCATTCTTGCCATGGTGTCACTTGAGCTTAAACCGTTATTGTCTGGCAGCCAGTCTGAGGCGTTGTGGATAATGGTATCAAGACGGTCATGATGTTCATTGATCTGGGCAATTAATGCCTCAATTGCTGTAGGGTCAGTTAAGTCGCACGAATGTAAGCTTGCGCCTAGTTTACCTAACTGCTCAATGCTGTCGTAATGAGTACGATAAGTGCCAATAACATGATGACCCTGAGCCAAATAATACTTAGCCAGCGCATAACCAATGCGCTTACCTACACCGGTGATCAGTATTGTGCGTTCCATAATGCTCTCTTTATGTTTGGTTAATGACTTAGCCTAAAACTTATCATAAGCAAATTAAGTGCTTATGATAAGCATTTATCATAAGTGTTAAGGATTAAACTTTTAATACAGCGCTTGCAGCCTAAAAAAATGACCTCAACTCGGAAGCGTGTTGAGGCCACTAACTAAATTGAAGTAAACCGTATAACATTACGCTAAAAATTCAGCACGACTCGCTGGATTCGCTTTAAAACAACCGCCAAGCGCCGTGGTTTGGGTGCTTGATGAGGTGTCCATAATGCCGCGGGATTTAACGCAGTAATGGGTGGCATTAATGCTTACCGCAACATCGTCGGTTTCAAGTAAAGTTTGCAACGCCACTAATATTTGCTGGGTGAGACGTTCTTGCACCTGCGGACGTTGGGCAAAAAAGCGCACAATACGGTTAATTTTAGATAAGCCAATAATGTTGCCTTTAGGAATATAAGCCACCTTAGCCAAGCCATCGATGGTAATAAAGTGATGCTCGCATGTACTCACCACACTGATATTGCTAATTTTCACCATTTCTTCGACACCCATTTTATTGTCAATTTGGGTGATTTTAGGAAAGTTAGCATAATCAAGGCCGGAGAAAATCTCGTTGACGTACATTTTAGCAATACGATGTGGGGTTTCAGCTAAGCTATCGTTGCTTAAATCAAGCCCAAGCGTTGAGACGACTTCTGTCATTAAGCCTTTAATGCGTTGATATTTTTGCTCGCTGGTCATCTCACTTGGGATAAGAGGCGTTTCAAGACCATGGGCAAGCAACGCTTGTTGAACTTTTAGTGCCTCGGCAGACAATTCTGCGCGAGTTATGTCATTAATGGTGGTCATAATAACATCCTTAATAATAGATTAGGATTGATACTCTAAAGACAAAGAAACAGAGTCGGCAAAACGCAATGCATGGGGTTTATCGATAGTCACTCGGGCTAAGGTTACGCTTGGATGCTCACGACAAATGTCGAGCACATCAGCCACCAGTTTTTCGAGTAATAAGAAACGGCCTTCTTCGACATGCTGAATCACTTTTTTGGTGATCACTTTGTAGTTTAGCGCATCGGCGACATCGTCGGTTTGAAACGATCGATCTGCTGGGTAGTGGATCTCTATGTTGATCACCACATCTTGCTGCTTTTCGCGCTCTTCTTGATTAAACCCAATAAAGGTGCGTAAACGTAAGTTGGTGACGTTAATAATAGCTTGGCTTAATGGCATTATTTAGCCCTAGTGGATTGTTTTTAAGCTATACGCCTGGATGAAATAAAAAGATCATAAATCTAAAACGATCATGCTGATCGCTAAATCCCATTCACAAAAGGTAAACTAGTTTGCACTTTAATGCGTAGAATAGTCACAGCAACGCTATTGGCACGAGGTAAATAATGGAACTAACAATATTTTACGATGGCACTTGCCCGCTGTGCCTCAATGAAATGCAACAATTAAAGCGCTACGACCAGTTAAATCGTATCGCTCTTGAAGACATTAATGCCGCAGACATCAAGCAACGATTTCCTGATTTAGATGTAGAGCAAGCCAATACCATACTGCATGGCCTGCAAGCCGATGGCACCTGGCTTTATGGTTTAGATGTTACCGCCAAAGCGTGGGGGTTAACAGGCAAACATTGCTGGATAAAAATGCTGCGCCTGCCAGTGATTAAACCCGTTGCCGATAAAGCTTACCTAACATTTGCCCGCAATCGCTACCGGATATCGTATTTACTCACCGGGCAAAAGCGCTGCGACACAGGCAGTTGTAAGGTTAAATAAAGGGGGTTGTATGAGTGAACCCACTTCAGCCCAGACCTTTATTGTAATTGGCGCGTCATCCTTTATTGCCAAAGCATTTATAGAGCAAGCCTGTCATCAACACGCTGGGCAACAGCAGCAAAACTTAACTGTCGCAGAGCCGTTGCAAATCATTACGATTAGCCGTCAGGCCAGCATTAAATTGCCTGAACTAATGGGCATTGAACTAACTGACTGTGAACTAACAGGCAATATTAATCACCAGCATTTTAATTGTGATTATCAACAAGCCTCAATAGAACAATGTGTTACCGACATTGCGGCCATTGCAGGTAACGTGACACGCATAGTGATGTGTAATGGTATTTTGCACAGTAAAAACCAGCACATCAGCACAAATGAGCCTGGCTTAATGCCAGAAAAACGCATTGAAGATATTGATGCACATTCATTAGAGCAGCTGTTTTATACCAACAGTATTGTGCCGATGTTATGGCTCAGCGCCCTCACCCCATTGTTATCGCAACCGCGCCACAAAGTCAGCGGTGAGCAAAAATGTGTTATCAGCATATTGAGTGCCAGAGTCGGCAGTATTTCAGATAATCGCCTCGGCGGTTGGTATGGTTATCGCGCCTCAAAAGCAGCATTAAACATGCTCATTAAAACCACTGCAGTGGAATATGCTAGACGCCTTAAACGCGTCAAACTCATTGCGTTTCACCCAGGCACTACTGACACACCATTATCAAAACCGTTTCAAGCCAACGTACCTCAAGGCAAGCTTTTTACCCCAGCCTTTGTCGCCAACCAATTGCACCAGATTATGGATAGCATTGAGCCCGATGGCGAAGCCAGCTACCTCGACTGGCAAGGCGAGCCGATCAACTGGTAACCACTCATTGATAAAATGGCTCAATACATACTCATTGACTGATGTTATATGGTACTAAGGTGCCAATTAAATTGTGCCTAAATTACTTTACCCTGAAAGTACTAAATTGGATTGAGGAACCGATACTATGTCGACGTTAAACACGGGACTAAAAGGGAAAGTAGCACTGATCACCGGCTCAACAAGCGGTATAGGCTTGGCCACTGCACATGTACTGGCTGAACAAGGTTGCCATATCGTATTACATGGTTTGATGACCCAAGATGAAGGAACGACATTAGCCGCTGAATTTGCGACTAAATACCAAATAAATACCTGTTTTAGCAATGCCGATTTAAGAGACCCTGGCTGTATACATGAGTTTATGGATGTGGCCGTGGGTACAATTAGGCACTATTGATATTTTAGTCAATAACGCAGGCATTCAACACACTCAAGATGTGGCCAACTTTCCGATTGAAAAGTGGAACGACATCATTGCAATTAACCTATCTTCTGCATTTCATACCATCCAAAAAGTCGTGCCTGCAATGGCCAATAAACAGTGGGGACGAATTATTAATATTGCCTCTGTACATGGCTTAGTGGGTTCGGCAAATAAAGTGGCATATTGCGCGGCAAAACACGGCATTGTGGGTTTAACCAAAGTGGTGGCCATTGAGTGTGCAGAGCAAGGCATTACGGTTAATGCGATATGCCCAGGCTGGGTTGATACACCGCTTATCGGCAAACAAATTGACGGTATAGCAAGTGATAAAAATCTGAGTTATGACGAGGCTAAATATCAACTGGTTACCGCAAAACAACCCTTACCAGAAATGCTAGCACCAAGACAAATTGGCGAGTTTGTATTGTTTCTTTGTGGCGGTGCGGCAAAAGGCATTACCGGCGCAGCATTACCCATGGATGGCGCTTGGACTGCCCAATAAGCTTGGGGTTATTGATTTATAGCAGGTAATCTCATATTAAATGTTAGTCCTTATTTATACACATAAGGGCTTTTTAATGCCTAAACAAATAGACTGTGGGTAATGCGGTTAAACCTTAGCCATAAACTCAGCGATGTGTTGATAGGTTGCCATGCATTCATCTTTCACTACATCGTGCAGCAACATATAAGCGTGGATCATACCGTCGAACGAATGATGCTCTACCTCAACGCCGGCTGCAGTTAACGCATTAGCATAAGCGATACCCTCATCCCGAAGTGGATCGCAGCCTGCAGTAAAAATAAGGGTTTTAGGTAACTGCGCAGTGATGACCCCAAACAAAGGTGAAGCCTGTTTAATGATATCGGCATCAGTCGATTGAAAATACTGATCGAAATACCACTTTATGCGAGTTGTTTCGAGTAAGAACCCTGTGCCATTACTGTCTAATGATGGGCTAATTAATGTGTAATCTACGCTCGGATAAATGAGAATTTGTTGGTCGATGTTAATCCGTTTATCGGTCAAACTTTTCATGCTTAAACTAGTGCAAATTGCGCCACCAGCACTGTCACCAATAATCGTAATCTCGGGCAAATACTTAACATCATCGAGTAACTCTGCGTAATGAATTAATGCATATTCGCAATCATCGATGCCCGCTGGATAAGGATATTCTGGTGCCAATCTATACTCTACCGATATCACTACGCACTGAGCAATACTGGCAAGATGACGGCAAATAGGGTCATAAAGATCAACACTGCCACACATATGCCCACCACCATGAAAATGCAATAACACGGGCAAAGCGTTCTTTGGGGCTGGGCTATAGACTCTAACAGGAATACTTCGGTCGGCTAAGGTAAGGGTTTTATCTGTAATGTAGCTTAGAGCAGGCGCATCACTCATTAGTGCGCCCAGTTTATTTAGATTTTCGCGCAATATTGTTGGAGTAAATTGAATATTATTTTGCTTAGCCAAAGCAATGTTGCTGTTAGCTAAGGCGAGAAAATCAGTGAGTTTAGGGGAAACGGTGCCGCGCATTAGGTTAACTCCTTTGTTTTTCCTGTTTCAGGTAAAAAATAGCTGCCCACAAACACAGTAGCGGTGAGTCCCGTAATCATCAAAAATGAACTGGTGTAACTGCCGTTATTCATATCCACTAACTTGCCAAATATCCACAAAACAATGGTCGACACGAGATAACTAATCGACCAGAACAAACTAAACACCACAGTAATTTTTTGTCCTGTCATCTTTGGTAACTCATGAGGAATAGACACTAATGCAGTTATGGGGAAAAAGATAAAAAAGCCTAAGACTATCGCACACAAAATTTGTAATACCGGATGAGAACTAAAAGATAAACCCAGCACGGTGACAAAAATGATCAGCCCACTTAAGCGAATAATAGGTAGACGTAATGGATGTTTGCGGCTGTATAACATCCCTGCGATGGTGCCTATAATGCCAAAACCAATTACCCACTTACTTTGACTAATACCCGCTTGCGGGTAAAACGTAAATAAACAAATATAAAAAGACAACAAACCAGAATAAGTAAACGCATAGGCCCAATTAAATTTATCTTTTAGTCCATCAATGTAACCATATTCTGTGGGTTCAGATCCCGCGGCGTGATTAACCTCAGCCGGAGAGTCAAACTTTACTAGCATCCACAGGATGGCAAGCACCAAACTGGCAAGCGAAAACAACACTAGGCTGCTTTTCCAGCCGCCGGTGATGTCATTAATGCTGGTCATGCCCCAGAGTACAATCGCAGTGCCAACGTTAAAAGCCACCGCATTTAAGCCATTTATCAACGGGCGTTCGGTGGGGGCAAACCATTGCATCACAATCGGGTTAAAGTAAACAATCATAAAGGCGCCACCTAAACCCATTAAAAATCGACTCGCCAATAGCAGTTCGTAATGAGTTGCGTAAGGGGTGACAATGCCAACAACGATTAATAATGAGGCGAATAAAAAAGCATATTTAACCCCCACTTTCACCGCTAAATAAGCTGCGCCAAATGTACCAACAATTTTGGCTAACGTTACCGCGCCACTAATAAAACTGGCAGAGGCTAAGCTATCAATGTGCATTGAAGCCATGATGTTGCTCATGCTGGCTGTTCCGCCAACCCATGCCATAGCAAAGAGCACATAACTGGTAAAAACCAAACCTTCAACCAAATATCTATGGGTTATATTCATAGGCGTAAGATGTACCTTCAATGACAGTCTCGTATGCCAATCATGTTATCTGATGGGTATTGATAAATAAGTACTACCTTAGTTCACCGCATGACTAAAAATCTTTATCAAACAGGGCGTCTAGTGTAGTTTCGCAAGGATAAACAATAAAAATAATTGGGGAATAACTTGCAGGCTTGGTTATCTATTGACACATGGTTGATCAGTTCTATTTCGATTGCTTATCTGGCAATGCTGTTTGTGGTTGCCCAATGGGGGCAAAATCAGGCGGTAAAAAAAGTCAGCCAAAAACCGTGGGTCTATAGCTTATCGCTAGGCGTTTGCTGCACCTCTTGGGCGTTTTATGGCACCGTTGGACAAGCGGCGACAACTGGCGCATGGCTTGCCCCCATATACATCGGCTCGATTATTTGCTTAGTATTGGCCTGGCCGATGCTCATGCGCACATTGCACATCATTAAAAGCCAAAATCTCACCTCCATTGCCGACTTTATTGCGTGCCGCTTTGACCGCTCACCTAAACTGGCGGCGAGTATAGCCATAGTGTCATTGCTGGGAACAATCCCATACATTGCCTTGCAATTACGGGCCATTAGCACCAGTTTCGATTTACTCACGGGCACGTTTCAATCAGGCATTAGTACGGCATTTATCGTCACCATTGTGTTGATTATTTTCAGTGTGTTGTTTGGCGCGCGCCAACTCTCAGCCAGCAAACATAACCATGGTTTAGTGTTAGCGATTGCATTTAGCTCTATCGTTAAATTATTTGCGCTAACGGCGGTGGGTATATTTGCCACGTTTTATCTATTTGATGGCTTTGGCGACCTACTCACCCAAAGCCAAAGCCTTGAACAAACCACTCATTCAGATTCGATTTATCTTGTTGTGTCGCAGGTTATTTTGGGCGCGATTACCATCTATGCATTACCGCAACAATTTCACATGATGATGATTGAAAACAATCATGATGAAGAGCTTAAATCTGCACGTTGGATGGTACCGTTATACCTGTTATTAATTAATATTTTTGTATTACCGATTGCATTAGCCGGGCAGCTTAGCTTCCCTGGCGGCAGTGTCGGCGCAGATAGCTATGTACTGACATTACCTCTGTTTTATCAACAAGCATGGCTAGGCATATTGGTTTATGTTGGTGGACTCGCGGCGGCAACCGCTATGGTGATTGTGGCAGCAATTGTATTAAGCACCATGATTTCGACTGAAATTTTAACGCCATTACTATTACGACTACCAAAATTTAGCTCGCAACAAACCCCGCAATTATCAGGTATTTTATTAAATTTACGCCGTATTGCTATCGCGGTAATTTTACTGTTTGCCTTTGCATTTGAACGCTTTATTGATCAACAAAACCACTTAGCCAGCATCGGCTTATTGTCGTTTGTGCTGTTATCTCAATTTGCGCCCGCTGCAATTGGCGCCTTATATTGGCGAAATGCCACTACTCAAGGCGCCTTTGTAGGGCTAATAATGGGCAGTATTGTGTGGCTTTATACCTTACTGTTACCGGTGACATTTCCAGATGCGCATTGGGTTAAATTTGGTTTGTTTGATATTACATGGTTAACCCCAACAGCCTTATTTGGCTTAACCAGCCTAGACAATATCAGCCACGGAGTATTTTACAGTTTAGCGGCAAACATCGGCTGCTTTGTGATCATCTCACTGCTTAAAGAGCAAAGTGTTGGCGAGGTATTACAAGCCGATTTATTTGTAAACAGAAAGCCGGTACAACCAGAAAGGCACTTGTCGGTCGATGACTTAGCCAGTTTATTAAACCGTTTTATTAATAAAGACGAAGCTGATGCATTATTAGTTAAAGCGAAACAACTCAATAGAAAACACCAGCAACAACAACTGGTTGACTATACTCGCTTAAAATTATCTGGGGTACTTGGTTCAGCATCGACGCGTATGGTAATGAATGCCGCGTCTCGAGTGCAGCACGTGCCACTCGAAGATGTGGTGAGTATTGTTGACGAAGCGAACCAAATTTTTGAGTTTAACCGTGAGTTGCTGCAATCTGGGGTGGAGAATATTGAACAAGGCATCAGTGTTGTCGATGCCGACATGCGTTTAGTGGCCTGGAACCAACGTTATATTGAACTGCTCGATTACCCGAACGATTTTGTCAAAGCCGGATTGCATATTGAACAATTAATTCGCTTTAATATCGACAGAGGGATTATTGTCGGCGATGAAGCCCATGAGTTAGTGGAAAAACGTTTAGCGCATATGCGCGGTGGCAGCCCTCATCATTTTCAGCGCACCATGTTAGATGGAAAAGTGCTCGAAATTAGAGGTCAAGCCATGCCTGGTGGCGGCTTTGTCAGTACATTTGCTGATATTACCGCCCACATTGAAGCTGAAAAAGCATTGCAATTGGCCAATGAAACACTCGAAAAGCGTGTAGAAAGCCGCACCCAAGAGCTTGAAAAAGCCAAAGCCGAGGCCGAAGCAGCTAACAGCAGCAAAACCCGCTTTTTAGCCGCCGCCAGCCATGACTTAATGCAGCCCTTTAATGCCTTAACCCTATTTACCGATATGCTAAAGCAACGGGTAAAATCAACAGAGTTGCAAGATTTAGCCAGCCACATTGAAGAGTCATTAACCGTTGTTGAAAGCTTGTTATCAGACCTTGTGGAAATATCACGCTTAGACAGCAAATCGCTCACAACCGAGCAAAGCCAATTTGCGATTGATGACTTACTGTCAACGTTAGTGAATGAGTTTAACGCCTTGTCTATTCAGCAAGATATTGATTTTAAATACCAAGTGTCGTCGTGTTTTGTTCAAAGCGACCAAAGGTTGTTGAGGCGAATTATTCAGAATTTTTTATCTAATGCTTTTCATTATTCACCTTCGGGGAAGACAAATGAGCAAACAACACCTCAGGGTAAAACAACAGTGTTTATGCCGAAGGTGTTATTAGGCGTGAGACGGCTTGAGCATTCATTACTGATACAAGTTTGGGATAATGGCCCGGGATCCCGCTTAATAAACAACAAGCCATTTTTACTGAGTTTGAACGCTTAGAATTAACCCGTGAGATCCCTGGACTAGGTCTAGGATTAGCCATTTGCGATCGTATCGCTAAATTACTCAATGTAAAAATAGCACTGCATTCTGAGGTTGGAAAAGGCACCTGTTTTAGTGTCGAAATACCCCGAGTATTACAACAACGAAAACCACTTAGGGCTCCTGAGATAACATCGGAAGACGAGATTAACAGCGATAGTATCAACGTTACCGTGTTGGTTATCGATAATGACGATCTGATGCTTAAAGCCATCTCATCTTTGCTCAATGGTTGGGGATGCCAGGTGATTACGGCTAAAGATCACTCCAGCGCGATACAACAATTAATAGTACATCCACAACCCAAACTGATCATTGCTGATTATCATTTAGAGGATGATAAAAATGGTGTAGACCTGGTGCAATACTTACTGGAAAATCATTTTAATGACAACAACAAACCCACTTGTGTTATCTGCTCTGCAGACCCTTCTGAAGCCGTTAGACAACACACCAGCAGTGCCCAGTTTAGTTTTGTGCGTAAACCGCTTAAAGCGATAGCGTTAAAGCGGATTATAAGGGGCTGTTGATCTTTCAAGGTTATTTTTGCAGCGAATTGTTGGCCATTACTCACATTTACAACTACGCGGCAGAGACTTTTTGTGTAGCTATTCTACACAAAAAGTCGATAACGCAGTAAAAATGTCCAACAAACGCTGCCCGAGGGTTCGGCTAAAAACGTTTTACTCTTTGTTGAATGGATTTTGCTTAGATGACTAGGCATCAATCCATTCGCCTCGATTAAAACGTTTTTAACTCGAACAAAATTCAACCAACAAAGATCAACAGCCCCTAAACAATTACCCCCTGAATAATTCATACATCCAATAGATTAATGACCACAAAAAATGCCTCACAGGGAGGCATTTAGGCTTAGCATTGACTCGTACTTAACCGCATTCATTGCGTCTTATCAATTATGCTTGCGCCTCCACCTGCTGGTTTTCAGTTGAAGTAATCATTAATTGCTGGAACACCAGCCCTGCTTGAGTGCGATTGTTAATTTCGAGTTTGAGCAAAATCGCAGAGACATGTTTTTTTACTGTGGTTTCTTTAATGTTTAAGTCATACGCAATTTGTTTGTTTAATCGACCATTGGCAATGTTAGCCAGCACAGTATATTGCTGTGGTGTCAGTTGGGCTAATTGCTTTGCCAAACGCTGATGCTCAGCGGCAGTGTGTTGGTCGGCGCTAATATTGGTGTGCTCTGGTAGCCAAACATCTCCTTCGAGCACAGTATCTATCGCGGCAGAGATTTGGGTTAAGTTGGCCGATTTAGGGATAAATGCACTGGCGCCGAAATTGATTGCTTTACGAATAATTTCTGGCTGATCGTCAGATGACACCATGATAACCACAATGTCTGGGAAGTGATTTTGTAATAACGTGAGCCCAGTAAAACCATCGTTTCCAGGCATGTGTAAATCAATAAAGATAAGTTCAATATCGGGGTGCAGCTCCACTAAGGCAATTAACTCTTGAAAGTTTTCCGCCTCTAGCACGTGTGCATCGTTGACACTTTTTTGCACTGCTTGGGTGAGTGCTGCACGAAATAGTGGATGGTCATCTGCAATAGCAACTTTAATTTGAGACATCATGATTCCCTTACATTCGTTAATATTGTTGTTATTGTTTGGGTATATGAGCGATAAAAAGAATAACCGGTTCTGATGAGACCGGCTATTCTTATCTGACCTGATGTGATGGTCTCCTTAATAAGTGACCACAACGATTAGAACGTATAGCCAACCGTTAATGAAATAGTCTCTGGGTCGCCATAGTAACCAATTAAGGTATTATCGCCGCCTAAACCAGGGGTAAAATCACCATCGCCTGTTGGTGTGACAAAGGCGTAGTTACCGACCAAGTACTCTTCATCTGTGACGTTTTTCCAATGTAATCCAGCATTCCAATGACCATCATTGCTATACCAATTTAGGCCAAAGTTAAGCAAACCATAGCCGTCCTGACTCAATAGGTTATCCACTACCGCTAAATCGTAATCGCTGCGGTAATAGTAATTACCGTTAAAGATAAAGCTGCCAATATCTGATTCCATATTATAGCTAAAGCCTAGATTGGCTGTGGTATCTGGGGTGTTAGTAATAGTGTAGGTATCACTAATATCAATTTTAGTACCCTCGTCGTCGTAAGAGATCACTTCATCAAATGACGCATCAATTAAGCCAACATTAGCAAACAAATTCAGTGACTCAGTAGCCGCAAATTCAACTTCAAGCTCTAAGCCTGTTGCGGTTGATTTACCGATATTGCCTAAACGTTGATTAAGATCAGAATTATCATCGCCCGGTAACACTGTCACAAACTGTCTGTCTTTATGGTCGAGGTAAAATGCGGTGGCATTTACACGAAGATTATCGTTCCACTCACTTTTAAAACCAATTTCGTATGAGTTGACCGTTTCAGGATCAACCGCAGGCTCGGCTCCCGTTGCCCTTGGGTTAAACGTGCCCGATTTAAAGCCTTGTGAGTAGCTGGTAAAGACCATCAAGTCATCATTCACTTGATACTCTAGACCCACTCGTGGATTGAATTTAGACCATGTTTCTTCATCGTCGAGCACTTTAGGGATCTGTGATTCAATTAAGGCGTCATCGCGTACAAAACCAGGATACCAGCCGGTTTCAGGATATATGCTATCGAATATCACTCCGTTATATACCGTGGCTTCTTTAGACTCGCGAGTATAGCGACCGCCTAATGTCATCGACAATTTCTCGGTAAAGCTGTATGACCCTTGCACATATGCCGCGTAGCTTTCGCTATTATTACAACCGCTAACCTCGCGAGTTAACCCACCAAATGCTTTAAAGGCTTCTTCTAAAATCGCATCAAAAACGCCACAGGAGTCACCATCAAAATAGTAAATGCCAGAGACTAAATTGAGATTGTCACCAACATAGTTAACTTGAAACTCTTGGCTAAATTGCTCATCTTCATAAATGGCGGGCACATCAAAAATACGTAAGCTGGTATTATCAAAGTCGATATTGGTGAGTGACTCGCCTTCACGCTTAGCTGTCACCGATTTAGCGCTCCAATTCTCATTGAAATTATATTCAACCGTCGCACTCCAGCCTTCGGTTTCGACCTTATTCCATGTCGGCATACTGGTGTAAGAGTCGTATTTACTGTTTGGCACTGGGGCATCGGTTAACAAACTAGGAAGCAGTCGATAACCCCCTTTTGAATTAGAATCATCTTGGGTTTTATCATACGTAAAACGCATAAACAGATCGTCGTTAGGTGTGTATTCAACACTTAACCGACCCGCCATAACATCTTTATTATAGTTTTCGGTATCTTGGCCATCTAATGCCGAGGTTTTAAATTCCCCAAAACCGTCACGGTTTAAACTCGCAAAGGCAAAACCGACATAGAGTTTGTCGTCAACAATGGGTAATTGGCCTGCAATTTTGGCATCCTTTTGGCCATAACTGCCAACGGTACCTTTAAGGCTTAACTCCCCATCGCCAGACATTTTTTTGGTCACATACTTAACTGCGCCACCAATAGTATTTTTGCCATATAACGTGCCCTGTGAGTGCACGAAGAACCTCAATACGTTGCACATCAAGAATATCTAACACCGCACCTTGCGGACGGGCAATATAGACATCATCAATATAAATTCCGACACCTGGCTCGTATCCCCATAATGGATCTTCTTGGCCAACACCGCGGATAAAGGCTGTTAGTGTAGAGTTAGTGCCTCGGCTTGATTGCAATGTGGTGTTGGGGGAAAACTGCTGAATTTCTGTCATCACGCTGATGCCATTTTCGGCTAACTCTGTGGCACTAACCGATGTCACCGCCACTGGCACATTTTGCAAACTTTCCACGGTTTTACGTGCGGTCACTTCAATGCGTTCTAGTACAGGTTGTTTAGCGCCGCTGTTATTTTCTTCTTCTGCGGCAACAACATATTGCGCACTCAACACCGATGAAATGGCTAAGGCGATACAGCTCATTTTAATAGTATTCTGTTTCATACAGATCCCCGTTGTAATATTTATTATTAATGGTTTTACTTACTACTAATTCTGGTTTACGACTTATTTTGATTTACTATTATCTGTTCACATATGGACTCTATAGCATTTTTAACAACATTGAATCGGTACTATAGTAGTATGTGTTTTGGTCTAGGCATTAAAAAGACAAACAGTTAATTAATAACAAAAACAAAATGTTATATTTTTTACTTTGATTAAAGCCCCCAAAGCTTAATCACTTCTATCACACTGCTTATTGGTGCCCTAAGCAGATAGTCACTTTCTTCTCCTCCATGTTTTATGTCTGGATTAACGGCAATGCCGTGGCCAAAATCTTTAATAGTAACGAGTTCGATTGACTGCTTATTCTGAGGATCTTTCCAGCGCGAAATACTGTATCCAGATTCATTTGTCACCGTTGGCTTAGCGTTAGATTGAGTTAACACTTTCCATTGAGATGCGAGCATTTTCGCATTGTTAGCATTGACCACATTGTCGCTGTCACCTGTCCAAATACTTAATGAAGGCCAGTGTGTTTGCTGAGGGTGTATTGCTTTAGCAAATTGGATCAATTCTTCAATTGACTGCGCAGGCTCTTGTTTCATACAAGAGATGGCTTTGATCAAATTGTCGGCACAGGGATAGGGTAAGCCAGCGATGACAGCACCGCTTTGAAATAGATTGGGGTAATTGACAATAGCAGCGCTGGCCATAGCGCCACCCGCAGATAACCCGATGACATAAACATGCTTTGCGCCTAGTTTTTCTTGAGTGGTGATTATCATGTTTTTTATCGATAACATTTCACCACTGTCTATTTGCGTATCTTGACTTGCAAACCAGTTGAAACAACCCTTTACGTTATTGTCATAACTCTGCTGTGGTACTAAGACCGCAAATTGATTCGCTATCGCTAATGACGTTAGGCCGCTTTTGTTCGCCAACTCAACACTATCTTGAATACAACCATGCAGTAACACCACCAAAGAGGTCTCCTCTGGATGAGAAACATTTGAGCCATCAGTCGCTGGAAGATAAAAGCCTGTCAGCGCACCGGGATTATCACCAAAATCGGTGAGCGGGATATAAGGCGTGTCGGTTGCTTGAGCAAGCTTGATTGAAAAAAACAACCCAGTAAAAGCAGCGGCAGGGTTAAGCTGTATTTTTTATTCATCATTTCAGCGGTTTCCAAATTTAACATATTAGTAACTTGCAGAATTTTGCGCCAAACAGCAATGGCACTTTAGATCCACATGAAAAATAATGTCGGTATGTTGATGAAAGGTTGAGCAATAAACTTTAGGAGTTGAAGCTTTGAAAGATTGTGGCTATAGATAGAGTGAATGATGAAATGGGAATAAATTGATAGACGAGCTATTCGGTGCTAGTTGCTAGTTGCTAGTTGCTAGGCATTTTAAGCAAAAAAAACGCGAAACCATTAGCTTCGCGTTTTTTAGACCATCGATTTGTTAATTACTTAACAAATTCAACGCCTAATTTGATGTCGCCTTTAAGGGTGTCTAGCATTGCATCGCGAGCGTTAGCTTCAAATGCGCTGATGTCACCGTAAGGTAATACTTTTTCTACGCCGTTTTTGCCAAGTACAACTGGCTGTGCGAAGAATTCAGCGTGCTCACTGCCGCCGTCAACGTAGGCACATTCAACCACGTTGGCTTCGCCTTGTAGACCACGAACCAATGATAAACCAAAGCGACATGCTGCTTGACCCATTGATAATGTTGCGCTGCCGCCACCGGCTTTAGCTTCAACAACTTCAGTACCTGCGTTTTGAATGCGAGTGGTCATTGCGGCAACTTCTTCATCAGTGAAAGTCACGCCTTCAACTTGAGAAAGTAGTGGCAGAATGGTCACACCGCTGTGGCCGCCGATGACGTTCACTTTAACGTCAGCAACGTTTAAGCCTTTAAGTTCAGCAATAAAGGTTTCGCTGCGAATAACGTCAAGTGTTGTGATACCGAATAAACGGTTTTTGTCGTAAACACCGGCATTTTTCAATACTTCAGCAGCAATCGCTACAGTGGTGTTAACTGGGTTAGTAATAATACCCACTAATGCTTTAGGGCAAGTGGCAGCTACTTTTTCCATTAGGTTACGCACAATACCAGCGTTGATGTTGAATAGATCAGAGCGATCCATACCAGGCTTACGCGCTACACCAGCAGACATTAATACGACGTCAGCATCAACTAATGCAGCCGTTGGATCTTCACCAGCAAAACCTTTTACTTCTACGTCTGTTGGGATGTGACTTAAGTCAACCGCAACACCCGGAGTAACAGGAGCGATGTCATATAGAGACAACTTTGAGCCCGCAGGCAGTTGAGTTTTTAACAGTAAAGCTAGAGCCTGGCCGATACCACCAGCAGCACCTAATACAGCAACTTTCATAATTATCTCCATCAATTTATGCAGTTTGTGACATTGATCTAAATTGTCGTGGCGTCACATTACTGCATAGTCACAATAATTTCAATTATACGTTAGTGGACAGTGGTAAATAAGTGAGCACTAATAAGGTTTACGCTAAAGCGTGTGCATGAATAATACTCAAGATTATCCTCACGCCAGAGTGAAATCGCTTATCGACATAACCTATTTTTATTTGCTACAACCAGTCAGTTTACGTGTATAAATATGCACCAGCTGTTCGATTTAGCCTTTAAACAAAGGCACTGCAAGCCATTGTTGCCCGTGCAGTGTTTACTTACTCAAGCCATCACCCCCAATAACGCCGATTTTATCCATGTGTTTGCTCATATGCTCTTATACCATTTCCATTAATTATGTGACCAATCAGAGTCGCTCAGACTGTTCAGTTTGAGGCGCATTGTTGAAATAATGGTTATCCCTTCTAAGGCAATGTAACAAAGAAATGGACTGTCTGAGCGTCTCCTGCAAGGCGGGTTTCTGTACCTTCTATGCTGCTTAATAGTATTTTGACGTACGACTGCATGGATGCAGGAGGTAGAGCAACGCAGGAGCAGTTGCCGAGAGCAACTATGCCTACAATCCTATTACTTGCCTAGAAGGTACAGAATTCCCGCTGAATGACCAGATAATTAGTGGAATTGGTATTACTAAGCGGTGTGATATTGGCGTACACTAAAACTGCCGCAAACGAATAAATAAAAATTCATTAACAATCGCGGCATTCCTCAATATCCAATTATTTGCGAGAGTTTCATGATAATAAGAGCTGGCCAACACGCCGATTTACACGCCCTAGTTAATTTTAATCAAGCCATGGCAATGGAAACCGAAAACCTCACCCTAGACGCAGACAAGCTCACTCAAGGCGTTGAAGGTTTACTAACTCATCCTGAACGGGGCGTTTATTTAGTCGCTGAAGTGAATGACGAAATTGTCGGTTCGCTGATGGTCACTTATGAGTGGAGTGACTGGCGCGCCAGTAATTATTACTGGATTCAAAGTGTGTATGTTCGTCCGCAAAATCGTCGTCAG
Organism: Shewanella phaeophyticola; assembly: GCF_025398315.1. GTDB lineage: Bacteria > Pseudomonadota > Gammaproteobacteria > Enterobacterales > Shewanellaceae > Shewanella > Shewanella phaeophyticola. The sequence goes on from NZ_JAODOQ010000001.1 coordinate 3,422,676, forward strand.
GGTATTTATGGCAAGCTTTACCAGGCAGTGAAAGACTTTGCCGCGGCCAATGGTGGTACAGCAAGCTTTAGATTATATGTTGAACATGACAACGCCGTTGCTCAAAAAACCTATGAGTCTCTTGGCATGCAGCAAAGTCATTATTTGATGTACGAAGAAAACATCAAATAGGCGTGATTAAGCCAAGAACCCACAATATCGCACCTGCAAAAATAACATCAGTAAAGCCAATGCTTTGCTGATGTTTATTAAGGCTAAAATTATCTAGACTTAGGTTCTGACGCTAAAGCGCATCATCACTGGTGCGTGGTCAGTACTGTCACTGTCGCGTTCATAATCGGGTCGAACAAGGTGCCTGTCGAAGGTTTGATAACCAATAACATGCGCCAAATTTTGCTGTTGAGTGGGATTAAACTCACTCGACACTAAAATATAATCAAGTACAGATCCTGTGTTGCCATAATAGTGTGTAGCTTGTCGTGCAGCATGTGGTTCATCATCTATTATCGACGCCGATTCAAACTCATCTTGTGCCAATGTTGCGTTACATTTTGTTGCGGCTATAAACAATTCATAACTGTCGTACAAACTGCTTTGATGCAACTCTGCCATTAACGCGGTCTCGCTAAGCTTGGCTAATTGCGGGTCTTCAATATCACTGCGAAACACCCGCAGTTGATTATTAAAGGCCGCTAGCAACTCGCTGCCTAAAGTGTCATTAAAGTCGCCCATGAGCATAAACGGTTGCTGGCTTTGTTGGCGGCGCATTAACATTTGATGGCACAGCAATGCAGATTCACTGCCGCGTTGTAAACTCGATGCCCAACGTCCAAGTACCTGCCGTGCCACAAAATCTGGCTCGCCTTGCAAACCACTTTCGCTAATATCTTCACGGCTTACGCCGCTGCGCTTTGATTTAAGATGAATAACATAACAATCGCATGGATCAAATACCGGTAATTGAATCGTGGCCGTAAAGGTTTACGGCTAAAGGCAAAGGAGTCAGCTAAGCCTAATTGAGCAATCCATTGCGGATCGGGACTGACATTAACTGATTCCACAATCGGATATTTTGACGCAATAGCCACCACAGGGCTGCGGTATACGTAATCGCTCACCACTTCAGGCTCATCTAAGGCAATAAAATAGTCATACCCCAATGATTGGGTCAATTTAGCTAAGGCATCTGGGCTAAACACTTCTTGAAAACCGATAATGTCTGGCTGACTTTGTTCAATAAAATCACTTAACCAAGCACACTTTTTTTGCCATTGTTTGTCGCTGTAAATGTTTTCAAAATCATAAAACGCATAAGGCGGTTCAATAAAGTTAAATAAGTTAATGCTCACCACATTAAAGCTAAGATCTTGGGTTGCAGGTGATGCTCCATCGTTTACGTTTAACATATGTTAATCCTAATAAAACCTCATACTAGGATACTGATTTGTGTGATAGAACGCCATGAATAACAAGACTCAGTTTTAGCTCATTAAGCGCTTATATTGAGGTCTGTTGAGTAAATCTAAAATAAATTGAACCGAATCCCAATGACTCACGTAAAACTTACTAATGAATGAATTAGCGTTATTGATGATCCACCAGTGGTTAACCACCAGAACATCCATTGCCATTAAACCAGACCCGATTTAACCTTATGCATGAAAGTGTAACCAACCTCCGTAAGACCCTTTGGCTTATCCCTCACCCTGATAAGCCATTTTTTTACGGCGAAATTTACCGAACCAAAACGAAACGATACTGATAGGGGATCAATGATGTTAGCCTTTAACACTGATAAACTGATTAAAAACACCTTGACCAATAGCGCTGTTGTCGCGGTATTGTTAATCAATTCGGCTTACGCAGCGAGTGAGGATAATATGTTATTTCGTTTTGCAGATGAGGATCATTTTGAACGCTGGCAGATCAATAATGACACCGTGATGGGCGGTGTATCACAAAGCCAAATCAAACAGAATCAACAGCAAGAACTGTTGTTTACCGGTAATGTGTCGTTAGACAATAACGGTGGATTCGCATCGACAGAGTCTCGGTTTAAGCATCAAATATCTGCTGCATCAGCACTCACTATTGCAGTTAAAAGTGATGGTAAGGTTTATCAACTGCGTTTAAAAACACGCCAATTATCTTATGGTGAAGCGTACGTTGCTAACTTTACAACCCAAGCGGATACCGTTACTGAGCACACTTTTACCGCAACAGATTTCACTGTCAGCTTTAGAGGGCGAGTGATAAAAAATGCACCGACATTAAACCTGCTGGAAATTGAGCGTATTGGTTTTCTTGTTGCGCAAAAACAGCAAGTGCCGTTTGCAATTGAGTTAACATCTATTGCGTTTGAGTAATAACTACACATAGTCATTTATCAAATAAAAATGATCAAAATAAATCAACTTTAAGGCTAAACATTGAAATTACCTGTGCAAATTAAAGGCATTATTTTCGACTTAGACGGTACTCTAGTTGAGTCGAGTTTAGACTTTGATTTAATTCGCCAACAAATCGGCTGCCCAGAAGGTATCGACCTACTTAAATACGTTGATGAATTGAACTGTCAAACCAGCCAAAGTCGTGCCAATGACATTATTATTGAGCATGAATACCAAGACGCAATAGCCGCTAAGCCCATCAAAGGCATGGCCGAATTAATTAGTGCCATTGAAGCGGCAAAAATGCCTACAGCCATTGTCACCCGCAACAGTCTTGCGGCCAGCACCATGAAGGTGAAGCAAAATGCCATCGCGATTGATCATGTGATAACTCGTGAAGACTACCCAGCCAAACCGGCTCCAGATGCATTATTAGCCATCGCTAATCAATGGCAAGTAGCACCTGGGCAGATTATGTATGTTGGTGATTATTTATATGACATTCAAGCCGCCAATAATGCTGGGATGGTAGCCTGTTTAATTACTCACGGTGTTGAAAAGCGTTATCAAGACCTTGCAGACATTGTTATCGATGAGCTCAACCAATTACTGCCATTTATCCAGCCATCTGGCGCTAACTAACGTCGTAGGCAAATAGAGAACCACATGAATCGAATTCACCCTAAGAAATTACTTCACAGCAAATGGACCAAAGTCGAGGTGGCTAATAAGCTTAAGCACTTTAGCGTAATAAAAGTGGAATATGACGAACAACAAAATGTCATTGAATGCATTATTCGCGCAGAAATGAACGCCGCAGAATTTGCTATCGAATGGCGCGATTTAAAAGATCCGCAGCAGTGGAAAATAGGCTGGCAATAAAAAAGTGACTCACATTGAGTCACTTTTTGGGTTAAGCCTAAAGGTTACTTGGCTTTTTTAACATTCTTTTATCTAATATTGAATACCGAACCTTCAATTCTAAATTGAAGAGTCTCTAAGCCCCAGTCAGAAAGCATAACATCACCTATGCGCAAGCTATCACCTTCACTGCTACAGCCCCACATTTTAGCGCATGTTTGCCCTGGGATATTTGAGCCAGTGCCTTTTGATGTGTCTGGGATCATATGATTTAATTGAGCAATGTGAGAGTCAAACATATCCTCAAACGTATCCATTGTCACATCCAGCGTTTCCATTTCGCCTTCAGGGAAAACAACCGCCGCCGTTTGGTCTTCTGAAGTGTTTTGCTCTTGCTTTAAAGTCACAACATCTTGCGCAACCAAGCCATACAATGCCGTCAGTGGTAAGTCTTTTGTGCTCTCGTGTAAATAGAGTGTCTGACCATAATGTCTTGCGGCATAATTGTTTTGCTCGTAGGCAAGAGTTAGGTATTTGTCAGCTTTTGCCAAGTCTTCATCTACCATACCGCCGCCTAAATACAACTTACCAAGTAGATATGATGATTGAGAATGACCCATTCTTGAGGCGAACCCCAAATAGTCAAGGCCTTCTTCAACATCTTTTAAATGGGTATCTTGTAAATACAATACCCCTGCTTTGTATTTAGCATCTAATACGTATTTACCTGCACGGCGATACCACTTTAACGCCTTGTCTATGTTTTTATCTGTGCCATATCCAGCATAATAAAACTCACCTAACATTGCCATTGCAGATGAGTGACCTCGTTTGGTCAAAATGCGGTAGGCTTTAAAGTATTCAACACATTGTGCCGTTTGACATTCAGGCAACTGGCTGGCCTCAGTTTTGTATGGCGTAAAAATGAGCAGGCTAGCGATTAAGCTAAAAATAATTTTTTTATAGTGCATCATTGCTAATTCCATTTAGTGAACAATTTTATACTATTAGCGCCAAAGCTTATGTTGTCCATAGTATAAAAGGGTTACAAAACAACCTGAGCAGAGTAAAATGCAACAATAAATTAACACGACCCTAGTGTTTATCTGGGTTTGCTTATATTGCGTTAAATTTAAAAAATGTTAAAAATTTACACATTGAATCACTTCAAACTGGTTTACCCATCAAACGCGCAGTCAATTTGACACCACAGTGTCATAGAGACAATCATCAAAATTGTCTATATGACACTAACTATCAACCACTTATTACAACACTTGCAAATAAATCAATACCTTAATAAGAAAAAGCAAGTTGGCACGGCTTGTGTAATGTCAGGTCATCTGTATCTAAATGACTTTGCGCTAAGAGGACTTATGAGCAAAAACAAACTCACCGGCATTGCACTGCTAATCGTGCTAGTGGCTTCTTTTACTGTGTTACTCAGTTTAGGAAGTGGTATCTATCGAGAGAAACCGCCTATTCCAACGGCGTTTACTGACACCAGTGGTCAGCCTGTATTTACCCAAAATGATATTGAGCAAGGTCAACTTGTTTGGCGATCAATGGGTGGGCATCAGTTAGGCTCAATTTGGGGTCATGGCTCTTATGTGGCACCCGACTGGACGGCAGACTGGTTACATCGTGAAGCACAAGCCTGGCTGTCTATTACGGCAAAACAACGATTTAACCGCGATTTTGCTGATCTTGATACTGAGCAACAAGCGGGGTTAGAAAAAGCCCTTAGAAATGATATTCGTCATAATACTGTGATTGAAGGGGCTGAAGACAAGACCTATGTTGCACTGTCAAATACGCGTATTGCAGCTATTAACCAAGTGATGCAACATTATTTGTCATTATTTGGTGACGACCCAGAATTAAGCTCACTGCGTGAACAATACGCCATGAAAGAAGGCACAATAACCGATGCTGAACATCGTGAGTTATTAAATGCTTTCCTCTTTTGGGGGGCATGAGCCGCAGTCACTGAGCGCCCAGGTTATGATTACACCTACACCAATAACTGGCCGTACGACCCACAAATCGGCAACTTACCCACCTCAGACAATATCGTGTGGTCAATATTAAGTGTTATCACCCTGATTTTAGGTGTCGGGATGTTGATTTGGCATCACGCCAGCTGTAAAGAAGAGTCGTTACCTGAACCGGCGAAAGAAGATCCGTTATTTCACACTAAACCGACTGCATCGCAAAAAGCAGTAGGCAAATACTTTATTACCGCTATTGGTCTGTTTTTACTGCAAATATTATTGGGAGGCGTGACCGCGCATTACGCAGTAGAAGGCCAGGAGTTTTACGGCATCACCATCTCTGAAATCTTACCTTATTCGGTTACGCGTACCTGGCATACGCAACTGGCCGTATTTTGGATTGCCACTGCATGGCTAGGTACTGGTCTTTATATCGCACCAGCATTATCTGGTTATGAGCCGAAATATCAACGCCTTGGCGTTAATGTATTGTGGGTTGCTTTAGTGGTCGTGGTATTAGGCTCAATGGCGGGTGAATGGTTAGGTGTACAACAATATTTTGATCTCGACATGAACTTCTTATTTGGTCATCAAGGCTATGAATACATTGATTTAGGCCGTGTATGGCAAATCCTATTACTGGGTGGTTTATTGATTTGGTTGGCACTGGTTACGGCATCTATGCGCCCTGCATTAAAAGTGAGTAACGACATGCAACCGGTTATTTGGGTGCTGTATGCCTCATGTGTTGCTATTGGTTTGTTTTATGGTGCAGGCCTATTTATGGGCAAACACTCAAACCTTGCAATTGCAGAGTATTGGCGCTGGTGGGTTGTGCATTTGTGGGTAGAAGGCTTCTTTGAAACCTTTGCCACCTCGGTTATTGCATTAATGCTAGTTCGCTTAGGCTTAATCCGTGCACGCAGTGCCAACGGTGCAGTATTGTTTTCTACGGTTATCTTTTTAACCGGTGGCTTAATCGGCACCTTGCACCACTTGTACTTTACTGGCACTCAAACCTCAGTCATTGCATGGGGCGCGATATTCTCGGCTCTTGAAGTGGTGCCTTTAGCTCTCATAGGCTTTGAAGCAATGGAGACTTATCGATTACGTAAAGCCAGCCCTTGGATGGAGCGTTATCACTGGAGCCATTATGTTTTTTGTTGCCACCTCATTTTGGAATTTAGTGGGTGCTGGGGTATTGGGGTTCTTAATCAACCCGCCTATTTCGCTGTACTTTATTCAAGGCTTAAACACGACGGCTACTCATGCTCACGCAGCATTTATGGGTGTATACGGCATGTTAGGAATGGGGTTAATGCTGTTCTGCTTACGTGGATTAACAGGCAATATGCAATGGAACCATAAATACCTTAAAGGCGCATTTTGGACATTGAACATCGGCTTGGCTGCGATGGTCTTTATGTCGCTATTGCCTGTAGGTATTGTACAATTCTTTGCCGCTATCGACCACGGTTACTGGTATGCCCGCTCACCTGCGGTTATTCACAGTGAGTTAGTTGAAAACCTCGTATGGATGAGAATGTTCGGCGACATTATCTTTAGTGTTGGTGGATTATTGATGGCAGCGTTTCTATTTGACCTGATCAAAAAAGCCATTAGTAGTAAGAGTGCTAAAGCGAAGCAAACCGTCGCATTGGCATAACACTAGAACCGAGTAATTAACTCACAAAAGCGCCCTTTTATGAACATAGCGGCTCTTTTGTAATCCTAGTGACGCCTAACACTTGCTGTTATATTCACATTTGTCATAATGACAGTACAGCAACATCATCGGAGTTTGCCATGGCATTGAGTCAAACCGACTTAACCCGTATTGCACTTGATATCACCGCAAATTTATCAACTCGCGATCGTTTTTCACGTTTACTCACCACGCTCAGAGACACCCTAGACTGTGATGCCGCAGCGTTATTGTCGTTTCAGGGCCATCAATTTACCCCATTAGCCATTGATGGTTTAAGCGCTGATGTATTGGGCAGGCGCTTTATTGTTAATGAGCACCCAAGGCTTGAGGCCATCGCGCGAGCCGGTGATGTAGTGCGCTTTCCTGCCGACAGTATATTGCCTGATCCCTATGATGGTTTAATTCCTAATGTAGACGGTGATTTAAAAGTGCATGCCTGTGTTGGATTACCCTTGTTTGCCAACGATCAACTGATTGGGGCATTAACCATCGACGCACTCGACCCCAATAAATTTGACCAGTTCAGTAATAATGAATTACGCAGCATTAGCGCCATTACTGCCGCTTCGCTCAATAATGCCTTGCTGATTGATAAACTCGAAAAACAAGCGAGTAACTTTACCATTAGTAGCAGTAAACCCACTGGGCAGCTCGATACTGCAACTGAGATCATTGGCCAAGACGACAGCTTTATGGCCTTGCTCAATGAAGTGAATGTGGTTGCCGCGACCGAGTTAAACGTGCTGATTTTAGGCGAAACCGGAACAGGTAAAGAACTCATCGCCAAAACCGTACATCAGCACTCTCCCCGCGCCGATAAACCGCTAGTGTATTTAAACTGTGCCGCATTAGCTGAGTCGGTTGCTGAAAGTGAACTATTTGGCCATGTAAAAGGGGCTTTTACCGGCGCTATTAGCCACCGTAGTGGTAAATTTGAAGTGGCAGATAAAGGCACATTATTTTTAGATGAAATTGGTGAGTTACCGCTTAATTTACAAGCAAAATTACTGCGGGTGTTGCAGTACGGTGATTTGCAAAAAGTGGGCGATGACCGCAGTTTAAAAGTGGATGTGCGGATTATTGCTGCCACCAATAAAGACTTAAAAAGTGAAGTGCTGGCGGGGCGTTTTAGAGCCGATTTATATCATCGTTTAAGTGTGTTCCCCATTGTGGTGCCAGCGCTTAGAGAGCGACCAAGAGACATCCATTTATTGGCCGGTTTTTTTATTGAGCGTTATCGCCAACAATTGCTGTTGCCTCATTTAGGGTTAAGTCACGATGCGCTAGCGTTACTCAACCATTACGATTGGCCAGGTAACATTCGCGAACTTGAACATGCCATTCATCGCGCGGCAGTATTAGCCAAATCCGCTGGGGTTCACGATGGCATGTGCACCATACAACCGCATCATTTTGAGTTTGCTACCTCTACAGAGCATGTCGCAACAGCCCCAAAAAAAGTAGCCGTTAAACAATCAGTAACATCTTTTGCGCAAATGAGCTTGCGAGATGCAACCGACCAGTTCCAAGGTCAGTTTATTCAACAAGTGTTGGGGCAACACGAAGGAAACTGGGCTGCCACCGCACGTAGTTTACAGCTTGATTCTGGCAACTTACATCGCCTAGCCAAACGCTTAAAATTAAAATGAGTCAACAGCAAAAAATCAGTTGAAATATTAGACGTAATAAGTGAGGATGCGCGCTATTCAATAGTCAAGCTTTGAAAGATATTGTAGTCTGACTTTTATAACGTCTATTTTTAGGAATGATATAACCCTTATGATGAATTCGTTACGCTCCGCATTCGTTGCCGCGTCTACCATAATCTTAAGTTTTTCAAGTGCTGCTGTTGAATACCGTTTACCCACTAACGGCGGCAAATTAGTCGGTCAAAACCAATATTATGTGGTACCTCAAGAAGGTAAATTAACACTAGAGCAAATTGCGGCAGAATTTCAACTAGGGCTAACTAACCTTATTGAAGCAAACCCAGGTGTTGACCCATTCTTACCTAAGCCTGGTAGTACCTTAATTATTCCGCACCAGTTAATTCTGCCAGACACTAAGCAAGAAGGCATTGTGATTAACTCTGCTGAAATGCGCCTATATTATTATCCAAAGGGTAAAAATATCGTTGAAGTGTTACCGATTGGTATTGGCCAAATAGGCCGTGACACCCCAGAGAACTGGGTGACTAAAGTACATCGCAAACGTGAGAGACCAACCTGGACACCGACAGCCAATACCCGTCGCATTTATGCGGCCAATGGCATTACTTTACCCGCGGTATGGCCAGCATACCCAGATAACCCAATGGGATTATATGCGCTGTATGTTGGTAACTTGTTTGCGGTTCATGGCACTAACGCCACATTCGGTATTGGTTTACGCGTGAGCTCAGGTTGTATTCGTTTACGCGATGATGATATTAAGCATTTATTTGAAACCGTGCCAGTTGGTACTCGCGTTGAGTTTTTAAATAAACCGATTAAAGCCACAGCAGAGCCTGATGGTAGCCGTTATATTGAAGTGCACGAACCTTTATCGAAAACTCAAGAAGAGTTTGACTCTAAAGAGCCTGTGTCATTAACCTTGGACAAAGAGTTAACCCGTTTTCTTGCTCATCCAGAAACCGACTCAACGGTGTTAAAACGATTATTAGAAAATCGTAGCGGTATGCCTACCCGCATTAACCCGTAAGCACCTCTAAGACTAAAAAAATAGCCTGGTTAACTGAGTTGACCAGGCCATTTTTTATCACGGCTTATTGGGTGTTGTAGGCAATGATAACTCGGCCTCACTGTCTTCAAAGTGTTGCTCATCACCGTGTAAGGTGTCGCCAAGCTCTTGACTGGTTTGTTCTAATGCGTGCAAGTCTTCCATTGCGGTGTTGATATCAGATTGGCCTGCGCCGATTAACTCTTCTTGTTGTTCTATAAACTCACTTTGCAGCTCAACGTCTTGCAATAATAATGCTGCATTTTGCGCAATGTCGTTCTCTGATGCATCAGTATTCACACTTGCTTGTAAAGGCTGCTCCTGATCTTTATTCAGTAATGAACTGATTGTAGGTTGCAATAGTATGCCGCCAATAATCACCGCCGCAGCGACGGCAGCATAAGCCAACTTACGAGATGATGTTTTAGTGTGGTTGTCCTGGATTGTTGGCATTTTTATTGTTGATGATGTGGCTGGTGGCAAAACGGATTCGTCAGTGGCCTTTACTCCGCATACCCACAAATTGGCCACCGTCGTAAATCTCCATTTGGTGACTAGACACCTCACCGTCGACCACGCCCGAGCTGACAATAATCAGTTTGTTGCAATGTAATTTACCTTTAAAGACGCCCGATACGCGCATCTCTTGGCAATAGACCTCACCTTCAACCTCACCACCGACTGTGATATTGATTTGGCTGCTTGAACTGATTGTTCCCATTGTCTTGCCAGCAATCATCGCTGGAGTCTTGAATGGTCATGTCACCTTCGAGTGACATGTCAGCGCCAATGTAGGTTATCCCCTTATTGTTATTATTCACTTGCTGTCCTTATTAAGGTTAAATACCTATCACATTAATTATCTAACCTGCTCAGATAGTTAATATAATTTGTATAAATTGTTACAGGTAGTGACAAATCTTAAAGTAAATGGACGGCACAATAAAGCTTACTATTCATGCTATAGTACCTAGATCAATAAATAGCCCGAACTGTTATGCCAACGACTGATCCCAAGCATAAGCCTACATACGCAGCAAAAGACAACCTTAAAAAAGTGCAAAATCATTTGCAAAAACAATCATTAAAGCCATCACTAAAACCATCAATCAAACAAAGTTTAGCCATGTATTCATCGGGAGATGCTCTCGCGCCATTAGCATGTCCTAACTCCTCTATCGTTCAGGCAATGTCGCCATTGCAGGCTTACCAACAAGCGATAGGTGCAGACTCACAACACATTGAAAAAACGGCAATAACAGCAGACCCAGCACAACAAGAGGCCTTGTTAGCATTAGATACGCTATACCAACAATTTATTCACTCCCCCTCCATAGATAAAGGTTTATACCTATGGGGAGATGTAGGTAGGGGTAAAACATTTTTAATGGATTTGTTTTGTCAGTGCCTGAGTCAGCACCCTAAGCAGGCGCAAAACACTGTGATGCGACTGCATTTTCATCGTTTTATGGCCATGCTCCACCAGCAGCTTAACCAAACCTCTGGGATCCGAGATCCACTCACCCATATTGCTAAGCAAATAGCTGAGCAGTATCAAATCATCTGTTTTGATGAGTTTTTTGTGTCAGACATTGGTGATGCCATTTTGCTGGCGAGATTATTTGAAACCTTGTTCCAATCAGGAGTCACCTTAGTCGCCACCTCTAATATTCCGGTTATCGACTTATACAAAAATGGTTTACAACGAGACAGGTTTGTACCCACCATTGGCTTGTTGAAACAATACACTCAAGAGATCCACCTGAACGGTAATAAAGATCATCGGCTCAGTCATCAAGCTAGATCACACAGCAGCCCTAAACCGGCATGGCTGAAACTACCATCAACCCAGACTCCCGAAAACATGTTTGTTCAAATATGCAAGCAAGCTGTTGATGAGTACAGCTCAATTGAACAACATCATCTTGCACAAAAAACCACACACACATTGCGCATTTGTCAGCGTGACATCACCATACAAGCTCAGTACGGAGACTATGCCTGGTTTGAATTTACCGCATTATGCCAAGGCTCAAGGTCGACGTTAGATTACATTGAGATTGCAGGCCAGTTTAGCCATATTTTACTCAGTGATGTGCCGCTGCTAGGTGGAGAAGTACGTACTTGGATTAGGGCGAGAGGCACTGAAGATGGGGCACTGGCGACGACAACGGGAGAGCGACAATTGGCTTATGCCAGCGAAGACGATCCTGTTCGACGTTTTATTAGTTTAGTTGACGAAATGTATGATCAAAAAGTCATTTTGATCATACACAGTCAACGGGCATTGGAAGACCTTTACCCCTCAGGTGCGCTGACATTTGAATTTAGGCGTACCTACAGCCGCCTCATAGAAATGCAACAATGGGCTTTAAGCCCAACAATCAAATAGCGTTGGCAACCTGGTAACTTTCAACGTCTGTAAAACGGCGTAAAAAATTGTCTAAAGCATCGTTTGTTGGGTAGTCAAATTGGTATTTATTGTGAAAAAACACCGTTAAACTCACTTGAGCATCAGACAATACAATAGTGTAACCATCGTGATCGGTTTGAGCATTGATGCCACACAAATGGTAACCATCACCATAGATACTGTTACTACCCTCATGGCTGGTTACGCGTTTTTCACCGTATTGGGTGACTTTGTTAAACACCTTGAGCGCACGTTGAATATCAATTTCATTTTTCATAATAATCATCCGCTGGACAACACATTCTCTACAATACGCCTGCAATATTAATACTGTCCAATATTGTTATAAATAAAGTTAAAACATTTCCCTTTCGCCTTACAACAAGGCAGAATCGCCCTACTCTATTAACCAGCAGAATAACAGACAGAAGCCAAGACGATACCTGATATTGTGATAGCTTTTTTTGCCCTCGGCTTAATTGCTGGGCTGATAAAGTCAGATTTAAAAGTCCCCAAAGCCACCTCCGAAACCTTGTCTATTTTACTGATGCTGACCCTTGGTCTTAAAGGCGGCATGGCATTACACGGTGAAACCGCCAGTCTAGCGATATCTGAATTACTGGCAGTCATTGCTTTAGGCTTTATAACCCCACTGAGCTTGTACCCGCTTTTACGAAAACTCATTAAATTACCGCAAAAAGAAGCCATTAGCATTGCCGCTCATTATGGTTCAGTGAGTGCAGGAACCTTTGCGGTTGTGATGGCGATGGTTGATCAATCACAATGGCCTTTACGTCCTGAAACTACGTTATATTTAGTGTTACTCGAACTGCCTGCCATTGTTATCATGTTATGGCTACACCGTTACCTGCAAGTCAAAACAGCGGGCAATGAAGTGCATTCCTCTGCGGTTAGTATTTTGCATGAAGCACTAACAAGCCGTGGCGTGGTATTACTGTGCGGTGGCGTGGTTATCGGTTGGACATATGGTGCAACGGGTATGGATCATTAACCCCTATGCTGCTCGCTGGTTTTAAAACATTATTAGCTTTGTTTTTATTAGAAATGGGCATCAGCACGGCTAAAGTGTGTTTTCCTATTCCATATAAGCAATGGCACTTATTGATTTTTGCTGCGGTAGTACCGTTTGTGTTGGCGTGGGTGGGGATTGGTTTAGGAATGGCTCTAGATTTACCTTCAGGCAGTATTATAGTATTAGCGGCCTTCAGTGCCAGCGCGTCATACATTGCTGCACCTGCGGCGATTAAAGCTACCATTCCAGATGCTAATATTGGGCTGGCAATGCTGGCATCTCTTGGCATTACCTTCCCAATTAACGTACTCATTGGTTTGCCTATTTATCAAATGTGGATTGAGCAACTCTGGATGTAACAGCCTCAACCATTAAGGCCTACTGAGTATAAGCAGTAGGCCTATTTATACTATTGAGTGCTAAACTAACATGAGCATTTTTCGCAGTTTGGCATCCTGTTATGGCTGTAAAATCTCATTATATATTTCAATCACAGCGTTAGTTTTTTGCTCAACTATAGAGTAAGGCAATTTACCGGGTAGCTGTTGTAACGTCAGTTCATGGTTTTCATCACGCAGCCAGCAATAGGTTTGCGTCAGGTGTTGCGCATGCATCACGGGCAACAACTCTAGGTCTGCAAGTACTTCAAAAATCCGTACGTTATCAGACCAAATGGTCAAATCATGGTGTTGATGGGCGTGAGCGAGAACTAAGTATTGGGCAATAAATTCAATATCTGCAATGCCGCCAGCGCTTTGCTTAAGATCAAACTGCCCAGGCTCAACGTGCAACAAATGATCACGCATTTTTATCCGCATATCGCGCACCGCTTTGGCAAGGTCGGCTTGATTGCGCGCTTGTTGCAATATTTGTCCACGCAAGTCACTAAAGCGCCCAGCTAAGGTGTAATCACCAAAAACAAAACGCGCCCTAACTAATGCTTGATGCTCCCAGATCCAGGCTTCAGTTAACTGATATTGACCAAACTGTTCAATTTCGCTCACTAACAAACCAGAAGACCCCGACGGACGCAAACGCATATCAACTTCATATAGCTCACCCGAGGTCGTACGAGTTGCAAATAAATGCACAATCCGCTGAGCTAATTTTAAATAAAAGTGGCTGTTATCAATTGATCTTGGCTCATTAGTGCTACCCGCACCACTATGACCGTGTAAAAAGACCAAATCTAAATCGGAACCATAACCTAACTCTAGACCGCCCAATTTGCCATAGCCAATCACCGCAAATCCCATTTCACTAGGGCTCGTCCCTTCTGGAACCCCATGACGCTCAGACACTTGATGCCATGCTTGCAACACCACTTGTTCAATAATGGCTTCAGCTAAAAAGGTTAAATGATCGCTTACCTGCATAACTGGCAATACACCGGTGACATCTGCTGCAGCAATTTTTAGCTGCTGCGACAACTTAAATTGTCGCAGCGCTTCCATTTGCTGCTCCATGTCATCTTCTGGCACGCGCAGTAAATATTGACGTAACTCGCTTGGGTAATCATCAATAGAGGTAATGTCATATAACTGCGATGGGTCTATTAACTCATCAAGCAGCATCGGGAAGTTAGCCAGTTCTCGCGCAATCCAAGGGCTAGCACAACATAAACTCACGAGCTGTTGCCTTGCGCCTGGATTTTCACATAACAACTCAAGGTAAGTCGTGCGGGTTAAAATTTTATCCAACACGTTAGACACAGGCTTAAATGCGGCACTCGGTATAGATTGATTAAACAATTCTTCAAGCAACTTGGGCATGAGTTTGTCTAAGGTTCTCGCGGCCACGAGGCCAATAGAGCGTTTAGACACGGTTTGACGCCAGTCGCTTAACATCGGCCACAGCGCTTCATCTTCAATCTGCTGCTCTTGCAGCAGGGCTAATGCGTCTTCATCTTGCTGAATATTCCAAACTAGCGATGACCAATGATCGTTATATTCATGGTTATCACTGCCACCCACGGTGGCATTAAAGTGCTCATGAATGGTGGCCATTGCATTATCGATTTGCTCGCGCAGCTGTGTTTCGTCTTCTAGCTCTAGTGGTACGCACAGTCGTTGCCAGTCAAGGTTGTTATTAGGCAGTGTTTGCGTTTGTTTATCGTCAATGGCTTGAAGTAAGTTTTCCACGCGGCGCAGTAAAATGTAACTGTGCTTTAACTCATCAACGGCCAAATATTCTAACTGCCCCAAACTGTATAAGGTATCAATGGCGCCAAATAAGCTTTGTTGACGCAATGCAGGTTCACGTCCACCTCGAATTAACTGAAAGCTTTGCACTACGAACTCCACTTCGCGGATCCCACCTGCGCCCAATTTAATATTGTCAGTTAATTGCCTACGTCTGACTTCTTGGGCAATTAATTGCTTCATTTTTCGTAATGACTCAATGGCCGAGAAGTCGATATAGCGGCGATACACAAATGGGCGTAATAAGTCATGCAGTTCGTCGCAATAACCGCTCCAAGGCACTAATACGCGGGCTTTCACCATGGCATAGCGTTCCCAGTCGCGCCCTTGTTCTTGATAGTAATCCTCTAGGCCACTAAAACTAACCACTAATGGGCCACTTTCACCGTAAGGGCGCAGGCGCATATCAACGCGAAACACAAACCCATCCACGGTAACTTGATCCAAAATATTAACCAGGCGCTGACCCATGCGAATAAAAAATTGTTGGTTTGCTTGCGCGCGGCGACCACCGACCGTTTCGCCATGTTCAGGAAAAGTGAAAATTAAATCGATATCAGATGAGAAATTTAACTCACGGCCACCCAACTTGCCCATACCTAAAATTAATAATGGCTGCGGTTTACCTTCTGCATTCGTTGGCGTGCCAAATTGCTTGCACATGTCTTGGTAAACCCAATCGCGAGCAGCAATAACAAGGGCTTCTGCCAACGATGATAAGTCCAGTAGTGACTCTTCTACTGGGGTGTAATTTAAAAAGTCGCGCCATGCTAAGCGCACCATTTGTAAATTACGATAACGACGTAACACTGATTTAGCCTGTTCTTCTTGAGTTACATCTTCTAATTGAACATGTAACTCGCTGTCAAATTGACTTCGGTCAATGTCATCTAATAGGCCATCAAACAGTTGTACTATCCATTCAGGACGGCGACATAATTGCTCAGCAATATAATCACTTAAAGCAAACACCGACATTAACTCTTGCTGTTGATCTTTGGACAACTCGGTTGTCGCTTCAGGCCAAACTTCGCAGAGTCTTAACCAGTAACGATCTGCGGTTTCGACTAGCGCTGCAGATAACACCTTGTTACTTTGGTTTTGCATGGCAATAAATATCCCTAAAGAAAATGAATGTTGGACATATTATGTCGTGAATGCTATATCTAATGACAGTCTATTGATGCAGATTAATATCATTGACATCAAGATTACTATAACCTGTGTCATATTGAATTAGCACATGAAAAATCTACATTTTGGAGAAAACATGGTAGGTCACCTCCCCCGTGTACTCACATTGATAACCGTGATGGTCGTCGCGCTAACGCTCAGTGCTTGTGGCGATGAAAGGCCTGAGCAAATTGCCAAGTACCAGCAATTAACGCAACAACGTCTGGAATTATTATCAACATCGCTAGATGGCGATCAATTACGTAATGCCAATTTATTGAAGCAGTACACCAGTATTTTAGCTAAGCGTCAGCCTGATTTAGCCCCCTTGTTAAATGAATTAGCCAAAGATGCTGGTACCGAAGGCCTATGTTTCAGTCGCTAACTCGTCGATATAAGGATTTGAGCAATAGCGCTAACTTTGTTGATTTAGACCAACAACTCGCTGAGGCGCAAAACGTATATCAAGCCGCAGACACCAGCTTATACAATGACATGTTATCGGACCCGGTAAACGTGGTTGCCGACATGTCTAAAGGTCAATTAGCCCGTGTGAACGCCATTAGCCGTGAAGCTGAGGCATTGGCAAACGGCACGGATGGCACAGAACCGGGGAGTCAATTAGTGGGTAACCCAGCTTATGGTAGCTGGCAAACTGGCTCAAATGGCATGTCTTTTTGGGCTTGGTATGGCATGTACGCCATGTTTTCTAATTTTACGCGCCCCATTTATTACGATAACTGGTCAAGCCGTCGTGGGTACAGCTACTACAACGATGTAGGACGTTATCGCTATACCTCGCCAAAACAGGCCACTTCACAAGCCAAAACGTTTGAACAAACTAAAAAGCGTTTTGACAGCCAGGGTAAACGATTTGATAGCCCATATGCTAAAACTCGTACCGGCTCTACTACCTTGTCGCGTCAAAGTACCAGTGCACCAAAACCCAGTAGCACGACTCGCACGGCTAGTTCTAGCAGCAAGTTTCGTTCAAATTATTCTAAAGACAGCAGTTTCCGCAACTCAAGCAGCCGCACTAGTCGCGGTGTTAGCCGTGGTAAATAGGTAAGGACTCCCCATGACATTTTTTCAAGAATATGGCTTAACTCAACCTCTGGCGATCATCCTAGCCATCGACTTAAGCATCGCGATTGTGTTGCTGGCATTGATGCGTTACCTGCAAGGTTGGAGCATTAAAGTGAACAGCAGTGCCGAACTGGCTGAGCGTGATAATTTTGCCTTTGGCATTAGTACCGCAGGTGCCGTTGCTGCATTAGGTATTGTGCTAACGGGTGCGATTACTGGCGAAGCGGCACCATCGTATTTAACCGAAGCCATTGGCATGTCGGCTTACGGTTTATTTGGTTTAGTACTCATTAAATTTGGGCGCTTTTTGCATGACAAAATCGCGTTAAACGAGTTTGCTAAAAATGCCGAAATTTTGAAAGGCAACGTGTCTGTTGCCGTTGTTGATGCTGCTGCAGCTATTGCGACTGCCATTATTATTCGTGCAGTGTTGATGTGGGCAGAAGACATCACTGTAAACACCTTTATCGCGATTTTTAGTGCGTTTTTAATCTCGCAGTTAATGCTAGTACTACTGACTCGCCTACGCGAACAGCGTTACGCAAAACGCAACCAAGAAGCCTCAATGCAACAAGCATTAGCTCAAGGCCAAACCGCTTTAGCACTGCGTCATAGTGGCTATATGATTGCCATGGCATTAAGCTTTAACGCTGCCAGTCACTTTATTATTTATCAACCGACGGGCTATGTCAGCAACATCATTGGCTGGTTTGTGTTCTCGTTAATTATGTTAGTGGCCTTATCATTACTCATTGCTTTAGTGAAAAAGCTGGTTTTAGCTGGCATTAACTTGGCAGAAGAAGTGGAAAAGCAGCACAACATTGGCATAGCCGCAGTCGAAATGGCAATCAGTATTGCAGTTGCACTGATTTTAACGGGGTTAATGGCGTAATTTATGACAACCCCTTTGCTTGAGTCTAGCCCCCACTCGTCTGCTCATGGGGGCGCAGAGCAAAGCGCCCCAGTATCTCGTAATGTGTCGTGGTTTGACGATGCCCTGCTATTGGGCATTATGGCGGCACTTGCGGGATGCGGCCTGATTTATGAATACTTATTGTCACACTATGCAGGGCGTATTTTAGGCGCGTTAGAAGCCGCCATTTACACCATGATTGGCTTAATGATTGTGTCTATGGGTGTGGGGGCCTTTGCTGCTCGTAAAATAAAATGCGCCTTTACCGGCTTTGCGATGCTTGAACTCACAGTGGCATTGTGTGGCTCGTTTGCGATTATCATTACCGCCGCAGTGATTGGCTTTGGCCAACAACTACCACTGGCCATTGCAAACACTCTTGGCTTACCCCCAGACCATATCCCTAATGGCGGTTTTATTGCCAGCTTGCAAACTTTAAGCGAATATCTGCCTTATGTTTGGGGGGTATTGCTGGGGTTAATGATTGGCATGGAAATCCCACTCATTGCTCGGGTACGACAATCGTTATCTGACGCCCATTTACTGCACAATGCTGGCACCATTTATGGTGCCGATTACATTGGCGCAGGTATTGGAGCTGCCATTTGGGTGGGATTTATGTTGGCGATTGATATTCAACTAGCCGCCGCATTAACCGCCAGCGTAAACCTATTAGCGGGACTGGTTTTTATTTGGCGTTTTTGGACGCAAATTCGTCATGTAAAATTGTTATTGGTTGGCCATATCATTGCCAGCGTTGTTATTGGTTTACTGGCAGTAAAAGGCTACGAGTTGGGAACAGCACTTTAATAATTTGTTGTACAAAGACAAAGTGGTTTATGCCAAGGCTACTCGTTTTCAGCAACTTAACTTTACTGAGCGCCTTCGTGGTGGTGGCCTTGCGCCCGTGTACAACTTGTACATCAATGGCCGTTTACAGTTTTCTAGCAGCGATGAACACATATACCATAGCTTTTTAGTGCACCCAACGTTGGCAGCCAGCGCCCGCCACGACAAAGTATTAATTATTGGTGGTGGCGATGGCCTTGGGCTCAAACAAGTGCTCAAATGGCAGCCTAAAGCAGTCACCTTAATGGACTCTAGATCAGGATTTATTAACGCTATTTAAAACACCGCCCGCAGACATGCCGGCTCATTTAAGTGAGGCATTATTAACCCTCAATGGCGATGCATTAAACGACCCGCGTTTAACCTTAGTCGTCGATGACGCCTTTAACGGTGTCGATAAATTACTCAGTCAGGGTGAAATGTTTGATGCCATTATTGTGGATTTACCCGATCCAAGCCATCCCGATTTAAATAAACTGTACTCTGATTTGTTTTATCGAAAACTCAACGAGTTGCTCAACTCTGACGGTGTCATCACGGTGCAATCAACCTCACCGTATCATGCGCCTAACGCGTTTATTTCGGTGGGTAAAACCCTCGGCGCAGCCGGTTTTAACGTAAAACAGTACCATCACAATGTGCCAAGTTTTGGCGAGTGGGGTTGGAGTATTGCCACTAAAATGGGTAAAAATCCGCAACAACGATTAGCGGCCATTGAGGAGATCCCGGTGCCTGAAGACTGGCTAACACCAGGACTTATTCAAGCATCATTTGAGTTTCCGAAACATTTTTACCGTGATATCGATAATATTAAAGTCAACGAAATTGGCTCATTACAGTTGTACCATTACCATTTATCAGCCTGGTCAGAAAATGAAGTAATTAATCTTTTTTAATTGGAACAGATAGCACTTGACATATTATGTCTTGGTGTTATCTTTACTCACAGACATAATATGTCAATTAAGGACGAATATGAACATCCATACTATTGCGAGTCACCTAAACGGACTATGCGACCAAAGCCAAACCGGCTTTCAGTTTGACTGCTACCCCATTGATGGTGATGTTGAAGTGTTACAAGTTAATGTTGTAGGCCGTGAAGAAATTCCGGTGTTTGTATCAGTAACTGACAACCAAATATTGTGTATCAGTTATCTGTGGGGCGAAAGCGAAGTTAACCAAGCCCGCCGCGCTGAAATGTTTGAGACCATGTTAGAGCTCAACATTCCAATGCCATTATCTTCATTTGCCAAAATTGATGATAAGTACGTGGTATATGGTGCGTTATCTGTGCAATCAAGCATGATTGAGATTGAACAAGAATTAGCAGTACTGTCAGACAATTGTCTGGAAGTCATCGACGAACTCGTCGAATTTTTAAACTAAGGAGCCAACTATGGGCATTCTAAACAAGATTCTTACAGCGTTTCGTGGTGGTGCAACTGAAGTTGGCCAGACTATCGTTGACGCTAACTCAACCCGAATTTTTGAACAAGAAATACGTGATGCAGAAAAGCACTTAACTAAAGCTAAACGTGAGCTAACCGACGTGATGGCCAAAGAGATGCAAGCTAGCCGTGAAATTGATCGTCTAAAGCGTAGCGTTGCTGAACACGAAGGTTATGTTACTCAGGCATTAGACAAAGGCAATGAAGCATTAGCCATCGAAGTGGCAGAAAAAATTGCTCAACTAGACCAAGAGCTTGCCGAGCAACAAACCGCTAACGACAGCTTTAGCTCGCACGCAGTGCGTTTAAAAGATTTAGTGAAAAAGACCGAGCGTCAATTGTCTGATTACCAACGTCAATTAACCATGGTTAAAACCACTGAAAGCGTACAAAAAGCCACAGCGACCATTACTGACTCGTTTGCATCTAGCAACTCTAAGTTACTTAATGCTAAAGATTCTTTAGAGCGTATCAAGGCGCGTCAGCAGCAGTTTGATGATCGCTTAAAAGCATCTGAAACCTTAGCTGAAGAAAACAGCGACAAGTCTTTACACGCTAAGTTGGCTGAAGCCGGTATTGGCGAGCAAAAGTCTAACGCTAATGCAGTGTTAGATCGCATTAAAGCACGTAAAGGTTAAGGGTTATGGGATTTCTTAGCGGCCTTTTTGGCAAAAAAGAAGCCCCGAAGCGCCAGCTTGACCACCCAAATAAACTGCTCAAGGGTGATATGTTAACCCTTGATGACAGTTTTGCTTTGCCCGCGCAACTTCGCGGGCAACAGCTAAAGGTTGAAGCCATTCATACCTATGAATACCAGCGCTCGCAGGTTTGTGAATTCTTATTACGTGGCCATAGCGGCACCGCAATCTTTATGTCTTACATTCAAGAAGACGAGTCTTACCTGAGTATTTCAATCAAAATCAATCGCGCCGATGTGGAACAGATGTTTGACCTTGATGCCTTTGCTGAAATCTTTGAAGAACCCGGCAAAGCCACTTTGGTGACAAACGCCTTATCTGCAGAGCTTGAAGCTGAGTTTGGCCAATGGTTAAGTGATGAATACCATCAAGTAGAATTTGCAGGATTTGGTTATTTCCATCGCCAAGATTATCGTGGTTTAACTCCGCCGCAAGACGACAATGGCAACCGAGGTGAAGGGTTTGAAGGCTATAGTTTGGTCAACAACCAAGACTCCCATGCAGTTGATATTGAAGTATATGAAGGCGGCGATACCGAAGTCATGTTGACCTTATATCGTCCACTATCCGATATTAGAGACTACTGGCCGGCAAGCTGATACAAGTAGGAGATAACGTTGTTATGAGTTCAGGTAAACCGTTACCGGATAAATGGCTTAAAAACCAACAAGCCGCAAAAGCCACGCAAGTGGCTTTTGATCTAGATGAAAAGTTTCAATACTCCATCCGTAAAGCCGCTTTAGATAAAGGTGTAAGCCCGTCTGATCAAATACGCACCATCCTCGGATTATCTGTATCAAAACGGCCCAAACGCCCTAGGCTCACCGTATCGTTAAGTGGTGAAGACTACGTACTATTAGCACAAAAGTACGGTTTAGACAGCGACGCTCAATTAGAGATCAAAAAACGTGTGCTTGATGATTTAGTTCACTTTGTCGATAAAACTTCATCAACTTAATCTTTTATTCGTTTTGTCGGTTAACACAACGCACTAGGGTCGCGCCTTGTGCGTTTTTTGTTATGATAACGTTTATAAATTAATAACAAAGAATCAAAGCAGGCATTCATGTTTGAATCTAAACGTTGGACATTGAAAAACATCGATGATCCCAGTCCATTTGAATTAGCCATGATGGTGTTGTCATTGGTGTCAGTGGTCATTGTATTGACCATTACCTTTGGCCGTTTAGATACCGAAACCAATAAAGTGCTGCTGTATATCGACAGCAGTATTTGCGTGATTTTTTTGAGTAAGTTTTTTTATGGCTTATTCAAAGCCCGCAATAAAACCTACTACCTGCGCCACCATTGGATAGATTTTGTTGCCAGTATTCCTGCCATTGAAGCACTGCGGTTTGCACGTATATTCCAAATTTTACGGGTAATCCGTTTAATCCGTATGAGCCGTTCACTGCTTATTCCGTTACTGCGCCAACGCAAACAAACCACATTAGCCAGTTTATTAGTGGCCATGGTGTTAATTTTAGCGACCGCATCAGTGCTGATTTTACTGGTGGAGAGCGCTGAGCCAAATGCCAATATTCAAACTGCAGAACAAGCCATTTGGTGGGCATTAGTGACTATATCTACTGTGGGTTATGGCGACTTTTATCCGGTGAGTACCATAGGCCATGTGATTGGTGGATTAGTGATTGTCAGTGGCGTGAGCTTTTTCGGGGTCATCTCAGGTTATATGGCATCGGTGTTTGTCGCCCCGGATGAAACCGAGCGTCAAGAAGAGCAAGAGGCAAAAGAAGCCCACAAAGAACAAATCAATAACAAGCTTGAATCAGCACTTGAACAAATGCAGCAAAATCAATTGCAGATGGAACAAAATCAGCAAGAGATGCTGGCAGAGATTACCAAGCTAAGGCAACAGCTTGATAAGCATTAATACCATCATTAACGCGTAGCACATAAACAAAAAAGCCCAACGTCGACAAGACCTTGGGCTTTTGATTAATGGCAGAGTAACTCGTTAGCCACCCACCAGTTTTTGCCACCAAGATAAAGGCTCACCGCAATTGTCTGCTGGGCGGTAGCTGGCCTCTAATGCAGGCAAACCCACAATATTGTCGCAATTACCTTGTTTAGCCATGCCGGTGGTACGGTCAAAGTAACCATTAATCACCCCGTTAACCGGGGTCATACGTAAGCTCATCGGTGGACGTTGTTGTAAGAACGCCTGGTAGACCGCCATTGCGCCGCTACTGCCATATAAGCCTGTTTTGCTGTTGTCGTCTTGACCAACCCAAATGGCCGCTACATTTCGCTCGTCAAAGCCTGCAAACCAGGAGTCACGACTGTCATTACTGGTACCGGTTTTACCCGCTAAACGCACACCAGGGAAAGCCGCACCTAATCGCTTAGCTGTTCCTGAGCGCACTACATGATTCATTGCATATTGCACGAGATAATCCGTTGCTGGGTCAATGGCTTGTGAGCTCGGGGTTCGGCTAACACCTAACGCCTGGTTTTGACTGTCTAATACCGCAGTGATTGAAGTCAATTTACGATAACGCCCCTCATCAGCCAAGGTTTGATACACCTGCGCCACCATCAAGGGTGAGCCATTCACTGCGCCTAATAACATCGATGGGTAAGGCGATACTGACTCACTCCACCCAGCTTTTTGTAAGGTGTTAACCACACTATCAACGCCAACGGCCAAGCCGACATTCACTGTGGGCACATTCATTGAGTCTTTAATCGCTGTGAGTAACGGCACTTGACCACTGAACTTTTTATCAACGTTTTTAGGCGACCAGGTGTTACCTTGCTCGTTTTTCAAGGTAATCGGTTTATCATCAATCGGGGTAGCCAATGAAAACTTGTCGCTTTGATTTAATGCTGTGGCATACACAAAGGGTTTTATGAGTGAACCAATAGGACGTCGAATTTCAACGGCGCGGTTAAAACCCTGATAACCCGGTACTTTATCGCCGACCATTGCCGCAATACCGCCACTGTACTTGTCGGTAACGACCATGCCCACTTGGATATTTTTAGCACGCTTATCCAGTGACTTCATGGTTGTTGATATGGCTTTTTCAGCCGCTTCTTGAGCCATAGGGTCAAGAGTGGTATACACTTTTATCCCTGACTGTTGCAGCAGTGAGTCACCATAACGGTCACGTAACTCTTGTTTTACCACAGCAAAAAATGCCGGTAATTTTTGATGGACTGACTTTTTAGCACTGCGTAAACCCAGTGGCGACTCTGCAGCAGCTTTGTATTGGGCGACGGTCAGTTTGTCATTTTCCATCAATAAGCGCAGTACTAGGTCGCGGCGATCCTGAGCCCGCTCAGGGTAACGCCAAGGGTTGTAATATGACGGCCTTTAATGACCGCAACTAAAAAGGCTTGTTGCGACAAGGTCAACTCACCGACAGGACGCCCAAAATAAAACTGCGAGGCTAAGCCCATACCGTGAACACCACGCGCCTTGTCTTGCCCCATGTACACTTCGTTGAGATATGCTTCTAAAATTTCATCTTTGCTGTAGCGAAAATCAATAATCAGCGCCATTAAGGCTTCACGCACTTTACGCACAATAGAGCGCTCGCTGCTTAAAAAGAAGTTTTTCGCTAACTGTTGGGTTAACGTCGAGCCTCCTTGCACGGTACGACCTGCTGATATATTTACTAGCGCAGCACGGACAATGGCTAACGGGTTAACACCGTAATGATCATAAAAGCTGCGGTCTTCAACCAAAATAAGGGCATCAACAATACTCGAAGGCATTTCGGCTGTTGGCACAAATAATCTGTCTTCGCCGTCACCAGCAATAATCCGGTCAAGCAATACCGGCTCTAAATGAAACACGGCCAATTCGCGTTTGTCAGACATCCGCTTTACCGAGCTCACACCGTTTGAATCAAAGCTTATCATCACACGTTGTTCAGCTTGATTACCCTCAGGGTGTAAAAATGGGCGACGCCATAATTCAATTTTGGTACTTGAGGCAGAAAATTCACCCACTTGACGCGGATTAGCCACTTTGCGATAGCCTAATAATTTAAGCTCAGCCATTAGTTGTGGGTGGTTAACCGCAGCACCAGGATATAACGCCATTGGGCGACTAAAGACTTGCGCAGGTAAATGCCATTTTTGCCCTTCAAATTTTTGAGCAATAATTTGGTCTAAATAGATGGCATAAAACGTGACGACAGCAAAGCCGACAAGCGACAGTTTCCAGGTAAATGACCACAGTGGACGCCACCATGATGTGGTCGACTGTTTAGTTTTTGACTTTTTAGTGTTAGTTTTTTTGTCATAAATCTTCATTCGTTTAATGTTGCACAGTAATCGATTCGCCTTAACTCAGATGCGGCTTGTTTATAAACCGGGCGTTTTCTTTTTAGTAAATTTAGTCGCTACGGTATTCACTGGGTCGTCGGCCATAAATGCCGAGGATAACGACCACGCATTTCTTTTTTAACCTCTACATACGGCCCTTGCCAAAAACTGGCTAAATCTGCAGTCACCGCTAGCGGACGTTGCGCCGGAGACAATAACTCCATGGTCACGATCATTTTGCCGTGCAAAATACTCGGGCTTTGCGCTAAACCTAATGCTTCTTGTAAACGCACACTTAATAAAGCTCGGCCTTGCTCTGCATCGCGATGGTCAACGTCACCATTGGCATCGAGCGGCATTTGGTATCTTATTGGTGCTCTGGTACCTGTAGCCATAGGCCAATGTGTTGGCACTAATTGATCAAGTAAGCTTTGTTGCTGCCAGCTTAAGCGGTTTTTCACTAGCCCGTACGCATCAATTTTAGCCAACGCTGCCAGCGAGTTAACCTGCTCAATATATGCACCTAACCAGTCCGCTAAGGTGGCGATTAAATGGGTGTCAGTCAAACACGGCCAATCATGTTCTGGGGCATAATATCGCGCTAATTCTACCCGGTATTGTAACTGGATTAATGCTGCATCACGATTAAGGATTGTTAACCCTTTTACACGAACTTGCTCTAATAATGCAGCTGTAATGTCAGCACGTTGCGGCGCAATGCCAGTATCGACTTTAATGATAATCTGGCTGATTTTAGTGTGTTTTTCGGCAAAAAATCGCCCCTTAGCTTCATCCCAGCCGCCTTGCACTTCGCGGGTGACTAGATCGCTCAACTCATCGTCAAATAAACGCACATCAAGTCGGGCGGCCAAATACACTTGCCCAGCATTACGGCCTTGAGTTTCTTGAAAGTCAGCAACCACTAACCAAGGCTCGTGCGCTAGGCTGTCATCTGCGGCAATGACCACGCCTGTCCCGTTGCTGAGTAAAAAGCCATCTTGCCCGCGTGCTTTGGCGATACGGTCGGGGAAAGCGAGTGCTAACAAATAACTGATGTCTCGAGTTGATGCTTGGCTTATAACATCTTGTAACTGTACTCGATATGGCCAACAATTGCTGCCATTGACGCACTTGCTGTTTAATTTGCCCGTGCAAAGCTTCAGTTAAGTAATGATGAATGTCGGCGCCTTTTTTGGGTAAGCCGCGAGCTTCAATAATTCCCGCCAATATACAGGCTAATACGCACAGTTGCGGCTGAGATTGCTCACTGGAAACCTGTTTAGCCTTGAGCAGCATATGCGCCAAACGCGGATGACAACCTAAAGCATACGCTTGGCGTCCTAGTGCAGTTAACTTTCGCTGTGGGTCTGTTAACGCTAACTGCTGTAATAACTGCCATGCTACTTGTTCATGAATGGCTGGCGGTGTTGTCAGTAATGACAACTCGGTGAATGTTTTTGCGCCCCAGCTAGCACAATCTAATGCCATTGAGGTGAGCTCGCTGAGGCTAATTTCTGGCTCGTCAACTTTGCGTAAACGCCCATGCTCTTCCTTGCTCCATAAACGCACGCAATAACCTGGTGCCAAACGCCCTGCCCGGCCACTTCGCTGCACAGCAGATGCATGACTAATGCGCTTAAGCCCTAAACGCGTCACACCGGTTTTAGGATTAAAACTGGCTTCACGGCGATAACCACTGTCGATAACAATCGTTATCCCCTCAATGGTTAGACTGGACTCTGCTACGTTGGTCGCCAGTACAATTTTACGCTTGCCTGGTTCGGTTAACCCAATAGCACGATCTTGCTCTGCTGGACTTAAGTCACCATACAAAGGGCAAATAAGCCATGTTAGATCTAGGCGCTCGCGAAGCAATCTGGCCAGCTTATTAATTTCACCTTTGCCAGGTAAGAATGCTAATACGCTGCCGAGTTGATATTCACTTAAACTGGCATCATTAACAGTATCGTTAATCACCTTTGCCATATGCATTAACCAAGGTTGTTGGCTTGGGCAAGGCTGATAGTGATGCAGCACATCAAAGCTACGCCCTTGACTGCTAATTTGCCGCGCATCGGGCATTAAGTTGCTCAGCGGTAAACCCGATAACGTGGCCGACATGGCAATAATGGTTAAATCATCACGTAATGATTGCTGCACCTCAAGTGCGAGAGCAAGGCCGAGATCGGTAGGTAAATGGCGTTCATGAATTTCATCAAAAATGATCACTGCAACTCCAGTAAGCTCAGGATCGTGTTGGATCATCCGGGTTAAAATACCTTCTGTGACAATTTCGAGTCGGGTATTTTTGCTCACTTTCGTGTCACCCCTAACCCGATAACCCACATCCTGACCGACAGCTTGGCCTAATTGTTTTGCAATGAATTGCGCCACATTACGCGCCGCAACGCGTCTTGGTTCAAGCATGATGATTTTGCCGTTAATTTCAGGCCAGGCTAACATGGCTAACGGCAATGCTGTCGATTTGCCCGCGCCTGTTGGCGCTTCAAGAATGAGTTGTGATTGCTCATTAAATGCTGTGCGAATGTCGGCTAACACGGCATGGATTGGCAATGTGGCAGATGAAGGGTGTGATGAGGTCAACGGCATTTACTTTTTTATCGCGATTTGCAACGTATTTTATACTAATACGTCGCAAGGATACATGCACTAATCGGCAACGCTTAAGCCTAATGCCAGTCTTTCTTCTGTGGTGACAATACTGATCGAGTCGGTTAACCATGGGGTGCGAATACCATTGGTAAGTTCGGCTAGTCGGGTCGGTTTATTAATGGCGTAGCCTTGGGCGTAATCAACACCGATATTTCTTAAATACTCGCCAATATCGGTATTTTCAACAAATTCGGCAATCACTTCAAAGTTCATGTCTTTGCCCAATTGGCATATGGCTGCCACAATGGCTTTATCGCTGCGATTACTGCATAAGTTCACCACAAATTGGCCGTCAATTTTAACGTAATCGACATTGAGACATTTTAAATAAGCAAAACTTGAAAAGCCGGAGCCAAAATCATCCAGAGCCAATTTACAGCCAAAGGGTTTAAGCAAATCAATTAAGCCTGTGGCTTGATCTAACTGACTAACCGCTGCAGTTTCAGTAATTTCAAAACACAGTTTATCGACTAACTCGGGCTCAACCATCAAACGCATTTCGAGCCAACTCATGAATTTTTGGTCGGCTAATGACATTGCAGATAAGTTAACGGACACCATAGATAATTGTCGCCAAGTGTCGAGATTGTCACTGCCCCATTTGAGTAAATTATCGATAACCCAACTATCGACTCGCGAGGCTAAGTTATAACGCTCTGCGGCGGGTAAAAATATCCCAGGAGATACATAGGTACCATCGCTTTGCACCATACGCAGCAGTATTTCCATGTGAATACCGCTTTCTTTTTTATCAAGCGGTTCAATCAGCTGATAAAACAATTCAAATTGATTTAAGGCTAGCGCCCCCGTAATGTCTACCGAGGCTAGCATCTGGTTATACATGGTGTGCATTTGTGGATCGTCTGGATTATAAAAATGCCAACGGTTTCGACCTTCCTCTTTTGCTAAGCGGCAGGCAGCATCAGCTTTACTCATCACGCCATAAATATCTGGATCGTCATAATCTACCTGAGCAAGACCAATACTGGCACTGACATTGTGCTTAATGCCTTTCCAAGTAAACTCATGACCAAACAGCTGCTGGCAAATACGTTTTGCCACCAATTGCGCCGAGGTCGCATCTGAATAGTGCATTAACAAACCAAACTCATCGCCGCCTAAACGCGCAACGACATCACCTTTGCGTAGCAATTGTTTGAGTCGAGTAGCCACTTGCTGTAATAACAGATCACCAGCCTGATGGCCGCTAAGATCGTTAACCACTTGAAATTGATCAAGATCGAGAAACGCAATACAAGCAGGCGTATGATCATCGTCTTTTTGCAGTTCATCAAGCATGTTTTCAAACTGCAATCGGTTAGGTAATCCGGTTAGCACATCATGATTAGAATGAAACGACAGTTCATCAGCTAATCGGTACCGTTCACTCACATCTTCAACAATTAACAGTAATTGTTGCTGGCGATTTAATGCATGACAAAAGCTGAATTTGTACCAATGATTTTTAATGCCATTTTTAAGCGGGATCTCACACCAAGCCTGACGCAAAATACCTTCCCTCACGATATGCAATGTATCGTTAAGTAGCGGATGATCCTCAGGGCGTAAAAGGTCAAATAAATTATCATTAACCTTAATTGATAGTGTGCTCTGCCATACATCATTTAGCAGCACGACATTGTTATGTAAATCAACTAACGAAGATGCCATTGGCAATAATTGAAATAACTCTTGGTATTGCTTATCTTTGCTATCAAGCACCACCGCTAAACGGCGTAATTCCAGCGATGACGCTAACTGATAAGCTGTGTCATCAAGGAGCTTATTGATAAACGCAGCTGAGCCAGGTTGTTGCTCAGCAATCGTTGTTTGACCTACTACACATAAGGTGGCTAATACAACCTTAACATTACCTACACTGGTCACAGGGCTTATCGCAAGCTGCTGACAATCAATTTTCAATGAAGAAAACGTTTGCAGCAAATGCTCAAGAATTATTGGCTCTGGGGTAGCGGCGGGCTTATTATCGGCTGCGGAATAAATGATTGGATGTACATTAGTAAACAAGGCTTCACACAAGCGAAGATTGTTATTGACACTTTGATTAAATAACACCTGCACATCTGGCGACTGACCAAAATAGCTTACACATTGCTGTTCTGTCGTATCAATAATATCACTGTCTACGGCAAATACTTTATCAAACTGGCTTGTTATCACAAAGGCAGCACTGCAATCTAGTCGACTACAGACTAGTTTTAGTGCCCGATTGAGCAGTTCTAATACCGAGGTATTATTCCCTTCAATAGGTCCATTGGTGAACACTCTTTTCAATAGTTGCTGGGTGCTATCTGCCATTCATCAACTCAGTCAAGGTTTGCAATTCAATTTGCTCAGGGATAAAAACGTGCGTCATTTTATCGTGAAGTTTCAACTAAGTGTAGTTTAGACGTTCAACAATAACGATGTTAGTTTTGTATTTAACTGTATTAGTAATCTATTCACGTTTGAGTTTCAACTCATTACTAATAAAGGCAACGCTTATACATATTGCTTCACCACAATGATTATTTGTCAGTTTTAGTTTAGCGAAACCGCAAATAAAACAAATATCCTTGATACAGCTTGAGCTTGCGCCATTTTTAAATACTACTGCTAGGCCGGTTAACCTACACAATTTACATATGACACTCGGCTTTTGGGGGCAAGTAGATCCGACCAGTTACCTCCAATTACTCGATGAAATTGAAGCCATGCCTAAAATCCAGTTTAGCCAAAATTTAACTTCCTACACATTTTGGCCGCAGGCTAAGTCGCAGAACCTTTAACCACAATGGCACGCACAATAATTGAAATAGCCGAACGCAACAACTTTTATATTAGCCCAAAAAAATATACACCCATATGAGTGTATTTTGTTATTTTAACACGCTGCTATTAGCCAAATTGCGATGCATAACAAAATTACCACTCGAACCAACACATTTACATTTGTATCAATCGAGCAATCATTCGCACTAAGTGAATTATTCAATTTTAGCCTCTTGGCCTTTAACGCAATAAAAAACCACTGATAATAGAGGTTCATTATCAGTGGCCATATTTAACAGCACGATTTTAGCTGTTTTTGGTTGTAAGGCTTCTGTTGCTAGTCTTTTAAAATTTCAGCAATGGTCAATACGCCGTGAGTGGTCGCACCTGCGCCCCACAATGCCGAAGCTGAAGACTCAAATGCGCCAGCTAAGTCAACGTGTAACCAGTTTGCCTCTGGTGACACAAAACGCCATAAGAAACCTGCGGCATTTGATGCTCCACCAGCGCCACCACCTTTTGCAGGACGGCTGTTTGCCGTGTCAGCATAGGCCGATGGGCACATATCTTTGTGCCAAGGGTCTAACGGTAAAGGCCATACGTTTTCAGACACAGCAGCAGCACTTTTTTGCGCAAGTTGTAGTGTGGCTGTTTGCGGTGAGAAAATAACATTGTAGTTAGAACCCACAGCCATAACCGCGGCTCCAGTTAGGGTTGCGGCATCAATAATTAATGGTGCGCCAGTATCTGATGCGGCTTGTAGTCCATCGGCTAACACTAAACGGCCTTCGGCGTCAGTATTAACGATTTCAACGGTGGTGCCATTTTTATAGGTCAAAACATCACCTAACTTAAATGCTCGACCACTCACTAAGTTTTCTGCGCAACATAAAAACAGTTTTACTCGCTTATTTAAACCCGCTTTCATCGCCAAGCCTAATGCTGCCGTGACAGTAGCAGCGCCGCCCATATCACACTTCATTGCGAGCATACCTTCAGATGATTTTAAGCTATAACCGCCTGAGTCAAAAGTAATCCCTTTACCAACCAATGCCACTGAAACAGGTGCATCTGCAGCTAGTGGATTGAAATCAAGCTCAAGTAAAGCTGGTGGACGTTCACTGCCACGACCCACAGCGTGAATGCCGACCCATTTTTTTCTAATAATTCCTGGCCTTCAATAATGTTAAAGCTGATGTTGTCGCCACCAATGTCTTTAAGCCATGCAGCGGCCTGTGTTGCCAAGCTTACAGGTGATAAATCTTCTGGGGTGTCGTTAATTAATTTACGAGCAAATTGTGCCGCTTCAGCGCGCTGAGTTAAGGTCGCTTGATCAGCATCACTGCCACACCACAGCACTTGATAACCCACTTTTGCAGTGGCAAAACCTTGCGCAAATGCCCACTGAGTGTGAACACTCCACAAATCTCCGGCTAACTGCACAACATTGACGCCTTGATTACGTATTTTTCTTGCAGCCATCTGAACCTGGCGCAATTCTTCCGAACCAGATAAGTGAATCAAAGCTTGAGCACCTTGATACGTCACATCAGCTTTGCCCCAATGGGCAGCAGGAGCTTCAGTGGTGAGCGTTACCGTCATAATATCCATAATAATTCCTTGTTATACGCCAAACGGCGCAAATATCTTTAGCTAACATTAATACGAGCTAATGGCAGTAGTGTAGACAAAACATAATCGATAAACCAAGCTAAAATTTGTTAGCATTGTTGTAAATGAACCTATGGCATATTGATACACATGCAATTTGAACCCAAATTAGAAACGGGTGTTTTACTCAAACGTTATAAACGCTTTTTGGCCGACGTCGCTTTACCCGATGGTCAAGTCATCACGATTCATTGTCCTAACACGGGGTCAATGAAAAATTGTTTATTTCCGGGCGAGCCGGTTTGGTTTTCAACCTCTGATAACCCCAAACGTAAATATCCTCACACATGGGAGTTGATGCAGACGGATCAACAGCATTTAATTGGTATCAATACTGGACGCGCTAACGCCCTCGCAGAAGAAGCCATCAAGCAAAATGTCATCACTGAACTTCAAGGCTATGACACCTTAAAGCGTGAAGTAAAATATGGCAGTGAAAATAGCAGAATCGATATCTTGCTCACTAGCCAAACCTTACCAGAGTGCTATATTGAAGTGAAAAGTTGTACTTTGCTAGAAGACCAAGTGGGCTATTTTCCTGATGCCGTCACTACGCGGGGACAAAAGCATCTACGCGAACTTATCCATATGGTCACAATGGCGTCACCGAGCAGTATTATTGTTTGTGGTACAGCACAGTGGCATATCGACCGTAAAACCCGCGCGTCATATAGACCCACAATACGCAGACTTACTTGAACAAGCCGTTGCTAAGGGTGTTGAAGTGTTAGCTTATAAAACAGAACTTTCACCACAAGGGAGTCAAATAATTGGACCTTGTAATGTGGTGTTGTGATCAAAAAACACTGAAATACTGAGTAAAAAATTTGCCTAGCTATAGAGTTTCTGCTATAGATAGCGGCCGTAAAAATAAGACATAGCGGCCGATAAATTAAGACGCCCTTAAAACGCAAATGATTACAGGAGATGCGTTATGCCTGAAGGCACTAAAACACTTGGCGTACTCGCTATTGCTGGTGTAGATCCTTACCAGGAGTCAGCTGGTGAAGAGTATATGAATACCAAGCAACGTGGTCACTTTAAACTGATCCTCGAAGC
This sequence comes from Shewanella phaeophyticola, assembly GCF_025398315.1. Lineage (GTDB taxonomy): Bacteria > Pseudomonadota > Gammaproteobacteria > Enterobacterales > Shewanellaceae > Shewanella > Shewanella phaeophyticola. The sequence goes on from NZ_JAODOQ010000001.1 coordinate 3,456,638, forward strand.
ATGGCGTAACCAATTGCGTGAAGAAGTCGACCGTACGTTAACTCACATGCAAGATGAAGCAGCAAACTTTCCTGATCCTGTTGACCGTGCAGCGCAAGAAGAAGAATTCAGCTTAGAACTACGCGCTCGTGACAGAGAACGTAAGCTGATCAAGAAGATTGAAAAGACATTACAGAAAATTGAAGAAGACGATTTCGGTTTCTGTGATTCTTGTGGTATCGAAATTGGTATCCGTCGTCTTGAAGCACGCCCTACTGCCGATCAGTGTATCGATTGTAAGACGCTAGCTGAGATTAAAGAAAAACAAATGGCGGGTTAGTCCGTTATTTATTAGGGCGAGATTATCTCGCCCTTTTGATTGCTTTAATCTAAAAATAAACCGCGTAGTAGCGTAGTCACACAATGGATTACGCCTATGCGAATTTATCGACCAAAAAATTCATGCTCATGAGCACACCTCAGTACACTGGACGTTTTGCGCCATCCCCCTCAGAGCCGTTACACTTTGGCTCGCTGATTGCTGCTTTAGGCAGTTACCTTCGTGCACACAGTCAACAAGGCCAATGGCTTGTTCGAATTGAAGATATAGATCCCCCACGTGAAATAATAGGTGCCAGTGACGACATTCTGCGTACACTCGAGGCCTACGGATTACATTGGCATGGTTCAGTGTTGTATCAACACCAACGTTATGATGCTTATCAACAGCAAGTAAATGAGTTAATTAGTCATGACCAAGCCTACTTTTGTCAGTGTACTCGTAAAATCATTCAAGCACATGGTGGCATATATGATGGTCGCTGCGGTTTACGCCAGCCACGCTTAACTCAAGGCGCTATTCGCATACGCAACCAGGCTAACGTTGATCATTTCAATGACTTAGTTCAAGGTGATGTGACGGTAAACCAGCGCTTTGCCGCAGAAGACTTTATCATTAAACGCAGTGATGGTTTATACGCCTACCAATTAGCCGTCGTGCTAGATGACGCTTACCAAGGTATTACTGAGGTCGTTAGAGGTTGTGATTTACTCGAAGCCAGCTGCCGGCAAATTAGTTTATTTTCATTATTAGGCTTAGGTGCGCCACAATGGCTACATTTACCATTAGCGTGCGCCCAAAAAGGCTTTAAATTATCTAAACAAAACCATGCCCCCGCAATAAACACCAAGAGACCACAAGCCAGTATCAATGCAGCGTTGAGCTTCTTAGGCCAGTCAGAGGTCGATGTAGATGCGGTCGAGGTGATGCTACAACAGGCGGTTGCACAATTTAGCCTAGAACGGATCCCAAAACACAAAGAAATCGTATTAGCAGCAACAAACCTGGCAACTTAGTTAATAAATGCAATCGTGGTTTGTATATAAGCGATTTTAGCCACGTTGCACATATACTCATTGCATCACATTTAATGTATTATACCCGCCAGATTTTTAATCAATTTATTCGAGTATCACGAGGTGTATTATTTTTCGCCGTATTAGCCAATTCTGTAAACAGCTATTTGAAGACAACAAAGTAGCTCCAGCACTTGAAGAACCAGTTCAAGAAGATGGCTTACGTCTGGATATTATCTCCAGAGATGGTCACTCTATTTCACGTCGCCAAATTAGTGAAAATGCACTAAAGGTACTTTATCGCCTGAACAAATCTGGCTACAAAGCCTATTTGGTCGGCGGAGGTGTGCGCGATATTTTACTCGGTCTGCAACCAAAAGACTTTGACGTAGTGACCAATGCCACCCCTGAAGACATTAAAAAGCTGTTCAGAAATTGCCGATTAGTCGGACGTAGATTCAGACTGGCTCACATTGTATTTGGTCGCGATGTCATCGAGGTAGCAACGTTTCGTGGCCACCATGGTGAAACTGACGACAAAATATCGAAGTCAAACGCTGAAGGTCGTTTACTGCGTGACAATGTTTACGGCGAAATAGACGAAGATGCAGAACGTCGTGACTTTACCATCAACGCACTTTATTACGATATCAGTGACTATTCTATTCGCAGTTATGGTGGCGGTATTAGCGATCTTCACTCGCGTACTATCAAACTCATCGGCGATCCGGAAACCCGTTATAGGGAAGACCCTGTGCGTATGCTACGTGCTGTTCGTTTTGCAACCAAACTGGATATGCAAATCGATGCCACCACGGCTGAGCCAATCAATGCATTAGCGCCATTATTAAGCGATATACCAGCGGCGCGTATGTACGAAGAAGTGCTCAAACTTTTCTTTGCCGGTAAAGCACAAGCCAACTATCAAATGATGCAAGACTTTGGATTATTTGCACCGTTGTTCCCACAAGTGAGCGCGTTAATTAGCGAATCACCAAAAGGCCATACCGCCAAAATGCTTGACGCCGTGATGCGTAATACTGACTTGCGCGTAAGCCAAGACAAGCCTGTCACGCCAGCATTCTTTTATGCGGCCATTTTATGGTATCCATTGAAACAGCGTGCAGATGATATCGCCATTGAAAGCGGGTTAACCCATTACGATGCGCACGTAGCCGCTATGGGCGATGTCATGGAGCAGCAATGCCGCACCATTAGTATTCCACGCCGTTTTAGCACACCAGCCAAAGATATTTGGCAATTACAATTACGCCTAGAACGCAGTCAAGGTACACGTGCTTTTAAACTACTGGAAAACCCTAAGTTTAGAGCCGCGTACGACCTACTGCTATTAAGAGGCGAAGCGGAAGCAGGCAACACAGCTAAAATTGCAGCCTGGTGGAAGTCCTTTGTCGAAGCAGATGAAGCTGAACGGGGTGATATTGCCAAAAGTGTGAATAAAAGTAGTAACAGCCGCAACCGTAATGCGCCGCAACGCAAACGTCGTCGTAAACCTGCGGCAAAACCTAAGCCAACAGCTGAGTAGCCATGGCAATACAAGTTTATGTAGCGTTGGGGGCAAATTTAGCCAAGCCAACACAACAATTAGATGATGCCGTTGATGCGCTAAAAGCATTAGCAGAAAACGGCTCATTGGAGGTGTCGAGTTATTATGTCTCAGCGCCGATGGGAGATGTTGTACAACCTGACTACGTTAATGCTGTCGCAGGTTTTATGACATCATTACCCCCCATCGACTTACTCGAGGCACTACAACACATAGAACACCAACAAGGGCGTGAAAGACTGCAACATTGGGAGCCACGCACTCTCGATTTGGACTTACTCCTTTACGGGCAACAGCAAATATCATTGCCACGACTCACTGTGCCACATTACGGCATGAAACAACGCAGCTTTGTATTAATACCCTTAGCAGACATTGCGCCTACCCTCACACTACCCTGTAATACCAGCCTTGAAAGCCTAATTAGTGTGACAATGCGCGATGAATTGCAAAAGCTTATCGAGTAGAGTTGATCTTAACCGGCAGCACATTAAGCTCAGCTTTTTAGTATTTCAATTTTTAAGAGTCTACTATGTCAAAAGTCACCAGTTCGACCCTAATCAAGTTCAAACAAGAAGGCAAAAAGTTCACCGCACTCACAGCCTATGACGCCAGTTTTGCCGGCGCATTTGACAGCGAAGGTGTTGATGTATTACTGGTGGGCGACTCACTGGGCATGGTGCTACAAGGACATAACGATACCCTTCCGGTGACGATTGCAGACATCGCATATCATACTGCTTGTGTTAAACGCGGTATATCACGTTCGCTATTAATAGCCGACATGCCATTTATGAGCTACAGCACTCCAGAACAAACCATGGAAAATGCTGCATTACTGATGCAAGCTGGCGCTAACATGGTAAAAGTTGAAGGCGGCCATTGGTTACTGGAAAGCGTAAAAATGCTCACCGAACGTGGTATTCCTGTGTGCGCGCATTTAGGTTTAACTCCACAGTCAGTGCATGTATTTGGTGGTTTTAAAGTACAAGGACGCGATGCAGAAAATGCTCAACGTATTCTTGATGAAGCCAAAGCGCTGCAAGCCGCTGGAGCGCAATTATTAGTGGTTGAATGTATTCCACCGCAATTAGCTAAAGCCATTACTGAAGCCCTTAGCATTCCAGTGATAGGCATTGGCGCAGGCGCAGATACCGACGGACAAATTCTAGTGATGCACGATGTATTAGGTATCTCTAGTGGTTATATTCCACGTTTTTCTAAAAACTATCTCAAGCAAACAGGCGAGATCCGTTCAGCCATTCGAGCCTACATCGACGAGGTGTCTGCTGGTACTTTCCCTGCTGAAGAACATACATTTAACTAGCCACAAACTCACCTGCTTGTGCTGCCATAATAATGCCGCACAAGCGCGTTTATTTTAGTAAGGTTCGACAATAACATGATTACCACCGCTGCTATTTCAACCATTCGCGAACATATCAAAGCCTGGCGCATCAAAGGCGAAACCGTGGCTTTTGTGCCTACCATGGGTAACTTACATCAAGGTCATATCACCCTTGTTAAGGAAGCCAAAACCCGTGCAGATCATGTGGTGGTATCTATTTTTGTCAATCCAATGCAATTTACCCTAAAGAAGATTTAGACGGTTATCCTCGCACGCTCGAACAAGACAGCGAAAAATTGATTGCAGCCGGTGCTGAACTATTATTTACTCCCACACCAGAGCTTATTTACCCTAAAGGTTTAGCCCAGCAAACCTTTATCGAAGTACCAGACATTGGTGATGAACTGTGCGGTGCAAGTCGCCCTGGGCATTTTCGAGGGGTGGCAACCATTGTCGCTAAACTGTTTAATATTGTGCAGCCCGATATGGCGTTGTTTGGACGTAAAGATTTTCAGCAATTAATGGTTATCAAAACCATGGTTGAAGACTTATCTATGCCAATTGAAGTGATTGGTGTTGATACTATTCGCGAAGCATCTGGCCTAGCAATGAGCTCTCGCAACGGCTATCTCACTGCCGATGAAAAACACCGTGCAGCAACCTTAAAGCGCGCTATCGATGGCGTTATAACAGCAGTACAACATGGCCAGGATCACCACCAAGCTATCGCCCAAGCAGAGCAACAACTTAAAGCTGCCGGTTTTACGCCTGATTACTTTGAACTAAGAAGCGCAGACACCCTCAGGCAAGCCAGTGAAAATGACAACCACCTCGTGGTTATTGCTGCCGCATACTTAGGTAAAGCGCGTTTGATTGATAATGTGTCATTTTCTCGTCACCCTAAATAACAATCATTGTTAAATAGATGCCCTTTTCGCTAAGTTAATAAAATAAAAAACAAAGATTATTTGTTTTTATAAAAAATCCATTGTCAAAAAACTGGTTTTATCGATAAAATTGAGCCATATTTAATCAATCCAACGGCATAGCGAAACCATTGTCGTTGGTTGATGACGTGAATACGATTGATATATAGTCGATATCCGGTAGCGTGAATGGCGAATGTCTTACTTTAGTAAAATAAAACTATGTTAACCTGCTCAATTATTAAGTTGATTAATATTGCTCCTGCAGACAGTTAAAGTATGCAACGATACTGGCATGAGTGAACACGGTTACAGGGTATGTGAGTCGACACGGTAGTCAGCTAACTAAGCCCAATGCTGGTGGTATCAATATCGTAAGCACCAAACTCAGGTATTAATACCAATCAGGATAAATAAGTGATCAGATATTACGTAGGAAAAATCGCTTAGAACAAGGCAGAAATTGCCACGAGGTAGTTGTTCTACCTTCAAAATTTCTAACGACGTTATAAGCGATGTTAACCAGTAAACATGATCACATTTTTGTGCTGATTGGTATAAGTCAAAAAGTACAGCAAAAGGATGTGTGGCCGCATGGCGAAAAGACTGTTATTCATTTTGTTGGCTTTGAGTGCATTTAGCGCTCAAGCTAATACTATTTACAAATGCATGAAAGACGACAAAGTCGTTTTCAGTCAAACCGTATGCCCGCAAGAATTCCGCCAACACAAAATTGAATACCAATTAGGCATTACTACCGAAATTGACTCTGACAAACGTGAAATTAAAGAAGATCCGCTAAAAGCCTTACTTAATAAGCAAACCATTTCTAAAGAAAAGCTATTGCAACTACTTGATGGTGAGATTTATCGCTTAAAACAAGAAAACAGCTATTTTGAAATTTTACGCGCCAGCGAGATTCAAAAACTAGACCGTAAACGTTACTGGCAAACTAAGCCAAAAGAAGACCCAAGTTACGGTTTAGAGTTGCAAGAAATTACCGACCGCTTTAATGATTTAACCAAAAATAATATCAATGTCATCAGGGTATTGAATCAGCATAAAATGAAAATATCTGCTGAAACGCCCCCTGACGAATATATGAGCAATTAAGCTTAGCGCCTAACGGCTCCACTAATCTGGCTTAAACACACCAATCATACTGCCGCTGGCTTTTTTCGGCACTTCAATATCGGTTTGTAAAGCACGGTAATCACAATCTGTGCATTCTACCGTTTCGATACCATTTTCTTTAAACAACAAAATACTGTCTTGTGCGCCACATTTAGGGCATTTAGCGCCGGCAACAAAGCGTTTTTTGATTTTGGTCATAATTTTTACTCTTAATGATACCTTCTAATTTATACGCCTATTTTGCCTTATTCATCCACATGAGTCCCGCGATTGTGGGAAATAAATTGCAGATGCGATATCATCTACGCCATTATTCTATTGTTAAATATTCAAGTTGTAATTAATGATCAACATTAGCCAAGCTCAATTAGTTCGCGGCAGCAAAACCCTTCTCGATGAAACCTCACTGACTATCTACCCTGGACACAAAGTGGGGTTGGTCGGTGCCAACGGTACCGGTAAATCATCATTGCTTGCACTAATATTGGGCCATTTACACCTTGATAAAGGCGACTTTAGCTTGCCTGCTGGTTGGCAAATTGCCACCGTAGCTCAGGAAACCCCAGCTCTTGACGTATCAGCTCTTGAATACGTGCTTGATGGCGATGTTGAATATCGTCAACTCGAAGCTCAACTCAACCAAGCGCAGCATGACAACGACGGAAACGCCATTGCTCTTATTCACGGTAAAATTGATGCCATTGGCGGCTATGCCATTCGCGCACGCGCTGGAGCATTGCTTGCCGGTTTAGGCTTTGGTGAAGCAGAGCAAAGTAACCCAGTTAAAAGTTTCTCGGGTGGTTGGCGTATGCGCCTTAACTTAGCCCAAGCGCTATTGTGTCGTTCCGATTTATTACTGCTCGATGAGCCAACCAACCACTTAGATTTAGACACCATGTACTGGCTAGAAGGTTGGATTAAATCGTATCAGGGCACGTTAATTCTTATCAGCCACGACCGTGACTTTATTGATGGCATTGTTGATGAAATTGTTCATGTGGAAAACCATAAATTAAACTTCTACAAAGGTAATTACAGCGCCTTTGAACGCGTGCGTGCTGAACGCATGGCGCAACAACAGGTTGCCTTTGAACGCCAACAAAAAGAACGATCGCACATGCAATCATTTGTTGACCGTTTCCGTTACAAAGCCAGTAAAGCAAAACAAGCACAAAGCCGTTTAAAAGCGCTAGAGCGTATGGCTGAGTTATTACCCTCACAGGTTGATAACCCTTTCCAAATGGCATTTAGAGAACCAGAAGCCCTGCCTAATCCACTTGTTACAATGGAAGATGTGTCGATTGGTTATGGTGACAAAACCATCCTTAAAAAAGTACAGCTTAATCTGGTGCCAGGTGCACGTATTGGTTTATTGGGCCGTAATGGTGCAGGTAAATCAACACTTATCAAATTACTTTCAGGCCAACTGCAAGCCCAAACAGGTAAGTATCAGCCTAACCCTGGGCTTAATATAGGTTATTTTGCTCAGCATCAAATTGAGTTTTTAAGCCTCGACGACTCACCGCTACAGCACTTAGTACGTTTAGCGCCAGCCAGTACGCGCGAGCAAGAGTTACGTAACTTTTTAGGTGGTTTTGGCTTTAATGGCGATATGGCATTAGCCCCAGTAAGGCCGTTCTCTGGTGGTGAGAAAGCACGTTTAGTGTTGGCATTATTGGTGTGGCAACGCCCTAACTTGCTGCTACTCGATGAACCGACCAACCACTTAGACTTAGAGATGCGTCATGCATTAACCATGGCACTACAAAACTTTGAAGGCGCCATGGTGATTGTATCGCATGACCGCCATTTATTACGTTTGAGTTGCAGTGATTACTACTTGGTTGACCAAGGTGTTGTGAAATCTTTTGAGGGTGATTTAGACGATTACCATCAATGGTTACTCGATGCAGCTAAAGCAGCTCAAGCCAATAATAAGAGCGAGTGCTCAAGCTGCGGGTGGCGATCAAATTGACAAAAAGCAACAAAAGCGCATTGAAGCAGAGCTAAGACAAAAAACCTCACCACTTAAAAAGCAACAAGCCAAGTTAGAAACTCAACAACAAAAGATTTCACAACGATTGGCTGAATTAGAGACAGAACTGGCAGATGGCAGCTTATACGAAGCCGAAAACAAAGCCAAAATGACTCAAGTGCTTAACGAGCGCACCAGCCTAACCCAGGAAATGGACGAAAGTGAAATGAACTGGCTAGAGTTACAAGAACAAATTGAAGCAATAGAGCAAACGATTCAATAACAGAATGTTGAATGCGGCGTTTATTCGTAAACGCCTTAGGAAAACCAATGCCAACACCAATCAGTCGTCCTACTTTTACGCCCAATTTATGGCGCGAGTGTGAGCAAGTTTATGCTCAAAAACCTCGCGCTTATATTCAATTGCAAGACAACCATCAGATTAATGTTAACTTATTATTGTTAGCCCAATATCTTGATGAAAAAGCATATTTGTTAACTGAATCTCAATGGGAAATCATGCTCAGCACCACGGCGCAATGGGAAGAAAGCGTATTACAACCATATCGAAAGTTACGTCGTATTGCCAAACAACATCTTGCTAATGATGAATATCAAAAAATGCTCGATGTTGAATTAATCATGGAGCGCAAGTCGCAACATTTATTATTACAAAGGCTCAATAGCTTGGTTGGTGAGACATTCAATTTAAAACATGCTGATAGCTCAAATACACAACATTATTTAAGTTTGTTAGGGTTAAACGAGAGTGTCATGGCGACGTTAACGTAAACTCAATACACAAAATTCATTACAGGTTCAAAACAGCACCCAGTACATCGTTTCAAATGAGTGCAGTTTTTAAACCTTACTTACTGTGTGCTTAAAATTGATAATTAAACTCTAATCGATGCTCACCACTTTTAAAACTATCGTGTTCAGTCCAATTTGCGTAATAACGAATATTTGACCTTGGTGCCAACTGATAAGACACAATAAACTCATGGGCAAAGGCAGAAGACTCCCCAGAAAACCCCTGATCTTTATAGGTATCTGACCCAGACAAACTCGACATCCACATCGGATTGTAATTTAACCAAATGTTATCGGTAATATCGAGCTTACTGTAAAGCCCTACCATGCCAAATGTACCCGGGATCGAATAACCACTGGCCATTTGACCATCATCTCCAACAACATTATTCCCAAAAGCCGCTCCCATACCAACAAGCGGGTACAACTGCAAAGGACCATATGCTGGAAGCGCTTGGATCAAACTATATGAAATAGCCCCACTCTCATTGTTAAAGTCATAATTAACATCGAGTTGTGAACCTCTCCCGTTAGTTAAATCAACACCAAAATTACGAAAGCGCAAACTATCAACACTATTATTCGCCTCATCTCGCCAACCGAAAGTCTCTCCCATCAAGCCTTTAAACTCGAAAACATTCATGCCCATGGTGGTGTCACTTCCAGTATCAAAAGACTGACCCAATTTAATATTAACGCCTCTATCGGTTGTCCCGACACCCATTTGTGTATAAACCGCCAAAGGATCTGACATATCTTGGATTTCGCTGTTTTCATCAGCCACAACCTGACTCGTAAACAGCACTGCGATTGCTAGGTATATATTTTTTTGCATGACTTAATCTCCAACACTAATTGAATAAGAACACCCACTCCAAATAAGCTGGGTGTTCTCTCAAATGACATAAATTACCTTGTGACTATGGGTACTTGCTTGCCATACGGCGATTCGATGTGCTCGATAAGTGCCTTTAGAACAGGTTCTTCCGTTGTTAGTGTGTTAAAGAAAAATAAGTCGTAGAACGCTTTGCGGGATATGACCTTCGGCAGATTGCCCGCGCTATGACCAAGCTCATGCACCATGACCCCAGAGCGAATGCCAAACGTATAATCCACACCATCGAGAATGACGTTAGTCAACAGGGTATCTTCTGGCGCACTACTGAGTTTTTCAGAGTTAAGCCTAGTGCGAAGAATTTTAAATAAGTCGTCCATTTCCATCTCGTCCATGGTGTTTTCGGACAGATTTATCATCATATCTGACATCACAAATGCACCATTCTCCAACTCCATTGCACCAGTGAGAGCCCAGTTTCTCCAACCTGGGGTTGATTGCGAATAGCCCCACTGTTTCATTGCATCCGCTTTAAGCTGTTTCATTTGTTGATCTTCAGGGTTAGCCCGCACAGCCCAAGTCGTAATATCCATGGTCCAGCCATAGTTACCGGCATTAAATGCTTTTTCAGCAATCTCATAGATATTGTCTCGCCCGCCTAATGCCTCAACATACAGATCCGCTCGGTCTTCAAAATTAGGTTTTGCAAACTCAGTTGGGTCGCCCTGATACCAGCCCATATAACCGTTGTAGATGTTACGTACGTTTTGCTCTACAGAGCCCCGCAATGGTCGGTGATATTCATGATCACTGATGTGTTCAGGTAATGTGATATGCAACTCTATCTCATCGCGAGTCATCCCTTTGTTCATCAAACGGATCGTTTCATCATATTGATACTGCAAAGAGTCACGCCATACGCTGAACACAGATTCAACATAGTCTTCGCCAGTCACGGGGCGTCCATGATGGTTGGTGAAGCTTTTTGCATGATATGAGCGCATGCGATCGACACTGTCTTTCCACTCTTCCATATCACGGTATTGCGCCCCTCTAATGGTATAAACATTGGGGATCGTTTCTCCCTGGATAGAATCCCCTAATAACATTTCACCATTTTCAGGCATGTAGATTGCGATATGATCGCTAGACTCACCCGGCACATGGAAAAGTTCCATTTCAACCCCATCGATGATCATAATTTGTTGGTCATTAAGTGTGATATTGGGCTTTGCCGTAAACGTAGTTCTTGGGTCATAGACTTCTTTTGGCACATAACCAATGCCTTGACCGACATAACCTTCAGCTCCCACTTCTAATGGGGCACCAAATGCATACATACCTCGATGAGACATCAATGGCGATAAAAAGCCAGATTCTAAGGCAAACATCTCAAACAGCTTTTCATGTGCAATCACATTGATTTCACCTGCGGTAACCTGCTCTGGCGTGACATAAGCGCCGGTACCAGACAATTGATCAGGATGATGATGAGAGTAAATAATGGTATGGAACGGTAGATCTATCCCCGTTGCTTCACGAAATTTCTCAATGGCCACTTCTGCAATTTCGTTAGAGTAATGAGTGTCAAATGCAATTAAGCCAGTATCACCCACGACAATGGTTGAGTTAGTCATTTCAAAACCGTAGATCTGATAAACCCGATCAGAGAGTTTATATATGGTGGGTTTCATGATGCCATGCATTCGCTTTAACTCAGGATGTACTGAATCACTGGCTTGGATATTGTTATTGCGCAACTTTGCTTCGTCTTCAGATTCAAATATGTTGTAGTCAGCACTCCATATCACTTCAGGCAGATTAACGGTGCTTTTTAAATCATCCAACACTTTGTAATGATCTCTTGCATGTGTGCCAGATTTAAAATCAACTTCAACTAAAGCATTTTGTGGTGAGCCAGCAACAAAGACGTCGAGATCTTTTGGGTAGCCTCGAGTGTCATGATTATGCACTTGAGTCGCAGCAAGATAACCGGCAATAGAATCATCGTCATGTTTAACTTCAACATGGGAATGACCATTAACCTGGAGTGTTTCACCTAATGTAAAATGATTATGCTGCGCGTTGGCGGTTAAGCTAACAAGACCTATTGCTACGGCTAGTAAGTTCTTTTTCATGTTGTTACCTCTACAATTTAATAAACGACGATTCGTTTATTTGATGAGGCAATAATAAGAATTAGAGGTGATTAAATATATTAATGATAACTAATGTCGATCATTCGATTTTATTATCACGTCAAGGTGAGATTAGCACTTGTTTAAATAGGTTAATAAGCCACATTGTGAGGGGGTCTTTATCATTTTTATAATGATAATAACTACATATATTAGGCGTTAAGGTGGGTATTTTCTCTTCAAGCGTGAAGGATCGATATACATCGGGATCCATAAATCGATAGAGCATCGAGCAAGGAAAAATCATATCTGTATTTTGTACCACATCCAAAATGCCTTCCGGTAATTCTGAACGATAACGTACATCGACTTCCAAACCTAAAGCATCAAACGCTTGTTCTGCATAAGATATTTTTGAGTTCCAATCACTCGAAATAATCGTAATAAAAGGGTATTTTGCCGCTTCAGCCATACTCACTACATTGGCTTTTATGGGGTGATCTTTTCTGATTAAACAGCGAAAACGGTCTTTTGCAATACTGACTTCTCTTATCTGTTTGTCCTGACTGGTTATTTGATAATGCACGCCGATTTGGATTTGATCTGACCTAATCAACTCTAGGGTATGTTGAGACCATTGGTGAATATGTATAGTTAAATTAGGCGCTTCGTCTGTGATTTTTTTTAAAAAGCGATGTCCTAATAATGGTGCAAGTAAAGGCGATACCGCTAATGAAATAGTTTGCTTAATATGCTGAGGATTAAAATCACTTGTCTGGGTGACAGACTGCTCAAGTTGATGAAAGGTTTCATATGAATTTTGATACAGTTTATCGGCGAAAGACGTTGGCTCAAGCCCCTGTGGCACTTTGACAAACAGTTCATCATTAAACTGATGCCTTAACTTTGATAACTGCTGGCTTAAAGACGGTTGCGAGCTGTGCAATCGCTCCGCAGCACGGCGCATGTTCTTTTCTTGGTATAAAACAAAGAATATTTTTAGTCTATTTAAATCCATGTAGACCTCAGCACACGTATTGCAGAACAGAAACTGTACTCTAGCTACTTTGTGTCAGCTTTTGCGCTAGCGCAGTCGCATTACGAGCCACAATGCCATAAATAGACAGTTGTGGATTAGCCCCAAGACTGGTTGGAAACACAGAGCCATCCATCACAGACAAGTTTTCTAAATAATGTGAATGCCCATAACTGTCGACCATGGCTTGGGTTTTATCTTCACCCATGGCACAGCCACCCATCACATGCGCCGAGGCGACAATGGTTTTGATTAACCCTAAATCAAGTTGATTAATACCTTGTTTAGCATCATTCCACGAGTCAAAGAAATTCAATCCATCATGCATTGGCAGCACTTTTTTGGCACCAGCAGCAAATTGTAATTCCGCCATCGATAAGAAGGCGCGTTTTGCCCCACGCCAAAAACCTTCTGTTAACGGGTAATCAAGCGCAAAACTATCATCGGTTAAGCGTACTTGTCCACCAGGGCTTTGCTCATTAAAACCGTCACGAATAAGCGCAATAGTCACCTGCATTTGATTAAAGTTTGCCATTAATTGCGCATGACTTACTCCATAACCAATCGTTTTAGAGGCAATCAATACCGGATGCACTGGCGCGACTTCTAGCTTGTAACCTAATTCGCCTGCGGCACCGTCTTGCCAGACAAACTCATCTGAATAGATTGATTGCGGCGCACCGCTATGACCATTAATTTGCTCAGAAAACATCGCGCCAGAAAGTAATGAAGGGTGCAAAAAGGTTTTGCCTAATTGCTTGTGAGGATCAGGGGTATTTGAACGCATTAAAATGGTTGGCGTGTGAATTGCGCCAGCACTCAAAATATAGTGTTTAGCGCTGAACGTAATGGTTAATTCCGTCGGTTTAAACCCCTCCGTCATCGCCTGGGCGGTAAGCCCAACAACCTTGTCACCTTTGTGCTCAAGTTTAACGACTTTGTACCCGTGAAATTAACGTAGCACCATTATCTAACGCACTGGGGATTGTTGTTAGTAACATAGATTGCTTGGCATTAACCGGACACCCCATGCCACAATAGCCGGTATTCCAACAGCCTTTTACGTTGCGTTTAATCACGGTATATTCCCAACCGAGCTTCTCACAACCTTGACGCAGTGCAGCGTTATTACGGTTGGCTTCATATTGCCATTGTTCGATATTGAGCCGCCGCTCCATTTTCTCAAACCACGGTTGTAATTCAGTGGCCGACAATCCTTTAACGGATTTAGCTTGTTGCCAAAAATCTAATGTTGGTTCAGGGGTGCGAATAGAGGTTGTCCAATTGATGGTTGTTGAGCCACCCACTGTGCGCCCCTGAAAAATACCAATGCCTTTATCCGCCGTTTTTAATGCTGCTGCTTGTTGATATAAATTAGGATAGGCATGGCGCTCCTCCATATCAAAGTGCGTTGACGATTTAAGCGCCCCACCTTCAATCATAATAACCTTAACGCTCGCTTGCGATAAAATCTCAGCCGCTGTGCCGCCGCCAGCCCCCGTGCCGACAATAACAACATCGGCCTCAAAATGACGGTCTTTTTCTAAAGTACTAGCATCAATATGCTGCCAACCTGAGCTTAACCCAGTGATAATAGGATCAATAATAGCCACGAGAATACTCCTTTACACCCTGGGGATTAGTTTGAATGACTAACCAAAAAAGTCGGTTTGGCATAACGCAAGTTACCCCAATGTTCGGGACAAGCATAATAACTCGCCATAATTAGCTCACGCAGACCGGTATAAGCAGTATTGAGCATATCGAGAAAACTATTACGCCAAAATTCAAGCATATCAATCAGCTGTTTGGGCTCACGGCCTAATAAAGGTGCCATGCTACCGCTAAGTAACAACAAACCAAAGCGCCCTTCAAGTAAATCCAATAACTCCATTAGCTCAGCTTGTTGCGCTTGAGGTAAATGATCGATTGACTGCACGATAGCATCTAAAGTGCGATTAATGGCCATTTCTCGGTGGTTGGCGACCTCTGGTAAGCTGCCATCGAGAAAAATAGGAATGAATACACTAAAAAGCACGCGGTGATGGACATCATCGGAAGCGGTGGTTAATGTAGGCGAATACAGATTTACGCCTAATGCCAATGCAGCTGTTCCTGCAAAAGCACCGGTAATAAAGGTACGTCGCTTCATTTACTTCCCCTTTGAGTTATTGTTGTCGGTAATTTTTATATGTTAAAGTGACACTAGCAACATTTAAACACACGTTTAAATATTCACAAACTATTGCAGATAAAATCCCTTTATGAAAACGTTATTTTCTCCGCCATGGTGGGCTGTAAGCCCGCACGTACAAACGATTTTACCGTTTATTTTTAAAGTGGCCAAACCAGCAACTTTTAGGCAAAGACAAGAGCTGCCTGACGGTGATTTCATTGATTTAGATTGGTTAGGGCAAGCTCAAAACGGCGAGCCTATTCTAGTCATTATTCATGGTCTTGAAGGTAACACAGAATCACATTACGCACGCAGAATGCTTATCGAAGCCAAAAAAGCCAAAATCGCAGCGGTAGTGCATCATCACCGTGGATGCTCTGGTGAACCTAATCGTCTAGCTCGTAGTTATCATAGTGGCGATGTTGACGATTTAGCTTATACCTTATCTCAGTTAAAACAGTATTATCCTGACTCGCCACTTTATGCGGTAGGTTACAGCTTAGGCGGCAACGTATTGGCTAAATACCAAGGTAGCCAGCAACAACATAGTTTACTTGAACGTGCAGTAGTGGTATCGGCGCCGCTAACATTAGGCGCCTGCGCCAAACGCTTAGAAAGTGGATTTTCAACGGTTTATCAGCGTTTTTTAATTAAACGTTTACAGCGAAAAATACTCGATAAAATCAATACAGCAGATCTCACAGAGCAAATGCCCATCACCAAAAAACAACTTAACATGCTCAATACATTTTACTTGTTTGACGACAAAGTGACAGCGCCTTTACACGGGTTTGCTGGAGCCGATGATTATTATCAAAAATCGAGTGGAATTAACTATTTACAACATATCACCAAGCCGACGTTAATCATTCATGCTCAAGATGATCCTTTTATGACTGACGATGTGATCCCCAGCAAAGATCAATTATCGCCGATGGTAGAATATGAACTACATCGATTGGGTGGACATGTAGGTTTTGTCGCTGGTGGCTGGCTCTGGAAACCGAAATTCTATTTAGAAGATCGGATAATCAACTTCTTACTAGCCAGTAACGATAATCCATTAGCTCAACACACTACCAAAGAAACACACAAGGAATAACCATGCTTGTGCCATACGACGCGTTATTGTCATTACCCCAGGAAACACTGCAAGCCATAATAAAAGAATATTTACTGTCTCAGCTTGAAGATGGCAGCTTTAGTGAAGTGGATGAACAACAACTTGCTAATGCAACAGAACGCTGCAAGCTCGCATTAAAAAAAGGCGAATTAGTGGTAGAGTATAGCGAGGATGATGAATCGATTGCGATCCGTCAACGAGAACACATTTCAGCGAGAGCCGATGATTAGAATGCATGATTAAGCATTCTTTTTATATAAATAGTAATATTACGCGTATTATCAGCTGTGAAGAATTGACCCACAGGTAATGATTACCGTATAACTAGTGACTCGATTTTCTTTGGTGAATCACAAACGTAGGCAAACAATATGTCAGCAAAACACCCTATTATTGCTGTAACCGGTTCATCTGGTGCTGGCACAACCACTACAACCACAGCCTTTACTCACATATTTAGGCAATTAGGTGTTAACGCAGCATTTGTTGAGGGCGACAGCTTTCATCATTTCACCCGCGCAGAAATGGAAGTATTAATCCGTAAGTCGCAGGCAGAAAATCGTAATATCAGCTATTTTGGCCCTGAAGCCAACAATTTCAAAAAACTTGAAGAATGTTTTATTAGCTACGGCGAAACCGGTAATGGCCAAACCCGTAGTTACCTGCACACCTTTGATGAAGCCGTACCTTTTAACCAAATGCCAGGTACCTTTACTCAATGGCGTGATCTCCCAGAAAACACCGATATGTTGTATTACGAGGGGTTGCATGGTGGCGTAGTGACTGATGAAGCCAATGTTGCCAAGCATGTTGACCTATTGATTGGTATGGTGCCGATTGTTAACTTGGAATGGATTCAAAAAATCATTCGTGACACGACTGAACGTGGACACAGCCGTGAAAAAGTCATGGGCTCGATTGTACGCAGTATGGATGATTATATTAATCATATGACGCCGCAGTTCTCACGCACTCACATCAATTTCCAACGAGTCCCTACCGTTGATACTTCAAACCCATTTAGCGCCAAAGACATTCCAAGCCTAGATGAAAGCTTTGTGGTAATTCGTTTTCGTGGCATTAACAATGTCGATTTTCCTTATTATCTTAATATGATACAAGGCTCGTTTATGTCGCGGGTCAATACCTTAGTGGTGCCAGGCGGCAAAATGTCATTGGCAATGGAATTGATCCTCACGCCATTAATTAGAGACTTGTTAGATAAACGGATAAGACTGCAAAACATCAATGATATCAAGCCTGATTAAGCTTGTTTTAAGTGAGTAACACTAAAATAGTGCTTATCGTTGATTTCAAACGAAATAACGGCAGTTGATGTGCTTGGGCGCTAATTCCCCCTTTTCTGTTAGCGTGTTAGCACATCAGCGAATTTACATTAGCCCGCATTACACTCTCTAGTAGCACTTTAAATGCTCAGCGCTCAATCACTACATCAACGGAATGATTTCTCGGTAAGCTTGGTTATTTTGATATTGCTTTAAGCGAAAAATAAACTCATCGCTGCGAGCTATTTCAGGGTTATGTTTAAGCGCATCAATGGCTTTTTTCTGAGTGTCTATGGCTGCATTAAAGTCGCCGATTTCGGCATATCCTGCCGCTAGATTATCTAATACCGTAGGGTCATTTTGATTTTTTTCTAGCAGTTTTAACGACATAGATATCGCTCGTGAACCGTCACGATACTCAGCTTCAGGGCATGTAGCCAAAATCCAAGCAACGTTTCCTAGCGATACAGCATCACCGGCGGCATTGAATTGCCCCATAGCCTTACCACAATTGCGTACTACGCCATCACCGCCGGCCGAATAAATAAACCCTAAACGGAAATGCGCCCATTTATCCCCTTGCTCAGCCATCGATAAATACCACTTCTCGGCTAACGCTAAGTCACGTGGAAATAATTTACCCTCAAACGCCAAATCAGCCACCGTTTGCTGAGCTTTGATATGGTTTTGCGCTGCAGCTAGGGTAACCCAAGATAATCCGGCTTCGGCATCTTGGTTGACAAACCGGCCTGACAAGTACATTAACCCTAATAAAAATTGCGCGTCAGCATCGCCCTGCTTAGCTTTAATTTGAATATGCACCAATTTACTGGCCGCCAGAGACTCCGCGGTAGGTGGAATATAGAATGCTTGAGCCGGTAAACTCAATGCACTAAACGCCAGTAGGCATGCAGCAGTCCCTATTTGACTCAGTTTTTTCACGCACACCTCTTACAAGAATTTGTGATATTGATAACATTAACTAACTCGCCTAATCAATTCAATAGACTATCCTTAGAGAAAATAATTCAATAGACTTGAACAATGAGTCAAATAGAATAAGATAAGACAAATAAAATAAAAAGCTGACGTTGATCACAAACAAAAGAAATTTAATCAACTGTTTAACAAGTTAATATACACTACTGACACTTTTAAATACGATCTCTATCAAAGTTTTTACGATTCGAATCGCGTAAAATGCTTAATTAGACATTACTTACTTTCATTTTTAATCCATCGAGGAACATCGTATGGCTCTGATTGGTAAGCCAAAACCTGACCCAACATTAGAATGGTTTCTTTCACATTGTCACATTCATAAGTACCCAGCTAAGAGCACTTTGATCCATGCTGGTGAAGATTCTGACACTTTATATTACATCGTTAAAGGTTCTGTCGCTGTATTGATCAAAGATGAAGAAGGTAAAGAAATGATCCTTTCATATCTTAACCAAGGTGACTTCATCGGCGAATTAGGCCTATTTGAAGAACAAGCAGAACGTACTGCTTGGGTTCGCGCTAAACAAGCGTGTGAAATTGCAGAAATTTCGTATAAGAAATTTAAGCAATTGATTCAAGTTAACCCAGAAATCTTAATGAAGCTTTCTGCGCAAATGGCATATCGTTTACAAAGCACCAGCCAAAAAGTAGGCGACTTAGCCTTCTTAGACGTCGCCGGTCGCATTGCGCAAACATTATTGCACCTTGCGAAACAACCTGATGCTATGACTCATCCTGATGGCATGCAGATTAAGATCACTCGTCAAGAAATCGGTCAAATCGTGGGTTGTTCACGCGAAACCGTAGGTCGTATTTTAAAAATGCTTGAAGAGCAAAACTTAATCCAGGCTCACGGTAAAACCATCGTGGTTTATGGTACTCGTTAAGGTTAGTTAAGTTTTAATCATAATTGCTTCAGCTTGATTTAAGCCAAGATATTTAAAGTGGTGTTCATACTCTGAACGCCACTTTTTTATTTGGGAGCGAACATGAATATCTTGTTCATCGCCACTATCAACAGCTTAATGGCCATCACCGCTAATCAACAACATATTCCAGTTCACGAATTTCCTCTCGATCACGATAAAGTTCAAAAGTTAGTGACATCTGGTAATATACGTCCATTAGATGACTATTTAATTTGGGTAGCGCAATATTGTGATGGTCAATTGGTGGATGCACAACTGTTTCAACACCAAGATAAATGGCGGTATGATTTACAATTTAAACTTGCCCAAGGACATGTCATTAACCTGCAATTAGATGCTGTTAATGGTATGCAAAACCCATTGCCTCAATTACCGAGCGAATGTACCGAACATGAAACTGCTACTCGTTGAAGATAATCCATTACTCGTTGCCGAACTTGAAAAACAACTCAAGCAAGCTGGTTATATTACTGATGTGACCGACAAAGCACTCGAAGCTGACTATCTGATGAAAGAAACCACCTATGACTGCGTCATTTTAGACATAGGTTTACCTGACGGTAATGGACTCTCGTTAGTAAGCCAGTGGCGCGAACGCGGGGTAAATACACCGGTAATTATGTTAACGGCTCGCAGCCAATGGCATGAAAAAGTTGAAGGCTTTAATGCCGGTGCCGACGACTACCTGGGAAAACCATTTCATGCTCAAGAATTATTAGCTCGCATCCAAGCCCTTATTCATCGGTCCATGGCAGAGCGAATTCTGCATCAAAACAATTATGTTATGGTGGCATTAACCTAGATGAAAACGAGCAAAAAGTTACTGTTGGCGAACATGAATATGAGCTTACATCAATGGAATTTAGACTGTTAAAAATCTTTTTAATGTCGCCCAAAAAGCTGCTGTCTAAATCACAACTCACAGACAAGCTATATCAATTTGATGACGAAAAAGAGAGTAATGTGGTTGAGGTTTATGTGACACATTTACGTAAAAAGTTAGGTAAAACCACCATCGAAACTCGCCGCGGACAAGGGTATATTTTTCACGGTTTAGTAGAATGATGTCAATCCGCTTTAAGCTCAGCTTATGGCTGAGTGGCTTAATTATTATTGCCACCTTGATTGGCCTATTTTTATTTGAGTCAATGTTACGTGATGCTTTTCATGACTCGATTATTAATCGTTTAGAAGAAGATTTAGAACACATTATTATTGCCACTCGCCTAGACGATGGTGAATTGGTGATAGACCAAAACCAACTATCAAGCTTTTACCGCCCCGCTTATTCAGGACGTTACTTTCAATTAAACCTACCAGACCACACCATTCGCTCGCGTTCGTTATGGGATGCCGAGTTGCATATCGTAAATCTTGAGGCGCAGCAAAAACGTGTTTGGCAAGCTAAGGGGCTAAAAAACAACGATATGCAATTATTATCAATTGGTATCGGAGCACCTGATAGTGATAACACAGCAACCCTTACTGTCGCGCAAGATCTCAGTATTGGACGTCGTGTTTTTAGTGAAATATTTGGCACCAAACTGGCGATTAATATTGGCATGCTACTGGCTATGATAGCCGGTATTTTCATTATCTTGCGTCAATCATTTAAACCGGTAAATCAAATTCAAGGGGCACTAGCTAAGCTGCGTGAAGGCGAAATAGCCTCATTGGAAATCGCTCAAATCCCTGCAGAAATCCGCCCACTCGCAGAAACCTACAACCAATTATTAGAGTACACCGCTAAGCAAATTGAGCGCAGTCGCAATAATTTGGGAAATTTAAGCCATGGTTTAAAAACGCCTCTTGCGGTGATGCAACAACAAGTTGAAGCCTTAGGGTTATCTCACCCAGAAGCAGCCATGGCCATGCAACAGCAATTAGACTTAGTGCATAAAATGATTGAACGTAAGCTGGCGGCGGCGCGCATCACTGGCGATATGTTGCCTGCAGCACAATTAGCCGTGCCAAAAGATTTCGACAGTTTAATTAATACCCTACATAAAGTGCATCGCCAGCGTGATATTAATTGTGTAGTTATTAATCCAGATAACATTAGCAGGGTTCCCATTCACCGCGAAGACGGTATGGAGCTATTTGGTAACTTACTCGACAATGCTTTTAAATGGACCAATACGCAAGTAACTGTGCGCATTAATCAACTGCAAAATGGTGATATCGCACTGCAAATTGAAGACGATGGCAATGGCGTGGAGCATGATAAAATCGCATCGTTAACAGCAAGAGGCGCTCGCTTAGATGAAGCGACAATTGGCCATGGCTTAGGGTTATCTATCGTTAAAGAAATTTGCGAACAATATGGTTTTAGTTTGCAGTTTAGCCGAAGTGAGACGTTAAACGGACTGAGTGTTACCATCGTCATGGGTCAATAGCCAATCATTATTAAGCAATCGTTATGAACCCATTAAAAAGACCTGCTTGATTGCTCAAGCAGGTCTTTTTAATGCAACTGACATTATACCATTTCCATTAATTATGTGACCAATCAGAGTCGCTCAGACTGTTCAGTTTGAGGCGCATTGTTGAAAGAATGGTTATTCCCTTTTAAGGCAATGCAACAAAGAAATGGACTGTCTGAGCGTCTCCTGCAAGGCGGGTTTCTGTGCCTTCTATGCTGCTTAATCGTATTTTGACGTACGACTGCATGGATGCAGGAGGTAGAGCAACGCAGGAGCAGTTGCCGACGACTGCATGGATGCAGGAGGTAGAGCAACGCAGGAGCAGTTGCCGACGACTGCATGGATGCAGGAGGTAGAGCAACGCAGGAGCAGTTGCCGACGACTGCATGGATGCAGGAGGTAGAGCTGAAGCAGTGCCGCACTGCTGGATGCAGGAGGTAGTGCCGAGAGTAACTATGCCTACAATCCTATTGCTTGCCTAGAAGGTACAGAATTCCCGCTGAATGACCAGATAATTGCTGGAATTGGTATTACATCATTGTATTGGTACTTTCAAAAATCTTATCGGCTGATGCCGCAACAAAGCCGGTATATAGCATACCGTCATCCATAGGATAACGACGGGCAAACTCGTAAAAGCAACTCGGGATCTCAGCATCGCCGTCGGTAAAGTTAACCACCACTTTATCGGCCATGGTAGAAGACTGCTCTAACAACACTTCTGGTGTACCTTTAATTTCGCCACCTGACGCATTTAAAACAAACCCAGCCTCTTTTAGAGCTTGGTTAACATCTTCAATGCGCTCAAATTGCGGTAAATCGTTAATCGATACGGTAAAGTGGTTAGCACGGTAACCTAACGCAGCAACCCAAGCTGCATATTCGCTCTCAGCCAATAGCGCTTTGTAAGTCGCTGTATCGAGGTCCCAATGACGGCCTGAATAAATAAAGTTATCTGCTGTTGTTGCTGCCACATCAACCTGATCAATTAAACCATGAATGGTTTTTTGCAGCTCTGGGCTAAACTCTTCTACCAACAACTCCGAAATAAACACTTTCGGTTGAGTTGGGTCTGGGTGCTCAAAATGCTTAGCAACAAGCTTTTTTTGTTCAAACTTGTAATCACCACTATCAACATAGCCAATTGAAGTAAAATGCTCAGCTAACACGCTGAGATTAACTTTGGCGATATTAAACGTGCGCAGTGCAATATGATCATTAATGATCGCTGCGCCATGCCCCAGTAATTGATGAATTTTCGCCGCTGAGGGTGTCATCTTTATATAGTCTTGCCACAAATTGGCAAATAAAGCATTAACGTCTGTATGCATGGTTCAATCCTTGTAAATAAGGCTGGCGAAAATACACTCGCCAGCACGGATCATGCGATGGACTTATCAGATTAAATTGATAAACCAGGGCTTAAAGTCGCAGGTAGGCTAACAGCGTCGGCTTCCATTGACGCCACAGGGTAAGCACAATAATCAGCGGCATAAAATGCACTTGCACGGTGGTTACCCGATGCGCCCACACCGCCAAACGGTGCTGCACCAGATGCACCTGTGATTTGCTTGTTCCAGTTAACAATACCTGCACGAATACGTGCTAAAAAGTAGTCATAATCGTCGCGGCTGTCTGCTAATAAGCCCGCAGATAAACCATAACGAGTCGCATTAGCTAAATGAATTGCTTGGTCAAAGTCGCTGTAACGAACAAGTTGCAATAACGCACCAAAATATTCTTCATCCGGTAGCTCTTCAATATCTGTTACATCAATTAACCCTGGAGTGACAATCCCTTTGCCTGCTTCTACTTGGGTTAACTCTATGAGTGATACCCCACCGAGCGATTGCAATGTTGCTTGTGCAGCAACCATACCGCGGGCTGCAGTTTCAGAAATCATCGAGCCCATAAATGGCTGCGGCTGTGCATTCCAAGGCTTCCCACTTTGATTTGCTTAATGGCGTTAACAAGCTCAGCAATTAATGCATCACCTTGTGCTCCTTGTTCAACGTATAAGCGACGAGCACAAGTACAACGCTGGCCTGACGAAATATACGCAGATTGAATAATGTCATGCACCGCAGCTTTAGTGTCGGTAACACCTTTAACAATAAGCGGGTTATTACCGCCCATTTCTAAGGCTAAAATCTTACCTGGGTGGCCAGCATATTGTTGATGCAATATATGGCCAGTACGCGAACTCCCCGTAAAGAATAACCCGTCAATTTGCGGGTGAGAAGCCAGTGCTTTACCGGTTTCGACCTCGCCTTGAACCAAGTTAACAACACCTTGAGGTAACCCGGCTTTGTCCCAACATTTAAGCATTAACTCGGCCACTTTAGGCGTGAGTTCAGACGGCTTAAACACCACTGTATTACCAGCCAGTAATGCCGGTACAATGTGGCCATTAGGTAAGTGCCCAGGGAAGTTATAAGGACCAAATACTGCGACTACACCATGCGGCTTGTGACGCAATACGGCGCGGCCAGCAGGCAACTCGTTAGTTTCGGTGCCGGTACGTTTGTCATGGGCTTTGGCCGACAAACCAATTTTCCCCATCATGGCACCCACTTCTGTGGCCGTTTCCCATTGTGGTTTACCGGTTTCTTGGGCGATGGTTTCGGCGATTTCGTCTTTATTAGCTTCTAGTTGTGCACGATACGCTTCTACAATGGCCAAACGGGCTTCATAACCCAGCATAAACCAATCAAATTGAGCCGCTCTTGCAGCATCGACCGCAGCATTGACCTGACTTGGTGTAGCTGTTTTACCTTGCCAAATAACCTCGCCATTGGCGGGGTTAGTTGAATTAACATCATGACCTTCGCCAGTTAACCACTGGCCTTGAATATATTGTGTCATTTTTTGCTCCTACATTGCTAAAACACGAATTTGCTCACCGTCGCTAACCAGTAAACCAGCTGCGATTTCAGGGCTAAGCACAACATTATCGTGTTCATCAGAGACCAACAATTTAGCGGCAGATGCACGATAATCCGCAAGCAAAGTGTTGGAAATAATATAATGGTGATCGGCATGTGGCATTTTGTCGATTTTCACAGTGAGTAAACGGCTTTTCTTTACTGAACGTATATCATTCAGGGCGCATTCAACCGTTGAGCCACCATCAAAAATGTCGACGTAATTGCGAAATTTAAAGCCTTCAGCTTGTAATAAACGCAGTGCCGGTTTGGTATTTTTATGGACTTCGCCAATCACTTTTTGTGCCTTTTTAGGCAACATACAAACATACATGGGGTTGCGAGGCATCATTTCGGCCATGAAGGCTTTTTTGCCTAAGCCAGATAGATAATCAGCTTCAACAAAGTCGATGCCTAAAAAGTGATTTTTTAACCACTCATAAAAAGGTGAGTCACCATGTTCATCGCTCACGCCGCGCATTTCGGCTATAACAGTTTCACCAAAACGTTCACGATGTTGTGCCAAAAATAAAAAGCGCGAACGTGACAGCATGCGGCCGTTGTTACCTTTACGGTATGTGTCTTTTAAAAATAAGGTACACAGTTCAGCGGCACCAGTGTAGTCGTGGCATAAGGTCAGCGTTTCAACTTCATTACGGACAGAAATTTGCGAAGAGTGATAAACTTCAGTGCCTAAACGGTAATGGTAAAAAGCATCTTCCATACCGACGGCAGCTTCGATACCACAAGTGCCAACGACTTCATTGGTTTTAGTATCTTCAAGCACCATTAAATAACCTTCGTCAAAAGGCTTATTAATTTGCTTAGTAAAAGATGCCTCTGCCCTAGCAATCTTTGAACGCAGTAACTCTTCGTTTACTGGTAAAGATGTAAAACCGTGGCCTGATTCAACTGCGATACTATAGAGTGCATCGTAATCACTTGCACGGATAGGACGTATGATTAACATCTTAATCTCCTCATTGCGCCACTCACAGACGGCACTGACAAATAAAGCCAGCGCGGTCTGTAAGATGGCGAACCCAAACTAAAAGAATGCCAGACTCTTTTAGTTATTAACCTGCTACTACTTTTGCTACTGCACGCTCAAAACGCGCTAAGCCTTCTGCAATATCAGTTTCAGGGATCACCAATGATGGTGCAAAACGAATCACGTTAGCACCAGCGATCAAGCACATTAAGCCTTCGGCTACTGAAGCAACTAAAAATTCGCGGCTACGGCCTTGGTACTTTTCGTTAAGCACTGCACCTAATAGCAAACCTTTACCGCGTACTTCACTAAATACGTTGTACTTGGCATTAATTGCCGCTAAACCATCACGGTATAACTGTTCACGGTGTTTAACGCCATCTAATACTTCTTTGGTGTTAACAACATCCATCACAGCGTTACCAATAGCACAGGCTAATGGGTTACCGCCGTAAGTTGAACCATGGGTGCCGACTTTTAAATGCTCAGCCACTTTAGCTGTTGTTAGCATTGCTGCGATAGGGAAACCGCCACCTAATGCTTTGGCACTGGTTAAAATATCAGGCTCGATGTCGGTACCCATGTAAGCAAATAGCTCACCTGTACGACCAACACCAGTTTGCACTTCATCAAAAATAACCAACGCATCGTATTTGTCAGCTAGGCGACGAACCGCTTTCAAAAATTCTGGGTCGCCATTAATGATCCCACCTTCGCCTTGAAGTGGTTCAAGCATGATGGCACAGGTTTTATCTGACACAACCGCTTCTAAAGCCGCTATATCATTAAATGGTACATGCGTAATACTCTGTGGCTTAGGTCGAAACCATCAGAATAAGCAGCTTGCCCGCCAACAGTTACAGTAAAGAATGTACGACCGTGGAACGCTTTATCAAAGGCAATAATCTGGTCTTTGTCTGCGCCATGGTTATCTAAAGCATAACGACGAGCTAATTTCAGTGCAGCTTCGTTTGCCTCGGCACCAGAGTTAGCAAAATAAATACGTTCGGCAAATGTTGAGTTAACTAATTTAGTCGCAAGCTCAAGTGCTGGCTCATTTGTCATCACGTTTGATAGATGCCACAGCTTCTCGCCTTGTGTTTTTAAAGCAGAGACTAATGCTGGATGACAATGACCTAAACAATTAACTGCAATACCACCGGCAAAATCGATGAATTCATTACCTTCTTGATCCCACACTCGGCTACCTTCACCGCGCACTGGAATAACTGCGGCAGGCGCATAATTAGGCACCATGACTTCATCGAATTGGGCACGGGTTAGATTCATTTCTAGACTCATTGCATTTCATCCTTCAGGTTGTTGGCAGCTTGAAAGCCGCTGTTTCCGCTGTTTGCTTTATATTCTGTAAGTGCATCGGCGGAAGCTTGTGTTATTTATGGGACATTATTAGCGAAATTGTGATCAAAATACCAGTTCTGTACAGCTAACTTCTGCAAGGCAGCATACTATTATGCATAAAGATTGAAAATAATGACTAAACAAAGCGTTTATTGGGGGGATATCAAGCATAAATAGTCATAAAAAAAGTTATTTGAGTAGATTTTGTGTAGCTATTCACCAAAAGTGAATAACTACACAATTTTAACATTTGTTATTTTACGGATAAAAATTGATTTACAACAAATCGAGTTTACGAAAGTTCTGTGCTTTTAATCGCAACAACTCTTGGGTAGAAAACTCGTAATAATCAAACATAATACGTTTTTCTTGTGGGTCGATAAGTTGTTGCTCTTCTAATAATAACACTTTGGCATAACAACTGGCTTTAGCCACAATGGCGGCATCAGGCGAAAGCTCAGTAAAGTGATAATCTTGGTCAAGTTCTTTAAGCACCAGCGTAATTTTAGAATCTTCAAACTTGAGTAAATTAAGCAATTGCCAATTTAATGTATGAGCGTGCAACATCACCTGATTGAAAATAACTTCAGCAGGAAACTCCGTCGCCATAATCGCATCATAGACTTGTTTATCTCGACTTTGACTGGCCTCACGCAGCCATGTTCCCCAGGTTTTATCAAATATACGTCCGCTTTGGGTTAGCATAATTGAGGTCGCAAACTGATACATTAACGAGCAAGTATACGTTAGGCTGGGTTCTTTATTATGGAGCTGAGCCAAGGTTTGGGCGGCGATGGCACTCATGATGCTATAACGCCACAATTTACGTGTAATCCAAAGTAAATGAGTATTGCCTGAGGGTAACCAATTACGTAGGCAAAAGTATGGGATCAGTGTTCGCAGGTTTTCTAAACCAATATAATTTAATACCAATTTAATATCGGTCACTTTCACATCGCCATTTTTCGGTCTTCTGTGGCGCGATGACGGACTATTAATTAAGTTAATTAAATCATGGCATAACCAGCTATTATCTTCAATAATAAGCCGTAAACGGTTTAAGTTTAGATCTGAACTTAGCAATAAATCTAACAACAATATCTGACTTTCAGTAATCCCAGATGAGTCGATAATCGACTGAGGTAACGCCAGTTTGTGTTCAATCGTATTTTTTACGGTCTGAGTTAAATGAGTTGATACCTCGAGATAGATTTGACGCTCTTTAACTTGTTTTTCGATACGCAGCTTTAACGCTTTACGTTCAATATCAAGTTTATTGGCACTTTCTTCGATCTCAGTATTTAATTCATCAAGCATTGAACTCATAGGTTGCTTGCCCACAATAATTTGATTGTAGAGGCGACGTTCAATTTCGATGACTTTTCCGAGCCTAACGCCACCCGCTACAGATATTGCCACTCAACACTTTCCTTGATTACTATTTTGAGTCAATCATAAAAATTAAGGCTCTCCAAAGAAAGCCTTAATAGGTATTTATTTAATAAATTGAAGCTAGAGTCGTTATTTTAACTCTTGTTCAAATAGTTTATAAATACGACGGTATTCATCTAACCAACTTGAAGGCTGCACAAATCCATGCGGCTCGACTGGGTAAATTGCGGTTTCAAACATTGGTTTTTCAAGCTCAATTAACCGTTGCACCATACGCACGCTGTCTTGAAAAAACACATTGTCATCTAGCACGCCACTCATAATCAACAACGGCTTTTGCAACCCTTGAGCATGCTCTATTGGAGAGCTGCGCTCATAAGCGATAGGGTCGATATCAGGCGTGTTTAGAATATTAGCAGTATAAGGCGCATTATAATGTGCCCAGTCGGTTACAGGGCGTAACGCAGCCCCAGCTTGAAATAATTCTGGCTCATTAAATAATGCCATAAAGGTTAAGAAGCCACCGTATGAGCCGCCGTAAGTCCCTACGCGCTGAGCATCGACATTGGCATTCATTGCCAGCCAAGCCACACCATCTTTTAAGTCTTCCACTTCAGGATGGCCCATGTTGCGATAAACCGCAGTGCGCCAGTCACGGCCGTAGCCTTTAGAACCGCGGTAATCCATGTCCATCACTACATAACCTTGCTGTGTTAGTAAGTTATGGAACATATATTCACGGAAATAGCCTGAAAAACCATAATGGGCATTTTGTAAATAACCCGCGCCGTGGTTAAACACTACTGCAGGGTATTTATCAGCTTGCTCTGCATCATAACCTTGCGGTAAATACACTCTAGCATAGACCTGACCTGCACCATGGTTTGAAGGTACTGCGACAACTTGCGGCATTTGCCAAGGGTATTGCTTAAACTCATTGCTGGTGTAATCCGTCAGCTGCTTGATTTCCCCACCAATGGCTTGGATATAAAGCTCATCAGGGTGAGTTCCTGTTGAAGCTGTTAACAATAGTGCCTGTCCATCAGGGCTTAAACTGTAATCTAGCGTGCCAAACCATTGTGTGAGCTGCTCATCTTTACCTGAGGCAATCTCAACTCGGTACACATTATAGCTACCGGGATGATCTTTGTTTGCACGGTAATAGAGGTATTTGCCATCGGGTGACAAGGTCACATTATCAACCACAAATTTTCCGCTGGTCAGCGCACTGACTTTACCTGCTGCCGTTTTAATATATAGATGTGAGAAACCTGACTCTTCAGACAAATAGTAAACCGAGTCAGTGCCCGTTACCCAACCAAATTGGTTGTAGTTATAGTTAACCCATGCATCGTCGTGAAGACGGTGCTCGGTTACAAGTTTGCCTTTTTGTAAATCCACTCGAGCGATCCAACGGTCTTTGTTATCAACCGCCTCAAGCATGACTATCAATTGGTTAGTCGTATCTCGCCATTGCATGGCGCTTTGGCTCCACTCCCAATCTTGCATGAGTTGAATTAAACGTGGGGCTTTTTCACTGTTATAACTATCGCCTTGAGCTTTGGCGTTTTCAGCCTTAACGCTGGCTAATACATCTTCATCAAAACCCGTTAGGCCTTCGATTGTGATGTCTTTTTTAGTGTGCTCAGCTAAATCAAGCAGCACGAGACGCTGCCCAGGAAAGGCATCTTCAGCCACACGAGCACGGGCAGGCACAGCATCAATATAGCCATCTTTACCCAGGTAATTTGGCATGATGTCGTGCTCTGCTCGCCAGGTATAATTTTTATCGGTCAGCGCCAGCATCACATAACGACCATCGGGTGACAGGCTCATTTCAGAAATGGTTTCACTGTCGCCTAAATACCAAGGCTGAGCTGAAAATGTTGGGTCTGCTTTAGCCAATGATTCACGGTATTGTTCACGTGATTTGTCATTGTTATGCTGTAAGGTAACGTAGTCGGTCAGTCTATGCTGCTGCTTGGCAATATAACTGCTTGGATCTTGCGTTTTTTGCGGTTCATTAACCATTTGGATAGCGGCAATTTGCTCAACCATTCCAGTGGCTTGATGTAGGCGGAAAATGTTATTGCCTTGCCAGTAAGCCAAGTCACCATTATTCAAAAAACGGACCCCATCAATGGCATCATTTTGACGAGTAAGCTGACTAACATTACCACTTTGTAAATCTTTTACAAAAACATTGCCTTGATAAATATAGGCTTTTTTATTTTTAGTTGAATTAATAACACCATTTCGTTGATCAGCTAAATGCAACTGAGACAGCTCAAGCTGCTCTGCAGTTGTGGCTGTAATATTCTGCTGGTAATAATCACGTATCGGCGCTTGGTGAGCCTGGCGACTAAAATAAACTGACTGGCTGTCATCGCTCCAATAAGCGCCACGCGCAAATATTCCCATCCAATCTGGATTAGCCATAATTTGATTGAGTGTTAACGCTTGTTCTGCCTTTGGCGGAGACGCGAGTGGTACGGTTATCTTGGTGCTTGAAACCGTTGTTGCTGGTGCCGAATCGACAGTGGCCGCACAGCCGCTTATCATGGCTAAAGAAACTGCACTAATGGCAAAATGTCGCAAAATGCTGGTCATGATCATCCCTTTTATTATTTTAAGCGCTATTTATATCATAGATTGGTCGGTGGTGAAGGACTGAAGTTGTAACATAAAATACGATTTTGATGGCATTAAACACGTAAAAAGTTAGCCAGTAACTCATGGCCTTGCTGGGTTAAAATCGATTCTGGATGAAACTGCACACTGTATAAATTCAGTGCTCGATGACTCATGGCCATAATCTCTCGGCCGTGCACAGGGTCATCAAACCACGCATCAAGTTGAAATCCTTGCGGCATACTGTCTATCAATAAAGAATGATAACGAGTGACCTGAAGTGGCAATGTTAGCTCGTTAAAGAGCCCTTGTTGATTATGTTCAATTAAACTGGTTTTACCATGCATAACACGCTTAGCACGAATAACATTTGCGCCAAATACTTGTGCGATAGCTTGATGGCCTAAACACACACCTAAGATGGGTATTTTACCCGCAAAGTGCTTAATGGCTGCCAGCGAAACGCCTGCTTCGTTAGGAGTACAGGGCCAGGTGAAATAACCAAATGACTTGGCGCTAATGCTTCAATTTGCGCAACCGTGATTTCATCATTACGTTTAACCACAATCTCCTGTCCGAGAGTTTGAAAATACTGAACAAGATTAAACGTAAATGAATCATAATTATCAATCATCAATAACATTATCGATCTCACAAGCCTTTTTTAGCTTAAAAAAACCAGCCTTGCGACTGGTTTTATGTCCTAACGGCTGTCAATTACTTAACCACTGTTAGGTGACTTCTGCGTTTAGCTTTGTCGTCTGAACGGGTCGACTTAGTCGTCTCAGGCGTTGTTGAAGGTTCTTCAACTGACTTCATAGATGAAGGCACAGATGAAAGCTCATCGTGTTCATCTTCGATCATGTAAGCATCTTCCATGTCAAACACCGTACCCGCGCCGTTTTCACGGGCATAGATAGCAACGATTGAAGCCATAGGTAAAAATACGTTTTGCGGTACTCCGCCAAAACGCGCATTAAACTCTACAGCATCGTTAGTCATGTGAAGATTGGCCACTGCTCCAGTTGCAATGTTTAATACGATTTGACCGTCTTTAACAAATTGCTGTGGAACCTGGGTACCTTTAACAAAAGCGTCCACGACAACATGCGGCGTTAAATGGTTATCCATCAACCATTCATAGTACGCACGCAATAAATACGGACGATTAGGTGTTATTGGTTTCATTACATGCCCATGCGCATTTCGCGCTCAGCCTCAGTTAATGATGCTTTAAATGATTCACGTTCAAAAATACGTGTCATGTAAGCATTGATTTCTTTTGCTGTACGAGGATCTAAGTTAATGCCTAATACAGGTAAACGCCATAATAATGCAGCCTAAGTAGCAGTCAGATAGACCAAACTCTTCGCTCATAAAATAAGGCATTTCTGCAAATACAGGGGCTAAAGCAACTAAGCTTTCAGTTAACTCTTTACGCGCTGCATCAGCTTTGTCACCGTTACGGATACGCTCAACAAGCGCATACCAGTCGGTGTCGATTCTGTGCATCATCAAACGGCTTTGACCGCGAGATACCGGATATACTGGCATTAATGGAGGATGCGGAAAACGCTCATCCAGATACTCCATAATAATACGCGATTCGTACAACACTAATTCACGATCAACTAAAGTCGGTACTGAGTTGTACGGATTGACTTCAAGTAAATCTTCAGGCATTTCACTTGGGTCAACTTGTAAAACATCAACAGTAACCCCTTTTTCAGCCAATACGATACGTACTTGGTGACTATATAAATCATCGGCACCAGAAAAAAGTGTCATGATAGAGCGCTTGTTGGCAGCAACAGCCATTGATACCCTCCAGAATCTAAAAAAAACAAAACAAACGAGGGGCTAAGCCCCCGTTTACAATATGCGGATAATGTATAATAACCGTTATTGATAGCTAGTGTACATCTTTCCAGTACTCTTTCTTCAACAAATACGCAATGATGAAGAAAATAAACAAGAATCCAAGTACCCACATACCTAAAGCTTTACGCTCTAACTGTACAGGTTCAGCTGAATAAACTAAGAAGCCCGTGATATCACGCACTGCTTGGTCATACTCTTCTGTTGTCAATTTGCCACCAGTGGTAACAAAAGTGCCATCCTCTTGTTTTACTGCAAGACCTTGTAAGTCTTGTAATACGTGTGGCATACCCACTAATGGGAACACTGTGTTATTTACGCCAAATGGACGAGTCTCATCAGCATAAAAACCTTTAAGGTATGAATATACCCAGTCTTCACCACGTACACGAGCAACCAGCGTTAAATCTGGAGGTGCTGCACCAAACCATTTTGCAGCATCAGCGGTTGGAATTGCGTTTTCCATTAAATCGCCGATTTTGGCATCGTTAAGCATGTATTTGCTACGCATATCATCGGTTGAAATACCGATATCTGCAGCAACACGTTCATAACGTTGATATTGCGTGCTGTGACAACCTGAACAGTATTGTTGGAATAAATCCAAGCCACGTTCTAATGACGCTTTGTCATGTAACTTAACGTTAGCGCTTTCTAAGTGAACATTATGCC
Source organism: Shewanella phaeophyticola (assembly GCF_025398315.1). Taxonomy (GTDB): domain Bacteria; phylum Pseudomonadota; class Gammaproteobacteria; order Enterobacterales; family Shewanellaceae; genus Shewanella; species Shewanella phaeophyticola. The sequence goes on from NZ_JAODOQ010000001.1 coordinate 3,490,534, forward strand.
CACTTGCTGCCATTGCCAAAGATGGCAACAAAGTAACTAATGCAATTAATAACTTTTTCATTAGTGTGTCACCCTCGTTGGTACTTCTTTTGTTTTCTCATTTTTACTGTAAACCCATAGGGCTACGAAGAAACCAAAGTAAGTGAAAGTGAAAATACGTGCCGCAATAGTCAGCTCAGGAGTCGCAGGAACCACACCTAAATAACCAAGAATAATGAACGACACAGTAAATTGTGCAATGTTGATCTTATGGATCATGCTGCGGTAGCGAATAGACTTCACTTTACAACGATCAAGCCATGGCAGAATAAATAACACGGCAATAGACAGACCCATACCAATGACACCCAATAACTTATCAGGAATCGCACGTAAAATGGCATAGAAAGGTGTGAAGTACCAAACCGGTGCAATATGTTCTGGCGTCTTCATTGGGTTCGCCGCTTCAAAGTTTGGCTTTTCAAGGAAGTATCCACCGCCTTCAGGCATGAAGAACAACACATAACAGAACACGATTAAGAAACCCGCTACACCCATAATATCTTTTACAGTGTAATAAGGGTGGAATGGAATACCATCAATAGGCCATCCGTTCTCATCTTTGTTCTTTTTAATTTCTACACCATCAGGGTTATTTGAGCCCACTTCATGTAGAGCAATTAAGTGTAAGAACACTAAAACAACTAATACAAGTGGCAGCGCAATAACGTGTAATGCGAAGAAACGGTTTAGCGTAGCCCCCGAAATAACGTAGTCACCACGGATCCATAATGTAAGGTCATCACCAATAATAGGGATAGCGCCAAACAAAGAGATAATTACCTGTGCGCCCCAGTAAGACATTTGTCCCCAAGGTAATAGGTAACCCATGAATGCTTCAGCCATTAGCACAAGGAAAATCAACATACCAAACAGCCATAATAGCTCTCTTGGTTTTTGATAAGAACCGTAGATTAATCCACGGAACATGTGCATATAAATGACAAAGAAAAACGCCGATGCCCCCGTAGAGTGCATATAACGAAGTAACCAGCCGTACTCAACATCACGCATGATGTATTCAACTGAAGCAAACGCGCCTTCAGCTGTTGGTACGTAATTCATGGTTAACCAAATACCCGTTAGTAATTGGTTAACTAAAACTAAAAGCGCTAATGAACCAAAGAAATACCAAAAGTTGAAGTTCTTTGGTGTCGCATATTGACTTCACGTGACGGTTATAAGTGGCCGTCATTGGGATGCGCGCATCAATCCAATCAATAATGTTCTTAACCATTATGCCGCTCCTGTGTCTTCACCGATAAGCACGGTAGCGTCATCGACATATTTGTGTGGCGGGATCACGAGGTTCAATGGTGCTGGAACACCCTGAAACACACGGCCGGCCATGTCAAATTTAGAACCGTGACAAGGACAGAAGAAACCAGATGTTACCCCTTCTACCTGCTCACCGAATGAATCAGGTAAATAAGTAGGCGAACAACCTAGGTGAGTACAGATACCGACTGCAATAAAGAATTCAGGCTTAATAGAACGTGCTGGGTTAGTAGCATATTCGGGTTGCTGCATTTCTTCAGAAGCAGGATCGCGTAATTGACCGTCTAGAGATTTAAGATTCTCTAGTACAGCTTCTGTACGACGAACGACCCAAACCGGTTTTCCGCGCCATTCGACACGAATTAACTGACCTGGTTCTACTTTACTAATATTTACTTCGACCGGCGCACCTGCAGCTTTCGCCTTGGCGCTCGGATTCCATGACTTGATGAAAGGAACCGCTACAGCGACGGCACCAGCACCACCTACTACGGCGGTTGCGGCTGTCAGGAATCTGCGACGTCCGGTATCGACTGGCGCATTGCTCATCCACTTATCTCCCAGAGGGTGTTGGAATTTTTATATTTCAATACTTTAGCGAACCACAACGGTATCGCTAAAATCATAGTTTGAGGCGGTGCTCATTATAGCGAAAAATTAGAGCTAGATCATAGTGAAAACACACATCTAAGTTGAGGATATTAACATTTTTTTCAAAAAGGCATATAAATCAGCGTCTTTTTAACAATCGAAACAAGGTTAACTCCTGCAAAATAATTTTTTATTGCTATATCTAATCAACTACTTATATACGTTTTGCTGTAAAAACAGTCGAAATAAGCTGTTTATACCAATCCGCATTAGAATTTGCTCTTTTAGCGAAAATGATCAGTGAGGTATTCGAGGCAGCCTTTTAAGACATAGTCGTTCTCGGCAACTGCTCCTGCGTTGCTCTACCTCCTGCATCCATGCAGTCGTAAGTTAAGAAAGGCTAACAATGAGTAATCACTCTGATAAATTCGCCCTTCGGGGCTGTGCCCCCCATTACTGCTTCAAATGACTTTAATGTAGAGGACTACACCTACAGTCATTTTCATTGTACTGAGCCTAAAATAGGTCATATTCTAATAAGGATTGGTATTACTCACAAAGAACAGCTTTTATTGAATGCAGGTTTGAATTACAGAGACAAAAAAGCTCGGGTTTAACCGAGCTTTTTAAGGTTTGGTATCAGCGTTAGCTGGTTGCTTATTTACCGTTAGCTGATTTCATGTATTTGAAGAAATCACCTTCTGGTTCTAATACCATCACATCATTTTTGCCAGCAAAACTTTCTTTGTAGGCTTCTAAGCTGCGAAGGAAACTGTAGAACTCAGGTTCTTTGTTATAAGCATCAGCATAAATTTTTGCAGCCAGTGCATCACCTTCACCACGAGTAGTTAGGGCTTTACGTTCGGCTTCAGCAATTTTTACGGTAACGTTTGCATCAATCGTCGCACGGATAATTTCAGCTTGTTCTTTACCTTGTGCACGATGTTCTTTTGCCACAGCTTGACGCTCGGCACGCATACGTTGGTAAATACTGTTACTGACGTTAGACGGTAAGTTAATCTGCTTAACTCGCACATCAACTACTTCAATACCTAAATTTTCAGCGCTTTCAGAGGCGTTTTGTAATGCATCAGTTTGCAATTCATCACGTTTACCCGATACGATTTCTTTAATCGTACGGCGACCAAACTCGGTGCGTAAATCGTTGTTGATTTTAGCTTGTAATAAGCTTTCAGCATTGGCTTTAATACCACCGTTAGTTGAAAGATAATACTTTTCAAAATCATGAATACGCCACTTAACGTACGAATCAACCATTAAGTCTTTCTTTTCAGAAGTCACAAAACGATCTGCTGCGCCATCAAGCGTTTGGATACGTGCATCTAAATAACGTACTTTATCAACAACAGGAATTTTAAAATGTAAGCCTGGAGCAAACACTTTAGTGACTTCATCGTCTTTAAGGACTTTACCGAAACGAGACACAATCGCGCGCTCACCCTCGTTAACAACCATTAAAGATGAAAAACCAACCCCTAATACGACCACTAAAATGATCAGAGCAAATCTACCCATGGTTAGTTCCTCCCTTGGCGAATGCGTTCTTCGCGGCTGAGACGTCCATCAGACGACGTACTGGTAATAGGTGTATTCACGCCAATGTTCGAAACAGAGTTAATATGACGTTCAGCTTCTGGTGCAGCTATCTGACGCGAAGATTTAGACGCATCCATTAGCTTATCTAGAGGCAAATACATCAAATTACCGTTATTTTTAGCATCAATTAACACTTTATTAGTGTCAGACATCACCACTTGCATCGCATCTAAATATAAACGATTACGGGTTACGTCTGGTGCAGCACTATACTCAGGTAAAAGTTTTTCAAAGCGAGCAACTTTACCTTGTGCTTCTAAGACTTCACGTTCTTTATAAGCGTTAGCTTGTTGCGCCATGCGCTCAACTTGACCACGAGCTTTAGGTTCAATTTCACGAGCGTAAGCTTCGGCTTCACGAATAAAGCGCTGTTCATCTTCCTGTGCAGAGATAGCGTCATCAAACGCATCTTTTACTTCTTCAGGAGGACGTGCAGGCAAAAAGTTAACGTCACGAATTTGTAAGCCTAGTTTATAAGGCTCAATAATACGCTCTAACTCTTTCCAAGTATCACGGCGAATAGCATCACGGCCAGTCGTTAAAATATCGTCCATGCGATTGTGACCAATCACATAACGTAATGCACTGTCGGTTGCTTCACGTAAACTTTCGTTCGCTTCTACAGCACTAAACAAGTAAGAGTAAGCGTCAGAAACACTGTACTGAACCACTAATTCAACTTTGACGACGTTTTCGTCAGATGTCAGCATGCTGCCAGACGCAGGAATTGAACGAAATGATTCTACGTCTACGGTATACACTTCATCAATAAACGTGGCTTTCCAGTGTAAACCAGAACTCACCTCACCGATGTGTTGACCAAAACGAAGTAGCACGCCGCGCTCAGCTTCTTTAACTGTATATAACCCAGATAAACCCCAGATAATCAGGGCTATAACGGCTATTACAATCAATAAAGATGAATTAAATGGTTGGCCAGATGCGGAGTTGCCGCCTTTGCCACCAAAACGTTTTGATAAATTACGAAAAACTTCGTCGAGATCCGGTAGTCCTTTATCGTTACCACCTTTATTTCCCCAAGGGTCTTTATTACCCTTGTTACCGGGCTCATTCCAAGCCATTTAGCACTCCATAATTGGATGAAATAAATGAGATTAACAAGTGACATCTACTTCTGAAGGTTCAAAAATAAATGCCTCTAATTCCCCCTGACTCTGTTTAGCTAATCGGCGCCAATCGGCATCCGATAAACGAACAGATAAAATACAGTTCCCCAGATCGTCATAGTCTTTCTGCTGTATCGCATCCAGTCGATAAAACTGGCCAAGATAATGTCCTGCTGATGCAGGTATTTTCAATGTAAGCTCACAAATCACCTCACCGATAAGCTCGGTTATGGCTTTGAGCAGCAAATCAAATCCAATACGTTTTTGTGCAGATACCCATACACGTTCAGGTTTTCCGTCTTCGCTATAATCAATACGAGGCGCAAAATCTTCAAGCAAATCAATTTTATTACATACCACTAATTGTGTGATTTCATCAGCGTCAATTTCTTCCAATACGCTTTGCACTTGGTCAAAATTTTCAGTCATGTTTTCATCGGCACAATCAACCACGTGCAACAGTATCTCTGCTTGTCGGGTTTCTTGCAATGTGGCTTTAAACGCGGCCACTAAGTCATGCGGTAAATGACGAATAAATCCTACGGTGTCCGCTAAAATCACCGCGCCGTCTGGTAGCGCTAATTTACGTAAAGTCGGGTCTAAAGTCGCAAACAACTGGTCTGCCGCATATACTTCAGATGAGGTTAACGCATTAAACAATGTCGATTTACCGGCGTTGGTGTAACCCACTAACGACACAGTGGCTAAATCGCTTCGTTTACGTGCACGGCGGCTTTGCTCACGTTGTTTGTCTACTTTTTCAAGTCGGCGATTAATATTTTTAATGCGCCCACGTAATAATCGACGATCCGTTTCAAGCTGGGTTTCGCCCGACTCGCGCATCCCAATACCGCCTTTTTGTCTTTCTAAGTGTGTCCAACCACGAATTAGGCGTGTTGACATGTGGCGCAGTTGCGCTAGCTCCACTTGCAATTTACCTTCATGGGTTCTTGCCCGTTGGGCAAAAATATCCAAAATCAGCGTGGTTCTGTCGAGTACTCGACATTGACAAACCATTTCAAGATTACGTTCTTGAGCTGGGCTAAGTGCATGATTAAATATCACCACATTAGCTTCAGTTGCTGCAACCATTGCAGCCAGTTCTTCCGCTTTACCTGTACCGATAAAAAACTTACGATCAGGAGAGCGTCTACTGCCAGTAATCACACCTACAGAGCGAGCACCAGCAGACTCAACCAACAACTGCAACTCAAGTAAATCTTCTCGACGTTCTTCGTCAGCAAAGTCGATATGAACCAGTACCGCTGTTTCACCCGCTTCATAACGATCAAACAAAAAGTATATTCCTTATCAAATTATTCAGCTACGCTGTCTTCACCATGGGCAGAACCCTGATGGCCAGAGACATTAAATGGGCGAGCTGGTACTACTGTTGAAATAGCATGCTTGTAAACCATTTGGCTTACTGTATTTTTAAGTAGGATGACAAATTGATCAAACGATTCAACCTGACCCTGTAACTTAATACCATTCACTAAATAGATAGAGACTGGTACACGCTCTCGACGCAATGCGTTCAAAAATGGGTCTTGTAAAGATTGCCCCTTAGCCATTTTCAATTTCCTTTTTTATTTTAAAATATGTTGAATTAAGTTTTATTGTTTAGTTTTAGTATTATACAGCAACGGCTAATAAGCTAGCGGCTTTGTCGCATAAGCGTAACTAAATTCCCTTCTACACCACTTTCAAGCCACTGTAAATCAGGCCAACTCCTCAACCATGTTAATTGACGTTTGGCCAATTGCCTAGTGGCTGCGGTAGCTTTTTCGACCATAGTCGCATGATCAAATTCATTATCAAGGTACTGCCAACACTGCCTGTAACCTACACAGCGCATCGATGGCAACTCTAAATGTAAATCCCCACGAGCTTTTAACGTAGCAACTTCATCGATAAGCCCTTGCTCAAGCATGATGTTAAAACGCTTTGCAATTAACTCATGTAACACTTTTCTATCATTGGGTGCAATCGCAAATTGCACAACATCATATGGCAAAGCCGCTGACTTTGTTTGCGTCAACGCCGTCATTGTCTTGCCGCTGATGCGATAAACTTCCAATGCCCGCGATAGACGCTGCGGATCATTTGGGTGAATCCGTTGTCCGGCGACCGGATCAATTTCACATAACTCTTGGTGTAATGATTCCCAGCCCTGTGCTTCTGCCTGCAACAAAATTTGTTTTCTTATGGCTTCATCTGCACTAGGTAAAGGCGATAAACCATCTAACAATGCCTTAAAATACATCATAGTACCACCCACAAGAAGCGGTGTTTTACCTCGGGCAATAATCTCTTCTATTGCAACGAGTGCATCTCGACGAAAATCTGCGGCAGAATAACTTTCGCTTGGGTCAAGAATATCAATCAAACGATGTGGCGCAATGGCTAATTCTTGGACTGATGGCTTTGCAGAGCCTACATCCATACCGCGATAAATTAACGCTGAATCAACTGAAATAATTTCGCAATTATGTTGCGTTGCCATATCGATGGCTAATGCCGTTTTGCCTGAAGCCGTAGGCCCCATCAAAAATATCACTTTCGGCCTGTTGATATTGTTCACGTTAATTATCTTTCATCCAAGTTTGCCAAGGTAATTCAGTTGCCTGAGCATAAATAGTTTGTTGTGTGGCCTCATCTAAACAACAAAGTTGCTGCCAAATGGTTTGAGCTGACTCAAATTGCACCAAACTTTGTTTAGCTAACCATCCTGCAATGGCAATATCATTAGGCTGCTCTAATGCAATCCAATGTAGCAACTCAGGGATGACAATTGCCAATTGGCTTTCCCTCAAATATGGGGGCACTTTTTTAATTATCAACTGCTGATAGCGAATTGTTAGTTCAATACCGATTTGTCGTAATAATTGATCACGATGGGATAACGTGTCATGCCAATCAGGCTCGGCCGTAATAGACACCGGCATTAATAATGGTTGCGACACTAACCCATTAGCTAATTTAGCCAAGACCTCTGCCTTACGCACTGCAAGCAATACAGTTTTAAACGGCAAAAGTGATAATTTTTCGTCTTTGCAAATGACCCAATGTGCTGCATCTAATAACGGTGGCATGCTAACTTGCACACTCACTTCATTCAGTTGTGTCTGTCTACTATCAGGCTGCGTGTGTAACAATTGGCCATAACTCTCAATGGCCGTTTTAGTGACACCGCATTGAGCAGGCATCGCAGGCTTTGTACCATAACTAGGCTTAATTGCAGCTGAAGATCCCCCAAACGAGCTATTGTTTTTACCCGGAACATGCATTGAGCCATACTGACTGCTGCTATTGATCGCTCTAGATTGAGGGTTTGGGATTCACAAATCATTTTTTAAGGCTGCTGAGTCATCTTGCTGAACGTTATTATCAACAGGAGAATGAGGTTCAACATCGCCCACATTACCCTCTGACTGCTCTGAAAAGCTTAACTCAGGCATTTGTACTAATGCAGATTGTATTGCCTGTAAAATAAAGTCATGTACGTAACGAGATTGATGAAACCTCACCTCATGCTTGGCCGGATGCACATTAACATCCACTTGATGTGGATCTAGCATCAGCATCAACACATAGCCTGGTTGATGGTCTATGCCATGTTCAGCAAAAGCTTGTTTTACCGCATGATTGACTAATCTATCACGCACTAAACGACCATTAACATAAAAAAAGCTAGTGTCTGTTAATACGATATCGTTTGGCGATTGCAAATAACCACTTAAGGATAAGCCGTCATGTTCACAATTAATGCTTAACGCTTGTTCCGCAAATGCGCGGCCACAAATTTGCGCTAAACGTTGCTGTGTTTGGATATCTGTATTGGCTGGACGATATTGACGGACTAATTTGCCATTATGGGTCAAAGCAAAATGGATATCGCTGCGCGCGATTGCGATGCGCTTTAGCCACTCATCAATATGGGTAAATTCAGTTTTATCACTTTTTAAAAACCGGCGTCTCGCTGGCGTGTTAAAGAACAAATCGACCACTTCAATCGTCGACCCTTGCGGGTGAGCCGCGGGGGTCACTTTAACGTCCATTTGTGAGCCTTCAGCATACGCTTGCCAGGCTTCTGACTGTTCAGCAGTCTTAGAGGTTAGCGTTAGACGCGATACCGAACTGATACTGGCAAGTGCTTCACCACGAAACCCAAAGCTTAAAATCGCCTCTAGGTCATCTAAGCTATGTACCTTTGATGTAGCATGACGAGACAACGCAAGTGCAAGCTCATCTTTGGCGATGCCCATGCCATTATCACGAATACGTATAAGCTTACTGCCGCCTTTATCGATATCAATCTCAACCCGGGTCGCGCCTGCATCTAAGCTGTTTTCCACTAACTCTTTGACCACAGAAGCAGGGCGTTCAACAACCTCGCCTGCAGCGATTTGGTTTGCCAATTGTGGTGGTAACAGCTCAATTGCCATATTAAGCCCTTGGGATCACAAGTGTTTGACCAATACGAACAACATCAGACTTTAAGTTGTTAGCTTGTTTAAGGCTTCTGACAGAAACACGATAACGCTGGGCAATAATCGACAATGACTCACCTCGCTTAACACTGTGTTTAATATTTGAAGTTTTAGCCATCAGCGTGTCAGCCGGTGCGTTATTTTCGAAATAGCGCAACACACCTTTGTAAATGGCACTGGCCAATTTTTCTTGATGATTACCGTTAGACAATAAACGTTCTTCGCCTGGGTTTGAAATAAAACCGGTTTCAACCAAGATGGATGGAATGTCAGGTGACTTTAGCACAGCAAAGCTTGCTGACTCTGGCTTGCGCTTGTGCAAATGAGTAATTGAATCTAAGTCGCGTAGTATGTCACCTGCAACAGAATGACTAATTGCCATTGAGCTGTTCATCGACATATCTAACAACGTCATTGCTAAGTATTGCTCGCTGTCGGTATTTTGAATAATTTCACCCGCGCCACCTAATAGCTCAGAATGTTTTTCTTTTTGTTCTAACCAACGACCAATTTCACTGTTTGCACGGCGCATCGACAAAACCCACACCGATGCGCCACGAGGTTGCGGAGAGGTAAATGCATCAGCATGAATGGATATCAATAAGTCTGCTTTGCTGTTACGCGCCAGCTCTGAGCGTTTGTTTAAATTAACAAAGTAATCACCCGTGCGAGTCATCACCGAGCGCATACCGGGTGTAGCATCGACTTTACGAGCCAAACGTTTAGCAATTTCGAGCACAACGCGTTTTTCATGCATCCCTGACGATACCGATTGAACCTGGGTCTTCACCGCCATGACCAGCATCAATCGCCACAATAATATTACGAGAAGACGGATTTGCAGAGCGACTCACGGACTGTTGTACATTAGATGCCCCACCGCCAGCATCTTCTAAATCGACCACTAAGCGATTGCCGTAAGGTGCGGTTGGAGGAAGGGTAAACAAACTAGATTTAACGGGTTTAGTTAAATCCATCACTAAGCGCAACATGCCTTTTTTAGGCGGGGTACTAAAACGGATTTTTTTAATTATTTTGCTGTTATTAGCAATTTTATCTAAGTTGATTTTTGCGCCCGTGTCTTGAATGTCGACCACTAATCGATGCGGGCCTGTCAAACTAAAACTGTCATATTTGGGGGCTTGAGTGAGGTCAAATACCACTCGAGTGGATTCAGGGGCAGCCCAAATGCGCACACTGTCGAGTTGATTTGCAGCCCAAGCAAACGTGGGCTGAAAACATAACAGTATGATAAAAACAGGCGTAAAAAACGTATTTTTTAAAGTCATTATTATTTTAATTTATCAATTATTGCCTGCCCTGCTGGGGTTAAGGCGTTTAATTCAACTTGTCTTTGAGATTCTTTATAGCGTAAATGTAAATGGATGTCAGCCTCAGGCAGTAGACCATGACCATTATTTGGCCACTCAACTAAACAAATGCTTTTGTTGGTAAAATAATCGCGAATACCCATAAACTCTAACTCTTCTGGATCACTTAAGCGATACAAGTCGAAATGGAATACGTCCATATCATCAAACTCATAAGGCTCAACCAAAGTATAAGTTGGGCTTTTAACCGCCCCTTTATGGCCTAGGCTTTGAATAATCCCTCGACTAAATGTTGTTTTGCCCGCGCCTAAGTCACCTGTAAGGTAAAGGGTTAATGGCGGCACCATCCACTGCGCAATTTGTTGTCCAAGCGCCACAGTAGCTTGTTCATTTTCAAGGGTTTTAAGCAGCGATGTCATCGGTAAATTTAGCTTCCGTAAAAAAGAGTTACAAGAATGCTAAATATACCAGAAGTTGAACCGGAACTCCCACTGTTATAGCGGTTATTTTTTGTTAATAAAAAAAGCCAGCTATTGGGGATAGCTGGCAAAATACACTTCAGGAAGTCAATGCTAGGTTTAAATAACTCGTTAAATGTCATCCATACGGATTGTGCTGTGAACTAAGCGTTTTTGCTGAGTTTGCGCAACGCGAACTAAATCCATTAATGCACTCTTAATTTCTTCTGTTGGGCTGCTGTTTGCCGTTTTTTCGAGTAATGCAATCAAACGGTTTTCTAAATCGAGGTGCAGTTCAAGTACTTCATCTTCATGCATGTTGGCGGGCAACGTTGTCTCTGCACAGCGTTTGCTAAAATCTTCGAATGTCACGTCTTTATACCAAGTATTTAAAATTCTTGATGGAGCATCCTCGATGTAACTTTCAAGCGTTTCATAAATGTGTCTTTGATGTTGTTGAAAATAAGTCAACATCATCTTCACTCTTGAAGAGTCTGCATTACGATCTAAGCGTTTATAAAGCTTCTCCATATCGAGATGACATTTCGCTACATAATCAAGTAATTCGCTCAGTTGTTGAATCCGCATAATACACACCTCGTTTAAAGCCCTAACAACTTAGGAAAATTTATCTTGAGCTGATTATCAAAGATCGCGAGCGGAAATTACTTGCGCAATGTCATGTTTTTAATCCTCTAACACCTTCTAATTTAGAGATTCATGAAGAAGTGAGTGATAGATCACGAGTTTTGTTAATTCTTCTCAGATTTTTTTAACATCCAAATCTGAATATAGCGACAAAAATACACGCAAAGTTTAAAAACCACCGATATTGTTCAAGTTTTAAACGCTAAATAACCTCAAAGCCATAACAAGATATGTAACAATTAGGTTAATTGATAATGAGAATTTGGAGTGAATATAAGCGACACAAAAAGATAACTAAACTGATGATATTTAGCATTAAGGATGTTAAAGGCATGCGCTTGAAACGAGAAGATTGATTTGGAGCGACCTTCTCTTAACAAAGAGAGGTTCTAACCGATGACGCTGTTATGTCTTTTTAGCTTGGCAAACAAAAGGGATCGCATTTTCTAAGAGCACAACTGAGCTAATGTCTCAAATCGCAAAGTTTAGTCATTTTCAAGCTGGAGATTTTAGAGTTTGGGATTTGAAGCAATAAAAGTGATTTGGAGCGACCTTCTTTTAACAAAGAGAGGTTCGAACCGATGACGCTGTTATCTCTTTTAGCTTGGAAAAAGATGGGTATCGACTCTTATAATTAACTCAACTGAGCTAATGTCTCAAATCGCAAAGTTTAGTCATTTTCAAGCTGGAGATTTTAGAGTTGGGGATTTGAAGCAATAAAAGTAATTTGGAGCGACCTTCTTTTAACAAAGAGAGGTTCGAACCGATGACGCTGTTATCTCTTTTAGCTTGGAAAAAGATGGGTATCGACTCTTATAATTAACTCAACTGAGCTAATGTCGCAAATCGCAAAGTTTAGTCATTTTCAAGCTGGAGATTTTAGAGTTTGAGATTTGAAGCAATAAAAGTGATTTGGAGCGACATATCGGGTTCGAACCGATGACCTATACCTTGGCAAGGTATCGCTCTACCAACTGAGCTAATGTCGCAAATCAAAATCATATTTGGAGCGACCTTCTCTTAACAAAGAGAGGTTCGAACCGATGACGCTGTTATCTCTTTTAGCTTGGTAAGGTATTGCTCTACCAACTAAGTAAATCTGACATCGTCTGTAATTTGGAGCGACATATCGGGTTCGAACCGATGACCTATACCTTGGCAAGGTATCGCTCTACCAACTGAGCTAATGTCGCATTTTCAAATCAACTAAAATTTGGAGCGACCTTCTCTTAACAAAGAGACGTTCGAACCGATGACGCTGTTATCTCTTTTAGCTTGGCAAGGTATCGCTTTACTAACTGAGTCTAACTCGCATCAACTAAAATTTGGAGCGACATATCGGGTTCGAACCGATGACCTATACCTTGGCAAGGTATCGCTCTACCAACTGAGCTAATGTCGCATTTCAAATTTTCAAATTTCATTTTTACTTTCTAGGCTCAGAGTTTGGTGCTCTGTAGAAAGTTGAGGCCGCATTATAGGTAAATTTTACTATGCTGCAACCCCCTTTTTTAAAATATTTGTTCGATTGGTTAAATTTTAAATACTTCTTTGCGATAAAACTGCAATTCTGCGATCGACTCTTTAATATCTTCGAGTGCTTGGTGAGTATTTTTTTTGCTAAAGCCATTCATGGTTTCAGGGTTCCAACGACGCACTAATTCTTTAATGGTGCTTACATCGATGTTGCGATAATGGAAGTACTCTTCAAGTTCTAACATGTATTTATTTAAAAAACGACGATCTTGACCGATGCTGTTACCGCACATTGGCGAGGCACCTTTTGGCACATACTGAGTTAAAAACTCAATGGTTTGTCTAATCGCATCTTCTTCTGAGCATTTGCTTGCACGAACACGCTCAATTAACCCCGATTCACCATGATGCTTTTGATTCCAATCGTCCATACCGGCCAAGACTTCGTCTGTTTGATAAATTGCTAGAACAGGACCTTGAGCAATAATATTCAGTTCTTGATCAGTCACTAAGGTTGCAATTTCAATGACTCTATCGACATCAGGTTCTAAACCCGTCATTTCTAAATCAACCCAAATTAGGTTATTCGCATCAGCAGTCATTATGTCGCCTTATGTTATCAATCGCCTAAATTCAGGCTTTTTTATAAAAGAGTGTGTATCATACTGTTTTTTTGAGACACAAAAAAACACCTATTTAATGAAGATAAGCCTGTGAGTAAAAAGAAACCACTAAGCCAAGGTCAATTACGCCGAATGCGTGCAAATCAGACCAAGCGATTAAAACGAAGCGATGATAACGACGCACCTGAATTACAGGACAATTTATTAGGCCTGAACAATCGGGGGTAGTGATATCTCGTTTTGGCCAACACGCCGACATTGAAACCAGCGACGGCAAAGTGTCGCGCTGTAATATTCGCCGAGCGGTAACCAGTTTAGTCACTGGCGATAACGTCATAGTTCGCTTAGCCACAGAAGTACAAGCTAGCTCTAGTATTGGTGGTATTGTTGAAGCTGTCCACCCGCGAAAGTCATCACTGACTCGACCTGACTTATATGATGGTGTAAAAATTATCGCGGCAAATATTGACCAAATTTTAATTGTATCGTCAGTATTACCTAGTTTTACTACACAGATTATCGACCGATATTTGGTTGCATGTGAAGATACCGATATCCCACCGATCATTATTTTAAATAAAATCGATTTATTAAATGATGAAAATCGAGATGAAATTGAACAAGCGCTTGCGCGTTATCAGGCCATTGGGTATCCCGTTTACCGCGTTAGTAGCCACACGGGTGAAGGCGTAGAAAACATAAAAGCCTTACTTAACGAAAAAGTTAGCGTATTTGCAGGTCAATCTGGGGTAGGTAAATCTTCACTAATTAATGCGTTAATGCCTGAAGCAGACTTATTAATAGGTGATGTATCAGACAACTCAGGATTAGGTCAGCACACCACCACCACAGCAAAATTAATTCACTTCCAAAGTGGCGGTGATTTAATTGACTCACCAGGTGTACGAGAGTTCGCGTTGTGGCATTTAGATGCCACTCGAGTAGGTTGGTGCTTTATTGAATTTAGAGATTTTTTAGGAACATGTAAGTTCCGCGACTGTAAACATGGTGACGACCCTGGCTGTGCTCTGCGTGAAGCACTTGAAGCTGGACACATTACCCAAGATAGATTTAACAACTATCATCGTATTATCGCCAGTTTAGATGAACAACGTCATGCGCGACATTTCCGCGCAATTGATGAATAATATAATGACTGGGTCATGCATATGGTTCAACCACAGAATATAAAGGGAAACACATTGGACTCGATTAAAATTGCTTTGCAATACATGCTGCCCAAACATTTTCTGTCGCGTTTAGTCGGCAAGTTTGCTGCTGCAGAAGTGGGCGTTATTACAACGGCTGCGATTAAATGGTTTATCAAACAGTACAAAATTGATATGTCTGAAGCCAAACAGCCTGAGCCTGAAGCCTATAAAACTTTTAATGACTTTTTTACCCGAGCTTTAAAGCCAGAGCTTCGCCCAATTAGCCAAGATGCGCATATTATGGCTGCATCCAGTTGATGGTGCAGTCAGCCAGTGCGGGTCAATTGAGGCCGGTAATATTTTTCAAGCCAAAGGCCATAGCTACACCTCAGAAGCGCTACTCGGTGGTAACAAAGACGATGCAGCCCGTTTTGATGGCGGAGACTTTGCGACCATTTACCTCGCACCAAAAGATTATCACCGTATTCATATGCCGATCACGGGTACCTTGTCTAAAATGACCTACGTACCTGGTGAGTTGTTTTCAGTTAATCCATTAACCGCCCAAAATGTGCCAGGATTATTTGCCCGTAACGAGCGCGTAGTGGCCATTTTTGAAACTGAGTCAGATTCACTTGCAATGGTATCCTTGTTGGAGCGACTATAGTTGCCAGTATTGAAACCATTTGAAGTCGGTACAGTTACACCACCGGGTAGCAAACAAGTCTTTAGCTGGGATTACCCAACCACAGGATCTGAAGCGTTAACCTTAGAAAAAGGCGCAGAGATGGGACGCTTTAAACTGGGGAGCACTGTGGTAATGTTATTTGCACAAGATGCAATTGAAACATTTGCCGACGGTGTTGAACCTGGCGAAACAACGCGTATGGGGCAAGCTTTTGCAAAGCTTAATCAGCCAGTAAAAGATGCTGAATAAGCTAAAGCAACCGCCTAAGAGGCTGTAAATTAATAAGCTCATTTAAGCCGTATTTTTATTAGGATACGGCTTTTTTTATGTGCAATACATAACATGATTATAATTCATCTTATTTACGATAAAAGCGTTAAGCTAAAGCCCCTAAAGCCTCAAAAAAAATAGAATATAATTCATTAAGTTTGCTACCATTAGCCTATTCCAACTTGAGCTTAGTGATATGTTACGTCTAGCGTATTTTGTACTGTGTGTAATTGTGTTTTCTTGTTTGTTGGCGCCCGCTTATGCCAATACACCTATCACGCTCGATAAACGCCTAGGGCTTAATAATCAAGCTGATAATAAGCCGCTCGATATTCAAACTCAAATTACAGAGCTTGAAGGCAGTATTACTGAGTTACAAGTTGAGCAGCAAACCTACACTAATATTGAGCACTCTAATAATGAGGCTAAACTGTCACTCAACCAACAGTTACGTGACGCACAAAAGCCGTTAGCACTTGATGAAGAAATCGATCTTAATCAGCAAGCTTCAATGGCTTATTTTCACTTGTCTGAACTCAAAGAAACCGAGTCATACTTAACGCAACAAATAAGACAAATTTCCCAACGCCAAACCCAACTACCGACATTAATTGCCCAGGCTGAAAATGCGTTAATCCAGCATAATAAAACTCAGCAAGCACCAATTGAAACCCCTTTAGGCAAACGCAATAAGCTCCAGGCTGACTTATTAAGCCAACATATTGCCACGCTCCAAGCTGAGCGTTTAGCTAATCCTAAACAACTTGAAATCGTGCAATTACAACAGCAAGTTAACCGCTTAAATTTAAGCCAACAAGAAAGCTTTATTGAACTCATTAATAAGCAAAATCTTGAATATCGCCAACAACAAACGGCCGACACCATTGCCAATAACTTAATCGATGAGCAAGAGCTTGCCGACCCATTGTCTCAAGAGTTAAGTCAGTCTAATCAGCAATATGCACAACAATTACAAACCTTAACGAGCAACCATAGTTCAGTTGTAGAGAGGCAACAGCGAATAGAAAAACGTTATCAGTCTCAAAATGCGCAATTAGCCAACGTGCTAGAGCAAATCACCTGGGTTAAAACAAACTCAGCGTTTGGCGATCGCTTTTTACAAATGCTGCAGTCATTACCTAAGCCACCGAGTTTAGACAAACTGCAAACAGAACTCGCTGATGCCCGATTACAGCGCTATCAATTAGAACAACAGCAAGCACTCAACACACAACAGCTCGATAACAGCCAACTCTTTAACGAAACCCAAGTTAAATTGTTACAATCGCAACAAGTATTAATTGAGCAATTACTGCAGGGATATGACCAATATTTAGCTGAATTTGCAAAATTGCGGATTGGCTACGAGCAGCTCAATCAATTACATAACACCCTTAAAAATACCCTTAACGAGCATCTTTTTTGGGTACCTAATGCACCAGGCATTGGAGGGTTATGGCTTATTGATCTTACCCAAAGCACGATTTGGTTGGTGCAACCCAGTCAGCTCGAAGCATTGCAACAAACATGGGCAAACCAAAGCTTTTACTGGGCTTGGTGGCTTATTTTGCTGCTGTCATGCTTAATGGCTCAAGACATGCTAACGCCAAAATTTAATAACGCCATCAGTCGCTATTCAGTGTATGTCGGTAATGTGACTCAAGATAAATTCAAGTACACCATTAAAACGCTTATTATCAGCTTACTTTACGCACTGATAAAGCCATTGCCAGTCATTGTCGCCGGGATGATATTTTGTCGCTCCGAGCAAAACGTGGTGTATGCATTAGGGATGGGGATCACGACGATAGGGGTGAGTTATCTTATTTATCGATTCTTTTACCTGCTCACAATTGATAAAGGCATTTTAATTAGCCATTTCAGACGACCTAAAAATATCGTTAATAAAGCACAAAAAATTATGGTGTCGTTTGTGGTTATATCAGCCCCATTGATTGGGCTAATGGGCTTTACCGAAGCATTAGACACATCATTAGTGCGTAACAGTATTGGTCGTGGAGCCTTTATCATATTTTGTATCGTATTGTTTATGCTATATAAAAACATGATGGTGCTGATTGAGGAATATCGTAAAAATAAACCCAATGCCAATAACTTAGTTATAGTGCAAAAGACGGCTTGGGCGATATTAATTGTCACGCCAGTATTTAGCGCATTACTCGCGTGTGTTGGTTACTATTTTACTGCGTTCCAACTGCTGCTGCAGTTACAAATATCTGTCCTATTAGGGCTTGGCTTTATTCTTATCTATCAATTAATCAAGCGCTGGATGTTAATTGAGCGACGTTTAATTGCGTTCGATAGAGCAAAAGCCAAACGTGCCGAGCGACTTGCACAGCGTGAAAGGGGTGAATTAAACAATGAGCCTATCGAAACCTACGAAGAACCCATTGTTGATTTAGAAACCATCTCGAGTCAGTCATTAGGTTTAATGAGGTCAATCCTTTTTCTGGCTTTCTTTGCCAGTTTATTGGGCGTTTTAGCGCAAACTCATACCGCCGTGTTCTCTTTTTTAGATGGCATTACTTTATGGACAACCACCAGCACCTTAAATGGTATTGAGCAACAACTGCCCATTACTCTTAAGTCGATTATGTTTGGCATTATTCTCGTCGGCTTTTCAGCGGTGATTGCCAAAAACCTACCCGGTTTACTTGAGTTAATGCTATTACAGAGGCTCGACCTCGCCCCGGGTACAAGCTTTGCGATTACCACAGTGAGCAGCTACCTGGTGTTGTTTTTTGGTATGTTATTTGGTTTTTCAACCTTGGGGATGGAATGGTCTAAATTGCAGTGGCTAGTCGCTGCCCTCTCGGTTGGTTTGGGTTTTGGTTTACAAGAAATTTTTGCCAACTTTATCTCTGGCTTGATTATTTTATTTGAAAAACCCATCCGCATTGGCGACACGGTAACAATTCGCGATCTCACAGGTACTGTGAGTAAAATTCAAATTCGTGCTACCACCATTGTCGACTGGGATCGCAAAGAAATTATCGTGCCCAATAAAGCCTTTATTACCGAACAATTAGTTAACTGGTCGTTGTCTGATCCTATTACCCGAGTCATTGTTAAAGTGTCAGTGTCGCGCGATGCCGACCCAACCAAAGTTGAAATGCTGCTTCATCAAGCTGTGCGTGAATGCGACTTATCATTAGCAATCCCTGAGCCTGAAGTCTGGTTTGCTGGTTTTGGTGCACATACTCAAGATTATGAAGTACGCTCTTATGCCAAAGACATGTCTGCACGCTGGCCGTTACGCCATAACCTGCATAAACGTATTACTAAAAAATTAAAAGAAAACAACGTTGAACTTGCTTATCCACAAATGGAAGTTCACCTCAAAAATAATCAAAAAGAATCACAGGTTCTGTTCAAAGGCTAACCGAATTAAGGAATTGTTATGCTGGTTTTTGCCCACCGTGGAGCGAGTGGCTACGCACCTGAAAACACATTAGCCGCTATGGATAAAGCGCTCGAGTTAGGTGCTAAAGCCATTGAAATAGACGTGCATTGTGTTGAAGGCGAATTGGTGGTTTTTCATGATCGCCGCCTAGAGGGTAAATCCAACGGTTATGGCTTAATTCATCTCAGCACTAAAGCAGGCCTATGCAAAGTCACAGTGGGTGGTGAGCCGATACCCAGCCTTTGGGAGGTGCTGACTCGTATTGATAGCATCAGCAATGGTCATTGTATCGTTAACATCGAACTCAAAGGTGTCGGCTGCGTCGCGCCATTTATCGAGATGTACCCGCAGCTCTTATCATCGTCAAGCTTTACCGCACAACAGCTGCTTATATCGTCATTTAATCACTTATATTTAGCACAAATAAAACAACAACTACCTCAAGTAGTTATCGCACCATTATTAGGTGGAATACCCACTGACTTAGCTAAAGTAGTGAGCGATTTACACGCTTATTCTCTTCATCTTGATGTGGCATTTATTAGCCAAGCAATCGTTGATGATGCCCATCAGCGCGGTGCAAAAGTGTATGTATATACCGTCGATAATGCAGAAGATATTAATACACTCAAAGCGATAGGCGTAGACGGGATTTTCAGTAATTATCCAGATAAAGCCATAGCCGCTGCCGCTTTACCTGTGTCACCTCCCCTGCTAACGTGGTTTGATTAGTACCACTGCGCATTAATAAGAGGTCACTTACTAATGCGGGTTGGTATACCCTCCATAAGGCAACGTGCACCGTTATAAACCGTAAATTTTTTTATTCCATTTCCATTAATTATGTGACCTATCAGAGTCACTCAGACTGTTCAGTTTGAGGCGCATTGTTGAAATAATGTTATTCCCTTCTAAAGTAATGCAACAAAGAAATCAACGGTCTGAGTGTCTCCTGCAAGGCAGGTTTCTGTGCCCTTTATTATTCTGCTTAATAGCATTTTTAAGTACGACTGCATGGACGCTGGAGGTAGAGCAACGCAGGAGCAGTTGCCGACGACTGCATGGACGCAGGAGGTAGAGCAACGCAGGAGCGGTTGCCGACGACTGCATGGACGCAGGAGGTAGAGCAACGATGCCTTCAATCCTATAACTTGCCTAGAAGACACTGAACTCCCGCTGACAGACCAGATAATTAGTGGAATTGGTATTACTGACTAATAATCATCAATATCGTCAATTATTAGGCTACTACTAATGAGACTCAGATCAAAAACGCATTAAAAATGATCAATATACTCTAAAAAAGTAATTGCCAATGATAACTGTTTTCATTTAGAATTAGATTACTTTCTAGATCATTGAAACTTTGAGCTAAGAGGCTTTCTTTATGTACGTTTGTCTTTGTCATGCCATTACAGATTCTCAAATCAAAGCCGCTGTTAGCTTAGGCGACAGTTCATTGGCTGATGTAAAAAAACGTTTAGGCGTAGCAGATCAATGCGGCAAGTGTGCACGTATGGCCAATCAAATTATTCAAACACAGCTTGATTATGAACCAAACTTTTACGAAGTTGCTTAATTATTACGCCGTATCTAAGCCGCTTTCATTTAAAAGGGTTATTGTTTAACCCTTTCTCAGCCTAATAATATTGCCCGCTTCTCCGCCTTCTTTATTTACCATCTTCATCGTAAAGTCTTTGCAAATTATTTAATACTATTCCGCATTAGAATTTGCTCTTTTAGCGAAAATGATCAGTGAAGTATTCGAGGCAGTCTTTTGAATACATCGTCGTTCTCGGCAACTGCTCCTGTGTTGCTCTACCTCATGCATCCATGCAGTCGTCGGCAACTGCTCCTGCGTTGCTCTACCTCCTGCATCCATGCAGTCGTACGTTAAGACTAGTGACGCTGCCTAAAATAGAATCATATTCTAATAAGGATTGGTATAAGCCATAAAAAATGCTGCTCAATGAGCAGCATTTTTGTTTATACAATTTAGTTTAAACGAGGTTATCTGGTGTCTCGTCGACGCTATCGTCTACAATAGTACCCACCTCAACATCAACGCTATCGACACGTTGTAAACCTCTAGGCAATTTAGCGCCACGACGACCACGTTCACCTCGGTAATGCGCTAAATCGCTTGGTTTCAAGGTTAGCTTACGCTTACCTGCCCACAAGGTCACTGCCGCATTTTGTGGCACGACATTAAGATGAAGCAGCACTTCTTCGCGGCTTTTGGCTCGTTCAGTTGGAATGCCTATAATCTTATTACCTTTACCTTTAGATAATTGCGGTAGTGCATCGATGCTAAACATCAACATCCGCCCTTCTGAGGTAATGGCTAATAATGATTGCTCAGCTTGCTTATTGATTCGTTTAGGCACTAATGTCAAGGCATTGGTGGGTAACGTCAGTAATGCTTTACCCGCTTTGTTGCGGCTGACCATATCTGGGTATGCGCAAATAAAACCATACCCTGCATCGGTTGCTAATAAGAAAAACTGCTCATCGCTGCCCATTAAGACATGCTGCATAGTCGCACCCGGTGCCATATTAAAGCGAGTGGTAATCGGCTCTCCTTGGCTACGGGCTGAAGGTAAAGTATGACTGTCGGTGGCAAATGCACGTCCTGTTGAGTCTATAAATACCGCCGCTTGGTTGCTCTTACCCATGGCACTGCATAAGTAATTATCGCCAGCCTTATACGACAAACCTTCTACATCGATGTCATGACCTTTAGCACAGCGTACCCAGCCTTTATCAGATAACACCACGGTGACTGATTCGGCAGGGGTCAATTCTTGCTCTGTTAATGCTTTAGCATCAATACGCTCAATAATCGGTGAGCGGCGATCATCACCATAGGTTTGGCCATCTTGAATGAGTTCTTTTTTAACTAAGGTCTTTAAGCGGCGATCTGAGCTTAATAACAATTCAAGCTTGTCGCGCTCTGCGGCCAACTCATCTTGCTCGGTTTTAATCTTAAATTCTTCGAGCTTAGCAAGGTGACGTAATTTTAATTCTAAAATCGCTTCAGCTTGTTTATCTGACAAATTAAAGCGCGCCATCAGCTCTGCTTTAGGCTCGTCATGAAAACGAATAATCTCAATCACTTCGTCAATATTTAAAAACGCGACCATTAACGCTTCTAAAATATGTAAACGCGCTAGCACTTTATCTAAACGATATTGTAAACGGCGAGTCACCGTACTGACGCGGTACTCTAGCCATTCAGTTAATAACGTTTTTAAGCCTTTAACTTGGGGGCGACCGTCTAAGCCAAGTACGTTTAAGTTAACCCGATAACTTTTTTCTAAGTCGGTTGTGGCAAACAAATGCGTCATTAACTGTTCACAATCAATCCGGTTTGAACGGGGTACAATCACCAAGCGAACAGGGTTTTCATGATCAGATTCATCGCGTAAGTCTGACACCATCGGCAGCTTTTTAGCCTGCATCTGGTTGGCTATTTGCTCTAAAATTTTACCGCTACTGGCTTGATGTGGCAGAGACGTAATCACGATTTCACCATGATCTTCGTTATACACAGCACGCATCTTAATCGAGCCTTTACCGCTGACATAAATCTTTTCAATGTCTGCGCGAGGGGTAATAATTTCAGCTTCTGTTGGGTAGTCCGGCTCTGGCACTAACTCCATTAAGCGGTTTAATTCTGTTTTAGGATTATCAATTAACTCGACACAAGCCGACACTAATTCGCGGACGTTATGCGGTGGAATATCGGTTGCCATACCAACCGCAATACCGGTAATACCGTTCAATAAAATATGCGGTAATCTTGCAGGTAAGGTTTTAGGTTCTTTCATGGTGCCGTCAAAGTTGGCGCCCCATTCCACTGTACCTTGGCCTAACTCGGACAATAAGACTTCAGAGAATTTAGATAATCTTGCTTCGGTATAACGCATTGCCGCAAAAGATTTAGGGTCATCTGGTGCCCCCCAGTTACCTTGTCCGTCAACAAGTGGATAGCGATACGAAAATGGCTGCGCCATTAACACCATGGCTTCATAACACGCACTGTCACCATGTGGATGGTATTTACCTAATACATCACCGACTGTACGGGCTGATTTTTTATGTTTAGATTGCGCCGAAAGGCTGCAGCTCGCTCATAGCGTAAATAATACGGCGTTGTACCGGTTTTAAGCCATCACCAATATGCGGTAAGGCACGATCCATAATGACGTACATTGAATAATTTAAATAAGCCTCTTCGGTAAAGCGCCGCAGTGGCATTTGCTCTACGCCATCTAGGCTTAATTCAATCGAATCACTCATTTAGTTAGATTCCTGTGATTGTTCGGCTGTGTTATAAAACAGACGGTAAATATTACCTTTTAGGTCATCTGATATGTACATTGAGCCATCTGGGGCATTGATCACGTCAAATGGACGGGCGACGGGAAATTCTCCATCTAAAAAACTCACCACAGTTTCACGCTTATTGACTTTGTCATCTTCAATTTCGAGCATCACTATTTGATAGCCCACTTTACTTGAACGGTTCCAAGAACCGTTTTCTGCGACAAAGATTTGGTTGTGATAACGCTCTGGAAATTGCTCGCCACGATAAAAACTGAGCCCGGTAGGTGCAACATGTGCAGGCAATTCAAACTCTGGCACTATCACATTTAAGTTTTTAGGCATATCGTACGCCGGCTCAACAACATCGTTACCGTGCAAATAAGGAAAGCCATAATGGCTGCCCTTTACCTCAACACGGTTAATCTCATCGGCTGGTATATTATCGCCCATCCAATTTCGGCCTAAATCGGCAAACCACAATTTATTGGTTTCTGGCGACCAGTCAAAACCGGTGACACTGCGAAGCCCTAAGGCAATTTGTTCACTAGCACCACTGTCGACATCAATGGCAATAATGCTGCTAAATGGCGAAGCCGCTTCACACACGTTACATGGCGAGCCGATGGAAACATATAAACGGTCATCTGAGTCAAAACGCATAGACCGAGAGTATTTTTTATCTAAGCTGGGTAAGTTTGAATACACTTCACGGGCACGACCTGGTCGGCGTAAACGTGATTCAATCTCTTCAAAACGGATAATACGGTCTTCTTCGGTGACATATAACGCACCATCATGAAATGCTAACGCTTCTGGATATTCAAGGCCGCGTGCAATGAGATAACGTTTGTCGACTTGACCGTTTTGGTCGCTGTCGACCAACGCATAGACAGTCCCACTTTTTTGCGAGCCGACAAACAACGTGCCATCGTCTCCCAATGTCATTTGTTTAATGTCGCCCAAATCTGAGGCAAACAAACTGAGCCCAAAACCTTTGGTGACAGTGATCATCACTGACTGAGCCGCGAATACGGACGATGTTGGTAACAATCCTAATAACATCAGTCCTGCACATGCGAACTTACCGCCAAGATTGAAATAAGATCGAAATCTAGAATACTGCATGGTAAATTAATTTTTGCCTTATATTCATAATGATTGACGGTAATACAAAAGCTTAAAGTAACGCAAGATCGCCTTTGGTTTCTAGCCAGTCTTTTCGGTCAGGTGCGCGCTTTTTAGCAAGCAACATGTCCATTAACGACAAAGTCTCTTCGGCATCATCAATGGTCAGTTGCACTAAACGTCGAGTATTAGGGTCCATTGTTGTTTCACGTAGCTGTAAAGGGTTCATTTCACCTAGCCCTTTAAATCGAGTGACTTGCACTTTGCCTTTTTTCTTTTCGGCAACTAAACGATCCAAAATCCCGGTTTTTTCTGCTTCATCTAATGCGTAAAAAACCTCTTTACCAATATCAATACGAAATAGCGGCGGCATGGCAATATACACATGACCTTTTTCCACTAACACGCGATAATGCTTCATAAATAACGCACACAATAATGTCGCAATATGCAGTCCATCGGAGTCAGCATCAGCCAAAATACAAATTTTGCCATAACGTAGTTCCGATATATCTTCGCTGTCTGGGTCGCAACCAATCGCAATCGAGATATTGTGCACTTCTTGCGAGCCTAATACCTGAGATGCGTCCACTTCCCAGGTATTTAAAATCTTACCTCTAAGCGGCATAATCGCCTGAAATTCGCGATCGCGAGCCTGTTTCGCACTACCACCTGCAGAGTCACCCTCTACTAAAAACAGTTCACCTCGCATTGGGTCTTGGCCACTGCAATCGGTTAACTTACCAGGTAAGGCTGGTAGCCTGATACCACTTTTTTACGGGCAATTTTTTTAGCCGCTTTTAAGCGGCGCTGAGCATTACTAATACACAACTCTGCCAATTGCTCAGCGAGCTCAGTATTTGAGTTTAACCACAACGAGAACGCATCACGAACAATGCCCGATACAAAGGCAGAGCTTTGACGACTTGAGAGTTTTTCTTTGGTTTGCCCAGCAAATTGAGGGTCTTGCATTTTGATCGACAAAATAAATGCCGCTCGATCCCAAATGTCTTCAGGAGATAATTTGATGCCACGAGGGACTAAATTACGAAATTCACAAAATTCACGCATGGACTCAAGTAAGCCCTGTCTAAAACCATTTACGTGAGTTCCGCCTAGTGGCGTTGGGATTAAGTTTACGTAGCTTTCATTGAGGCTTTCACCGCCTTCGGGCAACCAGGTTATCGCCCAGTCTGCGGCTTCTAATTCACCTTTAAAGGTGCCCACAAAAGGCTCTTCTGGCAGCATCAGTGAACCTTTTACGGCTTCTTGCAAGTAATCTGTTAGGCCGCTTTCATAAAACCATTCGTGCACTTCATTGGTGTGTTTGTTGGTAAATTTAATGCGTAAGCCTGGGCACAATACCGCTTTAGCGCGCAGTAAATAAATAAGCTTACTTACCGAAAAATTAGGTGAGTCAAAATAGCTGACATCAGGCCAGAAATGCACTCTAGTACCGGTATTACGGCGGCCACATGTGCCCGTTACGGTTAACGCTTCAACTTTAAAGCCGTTCTCAAAGGCCATGTCGTACACTTGAGCATCACGGCGCACCGTAATTTCAACACGCGTAGATAACGCATTGACAACAGAAATCCCCACACCGTGCAAACCGCCCGAAAACTGATAGTTTTTGTTGGAGAATTTACCACCAGCATGCAATTTCGTTAAAATTAACTCAACTCCAGGAATGCCTTCTTCAGGGTGAATATCCACCGGCATACCACGACCATCATCGGTGACTTCAAGTGAATTATCTGCATGTAAGATAACGTCGATTTTTGTTGCGTGGCCAGCCAACGCCTCATCGACGCTATTATCAATTACTTCTTGCCCTAGGTGGTTTGGTCGGGAGGTATCGGTATACATACCAGGACGGCGCTTTACCGGGTCAAGTCCATTAAGGACCTCAATCGCATCTGAAGTATATTGGTTGGTCATAGTCCACACATCTGGAGTTAAATGGAGCCAAAGTTAGCTCAAATTAGTCGTTATTTATAACGTAAAATCATTACAGCTGAATAAAATTACAAATTTTATCTAATTGTTGTTCGTAGCCGACAAAACTATGGTCGCCATTGGGCTCTAAATGTAATTGGCAGCTATGATATTTATGTAATGCTTGTCGATAATCTAACACTTCGTCACCAGTTTGCAACAGCACCAAAAAACGTTCTGGGTGACGGATAACCTGCGTGTCAAAATGGGCAACGTCTTCTCGGTGTTGAGGCAACACCTGATAATGCTCGTTGGTATAGGGATTATATTGAGGATCGATAAACTCTTCAAATAATTCGAATGGTTTTACCGCTGGATTGACTAAAACTGCTTTTCCACCATAGGTTTCAGCCAAATAGCTGGCAAAATACCCCCCTAAAGATGATCCAATAAAACGTAATGCTTGCCCTTGTTGCTTTGCCCGCTCGGTCATCTCGCATAATAACGACATAGCCGTATGCGGCGAAGAAGGTAACTGAGGTTGGTGAAAATCAACGTGCGGATAATGCTGGTTAATATACTGAGCTGTTTGCACGGCCTTATCAGACCGGGGCGAGCTATTAAAACCATGTATATAAAGCAGCATACTTCCTCGCGAGTCGGTTATATCAGTACCCGCTCGCTTCATTATCTGGTGAAAAGCGACTCCCAGGTACCCGGTAAACATTAGTACGAATGCTACCATCGCCACTCAACTCCAGCAAACGATAACCGGGTTGCATTGTATCTAAAGCAAAATATGACGAAAGTGGCTTAAATTGAATACAGGTAGATGGAGTTGCCATTAATGGAATATCACCATGTGGCATCAGGATGCAATTTATCAACTTGCTGATGCACATGGCCCATAAAACCCCTTTCACTTGAGGATAGCGACTAGTACGGGCTAAAAAGTCTTCGCCATTGGCCATGCAATGCTGATCAAGCCAAGCGCATTGCATTAAAATAGGATTATGATGCATCACTAATAATACGTATTTATCAGGATACGCTTTTATCGCTGCATCAATTAAGTCAAATTGTTTTTCGCCTAAATATCCACCCGGCTTACCGCGTACCGTGGAGTCAAGCATCAAGATTAACCAAGATCCAATATCAATAATCTGTTGACCAAAGACATGATCGCCTTGCATGCGCACGGCCATTAGGCGAGGGTCGTCATGATTACCTGGTAAGTAATGGCACGGTAAATCAAGCACCTTAATCTTATCAACAAAATGCTGATAAGACTCAGGCGAATAATCTTGGCTGATGTCGCCAGTGGCCAATAAAATGTCGGCTGGGTATTGAGTTGCGCTGAACGTGTTAAGAACGGCTTGGAAGCTTTGTGTGGTATTCACACCGAGCAACTGACCTTCAGGATCGGCAAAAAGATGCGGATCAGTCACTTGGACTAATCGCACAGGTTCATTTTCAGCAACAGAATAATGCACTGTGTCTTTAAGCACTAATGATTCCTAACAGTATAAACAATAAATAGATTAAGATTGGCAAGGCACTTTCCTTGCACCAATTTTCAACAATTCTTCAAGAAATGCATTCACTTGGAATTTTTCATCGCTTTGATGCATATGTATATTAGGATAATCATACACTGGCTTTAATCGGTAAATCTGTTGGCTAGTTAACACTTCTGCCAATTGAGCGTCGTGATAAATGCGCACCACGGCTTTTGGAGATTTAAAAAAATGTCCACTTGCTATAGGGCGAGAAATTTCAATCAACTGAGTGTATTTGGTGTTTTCGATAAGATTAACCAGCAAGGTGCCAAACTCGCCTTTAACATGCCAAGGTTCATTAACAGTGAATTGGTCGGGCAACCATTTTAAAATATGTGCGTAATTTCGACCGCAAACAGCCAAAAAAGCACTGACATTCGGTTGATATTTTTGCTTTTTATTGTGGTTAAACTCTGTCACCCAAACTTTCCTATCTGAAACCTATATGCTTAATCTTTTAAAGTGTGTCGCGGATGGTTTGGTAGTTCAGCATTAACCACTGAATACCTAACACAGTTGAAGCATTGTCTATGCGCCCGCTATTAACCCAGTCGTAGGCTTGTTGACGGCTAACCACATGGACACGTATGTCTTCATTTTCATGGTCCAACCCATGAATACCGGACGCTTGTGTTGCGTCGACTTGCCCCCAAAACAGAAAAAAGCGCTCGGTAGTACCACCAGGGCTAACTAAATAACTGTTTATAGGCGTTAAACTTTGCAAGCTTAATCCGGCTTCTTCGGCTAATTCGCGCGTAGCAACTTGCTCTGGCGATTCGCCGGGCTCAATCATACCTGCCACTAGCTCAAGAAGCCAGATTGATTTAGTACTCGCTAATGCAGGAACACGTATTTGTTCGATTAATACGACTTCGTCACGAATAGGATCATAGGGTAATACCACAACGGCACTGCCACGCTCAAACACTTCACGGGTTACCTCACCGCTCCAGCCACCTTTGAACAATTTATGTTTGAAGGTGTATTCGTCTAATCGAAAAAAACCTTGGTACAACACTTTTTTAGATAACAGCTTAAAATCAGAATCGGCATCAAAAAACGATAAATTTGCAGAGTCAGACATATTTTTCCTTGTCGATAAAATCACGTACTGAAAGGGCATTTTATCAGGTTAATTAGGGATTATTGAACTTTGTTGGTTAAATTGTCTTCGAGATAAAAATCCCCATATAAGAACAATAACCCCGAGCCTAATTAATAACTCAACGACAGATGGCAAACGTCCACAAAATGCTTTAAAAAAATAAAATCTGTTACACTTCAAATTTGACTTGAAAATGTATAAATCAATACTATTTAATGTGCACGGTAGATATAAAAATAGTGCACAATGCTTATAAAGTATTGTGAAGTATTTTTAATATACAGCGCTATGGGCGCCAGCAGATTGCAACGTTAAGAGGATTTCACTTATCTACCCTGATCTTAACGATATTGCATGACCAAATTAATCAAATTTATAACACCTCTATACATATGAGGCATTGTCTATAAGGGCAGCAAATGAAATTCAAAATTGGTTCATTATACGCAGCATTAGCATTTGCTATAGCGGCACCAGCGGCACAAGCTGACAATTTATTAGAAATTTATCAGCAGGCGCTGACTAGCGACCCTATCGTTTTACAAGCTAAAGCTCAAAGAGATGCATTATTTGAAAGTATTGAAGAAAATCGCGCACCATTATTGCCTACTATCAGTGCTAGCGTTGGTTATGCTAAATATTGGTATGATCCAAGCAGTTCAAGTAACAGCGAAACAGTGACCAGTGGCATTAGCCTAAGCCAAGTAATATACGATCATAGTGCATGGGTGGGTTTATCATTGGCTGAAATGGCTGCATCGCAAGCTGATTCAATTTATGCATCAACATTACAATCGTTAATTACCCGCGTAACTACCGCCTATTTTGATGTGTTAGCAGCTAAAGATAACTACGAGTTCCAGGGTGCTGAAAAAGCAGCGATTGAACGTCAACTTGAGCAAACTAAGCAGCGCTTTGCCGTAGGCTTAACCGCGATTACCGACGTACATGAAGCTCAGGCACAGTATGACTTAGCTTCAGCGCTTGAAATTTTAGCCTTAAACACCCTAGACAACAGCTACGAAGCATTACGTGAAATTACCGGTGTTGATCACCAGTCAATTGACGTATTAGATACTAATCGCTTTTCTGCTGGCACTCCCACCCCAGCATCATCAACTGATTGGTTGAAAATGGCAGAAAATAGCAGCATTGACTTAATGACTCAGCGTATTGCAAAAGATATTGCCAACGAGACAATTAGCTTATACAAAGCAGGTCACATGCCATCATTAAGCTTAAGTGCTGGTTACGACAACACTGCGGTTCTTAATCCTGGCACTGATTACGACACCACCTCTGTTGGGGTAACACTAAGTGTGCCAATTTTTGAAGGTTTTGCAGTGACTTCACAAGTTAAGCAAGCACAATTTGCTTATGTTGAAGCCAGTGAAAAACTAGAACAAACACACCGTAGTGTAACTAAAAATGTCCGTAACAACTTCAACAACGTGACCGCATCGATTAGCTCTATCAGAGCATATGAGCAATCTGTTGTTTCATCAGAGAGCGCGCTAAAAGCCACTCAAGCGGGATTTGAAGTGGGTACTCGTACCATCGTTGATGTACTCGATAGCACAAGTACCTTATACGATTCAAAGCGTCAGTTGTCTGAAGCGCGTTATGGCTACATTAACTCAATCCTAGCGCTTAAACAGGCCGCTGGAACATTGAGCGAAGACGACATTATTTCGATTAATAATGGACTGATTACAGAGTAATCCTCGTGTAACGTCATAAATGCAACACATAAAAAAACCGCCAGCTGGCGGTTTTTTATTGTGGTCATTTCAACCTAAAAACGTAATTCAATACCAGCAAAAGCACCTTTAAACTGAGTGTTTTGCGACACACCTGAAAAGTGACTCACATCAAAATTAAAATCACGATAGCCGACACGAACTAGGGTATCAACAGCTAAGCTTTCAAACTGCCAACCTAAACCAACACTGTAGTCATACACGTTTGATTCATCAACACCTAACAGTACGTCAGCAAAGCCAAATAAACCTAAACCAACCATGCCGACTTGCGCGTTGGCATAACCCATGATGATCCCACTGTCGATATCAACTTCTTCAGGGTGACTTCGCATCAGACACGCGAATTGAGCCATCCATTTGCTTGTATGCCGCACCTAAATCAACTGACACCAGATCATTGTCTAAAATTTCATAATACAACACAAAGTCAGTATTATTGAGATTGTTTGTCACTGAGACATCGCCACTGAATGCATTATCATTGAAGGTAAAATCAACATTAGACAACCCAGCGCTCGATTCTAAACGGTTTTCACGAATTTTTAGATTAGGTAAAAACGGCAGCGGATGCTCAACCGCAATCCAAACACTGCCTTGTGAACTATCATCATCAAAATTGTGGCTCACACCTGAGTCATCATTAAATGAATTAGTTGTATCGGCTTGCCAATAATCAGCGCCTACTTTAAAACCCACAACAGTTGCCGCATGAGCTGATGACATGCTTAATAAACCCACTACAGCGGTGGCAAGAAGAGTCTTTTTCATCATTATCCTTGAGAAAGTAAGTTAGTTAAATCAATTACCGCAGCATTAGCACGCGATATATAATTAGCCATCACCAACGAGTGATTAGCCACTAAACCAAAACCGTTGCCGTTAAGCACGATGGGGCTCCAAACTGTTTGTTGAGTGGCCTCAAGCTCACGAATAATTTGACGCAAGCTCACTTCTGCATTTTTCTTTTCTAAAACATCAGCAAAATCAACTTCAATGGCATGCATAAAGTTCAATAATGCCCAAGCAGAACCGCGGCTTTCATAAAACACGTCATCAATTTTCCACCAGCTGGTTTTAATTTCACTACTTGATAAACCAGGTGTTGACTGACGCGCAGCAATGTCACCGGCTAAATCGGTGTTTAAACGCTCTTGGCCAACACTAGCAGATAAACGTTGTGACATACTACCTAAACGTTTTTGAACTTCTTTAAGCCACTCATTTAAGTTATCTGCACGGGCATAGAATTGCGCATTATTGTTGTTAGCGTCGCTAATTTTAGCACGATAAAGTTTCAATAATTTGACCGCTTCGCGATATTCGCCTTCTGCACTTGGCACTAACCAACTGGTGTTTTCAATATTTAACTTAGAATGCGCAGCAAGTAAGTCATTATCAGCAGTAGATTGCGACTGTGAGCGACTAAACTCTTTACGCATAATTAAGGCTAAATCGCGCACTTGCTCTAACGCGCCAAACTCAAAGGCAGGCATGTTATCCATCATTAATGAAGGTGGCATAACATCATTTGATAACCATCCACCGGGTTTATCGAGCAGGGTTTCCATGGTCAAAATTAATGAACTGGTGGTGCTGTAACCAATAACTTTTTGGGCATTATCAGTCTGCGCAGAAACAGGCTTTATTGGGTCTGGCTCAATACTCCACCACACACTAATAATATAAAGCACTAAAAAAAGTACCCCAACCACGCCTAAAATTTTATTCCTAGTAACTTGCATCAATATCACTCCTTAATGATGGTGATGATGGTCTGCTTGTTCGCCGTCTTGAGGGGCTGTCTGTTTTAAGACAGGCAACTCAATCATAAGTTGCTGACCATCTTCAAAAATTAACTCTAAAGGTACTTTATCATCAACCACTAATGGCGCGGTTAAAGACAATAACATGACATGGTCACCTGTCGGTTGTAGGGTCAATTTTCCGTGCGACGGAATTGAAAACCCTGCAACTTGACGCATTTTAACCATGCCGTTTTCTTCAATTATCGTGTGTAGCTGCGCTTCTTTCGCTACGGTAGTGTTAACCTCAACGAGTGTAACTGCATGAGCAGTATGGTTTTCTAACGTAAAATAAGCCGCAGTATTAGGCACACTCGCTGGCATAGCTCTAACATAACCGTCAACTAAAATAACGTTTGCCGTTGCCGCGAGACGATAACGATGATAACATTAAAAAGTTAAACAGGTGTTTGAATATTGCTTTCAATGTCTTAAACTCCATGTAAACCACTCGCATTCACTATAGGAAGTTACGAATGAGTCATATTCAGGTAAGAGATGATCAAGGCGTACGTATCATCAGTTTTAATCGTCCAGAAAAGCGCAATGCTTTTAATCTAGAAATGTATCAACAACTCACAGAATACCTGATCCAAGGTGAAGCCGACAATGACATTCGTGCCTTTATGTTTCATGGCTCTGACGACTGCTTTACCTCTGGCAATGATATCGTAGACTTTTTACAAAGTGGTGCACTAGATGATAATCACCCAACGGTTAAATTCTTGTTTTGTTTATTAGATCTAAAAAAACCTGTTGTTGCAGCCGTAACGGGAGCTGCGGTAGGGATTGGCACAACTTTATTGCTCCATTGCGACTTGGTTTATGCCGACAACAAAGCCAAATTCCAAATGCCTTTTGTCAATTTAGCCTTAGTACCTGAAGCGGCTTCCAGTATATTGTTGCCATCTATTATTGGCCAACATAAAGCTGCCGAGTTGATTTTATTAGGTGATGCTTTTGATGCTGAGACTGCTGCGCAGTTAAATTTGATTAATCGTGTAGTTGCCCCAGATGAACTTATTAGCTTCAGTCTAGCGCAAGCAAAAAAATTGGCGGCTCAGCCACCTTTATCTATGCAAGCATCAAAACAACTATTACGTCATAATCAGGCTCAAGTTAAAACCCAAATGAAATTAGAACTGGTTCAATTTGCCAAGCGTTTACAAAGTGATGAAGCTAAACAACGTTTTAAGGCTTTTTTAAACAAATAGTCATCAGCATTATATATTAGTCGCGGGGGCTTAATACCCCGCTCACCCCAAGAGTTGACGACAGGATGAGCATTAAAAGCGTGAAGTTTTTTGGCTCATCACAACCGCAACAATAAAATACGCCGCTAAACTGATACTCGGGTTAGTCACCACTAAGCCAATGGTAACAATACGCGTCCACAACAACGACCAACCGTATTGCCTAGCTAAGTTAGCCGATACACCACATACAATCCGAGCTTCATCTTGTAAGCGATTGACTAAACGATTCATATTTTGTTCTCCTGTAATGTGTAACCATCTGAATAAATCATAATTGGCAGACACTAAATAAGTGATTTCTCGCCGCCGATCTAATCAATTAAGCTCGGTCATTAATGCTGTAGCTATAACAGCCAACTCGCTAACGCTGCACACAGTGCAAAGCTGATCACTGGCAATAACAACAACGACATTAACGGCAACACCAAGCCTATATTCAACGCCCAATCCATTACTTGTTCTCGGTAGCTTGGGCTGCAATTGCTGTTTTTGGCGCTTCTGGTTCAGTTAATACCACTTGCGCTAAACTTGAATTGACATCATAAACTTGCTCAGCAATTTGAGTCTGTAACGACAACATAAATTCTTGCTTAGCAGTTGAAATCATTTCTTGGCTAGCTTGAGCCATATTTTGCTCAATTGAACTTAGCGTGCTGCTTAACGAAATCTCATCGGCTTGTGCTGAAACACTCGCAGTAACCAGTACCGCAGCAGCAACAGATAATTGAACAGTACGACGAACGATATTTGAAGTTAATGTAAACATGGTGGCATCCTTTCTTGTGTTGGTTGATGGCAACTAAACACCCGTCTAGTTGATTACACTATGGGTATTACAAGCTGCGTGCCAACTTTTCAATAACAACAAAGGATGTTGATTAATAAAGATTTAATTTTACCAGCCATCGTTACAAGCCAGTACATTCTACGTACAAAAAACCAACAGGTAGTAAAAATAACCACCGATTTGGTTAAAATGACTAGTAGCAACGTGAAGGAAAAAATAATGTCTGTCGGGGGATAAAAATCAAAAAAGCGCCTAGATAGGCGCTTGGGAAAACGAATACTTCTTTAATTATTCGTACTAAGCCTGTGACTCTGCTAGAGCCTGAGTATCAACAAACTCTGCCGCTTTTAGTACCACATTAATATCGGCATCGGGCTTGTGGGCATTTTCACTTAAATGACGACGCCAGCCGCGTGAACCCGGTAAGCCTTGGAACAAACCAATAATATGACGAGTAATGTGGTTCAAACGACCGCCTTGAGCTAAATGCGCTTCGATATAAGGCAGCATTTGCTCAATCACTTGCTCACGAGTAATGATAGGGCTATCAATACCGCACAATTGCTGATCGACTTGCGCCAAAATATAAGGGTTTTGATACGCCTCACGCCCTACCATCACCCCATCGAGTTGCGCCAAATGCAACTTGGCTTCTTCTAGGGTCTTAATGCCGCCATTAATACTGATATTCAGCTGTGGGTAATCACGCTTTAATTGATATACGCGTTCATAATCTAATGGCGGAATTTCACGGTTTTCTTTTGGGCTTAACCCTTGCAGCCAGGCTTTACGCGCATGGATAGTCAATGCTGTACACCCTTTAGTATTGACGGTCTCAATAAAGTCGGTTAAAAATTGATAACTGTCTTGTTCATCAATGCCAATGCGGGTTTTAACCGTAATAGGAATATCAGTGACTTGCTTCATCGCATCGACACACTGGGCAACAAGCTCAGGTTCGGCCATCAAACAGGCGCCAAAACGACCATTTTGAACCCGGTCTGACGGACATCCCACATTGAGGTTAACCTCATCATAACCACGCTCAGAGGCTAACTTAGCACACGCAGCCAAATCAACAGGATTAGAGCCACCAAGTTGCAAAGCCAATGGATGTTCTTCAGTGTTGTAAGCTAAATAATCGCCCTTGCCGTGCAATATTGCCCCTGTTGTCACCATTTCAGTATAAAGCAATGCCTTAGCCGACATTAAACGCGCAAAGTAGCGATAATGACGATCTGTCCAATCCAGCATCGGCGCTATTGAAAAGGTACGATCAAGGGTATCTATTGAAGTGTCTGTCTTAGGCGTTGTATTCACTGAATTATTTATACTCATAAGCTGGGGATTATTTTTACACAATTGAATTGCGCGGGAAATCACTAAGGAACCAAAAGCATTGGACAATGGCCATACGTAACCAGTATAGGATCCCATGAATTATCCAATTATGAATTATACACATGACTGCGATTCTTTACCAAAGGATCAAGCACTATGCTGTCAATCCAGGGAGTGATATGGCAAATCAGCTATCAACACCACAACTTAAAGCGAATGATATATCGCTATTGAACTTACTTTTTTACAAACAAAATCACTTTCAATTTCATTTTTGTGTTCTAAGCTTAAAACTGTATTGCAATTTGCTGATATAGTATGCGCTCTTATTAGTAAACATCGACAATGAACGGTTTTGCGCTGATAAAGTGCACACAGCCAATTTAAATGTAGAAGGGTCGCTTTTCCTATGAACGCTGAATTCATCAACCCGTTTCTTGTATCTTTAATCAATGTAATCTCAACGATGGCGACAATGGATCTTAAGCCTGGTAAACCTCAATTAAAAAACCACGATCTTGCTAAAGGAGATGTATCTGGCTTGATTGGTATGGTTGAGCCAAAAACACGTGGTTCGCTTTCGATTACCTTTGAACAAACCTTAATTCTTGAAATTATGAATAAAATGCTTGGCGAAAAATATGAATCCATTAATGATGAAGTTACTGATTTGGTAGGTGAAATTACCAACATGGTGACCGGTGGAGCCAAGAACTTACTCAGCGATAAAGGCTATGATTTTGATATGGCAACACCAGCCGTGGTGTCAGGTAAAAACCATACGATTTCTCATAAAGCACGTGGTAAAAAAATCATGATGCCTTTTACCCATGAACACGGAAATGCCTATATTGAAATCTGTTTTGAAGATGCTCAATAACCCGAAAAGTTATACCAATCCTTATTAGAATATGATCTATTTTAGGCAGCGTCACTAGGGTCTGTTGATCTTTCAAGATTGTTTTTGCAGCGAATTGTTGGTCTTTACTCACATATATAACTGCGCGGCAGAGACTTTGAGGTGTAGTTATTCTACATAAAAAGTCGATAACGCAGTAAAAATAGCTAACAAACGCTGCCTGAAAGGTTCGGCTAAAAACGTTTTTAACTCGAACAAAATTCAAACAGCAAAGATCAACAGACCTTAGGCTCAGTACAATGAAAATGACTGTAGGTGTCGTCCTCTACATCAAAGTCATTTGAAGCACTAATGGGGGGTTGTGACTCAGCCCCGAAGGGCGAATGTATCAGAGTGGTCTTCTTTGTTAGCTTTTCTTAACGTACGACTGCATGGATGCAGGAGGTAGAGCAACGCAGGAGCAGTTGCCGAGAACGACGATGTCTTCAAAAGGCTGCTTCGAATACCTCACTGAACATTTTCGCTAAAAGAGCACATTCTAATGCAGATTGGTATTAATCGTAAATTTAATCAAATTATCTTCAGCACTAAACAAAAATGCCCAGGACGTTTCAGCATCCTGGGCATTTTTATTTATTACCTGCTATTTAGTCGAGTAATTCAACCACCACTCTTGGGGTTAATTTAGTCACTAATTCGTATGCGATAGTGCCAATATGTTCAGCCACTTCTTCAACCGCTAATGCTTTACCCCAAAGTTGAACACTGTCACCCACTTTATCTTGTGCGTTGGCGCCAAGGTCGACCGTTAGCATATCCATCGACACTCGGCCAACAATTGGCACGCGGCGACCATTTATCCAAACGGGCGTGCCTTCTGGTGCATTACGCGGGTAACCGTCACCATAACCAATGGCCACCACGCCTAAACGGGTATCTTGCTTGGCGGTCCAAAATGCACCGTAACCAACGCTATCACCGGCTTTATGCTCGCGCACGGCAATGAGATTTGACACCAGTTCCATCGCCGGAATTAATCTGTGATTCATGCCTCTATCGCCAACGACTGGCGAAATACCATAAAGCGCAATTCCTGGTCTTATCCAATCAGCCTGGCTTGTTGGCCAAAATAACGTACCAGCAGAATTAGCCAGAGTGCGATCCCCATCTAAGCCATCAATGACTTGTTTAAACGCATTGATTTGAGCTTGAGTCATTGAATTATCAGGTTCGTCAGCACAGGCAAAATGAGTCATTAAATGGATAGGTTTAGCCACTTGAGGGCAATGCATTAAGCGCTGATAAACCTGCTCAAACTGCTCTAAGCTAAAGCCGATTCGGTGCATACCTGTATCGATTTTTATCCATACTGTGACTGGTTTTTCGAGCTTTATGGTCTCTAGCATCTGTAATTGAGATTCGTGATGAACCACAGTATCGATATGATGAGTAACCAGTAAAGGCAAGTCAGATTGACGGAAAAAGCCCTCAAGTAATAGCAGTTTTCCTTCAACACCACCGGCGCGCAGCTGCAATGCTTCTTCGAGTCTGGCTAAACCAAAACCATCTGCACCACCGTCGTATTTACCTACGCTTTTAATAAAGTTTAATATGCCAACACTTTCTGCGACATTTAATAAGCCATGGCCATAACCATTGGCTTTTACTACCGCCATAATTTTGCTTTTAGGCGCAATAAGACGCAGCTGTGCTAAGTTACTTTGCAATGCATGACGACTGATTTCAGCGCGAGGAAACGGTTTCAATAGACTGCCTTAATTAAACAATAAAAACATAACGCATTTTACCGATAAAAAACTAACTTATCTCTCACCGGCTAAAGATCATAAACAACCTAAAAGTATAAATAAATATATGTAATCAATGATTAATCTTCTTCAAACTGCGGCTCAGCATAGTTATCGAAACGTGAAAATTGCCCCTGGAACACCAGACGCACACGACCAATTGGATCGTTACGTTGTTTACCAATGATGATTTCAGCAGTACCTTTATCTTCAGAATTGTCGTTATACACTTCGTCACGATAAATAAACATAATTAAATCAGCGTCTTGCTCAATAGCCCCTGATTCACGCAAGTCTGAGTTAACTGGGCGTTTATCAGCACGTTGCTCTAGCGAGCGGTTAAGCTGTGATAAAGCAATAACCGGAATTTCGAGCTCTTTTGCTAAGGCTTTTAATGAGCGCGAGATCTCTGAAATCTCCAAGGTACGATTATCTTTTAACGAAGGTACCTGCATTAGCTGCAAGTAATCGATCATAATCATCGACAAGCCACCATGTTCACGTGCAATACGTCTGGCACGGCTGCGGACTTCGGTTGGTGTTAAGCCTGAACCATCATCAATGTACATCTTGCCTTGCTCAAGCATAATACCCATGGTTGATGAAACACGTGCCCAATCCTCATCATCTAGCTGACCGGTACGGATTTTGGTTTGATCGACGCGGCCAAGCGAGGCCAACATCCGCATCATAATCTGTTCTGATGGCATCTCGAGGCTGAAAATAAGCACAGGCTTGTCTTCATTCATCGCCGCTTGTTCGCACAAGTTCATCGCAAAGGTGGTTTTACCCATAGATGGACGAGCTGCCACAATGATTAAATCACCCGACTGAAAACCGGCAGTCATTTTATCAAGATCGCCAAATCCACTTGATACGCCTGTGACACCATTGTGGGGATTATTGTAAAGTTGCTCGATTTTATCGACGGTTTTTTCAAGAATGCTTTTGATGTTTTCCGGGCCTTCATTGGCATTGGCACGCATCTCGGCAATTTTAAATACTTTGGTTTCAGCTAAATCGAGTAAGGCGCTCGAATCTCGGCCTTCAGGATTATAACCAGCATCAGCGATTTCGTGGGCAACGCCAATCATGTCACGTACAACAGCACGCTCACGCACAATATCAGCATAAGATAAAATATTACCGGCGCTTGGGGTATTTTTTGCAATTTCACCTAGGTACGCAAAGCCGCCAGCATCTTCTAGTTGATCTTCAATTTCAAGTTGCTCAGAGACGGTAATTAAATCAAGCGGCTGGCCTGACTCCATCAACTTTTGCATTGCGGCATAAATCATTCGATGTGAACGAGAATAAAAATCTTCTGGCACAACCGCTTCAGAAACACGGTCCCACGCTTCTGCATCGAGCATTAAGCCACCCAAAACGGATTGCTCAGCTTCAATAGAGTGGGGTGGCAATTTTAATGCATTAACTTCTGCATCCTTTTGCCTATTTCTGGCTTTAAAAGCACCTTGTTGTGACATTAACACTCCCAATTTACAACGACTTTACAAAATATGGTATAACACCGAGACTAAGCATAATTCGAAGTCATTTAGAATCAAAATGACGCCTCAGTCAACGGTTATAAATTAATAATTTTAAGGAAAATACATGCGTATTGCACTTGTTGCAGCATTAGTGCTGACATCTCATTTCGCTCATGCTGATGAAGGCCAATGGCAGCCATACCAAATGCTATCTATTGCCGACAAATTACAACAACGAGGCATTGATATTCCCGCATCACAACTTGCCGACTTAGGTCAGTACCCAATGAATGCCGTTGTCAGTCTAGGGTATTGTACCGCCAGTTTTGTATCGCCCCAAGGCTTAGTTGTCACAAACCATCATTGTGCCTACCGAGGTATCCAATATAACAGCAAAAAAGAGCACAATTATTTAGCCGATGGCTTCCTCGCAAACACTCAAACACAAGAGCCTTCAGCAAATTCCAATGAACGCTTATACATTACCGAAAAGGTGACTGATGTTACCGACAAGGTACTGACAAACCTAACAGACGAACCTCTTGCACGCTTCGAGGCAATTCAAGCGAATAGCAAAGCGCTAATTAAAGAGTGTGAAACCGACAGTAACTACCGCTGTCATGTAGACAGCTTTCACCATGGCCTTGAATATTACCTCACTAAACAATTAATTATCCGCGACGTACGTCTAGTTTACGCGCCACCAGAAACCGTCGGTGGATTTGGCGGTGATATCGATAATTATGAATATCCTCGTCATTCAGGTGACTTTACCTTTTTGCGTGCTTATGTGGGTAAGGATGGTAAGCCTGCCACCTTTAACGAAGATAATGTGCCATATCAACCTAAAAGCTATTTAACAATTAACCCTAATGGCGTCAAAGCGGGTGACGGTATTTTTGTTGCCGGTTACCCAGGCGCCACAAGCCGCTATAACTTAACCAGCGAATTACAATTTGCCAGTGATTGGTTATACCCCACGTTTGCAGAGCGCTACCAGTTACAAATTGACACCATCACCTTAATGGGCGATGTCGATAAGGATATAGCCATAAAATATGCCGGTACTATGGCATCAATGGCAAACCGCATGAAAAAGCTTAATGGTCTGTTAGATGGCTTTAATGCCACTGATATTGTCGGCATTAAGCAGCAACGTGAAAATGATTTTTTAGCTTGGTTAAAGCAAGACCCTAATGCCAATCAAAAGCTGATCAGTGAGCTTGAAGCTTTGCTAACCGAACAACATCAGCAAATGCAAACCCACTATTTGTATAAGAATGCTCTCTCAAGTGAAATGCTCACCGCCGCAAGCAAGCTGTACCGATTAGCAAAAGAAAAACAAAAGCCAAATGATGAACGTGAGTCGGGTTATCAACTGCGTGATATGAAACTGTTTAAAGCAGACTTAAAACGTATTGATAGCCGTTTTGCCCCGGCAGTAGACAAAACTTTATGGCTGCAAGATCTTCAAGCATATGTCAGACAACCCATTAGAAATGAGGTTTTTGACAACGCATTGAGTATTTCTGAAAACTTTGAAGAATTAGAATCAAAAGTTGAAGGTTTATATGCTCTTACAGAACTAACAGACCAGACAAAACGTCTCGCATGGATGGACAAAGAAGCCGTTGACTTTGAAACTAGCGAAGATCCATTTATTCGCTTAGCAGTGGCTATCCATGACACCAATATGGCATTAGAAAAGAGTGAGAAATTACTCGAAGGTAAATTGTCGTCTGTACGGCCTGAATATATGAAGGCAATTATTGATTATTACAAATCGAATAATTGGCCAGTATACCCTGATGCCAATCGCACATTGCGTATCACGTACGGAATGGTAGATGGATATAAATCTAAAGATGCCATGTATAAACAACCTTTTACTCGCCTAGAAGGCCTTCTGGCTAAGCACACAGGCAAAGAGCCTTTTAATGTACCGGCAAAATTATTGGCAGCGATTAAATCTGGCGATCTTGGAAAACACCGTGTCACATCGGTTTATCAGCAGCAAAGCAACTGTCAGTT
Source organism: Shewanella phaeophyticola (assembly GCF_025398315.1). Lineage (GTDB taxonomy): Bacteria > Pseudomonadota > Gammaproteobacteria > Enterobacterales > Shewanellaceae > Shewanella > Shewanella phaeophyticola. The sequence continues at coordinate 3,532,944 of NZ_JAODOQ010000001.1, forward strand.
TATGTCTTGTTTAGATAAACCAGCTAACTTTAACTCGGTTCCAGTTAACTTTTTATCAAGCGCTGATACTACCGGCGGTAACTCTGGCTCGCCAGTATTTAATGGTCAAGGCGAGTTAGTCGGCTTAAACTTTGACTCAACTTACGAAGCTATCACTAAAGACTGGTTCTTTAATCCGACCATTACCCGTGCTATCCACGTTGATATACGTTACATACTGTGGATGATGGACAAAGTGGATCACGCTGATAATTTGATAAAAGAATTGAAATTAGACCAAGCCTTGCAACAAAAAGCGTCACAGGCCAGTAATCACTAATCAGCTACAAACTAAAAGGTATAACGCCCTGTCACTATGCCTTTTGCTCTAAATAAGACATTGATAAAAAGCGGCGCTGAATAAGTCACCCATAAAAAAACACCGCCCTGAGGCGGTGTTTTTTTGACGCTAAAGGTAATTAAGCTTCTGCAACAACAGAAACTTTAACTACAGCTTTAACTTCAGTGTGTACTTGTACTTCAACTTCGAAGTCACCAGTAGTGCGTAAAGCACCTAAAGGTAGACGTACTTCAGCTTTAGCAAGTTCAACGCCTGCTGCAGTAACTGCATCAGCGATGTCACGGTTGCCAACTGAACCGAATAATTTACCTTCATCACCTGCTTTAGAAGCAATAACAACTGATTCTAATGCAGCTAATTTTTCAGCACGAGCTGTCGCAGTTGCTAATTCAGCAGCTAATTTAGCTTCTAATTCAGCACGACGAGCTTCAAATACTTCAGTGTTTGCTGCGTTTGCTACAACTGCTTTACCGTATGGTAAAAGGAAGTTACGAGCATAACCAGCTTTAACAGAAACTTGATCGCCTAAGCCACCTAAGTTTGCAACTTTATCTAGCAGAATAACGTTCATTATCAAATCCTCTTTATTCGATTAGGAATTAATACTGCAATATTACTGATGTAAATCAGTATATGGCAGTAGAGAAAGATAACGAGCACGCTTGATAGCGCGAGCTAGTTGGCGTTGGTATTTAGCACTAGTACCAGTGATACGGCTAGGAACAATCTTGCCGCTTTCAGTGATGTAGTTCTTTAAAGTAACGATATCTTTGTAATCAATCTCTGCAACACCTTCAGCGGTGAAACGGCAGAACTTGCGACGACGGAAATAACGTGCCATTTTGACAGTCTCCTAAGTTTTCAATTCGACATTTTCAGCATGCAACACTAAACGGTTTTGACCATTTCGTCCTTGTTGTAGTGAAAGAAACCCTTCTACTTCAACTTGCACACCTGCTTGTAATTTATCTGTAACGCTATTAAAGCGTAGCCACTTAATATCACTTGAATAATGCAGTATACGTTTCGTAATAACTCTGCTTCATAACGCTGTGATTTATGCTCTACCGTAATAACCGTATGGTTTATCCCGCTAGGGCTATTTAATCGTTTAGTACGGGTGACCGTGCCAAACAAAGTTAAGTGGTTATTCACAGAGTAAATTATTCAGCGTTTTCTTCAGCGCTTTCTTCAGTGCTACGGTCATCAGTAGAAGTACGACGTGAATCACGTTCGTCTCTTGCTTTAGCCATAGGTGAAGCTTCAGTAACGGCAACTTTAGTGCGCATTACCATGTTACGCAGAACAGCGTCGTTGAAACGGAAAGCTGTTTCTAACTCTTCGATAGACTCTGCAGAACCTTCTACGTTCATAAGAACATAGTGAGCTTTATGTAGGTCTTGGATTGGGTAAGCCAATTGACGACGGCCCCAATCTTCTAAGCGGTGTACTGTACCGTTAGCAGCGGTAACAATACCGGTGTAACGTTCAATCATACCTGGGACTTGTTCACTTTGATCTGGGTGAACCATAAATACGATTTCGTAATGACGCATTTATTGCTCCTTACGGTTAAGTAGCCTCTTTTCTGGCTCAGTCAGACCAATGTGGAGGCAAGGAACGAATTAAAGTGACTGATTTGAGCGCGCGATAATACATAAACCTAGACCGAAACTCAAGCAATAACTCTCTTTTCAGCAAACTTGATTGCAGGTATGATGTCGGCAGTTAAAAACCCTGCGTATACGCCATCACAGAATAAAGCCATTTAATGATGACAATAAATAAAACTGCTTTCACCTGCTGCCTCTTCTTATTATCCACTCCAGCATGGGCATTGGTTCCGCCTGAGTACCAAGAACCAGACACCAGTTTTAATGCTGAAGTCGAGGCAGGCCTGCAATTAAATAGCGGTAATAACGAAACAAAAAACTTTAACGGCCGCACTTACCTGACCTATGACTCATTAAAAACAAAACAAGAAGCCACTTTAAAAGCCTATTACGCGGCAGATGGCAGCGAGTCAACTTCAGAGAAATATGAGCTATATATACAGTCAAACTATAAATTAGACAGTGGTTATGTATTTGGCCGTGGCGAATTTACTTGGGACGAATACGGTTCATACACCCGTATTAGTACTATTTCTACCGGTTATGGTTTTGACTTAATTAAAAACTATACCACCAAGCTGAGCCTTGAAGCTGGCCCGGGTTATCGTTATGACCAACCTCAGGCAAGCACTACCGAACCTAACCCTGACGATAACCGTGATGTTATTTTGCGTACCGCGGCTAAATACAGCGTTAAATTGCAGGAATACACCAGTTTTAATGCTGACGTAACCGCCGAAACAGGTTTAGAAAATAATACTTTAACCCTTGATATGAGCTATAAGAATACCTTTATTCAAGACTGGGCATTTAAAATAGGCATGAACGTCAAGTACACTGAAGTCGTGCCAGAAGACAGTAAAAAAACTGACACAGTCACTACGTTTAACTTGTTGTATACCTTTCAATAATTTAACAGGAATGATGCGAAACACGTCATTCTTTCAATAAATAATAAGCTTTACTGAACTTTTAGAGGCTCAGTTATGGATAGCCCGCTACGTAGTTTTGCATCCTTATATGGCACCACCTTTTTGATGGTGCTTGCTGCCGGTTTACTCACCACCTATTTAGGCTTAAGCCTAACTAATATGGAAGTGCCACAAATATGGATTGGCGGCATGATGTCGGCTTACTATATTGGCCTTGTTTGCGGCTCAAAAGTGGCTATAAACTGATTGCACAAGTCGGTCATATTCGTGCTTTTGTTGCTTGTGCAGGCATTGTTACCGCCTCGGCATTAGGCCACGCACTGATTGATAATTTAACCATCTGGTTAATACTGCGACTTGCTGTGGGTATGGGAATGATGTGCCAATATATGGTGCTCGAAAGCTGGCTAAACGAGCAAGCAGAAACCAATCAACGTGGCACCGTATTCGCCAGTTACATGATTGTATCTTATCTTGGGTTAATGGCGGGTCAAGGCGCAATTAGTTTATATCCTGATCTGGGTATTGAGCCGCTACTGTTAATTGCCATTTGTTTTGCATTGTGTATCGTGCCCATTGCCATCACACGCCGAATTCACCCTGAGCCACTGACTCCTGCGCCATTAAAGATGGGACACTTTTGGCAACGTGCACCGCAGGCGTTATCCACTATTGCTTTTGGCAGCATGATCGTCGGTTGTTTTTATGGTTTAGCCCCTTCATATGCCACCGCTAAAGGCATTGACCCTGAACATGTCGCGCTATACATGACCTGTACCATTTGTGCAGGATTACTGGCGCAATGGCCAATGGGTAAATTGTCTGACATTATTTCGCGCAGTGTACTGATCAGAATAAACTCTGCCTTATTAGGTGTGTTGGTATTATTCATCACCATCATCCCTTTTCACCCTGTTTATTCGTTAATACTCACCAGCTTATTTGGTATTTTAGCGTTTACCTTATACCCCCTGGCTACCGCTCTGGCTAACTCTCGTGTTGAGCAACATGAACGTGTCGGGTTATCAGCAACCATCCTAGTCACCTTTGGGGTTGGCGCGAGTATTGGTCGCTCTTATTGGCTCTGCTTTAATGCAAGCAATGGGCGATCAAATGCTTTACGGCTTTATGGCCATTTGCTCATTTACGTTACTCGCCAGACTCGTCTGGGTTAATCGACGTCAAAAAGCAGAACAATTCTCTACTGGCGATTATGTGATGGCAGGGGGTGACTTAGTTAGCTCACCATTAGCAGCATCACTTGACCCTCGTGTCGATATTGAGATGGTAAATGAGCAAATGATTTACCCTGCTGATGATGCCTTTGATCGTCTCGATGATGAAATTGAACAAGAAACTGACGATACAGAGGGCGTTGAAGGACAAGCTGATTACAACGCACCTTATCCCAATATTACTGAAGATGACTCTGAAGATGATGATATTGACGATGAAGACGTCGATAATGAAATGAGTCGGCGCTAACAGTTAAAACAAAAACGGCAATAATCACATTATCGCCGTTTTTTAACATCTTACTATCGCTAATAACTCAACTCGTTAACCGTTAAGAGAATTAGGTACTAAGCGCCTAAACGCTGTCTAACCGCTTCAAATAAACAAATACCGGTTGCCACTGACACATTTAAGCTCGACACACTACCCGCCATCGGAATAGAGATTAACGAGTCACAACTTTCACGAGATAAACGACGCAAGCCTTTGTCTTCTGCGCCCATAGCAATCGCTAATGGACCTGTTAAGTCAGCTTGATACACATTGCCATCGGCTTCACCTGCAGTACCGACAATCCACACACCTTTATCTTGTAAATGGCGCATAGTACGGGCTAGGTTTGTCACTTGAAACAGCGGAATGGTTTCAGCTGCGCCACAAGCCACTTTGCTCACCGTTGAGGTTAATCCAACTGAGTTATCTTTTGGCACTATGATAGCGTGCACACCCGCTGCGTCGGCGTTACGTAGACAAGCACCTAAATTATGTGGGTCGGTCACGCCATCTAAAATAAGCAAAAATGGTACCGCAGTTTTGTCTAATAGCGCGTCTAAATCATGTTCAGTTAGTGGTTTAGCGGCCTTGACGCGGGCAACAATACCTTGATGCTGTGAGCTTCCGGCTTTTTCATCTAAGACTTTACGCGCTGCACGCTGCAAGGTAGTACCAAACTCTGAAGCGGTTTTAATTAATGGCGTTAAACGTTCATCATCACGGCCTTGCAACAACCACAACTCAATAACACGCTCTGGGCTATTTGCTAATAAGGCTTGAACGGCATGAATGCCAAAAATAGTATCTTGTTTTTTCATTTAATTACTTTCTCTTGCTGCGCTTGGCAGGGGTTTTCTTTACTGTAGATTTGGTTTTGCCAGCATCAGATGCATTGTCTTTTGCTGATGATTTTTTAGCGCCAGCAGGCTTTTTCGTACCTGTAGGTTTTGCACCTGAACGACTTTTGCGTGATTTAGGCTTATCCGATTTAACATCAGACTTACCACGAGCCGGTTTTGCCCCTTCAAGGTTAGCGCGCTCCCGTGCAGTCATGACTTTAGCAGTACGTGGCTTTTTACCACTGCCTTTACTGTTGTCACCGACCATCAACAGATCAATTTGACGATCATCTAGATTTACCGCAGCAACCTTCACCGTCACTTGATCACCGACCTGATACACTTGGCGAGTATTTTCACCAATCAAACGCTGACGCATTTGATCAAATTGATAGTAATCACTTGCTAAACTTGATATGTGAACTAATCCATCAATAAACAGCTCATTTAAGCGTACAAACAAACCAAAGCTGGTGACTGAGGCAATGACAGCATCAAAGGTGTCACCTACGTGGTCTTGCATATATTCACATTTAAGCCAATCACTCACATCACGTGTGGCTTCATCAGCGCGGCGTTCGGTGGTTGAACATTCTTCACCGAGTAAATCGAGCTCTTCAATCTGGTAAAGATAACCACCGTCTTGAGTCCACTTGTCAGTCACTTCGCCTTGTTCTTTTGCAAGTAAGTACTTAATCACTCGATGCAAAATTAAATCAGGATAACGACGAATTGGCGAAGTAAAGTGCGAGTAAGCCTCTAATGCCAAGCCGAAGTGACCTTCGTTGTCTGGCGTGTAAATGGCTTGGCGCATTGAACGTAACAGCATGACTTGAATTAACTCAAAATCAGGTCTGTCGGCAATTTTTAACATCAAGTTTTGATAATCGGTGGGTGTCGGTTCTAAACCGCCATCCATGCTTAGGCCGCGCTCAGCTAAAAACTCTTTAAAGTTTGCCAGTTTCTGCTCTGACGGTGCTTCATGGACACGATATAGCACTTCGCCTTTATGCTTTTTAACAAACTTAGCAGAGGCAACGTTAGCTAAAATCATGCACTCTTCGATGATCTTATGCGCCTGATTACGGCCTCTTGGCACAATTTTGTCAATTTTACGATCTTCATTGAAAATGAACTGCGTTTCTAATGTTTCAAATGCAATAGCACCACGTTCAGCTCGGCGCTGATCTAAGGTGAGATACAAAGATTGTAAGCACAGTAAGTGCGGGAACAAGGCTTCGTGTTCAGGTGCAATCAGGCCGCCTTCAAGCATGTCGGCAACTTGCGTATAAGTAAAACGTGCATGCGAGTGCATTACCGCTGGATAAAATTTGGTGCCAGAGAGCTTACCCGCAGCCGAAATAGTCATCTCGGCAACCATACACAGGCGGTCGACATGTGGTTTTAATGAACATAGACCATTTGAGATTTTTTCCGGAAGCATTGGGATCACTTGCGACGGGAAATACACCGAGTTACCACGTGATCGAGCTTCTACATCAAGTGCCGAGTCGGTTCTAACATAATGACTGACATCTGCAATCGCCACCCATAAACGCCAGCCACCACTTGGTTTCGCTTCTGCGTATACCGCATCATCAAAGTCGCGCGCATCTTCTCCGTCGATAGTCACAAGCGGTAAATGGCGTAAATCAACACGCCCCTGTTTATCTTCTTCAGGGACTTCATCAGGAATACGCTTGAGTTTTTTCTCGATAATTGCTGACCAAGTATGGGGTAAATCGTAATTACGTAATGCAATTTCAATTTCCATCCCCGGAGCCATGGTCTTACCCAATACTTCGGTCACTTTAGCTGCGGCTTTAACAAAACGGCCAGGGCGGCGGGTGAGTTCAACCACAACCACATCGCCAGCTCTTGCGCCATTACGATCGTTGTTATCGATTAAAATTTCTTGGGTGATGCGGCGATCATCAGCAATCACAAAGCCCATGCCACCATCAACATGGTAACGGCCGACTAAAGCGGCTGTGCGCTCTTGCACCAAACGGACAATACGTGCTTCACGACGACCACGGCGATCAGTACCGGCTTTTTGGTCAAGACTTTGTCGCCATGAAAATACATCAGCATATCGCGGTTATTAATAAATAGGTCGTCACCGCCCTCGTCTGGCTTAAAAAAGCCAAAACCATCACGATGACCAATAACGCTACCAGACAATAAATCCATACGCTCAGGTAGACCATAGCTTTGACCACGAGTAAACACTAACTGACCGTCACGCTCCATAGCACGCAAGCGTCGGCGCAGCGCCTCTAATGGCTCTTCTTCAGTAATGTTTAATGCTTGTGCTATTTTGTCGCGGCTAACGGGAGACTTTTGTGCACGCAAGTATTCTAAAATGTACTCGCGGCTAGGAATAGGATTGTCGTACTTGTCTTGCTCTCTCTCAAAATGAGGATCGTTGATCATTCAATTTCCAAATAATTCGCTCCATAACGTGGAGCTTCTAACGTGTGTACAGCTGTGACTGCTGGCACCGGCCACTCTACTGGCGGGCATTTTTGCAGCTAACATCTGCAATAAAGACGAGGCCTTTTTCTGCTGGGCATCGTTATCAAATATACTGTTATATAACCAATGATAACCCATTTCGTAATCGGTTGGGCTACCATAACCTTCGCTAAATAAACGTACTAGTAGCATCCTGGCAGAAACATCACCATTGGCGGCTGCGGGTAATACGTACTGTACTGCGCGATTAGGATTTTTAACCACTAGTTTACCGCGATAATAATAATCCGCCAATTTTACCATGGCTTCTGAGCTACCTTGCTCTGCTGATGTTTGCAGTAACATCATACCGCGCGATGGATGTGCAGTAACACACACGCCATTATTTAACATTTCACCCCATAAAAACTGGTACAAGGGTTGTTGTAACACTTCTGCTCTGGCCTCGATGTCTTGCACTAATTGGCAGTCGTCGGCCTTAACACGTTGTAAATACTGTTCGGAGTGGATCAACGAGATCAACTGTTTGTCGCTATAAATATCGACCGCTTCAGTTAAGGCAAATACGTTAACAGAAATAAGGCTTAATAAGGCTAGAGATACACGCAACATATGGATTCTCGATGACACTATGATGACTTATTCATCGGCAGTATAGTGTATTTCTTGAGTTCTACAATCCGACAAAATGCTTTGTAGTCGTTAATAAATTTACGTTGTTCATAAAAAAGGCCGCTTTCGCGGCCTATTTCTTTTACTTGAACGGACTAAGCAAAATCATCGTTTGATTTCTGTCCGGACCCGTAGAGATAATATCAACCGGCGTTTCTAATAATTCTTCGAGACGCTTAATATATTTGATAGCTGCCGCAGGTAACTGCTCGATTGAAGTTGCACCAAAGGTGTTTTCACTCCAACCTGGCATGGTTTCATAAACCGGTGTCACTAGCTCGTAACCTTCAGCTGCTAAAGGAGTCACCTTTTCAACTGTGCCATCTGGATACTCATAGCCTACACAGATTTTAACTTCTTCTAGACCATCTAATACGTCTAGTTTAGTTAAACAGAATCCGCTAACACTGTTGATTTGTACTGCACGGCGCATTGCCACTGCATCTAACCAACCTGGACGACGTTTACGGCCAGTTGTCGCACCAAACTCTTGGCCTTTTTCACCGATGTAATCACCGATTTCATTAGCCAGTTCAGTCGGGAAAGGACCAGCACCAACACGAGTGGTGTACGCTTTCATGATACCAAGCACATAATCTAAATGGCGAGGACCAAAGCCTGAACCTGTCGCAACACCACCAGCGGTCGTGTTTGATGAGGTCACAAATGGATAAGTACCGTGGTCAATATCCAATAATGTACCTTGAGCACCTTCAAATAGAATTGGCTCACCCGCTTTGCGTGCGGTATCAAGCATTTCAGTTACGTCAACACACATGCTCTTTAAGTAGTCAGCAATTGCTAACGCATCGTCAAGAGTCTGTTGATAGTCAACGGCTTCAGCTTGATAGTACTCAGTTAACATGAAGTTATGGTATTTCATGACTTCTTGTAACTTAGTAGCAAACAGTTCTGCATTAAACAAATCGCCGATGCGTAAACCGCGACGCGACACTTTGTCTTCATATGCAGGACCAATACCGCGTCCAGTAGTACCAATGGCATTATTACCACGCGCTTTTTCGCGAGCGATATCAAGTGCACAATGGAATGGAAGAATAAGCGGACATGCTTCAGAGATAAGTAAACGCTCTTCAACAGGGATACCGCGGCCTTTAAGCATGTTGATTTCTTTCATCAACGCGTCAGGCGCTACGACAACACCATTACCGATGATACATTTTACATTGTCACGTAAAATGCCAGACGGAATTAAATGAAGAACGGTTTTTTCACCATCAATTACCAAAGTATGACCAGCATTATGGCCGCCTTGGTAACGAACTACGTATTTTGCCTGTTCTGTTAAAAGGTCGACAATCTTACCTTTGCCTTCGTCACCCCATTGAGTGCCGAGTACGACTACATTTTTGCCCATTATTAGCTGCAACGTCTTGTGGTATAAAATAGAATTTTAACAGATTTTAGTATGTTATAGCCAAGTATTTTATTGAAAAATGATCAATAAAACGACGCCTGCCGTGACTAGACTGCCACCTAAGCGTCTGAGAACATTTTGCTTTTGTGTTGAAAGCTCTAATAAATATTTTTGCCATTGAGTCGGGAAAATAAGCGGATCAAGGCCTCAATAATCAAAACTAAGCCCAACGCTGTCATCAATAACTGTAAACTCATGTATAAAACCTCAACGTTCACTTGCAAAAATACAATCTACTGTTATTGATTATGCGCTAAATAGCACAATGATCTATACCAGCCCGCATTATAATGTGCTCTTTTAGCGAAAATGTTCAGTGCGGTATTCGAGACAGACTTTTCAGGGCATAGTGCGCTCGACAACGGCTCCTGCGTTGTTCTATCTCCAGTATCCATGCAGTCGTACCTTGAAAAGGGCTAAAAAAGAAGACCACGTTGCGCCCTTTGGGGTTGTGCAATCTAAGCAAAATCCATTTAACAAAGAGTAAAACGTTTTTAACTCGAACAAAATTCAACCAGCAAAGTTCAACAGACCCTAGTGACACAGCCTAAAATAGATCACATTCTAATAAGAATTGGTATTACATTTATTTCAGACAATAAAAAACCCAGCATAAGCTGGGTTTTTTGAATCCAAAAAACGAATTAACGCTTAGAGAACTGTGGCTTACGACGTGCTTTACGTAGACCCACTTTCTTACGTTCAACTTTACGAGCATCACGGGTAACAAAACCAGCGGTACGTAGAGTAGGACGTAAAGCTTCATCTAGTTGCATAAGTGCACGGGTAATACCGTGACGAATTGCACCAGCTTGGCCAGTAGTACCACCGCCCTTAACAGTTACATAGATGTCTAACTTTTCAGTCATTTCAACTAACTCTAATGGTTGACGAACAACCATACGAGCAGTTTCACGACCAAAATATACATCTAAAGGACGTTGGTTTACGATGATATTGCCACTACCTGCTTTAGCGAAAACGCGAGCTGTAGATGTTTTGCGACGGCCAGTGCCGTAGTACTGAGTTGCAGACATTTGCTTACTCCCGTTTAGATATCAAGAACTTGTGGTTGTTGTGCAGCATGGTTATGTTCAGTGCCAGCGTAAACTTTAAGCTTACGGAACATAGCACGGCTACCAAAGGACCTTTTGGTAACATACCCTTAACTGCTTTCTCGATAATCATTTCTGGTTTTTGAGCCTGTAGCTTTTCGAAGCTGATTTGCTTGATGCCACCAGGGAAACCTGAATGCGAGTAGTAAATTTTACCAGCTGCTTTGTTACCAGTTACAGTCACTTTTTCAGCATTGATAACGATGATGTAATCACCAGTGTCAACGTGAGGAGTGTATTCTGGCTTATGCTTGCCGCGTAAGCGAGTTGCGATTTCAGTTGCAATACGACCTAAAGTTTTGCCTTCAGCGTCAACAACGAACCAGTCACGAGTAACCGTCTCTGGTGTAGCAGTATATGTAGTCTTCATTATACAAAAACCCAATGTTTAAAATTCTGTCTCACATGCTGAATGCAAATGCAATCAACACAAAATTACCGATTCTTGCCCCTTCGAGCACGAATATTGGCTTACAACTTCCGCCCAATTGGCGGAGTAACGTGGGCAGGGTGCGGATTATACGCAAAGCAGATGCAAAAATCACCTGCTTTTTTGCGAAAAAGATAAAAAATTCGATCGGTTAGCTTCACCTGCCATTCAATCGCTTAATCATCAAGGATACAGTCATTTTGCCGGCAACCTTCAGCCTACCACGATGTCACTAATGGCTTAAGGTAAGTGCTCTAGGGCAAGATAGTCACGCGATTGCATTTCAATTAACCGCGAGACGACAACGTTTAAACTCAAAACTTAATTGGCCATCTGTATAAATGTGTTCTAGTTCTATTTGCGCTGACACAATTAATTTAACGTTACGTTCGTAAAACTCATCAACCATTGCCAAAAATCGTCTGGCGATATCATCACCCGTTTGCTGCGCGCCCATTTGCTCTATTCCACTTAACAATACGGTGTGATAAAGGCAGGCGATTTCCATGTAATCTCGCTGCGAACGCGGATACGTCGCACATGTCTCTAAAATTAATCAACAGTACCCCTTGAGATTGCTGGCGGATATTAATCGCCCGACCGTCAATTTCAATGGCTTCTGTTTGCACTTCAGATTCAGGCGCAAGTTGCGCAAAGTAGTGGAGTAAATTGATATCCGCTTGTTCATCTAATGGATAATGATAGATTTCAGCTTGTTCGAGCGTACGCAGGCGATAATCAATACCAGAGTCAACATTGAGGATCTCACAATGTTGATTAATTAATGCGATTGCCGGTAAAAAACGTGCACGCTGCAAGCCGTTTTTATACAATTCGTCAGGTATGATATTAGATGTAGCAACCAATGCGACCCCTTGCTTAAACAGTTCTTGGAATAATGTTCCTAATAACATGGCGTCGGTAATATCTGATACAAAAAACTCATCAAAACAGATAACCTGATATTGATTAGCCATTTTCTTCGCAATGGTAATCAATGGATCTTGTACCCCTTTTAAACCGTCGAGTTCATGATGTACTTGATGCATAAAACGATGAAAGTGCGCTCGTAATTTACGTTCCCCTGGTAATGCATCATAAAATGTATCCATTAAATACGTTTTGCCGCGCCCAACTCCGCCCCATAAATATAATCCTTTGACAGGTGCTGGCTTGGCTTTTACTCCAACGGCAGAAAACAATTTAGATAAACCAGAACTGGGTTTATTTGCGGCGATGATTTCATCATAAACACGTTGCAATGACTTAACAGCCTGCTCTTGTGCGGCATCATGTGAAAAATCTGCTCGGGTAAGGTCTTGCTGATAATGCTGCCAAGGGGTTAACTGCGCCACGATTACGACTCTCTTACATCAATAAATTACTACGGATAATAACATTAAAAATTCAATACGAGTAACCGCTTAACCGGATCAAATTAAGGTTTGTTAATCAAATTTGAACTAACAAATAACTCGTCACTCTCAATAATTAACTCAGATTAACCCATATTATTGACAGCTTTTATCGCGACGACATGCAGTGTTGTCTACTCTCATTATTAACGATATTTAACTTTGAATTCTTGTAATCAAGCCACATATTTTATTTACAAGCTTGAATGCAATCAGGAGCTACCTAACCTATGAAAACCAAATTAAGCCTACTTTCTGCAGCACTATTAACAGCTTCATTGTCGTTATACCCTGCTGTATCGCAAGCCGCCATTCCGCAAGCGGTTGAAGGTCAAGCCGTACCGAGCTTAGCCCCAATGTTAGAACGCACGACCCCAGCGGTGGTGTCGGTAGCCGTATCGGGCACTCAAGTGTCAAAACAGCGAGTGCCAGATGTGTTTCGTTACTTCTTTGGTCCTAATGCGCCACAAGAACAAGTACAAGAGCGTCCTTTTAGAGGCTTAGGCTCAGGGGTTATTATTGATGCAGCTAAAGGCTACATTGTAACCAACAACCATGTCATCAATGGTGCAGATGATATTCAAATAGGCTTGCATGATGGCCGGGAAATCAAAGCTAAACTCATTGGTGCTGATAAAGAATCGGATATTGCCTTGTTGCAAATTGACGCCAAAAACTTAACCGAAATTAACCAAACCGATTCAGACAATATTCGCGTAGGTGACTTTGCTGTGGCAATTGGTAATCCATTTGGTTTAGGACAAACCGTCACCTCAGGTATTGTTAGTGCGCTAGGCCGCAGTGGTTTAGGCATCGAAATGCTTGAAAACTTTATTCAAACCGACGCGGCCATTAATAGTGGTAACTCAGGTGGAGCTTTAGTTAACTTAAACGGTGAGCTTATCGGTATTAACACCGCAATTGTGGCGCCCAATGGCGGCAACGTAGGCATCGGTTTTGCTATTCCAGCCAACATGGTTCATAACTTGGTAGATCAAATTATTGAACATGGTGAAGTACGCCGAGGTGTATTAGGGGTTTCTGGCCGTGACTTAGACAACGAGCTGGCAAAAGCTTTTGGCCTAGACACACAACACGGTGGTTTTGTTAACGAAGTCATGCCGAAAAGTGCCGCCGATAAAGCGGGGTTAAAAGCCGGCGACATTATTGTCAGCATTAATGGACGTAGTATTAAGAGCTTCCAAGAGTTACGCGCTAAAGTCGCCACCATGGGTGCAGGCGCCGAAGTTGAATTTGGCATTATTCGCGATGGTGACAAGAAAACCATTAACGCCACCTTAGGTGAAGCAGACAAAGTTGAAGCAGAAGCTGGCAACGTGCATCCTATGTTGCAAGGTGCGACATTAGAAGACAGTAAAAAAGGTATTGAGATCACCGAAATTGCTCAAGGTTCACCCGCTGCCATGAGTGGCTTGCAAGAAGGAGATGTAATTGTCGGATTAAACCGCACTAAAATTTCCAGCCTAAAAGCATTAAAAGAAGCACTGGAAGACCAGCAAAGTTCAGTGGCGTTAAAGATTTTAAGAGACAACAATTTACTGTATTTAGTTTTACGTTAAGTCGTTAAAAGTAAATTATTCGTTTCGATTTACAGCCCGTCATTACCACGCTGTTAATGAGTGTGAACTGACTTGAAGATTTGAGCATCGGTGCAAGCTTGGCCGATGCTTAATTTTTTGAGCTATGTTAAGATAAAGTTCATATTTTTCAACAAATGTCAGGCTATGAATTTAAAAGACACGTGCATCTATATTGTAAAAGCTATGACATTTGGCCTGATCATGGCAGCTGTTTTTTTAGTGATCACATCGATTCTACCTAACCATTCCCTTAATACAGGATTGTCTTCCGTACACAGTGGTGGCGCTGAGCTGTCTTTTGCCAAAGCCGTTCGCCGTGCAGCACCTGCTGTGGCCAATATTTACAGCCTAAGCATTGACCAACGTAACCCTTTAAACGCAAGTTCACTTCAAGGCTTGGGCTCTGGGGTAATTATGAGCAAAGATGGATACGTGCTGACCAATTACCATGTGATTAAAAAAGCTGATGAAATTGTCATAGCACTTCAAGATGGGCGTAAATTTACCGCTGAAGTCGTTGGCTCCGATCCCGTAACAGATTTAGCCGTACTCAAAATTGAAGGCGATAACCTACCTATTGTACCGTTTAATCTCAACAATCCAGCGCAAGTAGGCGATGTAGTATTAGCTATTGGTAATCCGTACAACATCGGCCAAACCATTACCCAAGGTATTATCAGTGCCACTGGACGAAATGGGTTAAGTTCTGGTTATTTAGACTTTTTACAAACCGACGCAGCCATTAATGCAGGCAACTCAGGTGGCGCATTAATCGACACTAATGGCGAATTAATCGGCATTAACACGGCCGCCTTCCAGGTAGGCGGCGATAATGGCGGTAATGGCATTAGCTTTGCTATTCCCATAAAATTGTACTCATAGCATTATGGACAAATTAATAAAACATGGCCGCGTGATCCGTGGTGCGCTGGGCATTTCTGGTGAGCCAATTAACCAGGTCGTTGCACAAATTCTAAACCTACCCGATATGAAAGGGGTATTGGTCACAGGTGTTGACCCAGAGTGCTCAGCCGCTCGCGCAGGTTTAGCCCCTCGAGATGTGATAACCCAATATAATGGTGAAGACGTTCCCGGTGTTGAAATGCTGTTAGACAGAATTGCAGAAACGCCACCAGGCACCAGAATAGACATGGTCATCATTCGTGAAGGTAAAACTCAAACCTTCCCGGTTATTATTGCAGAAAAAATTAATGAGCCTGAATGATCACCTTTATTCAATATTCATATTAAACAAATAAAATTAGCACATAAAAAAAGCCATTCAACTCATCATTGAATGGCTTTTTTGTACAGCCATGAACGCTATTTAACGCGTACCACTTCTGCACCTAAACCTTGAAACTTAGCTTCGATATGTTCATAACCACGGTCTAAATGGTAAATACGATCGACGGTCGTGATACCGTCTGCCATTAGTGCCCGCAATCACTAAGCTTGCTGATGCACGTAAATCGGTTGCCATTACTTGAGCACCATTTAAACGTTCAATACCGTGGATAATACACGTATTACCTTCGAGTTCGATGTCAGCGCCCATGCGGCTCATTTCTGGTACATGCATAAAGCGGTTTTCAAAAATGGTCTCAGTCACACGACCGGTGCCTTCAGCAAGGGCATTTAATACACAAAACTGCGCTTGCATGTCGGTAGGAAATGCAGGGTATGGCGCGGTTTTAATGTTAACAGCCTTAGGTCGTTGCCCTTGCATATCAAGCTCAATCCAATCTTCACCCGTTGCGATGGTCGCGCCAGCATCTTCAAGCTTGATTAATACAGCTTCGAGTGCACTAGGGTCGGCAGACAAACAACGAATTTTGCCACGCGTGACAGCCGCGGCAACTAAGAACGAACCTGTTTCAATGCGGTCAGGCATAACACGGTATTCGCAACCCGATAAACGCTCAACGCCTTCAATCGTTAATGTTGCAGTACCGATGCCTGAGATTTTAGCGCCCATAGCTACTAAGCAATTCGCTAAATCGGTGACTTCTGGCTCACGAGCAGCGTTTTCAATAACCGTTGTACCGTCGGCAAGTGATGCAGCCATTAATAGGTTTTCTGTTGCGCCAACACTCACCATATCCATAAAGATATGTGCACCTTTAAGACGACCATCTACACGAGCTTTAATGTAGCCTTCTTTCACTTCGATCTTAGCGCCCATCAGCTCTAAACCGTGTAAGTGTAAATTTACAGGGCGCGCACCAATCGCACAACCACCAGGTAAAGACACATCTGCAGTTCCATAGCGCGCAAGTAATGGATCAAGGATCAAGATTGAAGCACGCATGGTTTTAACTAAATCATACGGGGCACAATATTCATTTAAATTGGTGGTCGAAATACGCACGCAGCTATTTTCAAGCTGATCAACTTCGGCACCTAAGCAACGTAGTAACTCACAACTGGTGTTGACGTCTCGTAAATTAGGCACGTTTGAGACAATAAAATCTGTTTCGGCTAATACGCCTGCCATTAAAATAGGCAATGCCGCATTTTTAGCACCCGAGATCACGACTTCACCAGCAAGCGGTTTGCTGGCTTTAATAGTTAATTTATCCACTGTGAATCTCAGTACTTACATATTGAAAAGTTTTTCACGCTTCCACTGGGTAGGCGTAAATGTTTTGATGGTTAGCGCGTGTAGTTCGCCACTGGCAATTTGTTCTGAAAGTGGAGCATAAATAGCTTGTTGCTGTTTTACGCGGCTCATGCCATCGAAGCACTCACCAACAGCAACCACTTTGTAATGACTACCATCTGAAGTCACATGGGCTTCTGTTAATGACAGTGCATCTGTCAACATTTGTTCAATAACCTTGCAATCCATGAAATCTATTACCTTTACTTGTCAATCTGATGCTTATAAAACTGGCACTTATAAACTCGTATTTATACAACGAAAACGGCTACAACTATAACTATGTCTGGCTAAAAAAAGCGTCTAAATCGTATAGCTCAATCATTTTTTTGAGCTGCTCGCTGGGGTTAACCAACTGTCGCGATGCGCAGTCTTTTTTACTGCCAG
Source organism: Shewanella phaeophyticola (assembly GCF_025398315.1). Classification (GTDB taxonomy): domain Bacteria; phylum Pseudomonadota; class Gammaproteobacteria; order Enterobacterales; family Shewanellaceae; genus Shewanella; species Shewanella phaeophyticola. The sequence continues at coordinate 3,550,375 of NZ_JAODOQ010000001.1, forward strand.
AATGAGTTAATCGAACCAATGCCAGTAATAACGCTACACCAGCACTGTCTACATATTCTAGGGCAGACAAGTCTATCACTTGGGTTGTATCAGTAAACAACTGTTGGCGTTTTGGCCATAATTGTTTTACTTCAACCTGCGTTAAGCGTCCGCTAACGAAGCACTGCTGCTCTTGTTGATTAAAGTTAATCACGCTGCTGCAGCTTCTTTAATTGGTTGACGATCGATTTTTTGCTTGGTTTTATCATTCAACATTGAAATCACAGCTTCAATACCTTGCTGACGGATCAAGTTAGAAATTTCAGACTGTTTAGAAGCTAATAAGCTTACGCCTTCTGCAACAAGATCAAATGCTTTCCAAGTATCGTCTTTTAAACGACGGGCTTTAAATTGAATTTTGATCGGTGGGCGACCTTTTTCAATAATTTGCACGTTAATTTCAACAATTTTTTCATCGCTAAAATCACTCGCAGGATCAAACTCAACAGTCTGGTTTGTGTATTCGGTTAACGCTTGGGCATACGTTGCCACTAAGTAGCCTTCAAATGCTTCAACAAAACGATCACGTTGATCAGGTGTAGTGTCACGTAAATACTGCCCCATTACTTTGTATGCTGCATATTTATAATCCACGTATGGCATTAATTCTTCATTTACTATCACTTTTAAATGACTTAAATCGCTATCGATTAATGCCCTATCTTGCTTAAAACGATCAAATGTCTTGTTGGCAACTTGTTTGATCATTTCATATGGGTCATTGAGGTTAATCTCGTCATTAGCCGCCATCACACTAGAGCTAATTGCCGCACTAGCAATTAAACATACAGCCATTACACGATGAAAAAGTGCCTTCATTATAGAGCTCCTAATTGTCTTTAGACGACATACTGTATAAAAGTTGACCAATTAAATCTTCGAGAATCAATGCGCCGCGTGTATCATGAACCTTATCGCCATCTACCAGCATAGCAATATCATCATCCATAAAGCCTGGAGTTAAACCAATAAACTGCTCACCTAATAAACCTGAAGTCAAAATAGCTAAACTGCTGGTTTCAGGGAACTCATCATAGCGCTTGTCCATCGTTAACGTCACCACAGGGATCAGCTTACGAGTATCTAAGGTAATGTCTGTCACACGACCAACAACCACCCCACCTACTTTGACTGGTGAGCGTACTTTTAATCCACCGATATTATTGAACTCGGCAACTAATGTATAAGTTTGGTCACTTGACTTGACTTCTACATTAGCAACATTAAATACCAATGCACAAAAGGCCAACAAACCTGACAATAAAAACACGCCTACTAGTAACTCAATTTTCCGTGTCAACATACTCTTAAACCACTTCAATTAAACTAAACAATGAAAAAACCTTAATTTCCGAACATGATTGCAGTAAGCAAAAAGTCCAGCGCTAAAACAGCTAAACTGGCCTGCACAACCGTTGAAGTTGTCGCCCGGCTAATACCTTCTGGGTTGGGTTGTACTTCGTATCCTCTGTACAAGGCTATCCAAGTCACCACGACACCAAAAATAACACTCTTAATCAAGCTGTTAACAATATCCTGTTCCCACTCTACAGATGCTTGAAGAATTGACCAAAATGCACCGCTATCAATGCCTTTCCATTCAACACCCACCAGATGGCCGCCCATAATGCCCACTAAACTGAACATCAAAGCAAGCAGAGGCATACTGATCACCCCAGCCCAAAAACGAGGGGCAATGATCTGTCGTAAAGGATCAATTGCCATCATCTCTAAGCTAGATAACTGTTCAGTCGATTTCATTAAACCAATCTCTGCCGTTAGCGCAGATCCTGCTCGGCCAGCAAACAGTAATGCGGCAACCACTGGACCAAGTTCACGTAACAAACTGAGCGCCACCATTGTGCCCAAACTTTCTTCCGTACCAAAGCCAACAAGAATATTGTAGCCCTGCAACGCTAACACCATGCCGATAAACAAACCCGATACCAGGATAATCACCATGGAGCGCACACCCAGCACATATATTTGCTTAGTAAGTAGTGGCAAACCTTTTTTAACATTAGGCACACGTACCACTGCACCCCACAGCATTAAACCAGCTCGGCCTAATCCGGATATTATCTTTAACGCATATTTGCCCATGTCGGCAATATTATCAATTACGCCCACGCAATAACTCCTCTTGATAATCCTCGGCAGGATAATGAAATGGTACCGGACCATCTGGCGCGCCTTGGATAAACTGAATTAATTGCGGGTTATCAGACAAGCGCAATTGCTCTGGCGTTCCATGTGCAATCACTTTTTTTTCTGCAATCACATACACATAATCTGCAATACCCAGTACTTCATCTACGTCGTGAGACACCACAACAGAAGTGAGTTTAAGCGTATCTGAGAGCTCACGAATTAATTTTACGAGCATCCCCATTGAAATAGGATCCTGACCCGCAAAAGGCTCGTCGTACAAAATCATTTCAGGCTCAAGCGCAATTGCCCGAGCAAGTGCAGCACGACGCTGCATACCACCAGAAAGCTCGTTAGGCATTAAATAAGCGACTCCGCGAAGTCCCACTGCTTGTAATTTCATCAGCACAATTGAACGAATAATTTCTTCAGGTAACCCCGAATGCTCTCTTAATGCAAACGCGACATTATCGAATACATTTAAATCGGTAAACATCGCACCGCTTTGAAAAAGCATGCTCATGCGTTTACGTAACTCAAATAACTCTTCACGCTTTAATTTATGTACATCTTGGCCATCAAATAAAATATGACCACTATTGGGTGTAAGTTGCCCACCAATCAATTTTAATAACGTCGTTTTACCTATACCGCTAGAGTCCATAATAGCGGTCACTTTACCTTTAGGTATCGTTAACGAAATATCTTTATAAATCACTCGAGAACCATGACTAAAAGCCAAATGGTTAATCTCGACCAAAGGGGAATTATTTGATTTACTCATATCAGGCATCGGAGTTGAGGAGATCACAACCTTCCTTAAAAAAAGATGAAGCGCAAATTGTACTGTAATTGTCCATTGAGCGACAACTATATCCACATAACCAAAGCTCATTGTTAATACAATTAGTGCACAATGCTTTCAATTTAGTGAAAATCCAGCGAAAATGCCCGCTAATTATTTACCATCATGGGAATCACATGCTAGTTAATATCCTAATGCTAATTGTAGGGCTTGCTGTTTTAGTGTGGAGTGCGGATAGATTTGTATACGGTGCAGCTGCATTTGCGCGTAATTTAGGCTTACCGCCAATGCTAATTGGACTCACCATCGTAGCGATGGGCAGCTCAGCCCCAGAGATGTTTGTTGCCGCGAGCGCATCAATGAATGATATGCGTAACACCGCAGTCGGCAACGTTTTAGGCTCAAACATTGCCAACATTACCTTAATTTTAGGATTAACCGCATTACTCGGTGCGATTAGTGTAGGGTCAAAAACCTTAAAGCGTGAAATTCCCTTAATGTTAGCGGCTACGGTATTCGCGGGCTACGCATTACATGACGGCCTGTTAACCCGTGCTGAAGGCATTATGTTAACCATCTTATTTTTTGGCTTAATGGGCTTTTTCATTTGGCAAGCCACTAGCAATAAAGCGGTAGATACCTTAGATGAAGACCTTGAGTCTGAGATCCCTAAAAACGTCCCTACCTTTCGTGCTATCATTTGGCTGCTAGTTGGGATTATATTACTTCCTCTATCAGCGGGTTGGATGGTTGACGGCGCGGTAGGAATTGCAAAATTTTATGGATTATCTGATTTAGTCATTGGACTGACTATTATTGCGGTTGGTACAAGCTTACCCGAGTTGGCAGCTTGCATTGCTGGCGTATTAAAAAAGGAAGATGATTTAGCGATTGGTAATATCGTTGGTTCAAACTTATTTAATATTCTAGCGGTACTTGCTATACCTGCATTGATTGCCCCAGGCGAAATCGATGCACAAGCCAGCGGTAGAGATTTCTACATGGTATTGGGAACCAGTGCTGCACTGGCCGTTTTAGTGTTATCTAGTGGTGCTAAAAAACAACTGACCCGTTGGCATGGCGCCCTGTTATTAATCACCTTTATTGCGTACCAAATTATTGTATTTCAATCTCATTAGATTGGAGCAAAAAGGTATAGTCTAAAGCTAAAAGAGAGACACTCATGGTAGATCAAACTCAATTTCGCCAATGGGGCCGTAAAGTTATCGATATCGAAAAAGCGGCATTAGATCATTTATATCAATACGTCGACTCCGTTGAATTTGGCCAAGCCTGCGAGCTGATCATGCAATGTAAAGGCAAAGTCATTGTGATGGGTATGGGTAAATCAGGCCATATTGGTAATAAAATATCAGCCACCTTTGCGAGTACCGGCACTCCAGCCTTTTTTGTACATCCCGGTGAAGCTAGTCACGGCGACTTAGGCGCTTTAGACAAAAATGATATCGTACTGGCGATTTCTAACTCTGGCGAATCAAGTGAAATTTTAACCTTACTACCTGTGATTCAACGCATGGGTGTACCGGTCATTTCAGTTACCGGCAAACCTGAGTCAAACATGGCTCGACTCGCTAAAATTCATCTGTGCATTCAAGTACAAGAAGAGGCCTGCCCGCTTGGGTTAGCTCCGACATCAAGCACTACCGCGACTCTTGCGATGGGTGATGCTTTAGCTATCGCATTACTGCAAGCAAAAGGCTTTACCCGAGACGATTTTGCCTTATCACACCCCGGCGGTGCTTTAGGGCGTAAACTGTTGCTAAAAGTAGAAGATGTGATGCATCAAGGTGACAGCTTACCGAGTGTAAGTGATGACATCTGCATTACCGATGCGCTGTATGAAATATCGAAAAAAGGCTTGGGTATGACTGCCGTTGTCGACAAAGCCAATACCTTAGTGGGTATTTTTACCGACGGTGATTTACGGCGTATTATTGATGCTGAAGTGAACTTACGCACCACATCAATTGCCCAAGTGATGACGCAAAATTGCGTGACCAGTCCAAGCGGTATCTTGGCAGCAAAAGCATTACAAATTATGGAAGAAAAAAACATTAACGGATTGATTGTCGTTAACCAACAGCATCAACCGATCGGCGCATTAAATATGCTCGATATGGTTAAAGCAGGAGTGATTTAACCATGTCAGATACACATCACGGCTTTTATGGCTCGGTCAGCGACGATATTTGGCAACGAGCTAAAAAAATTAAACTGCTCATTTGCGATGTTGACGGCGTCTTTTCTGACGGACGTATTTATTTAAGCAATGCAGGCGAAGAGCTAAAAGCATTCCACACTCGTGATGGTTATGGTGTACGTTCAGTATTAACCAGTGGCATACATGTTGCCGTGATTACAGGGCGTAAATCAAAAATTGTTGAAACCCGCATGACAGCGCTTGGGGTTAAACATATTTATCAAGGCATCGACAATAAATTTGAACCATTTGAACAATTACTTTCTCTCTACAATGTGACTGCCGATGAAGTCGCCTACATTGGAGACGACATGGTCGATTTACCCGTAATGAAAGTAGTGGGTTTAGCAGTGTGTGTTGCTGATGGTCATCCATTTGTAAAACAACATTGCCATATGATCACCACTATCAATGGCGGCCATGGTGCCCTGCGTGAACTCACGGATCTTTTATTACTAAGCCAGGATAAATTTACTCGCGCCCACGGTATGAGTATATGAACAGAGTCACTCTAGGGATTGCTGCTTTTTTTGGCCTTGCCTTTGTGTTGTATTGGCAAGCCCAAGTAAAGCGTAGCGAAATGGATGCGATTAAAGTAGTAGGAATAGAACGGCCTGACTTTATTGCCGACAATTTACGTACTACTGAATTTAACAAACAAGGGTTAATTGCCAGTAAAGTATCGGCAAAACACATGGAACATTATGATTCAAGTGATACCACTCACTTTACTGAGCCTGTGTATTTAATTTACCCGGAAAATGGCAAAGCCCAATGGCAACTTAGTGCCGACCGAGGTCAATTAAATAAACAGACCAATAAAGTCATCTTAGAAAATAATGTTATTATTGATGCCATTGATATTGAAGAGCCTTTACAGTCACTGACCACACAAACAGTCACATTAGATCTGTCCACCATGATAGGCAACTCACAAGAGATGGTGTATATCAAAGGCAAAGGATTTATGATTCAAGGTTTAGGCTTGCATGCTGACTTGAATACCCAAAAATTATCGCTACTAAGTAAAGTAGAAGGAACATATGAGCCACAATAATCGTTACTCTCGCGCCCTATTACTAAGCGGCTTAGTTTGCATGCTGAGCATTCCAGCAATGGCAAAGCAAGGTGATCTCAAACAAGAATTAAAAATCTCCTCTGTAAGCCAGTCTGCTGACATTAAAAACAATCAAATTATTTTTAATGGTCCGGTAACCATTGTGCAAGGCACCATCAATATTAATGCCGACGAACTACGCGCCTTCACGCCAGAAAACAGCACATCAAAAAGACTCATCGCTACAGGTAAACCTGCGACCTTCTCTCAAGAGTTAGACGATGGCAATATTGGTACTGCAAGTGCCAATGAAATCACTTACGACCTAGCAACGACCACATTAACCTTGTCAGGTAATGCTAAGCTTAATCAAGCAGGTAGCCAAGTGACGGGGAATCGTATTAAGTACAATATTACCGCTCAAGAATTAGTTGCCGAAAGCACCGGCACAGGTCAAGACAGGGTTATTACTATTATCCAACCTGATAATTTCCAAAACGAGTCAGCACCAAAACAAAAGCTGCCTGAGATCCCAGTCAACAAGCAGATCAAACCATGACCCAAATTACCTTAACCGCAGAAAACCTAGCCAAAAGCTACAAAGCCCGTCAAGTTGTTAAGGATGTAAGCTTAACGGTTAAAACAGGGCAAATTGTTGGTTTGCTTGGCCTAACGGCGCAGGTAAAACCACCACATTTTATATGGTCGTTGGCCTAGTAAAAAGCGACAAAGGGCGTATTTTAATTGATAAAGACGACCTAACATCTGATCCCATGCACCTTAGAGCTCGCAAAGGCATAGGCTACTTACCTCAAGAAGCCAGTATTTTCCGCAAGCTAACAGTGCATGACAATATCATGGCGGTATTACAAACTCGCAAAGAGCTAAACACAGATCAACGCATTGAACAGCTTGAGCACTTGCTAGAAGAGTTTCATATTACTCATATTCGCGACAGTCAGGGTATGTCTTTGTCTGGTGGTGAGCGCCGTCGGGTTGAAATTGCACGCGCATTGGCGGCAAACCCAAAATTTATTTTGCTCGACGAACCCTTTGCTGGTGTTGACCCTATTTCGGTTATCGACATCAAAAAAATCATACAACAACTGAAAAGTCGGGGTTTAGGTGTATTAATTACCGACCATAACGTACGAGAAACACTCGACGTTTGTGAGCGCGCTTACATTGTAAGCCAGGGTAATTTAATTGCCGAAGGTACGCCAGACGAGATCTTGAGCAATCAACAAGTTCGGGAAGTGTACTTAGGTGAACAATTCAAGCTATAGTTAGCCTATCTACTTCATCTCATTGAACGATACCTAAACAGAACTAAACATCATTGACTTACGTGGCAATCTATTACAGTTTTCAAGATTGTCATCTTTATGAAAATCATCTGGGGATAAGCGGTAAATGAAAGCGTCACTCCAACTTAAAATGGGTCAGCATCTCACTATGACCCCACAATTGCAGCAAGCCATTCGCTTACTGCAATTATCTTCATTGGAGCTACAGCAAGAAATCCAACAAGCATTGGACTCAAACCCATTGCTTGAAATAGAAGATGAGTTTTCTCAAGCCAAAGATCCTATAAAAGAAAATCACGATCAATCAGACACCGATTTCAGCGATAACAGCACCGTTAATGTTGAGAAAGACACATCATCTGTCGACACCACTGAATCAATGAGCAAAGAAACCATGGACGATTTGCCCATGGATACCACGTGGGACGAAGTCTATACCGCCTCACCTATGTCTGGATCAGGCAGTGCGAGCATGCGCGATGACGACATGCCGTTTCAAGGCGAAACCACTGAAGGATTATATGAACATTTAGAATGGCAAAAGAACCTTACGCCGTTTTCTGACACTGACTTAGCCATTGCAACCGCCATTATCGACGCCATTGATGAACGTGGTTACTTAACGCAAAGTACCGAAGAAATTTTGGAAGCGATGGGTGATGAAAACGTTGAGCTAGACGAAGTAGAAGCCGTACTTAAACGTGTTCAACACTTTGACCCTGTGGGCGTTGCTGCACGCGATTTAAGCGAATGCCTATTAATCCAATTAGCACAATACGCCAGCGACACACCATATATCGAAAACGCACGTATTTTGATCAAAGACTACTTAGATTTGATCGCTGGCCGTGATTTTAGATTACTAATGCGTAAAACCCGTCTTAAAGAAGATGATTTACGCGACGCCATCGGCTTGATCCAGTCACTCAATCCACGCCCAGGCTTATTAATCACCGCCACGGATGACGAATACGTAATCCCTGATGTGACCGTGCTGAAAAAAAATGGCCGCTGGGTGGTTGAATTAAACCCAGACAATATGCCCAAAATTGGGGTTAATCAACAATACGCAGCCATGGCGCGTAGCAGCAAAAACCCGTCGGACACCCAATTTATACGTGGGCATTTACAAGAAGCAAAGTGGTTTATAAAAAGCCTTGAAAGCCGTAACGACACCCTATTAAAAGTGGCAAATTGCATCGTGCAATTCCAGCAAGGCTTTTTTGAATACGGTGAAGAAGCCATGAAACCCATGGTATTAAACGACATTGCTGAAGCCGTCGAAATGCACGAATCAACCATTTCACGGGTAACAACACAAAAATACATGCACACCCCACGAGGGTTATTTGAGCTAAAATACTTTTTCTCAAGCCATGTCAGCACTGACGATGGCGGAGAATGCTCATCAACAGCAATCCGTGCTTTTATTAAAAAGCTGGTTGCTGCTGAAAACCAGAAAAAGCCACTTAGCGACAGCAAAATGGCGCAACTTCTGGCAGAACAGGGGATCAATGTTGCTCGTCGTACGATTGCAAAATACCGTGAGGCAATGATGATACCGCCCTCGAACCAACGTAAGAGTTTATAAATTTACTCAACAATGGAGAAAAGTGTAATGCACATCAATCTATCTGGGCACCATGTTGAAATTACAGAATCTTTGCGTGAATACGTTCGCGAGAAATTTTCTAAGCTTGAACGACACTTCGATCAGATCAATAATGTCCACGTTGTACTCAATGTTGAAAAATTACAGCAAAAAGCAGAAGCCAAAATTATCCTCAATGGTAGAGAAATTTTCGCCATGTCTGAAAACACAGACATGTATGCAGCAATAGACGCCCTGATAGATAAACTAGACCGTCAGGTAATTAAACACAAAGAGAAGTATACAAAACACTAACGATGGAACTTTGTACCATCCTGCAGCCGGAATGCACCACCTGTGCCACACCGGGCAGTAAGAAAAAGGTACTGGAACTCATCAGCGACTTAGTTGCTGCCCAGTACCCCACCCTATCTTCACAAGAGGTGTTTGAAAGCCTGCTTGCACGAGAAAAAATGGGGAGCACAGGTATAGGAAATGGTATTGCGATACCTCATGGCCGATTGACCACAATCGATCACCCTATCGCTATTTTTGTAAAATGCGAAGAGGCCATTCCTTTTGATGCCATCGATAAACAACCCGTCGATATCTTATTTGCGTTGTTAGTTCCAGCCGATCAATGCCAACAACATCTCAGCACCCTGTCATCAATGGCGCAAAAGCTCAGCGATAAACAAGTGCTAAAGCAATTACGTAAAATTCACGATTCTACAGAACTCTATCAGGTAATTACGCAATGAAGCTTGTCATCGTATCAGGACGCTCAGGATCAGGTAAATCAGTCGCCCTTAGAGTGCTAGAAGATTTAGGCTACTATTGTGTAGACAACCTCCCCCTAGCACTTATCGATACGTTATTAGCGCAATTAAAAGGCAGTAATGACCTGGTTGCCATTAGTGTTGATGTGCGCAATATTGCCGAGCAAGGAAAAGTACTGCAAGAGCAATTAAAAATCCTTGAACCTGACACCGAAATAACCAGCTTCTTTTTAAATTCTAGCGACAAAGTACTGCTTAAACGCTACAGCGAAACCCGCCGCTTACACCCGTTATCTAAAAATCACATCTCACTGCAAGAAGCGATTAAACTAGAAGGTCGCTTATTAGAGCCTATTGCTAAAATAGTCGATCATTATATCGACACATCAGCCTTGAATATTTACGAACTCAGTGACCAAGTTAGGCAGATATTACTTGGCAGTGTTGATAAAGAGCTTGTGATTAACTTTGAATCGTTTGGGTTTAAACATGGTATGCCTACCGAAGCCGACTTTATGTTTGACGTGCGCTTTTTACCAAACCCTCACTGGGAAGTTGAATTAAGACCTTACACCGGACTAGATGAACCCGTACAAGCGTTTTTAGGCCGTCAGCCTTTGGTAAACAAATTTATTTGGCAAATTGAGAATTTATTCGAAACCTGGATGCCACACCTAGAACGCAATAACCGCAGTTACCTGACGATTGCGATAGGGTGTACCGGTGGACAACATCGCTCAGTGTACATTACCGATCAACTCGCTAAACGCTTTAGACAAGGCAGCAAACACACTGTAAATGCTCGGCATAGAGAGCTTAACATCGAAGAAAGTAACCAATGATCAGTGTGGAGCGTTAATCATGTTTAAACGCCAAGTAACGATATCGAATAAGCTAGGATTACACGCGCGTGCCGCAACTAAACTGGCCATTTTGGCGGCTGATTTTGATGCCGAAATCACCCTTGTACAAGGTGAAAAACAAGCCAATGCTGCCAGTGTCCTCGGTTTACTGATGCTTGAAAGCGGAATTGGTAAAATGATGACAGTAACCGCTAAAGATCCCGATGCAGAAGCAGCCTTAGAAGCCGTGTGTCATCTCATTAACGCCAAATTTGATGAGTGCTGCTGATTAATCAGTAAGCACTACCAATCCCATTCCCCTTTGTTACCCGCTTTTTAGAGTTTGCATCAATCCGCACGCGTAAGCATTAATATCATATTTGTATGGATTAATTATTCCACGTAAAACGCTGTCCTCGTTTTGTCATTAAGCTGACTTCCAGCTGCCATAAACCTCACTCATACTGCACTCAATCATTACACTAAAGCCAAGCCGTGATTCACCATTTTAGTGCAATTGCACCAATCTAATAAAAATCAAAATTTATTAAAAATATCGATAAAAACACAAGTTATTGATAATTAATGACTTAAAAAATATTTAAAAGTTGGCACGCGCTTTTCATATAGAGATATATACCTACTAAGTAGTAGTTTATTTTGTAAGCAGTCCATTGTCAGTTGTAGGAGATAGTGATGAGTAAAATGAACCTAGGTCATAACATCAAATCAGTCAATGTCATGGTGAATAAACTGGTTGAACAATACCGCCAGAACATTTTTTCTTAGCGCATCTTGGTTGCAGCCAGTGGGATGAAGTTGAATCTCGCTCAAGCAAATACAAATAAAGTATAAGGAATTAATCACATGACTACCGCAACTGCCAGGCACTATTCTATCGATTTTCAACATCAAGTGATCAGTGAAGTGAAACAGCATAATCGCTTGTTATCAGATGTCGCTAAACAATATGGCATTTCAGCAAAGACGGTTTACAAATGGGTAAAACATAGCGATACCCGTAAAAATGAAACCCGAGGCGAAATCGTGTCAGAAATAGCACATTTACAACAAAAAATTACTCAGTTAAGCCAACAACTACAAGCAATGGCAAGCTAGTTAGGTTTTTGGCAAGGATGTATGACCGTGTTTTTAGTGAGTTCCCCAGCAAACTGATTACACAAGCAAATAGCAAAAAAATCATACTAATAATAAGCGCATCAAATCTTGCATCCTTGCCGCTTTATACACCGTTAACCATGGATAGGTTAACGCAACAGTTCAGGCGTTATTGGGTCCCCAGACTCTATATCCAATAACGTCACTTTTATTCGGTGGATAAGCGCAGACAGTGCCAACCACCCAAGTTTCGGCAAGGATGTTTGACCGTGTTTCAGCTAGCCCCCAGCACGCTAAACACAGTAACAAACGAATAAAAACAATAAGCGCACCGCATCTTGCATCCTTGCCGCTTTATACACCGTTAACCATGGATAGGTTAACGCAACAGTTCAGGCGTTATTGGGTCTCAGACTCTATATCCAATAACGTCACTTTTATTCGGTGGATAAGCGCAGACAGTGCCAACCACCCAAGTTTCGGCAAGGATGTTTGACCGTGTTTCAGCTAGCCCCCAGCACGCTAAACACAGTAACAAACGAATAAAAACAATAAGCGCACCGCATCTTGCATCCTTGCCGCTTTATACACCGTTAACCATGGACAGGTTGACGCAACAGTTCAGGCGTTATTGGGTTCCCAGACTCTATATCCAATAACGTCACTTTTATTCGGTGGATAAGCGCAGACAGTGCCAACCACCCAAGTTTCGGCAAGGATGTTTGACCGTGTTTTAGCTAGCCCCCAGCACGCTAAACACAGTAACAAACGAATAAAAACAATAAGCGCAACGCATCTTGCATCCTTGCCGCTTTATATACCGTTAACCATGGACAGGTTAACGCAACAGTTCAGGCGTTATTGGAATTTCTCAGACTCTATATCCAATAACGTCACTTTTATTCGGTGGATAAGCGCAGACAGTGCCAACCACCCAAGTTTCGGCAAGGATGTTTGACCGTGTTTCAGCTAGCCCCCAGCACGCTAAACACAGTAACAAACGAATAAAAACAATAAGCGCACCGCATCTTGCATCCTTGCCGCTTTATACACCGTTAACCATGGACAGGTTGACGCAACAGTTCAGGCGTTATTGGATTCCCAGACTCTATATTGTTGAATTTCACCGCCTAACGGTAAAGATGCTTGATTTGTTTGTGATTGCCATGTTGAGTTAGGAATATTTAAATCAAAGCCAAAACTGATGATTGGATTAGGTGCGGTAATAAAATAACCACTCAAATTTACAATGGCTAATTCAAATAACGAATGCTTAAAATCTCGTTGTAATTGATCTAATAAAAAGCTGGCATCAATATTAATAATCACAAAACCGAAATATTCACCTTGTTGATCATATTTACCCTTAAACTCAATTAACCTTATGCTGTAAAATAAAGGCATTAAAATCGTTAGCACTGAGCGGTCGGCTAAACAAATACCCTTGTCCCATTAAACAATCGAGCTCAAGCAATGCTTGACGCTGTTCTTCAGTTTCAACACCTTCGGCAATCAGCGATAAGCCCATAGATTGGCCAAGGGAAATAATAGTTTTGACGATTTCATAATCATGCTTGTTATTTAGCATATCCTTAATAAAGGACATATCGATTTTCATCACATCGACATTAAACTTTTTCAAATAAGCCAAACTAGAATAGCCAGTACCAAAATCATCTATCGCAATTTTTATTCCTAACGACTTTAGCTGATACAGCCTAGTTTGCATTTCAGCCGCATCGATCATCAACGCTGTTTCAGTGATTTCTAATTCAAGTAACTCTGCAGGCAATTGGTAATCATGAAGCGCTTTCTCAATAATGTTAGCAAAATGAGGGTCTGCAAATTGTGCCACAGCAACATTGACCGAAATAGGAATATTACATCCCTTATCCAGCCAAGACTTTGCTTCTGCACATGCTTTGTATAACACCTGATTACCCAGTCTGATAATTAAACCGGATTCTTCTGCTAAAGGAATAAACTCATTCGGTGAGATAAAGACGCCTTCACTATCAACGAGCCTGACAAGTGCCTCAGCACCTACAATTTCATTGGTGGCTAAATTTATTTTGGGCTGGTAATGCACAAATAACTCATCATGACTAATGGCATTGCGCAAACACGTTTCCAGTTGATGGCGCTCACGTATTGAACTTTCCAAGTCATGAGAAAAAAAGCTAAAGCGATTACGCCCTTCTTGCTTAGCACGATACATCGCCACATCGGCATGACGCATCAATTCTTCAGCATCTTTAGCATCGTTAGGAAAAACACTAATCCCGACACTGATCGATACACTAAATTTTTGGCCGCTAAAATAAATGGCTCATGCATTGCTTCAACCAATTTCGCCGCAAGTACCGATGATGCTTCAACAGAATGTGCGTCACTCATTAAAATAACAAACTCATCGCCCCCCAACCTAGCTAAGGTGTAAGACGGTGGAATTAATGAACGAAGCCGCTGGGTCATTAAACAAATCATTTCATCGCCAAGTTGATGCCCAAGTGAATCATTTAAATATTTAAAATGGTCAATATCCACCAATAGCGCCGCAGCCTTATTGCCAAATGACTCAGCCGCTGAACAGGCAACACTTAATCGGTCTTGTAATAAAATACGGTTAGGCAAATCCGTCAATTGGTCATGATTTGCAAGGTGGCTCATTTTCATCGCCATAGCCATCGCTTCACTGACATCATGAAACACCATAATGGCACCAATGACTTCGCCATTTTCATTACGAATAGGTGCAGCCGAATCTTCAACAGCAAAAACTTGTCCGCCTCGAGCCGTTAATTGGCTATTTAACGCCATTGCAACAATACGCTGCTCCCTTAATGCAATATACAAAGGATTGAGAAGCGTATGACGCGTATTAGAGTCACGTAATTGCATAACACTTTCAATTTTTTGATGCAAAGCATCTTTAATCCGCCAGCCCGTCATGCGCTCAGCAATGGGGTTCATAAAGGTGATTAACCCTCTGGTATCCGTTGCAATTACCGCATCGCCAATTGAGTTAAGCGTGACTCTTAGGCGTTCTTTTTCAGAATACAAAGCCTGTTTAGCATGCTTAACCTCAGACACATCCACAACCGTGACTAAGTAACCATCAACACCTGCCGATGATTTCATTTTTGACTGAAAGACTTCGTAAAAGCTCATACCAAGCTGATTTTTGACCGTGACGATATATTTCAACGGTTCAGAAGTGGTTTGTTTTTGATGTCTAAGTACGGCTGCACTTAACTCTGCAGGAAAAATAGCCGAAATATGCTGTCCATCAATATGACCGACCAATGTTTCAAACCAAGCACCGGAGTAATCATTGCTGAACAAGTTGTTACCAGAAGAATCCCAATACGTAATCAACATAGGAACTTGATTCACTAATTGCTGTAGTTCTTCTTTCGCTTTAACAATAAGATGATTTTGCTGCCTAAATTGAAGTTGCGTATGCACACGCAAACAACAAATAGAAGCATTAAATGGTTTGGTAATAAAATCCACACCGCCACTTTCGAGTGCCAAACGTTCAAACTCAGGTTCGGTATGACCTGTAATAAAAATAATGGGGATATCACTATAGCGAGGATCCGCTTTAAGGGCTCGGCAGACTTGCCAGCCATCCATATCGGGCATTTCGATATCAAGTAGAATGACGTCGGGTTTGATTTTATCGATTAACGCGAATGCATTACTGCCCGATTCTGAAAAATATATATTGCCAAGAGGAGATAAAATATCTTCTAAAACAAATATATTTTGAATATCATCGTCAATAATCAATATACGATAAACGGTATTAGTTAAACCCGATAACAACATGATACGCTAACTCCATTTTCTTAAAAAACATCCATTTACACTGAATATTTGTCGCGGACTTTTTCACTTTACTGATTTTTACATTGTATGAATCAGTAAAAAACAGTTAGGTTAACTCAGTTTAGCTGTGTAAACACTTTTATACAGCGAAAGTTCATTATAGGTAGCAGAATGCTTAATCGTTTAACAAAAAAACGCAAATCAAAAGCTATAAATGGGCAAACTTTACGTCAATAATACTCTTATTAACAGGATTATTCATTGCAGTCATTCTTAAAAACAACATTGAAATACAGAACGACGCACAAATTAAATTAAATTTAACCCAACAAAGCAAACAACTAAGCCAAGAGGTTAAAGAGCGTATACAAAAATTTGAATACGGTTTGCAAGGATTGAGAGGCGCCATCAATACGACAGGCTTTGAGCATTTTAATTATCAAAAAAATTTAGCTTACTTTCACAGCCGAGATTATCCAAGAGAGTTTCCAGGTGCACGTGGGTTTGGAGTGATAAGTGTTACGCCAAAAACGCAATTAAATGCATTCTTGCAGCAGGCGAGTCAAGATCGTCAGCAAGCCTTTACCTTAAAACAGCTTAGTACCTCTCAAGACCCACTTTTTATTGTTAAATACATTGAACCAGAACAACCTAACATTGAATCCTTAGGGCTAGATATCGGTTCTGAGCCTAATCGCCGCAGAGCGGCACTGTCTTCAGCTGTGGCTAATGCAGCAGTACTGACAGCGCCAATAACCCTAGTGCAAGCAGACAGTAAAATAAATCATGGATTTCTGTTATTACTGCCCATATACGATACCCGAAACATGGCTAATGTTACGCCAGCAGAATTACTCGGCTGGGTTTATGCACCGCTGCTCATTAATGACATTTTAAAAACAATAACCGAACAGCAAAGCAATCTAAAACTAACCATTAGAGATATCAGCCCGACAGCAAATATCCCATTTTTCACCTCAGCCAGCCACAATAGTCGTAATGAACAGGTCATATTTGAAAAAAGCCATACCATTGAAAACATCATTGAAGTGTATGGTCGCCAATGGGCGGTTCAGCTGACACCATCAAAACAATGGTTTTCGACGTTGCATTTACCTAACCCACAGCAAGTCTTTTTTATCACCCTCAGCGTCACGGTATTACTAATTATTGTTTTACACATGTTTTTACGCTACATCACACGAAGTATGGATAGTGTAAGGCAAAAAATATCCTTGTCTTCGTTTATAGAAAACTCATCAGAATGTTTAATCGGTGTAGACAGTGCTTTTACTGTCCTTAATTGGAATCAATCTGCAGCCATTATTTTTAACCTGCAAAAATCAGTTTCAGAAAAGCAGCCTATCATTAATTACTTAAGTGATAGCATTAGCACCGATGTGTTGATTGCCTATTTTAAAAAAGTCGCTCGAGGCGAACGAGTCAATAATATTCAGTTTTCTCATCTAGCTCATGGCGACACTGAAGCGCGTTCATTGGTACTAACGATTACGCCATTACTCAAAGACAATCTGTTTTTAGGTGCCAGCTTCACCATCAACGACGTGTCTGAACTCAAAGCTTTACAAACCCAATTACAACAACACAATACTGAGCTTAAAACCAATGTTGATGAAAATACCATTGAAATCGAACAGGCAAACTTATTTCAACAAAATATTCTCAATAGCAGCAAAGTCGTTGTGATTGCGACCGACCCGACAGGGGTCATTACCTTTTTCAGCAAGGGTGCGGAGCAACAACTGCGTTATAATGCAGAAGAAATACTAGGAAAAAACTTAACCAGACTCATGACTGGGGTAGCCCAAACAAATAACGACTTACCATTAGATACAAAAAAAACCGACCCTACGCTACCAATTGATGATAAAAGTAACAATCTAATCAAATATATAGAGCAACAATTACAGCTGCAGCAACACCCTTCTTTTACGTGCCGATTAAAGCAAAAATACGGCGACTATAAACAGGTAAGCTTGCACGTTTCTGCGATGAAAGATCGTAACTTAGGCACGACAAGGTATGTTTTTGTGGTAGAAGATTTAACCGAAAAAAATGCTTTACAAAAACAACTCAACTTAACCACGGCAGCAGTTGAATATTCTCACAACATTTTGCTTTGGTTAACCTCGGATGGAGTCATTGTCCGCAGTAATCCATATGCCAATAACGCATTAGGATATTGCGACAACGATATTATTAATAAACATATCAACAACTTACTAGCTTCTTATACAGAGCAATCATGGATAGACACTAAACTTAAACTGTTACACAGTCAGCCCCATGGTTTCAAATGTCAGCTCGTTACTGCGCAAAAAGAGATTCTACCCGTTAACATATCTGCGGGATTAATAAACAGTGATAATACCGAATACATTTTTATTGAAGCTCAACAACTGACAAGCCGTGAGCAAATAAACCGTTCACTAGGGTTGCTCGGTAGCCCAAAATTAAGCACGAAGCCAAGAATATCAGCAACAACAGATACACAGTCAAACTTAACAATAATGGCTGCTTCTCAGTTAAGACACAAAAAAAACGTTGTAACAAAAAAGCCTAGCGCTTCCAAAGCCACTCTGACATCTCAAACCGAAGCTGCACCAAAGAATAAAACAGCAGCACAGGCTAATACGCTTGAGACATTTTGCGACAAACACCATATCGACTTTGCTAAAGCCCTAACTCGTCTTAGCGATAACAAAATAATCTATATTAAAGCGTTGGAACTATTGATTAATGACCTGAGTGAATACGCAGCAATAGACACATTAAAAACGAAAGATGTTGCTGGGCTAAAATTGATGTTTCATACGTTAAAAAGCGCTGCGGCCACCTTAGGCTTTAATACGCTTGCCCAGTTTGCTAATCAACAAGAAAACATAATCAAAGCAGACACAATATTGAATAAAAACGTGATGATTGAGCAGTTGACTCAACAAACAAGTTCAGTGCTTCCTATTGCCCATAATTTATTGCAACTATTACAAAACAAATTGCCGCCAAAAGAACCCATATTACAGACAGGTTCCGCCCCCAAAGTGACCGACGAATGCTTAGCGACATTTCAAATACTAAGTGAGGAAGTCCATACCTTTAACATGAATGCATCAAACACCTTAGCCAAGGTTTCACCAACATTAAATGCCATCGCACCTGAACAATATTTGGCGCTAGAGTCTGAGATGAAAATATTAAATTTTCATCAAGCTGAAATCATTCTCAAGGCACTTCACCCTCTATTACTTGAACACATGAATCGCTGAGTAAAATCATTACAACAAGCTTGCCAAAAAACATTGACGAAAAACTCTCGACATTTTAATTAATACTTTTGATTTACATTTGGAGTATAAAGTACTGATAAAATAAAAATATTGACAATATTTATCTCAAAATTATATACACTCACTACACTTAACCTACCGTCCACCGACAAACAGTATTTAATGACAACACCGCTTGCTAAGTTTATATACATAGTGTTTATGCTGAACATGACAGCTTGCTTAACTAGTTGCGAGCCTTCAAACAATGCATTCACATCAAAAGCATTGCAAAAGCCGATCAAAATAGCCGTATCAAACACCCCTTTATCGGCGCCATTATTTATTGCACAACAGCAAGGTTATTTTGAACAGAATAATGTAAATGTTGAATTAATCAGGTTTGACGGTGGAGTAAAATGTTTTAACGCCATGGTTAATCGTGAGGCCGACTTTGCCACCTCGTCAGAAACCGTTGTGATGTTTAATAGCTTTAAACGCACCGACTTTTCTGTAATCGCAAGCTTTGTTGAATCAGATAATGACGTCAAGTTACTCAGTCTTAATCCGCAAAAATACAAGCACCTCAATAATCTAGCTAATGCTCGTATTGGGATAATTAAAGGCAGTTCGAGTGAGTTTTTTTTAGACAGTTTATTAATTATGTACAATAAAACTCAACAGCCAATCCAACGTGTCTATTTAAAGTCAGACCAACTTTTACCCGCATTATTAAATGACAAAGTGGATATTATTTCGGCCTGGGAGCCACTGAGTTATATACTCTCTACACAAATGTCGCGCTCACCCGAAATCATTAACAGTCGTGGTTTGTACCATTTATCATTTAATCTTATTGGCCTAAAAGATTCTCATATTGAAAAAGAGCAAAAATTGGCATTACTCAAAGCCCTTAATCAAGCCATTGAGTTTCTCAATAAATCTCCCAAACAAGCGCAACAGAATATTAGCCAAATTCTCCAAGTAGAAGCCCAACAATTACAATACTCGTGGAGCGACTATACTTTTAGATTGTCACTGAGTAATGCGCTGTTTTCCAATATTCAAACTCAAAGCCAGTGGGCAATAGACAATCAATTAGTTCCGCGTGAAAACCGTGTCGATTTTAGACTCATATTTGATAGAAAACTTCTTGAAACCTATACAAACCAAGAGGCTGGCTGGTAGTTATGATGTTATCTAAGCGCCTTAAACTCACCGCGACGCTCTGCTCAATACTGACCTTTGTTGTTGGACTGTCGCTAGTGCAGATTCATAATTATCAACAACAAATTTATCGTCAGTTAAACTACTCAATGAAACTGCAACTCAGTATTGACAGTTTGCGCAGTCAACTTTGGCTGTATCAAGAATACACAGATGAACAAGGATTGACTGAGTTAAACAATCGACAAGCTGAATTAGCCGCTGAGTTGTCGCAAAACATTGATTGGGATCCACAACAAAAGCTCATTATTCAAAATATTAATCGGCTTAATACCAATGTGAGAACCTTAATTAATACCCAAAATAATTACCATAATCCGCAAGCAATTCAGCCAATCACACTGGCCGCAGAACGTTTATTTAAAGCCAAATACAGTATGGTCATTGAAGAAATGACCGAAGAAATGTTCCGTTTACACCAATTATCAGTCACTCAAGCCAAAACTAAACAACAAACCCTGTTATGGTTAGTCGGAGCCATATTACTCATACTCGCAATATTAGTCACAGCATGGTCATTTATGACCTTAACCCGTTTCAAAAAAGGTCTCGCTTCGTTAAATAGTGGTATGGAAGCGCTCGCTTCAGGTGATTTAACCAGTCGAATTGTGCTTAGCGATGCAGATGAGCTGTCTGCGCTGGCCTATAACTTTAACTTAATGAAACAATCACTCACTCAAATTACCGTTAAAAAAGATAGCCTTAAACAAGAGGTTGACAGGCAAACCCATAAGCTCATTGAGCAACAAGAGCGGCTTATTTTCTTGGCGGAGCATGATGAATTAACCGGTATATATAATCGCCGCGCCTTTATTAAAAAAATCGACAGTGCCATTGCCAGAGACTTACGCTCAGATGATCAAGCCGCTTTATTGTTTATCGATCTCAATAAATTTAAGCAAATTAATGACTCACTAGGCCACAGCATTGGTGATGAAGTAATCGTCACTATCGCGCAGCGCTTAATAAAAAACCTCAGGTCAACGGATATAGCCGGCAGGCTTGGAGGAGATGAATTTGTAGTATGGCTCGATTTAATCACTGAGCCGACTAATATCGATCAAAAAATTGAGCAGCTATTAAAGACGATTCAAAAACCAATCAAGATTGCAGATCATACACTAGCAGTAGGAGCGAGCATTGGTGTTAGCATATTACCCAAAAATGGACTCAGCAGCAGTGAGCTTATTAGCGCCGCAGACACCGCAATGTATCAAGCAAAAGCAAATCATAACCTCCACTATTGCTACTACACAGGCGATCACGGTGTCACGATTTTAGCAACCTCGTAAGTTTGCGTATTCCAATCAAAATAATATTCCACCCCTTGCCATTCGTAAACCGTGCCATTGTCGGTTTGAATCACTTTGGCGTTTTCTGGCAAATGACTTAAGCCACTTGCCACCTCTGTGTATATTGTCGTTTGTTGCGGCGCAGCGTTAACCGTAACAGGCTGCTCAACCGTGCGATATTGAGTACTTGGTATCAGGCTTATTGCACTGTATGGGTAAACACCACGATAATGATTGATACCCCAGCCGTAATTAAAGTGGTTATTAATACCATTGTGCCAACTAATACCAATACTTGAGTCCCAACCATAATTGTTCCAACCCAATCCCCAACGCCAAGGATTGTATCGAGTGTGAGATTGATGTTTAGGGCGATGATGCTGCCCTCCCATGGAGTGAGACTCACGGTTAAGTCGTTCATTATTCAGTGGTGCGTTAGCCTGTACAGGTAAAATGGCACAGACACACAAACAAGCACAGGCAATGGCAGTGCTCAGTAATACTCGGGAATTGTTTATGTCCATAACCCACCTCTCACAATCTCATCAATATAAGTTATTTTACGCTAAGTCTAGATAAAGTCGATATCCACCATTTTGCTTAACCCTATATTAGAAAAATGCTATAGTGCGCGCCATATTGGATTTGATATTCAGGCGGTAACCATGAGTTTTAAGGATTTACGCAGCTTCATCGAGCATTTAGAAGCCAGTGGTGAACTCAAACGTATTAGTCACCCTGTTGACCCTTATTTAGAAATGACTGAAATTGCTGATCGTGTTTTACGATCGGGCGGTCCCGCGCTGTTATTCGAAAATCCAACTAATCACACCATGCCGGTATTAGCTAACCTATTTGGCACCCCAAAACGTGTTGCGATGGCGTTAGGTAAAGACGATCCTATTGCACTGCGTGAAGTGGGTGAATTATTAGCGTTTTTAAAAGAGCCTGAACCACCAAGCGGGTTTAAAGACGCGATTGCTAAAATCCCTATGTTTAAGCAGGCATTAAATATGCCGCCAAAAACGGTACGCAATCCGCCTTGTCAGCAAGTGGTTAAAACCGGAGATGAAGTTGATCTCACCGCTTTGCCAATCCAACATTGTTGGCCTGGAGATGTTGCGCCATTGGTCACCTGGGGCTTAACCATTACCAAAGATTCACGCCAAAAACGTCAAAACTTAGGCATTTATCGTCAGCAATTATTGGGTAAAAACAAACTCATTATGCGCTGGTTAGATCATCGTGGCGGCGCGTTAGACTTTAAGGATTTTAAACAACAAAACCCCGGCGAGCGTTACCCTGTGGTAGTGGCTTTAGGCAGTGACCCTGTCACAATTTTAGGCGCTGTGACTCCTGTCCCTGACTCCATGAGCGAATACGCTTTTGCAGGTTTACTACGCGGCGAGCGCACCGAAGTATGTAAAGCCATCAGCTGCGATTTAGAAGTCCCTGCCACCAGCGAAATCAT
Source organism: Shewanella phaeophyticola (assembly GCF_025398315.1). Taxonomy (GTDB): domain Bacteria; phylum Pseudomonadota; class Gammaproteobacteria; order Enterobacterales; family Shewanellaceae; genus Shewanella; species Shewanella phaeophyticola. The sequence continues at coordinate 3,573,394 of NZ_JAODOQ010000001.1, forward strand.
TTTAGAAGGCTATATCGACCCGGATGAAACCGCGGAAGAAGGCTACTATGGCGATCACACAGGTTATTATAACGAAACCGACTCATTTCCAGTATTTACGGTAACCCATATAACTCACCGTAAAGATGCGATTTATCATAGTACCTATACCGGCCGTCCACCCGATGAACCCGCCATGTTAGGTGTCGCATTAAACGAAGTGTTTGTGCCGATTTTACGTAAGCAATATCCAGAAATTATTGATTTTTATTTACCGCCAGAAGGCTGCTCATATCGCATGGCCATCATCTCAATCCGCAAGCAATATCCGGGGCATGCAAAACGGGTCATGATGGGCGCGTGGTCTTTCTTACGCCAATTTATGTACACTAAGTTTATTGTCATTGTTGATGAAGACGTAAACTGCCGTGACTGGCAAGATGTCATCTGGTAGCATTACGACCCGTATGGATCCAACCCGCGATACCATGTTGGTTGACAATACCCCAATTGATTATCTCGACTTTGCCTCGCCAGTGGCAGGCTTAGGGTCAAAAATGGGTTTAGATGCTACAAACAAATGGCCAGGTGAAACCACTCGAGAATGGGGAACACCCATAGTCATGAATCCAGAAGTGAAACAAAAAGTGGATCAAATTTGGGATGACCTCGGTATAGACGACATACCTACATTATAGTCAAATTGATCCCTCTCAGAGGCGTTCAGCTATAATGAAGTGATTGAAAATATTTAAAAAAGGGCTTAAAGGACGTTAGATGAAAACCATTCGTTGTCAGATTGAAAAAATCACCCCGTTTAATGACGCGGTTTACCAAGTGTTGCTAAAACCAGAAACCGCCTTTGACTTTAAGGCTGGCCAATACTTGAGTGTGGTCATGGGTGAAAAAGACAAGCGTCCTTTTTCTATCGCTTCTGCACCTAATGCTGCATTAATAGAATTACATATTGGTGCGGCAGTAAGCGAAAGCTACCCAATGCAAGTGGTAGAGCGCCTACAAACCTCGACTCATATCGACATCGAAGCCCCTGCTGGTGATGCATTTTTACGTAGCGACAGCCACAGACCACGCATTTTAATTGCCGGAGGCACAGGTTTCTCGTACATCAAAAGCATTGTCGAGCAGCAAATTGCGACAGGCGAAACCATTAACACTAAGTTGTATTGGGGCTGCCGCAATGAAGAAGCTATGTATTATCAAGATATTGCCCATAAATGGCATACCGAAAACGAATGGTTAGAGTTTATCCCAACAATTGAGCAAGCAAGCGACACCTGGCAGGGTAAACAAGCTAACCTGCTAGAACAAATTAAACATGACTTTATCAGCCTAAATGGTTACGACATATACATCGCGGTCGTTTTGACATGGTTGGCGCTGCACGAGAGCTGTTCCGCGAACTTGGGGTTGAAGAAGCTCACTTATATGGTGATGCATTCGCATTTATTAAGTAAGTATTGAGAGTCTGTTACTGCTCACTACGCCCATAAAAAACCGGCAAACTTGTCGGTTTTTTTATCGCATTCAATTGATTATTTTTAGACATTTTACAATTAAGGTAGCCCGATGAAACTCAGCCAATTAACCCAACCTATTTTTGACCACCTATACCGCGATATCTTTGAGTTTCGCAGCACCTTTGATTTACCGGTGAACGATTCAACAAGCCTAGATGACCAGGCCGACACCCTGCACACTTCATTAATTATTGAAGAAATGACTGAGTTAGCAGAAGCAGATTCGCGTATTGAACAAGCAGATGCCATCGTAGACTCAGTGTATGTCTTAATGAGTCGTTTAGTGCACCTAGGTGCCGATCAGGTGAGCGATCGCATCGAGATAAGCTATCTTATCGATTTACTATTAAATGTGGCTAAAAACCGCAACATCGACTTCATTAAATGTTGGGATGAAGTCCACTCTAGCAACATGAGTAAAGTGTGCCGCAATGAGCAAGAGCTTGATGAAACCATAGCCCATTACGCCCAACAAGGTGTTGAGATTGTTGGCAGCAAGAAAGGTGAGTTTATCATCGCTAAGTGTGCTAAAGATGTCGACATGGGGGGTAAAGTGGTTCGCCAGGGCAAAGTGCTAAAGTCGGTTTATTACCGCCCAGCAGACTTAACGAGCCTAGTGCAAAATTAATAAAACGCATTCCCCCATAAAAAATGCGCTTAGTATGCGCATTTTTTATGAGTTTTATGCCGCTTTCAATAATACCAATTCCACTAATTATCTGGTCATTCAGCGGTAATTCTGTGCCTTCTAGGCAAGTAATAGGATTGTAGGCATAGTTGCTCTCGGCAACTGCTCCTGCGTTGCTCTACCTCCTGCATCCATGCAGTCGTCGGCAACTGCTCCTGCGTTGCTCTACCTCCTGCATCCATGCAGTCGTACGTCAAAATACTATTAAGCAGCATAGAAGGCACAGAAACCCGCCTTGCAGGAGGCGCTCAGACTGTCCATTTCTTTGTTGCATTGCCTTAGAAGGGAATAACCATTATTTCAACAATGCGCCTCAAACTGAACAGTCTGAGCGACTCTGATTGGTCACATAATTAATGGAAATGGTATAATCTAGCATTATTGAGTGTATTCATTAACTGCTGCGGCTCATCAACACTCAAATGTATCACTGTCATCGGTTCGGGTAACTGCCCCATGCCGCCATGGTAAATAACCGGGCGATTTAGCTTAATAGTGACGTTACTTTGCCCGCCACCAATGCTTATCGTCTCAGAATCCTCTTGATGTATTTCGGCTAAAGCCTGATTTGTGACATCGGCAATATCAGTAAGATTAATCACCATAAAGCCCCATAAAGAATTGTTAATCACCAAGTTATCTCTCATTAAATACAACGAGTAATCACGTGACAACCTATGATTTGCTACCATAGACATTAAGGTATAGCCGATAATGCTCGAGACAATAATCGCCACCCACTCGCTCCACGACACCAATAGAAAATAACTGCTACAAGATGCAACAATGCAGCCAGTTAACATCAACCACACATGCCAGCGCGCGGCACTCTTAAGGTTAATGTTGGCAATGGCTGGCGGATGATTGCGTGAAAACCACGGAATAGCATAAAACCAGTTTGTCGCTTCGCTCGCCATAATCAGCGCAATCGTTAAACTTTTATCATCGCCTTCACGGTAGGTTTCAACCGCGCCCACTCGGGGATCACCTTTCAGTTTACGCACCTTAAACAAGCCGCGTACCACGCTCACAACTAAATACAATTCGATGATGAGTAACACAGCTATGATGGGATAGCGTAACCAGGCAATAAACTCAAAATAGTGTGCAATTTCAGCAGGAAAACTCAGCCGTGCAACTAGGCTGCTTAAACTCAAAATAATAATTAACTTCCACAGCTTTTGAGCACCCTTTTTAATAATGCAATACCAATAACTCAATGGCAGTAATACAAAATACAATGCAGAAATAAGGTACAAAGCGCGTTTGTCAGCATCGCTAGCTAACGTCTCTGGCGTCCAGTGAACACCTATCACGAAACTGATTACCATTAAGGCTAAAAAAACTAACCGGTACTTTATTGTTGCTCTCATTCAATACTCATCCTTGGGCTATTTCAATCACATTAATACCGTGTGCTAAGTCACCTTAACTCTGGTTAGGTATTGATATTGGGGCAATATAAATTTAAACAAGTTGTTAACATAACAATAAACGTCAGCATTAACGAGAAGACTTCAAACTAAGTTGTTACAGGAAATAACCGATACGTATGAGTTCACTTTAACTAGCTTGAGCTAATCCGCGCGTTTAAATAACCACGATAAACCATGGATAGCTGTTGTTGGAAATGCCATTGAATGATCCGCTTCAGGGATCACCAATAATTTTAATTGTAATGCGCCCGTTTGAGCAGAAGGGTGAGAATGAAGGGTTTGATAAAATGTTTGCGCGTCGGCCACCATTTGATGTTTGTTGGTGGTATAAGGCGGTCTTTCTAATTCGCCTATACCAATAAACACCTTAGCGGACAAGGCTGGCATTTGGCTAAAATCTTGAATAAATTGCTGCAACAAGTGCTTGTTGTCAAACCACAGCGAAGGGCTGCCCAGCACATAATTGGTAAATAATGTCGGTTGCTCCAATAACACATATGCACCAAATAACCCGCCAAGAGAATTCCCTACAAAAGTATTTTGCAGGGCATCAACCCGATATTGGTGTTCAACAAAAGGCATTACTGTGTCGCGTATAAAGCGAAGATGCCGCTTTGCCTCTCCCGTGTTGAGCTTCCAACTCGGATCATGTCTTGGGGTGTAATCCCTAATACGACTTGACGCTCCTTTACTGCCCTTTTGATAACCAATAGCCACCACAATCGCCTGATGCATCACATTGCTATTCATTGGAAATCGCGTCGCACCTGACACAACTTGCAAACTGTACATGGCATCGGTCATGTAAATAACGGGGTAATGGTGCGTGCTATTTTGTTGATAATCTTTAGGTAATTTGACCATCACTGGGTAATCACGGCTAGCATCTTTAAGCATAAACTGCTGGGTACGAGGAATACTCACTGCCGTTGAGGAAGCATAAGCATCAGCCCATTGACTCGCACTTTTTGATTGTGTGTTGTGGCTGTTTTCAGCACAGACAACTGAACTATAAAGTGATAAATAACCACAACACAACAAGCCAACTAAGCGGTATACCCTATTCAACATGCTCAAGCATCCATGCCAATATCAGTAACAAGGCTAAACGAGGTAATCTAACGACAATGCGATAAACAGTATCATCCCAGCCCAGTTGTTATTTAAAAATGCCTTAAAGCAAAGTGCACGTTCTCGGCGGTAAATTAACCTTTGTTGATATACCGCAAAACCAATAAAGCTCAAAATACCTAAAGCGTAAATCACGCCACGCTCGGCCATCAATCCAGCCATCACAAAACAACCTAAAGCCGCTAATTGAAACAAGCCGATAATGTGTCGTTCAAATCGGCCAAATAAAATCGCGGTAGACTTAATCCCCACCTTTAAATCGTCATCTCGGTCAACCATTGCATACATGGTGTCGTACGCTACAGTCCAGCACCAATTGGCCATAAACAGCCACCAGGCTTCAACCGGTAATTCACCAAGTTGCGCGGCATAAGCCATCGGAATTGACCAACTCCATACAATGCCCAAAAACATTTGTGGCATGTTGGTTACCCGTTTCATAAACGGGTACATGACGGTCAAAATAATGCCCACAACCGATAGTTGTACCACCAGCATATTAAGCCAAAGCACCAAACTAAATGCAGCTAGACCAAGCACAACAAATAAGCTTAATGCCTCTTTTGTGCTCACCTCTCCTGACACAAGAGGGCGCATATTGGTACGCTCAACATGGGCATCTAAATTGCGATCAGCATAATCATTAATAATGCAGCCATTGGCGCGCATGATCACCACACCAATAATAAAGATAATCAGCACTTTAGTATCAGGCATACCTTGAGCAGCCAACACCAGTGCCATTAAACATGGCCAAAATAAAAGTAGTGTGCCAATGGGCCTATCAATGCGCATTAAGCGGGCGTAGGCCGTAATTTGTCAGATAATGACATCGATGTTGTCTCTCCGTGATATTGCACACTCACTCCTTAACAGCGCTCTAACTTAGCCAGTGACACTAACAACCATTTACTGCCAAAATCACTAAAATTAACTTGTACGCGGGCTTTTTCACCAGCCCCTTCAAAGTTAGTTACAACCCCTTCGCCAAACTTAAAGTGTTTCACTTTTGAACCCACTTTATAACCCGTTGAGTTGATCCCACTTGGCGCTTTAGACGCACTGCTTGAACGCGCAGGAAAACGTTGGCTTATTGACGGTGCAACCTGGGCTCGTAAGCGAATTTGCTCAACAAACTTTTCAGGGATTTCATTTATAAAACGTGACGGACTGGCATAATCTTCACGGCCATAAATACGCCGAGATTCGGCATAACTAATGTAAAGTTTCTGCATTGCGCGAGTCATGCCGACATAACAAAGACGGCGTTCTTCATCTAGGCGGTCACCTTCATCAAGAGCCATTTTGCTCGGAAAAATCCCTTCTTCAACACCGGCCATAAACACCATAGGAAACTCAAGACCTTTGGCCGAGTGCAACGTCATTAGCTGTACTGCATCGGTAAAAGCATCAGCTTGCCCTTCGCCAGCCTCTAATGCCGCGTGCGACAAAAAGGCATTCAACTCACCCATGTCTTCAAGCTCTTCTGGCATTTCAAAACTACGTGCAGCGGTGACTAATTCGTTTAAGTTTTCAATCCGTGCCTGGGCTTTTTCGCCTTTTTCTGCTTCATACATCGCCCGCAAACCGGAGCGTTCAATCACGCTATCAGCCATACGATACAGCAACATATCGGCAGTGTCGGTACGCATTGAGATAATGAGTTCTAAGAAACCATTCACGGCATTGGCAGCGCGGCCAGCAAGGACTTTTTCTTCTAACAAGCGAACACTGGCTTGCCATAAAGTTAACTGATTCTGTCTGGCGGTTGAGCGCACAATATCGAGCGTGCGATCGCCAATACCACGGGCTGGTGTGTTAACCACACGTTCAAATGCGGCATCATCATCTTTGTTATTAATCAGACGCATGTAACCCATGGCATCTTTGATTTCCTGGCGCTCGAAGAAACGAAGGCCACCGTATATACGATAAGCTAAGCCTTTATGTAAAAAGGCTTCCTCTAACACACGAGACTGCGCATTTGAGCGGTACAAAATCGCACATTCGCTTAAGCTGCCACCCTTTTCTTGCCAGTCGCTAATGCGGCCAACAATAAATTTAGCTTCATCCATTTCATTAAACGCGCAATATACCGAAATGGGTTCACCATCTTTATCTTCGGTCCAAAGCTCTTTGCCTAAACGGTCTGGGTTATTGGCAATTAAAGAGTTAGACGCATTAAGAATATTGGCACTTGAGCGGTAATTTTGCTCTAAACGGATTGTCGATGCACCGGGAAAATCTTTTAAAAAGCGGTGCAAGTTTTCAATTTGTGCACCACGCCAACCGTAAATAGATTGGTCATCATCACCCACAATCATCACATTGGCGGTATTACCGGCTAAAACGCGGATCCACGCATATTGAATGGCGTTAGTGTCTTGAAATTCGTCTACCAAAATATGACGAAAACGCTCTTGATAATGGGCTAACAAATGCGGTTTATTAAGCCATAACTCATGAGCGCGTAATAAGATTTCGGCAAAGTCGACTAAACCCGCACGGTCGCAAGACTCTTGATAAACCTTATAAATATTTAATAAATTTTGCTCAATCGGAAATCCACCCGCATCAATATGCTTAGGGCGTAAACCTTGGTCTTTTTTACCGTTAATATAACCTTGAGCTTGACGCGGAGGATATTGCTTTTCGTCTAAATTAAGGCTTTTTAAGATGCGTTTAAGTAAACGTAACTGGTCATCTGAATCGATAATCTGGAAGCTTTGCGGTAAGTTTGCGTCTTGATAATGAGTGCGCAATAACCGGTGAGCAAGGCCATGGAAAGTACCTATCCACATCCGCCCCATGTTAGTGCCAACCACTTTTTCCACACGTTCACGCATTTCTGCAGCCGCTTTGTTGGTAAAAGTCACCGCTAAAATAGAATACGGACTTTGTTGCTCCACTTGCATTAACCACGCAATACGGTGGGTTAACACTCGGGTCTTGCCACTGCCTGCACCCGCTAACACCAACATATTTGAAAGTGGCGCGCCGACTGCCTCACGCTGCTTGTCGTTTAGGCCGTCTAATAATGATGATACGTCCATTCTTCCTCCCAGAAATCTGCGAGGCATTATATATCAATTAGCCCATAAATGGCGTGCAATAGTTTGCCTATTTGCACATTGACTGCGCAGATACATTAATAACGACATCCCTTATAACAGCCATCAGCATTGCACTAAATTGACAATGACAGACACCAAAATTACTATACAAATGAATATACTGACTTAGGCAGACACATTGAACATCAAAGATTTAGAGCTGTTTATTGCCGTGGCAAAATTAGGCAGCTTTTCTAAGGCGGCACAATCACTTAACACCCGCCGTGCACTGGTCAGCCGCCGTATAGCAGATCTTGAAAAACAGCTCGGTGCCCCTTTATTTACCCGAACTACCCGGGTGATGACACTGACCGCATCGGGTAAACGCTATTTAGCCCAAATCACACCGCTGGTGCATCAACTCAATCATGCTGGCGAGGTATTTAAGCACCGTCATGATGAGGTTCAAGGTAAGTTAACTGTTGGTTTACAGCCATTTGTTGATAAGTTAATCGACCGACACATTGCCCACTTTATTCATACTTATCCGCAAGTGCAGTTAGAAATAATGATTGTGCCTGGCCATCATCAAGACATTAAACGCTTAAATTTAGACTGCATGATTAATACCGGCGATATCAGTTATGACAATATCAGTAAACAAAAGCTCATGACTTTTGAACGAAAAATGTATGCCAGCAGCGTGTATTTAGAAAAATCATCGGTTATTGAAACCATTGATGATTTGCACTATCACTCCTTACTGGGCTATCGTTCTGCCGAAGGTATTTTAGAGCATCAATGGCAGTTTCAGCATGCGCAAATCAGCGCAAATTACAAAGTCATATGCAGTGATTACAACTCCCTTTATCATTTTTGTTTAGGCGGCGCTGGCATTACTCTGCTGCCGAAAATCATTGCGGTTGATGCTGTAGAGAACCAACAACTAGTCAACGTATTACCTGAACTCAGTGCCGGCTTTACTGACATTAATATTCTGTATCTAAAAGACAGTCGCTTATCTGCTGTCGCCAAAGTGTTTACTGAGCACCTCACCGAAACCGTTAAACTACCCTAGGACCAACCAGTAGCCAAAAAAATGGGCCAGCAATGCTGACCCATTTGGTGTTTTATTGATTTACTTTTTAGCAGTTTGTTTTTTATCGTCTTTTAGCCCAATACTGTCCATCCAGTATTCAAAGTTGACCAAGTTACCTGGCAACACAATACGGCTGTCATTTTTACTTAAACCATCAAGTTGACGCATATATTGCTCGCCAAGTTGCATACGCAGTGCACTTTGGCCACCTTCAGCTGAAATCACCACAGCTAAACGCTCAATCGACTCAGAGGTGGCTTTTGCCAAGGTTAAAATCTCTTGCGCTTTACCTTCTGCTTCATTAATACGGCGCTGCATTTCACCTTCTGAGCGGTTAATGGTTTCAGCCATTACACCTTCAGAGCGATTAATTTTGCTTTGCTTATCACCTTCACTCTTAGCGAGTAATGCTCGGCGTTCACGCTCTGCATTCACCTGCATTTCCATGGCGTTTTTTACTGTTTCTGGCGGGGTAATATTTTTAATTTCATAACGGTGCACTCTCATGCCCCACATAGAACCAGCTTCATCGAGCACTTCTACGACTTTGGCTGAAATTAAATCACGCTCTTCAAAAGTACGGTCTAAATCTAAGGTGCCGATAACCGAACGCGTAGTGGTTTGAGCCAACTGAATCGCAGCGTAACGGTAGTCAGTAATACCATAACTGGCTTTAACCGGATCAGTAACCGAAATATAAATCACCCCATCAACTTCAACGTTAACCTCATCACTTGAAAAACATTCTTGTGGTGGCACATCGATGGTCTCTTCTTTTAAATCGTGAATGTAGGCTACCTTATCAATAAACGGGACAAGTGCATGAAAGCCCGCGTCTAAAGTACTGTGATATTTGCCTAAACGTTCAACAATATAAGCCGATTTAGTGGGTACAAGGCGGATAGATTGAAACAACTTAAGCACAAAAATAGCAAAAATTGCGCCCCAAATAATCATGACAACAAAGTCAGTATCTACTCCATTAATTGACATTAGCGTGCTCCTTTTGCTGATGGACTGCTTACCGCGTGGGTCACTTGTTCCATGCCTTCAAAAAAACCTTCAAGCTTGGCCATTTCAGCTGGCACTACCGACACTTGAGCCTCAGTTAAAATCTTGCCCACCTGACCAATAAATTGCTCTTTAAGCAACATGTTCATTGCATCATTACCGCCGTTGATGGCTAATGCCTTACAAATCATTTCCATGCCTTCTGCTTTTGCATTAGCCACAATTGAAATTTCTTGTCCGGTACCTAGTGCTTCATTGATGCGTCGCTGTTTTTGACCCTCAGATAAATTAATGGCTTCTTGACGCTCACCTTGCGACATATTAATCATCGCGGCTTTTTCAGCGTTAGCTAAGGTGATTTCGGCGCGCTTACTTCGCTCTGCTTCCATTTGTTTTTCAAGAGTATGAATAACATGACGTGAAGGGGTAATGTTTTTAATCTCGTAGCGTAAGACTTTAATCCCCCATGGGTCGGAGGCTTTATCGATTTCGCGTACAATCGATTCATTTAAACTGTCTCGTTCAGAGAAGGTTTGCGACAACGTCAGCTTACCGATTTCTGAACGCATGGTGGTTTGCGCCAAGTTAACAGCCGCGCGGCGATAGTTTTCAATCCCATAACTGGCAAGCTTACCATCCATGACTTTGAGGTAAACCAGGCCATCAACTTCAAGCTGGGTATTGTCTTTTGAAATACAGCTTTGAGGTGGCACATCTAATACCTCTTCACGGGTATCATGACGATAAGCTACCCGATCAACAAACGGCACTAAAAAGTGAAACCCAGGCTCTAATACGGTGCGAAACTTACCTAAACGTTCTATAACATGCACTTCGCGCATAGGCACGATGAGCATCAGCTTGTATAAAATGAACAAAATAAATAAAAACGCGATGGTTAACACGAACATACTCACTCCTTTATTAAAATGTGGTTTACGCTTCCCTAAACCCTGTAAACCTATATTGAGTCGATAATGGGCTCAACCACAAAACCGATGTTATCGCGGCATATAATTCTCACTTTAGCACCGACTTTAATTTCTGTTCCATCACCCAAAGCGACCCAATCAGAACCTAAACAATGAATTCTGCCTGTTTGCTGCCCAGGCCAATGGCTTCTTTTACGGTGGCGACTTGATTGTATAAATCGACTTCTTCATCGGTATTAGCAACATGAGCATCACCGCCAACCAAGCGCTGCGTGACATGTCTAAAGCTCAGCAACAACACCATTGAAGCCATAAACCAAAGCGTCATACTTTGCACAAACCCTTCGATGATCCCAAGCGCTAACGCTGAAGCAACAATCACACAGGCGGCGCCAAGTAAAATGACAATGCCTCCCGGAACAATAATTTCCGATAGCATTAATAACAGCCCTAGTACGAGCCAAGCCGCAATCGGATTAGAAAGCTCCATAAATCCTCCTCATAAAATGAGCATGCCTTGTATTCACTATATCAGCTGGTTTTTATTATTGCGACATATTATGTCAAATAATCATTGTATATAATGTAAACGGCTATCAATATTCGATAACATAACAGTATCAAGCAGTTATCCCAAGGTTTGATATCACATCATGATAAGTAGAATTTCAAAAGAGACTTTTCGGCACACAAAACACTGAAACCTCACGATTTATCATTGTTTTTATTGTGCTCACTATCAATTTTGAATATATTGCGCCCCATTGTGCACAATTGAGAATAATACCCGCTAAATTTAGTTCTTGATTGATGTAAAATTTGCCATACAGATGCATTACAACTGACTTTATAAACCGGACTTAACATGAAAAAAATCTGCTTTTTAGCTGCATTAATGGTCTCACCGACTGTTTTAGCCAATGATGTAATCCAATGGTGGGATGCCAGTGCGACCGTATTACACGGTGATGACTATGACTTGGCACCATCAGACAGACAAACCACCATCACATTAGAGGTTGCCGGCGGTTGGACTTACGGTGATGGATTTATTTTTCACGATTTTATTAACTTTAATGGCAATAACGGTGGTGACGATAACAGCCATTATGGTGAAATTTCACCGCGTTTTAGCGCCAGTAAAATACTTGGTCAGCCAGTTGAGTTTGGGGCAATTAAGGATATGTCTGTTGCCTTAACCTACGAGCACGGTGACGGCCTGTAGAAAGCATGCTGTACGGTGTGGGTTTAGATTTTGATATTCCATTTTTCAGTTACTTGCAACTGAACACATATCGTCGTGATGCCATCAGCAATGGCAACATCAGTGATGGTTGGCAGTTTACCCCAGTCTTTAGAATCGACATGCCTATCGGCAATGCCAATATTATTATTGACGGCTATATTGATTGGGTATTTATTGCCGATAACAATGGCTACGATGAAAACTTGCACTTTAATCCACAGATTAAATACGATTTAGGCAAAAGCTTATTTGGCGAGCACAAACAAAATAAATTACTAGTGGGTTTTGAATACGATTATTGGCAGAGCAAGTATGGTGTAAATGGTGTTGACCAAAATACTTACTCAATTATTGCTCAATATCATTTCTAATTAGCAAAAATGAATCAACAAAAAAGGTGCCGAGGCACCTTTTTTATTGGCTTGTCTTAACACCTACAAAGGTCATTAAAGTAGTTTTTTCGCCGCTGCGACAACAATAGATACTGCGCTAACTTCAGTTTTCTTCATTGTGGCTTCATCTGGTATTTCTTGCTGAGTGCGGTTTACAATCACACCCGCAACACATGCTGCGCGCCAACCTTGAGTTGCACACATAGTGAATAACGTTGCTGACTCCATTTCATAGTTCAGCACGCCCATTGACTGCCACTCTTTCATCGAACCGACATAGCGTTGAGTCACACGGCCAGATACGGTGTCATAACGCTCTTGACCTGGATAAAAAGTGTCTGAAGACGCGGTAATACCGATATGAGGCTCTAAACCTGCGTCACGACAAGCTGCAACCATCGCAGTTGTACAATCAAAGTTTGCTGCTGCAGGAAACTCAAGCGGTGCAAAATGTAAGCTAGCACCATCTAAACGGACTGAAGCTTGAGTCACAATCACATCACCAACATTAACATGCGGTTGAATTGCGCCTGTAGTACCAACGCGTAAGAAAGTTGTCACACCCAGCTGTGCTAACTCTTCTACGGCGATAGAGGTTGAAGGATCACCAATACCTGTTGAACACACTACTACGGGCTTACCATCGATGTAAGCTAAGTAACTAGTGTATTCACGATGGCTAGCAAGGAACGTTGCGTTGTCCATTAGCTCTGCAATACGCTTAACGCGTTCTGGATCACCAGGAACGATTGCTAAGGTTGCACCATCTAACATTTTTTTGGTTAATCCTAAGTGAAATACATCGGACATTTTGAAAACCCCTTTCATTTTTGAATATTAAATTCTTATTTCCCAGACTTTAACCTAGTCTTTAGGGGGATAAGGTTAACTTGATCACATATAAATTCATAATAGTTAATATTGTTTCGTTAAAATATTACCAATATATGACCAATTCCCACCAAATACATGTACTTGAGCATAGTTGAAAGCCGCTGAAAACAACAAACGATTTATCTATTTTAAAAAGCATTAACGTGATTTACATCAAGTTAATGCCAACTGACTAAAACCGAAAAACAAAAAAGGACGCTAAGCGTCCTTTTTGGGCACGATATTATCTAATTACAGGTAATAATCTTTTAACGGTGGGAAGCCATTAAAACACACCGCCGAATAGGTGGTGGTATAAGCACCTGCGGTTAACCAATACATGCGATCGCCAATGGCTAAATCGGTTGGTAAACCATAGCTGTAATGCTCATACATAATGTCAGCACTGTCACAGGTTGGATCGGCAATAACACACTTATCTAACTCACCTTTACGATCGGTATAGATAGGGAATTTAATTGCTTCGTCCATGGTTTCAATTAACCCTGAGAACTTACCCACATCAGTAAATACCCAACGTTCTAGTGCGGTATGTGATTTACGCGAAATCAATACCACCTCAGACACCAATACTCCGGCATTAGAAATTAATGAACGCCCTGGTTCAAGAATGATTTCTGGCAATTCATCACCAAAATCTTCTTCTAAAAAGTGCTTGATTTGCTGTGCGTAAACACCAAGCTCATTGGTTTTATCCATGTAGTTAGCAGGAAAGCCACCGCCTAAGTTGATCATCTTCAGTACTATGCCGTGCTCTTCTTTTAAACGGTCATAAATACTTTTTACTTTACCAATAGCGGAGTCCCACGCGCCAATATCGCGCTGCTGTGAACCAACATGGAACGAAATACCATGTGGTTGTAAGCCAAGCTCTTTTGCCAATACCAGTAGGTCATAAGCCATTTCATTTTGGCAACCAAACTTACGTGATAAAGGCCAATCAGCCGTGTGTGTGCCTTCAGTTAAAATACGCACATATACTTTTGCACCTGGTGCTTCCTCAGCAATCATACGTAAATCGGCTTCCGAATCAGAAGCAAACATGCGTACCCCTTGCTCATAAAAAGAGCGTACATCAACGCGCTTTTTAATGGTGTTGCCATAACTGACGCGATCGGTTGATACGCCAATAGAAGTTACCATTTCAAGTTCATAGATTGATGCGATATCAAAGTTCGATCCTTTGTCACGCAGCAAAGTCAAAATCTCTTTGGCCGGATTTGCCTTAACCGCATAATAAACGTTTGCGAAAGGAAAATTCTTAACCATGTCATCGTATTGTTTCGCAATGATTTGGGTGTCAATAACTACAAATGGCGTTGGCTTATCTTTAGCAAATGCCTCAATGCGGTCAAACGTGTCCTTGTCATAATAATCTGCAACATCAATCGATTGAAATTGGCTCATTAGGCCGGTGCCTCCTGTTAGTTGGGCAATATATAGTGCGTTTTGGGGTTTGTAAAAACATGCGCAGTAAACGATATTTTCAACCAATACGCAACGAATTTTTATGCAAAAATTATACTTTTTTATTCTTAAATAAATATCATTAAAACTCAATGACCTATTTAACCCTTGTGTCATTTGTATACAGAGTTAAAACACGTAAAAAGTATAGACGCTGTTCAAAAAAAAGAGCCTAAAACTTGTTGTGTTTTACCCTACCACTCTTAGCCGTTTACCTATCAGCAACTTTAGCGACATAGGCACGAGCAAGAGTTTGAGTCATTAACACTGTGAATGGTCTAAAAACGGAGGTAAATCAATTGATTTTGTTTAATTGAGGTTTGATAAGGTGAGCGCTTCGTTTGCAGCGATAAAACGGCAACGCTCAAACTCAGTGATAGGGTATATACCCAATGGGAAAATACTTAAAATAGAATATTTAACCGCTCAAAAAACCGATCGGCTATATGTATTTGTAACCTCAACCGTTGAAATTAGCATTTAGCAGGATCTGAAGCATAATACCCTCTCTTACTGTTATTGGTTGCTTTATCATCAATCAATATGGCTCATTTGAAGCAGTGTTGGGGGGTTGTGACACAGCCCCGAAGGGCGAATTTATCAGAGTGGTCTTCTTTCTTAGCTTTTCTTAACGTACGACTGCATGGATGCAGGAGGTAGAGCAACGCAGGAGCAGTTGCCGACGACTGCATGGATGCAGGAGGTAGAGCAACGCAGGAGCAGTTGCCGACGACTGCATGGATGCATGGATGCAGGAGGTAGAGCAACGCAGGAGCAGTTGCCGAGCACGACTATGTCTTCAAAAGGCTGCCTCGAATACCTCACTGATCATTTTCGCTAAAAGAGCACATTCTAATGCGGATTGGTATAAATGCTTAAAATCCCTAAAAATGTCATTACTTATGTGAGATTAAGCATATTTTTATCAAAAAATGCGATTTTTTATGCAAACAAAGCTTAAAAAACTATCATTCGAAAGTTTTATTGCTATAGTAGCTTTTGTGAATTTATAAATTAACGCTTGTAAGTTCTCAACTTTGGGCTCGTTAAGCTAAAATCTAATGAGGTAAATAGCTTAGCTACCATTTTCAGCAATCCAAATGACTTAGGTGAAAAGGATTATGACTCAGGTCGCATACCAGATAAACGATCGTCGTAACAAGGAAGTACTAAAAAATGATGAACACTGGGATTTAACGACAGCAGATCAAAAACTCGCATTGTATGATTTGCATCGATTTGGATATCGCCTACTGTTTGTTCGCAACATGCTCACATGGGCCTGTGGCCGTTATTAGTCAACAAGATGATATCGCTGCGATTTATGCCGATGGTGAAGTAGACCTTCGCCCTAAAATTACTCTGCGCGAATACCACTAAGCAGTTGCAACAAATAAAAAACCTACGATGAATTTATTGTAGGTTTTTTTGTGCCCTGTTGTTTGTCATTGTTATTTGCGAGTCAACTTATATACCGCTTCATTTAACCAAGGCACCTGCTTATTAACAAAGCGAGGGTTGTCGGCAAGCACATCGGTACACTCGAGTAATTCGACGGTAAAATAGGGGGCTAAGTGAGTTTCAACCCAATTTGGGCTGACAGCAAACGGGGGCGCTTTAAGGTATCTTGTGGATAATCGAGTGTAATCAGCAAACCACTCACATTCGCGGGGATCAGTCTTGCTAAGGCAACCGCATATTGTTGGCGCATCGCTTCTGGCCATGCAATCAATGCGGCTCGATCATAAAAACCACCGATATCAGCGGTTAACGATTCTGGTAATGTAAAAATATCGCCTTGATAAATCCTAACTTCGTCTGCACAAAAAACATTATGTTCTGCGATTTGCTCGACCTGACACGGTAAGTCGTTTTCGTTAAAAAACTGCTCAACCGCTAATGGATTTAATTCACAACCCAATACGCCATGACGTAGTTCAGCCAGATAACACATGTCTAGTGATTTACCACACAATGGTACAAACACACTGCTGGTTTCTGCTATTGCCAAACCTGGCCAGTATTTAACAAGAAACGGGTTAACCTGTTGTTGATGAAAACCAATTTGTTGTAATTGCCATTTTTGATGCCAAAAGCTCGGTTCCATGATGCTCTCTTTAGTCTATTAACCAATATTGCAGGCTACTTTAAAGACTAAAAAAAACAGATGCAACTTATGCCTTGCCATCCAAGGTCGATTGCACTTGTCTTAACCAGCGGCAATTTTCACACTGACATTTACGGCGCGACATATGATGAGGGCTCAAATTAGAATCAATAAAATCGACGGCTATCAACAATTGCTGTTTAAGCTCTTCTACAGATTTCATTTCTAATGCGACCATTTCATCATTATGATTAATCCATAGGCACTCTTCACCTTGATGGCAGGTAATGCATTCTTCATCACTGTGATTAAAAAACACAGCATGAGGGCAATGAGTCACTTCCATCGATTGTAAAATTCGAGAGCGCGGAAAATGAAATAGCGGAATAAGTTGTGCTTTATCAATATTAGGCATAGCAACCTCTGCTAAAAGCGTTAAGTGATCTTATTGTTAATACTACCGAGTGTTGATTAATTTTGATTTGACGTAGGTCAAGGTTTACATATCGTATTTTTTTAGATAGGAAGCGCTTGCCGCACGAGCGTTAATCAAGGTTTAATGGAGAGATAATTAAAAAGGGGTTACCTTGCAAACACCAGAGCTACAGCACTTTTACATTAACGAAGAACAGTCTATTTACTTACTAAGTGCCAATGATGCGCGCAAGCATAAGGCGTGGGTTCGCTTGTGTAAGCAGCAGCTGAGTAAGCTGGGATATCAGCAAATCGAATTTATTGGTAAAGGGGCTTACGGTTTTGTATTTGCCGGCGTTAACGAATACGGTCAGTCTCATGTATTTAAGTTTTCACGAGTTAACTTACCGCAAAGTGTTCAAGATAGGCTCGAAGAAGAAGCCTATATGCTCAGCCAGGTTAAACACCCCAATGTGCCTAGTGCCATCAAGTTTGAGCGTGTCGGTAGGCAAGGTATTCTCGTTATGGATCGAGCGCACGGTGAAGATTTAGATAAAATCTGCCTGCGTATAGGCGCATTACCGCCGGTGATGGTGGTGAGCATTGCAAGGCAATTAGCCAATATTTTGTATTATTTGCGCAAAGGCAAACCGCTGGTACACGGTGATATTAAGCCATCAAATTTAGTGTATGACATAGAAACAGACAAACTGTCGTTAATCGATTGGGGCTCGGCCGTATTTGCCCAGCGCGATGAACATAACCGTGCGGTAGATGATAATGTCATGTCGTTGTTGTCAAGCGACCAACAACACACCAATGCACGCATGGGCGATGTGTATTTTATTGGTGAAGAACAACTCAGTGGCGCATTATCAACCCCAAGGTTTGACGAGCAAGGTGCCGCTGCAACCTTATACGCTTTAGCCTCAGGGCAAATCAGTCGTTTTGGCACCAAAGTGATTCCGGCCACCAGCATAGGTTTGCCCATCGAACTCGCCAAAACCTTAGATGCAATGCTGAGCGATGATGAAGCGCGGCGCAAACTGGCTGGCGATTACTTTTTAACAAGCTTTCGTCACAGCTATCGCATGCATCTGCCTATTTTACCTGAACCGCCATTGGTTCCCGACATTCCTCTATGGGCACAGCCGCGCTCAAAAACAGTTGAAACAGTCAGTTACAGCTCACGTAAATCATTTTTAAAAGAGCACAATAGCCAAGACCCCGTAGCCAAAATGGATGACATACAATTAGAAAAGTATTATCGCAACTTTATGGTGGGCATGGCTGACACCGAAAAGGGCTTTATTGCCGCACTCAGTCGGCTGGCACAATACCCGATTGTGGGCGGCCTAGTCATCCACTGGCAAGAAACCGGGGTGTTTATTGACTCAAACCTGGCCTTTTACGACCCAGATTGTAAAGCACCATTAACCCTGGCGGTGAATAACATGGTGACCATGGCTCGGGGAATTAAACGCATTGGGGTATTTAAAGCCTGTTTTTTTAACGCCAAAGACACCTTGCATTTAGAGCGGAAAAGTACCGAACATGAATACACCATCACCGGGGAATTACAGTTACCATTTGAAGTCGGCGATGTGCCAACGTTAGAAGATAAATCTAGGCTTCATTCATATTTTGAAGACGGTAAAGATCCTGAAGAAAACCTCGAATTACCGCCCGAGATTATGACCGAATTGGCCGGCCTTAACCAAATTCACCACACGGGTTGTATTATTTTTGAAGCTCTGCCTAACCATCTAAAAATTCACAGCTATTTACGACTATTAAACCCACGAAAACAAGCAGCGTTTCGTGCATGCCTAGACAGAATTATTGCCCATGTGAATAAGATTCAGGGACACGGCATTGCAGGCTTTATGAAGCTACCTTATCGAAATACTCGTCAATTTAGCCATTTAGATCGCAAAGCAGATCGCTTTTACCCTAAAAATCCCAAAGCCTTTGATCAACACCAGCAATGACAACTATAAAAAACGCGATCATTAGGATCGCGTTTTATCTTTAACTTATGGCTATAGCTACAGGCTAAATTGGCGAGCCCGGTGGCATGGCAACAGGCTGACTAATCAAGCGAAACTCAGGCTGTTCTACACCTTTCATAATGCCTTTATATAACCAGTCATAATGGGCTGATTGATAGTCACTACCGCGGTTACTGCGGCGTTTTAACTGTTTGACAATATAGTCAAACCGGGCGACTAACTGGGCTTTGACTTCAGGGGCAGTCTTTTCATCATGATATGCCGCTAACATGGCATCAACCACCACAGTATTGACACGCATTTGGATTGCCAGCTCTGAACCATTCGGTAAATCTTGATACAAACTGGCCGCCGCAAGTTTATCGATAAGTTTAACCACCGACAGCTGCGTGCTATCTTCCATATAAGCCTGATTAACACGATTTAAACGCTCGGGCGTTAATATGACACTGACAATATGGCGACTTAACATTTCGGCCATGGTGGCCGGGTCGCTCACCACGCCAAGATTTGAGCCAAAGCTTTCGCGGGTTTTGCGGTAATTTCCTGCTTTGGGCACCAACGCCTGCACCACATTGGTGGGGATAACCAAGCTACGGCTTTGTAAGCTGTTAAGCAGTGTATCTAAAGCGGCAAGCTGCATTTTAGGAGGCACATAACTCCAGCGCACACCTGAGCCTACTTGTTGATAGCTATAATCAGCACCACCAATCCATTTTACGGCAGCTTCTATTTGATAACGCGTCAGTAAATAAATAGGCACAAATACATCAGCAAGCTCGCCTTTAGGCTCTGTGGCCAACAACGCATCTGAATTAAACTCAGCAATGGCTTTAAGACGCACGGTTTCTAGGCGCTTTAATTCAGCTACTGCATCATTACCCCTATCCCATAGACTTGCGTATGCATGGCTTGCGCTTGCTTGACGAGAGTCCGCTTCGCCAATATAACGAAAACCACTCTCTAATGTCGATGCCAATAAACTGTCTGTTTGAGTTGGCGAGCCATATCCAAAAGCAATAGTGTATTTGTCCCATTCGCCAATGCCTTCACGGTAAGGCTGGCTAATATCAATGTGGTCGCCTTCAATGCTGGCGTATGGATGAGGATAATCCATTACAGAGGCATTGTTATTAGTTGATGCGGCGAAGTTATGATCTAAGCCAAGCGTGTGGCCAATCTCATGTGCTGCTAACTGCCTAATACGTGCCAGTGATAAGGCCATTGCGGCTTCGCTTGCAGCTTGACGATCAGGCCAACCTGCGGTTAATCCGCGGGCAATAAGATGGTCTTGGCGAACCCGTAAACTGCCTAGCGTCACATTACCTTTAATGATTTCTCCGGTGCGTGGATCGGTCACCGCTGCACCATATGACCAGCCGCGAGTTGCACGATGCACCCATTGGATCATGTTATAACGCACATCTTGCGGATCTGCGCCTTCTGGCAATAATTCCACTTTAAAACCATCAATAAAGCCAGCTGCAGTAAATGCATCTTGCCACCAACGTGCTCCCGTTAATAACGCACCCCGTATAGGCTCAGGTACGCCTGGATCAACATAGTACACAATCGGTTCAACCACTTGGCTAGGTGCATCACCAGGGGTGACTTTTTGTAAACGGTGTTTACGTAAATGACGTTGTACGTGAGGTTGGTCAACTGCGGCAGAATAATCGATATATTGATCCGACAAATAACCACTCATTGGGTGATAGTTGCGAGGTTCAAATCCCTCATCTGGAAGTTGCACAAAGGAATAACGTAAACGCACAGATAAAAACTTTGCGTCTGGAGTCACTTCGGCAACCTGTTTGCCTGCCTTACTGGTGTTGAAGGTTAAATTAACGTCGACATCGGCATTGCGCTCGAACGATTTAATCCCCTCAGGTAAAATAACTGAACGTTGTGGATCTAAGTAATATTGGCCTTGTTTTCTGGCTTCAAGTACGTCGGCCACACCGTGTAAATCATTAATCACTAAGTCATTAATGGCAACAATGGCTTTTTTGCCTTCAACCAATTTGCCGCGCCATAAAATGGATTCAGCAAAGGCTTGAGTGACAGCTTGTTGCTCAGCGACATTATCACTTGAGGCACGATAATCGGTATTAAGCTGTTTGAGGATTAAATAAGGCTCATGTTGCTCAAACTGCACCATGCGTGTCCGTCCTAATTGGCCTCGGTCTAACCCAATATCATTAGAACCCACTCCATGGGGTAAGCTTGTGAGCATTAAAAAAGGCTGATTGAGTTTATTGGCCTCGAGATACAATTGACCCGCTTTGGCATCATAAAACAGGTTAATAAAACCTTCGGCGGTTTGTGCCTGCTTTATAATTTTTTGTGCTGGATCGCTAGCGGCAACCGCAACGTCTGAAAGGAATGTTGCTGGCGCGATGGCCAGCAAAAGTGCCAATGGAATACTGCGGCGGATCATAAATTATCTCCCTGTTGTGTTTATCCTGCTTTCATTAATATCAGTGTTTTTAATCGTTTTTATGACTATTTTTGTAAGCTATCCAATGCGATAACGTTTCAAACAACTCTGTTAATACAATTGGTTTAGTAATGTGTGCATTCATACCCGCACCGAGGCTTTTTTCGCGGTCACCCGACATAGCATGGGCTGTCATTGCGATAATTGGCATTTGCTCTTTGGTATAACGTTTGCGCAGCTCTATTGAAGCGGTTAACCCGTCCATCACCGGCATCTGAATATCCATCAACACCGCATCAAACGGCTGAGAATCAATCACATCAAGCGCAACTTGTCCGTTATCAGCAATGACCACTTCATAACCTGAGCTTTTAAGGAGTTCAGAGGCTACTTGTTGGTTAATAAAGTTATCTTCGACTAATAAAATTAATCCCGAGTCTTTACTTGGCTCGTCTGCTTCAGCCACTGGCATTGCATTGAGTTTAGGTTCTTGAGCAAAGGCACTGATAATTTCATCAAATAAATCAGAGGCTTTAAATGGTTTTTGTAACACAGCATACACGGTATTTTTAGCCAATTCTGCATCTAAAGGTTCAGCAGAATACGCCGTCATCAAGATAACAATCGGACGCTTGGCTATCTCGCCTTTACTCACCATATCATCTAATGCGCTAATCACGTCGTTGCCATTCATCTCTGGCATCATCCAGTCAAGTAGCAACAAGTCAATGGGCTTTTTACGCAAAATATCTAGGGCTTTCTGACCACTATCTGCGGTATCAACGCCAAAGCTAAAATCTTTCATTAACGTCGAATACATCTGTAATGCACTTGGATTGTCATCCACCACCAAGGTCGTAAGATTATTTAATTGCTCTGGCACCACTAATGGTTCAATAACCTGTTCTTCAGCAATTTCAAAACTGATGATAAAGCTAAACGTACTGCCGACATTCATTTCTGACTCGACCTGCATGGTGCCGCCCATCATTGACACCAAATGCTTACTGATTGATAACCCTAACCCTGTGCCGCCATATTTGCGAGTGGTGGAACCGTCGGCTTGTGAAAATGCATCAAATAACATGGCTTGCTGATCTTTACTGATCCCAATACCGGTATCACGCACCCAAAACTTCATGGTAATACGGTTATCGCGTTTGGCGATGTCTTCACAGCCCAGTTCAACTTCACCGTTTTGAGTAAATTTAACGGCATTAGACAATAAGTTAACCAATACCTGACCTAAACGCAGTGGGTCGCCATTTAAAATAAGCCCTGCTGTTACCGGGGCATAAAGTAATAGTTCAACGCCCTTTTCTTGTGCTTTTATCGCATTGATATCAATAACATGGTCGAGAACTTCATCAAGTGGGAACGCCACACGTTCTAACTCTAATTTACCGGCTTCAATCTTCGAGAAGTCTAAAATGTCGTTAATAATTCGCAGCAATGACTGCGCCGAGAATCCAGCTTTATTAAGATAATCTTGTTGTTGAGGGGTCAAATTTGTACGCTGCGCTAATTGCACCATACCAATAATGGCATTCATTGGCGTACGAATTTCATGACTCATATTCGCCAAGAATTCACTCTTATACATGTTGGCTAATTCAGCATCTTGCTTGGCCTCTAACAGAGCGACTTCGTTACTTTTTTGTTTAGTAATGTCTTTGTGAGTACCCAACATACGCTTACTGCGGCCACTATCTGTAAACTCGACCGCACGACCTCGTGATAACACCCAATAATATTGTTTATTTTTACCCAGCATTCTGAATTCAATTTCGTATGTACCTTTTGGGTATTCGACATATTCATTACGGTATTGCTGCACCCGTTCACGATCGTCTGGGTGAAATAACTGATCGATGGAGGCTAATAAAGGCGGAAACTCATTCGCTTGGTAGCCAAGCATCGAATAAAACGCGGGGTTACAAATAATTTGCTCTGAATCGATATACCAATCCCACAGTCCGTCTTCTACCGCGTCCATCGCTAAATGATAACGTTGCTCTGACATCCGCAGTTGCTCTGCGGCATCGTATTCTTTGGTAATGTCACGCCATACTGAAATTAACCCCAGTAAATCGCCACGGCGGTTGTAAAACGGTAACTTAAAGGTGTCGAGTAATACCGGTTTGCCTTCAATATTTACCCGCTCCTGGTAACGTAATGAGTGTTGCTGAGCGAGCACTTTTTTGTCTTCTTCACCAATACGTTCGCCCTGTTCAGGGCTCACGACTTCAGATGAGGTTAAGCCAATAATTTCGTTTTCGCTGTAACCCAGCATGCGCTCTGCTGATTTATTGCAACCTAAGTATTTACCTTCTTTATCTTTAAACACAATGGCTTCTGGGATCGAGTCAATGAGGGAACGCAGTAAAGCATATTCACGTTCACGTCGCTCAGTGGTTTCACGTAAACGTTGAGTACGCCTCGCAACTAAGTTATCTAAGCGTTTGTTTTGCTCAGCTAAGTGGTGCGTGTATTGGCGGTTTTCTTCAAAAATACGGCTTACCAGAGCAAACCAGGGCTCCCAGCCGTGGGTGATTTTTTCAGGTGGGCGGATGGGCTCTTGCGAACAGGCTTCAAGGTGAGTTAATAATCGCGATGCTGGGCTCACAAACGCACGGCGTGTTTGCCAATGCACAATGGTTACCAGCAACGATAATGCTAATACCACCAGTAAAAAGCTCAGTTGTAACTTGTCCCATGAATCTTTAAACAAGTCGTCTTCATCTTGTAGATACAATAAACGCCATGGGGCATTATGTAAGGCAACAGAGTGAATGTAGTAACCATTACGAATGATCCCTTCGTGGGCATCAAACAGTTCAGATTCAGACAAGGAGTGCAGCGCAGCGGGAATACGCTGGCTAATGTGGAACACCTTGTTCATTTGATTAGAATCAAAATCACTGTGCGACAAAATATTGTTTTGTTAGTCCAGCAAAATAACCGTACCAGGCATTTTAAAATAGGTGCGGATTTGCTTATCTAATGACGACAAGGTCATGTCGAGGTTAATTGAACCTAAAAAATCATCTTGTAAATATACCGGTAAACCTAAGGTGGTAATTAACCCTTGGTGAGCCGAGTCAATGTAAGCTTCGCTCCAAAACACGCTGCGCTGTGGATTCATCGAAGGTGTAGAAAGTTGAAATTGTTTTTTGTTGAGTAGCTCATCTCTAAAGCGCAGGTCATTATTTTCCCAAGGGTAAAATGACATCATCCGCCGTTTTGAAATATAATAAATTGATGAGGCTTTTGGGGCGGCTTCTTTCGCTACCGGAAACGATAACGACAGTTCAAACAACATTTCAAGTTCTTGATAAAAACTCTCGGAGCGATCATTAAGCGAGCCTGCACCGGTAATTCGGCCCATATTGGTAAAAGGCACATCACTTTTGCCATAGTTTGGCTCTAGGGTAAAAAATTGGCCATCTTCGTTGAATTTTTCATATTGTGGCAGCCTGTCTTTACGCACAAACTCCCCAAGCCGAAGGTGGTCAACCGCCACATCTCGCAAACTCTTAACCGCTCGAATACTCGACTCAAGTAATAAGTCTATTTGCAATACATGCCGAGCAACTTGTTCTTCTCGTTGATAAATTTGTTGTTCTTTTTGGCGTTCAAACATCATTCCGGCCGACAACAAGGCCATGACAATCACCCCAATATAGGTGTAAAACACCGCTTGGTTATAATTGCGTTGAATGGGAGATTTTAGTTGTAAATCTGGCTCAGTCGGTTTCATTAACAACCCTTGATACAGCGGAAAATAACGCGCTGGCGAACGAATAACACCAAAAAATAGGCAATACAAAAACGAATGATGATGATATCAGGAAGATAAGCTCAAGCACATGTAATAATGATCTATTAGTGACTTGTCCAACCTCAAAACAGCACTGTAATCATAGAATAAAATACAGATATAAAAAATAAGGTCACCTAGGCAACCTTATTTGTTTACAGTTCAATGAATAAACCAAGGCAAAGTAGATTATAAATGCTCTTCAGCAAACTCCGCTAAGCGTGAACGTACCACGCCATTTAAGTAAATATTAGCACTGCCCTCAAAGTCTTTAAAACGCTCCACCATGTAAGTTAACCCCGAGGTCACAGCGGTTAGATAGGTCGAGTCTATTTGTGCTAAGTTACCGCTACAAATCAGCTTAGTCCCTTCGCCCATGCGGGTTATCATGGTTTTAATTTGTGAGGCCGTCAGGTTTTGACACTCATCTAAAATAACCACGGAATTTTGAATCGAACGCCCACGCATAAAGTTAATCGACTTAAACTGAATGTTGGCTTTTTCCATAATGTAATTAACGCTGCCAGTGGGATTAACATCGTTTTTATGGAGCACTTCAAGCGTGTCAGTAATCGCCGCTAGCCAAGGCGCCATTTTTTCTTCTTCGGTGCCGGGTAAAAAACCAATGGACTCAGCAATTTCTGGGGTATTACGTGTGACAATCACCTTGTCGTACATTTTACGTTCAACCACTAATTCTAATGCGGCCGCCATGGCGAGTAAGGTTTTACCACATCCCGCAGGCTCCAGTTAAAATAATCAACTCAATGTCAGGGTCGAGCAGCGCATCAAGCGCCATTCCCTGATATATGTTTTTAGGTTTAACGCCCCATGCTTCATGATGCATTAAACGATCACGGCCACGGTCTATGATCTCAAGATGCTTGGTGGTTTTGCTGGCCACTCTGGCGCAAAAGTCAGAACCGTCATCAATTAAATACTCATTAAGGTAAAAGTTTTCACCACCTAAGTGATCAATCGGCACCTGATGAACAGTATGCCTGCCCTTACGGTCTGTCGACACTTTGTCGACATTTTGCCAAAAGTCCCCTGGAAACTGATAAAAGCCTTTGGTTAAAAAACGAATATCATCAATAAGTTGATCGGTTCGATAATCTTCAACGAGCTCAATACCAGCGCCTTTAGCCTTTAAGCGCATATTAATGTCTTTAGTGACAAGGACTACGGTGCGTGGAGAATGAATTTTTTGTAAGTGCAGTGCGGTATTGATAATGCGGTTATCGTTATTGTCACCGGGAAGTGAGCCGATAATAAATTCAATTTGATGGTCAGGAAATATGGATAAATGGCCAGAGACTTCTGTGTGTTCTTCGCGGGTGGGTAATGCAACGCCTTTTAAAATTTGCTCCGGGGTCGTCTAGCCGCCAAGAATATCCTCCAATGCTCGTATGGCGACTCGAGCATCGCGACTCACATCGCGCTTTCGATCCTTAATACTGTCAAGTTCCTCTAATACAGTCATCGGAATAATTACGTCATGTTCTTTAAACGAATATATCGCTAAAGGTTCATGCAGTAACACGTTGGTATCCAGTACAAACAACTTTTTGTCGTTTAGTTCCATGGCGCCTCCAGTGTGCTCTCAATCAATTGATTTCAATGTATCGACTTAAACGCTTAACATAAAAGGATAATTTACTTCATTATTGAAAACAGGCAGTCATCTTTAGCATTCGACTCACCTAAAATCACTATGACATTGGCTGCCCAATAACTCAATAAAATATTCACGCCTTATTACCCATAAAAGGTTAGCAGCCCCTAAACACTATGACGTCAATGTGACACTGAAATGTCAACTTGCACTAAAAACAACCAACTGGTAGATAAATCAATGCTAGAATTTCAATCTGGATGGGATTGGTTTAACATACGCCCCCTTTTTGTTTCCCCCGCTTCAAATAGAGAATAAAAGATGCCTTTTGCTTTAGGTCAACGCTGGATTAGTGATACCGAGTCAGAGCTCGGATTAGGAACCGTCGTTCAAATTGAAGGCCGCATGGTTACGCTGCTGTTCCCTGCCACTGGAGAAAACCGGATGTTTTCTCGCAGTGAAGCTCCCTTAACTCGGGTTATTTTTAATCCTGGTGACACCGTTGAAAGTGGTGAAGGCTGGAGTATCACCATTAACGAGGTTGAAGAAAAAAACCAACTGGTGATTTACCACGGTATTCACAGTGACACTCAAGAAAACGTTAGCCTGCGCGAAACAATGCTCAGCCATAATATTCGTTTTAACAAGCCACAAGACCGCCTGTTTGCTGGGCAAATTGATCGCTTAGAACGCTTTGGTGTACGTTACCAATGCCAATTATTGCGCCATAAATTAGCCACATCTGATTTATTGGGACAACAAGGCTCACGTGTTGGTTTGATTGCCCACCAACAGTGGATTGCCCACGAAGTCGGTCGTCGTTATGCACCGCGCGTATTACTTGCCGATGAAGTCGGTTTAGGTAAAACCATTGAAGCGGGTTTGATTATTCATCAGCAGTTACTCACTGGTCGTGCTGAGCGTATTTTAGTCATTGTGCCAGACACACTGCGCCATCAATGGTTAGTTGAAATGCTGCGTCGTTTTAACCTGCGCTTTTCAGTATTTGATGAAGACCGCTGCGTTGAAGCCTATGCCGACAATGACAACCCATTCTATACCGAACAGTTAATCATTTGCTCACTTGACCTACTTCGCAAGAAAAAGCGCCTAGAACAAGCCTTAGATGCAGATTGGGACTTAATGGTAGTCGACGAAGCACATCACTTAGAATGGTCTGAAGACGCACCAAGCCGTGCTTATCAAATCGTTGAAGCCTTAAGTGAAGTGGTACCAGGCGTATTGTTATTAACCGCAACGCCAGATCAGCTCGGCCATCAAAGCCACTTTGCGCGTTTGCGCTTGCTTGATCCCGATCGTTTTTACGATTACGACGCATTTTTAGCTGAAGAGTCAAGCTATAAAGACGTCGCCGAAGCGGCCGAAGCATTAAGTAAAGACAGCAAATTGCCCGACACCGCCATCAACAGCTTAACCGAATTGCTCAGCGAAAAAGACATTGAGCCAAGCATTCGCCTAATCCAGGCAAAAGACGTTGATAGCGAGCTACAACAAGCTGCGCGCCAAGACTTATTACAAGAATTGTTAGACCGTCACGGTACGGAGCCGCGTGCTTTACCGTAACAGCCGAGCCTCAGTAAAGGGTTTCCCTAAACGTTTCTTTAATGCCTACCCGCAAGAAATGCCAGAGCAATACGTTACCGCCGAGCGGGTTAATGCCATGATGGGCAGCGCGAAAACAGCTCAGGCTAAAGCAATACAAGCCCTTAGCCCTGAAAAGCTTTACCAAGCCTTTGAAAACGACAGTGCCAGTTGGTGGAAATTTGATCCTCGAGTAGATTGGCTCATCGATTTCTTAAAAAATCATCGCAGCAAAAAAGTGCTGATTATTGCCAGCCAAGCAGAAACAGCATTAAGCCTTGAAGAAGCTCTGCGTACCCGTGAAGGTATCCAGGCCACCGTATTCCATGAAGGAATGTCAATCATCGAGCGCGACAAAGCCGGTGCTTACTTTGCCCAAGAAGAAGGCGGTGCACAGGCATTAATTTGCTCTGAAATCGGCTCTGAAGGACGTAACTTCCAGTTTGCGAGCCACCTTGTGTTGTTCGACTTACCACTCAACCCTGACTTACTTGAGCAACGTATCGGCCGTTTAGACCGTATTGGTCAGCTTAATGATATTCAAATACATTTGCCGTATTTAAGTGACACTGCACAAGAGCGTTTAATGCGTTGGTATCACGAAGGTCTTAATGCGTTTGAGTTAACTTGCCCCAGTGGTCACGTGCTATTTGGCGAATTTGCCGACGAACTTATTGACGTACTCAGCAACGATGACGAAGATGCCATGGTGCAATTACTTAACCATACTCAACATCGTTATAAAGAACTCAAGCATGCCATGGAGCAAGGCCGCGATAAGCTACTCGAAATCAACTCTCATGGTGGCGAGCGTGCTAATGCGTTAATTCAACGTTTGTCAGACAGCGACAACGACACCCATTTAATTGGTTCGGTTATTCGCTTATGGGACATTATTGGTGTTGATCAAGAAGATCGCGGTGAAAACTCGATTATTTTGCGCCCAAGTGAGCACATGATGTTCCCGACATATCCAGGTTTACATGAAGATGGTGTCACAGTGACGTTTGACCGTAACACCGCCTTGTCGCGTGACGATATTGCGTTTATTTCGCAAGAACATCCGTTAGTGCAAACCGGCTTAGATTTAATTACAGGCTCAGAAACTGGTACCACTAGCGTAGCCATTCTTAAAAACAAAGCGCTACCAGCAGGCACATTGTTTTTAGAATTGATTTACATGGCAGATGCATCAGCTCCTAAATCTACTCAGCTTTACCGTTATTTACCGCCTACGCCTATCCGTATATTGCTAGACAAAAATGGCTTAAACATGTCCGATAAAGTCGACTATGCTAGCTTTGATAAACAGCTCAGTGCGGTTAACCGACACATTGCCAGTAAGTTGGTCAATGCATCACAGCCTATTTTGCACCCGTTATTTGCTAAAGGTGAAGAGCATGCTAAGCAAGCGCTTAACGATTTAGTCACGGATGCAAGGACTAAAATGACCCTACAATTAACCGGTGAGCTTGAACGACTTGAAGCCCTAAAAGCCGTTAACCCGAACATTCGCGAAGATGAGCTAGACTATATTCGCAATCAAATGGTCGAGTTAACAGATTACATGGACAACAGCCAGTTACAGCTTGATGCAATTCGCATGGTGTTAGTGAGTCACGTTTAATCCCGGTTGCCACAGGGAAAACATATAGTACTTTGATAATGCCCTGTTTTCAGGGCATTATTGTTTTTAGATTCTCTTTAGATTGTTTGCTGGTGAGGTTTTTGTGCAAGTAAGACATGTTTGCCACATATTAATTATCGCAGTTGGGCTGTGGGCACTGATCCCTAACGCAAGTGCGCAGCAAAAGTATGCCCACTTAAACCCCAATGAAATTAAATTTGTCACTATCGACGGCAAAAAAACCGAAATATTAGTCCGTTCATGGGAAAGTAAAAAGCAATTTGGCTCAATGGTCATTATTGGAGCCGTCTGATACCGATGCTGATGCCAACGGCCTGGTTAATTACTTACGACCCACATCAATACTCGCGGCTGGGCAAGTATTACTCTAACCCCAGCCAAAGGGCTTTATCGTCCTAATTATGCCACCAAACCTGAAGATATTAGCGAAGCCGGAGATGAGCAAATGACTCTAGGCACCAATAAAAGCACCCCAAAATACACTTCAGAGCAATTACTTGAGCTGCGTAATTTTCAACAAGCGGCACTCAGCGAAACCATTAATCAGCTTGGCTCAACGTTAGGTTTATTTCCTGGTGCCAATATTTTAATTGCCATTGATGACAGTGCAGGCATGGTGACTAATTTGTTGTATGACAAAAAGATCCCCAATCCAGATGTGTTTGTAGTCGTTAATCCATATCGTGAATTTGAGTATTTGATTGATCCGCAAAGTCAGCGAAAGTCTATTGCAGAACAATTAGTGACCATGTCATTACCCATTCTAGATCTTCAATCAGGCGATGCACATCCAATTTCAATTGCAGAGGCTTCAACTAGGCTCAACTACAACCAGGTCAAACCGCCACGTTATTACCGTCAATATCAAATGAGCTTAGATTTTAGCAACCAAAGCGGCTGGGAAGAGGCGCTCAATCAAATTGAAGGCTTCTCAAGAACGGCTATTGGCCGCTAACACTGGCCTCACTTTCCTTTATTAATCACGGCAAAAGCATTACCACCAAGGTTGTCTTGATTGATAAGCTTTGTCTGGCTTTTTAGCTTGTCTTATCGCAGCGATAACGCGATTTTTCCCCATTAATAAGCGAATTTGACTCAAAGATTCACGCGCCAATAAGCTCCTCACTGTGCCAGTCCAACTTTGGTTAATACTGCGCTTAATTGCAGCGTTGGCATCTGGCGAGGTCTGCATTATTTTTTGTGCTAAAGCGAGTGCTGTCTCAAAGGGAGTTTCACTGATTTCACTAATCAGTCCAAGTTCTAGGGCTTGTGGCGCGGTCAGTATATCAGCGGTGTAAGTGAGCATTAGCGCTTTGTCTTTGGCGATAATTTGGCGTAAAGCAACAAGCCCAGCCATATCAGGAACCAAGCCCCACTTAGCCTCCATAATCGACAACTTACATTCTGGGCTGGCAATACGAACATCTGCCCCTAAGGCTATTTGAGTGCCACCGCCATAACAACACCCTTGCAATACTGCAATCACAGGAATGGGCAAACGCTGCCAACCAATAGACACTCGCTGGGCTAAATTGGCGTTACCCGGTAGCCATTTAAACAGTAATTTTGCTGCTTTACTTGGCGAACTCGCCACACTTTTAACATCTAACCCAGAACAGAAATTACCTTCAGCACCCGACAAAATAACCGCATTGACGCGTTTATCTTTAGCCAGTTGTTTAATGACTTTATCTATCGCGTTAAACATCTCATAACTGAGTGCATTAATTTTACTGGGGCGGTTTAAGCAAACATGGGCAATGCCTTGCTCAATATTGAGCGTGACTAAATCCGTTTCCATAAATAGTTTCCGTTTATCTGGTCTGTCCAGTTTTTAGATTACCATATAAGACATTGCGCCTAGTAGGAATAATATTTATTGTCAAAATAGTTACATTGGTCAAATTATTGCCACAGTTTTACAGTGAAATGATATTGTTTATGCAGAAATGATTTAGAATGACATTCGGTACAAGCTGTTGTTGCGGTTGCTAATCAGCTTTTTGATAAACCAGAATGAGAGAAAACACATATTTTATGTTACATAATTGTTTTTAATTATCCTTGATCGCCATTTTTGTTAACAATTGAGTATAATAAACAATTAAACACAAAGTACTGTAAAACAGTCTTATAATAAAGATACGTCTCGTGTCGCTCACAGTTGATTTGATGAGTGTTTCCAAAAGGCGAATTAAGGAACCCTTGGCACAATGACCATACCGATATTGATATGTGATGATTCAGCATTAGCCAGAAAACAAATGGCACGCACCCTTCCCAAAGATTGGGATGTAGAAATCAGCTACGCTGCAAATGGTGCCGAAGGCCTCGAAGTAATCCGCGCAGGCAAAGGTGAAATTGTCTTCCTCGACCTTAACATGCCCGTCATGGACGGTTATGAAGTGCTCCAAGCTGTTCAACAACAAGACTTACCTGCATTAATTATTGTGGTCTCGGGCGACATTCAAATTAAAGCCCACGAGCGAGTCAAAGCCCTAGGTGCACTCGACTTTATTCAAAAGCCCGTCAGTGCTGATGCAATCAGCAATATTCTCCAAGAGTACGGTATCCTCACCCTGACCCAAGGCCAGCAAGCCGATGACACCCCAATGGTAAAAGTAGACATGCGCGATGCATGTCAAGAAATTGCCAACGTTGCCATGGGGCGCGCAGCAGACTTACTCGCCAAGCTTCTTGATGTGTTTGTATTACTCCCCATCCCTAATGTCAACGTGTTAGAAGTCAGTGAGCTCACCATGGCATTAAAAGCCACCGAGCGTAGCTCTACAGTCTCAGGGTTATGCCAGGGTTTTATTGGCGCGGGCATTGCCGGTGAAGCGTTATTGCTCTTCCATGATTCGAGTTTTGAAGACATGGCCAAGCTCATGGGGTTAGAAAACCCAGATGACATCAATACCGAAATTGAAGTCATGATGGACACGGGCAACGTGCTAATTGGCGCTTTTTTAAATGGTATTTCAGAACAACTTGATATGAAATTCAGTCAGGCGCATCCAGTGGTGCTTGGCAGGCATTGTAGTGTCAATGAGTTGATCCACGACAATTCAGAAAAGTGGCAGCGCACACTTGCGATGGAAATTAACTATCGCATTGAAGATTACAACATTCAGTGCGACTTGTTACTGCTGTTTACTGAAGACTCAATCCCTACGCTTAACTACAAGCTTGGCTACCTACTCGACTAACGCTGGATAAAAATTATGTCTAATGACCAAAGTGCGATGAATGAACTTCACTGGCTAATTGATATGGTACAAACCATTGAAGTGGGCGCTAGTAGTGCTTGATCGCGATTATAATATTCAGCTGTGGAACGGGTTTATGGAAAACCACAGTGGCGTGTCACCTAACTCAATTAAAGGCGCCAACCTGTTCGAAAAATTTCTAGATTTACCTAGTGATTGGCTTAAACAAAAATGGAATCGGTATTTTTATTAAAAAACCGAATCCTTTATCAGCTGGGAACAGCGGCCATACGTGTTTAAATTTAAAAACTATCGTCCGGTGACGGGTCGTGCAGACTTTATGTTTCAAAACGTTACGTTATTGCCGTTGGCATCGTTAACCGGAGAAATTACCCATATCAGTATTATTGTTTATGACGTGACCGACATTGCCATCAATAAATTGCAATTAAAGTCAGCCAACGAGCAATTAGAAGAGCTGAGCCAAACTGACGGCTTAACCCAACTACACAACCGCCGTTATTGGCAAATTTGCATGGAAAAAGAGTTTGAACGTCATTCGCGCTATGGTGACACTTCCACCTTGGTGATGATTGATATCGACCACTTTAAGCAAGTTAATGACAAATACGGCCACCCAGCAGGCGACAAAGTCATTCAGCACATTGCATATTTGTTAAAACAGTCTCTACGTGAAACCGATTGCGCCGGGCGTTATGGTGGTGAAGAATTTGCCGTCGTGCTCTCTAAAACCAACGCAGAAGAAGCTTTGCACTTTACTGAGCGGTTAAGAAAACGCATTGAAGAGTCAGAAATTGCGTTTGAAAATCGTTTAATCAAAGTCACTGTAAGCTTAGGCATTAACGATTTAAGTGAGCAACTCGACAACAGTTCAAACTGGTTATCGGGAGCCGATAAAGCACTCTATATCGCCAAACAACAAGGGCGTAATAAGAGCATTGTATTCAAATAGTTTTACATTGTTGGACATAATAAAAAACGCTCATCATTGATGAGCGTTTTTTATTAGTGCGTTAACGGTATCGATTAATGAAACGACTCTGCGCTATCTTCATCATCTTCTTCGTCATCCATATCAGCATCGTCGCCGACGAAATAAGTGCCCCAACCGTCATAATCAACTTTTTGCTTCACGGCAAGCTGTATCAACTGCTCACAGGCTTTATCAAGTAGTGGCGTTTCCAATTTGTGATAAGCAATCGCATCAAAACAGAAAATAACTGAACCATCTTCAAGTTCCATTTCTTCTGCATCGTTAACTTCAAAACCAAGCTTAAATGCATCAACAGCGGCTTTTTCTAAACGATCAAAGTTGGTCGCAGAAAAATGATGTTCAATTGTATATTCCGCATCAGGCTCTGAACCATCAGCAAGTAAGGCATCAACAATTTCGCGGTTTTCTGCAAATTGCTCTTTTAACTGACGCTCGACAGACATGGATTACTCCGTTAATAAACACAAAAATATTGGCCAATTATACTCAAACTCAACTGAGTTGCGAACTTATCACTCAGGTTTAGTCGTGACTTTTTGATTTAACGCTAGCGCTTCTTCGTTTATCTCAGCCAACTTAGCCGACATGGCTTGATGCACTTTCGCACTGAAGGCTTTTACATCACTTTTAGTCAAGCCTTCTGTCGGTATCGGCTCCATCATCTCAACAATCACCACGCCGTTATTCCAGCGATTTAACTTAATGTGATTTTGACAAGACGCCAATACGGGAACCACAGGCACCTGTGCACTAATGGCTGTATGAAACGCTCCCACTTTAAAAGGTAATAAACCACGACCTCGTGAGCGAGTGCCCTCTGGGAAAATCCATACAGATAACAGCTTGGTTTTCATTTTCTCAACGGTTTTGGCCATAGTGTCAAAAGCACTGTGACGATTTTTACGGTCAATCAGGATATTACCTGACAGCCAATAAATTTGACCAAACAATGGCATCCACGCCAAACTTTTCTTGCCCAGGCTGACTGTTCCCTTTGGCACTGCTGAAGTATGGGTAAATAAATCAAAGTTATTTTGATGATTAGCTAAATAGATACATGGCTGTTGTGTGTCATTTGCCGGGTTAGTTCGGGTGATCACTTTAATGCCAAGTACAGGGGCAACAGAGGCAAAAATCTTAGCGATCACATGTACGTTGTCGCGATGCATTGGTCTAATAAGACAAAAAACAATTGCAAATACAAAGGCTAAAAACAATAACACGGCGAGAATAATTGAACGAGCGATAAGCAGCACAGCATACTCCTGCAAAATAATTGGCGACAGTATAACGATGCAGGTCTAGGGACTCAATTATTTTGTTTACATATGTACGCTGAAATACTCTGCCCTGCAATACAGGGCAGAATAACACGATTTATGTGACAGCTATGCGACAACCTCAAAACAACCCTTGACCAGTCTAGTCGTTGATGTCATAGCAAAACTGACAGGTTAAGCGGTGGTAGAACGAAATTTAATTAACTGTCTAAACATTAAAGCACTGACGGCTAAGGTTGCCACAATGGCAGCACCACTGGGCAAATCGTAAGTTGCAGACAACAACAATCCTGCAATATAACCGATTATGCCGACAACATATGCCCAAGCGAGCTTAGATTTACCCGTATATTTATTTAACGCCAATGCCGGTAATATTAATGTGCTAAACACTAAATACACTCCAACCAGCTCTACCGACAAGGTAATGACGATGGCAAATAAAAAGTAAAAACTCGCACCATCAAGGAGCTTTGGCCTAAACGTAATTAGCGCTAAAATAACGGCGGACACCACTGCAGGTAACACAAGTTGCGACCAACTTACCCACAAAATCTGCCCTGACATTAATTGCTTTAACAGCTCAGCGCCATGAGGATCATTCGCCAGCAATAGCATGGCTGCCACAGCGCTAAGCACATAAAAGCAGCCAATCATCGCTTCCAACTCACCGGTTAACCTTTTTGCCATCCATGCAATCACGCCGGCACCTGCTAGCGCAAATAATGCCGGCATCCACATATGTACAAAAGGAATATCCTCAACACTATGATCCATGTGTGAGACTATTGCCCCTAGTGCTGCAACCTGAGCAATGGCTAAGTCGATAAAAATAATACCGCGCTTAAGCACTTGCTGCCCTAACAACACATGAGTCGATAACACCAGCAAACCAGCCACTAGCGCGGGCAGCAATATCGACAATAGCTCAGCATCAAACATAAGATTATTTCACCCCGTTAAGTAGAGCGAATAAACTG
This sequence comes from Shewanella phaeophyticola, assembly GCF_025398315.1. Lineage (GTDB taxonomy): Bacteria > Pseudomonadota > Gammaproteobacteria > Enterobacterales > Shewanellaceae > Shewanella > Shewanella phaeophyticola. The sequence goes on from NZ_JAODOQ010000001.1 coordinate 3,610,402, forward strand.
TCATATAAGCTAAATAAGTCTTTGCTTTGATCATTGCCACCCACGGACATAGGTAACATCAATACCGGTAAGTTAGCACGTTCACCTAACCATTTGGCACCACGTTCATCTTGATAAGACGCCACAATCACCGCCATAACATCACCTTGCTCAGCACGAGTCAGTAAGCTTGCTAGGTGACTACTTGTTGGCGCTAAACCTGGTTTTGGCTCAAGATCAGCCACTTGTTCAATCCCAGCCCAGTTAAATAAATAACGGAAACTCGAATGATAAGCGATGACCTTTTTACCGGCTAATCCTTTAGCTTGCTCTTGCCACTGAGGAATTTTGGCCTGCCAGCGTTGGCTAAAATCAGCGAGTGATTGCTGATATTCGCTACTGTTTTGCGGATCGAGTTCGATCATTTTTGCACTAAGAGCCTGAGCAATGGTCAGCATACGCTCTGGGTCTAAGTGTAAATGCGGGTTGCCTTTAGCGTGTACGTCCCCCATTGAACGCTCAACACTCGCCAATTTATCCAAAGTCTCAACTTGATCTGCTGCAAAAAACAACCCTTCATCGGTTGATTTAACCTTAGGGTTAGATGCTTTCATCTGCAGCATAGGCAGCCAGCCGATTTCTAAATCGGCGCCCGCACATACGACTAAATCAGCTTGGCGCATTTTAGCGATTAAGCTTGGACGCGCTTGCACTTGATGTGGATCTTGCATAGCCGTTGTTGCCGAGTATATGTCGGCCGAAGGGGCTAAAGTTTTGGCTAAAGAAGCATATTCAGCCTCACACGCAAACACGTTAAGTTCCGCTTTTGCTGTCGCGGTAAACAGCAGTGGCATTACTGCCACTGCTAAAAGCAATTTAGAATTGATGCGCACCGTGAGCTCCTAATGTCATTACGTACTGTAGAGTAAATACATTGTCATCTTCAACACCATCAAAGTTAGTGCCTTCTTGATGGGTAAACTGAAAACGAACTGCCGTGAAATGACTGCTATGCCAAGCAAGGCTGACTTCGGTTTCTTTCAGCTTTTGTGGATCTAAATGATCTTCATGGATTTCATAAGTATCCACTTCGCCATAACGCACACCGGCGGATACAGCTTGGAGAGAACTGATAAACGCTGCTTAAATACCAACCTTCATGGTAATCATCATCACTGATTTCATGATCATCTAGACCATCATCAATATGACCAGGCTCTTCACCAAAAATATCAGTCACTCTGAAGTATTCACCACTGAGGGTTAAGTTCTGATATTTGTAGTTACCATTTGGCGCCCACTTATAAACAAAGTCAGCAATGTAAGTGTTTTCACCGGTATAAGACGCACTGTGGCTATGCTCATGCTCATCAGCGACTTCCTCTTCTTCATCTTCATGCTCTTCGGCATAGGCTAAGCCATTTTCATTACGTAAATAACTTAAGCCTAGCTGCCATGAGCTCTCAACCCCAATATCACCACCAATTTTGGTTAGTGCAGTAAAGACACCGACATCGTCAAAATCGCGGTCGCCATGTTCATCAGCAGCGCGTAAGCTATCACCAGAAAAAGCTTCAACACCCATGGTCCAATACAGATCAGTTGGTGCAACATAACTTAAGCGAATACCATCGTCATAATAATGGTTACCTAAAAATGCACGGTATGCTGCTGGGCGCTCAGTGAACGAATCGGTATGCTTATGTTGATTATTTAAATAACCAATATCAGATAAAAAACGACCTGCACGAGCAGAAAGGCCACTTGGCAGTGCCAGTGTTTGGATAAAAGCTTCTTCCAAGTTTAATTCAGTTTCGCCATCAGCCGACTCAATAACGGTAGTGATTTTACCGTAAAAGTTGTCATCAATATTGGCACTTAACGCTAACTCAGTTTCGCCGAGCCCAAAGCCCTCTTCTCGCTCAGCCAAAGGGCGATCACCCGTTTGGTAATAACCATCTAAAACAGCACTAATATTAGGGTTAGTTAAGCTTGAATCTTCAGCCATTACCGAATAAGAACTAAACGCACATGCTAGTGCTAATAAAGAAACGCGAGTGTTTAACGCAGACATAATATCTCCAAAATACAACAAGTAGCCGCCATCTGGGTTTTCATAAACCGGTAAATAACGGAAAAAATAATTAATTATAGTGTTGGACTAACGAGATACAGGAGGGGCACGGCTTTGGTAGTAAGCTTGAAATGCGCTAACAAGACAAGGCAATATGAATTGCAGACGTTCAAAAGTTTGCTTAGTTGCTATAAAAACAAGTTCGCTGCTGTGAATAGTTTTATTAAGCTGATGTTGATGAAAACATAAGGTACAGTGATTTTGCACCCCATCATCAAGATGGCGAACTGAGTGCGCAGACGCAGCAATAGACAACACGATCAAAATGGCACTAAGCCAGATCGCAACGGTTTGTCTAATGTGAATGCGTGAACTCAAAGTCTGTCATCCATTAAGTTAATAAAATTAAGTGCAATTGTAAAATAGCGGTGCTGAAAAGCAACAGGTAGATTGTGACAAATCATGACGATGATTATCATTTTCATTTATAAACTATTATAAAGTGGTTGATATTTGATCAATCAAAGCAATTTTAAGATACCCTTAAGCTGTGGCTCATAACATAACGACTGACATTGTAGATAAGCATAAGTAAACAAGTATAAAGGACTCATTCCATGGCACAATTTATTCGCGAAAACATTGGCATTATCTTAATCATGGTTATTGTTGGTATCGTCGTACTTGGCGGAATTTACTATGTTGAGACGTCTTTAGAGAGCCAAGTGATTGTGGTCGATTAAACACTCATTGATTATGGCTTGTTAGCAACGCTGGCATCATCTGCTGGCGCTTCAACCATCTTTAAATGATCCATAATGTGCGACAAGCCGACGACAATCACAGCTAAAATAACCAGAGGTGTAGTTATCGTAGCGGTGCCATCAACAAAATAGCCTACTGCAGCCGCAATAACCCCACCATAAAACCCTGCTATTTTAGCCACAGCCAACGACTTATTATGCCCAAGCCATGCAGCACAATGTGGGCACTGCACTTCAACCGAAAGTCCTTTACCGCGGCTTTCAGTCACTTTAGCAATCGAAAAATGTTTATAGCAATGAGCACATTGCAGAGCCATGTTGAATATCCTAAATCAATAATGCGTGCAAGTTTATCAAATTAGCCCCCGAATAGCAGCGCCAACATAGCTACAGTTACGGTTTTCTATTATCATATTTGCAACTTAGCCTCAAAGGACGATCTTATACCATTTCCATTAATTATGTGACCAATCAGCTGCAACTAAACAAAAAAGCTCAAGTCAGTGACTTGAGCTTTTTGTTGTATTAGCAAAGGCTAAAGGTAAGTCACGCTACCGTGTAAATGCGGCCTGCGACCTTTCGCATCACGCATTTCAAAGCTTTTGCCATTATCGATACTTTCAAAGGCAAAGGTCACTTCCGATGGCATAAATACCGGCAATTTAAATTCAACATCAACCTGAAAAGCGCGTTCGCCAATGTGCGGCATCAATTGCGATAACGCCCGAGCTTTTGACCACATACCATGAGCGAGTACCCGTTCAAAACCAAAGCGTTTAGACAATAATGGATGCAAATGTATCAAATTATAATCACCCGATGCTTTAGCATAACGGCGGCCTAAGTCTTCGGTTAAACGCCATTGCTGAACGTTTTCCCAAGCCATTGCTGATGCCTTAGGTGGGCGAGTACGTCGACCCGTTGATTCAATACGATATAAATAGGTCGACAATGCTTGCCACACTAACTCATCAGCAACAAACACCTTAGACACTAAGTCAAACTCAAGCCCCGAATCAGTATGACGACTGTCGGTGAGTTCACATTGTACGGTTAAGGTTTCATCTGCACGCACCGGACGAAACGCACTAATGCTGTTTTTTAAATGGATCATCCCCAACAATGGGAAAGTTACCGCTTTATGCGTAAAAATAGTCGCATGTAACCGAAAAGCCCACACATATAAATAGGTGGGTGGCAGTATTGAACCATCAAAGTCAAAACCACACACTTCAGCATATTGACGAATTTTCTCTGGCGACGCTATCACGTTCGACGCTTGCACATAAATGTTAGGCAATGGCTTTTGATCCCAACCGGGTTTACGTCCGAACAAGATTTTGCGATACAGAGACAAAAGCGAAGGCATCGCTTTTAATTCAATAGCATAGTCGTGACTCACAATGATTTACCTTAACTAGGCAGCCCAAACTGATGCGCTGCAAAAAAGTGAATCGTTTATTATACCTTACAGAGTCTTAGTTACTAAACTGCTAATTGATTATTACGTTTAAATCTTAGTATGGCTAATCGTTATTTTGATGTAATCGACAAATTTCATTTACCTTATTAATACAATTACTGATTTTTCTTTACCTTTTTTCAGCCACAATGAGACAATTACTCTTTCAACCTGACGACAATTGTATTCCACAGTGCAAGATAAAAACTTCGATAAACTTAGCCTCAAATTTGCGAAAAACATATACGGCACCACTAAAGGTGAAATTCGCGCAGCAGTATTATGGCGTGACTTAGCGCCTGCATTAACAAGCCTTGAACAACCTCGTCTGCGCATATTAGATGCTGGCGGCGGCTTTGGTTTCTTAAGTCAAAAACTCGCAGCATTAGGCCATGATGTGGTGCTTTGTGATATTTCAGAGCAAATGCTCGCGTTAGCTAAACAGCAAATTGCCGAGTCTGACACCCCCTTATCGATTGAATTAGTCCATAGCCCTATTCAAGCATTAACTGTTGAACAGTATGGGCAATTTGACGTTATTTTATGCCATGCGGTTGCCGAATGGCTTATCGATGCGAAATCCACCTTGCAAGGGTTGTTGAAATTGCTAAAGCCTTGCGGCTTATTTTCATTGATGTTTTATAATAAAGAAGCACTGCGTTTTCACAGTTTAGTGTCGGGTAATTTTGATTATGTACAGCGTGATCTTGTGGTTAAAAAGAAGATTGGCTTAACCCCTACTCACCCTTTATACATCGAAGATGTGCGCCAATGGTTTAACGAATGGCAAATACACATCCAGACTCAATCTGGAGTAAGAGTTATAAACGATTATCTAAAACAGCATTTGCCGCCTCATTTTGACACTCAGCAGCTAATTGAAATGGAATTAGCCTATTCACAACGCGAGCCATATTTATCACTCGGTCGTTATGTACATTTTTTAGGACAATCATCAGTCACGTCAACGTAATAATTGCCACTTTTTGAGACTAGCATTGTAGTAAGGTGCAGCGCGTTACGGTGGCACCTTGTTGCCTCAACAGTTCAGGAATAGCTTGTTGACCAACAATATGCCCCGCACCTACCACAATAAATAATTGATCTTGCGCCTTAGCTTGTAACAGTCTGATAATTTTTTGGCTCATGGTGTGATTACGTTTCCAGAGTAATTTGTCTAAAAACTCATCCGACTCTCCGGCCTGCGACTCCATAATAGTGGCCAGCGCATCGACATCGCCTTGACGCCAAGCATGAATTAAATCGAGCATTTCTGCATCACTGGCATTAATGGCTTCATCGAGCATTTCCAGTTGAGTTTTATGTGAAAACGATGAAATCAGGTCAAATTGAAACTCAATACTTTCAAGCTCAATCAACGCTTTACCATTACGGTTTTCAGTAAAATAAGCATCAACGCCTTGCTCTGTACTATAACCTAGCTCAGCAAAGCGGCTGACGCTGATTTGAGTTGATTGAAGCCAAGGGGCATACGGTGCTAACGCTTGACACATCGCCTGATGACTTAAGCAATATTGCTGGCGCGTGGCATCAACCTCTGCGGCAATATCGGCAGACAAGGCACCATATTGTTGCAATAATGCCCCCGTATCACCTTGGGACACATCAGCCTCAATAGCCAAAGCATCTGACTGCTTAAAAGCCGACTCAATGTGTTGGCCTAATGGGTAAAAATCTGCACGCCCAATATGGATAGAGCCTAACAAGTATGCCTGCTGATCTTGATAATTAATTTTATAAAATACCGGCGAGTCTAATGCCGCTGCTGGCCATACCACGGCACATAAAAGCAAGGCGATAACACGACTACAATGTTGCAGTAAACGGCGATGAATCAAGCGGACATTCAAATTAAACCGACTTTTCCTTGTTGCCTGCATGGCAGCTCCTTATAATTAGTCATATTCTTTGCACAAGCACCATGGGGCAATTATGCCGTACACCAATGTTTTTCTACAGATAAAAGAAAACCTGCAAATAGCCTACCGACAAGCGATTGATTCTGACGCTCGTCTTGATGAATTACGTAAAGCCGGTCACGGTAAATTTGTCGCTATATTTACAGAAGATCAAGGTTTTACTGAAAGCAGCAATCGCTTTCTACCTTATGTTCAAGAACTGGTTGCCGAATTTGATGCCATGCAAAATAGCACTCATGTCACACCAGAAAAACTCGAGGCATTCGTTAAAAAGCTTGCCACTCTTCTGCAAACGCTACAAGTGTTTAAGCTCTCAAAATAAAGACCAACAAGAATACTAACCGCTGAAGTGCTCATCACTCATTGCGTTTATGATGTCATCATTGGGGCTGTTCCCTTCACTGAGGGGAACACTTATCACGTTTCACGTATTGCCGATCGATCCCACCGTAACTGAAATCTTTTTGTCATAATTTCGCCATAATATTGCCTACTTCAGTAATACTGTCGTGCACAAAGCTGCACGAAATTCAACATTGGCAATGCTAAGAGGCCTTAATCATGATCGCACCACACCTTGCCAAAGCGCTTGAAGACATTATTGAACAACAGTCGATCGAGGCAGTATTTCAACCCATCTTTAATGTATCAACCAACCAACTTCATGGCTTTGAAGCACTCAGTCGCGGACTAAAAGACACTGAATTACATTCGCCTTTTGCATTATTTTCAACCGCAGAAAAGCAAGGGAAACTAAGTGAACTTGAAACCTTATGCCGCAATATTTCAATACATGCGTTTGATGCGAGACAACTTAACGGTAAATTATTCATTAATATTTCACCTAAGGCATTATTAGATCCAAACCATCCTAAAGGCATCACATTACAGTTAATCAAACAACTCGGCATAGCCCCTAACAATGTAGTGATTGAACTGTCTGAGCAATATCCCGCAGACGACATTGATTTACTTAAATCATGCTTAAATCATTATCGTAATCAAGGTTTTTTAACAGCGATTGACGACCTTGGCGCCGGTTATTCTGGCCTACGTTTATGGTCCGAACTCGCACCTGATTATGTCAAAATTGATCGTCACTTTATTCATCAAATCGACATGACAGCGGTAAAACAAGAATTTGTACGCTCCATTGTCGAACTTTGTCAAAATCTAACATGTAAAGTGATTGCCGAAGGCATAGAAACCAATGAAGAACTCACAACCTTAAAACAATTAGGTGTGACCTATGGTCAAGGTTACTTTTTAGGCAAACCTGCTATTCAGCCTCAACAGCACTTTACCCATACCGAACCCAATTTGATTTATCAGCCACATACGCGATACTGCGACACAGCAGAAAGTTTATGCATAAATGCAGTAACCGCTTCATCAAATACTCGGCTAAAAAAGCTCAGCTTACAATTTTCAGAGCAACCCGCATTGCAGTCCATTGTAATTGTTGATAACGACCTTGTGCTAGGCCTTATCAATCGCAGTGCATTATTAGAATTGTTTAGCACCCCATATGGCCGCTCACTTCACGAAAATCACCCAGCTCATATCGTCATGGATACTGAAGTATTACAAATTGATGCTAATGAACCATTAATCAATGTCAGCCAATTACTGACGTCAGATAGCGTTAACAACGTCGCACAACAATTTATTATTTTGCGTCACCAAAAACTTATCGGCATAGGTCACACAAAAGACTTGTTACAGCGGATAACAGAACACAGAATAAAGATGGCACGGCATGCAAACCCACTCACAAACTTGCCTGGTAATGTCCCCATACAGGAAGAACTTAAACGCCTAAAACTGCAAAATAAATCGTATTATTTAGCCTATTTAGATTTAATACCAATTCCACTAATTATCTGGTCATTCAGCGGGAATTCTGTACCTTCTAAGCAAGTAATAGGATTGTAGGCATAGTTGCTCTACGTCAAAATACTATTAAGCAGCATAGAAGGTACAGAAACCCGCCTTGCAGGAGACGCTCAGACAGTCCATTTCTTTGTTGCATTGCCTTAGAAGGGAATAACCATTATTTCAACAATGCGCCTCAAACTGAACAGTCTGAGCGACTCTGATTGGTCACATAATTAATGGAAATGGTATAAGCCACTTTAAACCCTATAACGATGTTTATGGATTTTTTCGTGGAGATGAAGTCATTCAACTATTGGCTCATTTATTACTTCCACATCAAAGCGATCAATGCTTTGTAGGCCATATTGGTGGCGATGATTTTGTAATGATAAGCATGCAAGATGATACGTTATTAACATGCCAAAGTATTATTGAACAATTTGAACAACATAAAATAAGTTTTTACCAGCACACTCATTGGCAGGCTCAATCCATGTCAGCTCATGACCGTCAAGGTCTTCCTTTTCAATATCCTTTGGTCTCATTATCTATTGGGGTGTTACCGCCCCAAATTACTCAGCATGCTACCGAGTATGAAATATCAACGCTCAGTGCTCAAGCTAAAAAACTTGCCAAAAGCGCTAGCAATGGACTTTATCTATATGAATAAAAGGCAGGGTCTATCTAAAGTAAACATTGCCTAAAAAGAGTAACCATTGGTTATAATTTAGGTTCAACGCTCTTTTTCAACCAATCGGTAAACAAGGTCGTTTCATATTGGAATGGCCTGTCGTTTAAACGGTGCGAGTTAAACATAAAGCTCATGTCGGTAATCTTCTCATCACCAGCAAGAATCACCTTATCGCCCTCATTAACGGTGTAACTAAACGTCGCTCTTGGTGGGTATAAATCCTTTACAATACGTAAATCGCCAGGCGTCGCACCAAAAGTTGGCCGCATATCACCGGCTAAATCTAGGTTCGTCACTTGCATATGCAAGGTTTGCCCAGGCTTAAGTGATTTTTCAGCTTGTTTGTTAATGTTTTTAGTAAGGGTGTCAAATAGGCGAGTCTCAAAACGAGATTGGCGTTCGGTTGACGTTTTTATATCACGAAAATCCTTTGGACTTTGCCATTCAATTTTTACTACGCCAGCTTCAGTTATAGGATTAGGCTCAATGGCATCTTCAGCCATTGCGACTGGAGCCACAAATGCAGACGCTAACAGTAAATATTTTATATTCATAATTGATCTCCAATATGCCAACACGTTATCTCTATCAATGCCAATGCCGTAAATAGTGAAGTTGAAAAGCGATAGAATAACCTTGATATATCCACTTTAACGCCAACAAGCTGAACCAAGCCTTAACAGAATGGGGATTAAATGTGACACTTAAAATGGAAATCGATCGCTCAATAAAGGATAGGTTTGGCGCATTATTTTAGGTTTAGTACTGAATTTTTTACCCGCTGGAGTGTGTTGGCCTGACGGCACAAAAGGCAACTCTTGCCCTGTTCTGTCCTCATATATTTGCCCTGCGATAAGATCATAATCTTCCACAAAAGGATAGGCGTAATCGTCAACAAGAGGCCATAGGTCGAGTTCGCCCAAAATGTCAGGATTATCTACTATTTTATCGTACCATTGCTGCCCTAACGACAATAAAAAACATCTAAATTCAGCAAAACCATAATCCGAATCGCACCCAGTAATAATGTAGGCTGCGCCCCAAACCGACCACAAATAGCTGCGACGTAATTGTTGTCCCATCATTTTATCAAACGCGTTAAGTGACTCATCATCTAAAAGTTGTAATTTATCGCGTAATTGCTGTGCCACTTCATCAGAAGATAAGCTTGGTTGTTCGCGCGTTACCAGCGCCCAAAAATCGGTTTCTGTCATCAAAATATACCCACATAGTGTATTTGTGCGATATTCTACCTGAAATTTTCTACCCAGATGACCAATATGAACCAGATTGCGCAATCCACTATGCCATTACGAGTTAAAGCCTTGGTATGTTTGTATATTTTACTCACTCTTATCGCCTTGTGGCGCATGACCACCTTTTACGCGTTTGACTTACTCACGCTAGGTGTATTACCGCTGTTATTTGGTGTTCTTACCCGCGCGCCTTGGATCAAAGTTGTTCTGTTTGTGTATCTTGGTTTGCAAACGATGGCCTCGTCGCCATGAGCACCACCGCCATTATTGCTTACAAAATTACACCTGATGACGTCAATTTGATGTTCCAAGGTTACAACATTCCGTTAATTCCACTATGGTTAGTATTGGTATCGTTAATCGGCTTTCAATGGTGGGTGGGGCTATCTAAGGTCATGACGCAATATTTGAGCTCAAAAAACAGATAACTGTTACCCGAAATAGAAATAGAAATAGAAATAGAAATAGAAATGGAAATAGAAATGTCAAAACGGAAATCAATCTATGCCAAGTTTGTCACCTAATGAGTTGTCGATATTATTGCTTGAACCATCTGATACACAACGTAAAATTATTATGTCCCACTTGCAACAAGAAGGGGTAAGCAGCATCCAAACTGCGACAAGTATCGGTGAAGCTAAAGCAATGATTTCACGCCACAAACCTGACTTGATAGCCAGCGCACTTCACTTTACTGACGGCGAAGCGTCTGATTTATTGCAGTACATTAACAACACTCCAGCACTCAATGATATTCAATTTATGTTGGTATCAAGCGAATGCCGTCGTGAACAATTAGAGATTTATAGGCAATCTGGTGTCGTGGCTATTTTACCGAAACCCTTTAATGCAGAGCATTTAGTCACCGCGCTCCATTCAACCATTGATTTTTTGAGTCACGACGAGCTCGATTTAAGCCATTTTGATGTGCACAATATTAGAGTACTGGTGGTCGACGACAGCCGTATGGCTCGTAACATCATTAAACGTACTATTACCAATTTAGGCATGCACTTTATCACCGAAGCAGAAGACGGCGCACAAGCCATTAAACTGATGCAAGGCACAATGTTTGATTTGGTCATCACCGACTACAATATGCCCTCTGTTGATGGTTTAGCGCTTACCCAATATATTCGCAACCAAAGTCAGCAGTCACACATACCGATCCTCATGGTGTCATCAGAAGCGAACGACACACACTTAAGTAATGTGTTTAGTGCAGGCGTCAATGCCCTTTGCGACAAGCCATTTGAGCCACAACTGGTCAAGAAAATCCTTTACCAACTGCTCGAAGAGTAAATACGCTTACTTTTGCGGCATAATTTAGGCTTATTTTGCCCTAAAACCACTACAGATACTGAATTTATAGGATAAAGTGCTTTTAAACCGCCATAGCTTGTGGCATGTTAATGATGTTTTAAAAAACACTTCTATGGAAAGCAGAGAATATCAATATGAACAAAAGTGAATTAATTGCAAAAATCGCTGAAAATGCTGAACTAACTAAAGCTGAAGCTGGCCGCGCACTAAAATCTTTCGAAGAAGCGGTAACTGAAGCCATGAAAAATGGTGATAAAATTTCTATCGTTGGTTTTGGTTCATTTGAAACCACTCAACGTGCTGCACGTACTGGTCGCAATCCACAAACTGGCAAAGAAATTCAAATCGCAGCAGCGACAGTGCCTAAGTTTAAAGCCGGTAAAACATTAAAAGACAGCGTTAATTAATTTTCGCTTATGTCCTTTGACGAAAACCTCCTTATGGAGGTTTTTTTATGCGTAAAATTTAACGAATGGCAGAAATCAATTCAGTTTATGGTTTAATCTCAAGTCAATACCACAGATCTACAATTGCACAAAAAAAGTGCAATCCTGCATCATTAAGCAGCAAGCGGGTTGCTACAAAATGTGGCATCGCAAATTAAGATATTGATTAATATCAAATAATAAAAGTGGCATGCGATTAGCTAATTTATCATCAGACAAACCGACATTGAGTATGTTTAAACCATAAATAAATGGCTCAGTGACAATAAAACATTAAGGGATGAAGATGAAAAAATCACTATACCAAGCAATTGCATTATCAACAGGTTTACTATTGAGCGGCAGCGCCCTTGCTGAAGTCACTGGCAATATTGGCGCGACGTCAAACTACTTATGGCGCGGTACCACTCAAACCAGTAACGAAGCGGCTATTCAAGGTGGTCTTGATTACGCACACGATTCAGGCTTCTATGCCGGTACTTGGGCGTCTAATGTCGATTTTGGTGATGAAACAAGCTACGAGTTGGACTTTTATGGTGGTTACGGTGGTAACTTCACTGAAGATTTAACTTACGATGTAAGCTACCTTTATTATGCTTACCCAGATGCAGGAGCCAGCATTGATTTCGGTGAAATAGCAATTGCTCTTGGTTGGAAATGGTTAGACGTAGGTTACTCTCAAGTGGTTAATGCTGATTCAGATGTGTCTGGCGCATCAGACGAAAAAGATTGGAGCTACATCCAAGCTAATGCAAGCTTCCCGTTAACAGAAAAGCTTAGCCTTGCATTACACTACGGTTATTCACAAGGTGATGTTGTTGAAGATTTATTTGGCGACACTTACGCTGACTACAACGTGACATTAAGCGCAGAAACAGACATGGGTACAGTGTCGTTTATGGCTTCAGACACTGACTTACCAGACAGCGATGTTAAAATTGTTTTAGGCTACTCTTACGGCTTCACACTTTAAGCTATCACACTCTTTTTAATGAATAAAATGCCACTGTTTAATTCAGTGGCATTTTTGTATCTGTAGGAAAATTAGATCCATAACACAATTTTTGTTTAAGTCTGTAGCAAGAAAAAATTTTGCTGCTAAGCTCAAATTGAAAGGTAAAAATAGTTGTCCATATCAGACAAAAACTTTTACTTTTCTATTGGTATTTTTTAGTTAGAAAGTGCTCATTGAATTTGTTTTCGTTTTCCCATTCAACTTGAGGGTTTCGTTATGGCTAATCTTACAGATCGAGTGCCAGATGATACAGAAATTGACGCGATGACAACACCTAGAGGTGCTAAGTCAGCGGAGTCATTACAGCATAAGCGTCAAATTAAACGCAGATTAGAGGATTTTCTCGAACAAGCACAATTACGCAAAGCAATAGGTGATGACGACTTTTTCTAGCAAAAAGGGATAAACAACTGTTTATCCCTTTTTAATTGAATTAAACGATGTGTTTGCCTGTTTTACTGCCGCTTCTGTTTGTCTGAGTCTGGGTTAGCAGCAGCTCAGCTTTAGCACCTAAATAGACATACACACCTAACCCTACCAATAATCCAACCACTGCGAGCATCATCAAGATTGCAGGCTCTATATAGTGCTTTTCGCCTAATGATGCTTTAAACATGGTCAGCAGAGCCTCAATTGAAATCGCAATCAAAATCGTCGAGATAAATCGCGTGATCGTCCTGCGAGTCGAGCTATGCCTAAAAATATCTTTATGCATTAGCACTTCTTCTTCCAAAATGGTCTTACCCAAGTCAAAAATGGCCAGCGCCAAGGTTAAAAAAATGATAATCCCAAAAGGCTGCAAAGGATCATGTCTCGCTGAGGCTTGGCTAAAAAGATCATAAATATCCAAGGTCACCGTCCACATCAGTACACTCACTAACACAAACAAACATAAAACAATGGCCGCATAGATACTCTTAAAAAAAGGCGACATTTTGCGTCTTGCACTATCACCCATCATAAATTCAATTAAGCGGGTCAGATTTACGTCAATCACCACAATGCCGGTTTTCCCCTCCGACGACCTAAGAATTTGAGACGCCGACAAACACAAGCCGCCACCCGCATTAGACAAATATGGCCGCGTAATGTGTGCCGTATTTGCTTCAGAAAGCTGAGTAAAATACGGTCGCTGACTCCGATCGGCTTTTTTGCCATTATTTAACAGTTTAACTTGTTGATTAACGACACTGATATTGGGGCTAACTTGAATACCTTGCTCATCGAGCAAGTAGATAAGTTCAACAAACGGGTAGCTCACCGCCATATCTTCAAAGACTTTGGCTGATACCGGTTTATCAAATAAATTAACGTCACCCACCCCCACTAAAATAGACTCCAATAGTTCGTGCACTAGGTTTTCATATTCATGATAACGCTCTATCACGCTCAAATAGCTCATTGCTGCCATATGCTTTCCTTTTAATAGACACGACAATTAAACAAAGCAGTTTTAGTGCCAAAACAATAAATATTTATTTTCAGTAAGTTAACTTAAATTCTTAGCCATTTTTTGCGCCCCAAATATCCAATTTGCACCATACTGGGGCTAAGTGGCTTGCGTTTATTTCATTGCGTTTTTGTGAGTAACCTCTGCTAATATAAGTCAAACATCATGATTCAGGTTTTCTAAGACAATGTCTGATTCTTTATTGCGTTATCAGCAAGATATTCGTCGTTTTTCTGATGAATTAATTCGCATCCAAGCACCGATTAAAATTTTAGATTCAATAAAATGGCTCAAGCAAATCGAAGATGATTTTCTAGCAAAACAAACTAAACAACTGCCTAATATCAGTAATGATTTTTACCAAACTATTCCGTTAACATTTAACGCTGCACAAACTCAAACCGACTTACAGGGTTTAAAAAATGCCATTGAGCGTGGTCTAGGTAAACATGACAAACTCGGTAAGATTTTATTAGCCAATATCGATCAATATCGAATCGTCATCGACATGCTGCACAACCGCGGCAACCCTACGTTTGGTAAACTCAGCCAAGAACTCTATGGCAGTGCAAGTCATAAATTGCATGGCGATCGACACACTCTTCGCCAACTGGGCGATCGTTTAAGCCATATATTTTCATTACCCGCAGCGCGTCATATGAGCCAACGCCACCCTAAAATTGTCAGCGCACCTGAAGCGGTAGAGATATTAAGCGAACGCTTGGTTAAATATTTTCATCATGATGAAATCCACGTTAAATTAAGCGACGGTATTGCCTCAGATGCTGCGGTAGGTGGTGATACCGTTAAGCTTAATACCCGAGCCATGTTCAGTGAGTCTGATTTAAATGTCTATGAAGTCCACGAAGGTTGGGTGCATGTTGGCACGACTCTCAATGGTCGCGCTCAACCTCACGCCACATGGTTAAGTGTGGGCTCACCACGGGTAACCGCATCGCAAGAAGGCTTAGCGGTATTAATGGAAATGCTCACATTAAGCTCTAATCCAGGGCGTGCTCGTCGTATTAGCGATAGGGTTTCTGCGGTTGATATGGCCGAGCAAGGAGCCGATTTTATTGAAGTCTATCGCTACTTTAGAAACCTTAATTTAAGTTCAAAAGACAGTTATCGAGTCACTCAACGTGTATTTCGTGGTGGCATGGTTGGCGGCGGCAGCTTTTTGACCAAAGATATCTCCTATGTGCGCGGTTATGTTGAAAACATTAACTTTATCCGCAGTGCTATCAGCAGCGGCTTGCCTGAACTCATCCCTATGTTATTTTTGGGTAAATTGGCCATTGAAGACATTCCAGTTCTGTACCAAGCCTACCAAGAAGGGGTGATTGCTCAGCCCAAGTATTTACCGCCAATGTTTACCGATATTAGTGGTCTTTATGCTTGGTTTGGCTTTGCTTCTGGCATAGGTAACATTGACCTAAAAGGAGTTCAGCGTTATTTTGCCAACCAATTTAAGCATGTTATTCCAACCTCTGCGGTCGACTTATTTGAAGACTCAGAATTTGATAACAACTTCGAATAACTGACATTGCTAAGTGTGGCATTGGTCACACTTAGCGCAGTAAACAAGTGCAATAGTGTTTGTATGTCTATGTTTGAGACCCACCATGAAGCACTTACTCAGTTCAGCATTACTCTGCAGTTTTATCCTCATAAGTGGTTGCACACCCGCGCCCCCAGACCAAGCGTTGGGCACCTTAGAGCGCGACCGGGTTTTATTACGCTCAACTGCGGCTGAAATCATTACCGCTCAACCAATTAGAAAAGGCATGCAAGTAAATGCAGGTGATTTACTTGTGCAATTTGATACCCATAAACAAGCTGCGCGCCTTGCGGTAATGCAAGCGGATGTCGTTAAAGCCGAAGCTTACCTGCTTAAACTCACCAATGGTGAACGCCCAGAGGATATTGCCAGTGCCAGCTCGGCGCTAAAAATTGCTAATGCAGCAAAAATTGAGGCACAAAAGTCGTATCAACGTAGTGCCAGTTTGCTTACTAAACGTTTAGTGAGTGAAGCTGAACTCGACCACGCTCTAGCGCTTAGGGATCAAGCCAATGCCGAATATGATGCTGCCAATGATTTACTTACAAAAATGGTTAAAGGGGTTCGCCAAGAAGATATTTTTCAAGCTCAAGCTGCGCTTGATGCCGCTAATGCCAATTTACGTTATGAACAACAGGTGTATAGCGACCTCAGCATCCGGGCAACCCGCGCAGGTAAGCTAGATAACTTGCCCTATAACGTTGGAGAACGCGTGCCACTGGGCGCTGTTGTTGCGGTAATTCAAGCTGATGAGACGCCCTATGCCCGGGTATATATACCAGAACCTTACGCCGCCAAATTACAAATAGGCCAAACGCTTAAGGTGAGTGTTGATGGTATCGACACTCACTATAATGGCACATTACGCTGGTTCAGCAGTGAGCCCGCTTTCACGCCCTACTATGCCCTTAACCAAGCTGACCGCTCAAGGCTGGCGTTTTTAGCCGAGTTCACACTGGACAGTTCGGCCAATGCATTACCGACAGGCATACCTGTTCAAGTAATATTAGCGGAGTAACAATGAGCGCGTTTAGCGACCCGCAATGGGTTATTCAAGCACAAGGGATTAGCAAACAATTTGGCGATTTTACTGCAGTAAACCAAATCGACCTTAATATCCCTAAAGGCCATATATACGGTTTTTTAGGCTCAAATGGTTGTGGTAAATCCACAACAATACGAATGTTAACCGGACTGCTAACCCCAACAACTGGCGACATTAATGTGTTGGGGTTAACCATTCCTAAACAAGCTGAAGCATTGCGCCAACACATTGGTTATATGACCCAAAAGTTTTCGCTATATGACGACTTAACCGTTAAAGAAAACCTGCAATTTATTGCGCGTATTTACGGCATGAAACGCGACCTATCACGCGCCCGAATCGATCAACTACAAAGTACCTATAAACTCAGCCAATACCAGCATCAATTAACAGCCACCCTCAGTGGCGGACAACGCCAACGACTTGCCCTTGCCTGTGCCTGTTTAAACCAGCCCAAATTATTGTTTTTAGACGAGCCAACTTCAGCCGTTGACCCACAAAATCGCCGCGACTTTTGGGAACAATTATTCGACTTATCAGAGCAAGGCACCAGCATTTTAGTGTCAACCCATTATATGGATGAAGCCGAGCGCTGCCATAAAATTGCCATTATGGAAAAAGGCACAATCAAAGCAGATGACACACCTAAAGCATTAATGGATAACATCAATGCTCATGTTATTGAAATTAACGCATCAGAGTTAAGACCGCTAAAACAGGCATTAATTACTCACGCAGAAGTGAGTTCAGCAGCACAATTAGGCCATCGTTTACGGGTGTTAATTGATAAACAAATTGCCGATCCTATTGCCTGGGTGTTACAACAATGTCAGCAATATCAACGCCAAATCAATCCGCAAGATATTGCAATTGTGAGTGCTAATCTTGAAGATGTGTTTGTAAGCCATACCGGCAAAATGAGCACACCACCCGATACGGCTAAGGCGTAACGCTATGATGCACTCAATTAGCAACAGTTTAATGCGCGTATACGCCATCACCACCAAAGAAATCAAACAGCTCAGCCGTGATCGAATTACCTTTGCGATGGTGATTATGATCCCGCTAATCCAGCTATTACTATTTGGCTATGCCATTAATACCGATGTACGCCAAATACCCGTGGCAATAGTGGACCAAAGCGACTCAGCTGCAGGCCGCTGGATAGTTGAAGCAATAAAAGTCACCCAAGTGGTTGATGTTAAAATGCACTTAACCACAGCCAAACAAGCCCAAGAGGCGATTCGGCGCGGCGACATAAAAGCCGCCTTAATTTTACCGCCCACATTGACGCAAAAAATCACCCATGACGAGCCGATAGGCCAATGGATTGTTGACGGTTCAGATACCATGATTGCCGGGGCAATCAAACAACTGCAAAACCTGTCGCTAAATGATGTACTGCCAGAGCCAACCAGCAGCCAGTCATTATTTGAGGTCAGCTTGTTTTATAACCCAGAGCAGCGCTCTGCGGTGAATATCGTCCCCGGTTTAATCGCGGTCATTCTCACCATGACCATGGTGCTTTTTACCTCATCGGCTATTGTGCGTGAGCGTGAGCGAGGCAACCTTGAATTACTCATTACTACGCCGATTAAATCCCTTGAACTGATGATAGGTAAAATTCTACCGTACATCGTTATCGGTTTAGTGCAAATGGCCATTATTTTGGGTTTGGGTCATGTTATTTTTGCCGTACCCATTGATGGCACCATCAGCCATTTGCTCATAGCAACCTTACTGTTTATTACCGCTAGCCTCACCCTAGGTTTAATTATTTCAACCATTGCCCAAACTCAACTTCAAGCCATGCAAATGACCATTTTTATTTTACTGCCCACGATATTACTGTCAGGGTTTATCACTCCATTAGAAGCCATGCCAAACGCAGCGCAGTGGATAGCAGAAATGTTACCCGGCACTCACTTTATGCGAGTCATTAGAGCTATTGTGTTAAAAGGTGCGACCTTAATGGAGCTCATTGACGATATTATCTGGCTCATTGGATTTACGTTGATAGGGCTAGGGGTGGCCGCCAAACGCTTTAACAAACGATTAGATTAACCTCCTAATATATTGATGTGTAAGAGGTTAACAAAGTAAAACAATGATTGAGTTTAGAAAGGGGTTATTTAAAAATCTCTATTAACAAAATAAGCATCGCCGTTACATTCTATATAAACGTTACAAGAAAAATCTGAAAGGCGGCCGCATTGCTTCACCACGATGCCATTACCGCCACGCTGCAACACTTGTAATTTGAGCGTTTTAACCATCGATGACAAACTGGGTAAATGATCTAACTTAGCTGGGTCTAATGAGTTTTCACAATAAGATGTTGTCACATCACCTAAGAATTGAGCTCTCAATCGCGACAACTCTTCTAAAGTATATGTGTCCACTTTACCCGCTTTGACACTATCCAATGCAACCTCGCCAGCATTGGTTTTAATAGACAAATTAGCGCAACCAGATACAAGTAAAACCGCTAACACTGATGTACCTAAGGCGGTTAAAAAACCCTTATTCATGTTAAATCCTTTTAAAAAAGCATGCTCATCACTGTAATGAACATGCTTAACACTTACATCGAGCCTGTTGATGTTTTAAGATGCGTTTCACCTTTATAAGTTTAACAGGCTCTAGCCTCTTAAAATTAGCTTTGTGCTTTTAATGCCCGCTGCTTAATAAAGTACTCACGGGTTAAGCCAAATACTACAGGGCTAAGTAATACCAGCGCGATTAAGTTTGGAATCGCCATCATTGCATTTAATGTATCGGCCAATAACCAAATAAACTCTAACGAGCTCACTGCGCCAATAGGCACAACTAAGGTAAAAACAAGACGAAATGGTTTAATGGCTTTATCGCCAAATAAGTACTGAATACATTTTTCACTGTAAAAGCTCCAACCTAATATCGTGGTAAACGCAAATACAGCTAAAGCAATGGCAACAATGTAGTTACCCATGGGCAGTGCATGCGAAAAGGCAAAGGATGTTAATGCCGCGCCGTTTTCACCAGAGGTCCAAGAGCCGGTAACCACAATAGCTAAACCGGTAATAGAACATACAATTAAAGTATCAATAAATGTACCTAGCATTGCCACCAGGCTATGCTTAACTGGATTATTAGTTTGCGCTGCGGCATGTGCAATCGGTGCACTCCCTAAACCCGCTTCATTTGAAAACACACCACGTGCAACACCAAAACGAATTGCAGCCCATACCGCTGCACCGGCAAAACCACCTTGAGCAGCAACAGGGTTAAAGGCACTTTCAACAATTAGCATAAACGCTGCTGGTACATCAGCGGCGTATACCACTAATACCGATATACCGGCAGTGATATAAAATACCGTCATTAATGGCACCAGTTTGCCAGCAACTTCAGCAATACGTTTAATGCCGCCCATCAGTACCGCGCCCACAAGCACCATTAACACCACGCCAGTGACCCAACTCGGTATATCAAAATTGCTGCTCATAGCATCAGCTACAGAGTTAGCCTGTACCGTATTACCAATACCAAAACCGGCAATCGATCCAAAAATCGCAAAGGCCGTACCTAACCAGGCCACTTGCTGCCTAAGCCATTTTTAATGTAATACATCGGTCCGCCAACATGGTTACCATTGGCATCAGTTTCACGATATTTAACTGCTAATACCGCCTCTGAAAACTTGGTCGCCATACCCACAAGAGCAGTGCACCACATCCAAAAAAGTGCACCAGAGTCACCAATAAAGATAGCTGTTGCAACCCCGGCAATATTACCCGTACCAATGGTGGCTGATAGCGATGTCATCAATGCATTGAAGGGGCTCACATCGCCTTTTTCACTGTCGTCATCGACCTGACGGCTCAGACCATAATAATTTAAATCCTCTTCCTAATTTTAAAATCGGCATTAATTTAAGGCCAATAGACAGGAATAACCCTACCCCTAAAATCATCACCAGCATGGGGACACCCCAAACAATGCTGTTGACTGTATTAATAAAACTTGTGATTGCTTCCATGTAAAACCTCATAATGAGTAAAGACGTCAGTCGAAAATTATTTTTTATTAGTATTATTGTTTTATTAGCTATTGTTATTATGGTTTCAACGGCTCAAACCCGTCACCATTATGATGTAATTTTTTAGGTTACCCTGATTACGCCAACCAAGGCAACCTAAGAAAAGATACGATGAATCATCTTCACAATAAAATCGCTTTTTCAGTTATTCTTTTTCGAGTATCACTTTTAAAGTCTCTAAACCTTGCTGTAAGTCATCGCCAATTATGGTTTCAAAATCAACAAATAAAAACATGAGGTTCATTGGGTAATTTAAATGGCCATTGAAGCCCCAATCCACTTTAGTTTGATGAGTATTTACAGCCTCGGTTGTCATAAAAGCTGGTTCTGTGGCTTCAAATGGCGACATAAAACGTAACTCGAAGTCGATACGTTTACCTTCGTCAATAGCGATGATCTCCTGCTCGCCAACCCCAACATCAGGGTTTTCACTGGCTACAAGCCGACACAAAACCGACAGTAGCATCGGTGCCACGATAGGTTTTATCCATATCAGGGTTCATTTGTGCCCACTTACTAAAGTTATCTTGGTTTTTAAGCTGCTTAACATAGTCAAACACCTCAGAGATGGGTTTATTGATGGTGACCGAGCGAATGACCGAATAATCGGATTGAATAAAAAGTGCAGCAACAAATGGAATTGCGGTGATAACAGCAAGCCCTAGGAGAATTTTTTTAACATTATTATTATCCTCAGTGATACAAAGCGTTACCTAAGTATACTAACTAACAGCAGGCTAACAATAAAGATTAACATTGCGATAACAAAAACACCGTTATGCCAAGCGAGTTAACCGCTGCGAGTATAATACCAATTCCATTAATTATCTGGTCATTCAGCGGGAGTTCTGTGTCTTCTAGGCAAGGAATAGAATTGTAGGCATAGTTGTTCTCGGCAACTGCTCCTGCGTTGCTCTACCTCCTGCGTCCATGCAGTCGTCGGCAACTGCTCCTGCGTTGCTCTACCTCCTGCGTCCATGCAGTCGTCGGCAACTGCTCCTGCGTTGCTCTACATCCTGCGTCCATGCAGTCGTCGGCAACTGCTCCTGCGTTGCTCTACATCCTGCATCCATGCAGTTGTACGTCAAAATGCTATTAAACAGCATAGAAAGCACAAAAAACCGCCTTGCAGGAGATAATCAGACCGTTCATTTCTTTGTTGCATTGCCTTAAAAGGAAATATTATTTCAACAATGCGCGTCAAACTGAACAATCTGAGTGACTCTGAATGGTCACATAATTAATGGAATGGGTATAACTAACGGTTAATCAATGGTCATCAGGCCTGTATTGCTGCACGTCATTAATGCTCATTGCTGTCAGGATTTTTTCAATGCATTGTTGGCAGATGCATTGGTTATCAGGCAAATCAGCCATAAGATTTGCTGTATTAAGTTGTTTAATGACAGATGGCTTGTCTAAGGTTTGTTTTGCACACCAACACGCATTGATGTCTAACCCTTGCGCAATGGCACAAGCATTAGCGTGTTGGCACAATGGGCAAATTTGTGTGGAAGAGAGTAATGATGTCATAGCTCGGCCTTATAGGAATGTCGTAAATATGAGTCAATATCGTCAAGATATATATGCTCATTAAGGGATGAAGGAGCAAAGACAGCATTCACATTTAGTGCATATGGAGTTTTTATCGTATTGATTTAGCAAATTACGTTAAATCAAAATAACGTTAAAAATGCCCATCAAGCCTAAACTTAATGGACAATATTTATCGTGTATTTTTATAGAGAAAAAATCACTGCTTATCACTCTTTTTAAGTGGGAAAACCGGATAAGACTCAGAACCTAAAATAGGGTTACCCGTAACTGACTGTCCATAATACCCTTGATGTTGATGATAAGTTTCTTTTGTTTCACTGACATCACCTTTAAAACGAGGATCTTGTGGGCGCTCAAACGAATTAATGTATGCCGCCACATCCCAAGCTTGCTGAACCGTAAGCTGGATACTTTTACCTAAAGGCATATTTTCATAGATAAAATCAGTAGCAGTATTCACTCTGTGCATACCAGCCCCCCAATTAAAACTTTGTGGCCCCCATAGTGGGGGAAGTGCAGCAATACCGGCAATCATTTGTCCTTGGCCATCTTCACCATGACACACTTGACAATGCGCTTTGTACACAGTCATACCGCGAGACAGGTGAATAGGCTAGCTCAGGTTGTGGCGTTTTAGGAAAACCTCGTCCAGGTAGTTGGCTTAGTGCTGCGATATCTAGATGATCACTGATGCCCTTAGGCATAGGGAAATCATCCCGCTTAGCACCTTTGACTAACTCAAGATCTGACAGTTCAGGCACTGTGCCCGCCACATTATATTGCGCCATTAATCCACTCATGCCCAACCAATATGAATAGGCAGATATTGCCACTAATTCTGGTGCCCCTGATACAGGTGCTTTGCCGTTCATCGAATAGCTAAAGCAGCCCTGGATCCTTTCTTGGAAAGAATTAACTTTATCGTTTTTCTTGCGATAAGCAGGATAAGCAAAATAAGCTGCCCAAAGTGGCGATGCATTGGCTTTTATTCCGGCATTCATATGGCAATTAACGCAGTTAAGCTCATTACCAACATACTTATTCCTAAGTTGTTGAGTATTTACAAACAGTTGATATCCCAAACGTACCTTGTCGCCAAACGCCCCTGTAGGAATATCGGCTAATGGTGCCGGCTGTAAATATTCATCAGTCGCTTTTTTCTCGACAGCGGGCAATGCTGCTTGACGATCGAGCAGTGTCGTTAAAGGATCTGATGATGTTGCAGTCGTAGCATTAGGCGCAAGTTCTGTTAATAATTCATTGGCTTGCAAAGGCAAACTAAATAGGACACCCATGCACAATATCGATAATAATTTCATAGCGATATCCTTATTTTATATTGGCAAAAAATTCAGATAAACCATCAATTTCAGCAGCCGTTAATTTCACAGCTATATTGCCCATCATATTATCTACGTCGCCTTTACGAGTCCCATTTTGCCATGATAGTAATTGCGTTTTAAGGTAACTAACCTCTTGACCAGCTAAACGAGGAAATTGACCTCCACCCACTCCAGATGAATCATGACAACTAGTACAAGCAGGAATGACTCGCGACCAATCACCTTGAAAAGCGAGTGCTTCAAAAGGATCACTAATGACAACCTTATCTCCACGGAATTGTAGCGGAATATCAGCAACAGGTTGTTGGCTAAAATATTCTGATACCACGGCAATATTATCTCCTTGCACCGTAGCTGCCATCGCTAACATCGTTGGGTTTTGACGTTTACCAGTTTGGAATAACGTGAGTTGATTATTTATATACTCGGCTGATAATCCTGCTAAACGCGGATCGATAACCCCCATACCTTGGCCTTGAGCACCATGGCAAGATGTACACAGTTGCGCGGCTGCTGGGATAGCCTGTTGTGAAGAAGTCTCTGCAGCATTGACAAGCATAACATTGCACATTGGTAGACTAAGCAAAATGCCGAACAGATAAAAGGATGTTTTCATCATCACACCTCTTTATTGAGCAATTATTGTTCTGTCACCATAAACCTAAAATGTTATAAAAAGAATACTAAAAAGGTCAAATATTAAAACAAAAACACCATTAACAATGTATTAATGATGTTAGGGACAATGACTTATTTGAGGTGTCTGTAAAAAAATAAATGTAAATAATCAACGCTAGGGCATTAGCGTTAAGTCATTTTTTTACTTTGGGCGCACACCTAACGTGTGGCAAATAGCATAAGTTAATTCTGCGCGGTTAAGGGTGTAAAAGTGGAAATCTTTAACGCCTTCACGTGCCAATACTTTCACCATATCAATGGCCACGTTCGCACCCACTAATTGGCGAGTGCCAGGATCATCATCTAAGCCATCAAACTGACGGTGTAACCAGTTTGGAATCGCCACATTGGTCATATCAGCAAAACGTTTCGTCTGCTTAAAGTTGGTCACAGGTAAGATACCAGGGATAATTTCAACATCAATACCAGCAGTAACACAGCGATCGCGAAAACGTAAGTATGATTCAACATCATAGAAAAACTGCGTAATAGCGCGGTTAGCACCTGCATCAATTTTCTTTTTAAGGTTAATCAAATCGGCTTGGGCATTACGCGCATCTGGATGCACCTCTGGATATGCTGCAACTGAAATATCAAAGTCAGCAACAGAGCGAAGTAAACGCACTAAGTCATTAGCAAAACGCGTTGGTTTTGGGCTGCCTGCAGGTAAGTCACCACGCAGGGCGACAATGTCTCTAATACCTGAGTTCCAATATTGTTTTGCTAACTCAATTAACTCTTCATCGCTGGCATCAACCAAGGTTAAATGTGGTGCAGCAACTAGATCGGTTTCTTTTTGGATACGTTCAATTACGCCATGAGTACGGTCACGGACACCCGAATTAGCACCATAAGTTACTGACACAAACTTAGGATTTAGCGGTTCTAAACGACGAATAGAGTTCCACAAAATCTCTTCCATTGCCGGTGTTGAAGGCGGGAAAAACTCAAAAGACACATTAATATCATTCAGCTCAGACAAGCTCTGATTTAACGACTGGGCATGTTGCGCATGATGAAAAGCCATAATGTATTCCTTCAACTTCTGTAAAACTTCGGAGTCTATACCAAGCGGTTAACTTCACTATATTAACTTGAACTATTTAGCCGTTTGGACGTCTATATGTCCATATACTAGTTTAACTGCATCTTAAGTCAAGCTAAAAAAACAGCAATAGAACAAATTAACTTAGCGCATAGTGTTACGGCTAAAAAGTCTTTAAAAATGGCAACAGTGTTTAAGGTTATCAATCGGCCAATCGAATTTTGCAACACAGACAAAAAAAGCGACCCTGGGTCGCTTATAAACGCTACAAATAAGATTTTGATATTACTCGTAATCTGAAGCGTAAGTTTCTTCATAAGTATGCGAGTAAAACTCAAATAAGTTTCCAAATGGATCTTCTAGGTACACCATTTTTGCAGGCTTGTTATCATCTTCTGGGTGGTAGCGCATAATGTCCATACGCACCTTGCCGCCATACTGTTCAGTGCGTGCAATGGCCCCTTCAAAGTCATCTGTTTGCAAACAAAAGTGGAAGATACCAAGACGCGTAAAGTCAACGTTGTGTCGTTCTTGACGATCGATCATTTCAAATAATTCAACACCAATACCGTCTGTTGTCACTAAATGCGCAATGTTAAAGCCTTTAAAACCTTCACCAAACACGGCAACACACATTTTACCAATGGCCGTTTTGCGCTCTTCTAGCACCTTGGTATTACCCATGACCACTCGCAACCCTAGCGCTTTGGTATAAAACTCAACGGCTTTATCCATATCGCCAACCATCAAACCTACGTGATTCATTTTCATCATTCGCTCCTAAAAAACATTAGTGATTAATTCGTCATTTGTTTCGATGGAATAATCTTACGGCGAACAAGTTATCAATAAAAATTATCAAATTTTATTGTATTAATAACTATGGGTTATTATTGAGCTTTATTCTGCTGCTAAGCTCAGCAATAAAGAGAGAATGTGAACGACAATAAAGCGTACACAAGCTATTAAGTGGTGACGTGTGGAAAGGTTATTCATGACTCCGTCTTTCAATGTCGAGCTCAATTAATAATGCACAATGAGCGTCATTTGCCGCATACTTTTTCTGGTGATCATGTAGAGGGAATATTGACCAATTTGATTGTTGTGCACTTTTAGATAGCCGTTGATTAAAAAACATCGCGACCGCAACTCTAGCGCCAACACGTTGCTTAACTTGGGCAAAACGCATCACTTTTGACGAAAGCTCCTCTGTATTAACTAACGTAATACCAAATTTTCTCAAGAGTATTTTTCTATCTTCTTTTAAACCAAAGCCCACCTTTTTTATCATAGGATCCGATAGTATTTGAGCAATGTCAGTAAAGTGTTCATAAAACTGAGTAGGAAATAAAAACACTTTGGATTGAGTGGCGATTTGAATTAAATGAGGTCCATTACTGACCTCACCTTTTATAAAACAGGGTTTGCTCTCGGTATCAAAGCCTAAACAGGAGTGCTTTTTTAACTCAGCTATGGCACTAATTGCGTCAGCTTTGTTTGTAATAACGATGATATTCTCAAGCGCAATACCGTCATAAAGCGGTAAATCTCGAATTTGCGCCTTTGTTGGCCGTTGCATTGGATATCCTTTAAATACAAAACTGCACTAATAATAAAAGACAAAAAAAAGACCATGTAACATGGTCTTTTCAGTCAACTTACTCTTGCAGTAAGTCTTTACAAATATGCACTAGGTCAGACTGAACCGCTGCTGCGGTCACCTCACGTCCAGCACCTGGACCGCGAATAATCAACGGGTTACCTTGATAAAACGCGCTGCGAATAACAAACACATTATCGCCTGGCGTTAAATTGGCATAAGGATGATTATTGTCTACCCATTGTAACCCGACTTCGGCTTGCAGTTTACCCTCAACGTTGTCTAACGAGGCGACGTAACGCAGCACCTTATCTTGTTCAGCGGCGGCAGTAAATTGCTGTAATAAATCATCATCTAATTCACTGATACGCCCTAAAAAGTCATTTAACGACAACTCTGCTAACGCTTTAGGCACCAATGAATTAAGCGCAATGTCATCTAACTCAACGGCTAGGCCAATTTCACGGGCTAAAATAAGCAACTTACGTTGCATATCACGGCCAGATAAATCATCACGAGGATCGGGTTCTGTAATCCCTAATCCACGCGCTTCAAGCACTAATTCAGAAAACGGTTTAGTGCCATCATAGTTTTCAAATAACCAACATAAGGTGCCAGAAAAAATCCCGCCCACAGCTTCAATGGTATCACCGCTGTTACGTAAATCGTTTAATGCATGTTGAATCGGCAAGCCTGCACCGCAGCTGGCATTATAACGCCAAAATAGCCGACGGTTACTCAGCTGCTGCTTTAACTCTCGGTAAAATGGCAATGGTCAGAGCCTGCTAGTTTATTGGCGCTCACTACATGAATACCGCGGGCAAATAACTCAGGGTACTGCAAAGTTAAGCTGGCACTAGCACTAATATCTAACGCCACTATTTCATCGCAAGCTAACAGGGCTAGTTGTTCAAATAACGACTCATAATCCCAAGCAGTGGCATGTGATTGATAATCTTGCTGCCAGTTATTGAGGTCGATACCATCGTTGGCAATCAGGGCTTTTTGCGAGCCGACCACCCCAATAAGCTCAACTGATGCTTCTAATTCACGGTCAAGTGTTGGGCTTGCACGTTTAAATAAATCTATCCATGCTTCGCCAATATTGCCCGCCCCCAATAACAACACGCCAATGCGCATTCTTGGACTCAGCACAACGGCGATGCACCTTTTGCGTTAATAAACTGACTTGGGCTTGTGGCACTAATGTCACTAAGCTAAGAGAATCTTGATAAACCGGTTTAGCATCGCGACTTAATAACCGTGCAAAACTGCGTCTAAAATGATGCGCATCAGCACTGACTAACGCCACTAACCCCAAATCAGATTGTATGGTTAATTCTTCGATTGCCCATTCATCGCGATATTGATTTAACACCGCTTGAACCTGCTTTTGGCTTTCTAAAGTAAAGGCCAGCTCAACTTTATGTTGAGCAAGTTCCCAATATGCCAATGGGGTTAAACCTGCCGCACGTAATACCTCAAATAGTGGCGCTATGTTGCTGTTCATTTTAAAGCTAAATAGCAGCACTTCATTTAAGTTGGTCACTACTGGCGCACTGGCAGATGAGCTCAAAGGCGCAATCAAGGTAAAGTCGGTGTGTGATGCATAGCTTGAACGCACCGCCAGACTGACTTCGGTATTAAACAAAGGCTGTAAAGTACGAGAGTGCAAAACAGGTGAACCTAAACGCGCAAGACGATCGGCTTCAGCTAAAGACATGCTTTTAAGTAATTTGGCGTCATTGATTTTATTAGGGTCGGCGTTAAATACCCCTTCAACATCGGTCCAAATCGTAACGCGATCAATGTCGGCTAGGCTAGCGATTAAAGTGGCACTAAAGTCAGAGCCATTACGGCCTAACAATAAGGTATCACCATGACGGTTAGCGCAAATAAATCCTGTTATCACTAAACGCTCTTGTGGGTGAAGCGCCAGTATAGCTTGCACTTTCTCGCGCGACTCTGGCACTAAAATATTCGGAACTGCGCCCTCTTCGGCAACTAAAATAGAACAGGCATCGACATGAGATGCCGCTACGCCTGTTTCACGCAATAGCGCGGCCATTAAACGTGCTGACCAACGTTCACCAAAACTCACAACCTGATTTAATTGATATTCGTTGTGGTGTTGTAACGACAATAAGCTGACTAATTGAGAGCGATCTGTCGACAAACGCTCACGTAAATCACGCGCTTGCTCATTCGACAATAACTGCTCAATCAGGGTTTGCTGGTAACTAATTAATACTTGCAGTTCTTCCTGCCAAAGTTGGCCGCTGTCACGCAAACTGAGTAATTTATATAAGAAGTTAGTGGTTTTACCGGCAGCCGACACCACCACAAGATCATCACTGTTACCGTGGGTCAATAAAATATGGGCAACACGGCGATAACAATCAGCATCCGCTAAACTAGAACCACCAAACTTATGTAAATGACCTCGCGCCATTACGCACTCCTTAAAACAACTACGACTTTTTTGCGGCTGCTATTTTACTTTATTTAACGAAAACTACAGCTAACATAAACGTAAATTAAGCTAATTAAACCCAGATTAAGATGATTTAATTGCTGCTACTGCGGCTAAACCTGCTTTAATATCAGTAACTAAATCATCAGCATCTTCAATACCGACAGATAGTCTCAATAAAGTGTCTTTAATACCAGCCTCTTGGCGTGCTTTAGCATCCATTGCTCTGTGAGTCATGGTGGCCGGAACGGCGACTAAACTTTCCACTCCGCCTAAACTTTCAGCAACACTGAATAAAGACAAGGCTTGTAAAAATGCCACAACTTCAGCCTCGCCGCCTTTTAACTCAAAACTTAACATAGCGCCAAAGCCTTGTTGCTGTTTTGCAGCGATTTCGTGACCTGGATGGTCTTTTAAACCTGGGTAATACACTTTGGCCACTAGGTCGCTAGTGTTAAGTAACTCAACGATTTTTTGTGCATTACGTTGATGTTCACGGATGCGTACAGCCAGGGTGCGTAAACCACGCAAGGTTAAATAGCTGTCAAATGCCGAACCAGTTAATCCAAGGGTGTTTGACCACCAATGTAATAGTTCACCTAATTCAGGGTCTTTAGCCACCACCGCACCACCTACCACATCACTATGGCCGTTAATGTATTTGGTGGTTGAATGAATAACGATATCAGCACCTAACAATAAAGGTTGCTGTAAAATTGGCGATAAAAAGGTGTTATCAACTGTCACTAGCGCACCAGCAGCTTGGCAAGCACGGCTCACGGCTTCAATATCAACCACGCGTAATAACGGATTAGAGGGTGTCTCTAACCACACCATTTTGGGCTTTTGCGCAATGGCTTTATTTAAAGCCTCTGCATCTGTTTGATCGACAACCAATAATTTAAATTGGCCTTTTTTGGCTAAATTGGTAAATAAACGGTAACTGCCGCCGTAACAATCGTGCGGCACAACCAATAAATCATCAGGCCCAAGTAAACTGGTCGCCAGTGTAATGGCAGCCATACCCGTGCATGTCACCACACCAGTGGTACCTTGTTCTAGCTGAGACAGCGCGTCACCTAAAATGTTACGTGTAGGATTACCCGAACGGCTATAGTCAAATTCACGCGGATTTTTATGGCCATCAAATGAATAATTGGTTGATAAATAAATCGGTGGTACCACAGCTCCGTGTTGTGTGTCTGATTCAATACCTTGGCGAACGGCCAATGTGGCGCTTTGATGCTTAGTCATAATGACTCCTAAAAAATTTCACAAACACACAAAGTAGATGTCTAGACGTCCAAATTTACCTAAGACACTGGCATTCGTCAACCAATATCAGCCGTTTAGACGTCTAAACATAAAGAAATCTATTTGCATTCATCACTAAATAGTAGCAATAATTTGACTAGAGATTGTAAGGGGTTAAAATCTGCCCCGTATTTATCGTTAAGGGTAAGTTAATGACTGAGTGGAATGGCGAATATATTAGCCCATATGCCGAGCATGGCAAAAAAAATGAGCAAGTAAAAAAGATTACGGTTTCTATCCCTTTAAAAGTATTAAAAGTACTAACCGATGAGCGCACTCGTCGTCAGATAAACAATCTGCGACATGCAACTAACAGTGAACTGCTATGCGAAGCTTTTTTGCATGCATACACAGGACAACCATTACCTAATGACGGCGACTTATCAAAAGATGAGCCTGACAGCATTCCAAGTGAAGCGAAAAAGTTAATGGATGAAATGGGTATCGAGTGGGAAGACATGGAATAACTCACTGGCTTAATCAATAGACTTTGAAACGACCCTTTTAAGAAGTCGTGATGTTTTTATAGAGAAATTATGATGTCACTTATCGATCCATCTACTTTGATATTGGCATCAGTTATCGTGTTTTTTGGCGCGCTAACCCAAAGCTTAATTGGCTTTGGGTTAGCCGTTGTTGCCAGCCCCCTTCTGTATATCGTTAGCCCCCAACTTGTGCCTGTTCCTATTGTGGTGATGGGTTTTGTTATTTCAGCCATGACGTTGTTTAGAGAACGCGGTCATCTGCAATTTAATGGTTTGCAATATGCGTTACTCGGACGGATCCCTGGTGGATTTGTAGGTGCGGGGTTATTAGTGTTTGCCCCGCAAGCCGTACTTGGATTGATAATCGCGGCGATTGTATATATTGCTGTTATCCTCAGCGTTTACAAAATTACCGCTCCCATTAACCGCATCAGCTTATTTATTGCCGGCATATTTTCCGGTATTTTTGGTAATATCGCTGCGATTGGTGGTGCACCAATGGCCATTTTACTCGCCGGACAAGATGTCAATCAATTTAGGGCGGCATTGTCAGCCTTCTTTTTAATTAGTTCACTGATTGCTTTAGCTATTTTGGCGATTTTCGGTTTGGTTGAAGCACAACACCTATGGTTATCACTGATGCTAATCCCGTCGATTGTTGGCGGCTATCTTGTATCAAGTTTGTTAATTAATCATATTGATAAAAATAAAACCCGCATTATTACTTTAGTGCTATGCAGCGTGAGCGCAACAGTCCTAGTGATAAAATCGTTGATGGCATTAATAAGTTAACCCCAAATTCATCTCTTTTTACACCTCAAAAAATATACGTTATACCTCTCTTACTGTTGTTGGTTGCTTTTTCATCAATCAATATGGCTCATTTGAAGCCGATTTGGTAGAGAGGGTGCATTCCATTAATCAGGATAAATAAGTGATCAGAAATTGCAGCAAGCTAGTTGTTCTGCCTTCAAAATTTCTAATGACGTTATAAGCGATTTTAGCCAATAAGAATGATCACATTCTTGTGCTGATTGGTATTAATCCGACCTATCAAGTATTCAGCCCGATTTGCAATAGATCTGTGTCACACAAGTTCATTAGATTTTTTCAATTAACTTTTTTTCAATTAGATTTTTCTCATGAATATGATCTACTTCAAGTTAACACTACCTACTTTTAGGTAACATTATTTACAGCAAAGACATAACTCCATATTGCTAAAGCACTACCTATAAAAAGCCCATAGAGGATAAACATG
The DNA here is from genome assembly GCF_025398315.1 of Shewanella phaeophyticola. Classification (GTDB taxonomy): domain Bacteria; phylum Pseudomonadota; class Gammaproteobacteria; order Enterobacterales; family Shewanellaceae; genus Shewanella; species Shewanella phaeophyticola. The sequence continues at coordinate 3,643,123 of NZ_JAODOQ010000001.1, forward strand.
ATGAAGACATATACAAAAGTTGGTATCGCAATCGCCATCGCATTATCTTTCGGTAGCCAGGCCATGGCAGCCGATGGTGGTAACCCGAAAAAAGGTAAACACCTATATAAAAAAGAATGTAAAGCCTGCCACAGTGCCGATAGTGAAGGTCCTGAACTGACTCCAATGGCAAAAACCATGAGCCAATGGGATCGTTTCTTCTCTCGTGACAAGCACAAAGCCAAACCAGCCATTTTTGAGGCGCTGTCAGAACAAGAATTGAAAGACATTCAACAATTTTTGTATGACCACGCAGCCGATTCTGACCAGCCAGCCACCTGCGGCTAAGTCAGTCAAACTGATCAACGTTTCGTCGTAAACGCCAGCATCAGCCAATAATCAATGAAAAAAAACCAATGGGGCTTAGCCTCAGGGGATCTGACAACAAAAATTTGCCAAATTGATGATTTTTTTGGCAAATATGGGGGAGAAAAACCATGAGAACACTTATCTCAATTCTCGTTGCCAACGCACTCTTTATGAGTGGTGCGAGTTTAGCTGCAGATAGCGATGTGCAAAAAATTGCCGAATTAGAAAAACAGCTTGCCGAAATTACAGATGATTTAGATTACTTAAACTCACGAGTAGACAAAACCGAACGTCATAGCGCATTAGACCGAATCGAAATTACCGGTGACTTTAGAACCAAAATGCATTCATTGCATTATCAAAACGTCACCTGGAACCCAGCAATGAACGTTAACTTTAGCGACTTTGCCAGCAAAGCAATGGCCGGTGACTTTGGTGACCCAAGCAGCGCAAGCTCACCTTTAGGGCAAATGATGGCCGCAAATCCTGACTTAGCCACAGCATTTCAAAGCGGCATGCTTCAAGGCGTAATGCCAATGGTGCTCGCACCAAAAACGCAACAAGATATCGATAATGATATTTTTTATACCACTCGCCTTCGCTTAAACATCAACGCAAAAGTATGGGACAACGTCAGCTTTGCAGGACGCTTAACCATGTTTAAAAGCTGGGGAGACTCTACCGGCGTTAAAGTTTTTGACTCTTGGAACTCGTTCACCATGGACGGTACCAGCAGCGGAAGCACCAGTGGTGACGAACTCAAAGTTGAGCGCGCCTACTTTAACTGGAAAGACATCAACGGCAGCGGCGCTTATCTTTCTATCGGTCGTCGCCCATCAACCTACGGCCTACCAAGCCATTACCGTGAAAACGAACTCCGTGGCGGCACCCCATCAGGCCACTTAGTTAACTTTAACTTCGACGGTGCAACTTTAGGTTACAACCTAAGCGACATCACAGGTATTGAAGGCCAAACCGTTCGTTTTTGTTACGGTCAAGGCTTTGAATCACAATACGGCAATGGCGAATTGTTTGGTGATATTGTCACCAAGGACACTCACTTAGGTGGATTTAACATCGACGTATTGAACGACGGTAACCACTTTGTGCAGTTAACGTTATTTGGTGCTAAAGATGTCAATGATGGGTTTACTGGCACCATGGCATTCCCATCACAGTTGGCAGGTATTTTTGCCCCAACCATGTACCAGGATATGCAAAAGTTTGACAACTTTAACTTTGTCACCAGAGTCCAACCTAGTGATGTGATTGGTGACATGTATTTAGGCGGTTTAGGTTATGCCTATGAATCTGACGAAGACATGAAGTTTTTGCTTCTTTAGGTTGGACCCGTGCAGAGCCAAGCGGTAATGCAGGTATGTTTGGGGGTATGTTAAGCGATGCAGTGTTTGAAGCCGAGCTTAACAGCACAGGAACTGAAATCATGATGGTTGCAGCTGAGGCAACCGACACGGATACCAAAGACGGTTACGGCGTGTATGTTGGAATGCAAATTCCAGCACCCTACGGCAAATTTGGTTTGGAATATAACTATGGTTCTAAATACTGGAGCCCGTTCACCCAAGCACAAGATGACCCAATCGGCAGTAAGTTAGCCACCCGCGGCCATGTTGCCGAGGCGTACTACATCTTTGACATTAACCCAAGAATGTTCATCAAGTTAGCCGGTTTATATTACGACTATGAATACACAGGCAGTGGCTCACCCGTAGGTGCCCCGCAAAAAGTAGATGACGTAATGGCTGGCACTGCATACTCAATGTTGCCCGTAATCGACACCGCCTACGACCTTAATGCTTCATTGACTATTAACTTCTAAACTTGGTCCCCCTGAGTGCAAGCTCAGGGGTAAGGACACTGATAATGAGAATATTAACCTCAATGGCGGTATTACTGTTGTTAAGCAGTAGCGCACAAGCCGCCTTTAATCACAAAGACGTGTTGCAAGTGCCATTTGAAAATGGCCAGAAGTCACCACTCAATGTTTAACCTGCCATAAAGAACACGCCGAAGACTTTATGAAATCATCTCACTGGACATGGGAGCTAGAACAAGAATTACCCGGCCGTACCGTTAAGCGTGGTAAAAAGAACAGTATTAATAACTTTTGCGTGTCGATATCGGGTAACGAACCACGCTGTACCAGTTGTCATGCTGGCTACGGTTGGAAAGACTCAAATTTTGACTTTAACGACATGACCAAAGTGGACTGCCTAGTGTGCCACGACACCACAGGGACATATGTTAAAGATCCTGGTGGCGCGGGGGAAGTGTTTGGAAAGGTCAACTTGCTCAGAGTGGCACAAAATGTTGGAAGCCCCGTACGCGATAACTGCGGCAGTTGCCATTTTTACGGCGGCGGCGGTGATGCGGTTAAACATGGCGACTTAGACTCGTCAATGTCTTACCCTGATCGCGAAACCGATGTACACATGGACACCGACGGCAATGATTTTCAGTGCCAAGATTGCCACGTGACTGAAAAACATCAAATTAGCGGTAATGCCATGGGCGTCTCACCAGGAGGCGAAACCAAAATTGGTTGTGTAAATTGTCATGACGGCGCACCGCATCAAAACAAAAAGCTCAACACCCATACCGCCACAGTGGCATGTCAAACGTGTCATATTCCATCATTTGCAAAAGTGGAACCCACCAAAATGCATTGGGACTGGTCGGCAGCAGGTCAAGACCTTGAAGATACTACTGATGAAAATGGCAAGCACACCTTTAACAAAAAGAAAGGCAGCTTTGTATGGCAAAAGGATGTTCCACCACAATATGCCTGGTTTAATGGTAACGCCGATGCCTACATGGCAGGCGATAAAATTGACCCAACTAAAACGGTAAAACTGGCTTACCCATTAGGCGACATTAACGACCCTAAAGCCAAGATTTATCCTTTTAAAGTGCATACTGGTAAGCAAATTTACGACTCAGAGTTGAATATTTTACTGACACCAAAAACTTATGGTGAAGGTGGATATTGGGATAAATTTGACTGGGACCTAGCTGCCAGATTAGGGATGGAAGCCAACCCAACTATGGTAGAAAAAGGCCTTAAATACAGCGGTAAACATGGCTTTGTTTCTACTGAAATGTGGTGGCGTATCAACCATATGGTTACGCCAAAAGACAAAGCATTACAATGTAATGACTGTCATAACAAAGGCGAGCGCTTAGACTGGAAAGCCCTAGGTTACGATGGCGACCCCATGAAAAACCGCAAAGGAGCTAAACACGCTAAAGCTGAGTAACTGATAAAATAGCGATTATTAGAAACCAAACCGCCATCGACTTATCGATGGCGGTTTTTTTGTACATATATCGCGTTTAACTCATGGCCAGTAAATCTAATCCCTGGCACTCAACATCTTGTTCAATGCCTGAAATCGGATCACAAAACCGTAAACGTTTAGCCAATAACTGTAAAGGTTTGTCAAAGTTATCAGGTCCTTTAGGCTGCAATGTAGGGTAAAAACGATCATGTAATATTGGCATACCTAAACTTTGCATGTGCACACGCAATTGATGCGTTTTTCCCGTAATAGGGCTTAACTCAAACAAGCCAACACCATTATTGACCGCCACTAAACTAATTTCAGAATGGCTATTTGCCTCGCCCTCAACCACCAGCATCGTAAAACTAGGTTTGCCTGCCTCAATACGATTTTTAACCGTCCAGCTAAGGGGTAACTCGCAAGTGTTATTGGCTAATTGCGTCAATATCTCAGGCGTTACTTTGGCAATAGCTTGATAATCTTTGCGGATATTGTCGTCTAAAAAAAGTTGATGATAAGCATGACGCGTTTGCGGATTGATGGTCATTAACATCACCCCTGCGGTATCTTTATCGAGCCGATGAGCCGGAGCCACTGTGTCTATTTGGGTGGCAATGCGTAACCGATGCACTAAACATTCGTTTACGTAGTTTCCGCCTGGGGTAACCGGTAAAAAATGCGGTTTGTAGACAATAATCGTGTCATTGTCTTGATGGAGTATCTGCTCATTAAACGGCACTTTGGTTTCAGCCTGCACCTCACGATAGTAATACACGCGCGCGGTGGCTTGGTAAGCGGTGTCAGCGTTAACCAGTTCGCCATTTTGCCAATGCACTTTGCCATCGTTAATCCGTTGCTGCCAAACACTAGCATCGATTTGCTTAAAATGATCCACCAAAAACGCCAACACAGTCGGGTATGGCTTACCTGCTAATTCGCTGTCACGGGGTAGCACAATATAGGAAGGCTGCGCCGCAATGGCAGAGGTGGAATGTGAAGCTGAATCGTTTGGGGCTAGATTTGACATAAAATAGACTATATACAAACATAGGAAAAGATTAATCACACTATGTTATCAGTGTATCGCCCATGATGCACCGCTTACACATCAACATGAGACTTAAGCAACTGCAACACGAAGTCCATGGTTTTATGGCAATTGGGCTGCTCAACTAACACTAACTTATCGCGGTTATACATAGGTAACACTTCAAGCCAGCGCTGGCTTACCCATGTGGCATCTTCTAAATGCACCTGCGAATACAGTTCAAGCAAGTCAGGATTCACCTGATAAAACTGCTCTAGCGCCGCGCTGATAATCTCAAATTCACCCGCGATTGGCTCTTGAATCCAATTTTGGCAAGGTAATGCACGGGCAATCCAACTACCGTCACGTTGTTGTGCTGCCGATAAGATTTTCACCCGTTGCGATCCTTCAATGACGATACTTAAGGTGTTGTCGGCCAATTGATTAAAATCGATGATATTACAACGAGTTGCTGTTATGTAACACGGCAAATCACTGCCCGCTTTTTGCGCGGCAAAGGCAAGCTGGTAATGGCCTTTCAACACTTCAGCGATCATACGCAGATCGCAAGGCGACGCGATACGAATTTCGAGTCTGCCACCCGGCAATAACACCGCATCTTGAATTAATAATGCCATCTCTTGTGTTTTCATAACCGCCTCCCACACCAAAGGTGAAGTTACTGAACCAAAATCAAAGTCAGTATAATAAGTGTAGCAGCGGTCAATTTTTCAACAACATAAGCACTGTAAATAATGCTTACTAACGACATCGACCACGATTATTTGCTACTTTATTTATACCCACACAACTTAATAAGACCTGATCCAGTACGGCTATATTTCATACCTACCACAAAAATGAACATATTTTAATCAGCGTTATAAACGCTCAATGCGATCCATAATGTTGCCTTTTGCGACAATCTCAGCAAATTCATCAGCTAACATTTGGCTTTGTTGCACACTTTGCTGCCAATAAGCAATGCGCGTATCACTATCTAGGTGTTTAAAGTCTTCCCTGTCTGGAATTTTAGCAAATGGTAAACTGGCAATAAATTGCTTACTCGGTGCCAAAATCAATCCATTGTGGTAGTTCGCTTTGGCTTTACGCCATAATAACGATTTATCAAACCAGCCTGGGCTCATATAAGGATAAAAATGTGGGTATAAACTTAATCCTGTTGCTGCTGGTAGCGGCATATCAAAATGGTAATCAGTAATCCCCCCATCGTAATAATGGCCTTTAGGCGATCCTTGCAGATCTTTAACCGGATCGAGCAATAAAGGAATGGATCCCGTGGCTAATAATCCATGACGTATATTATTTTCAGTCAGCTCAACATGTTTTGTCGGTAAATCTTTTAAGCGTCGAAAAGGTGATGCATCGTCTTTATGACTTAAAATCACTCGCTCAAAATGCCAACCTAAACTTTTGCGGTTAACAATATTACTCACTGCCGCCATCGACAAACCCACCATTAAGCCAAATTTGGCATGGATACGGTTTAAATGGCGAGCCCGACACGCCACCATATGATGACGAATAAGTGGATTAGCAAGAATATCTGTGCCGTGTTGTTCACCCAAAATACCGTCAACAATGTTAAGCACTTGCGCGCTCACTTGTTCACGATTTGGCTTTTGCTCGTAGCGCTGATTAATATAGAAATGTTCAAAGCGCTCATAAGCGGCTAACGGGTTTTGTTGTGCCATACAGGCTAAACGCCAGGCACCAGATGAGGCTCCCATGGTATAAAGTGGGTCTTGGCGATCTTTAAAAAATTCACTGAATAAGTACTTATCCAACCCTGCTACAGCAATCCACTTAGGCTCACCAGATGCAGCAAACAATTGTGTAAATAATGATTGTTCTAAGCCATTCGCCTCTATTTGTTCATAAGCGGTTGGTCCAGCAAGTAAACGTAATGCAGGCAATATACAATCCTTCTTAATTTGTAATGCTGATATCTCTTTAACACTGTAAGCTTTTGCGTTATCAAGCTATCATGTTTTTATCGTTTATATCTTACGGAATTTTTATGATTGTCGATACCTTAGTAAATCGTCACCTTTATACTCAGCTTAATCCTCGTTTAGCCACAGCACTTGCCCACCTTGCAGACACTGATTTTAGCCAACTCGAAATCGGTAACTACCCGCTAGAGGGCAAAGATATTTTTGTTATCGTACATGACTATCAAACAGTGCCTAAACATACTGCACCCTTTGAAGTGCATCAACAATACATTGATGTGCAATATGTAGTGAGTGGTGAAGAAGAGTTTGGCTATTTACCTTTGGCAGATCAAACACCGTCGAAGGCATATTTTGCAGACCATGACTATGCCAATTACGATTATGAGTCTAACAAGCAAGACGCTGCGTTTATTCCGTTAAAAGCCGGCATGTTTGCACTGTTTTTCCCGGGAGACATTCACATGCCGGGTACCAGTGATACTCCGCAACAAGTGCGTAAAGTGGTCATTAAAGTCAGAGTATAAGTGTTTATCGCGTTTTTTACTTGCGCAACAGTAACTCAACATCTGGTCTGACTCCTTTATCGCTAAAACTCTGCTACACTGATTTTAACGATGTGAGCAAGGTTAACATTTCGCTAACTTCTTTTGACTGAATGATTTTAGCGACATAAATTGTTATCAAAATAATATCGAACAAGCACAAATATCCTGAGTAACATTAAAGAAGGCCCGAGACTCTCCGCTTGGGGCTTTTTTTATGGTTTTTATCGAATAACCGCAAGTGGTATTTTTTAATGCGATGACCTTTAAACCTTGTTAAAATCAGTACAACTTTATAGGAGAGTCTTTCAATGGCAATGTATGTAGTGGGTCACAAGATCCCTGATTCTGATTCAATTTGTGGTGCTATCGCATTAGCATATTTAAAAAACCAAATCGACGAGCCAGCTATTGCGGCACGTTTAGGTGAATTATCACCAGAAACCGCTTTTATTTTAGACAAGTTTGGTTTTGAAGCCCCAGAATACAAAACCAGCTATGCTGGCGAAGATGTGTATATTGTCGACCACTCAGAAATTACCCAAGCACCAGACGATATTGCTCAAGCTACTATCGTCGGTATTGTTGATCACCATAAATTGGGCGACTTAACCACTTCTACTCCACTAGAATGTTGGATCCGTCCAGTAGGTTGTAGTAACACCGTCATTAAAATGATGTACGATTTTTATCAGGTAGAAATCCCAGCTAACATCGCAGGCATCATGATGTGCGCTATTTTAAGCGACACGGTTATTTTCAAATCACCTACTTGTACCACTGCTGATATTCGTTGCGTTGAAGCCTTAGCTGAAATCGCCGGTATTGAAGACTTTAAAGCCGTTGGAATGGAAATGTTTAAAGTAAAATCAGCCGTTGAAGGCACGCCAGCGCGTGACCTTGTAATGCGTGATTTTAAAGACTTCAACATGAACGGTAACCTAGTGGGAATTGGTCAATTAGAAGTCATCGACTTATCTGTATTTGACGACATTAAAGCTGAGCTAGAAGCTGACATCGCCAAATTAAAAGTCGAAGGTAACCGTCACAGCGTATTATTACTGCTTACCGACATCATGAAAGAAGGTTCAGAAATGTTAGTGGTTTCTGACTCAGCTGATTTAACTGAACGAGCCTATGGCAAACCAACGGTTGATGGCCGTGTATGGTTAGATGGCGTGCTAAGTCGTAAAAAACAGGTCGTGCCTGCACTGCAAGACGCATTTGCAAGCTAAGTCGCGCAAGATTAACTGCGTGTTAATCTATCCCGTGATGAAAAACAAAAAGCTGAATCAATTGATTCAGCTTTTTTATGTGTCACTTATCGGCTCTTAATAGCCCAAAGGCCTAATTGGGAATATCACATGCCCACAACTCTATCGACGGCTGCGCGGTGGTTGGCTCGCCCACCCAGTAACTCATTGGCTGACACTGTTGGCTCATACCAGATGATGATACACACAACTGATAATCTCCCGCTTCTGGCGTGCGCCCCAGCTTCAGCATAGGCAGCACTGGCAACTTTGGCTTATATTGCCAACTGCCGTTAACCAACACAGCATCTGCGGGGATTTCCATCCCTGCACCACTGCCCTTCACTCTGGCTTGCTCAAGAATAAACCCTTCAGGCAAAATGCGATAATCTTCTGCCCAACGAATTTTCTCAATAGTATGAGTCCACGACAAGGTCATTTGCTCAGCAGGCACCTGTGCCCAAATGCTGCCTGCTAACCCCAAACATAGCCCTAGCATTAATCTTCCTGCGCCAAACGCTTTAACTTACGAGCACGCCATGTATGCTGCAAAATAAATACTAATGCTAAGCCAAAGCCAATTTCATCACTTAATGGCGTGGCTAAAATTAAGCAGCCACCTGCGATAAAGCCTAAAACTCGCTCCCACATATGCAGTTTTTGTAATAAGAAGCCGGTAAACACCACGCCCCAAATACCAATGGCAACCGCGGCTTTTAACACGATAAATATAGTAGCAAGCACGCCGCCACCTTGAAGCATTAATGCAGGGTCATACACCGCCATAAACGGAATAATAAACCCGGCAATGGCAATACGAATAGCCCATAAACTGATTTTTAAGCCTTTCTCTTTGGCGATGGGCGCTGCGGCAAAACAGGCCAATGCCACTGGCGGAGTTAAATCGGACATGATGCCAAAATAAAACACAAACATGTGCGACACAATTAACGGCACGCCTAAATCTAATAATGCAGGTGCGGCAATTGAACTGGTAATAATGTAGTTAGGAATAGAGGGAATACCCATACCTAACACCAAACACGTTACCATGGTTAACACTAACGACAAGAATAAATTGTCCTGTCCCACAGCCAATATATAGCCAGCAAAGGTCGACGCAATACCGGTTAACGACACAATACCAATAATCACCCCAACGAGCGCACAGGCAATACCCACTGGTACCGAGTGACGCGCACCTTCAACTAATGCATGCACACATAATGAGAGGGTTTCTTTACCCCCTTTAACAAACCAGCTCACCGCAACCAATAAACCAATAACACAAAACACCACGCCTATACCTAATTGAAAAAAGCCAGCGCACAACACACCTAAGGCTATCCAAAAAACAATGCGCATAACCTTTGATGACACATTTAAAATAATCGCTGAACCTAAAATCACAATCGCGGTTAACGCCAAACCCACCATGCCAGAAAACAATGGTGTACGGCCCGAAAACAGCAAACCAATTAAAATAAACAACGGGATTAATAAGTACCAACGCAGTTTAATTGCCGCCCAGGGATCAGGACATTGATCTTTTGGTAAGCCCGACAGTTTTGCGCGCTTAGCTTCTAAATGCACCATCCAAAACACTGAAGAGAAATACAATACAGCAGGGATCATCGCCGCTTTAGCGATTTCAATAAACGGCACGTTAATGGTTTCAGCCATAATAAACGCCACCGCCCCCATAATAGGCGGCATAATTTGACTGCCCATACTGGACGTGGCTTCAACTCCCCCAGCAAAAGCAGGGCGATAACCAAAGCGCTTCATTAACGGAATGGTAAATTGCCCAGTTGTCACAACGTTGGCCACCCCAGAACCGGTAATGGTGCCCATTAATGCTGACGACACCACCGACACTTTTGCCGACCCGCCAACTTTATGACCAAATAATCCCATGGCAAAGTCGGTAAATAAGCGGATCATCCCAGCTTGTTCTAAAAATGCACCAAATAAAATAAATAAGAAAATATACGTTGCCGACACATAGGTAGGTGTGCCATATAAGCCTTCTGTACCAAAAGATAATTGGTTAATAATTTGGTCAACGCCATACCCCCGGTGCATTAAGTCTCCGGGCAAAAATTCCCCAAATAAACCATAGGCCAAAAATAAACCACAAATAATAGGTAAGGCTATCCCCATCACACGTCTTGCAGCTTCAAACACCAATACCACCAGTAAGGTACCAATAATCATATCGGCCTGAGTTAAATCACCAGATCGTTGAATTAAGTCAGCCTCAAACACCCACTGATAAGCTGCGGTTGCCATACCCGCTAAACCTAATACCCAGGCTAAAGGTTGCCATGGTTTGCTTTTACCCCACCCTGGATAACTGATAAACACCACTAATAATAAAAAGCCCACGTGCACAGCACGCAATACTTGTGTTGAAACAGGATGAAACGCCGCGGTGGTTATTTGAAAAATGGAAAAAACCAATGCCACAAAAAATAAGGCTTTTGGCCAATCACGAGTGTTGGCACTTAAGCCTTGCTCAGACGCCGTACCTGGGTTAATGGATGGATCGCTCATGATATGCCTCTATACAGATTACAGCTAAAAATCGGTATGTCTAAAAAACAACTTAGCGCTTGCAGGGTCTTAATCCAAACAAGCGCTAATAAAGTGAACTAGGCGTTATAGCGCATTCACTTCTTTGTAGTAGCGCTCAGCACCTGGGTGCATCGGAATCGGTAAGTTTTTAGTGGCTTTGTCTAAACTGATGTCTTTTGCTGCAGAGTGTGCATTGCCTAAGCGTTCAAGGTTGTCGAACATTAACTTAGTCATTTGATATGCCACGTCATCAGACACTTTACTGTGGCTTACCAGTAAGTTTTGAATCGCAACCGTACTCACATCTTCAGTTTGACCTTCGTAAGTGTTAGCCGTGATCACCCCAACTTGATAAGCCGGGTTATTGATTTTAGCCACAACCGCTTCAGGGATAGCGACAAAGTTGATATCCATGGTCGCTGCTAAGTCACGAATAGCGGCCATACCTAGACCAGATGATTGAAGCGTGGCATCAAGTTGGCGGTTTTTAATTAGCTCAACAGATTCAGCATAAGGTAAGAATTCCACTTTCCCCATGTCGTCATAACTCAAGCCTGCGGCAGCAAAAATAGCGCGGGCATTAAGCTCTGTACCTGATTTAGGTGCGCCAACAGAAATACGTTTTCCTTTTAAATCTTCTAACGACTTGATGCCAGCATCTTTATTGGCAACGATTTGAATAAAGTTTGGATATGTTGCAGCAATGACACGTAGCTTCTTCAAAGGTGCTTTAAAGCCAGCCTCAGTATCGCCTTCCCAAGCAGCAGAAACTGAATCACCCAGTGCGAGCGCTAATTCACCACGGCCAGCTTGCAATAAGTTTAGGTTTTCTACTGAGGCTTTAGTGGCTTGTACTGAAGTTTTAGAGCCCTCAATGCCATTGCTATAAAGCTGAGACAGTGCAACACCGATAGGATAATAAACCCCGCTGGTACCACCGGTGAGAATGTTAATAAAAGTAGGGACCGCCATGACCGCAGTACTGATTGATAGCGCAGCCGCAGCGCCGATCATACAAAAGCGTTTGGTTAGTTTCATCTGCAATATCCTTATTTCTTATATGGTTATGTATATTATTGTGCTGATACCGTAACACCGACCCTAAACGTGATCTATATAGACTAAAGGCTAACACCATAATCGTTGATATTATTTATTTCACAATTTCAGTGACTTCGCTAACAATTTAGAAAACATCAATGAGTGAAAGCAGCTCGAAAGCCTGTTTTTTATTCAATTTGACCAGCGAAAAATGGCCGAATATTGAGTATAGTCGGCTTATTAAAAAGCAATAAAAAAGGTGCCAACAAAATGGGCACCTTGTTAACTGTAAACCCGCAAGCTAAACCGGTTTTATAAAAGACCATCGCGTGTCATTACATGCCCATACAATTCGCGTAGTAAGTGACCGTTGCAGGCCAATCTGAAAATATCCCGATAACCCCAACATCTTTGGCCAACACATCAACTAACTCATACGTGTCACCTTCATTATCAATTGCATCTGCAATACTTTGATAATACCAACCACCGTTACCTTCGCTGAGTAATCCAGATCGCTCCAGCGACCATGCGATAATTTTTAGTCCTGCGGCATTAGCGGCATTGGCGTATTCAGACGGTACAATGGCGTTATTGTCATCTAAGGTGACTAACATCCACAATGGCGGTGCAATAATCTTCACGCCATCGGCGACCAGCGCGTCCATGCTCGGAGTCCAAGTCGCACTGTTTTGTGGGTCAAAACCTGCCATATCATAGCGATCGTCTAAGTATACGGATTGTTCGGCAAACTCTGGTGCATTGGCTATCCAGTACTTCACATCATCTAAATTAAATGATTGTGGGAAAACCTGCGATGCATCAACACCCGCAGCGGTGTATTCATCAAGCATTTTTTGCGCATAGTCTTGTTGGCTAAAACCATCAAACGGCATGCTTACACTGGCAGACTTAAGCTCTGGGGTCATTTTTACGCCAGCAGATTTAAATAATTCGATACTTTCAGCATGAGTCATTAAAGTGCCGGTACCTGCATATAAGTCCGTGCGCCAACTTGGGGTGCCATCCATAAACTCAGCCACTGTAGTCGCATTAGAATTAAAGCCATCCATCTTGCCCTTTAAGGTTTTAAATTCTGCAAGGCTAATATCGCTGGTACAACAGGTCGCGGTTGCACTAACACCGTTTGCAACATCGGCTGGCGTAAATGGCACCGAGCACTTATTGGCAAGTTCTGGTATTGCTAAAATATTAGTGGTGGTAGCTAAGTCGCATTGTGAATGACGACACACTAAGGCTTTGTCATTGGTAAAGGTCACATCACATTCAACAATCCCCGCGCCAGAATCAATGGCAGCTTGATACGCTTCTTTAGTGTGCTCAGGAAACTGCATTGAGGCACCACGATGACCAATAGAAAAGTCGCTACGATAAAATGGTGCATGACTCGCATTGCGCTAATTGGGTTTTAAGCTCACCCTCTTGCATCTGATCAATTAAAAACAGCGGTCTAGTGCCCACTTGTGCGCTGACACTTTTATCAACATCGGTTGTTGATGTGTTATCACTGTCGTTGCTGTTACACGCTGACAAACACACTACACTACTCAATATTGCCAACGCGCCCAATGCCGTCTTGTTATTCCTTGTCATTTCATCACTCCTTTACTGTACTCGTTAATCTAACGTTACTGACGATGTGTTGCATCACTTATATCTAACCACTTATTTGAATGGCATAGATGGTTGAGATGGCTTAGTCTATTGATTAGATGTTAATGAATTAATGAAGTTATATGACAATTAATACTCTTGAGGTCACCATGGCTAAAGCAACACTGTATTATGTTCACGACCCTATGTGTAGTTGGTGCTGGGGGTATCGCCCTGCATGGGATCCCCTGCAACAACAACTGCAACAAGAGTTTGCTGAGCAACTTGATGTTACCTATCTTGTTGGCGGCTTAGCGCCTGACTCATCAGAGCCAATGCCTGAGTCGATGCAGCAAATGCTTGAACAAACCTGGCGTAATATCAACGAAAAACTATCTACTGAATTTAATCACGATTTTTGGCGCAACGGTAAGCCACGGCGCTCAACCTACCCCGCTTGCCGTGCCACTCTGGTCGCGCGCCAATACGGTCAAGAGCAAGCCATGGTCAATGCCATACAACATGCTTATTATCTGCACGCCCAAAATCCATCAGATGTTGAGGTGTTATCGACATTAGCAGCATCATTAGGTATCAATGCAGAGCAATTTAAACTGCAATTATTAAGTGAGCAAACTGAACAACAACTGCAAAAAGAGATTCATTTTGCCCGCCAATTACCCATCCAGGGGTTCCCCTCTTTAGTGCTCGTCGCCAACAATCATGCTTATCCCATAAAGCTTGATTATCAGCACTGGCAAACCAGTTTCGCAGACATTCAAGCCGTGTTGGCTAAGGTTTAGGTGATGCTAGAGGGATTAGATTCTAGAGGTTGGGTATGGGATTCTAGGTGTTAGAGTCTTAGTGCTAGGCCTAAACTTGTGCAGGCGTTTCGTTTTAATTTGTGATATCCGCTACTGTTGCGCATTAAAGGCAACGATTAAAGTTAACATGAGGTAATGAATGGCAAATCGTAAGCGTGGTTTTTTGGGATGAATCATGGTATGTAATGTGGCGATTATTGCTGTTGATGACGCTATTGTTACTGTTGCTCAGGTTTGTCCCGCCGCCGACAACGTCATTTATGTTACAAAGCGACTACCCTGTGTCACAACATTGGGTCAATATTGATGAACTACCAGTGCACATTCCACTTGCCATGGTCGCCTCTGAAGATCAGCTTTTCCCTGAGCACTTTGGTGTGGACTTTAGCGCTATCAGTAAGGCTCTTCAACAGTACGATGACGGTCAGAGCCTGCGCGGTGCCAGCACGATTACTCAACAAACAGCCAAAAACCTCTTATTATGGCCAGGGCAAAGCTTTGTGCGCAAAGGATTAGAAGCCGTGTTAGCGTTAGGCCTTGAAGCCATTTGGGGTAAAAAACGTATTTTAGAAGTGTACGTAAACGTGGCTGAATTTGGCAAAGGTATTTATGGCGTAGAAGCTGCCAGCCAGCATTATTTTAATAAGTCTGCCAAATACCTTAGCAACAAAGAAGCGGCAAAGCTGGCGGTATTATTACCCAGTCCGCGCAATCGTAACCCAAACCATTTAACCCCGTATCTTAGCCAACGTGTGGTATGGGTTGAGCGGCAAATGAAACAATTAGGCACCGCTTATTTAACCCCTATTCTTCAATAGCCTGAGCTTAGAGAGCTTCCTATTAAAAAATGGAAAGAGAGCAGCATATTACTCATCATTATGGTCCTAGCCGTAAACTGCGCAATATTTTGCACAAAAGGCACGGTTCTTCCGAGTCGCTAACGCTGCAGACCATTCAAGATGAAAGCCTTAATTAACAGGATTTGAGCCATATTTGCTGCTAGAATGCAGCCTTATTTCTGTAGGCTTTACGATAAAGGCAGGCTATGACCGTTCTTCTGATGACCCCTCCAATGACCCAATTGAATACGCCCTATCCGGCAACGGCGTATTTAACGGGTTTTTTACGCTCACGCGGCTATGAGGCGGTACAACGAGATCCTGCCATTGAGTTGTTTCTTGAAATGATGACTGCGCCTGCATTGGAGGTGATCCGTCAACATGTAGAAGAAAACTTTGAGCAATTTGAAGACGATGAATTGCCAGATGTTATTTTTAATTTTTTAGCCGAATTTGATCGTTACCACCTCACCGTTGAGCCTGCTATTCGCTTTTTGCAAGGCAAAGACCCAAGCCTAGCCATGCGCATTAACACCCGTCGTTTTTTACCCGAAGGCTACAGCCTTTGACGCCATAGCACAAATGGAAGCCGTGTCGGGCGACGTACTGCAAGCCGCTTTTGGTAACCTTGGCGTGCAAGATAAAGCTAAATACTTGGCAACGTTATTTATTAACGATCTGTCGAACGTGATCACCCAAGGTGTCGACCCTTACTTTGAGGTCAGCCGTTATGGTGAGCGCCTCGCCGCAGCTAACCCAACATTTGACGACCTTTACAACACCTTAACGGGTGAACCAAGCTTTAGTTCGGATATTTTAGAGCAACTCGTTGAGCAATATTTAGAAGAAACCCAGCCAAGTGTGGTCGCCTTAACCGTGCCTTTCCCTGGTAATATGCTTGGCGCATTACGCATTGCGCAAACCTGTAAAGCCATTAATCCTGAGCTGCCTGTGGTAATGGGTGGCGGCTTTGTTAATACTGAGCTTCGGGCATTAAAAGACCCACGCATATTCGAATTTGTCGACTTTATTTGTTTAGACGACGGCGAACGCCCATTAATTACCTTACTAGAATACTTTGAGGGCAAGCGCGGTATCGAAGAGCTAGTACGTACTTACTTTTTAGCAGAAGATGAAAACGGCGAGCCTTACGTTCATCTTAATCAAAATACTGAGCTACACGACATTCCACAATCTGAGGTCGGTGCACCAATATACGATGGCCTGCCATTAACCGAATACTTGTCGTTATGCGAAATGCTCAACCCAATGCACCGCATATGGAGTGACGGTCGCTGGAACAAATTAACCATCGCCCATGGTTGCTACTGGCGTAAATGCAGCTTTTGCGATGTCAGCCTAGATTATATCGACCGCTACGATACCGCAGGCGCAGATGTTCTAGTCGACCGCATCGAGGCCTTGATTGCTGAAACCGGACAAACTGGTTTTCATTTTGTTGATGAAGCCTTGCCACCCAAAACCTTATTTGCTTTTGCAAAACGATTAATTGAACGCAACGTAGTGATCAGTTGGTGGGGCAATATTCGCTTTGAGCGCACCTTTAGCCCAGCACGTTGCCAGCTATTGGCAGACTCTGGTTGTATCGCCGTCAGCGGCGGCCTTGAAGTCGCGTCAGACCGATTATTAAAGCTGATGAAAAAAGGCGTCAGTGTTGAACGCGTCGCTCAGGTTACCAAAGCATTCAGCGACGCGGGCATTTTGGTACACGCATATTTAATGTATGGCTTCCCGACTCAAACTGAGCAAGAAACCGTTGATGCATTAGAAATGGTGCGTCAGTTGATGCAACAAGGTTGTTTTCAGTCGGCCTACTGGCATCGTTTTGTTGCCACCGCCCATAGCCCAATCGGCATGAACCCGGAAGAGTTTGGCATCACCCTAGATCCACGCCCAGAAGTATTTTTTGCTGAAAACGATGTCGACTTTACCGACCCAACCGGCACCGATCACGACATGCTCGGCGAAGGCCTGCGCAAAGCACTTTACAACTACATGCACGGTATCGGTTTCGACCAACCCATGAGCTTTTGGTTTGACCAGCGTGTGTCACGCACCACGATGAAGAAAGACATGATTTCAAAAGCCATTAGTAATTTTATTTTGAGTCAAGAAGAGTAAATAGGCAGGCTTGGGTTAACCCCAGCAGTCATCTAGCTTGTGTGGGCAAATCATTGCCGCAAAGGTAAGTTAAGTCTACCTTATTTGCGGCAATGCATTTAAGCCGAAATCCAGCTCCACGCCGCCATCCTCGAATGCTTTTATCGGAGATCCAGGTGTTTATGCTTCGTCAAAATAAAAGCAGGAACAGTCAAATTCATTAGATTGGCAAACCATGACATTCACTCAACGACACGCTGCACTTTTTTTAAAATATAAAGTCCTTGTAGCTCAGCCGCCCCGTCCATGGGGCGGACGGTCGCCTCGTAAATCAATCATGATTCACCTTATCGGCATTATCTTAATCTGCAGAAACTACAAAACTCGGTCAAAAATTAACAATGGGTGATGTTAAATCATGTTTCTTTTTCAACCAAAGGTACTGCGAACATTAATAAAAGAATTAATAATACAAAAGTAATACCGATAAAAATTGGAGTTAATGTACCCAATTGCACTTTAAAGTGAAGAATACCTTTTAAAGCTATAAACTCCAAAAAAATAACAAACAGCGAAATAGGTGTGCTTAAAGCTAAATTGCACCCACACCTATTGCACTCTCTATTACTAAAATTATTAATCAAAAGTACATTAAATGGATTTTGTCGAGAATAACATTTTGGACATTTACTCAAACTCTATCCTTAGAAATATAAAATTTACAATCGATGACACGATTAAATTCAATCGACAAACTTACGGCTCATTACCTAACGCTGAAAAATAATAAGGATAATGGCTTAATCAATACGATGAAAGAGTTAATTTAAGATACTGAAATATAGTGTTAAAAAAATTAGCAAAGAGGCTAAGAGGGCTTGCTGGCTACAGAAAATTAGCACATCAAAACCGCGCATTTTCTAGCGCTGTTATTTACATAATAAAGAGCCATTCTCACGTGTTCGGGCTATTCGCGTTACAAAAGTACACTTGGAATAAGGACGCAGCTTCACACGGCCGAGCCTTATTAGTTAACTGTATTCCTTACACCAAGCGAATTTCTAATTTTTTACCTAATGCTGAGGCAAACCGTTCAAGGGTTGATAATTTAACATCATCTGAATGGTTTTCTATTCGTGATATAGCACTTTTTTGTGTCTGGAGCTTTGTTGCTAGATCGACCTGAGTTAATCCTGCATCTTTACGCGCTTCTTTCAACAAGGCACCAAATTTAAATGATTGATAACCTTCTTCATATCCGTCAGAAAAATCGATGTCACTTGCTTTACGGTTAGCTAAATATTTTTTTAAGTCACTCATATTATTTCCTCGCTAAATAGTCTTTACGACGGCTTTCTGCAATTTTGATTTCTTTTGGTGGCGTTTTTTGTGTTTTCTTTTGAAAACCATGATTAAGAACAACTAAGTTATCACCATCAAAAAAGCCTAATAAACGAAATATATTCCCACCAACTTGTACTCTCACTTCCCAGATATTGTCAGTATTAACCAGTTTTTTAAGGTATGTTGTTGGAATATTGTCCAATTCTTCAATTAACTGAAGTACCCAAGCTACTTTCTGCGCTTGCTTACCCGAAAGTGAATCTAAACATTCAGCTATCGGACATTTACCGTCTTCGGTAGTATAAAAGTCAATATTTCTCATACACAAATGTTAACACCAATGTGAACTTTTGCAAGCTGGAATTTTTCGCTTTGTACAGTTAACACCTTAATCAGCCGACACGCTAGCGGTCGGCTGGATTGAATTGTGTACGCCCATCATGGGCATGAACGAATGAGGTGAAAGTCCTCTGTAGGGAGATCACCGTTTAAATAAGATGCTGTTATTAAACGTTAACTACTAGCAAATGAAAATTAACAATGGGTGGCACGGTTTTACTAAGTTTCTAGCAGTAGGCAATCAAGAGCTGCCCCACAGCTAACAACCATTACTGCGAAACAATAAAAAAGCTTAATCACCACAACATTCGTGATGATTAGGCCATTACTAACAAAAAGCTATTTTACGTTAAACGATCCTGTCGAATTGACATACAGCACCACTTCCGTTTTAGCATTAATCACATGTTTACCCTGTGTATCTGAGCTAAAAAAGCTGCTTGGCGTTAATGCTGTTAACGTTTTTTGATTATCCCATTGATAGGTTGCACTGCCTTTTACTACCACGGCTTTAAGTGCATTGTCGCTTTCAATCGTGCCTTTAAAACCAGCAGGGAGTTTAACAAAACTGCCATTGGCGGCGTCTGGTTTGCCCCATAGGTAACTGATTTGGGCATTACCCGCTTTAAGCCAGGTTGCGTCATCTGCATTTAACCAAAACAAGTTGTTTTCAGAAATGTTAATCGGACGTTCACCATTATCAAATGCCTGGTCAGCTGGTTTAACCAAATAAGAGCTACTGTCAATTTCGAGGTAAATAAGGTTCTCTTGCGCATTGGCTGACGTGATATGGTTTTCACCCGCTGGCTGAATCCAAAATGAACCGCTTGGCATCCACATATTATCGGCACTTGGGTCATCGTTATGCATTAAGCCTTCAATCACGATACCGCGGTAAGTGATGTTATGAATATGAGGCGGAGATGAAAAGCCTTTATTAAACTTCACCAGCATTCCGGTCGCCACGTCTTTAGTACGGTCACCCCAAAGATCTGCCGCTTTCGGGCTGGCGTCACCGCGTGCAGGATTAAGCATTCCCCAATCAATATTGTCGGTAGAAATAACAGTATGGTCATTTGCCATCACGGGTAAAGTCATCGCACCTAAAAAGCCTGCAATAGCAGTCATTGTTAATCTATTCATGAGTTACATTCCATCATATTAAAAGAAAAATTGGTCTTGCTTTCATCGATGCATAAACAAAAATCAATTCATAGCGCCTCAGCGATATTGGTATCTTAGAGGTAAATCGATATGTACATCGAAATAATGTAGTCATGATAGTCTTTTATATTTATTCGATAAACGGGGTAATGTTTAATATACTTTCGCAAAAACGTGGATAATCAGATAGGGTTTTGTATTAACATTACGTTGCAAAACTGATGCTCGTTAAGCTGGTTCAGGAATAATAGACATACAACAGGAAGATACATGAAGATTGCTGATTTACGGGTTCTGTTAAAAATCGCAGAACTTAAATCTATCACCGCTGCCGCAGATCAACTCGATATCAGCTCTTCTGCTGCAAGTATTGCGTTAAAGCGTATTGAAAAAGAAGTCGGGGCGCAGTTATTTGTGCGCACCACGAGGCAATTGCGCTTGTCTGCTGAGGGCGAGCGTTATCTTCCGTTATGTCAGCAAGCACTGGATTTATTGCAACAAGGCCAGTTCGTCATTAACGACGAACGCCAATCTATCAATGGCGAAGTGCGCATGGCGATGTCGTCTGAAATGGTACGCAATCTTATGCGCGACTTGTTAAATGATGTATTAGCGCACCATCCAGATGTGACTTTACGTCTGCATGTTAGTGATACCCAAGTTGATTTTTATCGTGATGGTGTTGATGTGGCGCTACGAGCAATGATCGCAGGCGCGGCAGTTGAGTCGAATTTTTATGGTTTTAAAATCTGTAACATCCCACATCTTTTGTGTGCTTCGCCTCAATACCTCGCCAAACACGGCACACCCACTAATGCAAGCGAACTCATGGAACACAATGCATTACTTTATAAGTTGTATAAAGTGACCCATGACAGCTGGTTATTACTTCATGGCGACCAAGAGCATAAAATTAAGATGACCAGTAATCGGGCATGTAACGATGGCGACCTGGTGCGCCGCTGGTGTGTTGACGGTGTTGGCATTGCAAAAAAATCAGCTATTGATGTCGCCCAAGACATGCTGGCCGGTCGATTACAAAGAGTGATGCCAGACTACCAAATCCCAGTGACAGAATTATGGTTAGTATTACCAAGCAGGCAGATGATCACACCCGCTATCCGTTTGATCCGCGATGAGCTAAAACAAAAAATTAATGGGTTGAGAGCTGAACTCGTTGAAAACCATATTCTAGCCGAACACGAGTGGCCAACAGATGAATCAATTGAAGGTTGATTTATCACTGTTCTGCATAGAAAATAGCGCCTAGTTAAAGTAATAGTTAAAGCAATTGTTAACGTGATCGTTAACGTAATAAATAACGCATAGGAACGGCAAAAAGATGATGACAAAATGGGCGATACGTTTTTTACAAATGGCCGAACTCGTAGCATCTTGGAGTAAAGATCCCTCCACCCGAGTCGGTGCGGTCATCACCGAAAACAATCGCATCGTCTCGCTAGGCTTTAATGGTTATCCTCACGGAATATCTGACAGCGCTGAAACCGATAACCGCGAGAATGAAACTGCTAAAAACACTCCATGCAGAAGAAAATGCCATATTACATGCCAAACGAGATCTTAGTAGTTGTGAGATTTGGGTAACTCACTTCCCCTGCCCTAACTGCGCCGCCAAGATTATCCAAACTGGATTACGCGCAGTACATAGCCCAAAACCCAACGACGATTTTCTGTCACGTTGGGGCGACAAAATTAAAGTCAGCGAAGATATGTTTGAGCAAGCCGGCGTTAAAGTCGATTGGATGCAAGTCGATTAACCCTATTTTTTCAGCGTCGTTCCGGCTATGCCGTTAATATCAATCAGCACAAAATGGTTAATTGGGTGCAAGTCGACTAACCCTATTTTTCAACGTCGTTCCGGCAATGCAGTTAAGCCGGAATCCAGGTGTTTGCTTTTTGCATTATTGACCATTGCCAATTCCTAACGCTTCGCCATAACTAAGCAATAAAGCGTCTAACTTCATTACAGGTTAATCCTGACATAAACTCTGCGACTCTCTGCAATAACTTACAGGGCTTCATCTGAGGTAAATCCTAACGTCGTTCCCGTTAGAGCAACAGACTTTCAATAAAATAGGGCAAATTTCAACCACAAAAGTTCGTAATTTAATTGATTGTCATGTGCCCTCGCGTTAACATGTACAAATAAACGTACATGAACAGTTTGGAGTTAACATGGATGCGATAAGCTATACATCAGCTAGAGCAAATTTAGCAAATACAATGGCGAATGTTTGTAATGATCACACCCCGATTATTATTACTCGTAAAAGTGAGGCACCTGTCGTTATGATCTCTTTAGAAGACTATAACGCAATGCAAGAAACGACCTATTTACTTCGTTCACCAACTAATGCGCGCGAACTTTTAGAATCTATTGCCGAACTTGAAGCAGGTAATGGAACTGAACGAAAGCTAATAGAATGAAGTTAACTTTTTCAACCAACGCCTGGGAGCAATATCTATATTGGCAAACGACAGATAAAAAGGTACTTAAACGTATTAATCTGTTAATTAAAGATATTCAACAGACTCCAACAGAAGGTATTGGAAAACCAGAACCACTTAAACACGGTTTGTCTGGTTACTGGTCTAGACGAATTAATGATGAACACAGAATCGTATACAAACCCCAAAATGATACCATCCTGATTGCACAACTACGTTACCATTACGGCACATAGATGCTTTAGCGCTGGATTAGTAATTCGAATGCTCAATGGATACCATTAATGGTTAACTATTGCCAGTAAACTTGTTTTCCATTGAAATTAACGCGGCAAGAATACCACTAACAATAAATGCAACAATGCCAAAGCTAAATATCATTCCAGCAAAGGCATAGAAACCGGGTGAATGATCAGCCCCTAAGATCATTAGTCCATTTTCTAGTGGTATTGGTTCTGTTGTTTTTCCAAAAAAGAAACCATAACCAGCAGAAAACAAGGAAACGACGATGGCTAAACAACCACAAATAGCAATCAGCCTAGCGGCAAAAAGTAACAAGCCTAAGTTATTAGTTTGAATGTTTGAAAATGGGTAGAATTTCATACAAGTCCTTTGTAATTTAATCGCTTACCGAAGTCTATACTCAGTAAAGCCAATCCGTTAACTTATTCATTAGTGTCATTCTACATCTGCTATCTTATTGTTGTAAAGTAATGAAATGGCAGGGTTAGAACAAACCGAATTTACATTATTATTTTAACAATAACTGCTCGGTAAATGATTATTGGCGGAATAATTTCATTTTATTGATGGTTCTAACTAACCCAGATACACCGCAAATACCTGAACAAATTAGCCCGATTTACAATGGACTAACAGAGTCGAATCTAAAATCATTTGAATAGGCTGCAAGCCCCAATAAATGACCAGACTGAAAAAGACCTACCAGTGCTGCGGTTGAAAAAACGCCTAACCAAAACCAATTATAAAAACTTTCTTGAAGTACCATAACGCTTCCTTGCCGCTTTAAAACTAACGATTAAATATCGTTGGCTATCATGTTTGTAATCCATTATGTCAACAATGGGTGTCAAGGTTAACGTTTAGTTAAACCTGTATAGATTTCCGTACCAAGTGGCGAACTTGGATTGGAGCATCTTCTTTCATCGGAGAGATCACGTGAATGAGCTCGCGTGATTCGGCAAGCTCCACTAGATGCTCAGACAATAAGGTCTCAATTCTATCCAAATATTCAGGCACCTTTTTATGAAAAGCCAATGAACTCTTTCCTTTAGAAAACGGATTTTGAGAGTGAAGCATAGTTCCACATTTATCGTATAACCGTTCGAACTGTTTTCTCGTCAGGTATCCACCTTGCAATTTATGCCAGCCATTTCTATCGAATCCGTCTATCGGAACTGGATAGAACTCGGGGTTAATACTCTGAATCTTGCGCAGGATCCTAACAGCATGCCAATCTTTCGTAATATCGCTCCTAACGGAATAGTAAGCCTCTTTGTATGACACAAGCGAGGAAAACGCAATCAACTCAAGCAATTTGCGCAACTGTAGGGCTTCCGACTCAATTGTAGTCTGGAGATAAGTACAATGAGTTTTACCGGATGTGAAATCACGCAGTGTTTCTACCCTATAACGGCACTCCAACATCATCGAAGCGTATTTTCTGCGAGCTCTGCTTTCCATGCTTTACCGTTTAACGGCTTATTAAACAACTCGCCCAATAAAGCCGTCCGTTTACGTTATTGATTAATACCATCCTACATTCGCTATCTTATTGTTGTAAAGTAATAAAAATGCACTACACCTCACATCACAACGTTAGTTGCCATGGGCGCAGAACATAAAAACAGGGCTGAATTCTGGCTCTACAGCATGACTTAAATAACGGTAGGCTTTGCCTGCTCAAGCTGTCACTTTAAGCAGGTCACTTTTATCTGAAAACATAACAATGATATGGTTAAATTAAATACTACAAAGTTCATCGCACACGATGACGTATCAACCCAAGGAAGCCACATGAATACACCGCAAGGTTTTAACCTACTGTCCACCAGCATATTAATGTGCAGTTTATTTTTCAGCGTGGAAGTGTTCAGTGCGGAGGTGTTGGGTGCGGAGGAGTTAGGTGCTGGGAGTACGGCAATTATCGACACCAGCAAACTGGGTGATATAAAAGCGGTTAAATTTAATAACCCACAAGTAATGACCTCAGGTTTACCCACAGAGCAGCAATTTGCACAACTTGCTCAAGCGGGTATCAAAACTGTGATAAACCTCATTCCTAACGACAACCCAAATGCCTTGCTAAATGAGCAGCAGATCGTTACGCAACTGGGCATGAATTATCACAATATCAGTGTTGATTGGCAAAACCCAACCCAAGAGAATCTAGCGCAATTTTTTAGCCTAATGCAGCAAAATGGCGATGCACCAGTGTTGATCCATTGCGCAGCTAATTACCGAGCCTCTGCCTTTTATTATTTGTATCAGACCAGTCAAAATACCGCGCCGTCTATGGCCGAGGCACTGACACCCTGGGGCGACTTACAACAAAGCTTTGCAGAATACCCGCAATGGCAAAAGCTTATTGAAGAAGCAACTCAGCAATAGCTAACTCAATCGTCAGAGGGTAAATAAGGCCACCGTTTTAGCCTAAATTTTCGTTAACAATAGCTTATCTGTCGTCTATAGCTCTTAAAACAGAGCCGGATCCCCGATAACAACATTCGAGGATGACAGATTGGCGCCAAATATCTCACTGCAATGCTTAAAAAACCAGGTTTCAGCACTCAATGATAGCGGCTTAAAGTTATTCCCAGCCTGTAACTGTATCTAGGGTCTGTGCAAATACCGTTATCTACTGCTGCATACCAGCACTGTTCAAGTCCATTTTATACAAAGGCGCTGGGATTTTCTCTGAGGTAATATAAATACTCTGACCATCCTGGCTAAACCCAACAGCTTCGGCTTGTTTTAGTGCGGGCAGTGCAATCTGTTGTGGTGTGGTTGAAAACAAGCTTAACCAGTCACCTTGTGTGGTTTGAGTAAAATAAAACGCGTGGGTATAGGTTAATATCACCGCTGATAAACCATCTGCCGAGACATCCATCGCGGTGGGTTTTCCAGCAAATCCTGCCCAGGTATAAATACTGACATAATCAAGCATGGCTGTAGGCAATGGTGTTATCTCGCCTAGCCTTTGGGCTTGCTGCTTAATTTTTTCAGTAGATGAATTATTTGATCCACTTTGCTGCGTGGGTGCGATTAATGGCAACGCATATAATATCGGCAGCGTGTCACGTTTGGTCAGTAACAGTATTTTACCCTTGATGACATCGACTGCGACTGACTCACAATCACGAGCCCCATCTGGGTAAGTAAATGCCATGCTCCAAATCGGAGTTGCCGACAGATTTTTTTGGCCATTGAGCAGGCTTAAATCGGGCTCTTTGATCAAATGTAACTGATATTGCGATCGCCTTGCCTGGTTATCACCCACATCGGCAATCAATAGGTACGACTCGCCCTGGTAAACAAACGAGGCAATGTCTTCCCAATCGGTATTGTTTACACCGGTAATATTAACTGTGGCTAACTGCTGCCCCTGGGTATCGATAGCAAAAATTCTAGCCGTGTCACCGCTGTCGTTGTGCACCCACAATATTTGGTCATTAATCCGCGATACTGCTAGGCCGCTGGCTTCGTCAATAGATGGGGCAGTAATGTTGCCCGCTTGGCTCATACCCGTTGGCATCGCGCAGGCACTGGTTGATAAGGCTAAGATTAAATATAAAAATACAGTAAGGCGGTTAAACATAATAATGACTGACTCAGGCTGCGACTGACAAAAAGTAACGGTATTCTAACAAATATGTATTGCAAAAGATTGCTTATACCATTTCCATTAATTATGTGACCAATCAGAGTCGCTCAGACTGTTCAGTTTGAGGCGCATTGTTGAAATAATGGTTATTCCCTTCTAAGGCAATGCAACAAAGAAATGGACTGTCTGAGCCTCTCCTGCAAGGCGGGTTTCTGTGCCTTCTATGCTGCTTAATCGTATTTTGACGTACGACTGCATGGATGCAGGAGGTAGAGCAACGCAGGAGCAGTTGCCGAGAGCAACTATGCCTACAATCCTATTACTTGCCTAGAAGGTACAGAATTACCGCTGAATGACCAGATAATTAGTGGAATTGGTATTAAACGTATCGATCAATCGTTAATTGAATGGCATTAAAATAAACAAAAAAGGCCACTTTCTTTGTTCCGAAGAAAGTGGCCATGCACGTTTTTAGTGATTGAAATGATGAGTAAAAACCACTAAAAACCAGTACTTATTTTAACCTTAGCTTACTAACACATTAATACTCATAGCTAAACTGTAACGTGTATTCTGTGCCAGGGTCTTTGGCATACACTTGATAGTCTTGCTGCTCGTACTCGGTGGTTTCACCTAAAATATTCTTCGCTTTTAACTTCACCGTGGTGCTGGTTGTTGGGAAGAAAGTATAGGTAAAGTCAAGGCTATGGAATGGCTTTTCATATACATCATCTAAACCGCCACGCCCACCATAAGCAATACGTTCGCCAAACACGTTATACACCAATGTTGCGCTGTGATAACTGTCTGATGAATCGTAACTGAGTTGCAAGTTAGCCACCCATTGCGAGTGCCCTGTCATACGGCGCGATTGGTTAGTTGGGTCGATTTCGCCATTGGCTTCGATGTCAATTTCTGAATCACCTAGGGTTAAGTTACCCGCAATAAAGAAGTCTTCCCAAATGCTGCCATCACTGCCTAAAAACTCAAGCTCTTGTAAAAACTCAGTTTCAACACCGTAAATATGACCTGACTGAGCGTTATAAAACTTAAGCTGACGGCTCGCTTCTGAAATACGTTGAATGGGCTCAATCGGCGCGTCCACATCTTTGTAGAATGCACCTACACTGAAGTTATTGCCAGAGTCTGAGTAGTATTCCCAACGTAAATCAAGGTTAAGAATGTCTGAGCTTTTTAACTCTGGATTACCAAAAAAGTCAAAGCCTGTTGCTGGGTCTTGGAAACGCACTGGTGACACTTCGCGCAAGTCTGGGCGCACGATGGTTTTACTTGCACCAAATCGCCATTGCGTGGTGTAGGTTTGTTTCCAGGTAATTGATAATGAAGGGAACCAGCCGTCTTCAGCTATAGCATAATCTTCAAGATCATAACGGCCACCTTCGTCTGAAATCTCACCATCAGGGTCAATTGGCAATGTTACGCGGCGAAAGTCTTCGTAACGCAAACCGGCATACACACGCCAAACGTCGTCAAAGTCGATGTCCATACTAACAAACGCTGCATCATTTTTTTCGGCGGCGATGTAATCTTCAGTGTCGGTAGATGCATCTTTTAGCTCAAGATCTAACACGTCGTTGCTGATGTTACTGTCTGAGAAAATCTCATCAAAGTCACCGGCTAAAATGTCACCGTTAACATCGGTAGGGCTTAAATCAACATCTAAGCCTAAACGCGTGGCAAAGCTTTCGCGGGTGCGCTCAAAGTATTCATAACCTGTGGTGATCTTGACCACCGCACCGTCTAAATTAATAGGGTAAGTAAAATCCCAACCGTAGTTTTGAGTATCATCATTTAAACGGCTATAAACGTATTTTGGCGCATCTTGAGTATTGAGGTTACGTGACAACAAGTCTTGATTGTCATCTAATACTACGTTGTATGTGTATGAGACTTCATTAGGTGCATAACGCTCAGAACGTGCATCAGAGAACTTCCAGCTAAATTCAGCATCATTAAGGTCTTCAATAAAGTGATGCCCTTTGATTTGATTACTGATTAAAGTACGTTCTTCATAATCAATATTATACACTTGCAGCGCGTTTGGTTCGGCTAAGGTATCGATGGTTTCTTCAATGCCCACAGAGACATCGTCTGAGGTGTCTTGCAAATAGGTGGTGAAGGTCTCAATTTTATGGTTGTAGCCAATTTCTAGCCCGAGGTTAAGCATGCCCGACACTTGCACGATTGAATCTGTACCCACAACATCTTTTTGGTTTTCAATCTGAATTTGGCTGCTGTCGCCGTCTAACTCAACTTCGCGCTTAGTGTAGTTTTCAGCTTGTTTTTTGTACGAAACTGCAGACAAGGCACCAAATACGATATCGTCGCTAATGTCCCAACGGTCACCAATGGCCACATCACCACGAACCGCAGGCTCTGTGCTTTGAGTAAACACTGTCATGTCACGGTACATGTCTAACGATAATTCGCGGTTAATTTTTTGCGCACCGGCAAAATCTACTGCACCATTTGAGCCACTAAAAATATCAATTGGGCTAATACCACCATATTGATTAATCGTGTCATTTATATTGCTCGGCATGCTGCGGGTACCGTCATCTTGACCGATCCAATCATTACCACCACCGTTATAGGTGTAGCTGTTGTCTGAGTCGTTAGTATTGTAGCGACCACCTACTGAGGCTTTAAAAAAGAAATCAGACGGAATTGATTTAGTACGAATATCAACGTGTCCGCCACCAAATGCAGCAGGAGAGTTAGCAGACGCAGACTTTTGCACCGATAGCGATTCAATGATCGAGGCAGGGAACATATCGAGCGGTACAACATTACGCGTTGGATCGGGCGATGGTACTGTCGAGCCGTTAAGCGAGGTGCTTGAATATCGCTCTCCTAGGCCACGCACGTAAATGAATTTACCATCTTTTAAAGTTAAACCTGTCACACGACGAAGCGCTGCGGCAGCGTCACCGTCACCGGTTCTTGAAATTTGTTCTGAGCCCATAATATCGGCTACAGCAATTTGTTCGCGACGTTCTTCTGTGGCTTCTGACGCTGAGCTACGTAAACGTCCTGTGACTGAAATCACTTCAATTGGCTCAATCGGAATCACTTCGCCTGGGTCACGAGCAGGCTCTGGTTCTTGCGAGTATACTGGGGTAGCAGTTAATAAGGTCGCCGCAGAAATCACAGAGATAATGGCAAGACTTAATTTATTAACGGTAAAACTCGGCTTGGTTTTCATACTTATACTATCCTGTATGCGGTTCAGAGATAGCCGCCCTTGCGAGCGGCTATTAATAGGTCACTGATTACTTAATCAAGGGGATTACTGTGGGTCAAAAGCCCAACCTTGACGCCAGTCAGTCTGGCCATCGAATGCACCAATGTAATCGGTTGATTCGAAGAAGCTGTCATCAGTGCTTAAGTCTTTACCTGTACCAAGTAGCGTTGTATCCGTTGCTGCTGGCATGCCGTCGGTAATACTCACTACTGAGGTTGAGTTACCTTCTTGACCCATAAACCAGGTCTCTGTATCAATGTCGGTAGTACCAGATGTCTTAAATGGCTCGTTACAATCAATGATTGAGTGAGTCATCACTAGCGAACCGTCATTGACGTTATCCACTAGGCTCGACACCGAACCGTCAAGCTCTAAACATTCGCCAGATTCCGTTTCTGCAGTGCTACCTTTACGGCCTTGTACCAGCACGTTATAAAGCTCACCGGCAGTACCAACACGTAACAAGATACCTTCGCCGTTGTCGCCACTCGCATTTGGCGAATCAACACCCGGTAAAATCGTGAAGTTAGCCAACTTTGGTGCTGACACCGGAGTTACCGCTGCGCCAGAGCTATTGCTGTCGGCTTCGATACCACGGTTTGCATTGCCATCTTCATGGGTGATGTACACAAACTGTGCTTTACCTGTCCAACCGTTAGTCCAGTCTAATGAGTCATCAAAGTTTTCAGTTAAGTAAACGTATTTCAGGTTGACTGCGCCACCCCAAAACTCTACGCCATCGTCGCCGTTAGCATGCACTTGAATATGGTCAACTTGCGTACCACTACCCACTGCGGCAAACGAGATACCGTTCATTTCTTGTGTGTCATTAACTTTAAAGCCAGCATACTTAACCACTACATAGCTGATTTGACCGCTGTTATCTGCATTGTCGTTACCACCGTATGGGAAGTCGCCTACTTCGAACGATGCGTCACACGCATTTGCATCAGAACAGGTGTTAACTAAACCATTACCTAGGATAACTAATCCGCCCCATTGACCGCGCTCACCTTCAGCACCATCAATCACATCTTCTTCAGACGTCATTTCAATTGGGTAGTCAGCACTGCCTTGTAGCCATAATTTTAGAACCACGGCTTACGGCTAAATAGCTGTTTGAGGTTGCAAACATTTTTACACCAGCTTGAATCGCTAAGGTTGCTGATGTGCCTTTATCTTCACCGACAAGTACCGCACCGCCATCTAACTTGTACATCACGTTTTGACCGGCAAGCAGTGTGGTGTTGCTTAACACGTTGCCTTCAAGCGTACAGATTAGGGTGACAGATGAATCTTTATATAAACCCGCAACCGCGTCAGATGCGGTAGTACCTACAGGACAAGATGTCATGACAGGTAGTTCTGCTGGCGTGGTATCGACATCATCATGAATGGCTGTAGTCCAACCTGTAGTCCAGTCATTGGTGCCATCAAATGCGCCAATATATTCAGCATCATCTAAACGTGCATCAAGGTTGCTTAAGTCAGCTTTACCGCCAGTTAACGCAACAGATGATGAGTTAGGCATGTAACCGTCTAGGTCAGATGCGCCAACGAGGTTGCCATCTTGACCTGTGTACCAAGCTTCAACATCTAGTGCTAAGGTTGTACCTGCTTCGGCATCAACTTTGGCATCTTTAAATGGCTCAACACAATCCACTAAGCTGTTTTGCATAGTTAACGCTGCAGTATTGGCGTTATTAACCGTTGCATCGTCGTTCACTTCTAAACATTCGCCAGAGTCAACATCACCCTTAACTAGCATGTTATAAGCATAAGCACCGGTACCTTTACGGAACAAAATACCTTCAGCATCGTCACCGCCACTATTTGTGCCGTTAGCCACCTCAATGGTGATGTTAGCTAATGCAGGCTGTGACATGGGTGTTGCATTGGCATCGCTATTGCTGTCGGCTTCGATACCACGGTTTGAACCGTTGTCAGCTAAACGAATATAAACGTGCTGCGCACTACCTTGCCAACCGTTAGTCCAATCTAACGAGTCATCAAAGTTTTCAGTCAGTACGATGTTTGAAACAGAAACGTTACCGCCCCAGAACTCTAGGCCGTCATCGTTATTTAAATGTACTTGTACATGATCCACTTCAGTGCCCGCACCGACACCGGCAAAACTAATACCGTTCATTTCTTGGGTGTCGTTGATTTTAAAACCACCAAACTCAACACGAACATATTTGATTGAACCAGAGTTATCTTCTGTGTCATCACCGCCGTAGCTGTAGCTGCCTACTTCAAATGATGCGTCACAGTTTGTTAAATCAGGACAGGTATTTACAGGCGCGTTACCCAGTAACACTAAACCGCCCCATTGGCCTGCCTCACCTTCTTCACCTAAACCAGCTTCAACTGAAGTGAATACAATTGGTTCAGCGGCAGTACCTTCAGCCATGATTTTTGAACCGCGGCTAATCACTAGGTAAGAATCGCTACCACCTAAAATTTTAGTGCCAGGTAAAATAGATAACTCAACAGAATTTTCATTGTCGCCACCAGCAACCACTGCGCCATCTAATTGCCATACAACATCATCACCTAATACGATTAAGTCGCCATCTTGGCCACCGGTGCTGATTGTTGAAGCCGCTGTAGAAGGAGCTAATGTCCCCTTTAATACCCAAACCTCTTTACCATCAACTGTGGTCGTGCTTTTTGTCGCAAAGCCACTGTATGATAATTCTTGATCGCTCTCGGTTGGCGTTGTAGGTGTGGTTGGCGTTGTTGGTGTTGTGGTTTCAGTGCCAGTGCTGATATTGATATCACCACCACAACCAGCGAGACCTAAAGTAGCAGCAAGGGCTGTAGAAAGTGCTGTCAGTTTAAAAATGTTTTTCAGTTCCATTGTCATCTCCGAAGACGGATGTAAGCGTGTGAGTAAATCGGCTGGATGACAAGGTAGCGAGTAAAAATGACAAAAAGACTGCGACAAAATGACAGTAACATGTCATCAACATGACAATAAGATGTAAACCTGATGTTACTGCGGGTTAGAGGGCAACTTAAAGCAACATAAAATTTTAACAGTAGAGATAAAAAAGTAACCAAAAGCCAAATTTAATAACAACACACTTCATTAAATCGCTTCTCTGGTGTGCATTAATCACTATATCGGTGAAGGTTAATTAAGAGTTACGTAAATTGTCCATATACCAAATAATAATGCCGCAAGGCCTGCAGGCCTAAACCAAGCAAGGCCTTGTTTAGCGGCCTTTACGGCAAATATTTTGTGGTGTTTTTCTGTCATAAAAACTAATAAAATAGCCACCATAAACAACAGATTGCCTATAAACTCAAACACTAATGGGTAGCGAGTTTGATCCGCGCCCAATAACAACACTGCGCCAATGGCGAGTCGAGAAATGATTTCAAAATAATGAAAGTAGCGTTGGTGGCTAAAAGTGACAATTGCACTTGAAAACGCCTCAGGCTTAAACAACATAAACAGCCCGAAACAACAGATACTCACACCCCAAAGACTGATTAATATGGCCATATTGATTTCACAAAATGCAACAGTTGAACTATTTTACCACTGAAGTAATGTAATAAAAATGTTAGAAAACAATAAATAACGGCGCTTCAGGTACAATGTAAGTGAAGGGGTAAACAATCGCTTTAATAGGCAGTAATGTATTGTCACAAGATAATATTAAATTGAGTAAAAACTGAATGCCAACCCACTACATCAGTATAAAAAATATTAATAAACGCTCATAAAACCAGTTTTAGGCTTATTTAGTGTTAAAGTAGTCAGAAAGTACAATTTAAGTAGCAAGGGAGCGTCAATATGCCAGCAGATATTATTATTTTAGGAATATCGATCCTTATTGCTATCGGCATTTTACTCCACCACCCATCAAAAACATTGGGCTTACCGTCATTATTGATCTTTATGGGTGTAGGCTTAGCTTTTGGTAATGGTGAATTTGGCTTTGTTTACGACAACCTTCAGCTCACATCGACCATTGGTACTGTCGCGCTAAACACCATCGTCTTTGTGGGCGGCCTCAATACCCCGCTAAAACACATTCGCTTTGCTTGGAAAGAAGGTGGCATGCTGTCTAGCGCAGGCGTTATCTTTACCACGATTATTTTTGGCTTTATATTGAATGCGTTACTCGATTTCAATCTCATTACGTGTATGCTGTTTGCAGCAGTAGTCTCATCTACAGACGCGGCAGCGGTGTTTTCAATTCTAGAATCTAAAAAGCTTAAATTAAAACACGGTACTGGCACTATTTTAGAATTCGAATCAGCCACCAACGACCCCATCGCCTTGCTTATGGTTATCATGTTAACCGACTTTATTATTAACAGCGCAAGCGGCACACCAACCGCAATGTCTATCGCCACTAGCTTAGGTCAGCAAATTGGTGTCGGTGCGGTTATTGGCCTCATTATGGGTAAATTGTCGGTTTGGGCACTAAACAATATCAAACTGCCTGAATTTGGACTTATCCCAGTGTTTATTCTGGCTGCATTTGCCATTACGGTTTCTAGCACTGAAATTTTAGGCGGTAACGAGTTAATTGCGGTGTACATCGCAGGTGTCATCATTGGTAATTATTTAAAGAAAGGTGCAGAGGTCAGTAAGCACTTTTTTAATGGTATATCGTGGTTGGCGCAGTCGCTAATGTTTATTATTTTAGGGCTACAGATCTTCCCGCAACAACTTGCGCCAGTATTTTTTGCATCTCTCTTGCCCGCCATTTTACTGATTGTGGTCGCTAGACCGCTTGCGGTGCAATTGTGCTACCTCCCCTTTAGGCAAGCTAATTGGCGTAAACGCCTATTTGTGTCTGCAATAGGCCTCAAAGGCGCTACCCCAATTGTATTTGCGCTCATACCCGCCGCGGCCGGGGTTGAAGGCTCACGAGAAATGATCCACATGGTGTTTTTTATTGTGCTGATTTCGGTCATTATTCAAGGTGCAGCAATTGAACCATTAGCCAATAAACTAAAGTTAAATGTAAAACCTAAAAAGCCTCCTCAATAATCATTGACGACAAAAAAAGCCAATAGGGAGTACCCATTGGCTTAATAAAAATCGTTTATCTATTTTAAGGTTAGACTCACTAACGCTTATTTAAATACGCAGTGCTTCGCGTAATCAGCGGCTTCATTTGCAGTCCAATCGCCGCTTTCTTTTTCTTTCATTTGCTTACACCAAGCATCGCTGCCTACTTCAGGTGCACAAGCCGTTAAGCTAAGGGTTAATAACAATGCGCTTGAAGCAGCAACTAATTTTGATAAAGACATAAATAAGCTATCCTTTTCTATTAAATTTCGGAGTTTGTTGACCCTTTTCGGTATCAGCAAACCATAAACTAACACTTTGAACGTTTAGCAATCCACGCAATAGCATCTTGTTTTTGCGATAACGGAAACCATGCTACCTCACCTTGCATAAATGGTCCCATTAAACGTACAGCATTACCCACCCAATCAGAGCCGCCAACAAACACTAGCGCATCAAATTCTGGTAACTGTACTTCACCACTGCCCGTTAATGAACCAAAGTCCCACCCTTCGAGCAATACGTCGGCTTCGATATACAAACATACTTGGTCCCAATCTTTACGATAGGCACGAATAGCTGGCTGCAAACGGGTACGGTAATCTGGCGCAGATAAACGGCCACTGACAAATAAACTAATGACACCCTTGGAAATATCGGGGATTTGACACAACATAATGCTAACTCCAGCCTTATTATCAGGCGATAGAACAGGCTTTATACGGTGATGCTATCGTGTAAAGCAATAATGGCGCTCATAATAGCAAAACTCTGCAATTGATTTCATTAAATATGTAATAACTCAGAGCACAGTCAGATTTTTACTGGTGTCGCGCCGAGTTAACACTCAAGCTCATAAATACCCAGCGCTGAAATACGTGTCCAATTACGGTATAATAACCTGATATTGAATAAATTTAAGGGGACTTCCTCAACAGAATGATACAAATAACTCAACGAGTCATATTGCAAGATAACGAAATTGAATGGCAGTTTGTTCGCTCAAGCGGCGCTGGCGGTCAAAACGTTAATAAAGTATCAACAGCGGCTACAGCTTAGCTTTGATATTGCTACATCGTCTTTGCCTGAATTTTATCAACAAAAGCTATTAGCCAAAGCAGATCACCGCATTACCAAAAGCGGAAAAATCATCATTAAGTGTCAGCAATCAAGAAGCCAAGATTTTAATCGCCAAACCGCGTTAGAGCAATTTATTGAATTGGTAAAAAGTGTCGGCATTGTACAAAAGAAACGGATACCGACCAAAGCCACCAAAGGCAGCCAAACCCGCCGAATTGAAGCGAAAAAACAACGCGGTGCCACTAAAGCCATGCGCCAAAATAAAACCGGCTATTAATGCATTTTTAACCTTTAGATGAACATTTTTAGGTTTACCACGCGCGCATCTTCAGTAAGAATGGACTCACACGTTTTATTGCCCACACCACAGGAAGTAACATGAGCAGCACAGCCAAAGTTTTAGTGATTAATGGCCAAATCTAAATTTGCTTGGCCGTCGCGAGCCGGGGCACTATGGCCACCAAACCTTAGCCACCATTGTGAGCGATTTAACCGAAAGTGCTAATCAGCTTGGCGTTGAGTTAGCGCACATCCAATCAAACGCTGAATACCAACTTATTGATGCCATTCATGCAACTGATGCCCAGTTTATTATTATCAATCCAGCAGCTTTTACCCATACCAGTGTTGCTCTGCGTGACGCGATACTCGGCGTTGCCATTCCGTTTATTGAAGTGCATTTATCAAATGTGCATGCGCGCGAGCCGTTTAGACATCATTCGTATTTTTCTGATAAAGCCCAAGGGGTTATTTGCGGCCTAGGCGCACAAGGCTACGATTTTGCCCTGCAAGCGGCGATAAAATACCTAAAAGAGCACAACAAAGGATAAGGTTTGAGTAAGCTAAAGGCCGATGTCAGCATTATTTATAGCGGCATATTCAGCCAGTGGGACAGCCAGAGTGATGATTTGCCACGTTTTTTAGAGGCGACTGTTCACGTCCCCGCCGTTATTGATACTGAGTTTGGTTTTATTGTTCGAATCAAAAAAGCCAAAAACCAAGTATTAACCTACTGCATATATCATCCAGGTATTCCAGACGACAATGGCGATATTCGCCCACCGTTTGATGGAGAGGTTTTCATTAAAGAAAACGATTGGCGCTTTTACTTAGGCGATTGCATTTGGGCACCTGTGAGTAATAAGCTTGGTAACTGGCGAATGACACTTGAGCTCAATGGCAAAATTGTTGCCGATAAAACCTTTAAGGTATATCTCCCCGAATAAAGTGAAGCCTTATCGATAATCACGCTGCCACATTCAAGGTGATTGTTTGCTATACTCCGCGCAAATTGCCCCGCCATTATCGAGTGTCCATGTCTATTCAAGCTGTTTTAACTGATGCGTTAGCGAAACGCGCTGCTTTTTTTGAGCACGCTAAGCAACATAACACCGATTGTTATCGGGTATTTCATGGCACTGTAGAAGGTGAAAATGGCCTTAATATTGACCGTTACGGCGATGCTTGGTTAATCCAAACCTTTCATCAAACTTTAACAGAACAACAACTTGAAACTATATCAAGCGTGCTGACCGCTCATGCGGACTTTCATATTGTTTACAATGATCGCTCAGGCAGTCACTCACGAGTAGCAAATGTTAGTGTGAATGAAGCTCAAGATTACGCCCAAACAGAACAAGTTATCCGCGAAAACGGCATAAACTTTACCTCTAAGCTACGCCACGAAGGCCAGGATCCGCTGTTGTTTTTAGATATGCGCATTGGTCGTGAATATGTGTGCGATAACAGCAAAGATAAAACGGTACTCAACCTGTTTTCGTACACTTGCGGTATTGGTATTGCCGCAGCTATGGGCGGCGCGCGTAAAGTAATGAATGTCGACTTTTCATCATTTGCATTAGCCGCCGGGCAAAAAAATGCCGAGTTAAATAAGGTTACCGATGTATGTGAGTTTGTGCAAAGCGATGCGTTTCCGGCGCTGCGTCAATTAGCGGGTTTACCGGTTGGCGGACGTCGTAATCAAAAACTGCCTAAATACCCAAAACTGCGGTCATGCAATTTGATTTAGTGTTTTTAGACCCACCACGTTTTGCCAAAAGTGCTTTTGGTATTGTCGATTTAGTCAATGATTACCAAGGTTTATTTAAACCTGCAGTGTTAACCACTAAAGCAGGCGGTAAAATTGTGTGTTGTAACAATGTCGCTAAAGTGGATCGCCAGGCATGGTATGACAGCCTAGTACGCTGCGTTGAAAAACAAGGCCGTAAAGTCACGGCAACACAGTGGTTAGAATGCCATCAAGACTTCCCTGCATTTGATGATAATCATCCACTAAAAATTGTCGTGCTTACTATAGATTAATCGACACTTCATCGATCATTTATAATCATTCAGCCACCCAAAAGGTGGCTGAATAGTTTTGGTTAATCAAAAGTGCTTACGACATTGCCACGATTTGTGGGTTACCCGCAGCGCTCGTCGCGCTGTAATTACGCGCATCTAAACTGGCAAAGGTTGTGTCTAAAATGGTATCGACGTATTGCCAATCGCCGCGTACTTCATCGGCCGTAAAGGTCAGGAGTAAATAACCACGGTCTTTTAAGTTGGCATATTTAAGATCGCTCACTAAGTCCACAATTGCCGCTTCGGTTGCTGGCATCTCAGCATCAGACAAACCTAAGTAATATTCAAGCCCTGGTGATGACACGGAGCTAGTAGCAAATTCAACGCCTACGTTATCGCCATTGGTGTCTGTTAGCTCATTAGCCCACGCATTATGAGTGTCTCCAGCAATAACCACTAAATTGTGATTTAACGATTTCGCTGTAGCGAATATGACTTCGCGCTCGTAGGCGTAACCATCCCAAGCATCAAGATTGTATGGAATCGATGGCAATTGTAGTAACGCCATCACCTCTGGGGTCAACTTGTCTTGGTTAGCTTGCAGGTAAGCCAATTGTTCAGCGGTTAACGTGGTATCGCCTGCTTGTGCACGAGCAGCTAACACCGCAATACCCGCGAGCTCAGCAAATTGAGGAATACTCATTTGCTGAGTCGCAATAGCAGCAGGTAATAACATTTTACCCATTAACACTTGCTGCCCCAGTACCTGCCACTTAGCAGTAGACTGCAACAAGGTTTGCTGTAGCCATAACAATTGGGTTTGCCCCAATAAAGTACGATTGGTGTCAGTGACTGCGGCTAAAAAATTATCACTATCAAAGCTGCCCGTTGTTGCGTCAATGTAGTCGCTGTACTCTAATTGTTTGTCGCGACCCAGCACACGAGTATCGAGCATGTGCAAATCAACCAAGTTACCGTAATTAAAACTTCTGTAGATTTCTTCATTATTATCTTCGCTCCAAGGCCTAATGGGTAGCCACTCAAAGTAGGCTTGCAGTGCAGCAGCTTTACGTTGATCAAAATCACCTTCATCGTCGTTATGATTTTCAGCGCCGTCTTTCCAGGTGTCGTTAGCCACTTCATGGTCGTCCCACACGGTAATAAACGGCACTTTGCCATGCAGCTTTTGTAAACTGCTGTCACTGCGGTACTGGCTGTAACGTGTACGATAATCGGCTAATAGAAACAGCTCACCTTCAGGCAAGACTTCACGGCCTAATGCTGCGGCATTTTCGCTGGCGTATTCACCACGAGCATACTCATAAAGATAATCCCCTAAATGCACCACAGCATCTAAATCATCTCGCTGAGCAGCCATTTCGTACACATTAAAATAACCCGCTGGGAAATTAGCGCACGACATCACCGCAAGCTTAACTGAATCGACACTGCCCTCTGGTAACGTGCGGGTTTGACCAATCTCAGATACGTTTTCACCTGCTTTAAAACGATAAAAATATTGCTGGCCTGCGACTAATCCCACCGCATCAACTTTAACGGTATAGTCACGACTATCATTGGTGACAGTTTGCCCATTAGTCACCAAATCAGTAAAGTTACTGTCGGTGGCGACTTCCCATGACACCGTTATATCTCCTTGCGTATCAGGCGTAACCCGCGTCCATAAAATCACGGCATCAGCTGCAGGGTCGCCACTGGCAATACCTTGTAAAAACTGACCAGAAATAACCTCATCGTCATCACTATTGCAGCCCATTAGTCCGTAAGACACCACAACAGCACCAACACCTTTAGCTGACATAGCCAAAAAATCACGACGAGTGACAAACCGTTTCATATCATATCCTTATTTTTATCGTTAACGCGTGGCCATGATTCGCACGGCCTAAGAGCTCTAATGAGCGGTTATTGTGAGAGTGTTGAATGACATTACAGTGACAAAAGCATGACAACCCCGACTTACCTGCAACCTTAATAATTTTCAAACCGAGCCTGCTGGTGCAACACCTTTTTAGGCGAAACAAACTAGCCGAAATTAAATTGCACACAATGTAGTTGCATTTTATTTTCCGCCTAGTTATAGTGAACACAATTAGATTGCGCGCAACCCAAACTGTACGCAACTTAGAATAGTTTACTTTTACACGAGGTTTATTATGTCAACGTTATACACCACTTCAGCAACCGCATTAGCCGGCCGTAATGGTCAAGTTTCTACCGACGACAAAAAAGTCGACTTACAATTAAGCTACCCAAAAGAAATGGGCGGCAGCGGCGAGTTTACTAACCCTGAACAATTATTTGCCGCAGGTTATGCAGCCTGTTTCTCAAACGCAATATTGCACGTTGCGAGCCAAGGTAAAGTGGCCATCAAAGCAGCACCCACCACAGCAATAGTAGGCATTGGCTCTAACGATAATAGCGGCTTTTCCCTCACAGTCGCCCTTGCGGTTGAACTTGATTTAGACCAGGAAGCAGCAGAAAAGCTGGTTAAAACCGCGCACCAAGTTTGCCCATATTCAAATGCAGTACGTGGCAACATTGATGTAAAATTAACTGTAAATGGCCAAGCGATTTAACCCAAAAGATTGCGACATTAGCCAACAAAAAAACCAAGACGCGAGTCTTGGTTTTTTGCTGTTATTTATCGTTTAGGTTATTTAACCTGAGTTCGGGATAAGGAATGAACTTATGTTATTTAAAATCAACACGTTACCCCTTCTCACTTTCAAACTTGTCATTTGTTCTGCTAACAAGGCGAATTGACGCGTCAATAGCTAGCCTATTGCAAGTCGATTCAACGCAGTTAGCAGGGCAAAGGACTGTTTGAAAGGCGTTTATTATCCCGATCTCAGGTTATTTATCTTTAAGCATATTAAGCTTAGCTAAATAGTTGCGCTTACTGGCGGGCATGTCAGTTAACGCTATCGCCTGTTGTAAAATATCTTGTGCTTTTTTATGCTGCCCTAAACCCACGTGAGCGCGGGCAAGTGCATAGTATGCAGGATGAAAATACGGTGCACTGTCGATAAATTTTTCTAAAAATATCACGGTAGTTTTATAGTCTTTAAACTCGAGCGCTTCAATGCCCAAACTGTAATAGCTGTATGGATTACTCGACTCTATTGCTAACAAATGTTGATTAATGTTCTGTGCTTCCGCGGTTCTATTTTGCAATTCCAACAACAAACGATAATTGCTTAAAACACTAATCGAATTTGTATTATTGGCTAAAGCGTAGCGATACAGTTTTTCAGCCGTGTGCTCATCGCCTAAACGACGGTGAGTAATGGCCATCATATTGATTAATGCCTCGTAATCTGGGGCCAGCGTTAACCCTTTATTCAGCAGTAAAAACGCTTGTTGATATTGTTTCTCAAGCATGGCATCTGCCGCTAAATTACGATAAAACATCGCTAAAAATTGTTTTTCCGATACGATTGCGCCCGTTCTATCAAAGCGATCTGGGAAATAATCAATCACCGTCGCCACGCCACCACTCAAAAAGTGCCCATCAGGTTTTTCATCGTACAAATATGTACGAACATGATCCGAGGTCACTAAAATATCAGACGTAATATTGGTCAATATTGGCGCGGCATGCACTACTTGAAACACCGTATGCACGTTAAGCTCTTTTGCTACCGAATAGGTTAATAGTGCCAATGCCATACAATTACCAGACTGATTTTTCCAAGATTCTGTACTGGTATAATTTTGCCCTTCGTAATTAAAATTCATCATTTTATGATTGATAAATTCGGCTACTTTTAATCGGTTTGGTAATGCTTTAATGCTGTCCCTCAATACAAAAGCCGCTAATTCATCTCGCTGCGATAAGGTTAAATACGTTAAGCTCGAAATGGCTGGTACGTCATTAACCTGCTCAGCTGACACTAGTGAATAATTAAACGAAGGCAAAGCCGTTGATTGTTGTTTTTTGGCAGGATGCAGTGAGCAAGCACTTAATAAACCCATCAGTAGGCACAACATGATATTGTGCCTACTGAATAGCAGATGACTTGATAAGGGCATTAACAACATTCCATGTAGTTGATTCGTTGCTCAAATATGCAACAGATATCCCTCTATGGCAAGGTTGTCTATCTTAGCCCCTATAAAAGCGGCTCTACGATTTTATGCTCATTAAAATATCTAACGCGCGTAAACGATGTTCATTGCTGTATAAATCGTTAGTGAACATCACCTCATCCACGCCAAGCTGTTCAACAAACACCTCTAAACGATGCTTAATGGTCGCAGAGCCGCCGCAAATAGATAAGCTTAAGAAACTATCGACATAGCTTTTTTCTTGCTCACTCCACAACCCATCCATACTATCGACAGGCGGTTTTAGCCACATTTCTTGACCACGAATAAGCGCTAAAATGCGTTGTTTTGATGTGGTGCTAAGGTATTGCGCTTCAGCATCGGTAGGCGCTGCCACTAACGGTAGCCCAACCATCACATAAGGTTTGCCGAGCACTGCCGACGGGACAAACTCACGGCGATATAACGCAATAGCCTCAGATAAAAACCGTGGTGCAAAATGACCCGCAAACACATACGGCAAACCACGTTGAGCCGCGAGTTGCGCACTGAATAAACTTGAGCCTAATAAACCTCAGCTCTGGATAACAAACGCCTTTCAAGCAGTCCTTTGCCTTCCTCACTGCGTTGAATTAACTTGCAATAGGCTAGCTATTGACGCGTTAATTCGCCTTGTTAGCAAAACAAATCACAAGCTTGACAGTGGATTTTAGTCAATCTATTGATTTATATCATTATCAATACATCTCTTATCCAGAGTTGAGGTTAATAACCAAATCGGCACATTGGTATTTTCGCCCGGAATAGCTCTTACCGCTTTAGCTTGCCCTATTTGGCGGGCTTCACGTGAGCCAAGCAATGATTGCAGCTCACTGACTTCATTCGGAAAATGCTCCGCCCGCTGGGTATCACGATTAAGCGCTAAGCTGGTTACCGGATCACTGCCCGGCGCACGGCCTAGGCCTAAATCAATTCGGCCTGGATACAAACTGGCTAGGGTGCCAAATTGCTCTGCCACCACCAGCGGTGCATGATTAGGCAACATAATGCCACCCGCGCCCACTCTAATGCGCTCAGTGCCACCCGCAATATAACCGATTAAAATCGATGTTGCAGAGCAAATAATGCCCGGCATATTGTGGTGTTCGGCTAACCAAAACCGATTCACCCCTACACGCTCAGCATATTGAGCATAAGCTAAACTTCCTTTTAGGGTATCGGTGATGGTCGAGTCTTCGCGCATTGGCGCAAGTTCAAGTAACGAAAAAGGAATATCTGCCAATATTGACATCATGGCTCCTTATTTGAGGAATAAATACCAGCTTAAAAAGCTTGTAGCATCTCGGGAGTGAATTCGTCGGTGTCAACTGTAAAACCTGCGGCTTCAATCGCTTGTTGTAGTTTATCCAGTTCATTATTGACGTTTGACATGGTTAAGGTGTTGTTATCTAACTCGTAAACTATCGCTAAACTTTGATAATAAAAACTCAATATCACCAAAGCATCACGATTATTGTCTTTGGCCGCTTGTTGTACCGCTTTGAGTTTACGGAAAATTTTGTTTTGCAGCTGCTTAAGTTGCCACACGTAATACACTTCATAAAACTTGGGCTTTTCACGCAAGTTACGCACCAGCAGGCTGCACACCATTAATGCCAAAATAACCCCAGTAAAATTAAGATGAAAATTCCCAGTAGACTCGGCACCAGGTAATGGCTTAACGCCAAAGAAATAAATCATTAAC
Source organism: Shewanella phaeophyticola (assembly GCF_025398315.1). Lineage (GTDB taxonomy): Bacteria > Pseudomonadota > Gammaproteobacteria > Enterobacterales > Shewanellaceae > Shewanella > Shewanella phaeophyticola. Next base: position 3,687,252 of record NZ_JAODOQ010000001.1, read on the forward strand.
TGACCAAACACCAACGACAATATGGCCAGTATCACCACTAAGCCAATCTGCACCTGATTGTTAACCGAACGGTACTGGCTTTTATCTATTTTAACTAACTTCATCACTCTACTCGCCAAAACACACAACAAATTAATGCATAGCTTAACGCGCCCTAATGGGAGAACAAAAGAGTAAATCGCTTTATATCAGAATAAAAAGACACAAGCCCTTAAATCATCAATCATTTAAGGGCTTACAGTAATTACTACAATGAGCTTATCAATCGACTTGTAACCCGATTAAAGGTTTAACTTAATTACGGCCAGCCATTACGCCGCCATCAACATCCCAAATTGCGCCTGTCACCCAGCCCGCTTGTGAAGACAATAAAAACGTTACGCTGTTTGCAACATCAACAGGACTACCAATGCGGCCGATAGGGTGGAATCCATTAAAGCCTGCCAATGCGCTTTCAACATCTTTTGGCTCAATAAAGGCTTCATAAATTGGGGTGTGCACTACCGCTGGTGACACGGCATTCACGCGAATATTATGCTCCGCTAATTCCATTGCCATATGCTGAGTCAGTGCATGTAAACCGGCTTTTGCCATAGAATACGCACTTGATGGTGTGGCTTTAATTGCTTGCTTAGCCCACATAGAGCCAATATTAACAATGCTGCCACCGCCATGCTTAATCATGTTTTTGGCGACAGCTTGCGAAATCACAAAAATCGCTTTGTTAAGCTCCATGTAAATGTCGTAATCACTCAATTGATGATCTAGAAATGGCTTAGGATTAAAGTAACCTGCCGCATTGACTAAATGATCGATACCGCTCTCCATTGCATCAATCATCTCAACCACACGTTGCAGATCTTGCGCATTGTATAAGTTTGCTTGAACGCCACTGACTTTGCCTAGTATTGACAATTGATCAACCGCTGCGTCGAGCTTTTGAGCATTGTTACCCACGATAATGGTAGCGACACCTTGAGTAATTAATTGCTTAGCGGTTTCAAAACCAATACCACTACTGCCACCAATAATTAATGCCGTTTTTGGGGTTAAAGTTGTCATTTGTTCACACCTAATTTACGAGTAAGTGTGATAAGCTTATTGATAAACTATCCGATTGAATAGTAAGTACAATTTAGTTCCATAGGTACTTTTAGGTACATATTGATGAATACAAAAGAAAAATTATTTGCACGAAAGTCTGCACCCGAAAAGTCAGCCAGAATGGTCGAAACGATTTACGGCTGCAAATGGTCGTTAACGGTATATCAGTTACTCGCTAATAATATTAATCGTCCCGGTGAGATGGTTAAATCGGTTGATGGACTCAGCACTAAAGTACTGAATCAGTGTTTAAAGAAAAACATTGAATTTGGTATTTTGAATAAAATTAACTATCCCGAAATTCCGCCAAGGGTAGAGTATGAGGTGACAGAGTTTGGTCAAAAATTCATGCGGATTTTAGACGACATTGAAAAGCTGCAAAATGAAATTGATGCTTAGCCCCCAGGCTAAGCACCATTAGTTGAGTTCAAGTTAATTAACCTATTAAGTTTCAGATGTGTCACTGGCGGCATTAAGCCATACAAACTCTGGCAATGCGGTTAAATCTAAACAATCTCCTCGTTGAGCAATGGCACTACTTTTGGGTTGAGTTGCCTCATCTTGATTAAGCGCTTCCATTAACACTTGCTGTGACTCGGGCTCACCATGCACCAATATAATGGCAGGTGAATCTTCAAAGTGATGATACCAACGCAACAGCTCAGCTTGGTCTGCATGGGCAGACAAACCGCCTACGGTGTGAATACTCGCAGCCACTTTGACACTTTGCCCATGAATGGTCAGCTCTTCTGCGCCATCCACCAATAAGCGCCCCGGAGTGCCTAACGCTTGATAACCACAAATAATAATGTTGGCTTCTTTACGCCATAAATTATGCACAAAATGGTTACGAATTCGGCCACCATTACACATGCCGCTGCCCGCAATCACAATTAACCCTTCGTGAATGTCGTTAAGCGCTATCGACTCTTCTGTGCTGCTTATAAACTCAGCACACGATAGTAATGGATGTTTGCCGGGCGACATCCGAGTAAAGCGCTTAAAGTCATCGTCCAGTATGGGGTAATTGTTGACGTAAACCTCAGTAGCTTTAATCGCCATTGGGCTGTCTAAACAAATACGCCAACCTGATAAGTCCCACTCTTTGGCATATAAATGGAACAAATACAGTAACTCTTGCGCACGACCCACTGAAAAAGCGGGGATTAAAATATTGCCACGACTTTGGTTAATGGTCGCTTTAAATATCGATTTAAGCTCCACCAGTGTTTCATGCCAGCTGCGGTGTAAACGGTTGCCGTAGGTGCTTTCCATTAGCACTAAATCGGCTTTGTCGATAAAGGTTGGATCATCTAAAATAGGCATACCTGCACGGCCTAAGTCACCGCTAAAGACCAATTTTTTCTGTTCAGGCTGCTGTCCCAGCCACAACTCAACTATCGCCGAACCGAGAATATGTCCCGCATCCGACAACCGGATTTCAATTGAATCGGCAATTTGAACCCGCTGGTCATAATCAACCACCACAAACTGAGCCATGACCTGATTTACCTCTTCTTCGGTAAATAATGGTTCGAGCGCTTCTAAATCATGTTTAGCCCGTTTTTTGTTTTTTCTGTCGGTGTCTCGCTCTTGCAACATGGCCGCGTCACGCAACATGATGCTACATAGCTGTGCGGTTGCACGTTGGGTGTAAATAGAGCCAGTAAACCCTTGCTTAATTAAATAAGGTAATCGACCAGAATGGTCAATGTGAGCATGGCTTAATACGACGGCATGGATCTGTTCTGCATGGAAAGGAAAAGGATCATGATTGCGCAATTCATCGGCTTTGCCACCTTGAATTAATCCACAATCTAATAGTACCTGCTTGCCATCAACCGTGAGTAAATGGCATGAACCAGTAACCTCTTCTGTCGCTCCAAAAAACTGTAAAGTCATTTGCATAAAATCACCTTTAACGTATTGAGCTATAAATTAAGCGTATGCCATTTTCAGAATAAAATAGCGATCCACATCAAATAAACCTCCAAAAAACGCCTCCATCTTAACAAGCAAATAAAAATTCACATTTAATGCATATATAACCAGCGATTAACATTTGCTTACACGTGTTAACCAGCTGTTAACAGTGTTTTTTTATAAGTCATTGATGAATGCATTTTTTGAACAATATCGCCTTTTTTTAGTATATTTCACTATGTAAATTGACAATGTATTTGCTACTCTCCATCGCCTCAATGGACAGATATATTAATGGACTAAACAGTGCTTACTCAAACAACAAGACAAGAGATGAAAATGAACAAGACGTTAGTAGCAGCATTAGTTTCAGCATTGCTAATTACACCTTCGGTTTCAGCTACCGAAATTTTTAAAGATGATGTGAATGCCGTTCAAATTGGTGGTTTTGTTGACGCTCGTGTGATCAACACTCAAGGTGAAACTGAAGTGGTTAACGGCGCATCACGCATTAATTTTGGCTTTGAACGTCAGCTACAAGATGGCTGGAAAGCGTATGCAAAGTTAGAGTGGGGTGTTAACCCGGTTGGCAGTACTGACATTGTTTACAACAACCGTTTTGAGTCGATTCAAGATGAGTTTTTTTACAACCGCTTAGGTTATGCCGGTCTTGCACATGACACCTACGGTAGCCTCACGATTGGCAAGCAATGGGGTGCTTGGTATGACGTGGTATATGGCACAAATTATGGTTTTGTTTGGGACGGTAACACTGCTGGTGTATACACTTATAACAAAGATGACGGCGCAGTAAACGGTGTGGGTCGCGGTGACAAAACCGTGCAATACCGTAACAGTGTTGGCGATGTAAGCTTTGCCGTACAAGTGCAGTTAAAAAACAGCGAGTTTTATACTTGCGACTATGAAGATATTACCCAAGATGATTGTGAAGCGTTATGGGAGTCAGGTTCAGCAGAAGCACAGCAGGTTGAATATAACTACACTTACGGTGGCTCGGTGACTTACCAAGCAACTGACAAGCTTGCGTTAGCCGCAGGTGTTAACTATGGCGAGTTTGATGTTGAATTTGGTAACGGCACTAACTCTACCGCAGAAGACATCATTTATGGTGTAGGGGTGACCTGGGGTAACTTCGATCAGTATGGATTTTATGGTTCGGCAAACATCAACAAAAACGAAAACCACGACACTGACAACATTGGTCGCTTAATTGATGAAGCCGTTGGTGTTGAGTCGTTATTCTCGTACATGTTTGAAAACAACATTCGTACCTTTGTGTCTTACAACATCTTAGATGCTGGCGATGATTATGTGATTCAACCTAACTACAACGCAGATCCTGATGACGTATTTAAACGCCAGTTTGTGGTTGTAGGTTTACACTATGTGTTTAACCCTGAAACGGTTGTTTATCTAGAAGCTCGCCGTGATTACAGTGACTTCACTAGCAACGACAAAGACCAACAAGCTAGAATGGAACTGTCTGAAGACGACGGCGTAGCCATTGGTATTCGTTACACTCTTTAATGTGACGCAAACTGAATGATATGACTTAGGTTTTATCGTTTAACTGCAAATTAAAAAAGGTTCGACAGCGATGTCGAACCTTTTTTATTGGGATGAGTCTTGCGAAAGGCTCATCCCAGATAACTCAAGCAAAGCCAGTTAAGCAACCGTTGGCTCATCAACAATAGTGACTTTTTCAACCACGATTGGCTCGCGCGGCACATCTTCATGGCCAGCAATAGTGGTGGTTTTTACCCGCTCAATTTGCTGAATCACATCCATCCCGGCGGTCACTTTGGCAAATACCGCATAACCCCAACCGGCATTGGTTGTGCCTGTATGGTCTAAAAAGTCATTATTGGCCACGTTAATAAAAAACTGCCCAGTTGCTGAATGTGGCGCATCTGTACGCGCCATCGCTAAAGTGCCGATAAGATTCTTTAAGCCTTTATTCGCTTCATTGGCAATCGGGTCGCGGGTTGGCTTTTCTTTCATTTTGGCGGTTAAGCCACCGCCCTGCACCATAAAGCCTTTAATCACCCGATGAAAAATCGTGCCTTCATAAAAGCCATCCTGACAATATTTTAAAAAGTTTTTTGAGGTAACCGGTGCACGCTCCATGTCCAGTTCTACAGTAAAATCGCCAAGGTTGGTGCTAAAAATAATCATAAAATGCCCACAAGGTTAAAACAATAATAGCGACCATTATAGTCGCTATTTTATCTGCCTAGTTTTAGTTTATTGGCTAGCTTGGTTAAATAAATCCATTGCAGTACGTGTCATTGCACGTACACCCGTACGAATAGTTAAGGGGTAATCTGGCGCAAACTGGCTTGAATGCAAAGATGGCAGTGCATCACCCGAGTCAATACTGGCTTGATACTGCTTAGGATCAACGCCGCCAAGCCAAAACAATGTAATGGGGCGTTTTTCTGGGGTGAGGCCATACAAACCAAAGTCTTCACCCGCCATCACAGGTGGAGCAATAAGCACATTGTCACTGCCAAGCTCAGCCTCAATACTGGCTTTAACCTTAGCGGCTAATATTGGATCATTGTACGTTGATGGAATAGTTTCATCGTCATGCACATACACCACTGGCGCTAACTCGTCAGGCAAGCCAGCACTCATAGCAATACCGGCGGTGATGCGTTTAATCGCCTCGATTTGCTGCTCGCGCACTTCAGGGTTATATGAGCGCAAGGTAAGCTGTAGCTTTACTTCGTCTGAAATAATATTGTGTTTTGAACCACCATGAATCGACCCCACCGTGATCACATTGGGCTCTAACGGCGACACTTCGCGGCTCACTATGGTTTGTAATGCCAGTACTGTGCGCGCAGCAAGCACAACAGGGTCAACCGTGGCATGCGGATAAGCCCCATGGCCGCCTTTACCTTTAATGCTAATATCAACCGAGTCGACATTCGCTAATGCATAACCGCTTACAGTACCAACCTTGCCTGCTGAAATTGACGCACTCACATGCAACCCAATGATGCTGTCGGGCGTGGGGAACTGGCTAAACAAACCTTGTTTAAGCATGGCTTTAGCGCCACCGCCCACCTCTTCAGCCGGTTGGGCAACCATCATTAACGTGCCCTGCCAATCAGCTTTGTGCTTAACCAATTGTTCTGCGGTGCCAATAAGGTTTGTCATATGAATATCGTGACCACAGCCATGCATAATGCCCACGGTATTATTGTTAGCATCGACTGTGGTGACTTTTGAGGCATAGTCTTTTCCGGTTTGTTCAATAATGGGTAAACCGTCAATGTCGGCGCGGATCATCACCACTGGCCCCTCGCCATTTTGCAATATGCCTACCACACCATAACCGCCAAAATTAGCCGTCACCTCAAAGCCAAGTTGCTTAAGCTCTGCGGCCATACGTTCGCTGGTGGCTTTTTCTTGATACGACAGTTCAGGATGTTGGTGTAAATGCAGGTAAAGCTTTTCAAGCTTAGGTAAGGCTTGAGTTACTGACTGATCTAGCTTGGTATCAGCCACAGCATTCAATGACAGTGTCGAAGCAGTAAGCGCAAGCGCCAATAAGGGATAAGCAAGACGTAGGCGGGTCATATTATTATTCTTAAATGTCGGGAATTGAATATGTTAACCTAGCGTTTTAACGACATCATTGCCAATACATAAGAAAAATAAGGGAAACCAATGAAGGTGATTACCGAAACACCAAGATTGATTATTCGAGAATTTACCCTTGAAGATGCCCCCGCAGTATTGCACTTTAATACCCCGGAGCAAGTGAATCGATATACTGGCGATGCAGGCGTGTGTAACACGTTAACCGATGCCGAAAACATCATCCGCAATATTTGGCTGGTAGAATACAAGCAATACGGTTTTGGCCGCTGGGCAGTCGTCGTAAAAGACACCAATACTGTGATTGGTTTTTGCGGCTTTAAGAATGAAACCCGCATTAATGCGGTCGATATAGGCTATCGTTTACACCCCGATTATTGGGGGATTGGTTTGGCTACCGAAGCCAACCAAGCTTGTATTGATTATGCCAAAAAGCACATGGATTTAGACATTGTTTATGCTGATGTGGTTGACGCCAATAGTGGTTCAATTAATGTGGTAACTAAGTTGGGTATGGTTTATCACTCACAGTATCAAGAAGGCGAATTTAATGTTAATCGGTATGCTATTTCACTCAAAACTGGCGGATCAGTAGATAACCCTTAGTCGAAATACTCTGCGACGATTAAGCCATTAAAATCGTATATATTCTTTAATAAAAAATCCCTTAACAACCTGGTTATTAAGGGTTTTTAGCATTGACTATGCACTAAAGTTACATTTTGAGCTGCACATCCGAGGTAATTTTAGTTGAACAGGCCAACACAAAACCGGCGGCAATTTCGTCTTCGGTCAAGTTCATTGTACTTGTCGACTGAGTCGTCCCCGATACAACCTGACATTTACACGCACCACATACGCCAGAGCGACACGCGGCAATAATCGGTAACTTTTCAGACTCAATACCATCCAATAAGGTTTGATCGCCCGTTAATGGAATGTCTTTATCGCCAATGCTCAACATAAATTGTTCAGTTGATGGATTACTTTCCAGCGCCGCTTTCACGCCCATTGCACTGCTGTCACCAAAGCTTTCTTGATTAAACTGACTCATATCGAAATCAGCCGCTTGTAACAGTAGTTTTACGTCGGCCATATACGATTCTGGGCCACACACAAATACCGTGCGTTGTTGATAATCCGGGACTAATTTAATTAAGCTTTCTAAGTTTAAGCGCCCAATGCCAAACCCCGTACCAGCATGCTTATCAGTGAGCATTTGGCTGTTGTCATCTGACTTAAGCATATAATTAAGATTGAACTTTTGGCTGCGTGATGCCATTGACGCCATTGAATCGGCAAACATAACGTCATTAACCGTTTTTGCACTGTGTACAAAGGCAATATCACTGTTTGTGGTAGTATCGCAAAGCCAGCGCGACATAGAATGCATTGGTGTAACACCGCAACCTGCACTTAAAAACAAATACTTGTCGGCAACAATGTCGACGAGGTTAAACACCCCATCAGGTGCCGTCACCGTGACCTCATCACCCACGTTTAAGGTATCGGCTAAATAATTAGACACTACACCATTGGTGATTCTTTTAACCGTAACAACCAAAGAGAAAGGTCGCGAAGGAGAAGATGAGATAGTGTAACTGCGGTAAACTTTGTCGCCATTAATGTCGAGTTTAAAGGTAATAAACTGACCTGGTTTAAAATTAAATTTAACCGGTGTTAACCCCTGAAACCGAAAACTCACCACATTGTGGGTTTCATTCCATTTTTCAACACAGCGCAGTTGTACTTCACCACGTTGCCAGCTGTCGGCAGCTAAAAGAGCCTCTGGGCTTGTCTGAGCAACGGGTTCAACTTTTGGCGGTGCCTCACTGACAGGAGTAAGTGATTTAGCCGCTTGGGCAGAAAGTGCTTGAGAAAAAGAAAAACCAACAGAGGGAGTTGTACTCATTTTGATACCTTTATTGCAGTAAACAAGAGAGGTGGCGATAAGGGCAATGCCATATCGCCTTTAATCATTATCGTGCATATACGCTTAACGTAAATGCACGATTTTTATGGCTGATTATGCCACTTTCATCATTGCTTTTAAGTCTGACTCAACATCAGTTGTGCCGCGCAAACCAAATTGTTGCTCTAAAATGCTCATTAGGTTGTCAGATAAAAACGCAGGAGCTGTAGGCTCTGTACGAATGTTTTTCACCCCAAGAGAAAGCAAGGTTAACAACACCACAATCGCTTTTTGCTCAAACCATGACAACACTAGGCTCAACGGTAAATCGTTAAGGTCACACTCAAAAATATCTTTTAACGCTAACGCTAACTGAATCGCTGAGTAAGCATCGTTACATTGACCTACATCTAATAAACGTGGCACACCATTGATGTCGCCAAATTCCAATTTATTGAATTTGTACTTGCCACAGCCTAAGGTCAAAATAATTGAATCATCAGGCACAGACTTAGCTAAATCGGTAAAGTAGCTACGCTCAGCTTTGTCGCCGTCACAACCACCAATTAAGAAAAAATGCTTAATTGAACCGTTTTTAACGTTTTCAACTACCGTTGGTGCTGCTGCCATTAAGGCATTGCGCGCAAAACCAATGGTGATCATGTGTGGAATTTCATCATAAGCAAAGCCTTCAAGTTCAAGTGCTTTGTTAATCACTTCGCTAAAGTCTTCACCTTCAATATGAGTCACACCAGGCCAGCCCACAATGCTACGAGTGAAGATACGGTCAGAGTATTCGCCTACATTTGGATCAATAATACAGTTTGATGTCATCACCACGGCACCAGGGAAGGTACCAAATTCTTTTTGCTGGTTTTGCCAAGCGCTACCGTAGTTACCCACTAAATGCGGGTACTTTTTAAAGGCTGGATACGCCAATGCAGGTAACATTTCGCCATGGGTAAATACATTAATGCCCTTACCTGCGGTTTGCTCAAGAATAAGCTCTAAGTCTTTCATGTCATGGCCAGACACTAAAATTGCCTTACCTTTAACAGACTTGGTATTGACTTGTGTTGGTTCTGGGTGACCAAATGCAGTGGTTTCGCCTAAATCTAACATCGCCATAATGCGATAGTTTAATTGGCCAATTTGCATTGCAGTAGCAAATAACTTGTCGGCATCTACTGAGTCTTCACCTAAAAATGCCATAATTTGATGGAACTCAGCCGCAACATCAACATCAGTTTGGTCAAGTACGCGTGCATGCTCCATATAAGCTGCTGCGCCTTTTAAGCCATACAAACATAATAGGCGTAAACCTAAAATATCTTCATGCACTTCACCGCGATTAAGTAAGGCCACTGGCGCTTGAGCTAAAATTTCAGGCTTAGAAGTGGCAAGTAATAATTCGCCTTGAGCGCTCACCATTTCAGGTTCAACACCCTTGCCTTTGCATGCTGCAATGTAAGCCGCTTTTAATTGGTCACGATAAGTTTGCGCCTGATAGGCGTAATCAATTAAGCGTTCATCATCGAAGTTTACGTTAGTTAACGTGGCAAAAAAGGCTTTCGGGACAAATGCATCAATCTCGCTATCTACAATATCAAACTCACGCGCTTTAATTGCATATGCTGATACGCCTTGCAGCATATAGATTAATAAATCTTGAATATCAGACGTTGACGCCAACTTGCCACACATACCTTGCGAGTAACTACAGCCGTTGCCTGCTGGTGTTCTAATGGTTTGCTCACATTGCACACAAAACATAACTCTACTCCTCAAAATTAAATCATGTATAAATTTTACATGTTATGAGACAGTTTACTCTTTACTCCGTAAATCAAAACCGCTTTTTAATATCAATGTTGCGTTTTATGAGCTAAATCACCTTAAGAGATTGCTAATGTAAATAACCATATTAACCCATATAAAACCGTTCAAATACCCATCAATACGGCGCTTTTACCGACTAACTAAACGATTAAATTGCCCCTAAAATAGTTTCCTTTTATTGATTAAAAGCACGTAGAATTATCAAATTACAGACTTTAGATCAGGATGAATAGATGAAAACCAAACTCAACGCGATAGCATCTGCTCTATTTTTATTACTGGCTCCAGCTGCAATGGCAGCCGATGTTGCAGTGATAACCTTAGAAAATGGCGCCAATGTTCGCTTAAAAGATGACTTCACCTGGGAATACATCATCACCGAAACTGTCGCGCAGCCGGCAACAAATCAAGTTCCAGCAGTCGCAACCGAGGTTGTCGATGCATCGATGCCAAACGTTAGCGCAACCGCAACCCAACAAAGCAGTGCAGAAACGACTGCTGTGACTACTGTATTGGCCACCACGGCAGCAGACACCACAACTCGACTAACCGCAACCGCATTGGCACAACCAGGGTTATTGCGCAGCACAGCAAAAGATGGCATTAAAATCACCCTAGCTGACACCCAATGGAAAGACAATGAATTGGGGCTTATCTTTGATTTTGACAGCACCAGTGACGAGCATGTCACGGTGGTAAATGTTGAAGCCAGTTTCTTTAATGACCAAGGCAGCTTAATCAAAACCGAAACCATAGAAGCATGGGAAGCCATTTTCCGTATGCCTGAAACCTATTTGCGTAAAGGCCAGCACCGCCAATCGCCAGTATTGTGGGTAGAAGGTATTAACAAACAGCAATGGCAACAACAGCTCATCAGCTTAAAAATTGTTGAGATTGAATCACGCTAAATTTGTGTTAATCAAAAGCCCAGATGAAATAGTATTTCACCTGGGCTTTTTTAAACATCATCAAGTCATGCTAATTCAATAATTCATGATCTTTAGGTAACTGCTTACTTATCCACAATATCAATTTATGTTTACGGTTAGAGCCGTCGTCTTTGTCTTCTGCTAATGGTTGTATTAGCTTATCTTGCACTAACAAACGGTAAATACATTCCACTTTATCTTTAGGAGAAATCCCCTTACCAAAATCGGCAAAACCACGTTTTTGCGCATAGCCAACTCCAATTTCCATTGCGAGCTTGAGCAATTGGTTATCATGCTTACCAGCTTTCATCTGTTGCCCTCATCATACTTTCTATCCCTTTTAAACTACGTGAATATCTGTAAATAGCCACAATAAACCGTAAAAATTGAACAAACATCACCATTGGTAAGTTTGGTTACAAAAAATCCCTTGAGTTAATCGCATTAATCTATGACAAAACCCATAGGCTTGATAGAGTAGTATGGTGTTTACTTTTGTTTTTATTGTCACTATTTCACGGTAACTACCACATTTGAAATAGGCTTAAAAACGTTTCAAACGGGCTAACCCCAAGGATAATTCAATGCGTAAAACTCTTATTACTACTGCCGTTAGCGCGGCATTGATGCTGAGTGCATGCTCTGAGCAAGCAACAGACACAACAAAGGCAAGCCAACCCACCGCAGAGGCACCAACAACAATGACCAAAGCACCTGCAACTGCCGACAACGCGCTATTAGTCCCAAGCCCATTACAATACATGGCACCGCAATTTGACAAGTTTAAAGCCGGTGACTTTTTACCCGCCTTTGAACAAGGCATGCAAGAGCACAAAGCTGAAATCGCGGCAATTACCAATAATACTGACGCACCAACGTTCGAAAACACCGTTGTCGCCCTTGAAAAAACCGGTGCCATTTTAGATCGTACTCAACGTGTGTTCTTCAACCTTTCGGGGTTAATTTCAGACGACAACTTCATCAGTGTTGAAGAACAGGTTGTACCTAAATTAACCGCGCACATGGACAACATCTATTTAGATGAAAAGCTGTTTGCTCGTATTCAAGCCATTTACAAAAACAAAGCGGCATTAAAAGGTGAAGACTTACGCTTAATTGAAGTCTATTACGATCGTTTTGTGCGTGCAGGCGCTGAATTATCAGCAGAAGACAAAGCGCAAATGCGTGAGCTAAACGGCGAGCTTGCTAAGCTTGAAACCAGCTTTTCACAAAACGTATTAAAATCATTTAAAGATGACGTGATTGTGGTTGAAGACAAAGCCATGCTCGACGGTTTATCAGACAATGACATCGCATCATTAGCCGCAGCAGCAAAAGCGGCAGGCAAAACCGGTTACATGATTACCCTCGTTAACACCACCACCCAACCGCTTCTGTCTAGCCTTAAAAACCGCGACCTACGTCAAAAGCTATGGGAAACCTCAGCTTACCGCGCTATGGACACAAACAGCCCAATTAACATCAAAATCGCTCAACTACGTGCCGAAAAAGCCAAACTATTGGGTTACCCAACATGGGCAGCTTATTCACTTGGCGATCAAATGGCTCAAAATCCAGAAGCGGTTTATGGCATTTTGGATGACTTAGCCCCTAAAGCTCTGGAAAAAGCCAAAGTCGAAGCGGCAGATATTCAAGCTGAAATCGTCAAAGACGGCAAAGACTTTACTGTAGAGCCATGGGACTCGAGCCTACTACGCAGAAAAAGTACGCGCAGCAAAATATGACCTAGACGACAGCCAAGTTAAACCCTACTTTGAAATGAACACCGTACTCACTGACGGCCTGTTTTTTGCCATGGAAAAACTCTACGGCATTACCTTCAAGTCACGCACCGATTTACCGGTATGGCACAAAGACGTGACTGCTTATGAAATCTTTAATAAAGACGGCAGTTCACTAGGCTTGTTCTACCTTGATATGTACGCCCGTCCAGGCAAACGTGGTGGCGCATGGATGGACGAATATGTCAGCCAGTCGTTCTTACAAAATACTAAACCAGTCGTGTATAACGCGCTTAACGTACCAAAACCTGCGCAAGGTCAACCTACCCTGTTAACCTTTGACGAAGTGAGCACTCTATTCCATGAGTTTGGCCACGCCATTCACGGTTTATACTCACAAGTTAACTACCCAAGCTTAGCCGGAACAAAAACGGCACGTGATTTTGTTGAGTTTCCATCACAAGCCAACGAAGACTGGAGTATCGACCCTGCCGTGCTAGCAAACTACGCTAAGCACTACCAAACTGGCGAGCCGATTCCTGCTGAGTTACTGGCGAAAGTATTAAAAGCTCACACCTTTAACCAAGGGTTTGGCACCGTTGAATACCTCGCTGCTGCACTGCTTGATATGGAATGGCACTCAATTCCTGCTGGCACTGAAATTACCGATGTTGCCGCCTTTGAAAAACAAGCATTGGCAAAGCACGGTTTAGACTACGACTCAATCGCACCGCGTTATAAAACCACCTACTTTAGCCACAGCTTCGGCGGCGGTTATGCTGCTGGTTACTACGCCTACCTTTGGACCGAAGTGTTTGCAGCAGATGCGTTTGCACACATGATGGCGCACGGTGGATTAACTCAAGAGAACGGCCAAAAATACCGCGACACCGTATTGTCAAAAGGTAACAGTCAGGATCTTATGCAAAGCTACATCGACTTTGCCGGTAAAAAACCCTCAACTGACGCATTATTAAAACGTCGTGGTTTAGTGCACTAAGCACGATTTGTTTCGCAACCTCTGCAGCTGAATCCATTTGGCAGTAGAGGTTGCTCACAAACACAACAGAACGCAGCAAAGCAAAACAGCGATAGAAACATCACGCTAAAACGCATAGAAAGAATAAAAAGAGTAAAAATCACCCAAACGCAGCCCTTTTTGAGCGATATTGCACATTTGTTGCGCCATCGCACGCTTCAAGGCTTTACATTTTTGTGAATACCCTTATTATTCACCGCGTTCGGAGGGATGGCAGAGTGGTCGAATGCACCGGTCTTGAAAACCGGCAACGGTTTATCCCGTTCTAGGGTTCAAATCCCTATCCCTCCGCCACATTCAACAAAAAAGCCTCATCAGAAATGATGGGGCTTCTTTGTATTTGTAACATTTGAACCTAAGGGTTCCTGTTTATCAAAGATCGCTATCCCTCCACAAGATACAAGACCAAATGCAAAATCGACAAATTTAAGGCCTTTTGTCTGCCGAAATTATGGGTGTTTTGATTAATTATTAATTATGGGTGTCTTAATGAATCTCATTAGGGTTCCTGTTTATCAAAGATCGCTATCCCTCCACAAGATACAAGACCAAATGCAAAATCGACAAATTTAAGGCCTTTTGTCTGCCGAAATTATGGGTGTTTTGATTAATTATTAATTATGGGTGTCTTAATGAATCTCATTATGGGTGTCTTAATGAATCTCTTAATGAATCTCATCTTGATGAATCTCAATATTCGATTCATCATAAAAAATGCCAACAAAATAAAGCGGTTGGCATAATCGTTTCACTGAACATTTTTTACACCGAAAAGTAACCAAGTACTTGTTTTTGATTTTCCGAAAGTTGGGATAGCTCCGAAGAAGCTTGCAACGACTGATTGACAGCCGATACATTCTGTTGTACTAAATCAAATGCTTCAGTTGTACTTCGTAAAATATCATCGGTTACGCTATGCTGTTCTTGAGATGCGGTTGCGACTAAAGCATTAATTTCTGATATTGTCTCAACGGCAACAGATATATCCTCAAAAGCAGATTTTATATCGTCAGCTAAAACTACAGATTGCTCAATCAAGTCGACATTTTGCTCCATATTTGTACTGGCTTTTTCAGAT
Organism: Shewanella phaeophyticola; assembly: GCF_025398315.1. Taxonomy (GTDB): domain Bacteria; phylum Pseudomonadota; class Gammaproteobacteria; order Enterobacterales; family Shewanellaceae; genus Shewanella; species Shewanella phaeophyticola. The sequence continues at coordinate 3,702,448 of NZ_JAODOQ010000001.1, forward strand.
TGTTTTTGCAGCCTTTCTATAATTTCTTGAATGCTTACTGTCGATTTTTGTGTCTTAGAGGCTAGATTACGCACTTCGTCTGCTACAACCGCAAAGCCTCGGCCATGCTCCCCCGCTCTCGCTGCTTCAATGGCCGCGTTTAAAGCAAGGAGATTAGTCTGTTCTGAGATAGTATTAATAACCTCCGTTACGCTACCTATTTCTACCGCAAAGTCGTGTAACTGCCGCACCAAACTAGCAGCTTCACTAACGGAAGTATTAATATTATTGGACAATAAGATATTTTTCTCTAATGTCATCATACCTTTTGCAATATTAGTTTGTGCTTCTCTTGTCATCTCTTCCGCTTGTATTGCTTGTTGACTGACCTCCATCGATGTAGATGACAATTCATTTATTGCTGTTGATATTTGCTCAACTTGATCTTTTTCGTGTTCAACATTATTTAATGTTTCTCCCATAACGGCTGTCAATTCTTGAGATGCAGACGCTACATTTTCTGCGATATTATGTGAGTTTTGAACCATTTCACATAATTGTTTTGACAATACAATTAATGATGAATAAATCCCAGTCTCTTTACCATCTAACTCAATTTTTTTAGTGAGATCACCATTAGCAATACTTTTTATTATGGCAGCTATTTCTTCTGGGGCTCCCCCAACAGGAGTTAATACTAATCGATTCAATGTTACAGTTAACACGCCACCCGCGATGATGAGACTAAAAAGTCCTATTAACAGTGAATATTTTAATTGTTTATTAGCATCAGCTTCTATTACATCATCTTTAATAAAAGTTACATAATTCCAACCAACATTCTCTAAGTTATCCCAAAATGCCGTAAAATCAACATTCGAACCATCTACTTTAGCAGTATATGATAACTCACGATTATTAGCATTGAAGTTTTTATACAGCGGGCGTTTCTCAATAATACTCTTACCTATATCATCTGAATAAGGAGAAAATATAATTGTGTTTTCTAATGAGTAAATAATAATATCTTTCCTATCTAAAATTGAATCTAACACAGATTCCATGTAAACACTTGAAAGGATAGCAATGTCACTATTGACTTTATGAATAACACCAATAACTTGTTTACCGGTTGTCTTTGAAAGATATGGTTCTGATACAAAAAAAGTCTTCCCTTGATTAAAAACTGCATCGTAATATGAACGATTAAGGTCTTTTACATTAAACCCTAATTTAGCTCCTTCTTTAAATATACTACCGTCTTTTTTTATAGCATAAACACCTGTACTTATACTATCTAACATATTAGAAAGCACTTTTAATTGGTTAGTAACATCATGAGAGAGTTCACCTCCATTAAAATCTGATGCAGTAATATCAACTGAAGAAAGTATTTTTTCATAACTATTGAATTTTTCAACAAGTCTCGCTTCAACCGTAGCATTACGTTCTCGGAGTGTATCTTTTGTTAAACTCACGCTTTCCGCGCTAAATGATATATAGCTTAATGAAGTAAGCGTTAAGATAATTAAAATAATTATGGAACTTAATACGCCTACAACTTGAAGTTTGAATTTATTCATATACAACACCAACTATAAAGGTTTGACAGAAATATTAAGAGATGAGCCATGTTACATTGAAAAGCAACATTTTATCAACAAGATAGAATTAACACCAACAACATAAAGTTATATTAATTAAAATGGGATTTCTGTGAGCTATGTTACTTATTCCAATTTTTTATATTTATAAAACTACTCGTCATACTAAAAAATACACATGCTGTTACTTAATTATTTTAAAACTGTTGTTTAAGGGTGTTTGTAAAAAGATAGTAAACATTAACTCCCAAGCCTATCTCAATATCAGTTAAATTAACAGGCAAACAATACGGCAACTTCATTAACAGCAGAGGTATAATTATCTTTAATGAATACAATTCTATTTTTATCTATTCACCTAGCACTATTCATTGATAATAACTATAGCTATCATTATTTATATTAGAAATATTTTAATTAATAATAGGGTTTACAGTTTTCAAATAATGGATGGCTAGGTTTAATTAACATGGCCATATATGGACGCTCCCGGTGAGTCAAGATAATACTCTGCTCACCCAGGGCGAGATCGCGAACGTTTTTCGAACAAATTAAGACACCCACGAGACGTAATTAAGACATCCAAGATTGTTGGCTAAATATTGAGCGTTGAGCTACGCTTTATTTACCCTTTCCAAACGGTAATCTAAGATTGCCAGACCAAGACTGGCAATCGTTAGCCTAGAAGATACGCCTGCTCCTGTAAATAGAAAGTTGTCACTGCTGTTCTCGTGTGGTGCGTAAGGCATTCTTGTGTGGAATTGATAATTCAACAGGTGAGAACTTTGAGCATCGGCGTGAGTGCGTTGATTCACGCATTCTAGAGTTAACGACCATCTTTGCCATTGATATCTGTGCTTATGCATTCTTTGTAATGAACAGGGAGTGTAACCATCTGCATGTGGTGTTAAAAGTTGATGCTGATAAAGCAAAACAATGGTCAGATAAAGAAGTGCTTATACAGTGGCACAAGTGCTTTAAGGGCACGTTGCTCAAAAATAATTAAGACATCCATAATTATTTCATCGTAACTACGACTATGATGCGGCAGGTAATATCCTTGTTAAAGGCGATTACGTCAGTCAGTATCTATACGGTAGTGTAGGAAAAGGAAAATAATTAAGACGCCTATAATTATTTCGTCGTAACTACGACTATGATGCCGCAGGTAATATCTTTGTTAAAGGCGATTATGGCAGTCAATATCTCTACCGTAGTGTAGGAAAAGGGGCTGGCGGTAATGCAGGCTCTAACGCCATTAGGCAGTTTATCCGTGGTGGTACAAAAACCTTCACCTATGACAATAACGGTAATCCCTGTGCAAGACCCAATGAAAAGGCTCATCGGAATTGATGAGCCTTTTGGTTACTATTGAGCTGTGGTTTAACTCTAATCAATAGAGTTAAACTACATTGATTAAAACTTATTGCTATAACTTAACGAAATAGTGCGTCCTCTGCCTGAAAAGTACCTATCGTCTAGGTTTTGAGTTTGTGAGTAGAGGGTCTCGTAATCTTCATTTAGAAGATTTTCTATACCTATTCCAAATAATCCAAAGTCAGCTTGATAATGTAAACTCAGGTCAACAATGGTGTAGCCTTCAAACTCTTGTCTGTTATCAGTGTAGGCCGCAATACCATGCTGAGTTCTATCAAACAGATGTGAAACCTGTAGCTTGCCTTTAATATTATTAAGCTCACCTACAGCAAAAGCATTCAACCTTGCAGGTGCTTGGCTGGCATTATTGAGATCAGTATCAACCTCTCCATCGCCATCAGAGTCGTACTCGCCGTTAATTTTTGAGTAGTTAGCGCCTAAGGTCCAATTACTATTTAAATAGTAATTAATGACCACATCGTAACCCCAAGATTCTTGCTTTTCACGAAGTACTTCATATACACCAGACTCATCTGCGGCGAGCCGAGAGCCTAGATCAGTTTGTGATTGATAGAGAGATACCTGACCGCCCCAGTTACCCATTTCAAAGTTCATACCGACTTCGGTGTTGTCTGTGATCACAGGCTCAACATCAACTAATGTATCGACATCTAATCCCGGTGAGTCGAGCGCTCGAAGTACACGTCCAACATCGGGCATGTCAAAACCTTCAGAATAAGAAGCGTAAAGCGTAATCGCATCGTTAAGCTCATATACCAGACCTACATTGACCAGTGTCTCAGTATATGATGGCTTTCCTCCTGCGACCTGGGTGTTGTTGTATGTGGGTAGAGTGACAAAGTCATCTACGTCTAGATCTGCTGATTCATATCTGGCGCCAGCTGAAATTAGCCAAGAATTAAAAAACTCATATTCAAGTTGCATAAAAGGTGAAGAGGTTATCAAGCTCATCTCTGGCACCCATACTCGGTTGGTTTGAGCCAGCGTTTGCGAAGTGTTGTCAACAGAATAGTCATAACCCAACAATGCTCTTGAGCCCTCAAAACCAGCGACGTTACTCATTTCATAGCTCAACTTAATGCCGTATTTATCTGATTCGATTTCAGACTGATCCATCACACCATCGCCACCCGGTGTTAATGCCCAACGCGAAGAAACAGAACCTTCATACAACGCAGAGTAATCTTGGTAATAGATTTGGCTGACTAATTTGCCGCCATAGAAAGCTTTGTGGCTGTAATCAAGGGAGGCGGTTGTCACCTCATTTTTAGCCGGTTCACCAACTGATTCACTTGAATCACCATCCACTGTCGTGGCGTATATACCTTGTTCTCTATCACCTGTTACCGGAATAAGACTGCCATTGTTTTCCAATTCATAGGTATTCACCATAAGCTGTAAACGCTGCTTGTCGTCAATGTTGTAGCCGGTTTTGATGAATAAATCTGTGGAACCTGAGTCTTGTAATTCTCCTTGCGCGGTACGGAAACCCACTCGATCGCCATTTGCATCATAAAAAATGCCACGCTCGTGAACCGCTACACCACCTACAAAATCGAACGTTTCAAGTTTGATGTCGCCTATATAAGTCACTTTATAGCCAAAAGAGTCACTTTCAAGCTCGTCACTTGTGGTGAATCTGGTTTTTATTTCATTATTCCAGTCGCCATTGCCCGATGCTTGTTTAGTGACTAGGTTTACCACACCACCTGTTGCACCAATGCCTTGGATAGCGTTTGCCCCTTGTACGACTTCAATATGATCTAAAAAATCGCTATCGATGGTAAAGCCATCACGAAGCCCATCACGCAGTGAGTTGTGTTGTGAAATTCCATCAATCATGTACAGAGGATTTTTGCCTCGCAGTGTTTCGGCTGAGCCAGTCATTTTCTGGGAGCTTGGAGAAAACCCCGGAACGGTTTTTTCTAAGATCCCGGCTAATGAATCGTCAATTGCGACCTGGAAACCCAGTAACTCAGAATCAATAATCGTGACCGTATTTGGGATTGAGTTAGCCGGTTTTTCCATTCGGCTGGCTGTCACTATAATGTGCTCAACCTCTTTATTTTCCTGCACTATTTCCTGCGAAATGCTCTGATTTTTTTCTTGAATTGTGCCCTGAACAGTGTCCTGAGCGTTAGCATATTGAGGTGCTATTGCACCCAATAATAAGAAGATTGTGGTGTGCCTTGTCCGTAATGCCATGTGTTTATTTCTCTACTGGAGGGGAAATGTGAAGCTAATCAGTTAACAATGGTAATGATTGCGATTATCAATTGCAACATAGAGATATCATCAGCACCAACATGTCAACACTCAACAACGTCAAAAACCAGCATAATAAACCTATTTAAAATGACAGTGTTTGATAAATATTTAATGTAAAAGTGCTTAATTTACAAATTGATATTAAACTTTACTCTTGAGTTTTATAACGATGAGCAGCGCTTAGAAAGGAGGGTCAAGGCATGATTGTAAAGATGAAACTTATTGTATAACGCATTCGCGTTACATAACCTAAGCGAGGAACAATAAACACCTTTTAACTGCCATAAATAATGGTTGGCACCGTTTTTTTCTTTGTCGATAAGCCCTTGCCATTGGTTAGAGGTTAACGTTTAATAACAGGATAAAATTTAATTGGTAAGCTTACAAAATGGGCTTTAACTAACCTCAACTTATGCCCTGCTGTTCACTCATACTGACGTAACATTAATTTCCACTTTGCCTGTCATTAAGATGATCCGCTGAAGGAATATGTAATGAGCAAATTTTTAAAAGCCCTAACGGGAATAGCTGCAGCCCTTTTTTTGATTGGCTTCGCTTTTTTCCTGTTCAACTCTTTCAGTAATGATGCATCCCAAAGCCTCACTGTCAATTCAGCAAAAGAGCATAAGCTCACTATCTTCACCAGTATCCTTCCGCAAGAGTACTTTGTTGACCGAATTGGCGGAGATCGGGTGCAAGTTCAGGCGTTAGTGACACCGGGAAGCAGCCCTGCGACTTATGAGCCTACACCACGTCAAATGGCCGCCTTATCGGAGGCTGAACTTTTCTTTCGTATTGGTGTGCCGTTCGAAAATGCATTTATTCCAAAAATCGATTCAATGACCAAACAGCTTCACATTGTTGATACGCGCAAAGGGATCACGATTAAAGGTAACGATCCACACATTTGGCTCAGTCCGCGACTTGTTAAACTGCAGGCTCGCACCATTGCTGAGGCAATCATCGAAAAAGACCCCGCGGGCAAAGCTGACTATGAGAAAAATCTAGCCGAGTTATTGAAGGATTTAGATGCACTCGATGCGCTGCTTACCAAGGCATTGGCCCCAGTAAAGGGTAAAACCTTTATGGTATTTCATCCATCTTGGGGATATTTTGCTGATGCCTATGGTCTCGAGCAACAATCTATCGAAGTGGAAGGAAAAGAACCCAGCGGCAGACAATTGATCAGAATGGTAGAACTGTCGCAAAATGAAGATGTACGCGTCATCTTTGTTCAACCGCAATTTAACATGGCTTCGGCCAACCGCATCGCTAAGGCAATCAATGGCGTAGTTGTGCCAATTGACCCTCTTGCACGAGATTACATTGGTAATTTACAACAAGTCGCCACTACCGTTCTGGAGGCGTTGCAACAGCAGGATTAACAAAGGCTTTGAAGATGGACAATGTCGTAATACAGTTCAGCGATGTTTGCTTTGCATATGATCAACAAGAAGTTTTACACAACATCGACCTGTCAATACCCAACAAGAGTTTGGTGGGCGTAGTTGGGCCCAATGGCGGCGGTAAAACCACACTGGTAAAACTCACCTTAGGGCTTCTCAAACCAAGTCGCGGGACGGTAAAGGTCTTCGGCGAAGCGCCTGAGCGCCGTAGACACAGTATAGGATATGTACCGCAGCATCTGAGTTTCGATCCGGAGTTTCCGGTGAGTGCACTTGATGTTGTGCTTATGGGGCGAGCAGATCGACATTGGTTTGAGCCTTACCGGCGGCGCGATCGCATTAAAGCCGTTGAAGCGCTTGAGCGGGTAAATCTTGCCCACTTGAGCCATCGCTCTTTAGCACATTTATCGGGAGGTGAGCGCCAACGTGCACTCATCGCACAGGCGTTAGTGTCAAACCCCGAACTGCTGATACTCGACGAACCTACCGCCAACGTTGATACCAATGTTGAACACCAAATTTATGAGTTGTTGCACGAACTGAATAAGCAAATGACCATTGTGGTGGTATCGCACAACCTTAACGTGGTAACTCGCCATGCTTCACATTTAGCCTGCGTAAACCGCTCGGCATCGCTTGTTTGCGTTGACGAAATTACTGAAGGACAACTTAGCGCATTTCATCGCGGTGATATGACCGTGATTCAGCATGCGCAAGACTGTCATGTCCATGACGCTAGCAATGTGATGTGTGAACCTCACCACGGCAAGGAGACTCATTTATGAGCTTGTTCTGGGAACACCTTGTTAATCATACGTTTCTTCAATATGCCATTGTAGGCGGTTTATTGGCGTCACTGGCCTGCGGGGTAGTCGGCAGCTTTGTGGTGGCACGCCGAGCAACTTATGTTGCAGGGGCAATTGCACACTGCGTATTAGGAGGCATGGGAGCGGCGCGTTATTTGCAACGCGTACACGACATAGAATGGATGACTCCGCTGCTGGGTGCTACGGTGGCAGCAGTCATTGCAGCACTGATTGTCGCGGCGGTCACGGCTTCTGGACGACAACGTGAAGACACTGTCCTATCTGCCATATGAGCCATAGGAATGGCTGTCGGGATCAGCTTTATTACAGCCACGCCCGGATACTACGAAGACTTGATGAGCTATCTTTTTGGCAATATTTTGATGATAGGTACAGCCGATCTGCAACATATGGCGGTGTTGGATGCGGTGATTGTCATTCTGATGCTGCTGTTTTATGACAAGTTTTTGGTAATAAGTTTTCAACCCGAACTCGCAAAACTGCGTGGGATCCGCGTACGCGCTTATCACACCTTACTGCTTGTACTCATTTCGCTAACGGTAGTCTTGCTAACCCAAGTGGTTGGCCTGGTGATGGTGATTGCCCTTCTGACTCTACCCGCAGCGACTGCACTGCATTTTTCCCAGCGACTGTGGATAGCCATGCTTATCGCAACGTCATTGTGCTTCTTGTTTACGGTAAGTGGCATCGCTTTAAGCTATGGATCAGAACTTCCTGCTGGAGCAACAGTTATTCAAGTAGCCGGAGGGACTTACCTATTCGCCATAGCCAGCAAATGGTTGTGGAAAAAGCGTAATAAAATCGATCAACGGCATTAGAGCCACACACTGACACAACCAAGACTGCGACATGCGGGCACAACACTCGAAGTCTATAACAATCCTTTGGTGGCTTTTAATCCCACTAAATTATTTATTACTATCTTCCATAGGTCATTATCATGCATATAAAAAGAAGCGGTGAATAGCGCATTGTTAAGCGCAACTTATTGTTTTACTGTAGACAACATAAGATAAATTACGCAGTTGATACCGATAACGGCAAATACATGACGCTTTACACATAAAGGGAAATAAAATGTATAAACACACTTCAATACTGGCACTTGTTATGGTGCTGCTAATGGGTTGCTCTGGCACTGTACCCACCTTAGGGGTCACCGCCGGAAAATTAACGCCATGCCCAGATTCGCCCAACTGCGTGAATAGTCAGCAAGCAACTACAGATGAAGAGCATTATATTGAGCCGATTGCGTTTAGCGGCTCAACTCAACAAGCTCAAGTCGGCCTATTGCATGTATTAAAAGCGGCAGAGCGAGCGAGTATTGTGGTGGTAGAAGATAATTATATTCGGGTTGAATTTACGTCGCAGATTATGCGCTTTGTTGACGATGTTGAGTTTTACTTTCCGTCAGCTGAGTCAGGTAACATCATGATTCAGGTAAGGTCAGCCTCACGTGTGGGTCACTCAGACTTTGGGGTTAACCGTGAACGAATTGAACAGATTAGAGCCGAGTTTAACGCGTTACCACAATAATAGACTGCAACATTAAAAAGTCGCAGTAGCAAGCCGCTTAAGCAAACTGGCTTTGTAATGCCGTAGTTCTCTGCGATTTAGGGTTAATGGCTATGCCGACGTGATAAACGTCAGCATAGCCATTTGTTTTTTATTAGCGTTAAACCACTATTCCGCTAATTTGTCGGCCAACAGCTCAAGTCTATCCTGACTCCCAAAATGGCTCGTTTTGGTAAATATAGCTAGGTACACCTAGCAAACCTTTTTCAATCGCAGCTGTAGTATTGGCTTCGTAAATCGCGTCAATTTCACTCGATGATGCCTGTGCAATAACCTTATCTGAATCAAGCTGCAATGATGTGAGGATCTGCTGTATCAATGCAACATCTGCAATGTTTTGATCTTTTGCCCAACAAGCCGCCAGCATTTGCGCGACAAACTCAGCAGGGTTTTGTCCCATTTGTTGTAGCGCAATAGTACATTTGTCGGCCAAGCTTGGGTCTGCTGGGAAAAAAGCCGGATGAAGCGTAAGGGGTAATTGGCGTTTTTTAGACCAGCGCGCTAATTCAATTAAACGATAATCTTGTCTCGCTTGCGGACGTTGCTTTACCGGTAACACGCCTCGCTCGGCAAACAGTTTGCCAAGTTTTATCGGCTTATAGTCAATGGCGGTGTGATGCTCTGCCGCAATGGCGGTAAACGTATGGTGACCTAAATAGGCATATGGAGAAAGGCTAGTAAAGTAATACTCAATGGCAGTTTTCATGTTTCGCGTTACCGATTAAAAAGTGATAAATGTAATGGTTTAATAGCGCTTTAAAAACCATAGATTAACCTTATCCTGCAACGTTTGATACTGTCTAGCAATGATTTATGAACAAATGTTCTAGTTTATTCATAAAGTCAGTATCATTCCTAGAATCCGCTCCTTGAAGCTCTTCAAATAAAGTATTGCTGCGGTTGAGTAAGCTTAGTTTTACTCAGCCAACAAAGGTGCTAAAACAGTTAACTCACCATCAATAGGCTCGTTAATGGTTAACCCTAAAATATCCGCAATGAGTGGATATAGGTGAATATTATCGGCGTGGTCAATATGTTGTTGATTAAATGCAGACTCTTGAGCATATAACACTGTGTTCATGTCGCTGATAACATTAGCATCGTAGCCATGTTTACCTGTTACTCCTGCGCGCGCATCGGTACTGGTAATGTAATGTTGGTTGCTGATGAGTACTGCATCACCAATCGATAGATTATCGCTAAAGTGTAAATTGGCAGGCACATCGTCACGGCGATAAAACTGCAAGCCTGGCACTTTATTAGCTAATAAGGCTAATGCGTCTAAATCTTGTTGCTTGTTATCGCCAATGGCAGTGACTAACGAAAAAGCGGCGTCGTTATTAAAGCTAAATTTATCTTTTAATGCTGGAGCTTCATCAAACAGTTTGTCGGTATACATTCGTGGAAATTGCGCCACATTGGTCATGCCATGATCAGAAGTAATAATCACGTTCACTGAAAATGGTAATGCCTTAATGCCTGCAAGTAGCTGCCCTATGGCCTGATCAACTTGGTTAACCGCTTGGCGCGTTTGGCTAGAATCTGGGCCGTGAATATGCCCTGCAGTGTCAACATCTGAAAAGTATAATGTCACAAATTGGGGGCGCTGATCTTGCGGTAAATTAAGCCATTGTAATATCTGTTCAACCCGCTGATTATTTGGGGTATCGTCATTATAGGGTAACCAATAATCTGGGCGCTGACCGGCAATTTCCGCTTCTGATCCTGGCCAAAAATACGTTGCACTTTTCATACCTTGTTGGCCTGCCAATGACCATAAGGGTACGCCTTGATAAAAACGTCCGTCGGTAACGGCTTGCTTTATATTCATTGCATAGGTTTGCTGCAATTGTTGATGATAAAAACGATTGGCAACAATACCGTGATGCGCAGGATAAAGACCTGTGACTAAAGTGATATGGTTAGGAAATGTCACCGTTGGAAACGATGGTTTAAATTGAGTCACCTGAGCGGCATTGCGCGCAAATTCAGTTATAAACGTTGGCTTATGCAGTTGGGTGTAATCATGACGGTATCCATCAATAGACACCAGCACAACATAAGGTTTGTCAGCTTGCATCATATTAATTGTGGGAGATGTACATCCCAAATTTAAACATAGACCGCTAAATAGCAACCCGATAATTAGCTTTACCTTCATAACAATATCTCAATGATTTTAGTGATTATAATAACAATAAAATATGACAGCTTTATTGATATCGATAAGCTCTTGATACAACAAATTTACCCTATAGTATGTCTAAATTTGAGGTAAGCGGCAGTTACCGCACTCGCATCTTCTACTTGAGGGTAATGCCCGAGTGTCGGCAGGGTGGTAACATTGGCATTGGGGATCAATTGACTGTAGCGATCGATCATATGCTGACCCGAGATCGGATCTAATGCACCCGCAATCAATTTAACGGGTACAGGGCTGTTCACTAGCGCCCCAACCCAACGTTGACGGTGTTGTTTACGTTGGGTCATATAGGTGATGATTTTGTGCATCACTGCAATACCATCATTATGGATTAACAATTGCCAAAGCGTATCGACTACCTCTGGCGTTGGCGGGGTTGCTGAGCCAAATATATGGTGTAAGTTGGCAGCAAATTTTGGCTTAGTGATCTTTTTTGCCACAAAGGCCCTATGGGCGATAACAATAACTTTTGAATCAATACCGGTTTGTGGGTTTCAGGAAATAAGCCGCCATTTAATAAACACACGCTGTTAATGTGAATGTTGCTATCACCATCAACTTGTCTTGCAAGTAGCTCTTGTGCAACAGTATCACCGTAATCATGGGCTAAAATATGATATTCATTCACGCCTAACTTAGCTAAAAATGCCTGATAAATATCGGCTTGCTGGCTGATTAAATACTCGCTATTTTTAGGTTTGTCAGACAAGCCAAAACCCAGCATATCAAGGGTTATCACATAATAATGTTCAATGAGTTGTGGCCACATGCCTTCCCAATCCCAGCTGGCGCTAGGAAAACCATGAATAAGCAATAATGCTGGTGCAGAGGGATTTCCCCCTGTACGCGTAAAAATTTGCTGGTCATTAAGTTGTTCAAACTGCCCATGTTGTTGCCATTCATCCAATGAAATCATTATGCTTATCCCTTTAATTATTGTTTTATCAGGGCTTTGGAATTTGCTCGTCTGCACAACATTCATCTTGCAAAAAACCAATGACTGACTGCAAGGTATCATATTCTGTAATACAAAATAACGTTCTCCCTTCGCGGCGCTGCTTAATTAACCCCGCCGACACTAAGCTAGACACATGGTGAGACAGTGTAGAGCCTGGGATGTCTAGTTTTTGCTGTAAACCACCGACAGCAATCCCTTGATAACCCGCGCGCACAACCGCACGGTAAATCATCAATCTTGTAGGGTGACCTAATTCTTTCAATGCTTTAGCAATAAAATCGATATCCATAACGACACCTTAAAGAAATTTATATTTCGATAATACTAGAAACAACTTGCCCTCGCTATCATTGAACTATATATTTCGATCCTTCTAGAAATACAGTTTAATTGTATGGGTCACTATCATGTTGCAAGAAACCGTAAATATGTTTGTATTTTTAACCGTAGAATTAACCACGTTATTCTTATTGATTAGCTATTTAGTTGGAGTACTACAAACTTATGTGCCACCGCATAAAATCCAAGCCATTTTGAGTGACAAACACGGAAAAGGTTATATTATTGCTGGTTTTTTAGGGGCTATAACCCCTTTTTGTTCTTGTTCAACAATCCCCTTTTTAAAAGGTTTATTAAGAGCCAAAGCCGGGTTTGGCACCATGATGGTATTTTTGTTTGCCAGCCCTTTGCTTAACCCCATCATTATTGGTCTATTTACCGTAACCTTTGGACTTAAGGTGACCTTATTTTATTTTGTCATCGCCATGGGGGTATCGGTTATTGCAGGCTTCAGCTTAGAAAAACTCGGCTTTGAAAAGCACATCAAGCCAGAAGCCTACTTAGCCCCTGCCGCAAAAGGATGTAAATCAGCATGTGAGGGTAAATCTGCCCCCGAAAATAAATGGAAAACCATTTGGCTAAGCACTTGGAGCGACTTTAAGAAAGTCTTGCCGTATTTAATTGGCGGTATTGCGATTGGTTCACTAATTTATGGTTTTATGCCAACTGAGTTAGTGGCTAAATATGCCAGTGACAACAATCCGTTTGCTATCCCGATTGCAGCCGTTATTGGTATTCCGCTATACATACGCGCAGAAGCGGTTATTCCATTAAGTGCAGCACTTGCGGCCAAAGGCATGGGGCTGGGTGCAGTAATGGCACTGATTATTGGCAGCGCGGGCGCCAGTTTAACGGAGGTCATTTTACTTAAAGCCATTTTTAAAAATGCTTTAGTGATAGTATTTCTGGCAGTTATTTTGTCTATGGCTGTATTGGCCGGCTACCTATACCAATTTTTGTTCTAATTTCTAACCCAGCACTCAAAACTAATATAAGTAACACCTGTAAAACCCTTGAGTGTAGTATTTTTTAATCTGAACATTATACTGACAATTATTCAATCATGCTTACGGTATACATGTTCATGCACGAACAAGAAGACCCACAAATATTAAATGATCAAATAAATTTACTATATCGTAGCGCGATACCAGGTATTGCCGCTACCGTAATAGCTTCTGCAGGTCTGGCTTTTGGGTTTAAAAACCAATCTATATCAGATGATAAATTACTGTGGTGGTTGTGCTTATCAGTATTAATGGTCTTGCGCTCATTCGACACTTTTTTGTGGTTGAAACGCAGCATCAAAGGCATCGTTGGTTCAAAAAATGACTTATACCGCTATAGTAGCGGGGCTATCTTAACGGCATTTTTTGGATCTTTTTTTGCCTGTTTTTTTATAATAGTTTAGGAATTAATGAATTATTTTCCGCTTTAGTTATTGTGTCAGCCATGGCTGGAGGAGCTTCAACGATACTATCTGGCCATAAACTGGTATCACAAACATACATGTTATTATTGTTAGTTCCCTTTTCAATTCAAATGATTATAGGTGGTAATCCAGCCCATCAAATGTTGGGATATTTAGGGTTAGCTTACGCTTTTGTTATGTTCTCTATCGCCAAAACTGCCGCCGACTTTACTAAGCATTCTATTATGTTACGTAATGAACACAGTTCACTTTTAAAAAATATGGAACAACAGGTCGAAAAGAGAACGCAAGAAGTCATCGAGTTAAGCCAGCATGATCCCCTCACCCACCTATTGAATCGCCGCGCATTTATCACTACAGCTAATCAACAGCTTTCACTTATGAAGCAGAAAGTTAGCTATGCTATTTTTTTCATAGATTTAGATAAATTTAAACTAGCCAATGATAATTTTGGCCATAAAGTGGGCGACGAGGTGCTCTGCGAGGTAGCCAAACGAATTAAACAAGCCTGTAAATATAATGAAATTATCTGTCGATGGGGCGGTGATGAATTTATTATATTGGCGCATCAAACATCGCACTATCGCTTTACTGAATTAGCTATCACGCTAAAGAGATATATCAACCTGCCAATTGTAACCTCGCAACACGTTATTAATATGGACTGTTCGATCGGAATAGCGACATATCCCGAACACGGCCAATCTCTTTCTGATTTAATTAGCTTGGCCGACTTGTCTATGTACAGCCGCAAAGGTGGCGAAAATAGTGATTATGTAATGTTTAGTGGTGAGTTAAAGCAAAAAATTAAATATGACATGCATTTAAGCAAAGGGATTGCCCGTGCCGTATCTGAAAAGCAATTATATCTTGTTTATCAACCCATAATAGAATCAACAACAGGTGAGATTGCGACGGTAGAAGCATTATTAAGATGGGATTTTGAAGGAGAATTGATTTCACCCGAAGTCTTTATCCCACTGGCAGAAAAAAATGGTGCGATTAAAGAAATTGGCTATTGGGTAATAGAAGAATCGATGCGGCGATTAACAGCATTACAAAAAATAAATCCAACATTGCAAATAGCCATTAATGTGTCGGTTATTCAATTTGAAGACGCCAACTTTGTTAATAAAGTGTATCATATTGTACGGTCACATAATGTTGCACCGAACAATGTACATATTGAAATCACGGAATCCGTATTTTCAAGTGATAAACTGTATCTAATTAATATGGTAAGAGATTTGCAAGCTTTAGGCTTTCAGATTTCGATTGATGATTTTGGTACTGGTTACTCTTCATTGTCGGTAATCCAAGATCTAGATATAAATTTTGTCAAAATTGATCGTTCCTTCATCACTAATTTGCATCTCAATGGCATTGATATTGTTAAAGCCGTTATGGTGATGTCTCATGGGCTTCGTTACCGTGTTATTGCTGAAGGTGTAGAAGATCTGCAACAAGCTAATGCCTTAACCGCATTGGGGATCCATTACTTACAAGGTTATTTATTTGATAAGCCATTAGAGTTTGAAATTTTAGAAATAAAGTTACAACGTCACTCAGGTGATCAACTCACTTCTGTTTATTTAACCCCTTGAGATGTAATGGAGAAAATCTGTGTTAACCGACCCAATCTTTTGGCTTGTCGCAATACCAGCCGTACTCATTACTGGCATCTCTAAATCAGGCTTTGCTGGCGGCGCAGGTGGATTAACGGTTCCATTATTAGCTCTCGCCATCAGTCCTGCTGCAGCTGCTGCGGTAATGTTACCGCTACTGGTTTACATGGACTTTTTAAGTGTCCGCTCCTGGTGGAATAAACAAAGCAATCAACAATTACACATTTTACTGCCCGCGGCCATTGTCGGTATTGTGCTGGCGTATTTATTGTTTGATCAACTTAATGAGCAGTATCTTCGCGGTATTTTAGGTGTTATTTCTTTAGGCTTTGGGATTTATGGGTTAACGTTTGGTGAGTGGTCGCAGCGTAAACCGTCTACTTTAATTGGCCGAATATGCGGCACGATTGCGGGGTTTACCAGCTTTGTTGCCCATGCCGGTGATTCACCACTCAATGCGTATTTAATCCCGCAGCGCTTACCCAAAACTCAATACCTTGGCACTGCAGTGATGTTTTTTGCCGTAGTCAATGCTGTCAAGCTCATCCCTTATGCCATGTTAGGACAAATCAACCTGAGCAATTTAATGGTGTCGGCAATACTTGCTCCCATTGCTTGGGTTGGAGTAAAACTGGGGTTGCGGATCCAAGATAAATTTAATGAAAAACACTTTAAACAAGTGATATTAAGTTTGATGATAGTTGTTGGTCTGCGCTTATTATGGAGCGCATTGTTGCCATCGTAATGCACAAGGACATGTCATGAACACGAATGAACGATTTTTTTATGAACCTCGCAAAGGCCATGGTTTACCACATAATCCATTAAATGCGATTATTGGCTCACGCCCTATTGGCTGGATTTCAACGCGTAATGCCCAGGGGCAGCGAAACTTAGCCCCTTATAGCTTTTTTAACTGCTTTAACTATGACCCACCGCTCATTGGTTTTGCCAGTACCGCCTGGAAAGACAGTGTGGCCAATATTGTTGAAACAGGCGAGTTTGTGTGGAACTTAACGACTCGCACGTTAGCCGAGCAAATGAACCTAACTTCAGCGGCTTTACCTCGTGGCACTGACGAGTTTGAATTTGCAGGGTTAACCCCAGTAGCAGGCAATATTGTCGCGGCAGATAGGGTCGCCGAAAGCCCTGTCAACTTTGAATGTAAATTAACGCAATGTATTCAACTCACTGCTGCGAATGGTGACAAAATTGATACCTGGTTAGTGCTGGGAGAAGTGGTCGCTGTACACATTGAAAAGCACTTACTCAGTGCAGAAGGCATTTACCAAACAGCATTAGCAGAGCCAGTGTTACGCGCTGGCGGCTCTCGGCTTATTACGGTATTTCAGACGAACATCGTTTCGACTTGCATCGCCCTAGCCTTTAATACCAATTCCACTAATTATCTGGTCATTCAGCGGGAATTCTGTACCTTCTAGGCAAGTAATAGGATTGTAGGCATAGTTGCTCTCGGCAACTGCTCCTGCGTTGCTCTACCTCCTGCATCCATGCAGTCGTCGGCAACTGCTCCTGCGTTGCTCTACCTCCTGCATCCATGCAGTCGTCGGCAACTGCTCCTGCGTTGCTCTACCTCCTGCATCCATGCAGTCGTACGTCAAAATACTATTAAGCAGCATAGAAGGCACAGAAACCCGCCTTGCAGGAGGCGCTCAGACTGTCCATTTCTTTGTTGCATTGCCTTAGAAGGGAATAACCATTATTTCAACAATGCGCCTCAAACTGAACAGCCTGAGCGACTCTGATTGGTCACATAATTAATGGAAATGGTATAATACCAATTCCATTATAATGGAATAATTAAGGCTACCATTGGTAGCCTTAATTTTTAAGATTTATCGAATTGATAATTAAAATTGATAATGTAAACCTAATGCAAGTTGCTCGATTTCAGCATCAATATCATCCACATAGCCATATTCATCAATATCAAGATCACCTTTGCTCATATCATAACTTACACGAAGATTGAGGTTTTCAGTTAATGCGGCGTTTAAGCCTATACCATAAGTAAAGCCAAATCCCGAAGCGGTAAAGTCATCATAGTAACTATCAACAACCACCGCCATTGATGCGATACCCACTTTAGCAAATAGCGAAAATGTGTCATTAACACGTGCAGTAAATGTTGGGGTAAAGGTGAGTGCGCCAGCTACCACATCAAAACCGTCTTCACCGACATCTGCGGCAAAAAAGTTACTTTCTAAACCAAACCAATCGTTAAACTGATAACCACCGTATATCCCAAAACCTGTCGCATCGGCTGAGCCACTGGCATCACCAGAACCGAGCTCTGTTTTATTGATTGCACCACCAATATAAAAACCGCTGTTATCTGATGTTGATGAGTGTGTATCCGTACTGGCAAAGGCTGGAGAGACTAAAACAGCGCACAAGGTTGTGGCTAAAAGAGAGATTTTGTACATCATTGTTCCTTAATGATATTGATAAAAAGCGCGAGCATCATACTACAAATAGCATAAACGTAAATAGCTAATATCATTAATTTTTCACTGTGAGATATCGCGCTAATACATCGATTTACCCACCATTTAAAATCAGTTGAACTCACAAAATACAGACAGAAAAAAGCCCAAGTGGTCGCCTAAATCAGGCTGCCACTTGGGCTGTTTTATTTAATAAAAGCTAACTTAAAGGCTAACGCCTAATGCTTTTACTGTTTCGATATTGATGTACTTATCGGTTGGTAAATCATTATCTTTTTGGAACGCGTTTACCGCTTTAATGGTATCAACACCCACTACGCCATCAATCTTGCCAGGGTTATAGCCTTTAGTGACTAATGCCTGTTGTAGATCGGTAATGGTTGAGCGTGTCATGTTGGTTTCACATAAAATTGGACGCCATTCCATGAAGCCATCTTTATCAATACGACTCAGTGACACGGTTTCAAATTCAGCTGGGATTTCTGTGCGCAGCTCTTTGGTTTCAGAAACCAGCTTAGTCACGTTCATCGTTTCATACTTAGCTGCAATGTCGACACGCTGAGTCGTCGCAGGGCTAACCACAACACGGCGGCTGACGGTTTCATATTCAGCTGGCGTGGCAGTTAAACAAATCTTATTACCAGTACGCGTCGCTTTTGGATGCTCGTCGTTATGCACTTCATGCCATACAAATTCAACGTCAGCGACTTTTTGGGTCACTTGTACATCTTTGTACTTAGCCGGTACTTGAGTGCGAACTTCTTTGGCTTCGCTCACTAACTCTTGTACACGTACTGTTTCGTATTCTTCTGGAATATCTACAGTGCGAGTGGTAGCCGGTGACACTAATACACGCTTAGTGAGCGTTTTATAAGTGGCAGGGACTTCAACTAAACACATGATTTCGCCTGTGGCTTCATCAATCTTTTGAATTGGATCTACGCCCTTTTTCCAAATGGTGTGAGCCGGTACGTCGACAACTTCTTCAGTAACCGTTTCATATTGCGCAGCAACTTGCTCCATGCGGGTGCTGGCTTCTTTAACCAAAATACGCTTTTCTACCCAGCGAAATTCAGCAGGAATAGTTTCAACAACTTCATAAGCTTCAGCAACTAATACAGACTCACCCTTTTGCTCGTAACGTGCTGGCATGTAATGTTCGTGGAAACACATACCGGCTGTAGCACTATTAAGGTTAATACCATGATCGCTAGCGGCTTTTAATAACTCTGCACTGGCTGGCGCACTGCCCTTACGTAAGTCAACTAACCACTGCTCACCTGCTGCACGAACTAATTTTTGCTCGGTAACTACGTCATACGTTGCAGGTACTGCAACCATTTTGTAGCTAGCAGGTTGCACCTCAATGGTCTCAGTAACTTGTTGATATTGTGCAGGCACAATATCAACTTTTTCACTGGCTTCTTTTACCATCACGGTTTCGGTGTAGTTTTGGTAAGTGGGCTCAACCCATACTCGTGCATAACATTCACCAGGTGTCGCATTAGGTGGTAACAACTCACCCTCAGGGCTCGTTTTAACAGTTAATGCATCTTGTGCCTGCGCTTCACGCTTTGCGACGGCTTTCTCTCTTTCTAGCAAGGCAGTGTTTCGTTGCTCTAACTCTTCTGCGTTATATACAGATACATTGGCTGGTTGAGATAAATTACTACATGCAGTCAATAATAATGCAGCAGAAAGTGTGCTCAGTTTGAAAATGGTTGTCCTTGCAGTGGCCATGATTACTCCTGGATTAATTAGGCAAGCCTGAAAATGAAATGTAACAATATGTAAACATTTGTTACATTTTGCGCACAGGATAGCGTCAAATTACTGACTATACAAGCTTGCTCACAAAAACAGCCAAGATTAACATAAACAATAACTTGCAATAGCATGAAGCTTTTAGGGTCATTTTTTTGTCATTATTTACAAACAATTGTTTATAAATTAAAACAAAACGGTGTTAACAAAATGTTTTAAAACAAACATTAGGCTGATTATTAAAACATCATGGTTTAATTTGGATTTAGATTATTTTTAAGCGTTTTTTGATTCACCAAACCCCGTACAGAAAGAATTATTAAATTTTTATAATGTGAGAGAATTAGCCTCTCGAAAGCCTCTTAGCAGTAGCGTTTATGAGTAAGGAATGATTTTGAAAATTGCAGACAAGGTTTTACAGCGCATAAGCTTGGCTATTGGTGCCAGCCATATAAGTCATATTGAACTGATACAGCCTCTTTGGGGGGATTACGGTTATTTATTTCGGGCTTATGTCTGTGGTCTGCCTTTTCCATCTGTGATTGTTAAATACATTCATTTACCGCAACCTTCATCTCACCCTCGCGGTTGGAATACCTTGCTGTCGCATCAACGTAAATTGCACTCTTACCTCGTTGAAGTAAATTGGTATCAACACTATGCCAATCAGCATACGCAGCCATTAAACCCTTTGCCCAAGTGTTTATATGTAGAACAACACAGCGACGAAACCTTATTAGTACTGCAAGATTTGCACACTGTTGGCTTTACCCAAGTCAAAACAACAGCCACCCCATCCCAAATAAAAGCCTGCTTATCTTGGTTAGCACATTTTCATGCTCAATACATGCAGGTTGCTCCTGAAGGGCTTTGGCCAGTTGGAACCTATTGGCATTTAGACACAAGACCAGACGAATTCGCGGCGTTAACTGATGATCCACTAAAATCGGCAGCCAAACTGATTGACCAAACGTTAACGCAATGCCCATTTCAAACCCTGGTACATGGGGATGCTAAGTTAGCCAATTTTTGTTTCAGTGCAGACGATCGTGTTGCAGCGGTCGATTTTCAATATGTTGGCCAGGGGTGCGGCATGAAAGATGTGATTATGTTGCTCAGCAGTACATTGAACTTTAATGAAACAGAAAACGTCATAAATAATTATCTCAAGCATTATTTTACCGAGTTAACGCAAGGGCTTACCAAATTTAACCCACACATAAGTTCGCAAGCGGTTGAGCAAGCCTGGCGTCCTTTATATTGTGTTGCTTGGGCTGATTTTCAGCGGTTTGTTAAAGGCTGGAGTGCTGAACACGTTAAAATCAATGCTTATACCGAATCACTGACGACATTAGCCTTAAAACAACTCACAATAATTTCTTAATGTAAGCTTGCGAACCGAATGCGTTTACATGTGTTGAATTATTAACCACCTAAACACCAATTCCCACTTACCATTGGCGGAGCCCAATATTGCCGTCTACAGTTTATTAACACGTCATTTTTAACATCCAACTCGTTACTTCGCTCGCGCTTGTTAGGCTATGTATTGCCTATACCAACTCAAATAAGAAGACGGCATATGGAAAGTCCATTTACCTACATTTTGATCACCTTGTTTTTTTCGAGTATTTTGCTGTCGATTATCTTTTTTATGACCTGGCAAACCATGGGAAAACAAAAGTACGCCTTGATGTTTTCGTTGTCTTTTTTGGCCTCAACCGTTCTTTGGGCCAACGCCTTATTTAAAAGTTTATTTTTGTCGCATCATTTGTATTGGATGATTGGTTGCACCCTGTCGATGCTATCTGTTTTATTGGGGACTTGGGGGCATTGCTTGCGCACTCAAACCCGAATTCGTCCTGCAACCCTATTAGTTCTTGGCATTATAGGCATGGCATTAACCTACTTTTTTACCTTTATTAGTCCACATTTGGGACTACGAATGTCATTGTATTTATACATTGATGTAGTGCTATTAATGATTACAAGTGTCGTCATTATTCGGCACCGTAAACAGCCACGCCCAGCAGAAATTGGCGCGGCGATCATGCATTTTCTTTTTGCTGGCTGTCTGTTTATTGCGGCAAGTATTGCGCTATCTCAGGGCAACGTTTTCGATGCTGAGCTGATCAAACTGTATTCTATTGTTAACTTTACAGCCCTCCCTGCTGCGTATGTGGGCATGTCAGTATTTGTTATCTATATGCTGGCGTCTGATTTAGCCGAAGAAATGAAATTGCTCGCTATGACAGATGTACTCACCAACTGCTTAAACCGCCGAGGTTTTTATCTTCAGGCAAAGCAAAAAATGCTCGAACTGCAAAATCAACACCAGCATATGTGTTTAATTTATTGGGACATTGATAAGTTTAAAACCATTAATGATCAATTTGGCCATGCCGGTGGCGATCAGGTATTAATCAGCATCAGTGAGTTAATTAAACAACATATTAAGCAAGACGATTTAATGGGTCGAATGGGAGGAGAAGAGTTTGTTATTTTAATCGGCCGCACTTGTTACGACGACGCCACACATGTGGCTGAACGATTACGCGCCATGATCCAAAACACCCCCATAAGTTTCGGTGAACATCGCATTCAGATCTCGGCGAGTTTTGGTGTGGTTGAGTTAGGCGAAAAAGACATCTCAATTGAACAGGCGATTAACCTTGCCGACAACGCCCTTTATAAAGCCAAAAGCAGTGGCAGAAATAAAGTGGTGTTTAGCTAAGCTAAGTTAACTCACCTGTATTAGAACTCACTCATTTTAGTACAAAAGGCTATTTTTCAACGTCTATCCTGACGTTATCACTTAATGATTCTAACTGCGATAATAACAACTCCATGGTGACATTTTCAGGTAATCGCAATGTCAACTTGGCGCTATAAACTGTTTTACCTAAACTGGTCACTTGCACCCGGTAGCATTCTTGATGATCAACGCTAATTTCAAGGTCATTTAAAATAGCATTCATATCGTGGGTCAACCCTGAGCGGTCGTTGCAGTCTAATGTAAGCTTACACTCTGTCGAAAAGTGAATGGCTTGCTGCTCATACTCTGCATACACAAAAGTCAGCGCGGCAAATTGTTGCTCTAAGGCTTGCTTTAATGCTTGTTCTTTATCTCGATCGATCATCACACGCATCATAGCCACAAATTGGCCATCGAGCTTAATCACTTTACTGGTTTCCCAACTGGCTCCCATTTCGCGACTCACCTGGGCTAATGATTGCAGTAAATTAGGTTTTAGGGTGCCCAAAACTGTCGTAATAAATTTATGTTGCATATAACCTCCGATGATCAAAGTCCCCGTATAACGCAGGTGTATTCCATTTTTAGCTCATTGTAAAACCAGACTAACTGTACTCGATAAAATACGTCTGTGCCCTAGAACACAAATGAATGAAATACATACAGCACAAAGCGTAAATCATGATGGAATATTTAAATAAGGCAGTAAGTTTGATGACAAAATAAAACAGCTTAAATGTATGTTGTTTACCGTAAAGCGATTAAATAACACAAAAATACACTAATGACGCATTTTGCAAGCAGCTGCAAATTTACCCTCTTAATGCCACTCGTGTCACAAATTGCCCATCATACAGCTAAGTATAGTCTCGCTAGCTGAGGATGACGTGCAGGGGTTTATGAAAAAGATCACATCAATGCATGCTAGTTGAGCTATGTCACATACTCATGATTAGTCTTTGTATCTATATGAATTTTAATAACTTATTAACATTGATATTCACCCCAAAATCAGCATCTACAAAAATAAAAATCTAAACTGTTGTTTTTAAATAAAAATATTTAGTTTTCATTTTTTATTCATATACCCACTACGGCTTATTGCTACCCGGGTGGGGTTTCTCTAAAATGCGCGCCTTACCCAACAAGGGTACCGATTAACTTTTAATTGTTGAACTTTTCCATAAGGGATCACGATGTCTACAAAATTTGCGAATCCAGCTCCGTTAGGGCTAATGGGCTTTGGTATGACCACCATACTGCTTAATATCCACAATGCTGGCTACTTTCCAATTGATTCGATGATCCTTGCAATGGGGATTTTTTACGGTGGTATTGGCCAGGTTATCGTGGGCATGATGTGCTTTATGCGCGGTGATACTTTTGGTACGACTGCATTTACCTCATATGGCTTATTTTGGTTAACCCTTGTTGGGCTAATTTTAATGCCAAACATGGGCGTAGCAGCAAGCCCGGCACATTTTATGGGCTGGTATTTAACATTATGGGGCACATTTACTGCCTTTATGTTTGTGGGTTCATTACGTTACCCACGCGCTAAGCAATTTGTATTTGCCTCACTAACCGTATTATTTTTCTTATTGGCTGTACGCGATTTTACTGGCAACGAATTAATCGGCACGATTGCCGGTTTTGAAGGCATTATTTGTGGTGCTAGTGCAATTTACTTTGCCATGGCGCAAGTGCTTAACGCTGAATATGGCCGCACTATTTTACCTGTAGGTGAATTAACTCAAGTTAAAGCCGATGTTGCGCCACTAAAGGTTGAAGCTGAGCCAGCGACACTTCGCTCAGTAAACGCATAAGCATTGGCAACATGAATCATCACTTTGTCATAAGCTAAATTTAAGTTACAAAAAGGCCGATGCATAAATTGCATCGGCCTTTTTTGTTCTATTATTGATTGACTAAACGGCAGCCACAAACTGTATTACTGGGCTGAAATAATACTACTGCATAGTCTTTGGTTTCATCACGCTCAAGCACTTGGACACTTAACGAGTGCATACCACTTTGATTAAGATTAAGCCCACTAATATAAGATAAATATTCATAGTGTGCTGGTGTACTTTGGCCATTTTCACCAGTGTATTCTTGTTTTGTAGTCACTGAAACATCAAACATTTGTCGCTCTGTATCGACTTTATTAACCTTACCCGTCATCGCTAAAGTACCCACCGAGTTGCCCTCTAGGTCATAATACCGATAATTAATTTGGGCTAAACCATCTTTAGAGACAAGATCGACCAGCAGATAGTGATCACTTTCAGAGCCGGTCGCACCATGATTAAACAATTCAGAACTGCAACTTAACATAAAGTTAGTTGGCTTAGAGGTAAGCGAGTAAATCGTACCCACACTGCCTAACAGGCATAAAAGAATCACAATATTGATGACCCATAACCCTTTTCTCGTCATGCTTAGCCTCCTTGCAACTGATTAGATGGCGCGACACGACCATTTGAGGTACTACAAATATTCAATTCAGCTAACCACTGTGAGGTCACAAATTGCTTGGGTTGACGTAAATCGCTTATTTTTAAATTACGAATAAGAGACTGACCAAAATGATCGCCCCTAAGGGTAATATTAAGCACTTGCTTGTCATGCGATAACGATAAAAAAACTCTGCTCCATATTGTGACAGGACACTGTTGCAAGCTTTTCACTAGCTGCTGCGCTTGATCTATGAGCAATTCATTATTGGTGTTTGAAAGAGAGTATAAAATCACATCCACTTGCTGTTCAGATTTAAGGGTAACCGTCTCCACACTCAATGGAAGTGCAGGGTTAACAGTATGGCGTTGTTGGTTAAACCACCATAGTACTCGCTAACAGTAATGCTACCAATACAATGACCATCAGTAATACCTGTTGCGGCCGTATAAACGGTGTCAGCCATGTACTAGCGGTTTCTTTACGGGCGCGATGAGCCCTGAGCATATAGCCCTGACTCTTAACGGTTTCAATTAGGCTTTCATATTGTGCAGCTTCAAGAAATGAGCGCAAGGTAAAAATAGCTCTTGCTACAGAAGCAGAGCTTAAATGAGAATCGTCTTCATGACCTGACTCTAGCAAGGACTTAACAACAACTTTACCTTGATACTCCACCAGCAAACTTAGCACGTGCAACTCTGCCCGAGGTAAATGCCACACAACACCTGTGTCCTGGTTAATCAAATCTCCCTTGCCGATATCGAACCTACAATGGCTACAATTGCATTTTTGACCGCCTCAATATATGACTCAAATTACGACGGTTTAAGTGTATGCAAAAAATCTGATGAATTCTGTGATCCTGTTATCTAAGCGCTTTATTCCTTAACAAAAGTAAGTGTTTAATTTTACATTGTTATAAATGCGTGAAGATGATCACACCATTTCATGATATTAAAGTTGCTGCACTCGCCAATAAATAAGCATAAATGTCATAAATAAGGTGATTTACATCACATTTTGTCACCATTTTAAGCAAGTTAGCCACCAATAAATCAATTCCATTAAGTCTAAAACAGCGATTTTTAATCGAACATTTTTATCTGCTTTGAATCACATCATTAATAACTCCATCGCTTATCGTTATTACCAACAAGTTGCCAAGCATAGTTTGCTAACAACACTTTGCTAACAACACCAAACTCCCAGATTGGGATTGATAATAAAACGATAAGTAAAAGGGTGATTATTATGAGCATAAACAGACGTCAAGCTTTGACACAAATTATTGGTATAAGCACCGCCGCTGCTGGGGCGACTTTAATGGGTACGTCGGCTTTTGCAGCGACAGACACTGACGGGAATTACCGTTTAGAGTTAGGGGAAAAACTAAAATACGCACCACTCGATGCCATGGCAACCGCCAAACTCGCTTATGAAACAGGTGGTGGCTGTATGCACCAGGTATTCCACGCCATTATTACTATGCTTGCGGCATCTGACAGTGCTGACGCGTCTAAATTTGCCACTATCCCTACTGCATTAGCAGGTTATGGTTGGGCAGGTGTTGTGGGTCAAGGTACTCTTTGCGGTAACTTAAATGCTTCTGGTATGTTGATTAATATTCTTGATGATATTAACGGTCAAAACAGTTCAATTATTGGCGCATCGTTCCGTTACTATGAAACGACGGATCTTCCATTATCTTCAGATGAATTTATTGCAGGTATTGGCTCTACTGCAGAAAAATCACTTGAAGTAGGCGCAACCTCAATTGCCAATAGTCCATTGTGTCACTCTTCTATCAGTAACTGGTCAGCCGCATCAGGCAAAGAGTTTGCGTTGAAAGGTGAACGCTGCAAACGTCTGTCAGCTAGTATGGCTTACTACATTGTTGAGTTACTTAACCGCGCATATGCTGGTGAAGATATTTCACTATTAGAAATCGCAACACCATCAACTGAAGCACAAGCTTGTCAGTCTTGCCATGGCGTAAGTTCAACTATGGGCTCTGCTGCCAGCGTTAAAACCGATATGGAATGTACCACTTGCCATACAGGACATTTCAATTAAGGAGCGCATTATGAAGATCAAATATCTTAGCGCCATTTTAGCCAGTAGTTTGCTAATTTTTGGTTGTGGTAGTGACAACGATGATGAAGATATTATTGTTGATGATACGCCGGTTGTGGTTGTGCCACCTGTGGTAGTCGATCCTGTGAGTGAAGCCATTGATGTTAATGAAGCAACTGATATCTCAATGCAACTTGACTCATTTGATGCGGCAACAGGGGCATTAACATTCACTTTAAGCAATGCTGATGGTAAAGCCATTACCAATGCTAACGAGTATGACATTGTGTATTTTGGGTTTCCTGACCCAGCGTCTCCGTCAACCAAGGCAAAAGCATGGAAACGTTGGCATGTATCTCAAAGCTTTGGCTGTGATCAAACCGATGCTGAAAATTGTGCGGGCTTATTAGAAGAAACCGATACCGAAGGTCAATATTCCTTTAATGCTATCGATTTAGACCTAGAAAGCAAAGCCGCTGCAGGCGCTGTTGAAGTGTTCAAAGTGGCAGTACAAATTCATGGTTCAAATGTCAGTAATGAAATCACCCTGATTGCTGCCGATGAATGATGACTTCCCCCATCCTAGTTAGGGTTACCGCCAGTTCCCCTTTTACTAGGTAATGGCCTCAAGCCGTAGGATCGATGCTGCGGCTTTTTTTTAAATATAATACTAATCCCAAAAAAAGGGTCTCATCATTGAGACCCTTTTCTATCGACAAACCAAGAAACTAACGTAATTGCTGCATTAAATAGGCGTATACCATTGAGATAAGCTCTGCGGCTTGGGTATTGTCAGCAGCACCGGCATGGCCTCCTTCAATGTTTTCGTAGTACAACACATCAATGCCCATGTCTTCCATTTTAGCAACCATTTTACGTGCGTGAGCAGGGTGAACACGGTCGTCACGGGTTGAAGTAGTAAAAAACACTTTAGGGTATTTAACACCTTGTTTTAAATTATGATATGGCGAGTAAGTTTTAATGTATTGCCACTCCTCAGCAATATCAGGATTACCGTATTCGCCCATCCAACTGGCACCTGCCAACAGCTTGTTATAACGCTTCATGTCGAGCAATGGCACCTGACATACCACTGCATTATATAAATCAGGACGACGCGTAAACGCAGCCCCCATTAACAAACCACCGTTACTGCCACCTTGAATACCTAAATGCTGGCTTGTGGTAATTTTGCGGGCAATTAAGTCTTCGGCAATGGCTTCAAAATCTTCAAACGCTTTATGACGATTCTCTTTTAACGCCGCCTGATGCCAAGCTGGGCCGTACTCGCCACCACCACGAATATTTGCCAACACATATACGCCGCCCTGTTCGAGCCAGTTTTTACCCACTGTAGCCGAATATGACGGTAGACGAGAGACTTCAAAACCACCATAGGCATAAAGTAGCGTAGGGTTACTGCCGTCTAACTTAATATCTTTGGCCATGACCACAAAGTAAGGCACTTTGGTGCCGTCTTTAGACTGAGCAAAAAATTGTTTGGTTGTAAACTTATCAGCGGCAAACTGTTGTGGCATACCTTTGACTTTGTCGGCTTTTAGCGTGGCACCATTAACACGATACAAGGATGATGGTTCTAAAAAGCTAGTGTAATCAACAAAAAACTCATCACTGTCGCGCTGAACATCAAACACACTTAAGGTGCCATTGGCGTCAAATGGGGCAGTGTCGCTTTGCCACTCACCTTTGTTATTTTGGGTATACCGTACGAGTTTACTTTTAACATCGTCTAACCAGGTGACAAATACCGCATTTTTACTGAAGTTAATTTGCGAAATAAAAGCCGTGGCGGTGGGCGATACAAAT
The DNA here is from genome assembly GCF_025398315.1 of Shewanella phaeophyticola. Classification (GTDB taxonomy): domain Bacteria; phylum Pseudomonadota; class Gammaproteobacteria; order Enterobacterales; family Shewanellaceae; genus Shewanella; species Shewanella phaeophyticola. Next base: position 3,731,406 of record NZ_JAODOQ010000001.1, read on the forward strand.
TCATTAAACTCAGGCTTTTGCGCGATCAGTTTGTCTACCGGGGTAAACACAACTGCACCTTGCTTAAAGGTTGCTTTATCGGTGACTAACTCGCTTTTCAGCTCAATGTATAGCTGGCCTTTAAAGTAGCCTTTAATGTCTGCATCGGCTGGTAAAGGCAACGCCACCAGCTTATCGTTTTGATACACGTAATGCTTAGCCGTATAAAAAGTTAAGCTTTCGGTAATAATATTCAGTGGCTTTTTATCATCAAAAATAACGTAACCCGCTGAGGCTACAGATGTTTTATCGCCTGTAAAGATGGTCTTCGCTTCAGATAACGGTGTGCCGCGTTTCCATAGTTTTACTAAGCTTGGGTAACCCGAATCAGTCATGCTATTACCGTCGCCAAAATCGGTGCCAATAAAGACCGTATCTTTATCAATCCAACTCACTATCGATTTAGCCTCATCGACCATAAATGGCTTTTGTGCCTTATCAACAAAGCTTTTAGTGGTGAGGTCAAACTCACGCACCTCAGCAGCATCGGCGCCGCCACGAGATAACGACACTAAGCAGCGTTCATTTTGTGGGTATTGGCAGTTCATACCTTTATACACCCAGTTAACGCCTTCGGCTTTACCCAGGGCGTCAATGTCGAGCACGGTTTCCCATTTAGGATCAGCTTTTGCGTATTCTTCTAGCGTGGTTCGACGATAAATACCGCGAGTATGAGTTTCGTCTTTCCAAAAATTGTAAAAATAGTCGCCCGTGCGTCTCGCATAAGGGATCCGCGCTTCGTTGTTAAGAATCTCAAGGCTATTGGCAACTAAGGTATCAAAGCCTTTATAGCCTTTAATGTGGGTGGCAGACACATCATTTTGCTGCTTTACCCAGGTCATCGGCTTGGCACCTTCAACCTCTTCTAACCAAATAAACTTGTCTTCTTCTGCTTGGATTTGTGTGGCCATTGTCATTGCACTCGCTACGCATAAAGGTATGATTCTTTTAAGCATTAAAATGTCCTTTTTGTTGTTTGCTTAGGTGTATTTATTATTGTGTAGTTACTTTATATCAATTAAGCAGATGTTCAATCGCTAAGCTGCTACAAACTGTTACGAGCAGCCCGTTGATTCAAGGTTACAAAGCCCTTTATCTTCCTTCTTTTAATCATTTACGGCATAGTGATGCATTGCCAATCGGAGCCACCAATGCCAATAACAACAGAAACGACCACCAGCATTGACACCACTAAACGGCCTTTTTGGTTAAATCCGCAATACGGTTTTTATTTACCTGTTACCCTGATCGCCGGTTTATTATTACTTTTCCCCACAACCACATTGGCACTATTAAGCCAATTTACTCAGTTTTTTCTCGACTATTTTGACTCACAATTTATTCAATTTTCGAGCCTATTACTGCTCTCCGCAACGGTAATATGCTTTAGCCCCATAGGACGAATTCGCTTGGGCGGCAATGAGGCACAAACAGAGTTCAGTTTTATGAGCTGGATGGCAATGCTATTTACAGCAGGCATGGGATCTGGGCTGATATTTTGGGGCGTGGCAGAACCGGTTTATCACTATGTGAATCCACCAGAGTTTTTACAACAATCTTTTTCATCTGTGCCGGGTGCGCTAGCCATTACCCATTTTCACTGGGGGCTTCATGCTTGGGCTATTTACGCCATGGCAGGGTTGGTTATGGCCTGGTTTGCCTATAATAAACAACGCAGTTTACGGGTGAGTGCCAGCTTTAGTGCAGACAAACCTAAGTGGTTAAATTTGATTGATTTATTGGCAGTTGTAGCCATTATTTTTGGTATCGCCGGCACATTTGCCAATACCATTGCCTTAATCCAAACAGGGGTAGAACAAGCACTTGGATTAGATATTGGCTCGTTGGCGTTTAGAATTGGGATGATATTGATCATTGCCGCATTGTTTACCTTATCGTCTCTTGCAGGATTAAATAATGGTATTAAACGCTTAAGCCAATTTAACAGCTTATTTATGGTCGCAATGTTAGTTCTGGTTATCGCGCTAGTTAATCCATTAAACACCTTACAGTTAACTTTTGAGTCGACCTTAAACTACATCAAGTTATTACCCAAAATGTCTTTTGGGGTTGGTCAGCCAGAACAGTGGAGCCAAGGTTGGACGGTCATTTATTTAGTATGGTGGATAGCTTGGGCACCTTTTGTGGGGCCGTTTATCGCCAGAATAAGTAAAGGCCGAAGTATTAGGCAATTTTTAAGTTGCACCATCTTATTGCCAACCATAACGTCTATTATTTGGTTTTCAGCGTTTGGTGGTAGCGTATTAACTCAGCCTTATGCCAGCGCCATTATGGATGCGGTTAACCAACAATACACATTGGGACTGTTTAGTTTTTTTGAGCAAATGCCGTTGGGCGCGTTATTGTCTGCCGCTGCACTATTGTTGTTGGTGACCTTTTTAATTACCAGTGCTGACTCATCAATTTATATCGCCAGCTTATTAACGGATAACGACACGCGCGACGCCAAAATATTGTGGAGCATAATTTTAATCGCCATAACCATTGCGCTGGTGAGTATTAACGATGTCGACCTTAACAAACAAGTCGCGATTGTGGGGGCGATTCCCTTTACCTTAGTGCTCAGCTTACAAGTGATATTTTGGGTGCGAGATGTATTAAAACGTTAGTCTTTACCTATTTTACTGACGAAACAGGTATAATACTCACTCAGTATTAAACTGACCCATTCAAACCAATATAGATAGGCAGTAACATGGCTAAAACGGCAGCGGCACTTCACATTTTAGTAAAACACCAAACTCAAGCTGAAGACATTATTAAACAGCTGAATAAAGGCGCTAAGTTTGATGTGTTAGCCAAAAAGCATTCGAGTTGCCCGTCGGCCAAAAGTGGCGGTAATTTAGGAGAGTTTAAGAAGGGTCAAATGGTGCCACAGTTCGATAAAGTGTGTTTTCACGGCGAGCTAATTACCCCGCATTTAGTGAAAACAAAATTTGGCTGGCACGTAGTAAAAGTGCTTTATCGAACATAGGTTAATATTTAAGCCCCTTAGATGACAGTGAACGGTGATACATGCCCACTGTCATAGGCATTGATTAACAGTCTTTATTGACGCAGTTTGATGTACAGCTCACCATCACGAATTTGAATATCATCGACACCATCGGCAAAGGTATTCCAAAAGCCTTTATCGCCAAACTCACTCACCAAATTAACGTTTTTCATATTGCCCAGCCACGCATTGGGAATAGGCACGCCCATTAAACTCACGCCCACGAGTGCCACAACAGGGCGACGATTAGCATCTAAACGGATATCCAGTCCTGTGTTGACCCGTAAAATTTCACCTGCCATCACCGGAAAGTCATTCGGTATCGGGATAAGCATGGTCGCACTGGCCAGGTTATTTGAGAAATCAATGGCCACGCGCTTGGCAAAATCAGGGTTGCGGCCAATCATCGCATTCACTTCTTTTTCACTAAAGGTCACTTGTCGGTCTGTGTCGTATTCACGATAAGCTTGAGGAGTGAGCTCGCCCTGGTCGTTGAGGGGCTTGTCATTAACCGAGCTGTCATTGATAGAATTGCGATTATTAGGCGCATTGCTAGTATGAGTTGCATTTCTTGACGCGCTTGAGTCAACCTGCCAACCAAGCTGGGTTAGCTTTTGATCCAGCTGTTGCTCCTCTTTGGCATTTAAGGTCACAGGTGTCATTGGAGAGGGAAAAATATAAGTGCGAATAACAAAAAATGTCAGGCCTGCAGTGACTAACATGGTTGCCAAAATGATCAGCAATAACTTAACCCCAGAGGCACCCGTTTGTTGTTTGTAAGGCGCTGTTAAATTGATATTCGAAGCTCGCATAGCCTGCTCTTTAATGATTTATTTTGTTCATGGTAATGCGCGCTAAGGCTAAACAGCAAATAAAAACCTTGCGCCTACATGATTATTGATGTCTATCCTAGTTAACATTTACTTAAAACTTGAGTTACAAATGAGCCAAATTGTAATAAAGTTATAAGTCGAAAGTACGTAAATCAACCAAATGGGTTTGAGATAAATAAAGGATTATTTTAATGCAGTTACTCTCTCGCGGTACCTTTACACCATTAATGATTGGCACCAGCCTTTTACTCGCAGCTTGTGGCGGCGGAGGTTCCTCTGGTGGCGATGATATCGATACAGGTTCAACCTCACCGCAATGGGTTGAGGGGCAATTTGCTAGCTACTCAAGCTTGGCAAATCAATGCACAGCCTCTCTGACTCAAAAATTATGGTTACGCTCATGGAGCAACGATACTTACCTTTGGTATGACGAAATCATCGATCGCGATCCTGCACCATACAGTGTTGCGGAGTATTTTGATCTACTCAAAACAGAAGAATTATCAGACACAGGCAACCTAAAAGATAACTTCCACTTTTCGATGTCGACTGAAGAATGGGACTTACTCAATGGCTCTGGCGCTTCAGTGGGTTATGGTATGACCTTGAGCTTACGCCAAGCGTCGACCGGTGTAAGCAGACAGGTCACCGTTGCTTATAATGAGCCCGATACACCCGCCAGTGACGCGGGTGTCAGCCGAGGAGCAATCATTGTCTCGGTAGATGGTGTTGATGTAGCAACCGCCAATGACAGTGACAGTATTGATACCCTTAATGCCGGTTTATTCCCTAGCGACAGCGGTAAGCAAACTGAGTTTGTCGTGCGTGATTTAAATGCCGAAACCGACCGTAGTGTCACCTTAACTGCCGGTACCGTAGTATCATCCCCTGTACAAAATACTAAAACCATTACGACCGACAGTGGCAAGGTAGGCTATTTACTGTTTAACTCGCATATCGCCACCGCTGAAAAAGGCTTGTATGATGCCATGACAACGTTGAGTAATGCACAAGTTGATGATTTAGTAGTGGATATTCGTTATAACGGTGGTGGATTATTAGCTATTGCCAGCCAATTAGCGTACATGGTAGCTGGTGACACTGCGACCAATAACCGTGTATTTGAGCGCACCAGCTTTAACGACAAATACCCAACGATTGACCCAGTAACAGGACAAACATTAACACCAATGCCGTTTTACTCTGAATCTCTTGGGTTTAACACTTCATTACTTAGAAGCGGCGTATCACTACCCACATTAAACCTTAATCGTGTATTTGTGCTAACGACACCAGACACTTGTTCGGCAAGTGAAGCGTTAATGAATGCCCTGCGTGGTATTGACATTGAGGTCATTCAACTCGGTGATACCACTTGTGGTAAACCTTACGGTTTTTACCCCACAGACAATTGCGACACGACCTACTTTACCATTCAATTTAAAGGGGTGAATGACAAAGGCTTTGGTGAGTATTCAGATGGGTTTGTCCCATCAACAAACCCAACCTTAGACAGTGAAGTACCTGGCTGTATGCTAGATGATGACCTTACTCATGCTTTAGGTGATAGCGATGAAACACTGTTAAGTGCGGCGCTGTATTACCGTGACAACAACACCTGTCCGGTAACCGCAACGGCCATAGCCCGTGCCCCCGCCAAAAACACCTTTATTGACCCAGGCTTTATGTTACAAGACACCCGCAATCAAAATGTGCTGCTTAATAACCGCATTTTAACGCCGCAGGCTTCGGAGTAATAATGCGTAAACCACTCATAGGGCTCATTGGCATGGTACTCATAACGGGTTGTGTCGCGACAGCAAGCGAGGAGCCGTCTTTGCCACAAGCTGCAACGCTAACTAATCCAAGTGTGCAGACCCACGCCGAGTTACAACAAGCAATAGCAAGCTTGTTGGGTGCCAGTAGTGTAGTGATTAGCGACAATGCCTTTACGCAATACAGCCAGGAAGTCATTGAGCGCGCACCGCACAAAGATGCCAACGGGTTATTGATAATGGGGCGCAGTACTGACATTCCTGACGCGGTTCAGTTATTAAAACAAGGTGATACCTGCCTATTGCAACATGTGCAAAGCGGTAAAACGGCAACATTGTCGCAAGTACGTTGTAAGCTTGAAGACACGCAATAGCAGTACATTGAGCGTTTGATATAAGCTAATACACAATAAGGTCAGAACATATTAACCATATGCTCTGGCCTTTTTATTATGCGTTAATTCATTTCACTGAACTGTACTTCACTAAACTGTTCACTCACGACAGTGTAATACTATTCCATCGTTCACTCGCCACCGAACACAACAATGAAACCACTTCGCCGGATTCTTTAACCAAACCGATAGAGCGCTTGCCCTCAACAGGTTAAAACGTGATAAAATCTCGCCCTACTCACTTTTAACCGAACAAGGTCATGCAATGAATCCGATTATTGCCATCTTAAAAGAACACCAGGTCACTGACGCTCAAATTAATGAGTTGTTTCAAACATTGACTGAAAATCCATTTGCTGCAATGGCAACCATTGGCCAATTAGGTATTCCACCAGAAAAGCTGCAACAGTTGATGGCTCTTGTGATGCAAAACCCAGCATTAATCAAAGAAGCCGTGGTTGAGCTGGGCTTAGATTTCTCGAAAGTTGAAGCAGCAAAAGCGCAATTGCAGCAGTAAGTGTTACGAAAGCAAATAGTTTATTTCAGTTAAAAAAACGACCTGTGTATTACGACACTGGTCGTTTTTTCGCATTTTCCCTAAACAATCTTGCCTCTCAAACCAAAAGCTTAACTAATACTTACAAGTGGGTTACAATAATTTTACATTAAAATACTGTACATGGATGTTTTAAAATGGATTTGTTTCGCACTATAACCTTATTAAGTTTAACTTTTATATTTCTCGTCCCAACAAAAGCGTCAGAGTTAGTGAATGACCCTTTGTATCCGGATCAATGGTATTTAAATGGAAGTGAAGGTCCTAATGGCGGTTCCTTTGGCATTGGATTTAATCATTATTTAGAGTCAAGAATAACTGCTACTGACGAAAATATTACCTTCATTATTGGTCAAGGAATAAAGTCTGATCACGAAGATATTAAAAGCTCTATGTGGATTAATCCTGATGAAATTATAAATAACAATATAGATGATGATTTAAATGGTTATATTGATGATATCCATGGTGTGAATATCACAAAAAAATGGTGACATTTCTGACTATTATGGCTTAGGTACAGAAATGGCTTCACTTATATCTGCAGAGTATGATAATTATACAGGAATAGCTGGAATAAGTAATGTTGCCAAAGTTGCTTCTTGTATATTTGCTGATGAAAATGGCGGTACTATAGAAAACTTTGATAAATGTGTAGATTACATCATATACCTTAAAGAGGTAAAACAACAAAAGATATCCTCTGTTGTATTAACTTTTGGGATAAACTTATTTGAACAGTACGATGCAATAGCAAAAGTAAAACCTGTATTTGAAAAATTAAATGATGCTGAAATATTAGTAATATCACCAATGAGAGGTGAGATTGATCAATATTTTTTTGCGGCAAACCTGGATCTAGGTTTGGACTTCCCGGGAGCCTATTTATTACCAAATGTAATTACCATTTCAGGAAGAGGAACAAACGGTAATTATTATGGGTACGGGGCTAACAGTATTAGTACAACTGCACCAGCTAATTATTTATTAACAGCGAGTATTAATAACAAACACGAAAAAAGTGAACAATTTGATTTTTTATTTGAACAAAATGATATACCAACATCGCAATTAAACAATGTATCTATATCTACTGAAAAATACTATACAGGAAATAGCTCTTGGGAAGTTTATTCTGGAGATATCGATTCCTTCATTGAGCTTCCACCTATAAACCTAGAACAATATCAAGGTAAAGAAATTTTATTCTCATTTTACACACTTAATTTATCAGAACGTTGGATAAATTTAGACTATTATGATGAGTCAATTTCAAGTTGGTTACCAATGGGGTCATTTTTTATGCCAAGTAAGCAGTGGCAATCAATAAGTAGTATTGTTTCAGTACATGAAGACATAGGTGAGAAACTTAAAACGCTAAAGTTAAGGTTAGGTTATCCGGCTGGAATTGTTAATGATACTTATCATGCTACTACTGCTTATATTGATGAAATAACAATTTCAGATCCAAATTTAAGCACAGAAAGTGATGGATATCGTTATGCTTCAGGAACTGCGTTAGCTGCGGCTCAAGTTGCGGGAGCAGTATCACTCTTAAACTCAATAAATGATTTAGCCCCTTGGGAAGTGAGAAATTTAATCATTTCTTCTGGTGAACTAGTCAACGAAGATCTATCTATCCCAAGTCACCAAAGAACAATATCAAATAAAATATTGCAAATTTACGGAAGTAACGAAAATGGCTTACTTAACTGTAAAGATCAGTATATACATAAACGTATATACCCTACTACAGAACGATGGATAGCTAGAGCTATTGGTGATGAACTAATAATAAAAGGTATTCATATAAATTGTAATAAAAGTAATGGACCTTTGACTATAATAGATGAGTTTAATAATAAATCATATAAATCTGTAGATAATGGAGTTTATCCGGATCTTATTAGCGATGATGGATATAACATTACTACGTTAAGCTTTGACGAGGTTGGAGTCCATAATTTAAAAATTGACACTGATAACGATATCAAAGTACTTGCTTTACAAAAGTACCAAAACCCCAAAAAGGTTCCACTTATCACTAAGGATGATAGGTACTCAACAAGAATAGATAAAACACCATTTCATATTAATATAGGAGGTGTAAAAACATCAACTTGCTTATTAAATAACATGGAAGTTGGTAACCTAATGCTATCCAGTCAGTACTATGAAGATGAATTCATTTTTGATAGCCCAAAATGTGCCCCAGAATTTGATAGCCAACTAATAAATGATATTAACAATAGACCTTCTCAAGTTTTTCAGAAGCCTAAATCACATCAAAACATGAAAACAACAGTATTTACTGAGAGTAGTGATGACATAAAAAACTCAACCAATGAGGTTGAGAGTAAAACATACTTCAATAATATATCGGATATATCTGAAGATAATATTTATATATATACTCACCAAAAGAACACAACCTATAGTGAAGAATTATTACTATTTAGCTCTGAATATAGAATACTTGGTGAAGAAGGTGAACGAACATACATTGTTAAAATAAAAAATAATGAAACCACATTAGAAGAATTTACTGCCGACATTCAATCTATATTTTTCGAAAAGAACTCTACTATAGTTCTTAGCTATTCAAATGTTTCAAAAAACCTTTATTCTTTAATAGAAAACCGCGGAATAAGAATAGGAAAAGACTATAACCAGTTCATATCAGGAGACTTTGAAAATGAAGTTTCTTACATCTTCAAAGTAAACGATGGTGTTAATAGTCCTCCTGAGCAAGTACAGTTTGACGTTGACATTGCAGATGAAAAAATAGAATTGAATAATTTATTTAATGACATTGACAATGACACTCTATTTTTTATAGACAATACTAATAATGATAATTTTAAAATTGATCGCCTTGGTACAATGTCACTAACCAACAATGCATGGTCAGAAAGCAGTTACATTATCAATGTTGAGGTGTCAGATGGTGAAGAGTCAATTAATGCTTATATAACCATCAATAACAAGTCAAAAACAAACATACCACCAAAATTAAAAACTAATACTTTTGAAATTTATACTAGCGAACAATTCAACATAAATCTATATGACTATATAGAGAACGTTGAAGATGAAGTAGTAGTCATAAATCCTATCAACCTACCCCCAAATATTACAATTTCATCTGGAGTGTTATCAGGTACATTATTTAAGGATAACAAACCATTAGATAACATTGTAACAATATCTATTACAGATGAAGTAAATATAGTTACGGAGTTATTATACTTTAACTTAATATACAAAAACCATTTACCACAAGTGAAAAGTGATATAAGCAATATAACCTTAGTAGAAAACACTTCATTAACACTATACTTATCAAGCTACTTTGATGATATAGATAATGACGAACTCCAATTTACGACTTCATCATCAGCCGCCTCTATCATAACAAGTTCTTCGGGGGAGGTAGTAATGAATATTAAATCAAATATTATCGGGAATCATAACATTGATATTAGTATAGATGATTCCAATGGAGGGGTTATACAATACAGTATTTCATTAACAATAATAGAAAATTCTACTACTCCAACGGAACCTGTAGAAGTTGATAGTGATAAAAAAAGTGGTGGTGGAAGTTTGAGCCACTACTTATTAATGTTATTACTAATTATATCTATTGTTAGAAATAAAAAAACATTCAGCTTTATTATTAAATAACATATCAATAATTAAATAAAACTAACAATATCAAGAGGTATTGTTAGTTTTAGCTAAAGTAACCTATAACGCTAGAATCACTCGCCTTCAAAAGCCGTTAGCCAAGTTTTGAGTAATTGGTTTAATGCTGGCACCTCGTTGGCGGATAAACTGGCAACGAGTTTGTGCTGCACTAATACATGTTGCTCTAGCATCGCATCAATCACTGTAAGGCCTTTGCTGGTTAACCCTACAGATACGCTACGGCGATCTTCAGTGCTATGGGTGCGTACAATTAACTGCTTAGCTTCAAGCTTATCTAAGCGATGGGTCATGGCGCCCGAGGTGAGCATCATTGACGACAGTAATATCGAAGGCGTTAAGATATATGGCTCTCCATTTCGTCTCAACGTGGCTAATACATCAAACTCGCCCATGGTTAAGCCAAATTGCTTATGGCATGCCGATATCTCTGCTTCAAGGTGCTTGTGTAAACGTAAAAAACGTCCCAGTAATGCCATAGGCACGGTATCTAAATGGGGTTTTTCCGTCGCCCATTGCACAACCACTTTATCGACATCTTCCATGCTCAGTCTCACTATCTTCACTCAAAAATCTTAATATTAAGATACTTGATACAAAGCGACTTTACAAAAACAATCTATCAGTCCACACTGCCAACTATCTTTACGTGAAGATAAATTAATACCAAGGTAATTGATGAACATTTTACTTGCCATGATCCCCGCCTTTTTTTGGGGGACAACATACGCTGTAGCCCAATATACATTGGCAGACTGGCCACCATTATTGCTCAGTGCACTGCGCGCATTGCCTGCGGGGTTAATACTATTAGCAATAAAACCCAGTCGCCCAACATCTGCAGACTGGCCAATTTTATTTAAGCTTGGTGCGATTAATATTGCGGTATTTTTCTGTTTAATTTTTGTGATGGCATTGACGCTTCCTTCGGCAATATCTGGAGTGGGTATGATATCAGTGCCCGTTTTTGCGATGTTATTTCATTGGGTTATGAGTAAAAAACGCCCCAATGCCTTACAAGCATCTTGTGGTGTAGTGTTAGTCATACTTGCATGGATGTTGTTTGACCCTAATTCAATAACCCTAAACTCGGTCGGCCTTATCGCCATGCTTGCCGCCATAAGTTGCATTATTGTTGGCAGCACCATGACCAAAGCGCTTGGCTCACGGATTCATTGGTGGACCATTTTAACCTGGCAACTGATTATTGGCGGCGTGTTACTGACTCTAGTGTCTGGCGTGCAAGCACTCATAGCACCAGACCCCTATATCAATGTAATTAACCAATTTAGCTGGAGCAACGCGTCAGGAATAATATGGATATTACTGCTCAATACTGTACTGGGTTACAGCATGTATGTGTGGTTATTGCAGCGGATGTCGGTGGTTGATTTTACCTTTGGTGGTATCGCGAATCCCATCGCTGGTATCGCCTGTGGCGCAATATTATTAAGCGAGACTTACACAACGCCGCAATACTTGTTGATGGCAGGAATGATATTGGCCTCTATCGCACCGACATTACTCAATGTATTACGGATAAAGTTACGTCATTCGGCATTGATAAAATAATCATACACACTGAAATTCAAAGGATAAGTAAAGGCTTATCCTTTGTATTGACGCACATTCGACTTAAATTAATGGCACTTTATAAGGAATTGCACCTAGATAGTCTTTTTTACCGACATCAACACCGTTGTGACGCAATATTGCGTAGGCCGTAGTGATGTGAAAATAGAAATTCGGGATCGCATGTTCAATGGCAAATTCATACCCTGTGAGGTACTTACTTCCCCAGCGCGGTTGTGACACGTGTACTTTTTCGGCATGGCCAAAGTCTGCCTCACTAAACCCCTCAAGATAGTTCAGCACAGATGTAATCCGTTGGCGAAGTTCTTCTAGTGTGGTTTCGTTATCATCATGCGTTGGCACTGAATCCATATGCCCTGTTAAACGCGCCACCCCGATTTTGGCCGTGTCACAAGCTATTTGCACCTGGCGAATAAGATTAAATTGATCGGGTGCTAGGCGGAAATTTAGCAGTACTGCCATGTCGATTTTTTTCAGTGCGGCAAAGGCTTCTGCCTTATCAAGAATATGGTTTAAATTATTCAGCATCTTGCTGAATTGCACGACAGTCAGATCGTATAGCATGACAAATCCCTCCATTGGGGCTGCAAGCTGTAACGCGTTAGCAATACCACATTAGATTGCAACCAAATCAAATACATTTTTAGCCTGTATTAACCACAATAATCCCAGTCATCATCCAACACAATAACCGATTCAAATAACTCATCAATACAGTTATTATATTACTGACAGAACAACATAATTAGGAACAGTATCGCCATGGAAAGAGGCACATTAGTTCGTTGGAACGATGAAAAAGGCTTTGGGTTTATCAAACCTGAAGCTGGCAATGATCAAGATGTATTTATTCATATCTCAGCGTTAAAGCACATGGCTAGAAAGCCCAAGGTTAGCGATGAAATTGTATTTCATCGTGAAAACCAACCCGATGGAAAAGTCAAAGCCATAAAAGCCAGCATTGAAGGCGTTGCCGTTATTGCGAGCAGTCAACACTCATCAAAAAATAACACCACAAACTCGCCGCATAGACCCAGCCAAAGATATAATAATAGCGCCAGCAGCCCAATTCTTGGCCGTTTACTCATGTTGATAATCTTGCTTGGGGTTGGGATTTTCGGCTATAAGCAATATGAAAAAATGACAACTGTCCCGATGTTAACCAATGCAGATATTGACCAAATGCAATGGCAACCCTCAGCGCCAAATCCAAGCGCTAAAAACCTGCAACCACAATTTAGATGTGAAACCGGTAAAATACACTGCAGCCAAATGCGCTCATGTGCCGAAGCGACGTTTTATATCAATAACTGCCCAGGCACAAAAATGGATGGTGATCGTGATGGCATTCCATGCGAAAGCCAATTTTGTAATTAGCGCTTAACCAAGCTTCTTTGTTTGCTTACGATACTGGCTTGGGGTCATATTTTTACAGCGTTTAAAACTGTGGCTAAAATTGGCCCCATTGCTGTAACCGAGCCTTTCGGCGATTTCATCCAGGTGCATTGGCGTTAATAATAATGCCTCTGCAATGCCGACGCGCACATCGTCTCGTACCTGGCGCCAGCTGGTTTGTTCCTGCTTGAGTTGTCGATGTAAAGTACGCGTGGTGCGGGCTAAATGGGCAGCAATATCTTCCATTGATGCAGTTAAACCTAAATGCACTAAGGTGTCTTTTACCAATTTGGCGACGGGTTTCCAGTTTTGTTTTTGCTGTAATAATTGGCTGCATTGCGCTTCGCACAGTCTGGCTGTGGCTTCATTGGCTTTGGTTAACGGCAAATCGAGCAGAGGTGCTAAATGAGCAAAGCCATTGTAATCAGCATTAAATCGAATATTAACCCCGAGTTTTTGTTCAATATCCGCTATTGGTAAGTTCGTGGGTGGAGCGGAGGTAAACTGCATAGTGATGGGTAAATCGTTTTGTTCAAATACTTCGCGCTGGATCATCGCCGCACCAACCATGTCTCTTACCAACACCAGTTCGCCTAACTCGCCCGGCACGTCACATAAAAACGTCAGCGCAATATCATCATTTAGCTGGCTTAAGGTGATTTGGGCAAACACATAGGTTAAATCTAAATAACGTAAGCCCAGTTCAATGGCTTTTCTGGCGGTACTGCTGGCTAAAAGAGCGTAACCCATGATGCCATAACTGGTTAAATGGTAACGACTGCCTAATGCCATCCCAACAGAAAAGGGAGACGATGTGTGCTGTATCAGGTTATTTAACACCTGTAACTCTTGTGTATCTTGAATCAGTTTTTCGTGATCGCTTAAGTGCGCACCCGTCAGCCCAGAGCCCTTAAGTAACAGGCCTCTTCAATACCCTGCTCAATGCCATAGGCCACAATAATTTGCACACTGGTAATGCTGCGAAATGTCATTAGTTACGATCACGATGTCTCAAAATCACAAATATACGTCCATTTAAACCGTAGATCAATTCAGTGCAATTTCCTATGCTGAATAAACAGAAACAATTTATTAACAATGTTTGCATGCACATCCAGAGATATGAGCATGAAAAGCAATAATAAAAAACGCGATAATGATAATAATTGAGGCTCTATGACTCAAACAAAACGCAACCCTTCGGTAGTGATTATTGGCGCAGGTATGACAGGCATCTTAATGACCATTAAACTGCGCCTGGCAGGCATTACCGACATTGTTGTCCTAGAGAAAAAAGAGTCTGTCGGCGGTACCTGGCGAGAAAACATCTACCCAGGCGCGGCTTGCGATGTACCCGCGCACATGTATACCTATTCGTTTGAACCTAACCCAAACTGGAGCCGTTTTTTTGCCCGCGCACCAGAGATAAAACAATACTTTGAGCATGTGGTCGATAAGTACGACGTCGCGCGTGACATACGCTTTAATGAAGCGGTAACCGACGCTCAATATGCCGATGGCAAATGCACCGTCAAAACAAACAAAGGGCAAACCTACATTGCCGATTTTGTTGTGTGTGCCACTGGCATTTTACATCATCCTCAATTTCCCAATATTGCAGGGCTAGACGATTTTAAAGGCGTTAAGTTTCATACCGCACAATGGGATCATAGCGTCGAGATATCAGCCAATACTCGTGTTGGAGTCATTGGTACAGGCTCTACCGCAGCGCAAGCGATACCTGAACTCATTAATACAGGCGCGACCGTGTCGGTATTTCAACGTACACCACAATGGTTAATGCATTTGCCCGATTTTGCGTTTTCAACCACCATGCGAAAACTCATGACGCGTTATCCCATTATCACCAAAATGCATCGCAATACCGGCAAATTCTTTTTAGAACATTTTTTTACCAAAGCCGTGACAGGCCAGTTTATCCAAAAACATCTGTTGAGCTTTTTATGTAAAGCAAACTTACGATTAAGTATTAAAGACAAAACCTTACGAGAAAAGCTCCGCCCTCATTATCAAGTCGGCTGTAAGCGTGTCATTATCAACAGCACATTCTATAAAGGCATTCAAAAGCCCAACGCACATTTGATCACCGAAGGCATTGAGCGCATTACCGAAACCGGCATTATCACCAAAGATGGCAACCACCACGAACTGGACGTGTTAGTGTTATCGACCGGATTTAATGCGTTTAACTTTATGCGCCCAATGAACTTAGTCGGCCGCAATAATGTACATATCGATAAAGCCTGGGCACATAAAATCAAAGCGTACCGCTCAATGCTACTTAGCGACTATCCAAACTTCTTTTTAATGCTTGGCACTTAATACTCCCATTGGTAACTTTTCGGTTATCGCCATGAGCGAAGTGCAAACGGATTACGTGATCAAATTAATTGATAAATGGCGTGCACATGAATTTGATGAGTTTGAAGCCAAACCACAAGCCATTGACGACTTTACGGCTTATGTCAAAGAGGGCTTAAAAGGTACCAGCTGGGTGGGTGGCTGCCAAAGTTGGTATTTAGACGTCGATGGCGACCCTATTTTATGGCCATACACCTGGCAGCGTTGGGTTGATGAAATGAAAGAGCCGCAAATGGAGCACATTAATACATGCTCATTTAAACCAATGGTTAATTGAGCAATGAAATGGATTTTAGAATGAATAACAACACCATATTTATTAGTGGCGCGGCTTCAGGTATTGGCCTAGCCACCGCTCAACACTTCTATAAAAAGGGCTATTGGGTCGCCATGGCTGACATCAATATGCTGCAACTAACACAAGCCACCGAAATATGGGATAGAACGCGTATACGCCTGTTTCAACTTGATGTCTGTGATATTTCACAAGTACAACACGCTATGGCTAAATTTTGCGCTGAGCATAATGATTGCTTGGCGATCTTACTCAATAACGCTGGCATCCTAGAGATTGGCTCGTTTGAAGCCGTTTCGATTGAGCAACATCAACGCACTCTTAATATTAATGTTAACGGGGTGATGAATTTATGCCATGCGGCCTGGCTCTATTTAAAAAACCATGGCAACAGCACTGTGATTAATATGTCCTCAGCCAGTAGTGATTACGGCGTGCCAGAACTGGCAAGTTATTCCGCCAGTAAGTTTGCAGTAAAAGCACTGACTGAAGCGCTCGAGCTAGAGTGGAAAAAGTACGGTATTAGCGTATGCGACGTCATGCCGCCCTTTGTGGCAACCAATATGCTTTCATCACAACAAAAAAGCGCTAAAGTGCTAACTCGCCTTGGGGTGAATATCACCGCACAAGATGTGGTCGCAGTTATAGACAAACAAGTTAGGCGCCCAAAAACTCACAGAACCGTCAGCGTA
The DNA here is from genome assembly GCF_025398315.1 of Shewanella phaeophyticola. GTDB lineage: Bacteria > Pseudomonadota > Gammaproteobacteria > Enterobacterales > Shewanellaceae > Shewanella > Shewanella phaeophyticola. The sequence goes on from NZ_JAODOQ010000001.1 coordinate 3,748,085, forward strand.
TTTTATGGTGTATTACACAGGTTAAGTAACATATCACCTGCGTTTATTAATCGGTTAGTGATGAAATGGTTAAGCCGATAACCCCTTTTAAGCGGATACAATGCATATCAAAAAGGCGATAAAAATGGACAACAATAATAAGCCTCAACCGTCACCTGACAACACAAAACCACATGCAACTAAACTCGAATCATCGCAGTTAAGCGCCGCAAAAATGTTGTCATTACTGCCTTTATATAAATTACCCGTTGCCCTGTTTAGGGTTATCTATGCCGCAATGGATAAGCTGGTTGGGCTCAATAAAATTGTCATGGATAAAGTGATAGATTTATCGATTCCAATCAGCACAGATCTTGGCGGCACAAATACTATTAAACTGCGGCTCTATCACCCCTGCCGTAGTATTCCTAAAAAGACCTTAGTGTATTTTCATGGTGGCGGTTGCGTGATTGGCAGCATTAACACTCATGACCGTTTTTGCCGGTTTTTGGCTAAGCACGGCAACATGAATATCATCTCGGTAGGTTATCGTTTAGCTCCTGAGCATAAATTCCCTAGCGCCATTTGTGATGCTATCGAAGCCTGGAATTACATTAACGACAATCATCAGCAGCTCAATATTAATCCAGATTATATTGGTGTTGGCGGCGACAGTGCGGGGGCATATTTGGCCTGCATTATTGGCTTGCCGTCATTACAAACAACGCTACCTGTGCAAGTCAAAGCACAGCCGGCATTTCAATTTCTCATTTATCCCATGGTCGATTTGCAAGGGCTCACCGAGTCTTACCGTTGTTTCAATAAGCAGTTATTGCTGACACGCGATTTAATGGATTTTTTTAGAGGCCATTATGTCAATTCACTCGACGAAATCACCCTCTCCTTAGTCAGCCCACTTCAAGCCGCTGATATAAGCCAATCGCCTAGCACTTACTTATTAACACTTGGGTTTGACCCTTTAAGAGATGATGGTATTGCCTATGCTAATCGATTAAAACATGCCGGCGTTAACATCCACCACGAGCACTATGAAGATTGCATGCACGGATTTATCTCCATCACCACACTCAGCAAGCGCGCCAAACAGGCTTGTCACAGTATTGCCGCAGCATTGAAGCGCTTTAATGATTAAAATTAAATAGTGTGCTCGTTTATTCCTGTATTCTAATGAGTGAGTAGAGCAACTTATGCTAAAATACGCCCTCAGCTTGATGAATGTGCAACTCATTTATTTGACTGAAAGATTACCCCAAACAGTCATAAAAATGAGGATACAACATGAGTAAGCTCAATGCCGAAGAGCGCAAAGCGCGCGATAACGATCGTTTTTCAAAACGTGTCGATGAACGCAGAGTAAAAGGCGAAGATGTCGTTGCGTATGCACTTGCCAACGAAAAAGCGTTTAAATTTTTGACCAAGACTGAAAAGCACAGTTTTAAAGAACGACAAGCCACGCTTGCAGAAGAAGCCAAACTGAAAAAGCAGCAACACTTTGAGCTTAAAACACAGCAAGAATTAGAAAAGGCTGAAGCCGAATTTACTGATACTGAGCAGTAAACGAAGTGTAAATACCAGCCATTTCAAGCTAAATGGCTGGCTTGATTTAAATAAAAAAACAGCCCAAACGACCACTCAAGCTTTACCTTTACACTTCGCGTTTTGTACACACAAACAAGGCATTGCCTGAGGCTAAATCCCACGGGATAATCCTGTCGTAATCATGTTCAAATATTTGCACGTCAAAATACGGGCTTAACAATGTTTGCAGCTCAGTAAAGCTTGTGGCGACCATAGTATGAGAGTCTTGCCATAGCTGTGTGGCGTCAAATTGGGTTTTGGCAATGCTCAAATTAAGTGTCTGCATGTCGCCTGCACCGCTGTAGTGCCAACCAGACTCAAAAATAAATCGGCTGTCTTCAAAATCAGCACTATGACGCACCAACGCCTTATTATTAATCTTGTGCTTGTCGACAGAATTAAAACAAAATAAACCGCCAGAATTTAACGCCTTATGTACGCTTGCAATACAGGCCTTAAGTGCTTCGGTACCTTGTGAGTAATGGATGGAATACAAAAAACAGGTAATTAAATCGAGCTTCTCTTCAACATAAAACTCAGTCATATTTTGCAAACTAAACTGCGCTTCAGGGCAACGACGCATCGCAATATCAAGCATCGGTTGATTAATATCCAAGCCGCTACTATCAAAACCCAAATCAATAAAATGCCTAACATGCGTCCCAGTGCCACAAGCTAGATCTAAATGTTGTTTACCTTGATTGCCCAAAATCTGATGCAAGCGGGCTACGCTATTGCTTTGTTGTTGGTAGTTAATATCGCAGCACATTAAATCGTAATAACCGGACAAGTCGGTATAAAGGGCATTGGTAGACATAAAATGAAATTGAAGACAGACTAAATTTAGGGTGGCGCATCATATATCAAATAGCCTGATTGAGAAATCATTAATATCAGCCAAAGCATCAACAATATTTACCCGACAAAAAAGGCTTAATAATGGTTTGATATCAAATAAAATGGTGAAGACGGCAAGCCCTTAATTATACACAAATAACGACACTCACCCTCAACTGAACAATGCACTCACGCCCAGTAAACGTTACCCACCAAAAAGTTTATTTGTAATACAATAACACTGTAGTATTCTAGGTAACCTCAGCTCTGGATAACAAACGCCTTTCAAGCAGTCCTTTGCCTTCCTCACTGCGTTGAATTAACTTGTAATAGGTTAGGTAGTTATTTCATCATGATTTTTAGGGGGTATTCAATGAAACACATTCACTTGAGTTTGTTATTCGCCAGTATAGTTTCGAGCAGCGCCGTTGCTTCGGTAGCGCTTGATACCGCTAAACGGTTTAACCTTGACCCAAACAAAGCCCCGTCACAAAATTTTGACTTGTCTAATTGGAAACTCACCTTACCGGAGCTTGGTAGCGAACAATCAGCCAAGGCGTTAGAAATTACCAAGCAACAACTCAGCGACACTCAACAGTTTTTTGTGCATCCGCAATGGTTTTATAGCGATAAAAACACTGGCGCATTAGTGTTTGTTGCGCCCAATGAAGCACCAACCACGCCAAATAGCAAAAATACCCGCAGCGAATTACGCGCCATGCTGGCCGATAAATACGATGAGCCTAAAAACAATTTCGTCGTGGCATCGCACCCCAATGCTAGTGAATATGGCGCTATTGGCGGGCAATTAAAAGCGACCTTGTCTGTGCATCAAGTCAGCAGTAGCGGTAATGACAAAAGGAATGGCGCATTTGCTGTGGTCATAGGCCAAATTCATGGCTCTGACAACGAACCGCTTAAAATTGTTTATCGTAAACTGCCGGAGCATGAATATGGCTCTTTATCTTGGAGCTACGAGCTGAGCCCTGAGCCCAAACTACAAGATGCTGTCGACAGTAATGGCAAAAAACTTCGTCAAGATATTCGTCACAATGTGTTTGGCAAATACAACCTTCACCATGGCGATATTGATCCAAAAGATGGCATTAAATTAGGCGAAATCTTTGCTTATGTAGTGAATGTTGAAGGCGATACTATGAAGCTGACATTTACCAAAAACCCAGGCAGCGACAAACCAATAGTCAAGACCTTCGACGTTAACCTAGCACAAGGGAATTACCAAGGTCACAAGGTTGATCTAGGCTATCAAAATGATTGGATGTACTACAAAGCAGGCGTTTATAACCAATGCAACACCAATAAAAGCAGCTCAGATTGCCAATGGCGTGGCATGGAAGCTGGCGACTACGCCCAAGCCAGTTTTTATCAACTTGAGTTAAAGCAATAATTACTAGGTTGTTGCTACTGAGTGATTTTTTAGACGATTTTTAAAGCCGAGATACACTTTTTGAACTCAAAGCAGTAAATAGACCTTAAAATCTAGCCTCACATACAATTCAACTGTTCAGATAACAAACCAGCTCCAATCCAATAAGGATTGGAGCGTTTAAAAGTGCTGAAACAATGAAAAATCACTACATTACTTAGATAAAGAGTTTACTCTTCCAGCTGTTCTGGTTAAGTTATATACATGATTTACATTAGGGAAAAATGGACTCTCCTTAATTGAATCAAATATACCTTCAATATGGCACATTGCTAATTGGATACAATGAGTCCATATTATTTTTTATAAGCATATGAACATAAAGTACTTAATAGCTCTATTGTTGTTACTTTCCGCTTGCGCCTCAAATACTTCCAACCACAAAGAGTTAGGTATTTGCTCTAATCTAAAAGGTAGCGAAAATGACTGCTCAAAAACACTAAGTAAACTATCCGCAGCTAATCAAGATGGCGCTATATTGATCGGTTTCATTTTACGAAAAATGAATAATAAAGATAAACTCACTAAATATCTGGATCGTATTATATCGATTAATTTGAAAAATATCGAAAGTGGCAGAAGTTATGTTATTAATTTCAATGGTAAAAACTTTGGATTAAAATCTGTAGAACCTGGAGTTTATTGTTTAGATAAAGTAACAACTTATGTGAACTTATCAATTAACCTTTGTGATATGAATGCCACGATTCCAGTCAATCCTGGAGAGATTAAAAATGCAGGTTATTGGCTTGCTGGCATAAATTATGATACGGGTGAAGTCAAATTAAAAGTATTTGATAGAAACACAAAACATATAAATTTGTATGAAAATGCTATGCCATATTATGCTGATTTTGCTGAAAAATTAGTAACAAGTCCGTATTCTTCAACTATAGATTCAATTGAAGGATATTGGTATACCGCAGAAGAAACCATAATCACATATTTATTTGATGAAAATGGAAGTTATTACAAAGCTAATGACTTGTATAATCAAAGCAATTTAAACTTGGAAGGAAATTGGTCTTGGGAAGATGGACTTGGTAACGCTAGGTTAAAAAATAAGTATGGCTCTTTTAAAATGATGACGAAAAAGGATCAGCTAGTTGCAGTTTATGAGAACATAAATGGACTTGGAACTCGTTGGGTCGCTTATAGGAACCCAATTAGATTATGGGATCTGGAAAATAATGATGAATCATCGGTTATTGAGTATGACCGAAGTGTTTTAGACAGAATTGCAGCACAAACAAAGAAAAGTATCTTTATCGAAATAGAGTACAACTCATCGGAGCCGACACATATACCTAGAGTTGGCAAAATAGTCTTTATGAGACCTCATGAGCAGCAAGTCGTAAAATCAAATATAACTTTAGAACAAGAAAATGAAATATTGAAGACGTTCTACAAATGGCGCTTTACAACTGAAGCCAAAAATCAAAAATTAACGATATGTATGATAACAGATGGATACCCAGCAGAATGTTCGTCGCCTGATAACCAATCTATTATTTTTCAGTTAGGAAAAAAATACCCAATACATGGAATGGGATTTAAATAAATTCCCTAAACAAGAGAACAAGATGCTTTACCACGATGTTTAATTCTCTTAAACGAGTGGTAAAGCTACAGAGTTATCGCCAGTGCAGACTATTATGTCAACTCAGCATTGGTCGTAATAACCTCCAAACACCTACCGCACCAAACGCATCAGTTCATTAGCATCTAACACCGCGGGCTTTCTTGTAATGAGTACACCTTTAGAGTCAAACAGAAAGACTTCAGTCGATCCGGCATTATGCTTAGCAATAAACGCCTCGCCCTCTGGCGTTGCCGTTCTGGCAAGTAAAAAGAACACATTATCGCCAAGATGATCACGGGCTTCATTCATTTGCTCGGTTTGGGTGATACTCGACACAAGGTTAGGATCGTAAACAAACACAATTGCAGGTTTACCCGAACCTATTTGCTCGAGATCGGATGTAAATCCCTTAGGCATTTGCGTAACGAGTAGGCTAAACAGCAACACGATTAAGGCAATGATACCAATTGCAATCCAGGGCATTTTTCGCTTCGTGTTTGAATTCGCTTTATCCATAATGGTCGATCCCTCTTTTTAACTAATGAATATATTAAATATAAAAGCCATAGTCTAAGCGGCTAACCTGAGAACTAGATTAAAATAGATTAAATAAACATCTTAACAGGTTATCGTTTAGCCTGCCCTAGTAAATCTTTTTATCCTATTGACTTGCAAAGGTATTAACAAGTCTTTAGCGCTATTTGCATGAATAATTTCACCCACTAACACTACGCAGTAGTTAATATTTTACAGCCGATAACTGGTTTATTGACTGCGACTAAATCTTATACCAAGCTTGCCATAATATGTCGGCACAGTTACAGTTCACTATCACATTGTTTTGCCGTAAATGGCTCGATTGATTTTTAGCGTATTTATTTGAAGGGTTAGTATTTTTATGGAACAAATATTTGAAAAGTTGATGTATGCATCGCGCTGGATCATGGCACCGATTTATTTGGGATTAAGCTTAGTCTTACTCGCATTGGGCATAAAATTCTTTCAAGAGATCTTTCATATCATTCCGATTATTTTCACCATTGCAGAAGTCGACTTAGTGCTCATTACCCTGTCACTCATCGACATCACCCTGGTTGGTGGCCTGCTGATTATGGTGATGTTTTCAGGTTATGAAAACTTCGTGTCACAACTTGATGTGGGCGAAAACAGTGAAAAACTCAGCTGGCTAGGCAAGATGGATTCAGGCTCACTAAAAAACAAAGTGGCCGCATCGATTGTGGCCATTTCATCAATTCATTTACTCAAAGTCTTTATGAATGCCGAAAACATCGAAAACGACAAAATCATGTGGTATCTGCTCATCCACATCACCTTCGTGTTATCGGCCTTCGCCATGGGGTATTTGGATAAGATTACGCGAAAGTAACCATCCATCTCCAAATAAAAAGCCCTGATACATAACAGCATCAGGGCTTTTTATTTACTATCGATTAGTACCACACTTTAGGATCAGCGTTATGATTCTGCGCGACATCAATACTAATTCCCAAACCATTAAGAATTTTGAACACTGTCGAAATATAAACATCATTGCCTTTCTCAACACGAATTAACGTCTTTTTGGTCACACCACACAACATCGCTGCCACATCTTGAGTCAGTGCCGCGCTGTTTCTGGTTTCTTTAATGAGTAAGCCTAAAGATTGTTGATTAAGTGCTTGATTGAGTGAAAGTGCCATAACGTTAGTCCAAAGTGTACATTGCTACACTATACGATTGTTGAGACATTGGGCGGTTAAATGTAACCACTACAAACAGTGACATTGCCCCCCAGTAGATTCATGAGCATCAATACCGAAAATATCGAAAACGACAAAATCATGTGGTATTTACTCATCCACATCACATCTGTGTTATCTGCCTTTATAATGGGGATATCTGGATATTTAGGCAGAAAGTTTGATCTGACCCCACTTGTTATTGATGTGAATATCAAAATAAATGGGGCAGAATGTTAATTCTGCCCCATTTATTTTGGCTGTTATTCAGCATAACAAAGCCGTTGATGGTTAGCACATTACCCTTTGGTAAAAGGTACTGGTCGCGGTGTGTTGTTATTGGATGGTGGCAGCGCTGGCAATACAATTTGTGGTTGATCGCCCGTTAATGTTTTCAAGAACTCAACCATTTGGCTTATCTCTTCTGGATTCATTTTTTGACCTAGCTGTATGTCTGCCATAGTATTTACGGCTTCTTCTAAGCCCCATACGCTACCATCATGAAAGTAGGGATAAGTCAGTTCGATATTACGTAATGTTGGTACTTTAAATACAAATTTATCCGCTTCTTTACCGGTGACGCCTTTACGACCTTCTGCGGGATTATTGGTATGGAATGGCTTCACTAACCCCATTTTCATATACATAGTACCGCCCACGGCAGAACCATTATGACAACTGACACAACCTTTATTTTTAAATAATTGATAACCCGCCAGTGCGTCGGCACTAATCGCTTTTTGATCACCTTCCAAGTACTTATCAAATGGACTATTGGGTGTGACTAAGGTTTTTTCAAACACGGCTATCGCATCAGTAATTCTATCGATATTAATCTCGTTAGAACCATAAACCCCATTAAAACGAGCAATATAGGCAGGCATTGATCGAATAGTATCGACAGCAAGTTCGTGGGTATAACCCATCTCTTTAGGATTATTAATTGGGCCACCAGCCTGCTCTTTTAAGTCTGCAGCTCTGCCATCCCAAAATTGCGCCAGCATGTAATCGGCGTTTAATACCGTAGGCGAGTTAATTGGACCTTCTTGCCAGTTATGCCCAACAGAGGTTGGTAGTGCATCGACACCACCTAGCGATAAGTTATGGCAAGAGTTACACGAAATATAACCCGACATTGATAGCCTAGGCTCAAAAAATAACATTTTACCTAATTCAACTTTTTCGGGATTAGTTATGACAGCAGGTTTGATCACCTCTATCGGTTCACTGGCATATGAGGTTGAAATTGAAAACATAGATGCAATTATTAACGCAATTGAAGTTAACTTCGTCATAGCTAATAGCCTTATAAAATGAGTGGTTGAATTTCCGCCATCATATATGTGCTTTTTGCTAAGTAATAATAATTAAAACCGATTGGGTCTATCTTATAACTAGATGCAATAATTGAGATTTAAGTCACTGTTTATTTTAATAAATGAGCAATCATAGATTAATGTGAACTCGATTCACTTTTAGGTTGAATTTTGCATTGTTAAGTTGATATAGATCACGATTCAATCTTGCAGCAAATAACGAAAAACCTGCTTTTTTAAGCAAAATTGAGACTGATTCGCCTAAACATGAGCATACCAATATTGTGATGCCATCTACCCATAACTCAAAGCGTAACAGTCAAGTATTTTGGAGGTAGAAAGTTTGATCAGAGCTCATTTACGTCAATAAAATAGATAAATGGAGCAGAACAAACTTACTTTTAAAATTATCGCTGGCTTTTTTATCAGCAAAATAGATATTATGAGATTGATTATTATCAAGTTATGAATGGATGCTGTTGGTAAATGATTCTTAAAACTAAAACACTGCAAATGACCAAAACACCGCAAACGATTGCCGGTCAAAAACAAGAACAAGATGTGGCTTTCTTTTTACGCCGCGCATTTAAAGATCATCCTGAAGTGCTGGTTATCAACGACTTCAAATTCAGCTTTAATGATGAAACCGCACAAATTGATCACTTGATTGTATACACCTATGGCTTCGTGCTCATTGAATCAAAAAGCATAAAAGGTCACGTAAAGGTTAACAGCCAAGGCGAGTGGACACGCAGCTATAACAGCCATTGGGCTGGGATGCCCTCGCCCATCAAGCAAGTCGAACTGCAACAAGCCTTATTAAAGGAAATGTTGAAACACCATAAGAGTGAAATATTAAGTAAGTTGCTTGGCATAAAGCAGCAAGGCTTCAATGGACGCTGTTGGCACTATTTATGTGCGGTATCCAGTAGTGCTGTGATCGACCGAAAAACCATGCCCAAAGAGATTTCCGACAAGTTTTTCAAAACTGAATTTTTGGTCGATGAACTCAAAAGCATCATGAACCTTAAACACAAGATCATCCGCTTGATGAACGTCGCTGATACTCGTCCAGATTTCAACCAACAAGAACTCGATTCAATTGGCCAATTTCTTATTAGCCAACATATCGATTCAAATATTCAGCAAGCTGCTCATGATCCAGTGCTACTAAAGCAAATCCAACCGATATCAAATACGCCAGAACTAAAACCAGAGCTTGAGCCAGAGCTTCAACCAGCATCGGCGGCCACTCATCATCTAGCTCAATCTAATGCCGCAATGCTTGCACCAGTAGCCGCATTAGCACCAGAGCAACACCCGATATTAAGCTGTAAACATTGTGGCGAATTAACACAATACACACCCATGTATGGCAAATTCGGTTACTACATAAACTGTAACCAATGCAGCAAAAACACACCTATGAAACAAACCTGCCCACAATGCATGAGTAAAAATACCAAAGTCACCAAACGCAAAGAAACCTACACATTGAATTGTGTAGATTGTGGATTTGAAAAGCGGATTGTTTAGATGGTAAATAACTTACTTTGATTTCACTTGTATATAGTTAAATCATCTCAATAAATACAGAATTAATTAAGGAAGATAAAAAATGTTTGGAAGTGAGAAAAGTAACGCTACAGAAATAGGACAATTATGGCAACGTTTAGTTCCTCTAGAAAAATCTAATGAGGTTCTAAGTTCAATAATTAGTGCACAAAAAGAAGAAATTGAATTATTAAAAGAAAAAACTATACAGCCTTCAGAAAGTCAAAAGAATGCTCTACATGCCGCAAGATCAGCAGCACAACATAACGGTAAAATTCAGAGAACAAAGGAAGATGTAGAAAATCTACATCAAGAAATTCAGAGAACGAACATTGAGTTAGATTTACTATTAGAAAAGACGAAAAATACAGTTGCCAGTTTAGATGAAAAGATTGGTTTTTATGACGAAAATTTCAATAAGGGTGAAGACTTACTCAACGAAATTATTAGAATGCATAATGCATTAGAAGAAAGAATTAATGCAACAATAGAGCTACTTGATCAGAACAACGATCTTGAAGAACGTATTGATTCGGCAGATAAACAACTAGAAGCATTAAACGAAATAGATTCAAGAGCTCAAGGAATATTGAAAAACATAACAACAAACCATGCCAAAATAAAAGAATTAAGGGATGAAATTATAGGCTATGACACCGAAAATGAGGATGGAGAATCTCAAAGAATAGATGGGATGAAAGATCAATTAGAATCAACTTATACAGAGTTAGAAAATCAGATTTCTGAACTCAATGATCATTTACAAACGATACACACTGACTCTGAAGTTAATTATCAATCCCTACTAAAAAATGCTGAAAATAAAGCTGAAGAAAGTATTAAAAAACACGAAAACCAATATTCTGAAGTTTACAAAAAAATCATTACTTTATTACCAGCAGCTTTAACAACCGGACTAAGTGCAGCATATAATGAAAAGATAAACTCTGAAAGTTCAGAGCTGATCAGCCATAATAAAACCTTTTCAAATGCAATAAAATCGCTTGTGTGCATTTCTTTAATTCCATTTTTTGCAGATTTATACCTATTAGTAGGTTTAGAAAAAGATTTAGTCTCAGTAATTTCAGAAACACCTAAATTAGCCTTATCGATATTACCACTATATCTTCCTATTCTTTGGATGGCTTACTCTTCAAATAAAAAAATTAAATTATCAAAAAGACTAATTGAAGAATATACCCACAAGGCTGTTCTAAGTAAAACATTCGAAGGTTTAGCCACTCAAATTGAAGAACTAGGAGATAGTGAAACATCGAACGAACTAAGAGTTAAACTACTCTTCAATCTACTTCACGTTAATTCTGAAAACCCAGGAAAGTTAATTTCGGACTATCAAACAACTGATCATCCGCTAATGGATGCGCTAGAAAAGAGTGTGAAACTGGGTGATGCTATCCCCCTGTGTCAGGATAGTTGTCGCCTCAATTAATTTACAAATAAACAGGGAGCGGTAAGTTACAGCAAGTGAATTATCAAAGGCATTCAGGTCAATTTAAAGAAGCTATATTAAACAAGTTTAGTCAAAGTGGTTTGTCGGTTCGTAAGTTTGCAGAGCAAGAAGGCATTAATCTCTCAACCCTGTATAGTTGGCAAAAGCAATTTAATACCTCAGGGTTAAACGTGTCAAAAGTCAGTTCATCGGATAAGTGGTCAAGTGAAGAAAAGTTTTCAGTGGTATTGGAAACAGCCTCTCTGTCGGCAGTTGAGTTAAGTGAATATTGCCGAGCTAAGGGGTTATATCCTGAGCAAGTCAACGGATGGAAGCAAGCTTGCATTGCCGGTAATACAAGCACAACACTGACAAGTAAAGCCAAGACAACACCTGGACAAAAGACTGACAAAAAACGCATTAACGAGCTAGAACGTGAGTTACGTAGAAAGGATAAAGCGTTAGCGGAAGCGGCTGCTTTACTCGTACTCGGAAAAAAGTTCGATGCCTATTGGAAGGAAAAAGAGGAAGACTGATTTCGCTGACCGATAGGCAGAAGCACGCGCAGTGGGTCAGTACAGCAGTAGCATCAGGCGCGAGACAAGATAAGGCCTGTGACGTGATTGGATTATCAAGTAGAACCTTACAGCGTTGGCGAATAGGCGGTGAGATTAGCGCAGATAAAAGGCCAACCGCAATGAGGCCAGAGCCTGGAAATAAACTGAGTCATGCTGAAAGACAAGCCGTGATTGATGTGTGTAATAGTGAAGAGTTTGCCTCATTACCACCAAGCCAAATTGTCCCGATACTCGCCGATAGAGGTGAGTATATTGCTTCGGAGTCGAGTTTTTACCGTGTATTACATACTAAAAACATGCTGCACCACCGAGGCAAAGCTAAGCCGAGAAATGTTCATAAAAAGCCAACCAGTTATACGGCTAAAAAAGCGAACGAAGTGTGGAGTTGGGATATCAGTTACCTGCCTACAACGGTGATAGGAATACACTATTATCTGTACATGATTGAAGATATTTACAGTCGAAAAATCGTCGGTTGGGAAGTTCACTACAGCGAAACAGGTGAGCAAGCAGCAGCACTGCTAGAGCGTAGCGTTTGGGCAGAGAAATGCTTGAAGAAAGATGTCGTGTTGCACTCTGATAATGGCGCGCCCATGAAGAGCCTAACGATGCGAGCTAAGATGTACGATTTAGGCGTTGTGACCTCACGAAGTCGCCCAAGGGTGAGTAATGATAATCCGTACTCAGAATCACTGTTTAGAACGGTAAAGTATCATCCACGTTGGCCTAGCGAAGGTTTTAAGTCGTTAGATGAAGCGCGTAAATGGGTAAAAGAATTTGTTTATTGGTACAACAATGAGCATCGACATAGCAGGATTAAGTTTGTGACACCAAACCAGAGACATGATGGTCTTGATGTAGAGATACTGGCGAAGCGAAAAGTGTTGTATCAGACAAAAAGAAATGAACATCCAGAACGATGGTCAAAAGAAGAGCGAAACTGGCAGCCCATAGGGGCTGTGGAGTTAAATCCAGAGCAACACAAAGAAGCTGCTTAACAATTTAGGCGACAACTGTCTTGAAAAACGCCGCTATCGAAAAATTGAAAAATATACCCGGATTTACAAAACTTACAGCTAAGTTAGAAAGAGAATCACAAGAAATCCTAAACGATGCAAATAATAAAGTATCTAAGGCCATTGCTGCTGTAACGGATCATTCCGACAAAGAGCGCGACGAAAAAACGGCATAATCACAACATGTAAGCAATCTAAATTGTATCCTTTACTCTCAAGAACAAAAAGCCTCAATACCGTTAGGTATCGAGGCTTTTTCTTTTCTTTTACAAGAAATTCAGCTCTAAGCTTCTAGGCTTAAAACGACAAGCAATATAGCGCAGGATAAATCGGGTTAGAACAAGGCGCTTTACCACGACGTTTAGCTTTCTTAAGCGAGTGGTGAAGCAACGCAGTTATCACCGATTTAGACAAGCTAGATTACATCATGCCGCCCATACCGCCCATACCACCCATGCCGCCCATATCTGGAGCAGAAGCTTCTTGTGGAATTTCAGAAACCATTGCTTCTGTGGTGATCATTAGGCCTGCAATTGACGCTGCAAACTGTAATGCGCTACGGGTCACTTTAGTTGGGTCTAGGATACCCATTTCTAACATGTCGCCGTAAGTGTCATTACCCGCGTTGTAACCGTAGTTACCGTCACCGTTTTTCACAGTGTTAGCAACTACTGATGCTTCTTGACCTGCGTTAGTTGCGATTTGACGTAAAGGCGCTTCCATCGCACGTAGGGCAATTACCACACCGTGTTTTTGGTCTTCGTTGATTACTTCAACGTCTTTAATTTTGCTTGCTACGCGAACAAGGGCTACACCACCACCGGCTACCACACCTTCTTCTACTGCAGCGCGAGTTGCGTGTAATGCATCTTCTACGCGAGCTTTTTTCTCTTTCATTTCAACTTCAGTTGCTGCGCCAACTTTGATTACTGCAACACCGCCAGCAAGTTTTGCCATACGCTCTTGTAGCTTTTCTTTGTCGTAGTCAGACGTTGATTCTTCAACTTGTTGCTTGATTTGAGAAACACGAGCTGAAATCTGCTCTTGGTCACCATTACCATCGATGATAGTAGTGTTATCTTTAGTGATGATAACGCGCTTAGCTGTACCTAAATCTTCTAGGGTAGCTTTTTCAAGTTCTAGGCCGATTTCTTCAGCGATAACCGTACCGCCAGTTAGAATTGCCACATCTTGAAGCATTGCTTTACGACGGTCGCCAAAACCAGGGGCTTTAACTGCTGCCACTTTAACGATGCCACGCATGTTGTTTACAACTAATGTGGCTAGTGCTTCACCTTCAACGTCTTCTGCAACGATAAGCAATGGCTTACCGGTTTTTGCTAGACCTTCAAGGATTGGCAATAATTCACGGATGTTAGACACTTTTTTGTCTACTAACAAAATGAATGGGCTGTCTAGTTCAACACTGCCAGTTTCTGGCTTGTTGATGAAATATGGTGATAGGTAACCACGGTCAAACTGCATACCTTCAACGACGTCTAATTCGTTTTCAAGCGCTTGGCCTTCTTCAACGGTGATAACGCCTTCTTTACCAACTTTTTCCATTGCGGTAGCAATGATGTCGCCAATTGACTCGTCAGAGTTAGCAGAAATAGTACCCACTTGAGCAATAGCTTTAGTGTCGGCACAATCTTGAGAAAGTAGTTTTAACTCAGCGACTGCTGCGATAACGGCTTTGTCGATACCGCGCTTAAGATCCATTGGGTTCATACCCGCAGCAACGGCTTTTAGGCCTTCAACAACAATAGACTGTGCTAATACGGTTGCAGTAGTGGTACCGTCACCGGCTGCATCATTGGCTTTAGAAGCAACTTCTTTCACCATTTGTGCGCCCATGTTTTCGAACTTATCTTCTAGTTCGATTTCTTTGGCAACTGACACACCATCTTTAGTGATTAGCGGAGCACCGAAGCTCTTGTCTAATACTACGTTACGACCTTTAGAGCCTAAAGTTACTTTCACTGCGTTGGCTAGAATGTTAACGCCTGCAAGCATTTTTACACGTGCGTCGTTACCAAATAAGACTTCTTTTGCTGCCATTTTTTGATGTTCCTTTAAATTTAATGATTAATTGGAAAGTCGAGTTGATGGACGAGGCTTAGCCTACAACTGCCATCAGGTCAGCTTCTGACAGGATTAATACTTCTTCACCGTCAATTTTTTCTTTTTTCACGCCATAACCTTCATTGAAGATCACAACGTCGCCCACTTTAACGTCAAGTGGAGTAACTGTGCCGTTTTCTGAAATACGACCATTGCCTACAGCAAGAATTTTACCGCGAGTTGATTTCTCTGCAGCGCTGCCTGTAAGCACGATACCGCCTGCAGATTTAGATTCAACTTCTAAACGTTTAACGATAACGCGGTCATGTAATGGACGAATATTCATCTATGAACTCTCCTAATGATGTGATGCCCAAAAAACGAGGCTATTGACTAACAAAAAAGGGATTTTCCCTTCGATGCATGTGATATGGGGGTAGTTGATCACAGATCCAAGGGGAATTTAAAAAAAAACTACACTTTTTTTAAGTCTGTTTTATTAAAACTTTACTAATACTGATAGAATTCGCCTCCTTTAAACGTATTAAAACACCTGAGAATAGATGAAAGACAGACACGGGTTACTCAGCAGGCCAATTGGTCGTGTGCTGCTTAATATGACCTTGCCTAACCTGATTGGAATTATGACCATTCTGGGCGGCAGTCTAGTAGACGTGTTTTTTATCAGTAAGTTGGGTACCGAACCTTTAGCCGCTGTGAGTTTTACCTTTCCGGTGACCTTAGTTATTTCGAGTATTGGCATTGGTTTAGGCGTTGGCGTTTCGACTAATCTCGGGCGCTTAATTGGTAGCGGCCATGCCCCCGAATCTAAAGTATTTTTGTTTGATGCGTTGTGCATGACATTGTTGATTATTTGGGGCTTATCGATTCTTGGCTGTGTGTTTATTGAGCCGATTTTTAGTTTACTTGGCGCGAACGAAGCCAGCCTGCCATTAATTAACGACTATATGTGGTACTGGTACCTAGGCGCACCGGCTCTAGTATTATTAATGGTGAGCAATCAGGGATTACGTGCAACAGGTGACACTCGAACACCGGCTAAAATTATGATGATTGCAGCAGTGGTCAATTTAGTACTCGACCCGTTGCTTATTTTTGGTATTGGGCCATTTCCACGTTTAGAAATTCAAGGCGCAGCCATTGCCACCACACTGTCTTGGGTTGTGGCGATGTCGTTAGCCGGATATTTAATCATCATTAAGCGCAAGTTAGTTGTATTTACCAGCTTTGACATTGGCCGGCTAATTTTACACTGGAAAGCCCTGGCACATATTGCACGCCCAGCAGCATTAATGAATGTGATTAACCCAATTGCTAATGGGGTGATTATGGCCATGTTGGCGCGTATTGATCAGTCCGGGGTAGCTGCATTTGGCGCGGGCACGCGTTTAGAGTCGGTGTTACTCATCGTGGTGATTGCTTTATCGTCGAGTTTAATGCCGTTTATTGCGCAAAACTTAGGGGCAAACCAACCTGAGCGCGCTAAAAAAGCCTTATTGATGTCGCTGCAGTTTGTATTTGTGTTTCAAACTCTGTTATTTATTCCGCTGTATTTTAATGCAACAGCCATTGCGCAACTGTTTACCAGTGATCCGTTAGTGATTGATTGGCTGAGTTTTTATGTCATGGTGTTGCCAGCAGCTTATGGCCTTTAGGCATTGTGATTATTTTTGCCACCAGCTTAAATGCCTATCACCGCCCAATGAGTTCGTTAGTCATCAACCTTTGTCGATTAATGTTTTTAATGCTGCCATTTGCAGCCCTAGGTGCTTATATCGGTGGTATTAAAGGGGTTTTACTGGCTCATGCCGATAACTAATACGTTAATGGGTATTGCCTGCTATTACTTGGCCACAAAGATTAGCGAACCAAGCGACATAAAGCACACGATTCCCTACAGTGAAAAACACCATGACTCGTCAAATTATGATGACCATAATGAGCAACATAACCATCTTTCTCGCACTGCTGCCGCAAAACCCTCTGTAAATAACATCATTGATTAATGGTCAGCCTATAAAGCTTTAGCGATTTCACAAAGCAGATTAATTTTCGATTAATCTTATGCCAAACATTACCTTTCGGTGCGGTCGATGAGTTAATATCATTTACCTTTTCAAGCCAAAAGCATCAGTAGTCCACAATGAAAAAATCCATTTATGCCGCGTTAATGTCTGCGATTATTTGCCCTGGAAGTGGCCAACTCTGGTTGGGTAAAAAGTGGCTTGGTTGGGGATTTATTAGCGTAAGTGTAGTGTGCATAGCATTGTTAATGAACCATATCATTAATCGCGCCCAAGTGATTGCCGAGCAGATTTTGGCGGGCAATATTGCTAACGATTTAAGTTCTATTTACGCCGAGGTCTCTAAAGCCGCACTAGACACGCAATCGACAGAGTTATCGCAACTCACATGGTTTTTTATTGCCAATTGGGTGTTAAGTATCGTCAGCGCATTTTGGCTTGAAGTCAAACAAGATAAGCTGTTACAAACAAAAACAGCCGACTAAATCATGTTTATCCGGCTGTTTTTATTGTGATGAGGGGTTATTTTTTGTCGTCTTTTGGGTCTAGCGGCTCAACGTCAATAATGTCATCGTCGTTTTTGTTTTGCTCAATGTGGTGGCTACGCGGTTGTTCGTCTTTACGTTCAAAATCACCATCAAAAGTATTGCCGTTTTGATCAAACGGATTTTGGTTACTAAATGCACTGATTGACCAAACGGGTTTTGCCCTGAGCCGAAACCACCTTTAAAGCCCCCGTTGGCTACCACACGCAGTTGCATGCGCTTATACAAAAATTTTGCAATGGGTGCGCGGGTAAATGGGGTTAATAAAATTAAGCCAATAAAGTCGGTTACAAACCCAGGGATAAGTAACAACACGCCTGCAGCAGCTAACATCATACCTTCAACAATCTCATGCCCTGGCGCTTCGCCGCGAGCCAGCTTTTGTTGTACTGTCATTAACGTGCTTAAGCCCTGGCTGCGTACTAACGACACCCCAACAACGGCAGTAAATAACACTAAGCCGACCGTGGTCCATGAGCCAATAGAGCTGGCCACTTCAATCAGTACGTTGAGCTCTATAACCGGGACAAGTACAAATATTAACAATAGTATAAAAAACATATTGGCCTCTAATCATCGCTTTTTGTTACAGTTTGCGACGTGTAATAAATAACGTAGCGACGTATAAGTAATAAAGTGGCGACCTTAAAAATTCTGTCGATGAAACTTAAATGGGGGTTATCGGGTCTGTTTTCAAGACAGCTCACGAATATCATCTCAGTTTAGTGAAAATTCAGCTAAATAAGCGTAATGTGATGACGCTTTTAGTATAACGCCTTTAACTTAAGTAAACTTTAAGATTATATATGTATAAACCCAAACAACTCGTGATGTTAACCACGTGCCCAGATGCAGACACGGCAAAAATAATTGCCGATGCGCTCGTTGAGAACCAACTGGCAGCCTGTGTACAAATAGGCCAAACAGTTGAGTCGGTTTACCGTTTGGAAAATACGGTTTGTCAGTCACAAGAAGTCCCTTTGCAAATAAAATGCATGGCCGCTCAGTTTGATGCCATTGAACAACTTGTGCTCAAATTGCATCCTTATGAAGTACCTGAATTCATTGCCATTCCGATTATCGGTGGTTTTGGCTCTTATCTACAATGGATAGAAGACAACTCACAATCATGAAAAAAATAGTCGCTTTATGCCTGACATCATTGTTATTGATGTCATCAATTTTACTGGTACCTTCCGCGCACAGTGCGAACTCTTCTAGTAACACGTTTAGTTTTTTAAGCAGTGAGCCCAAGCTCATGCCAGTTAACGAGGCGTTTGCGTTTGATTATGAGCAACAAGGTAATCAACTCAAAATCAGCTTTGTGATTGCAGACGGTTATTATTTGTATCGCGATAAGCTGCAGTTTTCTGCCGACGGCGCCGTGATTGGCGATATCGCCTTGCCTCGTGGTAAAAACCATCACGATGAGTACTTTGGCGACCAGGAAGTTTATTACACCTTTGTAGAGATCCCTGTAGGGCTAAAACAAGCTGACGCGGATGCACTATTTCAAGTCACGTTTATGGGCTGCGCTGAAGGCACATTATGTTATCCGCCTACCAAAAATGAGGTCAAATTAGCTGCTGTTGAAGCTAACGACGGTAAGGTGGTTACGGCTAAAAAAGTGATTGGCGCCCCAGAAGTAACGCCATCAATAACGACTACAGATACAGCAAAAGCGCCGATAACCCAACAAGATAACTTAAGCCAAATGCTGCAAAACGACAGCCTGATATGAATCTTAGTGATTTTCTTTGGTTTAGGGATAGGTTTAGCGTTAACCCCTTGTGTGTTCCCTATGTACCCTATTTTGTCGGGCATTATTGTTGGCCAAGGGCAAAAGCTGTCTACCGCTAAAGCATTCACTTTATCAATGGCGTACGTACAAGGTATGGCCATTACCTATTCGTTATTAGGTTTAGTTGTTGCCTCTGCCGGGCTTAAGTTTCAAGCGGCGCTGCAACACCCTGCTATTTTGATTTTCTTAGCGGTGATGTTTGTGCTGCTGAGCTTATCTATGTTTGGCATGTACGAGTTGAAGCTGCCATCAAAATGGCAAGAAAAAATGAACGACATGTCGAACAACCAAAAAGGTGGCAACCTGATTGGCGTGTTCTTAATGGGTGTTATCTCTGGGTTAGTCGCATCACCTTGTACTACAGCACCGTTATCTGGCGCATTAATTTATGTGGCGCAGTCTGGCGACTTAATTCAAGGCTTTTTAGCGCTTTATGTATTAAGCATGGGAATGGGTGTGCCGTTACTGATCATAGGTACTTCTGGCGGTAAAATTCTACCTCGTGCTGGTGCCTGGATGGATGTGATTAAAACGGTATTTGGTTTCTTACTCATTTCGGTATCAATTGTAATGGTCGGCCGTATTTGGCCAGGTCTGGTGTCTGATTTAATGTGGTCGGTTTGGGGCATTGCGTTAACAGGTTACTTAATGCACCAAAATAAGCTCAGCGAATTTAACTGGAAACAAACCACTCGTGGCGTGTTGTTGTTACTGACATTATTAGCCAGCTTCTCATACGGTTTTCAGGCGCTGATGACAGCTTTTGGTCACGACGCGCCAAACGTGAGCCAAACAAACGTTGAAGGCAAAACCACCAACGAAGCTAATCATTTTGTGCGCATTAAATCACTTGCCGACTTAGACGTTGAACTGGATAAAGCCAGCATTAGCGGCAAAACCGTGATGCTCGACTTATACGCCGACTGGTGCGTGGCCTGTAAAGAGTTTGAAGCGATTACCTTTAAAGATAAAGAAGTTGCTAAGCGTTTGGATCAGATGGTTTTACTGCAAGCCGACGTTACCGCTAGCGACGATATCGATATTGAGCTGCTTGAACATTATGGGGTGCTGGGATTACCAACACTTTTGATGTTTAACCAAGACGGTGAGCAGCGTGAAGACTTACGTGTAACCGGGTTTATGGGCCAAAAGACTTTGCGGCTCATTTAGACCTGTTATTAAAATAACGTTAAATATTTTCTATTTAAATCAGCACCTTTAGTTACTAAAGGTGCTTTTTTTACATTAGTAGTTATTAAAGTCATCGAAAGTTAAACTTTTTCTTATACAATATGGTTTTATACCCCTCTTTCAAGGAGTTTTATGGAACCCGCTATTCTTATCATCACCTTATTGTGCGGCATGTTGGTGAGCCGAGTCGGCTTACCGCCACTCATTGGTTACCTTATCGCGGGATTCGTACTATTCACTTTCGGCATTGAAGACTCTAGCTTACCCATTTTGCAACAGTTGGCTGATTTAGGTGTCACACTACTGCTGTTTTCTATTGGCCTTAAACTCGATATTAAAAGTTTATTTAAAGCCGAAGTCTGGGCTGGATCGAGCTTACATTTAATGGGTTCACTTATCTTTTTTGTCCCAGTACTCAAATTATTGGGCTTTTTGGGCATAGAACAACTTGACGGTTTTAGCATTAATCAGCTGATGTTAGTGTCATTTGCCCTGAGCTTTTCGAGCACGGTATTTGCGGTAAAAGTGCTTGAAGACAGCGGTGATATGCAGTCGCTTTATGGCCGTGTCGCGATTGGTATCTTGATTATGCAAGATATCTTTGCGGTGATATTTTTAACCATTTCAAAAGGTAATATCCCATCTATTTGGGCTCTTGGGTTATTACTGCTACCGTTGGCTCGCCCGCTAATTTATAAACTATTTGACCGAGTCGGCCACGGTGAAATGCTGGTGCTCTTTGGCTTAGTGATGGCATTAGTTGTGGGGGCATGGTTATTTGAGGCTGTCGGCTTAAAACCCGATTTAGGCGCGTTGATTATCGGTATTTTACTGGCAGGACACGCTAAATCATCAGAGTTAGCCAAGTCGATTTACTTCTTTAAAGAATTATTTTTAGTCGCGTTTTTCTTAACTATTGGCCTCAATGGGCTACCTACCCTCGCTGATATTGGTTTAGCGGCCATTTTAGTGGCATTAGTGCCCGTTAAAATAGTGATGTTTGTATACCTGTTAACTCGCTTTAAACTGCGCTCGCGAACCTCATTATTGGCCTCGTTTAACCTAGGTAACTACAGTGAGTTTGGCCTCATTGTGGCAGCTGTTGCGGCGCATAAAGGTTGGTTACCACCTGAGTGGTTAATCATTATTGCTGTGGCATTGAGTATTAGCTTTTTATTTGCTGCGCCACTGAACAACAGTGTCAGTAAAATTTATCAACGCTACCAATCGAAGCTCACCAAGCTTGAACGCCACCCACTTCATCCTGAAGACAGACAGATTAGAATTGGTAATCCTCGCTTTTTAATTTTGGGGATGAGTCGCATTGGTTCTGGTGCGTACGATGAGTTACGCGCTAAATATACCGGTGAAATTTTAGGGATTGAGCACAAACAAGAACTGGTGGATTTTCATCGCTCTAATGACAGAAATGTTGTCCAAGGTGATGCTAGCGATACCGATTTTTGGGAAAAACTAGAACGCGCACCAAACCTTGAATTAGTGCTATTAGCGATGCCAAATCACGTGGGTAATTTGTTTGCGGTACAGCAACTTCACAAACTCAATTATGAAGGCAAAATTAGTGCGATTGTACAATTTGCTGAAGATGCTGAGTCATTAAGAGACTCTGGCGTGCACACCGTTTACAACTTGTATGAAGCGGCTGGAGCTGGTTTTGTTGACCATGTAATCCATGAGTTGCTTGAGTCACCACCTGAATTGGTACCGGAGCTTACTACAGTTAGTACCGCTGAAACTGATGAAGGTGATACTGAAACGCAACACGTTAAGCAGCCATCATAAAACTAACCAATCCGCTCGCTATAAACAAAACGCCTACCTATAAATGTAGGCATTTTGTTTACGACACAGTATTTTCAATTTTGCTTCCGATAAAAAATCTCAGTTACAGACAAGGCAAAGTCATGCTATAACTCAACAACGTAAATTTGTGTTTTCTTGTCACCCTTTAGTTGGATTTTTTGAAGTATGCCTAACCCTGCTCAGCGCGCGACTAAATTATTTGTTCAAACATTCGGCACCAAGCCTGATGAGTTATATCAAGCGCCCGGCCGAGTGAATATTATGGGTGAGCATACTGATTATAACGAAGGTTTAGCGCTCCCTGCGGCAATTAATTTCCATACCGTTATTGCAGTAAAACACCGCGAAGATAATCTCTTTCGTGCCGTTACGACTGCCTTTCCTGGGCAAATTAAGCAATGGCATTTTGGTGAAGAAGGCTCTGTGGCAGCAGGCGATGACTGGAGCCACTATTTAAAATGCGTTACTGCGGCCATGAATCAGTCTGGCTTACAAGCAAAAGGACTCGATTTAGCCATTGTCGGCGACGTACCATTAGGTGCTGGCTTGTCGTCATCGGCAGCGTTAGAAATCGCCTTTGGTACCGCCATTAGCTACGCCAGCCAATTACATTTATCACCGTTAGCCATTGCACAACTTGCTCAACGCGGTGAAAGCCAATTTATGTGTTTAGATTGCGGCATGATGGACCAAATGATCAGTGCCATGGCTGAACCCGAACACGCCTTATTAATTGACTGCTTAGAGCTCGAAAGCGAACCAGTATTGCTGCCCGAAGACCTAAGCATGATTATTATTGATACCAAACAAGACAGGCATGCGTTTACTCAACAATTTGAGCAACGTAAAAAACAAGCTAATCACATTACCCAGCTGCTAGGACTTGATTCATTACGTGACCTGTCTTTAAGTCAGCTGAACCAAAATAAATCGCTATTAGATGATGAACAGTTCCGCCGAGCGCGTCACATCATTAGTGAAAACCAACGCACCAGTAATGCCGCTCGCGCATTGCAACAAAACAATATTGCCCGCTTTAGTCAGTTAATGGCACAGTCGCAAGCGTCTATGCGTGATGACTTTGACATTATTAGCCCAGAAATAGACATCCTAGTCACCATGATTTCAA
This sequence comes from Shewanella phaeophyticola, assembly GCF_025398315.1. Lineage (GTDB taxonomy): Bacteria > Pseudomonadota > Gammaproteobacteria > Enterobacterales > Shewanellaceae > Shewanella > Shewanella phaeophyticola. The sequence continues at coordinate 3,771,781 of NZ_JAODOQ010000001.1, forward strand.
CCTTGATAGGTGAGCAAGGTGGCGTACGCATGAGTGACGGTTGTGTCCTTGCATTAGTGAGCCATGACTTAAGCGATGATGTGATTAATTTAGTCGAAAATCAGTTCTTTGCTAAAACAGGCATAGAAGCAACAATTCATTTATGTTCAGCCAGTGGCGGTGCTGGACGCATCCGCTAGAAATAACAATGTAGAGAGGCGTAAATGGTACGTTTTAGTGTGCTGGAACCTTGGCAAGATCCTCGTGGTGGCGAGATTGAGCGGGTTAGGATAGATAATGGCATCATCGCACTTGAAGTATTAAGTCTAGGCGGCATCATTCGATCATTATGGACACCAGATCGCAATGGTGAGCGTAAAAATATTGTTTTAGGGTGTGATAGCGCAGAAGATTACTTAACTCAACAAGCGCATTTAGGCGCTGTGGCTGGGCGTTACAGTAATCGCATTGCTAATGGCACAATGCAATACCAAGACCAGCGCTATTCACTTAGCGTAAATCAAGCGACCAACTGTTTACATGGTGGTACTGAAGGCTTTAACCGCAAAATATGGCAATTAGGCACCCTAAGTGATGGTGTGCGGTTAACCCTAAAAAGCCCTGACGGCGACATGGGGTTTCCGGGTAATTGCACTGTACAGTTAGACTACCGTTTAGCCGCTAACAATTTGTACATTGAAATACTCGCCAGTACCGACAAAGCCTGTCCAATAAGCTTAACTCAACACAGCTACTTTAATTTAGACGGTAACCGCAGCAACACCAATGTCGAACATACTCTGCAAGTGGATGCGACCCGCTACCTCACCATGAATGATGTTGGCGTCCCCACAGGAATAGCATCAACGGCTGACAGTGACCTTGATATGGCGACAGCCACACTCATGTCGGTACAAACACAACGCGCCGCATTAGCAGCCACTAACGGATTTGATCACTGCTATGTGCTTGATAACCCAGGAGCGGATTTACAACGCTTTGGCTGTTTAGCCAGCCCAAATAGCGGCCGCAATATGACGGTTTACACCAATCAACCTGGCGTGCAGGTTTACGGAGCGAACTTTTTACAAGGCACTATCGCCAAAAAGCAGCGAGCACTCGTAAACCATCAAGCCGTGTGTATTGAACCGCAAATGCTACCAGACTCGCCAAATCAACCAGCTCTGCCTGGTGCAAGCGAGGTATGGATAACACCAGACAAGGTGTACCACCATATGACGCGTTATCAGTTCGATGTTGAATAATTTGCCCCCCAAACCCACATTTAACGCCGAAGACATCGGACAAATCGCTGTCGGGGCTTTTGCCCTGTCGGTGCCGATTGCGTTTTCTGAAGAAGCCTGGCGCTTGTCGGCCAGTTTACCGACGTTAAACTTAGTGCTTGTCGTGTTTTTGTCGCTGGCGTTTATCACACTATTTGCTTATCAGAGTGTGTTTCAAGGCAATATTATAAAACGCAGAAGGGCATTTTTTTTACGGGTAGTTGCCGCGTATTTTTTGACATTAATAGTGGTAGGGATCGTGTTATTGGCATTAAATAAGCTGCCGTTGCTAACCGACCCTATTTTAGCCCTAAAGCGCATTATTTTAATTGCGATGCCTGCGTCGATGGGTGCAATTATTGTGGACAGTTTCGATAAAGAATAATCAAACTAACGGCATTTAATACAAAAACGAGCATAAAAACAAACGGCATAAAGAATCGTCATTCTTTATGCCGTTTTGATAACCCGACAAACCACGACAAAACCAGTTATTGATATCAATAACTGGTTTACGCAATTAATCGTCTAGGTTATCACCCATTTCGTCGTAATTATCGTCATCGTCGTCATCAGAATCATCAAAATCTGGTATATCATCATCTGAATCTGCAACTTCATCTGGCTCGGCCGCTGGTTTGGCTTTGCGAGGTGGTGCCGTATCTGGCACTTTTGACAAATCGATCCGTGATTGGTGCTTTGACATAAACTCAGCGCGAGCAGCTTTCCAAGCATCCCCAAACTCAGCCATTGCGGCTGCTGTTTGTTCGTCATCTAAGTCATGTAAATTAGCTTTAACGATGTCTTCTACAAATTCAACAATGGTGTTTCGCACAGTGTGGAACATGTAGACGCGCCCTGGAGACGCTTGTGGTAATTGGCCGTCATAAAAGACAATAGTATTGCCTTTCGATGTTCTTAACTCGCCAACCCAAAGTTTTTTTGCTGTGTTATACATATATGCTAACGCCCTTAAATCAACACATATTCTAAAAATGATGCAGTGTGCTGGGCAATAAAACACCCAATCTGCACCACGATTATCTGTTCTGTATTTACGTGGGTATTTAAACAGAATATTTCTGAGAATCAATGCCTAAAACGATGAATTTTTCGCGTAATCGCATAAAAACAGCAGTCTTAGAAAAATTTCTTCACATCAAGACCAGTACCCTTATCAAAAGTATGGCTATTGACCAACTAAATAGATCGAGTTAATCACTTTGATAAATGATCCTTGATATGTGGACAATAGCCTAAATAGAACAGCCTTCAAGTTTTTTATCTAAAAAATATTATCGGTATCACTGTGTTGTTGGAGCATCTTAACTAAGCGTCTAAATCCAACACAATTTTGCCTTTATGTTTGCCGGACTCCATTAACTGGTGTGCTTGTACTACCTGTGCAAAAGGAAACACACTGTCGATTGGAATGCTCATAGCACCACTGTTTAATAATGGCCATACATGCTCTGCTAGGCCTTGAGCTATTTGTGCTTTATTGGCGACACTTTGTGGCCGCAGTGTTGAACCAGTCCACACCACGCGTTTTGCCATAATACGGAAAATATCAATAGTCGCTTGTGCAGCTACGCTGCATCGCTACTGACACCATGCGTCCGTCGATAGCGATGGCTTTGAGATTTTCATTAATAAAATCGCCACCAGCGATATCCATAATCACATTAACGCCAACGCCCTGGGTAGCCGCTAAAATAGGTTCAACAAATTGTTCCTCATTATAGTTAATCGCCACACTGGCACCTTGTTCTAAACAGTATTGGCATTTTTCAGCACTGCCCGATGTCGCAAAAACTTTAGCTCCAAGACGGCTGGCCATTTGAATCGCGGTGGTACCGATACCACCAGAGCCACCATGAATTAATACGCTCTCTCCCGCTTTAAGCCCTGCGCGAATAAACAAGTTACCCCACACAGTAAAAAAGGTTTCAGGTAGCCCTGCTGCTTGCACATAACTGTAACCTGTTGGGATTGGTAAACAGTGGGCGGCGTAAGTGTTAACTAACTCGGCATAGCCGCCACCAGGTACTAACGCACACACCTTGTCACCGGCTTGCCACTGTGTCACGTCGTCGGCTACAGCAACAATTTCACCGGCAACTTCTAAGCCAATAATTTGGCTTGCCCCTGCTGGCGGCGGATAAGCGCCGACACGCTGCTTAATGTCTGGGCCATTAACCCCCGCTGCATGCACTTTAATGGTCACCTGGCCTGCCGACGGTAAATCGAGGGTTGACTGTGTCATGGTCATGACGCTGGATTTGCCGGGTTGTTCAACAGTCACATGGGTAAATTGTCTGTTATGTGTTGCCATAAAATATTGTCTCGATTGAATGTTATTAGAATGTAAGCAGATATAGATAGGCTGTTATTTGACCCATTTTTTATTCGAAAAATCAGTACAGTTTTCAACAAAACGAACAATAAACGTCTTTAAACGCCCAAATCACTTGCCTATATTAGCTAAACCTTTACTATACCCGACCGCTTATACCATGGAGCAAAATACGTGAAAAAATACCTATCACTTATGCTGTTGTTAGCCAGTATTCACGCCCATGCAACGCCGATCCGGATTGCATCAGATATTTGGTGCCCCTATATTTGCGAAAATCATCAAGGCTATATTGTAGAATTAACACAACGCGCTTTTGAAATCCAAAACCAAAAAGTTGAGTTTATAACTATTCCATATAAACGTGCTTTAGTTGAGCTACAAAGAAACAATATTGACGCCGTATTAGCGTTAACCCCAAGCGCGATTGCCGCCAACAAATTTGTGAGTGCGGATGTCGTTTTTGGCTATAACAGTAATGACTTTTACACCTTAGTCGACAGCCAAGAGTCGTTTAACCATATATCAGATCTTAATTTCACCCAGCAGGCTGCTGTTGTATCAGGTTACGATTATGGTATAGAGCTTGATGCTTGGCTAAATGCACACCCAAACAGTTATTTTGCCTCAGGAAGTGACCCTTTAGCGATGAATATCATTCGTCTTGTAAAAGGCCGTCACTCGGTGATCATCGACAATAAAAGTGTCATTGAGTACACCGCGAGTCAATTAAACTTAAGTCAACAATTACGTTATGCAGGTACGATAGGCAAACCAGTCCCCTTATATGTAGGGTTTAGTCAGCAAAATCAGGCAAATGCCGTTATGTTAGCTAACGGCATTAAACTGCTTAAAGACAATGGCGAATATCAAAGTATTATGAACAAATACAAATTATTACCTGAAGTTGGTTATGACAAGGCACACTATAAACGTCTTCACAAGTTCCTTCCTGCGCTTAATTGATGTCATTTCTCCTGTATTCATCTCCAAATATCCATTGATAATATGCAAGATTTGGTAACATTATTTCACTTTATATTCATTCCATCTTGTTTAAACTCACACCCACAAAAACAATAAATTATCATTTGGGATGAATAACATCTGCTCACAGGTGTTTGAGGAATATTTATGCGCGTATGTTGCCAACTGCTATTATTGGCCTTTACCAGCTCTGTCATTTTTACGAGTTCAGCTTCAGAGATTGTTCAAAGCAAAGGTCATTTTGAAGATAAATTTCGCCAACTTGAAGAAAGTCTCCCTACACCAAATGATTACCGCAATGCAGCAGGCGAGCCAGGAAAAGACTATTGGCAGCAGCAGGTTGACTATAAAATCAATGTCACACTAGATGAAAATAAGCGTCGCATTCAAGGTGAGCAAGTCATTACTTACCATAACAATTCTCCGTATAAGCTTAAATATTTGTGGTTACAGCTAGAGCAAAACCGTTTTAAATCCGACTCCATTGCAGAGCGCAGCAGCACCTTTAATGGTGTTGATGGCAGTGTCAGTGCGGCGAACACTTATGGCGACAGTGCATTTGCAAAAATCAGCCTGCAAGATCTACGTCGCCAACAGTTTTTAACCGACAACAGCCTCGGCTACCAGATAGCAGCAGTAACCGATGCAAATAAAAAACCTTTAAAATACACCATTGTCGGTGCTCAAATGCGTATCGATTTACCTACGCCGTTACCTCATAATCAATCCACTACGCTTAATATAAATTACCGCTACAACATTTTAGAAGAAGATGCCGTTGGGGCTCGCTCGGGTTATGAACACTTTCCTGACGATGAGCGTGAAGGGGGAATGACATCTTTTTATTAGCCCAGTGGTTTCCACGAGTCGCTAGCTATTCTGACTACGAAGCGTGGCACAACAAAGAGTTTTTAGGCAGCGGTGAGTTTACCCTAGAGTTTGGTAATTACGATGTCAGCATGACAGTACCGAGCGACCATATCGTCACAGCCACAGGCGTATTACAAAACAGCAAAAACGTACTTTCAGCTACACAACGTGAACGCTTAGAAAAAGCTAAATCGGCTAAAAAACCGGTGTTTATTGTGTCGGCAGATGAAGCCCTCGCCAATGAGTCAAGTACGGTAAGTGGCACTAAAACATGGCACTTTAAAGCTGACAATGTTCGCGATTTTGCATGGGCATCATCGCGTAAATTTATTTGGGATGCTCAAGGTTATCAACAAAAAGACAGCCAGAATCCACAAGTGATGGCTATGTCATTCTACCCTAAAGAGGGTGGCGAGCTGTGGCAGCGTTATTCAACCGCATCAATAATCCACACGTTAAAAGTCTATTCACGCTTTACCTTTGATTATCCTTACCCAACCGCCAATAGCGTCAATAGCCCAGTAGGCGGCATGGAATACCCAATGATCAGCTTTAATGACCGCGCACCATTTGGCACGACGATGAAAGCCGCACCTATACCTTGTCTGAAAAACAATTTTTAATCGGCGTGGTTATCCACGAAGTCGGCCATAACTACTTCCCGATGATTGTAAACTCAGACGAACGCCAATGGACCTGGATGGACGAAGGCTTAAACAGCTTTTTAGACGGTATTGCCACCCGTGAATGGGACTCCTGATTTACCCTGGGGACGTGAGCCAAGTGATGTAATTGAATACATGAAGTCAAACGTGCAAGTGCCTATTATGACTCAGTCAGACAGTGTGTTGCAGCTTGATCCAAATGCTTATATTAAACCAGCGGTGGCATTAAATATTTTACGTGAAGTGGTATTAGGCCGTGAGTTATTTGACTTTGCCTTTCAAGAATACAGTCACCGTTGGATGAACAAACGCCCAACACCAAGCGACTTTTTCCGTACCATGGAAGAAGCCTCTGGGGTTGATTTAGATTGGTTTTTCCGTGGCTGGTTTTACACCACTGACCATGTGGATATCTCACTCGATCGCATTTATAAACTGCGCCTAGACACCAACAATCCAGACATTGATTTCGAGCGCCGTCGTCAAGACTATCAAGCCAAACCCATGCCTTATTCGGTGGAGCGCAATCAACAAAGTGGCCAAAAAACGTGGGTTGAACTGAACTCCGACAACCTTGATTATCACGACCAACATGATCAATTTAGCGTCACCAATAAAGAGCGAAATAAGTACAATAAAAAACACGCTGAACTCGATCCGTGGGAACAACAAGTACTGGCACGAGCGCTAAAAGAAGATAAAAACTACTACGTGTTTAACTTTGCTAATCTTGGCGGCCTAGTGATGCCTATCCTGCTCGACTTGACCTTTGAGAATGGTAACACTGAATCGTTAGTGTTACCGGCTGAAATTTGGCGTCGTTCACCATCACATGTCAGTAAGCTCATTGTGACCGATAAAGATAATATCTTGGTGTCTGCCGTGGTAGATCGCCGTGGTGAAACGGCCGACGTTGATATTGAAAACAACTATTATCCGCGGCAAATTATTCCATCACGCATTGAAGCCTTTAAAGAAGAAGAGCGTAAGGGCAATAAGTATCGCGACATTATGCATGACAACAAAGAAGCGTTAAAAGAACCTGAAATTAAAGTGAAAAAGAAATGATGCGCCCATTAATCACCTTAGTATTAATCAGCATGGTGAGTTTAAGTTTATTTGCAGGCAAGGCCTTTGGCCACCAACAAAAAGAAGCCTACACCAGTATTGTGTTTAATCAGCGCAGCGGCATGCTAGAAATTCAACATCGTTTTTACTTACACGATGCTGAACATGCCGCCCAGCAAGTGATCGATAAAAGCACGGATTTGATCAGCGATCCTGTTGGACGCGAAGCTTTTGCGTATTACGCCATTTCAACCTTTGCTATGCAAGACCAACAACAGCAACCGCTCACTTTGACTTATGTTGGTACCGAGTTAGAAGGTAAATATTTATGGGTGTATCAAGAAACCCCGATAACTGCAGATATGGATGGGTTTTACCTTAAAATGAGCGCCCTACAAGAGTTGTGGTCAGATCAAACCAACCACATCAATGTAGAGCGTAATAAGCGCGTCACCTCGGCAAGGCTGCACATTGCTGACTCGTGGCACTTCATTGAAGTCGCTAAACCTGCGCACTAGATAGCACTTCTGCACTGTGGAACTTTATCACGGACGGTATAATCGTCCGTTAAGTTTTCACAATATCATCTAGCGCATCGGCTAAGGTTGAATACGTCACACAATGCACGCCATCAGGCTTAAAACCGGCTTTTGCCAGGGTTTTCAGTGGCTGAAATTGAAAATCTGCCAACAATACTCGGGTGTTATCGTGCTTACACTTGGCAATGTATTTGTATAACGCCGCAACACCGCCAGAATCTAAAATAGACACCCCATCGAAATACAATACCACGCCATCTTGTTCAGCACTTAAATGAACCAACTCACCAAAGACGCCATCTGCTGCAGCAAAAAATAATGGCCGTTAATTTTAAACACTTTCCAACGTGGTGGCAGTTCAACATGGATGTGTTTTTTCTGCTCGCTAATGTCTTGCACTTTGGTCATGTCGGCGACTTGTTTCATAAACAGTAGCGAGGCCAAAATAATCCCGGCGCTAATCGCTATCACCATGTCGAAAAATATGGTCAGTAATAAACACACCATCAACACCAGTACTTCACTGGCAGGGGCTTTTTTGACTAAGTGAATAATCTTGGGCGCTTCGCTCATGTTCCACGCTACCATGATAAGCAGTGCTGACATGCCCGCCATTGGGATGTACGCCAAAATGGTACTCAAGGATAATAAAGACACCAATACCACCAGCGCGTGTATCATGGCTGCGACTGGGCTTACCGCACCCGATTTATAATTGGCAGCAGAACGGGCAATTGCCGCAGTCGCGGTAATACCGCCAAAAAATGGCGTAATAATATTGCCGATCCCCTGGCCCAGTAGTTCACTATTGGCACTGTGCTTTTTGCCTGACATACCGTCTAGCACTACCGCGCACAGTAACGATTCAATCGCGCCCAACATGGCAATGGCAAATGCCGCAGACAATAAATCGCTAACTAATTGCCAAGTAAACGCCAATGGCACTTCACCTGATTGCGCGCGCAGCCACGGCCACTCAAAATCGGGCAGCATTGACGGTATACCTGCACCGATAGAACCGTCGGCTAAGGTAAAACTGAAGGTTGAGCCTATCGTCGCCACATGAAACCCTAACAGATTTAACATCAAAGCCACGATGCTACCCACCACCACTGCGGGTAAATGCGCAGGCACCGCTATCTTAAGCTTTGGCCACAAAATAAACACCACTAAGGTGCTTAAACCTACCAGCAACGTCGACCAGAAAACCCTGGTATTTCCTGGGTTAAGGTGGCTACCTTACCCACAAAGCTTTCAGGCATTTCTGTAATGTTCAATCCAAAAAAGTCTTTTACTTGCAGCACAGCAATAACAACGGCAATCCCGCCGGTAAAACCTAACGTCACTGACTCAGGAATGTATTGAATAAAACGACCCAAGCGAAACAACGCCATGATAATCAGCATCACGCCAGATAAAATGCTCGCAAGTAACAGCCCAGATAGGCCATATTGCTGCACGATAGGATAAAGAATGACAACAAACGCAGCCGTTGGCCCAGATACGCTATAACGCGAACCCCCGGTTAGCGGAATGATTAATCCGGCAATAATGGCAGTGTATAAACCGTATTGCGGCGCCACGCCAATAGCAATAGCCAATGCCATTGCAAGAGGAATGGCAATAATACCAACGGTTAACCCTGCTAATAAATCTTTAGAAAACACGGCAATGCTGTAGGGATTGTCTTTTAAGGACTCTCGGAGCGCATGCCCGATACGAAGAGAAAATAAATGTGTGCGGTATTTCATTGAGGCGATCCCATTACCTAGGCGGTATAAAAGATACCCCTCATTATAGGCCGATTGTCCGCTAGTACAATCAAATTAAGTTACCACCTGATGATAATTTTATTATCATCACATTATAATAAATAAAATCGTATCAATAAAAAAGCCACGCTAGGTGGCTGTAGTGATACCATTTCCATTAATTATGTGACCAATCAGAGTCGCTCAGACTGTTCAGTTTGAGGCGCATTGTTGAAATAATGGTTATTCCCTTCTAAGGCAATGCAACAAAGAAATGGACTGTCTGAGCGTCTCCTGCAAGGCGGGTTTCTGTACCTTCTATGCTGCTTAATAGTATTTTGACGTACGACTGCATGGATGCAGGAGGTAGAGCAACGCAGGAGCAGTTGCCGACGACTGCATGGATGCAGGAGGTAGAGCAACGCAGGAGCAGTTGCCGACGACTGCATGGACGCAGGAGGTAGAGCAGCGCAGGAGCAGTTGCCGACGACTGCATGGATGCAGGAGGTAGAGCAACGCAGGAGCAGTTTTGCCGAGAGCAACTATGCCTGCAATCTTATTACTTGCCTAGAAGGTACAGAATTCCCGCTGAATGACCAGATAATTAGTGGAATTGGTATGATTAGTTCAGTCATATCAAAATGCGATTAACCTGCCGAAAAATCGATAGACACCTTACGGCCGCGATTGGTTTCAATATTTTGATACTGCCAATCATATTGTTTAATCAGCCTTGTCGTGAGCTCTAGCCCTAAGCCAAAACCCAAATCTTCGCTGCTGTTCGCATAAGATTCGCACTGATTAACAATACTGACAGTGTAGCCCTGCTGCACAATGCTCACACTGCCCTTCATGGTATGTTGCAGCGCATTGCGGATAAGGTTGGTCATAATTATCCGACATAATGTACCCGGTAGCTGTTGAACAGACTCATCGGTTTCAATACTAATATCGATATCTTTACCTTTAGCTAAATAGGCCAACTCACTTACTAACTGGCGGATAAGCTGGTCTAAACTCACCTCAATGATGGGTAAACTTTTACCTTCACGCCGATTCAACCACAATAACGTTTCGGTTAAATCAGTCATGGTCAGCCCTGCACGCTCAATCCGTTCGACAACTTGTGCTTGTTTTTCAGTGTTCGCCCCTTTGGCGATTAGCTTTTGCAGTAGCTCTGTATTGGTGCGGATCACTGCAATAGGGGTGCGCAGTTCGTGACTGGCATAACTCAAAAACTGTTGCTCGCGCGATAAACTGTCTTGCACCTTGCTTAAACTGGTTTTGATGATGCTGGCGAGAGTATTGAGTTCACTGTAGTGAAAATCAGGTGTTGCTTGTTCTAGTTGCTGAGTATTGAGCCCTTTTGCCCAGTTTTTTAACCGATCGACTGGCAACGTAACACGGCGCATCACCCAAATGATCACTACAGAAAAAGCAACAATTCCCAGCACCGCGGTAACAAATATCATTAAAAAATACGGTGGATCACTGCGTTTAAATGCGCCTACTTTATTACGCTCAAATACCATTGATACAAAACGTGTTTCGGTACCATATGCCACTTTCATGGTAAAATAACCCGCATCGGGCGGGGTGATGAGATTACCGCCAATAATGGTTTTATTCAGCACATTGAATTCTGTTGGTGGTTCAAGCATAACTTGACGTACGTTTTCAGGCAGATCTTGCCAGCGACTTGCCACCGTAAACGACTCAAACCGATATGGCTTTCCGTCTGACACATTTTGCTGTTGGCTACTGTGCATACATAGAAACACGCAAAGAGGAGTCCATACCGGCAATAAAGTAATGCAGGCTTAATGCTGACAAAATCAATATTGTGCCAATGCCAGTGACCAACATCGCAAGCAACACATACAGCCGAATACTGGGGATAATCTTCATGATGACTGGCTTTCCTTTATTGCAAAACCGTAACCGCTAATCGTGTGCAATAATTTATGCTCATGCTCAGCATCGATGTGTTTACGCAAATTAAAAATGTGTACTTTTAAGCTATTACTATCGGGTTGATCGTCTCCCCATACCGTTTGCATTAATTTTTCACGCGACACCGGGTTTGGGCTAGCCCGCATCAGTACGGTTAAAATCTTTAATGCGGTCGGCGACAGTTTTAATTCGCTTTGTGCTCGAAATGCCTGCTTTTTTTGCACATCGACAATCAAATTAGCGACCGCTAAACGCTGCACCTGACCACTGCGACGACGAGCCAACACTTTAATCCTGACAATGAGTTCTTCCATAGCAAATGGCTTAACCAAATAGTCATCTGTGCCATTAGCAAAACCGGTGAGCTTGTCGTCTAGGGTGTCACGCGCCGTGAGCATTAACACTGGTACATCAATGCCTTCTGCACGAATAGATTCACACACTTGCAGCCCATTCATTTTGGGTAAATTTAAATCCAAAATAATTGCGTCATAGTGGTTTTGCTGGATTAAATGAAGCCCAGACAAACCATTAGCGCTGTGATCACACAAGATGTCTTCGAGTTCTAAATACTCGATTACCGCAGTGGCAAGATCGAGATCATCTTCAACCAGTAATAACTGTAACTTATCGGTTGTCATCGAACTGGCTCCTTGGTTTTATACTGGCGCTGTTGCGTCATGATTAGGGCGTAACTTATTCATGATATTGGCGATAAACTCTTTTGCTTCACATTGAATCAACAACAATGACGGTGTCAAAATCAAGGTGATCACTGTGGCAAACAAAATACCATACCCCAGTGCTGCCGCTGCAGGAATTAAAAACTGCGCTTGTAATGAAGTTTCACCTAATAACGGTGCTAAGCCTGCAAACGTGGTTACCGATGTGAGCAGTACCGCCCGTAAGCGTCCGGTGCATGACTCAACAATGGCGTCGTGTACCGACAAGCCTTCTTCTTTAAGCAATTCATTAAATCGTGACACCAGTAATAGGCTGTCGTTTACCACCACACCACTGAGCGCCAAAATACCATTTAACGATAAAATACTGATGGTTAAGTCGTTCCACCAATGACCTAAAATCGCCCCAACCACACCAAACGGAATCGCGGTCATGATGATCACTGGCTGCACATATGACTTAAGCGGAATGGCTAATAAGGCATAAATGGCAATCAACGCCAACACAAACATCGACTCAATTGAGCTTGTGGTTTCAGCCTGTTGTTCAGCTTCGCCGGCGAAATTAAAGCTGACACCTGGGTATTGCACTTCAAGTTGCGGTACTAACGACTGTTGTAATTGGCTCACTAACTCATTAGAGGCAATCTTGTCTTTATCTAACACCGCACTAATATACACCGCGCGTTGGCTGTCGATACGGGTGATACTTGATGGCTGATAGTCATTAAAAATATCAGCCACATGGCTTAATGGCACTATGGTTCCGTCGCTAGTGCGCACGTTAGCAAGTTTGACATCACCAATGGTTTGGCGGTCTTCATCAGGGTAACGCACACGCACTTTTACTTCGTCTTTACCCCGTTGAAAACGCTGTACCACGCCACCGCCAAATGACTGCAACACTTGCCCAGATAAGGTTTCAGTATCAAACCCGAGTGCGCGGCCTTGAGCAGTTAACTCAAAGCGGTATTGTGGCTCACCTAAGTCTAGGTTGTTATCGATACCACTGACGCCGTCCATGGTTTCGATAGCCGCTTTTAACGCCTTGCCTGCAGCAAACACAGACTCGGTATCGCTGGCTTTAATCTCTACCTTAAAGTTATCAAGCATCTCTTTTTTAGCTAACACTTTTAGCTTTTTAACCCCTTCCATTTGGCCAACCGCTTCGGTCCATTTTACGGTAAACTCTTTTAGACCATAAGGCGCATCTGACGCTAATTCGACGATGACTTGGCCTGAGTCACTGCTGCTGGCAAGTACATGCAAACTCTCAAGGTTAGTGGCAGAGTCCTCATCGCTATATTGGGCAGAAAGCTGAGCATCTACGCGTTTAGCTGCCGCCTCTAAGGTCGTTAAGTTTTTATAGGTTTGACCAAAGCTAGCATCATTTTGCATCGAAAAATCAGCCACGGCGGTGTCGCCAGTAATATCAGGGAAAAATGCCACCCTGACACTGCCTGTGATTGGCATGCCGGCCACCAAAATAAACACCGCAATAAACACCATCACCACGGCGTAACGAAAACGCAAAGCAAACTCAATTAATGGCTGGTAAATCACTCGGCTAGACCATTTTAAACCGCTGTCGGCAGCATGTTGAATATGGTTAAACCATGATTTTTTAGCAGGCTTTTTAGTATCAATATGGGCAAGATGCGACGGTAAAATAAACTTAGATTCTACCAGCGACAACATTAAACAAATTGCCACAACCGTTCCAAACTGGGCATAGATTTGCCCTAAACGCCCTTCTACATTGGCTAACGCGACAAACGCGACCACTGTGGTTAACACACCAAAAATAGTTGGCGTGGCCACTTTTAAGGTGCCTTTAATGGTGTTGTCGATATTGTCACCATATTTTTGTCTGGTGCTGTACACGCTCTCACCGACCACAACTGCGTCATCAACCACAATACCCAGTGCCATAATAAAGCCAAAAGTGGTCATCTCATTGAGGGTTAAGCCGGCAAAATTGTTGGTCATGAAAAACAAGGTGCCAAAGAACACAAACGGCAAACCTGCTGCCACCCAAAACGCCACTCGAAGGTTTAAAAATAACGCCAAAATGATAAACACTAACGCAATACCGCTTAAGGCGTTCTTAACTAATAGGCTTAAACGTTCGGTAATAAGGGTACTTTTGTCATACCAAGAGGCAATACTGACATTTTCAGGTAATGCACTCGAGTTACGCCATTTTTCAACCACTTGCTTGGCTTGCTCGACAATATCAACGATGTCGCCGTTTTCATCCATCACAATTTCAATCGCGCTCGAGCTGACATTGTTATAGCGCGACAATACAAAGGTGTCGTCGGCAAATTCATCTTTTACGGTGGCGATATCGCCTAAGGTAATTAGCGACCCTTGGCTGTTAGTAATGATGGGCAGTGCCATAAAGTCTTGCTGTTGATATGCCTGATCTGACACTTTTAAGCGCACGGTCTTATCGTCGTTGTACAAGCTGGTCGAAATTGACGTCGCAGATTCAGCGTTTACCGCATTTGAAACAGACTCTAACGTTAACCCATAGGCTTGCAGCTTAGCTTCATCGACTTCAATCGAAATCATTGGTTCGGCTTTGGCTTTAATCTCGAGGTCGTGAATGGCACTCTGGCTTAATAGATCTGACTTTAATTGCTCGGCTAATGCCTGCAATGTGGTGCGGTCTGTATCACCATAAATCTCAATCCATAGCGCATGATCTTGCATGCGCATTTTATCGATGACCGGATTTTCTGCTTCGCTAGGAAAGTTATAAATGGCGTCGACATTGGTTTTAATGTCGGTTAGCAAAGTATCTAAATCATACGAGCTGGTTTTCTCAATAATCACACTACTGCCATTGGCATTAGAGGTTGAGGTAATGCGTTTAATCCCTGGTACGGTTTCTAAGGCATCTTCAATTTTGATTGCAATGCCTTCTTCGGCAAGCACAGGGTCGCCACTGTCGTAAGTGACAGACACAGTAACGCGATCGGGCTCTAAGCTCGGAAAAGCCTCTTTGCGTAAGCTATTAAGCGAGAACAGACCTACAACAATAATACCAATTAACAGTAAGTTAGATGCTACTGAGTTTCTGGCAAACCAGGCTATTGCCCCTGTGTGAGTCGATTGAGGATTAGACATCACTATACCTCTTCCTTAGCAAGCACTTTGGTGCCGACTTTAAAGTTACTCAATGGGCGTTTTACTATTTGCATTTTGGCAGGCATGTCTTGCTTATTCGTCATCGGCGTCACATAAACAAAGCCGCCTTTTTCGAATGCAATATTGGCTGCTGACTTAGCTAATAGGCCATTATCGTCCACAAACCAAATGTCACCTTGTTGCGATATAGCCGACGAAGGTAATTGCCATAAGTTTGTTAGCGATTTGCCTTGAATCTTGGTTTTAACAAAGGTTCCTGGATACAAATCGGTTTGCTGAGCAAGTGGGTCATCAACCACCACAACTAATGAACGTTGACGGCTGGTTTCGGTTAAATGTTGCTCTACGCGCTCAATGTAGCCTTGCCATTGATATTGGCCATCGGTGCTTTGTAACGTGACATTCCAAGGCGTTTTGGCTAATTCAGCGTTATCAAAGGCAGGTAAATTTTTCCATTGCATTTCAGACAAAGGTACATTGATTTCAACTTCGGCCACACTGTACAAGGTGCCAAGTTCAGTGCCGGTTTGCACGTAGCTTCCTGGTTGTACATCACGGCTAATAATTAGCGCATCAAATGGCGCAGTGATTTGGGTGTAGGCCAAATCTTGTTGGGCTTTTTTAAGCGCAAGCTTGGCGTTGTCTAATGCGGCTTTAGCTTGGGCTAATTGAGGCGTGCGCAATACTAGCGGAGATGCTGGCTCACCAGACAAACCTGAACGTAACCACTCCGCTTTTGCTTGTTCGCCTTCGCGTTGTTCTTCTAATAAATCAAGTTCAGCTTGGGCGACATCAGATTGTGCTTGAGTGACAGCTTGCTGGTAACTGGTGTCATTGATTTGACCTAATACCGTACCTTTTTTGATCACTTGGCCTGATTCAAATTGACGATTTAGTTCAATCACCTTTCCGCTGACTTCAGCACTTAAGGTGAGCTCAAAGCGCGGTTTTGCTTCACCAAAACCAATGACTTCAGCTTGGTATTCTTGACCATTAACGGCTACAACACCCACTTGAGGTAATAACGCTGCAGGCGCACTTTTTTCAAGTGGCTTGGCCGGAGCTTCAGCCGCGGCGGCGTTTTGATTAGGCGCAGGCGGCAACTTAGAGGCGGTATAACCTAATGCTGCAAATATGCTGCCCACAGACAATACAGTGACGATGACGTTCATACGGTTAAATTTCATGCGGATACCCCTAGACCTAATGCCAGGCCTAAATCAATACGGTTAACAAGACGGTTGTAAATGGTGGTGGCAAGCTGCGCTTCAATATCATAGGTTTGCTGCTGCACTGTGAGTAGGTCAAAAATATCAACCAACCCTTGGCGATACTTTTCTTCATAACTCACAAAACTACGCTCAGCACTCATTTGTGCCTCGGTTAAATATTGTTGTTGTTTAGCCAGTGAATACTCTTGGCCAACGCTGTTTTCAACTTCGTTGACTGCGGTTAATAGGGTGTCCTGATAAATCCAGTAACTTTGCTCAGTAGTTAAGCGTGCCAATTCGGCTTGCGACTTTAACAAACCACCTTGAAATAATGGTGCTGATAACTGCCCAAGCACACTCCAGAGTGACTCAGTAAGCAGCACGTCACTTGGCGACTCAGCCATGTCGGTCAAGCTGGCCGATAAACTGATAGACGGTAACATCGCTTTATAAGCGGCATCGGTACGTAATGATTCTGCTTCGATATTATAAAATGCTGTTTTAATGTCTGGACGGCGGCCAAGGTTTTGCTCACCAAGTACACTAATTGGGTTTATCACTGCAGGAAATTTCTGCGGCGATATCGGCGGCTAACTCTTCACCGATCCATTGCCCGGTTAATAAGGTTAAGTCACGTTTACTTTGGGCAAGCTGCTCTTGGTAACTCGCTAATGTTGCGCGAGTGCTTGCCGCGCTGGTGTTGGCGTTATCAAGGTCTTCTAAACTGCCTAAACCTACACGATAACGCGCCATAATCAGTGCCCGGTTGTTTTCAAGTACCGCTAAGCGCTGGGTTTCAATCGCCACTAGTTGCTGCTGCAAGCTAATGTCTAACCAACTGCGCATCACATTAGCAGCCACTAAATCTTTGGCACTTTGTAAACTGGCTTGTGAGCTTGCAATGTCTTTTAGGGCAGCATGACTGCTGTCGGCAATTTTTTGCCATAAATCTAATTCCCAGCTTACGGTAATGTCGGTGGTGTAGCTGTCGTCACTGTCTTCTGTTGCTGAACCACTAAAGCCCGCATCAACCGAGGGTAAGCGACTTGCGGAGGTGATCCCGTGCTGAGCGTAGGCCATATTTAACGCCACAACGCTTTGCTGCAAACTTGGATTGTTTGCTAGTGCGGTAGTTATAAATTGTTGTAATTCTGGCACGTTAACGAGGTCGGTCAATGTCGCAACTGCAGCGTGTGAAGATGTAGCGGCATCACTTTTTTGTGATTCTGCCAATAGCTGCGCCAATAAACGCTGGCTAAGCTCGGCCTCAGTTTGACTCGCTTGGTCACTATAATTGGCATAATCGACGCTGCTGCAGCCCAAAAGGGTCGACACCATCAGTGCGAGCATTGTGTTACGTAAAGCCGGTTTTACCATCATGATTTGCGCCTCAAAACCTGTGTATTACACCATAATGGCACTAGCATAACGAAAGGCAGGTTAAGGAGGGGTTAAGGTGGGAGTTGGTAAATGAAATAGTATGATGTATAGATCGTTAATATACGTTGATTGCCGTAAATGACGGCTATATGGCGCTATTGAACATATAGCCGTCATTTGTATTAAGTTGAGTGCAACTGCTTATCGATTATCGATTATCGGCAATAAAGTTAACGATAACCTCGGCTAGTACCTCACCTTGATCTTCTTGTAAGTAATGACCAGCTCTAGCGATAGTGGTGTGTTTTTGCCCTTTAGCACCAGGAATTATTTTTTGCATCATTTTATCCCCACCTGCTGTGATCGGGTCTGAGTCACTAAAGGCAGTTAAAAATGGCTTATGCCATTGAGACAACATTTTCCAAGCTTCTCGGTTTTTATGAGTAGCTGGATCATTAGGCGTAATAGGGACTAGTAAGGGAAATTCACGTGCGCCGGCTTTATATGTTTCATCAGGAAATGGAGCATCATAAGCAGCAATAATGTCTTCTGATAAATCAGACACTGTTGCACCATTAATCATGTGTCCAGTAGGGAAGTCTTCAACTTCTTGCGAGTAATTAAACCATTGCATAAATGCGGGATTGGTTTCTTCATCACCTGTCGGTAACATGGTATTTGCCGCAACAATACGACTATAACGTGAAGCATCTTCAGCAGCCAAACGCAGCCCGATTAATCCTCCCCAATCTTGACAAACAAGAGTCACGTTATTTAATTCGAGCTGTGAAACAAATGATTTCATCCAATCAACATGACGTTGATAAGTATAATCAGAACGTTTACTGGGTTTATCTGAACGTCCAAATCCAACGAGATCAGGCACGATAACTCGATGGCCAGCAGCCACAAGGATCGGGAGCATTTTACGATATAAGAAACTCCATGAAGGTTCTCCATGAAGTAACAATAGCGGCTGAGCATCTTTGTTCCCTTCATCAAGGTAGTGCACACGTAACTGACTACCTTCACAGTCGTCAACGAAGAGATAATTAGGTGTAAATTGATAATCGGGTAAATTAATAAAGTATCTATCGTCCGTTCGTAAAAATTCCATCGTTCTCTACCTTTCTGTTATTAAAAAAAACATCGACTTTATGAGTAGAACAACTCTACTACTATTACAACATCAAAACTTTTACGATTAGGGTTGTAAAAAATTAAAACACAGTTAATTCATTAGAATTTATTAATTTAATATAATTAAGTTACCTCATGCTTTTAAGCATATTTTTACTTTCTATATCTATAGTGCAAACTTGGTTATATATCTTTTGAATAAGACTTTTTAACTCATGATGATGTTGGCCATCATATTTTTTATTAGCCCAAACGTTTGATAAAGTTAGGATTAACCTTTCTGGTTGATTTAAACTAACTCTCTGTGATGCTTTAACAAACAACAATTGACAACTGATGACTAAACACTTAAATACCAATTCATTCTTTAATGGTTTTTCAAAATTTCGTTCTTCATTTTTTAACCATGCAGGTACACCATCACTGTAAACTAGCGCAGCAATTAAATTAGTTACGGTGTTAATATCTGTGGCACCATTAAAGTGTTGCATAATGTCTTCTGAGCAACGTAAACTTAATAATAAACTGTAACCTAAATCAGCTTTGTGCCATTGTTGGACTAACGATTGTAAAAATGCCATAAATATTTACCTATCGATAAATTGCCATTTGTTTTGTTTTCAGTTCAAACACTTCTTCGAGATGGAAGAAATATTCACGAGTTAGAATCGCAAATCCTTTAAAATAATCCGTTTCGGCATGAGCATACGCTAACGCTAAGCAACGATACGCCCAAGGCAGTAAATGTTGTTCCAGCAGCTGGTTAATAGTGGATTGATAGTATGAACTTTGTGGTTTTTCAATTAATTTGTTCAATAGATAAGCTAACACCGCCAATATTAACCCGATATGATCGACAGGCTCATTCGATTTCATGTCAATATTGATATTGTGTGAAACGTAAAACTGCTTTAGCTCCATAGTGCTTGCGTCATTGAGTAACTGAGACGAGCTTGTGTAAGCCGATCCCCAAGGTGCTGCTCTAGGCGTACCGGCCGTAAAACAACATACCATAATCGAGTTTTAAATTGATTAAAGCTTCATCATCATCGCTCCATTGATCTAAAAATCGCTGTAAAAGCTCCAAAGCATGAGGGTCTGTGTCGCTGACCATCGAGACTGGCCAATTTTCAGCGATGCCCTGGTTTTTAAAGGTATTAATTAAATCTGGTTCTGGATACACACTAAGCACTGCATGCAATACATTGGCAATGGCTTGTAAATCTTGAAGCTTTTCAATGTTCATATCGTTCACATTTGCTTGTTAAATATCAAAAAAGATAGGGTGTAATAACCTTTATTACACCCTCCACTTTTATACTTCTCTAACGTTGAGGATTTTGCCAACGCTTGAGCCAACCGGTTGCGCTTTTTTTGATGCTTTAACAATTAAATTAGGCGATGTAATCGATTCCGATGGTAATGGTGCAAAATGACCATCTCCATCACCATATTTAGCGCGAAGGTTCTCCATTGTGTCAAAATCTAATGCTCTTAAAGGACATGATTCAACACAAATTGGTTTTTTCCCTTCAGCGAGCCTATCGTAGCAACCATCACACTTTGTCATGACCTTGCGTTCTATGTCGATTTGAGGCGCATCATATGGACAAGCTCTTGAACAGCTTTCACACCCAATACATAACGACTCTTCAACTAAGACTAATCCATCTTCTGAGCGTTTATGCATCGCACCTGTAGGACAAGCTTTAACACATACAGGTTCGTTACAATGGTTACAGCCTACAGAAGCATAATAAGCAAAAATGTCTTGTTCATAGCTCTCGTCTGCATTTTGGTCCCATGAACCACCGCCATATTCATACACTCGGCGCCATAACATACCAGGCATAGCTGATACACCTTGTGTGGTCACATCATCTTTGCTGCGTGTTTTGCCAACCATGCGATCTTTACAAGCGACATGACATGTTTTGCAGCCAGTACATTTACTGCTATCGAAATAAAAACCTAATTGAGTTTCTTGTGTCATTTTAATTTACCCCTCTCAAGCCTTAACTACTTGAACACGATTAGTGTGTTGTGGATTTCCCTTTGATACCGGGGAAGGATGATATTTTGTGAGCGTGTTAATACAGCCACCCACATCAACAACATGGCCAGATGGCACCCACTTTTCCACTCGCATCAGGTTTATACCAAGCACCTTGCCCTAAAGAACACACGCCAGGAGTCACTCTTGGTGTCAGTTTTACAGGCAGTTCGATTGTTCCTCTACCGTTGTACACATGAACCATATCTCCATCAGATAGACCTCTGCTTGTAGCATCTTTTGGGTTCATCCAAACGGCATCTTCTACCGCTTCTCTTAACCATGCGACATTGTGATAGCTAGAGTGAGTCCTGCCTTTCGTGTGGTAACCGCACAACTGCAAAGGGTAGCCTGCATCAATCGTGTCTTGGTCCTGATAACCATCCCAAGTGACTACGTATTGAGGTAGTGGAGTGATTTTATCTCCTGCAGGTAAAGTCCAAGTTGCAGCCTTACGTGCAAGTGATAATGAGAAAATTTCGAATTTCCCAGAAATTGTCGGTCTAGGATTAGCTACCGGATCTTGAATAAAGGATTCAAATGCAACGACAGATGAAGACATATATTTACGGAAAACCCCCACTTGCTGTGCTTCCTCGTAAGTGTCTGGCATATCAACATCGGCATTCATTGCCTTAGTTTGTTGATACAGTTTTTCACACCATTGTTGCCCTGTTAGCCCTTCAGTATATTCAGCACCATTGCCCATCGCATTGGCAATACCCGCACAAATCTCATACATGGATTGCGCTTCACCTAACGGTTTGAGTGAGGTGCTCATGAATGTTGCATAAGCCATTTGTCCAGATGCATAAGAATCGTTGGCATAATCCACCGACTCTAACCAAGTGCTATCTGGCAACAAGTAATCAGCAAATTTAGCTGAAGGAGTCATCCAGCAGTCACTGACGATAATCAGTTCACACAAACTGTCATCTTCTAAAATTTGTGCAGTACCATTGCTGTCAGAATGTTGGTTAACAAGAGCATTACCCGCACAGTTGATAATCGCTTTAATGTTAGTACCCAAAGTAGCAGGGTTGTTATCAACTCGTTCTTGGCTGCCACTGGCTGTAAAGCGAACACCGTCAGTGGTTCCTGTAAACTGCTCACCACGTACTACAGCATCTGACCACGTGTAAACGGGAATAGTGACATCGACTGGGTTACTACCTGTTGGCATTCCTGAAACACCAAAACTATAGCTTGATGGCATAGCACCGCTATTGACCCCTTCGCGACCAATTTTACCCGTCATAATCGCAAGGGTATAAACGGCACGGGTGGCTTGATCACCATTAGCATGGCGACTAATTCCCGCGCCTGCTGAGATATACGGCGCATCGGCTGCCATGATGGCATCAGCTAACTGTTCAATTTTATAGACAGGAATACCGCACACACCTGCAGCCCAAGTAGGTGTTTTAGCACCATCGGACTCAAATGCACCCACACCCATAATGTAATCATGGTAGTTCTGAGTTGGGTCAATATATTGAGCATGCGAAGCAATAAACGGGTCAGCGTTTAACGTAACAGATGCTTTGGTATTAATCAGTGATGCTTCATCGTAACCAACAGCATATTTATCTAAAAATGATTTGGCATTTAGGTCAACCCAGCCACTGTTTATCATTTGGTAAATAACCGCCTCAATCAATGCCGCATCAGTACCAGGACGAATCGCAAGCCACTCATCTTCATTACCGCGCATTGAGTCGGTGTAACGAGGCTCAATCATCCAAACTTTAATATTTTTTGTATTATTTTCTAATGATTTGATAAAGTCATAGCCTTCACCGCTACCACTCATACGAATTTCATTTGGATTAAAGCCAAAACCGATAAATAGGTCAGAATTAACAATTTCGCTTAATGAACTGCCACCGATACTATCCCACTGGTCACCATAAGTAGCCATACATGCTGGATACACACCCGCCCATGAGTAATCCCAATGATGGTCTAAAAAACCACCATTTAAATTTAATAATCGGCCCCATGTTGCCGTATTAGATGAAAATCCATAATAAGCACCAGTACCGTAATGCATATAAATAGATTCTGGACCATAATTATCTTTAATCGCGGATAATTTTGAACCGATTTCTGAATAAGCTTGCTCCCAAGTAATCGGGACAAATTTTGCTTCACCACGCTTACCTACACGCTTCATTGGTGAGCGAAGTCTATCTGTGGCGTAGGTTCTTTGACGTAGTGAACGACCACGAGGACATGCTCTTGCCTGGTGATTGACACCATATTCATCCGTGGTTTCATGATCAGTTTCGATACGGCTAATCACCCCGTCTTTACTGAACACTTTAATTGGGCAGTTAGAACCACAGTTAACTAAACATGCAGACCAGTTAAGCTGTTCAAGCGAGCTTTCTGGTACTTCTGGCTCTACCACCTTGATTTCTTTTGCACTATCTTCACATCCTGTGACAGTTGCTGCTGCACCCATAGCAGCACTCATTTTTAAGAAACTTCTGCGTTCCATTGTGATGTCCTCTTACTAATGTAAATTTGGTTTTGGGTAACGTTTACAACAGGTAGCTGAAATTCAGCATGACCTGATGGGCGCTATAGTTATGATTTAACTCACCTAAAGTGATAAAGCTTGTCGTTTCATCAAGCGACATTTGTGCGTCATCAGTGTCGTAATAACGCTCATAGCGGTAAGTCAGTTTGAGTGCCATTTCGTTACTCAGGTTGTAGTTTGCGTACATGTTGACGCTGTGGTTGTAGGAGTAATAATCACCATAGGGCGTCGTACCTGTGCTGGTGATATAAGTGTCGCTGTTTGAGTTGCTAAACAAGTAGTCAGCACCAAGAGTCAGCTTGTTTTGGAGTAATCCACCGTAGTGAATACCGGTGCCGATATTGATAAATTCATCTTCAACGTCGGTATACCAGTCAGCTGTGCTATAACTTTGGCTACTCGCTTGCGCTGAATTAATCCATTGCTGACTGGCAAAGCCATATAAGCTGACATGTTTAGAAACAGTGGCATTAAGGTTAAGGTTGACGCCGTAGTCTTCTGACTCGGTTAAGCCTATAACGGTGTCGTCGTAATCATCTTTGGCGTAGTGTGCACTGATGTCGACGCCTAACCAGTTGAGCGGGGTGTGGTTAATACTTAACTCAACATTATTACGGGTTCTGTTGGCCAGGTAGTATTTGCGCATTAAGGCGTTTTCTTCTGACGAGGTTAGCTCATCAGTTTGGTACGTTGAGCCATCACGGTTGCTGTGCTCTGCTTTAATATCAATAATAACGTTGTCTATAGCGCGAATAGACAATTTGCCCCATAGCGTATCGTCATGGGTTTCTTCACGGACACTGTAGCTTCTGTCTATTTCTTCACGGTCGTAACCCGCTTGTAGGCGATAACCCTGGCTTATGCGGTATTTGGCGTTGAGCTTATACGTTGCACGCTCAATGTCAGTAGCAATGTTTTCTTTAAAGGTGTCGTTTAAGTCATTAAAGGTGTATTGCTGAAATTCAAATACTGAGCTGTTGTTTTCGCGGTTGCTGTAGTCGTAGCTACCACCCACACGTAAACGATTACTCAACATTGATGACACTTTTAAGGTGGCATCTGTGGTATCAACTTCGCCATCCCAATTTTGTATGGGGTTGCCGTTCATTGAGATTAAGTCGTCATCTTGTATCATCCGGCCGACTATAAAACGGCCAGACATCACGGTGCTGTCTAATTGGTATTGACCCGAGAGTGAGACTTGATGCGCTTCATTGTCTGGTGCTGCGGCATAGACATCGTCTAAATAAGTGAAGCTTAAATCCTGGCTGTTATTGTCGTACTGGCTTACAAAATAACTGAGTTCGGTAAGCCAATTAGCCCCATTTACTATCGCGCCTGCGGTAAATGAATCGGTGGTTGAGTCAACCACTAAGCCAATGTTAACAGGGCTTGGGTTCATCACGCTGCTACTGGTGTAACCTGACTTATCTTCGGTGTCAAACTGCACATAACCTTGATACATGTCGTGTTGCACTTCAGCTTGCAAGGCCATTTTTTCACGTTGCTGAGAAAGCTCAAACGCGTATGGCAAGGTGCTGCCAACAAGCGTGCCCTGGTCATAATATAAATTGCTTTGCGCATCACCCGATTGATATGTGGTGATTAACTGATAGCCGGCGTCGATGTTAAATAATCCCGGTTTACCGGCGCTCATCAAAGCAAAGCTGTTTTCGTAGCCTAATTGGTGAGTTTGAAACTTAGCTTGGTAGCCATCAGCATTTTGGTATTGCACGTCAGCATTGGCCGTGGCAACAAAGCCATCCTGGTCAGTACCGAATGCATTGGCCGCATGCACATCATCACTTTCAATGTAGCCTGCTGCCACACTCACGTTACCGCGATAGCCTGAGTTCACTTCACAGCGCTTACATTGATAGTTTTGCTGGTCAACCTGAGTGATATTGGCCTGACTTACGG
The DNA here is from genome assembly GCF_025398315.1 of Shewanella phaeophyticola. Lineage (GTDB taxonomy): Bacteria > Pseudomonadota > Gammaproteobacteria > Enterobacterales > Shewanellaceae > Shewanella > Shewanella phaeophyticola. The sequence goes on from NZ_JAODOQ010000001.1 coordinate 3,797,320, forward strand.
CAAAATTCGCTGACAGTACTGGCGCAGACGCGAGCAATAATGAGGCGGTAATAATATTGAGTTTAAAATTCATTGTGTGACTCCTCATTAACGCTGCAATGTGCTGCCAGCAGGGTGGTTAGAACCATGAATTTGGCTGTGGCAATTTAAACAACTTTTACCGCCACCAAAGGCGTCCACGCCTGGTTGCTGCACTACACGACTGGCATGGCCGTCATCGGCATGACATTGCTGACACAGTTGAGGTGCACGATGGGTGAGCATGCTTTCGTTTACGCTACCGTGCGGGTTATGGCAGGTAACGCAGTTTTCGGTGACTGGCGCATGTTCCCACAGAACGGGACCACGTTTTTCGGCATGGCAGCTGTAACATGTGTCATTAATAGAAGGTTTGTTTAACGCGCTTTCGGTCATTGACCCATGTGGTGAATGACAATCGATACAGGTCATTTTGATCCCATTTCATTGGGTGACTAGAGCGTTTGTTCATGTCTGCTTTTTCACGTGTATGACAGTTGGTGCAGGTGTCGTTGACGGTGAGTTTTTCAAGTGCAGGGTCGGTTGCGGCATGGACAACATGACAATCGGCGCAGGCAATGTCTTCAAGGTTGTGAGTGCTGTTATGCCACGCCATTTGCTTGGCATCATTGTGACACCCCTGGCAGACTGTATTTTGAGTTTGCGTAGACAGTTTGCTGTTTTGGCCAAACTGGATCATTGGCTCTTTACCACCGCGGTTGTGATTACCTAATGATTCATGACATGCTTCGCATTGTAGGCCTGCCATAGGAGATGCTGAGTTGGTGACATTGCCATGAACACCTTTAAAAATGTCCATTACTTTGTCATTTTTTTTATGACACATTAAGCAGCTATCAGCACCTTTAGGTGAATAGTTACCCTCTGCAAATTTTTCAATGAGTGTTGTTTCTAGTTGCTCTGCAGTTAAATCGTCCCATGGTAATGCATGAGCACTTTGCATTACGAATAACACACATCCAAATAATATGAATAATTGATACAGAGATCTCATTTTAAATATCTCCTTAAAACGATGTAATTAGCGTTCATGTCATTACCTGTAAGGAATAGCTTAATTAATATTAATGCATGCATTATTGATAAAAACTAATCGAAATTTTATACATATGAATATTAGATTTAATTAATGAGGGTGTTAATTACGCATACCTAATTACCCTTCCCTCAATCTAGAAATAATTAAAACAAAACTTCTTTACAAAAACTTACATACGCATATAAACAATGACAAATAACATGTGATTAACTTAACAAATATATAAACTAAGAGAATCACAACAAAGGTTAGTGACAAAAATCACAGATACAATAAAAGCGTGATCGTCACCACACATAAACAAAGCGTAATGCAATGAGACTTGTTAAAGTTAAATAAGGTTTCTAAAGTGAATGACTGTTCAGTTATTTACAAAAAGCTATCAAGGCGAATTCATATGGCATTAGTTATGTCTTTAAACTCTGACATGAAGAGTAAATCAACAATATTTCTTCCCGATATAGTGAAACCTGAGATTATGAGCTTTATTAAAGATCACGGTCACAGTATCTCCTTAAAAAAGGGGGAGTTAATCCCCAAAAGTATCTTACTTAACAATTTCATATATTTAAAATCAGGACTTTTGTTCTATATAAAGAGAACAAACAATTACACCAAACCTAAATTCGTTAATGTGATAACGCCTAATAGATTGACTGATTATCATTTGTTATTAGAAAATAACTGTACATGTTGTAAGAGTATAAAAGTGGCAAGAGATAGCGAACTCATAATTGTAGATAAATCATTGATAAAAAACCTTATAAAAGATGATATCGAACTATTTACTCAATTTATGTTTGATGCCAATTATTTTACAGAAAGGCAAACGGCACTGGCTATTTTTTTGCTGACATCATCTCCAGAAGATAAGTTGATAAAGTTTTTATTTGATATGCTTGTCGTTTATAACACTGAATTTTCATCACTTTGGCTGACAATTAACATCAAGCTTACTCGAGAAGAAATAGCGGATATTCTTCACATTAGTGTCATCAAATTAGATTTAATGATGGGAAGCTTAAAAAAACAAGGCTTGGTCACAAAAGAAAATGGACTCCTCTGCGTAAACACAGCTCTATTTAACGAATTATCCCCATGCCCTTTAGGCAGAGAGGATGCTCAAGGCTGCAAATCTAACAACATGTTGAAATTTAAGGTAAAAAACATGATTGAAATTAACAATTGACAGTTTAATCTAAAGAGATAATAAATAAAAATTATAACTCTTTACTGAAAACTGACTACCTTTCATAAGTTTTTTCTTTATAAGAATATTTGCAATATAAATATTTATACAAATTCCCTTAGTGGGAAATACATCAATAAAAATTCTATAATTGCAATTTACTCACATTGTATAAATACACAATATTAATATCTATATAATTCTGATGAGTTAATTATTTTTAAATAATTAATGTTAAAACATATCTAAACTTAATGCCCTTTTAAACGTCGGCTCAGGGCGCTTTGGCTGATCCCCAATATTTGCGCTGCCGCGGTTTGGTTGTTTGCGGTGCGACTCATGGCCTCATCGACTAATGCCTGGTTCATTTGGGCAATTGTCGGCAGTTGCTTGGGGAAAATTATCGTATTAAGTGGAGTATCATTCATTGATTTATGTTCATTAATCGCTTCCATAAAAGGGCTGGTATTGAGGGCAATACCATCACTTCTGCTTACTGCATCAAACACCATGCCTTTGAGTTCGTGTAGATTGCCAGGAAAGTCATAATTGGCCAACTGCGTGGCTAAATCTGCAGGTTGAATGGGGGCGGGTAAATTCATTTCTGTTGCAGCTAAGGCAATGAAATGATTAATCAACATTGAGATATCTAAGCGCCGTTCAACTAATGGCGGTAATTTAATTTTATGGACGCGCAGACGATATAAGAGATCACTTCTAAACTTACCCGCTTGGTGAAGTTTAAGTAAATCATCCTGAGTGGATACCACAAATTTACATTTTACTGGGTAAGCGGTATCGCTGCCTAAAGGATAGTATTGTTTGGTTTCTAATAAGGTAAGCAGCTTAATCTGAGCATCGAGCGGTAACGCACCAATTTCATTAAGATAAAGCACGCCACTGCCGACTTGATGCAGTAACCCTGCAACAGCTTCTAGCTCGCCATTATTATGATGATAAAGCTTGCCACACATTTTTTGTTCAAAGTATTCACTGCTAATCCCAGCAAGATTAATACTCAATAGCGGTTCATTTGGGCTATAGAGTGCATGACATGATTTGGCAAACTCACTTTTACCTGTTCCGCTAGCACCATAAATTAACAGTGGTTCAGGGCTGGCAGACACGGCTTCAAGGTAGCGAAATTGATCTAATAATATCGGCTCACAGGTCAAAATATTATTAAATGCTTGCGGGTTTTCTAGGGTGCGGCTTAAAAACTTCTCTTTAATATATAAATAGTTACGCTCAAGCCCAACGACCTCAAGTGCACGGCGAACTGTACGCGCAAGGTCGTCAACATCATCGGTTTTAATAAAGTAGTCGTAGGCGCCATTTTTAATGCAACGTACCGCGGTGTCGACTTCATTCACGCCGGTGACAATAATGACCCGAGTATTGGGAAAATCACTGCGAACCATGGCTAAAATGTCTTCGCCGGAATGAAATGGCATCGTTAAATCAACCAACACGAGGGCGTAGTCGCCCACTTGTAATCGATTTTGCACTTGGCGGCTATCAATACAAGTGTCAATTTCAGCCTCTGGCACCAACCTGTTAAGGGTTATTGCTAAAGTGCGTAACCAGGCAGCTTCATCGTCGACTAACAAAATATTTCGGGCTAGTTTCATTGCTTACTCTTTTGCTAAGGCAAACGTTAAGCGAATGCGGGTACCTTTACCCACACTCGACATCATTTGCATTTCACCTTGATGTTCTTTAATAATTTTACTGCAAACAGACAACCCTAACCCACTGCCACCTTCATGACGTCTTGTGGTAAAAAAGGGCTCTGTAATCCTTTTTAAGGTCGCACTATTCATGCCGCAGCCATTATCTGTAATGCTGAGTATGGCAGTTGTGTCTTGAATACGGGTTTCAATTTCAATAACACCTTGCTGTTCAGTGCAGGCATTACACGCATTTTGAATAAGGTTAATTAGCACTTGCTGTAACTGCTGAGCATCGCCATTAATACAGGGCTGTTGCTCTGTCAGCTGAGTAATAACCTGATGAAATTTGGTTTGATTTGCCGTCAAACGCAACGTTACTTGCACCACATCATTAAGACACACTTGCGTATATGCATCGGCAATATGTGGCATAGCATAGCGCTTTAAATCATTAACAATTCGGCTGATACGTTTAGCCGCGTCTTCAATAGAGCCACAACTGTGCTGCAGTTCTTTGATGGCAATGTCGGGCTGTAATCCTGCAACAAGCCAAAAAGGATTTTGCTTTTGGTAATATGTCGCCGCGGGTGATATGTCTTTCATCGCCGCACTAAATAACGACACGGCATGGACGATAAGCCCAGTCGGGTTATTAATTTCATGGGCAATCCCCGCAGATAATTCACCCAGTGAAGCAAGGCGACTGGCCTCTTCGTTTGCTTGACGTAACCTGTGTTGCTCGGTTGTCTCTTCAAGCAAAATAACCACTTGTTCTTGAGCGATGGGGTAAATTTGTAACTGCCAAAATTGTTGCTGGTAACGCATGTCTGCAATAAATGACTTTTGACTGGATAACACATTTAGCACGGCCGTTTTAAGTACAAATATATCGTTGTCTATGTAGTAAAATGCGTCTGAATCTAACAAATATATATTGTTATCGTTACTCCATAAGTGTTGCAAGTCTTTACTGACGATGGTCACGCCATTAGGGATGCCATCGAGCACAGATTGAAACTGCTGTGACAGTTCAGAGATTTCCGCTTCAATCCGCTTACGTTGGATCAATTCGGCATCTAGTGTGTGGGTTTTACGACGTAAACTCGCGCTAATAAACCCAGTGTAAATAAGGCCGGCACCTGAAATGATTGCCACGATAATCGCCAGCGCAAACATTCGCTTTTCGCTAAATGTTAAATCCACTTTTTCGCGTCCGGTACCAAACCATTTATTAACTAATTGGTCGTATTCGCCCGATAACTTAAGTTGTCTCAGCGCCTCATTAATTTGGTACATTTGCTCGGATTTACTACTATTGGCAACAAAATTAAATGCACCATAAATTAATGCATCACTTGAGCTACGTACCGACGGGTACATTGGCAATAAGCGCCGCGCAACAAAGCTTTCTGCAATCACGACATCAACTTGGTTTGTTATCAGTAATTGAAAACCTGTTTCATACAGATCAACATCAACCCGATCAAATTTTTGCAGTTTGTCAGATAAATACACATCAACAAACGCGCCATTTTTAATGGCGACACGCTTATCCACTAAGTCAGCCCAATTATTAATAAGCGCCTTTCCTTGCAAGGTATAAGCTTTGGCATGGGTAGCATAAATAGGGTCAGATTGCGCTAACTGACGATCCATATTGACCGGACTCACCACGGCAATCACATCAATGTCGCTGTTTGGGTTATGAACATCATTTAACAGTTGCTGAAAACTCTTGCGCCGAACAATAATTCGCGTATTGGTTAGCTGGCCGATTCTGTTCAATAGCTCAACATTAAAGCCCTGATCAACCCCGTTATTGCGCCACTCTAAAGTGGCCGTATTTGAGTGCACACCAAATACAATGCTGTCTTGCGCCAGCACTGGCAAGGTAAAGAATATAATGAAAAACAATATCAATCTCATGCGCTAATGTTACCGATTTAATCTATTCGAAACTGTGCAGCATTCCGCATATGAGTAAATCATTATGTAATCAAAGTGAGATTAATTAAAGTAGGTAAATCAACAAGAAGCTGACCTGAACTCAGTAACATTACATTCAATGTGACCCTGATCGCTATCCGCTATGCAAAAATGCATATACCCCTTTATAGCTATGCGTGTTTGCATAGTTCATTTAAACGCTTGTGATTGAACAGGCATTTCTAGGCTCAATCTTAGCGATTTTATTGTGAGTATTGGCAGTGTGAGTAAGCTTAGTGTTAGCAATATAAATCGCAGGTCACTTAAACCATAAATGAACTGCATTTTTAAAGTGGCGTGATCAATTGTGCCATAGAAAACAAAAATAAAACTTCTATAGTTAATAGGCTTAACGCCATTTAAAAATAGAGAGGGGATACAAATGAAAAAGATGAAACTTGCAGTCTGCCTTGCCACGCTAATGGGTAGCGCAGGCCTAATGGGTAATGCCGTAGCCGCCGACAACTTAGCCGACTTCCATACGCAAAACCAAGAATGTGATAGTTGCCACACTCCAGACGGTGAGCTTTCAAATGACAGTTTAACCTTTGAAAATGCGCAATGCGTATCGTGCCACGGCACCTTAGAAGAAGTAGCAGAAACCACTAAGCACGAACATTACAATGCTCATGCATCTCACTTCCCAGGTGAAGTGGCTTGTACTTCATGTCACAGCGCTCATGAAAAATCGATGGTTTACTGCGACTCATGCCACAGCTTTGATTTTGATATGCCATATGCTAAAAAATGGCAACGTGACGAGCCAACGATTGCTGAGTTAGCTAAAGACAAATCAGAGCGCCAAGCAGCACTAGCAAGTGCCCCACGCGACACCGTTGATGTGGTGATTGTCGGCTCTGGCGGAGCGGGTTTCTCTGCGGCAGTATCAGCCCATGACAATGGCGCTAAAGTCATTTTAATTGAAAAAGAACCCGTTATTGGTGGTAATGCTAAGTTAGCAGCAGGCGGTATGAATGCAGCTTGGATCGATCAACAAAAAGCCAAAGACATTAAAGATAGTCCAGAGTTAATGTACAAAGACACCATGAAAGGTGGCCGTGACTTAAACGACCCTGCATTGGTTGAAATTTTAACATCTCACTCAAAAGGCTCAGTTGATTGGATGACCCAAATGGGCGCAGATTTAAATGACGTTGGCCGTATGGGCGGCGCATCAGTTAACCGTTCACATCGTCCAACGGGTGGTGCAGGTGTTGGTGCTCACGTTGTGCAAGTGCTTTATGATAATGCCGTTAAACGCAATATCGACTTACGCATGAACACTCGTGGTATCGAAGTGCTTAAAACTGATGACGGTAAAGTCAAAGGTATCTTGGTTAAAGGTATGTACAAAGGTTATTACTGGGTGAAAGCCGATGCTGTTGTATTAGCAACGGGTGGTTTCGCTAAAAATAATGACCGCGTGGCTTCGCTTGATCCTAAACTAAAAGGCTTTATCTCTACTAACCAACCAGGTGCAGTAGGTGACGGCTTAGATGTAGCGGAAAATGCCGGCGGCGCGTTGAAAGACATGCAATATATTCAAGCACACCCAACGTTATCTGTTAAAGGTGGTGTAATGGTCACTGAAGCGGTACGCGGTAATGGTGCCATTTTGGTTAACCGTGAAGGTAAGCGTTTTGTAAACGAAATCACCACTCGTGATAAAGCCTCTGCGGCCATCTTAGGACAAACCGGTAAATCAGCATTCTTAATCTTCGATGATTCAGTCCGTAAATCACTGTCTAAAATCGATAAGTATATTGGTTTAGGTGTTGCACCATCAGCTGACAGCTTAGTGAAACTAGGTGAAATGGAAGGTATTGACGGTAAAGCATTAACTGAAACCGTTGCCCGTTACAACAGCTTAGTCACTAGCGGTAAAGACTCTGATTTTGAGCGTCCTAACCTACCTCGCGCACTAAACGAAGGTAACTACTACGCAATCGAAGTGACTCCTGGTGTTCACCACACTATGGGTGGCGTGATGATCGACACTAAAGCCGAAGTAGTGAATGCTAAGAAACAGGTTATCCCTGGTTTATATGGCGCTGGTGAAGTTACTGGTGGTGTTCATGGTGCTAACCGCTTAGGTGGTAATGCGATTTCAGACATCATCACCTTTGGTCGTTTAGCAGGTGAAGAAGCTGCAAAATATTCTAAAAAGAACTAAGTGATTCGATTTTAAAACTGATTTGCTAGTATCAGTTGAGCCACAGCCCAGTGCTGTGGCTTTTTTTATTCAATAATACTCAGTAGAGTTAAACACTCAACTCCATTTTTTGTTGCTGACGCCAATGAGACTCCATCACCGGGATGGTAAACCCGTAGCACAACACCACAATTAATGGTTGGATTTGAAAGCTAAGTTCAGGCCATAGTTGAAAGGCAATAACACAGGCAATGGTGCGGACAATAGCATGTACAATGGCAATTTTTTGCGCGGCGATCACGCCATGCACTAGCCACATTAACCCTGTTTGAATCGCTAACACAAAAGGAAGCGCAAGATAATTTTCCATAAAAAATGGAATGCTAATGCCAAAGGTTAAAAAACTCATCCCAACTGCAGCTAGAAACACATTGTCGAACCAATTACGATTAGCCGCTTTCTTAAAACCAAAGCCTTCCCCCGTTAGCTTAGAGACCCCCATGGCCAAATACACAATTGAGCCCGTACCAATAAATATAGCCATGACCATTTGTGAGTCGGATAGAGTAAAGCTTAAAGCAAATAAAATACTCCAAACAATCATGCCAGATAATGGCATCGCCAATGCACGTTGTTGACGGTATTCAATTAACTGCTGATCCAATGATTTATATTGCATGATAAAGCCTCCTTGTTGGTATGAATTGATTATCAGCAAAACACTCATTATGCAGTAGTGCACTTTGTCAGCAATCAAAGATGACAAATGTCACCTTAAGTGTTTCATATCAAGTAGGGTGACTCACCGATCTCACAGAACCTAATGTACGAGCCTCGTGTACAGAGTTTACACACTAAAAAACTAGTTGACATAATCAACCTTGATGGATATGGTTGACTTTATCAACAGATATCGTCTCCATTTTAATCATTTGAGAAACAAAATGCATTCACAACAGGTTCTGCCATTAGCCAACATTGACCCAAAGAAAACCCCTGTCATCCATAAAATTCTGGTGGTACTTGCGATGATGACCATTATGGGTGGTTCACTCATTGGCTTAATGACATACATCAACTTAGGTTATAGCGACACCTTCTTTAATGACTGGCTAATGTCATTTCTGCTTGCCGCGGTCACGGTTATGCCTGCTGGGTTTATCTTCATGGCTTTATTCACTTATGTTGCTCAAAGATGCCTACCTAATACCAGCGAGAAAAAGCGTAACATCGTCGTTGGCGTGTTGATGGCTATCACCATGGAATCGGCAATGGCATTGTCTACAGCCATTAATAATATTGGTTTTAGCAGCCATGCTGCATTGTTTAACCACTGGCTAGAGGCACTGCTTGCCGCACTGCCATTAGGCTTAACGTTAATGATCATTACCTCATTAACAATCAAACCTAAAATTGAACGATTTTTAAAAAGTTAATCTGAGGCATTTCCCCATGAGCAAAGACAATCAATATCGTATTACTGTTGAACATCTTGATGATAATCAACAAAGTATTCTGCAGTTACAGTTTGAATTTCAAGACCGAGAAGATTTATTTAAACTCGTTGAAAACCTTAAAATAGGCAGTGGACTGCCAGCCGCAGAAGCCACTAAATTAAGTGTTGGTTTACGTTTATTAGGCCCATTGATGATGCATAACCGTAAACACCCGCTGTTTATCGATTTTATGCCGCACTTTAAAACCTTTATGCAAAACTTAAAAACCACAGTTAAAAACGCGGTAACTAATAAGTAGATAGCAACACCGACATATCATTAATAAGGCCAATATCATGAACATTGCCATCACCGCAGCCAGCGGAAAACTAGGTAGCGCCATTGTTAAAGCACTACTTGCTCACTCGCCAGAGCATCATATTATTGCTCTGGCGCGCACTCCAGAAAAAGCCCAGCATTTAGGCGTTGAGGTCAGGCTCGGTGACTATAACGACCCAGCCCAACTGCTGCAGTCGTTACACTCTGTTGATGTGCTGTTACTGGTGTCAGGCATGGACTCACCAGACAAACGCATTCAACAACATCGCAATGTCATCGAAGCGGCTAAACAAGCTGGAGTACAAAAAATTGTGTACACCAGTGTTCAAGGCGCTGAAGCAGGCACCGCATTTTCTCCTGTGATCCAAAGTAATCGACAAACAGAAAAAGATGTGCGCGAAAGCACATTAGAGTGGGTCATTGGTCGAAACGGTATTTACATTGAGCCCGATGTTGAATACATCGACACCTATCAACAAGTAGGCGGCATTTTTAACTGTGCCGCAGAAGGTAAGTGTGGCTATACCACTCGAGATGAGCTGGGTTTTGCCTATGCCAAAATGCTGACCGAAAACCACCATAACGACAAAACGTATAACTTAAGCAGTGAGCCAATCACTCAATATCAATTGGCAGATTATTTAAATCTTGCTTTTGATACTCAGCTTACTTATCAACCAATCACATTTGAGCAATTTAAACAGCGCAGCATTACCGATCTCGGCGAGTTTATAGGCACTGTAGTCGCAGGAATATACCAAGGTATATCACAAGGTAAAGCCGATAACCCAAGTCACTTCACTCAAGCAGCAGGTCGGGAACATATCAGTTGGAATGATTACTTTAGTCAATTAAAGTCAAAGCATTAATCGTGGTGGCTCAAAATCCGCCTCCCAATAGTTAATTGACTAATACACCGCCGTTTGGATCGATATCCAGGCGGCGCATGGTGCGAATAAGGTTACTTCGGTCAAGTTTTAGCGTTCGTACGACAGCGGCCAAATTGCCGCGTTTTTTCGCTAAAACTGCACAAATAACATGACGTTGATATTGATCGGTAGAGTCGCGTAAGCCATAGCGACAAACTTGTGCTAGCTCAATCTCTGCCGGGCTATCAACTTGAGTTACAGGAGCCAACTCTGCAGCCACTTCTGGCTGATTAACAGCAAACTCAATCCCAAGATGAACACAGCCAATACTAATAATACTGGCAAGACGGCCTTGTTCGCTTATTGCCCGTAACGCAGCGCGACTCAATAAGTGTTCTAATTCGCGCACATTGCCCGGCCAGTCATATTGCATAAGTTGTTCAATCGCCGTTTGCTGTAACCTCAGTTTGGCGACGCCCAATTGATGCTGACTTTTTTCGAAAAAATATCCTGCCAGTAAAATAACGTCTTTACCGCGCTCGCGTAATGGCGGCACAGGTAAAGGATAAACACTCAAGCGGTGATACAAATCCGCCCTAAAACGCCCTTCTTTCACTTCTTGCTGTAAATGGCGATTTGTCGCGGCAATAATTCTCACATCAACCACAATAATCTTATCGCTACCAACGCGTTGAATTTCACCATTTTGCAGTGCACGCAATAGTTTAGCTTGTTCCGCTAATGGCAACTCGCCCACTTCATCTAAAAATAACGTGCCGCCATCGGCTAATTCAAAACGGCCACGGCGATCACTCACCGCACCAGAAAATGCCCCTTTAACATGACCAAACAGCTCGCTCTCTACAATACTTTCAGGTAATGCTGCGCAATTGATTTGTACCAGGGGTTGTAGATTACGCCGTGATTGTTGATGAATACTCTTTGCCTACGCCGGTTTCACCGGTAATCAACACCGACAAATCACTATTAGCAACCGTATCAATTTCGGCCTGTAATGGTTAATAGCTGCACTTTTACCAATAATGCTTGAGAGATCCATAAGGTCGCTTGAGCTACCTGGTGGCTTTGTTCAATTTTGGCCTCTAGTGCTTCAATGTGCTCACGGGTTTTAATCGCTGCAGCTACCCCTGCAATATATGCTCGGGTTTCGGTAGGATTGAGGGCATCAAAGCTGCCTGCTTGCATCGCATCTAGGGTGAGCCCCACCACCGCAACAGGCATCAAATAATCGTGTTTGAGCTTTAATAACACCACTGCGTCACAAGGAATTGCACGTTGAATCGCTTGAATAAGTCGTAAATAACGCTCCGATTTAGCCAGATCGCGATTTAAGTCTTCTACAATATCAATGAAAGGTGAAATATTCATGGCAAGTCAAATTAACCCAGTTTGGGTCAATTTAGCCTTTACCAGTATTATTTGTTATAAATCAACCAGATAAATATTGGCATGTAATGTGTAATACAAACAGTATCGCAGATAAACAATTGAAGTTTATCGCAATTTTATACCTAAAAGGACTCATTAATGTTAGACACTGCAACTGTTCAAATGATTAAAGCCACCGTACCGGCATTACAAATTCATGCTAATGACATTACTAGTCATTTTTACCCTTTATTGTTTGCCCAGCACCCTGAAGTGTTACCTTATTTTAATCAAACTAACCAAGGTAAAGGCACTCAACCTAAAGCGTTGGCGAACGCAGTGATTGCCTATGGCGCCAATATTGATGAGCTAGGTAATTTAAGTGACGCCGTAAGTAAAATTGTTCAAAAACACACTGCATTAGGCATTTTTCCTGAGCAATACGACGCGGTCGGTAGCTGTTTATTGCAGGCCATTAAAGCCGTATTAGGCGACGCTGCAACAGATGAAGTGATTGATGCCTGAGTCAAAGCTTATGGTCAATTGGCTAATATTTTAATTGCCGCAGAAGAGTCGGTTTACACAGCAAATGAGCAAAAAGAGGGTGGCTGGCGCGGCGAGCGTGAATTCATTCTAGTTAAGCGTGAAGATGAAAGCTCGGTTATCACCTCATTTTACTTTCAGCCTTTTGATAACCAAGGCTTACCCGATTTTGACGCGGGACAATTTTTAACCATCGTGTTTGACGATATCGATGGCGTAGCAGTGCGTCGTAACTACAGCTTGTCAGATGCCGCAGGCAAAGATTACCTAAGAATCAGTGTTAAACGAGAGCCAAATGGTGTGGTATCAAACCATTTATACAATAATATTCAGCTCGGTGACAAAGTTAAGCTTCGTGCTCCTAGTGGTGATTTTACCCTACGTAGCAATACTAAACCGCTAGTTTTATTAACCGCAGGTGTAGGCATTACTCCAGCCATCAGCATGCTCAATACCGCTGCAGGGTCTGGCCGTGACATTCGCTTTATTCATGCCGCAATTAACAGCGACGTACATGCCTTTAAACAGCATGTAGATACTCTTGCCGCAGGCAACAACAATATCAAACCACTATACATTTACAGCCAGCCACAAACGCATTGCCAACCTCATGCAACAGGCTTTATTGATGCTTCATTCATCGAAGCGCAATTGCCAGCAGATCGCGATGTAGAGTTATATGTCCTCAGTCCTATTGGCTTTATGAAATCCGCATTAACTATCGCCACCAGCCTAGGCATCCCAAACAACCAGATCCATTATGAGTTCTTCGGCCCAGCAGAATCATTAATGCCAATCAGGATAAATAAGTGATCAGAGATTGCGTAGGGAAAATCGCTTAGAATAAGGCAGAAATTGCAGCAAGCGAGTTATTTTACCTTCAAAATTTCTAACAAAATTATAAGCGATTTTAACCAGTAAGAATGATCACATTCTTGTGCTGATTGGTATAACCGCTTAACAATAAAAGATTTTGAATTTTTTGAACTTGAATATTGTTAGATCAAAAAAAGCCCTGACAATAATGCCAGGGCTTTTTGTTAATTCGTTGCGTTAAGCTGTAAATTAGAACGGAATATCATCATCCCAACCTTCATCCAAATCTGGAGTGAAGTTTTGTGCAGGCTGTGGCGCTGGGCGTTGAGCCGGTGCATTTTGCGGTTGGAAGTTACCTTGTGGAGCCGCGGCAGGCTTAGGCGCATAAGCAGGAGCTTGCTGTGCTGGTGCTGATGCAGGTTGTTGATAACCACCTTGTTGGCTCGCATTAGGCTGGCATCATGGTAAGTATTGGTATTGCCAGCAGGTGCTGCCTGGTTATTGTACTGAGGCGCACGTTGCTGAGGCGCTGCAGCTGGTGCTTGGCGAGCTGGCTGACCTTGGTTTGAGTTATAAGCGTTTTGGTTATATTGACCACCCGCGTTATCACCCGAGTTGCGACTGTCTAGCATTTGCATTTCCATCGCATTAATTTCGGTTTTGTAACGGTCTTGACCTGTAGTTTGGTCCTGCCACTTGCTGGTTTGCAATTTACCTTCAAGGTAAACTTTAGAGCCTTTCTTTAAGTACTCACCTGCAATTTCAGCAAGACGACGGTACATTACAATGTTGTGCCATTCTGTGCGCTCTTGCACTTGACCTTGCTGGTCTTTCCACGACTCACTTGTCGCTATTGTAAAGTTGGCTACGGCATTGCCATTTGGCATGTAACGAACCTCAGGATCTTTACCTAAGTTACCGACCAAAATCACTTTATTCACACCACGACTCGCCATCGAAATCTCCTGAGATTTTTATCTGTTTACTTTATCTGAATTCTAAACGAAATGATCTACACGATCTATTGTACAGAGCCTAACACAGCTCGGGCTTCGCTTAAATTGAATTTATCATCGGCCTTTAAATAAGCGGCTTTCTCTTCAAGCACCACAATGGCTTCAACCACTCCGGCCAATTGCGACAACTCAGTCGCCATTACCTGGGCATCATTTTTATCTTTTATATTGGCTTCAAGGGTATAGCTTTTTAACAGCACAGGTTTTTGCATGCCAAAGGTCAGTAATAACCACACAAACATCAATGCAAGTGCGACAAAAAATACTCCTGAGGCACCCACTAATTGATAAGCGCCACCGCCGAGCATGCCGCCACAAAATGCTCCTAAAAATTGGCTGGTTGAATACACCCCCATCGCAGAGCCTTTGTCGCCCACTGGGCAAAATTTAGCAATTAAGCTTGGTAGCGATGCTTCGAGGTAATTAAAGCCGGTAAAGAACAACACAACAGCAGCACTTAACATCCAAATATTGTCAGCAAAAATGCCCATGGTTGCTAATGACAACATCATAATCACCAGCGACAATTGGAACATGGTTTTGGTGTTATTACGCTTAACCCCGATAATGATGAGTGGCACCATTAAAAAGAATGCGCCTACAAACGCAGGGAAGTACAACATCCAGTGCTTTTCTTTGACTAAACCGGCATCCACCAAATCTAGCGGTAAAGCCACAAACACCGCTGTTAACACTAAATGCAGAATGAAAATACCTGCATCTAAACGAAATAGCTGCGGGTCTAACAACATGCGCTTTAATTTAGTTGGGGTAGCAACGGTGTCACCTTTTGGCGCTTGGCTAATTGGGTTCGGTACAAAAAACTGCACTATTAACATGCCCAATACCGCCAGTACTGCAGTCAATAAAAACAGCCCAGTTAACCCCAGGTATTGCGCCACAACCGGCACAACAAGAAGCGACAGCGCAAACGAAAAGCCAATACACATGCCTATTACGGCCATCACTTTAGTGCGTTGTTCATCGCGAGTTAAGTCGGCAGCTAATGCTAATACAGCAGCGGCAATGGCGCCCATACCTTGTACGGCACGGCTACCAATACCACGCCATAAATATGATCAGATGAAGCAGCAATTAAACTGCCTATAGCAAATAATACTAAGCCCGCCAAAATAATCGGCTTGCGACCATACTTGTCTGACAAAATCCCCATTGGAATTTGCAGTACTGCTTGAGTCAGTCCGTAAGCACCAATAGCAATACCCACCCATAACGGTGAAAAGCCTTCAAGGTGCTGACCATACAACGCGAAGACAGGCATGATCATAAACAGCCCCATCATTCGTAAACCAAACACACTGGCTAACGAAAAAGCGACTTTTTTTTCTATACCTGACAGTCCATTACCGGCCATGCAATTGCCCTTTGAAAATGATTCGTAAAACGATTAGCTGCGCATATTATCACAGCGTAATAAATTAGCTCAAAAGGAAATCGTAGTTTGCGACCTATGCTTCATTTAAATTACCTTTTACTAAACTTATTGGTTATGACGGGCGTATACAAAACATTATTGATAACAAAATTGATCTGAAGTACTTCGATATCTATGCGATACTGATCATCGTTTTGTTTACACCAGTCATAGAGCGAGATAGATGGATAAAATTGAAATACGCGGTGCCCGCACCCACAATCTGAAAAATATCAATCTAACAATTCCACGTGACAAACTTATTGTTATTACAGGATTATCTGGTTCCGGAAAATCATCTTTAGCCTTCGATACCTTGTATGCAGAAGGTCAGCGTCGTTATGTCGAATCCTTGTCGGCTTATGCGCGCCAATTTTTAAGTATGATGGAAAAACCCGATGTCGATCATATCGAAGGCTTAAGCCCAGCCATTTCAATTGAGCAAAAATCGACTTCGCATAATCCACGTTCAACCGTGGGTACCATTACCGAAATCTACGATTATTTACGCCTGTTATTTGCCCGTGTGGGTGAGCCACGCTGTCCAACCCATAACTTACCTTTGTCGGCACAAACGGTCAGCCAGATGGTCGATAAAGTGCTGGCGATGCCACAAGACAGCCGGCAAATGCTACTCGCGCCAGTGGTAAACGACCGTAAAGGTGAGCACGTTAAACTGCTTGAAAGTTTGTCGGCTCAGGGTTACATCCGCGCCCGCATTGACGGCGAAGTGTGCGACTTAACCGACCCACCGACGTTAGATTTACACATAAAACATACTATTGAAGTGGTTGTTGACCGCTTTAAAGTACGTGAAGACATAAAACAACGTTTAGCTGAATCATTTGAAACGGCATTAGAGTTGTCAGGGGGTATCGCAAAAATTGCGAGCATGGACGACTCAACAACCGAAGAATTAGTGTTTTCGGCTAACTTTGCTTGTCCGCATTGTGGTTATTCAATGGCCGAACTTGAACCGCGCATTTTCTCGTTTAACAATCCGGCGGGGGCTTGCCAAACCTGTGATGGTTTAGGTGTACAACAGTTTTTTGACCCAGACCGCGTGATCACCAACGACGAATTATCATTAGCCGGTGGCGCGGTAAGAGGCTGGGACAGACGTAACTTTTACTATTTCCAAATGCTCAGCTCATTGGCAGAACATTACAAATTTGATGTTGAAAAGCCGTTTTCCGAGCTCAGTGATAAAGTGAAAAAGATTGTCCTGTATGGTTCAGGCAAACAAAACATTGCCTTTAAGTACATTAACGACCGTGGTGACGTGGTGGTACGCAACCATCCGTTTGAAGGTATTTTAAATAACATGAATCGCCGCTACCGCGAAACCGAAAGTAATTCGGTACGCGATGAGTTGTCTAAATTTATTAATATGCAGCCATGTAATAGCTGTGGTGGCTCACGCCTACGTGAAGAAGCCCGCAACGTGTTTATTGGCGAGCTTAACTTGCCGCAATTAACCACCTGGTCCATTGGCGAAGCCAAAGCGTACTTTGATACAGTCGCCTTTGAAGGCCAACGGGCACAAATTGCTGAAAAAATCTTAAAAGAAATCGGCGAACGCTTAGGCTTTTTGGTCAACGTTGGCTTGAATTATTTAAGCTTATCGCGCTCGGCCGAAACCTTATCGGGCGGCGAAGCACAGCGTATCCGTTTAGCCAGCCAAATTGGCGCAGGTCTGGTAGGCGTAATGTACGTATTAGATGAACCTTCAATTGGTTTGCATCAACGCGACAACGAACGTTTATTACAAACCCTTATTCACCTACGTGATTTAGGCAATACCGTGATTGTGGTTGAGCACGACGAAGACGCCATTCGCCTTGCCGATCATGTTATCGACATTGGCCTTGGTGCCGGTGTACATGGCGGCGAAGTGATTTGCGACGGCACATTAGACGATATCCTTAACTGTGAAGAGTCGGTCACTGGCCAGTATATTTCCGGCAAAAAGCAAATTCACATCAGTGATGAGCGTACACCTATTGACCCTAAAAAGGTCATTGAGCTATTTGGCGCCTCAGGTAACAACTTGCAAGATGTCGACCTAACCATTCCGATTGGGCTGTTCACTTGTATTACTGGTGTATCAGGCTCAGGTAAATCGACCCTCATTAACGACACCTTCTTTAAAATTGCCCATCGCATGCTTAATGGCGCTACGGTCGACGAACCTGCACCTTATAAAAGCATTAAAGGCATGGAGCAATGCGACAAAGTTGTCGATATCGACCAAAGCCCTATTGGCCGTACACCGCGTTCAAACCCAGCAACTTACACGGGTATTTTTACCCCAATACGTGAGTTGTTTGCCGGCACGCAAGAGTCACGTACTCGTGGCTATCTAGTGAGCCGCTTCTCATTTAACGTCAAAGGCGGACGCTGCGAAGCCTGCCAGGGCGATGGCTTAATTAAAGTTGAGATGCACTTTTTACCCGATGTATATGTGCCTTGTGACTCATGTAAAGGTAAGCGCTATAACCGCGAAACCTTAGAAGTGAAATACAAAGGTAAAAACATTCACGAAGTACTGCAAATGACCGTTGAAGATGCCCGCAGCTATTTTGATGCTATTCCATCGATTGCGCGCAAACTGCAAACGTTAATCGATGTAGGTTTGTCGTATATTCGCCTAGGTCAAAGTGCAACCACCTTGTCTGGTGGTGAAGCGCAGCGGGTTAAGCTGGCAAAAGAGCTCTCTAAACGCGACACAGGTAAAACCTTGTACATTTTAGATGAACCAACTACAGGCCTGCACTTTGCTGACATTCAACTATTGTTAGATGTATTGCATCGCTTAAAGTCGCATGGCAATACTGTTGTGGTGATTGAGCACAATTTAGATGTGATTAAAACCGCAGACTGGATTGTAGACTTAGGCCAGAAGGCGGCGCTGGCGGCGGCATGATCTTAGCCACTGGTAGTCCTGAAGATGTCGCCGAGCACCCTGAATCACATACCGCGCGTTTTTTAAAGCCGATGCTGGCGATTCATAAACAGCGGGCTAAAACCAAAGCGAAAGCTAAAAAGTAGGCTTATGTTCCCATCCACCCATAACGAAGAGGAGTGCTAATATGTTTATGCCTCAAACTCGTTATCGGGTGGTTGGGTTGTTTTTATTACTCAGTCTAACCAGCGGTTGCAGCTCCAACTTACCCGAATGCTACTCCGCATATACCACCACTTGGCCTGACGCAACAGAGCAAATACATCACGATATCAGCCAACTGGCTTCTGCTGAATTTCAAGGGCGTAAAACCGCTACATCTGGCTCTCACGCCGCACAAACGTTTTTGATTGCACGATTTAAGCAACTCGGGCTGACACCCTGGCACGACAGTTTTGCTATTCCCTTTACATTTGAACACCAATTTTCAACCATTACAGGCACTAACTTAGTTGCCACAATACCGGCAAAAGTCCCTTCACGACGTTGGCGGATCATCACTGCCCATTACGATCATTTGGGCCAAAAAGGCAGCAAGTTATACCCAGGCGCAGATGACAATGCCTCAGGGGTTGCGGGTATGCTGGCGATTGCTCAGCGTTGGCAACAACAGACTGACATCGATAACGTTAACTTGATGTTAGTGGCAACCGATGCCGAAGAGCCAGGATTGTTTGGCAGTTATGCCCTAGTGAAGTTGTTACAACAAGACCCAACAATTGACGTTGAATTAAGTGTTAATCTTGACATGATTGGTCACCCCAATCGCCGCCGAGCAATTTATATGGAAGGCGAAAAGAATCTTGCACAGTTTAAAACCATTAGAGCGCAACTGATTCAAAAAACGCAATTATGCATTCGCACTCATCGCAGCAGTTTACTCAGCGGGCGCTTACAAAAAGCTGATTGGTTAAGGGCATCTGATCATTACCCGTTTCACAAGGCAGGGTATAAATGGGTGTATTTTGGCGTACCGCCACATCCGCAATACCACACTGAATATGACACCCCAGACACCCTCGATATTCACTTTATCGTGGCCGTGGCCGAAACCGTGTACCAACTGCTGCAGATTGATAAACTGACCGAGTCACCATAAAAGTGTTGTTTAATTGCAACAAGTGTTCATTTTTCAACCAATTAGTTAGTTTTATAAATCAAGAATCAGGCCAATCTTAACGATTATTGGCCAAATTGATGTTTATTTTCAGTTTTTACGTGGTCAAATCGCATACTTGCTGCTATAATATGCCCCCTTATCGGCGCGGGAAATCGACACGGGGTTGATTTTCTGTCTGTGAAACTTTAGCACGAGCTTCCGAACTTCGTGCGCATCCACAAGGCTACAACCCAATGTCATCCAATGAAAGAACTTTCCGCGAGCTCGGCCTGTCTGAGTTTTTGTTGCGCTCACTTGACGAGTTAGGTTACGAAAAACCAACTCCAATCCAGTCTGCTAGTATCGACCCGCTTATGGCTGGTAAAGATATTATTGGTCAAGCGCAAACCGGTACCGGTAAAACAGGTGCGTTTGCCCTGCCTTTACTAAACAAAATCGACATGAAAATCAATGCTCCACAGATTTTAGTGTTGGCTCCAACTCGTGAACTAGCCGTTCAGGTTGCAGAAGCTTTTGGTAGCTATGCAAAACACATGAAAGGTTTCCACGTACTGCCTATTTACGGCGGTCAAAGCATGCAACAGCAGTTAAACGCCCTTAAGCGTAGCTTGCACAAGTGATTGTTGGTACACCGGGTCGTGTAATGGATCACATGCGTCGTGGCACACTAAAATTAGACACATTAAAAGCATTAGTGCTTGATGAAGCTGATGAAATGTTAAAAATGGGCTTCATCGATGATATCGAATGGGTTCTAGAACATAAGCCAGCTAACAGCCAACTTGCGTTGTTCTCTGCCACTATGCCTGAGCAAATCAAGCGCGTAGCTAACAAGCATTTGAACAGCCCAGTTAACATTAGCATTGCTGCTAGCCACACAACTGTTGAGTCAATTGACCAACGTTTTGTGCAAGTATCACAACACAACAAACTTGAAGCCTTAGTACGCGTATTAGAAGTTGAAAATACTGAAGGTATTATCATTTTCGTACGTACACGTAACAGTTGTGTTGAATTAGCCGAAAAATTAGAAGCTCGCGGTTACGCATCATCACCACTACACGGTGACATGAACCAACAAGCACGTGAGCGCGCTGTTGAGCAACTAAAACGCGGCAAGTTAGACATTTTGATTGCAACTGACGTTGCAGCACGTGGTTTAGATGTTGAGCGTATTGGTCACGTTGTAAACTACGATATCCCTTACGATTCAGAAGCTTATGTACACCGCATCGGTCGTACAGGTCGTGCTGGCCGTAAAGGTATGGCCATTTTGTTTGTGACCAACCGTGAAATGCGTATGTTACGCACTATCGAACGTGCAACCAACAGCCGCATTTCGCCAATGAAAGTGCCTAGCCCTGAGACGGTTGCAGAGCGTCGTTTATCTCGTTTAGGCGAGCAAATCCAAGAAACCTTAAACGGCGACTTAGATTTCATGAAAAACGCCGTTGCTGAATTATGCCAACAGCTTGAAGTTGATACCGACTTATTAGCCGCTGCATTATTACAACAAGTACAGCAAGAGCGTCCGTTACAGTTACCAACGATTACTGAGCGTCAACGTGATACACGTGATGATCGCAGTGACCGTGGTGATCGCGGTGGTGATCGTCCACGTCGTGAGCGCGGTAACCGTCCGGCGCCAACTAGCTTTGGTAGTGCAGACACCCTAAAAGATAACCCAGACGTGAAAATGAACCGTTATGTTATCGATGTGGGTCGTGAAAATGGTGTTGGTGTAGGTAACATTGTTGGTGCTATCGCTAACGAAGCTAACATCGACAGCCGTTTCATTGGTCAAATTCAATTATTCGACCAAGTGACTACCGTTGACTTACCAGATGGCATGCCAAAAGACATTATGTCTCATCTTAAAAAAGTACGCGTATGTGGCCGTCCACTTAACATTCGCGAAGCGGGTGATGAAGTGTTTGTTGACTCTGGCCGTGGTGCGCCACGCAAGCCCCGTGGTGACCGCCCTCGTGGTGATCGTCCACGCGGTGACCGTCCTGCTGGTGCAGAACGTCGTCCACGTAAGCCACGTGATAATGGCTAATCACTTTTGAGTGACACCAAAAATGAATGGAGCCTAACGGCTCCATTTTTGTTTTCTGCTTTAATAGTAAAGACTCTAGAGCGCTACGCTGCTAGGTTCTAGAGTTATAGTGCGCTTGTTATCATTTCTAGCAAGACGCAGTCCGCTCTAGCATCAAAGCTACCCCTAGTAATAATCCTTTTGTACCCAAATGGTTACAGTAACGTCCTAAACGCTTTTTCCTGCTTGCGCTTTTGATACATAGGAACGATTTGCACCGTAAATACTGCGCATACAATCAACACAATGCCCATCAATGATAATAAATCGATATTGGCACTGCTAAAGACTCCGCTCCACCAGCCTAAACTCACGACAATCTCAGTAGCCGTAAAACTCAATACTGGCGTTAACGATAACATTGCACTCACTTGTGCCGTTGGCCAATAATGCATTGCCTGAGCAAAGCAGCCATAGGCAATTAACGTATTCGCACCGCAAAATAATACTACCCACCATTGGGGTAATGTCATGGCGTCAAACTGACTAAAATCGCTAAACGGCGCCATAGCAACAATACCTAATACATAGATAAATAACAGCACATTACTGGGCGACAACTGTTGGCTCATCGATTTTTGTAATAGCGCATAACTGATCCACGACATCACTGAAAATTGTACAATCATAATGCCGATAAGCACTTGCTGATCACGAGCTTGATCCATATCGAGCTGCGGATGGAAAAACATCAACATGCCAAGTGCAAGCGTGGTAAAACAACTAAGCTGAAAAGCATTAAAACGTTCTTTAAAAAATAATACGCCACCAAATGCCAAGAAAAATGGCGCTGTTTGAAAATTAAGTTGTGCTGTACCTGGCGCTAAGTATCCCAGTGAATACACAAAAGACACGTAATTACACATCAACAACACACCAGCCAACGTCAGTTTCAACCAAGTAAATCTTGGTAATCCTACAAATTGCCGTAGTGCACCCAATTTCCATTGAATCAACAATGTCACAACTAGCGCCATTAAAAAGCGAAACCAAGTTAATGTCACAGGTGTAATAAAACCGCCAGACAACTTTAATGCTATAGGTAAAATGCCCCAAAAAAACACCGCTATAGAAACAAAAATTAATCCTAAACGAGTATTCGCGCTTTCTTGATTGCTGTTCACGTTGGTTTATCCATAACATCATTAAGGCGTGAATTTTGCCTGATTAACCTAATAAAGTCTTTATCTAGAAAGGCTAACCTTATGGTTGATTGTTCGCATAACAAAAAAGCCTATTTCAACACACCCTTTTCGCGTGGCAAATCCAGCTAATACAGGTAAAATGGCCGCCATAAAAAACCTTTGTGACCCTACTACCTAAGGAACACTCGCATGAGTCTTGCCGATTCCGTTCTTGCCGTGAACAATGATTTACCTATCCGTACCGACAAGCCTGTCCACAGTGGCAAAGTTCGCAGCGTATACTGGTTAACAGACGCCGATAGCCGTCGCCTTATTCAGGACAAAGGTTACGATGTCCCTGAAGATACCCCGCTTGCCATTATGGTGATCAGCGACCGCATTTCAGCCTTTGACTGTATTTTTCATGGTGAAGGTAACTTGCAAGGCATTCCTGGCAAGGGCGCTGCATTAAATGCGATTTCAAATCATTGGTTTGGTTTATTTGCTGAAAACGGTTTAGCTGATAGCCACATTTTAGATATTCCACACCCATTTGTGTGGATAGTACAAAAAGCCCGTCCAATTAAAGTGGAAGCCATTTGTCGTCAATACATTACCGGCTCAATGTGGCGCGCCTACTCAAAAGGCGAGCGGGTATTTTGTGGCATCACCCTGCCAGAAGGCTTAAGCAAAGATCAAAAATTACCTGAACTGCTGATCACCCCATCAACCAAAGGCATTTTAACCGGTATTCCTGGCGTGCCTGCACAAGATGACGTTAACATCAGTCGCAGCGACATTGAAGCCAACTACCAGGCATTCGGCTTTGAAAAGCCACAAGATATCGACCTATATGAAACCCTGCTAAAGCAAGGGTTTAAGGTGATTTCAGACGCGCTAGCCAAGCTTGACCAGGTGTTTGTCGACACTAAATTTGAGTTTGGCTACGTCAATGACAAAAACGGTCAGTCAAAACTGATTTATATGGATGAAGTCGGCACCCCTGACTCATCACGCATATGGGATGGCCCCAGCTTACCGCGACGGTAAGATTGTTGAAAACTCAAAAGAAGGCTTCCGTCAGTTCTTATTAAATCATTTTGACGATGCCGACATTCTATTAAACAAAGACAGAATGCCTGAGCGTGAAGCCCTTACCCGTGACAATGACTTACCACTTGAAGCCATGATGAACGTGTCGCGTACCTACACTGGTGTGGCAGAAAAAGTCACAGGTCGCAGCATTGCACTGCCTGCTAATCCAAAAGCTGACATCATTAAGGTATTACGCGAGCAATATGATTTAATCGATTAATCAATCGCGCTCAATCAACATGCATCTTCTTGTTGATATAAGTATATAAAGGCGCCTTCTGGCGCCTTTTCTGTCACTTTACTGCACTGCCCCGCGCTAACAAAGCCACTTCAACGACCTTAAAATTTACAAAACCCACAAAGTGTAAATGATAATGATTTGCATTAACTCAAAGTGTATTATCACGACTAAAACATAATTACTTATAACAGAACAGGGACTCGTTCATAGCCGTTGAAGATGATAACACCATGAAATTAAATAAAATTAGCCTAGCTGTTCTATGCGCTATTAGCTTATCGCAACACGTCATTGCTGCCGACGCTCCTCTCGACGCCAACAATGACACTCAACACACCGATAACATTGAAAAAATTGAAGTGACTGGCAGTTATATTGCTGGTTACAACGCCCACTCAGTGAGTGGCGCATCACGTTTAGACCTCGCCATTATTGATATTCCTCAGTCTGTTTCGGTTATCACTGAAGCGCAAATGCAAGACTTTCAATTACACGATATTAATGCCGCGCTAGACTCCGCTACCGGGGTTAACGTTGAGCGAATTGAAACCGACCGCACTTACTATACTGCTCGCGGTTTTGATATTACTAACTTCCAAATTGACGGTATTGGTTTGCCACTTACCTCAGGTAATAACCATGCCGATGAAGACACCGCTATTTACGATCGCATCGAGGTTATCCGCGGCGCTAATGGTTTAATGACAGGTGTGGGGAATCCATCGGCCACCATCAACTTTATTCGTAAACGTCCTACTGCAGACAACCAACTTACCGTTAGTGGTACTTATGGCAGCTTTAATAACACCCGGATCGAAGCGGATGGTTCAGTCAGACTTAATGACACCTTTGCTGCCAGAGCCGTTGCGGTAACCCAAAGTAAAGATTCGTATTTAGACCGCTATGAAACCGATAAAAATGTCTTTTATGTGTTTTTAGAAGCCAACCTAACTGACGACACCAGCTTGTCGCTGAGCCACAGTTACATTAATAATGATGCCACAGGCAATAACTGGGGCGCCCTGCCGTTGTTTTACACTGACGGTAGCGCCACCAATTACGACAGCTCAACTAACACCTCAGCAGACTGGTCTAACTGGCAGGTCGTTAAAAACAATACCGTGTTTGAGCTAAGCCACCATTTTAATGATGATTGGCGTTTACGTGCGACCTATTCACATAAAACAACCGACGAAGACACAGAGCTATTTTATGTTTACGGTACACCAGACAAAGAAACCGAATTAGGGTTAACTGGTTATGGCAGTGAATATGACTTAGACGACCAAAGCGATTTAGTCGATATTTATGTAGACGGTAACTTCAGCCTATTTGGCCGCGAACATCAGCTTGTTGCAGGGGTTAACTATTCTAAAATGAGCTACACCGACAGCTCACTTTACGATTACACCACAGGTAATGGCTTCCCAGTGATGCCAGATCTCAACACTTGGGACGGCGATACACCCATGCCCACATTTGCTGATGGTCTACGAGGCAGTGATGTGACCCGTAAACAACAAGCTGCTTACTTTACCGGTCGCTTTAGTGTTGTGGATGATTTACACGTGATTGTCGGTGGACGTTACAACGATTGGCAAGCAGAAGGCGAGTCATACGAAGTTAACCAAGATGCTGATTATGACAAATTTATCCCATATTTAGGTGCTGTTTATAGCTTTACTCCTGAACTAGTCGCTTATGCCAGCTACACCGAAAATTTTGTTGCACAAACTGAAGTCGACAGCGTGGGAGTGTTTCTTGACCCTATCACCGGAGAAAGCCGCGAAGTGGGCATTAAAAGCGAACTATTTAACGGCCGTTTAATTGCCAGCCTAGCCTACTTTGACGTAGAGCAAACCAATATTGCAGTACTTGATCCTGAAACTGCAGAGTTACCCATCGACATGCAAACTTACTATGGTGCAGACGGGATTAGTAGCACAGGTTTTGAGTTTGAAGTGGCCGGTGAAATATACCCAGGTTTGAATGCCAGCATAGGGTATACCGACTTTGACATTGAAGGTGACGATACCGTTGCAGCTTACACCCCCAGCAAGCTATTAAAATTTGCCGCAACCTATGACTTTGAAACCATAGAAGGGCTCTCTATCGGGATGAACATGCGCTGGCAAGATGATATCTCGCGCAATCAAGGAGTCGTAGCGGAGGGTTTTGACAACGCAGGCGCTGAGATTATTACCAAGCAAGACGCCTATGCGGTGATTGATTTAATGGCTAAATATCAAATAACTGAGAATCTAGGATTAGCGGTTAATGCCAATAATGTTGGTGATGAAAAGTACATCAATAGCTTATATTGGGCTCAAGGCTATTACGGTGCTCCTGCTAATTACAGTGCCACGTTAAGCTGGAAAAATGTAACTGACAACCCGTTAGAGCATATTGCCACGCTATAGCTTGATAAAGGATAAAAGGATGGCCAAATGGCCATCCTTTTTTATATGCGCCGAGAACACACAAAAACAAAGTAACAAATTAAATACCCAAAATACAATAACTTAAGATAAAGCAGTGTTTTAGAATATGGTAAGCCTTAAGAAAATTGTTGTAACATTTTGGGTTTATCGTTTTACCCACTGACAATGCCTGCGGCCTTGCAAGAACTTGTTATTAAAAGCGTTTTTAACCAGACTCATTAAGTGAAGTCGCAACAACCATGCAACCACAATCCCTTTGTAAAATCGTCAGCAAAATGTATTTTACAATGATAAAAATTAACCCATAAAAACATGTTTGCAATTGAAGGTGGGTGAGTTTTCAGTAAACTATGATTTTAGCGACATCACATTAAAACAAGCGATACCGTAGAGGCTTTACAGTGTTAACTTAACGACATTAAAAATCAACAAACCCCTTAAGCTATTCGATTTTATGTCGATATATATCCAATAAACCTGTCAGATGCATAACATTGAGCATCATCAGGAATATTGTGTAAAAAGTTAGCTGGTTTGTTATTTTGGTCATAATAACTGTAGTTTGCACAGTATTTTAGTATCAAAATACTGCTAGCTAATCTACTATTTGCATTTATTGTATTTACCGGTTTAGGTACCCTCGCTATGAAACAAGTTGATTTCAGAAATATCGATAAACTCTTTATCAAAATGTCAATTAACGACAAATTTTGGAGCATCTTTGCGCTATTCTTAATCGTATTATCCAGCGTATCCATCGGCAGTTATGTCAACAAAATTGATCAAATAGAGCAACAATCGATACAGGTTTTAGAGCAAAAAGTTGCAGCCATGGTGCAGGCACTTGATTCAACAGACCAACTTGAAAAAGCTGCAAACCTTGGGTTGCAGGTTTCTAGTCGCGCTCAAAACAGCACTCGTTCACAAGATACAGTCACAGCCGTATACGCCTCAGCAGGCCAATATTATACCCTTAGCGAATCAGTCTATAGCCATGAGTCAGATGCGAAACAAGCGGCTATGAACTCAATGTTACTGTCGTTTTTATGGATAATACCTTTTGCCATTGTACTTTATTGCAACGCCACCTTTATTGGTGGAGCGTTATGGGTGTTATGGGATACCACAGAAAAAATTGCTAAAGGCGACTTAACCTCACGCTTAGGATTCCATCCTGGCCGCGACGAGTTTGGCACCATTGGTTGTGCATTAGACAAAGCCATGGACACCTTAAGTGAGCTGGTTATTGCTGTTAAAACCAATACCGATACCTTGCATGCAACCTCAGACTCTTTTGCTCGCGATGCAGAGCAAAGCGCTGAACAAATTGACTTACAGTATGCCTCTTTAGATTCTGTCGCGACAGCTATGGAAGAAATGACCGCATCTGCTGCTGAAGTCTCTAACATTGCTCGTAACTCTACCGAACGTGTTGAGCAAGACTCAGAATACACTCGCCAAAGTTACGACAGAGCAAAACGTGCTATTAACGAAATTGAACAACTGTCAAAGTATATTGAGCAAACGTCAAACTCGGTGAACACCTTAAAGGTCAATGCCACCAACATTAATGATGTCATTACCACCATTAATGCGATTTCAGACCAGACTAACTTACTGGCGCTTAATGCGGCCATTGAAGCAGCACGTGCCGGTGAAATGGGTCGTGGATTTGCCGTGGTTGCAGACGAAGTAAGAACCCTTGCGGCCGTACTCAAGCTGCAACAGTAGAAATTCATAACATGATTGAGTTACTGCAAAGCGAAACGCTTAACATCGACAGCATTACCCAAGACACCGTTAAACAAGCGCAAACCAGTAGCGACTTAATCAGTAACATTGGTACTGACATTGATGCGATTGCAGAGTCATCTCGTTCAATTATGGACATGAGCTTCCAGATTTCGACGTCATCTGAAGAGCAAAGTGCTGTTGCTAATGATATTGCTAAAGAACTAACTGACATTCGCCAAAAATCGAATGTCATCCGCGGTTTGTCGCAACAATCTTCACATGGCGTGAAAGATCTAACCGAAGCCTCTGCTAACTTAGGTAAGATTTTAAGCCGTTACCGCACTAACTAAAGTGAGCAGTTAATCAAAATATTAGCCGGGTTAATTAACCCAGCTAACTCAAAATAAAACGACGTGATATCACCCCATATCACGTCGTTTTTTATTAGTCTTATGCCGATTTTTTGCAGTATACTTTTCAACCACATTGGATCTATACCTTTTACCGCTTTCAGGTATAATCCGCGCACTTTTTATCATCAACATTAATCGCAACCTCTATGTGTGAGATTTTATGACAATTGAAACCTTTACACCCAAGCAAACAACCACGCTCGATATCCCAGTAAAAACTCTTGCAGCCAACAGCACAAGCACCCCTAGCAATGGTAATCGAATTGGCTTTGTGTCATTGGGCTGTCCAAAAAACTTAGTCGACTCAGAGCGGATCCTCACTCAATTGCGCACCGAAGGCTATGATGTCACCAACAGCTATGACGATGCCGATTTGGTTATTGTGAACACCTGTGGCTTTATTGATAGCGCGGTACAAGAGTCGTTAGAAACGATTGGCGAAGCATTGGCGGCCAACGGTAAAGTGTTAGTCACTGGTTGTTTAGGCGTTAAGAAAGATGAAATTGTTGAACTTCACCCCAACGTGCTAGGCGTTACCTACGCACATGCCTATGATGAAGTGCTTAAACAAGTGCACCTGCATGTTGAAAAGCCTAAACACAATCCACTGATGGACTTAGTGCCAGATCACGGTGTAAAACTCACGCCGAAGCATTACGCTTATTTAAAAATATCTGAAGGTTGTAATCACCGTTGTACCTTCTGCATTATTCCATCAATGCGCGGTGATTTAGACTCTCGCCCTATTGGCGATGTATTAGGTGAAGCGCAACGTTTAGTCAACGCCGGCGTAAAAGAGCTATTAATTATTTCGCAAGACACCTCAGCTTATGGTGTGGATGTAAAACACAAAACGGCATTTTGGGATGGCATGCCCGTTAAAACACATATGCAGCAGCTTTGTGAAGAATTGGCCAAGCAAGGCGTATGGGTGCGTTTGCATTATGTTTACCCATACCCGCACGTGGATGACATTATTCCATTAATGACCGAAGGTAAAATTCTGCCCTATTTAGACATTCCGTTTCAGCATGCCAACAAACGTATATTGAAGTTAATGAAACGCCCTGGTAGCTCAGACAAAGTATTAGAGCGTATCGCCAAATGGCGTGAGATTTGTCCAGAATTAGTGATTCGTTCTACCTTTATTGTTGGCTTCCCGGGTGAAACCGAAGAAGAATTTGAAGAGCTATTAGATTTTTTAGAAGAAGCACAATTAGACCGCGTAGGCTGTTTTAAATACTCGCCGGTAGAAGGCGCTAAAGCAAACGATTTACCAAACCATGTGCCAGAAGATGTTATGGAAGACCGATTACAACGCTTTATGGCGCTACAAGCACAAATCAGTGCCGACAAGCTGCAAGCACGCATTGGTCAGGAGTATTTAATCTTAATTGATGAAGTGAATACCGAAGGTGCTGTAGGTCGCTCGTACATGGACGCGCCAGAAATTGACGGTAAAGTGTATTTAACCGACGAGTTTGACGTACAGCCAGGTGATCAGGTTTGGGTACAAATTATTCATGCCGACGAGCACGATGTATGGGGCGTAAAAGTGGAAGATGAAGACGAATAAACTTCATAAGCCAGTGCTATAACGCGTTAACACATAAAAAAGCCGATATCATTGATATCGGCTTTTTAGGCTTTAAAACTGGCTTAATTACTGTTTTGATACCGTATTAGAGACCAGCTTTAGGCTCAATTATTCTAATGACGTTAATCTATGACCTAGTGTACTTGTACTGTCTGGTGTCAGTACAAAAGTAAAGTTGCTGTCGCCACTAATATCTAAAGTCTCAGACTGATAAATCAGTGTTTGAGTGCCATTATCAGCTTCATACACGATATTAATTTCGTAAAAGTCTTCTGGTAATGTAGTGCTTTGCTCTTCAACGAAATCTAAATCGGTCAAAGTATATTCGGCAGTTTCAATGGTTTCTGAATCACGTACAAAATATACGCTCAGATCATCGTAGTCATAAGACAAGTTAACGATATCGACTTTATATTCATAGGCACGTGGACGAAGGTCTTGAGTAATTTCCATCCCTTCCACTGAACCGTCTTCGTTTTGATATACAAGCACTGATTTCACATCATCTTGTTCAAACGTCACAAGCAAGTTATTAAATAGCTGTGTTTTGGTTGTCGCATCATTTACAGTAATACCATAATCATTAAATGACGTTGATTGATAGTCAGATACTGAAAATGCTGCAACATCATACAGATATTGAGTTTCTTGCTGGCTCGATATCGTCACATCAATATTTTGAGTTTCAAGGCCATTGAATATTCGATAGTCTGCTGTTGATTCTAACGCAGCATAATTATCAACTGTTGTTGTTGAATCAACACTGTCGATATTGATTTTAAGGTCACCGGCACCAAAGCTATTGCGGATAACCAATTTGTAAACAGTTTCAGTGGTGAAATCCATACTACCTGTAGTGTAAACTACATCTGTAGAGCCTGCTTCGGTCAAATAAACAATGTAATCTTCGGTGTCTAGGACCATTGAGTCACTGTAAGTACCGTAACCCACAGAGCCTAACATTACCGCTTCATCAAAGTCTTGAGTATCAAGAGAGATATACGCATCAAATGTGCCTTCATCAGTAGCTACGTTGGCAATAAGCACCTGCATTTTACTGTATTCATAATCATCATCCGCGTTAAGATCGTCCATATCTTCACGGTTGTAATTAATGTCTAGTAATTGTGGATCGGTATAATCACCATGGAGCACAAATAAGTGGTTATCATCATCATCCATGTCTACTGTGTCAGTGTAAATGGTAACGGTTTCACCATCTTCATCCTGGCCTTCAATCTCTAAATCTACGCTGCCAGTACTGTAGCCATAACGCGGCATAGCATCAGCAAAGTCAATTGCGGTATACGAATAATCATCAAGCACTAACGACGTCGAAGTACTGTTTGGTGAGGCATTGTAATACTGTACATAAGCAACATCGCTGCTACTGCTATCTGAACTGTCAGAACCACAACCGAACATCACAGTTCCAACCGCTGATATTAATATCAACCGGCCTAATTTCTTGTTAAACATAATTGCTCCATTAACCACTTAGCTACATTTGCAGTATTATGACTCTTTGTATGCGTAAACGACTGTAAAGAAGTGTAAAGTTGGTATATAAAACGTCAACCTAATCTCAATTGGTTATAAAAAAACCTATTATCGACCGATAAGAGATTTCAAATCGTACAATCGAGCAAAAAATCGACTAAGCGCGTTAAGCTGACTCCACATGCACCATGCAAATTTGTCATAAACTAGGGTCTGTTGATCTTTCAAGGTTGTTTTTGCAGCGAATTGTTGGTCATTACTCACATTTACAAGTGCGCGGCAGTGACTTCGAGGTGTCGTTATTCTACATAAAAAGTCGATAACGCAGTAAAAATGGCCAACAAACGCTGCCCAAAGGGTTCGGCTAAAAACGTTTTACTCTTTGTTGAATGACTCTTTGCGAATAAAGAGTTGCTTAGATGACTAGGCATCAATCCATTCGCTTCGATTAAAACGTTTTTAACTCGAACAAAATTTAACCAGAAAAGTTCAACAGGCCCTAGTTACCGGCGATCTTCATTTCACTCAGTAAAATGCCGCCGGTACGAACCGATGAACGTAAATCACGATCCTTACCTATACCTTGAATCCCTTTGAACATCTCTTTTAAGTTACCTGCTATGGTAATTTCTTCAACGGGGTAAAGTACTTCACCGTTTTCAACATAGAAACCTGCAGCACCTCGTGAGTAATCACCAGTAACACCATTAACCCCTTGACCCATTACTTCAGTCACAATCAACCCCGTGTTCATTGCTTTAACTAAGTCGTCAAAGGTTTGATTAGTATGGCTTAAGGTCCAGTTGTAAATGCCACCAGCATGGCCAGTATTAGTCATGCCGAGTTTACGGGCTGAGTAACTGGTTAGAAGGTAAGTCGCAAGTTGACCGTTGTCGATAATGCGGCGCGACTGCGTTGCAACACCTTCGCTGTCGTAATTTGCGCTGGCTAAGGCCCCGACTAAATGTGGCTGTTCTTCAATATTAAACCACTCAGGAAACACTTGGGTACCTATCGCATCAAGTAAAAAGCTCGACTTGCGATAAATACTGCTGCCGCTAATAGCACCAATTAAATGCCCCATAAGCCCTGTGGCTATTTCTGGTGCAAACAAGACTGGCATTTTAGCAGTGGCAATTTTACGCGCATCTAAACGACTTAAGGTTTTATTGGCCGCCTGTTGACCAACAGACTCTGGCGACAATAAATCCTGATATTTGCGGGCGACGGTATAATCGTAATCGCGCTGCATATTGCCGTCCGACTCTTCGCCAATCACCACACAACTTAAACTGTAGCGCGAGCTACAATAACCGTTTAAAAAGCCATGGCTATTACCATAGACTTTAGCGGCAGTGTGCGCATTGGCTGAAGCGCCATCTGAATTACGAATACGGCTATCAACTGACAAACTGGCCGTCTCTGCACGAATGGCCAATTGCGCTAACTCATCAGCATCAATATCTTGTGGGTGATATAGCTGTAAATCACGAATATCTTGCGCCATTAACTCTGCATCGGCTAAGCCACTAAAGGGATCTTCTGAGGTGTATTTAGCAATACCGTCTGCCGCTCTTACCGCTTCACGGATTGCCTCTGGGCTGAGGTCTGAAGTAGAAGAGTTGCCTTTGCGACCGTCGCGGTAAATGGTAATACCTAATGCACCGTCTTTATTAAACTCGACAGTTTCGACTTCTTTTTCACGCGTCGACACCGATAAACCTTGCTGCTTACTAATGGCAACTTCGGCGGCTGTTGTTCCTAGTTGCTTCGCGTACTCTAATGCAACAGCAACAGCATCTTTTAGTGTCGATAATTCAGAATCAATTCTTGGTGTTGTTTCACTGGCGCTAGGCGCTGAAGAGGGATGAGAAGCCACAAATTTACTCTTTAATTAGTCTAATTGTCGCTAGCATATCAAATAAAAAAGCCGATTGATAACCAAGCGCTTCTCTTGAATAAAATCTGCATATTCAATGCCAAATAAATGCTATCATTAGCCTATATTGACTCGAGGTTTAAGACTATGAAGATTGTTGGCGATTCTGAACACTTTCAGCAGCCCTATGATAACGATGACGATTACGTCAGCAGAACAGAATTTAAAAAAGAAAGCGAAGATGCTCAAGCACTTGGCATGCGCTTAGTTGCGCTAAGTAAAACTCAACTAGATAAAATGGATTTAGATGAGTTTCTTTACGACGCTATCTTAAAATCAAAACTCATTAAGCAAAAAACCGAAGCGTATCGCCGCCATTTGCAATACATCGGTAAGCTAATGCGTGGCTTTGATCACGAACCTATTCAAACAGCACTAGATAAAGTCTTGAATAAGAACAATAATGAAGCTGCTCAGTTACAAATCTTTGAAAAGATGCGCGAGCGCTTATTGGCTAACGGTGACGATGAAGTCCAAAGTTTATTAGATCAACACCCACAGCTAGAGCGTCAAAAATTGCGTCAATTGATCCGCCAAGCTAATAAAGAATTAGCCAAAGTGCCAGAATCAAAGTCGTCTAAAGAATTGTTTAAATACTTACGTGCTGAGATAAAAGAGTAAGCCCTATACTCAAAATAGTCTGATTAATCGAAAGAAGGATGTGGCTAATGCAGCTTGGAACAACGATACGTGCACTTTTTTTATCTCTTGCTTCAATATTGTTATTTACAGGTTGTAACGGAGCCTCAGATGACTCCGACTCAGATACATCAGATGACAGTTATAGCCTGTCGGTTAGCTACCAGGATGTAGTTAATGGCCAATGTGATGCCAGTACCGACAGTTTAGTCTTTGATCTCAACGACAGTGTTTGTGCCGTAGCCACACTGACATTAGGTAATGCTAGCGTCAGTGGTGCACTTATCGAGTTTAGTACCAGCAATGCCACATTAAGCAATGCATCCGTATTAACCGATACAAGCG
Organism: Shewanella phaeophyticola; assembly: GCF_025398315.1. Classification (GTDB taxonomy): domain Bacteria; phylum Pseudomonadota; class Gammaproteobacteria; order Enterobacterales; family Shewanellaceae; genus Shewanella; species Shewanella phaeophyticola. Next base: position 3,832,492 of record NZ_JAODOQ010000001.1, read on the forward strand.
GCATAGCAACGACTTTTATTACCTCTACCAGCACAGAAGCTGGCACGTTAACGGCAACCTACACCTCTGATGACGATGACAGTGTTAGCGACACTCGTAACTACCAATTTAAAGAGTACAGCACCACAGCCCCCGCTGAAGCGCTAAACTTTACCGTGTCAATCAGTGACAGTAGCGGAGTGATTACCCGTTTTAATGTGGATGACACAGTACAACTTAATGCAACGCTAACCGACAGCGAAAACCAGGGCATAGCCAATCAAATTGTGACCTTTAACGCTGGCAGCGCCACCTTATCTCCAACTACCGCACTCACTACAGACTCTGGCGTTGCAACGTTAAGCTTTACGCCTACCGATTCAGAATTAGGGGCTAGCCTTCTTACCGCTACCGCAGAATATGAAGACACTACATTAACCGCGACCAGTGCCTATGAAGTGCTTGCATCGACCGATGTTACGACTGACGGCACTGTAATGATGGGCTCTTACAATGACAACGATGAATTTGTTGAAAACCTATTAGCGACAACCTTAACAGCTGATACAGAGGGTAATTACACCATTAGCGCGGGCGGCTCATTTGGCGTAACTGCCACCCTAGTGACAGAAGCAGACGATGGTACGATTACTCGCTTACAAAGCCCTATCAGTATCAGCTTTAGTTCAGACTGTACAACCAACGACAATGCAACCTTAGACACACCGGTGACCACAGTATCAGGCTCAGCCAGCTCGACGTTTTCAGACACCAGTTGTAGTGGCAACAGTGAAAGCACTGACACCATTGTCGCCAGTGCAACCGTGAATGACACAAGCTTAAGCGCGAGCTTACCTTTTACATTAGCACGCCAAACATTATCAAATATTAGTTTTGTGTCGGCAGACCCAACTCAAATCCGCATCAAAGGTTCTGGTGGCACAGATACCACTGAGTCTTCTTTGGTGACGTTCTTGGTAAGCAGCGCAAATGGCCAACCTGCAGCTCAGCAAGAGGTTGACTTTAGCCTCGACACCACGGTTGGTGGCTTACAATTTTCTAATGGTGAAATTACTGATAGCAGCATCACTAATTCTGAAGGCGTCGTAAGTGTGAGAGTTCAAGCTGGTACTATACCGACCCCTGTACGCGTGATGGCATCGACTACCGATGCCGACACAGGTGACACCATTACCAGCCAATCAGAACAACTCACAGTCAATACCGGACTGCCGCAGCAATTGGGCTTTAGTATCTCGGCGTCAAGCTCAAACCCTGAAGCGGGCGACTACAATGGCGAAGATGTCACGATAACAGTCTATGCATCAGACAGCTTTGGTAACCCAGCACCTGATGACACCACGGTTAACTTTACAACAGAAGGTGGCCAAATTGAGCCATCATGTAGCATCGTAAGCGGTACCTGTAGCGTCACCTGGACATCGACATCACCACGGGTAACCGATCACCGTATCACCATTTTAGCTTATGCACTTGGTCACGAAACCTTTTTCGATACCAATGGCAATAACGTGTTTGATGATGAAGATGGCAGCGCCGTTAACGGCTGTATAAGCGGTACAACGTCTGTTGAGTGTAGCGGTAACGGCATGGATGTTGAAACCTATCAAGACAGTGGTTTTGTTGATTTACCTGACGCCTTTAGAGATGACGATGAGTCGGGCGATCGCCAATCTGCTGAGGTGTATTTCAATACTCAATCAAGTAGCACCTATCAAGGAGCCGACGGTGTATTTAACGCTACCACAATGCCAAGGTGACTTATGTGACAGTTCGGCCATGACAACGTATATCCGTAAGGCATTAGTATTAACCATGTCTGGGTCAACGGCTAACTTTACAGTAAGTCAAAATGGTTCAGTGATTAATGATTTTGATACTGACATTCAGGATATCGCCAATGGCGACTCGGCGACTTTTAGTGTGGTACTCAGCGACAGTGCCGACCAAATATTACCGTCTGGCACAACCTTATCTGTGAGCAGCAGTGAGGGTGAATTAACATTCTCTGGATACACAGTACCCGACCGTAACTCAGCTGGCGGCACCTCCACATCATTTACGATAACCAATGATGACAACACGGGCACTAGCTTCGTGACCTTAACCGCCACCACACCAAAAGGCGTAGTGACTGAACTGAGCTTCTTTGTCACCTTGCTGTAACTCATCATCATTACCATCAACAAAAGCCTGCTGAATACGCAGGCTTTTTTGTGATTGGAATTTGTTGATAAGTTGTTACAATAGCAAGCGAGAATACCGTAAACCTTTTACTGAGTATTTCAATCTATCATCTGCGTAACCCAACGATAAACAGGGCTAGTTTATTTATACGAGAAACAGGTAAACGTTTCTCGACGCATACTAAGGAACAATAATGCGCAAACTTTATGTACTTTCTACTTTAACCGCAGGCGTGCTACTAAGCGCTTGTGCTGCAAAGCCACCTATCGTGGCACAAAATAAGACTGTGGTAGTCAATGACCAAACTATTGTATTTGGTGGTATATACGACAAAGAAAAAAACAAATTGCAACTCATCGCCAATGGCGACGCAATCATGCAAGGTCGATTCCCTCCTATGACCCCAACCCAACACCTTAACGCTAAGTTAAATGGTATGGCTGTTAAAGGCGATTGCTATTTTGGTTCTGTTTTAGGTGATCAAGGTGGAGCTTTTGGTGTTGTGGCCAGTATTGTTCAATCAACAAAAAACAGCACTGCTGACAAGTGTGACATCTTTATTGATGGCGAGCAGAAAGAAACACTTTATTTCTAATTGATAAACCCATTAAGCGCTAGCCCTGCTTACTTTGCTTTGGACAATTGCACACCTATGGTGCATATGGTTTTCAATAAAGCACTAATACGATTCAATTCGCTCATAACTTACATTGCAAGATTATGTTTTTATATGATTTTATAGTGTGGTCTAATCTTTGCTGCAGTTATGTTTTAAAGCTATTTTTGTATATGCCCAATCGACCTGGTTACGAGTAACCCAAACCATAGGTAAACGCTCATGCACACTTGGTATTCGTGTATAATCCGTAATACTGATGTAATGATGTTAATTGTGCCGTTATGCCAATCGAAAAAAGATACAAATCGCTTTGTTGTTGAGAATTAAATGATCCCTTTACATACCTCTATGCGCGGCCTACGTTGTTTTTGCGTTGCTGCTGAATGCTTAAGCTTTAAAGAAACAGCTAAAAAGCTGTACCTTACGCCGTCTGCGGTAAGCCACCAAATTAAGCAACTAGAGGAAACTCTCAATCAGCAATTGTTTATTCGTCAAACTCGTTCAATAGCCCTAACAGAAGTAGGATCGCGTTTTTACCAGGCTATCGAACCGGTAATGCAACAATTGGTCAATACTGTCAGCGAGTTCAACCAATCAGACCGCATGCTCGAGGTCAGTATTTCGATGCCAGAATTTTTTGCCAGCGAACTGTTTATGCCTAAATTGATTGGCTGGTCATCTAAATACCCTAATATCAACCTCAAGCTTGAAACTATAAAGTCGCGCACCGATGCCATTAAGCACACCGACGTCTCTATTATGTTGTCAGGGAAACAACAAACTACTGACGATATTTATGATTTATTCCCCATCACCTATATACCAGCATGCAATCCACAACTTCACAGTGATTTAGCCTCACAGGGGTTTAACGCGTTAACTAAAGTACCGTTAATATTGCATAAAGCCAGACCATACGCCTGGCATCAATGGGCAGAAAGCGTCGGGTTTGATGGTTTTCAACCTAAGCAAATCATCCAATTAGACAGCATGTTTAGCGTTGCCCGTGCCGCAGAGCAAGGGTTGGGCGTAGCATTAATCCCGTTGCCCATCAGCCAAGCATGGTTTGACAATAAAACCTTAATTCCACTATTTAGCCACCCGCTGTTTAGCCACGACCGTTATTACCTTGTGCGTCACACCAACGAACAGCAGCGCCCAGAAGTACAACTGCTTATCGATTGGATCCTTAAAAGCTTTCACGATGAGAATCATTAACTCTCGTAGATATTGAGCTAACCAGTAATGCTAATACCAATTCCACTAATTATCTGGTCATTCAGCGGTAATTCTGTGCCTTCTAGGCAAGTAATAGGATTGTAGGCATAGTTGCTCTCGGCAACTGCTCCTGCGTTGCTCTACCTCCTGCATCCATGCAGTCGTCGGCAACTGCTCCTGCGTTGCTCTACCTCCTGCATCCATGCAGTCGTACGTCAAAATACTATTAAGCAGCATAGAAGGCACAGAAACCCGCCTTGCAGGAGGCGCTCAGACTGTCCATTTCTTTGTTGCATTGCCTTAGAAGGGAGTAACCATTATTTCAACAATGCGCCTCAAACTGAACAGTCTGAGCGACTCTGATTGGTCACATAATTAATGGAAATGGTATAACACGCTTTTTGCGCCACACTCGAGGGGTTAGCGACGGCCTTCTGGCTTTTCCATTCTCCAGGCTATATACGGGAATTGAAGCCAAAATGAAAAGTAGAAAAAGCTTAAATACCAGTATGAAAAAACAAAATTGATGCCTAAGTCTTTATATACCCCGAGAAGCAAATAATCGTAAATAAACAAAGGTAGGGTTAAGTAAAACGCAAGCCAGCATGAGTTAATAACATGCTTCCCATCACTCCAGTATTTTTTCAACGTAATCTTAGTAATAGGAATGTATAGCAAGGTTACAAGTGGCAATAAGGGTAATTTTATCCAAAACGGCCATTGTTGATAATAATCAGGCAGACCAATCAGATAAAAGCTCAGCCAAGTCACAAAACTATAGCCAAGCAGTTTACCGTGTTGAAGTGTATTCATTGTTATCCTTAATCAATCTGCGCTTAATGAGTTTGTGTCATCTCCACTTTGCGTCTTTGTTTTATGCTATCTCACTTTACTTTTATAGGGTAGCTTTCTGAAAAAAATCACCTAACAGATTGTTATAAAACGCTTTTAGAAAGAAAAAGCCTGTCATATTTTCAACATTTTTTGACTTGCCTCCATAAATCACGCTTTATACGGTATTACACAGTGCACGCCCACATCGGTTACCCCTTCGCTCAGCACCTCTTTATCTATAGATGAATAATTTTAACCTATTAATGCGTTTTTTATCGTTTGTCGCCTGTATGCCTTTTCACTAAAGTTCAACTGTAGCGCGGCGCTACGACATTTTAGAGGAGCAACATCATGAACAAGAACATCATTACAGGCCTAATCAGTGCCACATTATTACTGACCGCATCAGCAAGCGTTATGGCCGACAACCAAGGTCAACAAATCAGTAGCAATGCATACAAAATGGTACTTGTTGAAGATGTGCCAGGCGTAGACGCATTGCAAACCGGCCATGTAGAAGAAGGCTTAAACGCAACTTTAGCCGCAAGTAAATATACCGTGGATGACTATTCACGCAATGTGAATTTATGCGCCGGTTACGTACAAATGTCTGACATGGAAAAAGCACAAAAAGCCTGCAGTGCCGCAGTAAAAAGCGCACGTTCTTTAGTGGCTGTTCCATCTATGTCTGTTCGTGCTTACGCTTACAACAACCGTGGCGTAATGAAATTAATGAACCACGATAACTTAGGCGCACTCGCTGACTTTAAACGCGCAGCTAAAGTCGATAACAGCAGTATCTACAAGCATAACCTAAAGCGTTTAGAAGCCGCATTAAACACGGCACAAACTGGCACCTTATAATTAGCGTGACCTAGGGTCTGTTGATCTTTGCTGGTTGAATTTTGTTCGAGTTAAAAATGTTTTAATCGAGGCGAATGGATTGATGCCTAGCAATCTAAGCAAAATCCATTTAACAAAGAGTAAAACGTTTTTAGCCGAACCCTTCGGGCAGCGTTTGTTGGCCATTTTTACTGCGTTATCGACTTTTTATGTAGAATAACTACACCTCAAAGTCTCTGCCTTGTACAAATGTCCAACAATTCGCTGCAAAAACAACCTTGAAAGATCAACAAACCCTAGGGTCTGCTTAGTTCAGTTAGTGAGAAATAGTCACATCTAAGTGAGTAAGATGCGATAGACAGGCCAATCATTGCGATGCCTGTCTTTTTATTTCGACAACAATTAACCATGTTGAATGTAATCGCAAGTTTAACTTAACATCACTTTAGCCTGTTTTTGTCTCGCGGCTACCCTCATGATTGCAATACACGCAAACACCGCAAATAATCCCCAAAGCTGTAGCCATTTAGGCATAACCGCTAACCAACCCGCACCAAGTTGATTGAGCTCTAGCATTCCCATAATGGCGGGCACTGCAGGAATGAGCTGCGATATCATCACCAACGGTTCAGGGATTAAGGCAATAGGCCATACAAATCCCGACACAAATAACACTGGCATCGACATCAATAAGTACACCTGAGTTGATAAGTCACGCCGAGTAAATAAACTACTAAACACAATTCCCAACGCAGCTGTGGCTAATATAAATGGCAGCATAAATAAGCTCACTTCACTAATGGTTGCCACAACACTGACCTGATACCAATAAAAGCAGTACCCCAAGTAAAAGCTACTGAACACACTATAAATCAGTAAAAATACACTTAAACGGGCAAACACCAAAACGCCGGGGCTCACGTGTTGCCAATACCCAGGCCGACGCCATTGGCCTGCACCTAAAATCCCAGTGCCAATTAATAACGTTTGATGCAATATCAGTAAAAAGAGACCGGGGATCACATAAGGTGTATAACCCAAACTCGGATTAAATGCTGGCACTGAGTTGATATTAATTGAGTTAACACTTTGCTGAGCCAATTGCGGGTTTTGCCCTCGAGCCAGCAAGCCGATAAGTTGCACTTGTTTACTGGCATCTAAACCCGCAGCCACGAGCCCTTCTGCTACTGCAGAATAAATTAAAAAATAACTGGCATCGCCGCCATAGCTTAACGTTGCGCCCTTACCTAGCAATAAATCTCGCCTAAAATTGGTTGGGATCACCAATAAACCATGAGCCTTGCCCTCGCTTATCCAGGTTTCAGCTTCATCAATACTGCCAAGATTGGCTAAAATATGAATTTTGGCACTGGCATCGGCATGGCGAGTCACTAAACGGCTTAGTGATGAGTTGTCATGATCAACCACAACCACTTGTTGCTCGGTAGGTACTTGGTTTAAATACGGTAATGGATACAATACCGAATAAAACAACACCCCACCAAATAGGGTCACTATAATCGCTTTGTCAGCTAAAATAGCCTTAAACTCAGCAAGCATTAACTGCCAGAGGTTCATTAACTTACCTCCTGATTAACGTCACTTGAGGTTAAATCAGTCTTTGGGACATCTTTGGCTTTATTGGCGAAAAACACAATGAAAGGCAACAACAATAAAAAGCCCCAATAATTACTGATTTGCCCCAACACATGAGGTAACTCGACCCCATAACTGATCACGCTCACGTGAGAGTCTATGTAATGACTCGAGGGCATCACTAAGCGCCACCACTGGGCGAGCAAAGGCATATCATTCACCGGGAAGGTAATCCCCATAAATGCAAACGCTGGGGCAAATAATGCCGTGCAAAAGCTCACACTACGAGCACTATCACGCATCCCTGTAAATATCACTAATACCATTAACCACAGCGCCATTAACATTGCTAACTGCGCTAGCATTAAGTCAACCAAAGCGCCAGCGGCAGGTAACCCTAAGTAATGATATAACCACAATAAAATGAACCCGCCATGCAGTAACATAATAGGGCTATAAAACAGAATCTTAGTGGCGATTAACGCCCAGATTTGTTTAGGGAAATAATAGCGATTTTGGTATAAGATTAGCTCTTGATTGAGACTATTAACAAACACCAACATCGATAATAATTGCCATAATGCAATCAAAATGGGCGGCACTAAAAAACCGACATAATTGTTATTACGATTAAATAATGCGGTGGTTTGATTGGTGATGGGGCTCAAACTAACATCGACGGTGGCTTTGTTAGCGCCATTAAGTAGCAAGCGCTGCTGACCTATTTGAGTCAGCCCCTCAGCTAAGCTCAGCTGTAACTGGCTTGACAGCAATTTACCCACCAGCAAAAACTGGCTGTTGTAGCGGATATCAATGGTGGGCTGCTTAGCCGTCAGCAGATCTTTTTTCAGCTGATACGGCAACACCACCATGGCATACACCTGGGTTTGGCGCATTGCCTCTATTGCTTGAGCTTCATTGGCATAGGATTGTGGCGCAATAACAGCGTTAGCAGCCAGTTGGCGAGTTAACATGCGGCTAATTTGACTGTTATCAACATCAACAACCGCAACAGGCAGTTGCCGTGGTAACCCTGCGCTGAACAGCCACCATAATGCCAGTACGCCAATGAGTGGAATATAGCTTATCAAGGCCAACTGCCATGGCGAATGCCACAGGGCGTTGAATTCTCGCTTAAATAACTCTGTCATCATTAAGCCTTGTACTCTGGCTTATTGTGTAAGCGTGTCGACACGAAACAATACCGACATCCCCACGCGTAAGTCGGCGATGGGTTGTTTAGGCGTTAACTCAACTTCAAAGGTGCGCATGTCAAAGTCGTGACCGCTTTCGGTAGATCGCCATGTGGCAAAGTTACCCATCACACTGAGGTGCGACACTTCAAACTCGACCTGTTGTTGCAATGCCGGAATCTCTAAGGTTATGCTTTGCCCTTGTTTAAATTGGCTCAATTGATCTTCGCGCACCTGCATTACAGCCCAGGCATCGGCCATATCGATAATACTCACCACTGGAAAACCGCTAGGAGCAAGTTCGCCCGCCTGCAGCAAGACGTCACTGACTTCTGCGTGTTTGGGTGAGCGCATTTGGCTGTCGGCTAAAATAGCATTGACTTCTTTTACTGCCCCTTCGGCCATGCGAGTTTGCCCTGCAGCTGCAGCTTTGGTTTCACTACGAGCGCCTTCTTGTGCCATTTGGTACATCGCATAAGCGGCTTGTTCGGTATATTTAGCAGCTTGCCATTGAGTGTAGGCTTCATCGCGCTGCTGCCTTGCAACAACACCTTCTTCAAACAAGTTTTCAACTCGCTGATAAGTTTTAATCCGTAACTCAGTGGCTGCTTTTGCTTTACGCCATTGCTCTTGCGCTGCGGTTACTTCTTGTTGCCTTGCGCCATTATTAGCTTGCTGTTGTTGAGCGGTGGCGGCATCTAACCCACCCTGGGCTTGCATTAATTTGGCATCTAACTCAGGGCTACTAATGGAAAATAAAATATCGCCTTGTGCTACGCGGTCACCTTTACGCACTAACACTTGCTCAACACGCCCAGGGACTTTAGAGGAGATATTATATTCTCGCGCTTCAATTTGCCCCTGCAACACAGTTGGCTTAGGCGTAAACGCCAACATGACGCCATAGCCCAGTAATAACAATAACAGCAGCAATGCGAATACTGCGATAACTCTGTTAGTTCGCATGTGAAGCTCCCTGATTTTGAATTCGATTAATATATTCGTCGACCTGACCACTCACCGCCATCACTTTGGCATACGCTTGCATATAACGATATTTAGCCCCTAATTGTTTGGTTTTAACGGCGGTTAAATTCAGTTCAGCATCGACGCGATCAATGGAGGTGGATAAGCCTTGGTTAAAGGCTAATTCGCGTAAACGTAGGTTTTCAGATGCCAGTTCAAGTGAAGCATTAAGCGCTTCAACTTCTTCTTGAGCTTGCAGCATTTGACGATAACTTTGATCAATTAGTAAGCTTAAATCTTGTTTCGTTTGCGCCTTGGTGTATCGCGCTTGCAATAAGGCACTTTTGGCCGCTAACACTTTACCACTGCGACCGTCACGGCTTATTAGCGGAATACTCACGCCTACGCCCACCATCCAATCGGGTTCCATTTGGGCAAATAAACTGTCGTCTTCATACAGGGTGTAATTACCATATAAGTACACTGTTGGAAAATAGCCGCCTTTTTCCAAATCAACCAAACCATTGGCTTGGGTTTCTTTTGCCTCAAGCAGTTTTAGTGCAGGGTGTTGGGCTAAAGTTAACTGACTTAAGCGCGATAAAGACGGTTGTTGCTTGAGCACAAATAATGGGGTGTTTGGGCTGACGGTTGGCACATGCAGCATCCGCGCAAGGGCGATTTCGGCCATTTCATACTGGCGCTTAGCTTTGCCTAAATCAACTTTGGCATTTTCAAGAGCCACCTGCGCATTTAAACGTTCAACTTTGGCAATTTGCCCTTGTTGCTCGAGCTTTTCAGCATGTGACACATGTAAGCTTAACGAGTCCACTAGCTGTTGTTGAGTGTCAGCTAAGGTCTGCGTCACAGACACCGCATAATAACGATCAACTAATTGTAAAAATAGCTCACGGCGAGCTAATGCAAACTCCTGTTCTGACTCTGAGACTTTTGCGGCATGAATACCTTGTGCAGCCGTGATCCGTCCACCTGTGTAAATTGGCCACATGGCTTGCAAGCTGGCTCGGAACACATCTTGTTCAGTAAATGGTGTGACATACATTGAGCTAGGGATGGTGGCTAATACTTCGGTTATCGCACTGGGTAATGAGCTGGCATCAAGCGAGGCCAGTGGGTTTAAATCTTGTAAATCCAGTTCGAGTGGTTTTTCGAGACGAGTATAGCTGCCAGCAATGTTGAGTGACGGGTAGTTTAATGCATCGCCTGCATGCTCTTCGGCTTTAGAACGGTTAACGTGTTGATTTTTAGCTTGTAGATGATCGCTCACTTGCTGTAGTTGTTGCCACGCCTGTGTAAACGAAAAAGGTTCTGCGTAAGCAAAACCCATAACAAATATTGCACTAAGTCCTAGCGTAACACCTGCAACAATACGTGCAGAGCATGTAAAACATTGACCAATAAGACTGATTAAAATCACTATCACCTCTAGAACTGTTGCTCTATTTCCTGGATAGATTATACCCTGCATCTATATTGTTTATACGCTAATCGTTGCGATCTATTGCACAGGTTGGTAAGAGGTTGCACCAATCACGTTAATATACACGTTTTAATGAGCTTAACTTACTGTAACACTCAACATTAAGCTCATTCATTGTCCTCAGTTAAGCAGTGCCGCCTACGGTCAAACGGTCAATTTTTAATGTGGGTTGACCCACACCAACCGGCACGCTTTGGCCATCTTTACCACACACGCCAACGCCTTTATCTAGGGATAAATCATTACCGACCATTGAGATTAATCCCATGGCTTCTGGACCGTTACCAATTAAGGTGGCACCTTTAATGGCTTGAGTGACTTCGCCGTTTTCAATTAAGTACGCTTCAGAGGCTGAGAACACAAACTTACCTGAAGTGATATCCACTTGTCCGCCGCCAAAATTAGGTGCATAAATGCCTTTTTTGACTGACTTAATAATGTCGGCAGGGTCAGATTCGCCTGAGTTCATATAGGTGTTGGTCATACGCGGCATAGGCAAATGAGCATATGATTCGCGGCGACCGTTACCGGTAGGGCCTGACCCATAAGGCGCGCATTGAGCTTGTCTTGCATGTAGCCTTTTAAAATACCATCTTCAATTAGGGTGGTCTTTTGGCTCACAACACCTTCATCATCAATACTTAACGAGCCACGACGATTCTCCATTGTGCCATCGTCTACCACGGTAACTAATGTTGATGCCACTTGCTGGCCAATTTTGCCGCTAAATGCACTACTGCCTTTACGGTTAAAATCACCTTCTAAACCATGCCCTACAGCTTCATGCAATAACACGCCAGGCCAGCCACTGCCTAGTACCACGGGCATTTCACCCGCTGGGGCATCAATAGCATTGACGTTAACTTGAGCTTGGCGCACCGCTTCACGGGCAAATTCAAAACTGAGTGGTAAGCCAACGTCATCAGTGGCTAAAAAGACACTGTAGTCATGACGACCACCGCCACCAGCACTGCCGCGCTCACGCTTGCCATTGTCTTCTAAAATGACGCTACAGTTAAAGCGCACGAGTGGACGAATGTCTGCAGCTAATGTTCCGTCGCTTGCGGCAATTAATATCTCTTCATGCACGCCTGATAAGCTCACCACAACCTGGATGATACGGCTATCTAAGCTACGGATATAGGCATCAGCTTGTTTAAGTAAATCGATTTTTTTGACTTCATCCATTGCCGCTATCGGGTCAGCACTGTCATACAGTTTATGAGCCGTTTGACGCTTAAACGCTTGGACCTTGTGTTGTTCGCCCGCACTGGCAATACCACGCGCGGCTCTGGCAGCTGCATCTAATGCTGTGGGGGTAATTTCATCGGCATAAGCAAAACCCGTTTTTTCGCCGTTAATGGCACGTACACCGACACCGCGTTCAATATGAAAACTACCTTCTTTTACAATGCCATCTTCTAATACCCACGACTCATGGCGGCTACCTTGAAAGTACAAATCTGAAAAATCAATATTGTGTTGATGAATAGTCGTTAAGTAACCTTGTAGCCCATCTAAGGTTAATCCATCTTGTAATAAGCTTTGCTCTACTTGGGTTAAAAATGGCATTCAAATTCTCTTTTATTAATAGCTAACGCGTAGTGCGAATAAGGTCTTAAGCGCCCACCTAAACAGGGGTTAATTGCGGCGCAATGAAACGGTTATGGCCGATTATCGGCATTTGCTGGCGTATACGTTGTAGCTCACTAAGCTCAACCTTAGCTTGCGCCCAACCACACTCGGTGGCGCGCTCGGCAATGACTCTGCCCCATGGGTCGACAATCATGCTGTGACTTCCAGGTTTCTCGGCTACCTTGATTATGTTGACCCCATTGGCCGGCACCCAATAAATAACATTGAGTTTCAATGGCTCTGGCCTGTAATAACACTTGCCAATGCGCTTCTCCGGTCACTTTGGTAAAAGCCGACGGCAGTGCGATGTAATCTGCTCCCGCAAGGCGCAACGCCCGAAATAAATCACCAAAGCGAATGTCATAACAAATGGCAAGCCCCACTTTACCAAATGGCGTATCAACCACACATAAGTGATCGCCAGGATGAAAGGTATCACTTTCACGGTAGGTTTTGGTGCCATCGGCAACATCGACATCGAATAAATGCAGTTTATCGTAATGACCTAGGGTGACGCCATGATCATCAAAAAAATAACAGCGGCTGAATACTCTACCGTCATCGGCGCGCATCGGTATAGTGCCTGCGATTAAGTACACATGATATTGTTTTGCTAAATTGGCTAACGCAGTTTTAAGGTCACTTTGATGTTCGCTACCGGCATATTGCAATTGTTGACTTTCATGGCCACCAAATAACAAGCAACATTCAGGCAGTACCACGAGTTGTGACTCATCAATGTCGCGCGGTAACTGTTTAAGCTGCGAGTCGATAAAGGCTATATTGGCTTGAACGTCGCGGCTGCTCTGGCATTGTAATAAGCTGATTTGCATATTGTGCTCCTTGTAGCGTCACGACATTGGTTATAGATGCAGGTGTGTCAACAGTTGACACTTCGGCTGTAGGTTGTGCTTCCGGTGCTGGACTTTGTTGGTCCGCATCCTTCATTTTAGCTGGTATATCTTCAGTCCCATCGATACCGCTTTCATCTGGCTGCGGTAAAATCGCTTTGGGTATTTCGATTTCTTTACTCTTACGCTCTAGCTCTTCAAGTTGCGGATTATCCATGGTACCAGTGACCCGAAAACGAATTTCTGAAATCACTTCAATGACAGGCTCCAATACTTTGGTTAACGCAAACGCCCCCAAACCTAAAGTCCATGCACTGGTACTCAGCAAGACCACAGTAGGCACACTTGAAGCCAACTGCGGCACAAAACGAATGTCGTAATTAAGGCTTTGAGTGGTTAAGTCGGTATAGCCTCTTACTTTCATATTACCGGCTATGGCATCCATTTCTGTGTCGGTGGTTTTTACCACCCCATTATCTATGTTTAAATTACCAGTAAAGGTGTTGAAATACAGCCCTTGGCCAAACACGTCTGAGAAATCCAATGACAATTTACGCAGTAACGAATCTAAACTAAATAACGAAAATACCCTGGCACCTTTGTCACTGATTTCCGACAAATGGCCTTTACCCAAACCAAACTGAATTTGGCCATTTAAGGTATCGAGCGAAAATAAGTATGGCGCAGCATGCCATGATAATTGGCCACTCAGATCTAACGGTGCATTTTTTATGCCCGGGTTAATCCCTAATGTGGCAGATAAGTCTTCAAAATTGTCGGCCTTCACTGTCACATCAAACTCAGTATTATCGACACCATTTTTTACTGACCACAATCCATTTGCCTGCATAGACAAGGTTGGCTTGGTCAGTGATAAAGTTTTAAATTGATACCCTTGCTCAGAGGGGATGCCTTGTAAAATAAGGTGCCCTAACGACAAGTCGTAAATGCTAAATTCGTCGACATCAATGGCCAATGTTGGCAATTGCGAGAGTAAGTTTGTATGACTTTGTGTCGATGACGGTTCACCGTGCAATACGGTTTGTGGCGGCGGAGAAATACGCAGCTTTTTGGCCACCACATTAATCCCTTGGTCTCGCCAATTTGAGTAAAAATCAATTAGGCCATCAAATTGATCCGACCGCGCATTAAAGCGCCATGCATATTCAGTCGGCTCAGCATCAAACTGTAACTGATCAAACGACTGCCCCAATGCGGTTAATTTGGCAACATTAGCATGAATACCCATCAATCGTGGAAATGAAGCCGATGATGATGTCGGGTTAACCGTTGCGGTCTGTTGAGTGGCCATCGTCGGCACTTCACTGTCGGTTAATATGCGGTCACGCACCGACGAGGCGATAACGTCTGGCGCAGCAGTTGAGCTAAAACGTTTAATGATGGGCAGCCATTGCTCAAGCTCGACTTTAGGGAGATCTAAATGCAAGTGGCCGTTTTGTTTTTTGAGTTTATCGCCTAATTTAAAATGACGCCCAATCATCACATCGTAAAATGCCAGGTGGCCACCATTTTCGGGATTAAAGCCCCCCAAAACTCAACATCTTGACCCAACTTGATGCTTAACGATGATTGCTTATTGTCGCCAATTAAGTCTGCACGGAGCTTTTTAGGTTCAACGGCTGATTTTCTATAAGGGCTAGGTAAATCAAGAGCCACGCCGAGCAAATCTGAAGAGGCTGACATTTGTAAACTGTAACCACTGGGGTCAAATATCATGGTTAATGCCCCGTCCCAATCTAGCTTGCCACTGTATGTGCTACTCATTGGGTTGTGGAGTTTGCTTGGCAGGGTGTCAAAATCCCAGCGGCCGCCCATATTGATATTCAAGGCAAAATTTTGGTTTTGCTTACCGGTTTTAACATTAAAAGTTAACGGTTGTTCAAACAGCTTAGCGTTAATATCTTTTGCTTCAATTAACTGATTAACAAAACTCACCTGCCCAGTGACGTTGTTTAGTTGTAACCCTGGGGATGCAATATAAATCGGGTTATTATCTAACTTCACCTGGCCTTTAATCAACTGCTTACCGCCCTTGTAAAGCGGGATGGCTAAATCTAAATCGACTCCAATAGGCTGCTTTATTTGCACAACCTTTAAGGTGGCGCCTACCGAGCCTTTTAATGATGAGTTGTTAATCACTTCGGTGGCGGCTTGGGCGTCTGCCGTTATTTCGGCCTCAACTTTTAATAATGATTCTTTACCCAATTGAGGGATAGAGACTCGGGCACCATCAACCACAACATCACCTAACATGCCGTGGTCAATATGCAGATCCATTAAGGCATTTTCAAACAGTGCAGATAAGGTTAACTCACTCACCGCAGGCCAGTTAGGTTGAAACTTAAAATTACCTTGTTGCAAGGTAAATTCAGCTTGAAATACACCACTGCTGTCATGATATGGAAAATCACTTAGCGCACCGTGCCAAACCACCTGGGCTTGATCAATTTTACCCGCCTGTAATCCACTGTCGAGGTATGCCACTAACTTAGGGCTCAAGGCCATTAAAGACAAATAACGTTCAACACGCGACACATCATGCACGCTCACATCTGCCGCTAATGCAAGGTGTTTTGAAGGGCTAAAGTCTAGGTTTATGCCTGCCTGTAGCGCAATATCTGCATTGGTTAGATTGATATTAGCCATGGTGAGTCGCTTGTGTTCAACATCTAAACGCCCATTAATTGCCTCGCCTTGCAAAGCTAACGGCTGATTGGCACTATCACCAAAATCAAACTGATAAGCTTGTCGTGGCAAGCTAAAATCAAGTTGATTATTGGCTCAGGTTAAGTGTAAATCAATGGGGTTTAACCCTGGAATGGCCGCATAAGTTTGCCATTGCAGCTGCTGAATATCAGCGGTGGCAATTAATGGTTGTTGCGCTTGTTTGTATAACCTTATTGAGCCTATGGTGCCCTGAGGGTTAAGCTGTTGCCAGGTGTCAACTTGCTCAAGACCTAAATCAGGGATCAGCGGTAACATAGGTTTAAGTAATGATGGCGTAATTTGATTGATATAACCAAACAAATCACCATTACGAGTGCCAAATGCCAGCTTCAATTGCGGCCAGGCTTGCTCGTTAGTTGATAAGCTTAAATCGTGGCTTTCTATTTTCCAGCCACCTTGTTCAGGTGTCCATTGCAACACGCCAGAGTCAATCGCTATTTTTTGCTTATTTTCCGTATCGCGCCACTCTAGCCAGCTCGGTTTAAACACTAATAAACCGTCTCGTATTTTACGGTTGGCAAAGGTCATCCACGCATCAAGGTTTATGACGCCTTGTAGCGCAATGTTGTTGGCATTATTAGGGCTAATATGTTGTCGAGAAGCCCATTCACCGAGATCTAATGACTCAGCTGACACATACAATTGTCCGGTTACGGTATCGGGCTGATAGCCATCGCCACTAAGATCGATTTGCAACCTTAATTGTTCATGTTGAGACTCAAGCTGATCAACATGGAACATGCCTTGTGCCTGATGACGATTAGGTGTGTTTAGCCACTCAAGCGTATCCACAAAAATAGGCCGATAGTCATTTTGGCTGCTGATTAATTGCAATGATGCATCAGTAATCGAAAAGTGTTCCAATTGCTCTAATAGCAAACCATAAAGCCAATCTAAATTGGCTTTGGTTTGGCTATTGTCACCGTTGTTATTGTCGGCAATTTGATCCAGATTTAACGCAACACTGATTCCGTCAAATACCACGGTTTCGACTTGTGGGTTGAGAGTAAACAGCGATTGCCAAAAGTCGAGTTTAATATGAACGTTTTTACTGATAACCGTTATCGGCAATGACTCTTGTGGCGGTAACGTTAAATTTTTAATGCTCAGTGCTGGGTCAAACGCTTGCCATTCAGCGCTTAAGGATTCTACTGAGACTTGCAATTTATATTCATTGTAAAGATAGTTAACTAGCTCTGTGCGTACTTCTGGTACATGAGGCAATAACCCACGAATAAGGCTAACTGCCAGTGCAAAAAGCACTAGCGTAATCGCCAATATTTGCCAACAGATCCTGTTGATAGTCGCTGCCCGAGTTGTTGACACTACATCATCACCACATCATATTTGCTTTGAATGTATAAAGGTTCGTTTTGTAGTCGAATACGCTTACCAATATACACTTCTAGCTCGGCTAATAAATGTGATTCTTCACCACTAAGACTCATGTAAACCGCGGGTGAGCAGTACAATAAAAACTCATCAGCTTTATAGGCACGGTTTAAGCGAATAATCTCACGAAAGATTTCATATGACACGGTTTCAATGGTTTTCATGGTACCAGTGCCTTGGCATGACGGGCACTCGCCACACACCACATGCTCAAGACTCTCGCGGGTACGTTTGCGGGTCATTTCGACTAAACCTAGTCCCGAAAATCCACTCACACTAGTTTTAACCCGGTCAAGTGCCAATGCGGCTGTTAAGCTTTCGAGGACTCGGGCTTTATGCTCACTGTTGAGCATATCGATAAAGTCAATAATGATAATGCCGCCGAGATTACGTAAACGCAGTTGGCGAGCGATAGCTTGAGTCGCTTCGAGATTGGTATTAAAAATGGTTTCTTCTAAGTTACGGTGGCCGACAAAGGCACCGGTATTGATGTCGACGGTTGTCATGGCTTCCGTTTGATCAATAATTAAATAGCCACCCGATTTAAGCTCCACTTTGCGCCCTAGCGCGCGCTGCACTTCGTTTTCGACATCGTACAATTCAAAAATGGGGGCAGAGCCTGCGTAGTGTTCAATTTTGTCGGCAATTTCAGGCATAAACTCTTGAGCAAACTGTTGTAGCTCGGCATAAGTGCGGCGAGAATCCACTTGAATATGGTCAAGTTCAGTGCCAACAAAATCACGAATAATCCGCACAGGTAAGGCAAGATCTTGATACAGTAACGTGGCGCCTTTACGTTTACGACGCTCGCTAACTTTGGCTACACTCGGCGTAAAAATGCTGCATCTTGTGCCAGTTCGTCTTCGCCAATATTTTCTGCGGCGGTGCGGATAATAAACCCGCCATCATCATCAACATACGGTAAAGTGATGTTTTTAAGGCGTTGACGCTCTTCTTCAAGCTCAATACGTTGCGACACACCCACATGGCTTGAGCCCGGCATAAACACTAAATAACGCGAGGGTAAGGTAATGTCGGTGGTGAGACGTGCGCCCTTGGTGCCAAGCGGGTCTTTTACCACTTGCACCATAATATCCTGGCTCTGGCGTACCAGTTCGGCAATGTCGCGCACCACGAAATTGCCTTTTTCAACATCGGCAACACATTCGGTATGGGGCACAATATCGGAGGCATGTAAAAAAGCGGCTTTGTCTAAACCTATATCCACAAAGGCGGCTTGCATACCTGGCAGTACACGGCTGATTTTACCTTTATAAATATTACCCACTAAACCACGCTTCATGCGGCGTTCAATGTGAACTTCTTGCAAAACACCATGCTCTACTAATGCGACACGCGCTTCAGTTGGTGTGACATTAATCAGTAACTCAGTGCCTTTTTTACGCTGTGCTTTTATATTCATACCGTTCTAGGCCGCCTGTATTCAGGTCATGCTCCAATCGTAATGTTGACAGCACTTGTGCCACCGTATGAAATCGATTAAAGCAAAAGGTTAATTTTGCTGCATCATGCAGGCTAATAATTCTCGTGTTTCAACTAACGGTAAGCCCACAACAGCAGAATAACTGCCGCTAATAGACTTAACAAAACAGCCGCCCAAAGCTTGAATACCATAAGCACCGGCTTTGTCCATGGGTTCACCTGAAGCAATATAAGCATCAATGTCGGCGGCTGATAACGCACAAAAACTGACTTGCGTGCTGCAAAGGCGGATCAATGTTTGCAGACCATCAGTAAGCGCAACGGCAGTCATCACTTCGTGGGTTTGCCCAGATAATAATGACAGCATGCGCTTGGCATCATCGCTATCTACGGGTTTTCCCAATATCACGCCATTGAGTACAACTATGGTGTCTGAACCTAACACTTTTGCATGGCTAAACTCTTGGCTTAACAGCAAACCCGCTTGGGCTTTTTCGACGGCCAAGCGACACACATAATCAGCTGCTTGCTCACCGGCTTGTGGGGTTTCATCAATGTCAGGTGCGACAAGTTCAAAGTTAAACCCGGTGTAACTAAAGCCGGCTTGTGCCAGTAATTCTTTTCTTCTTGGCGAGGTTGAAGCCAGTACCCAAGTCATGTTTATTCACTCTATTTAAGGTTATTAAATCGGGAAGTTAACCTAATTAACGTACTTTATATCGACGGCGCATATTGCGTAAAATCCAAAATACCCACCACCAAATAAATAAGCTCGAAATAGCAGGTAAAAACATGGAAAAATCAAATGGAGCAGCACCGACCACCACAAATTGAACCCAAAATATCAATGCATGGTAGATACAAATTAATCCCGCTATCACTAATGACTGCTGCCAGCGCGGATAGTTGCGTAAGCGTTGACATAATAATACGACAATATAAATGACCAGCGACAATGCCAATGAGCGAATACCGAGGGTAGCCCCCAGTAACACATCAAGCAGTACACCTAATATCCACGCGGTTAAAATGCTGTAGCGATGGGGTAAGGCCATAGCCCAATATACCAAAACCATTAATAACCAATCAGGGCGCCATGCCTCAACCATCGTCGGTAATGGCATGATTTGGAACATCATTCCAATAAAAAGCGTCAGCCATACCACTAAGCGGCCATTGGCGATGTGAGCACTCATTGGTTCTCCTCATTGCTATTTGACTGAGTCGCCGGCGTAGTCACATTTTGTGTTGCTGGGTTAACAGCCCCAGTGGTCGCAGGAGTGGTATTACTTTGTGTCGCTTGCGACTGCACCGCTTGAGCTTGTGGCACGCCATTAACCGACTTATCAACCGATACGCCGATTAAATCTGCAGGTAACGTGAAGGGTTTTGTTTCATCAGGCCAAATCAATAACACATAACGAATACGGTCCAACGCGGCTAATGGCTGAGCGTTAATCACCGCATAGCTTTGACCGTCGTCGCGCGAAACGCTTATTACGCGAGTCACAGGGTAGCCCTCAGGAAAGCGATTCCCTAGGCCTGAGGTCACGAGTAAATCGCCAGCAATAATGTCAGTACTTTTTGCCACATGGCGCAACTCTATTTGATCAATATCACCTGTACCATTTGCAATCGCCCGGACATCGTTACGCGTCACGCGCACCGGAATACCATGGGTGCTGTCTGACACCATCAACACGCGGCTTGTAAACTCACTCACCTCAATCACCTGGCCGACAACGCCTTGAGCATCAACCACCGGCTGACCAACATAAACACCGGTTTGTGAGCCATGGTTTAGCACCACAAATTGACGAAATGGGTCGCTAGCAACTTCCATCACTTCTGCGACCACTTTGCGAGAGTCCATATGCACAGGAGAGCCGAGTAAGGCACGCAGACGCTCATTTTCTTGGCGCACATGCTCAAAGCGCTGTAAACGTTCCGACATGACTAATTGTTGACGAAGTAGCTCTTTGTTTTGCACTTCGAGCATATTGCGTGTGGCAAATGCTTCTGCAGACCAGTCCAATATCACACCAGGGACATTGGCTAAATATTGTAGAGGGCTTAATACAGAAGAGAGTGATTGGCGGATAGGGTCAAGGCGTTCATTAGCGACGAGCAAAGCCACCGACAATAAAATTGCCAGTGTCAGTCTAAATTGATTAGAGACGCCACGAACGAAAATTGGTTTCATAAATTGTACGCGGCTTTATTGGCGCATTTGCTGGGTAATAAAGCCGCATTGCAGTTAATCATTAGTTCTCTTCAGAGAACAAATCACCACCGTGCATGTCAATCATTTCAAGCGCTTTACCACCGCCACGAGCCACACAGGTCAGTGGGTCGTCAGCAACCATTACCGGAATACCGGTTTCTTGCATCAGTAAACGGTCTAAGTCGCGCAATAATGCACCACCGCCCGTTAATACCATGCCACGCTCAGAAATATCTGATGCTAATTCTGGTGGAGATTGCTCTAATGCCACCATCACAGCGCTAACAATACCCGATAAAGGCTCTTGCAATGCTTCTAAAATTTCGTTGCTGTTTAGCGTGAAGCTTCTTGGCACACCTTCAGCAAGGTTACGACCACGGACTTCAATTTCGAGTACTTCTTCACCTGGATAAGCGGTGCCGATAGTGTGTTTAATACGTTCTGCAGTTGCTTCACCAATTAAGCTGCCGTAATTACGACGAACATAGTTGATAATAGCATCGTCAAACTTGTCGCCACCAATACGTACTGAAGATGAATACACGACACCGTTTAACGAGATGATTGCCACTTCGGTAGTACCACCACCAATGTCAACCACCATAGAACCTGTCGCTTCAGACACTGGTAAGCCCGCACCAATTGCCGCCGCCATTGGCTCTTCAATGAGGTAAACTTCACGGGCACCAGCACCCATGGCCGATTCGCGAATAGCACGACGTTCAACTTGTGTTGCACCTACTGGCACACACACAAGCACACGAGGGCTTGGGCGGAAGAAGCTGTTGTTGTGCACTTGTTTAATAAAGTGCTGAAGCATTTTTTCTGTCACATAAAAATCGGCAATAACACCGTCTTTCATTGGACGAATAGCTTGAATATTACCTGGCGTTCGGCCCAGCATTTGTTTTGCATCTGTACCGACTGCAGCAACGGACTTTGGCCATTACTATTGCGTTCGCCGCGAATGGCAACCACTGAGGGTTCGTTCAACACGATGCCTTCATCGCGAACATAAATAAGTGTATTTGCCGTACCTAAATCGATCGATAGGTCGTTAGAAAAAATGCCGCGCAGCTTTTTGAACATGTATCAGGCCTGTATTCTGTGGAGTCAGAAGAAAGAAAAATCAGCTAACTTTATCAATGACACCCCTATTCTACAAGACCGAACAGGTTAACAATTGCTAATCTGGCGTTTTTTTTATAAAAGCCTGTAAAAAAACGCTAAACGAGCAAATTTAATCCTAAAAAGCGCAAAACTGATGCTTTATTATGCCGATTATTGCCCGACCTCACGCCAATAAATGATTCGATCATGGCCTCGGTAGCGTCCAAAAAAAGCACTCGCTCTTGGGTCATATAATACGCTTGAACTTGTGTCGTCCCAATTCCAATACCACTTGAGCCAATCGTCAACTTGTAATGGGGCTGCCACTTGACCACGATATGCATCAGAACCTGTGTTTTGCCATAATAAAGTGAGTTGACCAGCGCTCACCGTACTGTCGCCATCACTGCGAATAACCGTTTGATTTGACGCCAATACCGGATCGTAAACCTCAGTGCCATCAAGTGAATCGGTAACTTGGCTACAATTGTCGCTGGTATTGATTATCCATCCTGCACCATTCCAATATTGGGCATAGGTTGGCATGCGTAATATTTCGGTTTCTGGGCCAAAGGTATTGTCCATAACGATTCGCCCGTGACGAAAATCTTGTGTCGATATCTGTTTTGCATTGCAAGTACCATTGTCGGCACAAATATCACTGCTATCAGCGCGCATATCCGGCACGTTAACAAATGAAATGTCTGTGTCGTTATCAGCAACCTGCACACCAATATCTAATTGACTAAAAGTAGCCATCAACACCTGGCGCAAGGGTACGGCTCAGCTCCGCTTGATACGTTATGCCCACATTCGCCTCACCTAAACTCCACGAACTCGCATCAATAGGTAAAGCGCTTAAGCGGCTGCTTAAATCAACGCCATCATTAAGATTCTCTCCAACTAAACTGGCTGTGGCTTTAGCAAAAGCGCCCTGATAGTTTTGGGTAATATTGTCAGCAGTATTGTAAGCAGTTAAGGTCAGCGTTAAATCAAAGGGTTGATCCATATAGGTAAAACTACCGCAACTTGGCAACACACTTGAGCTGCTAACCGCAAAGCTGTCTGGCACAAAGCGGCCGATATTGGCTGATTCAGCAAGCGGGATATCATAAAAGCTTGACCCTAAATAAGGGCTTGGAGGATTGGCGGTAAATGTAAATACGCCGACCTCGGTTACCGACTGAGTCACGGTATTGCTGTTGGTCGTTTGTGCAACATGATTGTATTTTGTGGTACCAACATCGCCTAATATACCGCCTGATGGCGCCACCAATTGATGTCCTAAAACAATGTCATCCTGGGCATAATTGGGCGTATTGATGTTATCGCAATAATCAGTATCGGAGTCAGACTCCCAAGCTTTACCTTGAATAATTAAATCAAACGATTCGCCCGCTTTTTTGTATACATCACAACTGCTGTTACCCGCTGAACATTCTGCAACGCTGTCTTTAGGTGTGATGCATAACCCAACAGGAAAGCTCACAAATGAATCAGAACCTAACATCACCAACCCGGCTTCATCGTCAGTACCGGTGTACTGAGCATCGAGTTGCATATTGCCTGCATCAGGGTAGTTAACATCAATATTTGCCGTGCCTGTGGCATCAAAATCTAACGCTATTGATGTGGCCGCTGAGCTTTGTGTACCCACTGTCGTGTCGTTTACGGTAACGGATTGGGCATTGACCGGCGATGTAGGCGCCAGATAAGTACTCCAAAAGCTGACGCTTTTAGTTGTGTCTGCAAATGTTGGTACACATTCTAAGGTTTCACCGGAGGTTTTAACCGCACTGATTGAAATATTACCCGTAGGTTTGTTTGCTAGCTTGTCTGGCACATCAAAAATAAAGCCACTGTCGGCAAAGACTAAATCACAGTTTGCAGCCGTTGCTGAGCCGCCATTAATACGACAAAGCGTTTCACTAAACGCTTTGGTACTTGGGGTTGAACCAGAAACCCCCAACGTTACCGTGCCAGCGGTGTTCTGCCTTAATTGTAAATCTGCTTTTTCCCCACCAGAGAAGGTCACAACGTTACCACCCACCCAGCCACCATTAGTCACGCTTGCAGGCGTTAGTGTAGCGGTAACACTGTCATTAACCGTCTCTGTACAATCTGCATTAGCACAAGCTTTAATGGATAAGGTTTTAGGAGTACAGGTTAGCCCTGTACCTGAATACGAATACTCAAAATGATCAATTTGCACACCGATGGGACTAGATTTTAATGCACATATTTCAACATTATCAATTTCATGAATATTCGTTGCTCCGCCTGTAGACCCAGTTAAAGACAATAAAAAACTCTCAGGTAAAGCAGCTTGGCTTGTAAAAGACGCAGCATCAAATTCTGAAATAAGTTCAACAAATCCACTGCCGCTATCGCGTTCAACTTTAACTAATGATTGACTGGCAATTTGTGAGTCAACAGTAATGCGATAACGGTGGGCGGGTGAGACATTATTGTCGTCAACAGTTGGCGATAAGCACTCACCACTCGTATTGGTGGTACCATTTGAGCAAGTACCACGTAAATAAGGGTAACCCGATGTGCCAGAGCCAGAGCCCCTAATGGCAACCGATTGTTGACGACGCCCTGGCCACCCGAGCCACCTTCTCTTGAAAAGTTACCATATTCATCAATACCAAAACCTAACCAACCACCTGCAAAACCATCTTGATTTGAGCGAGCGCCATAACCTAACGGCCTCCATAAGCGCCTGCTTGAGGGGTAATCGAGCTATCTGACAACACAAAAGCAATACCATCAGCACCGGTGCCATTATAAGCATAATGATCAAATTCGATGGTGACGTAATTGTCTGTTGCAGGAAAAAGGCGTTGATAAGTTGACGAAGTGGCTTGACTTGTCGCCGCTTGAGTCACTTGTAAACGATTACTCACAATGGATGGCGTAAAGCTGCCTCGACTAGTGGAGACAACCCAGTCATCCCCAAGATCTGTACGATCAAAATTATCCGTAAAACATTGGAATACCGGCTCAACGTTTTCAAAAGCAACAAAGCTGTAATTTTCCCAACGATGTTTACGGTCATTATCTTTATAAGTATCTTCATCAACGACCATACTTACCGTGTCGTTAGTGAGCTTACAACGACGAAGCCAGCCGCCATCACCACCTAAGCGACTATTCTTGCCTGCGACCAATGTAGGGGTATCAGTAAAGCCTTCTAACGTTGTGGTGATTCCACATTGATATTCAATATCTTTGGTACCACTAGCAGTAAACGTTTGCGCTTGGCCAAAATGATAATTTGTGTCAACACCATTCAATATCATGGTACCGCTAGCCGCGTTCAACGATAAATAGCTAATGGTTTCATTTGCAATTTGGCTGTTATTTAAACCTCCCGGCAGGCATTGTTCATTATTTCTATCGTAAACTTCAGACGTATCTAATCCAAGTTGAATCCCTGTACTCGTAGTCTCTGATGTACTGGTAAACCAACAATTATTATTTTGAGTTTGTATTTGGTTTAACACCACATTTTGAGTTGAGGGCAACGTCACTGGCGTATAAGGTTCGCTAGAACCAAATATAGCCTGATCATAATCAACCGAACCAGCAATTAATGTGATGTCGTCAGTTAAGTCATAGGTACCCGCTGTGACCGCAATCCAATGCACTTCAGGCATTTCAGTCGATTTAACATAGCGGTTACTAGGTGATTCAGCCTCTTGCTGTGACCAAGTAAAACCTTGATTAGAAATACTATCAAGGAATACCGAAGCAGTAGCTATCACTGTTATCATCTTCGATGGTCGGCATTAAGAAAACTAACGGAGTGACATCATCAGGAAAAGCACTGTCAAACGTGATGCTTTTGCTGGATGCTTTACCATATTGAATGTGAAATTCCGGCTGGGGGGTGACAATTGTGCAATCTGGGACAGTGGTAATACTAGACACTTTATCATCAAAGGTGACAGTACTATTGCCCTCTAGCGTTACTGTACTTGCTGTTAATGCCCCATTCAAACTTGCGCTACCATTAATGGTCGCATTACCCTCTGCAAATACATAGGCATTAAGTTCTGCACTTCCATTGAGTACAAAGTCGCCATAGCTGTAAATAACAAAGCGTTCGGCGTCATTGATTAGCGTTAGATCTTGATGTTGATAATCATTTTTAATAAAAAAAATAACAGTTCCTGTGGTTGGAAACTCTAATTCCACACCATGGTTTATGGTTAAGGTTTCAATCCAATATTGTCCAGACGATAACACTAATTTACCTGATGATGCCGTCAAAGACTTCATTTTATAAATACCATCCTCTGTATCAAAAGTCAGCGTTCTGTCGCTACCACCGTCTAACTCAATATCGCCATACTCGCCTTGTGCAACAGTAAGGCTAGGTTCAGACCATGTAGGAGGTCCCTATTTCTTGAACGCTAGCTGAAGTACATTGACTGAAGTCCGGTTGATCAGTGGGTATAGCCGCTATGGGGGATGATGCCTTACAATTTTTCGCATTATTATTATCTGGAACACAAGATTTCTCTTGTTCGTTAACTGTAGAAGCTGGCAACTGGCCATTGGTTGGGGCATTATATAATCGCGCTCCACTCGCTATATCGATAGAGGCAATACTACCATGAGCATTAAGCCCCTCGATAAAACTGCTTTCCCAACTAGCCATCAATGGGAGGCTCGTTAAACAAACACTAAAACTGAGCAATAACTTTAACAACAAGCCCGCAGTTTTACTTTTAAACATCTGTAAATTAATTCCCACGTGCTTCTACCTCCACTTGGCGACTCACTCGTAAACAGGTCGAGCTACTCGAGTCTCCAGCACAATCACCGGTTTCGCATACCGCTACACTATTAATTCTATATTGAGTCACACCACTGACACTGGCAGCATTACAACTAATGCTAACGGTACAACTGTGAAATCCCACCGCGTTGCTCGGTGGTGTCCAAGTTGAAGCCACATCGGTACATGTTGCTGCACTGCCATCAAGCGGGAACAACTGTGCTAAAGCGGCATCTGCACCACTGTTAGCACTAAATAATGCTCGAGTGCCCCATACTTCCATATTAACCGACTCATCGGCATCGCCGACGATGCGAATTAAACTGGCGGCAATAACAAACATCACCGTAATCACAAAAATACCGATGATTAATGCGCTGCCGCGTTGAGAATGTTGAGCTAACTGATACTTAGGGAACATTCATCACCTGCACTTGATGTTGATATTGAAACGTCTCACCATTAACCGCAAACAGTGGCTGTATATGCACAATGGCGTTAGTCACTAATGTCGCCGGTGTTAAAATAATTGCAGGATTGGTACTTAAGTTATTCGCTACATTTTGGCCATTAGCACCCCTGCGCCCATTGTTGTTGGCGTGGGTTGAGTGGCCAGATAACCATAGTTTTGATAGAGCCGCAATTCAACCGTACTCGCAGAGGTAACAAAGCAATAACTTAACGGGCTATCGGCGACATATAAACGCATAAGCGGCGAAGCTTCAGTAAAGCGAACTGATTGGGTTAAAGTTATGGTCAGTTGATCACCCGCTTCAGCCACACTTTGCACAGTAAATCGTTTTGCCGTTGTCCCTTGAGGGTTGTATACCTCAGCATTGGTTAACGGGTAAATCAGCGTAGACTGCCCTGCACTAATCGGCCTAATGCTTTTAATTGCGGTAAGGCTATTGCGCGCAGTCTCTGGTACAAAAGGTGCGTCAAGGTAAGAAGTACTGGCTGAAATGGGTAGTAATTCAATACATTGATAACTGCCATCTGTGGCTGTGAGCACTCTGATACTGTTAGGCACTGCACGACGAATGTCTCTGGTCATTCGTTCTATTCCAAAGCGGCTCTGGCTCAATACTTGATCGACCGCACTGGATTCAACAAAAATACGGGTGCCAAAAATCACAAAACTGCTGACGCCAACAATCACAATGCCCAAAATCAAAATCACAGTCACCATTTCGATTAAGGTAAATCCGGCTGTTTTTGCTTGTGAATATCGCGCCATTAGTAGTTACTCCTTACCGTTTGGTAAGTAATCACTTCACTGCTGGGTGTAGTGACATCGACAGTAATCAGTTTTTCCGCTTGCGTGGTATCAAGGTAGCTCACCGTAACGGCTAATTTAAAGCCGGGGTAAGCTTGCGCATAGGTTTGGCTTGAGTCGAGCATATTGCTGGTTTCATTCAGCCCGTGGTAATCATCAACATCATTAAATGCATCCCGGCTTTCACCGTCATTACCCATTGATGTCGAACAGGTTAACCCTGCACTTGCATTACAGGATGGGACACCGCCATTAGCATTGGTGTTTTGATCATAACGTTTGCCCCAAATCTCATTCATTACCGAATGAGCAAGCTCAGCCGATCTCACTCGTTGTAACGTAGCCGATGCTTTATCTGCTTGGGGGAACAACATGCTGGTCAACATGACGATTGCAACAGCAATGACCATCATGCCAATAACCAATTCGATTAAGGTAAAGCCCTTAATGCGCCGAGTAGGCTGACACTGAAGCTTATTGCGCATAAATGTACCCCTCTGACTCCACCGCGATTGCGAGGCTTTCATCTGCCACTGCATTAAAGCAATGACCAGAACATGCAGGAGAAATCATTCGCCCAAGGCTGTCAAAGGTAATTGAAAACACCTGACTGGCATCACTGGCTAGGGTGATATAAGCATTGGCACTAAAGCTTTGCGTTTGTTCCTCGCGAAGCAAATCGCTACAACTGTTACCAATGCGGTCATTAAAATAACGCAAGGTATAACCGCTGGCGCTGACATCGAGTTGATAGCATTGATCGGTATTTTGTATGGCTTTTAACTGTACGTGTCTTAACTCGCTAATAAACTCATTACGTAAAGTGAAAGCACTGTAGGATGAAACAGAAAAGAGACGCGGTAACACCGCCACGGCAATAATACCAATCAAGATAATGGTGGTGACTAATTCAACTAGGGTAAAGCCAAGTTGAACCTTGCGCTGCTGACTCACGTAGATGATACCCTCTATTTCGCCACTAAACATTTTGACACTAGCCAAACTAAACCATAAGAGTGTCAGAGGCTTATACTAGTCGATCCAGTATGGCAAAAACAGCCAATATTGTCTGCTTATTTGTGTATTCACGCTGTTAGCCATTGGAGTAAAGGCTGATTATTTATTGCTAAAAACTCAAAAAAAAACCTGCCGAAGCAGGTTTTAGTAATTTACTAATATATTAGCATTTGTCAGGATCTGTTTCTGCAACATAAGTTGGTAACGTATTTGCGTCTGCAGCATCTTTATAAACCAAAGTGCAAGTATCTGGAGCGCCACGTTGGTAAATTGTAACTTCACCATCTGTTGTGTCATCAATAATCCAATCATTGGTACCGGAATCAACAGCAGCAAGAGCATCAAATGTAACATCTAATGCCTCCTCTAAATCACTTTGTTTTGCTTTCATGTAGCCATAAACAATGTTCAAATCTTCAGTACCAGAACCAATATCTAAAGTTTCTGTTTCATCACCTTCTTTGCCAGCCAAAGCAGCCTTAGAATAAACCAAAGTATTAGCACCTTGAATCGACGCTTTTAAGCCACTTAACGCAGAAACTCGTGCATCGCCCTGCAAGTTTATAAATTTAGGCGCTGCTGTTACCGCTAAAATACCGAGAATAATGATCACAACCACTAATTCGATTAACGTAAAACCTTGTTGCTTTTGCATATAAAAATACCTCTATTAAAATAAATCTCTATCCATTTATGAATGGATCAATCGATTGGGTGGTTAACAAATTAGTTGTTGCTAAAAGCAACCACTTGTCCAGTACCTGGGTTGTATGTCACGCCTTTGGCACCAGAAGTGGTTAAATCTGGTGTTGGTGTAGCTACACCACTTGTGTCATCTAAAGTTAATGACGCGACTTGATGGTATACACACACATCAAGGTTGTTTACGGTTACGCCATCAATACTGGTTGATGAGCCACCCGAACCACCTTGCACACTCACGGTATAACGTACATCGCTTGCATCTTGATTAACTAATACGTTTCTTGGCGCATTTTGTAATACCGAGTCAAACACTTCTTGGCATCGAGTGGTATTCATCGCTGTTGCACTGGTATTGGTTGTGCCCGTTGGGAAACCAAAACGCGAGTCTAATGATATGGTTGTTCCATCGAGAACCACGCTCGTGTTACGACGACCATCAACTTCCCACTGTGCACGCACAAAACTCACTGCGGTTGCTAAACCACCCGCAACACCATCTACGCTCGCATCTTCTGCATCGTCGGTTACATTTAAAAAGCGAGGAATAGCGGTTGCCGCTAACAGTCCCAAAATCACAATCACAATAACCAACTCGATTAATGAAAAACCTTGTTGTTTAACTTTCATAATACCTCACTCATTTAAATGTATTTGCAACAAAAATAACACTCTTGCTGCTACTCTTGCTACTAATCTTGCTACCCAAAAGTGCTACCATAACTCGTCAGATATTAGCAGCTTATTAGAATTTTAACACTTAAGGTAGACTTTTTTACTACTCAGCCGTTAAATAAATAATTCTGCCAGTTTGTAACTGATAGCTTAAACTGGTTTGATTGGCAGAAGTAAAACGACAGACTTTGTCTTCTGCTTGATAAACCACCTTTAACTCTAACTCATTTACGTCTATTGCCAGCAATTGCAGCCATAGACGCTTACAACCATCCTCATCATAGGTTTCAACCAAAGGCCAACCGCTTGATGACAATTGAATCCAATTGTTAGTACCCATTAATTCAGCTTCGGTATTATCTATTTGCGCTGAAGTTTCCAATCGTCCATTTTTTGACGATTTGTCATTAGTATCTTGTTTATCTAGCACATTGGGTGCCACATTGTACCAAGACAACAACATTTTGTTCGGCCTTCCTGAGGCTAACCATTGGCTGCGTACCATAGCTAAGACATTTAAAAGTCGGTTATGTTCAAAAGCTAAGCCTTGGCTGGTTAAATTGGGCGCAGTATTGATGAAGCGGCCACCTAAAATGCCCACCAAAATAATTAACACCACAATTGCAATCACCTTGCCATAGACTTTAAGTAAGTCATCATCGGCTTTTTGCTGACTTAACATACTGTTACCTAATAAGCCAAAGGCGCTGTAATTTAACCACCTTTAACCACTTTTAGCATGTCCCACATCGGTAAATAGATACCTAGCGCAAGAATTAATACGATAACCGCGACAAATCCGATTAAAATAGGCTCTAATTTGGCGGTCAAGTTTTTTAAGTCGTAGTCGACTTCGCCCTCATAAAAGTCAGCGGCATCATTTAATAACTGATCAATTTGGCCGGTTTCTTCACCCACAGCGACCATTTGCAACACTAAAGGCGTAAACAAATGGCTACTATTTGAAACCCTTAGCATCGATTCACCTGACTCAATACCACGGCGCATCCCCACAATTTTGTCGTGCATATAAGCGTTATCAACCGCATCAGCAACCAAACTTAATGCTTGAGTCATGGGCACGCCGGCACTGAGCATCATTGAAAAGCTTCGGCAATAACGCGACAAAGTAGAGCGCTCAATTATCGACCCCACCACAGGAATATGTAACTTCCATAAGTCCCATTGTTGTTGCCCTTTATCGGTATGGTGCCAATAACGGATCCCGACAATGACCCCAATTAACACCACCAGCATATGTGGCCAATAATTCACAAATAGATTAGAGGTGTTGATGAGGATTTTAGTGACCTAAGGTAAATCCGCCCCAAAGCGCGAAAACATATCGGCAAACTTTGGGATCACCATAATATTGAGGATCACCATCGCGATGGTAATCGCAATAAGGACAAAGATAGGGTAACGCATTGCCGCTTTAATACGGCGACGAGTTTCTTGCTCTCGCTCAATATAATGCGACAGCTGAATAAATGCATCTTCCAATTTACCGGTGTTTTCACCCACGTGGATCATCGACACAAACAACGAATCAAACACATCGGGATGCTGGTTCATCGCAGAAGATAAAGGTCTGCCCGAGGTTAATTGTTCAGATATATCATCTAATGCCTGCTTCATTCGATGTGAATGTGTGGTCTCAGACAAACCTGCAATGGCGCGTAAAATAGGAATACCTGAACGCGTTAATGAGTACATTTGGCGAGTAAATATTTGTAACTCTTCTAATGATACTCGGCTCTGAAACAATGCCATTGAAAACGATTGTTTAACCTTAATTTCATTTAGCTCTAACGGAATAATACCGCGTGACAATAATAAATCTGCCGCAGCACTTTCATCGGCAGACTCCACTTGAGCTGTCACCGCTTTCCCCTGAGCGTTTCGTCCTCGATATTGATACGTTGGCATCGTTATGCCCCAAGACCTGATTGACTAGTAATATCAACTGATAGCGCAACAGTTGACTCGCTGACATCTTCAACTAATTTGGCGACTTCTTCTAACGTGGTGGTGCCTTGAAATAAATACTCCATGGCCGACTGCGCTAACGGAATAAAGTTTGGACTGCGCAATGCCGCGCGAGCAAAGTCTTGCGGGTTACCGGTGCGCATAGCGTCGATCATGTTTTCGTCGAGCTCTAATATTTCAAAAATACCAATTCGCCCACGATAACCAGAACCATTACAGGTTTGACATCCACTGCCCACTTTAAAGGTCGCTGTCGCCATGTCTTTTTTAGTGACACTCTCAAGCCAGATGCGCTCTGATGCATTAGGCTGGTACTCCACGGCGCAGTTTTGACAAACACGGCGCACCAATCGCTGTGCAATAATCACTCTAAGTGCGCTGGCAACCAAATAGCTGGCAGCCCCCATATCGAGTAATCTCAAGGCGCTGGTTACCGCGTCATTAGTATGCAGTGTTGATAACACAAAGTGACCGGTTAATGCACCTCGCAAACCGATTTCAACCGTTTCTTGGTCACGCATCTCACCCACCATGATGATATCGGGATCTTGACGCAAAGTAGTACGCAACACATTGGAAAAGTTTAAACCAATTTTATGATTAACCTGCACCTGGTTAATACGTGGCAATTGATATTCCACAGGGTCTTCAACGGTAATAATTTTTCTGTCAGGCGTGTTTAGCTCGCTAAGAATACCGTACAGCGTTGTGGTTTTACCGCTCCCCGTTGGCTCGGTCACCAATAACATTCCGTGAGGGCGTTTAATTTGTTTACGGATCCGCGCCACAATATTTGGCGGCATACCGGTTTCATCCAAAGTGCGCAGCCCGGTGGTTTGGTCTAACAAACGCATTACCACCGATTCACCATGGTAAATGGGCATCGTCGACATACGCACATCGATTTTATGACCTTTGATTTCCATATGAAAACGGCCATCTTGCGGCATACGTTTTTCAGAAATATCTAAACCAGCCATTAACTTAAGTCGCAATACCAAGGCGGCGGCAATATTGACTTCACCAAGGGTATTTTCATGCAGCTGGCCATCAATCCTCTGGCGAATACGCAATACTTTTTCACCCGGCTCGATATGAATATCCGACGCACGCATTTGCACCGCATCTTCAAAAATAGACTGTAATAACTTAACTACCGTGGTTTCATTATCACTGTCGCCTTCTGTTAAGCCATTAAGGTCGAACATGTCATCAGCGGCATATTCTTCTTCAAGCTTGCCAGCAATTTCAGCAATTTGTCCTGTGCGACGATATAAGTTATCAAACGCATCTAACAATTGTTGCTCGGGCGCTACCGCAAGCATTAATTGCTTAGGAGCGACTAAGATTTCTAAATTATCAATGGCTTGTAAATCAGCAGGGTCGCTCATGGCAATCAGCACATGGTCAGGACCGCTTTCAACCACTAAGGCACGATAACGACGAGCTTGCACCTCAGGTAAAATATTCACCACTTCGGCAGGGATTGGACGACGACTAATATCCAAATAAGGTAAATTTAGCTGCTGAGACAGAAACTTAAGCAGTTGAACTTCGGTAATGTATTTTAAGTCAATTAACGTACGACCCAGTTTTTTACCGCTATTACGCTGTTCGGTCAGTGCTTGTTGTAATTGCGTTTCGCTAATAATCAACTCTTGTACTAGAAGGTCACCTAAGCGCATCTTCAATTTA
The DNA here is from genome assembly GCF_025398315.1 of Shewanella phaeophyticola. Lineage (GTDB taxonomy): Bacteria > Pseudomonadota > Gammaproteobacteria > Enterobacterales > Shewanellaceae > Shewanella > Shewanella phaeophyticola. Next base: position 3,866,992 of record NZ_JAODOQ010000001.1, read on the forward strand.
GGTTTCATCGTGTTTCTCCTAGCTGAGCTAATCTGTTTTCAATAAAGTCCATCGCTGAGGTTGATAATCCTTCATAACTTAATGCAGAGCGATATGCCTGAGCCGCTGGAATATATTTTTGTTGGGAATCTAACGCATAACCCATGGCTCCATCCACCAGCGCGCTTGCGTCGATTCGGCTTGTAATAATTGACGATACGCTTGTTCAGCCAACACAAAATCTTGTGCACTTTGGGCTAATTCAGTTTGCGCAACCCACTTGTCACGCGCCCAACTAGAATTATCGGGGATCATCGACAAAGTTACCCGGGCACTGTCAAAAGCATTCGTTTCTGTTTGAAGACGTGACAAAATTACATAAAACTCCCACTCTTTCGGAAACATACTAATACCACTTTCTAGCAAGCGCATGGCTGTTGTGGTGTTGTTTTGTCCGTAATAAATCGCCACCAATTGCTTACGAGCTTTGTGTAAGCTTGGCTGCAAAATAATGGCTTCTAAATAATAACTGGCGGCCTCTTCTAACCGTTGTGCATTTTCTGCATCGGTTGCCTTGCGGTATTGTATCTGCGCCATTTCGGCTTTACTGATCACCACTTCTTTTACAGTCATATCATTTGAAGAGGATGAGGCTTGCGCTATTTTAGGGCTGCTTTCAGGTGCATTAACTGGCGTAATTGTGGGCGAAGCTGATGGAATAACTTTCGCCACAATAGGTGTTTCAACCATCTTGGTAACCTGAACAACATCTTCTGTAGCGGGTTGGCTTGTTGCCGCTAATACTAACTCGACCTCATCGGTACGGGTTGTTTGCTCAATGGGTTCTTGAGCCTGAATAGTGGCTGTCTCTGGCGCTGACTCTGCTGTTGAAGGTGCATCAACAGGAGTCATACCCTCGGGGCGTGTTGAAACCTTATCGGGCGAGGCATTATCACTCACGATAGACTGTTGGTTGGCAAGTAACGTATTGTCGTTGCTGGGTTCACCAGTCATGCTTTGTGGCTCAACGTTACTCGCGATTTGCGTTGCAGTGTCGGCGGTTATTGTTAATGCTTCATCGGCATTGTTAGCTGTCAACTGGGATTTCGCCGAGGGTTCTGTGTGTTGATACATTGACACCCCATACCAAACGGCTGGGATGAATAAAAGCACGCACACCACTGAAGTAATCACAGGCAAACGAGATTTTTTGGGTGGATAATATTGAACTTGTGGACGAACAAACTCGCCCTTCTGCTGAGAAGGCGCATTATCAGACTGTGTAGTATCAAGCTCTGACTTGCCGAGCTCTGGTTGGTCAGCCCCTGATTGTTGACGCTGCTCTAAATCGCGCAGCATTTTTATTATCACACTCATTAATGCTCACTTATCTGTGTTAACCAATCACTGCTGACATCCGTAAATCCTATCGTTAACATGAGTGCTAACAACAGGACAATAACGAGCATGCTTGAACGTGAAAAACCTGACCGCTCAGTTAAATTTATATCTTCAGTATCCCTAATGGCGGCACGGCAATGCTTTGTTTGAACTTTTTGAGCACCCTCGCCATAACACAACAATAAGCTTTTGTGAGCCAAAATGTTCACCAGTCGAGGGATCCCCCTAGCCGCTTTAGCCAGTAACTTAATATCACTCACGTTAAATAACTGGAGGCCTTGATAACCCGCAGTGGTCAATCGATATTGGATATAGGCTTGGATTTCATCCCAGCTTAATGGTCGCAAGTGGTAACTAAAAGTTATTCTTTGTCGTAATTGCCTAAATTTAGCTTGAGCCAATCGCTCATCTAACTCTTGCTGACCAAATAACACCACTTGCAACAGCTTACGGCTTTCGGTTTCTAAGTTGGTAAAGAGTCGTAATGCTTCAATACTGTCGTCGGGTATTGCTTGCGCTTCATCAAGCACTAACAAGACATGAAACCCTTGATGATTTAGCTCCAGTAACCGTTCATGGATCAGTCGCGTTAATTGCTGTTGATCGATTTTATTAGGTAAATTTAAGCCTAACTCACCTGCCACGGCAAAACGTAATTCTTTTGGAGACAAATAGGGGTTAGGCAAATAGGCACAATGATATTGAGTAGGTAGATCATTAAGTAGTTTGCGACAGATTAATGTTTTACCTGTGCCTACCTCGCCAGTCACCTTAATAAAACCTTCGCCCGTTTCTAACGCGGTTTGCAGCACTTGCAAGGCCTCTACATGGGGAGCTAACCCAAAAAAGAAGCTTGTATTAGGGGTGAGCGTAAAGGGTAACTGCCCCATACCAAAGTGCTGCAAATACATAATGAATTAAGTTCCGTTATTGGCCATCATTAATTAGATGGATACCAACGTTCAATGAGTTCTTGTGAACGCTTTAACTCATCTCGCCACGTATTTGCGCCAACCACAGTTGGTTTAAGTAAAATGATTAATTCTGTTTTTTGTTTCGACTTAGTGCGGCTGGTGAATGCTTGTCCTAAAAATGGAATGTCACCCAAGAAAGGCACTTTCGATTCAGTTTCAATGTTTTCACTCTTCATTAAGCCACCAATAACAACGACATCACCCGATGCAGCTCGAATAATGGTGTCAGACTCACGAATTTCACTTTGTGCGAGAGGCAGCTCTAATGTTGAATCACTAATTTCAATGGTTTTGGTTTGCTCTTCAACATCGATCACCGATGGATGAACATGTAAAAGCACATTGCCGTTTTCATCAATTTGTGGAGTTACATCAAGTGCGATACCTGAGAAAAACGGAGTTAGTTCAACATCTGGAGTCGTTACGGTTGTGGTCGAAGACACTGTCGTTGTCGACACATCAGTCACAAAATACTCGTCAGTACCGACTTTAATGACGGCTTTTTGGTTATTTGATGCAGTGACACGTGGACTTGACAATACATCGACATCGCCTTGCGTGTCGAGCAAGCTAATCATGGTACTAAAATCTGTACCTTGAACATTGATTGACGTTACTCCGCCGATAATCGATGAAATCGTATTAGTTAACCCTTGTCCAGCGGAGGTACTAAAATCAATATCAGTGTTACCTACATGACCTAAGACGCTATCCCACTGAATACCTTGTTGATAATCATCAGATAAAGTAACTTCTAAAATTTTGGCCTCTAGGATCACTTGGCGCTGTAAATGACTTTCTGCCGTTTGCAAGAAGCTGCGAACTTGACGTAATTCGTTAGGGTAGGCTCGAATAGTCACTAACCCTGCCTGAGGGGTAACCACCACCTGGCGCCCGCCTCCTGTCTCACCAATGATTGACACTAATGTTGATTGCAGCTCACCCCAGAAATCAGTTTTGGTGGTTGAACTAATAAAAGTACCATTGGTGTTTTCATTACTACTTGAATTGTTATTACTGTTACTTGAGCTACTGCTAGAGCTACTACTGTTATTACTACTGCTATTTGAGTTGTCGTTATCATCCGAAATACGGCCAGAGCTGACTGACGTTAACGACAAGCCTTCGCGTTGCATATACAGGTAGTTTAATGGGATGGTTTCTGTGCGCATTCCAGACGGGAACACTCTTAAAATTCGCCCTTGGCGGCTAACTTCATAGCCGTAAATGTCTTCAACAACCTGTAAGGCCTCTGACAAGGTTACCGCTTTTAACGATAATGAAATCGTGCCGGTTACATCGGGATGTACGGCAACACTAAGCGGTGAATCTTTTACAAGGCTCGGGAAAAAGACTCTGGCCTCAACATCATTAGCTGATACATCAAAACGGCGCTCTGCTGGTAACACTCTTGCTGAGCCTAATACATTATTACCATTTAATTCACGCTGAACTTCCGCAGGCATCGTTGCTGGCGGTGGTGTCTTATTGGCATTAGTTTGCGATTGTTGAATTGATTCCGACAATGTGGATTTAACGTTTTGTGGTTCAGGTCTATCTGTCGTTTGACAAGCTATCAAGCACAGTGACATCAGAGGGGTAACATATTTAATTACTTTCATTTTTATTCTAATCCTATCGCTCTGTTATCGACTGAAAAAGCTGAAGCTTTCTGCCATCTGACAAAGTTACATTATCCTGACTGATTGAAGATACGGTTAATCCATTGTTGACAGTATCACCTACAGCCACAATTTTATTGTTGATTACGGCATAAGCATGTTGACCGTTAACAATGCTGTTGAGTATCAAGCTTTGTTGAGTAATGTTTTTCGGCGTAGTAACAACGGCATACCCTTGACCCGGTAAGGTTGGATCTCGCAAGCTTTGTGCATCGACGCTTGCCACTAGCATTAGACTCGTTGCAATAAAAGCCAATGCCATAGAGTTAATTCTGTTTAGCAACACTAATAAAGTCCTTATTCACACTAAGTGTGTAAAGTTCTAATTCAACTAACGCTTTTGGGTGAGTCTCGACACGATAATCCATGCGCTTCCAATAGAGTTTGTCGGGCATATTTTCAACGGCAGAAACAAAATCTAAAATAGCAAAATAATCACCTTGTAAAACCAGCTTAATACCATGGCTATATAAGTTAACCTGGCTATTGTCGCCCATGTTTAATAACGGGGTCGGCTCAATTGAAGCAAAAGATTTTAGGGTCACACCTTTCACATTACCCAGTAAGTTAGCGAGCACCGTCGGCATATAATCCGCTGGCACCATATCAACCATTTGCGCGTCTAATTCAGCATCAACAGCTGACATTTGCTCGCTGACTAACTGCAAACGTTGTTGGTAATCTTTATCAGGGTCTAACTGCAAACGTTGTTGGTATAAGTCAATTTGTTGCCGTGATATGTCGTTTTCTTGTTGTAATCCATTCAATTGTTTTTGTGTCGATTGCTGTTGCTTCCATATTGACTCTAATGGTAAATACAGCAGCATTCCAATCACCACGATACTGGCAAGAGAGATTAATAACCGTTCGCGCTGACTGAGTTGGTTAAATTTTTCTGACCAGATTGCCCATTGTTGCTTCATTGTGAGGGCTCCATCTCTGAAGGTTTGCTCGTAAGTTTGAACATTAAGGGCTGAGTATCACCGCGATTCATGGTCATTGCCGAAAAAGCATATCCTTTTAAGGTGACCGTATTTTTTAGCTTATCAATCCATAATGGGATACTTTGCGGTGTGCGACCAAATCCCTCAAATTGAATGCGTTGAGGAGCATTATCTTGTTGTTCAATACTAATATGACTCAACCACACGTTGGCATCTGCCACCGCTGCTAAGTCTGTTAATAAAGGTGAATAACCTTGGCTAATTAGGTTTTTGCGCTGACTCAGCTCATCTTTTAAACGCCGTTTAAGTGCTAAACGTTGTTCTTCTAATTCGACTTGGTCGGCTAAGGCGGTATTGGGTTTTCGTGCAGCAATTTGATCTTCTAATTGCTTTTTTTCAGCGCTTAATTGGGCTTTTTTATTGTTAGCTTGCTGCTGTAACGTTTGTAACTCGCTTTGTTGCCATAAACCAAAAGCATAAAAACAAATGCTCACCATCACCAACAACACTAACACCTGTATCAAGCGTGATAACGTCAATCGCTGCTTTTGTGGTAATAAGTCGACGCTGTATAAATTGATACTGGTTTTTATCACACTTCACCTCGCGCTATTTCTTGCAACGCTAGTTGAGCTAATAAACCGCTAACCCCATCATGATTGACTGCGTTTACTGTTTGATTAAAATTAGCGGCCACTAACTTGGCTAGCGACGGGCTATCACCATCAGAGGCAATGGTAATTGAAGCCACAGGCGCCTGACGTAGCTGACTTTCAAAATAATCCATTGAGCGTTGGATCTCTAAGCTTAAATTATCTGCAATACTGTTTTGTAACTCTTGGAATGTTGCCTTGTTCAGTTGGTTAAAGCCACGCACACGGCGCTGCATTAACACCTCTCCCGCTTTAACCGCCATGAGTAGCAACTCTTCTTGTGGGGCATGTGCAACGAGCATATGTGCCATGCTGTCATTAGGTAATATATGACGCAGAACTAATTCTTCGACTGTAATCCCTGCAATGCTGAAACCACTCGCTTCACATGCCGCAACCAATTGCATCAGTAAATCTCGGCTGGTAACGACTACACTGACTTTGGCGCTAGGGACAATACTTGATTCAAAATAGTCTAAGTGAATATTGGCGACCGGCTCTGACACCATGTCTTTCACTGCCCAAATTAATGCTTGGGCAATTTCAGACGATTCAACACTGGGTTTGTCGGCTTGTAGCATTTGGTAATGCGAAAAAGACAGCACTAGTTGCAAGTTAGCTTTGCCACACAACGCTTTAAGCTCCTCAAATGCTTGCTTCCAATCATGCTTGATTATGGGTATTTGTTTAACGACTTGAGTAGACTCGGCAGTTTCGTCATAACAAACCCACAAAGCATTGTCGGTAATAAATACACCAACATCGCCTGCTGTTTGGGATGATTGCCAAAAGGCCAATTTACTCAAAAAACCATTGCTCATTACGCGTCCCATGCACACTAAAAGTGATCACTAATTTAGGTTGTTGGCTTGATATATGATGAAGAAACAAATAAGTCTGTTTAACCTCAATAAACCATTAATAAAGATACTTGTTAGTATTGCCCCGTTTAATTTTATGACTTTTTAGCCTGATCGTTGCCAAGATTAAACGCCTGATGCAACACACGGCTAATGTTTTAATTTTGTTAGCAATTACAATATACCATACCTCATTAAAATAGAATGCAATTGCAGCGCAAACAAGGGTTATTCACCCCAAACAACGTAAATAGGTTATTTTTCAAGCTTCCGTCTCAGTTATTTGGGCTAAATACTCACCTTGAGCTGCACTTACCCCTAAAATCTTTAAGGTTTGCCATTCTTCAAAACTCTCTACTCCTTCAGCAATGACCTTCACTTCAGCCCGATAGAGCCCGCCAATTAAACTGCGGATAAATAATTGATTCTCTGAACGTTGATGCACTTGGCGAACAATTGAGCGATGCAACTTAACTAAATCGAAATGAAACTCCTGAATATAATGTGTGCCAACCACATGTTGACCGACATGATCCACAGCGAGCTTTGCCCCCATTTTGCGTAACATATCGAGTGATTTCACTAAAGCCGTGTTTTTTTGATGTTTCACGATAATGTCTTCGGACACTTCAAAAATAAGTCGTGCAGCTAGCGGTCGGTGCTCTAACAGAGTTGACTGTATCCAGCGCACAAAAGCGCGGCTCACTAAGGTATCTAAACTGAGATTAATACAATAGGTGGCATCATTTCGTGGCATTAGGGTAAATAACACTTGTTCGAGTATTTGCCGTTCTATTTGTGGCATTAAGCCACACTTGTTTGCCATTGGGATAAATAAAGTGGCGCGTACATCCTTGCCTTGATGGTCACGAGCACGGCTGAAAACTTCATAATGTAAAATGCTGTTATCACTGTCTACCACCGCCTGCTGTAAGGTAAAAAAACGTTTACTGACAAGTGCGTTTTCTAAAAAGCTGCGCCAACGAACAGAGCCTTTTGCAATTTCTTCATCGACAGCGCCCTTATCATACATAAACCAGTTGTTGACCTGCTGTAACTGCGCTGCACGAAGCGCCATTTCTGCCTCATCAATCAATTGCACTTGCAAATCACCGGCTTTAAAAAATGCACTCCCTAGGTGTAAAAAATTTTCTGGATTGCCTATGCCATAAAAAGGTAAAGCTAAACAGGCTTTCAACACTCGCTGTGCCAACTGATCAGCCTCTGCTAACGAGAGCTGGGGCACCACTATCACTAGTTGCTGGTAACTTCGTCGGGCAAAAATACTGTCTTCGTATTGTGCGAGTACCGCGGTGATGGCTTCTGTTGTTAGGGTTAGCATCGCGGTTAAATCGCTCTCACCCAATTTATCTTCAACTAAGTCTACATCGTCAAACTCGATCAACATAAGTACCCCGTGGGCAATCATTGTTTGATCATGGCTTAATGCATCTAGGCGATTTTGAAAAAAGATACCGTTGCCAATTTGAGTTTGTTTATCTAAAAATGTGTCTTTACGAATAAATTGGTCTAAGCGACCGCGTTCTTTATGGGCATCATCTAAATCGGTAAGGAGTTTAGTCAACGCCCGGTTAATCAAACGAGGTTTACCATTAGTTGGCATCTGCGCAGCTTGAGTTAGATTACCGTCTAAAATTAACTTGCTGCGCTGAGCAAGCTGTTCAATGCCATCGAGCTCACGGGAATACCAACGATGGCCGAAACGCACAAAAAGACCAATGGCAATAAAGCCGATGAGTAAAATAATGACTTCTGACCAACCTAAATGATATAGAACAAATGGCGCAGGCAAGGTTAACGACAAACTTAAACCATGATCTAACTGACGTTGATATAGGGTTAAACTGCTCTTGGGCAAGATAGGTTTGTCTTTATGGAGTTGATATATAACTTGTTGGTCGTGGGTCAATGTAAAATCGACGGCATTATATGCTGACAATAAAGGCGGCAACCAGGTGGCAAGCTGACTATTACCATGTTGCTTATGATGCGCGACCAACATGGTTTCTAATTCGGTCACTTTTTGCTGCTGGAAGCTGTAAGTGAGCTGGATAAAGCTCATCACTGCGCTCAGAAGAAACACAAACGCGACGGCAGCTAACGACAGTAACCAAAAGCTTGTGAGTTTTTTTGTAAGGATCTTAGTGAGTTGCATTTATCCGCTATCCTGCTGGATTTATTCTTATGGTCTAGCTCAATTAAATCCGTATCAGTATAACGATTGTGCTCTATAACTTCACTAATCGTTTATCTACAAACCCAATCACATTATTTACTATTACCCCAACCATGCTGGTATCGCCAATCGTTAGATAATATAAAGGGGCGTAAGCCCCTTTATATTACATCGTCAATATGTCAGAAAACTTTACACGTTATATTCTGTCGGTAACGTGGTGATTTGAGCTACACCTGAGTCAATTGCGGCTTGCGATACCGCGCGAGCAACATTAGGCAATAACCTCGGGTCCATTGGTTTAGGCAACACATACTCTGCACCGAAGCTCAAAGAGCTCACTTTAGGGTACGCCGCTAATACCTCTTCAGGTACTGGCTCTTTAGCTAAATTGGCAATGGCATATACCGCTGCTAATTTCATTTCATCGTTAATCACTTGAGCACGCACATCTAATGCGCCTCTAAAAATAAACGGGAAGCACAATACGTTATTCACCTGATTTGGGTAATCGCTTCGGCCTGTTCCCATAATCAGATCATGACGAATGGCATGAGCTAATTCTGGTTTAATTTCAGGATCGGGGTTTGAGCAAGCAAAAATAACCGGATTAGGTGCCATTAATGCAATATCATCCGCAGTTAATAAGTCTGCCCCCGACAAGCCTAAAAACACATCAGCGTCTTTAATCACATCTTGCAAAGTGCGTTTGTCAGTATTGTTAGCAAATAGTGCTTTGTATTCATTTAAATCTTCACGGCGAGTATGAATAACGCCTTGTCTGTCGAGCATATAAACATTTTCGCGCAGCGCACCACACTTAACAAACATGCTCATACATGCAATCGCTGCCGCCCCAGCACCTAAACAAACAAATACTGCATCATCAATTTTTTTGCCTTGGATTTCTAATGCATTGATCATACCTGCAGCGGTCACAATGGCAGTACCATGCTGATCATCATGAAACACAGGGATGTTACAGCGTTTAATCAATTCACGCTCAATTTCAAAACACTCCGGCGCTTTAATGTCTTCTAAATTGATGCCGCCAAATGTGTCGGCGATGGCTTCCACTGTATTGATGAAATCTTCAGTTGTACGGTGCTTAACTTCAATATCAATTGAATCAATATTGGCAAATCGCTTAAATAAAAGTGACTTACCTTCCATAACGGGTTTTGATGCCAAAGTAGCCTAAATTCCCTAAGCCTAAAATGGCTGTGCCATTAGAAATAACAGCAACGGTGTTGCCTTTATTGGTGTAGCGATACGCATTTTCAGGATTAGAAGCAATCTCTCTCACCGGCTCTGCAACACCAGGGCTATAGGCGAGTGCAAGGTCATGGCTAGATTGGGCAGGTTTGGTCAGGCACACGGCCGTTTTACCTGGTACTGGGAATTCATGATAATCGAGTGCTTGTTGACGAATATCCGACATTTTATATTTCCTGAAATGCGCTATGTAGTAAAATTGTGACTCGCGCCTCAAATATCTTGATTATGCTAAGTCATCGAAAGTTTTGTAACGATACGCTATTACAGAGTCGATAGAAATCAAAAACTCTGTCATAGGATGTGTTGGACACTGTAAATGGGGCTAAGTTTTATTAATCAAAATAAGCGAACATGAATATATATAAATCAAAGAGTTAAAAATGTAGGAAAATAACAAGATTTACCGATCATAAAGCGTTTTTACCGCATTATTTGTTAGTTATTTTGCTTAAATAACAATAAAGAACCATCGAGGCTTTTTTAATTGTTTACAGTGAAAAAATAAGTTTTCACTATTAAAAAATCAATTGAAGAGTTGTGCAGACACCGACAAGAGCTGTGCTCGCGGTGGTTAAAAACAAAAAAGGCGCCAAAGGCGCCTTTTTGAAGTTAATTGCAGTGCAATTACTTCTTGCCAAGCATACCGAAACGCTTGTTGAACTTGTCGATACGACCGCCAGTGTCAACAACTTTCTGAGTACCAGTGTAGAATGGGTGACATGCACCACATACGTCCAAGTGTAAGTCTTTACCTACAGTTGAATTTACTTTGATAACGTTACCACAAGTACAAGTTGCAGTGATTTCTGCGTAATTTGGGTGAATACCAGGTTTCATTTGGAGTACCTTAAATTGAAGGCCATGTCGCTATCACAACCCGAAGTTGGACACCACATGCAGTTAATAACAATATGTTTTAGGCGCGAGATAATACAGTGTCTGTTCTGTTCAGACAAGTAGAATTTATAAGCATTGTTATAATTAAGCTTTGGTTGAGATTTAGGGTTGCCTTTGCTGTTGTTCAAATGCTTCATAAGCTAACCGATCTTTTGTCGCATCTTGATACTGCTGCAAGATTGCCTCTGACGGGCAAATCAGCACACTATCAGCCATTAACAAATAAATCTTATTATTCACGAATGCTTGCGGATTGGCATCAAAAATCGCCAACATAGTGCCATAAACATTAGTGTGTAATTGTTTTTGATTACGCACTGCAACGCGCCATAAATTATCTTCTGGGCGTTTATCAATCACACATGGCGATAAGTCGCTTAGCGCCATCTCACCGGTTGTATCTGCCATTTCATCAGAGTCTACACTCACGTTTGTATCGATACTGGTATCAACAATGTTATCTGAAATGCTATCAGCAATGACTATTTGGGTGTTGTTCTCAACTGGCGCAATATCGTGAGTATTGGCTAACAATGTAGGCTCTGTGGCTGGTGCCAATGCATTGCCTGTGGTGTCTGTGATTGCTGTAGGTAAGCTCGGCGCCTTGGATACAACCGTGTCTGTTTGACCTTGTTGACTGGCCACTAAGTTATCGAAGGTAATTCTGTCGGCCTTAACATTTTGATACTTAACTAATATATCTGCAGGTGGACAACGTAATGAGCTGTCTAATTGCAACATATTAATGTTGCCTTGATAAAAAGCTTGAGGATTAGACTCGTACAATGCCAACATTGCTCCGTAAATATTAGAGTTCCATTGTTTACGGTACCTAACCGCAATTTTCCATAAAGAATCATCAGATTGCTTAAGAATATTACACCCTTCTAGCAACTCTTGGGTTTGGGCTAATACTGGAGTAGAGTCGACAACTCGACTGACTGTAGCTGTAGAGGCTGGAATCGAAGACGAAGGTAACTTCATTTTTTTGATTGCGACAGGATGATGGTTACTAACTTGTAAGACCGGACTAAATAGCGGAACGGGTGAATATTGTTGCCACTTGGCATTGCGATACTCAGAAACGATTAGCGCGGCGTCTGGGTCGCGAAGTTGTTCTTTACCATTGAGTAAAAATACGTCGTTACCTTGGCGTTCTACGTCTAATTTTTCTAATACGATATTATCTTGATAAATTTGACGCAAATAAAAAGTTAACCTAGATAAATCATGGTGTTCGGTTACTACATTGACCGTTAGCGTAGGTAATTTCCCACGCTCAAAAGCTGCAGTATCTATACTTATATGGCTGACTTCAGCAACGACAGCTGAAACCTGTCCTACCGCCATTAATGCCAATATGACTAGCAACTTTACGCCTTTCATCCAATCATCCTTCACTTAGCAAAGCTTTAAGACAGCGTCTTTAACGCTGAAAATCCATTTATTATATTCTTTATTATTGTTTGTAATTATCTAGTTAATATTGCAGCACTATTTTGCACTTGCTCTATTTTTTATGGGCAACCAGTATTAACGCAAACAACTATATAAATTAACATTCATTGCTGCAACCAATTACTGACATACCAGAGTAATTACTCAAACTTTATTTATCTTTGTCACACTTAAAACCCGAATACCTCTATATTAGCGGCATGTTTAGTTTGGATAACTTCAAACACTTTTTTATCTACTGTCGGATTATCGTATTGCGCCAATATTTGCGGCGACGAACAGTGCAACGGGGCATCTTTAAGCAGTAAATGAATTTTTTGTTTTGAGAAAGCCAACATATTCGCCTCAAAAATCGCTAACATCGCACCATAAACACTGGTATTCCATTGCCCTTTATAACACTCCGCAATACGCCATAATGTATCTGAATTATCTTTTATTATTTGGCAATACTTTGGTATTTGAGATTGTAAATGGGATTCGGTGGCGACATCAGCTTGCTCAACAGTATTACTCGTTACGCCCACACGAACAGGTGTAGATTTATTGGCTGTCATTGCTGACCCTGAGGGCATTGGCACTTTTGTTAACTGAGTACTGTTAAATGACAACGGCGCATCAAATAACGCCAGTACGGCTAATAAAATAACACCATCAAGACCATTCATTGTGACCACTAACTGAGCTTTGGGATCGGTTATAACTTGTTGACCACTGAGCTGCTCTAAAAATCGATTAATTGGTTGAACCATTAACTTTTGTTGCTGCATTTCGCCATCGATTTGTTGACGAGTAAAAAATTGAGTGGTGTCCCATCATCATTTTGCACAACTATATTCATTTTTAACAAAGGTTGCTGACTCACATCAAATTGACGACTATTAATGCTCACATGACTGACTTGAGCAAAACATGCATCACACTCACACACATTCCGCTTACAACAAACAAGAGCATAATAAGTCTTTTATACATAACACTTGCCCTATCACTTTGATGACACTTAGAGGTAAACTGATCCACAATCTTAGATAGCATTAAATAATGATGAAGTCCTATGCCCGTGTTTGTTGAAGTCGCCTTACCTGTCCCACTACGCCAAAACTTTAGTTACCGCGTAAAAGACGAGCAACAAACTACCTTGCAAATTGGACTGCGTGTAAAAGTCCCTTTTGGGCGCCAACAACTGGTTGGCCTAATTACCGCCATTACTAACACTTGCAACTTAGCACCACAGCAAATTAAGTCGGTTACCGAGGTATTAGATGATGCCCCATTACTACCCGATTCGCTATATAAATTAACGCTTTGGGCGGCACGATATTATTTTACCTCCCAAGGACAAATGCTCAGCCAAGCATTACCTGTGGCGCTACGAAAAGGCCTTGATGCGTCACCTCAATCGATTATTGAATACCATCTCACAGAACCTGGCCGCCAGTTAGACCCAAGTGTGCTAAAACGTGCGCCAGCACAAAAAAAATTATTTGAGTTATTGCTAGAAAATCCCTTAACTCAAGATGACTTTACTACACAAGCATTGAGTAAATCTGCGCTTAAGGCATTACAAGATAAGCAATGGATTGAACAAAGAAGTGCGGTCATTGCTCATGACTTAAGCTGGCGTCACAAGTTGCGAATGAATGAGTCACCACACAAGCTTAATAAACAACAAGCCGTCGCGGTATCTGTGTTAACTCAACAGCAAGGATTTCACTGCACGTTATTAGAAGGCATTACCGGATCGGGTAAAACCGAAGTCTATTTAACCTTGCTTGAAACCATTTTAAAACAAGGCAAACAGGCACTGATTTTAGTGCCAGAAATAGGCTTAACCCCGCAAACCATTAACCGATTTAAACGCAGGTTTGAGGTAAACGTAGCGGTTATTCACTCTGGACTCACCGACAACCAGCGCCTTGAAGCCTGGCGACAGGCGCGCGTAGGCGAAGCGGCGATTATTATTGGCACTCGCTCTGCGCTATTCACCCCAATGGCGTTTCCTGGCCTTATCATTTTAGATGAAGAACACGATAGTAGCTTTAAACAGCAAGAAGGAGTGCGCTACCACGCTCGCGACCTTGCAGTCATGCGCGGCCATTTAGAAGATATTCAAGTGGTACTAGGCTCAGCAACGCCTTCACTTGAAACCTTACAAAATGCCATATCTGGCCGTTATCATCACCTTGAGTTAAGTGAACGTGCGGGTGTGGCGCAAAAAGTAAAGCAAGGCATCATCGATATTACCTCACAGCCATTAAAAGCCGGTATGTCTGCCTCGTTAATTAACGAAATGCGCATGCACCTCGATGCCGGCAACCAAGTATTATTGTTTTTAAATCGCCGCGGTTTTGCCCCTGCTTTACTGTGCCACGAATGTGGCCATTTGCATGAGTGCGATCGCTGCGATGCCTTTTTTACGGTACATCAAGGCTTAAACGAAATTTGCTGTCATCATTGCGGTAATCAATATGCCATCCCTAAACAATGCCATCAATGTGGAAGCACCATGTTAATGGGACACGGTTTAGGCACCGAACAGCTTGAACAAGAGCTCGTTAAGCTGTTCCCGCAATATCCGGTTGTGCGCATTGATCGCGACACTACTCGCCGAAAAGGCTCCCTTGAGCAACAGTTACAAGGGATTTACATGGGTAAATATAAAATTCTAGTGGGCACTCAAATGCTAGCAAAAGGACATCATTTTCCCGATGTGACGTTAGTGGGCTTATTAGACGTTGACGGTGCATTATTCAGTGCCGACTTTCGTGCGCCTGAGCGATTTGGTCAGCTCTACACCCAAGTATCTGGCCGAGCAGGTCGCGCTGACAAACCCGGTAAAGTGCTACTGCAAACCCACCAAAGTGATAACCCCATTTTGCGAGACTTATTGCAACGGGGTTACGGTGAATTTGCCCGCAGTCAGTTAACTGAGCGCCAACAAGCATTGTTACCGCCAGCATGGCACATGGTGTTAATTAGAGCAGAGGCACACTTGGCTCAAGATGCTGACGCCTTTTTAGCTCAAATAAGTCAGCTTATCCCGCAAAGTAACGAACTCGAAGTGATTGGCCCAATCCCCGCGCCATTAGACCGCAAAGCCGGAAAATATCGACGCCAGTTAATGCTGCAGGCCAAAAACCGTCAGCAACTACAAACGGTATTTGAGCAGGTACTGAGCCAAATTGAACAACTCCCTGAAAGTAAACGCTGTCGCTGGACAATTGATCGCGACCCGCAAGATTTAATGTAATACCACAGTGTCATCATTATTGATAACCTCTGTAATACCGTTCACTTCGATTGTTATTCAGGTTTATGATAAAAAAACCAATATTTCCGCCAAAGCAGATAGCAATTACACCCCATAAACGGCTAAAATACGCGGTTCCGTCATGTCATTCATTTAACGAATTAGTGCAAGCAAACGCCCATGAAATCACATATTGAATCTTTACTAGAACAAACCCTCGAATCTTTTAAACAGCAAGGTATTGTGCCTGCTGATTTTCAAGCGCGCATTCAGGTCGATCGCACTAAAGATAAAAGTCATGGTGACTTAGCGACTAACCTTGCAATGATGCTGACGAAAATAGCGAAAAAGAATCCACGCGAATTAGCCCAATTGATTATCGACAACTTACCGGCGTCATCTCACGTTGCTAAAGTTGAAATTGCCGGCCTCAGGTTTTATTAACTTCTTTATCGATGACAACGCATTAGCTAATCAGCTACAACAAGCATTAAACGATGACCACTTAGGCGTGACCTTACCGGCTAAGCAAACTATCGTTGTCGATTATTCATCACCAAACCTAGCCAAAGAAATGCACGTAGGTCACTTACGTTCAACCATTATTGGTGACAGCGTTGTCCGTGCGCTTGAGTTTTTAGGTCATAACGTAATCCGTCAAAACCACGTTGGCGACTGGGGCACACAATTTGGTATGTTACTGGCGTACATGGAAGAGTTACGTGCCGCCAATGGCGAACAAGCCAAAATGGAATTGTCTGATCTAGAAAGCTTTTACCGTGCAGCAAAAGTCCGCTTTGACGAATCAACCGATTTTGCAACTCGTGCACGCCAGCTAGTGGTTGCCTTACAATCGGGCGACGAATACTGCAATAAACTATGGCGAGAGTTTAACGACATCTCACTAAGCCATTGTCATGATGTATACAAACGTTTAGGTGTGAGCCTAACGCGCGCTGATGTTCACGGCGAAAGTGCTTACAACGCAGACCTTGCTCAGGTAGTTAACGATTTAGACGCCCAAGGGTTATTAAGCGAAAGTAATGGCGCTAAAGTGGTATTCCAAGAAGAGTTCCGCACTAAAGAAGGCGAGCCATTACCGGTTATTATTCAAAAAGCAGATGGCGGGTATTTATATGCCACCTCTGATTTAGCCGCAATGCGATATCGCTCAAATGTATTGAAAGCCGACCGCGCACTGTACTTTGTTGATTTACGCCAAGCGCTTCATTTCCAGCAAGTGTTTAGCCTTGCCAAGTTAGCTAAATTCGTTCGCCCTGAAATGTCTTTAGAGCACACAGGATTTGGCACCATGAACGGTGAAGATGGTCGCCCCTTTAAAACCCGTTCAGGCGGCGTAGTTAAATTAGTCGACTTATTAGATGAAGCTAACGTGCGCGCACTTGAACTGGTGCGCAGCAAAAATCCAGATATGGACGAAGCAACATTGACTGAAATTGCCCGCGTTGTGGGGATCAGTGCCGTGAAATACGCTGATTTATCTAAAAACCGCACGAGCGATTACATTTTCAGCTTTGAGCAAATGCTAAGTTTCGAGGGTAATACTGCACCATACTTACTGTATGCATATACTCGCGTAGCTGGTATTTTCAAACGTGCTGAAGACATCGATTTAAGCCAGGCTAAAATTGTCCTTGAACACGAAAAAGAAAAAGATCTCGGCACCAAGTTAGCCCAGTTTGGTGAAGTACTAGCTCGCATGACAGACAAAGGCTTACCACATGTATTGTGTGGCTACTTGTTTGAGTTAGCGAGTGAGTTCTCAAGCTTTTACGAAGCCTGCCCAGTTTTAGCGGCTGACACTGAAGCAAAAAAACAAAGCCGTTTATTATTATCACAACTTACTGCCAACACCCTTAAAACCGGTTTATCTCTGCTTGGCATTGAAACTTTAGAGCGGATGTAATCATGAGTCGCGACTACGCAAACCGCAAACCTAAGGGAAGCAAACCCACTAAAAGCCGCGCAACCAAGCGTAAAAAAGCGCCGGCGCGCAGCTTTTCGTATTTGTCTGTATTTGTTGTTGTCGCGCTTGTTATCGGCTTTGGTTACTTTTTATGGTCGATAAACGGCAGCTCAGACATCCAGGTGACAGAGCCCGCCCAGCAACCTAAAAAGAAAACCGTACAAGCTGAAACTGAAACTGCGCCGACACCTGCGGCCAAAAAAGTGGTTAAGCCAGACCCCAATGCATTACCACCTAAACCGCAAGAGCAATGGACCTATCTTGAAGAGTTAGAAAACAAAGAAGTTGAAATTGACTTGCCTGCAACAGGCGTGGTTTCAAGCGGTATTTATCAAATGCAATGCGGCTCGTTTAGGCAAGAGTCACAAGCAAATGAAATGAAAGCCCGCATAGCATTTCAAGGCATGGAAGCGCAAGTGCGACGCAGCGAAGGCACAAATGGGATTTGGTACCGCGTAGTATTAGGGCCTTTCCCCAACAAACGCGAAGCTGAAACTAACCGCCATAAAATGCAAAAGTCAGGCATTAACACCTGTCAAATTTGGTTATGGCAATAGCGCTTTTCAATCGACTAACGCGATAAACTTTCATCAGCCCTGTTCACTTGAACGGGGCTTTTTTAATGCTGTCCTTGATATCTATCATTTTGGCTCCATATCCATTTTAATCATGAATCAACAATTGCATTCGTTGATGCATTAAAAGAGGATTTACCGTGACTACAATCGTATCCGTACGCCGCAATAATCAAGTTGTCATCGCAGGCGATGGCCAAGTATCTTTAGGCAATACCGTCATGAAAGGCAACGCGCGTAAAGTGCGTCGCTTGTATCATAATAAGGTATTAGCTGGTTTTGCAGGCGGTACTGCCGATGCATTTACTCTTTTTGAGCGCTTTGAAGCCAAGCTCGAAATGCATCAAGGTCATTTATTAAAGTCAGCTGTTGAGCTCGCCAAAGATTGGCGTACCGACAGAATGCTGCGCAAACTCGAAGCCATGTTAGTGGTGGCTGATGGTGAAGCCTCATTAATTATTACCGGTAACGGCGATGTCGTGCAGCCAGAATACGACTTAGTGGCCATTGGCTCTGGTGGTAACTATGCCCAAGCCTCAGCACTCGCCCTATTGCAAAATACCGAACTCAGCGCTGAAGAAATTGCTGAAAAATCGCTGACCATTGCCGGCGACATTTGCGTATTTACAAACCAATTCAAAACTATCGAAAAGTTAGACTACTAATTCGAGCGTTAATAAAGGAACAGTTATGTCTGAAATGACTCCACGCGAGATTGTTCACGAACTAGACTCGCATATTATCGGCCAAAAAAATGCCAAACGCTCAGTCGCCGTCGCCCTGCGTAATCGCTGGCGCCGTATGCAGCTTGAGCCGTCATTACGTCACGAAGTCACCCCTAAAAATATTTTAATGATTGGCCCAACTGGTGTCGGTAAAACCGAAATCGCCCGTCGTTTAGCCAAACTAGCTAACGCGCCATTTATTAAAGTCGAAGCGACAAAATTTACCGAAGTGGGCTATGTTGGTAAAGAAGTAGAACAAATCATTCGTGATTTAACTGACTCAGCGGTGAAAATGACCCGCGAGCAGCAAATGAAAAAATGTCGTCATCGGGCTGAAGAAATGGCCGAAGAACGTATTTTAGACGCGCTATTGCCTAAAGCAAAAGATGATTGGGACACTGAACCAAAAGACGACTCAAACACCCGTCAAGTATTCCGCAAAAAACTGCGTGAAGGCCAATTAGACGACAAAGAAATTGAAATCGATGTAGCTGCGCCACAAATTGGCGTTGAAATCATGTCACCACCAGGCATGGAAGAAATGACCAACCAGCTACAAGGGTTATTCCAAAACCTTGGTCAAAGCACCTCAAAACGCAAAAAACTTAAGATTAAAGATGCTTATAAGCAGCTAGTTGAAGATGAAGCAGCCAAGCTGGTTAATCAAGAAGATCTTAAAGAGCAAGCCATCGAACTTGTTGAGCAAAATGGTATTGTGTTTTTAGACGAAATCGACAAAATCTGTAAGCGCGGCGAAAGCTCAGGCTCAGATGTGTCGCGTGAAGGTGTGCAACGTGATTTACTGCCATTAGTTGAAGGTTGCACTGTGACAACGAAACACGGCATGGTGAAAACCGACCATATTTTATTTATTGCCTCGGGCGCGTTCCAGATGTCAAAACCATCGGACTTAATCCCAGAGCTTCAAGGTCGTTTGCCTATTCGTGTTGAGTTAGACGCCCTTACCGCCAGTGATTTTAAGCGAATTCTTACTGAGCCACATGCATCGTTAACTGAACAGTACATCGCATTAATGGCGACAGAAGGCGTCACGATAGAATTTGCAGAGTCAGGCATTGAACGCATTGCAGAAGCCGCATGGCAAGTCAATGAGCGCACTGAAAATATTGGTGCTCGCCGTTTGCATACTGTGATGGAAAAACTGATGGAAGAAATCTCTTACGATGCGTCTGAAAAATCAGGTTCAACGTTTATCATCGATGCGCAATATGTTAACGATCACCTTGATACCTTGGTACAAGATGAAGATTTAAGCCGCTTTATTCTATAAGACTTAAGCTTAAATCTGGCTGCGTGTAGATGCACTATGTATCGACACAAACTGATGGGCATTAAACATCACAAATAGGCTTAACAACAATAGGATTAACAGCAAAGTCGCGTATGATGATAATCTGCGATTTAGCGTTAATCCTTTTTTTTATAGGTATTCCCATGACTCAATCAACGCCAACAGTTAGTGGTATTAAGCTTAAGCGCCAATCTAAGTTATTAGAAGTCACATTTGATAACGGCCAAACCTACAACATCAGCTGTGAAATGCTCCGCGTATACTCTCCATCGGCAGAAGTACAGCGTCATGGCAACCCAATATTGGTCACTCACAAGAAAGCGGTAAATATCAAAGCGCTCGAACCTGTGGGTCATTATGCGGTAAAAATCACCTTTGATGATGGTCACGATACCGGCTTGTATTCGTGGCAGGTACTATACAACTTATGCAGTAATCAAGCAGAGTTGTGGCAGCAATATTTAGCCAGGTTACGGGCAGAGAAAGGTTCACGCGAACCATTAATTGATATGAATATTAAGTATTCGTAGCAGTAGTCGCGTTAACCCTTTGCTTAACTTTACTCATCATGATCAGCGGTTGACACTCAAACGATTAATCTAGGTATTATGGTTCAATCGTAATGAGGTTTTTATGAAACAGTTAATCCCCACACCAGCATCAAAAGTTAAAGTATTGCTAGTAATAATGACCTTGGTTAGCTTAAGTGGTTGCGCTCCATTTTTTCACCGAGGACACTTAGTGCCCCCTGTAAATAAAGTTGCCACCCCAAAAATAACCGTCGTCAAACCAATAGCATATAACATCGCCAACGTTGATAACGTGCATAAAAAGGATGTCGTTATCATTCGAAAACGTTAAAAAACCCAAATAAAATGCCAGCTATTTTGCTGGCATTTGTAGTTCAACAATTAACTCGTTCAGGCTTAAACAGCTGCTTGAAAAATCACACTGTCAGCTTTCTTAGTGTAAGAGTCGATTTGATCGAAGTTCAAGTAACGGTAAGTATCAGCTGCAGTTGCATCTAATTCTTTCGCGTATTCTTGATACTCTTGTGGAGAAGGTAGACGACCTAACAAGGCTGCTACAGCCGCTAACTCAGCGGATGCTAAGTAAACGTTTGCCCCCGTACCTAAACGGTTAGGGAAGTTACGCGTTGAAGTAGAAACAACCGTTGAACCTTCAGCAACACGTGCTTGGTTACCCATACACAGAGAACAACCTGGGATCTCGATGCGAGCACCGACACGACCGAAGATTGAGTAGTAACCTTCTTCCGTTAACTGGTCGCGATCCATCTTAGTTGGAGGCGCAATCCATAAACGTGTTGGCAATGTTTTAGCAAACTTGTCTAACATCTTACCGGTTGCACGGAAGTGACCGATGTTTGTCATACAAGACCCCACGAACACTTCGTCAATCTTAGTGTCTGCAACGCTTGATAATAATACTGCATCATCAGGATCGTTTGGTGCACAAAGGATTGGCTCTTTAATGTCGTTTAAGTCGATTTCGATAATTTCAGCATATTCTGCATCTTTATCCGCTTCCATCAACTCAGGGTTAGCAATCCACTCTTGCATTGCGAGAATACGACGTTCGATGGTACGGCGATCGCCATAACCTTCACTGATCATCCACTTTAACATCACGATGTTAGAGTTTAGATACTCAATGATTGGCTCTTTGTCTAACTTAATAGTACAACCAGCAGCACTCCGCTCTGCAGATGCATCAGACAGTTCGAATGCTTGCTCAACTTTCAGTTTTTCAAGACCTTCGATTTCTAATACGCGGCCAGAGAAAGCATTAATTTTGCCTTTTTTCTCAACCGTTAACAGACCCATTTCAATCGCCTTTAACGGGATAGCATGTACTAGGTCACGTAGTGTGATACCTGGTTGCATGGTACCTTTAAAGCGAACCAAAACTGATTCTGGCATATCAAGAGGCATCACACCTGTTGCTGCAGCAAATGCTACTAGACCAGAACCGGCTGGGAATGAAATACCAATTGGGAAACGAGTATGTGAATCACCACCAGTACCTACGGTATCAGGTAGTAGCATACGGTTTAACCAAGAGTGAATAACACCATCACCTGGACGCAGTGCAACACCGCCACGGTTCATGATGAAATCAGGCAGTTTGTGGTGTGTTTCAACGTCAACTGGCTTTGGATAAGCCGCTGTGTGACAGAATGACTGCATGGTTAAATCAGCACTAAAACCTAAACAGGCTAAGTCTTTTAACTCATCGCGTGTCATTGGGCCTGTAGTATCTTGCGAGCCTACTGAGGTCATTTTAGGTTCGCAATATTGGCCAGGACGAATACCTTTCACGCCACATGCTTTACCGACCATTTTTTGTGCGAGGGTAAAGCCCTTGTCTGATGCAACAACATCTTCAGGACGAACAAATACGTCAGATGCTGGTAAACCTAAAGTTTCACGTGCGCGATCTGTTAAGCCGCGTCCAATGATCAATGGAATACGACCACCAGCACGAACTTCGTCTAACAATACGTCAGTTTTAAGCTCGAACGTAGAGATAACTTCGTCAGTACCGCCACGCTTAACTACGCCTTCATATGGATAAATGTCGATAACATCGCCCATTTCCATATTATCAACGTTTAGCTCAATCGGTAATGCGCCTGCATCTTCCATAGTGTTGAAGAAAATAGGTGCAATTTTGTTACCTAAACAGAAACCACCAGCACGCTTGTTAGGTACGTAAGGGATATCATCACCCATGAACCACAATACTGAGTTAGTTGCTGATTTACGTGAAGAACCGGTACCTACAACGTCACCAACATAAACAAGTGGATGACCTTTTTCTTTTAAGGCTTCGATCTCTTTGATTGGTTCACTTCGCCAGACACATCAGGTACGATACCGTCACGGGCGTTTTTCAACATGGCTAATGCATGTAATGGGATATCTGGACGAGACCATGCATCAGGTGCTGGAGACAGGTCATCAGTGTTGGTTTCACCCGCCACTTTAAATACAGTCAAGGTCACTTTGTCAGCAAGCTTTGGACGGTTTAGGAACCAATCCGCATTTGCCCAAGCTTCAACCACTTGTTTAGCTGACTCATTGCCAGCTTGCATTTTTTCTACCACGTCGTGGTATGCATCAAACATCAATAATGTGTTTGATAATGCTTTAACAGCCAGTGGTGCTAATGCTGGAGTTTCTAATTGAGCAATTAACGGCTCAATGTTGTAACCGCCTTGCATAGTGCCTAATAACTCAACTGCACGTTCAGCTGATAAAATAGGTGATTTTACAGTGCCTTTTGCCACTGCGTC
This sequence comes from Shewanella phaeophyticola, assembly GCF_025398315.1. Taxonomy (GTDB): domain Bacteria; phylum Pseudomonadota; class Gammaproteobacteria; order Enterobacterales; family Shewanellaceae; genus Shewanella; species Shewanella phaeophyticola. Next base: position 3,890,486 of record NZ_JAODOQ010000001.1, read on the forward strand.
TAAGAATGCCGCTTTCACATAGGCAGCTTCATCAACACCTGGTGGGATACGGTTTTCTAATAAGTCGAGGACAACCGCCTCTTCCCCAGCAGGAGGAGTCTCAACTAATTTTACTAATTCAGCCACTTGTTGTGCATCTAATGGCTTAGGGACAACACCCTCTGCAGCACGTTCTGCGACGTGTTTACGATATGCTTCTAGCACGGCAACATTCCTCTTTGTTTGACGCCTAACGGCGAAACTCAGCGCACATATTGTTACGCTGATAATTCCACAGGTTCGGGCTTGAAATCCGATGTTTAGTATACTACAGCTTTATAAAAGTATGAATCAGATCACACTGTTAGAAGCTTTAAATCAACTCGATTTATCCAGCTAAAAATCAATTTAACGCCTCTGGTGATAAATTAAAATTAGACAATAGTTTGAAACAGGCTAAAAAACATTTAAATACATAAACTTAAATCTAGCCTGTTGATTGAACTTTTACGTGAATAAATATCGACTTTTGAGATGAAATATTTTTTAAAAACTTGTGCATGAGTTGTATCTAAACCACAAGATCGCGATAATTAATGCCTAAATGAGGTGATTTAAGGAGCTTGTGCGGTGTCGACCCAAATTAAAGCGGTAATTTTTGATATGGATGGAATTTTGATCGATTCAGAGCCCGCCTGGCAACTTGCTGAACAAACTGTATTGAACAGCCTTGGGCTTAATTTGACTCTTGAACAAGTTGAGCAAACCACCGGACTGCGAATTGACCAAGTGGTGAGTTATTGGTATCAGCGCTTTCCTTGGCCTCATTATGACAACATGGACACCGCCAATAAGATAGTGAATGAAGTCATTGCGCAAATTAGCGCAACAGGTGAGCCAATGTTAGGCGTGATTGACTCACTAGAAGCATGCAAACGACTTGGGCTTAAAATCGGCCTAGCCACATCATCGTCATCACGAATAATTAACGCTGTGCTCGATAAGCTCGCCATTGGCCATTATTTTGAAGCACTAGAGTCAGCAGAGAACTTAGCTTATGGTAAACCACACCCTGAAGTGTATTTAAACTGCGCTAACGCGTTGGATATTGCCCCGAGTCAATGTCTCGCCATTGAAGACTCGTTTAATGGCCTTATTGCTGCCCGTGCAGCCACGATGCAAACCGTGGCTATTCCTGCGCCTCATACCGTTAACCAAGCAAAATGGGTAATAGCCCATCATCAACTCGCAGATGCAAGCCAGCTGCCTGATTTATTGCAAACAGTTAGCGCTTAAATTCAATAACCTTTGATAAAGCACAAACGGCAGCCAAGGCTGCCGTTTTCATTTGAGGCAAGTGGGTTAGAAATTTTTACCTAAAAACAGATAGAATGCAGTATCACCTTGGTTTGTAACCCCTAAACCAAGCGCCGCAGGGCCCCAATCAGTATCGGTACCTAAATATAAACTACTGGCATAAATTAAGTCATCTAAGTCCATTTCGCTGCGCTCAAACCACACATTACCGCCCTCTAGGCTGGCCCCTAAATATAAAGGTAAGTCGGTAATTAACACATCACGACCTAAGTCATATTGGTAAATAATCGCACTGAATATTTTATGCGCACCCACAAGGGTATCTTTACGGTAACCTGATAAATTTAAAAAGCCGCCTAACTCTGCTACGTGTAGGGTAAAGTTACCGTCATTTTCAGTGGTAGCAAATTCCATTTTACCCACAATAGCGTGATTACCCAGCTTTAACGCCCCTTTCCAGTCGGCTTCAAATTGCCAAGCGAGATCGTCACTAAAAGTATTATCTGAACTACTGCTACCACTATAGGACTCATCCCTTAAATAACTGACAAAAGTAAATCGATTACCGTCTGTAGGGAAGCTAATACTGTTTAAGGTGTCATAGCTAATTTTAAAGTAAGCACCCGTTGAGTGATAACTAATTGAGTCTTGTGAATTCACCTCGCTTTTGACGTGACCATTTTCACCAATAAAACCGAGCTCCATGATGCCATCAGAGTCATAGTTGTAACCTAAACCTAGCTCAAGCTGCGCAACGTTATTTTCGAGTAATAAATAACTACTGTCTTGATCAAGTACATCCCAATTTAGCATTTGGTACTGTAAACGTGCCAGGCTATAAAAAGTTTGGTCTCGATCTAACGGTTGATAAAATTCAGTCGCTACAAGCTTGCGATAACCTAATTCTATTTCATTACGCCACTCGCCACCTTTTGGGGTGAGATCAGTCATGGTAAAGGCCAAACCCAATGTAATTGCTGAGTCTAAACTAAAGTCATCTTCCCAGTTAAAACCAGCTTGGAAATAATTAGATCCCCACGACTTCGCTTTGGTAGTAATGGTTAAAATACGCCCTTGATCTACGTCTTCAAATTCAGCATCAACTCGTTCAAATTTATTTAATGCATAAACACGGTTAATGGCATCGGCTAAATCTTCTTTGGTGAGCACGTCGCCTTTTTCAATATCGAGACGCTCACGCAATAATTTTTCACTGACTTTTGATTGATTATCAAAGGCAATTTTGTAAATGGGCTTTTTAAGTGGGTCATTCCACTGCAGGCTTTGTTGTGTTTTTTCCGCTTGATAAGCCAAATAATCAGACTCTTTTATCGATAACGATTTGAGTTTTTCTAATTGAATTTTTGCGGCATCTTCGCCTAATTTGAGTGCCAGCGGCATAATCGAAAAGTCAGTGGTACTGAGCACATCAATGGCAGGACGAATAAGAATATCGCGTTCTGTTAGTAGTGTTTTTTGGCGAGCCGTGCTGGCTTGAGTCAAAATGGTTGATAGCTGCTCAAGTACAGCGACTGTACTGTCGAGCCGGTCTTGGCCGACTAAAGGTGAACCAATATCAACGGCAATAATAATGTCAGCGCCCATCGCTTTAACTACATCAACGGGCATGTTGTTGGCTATACCGCCATCAACTAACAAACGGCCATCAATAATAGCCGGTTGTAATGCACCTGGCACAGTTGCCGATGCTTGCATGGCTTGTACCACGCTACCGCTTGATAGCACAACGGCCTCACTGGTTGCTAAGTCAGTGGCAACGGCACGATAGGGAATGGCCAGATCATCAAAATCACCAAATTGCTCAACCAAATCAGTGGAATGTCTAAGTAATAACGACATACTTTGTCCGCGTAACAACCCACTTGGTGAGGTTAAACTGTTGTCGTTATAACCAACGGTCAGTGGGATATTAAACTGGTCACGTTGTTGTTTATCACGGTAACTTAAACTCTCACGCGGAATAGTATCAGAGTAGCCGTCACTCCATTCGCCGCTAAGCATGATTTTTTCAATTTGTTCTGCGTTATAACCGAGTGCATACATGCCTGCTACGTATGCACCAATACTGGTTCCGGCAACATAGTCGACAGGGATCCGGTGCTTTTCGAGTACTTTTAATACTCCAATATGCGCGGTACCTTTTGCGCCCCCACCACTGAGTACAAGCCCAATAGTCGGTCTTTCTTTCGCTATTTTAGAAGCCGCCATTGCAGGTGGTAACACCGCACTAAAGCAAAGGCAGCTTAGCAAAAACCAACTTAGTTGATTAAAGCGCAAAATTATTTGCATAAATCATTCCGCAATTAGGTAAAAACAGCGCATTCTAACAAAATTTAACCAATACCCAAACTAATTGACTCAAGCTCATTTAAGGATATTAAGTTTAACGATAGGGTTATAGATACTGTTTCATATGTTGCTCAAGTTCGGCTTTGGGCATAGGTTTAGCAAAGTAATATCCTTGAATAATATGGCAACCTCGTTTAACAACCTGGGCCAGTTGCTCGGGAGTTTCAATCCCTTCGGCTATCACCTCTAAAGATAAGTTTCGAGCCAGCTCGATGATACTGCTAACAATAGCCTGGTCTGCTTGATTTTGGTCAATATGAATCAAGAAGGAACGATCAATTTTAAGCGTATTGACTTTAAACGTGCGCAAATACGCTAGTGACGAATAGCCCGTACCAAAGTCATCAATAGCGACATCAACGCCCAGCTGTTTTAATGCTAACAAGTGTTGCGTGGCAATATCGATTTCTCGCATCAATACGCCTTCTGTGATTTCAATAGACAAGCACTTAGCTGGCATCCCTGTTCTATGTAAGGTGGCATTAATAAAATCGATAAAATCAGGTTGCCTAAAGTGCATGGTAGAGACATTGACCGACACCAAGAAATCTTGCTGATATTCTTTATACCAACGCGCACCATCAATACAGGCTTGAGTTAATACCCAGCGATCAATGTCGACGATTAATCCGCACGACTCGGCAATACCAATAAACACATCAGGACGGACCAAACCATCTGATGGGTGATGCCAACGAATTAATGCTTCTACGCCTGCTAAGCGATTATTATCAACATTGACTTGTGGCTGGTAATAAATTTCAAATTCATTGGCGGCAATAGCTTTGTGTAAGTCGGCTTCCAAACGTAAATGATATAAGGCTTCGGCATTACGCTCAGCTGAATAATATTGAAAATTACCTCGACCTTCTTCTTTAGCGTGATACATGGCCAAGTCGGCATTTTTTATCAGGGTTTCGGGAGTTTGGTCATCACCAGACCAAATACTAATGCCAATACTGGTTGAAATAAAAAACTCTCGGCCATACAACTTAAACGGCATTTCTATTTGGTTAAGTAATTGCTTTGCAATGTGATTGATAGTGTCGATATCTTTTGCATCGCGCAGCAAGATAACAAACTCATCACCACCAAAACGGCATAATAGGTGCTCATCAGACAAACAACCCTGTAACCTGCTAGCTGCTTCTACCAACAACGCATCACCCATACCATGGCCATATGAATCATTTACATGCTTAAAACGGTCTAAATCTAAAAACAGCAACGCGAGAGTTTCATCATGTTGTTTTGCCGCTTCAATAACTTGTCCTAAGCGGCGCGAAAACATCGACCGATTAGCCAGTCCCGTTAAGGTATCATTGTTGGCTAAGCGTTTAAGGTGTTGTTCACTGTGTTTACGCTCGGTAATGTCAGAAAATACCACCACATAATACAGTGACTCGGCACTGTCGTTGATCATGGTAGACACGTTCATCCAAACCGGACAACGACTGCCATCAATACAATAAAATTCGCACTCGCCAGTCCAAAAGCGTTCTTTATCAAATACATCGTCCATGTCGAAGGGTTCAGTCGACTCGGCAACTAACTCAATAAAAGGCTTACCCGCTAAATCTGCTTTGTGCGAAGCTAAAATCAAGTTTGCAGCAGCATTGCTAATTTTAATGTCTTTATTAACATTTAAAATCAACATACCCTCAGAGGTGTTTTCAAAAGCTTGAGCAAGCAAGTTGACTTCACTTTCAAGTGCGCGCTTTTTGGTAATATCGGTATACATTCCAGCTGCGTGAATAACTTTACCTGCTTGTGAATCGACTTCGACTGCACGACCGTTGATCCGTAACCAATGCCATGTACGATCTTGTGGGTGCAAATAGCGATACTCAATATCCAATACATCCGTTTGGCAACCGTAAAACTCAAGCCAAGTTTTATTAAATCGATCCATATCGGCAGGATGCAAAGGTAACTCAGCAATAGCTAAAGTAAAGGTAGGCTCTGCTCCCAATACTCCCCCTCTATTATCTAGCGATATCAGTTGGTTGCTGTCATGCCACTCCCATAAATCTGAATCACTGCCTTTAAGTGCCTGATGTAGCCTTTCATCACTTTTTTGTAGTTTCGAGTTGATGTGTTTAAAGCGATTAATTTGTTGTTGCCGATACAGTAATAGAATCGCACCAATCAACAATAAAGATATACTCAATGCGCCTTTGAACTCTTGCGACTTCCACCAATATTGTTTTACGCTAAATGGGTATTGAAACGGTTCGCTGGACTAAAACGCCGTTGCGTTTGTACAAGAGTTCTAAAACATAATCTCCTGCACTCAAACCGGTAATGTTGATTTGAGACTGACCCTGAAGCAACAGATAATTCCCAGCATTAGCACCCACTTTTGCCAGTCGATATTGCAACGTCATTGGGGTGTCGTCTAAATAATCTAGTAGGGCAATATGAAAACTAATTAGGCTGGCGCCGGGATCAACTTGGGTTAATTGGCTGGGAATTAAATACACCGCGGTAGTGTCATCATAATAAACCGATACCGATTCAAGTATGACTTTATCACTGACCGTACGAGGGGCTAATTTATCTAAATCAATCAGCATGGCGCCATCAGGGGTGCCAATAAAAAAGCCTTTTCCCGGATCATAAAATTCAGCCGCTTCATTAAATTCATCCGAAATAAAACCATCTTTGTGGCTAAATGAACTTACCTTGCCGCTGAGTTTGTTAACCTTAATCAGTGAATTAGCACAACCAATAATATGGTCTGTGGCGCTATCATGTAAAAAGTACACCACTTTACAGTCAATTTTCCACTGTTGATCAAGTGATTTAATCGCATTGGTTTGTGTATTAAGTTCAATAATGCCTTGTTGCGTGGTGCCTAACCAGAGTATATCTGGCGCAACTTGCAATAGAGAATTGACCATGGGTGTAATGGCATAATCGTTAAAGAGATTTAATTTAGAGTGATACTCACCGGTTGAGTCAACATAGCCAAAAATCTTGGCTCCAGTGACCCACAATCTATCTTCATTTTCGCGTAAAAAATCACGATACGAAGTATTTGTTAATGTTTGCTGGCCGTCATATAACTCCTCAAGCACCAGATCATCATTACCCTCTTGCCAATAATAGGCGCCTTTATTCGTGCCAAACCAGACACGTTTAGGATTTAATTTATCTCGATAAATATTAAATATGATTTTATTACTTAAGGACTCTTTACCGCCGCTCCAAGCCGCAAAATTACTGCTTTCGTTAGTGGTTTTATTGACAACGTAAAGCCCAGAAGTTGTCCCTAAAACAATATGATTGTCATTTAACGATCCAAGTGAATAAATACTGTCACTGATCTTGAATCCTGGGGGAATAATGGTGACCGATGCTTCATCAGTTGTACGGTCAATGGCGGATAAGCTGCCGTCAGTACCAAGCCATATTTTTTCGTCTTCAACATAGATAGACCATGTCATTTCATTTTTGAGTTGGTAAGATGACTTTTTAGAATAGCTTTCAAGCAAAAATGACGGTGTGCCAGCAATAACAGCTAAGCCATCACCCGAACCGCCAACCCACAACAGCCCATCGGTGTCGACTGCAATGTCATGTATATAGTCAATATTAGCCCGCTGCTTTAATTCATCGGGGTACAATGTAAATGTGTTACTTTTTTGCTCCCAAAAGATTAAACCGCTGCGACTCGATATCCATAAATCGCCATTAAGATCTTCGGCCATTTGATCGACGTAATAAGGTATCTCGGGCACAACTTGAACAGTCAACGACTCAGGGTTAGCTTGGTATAATCCTTTCGATGTAAGTAACCAAATTCGCTGCTGCTTATCTTGAAATATTTTTCTAATTGAACCATTTTTATGTGCCCAAGGAAAATGGCCAATAAACGTGCCGTCAGTTTGGTGAATTTGCAGTTCATCTCGGGTAGAGAAAAGGTACCGGCCATCTTGTAACTGCAGTACATTTTTCCAGTTTAAATCGGGGTTTAATTGATGCTTTATTGAGAGTCTTAATGACTTGGTGTCATCGTCAAAGTAATAAACCTTGCCTGAATCACCTAATAGCAGTAATTGATTATCTAATTGACGTTGGTAGGCAACCACCCGAATGCTTTTATTGATATTAGTAATATCATCGCCTTTGGGCTTGAGCAGTAAGCTAAATTGATTGTCGAGAATGCTGTATAAATACAGTGAAGATTGGGTGCCAATTAATAAATGGTCAGGCTCTGAGTTAATTACCGAGGTAGTCAGTTCATCATCTAATACTGAGTCAAAGCCTACCTTATCAATACGTCTTACTTTGCTGTTGCTAACCCGGTAAAGGCCTTCTTGAGTTGCTAGCCACACATAACCATAACGATCAAAACTGATATCTTGAATTCGTGCATTAGCTAAACCATCTTTAGCATTAAAAACCCGCTGAACAATATCTGCTCCGTGGACAGGGACGACAGTAAGGAGAAAACATATCCAACAACTTAGGCATAACAACACCGCTCTGATCATAAACTCAGTCAATTCCTCTAATAACACTCATAGGTAAATACCCTAAATAACACCCAACCAGCTCAAAAAATATTGAGATAAACACCATGGGTGCCAACAATTAAGTTACATCATATTTTTATATATATCTTATTGTTTTAACATTATTACCTTAGCAAAGTCACATGTTTATTTAAGGTATTCAACTCAAACTATGCCTTTGACAATACACCAAAAGCACTCGTTTTATATCGTCAGGCGTACGATATTTAAGTAAATCATAATATTCATTGAGTTACACCTCGATAGATAGCACTATTTGTTATGTATTAACGTTAAATTAAAATCAGAACATTTTTTATTAGCATCTATTTCACTTTCCTACCTATCCTACTTTGGCCGCGACCCAAACAGGTAATGAGATTAAGCCTAGACTAGATCCCCAAAAAAAGCCAAAAAAAAGCACCCCTTTATGGAGTGCTTTAATCATTAATCATAACGCGATATTACTTCTTTTTCTTAACCGCTTTAGGGTTAGGTAAGTCAGTAATTGAACCTTCGTACATTTCAGCAGCTAAACCTACTGACTCATGTAAGGTTGGGTGAGCATGAATGGTTAATGCTAAATCTTCGGCATCACAACCCATTTCAATCGCTAGGCCGATTTCGCCTAATAGCTCACCACCGTTAACGCCAACAATAGCACCACCAATAACGCGGTGAGTGTCTTTGTCGAAAATTAACTTAGTCATACCTTCACTACAATCTGAAGCGATTGCACGGCCACTTGCAGCCCATGGGAAAGTCGCAGTTTCGTAAGCAACACCTTGTTCTTTTGCTTCTTTCTCAGTTAAACCAACCCATGCGACTTCTGGGTCAGTATAAGCAATTGAAGGGATCACTTTAGGGTCGAAGTAATGCTTCATACCCGCAATCACTTCTGCTGCTACGTGGCCTTCATGCACACCTTTGTGTGCCAACATTGGTTGACCAACGATGTCACCGATAGCATAGATGTGTGGCACGTTAGTGCGTAATTGCTTGTCGACATGGATAAAGCCACGCTCATCAACATTAACACCTGCTTTTTCAGCCGCAATGAGCTTGCCATTGGGTGTACGACCAATGGCCACTAATACTGCATCGTAACGGACTGGCTCAGCTGGTGCGCTTTTGCCTTCCATCGACACGTAGATGCCATCTTCTTTGGCTTCAACTGCAGTCACTTTAGTTTCAAGAATTAGGTTAAACTTCTTCTTGATTTGCTTAGTGAATACACGAACGATATCTTTGTCAGCTGCTGGAATAACTTGGTCAAACATTTCAACCACGTCAATTTCACTGCCTAGTGACGAGTACACAGTACCCATTTCTAAGCCAATGATACCACCGCCCATCACCAATAATTTACCAGGCACTTCTTTCAATTCTAGTGCGTCAGTCGAATCCCAAATACGTGGGTCTTCATGTGGAATAAAGGGTAATTCAATTGGACGTGAACCCGCAGCAATAATAGCTTGCTCAAACTGAACCACAGTCACAGTACCATCAGCAGCAGTCACTTCAAGCGTGTTAGAGCCAGTAAACTTACCAAAGCCATTAACCACGTTAACTTTACGCATTTTAGACATTCCGCCTAATCCGCCTGTTAACTGGCCAACCACTTTTTCTTTAAATCCACGTAATTTTTCTAAATCGATTGTTGGCTCACCAAATACGACACCGTGACTTGCAGCTGCTTTAGCTTCTTCAATCACTTTAGCAATGTGTAGTAATGCTTTAGATGGGATACAACCTACGTTCAAACATACACCACCAAGGGTGCTAAAACGTTCAACGATAATGGTATCTAAACCTAAATCAGCGGCACGGAATGCTGCTGAATAGCCTGCATAGCCAGATCCTAATACAACTACCTGAGTGTTAATTTCGTTACTCATGTTTTCCTCTATTCTTTTGCATATGTTGGCGGACAAAACCGATTCAACAATCCATGTAGCCAGATTGTGATAGCTGTCAGCATTTTACCCTTTGTTTGATGACAATCACAATCAAACATTGGTGATAATCATCAACATAAAAAAGGCCACTCGATATGAGCGACTCTATTTGTTTACAAAATCATGGTACGGATGTCAGATAAGATAGCTGACAAGGTCACACTGAAGCGTGCGGCCATCGCACCATCAATCACACGATGGTCGTATGAAAGCGACAGTGGTAGCATTAATTTAGGTTCAAATTCTTTACCATTCCACTTAGGCTTAATTTCAGATTTTGACACACCTAAAATGGCCACGTCAGGGTAGTTAACAATCGGCGTAAATGCCGTACCGCCAATACCACCTAAACTTGAAATAGTAAAACAGCTGCCTTGCATGTCGGCAGACTTAAGCTTGCCATCACGAGCACGGATAGAAATATCGGTTAACTCACGAGACAACTCAACAATGCCTTTCTTATCAACATCACGTACAACCGGAACCATTAGGCCGTTTGGTGTATCAACTGCAACACCAATATGGAAGTATTTCTTCTGGATAAGTGATTCGCCATCAGCACTTAAGCTTGAGTTAAACACTGGGAAATCTGCCAATGTTTTCGCAACGGCTTTCATCATAAACACAAGTGGAGTGATTTTATAATCTGCTTTTTTCTTCGCAGCAATATCATTCTGTTGCTTACGGAATGCTTCCAACTCAGTGATATCAGCTTCATCAAACTGAGTCACGTGTGGAATGGTCACCCAGTTGCGGTGCAAGTTAGGATCAGATATTTTCTGGATACGGCTTAATGGTACTTCTTCCACTTCACCAAACTTACTGAAATCAACTTTAGGCGCAGCAATTACATTTAAGCCACCCGCACCACCAGCAACGCTGGTTGCTGCAGAAGCTTTAGGGCGTGACAACTCGTACTTAACAAACGCTTGCACGTCTTCTTTTAAAATACGACCTTTACGACCACTACCTGTAACCTTAGTTAAATCGACACCAAACTCACGTGCTAAACGACGTACTGCCGGTGATGCATGCACAGCACCTGTAGACGTTGGCGCTGCAGCACTTGGGTGATGCGGCACAGGCGGACGGCTTGTAGCCATTGGTGCTGGCGCTGCAGGAGCAGTTGGCGCAGGCGCTTGTGCAGGTGCAGGTGCAGGTGCAGCTTGTGCCACAGGTGCTGAGCTTGTGGTTTCAATGGTGGCAATTAAGCTACCTTGAGACACTTTATCGCCCACTTTAACAGTCAGCGACACAAGTTTCCCAGCAAACGGCGCAGGTACTTCCATGGTTGCTTTGTCAGTTTCAAGGGTAATTAAACCTTGATCTAAAGTGATTTCATCACCCACTGACACTAATACTTCAATGATATCCACATCGGCGGCATCACCAATATCGGGTACGTGAACTTCTTGTACCTGAGTAGTGCTTGCTGCAGGAGCGGCTTGCTCAGCTGGAGCGACTTGAGTTTGCGGTGCAGCAGGTGCTGACCCAGCCACTTCTAATAAAATCACCAATGAACCTTCAGAAACTTTGTCGCCCAAGGCCACTTTAACTTCTTTAACCACACCGGCTTTAGGTGATGGTACGTCCATGGTTGCTTTGTCTGTTTCAAGGGTAATTAACCCAGTATCCACATCAATGCTATCGCCAACTGCCACTAATACTTCAATGATAGAAACATCAGTATCACCGCCAATATCAGGCACTTTCACTTCGATAACTTCAGAGCCACCAGCAGGCGCAGCAACTGGGGCTACTGATGCAGGTGCAGCAGCTTGTGCCACTGGTGCTTCAGCTTTAGGTGCTGGAGCCGCTTTTGCTGGTGCTGGTGCAGCATCAGCTGCACTCATCATTGCAATTAACGTTCCTTCAGACACTGTATCGCCTACTGCGATTTTCAGTTCTGCTAACGTACCAGCAAAAGGCGCTGGAATGTCCATGGTCGCTTTATCGCTTTCAACGGTAATGATTGATGCTTCTTTTTCAAGAAAATCACCCACTGCGGCACAAATTTCAATAACTTGTACAGCGTCAGTGTCGATATTAGGAACCAAAACTTCCTTTAAATCAGCCATTTTGTATCCCCTTACGCGAACTGTGGGTTGATCTTGTCAGCGTCAATGCCGTATTCAGCGATGGTTTTAATTAACACATCAACAGGCATTTCATTACGCTCAACAAGTGACTTCAGTGCTGCAACAACAATAAACTTGGCGTCAACTTCAAAGTGATGACGTAAGTTTGCACGGCTGTCACTACGACCAAAACCATCAGTACCCAGTACTTTATAATCTGTTGGTACGTAAGCACGTAATTGCTCGCCGTATATCTTCATGTAGTCAGTGGCGACAATGGCTGGAGCATCAGCAGATAATACTTGGCTAATATAGGCTTGCTTAGGCTGTTCACTTGGGTGCAGCATGTTCCAACGCTCCGCAGCTTGGCCGTCACGAGTTAACTCGTTAAAGCTGGTTACGCTGAATACATCTGAACTCACACCAAAGTCTTTCGCTAATGCTTGAGCCGCTTTACGCACTTCTTCTAAAATGGTGCCACAACCCATTAGCTGTACTTTACCTTTACCACTACCGGCAACAGATTCCAGCTTGTAAATACCTTTTACGATACCTTCTTCGGCACCGGCTGGCATTTCTGGCTGAACGTAGTTTTCGTTCATGGTCGTTAAGTAGTAGAAAACATCTTCCTGGTTTTCGCCATACATGCGACGAACACCATCCTGTACTACTACGGCAATTTCATAACCGTATGTTGGGTCGTAAGAGATACAGTTAGGGATAGTGTTAGCCAAAATGTGGCTGTGACCGTCTTGATGCTGTAAACCTTCGCCGTTCAATGTTGTACGACCTGAAGTACCACCCACTAAGAAACCACGTGCGCGCATGTCGCCTGCAGCCCATGCCATGTCACCAATACGTTGGAAACCGAACATTGAGTAGTAGATGTAAAATGGAATCGTTGGCATGTCGTTTACTGAGTAGCTGGTTGCAGCTGATACCCAAGATGACATTGCGCCTAATTCGTTAATACCTTCTTGTAAAACCTGACCGGTTTTATCTTCACGGTAGTACGCCACTTGATCTGAATCTTGTGGAACATATTTTTGGCCTTCGTGAGCGTAAATACCCACTTGACGGAATAAGCCTTCCATACCAAAAGTACGTGCTTCGTCAGGAATAATTGGCACTACGCGCTTGCCAATGCCTTTGTCTTTTAACAACGCAGTTAATACGCGAACAAATGCCATAGTTGACGAGATTTCACGACCGTTAGAGCCTTTTAAAATCGAATCAAAAATCTTTAATGAAGGCACTTCAAGTTCTTCGGTAAACTTCTCACGACGTTGTGGCAAGTAACCTAATAACGCTTCACGACGACTCTTTAAGTATTTCACTTCTTCAGAGTCTGGTACTGGATGGTAGAAAGGCAAATCTTCTAACTTGTCATCAGGGATCGGAATATTAAAACGGTCACGGAAGTGACGAATAGCATCAACGCCCATTTTCTTCACGTTATGCGCGATGTTTTTACCTTCGCCCGCATCACCTAAACCATAACCTTTAACCGTTTTAGCTAAAATAACCGTAGGACGGCCTTTGGTTTTTTGTGCATGCTCAAGTGCGGCATAAACTTTAACAGGGTCATGACCACCACGGTTTAAACGCCAAATGTCATCGTCTGACATGTTAGCAACCATTTCTGCGGTTTCTGGGTACTTACCAAAGAAGTGCTCACGAGTCCAAGCGCCACCTTTGGCTTTACAGTTTTGGTATTCACCGTCTACGGTTTCTTCCATTAACTGCAACAATTTACCGCTGGTGTCACGAGCCAATAATGGATCCCAGTAACGACCCCAAATCACTTTAACCACTTCCCAGCCAGCGCCGCGGAATTCGCCTTCAAGTTCTTGGATAATTTTGCCGTTACCACGTACAGTAGCCATCAAGACGCTGCAAGTTACAGTTAACGATAAACACTAAGTTATCTAACTCTTCGCGGGCAGCTAAACCAATTGCACCTAATGCTTCTGGCTCATCACACTCACCGTCACCTAAGAAACAGTAAACCGTTTGCTTAGAGCAATCTTTTAAACCACGGTCAGTTAAATATTTTAAATAACGTGCTTGGTAAATCGCTTGAATAGGACCTAGACCCATCGATACCGTCGGGAACTGCCAGTAGCTAGGCATTAACTTAGGGTGTGGGTACGAAGATAAGCCTTTGCCGTCTACTTCTTGACGGAAGTTAGCCATTTGCTCTTCAGTAATACGGCCTTCAAGGAATGAACGCGCATAAATACCAGGTGCAATATGACCTTGGAAATACACTAGGTCGCCACCGTCTTGTTCATTCGGTGCACGGAAAAAGTGGTTAAAGCACACATCATAAATCGTCGCACTAGACGCAAAACTTGAAATATGACCACCAAGCTCTAAATCTTTCTTAGAACCACGTAACACCATTGCTAATGCATTCCAACGAATAATGGCGCGTATACGACGCTCCATTTCTTGGTTGCCTGGCATGTTTGGCTCTTGGCCAGCAGGAATAGTATTTAAATACGCAGTAGTCGCGTTGTACGGTAAGTGAGTACCGTTACGACGTGCTTTGTCGATAAGTTTTTCGAGTAAATAGTGTGCACGTTCAGGCACCTCTTGCTCTAATACAGCTTGCAGAGCATCAACCCACTCTTGGGTTTCTGATGGGTCTAAATCTTGAAGCATATCTTCAGACATCTCGCAGTCCTTCTTTATATACGGAGTTATATTTCGGCATTCGTTGTTGCTTGTTGACACAACAACTCAGTTACACGCCGCTCTTTAAACGGCGCAAACTACGTTGCAACCGACTGTCTTCTTCTCTCACTGACAACATGACTTCTTCGATGTAGCTTAAATGCTCGTTCGAAGCAGCACGTGCAGCCTCTGGGTCCCGGCGCACAATCGCAGCAAGCAATGCTCTTCTGTGATTATTTGCCTTTGCGGAAGTTTCTTCGCGTCTGCTCAAAAGTTCCAAATTTTTTGCTACATTTTTATGCAGCACTGGGGTTAAACTTAATACTAGATGAAGCATGGCAACATTGTGTGACGCTTCTGCAATCGCACGATAAAAACGCACTATCGCATCGGCTTTAGTGTCAATATTGTTTGCCGACTCTACTTCAGCAATACGTTTGTTGATGTTTTTCATATCCGCATCGGTGCCGCGCAGCGCAGCAAAATACGCCATCATGCCTTCTGTGGCGTGACGAAACTCCAGTAAGTCGTACTGACTTTCAGAGTCGTTATGCATTAATTCAACAATGGGATCGGCAAGACTTTGCCAGAGTTGTTCTTTTACGTAGGTGCCACCGCCTTGACGACGCATGAGCAACCCTTTTGCTTCTAATTTTTGAATAGCTTCGCGCAATGAAGGACGAGACACTTCAAATTGCACGGCAAGTTCACGCTCGGGAGGCAGTTTCTGACCCGGCTGTAAACTACCTTCTAGGATCATGCGCTCTAACTGCTCCATGATCACATCGGATATTTTTGGCTGGTTAATCTTACTATAAGCCATCTGGCGCCCTGCTCCCTAAACAAGCAATTGTCAATTGGTCTTACCAATTAATATGAGAGAGCGCACTTTATCAAATCATACAGGCCATGTCTAGTTATCAGCTTATTGACATTGTCACAAAAGTTTGTTTAAAACGCTCAATCCCCGAGCATAACTGATATTTGTATAAAAGGGGTCAGACCATTTAATGTCATTGTTAATTAGTCTAACCAATTTTAACGTGTATATTCTCCGTTTGTCTGCCCAAAATCGTTATCAGTTAACAGACCCTAGATTAGCTGACAAATCCAAAAATGGTTAATAGTGACACTAACGTTAATAGCAAAATAAAGTTACGTTTACTTAATGCCAGCAACGCTAAAGTCGACTGTAAACTAATCGGTGCATTACCTGCTTCAGGCAACGACTCTGCAGCAACAGCAGTTTCGGTCACAATGGTTTTAGCATCACACCTTAACCGTAAGGCATATTGGCGCCACGCACCTAATCCGCTGCTAAATTGGCCACTTAACACATACCCAAAACTAAATAATCGGCTAGGTAACCAATCAAGTAACATTTGTAAATAACTCACTAGCGGCATGTCTTTGTTGTGCTTAATATTAAAGTCACTGTAAAAGCGCATGCTACAATATAGTACTGCGCCTACTGGCCTAAAAAAATCAAAAATAACGCAACCGCACCATAATAACGGTAATTAATCCACGCCACTGTTTGACCGACTTTATGGCCTAAATCTTGTTCATCTATAACATCAAGGCATTCTGTACAATCAAGCTGCCCTGCATATCGATAGCAAGCCTGCACGTCACCACGACAAGCAGCCTGAATATATTGTTTAAACAGTACTCGCAAGCGTTGATGACTAAAGCACACTATCGATATCAATAACCAAAACAGCAAACTGAGTAAATCAAAGAAAATACCGTGCAATAAATGGCTAATCAAAAACACCACCAATGCTGGCAAAATTAACGCCATTGCAACGCCAAACTCAGTTTCTAACGATTCATCGTCCCAAAATTGCTTGTGGTAAGCTTGCATCAAATGATCAAACTGCCAGCTACTGGGCAGTAATTTTAAGCGCTCAACTAAAATTGCGACCAATAATGAAAATAACGCCATAAATATCCCTTTTACCTGTGCTATATCTTAAAAGTGTTCAACAGTCGGTGATAACGGTATCAAGCGGTTGCAGCAACAATAGCTTGTTTATAGCGCGTCCAATCAAAGCTGTCACCAGGATCGGTTTTGCGTCCAGGAGCAATATCACAATGCCCCACAATATTGGGTAACTTAATCATAGGATAGTGCGCCATTAACGCCAAAGTTAACAGTGTTAATTGTTGATATTGCGCATCGGTATAACCACTGGTGTCGGAGCCTTCCATTTCAATGCCAATGGCAAAATCGTTACACCCAGTACGTGAGTTAAAACTTGATACGCCGGCATGCCAAGCCCTATCATCACAACTGACATACTGCACCACTTCGCCATCGCGGCGAATTAAAAAATGTGCCGATACCTGCAACCCCGCAAGCTCGGCAAAACTGTCATCAGCTTCAATATCTAAGCAGCCTTGAAACAACTCATCGATGTGCGGTAAACCAAAGCAACCTGCAGGCAAACTAATATTGTGGATAACCAACAAACTGACCTCGCCATCAGGCCGTTGATTAAAATGTGGCGATATACACTGACGCGCGCCACTCAACCAACCATTTACCAATAATCCAATAGCCATAACAACCTTTACTCAATATCAATACAGTAAATTTAACAGTTATAAACCTGAATACCAATGTTAAAAATTGCTCATTAGTGAGTGTCAGTCCCTCGTTTAAATATGGTAATCTTGTACAAATGCTTTTTGGTAAACGACCACGCTATTTATCGCGAGTCGTTTTACCCTATCACGCTCTTTAGCAAGGACTTTGCTTATGTTAGAAAATGACATCCGCCACGCCGTAAAAACAGCACTCAACGAAGACTTAGGCTACAGTACTCATAACAGCATCGAAGATATGCTCACGGCAGACATTACTGCACAACTCATTCCTGCTGACAAACACGTTTCAGGCAGCTTAATCACCCGCGAAGATGGCGTATTTTGTGGTAAAGCTTGAAGCCGAGCAAGTGTTTAACCAACTCGGTGGTGACGTAGTACTGCATTGGCATGTAGACGACGGCGACTTAGTGGTGCCTAATCAAGTATTGTGTGAGTTATCTGGCTCTGCTCGCGCCATTTTAACTGGCGAACGTACTGCCATGAACTTCATTCAAACCTTGTCTGGCGTGGCTAGCCTCACCAAACACTATGTCGACAAACTCTCTGGCACTCATACCCGCTTACTCGACACCCGCAAAACCATTCCGGGTTTACGTACCGCACAAAAATATGCGGTAACTTGTGGCGGCGGTAAAAACCATCGTATTGGGTTATTTGATGCCTTTCTTATTAAAGAAAACCACATCATGGCTTGCGGCGGCATTTCACAAGCCATTAGCGCTGCCCGTGCATTAGATAATACTAAGCCTGTTGAAGTAGAGGTCGAATCATTAGACGAGCTCACTCAAGCGCTCGACGGTGGTGCTGACATTATCATGCTCGATAATTTCGACGTCACCATGATGGTCGATGCGGTGAGTCTCAATAACCGTTATAAAGATCAAGGTAAAGGCGCCAAACTCGAAGTGTCAGGTAACGTGACCCTTGACACCCTAGCCACATTTGCCCAAACCGGCGTTGACTATATTTCTGTCGGCGCACTCACCAAACATGTTAAAGCGCTCGACTTGTCACTTCGCTTAAAAGCCTAACCATTAAAACCACTGGGGGCGAGGTCGTCATAAGCGTACTCGCCCCTTGTCACTTGTCACTTGTCACTTGTCACTTGTCACTTGTCACTTGTCACTTGTCACTTGTCACTTGTCACTTGTCACTTGTCACTTGTCACTTGTCACTTGTCACTTGTCACGCACCACAATATCTTACATAACATTCCATTCAGACATAAAAAAACGCCATTAAAAACCGCCAACAAACCGACATTGTTATCATTTTGTCAAAAAAAGTATTACCGCTACCTCGCATGTCAAAAAAAATTACCGTATAATGTCCTGAAAATGTGAAATCGGAGCATTTTTAGACATTTATTTTATATTTGTACAATAAGGCTATTCCATTTTGTAACAAATTATACTAACGTTTATCGTAGGCGAGTTGGCCTTTCGGCCATGTACAGTCAGCGCTATAGTGTAAATAAGTGCAAAGCTGTTAACATTCAGTCTACATTTGTGATGGTCTATAATAGACTAATTAATCAAATGTGCATTGTCTGCATGATAACGTTAGTGTATTTACTCTAGGTTTACTGCTCAGCCGAAATGTCAGTCAGAAAATATCTGCTAACATCATCTGCGCTAACATGGTTATGATATACCCGCTATGTATGGGTCGTTCATTAACAAGTGAACGCGATAATGTACGCAAAAACTAAAAACGTGGTGCAGCGGAGCTCACATCCAGTACCACACAATTGTGCTTTAAGGTTTTCGGCAAATGGAATGCCAGCTACTCAACTTATGCCTAGCGTTAACACTAGCTTAAGCAGCAGCCATCGAGGATTGATACTACCCCCAGCCTAATTTTACGGAGAGAAATATGAAAGGTATCAACCAAATCAAAAACGCTAAGGGTTTTACTCTTATTGAACTATTAATCGTAGTGGCAATTATCGGTATTCTTGCTGCTATTGCGATCCCACAGTACCAAACTTATGTCGGTAAGTCAGACATCGGTTCTGCTATTGGCACAATGAACAGTTTAAAAGCCCCAGTTGAAGCCTACATTTTAACTGAAGGCGAGTGGCCTACAACTTTAGCTCAAGTCCAAGGCAACAATCCAGCTAACGGCACGATTGCATTTGATGGTGCTATGACTTTAACCTTCACTGAAGGTTCGCCAGACATTAAAAATAAAGATCTTGTTTACAATAGAACAGATGATGGCGTTTGGAGTTGTGATGCTGGTGATATTGACGATAAGTACCTGCCTCCTTTATGTCAAGCAGTTACCCCGTAATATTTAGACTAAAAAATAACAACAATAAAGGCAGCTTTGCTGCCTTTATTGTTTAAGTATAAGATGGATATACTTATAAGATTAAGAGTTAAATAATGTCTACTAATGCGCTTCATCTTGGTTTATCAACCTTATTTATCCGTAAAAACATTCTTAATGAAGAGCAAGTCTCAGCTGCTATAGCCAGCTCTCGTAAAAACAAGCAAACGTTTGTAACTACATTAATTATGGATAAGATTATTTCTGCTCGTGAAGTTGCTGAGTTATGTTATGAAGAGTACGGCACTCCTCTTCTCGACTTAAATGAATTTGATACAACAAGCATTCCTGACGACCTTTTAAATAAGAAATTAATAAGTAAACATAAATGTTTGCCTATCTTCAAAAGAAGTAATCGCTTATACATTGCCACTTCAGACCCTACCAATATAGCAGCACTAGAAGATTTTCAATTTAGTTTAGGTTTACATGCCGAAGCGATTCTAGTTGAAGATGACAAACTGCTTAAGGTGCTTGAAAAAATACTCGAGGAAGATATTAGTGGGCTTGGTTTAGAAGGGATTGATGAAGAAGCATTAGCAGGCATAGAAGTCACAGATACAAGCCGCGAAGATGAACCAACCGGTGACAGTAGTGATGATGCACCGATTGTCATTTACATCAATAAAATCCTTACCGACGCCATTCGTAAAGGTGCTTCAGATTTACATTTTGAGCCTTATGAAAAACGCTACCGCATTCGTTTTCGTATTGATGGCATTTTGCATGAAGTATCTGAGCCACCAGTCAATCTATCAGGCCGTATTTCTGCTCGTTTAAAAGTCATGTCAAAACTGGATATTGCCGAGCGCCGCGTCCCGCAAGACGGCCGCATTAAGATGAAGCTGTCGCGCACCAAATCAATTGATTTTCGTGTCAGTACTCTGCCCACCATTTGGGGCGAAAAAATTGTAATGCGTATTCTGGACTCATCTTCTGCGCAGCTTGGTATTGAAAAGCTCGGTTATGAAGATGACCAGCGATTACTCTATGAAGAAATGCTCGCCAAACCTCAGGGGATGATTTTAGTGACCTACCCAACAGGTTCAGGTAAAACCGTGTCCTTGTATACCGGGCTTAATATCCTCAATACTGAAGAGCGTAATATTTCTACCGCTGAAGATCCGGTAGAGATTAACCTAGAAGGCGTTAACCAGGTTCACATTAATTTAAAAGCTGGCCTAACCTTCGCCTCGGCCTTACGCTCATTTTTACGCCAAGACCCCGATGTAGTCATGGTCGGTGAAATCCGCGACCTAGAAACCGCTGAAATTGCCATTAAAGCGGCGCAAACCGGTCACCTAGTGTTATCGACGCTACACACCAACTCAGCAGCCGAAACCTTAACCCGTTTAATTAATATGGGCGTACCGGGTTATAACATTGCCAGCTCAGTCAATTTAATTATTGCTCAGCGTCTGGCTAGACGCTTATGCCCTGCCTGTAAACAAGCAGAAGATATCCCGCAAACAGAATTACAACGTTTAGGCTTTCAGCAAAGTGACATTGACAATGGTTTCACCGTATTCAAGCCTGTCGGTTGTGATCAATGTTCTGGCGGCTATAAAGGCCGTGTTGGTATTTATGAGGTAATGAAAATGAGCGATGAAATTGCCCGCACCATTATGGAAGGTGGTAATTCACTGCAAATAGCTAAACAAGCAAAACAACAGGGCATGCGCGATTTACGCCAATCTGGTTTATTAAAAGTCATCCATGGTGTCACCAGCATTGCTGAAATAAACCGTGTCACCAGCTTTTAAATAGTCTAAAGTAATATTTTTAACTATCTCAATTTGTTCTGGTTTACTGAAGCACTTTAAGCGATAACAATGGATAAGTAGACCTTAAGAAAAGGACTGGCTCTATGGCCACTGCAACAGCAAAAAGAAAAACAAAATCAAAAAAAGCAACAAAACACCAACCCAAAGTATTTATATTTGAATGGAAAGGTGTAAATCGTGCAGGCCAGCGTACATCTGGTGAACTAAAAGGTGTCTCAGTTGCTGAAATTCGTAGCGTACTAAAAGCACAAGGCGTCACACCCAAAGGGGTGCGTAAAAAAGCCACGCCACTCTTTAAACTGGGAGACCCTAACATCAAAGCAATGGATATTGCCATGATGACACGGCAGATTGCGACCATGCTATCTTCGGGCGTTCCGCTAGTTACAGCTTTACAGTTAATTGCTCGAGGCCACGAAAAAGTAAAAATGCGAGAGCTACTCAATATTATTCTATCGGATGTCGAGTCTGGCATCCCATTATCTGAAGCATTAAAACCACATAGACGATATTTTGATGATTTATATGTCGATTTAGTCGCGGCAGGCGAACATTCTGGAGCATTAGAGGTTGTTTTTGACCGCATCGCTATTTACAAAGAAAAAGCAGAGCAATTAAAGTCTAAAGTCAAAAAAGCTATGTTTTATCCCGCAGCAGTTACCACTGTCGCAATCGGTGTGACTGTATTATTACTTTTATTTGTAGTGCCCCAATTTGAATCGATTTTCAAAGGATTCGGTGCTGAACTTCCCGCTTTTACACAGATAATTGTAAATGCATCAAGGTGGTTACAAAGCTCATGGTACTTGTTTGTAATTGGTATAATAATATTTGTATATTTATTTAAGAACGCCCACAGAAAATCACAAAAATTTAGAGACCAAGTTGATACCTACATACTTAGAATTCCAATACTAGGAGATATCCTACATAAAGCCGCTATGTCAAGGTTTGCTCGTACACTCGCTACTACATTTGCAGCAGGTGTACCTCTTATTGATGGTTTGGAGTCTGCTGCTGGAGCATCTGGTAATGCAGTTTATAGAATCGCACTCTTAAAAATTCGTCAAGAGGTGATGTCTGGTATGCAACTAAACGTTGCAATGAGAACAGCAAATTTATTTCCTGACATGTTGATTCAAATGATTCAAATCGGTGAAGAAGCTGGCTCTCTTGATGATATGCTAAATAAAGTTGCCAATATATTTGAAATGCAAGTTGATGATGCAGTTGATGGTTTATCAAGCTTAATTGAGCCAATAATGATGGTAGTGATCGGTACATTAGTTGGCGGATTAATTATTGGTATGTATTTGCCAATCTTCCAACTTGGTGACGTTTTATAATTAGAAAAATATAATGACTGAATTTATCTCAACTTTTATAACAACAATGCACCTGTATCCTTGGGTATTTGTGGTTATTAGTTTTATTTTTGCTGCCACCATTGGCAGCTTTCTCAATGTTGTGATTCATCGCTTACCTGTGATGATGAAGCGTGAATGGCAAAGTGAATGTAACTTTTACCTAAATGAATATCACCCAGATATTGTTAAGCAAGTGGGTAATGAACGCTTAAATAAACCCATCGATGAGTTCCCAACAAAGTACAACTTAGTTGTACCGGGTTCGGCCTGCCCAAAGTGTAAAAGCAATATCAAACCTTGGCATAACTTACCTATTCTGGGCTGGTTATCATTAAAAGGAAAATGCGCTAATTGTAAAACCGCCATATCTGCTCGCTATCCAATTATTGAATTATTAACAGGGATATTGATTGCCACTCTTGCGTGGCATTTTGGCTCGACATGGCAATTTGTCTATGCCAGCATATTAACGTTCGTGCTCGTAGCACTCACCGGTATCGATTTAGATGAAATGCTGTTACCTGATCAACTCACCTTACCGATATTATGGCTAGGTTTAGTGATAAACCTTAAGGGTATTTATACCAGCCCACAAGATGCCATTATTGGTGCAGCTGCTGGTTACTTAAGTTTATGATCCGTATTTTGGTTATTCAAACTCGTCACGGGTAAAGAAGGGATGGGCTATGGCGACTTTAAGTTATTAGCCGTATTTGGTGCCTGGCTCGGTTGGCAAATGTTGCCACTAATAATATTACTATCATCACTTGTAGGCGCAGTGGTCGGTATCCTAATGATCATCACTAAAAAACTCAATAAGGGCAATCCAATCCCGTTTGGCTCTTACATAGCCGCGGCAGGTTGGATAGCGCTCGTCTGGGGACAAGATATTCTTAATTGGTACCTTAGCACCTTATGACACTCGCAAAGTTTGTAGTCGGTCTTACCGGCGGAATTGCCAGTGGCAAAACCACTGTGGCGAATCTGTTTGCAGAGTTCGGTATTGAGCTGGTTGATGCTGATGTGATTGCCAGAGAAGTCGTTGCAATAGGCTCAGCAGGGCTTACTGCCATTGTTGAACACTTTGGTGATAAAATATTACTTGCCGATGGTCAACTAGATAGAGCAGCTCTACGTAACCAAGTGTTTAATAACGAAACACAGCGGTTATGGCTCAATAACTTACTACACCCAATGATCCGCCAAAAGATGTTGGACCAAGTACAAGCATCAGCATCTCAATATGTGATTATGGTTGTGCCCTTGCTATTTGAGAATCATTTAGATAGTTTAGTAACTACAACTTTGGTGGTAGATATTTCACCAGAATTGCAAATATCAAGGACGATGCAACGTGATGGCGTTAGCAGACAGCAAGTTGAACATATACTTGCGAGCCAAATGAGCAGACAGCAACGCTTAGATAAAGCCGAACACATCATCGATAATCAAGGAGACATTAACCTGTTGCGCAGTCAAGTTACTCGTCTGCATCAACTATTTTTACAACAAGCTGCTGAGTTGACGATTAAACCCAATGACTGATTTAATTTACGAACAACCCTTAAATGAAAAAGTCCGCAGCTATTTACGCTTAGAAAATTTAGCCCAACAGCTACAAAATAATGTCACTCAAGATCAACAACATCAATGCTTTTTCCCGTTATTTTCACTTCTAGAACTGACCGAACGTTGTGATTACCGCACCGAACTATTGAAAGATATAGACCGACAGGTGCAACAACTTCGAAGCATATGTTATTTACAAGAAGCCGATAGCGAACAAGTTAATCAACTAATCCAGCAACTCAACTCATTAAAAGTGCCATTACAAAAGCCTGAAAGAATTGGCTACAAGCTCAAACAAGACAAATTTATTTCGGCTTTACGACAGCGTTTTAACATGACAGGTGCCTACTGTAATTTTGACTTACCGCAACTGCATTTTTGGTTAGGAAAAGACTGGCCGCAAAGAAAGCTAGATATTCAGCAGTGGCAAGAACAATTTAAGCCGATTCTAGCGCCTATCACACTCTTGTTGAACATATATCGTAATACTGCTGAGTTTACTCGCATAAGCGCTCAAGCAGGTTTTTATCAAGGTGATTCACCACACCCTTTATCATTAATCCGCGTTAAAATTAATCCCATTTATAATTGCTATCCAACGATAAGTGGCCACAAAAATAGATACGCCATCCACTTTGTTGATTTCAGTTTACATCGCCATACCCAAGAAACTATTGAGTTCTCACTAGCAACCTGTGGTTAAACGCTTTACCATTAAACCATGATCAATTATTAACACTGTTAATCATCACTGATTAATCAGTATCGTTGCGGATATCAATATGCCTTTAACCGTTAAATGTCCTATTTGCAGTACATCAGTTGAATGGAACACCACATCTTTATTTAAGCCATTTTGCAGTGAACGCTGCAAACTTATCGATCTTGGCGATTGGGCAAGTGAAAAACACAGCATTCCAGTGAAAGACAATATCGACCCAGATATGATGGATGATATTGGCTACGATGAAGAAGACTTCTTTAAACAATAATAAGAGCTTTTATGTCAAACAGAATACATGTCGCCGTTGGCATCGTGATAAATACCCAAAAACAAACCCTACTTGCCAAACGTCACGCACACCTTCATCAAGGCGGTAAATGGGAGTTCCCCGGTGGTAAAGTAGAAGCCAATGAATCTGTCAGCGATGCATTAATTCGTGAGCTTAAAGAAGAAGTTAACTTAGATGTAAGCAGTACAACTGAGTTTATGGATATCAGCCACGACTATCCAGACAAGCACGTCAGACTCGATATTCACCTCGTTACAGATTTCAGTGGCAATGCATTAGGCATGGAAGGCCAACAAGTTAAATGGGTAGAAGTACAATCACTAAGCGAATATGAGTTTCCTGAAGCGAATAAACCCATTGTAGAAAAGTTATTCGATTTAGATTTATAACTTTACAAGCCATCGATTTAGGTGGCTTTTGAGTAAACAATGTTAGCCCCTAGAACACCGAATGGATAAAAACTAAGCAGCTAAATTCATCGATATATGTAGATTCGTGATCATCGCTGTCCTGTTTAAATCGAATTCATTCAGTCGTACGCCAGTATACCGTGCTTTATGCCCTTTACGATTACAGATTGACGCCAGAGAGTGCTCTACTTTGACTCGCTCTCTGGCATCCGCCCGCCCATGTGGTGTTTCCACGTAATAACGTAAATGCTGCATCATTTTTTCATTGCTGTTCAGTGTTAACGAACGACCTCTTACATCGAGAGTTTGAAGGACATGCATGCACTCACATGGGCATATCGACCACACTGCTATCTTGCTCATTTGACACACAAATCTTAGACGTAAAAAAGCCCGATGCATTAGCAACGGGCTTTCGTACTTATTAGGCGTCTGGAAATGACCTACTCTCACATGGGGAGACCCCACACTACCATCGGCGATACTGTGTTTCACTTCTGAGTTCGGAATGGGATCAGGTGGAATCACAGCTCTATGGTTTCCAGACAAATTTGTTTATTTAACGCCTTGGCATTAAATAATAATTCGGAAAGCTAATTTTATTGAGTATTCTCACACTATTTAAGCGCTCTATTCTAATACTAAGTATCAGTAAAACCCATCTGGGTTGTATGGTTAAGCCTCACGGGTCATTAGTACAAGTTAGCTCAACGCCTCACAACGCTTACACACCTTGCCTATCAACGTAGTAGTCTCCTACGGCTCTTTAGAGAGCTTAAAGCTCTAGGGATGACTCATCTTAGGGCTCGCTTCCCGCTTAGATGCTTTCAGCGGTTATCGATCCCGAACGTAGCTACCGGGCAATGCTATTGGCATAACAACCCGAACACCAGCGGTTCGTCCACTCCGATCCTCTCGTACTAGGAGCAGCCCCCTTCAATCATCCAACGCCCACGGCAGATAGGGACCGAACTGTCTCACGACGTTCTGAACCCAGCTCGCGTACCACTTTAAATGGCGAACAGCCATACCCTTGGGACCGACTTCAGCCCCAGGATGTGATGAGCCGACATCGAGGTGCCAAACACCGCCGTCGATATGAACTCTTGGGCGGTATCAGCCTGTTATCCCCGGAGTACCTTTTATCCGTTGAGCGATGGCCCTTCCATTCAGAACCACCGGATCACTATGACCTACTTTTCGTACCTGCTCGACGTGTATGTCTCGCAGTTAAGCTGGCTTATGCCATTGCACTAACCGTACGATGTCCGACCGTACTTAGCCAACCTTCGTGCTCCTCCGTTACTCTTTGGGAGGAGACCGCCCCAGTCAAACTACCCACCAGGCACTGTCCCGAACCCCGATAAGGGGCCGCGGTTAGAACATCAAAACTACAAGGGTGGTATTTCAAGATTGACTCCACACAAACTAGCGTTCATGCTTCAAAGTCTCCCACCTATCCTACACATGTAGGTTCAATGTTCAGTGCCAAGCTATAGTAAAGGTTCACGGGGTCTTTCCGTCTAGCCGCGGGTATACGGCATCTTCACCGCAATTTCAACTTCACTGAGTCTCGGCTGGAGACAGCGTGGCCATCATTACGCCATTCGTGCAGGTCGGAACTTACCCGACAAGGAATTTCGCTACCTTAGGACCGTTATAGTTACGGCCGCCGTTTACCGGGGCTTCGATCATGAGCTTCTCCTTACGGATAACCCAATCAATTAACCTTCCGGCACCGGGCAGGCGTCATACCGTATACGTCATCTTGCGATTTTGCACAGTACTGTGTTTTTGATAAACAGTTGCAGCCACCTGGTATCTGCGACTCCCAACAGCTTAGAGAGCAAGTCTCATCACCGTCAGGAGCGTACCTTCTCCCGAAGTTACGGTACCATTTTGCCTAGTTCCTTCAGCCGAGTTCTCTCAAGCGCCTTGGTATTCTCTACCCGACCACCTGTGTCGGTTTGGGGTACGATTTCTACTAACCTGAAGCTTAGAAGATTTTCCTGGAAGCATGGCATCAACTACTTCATCACCTTAGTGACTCGTCATCAGCTCTCGGCCTTAAGATTTCCCGGATTTGCCTAAGAAATCAGCCTACCACCTTAAACGCGGACTACCAACGCCGCGCTAGCCTAGCCTTCTCCGTCTCTCCATCGCAGTTAGCAAAAGTACAGAAATATTAATCTGTTTCCCATCGATTACGCCTTTCGGCCTCACCTTAGGGGTCGACTCACCCTGCCCCGATTAACGTTGGACAGGAACCCTTGGTCTTTCGGCGAGGGAGTTTTTCACTCCCTTTATCGTTACTCATGTCAGCATTCGCACTTCTGATACGTCCAGTGTGGGTTACCCCTTCACCTTCAACCGCTTACAGAACGCTCCTCTACCGCGCATCTCTAATGAAATGCACCCGTAGCTTCGGTGGTATGTTTAGCCCCGTTACATCTTCCGCGCAGGCCGACTCGACTAGTGAGCTATTACGCTTTCTTTAAATGATGGCTGCTTCTAAGCCAACATCCTAGCTGTCTAAGCCTTCCCACATCGTTTCCCACTTAACATACACTTTGGGACCTTAGCTGACGGTCTGGGTTGTTTCCCTTTTGACGACGGACGTTAGCACCCGCCGTCTGTCTCCCGTATAGCACTCATTGGTATTCGGAGTTTGCAAAGGGTTGGTAAGTCGGGATGACCCCCTAGCCTTAACAGTGCTCTACCCCCAATGGTGTTCGTACGAGGCGCTACCTAAATAGCTTTCGAGGAGAACCAGATATCTCCCGGTTTGATTGGCCTTTCACCCCCAGCCACAAGTCATCCGCTCATTTTTCAACATAAGTCGGTTCGGTCCTCCAGTTGATGTTACTCAACCTTCAACCTGCCCATGGCTAGATCACCGGGTTTCGGGTCTACACCTTGCAACTAAACGCGCAGTTAACACTCGGTTTCCCTACGGCTCCGCTATTCGCTTAACCTCGCTACAAAATGTAAGTCGCTGACCCATTATACAAAAGGTACGCAGTCACGGTCTCAAGAACCGCTCCCACTGCTTGTACGTATACGGTTTCAGGTTCTATTTCACTCCCCTCACAGGGGTTCTTTTCGCCTTTCCCTCACGGTACTGGTTCACTATCGGTCAGTCAGGAGTATTTAGCCTTGGAGGATGATTCCCCCATATTCAAACAGGATGTCACGTGTCCCGCCTTACTCGTTTTCATCAATGGTTAGTTTTCGTGTACGGGGCTATCACCCTGTGCCGCTGTGCTTTCCAACACATTCCACTAACACCCCACTGACTTAAGGGCTAATCCCCGTTCGCTCGCCGCTACTAGGGGAATCTCGGTTGATTTCTTTTCCTCCGGGTACTTAGATGTTTCAGTTCCCCGGGTTTGCCTCTACACACTATGTATTCATGTGCAGATACTCACTTATGTGAGTGGGTTTCCCCATTCGGACATCGTTAGCTCAAATGCTTGTTACTAGCTCGCCAACGCTTTTCGCAAGTTACTACGTCCTTCATCGCCTCTGACTGCCAAGGCATCCACCGTATACGCTTGGTCACTTAACCATACAACCCAAATGGGTCTTTCTTACGCTTGTTACTCATCTTATTATCCGGCGTTTTCAGTTTCACGATTCAATCATGTAGCGCTGCTACACTCATTCGTCGTTCAACTTCAAGCCTTGCCTAATAAGCGATTAACTGCGCTCATCCTTTGTCTAAACAAAAGATAAGAAAAACGTGGGTCATATCATGACCAGCTGGTTTTTACTTTGATAATTCATGCACTTTCGCACACGAAATCGCCTTAGTTTTTAGAATATTCAAGACACTTAAACAGTGTTTTGAGAACTCAAGTGTTAATGCTTTCGCATTAACGTTTTTCGCACTAACCTAATAACACAAACAACAACGAATCGTCATTTATGCGCCTTTTAGTTAGTACTATCAGCTTTCCAAATTGTTAAAGAACAATGCTTACCGGCTCGCGGCGCATTTTCGCTCTACTTCCAAAGAAGTTAACAAGCAATCTGTGTGAACACTCAAGCACATGGATGTGCTGTGTGCAATAAACGCACGGATGCAGTTTATTGTCACCAAGTATCGAGCTAGTCGTATAGGTAAGGAGGTGATCCAGCCCCAGGTTCCCCTAGGGCTACCTTGTTACGACTTCACCCCAGTCATGAACCACAAAGTGGTGAGCGTTCTCCCTAAGGTTAAACTACCCACTTCTTTTGCAGCCCACTCCCATGGTGTGACGGGCGGTGTGTACAAGGCTACGGGAACGTATTCACCGTAGCATTCTGATCTACGATTACTAGCGATTCCGACTTCATGGAGTCGAGTTGCAGACTCCAATCCGGACTACGACGTACTTTGTGAGATTAGCTCCACCTCGCGGCTTTGCAACCCTCTGTATACGCCATTGTAGCACGTGTGTAGCCCTACTCGTAAGAGCCATGATGACTTGACGTCGTCCCCACCTTCCTCCGGTTTATCACCGGCAGTCTCCCTAGAGTTCCCACCATTACGTGCTGGCAAATAAGGATAGGGGTTGCGCTCGTTGCGGGACTTAACCCAACATTTCACAACACGAGCTGACGACAGCCATGCAGCACCTGTCTTAGAGTTCCCGAAGGCACACCAGAATCTCTTCCGGCTTCTCTAGATGTCAAGAGTAGGTAAGGTTCTTCGCGTTGCATCGAATTAAACCACATGCTCCACCGCTTGTGCGGGCCCCCGTCAATTCATTTGAGTTTTAACCTTGCGGCCGTACTCCCCAGGCGGTCTACTTAATGCGTTAGCTTGAGAGCCCAGTGCTCAAGGCACCAAACTCCGAGTAGACATCGTTTACGGCGTGGACTACCAGGGTATCTAATCCTGTTTGCTCCCCACGCTTTCGTGCATGAGCGTCAGTCTTTGTCCAGGGGCCGCCTTCGCCACCGGTATTCCTCCAGATCTCTACGCATTTCACCGCTACACCTGGAATTCTACCCCCTCTACAAGACTCTAGTTCGCCAGTTCCAAATGCAATTCCCAGGTTGAGCCCGGGGATTTCACATCTGGCTTAACAAACCGCCTGCGCACGCTTTACGCCCAGTAATTCCGATTAACGCTCGGACCCTCCGTATTACCGCGGCTGCTGGCACGGAGTTAGCCGGTCCTTCTTCTGTAAGTAACGTCACAGCTAACGAGTATTAATCGTTAACCTTTCCTCCTTACTGAAAGTGCTTTACAACCCGAAGGCCTTCTTCACACACGCGGCATGGCTGCATCAGGGTTTCCCCCATTGTGCAATATTCCCCACTGCTGCCTCCCGTAGGAGTCTGGGCCGTGTCTCAGTCCCAGTGTGGCTGATCATCCTCTCAGAACAGCTAGGGATCGTCGCCTTGGTGAGCCATTACCTCACCAACTAGCTAATCCCACCTAGGTTCATCCAATCGCGAAAGGCCTGAAGGTCCCTCCTTTCCCCCGTAGGGCGTATGCGGTATTAGCAGTCGTTTCCAACTGTTATCCCCCTCGACTGGGCAGATCCCTAGGCATTACTCACCCGTCCGCCGCTCGTCAGCAAAGTAAGCAAGCTTACTTTCTGTTACCGCTCGACTTGCATGTGTTAGGCCTGCCGCCAGCGTTCAATCTGAGCCATGATCAAACTCTTCAATTAAAGTTTTTTCGAGACAAAGTCTCGGCTCAATGAATTCTGATTGCTTATCTCACTGAAGTGAAACAAGTCTTTTGTACATATTGCTATGAACATTCATCGTTGCATTGAGTTTAAATTTTTTGATTGCCTACGTTCCGAAGAACAAGAAGACAATTTCGAATAACTCAATACCTGTGAATGTCCACACAGATTTCTTGTTTTGATTGTTAAAGAGCGTTGATGCCTTATTTCGTGCACCGCCGTTAGACGCTAGGTCGTTGGCTTGGGAGGCGTATTTTACGCTTTCCCGTGTTGGCGTCAAGTGTTTTTTCAAACTTTCTTTCGCTGCTGAATACAATGTTTTTAAGCACTTAATTCAACCTAACTCGGTGACCGCTTTCGCTGTTTGCCGTGTCAGTGGATGCGCATTATAGGCACCATGAGATTTAGTGCAACCCCTTTTTTAAGCAATTTGTCATTTAATTTTTATACCTCGCTTAACACCATAGTAGGCACACGATACCCACAGCTTTATCCACAAACATGAAGATAATAACGCATCTATGCTTATCGAGTTTTCGAATTACATTTTAATGCTGTACAGATATTAGATCCCTTTTATGCATGGAAACGTAAACCTACCAAGAAGATCTCAATTCCGCTAAACAAAGAAAAATGCTAATAAGAAGATCCGCTTATTAGCCGTTGCGATGTTTTTTGCAAATTAATAATCTCTCAGAAGTCGCCAGACGCTTAGATTGCAGCCGCCGAAGTGTGAATGATTGGGTAATTGATATCACTTGTCTTAATAAGCTGTGCACCCCTCCCCGGATATCGAAAGCCTGTTACCCTGGAATGTTAAAATAAGTATTTTTACCCTGACACTTACTAATAAAAAACAGGCAAAGCCGATGTAACATTGAACCTTATCGGCAAACTTTACGGTATAGAGCAACAAATCAAAGCTAAATCTGCTGATGAGAAATATGTGATACGCCAGCAAAAATCCAAAATTATCATAAATGAACTTCATCAATGGCTATTACAGCATCAAGATAAAATCCCCCCGGAAATGGCATTGGATAAAGCCATCCTTTATGCGCTGAATCAATTTGAAAAGTTCAGGCGTTAGTTATACCATTTCCATTAATTATGTGACCAATCAGAGTCGCTCAGACTGTTCAGTTTGAGGCGCATTGTTGAAATAATGGTTATTCCCTTCTAAGGCAATGCAACAAAGAAATGGACTGTCTGAGCGACTCCTGCAAGGCAGGTTTCTGTGCCTTCTATGCTGCTTAATAGGATTTTGACGTACGACTGCATGGATGCAGGAGGTAGAGCAACGCAGGAGCAGTTGCCGAGAGCAACTATGCCTACAATCCTATTACTTGCCTAGAAGGCACAGAATTACCGCTGAATGACCAGATAATTAGTGGAATTGGTATTAGATGATGGCCGATAGAGTATTGACAACAACCGAGCTGAGCGGGCAATAAAACCCTTTGTAATAGGTCGCAAGGCATGGCTATTTTCAAATACACTGCGTGGTGCACGTGCCAGCACAATACTTTACAGTGTCATCGAAACGGCGAAGGCCAACGACCTAGTCGTATATACGTATATCGCTGATTGCCTGCAAGGCTTGGCGGATAACCCAAGTGACATTGAGTCTTTACTACCGTGGAATATCAAACAGAGGTAAATGGCTAAGTGTCTTTGCCTAGACGCTTACGAATAAAGCGTGATGATGTAGCGCTCTTTGGCAAGGTTGTTTTTTGCTGGTTCTCAGCCTGTAAAGCACGTTGTTTATAATAAGTGGTAATCGAGACATTATGATGTTGGCAGAATTCAATATTAGTGCCTTTGAAATTGTTGCGCTGCTGAAGTAGTTCTAACCACTGTGCCGCTGTTCTGTATGTTTTCATCACCTGCTCCTAATTTATCATTGAGCAGGTATTTTCAAATAGGCAGATTAACGATGCGAGGTGTGGTTTGCTAGACGGTTACGACGGTTACATTCAAAGCTCAAATTCCAGACGTAAAAAAGCCCGTTGCGTTAACAACGGGCTTTTTTACTGATTAAGCGTCTGGAAATGACCTACTCTCACATGGGGAGACCCCACACTACCATCGGCGATACTGTGTTTCACTTCTGAGTTCGGAATGGGATCAGGTGGAATCACAGCTCTATGGTTTCCAGACAAATTTTGTTTCTAGGACACTTCACTAGATAATTAATGGTGCTGATACCCAGAATCGAACTGGGGACCTCATCCTTACCAAGGATGCGCTCTACCGACTGAGCCATATCAGCAAACTCTGTACTTATTGAGCTTATTAGGCGTCTGGAAATGACCTACTCTCACATGGGGAGACCCCACACTACCATCGGCGATACTGTGTTTCACTTCTGAGTTCGGAATGGGATCAGGTGGGACTCACAGCTCTATGGTTTCCAGACAAATTTGTTTATTTAACGCCTTGGCATTAAATAATAATTCGGAAAGCTAATTTTATTGAGTATTCTCACACTATTTAAGCGCTCTATTCTAATACTAAGTATCAGTAAAACCCATCTGGGTTGTATG
This sequence comes from Shewanella phaeophyticola, assembly GCF_025398315.1. Taxonomy (GTDB): domain Bacteria; phylum Pseudomonadota; class Gammaproteobacteria; order Enterobacterales; family Shewanellaceae; genus Shewanella; species Shewanella phaeophyticola. The sequence goes on from NZ_JAODOQ010000001.1 coordinate 3,924,710, forward strand.
GTTAAGCCTCACGGGTCATTAGTACAAGTTAGCTCAACGCCTCACAACGCTTACACACCTTGCCTATCAACGTAGTAGTCTCCTACGGCCTTTAGAGAGCTTAAAGCTCTAGGGATGACTCATCTTAGGGCTCGCTTCCCGCTTAGATGCTTTCAGCGGTTATCGATCCCGAACGTAGCTACCGGGCAATGCTATTGGCATAACAACCCGAACACCAGCGGTTCGTCCACTCCGGTCCTCTCGTACTAGGAGCAGCCCCCTTCAATCATCCAACGCCCACGGCAGATAGGGACCGAACTGTCTCACGACGTTCTGAACCCAGCTCGCGTACCACTTTAAATGGCGAACAGCCATACCCTTGGGACCGACTTCAGCCCCAGGATGTGATGAGCCGACATCGAGGTGCCAAACACCGCCGTCGATATGAACTCTTGGGCGGTATCAGCCTGTTATCCCCGGAGTACCTTTTATCCGTTGAGCGATGGCTCTTCCATTCAGAACCACCGGATCACTATGACCTACTTTCGTACCTGCTCGACGTGTATGTCTCGCAGTTAAGCTGGCTTATGCCATTGCACTAACCGTACGATGTCCGACCGTACTTAGCCAACCTTCGTGCTCCTCCGTTACTCTTTGGGAGGAGACCGCCCCAGTCAAACTACCCACCAGGCACTGTCCCGAACCCCGATAAGGGGCCGCGGTTAGAACATCAAAACTACAAGGGTGGTATTTCAAGATTGACTCCACACAAACTAGCGTTCATGCTTCAAAGTCTCCCACCTATCCTACACATGTAGGTTCAATGTTCAGTGCCAAGCTATAGTAAAGGTTCACGGGGTCTTTCCGTCTAGCCGCGGGTATACGGCATCTTCACCGCAATTTCAACTTCACTGAGTCTCGGCTGGAGACAGCGTGGCCATCATTACGCCATTCGTGCAGGTCGGAACTTACCCGACAAGGAATTTCGCTACCTTAGGACCGTTATAGTTACGGCCGCCGTTTACCGGGGCTTCGATCATGAGCTTCTCCTTACGGATAACCCAATCAATTAACCTTCCGGCACCGGGCAGGCGTCATACCGTATACGTCATCTTGCGATTTTGCACAGTACTGTGTTTTTGATAAACAGTTGCAGCCACCTGGTATCTGCGACTCCCAACAGCTTAGAGAGCAAGTCTCATCACCGTCAGGAGCGTACCTTCTCCCGAAGTTACGGTACCATTTTGCCTAGTTCCTTCAGCCGAGTTCTCTCAAGCGCCTTGGTATTCTCTACCCGACCACCTGTGTCGGTTTGGGGTACGATTTCTACTAACCTGAAGCTTAGAAGATTTTCCTGGAAGCATGGCATCAACTACTTCATCACCTTAGTGACTCGTCATCAGCTCTCGGCCTTAAGATTTCCCGGATTTGCCTAAGAAATCAGCCTACCACCTTAAACGCGGACTACCAACGCCGCGCTAGCCTAGCCTTCTCCGTCTCTCCATCGCAGTTAGCAAAAGTACAGAAATATTAATCTGTTTCCCATCGATTACGCCTTTCGGCCTCACCTTAGGGGTCGACTCACCCTGCCCCGATTAACGTTGGACAGGAACCCTTGGTCTTTCGGCGAGGGAGTTTTTCACTCCCTTTATCGTTACTCATGTCAGCATTCGCACTTCTGATACGTCCAGTGTGGGTTACCCCTTCACCTTCAACCGCTTACAGAACGCTCCTCTACCGCGCATCTCTAATGAAATGCACCCGTAGCTTCGGTGGTATGTTTAGCCCCGTTACATCTTCCGCGCAGGCCGACTCGACTAGTGAGCTATTACGCTTTCTTTAAATGATGGCTGCTTCTAAGCCAACATCCTAGCTGTCTAAGCCTTCCCACATCGTTTCCCACTTAACATACACTTTGGGACCTTAGCTGACGGTCTGGGTTGTTTCCCTTTTGACGACGGACGTTAGCACCCGCCGTCTGTCTCCCGTATAGCACTCATTGGTATTCGGAGTTTGCAAAGGGTTGGTAAGTCGGGATGACCCCCTAGCCTTAACAGTGCTCTACCCCCAATGGTGTTCGTACGAGGCGCTACCTAAATAGCTTTCGAGGAGAACCAGATATCTCCCGGTTTGATTGGCCTTTCACCCCCAGCCACAAGTCATCCGCTCATTTTTCAACATAAGTCGGTTCGATCCTCCAGTTGATGTTACTCAACCTTCAACCTGCCCATGGCTAGATCACCGGGTTTCGGGTCTACACCTTGCAACTAAACGCGCAGTTAACACTCGGTTTCCCTACGGCTCCGCTATTCGCTTAACCTCGCTACAAAATGTAAGTCGCTGACCCATTATACAAAAGGTACGCAGTCACGGTCTCAAGAACCGCTCCCACTGCTTGTACGTATACGGTTTCAGGTTCTATTTCACTCCCCTCACAGGGGTTCTTTTCGCCTTTCCCTCACGGTACTGGTTCACTATCGGTCAGTCAGGAGTATTTAGCCTTGGAGGATGATTCCCCCATATTCAAACAGGATGTCACGTGTCCCGCCTTACTCGTTTTCATCAATGGTTAGTTTTCGTGTACGGGGCTATCACCCTGTGCCGCTGTGCTTTCCAACACATTCCACTAACACCCCACTGACTTAAGGGCTAATCCCCGTTCGCTCGCCGCTACTAGGGGAATCTCGGTTGATTTCTTTTCCTCCGGGTACTTAGATGTTTCAGTTCCCCGGGTTTGCCTCTACACACTATGTATTCATGTGCAGATACTCACTTATGTGAGTGGGTTTCCCCATTCGGACATCGTTAGCTCAAATGCTTGTTACTAGCTCGCCAACGCTTTTCGCAAGTTACTACGTCCTTCATCGCCTCTGACTGCCAAGGCATCCACCGTATACGCTTGGTCACTTAACCATACAACCCAAATGAGTTTCACACCCTTGAATTAACAAGAGAAGAGCTCTGGGTCATATCATGACCAGCTGGTTTTTACTTGATAGTTCACATACGCTTTCGCGTTGCAAACTCGCCTTAGTTTTTAGAATATTCAAGACACTTAAACAGTGTTTTGAGAACTCAAGTGTTAATGCTTTCGCATTAACGTTTTTCGCACTAACCTAATCACACAAACAACAACGAATCGTCATTTATGCGCCTTTTAGTTAGTACTATCAGCTTTCCAAATTGTTAAAGAGCGGGCTTAAAAAAGCCAAAGATAAAATTTCGTTTATCTTTGGCATCTCTAACCTATGCATGTATTTATCATTATGATAAATCTAAATGGTGGAGCAATGTGAGTGCGATCGAACCGCTTTTATAGCGTCTTGATCAAACTAATTGAACCAACAAGTAAATGGTGGAGCTATGCGGGATCGAACCGCAGACCTCCTGCGTGCAAGGCAGGCGCTCTCCCAGCTGAGCTATAGCCCCATTTACATGCAGTTGAGAATTTACGTTTACCTTCAATGAAGGTGTATTACCAAATCTTGTTAAATCAAGGCGAGGAGAACGACGTTTAGCTTGCTAAACGAGTTATCCGACAACGCAGAGTTAACGAGATTTTGGTGGGTCAGAGTGGACTTGAACCACCGACCTCACCCTTATCAGGGGTGCGCTCTAACCAGCTGAGCTACAGACCCATTTATACTTGTTTCTTCACTCAATCACTGCGTTGCTTTTCATTGTTCAGTCGTCGTGTAGTGTACTACACATCCTTCTTCACGCTTCAAGCGCCTTGTGCTAGAGCGAATTAACGTCGTCTAAACAGACACGTAATTTCTCTTTCTTTCTATCAAGTAATCTGTGTGAACACTCAAGCACACGGATGTGCTGTGTGCAATAAACGCACGGATGCAGTTTATTGTCACCAAGTATCGAGCTAGTCGTATAGGTAAGGAGGTGATCCAGCCCCAGGTTCCCCTAGGGCTACCTTGTTACGACTTCACCCCAGTCATGAACCACAAAGTGGTGAGCGTTCTCCCTAAGGTTAAACTACCCACTTCTTTTGCAGCCCACTCCCATGGTGTGACGGGCGGTGTGTACAAGGCCTCGGGAACGTATTCACCGTAGCATTCTGATCTACGATTACTAGCGATTCCGACTTCATGGAGTCGAGTTGCAGACTCCAATCCGGACTACGACGTACTTTGTGAGATTAGCTCCACCTCGCGGCTTTGCAACCCTCTGTATACGCCATTGTAGCACGTGTGTAGCCCTACTCGTAAGGCCATGATGACTTGACGTCGTCCCCACCTTCCTCCGGTTTATCACCGGCAGTCTCCCTAGAGTTCCCACCATTACGTGCTGGCAAATAAGGATAGGGGTTGCGCTCGTTGCGGGACTTAACCCAACATTTCACAACACGAGCTGACGACAGCCATGCAGCACCTGTCTTAGAGTTCCCGAAGGCACACCAGAATCTCTTCCGGCTTCTCTAGATGTCAAGAGTAGGTAAGGTTCTTCGCGTTGCATCGAATTAAACCACATGCTCCACCGCTTGTGCGGCCCCCGTCAATTCATTTGAGTTTTAACCTTGCGGCCGTACTCCCCAGGCGGTCTACTTAATGCGTTAGCTTGAGAGCCCAGTGCTCAAGGCACTAAACTCCGAGTAGACATCGTTTACGGCGTGGACTACCAGGGTATCTAATCCTGTTTGCTCCCCACGCTTTCGTGCATGAGCGTCAGTCTTTGTCCAGGGGCCGCCTTCGCCACCGGTATTCCTCCAGATCTCTACGCATTTCACCGCTACACCTGGAATTCTACCCCCTCTACAAGACTCTAGTTCGCCAGTTCCAAATGCAATTCCCAGGTTGAGCCCGGGGATTTCACATCTGGCTTAACAAACCGCCTGCGCACGCTTTACGCCCAGTAATTCCGATTAACGCTCTGACCCTCCGTATTACCGCGGCTGCTGGCACGGAGTTAGCCGGTCCTTCTTCTGTAAGTAACGTCACAGCTAACGAGTATTAATCGTTAACCTTTCCTCCTTACTGAAAGTGCTTTACAACCCGAAGGCCTTCTTCACACACGCGGCATGGCTGCATCAGGGTTTCCCCCATTGTGCAATATTCCCCACTGCTGCCTCCCGTAGGAGTCTGGGCCGTGTCTCAGTCCCAGTGTGGCTGATCATCCTCTCAGAACAGCTAGGGATCGTCGCCTTGGTGAGCCATTACCTCACCAACTAGCTAATCCCACCTAGGTTCATCCAATCGCGAAAGCCACTGAAGGTCCCCTCCTTTCCCCCGTAGGGCGTATGCGGTATTAGCAGTCGTTTCCAACTGTTATCCCCCTCGACTGGGCAGATCCCTAGGCATTACTCACCCGTCCGCCGCTCGTCAGCAAAGTAAGCAAGCTTACTTTCTGTTACCGCTCGACTTGCATGTGTTAGGCCTGCCGCCAGCGTTCAATCTGAGCCATGATCAAACTCTTCAATTAAAGTTTTTCGTTCGACTATGTCGAACGGCTCAATGAATTCTACTGTCATAATTCGCTTCGCTCATAAGAGCTTACGAATTACTCACTACATTGCTATAGTGTCATATTACTATGAACATTCTCATCATTGAGTTTAAATTTTTTGATTGCCTACGTTCCGAAGAACAAGAAGACAATTTCGAATAACTCAACACCTGTGAATGTCCACACAGATTACTTGATAAATTGTTAAAGAGCGTTGACCGTTTCAGTAGGTCAGGGGTGCGTATTTTACGCATTCCCTTTATGGCGTCAAGTGTTTTTTCAAACTTCTTTTTGCCGTTATCTCTGCTACCTCAGTAGCTTGATAACACTCACCGGTTTTTGCTTTCGCTGTCTGCCGTGTCAGTGGATGCGCATTATAGGCAGCTTAAGATTTAGTGCAAGCGCTTTTGCGCAAAAAAATGATCTTTTTACGTTCTTTTATGCCTTTGGCCACTTAACTACACGATACGCACTATTTACCCCCAAAGTTATCCACAATGTCTTTATTTTGTAGGTATTTTGTCGACGTTAGAAACAATAAAGGCAGCGTGTATACGCTGCCTTTATTCACAATGAATTTGATAAATTAACTGAGTTTACCGTGGCATTGTTTGTACTTTAGACCGGAACCACATGGGCATGGATCATTACGGCCAATTTTTTCACCATCACGAACAACTGTTTTTGGTGCTTCTGGTGCTGGCTCTTCTGCTCCACCAGTCAGTGATTCAGCAGCTGCGTGTTGATAAGCATGTTGAATTTTAGCTTCTTCTTCACGACGGCGTTGTTCCATTTCGTCGACATCTGATTGTGCTTGTACTTGCACTTTCGACAATACGCTAATGACATCATTTTTTAATGTCTCTAACATTTGTTGGAATAACTCAAATGACTCACGCTTATATTCTTGCTTTGGATTCTTTTGCGCGTAACCACGGAGGTGGATACCTTGACGTAAATGATCCATCGCCGCGAGATGCTCTTTCCATAGGCCGTCAAGCGTTTGAAGCATGACAGCTTTCTCAAATTGGCGTAGCACCTGTGTGCCAACCATTTGCTCTTTAGCTTGGTAAGCTTGGGTCCAGGTATCAACAATACGTTCGCGTAATGTTTCTTCGTGAAGGTCTTCTTCTTTATCTAACCATTCTTGGATGGTGAGTTTAAGATTAAACTCATTTGATAAACGTTGCTCTAAACCTGGAACATCCCACAACTCTTCTAATGATTGTGGTGGAATATATTGATCGATAACACCAGCGATAACATCTTGTTCAATGTTTTTAATGGTATCTTCAATGCTTTCTGCATCCATTAGTTCATTGCGTTGAGCGTAGACGACTTGACGTTGGTCATTAGCCACGTCGTCATATTCTAAAAGTTGTTTACGAATATCAAAGTTACGTGCTTCTACTTTACGTTGAGCATTTTCGATAGCACGCGACACCCATGGATGTTCGATAGCTTCACCTTCTTCCATACCCAACTTTTTCATCATGCCCGATACACGGTCTGATGCGAAGATACGCATTAAGCTATCTTCCATAGATAAGTAGAAACGTGAAGAACCCGCATCACCTTGACGACCAGCACGACCACGTAACTGATTATCGATACGACGAGATTCGTGACGCTCTGTGCCTAGGATGTGTAAACCACCGGCGGCAAGTACTTCATCATGACGGATTTTCCAATCAGCTTTAATCTTAGCTTTTTGCTCAGCCGTAGGATTGTCTAATGCTTCAATTTCCATGTTCCAGTTACCGCCTAATACGATATCTGTACCACGACCAGCCATGTTAGTTGCAATAGTTACTGCACCTAAACTACCGGCTTGAGCAACAATTTCAGCTTCTTTTTCATGGAATTTTGCATTCAATACGCTATGTGGAATTTTAGCCTTTTTCAATAATCCATTAAGCAATTCTGATTGCTCAATTGACACGGTACCAACCAATACTGGTTGACCGCGTTCACGACAACTTTCAATATCTTTAATAATGGCTGCGTATTTTTCAGCGGCGGTCAGATAGACTAAGTCAGCCATATCATTACGAACCATTGGACGGTTTGTTGGAAGTACTACCGTATCTAAACCGTAGATGTGTTGGAATTCGAATGCTTCAGTATCTGCTGTACCTGTCATACCCGCTAGTTTTTCATACTGGCGGAAGTAATTCTGGAAAGTAATCGAGGCGAGTGTTTGGTTTTCATTTTGAATTTTAACACCCTCTTTCGCTTCTACAGCTTGGTGTAATCCTTCAGACCAACGACGACCAGGCATTGTACGACCTGTATGTTCATCAACAATGATGACTTCATCGTCTTGTACAATATAGTCGACATCTTTTTCAAATAAGGTGTGTGCACGTAATGCAGCATTAACATGATGGAGTAATGAAATGTTAGTCGCTGAATACAGTGAATCGCCTTCGGCAAGCATGCCTTTTTCGATTAGCAATAATTCGACTTTTTCTTGGCCACGCTCAGTTAAATGAACCTGTTTACCTTTCTCATCGATGCTGTAGTCGCCATCACCAATTTCGTCTTCGGTGTCTTCTTTATCTTGGCGAATTAAGCTTGGGATTAACAAGTTAATTTTAGTGTAAAGCTCAGAGCTATCTTCAGCTGCGCCAGAAATAATTAATGGTGTACGCGCTTCATCGATTAAGATTGAATCGACTTCGTCAATTAGTGCGTAGTGCAGTGGACGTTGTACACGTTCTTGCGGTGAAAAAGCCATGTTATCGCGTAGATAATCAAAGCCAAATTCGTTATTAGTACCGTAGGTGATATCGGCATTGTAAGCTTCTTTCTTTTCAAACTGACCTAGTCCGGCTACGTTAATACCTACCGTTAGACCTAAGAACTCAAATAATGGGCGGTTGTTTTCGGCATCACGACGGGCTAAGTAGTCGTTGACGGTAATGATGTGTACACCCTTACCTGTTAAACCATTAAGGTATGCTGGTAATGTTGCGGTTAAGGTTTTACCTTCACCGGTTCTCATTTCAGCAATGCGGTTACTGTCTAATACCATACCACCAAGCAGCTGGACGTCGAAGTGACGCATTTCAAATACACGCTTTGACGCTTCACGAACGACAGCAAAGGCTTCTGCCATGATGTCATCAAGGGTTTCACCGCCGTCAAGGCGCTTGCGAAACTCTTCTGTTTTAGCTTTCAATTCGTCATTAGATAACTTTTCATAATCGGCTTCTAATGCATTAATTTGCTTTACAATTTTTCCGAGACTTTTCAGGGTACGGTCGTTGCGACTTCCGAATACTTTTGTCAGTAGTTTGCCTAACATCTTAATCACTTATCTGTTGTAGGTTTGGCTCATTTGAGCGCATTAACCGTTAATATTATTAACTTGCTTTGCGGTAAACGTACTTTTGTGGATCGATTTGCTGTTTACCGCGCAACACTTCGTAATGCACATGGGGCCGTTGACCGGCCTGTGCTTCCCATACTGGCAATTTTATCGCCTTTGGCAACGACGTCACCTACGTTTACTGACAGAGATTTATTATGACCATAACGAGTGCGAAGACCATTTCCATGATCGATTTCGACTAACTCACCATATCCAAACATGCTTCCTGACCATGTTACTACACCTGCTGCAGTTGCAATAACATCTGCCCCTTCTTTACCCGCGAAATCAATACCTTTATGCATTGTTCGGCGGCCATTAAAAGGGTCATTTCGTAAACCATAGGGCGAAGATAACCAACCTTTGTTGATTGGTCGCCCTGATATATAACGCTCTTCATCTATATGGAGATTAGATGCCACTGTTTCAAGTAGTGATAGCTGAACATTATTATTATCAATTCTGAATGCCAGCTTATTCATTTCATCCATAAGCTGACCTAATTCAACACCATTACCTATTTCGCTTAAGCCACCGATGCCTACTTCTGCAGAGAAGTCGAATTGATCATCAAGAAGGTTGTTTTGCGCAACTTGTTGGCCAAGGGCTTCAAGTCGGGTAATTTTGGCTTGCATTTTCGCCACATGAGCAACAAGAGTTGCCAATTGGGTTTCGGTGGCATTTTTGAGTTCTAACACTTGTTGCTTTTGCTGTTGACGTAGTTGTTTGTTTTCGTCAACTTTAGCCTGTTGGCTAGCAAATCGCTCTGTGTTGTATTGATATATTCCTGTGCCTGTGGCCATCAGAATAATAGGTAAGAGTAACCAACGCTTGCTAGGTTGCCAACGTGTTACGCCATTTCGACCTTGGATAAAAACTGTTACACTCATAGCCTAATTCAGCCATCTTATTATCATATGAAAAAGCCCCCTCAAGATCTCAGCAATTTAGTTCATGTGTCAGGGCGACTACCTGAACTTGCCGAGAAAGCAGAACTATTAAATAGTCTGAATCAATATGTAAAACAGACATTAACGGGTTATGTGGCTGAGCAGCTTAAAGTTGCCAATCTCCGCCAGGGTGTTCTTGTAATTGAAACTACATCTGCAGCATGGGCTGCGAGAATTAATTTCCAAAAGCAGAAGCTATTGCAACAGCTTCAAGTTGACACGCTTCCGATGCTTACCGCTATTGAGGTAAAAGTCAATCCTGGACTTGCCTTAGCGAGACCAAAACCCACAACTAATCAAAATGCAATCAGTTCTACTGCGGCACAACATATTGAAGCATTAGCGGAGCATGTCGATGGTACGCTAGGTGAAAAACTAAAACGGCTGGCTGCATTAGCCAGCCGTAATAGGCAATCTTAACGGTTAAGCGTGCGCCAGCGCACCTGGAACCATGAAGCTGACGGGAACATCAGCCTCTTTGTCAAAGCTTACAAGTTCCCATGCATCTTGCTGGGCAAGTAACGCTCTCACAAGTTGGTTGTTAAGTGCGTGACCGGTTTTGAATGCCGTAAACTCGCCAACAATGGCATGACCTGCAACGTACAAGTCACCAAATGCGTCGAGAATTTTATGCTTAACGAATTCGTCTTCATAACGCAGACCATCAGGGTTTAATACACGATATTCGTCAAGTACAACGGCATTTTCCATGCTGCCACCTAGTGCAAGGTTATTTGCACGTAAGTATTCAATATCACGCATAAAACCAAATGTTCTGGCACGACTAATGTCTTTTACAAACGCTGAAGTCGAAAAATCCATAATCATGTGTTGTTGACTACGGGCAATTTCAGGGTGAGCAAAGTCAATTTTAAAATTAACTCTAAAACCTTTGAAAGGCGTTAACTCTGCCCATTTATCACCATCTTCAACACGCACAGGCTTAGTGATTTTAAGGTATTTTTTCGGTGCCGCTTGTTCTTTAATCCCTGCGCTTTGCAGTAAGAAAACAAACGGGCTTGCACTGCCATCCATAATCGGGATTTCTGGTGCATCGACTTCGATAATTGCATTATCGATACCTAAGCCGGCAAGTGCTGCAAACAAATGCTCAATCGTTGAAATTCTAATACCAGCATCATTGACTAAGGCTGTACACATGGTTGTTTCACGCACCATATCCGCCTTGGCTGGGATCGACACAGCAGGGCTAAGATCGGTACGTTTTAGTACAATCCCTGTATTTACTGGTGCGGGCATAATGCATAGAGTCACTTTATTGCCAGAATGCAATCCGACTCCAGTGCTCTTCACCATTTTTTGAACAGTTCTTTGAAAAATCATTCAGTAACCCGTAAATATCAATATTAAACAAATAGTTGCAAAAATAGCCTAAGACTATCATGCAGATCTGGTATGACATGCTATCATAAGTTTGGATTTTCACAAAAAAATCACGCACTCAGTAGTAAAATCGTGAACCGACCTACAAAATAATCTTTTTCACAACAGCGTACTCATTAATCACGCAAAACATCACGTTTTATCCGAGTTTTAGTCAGCCTGCTTACGCAAGAATGCTGGAATATCAAGATAGTCAGCATCTGGGCGTTGAGTAGGTTGTGGCTGTGGTACTGCATTGCCTTTTGGCGCCGCTGTATAGCTAGTTTGAGGAGCAACCTCTTCAACTGGTTCTGGGCGAGGCTCAATGGCAACTGGCTCTGGACGCGCAACTGGCTTAGCAACTAATTGAATGTCTGGTTTTTTCTCTGCGCCAATACCGGTAGCAACAACAGTTACGCGTAACTCTTCGCTCATTTCAGGATCGATTACCGCACCCACAACCACTGTCGCGTTGTCTGATGCGTAAGCTTTAACATGGTTACCCACGGTTTCAAGCTCTTCGATACTGATATCCATACCGGCAGTGATGTTAACTAACACGCCACGCGCACCTGCTAAATCAATATCTTCAAGTAACGGGCTGGCAACAGCTGCTTCTGCGGCTTCTTCTGCACGGTCGTCACCTGTTGCCACACCGGTACCCATCATGGCATTACCCATTTCTGACATCACGGTTTTAACGTCGGCGAAATCGACGTTAATTAAGCCTGGGCGAGTAATTAGCTCAGCAATACCTTGAACTGCACCAAGAAGTACGTTGTTAGCAGCAGCAAATGCATCAAGTAATGATGTGCCACGGCCAAGTACTTTAAGCAGCTTTTCATTGGGGATCGTAATTAACGAATCCACATGTTTAGCTAGCTCTGCAATCCCTAGCTCAGCGTAAGCCATACGCTTTTTGCCTTCAAATGGGAACGGCTTGGTCACAACGGCAACGGTTAAGATGCCTTCTTCGCGTGCGATTTCTGCAACAACAGGCGCGGCACCTGTACCTGTTCCACCGCCCATACCGGCTGCGATAAAGATCATGTCAGATCCTTTAATCGCTGCGCGGATGTTTTCGCGATCTTCTTCAGCAGCTTGGCGACCCACATCTGGGTTTGCACCAGCCCCAAGGCCTTTAGTGACATCACGACCAAGCTGGATTGTTGAACCCGCGCTTGATTTACGTAATGCTTGGGCATCTGTATTTGTGACGATAAATTCAACACCTTCGATGCTGTGTTTTACCATATGTTCGACGGCGTTTCCGCCACCACCACCGACGCCGATGACCTTAATCACCGCTTCGTCTGAATGAGTGTCCATGATCTCAAACATTGTCTGATCTCCGTATGTCTGCGTTATTAAAATTCACCCTTAAACCAACTTTTGACCCGATTCAAAAAGCTGGTAACCCCTTGACGCTCAGGTCGCTCAAACTGACGTTCGATAACTCGCCTTGCGCCATAATGAAGCAAGCCTATTCCTGTTGAGTAAATAGGTTGATCCACATATTCGTATAACCCTTTTACAGGCAATGGTGATGCCACACGAACTGGCATACCAAATGTTGCCTCGGCAATGTCAACTGCACCTGATATTGAGGACGTGCCTCCGGTGAGTACTATGCCTGCTGCAATTTGGTCTTCTAACCCACTGTCTTGCAGCTGCTTGAGCACAAGCTCAAACAATTCTTGGTATCTTGGCTCGACAACTTCAGCCAATGTATGTCTGGACATGCTGCGCGAAGGACGACCGCCCACTGACGGAACTTCAATACTGTCTTCGCGGCTCACCGTTGAACTTCTTGCGCTGGCAAATTGCACTTTAATCTGCTCGGCATGTGTTAACGGTGTTCTGAATATTTTGGCGATGTCACTGGTGACTTGGTTGCCCGCGACCGGGATAACCGCACAGTGACGTAATGCGCCGTTGGTATATACAGCAATATCGGTTGTTCCACCACCAATATCGACGATACAAACGCCTAAATCTTTCTCGTCATTGGTCAATACAGAATCAGCCGACGCAATACCAGAAAACACTAAGTCGTCAACTTTTAAACCACAACGTTCAACACTTTTAGTGATGTTCTTTGCCATGTCGTTTGCGCAGGTCACGATGTGTGCTTTGGCTTCCATACGCATGCCTGACATGCCGATTGGGCTTTTAATGCCATCTTGCACGTCGATTGAATATTCTTGCGGTAACACATGTAAAATACGGCGCTCTGTTGGTATTTTTACCGAACGTGCCGTGTGAATCACATTGTCGACGTCTTCTTGTGTGACTTCTTCGTCATTAATCGACACCATGCCGTTTTCATTTTGGCAAGCAATGTGTTTACCCGAAATACTTAGGTACACTGACGACACTTGGCAGTCGGCCATTAACTCAGCTTGATCTAATGCGCGCTGTACACTGCGTACAATCGAGTCAAGATCGTTAACACCGCCTTTGTCCATTCCGCGTGAGGGATGGTTACCCAAACCAATGACACTAATCTCACCATCAGGTAATACTTCACCAATGATCACTGCGACCTTGGATGTCCCTATATCTAGCCCCACGATGAGGTTTCTTTCCTGATTCTTGGTCATTTATTGTCGGCTCTCTGTTTTGGATCATCCCAGCCTACTGCAAACCCGGTATCGTATCGTAAATCAACGGTTGCAACTGGTTTATTACTTTGCTTCAAAGTAGGATACACATTAATAAATCGTTGTATCCGTGACATTTTATCTTCTCGTCCTAGTTCAATCTCAATCCCGTTCGCTAATACAGCATGCCAAGCATGACGTGGACTTAATCGTAAATTGACTAAGGTAAAACCATTAATTGTGAGCAAATCATTTAACTGCTGAAAACTGGTTAACACTTCTTGTTCTGTCCCTTCTGGGCCAGATAACATAGGCAAAGTCGCATGCTGTGCATGAGCTAGCGCTTCAAATACTTCACCATTTACATTTAACCAAGCCGTATTATTCCAATGCGCTACGGCTTGTTGTTCTTGCAGTGTGACTTTAAATTTTGCCGGCCATTCGCGTCTTACTGAAGCATGATAAACCCAGGGCAATGCCTCTAATGCTTTTTGTACATCGACAACATCTGCGCTAAAAAAACTATTCTGCATTAACGATTGCAGTGCATTTTTTATTTCGTCATCGGTGGTGAAAACCCGTTCACCTTTAAGCGCTACCGCCTCAATAGGCAGTGCATCTGCGTCATTGAGTAGGTTATGAAGCTGAAAACCACCCCAAGCAATTGTGCCTAGCACACTCAACAAAAACAGTACGCCAGTGCAAAAATACCAATTTACACGAGCTAGGTTATGTTTTAGTTGGCGCCCTTTATCGCTCCACGACACCTTAGTTCCGCCTCTGACGTTGTTCCGGGGTTAGCCCCAAAAGATCGGTCATTATATCGACCAACCCTTACGGATTAAAGCTCGATTTTTAAACGTAACAATTGACGATAAATCAATCATTTCCTTGTTCTTCTTCCTGCACTTTAAAGCCTAGTTCGCTGATTGCTAACTCTTTCGATAATGCTCCGATATTGCCTGCACCCTGGGTTAAAAATAAGTCCCCTTGTTGCAATACATCTGGTAACACGGCAGCGAGTTGGTCTGGACTAGCCACAAAAATGGGGTCTACCTGTCCACGCAAACGAATTGAGCGGCACAAAGCTCGTCCATCGGCACCTGGGATCGGCGCTTCACCTGCTGCATAAACATCAAGTAACAACAAGCTATCGACTTGCGATAACACATCGACAAAGTCTTCATATAAATCACGGGTACGGCTGTAACGATGCGGTTGGTACGCCATGACTAGGCGCTTATCTGGCCAACCAGCTCGCGCCGCTTTAATCGTTGCTAACACTTCACTTGGGTGATGACCATAATCGTCGACCAACATGACATTACCATTAGGAGTAGCAAACTCACCTAAATGCTGGAAGCGACGGCCAATGCCTTCAAACTCAGCTAATGCTTGTACAATTGCTTCGTCGTCAATATCGTCTTCGCTGGCTACAGCAATCGCAGCTAACGCATTGAGTACGTTATGCTGCCCTGGCAAATTAAGCACTATGTCTAAATCATCTTTTGCATGACGTTTAACGGTAAAACTCGACTGATGACCGTTTTGAGCAAAGTTAATCGCTTGTACATCGGCATCATCACTAAAACCATAGGTGACAACTTGGCGGCCAATACGCGGCATGATCTCGCGGATCACTTCATCGTCAATACACATCACGGCGACGCCATAAAACGGTAAGTTATGTAAAAAGTCGACAAAGGTGGTTTTTAACTTTTCAAAGTCACCACCGTAGGTGTCCATGTGATCAGCTTCGATATTAGTGATCACACTGACCATGGGTTGTAAGTGTAAAAAGCTAGCATCACTTTCATCTGCTTCAGCAATCAAGTAACGACTGGTGCCTAAACGAGCGTTGGTACCTGCGCTATTTAACAACCCACCAATAACAAAGGTCGGGTCACGTTCAGCTTGACCATACACACTGGCAATTAAACTAGTCGTCGTGGTTTTACCGTGGGTACCCGCAATAGCAACCCCATGACGATAACGCATAAGTTCTGCCAGCATTTCAGCCCGACGAACAATCGGAATACGCAATTCTTTGGCGGTAATAATTTCAGGGTTTTGCGGGTTAATCGCAGTAGACACGACCACAACATCAACGTTTTCAACACTCTGAGCCTGATGGCCAATAATAATCTTGGCGCCTAAACGCTGCAGACGTTCTGTTACGCTGTTTACTGCAATGTCAGAACCACTAATTTGATAGCCTTCGTTAACTAATACTTCGGCAATACCCCCCATGCCAGCACCACCGATGCCAACAAAATGAATGCGTTTGATCCGTCTCATTTCTGGGATCATGCTACGAAGCTGTGCGTATCTTTCTGTCTTTGTCATTTCAACCCTTTGTTGCCACTAAGGCGCATATATCAGCTACTCGTTGAGTGGCATCTAACACTGCAACGCCTTTGGCTTTACGGCCCATTTGGGCTAGTTCTTGTCTATTTTCAGCAAACAACTGTAATTTCGCTGCGAGGTTGTCTGCATTTAAAATCGTTTGTGGCAATAAAAAGCCTGCGCCAGCGTCAACCAATACCGACGCATTGACGGTTTGATGGTCATCAACAGCATGCGGGTATGGCACCAAAATACTTGGAAGCCCAACCGCTGCGAGTTCAGATACGGTTAATGCGCCAGAACGGCAAACTACCACATCAGTCCAACGGTAAGCCGCTTCCATATCATCAATAAATTCAGCCACATTCACTGTGTCTAACTGCCCTAACTGCTGGTAACTGGCTTTTACGGCAGCGTGATTGTTTTTACCCACCTGATGCCACACAGTAATCGAATGATGTTTACTTAAATGTGCCACAACGGCTGGCATCACATCATTAAGCACTTTGGCTCCTAAACTGCCGCCTACCACTAATATTCTTAACGCATCGACCTGGGCTGTTTTGGTTTGCTCACCTAATGCGATAAGCTCTTGGCGAATAGGGTTTCCCACCACTTCTACATTAGCGACATCACTGCCAAAGGTATTAGGAAATGCACACAACACCTTTTTGGCGATTTTAGACAACAATTTGTTGGTCATTCCTGGTATTGCATTTTGCTCATGCAATACTACAGGCACCCCAGATAACTTACCCGCTACACCGCCAGAGCCGCTGGCAAAGCCGCCCATGCCTAAAATAACATTTGGCTTAAAATCATTAATCACCGCTTTGGCTTGAATAATCGAACGAATGATCTTAAATGGCGCCGCTAATTTACGGATTAACCCATTACCGCAGAACGCCTTTAATGTCAATAAACTCAATATCAAAGCCATGCTGAGGCACTAAACGTGCTTCCATACGATCGGCGGTTCCCAACCAACGTACCTGCCAGCCTTTTTCAGCTAAATGTTTTGCCACAGCCAACGCAGGAAACACATGCCCACCCGTGCCGCCAGCCATCACCAAAATACGTGGAGAACGACTTACATTGCTATTCATTAACTTGTTCTCCCCTGGACAGCTTGCACTAAACTCAACCGGCGCTCGTAATCAATTCTCACCAGTAGCATTACGGCTGCAGTCATGACCCATAAACTACTGCCACCATAACTAATAAAAGGTAATGTTAACCCTTTAGTAGGCAACATACCGATACTGGCACCGACGTTCACCACAGTTTGGAAGCACACCCAAATACCCACACCGTATGCCACATAACTTTCAAATGGACGTTGCATTTTTAAACACAAATTTCCTAGCCTAATGGCACGAATCGCGACAAAAAACAATGCAAGTAACACCATAATGATGCCAACAAAACCAAGCTCTTCACCGATAACCGCAAAAATAAAGTCGGTATGCGCTTCTGGCAAATAAGCTAACTTCTGAATACTGTTGCCTAAACCTTGGCCAAACCAATCTCCACGGCCATACGCCATTAATGATTGGGTTAGCTGATAACCACTACCAAAAGGATCTTCCCATGGATCCATAAACGAGGTGACTCGTCGCATACGGTAAGGTTCAAACAATACCAGCAGTACAAATGTCACTACGCCAAGTAGAATCAGTGCCATAAAGTCGATAATTCTAGCGCCAGCCAAAAACAATAAACTCACGGTACACACAAATAAAACCACCACGGTACCTAAGTCAGGCTGCAACAAAATCAGTAATGCAAACAAACCGTATACACAAATGGGTTTAATAAAGCCTTTACGGTTTTCGCGTAGCTCACCATGGCGCCTAACCAGATACCCTGCCATGTACACAATAAATATAAACTTCGCCATTTCAGCTACTTGGATACGTATCGGATCAACTGACAACCAACGTTTTGCCCCATTAACCGAGGTACCAATAAACAATACTGCAATCAGTAAAACCAGTACCCCGAGCATTAGCATGCCGCTGTTTTTCTCCCAGTAACTGACATCAAACTTCAACACCACAAACGCAATCGCAATACAGCCAATCAAATAAAATATATGGCGATACATAAAATGAAACGGATCGCCGGTTAGCTTAGTAGCCTCTGGCATTGATGCCGACATCACCATCACAAACCCAAAACACATCAATCCAACAATGGCGACTAAAAAACTACGATCATACAGCTGCATTCCTGGTGCGCTGTCATCAGACAGCAATGACGGTAAAGCCCAATTAATGCCTTGCTTAAACAAGCTAAGTTGCTGCTCGTTACTCGCCATCGGCTATCGACTCCACACATTGCTTAAAGTCATCACCACGAGCCATAAAATTTTTATACATGTCTAAACTGGCGCAAGCAGGCGACAACAATACAATGTCTCCTGACGATGCAAGTTCGGCTGCTTTGGCCACTGCTTCAGCCATGTTGCTAACCGTTAGAGAGCCCTCTTTTAACTTGGCAATTTTAGGATCATCACGGCTCAAGGTTATCAGCTGAGTGATATTCTCAAGTGGCGCGGCAAGCGGACTAAAGTCACTGCCTTTACCATCTCCGCCGGCAATTAAATACAAATCACCAAGGTGTGAACTTAACCCCTCAAGCGCGGCAACCGTTGCGCCGACATTGGTCGCTTTAGAGTCATTGATATAAGACACGCCTTGCTTGACACCAACAAGCTCACAACGATGGCTTAAACCCACAAAATGGGTGGCGACATCAACCATCGACTCTTTATCGACACCACAGGCATAGGCTAACGCCATTGCCGCAAGTAAGTTAGCGTGGTTGTGGCTACCAATAAGCGTGACATCATTTAAATTAACGATTTCACTATCACCGTGGAAAATTTTGCCGTCACTTAAGCCCCATGCATCACCTTCTGGAACACCTAAGCAAAAGTGATTTTGGTTCATAGGCTCCAGCGGATAGGTTAACTCGTCATCAAGGTTGTACATCACAAAACGGCTTTGTGGATACAAGCGTAATTTAGCTTCACGGTATGAATTTAAGTCACTGTAACGATCCATATGGTCTTCACTAATGTTTAGACAGGTCGCTGCAATACAATTTAACGAGTGCGTTGTTTCCAGTTGAAAACTCGATAGTTCAAGAACAAAAAATTCAGTGTCTTGGCTTAATAAATCCAGTGCAGGCGTACCAATATTGCCGCCAATGGCCACAGAAATACCGGCTTTTTTCAGCATTTCGTAAACTAGAGTTGTCACGGTTGATTTACCATTAGAGCCGGTAATACCTACAACACAGGGTTTACGGTCGGCAATTTCACGGGCAAATAACTCCACGTCGCCAATGACCTCAATCCCCATATCGAGTGCTGCGCGCACTTCTGGTGTATCTACCGGTACACCAGGGCTAATAATAATCTGGCTCGCTTGTACTAAATAACGGCAATCAAAGCCACCGGCAATTAATTCAATATCGGCAAACTCTTTGGCCAGCGTTTCAGCTCCCGGAGGGTTGCGACGGCTGTCCATGACCAAAGGTTTAATGCCTTTAGTTGCTAAAAAACGCACGACTGAAAGCCCTGTAGCTCCCAAGCCTAAAACAATGTGCGTGTAACGAGTCTGCATAATATCTACCTTAATAATTGTTTAGCGCAGTTTTAGAGTCGCAAGACCTAACAACACTAAAAACAATGAGATAATCCAAAAGCGTACAATAACACGCGGCTCTGGCCATCCTTTTAATTCATAATGGTGGTGAATAGGTGCCATCCGGAAAATACGCTGTCCACGTAATTTGTATGAACCGACTTGTAAGATCACTGACACGGTTTCCATTACAAAAACGCCACCCATAATCACTAACAAAATCTCTTGGCGAACTAAAATAGCAATAACACCTAATGCTGCACCTAATGCCAATGAGCCTACATCGCCCATAAACACTTGTGCAGGGTATGTGTTAAACCATAAAAAGCCTAAGCCTGCACCGACCATTGCAGTACATACAATCACCAGCTCACCGGCTAACGGTAAATGTGGCAAGTGGAGGTAACTGGCAAATTGCGCATGGCCAGATAAATATGCAATTAATGCAAATGCTGCGGCCACCATCACAGTCGGCATAATAGCCAAACCATCTAAACCATCAGTTAGATTTACTGCATTACTGGCACCCACAATGGTGAAGTAAGCCAATAAAATAAACATAAAGCCCAGTTGTGGCATAACATCTTTAAAGAATGGCACCACCAACTGGGTCTCTCCGCCCATAGTCGACGAGCTGTATAAAAACACGGCCACGACGATTGCTGCGATGGATTGCAACGCATATTTCCAACGTGCAATGAGTCCTTTAGAATCTTTTTTAACGACTTTACGGTAATCATCAATAAAGCCAATCGCGCCAAAACTCCCTAAAACAAACAACGTCACCAACACATAACGATTAGACAAATCGCCCCACAGCAGCACACTAATAAAAATACCTGCCAGGATTAAAATACCGCCCATTGTTGGTGTGCCACGTTTACTAAAATGCGACTCAGAGCCGTCATCACGCACAACTTGACCAATCTGGAGCATTTGCAGACGCTTAATTAAAATTGGTCTCACCACAAACTAAACACTAATGCAGTCAACAAGCCCAAAATAGCCCGGAACGTTACATACGAAAAAACGTTAAACCCGCTATAAAACTGGGTTAAATACTCGGCTAGATAAACCAGCATCTACACTAACTCCCCACGCCCAAAGGCATTCAATAAACTGTCGACAACCCGCTCCATAGCGGCGCTGCGAGAACCTTTAACTAAAATAGTCACATTGCCTTCAACATCTTTGAGGTGTTGTTGTAATGCGACAATCAATTTGTCTTGTGCTGAAAAATGCTTGCTACCAAATGCCTCACTGGCATGGCTTCGAGAGTTGGCCACAACAAAATAAACCGTCTATTGCTGCATTTTTCGCCTGCAATCCAACGCTGGCGTGCAAAGGGGCAGCATTGTCGCCTAATTCGCCTAAATCTCCCAGCACTAAAAAACGATAACCATCACGTTGTTGCAACCAATTGATTGCCGCACTGACAGAAGTTGGATTTGCGTTATAACTGTCGTCAATTAACAACATGCGTCCGAGCTTATGCGGTTGCATACGCCCTTTAACGGGTTTCAGTAACGCAAACCCTTGTGCGATAACATTCAACGGGACATTTAGTGCGATACACATAGATGCGGCCGCTAATGCATTGCTCACCTGATGCAAGCCAGCAAGCGGTAATTGCACCTCTGCGTGTTGGTTGTTGAAGGTTAAAGTAAAGCGACAACAGCCATTCTCATCAGCTTCAATCGCACTCGCTTTCACTTCCGCATTGATGTCTGCATGGCGAGAAAAACGTAATTGCTTGTGCCCTTTAGAGCGTTGCAACATACACTCAGCATATTGATCATCTGCGTTAATAATTGCAGTGCCATCTGTGGCTAAATGATTAAAAATTTCTGATTTTGCTTGTGCAACGCCATCTAATGAACCAAAGCCTTCAAGATGTGCACTACCAATATTGTTCACTAATGCCACTTGCGGTTGCACTAATGATGAGGTGTAATCGATTTCACCACTGTGGTTGGCGCCGAGCTCAAACACGCCGTATTCATCACCTTGAGTTAACCGCAACAGGGTTAAAGGCACACCAATTTCATTATTAAAATTACCAGCGGTAAATAACACTTGGTGATGCTGCGATAAAATCGTCGCCACCATCTCTTTCACGCTGGTTTTGCCGTTTGACCCCGTCAAAGCGACACTAATGGGCTTAACATTTTGACGCACAAGCGCGCCAATGTTACCCATGGATTTTTGAGTATTTGTCACCACAATTTGTGCAACATCAAAAGGCAAAACATGATCAACAAGCAAGGCTACCGCACCATTATCAACCGCCGTTTGAGCAAAATCATGACCATCAAAGCGCTCACCTTTTAACGCAACAAATAAGCACTTTGTGTCTATCTTACGGCTGTCGGTACTTACAGCAGAGATTGTTTGGTCTTTACCGTGCAATTGACCTTGTAATTGCTCAGCGAGTTGAGCAAGCGATAAGCTGATCATAATGCGTCCTTAGACAAAGCAAGTGCTAAAGCGCGCTCATCATAATCGATACGTTGGCCTGCGACTTCTTGATAGGTTTCATGACCTTTACCGGCAAGCAATACGATGTCATCAGTCTTGGCCATTGTGGCAACTTGTGTAATGGCGTTAATACGGTCAACATGTGTTAACACATTATTCGGTTGGCTAATGCCTTGTAAAATATCGTTGATAATGGTTTGTGGATCTTCGCTGCGCGCATTGTCGCTAGTGATCATCACCTTATCCGCAAACGCCTCTGCGGCTTGTGCCATTAATGGGCGCTTACCTTTGTCGCGGTCACCACCACAACCAAATACGCACCATAAGGTGCCTTTGCAATGTACTCGTAATGCTTTTAACGCTTGCTCAATGGCATCTGGCGTATGTGCATAATCAACCACTAAAGTGGCTTTATTAGCAGCTGAAAAGCGCTCCATTCTACCGGCTACTGGCACCACGTTTGGCATCACAGCGAGCATGGCGCTCATCGACATGCCTTGCAAATACAAGGCTGCAATGGCTGCGACTAAATTTGATAAATTAAATGCGCCCAGTAAGGGTGATTCAATGTTAGCCGATAAGCGACTTTGGCCATTGAGTGCTGGGTAGTGCAATACAGCTCTCACGCCTGCATCATGGTATTGCACATCGGTACAATAAAAATCGGCACTGGTATCGCCTTGAGTACTGAACGATTTAATCTGATGATTAGCGAGCTCAGCACACCATTTAGCACCTGTGGCGTCATCGATGTTAATGACACCGTGTTTTAAGCTAGGAAAATGAAATAAGCGTTTCTTTGCAGCCGCATAGGCATCCATATCACCATGGTAATCAAGGTGATCGCGGCTTAAATTGGTAAATATTGCCGTTTCGAAGGGAGCGGCCTCTACACGGCCTTGCACTAGACCATGGCTCGATACTTCCATGGCACACACTTTTACCCTTTGAGCATTAAACTCGGCTAATTGCTTCATTACAGTAATGGCATCAGCCGTTGTATTACCACTGTCGACCAATTGTCCCCAAACACCATTTCCTAACGTGCCCATAACCGCTGCTGGGTGTCCGAGCAAATTAACAATTTGCGCAATGATTTGGCTAACTGAGGTTTTGCCGTTAGTGCCAGTAACACCAATTAATGCCAGTGAATGGGTATGAGTTGCATAAAACTGAGCAGCGACGGCAGATAGCTGTCGTCCGAGTTGGAAAAAATACACCACGGGCACTGAGTATTGTTGCGCATCAACAACACCATGTTGTTCCGGATTATCAGTATGAATTAATATTGCAGCTGCACCTGCATCAATGGCTTGCGCGATATACTGACGACCATCTACTTTATGACCTGGTAGCGCGACAAATAAACTGCCCTTGCTAACACTGCGGCTATCAAGGGTTAAATCGTTTATCGACTCTTCCCCTGCGTAATGAAACCAGGGCGCTAGAAGATCATTTAATAACATCATGCTGCGCTCCTTGCGCGGTGGCTAAATGGATAGCCTCTCGCTCTGAAATTGGCTCAACATTCAGCATTTGCAATGCTCCAGACATAATTTTGGCAAATGCTGGACAGCAACATCGCCGCCGTAATACTTGTCGCCTTTTGGTTCGTTAATCACTACAGAAATCGCTAAGCGAGGGTTATGAACGGGGGCAACACCAGCAAATAATCCGACATAATCATCGCCATAACCACCCGCTACCGCCTTACGACTAGTACCTGTTTTACCCGCTACGGGATAACCGTCAATATGGAGCCTTTCTGGCTGTGCCGCCGGTTTCAGTAACGCCTACTAACATTTGCATGACATCTTTGGCAACTTGAGTGGAAATGACTTGTTCGCCTTTAGGGGCTTGTTTCAGTTTTAAAATCGAAACTGGGTATAATATGCCACCGCTGCCGAGTGTGGCGTACATACGCGCAATTTGCAGTGGTGTTGCGGTAAAACCATAACCAAATGATAAAGTGGCGCGTTCAAAGTCAGACCAGCGGTTACGGTCATGAATTAACCCCGCGCTTTCACCTGTTAAATTGATGCCAGAATAGTTACCTAATCCCATTGACTGATAGGTACCCAATAATTGCTGAACTGGCATAGATAACGCCAATTTACTGATGCCTACGTTACTTGATTTGACGAGAATTTTTGCCAGCGACATGTCGCCATAATTATTAGAGTCGCGTACCTGACGACCACCAATTCGCATCCAACCTGGCGAGGTTTGAATTAACTCATTGGATTTCACCGTGCCCGCCTCTAAAGCAGCAGCAACCACAAACGGTTTTACAGTAGAGCCGGGTTCAAAAGTGTCGGTTAATGCGCGATTACGCATGCGGTGAGTTTGAAGGTTGTCGCGAGAGTTTGGATTATAAGATGGCGTATTGGCCATCGCTAAAACCTCACCCGTGTTGACGTCAATCACTACAACTGAGCCTGATGTCGCTTGATACATTTCAGTGGCTCGTTTGAGCTCACGGTACGCCAACTGCTGAATACGTTGGTCGATACTTAATACCAGATCATTTGAGCTTTCGCCCTCTTGCACCATATCTAAACGTTCAACAACACTACCGTCGCGCGACTTTCGTACTTTTTGTTTAGAGGGTGTGCCAGTAAGCCAAGTGTTGTAGGTATTTTCAATGCCCTCAATACCTACGTCATCAATATTAGTAATACCAATAAGCTGAGCAGCGATTTCACCGGTGGGATAGTAACGACGCGATTCTGATTTAAGGTAAATGCCGCCAATTTTAAGCTGCTCAATATAATCTGCTACGGCTGGAGTCACTTGACGCTTTAAATACACAAAACGCTTTTTGGGGTTGCCTTTTACTTTACGAACCAGCTTATCGACTGGCTCTTGTAAAACATCAGCAAGCGCTTGCCAACGACGCATATCTTTAAACGCATCTTGATCAAATGCATGTTTAGGGTCGGCCCAAACTGCACGAACCGGCACACTGACGGCTAACATGTCACCGTTACGGTCGGTAATTAAACCGCGCTGCACCTGATTACTGGTGGTACGTAAGGTGCGCATATCGCTTTCGTGGCGCAGTTTGTCAGGCTCAATAATTTGAATATAAGCGGCGCGCGCAATCAGGCTGCAAAATAACAACAAAACGAAGCCAACCACGACGTATAAACGCCATGGTATCAGTTCGTGATTCAGTTTTCGTTTTGCTTGTCTCGCCATAGTCCCTATGCTCACTGAACTCGAATAATGACTTCCTCTTTAGGAAGTGGTCGAGCCATATTAAGTTCTTTTGTTGCCATTCGCGTCACACGGCTGTGTTCTGACTGCGATTGTTCTTCTAATAATAAGTTGCGCCATTCAATGTCTAGTCTGTCTTGCTCTTGCAGTAATTGATCCCATTGAGAGGTCAACTGCCGCGTTACATGGCTGGTGTAAACCACCACAATGCCATTGGCGACCACGAGCAAACCTAGCAGCACAATCCATTTGTGATGCCAGAGGTCGAGCAACACAATCCGAGGTAAACTTAATGGTGATTGGCTCACATTATCCTCGGTCTTTAATAATCTAAGCGCTCAGCAACTCGTAACACCGAGCTGCGGGCACGTGGGTTTTGTTCTAATTCTGCTTCCGAAGGCTTCATCGCCTTGCCAACAGCTTTTAACTTGCGTGATTTATTGATCTCAGCTTCTGTGATGGGCAACCCATGCGGGACACTTTCACCTTGGCTATGACGACGAATAAAACGTTTCACCATGCGATCTTCTAATGAATGAAAGCTGATAACTGACAAGCGTCCTTGTGGAGCGAGTACCGTTAACGCGCCTTCAAGCGCTTGATCAATTTGCTCTAGTTCGCTATTGATATAAATTCTAATGGCCTGAAATACCCGAGTCGCCGGGTGTTTATTACGTTCTTTGTTTTTAGTAATACGCGCAATTAAATCGGCTAAATCTTTGGTGCGTAGAAATGGTGTTTTTTCACGATCGGCCGCAATGCAGCGGGCAATATGTCGTGAATTTTTTTCTTCGCCATAGGTTTTAAACACCCATGCCATATCTTCTATTTCTGCGCGGGCAATCCACTGTGCTGCGGTTTGACCTTGGCTATTGTCCATGCGCATGTCCAACGAGTCATCGCGTAAAAAGCTAAAGCCGCGCTCGGCATCGTCTAATTGTGGTGACGACACCCCTAAATCAAGTAACACACCGTTAATTTTGCCAGTAAGCCCTAGCTCTTCAACATACTGCGCTAACTGACCAAAACCACCGTGCACAATTTGAAAACGTGAGTCGTCGGCAAACTGTTTAGCGGCTTCAATCGCTTGTGGATCGCGATCAATGGCAATCAAACGGCCATTAGCACCTAAATGACTCAATACATGACGAGAATGTCCACCACGACCAAATGTGCCATCAATATAGATGCCATCACTTTGGATATTGAGACCCTCTACAGTCTCATTCAGTAATACAGATAAATGGGCAAACTCTTGGCTCATTGGTTTTGTTAACCTTATTGGTCGCTACAGTGAAAAATGTGCCAGACGTTCATTGCTGGCTAAATCTTGGCTATGGATAAGCTCGTTGCCATCATCCATTTGTTGCTGCCAAGCAGACTCTTCCCACAGTTCAAATTTATTCAGTAAGCCCACCAGCATGGTTTTCTTTTCTAAGCTGGCAAAACTTCGCAAAGCCGGTGGGATCACAATGCGTCCGTGGCTGTCTAGTTCACAATCTTGTGCGTGACCCAGTAATTTTCGTTTAAAGGAACGTTCAAGTGGATCGGTGTCAGAGAGTAATTTCAGTTTTGCTTCAATCAACTCCCACTCGTGCAATGGGTAAATCAACAAACAGGCGGCATTAATGTCTACGGTAATAATCACTGTACCGGCATGCTCCACACGCAACGCGTCACGGTATCTCGCAGGAATTGCGATCCGTCCTTTAGCGTCCATGTTTATAGCACTGGCACCTCGAAACACTTTATTACACCCTTTTTGTTAGCATTTGATCCACAATGATCCACTTTTTCCCACAAATGCTAAGTTTAGGGACTCAAGGCAAGTGTTGTCAAGGGATGGACAGATATATTAAATCCAGACGCCAAGCGGGTTAGCAGCAAATTGATCTCAAGCAGGAGGAATGACAAAGCCGTCTGTAAAAAACAGCTTAAAATCAGGGTAAATGAGTTAAACCAGAGACATAACGCTCATTTTATCAGCGAAAATAGCAGCGGTTCTTTTAATTAAAGTGCGTTAATTATCTAAATACTCCACCTTTAGATTGAATTATGAGCCTGTTAGCAAAGAACTTCTCCGCATTAAAACTCATAAATTGTCGATCTTGATCGAGAAAAGCGGTTAAAAAAACCTTCTCATTTAACTGCAACAGCAACGGCTTATGCTCAATGTTCTTCTTGTGCGACGTAGTTAACGCTAGAACATTAACGTCGGTAAATGATTTATCGGCTTAATTACAGCAACATTGTCCAGACGCTAATCGTATCTATCTCTCTCAATATCAAGGGCAGGCATTTTATCAATTCAGCTCGCAATCACAGTTAATTATTCTTAATGCCGATATTAGGGCTTGCTGATATTTAAAGATTTTTCATAATCAATGAAGCGTCTAAAGCGGTGAATAACATGTTGAAGAGCGATGCTAACCTAAGCTCAAATGGATTATCGTCAACGTCGTTACAAATCAACCAAAACACTGAGACAAACAAAAACCAAAGAGTAAGAACCTGATGGATTATCTTAAATGACGCCAAGATGAATTATGATTAAATTTTAACCGCAAGGTGCCGATAACAAGTATAATTAGTGATATATACCTAATCTTTTTATTTGCACAGGAGGGCGCGACATGAGTATTGATAGCATTTATGCCATGCTCGCTAGACCTGTACGTGCCGTCAGTGAGCATCGAAGAGTTGTCGAGCAGGTAAATAAGACCAGTGCCATAAACGCCGACAGCCATGAGACACCACAGTCGCAACTGCCTCCGCATATTGCTCGCAAACCTGTTACAACCAAAAAAGCATTGGTACGTAAAGAGCGCCGTTTAACATTACGCACCGTTGATGGCAAAAAAAGTACCGGCAACCGCTTAAGAAGAATGGCGACTGACGAGCGTTTCTCCACTCGTGGAGAAACCGCAAGTCAGCACATTGATATCGAAGTGTAATACCATCACTTGTTGTAAAGTGAACAACCATGATTTCATAGCGACGCCTTAATCAAAAACGACAGGACGCATTCTGAGTGACCACTTATTAACGCTGATGGGTATAATATCTATTACTGTGGTTCGCTGTTAGGACTCACTTGCAACACCGCTTGCTTCCAGCCAGCGTAAATCTCAGCTCTGTGGTTATGATCCATTGTGGAAATAAATTCACGCTCCGTCGATAACATTGATTTTAGCTCATCAGTCGATCCCCACACACCAACAGCTAAACCCGCTAAAAATGCCGCGCCCATGGCGGTGGTTTCTGTCATTAATGGACGAATGACTTTCGCCCCAGTAATATCGGCTTGAAACTGCATTAAAAAGTCATTTGATACCGCGCCACCGTCGACTCGAATTTCGGTTAATGGCACATCCGAATCTTTACTCATCGCATCGAGTACGTCGCGAGATTGGTAGGCGATCGCTTCAAGAGCAGCCCGAATAATATGATTTCGATTAGCACCACGAGTCAGACCAATAATCGCTCCACGAGCATCGGCATCCCAATATGGCGCACCTAATCCAACAAAAGCGGGGACTAAATACACACCATTGGTATCATCGACTTTTTCGGCAAAGTATTGGGTGTCACACGCATCTGTAATTAAGCCTAACTCATCTCGCAGCCACTGAATTACCGCCCCGCCCATAAAGACTGAACCTTCTAGTGCGTAATTGACTTTAGCATCTGCACCGATGGCCATTGTGGTTAATAAACCATGAGTCGACTCAACCGCTTTATCGCCAGTATTCATTAATAAGAAACACCCAGTACCATAAGTATTTTTGGCCATACCGGGTTCAATGCAGAGTTGACCGAATAACGCCGATTGTTGATCCCCTGCCATACCAGCAACAGGCACATGGTTGCCAGCAAGTTCGGTATAACCGTATATGGCGCATGACGGTTTAACCTCTGGCAGCATGGTGAGGGGAATATCAAATAACTCCAGCAGTTCTTTGTCCCACTCTTGAGTGTGGATATTGAATAACATAGTACGAGATGCATTGGTTGGTTCGGTGACATGCACTTCGCCTTGAGTGAGCTTCCATACTAACCAGGTGTCTACAGTGCCAAATAACAAATCACCGGCTTCGGCGAGTTCACGCGCACCGTCAACATTGTCTAAAATCCATTTGATTTTAGACGCTGAAAAATAAGGATCTAATACCAGCCCCGTTTTTTGGCGTACTCTCTCTTCAGCGCCTTGCGCTTTGAGCTGTTGGCAAATACCCTGGCTACGACGACATTGCCACACAATCGCATTGTATACAGGCTTACCTGTGTGTTTATTCCAAACAATAGTGGTTTCGCGTTGATTAGTAATGCCAATAGCAGCAACATCTTGACGGCCAATACCAGCTCGAGTTAATACCTCAACTAAGACCGAACTTTGCGATGACCAAATCTCCATTGGGTCATGTTCAACCCAGCCCGCTTGAGGATAATGCTGGGTAAACTCTCGCTGCGCAACGGCAACAATATTGACCTGATGATCAAACACAATCGCACGAGAACTGGTTGTGCCTTGGTCTAACGCGACAATGAATTTTTTAGCAACCATCTGATTTCCTATATCATTTTTTGATGATTATTTTTGTATGGTTTTCTACTTAACAGGCTCTGTATGGCATGCTACATCGACATATAAACTAGATGTAATCGTCTGAGTTTAACAAAAATGACCATTGCTTTGCCTAATTAGACTGATTCAACGGCCAATAATAACAAAAGCCCCACATAATGCGGGGCTTATTTAAAAATCCTTGGTTCAAACACCAAGCAGATTACATTTTATAGCTAACCTGTAAACCTGTTAACCATACATGGCCTGTCGCTTCACCACTATACCCAACGGAAGCTAAACCCAACAGATCCTGAGTTTCAGTGATTGGTGCATCACCGTGCATGCGGATATAAGTCACAGCAAGGTCAACATTCAGGTTTTTAGTGACTTGATAACCGGTACCCATACTAAACCATAAACGGTCAGAGTCAGGAATCGTAGTTGTTCGGTGTTCATCGTCTACTGCAGTTTTATCAAGTGCGACACCAGCACGTAATGTCCACTGATCATTCACAGTGTATGTGCTACCAATCGAATAACGCCAGTTGTCTTTAAAGTTCTCTTCTTTCACAACATCTGACTCAAGATCGCCAGTTGGTTTTACATCACCAGGAAAGTAAGCCACAAGCTGATCGAACACGCTCCATTCAGTCCAGTTTACGCTACCGTGCATTGCCCAGTTATCGGTCAATTGATGATAAGAAGCAAGTTCAGCAAAAGCTGGGATCTCAATCGGTAAGTAACCGTCAATTTCAACATCTTGGCCACCGTCATAGCTCACACCTGCAGCGCTGCCATCAAGCTCTAACTCAACACCACTGTGATAAGCTAATCCGATACGGTGATTCTTATTAATCTGCCAACTTGCACCCGCTTTCCAGCCGTAACTAATGTCATCACCTTCCATCGATTTTAACTCAGTACCGGCTGCAGGCAACTGCTCTACAATGCTTTCAGGTACATTCGGGTTGGCTTTAATCGCATCAATCCAAGATGGAGTTGTCGCGCTAATTTCGCCTTCGCCATAGACAATACGCAGGCTCGCGCCCACAGTAAACTCATCGTCGATACGATAAGCAATGTTTGGATTAAACTCCACTGTGGTAATAGAGGTGTGATTACCAAAAATAGCCGCGGCGCTGGTTGAGTCTATCTCAGTCGCTAAACCATAGTTTGAGTTAACCGCTAGACCCCAGGTCGCATTGATCGTTTAATTGATTAGAGTAATAAAAGTTCGGTACCAGAGCGTCATCTGCAACATCAATCGCGTTAGCGTCAATGACAATAGCATCTGAGCCCAGTAATGAAGATTCAATGCTAACGTCGCCCAGTACATCAATATCAGGCATAACATAAATCCCACCAGCAGAAAGTTGACGGCCTTCGAGGTAAGATAGCATTGCAGGGTTGCGCGCTTGAGTTGAGGCGTTATCTGCTATGGCGGCTTCACCCGCAAATGCACGACCTAAACCGGTAGCTGAAGATTCGGCAAGTTGAAAACCTGCTGCGTTGACTTGAGTTGTTGCCCCAAAGACAATGGCACTAATGGCCAATGTTAACACTGTTTTTTTCATTATCATTCTCTGTGCTGTAGATTCATCCCGCTTAAACCGGCTTCAATAGAGCAAAAGCTCGACTTAAATGAGCGCATAAGTGTACTGATCCAGAATGGCTTTGCAACTAGTAGGGACTTAAGATGACCTTTGAAATGTGCAGATTGAAACTGTGATCCAGTGCAACATTTACAATTTACATAATCAAATTTTGATGAAAAAAAACATAGCTGTACGCTCAAGCTATATATTAATGGGGCAACATATCACTTTAAACTTAAAAAACATTACCTTAGCTACTATAAAATGAAACACAAGTTAGCTTTTTTATAACAAGCCATCGTGGTGCTCTCAATTTAAAATCAATCATTTAGCAATTTTGTTACATTAATTAATTTACAAAAAAAATAAAAAAACCTCTATTTGCTAGCAAAAAGAGGTTTTATACACAATCAATCCAACAGCGACTTCACCGTTAATCACTCAATATTCACAAATTATTATGCATACCATTGCGGTATTTGAGCTTCATAATCGCTAATGTCTTGTTCAAATGACAAGGTTAAACCAATCGCATCAAGCCCGTTTAATAGCTTATGCCTTGCAGACTCAACTAGGCTAAAGCTAAACACTTCACCTGAAGGTGAAGTTACCGTTAAAGCTTGTAAGTCGACGGTAATTTGCGCGCCTTCAGTGGCTGCGACTTCATCCATCAATTGTTGCACTTGCTCTGCAGGCAATTTAACGGGTAATAAACCATTATTGATCGAGTTGCCATAAAAAATATCAGCAAATGTCGGCGCAATAATCACTCTTAAACCAAAGTCAGCTAACGCCCAAGGTGCATGTTCACGTGACGAACCACAACCAAAGTTTTCTTGGGCTAATAAAATAGACGCCCCTTTATAGCGCGGTTTATTTAGCGCAAATTCAGGATTAGGCTGATCACCTGCATCATCTAAATAACGCCAGTCATGGAATAAATGCACTCCAAAGCCGTCACGGGTTACTTTAGATAAAAACTGTTTAGGAATAATCTGATCGGTATCAATATTGGCACTGTCGATGGCTACCGCTAAACCGGTATGGGCAGTAAATGCTTGCATGTGTTTCTCCTATCTCGGTTTAGTAAGGTTTGCGAATATCAACAAAGTGACCGGCAATGGCAGCGGCCGCAGCCATGGCAGGGCTCACTAAATGTGTGCGGCTACCGCGTCCTTGACGCCCTTCGAAGTTACGGTTACTGGTTGATGCACAGCGATCGCCCGCTTCTAAACGGTCATCGTTCATCGCTAAACACATTGAACAACCCGGTAAACGCCATTCAAAACCTGCTTCGATAAAGATTTTATCTAAGCCTTCCGCTTCGGCTTGAAGTTTTACCTGGCCAGAACCCGGTACCACAATCGCCACAACACCCTCTGCTACCTTACGATTTTTGGCATGCACAGCAGCAGAGCGTAAATCTTCAATACGAGAATTAGTGCAAGAACCAATAAACACCTTATTAATGCTGATATCAGTCATTTTAGTACCAGGCGTTAAACCAATATAATCTAATGCTTTAATCATGCTGGATTGGTTAATCAAATTAGATTCTTGTTCAGGATTGGGCACTACACCGTCAATCGCCACAACTTGACCAGGGTTTGTTCCCCAAGTTAATTGCGGAGCAATGTCTTTAGCATCTAATACCACTTCGGCATCAAATACAGCATCGACATCAGTTTTAAGCTGTGACCACGCTGCAACAGCTTGTTCCCATACGGCAGCTTTTGGCGCAAACTCACGGCCTTTTAGGTAATCAAATGTCGTTTGGTCAGGTGCCACCATACCGGCTTTGGCCCCCATTTCGATGGCCATATTACATAAGGTCATGCGGCCTTCCATGCTCAACTCTTCAATGGCTTGGCCACAAAACTCAACCACGTAACCTGTACCGCCATCCATACCCAGCTTGCCGATAATCGCCAATACAATATCTTTCGCAGTAACGCCATCAGTGACCTGACCGCGCACTTCAACTTTCATGGTTTTAGCTTTAAGCTGACGCAGTGTTTGGGTAGCAAGCACGTGCTCAACTTCTGATGTACCAATACCAAATGCCAATGCACCAAATGCCCCATGAGTGGCAGTGTGCGAGTCGCCGCAGACAATCACAGTACCCGGAAGAGTAATACCTAACTCAGGTCCCATTACATGGACAATACCCTGGTTTGGATGGTGAATGTCGTATAAGCGCACGCCAAAGTCTTTACAGTTTTGCGCTAGGGTTTCAACTTGAGTACGCGCCATTGGGCTTAACGCATCTAAGCTCGCACTACGAGTTGACGTGTTATGATCCATGGTGGCAAAAGTTTTTTGTGGTGCACGTAATTGACGCCCAGCCACTTTTAAGCCACTAAAAGCTTGAGGTGATGTCACTTCGTGCACTAAATGACGGTCAACATAAACTATTGGTGCTTCACCTTCTGGGCTCGCTACAATATGCGCATCCCACACTTTTTCGTATAGGGTTTTACCTGTTACTTGGCCATTACACACCTTCCTGAATTGCTTGAGCAATAAAATCGCCCATTTGTGCTGTCGACTTAGCGTCACTTCGCTTATCTGCTGCTAATAACTCACCAGTTAAATAACCACTTGATAATGCTTTAGTGACTGCGCGCTCAATGGCACTTGCTGCTTCTTCTTGCTTTAAACTATGACGTAACATTAATGCTGCTGATAAAATTTGTGCAACAGGGTTAGCAATACCCTGGCCAGCAATATCTGGAGCGCTGCCGCCTGCGGGCTCAAATAAACCAAAACCTGTGCTGTTCATGCTGGCTGACGATAACAAGCCCATTGAGCCGGTTAACATGGCGATTTCATCTGACAAAATATCGCCAAATAAGTTTGAACATAACATCACGTCAAACTCGTCTGGACGACGCAGCAATTGCATTGTCGCGTTATCAATATAAATGTGCTCTAAGGTCACATCAGGAAAGTCTTTAGCGACCTCTTCAACCACTTGACGCCATAATACTGAGCAGGCTAACACGTTGGCTTTGTCTACTGAGGTGACTTTATTTTTACGGCCACGTGCGGCTTCAAATGCAATGCGAGCAATACGGCTGATTTCACGGCGACTATAACGCATAGTATCAAATGCTTCTTCGCTATCACCTTCACCTTGACGACCTTTTGGCTTACCAAAGTAAATACCACCGGTTAACTCACGCACACACAACACATCAAACCCACGGGCTGAAATGTCGCTGCGCAATGGTGACATATGTTCTAACCCATCATGTAATTTGGCTGGGCGTAAATTACAAAATAATTCAAAATGGCCACGTAATGGCAATAATGCACCACGTTCAGGCTGGTCATTCGGCGGTAAGTGTTCCCATTTAGAGCCGCCAACACTACCAAATAAAATGGCATCGGCTGCTTCACAGCCTTTTAAGGTAGAGTCAGGTAATGGACAACCATGGTTATCAATGGCAATACCGCCAACATCATATTCGCTGTAGCTAATGTCTAGCCCAAAGCGTGTTTCCACGGCACTGAGCACTTTACGCGCTTCAGCCATCACTTCAGGATCAATACCATCACCCGACAAAACTGCTATTTGATAACTCATACGCCGCCTAACTCCCTTTCTTTATGGATCTGTTGTTTAAAATCAGCCACTTTATCTGCACGGTACACTAGGTTCATCACATGCACGAGAGCTTGGGCTGATGCTTCTACGACATCTGTAGCTAAACCGACGCCGTGGAACATTTGTTCATTGTATTTTGCGGTAATATCAACCTGACCCAGCGCATTTTGACCTTCGCCTTTAGCTCCAAGTTTGTAGTTGGTAATGTTAATTTGACGCTGAGTGGCACGCGCAATGGCGTTATAAGCCGCATCAACAGGACCATTGCCCGTTGCCGCTTCAGTAAAGTCTTTGCCATCAACTGCAATGCGCACAGTGGCTGTTGCCACGCCTTCTGTTGAATCTGAATGCACCATTAAATGTTGTAATTTGTATTGGTCGTCATCTTGCGCTTGTGACTCCATATACACTAAGGCTTCAAGGTCATAATCAAACACTTGTCCTTTTTTGTCAGCGAGTGTTAAAAATTGCTCATACAAGCTGTCCATATCGTAATCGTCAGGCTGATAACCCATTTCTTCCATACGATGTTTGATTACATGACGACCAGAACGAGAAGTCATGTTTAGGTTATTACGGTTTAGACCAATACTTTCTGGCGTCATGATCTCGTAAGTATTTTTGGCTTTTAGCATGCCGTCCTGGTGAATACCTGACGAATGCGAAAATGCATTGGTACCAACAATCGCTTTGTTTGCTTGAATTGGCATATTACACAGCTGACTCACTAACGACGATGTACGGTGAATTTCTTTAGCGTTGATGCCAGTGTCTAAATCTAACAACCCTTTACGCGTTGCTAAAATCATGGCGATTTCTTCTAATGAACAGTTACCCGCACGCTCTCCAATGCCATTAATAGTACATTCAATTTGGCGAGCGCCCATTTCAACCGCTGCAATCGAGTTAGCCACTGACAAGCCTAAGTCATCATGACAATGCACTGAAATCACAGCCTGGTCGATATTAGGCACGCGGTTGAAAAGGGTTTGAATAATGCCGCCAAACTCACTTGGTACTGTGTAACCAACAGTATCAGGGATGTTAATAGTACGAGCACCCGCCTTAATTGCCGCTTCAACCATACGGCACAAATTATCAATTGGGGTACGGCCAGCATCTTCACAAGAAAACTCAACGTCATCGGTAAAACGTCTTGCGTATTTAACTGCTCCGACTGCCATATCTAACACATCATCAAACGTGCGCTTTAATTTGCTTTCAACATGAATAGTTGATGTTGAAATAAAGGTATGAATACGAAACTGTTCAGCCACAGACAAAGCTTGCGCAGCGGCATCAATGTCTTTTTCTAATGCACGAGACAACGCACACACACGACTGTTTTTAATGGTTTTAGCAATGGTCTGCACCGAATGGAAATCGCCAGGAGACGACACAGGAAAGCCCACTTCCATCACATCAACGCCCAAACGCTCTAGAGCCAACGCAATTTGTAGCTTCTCTTTTACGGTTAAACTGGCTGCTAATGCTTGCTCACCATCTCGTAAGGTAGTATCAAAAATTATGACTCTGTTGGACATCGAATTTCTCCATCGACCATCTTGTATGTATTTCAGCTAACTGCACACATCACAACTGGCTCGTTTCAAAAGGGCTAAAAACAAAAAACCCCGCGACTATTAGCGCGGGGTTTGTGTATGCTTATTTACTTATTTTGCATGTAACACAAAGGACTCCGCGCAGCTTATGCCAGAGAGGAGAAGGAGTCCGAGTAAAGATGATTGTGTATTCATGGCTTCAATATTCACTTTTAGTAAATAGATATTCTGTATAAATTTTCTCTATGGGTAATATTTAACGCGACCAGCCTCCGCTGTCAACCTTAAATTGATCAACTTGAGCAAGATTACGATGTACTAGTACCTCATGACAGTTGTTGTCACTTAAACTCCTCGTTCAATAGGCCACAAAATATACCTAGCATGAATAATATTAAACCAATGAGCTAGATCAAAATTCGCGCACATAAGTTGCTGCATCAATTATATATTTATGTATCATGTTTTAAAAAATCGTATACTGCCGACAACCCAATATAAGTAGATATTAACGATGACACGATCGAGAAACACAAGTGAGAATAAATTAAGTCGAATGTTTGGCTTTATTTTAGGATTATTGATTGTTTCTCTAACAGCACCTGTTACAGCTCAAGTATCACACTCCTTTTTGACAGCAGAAGACGTTGTAAACAATACTCAACAACTTAGCGTAAATGAACAATTAGATGTGATTCACGACATCAATACACAACGTTCGGAGCAAGCAAAAATATTGATAGAAGGGCTTGAGCAACAAAGTGTAGAGCAACCATTATCTGATGTACAAACCCTTCGTTTACGTTTATTACGCTGTTTTAATCTATTAGAGTTTGGGCATTTCGATCAAGCAATCACCTTGTCAACTCAAGGCGAACAGACTGCCAGAGAATTAAAGTACGATACAGCTCGCCCTTACTTTATGCAATGTGGCGCTACAGCCTATCAGAGCCTTGGCAATACTTTGCAACAACAGCTGCTTACAGAAGAAGCTTTACGCTTGGCTAAACGTTATTCAGAAAAACAAGCGATTATCGGTAGTTTATATTTACGCAGTCGACAAAACACTAGCCTCGAAAACTACAATCAATCAATTGAAGACTTGCGCATAGGTCTTGATATTTATGGTGAGGCGAAGCAGCAATTTCAACCATGGTATTTATTACCAAAATCATATCTACAGGCCGAAATATCTAATGTCTTTTTCTCAATGGGTGATTTTGAAGAAGCACTTCATTTTGCAGAGATCGCAGCAACCGCCCCTTCAACTTTCGGAAAGCTTAATTTCGCATTTTCTATCAATTTAGCACGCATAAATATTGTATTAAAAAACTCAAAGGATGTACTTTTCTATCTTGAAAAAGCTGAAGCGGAACATAACAAGAATACAGCAGAAAGAGATTTTGCAGTTGGTAATGCACTACTTGCAATCATTAACCTACACGTTGGTAATTACGATTTAGCACAACAACAAGCATTACATAGCATAGAACTATTCACTAAATATCAAGAACCTATTTACGTGATGCGTATCAAGCGCACCTTAGCAAAAGTCTACATCGCCCAGCAAAAAGACAATCAAGCATTAACACTGCTCAATGAGATTATTGCGCAGGCAGCGGAGCTTAAGCAGTATTCAGATCTTGAGGATTTTAATCAAATCGTCAGCGAATACTATGCCGATAAACAACAATTTGAGTCAGCATACCATTATCAAATGCAACGCTATAATGCCGCTAAACAAGCCAATAATAAATTAAATAATGCGCATTTTATGCAATATAAAGCCAGATTATCGACTCAAAATGAACCAAGCGTAAATGAAAAACCAACGACCAATAATATAAATCAAAGCCTGTCTATTGCCGCACTGATTATCCTCTTATTGTCTGTCGGTTTAGTGCTTTTTTTAAGAAGAAAACCGCTATACGCTAATGACGAACCAAAAGAACAAAGCCAATCACAGATCATTAGTGCCATGCTTAATAATGCTAAGCAAGGCCATTACCAATTAAGCCTGTTATTAATTAATATCAACCATATTCGTCAGGTCGATGTACCCAATTTACTGCAGCAGTTACAGCTAACCCTAAGAGAGCAAGACCAACTGTTCCGTCATAATCTTGATGAGCTCATCATTATCTTGCCGCACACCTCAGCCATTGGCGCGACTCGCGTAGTACACCAAATAGAAACGGTATTAAATCTATGGCCTTCAGATACGAAAAC
This sequence comes from Shewanella phaeophyticola, assembly GCF_025398315.1. Classification (GTDB taxonomy): domain Bacteria; phylum Pseudomonadota; class Gammaproteobacteria; order Enterobacterales; family Shewanellaceae; genus Shewanella; species Shewanella phaeophyticola. The sequence goes on from NZ_JAODOQ010000001.1 coordinate 3,963,717, forward strand.
TTACATTGGCGTTGCGAGTTTACAACAGCTAGATACATTTGAAGGGCTAATGAAAAAGGCAGTATTAAACCAATTAAGTAAAATGAAACCACAAGAAAACCAGTTAACCTAGCCCAACATTATTCTGACAAATAACCGGCTAAAACGTAGCACTAGCCTTTTGTCAGATAATCACTGATCTCATCTAAAAACTCGCCACCAAAACGGTCAAGTTTTATTTGGCCAACACCGTTAACCGCGAGCATTTCACCTGGGCTGGTTGGCAGCATGGCAGACATTTCTGCCAAAGTTGCATCGTTAAAGACTAAATAAGGTGGGATATCATGCTGCTCTGCTAATTCGCGGCGTAACAACTTTAAGCGAGCAAACAGTTTTCTATCATATTGTTGTGGTGCCCGAGGATTAGTTTTACGTTTGACATCAATTAACTGAATGCGCGGCTCAGCCAACATTAACGATAATTCGGCTTTTAATACTGGCCTTGCCGCCGGATTTAACTTAATCGATGAACCGCGGGTAATATCTTGGCTAACTAAACCCAAATGGATTAACTGACGGATGACACTGAGCCAATACTCTGTCGATTTATCAGCACCAATCCCCCAAGTCGTTAGTTTGTCATGGCCTCTATCAACCACATTTGCAGCTTTAGAGCCTCTGAGTACATCAATCACTTGATGAATACCAAACCGCTGTTGTAAACGATAAATGCACGACAACACTTTTTGTGCATCTTCAGTACCGTCATAGCGTTTGGGCGGATCCAAACAAATATCGCAGTTTCCACAAGGCTCTGATGCCACCTCATCAAAATAATGCAGTAATACTTGGCGACGACAAGTTTGCGCCTCAGCAAAAGCGGCCATGGTATGTAATTTATGAAACTCAACTTGTTGTTGCGGCTCATGGTTCAGACTGTTCAATCAAGTGCCTTACTCGACCAATGTCGGCAGGGTCAAATAACATATAAGCTTCAGCATCTAAGCCATCTCGGCCAGCACGGCCGGTTTCTTGATAATAGGCTTCAATACTTTTAGGGATATCGTAATGCACCACAAAACGCACATTCGATTTATTAATTCCCATACCAAAAGCTACCGTAGCCACAACGATATCAACTTGGTCTTTCAAAAATCTGTCTTGCACATCAGCGCGTTCTTCTTGGCTCATCCCTGCATGGTAGGCTTGCGCATTAAAACCCTGCAAGCGTAGCCGCTCTGCCACTTCATCTACCCGGCGACGGCTACTGCAATATACAATGCCGCTGGCACCATTTTGCACAGTAACAAACTGACGCAACTGATTGGCAGCGTTTAACTTTTCAGCCACCGTATAACGAATGTTAGGCCGATCAAAACTTGATAGTAAGGTGTATGGCGTAATATTCAAACGTTCACAAATACTTAAACGTGTTGCATGATCTGCGGTCGCAGTTAACGCCATTAATGGAATATACGGAAAATATTGTTTCAGCTGACCTAATGCAGCATATTCAGGCCTAAAATCATGGCCCCACTGACTAATGCAATGCGCTTCGTCTACGGCAAACATGGCAACATCAATTGATTGCAAACGCTCAATAAAATCAGGCCTTAATAAACGCTCAGGCGAGACATACAACAACTTAATATCACCGGCATGCAATTTACGTAATACATCTGCACTTTGCTCACGCGGTAATGATGAATTGAGATACGCCGCCGCGACACCGCTTTGTAATAAACTGTCAACTTGATCTTTCATCAAGGATATCAATGGTGAAACAACAACCGTCACTCCAGACAAGACGAGAGCAGGCAATTGGTAACACATACTCTTGCCGCCACCCGTAGGCATAATCACTAGGGTGTCTTGTACCTGTAAACTACGTTCAATGACTTCTCGCTGCCCTTTACGAAAGGCGCGATATCCAAAGACCTGCTGCAAGCTGGTCGCTAATACGTCCTGCTCAGCTGTAGGGCTGTCTACGGTAGATGTTGGCGTTGAAGTCAGAATATCCATTCACACTATGATGTCATTTAACGGACGGTCATTTTAAAGCACTCGGGCGCAGATGTCTTGAAGCAAAGTACAAATGTCTAACCTTGCTGGCCGATGATGATTGAGTATTACGCACTTTAGCGTTAGATTAAATACTCTATGCACGCTGAAAATAAATACAAAAATAATAAACAAGACAAGGATAGCGCATGACTTCATCGATTCAAGACCAAGCCTTAAAACAAGTTGCAGATATTTTTGACCAACATGTTCCATTTCATAATCTACTCGGGTTAGACATTAAACATTACGACATCAATGGGGTTGAAGTTGTGATTAAAATGAAACCCGAACTGATTGGTAATATCCATCAAAACATTCTTCATGGCGGCGTAACGGCCACATTACTCGATGTCGTTGGCGGTCTAACAGCCTTTGCAGGCTTGGTCGCAAGCCGTGATGACTGGACAGTTGAAGAGTTGCAACAGCGCTTAACGACCTTAGGCACCATTGACATGCGGGTTGATTTTTTACGTCCAGGCCGTGGTGAAACATTTACCGGTACTGGTACGGTTATCCGCGCAGGCAATCGGGTATCGGTTTGCAAGATGGAATTGCACAATGAGTTAGGCACTCATATTGCTTTTGGTACAGGTACTTACATGGTGGGCTAACTCGGCAGTTTTAGTCCTTTTGCCACGTTAAAGTGGCAGCTCACCAATAAAACAAATTGCTTAATAACTTGTATCATCAATGGGGGCGACCTACAATCGCCCCTCTTTCGTTGTTGCCATTGTTGATTCATTATGCCGGATTTAGAATATCGTAAAGGGGTGTTCCTCGCGATTTGCGCTTACACCATTTGGGGTGTCGCCCCTTTATATTTCAAATTATTACATCATGTCCCCGCCACTGACATTTTAATGCACCGTGTTATATGGTCATTTCTGTTTATGATCATTTTGATGCAATTTATAGGTGGATTCAGCCGCTTACGCCTCATTCTCAAACAACCCAGGCAACTGCTCATTTTGCTAACGACTTCGATATTGATCGCAGCAAACTGGCTTATTTTTATCTGGGCAGTCAATAACGACCACATGCTTGATGCCAGCTTAGGTTATTTTATTAACCCACTGTTTAACGTATTGTTAGGAATGGTATTTTTAGGTGAGCGCTTACGTAAATTACAATGGCTTGCAGTCACATTAGCAAGTGTAGGTGTACTGGTACAGTTGATCTCATTTGGCTCAATTCCGTTGGTGTCTTTGGCCTTTGCGGCAAGCTTTGGTTTTTATGGCTTATTGCGTAAAAAAGTGAATATTGATGCCAAATCAGGCTTATTGGTCGAAACCGCCATTTTATTACCCGTCGCACTCGGTTACTTATTGATAACGATAGACAGTTCACCTGTTAGCATGCTAACCAATAACCTCGATCTCAATTTACTCCTAGTGGCCGCGGGCATTGTAACCACCATCCCGCTTTTATGTTTTGCAGGCTCTGCAGTCAGAATTCCATTTTCTATTTTAGGGTTCTTTCAATACATTGGCACCAAGTATCATGTTTATCTTAGCGGTCAAATTGTTTGATGAGCCTTTCGACATAGAGAAAGGCATTACCTTTTGCTTTATCTGGGGAGCACTGGTGATATTTATTAGCGACATGGTACTGCAACGCCAGCGTCAACATGTTGCCACGAAAAAAACCGCCGCAAAGGCTTAATCAATAGGCTTTTGAAGCAGAAGCGCTCGCATGCAACTTTGCTAGCGCTTTATCTGCATCGATCACGCTAACCATAATCACTTTATTTTGGCTAATGGGTAACATAATCACCTGAGCAGGCTTCGTTACCGACAATAAGGCTTTGACGCCATTATTTAATGAAAACCATCCCAAAGAATATCCTGGCATGCCCAAACCATTTGTGCGCCACTTAGCCGCGTATTCTGGCTCTTTAAGCCGGTTGACGACGCGTGCTTGTGCAAAATCCACTTGATTAATCTCAATGGTATTTGAATACAGTGGGATATTAACCTGCAACTGTTTGTCATCCCACGACATTGTACTATTAAACGACTGATAAAACGTAAATACAAATAAGCCCATTAAAGGTAACATTATCCCCAACGTTAAATACTTAGCGTTACTGGGAATGGGTTTGAAAAAAATAAATACCGTTAAACCAAGTAACCCTAACAACAGTGCAATAAAACTATATATCGCTCCAGAATCCAGTGGAGCTAACTCAATCACATTCATACAATCTCTTAATGCAGAGTAAGAATGGGGTTATTTTGCCATAAAAAATGCCGGATTAACCGGCATTTTTCATTGTGTGAAACGCTTATAAATCGAGTGCAAGAATTTTTGAACGGCGCTGATAGTTATAGAGCTGTTTTTTCTTGTTAGGTAACTCTTCAACATCAACAATGTTAAAGCCATGCTCTAAAAACCAATGAATGCTGCGTGTTGTTAACGCAAATAAACGCGAGTAACCGCGTACTCGTGCCTGACCAATAATGTTATTCAACAAAATACTGCCTCGGTCAGCATCACGATAATCAGGATGCACCACTAAACACGCAAACTCGCCGGCATTGTCTTCTTCAAACGGATACAGCGCCGCGCAACCAATCACTAAGTTATCGCGCTCGACCAACATAAACTGCTCAATTTCCATTTCGAGCTGCTCACGAGAGCGACGCACTAAAATACCCTGTTCTTCCAATGGACGAATTAAGTTTAAAATCCCACCAATATCACCAATGGTTGCACGGCGCAAACGCTCGGCGCTTTGCGTCACAATTTGAGTACCAATCCCTTCACGAGAGAACAACTCTTGAAGTAATGCGCCATCATCTAAGTAACTGACTAAATGGCAACGGGGTACACCACGACGACAAGCCTCAACACTGGCCTTTAAGAACGCCATTTTACCCACAGAAGTATGATCATCTTCAGACATGGTTTTAAGCATTTCTTCGATATCGTCAGGCATGAGCTCGGCAATGACTTCGCCATTTTTGCCAATAAGACCATTAGTGTCACTAAAGCCAATAATTTTGTCTGCTTTAAGTTTAATCGCTACCTGAGTAGCAACTTCTTCAGCGGTTAAGTTAAAGCTCTCCCCCGTAACAGACGCTGCAATAGAGTCCCATCAACACAATACCATTATTGTCTAACTGGCGACGTAAGCCTTGCGCATCAATACGGCGAACTTTACCACTTAAACAAAAATCAACGCCATCATCGATACCTAATGGCTGAGCAATAACAAAGTTGCCACTCACAACGTTAATCTGCGCATTTTGCATAGGGGTATTACCCAAACTCATCGATAATCTTGCCGTAATATCAAACTGGGTTGCACCCGCAACTTGTTTAATAATTTTCAGACTTTCTTCATCAGTAATACGGATGCCATTGTGGTAAACAGGTTCAATACCGGCAGCTTTTAATCCAGCATCAATTTGCGGCCTTGCGCCGTAAACTAAAACCACTTCAATACCAAGTGAATGCAACAAGGCAACATCATTTAAAATACCGCGAAATTGCGAATGCGCTAATGCCTCGCCACCTAACATGACAACAAACGTTTTACCTCTATGCGCATTAACATAAGGAGCAGAATGACGAAATCCATCAACCAATTCAGTGGTTCTCACGGGCAAATTCACCTCGGTGTTGGTAAGCATTAAACAAGCTTGCGTGTGTATGCACCTTGCAAGCTAACATATAGTACGAAGACACGATGGTATTGCATTTTAATTCACTTTAAAAGCATTTTATTTCACTTTTAACTAAAAGTATTTTGTCATTTTTGTGTGAAAAATTCATTACAGCCAAAAAGTTAGTTAAATGTTAACGTCAATGTAGCTTTACGCACTTTTACTCAGTAAAACGACGTAAGTTATCTCATACTCATTATAGGTTAATTTTCTGCGGGCATAAAAAAAGCCCCAATAAAGGGGCTTTTTTAAGATTCAAAAATCAATTACTTGATTTTAGCTTCTTTATAGATAACGTGCTGACGAATAACTGGATCAAATTTCTTGATTTCCATTTTCTCAGGCATGTTACGCTTGTTCTTTTCAGTAGTGTAGAAGTGACCAGTTTTAGCACTAGATACTAATTTGATCTTCTCACGATTACCTTTAGATTTAGCCATTTTCTATTATACCTTCTCGCCACGGGCACGAAGTTCAGCAACAACAACTTCAATACCTTTCTTGTCGATAATACGAATACCTTTAGTAGATACACGTAATTGTACGAAACGCTTTTCTTCTTCTAACCAAAAACGGTGGTTTTGTAGGTTAGGTAAAAAACGACGACGAGTCGCGTTTTTTGCGTGCGAACGGTTGTTACCAACCATTGGCTTCTTGCCAGTTACTTGGCATACTCTTGACATGTCAATCTTCTCCAAAACAAATTTTTAACGCTCGAGCATTAATGTGCCTCGTATGGCCGTCGCCCGAGGCACAAAGAGGGCGCATTTTATACACGATTGACCACATAAGATCAAGCAGTGTTTATACAATCCATCCTCGCTCGGCAAAGGAGACTATCTCCTGATCACCTACAACCATATGATCTAACAAAGAAACATCTATGGTTGCCAATGCATTTTTTATTCGCTCAGTTATTCGCCGATCAGCCTGACTTGGCTCAGCAATGCCAGACGGGTGATTGTGACACACTATCACCGCCGCTGCTTTTTTCTCCAAAACAAGGCTAATCACCTCGCGAGGATAAACAGAAGCTGAATCGATGGTGCCACGAAATAATTCTACAAATTGAATGACTCTATGTTGGGTATCCAACAATAGTAAGGCGAACACTTCATAGGATCGGTCTGCTAATTGTCTCATTAAATAGTCCCGAGTTAAATCAGGATTTGTCAAAATTTGCCCTCTTTGTAGATTTTCATGAGCAATTCGCTTAGAAATCTCGGCCGCGGCCTGTAATTGAGCATATTTAACCGGCTACCAACCCCGGCTAATTGGCACACCTGGCTCTTAGACGCACTCAACAAACTGCGTAAACCGCCAAACTGATTTATCATATTGCGGGCTAAATCCACGGCATTTTGCCCCGCTAAACCATTGCGTAAAATCACCGCTAATAATTCTGCATCAGACAATTGCCCAGCACCATTAAGTAATAGCTTTTCACGTGGCTCTTCTCCTTGAGGCCAATCTTTAATCCCCATGCAAACTCCTTGTTAACTGTGAGACGTCATAACACCGACGAATCCAGTTGCACAAATTCGCTACCACTACGCCAATACTGAGTTGTTGTGTTTAAAAAACACTCTATGGATGAGTTGCACCCTCAGAGTGAATGACACTCTCTAAAATCAGTTACACAGTATGGTCGATATTTTTGAGATTGGATCCACGCAACTTGTCATAGGTTTGTGATATTGTTAGCCGCAATGAGATTTGAGGCGGATAATGCACAACATGCTGACAAATAAAAAAGTACTACTCGGAATTGGCGGCGGTATTGCCGCATACAAAAGCGCGGATCTAATTCGCCGCTTAAAAGAACGCGGCGCAGACGTGCGAGTCATCATGACCCAAAGCGCCATGGAGTTTATTACACCATTAACCATTCAGGCGCTTTCAGGCCATCCAGTCGCTTCTGATTTGCTCGACCCTGCTGCTGAAGCAGCAATGGGACATATCGAATTAGCACGTTGGGCAGATGTCGTGTTACTTGCTCCGGCTACCGCAAACTTAATGGCGCGTATCAATGCCGGCATGGCCGACGAGCTACTCACCACCACGTGTTTAGCCACTAGCGCACCTATCATTGTATGCCCAGCAATGAACCAACAGATGTATCAAAACATCGCCACTCAAGAGAATATGGCAAATCTAGCCCGTAAAGGCTTAGCCATTTGGCAACCCGCCTCTGGTCATCAAGCCTGTGGTGAAGTCGGCCCAGGCCGCATGCAAGAGCCCGTCGCCATAGCAGAGCAATTGGTACAATTTTTTGGCCAAAGTCTTTACAAGGGCATAAATTATTACTCACAGCAAGTACAACCCGCAGAAGCTATCGACCCGGTGCGTTATATATCCAACCACAGCTCAGGCAAAATGGGCTTTGCCCTTGCACAAGCTGCAGCAGAAATGGGCGCAAAAGTGACCCTTGTTTCGGACGCAGTCAACCTTGCCACACCAGCTGGCGTTAAGCGCATTGATGTTGACTCTGCACAACAAATGCTCGATGCCGTAATGCAACAGGTTGAACAGCATGATATTTTTATTGGTTGCGCCGCAGTAGCAGACTATCGAATTGCTGATATCGCCGATCAAAAAATTAAAAAATCGGCCGAAGAAATGCAGCTTGCGCTGGTGCGTAATCCTGATATCTTAGCCACGGTAGCCCAGCACACAACACGACCTTTCACCGTCGGTTTTGCTGCTGAAACCAACGATGTAGAGCAATACGCACGTGGCAAACTACAGCGTAAAAAGCTGGATATGATTGCCGCTAACGATGTCTCTATTCAAGGCTTAGGCTTTAATGCCGATAGCAATGCACTACAAGTATTTTGGCAAGACGGCAGCCAACAACTGCCTGCAACAGACAAACTGACACTGGCACACCAATTACTTACATTGATAGAACAGCAACTAAATAAATCATGAAAACACCCATTGAACTCAAAATTCTCGACTCGCGTATTGGCAGTGAATTCCCGCTGCCAGCTTATGCTACTCCCGGTAGCGCAGGTATGGACTTACGCGCAATGACCGACACAGCAATGGTTATCGAACCAGGTCAAACTGTGTTAATTCCAACGGGCATCGCCATTCACGTGGCAGACCCAAGTCTGGCAGCGGTCATTTTACCGCGCTCAGGTATGAAGCTATAAAAATGGCATTGTACTGGGTAATTTGGTTGGTTTAATCGACTCTGATTATCAAGGGCAACTCATGGTGTCATGTTGGAACAGAAGTGATAAACCATTCACACTCGACATTGGCGATCGTTTAGCCCAATTAATGTTTGTCCCTGTTGTGCAAGCAGAATTTACCCTAGTGGATGAGTTTAATAGCTCAGATCGTGGAGAAGGCGGATTTGGTCACTCAGGTACCAAATAACCTTTTCAAGTAGTCACTGAGCCAAGGAACACATCATGGCCGAAAGCCCAAAAATAAACCGTCGTGAACATATTTTACAATGCTTAGCGCAAATGCTTGAGACTAGTCCAGGCCAACGGATCACAACCGCCAAGCTCGCCGCTGAAGTGGGTGTGTCAGAAGCCGCGCTATATCGTCACTTTCCTAGCAAAGCCCGGATGTTTGAAGGCTTAATCGAATTTATTGAAGATGCGATTCTATCGCGATTAAACATCATCATGGACGAAGAAAAAGACACCATGACTCGTTGCCAATTAGTATTACAGCTATTGTTGGTATTTTCTGAACGCAACCCAGGTATTTCAAGAGTATTAAACGGCGATGCACTATTAGGCGAAAATGAGCGTTTACGTAGCCGTATTGACGCACTCTTTGCCAAAATAGAAACTCAAATAAAACAAATTCTGCGCGAAAAAACCTTACGTGAAGGCGTCGGTTTTAACCTCGATGAAGCCATACTCGCTAACTTGTTATTAGCATTTGCCGAAGGCAGAATTTCACAGTTTGTCCGCAGTGAATTTAAACAAAAGCCTACGCTACATTTTGATGAGCAATGGACCTTTATTCAGCAGCAATTATTGAGAAGTTAACGCTTCCTCTCAACTCTATCTTTGTATTTATGTATCGAGTCCTTGCTTGACATTTGAACAGTAAGAAATATGCTAGTATTTTTAATATTAGAATGTTGACAAGGACTTGTTATGAAAAAAATTATTCTATTTTTAGTTATTTCTTTACTCTGTTATTCCAATCAATCTATCGCTCAATCCACAAACTTTAAAGCGGCATCAACTCCATTAGCACAATGCGATAGCGCAGAATGCCACAATCGTTTTTTACAATATAAGAGGTATGCTAAAAAAGGATACTCTGACGCAATGTCAGTATTAGCCGAATTTTATTATGTTGGCTATGGCACAAAACCCAACACAAGCAGAGCGTTAAAGTGGTACCGCAAAGCCGCTAAATTCGACTCACCACAAGCCCAATATAAAGCCGGCATAATTTACCTCAGTGAGGGTGAGTATCAAGATATTGATAAGGGATTAGACTATCTTGAGCAAGCAGAAAAAAGTAACATTGCCCAAGCATCTCATCTTCTAGGTCTTATTTATTGGGAAGGCGAGTTAGTCCCGCAAGACCTTAACAAAGTCTCTTCTCACCTGACTATCGCCTATGAAAAACAATATTCAGATACCACAGACTTTGTTGAAATCCATAAAAATGAAGCGCCTTTTAATGATATTTATAAAATAGAAGTTGCAGAAAGCACACTTAATGCACCTCAAGGCGAAATGGAACAAATATCTGTCGTTTCACCCAACCTTGAAGACGTGTTCGACTACCACCTTGCATTAATGGATACATTTTTGCCAGACGCTGCAAAAGGAACTGGCTCAAATATTGCCGGCAGAACCTGTGATGAACGTATTGAATGCGGCACTCAATCTAATAGGCATCGTATACAAGACTTCTTGATGATTATGTGGTTTTAGTTGCCTTTAATTGATACAAAAACGACACGGTAAGTCTTGTTTAAGCTTACCAATTTACTTTTATAAGTACATAAACTGATTAATTTTATCACTTTTCTAACTTACTAATGTTGCCCACCCACCTTAGATAAAATACAATACCGTTACATTTTTAACATTTATTACACGGACTGTATTTATGCTGCGCATTTTATACCTCACTTGCTGTTTGCTCATTTTATTCACTACCCATACCTTTGCCTCCCCTTCAATTAAAGATTTTAGTGCTGACTCTGAGTTTTCAGGTGTTAAAATTTCACCCGACGGTAAGCACCTGGGTGTGATCTTAATCGAAGATGAAAAACGCACATTATTGATTTTAAACCTTGAGTCAATGAAGCCAACTTATGCAGTCAAATTCAGTGGTGATGAAGAAGTCGGTGGCTACTATTGGGTTAATGACGAGCGTGTAGTATTACAAAAACTCTATAAACACGCTCAACGCGAAGCATCAGACTATTATGGTGAATTATTAGCTGTAAATTATGATGGCAGCAAATCGAAATACTTATTTGGTTATAACAGTGATACATCCGCAAGTACCAAAATAAAAAGTAATGGCGGTATTCAAGCGAGTGCATTCGTACTCGATACCTTAAAGGATAATGAAGACGATATTCTGGTTATGGCTTATCCTTGGAATAAGCAAAATTATGCATATACAGAAGTTTATCGCGTCGACGTTTACTCAGGTAAGCGCAAACGCCTAACTACATCACCTGTTGCTAATGCGGGCTTTCTTGTTGATAACAACAAAAATGTACGCTTTAGTTTCGCCAATGATAAGAAAAACAATGAACAACTCTTCTACTATGAAGATGGTGAATGGGTTGATGCAGATAAAATTAGAGGCGGACTCACCAATTTTTACCCGCTTTCGTTCACCGAAGACAATAAATCAATTTACGCTTTAGCAAATGGTGAAGGTTCAACCCGCGCAATTTATGAAGTCGAACTTGCAACAGCTAAACATAAAAAAATTATCCAACATGACGTTGTCGATCCATTTATGACATGGGTAAGCGACCAAACCAATGCCCTTTACGCGGTTGAGTTTGAAAACGGCTACCCAGAGTATCGCTTTGTAGACACTCAAAGCGATAAAGCCAAAGCCCTGCGACAGTTAATGGATGCAATTCCAGATCACCGCATTCGTATTGTTAGCGAAACCGTCGATGGCGACACGCTTATTGTGATGGCGATGAATGATAGAAACTCAGGTGACTATTACTTATTTGACCGTAAAAAGCTTAAACTCAAATTCTTATTTGCTGAAAACGCAAAGCTAGACCCTAGCGAAATGTCAGAAGTACGCCCAATTAGCTTTACAAACCGTGATGGCGTGACCATTCATGGTTACTTAACGCTACCTGTCGGCATGAAAGAGCATAAAAACATGCCGCTTGTGGTTAATCCTCATGGCGGTGCACATGGTTCGCGCGACTTGTGGGTATTTAACGCAGAAAACCAACTGTTAGCACAAAATGGGATTGCCGTTTTACAAGTTAACTTCCGTGGTTCTGGTGGATACGGTAAAGCATTTGAAGAGTCTGGCTACTTATCTTGGGGCAGCAAAATTCAATACGATATTATTGATGCTACCCAATATGTTATTGACCAAGGCTATGCCGACAAAGACAGAGTGTGTATTTCTGGCGGCAGTTTTGGTGGTTACTCAGCACTCATGAGCCCAATGCTAGCGCCAGATATGTTCAAATGTGCTGTAGGTGTTGCCGGTGTTTATGATTTAGAACAAATGTATAAAACCGGTGATGTACCTGAATCTTACAGTGGTGGAGCATACTTAGAAGAAGTGTTAGGCACTGATATTCAACGTCTTCGTGAAATGTCACCGACTCACAACGTGAATAAGCTAAAAGCCAAAGTGCTGCTAATTCATGGTGAAGAAGATGAGCGCGCACCAATAGAACAATATGAAGCAATGGCAAAAGCGCTAGAGCAAGCTAACTACCCTTTCCAAAAAGAAATTTGGAAAAAAGAAGGCCATGGTTTCTTTAACGCCGAAAACCGCGCTAAGTATTATGAAATCATGCTTAAGTTCATCAAAGAGAACTTAAACGTTAAGTAGTAATTGCTTAAGCGTTTAATCAACAAAAGCCGATACTTGACTAAAAGACTCGGCTTTTTTATTGCCTACAGTATTAATTTACAGCAAATCGCGCTATTCTCCTCGTCCCTTAGCAGCAGCTAAGCACGTTTTAACGTACACTTAAAAACAGTGATATAGAGTCGTTGGAGGATATATGGCACTCAGTGAAGCCGCAATTAAAGTACAAGCAGCACTAAAAGATCGTGGGCTAGAAACCCCAATGCTGCCAAAAACTTCCACGCCTGAACAACGTAAAGTTAAAATTGAACACCATATGCGTGAAATTTTGACCTTAATGTCACTCGACCTAACCGACGACAGCTTGGCTGACACGCCGCGGCGTATTGCAAAAATGTATGTCGACGAGATCTTCTCGGGGCTTGATTACGAAAACTTTCCCAAAATCACCGTCATTGAAAATAAGATGGGGGTGGATGAAATGGTGCGCGTACAAGACATTAGCTTAACCAGTACTTGTGAACACCATTTAGTGACCATCGACGGCTTCGCAACGGTAGCCTATTTGCCACGCACTAAAATTATTGGCTTATCTAAAATTAACCGTATCGTGCGCTTCTTTTCCCAACGTCCGCAAGTGCAAGAACGCCTAACTCAACAAGTGTTAGTGGCGTTGCAAACCTTGCTTGAAACAAAAGATGTTGCCGTAAAAATGGATGCGGTACATTACTGCGTTAAATCTCGTGGGGTAATGGACTCAACCAGTTCAACCACCACCACAGCGCTTGGCGGTATTTTTAAATCAAATCCGGCTACCCGTGCTGAGTTTTTACACCAAGTGAAATAACGTATTCGAATTACGCTAAAAAGAGCAATAAAAGCTGCATCAATATGACTATTGTGCAGCTTTTTTAATTTTCCAGTCTCAGCGGATCAGTTTGTCTAAACTAAATACCATATTGCTCACGGTAAGCGCTGACGCTAGCAAGCTCAGCTTCCATGCCCGGCTTTTCAGACAAGTAACTAATTAAATCAGCAAGCTTAATAATCGACACAATCTGACAACCAAAGTCACGCTCAACTTCTTGAATCGCCGACAACTCGCCCTTGCCTTTTTCTTGGCGATCCAATGCAATTAATACGCCTGCAAGTTGAGCATTGTGGGCATTAATAATTTCCATCGACTCACGGATCGCAGTACCAGCGGTTATTACATCATCCACCAGCATCACCTTACCTTTAAGCTCGCTGCCAACCAAACTGCCGCCTTCGCCGTGGGTTTTAGCCTCTTTGCGGTTAAAGCAGTAAGGAATATCCACATAGTGATGATCGCACAAGGCAACAGCTGTAGTGGTGGCAATAGGAATGCCTTTATAAGCTGTAGTCAAACAACAAGTCGAACTCAATGCCAGAATCCATTAACGCAGCAGCATAAAAGCGGCCTAAACGCGCTAAGTCTTTACCCGTATTAAATAATCCGGCATTAAAAAAGTACGGGCTCGTACGGCCAGATTTAAGGGTAAACTCACCAAAACGTAATACTTGGCGGGCTAATGCAAACTCAATAAATTCGCGTTGATAGGCTTTCACGATTATTCCTCTTTCATCAAATTTTAGATTAATACCAATTCCAGCAATTATCTGGTCATTCAGCGGGAATTCTGTGTCTTCTAGGCAAGTAATAGGATTGTAGGCATAGTTGCTCTACGTCAAAATCCTATAAAGCAGCATAGAAGGCACAGAAACCCGCCTGCAGGAGGCGCTCAGACTGTCCATTTCTTTGTTGCATTGCCTTAGAAGGGAATAACCATTATTTCAACAATGCGCCTCAAACTGAACAGTCTGAGCGACTCTGATTGGTCACATAATTAATGGAAATGGTATAAAAAAGGACCGTAATCGATTCATCATTTTCAACAGCATATTAACTTAATGCGGCTTTTTGCACATCGACGATTTCGCGAATACTGTTTTTAGCCAGACCAAGTAGTTCAATTAATTCTTCATGGCTGAATGGCTCGCCTTCAGCAGTACCTTGAATTTCAATAATCTTACCGGTTTCAGTCATCACTACGTTCATGTCAGTTTCAGCTGCGCTGTCTTCAATGTATTCTAAATCACTGATCGCTTCGCCTTTGTAAATACCCACACTTACCGCTGCAATTAAAAACTTAAGTGGGTTAGCTTTAATAATGCCTTTACCACGAGCCCAGTTCAGGGCATCCACTAACGCCACGCAAGCACCAGTAATGGCCGCAGTGCGTGTGCCGCCATCAGCTTGAATCACGTCACAATCGATAACGATAGTGTTTTCACCTAACAGCTTCATATCAACAGCTGCACGTAAAGAGCGACCAATTAAACGCTGAATTTCTTGTGTACGACCAGATTGCTTACCTCGAGCCGCTTCACGGTCCATACGGCTGTGGGTTGAACGCGGTAACATACCGTATTCAGCAGTCACCCAACCTTGGTACCTGGCCTTTAAGAAAACGTGGCACACCTTCAGTAAAGCTGGCAGTACATAATACTTTTGTGTCGCCAAACTCAACTAAAACAGAGCCTTCAGCATGTGCAGTAAAAGAACGCGTAATAGTAATAGGGCGAGTTTGAGCTGGTGTACGGTTACTTGGGCGCATGAAAAGTCCTGTAGTCGAATTCATATCAGATTTGAGCGCATATTATAGAGCTTCACGCCGTCAGATGCCATGACAAACCCACCCTATTCGTCATCGCTAACCTATGACCTCTCCCACTTTAGTATCCATATGATTGATATCAACCAAGATACAGCACAAATCTCCGCACTAATCCTTTAATCCAGAGGCCTAAAGCGGCTATAATCAACCCACATTTGCGTAATAACATAACAGGACACTTCATGATCCAAAGCATGACAGCCTATGCTCGTATTGAGCACAAAGCACAATGGGGTACCGCCTCATGGGAAATTCGTTCAGTCAACCAGCGCTACCTAGAAACCTACCTGCGCCTACCTGAGCAGTTTCGAAGCTTTGAACCTGTCTTACGCGATCGCCTACGTAAACGCCTTAACCGCGGCAAAGTCGAAGTCAATCTACGTTATGAATTAGCCGACAACAGCAGTAACGAATTACAGCTAAACCAAGCGTTAGCCAAGCAATTATTAAGTGCTGCCAACTGGTTAAAAGAAGAAGCCGGTCAAGGCGAATTAAGCCTTACTGACGTATTACGCTGGCCAGGCGTGCTCGCCTCTGCCGAGCAAGACATGGACGCCATTGGCGCAGAGCTAATGACAGCATTTGACAGCGCAATCGATCAGTTTATCGAAGCGCGCGGCCGTGAAGGTGAAGCCATTAAAGACATGCTACTCACTCGTTTAGATGGGGTAATGGAGCAGGTTAATATTGTGCGCGAACACATGCCAACCGTCATGCAGTACCAACGCGACAAGCTCACCAACCGTTTAGCCGATATTGCCGGTGAACTCGACCCAGCACGCATTGAGCAAGAAATGGTACTCCTCGCGCAAAAGCAAGATGTTGCCGAAGAAATGGACAGACTTGAAGCCCACGTAACAGAAGCACGCCGCATCCTTAAAAAAGGCGGCAGCGAAGGTCGTCGTTTAGACTTTATGATGCAAGAATTCAACCGCGAGATCAAACACCCTAGCGTCTAAATCAATTAGCGCAGAAATCACCTCAGCCGCAGTTGAATTAAAAGTATTGATTGAGCAAATGCGCGAGCAGATCCAAAATGTTGAATAAGCTTTAAGCTTGAACGCAGTAACAATGAAGCCCAGCATTTGCTGGGCTTCATTGTGTAGTTTTTGATATCAGTAGCTTAAATAATCCATTAGCCTTTAAGCCTTACACCACCTGTACACTACGGCAATTAAAGTCGGGCATTACACGCTATAACCGTTAAAACAGCTTTTACCTGCTATAGCGTGTAAAACAATAATCGTGTCGCTACAATCATTATAATTACCATTCTGTTATGTGATACAAGCCCATACAACCAAAGTGGTGTATATCAAAATCTAGCTGTTATTCACAGTAATAGTAGGTACCACTGACATGCCAACGCGAAGCTGTGCGGCATCAACCTGGCCAGCATCAATGATGATTTTTACCGGTAAACGCTGAACAATTTTAGTAAAGTTACCTGTGGCATTGTGCGGCGCAACGGCGGAGTAACTCACCCCGCTTGCTGGGGCTAAACTGTCTACATGGCCTGTAAACACCTTACCCGGTAGTGCATCAACTTCAATATTCACTGCCTGGCCAGCTTTTACATTGGCAAGCTGAGTTTCTCTAAAATTGGCATGCACATAAACCTGATCTAGCGGTACTACAGCCAATAGCGACACCCCAGGATTAACGTAACTGCCCACCCGTAAAGACTTTTTGCCCACTATGCCATCAATGGGTGCGGTAATTTGTGTATAAGATAACTGCAAATTTGCCACATCTAACATTGATTGCGCTTGCTGTAACGCTGCCTTAGCTTGGTCAATATCAGCTTGTTGAATCATTTTATTTTGCTTAGCCGCCAACAAGCCTGCCTCGTTTTTACGAAGGTTAGCCTGCTCAATACTCACTTGCGCTTCCGCTTCTTGCTGCGCCTGCACGGTACCCGAGCCATCAGTCGCCAGATTGCGATAACGCTCAAGGTTAAACTGCGCTAATTTAAGCGTCGAAATATTAGCATCTAAGGTTGCTTGTGCTTGCTCAATCACCGCGTCTTGATTAAGTAACTTGGCTTGCAAGCTTTTAATGCTCGCTTGGGCGCTAACCACCTGAGCCTTGGCAGTGTTAACTGCGGCCACAAAATCGCGATCATCAAGGGTCGCAATCACATCGCCTTGCTTAACCACGTCATTATCATCCACAAATACCTGGCTTATTTTGCCGGCAATTTGTGGGGATACAAGCGTAAAATCAGCTTGAATATACGCATCATCTGTCGACTGTGTCGCATTTGCTGATTCAGGTTGATTTAGGTAAAACACACCGCCAATCGCCACAACGAATAAACTTGTAACTACGGTAACTTTGATAGATTTAGATATTGCCATTTTCAATTACTCACTTTCAAAACATAAATTTACGATTTGGTTAGATCCGGCGCAGGCACATAGGTCATCATCAATGCCAAGGGGATCAAAATAAGTGCGAGTACCCCCAACACTAAATAGGCATCAATCACCGACAGCACCATAGATTGCTGGGCAACAGTTGTCCCTAGGGTTGATGCGTCTAGCGCTTGTGGAATGGCACCATCAACAATGCCTGCATGGTCAAGTAACATGTCGCTATGAAAACGGCTGCGTACCGTTAACAATTGGCCCACTATTGCACCACCTATAAGCGACCCAAACACCCTAAAAGTGTTAATCGCCCCCGAAAAATAAGAGCCTTCACTTGGATGCAGCACACTGGTCATTAAAAATAAAATCGACACTACGGCCATAGGTTGACCAATGGCTTGCAGCAACTGAGCAACTAAAAATTGGTCGCGATTCCACTGCGGAGTTAGTTGCGCGCCAGAAAAACAGGCCAAAGCAATAATGCCTAAGCCAATGGCCAGCATCACCCGAGAATCGACCCATTTTTGGTACAATAACAATGCCACCACAGACCCTAACACCAACTGCGGCAAGGCAATTAGCAGCCCAATTGGCGCAATTTGCATAACCCGATAATCTTGTAACCCCGCAAGGTAGTTTGACGGCAACATCGACCCAGACATCAACACCACAAGTAAAAACGTTAATAAAATTGTGCCGATTAGCAGGTTTTTACGTGCCATTAATTGAGGTTTAATAAAAGGCGCATCATGGTGCCATTCGGTCAAGGCATAACAGCCAAACAAAATCACACCGCCAATTAACGACACGACAATTAACGGGGAGTTAAACCAGTCAAGGCGTACACCTTGGTCTAGCGCAATAGTGAGCAATAACAACGATATTACGCCGCAAAACATCCCAAGCCAGTTACCTTCTGCAAAGCGGGCGTATTTAACCTCTTCTTTAGGCAAGCCCCAACCCACAAAAAATGCAGCGACTGCACACAAAGGGATCACCTGCCAATAAATCCAACGCCAGTCTGACAAGCCGTCAGTCCACAAACCGGTTAACCATACAGCTAAATTAGGCGCAAATGTGGCGGTCATTGCATACAAAGCCAAGCCATGTAAACGAATATGGGGAGGTAAAAACTTAAGGGCACGCCATCATCAAAATTGGGATTAACGCGCCGCTACTTATGCCCTGAACAAAGCGAAGTCCTATCAACACATCTAAGTTTTGAATAAAAGGCAACATAGCCGCAATAAGCGCACACACAAACACCATCGACAAATGAAAACGTCTTACCGACAAGGTAATCGCAAACCAAGAGGCAAATGGCATGGCAATTAATTCGCCCATGGCGTATGCAGTTTGCAACCAAGAGGCATCGTCAAGACCTGCTCCCATCACGCCGCGCACATCAGCTAAACCCAGCGAGCCCACACGGTTATTAAGGCCAGACATCATGGCCGCAATAAAAATACCTAACAGTCCAGCCAATGCATGAATGGGCATGCCAAAGATGCGTTTGGGCACAACTGCAGCAGGTTCAGAAAGCACCGCGGTACTCATTTAACCTCCCCAAGTGTTGTAATTAGCATTGCGCTTTTTTCAGTAACGGGTTGGCTATTATCCCAACCACCACCAAGGGTTTTATATAAACTCACCACAGCCATTTCAGCTTGAGTGGTACTGTTATTCAGTTGAATTTGACTGTTAAGCACTTGTCCTTTTTGCTGCAAAACAGCTAAATGATCACTGGTGCCTTGCTGATAATTGCGCTCAATCATCTTCATAGCTTGCTCAGTGTATTGGTGCGCAATAGACAATTTATGCTGTTGGCTTTGTTGTGCGCGCCACGCATCGATAGCGTTATCCACTTCGTGCCAGGCAGCCAACACTGTTTTGCGATAACTCAAAGCTGAACTCTTTTGCTTTTCTTTTGTTAACTCAAGTTGCTGAGTTAACTTGCCGCCTGAAAAAATAGGCAAATACACTTTAGTGCCAACCGAAAATGAGCGCGAATCCCAACTCAGTAGGTCATTGCTGTCAAAAGCCTCAAGCCCCAAACTGCCAGACAAGGTCACTCGAGGATAAAAATCAGCTTCTGCGACACCAATAGCAGCCACTGCTGCATGTAAATTGGCTTGTGCCTCAAGAATATCAGGGCGACGTAATGCTAAGTCAGACGGGATCTCAACCGGCACACCCGCTGGCAGTTGAATCGGTTTATTGGATGTGGCTAACAATGCATCTAATGCCCGAGGCTGCTCACCTAACAATAATGCTAAGGCATTCATTAATTGATTACTGCGCATGGTGAGCTCAGGTAAGCTTGCCGTTAATGTCGCTAAGTCAGTTTGGGCGCGAATCGTATCAAAATGCCTGCCCACACCATTATCTTCACGGCTTTGCATTAACGCGACAATCTGTTCAGCGGTTTGCTGCTTGTCTAAACTAATGGCTAGCTGAGTTTGCGCATTGCGCAATTGCAAATATGCCTTGGCCACTTCAGCAGCTAAGCTGACACGAATGGCTTCACGCTGGTATAACGACGCATCTAATTTTGCGTTAACTTCTTCTGTCGCCCGTTGTGCACGGCTCCAAAGGTCAAGCTCCCAACTGGCATCAAAACCTGCCGTCCAATAATTTTCGGCCTCCGACGGCGCGCCTAATGCCACCATCTTGCCATTTTCGCTATTACCTTCTGCGGGCATAACTGGCGTTTGCAGAGAGCCTAGGTTGTTGGTCGGCAGCTGTGATCCCCAACGCCGCACGGCTTTGCGCTATTCGGCTGGTCGCAATTTGTAAGTCTATATTTCCGGTTTGAGCTTTGGCTTGTAATTGCGTCAATATCGGGTCGTTAAATACCGCCCACCATTGCCAATCAAGTGTTGGTTGGGTAGCTTGTTCGGCGTAACCGTAATCAGACCGAGCCTCAGTTGCCGTTTGGATTATTTCGCTCTCTGGCACTGTAAAGTCTGAGCCAATGTACAACCAGACAACACAGCTAACGACACGGCTAACGCCAATGCATGTGGTGAAAACGTATTACTTCTACCCGTAAATAACATGACAACTATTCCTAAATTAACGAGGCCTGTTGATCCTTGCTGCAAAACAACCTTGAAAGATCAACCGCGCCTATGAGCTCAATCAAACCATAGCAACAAAACTGTACCGCTCGGTTTGATTGTTAGGTAAATAAAAAAATTCGTTAGGGTTTATAACTGCACTAACGAATTTCTATTGCACGACATCGCAAGCTTTAATATAAAATTTGAACTGTACCGTACGGTTTGATATAGTGCCTATATCAAAGATTATTGTCAAGCGAGTTTTATATGGAAAACGCTGTAACTGATCCTTCTGCCCTTGCGCAACTCACACTCGACCTTTGCCCAAAAGCAAGGACTGTGCTCAATGCTGCTAGCAAAATATTTTTAACTCACGGCTTTAACGCAGCCACGACAGACATGATCCAACGCGAAGCAGGCGTGTCTAAATCGACCGTGTACGCGCACTTTTCAAATAAAGAGAAGCTCTTTTTAGCCGTAGTGCAAAACGAATGTGCATCGTTTACAGCATCCATTAAAGACATAACATTCGTGCCGGGTAATATCACCGAAAGCTTACGCGTTTTAGGCCAAGCCTATCTTGGTGTTGCGTTGTCGGCGCCAGCGTTGTCGTTATACCGAGTGGTTATCGCTGAAGCACCGCGGTTTCCAGCGCTTGGGCATATGTTTTATAATTCTGGCTCTAAAATCGTAAAATCCATGGTGGCCAACTGCTTAAGCCAGTGCCTATAACGCCAACGAAATTGACCTAAGCGATATCAATATCGACGAGGCTGCTGATGTATTTGTCACACTGTTTCGTAGTGAGCTTCATTTAAAGATTTTAACTCACCCCGATCAACCCCTTAAAAAAGCCACCATTGATCGCTGGGTAGACATTGCCATAGACACGTTTATACGCTCTTATGGCAAGCGCTAAGGTAACGCTTAGCGCTCTCCCATGTCATATAAAAGGCAATGAATGACCAACCCTTACTCACCCGCACAATGGTTACAGTTAAGTATGCAGCAGCAAGGTTTGTTGCAGCCTTTTGGGTCATTGCCATCGCTATTGCAGCAATTAAGTTATGTGCAAATAGACTCCATTAATGTGGTCGAGCGCGCGCATCATCATGTATTGCATAGCAGGCTGCCACACTATGCCACCAGCATGTTAGATGAGGCGATGGGCGATAAAACCGTGTTTGAATATTGGTCCCATGCGGCGGCATACCTGCCCATGGAAGATTATCGGTTTAGTTTGTATCGCAAGCAGCAATTACAGCAAGGCGACAAACATTGGTTTGAACCTGAGCATAAAGTCATGCGCGAGGTAAAAGCCCGCATCACAGCAGAAGGCCCGTTAAAAGCCAGCCAGTTTAAGCACGACGCCGACGCTAAAGCTGGCACTTGGTGGGATTGGAAACCCGCCAAAAAAGCCCTTGAACAGCTGTTTATGCAAGGCGAGTTGATGGTGGCAAAACGCGACAAGTTTCAAAAGGTGTATGACTTAACCGAGCGCGTGTTACCAAACCATATAGATACCACAGTGCCCAGCGACAGCGAGTTTGCTCGGCATTTAATTAAGCGTTATTTAGTGGCGCATGGTTTTGGCAATTTGCAGCAAATTCAGTACCTTCGCAAAGGCATTAAGCCTCTTTTGACGCAAACATTGGCGCAAATGTGCGAGCAAGGAGACATTGCCCGTTTTACCGAGCCACACTCCAAACAAGTTTATTTTTATCTGCCCAACCTCGCCCTCCCCAGTACCATACCCAATAAAGTTTGGCTGCTTAATCCGTTTGATAATTTAGTCATTCAACGGCAAAAGCTTAAACAATGGTTTGGGTTTGATTATCAAATCGAAGTCTATGTACCTGAGCCTAAACGCCAATACGGTTATTATTCTCTGCCTATTTTATGGCGCGACCGCTTTGTTGGCCGTGTGGATGTAAAAGCCGATCGTAAAAACCAATGCTTGCTACTGCAACAACTCCATTTTGAGCCAGATGCATTTAGTGCAGAAACATTAAGCAGAGATGCTTTTGTACCCGCGTTTATCGATGCCATTGATCATTACAGCCAGTTCAACCATTGTCAGCGTTGGCAGTTAGTGGCTTGTAACGACAAAACCATAGGTAAGGTTTTGCACATAGCCTGCAAATAAATAGCGGCATCGTTTAACCATTGCTCTCCTTCCACTAATAAGGCTTGCTCTGCATTGATGTAAATCAGTATGCAACCTTGTTCACGTTTTACACATTTTTCAAGTTGCTAATTCAATAGCTTGAATTAAGTCACTAACCATAAATACGTTGTGAGATACCTTCAAAAGGTCAAAAAATAAAATTACAACCTACATGGGGAATACACGATGTTTTATATACACATGCTGCTGTTACTAGCGGTGATATTTGTTGGTATCCGCCATGGCGGTATCGCGTTTGGTTTACTCGGTGGTTTGGGCGTATCGGTGTTGGCGTTTGTGTTTGGTATCGCGCCTGGTTCACCGCCTATCAGCGTCATGTTAATTATTCTTGCGGTAGTGGCGGCCTCTGCAACACTCGAGGCCACTGGCGGCTTAAATCTGTTAGTGAAGTTTGCTGAAAAAATACTGCGTAAACACCCTGAACATATCGTGTTTTTAGGCCCGTTATGTACTTATTCTTTAACCGTATTGGTGGGTACTGGCCATTCGGTTTACCCACTTCTCCCGGTTATTTACGATGTAGCCTATAAAAAAGGCATTCGTCCTGAACGCCCATTAGCAATGGCGACTGTGGCGTCGCAAATGGGCATTACCGCCAGCCCAATTGCCGCAGCAGCTGCGGTAGTATTAGCAACAGCGGTTGATAACAATCTTGATATCAGCTTAATCGATGTGCTTATGGTGACCATTCCTGCAACCTTAACGGGTTTACTAGTTGCCTGTACCTGGAGCTTAAAACGCGGTAAAGACTTAGACAAAGACACCGAGTTTCAAGCCCGCTTAGCGGATAAAGATTTCCGTGAGTCATTAATCGACCCACAAGATGACGACGCCGAAACACCTGCGGCACAATCAACGGCGAAAAAAGGCTTAACGGTATTTTTGCTGGGTATTCTTGCGGTGATTGTGGTCGCCATGTTTAGCAAGCAAATACTGCCAGCTGGCGTGAAAATGTCAGTCGCGATTCAGTTTATGATGCTCTCAGTCGGCGGAATAATTTTATTGGCCACCAATGTGTCGCCCAAAAAAATTGTCACCAGCAATGTATTTACTGCAGGTATGACCGCGGTCATCATCATTTTTGGTATTGCATGGATGAGTGACACTATTATTAGTCACCACAAAAGCTATTTAGTCAGCGCGGTGAGCGACCTTGTCAGTGTTTACCCATGGACATTTGCTATCGCGATGTTTGTATCGTCTGTTTTCTTAAAAAGCCAGGCGGCGGTATTAACCATTATGTTGCCATTAGGGTATTCACTCGGCATCCCAGCACCAGTATTAATTGGTGTATTACCCGCATGTTATGCCTACTTCTTTTTCCCATTTTACCCAAGTGATTTAGCGGCCATTAGTTTTGACAGAACCGGTACCACTCACATTGGTAAGTACGTGCTCAATCACAGTTTTATCATTCCTGGCTTTATCGGCGTCATCACTGCAACATTTGTGGGTTACTTTATATCGATGGCGATTAACTAATCTCAACTTAAGTTTTGATTTGAGCTTTGAATAAAGTGATAAACCGCTAGTGAATTGACCCAAATAAGTCACTCGCATCAATAAGAATGGCAGCCAACGTGGCTGCCATTGTTGTTTTTAATTATTGAGAATCTAAAGACCGAAGAGCTAAAACGAAGACAAGAAACTGAAATTATCTGATGAGTTATCGACAGGTACATGGGTTAATACGCCCACCACATCGTCCTATGCAACACGCCGTAAACCCATCCATGGGGGCTAGACGAAAACTTCCTGTTTTCAACAGTTGCCTATGCCAATATGGTTGGCTACCCGATAGTCCGTTGGTCGCTAATAGTAGGTAGTTGGCAATTGGCAGCTTTATGCCACATAGCATGTCGATGCTATTTTTAAGCGATTTGAATAATCTAAAGCATTAAGATGGGGACTAAGTTATCTGCTGGATTATGTACCAGTTCGCCCACCATATCGTCCTATGCAACACGCCGTAAACCCGTCCATGGGGGCTTGACGAAAACATCCTGTTTTCAACACTTGCCTATGCCAAACTGCCTACCCGATAGCCAGTTTGGCAGTTTCATGCCACATAAAGTCGGGCATTAGTTCCTCAAGTCTCCATGTAATATTCATCGGTTGTGACCCAGAATGTTTTACATATTTCACAAAACCAAAATTGACAAAACCCATGGTGCGGCCGTTTTCATCTTTCGCTTGCTCACGCACAAACAAAATCAATTTACGGCCATTTTTTCATGCTCGATATAGCCTAAACCTCTGCCATATTCTGGTCTCGCGCTATTTTGAGATTGCCAATGGAATAGCGATTCATTAATTGCGTAATCATGGTACATGGTCGTTGGTGAAAATTGTTTGACCGACTTTTTCAAGGTCACAAACAGTAATTCAACGTTAAGATCGTTAAGGACTAAAACGCCTTCCCTTGCGGTTGATTTTCTGTCAAAAGAACTTGCACCACTGGCGGCGAGTATTTGTTCCCTGGTATATCTTGAATGCACTTTTAAGGTAGGTATTGAGGGGATATTCATTTCAAGTTCGCTATGATGAATTCGATCTATAAGTAACGATATAACATCAAGCAGTTCTGCTTGTAATTGTTTATGCCTCAACGCTGCTAAGCTTTGCTTAAGGCTAGTAAAGCCAAGTTCTGAGCCAGATTTATCCCAGAAATTATAATGGCACATTAATGCAAATTGACATTGGGTTATATTGGTATCATCGAAGCTAAAATTGTCGATAACGAGCTGAGCTGAAAACTGTAAATATGAAATAGAATTGCAGCCGAGCAGGTGAAAATTTATCGCACGATAGTAGGCCTTAGCGAGGATCGTATCTAGATGTGGCTTGTCAATTTGATTTGTATTTGCGCTCTCAACGAGTTCTAACCAACTCATTTTTAGCTTATAAATATCTTCTAACTGTACATTGGGATTAAAACGTAAAAAATTAGCCAAGCTTAAAGTGAGTGTACTTTGATGTTCAAAATGATTAATCAACTGTCGCAGTCTGCTCGCATTCATGGTTGCACGGCTAATGTTTCGCAAAATCATTGCCTGAGTCTGTTCTTCTAACTCAATTCGGCAACCTAAAGGCAAATGAGGAAAATCACTCGTTATCTCATCTTTAATAGATTGATTTGTTTTACCAACCAGCGCCCTAAACTTTTGTGAAAAATCATATTCATCACGAGAATTACCCACAAAATCCAATACGGTGCAGCATTGTTTATCATCCGTTAAACGCAATCCTCTTCCAAGCTGTTGTAAAAAGATGGTCAGGCTTTCTGTTGGACGTAAAAACAATAACGTATCAATTTCAGGAATATCGACGCCTTCATTAAAAATATCCACCACACACAAAATGTGTACATTACCGCTGATTAAACTCTGGCGTTTTTGTTGCCTCTCATGACTATTATCACTGGTGAGGACATCAGCACTAATACCGGCTAGGGTAAACTTACTCGCCATGTATTCGGCATGCTGTTTACTGACACAAAACGCCAAGGCTTTTATCTGACGAATGTCAGTAACGGTGTCATTCAAGCTTCTAATAATGCGCGTGACTCGTTGTTCATTATGAGTATAAAGATGACTTAGTTCTGCGATATCATATCGCCCTTGATGCCATTTAATTTTGCGAAGATCGGTATCATCATCGATAGCAAAGTATTGGAAAGGACATAAATAACGCTGATTAATTGCTTCGGGTAAACGAATTTCTGCAGCAATTACCCCACAAAAGTCATCGAGAATATTTTGCCCATCATGCCGCTCCGGCGTCGCGGTTAAACCTAATAAAATATTAGGGCAGAAATGCGTTAACAATCCTCGATAGCTACTGGCCGCAATATGATGTACTTCATCTATCACAATATAATCATAAAAATCAGCGCTAAGTGGTAAGTTGTCTAATTGCAGATTCAAGCTTTGTACCGAAGCAAACAAATGACGGTAGCTATTAGGCTTGTGCTCGGCAACCCACAACTCACCAAACTGGTTATTCTTCAATACACCTCGATACGCAGTCAAAGCTTGCTTAAGTATCTCCTGCCGATGAGCAACGAATAAAAAATTGGCTTCGGGATGTTGTTTATAAATACGGGCAAAATCAAACGCTGAAATAAGCGTTTTACCAGTGCCCGTTGCTGCAACCACTAGATTTCTAAAGCGCTGGTGTACTTGACGTTCAACATTTAACTGTTCAAGAATTTCTCGCTGATGTGCGAAGGGTTTTATATCAAAATGAAACGCACTGTTATCGCCATACCCGCCTTTGGCTTCCCTCAGCGCCTCGTGAAGTTTGTTTTTAGCCTCAATATTGCCATCGAATAATTCAAACTCACTCGATTGCCAATATGATTCAAAGGTATTGAGGGATTTATCTATAATGTGAGGAATTTCTTGAGTGGTGATTTTTAAATTCCACTCAAGACCACTCGTCAGTGCTGAATGCGACAAATTAGATGAGCCAATATAACCAGTGTGAAAGCCTGTATCACGTAAAAATAAGTAGGATTTAGCGTGCAGACGTTCTCGCTTGGTGTTGTAGCTTAATTTAACTTCTGTATTTGGAAGGCTTGCTAAAAATTCCACCGCTTTAGCATCTGTCGCGCCCATATAAGATGTTGTGATTATCCGCAGGGTTTTGCCGCTTCGAGCGAACTCTTCCAGCTCATTTTTAAAAATCCGAATGCCGGCACCATTTAATAAAAGACACTAACCAATAAATTTTATCCGCTGAGCGAATTTCTCGTTTAAGCTCTGTGTCTAAAGAAATTCCGGCATTGCTGCCACAAAAAAGTTCACTTTGACTTAACCCTGTTAACGGGTAAATAGCTTTAGTAAATTCAGGAAAGTCAGTTGATATGGGATTTTTTTTATCGAATAGTGCGGTGAGTATGCGGCCTTGACTATCGAGTAAATTTTCAGTGATCAATTGATCATCTTGAACATGATCGTTTAACCATAATACCAACTTATTTGCTAAGCCTATTTGCTCAGTAAGTTGGCTCGCACCACTGGGTATTGCAGCGATGGCATGCTCCATAATTTTGGTCAAAAACCTTGATAACCAAACACTGGCCTCTGCGCCTTCTAATGCCCGCTCGCCTAAATAAAAAACTTCACGATCGATGTTTTTATCTATCAGTTGAGTAATGAGCTTTTCATATATACCAACTTGTTCCATGTCGGATAGGCCTTTAAAAGTAAGGAAGATAAAAATATACCATAACAATATTATTGTATGATTCATCTAAACTTTAATATTTATCAATAGCGTACGGTAACAGATATTTAACTAACAACGCCAACACATACCTTATACTTCTGCCACCGTTCCGGTTTTAACCAAACATTACTGCTCGACTAATTGAGCTACATGACGGGTGGCAGTGGCAACACTGGCTTTAGCCACTTTTTGATATTGCCGACGACTTATTGCATCACTTAAAGCCTCGCCCTCGCCGATAAAAATACACTTTTATGCGCATAAAAGTGTAAATTATGCGTTCTTTTATGCTTATTATGGCCATTAGCATTAATTACCATCGGTTGGTGGCTTTATGAAACGAACTTTACTCAACTCATTAATGACGTGGTAAACGTTCGCGAGCTAAATCCCTTGCGTCATATATCGAAAAGTGCGCAACAAGCAAAACATTTAAGCTTACCGGAACACAAGGATCTTCAGCGTTAGCGCAAACCAATATCGTGATGCCGTTATATTACACTCAATATTTACCACAGAGATGGTAAAAGCGCTCGACACTTAGGTTTGTTTGGCGTGGACATTATAATATTCAAAAAATTTTAACGGTGGCAACCATTGTTAAATTTGCGATGTTGTCTTTTGAGTCAACAAGTTACTCCCCTCCCAACAAGGCAGACTATGGCTTGTTAGCGAGCAGACCTCGCCCATGGCTGCTCTTTGGCATATGACCCAGTTTTTAAACAATGCCCCCAAGTAATAACAGCATTGTGGGCATGGTTTGAATATTGGCTAAGCAAGGGTTAATTGAGACTGGAAATTTAAACAGACCCTAGCTTATTAAACATTAAACGCTGATTGTTTAATGGCTTGCTCGGCTCGGCTGATCCCTAGCCGCTTTGCAACGGTTTGCCATTGCCTAACCGCATTTAATACTTCATCGTAAATTTGCGTGGCTTGGGTTTGAGAAAGCCGGAAGAAGTCTTTTACGTCAAAGGCCAATTGGTAGTCTAAAGCGTTGTCTGCATCGGTAATATTGAGATGCAGGCCGTGCTTACCTACTATCGGGTTTAAATCATAAGCGGGTGATAACGTCCAACCATTCTTTGTTAATAAAAACCCATGATTACGCAGGTGATCATCTGTGTTGGACACGGCAATATTAAACACGATACGACGCCATAGCTGTGCTAGATCAGCTTCGGTTTGCGCACCAAAGTTGGAGATAAATTCAGCAATCTCTAAGTAGCTGGCACCTTGAGATTGTTCACCATCATAGTATTGCAGTTGTGTCATAGCCGATGAAAAATGCAGCCGCTTTCCGCCGTCGCGGTCAAACCGCTTTGTTAAAAAGGTATGATGCCCAGAGGAAAACTGCCTAATTTCACTTGGAAACATGTCAACACCTGCCGCCAAAGCCAATTCATAACAGACCATCTCCCACGCCCCCACGTCATGGGTATCGTTTAAATTGGGAAACTTGGCAATCCACAAGTGGCCTTGCTCATCTGTCACACAAGCCTTGGAGCCTTGCACCACCTAATGATGAGCCTGGAAAAATCAGCATCTTCAACCAGCGGTAATACTCGTCACTGTCGATATTATCGTCTTTTTCAATCTGCATTGCTGCGTGCTCTAGCTCTCGCAGAGAAGCCATTGGCGGCGCAGCAAACTCAGAGTTGCCATCTAAAAAAGCATCCGAGCCTGCTCGCCTAAATCGAATACCCCCATCCGGTAAGAGTCATGTACGCCCAGCAGGTAATCCAACTCGTTTAATCGACTTGTTGCTCGAATGCCCTTGCGCGCTTCAATGGCCGCACGCCGTTGCATTAAAATACGCCCCCATCGATCGGGGGATGAATCAAGAAATACACGGAAGTTTTTATCGGCTTCATCGTTGTAGAGCTCACCTGAGTGAAGCTCAAGCATTGGATCGATTTGCAAGCGATAAGTTGAGGTTAAAAACGCTTTATCGTAGGCAAAACTAAACACGCCACCTCGGCTTGAGTCGCTGTAAGTAAGCCGCCCTATTAGCTGTGGCGCTTCGATTGGCTGCCAATCGGCATAGACTTCGACGACTTCACGGCTCATCTTGAACCTTCCAGCAATTTTATGTTTTGAAGCTTGATGCCTACTTCATCATGAGCGGCCATTTCTGCAAAGTTGCTTTCCATGCCAAGTACGGCCATTACTTTCAAGTAAGTGCCTATGGCAACACCTGGATCACCTGCGAAGACTTTGTTCACGGTTTTATGATCAAAGCCAGTGCGCTCACACAGCAGTTTTTTTGTAAAACCACGTCGTTTCATCGCCAATAACAAGTCCTCACCAAAATGAGTCAGGATTTTACGCTGCTTTGGAAACAGTACATTGTGTAAATCACGCTTAGCCATATCACCAGCCAAAGGGACTATATTCCCATTATTCAACCATTAATGGGAATATAGTCCAACTCAACGATTTAAACAACTATCACGAAAAATAAATGGTACTATATTCCCATTTTAAGCGAATAAATGGTATTAATATCCCATTTTAAGATTTAGCTTCGCGATGGGTAAGGCAATAGTACTGAGCTTGAGCCTGTGTGGAAAAATTAGTGAAAATAATAAACATCTCGCTAACACTAGAGTCTGTTTATTGCTATTCAGAAATCGATCACCCAAAGGGTTATTGCTTGGACTTTCGCTGTTGGACAATTACCCGCTCAATAGCACTTTAAATGGCTATTTCGGTATAATCATTTACCAGCTCAATAAACACGATACAAAAGCGACTGAATGACACCTAAGCTGACAACATCAACTGAATCATCTTCAACAGTAACTAACCTAAGTTTGGTGAATAAGTTGCCTCATAAGGTATTTATTATCGGCCTGCCGCGTTAGTAGTACCTACACTTGATGTACATATACGTTTAAATTTTACAATTCCTTACTCCATCTAACTTGTAGTAATGACCATATAAAAACTACATTTATTTAACTTATAAAGATTTCTATGCTATACAATTGAGGTGAATTAAGTAACACAATGGTAAATTAGCTACTATATCTAATTCAGTTAAAATCAGTATGTCTTTGGCTAGTCTACTGATACACATGGTAAAAAAGAGATTATAAAATGAATATTGTGTACTGTAATTTCACAACGTCAAAACGTTCAAAATTGGCAAGATTGAAGGGTGACATTCCACAGATGTTCAATAATGACACTTCACCATGTGTCGAAGTAAATCAGTATCTGAGACAATTAGCTTTAAAAAATAAGCCCAAGAGTGTTAATTTGCAGGTAAAACTGATCCACGATTTGCATCTAAAAGTGATCCACCCAATTGGTGTTATATGACCATAATTATGGTCTATTTTCTAGCCTTTTTCTCCTTTGATTTTTTAGTTGATTCTTTGAATCGGTAGCTGTCATTGCCGCTTTCAATTATATGGCAATGGTGAGTCAATCTGTCTAGCAAGGCCATAGTGAGTTTTGCATCCCCAAATACCTTCGACCATTCAGTGAAGTTGAGGTTGGTGGTGATAAGTACGCTTGTACTTTCGTAGAGTTTACTGAGTAAATGAAACAGCAGAGTGCCGCCCGCTTGACTAAACGGCACATAACCTAACTCATCGAGTATCACCAAGTCGCACTTGGCTAGGCGATTGGCCATTCTGCCAACATGACCTGCTTGTTTCTCAAGCTCTAAGGTATTCACTAACTCGATAGTGGATAAGAACCGTACTCGGTATTGATGATGTTGAATGGCTTGCACCCCGAGTAGCCGTTGCTAAGTGTGTTTTACCTGTGCCAGAGACCGCCGACGAACACCGCATTCTGGCAATCTTCAATGAACTCACAACGATGTAAGCCTCTAATCAGGTATTCATCGACTTCACTTTCATTGAAGTCGAAGCCGTAAAGGTCTCTGTAAACAGGAAACTTCGCGATTTTCATTTGATAGGCAATACTGCGCACTTCTCTGTCTGCTACCTCGGCTTTTATTAGGGTGTCGAGTATTGGTAAAGCTTGTTTGTAAGCAGGTGAGTCTTGCGAGGTCAACTCGGTAATACTGCTCGCCATGCCATGTAGCTTCAACGTTTTAAGGGTGTGTAATAGAGCTTCAGTGTGCATGGCGTTTACCTCGTAATGTGTCGTAGCGTGATGCATCACTGGTTGGTTCAGTGATTAATTGCAGGCTGCTACCAATCGGGATGGGCGCAGGCTGTGGTGGAGTAATTACGCGGCTTAAACAGTTCATCACATGTTGTTTAGATGGGCAGCCTGCGTCTAAGGCCATTTCAACCGCTTTCACAATATCGGCTTCGTCGTGATGCAATATCAACGATAACACCTCGACCATTTCCTTATCCCCGCGCGCTCGTTGCAGCAAAATGGATTGCAGGTGCTTAAAGCTATCGGGCATAGTATTAAATGGCGCACCATTGCGAAGTGCCCCCGGTTTACGTTGCGCGACCAGCAAATAGTGTTGCCAGTCGTAAATGACTTTGCCGGGTACATCGTGATTCACCATGAACGAGCGGGGATGCTCCGCTATCTGCTGCCCTTCAGCGATGAAGCTCAGCCGACTTGGGTACACGCGCAGGCTAATTCTCCGGTTAGCGAAGCTTGCGGGCACAGAGTAACGATTGCGGTCGAAGCTGACTAAGCAGGTAGAGGATACTTTTTTACTATGCTCTATGAAGCCATCAAACGGTGCGGTTACTTTCATCAATTGGCGTTGTTCTTGATACCACACATCTTCAATGGTTCTATCCGTAAACTGAGGATGCTTACGTGATTGCCAGTCGGCAATGCATTGCGCCTCTAGCCAATCGTTGAGCTCAGTTAGCGTGCTCACGCGCGGTAAACGTTGCCAGATAATTGATCGCGCATCACGCACATTCTTTTCAACTTGGCCTTTTTCCCAACCTGCGGCTGGATTACAGAAGTCAGCTTCAAACAGATAATGGCTAACCATGGTTAGGAAGCGGCGGTTAACAATACGCTCCTTGCCTCTTTGCACCTTATCAACCGCTGTTTTCATATTGTCGTAAATCCCGCGCTCTGGCACACCGTTAAACACCCGAAACGCGTGATTATGAGCATCAAACAGCATTTCATGGCTTTGCGTGGGGTAGGCTCGCAGAATATATGCTCGGCTATGACTGAGCTTAAAGTGAGCGACTTGCAGCTTGGTTTTACGACCATCGATGAAGGCATAGTTCTCGCCCCAATCAAATTGAAAGGCTTCACCAGCAGCAAACTCAAGTGGCACGTAAACTTGGTTGGATGCAGTTAATCTCTGCTCTTCACGCCATTTACGTACAAACGCAGCAACCCTGTCATATGAGCCTGAATAGCCCATGGGTAACAAGTCTTCATACAGATTTTTAACGGTTTTACGCTCTTTGCGTCGTTGCCTTGCTTCTCGCTTCAGCCAACTAATGAGCACTTCTTCGAACGCTTTTACCTTACTCTGCAAGTCACGTTGAGGATAAGCAGGCTCTGCAATGTCGCTTTTAAGATAACGACGTACAGTATTGCGAGACAATCCAGTGCGACGAGTGATTTCTCGCTGGGATAACCCATCACGAAAATACCATCGACGTATAACACTTAATAATGACACATCAATCACTCCACATTCTCCTGCTTAAGGGGGGCAGGAGGTATTAAATATGTGGATCAGTTTTCAATGCAAATTAGGGGGAAAGTGGATCAGTTTTGGGTGCAAATTAACAACGGAGGTCTACTGGCGAACAAAAAAGTGATCGGCTTGAATGGTATTGACCGATCGGCATCATGGTATTACGCAGTATTCGTTATTTTCGATGAAATCCATCATTGTGCAGGATCTACTGTCGATAATGCGAATTCATGGGGAGAGCATATAATTCTGAACATTCAGAACAAAGCTCGATTCACCATGGCATTAACCGGCACGCCTTGGCGCTCAGATACGGCCCCTATCGTTTTTGCTAGCTACGCCTCACCAGATGGTGAAATCTCATGTGATTACGTCTATGGGCTTCATGAGGCCATTTTAGACGGTGTTTGTCGCGTACCTCAGATAATCGCTATTGATAACAATCATATTTCAGTAATAGAAAGTAATGAAACCGTCGTTTTCGAAAGCTTTGATGACCTACTGTCTAACTCCCAAGTTGCATACCAGGACGTAATCGAAAATGAGGATGTAATAAAACATATCATCACTTCGGCTAGTAAAAAGCTAGATTTTATAAGACTTGAAAACTCTAATGCCGCTGGCTTAATCGTAGCGTCATCGATAGAACAGGCCAATAGAATTTCAACATTTGTAAAAAAATGGCTTGAAGAAGAAGCGGTTGTAGCTACCTATAAGGAAAATGACCCGACAGCCATTATTCAGCGATTCAGACATTCAGAATCCAAGTGGATTATTTCTGTTGGAATGATTAGTGAGGGAACTAATATCCCTCGCCTACAAGTGTGTTGTTATCTCTCAAACATAAAAACTGAAATGTATTTTAGGCAAACACTAGGACGAATTCTTAGAGTTACAGACACTACTAATCAAGAAGCAATTCTTTATATGCCAGCGGAACCCAAGTTACTAGAGTATGCTTATAGAGTTAGACATGACGTGCCTGTTGAGGCTGATGTTGTAAAATTTGAAACAATGCAATCACTGCTCGTCGGCGATGAGACTATTAGTCAAAACAAAACAATTTCGTTGAAAGAGCCAAGTATTGATTTGTCCGGTAATGAAATTAAACTAAATGATTTCAATGAAAACATTGATAGCTTGTTCGATGAAGATTTTTTATCAACTTCATATGACCAAGTGATGAATATATTCGGTCGCTTCAAACAAGAAACCATAGGCCTAGGGTTAGGGTTAGGAGAGTTGAAGTAACTTTACTTACTTCAATCTAGATTATTTATCATTATACAACTTGATATCGTTACTTAATCAAGATTTTGAAACTGGATTAACAATAAAAGTTATTTTTTGTGGTTTGTCCTGAAGAGATCGAATAAAAATAGGTTCGGACTTCACTCCTGAGTAGTTTTTATCTATCATTTCACAATCAACTAAATGTTTAATTAAACTTTTTATAGCGTCTTTGTATTTTTCAGGAACCCGCATCACGACTGTTTTTTCGTATTTAGTTTTTCGACCTGCACCAGTTCGAAATCCGCCATGTTTTACCTTGTGCTCAGCTTTTTCTTCAGACATGTAAACTCCACCTTGGTTTTGTTACATAATCAAAATACCTTGAATAAATTACAGAATCAAGAGGGTCTCAATACTTTTAATGATGAGGGATGGCTTTGCATGCTTTTAAATTAGGAAGATGGAGGTAAATATTTATGTATGGCTGTAATCTTTTGAGAATTGCACATTTATTGCGCTAACAAGTAATCGTCCGATATGAGTACTCTTTAATCCCATCATTGGAAAAAAACTACGATAAATAAATGCACTTTCAATACCGTTTTTGAGTTTATTTTTGATTCATCTTCAAACACGCTTTCTAATGTACATCAGTATTAATAGGCGATCTGGCATGCAAAATATTAGAACCGACATCAAAGCTTCAAATAATCAAAATCAAACACTGTTCTCAAATTACATTGTCCATAACTACGGGACTTATTTGAGGAACAATGATATTTACCTTAAAGATTATAGAGAACACTACGTGTATGAAAGTAGTAATTAGCGGACTTGGTCACATTATATTTAGCTATTTCTCTAAAGCTGTCTGATAAAGTAGCAGCTGATATTTTTTAGCCACTACTGTTAGTGATCTAAAAAAAATCATAAAACACCCTTATGTTTGTACCCCCTGGTTCTAAAATACATTCAAGATGAATTTTTTTGTAAACGTAGATATTGATAAATTATCAAATAACAAGTTTTTCAACTTTAATCATCTAGACGTATTTTTCATGTAAAATTGTAAACCCAAGCACATTAACACGACCTGAATTTACAATTACAATATAATTATTAGGGAATTAACATTTGTCAAAAGCATTTACAATTTTTAAAAGCTGTAAGTGAATTTCGTTCTTAAATCTGTAGCGTCTTTTTGATTGTTTTCATAATCCAATATTGAAAAATCAATTGATATACCGAAATTTTCGAGTTTACCATCCAATTGATATGCAAGGTTAACCGTCCATTCATTTAAATCTTTTCCAACTATGGGATTGTCAAAAGATGTATAAAATAATTTACCTTTAACATTAGAGATAGTAGAACCTAACCCCAGTTGATACGAATTTGTGCCCGCTTCAAATGCAGCAACACCCGCAGTTTTAGTAGTGGCAGTAAACTGATAATAAGCTCCTTGACCTATGCCTCTAAAAACTCTATTTTCTCCTTCATTTCCTCCAGCTAATGTATAACCAGCGAAAAAATCTACTCCTCCCTGACTGAAACCTATTTTAAAGCCCAAAAGATCATTATCGACTAGCTCATTTTTATCCCACTTAGTTTTGTAATATTGCATTGCAATATAACTGTTAAAGTTAGTTGGCAATGTATATTCTACATCCGCATAGAGAGCTTGGACTTCATTTATTACATTTGCGTACTGTGAGTTAATTTTAACTTTTTTAGCTATCCGTTTATTAACTTGTGCGAAAAAGACGCCATCATTGCCTATTTTATAAAAGTCGCCAGGGGAACCAGAACCATTATAATCAAAATCAACAAATTCATTATCAACATAAAATGATTTATCTGTTCGAGTCTGATATTTAGTCACATAACCAATCGAAATATCAGTATCCTCAAAATGACTTGAAGATACCTGATACATTTCAAAAGACTCTTTTATTAATCTTGAACCTGAGTTAGCGATCAAGGGTGATGAAAAGTGTTGCCTACCTCCAGAAAGCACCGTATCACCAAACTGATACCTCAAAAAAGCTTCCGATAATACAAGACCTTGTGCGTTTATACTGCCCGCAGTTCTATCATCATCATCATTGATGTTACTAACGTATGATCCCTGTACTTCTCCTCCCAATTTAAACCCATTAAACTCTGATGTATTAAAAGTAACATTACCACCATTCACCCAAATCGAGCTATTCTCTGCATTTGAATCGTCAAAATCTTGTTCGAAATAGTACGATTTCGCTGTACCTCCAACATTACCATTGTGTATCCATTCAGAAAAACTTTCAATATCACCATTAGAGAATGCATTATTACTCATTGCTAATAGCACCAAAACATATTTATTATATTTAAACATATAAACCTTATTAACGTTAAGTTACAAATAAGAAACCATATTAAGTAAAACTAAAACCAAAGATAAACAAATAAATTACAAACCCAATCGATAATACAAACTAGAGCATTTTTAACAGTGATCTATTTCACAACAAAAAATATCAAACCGACATAAATATTAATTTAAAATAAGACATAGGTTTAAAACCCAAGTTAAAAACTTAGGTAGAAAAATTAAAAAAGACGCAAGTTTAAAACCTGAGTTAAAAACCTAGGAGAATAGAGCGTTAAAGCATATATTTAAAAAACAAAAAACAAACGACCAAAAATATCAGGCCGATATCAATAATGTTAATTAGATCAATATATATAAAACCACAAACGTTACAATAAAAATAAGCGAGGCACGTTTAAATAAAAATATTTTATACACTATATAGGAAAACTCAGACCATGATTAAAAAACACATTCTATTAGCACTTATAGTTGCATTTTCAAGTCAATCATATGCTACAACGATAGATTCTGAATCATTCAAAAAGTTAGATTACAAAAGTGCTGTCACGACAGCTCATACACTATACAAAAATAATGATGGGATAATGATAAAAGTTCTACCCAACAAAATAGTTGCAACTTTCGCAGATGGAAAAAGTAGTTCTGTAGCTATACCAAAAGATCAATTCTTTCTTTCAATAGCTCCTTACATTAATAGTTCTCACCCATGTACCAATCATGTTTTAACAGGTTGTACCGGTGAGATAAAAAATCAAACAATGAAAGTTGTCATGATTGATACTGACACAGGTGAAACATTAATAGACAAAAAAATGACGACACAAAGTGATGGATTTATAGACTTTTGGGTTCCAAAAGATAGCAATTTAGCATTTAATATTTACTATGAACCAAAAGACGGAAGCAAAAGAGTGGCGAGAGAAGTATTGTCTACTTTCAATAACGATAGAACTTGCATTACAACTATGAAACTTATTTAAAGTTAATATTTAAATATGGCTTGTAAAAGGACTGGAATTATTCCGGTCTTTTTTATATAAAAAATGGAAATCCTTTTCCATAAAATATCATGCATTAACATGACCTGAGTCTTTGTGGTTTTCTTGGGAGCACCTACAAAGGAACTCAAGATAATCCTTTATCTGGTTGATGAAATTGTTATTAGTTACGACCAGTGCACGTGGGTTATTTTCCAACTACCATCCACTTGTTTAATTAACACAAGCGTTTCCATGGCCATCGAGTCAATACTTTTACCCTTATATTCACCTTGGGCGTGACTTATTGACGTTGAAATGGCAACGTCACCCGTAATCGTTATTTGGTGTTCTTTTGGCGTTATGGTTAACCCTTTTAAGTAGGCCATATCCGCAAGCATATGATGATTGGCATAATCTGTAAGTGAACGCTCTACTTTTCCACCTTCATAAATTTGAACATTGGCTGCTAATAACTGCCTAACAATAACCTCATTGCCCGTTTGTAATGCAGCATGAAATTGTTTGACGACATTGCCCGCGGCGGAATCAACACCGATAAACGCTTTTTGTTCTATAGGGTGAGTTTCATCACCATGGGCAAAGCTCAATGAGCTTTGTCCTGCGGACATCAGTAATATCCCGGTGGTTATGAGTATTGTTAAAGGTCTATTTTTCATTTTTATCTCTCTGTCAATTTATAGTGATTATCCAAGACTCATAGGACCAAGCACGCTCGAAAGTACCGCTGTTGTCGCTAATATCAGTACTGCTATTAATGCTTCTAATCCAATCGATTTTTGTAGTTTTTGTTTTGCGAGTGATGGGTTCGCAATCGTTAATTTCGGTACTAAAACCAATTTATGCCATGCTGCTATAAACAAAATGATAGCCACCAAACAGAGCTTGATGGTGACCGCAATACCATAATCGGAACTGATTAATTCAGTGGGACTATCAAACAACATCCACACCATTCCCATGCCTGAAAGCAACACTAGAATGACAATCACTATGCCTAAACGACCAAATGTATCCATGACATTTTTTATGACGATGTTGTCATCGGTGCTGCATAATTTCCATAATGGATAAAAAGCGCCTATCCAGCTGCCAATGATCAACACGTGTATCAATATTAAGCCTTGAGCAAGCAATCCCAGTTCAGTGCTATGGCCAATAAAAGTAAACGTGACAGCAATTAACAGACAGCTGAGAATCGCTAATACCGCAGAAAACGTTTTGATATAACGGTTCTTATGTAACAGTAAACCACTAACCACTAGCATTATCCCAAAACCGATTAAGCGCCAAAGCACCGTTTGCCCTACCTGGGTTGGCCAAAGAAAAGCATGCATCTGCGCATCAAATATTCCCATCAAGCCACTTTCAGCAAAAGCCCCTACTTGAGCAAAATAGTTGATACTGACGGCAATCAACCCCAAAACGGCACCTACGAAGGTATATTTTGCAACGTTAATACCAAGGTTCGGTTGACCCTTAATGAGATATTGCATCAATGTGCCGCCAATAACGGCGGCAACACTCAGATAGATAACCCATTTAGATATCAACACCGATATTTCAAATACGGTTAATATCATGTTTACTCATCCACTTATTGATGTGCAGTGTGCTCGCTAGTCTCATGCTCCATTGTCATAGGCGGTGCACTGCGAGTGTTCATGCCAGAGTCGTGAAGCATAAAGCTCATGTTGCCTTTCATCTTATGACCGTCGTCACCCATGATCATCCAGTTAACTGTGTAATTAGCTGCGTTTAATGCTGGTAGAGCGAATGAAAATGCTGCTTGGCTGGTCGCACTTGAAGGTAATGTTAGCGGTACGCTTTGCTGCTTCTCATCTTGCATTGTTAATTTGACCAAACGTACCGGAGCCGTAAAGGTCAGTTCAAGCGTTGTTGGGGCTTGACTTAGCATCGCACCGTTAGCGGGCATAGAACTGCCCAGTCCGACATGAGCAAATGCTGAAGCACTCAGGAATAGACTTGTTACGACTAAAACGTTGTTAAATAATTTCATGATATTTCCTTTTATATTGTTTTTAACGATCGAAAAACGGTTTACATAAATGATTAAATATTGGCTTAGCTAACATCTTGGCGCCAAGCTTATAACTCAGTGTACGAACGAGGTCTTAGAACCAAGCTCTAAAACCAATAACAAACTGGGTTTCTTGTGTTTCTTCCCCTTCATTTCGGGCGTAATCGGCGGTATTACCGAGCTTCTGACGCCAATCCACACCGATATAGGGTGCGAACTCTCGAACAATCTCGTATCTCAATCGCAGCCCTGCACTGACGTCAGATAAGCCTGAGCCTATTCCAAGTTCAGCATCGTCCTTACCAAATAAATTAACTTCTACTTCAGGTGTGAGTATCAACTTTTGAGTGATTAACAGTTCATATTCCGCACTCAACCGCATAGCCGTACGGCCTTGTTCACCGATGAATAAGGCCGCGTCAATATCAAAAAAATATGGCGCTAACCCTTGAACCCCAATCACAGCCCAATTACGGTTCGGCGTCGGTTTGATATCGGTTTTAATACCGAATTGTACATCCCAGTATGGTGCGATGGGCTTACTGTAAAGAGCCTGAATTTCAAGGTCTTGCTTATCACTATTTGAATATTCACCTTCGGTTTTAAGCCACAACTTATTCAAATCGTAACCTAACCAGGCTTGTGCACTAAACTGGGTGGGATCTTGCGGATCCACGCCTTTTTCAAATTGATCCAGCATGACTTTTGTTAATAGAGGATCATCATTACCGCCGGCAAACACAGCTGAGCTAGTCAATGAGGCGCTCAGGCTCAACAGTCCCAAGG
This sequence comes from Shewanella phaeophyticola, assembly GCF_025398315.1. Taxonomy (GTDB): domain Bacteria; phylum Pseudomonadota; class Gammaproteobacteria; order Enterobacterales; family Shewanellaceae; genus Shewanella; species Shewanella phaeophyticola. The sequence continues at coordinate 4,005,065 of NZ_JAODOQ010000001.1, forward strand.
CCACTAAATTCGTTTTATTCATCTGTATTCCCCTTATTTCACCACGACTTTTCTGAACATGCCTGGCATGTGGAATAACAAGTGGCAATGATATGCCCATTGCCCTTTTGCATCGGCGGTGACTAAGTAACTGATCTTAGAGCCCGGCTGAACTAATACCGTGTGCTTTCGGGGAATAAAATCAGCATCGCCTGTCTCTAACTCACTCCACATACCATGCAAATGCATAGGGTGAGTCATCATCGTGTCGTTCACTAAGGTGATCCGCAGTCTTTCACCGTATTCAAACTCTAATGGCGCGGCGTCCATAAACTTCACCCCATTTACAGACCACATATATCGGTTCATATTGCCGGTTAAATGCAGTTGAATTTCGCGGCTGGGTTGGCGCGTGTCGTAGGTAGGATGTAAGCCTTTAATATCGCCATAAGTTAATACTTTGCGATTAAATTGTTGTTGATGGTCACGCAATCCAATACCAGGATCGTGTAAACCACTTTTTGGGGCATCGGCACGCATATCCACTTGTGGGTCGAACTCGGTGTCAATGTGTTTAATTTCATTGTTACTGCCAAAGCCTGCAAGCCCTAATCCTGAGACTGTCGCTTTAGCAGTCCCCATGGCCATTTTGCTGTGATCCATGCCTGACATATCACCGTCGCCCATAGCCATCTTGCTGTGATCCATGCCAGGCATATCACCGCCGCCCATAGCCATTTTGCTATGATCCATGCCAGGCATATCACCGCCGCCCATAGCCATCTTGCTGTGGTGCATGCTTGGCATATCACCGCCACCCATGTTCATTTTGCTATGTTCCATGCCTGACATATCACCTGCGCCCATGTCCATTTTGCTATGATCCATACCACTCATGTCCATACCACTCATGTCCATGCCCATATCACTGTGGCTAAGGACTGGCCTTGGATCCATTGGGGGAATAAGAGCATGTAAACTGGCATCTGAAGTAAGGTTACCTACCGTAAAGCCGGTGCGGTCAATACTTTGAGCGAAAATACAGTAAGCATTATCAACCTCTGGCTCAATAACCACATCATAGGTTTCAGCAACACCGATTCGAAATTCATCCACAGAAACCGGTTGAATGTTCTGACCATCACTGGCGACAACACTCATCTTTAGGCCCGGTATACGCACATCAAATATGGTCATAGCAGAACTATTTATAAAGCGTAAGCGCACCTTCTCACCTTGTTCAAACAACCCTTGCCAGCCCTGTTGCGGAGGATTGCCATTCATTAAATAGGTGTAAGTTGAACCAGTAACATCAGATATGTCGCTGTCACTCATGCGCGCGTTATTCCACATCGAACGAGCGTTCCACGTATTGGCTAAGCCATTTTTATTCACGTCAGAGAAAAAATCCATTACCGTACGCTCACGGTAATTATAGTAATCGGCTTGTTTCTTTAATTTGGCATAAATGTTTTCAGGGGCTTCGTCAGACCAATCAGACAGCATGATCACATAGTCACGGTCATATATGACCGGATCGGGGGTCGCAGGATCAATCACAATAGCACCGAATAAACCGGTTTGTTCTTGATAGCCTGAATGACTGTGATACCAATATGTGCCACTTTGTTGGACGGTAAATTGATACTCAAATGTTTCACCGGGTTTAATGCCATCAAAGCTAAAGCCAGGCACACCGTCCATTTCGGTGGGTAAAATAATACCGTGCCAGTGAATAGAGCTATCTTGGTCGAGGTTATTTTTTACTCTTAAGGTGACTGTTTCACCTTCTTTCCAGCGCAATAACGGCGCGGGCAGCAATTGGTTGACCACAGTGGCTCGAGCAGATTTCCCGGTAAAATTAACCATTTTATAGTCAATTGATAAGTCGAACACTTTGCCAGAAAGCTGGCTCAACGATTGGCTTAATGCATTGGCAAAAGCATTTTTAGGGAAAGGGGTCGACATCAATGCCAACATGGCTGATGCACCAAACACAAACCTGCGTCGGCTGTTGTTGAGTTCACTGTTTGTCGTTTGAGTCATGGGCTTTATCATGTATTGCGATTTCATTGCACAGACTCCTCAAGCGAGTTCACTTGGGCGTATACCTGGCTACTGCCATCATTTTTCAACAGTAAGACTTGGTATGGCATAAATTTATCTTGGTACTCCATACCAGGGCTGCCCACAGGCATAGCGGGTACGGTTAAGCCGATAGCATCTTTAGGGGGTGGCTAAAAAACGACTAATGAATTTTGCAGGGACATGCCCTTCAAACACATAACCTTGAGATGACACTGCGGTATGGCAAGATTGCATTGAAGCAGGAATACCCTTTGACTGTTTAAACTCATAAAGGTTGTTAATATTGTGGGCATCAACATTAAATCCACGCTCACTAATATGAGTAAGCCATTTTTCACAACAGCCACAATTGGCATCTTTATAAACAGTGAGTAATGGCGCCGTAGTGCCGGGCTCCGCTGCATGGGCAGGTAACATCCCTCCCATAATTTGCAGAATAAAAATAGTACCTATTACACGAAAAAAACGAATAGCATTGCGATATAGAGCAGACATAATATTGCCTCCAAATCAAATTTCGTCACATTAAACAACGCGGTTTAATGTCAGTTTATTAACCAAAAGGTTAAAAAATTGAAACTACATGATTGGCTAGGACAGTTAGCAAAAAAAGGCGTAACTGTGCCTATGTTAGGCAAATATTGGAGGACGGTATAAAGATGAAAAATACTGAGGCATTAGTGCTGAGGTAAACATTGTTGCAGAATTAACTAAGCTGACTTCTGATTTAAGCGTTGGCATGGCCATCGTTAAAGCGACTGATAAACATGAGCCGACAGGACAATGGCACGCTTGGGCGCAGCAACTATCATCCGCACCATCGTTCATATCCATGTTCATATTCATTTGCATACTAGCGTCATGACATGCTTTGCCATTTTCAGCAGGCATATTTGAAGTCGTCATTGAATTCATTGGCATAGTACCAGGCATAATCACAGACGCAAAAGTTTGACCGACAAACGTCAGTAAAACAAACATCATGATTAAGTGGATTCTACGCAAAATATATCTCCAATGATTATCAAATAATAGTAGTGAAAAATACTGCATTTAGCAATGAAAATTTATTTGAAAAACATAATTAAATGAAAATAAAAATAACATTTTAAAATAAAAAATATGATAAAAATCAATCTAATATAAAATAACGATGCATTTTTTTATCTGCATCGTTATCCTAATCAACTAAATATTATCATTCCTCATGTATCAATTTAGTACGACGCCATAAAAAGAATACAACGGGGACAATTAATAGTGTCAGTATGATTGCACTAACCATTCCGCCGACCATTGGCGCAGCAATCCTACTCATCACCTCGGAACCGGTTCCAGTACCATAAAGGATAGGCAATAATCCAGCTATGATTGCTGCTGCCGTCATCATTACAGGACGTACGCGCATACCTGCACCTTGAATAACAGATTGAGTCAACTTTAGTTCATCAAATTTTTCTAGCTGCTGTGAACTATGATCAATCGCTTCTCTATAGGCTTGGTTTAAATAAACAAGCATAATGACGCCGATTTCGACAGCGACACCCGCCAATGCAATAAAACCGACTCCTACTGCAACTGAAAAATTGAAACCTTGTAAATACATTAACCAAATACTGCCCACCATGGCAAAAGGCAATGTCCCCACAATAATTCCAACTTCAACAACATTGCGGAAATTCATGAACAATAAAATAATGATAATAAATAAAGTAAATGGTACTACGTAAGTAAGCTTTGCTTTAGCTCTTTCCATATACTCATATTGACCAGCCCAAGTAATAGAGTAACCGGCGGGTAATATCAATTTATCATCCACAACTTTTTGTGCTATATCAACATAACTACCAATATCAACATCCTCAATATCAATGTAAGCCCAACCATTAAGGCGAGCATTTTCACTTTTGATACCCGGAGGTTCATTTTCAATAATAACGTCCGCAACGTCACCCAAAGAAATTCTCAAACCTTGCGGAGTCACTATAGGCAATAAAGCTAATGCTTCAGGTGAATTACGATAATCCTGAGGATAGCGTAGGTTAATGGGGTATCGCTCTAACCCTTCAACGGTTTGTGAAATACTCATACCACCAATCGCTGTGGCCACAACCTGTTGAACATCCGCTATATTCAAACCATATCGAGCAGCATTCTCACGCTGGATATCAACTTTAATATAACGTCCGCCTGCAACTCTTTCAGCATAAACTGACGAAGTCCCCTTAACATCTTTAAGGATTTCTTCTAATTGTTTACCAATTTTTTCAATTTCCTTGAGATTAGGTCCAGCAATTTTAATGCCTACAGGTGTTTTGATCCCTGTCGCCAACATATCTATTCGGGTTTTAATTGGCATTACCCATGCGTTAGTCACACCTGGTAACTTAACTAATGAGTCTAGTTCTTGTTTTAAACTCTCTGTAGTCAGGCCTTCTCTCCACTCGCTTTTGGGCTTAAGTTGAATAAACGTCTCCACCATTGTCAGAGGTGCAGGATCCGTTGCGGACTCTGCTCGACCAACCTTACCAAATACGGTTTTAACTTCGGGCACAGTGTAAATTAACTTATCCATTTGTTGCACTAATTGGCGTGCTTTACCAATAGAAATACCAGGGTAAGTTGTCGGCATGTACATTAAATCACCTTCATCTAATGGAGGCATAAATTCACTACCAATTTTATTTAGTGGCCACACACCAATTAACAACACAAATAATGCAAATAGCAGCGTCATCTTCGGAAAAGCCAGTACTTTTCTCAAAACAGGCACATATACTGCTGTTAAAAGTCGATTAACCGGGTTTTTGTGCTCAGGAAGTACTTTTCCGCGAATAAAGTAACCCATTAACACTGGAACTAATGTTATAGCTAACGCTGATGACACAGCCATTGCGTAAGTTTTAGTAAACGCAAGCGGTGAAAACATCCTTCCCTCCTGTGCTTCGAGGGTAAATACCGGTAAAAAACTAACAGTAATAATCAGTAAACTAAAAAATAAAGCAGAGCCAACTTCGCTGGCAGACCGAGCTACAACCTGCCAACGGTTTTCTGGCGTCAATGGCGTTCGTTCCATATGTTTATGCATATTTTCAATCATGACAATGGCGCCATCGACCATGGCACCAATTGCAATTGCAATACCGCCTAAAGACATGATATTGGCATTCAAACCCTGCAAGTGCATAATAATAAATGCCGTTAAAATACCAACTGGAAGGCTAACAATCGCCACAAGTGATGATCTTACATGCGCCAAAAAAACCATACAGACTAAAGCAACAACTAAAAATTCCTCTAGCAGTTTAAACCCTAAGTTTGATACGGCTCTCTCAATTAAGCCACTGCGGTCATAAACCGTCACAACTTCCACGCCCTCAGGAAGGCTACTTTTTTAATGTCTCTAATTTAGCTTTAACGCCATCAATTGTCTTTTGGGCATTTTCACCAAATCGCATCACAATAATGCCACCGACCGTCTCACCTTCACCGTTTAGATCAACGACGCCACGTCGCATTTGCGATCCAGTCCCGATATCCGCAACATCTTTTAGCAGTAATGGGGTGCCATTATTGTTCACGCCTAATGGGATATTGCCGATATCCTCTTTATTCTCAAGATATCCTGTAGCACGAACCATATATTCAGCTTCTGAGATTTCGACAACAGAGGCACCAATTTCTTGATTACCACGGTTAATCGCCATTTGAATAGCATTTAAAGGTATACCAAAGGCACGCAACTTATCAGGGTCAACCTTAATCTGATACTGTTTAACCATCCCCCCTAGAGCACTCACTTCAGAAACCCCTGGGACAGTTTGTAATTCATACTTTAAAAACCAGTCCTGTAGACTGCGTAACTCACTAATATCGTGTTTACCGGTTCTATCTACGAGTGCATATAAATATACCCAGCCCACACCTGTTGCGTCAGAGTCCTAATTGAGGCTTTGCATTATCAGGTAACGTTGAAACGACTTGGCTAAGATATTCCAACACACGACTACGAGCCCAATATAAATCGGTTTCTTCATCAAAGATGACATAGACATATGAATCACCAAAAAAAGAGAATCCCCTGACCGTTACCGCACCAGGCACAGACAGCATAGCCGTAGTTAAAGGGTAAGTGACTTGATCTTCAACTACTTGTGGGGCTTGACCTGGATAACTTGTTTTAATAATTACCTGAACATCAGATAAATCAGGCAAAGCATCAATAGGGGTATTTTTAAGTGAAAATAAACCCGCGCCGACGAGAATTGCACTGGCGAGCAAAACAAAAAATCTGTTTGCTACAGACCATCGTATTATTGATTCAATCATGGTTATTCTCCCATCTCCATTCCTGAATGATCTGCTTGATGTGTTGTATTAGATACATCATCAGTAGCTTTGGGATTGTGTATATTTACCACTTTGACCAAGCCGTCTGATGTTTTTTCTAATTCAATATGAAGCACAGCACCAACGGTAAATACAGAGAAATCCACACTGTCATCAACAATAAAGTCCATGGTCATTTGTGGCCATTCCCATTCACTGACAGCTTGATGATTCACATTAATCATTCGATGTGCAGCCATTAAGCTATTTACTTTTGCTTCTACCCAAGCAGTTTCTGGAGTGATGGCTTGAATATTTTCTTGCTCATCGTCAGGTGCTCTCATACGTTTAAGGTCAGAGGTTTTATTTGATTCAGAATCCAATAGGAATTGTGCTGACGAGACAACAACATCTCCGTCATACAGGCCTGATTTTATTTGAATTTTATCATCATCGAATCGTCCTAACGTTACTGCTACAGATTTATATTTACCTTCACCGAGGGCAAGTACTACTCGGTCTGAGTTTCCTGTTCTAATCACTGCTTCCCTTGGTAGCAGTAATACATCCTCATCACTTCGTGTTTTTATCGACACTTGTGCAAACATATTCGGTTTTAATGCAGCATTGGTATTATCGAAGCGCAATCTCACTTTTAGCGTTCTTGTTTTACTATCTAATGCGGGGTAGACATAATCGACTTTTCCTTGCCAAGATTGACCAGGTAAATAATCTAATTTCATTTCAACTTCTTGCCCAACTTTAACCATGTTTGCTTGACGTTCAAAAACTTCAGCTTCAACCCATACTTGTGTTAATGAACCAATTGAAAACATTGTCATACCCGGTTTTACAAACGAGCCCTCCCTTACATTCAAATTATCAATAACACCACTTTGATCAGCATAAAACGTAATATTTTGTTTGACTATTCTATTTTTTCGTAGCGCTTTAATCTCCTCGCTTGGTATTAATAATGCTTTCAACCGAGCTTCAGAAGCTGTAATCAAACGCTGATCATTTCGATTTAAAGCTAATAACATTTCTTCTTGTGCATTAACTAAAGCAGGAGAATAAATCGAATATATAGGTTGCCCTTTAATAACCGGATCACCTGAAGCTTTTACATAAAGTTCTTCAATCCATCCTTCGACTCTTGGATTAATATGAATAAGTTGATCTTGATCATATTGAACATATCCAACTGTTTTAATGCTTGTTTGTAGTGTGCCAAACGTTGCTACGGATGTCCGCATACCAAGTTTATTAATCACTGCAGGTGATATTTTAACGGCACCAGATCCAAAATCTGTCGAATCGGTGCCATCTTCGTATACAGGTATAAGATCCATACCCATTGGTGATTTCCCTGGTTTATCACTACGATAATTAGGATTCATAGGTGCGACCCAATATGATGGCTTAGCTTTTGCGCTGTCCTCTGAAGCTATTTCATTCTTCGGTGTATATAAGATTGATGCACTAATACCAGTAAGAATACCGATAACTAATATGCTGATCATTTTTAAATTGTTGTTCATTTTACTTCTCCATCAACATAAGATTTATGTGAGATGCTAACTGAATCCACATTGGGGGTAAAAAAATAGTTCAATTGAACTTTAAGTTTCTGTAAATCAACGTTAATAGCCAAAGCATCTAATTGAGTATTCAATTGAGCAATGAGGGAGCGAACGACTTCAGCGAAATCTCCCTTATCATTCGTGTAAGCCGTTAGTGACGCATCTGCTTGATCTTGCATTTGAGGTAATAAAAAATCGTTATAGAGTTTCTGACGTTGTTCCAATTTAAGAAATTGCGCTTTCGCAGTACCGTATGACGCCATCATGTTTCGAAGCAGTAACCACTTTTCTGTTTTAATTGACTCTGACTGAGAAATAGCGGCTTGAACTTGCTTATCTTGCTTTGAAGAAGTAAATATTGGTAAATCAAAACTCACACCTATTGACAACAAATCATCGCGAGAATTACCCATAGGATCATCGCCTCGATAACTATATCCAGCGTTTAGCCCCCATTCAGGCTTATATAATTGCTTTGTTAACTCTACACCTTTCCGGCTTGATTCAATTCTTTGTTCCAAAGCTAATAGAAGTGGATGGTCAGAAAATGCTTCATATAAAGATTGTTGATAATTTGGGCTTTTTTCCTCATCTAGATATAAATTAGAATTAATTAGCTTAATTTGAGGAAGTGTATTTGGGACGGTAAACGTCGAAAATGACAACTCATAGTCTTGTTCATACTCTCTTCTATACTCACCAACGAATGCCTTACCAACCCATTCAGATAATTTCTGCTTAAGCATATTTTCTTCCTGAGCTAAGACGGTCAGCTTATCTTCGAGACGGGTCACCTCTAACTGAGCACGAATGATGTCCTGCTGATTAGATTTACCAAGAGCAGATGAATATCCTGCTTTTGCGACATCAGATAATTGTTCGAATAAGTTCCGATTACGCTCAATCAGTGCAATACTCTCTTGCGTTTTATATATATCAAACCAAATTTGAGCGGTGGTGACACTTAACTTAGCTCGTCTATCTTGTCTTAAAAATGGGTATTGCTCCGCCGTTAACTCAAGTTGCTGTTGGCGTAAACTTAAGCTATCCCCTCGCGGAAACATTTGAGTGACACCAATTTTCAATTGAGTCATTGCTTCTTGTCCAAAATCAAAAGTGTTTATGGACAAATTCGCTAAACCAACACTGATTTTTGGATCTGGTAAGGTTCCTGCCGCTATGCTTTCAGATTTAATAGCATCTTGTTGAAATTGATTACTGACTAACCAGGGATCGTTCGACTGAGAGAGATAAACGGCTTCTTCCAGTGATAATGTCTGTACTGGTTCTGCCGCATATACCGCAGCGCTAATACCAATAAAGGACATCACTACGATTAGAATATATTGAGTGTAAATTTCACCCAATTTCTTGTAAATTAAAGACATAAAGCCTCCAAATTAGTTACCAATGCTCGAATTGAATTCGAAAAAAGGTAATATCTTGTTAATTTATTTTAAAAAAGATAAATGAACAGGAAGACGATCAAAAATTGATCAAGCCTTTCCTATCTAACAAGAAAATATTGGAGGACGATATAAAGAAGAGTTATATTGCGGAGTTGTATTTTGAGTCAAACCAGATATAAAACTACTCAAACTTGAGATGGTTACTGATTGGACAATTTTCATTTCAAGGGCAATTGAAAAGCAAGTACCTATCGGACAATCACATTGATTATCACAACAATCAGGAATGTCAGCGGTAGATGTTTTAACGGCATCAACATCTGATGTTAATTGGTGATGGCAAGCGTTAGTCGCAGCGGTATTCACTGGATTTGATTTACTTAACATTGAATTCATATCAGAGGGGCATGGCAAAATCACAGACGCAAAAGCTTGACTGACAAATGTCATCAAGATAAGCATCACTGTGATAATTCGCATACGACTCAAGATAAAACTCCAATATAATTAGTTGTATTAATTTTAACTCTACTTGCCTAAATAATCCTAGTTAACTGTAGTGTTTTTTCACTTTAAACCACTGATACTTGACATAGATCACACTTCAAAAGCTCTAACTAAAAGATAGTCAGTAACGATAAAAATTAACATCTAATTGTCTTAACTTATCTTGGATCCTGGTGGGGGTTTGTGGCAACTATGTGGTTGATGATTTGCATTATCTTTGATGTTTTGATCCACAAATTGATAGTAATTTACCTTTACATTGGTCCACCAATCATTATGAGTATCAGCACCATGCTTTCTGATAACTTCCTCAATATTTTCTAAATTGATATGACTGACATCATAGGTAAGATAAATAACTTCCGATTTTTCATTATAAGTCACGTCATCTATGCCAAACAATTTGACTATATCAGCCTTTAATGTTTCTAAATTTTGATTATCAACTCCAGTTAATCTTAGGTTTCTGACAACTAAAGTCGCTTCTTTAACGCCCGGTCTATGTTCACAATCACTCATAATCTCTCTCTTAACCATTAACTCATCATTTTTCTGAAGTTTTAGATAAAAAGTAATTAATATAAAATGGCCAATTTTCTAACCTAGACCGTAAACAGCTTAGGTTAGAATCAAGATATTGATGGCAAAGTTAAAAATGCTCATTTTAATACTGCTATTATATTCATCACTGATACCAAAATATTGAAAAGTACGCATAGATATCTAGTGTTTACTCAACAATCAGTACACCCTTGTACATTTGCATCTGGCAATGAAATGGATACTCACCTTTCTCCAGTGCCGGTAAGGCTATCGTCGTCGTTTTCTCCAGCGCTAAATCTTGGCTAATCTCCAAGTCGGGTAGCAAGACAGTGGCTGAACATCCGGATTTATCTTGGCGTAAAAAGGTTATCTCTGTTGGTGTATTAGCCGAAATTTTAATTCGTGCTGGCGTATACACACCGTCTTTAACCAGTATCAATGTACTAGCGTCAACACTAGAATCGTTTGCCGGTTTATATAGCCAAAACCACCAAATGATAAAACCGATTAATGCGATACACAGTAAATTAATTAACATATTATGCCTCCTAGTGTTCCTTGGCTTTAAACAAACGTAAACGGTTAGCGTTACTCACTACGGTAAGTGATGAAAAGGCCATCGCAGCGCCAGCAATCACTGGATTTAGCAAAATACCAAAAACAGGAAAAAGCACACCTGCTGCTAAGGGAATACCCGCGACGTTGTATATAAACGCGCCAAACAAGTTTTGTTTAATGTTGCGCAGCGTTGCTTTACTAATGGCTATCGCATCGGCTAAGCCATGAAGTGATCCGCGCATTAAGGTCACATCAGCGCTTTCTATCGCCACATCAGTGCCTGTTCCAATAGCAAAGCCAACATCGGCTAACGCTAATGCGGGGGCGTCATTAATCCCATCGCCAGTCATGCCAACCACTTCATTTTGTTGCTGAAGTTCAGCTACTTTATTGGCTTTATCTTCTGGCATGACTTCTGCGAAAAAATCATCAATACCAACTTTTTTAGCCACTGCTGCGGCGGTCGCTTTATTGTCCCCGGTTAACATAATCACTTTGATGCCATTGAGTTTCAGTCTCGCAATCGCTTCAATTGAATCAGGCTTTATCGGATCTGATACCGCAATAATAGCCAGTAATTGCCCTGCAAGCGCTAAATACATTGGTGTTTTAGCATTTTCAGCTAACACTTGAGCCTTAGCTTCGTGAAGGCCAATATCAATATGTTTATCTAACATCAGTTTTAAATTACCAAATAGTAATGTCTGGCCATCCACTTCAGCTTCTACACCTTTACCTGAAATGGCATTGAAGTGCTCAGTGTCAATGGCTTCTATACCTCTATCATTCGCACTTTCTACAATAGCTTGCGCGAGTGGATGTTCGGAGTGACTTTCGATTCCAGCAGACAAGGCAAGTACCTGCTCTTCACTGTCGGCATTAACCAAAATAATATCGGTAACTTGCGGTTTACCTTCAGTAATGGTGCCGGTTTTATCTATTATCATGGCGGTTATTTTAGACGCGGTTTGCAATGCTTCACCGTTACGAATAAGCACCCCCGATTCAGCTGCCTTACCAACGCCAACCATCACTGACATTGGCGTTGCGAGACCTAGCGCACAAGGACAAGCAATAATTAATATTGTTGTTGCAGACACGATGGCAAATACACTTGACGGCTCAGAGCCAAAATTAAACCACACCATGGCACTGACTATAGCGATGATCATAATAGCGGGCACAAAGTAAGCGGCTATGACATCTGCTAAACGCCCAATCGGCGGCTTAGAGTTTTGCGCCCGTTTGACCATACTAATAATGCGAGCCAGTGCGGTATCCTTACCTACACGAGTGGCTTTAAATATGATTGAGCCTGATTTATTCAAGGTGCCAGTGACCACATCGTCACCTATCACTTTTTCAACAGGCATTGGCTCACCGGTCAACATTGATTCATCAATGGTGCTGTTACCCTCAAAAACCACCCCATCGACTGGAATTTTTTCGCCAGGGCGAACTTTTACATGATCATTAAGTAATACATGAGCAATATCGATGTCGAGGTCTTTCCCATCACGGATAACCCGAGCAGTTTTAGCTTGCAAACCAATGAGACGCTTAATCGCTTCAGAGGTTTTACCGCGCGCTTTAACTTCTAGTGCTAAACCAAGATTAATTAAACCAATAATCATTGCGGTCGCTTCAAAGTAAACATGTCTTGCCATCTCGGGGAACAATTGTGGAAATGAAACAATCAACATCGAGTAAACCCAAGCAGTACCGGTACCTAAGGCAATGAGGGTGTCCATATTGGCATTATGGTTTAAAAATGATTTCCAAGCGCCGATATAAAAATGCCTACCTGATATAAGCATAATTGCCAGAGTCACCACACCGACCAGTCCCCACACAGTTTGCTCTAATAGGGTTGATACCGTCATTTCGCCAATAAAAAGTCCATAAATCATCAACGGGATACCGACGGACAAGGCGATAATGGTATGGCGTAATAAACTTTTATAATGTTGTAAATCAGCCTGTTCTTTCTCGTTCATGGCATCTTCTGCCGACTCAGCCTGTATTTGAGTGGCATTATAACCAGCGCTTTCTACTGCTTTTATAATCAACTCGGCAGATGCGTTACCCGAAACAAGTACTGTTCTGTCGGCAAAGTTCATTTCGGCCGAATCAACGCCTTGCACGCTGTTAATCGCTTTTTCAATTTTGCCAACACAACTCGCGCAACCTGCGCCGAGGATATTGAGTTGTATTGTAGTATGGCCTGTTTTAGTCATCACTTAATCTCCATTGAAGCTTTATCAACATAATGGGGAACTCCTAATTCTTCTGAAACTATATCCTCTTGATTTGTATTCTCTATTAAATGGCAAATCATGTTTCCTGTGGGTATGTTGTCAGGCATTTGAGACCAATCTTGTATCGCCTTAGAAAGCTTACTTCTTAATTGCACCATTTCGTTGAACTGTTGCTCAGTTTCAAGCAGCTTTACTTTAATTAATTCGCGTACAAGTTGACATGCACTATCCCCAAGATCAGTCTTAGAAAAAATAACTTTAATATCTTCGACAGAAAATCCTAAATTTCGAGCACTCAAAATAAATTGCATCCTCACCATATCTTTATGGTTGAATGTTTTATAACCATTATTGGGAGATTTGCTTGGATTGAGTAATCCAATTCGAGTATAAAAACGCACAGTATCAGCGGATACACCCAATTTATTAGCGAGTTGAGCCACTTTCATACAACCTCCAAACCATCATAAATAACTACGATAGTTCAACTATAACTCTGTGTGTAACACACAGCTCAAGAAGTATATTAGGTATTGATAGGGCGCTATGATAGCGCCCTATTAATCCAATTAATGATTCATCATTTTACTGTGTTGTTTCATAATGATAGACATTAACTCTGCATGGTTAACCAGCTTAACTGATTCGCCTTTTAAGCTAGCCGTGTCTATTGTGATCTGAGGGGAGTCGATAAATTTGCGAGCAGATTTTGTAGTGAAAATATCCTTAGCTCTAACCTGAATATCTTCGTTCTTAGTTAAATTCAAACTCCAATATAATGCATCAGATTTTACAAAATTAGTGTCATCTGCTCCCGTTGAGTAAACATCATAAAACTGAAGTTCAAGCAAATGCTGACCAGGTTCAATGTCAATCTGTCCCTTATTAGCCACAGACTGGCCATCAACGGAAGTAAAAATAAGATAATCAGGTAATGTAATAGTAGCAGCCATTGAAACTGTGCTAGCTAAAGATAAAAGTGTAATTGCGATAAATTTTTTCATAAGAAACTCCAGAAGCTTTATGATGCTCATAAGTAAACGAGCAACAAAAATCTTTATAAATTAATAGTAAGTGATTAATTAAAATAAAGAATTAAGCAATTGGAGGGGGATTTTGACTTCCAAGCGAAGCCGGAGTTGATATCCATAAAGTCGAGTCAACTTTAGAACTTGTGAATAGATTGTTAATTAAATTTGAGCCCGATAACAAAACAAATGCATTAGCGACTACATGGCAATGGCTAATACAGTGGCTTGAATCTTCGGCACAACAGTTATCGTCATCACAATCATTGTCCATCATAACTGAATGTGACATAGAGTTAGATTGCATACTTGATTCAGACATATCGCTAGACATAGCATTACTTGGCACTAATAACTGTGTTATTAATGTCAATATAACTGCTAAATTTAGCAAAATCTTAATCATGCTATTATACTCAATTTAATTATATGGACTATGTTAGCAAATTTTAGAATCAAATTCCATGATGTAAGTCACAATCCTAGGTCTATTAAACTATTCAATGAATCCTTACTTGACATAACACTGGTGAGATGCAGACCTGGGCGGGATATGTGCTCTGTACTATTTAGATATACCCAAGGGATGTTGCAGAGAGCACAGAACTCAGAGCTACCGAGAGAATAGTGTTAACAATGCTTATGGAAATAACTGTTATGATGTTATGCAATAAAGAAAGCTGCTTTAGTAAAACGTAGAATGGGCAAAGGAGTATTTAATTATTAAACCTACCGTTTGGATTAACCCTGGTGTTGTCACAATATATGGCTCTAGCATAGATGCTGACGCTCATATGCATCATGCAATACAAGTGATATGGCTCTTCAGTGATTCGCGTTGTAATTTGAATGGAAGAAAGATAACAGGTGTAACGGTAATCGATTCAAAAGTTGATCATCAACTGGAAATGGTTGAAGGTTGGGTGTTACTTATTGAACCGAAAAGTAATTTGGGACGGGAGTTGGTTACTAAATTAATGGGTCAACCATTTAAGTCATTTAGAACAACTTTTTCAGAATCAGTTAATAAACCGTCTCAAACAGACGATTTTATTGAATTTTTAACACCTGTATTTGACGAATTAAAACTTACAAAACAGTTCTTAGTTGTTAATAAAAGCACAGTGGAAGATAGACGCATTCAACAATTGTTAATTGAATTAGATCAGTGTCTATATGGCGATTGTATCAAACCTACTAATTGGCGAGCTTCTGAAGTCGCTAACCAATTAGCTTTATCTGAAAGTCGTTTTCTTCATTTATTTAGTATAGAGTTAGGTATTGCGTGGCGACCATATTTATTATGGCGAAGAATGATCTGTGCTATTCAAGCGTTAATTAATGGTAACTCTGCTACAGATGCTGCTCATCTGGCTGGTTTTTCAGATAGTGCTCATTTAAGTCGAACATTTCGAAATAACTTCGGTATGACAATAAGGCAAGCTCATACTCTTTTCAAAAAAGTTAGCTAGTTTATTCAAGTTTTCTGTTGAGTGGTTGGTTATTCTAGTACAAACTCATTGAATAGGAATTTCTCATGAAACTCAAACTAAGCAGATCTATTTTAATCATCGTTGCATTGATAATCGTATTGGCAAGCTTAATACACGGCATCATTGCTGATATATCGATTTTTCATGGTCTGATTTTACACCCCATCTTTTTTTAGTTGGACTTTCTTTGGCTGCATTCAGTGTAGAGGGGAGTAAATGTGACTAAATTATCAAAAAATTTATTAAAACATACCCCAATGTTGGATTTTAACCATCCGCAAATTCAAAGTTTGATTGAACAACGACAGTGGCGAGATTTATCGCAATATGATGCCATTGGCGAAATTTATAACTATGTACGAGATGAAATTTGTTTTGGCTATAACGCAGATGACCGAATACCTGCAAGCCAAGTATTTAGTGATGGTTATGGACAGTGTAATACTAAAGGTACTTTGTTGATTGCGTTGTTACGCGCTGTTGGTATTTCTGCACGCTTGCATGGTTTTACTATTTACAACCAATTACAACGTGGTGCAATCCCGAACTATATATTCTTCTTTGCACCAAAACGTATTCTTCATAGTTGGGTTGAGGTTTTTTACAATGAACGTTGGATTAACTTGGAAGGTTACATCATCGATAAGCCTTATCTTAAACAAATTCAGAGTCGTTTTGTTGAGCCAAGCAAGTGCTTTTCAGGCTTTGGTATTGCAACTAAATGTCTTGCAAGACCCGATGTGGACTGGATAGGCAAAGATACTTATATACAAAGTGACGGCATTGCAGATGACTTTGGTATATATGAGCAGCCAGATGATTTTTACTCAAAACACGGTAGTAACCTTACAGGGATTAAAAAGGTTCTTTTTCGTTATGCGCTACGTCATTTAATAAATATAAATGTGAAAAAAATTCGTTCTAATGGCGTAATGTGAGGTAAACATCTAAAAAACCACATAGCATAGTTAATTTTGTAACTGTGCCACTACATATACAGGTTATTTATTAGTGCTAATTCACAGCTATTCCAATCAAACGATGGTTAGTTTGAGCTATGTAACAATTGCATTCTAGGGTTGAATCCAATCCTAGAATGCAAATAGCCCTTATTAAAAAAGGTTATGCTCAGTTACAGCTATAACATCGCCATATTTATCTACTCTAAAATACAATGTCTTATTATCGTGAGAATTCGTAGCACTCACAACATAAACTCCATCATTAACACTTATAATATTCACATCTTCATTCTTAATGGTTCCCCATGAAAACTTTAGCTTACCAGCATCATAACCAAAATCTTCGAGTATCATTTTATGTATTTTTTTAATGACAATGTTTGTTATCTTTTCTTCATTCAAATGAGAGTGTCTTTTATGGATCATACTTTTCATTCTATCTGGATGTGCAAAAGAATAATTACAATTAAAAGAAATAACGATAACTATAAAAGAAAATAAATACCTCATAAATATGCCTTATTATTTTAAACTTAGCATCTAAAAGCCACCAATTGGAAGAATTTTTTCAATTGGACTAACGTAAACCCACCCAGAAATTTCCGTTCCAATTTTACCTATTTTTCTAATAATTGATATAACTTCATCTACTTGTTCATCTTCACATATTAGAGACAGCTGAGCTTCGGAAATAGTTACACCTGCTTCAGAAGAATATACTAACTCACTTTCCTGAAGAGCTTTCAATGTTCCTTTGACATCAAATATTGATATATTTCCGAAGCCAGCATCTTGTAATGCTTGTATAACATCTGCAGACCTTACATGGTGAATTAATGCATTAATTTTTTTCATATTTTTACCTGTCAATTTGAAATTATACTTAAAGGGATTACGGACAACTCGAACACCGCAATCCCTTCTCCATACTTAAAATTTAATTACTATTTTGGCTGATTTTCGTCTTTCGCCAAGTAAGTCTGTACAAGCCAGGTAATACTAATAAAGTAAGGAACGTTGATGAAATGATCCCACCAATAACGACTGTTGCTAGTGGTCTCTGGACTTCTGCACCAGTACTAGTATTAAGCGCCATTGGTAAAAATCCTAATGCTGCAACAAGTGCAACCATCATAATTGGTCTTAATCGCAACATTGCACCAGTTTGAATAGCTTGCTCGACAGAACTTCCACGATCCAGCTCATCTCTAAATGCAGATACCATCATAACCCCCGTCAAAACAGAAACTCCGCACAAAGTAATAAAGCCTACACCAGCTGTAATAGATAGAGGGATATCACGCAACCATAAAGCTATGACACCTCCAGTAAGGGCTAGTGGTACCCCACTAAAGACTAAAGCTGCGTCTTTTGCGGAACCAAATGTCATCATTAGAAGAGCAAATATCATTATCAATGTTATAGGTACAAGTATAGTTAAACGATCAGAGGCAGATTGTAATTGCTCAAAAGTACCACCATATTCTAACCAATACCCTGGAGATAATTTTACTTGCTCAGCAACCTTACTTTGTACTTCTGCAACAAATCCACCTAGATCTCTACCACGAACGTTCGCGCTAACGACCAATCTACGCTTTCCATTTTCACGTGAAATCTGGTTAGGGCCAGGTGCTAAAGTAAGTTTAGCTACTTCTCTTAATGGTACATAACCACCTTCAGGTAACGGAATAGGTAAACGATCTAACGCTTCTAAATTTACTCGAACCCTCTCGTCAACCCTTACAACGATTGATAAACGTTGATCACCATCAAAAATCAAGCCTGCACTCTCACCTCCCGTTGCAGCAGCAACTACATCTTGGACATCCGAGACGTTTAAGCCCAAACGGTACATAGCTGCTCTGTCAGCATCAATTGACAAGATGGGTAATCCAGAAACTTGTTCTACTTTTACGCCTTCAGCCCCTTCAATGCTACTTAACACCTTTGCTATTTCAGCACCTGAACTCAGTAATTTAGATAAATCATCTCCAAAAATTTTTATACCTAGGTCAGATCTGACACCTGAAATCAATTCGTTAAACCGAAGTTGGATAGGTTGGCTTATTTCGAAAGCATTACCTGGTAATAAGGCTAGTTTTTCACTTATTTCTTCTAAAAGTTGAGCCTTAGTCTTTTCAGGATTTGGCCACTCGCTATGATCCTTAAGCATCACATAACCATCAGATATATTTGGCACCATAGGATCACTCGCAACCTCTGCAGTACCAACTCTAGAGAAATATGTTTTAACCTCCGGAATCTCTAGAATTGCCTTCTCCAACTGAAATTGCATATCCAATGATTGAGTTAAACTTGTCCCTGGAATTCGAAGTGCTTGGATCGCAATATCGCCCTCATCAAGATTAGGAACAAACTCGGTTCCCATTTTTGTTCCAACAAATCCGACTAAAATCACAAATATCAATGCTATTGAAATTACAAGTACTCGGAATCTCAACACAATCGATAAAATTGGCAGATATAATCGTTTAGATTGACTGACGATAAAATTGTCTTTTTCTTCTATATGGCCTGTCATAAACAAAGCGACTGCCGCAGGAACAAAAGTGAGAGACAATACAAGTGCAGACAATAGAGCCATGATTACGGCCATTGCCATTGGAGTAAACATTTTACCTTCGACACCTGTCAGCGCCAAAATTGGCAAATTGACCATAATAACAACTAAAACACTTATCAGACTTGGAGTAAACACTTCACGGGTAGCCGTAAAGACGGTCTGAAAACGTTCATCCAATGTCAATATTCGCCCCAGGTGATGCTGTCTTCCTGCCAGCCTTAAAATACAGTTCTCAACTATGATTACAGCACCGTCAACAATTAACCCAAAATCAAGTGCACCTAGACTCATGAGATTTGCGCTTACTTTGGTTTCTACCATGCCAGTCATCAACATCAACATTGATAAAGGGATCACCATGGCAGTTAATAAAGCAGCCCTAACATTACCCAGCATAACTAGAAGAACGACAATGACCAACACAGCACCTTCAGCTAAATTGGTCTGAACTGTTGCAATCGTCTTATCTACCAATACAGTACGATCGTAAACAGGTTCAGCAATCACACCTTCTGGAAGAGTTTTATTAATCTCAAGCAATTTTGCTGATACTGCCTGAGAAACAGTTCTGCTATTTCCGCCAAGCAACATAACAGCTGTGCCCAACACAGTTTCATCGCCATCGCGAGTTGCAGCGCCAGTCCTAAGCTGTTTACCAAACCCAATCTCTGCAACATCACCTACGGTAATAGGAATTCCATCCCTACGAGCAACAATGATCTGCTTAATCGATGAAATATCAGTAACCTGACCTGGAGCACGGATCAAATATTGTTCACCATTTTTCTCTATATACCCAGCACCTACATTCGAATTATTTTTCTGCAACGCAGCGACTAAATCATCAAAACTTATTTGGTAAGCCAATAGCTTTGAAGGTTCTGGTGTAATATGAAACTCCTTTTCATACCCTCCGATTGTATTTACTTCAGTAACCCCCTCAACCAAACGCAATTGAGGACGAATAACCCAATCTTGCAATGTACGCAAAGCTGTTGCGTCGTAAGGTTTTCCATCTGCTTGCAAAGCCCCTGGCGCTGCATGAACTGAATAGTGAAAGATTTCACCTAATCCAGTTGCAACAGGATCCCATTACGGGCTCAATACCTGACGGCATCTCACTTTTAGCTTGTTGCAAACGTTCGTTAATAAGATTTCGAGCAAAATAAATATCAGTTCCTTTCTCAAACACAACAGTCACTTGTGAGAGTGCATAACGAGATAGCGATCTAGTACTCTCAACATAAGGTAATCCTGCAATTGACATTTCAACCAAATAGGTGACTCGCTGCTCAACTTCTAGTGGTGAATACCCAGGTGCTTCTGTGTTAATTTGAACTTGAACATTGGTAATATCAGGTACAGCATCAATAGGAAGATGTTGATAATTCCAAACGCCTAGTGCACCCGTTAGCAAAACAAAAAACATAACCAACCACCGGCGGGTTATGGAAAATTGAATGAGTTTATCAATCATTTAAAACTCCTATTTGAAGCACACAACCGATTATGTCTAAATTTAAAAACATAAATAAGGTATAAAGGTAAACGAAGACGCATAAAAAATTTAATGCCCATGTTCAGCATCCTCTTTCCCCAACTCAGACTTCAAAACAAAGCTATTGTTACTCACATACATTTCACCAACCGACAAACCCGTTAGAACTTCACTATATTGACCATCTGTTCGACCAAGGCTCACTTCGCGTGGTTCAAACCCAGATTCACCTTTGACAAAAACTACATTTTTATTTTCAATAACTTGTATTGCTTCATTACGTATAGAAACTGGCGCATTTATTTCATCAAGTGTAATGTTGGCATTAACAAATAAGCCCGGCTTCCAAATGTTGTTGCTGTTTTCAATTAGAACACGAGCTTTAGTGGCTTGACTTTGCACTTGTCCAAATGGTGAAATATAAATAATTTTACCTTCTGAAATATTCTTTAAATCAGTACCTTGTATGTTAACCGTCTGATTTAATTTGACCAAAGGAAGATCCTTCGGAAATATGCTTAATTCTACCCAAACAGTAGAAAAATCTTGAATCACCAGTAAAGGAGTTTCATTTGTTTTCTCTCCAACATTTATATTTCGCTGTGTGATATATCCATTAATTTCAGAAGTTATTGGATAGTTTTTCAAGCTTTCATTTGCTTCAACAATTAACAATGTTTCACCTTTACGGATCGGATCACCGATGCTCTTCTTTACATCACGTACCACACCATCAAATCTGGCATTAACCACTTGCAAACTTTCAGCATTAGTAGCAACCAAGCCATAAACAGGTAACACATCACGAATAACATTGGCACCAACGGTGCTAACCACTATTCCGGCATGCTGTATTTGCTCGTTAGATAATTCTATATGCCCTTCCTCTTCATGTTCTGATTCATCTCCATGACCAGACTCTGCAAAAATAGACCCTGTAAAAAATAAGAAGCTGGTTAAAAATAGAACTTTTGTAAAACTAGAAATTAATTTCATTGAGATATTCCTGATAATTTGATGTTCTCGTTATATTGCGAGCTAGCTAAAGGCTCTGATGTCAATTGTTCAATTTCTGCACCATAAGTTAATGCTGATGCTGCAGCTTCAATTAATGTACGTCTTGCACTTAACAACTCCTGACGAGAGCTCACATAATCCAGATAACCGTACCTTCCGCGCTGATATGCATCTTGAGTTTCAATCAGTGCTTGCTCTAAAGAAGGGATGATGGTGGAACGCAATGAATTAACGACTAAAATAGCTTGTTTTCTATTGTAAAAAGCTCGAAATAACTGATTATGCATATCCAATAACATGACATCACGTTTTACAAATACTTGATTTTTTTCTGCAATGGCTGTTGAAATAGCACCTTGATTCCTAGAGCCAGAAAATAAAGGCATACTGAAGCCAGCTACGAGTGCTGTATCGTTTGTATCTTGAGTTCGACGAACCCCCACAGACCAACTAATGTCAGATTTTGACTGTGTTTTAGCAACACGTATTTCAGCATTTTTTAAACGAGCTTCTGATGCAAAAATCTCTATTGCAGGGTTAAGTTTGACTCTTTCAAACAATTGTTCAAATGAGATATCTTCACCAAACTGAAATAAATTCCCTTCAACATTCTCAAAGTCAGGTGAGGATGATCCCCACAAACTCGATAACGAAACTTTTAAGTAAGATAAGCGTTGCTGTTCGGCAAATAATGATAGCCTGGCTTGCTCTAAGGCTGCTAATGCCCGTTTAACTTCTGCATCGGGTGTAGCACCTGCAGCAGCGCGTTTTTTTACAATATCCAAAGTATCAATGCTTAGTTGAGTAGCCTCCTGTGCAAGAACAACTTGTTCTTGTGCAGCAAGTACATCAACATAACGACGAGTAACATCACCAAGTAAAGCCAGTGACTCAACCTGCCTGCTTGCTTCTAATAATGACAATTCAGAAGATACAGTCCCAATTCTAGCTAAACGCTTGTTATCCATTTCAAAAACTGAGGATAAAGCTATAGTGAACTCAGCCCCACTTATCCCGTTGTAATTTCCAGTTCCACCAATATTGTCAGTATCAAAGCCTAATTCATAAGCTGGTGATAATTTAGCCGTTTCCATTTGCCCTTTCAGAGCATCAATTCGATATGGAAAAAATTTAAGTGAAGGATTTTGTGATAGTGAACGCTGCATTGCTGTTGACAGCGATATAGCTTGATCTGCAGATGATGCTCTTGCTGCGCTGATTGTAAAGGAGAATGCCACAAGGAAAACACACGAAATGATCCGTATATTATAAATACGACTCAAGAGCTCCAAAACTAGTTTTGGAGGACGAATTAACATTAACATATTGTAATACCTAATTATTTAAGATATAAAAATGCGCAAACTCTATCGCTTGCAAAAATTGACTTAAAATAAAAATTAGGCGATCGGAGGACGGATTGAAGTTGAAAAAGGAGTTTCGGGAACAGAAAATAGATAAGAGTCGTATGGAGCGTATTTCGTGAGGATATCAGTTTCAGCCTCATAGACACTTAACAAATAGATATGGCAATGACTACTGTGGTGGTGGCAGTGAAACATTTCATTTGAAGAAGGAATATCAGTAGTAGATAAATCATGAACTGGAGGTGTTTTGATAACTGATGCATTATGATCGATTGGTGTACTTGATAAAATCTCAGCATAAGCTTTTAGCGGGTGAGCATCGACAATATTTGCCATAGGTTGAAACACAACCCATGCAAAAATTAAAAATGTCGATACTAATTTAATCATACTAACCCCAATTTAAAAACATTCTCACCTTAACATTACTCATAAAAAAAATCAATGCATATTTAACTCTTATCAAGGCTGATGGCTGTGTTTTATCCGCTGAATATTAAACCTGTTATTTAAGAATGTACGAGAGCCTATAAAATTTTAAAGTTAAAATTAAAGTTAAATACTCGCATACATGCTCTTAACGTATCGTCATTCCGTTTCAAAAACTTGATTTTGTTACTTTATCAAAATCAATACTGTCCATTAATCTGAGCTGAAGTAAGTGCAACCGTTTCTCTTATAGAGATTTCTGGTATATCGAGCTTGAGTAAGCCAACTTAATCACATCATACCGGATTGCAGCTAACGATCATCATTAGCTAGCTCATTATTGAAGAATATTACAGTGACTGGAACAAATTTTTATTATTACTTTATTCACGTAAGTTAACTTAAACACGAAGCAATCTTTTAGCAGTGAAGGACAACTGATTACACATTAAAATTCATGTTATTAATAAACGCTCCAATATAATACATGTTGATATTGGACCATATGTATTGTAGAAGCCCTTAAAATCAATACTCATAGCATATATGTACACAAATAACTCCTCCTAAACCATGTACCGGCACGACTAGCGTGAGCGTGGCGCTGCTTGAGCATGGCTTAACCGTGGCTCACCAGGCGTTTACTAAGCAAGCGTTTATGTTGGCCGATGCGGTGTCTGATGCGCCGTGTTTTAGCGATTACCGGCAGTTAGATGTGTTATTTCCCAATGCTAAATTTGTCTATTTAGATAGGCCGTTAGATAAGTGGTTGCCGTCGATGCAAATGTTACTGGGCCGCATGCTAGTGCATTTAGATAAAGACAATGGCCGCTTTCATCCGGTGATGAAGCGCAGTTTTAATCATTGCTTTGATATATGGCGGGTTGAAGATGTGTTTGATGAAACGCATTTAACGGCTTGTTATCAGCGCCACCAGCAGCAAGTGTTTAGCTACTATGCAGATCGTGATGATTTTATGGCGATTGATATCAGTGTTGATGGCAGTTTATCGCTGTTAATGGCGTTTATTGGGTTAAACGATGCACTAGACCCACAGTTGATGCAGCCAAGCGAAGAATTACCGCAGCTAAGCTTTCCACAACTAACCTTTCCACAGCTAAACATTGGCCGCAATGTGGCCAGCTGGGATGAGTATAAACACCCTAATAAAATCAGTGCGAATGCCTCAGGCCTGACAAACGTAAGTTTTTTGATTACCCCCTCGATTAATGCTGCGACTTATTCTTTATCTTGTTCTTTATTTTTGGCGCGCTTTTTCTTGGCGACGGTGAGCCAGTCTAGGCTGACACCCGAAATAGCATTAAAGCCACGGATACGGAAAATAAGGGTGAGCAGTTCAGGCCTTGGACGCGCTTTAGGCTCTACAGAGCGCGGAATAAACCACAATGCCACCAGCGATCGCATGATGGTCGATATCATAAACACCAAAAATATTGGGTTGGTTAACCAAGCATTTAAACCTGTCCAGATTAAAAATGCTTCTGCATATGAGGCAATCACGCCTCCTAGCATCGCGCCTACAAACACAAAACCGGCACTTAATGCCGCCTGCAACGCCGCATAGGTAGCAAAGTCACTGCGAAATGGGCGGATGTCGTAAAGGTAGTTGGCCGTGCTTAAGGTAAAGCCGCTCCAAGCTAAACCAGAAAAAGCCTGAATCGCTAAAATATAGATAAAACTGTCTGAAAAAAGCCACAATAACGGCAAACTCGGAATGAGGCAGCTGGTAATTATCATCACTAATCGATTACCGTATAGGTCGCTAAAGCAGCTTTAAAAGCGCAAGGTCATAAATTGAGTAAAAATGGAGGCGACGCTCGATAATACAAATTCAAAGTAAGTAAACTGCAAGTCTTCTAGCATGTACACCGCAAAAAACGGCGCCGAAATGGCGACCATGCACTGCATACCAGCAACAAACAAGCTGTAATGACGGAAGGTTTTGTCTTTCCACGCTTGACGGAAGTTATATAAGGTTTGGTTAAACACCCCAGAGGCTTTAGCCGCTCGAGGTTCAGGGTCGTGCATTTGCAATAGCAGCCAGGCGGAAACAAATCGCCCCATTGCCGCAATCGAAAACAGTAAGCTAAAGCCTAACCAGGCCATCTGTATCGAGTCGGTTAAGGTTAATATGCCGCCGCCAACAAAAAACACACTCAGCGATGCCATCATGGTTAAGCGGGTACGAGACGCAAAAAAAGCACCACGGCGACGCTGAGGTACTATCATGCCCATCCAAGCGCGCCAATGCGGTTGGATTAGGTTGATAAACCCTTGATACAACACTGCCAAACCGATAAACAGCCATACGGCATTATCTGGTCTAAACGCTGCCAGTGCGCCCATGCCTAATACCACACCGGCCTGTAGCCCAGCGCAGACTACAATAAATTGCCTACGGCTAAAGTGGCTCGCCAGCCACACAGACAATAACTGAGCCAAGGCGCCAAACAATTGCGGTAACCCAGTGACCCACCCCATTTGGCCTAAACTGGCGCCCAAAAAAATCGCATAAGCATTAAAAAAGTTATCACTGGTGGCGGTCATGGTAGACGATGCTACCGCCTCTTGCTGGCTGCGGCGTAGGGTGCATCGAAGCCACGACAGTCTGTCGCGACTGCGAGAGCAAGGATGATTGATCGATGTTGAATGCTCTGAAGACATAAAGGTCTTATTGCATGTCCTTGATGTAATACGAAGCAAAATTATGGCTGATAAATATCAAGCTCACAATCTATATCGTTCAGATAAACATCTGTTCTGCTACTCGATTAACATAAACATTCAACGGGTAAAGTGAGGTGAATGGTAAGCAGATTAACTTGGATAAACCAATAATTACCTTGACTAAAATGAAACAAAAATTTTACATTAGTCAAATAATGAGTGCTATGGAAAGTGCTTTGATCCTTAAAGCGAGTCTTACCGCTTTGTTGTTCAGCTCAATACCACTTAACTTCCGTCACATCCTCATTTATACCAAGCTCCATTTATCCAATGCTTAAGCCACACAAATAAGTATTGATGTGTTTACTTTTTCTAAAAAAGCAAAAATAAAATGAAATTACCTTTAATAATCGGCTGTTTGATTTTAGCCGGATGTAAATCAACTCCATATGCAATGATTGATGGCAGCCAGAGTAAAGTTTCTGATGCTGACAATTACGATGTTGAAATTATTGCCATAGATGGTGCATTTCAGTCCGGCAAGCTCACCAAAAATATTAAGCCGGGTTATCACACCATTCATTTAAGTACCACGGTGCCGTTACGCAGTAGAAAAGCCACTTCAACATTGGTTTATCCGCTGGTTGCCAAAGAATGTATGCGGTATGTGGTGTCTGCTCAACACGATCCAAGTAATAAAGATGCGTGGGAAATAAGAGTATTAGATGAGCGCCCTATTCCAACATGTACACCCTCGCCTGTTGAGCCAGAGCAGGTGGTAGTGATCCCCGACTATGCCAAACCCTCCTTAGAAGTTAGCTGCTTAACCGCAGAATGAATTAACCCAGCAAACAACACCCGTGGTGCTGTTAAACTCGGTTGCAGCATGCATTAAATCACAAGATTATCACTCTGCGATTAGTGGCTACTTTTTAGCGGGCGCTTATGCTTACTTTGATACCTTGCGCGTGCCAAATAAGCCATCACATGAGGTGGTTGAATTAATCAAAAAAGATTCTATTTGGACTTTGTCTGCCCTTGAGCAGCAAAACTTTGAACAAAAGTTAGCTGAATACTTAGGATCTGAGCAAAAACAAACAGCGTGTGACTGGGTGGCTAGCGTTGGCGAACCTGATTACACGCCGCTGTATATGCTGCAACATCAACCTAATACATCGGTACAGGCTGACATGACCACTGAATTGTCGTCAGAGATAAAAGACACATTGTTTAAGGCGACACTGACAGATTATCTTGGTTGTCCGCTACCATAGAGGCGCTAATGCGTTCAGTGAGTAAAAACCGCCATTATTGGCGGTTTTGTAGTATGTCTTACTGGGCTTTTATAAATTCATAGCCGCCTTTTACGGCGCCCCAAACTTGCTGGTCGTTACTGTCAAAACCGCGATCCCAACTCACAATCTTATCTTTAGTCACCACCACTTCTGAGGTGGCATAACTGGCGCCACGTAATTGGCTCAAACATTGTTTGTCTTTGGTTGAACCTGCAAAATGTTGCTGCTGTGCAGACCAAGTTAAATACACGGTACATCCTTGCCTTTCGATTAAATCCTTAGGGGTTAACTCACCGAGTGGGTTGGTAGATTTGTATGCTCCGGCATAATGTTTGTCATTGTTAAAACCATAAACTTTACTGGCGAACTCAGTGTCTGACACTTGCGTTACCTGATATACCCGCTGACGATAAGGCTCGTCTAAATGGGTTGCAGCAGCTTGCTCAACATACAGCCAATGCTCAGGATCAGCTGTCCACATTGCAGCCATATTGAGGTGAATATTATAAAACTCTTTGTCGGCTATTGATTGTTGTTCGCTGTCGAAGTGACCTTGCATCCATGTAAGCAGTAATTCTTTTTATCGAGATGTTCAGTGTTATCAGCGAATACCGGAATTGAAGATACCGACGCGAGTAAGGTGATGAGAGCTATATGTATGGCGGTTTTCATTGGAAGATCCTTTCCTATTTTTTATTATGTTACTCAGCAATTTAACAAACAAGTTAATCGATAACAAAGCGTTTATTGATTGTGTTGTCGACACTTAATGGCCATAACCAAACAATACTCAGGTTAATACATGCATATTTTTGTGCTCAATAAGTCAAAAATAAACAGCCCAGTTAATACTATTAACTGGGCTGTTTTGTTATTCATTCACTGTAAATGTACTTAGGTTCACGATAAGTAATGCCAGCTTTGGCATAGCCAAAGCGCCACCTGCTAAATAAAAGGTTAAATAATTAAATCTTTCATTAAGCCTTCCAGCACATCAGCTTGTTTACTGAGACGCTCAATTTCTTCAGCGGTTGTCGTCACCAATGCCATCACTTGAATAGAGCTGCTTCTGACAGAATCGACATCATTAGCAATATTGTCAGCCACACTACCCTGTTGCTCTGCTGCGGCAGCAATTTCTAAGCTTCTGTCTGATATATGCTGATTTTGCTCCGCTATCTCACCTATATTTTGGTTGGCGCTGGTCATTAGCTGTTCGCTTGATTCGGCTTCTGTCACTGTTTTAGCCATGACGCTCATCACGCCTCGGCTATTCGTTTGCAGGGTTTCAATAATTTTTTGAATCTCGACAGTGGCTGCTTGAGTGCGACCGCGAGTGTTCTTACTTCATCGGCAACCACAGAAAAACCACGCCCTTGCTCACCGGCTCTGGCGGCTTCAATTGCCGCGTTAAGCGCAAGTAAATTGGTTTGGTCTGAAATGGCATTAATGGTTGAAATGACTTCACCAATTTGAGTCGCACTATTATCGAGCTCCGACACGGCAACTGACGCATCGCGTACTTCGACAGCGAGTTGATTAATCTCAACCAAGGTTTTTTGGATTTGGCTTTGCCCTTGAGTGGTTTTTTGGGTGGCATGCGATATCTGGGTTGAAGACTCTTGCGCATGACTGGCCACTTCACGAATAGACACGGCCATCTCTTCTGTGGCACTGGCAAGCGAGTCGATACGCTCTTGTTGCTCACTGGCTAGCAGGGTGTTTTCATCGCTACGCACCCGCAACTGTGCACTAATTTGTTGAATTAACGCGACGGCTTCTTGGGTGGTTTTAACCAATAAATGCTCACGTTCTGACACCCTGTCAACGGTGCGGGCTATTAAATTAAATTCGTTACGTGATGGCGCATAGCCAATTCTTGCAGCTAAATCACCCTCCGCTAGCTTGCGTAAGGCTTCGTAAATATGAAATAAGCCACCACCAATAAAGGTTTTTATGTAGTACGAGCACATAAACATCAATATCAAGCTAGCTGCTATAGCAATAATATGGCCAAAACCTAAACCAGCAAATAGGCTTTGCGAACTCACATAGCTAATGTTGTAACCTTGGCCTGCTACATTGGCAGAAATGTCGCTGTATTGGCCAATACTCAAATTGGTATTTTGCAGTACTGCGGCTAATTCGCTAGACGGTATTTGCGCAGCGGCAGCAAGCTTTGCCACAACATCAACCTGGTTTTGCGCTTCTGTAGAATGTTGTGATGACATTACATCAATCAGGCTGGCACTGATCACCACAATCGCCAGTAAAGCGGTGAACAACAGCGCGAAAAAATTTTCCTGTAGTTTGACGCTAATTAAATATTTATCAATCCAACGAAATGCAACTTCTCTCACAACGATATCTCCAAAGAAAAGCCATTTATGATCTTAAACGGCTAAATAAAATGACTCAACGGCTTAATTGATAAAAAGATGGGATGACACGACTGCAGCATAGCTGACTATTCAAGTTTGCATTGTCTGGCGCTATAAAACTGTCACCTAGATCACGCAAAAAGCCCTGTTGGGTTTAGCAACAAGGCCTTTCATAACCGACTTGCGATAAATTACGCTTTTTTAGCCGCAATAGCCGCTTTTACCTGGTTAACTGCCGTACCACCTAATACATCACGTTTTTCTAAACACGCTTCAATGGTAAGGTTTGGATACACATCATCGCTAATTACTTTGGCAAATTTTTGCAACTCTGCCACGGTTAAGTCTTCAATTGGCTTTTGCTGGCTAATGGCAAATACTACCACTTCACCCACGACATGGTGCGCTTCGCGGAACGGCATGCCTTTAGCGACTAGGTAATCTGCAAGTTCGGTTGCGTTTGCATAGCCTTGTTGCGCGGCAACTAATGCTTGTGGGCGATTCACTTTAGGCTACCGACAATACTAAGGCGGCCATGTCTAAACAAATTGCTCCAGCTGTCGACCACATCAAACAAGCCTTCTTTGTCTTCTTGCATGTCTTTGTTGTACGCCAATGGCAAGGCTTTCATGGTGGTTAAAATCCCCATTAAGCTGCCATAAACACGGCCGGTTTTACCACGAATAAGCTCTAATGCATCTGGGTTTTTCTTTTGCGGCATTAACGATGAGCCAGAAGTGACTTCGTCTGAAAGTGAGATAAAGTTAGCTTCACCAGAGTTAAAGAAGATTAGGTCTTCTGCCATACGGCTTAAGTGCATCATGCTAATTGATGCGGCGCTGCATAACTCAACCACGTGGTCACGGTCTGACACGCTGTCGAGGCTGTTTAACGTTGGGCGGGCAAAGCTTAATGCCGCCGCTAATGCGTGGCGATCAATGGGGTAAGCAGTACCGGCTAATGCGCCAGAACCTAGCGGGCATGAATCGGCACGGCTAAGTGCATCTTGTAGGCGGCTAATGTCGCGCTCGTACATTTCAACATAAGCTAATGCCCAGTGGCCAAATGTCACGGGTTGTGCACGCTGCAAGTGAGTGTAACCCGGCATAACAGCGTCAACTTCGCGCTCTGCTAAGTCAATTAACTCTGCGTGCAAGGTACCTAGGCGTGCGAGTAATGCCGCACCTTCTTTTTTGCACCACAGTTTTAAATCGGTGGCGACTTGGTCATTACGTGAACGGCTTCCGTATGAAGTTTTTTACCTAAGTCGCCCACTTTAGCGATGAGCTTTTGTTCAACAAAACTGTGAATGTCTTCTGCGCCGTTGCTGATAATAGCTTGCGGATCATTACCTACCTCCACCAGCAATTCGTTTAAGGCGGCTTTTAAATCGGTACATTCTTGAGCGGTAATAATGCCCACGCTGGCAATGGCGTCAGCCCATGCGATTGAACCAACAACATCTTGTTCAAATAAGCGATAATCAACCGGCAATGAGTCATTAAATAACTTGAAAAGTGCACTGGTTTCGCCTTGAAATCTTCCGCCCCATAACGCCATGTCGGTATCCTCTGTGTTGAAAACTGTGTTAAGAACTGGCTGTTCAATAATATAGGTGTTAAGTATTTTCTTTCTTGTAATGACTCTTTTAGATTACTCAAAAGTCATTATAAGAAAGGCGCTTTGCAGCGCCTTAATCGTATTGGCGTAAACCTTATTTACTGTTTAACGCGCGAATACGGCTTGCTAAAGAGTACAAACGGATAAAGCCTTCAGCGTGCTTTTGGTCGTACACATCATCTTCACCAAAAGTGGCAAAAGATTCTGAGTACAAGCTGTTTGGTGAACGCTTTTTAACTGCTGTCGCTTGGCCTTTGTATAGCTTAATCACAACATCACCGTTAACAGATTCTGCTAATGATTCAGATGCGGCGATAAGAGATTTACATAAAGGTGTAAACCAACGACCGTCGTATACTAGATGCGACATTTGGCCAGCAATTTGCTCGCGCCAAGTACGGCTTGTTTTGTCTAATACCAATTCTTCAATGGCACGCAGACCAGCAAACATGACCGTGCCGCCTGGTGTTTCATAACAACCACGAGACTTCATGCCCACTAAACGGTTTTCAGTAATGTCGATACGACCTACGCCATGCTTACCGGCGATATCGTTGAGTGTCATCAATGCAGCGTAAGGTGATAATGCTTCATCATTAACATGGGTGACACGGCCATTTTTAATCGCCAGTGATACATATTCTGGCTCATTTGGTGCATCCTCAGGGGCGACAGTCATTGTCCACACACCTTTTGATGGCTCGTTCCATGGATCTTCTAACTCGCCGCCTTCGTGCGAAATATGCCATGCGTTTGCATCGCGGCTGTAAATCTTGGTCGCTGATGCGCTGGTTTTAATATTACGCTCAGCAAGGTATGCAAGTAAGTCTTCACGGCTACGCATTTCCCATTCACGCCAAGGTGCAATGACTTTTAAATCTGGCGCAAGGGCAGCAAAACAACCCTCAAAACGTACTTGGTCGTTACCTTTACCGGTACAACCATGACATACCGCGTCTGCACCCACTTTACGGGCTACTTCAACTTGTGCTTTAGCAATAATTGGACGCGCCATTGAAGTACCTAGTAAGTAAGTACCTTCATAAATAGCGCCTGTAGCGATAGTTGGGTAGATGTAATCAGCAACAAATTCTTCTTTTAGGTCAACGATATGGCACTCAGAAGCACCTGAGGCTAATGCCTTTTCAGTTAGGCCAACTAACTCTTCTTCGCCCTGACCTACGTCGGCACAAAATGCAACGATTTCACAGTCATCGTAGGTTTCCTTTAACCATGGGATAATGGCTGAAGTATCTAAACCACCTGAGTACGCGAGTACCACTTTTTTAACGCCGGATTTTTTCACTGCATTAGACATGTTCAATTCCTACAATCAATCATTTATGTTTATTTAAACGCTATAACGCCTTCGGCATTACAACTTAATCTTTTGACTCACTTAATAATGATACCAATACTGCATTTTGTGCATGCATGCGATTTTCTGCTTGATGTAAAATCAGTGAACCTTCGCCGTCCATTACCTCATCGGTCACTTCTACACCGCGGTGTGCAGGCAAGCAATGCATAAAGTATTTTGCACCGGCTTTTACCATTAATTCGCCGTTAACCTGGTATGGTGCAAAACGCGCTTTAATGTCAGCAAGCGGCGTATCATCACCCATTGAAATCCAAGTGTCGGTATAAATAGCATCATGGCCTTCAATGGCATTAATTTCAGCACTTAAGATTAGCTTGCCGCCATTTTTTTGCGCCAAAGCTTGTGCTTCGGTGACGATAAGCGCGTCAGGGAACGCACCTTCTGGGCAAATCACTGTCATGGTTAAGCCTAAAATAGCCGCGCCATAAATCAGTGAATGAGTCACATTATTACCATCACCAACATAAGCCAGTTTTGCTTTGCTGACATCATCAAACTGCTCTGACAGGGTTAAAAAGTCTGCGAGCGCTTGGCATGGGTGATACAGATCAGACAATGCATTGATAACAGGTACGCTACCATGTTCAGCAAGTTGTTCAATGGTAGTATGCGAGAACGTTCTAGCAACAATAGCATCTGCCCAGCATGAAATATTAGTAGCAAAGTCGGCTACGGTTTCACGCTGACCTAATGCACCATTTTGTTGGTCTAAATATAAACAGTGGCCACCTAGCTTATTAATGCCAATGTCAAAGCTGACTCGGGTGCGAAGTGATGGCTTTTCAAATAGCATTACCACGCTTTTACCATCTAAGGCACGACGGTACTCAGCTGGATTATTCTTAATTTTTTTAGCCAGTTCGATAATGGCCAAAAGCTGAGTTTGAGTTAATTCTTTAATCGACAATAGGTGCTGCATATACTTCTACTCCATTAAGGTTGTATTTGAGTCCCGACAGACCCACCTTTTACTAATGTTTTTAATTGTTCGGCGTCACGCCAAGAAGCGACCTGTACAGGCTTACCCATCCACTGAGCAACTTCTAATGCGGCTTCAACTTTAACTTTCATGCCTTTTTCAATCACCCCTTGGGCAACCAAATATTCGATTTCGCTTTTGTTTAAGCTGCTAATCAGTTGGCCTTTACCATCGAGTACACCAGAAACGTCAGACAATAGCACCAAGGTGCCGTTAACTAACTTGGCCAGTGTTGTTGCTGCCTGGTCAGCGTTAACGTTTAGCATATCGCCTTGGCTCGAAATCGCAATCGAGCTACAAATTGGCATCCAACCTTGGCTTAAAATGAAGTTAAGGTAAGTGGCATCTTTTGGTTCAACCTCGCCTACGAGTCCTAAACGTTCATCTTTAATTTTGGCAGTAACCATATTACCGTCACCGAGGCTCATGCCTACGCTTACAATGCCCGCTTTTGCTGCAGCAGCTTGTAAAATCTTGTTTGAGGTACCGGCTAGCGCACCGACAATAATAGGGATTTGGTCTTCTGGCGTGACACGTAAACCGTCTAGCTTAATGGTTTCTTTGCCGTTAGCGGTTAATTGTTCATCAACTAGACAACCACCGCCATGAACTAACAGTACTTGCTGACCCGCTGCGATCATTTCTGCAGCTGCGGTCATTAAACGTGCCATTCCCATTTCACATTGCAGTAATGCACCGCCGACTTTAAGCACTAACACTGGTTTTGTAGCCATTATTGTTGTTCCTTGACTTAGGTGATCTAATTACACACCGAAATGGATCTTGATGCACTGTAGCCCTTGGCTAGCAGCACCTTTCATTAAATTATCAATCGCACTGGCGACCACTAAATAACCGCTGTTTGCATCAAATTTCCAACCTAAGTGACAATTTGGTGTATGCACTACATCATCGACTTTAGGGAACATGTTGTGCTTTACGGTCACGATAGGTGAGCTGTCATATACGCTATACGCTTTTTCAATGTCGGCTTCAGTCGTGCCCGGCTTTAGTTGCACTGTAATCGTGGCCAAAATACCACGTTTAAAGTTGCCTAAATGTGGGGTGAAAATCACTTCTTGGCCTAAATGAGTGGCAATTTCAGGCTGGTGACGGTGACCCAATACTCCGTAAGGCGTTAGGCTGACTTCGCAAAAGTTAGTGTGTAACTGCGCTTTACGCCCAGCACCCGTTACACCACTAACCGCATTAATGACTGGGTATACTTCAGTTAAAAAAGGTTTAAGCGGTTTTAATGCCGTTAATGACGCCGTTGGATAGCAGCCTGCTACAGCAATCATTCTGGTTTGTTTGATTTGCTCGGCATTCCACTCAGCTAAACCGTAAACGGCTTCGGCTAACACTTCTGGATAAGTGTGTTCAAAACCATACCACTTAGGATATTGTGCGATGTCTGCAAAGCGATACGCGCCACTGAGGTCAAATACCGCCAAGCCTTGTTTGTAAAACCATGCCGCTAACTCAAGGCTGACTGAATGCTCAGTCGCCAGTACCACGCCGTCGGCTTGGTCGACGATTTGTTGTTTTGCTTCATCTGTAAGTGGAGATAGCGTATAAGCCATATGACTGTATGTAGGGTACAAGTCGGCTAATTTACGGCCTTTGTCTAAACTGTTTTCCGATACATATAAGCCTTGAACCGAAAGGTTACTGTCGGCATTAATCAACGAAGTAATTTGTGCACCGGTGTAACCACTAGCGCCAATAATTGCGATGCTTTTCATAAGTTTGATTTTTCTTAATTGATAGTTATCGAGAGTTTTTAGCATAGCCCATTTAGGCAGGGGACGCCTAATAAAGGTCTATCGTCGCAGGAAGTTAGCGCTGATAATTGATATAGTGGATTTAACAGTCAAAAAGCACATATTTATTTTCATTTGTAACGTTCAATTAATGGTGTCGGTTAATGCTGTTTGCTAGACTAACACACAATATTAATTATGCAATATATGTGAATAAGTATTTTACATATAATTTTTTAGGATAGTCATATGAGCACATTACCTGATCTAAAAAGTTGTTTTAAACAGCTGATTGCAGCGCCATCTGTTAGCGCACTCGACGCTGAAGACGATATGAGTAACCATGCAGTTATCAACTTGTTGCAAAATTGGTTTAGTGAGCTTGGTTTTGACTGTGAAACCCCAACGGTTGAAGATTCGCGCAATAAGCAAAATTTAATTGCTCGTATTGGTCAGGGTAGCGGCGGATTATTACTCGCAGGCCATACCGATACCGTCCCTTTTGATGAGGGGCGCTGGAGCCAAAGCCCTTTTGAGATGATTGAAAAAGATAATCGCTGGTATGGTTTAGGTACGTGCGACATGAAAGGCTTTTTTGCATTAGTGCTTGAAGCATTAAAAGACCTGCCGCTTGATCAATTTAAACGCCCACTGACCATTTTTGCCAGCGCAGATGAAGAAACCACCATGAGTGGCGCTAAAGCCTTTGCCGACTCTAAAGCTGTTGCGCCAGATTATGCCGTGATTGGTGAACCCACCAGCTTAAAACCTGTCTATATGCACAAAGGCCATTTAGCTCAAGGTATCCGAGTCATTGGTCGCAGTGGTCACTCGTCAGATCCTGCTCGTGGTTTAAATGCCATTGAAGTGATGCATAAAGTAATTAGTCAGTTAATGAAGCTTAAACAGCATTTAAGTGAAAACTACCGCGAAGATGCCTTCACTGTGCCTTACCCTACAATGAACTTTGGCCATATTCATGGTGGCGATGCAGCTAACCGTATTTGTGGTTGCTGTGATTTACACTTAGATATTCGTCCATTGCCGGGTATGGAGTTAGCTGAACTCGAATTAATGGTATTGAACTACTTATCTGACATCAGCAAAGAGTATCCTGGCAGTATTAGTGTCAGTACTTTGTACCCGGGCGCAGAGTCTTTTGCAGGAAAAGCAGATAACCCTTGGACAAAGCTGGTTGCAGAATTATCGGGTAATGAAGCGGAAGTCGTTAACTATTCGACTGAAGCACCTTATATTAATAAGCTCGGATGCCAAACATTAGTGTTGGGACCTGGCAGCATTAACCAGGCTTCACCAGCCAGATGAGTTTATTGGCTTAGAATACTTAACGCCTACGGTTGAGTTAATCAAAAAAATGATTTACCACGCTTGCATTAAGTAACCGTCAAAATACGTTAAATGTTAACGTAAATTGTAACATTTTTACGAAATAAAATTACAAAACAACATCTCAGCGTATTGACCGATTTTACTACGCTGGGTATTGTGATGTTAGAGATATTGGCAAGATCGTTCTTTTTTCGGGAGTAGGTATGACAGAGCAAACGGCAGATATGTATGCGTCACTTCGATCAAATGTGGGGCATTTAGGCCAGATATTGGGCGAAACAATGCAAAACCATTTAGGTGATGCATTTTTAGAAAAAGTAGAACAAATTCGTATTTTAGCGAAAAAGTCTCGCCAGGGTGACGAAGCCTCACGTGAACAAATGCTGGCATTACTAACCGCACTACCAGACGAAGAACTAGTGCCTTTTGCAAAAGCCTTCAACCAGTTTTTAAACTTAGCCAATATCGCAGAACAATTTCACACTATTAGCCGCAACTGCGATGAACTCGTGTGCGTTCCTGACCCTGTTGAACAAATTCTTGGGCGCATGCTTGATAACAACTTCGATAAAAAAGATGTTGTGGAGGGTTTAAAAAACTTAAACATTGATTTAGTACTCACCGCGCATCCAACTGAAATTTCTCGTCGTACGTTAATCCAAAAATACGCGGCGGTAGTGGATTGCTTAACCGAGCAAGAAAACAACCAGCTCTCTGAACGAGAACGCAAACAAAGTACCTTGCGCCTTCGCCAGTTAATTGCCCAAATTTGGCACACTAACGAAATCCGTAATGAGCGCCCAACGCCAGTTGATGAAGCTCGCTGGGGGCTCAGCACTATTGAGGCCTCTTTATGGCAAGCTATTCCTGACTTTTTACGCCAATTGAATGATCATCTTGAGCAAAAAATTGGTCAACAATTACCGATTGATGTTTCTCCAGTGCGTTTTTCAAGCTGGATGGGCGGTGACCGCGACGGTAACCCGTTTGTAACCTCAACCGTAACTCAAGAAGTGCTAAACCGTAATCGTCACGCCGCTGCCAGACTCTACCTTAAAGACATTGTTGCCCTGCTCGGCGAGCTGTCTATGGAGCAGGCGAATGAAGAATTATCAGCATTAACAAATAATAGCAAAGAACCGTACCGTGAAGTACTACGTACCCTTCGCTGTCGCTTACGCAATACCATTGATTACCTCAATGCACGCCTTGAAGGTAAACACCCTGATACCGACACCAGCGAGTTAATTTGGCATAAAGACGACTTACTAAAACCGTTAGAGCTTCTATATAAAAGCTTATCCGACTGCGGCATGAAACTCATTGCTAACGGTTTATTATTAGATATCTTGCGTCGTCTAGCTTGTTTTGGTATTCACATGCTGCGCCTCGATATCCGTCAAGATGCATCACGTCACAGCGATGTAATTGCCGAGTTGACTCGTTATTTAGGCATGGGTGACTACAACCATTGGGACGAAAACGAAAAACAAGCGTTTTTATTACGCGAGTTGACCGGAAAACGCCCGTTAATCCCTGCGAACTGGCAACCAACAGACGACGTAGCAGAAGTGATTAGAACCTGTAACTTAGTCGCTAAGCAACCCGCAAATGCATTAGGCTCATACGTTATTTCAATGGCAAGTAAGCCATCTGACGTGCTTGCCGTATTGTTGTTACTTAAAGAAGCAGGCTGCACTAACCCAATGCGCGTAGTGCCTTTGTTTGAAACCCTAACAGACCTTGAAGGTGCCGCAGCTTGTATGACTGCGCTACTGAATATTGATTGGTATCGTGGTTACACCAAAGGCATGCAAGAAGTGATGATTGGTTACTCTGACTCAGCAAAAGATGCTGGCGTGATGGCTGCCGCCTGGGCGCAGTATCGTGCTCAAGAACAATTAGTGGATGTATGTAAAAAAGCCGAAGTAAAATTAATGCTGTTCCATGGTCGTGGTGGTTCTATTGGCCGTGGCGGCGGACCTGCACATAAAGCCATTTTATCGCAGCCACCGGGCTCGGTAGATGGTCGTATTCGCGTTACAGAACAAGGCGAAATGATCCGCTTTAAATTTGGTTTACCTAAAGTCGCGGTTCAAAGTTTAGCCCTATATACATCAGCAGTGATGGAAGCGACATTATTACCACCACCAGAGCCTAAAAAAGCCTGGCGCGATTGTATGCAACGCATTGCAGAAGAGTCGGTACAGCATTACCGTGGCATTGTGCGCGAAGAACCCGATTTTGTGCCTTACTTTCGCTCGGCAACACCTGAGGTAGAATTAGGTAAGCTGCCATTAGGCAGTCGCCCTGCTAAGCGAAAAGTCGACGGTGGTATTGAAAGTTTACGCGCAATTCCGTGGATTTTTGCCTGGTCGCAAAACCGCTTAATGTTGCCTGCCTGGTTAGGTGCTGGTGAAGCATTACAAGATGCGGCAGATCGCGGTGAGCTAGAGTTGTTACGTGAAATGGAAGCACAATGGCCATTCTTTGAAACCCGTATTTCAATGCTAGAAATGGTTTACACCAAAGCAGAGCCTAACTTAGCCAAATACTATGAGACATGCTTAGTAAAACCTGAACTACACCATTTAGGTGAAAAGCTGCGTCAACGCCTACAACTGGGGATTGATGCTGTGTTGTCACTCACTCAAGCAACAGAGCTGATGTCGCATACTCCATGGAATCGCGAATCCGTTAAACTGCGTAACCCATACATAGACCCACTTAACTTTTTACAAACCGAGCTATTAGCACGTACTCGTAAAGAAGTTGAGCCGTCTGAATCTGTTCAGCTAGCGCTTATGCTGACCATTGCCGGCGTTGCAGCAGGAATGAGAAACACTGGATGATAACCTTGGTTAAAACCCTTGGACTGAGTTTACTGTTATTACTGACTGGCTGTGCCAGTCAGTACAGCATTACCGAGTCTCAAATAGAACAATACCTCAATAAAGACATGCATTTTGAGGTTCAGCAAGGCAACAAGTTAATTGGTGTGTCGCTTAAGCTCAATGATATGCAAGTGGTGTTAGGCGCTAAGCCAAATACCATGGCGGTCACAGCTGCAGCCATGATCACCGTAAACAATCCGCTGATGCCGATCCATGCAAAATTGAAAACCACGTTTGAGGCTGCACCTTGGTACGATAGCGAAACGAAAAGCATTTACTTACGTCAGTTAGACTTAGTCAAAGTCGAGTCTGAACCAGCTGATATTGAACGTTATATCAGCCAAGCGACACCGCAATTGATGGGTTTTTTACGTAATTACCTTGAAAACCAGCCTGTGTACACTTTAGACACTCGTGACAGTAACCAAGCGTTAATGGCTAAAATGACCAAAGAGATTGCGGTTCAGCAAGGTAAATTGGTGGTGAAGTTTTAAAGTATTGATCTTTAGTGAATAAAAAGCACCCTCAGGTGCTTTTTATTGCCATTTTTGAATATTCTAAGCGATTTTTCCTACGCTATCTCTGATCACTTATTTATCCTGATTGGTATTAAAAGTTCTGTGCAGGCTCTATCACCAAAATACTGTCTTGTAGTGGGTTTTCAGATTGCTCATACAAATCCCACACTAACTTATAATCAAGTTCTAACTCAGTAACATAAAACCCATCAACCGGATAAGTTTTCACAACTCTAGCACCCTTGATTAAGCCAGAAACCAATATTTTGGTACTGCTATTACTCATCGCCCAGTCATTCACCGCTGTGTTTGAGTTTAATTGTAAACCATACACCTGTTCAGTCAGCTCACGGTAAGCCAAAATTTTAGACGA
Source organism: Shewanella phaeophyticola (assembly GCF_025398315.1). Lineage (GTDB taxonomy): Bacteria > Pseudomonadota > Gammaproteobacteria > Enterobacterales > Shewanellaceae > Shewanella > Shewanella phaeophyticola. Next base: position 4,045,942 of record NZ_JAODOQ010000001.1, read on the forward strand.
CTCCATCGCCATTAATAGCTGTTCGCTTCGGCGCTCAGCAGGTTGGCGGTCAATCGGTGCATATCCAACTGCGGTCAATACTGGATATACGCTAGGACGATATTGATTAGAACTGCTTTGAAATAAGCTGCAACCGCTAAGCAGTATGCAGGCAGCGATGAGTAATGTTCTCATGAATAAAATCGCTCTATAGACGCGCAAAATAGAAATAGCATCACCAGACAACGGCTATGTGATGCTTGAGTTATTGTGTATCAGTATCGTCATCAGTTTCAGACGACAACAATCCCGTATCGGCGATTAAATCTTTGGTTGTGTAACCGGTAAAATAATCCATACCTAGCTCAAGGGCTGCTGCTCCGGCGCCAATATAGCCAGAGTACAACATACCGCCTAACAATTTGGATACAGGGCTAATCTCTGTATCTGTAGATATTTGGTAAATATCAGACAAAATAGGGATATGGTTTAATATATTAACCGAATCAAATAAGTCATTACCATCGAGGCCTTCTTCACCAAATGAAAAAGAATATATATCATCAAGGGTGCTCGAAGCTTCATCGGTAGCCGTTAGCTCATCATGTGTAATGCCCACGGTTGATTGCAATGGATTACTCAGAGCTGTCGATGCTGAAGAAACAGCCGAGGACACAGCACTAGTCACAGCGGTACTGTTAATCATGCTAGTCTGTAACGAAGACAGTAACTCTTGTTGCATTTGTGAGACTAAGTCATCTGATACGGCTAACGACAATAGGTTCTCATTGCCTAAGCCTGTTTGCTGCAAAAGCTGGTCTTGAAGGTTTTCAACAGAAAGCACTTCAATATTTGACAGGTTAGTTAATGATGAATCAATAGCCTCAGAACCCGACGACAATGAGCTAAGCAATGCGCCAAAGGTGCTTTGGCCAAGACCGTTTTCTGCAACTGCATCTTGCTGATCGGTAATGGTGCTCACAGCACTTGCGGCTGTTGTAGCAGCGGTTGCGGCAGTATTTAACGAATTTATTAAGGACAAAGTGAATTCCTAATCAAGACTAAGGGCTGTTGATATTTATTGGTTAAATACCGTTCGTAATAAAAACGTGTTAATCGAGGCAAATAAATTTTTCACCTTGTACTTTACTGTTTCGATTATGGGCAACAACTCTCTGAAAAAACTCTCTGTAAAAACTTAAGAGTTCATCACCTCTAAATATGAAATTTCAAAAAATATTATAATAAATCTCTAACTTATACATTACAAAAACTTAACTTACACAGTGTTGTAAAATATTTTAATCTCAACGTGAGTTTTAATTAAAAATCACCACCCAGCTTAAAAGTAAAAGCAAAATATTTTAAAAAAAGGCTAAATATTCACATAACGACGAAAATATTAAGCGTGACCAATGTCTCAATAAATTAATAACTGTATAAAATACAATGTAAAACGCAATTAATAATCAGCAAGAACAGATAGATACAAATACATAATAAATCAATACAAAGTAAATATAAGTAAAGATCGGTAAACTCAGGTAAAAGGAGGTAAACATCAAGAAGAAAGCATTTTTCGCACTAAAAAATAGCATAAAATTATTGCTAAATTAAACTATCGATAACTTTGCGGATAACTAAAATGAATAAATCATTGCCATTTAGCTTACTCTTTTTAACATTTTTATCCGCGTGTTCAACGACTGAAGTTGCAGAAATAAAAAGCCCAACAAAAGAAAATACAACCATTAGTGTTGTTGAAGACAGTGAAGAAATAGTTAAAGGTGATCCTCGTTATCGCCCTGTTAGAAATAACAACATTCAACAGGCCCCGCAAGTCACAGGTTCCATATTTAATCCTAATAATATCTATAGCATCTATCAAAACAATAATCGTTATGAAGTCGGCGACATGATAATGATTAAACTTAATGAAGAAATGACCTCTAAAAAGTCGATAAGCTACCAAAGAGATAACACCAACGAGTTCACTTTGTCGCCATCAATTACTGCTGGTAGCATTAATATTAATAGCGACAATCTAGATGCCGACTACAGCCAAGAAAAAAGCTTTGATAGCTCAGCAGAAAGTAATCAAAATAACTATTTATCTGGCACCATTACGGTGTCGGTAAGAGAAAAGCTCCCAAATGGCAATTTGATTGTGGCGGGTGAAAAGTGGCTTAAGCTCAATAAAGGTGATGAATATGTTAGATTTTCTGGCGAAATAAGAGTAACCGACGTAGCGGCCGATCATTCTATTGACTCAAACATGGTTGGCAATGCTATTATTGAAGTTAGCGCTAAAGGCGACCAGCAGGACAACCAAGATCCTTCACTTATCAGTAAATTACTCAATATTTTCGGCTAACTAATGATCAAGCTGTTATTTGTTTTCGGGCTATTATTAATGCCATTAATGGCACAAGCTCAGTGGTATGTTGGCCAGGCATCAATGGCTGTAAATGACGATGATTACAATGATGTTCGTAAAAAAGTCATCAAACAGGCAATTGAAAATGCTTCATTGCAGGCTAATAGCTTTGTCAAAATTGAATCCACGGTTACCGATGGTATTTTAAGCCAAAACTCAAGCAGCATTCAGTCTGAGCATCAAATCAGTGAGATAAAAATCCTTAATGAATCACTTAAAAATGACATCTTAACCATTAATGTCAAAGTGAATCTAAAATCGAGCCTAAATTGCACTAAAGATCGCTACCTTAAACAACTTATTGTTGCTCAATTTCCACTGCTAACACCAGCGCAAGCTACCACAGGCGATGTATTTAGCCTGCCTTTTCATGTTGTTTCGCGCTTTAAAAACGAGTTAATTAACCAACCTAACGTATTTGTCGAAGAACTGATCCCAGAAATGGTCTTTATGCTCGAAATCGACATGGATACCGTCGATTTAAAAGCAGTGCAAAGCATTTCTCACTCGCTTAATAGCCAATATCAAAGCCAATATCTAGTCTTTGGTTATATCCGTGACATTGGCCTGTTTAATGAAACCACCTCCAGTCTATTGAATAAAACCACCACCCCTAAGCGTAACTTCACGATAAAAGTGTTTATGTACGACAGGATCAGCGACAGCATTTTAGTTGAGAACGAATACCACGGTGAGGGTGACTGGAGCTTTGACTCTTTTAGTCGCGTTGATTTAGCCAATAGTTTATTTTGGCGCAGTGATTATGGCAAAACCATTGTTGATACACTGTTTAATGCAGCAAAAGACATCAACGAAACCTTAAGTTGTGAAGCCACTAAAGCCACGGTAATCAACAAGGATGATCAATATATTACAATTAATATTGGTACCTTACACGGCGTAAATAAAGGCGATGTATTTCAATATATCAAACTCAATAGTATTGCCTTAAATCACACAGTGCTTTCTACTTTGATGCCACCCACCGAACCGACACTCTTGAAAGTGGTTCAAGTCAGTAACAAGATAAGCTTGTTGCAAGTGCCTCTTGATGCCGATCCTAATGGCATGAAGCAGCATCAAATTGACCTCTATGACGTCGTAACAACTGTACCGCAAAAGTAGTTCACATTTCATATCTATACACCCCAGTGCAATGGAGTGCACTCGCCTTGTTTATCCCAAGTATCAGAAAACTGAACGTTTCCTAATCAATCAGAACCACGTACAATCATCTGGCACGATTGGAATTCTTTGTAATCATGGGATAAATGATGCCGTTAATGGATGACGTCGCTAAGTTAAAAGCACAACTAGCAGAGCTTGCCTCACAGCAACAGGCACAACAAGCTGATGTAGCACAGCAACTCGCTAAATTTGGTCAGCAATTGGATGCATTGTCGCATCAAGTGCAAGCCCAATATCAACGTGACGCTACTCTCGACAGCCATGGCAATAGTGACGAGCGGAGTAACACCAATGCTCAAGTGTTAAGCCCAACATTAGACACCTCACCACATGACATACAGCAACACAATCATCTTTCAGAGCCAACCCGCAGCGCCCAACGTCAACCAAAAGCGCACGATACTTCGTCTGCGTGGGGCAACCATGCTACGGATTCAAACCAATCAATACCCAATCTAGGCCTCAGCAAGACAAAGTGCACTTAGCGCTATGCTCACCCAATTAGCAGAAGCGATTTCCGAGTTTAGTTCTGCCGCATTAGCACCACTTTCAGGGTTAACCGATCAAGCAAAACAATTTTATCAACACTACCAAACTAAAGGATTAGGCCCAGTCTTTTTAATGACCGTAGCTGGGATCATCACCCTGACTTTAGGTTTTGGCTACTTATTGCAATATTCAATCAACAATTGGTTTTCTGAGTTGGCTAAGGCCTTACTTGGGCTTGGCGTTGCTAACAGTATTATTGCAGGTGGCGTCTTTATTCGACAAAAACGTGCAGGAATGGAAGCTTTTGGCTCAGGCCTGGTAGGACTAGGACTTATCCTTAACTATTTGTGTCTGTATTTTCTTGGACCTTATTTTACCATTATTCCCGACACGACTTGCTTTGGCTTGTTACTACTTAACACCCTACTCGGTTATGGTCTGTCATTTAAACTCGACACCAAAGTAGTTGCTATTGTCGCCTTGCTGGGCGGCTCGCTAGCACCATTAATGTTGCTCGATGGCGGGCAAGCTCCATTGCTCTACTTACCTTACTTACTACTTATTGGTATTTGCTCTATGGTACAAAGCCATAAGCTAGCCTGGCCAATATTAGTTGAAGTGACCGCTCTACTGCATATTGCTTGTATCCAAGTGCTTAGTGTATTTATCTCATTACCATTTGCCTCTATTGGCTGGCAAACGGGTCTGATATTACTCGCGATTAACGGGTTATTTTATCTTTACAGTATCGCCAGTTTATTGTTTGTCATTAAGTCTGCATTGACGCCGCGTTTACTCGCTGTGCCTGTCGCATTAATGATATTTATCCTTTACACACTGACAGAGTGGAGCCGTTTTGCTGGTGAGCTATTTGCCGTAAATGCGATCTTGTGTGCGTTATTGTATTTGATCATAAAACGCGACAAAGACATCAGTGCCCTGGCACTTGCTTTTGCAGGTAGCTTTGCCGGCTTTGCTGCACTCTTTTTACTCAGTGCTGAACTGATGGGACTCGTGCTGTTGTTAGAGGGATTATTGTTACTGTGGATAGGCTGCAAACACCGATTTAGTCCAATTAGAGCTGAAGCTTATGTGCTGTTAGTGTTAGGTATTATCAGCAGCTTTATTAATCTGTTCGATGTACTGACACAATCACATTACCCACAGCAAAGTATATTAAGTTATCAGGCATTACTAAGCTTATCGATGTTACTCACTTGTACACTGACCTATATGGCTCAAAAGCTTATTAGTCAGTATCAAACTGATTTAATGAAATTTGATCGCCTAGCTGTACACTTTATTCGCGAGTTGCTTGGTGTGCTTTACTCTGTGACTATCGTGGTCATCTGCTATTTTGTCTCTGATGAGTATTGGTTAAACACCCTACCTTTGATTAGCCTATTACTGCTTTATATAAGTGCAAAATACACTTTGCGGTTTAGTGAAATACTGGCTTGGCTATGGCAATTACCATTATTAGGCTTAGTAATCTTTGCCATACTAGATGCCAACAGCCTTAGCTTTGCAGACCAAGCATTGAACGCCAAACTGGCTCGAATTGAATTGTTTGTTGGCTTATTGCTGGCCTACTACTGGTACAAAAAACACTATGCCAACTCGAAATTGATCCGCCTAGCTTATTTTGTGCAGTTAGCCTGCTATATAACACTTCCGCTGTTGTTATTGCCTAAAGTCATGCGTAGCTGGCCTGAATATATCGCGATTTACTTATGGTTAAGCAGCATTGGCAGTTTGGCGATTGCCTATTTTGTTCGGCATAAGGTTTTACGTTATGAAGCACAAATCCTCACGGTGTTAGCCATATTAATGACTGCCGCAATGTGTCTCGCAGAGCTATGGCAAGGGCTTGTGGCGTTGGCTATTGGGCTATTATTGCTAGGGTTAATTACCTTGCGCTTTTTACAATTACCGACTGAATGGCAACAAATCACCAGATTACATTGGCATATCAGCCCGTATTATCTAGGGCTGGTTATTGCTGTCATTAGCCAAACCTTAACCAATATTTTTTATCCATCATGGGCAATAACGGCCTTAATTATGTGTGGTTACTTTACGTTAATTACCGAGCGGCATAATACTTTAGGACGAAGGTTGAAGGATGCACTCGCTCCGAGTTATAGCCTCGCTTATTTTGCTATTTATGCCTGTGCGTTGTTACCCATCATACTGCATAGCGAAATGTCATTGTCGTTGAGCATGGACAATTTACTCGTGAATATGGCTGAGTTGGGGATACTTATTTTATTAGCGCGGTACTTAATGACGACTAGATTAGCGATTCGAATCCACAAAAAAATTCTTCCAACCACTGTATTGCAATGGGCTTGGCATGGACTGTTAACAATAAGCTATATGTTGTGGTGTTATCAATTAGATATCAGTATAGCTGCGACAATGAGCGCAATATTATTGGTTGTTCACGCAAGCGTAGTGATGTTTATCAGCTTACGAGCATTACAAACTAATTTGGTTAGACTCGCCGCATTACTCTTTGCACTAGCATGTATGAAAGTGATTGTTATCGACATGGCCTCTTTCGAATTAGTCCAAAAGGTTGTCGCCTTTATTGTGATTGGCGTAATTTTACTGACGGTGGCGTACTTTTATCAAAAAGCGAAGAATAACCTGCAAACACAAAGCTTAACATCTTAGTTTTCATTTAAGTTTGCCAGCTCTATATGCTGGCAAACTTAAAATAAACAGTGCTACTCGATAAAAACTACTTAGCGAAGCGCTCTACTGCTGGGTAATCAACAATCACAGCTTCTTCAAGTAAAGCACGGCGTAGCATGTCATATGCAATGGCTGTGCTTAAGCTTCGTACAAGTTGGCGTGAGCGTCTTGGTAATTTCACCATTTGACTGTAAATACCATGTTTGGTAGCAAGCGCAATTGCGACAGTTCCTACGGGCTTTTCATCAGATCCACCATCAGAGTACTGCAATACCACTGGTTGCTAACGCAAAGTCACTTCCTAGAATATCACGCGCACCTTGAGCCATTGCTTCAACGGTGGCAATAGACACTGCACCATGATCGTCAAGGATCTGCGGGCTCACTCCTAGCACTTTCACTTTCGACTCATTACTGTAAGTCACAAGGCCATGGTGTAAGTATGAAGAACTGCCAGGAAAGTCGATTAACTGACTGGTTATCATGCCGCCTGTACATGACTCTGCGACACTTAAACTCAAACCAGACTGATATAAACGATGATGAATTTCTGCTGCTAATGTTGGTCGATTTTCTGCAACAACCGCCGTACCGAGCAAGGCTTTTACCTGTTTAGTGACATCAGATAGTTGGCGTATCGCTTTATCGCCGCGAGCGAAAACTTTAATTTCGATGTGTGGCATTGACGAGCGATAACCTAACTCAATTCCTTCTGGTAAGGTTAATTCTGATAACGTATCTGCAAGTGATGACTCACCATGACCTATTGTCAGCAGTTTTTCTAACGCTGACTTTTGTTGCACACCAAACTCCTCAGTAATGAAGGGAATAAACTGCTCGGTAATCATTTGCTTTAACTCAAAAGGCACGCCAGGTGTAAAAAACAACCAAGCATTATTGAGCTTAACTCTAAACCCACAAGCGGTTCCTACAGGGTTATCGACCATAACCGCAGACTCAGGCAACCATGCTTGTTTTAAATTACTTTTAGCCATAAAGCGACGATTACGAGTAAACCAGTCTTCTAAATGTTCACGCCACTGAGTATTTTCAACCAACTCTTCACCTTTAGCCTTCGCCATTGCTAGTGCTGACATATCGTCACTGGTAGGCTCCAAACCACCATTGACGATAATCACATCGGCATGCTTACTGCGCTCTTGAAATACAGCAACCAGATCATCAAGGCGATCACCCACCGTTACCCGATGTTGCATCTCAATACCGATTTCCATCAAGGTATTAGCAACCCACGCAGCATTGGTATCAATAATCTGACCTGATAATACCTCTTCGCCTGTACAAATCATTTCTAATTTCATTGTTAACCCTTATCCCATGCAATTGGCACTTAACTTAGGGGAGCAATATGAGAATGGCAAGAAAATTGATCGATTTGGTTAAAATAACACTTAACTAAATGAATGGATTACAACTATTCAACATAAATGAGCCATCTCATAAAATATTTGTAAAAACGCACATTGAACTTAATTAATGACTTTTAAATTTCAGATACAAACAACCTTCTTTTAAATGAAGATGTATTTGGCAGAGCGAATGCTAATAGCAGAAAGAATGAACCCGCGCCTCGCCAGCGTGACAGGCCGATTCTGTTTATAAAGAGTATAAACAACTGAACTTGCTCACTTTTTGCTTCTAAAACGAAAAAAGCCTCATCTTAAGTTGGCGGAGCGGACGTTGCTTGCAATAAGAGGGAACCCGCGCTCCCCAGCGTGACAGGCCGCTATCTCTAATAATACCAATTCCACTAATTATCTGGTCATTCAACGGTAATTCTGTGCCGTCTAGGCAAGTAATACCAATTACATTAAATATATGATCTAATTAATCGTCATTCTCTTATTTCAATATTTATGAATAATATCAATCTTACCGCATTAGCTAAATCCGAAAAAAGCGCTCGCAAACGTATGCGTTATCTCGCCTTACTCCACTTTACCGAAGGTCATTCCCGCACTGCGATTGCTAATATGTTGAAGGTCAGTAGAACAAGTGTAAATGCCTGGGTTACAAACTATTTAACTTATGGTATCAATGGCCTGGATGATAAGCCTAATCCTGGTAGACCCGCACAATTGTCAGCGAAACAACAGGCAAGTCTTAAAGAGTTTATACAAGCTCAAAGCTTATCTGAGAGTGGCGGTAGATTGATGGCGAGAGATGTCTGTCTTTTTATTCAATCTGAATTTAACGTGACCTTTAAGCAGGCCAACATATACAGAATACTCCATCAACTAGGCTTTTCATGGATAACAACTCGCTCTCGTCATCCAAAACAGTCTCAAGATGTTCAGGACGCTTTTAAAAAACTTCCAACTGTCAACGATCCTTAACACCCCTGGTCATGTATCGTTAGATCGCATTGATGTGTGGTTTCAAGATGAAGCCAGATTCGGCCAGCAAAATACCACCACTCATATTGGGGCATTAAAAGGAAGCCGCCCACGGTCAGTAAGGCAACAACAGTTTGAATCAGCCTATTTTTATGGTGCAGTGTGTCCTGCTACAGGCGCGACAGAGGCAATTATTGCTCCGTATGCCAATAGTGAAATATGTTAGAGCATTTGAAATTAATTTCAGAAGCGACTGAATTTGGGCGCTATGCTCTGATCATTATGGACGGTGCAGGTTGGCATCAACAAAAACTGACGGAGGGCTTTGATAACTTAAGTATCCTTAAACTTCCCCCTATTCCCCAGAACTCAATCCTGTAGAACAAGTGTGGCAATGGCTTCGTCAAAATGAACTTGCCAATCGTTGTTTTAGTGGATATGACGATATTGTTGAACAATGCTCAATCGCATGGAATAACTTTATTGCAAAGCCTGAAAGGGTCATTAAATTATGCACTAGAAGCTGGACAAAACTGACCAGTTAATTAATGTAAATGGTATAATTAATGGAAATGGTATAATTAATGGAAATGGTATAATTAATGGAAATGGTATAAAAAGCCTTAACCAACTGAACTACCGCTCTATCTTTAGTCTTTCGCCCGTGTTAAATACGAAAAAGGCCTTTGCATTGCTGCAAAGGCCTTTTCTTAAGTTGGCGGAGCGGACGGGACTCGAACCCGCGACCCCCGGCGTGACAGGCCGGTATTCTAACCAACTGAACTACCGCTCCTTTAGCAAGTTGCTTACGCAGGATGCTAAATGCTTTTTAAGTCGCTAGTGTGTCATCACTAGGAGACTTGCTCTTTCGAGCATCTCATATCGAGATAATTAGGCGTCTGGAAATGACCTACTCTCACATGGGGAGACCCCACACTACCATCGGCGATACTGTGTTTCACTTCTGAGTTCGGAATGGGATCAGGTGGGACTGCACAGCTCTATGGTTTCCAGACAAAAAATTGTACGGAACAAATTTTTAACGCACTTTAGTGCGGCTCGTTAGGGTCAAATACATGGATGTATTTGATAAATTGCTCCTCTATCTAATGCTACATTGAGCATTAAATAATAATTCGGAAAGCTGATTGCTTTGAGTCTCTACACACCACTTAAGTGCTCTATTCTAATACTAAGTTCGTATCAGTAAAACCCATCTGGGTTGTATGGTTAAGCCTCACGGGTCATTAGTACAAGTTAGCTCAACGCCTCACAACGCTTACACACCTTGCCTATCAACGTAGTAGTCTCCTACGGCTCTTTAGAGAGCTTAAAGCTCTAGGGATGACTCATCTTAGGGCTCGCTTCCCGCTTAGATGCTTTCAGCGGTTATCGATCCCGAACGTAGCTACCGGGCAATGCTATTGGCATAACAACCCGAACACCAGCGGTTCGTCCACTCCGGTCCTCTCGTACTAGGAGCAGCCCCCTTCAATCATCCAACGCCCACGGCAGATAGGGACACGAACTGTCTCACGACGTTCTGAACCCAGCTCGCGTACCACTTTAAATGGCGAACAGCCATACCCTTGGGACCGACTTCAGCCCCAGGATGTGATGAGCCGACATCGAGGTGCCAAACACCGCCGTCGATATGAACTCTTGGGCGGTATCAGCCTGTTATCCCCGGAGTACCTTTTATCCGTTGAGCGATGGCCTTCCATTCAGAACCACCGGATCACTATGACCTACTTTCGTACCTGCTCGACGTGTATGTCTCGCAGTTAAGCTGGCTTATGCCATTGCACTAACCGTACGATGTCCGACCGTACTTAGCCAACCTTCGTGCTCCTCCGTTACTCTTTGGGAGGAGACCGCCCCAGTCAAACTACCCACCAGGCACTGTCCCGAACCCCGATGAGGGGCCGCGGTTAGAACATCAAAACTACAAGGGTGGTATTTCAAGATTGACTCCACACAAACTAGCGTTCATGCTTCAAAGTCTCCCACCTATCCTACACATGTAGGTTCAATGTTCAGTGCCAAGCTATAGTAAAGGTTCACGGGGTCTTTCCGTCTAGCCGCGGGTATACGGCATCTTCACCGCAATTTCAACTTCACTGAGTCTCGGCTGGAGACAGCGTGGCCATCATTACGCCATTCGTGCAGGTCGGAACTTACCCGACAAGGAATTTCGCTACCTTAGGACCGTTATAGTTACGGCCGCCGTTTACCGGGGCTTCGATCATGAGCTTCTCCTTACGGATAACCCAATCAATTAACCTTCCGGCACCGGGCAGGCGTCATACCGTATACGTCATCTTGCGATTTTGCACAGTACTGTGTTTTTGATAAACAGTTGCAGCCACCTGGTATCTGCGACTCCCAACAGCTTAGAGAGCAAGTCTCATCACCGTCAGGAGCGTACCTTCTCCCGAAGTTACGGTACCATTTTGCCTAGTTCCTTCAGCCGAGTTCTCTCAAGCGCCTTGGTATTCTCTACCCGACCACCTGTGTCGGTTTGGGGTACGATTTCTACTAACCTGAAGCTTAGAAGATTTTCCTGGAAGCATGGCATCAACTACTTCATCACCTTAGTGACTCGTCATCAGCTCTCGGCCTTAAGATTTCCCGGATTTGCCTAAGAAATCAGCCTACCACCTTAAACGCGGACTACCAACGCCGCGCTAGCCTAGCCTTCTCCGTCTCTCCATCGCAGTTAGCAAAAGTACAGAAATATTAATCTGTTTCCCATCGATTACGCCTTTCGGCCTCACCTTAGGGGTCGACTCACCCTGCCCCGATTAACGTTGGACAGGAACCCTTGGTCTTTCGGCGAGGGAGTTTTTCACTCCCTTTATCGTTACTCATGTCAGCATTCGCACTTCTGATACGTCCAGTGTGGGTTACCCCTTCACCTTCAACCGCTTACAGAACGCTCCTCTACCGCGCATCTCTAATGAAATGCACCCGTAGCTTCGGTGGTATGTTTAGCCCCGTTACATCTTCCGCGCAGGCCGACTCGACTAGTGAGCTATTACGCTTTCTTTAAATGATGGCTGCTTCTAAGCCAACATCCTAGCTGTCTAAGCCTTCCCACATCGTTTCCCACTTAACATACACTTTGGGACCTTAGCTGACGGTCTGGGTTGTTTCCCTTTTGACGACGGACGTTAGCACCCGCCGTCTGTCTCCCGTATAGCACTCATTGGTATTCGGAGTTTGCAAAGGGTTGGTAAGTCGGGATGACCCCCTAGCCTTAACAGTGCTCTACCCCCAATGGTGTTCGTACGAGGCGCTACCTAAATAGCTTTCGAGGAGAACCAGATATCTCCCGGTTTGATTGGCCTTTCACCCCCAGCCACAAGTCATCCGCTCATTTTTCAACATAAGTCGGTTCGAGTCCTCCAGTTGATGTTACTCAACCTTCAACCTGCCCATGGCTAGATCACCGGGTTTCGGGTCTACACCTTGCAACTAAACGCGCAGTTAACACTCGGTTTCCCTACGGCTCCGCTATTCGCTTAACCTCGCTACAAAATGTAAGTCGCTGACCCATTATACAAAAGGTACGCAGTCACGGTCTCAAGAACCGCTCCCACTGCTTGTACGTATACGGTTTCAGGTTCTATTTCACTCCCCTCACAGGGGTTCTTTTCGCCTTTCCCTCACGGTACTGGTTCACTATCGGTCAGTCAGGAGTATTTAGCCTTGGAGGATGGTCCCCCCATATTCAAACAGGATGTCACGTGTCCCGCCTTACTCGTTTTCATCAATGGTTAGTTTTCGTGTACGGGGCTATCACCCTGTGCCGCTGTGCTTTCCAACACATTCCACTAACACCCCACTGACTTAAGGGCTAATCCCCGTTCGCTCGCCGCTACTAGGGGAATCTCGGTTGATTTCTTTTCCTCCGGGTACTTAGATGTTTCAGTTCCCCGGGTTTGCCTCTACACACTATGTATTCATGTGCAGATACTCACTTATGTGAGTGGGTTTCCCCATTCGGACATCGTTAGCTCAAATGCTTGTTACTAGCTCGCCAACGCTTTTCGCAAGTTACTACGTCCTTCATCGCCTCTGACTGCCAAGGCATCCACCGTATACGCTTGGTCACTTAACCATACAACCCAAATGAGTTTCACACCCTTGAATTAACAAGAGAAGAGCTCTGGGTCATATCATGACCAGCTGGTTTTTACTTGATAGTTCACATACGCTTTCGCGTTGCAAACTCGCCTTAGTTTTTAGAATATTCAAGACACTTAAACAGTGTTTTGAGAACTCAAGTGTTAATGCTTTCGCATTAACGTTTTTCGCACTAACCTAATCACACAAACAACAACGTATCGTCATTTATGCGCCTTTTAGTTAGTACTATCAGCTTTCCAAATTGTTAAAGAACAACACTTACCGGCAAGCGGTGTGTTTCACTCTCCTTCCGAAGAAGGTAACAAGTAATCTGTGTGAACACTCAAGCACATGGATGTGCTGTGTGCAATAAACGCACGGATGCAGTTTATTGTCACCAAGTATCGAGCTAGTCGTATAGGTAAGGAGGTGATCCAGCCCCAGGTTCCCCTAGGGCTACCTTGTTACGACTTCACCCCAGTCATGAACCACAAAGTGGTGAGCGTTCTCCCTAAGGTTAAACTACCCACTTCTTTTGCAGCCCACTCCCATGGTGTGACGGGCGGTGTGTACAAGGCCCAGGAACGTATTCACCGTAGCATTCTGATCTACGATTACTAGCGATTCCGACTTCATGGAGTCGAGTTGCAGACTCCAATCCGGACTACGACGTACTTTGTGAGATTAGCTCCACCTCGCGGCTTTGCAACCCTCTGTATACGCCATTGTAGCACGTGTGTAGCCCTACTCGTAAGAGCTATGATGACTTGACGTCGTCCCCACCTTCCTCCGGTTTATCACCGGCAGTCTCCCTAGAGTTCCCACCATTACGTGCTGGCAAATAAGGATAGGGGTTGCGCTCGTTGCGGGACTTAACCCAACATTTCACAACACGAGCTGACGACAGCCATGCAGCACCTGTCTTAGAGTTCCCGAAGGCACACCAGAATCTCTTCCGGCTTCTCTAGATGTCAAGAGTAGGTAAGGTTCTTCGCGTTGCATCGAATTAAACCACATGCTCCACCGCTTGTGCGGGCCCCCGTCAATTCATTTGAGTTTTAACCTTGCGGCCGTACTCCCCAGGCGGTCTACTTAATGCGTTAGCTTGAGAGCCCAGTGCTCAAGGCACCAAACTCCGAGTAGACATCGTTTACGGCGTGGACTACCAGGGTATCTAATCCTGTTTGCTCCCCACGCTTTCGTGCATGAGCGTCAGTCTTTGTCCAGGGGCCGCCTTCGCCACCGGTATTCCTCCAGATCTCTACGCATTTCACCGCTACACCTGGAATTCTACCCCCTCTACAAGACTCTAGTTCGCCAGTTCCAAATGCAATTCCCAGGTTGAGCCCGGGGATTTCACATCTGGCTTAACAAACCGCCTGCGCACGCTTTACGCCCAGTAATTCCGATTAACGCTCGAATCCTCCGTATTACCGCGGCTGCTGGCACGGAGTTAGCCGGTCCTTCTTCTGTAAGTAACGTCACAGCTAACGAGTATTAATCGTTAACCTTTCCTCCTTACTGAAAGTGCTTTACAACCCGAAGGCCTTCTTCACACACGCGGCATGGCTGCATCAGGGTTTCCCCCATTGTGCAATATTCCCCACTGCTGCCTCCCGTAGGAGTCTGGGCCGTGTCTCAGTCCCAGTGTGGCTGATCATCCTCTCAGAACAGCTAGGGATCGTCGCCTTGGTGAGCCATTACCTCACCAACTAGCTAATCCCACCTAGGTTCATCCAATCGCGAAAGGCCCCGAAGGTCCCTCCTTTCCCCCGTAGGGCGTATGCGGTATTAGCAGTCGTTTCCAACTGTTATCCCCCTCGACTGGGCAGATCCCTAGGCATTACTCACCCGTCCGCCGCTCGTCAGCAAAATAAGCAAGCTTACTTTCTGTTACCGCTCGACTTGCATGTGTTAGGCCTGCCGCCAGCGTTCAATCTGAGCCATGATCAAACTCTTCAATTAAAGTTTTTTTGAGACAAAGTCTCGGCTCAATGAATTCTGATTGCTTATCTCACCGAAGTGAAACAAGTCTTTTGTACATATTGCTATGAACATTCATCATTCTCACTTAGGAGAAAAACATTGAGTTTAAATTTTTTGATTGCCTACGCTCCGAAGAACAAGAAGACAATTTCGAATAACTCAACACCTGTGAATGCCCACACAGATTTCTTGTTTTGATTGTTAAAGAGCGTTGATGCCTTATTTCGTGCACCGCCGTTAGACGCTAGGTCGTTGGCTTGGGAGGCGTATTTTACGCTTTCCCATCTTCGCGTCAAGTGTTTTTTCAAACTTTCTTTTCGCTGTTGAATACAATGTTTTTAAGCACTTAATTCAACCTAACCTGGTGACTGCTTTCGCTGTCTGCCGTGTCAGTGGATGCGCATTATAGGCACAATGAGATTTAGTGCAACCCCTTTTTTAATAAAAAAAGATCGCTTGGCGATCTTTTCACCAAAAGCGATCCTTTTAGAGGTTTTTATCTACTTTATGCTGATTTATTGCGCTTTTTCGCTGTTTTTACTGAATTGCGCTAAAAACGAAATCGCATTTTCGTCATCCCAGTCTATGTATGTGCGTACATAGGCCACCAGCTCACCTTGTTCATTTAATATAAATGTTGCAGGAATAGTATCGAGTGGAAATACGTCACGCAGTTGTTGTTGCGGGTCAAAGTATGAATCAAATGCAGACAAACCTAGATCAGCTAAAAAAGGCTTCACTATTTTATCTGCGTCTGCATCTATTGAGATTGGTAATAAAACAAATTGCTCTGAATCTAGCGCTTGATTTAAACGATGTAGCGCAGGGAGTTCTCTTACACAAGGTGGACACCATGTTGCCCATAGGTTTATTACAACAACCTTACCTTTATAGTGTTCAAAATTTACCTGTTGTCCGCTTGCATCAGTAAAGTCGACCAAAGCTATTGGAAAAGGCTGTGGTAAAACACTTATCCTGTCGAGTGTTGATTGAGTGGCTTGCTTGGTTTGCGCCTGCATACCTGGATATGCACTCACCATATTTGCTACGCTTAATAGCAGTACATTTGATAGCAATATTGCTAGCCACTTTTTCATTGTTACTCCAAACAGTTATTTACTTAGCCTTGTTCTTATTCAGTAATGCGTCTAATTCAGCTTGTTGTTCTGCTGATAGCGATCCCGCTTCTGTGGGTTGAATACGCTGTTTACGCACAAAGATATATCCGATGAATAATCCGAATATTAATAACCCAAAGGATCCTAACCACAAAATGTAGGTTTTTGGGTCAAGCTTAGGCTTATACAATACAAAGTCACCGTAGCGGCTTGTCATAAAGTCGATAATTTCTTGCTCTGATTTACCATTATCAACCATCTTGTAGACTTCAAGACGTAAATCTTGTGCTACAGGAGAATTGGAATCGACTAAATTTTGGTTTTGACACTGGGGGCAACGTAATTGATGTGACAGTGACAATGCACGTTTTTGATTATCGGCTGATTTAAATTCGTAAGTATCTACTGGAGTTGCCATCACAGATACAGCAAAAAGTGCACTGGCAAAACAGAGTATCAATTTAGCTATCATGTTCATTAAGATGCTCCATCAGCTTTAGCTTCTGTTTGCAATTGTTGGATCATTGGATACAGAGTTTGAGACCATACGGTTTGGTCAATTGGATCTGCATAGCGATAACGAATAATGCCATTGTGATCAACAATAAATGTTTCTGGTGCACCGTATACACCGAGATCTAACCCTAAACGGCCATCTTTATCGAATATGTTGAGTGTGTATGGGTCGCCTTGGTTGCGAAGTTCTTTTATCGCCAATGCTCGTTCATCACGGTAATTGATACCATATATAGGTAACAGATTACGCTTGGAAAGCATCAGCAAATACGGATGTTCATATTTACATGCCGGACACCATGTCGCCCAAAAGTTAAGCATAGAGACTTTACCGCTGAGATCTTTCTCAGACAGTACATCTGTTTCCACTTCTAAACGCTCGAGTTGGAAAGCCGGTAAAGGCTTTCCTTCTAATGCTGAATCGAGCACTTTAGGATTTAAAAATAATCCTTTATATAAGAACACGCCCATACCTAAGAAAATAACTAAAGGTATAAACAGTACAAACTTCTTCATAGTGTCTCCGAGTGATTAAGCTGTCGCTAATTTTGCTTTTTCTGCTGCCTGCTGCTTAGCCACCTGTTTTACACGGTAACGTTTATCTGATGCAGCAAGGAAACCACCAACCATCATAAAGATTGATCCAAACCATAACCAACGTACGAACGGCTTGTAGTTAAGACGAACAGCAAACTCAGTTAAGCTAATTGGATCACCCATAGTGACATATAAGTCACGGAATAAACCCCAATCGATACCCGCTTCGGTCATGTCCATGGTGCGTACATTATATTGTCTGCGATCAGGTTTTAATAAAGTGATGAAGTCATCATCTTTGTAAATTTCTATCTGACCTTGTTGAGCAGTATAATTAGGACCAACTACGTTTTTGGTTTCTAAATACTTAAAGGTATAACCCGCTAACTCTTGTGAGATACCAGGTCCATACGCACACTCTTTTCGATTGAGTAATTAGAAACCATAGTGGCACCGAGTACTGACACAGCAATACCGAAGTGAGCAATCATCATACCTAATTGACTACGCCCCATTCTACTCAGGCTAATACCACCTTCTTTTTGGCTTACAATATTATAGCCAGCACGAAGTGTTGATAACATAATCCAAGAGGTTGCTGTGACACCTGCCATAACCCAAGCATTAAACTCGCCATCCGCAACAAACGGTACAATAGCACCAATAACTAACGAGATAATGGCTGGTATTAATAACTGACGCTTAATCTCACCCGCTTTAGATTTTTTCCAGCGAATGATAAGTAGCCAATACCCATAAAGCCAAATAACACAAGCACAATAGGAACGAATACTGCGTTAAAGTATGGAGGTCCTACTGAGATTTTCCCCATACCTAGCGCATCGATCAGTAGTGGATATAGTGTTCCTAGTAACACAGTACCTGCGGCTACGGTAAGAAGCACATTACAGATAAGCAGCATGGTTTCTTTTGATTTGAGTTCAAAGCGCGCAGGGCTACTCATTTCACTAGCTCGGAAGGCAAACAGTGTCAACGAACCACCGACCGCAAGACCTAGTAATAATAAGATAAACAAACCACGACTCGGGTCAGCAGCAAATGAATGCACTGATGTGAGTACGCCAGAACGAACAATAAAGGTACCTAGCAGACTTAATGAGAAGGCAAAGATTGAAAGTAGTACTGTCCAGTTACGGAATGCACCACGCTTTTCAGTCACGATAAGTGAATGCAATAACGCGGTACCGACTAGCCATGGCATAAATGAAGCATTTTCTACTGGATCCCAAAACCACCAGCCACCCCAGCCTAATTCGTAATATGCCCACCAAGAACCCAGTGAAATACCACCGGTTAAGAAAATCCAAGCAGCGAGTGTCCATGGGCGACTCCAGCGTGCCCATGCAGAGTCAAGTCTGCCACTCATTAACGCAGCAATCGCAAAGGCAAAACAAACAGAGAAGCCTACATAGCCCAAATACAGCATTGGAGGATGAAAGATAAGCCCAACATCTTGCAACATTGGATTTAAATCTCGCCCTTCCATTGGTACCGGAAATAACCGTTCAAATGGGCTAGACGTTAAAATCATGAATAAGGTAAAGCCGACAACAATCATCGCAAGTACGGATAACACCCTTGCGGTAAAGACTTCTTCTAAGCCCTTACTAAATATAGCCACGGACATTGCCCAGACAGATAGAGCAAATACCCAAAACAATAATGACCCTTCATGGCCACCCCAAACGGCTGCAATTTTGAAGAAAATTGGCAGTTGTGAGTTTGAGTGATGCGCTACGTATGCGACGGAGAAGTCATCGGTAGCAAAGCTATAGCCTAAGGTGATAACAGATAGACTGATGAAAAAAACATTCCGTAAGTCAGTGGCCAGGCATAACGAACAAGATACTGGTCTTTACGTGCGGAACCAAATAAAGGCACGCTAGCTAACAGTAAGGCAAAAGCCAAACCGAGAATTAGCGAGAAATGTCCAAGTTCTGGAATCATGGGTATTCCTTAGTCTAAATAATTAAGCGGATCTGAAACAAACAAACCACGGCACGATCAATAAAAGCATTGAAACTAATATACGCACATTAGCTTAAACGAATTTTAATGCATTTTAGAACTTGCTATTACATCTGTCTGCCCTTTTCGTACAAAACTGGGTTACTAGTCTCATTATGAACATCTAATACATCAAAATGATTACCTAGGTTCGGCATCTGACACAAGAACGAATATAAAGTTTCATACTATTTAACAAACACATTCAATCTGTGAACCAGTACGCAACTCTCAGGATTTAGATTCATATCTTCCTTATATTACTATTCAATTAATAATCTTTCCGTATAATCAACGTTCCAAGCACTGCGGTAAACACCGCTTCTTCTGTTAACCTAAAAGTGAATATTTAAACAATGACCACATTTTGGATTTTTATTGCGCTTGTCGTACTCATCGGCCTAATCATGATTTGGGCCCTCACTTTCGCCAACAACAGCTATTAAAAGCAGAAGAAGCTGGCGTTCGTAAACAAACTAACCTCGAGCTTTTTGGTGAACGGTTAGCAATACTCGAAAAAGAGTTGCAAGATGAGTTACTTGATCAAGCTGAGTTTGATGCGCTTAAGAAAGAATTAGAAATCAACCTTCTGCAAGATATGAAGCAAGAGGGTGATGACTCACTAGATGCAGCAATTAAGCCTAAAAGCGCTTTATGGCCTGCATTTATGACCATCTGCTTGTTAGCCATTTCAGGTTACTTCTACCAGCAACTGGGTGCGTACAATGAAATAGCCAACCCGCCACAAGCGAATAATCCACATCAAGGTATGGACCCAGCACAAATCATGTCACAACGTGTACAGATGATGGAAGCTCAAGTTCAGGCTGAACCAGAAAATAGTCAAGCTTGGTTTAGTTTAGGCCATGCATATATCTCTGCAAATAAATATGATCAAGCGGCCGCCGTCTTCGATAAAGTAATGGAGTTAGTCGGTACGCATGCAGAATTACTCGACTCTAAAGCGACTGCGCTATATTATAAAGCCGGCCAAAAAATCACACCTGAAATTCAAGCTCTCATTGACCAGTCATTGTCATTAGATCCACAAGACCCGTCTACATTGCTGTTAGTCGGTATGGATGCATTTTTTACGGCTGACTACACTAAAGCTATTGATGCTTGGCAAATGATTTTAGACAGCGACCGCAATGATGTTGACCGTACCGCGTTAATGAATGCCATTGGGTCAGCTAAAATGCGTATGGGTGATAGCAGCGACGCCATGCCTAATGATGCTAACCATAAAAGTATGGCGACAGCGACAACCAATGCCAACACCCTTGCTATTGAAGTGACCATATCCAATGAACTTGCCGACAAAGTCAGTGACTCTGATGTCGTATTTATCTTTGCTCGTGCAACTCAAGATCCTAAAGTGCCATTAGCTGCGACTAAAATTAGCGCTGCAAACCTCCCAGCAACAATTACTTTAGATGACAGCACTTCAATGGGCGGCGACATGAAACTCAGCTCAGTAAAAGAAGTGGAAGTGATTGCGGTTCTATCTAAAAATGGCAGTGTAAAACCACAAACGGGTGATCTGAAGGGCAGTATTGAAGCAATTGCGGTTGGTAGCAACGCCACGCTAACATTAGATACATTGGTGCAATAAACACCAACCTATCATTGCCATACATATGGTATGGCAATGTATAAATCAGTAACAAACTCGCATAAAAAAACCGGCTATTAAGCCGGTTTTTGGTTTAGTCGAAAAATTACTTAGACATAAACTCGATAGCGTTTTTGTAATCTTCGTCAGTACAATCTGTACACATACCACCTGGTGGCATTGCATTTAAACCAGACTTAACTGAACCAACTAAGGTATCTAAACCTTTAGCTAGACGTGGTTCCCAAGCAGCAGCATCATGAACTTTAGGCGCACCGGCCACTCCCATGCTGTGACATACTTGACACGCTTTATTGTAAATAGCTTCACCTTCTTGAGCAAACACATTCGCAGACAAAGTTAATGCAGCTACTGCAGTCATTGCTAACAATTTTTTCATGTTCAACGTTCCTAATTGCAAATATACAAAGCTTAACGCTGCCCTTTGATTTAGAAGGCAGACTCTTTTTAGCACGACTAGGTTACTACAAATAGCAAAAAAACTCATCTTTTTGTGATAACTATCTCAGCTTAGTCCCTAAATCAAGACAATTTGTTCAGTTCAGGTAATATATTAGTAATCATTAAAAAAGTTCAAACAATTTTAAGTTTTTTGGAACCATATCAAATTGCTAGCACTTAGTCAGTGACAAAGCTAAACCGATAAATTCGTTTGTGTTAATATCTTTTTCGTATTCATCCTCACGCGTAGAACAAGAGGGATAAGTGACCATAACAAACCCATCACAAGTGCTGTTAAGTGCTAATGAACTAACCTGTATTCGCGAAGAGCGTATTCTATTTGATGAGCTCAGCTTTAATATTAATGCTGGTGATATTGTACAAATTGAAGGTCCCAACGGCGCAGGTAAAACCAGTTTACTACGCATTATCGCCGGTCTGTCTCGCCCCTATGCTGGTGAAGTCGAATACCTCGGAGAAAATATCACTCGCTGTCGCGACGAATTTAACAACGATTTACTCTACTTTGGACATCTTGCAGGGGTAAAGAGTGAACTAACTGCAGAAGAAAATCTTAACTTCAATTTAAGAATCAGTGGCTATGATGACTTTGATACAACAGAGTTGTTGGCCAAAGTTAACTTAACTGGATTTGAAGAAGCTCTCGCGGGACATTTATCAGCAGGCCAACATCGACGCACAGCGCTAGCAAGATTGCAGCATACTAATTGTAAAATATGGATTTTAGATGAACCATTTACTGCTATTGATAAAAAAGGTGTTGAAGAGCTAGAGCACTTATTTATAGCACACGCTAAGTCTGGTGGTTGCGTGATCTTAACGACGCACCAGGATATGAGCATCATCAATAACGATATATTACGAAAAGTCACTCTTGACTACCGCTTTGTATAAGGTATTTGAATGAAACGAGGAATAAGCTACACCGCAGCATTCATGACGCTTTTGCAACGAGATTTAAGAATTGCGATTCGTCATCGTGGTGATATTTTCAACCCATTGTTGTTTTTTATATTAGTTGTCACTCTGTTCCCATTAGGTATAGAGCCTGAGCCACAAGTACTAACGAGAGTTGCCCCTGGGATTATTTGGGTCGCGGCACTATTAGCCTCGATGTTGTCACTAGAACGATTATTTAAAGCAGATTTTAGTGACGGTACGCTAGAGCAGATGTTACTAAGTCCACAACCTTTATCGTTATTGGTTTTAGCAAAAGTATTAGCGCATTGGATTTTAACCGGCGTACCACTTATTTTGGTTGCTCCATTATTAGCGGTATTGCTACATTTAGATGGCAATAGTTATGGTGCGCTAATGGCTACACTGGCATTAGGCACACCCGTTTTGTCGCTACTGGGCGCTATTGGGGTCGCATTAACAGTTGGATTAAGAAAAGGTGGCGTGTTACTCAGCTTGCTGATTTTACCTTTGTATATACCTGTATTGATTTTTGCTACCAGCGCAATTGACGCTGCCGGTTTGAATTTAGCTTATGATGGTCAACTTGCAATACTAGCGGCAATGTTGGTCGGTTCTTTAATCTTGGCACCTTTTGCTATTGGCGCCTCCCTACGTGTGAGTACAAACTAATGTGGAAATGGCTACATTCTTACGCAGACCCAGAACGGGCATATAAATTATCGGGCACTTTATTGCCATGGTTTTCCGTATTAGCAATATTACTTGTTGGTACAGGCAGTATTTGGGGGTTGTTATTTGCTCCAACAGATTACCAACAAGGTGACAGTTATCGTATTATCTTTATCCATGTACCTGCAGCATCGATGTCTATGGCAGCCTATATGGGCATGGCAGTCGCTTCATTTATTGGTTTAGTGTGGCAAATTAAATCTGCTGACTGTAGCTGCTGCAGCAATTGCCCCTATTGGAGCTGTCATTACCTTTATAGCATTACTCACGGGTGCTGCATGGGGTAAACCTATGTGGGGAACATGGTGGGTATGGGATGCACGCTTAACATCTGAACTTGTATTGCTGTTTTTATATTTAGGGGTTATTTCTCTATACGCCTCATTTGAAGACAAAGTCTTGGCCGCCAGAGCCGCAGGCATTTTGGCCATTGTTGGTGTCATAAATATTCCAATTATCAAGTATTCGGTAGATTGGTGGAGTAGCTTACATCAACCTTCTACAATCAAAATCACCGAAAAATCAACCATGTCTACAGATATGCTTTATCCATTACTGATTAATATTTTCGGCTTTGGCATGATGATAGGTGCCATCACTTTAGTCCGCTATCGTGCAGAGATATTGGCGCGTAATGGCATGCGCCCATGGGTAAGAGAACTCGCAAAAGCTGAGGAGGCAAAATAATGCAATTTGAATCGTTTGCTGAATTTATTAACATGGGTGGCTACGGATTTTATGTATGGTTATCGTATGGTGTAACCTTTGGTTGTTTAGCCACTTTAATTACTCTAAGTGTTAGAAAGAAACGTAAAGTACTTATTGAAATAGCTAAAAAGATGACGCGTGAACAACGCCTTAAAGAAAATAGAGGTACAAAATCGTGAATCCAAGACGTAAAAAGAGACTAACATTAGCAGTCGCACTAATTGCGGGTGTAGCAGCAGTGGCGTCACTATTACTGTATGCACTTAATTCAAACTTAAACTTATTCTATACGCCATACGAAATTGTACATGGTAAAGCGGATACAGGTGTAAAACCCGAAGTAGGTCAGCGTATACGTGTAGGTGGTATGGTGACAATGGGCTCAATGAAACGCGACCCTGACAGCCTCCATGTTGAATTTGCGGTACACGACTCTGCTGGCGGTGAAGTCATTGTTACTTTTGATGACTTATTACCAGACCTTTTCCGTGAAGGACAGGGCATCGTAGCACAAGGCGTATTAGTTGAATCGGGTAAGCTTGAGGCAACAGAAGTATTAGCAAAGCATGATGAAAACTATATGCCGCCTGAAGTCGCTGAAGCGATGGACCAAAAGCATGAAAAACCGGAGTATACCGATAAACAGGCTGAAGGTTATAAATATCAATAGACGAAGTTAATTGATCTAGATATTTAGAATTAATAATGCCAATCTTATGATTGGCATTATTTTATTAAATTTATCTGCCTATCTGCCTATCTGCCTATCTGCCTATCTGCCTATCTGCCTATCTGCCTATCTGCCTATCTGCCTATCTGCCTATCTGCCTATCTGCCTATCTGCCTATCTGCCTATCTGCCTATCTGCCTATCTGCCTATCTGCCTATCTGCCTATCTGCCTATCTGCCTATCTGCCTATCTGCCTATCTGCCTATCTGCCTATCTGCCTATCTGCCTATCTGCCTATCTGCCTATCTGCCTATCTGCCTATCAAGAAATTCAAACAGAAACGACTAGTAGAAGCAATAAAATAGGCAATAATTATAAAATAGAGGGATGAAGTGATAGTAAATCATCAAAACGGAAGCTTTGTCTTTAATCCACTCAACCAGATGAACCATAATTTGTTCCACATTTAACGATGATTTTGATGATTGAGTTTTAGGAACGCTTCGTAGCTACAGCATAAAAACACCATCTCAGTCATGTGTAGCAATAACATTGATGATTACAGCTTCATAAGTAATGAATAAACTTGGATTTAGGTCAGGAAAAAATCTTTATAGTAAAAATAGGAACGACACAATATATAAATGACGTTAGCAGAATGAAATTTAACTAACGTGGTGAATAAAATGGTAGACATAAAAAAACCGAGCCTAAACTCGGTTTTTATTTGAGTAATTAAAAATTACTCTGCAGCTTCAACTTCAACAGCTTCAGCAGCTTCAGGGCGACCTACTAACTCGATGAAAGCCATTGGGGCTTTATCACCGGTACGTAAACCACACTTAAGAATACGAGTGTAACCACCAGGACGTTCCTGGAAGCGTGGACCCAATTCAGTAAATAACTTACCTACGACTTCAGCGTCGCGAGTACGAGCGAAAGCTAAACGGCGATTTGCAACGCTGTCAACTTTAGCAAGTGTTATTAGAGGTTCAACTACGCGACGCAGTTCTTTCGCTTTAACAACAGTTGTCTTGATAATCTCATGACGAACTATTGAACATGCCATGTTACGAAACATAGCTTGACGATGACTGCTGTTGCGGTTTAGTTGACGACCACTCTTACGATGGCGCATGACCTAATCCTTATAACCTAAATCTGTACTAACCTGAGACTTATAGGTCGTCTGCTAAACTAGCCGGTGGCCAGTTTTCAAGACGCATACCTAACGACAGTCCGCGAGACGCTAAAACATCCTTAATTTCAGTAAGAGATTTCTTACCTAAGTTAGGGGTCTTAAGCAGCTCAACTTCAGTGCGTTGTACCAGATCTCCGATGTAATGAATCGCTTCGGCTTTTAAACAGTTAGCCGAACGTACAGTTAGCTCTAAATCGTCGACAGGACGCAGCAAAATCGGATCGAATTCCGGTTTCTCTTCTACGACAGCCTGCTCAGTAACATCACGTAGTTCAACAAACGCATCTAGCTGTTCAGCTAAAATTGTTGCAGAACGACGAATTGCTTCCTCAGGATCAATAGTACCGTTAGTGGTCATATCAATCACAAGTTTATCTAAGTCAGTGCGCTGTTCTACACGAGCGGCTTCAACATTATAAGCAATGCGGGCAACAGGTGAAAAAGAAGCATCAACCAACAAACGACCGATTGGGCGATCATCGTCTTCGGTTTGTGCACGAGCCGAAGCAGGCACATAACCACGACCACGCTCAACGCGGATACGCATGCTGATATCATTATTACCAGTCAAGTGACAGATAACATGATCAGGATTCATAATGGTAACATCACCATCATGCGTGATATCTGCTGCTGTAACAGAGCCTGTGCCGGACTTGCTTAATGTAAGCAAAGCCTCGTCTTTACCCTCGATTGTCACTGCTAATCCCTTAAGATTAAGCAATATCTCAAGGATATCTTCTTGTACGCCTTCCTTACTGCTGTACTCATGCAGTACGCCGTCTATTTCGACTTCAGTAACTGCACAGCCTGGCATAGACGACAATAGGATGCGACGCAACGCGTTACCTAAGGTATGGCCAAAACCACGTTCGAGTGGCTCTAGTGTAACTTTGGCGCGAGTTGAATTAACCTGCTCAATATCAACGAGACGCGGTTTAAGAAATTCTGTAACAGAACCCTGCATTGTGTCCTCTCTTGTTTGTTAGCTTTACTTAGAGTAAAGCTCGACGATCAGCTGTTCGTTAATATCCGCAGACAAATCGCTACGTTCTGGAATACGCTTGAAAGCACCTTCCATTTTCGCACTGTCGACTTCTACCCATGTAGGCTTTTCGCGTTGACCAGCCACTTCTAAAGCCGCTTTAATACGAGCTTGAGTGCGTGACTTTTCACGGATGCTTACAACATCATTCGCAGACACTTTGAATGACGGAATGTTAACAACACGACCGTTAACCATAACAGATTTATGGCTTACTAGCTGACGTGATTCTGCACGTGTTGCACCGAAACCCATACGATAAACAACGTTATCTAGGCGGATTTCTAAAAGTTGTAATAGGTTTTCACCAGTATTACCTTTTAGACGTGCAGCTTCTTTGTAGTAGTTACGGAATTGTTTTTCTAAAACACCGTAAATACGACGAACTTTTTGTTTCTCGCGTAATTGTAAACCGTACTCAGATAAACGTGGCTTACGAGCGCCATGTTGACCTGGTGCAGCTTCAAGCTTACACTTCGAATCGATTGCTCTCACACCGCTTTTTAGGAAAAGGTCTGTACCTTCTCTGCGGCTGAGCTTGAGCTTAGGACCCAAGTATCTTGCCATGATCTTTCTCCAACTATCCTATATACGCAGCGTTATACACGACGTTTTTTAGGTGGACGACAGCCATTATGAGGGATAGGCGTCACATCGGTAATGTTGGTAATTTTATAACCAACAGCGTTCAGCGCACGAATGGCTGATTCACGACCTGACATCAATCCCTTCACGAAAACTTCAAGGTTTTTAACACCGTAGTCTTGAGCAGCAATACCTGCACGCTCAGCAGCAACCTGTGCAGCGAATGGCGTTGATTTACGTGAACCACGGAAACCAGAACCACCTGAGGTAGCCCATGACAACGCATTACCTTGACGATCTGTAATGGTGACAATTGTGTTGTTGAAAGACGCATGGATATGAGCCATGCCATCTGCAACCTGTTTACGTACGCGCTTACGCGGAGAACGTGACGGAACTTTAGCCATTTTGGTTTACCTTCCCGTTACTTTCTGATTGGTTTACGTGGACCTTTACGCGTACGCGCATTGGTCTTAGTACGTTGCCCACGAAGAGGCAGGCTACGACGATGGCGGAGACCACGATAACAACCAAGATTCATAAGACGCTTGATGTTCATTGAAATCTCACGACGCAAGTCACCTTCTACGGTGTATTTGGCGACTTCTTCGCGTAGGATATCTATTTGAGCTTCGCTCAATTCCTTGATCTTAGCGTCTTCAGCAATTGACGTAGATGCGCAGATTGCTCTAGCGCGTGTACGACCAATACCAAAGATTGCAGTCAATGCAATGACTGTATGCTTTTGATCAGGAATGTTAATGCCAGCGATACGAGCTACTATGCACTCCTTAAAGTTAAAGGCCATCTGCGAAAAGCCCGAAAGGATACTCGACAGACGACAGATTTGCAAACAATATTTTTGGTCAGCCCATTATTGAGCTGACCAAACTTCTTTCTTAGCCTTGACGCTGTTTGTGTTTTGGTTCAACACAGATAACGCGCACAACGCCACTACGCTTGACGATCTTGCAATTACGGCAGATCTTCTTCACGGAAGCTCGAACTTTCATTTCATCACTCCGTCAAAGTAATCTTATTTTCCAAAGCGATCTAAATTCGCTTTGTTAACAAGATTAGCTTTCTTCATCACAGACTCATACTGATGAGACATCATATGGGTCTGAACCTGAGCCATGAAGTCCATGATTACGACTACAATAATTAGTAGTGAAGTACCGCCAAAATAGAACTGTACTTTCCACGCAATTAACATGAACTCCGGAATTAAGCAGATAAAGGTAATGTATAACGCACCCGCTAAGGTTAAACGTGTCATTACTTTATCAATGTAACGCGAAGTCTGTTCTCCGGGACGGATCCCAGGAATGAATGCACCACTCTTTTTCAAATTATCTGCTGTTTCGCGTGGGTTGAAAACCAACGCAGTATAGAAGAAGCAGAAAAAGATGATTGCTGTCGCGTACAATAATGAATACAGCGGTTGTCCTGGTGACACAGCTAAGGCGAAATCGCTTAACCATGACATAGACTCATTTTGACCAAACCACTGAGCCAGTGTGCCTGGGAACAAAATAATGCTGGATGCAAAAATTGGTGGAATCACACCTGCCATGTTCACTTTTAACGGTAAGTGGGTGCTTTGCGCTGCGAAAACCTTACGGCCTTGCTGACGCTTAGCGTAGTTAACGACGATACGACGTTGACCACGTTCCACAAATACCACTAAATAAGTTACTGCAAATACGATAACCGCGAGCAACAGTAGTACCAATACATTCATGTCACCTTGACGCGCCTGCTCGGCTGTAGAGCCGATGGCCGATGGTAAACCAGCAACAATACCTGCGAAAATTAATATCGAGATACCATTACCTATACCACGTTCGGTAATTTGCTCACCTAGCCACATTAGGAACATTGTTCCAGTCACTAAGCTGACAACAGCAACAAAGTAGAATCCAAACCCAGGATTGGCCACAAGACCAGGCATGAGATTAGGTAAACCCGTTGCGATACCGATAGACTGCAATGTACCCAACACGAGTGTGCCGTATCTTGTATATTGACTAATCTTTTTACGTCCTGACTCGCCTTCTTTTTTCAATTCAGCAAGTGCAGGATGCACAACAGTCAATAATTGCATGATAATCGATGCCGAAATATACGGCATGATACCTAATGCAAAGATAGAAGCACGCTCTAAAGCACCACCCGAGAACATGTTAAACATGCCCAGGATGGTATCTTTTTGCTGGGCAAATAGTTCTGCCAATACAGCTGCGTCAATACCAGGAATTGGTACAAACGAACCGGCTCTAAAGACGATAATTGCACCAATCACGAACAGGAGACGAGTTTTCAGTTCAGATAAACCGCCTTTCGCGCTTTTTAAATCAAGTCCTGGTTTTGCCATCGACGTATTATTCCTCGATCTTGCCACCGGCAGCTTCAATAGCTGCACGAGCACCTTTGGTTACCTTCAGACCTTTTACAGTCACTGGGCGGTCAATGGTACCTGAAAGAACGATTTTCGCAAACTGGATGTTGCGAGTAATAACGTTCGCATCTTTCAGTGCATTCAAATCGACAACATCACCGTTAACTTTTGCTAGTTCGAGTACACGAACTTCAGCTGTTACCAAAGCGCGACGCGAGGTAAAACCAAACTTAGGTAGACGGATCTTAAGTGGCATTTGACCACCTTCGAAGCCGACGCGAACGCCGCCGCCTGAACGAGACTTCTGACCTTTATGGCCACGACCCGCTGTCTTACCTAAACCTGAACCAATACCACGGCCTACACGCTTAGGAGCAGATTTAGAACCTGCTGCTGGAGATAGAGTATTTAGACGCATTATCTTATTCCTCCACCGAAACCATGTAGTACACCTTATTGATCATACCACGTACAGAAGGAGTATCTT
The DNA here is from genome assembly GCF_025398315.1 of Shewanella phaeophyticola. Taxonomy (GTDB): domain Bacteria; phylum Pseudomonadota; class Gammaproteobacteria; order Enterobacterales; family Shewanellaceae; genus Shewanella; species Shewanella phaeophyticola. The sequence goes on from NZ_JAODOQ010000001.1 coordinate 4,076,253, forward strand.
CTACTTCTACAGTGTGACCAATACGACGCAGACCTAAACCGGTTAGGGTAGCACGGTGTTTTGGTAAACGACCGATGCTGCTTTTAGTCTGTGTTACTTTTAAAGTTTTAGTAGCCATGGTGCATTACCCCCGAATTTCATCAACATTCAGGCCACGTTTTGCTGCGATTTGAGCTGGTGACTTCATGTGCACCAACGCATCGACAGTTGCGCGAACGATGTTGATCGGGTTAGTAGAACCGTATGCTTTTGACAGAACGTTATGAACGCCTGCAACTTCTAATACGGCACGCATTGCGCCACCGGCAATAATACCGGTACCCTCTGATGCTGGTTGCATATAAACTTTAGAACCAGTATGGCGACCTTTAACAGGGTGATGCAGAGTACCTGCATTCAACTCCACGGTTACCATATTACGACGGGCTTTTTCCATTGCTTTTTGAATAGCAGCTGGAACTTCACGCGCTTTACCATAGCCATAGCCAATCTTACCGTTACCATCACCCACTACTGTTAGTGCTGTGAAGCTAAAGATACGACCGCCCTTAACTACTTTAGAAACACGATTAACTGCAATTAATTTTTCTTGCAGATCGTCTTTTTGCTGAGCTTCTAATTTAGCCATTTATAACCCCTTAGAATTTCAGGCCAGCTTCACGAGCGGCATCTGCTAAAGCAGCTACACGACCGTGATACTTGAATCCAGAACGGTCGAACGCAACAACAGCTACGCCCTTCTCGATCGCACGCTCAGCAACAGTTTTACCCACTGCTTTAGCCGCATCTACGTTTCCGGTACTCTTTAGTTGCTCTTTAACTGTTTTTTCAACAGTCGACGCAGCAGCTAACACCTTAAATTCAGGACTGATCACCTGAGCATAGATGTGACGCGGTGTACGATGTACAACCAGACGATTCACGCCTAGCTCTTGGATCTTCTTACGTGCACGCAACGCGCGACGTAAGCGAGATGTTTTCTTATCCATATCGCGTTACCTACTTCTTCTTAGCCTCTTTACGGCGTACAACTTCGTCGTCATAGCGAACACCTTTGCCTTTATAAGGCTCTGGTGGACGGTAACCACGAATGTTGGCTGCTGTCTGACCTACTAACTGCTTATCAACGCCGGTTAGGACGATTTCAGTTTGGCTAGGACATTCTGCAGAAACGCCTGCGGGTAGTTTGTGTACTAACGGATGTGAGAAACCTAATGTTAAGTCTAAGTCACTACCAGCAATCTTTGCACGGTAACCTACACCAACTAATTTAAGTTTTTTCACAAAACCTTGAGAAACACCAAACACCATGTTGTTTACTAATGCACGTGCAGTACCAGCCTGTGCCCAAGCGTCAACAACGCCATCAACAGGTAGGAACTTGATTTGTGCATCTTCAATAACAACATTAACCGCTTTGTTGATTACTCGAGTCAGACTTCCTTTACCGCCTTTAACGGTCAAAGTCTGTTCGTTTTTAGTCACCTCTACGCCAGCAGGGATAGTGACTGGTGCCTTTGCAACACGAGACATTACTAACTCCTTACGCTACGTAGCAGATAACCTCACCACCCGTGCCAAATTGGCGGGCGGCACGATCAGTCATCAAGCCTTTAGAAGTGGACACAATTGCGATACCCAGACCGCCCATAACCTTTGGTAATTCGTCTTTACCTTTGTAAATACGAAGACCAGGACGGCTTACGCGCTGGATAGTCTCAACGACTGGTTTGCCTTGGAAATACTTTAATGTAATTTCTAATTCAGGCTTAGCTTCATCTGCTACGGCGTAGTCAGTAATGAAACCTTCATCTTTAAGTAATTTCGCGATTGCTACTTTTAACTTAGCTGAAGGCATCTTTACGAGATACGTGGTTAGCAGCTTGGCCGTTACGAATACGGGTTAACATATCCGCAATAGGATCTTGCATGCTCATATTAGCTTACTCCGTGACAAGTGCTTACCAGCTGGCCTTACGTAGACCAGGAACTTCACCGCGCATAGTTGCTTCACGTAATTTAATACGGCTTAAGCCGAATTTACGTAAAACGCCATGTGGGCGACCAGTTTGATTACAGCGATTGCGTTGACGCGATGCGCTTGAATCACGTGGTAGTGCTTGCAACTTAAGTACAGCATCCCAACGATCTTCTTCAGAAGTCTCTGGATTGCTGATAATAGCCTTAAGTGCTAGACGCTTTTCAGCATACTTAGCTACGAGCTGTGCACGTTTTGCTTCACGTGCTTTCATAGATGTTTTAGCCATTATGCTACCCTTATTTCTTAAATGGGAAGTTAAAAGCGGTCAACAAAGCACGACCTTCTTCGTCATTCTTCGCAGTAGTAGTGATAACAATATCCATACCACGAATCTTATCGATTTTATCATAATCGATCTCTGGGAAGATGATCTGCTCTTTCACACCCATTGCGTAATTACCACGGCCGTCAAACGCTTTAGCGCTTAAGCCACGGAAGTCACGAATACGTGGAATTGCAATGTCAACTAGACGCTCTAAAAATTCCCACATACGCTCACCGCGTAGGGTCACTTTACAGCCAATAGGGTAGCCTTCACGGATTTTAAAACCAGCAACTGATTTACGAGCTACAGTTACAACTGGTTTTTGACCAGCGATTGCAGTCATGTCACGAAGCGCATGCTCCATAACTTTCTTATCTGCAACAGCTTCGCCTACACCCATGTTTAGGGTGATTTTTTCAATCCGAGGGACTTGCATGACACTGCTATAACCGAACTTTTTAGCTAGTTCAGCGACTACAGTCTCTTGATATTTATCATGCAGTTTCGCCATCGTTTACTCCAAATTACTTAACGAGTTCGCTGTTCGATTTAAAGAAACGGACTTTTTGGCCGTCTTCAAATCGGAAACCAACACGATCTGCCTTGCCTGTGGCTTGGTTAAAGATCGCAACGTTTGATGCTTGAATCGGTGCTTCTTTCTCGATAACGCCGCCAGTCACGCCCAATTGTGGGTTTGGCTTCTGGTGCTTTTTAACAAGATTGATGCCTTCAACAATTAATTTACCAGTAGGTAGAACTTGAGAAACCTTACCGCGTTTACCCTTGTCTTTACCTGCTAATACTACTACTTCGTCTTCACGACGGATTTTAGCTGCCATTTGAAGCTCCTTACAGTACTTCTGGTGCCAGCGAGACAATTTTCATGAATTTATCATTACGCAATTCACGTGTCACTGGGCTAAAGATACGAGTACCAATCGGTGCAAGGTTTGCGTTAAGCAATACCGCTGCATTCCGATCGAAGCGAATGACAGAACCGTCTGGACGACGTACGCCTTTCTTAGTACGGACTACCACCGCGTTATATACATCACCTTTCTTCGCTTTAGCGCGAGGAATTGCTTCTTTAACAGAAACTTTGATGATGTCGCCGATACCGGCATAACGACGATGAGAGCCACCCAAGACCTTAATACACTGAACTCTGCGTGCGCCGCTGTTACATGCGACGTCTAGAGTCGATTGCATTTGGATCATTTCAAGTGCTCCGCTATCGTTACTACACAATCCCACTATGGGAGTATATTTGAACCAAATTTAAGCAATAATTTACTCAAAAATGGCGCGCAAGTATAACACCACATTTTGCGAATGCATAGCAAAAAAAACAAACGGCCTCAAATTCTGGAGCCGTTTACGTTATCCTAATGAATATTAGGCTTTTGTTACTACTTCAGCTAGGGTCCAAGACTTAGTCTTAGATAAAGGACGACACTGACTAATAGTCACGATGTCACCTTCATTACACTGATTAGTTTCGTCATGTGCATGGATCTTAGTTGTACGCTTAATGTACTTCCCATAAATTGGGTGTTTCACTTGGCGTTCAATAGCAACAGTAATAGATTTTTCCATTTTGTTGCTAATAACTTTACCTTGCAAAGTACGGATTTTATCAGACATTACGCACCTGCCTTAGAAGTAATAATGGTCTTAACACGTGCAATGTTACGACGCACTAGTTTCAATTGATTCGTTTGAGTCAACTGACCAGTAGCGTGTTGCATACGCAGGTTAAACTGCTCACGCAGCAGACCAAGTAGTTCAGCGTTCAATTCCTCAACGCTTTTTTCTCTTAGTTCGCTCGCTTTCATTACATCACCGTCTTAGTTACGAAGGTAGTCTTTAAAGGAAGCTTGGCAGCAGCTAGAGCAAAGGCTTCACGAGCCAACGCTTCAGGTACACCATTCATCTCATAAAGAACCTTACCAGGTTGAATCTGACATACCCAGTATTCAACGTTACCTTTACCTTTACCCATACGCACTTCAAGAGGCTTAGAGGTAATTGGCTTGTCAGGGAAAACTCGAATCCAAATTTGTCCTTGACGTTTAATATGACGTGTCATGGCACGACGTGCAGATTCAATTTGACGAGCAGTTAAACGGCCGCGGCCGACTGCTTTCAAACCGAAAGTACCAAAGCTAACTTCAGTACCGTTCGCTAGACCGCGGTTGCGGCTTGTGAACATCTTGCGAAACTTCATACGTTTAGGTTGCAGCATTAAAGTTTCTCCTATTTACCACGAGGCTTACGCTTAGGTTGCTGCTTCGGCTCTTCAATCGCTGGTACTAAACCGTCTAGAACTTCGCCTTTGAAGATCCAAACTTTAATACCAATCACACCATATTGCGTGTGACTTTCAGCAGTTGAATAGTCGATATCAGCACGTAGAGTATGCAAAGGTACACGACCTTCACGATACCATTCAGAACGTGCGATTTCAGCACCGCCTAAACGGCCGCTCACTTCAACTTTGATACCTTGAGCACCAATGCGCATTGCATTTTGTACCGCGCGCTTCATAGCACGACGGAACATAACACGACGCTCTAACTGCTGAGCAATAGAGTCAGCAACGAGCTTAGCGTCTAATTCAGGCTTACGGATCTCAGCGATGTTGATTTGAGCAGTCGTGCCAGTGATTTTAGACACATATGCACGTAATACTTCAACGTCTTCACCTTTCTTACCAATCACAACACCTGGACGGGCAGTGTGAATAGTAACGCGGATGCTCTTCGCTGGGCGTTCAATAACAATCTTAGATACTGATGCGGCTTTTAACTTTTCAGTTAAATATTGACGCACTTCCCAGTCGCTGTTCAGATTTTTTGCATAATCTGACTTATCTGCGTACCAGGTAGAGATCCAAGGCTTCGTGATACCCAGACGGATACCATTAGGATGTACTTTCTGTCCCATTGCTCTCTTCTCCTAGCGATCTGATACAACCACAGTAATGTGGCTGGTACGCTTCATGATACGATCAGCGCGGCCTTTAGCACGTGGCATGATACGCTTCATTGTTGGTGCCTTCATCTACGAAGACGGCTCCAACTTTAAGCTCATCAATGTCAGCACCTTCGTTGTGTTCGGCGTTTGCGATAGCTGAGTCAAGTACTTTTTTAACTAGTACGGCGGCTTTCTTTGGGCTGAAGGTCAAAATTTCGAGTGCCTTAGAAACAGGCAGTCCACGAACTTGATCAGCAACTAGACGAGCCTTCTGCGCAGACGTACGAGCAAAACGATGTTTAGCTAAAACTTCCATCTTATTCCTCCCGTATTAACGCTTCTTCGCTTTCTTATCTGCAGCATGGCCGCGATAAGTGCGAGTTGGTGAAAATTCACCAAGCTTGTGACCGATCATTTCGTCAGTTACGAACACAGGTACGTGCTGACGACCATTATGGACAGCGATGGTCAACCCAATCATGTTAGGGATGATCATTGAGCGACGAGACCAAGTCTTAATTGGCTTTTTGTCTCCCGCTTCCATCGCTTTCTCTACCTTCTTCAGCAAGTGCAGGTCAATGAAGGGACCTTTCTTGAGAGAACGTGGCATGGCGAATCCTCTTACTATTTATTACGACGACGTACGATGTACTTGTCAGTGCGCTTGTTGCTACGAGTTTTATAACCCTTAGTCGGCACACCCCATGGACTCACTGGATGACGTCCACCAGAAGTACGGCCTTCACCACCACCATGTGGATGGTCTACTGGGTTCATTGCAACACCACGTACTGTAGGGCGAATGCCTCTCCAGCGTTTAGCACCTGCTTTACCTAACTGGCGTAGCATATGCTCGGCATTACCAACTTCACCAAATGTCGCGCGGCAATCTACTGGAACTTTACGCATTTCGCCAGAGCGAAGACGTAGAGTTGCATAAGCACCATCACGAGCAACAACTTGTACATAAGCACCAGCTGAACGTGCGATCTGAGCACCTTTACCAGGTTTCATCTCAACAGCGTGTACAACACTACCTACAGGAATGTTGCGTAACGGCATTGCGTTACCAGTCTTGATGTCTGCATCCAAACCAGATTTGATTGCATCGCCAGCTTTCATGCCTTTTGCAGCAAGAATATAACGACGCTCACCATCTGCATACAGTACTAACGCGATGTGCGCTGTACGGTTTGGATCGTATTCAAGACGTTCAACTTTCGCAGGGATACCATCTTTATCGCGTTTAAAGTCGATTAGACGGTAGTGCTGCTTATGTCCACCACCAACGTGGCGTACTGTGATACGGCCAGTATTGTTACGGCCACCACTTTTAGATTTTTTCGCCAACAGGCCAGCAAAAGGTTTACCCTTATGCAGAGTCCGTATTCACCACTTTAACTACGTGGCGACGACCTGGAGAGGTTGGCTTACACTTAATAACTGCCATGATAATTCTCCTTTGCTTACTCAGCGCCGCCGACGAAATCGATGTCAGCACCAGCAGCTAAAGTAACATAAGCTTTTTTCCAATCGCTACGACGACCAACACGGCCACCGGTACGTTTAGTTTTGCCTTTGTTAACTAGAGTGCGAACTGAATCTACTTCAACTTCAAATAGCTTCGCTACTGCAGCTTTGATCTCTGCTTTAGTCGCATCGATTGCTACGCGGAAAACTACAGTGTTGTTCTTCTCAGCAACGACAGTACTCTTTTCAGAGATGTGCGGAGCTAGAATCACTTTTAGCAAACGTTCTTCGCGGATCATGCTAGCATCTCCTCGATTTGCTTCACTGCATCAGCAGTAACAAGAACAGTGTTAAACGCAATTAGACTTACTGGGTCAAGACCCGCTACGTCACGTACGTCAACTTTGTATAAGTTGCGAGCTGCTAAGAATAAATTCTCATCAACTTCAGCAGTAACAATTAGAACGTCTTCTAGGTTCATTGCTGCTAATTTAGCCTTCAACTCTTTAGTTTTAGGAGCTTCAACGCTAAATGATTCAACAACGACTAAACGCTCTTGACGTACCAATTCAGAAAGAATGCTCTTAAGAGCACCACGGTACATCTTCTTGTTAACTTTTTGGCTGTGATCTTGTGTTTTAGCAGCGAATGTAACGCCACCGCCACGCCAGATTGGTAGCCTTTAACACTACCGGCACGAGCGCGGCCAGTGCCTTTTTGGCGCCATGGCTTTTTACCAGAGCCAGTTACTTCCGCACGAGTCTTTTGAGCACGAGTGCCCTGACGTGCGTTTGCAGCGTAAGCTACAACTACCTGATGAACCAGTGCCTCGTTAAAGTCACGGCCGAAGGTAGTTTCGGAAACTTCAAGAGCGCTTTGCGCGTCTTTCAATACCAATTCCATTACTATCTCCTCAGACCTAAGCTTTAACTGCAGGCTTAATGATTAGATCACCATTGGTAGCGCCTGGAACTGCGCCGCGTACTAATAACAAGTTACGCTCTGCATCAACACGTACAACGTGTAGATTTTGAGTAGTTACTTGCTCAGCACCCATATGACCTGACATTTTTTTGCCTTTGAATACACGACCAGGCGTTTGGTTCTGACCGATAGAACCGTTCGCGCGGTGCGCCAATGAGTTACCGTGAGTCATATCTTGAGTACGGAAGTTCCAACGCTTAATACCGCCTTGGAAGCCCTTACCTTTTGATTGACCAGTAACATCTACTTTCACTACTTCAGCGAAAATATCAACATTAAGCTCAGCACCAACTTCAATGCCTTCGCCTTCACCATCTGCTAAACGCAATTCCCATAAACCACGACCGGCTTCTACGCCGCCCTTGGCAAAATGACCTGCTTCTGCTTTAGTGATGCGATTGGCTTTTTTGGTACCAGTAGTCACTTGAAGTGCACGGTAACCGTCAGTTTCTAAAGTTTTCACTTGAGTTACGCGGTTGCCAGCGACTTCAATCACTGTTACAGGGATTGACGTACCATCTTCAGTGAAGATGCGAGTCATACCCACTTTACGACCAATAAGACCGATAGCCATCTCTCAAACCTCTTCTAAGGATCTCAATTAACCTAAGCTAATCTGAACGTCGACACCAGCCGCAAGATCTAAACGCATTAATGCGTCTACAGTCTTTTCTGTTGGCTCTACGATGTCAACTAAACGCTTGTGAGTACGAATTTCATACTGGTCACGAGCGTCTTTATTAACGTGCGGAGAGATCAAAACGGTATAACGCTCTTTGCGTGTTGGTAGTGGAATTGGATCACGTACCTGCGCGCCTGTACGCTTAGCAGTTTCAACGATTTCCGCTGTAGACTGATCAATCAAACGATGATCAAAGCCTTTCAAGCGGATACGGATTCTTTGGTTCTGCATTGACCAGAGCTCCTAAAATGGACACATAAAAAATCACCCTCTAGCTTTTTCTTTATTAGAAAAGCAGAGCGAGATGATTTAACCGTTCGACTCCCAATCGGAGTCGCTATGAAAATGAAAAACCCTATTGGTTTAACATTATATTTAACGCTGCACATGTCAGCGAGTGGGCAATTATACAGATCTTTTATTGGAGATCAAGCCCATTGTGTAAATAGTCTTCAGAAAGTCTGTTCACAATCAATTGCTGCGCATTTTACACAAATTATGTATTTATGCCACTAGATTGTTTTGTTTTTTAAAAACAAAAAAGGAAGCCGAAGCTTCCTTTTTCAGTGTTCACTAAAGTCGCTATTACGCGATGATTTTAGCTACAACACCAGCACCAACTGTACGGCCACCTTCACGGATAGCGAAACGTAAACCGTCGTCCATCGCGATTGGGTAAATCAAAGTAACAACCATCTTGATGTTATCACCAGGCATAACCATTTCTACGCCTTCTGGTAACTCAATTGTGCCTGTTACGTCTGTTGTACGGAAGTAGAACTGTGGACGGTAACCTTTGAAGAATGGAGTGTGACGTCCGCCTTCTTCTTTTGATAACACGTATACTTCTGATTCGAATGTAGTGTGTGGAGTGATTGAACCAGGCTTAGCTAGTACTTGACCACGTTCTACGTCATCACGCTTAGTACCACGTAATAACACACCACAGTTCTCACCTGCACGACCTTCGTCAAGCAGCTTACGGAACATTTCTACACCAGTACAAGTTGTTTTAGTGGTCGCGTGAACACCAACGATTTCTACTTCGTCAGATACACGGATGATACCACGCTCAACACGACCTGTTACCACTGTACCACGACCTGAAATCGAGAATACGTCTTCGATTGGTAGTAGGAATGGCTTGTCGATGTCACGCTCTGGCTCTGGAATGTAGCTGTCTAGTGCTTCTGCAAGTTCGATTACTTTAGCTTCCCATGCCGCATCGCCTTCTAACGCTTTTAATGCAGAACCTTGGATTACTGGTAAGTCATCACCTGGGAAGTCATATTCTGATAGAAGTTCACGTACTTCCATTTCTACTAATTCTAGTAACTCTTCGTCATCTACCATGTCACATTTGTTCATGAATACGATGATGAAAGGTACACCAACCTGACGTGAAAGTAGGATGTGCTCACGAGTCTGTGGCATTGTAGCCATCTGTCGCTGCTACTACTAAAATTGCGCCGTCCATCTGTGCAGCACCAGTGATCATGTTTTTAACATAATCCGCGTGACCTGGACAGTCTACGTGTGCGTAGTGACGTGTTGGTGTGTCATATTCGATGTGAGAAGTATTAATGGTAATACCGCGCTCACGCTCTTCTGGAGCGTTATCGATTTGAGCGAAGTTACGTGCTTCACCACCATAAGTCTTAGACAATACTGCAGAGATAGCTGCAGTAAGAGTTGTTTTACCATGGTCAACGTGACCGATGGTGCCTACGTTTACGTGAGGCTTATTACGTTCAAATTTAGCTTTTGCCACGATAAATTCCTTTCTTTTCAGAAGTGCTCGTTTAATTCGAGCAATATAACATTGATGCCGTAACCGATATTAGTTACGAGATTCTATAATCGCTTTTGCAATGTTTTGCGGTGCATCTGCGTACTTGTAAAACTCCATAGAGTAAGAAGCACGACCCTGAGATGCAGAGCGCAAATCAGTCGCATAACCAAACATTTCAGATAGAGGTACTACCGCATGGACAAGTTTAACACCTGCGATGCCATCGTCCATACCTTCGATTATGCCACGACGGCGGTTTAAATCACCTACAACGTCGCCCATATAATCTTCAGGTGTAGTCACTTCTACTTTCATACAAGGTTCGAGCAACGAAGGGTTAGCGTCTAGCGCACCCTGTTTGAAGCCCATTGAACCTGCAATTTTGAACGCCATTTCGTTCGAGTCCACATCATGATATGAACCGTCAAACAATGTGACCTTCACATCAAGAACAGGATAGCCAGCTAATACGCCGTTTTTCATCTGCTCTTGAATACCTTTGTCAACGGCTGGGATGTATTCGCGAGGAATAACACCACCTACGACTTCATTGACAAATTCGTAGCCCGCACCTTCTTCAAGTGGTTCGAGTCTTAGCCAAACATGGCCAAACTGACCACGTCCGCCAGATTGACGTACGAACTTACCTTCCACTTCAACTTTCGAACGAATTGTTTCACGATAGGCAACCTGTGGTTTACCTACGTTACACTCTACACTGAATTCGCGACGCATACGATCAACGATAATATCCAAGTGTAGCTCACCCATTCCTGATATCAGTGTTTGAGCTGACTCTTCGTTGGTCTCGACACGGAAAGATGGATCTTCTGCTGCTAATTTTTGCAGCGCGATACCCATTTTGTCCTGATCGGCTTTCGAACGAGGCTCAACGGCAATGGTAATCACGGGTTCTGGGAACTCCATGCGCTCAAGAATCACTTTGTGATTGTTATCGCAAAGAGTATCACCGGTTGTAACATCTTTTAGACCTATAGCCGCAGCAATATCACCTGCACGAACTTCTTTTAGCTCGGTACGATCGTTTGCGTGCATTTGCACCATACGACCTATACGTTCACGTTTCTGCTTAACAGAATTGTAAACACCCGCGCCTGTCTCAAGTACGCCGGAATAAACTCGGATAAAGGTAAGTGTTCCAACAAATGGATCAGTCGCAATTTTAAATGCTAATGCTGCAAATGGTGCATTATCATCTGATGGGCGTTCAACTTCATTTTCGTCTTCGTCAATACCTTTAATTGCCGGTACTTCACTAGGCGCTGGAAGGAAGTCAATAACCGCATCAAGAACCGCTTGCACACCTTTGTTCTTAAATGCAGAACCACAGGTAGCAAGAACGATCTCATTATTAATTGTGCGCTGACGCAGTGCTGTTTTAATCTCTTGTTCTGATAACTCACCTTCTTCAAGGTATTTGTTCATCAGTTCATCTGAGGCTTCAGCTGCTGCTTCCACGAGATACTCATGCATATCGGCAGCTTTCGCTGCGAGATCTGCAGGAATGTCTTCATAAGTGAATGTCATTCCCTGATCTGATTCAGACCAGTTAATGGCTTTCATCTTAATTAAATCAATAACACCCTTGAAGTTCTCTTCTGCACCAATGTTTAATTGGATCGGCACACAAGTTGCGCCAAGGCGGTTACGAATTTGATTTATTACTCGGTCAAAATCTGCCCCTGCGCGGTCCATCTTGTTAACAAATACCATACGTGGAACGTGGTACTTGTCAGCTTGGCGCCAAACAGTTTCAGATTGCGGTTCTACGCCTGACGAGCCACAGAATACAACTACGGCTCCATCAAGTACGCGTAATGAACGCTCAACTTCAATCGTGAAGTCTACGTGACCTGGGGTATCGATGATATTAATACGGTGTTCAGTGAATTGAGCATCCATACCTCGCCAAAAGGTCGTTACAGCAGCAGACGTAATAGTAATACCACGTTCTTGTTCCTGTACCATCCAGTCGGTCGTGGCGGCGCCATCATGCACCTCACCGATTTTATGAGACATACCGGTATAGAACAGAACACGTTCTGTTGTCGTAGTTTTACCTGCATCCACATGAGCAACAATACCGATATTACGATACTGCTCAATTGGGGTTGTACGAGCCACTATTTATACCCTCTCAACTAAAACTTTTGGTTTTAGCAATATCAACAATATGGAGCGGGCAAAAGCCCGCTCCATCATATTACCAACGGTAATGAGCAAAGGCTTTGTTAGCTTCAGCCATGCGATGCACGTCTTCACGCTTCTTAACAGCAGTACCTTTGTTTTCAGATGCGTCTAGCATTTCACCTGCTAGACGTAGAGCCATAGATTTTTCACCACGCTTGCGAGCAGCTTCAACTAACCAGCGCATCGCTAGTGCGTTACGACGCACTGGACGAACTTCACATGGTACTTGATACGTTGAACCACCAACACGACGAGATTTAACCTCGACTGAAGGGCGTACGTTATCAAGAGCTGCTTCAAGGATAGTTAAATGGTTTTCGCTTTTCTTTTCAGCGACAACATCTAACGCCTTGTAGATAATTTTTTCTGCAGTCGACTTTTTGCCGTCCTGCATAATGACGTTGATGAACTTAGCCAACAACTCACTGTGAAACTTTGGATCTGGTAGGATTTTACGTTGTCCTACAACGCGACGTCTTGGCATATCAATTCTCCGTATGCTTCAGGTATTTCCAAAACTGGAATGTCAAATAAATACTAGCTTGGCCTTACTTAAACGGGATACGTTAAGACTTAGGACGCTTAGCACCGTACTTAGAGCGGCCTTGGCGACGTGAAGTCACGCCAGCACAGTCTAATGCGCCACGAACAGTGTGGTAACGCACACCAGGTAAGTCTTTAACACGACCACCACGGATGAGGATTACACTGTGTTCTTGCAAGTTATGGCCTTCACCACCGATGTACGAAGTTACTTCGAAACCGTTAGTTAGACGCACACGAGCTACTTTACGTAGTGCAGAGTTAGGTTTTTTAGGTGTTGTAGTGTACACACGAGTACAAACACCACGTTTTTGTGGGCACGCGTTCAACGCAGGCACATTAGTCTTTTCGACTTTTGGCGCGCGTGGCTTACGTACCAACTGGTTTACAGTTGCCATGTATAGCTCCGACAGTTGATTTAAACTCAACAATTAGGTGTGAAAAATCTATATCCCACAATGATGGGACGCGGAATTTTAGAAAGGTAATGGCTGCCTGTCAAGAAATAGCCAACTTTTCGTGCAAATTCCAATAAAAAAGGCGCCATTGGCGCCTTTTTTTAACAAATCGCTAACTTAATCTTGGCTACCAGCCAAATTTAGTAGATCTGCTAGGTTCTGTTCAGCTTCGCTTGCAGTTACAGTTGTTGCTTCCACTTTGCCTTTCGAACTTGCTTCTTTAGCGCGTTCTTCATTGCGAGTTTTGTGATAAGCATAGCCTGTACCAGCAGGGATCAAACGACCAACGATTACGTTTTCTTTCAGACCACGTAACGGATCGCTCTTACCACCAACGGCAGCTTCAGTTAACACACGAGTGGTTTCCTGGAACGAGGCAGCTGAGATGAATGATTCAGTAGCCAAAGATGCTTTGGTAATACCCAATAATTCACGTTCGAACGTTGCTGGTTCTTTCCCTTGAGCAATCAGCTCACGGTTAGCAATCTTCACACGCGCAACTTCAACTTGCTCGCCTTCTAAGAACTCACTGTCACCTGCTGTTGTGATTAAACACTTACGTAGCATTTGACGAATGATAACTTCGATGTGCTTGTCGTTGATTTTTACACCCTGCAGACGGTAAACATCCTGTACTTCGTTCACAATGTAGTTTGCTACGTTGTGGATACCACGAAGGCGTAAAATGTCATGTGCAGCTTCTGGGTAGCGTCAGCAATAACTTCACCACGTTCGACTTTTTCACCTTCGAACACGTTTAAGTTACGCCATTTAGGGATCATCTCTTCATAGTGATCACCGCCATCAGCTGGCGTAATCACTAGACGACGCTTGCCTTTTGTCTCTTTACCGAACGAGATTGTACCAGTGATTTCAGCAAGAATTGCTGGCTCTTTTGGTTTACGCGCTTCGAATAAGTCAGCAACACGTGGTAGACCACCGGTGATGTCGCGTGTTTTAGACGATTCTTGTGGAATACGTGCTAGAGCGTCACCAACGTTGATTTTAGCGTTATCGTCTTTCGATACAATCGCGTTGCCTGGTAAGAAGTATTGAGCTGGTACTTCAGTACCAGGGATCATTAAGTCATTACCATCTGCGTCAACTAGACGAATGGCTGGACGTAATTCTTTACCAGCAGAAGTACGCGCACCAATTTCAAGTACAACAACTGAAGACAAACCCGTTAACTCGTCAGTTTGACGTGTCATGGTTACGCCGTCGATCATGTCAACAAACTTAACACTACCCGCTACTTCAGAAATGATTGGGTGAGTATGTGGATCCCAGTTGGCGATAATTTCGCCTGGCGCCACTTCACTGTCTTCCAATTTCTCTAAAACGGTACCGTAAGGCACTTTATAACGCTCTTTCTCACGGCCTAGCTCATCGATGATGGCTAACTCAGAAGAACGAGACACGATAACGAGCTTACCGTCGATGTTAGAAACATGCTTAGCATTGTGTAACTTCAGAGAACCTGCGTTCTTAACTTGAACGTTGTTTTCTGCAGAAGCTCGTGATGCCGCACCACCAATGTGGAACGTACGCATGGTTAACTGTGTACCAGGCTCACCGATTGACTGTGCTGCAACAACACCAATGGCTTCACCGTGGTTAATAATATGACCACGAGCCAAGTCACGGCCGTAACATGCTGCACACACACCAAAGTCTGTTTCACAGGTAATTACAGAACGTACAATGACTTCATCGATACTGTTCTCTTCTAACGTGTCACACCATGCTTCATCAAGAAGCGTGTTCCGTGGAGCAAGTACTTCTTCAGTACCTGGCTTCAATACGTCAACAGCAACAACACGACCTAGAACACGTTCACGTAATGGCTCAACAACATCACCACCTTCAATAAGCGGCTTCATTGTTAGACCATGTTCAACGCCACAGTCATCTTCAATTACAACTAAGTCTTGTGCTACGTCTACTAGACGGCGAGTTAGGTAACCCGAGTTAGCTGTTTTCAATGCGGTATCGGCAAGACCTTTACGCGCACCGTGAGTAGAAATAAAGTACTGTAGTACGTTTAGACCTTCACGGAAGTTAGCCACAATTGGGGTTTCGATGATTGAGCCATCAGGCTTAGCCATCAAACCACGCATACCCGCCAACTGACGGATCTGAGCCGCACTACCACGAGCACCTGAGTCAGCCATCATATAGATGCTGTTAAACGATGCTTGTTTCTCTTCAACACCGTCACGGTTAACTACTGTCTCAGTTGACAGGTTTTCCATCATCGCTTTCGACACTTTTTCGTTAGCAGATGCCCAGATATCGATAACTTTGTTGTAACGCTCACCCGCTGTGACTAGACCTGACTGGAACTGCTCTTGAATTTCAAGTACTTCAGCTTCAGCATCGGCAACTAGCGTGTATTTCTCAGCTGGAATAACCATATCGTCGATACCTACGGAGGCACCTGAGATGGTTGCAAAACGGAAACCGGTATACATCAATTGGTCAGCAAAGATAACGGTATCTTTAAGACCTAGTTGACGGTAACACGTGTTCAATAGCTTAGAGATCTGCTTCTTACCCATGTTTTGGTTAACCAAATCATATGATAAGCCTTCTGGCAGGATCAATGATAAAAGTGCACGACCAACTGTAGTATCAATGATACGAGTGGCTTTAGTTCTTTCACCGTCTGCGGCTATTGATGTTTCAGTGATACGCACTTTAACGCGAGCGTGTAATTCTGCTGCACCTGTAGCATATGCTTTTTCTACTTCAGCAACTGAAGAGAAAGCCATGCCTTCACCGCGACCGTTAATACATTCACGGCTGGTGTAGTACAAACCTAATACAACGTCTTGAGACGGTGTAATTACAGGCTCACCGTTAGCAGGTGACAAAATGTTGTTGGTTGACATCATTAGCGCACGAGCTTCTAATTGAGCTTCAAGCGTTAATGGAACGTGAACCGCCATTTGGTCACCGTCGAAGTCGGCGTTGTATGCCGCACAAACTAACGGGTGCAATTGAATTGCTTTACCTTCAATCAGAACTGGTTCAAATGCTTGAATACCGAGTCTGTGAAGTGTTGGTGCACGGTTAAGCATTACTGGATGTTCACGAATCACTTCGTCTAATACATCCCATACTTCAGCCTGTTCGCGTTCAACCATCTTCTTAGCAGCTTTAATCGTAGTGGCTAGACCACGACCTTCTAACTTGCCATAAATAAATGGTTTAAATAGCTCAAGTGCCATCTTCTTAGGAAGACCACACTGGTGTAGACGTAAAGTAGGACCAACGGTAATAACCGAACGTCCTGAATAGTCAACACGCTTACCAAGTAAGTTCTGACGGAAACGACCCTGCTTACCCTTGATCATATCTGCAAGAGATTTAAGCGGACGCTTGTTAGAACCTGTAATAGCACGACCGCGACGACCGTTATCTAATAGCGCATCAACTGACTCTTGTAACATACGCTTTTCGTTACGTACGATAATGTCAGGCGCAGCTAGATCTAACAGACGCTTCAAACGGTTGTTACGGTTAATCACACGACGATAAAGATCGTTAAGATCTGACGTCGCGAAACGACCACCGTCTAACGGCACTAATGGACGTAGATCAGGTGGAAGAACCGGTAATACTTTTAAGATCATCCACTCTGGCTTGTTGCCAGAGGTGAAGAATGCTTCCATCAGTTTAAGGCGTTTTGTCACCTTTTTACGACGGGTTTCAGAATTGATTGAAGGCAATTCTTCACGCATTTGTTCGATCTGTTCTTCTAAGTTGATAGCACGTAGCAATTCTAAAACTGCTTCTGCACCCATCTTAGCTTCAAACTCGTCACCGTATTCTTCTAACGCATCAAGATACGTTTCTTCGGTAAGCATTTGGCCGCGCTCAAGCGTGGTCATGCCAGGCTCGATAACAACAAATGATTCGAAGTACAGTACGCGTTCAATATCACGTAACGTCATATCCAGCATTAAGCCGATACGTGACGGAAGTGACTTTAAGAACCAAATGTGGGCAACTGGACTAGCCAATTCAATGTGACCCATGCGCTCACGACGCACTTTAGTCTGGGTAACTTCTACGCCACACTTTTCACAAATCACACCACGGTGCTTTAAACGTTTGTATTTACCACACAAACATTCGTAATCTTTAACCGGACCAAAGATACGCGCACAGAACAAACCTTCACGCTCAGGCTTGAATGTACGGTAGTTAATGGTTTCTGGCTTCTTTACTTCACCAAAAGACCAAGAACGGATGAGATCTGGCGAAGCCAAACCAATTTTGATTCCGTTAAATTCTTCAGTCTTACTTTGCTGCTTAAGAAACTTTAATAAGTCTTTCACGTTTCTCTCCTGAAGGAGTTAAACCAGGTGCTTTGCTGATGCAAAGCACCCTTGGTTACCAAACATTGCTTAAGTGCGATGCTTACTCTTGATCCAACTCGATATTAATACCAAGTGAACGGATTTCCTTCAACAATACGTTGAAAGACTCAGGCATGCCTGGTTGCATCTGATGGTTACCGTCGACGATGTTTTTATACATCTGAGTACGACCGTTAACGTCATCTGACTTAACTGTTAGCATTTCTTGTAGAGTATAAGCTGCACCGTATGCTTCAAGTGCCCACACTTCCATCTCACCGAAACGCTGACCACCGAATTGGGCTTTACCGCCCAATGGTTGTTGTGTTACTAAGCTGTACGAACCGGTTGAACGGGCGTGCATCTTGTCATCAACTAAGTGGTTCAGTTTGAGCATGTACATGTAACCAACAGTTACTTTACGCTCAAATTCGTTACCGGTACGGCCGTCACATAATGTTAACTGGCCTGATTCAGGTAAGCCTGCAAGAGCAAGCATTTGCTTGATCTCTTTCTCTTTAGCACCGTCGAATGCTGGTGTAGCAATCGGCACACCACCTTTAAGGTGAGTCGCTAAGCGCACAACTTCATCATCGCTGAACGAATTGATGTCAACACGCTGAAGCACGTCATCACCTAAATCGTATACTTGCTTGATGTAGTCGCGAAGTTCGGCAATTTCACGCTGCTCTTCAAGCATAGCAGTGATCTTGTTACCAATACCTTTCGCTGCAGCACCCATGTGAACTTCAAGTACCTGACCGATGTTCATACGCGATGGTACGCCCAATGGGTTAAGTACGATGTCTACAGGATTACCTTCTTCATCGTATGGCATGTCTTCGATTGGACAGATCTTCGAGATAACACCTTTGTTACCATGACGACCCGCCATCTTGTCACCTGGTTGAATAGTACGTTTAACGGCTAAGTAAACCTTAACAATTTTCAGTACACCTGGTGCCAAGTCATCACCTTGAGTGATCTTGCGACGCTTGATTTCAAACTTCTTGTCAAAGTCAGCTTTTAGCTCTTCGTGCTGTTCAGCTAACTGCTCTAGTTCAGTTTGTTTTGCTTCGTCGTCGATAACTTGAATTAACACGTCTTTACGTGGGATTTCAGCTAATTTAGCTTCAGAATAACCCACAGACAGTAACAAGTTACGTGCACGGCTCAATACACCTTCTTCAAGGATCTTGAACTCTTCACCTAAGTCTTTACGAGCTTGGCGTACGTGCATTTCTTCGATTTCAAGCGCGCGCTTGTCTTTTTCAACGCCGTCACGGGTAAATACCTGAACGTCGATGATGGTACCTTTTACTGAGTTAGGTACACGTAATGAGCTGTCCTTAACGTCAGAGGCTTTTTCACCAAAAATAGCACGGAGTAGCTTCTCTTCTGGGGTTAATTGTGTTTCACCTTTAGGTGTCACTTTACCCACTAGAATGTCGCCACCTTTCACTTCAGCACCGATGTAAACGATACCTGATTCATCTAATTTAGATAAAGCAGACTCACCTACGTTTGGAATGTCAGCAGTGATTTCTTCGCTACCCAATTTAGTATCACGAGCAATACAAGAAAGCTCTTGAATATGGATAGTAGTGAAACGATCTTCTTGTGCAACGCGCTCAGAAATTAAGATCGAATCTTCGAAGTTATAACCGTTCCAAGGCATGAACGCGATGCGCATGTTTTGACCAAGAGCCAAATCACCTAAATCGGTAGATGGTAGCCATCAGCCAATACGTCACCACGAACCACTGGCTCGCCAACGAAACAACAAGGACGTTGGTTAATACAAGTGTTTTGGTTTGAACGGGTATATTTAGTTAAATTGTAAATGTCGATACCCGCTTCGCCTGGGCGTAGCTCATCTTCATTTACTTTAATCACGATACGGCTAGCATCTACGTAGTCAACAACACCACCACGTTTAGCTGCCACAACCACACCAGAGTCAACAGCAAGTGTACGTTCAATACCAGTACCGACTAACGGCTTATCAGCACGTAATGTAGGAACGGCTTGACGTTGCATGTTTGCACCCATCAATGCACGGTTAGCATCATCGTGTTCTAAGAACGGAATTAATGATGCCGCAACAGAAATAATCTGTTGTGGTGATACGTCCATATATTGAACGTCAGCAGCACGCATAAAGGTAGATTCACCTTTATGACGACAAGCAATCTGCTCTTCAACCATGCGACTATTAGCATCAACTTCAATGTTTGCCTGTGCAATAACATAACGGCCTTCTTCGATTGCTGATAAGTATTCAACTTCATCAGTAATCACACCATCAACCACTTTGCGGTAAGGTGTTTCTAAGAAACCATAAGAGTTAGTGCGTGCAAAACTTGCTAGCGAGTTGATTAGACCAATGTTTGGACCTTCAGGGGTCTCAATTGGACATAAACGACCGTAGTGAGTTGGATGTACGTCACGGACTTCGAAGCCAGCACGTTCACGAGTCAAACCACCTGAGCCAAGTGCAGAAATACGACGCTTATGCGTCACTTCTGATAGCGGGTTGTTTTGATCCATAAACTGTGACAACTGTGAAGAACCGAAGAATTCTTTCACTGCCGCAGAAATTGGCTTAGCGTTAATTAAGTCTTGTGGCATAAGCTCGTTTAAATCGCCTAACGATAGACGTTCACGAACAGCACGCTCAACACGGACTAGACCAACACGGAATTGGTTTTCAGCCATCTCACCTACGCTACGAATACGACGGTTGCCTAAGTGGTCAATATCATCGACCTCATCATAGCCGTTACGGATTTCGATGATTTTCTTCATTACCGATACGATGTCTTCTTTAGACAACACACCATTACCTTCGTCTTCAGCAATCTCAAGACGACGGTTGAACTTCATACGACCTACTTTAGATAAGTCATAGCGCTCTTCACTGAAGAATAAGTTTTGGAATAAACCTTCTGCTGCATCTTTGGTTGGTGGCTCGCCAGGACGCATCATACGGTAAATCTCAACTAACGCTTCTAGACGGTTAGTTGTAGAGTCAATGCGTAATGTGTCAGCAATATAAGCACCATGATCAAGATCATTGATAAACAATGTATCGATGTTCTTAATACCAGCAAGAGATAACTTAGCTAAATCTTCTAAGGTAATTTCGCTGTTAGCAGTAACTAATACTTCACCTGTATCTTCATCGATATAGTCTTGTGCTGCATACTTACCAACAATGTAATCAACTGGCACTTCAAGCTCAGTGGTGTTGGTTTTTTCAAGTTGCTTAATATGACGCGCAGTAATACGACGACCAGCTTCAACTAATAAAGTACCTTCGGTATCTTTAATGTCATAGCTTGCGGTTTCGCCGCGTAAACGGTCAGGCACAAGTGCCATTACAAGTGAGTCTTTCTTGATCTTAAACTCAATACGTTCAAAGAATAGATCTAAGATATCTTGAGTAGAGTATTCAAGCGCACGTAAGATGATCGTTGCCGGTAATTTACGACGACGGTCAATACGAACGAATAAAGCATCTTTAGGATCGAATTCAAAGTCAAGCCATGAACCACGGTAAGGAATAATACGTGCGTTATAAAGCACCTTACCTGAAGAGTGGGTTTTACCACGGTCATGATCAAAGAACACGCCTGGAGAACGGTGTAACTGAGAAACAATAACACGCTCAGTACCGTTAATAACGAAAGTACCGTTATCAGTCATTAATGGGATATCACCCATGTAGACTTCTTGCTCTTTAATGTCTTTAACAGTGCCAGCAGCAGCTTCACGGTCAAACAACACCATGCGTAATTTAACGCGAAGTGGTGCTGAATAAGTAACACCGCGGATCTGACATTCTTTCACATCAAAAACTGGCTCACCTAGCTTGTAGCTGACATATTGCAGCTCAGAATAGCCAGAAAAGCTCTTGATAGGAAAAACGCTACGGAATGCAGCTTCTAAGCCGCGCTCACCCGTAGGGTCTTGATCGGTGAACTTCTTAAAAGAGTCTAACTGGATAGACAATAAATAAGGGATATCCAAAACTTTTGGACGCTTACCAAAGTCTTTGCGAATACGCTTCTTTTCAGAATAGGAGTAAACCATGGGTTTCCTCTGCTTACGAGATGTGACCAAGACTGAAATAATATAATTAAATCAGCACGTTTGCCCATCACCGTTGATGGCAAGAACCTAACCAGTAATCTCTGCTAGGGACTGCTAAAACTGGCGACAAACGGTGAATAAAAATCGCCTGCGCATAAAGCGCAAAAAAGGCCGACGGTTAAAAAAACCGCCAGCCTTCACCCAATTGCTTGGGTGAGCAAGTAAGTTATAGCTTACTTGATTTCAACAGCTGCACCAGCTGCTTCTAGATCAGCTTTAAGAGCTTCTGCTTCTTCTTTGCTGATCGCTTCTTTAACAGCGATTGGCGAAGATTCAGCCATAGTCTTAGCTTCTTTCAGGCCTAAACCTGTAGCGCCACGTAGAGCTTTAATAACTGCTACTTTGTTGTCGCCGTGTGAAGTAAGAACTACGTCGAATTCTGTTTGCTCTTCAGCAGCTGCACCAGCGTCGCCGCCGCCAGCAACTACTGCAGCAGCAGCAGAAACGCCGAATTTTTCTTCCATAGCTTCGATTAGTTCAACAACTTCCATTACAGACATTGCTGCAAAAGCTTCTAACATTTGGTCTTTAGTGATAGACATAAGAAATATTTCCTATTGTTCTGAATTCAATTTGATTAAGCGGCCGGCTTAAAATTAAGCGGCGTCTTGTTTTTGATCGCGAAGAGCGGCCAATGTACGAACGAACTTGCCAGCAGATGCTTCTTTCATAGTCATCATCAACTGAGCTAGTGCTTCTTCGTATGTTGGTAGTTTCGCTAAACGATCAATATCAGCTGCAGGGATAAATTCCCCTTCGAAAGCTGCACCTTTAACTTCAAACTTAGCTTGTTCTTTAGCGAAATCTTTTAAAAGACGCGCTGCAGCACCTGGGTGCTCAGTAGAGAAAGCTAGTAAAGTTGAGTACAGTGAAAGTTTCGGCTAGGCACTCAAAAGCAGTACCTTGAACAGCGCGACGAGCTAGAGTGTTACGTACTACACGTACATAAACACCATTAGCGCGAGCTGTTTTACGCAAAACAGTCATAGCACCTACAGTTACACCGCGAGAATCAGCGGCTACTGCAGAAAGTGCACCTTTGGCAGCTTCGTTGACTTCAGCAACAATTGCCTTTTTGTCTTCGAGTCTTAATGCCATTGGCTTTACTCCTGGATTCTACCTAGGGAATACCCCTAGAATTTACCAAACTAAGCACAACATGTACTTAGTTACTTACGGTGCAGATATTCCAGTAAAAAAATTTAGCTGGGGCCTGACACCGTCTACGCAGGAAATTAAGTTAACCTGACGATTGACACCTGCGGTCTTGGACGGAAGCTGATTTTTCACTCAATAAATCGACAAAACGATAATTATTGGCTAAAAAACAGCTTCAACCCACAAAGTGCGCGCATTATAGACTAACTCGCGCATTTTGTAAAATTACTTAATGTCTTCCAAGCTAGCTTGGTCAACAGAAACACCTGCACCCATAGTGGTAGAGATGCTTACTTTTTTAACGTAAACGCCTTTTGCAACTGCAGGCTTAGCCTTTTTCAGTGCAGACACTAACGCTTCTAAGTTGTCTTTCAACTGTTCAACAGTGAAATCCACTTTACCGATAGTAGTGTGGATAATACCGTTTTTGTCGTTGCGATAACGCACTTGACCAGCTTTAGCATTTTTAACTGCATCTGCAACGTTAGGCGTTACAGTACCAGTTTTAGGGTTAGGCATTAAACCACGTGGTACCTAAGATTTGACCTAACATACCAACAACGCGCATTGCGTCAGGTGATGCGATAACTACGTCGAAGTTCATTTCGCCAGCTTTAACTTGTTCAGCTAAATCTTCCATACCCACTAGTTCTGCGCCAGCAGCTTTAGCAGCTTCAGCGTTTGCACCTTGAGTGAATACAGCAACACGAACGTCACGACCAGTACCGTGTGGAAGTACAGTAGCACCACGCACGTTTTGGTCTGATTTACGAGGATCGATACCAAGGTTAACAGCTACGTCAACACTTTCTACGAACTTAGCAGTTGCTAGTTCTTTTAAAAGTGCTACTGCTTCGTTGATGTCGTACTGTTTAGTTGCATCAACTTTTTCGCGGATTACGCGAGCGCGCTTAGTTAGCTTTGCCATTATATTAGTCCTCTACTACCAAACCCATTGAACGTGCAGTACCTTCAATTGAGCGAGTCATCGCTTCAATATCAGCACCAGTCATATCAGCGGCTTTAGTTTCAGCAATTTCCTGAACTGCGCTACGCTTGATAGTTCCTACTTTTTGAGTGTTAGGACGGCCAGAACCTGATTTCAAACCAGCTGCTTTAAGCAGTAGGAAAGACGCTGGTGGAGTCTTAGTTTCAAAAGTGAAAGAACGGTCATTATATACAGTGATAACAACAGGGATCGGCATACCTTTCTCGAACTTTTCAGTACGAGCGTTGAATGCTTTACAGAATTCCATGATGTTCACACCTTTTTGACCTAAAGCAGGATCAACTGGTGGAGACGGGTTTGCAGCACCGGCTGCTACTTGTAGCTTAATATAAGCTTCAATTTTCTTTGCCATGTCGACATTTCCTCTATTTGGGTTCAAACGCATCTCGGCGACATGCCAATTTGCTCCCCTCAAAACAACGGGTGCGAATTATAATAAAATACGCACCCGCAAACAATATTTATTTTGTAGTTATTTTAATCAGCTTTTTTCAACCTGATTAAAATCTAACTCTACTGGTGTCGAACGGCCGAAGATCATTACCGAAACCTTAACGCGATTTTTATCGTAATCAACTTCTTCGATAGTACCGTTAAAGTCAGCAAATGGACCATCACATACACGAACAACTTCACCTGGTTCATACATAACACGATGAGTTGGAGACTCAACGGTGTCTTGTAGACGCTGAAGAATAGCATTAGCTTCTTTGTCAGAAATCGGCGCTGGACGATCAGATGTGCCACCAATAAAGCCCATTACACGTGGAATGCTCTTTACTAAGTGCCAGCTTTCATCGTTCATTTCCATCTGCACTAATACATAGCCAGGGAAAAATTTACGTTCGCTTTTACGACGCTGACCCGCACGCATTTCTACCACTTCTTCAGTAGGGACTAAAATCTCACCGAAGTAGTGTTCCATGTTATGCATTTTGATATGTTCAAGCAGTGTTTTAAGCACACGGCCTTCATAACCCGAAAAGGCTTGAATTACATACCATCTTTTTTTCGCTTCTGTAGCTTCAGTCATTTTTAGATGCCTATACGCCAGTAATTAAATTGACTACTCGTAACAATACAGCATCTAATCCCCAAAGGATCAGTGCCACTACAGCTGTTGCTGCAAGTACAATAAATGTAGTGTTTAGCGCCTCTTGGCGAGTTGGCCATACTACTTTACGCACTTCAATGTGTGCTTCGCGAGCAAATGATAATGCTTGCTTACCCTTGATAGTTTGCAATGCAATAACACCTGCAATAGCAAAGGCAATAATTACCCCAGCAACACGAGCCACAACACTAGCATCTGCGTAAAATTGATTGCCTATAACAGCGGCAGCGATGAGCAATGCTGCTACGCTCCACTTAACGATATCCAAAGAATTACTCTGGTTTTCAGTATTTGTTGTCATCGGTTAATTCCGTTACTCACTACGACCTGAGCTTAGCTTGGTAAACAGCATATTTACCAAATCCGCATTTCCGAGCTTTCCCAGAAAATGCATAAGCACAGGGTCAAAAATCGGCCATAGATTGTATTCTTATTCAGCTTTGTTCGCAACATTACAGGTAAATTTAGCGCGACAAATTAGATAAAAAAACCAATTAATTTGTTTTTTTATCTAAAAACAAAAAAGGAAGCCGAAGCTTCCTTTTTCAATGTTCACTAAAGTCGCTATTACGCGATGATTTTAGCTACAACACCAGCACCAACTGTACGGCCACCTTCACGGATAGCGAAACGTAAACCGTCGTCCATCGCGATTGGGTAAATCAAAGTAACAACCATCTTGATGTTATCACCAGGCATAACCATTTCTACGCCTTCTGGTAACTCAATTGTGCCTGTTACGTCTGTTGTACGGAAGTAGAACTGTGGACGGTAACCTTTGAAGAATGGAGTGTGACGTCCGCCTTCTTCTTTTGATAACACGTATACTTCTGATTCGAATGTAGTGTGTGGAGTGATTGAACCAGGCTTAGCTAGTACTTGACCACGTTCTACGTCATCACGCTTAGTACCACGTAATAACACACCACAGTTCTCACCTGCACGACCTTCGTCAAGCAGCTTACGGAACATTTCTACACCAGTACAAGTTGTTTTAGTGGTCGCGTGAACACCAACGATTTCTACTTCGTCAGATACACGGATGATACCACGCTCAACACGACCTGTTACCACTGTACCACGACCTGAAATCGAGAATACGTCTTCGATTGGTAGTAGGAATGGCTTGTCGATGTCACGCTCTGGCTCTGGAATGTAGCTGTCTAGTGCTTCTGCAAGTTCGATTACTTTAGCTTCCCATGCCGCATCGCCTTCTAACGCTTTTAATGCAGAACCTTGGATTACTGGTAAGTCATCACCTGGGAAGTCATATTCTGATAGAAGTTCACGTACTTCCATTTCTACTAATTCTAGTAACTCTTCGTCATCTACCATGTCACATTTGTTCATGAATACGATGATGAAAGGTACACCAACCTGACGTGAAAGTAGGATGTGCTCACGAGTCTGTGGCATTGGTAGCCATCTGTCGCTGCTACTACTAAAATTGCGCCGTCCATCTGTGCAGCACCAGTGATCATGTTTTTAACATAATCCGCGTGACCTGGACAGTCTACGTGTGCGTAGTGACGTGTTGGCGTGTCATATTCGATGTGAGAAGTATTAATGGTAATACCGCGCTCACGCTCTTCTGGAGCGTTATCGATTTGAGCGAAGTTACGTGCTTCACCACCATAAGTCTTAGACAATACTGCAGAGATAGCTGCAGTAAGAGTTGTTTTACCATGGTCAACGTGACCGATGGTGCCTACGTTTACGTGGGGCTTATTACGTTCAAATTTAGCTTTTGCCATGGTATTGCCTCAATCCAATAGTTTGGTGATGAAAACACAGATATAGTAAAAATCCGATGCATAAATATGACATCGAATCAATTATCGTTTAGGCGTTAGAATAATGACAGGCTGGTGCTGATAGGCAGATTCGAACTGCCGACCTCACCCTTACCAAGGGTGCGCTCTACCAACTGAGCCATATCAGCAATCAAATTTTGGAGCGGATGGCGGGAATCGAACCCGCGTTATCAGCTTGGAAGGCTGGAGTAATACCATTATACGACATCCGCGCAACCTAACATAGGCTACCTAACTACCTAGAAAAAATGGTGGAGGGAGAAGGATTCGAACCTTCGAAGGCTGAGCCGTCAGATTTACAGTCTGATCCCTTTGGCCACTCGGGAACCCCTCCAGTAAAATGGTGCCGGCACCAAGAGTCGAACTCGGGACTATACTGATTACAAGTCAGTTGCTCTACCAACTGAGCTATGCCGGCGTGTCATTTCGGGTTCGGATATTAGGTAAATGTGCCAAGGAGTGCAATAGATAAATGCTAAAAAACTTAAAAAAAGTTTCAAATGACGCTTTTTTGGCCTCGTTTTTTGAAAAAAGCACAATTTCTAATCGAATCTACTCCACATGACCACAAATCAATATCAAAGTATTGTCGGTGATTATTCGATAGTGTAATGTGCCTGACCAACCTAGAGGAATGGTTATGACTTCAATTAACTCAATACAAGATGCACTTTACTTTGCTTTTCAGCGCGAGCATTGGGCTGAACTTCGTAAATCAGTACCTCTTACCTTGAGTCAAACTGAACTTGAAAACCTTCGCGGTATGAATGAAAAACTGTCTCTTGATGAAGTGACCGACATTTATCTTCCTCTGAGTCGCTTGCTAAACCTATTTGTAGGCTCTAAACAACAACGAGGACTGGTTCTTGGAAAGTTTTTAGAGCAACAAGCTACCCCAAGCCCCTACATCATCAGTATTGCTGGTAGTGTTGCTGTCGGTAAGAGTACCACAGCACGAATCCTGCAAACCCTTTTACAGCGCTGGCCTGAGCATCCTAAGGTTGATCTTGTGACTACCGACGGATTTTTATACCCGTTGGCTGACTTAAAGCGTAAAGGGTTGTTACAACGTAAGGGATTTCCTGAGAGCTACGACATGAAAATGCTTGTTGAGTTTATCTCAGCAGTAAAAGCAGGCAATAAAGAAGTATTAGCGCCTTTATATTCGCATGTGACTTATGACAGACTCCATAACGAACATCAGGCAATTCGGCAACCTGATATTTTGATCATCGAAGGTCTTAACGTGTTGCAAACTGGCCTAGATACTCCTATTGATACAAGAAGACCTTTTGTTTCTGATTTTGTCGATTTTTCTATTTATGTCGATGCAGATGAATCGTTATTAAAACAATGGTACAAGCAACGTTTCTTACAGTTTAGAGGTGGCGCATTTAGCGAGCCGGAGTCTTTCTTTCATCATTACTCATCGCTAACCGATGATGAAGCTAATGCAGTTGCCGCAGAATATTTGGGATACCATTAACGGACCATAATTTAAATCTTAATATTCAGCCAACACGTGAAAAGTGCCATTTAATTTTACAAAAAGGCACTAACCATTTAATGAACAAGGTATTGTTGCGTAAGTAATATTTATAAACCTGGTGTTAACTTGGTGCTTGGTGATTGACTTTATTGTGCAGCCCGCAAACTGATCTCTCCGCCAACAAATGCACTAATACCTTGCTCAGTCTCAAACAAAATAGCTCCTTGGTTATCAATACCTCGACAAATACCAGTGATAGCATTAGGTGACATCGTCAGTGTCACTTCACGATTAATAAATAAATCATGTCTATTCCAACGCGTTGCAAATTCAGATAAACCATGTTGTTCAAATAGCAGTAAATCGCGCTTAAGTTGTGCATGCAGCTTAACTAACAATGCTGTTTTATCAGGCATACTCGCCATAGTCGATAAGTCACTCCATGGTTGATCAATCAGTTCACCTTGTTCAGCAGACATACTCATATTGATACCGAAACCAATGACTAAATCTGTATATTGTGAAGATGTTTGGCTTACTTCTATTAAAATCCCAGCCAATTTTTTATGATCTAAGTAAATATCATTTGGCCATTTTAACCCTAAATCTTCTACACCAAAATCTTGTAACGCTTTTACGATTGCGCATCCTACAACCAAACTTAAGCCACTCGCCTGGGCAATATCTTGATTAAAACGCCAAAATAATGATGCATATATATGGTGACCATAAGGAGACATCCATTGCCGCCCCCGACGCCCGCGACCTGCTGATTGATACTCTGCAACGCAAATATCGCCTGATTTAAGCTCTGTGGCGTGATTCAACATAAATGCGTTGGTACTCTTGGTATCATCAAAATAAAAACAACGATTGTCTATTGCATTAACCAGTTGACTCTCAACAATTAATGAAATGGGATTAGCTAATTTGTAACCTTTACCCTTAACACTGTAAATTTCAATGCCATAATCTTTTAAGCTATCTATGTGTTGATTAATCGCGGCTCGTGTTAGTGACAATTGCTTTGCAATTACCTCTCCGGAAACAAAATGTTGATGAGTTAAACAATTGAGAATTTGCCGTTTACGAGACCAATGATCGTTCATTTAATTTCTACCTCTCCTTGAGAACCAATTATTCTAGGCTCAGGATGCAAAACCACCGTAAACTTATCATAAACGGCATCAATTATTTTCCGCGCTAATTGACAGACGTCCCCCCCTGTCGCAGTACCAAGGTTAACCAGTACTAATGCCTGTTCTTGATGCACTGTCGCACCACCAACCTTAACACCTTTCAACCCTGCTTGATCGATAAGCCAACCGGCAGCCAGCTTGAATTGTCCATCAGCTTGCTCATAGGCAATTAAATTTGGAAATGACGCCTTCAATGCACTGTAATGCTCAACTGAAATCACAGGATTCTTAAAGAAGCTGCCTACGTTACCTAACTTTGCAGGATCGGGTAATTTAGACTGTCGAACCAGACAAACACAATCGAAAATTTGCCTTGCCGTTACAGTTGAAGAATCAAAGTGTTGTAATGCACCATAGTTGATAACAGGCGCCCATTTTTTAGCTAATTTTAGTGTGACTTGAGTGATCACCGCTAAGTTTCTTAGACGTTGTTTAAATACAGACTCGCGGTAATCAAACTCGCACTGTTGGTTGTTGTATGTCGTCAATTTTCCTGTGTCTAACTGCAAAAATTCTACCTGATGACAAAATTGATTGAACTCAAGTCCATAAGCACCAATATTTTGAATCGGAGCAGCGCCTACAGTACCGGGTATCAGCGCCATATTCTCTAAACCATAAATATGTCTATCCAAACAAAATTCGACGAGCAGATGCCAGTTTTCACCAGCCTGAACAGTGAGATAATAATGCGTATCATCACTCGCTATTTCGATACCTTTAGTAGACACCTTGACGACAGAGCCTTGATAGTTCTCAGTGAAAACTAGATTACTCCCACCCCCAAGGATTAGCATGGGAAAATTCTCTCTATACAGCTTGTTGCAAGTTGTGATGAGTTCGGCCTTAGACGTTACATCAATTAGTGAGTCACAATCTTGCTGGAGACCAAAAGTATTAAACGGCGTAAGTGAAATAGTCATAGAATGATTACGTTTCTAAACATTACTGTTATTGTACATTAACTTGCGATATTCCCATTATTTACCTACGCATTAATTATGGTAAACAAGAGCGTAAAACGATAAATGTCTCACTTAGTCGATAGTATATAACCATTATACTCATTCTTGATGTTAAGGGAGGATTACAGTTACAGACGCTAAAGCTTAGTAAATCTAGACGTAAAAAAGCCCGTTGTGTTAGCAACGGGCTTATCACTCTCTTTAAGAGAAATTAGCCGCCTGGAAATGACCTACTCTCACATGGGCATATCGACCACACTGCTATCATGCTCATTCAAAGCTCAAATTCCAGACGTAAAAAAGCCCGTTGTGTTAACAACGGGCTTATCACTCTCTTTTCAGAGAAATTAGGCGTCTGGAAATGACCTACTCTCACATGGGCATATCGACCACACTGCTATCATGCCCATTCAACGCACAAATCTTAGACGTAAAAAAGCCCGATGCATTAGCAACGGGCTTTCGTACATATTAGGCGTCTGGAAATGACCTACTCTCACATGGGGAGACCCCACACTACCATCGGCGATACTGTGTTTCACTTCTGAGTTCGGAATGGGATCAGGTGGGACTCACAGCTCTATGGTTTCCAGACAAAAAATTGTACGGAACAAATTTTTAACGCACTTTAGTGCGGCTCGTTAGGGTCAAATACATGGATGTATTTGATAAATTGCTCCTCTATCTAATGCTACATTGAGCATTAAATAATAATTCGGAAAGCTGATTGCTTTGAGTCTCTACACACCACTTAAGTGCTCTATTCTAATACTAAGTTCGTATCAGTAAAACCCATCTGGGTTGTATGGTTAAGCCTCACGGGTCATTAGTACAAGTTAGCTCAACGCCTCACAACGCTTACACACCTTGCCTATCAACGTAGTAGTCTCCTACGGTACCTTTAGAGAGCTTAAAGCTCTAGGGATGACTCATCTTAGGGCTCGCTTCCCGCTTAGATGCTTTCAGCGGTTATCGATCCCGAACGTAGCTACCGGGCAATGCTATTGGCATAACAACCCGAACACCAGCGGTTCGTCCACTCCGGTCCTCTCGTACTAGGAGCAGCCCCCTTCAATCATCCAACGCCCACGGCAGATAGGGACCGAACTGTCTCACGACGTTCTGAACCCAGCTCGCGTACCACTTTAAATGGCGAACAGCCATACCCTTGGGACCGACTTCAGCCCCAGGATGTGATGAGCCGACATCGAGGTGCCAAACACCGCCGTCGATATGAACTCTTGGGCGGTATCAGCCTGTTATCCCCGGAGTACCTTTTATCCGTTGAGCGATGGCTACTTCCATTCAGAACCACCGGATCACTATGACCTACTTTCGTACCTGCTCGACGTGTATGTCTCGCAGTTAAGCTGGCTTATGCCATTGCACTAACCGTACGATGTCCGACCGTACTTAGCCAACCTTCGTGCTCCTCCGTTACTCTTTGGGAGGAGACCGCCCCAGTCAAACTACCCACCAGGCACTGTCCCGAACCCCGATAAGGGGCCGCGGTTAGAACATCAAAACTACAAGGGTGGTATTTCAAGATTGACTCCACACAAACTAGCGTTCATGCTTCAAAGTCTCCCACCTATCCTACACATGTAGGTTCAATGTTCAGTGCCAAGCTATAGTAAAGGTTCACGGGGTCTTTCCGTCTAGCCGCGGGTATACGGCATCTTCACCGCAATTTCAACTTCACTGAGTCTCGGCTGGAGACAGCGTGGCCATCATTACGCCATTCGTGCAGGTCGGAACTTACCCGACAAGGAATTTCGCTACCTTAGGACCGTTATAGTTACGGCCGCCGTTTACCGGGGCTTCGATCATGAGCTTCTCCTTACGGATAACCCAATCAATTAACCTTCCGGCACCGGGCAGGCGTCATACCGTATACGTCATCTTGCGATTTTGCACAGTACTGTGTTTTTGATAAACAGTTGCAGCCACCTGGTATCTGCGACTCCCAACAGCTTAGAGAGCAAGTCTCATCACCGTCAGGAGCGTACCTTCTCCCGAAGTTACGGTACCATTTTGCCTAGTTCCTTCAGCCGAGTTCTCTCAAGCGCCTTGGTATTCTCTACCCGACCACCTGTGTCGGTTTGGGGTACGATTTCTACTAACCTGAAGCTTAGAAGATTTTCCTGGAAGCATGGCATCAACTACTTCATCACCTTAGTGACTCGTCATCAGCTCTCGGCCTTAAGATTTCCCGGATTTGCCTAAGAAATCAGCCTACCACCTTAAACGCGGACTACCAACGCCGCGCTAGCCTAGCCTTCTCCGTCTCTCCATCGCAGTTAGCAAAAGTACAGAAATATTAATCTGTTTCCCATCGATTACGCCTTTCGGCCTCACCTTAGGGGTCGACTCACCCTGCCCCGATTAACGTTGGACAGGAACCCTTGGTCTTTCGGCGAGGGAGTTTTTCACTCCCTTTATCGTTACTCATGTCAGCATTCGCACTTCTGATACGTCCAGTGTGGGTTACCCCTTCACCTTCAACCGCTTACAGAACGCTCCTCTACCGCGCATCTCTAATGAAATGCACCCGTAGCTTCGGTGGTATGTTTAGCCCCGTTACATCTTCCGCGCAGGCCGACTCGACTAGTGAGCTATTACGCTTTCTTTAAATGATGGCTGCTTCTAAGCCAACATCCTAGCTGTCTAAGCCTTCCCACATCGTTTCCCACTTAACATACACTTTGGGACCTTAGCTGACGGTCTGGGTTGTTTCCCTTTTGACGACGGACGTTAGCACCCGCCGTCTGTCTCCCGTATAGCACTCATTGGTATTCGGAGTTTGCAAAGGGTTGGTAAGTCGGGATGACCCCCTAGCCTTAACAGTGCTCTACCCCCAATGGTGTTCGTACGAGGCGCTACCTAAATAGCTTTCGAGGAGAACCAGATATCTCCCGGTTTGATTGGCCTTTCACCCCCAGCCACAAGTCATCCGCTCATTTTTCAACATAAGTCGGTTCGGTCCTCCAGTTGATGTTACTCAACCTTCAACCTGCCCATGGCTAGATCACCGGGTTTCGGGTCTACACCTTGCAACTAAACGCGCAGTTAACACTCGGTTTCCCTACGGCTCCGCTATTCGCTTAACCTCGCTACAAAATGTAAGTCGCTGACCCATTATACAAAAGGTACGCAGTCACGGTCTCAAGAACCGCTCCCACTGCTTGTACGTATACGGTTTCAGGTTCTATTTCACTCCCCTCACAGGGGTTCTTTTCGCCTTTCCCTCACGGTACTGGTTCACTATCGGTCAGTCAGGAGTATTTAGCCTTGGAGGATGGATCTCCCCATATTCAAACAGGATGTCACGTGTCCCGCCTTACTCGTTTTCATCAATGGTTAGTTTTCGTGTACGGGGCTATCACCCTGTGCCGCTGTGCTTTCCAACACATTCCACTAACACCCCACTGACTTAAGGGCTAATCCCCGTTCGCTCGCCGCTACTAGGGGAATCTCGGTTGATTTCTTTTCCTCCGGGTACTTAGATGTTTCAGTTCCCCGGGTTTGCCTCTACACACTATGTATTCATGTGCAGATACTCACTTATGTGAGTGGGTTTCCCCATTCGGACATCGTTAGCTCAAATGCTTGTTACTAGCTCGCCAACGCTTTTCGCAAGTTACTACGTCCTTCATCGCCTCTGACTGCCAAGGCATCCACCGTATACGCTTGGTCACTTAACCATACAACCCAAATGGGTCTTTCTTACGCTTGTTACTCATCTTATTATCCGGCGTTTTCAGTTTCACTCTTCAATCATGTAGCGCTGCTACACTCATTCGTCGTTTAACTTCAAGCCTTGCTTAATAAGCGATTAACTGCGCTCATCCTTTGCCTAAACAAAAGACAAGAAAAACGTGGGTCATATCATGACCAGCTGGTTTTTACTTTGATAATTCATGCACTTTCGCACACGAAATCGCCTTAGTTTTTAGAATATTCAAGACACTTAAACAGTGTTTTGAGAACTCAATGTTTGGTACGTCACCTTAAATAAAGTGCCGCATCAAACGATTTGTAATTAATCACATGACAGACTCATGTAATTAAATACTATCAGCTTTCCAAATTGTTAAAGAGCGGGCTTAAAAAAGCCAAAGATAAAGTTTCATTTATCTTTGGCATCTCTAACCTATGCATGTATTTATCATTATGACAAATCTAAATGGTGGAGCAATGTGAGTGGGATCGAACCGCTTTTATAGCGTCTTGATCAAACTAATTGAACCAACAAGTAAATGGTGGAGCTATGCGGGATCGAACCGCAGACCTCCTGCGTGCAAGGCAGGCGCTCTCCCAGCTGAGCTATAGCCCCATTTACATGCAGTTGAGAATTTACGTTTACCTTCAATGAAGGTGTATTACCAAATCTTGTTAAATCAAGGCGAGGAGAACGACGTTTAGCTTGCTAAACGAGTTATCCGACAACGCAGAGTTAACGAGATTTTGGTGGGTCAGAGTGGACTTGAACCACCGACCTCACCCTTATCAGGGGTGCGCTCTAACCAGCTGAGCTACAGACCCATTTATACTTGTTTTTTCACTCAATCACTGCGTTGCTTTTCATTGTTCAGTCGTCGTGTAGTGTACTACACGTCCTTCTTCACGCTTCAAGCGCCTTGTGCTAGAGCGAATTAACGTCGTCTAAACAGACACGTAATTTCTCTTTCTTTCTATCAAGTAATCTGTGTGAACACTCAAGCACACGGATGTGCTGTGTGCAATAAACGCACGGATGCAGTTTATTGTCACCAAGTATCGAGCTAGTCGTATAGGTAAGGAGGTGATCCAGCCCCAGGTTCCCCTAGGGCTACCTTGTTACGACTTCACCCCAGTCATGAACCACAAAGTGGTGAGCGTTCTCCCTAAGGTTAAACTACCCACTTCTTTTGCAGCCCACTCCCATGGTGTGACGGGCGGTGTGTACAAGGCTCGGGAACGTATTCACCGTAGCATTCTGATCTACGATTACTAGCGATTCCGACTTCATGGAGTCGAGTTGCAGACTCCAATCCGGACTACGACGTACTTTGTGAGATTAGCTCCACCTCGCGGCTTTGCAACCCTCTGTATACGCCATTGTAGCACGTGTGTAGCCCTACTCGTAAGAGCCATGATGACTTGACGTCGTCCCCACCTTCCTCCGGTTTATCACCGGCAGTCTCCCTAGAGTTCCCACCATTACGTGCTGGCAAATAAGGATAGGGGTTGCGCTCGTTGCGGGACTTAACCCAACATTTCACAACACGAGCTGACGACAGCCATGCAGCACCTGTCTCACAGTTCCCGAAGGCACAATCGCATCTCTGCAATCTTCTGTGGATGTCAAGAGTAGGTAAGGTTCTTCGCGTTGCATCGAATTAAACCACATGCTCCACCGCTTGTGCGGGCCCCCGTCAATTCATTTGAGTTTTAACCTTGCGGCCGTACTCCCCAGGCGGTCTACTTAATGCGTTAGCTTGAGAGCCCAGTGCTCAAGGCACCAAACTCCGAGTAGACATCGTTTACGGCGTGGACTACCAGGGTATCTAATCCTGTTTGCTCCCCACGCTTTCGTGCATGAGCGTCAGTCTTTGTCCAGGGGACCGCCTTCGCCACCGGTATTCCTCCAGATCTCTACGCATTTCACCGCTACACCTGGAATTCTACCCCCCTCTACAAGACTCTAGTTCGCCAGTTCCAAATGCAATTCCCAGGTTGAGCCCGGGGATTTCACATCTGGCTTAACAAACCGCCTGCGCACGCTTTACGCCCAGTAATTCCGATTAACGCTCGAACCCTCCGTATTACCGCGGCTGCTGGCACGGAGTTAGCCGGTCCTTCTTCTGTAGGTAACGTCACAGATATTACGTATTAAGTAACACCCTTTCCTCCCTACTGAAAGTGCTTTACAACCCGAAGGCCTTCTTCACACACGCGGCATGGCTGCATCAGGCTTTCGCCCATTGTGCAATATTCCCCACTGCTGCCTCCCGTAGGAGTCTGGTAGCGTGTCTCAGTCCCAGTGTGGCTGATCATCCTCTCAGAACAGCTAGGGATCGTCGCCTTGGTGAGCCATTACCTCACCAACTAGCTAATCCCACCTAGGTTCATCCAATCGCGAAAGGCCCGAAGGTCCCTCCTTTCCCCCGTAGGGCGTATGCGGTATTAGCAGTCGTTTCCAACTGTTATCCCCCTCGACTGGGCAGATCCCTAGGCATTACTCACCCGTCCGCCGCTCGTCAGCAAAGTAAGCAAGCTTACTTTCTGTTACCGCTCGACTTGCATGTGTTAGGCCTGCCGCCAGCGTTCAATCTGAGCCATGATCAAACTCTTCAATTAAAGTTTTTTCGAGACAAAGTCTCGGCTCAATGAATTCTGATTGCTTATCTCATCGAAGTGAAACAAGTCTTTTGTACATATTGCTATGAACATTCATCGTTGCATTGAGTTTAAATTTTTTGATTGCCTACGTTCCGAAGAACAAGAAGACAATTTCGAATAACTCAATACCTGTGAATGTCCACACAGATTACTTGATAAATTGTTAAAGAGCGTTGACCGTTTCAGTAGGTCAGGGCTGCGTATTTTACGCATTCCCTTTATGGCGTCAAGTGTTTTTTCAAACTTCTTTTTGCCGTTATCTCTGCTACCTCAGTAGCTTGATAACACTCACCGGTTTTGCTTTCGCTGTCTGCCGTGTCAGTGGATGCGCATTATAGGCAGCTTAAGATTTAGTGCAAGCGCTTTTAATTAATAATAGTTTCGAGCGTCGAACTTTTGTTCAGATCGTTTCTTTTTTGAGTTTTTTGCTTAAAGAAGCACCTTTAGCTAGAGCACAAAATGGTTATTTCCGATATTTAAGTTAACTTTGAGCTCAATTTTTCAACAGCAGTCTGGTGTATCTGGCAAAATTTAATTACTATGTAACGGTTTTTAACAGTTATTTATCATTTTTATATTCATTAGAGATTATTTTATGCAGAAATCATTCGTGATTGTTTTGATTGCGGCGCTTCTTGGCGCTTTTGTTTTTTCTCAGTTTGGCGGTGCATCTTCCTCTGTAGCGTTTATTGCTGGTGTAGTTGTGGCAACGTTGATTTTTACCTTTATGCCAACAAGCTCAGCAAACTCAGCTGATGAACCTTATGTTGGTCCAACTATGACACTGTATGTAGGTAATCTACCTTACCGTGTGCACGAAGGTGAAGTGAAAGCGTTATTTGGTGAATATGGTGCAGTTAACTCTGTACGTTTGGTTCGTGACCGCAAGACAGGCCGTCGTAAAGGTTTTGGGTTTGTTGAAATGTCTGAAGCTGGCGCACAAAAGGCAATGGCTAAACTTAATGACTACAGCTTCCAAGAACGTACTTTAAAAGTAAGAGAAGCTAAATCACAAGAATCTGACTCTGACAATAGCCAGAATTCGTAATATGTGAGATAGCGATATCGTTAGTCGGTTATGGTTACCAGCGAAAAATCACTAAAGCCATAATCGACTAATGCTTCTTTAAGCCCTTCACTAATGTCTGCTGTATAACATGTTTGTAATTGCTTACTGCCGTTATGTTCTTTTGAAAGCAAAAATCTCACTCGCTTTGCTATTGCCTCACCCGAATCTAACAACGTGATTCCGGATCCTATACAATCACTGATCTCTTTTGCGATCATCGGAAAATGTGTACAGCCTAGTACTAATACATCTATATCGGATTCAATAATTGGTAGCAGAATAGCTTTCAACTTATTTTTGTCGATAGTTTGACGTGCTACATGTTGTTCGGCTAATAACACGAGTTCAGATGTTCCAAACAATTCTACTCGGCAATCTTCAGCAAATTGGTTGATGAGTTCTTGAGTGTAATCTCGTCTCACTGTTCCTGGTGTAGCCAACAATCCTATGTGTTTCTTTTGCGATAACATTGCTGCAGGTTTGATAGCTGGAACAACGCCAACAATTGGAATAGTAAGTGACTGGCGCAATTGAGGCAGTACGAGTGTACTTGCAGTATTACATGCAACGATCACTATGCTGGCATTGAGGCGTTTAGCCTGTTGGGTTATCAATGCAACACAACCGCTTATTAGTTCTTGTTCTGACAAGTTACCATATGGCAAACGGGCATTATCGAACAGATAGCAATAGTTATGCTGAGGTAGCTGTTTTCTAATTTCACTCATGACCGACAGTCCGCCGATGCCAGAATCAAATACTAATATAGATCCAGACAATGTGGGCTCCAAAGATGAATCGGTTCAATATTTATGGTTATGTCATTTTATCATTAGGCGCGTAATACTGGACATCAGCGTCATTTAGTATAATATTTGCGCCCTTTTTTACAGCCTTGGGTGGACGATATGAATTTAGCTGCAATGGATCCTAAAAACTACGATGCACAATTACAACAAAAGCGCATCAAGCTTGAACAGGCCTTTGCCAATTTCAATCCACCAGCGCTAGAAATTTTTGCTTCAGAACCGATGCATTATCGTATGCGTGCCGAATTTAGAATGTGGCATGAAGGCGATGACTTATATTACTACATGTTTGATAAAGCACTGAATGCAAAAGTGCGTTGTGACCAATATTTACCAGCAGGGTTACTGATTAATCAGATGATGGCGGCAATTATAGAAGAATTAAAGCCTAATCCAGCATTACGTCACAAGCTATTTCAGATAGATTTTTTGTCAACGCTTAGTGGTGAAATTTTAGTGTCGCTGCTCTATCATCGTCAACTTGATGATGAATGGCGCGATCAAGCAACTCAATTAAAAGCTAAATTAGCGACACAGTTTAATGTCAATATTATTGGCCGAGCTCGTAAGCAAAAAATAGACTTAGACAAAGACTTTGTGGTCGAATCGTTAACGGTTAATCAACAAGCGTTACAGTACAAGCAAATCGAAAACAGCTTTACTCAGCCTAATGCAAAAGTCTCAGTAAAAATGCTCGAATGGGCGATAGATGCAACTAAACAAAGCCAAGGTGATTTACTGGAACTGTATTGTGGCAATGGTAATTTTACCATTGCATTAGCACAAAACTTTAACCGAGTATTAGCCACTGAATTAGCTAAGCCATCTGTTGATGCCGCTCAATATAATATTGCTATCAATAAAGTGGATAACGTTCAGATTATTCGTATGTCGGCAGAAGACTTTAGCGACGCGATGGCGAAGAAACGTCAATATCGACGCTTAGAAGGAATTGATTTAGACAGTTATGATTGCAATACCATCTTTGTTGACCCACCTCGCGCAGGTATTGATTCAGAGACGTTAAAGTTAGTACAAGGCTACGAGCGAATTTTGTATATCTCGTGTAATCCTGAAACCTTAAAAGACAACTTGCTTACACTAAGCAAAACCCATGAAGTTAGCCGCTTTGCATTATTTGACCAATTTCCATATACCGATCATATGGAGTCAGGTGTGTTGCTAGTGCGTAGATAACTCAGCGCGATTTGCTAGGGTCTGTTGATCTTTCAAGGTTGTTTTTGCAGCGAATTGTTGGCCATTTGTACAAGGCAGAGACTTTGAAGTGTAGTTATTCTACATAAAAAGTCGATAACACAGTAAAAATGGCCAACAAACGCTGCCCAAAGGGTTCGGCTAAAAACGTTTTACTCTTTGTTGAATGGATTTTGCTTAGGTGACTAGGCATCAATCCATTCGTCTCGATTAAAACGTTTTTAACTCGAACAAAATTCAATCAGCAAAGATCAACAGACCCTAGATACAACAAGGGCGCATTCATTGCGCCTTTGTTGTATCGACAATACCGAAAAATTTTAGGTACGATTGTCCATTTTTTGCTGTAACGCTTCTGCGCCCGTTGCCACCATGCGCAACTGTAATACAAGCTGATCAGCCAATGCTTTACGCTCACTGCGTTTTAAATCTAACGCCGACGCTCCGGCATTAAACACTAAAATCACTAATGCTTCTGCCTGTGCTCGAGCAAGATCGGGCGTGCGGTTGGCTTGCGCTTCAGTGTAATGCGCGAGCTCTGAAATAAAGTGTTCAATCTCACGCTCTACAGCAGCTCTAAACGCAGCAGATGTTCCTGAACGCTCATGCAATAAAATACGAAATACGTTTGGATTAGATTCTAATACTTCAATAAAGGTATCGACTGAAATGCGGATAACACTGCCACCCGCTTCTGCGCGTTGACGACCTTTACGCATCATTTGGCGCAAGGTTAAACCACCTTCATCAACCATGGTTAATCCAAGTTCGTTCATGTCTTTAAAGTGACGATAGAAAGAAGTGGGAGCAATACCTGCTTCGCGTGCAACCTCACGCAAACTTAAACTCGAAAAACTACGTTCTGCGCTTAATTGATTAAAAGCAGCATCCACTAATGCACGACGCGTTTTTTCCTTTTGTTGTGCTCTAACACCCATTTACTATTCCATTCAGTCAATATTTATCAACAGATAATACCGTTTTTAAAACAGAAACACAGCCCTGTTAAACTTGACCCGTCCCTATCGACTAAGTTAAATTAGCGTACAAATGTACGCTCAACTTGCTATAACCTATTATTGGAATCTTATTAAATGAAAAAACCTCCAATCATTTGGCTTAATACCCTGCTATTTGCCATTACCTTAATTGGCGCTGTGGTATTAATCCCTTGGCGTGGCTTCGCCCATGGCTTTGACGGCATTGAATGGATTGCATTTGTTGTTTTCGCTTACGCTAGTGGCTTATCGATTACCGCTGGCTATCATAGGTTATGGTCTCATAAAGCCTACAAGGCTCACCCTGCGGTTCGTTTTTTATATGCGTTAGGTGGTGCATTAGCACTGCAGAACAGTGCTTTACATTGGTGTAGTGACCATCGTATACACCACAAACATGTTGATAATAATGATAAAGATCCGTACTCGGCTAAAATGGGCTTTTGGTATAGTCACATAGGTTGGATGCTACGTGAATATCAGGCAAGTCGTTACAGCGATTACAATAACGTACGCGATTTACAAAACGACCGTATCGTTATGTGGCAGCATAAACACTACTTAGCGTTAGTCATTTTTATGAACATTGGTTTACCAGCATTTTTAGGTTGGTTAAACGGTGACATACTGTCGATGGTGTTAATGGCAGGTTTATTACGCTTAGTGGTAGTACATCACTGCACCTTTTTTATTAACTCTTTAGCCCACATTTGGGGTAAACAGCCGTACACAGATAAAAACACTGCACGCGATAATGCCTTTTTAGCCTTATTAACATATGGCGAGGGCTATCACAATTTTCACCATATTTTTGAAAACGATTATCGTAATGGCATTAAGTGGTGGGATTACGATCCAACCAAATGGTTAATCAAAGCGATGAGCTGGGTTGGCTTAGCCACTAACCTTCGAAAAGTGCCGCAAGAGCGTATTGAAAGTGCACGTTTGCAAATGCAACTCTTGCAAGCGCAAAATCAAGTAGCACATTTACCTAACTGCGATGAAATTGTTGAAAAGTTTCAAGCTGAATACGATTTAATGAAGCAACATTTACTTGAATACTATCAAGCGAAAAAGAGCTTGATTGAAGCTAAACGTAAACAATTAGCCGATCATAATCTTAAACAACAAGTGCAACACTTACGCAGCCAGTTTTTAGAAAGGCAGCGTCAATGGAAAAGCTTAACTGCTGCTTACGCCCAATAAGTGAAGTAATACCAAAAGGCCATCTGAGTTAATCCTGATGGCCTTTTTTTATCTACCGGTTAATGTCGAATTGTTGTGTCACTTGCTGTTGCAATGCCATGCGGTTAGTTGTTTCTCCCGCTACGGCCGCTGTGATATTCACTTTCACGCGGGACCAAAAACGAGTAGGTTTGGTCGTCAGTGCGTGGCCACCTTTATGACTAAAGTACGAGCCCCATAACCCCTTGAGTGCAAGTGGTATTACGGGTACTGGGTCACGCTGTAATATCTTTTCAATTCCTGGTCTAAACTCACCTATTTCACCGTCTGGCGTTAACCGACCTTCAGGGAATATACACACTAGCTCATCATTGGCTAATGCTTGGTGGATCTGTTCAAATGCATTTTGATAAGTGGCTTCACACTTTTTAGGTGAGCAGATAGGAATCACCCCTGCATGCCTAAACACATATTTTAATAGTGGGATTTCGCTGATGGACTTATCCATCACAAACCGAATTGGCCGCGTCGAAGCTCCCATAATGATTAATGCATCAACATAACTCACATGGTTACTGACAATGATCCCTGCTCCTTGTGCCGGAATGTGCTCTCTGCCATTCACATTAACGCGATACATCACGTGGCTGAGTAAATAACTGATAAACCGCTGGGTGAACTCAGGCACCTGTGAGTAAACATATAACAATACAGCTAAGTTCATTATGCCAATTAGCATAAATAACTCAGGAATTGTCCAATTTAATACACCGAGTAATACGATTGAGAGTATTGCAGAGCCCACCATAAACAACGCATTAATAATGTTGTTTGCTGCGATAGCTTGAGCGCACTCTTGTTTTTCTGCACGGGTTTGAATAAACGCATATAAAGGTACAATAAATACCCCACCGCTTAACCCAACCAAAAACAGATCAACCATGATTCGATAATGCTGGGCATTGCTAATAAAAGACTCAAAGCTATACACAAAACCAGGCTCAACCATTTGTAGCGGGATAGCGCCTATCATGTCGAAGCTAAATACACTGAGTCCCAATACCCCAAACGGCAACAGGCCGAGTTCAACATGGCCAAACGAAAAACGTTCGCACACAAAAGAGCCAACGGCAATGCCGACAGAAAACAACGCCAACAGTAAAGACACTACTGTAGCATCGGCATGCAAATGCAACTTAGCAAAATTAGGAAACTGAGTCAGATAAGTGGCTCCTAAAAACCAAAACCAACTGATGGCTAAAATGGCCATCCAAATCGACTTAGTTTCACGCGCTTTATTAATACAACGTAAGGTGCCTGAAAATAATGAAAATTTATTCGGGTTGAGCTCACCCTGTGCTGGCAAAGAAGGGATAGCTCGACTGGCAAGATATCCCGCCACAGCAAGCACCGACACAATAATAGCAGCCCAGGTTAAACCGTTTTCATTCGCTACCACTAAGCCAGCACTTAATGTACCAATAAGAATCGATAAAAAAGTCCCCATTTCAACTAAGGCATTACCTTTGACTAATTCTGCCTCACTCAATGCTTGCGGTAGTAAAGAATATTTAACCGGACCAAAATAAGCAGACTGGCTCCCGGTTAAAAACAACAGAAACAACATCACCATATAGCTCTGGCTAACAATGGCGATAGCTGCTGTCGACATAATAATCAGCTCTAAAAGCTTTAAACGCCTTATAAGTTTGGCTTTGTTCATGTTATCGGCCACAATTCCCGCATGCGCTGAAAACAAGAAAAACGGTAAAATGAATACGCCAGCGGCTAAATTGACAAACAAATTAACATCAATAGGTAAGGTATTGAGCTGACTGTAGGTCACCAGTAATAACAAGACATTTTTATAAAAGTTATCATTTAGCGCCCCTAAGCACAGAGTCACAAAATAAGGTAAAAAGCGTTTAGTTAATATCATGCAAACTCCCTGTTTTGCTTATACCAGCAATATATCCTTGGACATGACTGCACAACATAGTGCGTAAGTCATTGTGCGTTGCAAATAGCTTTTCATCTAAGGCTAAAGTCGTTAACCCATGAATACCGCCCCAAAGCACTCGGCTCATCAATTCTGCTTGTGGTTCACTAATGTCAGTAAAATATCTGCGTAATTGTGACTCCACTAAAGCAAATAATGATTTAACAATAGTGGTGTGGTTTTGCGGTAAAGGCTGATCGTCTAGCATGGTTAATTCGAACACCAACCGAAAGCAGCTTTTATGCTGTAAAGCAAAATCACTATAAGCCATCGCCATATTTTGAATATTTGTTATCGGCGCCTGCTTTGTTAACCCTTGCAGCACCGAAGATAAATTCGCCAAAGTCTGTTCTGATACAGCCAATAATAAATACTGATAACTGCCAAAAATATTGATTAAGGTACTCGGCACATAGCCAATTTGACTAGCCACTTTTCGCAAACTCAAAGAATGAAGATTGTCATGTTGCAAATGCATGACAACGGCTTCGATTGCCATTTGTTTAATTTGCTCATGAGTGTGCTCTTTACGTCTAGCCACTGTAGTTACCTAACATCAGTTGTCTTGATGAGTGATAAGCTAACAGCAAACAAAATAAAAAACAATGTTC
Source organism: Shewanella phaeophyticola (assembly GCF_025398315.1). Taxonomy (GTDB): domain Bacteria; phylum Pseudomonadota; class Gammaproteobacteria; order Enterobacterales; family Shewanellaceae; genus Shewanella; species Shewanella phaeophyticola. Next base: position 4,121,215 of record NZ_JAODOQ010000001.1, read on the forward strand.
ATAATAATTTATTTTATCGAACATAAAGCAATGGCTAGATTGTATAAATGACTAAAACACAAGATATTCTGCTTAATAGTGATTATAATTGCTGCTCAATACGCCGTCTAAAGATCACCCTATTATGTCTGAGCAAACAATAAAATTAACCGAATATAGTCATGGTGCTGGTTGTGGCTGTAAAATATCTCCTAAAGTATTAAGCACTATTCTTGCCTCACAGCTCCCCGTTTTTACTGATCCGAATTTACTTGTCGGTAACCAAACTCGTGATGATGCTGCGGTATACAAGCTCAATGAACAAACAGGCATTATTAGCACGACTGATTTTTTTATGCCTATCGTTGATGACCCTTTTACTTTTGGTCGTATTGCGGCAACCAATGCAATTAGTGATATCTACGCCATGGGTGGCACGCCCATTATGGCCATTGCAATATTAGGTTGGCCGGTCAATGTATTGCCACCAACGGTTGCACAGCAAGTGGTTGATGGTGGGCGCCAGGCTTGTGCAGATGCAGGCATCATGCTTGCCGGTGGCCACAGTATTGATGCACCTGAACCGATTTTTGGTTTAGCCGTAACAGGGCAAATCCCGTTAGAGTTACTCAAGCAAAATAACACTGCCAAGGCTGGCGATCGCTTATACCTCACCAAACCAATTGGTATTGGTATTTTAACCACAGCGCAAAAACAAAAGAAATTACGAGACGAGGACAGTCACATTGCCCCACAAGCCATGTGTCAGCTCAATAGTATTGGTATTGAAATCGCAAAAGTTACGGGCGTGAATGCGTTAACTGATGTCACAGGGTTTGGTTTAGCTGGCCATTTAATTGAAGTGTGCCAGGGCGCCACACTCAAAGCCAACCTCATATTAGAGAACGTGCCTTTACTGCCCAAAGTTGCTGATTACTTAGCGCAAGGCTGCGTACCGGGCGGCACACATCGTAATTTTGACAGTTACGGTGAACATTTACCGCAACTCACCAATGACCAAAAAGCCATTTTGTGCGATCCGCAAACCAGCGGTGGGTTATTAGTGGCTGTAAACGCAGAAAGCGAAGCTGAACTACAAGCATTGTTAACGGCAAATAATATACAAGCGGTGTGTATTGGTTCAATGGTCGAATTCACGCCGATTGATACTGGCCATGATACTCTCATCGAGCTAATTTAATGAGTGACATTATCCCCAGCTCTGAATATGGCCGGTTATTACTTGAAAACAGACCATTAATTGATGTGCGAGCGCCAGTGGAGTTCACTAAAGGTGCTTTTTCACATTCGGTTAATTTGCCATTAATGCAAGATAATGAGCGCACTAAAGTCGGCACTTGCTATAAACAACATGGCCAGGATGCCGCCATCGCATTAGGCCACCAATTAGTCGCCGGTAAAGTGAAGCAAGCGCGAATAGAAGCATGGCAAGCTCAATTGTCACAACACCCTGAAAGTTATTTATATTGTTTTAGAGGTGGATTACGTTCAAAGCTATCCCAGCAATGGATAAAAGATACAGGCATGAATGTGCCTTTTATCCAAGGTGGCTATAAGGCAATGCGCAGTTTTTTAATCGGTGCTATCGACAATGCACCAAAACAAACCAGTATGCTGATATTAAGTGGTATTACTGGCAGTGGTAAAACAGAGTTTATACATCAGCGCGATGAGTCGGTTGATTTAGAAGGTATCGCAAACCATAAAGGCTCAAGTTTTGGCAAAAACATTGAGCCACAGCCGACACAAATCAATTTTGAAAATAACCTTGCGGTTTCATTACTCAAGCATCAACAGCAGCAACATCGCCATTTACTGCTTGAAGATGAAAGCTATCTGATTGGTCGCTCTGCTTTGCCGCACGCTTTTTATCAAGCGATGCAACAAGCAGATATTGTATTACTCGATGAACCCAGAGACATTCGCTTGCCTCGGTTACTCAAAGACTATATCACCGATAAGTTGGCAGATTATGTTATTAAATTGGGTGAGCAAGACGGGTTTGAAGCATTTAGCCACTATCTCACTCAAAGCTTAACGGGTATTCGTAAACGCTTGGGCGGAAAGCTACATCAGCAACTACAACAGCTTGTTGATGAGGCTTTATTACAGCAACAAAGTCAAAATAATGCCCGTAAACATCTAGACTGGATAAGCATACTGTTAGACGTTTACTATGACCCTATGTATGAATTTCAATTAGAAAAGAAACGCGATAGGGTTATATTTCAAGGTGACAGACAAGCTATTCATCAATGGTTAGACGCTCGTAAAACAGCCTAAAAAATAACGCCCTCTTTTGAGGGCGTTTGTTTGTAGGCTTAATAAATATCTACAGAAATTTGTTCAATAACATAATTATCATAAAAATCGGACCGAGTTTTCAAATCAGCGCGTTGTATTTCGACTGCTTTTGTGCGGAATTGATTATATTGGTTCGACGAATGACTAAAGTAGCCATAAATCATTACCGATAAATTCGCTTGGGTAATTTGCTCAAACGGTGTTTGTAAATTTGTCGGTAAATCCAAATCTGGAAACGTCCCTTTTAAGGGGGCTTCAATTGTCCAGTGCGCAATGCCATTTTGACCAAAATTAACTTGAAGTAAGGTTTTACCTGTACCGATCCCCGTAAAATCATAGTTACTGGCACCGTCTTCACCAAAGCTAGTTAAAATTGCGTCTGTACTTTGCAGCATTTTTTGCTGGTTTTGCTGTAATTGCACAATTTGAGTATCGTCTGGATCGGTTACGCGATGACGCCGACTGGTGTAATAATATACCTCGCCGTAATCATCACCTCCTAAGTAATCAAAATGAGATGAAGTAATGAAGTTATTAGCAAATAACCCCGGGAAAATATGCGGCGACATCATCCATGCAATCCAGTTTGCCCGGCCATAATCTGTTTCTGAAAATGTTCTAAAATCTGGGTATTCAATATTACTGTTGGCACTACTTAATACAGCATCGAGTAAAACACTTTCATTCGTGGCGTTTTCAAATATAGAGGGGTCAACATATATAGTGCGATTGGCAGCATAATTGTTAACATCGATTTGTGCGGCATAGGATGTTAGCCCATCATCATGGCTGGGAGTGAGGACTAAATTAACTGGAGGGAATTGACCATCTTGTTTACAGACGTTGGCACGTGTCGTCCGGTTGTCGCCATTAAGGTAAACGGTATAACCATTGTAAGCGAAGTGAATATCATCGAACGAAAAATTAAAGTCAGTGCAAGAGCACGCCGAGTCAAGGTTACTATTACGCCCACCCACAATGCCGATATCACCCGCTACTACATTGAGCAGACTGGTTACGAACAGTTCATCGTTGATGGTCTGAGCATATGAAAAATGATAAGCCTCACTCGGCCAAGCGATATCAAACTTACCCGTTGAAGGTACTGTTGATTGGCTTAAAATACTGCCATCTTTACGATGTACAATAATGTCAGTTCCCACCGCTGGCTGTGTGGCATCACACGCTGCGGCATAATAAACAACATCGCCAGTTAGGCGGCCATCAGGTGTTCCGCCACTGTCAGGTGAACTATCATCACTACCACCTCCACAACCCGTCAATCCAATCGCCCCGAGGATGAATAACATCGAAGTTGAAGCGGTATACATTCCTTTGCGTCTCATGTGCTTTGCTCTCAATAAAACAGCTTATTAACAATTGAGATACAATATTCACACGTCAATATAAAAGCAATATGCTACATAAAATATAGTTATACCAATCCGCATTAGAATTTGCTCTTTTAGCGAAAATGATCAGTGAGGTATTCGAGGCAGTCTTTTGAAGACATAGTCGTTCTCGACAACTGCTCCTGCGTTGCTCTATCTCCTGCATCCATGCAGTTGTACGTTAAGAAAGGCTAACAAAGAAGACCGCTCTGATAAAGTCGCCCTTCGGGACTGTGTCACAACCCCCATTATTGCTTCAAATGACTTTGATGAGACGACTACACCTACAGTCATTTTCATTGTACTGGTAGCCGAGTGACGCTGCCTAAAATAGATCATATTCTAATAAGGATTGGTATGACTAACCGGCACTCTAGGTTGTAAGTAAGATATCCCACGGTAAATTGGGGCTACCCACAACGATAAAGTTAGGGTTTTCCAAGCTTTCTCGCTCGTTATACGTTAATGGCTGTAAGTTTATATCAATGAGTGCACCGCCGGCTTCTTCAATAATAATCTGTGCAGCACCGGTATCCCACTCACCCGTTGAGCCTAAACGCACATAACAATCAGCGCGGCCTTCAGCGACTAAGCAACTCTTTAAGGCTGCACCGCCCATCACCACTAATTCGCAATGATTAGGTTTATTCAGTAACTTCAAAACGGATTGGGGATCTTGGCGGCGACTTACCGCTAAACGTATATTGTCAGTTTCACCGTTTGCTAGCTGTTTGCTGGTGATGCGCAGTTCATTTTTACCATCACGTTTATATGCACCAAGGCCAGCTATAGCGTAATAACACACTTTTGTCATGGGCACATAAACAATGCCCATAATAGGACGGTTATGCTCAACTAAGGCAATTATCACCGAAAAGTCGCCACTACCGGCAATAAACTCTCCGGTACCATCTAATGGATCGACAAGCCAGTAACGCTTCCAAGTTTCGCGGACGCTTAAAGGGATATCGGCAGCTTCTTCACTTAAAATAGGAATATCGGGTGTTAACGCGGCAAGCTGACTGCAAATAATATCGTTGGCGGCTAAATCTGCTGACGTGACAGGAGTATTGTCAGATTTCACTTCTCGTTTAAAAGTCCCTTCGAGATAAATCTCACGGATCTTTTTGCCGGCTTCTGTGGCTATATCAATCACTTGCTCAATTACATCTTCTGGCTTCATTACTACTCCAATCGCTGGATTCGCTAAGGATAACCTTATTAAGGGGAACCGTTAGCCCCTTTGTGTCGCGGTTGTTTGCCTAAATTTGTGCGTACATTAATAAAATATAGTCAATGATGTCACTGTTCGTGTTTCTTTTGTCTACTCAGCTGACGCTAGATATTGTTGAGTCAAGAACAATGCGCTTACGCTACGAGACTCTGAAAAATCGGCATTATCGAGCAAGGCTTGGCAATCGGTTAATGGCCATGGAATGACATCGATTGGCTCAGGTTCATCACCCTCTAAACGACTGGGATAAAGTTGCTCAGCCACGAAGATCTGCATTTTGCTTGAAAAATAGCCTGGGGCAAGTGACAACTCCTTTAACAGTGTCAACTTATGACTACCAAAGCCAATCTCTTCTTGTAGCTCGCGGTTAGCTGCTTCAATGGCTGTTTCGCCTGGGTCGATTAACCCTTTCGGAAAACCTAACTCGTAATTATCGGTGCCAGCGGCATATTCACTGGCGAGTAACAGTTTACCTTCGTGGATAGGCACAATCATAACTGCACCTCTGCTACCGCCTTTCATTCTTTCATATTGGCGTTCTACACCATTTGAAAACTTCAGATGAACCTGCTCAATTTGAAACAATCGGCTTTTGGCAACGATCTCAGTGTGCAGGATTTCCGGCTTTTCATGCCGCTGTGTCATTGCAGCCCCATGTGACGAATTAATAAAGACAAGATACAATCTTACTATTCTAGGTATATTCTACAACCGGAATTTACATGTTTCCTTGGCATAAGATAGACACGGTGCTTCTTGATATGGATGGCACCCTGTTAGATTTGCACTTTGACAACCACTTTTGGCTACAATTAGTACCACAACAATTAAGTTTGCTACGGCAAATTAGTTTAGGCGATGCTAATAAGCTAGTGACTCAGGCGTATCATAATGTGGTTGGCACATTAGACTGGTATTGCTTAGATTATTGGCAGCAGCATTTAGGCATAGATATTTTGGCCTTACATTATACCGCAGCCGACAGAATTAAAATCCGCCAAGACAGTATGCCATTTTTACAGGCGCTTGCGAGTGCAAGTAAACGACGTATTTTGTTCACTAACGCACACCCTCACAGCCTGGCATTAAAGCTCACTCATACTAATTTAGCCGAAGGCTTAGACGAGTTATTGTCGAGCCACGAAAGTGGCTACCCCAAAGAGCATCCCAATTTTTGGCAATATGCATTCAATAAATTTCAGCTCGACCCGGCAAGGTGTTTGTTTATTGACGACAATGAAGTCATTTTAGCCGCATCAAAAAGAGCCGGTGTAGGTTATCAACTAGGCATTAGTAACCCTGACAGCCAAAAGCCACACACGGTATTTACTCAATTTCCGGCGGTGAGTGACTTATTACATTCGCTCTAAATTGCTCAAACAAAAAAAGCGCGTTGATATTGCTATCAACGCGCTTTTTTATGATTTGCCACTATAGTCCAGGTACGATGCCTTGGTAATTAATGGGATAATAGCCTTGGCTATCTTGGCGTCCCAAAAATTGTAATGACTTACGTAAATCTTGTGGTTGTGCGTCGGTAGGCTTTATTTTGGCACTGACTTTTACTAAGTTACCTTCACCTAAGATAGCCGTGCCCGTTAACCCTAATGCATTTAACGTTTCATCTGTGGCGAGTTGTAATTGGCCGTCAAGACAACTTAACCCTAAGGCAATATTACCTAACGGATATATGCCAAACTGATTTTTAACATCAGTACTATTTAAAAATAATTTACCCTTAAGCTGCTCGCACCAAGGTTTACCTTGCTCTAACACTTCAACCATCAAACTCACGTCACCGTTTATTTGCGTTTTAAAAGGCAATTTAGCACCAGCTAATAAAAAGCTGTCGGGTACATCAAGACGGATATTTTTACCACTTACACCTGCAAGTGACCAGGTTAGGCTACCTTTACCACTCACCGGCGTTGCGCGATTGCCAATGCTAAAGTCAATGTTAGCCTTGCCCATAAACAAACCCCAAGGGCTTAATTGCCAGGCAACGTGTTCAACCTGACGCTTATCAACACTGACTAATGCAGCTTTGCCTTGCCATAAGGTGCCTTCTGTACCACTGAACAATACATTGTTAGGTAACGGTGCAATACTAACTAGCCAGTTAGCTGGCACATAGGCAATCATAAAAATGATATAAACCACAATACCAAACAGTATTTTAAAAAATAAACTCACAAAAAATCCTTACTGTGAAAGCTGAATACGTCTGACTTTTACAAAGCCAGTTACATCAGATTCGGCTAAATCCACGCTGTCTAGCGTTAAGCCTTTTTGCTCAACCAGTTCGTGCAAGTAACCCAATAATACATCAAATGGAATATCATCCATCCATATTTGAATTTTGTCACCTTGTGGTTGCATACGGGTGATTTCTAACTGGTATTGGCCTGCGGTTTGGTTGACGATAGAACTTAAACTGCCACGTGAACTGGCTTTAGCACCCGCCTGTTTTAAGCCGGCTAACTTGTTCGCCGTTTGTTTGACATAATTTAACGTTTGTTGGGCAGCCTTGTGACTGCGTTCAGCGTCAATTTGTGCATTCGAAATTGGTGTCCATATGCCCCAATATACAAAGCCGACAACCAAAATAGCAGCACAAAATCCAACAAGTTGTTGTTCTCGTGTCGCTAAACCTTGCCACCAAATACGTAAATTTCCCATACTATTTGGTCCTCAAGGTTAAGGTGCTAGTGACGTTTTCATCAGTGCTATTCATCGCCCCACCTTCTAACTGAAAATCTTTGGCAACAATTTCTTTAAACTGGTCCACCTGAGCATAATTTTGCGCGGTAATTTGCATACGCAATTCTTCACGGTTACCTTCAAATCGTAAACTGTTAGGTTTTAAATCCGGTACTTTATTAAATGCGGGCTTAAGTCCGTCGAGCATTTCAAAAAATGCTGCGCCACCACCTTGCCCCTGCATACGGCGTAATTCACTGTCCATTTGCGAGCGAACATTAACAATACGGTTTACGCCTGGCACGGCTTGTTTAAAAATCACTTCACTTTGTGCCCGTAATGCATCTGTGTCATTATTGAGTTGATGAATCGCTAACCCTTTATTGATGAGTGCAAGCACAATTGCCACTACCACGATAATGGCGGTATTCTTCCACACCATTAGGTGCTTACTGTATTCACGCTTAGGCTTATAAATACCGCTTAATAGGTTAATTGGCGCATTTAAAATACCTTTAGCCAAGACCATCATAGGCAAATCGAGGGGTTTATTATCAACTTCCACCCCTTCGATTGCGATATCGTCGCTGTAGCTGGCAACATTAATCGTTTGATTATCGTTTAATGCCGTTGCGTTATTGACCAGTTGCGGTAATGCAAATGCCGACCAAGCTTTAGGTAAACTAATACCACTGCCTTCAGATGTTCTAATTAAGTATTCGTTACCTAAACTCATTGCAGCCCAGCGGCATTGCTCTAATGGTAATGCTAAACAGTCAGGAACAATGCGTTTTACTTTTAAGCCGGCTTCATGCAACCAGGCAAGCCAAGCTTGCATTTGCTCATGGGCAACGGCAGCAACATTGAGTTGTTCACCTTCACGTGAGCCAACAACAAAGTGCATGTTATCGACATCGGTTGCGAGGGTTTCTTCGAGCATATAAGGCAACGCCTTTAATGCTTGGCGCTGACCTTTTTCAGGTAGAGCAATTTGGGTCAATGTCATGCTGGCAGCGGGCACCAATACATCAACAGGGCGATTACCTGCACGCTCAGCAAGCGTGCTGAGGCTTGCAGCATCAGTTAACTCGCCCGAGGCGATAATTTCTTGTTCTTGCTCGGACCATACTAGCCATGAACATGGGTGTTCTGATGTTTTTCCTAATCGGATAAATAGCCGTTCAGACACTGTTATTCTCCACCACTCTCAATACGTCTTTTACACGCAATGAACTTGTTATTATTGTTGACCACCGTATTGACGGGTGAGCACTTCTAAGTTGTTACCATTGCGCTTAAGCACGCTGTCCATTCGAAATATTGCGTTGTCTACTTTGGCACCAGCATGTAATAAAAAATATTCGCTGTCGACCACAAAACTGGACTTAAGATCGTCTTCAGCTTCAATACTGCTGAGCGACGAGCTTTCCCAAAATTCTTCAATCGTACCGTAACCATCTGCGGGACGTTCATTAATGATGCTTTCTGCTTCGCTTATCGATACTTGGTTTTCTAACATGCCAACAAGTAATGCGGCTTGCTCTACTTTAACTGTGTTGACATTCAATATCTGTCGGCTGTCGCCCGGTATTGCACATACGTAATCTAATATATTTATATATACATTTTGATTAAAGCCCAATACTGCTCTTAATTCACTGCGATGTTGCATCAAAGTATTTGCCGCACGATATGGCACATTACGTGATTCATATTCAGCATCTTCTGCGCCATATGTACTCGAGACAGAATCGGTATCGATATAGTCTTTTAATGTTTGTGTTAATTGTTCAGCGCCAAACTCATCAATACCCAAGCTAATCAACATAGCCTGAAATTGCCTTGCAGCCAATGTCATTTTAGGCTGGTTATTTTCAGTTTCAGTTGAGGGCTCACCCACAGCATTAACATTAAAGCAAGCACGCATGTCGTTTATTTCACCAACAATTTCACCATATTCGGCAGGAAAAACAACATTAGCCAGCGCCCAATATTGTTGTAAATGCACAGTGCCTTCGGCGTCTTCAAAATCTTGTTTAAGCACTTTGATTGCAAGTTCTTCAGCCGACATGGCATACCAGTATGCCTGATCATACTGCGCCATATTCAATGTGCGCCGCATTGACAGTTGGTTACGACTGGTAATATTTGTCGCAATAACCACGACCATAGCCACAATCAGCATGACCACAATGAGGGCTACTCCGCGCTGCTTTTGCCCACCCATTAGGTTGACTCCTCATCATCTGAGTCATCTGAGTCATCTGAATCTTCTTTTGAATCATCGTCGGATGTTTCTGCAGGCGCACCTTTAGGCAATAAAAAGCGCCGCTGGATTTTACCTAAACCTTCAATCTCTATTTCCATGGCAATACCTTTAGGCATAACGGTGCCATCAACTTTGGTTTGCCAACTGTCATCAATATAAAACGAATACTCAACCGATAACACATGGTCAATCACTAAACTTTTTAACGGCTCCGCACCAACAACAGGTTCAGGGTATGGGTAATACCAACGCTCTAACCGTCCGGCTTGCACCACATAAGCAACTGACTGCACACTGCCTCTTGGTAGCATGCCATCAGGGTTTAACCAGCCAAGTCGATAGAACATTAATGCTTGGGTATCTGAGTCAAGAATATTATCGCCCGCTTGAAAAAACTGACTGCCACGGTCGCCTTCAAATGATCTTGCCGTGCGTGCCACCATTTGGCCTAAATCTCTTTCTAATGCACCAAAGCCTTGTTGTAATGCTTTAAGCCGAACAGAAAACTCTTTGGTGACTTCATCGTTTTTCATTACTGTCGACAATACCGAGTTAGCCGCGAGGCTCAACATGGCAAAAATCGCGATCGCGATGAGCATTTCAAGTAAGGTAAAGCCTTTGTAATTAGTCGTTGTTGTGCACATAACTGCTTACCTGAGCGACAATACGTTGATAGCGGTTATCGTCACTGACACTCACTTTGATCATTCTAAATTTTTCATCGGTAGTTTTAACCACTTCTTGGCGCCAAAACCATTCACGACCAGCAAGTTCGACCTCGCCTTCTTTTTTACCAATGTCGGGAAATGCATCCGTTAATCGCACTTCAACCATTTGATTACTGGCAACCCATTGCGCCAAGGTGCGCTCTTCTAAAATGGGCATGTTGGCCATTTGTTCACTTAAACTTTTGGTCACTGATACGGCCGCAATTGAAAACACCGCTAAGGCAACTATCACCTCGAGCAAGGTCATGCCCCGACATTTTGTTACAGATCCTTTTAGGTGACGTGAAATCGATTTACTCATCGACACGCCCTAATGTCAGCCGCCCTAATGCGTCGCCAACGATCAATACATTAACCCGCTTAAGTTCGTCAGTAACAGTGGAAAAATTAAGTTCAAACGGCGTCATTTCGCCACTAGGAAAAAGCAAAATTTGTGGTTCGGGATGCTTTTTTTATCTTCTTCGCTCTCTTCATCAATAAATGGCTCATCAAACCAAGACTCGTCTTGCTCATCTTCTTGCGATAATGGCATGCCATCTATCACAACTTCAAGTAAGGTCCCGGGTTCATTTTTTGCGTCGCCAGTAAACGGTCTTGTTCGACAGGCATCCATTTACCTTCTCGATAAAACACAAATTGATATTGGTCTTCGTCAATCACAATACCGATAAACTGACCACTGAGCACACTTTCATCCAGCACCATTTCGGTCGCCGACATAAATCGCTGCGCTTGCTTGTTAAGTGCTTGCTCTGGTCCTGCCGCACTCATAGAAATAGTGACAGCCGATGCCACTAATCCCATTAACAATGCGACGAGTAATACCTCTAGTAAGGTGAATCCAGCATGACGACGATAAAGCATATTATTGGAAGTCTTGTAAGTTCCAGCTGCCAATATCATCTTCAGAGCCTGCTTGTCCGTCTGGACCTGCACTGAAAATGTCTATTTTTCCGTTCTCACCAGGGCTTAATAGGTAATAGTCATTGCGCCATGGATCCTGAGGTAAGCGCTTAACATAACCACCGTCCCGGAAATTACGTGGCTCTGGCGACGAGTTAGGCTTAGTCACTAAGGCGTCAAGCCCTTGCTCTGTTGTTGGATAAATACTGTTGTCTAACTTATACATGTCTAAGGCATTTTCGAGCGCAACAATGTCTGAAACGGCCTTTTGTTGGTCTGCTTTGTCTTTGTTACCCATCAAGTTAGGCACAACCATTGACGCCAAAATACCAAGAATAACAATCACCACCATAACTTCGAGCAAGGTGAAACCGCGTTGTTTGTTGTGTTGTTGCATTAAAGACTTCCTTCTAAAAATGACTCAAATCTTGAACTTATCGGCTTTGCTTTATGGCTTAGCCACTGATTAAATTATTTAACTCTAAAATAGGCTGTAAGATTGCCATCACAATAAATAATACAACCGAAGCCATACTGACTACCAGCATAGGTTCAAACACCCCAAGAGCAATATTAACGTTAGACTCAAACTCGCGGTCTTGGTTGTCTGCCGCACGTTCAAGCATACTTTCTAACTGACCGCTTTTTTCACCAGAGGCTATCATGTACAACATCATTGCGGGGAATAACTTAGTATTAGTCAACGCCGCACCCAAACTGGTTCCCTCACGCACCCGTGCAGTGGCATCATCAACTGCAGCACGCACTTTGACATTTTGTAATACTTCACTGGCAATACGCATACCATCTAGCAGGGGCACTGAACTTGCCGATAAAATACTTAATGTACGAGCAAAACGGGCGGTATTGAGGCCTTTACTCACTTTGCCGATAACGGGCATATTGAGTAACATTGTGTCATATTTCATCCGCATGATTGGATTGCTCAGCATGCGCTGAAACAAAATCAAGCCACCAAAGATAATCAAGACAACCAATAACCCCCAGTGCTGAACAAAGTCAGACGCTAGGATTAAAAATTGGGTGGTACCAGGAAGCTCTTGGCCCATATGTTCAAACTGACCCACAACTTTAGGCACTACTGCAGCAAGTAATACAGCGATAACGCCGATAGCAACCACGGTGAGTACGATAGGATAAATCATGGCTTGGGTGAGCTTAGATTTAAGCTGTTGTCGACGTTCGGTATAGTCTGCAAGACGATTAAGCACCACCTCTAAATGGCTCGACTTTTCACCAGATGCGACCATTGCACGGTATAAATCATCAAAAACATGAGGAAATTCAGCCATAGAGTCGGCTAGGCTGTACCCTTCTACAACACGCGAACGTACAGCCATAATCATATTACCTAAACGGGCTTTTTCTGACTGTTGGCCAACCGCTTTTAATGCCTCTTCAATCGGTAAGCCTGCGGCAACCAACGTGGCAATTTGACGGGTAATTAACGCCAACTCTGCAACCGAAATCCGTTTTTTGAACACATTGCTAAAGCTAAAGCCGCCGCGTTGTGTGCGGGCTTCTTTTTCATTAACGGGGTGTAATTCAAGGGGCATTAAGCGTTGCTCACGCAGCTGACTACGAGCATGACGTGCAGTGTCGGCTTCTATCACACCTTTTACTTGTTTGCCTTTATTATCAAGGGCTTTGTATTCAAACGCTGCCATTGATTATTCCTCGCGCGTCACACGTAGTACTTCTTCAAGAGTAGTGACACCCGCCAAGACTTTACTCATACCGTCATGTCTAATGCTTGGCACGGATTTACGCACGTATTTTTCGATGGCTAGTTCGCCACGACCACCGTGAATAAGCTCACGCACATTGTCATCAACAATCAATAACTCATGGATACCCGTTCGGCCACGGTAGCCATTATGGCCACAAGCTTTACATCCTTTTGCACGGTAAATAACACGCGTGTCGTTAGCAGTAACACCTAATAACTCACGTTCACGTTCGTCTGGTTCGTGGGTCGCTTTACAATGAGGGCAAAGGGTACGAATAAGGCGCTGGTCAATACCCCAAGTAAGCTCGATGACACCAAGAACGGCTCAACACCCATATCTTGTAAACGGGTAATAGCGCCAGATGCCGTGTTGGTATGCAATGTTGAAATAACCAAATGCCCTGTCAATGAGGCTTGCACTGCAATTTGGGCGGTTTCAAGGTCACGAATTTCACCAATCATCACCACATCAGGGTCTTGACGTAAAATAGCCCGTAAACCGCGAGCAAAAGTCATATCGACCTTGGTGTTTACCTGAGTTTGACCAATACCTTCTAACTCGTACTCAATTGGGTCTTCTACCGTTAAAATATTGGTATCTTTGGAGTTAATCTCGGTTAAGCCCGCATACAAAGTGGTACTTTTACCGGAACCGGTTGGGCCAGTAACCAAAATAATGCCATGAGGTTTACGAATTAATTCGTCAAATTGCTCGCGAATATTGTGAGTCATACCGAGCTGTTGCAAGTCTAAGTTGCCAGTGTTTTTATCTAATAGACGCATGACTACACGCTCACCATGACTCGATGGCATAGTCGACACACGCACATCGACGGCACGGCCGGCAATACGTAACGAAATACGCCCATCTTGTGGCAGGCGTTTTTCAGCAATGTCTAAGCGCGCCATCACCTTAATACGTGACACCAATAATGAAGATAACTTACGGTTTGGTTTAAGCACTTCTTTTAACACGCCGTCAATACGAAAACGTACAACTAGTTGTTTTTCGTAGGTTTCAACGTGAATATCCGACGCTTCTTCTTTAATGGCTTCTGACAACAATGCATTGATCAATTTAATGATAGGTGCATCGTCATCACCTTCAAGCAAGTCTTCAGTTTGCGGTAGTTCTTCAGCTAGGGTAAACAAGTCCATTTCATTGCCAATGTCTTCCATTAGCTGCTGAGCTTCTGAAGAGTTAGCTTGATAGGCTTGGGTTAATTTAGCTTCAAATTTAGCAACATCTAGCTTAATAACCGCTAACTCAACTCCCGCATAGCGACGTACTTCAAGCATCGCGTTGAGCGGGGTCTTGTCAGTATAAAACAGACACAGTTGTTCATTTTCTTTGGCTAAAACCAATTGAAAACGGTGTGAAAACGCAAACGGCAGACGCTCTTTGCTGTTCGAGTGAAAAACCTCGTCGCCTTCGACCACTTCCATGGCGACATCACTAGATACTTGGGCTAATGGCTCTGTCACTACGCTATCACTCATTATCTTCAGCCTTTTCCTTTTGCAGACTTTCATCAATAATGCGTAACGCTGGATCAGAATCTCGCAGTTCAGTACCTAACCCTTGGCGATTGTTATAACGTTCTAGCATGTCATTGACTTCATCTGGCAAGTAAGCTTCTTGATTCCATTCTTCAAGCACCGGAATATCAGTGTTAGGCATTAAGTTAACACCGCGCTCCTGTTGTTCAAGTTGTAACGCTCTAAAGTAGTTATATTTACGGCCAGCGATCCCTTCCATTGTAATGCCATCTCGTATGATGGTTGGCTTAATGAAAATCATTAGGTTTTTCTTGGTCGTAGAGCTAGAAGAAGATTTAAATAACCAGCCTAAATATGGAATGTCACCCAAAAGAGGCACTTTTTGCACGCTCTCTTGCACTTCTTCACTAATCAAACCACCTAATACCACAACCTGACCAGAATCGGCCATCACGGTCGTAGTCAAACGACGAGTCGAGAAACTGATATCGACCCCCGTATTACCATTCACACCTGAAACTTCTTGTTCAATGGTCATCTTAACCGATGAGCCTTCGTTAATTTGTGGTACCACTTTTAACTTAACACCAACCTCTTTACGCTCAACGGTTTGGAACGGGTTATCATTACTTGAGCTCGACGTTGAACCGGTAAGAATAGGCACTTCATCACCGACAATAAATGAGGCTTCTTGGTTATCTAAGGTAGTAATTGATGGCGTAGCTAAAATATTGGATTTGGTGTCGCTTGATACCGCTTGAATCAATGCAGCAAAATCACCAGTCGTCACGCCCCATGCCATACCACTTACACTACTTAACGCATCAGAAAGTAATGTGTAGTCACCATCTGATGTTGGGTTTGTGGTTGTGGTAGAGCCACCATCAGAGTTAGTTACGGTAACGGTGGTGCCTTCTTCTTCTTGAGCCGCTAATACACCAGCGCCTACATCTGTAATGGTGGTACCAATGTTACTAAATTGCGTTAAGCCTCCACTTGCACTACCCATTTGCACACCAAAACCAATGTCATCACCTTCAGAAATCTCAACAATAATCGCCTCAATCAATACTTGAGCGCGGCGAATATCTAACTGATTAATGACACTTTCAATGGTACGTAACTGATCGGGCTCGGCACTGATCACCAACGAGTTGGTGTCTGGGTGAGCCATAATATTAATGTCACTACGGCGCTGGCTACTTGAAGCTTGAGCCGATGTGCTACCGTCTTTACCTTCTTGTAGATTTTGCGCAAAACCTGTCAGTACTTCAACTAAATCTTCTGCTTTGGCATAACGCAAATAACGTACTTTTGTGTTACCCGTATTCGCTTGCTCGGCATCAAGGCGCTGAATAAGCTCAACGACTCGCTCACGGCTTTTTTCATCACCGCTCACGATAACGGCATTGGTGCGCTCGTCGGCAACCACTTTTGGAGTTTGACCCGGTAATTGAGCTTGATTGGCGCTTGAACGATAAAGTGCTTCAACAATACGCACAATTTCGCCCGCTGAGGCAAAGTTAAGCGATACGACTTCAACGGCTGTGTCGCCTTGCTTATCTACGCGGCGTACAATTTCAACCAGCTTATTTACTACAGCAGCGCGGCCTGAAATCATTAGCACATTAGCTTGGTCGTAGTTGACCACATTACCACCGCCAGCATTGTCGTTTAACTGACGTAATAACGGAGCAAGTTGCTTAGCTTCAGAGTTATACAATGGCACCACGCGGGTGACCATTTCATCACCTAAGCCTGGCATCTTGTCATCGGCCACACGAATAGCCGATGTTTTCGCGTCTTTGTCTTTAATGACTTTAATCACGTGGTTTTCCATCTCAACGACAGCATAACCATAGACTTGTAAGACGTTTAAAAAGAACTGGTAATATTGATCATCATTCAATAAATCGTAACTGCGTACGTTAATTTTACCTCGTACGGTAGGGTCAACGATGATGGTTTTATTGAGGTTTTTACCGACAATATTAATAAACTCTTGAATGTCTGTGCCTTTGAAGTTAGCCGCATATTGCTCCGACCACGCCATTGGCGCGGCCATCATCGCAGCGCCGACTAACATTCCAGCAATAATCTTATGTCGGATTCCTTTGTTATTCATTTTACTCAATCCTCTAACGCCAAATTATTCTGGCAAACTAAACATGATTTCGACCAACTGCCCTTCACGCTCTACCATGACAGCCATTTCGGTGAGCTCAGGCAATTGCGCCATCACTTCTAAAGCCTGACCCATATCGGTCAAGTCATACCCATTGATTGATTTTGCTAAATCGCTTGGTTGAAAGCCCGCTTGCTTAAACAGTGCGACATCCTTACCCGGGTTTAAACGATAACCAGATAGCTCCTCGCCATCGCGAACTGGTGAAATAGCGAGATAATCTGTAATTTTACTTGGATCAGCCAATAACTCATCGCGAGAATTAGACAGCTCTTCAGAGAAACGTTCATTGTCACGACGATCTACTCGAGTCACCCTTTTATCGACCTTGGCTTGTTGTAACTGCTCATTAGCCTGGCTTTCTGCACTGTATTTAAGTCCATCAAGCATCAAGGTTTCATAACGACCACCATTGGTGATAATAATCCTGTCGGCATACACTTCTTTTAACGATGCTGACGTACCTTTGATTTTGTCGCCTAGGCTGTAGGTTTCTTGCTTACCACTAGACTCAATCACCGCCAGGCCTTGCTCTTCTGTTGTAGAAGCAACAACACCAGTCAATTGAATTGAAAGGTTGGTTTTGGGCGCATCGGTAATCTGCTCAACGACTTCAGCCTTAGGCTTGTTGGCATTGCCATCAACACGACCAAAAAGTAATAGATTACGCACACCAGAAAGCTCAATACGCTTTGCAGTGCTCGCAGAAATAGGGGAAGGTTGCCAAATCGCGGATGGCGAAGACACAGGCATTAACTTCCATGTAATTTGTGCCGCAAGTAGCAACACAATGACCAATCCCAGCCAAAATACCACGCCACTTATCGGTTTATGCGGCACAGATGCAGCCTTGTTGATCAGTTTATCTAATAAATCCATATGTTTTTGAATCCTCTATACGTCTTGGTACAGGTCTCTGTTTTAATGTTTAAAATGTTATACCTATTTGCCATGCTAACCCACAGAGAATAAAGCAACAACCCTCGAGCATATCGATTGGCGAATCTTCACCAAATATGCTAAGTTTGCGCCCACAAATGAGGCTCAATTTAACCCCAGGATGCAATAATACTTGTATTGTATGGCAGTTAAGTTACTCAGTCTGTGAAATCATCCCTGTTTTGGAGGCTTTTGAATCAATTTCAGTCCGAAAAAAGCATTATTCGGTTAGATAAGTGGCTTTGGGCGGCACGATTTTACAAAACTCGCGCCATCGCAAAAGATATGATTAACGGCGGTAAAGTACATTACAACGGTCAAAGGACTAAATCCAGTAAGAATGCTGAAGTTGGTGCGAAAATTCGCCTGCGCCAAGGCAATGATGACAAAGAAGTTATCATTAAGGTGTTATCAGGTCATCGACAAAGCGCAAGCATCGCGCAAACCTTGTATGAAGAGACCCCCGAAAGCATTAGCAAACGTATAATCAACGCTGAAGCTCGGCGACTTAATATTTTGAATAATCCGGCACCAGATCATAAGCCGGATAAAAAACAACGACGACAGCTTATGCGCTTTAAAGATTTTTAAGCGCCTAACAGAGTTAAGAGAGTAAAGATGAACAACGATATTTTACACCGCTACCTTTTTGACGACGCCGATGTTCGCGGTGAAATCGTACAACTTGAAAACAGCTACCAAGAAGTGCTTTCAGCCCACGACTATCCAGTAGCATTACAACATTTGCTCGGCGAGCTAATGGCTGCTACTTCACTATTAACTGCAACCATTAAGTTTACCGGCGACATCAGCGTGCAATTGCAAGGTGACGGCTACCAGTATCTCTTGCAGTTATAAATGGTAATAATGAGCAAGTATTACGCGGTGTCTCGCGCTGGAAAGGTGAGATAGCAGACGATGCCAGCTTACAAGAGATGTTTGGTAAGGGTTATATGGTGATTACCCTTACTCCAGATGAAGGTGAACGCTACCAGGGTATCGTATCGCTAGACCACGTTAACTTAGCAGCTTGTTTAGAAGAATATTTTAATCAATCTGAACAGTTACCAACACAAATTCAATTGTTTGCTAACGGCAAACAAGCAGCAGGTATGTTATTGCAAGTGTTGCCTACCAAGTCTGAACAAAATGATGACTTTGAACACTTATCAACATTAACCGCCACAATTAAAGCGGAAGAGCTATTTACGCTTGAAGCGCCAGAAGTGCTGCATCGTTTATACCATCAAGAAGAAGTACGTTTATTTGATCCAGTCGATGTAACGTTTAAGTGTACTTGTTCACGCGATCGCAGCGCCGCCGCGATTAAAACGCTTTCTCAAGCAGAAATTGAAGCAATTTTAGCTGAGGAAGACAAAATTGATATGGGTTGTGAATACTGCAACCAAGTTTATACCTTTGATGCTATCGACGTGGCGGCACTATATGCTGGTAGTCACAGTAACGATGCAAAGCAGTAAACAAAAAAAGATCTAAAAACCGTAAGCAATTACATAAAAAAGCGCTAAAAGCGCTTTTTTTGTACCTAAAAATAGTCAACAAAAGTACTAAACATTAAAAACTTTCATAAAAATTACCAAACTGTTCGTTACCAATGCCTAAACATCAGTTACAATCGCCTCATTAGCTTACAGCCATCACGCAACAATAAGAATCGAGCTAATACCCCTACATAATAATACCGATTAAAAGCGAATACCGACCAAAAAGACATGGAGATCAACACTATGGCGGATTTAACACACCGCGTGAACCTTAACCCTACGACAGCACAGCTTGTTGAAATCGCGCTTCTTCGTGGAGAAGGTCAGCTAACCGCCAATGGTGCATTAGTGGCTAAAACGGGCGAAAGAACAGGTCGTTCCCCTAACGACCGCTTTATTGTAAAAGATCCAACGACAGAGGCAGACGTAGAATGGGGCAACGTAAACCGCCCATTTGATGCAGGTAAATTTGATGCATTATGGGGCCGTGTTGAAACTTACCTGGCAGACAAAGAACTGTTTATGTCTGAACTCGAAGTTGGCGCCGATGATGAGCATTACATTCCGGTTCGGGTAACCACGGAATATGCATGGCATCAAATTTTTGCTCGCAATCTGTTTATCATTCCAACCGTGTTTAACCGCAACAACAAAGACACATGGCAAATTATTAATGCGCCAGGGTTTGTGTGCGATCCTGAACGCGATGGTACCAACTCCGATGCCGCAGTGATTCTTAACTTCGCCGAACGTAAAGTGCTGCTTGCAGGCTTGAAATACGCTGGCGAAATGAAAAAATCGATGTTTTCAGTGCAAAACTTTTTACTCCCAGCTAAGGGTGTACTACCAATGCATTGCTCAGCAAACGTCGGACACGATGGCGATACCACGTTATTTTTTGGCTTATCGGGCACGGGGAAAACAACCCTATCTGCCGATCCTAAGCGTTTGCTCATTGGTGATGATGAACACGGTTGGGCGCCAGGTGGAGTATTTAACATTGAAGGCGGGTGCTACGCCAAATGTATCGACCTAAGCCAAAAAAATGAACCGGTAATTTGGGATGCGATTCGTTTCGGCACTGTATTAGAAAACGTGGTGCTTGATGAACAACGTGTACCTAACTATAACAACACCAGCTTAACTGAAAACAGCCGCGCGGCTTATCCACTTGAGCATATTGACCAACGCAAAGAAGAAAACCGCGGTGCCGAGCCTCATGCTGTTGTATTTTTAACTTGCGATGTATCGGGTGTATTACCGCCGGTATCAGTATTGAGTAAAGAACAAGCCGCTTATCACTTTTTATCAGGCTACACAGCAAAAGTAGGCTCTACTGAAATGGGCTCAACCTCAGCGATTCAGTCAACCTTTTCTACTTGTTTTGGTGCACCATTCTTTCCTCGCCCAGCAGGGGTATACGCAGAGCTTCTTATGCAGCGTATTGAATCGTTTGGTAGCCAAGTTTACTTGGTTAATACAGGATGGACTGGCGACTACATGGCGTAGGTAAACGTTTTGATATTCCAACCACTCGCGCCATTGTCGACGCCATTGTCAGTGGTGAGCTAAAAGATGTTGAAACCGTCCACATTGATAAACTCAATCTGCACGTACCTGTAGCCGTTTCAGGGGTAGACAGCGCATTACTGAACCCCGTTAACACATGGAAAAACACAGCAGATTATGACAAGTTTGCTCAGCAATTAGCACAAGAGTTCAGCGAAAACTTTGCTAAATATCAAGTGTCTGATGCGATTAAACAGGCTGGCTCGAAAGTATAAAATGCCACTAAGCTAGGGTCTGTTGATCTTTCAAGGTTGTTTTTGCAGCGAATTGTTGGCCATTTGTACAAGGCAGAGACTTTGAAGTGTAGTTATTCTACATAAAAAGTCGATAACGCAGTAAAAATGGCCAACAAACGCTGCCCAAAGGGTTCGGCTAAAAACGTTTTACTCTTTGTTGAATGGATTTTGCTTAGATGACTAGGCATCAATCCATTCGTCTCGATTAACACGTTTTTAACTCGAACAAAATTCAACCAGCAAAGATCAACAGACCCTAGGCATTTTATAAACCACAAAATCCCAACTTTTAGTTGGGATTTTTTTATTTTTCATCCTCATATTCCGCAGAGGTAATGCTATGATGTCATATCAATTTATCTCCCAACATCATTACGTTGAGGTCTTCATGCGTCGTTTTTTGCTTGCTAGTTTATGGGTCAGCCCTTTGTTATTTTGCGTCACTGCCAGTGCGACGACAGAACAACAAGCACAGCCCTCATCGCTCATCAGCATCACGCCAGCAAATACCTTTATCAACGACAGCATATTACCGCAGATTCAGTCTTGGTCAGGTGCCAGCGAAACCTTACTCATGGCGGCAGATCAACCCTGGGCAACCCCTTTTGAACAACAAGGGTACCTCAGCACACCAAACTATGACGACACCATGGCGTGGTTAGATAAATTGGTCGACAGTAGCGATTTATTACACAAAGTTAACCTAGGGAAAAGCCCTCAAGGACGCGACATTTGGATGATAGTTGCCTCAAGTGAAGGTGCCGAAACGGCTACGGCATTATCCAACAACGACAAAGCAACGGTATTAGTACAAGCGGGGATCCATTCGGGCGAAATTGACGGCAAAGATGCTGGGATGATGTTACTAAGAGACATTAGCCACGGCAACAAAAGAGCATTACTTGAAAACGTAAACTTTTTGTTTATACCCATATTAAGCGTTGACGCACATGAGCGCAGTAGCGAATACAATCGCGTAAATCAGCGAGGCCCAATTAATATGGGTTGGCGTACCACGGCAAATAACCTCAACTTAAATCGCGATTATGCCAAAGCCGATGCCCTAGAGATGCAACACCTGATCCGCGCCATCAATATTTGGCAACCCGATCTTTACATTGATGTGCACGTTACTGATGGTATTGACTACCAATATGATGTCACCTTTGGTTACAACGTAAAGCAAGGTTACAGCCCAAGCAGCTTTACTTGGTTAGAAACGATTTATCGCCCTGCGATAGAAGCCGTCTTGACTGAGCAAGGCCATATTCCAGGTGCCATTAGTGTTTGCGATAGATAATGCCGACATGGCTAAAGGCGTGTCATTATGGAATCCTAGCCCACGCTTTTCCAATGGTTATGGTGATGCTCGCCACTTACCAACAATTTTAATCGAAAATCACAGCCTAAAACCTTATAAGCAAAGAGTACTAGGCACTTATGTAATGCTAGAACAAACACTGAAAACGGTAGCTCAAAATAGCACCAAATTAAAATCAGCTATTTATGAAGATAAATACCGTAATCCAAGTAAAATAACCTTAACTTGGCAAAGCGAAATATTGCCGCAAGGCCGAGACTTTAAAGGGATTGATTATCGAATTGAACCTAGCCCAATTAGTGGGGCAGATGTAGTGCGTTGGACGGGTGAACCTAAGTTGTATGCCAATATTCCTGTTACGGCCAACACCAAAGCGGATGTGATTGTGTCGCGTCCTGTTGCTTATTACATTCCACCGCAATGGACAAAGGTCATTGAACGCTTGTCTTTACATGGCATTCGTATGACCAAATTAACCAAGCCTACCTCTATTGTTGCCCAACAATATCAATTTAGCGATCCTGTATTTTCAAGCGCTGATTATGAAGGGCACCAAACAGTTACGGCTAACACCAGTCGCCATAAAATAACCACTGTATTACCCACTGGCACAATCCGCATTGCAACCGACCAACCTCTGGGCGATTTAGCCATATTATTACTTGAGCCGCAGGCTGAAGACTCATTATTTTATTGGGGCTTTTTCAACACTATTTTTACTCGTACAGAATACATTGAAGACTATGCGGTAGAGCCTCTTGCGGCCAAAATGTTAGCAGAAAACCCGGCATTACAAAGTGAATTTGAGCAGGCGCTAGCCGACCCAATCTTTGCCAATGACAGCAAAGCCAGATTGAGATGGTTTTATCAGCGAAGTCCTTATTATGATAATCAGTATCTAATGTATCCGGTATTGCGCGCTGCAAAGTAAGCCCCACCACTGAGCAAAACACAACAGATGCCGAGTTAAAAAGCATGGCTTGTGCCCTTTGGTTGAACATAAGGCGTCACTCACGGCATCGAAAATGCGGCTATCTGCGTTGTTGTTTAGCGCTAAATTGGTCTATCAGCTGCAGCTTTTGTAACCGAGATAACTTTTTTACTGCTATCTCACGCTTAAGCGCCGAACTACGGTCAACAAGCGTCTCTTGGTACATTAAGGTTAATGGCACTTTGCCTTTTAAAAACTTAGCCGCTTTGGGTGCACCACTTTGGTGCTCAGCAAAGCGCCGAGTGACATCTGTCGTTACCCCCGTGTATAAATGCGAATTAGCACAGCGAATAATGTACAGATACCATGAAGAAACAGCGTCAGTTTGTGACATAAGCGAGAAAAACCTTAAGTATGATCATAAAACTCTTTTACCATCATGGCATACTAAGCGCTATTAATAGCGAACATCATTTTTAACTCAGGCACTAAAAGAGTGCCTTAGGTATTCATTAAGGAAGTTCAGATGCCAAACAATCAAGACCCTTGCGCGCAACCTAAGCTTATGCATCCAGATCAAGCCATTGAACAATTATTAGCGCAAGTCGATGCAACCCAAGATACTGAGTTAGTGACATTGAACAATGCCATCGACCGCGTTTTAGCAGAAGATTTAGCATCTAGCATCGATTTACCTCCGTTTGACAACTCAGCAATGGACGGTTATGCATTCCGTTATGTAGATTTAGATCTCTCACAAGATAAAACAACACTCACCCTTATCGGCAGCTCATTTGCAGGCCATCCTTTTAAAGGCAAAGTGCAGCCCAATACTTGCATCCGTATTATGACCGGAGCCCCAGTTCCTGCCGGGTATGACACGGTACAAATGCAAGAAGAGACTCAAGCAAACGGCGACAGTATCATGATTGTACATCCCAAAAAACTGGGTGCCAATGTGCGTGGTCGTGGCGAAGAGTTATTGGCAGGCACTAAAGTGTTACATCGGGGTGTCACCATTCGTGCTGCAGAAATGGGGGTATTAGCCACCATCGGGATTAACCAAGTACGCGTTACCCGTAAATTAAAAGTAGCATTTTTCTCAACTGGTGATGAGTTACGCCCTGTTGGTAGTGAGCTGTCACCCGGACAAATTTATGATTCAAACCGTTATTCAATTCAAGGTTTATTGAGCAAAAGCCACGTTGAATGGATTGATTTAGGCGTTATTACCGATGATAAAGAAGCCATACGCGGCGCCTTTAAAGAGGCCGCCAGTAAAGCGGATATGGTACTGACATCTGGCGGTGTATCTGTAGGCGAAGCCGACTATACTAAACAAATATTATCTGAAGAAGGCCAAATCACCTTTTGGAAGCTCGCCATCAAACCAGGTAAGCCATTTGCTTTTGGTAAAATAGATAATGCAATCTTTTGTGGTTTACCGGGCAACCCTGTGTCTTCAATGGTGACGTTTTATAAATTAGTGTTACCCATTTTAAACAAAATGCAGGGCATTACGCCTAAGGCACCGTTATTGTGTCAGGCGACACTGCAAACCGACATCCGTAAACATCCTGGTCGAGTAGAATATCAACGTGGCATTTTAAGCCGTAATACCTCTGGTGAACTCGAAGTGTCCATAACCGGAGGCCAAGGTTCAGGCATGTTAACGTCGATGAGCTTAGCTAATTGCTTTGTGATTTTAGAGCAATTCCAAGGCGACTTAGCCAAAGGTAATACTGTAACAGTAGAACCTTTTAACAGCGTGTTGTGTTAGGAGAATTATGCAGTCTGAAGACCAAGAAATATTAACCGACAATGAAATGCTGCGTTATAGCCGTCAAATCTCCATTAAAGCCATGGATATCGACGGTCAAGAAAAACTCAAGTTAGCAAAAGTATTAGTTATTGGTGCTGGCGGTTTGGGCTGTGCAGCAAGCCAATACTTGGCTGTTGCCGGTGTTGGCGAAATGACGATAGTCGACTTTGATCGTGTTGAACTGTCTAATCTGCAACGTCAAGTACTGCACTTTGATGCCAATGTTGGTCAGGCCAAAGTTGATTCAGCCAAACAAACATTGGCTCAACTTAATCCGTTAATTAACATCAACGTTATCAATAATTTGCTAGATGACGATGAAATTAATCAGCTCGTTAGCCAGCACAGTTTAGTGCTTGACTGCACAGACAATGTATTAGTGCGTGAGCAGCTAAATAGAAGTTGTTTTGACCACAAAGTGCCATTGGTGTCTGCGGCAGCAATTCGGATGGAAGGCACAGTCACAGTATTTGATTATCAAGCCGATACTCCTTGTTATCAATGCTTTAGTGCGTTATTTGGCGAGCAACAATTAACCTGTGTAGAATCGGGGATTTTAGCGCCGGTTGTAGGAATGATTGGTTGTATTCAAGCCACTGAAGCCATTAAGGTTATCAGCGGATTAGGACAACCATTGGCAGGAAAACTGTTAATGGTTGATGCCATGACAATGGAATTTAGAGCGCTAAAACTGCCTAAGCAGCCACAATGTAAAATATGCGGTAATCCACAGCCAAAGAGCGAGTAAGATCGACTGCAGTGAGAGGGCGAGAAGCGCTAGCTAGGTATCGTCCCTCTACTGCTCTGTAGAACATTGATTAACGTCGCCGTTAAGCAATGCTTGTTGTGCTAACCTTTCACGTTCAGCTTTTGATACGTAAGCGGGCTTATTGGTACTATGCAGTTTAGCATTGGCTTTTTTGGCTTTTGCCTTAAGGGTTTGATTAATTTTCTTTTTACGGTTCATGTTGACCACATCATCGACTCGAAAAGTTACTCATTATAACGTTTAAGCCGCATAACCTCTATTGAGATAGAGTAATTGCAATTAACCAACTTACAGAACCATTATTAGTTTGAAAGGGTTATAGATCTTCCTGTAGCACAACCCAAAGTGCGTGGATTAAGCCCGGAATAAAAAAGAAAAAGCACAATAACACATTGATCAATAGATCTTTACCTAAGCCTTTTTTCAAAAAAACGGCTAAAGGTGGTAGCAAGATTGCGATAATTACCAGTAATAACTTATTTGTGTCCATTTATCATCCTTAATTGTTTGCTTAATTCAGTGATTGCAATTATAAAAACAGTAACTGACATCATTTTTTATGATGTGAATTTACCCTAACATTTTGCTACCCAGTTCACAAAAGATCTATGGATCAGAAACTGTAGCAGTTTATTCACGGTGTGTTGTTAAATACTAATAGGTCATATGGAAGATAACCAAAGTATTATTTTTGTTCAATTTTTTTCTTAATTGGCACTAGCTGTGCCATTGCTTGGGCCTGTATGCTGGCGTATTTCGTATTGCCCCTAAAGCCAGTTGGCGCTTTGCTTTTGCCAATTTACTGACCATCATAGGCATTTTGCTCTATACCCAACGCACTACTGAAGTTAGTTATTTGTATTGGTTCGTTGCCGATATGACTATTTTGCTAGGTTTTGCTTTCGCGCGGTGGGGATGCCAATACCTGTTTAAACAGCCCGTGTCTTATCTCTTCGACCTGGTCACACTGGCAACTTGTGGCTTATTAATGCTAATGGTGCCACCTTCACTTAGCTACGCTGTCTATTTAGTGATTTTAATGAGCATCACAGCTGCAGTATTGCTCTCTTTTACGGGGCTTGATAACGTCAAGGCAGCCAGAAAGCATCTCTCTATTTACTATGCAGCACTGATAAACGTACCGTTTTTTTTAATGGCGTTGTTATTTTTAATTCGCGCCCTTGCCCTGTTTATTTACCCTGAGAAGTTAGCTAATTTATCTGCGGGAGATAAATTAAACTCCCCTTTGGTGATGTGGAGTTACATCATTTTATTGCTGATAAGTAATCTTGTATTGTATGGCAATGCATTAACGCGCTTAGTCTTCAAAGTGGCCAGTTTAGCAAACAAAGACCAACTGACAGGATTGTGGAATCGTCATGCATTGCTAAAAAAATTAGAAGAAGTTGACGCCCTATGGCAGCGTAACGGCTTAGCTTATAGCATCCTTATACTCGACTTAGACCACTTTAAACAAATTAATGATACCTATGGCCATCTGGCTGGTGACCTTATCATTAAAAAAACGGCAAAAGTGTTGCAAGAATCGTTACGAAAAATTGATTTTATTTGTCGTTATGGCGGTGAGGAGTTTTTAATTATTTTGCCCTTAACTGCAGATAATGATGCTCTTGTCGTAGCGCAAAAAATTCAAACTAAAATTAATAACACCTCTATTTTGTGGCAAAAAAATACCGTCTCGGTGTCATTAAGTATCGGTTATGTCACCAGTAAACCGCATCTCAGTGTAGAGCAATTATTACAATTAGCTGATGACGCTATGTATATCGCCAAAAACAATGGTCGTAACACTATTAGCACCAAACAATCTACATCGTCAGGCAACGTCGAGCCAAGCCAGTAATATTATTAGAATGAATAATGCCATGAGTTAACGTTTGCTTGGCCAAGGCAATAGCTCAGGTTGATCCCATTGCTCGTTAACTAGTTGAACAAACGACTCATCAACAAACTGATCCCCGTGAAGCGGTAATTGTTCAAACGCATATTGCTGGCCTAAATAGTTAAAATGCACACAATATGCATGCAAGTAGCAGCGATCACTGTCATCTTTACCGTAGAGCGTATCGCCTAAAATAGGCACGCCAATACTCGCCAGCGCAACGCGTAATTGATGGGTTTTCCCACTGAGAGGTTTGAGTAAATAGCCACGTTTACCTTCACTTACACTGGCACAAAAAAACTGCGTCATAGCAGGGTTGTCTGTAGTGCGAAGTAATTTGTACATACTTCGGCGAGATTTCGCCATATCACCGACTATCCAACCTTGTTTCTTTTTAGGCTTACCTAATGCGATAGCTAAATAGTATTTTTGCACTTGATGAGCGGTAAACATTTGGGTAAATACATTGGCCGCTTGTGGGGTTCTTGCCACAATAAGCAAGCCTGAAGTGGGAGTGTCTAGGCGATGAATCGGATACAACTTATACCCTAAATCAGCTTCGGCTTGAGCGATAACCCCTGCAGTGCCATCTTGACTATGAAAATGCACATTAGGGTCTTTATTTATGACAATAAAGTCATCTTGCTCGCTCAGCAGTTGATACATGAATGGATCCAACTCAATCAAAGCCAGCGACTGAGTCGCTGACTATTTAAAATGAATATTAACTAACAACCCAGGGTTATTGTCGTGTAATGAGATAGTGGCTTTATGACGCGATAAAATGGCTTTTACCATCGACAAGCCCAAGCCAGTTCCTTTGTAATGACGGCTCGGGTCTAAACGCACAAGGCGGTCAAAAACTCGCTCTTTATCTTCATCAATAATCCCGGTCATTATCACTAATTTGGATATGTTTGCCACGCTGCTTAATACAAATGGATGCACCAACCGGTGAATACTTAATCGCATTATCGACCAGATTAAATAGCGCTTGGAATAACAGGTATTTGTCACCATTAATCTGCACGTCATTTTCAAGTGAAATGTCTAATACCTGGTCGCGAGATTCTGCAATCACTTCGGCCATTTCAAATAAGTCTTGGCAAATTTGTTGTAAGCTCACCGGCTGTAAATCGAGCGTTTGCTGGCCTTCTTCAATTCGAGTTAATGACAACATCGCATCAAAGGTCCCTAAACAATGGTCTAACTCTTCAAGTAACTCTGCGCTAGCATCGGCCAGTTCATTGGTGGGTTTGTCAGCGAGCTGTTCAATACCAATTCGCAAATGCGATAGCGGCGTACGAAGGTCATGGGCAATATTATCAGTCACTCCCCGCACCGCACGTAAGTTTTGCTCTAGGGTGTCTAACACTAAATTAAATTGCCGAGCTAACATATCAAACTCATCCTGGCTGTCGCTGACGGGCAAGCGAGTTTCGTAATGTCCGGCCTCAATTTGCTCGCTTAAACGGTTGTATTCGACCAGTCGTCTAAGGATGGCTTTTGAGAAAATATACCCCAACGCCAGCGTTAAGCCTAAGGTAAAAGCCACCGCCCAAAATGCCGCGTTGATAAACTTTTCAATGAGGGTTGCCAGGTGGTCGGTACGGGTGGCAATTAATACTGGATCGTAACGGGTAATCACCAGTCCACCGGTCAAAATATGTAATTTATCATAGCCACCGGTAAAAATAGGAAAGTCTTTGGTTTCGGGGAGTTGCGGCATGTTTTCAGGCAAAAAAGTTAATGCCCCAACCATGTCGACACTGTTACGCCATGCAATTAATGCTGTTTTAGGATCGGCGGCGCGAATTTGCGCCGCAAAACTGCGGCGATTCACGGTTAACGCTAACTGTTGATATCGCTGCATTTCGGCGGCTAGATGCTTATCTACCTGATTTTGCTGTTCAATGACTAACTGTCGATAGAGGCTTAATACCAACATCACAATTAAAATGGTCACTAACGTCGAGAAGATAAGCGTGATGCGCCACGCACTACTTTGATAAGGCTTAATGGCCTTTGCAGAGGCGATAACCCGCACCCCTTACTGTTTCAATTAACTCACCGTGTCCAAGTTCTTCAAACTTACGACGCAGTTTTGCAATATGCACATCAATCACATTGGTACGAGGGTCAAAGTGGTAATCCCATACAGCTTCAAACAACAGTGTACGACTTATCACTTGATTAGGATGTTCCATGAGGTATTTGAGCAACTGAAACTCTTTAGGTTGCAGCATTAACTCGTTCTCATCGAGGGTCACTTTACGAGTTAGCAGCTCCATTTTTAGGCCACCGACTTCGATATCCGTAGCTGCAGGCTCGATAACATTACGTTGAACCAGTTTCTCAGCACGCACTAATAACTCAGCAAATGCAAACGGCTTGGTCATGTAATCATCACCGCCAGCACGCAAGCCTTTTACGCGCTCATCTACATGGCTTAATGCAGATAAAATGAGTACCGGTGTTTTGTTACCGCTGGTGCGTAAGGCTGACAATAACGTCAAACCATCAAGCTTAGGTAACATACGATCTAAAATGAGTAAGTCGTACTGATTGTGCTTGGCTAATGTTAAGCCTTCTTGGCCATCAGTCGCACTGTCTACTTGGTAATTTTGTGCAGTAAATCCGTCGGCCACATATTTTAACGTCGTGGCATCATCTTCAACCAATAAAATACGCTTAGTCATAGAGTCTTTAATCCCATTTGAGCAGTGGAAGTGGACGCAGGGTTTCAATGTCGAAAGCAATGGTATTTTTACTATCTTGATTGAGTAATTTTAGTTCGAGATAACTAATAGATAAGTCGTGATCCAATTCCGCTTGCGTTAAGTATCCTTGTTGATCTTCAATCGCTAAAGCGACTAGCGCAGAAAACGTCATGTGCTTAGCTTGTAACATTTTGGCGGCATTCACAGAACCGATATCGTCAGAATTATAAGCAGATGATTTTTCGGTTAACAGTACACCATCTAACGCTCGGTACTGGTATTGACTGATTTCTCGCGCTTCTACGTTGACCATAGAAATTTTGTAAACCAGTAACCCTTCTTCCACATCAACATCAAAGTCACATATTGTGCCTTTGTCTTGTTGTTCTAACTGCTCCATGACCACAATAGGTTTGAGAAACTCACCGTTGATCAATAAAGCGTGCATCGACGGCGTTGCCATCACGGCACAAGGAAGAAAGCATATTGCTAATAGCAACCGAACCATCACTAGCCTCTATTTGATTGAAAATTTTATTACAGCACTACTCTACCTAAGAGCGGCCAAAGTCCCAAGAAATCTAAGATTAATAATTGATCATAAACACCGTAAAACAAGGCTTTCGAGCATAAATCAACTTGAATTAAGGGTTTTTTAAGATATGAATTTGCTCAGACTTTAACGCGATGGTGGTATGCACTCCGCTTTGCAGACCTAACTTTTCGACTAAGTGGGTTGGCACGTCAGCATTAAGCACAGAACCAATACCCATAACAGATGCTATTACACGTGATGACTCGCCCATGACCAATACCGACTCGATCATGACATCAAGCTTATTGATGCTTTTGCATAATCGGCCACTGCTGATGGCATTAAAACGAATGCCCTGATTGGGGATAACCCAACGGATAGCTTGACCCTTTGTAAGCTGCGGGGCACTGTCGCTGATAATGAGCTCTTCACCGAGTTTAAACCAGGTCATGTTACGCTCAATGTCTTGCTCAACCACTTCACCATCAAAAATATTACGCAATCCCATTTGGCGAGCCACCGCTTCATCATAAGGATGCGACAGCACTTCAAATGGTTGACCTTGTTGGAGCATTTTTCCTTGGCTAATTAACATCATTTTATCGGCGAGCAATAACGCCTCATGCATGTCGTGAGTCACCATCACCACTGGAATTGACAGTTGTTGCTTTAACCTTGCAAGTTCAATGTACAAGCGTTCGCGGGTTTCACGGTCAACCGCCGAAAAAGGCTCGTCGAGTAATAAAATGGCTGGCTCGCGAGCCAATGCTCGCGCCAACGCCACACGTTGACGCTGACCACCCGAAAGTTGCGCCGGAAAGCGGTTCGGTAAACCATGTAAATTAACCCGCTCTAGCCAATCTAGAGCACGCTGCTTACGTTCTGACTTAGGGATATGGTCAAGCCCTGCTATCACATTATCTAATGCCGACAAATGCGGAAATAGACCAAAATGTTGTGGCATATAGCCAATATGGCGCTGCTGCGGTGTTAACGTCACAGCCTCTGCAGAATCAAACCATAAAGCATCACCACATAGAATATGCCCTTGCTTAGGGATTGTTAGCCCAGCAATCATTCTTAGTAAGGTGGTTTTACCACCGCCCGAAGGCTCTACTACCGCTAACACTTCACCGGCTTTACAGGTAAAGTTTGCCGCCAATGGAATGGGCAGCTCCTGGCTAATATGACAAACAAGATCAGCGTTGTGTGGCATTCAGGCCTCCTAAACGCCGCGACAGACTGGTCGTTAATGCCAGAGCACTCACTGCAAATAGTAACAATACCAATGACATCATGCCTGCGGAGTCAAAGTCGAAGGCTTGTACGCTGTCATAAATGGCTATTGAGATCGTTTTGGTTTCGCCAGCAATATTACCGCCGAGCATCAATACCACACCAAATTCACCTAACACATGGGAGAAGCACAACACTAGTGCAGTCAATACACCAGGCCATACCATAGGTAACTCGACTTTAAGAAAAATCCGCATACGGCTCATACCACAGCAAGCTGCTGCGTCACGAATATCAATTGGAATGGCTTCATAAGCACGCTGTATCGGCTGCACAGCAAAGGGAATATTGACAATAATGGAGGCTATCACTAGCCCAGAGAAGTTAAACACCAGCTGTTGGCCAAAAAGTTGCTCAGCAAGTCCACCAATGAAACTTTGATTACCTAAGCCCACCAGCAAGTAATAACCAATGACGGTTGGCGGCAAAACTAAGGGCACTAAGATTAATGCTTCTAGCCATGATTTACCGTGAAATTGATAATAAGCTAACCCCCTGCCTATGATGATCGCCAGTGGAATTAACAACAACACAGTATAGCTACTGAGTTTGACCGACAGCAATAGCGCTTGCCAATCCATTAGTCGAGCTTCACTGTTGTTTTAGGCAAGTTAAAACCAAACTCATTTAATACTTTTTGCGCTTGTGGGCTTTGCATGTATTGATAAAAGCGCGTTGCGGTTTCAGAAGCATTTGGCATTAATGCCATGCGTTGATTTAACGGTTGGTATAAATTATCAGGAATAACCACATGGTTAGCTAACTGAGTAAATTGCGGCGCAAGTACCAAGGACAAAGGTACGATACCACCTTGAGTCGAACCACTAATGGTAAACTGTGCGGCTTGTGATGCGTTTTCGCCCAGGATCAGTTTAGGTTGCACCGCATCCCATAGCCCTTTGGCTTTTAACACCTCTCGGGCACGTTCACCATAGGGAGCATGATCAGGATTCGCTATCGCAAAGCGCTTAAGTTTGCCGTCGGTAATAAATTGCTCTAATCCCACCAATTCAGCATCAAGAATTAACTGTGATTGTTTTGGTGCTGCCAGTGCTAAGCGACCGATGGCATAAATAACTCCAGCATCTTGGGTATAACCCGCCTTATGCAATTTTTCTATATAAAACTCATCGGCACTGAGCATTATTTCAAAGGGGGCACCGTGTTGAATTTGA
The DNA here is from genome assembly GCF_025398315.1 of Shewanella phaeophyticola. Classification (GTDB taxonomy): domain Bacteria; phylum Pseudomonadota; class Gammaproteobacteria; order Enterobacterales; family Shewanellaceae; genus Shewanella; species Shewanella phaeophyticola. The sequence continues at coordinate 4,154,900 of NZ_JAODOQ010000001.1, forward strand.
GTGATAAAGTTGCCAGATGAGCCATAACTGATACGAACAGACAAACCGGTTTGTTGTTTGAAGTTTTTGGCGATGTCATCAAGGGCAAATTTAATATTTGCTGCGGCAGCGATGGCAGGTGTATCGGCAGCTTGAGCAACATGAGTCGGCAATATCACACTCAATAAACCCAATACTAGTGTAAAGGTAATAGCGCAACATTGGCTTTTGAAACGCTCACCATGAGTAAAAACAGATAACGAAGTAAAAAACATTAATAACTGACCTTATTGGTTGAGCAAACAACGGCAGAATATTAGTTAGATTATTTTTGCCACACTATTTTTGCCACATCTTAGCCGCTTGCTCATCACTGTCACGAGCTTCGACCCATTTACTGCCAGCATCATTGGCTTCAAGTTTCCAGAATGGTGCTTTGGTCTTTAAAAAATCAATTAAAAACTCACATGCAGCAAAAGCAGCCTTACGATGAGCACTGGTTACACCGATAAACACAATCTGCTCACCTAGCGCCATCGTGCCGACACGGTGAATAATGGTCACCTTGTTTAATGGCCAGCGCTCACGTGCTTGTTGGCAAATTTGATCTAATACTGACTCGGTCATGCCTGGGTAATGCTCTAACGTTAAATCGGTCACTGCGCTGCCATCATTAAAATCGCGTACTTTACCAATAAAATTGACTACCGCACCATCTTGGTTGTCATTGGCTAGCAAGGCATATTCGTCGGCAACGCTAAAGTCCTGAGTTTGCACTCTAACAGTGGTTAATACTGTCATGATTAACCCCCTGTTACTGGAGGGAAGAATGCCACTTCATCACCGGCCTTTATCTGGGTATCCCATTGGCTTATCGTTTGATTAACCGCAACAAGTAGCTTATCCGAAGTGAGCACTTTGGCTCACTTATCATCGGTTGCAGCCAGTGCAGCACGTAGCTCTTCTGCGGTATGGATATTGGCGCTACTGTGCTCCACTTTCGCGGTACCGAGTAACTCGCGGACTTGCGCAAAAAATAATACTTGGATCATAGTGGTCTCTCAATACATTAATTTGATGACAATAAATAACTTAACTAGCCAATATTAAGCAGTAAAGTGGCCAGATTTTCCGCCGCGTTTTTCAAGTAATCGCACCTGCGAGATAATCATATCTTTTTGCACGGCTTTACACATATCGTAAATGGTTAGCGCAGCCACAGATGCAGCGGTTAATGCTTCCATTTCAACACCGGTTTTACCAGACAATTTGCACAAACTAGTGATACGGACACGATTATGTTCTGGCTGAGCCTCAAGCTCAACTTCCACTTTGGTTAACATTAAAGGATGGCATAACGGAATAAGATCTGAAGTCTTTTTAGCGGCTTGAATACCGGCAATACGAGCTGTAGCAAACACATCACCTTTATGGTGGCTACCGCTCATGATCATCGTTAATGTATCAGCGGCCATGTCGATATATGCTTCAGCTCGGGCTTCGCGTTCGGTCACTGCTTTTTCAGTGACATCGACCATGTGGGCATTACCATCTGCATTAATATGGGTGAAACGATTACTCATGATATGAATACCTTATCAAATAGAATTTGTAGGTTAACGACACTTATTTGAGCTAAGAAAGGTGGCGACTAACCACCAATAGAGGCTAGATGCTTCGTCACGCCAGTAATGCCTTGATGCAGAAAGTGAGTTTCTTTCTTTTGCTCTAATTGGCCATGCAAACGAGTGATTAGTTCATCACGTTGCGATGCATCTTGCAGTAAGTCGCGTAAATCAACGCCATTTTCAGTAAATAAGCACAAGTGCAATTTACCTTTGGCAGAGACTCTAAGACGATTACAGCTGGCGCAAAAGTTTTTGGCGTACGGCATAATCAGGCCGATACGGCCTTGATAATCACTGTGACTGAAGTTTTGTGCGGGAGTCATCATCGGCACTCGGTAAATCGTATAACCAGCCTTCTTGCTCAAGCTGCTTTTTAATGTCGATACCGGCCAAATGATGGGCATTGAAATAGTCACGACCGAGACCTGTCTCCATCAGTTCAATGAAGCGCAAATCAATAGGCGTGTGTTTAATCCAATGTAAAAAGCGCGGTAAATCTTTATCGTTTAAGCCTTTCAATAACACCGCATTAATTTTGACTCGTTCAAACCCCGCCTCAAGTGCGGCATCAATACCACGCATCACTTGGTCGAATTTATTTTCACCGGTGATTTGGTAAAACATTTTGGGGTCTAAACTGTCTACTGAGACGTTAATACGGCGCAAACCTGCGTCATACCATTCTTTTGCATGTTGCTGTAAACGATAACCATTAGTGGTCATGGCTACAGTATTGACATTAGGGTTATCAGCAACGATGCGCACGATATCAGTAAAGTCTTTGCGAAGGGTAGGCTCGCCACCTGTGATACGAATTTTTTGCGTACCCACAGCAGCAAAACCCGCTACGAGATTTTCAATTTCGTTAAGCGTTAAAAAAGTAGGTTTGCCATCAGGGCGATAGCCATCGGGCAGGCAATAGCTGCATTTGAAATTACAAACGTCAGTGACTGACATCCGTAAATAATGAAATTTTCGTCCAAAATTGTCTTGTAACTGGGACATGTTAACCTTTCCAAGTGTGGGAGGTAAGTGCATTTCTTTACTCACCCCGGTGGCAAAATTACCACGGCAAAATGCCCATATCATTGACGTAGGGCAAAAAGCTCGGAGAACCGTCAGACCTAATTATAGGCTTATTTGTAGGTTTACAAATACCCCTTTAGATGAATATCTTATTCAAAATGACTAAATCGTTAACTATTTGTGACTCGACTCACGCTGATAAGATTGTGTTTGCCACTGTGACAAAAGCAAATTTTGCGGTAAGGTGAGTAAAAGGATAAACGATCGTTTAACTATCGTGATAAAAAAACAATAAACCCGCACGCTAACGGGAAACTTTGAAAGGTGAGAACATGGAACGCGAGTCAATGGAGTTCGACGTTGTAATAGTCGGTGCAGGCTTCAGCAGGTTTAGCAACGGCTTGTCGTTTAATGCAGATATCAAAAGATGCCGATAAAGACATCACGGTATGTGTGGTAGAAAAAGGCTCTGAAGTGGGCGCCCACATTTTATCGGGCGCGGTATTTCAACCTGATGTACTGGACGAGTTATTCAATGATTGGCGCGACTCAGATATTCCTCTCAACACCAAAGTCAGTCACGACGAAATTTATTTACTCAACTCTGAGTCCAAATCACGCTTAATGCCCAACAGTTTAGTGCCTAAAACCATGCACAACGAAGGCAACTATATTATTAGTGTGGGCAACCTCGCCCGTTGGTTAGCCAATCGTGCCGAAGCCATGGGTGTCGAAATTTTTCCAGGTTTTGCTGCCAGTGAACTGCTGTTTAATGACGACAACAGCGTCAAAGGCATTTTAATTGGCGATATGGGCGTCGATGAAGATGGCCAGCCTAAAGACAGCTACATGCCAGGCATGGAGTTACACGCTAAATATACCGTGTTCTCTGAAGGTTGCCGAGGCCACCTCGGTAAGCAGCTTATTCAGAAATACCATTTAAATAATGGCAAAACCCCACAACATTATGGATTAGGGTTTAAAGAAATTTGGAAAATTCCTGCTGAGCAACACCAGCAAGGTAAAGTGGTTCACACTGGTGGTTGGCCATTAGTCAATGGCTCATCTGGCGGCGGTTTTTTATATCACATGGAAGACAATCAAGTCGCTGTGGGATTAATTATCGACTTAAACTATAAAAACCCTCATTTAAGCCCGTTTGACGAGTTTCAGCGTTATAAAACACATCCGGTTATTGCCCAGACACTTACTGGTGGCGAGCGTCTAACTTACGGCGCCAGAGCCATTGCTAAAGGCGGTTTAAACTCATTGCCTAAGATGAGCTTTCCGGGTGGATTAATTATCGGTTGTAATGCAGGCACCCTTAACTTTGCCAAAATTAAAGGTACCCATACTGCGATTAAGAGCGGGATTATTGCAGCTTCAACCTTAGGAGAAGGGCTAATTGCCGGGTTAGAGGGCGGTAAAGACCTTGACTGTTTCCAGCAACGTTTTGAAGAAAGCTGGCTACATGAAGAACTACATCAATCGCGTAACTTTGGCTCTGCGCTGCATAAGTTTGGCACTTTAATGGGGGGGCATTTAACTTCATAGACCAAAACTGGTTTGGTGGTAAATTCCCTGTGACCTTCCGCGATACTACGCCTGATTATGCTTCAATGGGATTGGCCAGCGAGTACAGCAAAATTGATTACCCAAAACCAGATGGCAAACTCAGTTTTGACAAGTTGTCATCGGTGTATTTGTCGAATACCTACCACGAGGAAGGTCAACGCTGCCATTTACACTTAAAAGACCAAAGCATTCCGATTTCGGTTAACTTAGTTAAATTTGACGAGCCTGCACAGCGTTATTGTCCAGCTGGCGTATATGAAGTGGTCGAAGATGAGGGCGAGAAAAAGTTTGTCATTAATGGTCAAAACTGTATTCACTGTAAAACCTGTGACATTAAAGACCCAAGCCAGAATATTACCTGGGTAACCCCTGAGGGCGGCGGCGGATCAAACTATCCAAACATGTAAACGACAAGTTATGTTTATTTGCCATTAACTCTTTGTTCACCCATCGTTAATTTATTGGCTACTGTCAAAAAAACGCACTTAAAAATAGGTGCGTTTTTTTTATTTTTTCGACTATCATTAGCCCCATAACATCACAAAGACCTACACCATTAACCGTTTTGTCATTATTGATTAATACAAAATTCTTATTAATTTATTGCCATTGTGTCCGATATAACAAAGAGATACTTTTTGAGGCCGTTGTAGATGAATACATTTAACACCCTTACCATTAAACAAAAAATCCTGCTCACGGTAGCGTTTGCCGTGCTGCTTTCAACCATGTTAGTCGGAATACTGAGTCAGCGCAGTGCCAAACAAGTGGTTGAACAGCGCATGCTTGAATCAGAAATGCCCAGTTTAGTCATGCAAATCCGTAATGACATCGACCTGCAAATAAGCAGTTTAATTCGTGCTGCAGAACAGCTCGCGAACAGCCGAATGTTAGGCGCATGGCTTGAAGAAGGCCGCCCTGAAAGCCAAGAAACGTTAGTGGTAGCTCAGCTCAAAGACATGCAAAATCAATTCGATTTAGTGCAAGCTTCTTATGCCGATCGCGACACTGGCGCTTACTACACCCAAGATGGTTTTTTACGCATATTAAACCAACAGCAAGACGCATGGTTTTTTGACTATCGTGCGAGTAAAAAAGAGCGCATGTTAAGCGTATACACAGAAGCCAGCGGTGAAGTAAAACTGTTTGTGAGCCACCAGCAACCTAATGGCCGAGGCATGGTCAGCTTAGCCAAGTCGCTAGATGATATGGTGAACTTGTTGTCGTCATTTAAAATTGAAGACACAGGCTTTGTTTACCTTGTTGATGCCAGCGGTAAAGTACAGCTTCATCCTGACACACAAAAAGTCGGTAAAGCGTCATTAGCCAACTTATACCCTAGCGGTAATACCAACAGCTTGCTAAATAAAAATGATTTTAACTTAGTTAAAGCCGATGTTAACGGCGAAGAAATGCTGATTGCCAGCAGCTACATTAAGTCGATGGATTGGTATTTAGTTGCGCAGGTACCTGAGTCAGAAGTTTTTGCTTTGCTTGAAGAGTCGGCTTACCAAATTTTAATTTGGACTGTGCTAATTGCCGTGGTGTTTATTGCCATTTCAATTGCGGTTGCAGGTTCTGTTAGCCGCCCAATTGCTCAAGTTGCTGAAATGTTCAGAAACATTGGCGAAGGCGAAGGTGATTTACGCCAACGACTCCCTGTCAATGGCGAAGATGAAATAGCCCAACTAGCTCGCGGGTTTAATAGCTTTATTAGCAAAATCCAACAAACCGTTATTGAAGTTGCAGAGACCAGCCAACAACTGGGCTCGTCGGCAGTTGACGTGTCAAACCAAGCACACCAAACTCTAGATGACAGTCATCTGCAAAAAGATCGCACCATGATGGTTGTCGCAGCCATTAACGAAATGGGCGCCACCGTAAACGAAATTGCTGCAAATGCCGCACAAGCAGCTGTAACCGCTCGTGATGCAGATACAGAATCCGTCGACGGCCAAAAAGTCGTCACGCGTGCACGTTCAACCATTAATCAACTCTCTATAGATGTTGCCCAGGTAGGCGAAGTGATTGAATCACTTGCAACTCATACTAAGTCAATTGGCAGTATTTTAGATGTGATCCGTGCTATTTCTGAGCAAACCAACTTACTGGCTCTCAACGCTGCCATTGAAGCGGCTCGCGCAGGAGAAGCCGGCCGTGGTTTTGCCGTTGTTGCTGATGAGGTCCGCAACCTTGCCTCACGTACTGCAGCATCAACCAATGAAGTACAAACCATGATTGATAAGCTGCAATCTGAAGCCAGTCGAGCTGTAAATGCCATGGCACAATCGAGCAGTCGCTCAAAAGAAGGGGTTACTGCAGTCGATGAAGCCAGCCAGTCACTCAGTGGCATCAGTGAACGTATTGCTCAAATTAGCGATATGAACATCCAAGTCGCGGCTGCAACTGAAGAACAATCAACCGTGGTTGAAGATATTAACCGTAATGTGACTGAAATTAACGATATCACTCAACGTACCTCTGACACCGCACAAGCGGCAGCTGAAGCAAGTAAAGCCTTGAACCAACTTGCAAGCCGACTCGATGTGTTGGTGGCGCGATTTAAGGTGTGATCCCATTTGAGTGTTTGCAACCAGCAAACACTCTACAGCTCGTAAATATAATAATGCCACTCATTGAGTGGCATTGTTTTTATCACCTTAAGGTATTATTTCAAAAACTTAATCGACAACGGATATTGATAGGCTATCCCGTCGCTGGCTTTAACAATGGCCATGATGGTGCAGATAATATCTAATAATGCCAAGCCTGCTAGCAATAACACCCCGACGCCAACCAATATTAAAATAGCTGAGATTAAGGCATAAATCAGTAAGCTTAACTTAAAGTTAAGGCAGTTTTTACCGCACTGATTAGCAAACTCAAACTCGTCACGTTTCATCAACCACACAATTAGCGGATCTAAAACGCTTCCAAGCGGAAACACATAACCCGCAAAACTGGCGGCGTGGATCAATAAGCCCATGTCTTTTGCTTGTTTATTGACTTCACCTGTCAGTTCAGACATTAGATTTTCCTTATCATGCTGTTATTTAGTATACGTTATTGTCTAACAGTATTTTTAACTGGCTTTACCATACAAACGCATTGCCCAGTCTTCGATACTTTGTTGTGCTAAGCGGCGTTGCAGTGATTCTACCCAGCTTTGTGCTAAGCCTTCACAGGCAAGTAAAGTTTGATACTGTTCGGCATCAAACTCGGGTAAAAAGTAAATTTGCATCGCCTTAGCAATACTAATGTCCGTTTTACGCTCAATTAAACAAATGCTATCGCTTGGGCGAATTACCCCTTCAGACAATACCCGATAAAACCAACCACACATTCGACTCTCTTGCATAGCCAGCGCAAATTTGGGCTGGTCAAATTGTACATTAAGCTTAAAACAAGGGGAGCGAGGTTGGGTCACTTGCAAAGTGACATCACCGATTTGAACAATATCACCAATATTGACGAGGGACTCATTCACACCGACAGTACTAATGTTTTCACCCATCGATGGTGCATCTTTAAAGCTAGACATTAAATCCCACCGGCGGTATTGGCCATAATGTTCGCGGGGAAAATGATGTAATACTCGATCTAAACCACCGTGATGCTTTGGATCGGCCTCGCTATTACCCACAACGCGATCAAACTGCACCGTCAGTTGTGTTGCGGCATGTTTTTGATTCATACCACTGGCAACACCATTGTGCATTTGCACCTGGTCACCTAAATACAAACCCGAAATACGATTAACCCACGTTTTATTCATCCTGCTTTCCCCACAGATCCTGTAGAATCAATATACTCAAATTTCAGGTAAAAAAAGCCTTACAGGGGAATAGTAAGGCAATAAAAATATGGGAGTTAATACCGCAAAATACTCATTACAAAGACATATTTACACTTAGCAATGAGTATAAGTTGATTAGACGGGTACAGAATAATGCTCAAACATGACATGAAAATGACAACTGCAAAGATTTTCATTAACTTGATGTAAGGTGCTTTTTAAGCGCGTCACCAGGTATAGAGCTTGGGGTTGCAACGGCAAATGAAGCCCATAACGCCCCCTGATGCATTGCATCAAAAATAGACATGTTTTGGCATAAGCCATGGATGACACCTGCAGCATACGCATCGCCCGCACCCGTAGTATCAACAACCTCAGCCATTACCGCGGGAACATGTTGTTCGCCTTCAGCGCTGTAGGCTATCGCACCTTTATCACCATCGGTAACAATAAAATACTGTAATGCATCACCAGCAATAGATTGGGCAAACTGCCACGGCGCTTGGTTGCAACGTCCCTGCATATCGGTAATCGATGCAATCAACACGTGGCAAGGACGCTTACGCTGATCTTTAGCCAGTTGCGCAATCACTTTGCAATGAGGATTACTGTCGATAGCATCTTGAGTACATATGTCGGCACCATTTGCAGATGAATTGATATAAAACGCGTCCCATTGTTGCCAATTAGGAGCATGAGATAACTCGAATATCGGCCGCTGCGGTCGAATAATGGTGCGTTCGCCATCAGGAGTCATCACCAATAGCATCTCACAAGTGTTACCGCTAAAACGATGAACTAAACGACAATCTAATCCAAGGGTACTTGCTTTCGCTAAAATCCAATCGCCTATGTCGTCACTGCCTACTTCGCTAACTAACGACACATTATGTTTAGCCCACACCAACCCTAAGCCGGTATTGGCGCCACCACCGCCTAAACGTAAGCCACCATCTTGATAATGAAACCGCCCGCCAGTTTGCAATGGTTTGTCTAACCGTAAAATACGGTCACAATTGATATTAGCGAGCAGTAAAATGTTGGCCATAGCGATACCTAGAATAACCCCGACGAAAGAGTGTTGAGTATAACAAAATCGGCGTAGATCACACGGCTATCGACATAATTACATATCAGTCTCAGCAAGTGGTTGACGCAGCTGGGCTCGCACATTGTCCATACCAGAGTAAAACTCTTTCATCATTAAGAGGCCCAACATTTTTCCGTTGTCGGTCACAATCAATTCATCAGGGTTAACCGGATCATTTTTGAGCGCGCCCATGGCTTTCATTGACGCCATTTCTTTAAATAAGGCAGTGTCTAAATTGACATTAAAGTTATCGCGGAAATACTGACGAGATAAACGTCCAGAGAACATACCCAGTAAGAAACGATATTGCATGACTTCTTTTAATTGGTATTTTTTCTGTTGCTCAACCGCCATGCGGCTCATGCGCAATACGTTGTTGATATTTTTTCAGTGAAAAGGTATTTACATACAAAGTATCATTTAAAAAACTAAATGAACCCGACCCCACACCTAGGTACTCATCATAATCAATTACGTACTCATCAAAACCTTCATTATCGGTTTTACCAAATGCCCAAGCAGAAAGCTGGTTATACTGACCCGTTAAGCTATTCAAAATCTGGCGATACTGGCTAACCATTTCACCATGAGGTGCAGCGAGTTGGCCTTTAACGCTTTTACGAGTTTGGTGAGTAATCATTAACGGATAAGTAGTAATTTGGCGCGGATCCAGCTTAGATGCCATATCAAGATCTGATTGGATAATTTCGTCGGTTTGACCTTTAAAACCAAAAATTAAATCAACGTTGATAATCGGGAATAACTCTTTTGCCGCCATAATGCGGTCAAAAGTTTCTTGTCCAGAACCAAACTTATCTAAACGGTCGGTCATTTTTAAAATACCGTCATCAAAGCTTTGCACCCCAATCGACATTCTGTCGACCAAACCTTTAAGTTGTTTAAACTCAGGGCTGGCTAAATGCTGTGGATCTGACTCACAAGACACCTCTTTAATGCCCGGGAATAATGTTTTTGCGTGTTCAATGGTGCGAGCGAGTTCATCTTCTAATACCGTGGTGGTGCCGCCACCAATGTACATTGACTCAAATTCATAACCTAAATCTTTCGCCATCTGCATTTCTTTGCGTAGTGCAATAAAGTACTCACGCGCTTTGTCTTCACGAAATAAAAAGCGGTGAAAAGTACAAAACGAGCACAAGGTATGACAAAAAGGAATGTGGGCATACAACATATACTTTTTGCCTTCAACAGGCTTAGGCATACGGTCTGTTGAAATGGTGTCAAGACGCAGATTTTTATCGACATAATACTGCATCACCCGTTCCATTGAACTTATCATCCAGTTAGGCACAGTAATATTGGCTTGGTAAGGTTTAATCAACTCTTGGCTGGCTGATTGAATGATTGAAGACATAGAAAATCCTAATTGAATGAAGCCCTAAGAGCAAAACCATTGACAGTAAAATGTTAGATATACAAATACGTCACACGCAGAAAGCAAAAGTATCACTTTAGCGGTAGCTAAAATGTGAAGTAACTAATAGATATGCAAACTAACATGGTTAGAAGAGATCATTTGTTAAGCAGATCATGTTTTAGACACTGCTGTATTGAAGCGTGTCTAAAACGAGATATGGCACTTGAGATCACTGTTTGATAGAGGATTAATTTGAACCGGCTTTCGCGTCAACAAGCGAAAAAGAGATCATAAATAGACGTTGTTGGTCAGGGTAAACCTGTTGGATAAGGTGTTTAAGTTCATCTAAAGGTAAGCTTTCTTGGTCGGCATGAAATTCATTGATGTCGTCAAAGGCTAATGGCTCAATGGCCAAAATAACAATATCGCAAACCTTTGTATTGCTTTCAAGGGTATAGACCTCCACTTGGCTACCTGGTTGGTAATGACTTTCGTTGAAATCACGAATGGTAATCGTCTTTTCCCCCGACGCCACTAATGGCGTTAAAAACTCAAAAAACGTTATTTGTGTTGGTGCAATTGCAGACATATTAAACCCTTGATCAATGAAATAACCCAACGTAAACGCGTATTATAACCGAGCAAACTCACCCGGGCTTTGATCAAAGTAGCGTTTAAATTCACGGCTAAATTGTGCCGTGCTTTCATAGCCCACCTGGCTAGACACCTCTTTCACTTTAAGCCGCTGCAATTGCAGTAACTCTCTGGCTTTATTTAAGCGAATTTTCTTCAAATATTGAATAGGCGAAGACGTTGTAACCTCTTTAAAACAACGATGAAATGCCGATGGGCTCATGTTAACTAAACTCGCTAGCGTATCCACCTCAACCGACTCACCATAATGCTTATGGATATAACTCAAGGCTTTTTCAACCCGAGACAAACGAGTGTGGCTTAACGACAAAGCATATAACGGCGCAGCATTTGGCGCGTCTAATAAGCGATATAGCAGTTCGAGCACTAACGCTTCGCCCATTACTTTAGCCTCTAAAGGTGACTGCAAAGCCTGTAATAAGCGGATGACACTGCAATCCATGTCTTCAGTGCTGTCGGCAATAAAAAAGCCACTTTGGCGAGACTCGTTTAAGTCTTTTGGAATTTGATGATGTTCGTCCATTAACCTAACGATGTAATTTAGCTGCACTAAATTAATATCCACCATCAACACTAATACCGGTTCTTCAATACTGGCAAAGGTTTCGCATTCAACCGGCAGCGGTACCGTCATCACTAAAGAATGTTGGCGGTCATAATCGAAGGTTTGATCCTCAATATAAACACGCTTTTTACCCTGGCCAACGATCAATACACCTTGCGAGTAGCACAATGGATCTCGAGAAGCATATTGTGAGCCACGGAACACATTCACCCCAGACAAGTGGGTATGATTAACTCCCTCTTTGGGTGCTAACTGTGCCATTAGCCTTGCTATCTCACTCATAAAACCACCTTGATAAAATTTACAACATCGCTGTCAAACAGAGAGTGATATTACCAAAAAGGTAGTAAAAGGCATCATATTTATCAAATAAAGGTCTCTTACAAACAAAAAAGGTAGGAATGAGCATGAACACAATAGTTCTGTGTATGTTTATTTTGACTCAAGAGACTAATATAGACACATGATTTTTGGTTGTTGTTTGCACCATTCTTAAAACCCGATGTTTAAGAACATGAGTTAACAGCAACGTATTTATTGTCTTATCGCTAAACCAAAAGGCGCCAATTATGCTTAACTTTAATTATCGTAACCCTACTCATGTTGTTTTCGGCAAAAACCGTATTGCAGAGTTAGATCAACTTATACCAGCCAATGCCAGAGTATTAATCACTTATGGTGGTGGTAGCGTACAACGTTTCGGCACACTTGATAAAGTCAAAGCCGCTTTAGGTAACCGCACTGTATTTGAATTTGGTGGTATTGAAGCCAACCCCAAATACGACACTCTATTAAAAGCTGTAGAAGTGGCTCGTAATGAAAAAATCGACTTTCTATTAGCTGTGGGTGGTGGTTCTGTGATGGATGGCACCAAATTTATCGCCCTTGCTACTCAGTTTGAAGGTGACACAGCCAGTTTGCTACAGCACGGGTTTAACCCTGTGCCAGTGGCTGATGACAAAGTCATTCCACTCGGTGTGATTGCTACCCTGCCGGCTACGGGTTCTGAAATGAATGCCTTTGCCGTTGTAAGTTATCAAGGCGGTAAGTTCCCAGTAAACCACCCATGTGCTTACCCAACATTTGCCATGTTAGATCCAGAATTAACCTTCAGCTTACCAAAAATTCAGGTTGCTAATGGTGTGGTTGATGCATTTGTGCATGTACTTGAACAATATGCCACTTACCCTGTTGATGCTCGTGTACAAGACCGCATGGCAGAAGGTATTTTACGTACATTAATTGAAGTTGAACCTATCACAGTTGAAGAGCCAACCAACTACGATGCCCGCGCAAACTTAATGTGGAGTGCAACATCTGCCCTAAACGGCATGATTGGCACAGGTGTACCGTTAGATTGGTCGACTCACATGATTGGCCACGAGCTAACTGCCCTATTTGATATTGACCATGCACAAACGCTCGCGGTGATCTTGCCATCACTATGGCGCGTGCTAAAAGAGCAAAAACACGCCAAACTCGTACAATATGCTGCACGCGTGTGGGATATTACAGAAGGTGACGAAGCAAGCCGCGTAGACCAGGCTATCGACAAAACCGAAGCCTTCTTCAAGCAAGTGGGTTTACCAGTGCGTTTACGTGAGCATGGTGTAACTCAAGAGCAACTCTCTCAAGTGGTTGACGCGTTAGAAGCCCACGGCATGACAGCATTATCTGAAAGCGGCAAAGTAGATTTAGCCACCAGTCGTAAAATTTTAGATATGGCGTGGTAGTCAGCATTTAATCGAAGCGACATAAAGTTCGCTTCGAGTTGCTCGAAACGAAAAAGGGCTTAACAATGCATGCATTGTTAAGCCCTTTTTGTTGTTATTCTTTAAAAGACTAATGCGGCGTCACATTTGAAAATAAATTCATGATTACCACACCAATCAGAATAAATCCCATGCCCACTAGTGCGCCTAAATCTAATTTTTGACCATACAACACCCAGGCTATCAGGGTGATTAACACAATCCCTAGTCCTGCCCATGTGGCATAAGCTACACCCACTGGGATCCCTTTTAATGCAAGAGAAAGAAAGTAAAAAGACAACACATACCCAACAATAACCATGATTGAAGGCGTAACTTTAGTAAATCCATCACTGGCTTTAAGCGCAGATGTCGCCACAACTTCGGTTAAAATCGCCACACTTAACAATATCCAACTTTTCATTTTTACTTTCTACCCAGCCAAACAGGCGAGCAGTATAAAGATTAATCGAAAAAAAATCAGCCCGCGAATGTTTATCTACATCGATAACTAAACTCAACCCGCACCCATTCACTCTATGTCATCATAGTTTGCGACTCAGACAATCAATCACGACGATTGCTTGTATTTACATTCACTATCTGTTTATGTTGTTAATATGTTAAATGAATATCGCTGTGTAACAGCCCTCAAAAATTAGGTATTGAATTGGTGATAACGTGAAGAAATTTTCAACAACCTCTTTATCTATGTTTTTACTGTGTATTTTCTGCCTTAGTGCCACAGCAGATGTCGAGGTAACGGAAGACATAAATAGTGAAACTAACGTTATACTTGAACAATGTAACACTCGTATAAAGCAAGTCTCTACCAAAGCTAGCCTCAGTTTTTGTAGCCAACAACTCACTGCATTAGATAAAGAAAATTACCCTATTACTGCCGCTAAATTACAATTGACGTTATACGATCTTTACCTTGAATTAGATGATGCAGCGGCAGCTGAACAACAGCTCATTAGCATAAAAAATAGTACTGGGTTTAAACGAAGTACCGAAATCCAATACCTTTGGTTTCGCAAAAGTGCAGCAGAAAAACTCTATAAAAAAGACTATGTCGAAGCCAGAAACCTATTCGAAAATGCATTCAATATCGCGCAAACTGCACAATCAGACCTTTGGTTAGCCAAAAGCTACAACGACTTAGCATTAACGGAACAGTATTTAAACCACTATGCAAAAGCCTTAAGCTACTACCAAAAAAGTTTGGCTATTAAAGAAGCTTTGGGAAATGATCTTTATACCGCCATTACTTTAAGTAATCTGGGTCTTATCTATAAAAAGCTCGAAAAATATACCGAGTCTCAACGCTACTTTGAACTGTCACTCGAGCATTATTTACGCCACACAAGTGACAATGCAGACATAAATGCCATTAACTATATGTCGCACCTCTACGGTAATCTTGCTGAGATATATAATATAAACAATGAGTTCAACAAGAAGCACTTTTATAGCGATAAGGTAATATCGGCTTATAATGACAATTTAACGGGTAACGACAAGCTTTCTGCTTTAATCAATTTGGCCACAATCCATATCAATGCAAATGAATTTGCACCCGCTCAAGCAGTTGCTGATAGTTTATCGGAATATTTACCTCGTCAAGATCACTCATTTCATGATGTGATTTACTATTTAAAAGCGCAAATTGCCAATCACCAAAAAGATGTCACACAAGCAATCACATTCATTGAAAACGCCATGGATTATAGCGACACCAAGCATGACTCATTACAAAAAATGAGTATCTATCAATATGCAAGTGAGCTCTATTATGACAATGGACGTCCTTATGAGTCCTTAGTCTATTTAAAGCGATATCAAGTATTACATGAGGCTTTGCTTGAAAAAAATACAGCGAGAACATTAAAGTAATTCAAAGTGATATAGAAAATGAACGCGTACAAAGAGCATTAGTTGAAGAGCAAGTCATCAACCAACAAAAAAGCCAAGAAATTGATAAATTGCTTAACTTAATTTTGGGTATCACCAGTATTAGCTTACTTGTCGGTTTTATAGTGAGTTTTTATATTTATCGCAAGCGTAAAGATCGGCAGCATTTAATGACCATTATTGAATCGCATAAACAGCAGTTATTTTTATTGTCTAATGACGATACAGCAGAGCAAGAAGAGCACGAACAACAACCAGACGCCTCACCACAAACACCAAGCGAAGTAACAGCCTCGTTTGCAGAATTGTTGGTCACGACTATGCTTGATTGCATTAATATTTGGGAAAAGAGCACTAAAACCAATAAAGTAGAACTGGCCGATAGAAGCCAAATCTGGACAATTTCTATCGACTCAGGTCGCCTCCGCACGCGTTCTTTAGATAAGTACCTTCATATAAAAAAGTTACCCAATAATCCACGTTGGCGTAATGTGGTAAAAACGTGTCACTTTATTCTGTCTGAGTGTCATTTAACGGATAGCGATAGAAAATTACTCACATCACACCTCAATCAAATCATGCAGGTAATCAAAAGCGAATCGTTAGACAGCCTATAAGGTGATTGATACTGTTACCCGCCTTTTTTGAGTATTGGTTGCGTTAGTTTAATGTCACTGACTCGCTCTCTGGGTAATGGTTTAGTCATTCGCTTTGACACACAGTTAAACTTAATTCCCTCAGCCAACATATAATCACTTTGATTTGCTGTTGCAGGGTTAATACCCACTAAAAAGCTATTGGGACTGATGAACTTTGGCATTAAGCCATTATTTTTATCTGCGGCATTAATTGATGCGTATGCATTACACATCGACACTGCCACAAGTCCGGCGATATTGACTCGATTGGTCACACTATTAAGGTTAGTTGTCGCAATATTATTACCTTGCAGTTTGGTAAAAGGATCTATTACCCCATGAAACCCGCCATATTCCTCTAACTCAAGATCAGGTTGTTGTAGCTGCTTTACTTGTATTGACTGAGCATCTGATGCGACAACATGATCATTGTGTAATACGAGTTGTTTGCTCAACATCCATCTTTCAATATCAAAATATTGAGCGCGATAGTGATACTCTTTTATAATATCCACTCGCTGAGTTCAAACGAGACTTCTGTTTTTACCGCTGTGTTTGCAGGTGTTAAATCACTAAATGCAAGCTGATGAGCAGAGGCACTGCTAATACAACCTAGTAGGGTAAGTAGCGTTAATGTGTGTTTCATAAAATATCCTTTTTTAGAATGAGTGCATCACCTTAGACGCTATGTATTTCCGATTTTATAGTCTACAAAATATTAGGGTAAATTTGGGTAAAAACCAAACCTGCCCCATTTTAACCCTCTAACTTTACTGACATTTTTATTTCCGCTGGTAGTTTTAAATCAGCTTAAGTCATTAAGCATGATCCACAATTTTACTAACCAGAATAAGGAAGGTCAGGATGAGTATATTCAAAAAAACATTCGTCAGTATGTGTCTAATGAGTGCATCAACGATGGTTTGTGCAACCCCAATAACCGCTAACGTCACAGCAGATAACGATTTCATTGTGGTACATTCACCAGGTAATGGTAGTACACCTACGGTGGTTTACCGTGGTGCCAATGGCAGTAATTGGCAAAAAATTGAATCATTCAAGTTTGATATCGACAACTCAGCCCAATCACTAGAAACCTGTTCAGTCAGTGTTATTGCATGGGGAGATGGTAAGGTGTCACAAGGCATGGCTGCCATATTCAAAGGTGACAATACTATTTATACCGGCTCAGGCCACTTTAAAGCACACCAATCTTCGATTCCATCGTCTGGTTGGGCACAAACTGGCGGACCTAATGCGAGTCAAATTAATACATTAATTGCAAATACCATGTCTAATGGCCAATCACCTTATCTATTGCCTGGTTCTGTCGCGGGAGGCACCTCCCCTTGGGGAACGATGAACTTTCCGCTAGTCAGTAATGTGAATGCTAATAATTTCCGTTGGGCGTGGTCGACAAATAATTTAGCCCAGAAAACCTATTCTGTATTTACCGCTGCCTGTGCCGATATTGTTGAAGCGGCACCGGTTGCAGTCCATATGCCTGGAGAACACTTCCAATGTTATGGCGTGCAGAAAGGAGATGCTCTTCGAGAAGAAACCATCATGATAGAAGATCAGTTTGGTAAAACCCGTGCCGTTTTGGGTAAGCCAGTATTGTTATGTAACCCGTCAAGCAAAATCCACAATGACAAGATGTATAAAATTCGAGACGAAAAGCGTCATATGGTTTGCTATGACTTAATCAAACAAAGCAAAGTGAGAAACTACAATCTAGAAATCAACAACCAATTTGCGCCTGATCAGATAGTCAATGATCAACGAAAGCTGTTCTGTGTACCATCGAGTAAAAAACACTTACCTCCAGTCAAGCCTAATAAACCCGGTAAGCCAATACCAAGAGAAATGAAAAGAGCAGAAATAAAACCATTAAAGCAACGATAAACCGACATTGGTAAAGTGTTATGCATAGTCAGTGAGCCCCTCACTGACTATTTTTTATTGGAGAAAATGACAAGAATACAAAAATATTTACTCGCTCAGAAATCTACACCCCCATCTCAACCGCTTTTTTAGGAGTGAAACTACTGCCTATTGACGCAATAATCACTAAACCAATAGCGAGCCACTGTAATAAAGATAATTGTTCACTCAAAATAACAAACCCCGCGAGGGCGGCGATTGCAGGCTCTAAACTCATCAGTACACTAAACGCTTGAGTCGGCATATTACGCAGCGCAACCATTTCTAATGAATAGGGTAAGGCACTTGATAATACCGCCACCAACAACCCAAGTGGTAATACTTCCCAGCTAATTAACGCTAACCCTTGGGTAACAGCACCAACGGGAACTAAAACGATCGCCGCGACCGTCATACCAAAAGCCACCGTTATGCCACCCGATGCTTGCTTGCCAGTACGAGTGCCAAATAAAATATACCCAGCCCAACAAGCACCGGCGCCAAGTGCCATCAATGCCCCTGCGATATCAAGCCCTTGAGCACTCGACAAACTTGGCATGAGTAATAAAATTCCCGCTATGGCGCATGCCACCCAAAACAAATCGCTTTTGCGCTTTGAGCTAAATAAGGCGACCGCCAGAGGCCGGTAAACTCAAGCGCCACAGCAATACCTAACGGAATACGCTCAATCGCAAGATAAAATAAGATATTCATCCCACCCAGGCACAAACCATAAATAATAATGCTTTGCCACTCTCGGCTCTGAGGCAGTGCACGCCAAGGGCGGAACACTATCCACAAAACAGCTGCGGCAAAACCTAAACGCAAAGCCGTGGTGCCTTCAGGCCCAATAATCGGGAAAAGTTGTTTAGCTAAAGATGCACCCGATTGAATCGTCACCATTGCCAACAACACACTACCGACAGCAGTAAGAAGTACACGATTGATTTGCATAAAAAAACCCAAGCATGAAAAACACAATAACGGCATTCTACATGAGCAAGTGAAAACCGAGCAGTATTAAATATCAACATCCACAGAAGTCATACCATTACGCGATTAATATTATGTCTGCGCGATGTTTTTTATAAAGGCAATTTTGCTGTTCGTGGTTGCACCATTATTTTCATAACCACAGATATGATAACCACTGGCAATCAGCATATGTAACATGTTGGGAAACTGATTCATGGACTTAACCCTAATCGCTTTAAATCCATGCCTAACAGCCCAAGACTCTTGCAATTGGCGTAATTGAGAAGCAACTTTCATTTCTCTGTGCTGTGGTGCAACACCGCCAAGCCAGCTGTAAAACTCATCATGATTGAGCGAATAACCCACTTTAAAACCAATCGGCGTTGAATCGTACTTAGCCACTAAAATTAACGCACTTTTACCCGCAAGACGCTCAGCTATTGTGGTTGCCGTGATGCTATTGCCAAACTCAGGTACGACTGCAAGTACCGCGACAATATCTTCTACCGTACCTTCAACAAACTGGTAAGTCATAATGCCCTCTCTTTATCTCACTAACCAACGATGTAATAACCGACCCGGCATAACAGAAAATGTGCCTGCAACAATTAACCCTGCAGGTACCGCGTAAAGCGTTAGTAGGCTGAGTAAGTGTATGTAACCAAAAATGATTAAAAAATAGCGAGCCTAATTGAGCAGGCATAAACAAAGACACTATGGCGATAAATAACATCAAGAGCATGAACATGTTACCTAATGCTTTGTGCGATATGCTGTGGCTCAAGGTAATGCATTAAACCATGATTAATCAATAAGCCTCTTTTTTGAGGCATAAATAGAAACACCTTATCAGTTGCCCAATAAGGTGTTTACCAAATGACACGCCATTAATTTACTTTTTGTAAGTTAAGGTGCCATTTTCTTTGATCTCATCAAACCACAAGTTGTGATGTTGAGTCGCCCAGTTTTCGTCGCAGTAGCCAGAGACCATACACTCCATACCGCCTTCAGACATGACTGTCGCCATAAAGATATGCACGATAGAAAACGCGGTAATAATAATGGCGCTCACCGAGTGAAGCACTAAAGCGATTAAGCTCAGGGTACGGCTTGGTTCAAATATATTTGGGAACAGTAACAACATGCCTGAGGCACAAATCACTAGGCCAAATAGTGCAAACGTCCAAAACCATAGTTTTTCACCGGCGTTAGCAAAACCTGCGTCAGGGTGCTTACCTTTAAATGAACCAAAATTAATATAACCACCAACATAGAGCATCCACTTGATGTCGTACATTTTTGGCATTTGATTTTTAGCCCAAAGCACGGTCATCAGTAGCCAACCGAACATAAATGGAATGGCCATGTAGTCATGCACTAACTTAGCGGCATTAATTAACCCAGCCCATAAGCCTTCACTCAAATATGGGTGGAAAAAGAAACGACCCGCTAACAAGGTTAACCCAGTTAAAATCAGTAATAAGCAAGGTATTGCACCCAACCAGTGAATACTGACATCAAACTTTGACCAGCGGTGCACCATTTTGCCAGAAAAACCACCGTGTAATTTTGAAATGCCGTTTACTTTAATAAACAACACAAACACGATAATCATGCCAAATAACGCAGCCATAATGGCGGGTGCTAATAAGTCGCTACGTAGCTGAAACACACGCATGTCGTAGGTATTAATGAGCTGGTTATGAGCCTGGCCTTGAGACGTGGTAACGCCTTGAGCACCATCTTTTACTTGAGTCCACATTAACTCGTTGGCTGAGCTCGGCTCTTCTGCGGTATTTGCCAGGGCAAAACCACAAAAAAGTAAACTCAGCGCCACAGATAACGCGATTAGTATATTTTTCATGTTACATCCTTTTGAGTCGCTAGGTGCTCAATATCTTGAATACCTAGCAACACTTGGAGACTAACTTAACAACAGAGAATTAACCCCAAATTGCATTGTTAGAACCACGAGAAGCAACACGCTCACGGTAGATATTTGATACCACACCGGCATCACCCGCAAGCAACGATTTAGTTGCACATAACTCAGCACACATTGGCAACTTACCTTCAGCAATACGGTTAGAACCGTATTTGAGGCGCTCTGCTTCAGAATGATCTTCTTCAGGCCGCCAGCACAGAAAGTACATTTGTCCATTTTGCCACGACCACCAAATGTTGACTTTTGTGGGAACTGAGGTGCGCCAAAAGGACACGCATAGAAACAGTAGCCACAACCGATACAGGTATCTTTGTTGTGTAGCACTATGCCGTCTTCGGTACGGTAGAAGCAATCTGTAGGGCATACCGCCATACAAGGTGCGTCGGTACAGTGCATACAGGCAACAGATATTGATGCTTCACCTGGCTCACCGTCTTTGAGTGTCACCACGCGGCGACGTTGAATACCCCACTCTAAAGCAGAGTCGTTTTCGTTTTTACATGCAGTGACACAGCCATTACATTCAATGCAGCGCTTGGTATCACATAAAAATTTCATTGTAGCCATATTGGCAATTCTCCTAGCTTAACTGCAATTACGCTTTTACAATCTGACAAAGTGACGCTTTGGTTTCCTGCATTTGAGTCACAGGATCATAACCATAAGTCAATGCAGTGTTAGCCGATTCACCGATAACGTAAGGCACAGTGCCTTCTGGATAGTTAGCCGCCAAACTCTCGCCGTGCATCACACCAGCAAAGTGGTATGGCATCCAGGTAACACCAGGCTTAACACGTGGCGTAACCATCGCTTTAATCTTAATTCGGCCACCTTCAGCACCTTCAAGCCATACTGTATCGCCATCACGCAGGCCACGATCAGCAGCATCTGCAGGGCTAATTTCAACAAACATTTGTTGTTGAAGTTCAGCAAGCCAAGGATTAGAGCGAGACTCTTCACCACCACCTTCATATTCAACTAAACGACCCGAAGTCAGTGCTAGTGGATATTTAGCTGAACTGTCGTGGTCTTGAATTGATTTATACAAGGTCGGTAAACGGTGTACTTGCATATCATTGTAAGTAGGATACTTAGCCACAAGATCGCGACGCGGTGTATAAAGCGGCTCACGGTGTACAGGCACTTGGTCAGGGAAGTTCCAAACAATACAACGCGCTTTAGCGTTACCGTAAGGAATACAGCCATGCTTCATTGCCACACGCTGAATACCACCTGAAATATCAGTTTTCCAGTTGTGACCGTCTGCATGTTGCTTCTCTTCTGCAGTTAAATCATCCCACCAGCCAAGCTGTTTAAGCATGTCTGCGGTAAACTCTGGGTAACCGTCTTCAATTTCAGAACCAACAGAGAAACTGCCTTCGGCAAGTAAATTTTTACCTTCGTACTCAACACCATAACGTGCACGGAAGTTACCACCGCCCTGCAATACATGTTTATTTGTGTTATACAAAATTTGAGTGCCAGGGTGTTTCTGTTCTGGTGTGCCCCAACATGGCCAAGGTAGACCATAGGTTTCACCTTTCACTTCGCCGCCAAGCGCTTCTAGAGTCTTATTGCTAAATAAGCCCCAGTTTTGGGTATGTAGCTTAAGACGTTCAGGGCTTTGGCCTGACATACCAATAGTCCACATACCGCGGTTAATTTCGCGGGTAATGTCTTCAATCACTAGAAGATCGTCAGCATTTTTGGCGATGCGCTTGGTGTATTCTTTATCGATGCCCAGCTTTTGCGATAAGCGGTACATGATTTCAAGGTCTGTTTTCGACTCAAATAATGGCTCGATAACTTTTTCACGCCATTGCTGGCTACGGCCTGAGTTTGACACAGAACCTTCAGTTTCAAACTGAGTCGCGGCAGGTAACAAGTACACACCATCTTGGCGACGATGCATTACACCGGCCATGGTTGGGAATGGATCCACAACAACGACGGTTTCCATCTTGTCTAACGCATCACGTACATCTGACTGACGAGTTTCAGTGTTAACAGACTGACCCCAGAAGAATCCCAAACGAATATTGTCTTTTTGGGCAAGTTTTTCAGGTGTTTCTAACACACCGTCATGCCAGCGAGAACAAGGAATACCAGGTGTATTCATAGGCACACGGCCTAAGTATTCGTTTTGGTCAAAACGTGATTTAACCCAATCTAAATCTAAGCTCCAAACGTTGCTCCAATGTGCCCAAGCGCCTGAAGTTAAACCGTAATAACCTGGTAAAGTATCAAATAACAGACCCAAGTCTGTTGCACCTTGCACGTTATCGTGACCACGGAAGATGTTAGTACCACCACCTTGAATACCCATGTTGCCTAAAGCAAGCTGTAAAATACAGTAGGCACGAGTGTTGGCATTACCCACGTGATGCTGAGTACCACCCATACACCAGATAACGGTACCTGGACGGTTTTCGGCCATGATTTTAGCAGCTTGGTAGACTTCTTCTTCGCTACAACCAGTAATGTGTGCCACTTCTTTAGGAGGGAACTTCTTCACTTCTTCGCGAATAGAATCCATAGCAAAAACACGTTGGTCAATAAAGTTCTTATCTTCCCAACCGTTTTCAAAAATATGCCATAACATACCGTAAATAAATGGAATATCAGTACCAGGACGAAGACCACAGTGTAAATCAGCGTGTGCAGCGGTGCGTGAGAAACGCGGATCAACTACAACTAATTTAGCGTTGTTTTTTTCTTTGGCGATTAAGATATGTTGCATTGCAACCGGATGCGCCTCTGCAGGGTTCGCACCGATAAAGAAGATTGCATGTGCATTCTGAATATCATTAAAAGAGTTAGTTTGCGCACCGTAGCCCCAAGTGTTTGCAACACCGGCTACCGTGGTAGAGTGACAAATACGCGCTGAATGGTCGACATTGTTGGTGCCCCACATCGCGGCAAGTTTACGATACATGTAGCAGCCTTCGTTAGAAAACTTAGCGCTACCCATAAAGTAAACAGAATCAGGATCATGACTCTTTACGGATATCCATCATCTTATCGCCAACTTCATTAAAAGCTTGATCCCAAGAGATTTTTTTCCACTTTCCACCCACTAATTTCATTGGGTATTTAAGGCGTTTTTCACCGTGGCCATGCTCACGTAATGCAGCACCTTTAGCACAATGACCGCCGGCGTTAAATGGATGGTCAAATGCTGGCTCTTGGCCAGTCCACACACCATTTTGTACTTCAGCGTATAAACCACAACCTACCGCACACGCACTACAAATAGTTCGTTTGATTTCAGTAGGTGCATTATGAGGTACATCTTTCGCTTCTGCGCGGCGGATCATACCTGTGCCCATCATTGACGCTGCAGCGATACCACCTGTTGCAACACCCATTTGTTTCATAAACTGACGACGATTAATACCAAGCTTATTAGAAGCATTATTGGTAGGAGCCGTATCTGACTTGCGAGTTAATTTCATCGCTAAAATTCTCCTAAACTAGCCGCGTAAGCTATCGTAATAACTGCGAATGTGGGCTGTTTCTTGATAGCCTTTAATGTGAGAAGTGCTTGCACTTTGCTCTGTTGCGTTGGCAACCTTAATGCCTGTCGCGGCAATAGCGACGCTTGCTGTACTACCAATAGTGATAGCTTTCAGCAAAGATCTACGATTCAGATCAGGTTGTTGCTTACTCATGTAATCTCCATCGAAAAGGAAACACTTTTTAACATGTTGCCAATGCTGCCATCTTGCTAAAAAGTGCGGACTGAACACCTTGCTTAAGCACAGTGTTTAAAATTTCGAGGTGATATTAAGAGGGATAGTGCTGTGGTAAATTGATCTACATTAAGGAAGGGAGACTTTACTGGCTTAAAAAGTTAGAAATGCCTTATAGATCACACATATAACTGTTCAAAAATTAAACACTAAATTACCTTGGTTTAATAAAGCTTAATCTGCTGAATAAATGCTATTTAGCGATGGTACTTTTTGAGGTAGGAGAGTATAAAAAAACCCCGAGGAGACCCTCGAGGTGATAATAATATCGTTAAATTTCGTCAGTTTATTGTGATACAACCCCCCATAAAAAGAGGTTGTAATGTCCCGCTGCATAAGATTATTCAGCAATAGCTTGATGAAATGCCTCAATAAATACTGGGTAGTCTTCTATTTGTGGCATATGACCTAACCCTTCAAGTTCGATTAAGGTTGAGCCTTTAATTAACTGATGTGCGTTAACACCTAATTTTTTATACTCGCCTAATTTTCTGCTAACCCCTTCTTTTAGCCAACCCAGGCCTGGGTAGGTTTGATCTCGGGTACCGATAATGAGTACCGTTTCACTGGTTATCTGAGAAAATCTATCAACGACATTTTCAGAGAATATAGATCCATAAGTGAGGGCATTATTCCAAGCTACGATAGGCCAATCACCGCCAGCCAACATACCTTGTAACGGCACTAATAACTTTTCATACTCACTAGACCATTTACCGGCATAATAATTAGCTTTTTGATAGTTACGTGCTTTGTCTAAGGTTTTGCCTAGTTCGTTTTTGTAGAAAAAATTTACGTCTTTAAATTGCACATACTGGCTGTAATCTTCTAAGCCAATTGGGTTAATCAAAATCAGTTTACTGACCGTACTTGGATAATTAACCGCAAAGGTTGTCGCAAGCATGCCCCCCATTGAATGGCCAACAAGCTCAATCTGGTTAACCTCTATGCTGTCCAACAACAATTTTGTATTGAGCGCCAGCTGACCAAAACTGTATTGATAAAAGTCGGGTTTAGTTGATTTACCAAAACCAATCTGGTCAGGAATAATCACTCGATAACCGTTTTTAAGCAGGTCATTAGCGACTTGTTCCCAGTAATATCCCGAGAAGTTTTTACCGTGCAATAACACCATCACTTTTTTGGCATCTTTGTCGCCAATGTCCATATAGCGCATGGCTAAGTCGGTTTTTTGCGAATTAAAGTTAAACGTTTTAACTTCAAAAGGATATTCAAAACCATCTAACTCTTTGTTGTAGGTTACAGGTTCGTCAGCGAATGCTCGCGGCACGAGCAAAACAAGGCTTAATAATATTAAAAAAAAGTTCTTCATATTGATCTCATTAAAAAATCATAAACAAAAATACACAATGCCAGTGATTTACGCTTCACACAACATCGTAATTTTCACCTCTTAAGTTGTTACATTTCTTGGCGAACTTGGCCATAAGCTAGCATGGCAAATAAGCCTGTACCGCCAATGATATTGCCAAGCAACATTGGCTCAATGTGTAATGACAGTGCCATAACAAAATGCAGCTCGCCATTAAGCACTAAAGTAAATATTTCATTAGAGCCGGCAATAACGTGAGTAAACTCACCTGCCGCAATTAACCAGGTGAACATCATGATCAACATCAATGATGAACCTTTTGCTGACGGCAGCATCCACACGAGTGCTGCGATAAAGAATCCTGCAGGAATACCGCGTAATAACGATTCTGATGGGGATAACTCTGCTACATGCCGTGATATCTGTAATATGGCACTAACAATATCTTCGGTTAAAATGTGGCCATACACCACCATCGCTGCAGTAAAAAAAGTCCCGACAAAATTTGCAGTTAACACAACGGCTCATAGACGGGTTGTTCTGGCTAAATGATGTTTTGTTGTATCGGCTAGTAGGGGCAAAATAACGGTAATGGTATTCTCGGTAAATAATTGCAGCCTGGCTAAAATTACCAAAACAAAACCAAAGGTATAACCCAGACTCTCAATTAAAGATAAGTAAGGATGATCGCTACCCAGATTGCTGCGGATAACAGCTTCGGCTAATACCGAAGATGAAATACCAATGCCGGCGGCAATGCCTGACCACCACAAAGATAATAAGGGACGTTCTAATTCTTCTTGTCCTTCGCGCATTATGATTGAGTAAACAGTCAACGACGACAGGCTACTATTTTCTGCAACGGCTTCACGATCTGCACCGGTCAAGGCGATTTCAGATGGGCTTATTTCTTGCTCACGCGCCTCACGTTTCACCGCGTCGTGATTAGGTTGAGATGGTCCATTTTCTGTCATGTCGCTATCCTTTTCTGCAATAAATTGCTCTGGTGCCTCTTACTTAAAAATACCCTATCTTGTTGATTGATTGGCGCTAATGCAAAAGCGAGATTCGCTGGCGGCTAATACGTGTTGTTAGGTAACAAGTTGTAAGCTTTTCTAACTGTATCACAGCCATATAGTCGCTCTAACTTTCGGACAATAAAATGGCCTCTGGCCATGTCTTGAAAGTGATCAATAAACACAGTATTGATGATTGCACCACCTGCTGCGCCAATCGCCGGTAAAGCTTGAGCCGCGGCTTTTTGGGTAACTTGTACGCCAAACTTTTCAGCAATATTGCTGATGAGTTTCACCAAAATTGGTGCAGCTTCGTCGGTTATCCCTTTTGTCACCATAAATTCAGCCGCCTCCGACACCGACTTTGCTAATGCTGCTCTCACCGCAAAATAACCTGATTCACTGCTATCGTCTAAATCACTCGCGCCGCCTAAAGCAAACACTTCTAAGCAAGCCATTTTTGTGTCGAGAGAGGTAATTAATTCACCTTCACTGCGGGCAATATCCGCAATAGATCGCAACATAATCGATGTAGAAACCGGCAGTTCAACAGCAATGGCTGTCAAACCAAAAAAACCACCTACACCACCACTCACTGCAGCACCTAATTTGTGCCAACGATTAGATGACGCTTCACCGGGAATATCTTTCATGGTAAAAATAGCGGCTTCAGAGGCTTTCATTAATGATTTTTCAGTGACTTTGGCGATATTTTTATTCCAGTTAGCAGGCAGTAACGCTAAACCCTTTTCAATTGGCGTACCAATAAAGTGGCTTATTTTTACTGCTAATCCAGGGTTTTCTAATAGCGATTTGGCAATAACAAGTTCTTTGTAATGCGATTCTGAAATATTCAACGAGTCCCCTTACTGGTATCGCAACGACGTGGCAAAAAAATGTAAAGACCTTCAGTTATTTATACAACAAAGCCAGTTCCAAACTTAGTCATCTGTTTTTACATTATGACTGACGACTCTGGTACTTGTTGCTTTCTTTACCATTTCGTGCATTTCTTGCTCGGTTTTGAGGCGGCAAACAGACAATTGACCTAAACGCATAGCTTTAATCGCCTCTAAAGGATTATCAACCTGGCTACCTCGTTGTGACATATCATAAGTAACACTATCATCAACATTTTCATCAACGGGTGTTTTATCATTTTTTGAGCTTGCCATTACTGCCTCTTTTAATCATAGATGTATTAGCAAAAAACTGTCGCTTAGGTGGGCTAATCATGCCATTTTCACAATATTTAATAACATACCTCTTTCTCGACTCATGAGGATAGCCTTTGATCATGACCACATTGGGATCATATTAATTACACCGCTGAACTCACCATACAACAATCAGTCAAAACAAAAAAATACCAATAAAAAACACCTTGTAAGTTACCTAACAAGGTGTTTTATCTTTACCATAAACAAGTGTGTTGACACTTACTTTATAGGGTTACTCTTTGTATTTTAACGTGCCATCGGCTTTGATTTCGTCGTACCACACATTGTGGTGCTGCGAAGCCCAGTTTTCGTCACAATAGCCAGATACCATACACTCCATACCACCTTCACTGAGTACGGTTGCCATCCAAATATGCACAATCGTAAACGCGATTAAGATTGCGGCGCTGACACCATGCACTAACAAGGCAAGCAACGACAACTCTCTTGGTAAATCAAGTGTAGGGAACACTAACATGACCCCTGTAGCACTGATGCTTAGACCAAAAATAGCTAAGATCCAAAACCACATTTTTTCACCCGCGTTAGCAAATCCACTGTCAGGATGCTTGCCTTTAAACGGATCAAAGTTAATGTAGCCACCCACCACTAAAAACCATTTTAAATCGTACATTTTAAAGGTTTGTAATGGCATCCACTTAATAATACACAACAACCAAGAGACCATGAAGATAGGCCCGACCAGTCGTGAGTAAACTTACTAAATGCGATGATACCGGCTCATATTCCTTCACCCACATAAGGTGCAAGAAAATGTCGCCCGAGCATAATGACGATACCCGTTACCATTAGCGTTAGGCAAGATATCGCCATAATCCAATGTAACCACAGATCGCTTTTACTCCAACGAAGTACCATTTTGCCTGAAAAGCCTTTACTCAGTTTAGATGGACCATTGACTAAGTAAAACACTAAAAAGGCACCAAAAACCCCTATCACAGCTAAGCCGATTGCAGGTTTTAGGTAGGTATTTCGCAAGGCCTTTCCTTCATTACCTGCGACATTGATAAGCACATCGGCTTCTAAGCCTTTATCTGTACTGTATCCCGGTTCGCCGGCTTTAACTGCACGCCAGAGATCTGCATCGCTGGATTTAGACTTTGCTTGTTGCTGGCTAGATTGTTCATCAGCGGCATACACCGGCGATGTGACCAAGCCCAATCCCATACACAGAACCAACAGAGCAAACATCCTGCGCAGTGATTTGTTTAACGTTAAAGTTAACATTGTCACTCCTTAAATGGCTGCGAACTTAATCGCAGCCTATGCTCTGGTTAGATCATTTCACCTGTTTTAGGATTGTAGCCCCAAATCACATTTGGATTACCGCGTGTTGCCATACGTTGGCGGTAAATGTCAGACACAATGCCTGCATCGCCCGCAAGTAACGCTTTTGTTGAACACAACTCGGCACACATTGGTAATTTACCTTCTGCAATACGGTTAGCACCGTATTTTTGGCGCTCTGCATCAGAATGATCTTCTTCAGGGCCGCCCGCACAGAAAGTACATTTATCCATTTTGCCGCGGCTACCAAATGCAGTCTTTTTAGGGAACTGCGGTGCACCAAACGGACAAGCATAGAAACAGTATCCACAACCGATACAAGTATCTTTGTTGTGTAACACAATGCCGTCTTCGGTACGGTAGAAACAGTCAGCAGGACATACGGCCATACAAGGCGCGTCGGTACAATGCATACAAGCAACGGATATTGATGCTTCTCCTGGTTCACCATCGTTAATTGTCACCACGCGGCGACGCTGAATACCCCACTCTAAAGCAGAGTCGTTTTCGTTTTTACAAGCTGTGACGCAACCGTTACACTCGATGCAGCGTTTGGTGTCACACAGAAATTTCATGACTGCCATAATGGCTTATCTCCTCATCAAGTGTTGTTAGGCTTTGCTGATCTGACACAAGCTAGACTTAGTCTCTTGCATCTGAGTCACAACGTCATAGCCATAGGTCATTACCGTGTTGGCTGATTCACCAATAATGTAAGGTACTGTGCCTTCTGGGTAGTTTTTCTCTAGGCTCTTGCCTTCAAATACACCCGCAAAGTGGTACGGCATAAAACATTCGCCAGCAATAACACGTGGTGTCACCATTGCCTTAACGGTAATTTTTGCCCCTTCTGGACTGTGAACAAACACGTCATCACCATCACGTAAACCGCGATCTGCAGCATCGGCTGGGTTGATCTCGATAAACATTTCTTGCTGAAGTTCTGCAAGCCATGGGTTACAACGGGTTTCTTCACCACCACCTTCGTACTCAACCAAACGACCAGTTGTGACAGCAAGTGGGAAGTCAGTAGCAAAATCCTTGTCTTGAATTGACTTATAAAGTGTAGGGAGACGCGCCACCATACGGTCTTCATAAGTGGGGTACTTAGCCACTAAGTCACGACGTGGCGTGTATAGCGGTTCGCGGTGTAATGGAATGTCATCAGGGAAGTTCCATACGATACAACGCGCTTTAGCGTTACCGTAAGGCATACAACCATGCTTAATTGCCACACGTTGAATACCACCAGAGATATCTGTTTTCCAGTTTTTACCTTCAGCTTTGACTTTCTCTTCAGCCGTTAGGTCGTCCCACCAGCCAAGCTGTTTAAGCATGTCGGCAGTAAACTCTGGGTAACCGTCTTGAATTTCAGCCCCTTTCGAGAAAGAACCTTCTGCAAGAATATTATTACCTTCGTGTTCAACACCATAACGTGCACGGAAGTTACCACCACCGTCTTTCACTTCACGGCCTGTGCGATACAGAATTTGCGAACCAGGGTGTTTCTGTTCTGGTGTGCCCCAACATGGCCAAGGTAAACCATAAGTTTCGCCTTTAGCTGAGCCGCCAGGTGCTTCTAGTGATTCAACGTCGAAGGTGCCCCAGTTTTCTTGGTGCATTTTCAAACGTTCTGGGCTTTGGCCTGTGTAACCAATAGTCCACATACCTGTGTTAAATTCACGGGTGATATCTTCCACTAATGGCTCGTCACCATTGACTTTAATGTGCTTACAGAATTGATCTGCAACGCCCCATTTTTTGGCCAATTTGTACATAATAACGTGGTCAGGTAACGACTCAAATAGTGGCTCAATCACTTGTGAGCGCCACTGAAGTGAACGGTTAGATGCTGATACTGAACCATAGGTTTCAAACTGAGTTGCTGCTGGCAGCAAATACACGCCATCTTGGCGTTCGTGCATAACACCCGCCATGGTTGGGAATGGATCGACAACCACAATCGTGTCCATCTTGTTAAGCGCTTCACGCACTTCACGGCCACGAGTTTCGGTGTTAACAGACTGACCCCAGAAGAATCCCAAACGAATGTTGTCTTTTTGGGCAATCTTGGCTTTGTCTTCTAACACACCATCGTGCCAGCGCGAACAAGGAATACCTGCAGATGTTTGTGGTGATTGACCTAGGTATTCACCTTGGTCAAAACGATCTTTAACCCAGCTTGGTTCGAGATCCCATACATTTGACCAATGGTCCATGCACCTGACGTTAAACCGTAGTAACCGGGTAAGTTATCAAATAACAAACCAAAGTCTGTTGCACCCTGCACGTTATCGTGACCACGGAAAATGTTGGTTCCGCCGCCTTCGATACCCATGTTGCCAAGGGCTAGCTGTAAAATACAGTAAGCACGGGTGTTAGCGTTACCGATGTGATGCTGAGTACCACCCATACACCATACGATAGTGCCTGGCTTAGTTTCAGCCATCATTTTGGCTACGCGATACATTTGCGCTTTAGGTACACCGGCAATGTTTTCGACTTCTTCTGGCGTGTATTTTTTCACTTCTTCTTGGATACGTTCCATGCCGTATACACGTTGAGAAATGAACGAATCATCTTGCCAGCCGTTTTCGAAAATATGCCATAACAGACCATAAATAAATGGAATGTCGGTACCTGGACGAATATGAACATATTCATCAGACTTAGCCGCGGTACGGGTAAAGCGTGGGTCAACCACAATAATTTTAGCGCCGCGTTCTTTACCAATTAAAATGTGTTGCATCGCCACTGGGTGAGCTTCACATGGGTTAGAACCAATAAACATCATGCATTTTGAGTTGCGGATGTCGTTAAACGAGTTAGTTTGCGCACCGTAGCCCCAAGTGTTTGCAACACCGGCTACCGTGGTAGAGTGACAAATACGTGCAGAGTGATCGACATTGTTAGTGCCCCACATTGCCGCTAATTTGCGATACATATAAGCTTGTTCGTTTGAAAATTTAGCACTACCCATAAAGTAAACTGAATCAGGATCAGATTCTTGACGAATTGATTCCATTTTGTCGCCTACTTCATTGATGGCTTGCTCCCATGATAGGCGCTTCCATTTACCACCTTCTAACTTCATTGGGTATTTTAAGCGTTTTTCACCGTGGCCATGCTCACGTAATGCAGCACCTTTAGCACAGTGTCCACCTTGGTTAAATGGATGGTCGAACGCAGGCTCTTGCCCTGTCCATACACCATTTTGTACTTCAGCATAAATACCACAACCAACAGAACAGTGAGAACAAATGGTTCTTTTCACTTCTGTAGGTGCGTTATGAGGCACGTCTTTTGCCTCTGCTTTACGCATCATACCTGCACCAAGCATTGACGCTGCGGCAATACCACCTGTCGCCAAACTGGCAGACTTGAGGAATTGACGTCGGTTAAGACCTAAGCCGGACGTTGTTTTAGTCTCGACTGTGTCTGATTTGCGGGTTAATCGCATCACACACTCTCCTTTGTTATTTGCTTAACGAAGCATAGTAATTACGAATATGCTCTGTTTCGCGATAGTTATTGCCCTTAGGCTCTTCGGTAGAAGGTTTAGTCACTTGAGCAAGTGCCGGAGCACTCACACTTGCAACAGCACCTGCCGCACTGCCGAGCGCTAATGCTTTTAGCATTTGACGACGACCCATGTCGGAAGCTTGCTTCTTCATAATGTCTCCTTATTGATAAAAAGATGAGGCCGGTTAGGCCATCATCCGGTTTAGTTAATTTGCACAGCTTGTTCTTCTACTGGTTCTAAGTCAGCACTACCTGGACAATTCACCGGAATATTTAAACTTAACTGTTCAAATTCGTTAGCTTCGGCCGTAAAAAAGGCGTTAGCCAGTTGCGCAACCGCAACGTAAAACTTAGCACTAGGTGTTTTAGCTAAATGGTCGCAAAAGCGAATAATCCAGCTACCAATATGGCGCTGATAAAACGCTAATTGGCGATAACCTGGTGCCTCTAAAATGAGGCAGCCCATCACTTCGCATAGTGCGGCGACATGATCTTCTGGTTCTTTGACGTTTTCTTCGCGTTCAAATCCTAATTGCATTAAGTCACTGCGTAATACGGCTAGGGGTTTGTCCATTAATGAACCTGTCATAAACCAACTGCCGTAAGGCATTATTTCACCGCTGCCTACCCCTAAGAAGATGGCAAAATATTCATCTTCTAGTGTATCAGTATCACTTTTTTGTGCTGCTTGCTTCAATGCTACCCAGGCATCGCTCATGGCGTTGCCTTCGTCGACTTCTATGTCTAAATCAGCTAAAAACTGCAATAATTCGGCACTCGGTTGGCGGCGCATTAACGCTGCCAACAACTGATAAATATCAGCTCTTAATTGGTCGTTCTCGCTTATTTCTCTCACTGTTTCTGTCATAGCAGATCTCTTATCGCAATTGCTTTTCTGGATCGTCAAGGATGTCTTCAAACATGTCTTTTACACGGCAGTCGCCACACATTTTCAAACGCTCTATATTGGCGCTAAATGCACTGTGCGCGCCGACCATTTCTATCATTTTGTGCACCATTGATTGGGTGGCAAATTCGCTACCGCATCGTATACATTCAAATGGTGGTTCTTTTTTTAGTATTTGAACTTGCTGGCGCTGTTGTGGATTAAAGTTAATTTGTGCCACTAAGCTAATGACTTTTTCAGGACAAGCAGCTTCACATAAACCACATTGCACACAGTCTTGCTCTGTAAACTTAAGTGCTGGCGTATCACCACCATCTTTTAGCGCTTGGGTTGGGCAAGTCGCAACGCATGACATACATAACGTACATTTGTCGCTGTTAATGCTCACAACACCATAAGGAATATTGGCGATAGCTAGCACATTATCAACGGCTGCAGCTTGGCTGTTTAAATGATCAATAGCTTGAAACAACAAACTTCGCTTGGCATTGCTAGCAGGCTGAAAGTCAGCTTGGTTTACTGTCATTGGCATAATGACAGGCCACGCTAAACTGATTGCCAACGATGGGTATAAATCAGCAAGATCGTCTGGACTAATTAGACGTATACGCTGTGGCTGGCTACATTTCATCTAAAATGCGATTTGCTAACGCTAATTCACCGTTTAACATTTGGGTTAATGTAGGTGCGGTTAAGTCAGTATTTAAGATAAGGATTTCACGCGCGCCATACGCTAACGTTGTCATCCAATGGTCAATACTGGCAACGGTAATCTCTTCCATTGCGATGGGTAACACATCACCGCTTAGCTCGTCTGTAATAAATTGCGCACCGGCTTCATTATCATGAAATAACACCACGGGGGCTGTTTGCGCTTGTAAACGGTAGCGACTAACAAGCTTTTCAAGGTAAGAATGCAATGATTTGGGTGACGGTAAGTCGTAACTTAATGCCCCTGTTGGGCAAGCGTTGCTGCAACTGCCTGCGCCATGGCAAAGGTATGGGTCAATTTCAATTTTTTGCGCCACGCTGCTAATTGCATCCGCAGGGCAAAAATTTAAACAACGATTGCAACCATTTAAACCATGTTTGTTATGAGCGCAAATATCATGATTTACTTTGACGTATCTTGGCTTATCAAACTCCCCGACTAAATCAGGGATTTGCTCAAGCGCGTCAGCAAGCAGTGCAGGGTCTTGGCCAACGTAAAAATAGCCAGGAGGTAACATTTCTAAGTTAATGCTTGGACTATGGCTTAAGTCGAGCACGATATCAAAGTGGGCTTGACGAATTGCCACCACACTTAAATCGCTTAC
Source organism: Shewanella phaeophyticola (assembly GCF_025398315.1). Taxonomy (GTDB): domain Bacteria; phylum Pseudomonadota; class Gammaproteobacteria; order Enterobacterales; family Shewanellaceae; genus Shewanella; species Shewanella phaeophyticola. Next base: position 4,190,111 of record NZ_JAODOQ010000001.1, read on the forward strand.
GCCATTGTCACCTTCAACCTTAACCTGAAACTGACCTAAAAAGCCTTTAATGCTGATTAATTTATTATAGTAGCTTTCAATGTCAATTGCCGCATTCATTACCGCTTCAAGGTGAGCTTCATCCTGACTGGTAATCGCTTCATTAGCCAAAATGACACAGTTGTTCATAGTGGACAATTTGTCCGCTGCTAAACGGGCAAGATCTTCTGGGTACAATGACTAATACATTGCCTTGAGTAGTATAGCTGACTGTTGGCGGGATCAGATTTTGTAGAATCTGCGTATTCGCCATCACCTGCTGCCGAGCTTGTTTCAGCATAGGCTGGTTTTTAATTATGCTCATTGCGTTCCTAATTTCGGTTTTATACTGGGTTAATGACAGTGGCTCATTACTGCTATTAACGCTTGTTTAACTAAGCTCATTCAAACGACTGACAGCACATCCATTACTTTATCAATATCATATAGGTATGCAGAGATCTGTTAGCCTTTAGCCTCATCACTGGCAAAAGCTGGCACAAGCTGGTCATCATCCTGAACTTGTGCATGACTGGCCGTAAGTGGCTCTGTCGATTGTTGAGATAAACTTAACGATTCATCGCCATCGATAACATCGGTGTTATTTACCGTTTCAGCCATTTCAGCTTCAAGCGGAGAATCAATGTTGTTTTCAACTTCTGCTAGCTGTTCATCTTCAGCATCATCAGTTTTTTCAACAACATAACGAAATACTTTATTCGCTAATTCAGCTGATACATCAGCAGATAACACTGGCTGATTGGAGTAATCCAGAGCGTATTCTAATAATCCATCAATATGCCCATATTGTGGTTGTTTCCATAAGGCTCGTAATGCTGCAGCTTTCGCGGTTGGATCAACATTTTTAGCCATAAAACGAGCAAAGCTGCCACCCACTTCAATGGTATTTGGATCGGGCAACGGCTCGTCTTCGACATTGGTCTCAGTTAATGCCTCATCAACATCGTTTGTTTGACTCGCATTATCTAGGGCAATAACATCAACGGTCTCATCGACATGAGCGGCTTCTCGCTCAAGCTGTTCAGCTTCTTCAGCGACTCGTTGGCGACGTAACTCCCAACGACTTAATAATCCGTCAGAGCTACTCATTGCATGTTTCCTAAATGATCTGCACTCGGGCCTTCATTTTTACGACGATTAACATGCTTGCGACGATGGGCGCTAATTTCCACTTCGCCATGGCGGGTGATAAAGGCTTCAATCCAACAGGCAACGGCGCCTGGCATGGCAACGTTTAACACTGGCGTGTCTGACTCTAGACAACCGGCGCTCACGTGTTGGTCAGCCGAAATCATCGCTGGGATCCAGGTGCCATCGCTTAGCTCATCACACACGATGAATAACGTTGGATTTTCCATATCGAGATTAATGCGGTAACTGCCGCGTTGATCTTTGTATAACTCAAGCGGAATTAACACCGCATTCTCTGGTTTAGGTTGCGTTGCTGGCACCATGTGTTCAAGCTCCCAGCGTACTGATGACCAGCGTCCGGTTTGCACTTGCACTTTTTTGAGTGACACATACATCGGCCATATCTTATCGGTATGTTGCATATTGATGCTGACCTCTGAGTTAATTACGTGCTGAACTAGCCACGGATAATTGAATTGCTATTCTTAATTTACAGCAAAAATAGTGCCAACTAAAAATCAAAATTAACTTTGAACTTGATCCCAATTTATCCATTAACAATAGGACATTATGTCCACACTGCAATGCTAACTGGGACATTAATACACGTTAAAAGTATTGATTTGTTGAAGATTTGCGCCAGATCACGCTTAAGTAAGATGTTTTCAGTTTTAAGGAATAATTATTGCTATGCTAAACCAACGATGAAGCCATTTATCTGCGCCAACATCTCAATAAAGACCTCAAGAGGCTACCTATGACCCAATCTGCTTCGGCAACATCTGCAACTAAAAAGCCCGTTAAGTTTGTAAAAACAGCGACTCAAGTTCCATTAACACTTGCAGTAAAAGCCGTTGATGATCAAGGTGAAATTGTCGATAAATTTGTCGCCTGTGAACGTCCACTAACAGTGTACTTAAACTGGCGTCCAATCGTGACCTTAATGACCTTAGGAGCAAAACCTGAATCATTAACCATTGGTTATCTTAAAAACCAGGGATTTCTGAGCGATTTAAGCTTATTAGAGTCTGTCATTGTTGACTGGGATGTGAGTTCTGCCGCGGTAATTACCCAAGAAGTCTCTGATGATATTGAACAAAAGTTGTCGGAAAAAACGGTTACATCAGGTTGCGGTCAAGGGACGGTTTATGGTGGTTTCTTACAAGGTTTAGACGATATTGTGTTGCCGACACCAGCCTTAAAACAATCAATAATTTATGCGCTACTTAATAATATTAATGCCTACAATGAAACCTACAAAAATGCAGGTGCGGTACATGGCTGTGGTATCTGCCAAGACGATAAAATTTTAGCCTTTGTTGAAGATGTTGGGCGTCATAACGCAGTAGATACCTTAGCCGGTGACATGTGGTTAGAGCAGCAAACAGGCAGCGATAAAATCTTTTATACTACAGGCCGATTAACCTCAGAAATGGTGATTAAAGTCGCCAAGATGGGAATACCGGTATTATTGTCTCGCAGTGGTGTTACCCAAATGGGCTTAGACTTAGCCATGCAGCTAGGTATTACCTTGATAGCACGCGCCAAAGGGCGTCATTTTTTGATTTATCACGGCAGTGAAACCATAGAGTTTGATGCACTCAAAAATAACGCATAACACCTCAAGCTAACCTCGTAATTGTCCCCACTGCTGATGCAATTGCGTGGGGATAAAACTCCACGCCAAAATACGAGTCACTTTATTGCCTTGAAGTACATTTCAATGGTTTTCACCTCAACAGCATGTATTTGCTTAAGCAACTGATAACACGACTTAAGATTGTCTGATTTCGATACTAACGAAGTAAACCACAGCACTTGGCTGCCAAATGCTTTACTTTGGTTGATCATATTCGCTAAAAATTGTTGCTCGCCACCATCGCACCACAGCTCAGCTTTTTGCCCACCAAAATTCAACTTAGGATGAGTTTGTGCTGCAGATAAATTACTTGAGGTTTTGCCGTGTTTTTGTTGTTGGCTTTTAGCGAGATTAGTCACCTTACGCAAAGTACCTGCGGAGGCTTCGGCTAAAGAACGATGAAAAGGCGGGTTACACATGGTGACATCAAAACGTTCGTTTTTAGTAATAATGCCATTAAAAATAGCCTGAGGGTCGGGTTGCAACCTTAGTTGTAAGTTTGCAGCAATATCAGGGTTTTGCTTGGCAATATGAGCCACGTTATCAATCGAAGCGGGATCAATATCTGAAGCAACAAATTGCCAACCATAGGTGGTAATCCCCAACAAAGGATAAATACCATTGGCACCGGTACCAATATCTAACGCCCGTATTCCTGCTCCACGTTTAATGTGACCTTTTAATGCTAATAAGTCAGCAATGTAGTGTAAGTAATCCACACGTCCAGGCACTGGCGGGCATAAATATCCTGACGGAATATCCCAGGCGTTAATATTGTATTCACTGAGCAGCAACGCCGCATTTAACGCCTTAACTGCTTGAGGGTCGGCAAAGTCGATTGATGAATTACCATAAGGGTTAGGCCGCACAAAAGCGGCTAATGATGGCATTACACTAACTAACTTATCAAAATCATAGCCATGCTGGTGAGCGTTACGAGGGTGTAACGTTTTGATTATGGCTTTTTTCTGTGGTGCTTTTTTCTGTGCCGTTGGCGAGCGTTTAGCCGTAGGTTGCTTAGCTCGGCCAACACGAGATTTGGGATAGGTCATTAATCGTATAAGTATTTGGTGAACAGTAAATTAACCACAATTGCACGGCCAACTTCTTGCTCCATTAAACGGTTAACGGTTTCATAGCATTCACGGCGAATTTCTTCTCGGCCAGAAAGCGATTTCACTTTATCTTCAGACTGGTTACCCAGAATTTCAACGATGGCCGAACGTAAAAGTGGATCATGGTGCTCTAAACTCACAAGATCATTAGGATCTTTTACCATCAACTCAACACTGATCTTAACAAAACCTAATTTTTTACGATTAGAAATATAATTAGTCACGATATCAGGCTCAAAGCCATAATATGCGTAATCTTCAACACCTTCATCTGCCGCATTGACGTTTAATGAAACACAGCACCAAATAACTAACGTAAAAAACCATTTTTTCATAATAAGAGACACTCCTAAAGATGTAACGTTAATTAAATCGGCCATGTTGTACACACCTTGAGGCGTGTTTGGTGATTCACGACATGATAGACTATTGCCGTTGAGGTATATTGTAACGAGTTTTAGATGAACGTGACCAGTGTTAGCTTTCCATATGGTGAATCAATTCATTGGTTTTCGCCACAAAAAATCGATTCCTTGCCCGATAACCAACTCAAAGACTGGTTATTAGCACCAGGTAGTTTAACCCAACGCCTTAAAAACCATTGTCGCCATTTTGAAGTCAAAGTCCTTGGGGAGCACTTGCTTTCACCTCTTGAACATGAGTTTCCAAGCCACAATGAACCGGTATGGATCCGTGAAGTACTATTATGCCTTGATGGCTCACCCTGGGTGTTTGCTCGCACATTGATCCCACAAAATATTTTACACACTCAACACCATCATTTTCAGGGTTTAGGTGTTCGTCCGCTTGGAGAAGTATTATTTACCAGCCCAGATATTACTCCAGGCGATATCGAAGTAGCCCAGTTCGAAACCTGTGGCAGACTTGCTGCATTAGCCACAAGCCTTGACCAGCATGTGACATCGAGTTTATGGGGGCGAAGACGCTATTTTAATTTACTTGATTCACAACTGATCGTTAGCGAGATTTTTTTACCCGCAGCAGTTGAGTACATCAATCAGTATTAAACCGCACAGCAATAAAAAAGCCCATTATGTTAAGTAATGGGCTTTTTATTGGTGGTGTCGATAATCTATATTTACACGGTTTGAGTCAGCTTACGATATCCACCAACAAGTGACAGTAGCATCAAACTTAACCAACCTAAACTACCGCCACTACTGCTACTGTCAGTAGATGTGGTCTCTGTAGGCGTAGTGGTAGTAGGCGTGGTAGCAAGCGTAATCGTCACATTTTGACTAACCGTTGACTCATTGCCTAATGAGTCTGTAGCGACTAATGTCACCGCATAAGTGCCACTCTGGGTGTAAGTGTAGCTCGGGTTTTTTACCGTACTTGAGGCACTTCCATCGCCAAAATCCCAAAGGTAGGTGAGCCCACCAAAGCCTTCGGTTGAACTGTTTGTCACACTGACACTGGCATCAGTTTGAGTTAACGTAAACGCGGCAACAGGCAATATGACCACTCGTATGTTTTCTGTGGCGGTTACCGTATTACCCGCACTGTCTTTCACTACCAAGCTCACGTCATAATCACCTGATTGTGCGTAAGTATAAGTGGGGGCGGTATCTGTGCTAGTGGCATTATCACCAAAAGACCAAGCATAGGTGTAGTCACTGCCACCAGTAACCTCAGCACTAAAACTCACATCAGCACCGTTTACTTGTGCGCTAATCTCTGCAGTAAGCGTCACTTCAGGTAAAACACTGCTGTCAGCTAATGCAAATTCAACGGTTGCCGTACTGCTATCGGAGGCTTGCTCAGTTACCTGCATGGTTAACCCTAACTCAGGTAATATCATGCCGGCTTGTGGCTTAAGTGGCGCGCTGTAATCTCGGCTGTCATCAAATAATGACTCAGCACCTAAAGATGTATCGCCAGAGTAACTACTTTGAGCATACAAGCTAAAGGTCGCATCACGAATTTGCACGTCGGTACTGCGGGTACCGATAAGGTTTTGATCGGCGTCAATCACCCCGATTAAACCTTCACCAGGGTGTTCTGAAACATTATTATCAACTTGGTTAAAGTTCTCTAACCATAGTAATACACCCGGTTCGTATTTTTCATAAAACAATCCACCATCAACACCTTGATGACTGCGAAGCTGGACAATATAACGTCTTGCTTTACCAGGACGACTATCATCAATACGGCTAAAACCGGATAAAGTTGCAACACCGCTAGCCTCAGCGCCATCAACATAAAATGCGTTACCTTGATTGGTCAGTTGAATGTCATCAATCGCCATACCATAGTCGCCAACGGCTTCATCGGTTTTATACACCATGCTGATTTGAACGGTGCGTCCAGCATAAGCACTAAGGTCAAAGCTAAGATCAACCCAGGATTCTGTACCCGTTGCAGTGTTGATATCACTTGATTGGCCTGTAATGTAGTTTTTTACACTAGGGAAAATAGCATTAGTTGTGGTGGTGTAGTTACCAGCAATAGCCACACTGTCGACCATCACTTGCACATAATCATAATCAACTTCGATATTCCAATGCGCTTTAAATGTCAGTGCTAATGGCGTATCTAGCGGCAAGGTAACATCAAATGACATCGCATTACTGACCATGTTGCCTTGGCCAGAATAATATTGGTACTCGCCACTGAAAGGAGCGGTAAAGGCAATATCCTCAGCGGGTAAGGCTATCGATAGCTGGTTTACAGCATCGGCATTAACCGCATGATTTAACTGCACAGCAGTACCACTGCTGGTTAAATCGGCTAGAGCAATATTTTGCTCGTTAACCCATTTACCTTTATATTTTTGCTGAAGGTATGATCTCGCATATGGGCTAAAGCCACTTGGCTGAGCCCCGGCAATGCTCCCTGTCCAACTGCCGCCAGACATTAACGACCAGGCGCCTACGGGTGAACCATCGCCACTGTAAGTGAGATCATATTCATCGGGTAAACCTAAATCATGGCCAAACTCATGGGTACAGACACCGGCAGCAGAGTCGATAGGTTGCACGGTATAACCAAATACTTTAAGGCCACCACGCCCAGGTATGGTATAACCGGTAGTGCTGGTATCAACATAATAGCGATGCGACCAAATAGCATCATCGGCCAATACACCGCCACCCGCTTCTTCACCAATACTTGAGTGAAACAGCATCACATGGTCAATGATGCCGTCGGCTTCATCGTAATTACCGTCGCCATCTAAGTCGTATGGATCTTCTACATCATAAGTTGCTAATTCGGCATCGGTCATATCGGCAACCGCTTTAACAACCGCCTCTTTAACTAATTCAGGCACGGCTTGATCATCTTCGTCAGCATTATTGGCACCATAATATGCCGCGTTATTGTCTGCTGTAATCCAACCTTTCACGTCACCGGTAAAAAAGAAACTCTCGCCCGATACAGCCTGAAAATATTGATACGCCGACTGTAACGTTTCATTATTGGGTCCAGTAAAACCAGTCTCTGAGAACAACAATTGCTGGTAATGTGATGCGGGGTAACTGCTGTAATACATCGCAGTATCGCCAGATTCAAGCTGGTTAGCATCGTAAGGTAAATCAGGAAAGTCCACCAGCACAGCCAACACTTTAACCGTTTTAGTGATATCTTGGTCAGCCTGAACGGTGTTATTTGAGGCCACATATTGAGCCGTTTTACTGCTACTAATTGACTGTGATAACTGATTAAGACGCGCTTGCTCAGCTTTGACTTCAATGGCTGCGGGTTTAAACGTGGCATCACGACCGCGGCTCACAAATGCTTCTACAGCAGCTTGTTTTTCTGCATCACTGGCATCTGCCGCTAATTCACCGCGTTTAATTAACCAATACAATACTTGCTGTTCATTGATGATAGCGCCATCGGTTGGCGTGCCCGTTTGCGGCGCGGCTACCGCGGCCATACTGCTGCATGCAAGCAACAAGCTAGAAACAGCAACCCCTTGATATTTAGTTAACTTACTCATTACGACTTACCTGTATTTGGTGTAGGTTTGTGGCATTTTTCAAATGCTTTTTGACGCTTAGCAATATAGTCGGCAACCGTTTTATCTATTTGTGCCTGATCCATATCGTCAGTAATTATTCCTTTGGCGCGCAAGTTTGCAATTAACTTGCTGCGATCTCGTATCGGCGGCATACCACTAGGATCGCAATCTTTAATGATAGGTTTGGTGGCCACTTCGGCGACCTGTTTGTCAGTTTGCGTCTCAGTCACTTGATGTTGGCAACCCAGCAAGCTTAACAGTCCCAACATAATCAAAATATATTTCATATATCACCCCAACCCATAATTACATGACATTAACAGTTGCAACGATAGACTTACAATTAAACTTAGACATTGTTTAATGTTTGATGACTGTTCGATTAAAAAGTAGTAAATAAATCATTAAGAGGGCTTAACAAAACAAAAAAACCGACTCATAAAGTCGGTTTTAAAAGTGATTTCGGTCGATTAACCTGTGGTGTGGTTAATATAGTTTGAAATGCCATCGAGTAACATTTGCACCGATATCATCACCAGCACCATCCCCATCAATCGCTCAACAGCAGTTAACCCTTTTTCGCCTAATAAACGGGTAAATAATTTGTAAAACATCAAAATAAACGCACTTAAAGCCCATGCAGACACTAAAGCAATAGTCCAATCCATCATTCGGCTGCTATCGGTATGCGCTAATAAAATCAACGCGGCCAAAATAGACGAGCCAGCCATTAACGGAATGGCCATTGGCACAATAAACGGCTCTTCACCCGCAGCTAAGCCTGCTACACCACCTGGTGATGGAAAAATCATTTTAATCGCAATTAAAAATAGAATAATCCCGCCGGCAATGCTGACAGATTCTGAACGCAAATTAAGAAAATTCAAGATAGCTTCGCCAGCGAACAAGAATGACAACATGATAACTAGCGCAAATAACAATTCACGGATTAACACTCTGCGGCGCTTTTTAGGATCTATGTGGCGCAATATGGAGGCAAAAATCGGTAAATTACCGAGGGGATCCATAATCAGAAATAACATCACAGCAGCAGAAAAAATATCCATGGACAACTATCTTTTAATTTGTAAAACAATGACGATATTGTATACCGAAAGAGTCACAACAATCGACGTAATGAGTCAGATATTCGTTTAATCTGTTTCCATTAGCACAGTCCTCTACCTTCACTGTGGCCTATGGCTGACTATCGAGCATTGCTTGCATTATCTGTTTTAAGTAAATTTTTCAGCTTGCGCTATTCGCACGCTACAACATAATTGAAAAATGTTATACTGCATCGTTTTTTTTCGATTGAACTCTTGGATAACATGCTCTATCTCATCGCTAGTTGTATCGCATTATTATTTGGTCACTTTTTTACCGTTACTTTTCATCGGGAAGCGGGCTACAAAAAGGCTTAGACGGGTTTATATTTGTCTCGCTAGGTGGGCTAGTGCTCATCCATATATTGCCAGAACTGCTCGAACACGGCGGATTTATCACACTGTTTTTTGTGTTGCTCGGTGTTTGAGGGCCTACTGCCAGCGAAAAACTGTTTCATCGATATTCAGACATTACCCATAATATTACTTTAACCCTCGGTATTGGCGGGCTGTTACTGCACACGATTACCGATGGTGGTGCAATGATACTAGCACAACAAGAAGGCAACTCTATTCTACTGGCCTTGGGCGTGATTATGCACCGTTTACCTGTCGGTGTGGCTATTTGGTGGCTATTAAAGCCGCAAGTGGGAACCCATTGGGCCAGTATAGTGTTAGCGGCAATGATGTTACTCACCGCAGCAGGCTATTTTGCTGGTGAGCAGTTATTAATTCAATTAAGCCTGGAAAATACGGTTTATTTACAAGCATTTGTGACCGGCTCAATTTTACATGTTGTACTACATCAACCTCATGGTCACCAGCACGAAGACAAGCAAGGAAAATATCAATACCAGGCAGGCATTGGCAGCTTACTGGGCTTAGGTTTGTTGGCACTATTATTGTTAATGGACACCGGAGGCCACGAGCATGCACATAATAACCATGGCTCTGAACAGTTTGTGAGCTGGTTATTAACCATTTCACCCATTTTATTAGCCAGCTATGTTATTGCGACTGTTCGATTTGCTATGGGTTTACGGCCATCTCATCACTCACTGGCTCTGCGCTGGTTACAACGCCTAGCAGGGCCTGAAGCTCTTTTGGTGACCTTACTTTTACTGGTACCTGGTTTGCCCTGTACCAGCTGTTCGGCTTATTGGCGATAGGTGTATTGATGACGGTGACTCAAGTTGAGATTACAGACCCACATCCTTCACAACCTAACTCGGCGCTGCGTTTTGGTTTTGGCCAACTCATTGACCGAAGCGCACCTTGGATAATATTAAGTTTAGTATTAGCGAATTTAATTGGTCACCCATCCGTACCATTAGAAAACCCAGCGCTACAAGTATTCATTTTACTGCTGGTCTTTTTACCCATGCGCTTTTGTAACCTTGGCACTGTTATTTTAGCATTAGCTTTAGCTTACAGCGGCTGGAGTCAAATAGCCGTTGCCTTTACGTTATTAGCCGCACCAGTGCTCAGTATTGGTCAGTTAAAATTAATGAATTGGAAACAAGGCTTGATGTTAGGCGTTATTTTGTTGGCAGGGCTAATGGTAGCAGACCAAGTAACATTAAACTCAACAGCCACGTTAAATCTGCCAGATAGCGTCAATATGATTGGCTTGGTGGCGATAGCATTACTATTTGGCGCAAGCTTATTACGCCTTGGCCTCGTCAGTTTTTAAGTCGCTTGATGATTAATATAAAATCTGCGCCACATGACCATACAAAAGCTCATAACCATGGCCACCATCATGCACATGCTAAAGCTGATAACTCAGAGCACAATCATCAACATAAATAACCCGTAAATAACATTTATGGTTATGATGGGGTTACCGTCCTTTAACGAGTAGCCCCATGTGTATTTTGTTCGTTGCTATTGATGCCCACCCAGATTATCCACTGATTATTTGTGCCAATCGTGATGAGTTTCATCATAGAGCAACAGAACCCGCACATTGTTGGCCAACCACACCCGCCATCTATGCAGGGCAAGATAAACTTGCCGGCGGTACTTGGCTTGGAATGAATCAACTTGGCCAATTTGCAGGATTAACCAATATACGAGAAATGGAGCCGCAAGACGGTGTACGAAGTCGTGGTGAATTGGTCGTAAATGCGCTATGCACAACTGATATCACCCCTCAATGGTTAAGCGAACACGCCATCAACTACAATCCTTTCAATTTAGTGTTTCAACAACAGCAACAACTGTATTGCTTTAACAGTAAAACTTTGCAAACGACATTGTTGTCGCCAGGGTTTCATGCGGTGAGTAATGGTGCATTAGACGATGTATGGCCTAAAATGGCTAAAGGTCAGCAAGCACTTCAAAGTTACATATCCAAAACGGCTCAACCTGATGTGGAAGCCTTACGCACAATAATGCTCGACACCTCTCAACCAGCAGATGCAGATTTACCACAAACAGGCTTGAGCATGGAGTGGGAACGAAGACTGTCCTCTATTTTTATTCAACACGAAGAGTATGGCACCCGCTCAACCAGTATTTTGCTCAAACACCGAAGTGGCAGTATGACATTTTGTGAAACGCGTTATGACGGTAAAGCGCGAAATCTCGGTTCGCAGCAATTTACACTGGGTTAACTTCAACATTTCACGCCAACAGACTGTGACATACTCCTCATTACTCACAAAATCTCATATCAGCGGGCGCTAAACTGCATGGGTTTAAACAAGCAACATTCATTTTTACAACCTAGATCAAGTTAATTTGTTTACGAACATTGCATACTTCGTGTGTTGCTAATTTACCCCCGGAGGACACGCCTTGAAGCAGCCCACTCAGATTAGTTGGGATCAGTCGATGATCGAAAAATACAATTACAGCGGTCCCCGTTATACTTCTTATCCGACCGCATTAGAATTCGATGACGCTTTTACTGAGCAAGATTTACTGACATCGATTAAAAATAGCAAAACCGACAAACTGTCGTTGTATGTGCATATTCCTTTTTGTGCCAAGCTTTGTTACTACTGTGGCTGTAATAAAATTATTACCCGCCATGCCCACAAAGCAGACCAATATATAGAGTATTTAGCCGCTGAAATTATTAAGCGCGCACCGCTATTCAAAAATTACACCGTAACCCAAATGCATTGGGGCGGCGGCACACCCACCTTCTTAAGCCCAGAGCAAATTCTTAAGTTAACGGCGTTGATTAAAGAACACTTTAATTTTGCTGAAGTGGGTGAATACTCAATTGAAGTCGATCCACGTGAGATTGAACTGAGTATGTTAGACACATTAAAAGAAGCCGGTTTTAACCGGGTATCTATTGGTGTGCAAGACTTTAATAAAGACGTTCAAGTTGCGGTGAATCGCGAACAAGACGAACAATTTATTTTCGACTTAATTGCCAAAGCGAAAGCATTAGGGTTTGTATCGACTAACGTAGACCTTATTTACGGTCTACCGCTACAAACACCAGAAACTTTTGCTCAAACAATTGCACGCATTATTGAATTATCGCCAGATCGTTTATCGGTATTTAACTATGCGCATTTGCCATCTCGTTTTGCGGCGCAACGTAAAATTAAAGATGCCGATATGCCATCACCACAACAAAAACTTGATATGTTGCATCAAACCATCGAGTCTTTAACGGGTGCCGGTTATCAGTTTATTGGTATGAATTACTTTGCTAAACCTAATGATGAATTAGCCAAGTTACAAAATGCCGGCAAACTACACCGCAACTTCCAAGGTTACACCACTCAGGAAGAATGTGACTTGTTAGGTTTAGGTGTTTCATCAATCAGCCAAATTGGCGATTGTTATGCACAAAACCAAAAAGACATTCGCCCTTACTATGAGTCCATTGATGCTAATGGTCATGCACTTTGGAAAGGCTGCAGCTTAAATCGTGATGATGAAATCCGCCGCGCGGTAATTAAGCAAATCATTTGTCACTTTGACTTAGACATGGCCAAAATTGATGCTGCGTTTGATATTCAATTTGAAGACTACTTTGCTGAAGACTTAAAGTTATTACAGACCTTTATTGACGATAAGCTTGTCGACATAACAGACCGCAAACTTACTGTTAGCGCGACCGGTCGCCTACTTATCCGTAATATCTGTATGTGCTTTGATGTGTATTATCGTCAAAAAGCCCGCCAACAGCAGTTCTCACGGGTGATTTAACTCAGAGTTAAACATATATGACATAAAAATAGCCAGCATTTGCTGGCTATTTTGTTATGTACTTTATAAGGTTTACCTCAAAATATTACAGCATTTACTAGGGTCTGTTGATCTTTCAAGGTTGTTTTTGCAGCAAAGATTAACAGACCCTAGAGACTATTTAGCTTTTCTTGCGTATAACGCTTTACGCTCACTGTCTGACAAAAAGGTCATCTCAACGCCATTACGTTGCAAGGTTGCCAATTGGCTATCGCTAAAGCCCATTTCTGATTTAACCACACGATACTCGTGCGCGATGTCAATTGCGCTTACTCCTGGGTCATCAGTATTCAAACCAATTAACACGCCAGCGTCTAAAAATTTACGCAGAGGATGCACATCATAGTTTGCAACAGTTGAGGTATGCAAATTACTGGTTGGACACGATTCAATACCAATACGATGCTTCGCGAGGTATTCCATTAATTTAGGATCATGGATGGCATTAACACCATGACCAATACGAGTGGCACCTAAAACGTTAATGGCTTGCCACATGCTTTCTGCACCCGCAGCCTCGCCCGCATGTGCAGTGATTTGTAGTCCAGCATCACGAACACGTTTAAAGTGTTCAGTAAATAAGTCGCCTGGGAAACCTAGCTCGTCACCCGCGAGATCCATTGCAACAATGCTGTCACGGTGCGCTAGAATGCCTTCTAGCTCTAAACGGCATTTTTCTTGGCCAAAAGAGCGCGACATAATACCAATAAGGTTAATTTGAACGTCGTACTCTTTAACACCTGCACGTACACCATCAATAACCGCTTCAACCACACCTTCAATGGGTAAATTATGATTCATCGCCATATAGTAAGGACTAAAGCGCAGCTCTGCGTAATCTAACCCTTGTGCAGCGGCATCGGCTACGTTTTCGTAGGCAACACGCTTAACAGCATCTAAATCAGCCAATACAGCAACCATCCAATCTAGCTTCTTTAAAAAATCGACAAGGTTGTTTTCTTTACCCTGAATTTGCACAAAAGGGGCAAGTTCTTCTAACGAATTAGCGGGTAACTTAATGCCATGTTGATGGCCTAATTCCCAAATGGTTTTTACGTTAACATTACCGTCTAAATGACGATGCAAATCAACCAGCGGAATGGTTGTATCGATCATAATTAACCCCTATAAACTTACCCTGCCATTGGTTTGATTTTGTCGGTCAGAGAATAGTATTCAGTTTAACATGTATTTACATATTTTCTGATGGCGATTGTTTTTTTCTGATTTCAGTCACAACAAGTCTAAACAGTATTTGCGATGTGTTTTTGGATTGAAATCGGGCATACTCTCAATAAACGAAGCCAACACTTTGCCAAATTAAAGGACTTTTTGATGCGCTTGCTGCTGTTACCTGCACTTTTTATATTCAGTATATCTGGCTGTCAATTCAACGCGACACCTCAACCCTCCATAGACGCTCCTGCGACACAAGCCAATACTGAACAAGAGTTACAGACCTTAATCGATAAAAGCTGGGCGCTCACGTTAGCCGACTCTCCAGAGCTTGCCGCCAGTTTAGGTAACAAAGATGCCGCCAGTAAACTCACTGACCTATCCCCAGAATCGTTAGCACAAAAAGATCTGCAAACAAAAACACTACTCACACAACTCGCTGCGCTAGACCGCAGTAAGTTATCTACAGCTAGTGTTATCAACGCTGATATGCTCCAAGCTCAACTGCAAAATGATGTCGACCTTTATCATTATCATGATCATTACTTACCCATCACTGCAGAAAGTGGCTTTCATGCCTATATCGCCTCCATCGCAAAATCATCTTTTAACAATATTGACGATTACCAACAATATATTGCCAAGTTAGAAGGCATGCCACGTTATTTTGAGCAACAAACATTTTGGCTTAAGCAAGGCCTTGCTAGCGGAATAACGCCTGCAAAAGTCACCTTAAAAGGCTTTGAAGACAGTATCAGTGCTTTTATTGTTGAACCACAAAAAAGCGGCTATTTTACGCCATTCACTCACTACCCAGACCATTTCAGCGCTGCACAGAAAACCGCACTTACCCAGAAAGGTCTTGAGTTAGTCGCAAATACTGTATTGCCACTTTACCAGCAGTTTTATGACTTCATGACCCAAGAGTATATTCCTAATGCACGCACTGAAATAGCAGCTTCAGCACTACCTAATGGCTCTGCGTTTTATCAAAATAGAGTGAATTATTACACCACTGTTAATATGAGTGCCGAGCAAGTTCATAAGTTAGGGCTTGAGGAAGTAGCAAGAATACGCGCCGAAATGGAAGCAATTATTCAACAAGTAAAATTTGACGGCAGTTTTGCGGACTTTTTACATTTTTTACGCACCGATCCACAGTTTTACCCAAAGTCGGCAGATGAGCTACTAAAGGAAGCCGCCTTTATCGCCAAAAAAGCCGACGCTATGCTGCCTAAATATTTTGGTCAATTACCTCGCACACCTTACGGCATTGCACCAGTTCCTGCAGAAATAGCACCTAAATATACAACTGGACGTTACTCTGGCTCAAACCGCGATGATGAGCCTGGCTATTATTGGGTTAATACTTACGCGTTAGATAAACGCCCTTTGTATGAGCTCGAAGCACTTACATTACATGAAGCCGTACCAGGACATCATTTACAAATTTCATTAAACAAAGAGCTAGCAGATTTACCCAACTTTAGACGCTATAGCTATATTTCAGCGTTTGGTGAAGGTTGGGGGCTATATTCAGAATACCTCGGACTTGAAGCTGGATTTTATCAAGATCCATACAGTAACTTTGGCCGTTTAACTTACGAAATGTGGCGAGCTGCCCGCCTAGTAGTCGATACAGGCATGCATGCAAAAGGCTGGAGTCGTCAACAAGCAATTGATTTTATGGCCAGCAATACTGCGTTATCAATGCATAATGTCACAACAGAAATTGACCGTTATATTTCATGGCCAGGACAAGCACTGTCTTACAAAATAGGTGAGCTCACCATTAAACGCTTGCGTGCAAAAGCAGAGGCCGAATTAGGCGCTGATTTTAATCTCAGTGCTTTTCATGATGCGGTACTTGAAAATGGGTCAATTCCAATGTCAGTATTAGAACAAATGATTGATCAGTTTATCTTGCAGCAACAAGCCTTATTATCAACCAATGCCCAAAGTTAACGGCCATTGATATAACCCGATAAACACCTAAACATATTAACCAGCTGGCTTATACATAATGCATTACATGAAATTTTCGTCTGAACTCAAGTTAGATACCAGCGCCCAGCGCGATTTTTGGCTAGGAGTCAAACAAAGCCACTTTAATACACCAGACGGGATTAATATCGCTTATGCCCATATCCAACATCCAGATAGCCAAAAAGCAATAGTCATTAGCAATGGTCGTGTTGAGTCATATATAAAATATAAAGAGTTAATGTTTGATTTATTTCATCAGGGTTTTAGCATTTATGCATTAGATCATCGAGGTCAAGGGCTATCTGACCGGCTGACACATAACCCTCATATGGGATATGTGGATAGCTTTAGCGATTATACTCAAGACCTTAGCCAGTTTATCGATGAAATAGTCACGCCTTTTGAGCATACGGAACTATTTATGTTAGCTCATTCAATGGGAAGTACTATCGCAAGTCACTATATACACTTACACCCCACCACATTTACTGCCGCCGTATTCTCAGCCCCGATGTTTGGCATTAATCTGCCTTTTGCTGAGTCACTAGTACGCTGGTTAGCCGCTAAATTTGATAACAGTCAGATGGTTAATGGTAAAGTAAACAGTCGCTTTGTATTAGGCGGTGGTGCTTATCAAGCGGTTAATTTTAACCGAAATCAACTCACTCATAGCCCACAGCGCTACCAGTATTATCGAAATTTATTTAATTCCACACCAAAGGCTCAATTAGGATCACCGACTAATCATTGGTTACTTGAAGCCTTAGATGCAGCGATGCAAAGCATAGGTTATGCCAAAGAGAGCCAAACTCCGATTTTGATTTTACAGGCAGAAAAAGACAGCGTCGTTTGCAATGAAGCACAAAATCGTTCCCTCAGTAACAAGTGCCACAAAGTGGTTATTGAAGGAGCTTTTCATGAGGTCTTTATTGAAACGGATATAATGCGCAATATCGCCTTATCGTATTCAATGGACTTTATGGCGCAACACTCAACGATAGCTGCGTCTTAATCAACTGTGTAATGTCGTCTTTATCAAGTGGACGGCTAATAATGTAACCTTGAAATCCCGTACATTTTGCGTGAGTTAATAAGTTGAGTTGTTTTTTGTTTTCGATTTGCTTAGCGACGACGGGTAAATTCAACTTATTCGCAAACTCAACTATGGCGTTAACAATGTTAAATATTTCAGGGTTATATTCTATTTCTTCAAGATACACAGCCGCCAACTTAACCTGTGAAAATGAAATCCCTTGTAATTGATGCACACCACAAGAACCACCACCAAAATCGTCCATCGCGATATTAATACCATAAGCTTGTAGTTCTATAATCTTATTTCTTGCGTCATCAGCATTAACCTTAAAAATGTCTTCTGCTATTTCAAATTGCAGTAATTTAGGTGATACATAGGTCGCTGATATTCTGCTCATTACCACGTGAGCAAAATGATCCTGATGAAAATGCCTTGAAGAAATATTAAGTGACATCACAGGCACAGTTGAATTCATTTGCTGTAAAGAATTGATTAACAACAATACTTGGTCGAGTGCCCAGAGCTCAATTTCAAAAATATAATCAGTTACTTCAGCTGCGGCAATAAATTTGCGCGGACTAATATAACCAAATTGTGGGTGATACCAGCGCATCAATACTTCGACACTATTCAATTGCCCTGTATGATCAACAACGGGCTGATACACCAAAGACATTTGTTTATTATGGATGGCAAGCTTAAGCTCACTTTGCAGTTTTATTGGCTGTACATGTTGTTGGTCTAATTCTGGCTGATAGATAGCACAACCATTAGAACGACTATCCTTAGCTTGATCTAAAGCACTATCCGCTCGAGCCAATAATACTTGTGGTTCTAACGATTCAATTCCATCAAAAACAACTAACCCCACCCTGGCTGTTATTGATAAGTTTTGTTCGGAAATAGTGAACCCACGACCAATGAGCTGCCTAACTTCACTAGCTAAAGCCAATGCACGCTTATTTGCTTGATCAATATCATGACCGAAGTTTTTAGCCAAAATAACAAATTCATCTGCGCCAAGGCGAGCCACAGTTCCCGCACTTGAAAAACTCCCAGATAATCGGGCAGCAATTTGCATCAATAAACGGTCACCTAACTGTCGGCCAAGAGCATCATTGATCAGCTTAAAGTTATCTAAATTAATCATAAGGAGCGCAGAGAACTGGCCAGTCTTACGGCTAAGCACTTGCAAATCATAAAGTTGATCAGCAAGAACTTCTCGATTGATTAAATCTGTTAAGCCATTGTGATTAGGTTTATCCACCGAAATTCGCTGACTTTTAACGTCACCAGAAACATCAGTAATGGTACCAATAATCCGTAAAGGCCTACCTAACTCATCCCACTCAACAATTTTCCCTCGATCAAGCACCCAAATATAACGGCCGTCTTTGTGTCGTAAGCGATGCACACTCTCATATTCATCATGTTGATTATTGATGTAATTCTGTAAGGTATTTAATACCTGAGGCTTATCTTCACGATGTAAACGAGATTCCCAAACAGAATAATCATTATCTAGTTCATATGGTTGATAGCCTAATATTTCTTTCCAACGATCAGAAACAAACACATCACCAGTAGCAATCGCCCAATCCCAAATTCCATTTCGCGCGCCCTCGACAGCAAACAGCCAACGCTGCTCTGCATCATTAAGTCGCTTTTGGCTGCGATATAAACGACCTTTCACTAAATTTAAATAATCCCGTAAAGTAGACATTTCACGCGTTACGCAAATAATATTGGTATTGAAGTCGGGCTTATCGATGTTTTTAGCGGCATGACTTAATTGGGATAATGGGCGAATAAAAGCATAATGTAAGAGAATACAAAACAACGTCAGTACAATTGCACCTAAGCCCCATATTTCAATAAAACGCTTGAGTAAGCTCTCTGTAGCTTCAGACAATAGATTAGCGATATCATATTCAAGGTAAATAAGTTCTACGGTATTAGAATAACTAAAGCGTGAATTTGAATTGAGTGGATAATAAGCTTGAATCGATAAGCGTTCAAAATTAACAGTTACATTAGGTTTATTACTGCCAATAGCAGCACTATGCTTATCGGCTGAATAACCTTCAAGTACATTGATAGCATTACTTTCACGCCAAATAATATGGTTAGCAAATTTAATATCGCTAGCAGAATCTAAAATAACATAAGCCATCATATTCTGATCGGTCGATACTAAGGCAACCTCTTGCTCTATACGTTCAAAATCTTGAGTCATCACAGAAGATTCAATTACATGACTCATACGGAAAAGATCTTTTTGAATTTGCTCTGATTGTCTTAACGCTAATTGATCATTTAATTCTGCATGCTCATAAAAATACTCCCCACTTACCAAACCGAGGTAAAGGATAATAAAACACGCAGGAATAAGGAAAGACAAAGACAGTTTCGGCAACCGAGGCAAAATAAACCCACCCAATAAAATAGATAAATATATGCTAGCGGTAATCTTAGCAATATGTAAAGGAATAGTTATAGAACACAACCACATAAACAGGATAATGACTGTTTAATCATGAAGGGCTTTACTCCACATATTGTAGTGCATATACCAATAGAATTCAGTGTCTATTAACCACCAAACCTGAATGCATCAACAAATCATTGTGTTAGGGCTCGATCATCAAGCAATAAGCGCTAGAAGATAAAGAAAGCTCATTTCGCCATAACAATAGAATAACAATTAAAGCCAAGTCGAGTTAAAAATTGATATTGAATGCCTGATTTTTGTAGAGCTTCTATAGCTGCTTGAAATAACACAATTTTACTGATTGACAACACTGCTATTGATGCTCATTTCGACCAATAATAATTGATGCACAAAGCTCAAATTCCAGACGTAAAAAAGCCCGTTGCGTTAGCAACGGGCTTATCACTCTCTTTTCAGAGAAATTCGGCGTCTGGAAATGACCTACTCTCACATGGGCATATCGACCACACTGCTATCATGCCCATTCAACGCACAAACCTTAGACGTAAAAAAGCCCGTTGTGTTAGCAACGGGCTTATCACTCTCTTTTCAGAGAAATTAGGTGCCTGGAAATGACCTACTCTCACATGGGCATATCGACCACACTGCTATCTTGCTCATTTGACACACAAATCTTAGACGTAAAAAAGCCCGTTGCGTTAGCAACGGGCTTTCGTACTTATTAAGCGTCTGGAAATGACCTACTCTCACATGGGGAGACCCCACACTACCATCGGCGATACTGTGTTTCACTTCTGAGTTCGGAATGGGATCAGGTGGGATTCACAGCTCTATGGTTTCCAGACAAAAAATTGTACGGAACAAATTTTTAACGCACTTTAGTGCGGCTCGTTAGGGTCAAATACATGGATGTATTTGATAAATTGCTCCTCTATCTAATGCTACATTGAGCATTAAATAATAATTCGGAAAGCTGATTGCTTTGAGTCTCTACACACCACTTAAGTGCTCTATTCTAATACTAAGTTCGTATCAGTAAAACCCATCTGGGTTGTATGGTTAAGCCTCACGGGTCATTAGTACAAGTTAGCTCAACGCCTCACAACGCTTACACACCTTGCCTATCAACGTAGTAGTCTCCTACGGCCTTTAGAGAGCTTAAAGCTCTAGGGATGACTCATCTTAGGGCTCGCTTCCCGCTTAGATGCTTTCAGCGGTTATCGATCCCGAACGTAGCTACCGGGCAATGCTATTGGCATAACAACCCGAACACCAGCGGTTCGTCCACTCCTGGTCCTCTCGTACTAGGAGCAGCCCCCTTCAATCATCCAACGCCCACGGCAGATAGGGATCGAACTGTCTCACGACGTTCTGAACCCAGCTCGCGTACCACTTTAAATGGCGAACAGCCATACCCTTGGGACCGACTTCAGCCCCAGGATGTGATGAGCCGACATCGAGGTGCCAAACACCGCCGTCGATATGAACTCTTGGGCGGTATCAGCCTGTTATCCCCGGAGTACCTTTTATCCGTTGAGCGATGGCTCTTCCATTCAGAACCACCGGATCACTATGACCTACTTTCGTACCTGCTCGACGTGTATGTCTCGCAGTTAAGCTGGCTTATGCCATTGCACTAACCGTACGATGTCCGACCGTACTTAGCCAACCTTCGTGCTCCTCCGTTACTCTTTGGGAGGAGACCGCCCCAGTCAAACTACCCACCAGGCACTGTCCCGAACCCCGATAAGGGGCCGCGGTTAGAACATCAAAACTACAAGGGTGGTATTTCAAGATTGACTCCACACAAACTAGCGTTCATGCTTCAAAGTCTCCCACCTATCCTACACATGTAGGTTCAATGTTCAGTGCCAAGCTATAGTAAAGGTTCACGGGGTCTTTCCGTCTAGCCGCGGGTATACGGCATCTTCACCGCAATTTCAACTTCACTGAGTCTCGGCTGGAGACAGCGTGGCCATCATTACGCCATTCGTGCAGGTCGGAACTTACCCGACAAGGAATTTCGCTACCTTAGGATCGTTATAGTTACGGCCGCCGTTTACCGGGGCTTCGATCATGAGCTTCTCCTTACGGATAACCCAATCAATTAACCTTCCGGCACCGGGCAGGCGTCATACCGTATACGTCATCTTGCGATTTTGCACAGTACTGTGTTTTTGATAAACAGTTGCAGCCACCTGGTATCTGCGACTCCCAACAGCTTAGAGAGCAAGTCTCATCACCGTCAGGAGCGTACCTTCTCCCGAAGTTACGGTACCATTTTGCCTAGTTCCTTCAGCCGAGTTCTCTCAAGCGCCTTGGTATTCTCTACCCGACCACCTGTGTCGGTTTGGGGTACGATTTCTACTAACCTGAAGCTTAGAAGATTTTCCTGGAAGCATGGCATCAACTACTTCATCACCTTAGTGACTCGTCATCAGCTCTCGGCCTTAAGATTTCCCGGATTTGCCTAAGAAATCAG
The DNA here is from genome assembly GCF_025398315.1 of Shewanella phaeophyticola. Lineage (GTDB taxonomy): Bacteria > Pseudomonadota > Gammaproteobacteria > Enterobacterales > Shewanellaceae > Shewanella > Shewanella phaeophyticola. Next base: position 4,212,479 of record NZ_JAODOQ010000001.1, read on the forward strand.
CCTACCACCTTAAACGCGGACTACCAACGCCGCGCTAGCCTAGCCTTCTCCGTCTCTCCATCGCAGTTAGCAAAAGTACAGAAATATTAATCTGTTTCCCATCGATTACGCCTTTCGGCCTCACCTTAGGGGTCGACTCACCCTGCCCCGATTAACGTTGGACAGGAACCCTTGGTCTTTCGGCGAGGGAGTTTTTCACTCCCTTTATCGTTACTCATGTCAGCATTCGCACTTCTGATACGTCCAGTGTGGGTTACCCCTTCACCTTCAACCGCTTACAGAACGCTCCTCTACCGCGCATCTCTAATGAAATGCACCCGTAGCTTCGGTGGTATGTTTAGCCCCGTTACATCTTCCGCGCAGGCCGACTCGACTAGTGAGCTATTACGCTTTCTTTAAATGATGGCTGCTTCTAAGCCAACATCCTAGCTGTCTAAGCCTTCCCACATCGTTTCCCACTTAACATACACTTTGGGACCTTAGCTGACGGTCTGGGTTGTTTCCCTTTTGACGACGGACGTTAGCACCCGCCGTCTGTCTCCCGTATAGCACTCATTGGTATTCGGAGTTTGCAAAGGGTTGGTAAGTCGGGATGACCCCCTAGCCTTAACAGTGCTCTACCCCCAATGGTGTTCGTACGAGGCGCTACCTAAATAGCTTTCGAGGAGAACCAGATATCTCCCGGTTTGATTGGCCTTTCACCCCCAGCCACAAGTCATCCGCTCATTTTTCAACATAAGTCGGTTCGAGTCCTCCAGTTGATGTTACTCAACCTTCAACCTGCCCATGGCTAGATCACCGGGTTTCGGGTCTACACCTTGCAACTAAACGCGCAGTTAACACTCGGTTTCCCTACGGCTCCGCTATTCGCTTAACCTCGCTACAAAATGTAAGTCGCTGACCCATTATACAAAAGGTACGCAGTCACGGTCTCAAGAACCGCTCCCACTGCTTGTACGTATACGGTTTCAGGTTCTATTTCACTCCCCTCACAGGGGTTCTTTTCGCCTTTCCCTCACGGTACTGGTTCACTATCGGTCAGTCAGGAGTATTTAGCCTTGGAGGATGATCCCCCCATATTCAAACAGGATGTCACGTGTCCCGCCTTACTCGTTTTCATCAATGGTTAGTTTTCGTGTACGGGGCTATCACCCTGTGCCGCTGTGCTTTCCAACACATTCCACTAACACCCCACTGACTTAAGGGCTAATCCCCGTTCGCTCGCCGCTACTAGGGGAATCTCGGTTGATTTCTTTTCCTCCGGGTACTTAGATGTTTCAGTTCCCCGGGTTTGCCTCTACACACTATGTATTCATGTGCAGATACTCACTTATGTGAGTGGGTTTCCCCATTCGGACATCGTTAGCTCAAATGCTTGTTACTAGCTCGCCAACGCTTTTCGCAAGTTACTACGTCCTTCATCGCCTCTGACTGCCAAGGCATCCACCGTATACGCTTGGTCACTTAACCATACAACCCAAATGAGTTTCACTTACGTGAACTCTGGGTCATATCATGACCAGCTGGTTTTTACTTTGATAATTCATGCACTTTCGCACACGAAATCGCCTTAGTTTTTAGAATATTCAAGACACTTAAACAGTGTTTTGAGAACTCAAGTGTTAATGCTTTCGCATTAACGTTTTTCGCACTAACCTAATCACACAAACAACAACGAATCGTCATTTATGCGCCTTTTAGTTAGTACTATCAGCTTTCCAAATTGTTAAAGAACAATGCTTACCGGCTCGCGGCGCATTTTCGCTCTACTTCCGAAGAAGTTAACAAGCAATCTGTGTGAACACTCAAGCACATGGATGTGCTGTGTGCAATAAACGCACGGATGCAGTTTATTGCCTACCAAGTATCGAGCTAGTCGTATAGGTAAGGAGGTGATCCAGCCCCAGGTTCCCCTAGGGCTACCTTGTTACGACTTCACCCCAGTCATGAACCACAAAGTGGTGAGCGTTCTCCCTAAGGTTAAACTACCCACTTCTTTTGCAGCCCACTCCCATGGTGTGACGGGCGGTGTGTACAAGGCTCGGGAACGTATTCACCGTAGCATTCTGATCTACGATTACTAGCGATTCCGACTTCATGGAGTCGAGTTGCAGACTCCAATCCGGACTACGACGTACTTTGTGAGATTAGCTCCACCTCGCGGCTTTGCAACCCTCTGTATACGCCATTGTAGCACGTGTGTAGCCCTACTCGTAAGAGCCATGATGACTTGACGTCGTCCCCACCTTCCTCCGGTTTATCACCGGCAGTCTCCCTAGAGTTCCCACCATTACGTGCTGGCAAATAAGGATAGGGGTTGCGCTCGTTGCGGGACTTAACCCAACATTTCACAACACGAGCTGACGACAGCCATGCAGCACCTGTCTTAGAGTTCCCGAAGGCACACCAGAATCTCTTCCGGCTTCTCTAGATGTCAAGAGTAGGTAAGGTTCTTCGCGTTGCATCGAATTAAACCACATGCTCCACCGCTTGTGCGGGCCCCCGTCAATTCATTTGAGTTTTAACCTTGCGGCCGTACTCCCCAGGCGGTCTACTTAATGCGTTAGCTTGAGAGCCCAGTGCTCAAGGCACCAAACTCCGAGTAGACATCGTTTACGGCGTGGACTACCAGGGTATCTAATCCTGTTTGCTCCCCACGCTTTCGTGCATGAGCGTCAGTCTTTGTCCAGGGGACCGCCTTCGCCACCGGTATTCCTCCAGATCTCTACGCATTTCACCGCTACACCTGGAATTCTACCCCCCTCTACAAGACTCTAGTTCGCCAGTTCCAAATGCAATTCCCAGGTTGAGCCCGGGGATTTCACATCTGGCTTAACAAACCGCCTGCGCACGCTTTACGCCCAGTAATTCCGATTAACGCTCGAACCCTCCGTATTACCGCGGCTGCTGGCACGGAGTTAGCCGGTCCTTCTTCTGTAAGTAACGTCACAGCTAACGAGTATTAATCGTTAACCTTTCCTCCTTACTGAAAGTGCTTTACAACCCGAAGGCCTTCTTCACACACGCGGCATGGCTGCATCAGGGTTTCCCCCATTGTGCAATATTCCCCACTGCTGCCTCCCGTAGGAGTCTGGTACGTGTCTCAGTCCCAGTGTGGCTGATCATCCTCTCAGAACAGCTAGGGATCGTCGCCTTGGTGAGCCATTACCTCACCAACTAGCTAATCCCACCTAGGTTCATCCAATCGCGAAAGGCCTGAAGGTCCCTCCTTTCCCCCGTAGGGTGTATGCGGTATTAGCAGTCGTTTCCAACTGTTATCCCCCTCGACTGGGCAGATCCCTAGGCATTACTCACCCGTCCGCCGCTCGTCAGCAAAGTAAGCAAGCTTACTTTCTGTTACCGCTCGACTTGCATGTGTTAGGCCTGCCGCCAGCGTTCAATCTGAGCCATGATCAAACTCTTCAATTAAAGTTTTTTCGAACCCGAAGGTTCTGCTCAATGAATTCTGATTGCTTATCTCACCGAAGTGAAACAAGTCTTTTGTACATATTGCTATGAACATTCATCGTTGCATTGAGTTTAAATTTTTTGATTGCCTACGTTCCGAAGAACAAGAAGACAATTTCGAATAACTCAATACCTGTGAATGTCCACACAGATTTCTTGTTTTGATTGTTAAAGAGCGTTGATGCCTTATTTCATGCACCGCCGGTAGACGCTAGGTCGTTGGCTTGGGAGGCGTATTTTACGCTTTCCCATCTTCGCGTCAAGTGTTTTTTCAAACTTTCTTTTCGCTGTTGAATACAATGTTTTGAAGCACTTGATTCAACCTAACTCGGTGACCGCTTTCGCTGTCTGCCGTGTCAGTGGATGCGCATTATAGGCACCATGAGATTTAGTGCAACCCCTTTTTTAAGGTTATTTGTTGTTTTCGACTTGTTTGAAGATAATTTAGCCTGACCAGCCAGTTTTTAAGCATTATACTGTCACAAACCATGAATATATAAGGATTGTTATGTCGACTAATATAAGAACTTACCAAGGAATACACCCTAATTTAGCTGATAACGTTTATGTTGATGAGTCGGCTGTGCTTGTCGGAGACATAAAATTAGATCATGACGCGAGTGTGTGGCCTTTGGTTGCTGCCCGTGGAGACGTTAATAAAATCCGTATCGGTAAACGTAGTAATGTTCAAGACGGCAGCATATTACATGTTACCCGTAAATCTTCGGCTAACCCCAATGGTCACCCTTTGATTATTGGTGACGATGTGACGATTGGCCATAAAGCAATGCTTCATGGCTGCCATATTGGAAACCGGGTCTTGATTGGTATGGGTGCTATTTTACTTGATGGTGCAATAGTAGAAGATGATGTCATTGTTGGTGCTGGTTCTTTGGTACCACCAAACAAAGTGCTACAGAGTGGTTTCTTATATGTAGGTAGCCCTTGTAAACAGGCTAGACCGCTAACGGATGCTGAACGTGCCTTTTTACCTCAATCAGCCGATAATTATGTACGTTTAAAAAATGAGTACTTAGTGGATTTACTCCAATCGAGTTAACTCCTCTTACAAAATGGGCTGCAATACTAGTGAGTCCATTTTGTTTCTGTTATAAATCATTGTCGTTGTAATCTATGGTTGGTATTTTCTGTTTGCTTATTAGTAATTAATGATGAATGACAAGCTAGGATGTTAACTTCTACCAACACCAAGTTATCAATGATTGTAAAGTGAGTGCTAAATTTGCAGAAGTTCATATTTATAATGCTTAAGCCTTAATGTCATATCAGCTTCGGTTAACAAGGATGATGTTGTGCAGATAAAAAACCAGCTAAACACCCAACTGCTTACTCAAACTGATGTAAAGCAGCATATCTTGCAACTGATAATCCCTTTAGTACTGATCAGCATCATTTTATTTATTAGTTTCGATAATCGGCAAGCCTACCAATATTTGGGGTTGTTTGGCGGTGGTTACGCTATTAGTTATGTCATTAGCTATTTTACACATAAACAAAATATACAGCGTCTATGGCGACACATAGAACAAATTTTACGTATCAATGAAACCACCTATGAGTTAGTTAAGGTATCCAGTCAGTATGATTCTGAACAAGATTTTATCGATGCGTTACTGCTAAAAGCAGTTACAGCTGTGGATGATGCAGAAATGGGCAGCATTATCTTAATTGATAACAACACAGATAGATTACAATTTGGCTCGGTAGTCGGGCTTGATATAGATAAGCTTAGCCAGATTAATTTTACCTTAGAAGAAACCTTTCTTTATAGATTAACCAAAGGACGCTTAGATAGAACCGTTATCATCAATAACATGCGCAACGTCAATTCACAAAGTACACTCACGGATGATGACCAATTTGTTTTACTCAATGCATCGTCTAAACCTATTTGTTCGACATTATCTAGCCCTATTCGTATTGATGGCGAGCTTTATGGAATGATGAACTTAGACAGCAGCATGATGGAAGCCTTTGGTGAATACGATATAGCTTAGTGAACATACTCACATATGAAGCGGCCAATGCAATTTCACTTTATCAAAAGTCGAAGAAAATAGAGCTAATGGCTAACTATGATGGCTTAACAGGATTGTATAACCGTAAGAAGTTTGATGAGTCAGTTTTGCAATGGCAGCACGATATGTCACAGGCAAGTTATATTGTTATCTTAGATATGGATAATTTAAAACCGTTAAATGATTTGTATGGACATCAAGCTGGAGATGATGCTTTAAAAGCATTCGCCCAATTACTCAAATCCATTTGGCATCCTGCATTTTTAGTGGCTGCGATACGGGGGAGATGAGTTTGTTGCTTTATGCTATGATCCGCTTGAAACTTTAGAAACACAGATCACCCAAATCCAAAAAGAATTAGGCCAATTAAGTCCGGCGATTTACTTCAGTTACGGTATTGCGCAATACCAGCAAGATTGGAGCAAATCATTTAAGCAAGCTGACAGCAATATGTACCAACAAAAACGTTTAAAAAACAAAATGCCAGGTTCTAAATAAGTTTACGACTGCAAAAAGTGAATATAACTAAAGCTCAATATCACCGGTGTCGGTAAATGCCTCCTGGTTTATCAACTCTTCAGCCTGATCTTCAAGGTCAAACTGACATTGCTCAAACATGCTGGCAGCATTGTGTTGGTTCACCATTTGCGACTGACACAACCCAGAGATCGTCGCAAAGCTAACGTAACAGTTAATATTGACACCTTGTTGCTGAGCAACAAACCTAACGTTATCAGCCTCGACAAATAGCTGGTCACCAAAAATCACACTTTGATTCATTGCGCTGTAGCCTTTTGTGCCAATTGCTCACGCAATTTGTGCATTACAGGCCTTTGTCTGGGGTAACACCACGCCATAAACTGAAGCTTGCCGCGGCTTGCCCCACTAGCATACCTAAGCCATCTGCTGTTTTACGTGCATGTTGCGCCTGAGCCCACTGATTAAAAGCAGTAGTTTGCTGACTGTAAGTCATGTCATAACAGTCGGTTGTGGCATCAACAATGGCATTGGGTAATGCAATAAGTTGACCAGATAACCCCGCAGATGTTGAGTTGATAACCAAATCAAATGGAGAAATCAGCTCATTAATCGGTTTGGCAAAAAAATTACCATATTCATTGAACAGGCTTTGCAGCTCTAGCGCTTTTTCATGGGTGCGATTACAAATAACCAATTGCGCTACATTTTGTTGCAGTATCGGTAAAATACAGCCTCTCGCGGCGCCACCAGCCCCCACCAGCAACACACGCTTACCTTTTAAGGGACCAAACAGCATTTCTAAATCGTTAACCAATCCCACACCGTCAGTATTGTCGCCACCAATTTTACCATTGGGTAAATTGAACAACGTATTGACCGCACCCGCCAACTTAGCCATATCACTGAGTTCATCGCACATGGTAAAAGCTTGCTCTTTAAAAGGCGCGGTAACATTGGCTCCTTTACCACCATTGGCAAAAAACTCAGTTAATGAAGTAGAGAATTGATCTACCGGTGCCAAAATCGCTTCATAGCTAATATCTTGCTGAGTTTGTTTAGCAAATTCGCTATGAATCAATGGTGACTTACTTTGGGCAATCGGATTACCAAATACAGCATACTTATCGGTCATCAAAAACTCTCTTCATTGGTATTGAGTCAATTTAACGATATGCGGCTGGCATATCGGTTTTTTTCAAATAGCGATCTCGTAACTCATCTTGACGACTTTGCAAAGATTGCTCTTCACCTGCTATCCACATTTTTTCAATACGAGTGCTAAATTCAAATGGGTCGCCACTCCATAATACTAGATCAGCAGGTTTGCCGACTGCAATACGGCCACTGTCTAGATGAAAAATATCGGCAATATTGGCCGTCAATGCCGCTAACGCATCGTTGTAATCCATGCCGTTAGCAACCGCATTACCAGCACTGTAACGTAATGCATAAACGCTATGACTATCACCGGGTAAAGCAATAGCCACTTTGACACCTGCTTTTGCCAGCTTACCGGCATTTTCAAGAGAGTTATGCAGAGAATCAAAACTCTCTGGCAGATTGCGCATCGCATCTATCACTACCGGAATATTGGCTTGGGCTAATGGCTCTGCAACTAAAACGGCATCGGCACCATTAACGATAATCAAATCCAGCTCGAAGTCTTGTTTAAGCTTAATTAAATGAATAATGTCGCTTGCGCGGTCAACGGCCACAATCAACGGGATATCACCGGCTAATACTGCCGAAATAATGCTATCTTCACGACTAGGATCGTCGCTATCATGTTTATCTGAGTTATTGGTTTTTTTGGCTTTGGTGAACGTTTTTTGGGTATCTTCAAGCTGATATATAAGCTGCTGCATTCCCATGGCGCGCGAACCATCATCGGTTGCGCCTAACTCAACATATAAGCCGGTGTTGTTTGCGATAACGCTATCAAAATCCCCGCTTAAATCGGCCACAAATGTTTGACCGGCAAAAATGCTCTCTCCACCGCCTGAAGTGACAATGTTACGAGTAATCCCACCCTTGCGAGCAAACGGAATGGTGCTCGCGAGAGGATTAAACGCAAAGCTAGGATCAAAACCGATATCGGCTTCTTTATCTCTTGCATCACGAGAGGTTGCTACCGCACCGACTTCAACCAAGCCCATGTCATTCATTGCAGCAATAAACCCTGGGGTTAACGTGGCCGCTTTAGCATCAATAACACTGTCGACTTGGGGATTGTCGGGGTTAATGGCTGTAATCGTACCGTTTTCGATAACCACTGTGGCATTGTTTAACACGCCTTGTTCGGTTGCGGTATGCACTGTCGCATTGATAATCGCTAGACTGTCCGCTTGAGCAGCATTCGCGCCAAATGCCAAGCCAATAGACAAACTCAAAGCAAGTGCTGATTTAGTAAATAATGTCATTGTCTTGCTCCTTATTGTTGGCCTAACATAAAGTCACTTTGCGCCTGATAGGCTGGGTCTTGGCGGTCATACACTTTGGCACCATCAATAAACACCTTTTCAGCTTGGGCATACACACTAAACGGATTGGTATTCCAAATCACCACATCGGCATTTTTACCCGGCTCGAGTGAGCCTGTTTTATCGTCAATGCCTAATGATTTAGCGGCATTTGAGGTAATCCAACCAATCACATGTTGCTCTGCTAACTCAAACCCATTTTCATTTGCGGCGTGCATAATTTTAGCAGTTTCTTGGTTTAAACGTTGAATGGTGACACCCGAGTCAGAATGCACAATGGCACATGAGTTTTTAACCGCATCAACCATGGCCACATTTTCTAACACCATGTCATAAGCTTCGAGCTTAAAGCCCCACCAATCTGGCCACATCGCGGCACAATTGCCATTTTCAGCCAATAAATCTGCAACTTTGTAAGCTTCAACTGCGTGATGGAATGTCCCTGCGTGATAACCAAACTCTTTGCCTAAGTCGATCATCATTGCCATTTCTTCGGCTTTGTAGCAGTGGTTATGAATGAGAATATCGCCTTCAAGCACACCTTTAAGGGTATCTTTCATTAAGTCGCGCTCTGGCACAACAGGATTTTTACCTGCGGCGTAGTCTGCTTCGTATTTATCCCACGCACGTTTGTATTCTGTGGCTTGAATAAACGCGGTGCGGTAGCCTGCCATGTTACCCATACGAGTCATGGGCAATTCTTTACGGCTACCATAAAGGTTTTTAGGATTTTCACCACAAGCCATTTTTAACCCGTAAGGTGCCTGAGGGAACTTCATTGCCTGCATTGTTGCCGCAGGAACATTTTTTAATGTCACCCCACGTCCACCAATTAAGTTAGCAGATCCAGGTAAGATTTGCAGTGTGGTAATACCGCCCTCTCGAGCACGGTTAAAGCCAGGATCCTGTGGCCATACACTGTGCTCAGCCCAAACCTCAGCCGTAACAGGGTTGGTCATTTCATTACCGTCATTATGAGACTCAGCATTGGGGCTTGGATATACACCTAAGTGTGAATGCACATCAATAATACCAGGAGTAACCCACTTGCCTGTAGCATCAACAACCACCGCGTCGTCAGCAACAACCTGTTGACCTACAGCGCTTATCTTACCGTCTTTAATTAACACATCAGCATCATCAAGACGCTCACCAGTACCGGTTAATACTATGGCATTTTTTAGTAATGTCGTTGAATTAGGTAATATCTGATAGGTGCTAGGGTATGGATTAGCATTGATAGTCACTTGTGGATCTTGTTGTTCTGCAGGGTTACAACCGACAATTGCAGCAGATAACACCGCCGCAACCAAAGCTCGTATTTGTTTGGCCATTGGGATCTCCTTTCTTATTTTGCGACCAATCTAACCAAGTTACCTGTTGAAATACAGCGTAATCGTTAAATAATTGGTATCAAAACGTTAATAACAAAATCATTCTATGCGGCGATGGATTAGATATAATGGCCGTAACATTCTTAACCACACGAAACGATGAACTGGTTACGTAAAATATTCGCTAAAACGCAAGCTAACGATGACAGAGATACCACACAATCTAACGCCTACGATTTAATTGGTGGCGATAAAGTCATACGCGCTATTGCCCATGACTTTTATCAGCAAATGCAAACCCGGCCTGAAACCCAGCGTTTACTCGCAATCCATCGTTCTCCCATTGCAGAGTCTGAACAAAAATTATATGAATTTTTAAGTGGCTGGCTTGGTGGTACGCAGCTATACCAACAAAAACATGGTCATCCTGCGCTTAGAGCTAGACATATGCCTTTTGCAATTGATGAATCAATGCGAGATCAATGGTTAATTTGCATGCGAGCAGCCATTGAAAGCAGTATAAAAAAGCCTGAACATCAACAAGTGATTATCCAGGCTATTGCAACGTTAGCTGACAATATGCGCAACCGATAACGGCTCGCGCGATATCATCGAGTAATGCTTAAACTTGCGCCAACCAGTCTTGAGGTTTTAAATAAACCTCATATAACTCTGCTTCTGCTGAGCCTTCTTCTGGCGTAAAGGCATATTCCCAACGAACTAATGGCGGCATCGACATAAGGATTGATTCTGTGCGGCCACCGGTTTGTAAACCAAATAAGGTGCCACGATCATAAACCAAATTAAACTCTACATAACGACCACGACGATACAGTTGGAACTGACGCTCATCGTCGTTATACTCAAGTTCTTTATTGCGCTCAACAATTGGCGCGTAAGCTTCAATAAATCCATTACCTACCGCTTGCATAAACGCAAAACTACGCTCAAAACCAGGTGCATTTAAATCATCAAAAAATAACCCACCAACACCACGAGTTTCATTACGGTGTGGCAAAAAGAAATATTCATCACACCATTTTTTGTATTTAGGATAAACATCCTCACCAAATGGGTCGCAAATATCTTTCGCCGTTTGGTGCCAACTAATCACATCTTCTTTAAAGGGATAATAAGGCGTTAAGTCAAACCCACCGCCGAACCACCATACAGGCTCAGCACCTTCTTTACGGGCAATAAAAAAGCGTACATTGGCATGAGTGGTTGGAATAAACGGGTTATTAGGGTGGATCACTAACGACACCCCCATGGCCTCAAAACTGCGGCCAGCCAACTCAGGACGATGTGCGGTAGCCGATGCAGGCATCGCAGCTCCCATCACATGCGAAAAATTCACCCCGGCTTGTTCAAAGACTTTACCTTGAGTCATCACACGGCTAGTGCCGCCGCCACCTTCTTCACGCTCCCATGAGTCAGCTTTAAAGCTCGCTTTACCGTCAAGTTCTTCTAAACTCTGACAAATATTTTGCTGTAATGCCAACAAAAACGACTTAACTTGTTGTGCATCCGGCACCTGATATTGGGTATTGGGCATATTATTAACTTCCATTTCGAAGAGTTTGGCCACTGCGGGCATCGATAATTGTTGATGGCTGACGCTGCTCACCAAGTTGACCTAAAATTAATGCATCAATTTTATCGCTAAAATCAGTGATGATATGTTGTGCATCGACCACGGGAGGTTCACCCGCTAAATTGGCACTGGTCGATACTAATGGTTTATTAAGGGTTTCGCATAACTCACGTACCACCGGATGGGCAGACACTCTTACTGCGATAGAATCGAACTGACCACAGAGTAATTGAGATACCTGCGGCTTAATGGGCATTACAAACGTAAACGGTCATAGCCATTTAGATTGCGCAAACTGCAACTGCGACTCGGAGAGCTGAGTAATATCAATATAAGGTAATAGTTGTTCAAATGAACTTGCAACCAAGATTAATCCCTTTTGCCAAGGACGCTGCTTTACTGCCAATAGCTTTGCAATTGCGCTGTCATTGTCAGGATCACAACCTAAACCAAATACAGCTTCTGTTGGATAAGCGATTACGCCACCTTGCTCAATAAGAGTAGCGACAGCCGATGGCTGCAGTTGCAACATTGGATTTCCTTTCATTAGATTTTTGGTAATGACAACGAACTATAAAACTCGCTTATATTTACAGGATTTTTGCGGACACTCAAGACGGCTGCCTGCTGCGCCTTTTCGTTCAACTAAAATCCCAAAGCCGCATTCAGGACACGACTCGTTATAAGGAGGATAGTTTACGATAAACTTGCATTTAGGGTAGGCACTACAAGCAAAAAAAGTTTTTCCATAACGACTCGTTCGAGATTCTAAATGACCTCTACTGCATTGAGGACAGGTAATTTGTTCAACTTCACTGCTGTGATCATGCTTTTCAATATGAGTACACTCAGGATAATTGGTACAACCAATAAAGATACCAAACCGCCCAGACTTTACCGCTAACTCATGTCCACATTGCGGGCATAGTGAACCACTGATCACTTGCGTTTCAATTGACTCATGCTGCACTAAAGGCCGTGTATAATCGCACGTTGGATAATTATTACAACCAACAAAACTGCCATGCTTACTGTGCTTAACCGACAGCTCAGAACCACAAACAGGACAAAGCTCAAACTCTTTCTCCAGTGCATGTTCGTGGACAGTAAACAGCTGTTGATCAATTTTCGACATGGTGCTCTCAATGAATAATTTTCTATAGACCTAAAAAAGGAGGCTAAGCCTCCTTTCTGTTATGAGTGTAAGCGCCCTTCTGGCTGCTCGAAGATTAAATCTTCCATTTGCTCATAGGCTGACTCATTTCCTGGCACATTGAATAGTACCATTAATACCACCCACTTGAGATCTTCTAACACCAATGTAGGCTCATCTAACTCCATCACCCGGTCAATTACCATTTCACGGGTTTCAACACTGAGCACTTGAATTTGTTCTAAGAACAATAAAAATCCACGACACTCAACATCTAACTTTGCCATCTCCGCTTTGGTGTAGATACGGAATGAATGTTGCGCATGATTGCACAAGTATGGTTTATCGCTTTCTTGTAGATCAGCTAAGTGCTCTAACCAAGAAAGGGCTTTAATAATATCGACTTGATGAAAACCCGCTCGAGTTAACTCTTTGGTGAGCTCATCTTCATCCACTAATAGTTCAATTTCACTATGAACATAATTTTCAAATAAATACATGAGGATATCAAACATGGCTAACTCCTCTTTAGTCTGACGTAACCACCGGGCACAGCTGCAACCCACCCTTGTAATTCAAGTTCAAGCATTTGTACTAACACCAGATCTATTGGCTTCCCACTATCCTCAACCACTGCATCAATTGCAGTCGTTTCATAACCTACACTAGCTAACAGTGAAGGAAATGGCAAATCACAAATGTCATTATCCTGTATATGGTGCCGATGATGCAATTGTTCAAGGTGATAATCCGATAAACTACCCAACTCTTCTATTATATCGGCAGCAGACTCAACAAGTTTTGCGCCGTTTTTAATTAAATCATGACATCCTTGGCTGTAACCGCCGAGTACCGAGCCCGGAACAGCAAATACCTCACGGTTTTGCTCCATTGCCAACCGAGCACTAATTAACGAGCCACTTTTACGGTTTGCTTCAACCACAACAGTACCTAAACTCAAGCCACTCACAATACGATTACGTTTAGGAAAATTACCCGCATAGGGTCCCTATTTGCGGCCAAAACTCACTGATAACACAGCCAGATTGAATAATGTCGTGATACAACTGTTGATGTCGTTTGGGGTATATACGTTCAACTCCAGAGCCTAAAACTGCCATCGTCGAGCCATTAGCCGCCAATGCCGCTTTGTGGGCAGCGCCGTCAATACCCGTAGCCATGCCACTGGTGATAACAAAACCCTGACTTGCCAAATGATAAGCAAGCTCCGCTGCCATATCTAAGCCACCACGTGATGCATTTCGGCTCCCCACAATGGCAATGCTAGGCATCACCAATGGCGTAACGAGACCTTTAACAAATAACACTAAAGGAGCATCACTAATTTGTTGTAATAAAGGAGGATAGAGTGGATCTGAAGGGGTTAAAATATAGTGATGAGGTTGCGACTCTTGCCATGCTAATGCCAAATCAACTTTATCAAAATCGATTTGGCATTTTGCTAGCTGGCTTGCCGATAATGGCAAGCTTTGAGGTTCAAACTCTAGACGTTGACGAAGTTCTTCAATGTCCATTTGAGTTAATAATTGTTGAATCCGAGCTGATCTCTAACCCAGATACTGCACAAACAACTAGCCAGTCGACCAGTTTATCCGAAATTATTCACCCTTTAAGGTTAGTGGCTCAGGCTTAGTGAGTTTGTCGCCAGTGCGAACAGGGATTTCATTAAACATAATCAAGCCTAAACTCGTTTTATCGAAGACTTTAAATACCAATAAGTTCCCATGAAAAATGTCAGGCATCTTATGCGAAGCCTCTTCAACAAAGTGCGCCAACACTTTGTCATATGATGAACGGTCTAATGCTCGTACAGGTAAACCGTCATTATCATAGGTAATGATTTCACCATCTCGATACATTGAAAATACATGGCCTGTTTCAACACCATCTTCACTACCGCGGTCAATGTATACAACATCAAGCTTGCCGGCTTCACGGATTTTTCCGTTAATGGCTAAAATTGATGTAGGAACCGTAAGCTCGGCCGCTTTTGGGATAAAATAAGCAGACATTAAGGCTTCATCTTCAACCGGAGCAACTCTAAAGCCGCCTTTGGTTTCACGTAAGCTACTTAGTAGCTCTACTTTTGATATTGGCTCAGACTCAATCACCCGGCCACTAGAGGCTAAAATCATCTCTTGGCCTAACATGCCTTCTCTGTCTGAAGCAAAAAACTCACGCCCAGTTTCATACATTGCCACTTTTAAGCCGACCTCAAGCGGAGCGTTAACATAAACAACTTCACTCACCACATGGTGCAGTGATGGACTCTCACCACTCATCACCATTGGCAAACTGGCAAACCAAGCTGGATCTACTACTCGGTTTTGCGTTAAATAAGGTTGAATAAGCGCTAAGTCCACTGCAGGGATAGGACCATTTTTTGAGGCCACTCTTCCTTCAGGACTTTTCTTTATGTGCTGTTTTACCACTAAACGTGGTTGACCATCGATAAATACCAATGTCAGCCTATCGCCAGGATAAATAAGATGAGGGTTAGCGATTTGCGGGTTAACACCCCACAATTTAGGCCAACGCCATGGATCATTTAAAAAATATCCAGATATATCCCACAACGTATCGCCCTTTTTAACGACATACGTATCAGGATGCCCAGCTTTCAAAGTAAGTACATCAGCACTAACTCCAAAAATATTTAATGATAAAAAAGCAAGTAAAAGTAAGCGTTTCATGGTGTGATTCATGTTGTTTAGCTCTTTATTAGAGCTTTTTACTGTTATTGATAGGCGGTAAGGATTAAAATTACCCTATTCGCAACTGCCAGTATAGCTAACTGGCTGAAATTTGACAGACTTGTTAAGAGTTTATATATGCCATTATTAAATGTTTTACGATTTCCAGATGAGCGTTTACGCACTATTGCTGAACCTGTAACTGATTTTGGTACAGAATTACAAACCCAAATAGATAATATGTTAGAAACAATGTACGAAGAAAAAGGCATTGGTCTTGCAGCAACCCAAGTCGATTTCCATAAACAGCTAATCGTCATGAATCTACAAGATGACGTTGAGCGTCCAACGATCTTTATTAATCCACAAATTGTAAAAAGCAGCGGTGACTTTGCTAACGAAGAAGGCTGTTTATCTGTGCCCGGTATTTATGCCAAAGTAGACCGTGCTGAATTTGTGACATTAAAAGCACTTGATCGTCACGGTGAAGAATTTACCGTTGAAGCCGACGAATTGTTTGCAATTTGTATCCAACATGAAATGGATCACTTAAAAGGTAAGCTATTTGTGGATTACTTGTCACCACTTAAACGTCAGCGTATAAAAACAAAGCTTGAAAAAGAAGCTCGTCTAGCCGCCAAGTAACCAGTAGGAACAAATTTGAAACCGTTAAAAATTATCTTTGCCGGTACTCCGGATTTTGCCGCCAGACACTTACAGGCGCTAATAAACTCTGAACATGATGTGATTGCCGTATACAGCCAACCAGACCGACCGGCTGGCCGTGGGAAAAAACTGACCGCCAGCCCAGTTAAAGCATTAGCACAACAACATAACATCAACGTGTTTCAGCCGGCATCATTACGCAACGAAGATGCCCAAACAGAATTAGCCAGCCTCAATGCCGATATTATGGTCGTGGTCGCTTACGGATTGATTTTACCAAAGATAGTACTTGATACACCAAGATTAGGCTGTATTAATGTTCACGGTTCTATATTACCTCGCTGGCGTGGTGCCGCACCTATTCAGCGTGCACTGTGGGCTGGAGACACCGAAACAGGCGTCACCATCATGCAAATGGATGTCGGCCTTGATACGGGCGACATGCTGCTAAAAACACACTTACCTATAGAAACAAACGACACATCAGCAAGCCTATATGAAAAACTAGCAGAACAAGGCCTCAAGCCTTAGTTGAAGCGCTAACAGGCTTAAGTGATGGTAGCCTTAAAGCACAAAAGCAAGATGAAGCCTTAGCAAACTACGCAGAAAAGCTCTCCAAAGAAGAAGCTCGTATTGATTGGCACAAAAGTGCTAAACAATTGTGGCAAGAGATCCGCGCTTTTAACCCTTGGCCAGTTAGCTACTTTGAACATCAACAAAGCGTCATTAAAATATGGCAAGCTACCTACAATGCCCAAACATGCTCGCAAGCCCCGGGCACTGTGATTTCGGCCACTAAACAAGGTATTGAAGTTGCAACGGCTGACGGCTCATTAATCATTGAAACCATGCAACTACCTAACAAAAAGCCCTTAAATGTGGCTGATATCTTAAATGCTCGTAGTGATTGGTTTGCTGCTGGTGTGTGTTTAAACCAAGAGGCTAACTAGCATGAATGTGCGTGCACTTGCAGCTAAAGCGATTTATGAAGTACTTGAAAAAGGCATCTCGTTATCGGTTGCGCTACCCGATCAACAGCAACACTTACAAAACGGTAAAGACAAAGCCTTGTTAGCTGAACTCTGCTATGGAGTTATGCGACAATTACCACAGTTAGACAAATGTGTAAGTGATTGCCTTGCAAAACCATTTAAAGGCAAACAACGCATTTTACATCAGTTATTGATAGTCGGTTGTTATCAGCTTTACTTCACCCGCATTCCTGCACATGCCGCCATTTCAGAAACAGCAGAAGCCTGTCGACAACTGCGTTTTGATGGACTAGTAAAGGTCATAAATGGCGTTTTACGCAATATTCAGCGCCAAGATGCTGTGTTAAACACCGACTCAGATACGCTACGTTTTAATACCCCAGCCTGGTTTATTAAACGCTTACAACAAGCCTATCCAGATAACTGGCAAGCCATTATTGAGCAAAGCCACCAACGTCCACCAATGTGGCTACGCAACAATCGTTTATCGCAATCGCGTGAAGACTATTTAAGCACATTAACGACACAAGAGATTAGTGCCCAAGCAGGCTCGAGCCCAGATTCAATCTTACTCGACAGCCCTAAAGATGTCGCCAACTTGCCAGCGTTTATGCAAGGTGCAGCGTCGGTGCAAGATGGCGCGGCTACATGGCCGCGACACTCTTAGCACCAGCGGCAAATGAGCTAGTGTTAGATGCTTGCGCCGCACCTGGTGGTAAAAGTTGTCATTTAATCGAACTCGCCCCAAGTATTAACCTTGTTGCGGTCGATTTTGATGAAAAACGGCTTGCACGAGTACAACAAAATCTAGACAGACTGCATTTAAAAGCGCAAGTTATTCACGGCGACGCTGCCGATATTGACTCATGGTGGCAAGGGCAACAATTTGACCGTATTTTACTGGATGCGCCATGCTCAGCAACCGGAGTTATCCGCCGCCATCCAGATATCAAATGGCTACGTAAAAACAACGACATTGAAGAGTTAGCCAATTTACAACGACAAATTTTTGATCACTGTTGGCAATGGCTAAAACCCGGTGGCACATTATTGTATGCAACCTGTTCTATTTTACCGCAAGAAAATAGCCAACAAGTTGAGCAATTTTTAGCCCGCACGCCAGACGCTAAGTTAGTGCCCATCGCACAACAATCAAATCCCGAAGACATTGGTTGGCAGATTTTACCCGGCCAAGACAATATGGATGGTTTTTATTACGCGCGCCTAGTTAAAGCAATTTAAGGATGTACCCAAAGCCATGAAGATTATTATTTTAGGGGCGAGCCAAGTTGGCGGCACATTAGCTGAAAACTTAGTCGGTGAGAATAATGACATCACCTTAGTCGATAGCGACCGAGCAAGGCTAAGGCTACTGCAAGATAAGTTTGATTTACGTGTTGTTGTAGGTCATGGCGCACATCCAAGTGTATTAAAAGAAGCGGGTGCCGAAGATGCCGACATGCTAATTGCTGTGACAAACAGTGATGAATGTAATATGTCGGCTTGCCAAATAGCTTACAGCTTGTTTGGTACACCGACAAAAATTGCCCGAATTCGCTCCGAAGCCTACCTAGAATTACAAGATAAACTGTTTATCAACAGTGAGATTAAAGCCGGTGATGCGAAACCGCGAGGTGGTTTTATTATCGACGAGCTTATTGCTCCAGAACAGTTAGTAACCACTTACATACAAAGGCTGGTTGAATACCCAGGTGCATTGCAAGTACTTGAATTTGCAAAGGGTAAGTTGAGCCTAGTCGCAGTAAAAGCTTATTATGGTGAGGCCTTTAGTTGGCAATGCATTAGCCACATTACGTGAGCACATGCCCAATATTGATACCCGAGTCGCGGCGATTTTTAGACAAGGTCGGCCGATTATGCCGCGCGGTACCACCATTATTGAAGCCGATGATGAAGTGTTTTTTGTTGCCGACAGTCGCCATATTCGTGCGGTAATGAGCGAAATGCAAAAACTCGATAACTCATACCGCAATATTATGATTGCGGGTGGCGGTAATATCGGCTTTGGCTTAGCACAAAAGCTGCAACGTAATCACTCAGTGAAACTGATTGAACACCGACAAGAACGAGCCGAGCAACTATCTGAAAAACTTGATAAAACAACAGTTTTTTGTGGTGACGCATCAGACCAAGAATTGCTGATTGAAGAACACATAGATCAAACTGATGTGTTTATTGCCGTCACCAACGATGACGAAGCAAACATTATGTCGGCATTACTCGCAAAACGTATGGGGGCCAAAAAAGTGATGGTGCTCATTCAGCGTGAAGCTTACGTCGACATTGTACAAGAAGCTAATATCGATATCGCAATTTCACCACAGCAAGCCACAATCTCAGCGCTACTGACTCACATTCGCCAAGGCGATATTTGTAACGTTTACTCACTACGTCGTGGCGCAGCGGAAGCCATAGAAGCTATCGCTCACGGTGACGCCAGTACATCAAAAGTCGTTGGCAAACAAATTGGTGAAATAAAGCTACCACCAGGAACCACCATTGGTGCCATAGTACGAAACGATGAAGTATTGATGAGCCATGACAAAACCGTGATAGAACAAGGTGATCATGTCATCTTATTTTTAGTGAATAAAAAATTCATCGGCGATGTAGAAAAGCTCTTTCAGCCGAGTGCATTTTTCTTTTAAGGTGAGTTTTTTGAGCTCGAGTTACACCAATACAATACTAATTTTCAGCCACTAAAAAGCACGGCAACTTTTGCCGTGCTTTAGCGCTAAGCTATCTCATTAAATCATGTCACCGTTAGCTAAACTCAACCTGGGCTAGCTTAGCTATATGATTGCCGTAAGCTTTCACATCTTCCCAATCGGTATAGTCAATAATAGCGGTAGGATCTGTCGATTCATCAGTCATTTTCATGATCAATCTAATCATTAAACTGTCGTACCAAGGCCAAGATGGATAATCCACTTTACCGGCAATAATCTTAACATCTTGTGGTTTCCAGGCCGACAAGGTTAAAAACTTCTGTAAATATTTATTGTTTTCAGGGATGCGTTTTTCAGGATTACGCGCCACCACATTGACACAAAAAAAGCTATTTGGAATATTCGATAACGCTTGTTGATGTTGGCTGACAAATTCAAAAACCGACTTATGGTATGAGCCATATAAAACACAGGCACCTAAAGCTACGGCTTGATATTTATCCCATTCAATCGGTTTTTGTTTAGTATCATGGATATTCACTACATCACATTGATCACCATTAGCGATAATTTGATCAGCAATAGCACGACTAATTTGAGCCGTGTGCCCTCCACGAGAATAATAAAGTACTAATATGTGCGCCATGTTATGTCTCATTACTGCGTTATTTGCCTCAGTTTGGCATAAAAAGTGGTTTTTAAACCTGAGCAATGATCACAAATTAGAAATAGCTCATATATTTAATAGTTAAAATTGAGATCTGTGAAGTGCAGAAGTATGATGATACTAAATAGGTAGTTAGTGTTAAACTAACTCAAGTTCACTAGGTTGGAATACTCATGCAGCAAAATATCGATGTCGTCACCATGCTTAATAATGCTGAAACAGCCGCGCAATGGCTAAAGGCAATAGCGAATCCGTATCGACTGATGATTTTATGTTTACTGCTGGAAAAAGAACACAGTGTGACAGAGCTAAATGAAACAGTGCCATTGAGCCAGTCGGCATTGTCACAACATTTAGCCGTATTGCGCACGCAGGACTTAGTGAATACACGAAAAAGCTCTCAAGTGGTGTATTACACCCTTAAAAATGAACAAGTGACTGAAGTCATATCCATTTTACACCGCCGTTATTGCGCCTAATCTGAATAAGGCGTTTTGTTAACGCTTTTGTGCCGCAATTTTCTTGGCAAAGCCTTCTACTTTATCCCAGTCGGTAAACTCAAAAGTGCCGCTGGTGTCTGTTGGCCTTTGGTCATCCACATAATGAAACGAATCATAACCTTATCGAAAAATCGATAACGTGGGTAATCAATTTTACCGGCAAAAACCCCAAGCAGTTCAGGTTTCCAAACCGATAAGGTTAAAAACTTTTGCATATAAGGATTGGTTTCAGGGGTATTTTTTAGCGGTTTTCTCGCTACAACGTTTACGGTAAAAAAACTGTTCAACTTAGTGTCGAGCAATGCTTGGTTTTGCGCTGCAAACTTAAATAACTCCGGTCGATGCTTGCCATAGCGGATACTGGCACCAATCACCACTTTATCCATTGCAGCGAGCTGCTCAGCTGTCACATCCGTTAGATTAATCACTGTCACTTGCTCGCCACTTTCGCAAAGTACTTGCTCAATTCGCTGACAAATAGCCAAGGTTTGTCCATCAACTGTTGAATACAGAATTGCCGTTTTTAACATTAATTTTTCCAAAAAGTAGGGGTAAACAACACCAATAATGTAAAGACTTCTAATCGACCAAACAGCATCGCAACAATTAATACCCACTTAGCGCCATCTGTCACGTTAGCATAGCTTGATGCAACGTCTCCTAAACCAGAGCCTAAGTTGTTAATACTCGCCGCAGTGGCACTAAATGCCGTCATTGCATCCATTTCCATGGCCATTAAAATCACCATACACACCACAAACACCAGCGCATAGGCAGAAAAGAATCCCCAAACCGCATCAATAATCCGGTCTGGTAATGCATTTCCGCCGATCCGGATTGAATACATCGCCTTAGGATGAACTAAACGTTTCAATTCGCGCGAGCCTTGTAACACCAATAGAATCAAGCGGATCACTTTCATACCGCCACCGGTTGAACCCGCACAACCACCAATAAAGCTCGAAAATATTAACAAAATAGGTAAAAACAACGGCCAGGAATGAAAACTTTCAGTGCCAAATCCTGCGGTAGTGGAAATAGATACCACTTGAAAGAATGCATAATCGAGGGTTTGTTCTGCTGAATCGTAAACACCAGACTGATATAGCGTCATAAAACAAATGGCTGTTAATACCAGCTGCACGGCAATTAACACTTTAAATTCAGCATCTTTAAAATAGATTTTAAAGTTAATCCCACGCCAACTAAATGCGGCAAAATGCAGACTAAAATTGACGGCTGCAATCAGTAAGAAAATCGCACAAATCACATTGATTAATGGGCTATCAAAATACCCTAAACTGGCGTCATGGGTAGAAAATCCGCCAATCGCAATGGTTGAAAATGAATGACAAATAGCATCAAAAGCGTCCATTCCGGCAAAGTAAAATGCTAACGCACACAAGGTTGTCAGCATAAAATAAATGTACCACAAAGCTTTGGCTGTTTCGGCAATACGAGGAGTAACTTTGGTGTCTTTTACTGGACCAGGAACTTCAGCTTTATATAACTGCATACCACCAATACCTAACAGCGGTAAAATAGCCACAGCAAGTACAATGATACCCATGCCGCCCATCCACTGCAGTAAATGGCGATAAAACAATACCGATTTAGGTAGCTCATCAAGGCCAACAATAACGGTTGCCCCTGTGGTGGTTAGCGCTGAAAAGGATTCAAAAAAACTGTCTGATTCAACTGAGATTCGGCTCATTGGAAAAAATAAACGGCAGCGCCCCTATCGACCCAAGAACCGTCCAGAATAACACCACAATCAAGAATCCCTCGCGGGTACGAAGGTCACCTTTTTGATGACGATTGGGATACCACAATAAAAAGCCCAAAAAGATACTGACAAAAAAGGCCTGAATGAACGCAGTACCACCGCCATCTTTATACAAGATAGCCACTAATGCCGACGGTAACATGGTGATTGAAAATAATCCCATCAGCAAACCGGTGATTCTAATAATTGTTTTATATTGCATTAAGGATTCTGTTTAGGTTGTACTGCGACCATGTTAACAATTGAATGACATTCTGGCATAAGTTCGCCATTGGTCAAACTGTAAACTTTACTTGTAACTGGCACTTGAGTCAGGGTCGCTAAAGCTTGATTAAAATCTTGATGGTATGATTTGGCCAATTCAAAATGAATTTCAACCCTATCAGTAAACACTTTATCAATAACCACGCCATCATGTTGATTAACTAAATATTCTACATCGGTTAATTGCGCATAATGACACACTAAACTCGTTGGGTAGCGTATATGTTTTATTTGCGTTTGTACTTGAGGCAATCCTTGCTTAATCCCTGAGGTATAAGCACGAACTAACCCTCCCACACCCAACTTGGTACCACCAAAGTAACGCACAACAATTGCACCAAGCTCACCAATATTCGCTCCCTGCAGGCACGCTAACATGGGTTTTCCGGCACTACCCGACGGTTCACCATCATCGCTCGCCCCCATATCAATGGTATTTTCAGGGCTGCCAGCCACAAAAGCATAACAATAATGACTCGCTCCTGGATATTGTAACTTTATGTCAGTAAGCGCTAACTTCATTTGTTGTTGATTTGGACAATGAAACAACAAAGAGATAAAGCGGCTATGCTTTATCTCTTCCTCTATCAACACGTTAGCTTGAGGTATTAAATATGACTCAATCAACTAAACCAAACTCTCTTGTCATGTTCTCGACCTGGTTTTGATGCACGATTACATTATCTTCTATTCTGATCCCACCAAAAGGACGCAGTTCATCAACCGTTTTCCAGTTAATCATTTGTTTTGCAGACGGCGATAATTGTTCAAGTAAGCTGTCAATAATATAAATTCCCGGCTCAACTGTCAGTACTTGATTTGCGGCTAATACTCGAGTGCAGCGTAAAAATGGATGCGCGTCTGGCGCAGCAATGTGCGTACCGCGCTCATCATGAGCATAACCGCCCATATCATGCACTTGCAAGCCTAACATATGCCCTAAGCCATGAGGGAAAAAAGCACTGGTAATGCCTTGTACAACTAATTGCTCAACGGTGCCGGTTGCAAGTTCAAAATCAACGAGTATTTGGCCAATATGCTCATGTGTCGCAATATGTAAATCAACATATTTAACCCCGGGTTTCATCTGTTCAATAATGGCGAGTTGCACTTTATTAAGCGCGACAATCAATTGATAAAAACGGTTTTTCTCAAAAGCATAAGTACGTGTAATATCAGCAGCATATCCATGAAAATTAGCACCCGCATCAATCAAAAAAGATAACCTTT
This sequence comes from Shewanella phaeophyticola, assembly GCF_025398315.1. Taxonomy (GTDB): domain Bacteria; phylum Pseudomonadota; class Gammaproteobacteria; order Enterobacterales; family Shewanellaceae; genus Shewanella; species Shewanella phaeophyticola. Next base: position 4,236,536 of record NZ_JAODOQ010000001.1, read on the forward strand.
GTTCAGGTTTAGTATGCTCAAGTGCGGTGTAATGTAAAATCGCAGAATTTTGATTTAATGCCACAATATTGCCATAGGGAACATCATTTTCACCTTGGCCGATTTCCAATAAATAGCACTGCTGAATTTCGAACTCACTCGCCCCATTATAAAACGCATTTTTGGCCGCTAAATGGCCTTTAACGGCAATTTGGTTGGCGCGGCGCAAACACTCAAGCTCATACTGTGTTTTATCAGCGCGATGATAATGTAAGTAATTCATCACAGCATCAGGGTTACGGGCTGTAAAACCTAACACATCAGCCACATCTAAGTGCTCACCGATATAGGCTCATGCGGTCATATTTTTAGGTAAGTAATCAGCAATACGATCAGGCTTTGTTAATAACTGAATATTAAAATGTTCTGTCCAAAAAGTTTGTGGCACATCATTCACTTTATGCCAAAAATCTACCGGACGATAAAACACTAAAGTCGGCTTGTCTTGTCCATTAGCAATTACCCAACAGTTAGGGGTGTCTAAAATTGGCAGCCAAGCTTTAAATTGTGGATTGACTTTAAAGGGGTAATTTAGGTCATCTAAAAATTGTCTATGAGGTTGTCCCGAGTGAATCACAATGCCGGCAAGGTTTTCACGCTGACAAATATCAGCAACACGACGATTAAGCTCGGTAATATGCGCATGATATAGATGGGCTAACTGATCCATAGATTGTCCCTTTGATAAGTTTTAACCCAATAAGTCTATCACAAACTAAAAAACTCATCGCTAGATGATAAAAAATTAAACGGCCGTTTAAATTGGGTGTTGTAATTTTTCTCATTTAGTCGCACACTGACAATCAATTGGTCAATAGATGGCCTAAACTGCTGTGAATTGAGCTTGATAACTGCACAGTAAATAAGATGTGGAAGTCGCTTTTAAGCAATAAGGAAGCAAGCAATGATCTACCAAAGCCCTACCATTCAGGTTGAGTTACTTGAAGATAATATTGCCAAACTGTGTTTTAACGCACCCGGTTCGGTAAACAAGTTCGACAGAGAAACTCTAGCCTCATTTGATGCTGCATTAGACAGCATAAAGCAAAACACCAATATCAAAGCGTTATTGCTGACATCAGCAAAAAGCACCTTTATTGTTGGTGCTGATATCACTGAATTTTTGAGTCTATTCCAGCAGGATGATGCGACGTTACAAGCTTGGGTTGAACAAGCTAACGCGGTATTTAATAAGCTTGAAGACCTACCATTCCCTACAGCCTCAGCGGTTAATGGATTTGCATTGGGCGGCGGTTTCGAAACCATTTTAGCAACCGACTTACGTATTGCAGATACCAATGCACGTGTTGGCTTACCAGAAACTAAACTGGGGATTATCCCTGGTTTTGGTGGCACAGTGCGTTTACCACGTGTTATCGGTGCAGATAATGCCGTTGAGTGGATCACTACAGCAAAAGATCAACGCCCGGCAGATGCATTAAAAGTTGGCGCCATTGACGCCGTGGTTGCGCCAGAACATTTAGAAGCAGCAGCACTACAAATGTTGCACGATGCATTAAATGGCAGCATTGACTGGCAAACACGTCGCACTAAAAAGCAATCAGCACTTCAGTTACCAAAGCTTGAAGCCATGATGTCTTTTGCTACCGCGAAAGGCATGGTGTTCTCTGTTGCGGGTAAACATTATCCAGCACCAATGGCTGCTGTGAATGTGGTTGAGCAAGCTGCAGGTTTAGATCGCGACGGTGCATTAAAAGTTGAAGCGCAAGCGTTTATCAAGCTAGCTAAAACAGATGTAGCCCAAGCACTAATTGGTATTTTCTTAAATGACCAGTTTGTAAAAGGTAAAGCCAAAAAAGCCAGCAAACTGGCTAAAGATGTTAACCAGGCAGCTGTATTGGGTGCAGGTATCATGGGCGGTGGTATTGCATACCAAAGTGCCAGTAAAGGCACGCCAATCGTGATGAAAGACATCGCCCAGCCTGCATTAGATTTAGGCTTAAATGAAGCGGCTAAAATTCTATCAACACAAGTTGCTCGCGGCCGCTCTACCCCAGAAAAAATGGCTAAGGTACTTAACAACATCACTCCATCGCTTGATTATGCCGCCATTAAAGATAGCGACATTGTAGTAGAAGCAGTTGTTGAGCACCCTAAAGTGAAAGCAACCGTATTAGCTGAAGTTGAAAATTTTGTATCTGAAGATGCCATCATTGCTTCAAATACATCAACAATATCAATTAACTTGCTAGCAAAAAGCCTTAAAAAGCCTGAGCGTTTCTGCGGCATGCATTTCTTTAATCCTGTGCATAAAATGCCATTAGTTGAAGTTATCCGCGGCGAGCACAGTTCAGACGAAACCATTGCATCGGTTGTCGCTTACGCAAGCAAAATGGGTAAAACACCAATCGTAGTAAACGACTGCCCAGGCTTCTTCGTTAACCGCGTGTTGTTCCCATACTTCGCTGGCTTTAGTGGCCTGCTTGCTGAAGGTGCTGACTTTGCCGCTGTTGATAAAGTCATGGAAAAACAATTTGGCTGGCCAATGGCGCAGCATACTTACTTGACGTTGTCGGCTTAGATACCGGCCACCACGCACAAGCGGTTATGGCTGAGGGGTTCCCTGATCGCATGGGTAAAAATGGCAAAGACGCTATCGATATTATGTTTGAAAACAAGCGTCTAGGTCAGAAAAACACCAAAGGTTTCTATGCTTACTCAGTTGACCGTCGTGGAAAACCGAAAAAAGATATAGATCCTACAAGCTACGAATTATTAAGCGCTGAGTTTGGCGCATTAAAGGCCTTTGAGTCAGATGACATAATCGCTCGCTGTATGATCCCAATGATCATCGAAACGGTTCGTTGTTTAGAAGAAGGCATTATTGCATCACCTGCTGAAGGCGATATGGGTCTCGTTTACGGTATTGGTTTCCCTCCATTCCGTGGTGGTGTATTCCGTTACATAGATACCATGGGCGTAGCCAATTTTGTTGCCCTAGCAGACAAATTCGCACATCTTGGTGGCTTATATCAAGTTACCGACGCAATGCGCGAACTTGCAGCCAACAACGGTAGTTACTACCAAGCCTAATCAGTGGGAAAGGAATTAAATCATGAAACAAGCTGTTATCGTAGACTGCATTCGTACCCCTATAGGCCGCTCTAAGGCTGGGGTATTTAGAAATGTACGTGCAGAAACATTGTCTGCAGAATTAATGAAAGCACTACTAGTGCGTAATCCACAATTAGACCCAAACGACATCGAAGATGTGATTTGGGGTTGTGTACAGCAAACGCTTGAGCAAGGATTCAACATCGCTCGTAATGCTGCATTAATTGCTGGTATTCCAAAAACGGCAGGTGCTGTAACTGTAAACCGTCTATGTGGTTCATCAATGGACGCATTACATCAAGCTGCTCGAGCCATTATGACTGGCCAAGGTGACACTTTCATTATTGGTGGTGTTGAGCACATGGAGCCACGTACCAATGAACCACGGTGTTGATTTTCATCCGGGTATGGCAAACCGCGTAGCAAAAGCATCTGGCATGATGGGCTTAACCGCTGAAATGCTGGGTAAAATGCACGGTATCACTCGTGAACAACAAGATGCATTTGCCGTACGTTCACATCAACGTGCACATGCAGCAACCATTGAAGGTCGCTTCGCTAAAGAAATTTGGGGCATTGAAGGCCATGATGCAAACGGTGCATTAATTAAAGTGATGACTGATGAAGTGATTCGTCCTGAAACATCATTAGAATCTTTAGCCGGTTTACGCCCAGCATTCGACCCTGCAAACGGTACGGTAACCGCAGGTACGTCATCTGCATTATCTGACGGCGCTTCTGCAATGTTGGTTATGGAAGAATCTAAAGCGCGCGCTTTAGGGCTAACCATCCGTGCACGTATTCGCTCAATGGCGGTTGCCGGTTGTGATGCTGCAATTATGGGTTATGGCTCAGTTCCTGCTACCAAGAAAGCATTAGCCCGTGCAGGCTTGTCAGTTGCCGATTTAGATCTTATCGAACTAAACGAAGCCTTTGCGGCTCAGTCTTTACCTTGTGTTAAAGATCTTGGCTTACAAGATGTTGTCGATGAAAAGATTAACCTTAACGGCGGCGCAATTGCACTAGGTCATCCATTAGGGTGTTCTGGTGCACGTATCTCAACTACGCTAATAAACTTAATGGAAGAAAAAGATGCTACGCTTGGTCTTGCCACTATGTGTATTGGTTTAGGTCAAGGTATCGCGACAGTATTTGAGCGTGTATAAAAATCGTTTAATTAAAAAACTGAGCCAAACTTAGTTTACGAATAAACACTATAAACGAGCCAATTTGGCTCGTTTTTTTATTTTTAAATTTTTTCTGCTTTGGCTAATGTTCCACGTGAAACATGTTCTATGAAAATTTAAAAACAATTCAAAAACGAAACAAATCGACATATGTTAGCAAAACTCAAACTTGGCAAGTATTACTGACAAGAGTAATATTGGCGCAATTACACTGGTAAAATAGATTTTATTCAATGACCGATATATTTGCTCAAGCACAACATCAACTCGACGCACTTGGCCTTCGTTGCCCTGAGCCCGTAATGATGATCCGCAAAACCGTTCGTAAAATGACAGAGGGCGAAACCTTACTTGTTATCGCTGATGACCCCGCGACCACAAGAGATATTCCAAGTTTTTGTGAGTTTATGAATCACACATTAATTGCCAGTGACACCAGCAAAACACCCTATCATTACCTACTCAAAAAAGGACTTTAGATCATGGCCATCACATTGGAAGCCATCGCATACAAAACAGCAAAGCGTGGTGTAATGAAACCGACATTTTGTGCCAATGTGACTTTAGAGCGTGGTGTAGAAAATGATGTATTTGGCCGCCCAGGTAAACGCCAAGTGACCGTTATGTCTCAACAACAATGGCAACTTGCCTGCAAGCAAATTAATGCCAATCTGGATTGGCTCACTCGTAGAGCAAACTTATTAATTGATGGCCATCAATTTAGTGCCGAAGATGTTGGTAAAATCATTTCAATTGGTACCGATCTTCAGCTGCAAATAACCGGTGAAACTGACCCATGTAAAAAGATGGAAATGGCTCACCCGGGTTTAGAACAGGCACTTTTACCAGACTGGCGTGGAGGTGTGACTTGTCGAGTCATTCAAGCTGGTTTAATTCAACCTGATGACCTAGTCACCGTAGCGTAAAAAGATACTAGGGTCTGTTGAACTTTGCTGTTTTAATTTTGTTCGAGTTAAAAACGTTTTATTCGAGGCGAATTGATTGATGCCTAGTAATCTAAGCAACTCTTTATTTGCAAAGAATCATTCAACAAAGAGTAAAACGTTTTTAGCCGAACCTTTCAGGTAGCGTTTGTTGGCCATTTTTACTGCGTTATCGACTTTTTATGTAGAATAACTACACCTCAAAGTCTCTGCCGCGCAGTTATATATGTGAGTAAAGACCAACAATTCGCTGCAAAAACAATCTTGAAAGATCAACAGACCCTTGGTAACTCATTTTTATTTAAGCTTCACCCTTTAAACTCGCCTCCCATCTCTCTATGCCCAGTAATGATTAATGGGTATCTATGTTAATTTCTGTCATCAATTGAAACAGATTTGTTGTACACCTTATCGATAATTTGTGCGATAAAGGAACCTCTAAAATGACACGTTGCTGTATTTAAGTGTGCAAAGTCATCAATATCTAATACAAAAAAATCGAAACAGGTTGATTCCACTAAAATCTAAAACCAAACGGATAATCTAATTTATGTTTACATCAAAATTGACACCTATTTATGCAGCAATAGTCCTATCACTCGGCATGAACACCATAAGTATTGCCGCTGAAGATGACGTAACGAAATGGCAAGTTAACTCACCAGAAAATGCTCCATTGCAACAAATTGACATTAATGTCACAGAAGGCACCTGGATGAATGTCAATGTATCACCTGACGGCAAACATATCGTGTTTGACCTATTAGGTGATATTTATCAAATGCCAATTTCTGGTGGCGAAGCCAAGCCACTTGCACAAGGTATCGCCTGGCAAATGCAGCCTGTTTACAGCCCAGATGGTAAATACATTGCTTTTACCAGCGATGAAGATGGCGGTGATAATATCTGGATTATGGATGCAGATGGATCAAATCCACACCCTGTCACCAAAGAAACCTTTCGATTACTCAACAGCCCAGCATGGAGCCCAGACTCGCAATACCTTGTTGCTCGCAAGCATTACACAGGTACCCGCAGCTTAGGCGCAGGTGAAGTATGGATGTACCACCTTGCTGGTGGTGAAGGCGTTAAATTAACCGAACGACCAAACGAGCAAAAAGACTTAGGTGAACCAGCCTACTCGCCAGATGGCCGCTATATTTACTTTAGCCAGGACGCAACGCCAGGAAAAACCTTTCACTACTCTAAAGACTCAGTAAAAGGTATTTATAAAATTAAGCGTTATGACACCCAAACTGGCGATATCGAAGTATTGATTGAAGGTACCGGTGGCGCAATCCGTCCAACCCCAAGCCCTGATGGCAAAACATTAGCATATATTAAGCGCGATGGATTTCAGTCAACGCTTTACTCACTGGATTTAAAGTCAGGTGCGGAGACAAAACTCTACGATAAGCTTGATCGCGATATGCAAGAAACCTGGGCGATTCATGGTGTTTACCCAACAATGTCGTGGATCAAAGACAACAAGCACATAGTGTTTTGAGCCAAGGAAAAATTAACAAAATTGATGTCGACAGCAAAAAGGTCAGCAACATTCCATTTAGCATTAAAGGCCAACGCGACGTCCAGCCGGCTGTTCGTTTCACGCAAAATCTAGATCAAGATGAGTTCGACGTAAAAATGTTACGTATGGCTCAAGTCTCACCGAACGGCGAAAAAGTTGTATTCGAAGCCTTAGGCAAAATTTGGATACGCGATATTAACGGTGGTAAACATAAGCGCCTTACTCGTTTAGATGATGATATAAACGAACTGTTCCCGCAGTGGTCGCGCGATGGCAAAGACATTGTATTCACAACCTGGAACGATCAACAACAAGGCACTGTTAGTGTAGTTAGCGCTCGAGGCGGAAAAGCCAAAGTACTAACCAGCGAACCGGGGAAATACGTTGAACCAACCTTTTCGCCTGATGGCGATTACATTGTTTACCGTAAAGCCCGTGGCGGATACATGACGCCACGCACCTGGTCACAAGAGCCTGGCTTATATAAAGTCGATATCAAAGGTAAACACAGTACCAAACTAACTGCCAGCGGCCATCAACCGCAATTTGGTGCTGACTCGGATCGAGTGTATTTTATGGATTTTGGTAAAACCCCTGAGTTTGCCTCAATCGGTATGAATGGTTTTGAAAAGCGTACCCATTACACCAGTGACCACGCAACAGAGTTTCGTATATCGCCAAATGGTGAACACCTAGCCTTTGCTGAACGCTTTAGAGTATACGTAACCCCGTTTGCCAAGCACGGCGAAACCATTGCCATTGGATCTAAAGCCACTAACTTACCGATTAGCCAGCTAAGTGCTCGTGCAGGTGAAAGCATTAGCTGGAATGCTAAAAACAACCAACTATATTGGACATTGGACCAGAGCTATATCAAGCTGATGTTGACACTCAATACAGCAAATCGGACAAAAAAGTAGAACCGAAAGTGACAGCCATTGGCTTTAAAGATAAAGCAGATGTTCCACGTGGAACTGTGGTATTTGTCGGTGGTAAGGTCATTACCATGGAAAATGACCAAGTCATTGACAATGGCGTTGTCATTGTAAAAGACAATAAAATTAGCCAAGTTGGTGGTGCGACATTAGCTATTCCGGATAACGCACAGGTTATCGATATAAGCGGTAAAACCATTATGCCTGGGTTATTTGATGCCCATGCACATGGTGGACAGGCTGATGATGAAATTATTCCTCAACAAAACTGGGCATTGTATTCTGGCTTGTCGCTAGGGGTAACATCTATTCATGACCCATCAAATGATACTACCGAAATCTTTGCAGCATCTGAACAACAAAAAGCAGGAAAAATTGTTGAATCACGTATTTTCTCGACAGGTACCATTTTATATGGCGCAAACCTACCGGGTTACACCTCACACGTAGATTCTTTAGATGATGCAAAATTTCATTTAGAACGTCTTAAAAAAGTTGGCGCATTTAGTGTGAAAAGTTACAACCAACCTCGTCGAGATCAACGTCAGCAAATTATTGCCGCAGCGCGTGAGCTCGAAATGATGGTCGTCCCTGAGGGTGGCAGCTTATTGCAACACAACTTAACTATGGCTGCAGATGGGCACACAACATTAGAGCACTCATTACCGGTCGCATCTATTTACAGTGACATTAAACAATTTTGGAGCCAAACCAAAGTTAACTACACGCCAACACTTGTTGTTTCGTATGGTGGTATATCAGGTGAACATTACTGGTACGACAAAACAGATGTCTGGGCTCACCCTCGTTTAAGCATGTATGTACCGCATGAGATTTTAGATGCACGCTCAATGCGCAGAACCACAGCACCAGATGAGCACTATAACCACTTTAATGTTGCAAGAGTGGCTAATGAGCTCAACGAATTAGGTGTTAAAGTTAATATTGGCGCCCATGGTCAACGCGAAGGGTTAGCGGCTCATTGGGAAATGTGGATGTTCGCACAAGGCGGCATGAGCAATATGGATGTACTCAAAACGGCAACCATTAACCCTGCAACCACTTTCGGCATGGATCATCAATTAGGTTCAATTAAGCCAGGTAAATTAGCCGACCTTATTGTCATTGACGGCGATCCATTAACTGATATCCGTATTACCGATAAAGTGACCTACACCATGATAAACGGTAAGTTATTTAACTCAGAAACAATGAACGAATTAAATGGTGATAAGCAAAAACGTAAGGCGTTTTTCTTTGAAAAGATCTAGCTCTCTCATTCTATTGATGTAAATTAAGTAAAAAGGGTGTTCCACGTGGAACACCCTTTTTTATTAACCATAATAAATATTACCGATAATCAATACTGACCGTAGCAATGGCAATCTGTCGTATGATCATTCACCATTCCAACGGCCTGCATAAACGCATAACAAATAGTTGGCCCAACAAAGTTAAAGCCTAACTTTTTAAGCGCTTTAGACATCGCTTCAGATTCTGGGGTTTGAGCAGGCACCTGGCTTAAGTGTTCAAAATGATTGACCTTAGGGCTTCCACCAACAAAATCCCATAAAAAAGTAGAAAAATCATTCCCCTGCTCAACAAACGCCATGTACGCTTTGGCGTTTTTGATGATCGAGTTTATTTTTAATCGGTTGCGAACAATACCAGGCTCAAGCATTAGTGCTTCAACTTTGTCTTGGTCAAATTCAACAATTAGGCTCGGTTCAAAACCGGCAAATAATTGCTCGTAGTTTTGCTGTTTTTTTAAGATGGTTATCCATGACAAACCGGCTTGCTGACCATCTAAACATAACTTGGCAAATAGTCGCTTAGCATCGAATTCAGGTCTCCCCCAAACGTTATCATGATAATCTTGATACAAAGGATCTTCACTTACCCAGCCACATCGGTTAACTTGCATTATACGGTTCCAATAACGTTTTTATTCATACGTTAAAAAATAACCTACATCTGCCTTGCTCGACAAGGTATAATCATTACCATTTTCTATTAATAGCCTGATAGCAGTAGACATGACGACGAAACACGACGTAAAGACATTTCAGGGTTTCATCCTAACCCTTCAGGAATATTGGGCGCAGCAAGGTTGCGCAATTGTCCAACCTCTCGATATGGAAGTTGGTGCAGGTACTTTCCACCCGCAGACGTTCTTACGTTCATTAGTGCCCAGAGCCAATGAGCAGTGCATACGTGCAACCGTCGCGCCGTCCAACTGATGGACGTTATGGTGAGAACCCTAACCGCTTGCAACATTATTACCAATTCCAAGTTGTATTAAAGCCATCACCAGACAACATTCAAGAGCTTTACCTAGGCTCATTAGAAGCTCTGGGCATTGACACCAAAGTACATGATATTCGCTTTGTTGAAGATAACTGGGAATCGCCAACATTAGGAGCTTGGGGCTTAGGCTGGGAAGTGTGGCTTAACGGTATGGAAGTGACTCAATTTACTTACTTCCAACAAGTTGGCGGCATTGAATGTAGTCCTGTAACGGGTGAAATCACCTATGGCCTTGAGCGATTAGCCATGTACATTCAAGAAGTCGACAGTGTGTACGATCTTGTTTGGACTGAGCGGACCTCGTGGCCGTGTAACCTACGGTGATATTTTCCATCAAAATGAAGTAGAGCAATCTACTTATAACTTCGAACATGCCGATGTCGACTTTATGTTTACTATGTTCGATGAATGCGAAAAGATGTGCCAACACTTATTATCGTTAGAAAAACCTCTACCACTACCTGCATACGAACAAGTAATGAAAGCCTCGCACGCTTTCAATTTACTTGATGCTCGCCATGCCATTTCGGTTACTGAACGTCAGCGTTATATTTTACGCGTTCGTACCATGGCAAAAGGTGTTGCAGAATCTTATTATCAAGCACGTGAAGCACTTGGCTTCCCACTGTGTAAGTAGAGGTCACCAATGAAATTCGAAAACTTACTCATTGAAGTGGGTACTGAAGAGTTACCGCCAAAGTCATTACGCACTTTAGCGGAGTCTTTTTTAGCAAACTTTACCGATGAATTAACCAAAGCAGACTTACCCTTTGATTCTGCGCTTTGGTATGCAGCGCCTCGTCGTTTAGCCATTAATGTTGTTGGCCTAGCCCTAGCTCAAGCAGATAAAGTCGTTGAAAAACGCGGCTCTGCGATAAGCTCTGCATTTGATGCAGACGGTAATCCAACAAAAGCGGCTCAAGGCTGGGCACGTGGCAACGGTATTACTGTTGATCAAGCAGAACGTTTAGTCACCGACAAAGGCGAATGGTTGGTTCATCAAGCTAAAGTGGTCGGTGTTGAGACTAAAAGTCTGATTGCTGACATGGCACAACGTGCGCTTGATAAGTTGCCAATCCCAAAACCAATGCGTTGGGGCAGTAATAAAACGCAATTTATTCGCCCTGTACACACTGTAACTATGTTATTGGGTAGCGAATTAATCGCGGGTGAATTACTCGGCATTAAATCTGCTCGAGTCATTCGCGGTCATCGCTTTATGGGTCAGGCAACATTCGAGCTAGACCATGCCGACAACTACTTAACTGCGCTAAAAGAGCAAGGTAAAGTTCTGGCTGATTATCAGCTTCGTAAATCATTAATCAAAGCAGATTCTGAAGCCGCTGCAGCCAAGATTGGTGGTGTTGCTGATATTCAAGAAGACTTACTTGAAGAAGTGGCATCATTGGTTGAATGGCCAATAGTATTAACAGCTAGCTTTGAAGAAAAGTTTTTAGCTGTACCATCTGAAGCCCTTGTGTACACCATGAAAGGCGACCAGAAATACTTCCCAGTATTTGATAAAACCGGTAAATTGCTACCAAACTTTATTTTCGTCACTAACATAGAATCTAAAGACCCACAGCAGATTATTTCAGGTAACGAAAAAGTCGTACGCCCTCGCCTAGCCGATGCTGAATTCTTCTTTAATACTGATAAAAAGCACACTCTAGAGTCGCGTTTAACCAGCCTAGAAACCGTGGTGTTTCAAAAACAGCTTGGTACGTTAAAAACCCGCGTTGAGCGTATTTCAACACTTGCAGGGTTTATCGCTACCAAACTTGATGACCAAGGTGTTAGCACAAACAGTGCAGATGCTAGCCGTGCCGGCCTATTGTCTAAAACAGACTTAATGACCAACATGGTGATGGAGTTTACTGACACTCAAGGCACCATGGGGATGCATTATGCTCGCCTTGATGGTGAAACCGAAGCGGTTGCAGTCGCGCTTGAAGAGCAATATAAACCTAAGTTTTCTGGTGATACAGTACCTACGGCAAGCGTGTCATGTGCTGTTGCATTAGCAGAAAAGCTAGACACCTTAGTGGGCATTTTTGGTATTGGCCAGGCACCTAAAGGCGCAGCTGATCCATTTGCACTTCGCCGCGCTGCAATTGGTATATTACGTATTATTGTTGAAAACAACTTGCCACTAGACTTAGTCGATTTAATTGCTAAAGCACAAGCGTTACACGCAGATAATGTTAGCACCCCTAATACGGCCGAAGATGTACTCGAATTCTTACTCGCACGCTTCCGTGCTTGGTACCAAGATAAAGGCATCCAAGTTGATGTTATTTTAGCGGTATTAGCTCGTCGCCCAACGCGTCCAGCAGATTTTGATAGTCGCGTTAAAGCCGTATCGCACTTCCGTGGTTTAGAGGCCTCTACTGCGCTTGCTGCTGCCAACAAACGTGTTTCTAATATTTTGGCTAAAGTTGAAGGCGAACTGCCTGAAAACATTAACCAGTCGCTATTAGCTGAAACAGCTGAAAAAGCCTTGGCAGAAAAGTTAGCACAACTACAACCGCAGCTAGCACCATTGTTTGCCAATGCTGATTATCAGCAAGCATTAACATTATTAGCCGATTTACGTGAAAGCGTGGATCAGTTCTTTGAAGATGTTATGGTAATGGCTGACGATGAAGCATTGAAAAATAACCGCCTAGCGTTATTAACCAATCTTCGAGAGCAGTTTTTGCATGTAGCAGATATTTCACTGTTACAATAATATGAAATCATTGCATTAAAAAAAGCGCCTTTACGGCGCTTTTTTATTGCTGAAGATTCATAACGACTTATACCAATCCTTATTAGAATTGGTATTAAAACTCGAGCAACTTTTCATGTAGTTCAGCAAACTCTTGTTCAGTTATACCAACCTGAGCCAACAACACGACAAGTTCTTTCTGCGGTAATTTATCCACTTGCTGCAGCATTGAGCACTCACTAATAATATTGGCCTTCCAGATGATTAATGTCATTTCATCATCTGGCTTAATGTTAGTATTAGCCAATAACGTTAACGGTGCTTCAAAATGCTCAGGTAGACGCCAGAAACGTGCTAATAATGCACTTAAGGTTAATGACTTTGTGGTCATGACCTGCTTAAACAAGGTTGAGCTAGGTTGTTCACCGGGCTCAGCTTGATGAAATGCATCCACCAGCATCTTAAAAATCGCAATTTTGCCTACATCATGAAGTAAGCCAAGTAAAAAAGCGCTATCAGATTGTTCAGCATTGGCGAGTTCACTGGCTAAAAAAGCCACCTGCATTGAGTGACGCCAAATCTCGGCACCAAAGCGCCTAAAATATATTGGTTTAATGTCTATCATTTCGCGCGCTAAACAGCTGGTGATAAAATGCCTTAATTGTTGTCGACCGACCTGTACTAATGCTTGCTGAATACTCGTCACATCGTTTTCAGAACGTTTGAAGGCCATTGAGTTACACAGTTTAAGGACTTCAACACACAATAATGGATCTTGCTCAATAAGCTTAATCAGCTCTTTGGTGTCAATATTGTCATCGGCAAGTTTTCTGTCTAATTCGAGTATTTTACTAGGAAGCTTTAATACATTTTCTGCAATGGCTTGAGGCGAGCTTAACGCCAGTTCTATATCTTGCATAACATGGCGTTCAAGATTATTAGCAATTCCTGTCGCATCGGATTGGGGACTGGCAAACAAAAAACTGTAAAACAAGGATGACAAATCTAATTGCGACTCGACAGCCTGTTTAGGGCTGACTTCAATAATAGGTTTAACGGTTACTGATGAAACTTGCTGGCGCTTCTCGACCGCTGTGCGGCCAGTAAATTTGACTTGTTCATTGCGGTCACGAATATTAAACAGCTTTTTAAAAAACCTTACGACCACAATAAGTAACCTTCTAAAATTAAACTAACGCCAAGAATTAAATCATAGCAATAAAAACAAAAATGGGCGCCAATAAGGCACCCATTTTATGATCTAAAACCATCTACACGTCTAAGTTAGCCACATTTAATGCGTTAGTTTCAATAAACTCACGACGAGGCTCAACTTGATCACCCATTAAGCAGGTAAATAGTTGGTCTGCAGCAACGGCATCTTCAATGGTAACACGTAACATACGACGAGATTCTGGATCCATTGTAGTTTCCCACAATTGCTCAGGGTTCATTTCACCCAATCCTTTATAACGTTGAATGTACAAACCACGTTTTGCTTCGCTCATAGTCCAATCTAACGCTTCTAAGAAGCTTTCAACTTCTTTAACGCGCTCACCACGTTGTACATAACCACCCTCTTCAATCATGCCATCAAGTGCAACGCCTAACTTAGCGATGCGTTGATAATCGGCAGAAGTAAAGAAGTCATAACCAAATAAGAAATTGGTATCGATACCATGCTTACGAATTGTCACGCTTGGGGTATACACTTTACGCTCAGGATCCAAAATAATATTGGCTGAGAAAATAATACCGCTGCTTTCACGCTCAACTAAATCATCAACAAAATGTTTACACCATGCCGTCATAAGTGCTTCGTCGCTTAGCATCTCAAGCGTCACTTCTGGATGGTACAACATGCGATCAGTTAGGTTCATCGGGAAACGTTTTTCTAAACGTGTAATGATTTTTTCCACTTCGCGGTATTGATTCACCAAACGCTCAAGCGGCTCTCCGCTCATGCCTAAAGCACCCTGGCTTGGGTAAACATGTGTGCCGTCTAACGCTTGCGTTGTTAGATATTCAGTTAATGCCAGCTCATCTTTAAGGTATTGTTCTTGCTTACCCTTTTTTACTTTATACAAAGGTGGCTGCGCAATATATACATAACCACGCTCAATCAATTCAGGCATTTGACGGAAGAAGAAGGTCAATAGCAGAGTTCGAATGTGTGAGCCGTCGACGTCAGCATCGGTCATGATAACGATGTTGTGGTAACGAGTTTTATCCGGATTGTATTCGTCGCGACCAATACCACAACCTAATGCGGTAATTAGTGTGGCCACTTCTTGTGACGATAACATCTTATCAAAACGTGCTTTTTCAACGTTTAAGATTTTACCTTTAAGTGGAAGAATAGCTTGGTTTTTACGGTTACGCCCCTGCTTGGCAGATCCGCCAGCAGAGTCACCTTCCACTATGTATATTTCAGAAAGACCAGGGTCTTTCTCTTGGCAGTCAGCTAGTTTTCCTGGCAAACCACCTAAATCTAATGCGCCTTTACGACGTGTCATTTCACGCGCTTTACGCGCAGCTTCACGTGCTCGGGCAGCATCAACAATTTTACCCACAATCAACTTAGCATCGGCTGGGTTTTCTAATAGGTAATCGTTTAACTTCTCACCCATAGTTTGTTCTACAGCACTTTTCACTTCGCTAGAGACTAATTTGTCTTTAGTTTGTGAGCTGAACTTAGGGTCAGGCACTTTAACTGAGATAACCGCGGTTAAGCCTTCACGTGCGTCATCACCCGTTGCACTGGTTTTACCTTTTTTGTTAAACCCTTCACGTTCCATGTAAGTGTTTAAGTTACGCGTTAATGCGCCACGGAAACCCGCTAAATGAGTACCACCATCGCGCTGAGGAATGTTATTGGTAAAACAGAAAATACTTTCTTGATAACCGTCATTCCACTGCATTGCCACTTCAACGGTAATACCGTCTTCGCGCTCTTGTGAAAAGTGGAATACATCTTTGTTTACCGGTGTTTTATTACGGTTTAAGTAATCTACAAATGCGCTAATACCGCCTTCGTATTTAAAGAACTCGTCTTTGTTTTCGCGTTCATCAACTAAACGAATACCCACACCAGAGTTTAAGAAAGATAACTCACGTACACGCTTGGCTAAAATTTCGAAATGAAATTCAACATCAGAAAAGGTTTGGCTACTAGGCCAAAAACGAATTTCGGTACCTGATTTAACTGCATCGCCAATTTCTTTAATCGGTTCGTTTGGTACACCATGAGTATAAAATTGCTCATAAATTTTACCGGCGCGACGAATGGTTAATTGCAGCTTTTCAGACAAAGCATTTACAACCGATACACCCACACCGTGAAGACCACCTGATACCTTGTATGAGTTATCATCAAATTTACCGCCGGCATGCAATACCGTCATAATAACTTCAGCTGCAGATACACCTTCTTCTTCATGGATAGAAACCGGAATACCACGACCGTCATCTTTTACAGAGACAGAACCGTCTGAGTGAATAGTAATGGTGATATCGCTACAATGGCCGGCTAAAGCTTCATCGATAGAGTTATCGACCACTTCGAATACCATGTGATGAAGACCGGTACCGTCATCAGTATCACCAATGTACATACCAGGTCTCTTACGGACTGCATCAAGGCCTTTTAATACCTTGATACTCGAAGAATCGTAACTATTCTCTGACATATTTCTCTCTCGTTGTTATTCAATAACCGTTACTTGCCCTTGCTCCACATGAAACATCCTGTTCGGAGGGCTAGATAACGAATCGACTATTGCTAGCGGATCAATTGCGGTGACAAATATTTGTGCACCGGTCTCGGTTAACTGCTGTAGCAATAGCTGCCTATGCTGTGCATCCAACTCAGACGGTAAATCGTCCACTAAATAAATACTGTTTTTATCTAGTTGTTGTTTGAGCAACTTTCCCTGTGCAATACGCAGTGCACAGACTAATAATTTTAATTGTCCACGGGACAATGCATCTTGTGCAGGTAAGTTCCCTACTCGCAAACGTAAGTCTGCTCTATGAGAGCCACTGCCCGTGTTACCCGCAGCGACATCGCGCGAATATTGATTTTCAAGTAACTGCGAAAAATCCGTTTTGCTGTCCCATCCTCGGGTAAAAGAAACCTTAATATCAACCTGAGGTAAAAACCGTCCTATTATACCCTTAAGTAGCTCATTTAACGAGTCTACATATCGATTTCGTATGTCGGTAACTTGTTCAGCATACCGCACCAGCTCTTTATCCCAAAATTGTATTTGGCTATAAGGAGATTGGTTACGAAGTAGTTGATTACGTTGCTTTAATACCTTGCGAACATTCACCCAGGCTTGATAAAAATGTGGGTCAGAATGAAATGCGCCCCAATCAATAAACTGTCTGCGAGCTTTTGGGCCTTCAAACAGTAAAGAAAAACTTTCAGGGGTAATAACTTGAATAGGCAGTGTTTCAGCTAATGTAGATAAGCGTTTGACTTTTTCGCCATTAATTTTGACTTCAATTTCACCGTTTCGATGACGTCTTAAACCAATTTTACAGTCATTTTCATCTTGGATAAGATTGGCGAACAGAGTAAGTTTGTCGTCATCATTATTAATCACTCGTTGTGATAAGTGGCTACGAAAAGAACGTCCCATCCCTAGAAAGTAAATCGCTTCTAAAATACTGGTTTTACCACTACCATTTTGACCGTAAATCAAGTTTAATCCATCACTTGGATTAAGCGATGCTGAACTGATATTACGAAATGACCCTATGGTAATGCGCGATAAACTCATGAATACCTATTGTGATAGCCAAATAAAGCAGTAGAGACAAAGAAGGTGCTTTGCAGCACCTTACATATGATTAATGAACAATAACGTATTACAGACGCATTGGCATCACCACATACATAGAATCTTCTTCTTTGTGGTTCTCTATTAATGCACTTGAGTTGCCATCGATGAGCGTAATACGAACATCATCACTGGCGAGGTTATTCAGTACATCTAATAAATAACTCACGTTAAAACCAATTTCGAGTTTATCTGAGTCATAATCAACGTCGATGATTTCTTCGGCTTCTTCTTGCTCTGGGTTATTGGCGGTAATCTTTAATAAACCAGGCTCAAGTTGAATTCGTACACCACGGAATTTTTCGTTCGATAAAATAGATGCACGGGTTAACGCTTGTTTTAATTGATTGCGGCTGGCAATAACCACTTTATTACCACCCTTTGGTAACACCCGGCGGTAATCAGGAAAACGTCCATCAACTAATTTACTGGTAAATACCGCAGAGCTAGTCATCGCACGAATCGCGTTATCGCCAATCGCAATGGTAATGTCTTGGTCGTCGCTTTCAAGCAAACGCGCCATTTCAACCACCCCTTTACGTGGCACAATCACTTGTTTTTCAGGCAAAGAAATATCAACAGTACGATGGCTTAACGCCAAACGGTGGCCGTCGGTAGCAATAGCGCGTAATAGATTACCTTCAGTTTCAAATAATAAACCGTTGAGGTAATAGCGCACATCCTGGTTAGCCATCGAAAACTGAGTCGAGTCGATAATCGACTTTAATACGCCCTGCTTTAAGCTAAATTCAATATCAGCCTGGAACGCTTCAACGTTAGGGTAATCTTCAGCAGGCAATGTGGCTAATGAAAAACGGCTACGACCAGAGCGTAACAACCATTTACCATCTTGCTGCTCTACTTTTAATTCGCTTTGTTCAGGAAGAGACTTAACAATGTCGAGTAACTTTTTAGCTGGTACAGTAGTGCGACCAATGTTGATGTCACCGTGTATAGCGGCTTGCCCAACAAGCTCAACCTCTAAATCAGTGCCCGTTAGCTTAAGTGAGTCTTCACTAACTTCAACTAATAAATTAGCAAGAATAGGTAAGTTGTGTCTGCGTTCTACCGCGCCACACACTAGTTGCAGCGGCTTTAATAGGGCATCCCTATCAATTGAAAATTTCATCGTTCAACATTCCCTGAATTAAGAAGACAAAGTTCTAATCAAGTTAGCGTAATCTTCTTTAATGTCATGACTTTCTTCTCGCAGTTGCGCAATTTTACGACAAGCGTGTAATACCGTTGTATGGTCACGACCACCAAAAGCATCGCCAATTTCAGGCAAACTTTGGTTAGTGAGTTCTTTAGATAGCGCCATCGCCACTTGTCGTGGTCTTGCCACACTACGTGAACGACGTTTAGACAGCATATCTGCCATTTTTATTTTGTAGTATTCAGCAACCGTCTTCTGAATATTGTCTATAGTGACTAATTTTTCTTGCAGTGCCAAGAGGTCACGTAATGCTTCACGCACAAAATCAATAGTAATTGGACGACCTGTGAAGTTAGCGTTAGCAATAACGCGGTTTAATGCGCCTTCAAGCTCGCGAACGTTTGAACGTAAACGCTTAGCAATAAAAAAGGCCACTTCATCAGGCAGGTTAATACCACTCTCTTGTGCTTTACGCATTAAAATCGCCACGCGGGTTTCTAATTCAGGAGGCTCAATGGCAACCGTTAACCCCCAACCAAAGCGCGATTTTAAGCGATCTTCTACCCCGTCGATCTCTTTAGGATAACGGTCTGAAGTTAAAATAATTTGGTGATTACCTTCTAATAATGCATTGAAGGTATGAAAAAATTCTTCTTGAGAACGATCTTTGTTGGCAAAAAATTGAATGTCATCAATAAACAGGGCATCGACACTGCGGTAATAACGCTTAAATTCTTCAATGGCATTATTTTGTAAGGCTTTGACCATGTCCTGTACAAAACGCTCAGAATGCATATACACCACTTTAGCATTAGGGTTATTTTTAATGATCCCATTACCAACTGCATGCAATAAATGGGTTTTACCTAAACCAGTGCCACCATATAAAAATAATGGGTTATAAGCGCCACCTGGGTTTTCAGACACCTGTAATGCTGCAGCTTTACCAAGTTGGTTTGACTTACCCTCAACAAAGTTATCAAACTGATAAGTCGGATTAATGTTACTACGATGATTCGCATTAACAATCGGCTCAGCCTGGGTATTAAATGACGTTGTACCAACTTGAGCACGCGTTTGGTTACTCACAGGCTTTGCGGCTACTGGGGCTGCTGGAGCAACAGGACGTGCAGACGGGCGGCTACCGATATCAAAACGCAACTTAGGTGCATCACTGCCCATTTGTTCAGTGAAAAATTGATTAATGATATTAATGTATTTATCGCGTACCCAATCGAGTACAAAACGATTTGGCGCATACAAAACCAGAGTATCACCATCCATTTCAGCTTGTAACGGACGGATCCACATACTGAACTGCTGGGCTGATAACTCATCTTGCAGTCTGCCGATACATTGTTGCCAAAGTGAAACCGCCACTTATTTATCCCCAAATATCTTTAGTCAAAGGAGGTGTATTCTATAGGGAGATCACAATGATCGCTATCCTTAAAAACAGATTTATCCCCAGCGGGATCATTCTATGTGGATATCTGGGATCATGAAAGATCAAAATCGATCCATTAATTGTAAATTTGATGCAAATCCCGCTTTATTAACCGATCCACATTGATCTATAATACGCAACCTTTGATCTATGAAAACAAGCAAAGATCCACAAGATGTAGTGTCTGTACACAGACTTATCCACATTTTCTGGTACTTTTAAGCTTTCTCCATCAAAGAAAGATTGGCAGAAATTCATCATATAACCACTTTCGTTATTGACGATAGTAATTAAAGTGATTACAATTCGGCCTCTTTTTTGCCCTTACCTCTAATGTTGGAGATAAGGTAAATTCACTAACAAAGACGGATTGCCATCATGAGTAAACGTACTTTTCAACCTAGCAACCTGAAGCGCAAGCGTTCTCACGGCTTCCGCGCTCGTATGGCCACTGTAGGCGGCCGTAAGGTGCTTGCACGTCGTCGTGCGAAAGGTCGCGCTCGTTTATCTGCATAAGTAGATAACTAGGTGACTAGCTATACCTTTACGCGGGAGTTACGTTTGTTAACTCCCGCGCAATTTAAATCTGTATTCTCCAATCCAATCAAAGCATCCTCTGCTGAAATAACTCTGCTCGCGATTCCAAATTCTGAGCAACATCCTCGTTTAGGATTAACTGTGGCCAAACGTTTTGTAAAACGTGCTAACCAACGTAATCGCATTAAACGCGTGATAAGAGATAATTTTCGTTTACATCAACACGACATCCCTAACCTTGATATCGTAGTATTAGTCAGAAATGGCGTGATGGAAATGGAAAATGCAGAACTACACAAATTGATAGAAAAGCTATGGCGAAAACTCAGTCGCCGTTACAATGGCTAGCAACTACGGTTATCCGTGGTTATCAAATTTTTATAAGCCCTTTACTGGGACCTAAGTGTCGGTTCGATCCAACTTGTTCTTATTATGCGATTGAAGCAATAAAAACGCACGGAACAGTGAAAGGTAGTTGGTTTGCAATCAAACGCATATTAAAATGTCACCCTTTACATCCCGGCGGTAGTGATCCCGTCCCCCCTAAAAATGACAGGTGTAATAAATAGGCTATGGAATCTCAACGCAATATATTGCTAATCGGTTTGCTGTTTGTCAGCTATCTAATGTGGACACAGTGGCAAACAGATAAAGCACCACAACCGGTAGCACAACAAACTGTTACCCAAACAAACGCAGCGACAATTAACGGCGCAGACGTTCCTGAAGCAGACTCAACTGGTATGCCAGTTGATATGCCTGCAACCAAGAACTTAATTACTGTTAAAACGGATCAGCTTGATATCAAAATCAGCCCTGTTGGTGGTGACATCGTTTATGCCGCATTGGTTGCGCATAAGGTTGAGATTGATAAAGATGACCCTTTTGTCATTCTTGAACAAACCAACGACCACACTTATATCGCACAAAGTGGTTTAATCGGTCGTGACGGCATTGATAGTAGTGCTAAAGGTCGTGCCGCCTTTGCCGCGCAAAATACATCTTATGCATTAGCAGACGGTCAAGACACATTATCAGTGCCATTAACCTTTACTGCAGACAACGGTGTCACTTACGTAAAAACCTTTACGTTTACCCGTGGTCAATATGATGTTGGCGTTGATTACAATATTAGCAACACTTCAGATACTGCATTACAAGTGCAAATGTATGGTCAAATTAAACAATCCATCAAAGAATCTGAAAGTAGCATGATGATGCCAACCTATCGTGGTGCGGCATTCTCAACTCAAGATACTCGCTACGAAAAATATGACTTTGAAGACATGGCAGACAAAAACCTAGGTAAAGTAACACTAGGTGGTTGGGCTGCAATGCTACAGCACTACTTCGTATCAGCTTGGGTTCCGCCTGCAACTGACTCAAACACCATTTTCTCAAGTGTGAGTGCTGGTGGTTTAGCTAACATCGGTTTTCGTGGCGCGTTATATGATATCGCACCTGGCACAACACAAAAAATTAGTTCACAATTTTATGTTGGCTCTAAAAACCAAAAAGCCCTTTCTGCTATCTCAGAAACCTTAAACCTAGTGGTTGATTATGGTTTCTTATGGTGGTTAGCAATACCTATTCACTGGTTATTGATGTTCTATCAATCATTTGTGGGTAACTGGGGTATGGCAATTATTTTAATCACCTTAACGGTACGTGGTTTGTTATATCCATTGACTAAAGCGCAATATAGTTCAATGGCTAAAATGCGTAACCTACAGCCAAAATTAGCTGAGATGAAAGAGCGTTTTGGTGATGACCGTCAAAAGATGGGTCAGGCCATGATGGAACTGTACAAAAAAGAGAAAGTAAACCCAATGGGTGGCTGCTTACCTATTTTGTTACAGATGCCAATCTTCATCGCATTGTACTGGGTATTACTTGAAAGCTATGAGCTACGCCACGCGCCGTTCATGCTATGGATTGATGACTTATCAGTACAAGATCCATACTACGTATTACCATTGCTAATGGGTGTATCGATGTTCTTGATGCAGAAAATGCAGCCAATGGCACCGACCATGGACCCAATGCAAGTTAAAATGATGCAGTGGATGCCAGTTATCTTTACGGTATTCTTCTTATGGTTCCCAGCAGGTCTAGTACTTTACTGGTTAGTCGGTAACTTAGTGGCGATTACCCAACAAAAGATTATTTATGCCGGTTTAGAGAAAAAAGGCTTAAAATAAGCCCAAGCTCAACAGTTAACTTATTCAAGAGTTAAATGAATAAAAAAGGCGGCTTAATAGGCCGCCTTTTCCTTTAATGATTTAGCAGGTATTTACCGTGACAACAGACACTATCGTAGCGCAAGCAACAGCACCAGGACGTGGTGGAGTGGGTATCATTCGTGTATCTGGCGATCTCGCAGCCAATGTAGCCAACGCCATTATTGGTCATGTGCCTAAAACCCGTTACGCCGAATATTGTGATTTTAACAGTAGTGATGGCCACGTCATTGACCAAGGTATTGCGCTGTTTTTTAAAGGTCCAAACTCATTTACTGGCGAAGATGTGCTAGAGCTACAAGGCCACGGCGGCCAAATTGTGCTCGATATGCTAATAAAACGCGTCATGGAAGTCGACGGCATTCGTATTGCCAAACCCGGTGAGTTTAGTGAGCAAGCGTTTATGAACGACAAGCTCGATTTAACTCAAGCTGAAGCGATTGCCGACTTAATTGATGCCACCAGTGAGCAAGCGGCAAAAAGCGCTTTGCAATCACTCCAGGGTGAGTTTTCAAAAGAAGTTCATGAGCTAGTAGAGCAAGTTACTAACTTGCGTTTATACGTTGAAGCCGCTATTGATTTTCCTGATGAAGAAGTCGACTTTTTATCTGACGGTAAAATTGCCAATGCTTTGTACCGGATTATCGACAAACTCACTTCCGTTCAAGCCAGCGCCAAACAAGGTTCAATTATTCGCGAAGGTATGAAAGTCGTCATTGCAGGGCGTCCTAATGCTGGTAAATCAAGCTTACTCAATGCCCTTGCAGGTAAAGAGTCAGCCATTGTGACAGAAATTGCCGGCACCACCCGTGATGTACTGCGTGAGCATATTCACCTTGATGGCATGCCACTGCACATTATTGATACAGCAGGGTTACGTGACACCACAGATACCGTTGAGCAAATTGGTATTGAACGCGCCTGGGCAGAAATTGCCAGTGCCGATAGAGTGCTGTTTATGGTTGATGGTACGACGACAGATGCCGTTGATCCACATGACATTTGGCTCGACTTTATTGACCGTTTACCTTCAAGATTGGGGGTAACGGTGGTGCGCAACAAAGCGGATTTAACTGGTGAAACACTCGAAATGTCGCAAGAGCAAGGATACGATGTTTACCGTATTTCAGCCAAAACAGGCATGGGAGTTGAAGAGTTGAAACAACACCTTAAGTCGTTAATGGGTTACCAAAGTAACCTAGAAGGCGGCTTTATTGCCCGCCGTCGTCACTTAGAAGCATTAGATTTAGCAGCAAGCCATCTACAACTAGGTAAAGAACAGCTTGAAGTGTATCTCGCCGGTGAATTACTGGCAGAAGAGTTACGTATGTGCCAAATGGCACTGTCAGAAATTACCGGTAAATTCACTTCAGATGACTTGCTTGGCAAAATCTTCAGTTCCTTCTGTATAGGCAAGTAGCGTATAGCTCAATAGGAATAAACACATGACATTGGCTAATCAAATTGTGGTACTCGACTTTGAAACCACAGGTTTATCACCCGACAATGGTGACAGAGCCATTGAAATTGGTGCGGTAAAGTTAGTTGATGGCCAAATAGTGGACTCCTTTCAAGAGCTAATAAACCCAGGAAAGCGGGTTAACAGCTTTATTGAACAATACACAGGTATTAGCAACAACATGCTCAAACATGCGCCATCATCTAAAGAAGTGATGACACAATTTGCCAAGTTTATCGATGGATTTAATTTAGTCGCGCACAACGCCAGCTTTGATAAAAAGTTCTTAGATGCTGAATTCAAGCATAATAAGCTGCACTACACAGGCCAATTTGCTTGCTCACTGTTGTTATCTCGTCGCATCAGCCAAAATGCGCCTAATCATCAACTTGGCACGTTAGTGAGTTATCACCAATTGCCAAACGATGGTGTATTTCACCGCGCCTTAGCTGACGCCACCATGACCAGCCACCTTTGGTTACATCAACTTGAGATACTGCAACAGCAACTGCCGCAGCATCAGATAACCTTGGATATTATCAATAAAATATCTAGCTTACCCAAAGCACAAATAAACCGCTATTACCAAACAATGGCTTACCAATAAGCTAAAGCTCTTGTGATAATTTATCCACTAACAATCGCACTTTGGGTGACAAATGGCGGTTGTGTGGGTACAAGACCCAAATACCTTCTTTTGGTTGTTGGTAAGGTGCTAATAACACCACAAGCTGCCCTGCTTCAATTGCGTCATTAACGTAATAACCGGGCAATTGCACAATCCCCAACCCCTTAATTGCTGCAGATAATAAACTTAAGCCACTGCTGCAACTCAACGAACCACTCACTTTAACGGCTTTAGACTTGCCCTGATCGATAAAATTCCAATGAGATTGGCTGCCAATTAAACAATTATGTTGGCTCAGTTCCGACAAGGTATAAGGTGTACCAAACTGAGCAATATAGCTTGGTGCAGCACACACATATTGACTGCGATGGGTTAAGCGTTTGGCCATCATTGATGAGTTAGTTAACCGTCCTAGCCTAATGGCTAAATCAAAACCACCTTCTATTAAATCAAGCTGGCGATTAGTTAACTCGCACACCACTTCAATATCGCGATATTGCTGCATAAAATCAATAACAATCGGCATGACAAAATTTTCACCATAGGTAACAGGCGCTGTCATCCTAATTAAGCCTTGAGGTTTATCTTTTAAACTCGAAATGGCTCGCTCAGCTTCATCAAGACTGTCGAGCACTTGGCGACAATGTTGATAATAAACCGAGCCTTCTTCAGTTAACGACACTTTACGGGTGGTACGGTAAAACAATTTAGTGTTTAAACGGTTTTCTAATTGGCTGACCTGCCGGCTCACTTGTGCCGTCGAAATACTTAACCGCTTTCCCGCCGCAGTAAAACTGTCGGTTTCTGCTACCGCAACAAACTCAAAAATTCCTTCCCACTGCATCATTATTACATTCTCGTAAAAGTCATTTACAAAACTAGCTTATTATCATTTTATGATAAACAAATATAATGAATAAATACACTACACTGTAGTGATGTTTATCATCCATATTTCATGGTGTTTACGTTTAAGGAAGCTATCTATGTCAGCACAATTTATTAAATCAAAAGCCGCAATTGCTTGGGAATCAGGCCAACCATTATCGGTTGAAGAAGTCGATGTTATGTACCCAAAAGCTGGTGAAGTTATGGTACGTATTGTCGCATCGGGTGTATGTCATACCGATGCATTTACATTATCTGGCGATGATCCTGAAGGCGTATTCCCAGCAATTCTTGGCCATGAAGGTGGCGGGATTGTTCATATGGTTGGCGAAGGCGTTACCAGTGTAAAAGTCGGCGACCATGTCATTCCGTTATACACAGCAGAATGCGGTGTATGTAAGTTCTGTACTTCTGGCAAAACCAACTTATGTAGCGCAGTACGAGCTACACAAGGTAAAGGCTTAATGCCAGACGGTACTACGCGTTTCTTTAAAGATGGTGAACCTATTTTCCACTACATGGGTTGTTCAACCTTTTCTGAATACACAGTATTACCCGAAATTTCACTGGCAAAAGTCAGTAAAGACGCACCATTAGAAGAAGTGTGCTTATTAGGTTGTGGTGTCACTACCGGTATGGGCGCTGTGCTAAAAACAGCTAAAGTACAAAAAGGCGATACTGTTGCCATATTTGGTTTAGGCGGCATTGGTTTATCGGCCATTATTGGCGCCACTATGGCTGGAGCAAGCCGAATTATTGGTATCGACTTAAACGAATCTAAATTTGAACTCGCTAAAAAACTAGGGGCAACAGACTGCATTAACCCTAAAGACTTCGATAAGCCAATTCAGGACGTCATTGTTGAAATGACCGATGGTGGCGTTGATTTCTCATTCGAATGTATCGGTAACGTTAACGTGATGCGCAGTGCATTAGAATGTTGTCACAAAGGCTGGGGCGAATCAGTGATTATTGGTGTAGCAGGTGCTGGCCAAGAAATTTCAACTCGTCCATTCCAATTAGTGACCGGCCGTGTATGGCGTGGCAGTGCATTTGGTGGCGTTAAAGGTCGCAGTGAATTACCAGGAATTGTTGAACAATACTTAGCAGGCGAGTTTAAGTTAGACCACTTTATTACCCACACAATGGCCTTGAAGGGATTAACGATGCATTTGATTTAATGCATAAAGGCGAAAGTATTCGCAGCGTTATCCACTTTGATAAATAAGTCTATAAGCTGATCTTAAGTTAAATAATAATGCAGTTAATTTTATTAACTGCATTTATTGTATAAGGACCCATCATGACCATTGAAAATATCAGCAGCACCAAAGCATTTGGTGGTTGGCATAAACAATATCATCATCAGTCAACGGCGCTCAATTGCACGATGCGTTTTGCCATTTACTTACCGCCACAAGCTGAACAGCAAAATGTGCCCGTATTGTATTGGTTATCAGGGCTCACCTGCACTGACGAAAACTTTATGCAAAAAGCAGGCGCACAGCGCATTGCTGCAGAGCTTGGAATCGCCATTGTCGCACCAGACACTAGCCCGCGTGGTGAAGGGGTTGCCGACGATAAAGACGGTGCATATGACTTTGGTTTAGGCGCAGGATTTTATCTCAATGCCACCAAACCACCTTTCGATCAGCATTATAAAATGTATGATTATGTGGTGTCTGAGCTGCCAGCAATCGTTGAAGCGCATTTCCCGGTAACTAACCAACGTAGCATTAGTGGTCACTCAATGGGCGGCCATGGTGCACTGACCATTGCATTGAAGAATCCAAAGCAATTTAACAGTGTTTCAGCATTTAGCCCTATTTGTAATCCAATGGATTGCCCATGGGGAATTAAAGCATTTCGTGGTTATTTAGGTGAAGATCAACAACAATGGCAACAATATGATAGTTGTAAGTTGATGCAAAATAGCCAACAATTTATCCCCGCACTGGTGGATATTGGCACCAATGACAACTTTTTAGATGAGCAATTAAAACCTCATACATTAGAAAAAATCGCACAACAAAAGGGCTATCCTCTCGAGTTAAGAATGCAGCCTGGATATGACCATAGCTACTATTTTATCTCGACGTTTATTGAACAGCATCTGCGATTTCATGCTAAATTTTTAAAGATAAACTAACACTGAGATGACTTTTACAAGGATTTAGCGATAACAAGACTAGCTAAAGCGATTATCACTAGCTAATAATGACCCAAAACGAGCCTTTTATGGCTCGTTTTTTTATTGCTAAAAAATATTACTGAGATAGCACGACCAAATGAACTGCTTATTTGGTCTTAAAAAGTGGAAATAAGCCAACATAAAGCGTAATTGAACGAGTAAAATAACCGTAAAGACATAAACCTGACGCTTAACTAGCAGTAATTTGGAGTAGAAATGGCAAATATAGCATTAATAGTGGGTACCACATTGGGCAGTTCAGAATACGTTGCAGATGAAATGGCAGAGCAATTAAGCCAATTAAACCACCATTCTGAAGTATTTATAGACCCACAATTAGCACAGTTAAACGACTTTTCAGTATGGATCATCGTTAGCTCAACCCATGGCGCAGGTGATCTGCCAGACAATATAGTGCCTTTTTATAAACAATTAATGCTAGAAATGCCTGATCTAAACGGGATCCAACATGCATTATGTGCCATTGGCGACTCAAACTATGACACTTTCTGCTAGCGCACCTGAAAAAATAATAGATCTATTATTACAATACGGATCAAACGCTATTGTGGATAAGATCCAAATTGATGTTCAACAAGACCCAGTACCAGAAGAGCCAGCCCTGGCGTGGTTATCGCAATGGCAAGATAAAATTAACCAGGCATAAAATACGATCTTATTTTGTATAAACTAAGATCAACTCACAATTTAGATCAGGTTTATCCACAAATTACTATTTATAATAACAACTTTGTGGATAAGCTATTATTTTCTGCGATCATAACTCTGTACTATTCACACTCCGATCTGCTTAAAGATCACCCTTGTGGATAAGTACCCGATCTATCCCCACCTTATATTGAGTTTGATCGCGATCAGATCACAGGTTTAAAAGTTCGTTATTTATTGATTTTAAATGAAAATAAAAGTTACTAACAGAAAAGCTCGATCCTAATAATAAACATAATAAAAAGATCTATATAAAGATCTTAAGATCTATTAAGCAAACCCATCTTGATCATTCTATGAAAAATGATCATTCACGTTCTGACAAGCAAGTGCTAAAATGCGCAGCTCGAATCGCGTTACAAATTGAATTTAACTTTCTAAGCAATCAAAGGTCGCATAATGCATTTTCATGAACGGTTTGATGTAATTGTCGTTGGTGGTGGTCATGCCGGAACTGAGGCAGCCCTCGCAGCTGCAAGAATGGGATCAAAAACATTATTGTTAACCCATAACATCGACACACTAGGTCAAATGTCTTGTAATCCCGCTATCGGTGGTATTGGTAAAGGCCATTTGGTTAAAGAGATCGACGCATTAGGCGGAGCCATGGCAACGGCTACAGACTTTGCCGGGATTCAATTTAGAACGTTAAATTCAAGTAAAGGCTCTGCTGTTCGTGCTACTCGTGCCCAAGCAGACCGAGCCCTATATCGTCAAAAAATTCAGCACATTTTACAAAACCAAGCTAACTTACGTATTTTTCAGCAAGCAGTTGATGATTTAGTGGTTGAAAATAATAAAGTTGTTGGTGTTGTTACACAAATGGGATTGGCATTTGAAGCACCTGCTGTTGTATTAACGACAGGCACTTTTTTAAGTGGAAAAATCCATATAGGTTTACAAAATTACAGCGGTGGTCGTGCAGGCGATCCACCAGCGATAGCATTAGCAAATCGGTTGCGTGAGTTACCGATCCGTGTAGGCCGTTTAAAAACCGGTACACCACCACGTATTGATGCCAATACCATTGATTTTTCACAAATGACAGAGCAAAAAGGCGATACTCCATTGCCAGTAATGTCATTTATAGGTGATGTAAGTCAGCATCCAAAACAAATTTCATGTTTTATTACTCACACCAATGAAAAAACCCACGACATTATTCGTGGTGGCTTAGACCGAAGCCCAATGTATTCAGGTGTGATTGAAGGTATTGGCCTCGTTACTGCCCATCAATTGAAGATAAGATCCACCGCTTTGCAGATAAGTCATCGCACCAAATCTTTATTGAACCAGAAGGTTTAAGCACTAACGAGATCTACCCTAACGGTATTTCTACCAGTTTACCTTTTGATGTTCAGCTTAATTTAGTACGTTCGATCAAAGGCATGGAAAATGCTGAAATCGTTCGTCCAGGTTACGCTATTGAGTATGATTATTTTGATCCACGGGATCTTAAAAACTCATTAGAAACCAAAACCATTGAAGGCTTATTCTTTGCAGGTCAAATCAATGGTACAACGGGTTACGAAGAAGCCGGTGCTCAAGGTTTATTAGCAGGTATGAACGCATCTTTACAAGTACAAGGTAAAGACACTTGGTGTCCTCGTCGTGATGAAGCATATCTTGGTGTATTAGTTGACGATTTATCAACTCTAGGTACCAAAGAACCCTACCGTATGTTTACTAGCCGTGCGGAATATCGTTTATTGCTACGTGAAGATAACGCCGATCTACGATTAACTGAAAAAGGCCGCGAACTTGGTTTAGTTGACGATAATCGCTGGGAATTATTCAGTAAGAAAAAAGAATCGATCGAACTGGAATTACAACGTTTACGTGGACAGTGGGTACACCCTAATTCACCCTTACTCGATGTGCTTAATCCACAATTGAATACGCCTATTTCGCGTGAAGCATCATTTGAAGATTTACTGCGTCGCCCAGAAATGGATTACAGTAAATTAATGCAATTAGAAGGTTTTGGTCCAGGCCTTGAAGACCCACAAGCTGCTGAGCAAGTGCAAATTCAAGTTAAATACTCAGGATATATTCAACGTCAACAAGACGAAGTTGATAAAGCTGTGCGTCATGAAAGCTCATTATTACCACTGGATCTAGATTACAAAGAAGTACCAGGTCTATCCAATGAAGTGATCGCTAAGCTAAATAACCACAAACCAGAAACAGTAGGACAAGCATCGCGCATATCAGGAATCACTCCAGCAGCTGTCTCAATTCTACTTGTACACTTGAAAAAGCGTGGTTTATTGAGAAAAAGCGCATAATTACAGATATTTTTTCGACTCAATAACACAAGGGAAGCCATAAGGCTTCCCTTAGTGCTTTTACGGCTTCATAATAACTGCCGTCTGTTCATGCAATTTACGAGGCTTTCTGTGTTATCTGTGCAACTCCAAACCTATTTAGCTGAAATGAAAATATCGGCCACTGAATTACAACAAAAACAATTAATCGGTTTTGTTGAAATGCTCGCTAAATGGAATAAAGCCTATAACCTCACCTCGGTTCGCGATCCTGAGCAAATGTTAATCCGTCATATTATGGACAGCTTGGCCGTTTCTCCTTATCTTGAAGGCCAGCGATTTATTGATGTGGGCACAGAGCACTGGTTTACCCGGGATCCCATTAGCCATTATGAACCCAGACAAAGAATTTGTATTATTAGACAGTTTAGGTAAGCGGATCCGCTTTCAAAAACAGGTTCAATTTGAGCTTAAAATTAATAATATTACCTCAGTAGAGAGCCGGGTTGAGGCTTATCAACCTGAAGATAAATTTGATGGCGTATTAAGCCGAGCGTTTGCCTCAATACAAGATATGCTCAGCTGGTGCCATCATTTGCCAAAAGAAAACGGTATTTATTACGCCTTAAAAGGCCAGTTAAGTGAACAAGAATTACAGCAAATGCCAGCAGGATTTTCGCTGGTTGATACCATTGTATTGCATGTACCAAAGCTAGATGAACAGCGACATTTATTAAAAATTGCTAAGCAATAAAGCGCATTTCTTTTGCTAATTAATCTAACCGGACATCAATAATTTAAAGACAGGATGACATAGTGGGTAAAATTATTGCCGTAGCCAATCAAAAAGGTGGCGTAGGAAAAACAACAACTTGCGTAAACTTAGCCGCATCACTTGCCGCCACAAAGCGTAAAGTGTTGTTGATCGACTTAGATCCTCAAGGCAATGCAACCATGGGCAGTGGTGTCGACAAATACGATGTTGACAATACCGCCTACGAATTACTGGTAGAAGAAAAGCCTTTTGCTGATATTGTGATTAAAAATACCGTGGGTAAATTTGATCTGATCGCCAGTAATGGTGATGTCACAGCAGCAGAAATTAAGCTGATGGAGTTTTTTGCCCGTGAGATCCGTTTACGTAATGCACTTGCGCCGATTAGAGACGATTACGATTACATCTTTATTGACTGCCCACCTTCATTAAATATGTTAACCGTTAATGCCATGTCAGCAGCTGATTCTGTTTTGGTTCCAATGCAGTGTGAATACTATGCATTAGAAGGGCTGACAGCGTTGATTGATACCATTACCAAGCTCGGTGCCATGGTCAATCCAACATTAACTATCGAAGGTATATTACGCACCATGTACGACCCGCGAAATAGATTATCAAATGATGTGTCAGATCAGCTAAAACAACATTTTGGTGACAAGGTTTATCGGACTGTCATTCCAAGAAACATTCGTTTAGCTGAAGCACCTAGTTTTGGTGCGCCTGCCATGTATTACGATAAATCAAGTGCTGGCGCTAAAGCTTATTTAGCTCTAGCGGGTGAAATTATTCGTCGTGCAGAGCAGCAGACACAACCCAAACAAGCGTAGGACATAAAAATGACGTTAAAAAAACGCGGTTTAGGTAAAGGCTTGGATGCCTTATTAAGCCATAGTAATGCGGCGACTCGTAAAAACGAGCAACCTGAAGACACTCAGCCATTAGCCACTGCTGGCGATCTTATTCATCTTGCTCTCGACAAACTCCAGCCGGGTAAATACCAACCGCGTAAAGATATGTCGCCTGAAGCACTAGAAGAACTAGCTGAATCAATCCGCTCACAAGGTGTAATTCAACCTATTGTTGTACGTAAGGTTGTTGATGGTAATTATGAAATTATCGCCGGTGAACGCCGTTGGCGTGCTGCACAACTCGCCAAGCTTGATACCGTCCCTTGTATTGTTAAACAGGTTGCTGATGAAGCCGCTGTCGCGATTGCATTAATTGAAAATATTCAGCGCGAAGATCTCAATGCAATGGAAGAAGCAATAGCGTTACAGCGTTTACTCGAAGAGTTTGAACTAACCCATCAACAAGTCGCCGATGCGGTAGGTAAATCTCGTGTTAGCGTGTCAAATCTATTACGTCTAAACAGCCTTAATGAACCTGTTAAACGTTTGTTAGAATATGGTGACATTGACATGGGTCACGCCCGTGCATTATTGGCTATTGAAGGTGATGAACAAACTATTTTGGCTCGATTAGTTGCATCAAAAGAAATGACTGTTCGTGAAACTGAACGATTAGTTAATAAAGCCTTAAATCCGGCTAAAGTTGCCGAAACACAGGCTAAAGATCATGATGTTAGCCGTTTAGAACAAGAGTTAATTGAAAGGCTCGGTGCCAAAGTTGCCATCAACCATGGGACTAAAGGCAAAGGGAAAATTGTAATAAACTACCAAAATCTCGCTGAATTAGACGGTATTTTAAGTAAAATCCGCTAAAAAGCCGACTAAACCATTTCATGTAGTAATTTTGTGACACAGCGCTAATTTTTACTTTTGTATATTTAGCGCTAATTCACTTATTAAATCGTTGTTTTCCTATCATCAAAGTTGCAAACAAAGCGCGAAAAGGTATACTTTGCAGGCTTTTTGTATCTTAAGGCTAGTTTAATCTATTAAATTTAACATTAGGATCAGCGAAAGGCATTAATGCGGAGATATGAAGTTGGGTAATGTTTTAGCGCGTCGTGGTAGGTTAGCAGCCTATAAATTAGTGCTGGTACAAGCGATTGTTGCGAGTATTATTTCAATACTATTTTTCGTAATGTGGGGAGCGCAGTATGGTCAGTCTGCTTTAGCAGGCGCGATTATCGCTGTACTTCCTAATTTTGTATTCGCAACCCTAGCTTTCTCACATAGTGGGGCAAGCTCAGCAGCAAAAGTGATTAAAAGCTTTTACTGGGGGGAAGCGGTAAAGATGCTGTTGACCATTGCATTGTTTACGTTAGTGTTTATCAACATGGAAGTCGGATTTATGCCGCTTTTTACTTGTTATTCGTTAGCGTTAGTTGTGCACTGGATAGCACCTTTATATTTCAAGCAAAGTTAAGTGGGATGAATCATGGCTGCAACTGGTGAAGCGTTAACACCGCAGGGCTATATCCAACATCACCTTACCAACTTAAGTGTTGGTGAAGGGTTTTGGACATGGCACATTGATTCGTTGCTCTTTTCGGTTGGGCTTGGTGTGTTGTTCTTATGGCTGTTTTACAGTGCTGGCAAAAAAGCGACGACAGGCGTTCCTGGCAAATTTCAATGTTTTGTCGAGATGATTGTTGAGTTTGTTGATAGCAGTGTGAAAGAAACCTTTCACGGCCGCAATCCTGTTATTGCACCTTTAGCTCTGACTATTTTTGTATGGATTTTCATGATGAACTTCATGGATATGATCCCTGTAGATTGGTTGCCATGGGCAGCTAGTTTAGCAGGCGTGCCATACCTAAAAGTAGTTCCGACTACTGACGTAAACATCACTTTTAGTTTAGCTATTGGTGTGTTTGTGCTGATTATTTACTACAGCATTAAAGTCAAAGGTGTTTCAGGTTTTGTTAAAGAACTAACATTTCAGCCTTTTAACCATTGGGCAATGATACCCGTCAACTTATTATTAGAAACAGTAACCTTAGTGGCTAAGCCAATCTCATTGGCTCTACGACTATTTGGTAACTTGTATGCTGGTGAGTTGATTTTTATCCTTATTGCATTGATGTATGGTTCTAACGTGGCGTTATCTGCTCTAGGTGTAGGATTACAACTAGGTTGGTTAATTTTCCATATTTTAGTTATTACTTTACAAGCATTTATTTTCATGATGTTGACCATTGTTTATTTAAGCATGGCGCATGAAGATCACTAAGGGTAACCGAAAATTTTTTTGACCTAAATCATTAATAACAACGATTTAGAATATTGGAGATAGATATGGAAACTGTATTAGGAATGACGGCTATTGCTGTTGCTCTACTTATTGGTATGGGTGCATTAGGAACAGCTATCGGTTTCGGCCTTTTAGGTGGAAAGTTTTTGGAAGGTGCAGCTCGTCAGCCAGAAATGGCGCCTATGTTACAAGTTAAAATGTTCATCGTAGCGGGTCTACTTGATGCCGTAACTATGATTGGTGTAGGTATTGCGCTATTTATGCTATTTACTAACCCATTGGGTGCAATGCTTTAATTAACGCTTCTGTCTTTAATCTAACTAGGAGGCTGTTGTGAATTTCAACGCTACCCTATTCGGTCAGACGGTTGCCTTTATTCTCTTCGTGTGGTTTTGCATGAAGTTTGTATGGCCTCCGTTGATGAATGCCATCGAAGAACGCCAGAAGAAAATTGCTGATGGTCTGGCAGATGCCGGCCGTGCAGCAAAAGATCTAGAGTTAGCGCAAATTAAAGCTACTGAGCAGCTAAAAGAAGCAAAAGTAACTGCCAACGAGATCATTGAGCAAGCTAACAAGCGTAAAGCTCAAATCGTTGAAGAAGCTAAAGCTGAAGCACAAGTTGAGCGAGCTAAAATTATCGCTCAAGGTAATGCAGAAATTGAAAACGAACGTAATCGCGTTAAAGATGACTTGCGTAAGCAAGTTGCTACTCTAGCCGTTGTAGGTGCAGAGAAGATTCTTGAACGTTCGATTGACCCAGCCGCCCACAGTGACATTGTTAATAAACTTGTTGCTGAAATTTGATAAGGAGTTGAGTTATGGCTGAATTAACCACCATCGCTCGCCCTTACGCAAAGGCAGCTTTTGATTTTGCTGTTGAACATAAAGCAGTAGATAGCTGGACAGAAATGTTAGCTTTCGCCTCATTGGTAAGTGAAAACGAATCAATGAAACCACTGCTTAACGGTACTCTAGCGAGTACTCAACTTGCCTCACTGTTTATTAACGTATGCGGTGAACAAGTCAACGAGCAAGGTCAAAACCTGATAAAGGTAATGGCTGAAAACGGTCGTTTAGGGATACTGCCAACAGTATCGCTACTTTTTGCTGAATACCGTAATGAGTGGGCAAAAGAAGTTGAAGCCACAGTGGTTTCTGCTACTGAGCTAAGCTCTGAGCAACAGCAGCAAATTAGTGTTTCTCTAGAGAAACGTCTCGCACGCAAAGTTAAGCTGAATTGCAGCATCGACGCATCGCTCATTGGCGGTGTGATTATTAAATCAGGCGACCTAGTCATTGATGGCTCGGTAAGCGGTAAGTTATCGCGCTTGTCTGATAAGCTGCAGTCGTAATTGGGAGTTTGAGCATGCAACTGAATTCCACTGAAATCAGCGATCTGATTAAGCAGCGGATCGAGCAGTTCGACGTCGTTAGTGAAGCTCGCAACGAAGGTACTATCGTTGCAGTAAGTGACGGCATCATTCGCATTAACGGCCTTGCCGATGTAATGCAAGGTGAAATGATCGAACTGCCTGGTGGCCGTTTTGCAATCGCGTTGAACTTAGAACGTGATTCTGTAGGCGCCGTAGTAATGGGCGCTTATGCTAATTTAGCAGAAGGCGCAAAAGTTAGAACCACTGGTCGTATTCTTGAAGTACCAGTTGGTCGTGGACTACTTGGTCGTGTTGTTAACACCCTTGGTGAGCCAATCGACGGTAAAGGACTATATCGATAACGATGGTTTCTCTCCTGTTGAAGTTATTGCCCCTGGTGTTATTGAGCGTAAATCAGTAGATCAACCAATCCAAACTGGTTATAAAGCTGTTGATGCCATGATCCCAATCGGTCGTGGTCAACGTGAATTGATCATTGGTGACCGTCAGACTGGTAAAACAGCGATGGCTATTGATGCAATTATCAACCAGAAAGATTCAGGTATTAAGTGTGTCTACGTTGCTGTTGGTCAGAAAGCTTCTACCATCGCTAACGTAGTACGTAAACTTGAAGAACATGGCGCACTAGCTAACACTATCGTTGTTGTTGCATCAGCTTCTGAAGCTGCAGCACTGCAATTCTTAGCACCATATTCTGGTTGTTCAATGGGTGAATACTTCCGTGACCGCGGTGAAGATTCTTTAATTGTATATGATGATTTGTCTAAGCAAGCAGTTGCTTATCGTCAAATTTCATTGCTATTGAAGCGTCCACCAGGACGTGAAGCATACCCAGGTGATGTATTCTATCTACACTCTCGTTTACTAGAGCGTGCTTCACGCGTAAACGCGAACTACGTAGAAAAGTACACAAACGGTGCAGTAACAGGTCAAACCGGTTCGTTAACCGCGTTACCTATTATTGAAACCCAAGCTGGTGACGTATCAGCGTTCGTACCGACCAACGTAATTTCTATTACAGATGGTCAGATCTTCCTTGAGACTGACTTGTTTAACTCGGGCTTACGTCCAGCAGTTAACCCAGGTATTTCTGTTTCTCGTGTTGGTGGTGCAGCGCAGACTAAGATCATCAAGAAACTGTCTGGCGGTATCCGTACTGCACTTGCACAGTATCGAGAGCTTGCAGCGTTCTCACAGTTTGCATCTGATTTAGATGATGCAACACGTGCTCAACTTGAGCATGGTGAGCGTGTAACCGAATTAATGAAGCAAAAGCAATATGCTCCTATGAGCGTTGCTGCCCAGGCTGTGTCTATTTTCGCAGCTGAAAAAGGCTACCTTAAAGGTGTTGCTTTAAATGAAATCGGTCGCTTCGAAGCCGCTCTGCTTTCATACATGAACAGTCAACATGCTGACCTAATCAAAACCATCAATGCTACTGGCGATTATAACGCTGATATCGAAGGTGAGTTGAAGGCAGGCATGGACAAGTTCATTGAAACCCAAACCTGGTAATAATGAACAAGAGGTGTCATTAGGCACCTCAGATCCCAGATTGGAGAGTAGAGATGGCCGGCGCTAAAGAGATTAAAACCAAGATCGCGAGTGTTAAAAACACTCAGAAGATCACTTCAGCTATGGAAATGGTTGCAGCCAGCAAAATGCGCAAAGCGCAGGAACGCATGGCAGCAAGTCGTCCATATGCAGAAAATATGCGTAAGGTGATCGGTCACGTAGCGCAAGGTACTCTCGAGTATAAACACCCCTATTTAGAGGTGAGAGATGCCAAGCGGGTTGGTTACATTGTTGTAGCAACCGACCGTGGCCTTTGTGGTGGTTTGAACGTCAACCTTTTCAAAAAGGTTGTGTCAGACGTGAAGAAGTGGAAAGAGCAAGGTGCTGAAGTGGACTTTTGTCCAGTAGGTGCTCGTTCAGTTCAATTCTTCAAAAGCTTTGGTGGTAATGTTACTGCCCATGCATCAGGTTTAGGCGATGCGCCAAAACTTGCTGATTTGATTGGCACGGTTCGTGTCATGTTAAAAGCTTACAACGAAGGTAAACTGGATCGTCTGTACATTGTGTTCAACAAATTTGTTAATACAATGGCTCAGACTCCTGTGATCGAACAGCTGCTACCTTTACCTAAGTCAGATGAAGAAGTAGCGAGTTACCCTTGGGATTATATTTACGAGCCAGATCCAAAAGAAATTTTGGATGTATTGTTAACTCGTTATGTAGAGTCACAAGTGTATCAAGGTGTTGTTGAAAACCTTGCCTCTGAACAGGCTGCCCGTATGGTAGCGATGAAAGCGGCAACAGACAACGCTGGCGAAATGATCGATGATCTGCAACTCGTCTACAACAAAGCCCGTCAGGCTGCGATTACGCAAGAACTGTCGGAAATTGTTTCAGGCGCTGCAGCGGTTTAGGTTTAGGTAACGAATTCAAGTTTAGAGGATTAATCATGAGCACAGGTACTGTTGTCCAAGTAATTGGCGCGGTTGTGGACGTCGAGTTTCCACAAGATTCTGTACCTCGGGTATATGACGCTCTGAAGATCACAGGTGAAGGCGCCTGTAATGGTTTGGTGCTGGAAGTTCAGCAGCAGCTAGGTGGTGGTGTAGTTCGTACCATCGCTATGGGTTCTTCTGATGGTCTGCGTCGTGGTCTAGAGGTAGCAAACTCAGGTTCACCAATTTCTGTTCCGGTTGGGGTTAAGACCCTTGGCCGTATCATGAACGTATTAGGTGAGCCGATTGATGAAGCGGATTCAATTGGTGAAGAAGAGCGTTATGAAATTCACCGTGCAGCTCCTTCATATGAAGATCAATCAAATGCGACTGAGCTTTTAGAGACGGGTATCAAGGTTATCGACCTTGTTTGTCCATTCGCTAAAGGTGGTAAAGTAGGTCTGTTTGGTGGTGCTGGTGTTGGTAAAACAGTTAACATGATGGAACTGATTAACAACATCGCTAAAGCTCACTCAGGTCTTTCTGTTTTCGCTGGTGTTGGTGAGCGTACTCGTGAGGGTAACGACTTCTACTACGAGATGGAAGATTCAGGCGTATTAGACAAAGTAGCTATGGTTTATGGTCAGATGAACGAGCCTCCAGGAAACCGTTTACGCGTAGCGTTGACTGGCCTGAGTATCGCTGAAAAGTTCCGTGACGAAGGTCGTGACGTATTGTTGTTCGTGGACAACATTTATCGTTACACCCTTGCCGGTACTGAAGTATCTGCACTATTAGGTCGTATGCCTTCTGCGGTAGGTTATCAGCCAACATTAGCTGAAGAAATGGGTGTTCTTCAAGAACGCATTACTTCAACTAAGTCTGGTTCTATTACCTCTGTACAAGCAGTATATGTACCTGCGGACGATTTAACCGATCCGTCACCAGCTACAACCTTCGCTCACTTAGATGCGACTGTTGTATTGTCTCGTCAAATTGCTTCTTTGGGTATTTACCCAGCCGTTGACCCGTTGGACTCGACTTCACGTCAGTTAGATCCACAGGTTGTTGGTCAAGAGCACTATGATGTTGCAAACGGTGTACAAACGGTATTACAGCGTTATAAAGAGCTGAAAGACATTATTGCTATTTTGGGTATGGATGAATTGTCAGATGATGACAAAACCATGGTATTCAGAGCACGTAAGATTGAGCGTTTCTTATCTCAGCCTTTCTTCGTAGCAGAAGTGTTTACAGGTTCTCCTGGTAAGTACGTTTCTCTAAAAGACACTATCCGTGGCTTTAAGGGTATCTTGGATGGCGAGTTTGACGCTATCCCTGAGCAAGCGTTCTACATGGTTGGTTCAATCGACGAAGCTGTCGAAAAAGCTAACAAAAAGAAATAACTAGGCCGTAAAGCTTAGTTCTTTAAGGAGAACTTGATGGCAGCCAAAACAGTCCAACTTGATATTGTTAGTGCAGAAGATAGCATCTACCACGGCGAAGTGAGCTTTTTTGAAGTGAACGGCGCTGAAGGTGAGTTAGGTATTATGCCTAACCACGTTGCTCTACTAACAAAAATCAAGCCTGGTATGGCGCGCTTTATCAAGCAAGATGGTAGTGAAGAAGTGTTGTATCTTTCAGGTGGTTTACTGGAAGTCCAACCTACTGCAATATCAGTGCTTGCTGATGTAGCATTACGTGCCGATGATATTGATGAAAAAGCCGCTTTAGAAGCGAAGGAACGTGCAGAGCAAGCTATTGCTAATGCTGGTACTGACTTCAATTACGAAGCTGCTGCTATTGAATTGGCCAAGTCTTTGGCTCAATTGAAAGTAGTTGAAACCATCAAGAAAAATATCACCAGATAATCTGATTATTTGACGCAATAAAAGGCGACTCATTATGAGTCGCCTTTTTTATTTATCATTAATACCAATTCCAGCAATTATCTGGTCATTCAGCGGGAGTTCTGTGTCTTCTAGGCAAGTAATAGGATTGTAGGCATAGTTGCTCTCGGCAACTGCTCCTGCGTTGCTCTACCTCCTGCGTCCATGCAGTCGTACGTCAAAATCCTATTAAGCAGTATAGAAGGCACAGAAACCCGCCTTGCAGGAGACGCTCAGACAGTCCATTTCTTTGTTGCATTGCCTTAAAAGGGAATAACCATTCTTTCAACAATGCGCCTCAAACTGAACAGTCTGAGTGACTCTGATTGGTCACATAATTAATGGAAATGGTATAAACTAACAATCGCGATATTTTTCATTTGTAACGCGATTAAGCTAAAATAGCGCCAATTTGAAAAATGTACTTTTGAAGGAATCAACCATGTCGTTAAATGTAGTGATCTTAGCCGCAGGTAAAGGA
The DNA here is from genome assembly GCF_025398315.1 of Shewanella phaeophyticola. Lineage (GTDB taxonomy): Bacteria > Pseudomonadota > Gammaproteobacteria > Enterobacterales > Shewanellaceae > Shewanella > Shewanella phaeophyticola. The sequence goes on from NZ_JAODOQ010000001.1 coordinate 4,277,801, forward strand.
ACTCGCATGCGCTCAGATTTACCTAAAGTGTTACATCCTATTGCTCATAAAAGCATGGTTCAGCATGTTATTGATACCGCTAACTCTTTGGGCTCAGATGCTATTCAGTTGGTCTATGGTTATGGCGCTGAAAAACTACAAGCGACGTTAGGTGAGCAAAAACTAAATTGGGTATTGCAAGCTGAGCAGCTTGGTACCGGGCACGCTGTCGCTCAAGCCAACTCAAACGTCAACGACGACGATACCGTGCTTATTCTTTACGGTGATGTCCCGCTTATTCAACAATCTACATTAGAGACACTGTTAGCTGCGCGTTCAACAAACGGCTTAGCTATTTTAACAGTTAACTTACCTAATCCAACTGGTTATGGCCGTATTGTGAGAGAGTTCGGTAAAGTGGTGGGTATCGTTGAACAAAAAGATGCCAATGCTGACCAATTAAAAATCACAGAAGTTAACACAGGTATTATGGCTGTACCTGGTAAGCAGCTAAAAGCCTGGTTGAGCCGGTTATCAAACAACAACGCGCAAAGCGAATATTACTTAACCGATATTATTGCAATGGCGAATGCAGATGGTGTTGACATTACAACCTCACAACCGCAATCGGCAATTGAAGTAGAAGGTGCCAATAATCGTGTGCAATTAGCACAATTAGAGCGTGCTTACCAAGCTCGCGCCGCTGAAAAACTCATGTTAGAAGGTGCTAATTTACGAGATCCTGCCCGCATTGATATTCGCGGTGAAGTCAACGTGGGTATGGATGTGATGATTGATGTTAATGTCATTTTTCAAGGTAAGGTTACTTTAGGTAATAACGTAACCATTGGCGCAGGCGCTATTTTAATTGATTGCGAGATTGCCGATAACGCAGAAATTAAACCTTATACCATTGTTGAAGGCGCAAAACTTGGCCAAGCAGCAAGTGCAGAGCCGTTTGCACGTTTGCGCCCAGGTGCAGAGCTTAAACAAGATGCACACATTGGTAATTTTGTTGAAATCAAAAAATCCGTATTAGGTATTGGTTCTAAAGCAGGCCATTTAACCTATCTTGGCGATGCTGTTATTGGCGCCGGTGTCAACATAGGTGCTGGTACCATTACTTGTAACTACGACGGTGCTAACAAGTTTATTACCACCATTGAAGACGGTGTTTTTGTTGGCAGTGACACGCAATTAGTTGCGCCAGTCACCATTGGCAAAAATGCAACTTTAGGTGCCGGCTCTACTATCACTAAAGATGTCGCAGCTAATGAACTCGTTATCACTCGAGTCAAACAGCGCCATATTTCAGACTGGCAACGTCCAATTAAAATTAAAAAGTAAGTTTGTCTACTTAGATAAGCATTAACCTTTAAAACCTCTGTTTATCACAGAGGTTTTTTTGTACATATATTTCAACTTTTGCGATTAAAAACTAGATAAAGTTTCATTTGTTGCTAAAATAACTTTCGAAACGAAACATTTCGAAAGGCTTTTTTATAAAATGACCAAGCGTAATACCCAACAACGCCGCCATTCGATCATTAAATTGGTTAATGAACAAGGTGAAGTCAGTGTTGATGAATTGGCTAGTTTGTTCGCGACCTCAGAAGTCACGATCCGCAAAGATTTAGCCATGCTTGAAACCCATGGCTTACTATTACGCCGTTATGGTGGTGCAATCCAACTACCGCAAGAAATGACACAACTAGCCAACGAAACATTGTCACTAAATAAACAGGCTATTGCTGCAAAAGCGGCGGAGCTTATTCGCGATCATAACCGAATCATTATTGACAGTGGCAGCACCACATCAGGCATTGTGCAGCAGCTTAACAATAAGCGTGGTCTGGTGGTGATGACTAATTCGTTGCAATTAGCCAATGCCATACACGAACTTGAAAATGAACCCACATTATTGATGACCGGTGGTACCTGGGATCCACATTCAGAGTCTTTTCAAGGCCAAGTGGCAGAACAAGTATTGCGTTCATATAACTTCGACCAATTATTTATTGGTGCAGACGGCCTAGATTTGGACCGTGGAACCACCACATTTAATGAACTCACCGGCCTGAGTAAAGTGATGGCCGAAATGTCGCGCGAGGTTGTGGTGTTATTAGAGTCGACAAAAATAGGTCGAAGGATCCCCAACCTTGAACTGTCTTGGGATGTCGTAAATGTATTGGTTACCGACGACAAGGTTAACCCGCAAGCAGTAGAAACCATTTCAGCACACGGCGTTAAGGTGATACTTGCGCCGTATGCTAACTAAATTTATATCTCAAAGGAAAATAGTATGTGCGGAATCGTAGGCGCTGTTGCGCAAAGAGATGTTGCAGAAATTTTAGTAGAAGGCCTTCGTCGTCTTGAATATCGTGGCTATGATTCAGCAGGCGTTGCAGTGATTAATCGAGGTGAATTAAGCCGCACTCGCCGTTTAGGCAAAGTACAAGAATTATCATCAGCCCTAGATGCAGCACCACTTGCTGGTGGTACTGGTATTGCTCACACACGCTGGGCGACACACGGAGAACCAAGCGAACGTAATGCTCATCCACATTTATCTGAAGGTGACATCGCGGTTGTACACAACGGTATCATTGAAAACCACAACAAACTCCGAGAAATGCTCAAAGGTTTAGGTTATGTGTTTTCATCAGACACCGACACTGAGGTTATTTGTCACCTTGTGCATCACGAGCTTAAAGCTGCGGGTAATTTATTGGCTGCAGTTCAAGCCACAGTTAAACAGCTTGAAGGTGCTTACGGCACTGTTGTAATCGACCGCCGTGACAGTGAACGTATGGTTGTTGCTCGCAGTGGAAGCCCGTTAGTCATTGGCTTTGGCTTAGGTGAAAACTTTGTTGCTTCTGACCAATTAGCCTTACTACCCGTTACCCGTTCTTTTGCCTTTTTAGAAGAAGGTGATGTTGCAGAAGTGACGCGCCGCGAAGTTAACATTTTTGATGTAAATGGCAACGCAGTTAAGCGCGAAGTTAAAGAGTCTGACGTTACCCATGATACTGGTGATAAAGGTGAATATCGTCATTACATGCTCAAAGAGATTTATGAGCAGCCAACAGCCATCACTCATACTTTAGAGGGACGTATTACGGGTGGTAAAGTGCTCGACAGTGCGTTTGGTGAAAACGCCGCAAAATTGTTAAAAGACATTAAGCATGTACAAATTATTGCCTGTGGTACCAGTTATCATGCGGGAATGGCAGCGCGTTACTGGTTAGAAGACTGGGCAGGCGTATCGTGTAACGTTGAAATTGCATCAGAGTTTCGCTACCGCAAGTCGCACCTATTCCCAAATAGTTTATTAGTGACTATTTCACAGTCAGGTGAAACTGCCGACACATTAGCGGCAATGCGCTTAGCAAAAGAAATGGGCTACAAGGCCACATTAACCATCTGTAACTCGGCAGGTTCGTCATTAGTACGTGAGTCAGACATGGCTTATATGATGAAAGCCGGTGTTGAAATAGGCGTAGCATCAACCAAAGCTTTTACCGTGCAACTTGCTGGTTTATTAATGCTTACAACGGCAATTGGTCGTAACAATGGCATGTCTAGCAAAATGGAAGCGGCTATTACCCAGAGTTTACTGTCAATGCCTGCCAAAGTTGAGCAAGCATTAGGGTTAAATGATGCAATTATTGAACTAGCAGAAGATTTTGCTGATAAACAACATGCGTTATTCTTAGGCCGTGGCGACCAGTACCCTATTGCAATGGAAGGTGCATTAAAGCTTAAAGAAATTTCGTATATTCATGCAGAAGCTTATGCATCAGGCGAGTTAAAACATGGCTCGTTAGCGCTTATTGACGCCGACATGCCAGTGATTGTGGTTGCACCTAATAATGAGTTACTTGAAAAGCTTAAGTCAAACGTTGAAGAAGTGCGTGCTCGTGGCGGTTTAATGTATGTATTTGCTGATGTTGATGCTGAATTTGAATCGGACGACACCATGAAAGTCATCCAGGTACCACATTGTGATGAGTTTATGGCACCACTGATTTACACCATTCCATTGCAGTTATTGTCATACCATGTGGCATTGATTAAAGGTACCGACGTTGACCAACCTCGCAATCTCGCAAAAAGTGTTACGGTTGAGTAAACCTATGATTCTATTAAAAATTGTTGTGCGATTATATAATAGTTTGATAATTTATAAAATAGTTTGATAATTTATAAAATAGTTTGATATTTTTATGCCTCCTGCTAATATCCATTTAGACAGGAGGCTTATTTATGCGTGATTCAGAAAGACCGCTAGATCCAAGTGATGAAGAACGACTTAAAACTAGAGGCTTAGGCTCTGGTCGTTCGTATGAGCCTTTTATCAAAGTTCACGAAATAAGCAGTACAGGTGAGAGTTTTCGTATTTTAGGCAGAAACTCAACTCGCCCCCACCATTTGCTTTCCCGTCTTGAACTCTCTGCTTTTCTTGTTTTTGACCGATACCAATCTACGACAGATATTAAAGAGCAGTATCCTTTACCTATAGTTGATAGCTTAAGTATTTGTGAGCGATTAGGTATAAAGCATCCTCAAATAGCAGGAAAACTTAAGGTTGTAACCACCGACTTAGTTGTGGAGCTTAAAAACAGGTCTGGTATCGCTATAGCGGTTAAGTATTCTGATGACTTAGATGACCTAAGAGTGGTTGAAAAGCTCCAAATAGAAAAGGTTTTTTGGGAGCAACAAGGCTATAAATGGGAAGTATTTACTGAACAAGAGATCACCCCATCAATTAAAGAAAACCTAGAATGGCTCCATGCAGCAAATCAAAATTTAGACGATATTTATTCGGAATTATCCACACTAGATATTCAACTGATATTCAAGCGATTAAAAGGGATTAGCAAACGTTTATCAACAACATGTGCGGCGTTAGATGATGAATACTTGTGTGAACCAGGATTTCATATAGGTCTATTTCGTAAAGCCGTTGCAGCAAACTTAATTGATGCCCCACTAAATACAGTTTTTAGGCAATGGTCGTGCTCAGATCTTTCTTTAACGAAAAACTTTAGCTTGATAATTGGCGGACTTTTAGATGTATCTTAATCGAGTTTACCAAGACCCACATTCTGAAGTGCTAACTCAGCTTCGTGTTGTGTTCGAGCATGTCGATTTCTTGATGCTCATTGATATTAACGATATTAATGCTTGGCCATACAGTATTACCTTATCTGAGTTTGATTTATTAGAATTTAATCAAATAGATGACCCTGTTATTTTGCTAACACCAGAGCCTAATTCAACAGCTCAAAAAACAAGAGATAGAGCATATCGTGCTATCTCTCCATTGCTTGACAATTATTTTGAGTTATTTGATAAAAAATTACGCAATAAACACATCAAATCACTTCTTGGTATTGTAGATGAATCAAGGCTTTATGTTACTCGTCAATTAAGGCGTTATTGGCAACGAGGCATGACACCAGATGCTTTATCACCCGATTATATAAATTGTGGTGCACCTGGCGAAGCAAGAAGAAACCTAAAAAATAAGGTGGGCAAAAAGCGAACCATTGCATCTGGTGATGGGTTGATTATCACTGAAGAAATAGCTGAATTATTTCGATTAGCGATAGAAGGATTTTATCTTCTTAAAGATGACATAGATCTACCAAAAGCTCGAACTAAAGCAATAGGGTACATAAAATCAAAATACCCTAAAATACATAAAAGTGATTTACCTACAGATATGCAATTTAGGTATTTCTTTGAGAAAAATTACAGTAAGAAAGATGTTATCAAGGCAAGAACCCCAAGTATTATACACGATAAAGATATCGCTCCTCTCAAGAGCACTGCTGCAACCAATAACTTTGGCTCTGGCGCCCGTTACGAAATAGATGCCACGATTGCAGATGTATATCTAGTATCAGAGTTAGATCCAGATCGTATCGTTGGCAGGCCAATTATTTATAAAGTTAAAGACGTATTTAGCCGTATGACGGTTGGGTTGTATGTCGGTCTAGAAAATCCATCCTGGGCAACAGCATCAATCGCATTAGCTAATGCATTTTGTGACAAAGTTGAATATTGCCGCCGTTATGGAATTGATATCTCTTATGCTGATTGGCCGAGTATAGGTACACCTGCAACAATAACAGCAGATAGAGGTGAGTTACTTGGTAAGCATGGCGACATCTTGGTCAATCGATTTGGCATTACACTTTCTAATACTCGCGCTTATCGCGGTGATGATAAAGGTATTGTAGAGAAGTCATTTAACACAATGCATACCGATATTTTGCCCTATGTTGATGGGAAGGTTGAACCTGTCAATGGTAAGAAGAAAGCGGGTAAACGCAATGAGCTCTCTGCAAATTTAACATTATTTGATTTTACAAAAATGGTTTTAGTTTCAGAGATAAACCGTAATACAACTATACCTCTCAAAAAATATGATTTTGAATCTGATATGCCAACAAATCTCCCGCCGATCCCCGTTCGATTATGGCAGTGGGGTATTGCTAACCGAACAGGAATTTTACGTACAATCGATGAAAAGTTAACGGCTATTAATCTCTATCCTCATGATAAAGCGACTGTTTCAACTCTGGGTATTAGCTTTAAAGGGCTATATTACACCTGCTCAGAAGCGGTAAGTTTAGGGTGGTTCCATAAAAATAAGGCAAATCCAAGACCCTCCAGTATTGAAGTCGCTTATAACCCATTAAATACCAATAATATTTATCTGAGACCAGACAATCAGTTTGATAGTGTATGGATATGTTCATTGCAGCCTCGCAGTCGTCGTTATCAAGATATGAGCTTCACCGAAGCGGTTAGCATTCAACATGAATCGAAAAAGACAATATCTTCAGCCAAACAAGAAGCTGATTATAAAGCACCAGATGTGCAGGCAGAGCTTGAAGCAATTGTAAAATATGCAGATGAAAGACAAAAAAATACAGATTTATCAAATAATTCTCAACGCCTTAAGGGGATCAGAGATAATCGTGATAAAGAGAAAAACTTAGAACGTCAGAAAAAGCGTGATTTAGAAATAAAACAGCCTGATATTGGCCATAAAGCGACAGTGACGCCAATTCGTTCAGGAGATATACCAGACAAAGGGTATGATTATCCTGATTTGGACGACTTCTAAGGGGCATATGTAATATGAATATGTTTAAAACTGCGACTTATATTGATGCTGAAATCACAGAATATGAAGGTCATCCATTAATTAACGCTTTACCGCGTATTAATTCTCCCCAACAAACAGCAGAGTTGATCCGTCGTACACCAGTGGTTCGTCCTGAAGAGGTTGAATTACCCGCTTATATTCGGCGGCATGCAATGCTTCGTATTATGGATGGTTTTTTGTACCCGACTAAAGCGCACTTACAGCTTGAACAAACCATTTCATCAATGATTAGGCAAGGATATTTAAGTCGAAATATTGCAAATAAAAGCTACCAGGAAACGCTCAATAGTACTGCTGAATTTACACAGCATGTCAGTCGCAATGCTGGCAATGAGGCTCTTGTTAGCTCCGTTATTGGCTGCTCTGGAGCCGGAAAGTCTACAGCGGTAGAGGCTGTTTTAGCGAGTTATGACCAAGTTATTATGCACCCAATCTATCAGCATGTGCAGTTAGTATGGTTAAAGGTTGAATGTCCTCATGATGCTTCTGTAAAAAGTCTTTGTATTAACTTTTTTAGAGCGTTAGATCTCGCATTAGACAACAATAACCAATATGAAAAACAGTATGTAAAACCCAGATCAAACGCCGAAATGTTACTTGGAGACTTTGCCCGAATAGCAGCATTGCATTCTATAGGTTTATTAGTGATTGATGAAATTCAGCATCTTGAACGCTCAAATTCTGGTGTATCAGAAAGAATACTTCGATTTTTTGTACAGCTTACTAATACCATTAAACTGCCTATTTTGTTTGTCGGTACACCAAAAGCTTACGAATTGTTTTCTCCAAGTATGCGCTCAGCCAGACGAGCATCGCAGTTTGGCAGTATTAACTGGAATCGATTTAATACTACCGATAAAACAGGTAAAGGCTCTGATTGGGACAGGTTCTTTGAAAGGCTTTGGTCATTACAATGGTTCAAATCACCGCAGCCACTTACAGATGAAATCAGAAATCTATTTTGGGACTACTCTCAAGGTATTGCTCATGTCGCTGTAACGCTGTTCTATCTGAGTCAGACAAGAGCGGTGACTATTGGTAAGGAGATTATCACCAAAGAATTGGTTGATAGTGTTTTTAATGATGAACTTCATATGATTCGGCCAATGATCCGCGCTTTGCAAAGTGGTCTTGATAAAGAAATAGAAAAGTATAGCGATCTAGAAATTCCAAAGGCGGCCTTAATCCAACATGACCCAGTCTATGAGGTTCATGAGGACGTTACCAATGTTAAAACAACTAAAAGTGAAGACTCAACTAAATTACAACAGCTTACGAGTATGCTAGAACAAATGGGCATAGGTGGTGACATCGCCCCCGCAGTAGCTGAGCAGGCAGTCTCGGAGTTACCTAATGGCAACTTATTTGACCTTGTTGCCCACATTAAAAATTTAGAAGAAAAAGCACTTCCTAAGCCAGAAAAGAAAAAGGCTAAAGTGGTTAAATTAACGCCAGCTTATGTTGAAAATGACTTAAGACTCATGGTTAATCGTAAAGGTGGAACTTACAAGACAATGAAAAATGAAGGGGTTATACTGCGACTCTCAGATTACATATAGACATGGAATGTTATGGCCTTTAATACTAATAAATTTAATGAAGATAGCCGAGTAAAAATCCCTGCAATTCTGCATCTAATGCGTCTAGGTTATAAGTACCTGTCACTTAAAGGGCAAAGCTGGGATCTCGACACTAATATCTTCCCTGACGTATTCAAAACCGCTATCGGCAAAATTAACCCTGATATTGAAGATGCAGAAGCGGGGCGCTTGTTAGAAGATGTAAAACTACTGCTTGATAACGAAGACTTAGGCAAAGCCTTCTTTGAGCGCCTGTCAGAGCGTTCAAATACTAAGCTGATCGATTTTGAAAACTTCAATAACAATACCTTCCATGTTGTTACCGAGCTAACGTGTCAAAACGGCGATGAAGAGTTCCGCCCAGATATCACATTGCTTATCAATGGGATGCCGTTGGTGTTTATCGAGGTGAAAAAGCCCAATAACCGCGAGGGTATTTTGGCTGAGCGTGACCGCATCAATAAACGCTTTCAAAACCCTAAGTTCAAGCGCTTTGCCAATATCACCCAGTTTATGGTCTTCTCCAATAATATGGAGTACGACGACGGCAATCCTGAACCTGTAGAAGGTGCCTTCTACGCCAGTAGTTCTTACCATAAACCGGTATTTAACTATTTCCGCGAAGAAGAAATCTTAAACTTAACCGCCTTGCTGAAGCCGGTATCGGATGATGACGAGCTAAAAGTCTTAAAAGATAATAATCTGGAAGTTATCCGTAGTAACCCAGAATTTCAAACCAATAAGCAACCCGAGCGCCCAACCAACCGCATTTGTACCTCTTTACTCAGCCGTGAGCGCTTAGCCTTTATTTTGCGTTACGCCTTGGCGTATGTGTCCGAGTCAGACGGACTACAAAAACACATCATGCGTTACCCGCAGTTATTTGCTACCAAAGCTATTGAGCAAAAGCTCAGCGAAGGTGTTAAAAAAGGTATTATTTGGCACACCCAAGGCAGTGGAAAAACCGCCCTAACGTTTTACAACGTACGCTTTTTAACCGACTACTTCCAAAAGCAGCAGGTCATCCCTAAGTTTTACTTTATTGTTGACCGCCTAGACCTACTGCAACAAGCGCAACGCGAATTTACCGCCCGTGGTTTAACCGTGCACACCATCAACTCACGGGATGCCTTTACCCGTGACATTAAAGCCACGCAGGTGATCCATAACCATTCTGGCAAGCCAGAAATTACCGTGGTAAACATTCAAAAATTTCAAGACGACCCAGATGTAGTCAGCACCAAAGACTACAACGTCACGATACAACGAGTGTACTTTTTAGACGAAGTACATCGTAGTTACAACCCCAAAGGTAGCTTTTTAGCCAACTTAAGCCAGTCAGACACCAAAGCTATTAAAATTGGCCTAACTGGCACGCCGCTATTGGGGGATGACTACAACTCACGCGCCTTGTTTGGTGATTACATTCACAAGTACTACTACAACGCGTCCATTGCCGACGGCTACACCTTGCGGCTCATTCGTGAGGAGATCAGCACACAATACAAAATTGAACTGCAAAAAGCCCTCGAAGAAGCCGAAGTGAAAATGGGCGATGTGGATCGCAAGCTGATTTACGCCCACCCAAGCTTTGTTGAACCCATGCTGACTTACATCGTAAACGACTTTGAAAAAAGCCGTGGCGCATTAAACGATACAACCATTGGTGGCATGGTCATTTGCGACAGCTCAGATCAAGCCAAGCAGATGTTTGACATTTTTAATGGCGTTTATGCTGAAACGCCTATACTGCCGCAAACACCCAATTCAAATAGCCAGCTACTCGAAGTCGCTGAGCCTGCGCCAACCAGTTATGCCGAGTCGGTTAAACAAGCGCAAAAGGTAAAAAACGCCGCCCTAATCCTGCACGACATCGGCACCAAAGAAGAACGCAAAAACTGGGTAGAAGACTTCAAAGCAGGCAAAATCGACTTTTTGTTTGTGTACAACATGCTACTCACCGGTTTTGACGCCAAGCGCCTGAAAAAGCTTTACCTTGGTCGGGTGATCCGCAAGCACAACCTGCTACAAGCGCTCACCCGGGTAAACCGCACTTACAAAGATTTCCGCTACGGTTATGTGGTCGATTTTGCCGATATACGTAAAGAGTTTGATGCCACCAACAAAGCCTATTTCGACGAATTACAGTCAGAATTGGGCGATGAAATGGAGCACTACTCGCACCTGTTTAAATCGCAGGAAGAGATCAAACAAGAGATCGAGCATATCAAAGACGTACTGTTCCGTTTTGATACCGACAACATGGAAGAGTTCTGCAATCAAATCAGCCAAATACAAGATCGCGACACCGTACTGGCGCTCAAAAAAGCCTTAGCCGATGCTCGCAGCTTGTATAACTTGATCCGTTTGCAAGGCGAGTATGACTTTCTCGATGAACTGGATTTTGCCAAGCTCAATGTGTTGTATCGTGAAACCAGTAATCACTTGGACTTACTCAATCTCAAAAACGACTTAGAAAGCGGCGAAGACACCAGTAACCTGCTCAACCGCGCCTTAGAAGACGTAATTTTCAAGTTTGTAAAAATCGGCGAAGAAGAGCTGGTTCTGGCCGACAAACTGAAAAACACCCTGCGCCAAACCCGCGAAGCTCTGGCCAGCAATTTTGACCAGCAAGACCCGCAGTTTATCAGCTTAAAAGAAGAGTTAGAGCGCCTGTTTAAGAAGAAAAACTTAAGCGAAGTTACTCAAGATGAAATGAATGCTAATATCGACGCTCTGAATAAAATTCATGACCGCGTCAAAGAGCTCAACCGCCAAAACAACCAGCTAAGGCAAAAGTACCTAGGCGATGCCAAATACACCCGTATTCACAAGCGCTTGCAAGAGCGCCAGCAAAGCCAAAGCGACATCAGCGAATCGGAGCGTAAAATCTTTGAAGCCTTAGCAGGCGTAAAACAAGATGCCGACGAGCAAGTGCTCAATAACAGCCAAGTGCTCGATAACGAAAGCTACTTTGAACGCCAAATGATGCCGCTGGTCATTGGTCGCTTTATGAAAGAGCAGCAAATCAAACTCAACGCCGACGCCTCACGTTATATCAATCACCTCGTCGTCGCGGAATACTTAAAAGAATTTAATACCGGCAGCCAAGCGTGGTAATGCGGGTAACACTGATTAGGAAGTAAAAACACAATGGTAAGGCTTTTTATATGGTAGAGCAGGAATTTCAGCAAAAAACCAAAACCTTAATTGATAGCTTAAAAAGCATCTGTGCCAACTATGGTTTAGGTAACGACGGCAACGAATTTAAAATCATTACTCAAACGTTTTTGTACAAGTTTTTAAACGACAAGTTCGCCTTTGAAGCGAAAAAGCTCGACGACAACATCGCCAAAGCCGACAAGTGGGAAGAAGCCCTCGCAGCCATGTCAGAAGACGACCTCGACATGCTGCAATTGCAAATGGGTGGCGATACCGCACGATTAAAACCGCAGCACTTTATTAGCTACCTATTTAGCCAACAAAACGCGCCGGACTTTGCCAAGCTGTTTGACGATACCTTAATCGACATTGCCATTACCAATAATGATGTGTTCGCGGTTAAAACCGATGGTGGTGCAAAAGTGGTGCTGTTCGACCGCATCAGCCAATACATTGCCGACGACTCAAAGCGCGATGCTTTCTGCCGCGCCATTATCAACAAACTGGTGGAATTCAGTTTTGAGCGTATCTTCACGCAAAAATTCGACTTCTACGCCACCATTTTTGAATACCTGATCAAAGACTACAACAGCAACTCGGGCGGTAAATACGCCGAATATTTTACCCCCCATGCGGTAGCACGCATTATGGCGGAAATTTTAGTGCCACAAGATCAGCGCGGCACAGTACGCAATGTGAGTTGTTACGACCCATCGGCAGGTTCGGGCACGCTATTGATGAATGTCGCCCATGCCATTGGTGAAAACCGCTGTAGTATTTATACCCAAGATATTTCGCAGAAATCTTCTAACTTGTTACGTTTAAACCTAATCTTAAATAACTTAGTGCACTCAATCCCGAATGTGATCCAAGGTAACACCGTGCTTCATCCCTATCATGTAGAGAGCACTAAGGATGGCAAAGAGCTAAAACGCTTTGATTACATTGTCTCTAACCCGCCATTTAAGCTCGATTTCAGCGACTTCCGCGATGAGCTCGACAGCAAAGAAAACAAAGAACGCTTCTTTGCGGGTATTCCCAAGATCAAGCCAAAAGACAAAGACAAGATGGAAATTTACCAATTGTTTTTGCAACACATCATTGCCTCACTCAAACCAAGCGGCAAAGCGGCAGTCGTAGTGCCAACGGGCTTTATCACTGCGCAATCCGGTATCGACAAAAAAATCCGTGAGCACTTGGTAAAAAACAAAATGCTCGCGGGTGTCGTTTCTATGCCTTCCAATATTTTTGCCACCACAGGCACTAACGTATCCATTTTGTTTATCGACGCCAGCAACGATGGCGATGTGGTACTGGTGGATGCCTCAAACTTGGGCGAAAAAGTCAAAGACGGTAAAAACCAAAAAACCGTATTAACACCAGCAGAAGAGCAGAAAATTATAGATGTGTTTAACGCTAAAGAAGCAGTAGACGATTTTTCTGTTGCGATCAGTTATGACGATATCGAAGCGAAAAACTACTCATTAAGTGCGGCCAGTACTTTGATGTCAAAATCGAATATGTCGATATCACCCCAGAACAGTTTTCCGGAAAGATGCAGGCCTTTACCAGCAACTTAGATAGTCTATTCAGCCAGTCTCGTGATCTAGAAGCTGAGATTAAAAAGCAGTTGGCGGGGTTGAAGTATGAGTAGCCAGTTTAATACATATCAATTAGGTGAAGTTGCTGAAATTATTGCTGGAGGCGATAAGCCGAAAGTATTTAGCCTAGACAAAAAAGCATCAGTCCGTGTACCTGTACTTGCAAACGCAGAAAAAAATAATGGTTTGATGGGATTTACGGATAACGCAAGAATCTTTGAACCTGCTGTGACTGTCGCAGCAAGGGGATCAAATGTAGGATTTGTTGCAGTTAGAAAAGAACCATTTTTCCCTGTAGTCAGATTGCTGTCTTTAATACCGAAAAAAGATCGTTTAAACGTTGACTATCTTTTTTATAACCTGAAGCAGAATCGAAAAACAGGCACTGGCTCTGGACAGCCTCAAATTACCATTCCAGATATCTCTAGCAAAACGATTTCTTTGCCACCTATTTCCGTTCAGCAAAAAGTAGCTGAAGTTCTTTCGGTATTAGACCAAAAAATCGAACTCAATAACCGCATCAACGCCGAGCTGGAAGCAATGGCCAAAACCCTGTACGACTATTGGTTTGTGCAGTTCGACTTCCCCGACGACTCACCACAAGGCCAACCCTACAAAACCTCCGGCGGCAAAATGGTCTACAACCCAACCCTAAAACGTGAAATACCGGCGGGGTGGGAAGATTCTACGATAGGTGAAATTGAACCCAATATTGTTACAGGGAAAACACCTTCGAAAGATAGTTCTGAGTATTTTGGCGGTAATGTACCATTTATCACAATTGGTGATATTCGAGGGAATACATATATCGTTTCCACCGAAGAAACACTTACAGCTAGTGGCGCGGCAACCCAGAAAAACAAATTTTTGCCAGAGGATAGTATTTGTGTAACCTGTATAGCCAGCCCTGGTTTAGTTGGTTTTGTGACCACACCGGCACAAACAAATCAGCAAATTAATTCTGTAGTTTGTAGTAATGAGATCAATAAATATTATTTGTATTTTGCTATTAAAGGGTACTTTGAGGGGGCAAAAGCTAAGACTGGTAACACTTTCTCAAATATGAATAAAGGTGACTTTAGTGCAATTGTAATTCTGAAACCATCAGATCAAGCATTGCGGGACTATCATCAGAAAGCTTACCCATTATTCGAAAAGATAAAGCTCAAGTCATTGGAAAATAAACAATTGGTTGAGCTTCGAGACTGGCTTCTCCCTATGCTAATGAACGGCCAAGTAACAGTAAAATAAGGAATACTGGCGATGACAATAAGCCAAATTGAGATAAGGAACATCAAAGGCATTTCAAATGAATGCTTTAAGGTGCAATTAAAAGCCTTTAAACCCAACCTTTTAGTTGCGCCAAATGGCTTTGGCAAAAGCTCAATCGCTACCGCCTTTTCATCTATGAATTCCAAGCGAATAGATCTCGCGGAGAACGACCAACATAAAGGGAACGATACGCTTGCACCTGAGCTGAGCATTACTATTGACGGACAGAAGTTTACTGCTGACATAACCCAAAATCAGATTCGACAACAGTTTGATGTGTTAGTGGTAAATAGTGGACTGACTCCTAAAGCGAAGAAAAACTACGGTCGAAATCCATCCGTTAGCCTTGAAATCAAGCCAATAACAATTTGCAAAATTCCCCCGAAAGCAGAATTTTCCTATAAACCAACTGCTGCTAAAGCCAACTTTGGTCAAAACGGAAAGATTCTGACCAACATCTCAGATCTATTAAAAGACTCAAGACTTTTGGATGCGATTCAGGGCGTCGATTTATCAAAATTCCCCCAGGTTCGCATTCAGACAGCAGTTAAAGCCATAGTCGACAAGGTGAACCAACAGAATGGAAGTGCAGCCGTCATATCCCAATGGATATTGGATAACTGTACTCAAGAGCTCAGAGCAGTACCAATTTTAAATAGCATCTCTGAACGATTAGTCCAGTATGGTGCTGCTGATTCTGAGATTGAAGGCTTCTTCGCGGCTTACCAGATTGCCAGCATACATGTAGCCGATCCTAAAACATTTTCAGCTGCAACAGACTGGCTATACTTCGTTACAGTCAAAGCTCATTATCAAGACTTGCTGGCCAACTTTAAAAGCTCTACTTGGCAATGGGCTAAAGTTGAAGAAACCAAAAAAAGAAAGAGCTGGTTATCAACTTCCCCAAAGCCCACCAATTATCGAACGGACAGCGAGACATCATCACGCTTGTGGTTCAGCTCCATAAAACCTTATACGAGGGCAGCAAGAAACCGCTCATATTGGTCATCGATGAGGTATTTGATTACTTGGATGACGCTAATCTAGTAGCCTTCCAATACTACGTCACTTCAATTATTGAAGAATACAAAGCACGTAACCAAGTAATTTATCCATTAATACTGACACACCTTGACCCCGGCGTATTCTTTGATTTCTGCTTTAACAAACATAAAATTCAGATTAATTACCTACTGTCTAAACCCATTGGCAAGTCTAAGGATATTTTGAGGTTAGTAGAGTTCAGAGATTCCGAACAGTATGAAGGTATGATCCGACCGATTAGGGATTTCCTCGATAAGCACTGGTTTCATTTTCATCCTGATGCACATGAGATAACAGATGAATGGCACCAGTTTTCTGCCCTATGAATGGAAAAGTTCTGTTTCATTCAAAGATTATGTCAATGATGAGCTTAACAGGTATCTGACCAGCAAAAACTATGATGCTGTCGCAGTTTGCTTCGCCGTACGGATTGCTATCGAGCACCATGTTTACTTCCTCTTGTCCGATACTGATGGGCAAGAAAAATTTATTGCGGAACATGGAACGTCCAACAAACTTGAAGTTGCTTCTAACGTTGGAATTGATATTCCTGAAAGCTATTTCTTACTTGGCATAATCTACAACACCAATTTACATTGGAATCAGGGGCGTGATTACGTATCTCCGCTAGTGTCCAAACTAATCCACCCAACAATTAGACAGTTAATTGCACATGTCGCATCGGCAGTGAATAGCTAGATTTGTGGTAAATATAGATTAAGGAGTATACAAAATGGCTAAAGACTTAACCGCATCATCACATGACCGTCAAAATATTATTAACAACCGCTTCGCCTTGCAACAAGCTGAGCAGCACTTAGGTTGGGGCGGTGTGACCTTTGAAGGTGAGACAGTATTCACCAAGGCTCAGGTGGTTACCTGTACGTGGTCGCAGACGCAAAGATAGAGCGTTACCTTACATTACCGGGAGAAGGTAAACTTTTAAATGGATGTTAAAGAACAAATGGATTTTGCCTATTATGCTAGGTTACAAGACGATGTTATCAGTCAAAAAGTAAAGCCTATCTATCACCAATATATTCAAGAAGGCATAATGCTAACTGATACTGTTGATGACAAGGATTCATTAAAACAGGCGTTACGGTGTTTTGAAAAGGCCTTAGCCTTGGCGTCTAAAAATGACTATACCAAAGCTTCTGCTTGCCATGAGTTAGGAGTGTTTTATTTTACTCATTTTGCGCACTTACCTGGTGCTCCTAATTCAAATTTAAATAAAGCCGTTTCATTCTTTTCTCGTGCAATTGAAAGCAAGCAACGACAACAATTTCCAGACAAACATGCCTCGAGCTTATCTCAGTTAGCGGCAACATATCGAAGAGCTGCCAATGAGCATCTATGGCACCTTAGTAAGCAAGAAAGTCTAATAAAATCTCAGCAGCTACACGAGGCGGCGTTAAGAGTGTTAGATGGCGATATTCCCATTTTTATTCGTTTAAACAGCCAATCAATCATATATTTTAATTTAGCTGCAACTCTACTCGATGCCGAAAAAGTTGCTGAGGCTTGTGATGCTCAAGCTAAGGCTTTCCATTGCTTCATGGGAGCTATTGAGTGGGCTCAATCAAATGTCCCATATTTAGGTTTAGAGGGCTCAATGTCCTTAAAATTTGATCAAATATTACCTATTACCTTTGCTCGGTTGAGTCACTTTTCCAACAATGATGAGCACAAACAACTTTGTCATTTTATTGGAGAAATAGCACCGTCGTTTGGTCTTGACCCTTTAGATTTTATGAGGGTTAATCCATACGTAGATATATCAAACCCTATTGTTGAAATTCAAAAACTTGTAAATGAGGCAGAGAGAAACAGCACTGTTGCTAATATTGAAAAGTTATCAGTGAAAATACATTCATTAATGACGAGTAGACAGTCTACTGAGACGGATCAAGAGTCTGATAGAGTCGGTGTTCTGATTCAACAGGCAAGTTCAGGTTTGGCTCGAATATTAGCAAAAAATAAAGACTTTTTACGTGCATTTATCACGCTTGAAAATACCAGTGGGATGCGTTTTTGTGAGAATGCGAGCTTGTGCTGGTTTTATGCTAAAAATCCAGTGGTACAAATGTTAGTAGAAACTAAAAGAAAGTTAGGTGGTGCATATTATGGTTTGAATGAACTTGCACTTATGTCTGGTGTAGTGGACAAAGATAAATTACATAAATATCTAACAGAAAGTGCTAATTTACTTAAATCAGCACCCCCTTAAAAATAACCAATTTTGATGAAAATGTATTCGATGATAATCAATATTCCCAAATAGTCGACATAGCGAGTAGAACCAAAGATCCTATCAACTATTTAAAAGAACAAGCCAATTTGTGCTTAGGTGATTTCAAAAAAGTGGGAGATTATATAGATAGGATGGACTCTGATTACTCCACTTCGAGACAACGTACTCAACAAATTATATTTGATAATTTAACCGAGGCCGTTCATGCACATCCCGAGCAAGTAATCGTTAAGATAGATATTGAAGATCAATATGATGATGCTTTGATTATTGTTGTTTATCTGCAAAATAACGAAATAATTGCTAATGGTTATTCTTTCAACTTACCCAAACATCTAATTAATAATGTTGCTGCATTTGTTGCCAATAACAAAGAGGCTAGTACAAATTGGGATTTAGACTTTATTGATTGGAAAAAGATACTTCCGGATCACTTAAGTAAAATTTCGCTGCTACCTTCATTTTTTGCTTCACATATACCTTGGATAGCAACAGGTAAAGCAGGAGAAAAGCTATATCAATTAGTTAGCGAGATAAATTGGCTACCTTCATTGATGTATTTATACGAACAAGTTAAATATTCAGATGAAAAAACTCAGTTTACTAGCTTAAGTGGTGGTGACACGTTATTTGAAAAACTCGCGGTACAAGCCTGTTCAGAAGTTAATGTTACTCAATCTATGGATGACGTTGTTAATCAGTTAACCCACTCTAGTGTTTTTAGTTTCTATGGGCACTGCGAGCATAAACATCCAGAAAGACCTTCATTATTATTTAGAGATTATGTTATTCGAGACGTTGAGATGCGTCTAGGTGTAAGAGGGGCTGAGCGTATAGAATTGTGGGCGTGCCAAAGCGGTTCTAATATCCCACTGCACTTTTTACCTAGCCAGGTTAATGAAGCCTTCGGTATGGACATGAGGATGCTAGAGTATGGCGCTAACACCGCAATAGGTTCTTTATGGGCAGTGCCTGAGTTAGTGACGGCGAACATTAAGGCTAAATACGATAAGCTTATTATAAGCGGTTTAGGGGCATCAGAAGCACTGCTTAGTGCTCAACGTTGGTGGGTTGAAAGTGGTGCCGATGACGAGTTAAATAAAATCACAACTATTGGTGAAAAAGAGTACCTAAAAACGCTTGGTTGCCATTATGAAAAAAACAAGCATTGAAAGCGCTTATGGGATACAGTGCTTGCTAGTAGTGCAAATAAGTCCAACTTTGATATAAGCGTTTTGGAGGGCTCATTTAAGCATCCTTCAGCCTGGTCAGGCATGCGTTTTTGTGGTTTAAGCGAACAGCAAAATGTTTTTATTCCTAGAGTAGAGTTGTCTTCGGATCAAAAGCGGGAAATGAGTGATTTAATTTTTAAAATGAATTTAAAAGCGGGCTTTGTAAAGAATGCGAGATAGCAATTTACCCATTACTGATTGGTCTATGATTGGTCGTCAAAACTATGTTGATGAAAATCGATTAGTTATTGTATTGGTCATTGAGCAAGCGCTTGAGGATTTTGATGAGAAAACAATCTCTATTGCTTTTGGTCATCAAGATACTGCAGCAGACAAAATTATAGACTTATTTTTACGTAGTCACTTTTGTGTCAGTCAGTTGCCGACAGCGATACCCAAAGATATTACATTGTTTAGCCAGTTGGCATTCTGGGTTCGTTATAAAACAGCAGGAAAGGTAAGTGTTGGGAACGGATCTTACAAGCAAGACTTAGATGACAGTATTTATGAACAATCCATATCTAACAACGTTTGTATGGATTCACATGTGCCAAAGTTGGCAAGAAACTTAAAAAAACTCAATCAACAAGTTGCCCCAGATTTGATTGGTTATTGGTTGCAAGCTAATAAAAAACTTTTAAATGAATTAGCTTTATCTGACGATTTATCGCAGGTTGTAGAAATAGAGAACGAGGTATCAGCCCCTCAAACAACTCGCTATAAGGTAGATGCTTCCTTTCGGTATTTGTATCAGTTCCTCAATATCGCTGAACATTTGGATACTGTGGCGCTCTATGAAAATAAATATTTTGTGAAAGGCCTTAATCGCCCCCAATACGTCTCAGGATATTCAGAAACCCATCAAACTAAGCACCAAGTTAGACAGACTATTAAGCATATAATTAATCGATTTCATGAAACATTTTCTGATGTGGACGATAAGGACTTTCTTACTCGTGCATTGTTTAAGACCATTGCCAAAAAAGCGGTGCTTGATGTGTATGAGATAAATAAGAATGAGCCAAATTATTCAGATTATGCTCACAAGCTGCTACAACTAAAAAATAAGCCATCAACAATATTGGAGCAGGTATCATGACATTGGATAAGTTATCGCTTGATGAAATGGTACAAGGCATAGAATCTGTTGATGAAAAGTGGGAAGACCTTTTATGTCACCACAATGCAGAAAAAATTTGGGCTGATGCAGTTAAGAGGCGAGAGAGTTTGAATGCGTTTTGCAGTCTAGCGGCAAGATGGCCTGCGATAGTTCATCAATATAAAAAATTAAAATCCTTTACTAAAAAAAGCACCAATGCACCACAAATTAGTCTTTGTGGCACTTAACTTCCAACCATTTAGCGCTGCCTTGAGTAGTGTATCAGATGAAGAGCAAGCCTTTTCACTTGACGTTAAATGGGGGGAGCACCAAATAGTATCGCTAGAGAAAGATATTCTGATTCAGTTCAATGGGGGCAGAGATATTAAGGTTTATTACTCTTTTTCTGATGGTGATGGAGTTATTGGTATGAATGACTCATGGGCCTTTAAGCTTGACGAGGGGGCTGTATTACTTACTTTTGTTGAAGGTGAGTCTTTAAGCAATGATTTTGAGTCGATGTTAAGCAATGCAGACTCAGTCGGGAGTGTTGTACTGCTACCGTCAAAATAAAAAGCGAAAAAAAATTAATTCACCAGCGTATAGAAGCACCCATAACAAAAAAGGTGCTTCAAAATGTCAACATTACAATATGTTTTCCCCCTCAGTGATGAGTCTACTCAATTGAATACGCTTTCATCGCTAGTGTGTCGTATGAACGCTAGTGTGTGGCAAAGTCTATCTTCCAATCAACAAGTCCAAATGATAAACCTGATAAATGAGATTACATCAGGTAAACCTTATCCGCTTTTAGGGGGGCGAAAGGTCAAATGTAACAACTCTCTTGTTCGTTTTCGTGTAGGCCGAAATCATCGGCTAATCTTAATCCGCACTTCAAAGAGCTTCGTTTTTCAGCTGTTTAGCCGTCAAAACTATGAGCGAAATTTTAATAAAAAATTCAGTTCATTAACCGTTGAATGTTAAGGGGCTGAGTTATGAAATCTATTAATGAAGTAAATAAAGATATTAAAGAATTGGTCATCAACTGGCACATCACTGAAGTGTGCAATTATGACTGCAAATACTGCTTTGCAAAGTGGGGTCGCCCCAAAGAATTACATCGTTCTCTTGAGGAAATTGAAAAGCTGCTTGATAACTTAGCTTCATATTTTATCAAAGGTGATTCTGCGTTAAAAAATGAACTCGGTTATGACACTATACGCCTTAATTTAGCTGGTGGAGAGCCAATGATGCTTGGCAGTACATTTTTTATAGTACTGATGCTAGCGAAACAAAAAGGCTTTAAAACCTCAATCATTACTAATGGGCATTATCTAGTAAATAGCCGCTTAGATTTCCCTAAAAATGTGTTGGATATGGTTGGTATTAGCTTTGATAGCCAAGATTTAAGTACACGAGAAAAAATTGGCAGAGTTGATCGTAAAGGCAATTCGCTCAGCGCTGAGGATTTAAAAATCGCATTAGAGGGTTTAATAGAAACTCAAAAAGGCATCAAAACCAAGATTAACACCGTAGTGAACCGCTTAAATTATGAGGAGGACTTTTCATTACTGATTAGTGAGTTAAAACCTTACAAATGGAAAGTCTTACAAGTTATGCCCTATGGTGCTGATGACTTACTGATTTCGGATGATAAGTTTAACCAGTTTGTTGATCGTCATAGTGGCTTAGGACTCCCAATATTTGCTGAGTCTAATTCAACGATGACCGAGTCATATTTGATGATCGACCCATTAGGCCGCTTTTATCAAAACTCTGTAAGTGCTAGTGGCTACAAGTACAGTGACAGCATTAATCAGTGTGGTGTAGAAAGTGCGCTTGCACAGATAGCCTTTAATCCTAAAACATTTTTATCAAGATATTGTCCAATTGATATCGATGTTATTGAGTCTTAGGAGGCAAACATGAAAAGTGAA
Organism: Shewanella phaeophyticola; assembly: GCF_025398315.1. Taxonomy (GTDB): domain Bacteria; phylum Pseudomonadota; class Gammaproteobacteria; order Enterobacterales; family Shewanellaceae; genus Shewanella; species Shewanella phaeophyticola. The sequence goes on from NZ_JAODOQ010000001.1 coordinate 4,300,144, forward strand.
ACTTGTTTTGGAAAGGCTTCCGGTAAGGCATTAACACAATATTATTCTGAGGAAGAGGCACAAGATGCTGCGGAATACTCAAAAGAATATTATGGTAACGATTTGAGTCCGTATCATTGTGACAAATGTGATTTATGGCATTTGTCGCCTAAAAGTCGACAAACTCCCAGCCAAAAATGCACTCGTTGCACAGGAGGCTATGGTGTTGAAAAAGCATCATATCGCTCCAAACGCGAGGCGCGTTTAAGAGCTGATATCATTTATGATGAACAGGGCATTAGCTTACGAGTCTATAAGTGTAAATATGGTTCTGGGTGGCATTTGACCAAGAGTCACTTCTAATCAATTCGCGATACGTGTCGATTAAGCATAGATCAGATAGCTCGATAGAATTTGTGATTTAAACGACGACAATACCAGCTCATCAACTTGGTTTTTACTCCCAAGTTGATGAGCGTTGGTGTTGAGCGAATCAAAATTAAGCCCTGTACTCGTTTTGCTATTGTCAGACGAAAAAGTTTTGTTGGGTAACTCCTTAGATGTTGAATTATCGATGCTGTCCAGTAAATGAGCTGATTTTTGATAGGTGTAGGTTCCTGGTACGGCTTCGTCTAATCGCTTTGCATACTCAACTAATTTGGGTTCTGCTAGCATGAACATATATGCAAAATTGCTTTGCGCCTCTGTTACACGAAGTACCCGGCCTAGAATTTGCCGAAAGTACAGCTCAGTAGTGACATCAGTAAGATTGCAGCAAACTTGCAATCTGGGGATATCTGTTCCTTCGCTTATCATCGCGATACTAATAATCCATTCTGACTGACTGTTTTTAAAGTATTCAATTAATTCAGGCGAGTCATCTAGCCTGCAAGACACTAGGGTCGATTCTTTACCTAATTGGCCAGATAAAATCGATTGGATTTGCAACGCATGAAGGTATGAAGACGCAACAATCAAGCCGCCGGCATTAGGTGAAATACTCCTAAGACTATCTAGCTGCTCAATACTTTGAGACAACAAATGTTTGATTACCTCAGGGTGTTTAATGATGGACTGATAGCTAACATCGCCTTCTTCTAGAAGGTTTTGTAGATTGTCATATGTTTGAAGTTGATGATTTTTCTTTACCACAACATGTTGAAGATCTATCGCAGTTATTTGTGGCATACGGCATACCTTATCCCTAATGGCTTCGATAATGTCGTAAGAGAAATCACATAAAATATTACCGTCTGGGTCTGTATATTTTGCAAAAGGGATTGGCAGAGTATCGGTACGCCAGGGCGTTCCGGTAAGTGATAATGTGTAAGTGGCTAGATTTTGGATTGTTACCAGTAGCTGCATTCCCCAGACATTTGAAGGAGAATCACCACCGCCGGCACAATGATGTATTTCATCAAAAATCACTAAAACCCTACTGTTACTTAAATTACTAATTAATTCAGTAGTATTGCTTAAGGAATGATAAGTTTTTGACATCCCTAAAGCGCCTAAGTGACCATTAAATTTTCTGCTTAAAACATGCTCAAAAGTTTGTTCAATGCTTTGACAAACTATACGGGATGGTGAAAAGCAAACGACATAATCCACTTTATTATTGTCGATAAGTGATTTAGCAATATGAGCGGCAGCTATCGTTTTTCCTGCACCAGGGCAAGCCAGCATAAGATACCCTGCCTGCTTGCTATAGGTGTCTGTCGCGTGCTTGATACAGCGATTTTGCCAGTCCCTTAACATGTAATGTTGTCCTCTATTTTAGTAGCCTTAATTATTTTGTTAATAGCACTAAGGCGGCCATATAGATCCGATGCATGATCTCTGGTTTTGTTAAGCAGTGACAATATGGTTTTGTTTTGTTGAGGAAATTGTTCTAGGTAATCTTGATAAGCTTGGATTTCACCTAATACCATTTTCAATTCAGTACTTGTCTTGGTTTCTTCTGACATTAACTCATTAGAGGATGTACCTTTTTCATCATTAGCTTTAGTTGTTATTTCGTACTCGTTACTTTGTAAAATTGCCCGAAGTTCGGGGGTAATTTGATAAATCCTTGCATTGCTTTTACCTGTTGCAACGATTAAATCTTTTGTTGTTAGTGCATGAATGTTTCTCGCAACCAAGCGCTCTGCTTGTATCTTAGATAAGCTAAATAGATTTTCTGCTAATTCAATAAGTTGTTTTCTGCCTATTGAGCTTCCATCAACCCGCATCAATAGTTTTCTGAATTTTTGGTTCAAAGAAATAGTTTCGTTAGTCATGTTCCGATCTTAAAAAAATAAAAACTTAGGATTGCTAAGTATACAGAAATAAGTAAAACTTAGACAATCTAAGCATGAGAGATTTTGAAGATGAATATAAATTGCATAACAATCCAATACCTGAGCGACTTAAACAGGCTCGAAAGAAAGTGGGTATTTCACAGAAAGAACTTGGTGTAAGAGTCGGTATGGATGAAAGTTCTGCCAGCGGTCGTATGAACCACTACGAAAAAGGTAGGCATGTTCCTGATATTCAAACGCTTAGGAAAATGGCTGATGAATTGAAAGTGCCATTAAACTACTTTTTTTGTGAAGATGACCAAAGTGCAGAGCTGGCTATTCTTATCGCTTCGTTAAGTGATGAAGATAAGAAATCATTAATAGCATCGCTTACTCATAGTGCAGATGAATAGCTAATATTTCTACCGATCTCATTTAATGGGATCAGTTATGATTATGCAATTTCCTGTGGCGCATGATGATGAATTACTCGTCAGTATTCTTGCTCGTTTTGTATCAAGACAAGGTTTAAGAAATGATAAAGCGGCACTAGAATTACTTTTTGGCTCTCGAAACATTGTCCCTTCACCTCTATTGCAAGGGCATCTTCAAGCTTTACTGTCACAGGTTGGCCATATCTGGTTTATAAGTCAAAATGAGTTGATTCAACGTCATTCTATACTTCCACTTTTTCAGTCTTTTGTTGAGCCATCGCGAGTAAATGATGTTCAGAATAGAATGATAAACAGTGATAAATCGCATGTGATGACAAGTGTTGGGATTAATGCTTCAAGCATTAAGTGGCTCCGCTATTATCGGTATTGCCCTGAATGTTTAGCTGAAGATCAAGTAAATCTAGCTTATTCGTATTGGCGAAGGTTATTTCAACTACCTGGAGTAATTGTATGTCCTAAGCACCTTTGTTACCTGCAAAATAGCTCGTTTAAATTACTCCCCGATAGAAGGCATGCTTTTAAAGATGCTTCATATCTTGCGCCTCAAGCACAATTAACCTTGTTAAATGTTGAGCCCAATAACAAATTGTTGGCGTTGGCTATTTCGATACAGCAGTTATTAATAACTAAAACACCATATGTCACACCATTGCAATGGACCATCTTTTATCAACGCAGCATAGCGGAGTATGGTTTAGTTATTGGGAGTAGACCTGATCATCTTAATATTCGATTTCAAATTGAACATTTTTGGGGAACGGCTTTTTTAGAACAACAAGGCTTAAGCGTCAGCCTAGAAAACAATTGGTTGTTAGCATTTTTTCGCAAACACAGACGACATTATAGTTTTCTTCATCATATAGTGTGTCATATGGCTCTGTTTCCCTCTTATTCTTTTTTAGACTCTATTCAAAATGCAGCATTAATCACTGATAAAATTAGAGAAAAAAGGATTTACACTAATATTAAAGCAGTTGAACGATACGAAGAATATCGTGCTATCTGGTTAGTAATTTGCTCACCAACGTCAATTTTAAAAGATGTTAGAGCGACAACTGAAGGCTCAAGGGTTTACTCATGGCTTTATCGCTATGACAATGCTTGGTTACAAGAACATTTGCCAAATCGTTTCCGTAATGATGTCGGGAGGCAAATAAATTGGTGCAAGCGCGACATTGATATTGTTAAAAAGCTCATTAAAATCCGCAATAAAAGTTATGAGAATTTGAACTTACCACGCATGACTCAAACTTGGTTTATTGCTCAAACTAATGTGCCTTGGGGGATTGCTAGTCACTTAGATAAATTACCTTTATGTCTAAGCTTTTTTGTAAAATACACTGAATCAATAGATGAGTACCAAATTCGTAGAGTTCTGGCTATTATGGTGAATTGCATAAATTCACATGAACCTTTCCCTAAACCCTATGAAATTGAACGTATTGCCGGACTTAGCAAAAAGCGTAGCCGAAAACCTGTCAAACACATTCTCAGAATGGATTTCGAAACGTTTTCCCGCTTTAAATTACCTCCCAAGGAATGTTGAATTAAAAAAGGTCAATGGCGTATTTAAGTCTAAAAATCTTTTTAAAAACAAACAAATTTATGTCGGTGTTGAGTGGATTGACGGTATTTGCTCATCACTACCTATTGAAATGGCAAATATGTTAGCACCTGGGCGAACCTTCTCTGAAAAAGACATTTTAGATGAAGTTGAATATGAAAAAGTAACGGTGCGTGTTACTGAGTTAGTTAAGATTGATGAATCATCAATGCACTATCGATACATCTATCAAACTGATAAGGGATTGATTTCTGTTTCAGGTTTTGAGTTAGCAAGAACAATCTTTTTTCACCATCGACACTTGGTAAATGCTGCATATAATGCAAATGGCTTGTCTGAACTTGCTTTTGTGCACCGTACATGTACGCCATTAAAGATTATTTTTCCAAAATCGACTACATATCCTGTTAGTTATTTAAATACGAAAAACAAAATCAATCATATTATTTGGCTTTTTTTAGACCGTGAGGCGAGGCAGAGCTTTTTTTCTATTTATCAATCTTTTCAGAAAAATACAGATTCGATAGCGTTTGAATTTATCCCCCCAATTTGGTCGGATGGCAGTTTGAGCTGTCAATTATTAGGGATCCATTGTCAAAACGCCTCAAGGTAAAGAGAATTGAAGATGTTGTAGATGCAAAAGTCTCTGAGGAGTTTTTTGGTGTCGAGCTAGAACATCCTAGTATAGACTTTACCGACACATGCGACAAAGAAAATTCAAAACGTGGTAAAACACCAAATGTGGATATAGATCCGGATTTAGATTTAGGTAGTATTCCTGCGTTTGGTAAACGACTTCATACTCAAAAGGTTAAAGGTTTTTCTTTTAATGTATCTGGTATTCAGGGCACGGTTGTTTCTAATGGTAAAGGGGTATCTAAGCCTGTTTTTTTTGAGGGAAATGAAAAAACAGAGCATGATCAATCTGGTGTCGGTTCACCTGAAAGAGATGGAGACGCTCAAGAATATGATCCCGTTATTAATCAAGATGATGATGGATTCGAAGAAGCTGATGAGTTGCCTCAAAAATTCATTATGTTTGAGGAGGTCGTCAAGGAGCTTGGTCAGAGTCAAAGTATTACACTTGAGTCGATTAAGTGCCATGTTTTCCCGAACCCAACAAACAATAGTAAAGTAATATTTAAAACTAAAGATAAACAAACGCTTAGGTTTTTCGTCGCAATCCTTGATATTGCACAAACAAAAATAGTGATGTTAGAGGCTGACACAACTAGTTTGATAAAATCCAAAGGAGCAAGCACATTAATACTTGGACTTATGGATGATGCCGATACTAATTTTAAAGAAATTATTCAGCAATTTTCTGATAATGGTGCTCAATGGCAACATCAGTTCATTCGAGATCGAACTAACTTTTTTGTGCCTTGTAATCACCCCCAAAAAAACAAAAGGGCAGGTTTTTAAGTGAAGATGAATATAGGAGTATGTGGATTATTAATTTGAGGAAAAAGCTGAGTCAAGTACTAGAAAAGGATAAATAGCAAATGTGGCATAGTGAATTTTGCCACCAATTAAGAAAAATGGTATGCTGTTAGCGTGCAAATTGGGAGACAAAAATGACGAATAAAACTGTAACCTTTAGTCTAGTGCTGCCATCATACATAGGTTTTAGAACAGTTAAAAAGATTTAAGATCTCATTTTAAAAGCGACGTGCTATAGAGCAGGTCGCTTTTTTGTATAATCAGATCTGTGGTTGTTAAGTGCTTGAATTTCATTGCAGTGGTTAGATACTTTGCCTTTGAATGGCTTAAAACCATTGGAATCCTATCAGTATCTTCTGGATTGAAGCAAAGGTGAGCCAAATCCGTTTTGTAAACTTATTAACTCGCAAACTAGGCGGTAAGCGGAGCGGGTTATGCCTTCGATCTCTCTACCATAGCCATGGTCGTTCATAGCTCTGATGTTTGGATATTTATCCCAAAGCCTAGACTTGGTGATATATTCATTGCATGTACCCTGATCCCGAATATCTAGTTTTTTCATTAATTCAACGTACCTAATTACTTCACTCCATGCATCATCAGAATACTCTCTGGCGTACCTTGCTCTGATTTGTTCTGGAGTGAGCTTTACTCTTTGATGGGATGAGGGAGATGGCTCATTGCTATTGAAAGTAGATTTAGTGCACGCATTTGGATCATTCTCGTATGGCCTTGCTATATCCCGATAGATATTGATTTTAGTTTTGTAAGATTGGAGAGCACTACGCTGATTGTCTTCCCTCTCAGCGAGCATTTTTTTTCAAATATGAAACGTGGTTCGTTCCAATCTTTTCGTTTAACTTTGTATATACTTTCGTCTTTACAATTAACGAATATTAAAGAGAGATGGGCATAGCCTGGCTGATTATTAATGATCGAGCGATCAAGGTATACCCAAGTGTTCAATTTATTGTCGTACCCCCACCAATCCATTATCATTTAATTTTTCTCCTTAGTCTTTAATATACACTCAAAATGATCCATCATTTACAGATAAAAGTAGTTTTTTCAATTTAGAATTCTCCTGTTATTCGGTTACTGGAAAATTCTACTTTAAGCCTCAGTTATTTGTCGTGGGATTACCGTCTGACTCTTCATTAGGTGAAGTTTTTTTTGTAAATTAACAAGAAGCTTAATAAAGTGTGCCAAGTGTCTGATCTGAGTAGTTAGAGTTTACTCTTCACACTACAGTGTTTACTCTTTAATGTTCGTGATTTTGGAGTACAGACGCTTCGATAGGCCTATCCTTATCTGTTATGTGCTTTCTAGCTCCGATATTAATTTTTTAAAATATTCAGTTTCTTTGGTTTTAAATGGGTTGTCTTGATACTTTCTTAACATGTCTTTTGCATGATCTAATCGATCAGAAATCTCTTTTATCTTCAGATTTCTTTCATTATTTTTTTTATCGACTTTAAATTGTTGCTTGGCTTTTACATTTCGATTTTTAAGACTGAACTTATCTTCTTGTTCTCTCATGTATTCATTAGAGACTGGTCGTCCACCCGCACCTTGTCCTGATCCATGTAATCCAAAGCCTACTCCGCTAGGCTCCCATGAACCACGTTCAACATGGCTTATTTCTAATTGTGCTTGATGTGAGTTTTTCAACTTATTTTCCCTATAATTAAAGTCTTTATGCCAATATAACTTTATCTTCACCATCATGACGTTGCCGGGGGCACGAACTTGATACGACTATGCCTGTGCTCGTTCTTGTACCAATTAGCGAAGCCTTTCACCCAAGTTATTGCATCTTCAAGGCTCTTAAAGTCTTCACTTGGCCAGCTGTGGCTTTATCGGTGATCATGATTAATAACTTCAGAACTGCTTGAGCTTAATCCTAGTTTTTAAGCTACTAAGTGCTTCATTTTTTTCACCGAAAATAACACGAACATTATCTCTTGAAAGCTTCGTATCTTCCAATCTGTTTTGAATATGGAATTCTGGGTTACAATCGTGATCTAAAGTAAATGAGGCAATAATTTTGTCGGTGGTATCAAGGATGATGCACCAATATCTAGAGTGACTAATTAAAGGTGTTGTAGGTAAGACTGATGAAGTATAACAACCTTGATACTCACCATCGCCGTGACAAGAAAAGCATATACCATTAGCAATATGCGAGTATTGAGGAAGATAACCACCGCCTCCACATCTTCGACAAATGTTATATGAATAGCTGAAAGTATGGCGTTGTTTCTGGTGAAATTTATGGTCAATTGCAGTTACTATTGGCATTTGTTTATCTCCTATCTCGCAAAATGTTTATGTTTATGGGCAACTGTTAAAATGTCACCAGTATGACTAACAACCACATATCGACCTTTGCACTTCTCACAGAAATATTTTGAATATCCCATTTTTATCAATTCTTTAATGCAACCTTTGTCTGCTAAATAAACAATAGATCCCTTACGGAAGTACTCCTTTCCGAAGTCTAAGATTGCCTGAATTAGCTCTTCAGTAAAGCCTCTTTGCTGCATTCTTGCGCGTGCATGGTTAGTATAAAGAGTCATATATTCTCCTTGTTTGTTTCAACTAAAGGTTAACAAGTTCATCTTTAATTTACCGTCTCTTTTTGCGACAATGTTTTTTGGAGTCATGCTCAATCACGTTCAGGATACTTATGAATACCAGCGAGTTTAAAATTTTAGATTTCGATACAAGGCAACTAGTTGATGCTAATGTTCTTTTGGAAAGGTTAAAGCGCAAGGTCGGGCTAAATACGACTCAGTGGCACAACAAAGCACAAAAAATTGCAGGTGCTAGAAGTATTGGAAGTAGATCAACTCTTGCTGAAGTTATCACTGGAAATTCTGCTCGGAAACTACCTCTTAATTCTATACCTTACCTGATTGAAGCTTTAGGTTTACCGTCAGACGAAAGTGATTACTATATAAGCTCTTTTATACGTGTGTTTTTGCCGCGAGGCTGCCAAAAATACGTATCTACAACTAAAGAGCAGGAACAAATTCAAATATTAAAAGAAGAAAATATCGGACTTATAAGAAAGCTGTTTGATCAAGAGAGTTTTCGATTATTATCTGATTTTGGAGGTGCTGAAAAAGTTGTTGAACTTGAAATAAAATATGGGATTAAGCGTGAAAGTTTTGAGTTACCAGTAAATAGTAGCTATGAAATGTTTAATGCGGCAGATTTTGGACCTTTTGAAGATATAGCAAAGCATGCGGAGTATGTGCATGAATTTAAGAGAAAAGATTGGATAAATTTTATTATACAAGTACTGAGTAATGATGATCTTGAGTTTCAACAATTTGTTTCTTGTCTTTTACCTAAAGAGTTTGAAAGCATATTTAGGACGTTATTCGTACCTGTTGATGATTATTATGTTGCTTATTCTATTAATCATCCGATTAGAGCCTATTTATTTGCATCTTGGGTATATCAATACTCAATAGAAGAAGAAAAACTAGATGCTCTTTTATCAGTATATGCCACACATAACCGACTATGTTTCGAAGAAGTATTAAGGGTTAATAAAATGTTGTATGTTCCTGGCCAAATCGATGAGTTAAAAGAAGATATATCAGTTAATCGATACGAGTATAATCTGACTAAATACGATAAAACATCTACACCTTTTGAACTTTTCTTGGAGAAAAACTTAAAAAAAATACGTGCAATATCCATTGGTATATATAATCAAATCAATCCTTTTGGTATTGAAACACACATTGATTTTAGATTTGCAGGAGATCAATCTATTGCTAGATTTTTGCAGTTTCAAGCGTCTAAAAGTGAAACGTTCTCATTAAAAGAATTAGCAAAAAATTATCGAGTTAAAAGTACTGAGTTTTTCCCAACACTAATGGATCGAGAGAATGGTTTAATGGAACTTCTCCAGTTTATGATTTTACGAGATGCACGTCATATAAACAGAAATTTTACCTCAATAATAGAATTTGAAGATAGGCATAACGTCAAAAATAAAATGGCACAAAGAAAACATTGTGGTTTCATAATTAATGACAAACAGACGCTCAAGGGATTATTAGCTGGTGCGAAACAGTACATTGAATTTTTAGATGATTATGAACCCTAAATCACAATCTACATATTCGGTTTTATTAGATAGTTATCTGTCTAAAAGTTAGTATAAGCTTAGCGGCTTGCTATCATCAAAAGTTGCCGGCAAAAAAAAGTAAAGTGTTAAGCGAAAATGAATATCAGATAAAGTGGATAAATCGCTTCAGAGAAAAATTGAACAAAGTGAGCCATATCTATGTTGAAAGAAGATTTGCCATTACTAGCCAAACGAGCATTGAAACATATTCTGTGTCGACCAGGGGAAATCATATATAGTTCTCATGAAACATTATCAAAGGGCGATATATATCTTCTGGGGCTAAACCCTGGAGGTAAACCTTTTATCACGATTGAACAACACATAGATGATATGTTGACTCGAACCAAAAACTCTTTCGTGGACGAAAACTGGAAGAGACAACAATGTGAACCGTTGCAATTGCAAGATGTCGATAAAGCTCCTTTACAGAAGCGTGTGGTTCAATTGTTAGTAGACCTTGGTTATGACGTTAGGACGGTATGTGCTTCTAATTTGATATTCCAAACAACTACTTCTTCAGAGACGTTATGCTTTGGATTGGCAGGGTTATGTTGGCCAGTACATGAAGCGGTTTTAGGGCTTGTTCAACCGAAGCTAATTCTCACTTTTGGTAACGGTAAAGACTCTCCATACTCATTTATTAAAGAGTTAGTTGGGGCTCATGACGTTGAAAAAATATGTCCATCAGGACATAAGGGGTTTATATGCAGAGGTTTTCACACAATTATCAATGGCAATAAACTATTTGTAGCCGGTTTACCGCATCTCAGTAGGTATAATCCCGTTGGAAAAGTTACAGTCATTGAATGGATTAAAAATGAGGCAGGAATAAGCATATTTTTATGAAATAAAGAGCATTGACAAGATCAGGTATAGCGCAAAAAACAAGCTGTTTGTATTAGTTGTGGGTTAGAAAAAAAGATCAAACTATTTTATAATTTTTCTAAAACGCAGTTGTAAAAAAAGATCAAACATTAGCATTTAAATGACCCTAGAACCTGTGGTTTTTTTATCAAACTATTTTATAAACGCACAATTGTGGAAGTTAAATAGAGTTCGAAACTAGTCATAAAGATAGCGACTAACTGAAAAGTTAGAAACTAAACAAGTTAGCTACTGTGAAATGTTCGAAACTAATAAAAAGCGACTGGCTCATTGAGTGGTCGCTTTTTTTTAAGATAAAAAGTTATGTTAATGCAATAGTCATGGGTAGTTAAACTCCAGGGCTCTTTTTTTGGTAGCTTAAAACAGGAACGAGTTCACAGGCAAAACTATCGGACGCATAACAGCTCTGCAAGATGTGATGAATTACATTACAATGTGGTACAAAAGCCAACGGATGCATTCATAGCTGGATTATCAAAGTCCCAATAAATTTGAGCTTATGGATAAGCAGATAAAAGAAGCCGCTTAATGAACTTAACCAGGGTGACTTAATTCAGTTGACCAGGTCATACATGACCATCATTATTTTAGGAACCTTTTATCCAACGACCAAGGTGTTGAGCACTCACTTCTAGATTTTTTGAAGCTTCAGCAATGCTATAATTTGTCCTCTAGCATAATGGCATCAAGCTTAAATTACTTTGAATAGGTTTTTCGTTTAGTCATTTCAATCTACAGTTAAATCAATTATGTTTTAACTGGGTTAGTCGTATCAATTAAACTGCGTCATGGTACGACTTAACATTTATTTTATTTGAATAGGGAATGAGTTGATAAGTGATTCCTGTCATAGCAAACATCATGGCATAATGTGGACAACGGGTTTGATATCCATTTGTTAATTGGGTTTTATATGAAAAAAATTGGCTATACCACAGGTGTGTTTGATTTGTTCCATATTGGTCATCTCAATGTGTTAAAGCGCGCCAAGCTTGAATGCGATTACCTCATTGTTGGGGTGACAAGTGACGAATTATCTATGTCGGCAAAAAATAAAAAGCCGGTTATTCCATTCCAAGAGCGCTTGGAAATTGTAGAAGCAATAAAGTTTGTCGATGAAGTTGTGCCACAAATGAGCTATGACAAACTAGAAGCTTGGAATAACCTAAAATTTGACAAAATGTTTGTTGGTGATGATTGGAAAGGTACTGACAAATGGATTGAAATTGAAAAAGATTTTGCAAAGTTAGGTGTAGAGATTATGTATTTTTCTTATACGACTCATACCTCAAGCTCTATACTTCGAGACGTACTAAGTAAAATCAAATAACCGACAGAAAACTTTGTGATATAACGCCCTTGTAGTGTTACCTGTAAGGGCGATTACCTCATTAAATATCATAGAAAATTTCAATATTATGAGTGTTAATTCCAATGATAATACTTTAATTTCTTTCGTATTTTTATCCGACGTATTAAGTTTAAAGGTTTTGCTTTAAGGTGAGATGTTCCTGAAGTAACCAATTTATCAATTGCATCTAATACTCGCTCACTCGAATGACCATCTTTGTAAGGATGAATTGAATCACAATGCGCCTTTATCTTTTGCAACAAACTTTCGTTTGGTTGTAAAGCGGTGTCTAACACTTTTTCGAGTTGTGATGGTTGTTGAAAGTTAACCATCCACTCTTCAGGACGTCGATTATTTAGCGCGACAACAACCTTCTCTTGTAAAGCAAATTCAGTCAGTATTGAAGAAGTGTCTGATAAAATGATATTGGCAGCTTGTAGCAGCGGTATAATATCCCCAGTTTCAACAAAGCGTAAGTTATTGCTTGATAAAGCTTTAAACATTGTCACTTCTTCAGCGGTTGCTTTGGGGTGTAATTTTACAATCCACTGCCAATCTTTAGTTTCAGCGAGTTGCTTAATAAATGGGTATAAGGCGTGCGTACTGGTTAGGCTGGGTGAAAAAGTAGGGGCATACAAGATCACCGGTTTTTCAGACTGATATTTTTCAGTATCTTGGTGTAATGAAAATAATGGATCTAGTTTTGACCAGCCGGTTTCCACAACCTCACAAGTCCCATCATTGATTGAGCTAAAACCTTGAGTAATATTGGGATCTTGGGTGCAATATAAGTCAAAAAAGCCCCGTATATTGAATTTACCTTTTTTGCCAGAATCGAAACCATGAAAAACTTGTACTTTTATTCCTGGGAAAAAATCAGGAATAAAGTTTCCAGGTGCTAACGTAGCATGTGGATCAAATTTTTTGACTTGGTTAACGTCAGCCAAACGATCATCACTAGATAAGAGAAACTTTTCAGCCTCACTTCCTTTAGGTATAAACCAAGCCACTTTGCCACCACGTTTTTTAATCGCAATTTCAAGCGGCCTAAGTACGCTAAAAGAGTATGACAAGGTTACATAAAATAAATAGCGCATTTCATTTACAGCCTTTAAATTATTATTTGATTGTGCAAACACGTTAAAAACACCTATATTTACGCTTTTTAGACATCAACACTAACAACATCATAAGCCTATTAAGCGAGTAGGGCGTAAATATGTTAATTGTTAATGCCATAGATTTTCAGTAACTAGTATTTATTTACCAAACGCGAGCAACCAAACCTTTAAGGTAATACCCCTCAGGGAATGCGCTGCTTATTGGGTGATCGCTTGCTTGATGCATACGTTCAACAAATTGCACTTCTCGTTTGGCATCTAATGCTGCATCAGCAACGACTTTCTGGAATAACTCTGACTGCATTAAGCCTGAACATGAGAAGGTGAGCAGTATGCCGCCTGGATTAAGTAACTGCATGGCAATCATATTGATGTCTTTGTAGCCACGACATGCACCATCTAACTGTGATTTATTATCCGCAAATTTAGGTGGGTCGAGTACGATAACATCAAAGGTTTTACCTTCATCGCGGTAATGGCGCAGTAGCTTAAATACATCAGCTTCGTTGTAATTTACATGGTCATCATTAAGGTTGTTAATGGCCATGTTGTCACGCGCAGTTTGTAGCGCTAAACCTGACACATCAACGTTTTCAATGCTGGCTGCCCCCGCTTTAGCTGCATACAAACCAAAGGTACCCGTGTAGCAAAAACAGTTCAACACCGATTTACCTTTAACGAAACGAGCCGCCATAGCGCGGTTGTCACGTTGGTCTAAATAAAAACCGGTTTTATGGCCTTTTACTACATCGACTGCGATTTTAATGCCGTTTTCTTCAATGATGACTGGCATTGGTGGTAGTTCACCGTGTAGTAGCCCCATTACTGGTGCTAAGCCTTCTTTTTTACGAGAATCGACATCTGAGCGTTCATACACGGCGCAATCTGGATATTGCTGCACAAGTTGCTCAACAATAGTGTCGCGCCACTTTTCTGCGCCGGTACTGAGTAGCTGGCATACAAGCACATTGGCATAGCGGTCAATGGTGATACCGGGTAGCCCATCTGACTCAGCAGCAATTAAGCGGTATCCCGTTAGGCTCTGTTCAATAATCAGATCATCACGTCCAGCTTGAGCGCGTTTAATGCGTCTTGCAAAAAAGTCGCTATCAATTTGTTCTTGTTTATCGAAGGTCCATACCCTGACTTGAATTTGCGACTCGGGCGACCAGGCTCCGCGTCCTAACCATCGTCCATCGTGTGCCACTACATCAACGGTATCTCCTGCTTGAGGTTTACCACCATTAACATTATGTATGCCGTTGGAAAAGACCCAAGGGTGACGACGATCGAGTGAGCGTTCGCGACCGGGTTTAAGTTTAATTCTGATAGCCATGGGTGTTGCCTAATGTCGATAAAAAGTGAATAACGTTTTCGCAATGCCACTCATCTTTGTCTTTGTGACGCATGATGAAATAAGCCTATTGCGACGAGTGCAGATCATAGCGTGTTTTGGGGTTAAAAACCTGACAAATCATCATTAATAAGTGGAGTTTTTTGTTGTGGTTATGGTTTTATTCCCAATCAAAGCGAAATACGTATCTTCAGGTTGATTGGGCATTGTTGCGGTTATTTGAGTTTTAGTTTGGCTAATCCTGACAGATATCAGTTTATTCATTTTATGTGATATAGGCCTTGTAAGCTAAATGGTAATAATTTGCATTAACATAAACGTTATGTATAATCCCCATAAAATTTACACTGCTTTACATAAATTTACGATATTATTCACATTGACTTATCAGGATAAAAAATGAAAAAAACGTTAATTGCGGCCACTTTATTAAGCCTGTTTTCTAGCCAATACGCTACGGCATCTGACGAAACAACCGAATTACGCCAAATCATTGAACAGCAACAAAAAGTGTTGAAAGATCTTGAAAAGCGCCTTGAACAAACTGAAAAACGCGTAGAAACCACAGCTGATGTTGTCGAGTCTACCGCGTCTAGCAAGTCTGCTACCACTATTGGTGGCTATGGTGAATTGCACTATAACAACATTACTGATAACAAAACCGGTACCGATAAAAAAGAATTCGACTTTCACCGCTTTGTATTATTTGTTGGCCATGAGTTTAATAGCACAACCCGTTTTTTCTCTGAGCTAGAAGTTGAACATTCATTAGCGGGTGAAGGTAAAAAAGGTGAAGTTGAGTTAGAGCAAGCTTATATTGAGCATGACTTTAATGAGATGTTCACAGGTAAAGCGGGTCTATTTTTAATGCCAGTGGGTATTATCAACGAAACTCATGAGCCGAATACGTTTTATGGTGTTGAGCGTAACCCAGTTGAAAAAGACATTATCCCTGCAACATGGTGGGAAGCTGGTTTAACGCTTAATGTGAAAGCCGCTCCTGGTTTAGCGTTTGATACAGCCGTAACCTCTGGTTTGTATTTAGACCAAAGCTCGGGTTATAAAATCCGTAATGGTCGTCAAAAAGTGTCTGAAGCCAAAGGTGAAGATTTAGCCTACACCGGCCGTGTTAAGTACACTGCCGTACCTGGTTTAGAGCTAGCGGCTACTGTGCAATACCAATCAGATTTAACTCAAGGTGAAGCGGGTGTTGATACTGCCTCTGCAACCTTATTAACGGCACATGCTATTTACAGCATCGAAAACTTTACCGTTAAAGCATTATTTGCACAGTGGGATATCGATGGTCAAGAAGCTGAAGCATTAGGCCGCGATAAGCAAAATGGTTTCTATATTGAACCTGCTTACCGCATTAACGATCAGTTTGGTGTATTTGCGCGATACAACGAATGGGACAACAATGCAGGTAACAGTGCAGAAACCAAGAAAAAGCAAACTAACCTAGGTGTGAACTACTGGTTACACGAAAACGTAGTCTTTAAAGCTGACTTTGAAAAAATCACTGGTGCAGCAGATTCAGACGGCTTTAACCTAGGTGTTGGTTATCAGTTCTAAATACTGATAAGTGTTAACGCCATTTATCGGTAAAATCGATTATCGATAATAATTTGGGTGCCAGCAGTGTATATTGTCGGCACCCTTATTTTTAATTGTTTATGGATGGTATGCGCTAATGTTTCGTTTCGCTTTAGTCTTTTTAATACTGTTATTTTTAGGGTATCTTCCAACGCACAAAGCACACGCTGCCTCTCAATATCAGTCAAATGATGCATTTATAAGCCAGGCATTTAACGGCAATAGTGGTGAGGCTAAGGTGTTATGGCTCGACGATGATTTAAAGCAAGCGGTAGAGGCTATTTTGGCGCATCGATTTAATAAAATGCGCGTACGCTATTGGTTGCACAATAATGAAACCGTGTGGATTATGGATGAAATTGGTAAAGAATCGCCGATTACAGTTGGTATTCACGTAAAAGATCAGCAAATTGCTCAAACCAAAGTATTGGTGTACCGAGAAAGCCGTGGTGATGAAGTTCGCCATGATTTTTTTACCGATCAATTTAAAGCGGCCAAGTTAACTGAACAACATCAACTCGATAAACACATTGACGGTATCACAGGGGCAACCTTGTCGGTAAGAGCATTAACAAAACTGTCGCGTATTGCGCTGTTGCTTGATGCCCATATTAATCAATAAGCCATGTTAAGCAGGTTAGCGTGACAACTCCCTATCGAAAAAACACACTCCGCATCAGATTTTTACGTATGCTTCGTCCCTGGCATCGCCGCTTAGGCTTGGCGAGTGCATTATTTATTTTATTGTTAACGTTAACGGGTGTGGCGATTAATCACAGTGACGACCTGGGGTTAGATAAAACGGGAGTGACTCAGGCATGGTTACTGGATTATTACGGCATTGCTGCTCCTAATCATGTTGCTCAATTTGGTCACGGCTCTTCCGCTTTATACATTACCGACAACTTATTGTGGCAAAACCAACAAATGATTTTAGAAGCGGCCGACACACTGATCTGCGCCGCTTACGCCAGTAATATGCTGGTAGCAATTGATGCCCAACAGTTATATTTATTTGATAAGCACGGCCAATTACAAGAAACCCAAAATACCAGTACAGGTCTTCCGCCTGGGTTATTCGCGCTGGCCATAATTGATGACCGGGTATGGCTAAATACAGAAAATGGAGTATTTAAAGCCGACGAACAACTCATTGAATGGCAAGAAGTTAGCGCATTGACAACGCCTGTTATCTGGTTGAATAAAAGCGATACTTTGGATACCGATATCATTAATCTGGCTCGTAGTGCTAACTTGAGCTGGCAACGGGTGATGCTTGATTTGCACAGCGGACGCCTGTTTGGTCATTTAACGATATGGCTGTGGGACTTGTTTGCCCTAGCACTATTGATGGTATCGTTGAGCGGTTTTTGGATTTGGTTAAAACAAAAAACGCCAAGATAAGCTAGTTTATTCTACGGTTTAGCGTTCAAACTGATCAACCGTATCACTGAGCTTATCGGCTAAGTTGCTCAACTTGTTGCCTGCCATACTAATTTGCTCATTTCCTTCAGATACTGTTTCACCCAATAGTCTGAAATCCAGGACTTTACGTTTAACGGTATTAGCTTGTTGCTGTGAGGCCTGTGCAAGCATGGCGGCTTCTTGGCTAACCGTTGCCAATGACAAAATGGTTTGTCTGCTTTGCTCTAAAGTAATGACCAACTGTTTAGCAAGCTCTACCGATTCCTGAGCCTTTTGTTGATTTGATGACATATTACCCACGGCGGATTGAATTGAGTCAACAATATTGGCCAGCATGGTGTTAATTTCTACCGTTGATTGGTGCGTGCGTATCGCTAATGTTCTAATTTCATCAGCGACTACCGCAAACCCTCTACCTGATTCACCCGCGCGAGCAGCTTCAATGGCAGCATTTAATGCCAACAGGTTAGTTTGTGATGCAATTTCAGCAATGGTTTTTACTACATTCGACACTTGTTTACCTGAGTTTTGCAAAGTCAGTAACATGCTGGCGGTCGTTTCAATATCATCCGCTAATTCGTCAATACTATTGGCCGTGTGTTGTACTTCTTGTTGCCCTACCGCCATACTTTGTGCACCTTGTTGTGCTGAATTCGATGCGCTTTGAGAATGCTCAACGCTTTGTTCCATGTGTTGTTCTAGCTGCGACATTACTTCAACTAAGCTCACAATAGAGTGTTGTAACTCATCAACTGATGCCGACGATGTGTCAGTTGTGTGGCTTAAGTGCGCCACGGTTTGGCTGATACTGGCAATGGCATCATAAACATCGTTCATGCCAAGGCGAAATACATTAATTAACCGATTTACGCTGGTGGCCACATTCCCTATCTCAACAATGCATTCGTCTGACAATGTAGTTGTTAAGTTGCGGTTTTGGGCTATGCGAGTGAGGTCATTTGACAGTTGCTGTATCGGGTTAGCAATTTGTTTTTGCGCCGCTAAATAAGCACCCATTGCGACTAATACCATAAGGCCAACCAGTACGTAAATCAGCAAGGTGTTATCGCCTAGTTCGGTCTGGATATTGATGGCGTTTTGGCTGGCTTGCGTTGAAATATCCTGTGCTAGATTGTCGAGTCTATTCGTTAATTCATTGGCACTATTATTGAGTAAGTTCAATTGTTCACGAGCTTTATCCCAGTCAACTGAGGATTGACTCATGGTCGCTTCTAATGCTGATAGCGCGGTATAAAGCGCATCAATTTGTGGCATTAGTTGTGTTGAAATCACAGAGTTTAGTTGTTGGTACTGCTGGTTAAGTTTTTCCGAAAGTGCGTTTTTTTGTTGGCTAAACTCACTAACATTAATTGTTGTACCGTAAAGAGAATACCCAATTAGCACTAACTCTTTGGCATGGCTTTGTACGTTGGTAATGCTTTTTAGCGCAGGTAATGTGCCATCCACAAATCCGGCCACTTCGTGTTTAACTGTTTGGTTACTGCTACTGAGTAAGCCTGCGGCAATCAAGGTCATCATTACCGTGGCCGCATAACCTAACAAAATACGAGCTTTTATGGTGTTAAACGCTTCAAGCATTGGGAGATACCTTAGATTTATAGGAAGATAAGGGATAAGACCTGACAAGTGAGATTTTATGTTCAGTTGATGATCAAGTGTAGATTGTTTTATTAAAAAATGTATCGGCAGCTTTAATGGCTTCTTTAAAATATATACATCACTTACTCGATGCTTTCTATTATGCTTGTAAACTGAGGGTATATTTCGGATAGGTGAGGAGTGAATCTATATGGCGAAATGTAATGAGCCTTGGTATGTCAGATAAAGCACTGTTTCGATAACTGCACTCGAGTGTAAGATTTTGGTTTTCAAACATAACTATGGCCATGATGCAATTAAGCCAAGATTGAGTATAGTTTGTTGTATCGAGACCTATGGGTAACACTTTTACAGTGATTAAAGTCGATAAGTTGTCACTGATACCTATGCGAGTAGCAAGCGTATTACAAGCGTTATGCTCATTTAGCCTAGCGGTTAGTGACATCATGGTTATCAGTTAACCATGATGTGACTAGCTAGCAAGCTGAGCCGACTCAGTTGATATTTCTACTGAGTGAGCCTGTTTAGACTCAATGTTCTTCCATACTTTGTCATGGAAATAAAACACCACGGTATTCACAGCTGGTTCTAATAAGGCAATTGCACCACCGATAACAATGCTACCCGTTAATAAATAGGTAATCGTAAATGCGACACTGAAGTGTAAAATAGCAAAGCTAATAGTCTTTTTCATAATTAATTCCCCCTGTTGATTTATTTAAATGATAACAGTTCTCATTATCATGTAAAGAGGGTTAACTCGATTGTTTCAAATGATAATTTCGATTAGGCTTGTTTTTTTAATCGTAAAACAATAAAAACCCTTAAAAAGAGCCTTTATTGTTAATGAGATAGCAGTGTTCTAAGGTCTGTTGATTAGTTAAGTTTTAGTAGTGCCAAGGAAAACGTGAAAAATCCTGGTCGCGCTTTTCTAAAAATGCATCACGTCCTTCCCGCGCTTCCTCGCTTGCATAAGCTAAACGTGTTGCTTCTCCCGCAAATAACTGCTGACCCACTAAACCATCGTCTGTCATATTGAAGCCATACTTAAGCATGCGCATTGCGGTAGGCGATTTTGAGTTAATTTCTTTGGCCCAAGCTAATGCTTCTGCTTCAAGTTCTGCATGTGGAATTGCACGGTTAACCATGCCCATATTAAAGGCTTCTTCGGCGGTGTAATTAAAACCAAGGAAGAAGATTTCACGGGCACGCTTTTGGCCTATCATTTTCGCTAGGTAGGCGCTGCCGTATCCAGAGTCAAAACTGCCAACATCAGGGTCGGTTTGTTTAAATACCGCATGCTCTTTAGACGCTAACGTTAAATCACACACTACATGCAAGCTGTGACCACCACCAACAGCCCAACCAGGCACAACCGCAATCACCACTTTAGGCATAAAGCGAATAAGTCGTTGTACTTCTAAAATATGCAGACGACCCATGCGGGCAACATCGGGTTGGCCTTCTTCTGCGCCTTCGTATTTGTAGCCATCTTTGCCGCGAATACGCTGATCGCCGCCGGCACAAAATGAATGCTGACCTTTTGCGGAAGAGCCGTTTCCGGTTAGTAGCACGCAACCCACATCAGACCATTGTCTGGCATGGTCTAACGCAATAAAAAGTTCGTCTACCGTTTTTGGGCGAAATGAGTTTAAACAGTCAGGCCGATTAATCGCAATACGGACAGTGCCTTGTGATTTGGCTCGATGATAAGTGATATCAGTAAAATTGAACCCATCGACAACATCCCATAAGGCTGGGTCAAAGATGTCAGATACCGATTCTGTGTGTGATTGCGTCATAAAAAAGCCTAACCCCTATTGTAAATTCTACATAAAGGCTAGGCTTATTTGTTACTTAGGTCAATCTGTTAGCATAAAACCGTTAACTCACTCAGGTATCAAATTTTATCGCAAATAAATTGCAAGTTTTCTTTGGAAAATACCGGATGACGTGCACTACTATTGCAATATTGAGTTTTAAACTCAGTAATAGACTCATTACTGGCAAACACGCTATCTAACTCACGGTTCTCTTGGGTTGATAACCGTTCTCGAATTTCTGCTTTAACTTGTGGTATATGCTTGTCTATTTTGATGATTTTAGTACCCGTCATAGAATCAAGCTTATTGTCAGCCTTAGTAAACATACTTTTTATGTCGTTAATTGGCTTATCAAGCTTGTCAGTTTCAGTCGCGAAGTAATATACAACCCCCGCGATTATTGCTAAACCTATCCAGCCTCTCATCTTTTTATCCAATAATGTGTTATTACCTATATAATAAGCTAGTTGTCGTTCAATATTAAAGCAGTAAGGCTGTAAAATGACGAAAGAATCTAACCCCAAGGATTTCGCTAAACACCAACGTATCAAAATCCATCAACCAGATGCCAGTAAAGCAGACCGTTTCAATCCGCGCAACCGTATTTACGTTCGTGCAATTGATGGTTTATGGACTAAGTTACGTCGCCAAATGGGGTGGGTAGCAATGTCTTTCTTCTTATTACTACCATGGTTACCTTGGGGGGATCGTCAAGCTGTATGGTTTGACCTAGCACAACAAAAGTTTCACGTATTCGGCTTAACTATTTGGCCACAAGACCTAACATTACTGGCCGCTTTATTTACCATTGCCGCTTTTGGGCTGTTTTTTGTGACGACATACCTTGGCCGGGTATGGTGTGGATATACTTGTCCGCAAACCGTGTGGACCTTTATCTTTATATGGTTTGAAGAAAAGTTCGAAGGTGCGCGTAATAAACGTATTAAGCTTGACCAAATGCCATGGAGCTTTAACAAGTTATGGCGTAAAACGGCAAAGCATACATCGTGGCTCCTCGTCTCACTCATTACCGCCACTACCTTCGTATCTTATTTTATCCCTAGTCGTGAGCTTTATATCGACTTTATTACCCTCAATGCCAGCGGTGCTATCTATTTCTGGATTATCTTCTTTACGATTGCCACATACGGCAATGCAGGGTGGATGCGAGAAATCATGTGTATTCACATGTGTCCTTATGCACGCTTCCAGGCTGCAATGTTTGACAAGAATACTTACATAGTGGGTTACGACTCGGCGCGAGGTGAAACTCGTGCATTCACGTACCCGAAAGCAAGATCCAAAAGAAATGGGATTAGGTGACTGCATAGATTGTGACTTGTGTGTGCAGGTATGCCCAACAGGGATCGATATCCGTAACGGCTTGCAATATGAATGTATTAACTGTGGAGCCTGTATTGATGCTTGTGATAATACAATGGAGCGTATGGGGTATGACAAAGGATTAATTAGCTACACCACCGAAAACAAACTTGAAGGTGTACAACAAAAAGTATTACGTCCAAAGCTAATTGGTTATGGAGTGGTATTAACAGTAATGGTGATGTTATTCATTTATGCTAGTGCCACTATCGCACCTGTTAGAATGGATGTCATCCGCGATCGTAATTCGTTATTCAGAGAAAACAACCAAGGTAATACCGAAAATACATTCACATTAAAAATCCTCAATAAAACTGAGCAACCGCAGGAATATCAATTAAGTGTTGAAGGCTTGCCTAATGCACAATGGATAGAGCCAAAGAATGTCTCTATTGAGGCGGGTGAAGTTCTAACATTACCGGTGAGTATTGCAGTAGACCCAATTGAACTGAAAAGAACTATTACCAAAATAGATATTAAAATTACCGCAGAAATTGATGGCAATCCAGTAGAGATAAAACAAGAAACTCGATTCTTTGGTGGTTAAAACCGAGTAAAATAGCCAAAAAAGGGACGATTAGTCCCTTTTTTGTTCTTTTCGATTGAAAAAACACCTCTCAGTCATGTTTTTGCAATATTTCTGCTTTTTACGCTTGCACAAAAATTTAAGCTCCCTATAATGCGCAACCACTGACACGGCAGACGTCGCTGGCAGGTTGTAAGGTTCAAATTGAAACTTACAACAGCGAAAAGAAAGTTTGAAAAAACACTTGACGCCAACACGGGAAAGCGTAAAATACGCCTCCCAAGCCAACGACCTAGCGTCTAACGGCGGTGCATGAAATAAGGCATCAACGCTCTTTAACAATCAAAACAAGAAATCTGTGTGGACATTCACAGGTATTGAGTTATTCGAAATTGTCTTCTTGTTCTTCGGAATGTAGGCAATCAAAAAATTTAAACTCAATGTTTTTCTCTTAAGTGAGAATGATGAATGTTCATAGCAATATGTACAAAAGACTTGTTTCACTTCGGTGAGATAAGCAATCAGAATTCATTGAGCCGAGACTTTGTCTCGAAAAAACTTTAATTGAAGAGTTTGATCATGGCTCAGATTGAACGCTGGCGGCAGG
This sequence comes from Shewanella phaeophyticola, assembly GCF_025398315.1. Taxonomy (GTDB): domain Bacteria; phylum Pseudomonadota; class Gammaproteobacteria; order Enterobacterales; family Shewanellaceae; genus Shewanella; species Shewanella phaeophyticola. The sequence continues at coordinate 4,323,705 of NZ_JAODOQ010000001.1, forward strand.
CCTAACACATGCAAGTCGAGCGGTAACAGAAAGTAAGCTTGCTTACTTTGCTGACGAGCGGCGGACGGGTGAGTAATGCCTAGGGATCTGCCCAGTCGAGGGGGATAACAGTTGGAAACGACTGCTAATACCGCATACGCCCTACGGGGGAAAGGAGGGACCTTCGAGCCTTTCGCGATTGGATGAACCTAGGTGGGATTAGCTAGTTGGTGAGGTAATGGCTCACCAAGGCGACGATCCCTAGCTGTTCTGAGAGGATGATCAGCCACACTGGGACTGAGACACGGCACCAGACTCCTACGGGAGGCAGCAGTGGGGAATATTGCACAATGGGGGAAACCCTGATGCAGCCATGCCGCGTGTGTGAAGAAGGCCTTCGGGTTGTAAAGCACTTTCAGTAAGGAGGAAAGGTTAACGATTAATACTCGTTAGCTGTGACGTTACTTACAGAAGAAGGACCGGCTAACTCCGTGCCAGCAGCCGCGGTAATACGGAGGATTCGAGCGTTAATCGGAATTACTGGGCGTAAAGCGTGCGCAGGCGGTTTGTTAAGCCAGATGTGAAATCCCCGGGCTCAACCTGGGAATTGCATTTGGAACTGGCGAACTAGAGTCTTGTAGAGGGGGGTAGAATTCCAGGTGTAGCGGTGAAATGCGTAGAGATCTGGAGGAATACCGGTGGCGAAGGCGGTCCCCTGGACAAAGACTGACGCTCATGCACGAAAGCGTGGGGAGCAAACAGGATTAGATACCCTGGTAGTCCACGCCGTAAACGATGTCTACTCGGAGTTTGGTGCCTTGAGCACTGGGCTCTCAAGCTAACGCATTAAGTAGACCGCCTGGGGAGTACGGCCGCAAGGTTAAAACTCAAATGAATTGACGGGGGCCCGCACAAGCGGTGGAGCATGTGGTTTAATTCGATGCAACGCGAAGAACCTTACCTACTCTTGACATCTAGAGAAGCCGGAAGAGATTCTGGTGTGCCTTCGGGAACTCTAAGACAGGTGCTGCATGGCTGTCGTCAGCTCGTGTTGTGAAATGTTGGGTTAAGTCCCGCAACGAGCGCAACCCCTATCCTTATTTGCCAGCACGTAATGGTGGGAACTCTAGGGAGACTGCCGGTGATAAACCGGAGGAAGGTGGGGACGACGTCAAGTCATCATGGCTCTTACGAGTAGGGCTACACACGTGCTACAATGGCGTATACAGAGGGTTGCAAAGCCGCGAGGTGGAGCTAATCTCACAAAGTACGTCGTAGTCCGGATTGGAGTCTGCAACTCGACTCCATGAAGTCGGAATCGCTAGTAATCGTAGATCAGAATGCTACGGTGAATACGTTCCCGAGCCTTGTACACACCGCCCGTCACACCATGGGAGTGGGCTGCAAAAGAAGTGGGTAGTTTAACCTTCGGGAGAACGCTCACCACTTTGTGGTTCATGACTGGGGTGAAGTCGTAACAAGGTAGCCCTAGGGGAACCTGGGGCTGGATCACCTCCTTACCTATACGACTAGCTCGATACTTGGTAGGCAATAAACTGCATCCGTGCGTTTATTGCACACGGCACATCCATGTGCTTGAGTGTTCACACAGATTGCTTGTTAACTTCTTCGGAAGTAGAGCGAAAATGCCCCGCGAGCCGGTAAGCATTGTTCTTTAACAATTTGGAAAGCTGATAGTACTAACTAAAAGGCGCATAAATGACGATTCGTTGTTGTTTGTGTGATTAGGTTAGTGCGAAAAACGTTAATGCGAAAGCATTAACACTTGAGTTCTCAAAACACTGTTTAAGTGTCTTGAATATTCTAAAAACTAAGGCGATTTCGTGTGCGAAAGTGCATGAATTATCAAAGTAAAAACCAGCTGGTCATGATATGACCCAGAGTTCACATAAGTGAAACTCATTTGGGTTGTATGGTTAAGTGACCAAGCGTATACGGTGGATGCCTTGGCAGTCAGAGGCGATGAAGGACGTAGTAACTTGCGAAAAGCGTTGGCGAGCTAGTAACAAGCATTTGAGCTAACGATGTCCGAATGGGGAAACCCACTCACATAAGTGAGTATCTGCACATGAATACATAGTGTGTAGAGGCAAACCCGGGGAACTGAAACATCTAAGTACCCGGAGGAAAAGAAATCAACCGAGATTCCCCTAGTAGCGGCGAGCGAACGGGGATTAGCCCTTAAGTCAGTGGGGTGTTAGTGGAATGTGTTGGAAAGCACAGCGGCACAGGGTGATAGCCCCGTACACGAAAACTAACCATTGATGAAAACGAGTAAGGCGGGACACGTGACATCCTGTTTGAATATGGGGGACCATCCTCCAAGGCTAAATACTCCTGACTGACCGATAGTGAACCAGTACCGTGAGGGAAAGGCGAAAAGAACCCCTGTGAGGGGAGTGAAATAGAACCTGAAACCGTATACGTACAAGCAGTGGGAGCGGTTCTTGAGACCGTGACTGCGTACCTTTTGTATAATGGGTCAGCGACTTACATTTTGTAGCGAGGTTAAGCGAATAGCGGAGCCGTAGGGAAACCGAGTGTTAACTGCGCGTTTAGTTGCAAGGTGTAGACCCGAAACCCGGTGATCTAGCCATGGGCAGGTTGAAGGTTGAGTAACATCAACTGGAGGATCGAACCGACTTATGTTGAAAAATGAGCGGATGACTTGTGGCTGGGGGTGAAAGGCCAATCAAACCGGGAGATATCTGGTTCTCCTCGAAAGCTATTTAGGTAGCGCCTCGTACGAACACCATTGGGGGTAGAGCACTGTTAAGGCTAGGGGGTCATCCCGACTTACCAACCCTTTGCAAACTCCGAATACCAATGAGTGCTATACGGGAGACAGACGGCGGGTGCTAACGTCCGTCGTCAAAAGGGAAACAACCCAGACCGTCAGCTAAGGTCCCAAAGTGTATGTTAAGTGGGAAACGATGTGGGAAGGCTTAGACAGCTAGGATGTTGGCTTAGAAGCAGCCATCATTTAAAGAAAGCGTAATAGCTCACTAGTCGAGTCGGCCTGCGCGGAAGATGTAACGGGGCTAAACATACCACCGAAGCTACGGGTGCATTTCATTAGAGATGCGCGGTAGAGGAGCGTTCTGTAAGCGGTTGAAGGTGAAGGGGTAACCCACACTGGACGTATCAGAAGTGCGAATGCTGACATGAGTAACGATAAAGGGAGTGAAAAACTCCCTCGCCGAAAGACCAAGGGTTCCTGTCCAACGTTAATCGGGGCAGGGTGAGTCGACCCCTAAGGTGAGGCCGAAAGGCGTAATCGATGGGAAACAGATTAATATTTCTGTACTTCTGCTAACTGCGATGGAGAGACGGAGAAGGCTAGGCTAGCGCGGCGTTGGTAGTCCGCGTTTAAGGTGGTAGGCTGATTTCTTAGGCAAATCCGGGAAATCTTAAGGCCGAGAGCTGATGACGAGTCACTAAGGTGATGAAGTAGTTGATGCCATGCTTCCAGGAAAATCTTCTAAGCTTCAGGTTAGTAGAAATCGTACCCCAAACCGACACAGGTGGTCGGGTAGAGAATACCAAGGCGCTTGAGAGAACTCGGCTGAAGGAACTAGGCAAAATGGTACCGTAACTTCGGGAGAAGGTACGCTCCTGACGGTGATGAGACTTGCTCTCTAAGCTGTTGGGAGTCGCAGATACCAGGTGGCTGCAACTGTTTATCAAAAACACAGTACTGTGCAAAATCGCAAGATGACGTATACGGTATGACGCCTGCCCGGTGCCGGAAGGTTAATTGATTGGGTTATCCGTAAGGAGAAGCTCATGATCGAAGCCCCGGTAAACGGCGGCCGTAACTATAACGATCCTAAGGTAGCGAAATTCCTTGTCGGGTAAGTTCCGACCTGCACGAATGGCGTAATGATGGCCACGCTGTCTCCAGCCGAGACTCAGTGAAGTTGAAATTGCGGTGAAGATGCCGTATACCCGCGGCTAGACGGAAAGACCCCGTGAACCTTTACTATAGCTTGGCACTGAACATTGAACCTACATGTGTAGGATAGGTGGGAGACTTTGAAGCATGAACGCTAGTTTGTGTGGAGTCAATCTTGAAATACCACCCTTGTAGTTTTGATGTTCTAACCGCGGCCCCTTATCGGGGTTCGGGACAGTGCCTGGTGGGTAGTTTGACTGGGGCGGTCTCCTCCCAAAGAGTAACGGAGGAGCACGAAGGTTGGCTAAGTACGGTCGGACATCGTACGGTTAGTGCAATGGCATAAGCCAGCTTAACTGCGAGACATACACGTCGAGCAGGTACGAAAGTAGGTCATAGTGATCCGGTGGTTCTGAATGGAAGAGCCATCGCTCAACGGATAAAAGGTACTCCGGGGATAACAGGCTGATACCGCCCAAGAGTTCATATCGACGGCGGTGTTTGGCACCTCGATGTCGGCTCATCACATCCTGGGGCTGAAGTCGGTCCCAAGGGTATGGCTGTTCGCCATTTAAAGTGGTACGCGAGCTGGGTTCAGAACGTCGTGAGACAGTTCGTATCCCTATCTGCCGTGGGCGTTGGATGATTGAAGGGGGCTGCTCCTAGTACGAGAGTGACCGGAGTGGACGAACCGCTGGTGTTCGGGTTGTTATGCCAATAGCATTGCCCGGTAGCTACGTTCGGGATCGATAACCGCTGAAAGCATCTAAGCGGGAAGCGAGCCCTAAGATGAGTCATCCCTAGAGCTTTAAGCTCTCTAAAGGCCGTAGGAGACTACTACGTTGATAGGCAAGGTGTGTAAGCGTTGTGAGGCGTTGAGCTAACTTGTACTAATGACCCGTGAGGCTTAACCATACAACCCAGATGGGTTTTACTGATACGAACTTAGTATTAGAATAGAGCACTTAAATGGTGTGAGAATACTCAATAAAATTAGCTTTCCGAATTATTATTTAATGCCAAGGCGTTAAATAAACAATTTTGTCTGGAAACCATAGAGCTGTGATTCCACCTGATCCCATTCCGAACTCAGAAGTGAAACACAGTATCGCCGATGGTAGTGTGGGGTCTCCCCATGTGAGAGTAGGTCATTTCCAGACGCCTAATTACCTCGATATGAGATGCTCGAAAGAGCAAGTCTCCTAGTGATGACACACTAGCGACTTAAAAAGCATTTAGCATCCTGCGTAAGCAACTTGCTAAAGGAGCGGTAGTTCAGTTGGTTAGAATACCGGCCTGTCACGCCGGGGGTCGCGGGTTCGAGTCCCGTCCGCTCCGCCAACTTTAGATGAAGGCCTTTGCAGCAATGCAAAGGCCTTTTTCGTATTTAACACGGGCGAAAGACTAAAGATAGAGCGGTAGTTCAGTTGGTAGTTTAGTTGGTTAAGGTTTTTTATTAGAGATACCGGCCTGTCACGCCGGGGGTCGCGGGTTCGAGTCCCGTCCGCTCCGCCAACTTTAGATGAAGGCCTTTGCAGTAATGCAAAGGCCTTTTTCGTATTAAAATTTTAAAACCCAATCTACGTGGAAATGTAGTTTGCTGCACTATATATGTATCGCAGGCGGTTTGTCATACTTCACCTCCCGCGACTACTTGTATCAGCTTAAGTAATGACAAAAAAGCCTCGTCATAGGCGAGGCTCTTCGTTGTAGAGAACTTGATATCAATTATTCAGCTGATCTCGGTATGGAATACTACTTTGTGCTCCATGACGAGTAACCGCAATTGATGAGGCTTTATTAGCAAAAGTTACCGCTTCTTGCAGACTTTTACCTTCATCTAATGCCACCATCAGTGCACCATTAAATGTATCTCCCGCCGCGACAGTATCGATAGCATTAACTATTGGTGCTGGTATCAGCTTTCCTTTACCTTGTTCACTAACATAAGCACCTTTGCTACCTAGGGTGATAACAACTTTATTGATACCTTGTTGATGAAAATAATCAGCAGCTTTTGAGGCACTTAATTGATCGCTGACCTCTACGCCCGTTAATGCAAATGCTTCTGTTTCATTTGGTGTGATAATGTCGACTAAGCTAAGTATTTCTTTACTTAACATAGCTGCTGGCGCAGGGTTGAGTAGGCTGATGCATTGATGTTGTCTTGCAAGTTGTAATGCTGCTTTAACACTTTCTAACGACGTTTCTAGTTGGATTAGCATGTAATTTGCTTGAGCAAACTTAGCTTGCTGTTGTTGAAAATGCACTGCCGATAGGTAGGCATTAGCACCGGGAACTACACCAATGCTATTTTCACCTTGTTGATTAACAAAAATCATCGCAGTCCCAGTACTTTGATCCGCGATTTGGTAGCATCCTTCAAGTTCGATACCATCAGCAGCCCAAGCATTACGCATCATGGCCGCGTTACCGTCATCACCGAGTGCTGTTATAAAACTGATAGTCTGCTTTGCATTTCGTAAGCGAGCAGCCGCGACAGCTTGATTTGCGCCTTTACCACCGAGTTCAAGGCGATATTTTTGGCTAATTAAGGTTTCTCCGGCTTTGGGAAGAACATCAAAAGTCAGGACATGATCGGCATTGGCGCTACCGACTACTAATAAAGTGCTCATGCTTTTCCTTTATTGTCATGTAGATATCAACCTACATGACATTTTGGGGTTAGTAATCGTTTAGGCGGTCTACGATAAAGTCGACAAACCCTTGACGGTTTATATCAAACAAGACTTTGGTATTGTGCGGATTTCCAGTTAGTTGATATCGGTCTACAACCGTCATTCCTTGAGTGTGCTCACCTTTTGTTTCAACGCCAACCCAACAATCTACAGTGGTAAATAATGATGGATTCAGCAGCCAGGCAATGGTGCACGGGTCATGCAGTGGTGCGCCAGTAAAGCCCCATTTAGGATCACGGTGATAAATCATAAAGAAGTCGAGCAGCTCGGCAACACATTGAGCAACAGGGTTGCTAATGGCTCTTATACGTTCTATGTCTTCATCCATAATCTGTGCTTCATGAGTAACATCAAGTCCACACATCACGATTGGAATGCCTGATTTAAACACCATGTCAGCCGCTTCTGGGTCGACAAAAATATTGAATTCAGCTGCAGGGATCCAGTTGCCAACACCAGCCGCACCACCCATCAGTACGATGCTATCAATATTATGATGCAGCTCTGGGTGTGTTGCTAAAAACAGTGCAATATTGGTTAAAGTGCCTGTTGGAACAAGGGTTACAGGTTTAGGGCAATTTTTGACTTTTTCAGCCATTAATTCAATTGCTGTTTGGCTGACTGGATTAAATGCAGGATCAGGTAGTTTAGGCTCATCAAGACCCGTTTCACCGTGGACGTTATCTGCAATAATTAATTCGCGCGCTAAAGGTTTAGGTGCACCGGCGGCCACGGGTATATCATGTCGGCCTAATAAGGTAAGCACGCGTAAGGCATTGTTTAATGTTTTATCTGGTGTTTGATTACCCGCACTGGTTGTTACTGCAAGGACATCAAGCTTGTCTGAACTTAATGCTAAAATGAGTGAGATGGCATCATCATGGCCAGGATCACAATCGAGAATGACAGGACGTTTCATAGGTGATTTCCTTATTCAATAAGAGGGATAATGTACCATTATGACGGAGGTCGATTTAATGCTTAATAACTGAAAATGTGATCTGATATACGCCGATATAATGGGGACTAAAAAAGCATCGCAGCTAATTTGCCTTAGTTGGGTTGCCGTTTCAATTATTGATTTGATGAATAATGTAATTAAACGTGTTTCTATGATGCTGTTTTTAAATATAATAAGCTGTTATAACCCGCGGAGTAAGTTATGGATTGTCGTTTAGGTTGTGGTGCTTGCTGCATTGCGCCTTCAATCACGAGCCCGATCCCTGGTATGCCAAATGGTAAACCAGCGGGTGTGCGTTGTGCGCAGCTAAATGACGACAATTTATGTAAGATTTTTGGTCTGCCTGAACGACCAGATGTGTGTGCTGAATTTACTGCCAATATTGATGTTTGCGGCACAACAAATGAGCAAGCTTTATGGTTGATCACTGATTTAGAGTCTTCAACATGTTAATCTGCGGCAAATATTTACTTTGGATACTTTAGATTATGCAACTGACTCGATATACAGACTTTGGTATTCGTATTTTAATGTACCTTGCTGTGCAACCAGAGCGCGAAAACTTGTTTCGCATTGCAGAGGTAACGAGTGTATTCGACTTGTCGTCTAATCATGTCGCTAAAATTGTTCATCAATTGGGGCGATTGGGTTACTTACAAACAATACGCGGTAAAAGTGGTGGATTTAAATTGGCTAAAACGGCTAGTGAGCTCAACTTAGGCCAGTTAGTGCGTGACCTAGAGCATTCACTTGCCCCCATTGATTGTGAATCTCCTTATTGTCGTTTTACCCCGGTTTGTAAACTGAGGGGGGTTTTAGCGCAAGCGGTTGCGGCGTATTTAGCCATATTAGATCAGTATACTTTAGCTGATATCGTGACCAACAAAGACGACCTATTAGCGTCTTTACCTGATTTATCTATTTCAGTGTTGCAGTTGGATTAGCCTGACTTGTGGTGGCAATGTTGATGTCATCAAATAACTGCGATGTTTGAACTAACACAATGCCGTTGGCTTCTAAACGGGTTAGGTTTGCTCGTAAAAACTGAATCGTTTCAGGATAAGGATGGGCAATAGCCACTAATTTACCTTGCTGTTTAGTTCGCTCAATTATCTGGTTAAATTGTTTCTCTAACCCTCGCTGACTCACGTCATTATCTAAAAATACATGCCTTCTTAACAACGGAACCCCAAGTTGATTAGCGGTATCGCTCGCCTTAGTGTATTTGGTTGTCACACTGTCGACAAAAAACAATTGTTGCTGCTTTAAGCTCTGCATAACCCAAAGCATGGGGTCGTCCATTTGGGTTAACAGGCTACCCATATGGTTATTTGCCCCTTTGGCAAAAGGGATACTTTTAAAGGCGGCTTGTAACTGTTGTTTTATTTGGGTTTCGCTCATGTCGTTAGTTAATCCGCCATGGCCTAAGGCTTTACCGTTTAATGCCTGCATGGGCAGATGCAACATGATTTCGTGGCCTTTTTCATGGCCATCATTAGCCAGTTTTTGGCCGAGTGGGGTATGAGGTAATACTGACAAGGTAATATTGGCAGGCAGTGTTAATGCTGCTTCGTCAGTGAGTCTATAACCAATATCGTCGATGATAATGGCTAGTTTGGCAGCATTTGCGGGTAATAAACCGCATAAGTAAATGAAGAAAATTAATAGAATTCGCACAAGTTTAGCTTATCTTTTTAAGAGGTATTGTTGTTAATATCATGCTAACAAACCGATTATAGGCATATTTGATAGGCTTGATACAGCGCTATTTAGACGAAAACGTCGTGAACAGTATCATTAGCGACAATAATAAGCAGGATCGACCGCTTTACCTTTATTACGGATTTCAAAGTACAGTCCGGGTTCGCTTTGCCCACCAGAGCTACCCACTAAAGCAATTGAGTCGCCACTTTTGACCATATCGCCAGGTTGCTTTAATAATGTTTGTGCGTGACCATAAAGGCTCATGTAACCCTTACCATGATCTATCACCAACACCATACCAAAGCCTCGTAGCCAGTCGGCATAAATGACTTTGCCAGACGCCACAGCATGAATATTTTGCCCTTCAGGTGCCGACAAAACGCTACCTTTCCAGACTATTTGCCCTGAACGGCTACTGCCAAAGCGTTTGTTCATACGGCCTTTAGTTGGCCATTTCAACTTACCCCGTTGATTGGCTAAGCCGTCCATTGTTGGATTAGCTTGAGCGGTTACCATGGCTTGCTGAATAATGCGCTTTAAACTGGCCTCTTCAATTTGTAACTGCTCGAGCTCTGCACCTTTACTCGATAAGGTACGCTGTAATTGAGTGAGGGTTTGCTTTCGTTGATCTTGTTCTTTAGATAACAGCTGTGCCTGCTTTTTTTGTTCAAGCACTAATGCATTGAGTTTTTGCTGCGAAGTTACTTGTTGTTGCTTCACTTTATCTAAATCAATGCTGGTTTGCTTTAACTGTTTAATTGCTTTAATGCGGGCGTTATTTAAAAATTGATAATACGCAAGCATGCGCTCAACAGTGGCTGGGTTTTGCTGATTAAGCATCATTTTGGTGTAGTCATGATTACCGGCAAGGTAGGCACTAGATAGTTGTTTTGATAATGTTTTTTGCTGACTACTTTTGAGGCTGGCGAGTTCGATCTGTTGCTTGTCCAATTCGCGTAATTTAGCATTGACCGCTGATAGTGAGGCTTGAGATTGATTCACTTTTTGAGCTGCTTTGGCAATGGCTTGCTCGTCACTTTTTAATAAATTAATCAGCTTTTCGCGTTGTTTAGCGGTATCTTTAAGTGAGTTTTGTTGTTGGTTTATTTGCGATTGAATAGATTTTAATGCCGATTGACGAGAAGCCAAATCAGCACTGTTTGCCATAAATGAAAGGATTAGAAAGCCAGCAATTATGCTGGCTTTAACAAATAAACGAGTTATCACGAGTTAATGTTTACTCTTTAAGGTCAATAATACAGTGCCCGCTCATTTCTTCCGGGATGCTTTGACTCATTAAGGTTAACATAGTTGGCGCGATATCGCTCAAGCGTCCACCATCTTTTATTGTGGCATCACGACCAACATAAACGAACGGTACCAAGTTACTGGTGTGCGCAGTAAATGCTTGTCCATTAGAAGGATCTTTCATTTTTTCGGCATTACCATGATCAGCTGTAATCAAGCATTCGCCATCAACTTTAGCTAATGCTTCAACGACACGACCAATACAAGCATCAACAGCTTCACAGGCTTTAACCGCAGCATCAAAATTACCCGTATGACCAACCATATCGCCATTAGGATAGTTACAAATAATCACATCGTATTTGCTTGATTCAATTGCGGCAACGAGCTTGTCGGTCAGCTCTGTTGAGCTCATTTCAGGCTGTAAATCATATGTAGCCACTTTAGGTGATTGGATTAAAATCCGATCTTCGCCTTTAAATGGTTGCTCTTTGCCACCGTTAAAAAAGAACGTCACGTGAGCGTACTTTTCTGTTTCAGAAATACGTAGCTGAGTTTTACCCTGGTTTTGCAGGGTTTCACCAAGGGTATTCACTAGGTCTTCTGACGGATAAGCCACTGCTGCGTTAATGTCGGCAGCGTACTCAGTTAGCATCACAAAATTGACTTTTGGGGTTTTATTACGAACAAAACCATCAAAGTCAGGGTTGACGAAACAGCGGGTAATTTGACGGGCGCGGTCGGCACGGAAATTCATAAAAATAAGTGCATCGTTGTCGTTTAATTCAGCGACTTGACCTTGGTCATCAGTAATGGTCGATGCCGCGACAAATTCATCGTTTTCGTCACGAGCATAAGCCGCTTCTAAGGCTTCAGGGGCACTGCTGTAACTAAACTTGCTTTTGCCTTCACTGATTAATTCGTAGGCTTGAGACACTCTATCCCAGCGGTTATCTCGATCCATCGCAAAGTAACGGCCAATGATTGATGCCGTGCGTCCATGGCCTAATGATGCAAACAGTTTATCAAAATGCACTAAGCTATTTTGGGCACTGCGTGGCGGTGTGTCGCGACCATCTAAAAATGCATGTAAATACACTTTAGTTGCGCCACGCTCAACAGCCATACGGCACATGGCTTCAATGTGCTCTTCGTGGCTGTGTACGCCACCAGGAGACAATAGCCCCATGATGTGAACCGCCCCATTGGCTGCTATAGCCTTGTCTACCGCTTCACAAAGCGCTTGGTTTTTTTCAAACTCATGGTCAGCAATCGCTTTGCTGACACGGGTCAGTTCTTGATAAACAATACGGCCTGAACCGATATTGATATGGCCAACTTCAGAGTTACCCATTTGACCGTCTGGTAAACCAACATCGATACCAGAACCTGAAATTAAGCTGTGAGGATATTGCGCATTTAGCTTATCTAACACAGGGGTGTTTGCATGGAAAACCGCATTGTCTTGCGGATCTTCACTGTAACCCCAGCCATCGAGGATAAGTAATGCTAAAGGACGTTTTTGGGTCATTTGCAAGTACCTTTTAAGTTAAAAATAGAAGTGCTATAAAATTTCAATTGTATGAATATTACTACTTATCGATTGCGCGCAAAAGGCATATAGGTTTGAAGATATAACTAAAGCAATGATTAAAGTGGTGCGGCCACGAATAAACGCGTTATTTAGGTGTTTCACTAATGAAAACTACCTAGCAAAACGATATACTCGGTGGCATCTCATCTTAGCCATTGTCAGAGAAATCAGTAATTATGCAAGAGTACATGGAATTTTTTAAAGCTAACCCAATGTTAAGTTTAGCGTGGGTAGGCCTATTTGTGGCGCTTGTTGTTAGCGTCATTAAATCGGGTACATCTAAAGTTAAAAACGTCAGCCATCAAGAATTAACCATAATGGTTAACAAGCAAGATGCAAAAGTTGTCGATGTACGCGGTAAAGAAGAATTTAAGAAAGGCCACATTGTTGATGCATTAAATGTGACCTTGTCTGAAATTAAAAATAATCAAGTCTCAAGCCTTGAAAAATTTAAAACTAGCCCCATTATACTTGTATGTAACTCAGGTATGACATCGTCACAAGCGGCTCAACTCCTTACTAAACAAGGTTTTGAAAACGTGTTTAACCTTAAAGGTGGCATGGGCGAATGGCAGGGTGCAAATTTACCCGTAGTTAAAAGTAAGCGTTAATTACGCGACTAAATAGACAACAGTGTTAACGAATTGGGAATGCGCTAACACTGTTTATCAACAAGATTTTGTTGAAATTATTTTAGCAAAATCAACTTTACGGGACAGCACTAACGATAGATCAATCGATTGATTATTAGTTGCGAAAGCCCAACACAATTAGCTGCAAAGAAAAGCTAAATAACACATAGGTAGGACATTATGGCTGAAGTCGCAAACAACGAAGCACAAGCACCACAATTTAACATTCAGCGTATTTATACAAAGGATTTGTCTTTTGAAACGCCAAACAGCCCAGCTGTTTTCCAAAAAGAATGGAACCCAGAAGTCAAGCTAGACCTAGACACTCGCAGCAACAAACTGACTGACGACACATTCGAAGTGATTTTATCTCTTACTGTTACCGCTAAAAATGGCGAAGAAACCGCATTCTTATGTGAAGTTCAACAAGCCGGTATCTTCTCTATCTCTGGTTTAACTGAACCACAACTTGCTCATTCTTTAGGTGCATACTGCCCTAACGTATTGTTCCCATACGCACGTGAATTAGTCGGTAACTTAGTGGGTCGTGGTACATTCCCACAATTAAACCTAGCACCAGTTAACTTTGACGCGCTATTCGCTCAGTATGTTCAACAGCGTCAAGCTGCTGCAACTGAAGAAGCAACAGCATAATTTATGAGTAACACTGCCGAAATTACGGTATTAGGGGCGGGGTCTTATGGCACCGCCCTTGCTATTTCTTTGGCGAGCAACGGTCATAAGACTTTGCTTTGGGGACATGATCCTAACAGCATGCAAGTGTTAGCTGACAATCGTTGTAACCAACGGTTTTTACCGGGTATTCAGTTTCCGGATTGTTTAGTAATTGAACCCGATTTAGGTAAAGCACTTGCCGCCAGTAAAAATATTTTAGTGGTAGTGCCAAGCCATGTATTTGGTGATGTGCTTAAACAAGCTAAACCGTTATTGCGTAAAGATGCACGCATTGTGTGTAGCTACCAAAGGGCTAGAGCCTGAAACAGGTCGTCTATTGCAAGACGTTGCACGTGAACAGTTAGGTGAGCAATACCCATTAGCGGTATTGTCTGAGTCGACTTTTGCTAAAGAATTAGCTGCGGGCTTACCTACTGCCATTTCGGTTGCAGGTACTTGTCCTCAGTTTACCCACGACCTAGTAGAATTACTCCACAGTCCAAAACGTTTACGTGTTTATGCTAACGACGATTTTACTGGTTTACAGTTAGGCGGCGCGGTTAAAAACGTCATTGCCATTGGTGCCGGTATGTCAGACGGTATTGGCTTTGGTGCCAATGCGCGTACGGCATTGATTACCCGTGGACTTGTTGAGTTGAGCCGCTTAGGTGAAGCGCTAGGCGCTGATGCCTCAACCTTTATTGGTATGGCCGGTTTAGGTGACTTGGTACTGACATGTACCGACAACCAGTCGCGTAATCGCCGATTTGGTTTGGCTTTAGGTCAAGGCAAAGACGTGAACACCGCGCAAGAAGAAATTGGCCAAGTGGTAGAAGGGTATCGTAACACTAAAGAAGTGTTCACTTTAGCCAAGCGTCTCGGGGTAGAAATGCCCATCACAGAGCAAATCTATCAAGTGCTATACCAAGGTAAAGCACCCGTTGAAGCAGCAAAAGAGCTACTCAGTCGTGATAAAAAGTCAGAGACACTCAAAAAATAGCGCAGCAGAACGGTTAAGTTAACCGTGAGTAGATATCAAAAAGGATGCTAAAATAGCATCCTTTTTTGCATTTATGCTTAAAGATAATTGAGTCACTTAATTTGTGTGGAGTAAAGCGTGAAACATCATGACGTAATCATCATCGGCGCCGGCGCGGCAGGATTAATGTGTGCTGTAACTGCGGGCTATCGAGGTCGTGATGTATTAGTGCTAGACAACGCCAAACAGGCTGGTCGCAAAATTTTGATCAGCGGTGGTGGGCGTTGTAACTTCACCAATCAAAAAGTCGAACCACACCAGTTTATTTGCGGCAATCCGCATTTTGTTAAATCGGCGCTAGCACGTTATCGCTCAAGCGACTTTATTGAGCTCGTTGAACGCCATGGTATTGAATATCATGAACGCGATCATGGTCAGCTATTTTGTAACGATTCAGCCAAAGATATCGTTACCATGTTAATGACCGAATGTGAGTGGGCAGGGGTTAAGATTAAGCTGCGTACAGAGATTTTGTCAGTTAATAAAACCAACAACGGCTTTTTGTTAACCACCAGTAATGGCGAGCTAAGCTGCCAATCTTTAGTGGTGGCGACAGGCGGTTTATCCATGCCTAAACTTGGTGCCACGCCTTATGGTTATAAACTCGCAGAGCAATTTGGTTTAACCGTATTACCGACCAGTGCCGGTTTAGTGCCTTTTACTTGGCATGCTGATCAAAAGGTGCGGTTTGAAGCATTATCGGGTATCGCTGTGCCTGCAACTATCACCGCACAAGATGGCACGCAATTTAGCGAAGCATTATTGTTTACCCATCGCGGTTTATCTGGCCCAGCAGTACTGCAAATTTCAAACTATTGGCAAGCTGGTGAAGCCATTTCAATCAATCTACTCCCAGGTGAAAATGCGCTAGAAAAAATTGAACTTGCGCTTAAAAACCACCCTAAACAAAGCCTTCGCAACACCCTAAGTCATTGGTTGCCAAAACGTTTAGTTGAAGCCTTATTTGAAGAAACACAATTAGATAAAGCCTTAAACCAACTCGGCCACGGCGAGCGTGAACAACTCGCTGCAAGTTTAAATAACTGGTCAATTATCATGAATGGCACCGAAGGTTATCGCACCGCAGAAGTCACCCTCGGTGGCGTTGATACCAACGAGCTATCGTCTAAAACCATGGAAGCTAAAAACGTATCAGGGCTTTATTTTATTGGTGAGGTAATGGACGTAAGTGGTTGGCTAGGCGGGTTTAATTTTCAATGGGCTTGGTCATCTGGCGTTGCAGCAGGGCTGGCTGTTTAGTTGTATTTTGATTAAATTAGAACGAAGGTTCTTTTAAGAAAGCATATTGGCTTAGTTTGTATATTGCGGTAGTAAATCTTATCTTTTATCTAAATTAAAAGTGTTTACAATCTAAACCTAATAAACCCGATTGTTTTATTATTATTCCATAGTATAGTCTTGTTTTTTGAGGTTTTTATTTAGTTTAAAACGACAGGTTCGCTAACTATGAATATATTAATAATCAATAAACTATATTTGATTTTTTTTGACGTAGACAACGTTGACAGCTGTTAATGTCTTCTTTAATACCTTGATAATAAAGGTGAACTTTCATACCTATACGCTCAAATTGATTAAATGTTAGAGGTGTTATCCAGTTATAACGTTCGAATAGCAACTGTAAATGACGAAACATCGTTAAACGTGTCTCTTGTAGGTAACTCCCTTGAATAAGCTGAGATTGAAATGCATTAAGTGCTCCGGAAAGATAGAATGTTATTCCTTGTGTCAATTCGTTAATCTCAAGTTCAGTTGCTATTAATTCATTTCCTGAAACCGCATCTTCAATAAACTTATGAATCCATTGCCAATAGAGATTAACCCTATGTTCTATAATTTTACTTTTTTCTGAGCTTGCTAGTTCCCAGACCAAGCGATTTACGGCAACTTGTCTAACAATATTAAATACGGGTGAAAAGTAAAGTGTTTCGAACGTAAATATGATCGGTAATAAAACTTTATCTAAACTAGACAAATTAGGTGTGACATCAATGAATTCTTGGAAGTGGTTGCTTGTAGCATTGCGCAAAAAGCAGCAGACAATTAAGTCCTCTTTACTTTCAAATAATTTATAAAAACTCGCGTTAGCACATCCAGATTCTTGAATAATCTGTGATAACCTGAATGATACGATTCCCTGATCTTCAATTAATCTTTCAGTTGCATTCAGTATGTTGTTGCTGCGAGCTAATTGGCATTCATTTTGTGGACAATGCATATATGTGTACTCATTCGTTGACTAAAAAAGTAGAGTCACTGATTATCATCATAACAGTCGAAAAGTATATGTGTTGTGACGTGGTCTTCTTTTAATCAGATTTTTTATGAGTATATCCCCCGTTATTAAATTTTTTCTAGTGCATCTAGTGAAAAGTTATTCTCGATGTTGATCGTAAGCTCCAGCTCAATAATTTTTATTTAGATGTGATTAGTCTTTATAAACTAAAGCTTCAGTTTAAATTTTTATAGAATTTAATGGGGTATTTTTCATATTTATATATGTTTTGGAAAAGAATATTCTCGCTTGCCTCCAAAGTTACGTAAAACCAGCCTTGGTAATATTACATCCACTAAGAAATCAACCCTTTCTTCTTATATGAACTATTAATGCTCGTTTATTAAAAGATGTTTGAATTTAGATTTAAGACTAAAAAGCAGTGAAATCTAGTTTCCTTAAAATTTTTTAAGCCACTTATACATAACGAACCATTATTTTGTTTATTTAGTTTCGGAACGGGTTAGATATTAAAAACCTTAAGGAGAGTGAAATGTTTAGAGTTTCTTGTGGTGTGGTGAGTTTGTCCGTTGTTATGGTATCTACCGTATTTGCGGCAGAATCACCGGCTTCGTTAGATGTTTACGGAGATTTTCAAGGGCAAGGTATTTGGCAATCTGGTGCGAGCAGCACTTTTAACGCTGAAGCCAAGCAGGTTAATTTAGGTGCGAAAGGTGTATATAAAGTCGACGAAATAACAACGTACTACAACTTATCTGCTCAATATAGCGATAACTTTGATGATATAGAAGTACGTAACGCTAGTTTGTATTTCAATACTGAATATGGGGGGATTTATGTAGGTAAAGGCTCTTCCGGTAGCTATGCAAATGTCTACGGTCGAATTGATATACATGCCAATAATAATAATGATCCATCAGGCAAGAATAAGATGCTGTATGAGCAAGGTAAATATACAGACAATGTTCTTTTCTATGTGTCTCCAGAATGGTCAACCAATTTAGGTAAGTGGCAATTCAAAGGTGGGATTGTCACTTACAACGAAGCCAGCGAATCTAGTGATGATGCTTTAGTTGCCCGCTTATTATATTCCCACGATAACTTCAATGCAGTTCTTAATTACCAGCGTTTTGATGAAAATGTGGACCAGAAGGGACTGATCAAGTTTATAACCGTTTTTCTTTCGGAGCCGATTATAGCATCGGTAACCTTAAATTAGCTGCGACAACAGAGGTCACCGACAATAGTTTTAATGGTGCAGAAAACACATATATTGGCGCCGCTATATACAGTCGTGGAAAAGTTGAATTTAGTGTTAGTTATCAGCACAAAACATTTGAGAGCGATTTTGATGACCTTGGCTTAATCATTGCCAGTGTCAAATATCACTACGGGAAGCAGTTGACTTTATATATTGAAGCTGCCGACTACACCGAAGACACCATTGATTATGTTGAATTTTCTGATAATCGATTTGCCGAAAGTGATGATAATGTCGCAATCGGTGGAATTTTCAAATTTTAGTATTAACGATAAGGGAATACACTATGAACGATAGACGATCCTTTTTAAAGAAAAGTGCAGGTTTAGCTGCTGTTGCAACTGGAATGGCGACTATTTTGCCAGCTCATGCGAATACTCTAAGTTCGACTAAGTGGGATGAAGAGGTTGATTTACTTATTATTGGGTCTGGGTTTACTGGTCAATCAGTTGCTGTAAATGCAAACCGTGCAGGTATTAAGGTTACAGTGTTAGAAAAAATGCAAGTCATTGGAGGCAACTCTGCAATTAATGGTGGTTGGTTTGCCGTACCGCGTAATCCAATTCAACTTGCTCAAGGTATCACTGATGACAGTCCAGCTGAACTAGTAAAAGATCAAATGATCGCTGCTAGAGGTATGGGCAATGAAGCTATGCTAACTCGAATAGCTGAGAAGGCGCTCCCGGCTTATAACATGTGTATTGAAGCAGGTGTGAAGTTTAAAAAAGATTTCAATATTCAGGTAGGTGGACACAACAAAGCTCGTGCTATTCGACTAGAGGCTGGTACAGGTGGTGGCATTACTACTAAGCTTTACGAAGCTGGCGTTCGTGAAGGTGTTGATTACCGTCTACAGCACAAAGTAGAAGATTTCATTATGGACGGTGATGAGATTTTAGGCGTAGTCGTTCGAAAGGGCTACCGATTCCCTAATGAAGACACAGGTCATCTGGTGAGGATTCGTGCGCGTAAAGGGGTAGTACTAGCATCTGGTGGCTTTGCTCGCAATATGAAACTGCGATTCATCGTTGATCCTTCTTTGGATCCAACATTAGATTGCACTAATCAACTTGGTGCAACGGGTGAAGCGACTCTGACTGCTATGAACCATGGTGCTTTACCTGTTCATATGAATATGATCCAAACCGGACACTGGGGGTCTCCTGATGAAGGTGGGTTTGGATGGTCGAATGCACTCTTATCTATTGGTTGGCACAAAGGAATTGCCGTTAACCCAACTACCGGTAAACGTATTATGGATGAGCGAGCAGATAGATTAACTTGTTCAGCGGCCATAATGGCTTGTCGTCATAAAGATGGTTCTCCTGCTTATCCTCTAGTGTTTTTCAATAAAAACGATCACTTAGGTGACGACCGTGTAACCCGTGCTGTACGTGATGAGATGGCATGGGAAATGGAATCGCTGGAGCAGTTAGCTGATAAGTTTAATGTTCCGTTGAAGCAGTTACGATCCACTGTTGAAGAATGGAATCAATATGTTATTAACCAAAAAGATCCTGACTTTAATCGTAAAATGGATTCAGCTGTTAAGTTAGAAGGACCTTTTGTCGTCTCAAGAGTTTGGCCAAAGGTGCATTATTGCATGGGAGGGTTGAAAACGGATTTGGATGGTCGAGTTATCAATTCTAGTACTTTAGCACCAATGAAAAAACTTTATGCTGCAGGTGAAGTTACTGGTGGCGTTCATGGTCATGCTCGTTTGAGTTCATGTGCTTGCCTTGAAGGCTTGGCTATGGGATTTATCATCCCTAATACAATTAAAGCAGACGCATAAGAGGAGATAGCACAATGAAAAAAATAATTTTTATTATCAGCGTTGTTTTTATTATGGTTGGCTATGCAAATGCTGGGGATTTGGTCGATATAAAGAACGGAATAAAAGGTCGGGTTAACCACGAAGCTTTATATGAAAGTGGTTGTAATGGTTGTCATGTGGGTTCAGCTCGAGAATATGTGGATGACAGTGCTTGCAAAGACTGCCACGGAAGCATTAATGACATCGAAATTGACGTATCACAATTAAAGATGTCATCGGCTAACCCACATGAAAGTGTACACTATAATCAAGGTGCTAGTTGCATTGCTTGTCATGCGGAACATCAAACAAAAAAACCTGTTTGTTCCGAGTGTCATCGTACTTGGTTTGAAGAAATGTAACTTCAATCTATTTTCAAAGCTTTCAAAGCTTTCATAGCTTAAATTGGCGTAGCGCTCATATATCGCTATGCCTTTTTCTGTCAGACTTGATTCATATTTAAGAGATGTATTGCACTATGAAAACAAAGTCTGAAATACCTGTTAGAGGCTGGTCTATTCTATCGGTTGCATGGTTAACTTTTTCAATTTCAAATTTAGCTAATTTTGCATTCGGTGTGATTTTGCCCGATATGAGATCTGATATTGGATTTGATCTTCAAATGGCTGGTTATTTAAGTGCGATAGCTTGGGTTGGAAAGGGGTTATTAACTATTCCAATCATCTGCTGCATTAGCAAAGGAAGGCCAAAGACAGTGTTGTTTTGCATTTTTGTCCTTTCAGGTCTTGGTATGCTTTTTCAAGGTTATGCAACAAATACGTACATGCTTTTTTTGGGGCGGCTTTTGGTCATGGGAGTTGCTGCAGGAATTGTTTCAGTGTTGGTCGTTTTCAAAATACAGTGGATTCCAAAAGAAAAAATGGGAATGGTTAACGGGATCGAAGTGTTTACAAGCCCCATTGGGCAGCTACTTGGAACTGCTGGTTTTCCTATATTCCTAGCAATGATCGCTGGCTGGCGTGATGCGATGCTATCAATGGGCTACTTTGTCCTTTTACTTGCGTTTGTTTGGTTGTTTGTTGCTAAAGAGCGTGACAGTTCTTTATCAGGCAGTTATATAAAAGTTCCAATGCTCCAACCATTGAAAGAAGCTCTAGCCTATAGAAACACGTGGCTGCTCGCTTTAGCTTGGCCTGCGACATCTCTAACCTGGATTGCGATATATACATTTTGGGCTAGCTACGCCGTTGAAAGCTTAAACTTTTCAATATCAGAAGCAGGTATTATTCTTGGTTTTATGCCAATAGGATCTGCTATAGCGTGTTTAGCTTCACCATTAATAGCTCAAGTGTTAGGTTATGATAAACCATTAATTATTGCTTCAGGGATAGTGCTGCCATGCTCTTATTTCGGCCTGATGCTGTCCGACAACATTACGATACTATCTTCCTGCTCTTTTATCTGCGGGTATGCAGCATATAACTTTGTACCTATAGCGTTAACTATGCTCTATAAAACAGGTATGTCTCCTAGGGCTGTTTCTATGGCTACAGGTTTTATTTTCTCTTTGGTTGGATTTGGAGGGGCTATCGGAGCGGTACTATCAGGTTACCTTAGCGAACACTACGGTATAGAATTTGCCTTGTTAGTATTATGTATCGCTCCAATAATATTTGTTATTTTTACTGTATTTTTGACGGAAACGGGGTGGAAAACTAAAAGCATTACGCGCACTCGGTAACGTTTAATTGTATATAGTTTTTTATCACTCATTTCAAAACTCGCGGTTCATTTTTTCAAAGCTTTGGGTGAGCACTTTGATTGACTCTGGGTCTATATGACGGGTGATGTCTTGTGTTAGTTGTAAATGCATGCGGTTGTGGTGCTTGTGCAGCGCGGTGCCTTCACTGGTTAATTCGACCAATATTGAGCGGCGGTCGACTTCGTGCGGAGTGCGGGCGATAAGACCAAATTGCACTAACTTTTCTACCTGCACGGTTAGTGTGCCGGTGGTAATGCCCAACCTATCGGCTAACTCTTTCATTCGCATTGTGGCCGTGCGAGCCCAATACCTCAATGGTATGCACCTGTGCTAACGAGTAACCGGTATCTTTAACGACAGACTGCTCCCAAGAAGACAGTTTGTCGTAAAATTCGATGATCAGGTTATTCAAAGAATGCATAAGAGCCTCAGGCGTAATTCACTTCAATTGTTAAGTGGTTTAGCTTACCAAACTTACTCAGTGATTGTTTAAATGTTTCAGCATTCGTGTCGCTTGTGGTGCAAATTGCGATGGCGGCCGAATAGTGATCTGCGCTTATTCTCCAAATGTGAATGTCGGTCACTTTGGTTTGCTCATTTTCAAGAGCGTTAATAATATCTGCTTGATAATGCTTGTCGATGCTTTCATCTAACAAAATTGGGCTCGTTTGTTTCATTAAGCCTAAAGCCCATTTCGTGATAACCACGGCACCCACGATCCCCATAACAGGATCTAGCCAATACCAGCCAAGATACTTACCCACTAAAAGCGCACCAATAGCTAACACAGAGGTGAGTGCGTCAGCGAGCACGTGAAAATAGGCTGCTTTGAGATTATGGTCGCTGTGTCCATGATGGCTATGATCATGATCGTGTGTATGGCCGTCATCTTCGTGGTGAACATGATCATGGTGGCTGTGTAAATGGTGAGCGTGCCCATGGTCGTCATCGTGATGGTGAGCATGATCATGGTGGTGGTCGTGATCATCATGGCCATGGTGGTGATGTTCATGACCAAGAATAAACATGCTCGCCACGTTAACCACTAAACCGATAATTGCGACCATAATGGATTGGTTAAATTGGATATCAACCGGCGACAGTAATCTATGTACTGACTCAACCAACATAATGAGTGCAACAATACCCAAACCAATCGCACTAGTGTATCCACCAAGTACGCCAACCTTGCCCACACCAAAAGAGAATCTGTCGCTATTGGCGTGTTTTCTTGCATAGTGATAAGTAAATAGCGTGATACAAAATGCCGCTGCATGGGTGCCCATGTGCCAACCATCGGCAAGTAACGCCATAGAGCCATAAATCGTACCGGCAGTCACTTCGATAATCATAGTAATAATAGTGATCACGAGTACATACCATGTTCGGCGTTCGTTTTGTGCATTCACTGAGGTGAAGTTATGCTGGTGGACATATTTATCGGCAAAGTTGGTCATAATTTATTTGTTTGATTATCAAGTTATTTGGACTTTATGTTATTTGATTGTCAAAGTAAATGGTTGGCGGTTGATTTTATGACTGTCGCAATAAATCTATTCAGTGTTTAGCGGGTAAAAGTGCCGCTAACTATTGTGGCTATTTGGGCATAAAAATGAACCCAATTTTTATGAACGCAGTGATAACCCTTTAAAAGCTATAGTGAATCAAGCTTGCCGTATAAAGATATTTTAGGTAATACTGAGTTACGATTAGGATGATGAGGCAGCCAATGAGCAACCCAAATGTAACGGATACAATAATAACTTGCGGTGATGGCGTACAACTGGCCGCCAGTATTTACATGCCTACCACCTCGTTAAAAGGGGCGGTGATGATGGCGCCTGCCACGGGGATTAAAAGACAGTTTTACGCTAATTTTGCCACTTATCTCGCTAATAATGGTTATGGGGTGATCACTTTTGATAATCGCGGCATTGGCGGTTCGTTACATGGTTCGATTAAACACAATACTGCATCGTTGCAATGCTGGGGTGAAAAAGACATGCCTGCCGTGCTTGAGCATCTAAAGACGACATTTCCGAAAATTAAATATCATTTAGTGAGCCACAGTGCAGGCGGCCAGTTAATCGGCTTAATGCCAAATGCGATAGACATTAGCTCAATGTTTAATGTTGCCTGCTCATCGGGTCAGCTACGTAATATGAGGTTGTTGTATCAGTTACAAGCGCACTTTTTTATGAACTTTTTTATCCCGTTAAGCAATGGACTGTTTGGTCATACTAAGTCGCAGTGGGTTGGTATGGGGCAACCATTACCTAAAACAGTCGCTAGGCAGTGGCAGTTATGGTGCAACGGTCAAGGCTACGTTAAAACGGCATTTGGTAAAACAATCACCCAGCATTGTTATGATCAACTCACATTGCCATCGTTGTGGGTAAACGCGGTAGATGACGACATTGCTAATAATATGAATGTAGCAGACATGATGTCGGTGTTTCCAAAATTGAACGGCCAAACACTCACCCTTACACCCAGTGAACACGGTTTAACTGAAATTGGCCACATGAAGTTTTTTAGCAGCAAATCGCAAACTTTATGGCCTCTAGCCTTGAATTGGCTAGACAAACATTAACCTTTAGCACAGCTATTAAGACATTAAGCCTATTCATTCCTTTGGATGGGCTTTTTTTGTATATGAGATTGTATATATGAAAAAATACATATAAAATATTTTTAAGAAATCAGCTGAGCTTATTATTTATGAAAAAGAAAAGTGTATTGTTTTTGTGTACTGGTAACTCTGCCCGTTCACAAATGGCCGAAGCGTTATTAAGAAGCAAAGCCGGTGATCAATTTGATGTATTCAGTGCGGGTACTCAGCCAGAGGACATCGACGCTAGGGCGATTGAGGCGATACAAAAGTTTGGTGTCGATGCCAGCGAGCTAGTCTCTAAAGGCGTGCAGAGCTTTGACGGAAAAGACTTCGACTACGTGATTACGCTTTGCGATAAAGCCAATACCGAATGCCGCAGCTTTCCCGGCGCAGGTAAACAACTTGCTTGGGATTTTCCTGATCCTAAAACACGCAAGGGAAACCATCCTTTTTCTAGTACCTTAACTGAGCTAAACAATCGCTTGTCTATGTTTTTGCTGGTGGAAAATAAAGTATCAGCAACGGCAAAAATTGAAGCGCCAACAGAAGCGTTGCAATTTACTGATGAAGGGCAGGTCGATGTTGATCCCATCGCATTTTATAAATGCTTAACCGACGATATCCGTCTAAAAACCTTAATGTTGACCCACTATCATGGTGAGCTGTGTGTGTGTGAGTTAATGCAAGCGCTGGATGAAGATAGCCAGCCTAAAGTGTCGCGCAACTTAGCCTTACTAAAAAAAGCCAACATTCTTAGCGACCGAAAGCATGGTCAGTGGGTGTTTTATCGCATTAACCCTAGCTTGGCTTTGTGCAGTCAAGTTGGTGATTGCGCAAACCACTGAAAATAATATTGCCTTAATTTCGCCGTATCTTGAGCGTTTAGACGCTATGGAAAACCGCCCTAATAAAGCCAGTTTTTGCCGTTAGGTTTTGCAGGTTTTTAAATATTAATATCAGTTTTAAACGATTTTTGGAGTTAATAATGTCGCCACATCCATTTGATATTTTGCCATTAGACCCATTCAATGAGAATGGCGCTAAATTAATTTTTACCCCTTGCCCTGGCACCAAAGAGCAAGCATTGGCTGAGTCGCTTACTACGTTAAAAGCGGCTGGTACTCAAATGCTACTTACCCTGATGTTTGACGAAGAAATGGCTCGTAATAATGCCAGCGATTTAGCCGCACAATGTGCCAAGCAAGGCATTACATGGGTGCAATTGCCTATCTTAGATGACGCCGCACCGGGCACTGAATTTGAAGCAAGCTGGATAGCCAATAAAGCGCAAATCTTAGATTTGATGCACAACCAGGGCACCATCGCCGTGCATTGCAAAGGCGGCTCAGGGCGCACAGGGCTAGTAATTGGACTTATTTTAGCCAGTTTAGGTTGGCCAAAAGACAAAGTCGTTAGTGCTGTGCAAGCACTAAGGCCAAAAGCATTAGCGCACCCAGTACAGCGCGAATATTTTGATGGGTTTACTCTTTGATTTTTTTAAGAGATTGCTGATAAGAGATTGTTGATTAAAGACGATTACTTA
Source organism: Shewanella phaeophyticola (assembly GCF_025398315.1). Lineage (GTDB taxonomy): Bacteria > Pseudomonadota > Gammaproteobacteria > Enterobacterales > Shewanellaceae > Shewanella > Shewanella phaeophyticola. The sequence continues at coordinate 4,349,366 of NZ_JAODOQ010000001.1, forward strand.
AAGGCTACTGATTAATAAGCCAAATAACACAATGTAGGACAATATTATGACGATTAAAATAGGTATTAACGGTTTTGGCCGTATGGGACGTTTATCAATGCGCGCCGCGTATGATTGGGACGACGTGGAAATTGTGCACATTAACGATCCCGCTGGCGACGCCGCAACGTTAGCCCACTTAATGACCTTTGACTCTGTGCATGGTCGTTGGCATCACGAGGCGACACATCAAGGCGATGCGATTGTGATTAACGGCAAAGCCATTCCATGTACTCAAAACAAAGCCACTCAAGATACTGATTGGTCAAAGTGCGATGTGGTGATTGAAGCGTCGGGTAAAATTAAAACCAAAGCGTTACTGCAAGCTTATTTAGATCAAGGCGTTAAACGCGTAGTGGTCACCGCACCGGTTAAAGAAGATGGCGTGCTCAATATTGTAATGGGCGTGAACGATGATCTCTATGATAAAGCGATCCACCCGATAGTCACGGCGGCGTCTTGTACCACTAACTGTTTAGCGCCAGTGGTAAAAGTAATCCACGAAAAAATCGGCATTAAACATGGTTCGATGACCACAATCCACGACATCACTAACACTCAAACCATTTTAGATGCACCGCACAAAGACTTACGCCGTGCACGTGCCTGTGGCATTAGCTTAATCCCCACCACAACGGGTTCAGCTACCGCCATTACCCATATTTTCCCTGAGCTTAAGGGCAAGCTTAATGGCCATGCGATACGTGTACCGTTAGCCAATGCTTCAATTACCGACTGCGTATTTGAAGTGGCGCGCGGCACCACAGTAGAAGAAGTGAATCAGCTGCTTAAACAAGCCGCAGATACTGAGCTAAAAGGCATTATGGGCTATGAAGAACGCCCGCTTGTATCAGTGGATTATAAAACAGATCCGCGCTCAAGCATTATTGATGCTTTGTCGACCATGGTGGTTAACGACACCCAAGTGAAGCTATACGTGTGGTACGACAATGAGTGGGGATACGCTAACCGCACCGCTGAGCTTGCCCGCAAAGTCGGCCTAGCAGATAAGGAATAACCCAGCATGGGGCTGTTATCACTGAGCGCATTGCCGCCACAAATTAAACAATACCTGATCATTACCGGTAATTATTGGGCGTTTACCTTAACCGACGGCGCATTGCGGATGCTGGTGGTGTTGTACTTTCATCAGCTTGGTTACAGCCCGCTTAACATTGCCATGTTGTTTTTGTTTTATGAAATCTTTGGTGTGGTGACCAACCTCGTTGGCGGCTGGTTAGGTGCAAGGCTAGGGTTAAATAACACCATGAACATTGGTTTAGGGCTGCAAATTGTCGCCCTTGCCATGTTAACCGTGCCAGCCGACATGCTCACTGTTGTGTATGTGATGGCGGCGCAGGCCTTGTCTGGTATCGCCAAAGATCTCAATAAAATGAGTGCCAAAAGCGCGATTAAAATGCTGGTGCCAAGTGATGCTCAGGGTAAGTTGTATCAGTGGGTCGCGATTCTTACGGGGTCAAAAAATGCCTTAAAAGGGCTTGGCTTCTTTTTAGGCGGCTTATTACTGACACTAGTTGAGTTTCGCGGCGCGGTGATACTCATGGCGGCTATGTTAGCGGTTGTGTGGGTGATGAGTTTATTCAGCTTAAAAGCCGATTTAGGCAAAGCCAAAAACAAGCCTAAATTTACTGATATGTTTTCAAAAAGCCCGGCGATTAATATGTTGTCGGCGGCGCGGATGTTTTTGTTTGGTGCCCGCGACGTGTGGTTTGTGGTGGCACTGCCGGTATTTTTAGCGGTTACATTTCAATGGGACCATTGGTGGGTTGGCGGCTTTATGGCTAGCTGGGTCATTGGTTACGGTATTGTGCAATCTTTTGCACCGTATTTTACCGGTAAAAAACAAGGCAAAGTCCCTAGCGGGCAAGCCGCCTTTATGTGGGCAGGGTATTTATTAGTTATCCCAGCCGCCATTGCATTAGCACTGCATTTTGACTTTTATATCCAGCAGTCATTAATCGCCGGTTTATTGTTGTTTGGTGCAGTGTTTGCGATTAACTCATCGCTACACAGTTACCTTATTGTCAGTTATGCCGGTCATGATGGTGTGTCACTTGATGTCGGCTTTTACTACATGGCCAATGCCATGGGGCGCTTAATTGGTACTGTGCTTTCGGGTTGGGTATATCAGCAATATGGCCTTGAGGCATGTTTATGGATCTCAAGTGCATTTGTGACGTTAGCGGCGGTGATATCCGTTAAATTACCAAGATAAACATGCGCTAAATCATAAATCAACGTCATAAAAAAATAGGGTTGCCATTGTTGGCAGCCCTTTTTTATATCTGTTTATTGCTTATTAGCTTGAGCATGAAACTCTTACCGAGTTGTCGGTAAAAATTTCCCACTTAGTGGTACGCCGCAGATTGTACTTATTACATGCACAACGATTAAGTCGTTATTAATTAATGTCTTATGGTTTGTTTTCGAAGTTGGCACGATGCTGGCTTTAGTAAATATACCAACAAAGAGAAATATACCATGTACGAATATCGTCTATTTATATTCAGTACATTAAAGACAAACCGTACACCAAGGAGGTTTATATGTTGGGCTGGACATTAATGTTTTTAGTGATAGCCGTTATTGCAGGTTTATTAGGTTTTAGCGGTATTGCGGGTGCAGCAGCGGGGATCGCTAAAGTTATTTTCTTTATTTTTGTGGTGTTGTTGCTGATTTCACTCGTATCGAATGCACTGCGTGGTAAGTCGCCTCGATAACCTACATAGCCAACCTAATTAATAACACGGTCAAAATATTTACCATCATCAGGAGATGAATTATGAAATTATTAAAATTAATCACAATGGCAAGTTTAATGGTACTACTTACAGCGGGCTTATCAGCATGTTCAGATAATAAAGCCGAAAATGCAGGTGAGAAGGTCGATGAGATGATGCAAGATGCGGGTAATGCGGTTGAAGATGCTTGTGAAGATGTAAAAGAAGGCATGAAAGCCGAAGATCCTGACTGTTAATAATATCACGGCACTCATGCATTAGGCATGAGTGCCGCTTTTATTATTTTACTTCAGGAGGACAGATTATGCCGACCCAAATCCACATTAAATATTATTACACCCTTGGTACTTTTATCGCATTGTGCCTATGCATCGCATTGCCTTATGTAGTGCTGCAAGTGGTGTTTGGCTGGGTGGCATTGTCATTAGCTTTAGTCAGTTCTGCCTATTGGTTTAATAGCGCAGGGATTTTTCGTAAAAGCCAAGACGGCAGCATTCCTTGGTATATCAGCTGGAGTTTTGTGCCTTTTTTAATGGGCAGTCAGGCGTACAACTCATGGGCTCGAAAGCACGACAAAGTGCCTGCTATCCAACAAATAGACAAGCAACTGTATTTAGCGTGTCGCTTGTTTCCAAGCGATGTTGAGCAACTAAAACGTGAAAAAATAGGTGCTATCTTAGATGTTACCGCTGAGTTTGATGCACTTGAATGGACCTTAGTCGATGAGAATATCGAGTATTTAAATATTCCGGTGTTAGACCATAACGTGCCAACGATTGCCCAAGTAAATCAAGCAGTAAACTGGTTACATAATCAGGTGCGTAAAGGCAACAATGTGGTAGTGCATTGTGCCTTAGGTCGAGGCCGCTCAGTGCTTATGTTGGCCGCGTATTTAGTGTGCCGCGATAAAAACCGTCAGTTTAGCGATGTGCTTAAAAGTATCAACGATATTCGCCAAACTGCTAGGTTAAATAAATGGCAGTTAGCTGGCGTTGAAAAAATGCATCAACAACAGCAAATTAATATCCATAAGCAAGCCTGGTTAATTGTTAATCCGGTATCGGGCGGTGGTAAGTGGCACAACGAAGCTGATCATATTAAACAAACCCTATCGCGTTATTTTCAGCTTAAGGTGTTGTACACCGCCAAAGATAAATCGGCAGTGCAATTGGCCGAACAAGCTAAAGCGCAAGGTGCCGATATCATCATTGCTTGCGGCGGCGACGGCACAGTTAACGAGGTCGCCTCGGTGTTAGTCGACAGCGATATTTATTTAGGCATTATCCCTATGGGCACCACCAATGCATTAAGCCACACCTTATTTGGGGTTAACAGTAAATTGATACCCGTGTCGCAGGCGTTAGATATTTTAATTCAAGGACATCATCAACGCATTGATACCGCAGTGTGTAACGACAGCATTATGTTGTTGCTGGTGGGCTTAGGGTTTGAGCATAAAATGATCCAAAAAGCCGACCGCGAAACCAAAAATGACATGAGTCAGTTAGCGTATTTAACGGGGTTGTGGGAAGCCATTGATGAAAATCAGTCGTTATCAATCCGCATGCAATTTGATGATGGTGAAACCCACACTGTCGATACCACCAGTTTAGTGGTTGCCAATGCCGCGCCATTTACCAGTGTGTTAGCCCAAGGTAATGGTGAACCGATAATTAATGATGGTTTGTTAGACATCACCTGGATTGAGGCGAGTGACACTTCTCCGCAGCAATTACTTAGCATGACCGAGTTATTGTTTGCAGGCTTAACGGATCGTCGTGATCAACAAGCTGAGAATAGTGCGATTCATCATCAGCAGGCCAAAAAAGTCTATTTAACAACGGATGCTCAGTGTCAGTACGTGATTGATGGTGAGCTGTTTGAAGCTGAAGATATGCGTATTGAGGTGAAACCCAAGTCGTTGTCTGTGATGATTCCACAGAGGTAATTTTCATTTTATGGCCTACGGCCACACCAATGTTCAAACTCCGTTTGAATCAAGATCGCAAGGTTCCACCCTGCACGAGCTAAAAGGGGATCAACAGTAATCCCCTCTTGGATCACCCCTGCCGTTCCGGCAACATTTTCGCTTTTTAACCAAACAACAGCAGCGAAAAAATTGCGACGGAAAATTATCCAGCTTTGAGCCGCGTTTTTAGCCTGTTTCAGCCTTATTCGAAAATGCTAACGCTTCAGATGGGAGTCTGATGTGAAGGATTCACGAATGTCGTGGTGGCATGGATGCCAAGGAACGACCCTTCCCCTCTAAAGCTAGCTGGCCGTCCATGGCCAACTCACGTCATTTTCTTCAACGGCCTCAAGTTCAGAGTTGAATTTGGGCGTTTGAAAGCTAAGACCAACTCGTTTTTGGACAGATATCAGTTAGTGCAAAGGGTCTAAAGGTAAGTAGTGGAATTAGTAAATGTATGGCGATAACATAAAGTTTATACTGAGCCCCACATATCATGACCTACTTCCGTGGCTTGGTACATAACATCCTAGTTATTGCTCTTTTCTTTCTGAAACAGGCAGGTCAAATAACACTCGGCAAGGCTCAAATCGGTCACTCTGTACCAGTTTTTCGATATCTGCATTGAGTCGCTTACTGGCCTCAAATTCGCCGAGTGTTTCCATGTTACTTAACCAACCTTTGGCTAGCTTTTCATTGGTAAGCAAGAATAGTTGTGTATAAGGGGGGCTGCGATGAACAGAATCCTGCATCATCTCTTCGCTCTGTTGTTGCAGTTCAAGCGCGGCTTTTACGTTATTTTCATCATCATGAACACCTTTTTGTATTCCAAAGCCGAACATCTGATTCATAAGGGTGCTAGGCCTTGTTATCAAGTTCCGCCCAAGTGTAAGGCAGGCGTTGGACTTTTTATAGTCATTCATCTCATTCTTGCACCACGTAGCTATTGGCGAGTATGGAGAAGTATTCGCAGCTTCAATACCAATGGCGCTGACTAAATTGGTGCCAAATTGACCGAATTGATTGTTCTCTGCTACTTGCATAAAAAGCTTGATACGTTTTGCATAATTGTTAGTAAAATAAGCACTTTCATCTAATTTGTTAATAGCGTCATATACTCGAACATCATCATTTCTAGCAGCGAAATAGGCCGTTGCAGCTAACCAAAAAGAACCATCATTTCTAATGGTCAGAGCCGCGCGATCAATCAACTCGGCACTACATATTTGATTCTCTATATCACTTGCGCATTCAGTTACAAGCGCTATCAGAGGTAATGGTGCATCAGGATTGCTCAGGCTAAATTGATTCAAGGTTTCTAACTTGGAACCATCTGTTGGGTTTGAAAATAATGCGTAAACAAGTTGCTCTTCAGTCAGACTAGATTCTACTAACCCGTCTACCATTGGTTTAGGATGATCCTCTTGACTACCATTCAATACATCAGCATCGATACCGCACTCCGCCAGTAAACCTTTAACTTCCGATTCTGATAGCTGCTTATATTCAGTTCTCTTTTTGGCTGCGTCTTTGGTTTCCTTTATGGCATGCTTTGTTAAACTTTTTCTAGGTTGTTCGGCATGATGTTGGGTAGTAATTTCGGTTATATTAACCTTGTTCTCTACTGGATGAGATTGATGCTCAAAATGGTTGAACAGCATAAATGCTCCAGTGAGTATGATGACTATTACTGGTATTAAAGTTTTCATTTTCGCAGCGAAGCTCCATTCGACTAAAAAAAGGATTTAAATAAGATACCTCAGCTTTAAAATCAAAGGAGGCAGAGACATTCATTTCGAGTACTTCCAATTTGCTTCATTACAAAAACTTGGTCAAGCCAGAGAAGCTTGAAACTCGTTTTGGCAATTTAGTGGGGTCAGGATAAACTTTTATAAAAAGTAATTTGAAACACTGGCTTTCTAAAACTTTTCTGTCCAGAAATGCGTTACGTATATTGCTTGCAACAGCCAAAATTCAACTCTGAATTTGAGGCCGTTGAAGACTCTTTATAAAAGAATACTTGAGCTAGCCATGGCCTTTCTAGCACATCTGACCGATAAGGATATTGGAAATGTCATTATGATGTCGGGAACATCATTGACCATGTGCTTCAAGGTATTTAGGCATCCTGCCTATCAGAGCGAACTAGCTTTGGAGGGGAAGCTCCATCTGAAGCGTTAGCATTTTCATTCTTTACCATAAAGAGTTGGCCGAAGAACACTCAGACGAAGTTAAAAGCTGGATTCAACCACGTCGCGAAATTTCGCAGCTATCGTTTGGTAACAAGAATGATAATTTTGATGTGGCGGCTAGGCCAATTCTTTAATAAAGAGTAAAGAGGGAACAGCCGTTGGTTTCCTCTTGGTCTGGTGTGGGCGAAGCGCCACGACGTTAGTGGCCGCAGGCCATAAAAATCGAAGAAAGACAAACTGGATCCCGGCTCAAAAGCACTGCCGGGATGACGGGTTTAATTAATCTTCTGAGCTGGTTTGATCTTCGTATTTACTCAGTTTATTGTACAAGGTTTTGACACTAATGCCGAGTTGTTTAGCTGTGTCATTTTTATTGCCATCGGTTTGATCTAGTGCTTGATAAATGGCCACTTTCTCAAGTTCATCTAAACGCATACCTGCGGGGATTTGGACATCGTCTTCAGCTGATTCGCTCGATGGTTCTAGCGGGTTAATATTGATGTGGCTGACATCAATAATATCGTCGGCGAGAATATAAGCGCGTTCGATGGCATGCTTTAACTCTCGTACATTACCTGGCCATTTTTGCTGTTGAATAAGCGCTAAGGCATCGTTGCTAAAGGTTTTGCTGAGCTTTTCTGCCGAGTTACGATAGGCCAAAAAGTGCTGAGCTAAGCCGCTTATGTCGTCGCCTCTGTCACGTAATGGCGGTACGCGAATTGGAAAGTGGGCTAAGCGAAAGTATAAGTCCTCGCGAAATTGTCCTTGCTCAATAGCCTTGGCGGGGTCGCGGTTGGTGGCGGCCACGATGCGTACATTGGCCTTTTTGACCTTTTGGCTGCCCACTTGTCGATATTCGTTATTTTCAAGCACCCGCAACAACTTCACTTGATGCTCGAGTGGCATTTCGGTGACTTCATCTAAAAATAGCGTGCCACCTTCAGCTTGTTCAAATACCCCTGAGTGATCTCGATTTGCCCCTGTAAACGCACCTTTTACATGGCCAAATAACTCGCTGTCGACTAACTCTGGGCTTAATGCGCCGCAGTTAATGGCAATAAAAGGCTCGTTAACTCGGCTGCTGGCTAAATGAATCGTATTTGCTACCAACTCTTTACCGGCTCCGCTTTCACCAATAATAAGCACATTGCTTTCGGTTACTGCCACCTTACGAGTGGTGCGATACAGTTTATGCATAGCGCGCGATGAACCCACAAGCAAACCGTATTGGTCTAGCTCGCTCGAAAAGGGTTGCTGCTTTTTGGTTGATTGCGAGACTAAATCCTGGGCAAAGTCTTCTAAGGTGTCGTCAATCAATGTCATGTCGTAGGGCTGACGGAAATGATACCCCGCGCCAGTTGCCATAAGCTTATCGAGATTTGGGTTAGGTTTGCCTTCGCTTAAAAAGATAAATTCGATATCAGACATTAACGCACTGTTGGCGATGTCTAAATAGTCTTGTTGGCTTAAGTTGGCGAGCTCAATAATGGCGACATCGACAGCATTGTCTTCAAGCTGAGCTAACCAGGGTTGGTCGACGCTGCTCGCAATCTTATTAAAATGCTGGCTGGCTGAAAGTTGTAACAGCTGCGTTTGAGTTTGCGGCTGGCGCAAATGATAAAAAAGTACTGGACGACCCATGCCGATGTTACTCCCTGTCTATTAATAACCACTGTAATCGGTGATGTAGATTTGACAATTAAAGGCGGTAATTTTTTCCTATTCGGCGTTTGTCCCGAGAACGTATTGCTAGCATAACAATTTAAAATCAACAGTTTAATTAAACTTTGTCAATGTGTATGAATTATGCAAGTCATCATAATGACTCAATATTACATTCATTAGCAAGTCATCAAGCGGGCTAACGAACTCAGTTAGTCGATGATAAGGAGATAGAGCCTTGATTATAAAGCAATCACATAGTGTCACTCACGATGGCAGCGACTTATGGTTATTAAATGAAGCGATTGATTTATGCCAGGCGGGGCAGCAATTTTATGCACAAGCCACTAAAGGGGTCATTGATTACAATATTAAGCGCATATTTAGTCATATGGCAGAGGTAAGAAAAGGCATGTTAAGCCGTTTAACGGCGCTTTTTAAGCAAGTAGAACCGCGCTACCCGCAAGTAATCGACAGTATTGACCATTTAACACCGCCACTGAGCCCCTATTATGCTGAGGCTGAAAAAGCCATCGCGCAAAACCGCATGACAAAAGCGATTAAGGTGCTGATTACCGCTGAGCAATATGTGTTAAGCCGCCTCAAGCTTGCCGCTAAGCGCGCGAATAGCCAACGTGTTACTAGGCAATTAGCAGAGGGTATTGCTTGGCTGCAAATCAGTTGTGACAGCATGAAAAACTTACCACTTAACGAGTCGAGCCAATCGCCATGAAATTTTTACATCAAGTCGGTAAAAAAGTCCGAAATTAAGTCACTATTATTGAAAGGTTTTCACAAATATTAATGATAAATCATTTTAAAACAGCAGCTTAATAAACTTGGCACAGTTCGCGCATTATCTAAGGTGTAATACAGGATTAACATTAACAATGGAGAATATCTTTATGAAAAAGACGACATTATCAGTATTAACAAGCATTGTTCTTGGTTCAATGGCATTCACTGCAAACGCAGCTCAAGATTGGCAGGATGATGCAAAAGATGCATGGATTGATGGTAAAGCTGAAACCACGTTATTGTTAAACACTAACCTTAACTCTTTTGATATTAATACCGACGTAACAGACGGCAACGTAACCTTAACCGGTAAAGTAAACAGCAGTGTTGATAAGGCACTGGCTGCAGAATTAGTCAAAAGTGTTGATGGCGTCAACGAGGTTAATAACGAATTAACCGTGATGAAACAACATCATGATAAAGACCATGACAGCGAAACGTTAGCCGAAACTTTAACTGACTCAAAAGTGGCTACTGTGGTGAAAACCCGCTTATTATTTTCAACTGACATTTCGGGTACCGAAATTGATGTTGACGTTGAAAACGGCGTAGTCACTTTAGAAGGTACAGTATCAAGTGACGCTGAACGCGATTTAGCCTTAACTATTGCTAAAAATACCGACGACGTTAAAAAGGTTGTCGATGAATTACGCATTACTGGGTAATCGTGATTGATTAGCGTACTATTAACCAGCCTGCGGGCTGGTTTTTTAATGGGGTCACTTTTAATGGGGGAGCAATGATATGCATGATGACAAAATAAGCCGTGGTTATTTGGCGCTATCATCGAGATATTTACCCGGCCTAGTTGTGGCAATGAGTGTGTTGTTAAGCGGATGCAGTAGCGTGTTATGCCAGGCACAAACAGATAAAGCGACCGATCCTTTAAGCCAATATGACCAGCAAAAACAATGTGAGCAATTGGTTAATCAACACATCGATGATGAACGTCGCCAGCAGCGTGCAGACACCCAACAACTGCTCGATGAGTCTATTAAGCAAAACACCCACTAATTATTCTCCCGCGGCTCACTCTCTGTTACTTGCTGTGTTGCTAATTACTGTTGTGAAATGTTGAGCCACAACTCATTGGCCGACTTTTTACTTAATCTGAATTCAGGTTATTTAGCTCCTTTTTAGGTCAACTCCCTTTACGCTAACCTCACTAATGTCTTTGCCTTTTAGTGCTTTTTATCTGCATCGAGCTCCCATGTTATCGGTAAACCGGAAACAAATAGACGACTGGTCTATTTTTGTTTATTGTAGCGAGCAAAATGGAGAGCTTATGAACAAAAATACCACCAGTAAACAGTCAATTTGCGCCGTCGGTGAAAAGCTATTTGCTTTACATGGATACAGCGCCGTGGGGATTAAACTTATTTTGGATGAAGTGGGCATTCCTAAAGGCTCGTTTTATCACTACTTTGCCAGTAAAGAAGCCTTTGCCGCTGAAGTCGCGCAATATTATTTTGACCACCGTATCGCCCCGATAGCCATGGATCCTAATGCTAATTTTAAAGCCAATATCACAGCGGTATTGAGCGGTTATCATCAACTGATCGATTTTTTGTTTAGTGACAGTCAACCCCGTGGGTGCTTAATGGGCAACTTAATGGTTGAAGTGAATCCGAAAATGACCTTGTTACATCAAACACTTAATCAACTGTTTGACCAGTGGTTGAATCTGTTTAACGCGCTTATTGAACAAGGTCAGCAGCAAGGATTTATTAAAACAGACATGAATGCCAGTGTATTATCGAACGTTTTTTGGTCAAATTGGCAAGGGACTATGCTACGCTGTCAAATTAAAGCAGATAAAACTGCAGCAAAACGCGCCATAGTGCAATGTATGCAACTGATTACTCGTTAGATTAAGCTTGATATCATTACTCAGTGGTTTATGACGTATTTTGTTATTTAAAGGTCTTTATATTTCGGTGATTTTTTTCGGGTCTTGGAGTGGGTCGAATTGGCTAAAGGATTATATAGTGTTGTATTAATGGTGTTGCTGTCTGCGTGTGCGTCTAACCCGCCAGTGGTTGTCGCCCCTAAGCCTGTGGTGGTGCCACCTATGCTTAAGCCGCAACCGCCTAAGTGGAGCGAGTCAAGCTTACTCAGTTTTCATGACCAATGGAAAGGCACGCCTTACCGGTTAGGCGGCTTAAGCCGTAACGGTATTGATTGTTCTGGTTTTGTATACTTGGCCTATCTTGATATTGTGGGCGACAAACTACCGCGCACGGTTAATGCTCAACGAACTTTAGGTAAAGATGTCCCACGAAATCAATTAATCATTGGTGATTTAGTTTTTTTAAAACCGGTAGAACAACTCGCCATGTGGGCATTTACATGGGGCAGGACAACTTTTTACATGCTTCTACCAAAAAAGGTGTGAAAATATCTAGCTTAAATAATGTTTATTGGAAGCCTCGTTATTGGTTTGCCAAGCGCTTAAAGCACCCAACTGAACAACAAAATATGTCGTTAGCGAGTTTAGTTGATTACGCCCAGTATCAAGATTAATCGTGAGCTGCATTTTAGATAGATATAAAAAAGGTAAACCGCAAGGTTTACCTTTTTTGCTTGTCAGCTTAATGGCTTAGCTAACGATTATGCTGCTACTGTTTTTGCGCGTTTTGCTAATGCGTAGTAAAACAGCGGCGTGAGCAGTAGACCAAATATGGTCACACCAATCATACCGGCAAACACTGCTACACCAATGGCTTGACGCATTTCTGACCCCGATCCACTCGAGAACACCATAGGCACTACACCCATAATAAAGGCGATAGAAGTCATTAGAATAGGGCGTAAACGTAATCTACCCGCTTCAAGAATGGCCTCTAATGGTGATAGACCTTCATCCTGCAGTTCTTTAGCAAACTCAACAATCAAGATAGCGTTCTTGGTGGCCAGCCCTACAAGAACGATCAGCCCAATTTGAGTAAAGATGTTGTTGTCGCCACCGAAAAGTAATACCCCGCTTAATGCTGACAATAAGGTCATCGGAATAATTAAGATAATCGCTAATGGTAAGCTTAAGCTTTCATACTGAGCAGCCAACACCATAAACACTAATAAAATGATCAGTGGGAAAATATATGCACCTGCATTACCCGCCAAAATCTGTTGATAAGTAATATCAGTCCACTCGTAGCTCATTCCATTAGGCAAGGTTTCAGCCAAAATTTTCTCAATTGCAGCTTGCGCTTCACCACTGCTAAAGCCTGGCGCAGCACCGCCATTTATCTCTGCTGTTGTGAAGCCGTTATAGTGCATAACACGGTCTGATCCCGCAACATTAGCAATGTTTATAAATGAGCCTATAGGCACCATTTCACCTTGGATGTTACGAACTTTTAATTGAGATATTTGTTCTGGTGTTTGTCTAAACTGCTCATCTGCTTGCACTTTTACTTGATAAGTACGACCAAACTGATTGAAGTCGTTAGCGTACACAGAACCTAAATAGCCCTCTAATGTCGAAAATAGTTCGTCCAATGACACCGATTGCTGTTTAGCTTTAGTACGGTCGATGTCAACTTCAAGTTGCGGTACATTGACTTGATACCCAGAGAAAATCCCCGCCAACTCAGGTGTTGCTCTGGCTTTTTGTACCACTTGCATAGTGACTTTATACAATTCTTCATAGCCATAGTTTGCTCTATCTTGAATCTGTAATTTAAAGCCACCAATAGTCCCTAAACCGCGTACTGGTGGTGGTGGAAATATGGCAATAAATGCACCATCAATGGCGGCAAATTTTTGGTTTAATGCCGCAGCAATAGCCCCTGCTGATAACGATGGATCTTTACGGTCGGCAAAGTCATCTAGTGGGGTAAACAAAATTGCGCTGTTAGTGCTGTTAGTAAAGCCGTTAATGCTTAAGCCTGGAAACGCCACTGCATGTGCAACTCCCGGTTGCTCTAGCGCAATCCCTGCCATTTGTTTCACGATGGCTTCGGTGCGATCAAGCGATGCCGCGTCGGGTAATTGTGCAAAGGCAATTAAGTACTGCTTGTCTTGCCCAGGTACGTAACCCGTTGGCGTGCTGGCAAACTGTAAGCCCGTTAAGCCAACTAAGCCGATATACAGCACGCCGGCAACTACACCAAAACGAATGACTTTTTTTACTACCCAACCATAACCGTCTGATAAGCGCGCAAAGAAACGGTTAAAAGGAGTAAATAACCAACCGCCAAGCATTTTATCCATGCCGCGGGTAAGGAAGTCTTGTTTATCGTCATGGCTTTTAAGCAATAATGCCGATAATGCAGGGCTTAAGGTTAGTGAGTTTATTGCCGAAATAAAAGTAGATATGGTAATGGTTAAGGCAAATTGTTTATAAAATTGGCCTGTTAAACCTGACATAAATGCCGTTGGAATAAATACCGCGGCTAGCACCAGTGTGGTAGCGATAATCGGACCGGTCACTTCTTTCATGGCTTTTTGTGTTGCCGCTAAAGGTGATAAGCCTTCTTCGATATTACGCTCAACGTTTTCGACTACAACGATGGCGTCATCGACCACAATACCGATGGCAAGCACTAAACCAAACAGTGATAAAGCATTAAGCGAAAAGCCCATTAAGTGCATAAAGGCAAAAGTACCCACAAGTGATACAGGTACTGCCACTAATGGAATAATTGAGGCGCGCCAGGTTTGTAAAAACAGCACCACAACCAATACCACCAGTAAAATGGCTTCTAGTAAGGTTTTAACTACAGCTTCAATCGAGCCGCGTACGAATACCGTTGGGTCATATACGATGTCGTAGGTTAGGCCTTCAGGGAAAGATGCTGATAGCTCTTTCATTTTGGCTCGTACATCATCAGAAATTTGAATCGCATTCGAACCTGATGCTTGGAACACTGGTAGTGCTGCAGCGTCTTTATTGTCTAACATAGAACGTAATGCGTAACTTGCAGCGCCTAATTCAATGCGGGCGACATCTTTTAAACGGGTAATTTGTCCCTGCTCGCCCACGTTAATGATTATTTGTTCAAATTCTTCAACTTCAGTTAAACGACCTTTAATATTGATCAGTAATTGAAAGTCACTAGTGCCACTAGGTTGAGCACCTAAACTGCCTGCTGCCGCTTGTTGGTTTTGCTCGCGAATGGCTGCAACGACATTATTAGGAGACATTCCAAGTGTTGCCAATTTATTGGGGTCTAACCACACTCGCATGCTGTAGTCACCCGCGCCAAATACGCGCACAGCACCCACACCATTAATTCGCGCAAGTTCATCTTTGACTTTTAACACCGCGTAGTTGGACAAATACAACATGTCATAACGCTTATCTGGTGAGGTTAAATGCACCACCATGGTTAAGTCTGGAGACGATTTCTCGGTCACAATCCCCAAGCGTTGTACTTCTTCTGGTAAGCGCGGTTTTGCGCGTTCAACACGGCTTTGTACCTGGGTTTGGGCTAAATCAACATCGGTACCAATGGCAAAGGTAATGGTTAATGTCATGCGGCCATCGGAGGTGGCTTGAGATGACATGTAAAGCATGTTTTCAACGCCGTTAATTTCTTGTTCCAGCGGTGATGCAACCGTTTCGGCAATGACTTTCGGATTGGCGCCAGGGTAGTTAGCAGTAACAACAATTGTTGGCGGCACAACTTCAGGGTATTCAGTGATCGGTAATTGCCAAACTGCTATAGCGCCACAAATAAAAAATAATAACGACAAAACCGCAGCAAAAATCGGTCTTTTAATGAAAAATTGAGACAACATTGTGTATTCCTTAGCCTTGACTAGCATCATCAATAATTTGTGCTGTGAGTGGCTGATTATCAAATAGCAATTGTGCTTGGTGCAGCGCTTCTATTTGGCTGCTATCAGCCATATCGGTCAATTTAGGGGTAATGGTTACACTAGGACGTACTTTTTGCAGACTGTTAACCACAATTTTGTCGTCTGGCTGTAAACCTGCAGTAATAATGCGTAAACCTTGAATTTTCTCGCCTAAAGTTACGCCGCGATATTCAAGGGTGTTTTGCTCGTTTACTATTAATACATACTTGTTGTTTAGGTCAGTAAAAATGGCTTTGTCATCAATTAAAATGCCTTGATATGAAGCACTACCAGCAATGCTGACACGAGCAAATAGGCCTGGTATTAATAGATTGTCAGGGTTAGAAAATGTAGCGCGTACCCGGATAGTACCTGTTTGCTGATTGACTGTGTTATCAACAAAATCGATCACACCTTGATGAGTAAACTCGGTTTCATTGGCGAGAGCCATTAATACTGTGTTGTTACCTGAGCGTGGATCCTGGCGCTTATTTTCGCCCGATAGCGAAGCATATTTAAGGTACGTTTGCTCGTCGATATCAAAGTAGGCATGCATATTTGCCGTTGAAACCAAGCTGGTGAGCTGGGTTTGTCCCGCTGTTACATAGTTACCTGCGGTTTCGTTGGCGTAAGACACGCGGCCAGAAATGGGCGCGGTAACCTGAGCGTATTCAAGGTTTAATTTTGCGCTGGTTAATGCCGCTTTTACTGAGGCCACTGCCGCTGCGGTTTGGTGCATTGTGCTACGGCGAGTGTCAATTAACTCTTCTGATACTGCTTGTTGATTAAACAATTTATTGGCACGGTCAAAGTCGTTTTTAGCCAGTTCATGTGCCGAGTTTGCACTGGTGAGTTCAGCTTGAAGACGCTCCACTTCTGCAGTAAAGACTTTGGCGTCAATGGTAAACAGCACATCGCCTTTGTTTACGAGTGCACCTTCTGTAAAGTTTACCGACTCAATGTAACCCGAAACGCGCGGTACCAGGGTGACTTCTTCTGGAGCTTGTAGGCGTCCGGTAAATTGATCCCATTCGGTAATGCGCTCGTGCAATACGTTAGCAACATTCACTTCAGGGGCGGCAGGTGCAGCACCAGCTTGTTGTGCTGCAGGTTGTTGCCCACAAGCCACTAGCAGTACTGCCATTAGGCTGACTAACAAAGTAGATTGAATTGATTTAAACATAGTCATGTTGCTGTCCTCTAATCAATAGCGTTTATGTCATTTAACAGGCTATTGGTTGCGTTACTTTTTTGTCTGTGGCTAGGTTTTGTACCGGTTGGTATAAATTGTTCTGTACCGAACGGTAATATATAGATTAAAATACCCTTGTCAATGCGTTTTGTACCGATGGGTATCAAATTATTTTGACCAGGCGTTCAATTAGCTGATTGTTAAGCCAAGAATACAGTGGAATAGCGTGATTAATTGCAATGAAATAGCGTTTATTAATGCTTGAAGGGTAGTCTAAGTAGTGACTAGCCTGTATGTTATTAACTTTATTGGGGTTAATTCTATGTTAAAATATGCGGGTTATTGATCATAAAAAATTCTGTTTAAGATTATGATAAATATAGGTTCGTTAATGTAAGAGGTACTGTTTATGACAACATCAAAAGCCGCTTGTGTTGGTCGCCCACGTGGGTTCGATATCGACTTGGCGTTAGAGCAAGCGCTTAATGTGTTTTGGCGTAATGGTTATGAAGGAACTTCTTTAAACGAGCTAACCGAGGCGATGGGCATTAAAAAACCCAGCCTTTATGCTGCCTTTGGCAATAAAGAACAGTTATTTTTAAAAGCCATTGAGCTTTATGAAAACCGTCCAGATGCTTTATTTAATACCGCTTTTAAACATGCACACATCGCTGATGTTTTCCGCGGCTTATTATTTGGTGCTGCAGCCAAGTTTACTGATTGTAGCCATCCGCAAGGTTGTGCATTAATCAACAGCACCCTTTCTTGCACTGAAGCGAGTGAGTCTATTAAGCAAGCTGTTTTAGAGCGTAAAGCGAGTAATAAACAAAAGTTAATCGCACGATTAGAACAAGCCAAAGTTCAAGGTGAACTCAATGCGAATTGCCAGCCTGAAGTGTTAGCTCGATTCATTAGTATTTTGCTTCAAGGAATGTCGGTACAGGCGTCTGAAGGTGCAAGTGTTGATGAGTTGCAACAGGTTGCTGCCATGGCTGCTGAAGGTATTTTAACGGTTTGCGTTAAGCGTTAATGTTTTATAAGTTTTCAGCTTTAAACGTCTAAAGCTTTAAACGCCTATAAGCCTTAACGTAAGCAGGGTTGTAAACTCAACATAAGCATTGGAACTGATACTGATACTGATACTGCACGAGCCATGGCTGGCAGTATCAATGTTGCGGGGACATTAACAGCCGCTGGTGGTTAGGCTGTAAAAGGCAGGTTCGGTTTCTGCCGAGTCAACATTGTATTGTAAGTGGCAACTACTGCTTATGTTGTACCCCTGAGGGAAAATGAATGTGCCGCTATTTGGAATATCATACAAACCCCAGTCAGCACTAAACTCACTCGTTGCATCAGTCATTGTCTCAAATGATCCTTCTAACGCTAATGGCAGATTGGCTGGTGAAGAAGTTATGTATCCTACAGTTGTACTCACAGCACTACCATTCAATGTCACCGAACCAGGCTCGAGTTTTTCCTGACCAGCCAATACGGCTTTTGAATACACCAGAGTGTTAGCCGACTTTAATGCACCTTGTAAGCCATTTAAATTGGCAATGACCGCATCACTTTTTAAGTTTATAAACTTCGGCGCGGCGACTACCGCTAAAATCCCTAAAATAATAATCACTACCACTAATTCAATGAGGGTAAAACCACGTTGTTGTTTTTGCATAGTAAATCCAATGTTCTAATAGCTGCGATTAGTATAATTAATACTTTTGCCAGTGTCATTGTTTGAGTCAGTTTGCATTTATCGGTGAGTGACTTTGTGATGTCGATGTTTTTTGGTAGATTAGCAAGCTATAACAGCATTACTGATTTAACCTCACCGCGAACCGAGGTTAATCACCCCCACAATTAGGGAAAGATTACCATGAGCAAAGCTAAAATCGGCATCGTGACAGTAAGCGACCGTGCCAGCGCTGGCGTATATGAAGACTTGTCTGGCAAAGCCATTATTGATGTATTAAATGAGTATTTAACCTCTGAGTGGGAGCCTGTGTATAAGGTGATCCCAGATGAGCAAGACGTGATTGAAGCAACCCTGATTGATTTGGCCGACAACCAAGATTGCTGCTTAATTGTTACTACAGGCGGCACTGGTACCAGCTAAACGCGATGTGACTCCAGAAGCAACTGAAGCCGTGTGCGATAGAATGATGCCTGGCTTTGGTGAATTAATGCGCGCAGAGTCATTAAAATTTGTGCCAACGGCAATTTTGTCGCGCCAAACTGCGGGACTACGGGCTGATTCGTTAATTGTGAACTTACCGGGCAAACCTAAGTCTATCCGCGAATGTTTAGATGCAGTGTTCCCAGCCATTCCGTATTGCATCGACTTAATGGATGCTACCATTTTTAGAGTGTGATGAAGCGGTAATTAAGCCGTTTAGACCTAAAGCGAAGTAAAAGCTAGCTGATATTGCAGAGACATTATTTTAACCTCAACTCTGGATAAGAGATGTATTGATAACGATATAAATCAATAGATTGACTAAAATCCACTGTCAAGCTTGTAATTTGTTTTGCTAACAAGGCGAATTACCGCGTCAATAGCTAGCCTATTGCAAGTTAATTCAACGCAGTGAGGAAGGCAAAGGACTGCTTGAAAGGCGTTTGTTATCCAGAGCTGAGGTTATTTTAATAACCACAGCTTTATTTCAAAAGAATGCCGTCAAATATGACGGCATTTTTATGTCTGGATATGCTTGCTGGCAAAGGTTGGTATGAGCGACCGATTAGCAACATTACAAGTTTTTAAACTGTTGCTTGAGCTCAAAGTCGTTGTCGGTTACCAATCTTTCCAGCACTTGTATGCGCTCAATCAGTGCCTGGTTTTGTGCTTTCATGTCAGCCAGACCATCGACTTCTGCTTTTTGCTTATGCTTTAAATACTGTTTAAACATTTCTGATGCTGTGGTACCGACAATGATGATAAATACCAGTGCGATAATCGCCATATCTTCGTTCATAATCACTCCTTAATTGCCTAACTTTGCATGATGTCCAGCCTTAACGGTTAGTTGGCTAAGGCTGGATGACACTTAGCTGGTTGTATCAGTTGTTGTTACAACACTTATAATCCAAAGACCACTTTTTCACTTTTTAATGACTTTTCTAACCCGGCCGCAAGGGCTACTGCAATGATTAAGGTGGCCACTGATGACACGACTAACTGCATCATTGGAATTTCGCGACCTTTAATAAAGTCCATTAATGCTTGTTGCTGTCCAGATACCGGTAACCACTGCAATACGTCTGGGGCAATGTTGTAGCTGGCTGCCATTGACAGTGCCAGCGGCACAAATAACACCATGGTTAAGTATGACTGAGCTTCTTTAAATGTTTTGGCCATAAACGACACATACAATTGTAATGTTGCTGCCATTAACGCTACAGGAATACCGATTAACAACATTAACCCCATAAAGTCATGGCTGATGTTGACGGTAAAGCCAATTTGTTGCCAAGGCACAAAAGGATACGCCACCTTAGACACTAGCAAGATTAAGATTAATCCCAGCATCGCAAAGCAGGTCACGGCGATAATTTTGCCCAACACCAATTGGCGGGTGCTCATTGGGTGGCTAAGTAGCAAGGCCAGTGAGTTACGTTCACGTTCGCCGGCACTGGTGTCGATTGCTAGGTTCATGCCTGAAATAAACACCGAATACATCATGGTGAAAATGGCGATACCCAAAATCATTCCGCCTTTTGAATCTGCGGTGGCCTTGTCTTCAACATTGATTTTGATTGGCTGGGTAATGCTTGGGTTAATCCCGCGGGCAATTAAGCGTAAGCTGCCCATTTCTGCACTGTAAGCCTGTAACTGCAACTCAAGACGGCGGATAGACTTTTGGATCTTTTCATCTGAGTTATCGGCAACTAATAACACTTCTGCAGGCTTAGCTTTCGCCATGTTGGCGGCATAATCGTCACTAATGGTTAAGGTGATTTTATTCGCCTGTTCATCGTCTGCGTGATTAATGCCGTTATTGCTGAGGTAGCGCACTAAATCTGGTGCGTTATTGGCATTTTTAATGTTGATGTTAAGATCTTCTGGGCTAGATAGTTGGCCAATTAACACCATAAATAGGCCACACATGATCAGTGGCGTACCGATGGCGTAATATAAACCTGCCATCACTGAGCGTTTGTCTCGTGCGGCATCGATAAGCTCTTTGCGCACCATTGCGAGTATCATTTTCATTATGCTGCAATCCCTTCGTCAGTACCGATAAGTTCGATAAATGCATCTTCTAGTGAGTCTTTGCCCGTTTGCTGACACAGTTCGTCAGGGCTGCCAATGGCGACCACTTTGCCGTTTGCCATTACAATTACGCGGTCACATAAAGCGGCAACTTCTTGCATTACGTGGCTTGAAAACAACACACAATGCCCTTGTGCTTTTAGTTGTAATAAAATGTCGCGCAGTAAGCGGGTGCTCATCACATCAAGTCCGCGGGTGGGCTCATCTAAAATGATGTTGCTTGGCTGATGCACTATGGCTTGCGCCAATGCGGTTTTCATCCGTTGGCCTTGTGAGAAGCCTTTGCAACGACGGTCGCTAATGTCTTCTAGCTTTAATTGGGCTATGACATTGGCGGTGGCTTCTTTGGCTTGTTTGCGCGACATACCGCTTAGCTCGGCAAAGAAACTAATGTATTCACGTGGCGTAAGGCGTTCGTACAAGCCAAATGGATCGGGGAATAATCCTAATTGTTTTTTTGCGCCTATTGGGTCAACAGCGACGTCAATTTTGTCAACAGTTGCGATGCCTGAGTCTGGTTTGAGTAAACCAAACAAGGTGCGTAAACAGGTGGTCTTACCGGCGCCATTTGGCTTCAAGTAAACCAGTGATTTGGCCATTTTCGGCGCTAAAACTTAAATCGTCTAACGCCTGCACATCGCCAATTTTTTTGGTTAAGTTTGCAACAGTAATCATGACTATTCCTTATCAGCAGCTGTGTTTGCTGGCGCTGTTGTGTCGGTTTTAATATCTGTGTCGGTGCTGGCAATCGGTAATGCTTCTACTGTGTTGGCATTAAGGTAAAAGCTGCGGCGCACATCTTTTTGTAAGCATTGGCCATCAATCTCTTTTATTGAGCCTTGTTCAACGAGCTGAGCGACTAAGTCATTGCCACAACTTTGATAGGCCACACCATGAGTCGCGTAAGGCGCGATAAAATGCTTCGACTTGGTGAGTTTTTCTTGTGCCAAAGCGCCCCAGTTTGGTGGTGTTGCTGGGTCGAGTTCGCCTGACAATAATAAAGTCGGAATGTCGCTGTCGATCGGGTTACTAAAGCTGTCATCTTCTTGCTTTGCAGGCCATGCCTGACAGGTTTTTTCTAACCCGTCTAACATGCTGCCGCTGATGTAAGAGTCTTTAGCATCTTTACGCATTTGTTCGGTAATACGGTGAATATCTTCTCCACACACAACCGATGCGTGCATGCCCATTGCTATCCCTGTACTGTCGGCGGTTAAAGCGTAAATCCCTAAAATGGGCTGGTAATTGCCTTGCGCTGCTTGGTGTATTGCATGGGGAATAAGCGCACGGATATTAGGCATATACATTGCCATGCGGATAGCCCCGGTGAACTTACTGCGCGTGAGTAAAAAGTCACTCGGCACGTCAGTTTGTGGGTCGCGCACTTTTTGACTAATCGGTGTGTCTGCAAGTTGTTGGTTGACTTTATTATACTCGTCGGCTAAATCAGGAAACTGCTGCTGACATTCTGGGGTGCTCTTACAGTCGCGCCACAATACGTTTAAACCTCGCTCAATTGAACTACCAATGGCGACCACGCTTTGTTGCATTGGCACCACACCGTCTAAGGTGACTGTGGCTAATGCTTCAGGATAATGGCGCATATACAGCTGAGCCATACGTGTTCCATAAGAGATCCCGTAGAGATGCAGCTTGGTATAACCTAAAAACTCACGTACTGCTTCAAAGTCTTTTAATGCAGTATTACTGCCGTATTGAGTCACGTCGGCATCAATCCCCGCTAAACATTCTTCGGTTATCGCCAGCATGTCGAGGTTGTCTTCATTGATGTTGAGCGCATTTAAGTCACCGTCGTCGCAACTCAAAATATTGGATTGGCCTGTGCCACGCTGGTCGATAAGTAAAATATCGCGTTGTTGACGAACTTTGGTCAACATGCGATCAAATCCTGCGGCATTTTCGATAGCCGATTGCCCTGGGTACCGGCAATGGCGAGTAATGCCTCATCTGGGTGGGTGTTTTTAATTGCAGGTAAAATCGCAAAGTGAATGTCGATTTGCTTACCGTCAGGTTGCTTTGGGTTTTCA
This sequence comes from Shewanella phaeophyticola, assembly GCF_025398315.1. Taxonomy (GTDB): domain Bacteria; phylum Pseudomonadota; class Gammaproteobacteria; order Enterobacterales; family Shewanellaceae; genus Shewanella; species Shewanella phaeophyticola. The sequence continues at coordinate 4,372,106 of NZ_JAODOQ010000001.1, forward strand.
GGTACGCTGATTTTGCCGCACTGAAACTGCTCATCTAAGCCATCTAAATAACACGTTGCTGTTTTAGCTGGTGCAGCCACTGGTGTGTCTGTGGGTTCTGCACTGCTGTAATTAGCCACTAATATCGCGGCAGCAACAGCGACCCAGCGGCTAGCACGAGTTGCCGATTGGCATAAACCTAAAGCGCGTAATCGCGATATTGAGGTTGTGTTGACAAACTTCCTGTTGATCATCGGAACGTTTCCTTTTTGCATTTCATGACGATTATGATACCTTAACACCTAGTGTATGAGTGTATCAATGTATTAATACAGTTGTTAAAGGCTAATGTTAGAATTACTGAATGTCAACCCCAGCAGTGGCGAACCCATTTATCGACAATTGCATGATCAAATCGTGCGTTTAATTGTTGGCGGTCAATTGCAGCCTGAAGATGTACTTCCTTCAGTGCGCCAATTGGCCGAACATTTGGCAGTAAACCCAATGACAGTGTCGCGTGCGATGCAACAACTTGTCGACCAGGGCTGGGTTGAGCGTCGTCGTGGCCAGCCGTCACGCGTGGCTGCGAGAACATCAGCAAATAACGCCTCAGGCAGCAGTTTATTAGCGCCGCAGTTAAGCGCATTAGTTGAGCAAGCACAACAATTAGGTGTTGAATACGACGAGTTGCAACAGCTATTGAAGCAATTTTGGCAAAAAGAATAGCCGTCATTTAAGCTAAATTTTGGTAGGAAAGTCGAACATGGAAGCCGAAGATAAGCCCGTTTTACAGTTTAATTTAGTCAATAAAACCTATGTCGAGACAGACAAGTCTGCAACCGGGCATAAGGTGTTAGTCGATTTATCGATAACACTTTACCCTGGGATGGTCGTGGGATTATTAGGTCAAAATGGCGCGGGTAAATCGACATTAATGCGCTGCGCGTTAGGAATTGTTGATATCGATAGCGGCAACATCAATACCCTGGGCGAATCGCCAGAAAACCTTTCCATTGAAGCAAAACAGCGCATTGGCTACGTACCACAACAGCCTTTCGGTTACGAAGGCTTTACCATAGATAAAGCCTTAGAGTTACACCGCAGTTTTTACCCCAATTGGGACATTGCCTTAGAACAAGATTGGTTAAAACGCTTTGATTTAGATGTTACTCAAGCCGTACAAAAACTGTCTGTCGGTCAGCGCCAATCGTTAGCCTTGATCATGGCGATGGCGTATCGACCGACTTTGTTGTTACTCGACGAACCCGTCGCAAGCCTCGATCCTATTGCTCGTCGCCAATTTATGGGGGCTATGTTCGATCTCGCCCTAGAATCAGGTTCGGCGGTATTGTTTTCATCGCACATTACTTCTGATTTAGAGCGTGTCGCCAGCCATGTAGCACTCATTAAAAAAGGCGACTTAGTGCTGTTTAAAGAAATTGATGCCCTGCGTGAAGAGGTTAAATTACTCACGATTAACGACGACACCAAACTACCTGCAAGCTACAGAATATTAAGCCAAACCGGCCAAACCGTACTGGTGGACACTCAAGGTAACTCGGATGTAATTGCAGGTGTACAGAATGAAAAATCATTAAATTTAGAACAGTTATTTATGGAGCTGCACCGATGAGTGCGCTGCCAGCTCAAGGAAAACAAGCTACAAGGCGTAAACCCTATCAGGGTATGTTGCGTCTGTGGTTATATGACTTAGGTAGCGTTAGTTTTTTAGGCACGAGTCTGCTTGGGCTAGTGTTCGGACTTACGCTGTTAATTAGCGGAAGAGTCGATGTGGTGAGTTTGGTTTTGCTATGTCGACTGTTTCGGCTGCAGCCAGTATTGCCTGGCAGTTAAATCGCTTAGTGGCGACTGAGACCAGCCAACTAATCCCAGGTTATCAAACCAATGTATTGCAACAGGCGTTGACTATAGCGCTGGCGGTTATTGGGTTTCAGGTGTTGGCTTGTGTGATTTTTTCGGCATATGAAGTAATAGCGCATTTGTGGTTAGCCGTTGCGGTAGGGCTTGGTTTTGTATGGTTATGCTTGTGGCGCAGTCATTATTTTCATTTATCGTTTGCGCTGTTTATTGCGGTGCCATTTTTAGATGAACTTGCCTCTCGTTTGTCGCAGTGGGTACAGCTTAATCATTGTTGCCATGCTGTTTTATCGGGTGGTTGGCTTATGTCGGCAACTGCGCTGGAACAGCGATGCGCGGGTGGTGTACCTCAATGCCGTACAAATGGGCTGGATGTGGTTACCGAGCATTAAAGGTGTCGCGTGGGTGGGTAAATTCGAGCGCCTGTTTCATCCAATGAATTTCTTTATTGGCCCAGTGTTAACCATGATGATGTTAACCCTGCCTGTTATCGCCATCGTCTTAATGCTGATTTCGTGGCTGTTCGATTTTAACCTTCCAACTGTGTTTTTAATTGCTCAATTTTCAGTGATCAGCTGTGCAATTATTCATTGGAGCCGAATTCAACGTTGGCGTGCCACTGAAACCTTATTTTTATTACCTGGTTACAGCGGATTAAGCGGGATGAAAGAGGCTTTTTACCGCAGTCAAAATCGTTTTATTGCGGTGATGGTGTTGATAGTGACCGCAATAGGGTTACTAAAATCCTTGTTTGAACCGCAACTCAGCCTGATGTTTTTAGTTCACTTAAGTTTAAGCACCTTTTGGGGCTGTGCCATTATGCTCGGCACTGGGGCAGCAAGCCGTAATAGTCATCAAGCCACAGCGGCGATGTTGGTGGTGCTTTTACACTCGATATTGGTGTCTATGAGTTTTGCTGCGCTAAGAGATGGCGACAGTCTTACTCCGTGGCTATTGCTGGATATTCCGCTAACGGTAGTCGGTGTGCTGGCATTGATGTGGGGTAAGCGACAGCTATGGAAGCACGGTATTACCGCGCCTTAAAGCGGTGTTTGTTGTTTATCAGTTTTGCTTGTGAACGTGATGTTAATCGCACAAATAGAGCAAAAGCTCTTATGATTTTTTTAGCTTCAGGTAGAATGCAAAAAGCGGAACACTTGTAAGCTAAAAAGGTCACTGTTAAATGTCATTAAATCAATACCACGTCGTACGACTTCTGCAACAGCAAAGTCAGTCTTTAGGCAACAACATTGCCCTAGAAGGCTTTGAAGTACCAGCGCCCTGGCACACAGTAACGTGGAATAAATTCAATACCTTAACAGACTCTGTTGCCCAATTGCTGATCGAGTTTGGCTTACACGTGCAAGACAAAGTAGTGATATTGTCGCAAAACTGCCCGCAATGGACTTGTGCCGATATTGGCGCACTTAAAGCGCGGAATGTGGTGGTACCTGTTTACCCAACCAGTACACTTGAACAAGCCGTATTTATTGTTAACGATGCCCAAGCTAAATTAATTTTTGCCGGTGATCAGCAACAATATGACATGGCGTGTGATATTGCCGAGCAAGCTGACAGCGTGCAACACATTGTAGTGTTTGACGCCAATGTAACCTTAAAAGCCGACAATCACCTGTATTTTGATTCACTATTAACCGCACAATTTAATCCAAGCGTAACCCAAGAGCTAACTAGCCGATTAGCCAATACTGATCTGGATGACTTGCTCACGTTGATTTACACCTCAGGTACCACAGGCAACCCAAAAGGGGTGATGATCGATTACCGAAATTTTGCGTCGATGATCAGCCAACATGACCAAAAACTGCCTTTTACCGCTGGCGATGTGTCATTAGCCTTTTTGCCGCTAAGCCATGTTTTTGAGCGTGGTTGGAGCATGTATGTATTGTGCCGTGGCGGTCATAATGTTTACTTAAACGACACTAATAAAATTAAACAGGCGCTTGTCGCGGTTAAGCCACACACCTTATGTGTAGTGCCACGATTTTTAGAAAAAATTTACAGTGCCGTGCATGATAAAGTTGGTAAAGCGCCTAAAGCACGCCAAGCATTGTTCGCCTGGGCGATGAAAGTTGGCCAACGCCAATTTGAAGTCAATCAAGGCCGCGCTAAGCCGAGCTTATGGTTAAGTACCCAATGGAAACTGGCTAACAAGCTGGTTTACAGTAAATTACAACAGGTGCTCGGCGGCCGACTTAAATTTATGCCAGTGGGCGGCGCTGCATTAGATATTAATGTTGGCCGTTTTTTTCACAGTATTGACGTGCCTGTATTGTGTGGGTACGGCATGACCGAAACGTGCGCGACCGTGACCTGTAATACCCTCGATAATCGTGTGCCAGGCTCAAACGGTAAGCCGTTAGAGGCCATGCAAATTAAGCTGGGTAAAGACGATGAGATTTTAGTACGCGGCGACACAGTGATGCGCGGTTATTACAATCGCCCCGATGACACCGCCGAAGCCTTTGAAGACGGTTGGTTAAAAACCGGTGACGCAGGGCGTATCGATGAACAAGGTAACTTATACATTACTGACCGCATTAAAGAGTTAATGAAAACGTCTAACGGTAAATACATTGCCCCGCAGCGTGTTGAAGGTAAAGTGGCTTGTTGTCCTTTTATTGAGCAGGTGGCTATTGTTGCCGATGCTCGTAATTACGTGTCAGCCCTTATTGTGCCAGCATTTGAAGCGTTAAATAGCTGGGCTACAGCGCAAGGTATTCATGTTGAAAACCCTATTGAGCTACTACGCCACTCGCAAGTGGTAGCACATTTTGAACAGCGTTTAATCGAGCTGCAGCATGAGTTAGCAGGCTTTGAAAAAATTAAAAAATTCACTTTATTGCACGAAGCATTTTCAATGGAATCTGGGCTAATTACTCCGACTTTAAAATTGCGTCGTAAGATGATTTACAGCAAATATCACCACGAAATTAATGCTATGTATGGTAGCTAATCATTGCGAAAAGCTTTAACAAATAGGGCGCCGTCGGGCGCCCTTTTTGTTATCTATTCACTGAACTGTCATCTGTTTGTCTTATGCTCAAGCCTGTCTTATCTGGCAGGCTATAGGATGTGAAAAAGCTTAAGCGTTATCAATATGAACGTTACGCAGTGCTCTGCAAGGTAACGTATCAAACCGACTTTGATCCGCAAAGTTTGGGATTCTCACCTGATAATTATGCCGAAATTGCCAATCGTTGGGGGCATATTTGTGCGCGGGTATTATGGCGTGATGATCACCCTGAAGTGTTGGTGGTGTTTAGGGGCTCGCAAACCGTACACGAATGGCTTATTAACATGCATTGTTTACCCAAAGTGAAACGCTTTGCTGGTTGTCGTTATCATGTGCATGCAGGTTATGATTATTTACTCGAACAGCGAAGTAACCCTTGTGCGCCTGATTATCAAAGTGGCATTAGTATTTACCAGCAGTTACATGCCATTGTTAGCCCGCTGATTTTGTTAGGTAAAAGAGTCACGCTCACAGGGCATTCATCGGGTGGTGCGATGGCGATATTGGCCGCCGACAGGTTAGAGCGCCAATACACAAAGTCAATAAAACGCGTAGTGACATTTGGTCAGCCTGCGCCGGGGTTTGGCAGTTTTCAGCGCCAATATTTACTCCATCGGCGTACCTATCGAATTTGTTGTGGTGTTGATGTGGTGACATTTTTACCGCCCCTGCCGGGGATGTTTCATCATGTTGGGCGAATGCTGTGGTTACACAACGAGCGTATATACGACAATATCTCGCCTGTTAAACGTTTTTTATTGAGTTTTGCCAGTTGGTTATTGTCGCCATTTGTTTCGCATTACATGCACAAATACATTCGCGATAAAGATTTTTTTGATGACCTGTAGCAACAAGTATCGTTAGAATAGTTGCACACTATACATAAGAATAATAAAGGATATTTTGTGACAGAGACTCAATTTAGCATGACCCTAAAACCGCGTTTTTGTGAAACCGATGCATTAGGACACATCAATAACACCGTGATCCCAGTATGGTTTGAAGCGGCGCGAGAGCCAATTTTTGATATTGTTAATCCGGGGCAAGATTTAACCAAATGGAACATGATTATTGCCGGTTTTACCATCGCCTTTACTGCGCCAACTTACTACGGCAACGAAGTGACAGTAAAAACCCACATTAGCCGTTTAGGTAACAGTAGTTTTGATATTTTACAAAGCTGCTGGCAAGGCGGTAAAAAAACCGCCGAAGCCACCACCACCATGGTGCATTACAACTACCAAACCGAAAAAAGTGAACCATTGGCCGAGAATGTGCGTCAACAGTTAGCTGCGTTAACGGGTCCGGTGTAATGGCTAATTAACGTAAAAATTTAACCACATAACTGCAACTGGCATTGATATTAACATTTTCTGATTTTGCCCATGCCAGCCCAGTACGCACGAGCTTTTCTGCAATCCCTTGGCCGCGTAATTGTGGTGGAACAAAGGTGCGATGAAAATCAATATCTTGACCAGCCAAATGGTATTCAAGCACTGCCTCAACGTCCTGGGTGTTGACCACAAAACGATGTTGTTCGGCCTGGTGCACGACTACCAAATCCTGATTGCTCATGCTGTTATCCTTTTATGATGTTAATTGCGTAAGAGTAAAACTTACTGATGCTGCGACAAGGCGGCCAGTAATTCTGGCGTGAGTTTGGCTTTTTGACCGGTTTTAAAGTTAAACATGACAACTTTTGCCCAACCGTGTGTGGTGACCGATTGTTGCGATTGACTGAACACGGTGTAATGCATGACAAAGCGGTCTTCAGTAATATCGCTAATTTTGGTACCGATAATAATGGTGTCCGGAAATGTTAACGGGCGCTTAAAGCGAGCGTTAGTTTCACTGAGCACCGACTTCAACACCTGTGGTTTTTAAGTCGGCAAGTAGGTTTATTTGATTAAAAAAGTCGAGACGCGCGGTTTCAAAATATCGAAAATAAACGGAGTTGTTAACGTGTTGCAGTGCATCCATTTCGCCCCATGCAATTTGGATTTTGGTGCTGATAGAGTGTTTAGCTAGAAAGTCTTCCATGAGATACCTTGTATAAAAAGTTAAACGCTTGTTTGAAATTGGCAGTTAATTTACCAGTCACAAGGCGAAACAACAAGGGGTATAGTGTTTAGCCTAGTAATACCAATTCCACTAATTATCTGGTCATTCAGCGGGAATTCTGTACCTTCTAGGCAAGTAATAGGATTGTAGGCATAGTTGCTCTCGGCAACTGCTCCTGCGTTGCTCTACCTCCTGCGTCCATGCAGTCGTCGGCAACTGCTCCTGCGTTGCTCTACCTCCTGCGTCCATGCAGTCGTCGGCAACTGCTCCTGCGTTGCTCTACCTCCTGCGTCCATGCAGTCGTCGGCAACTGCTCCTGCGTTGCTCTACCTCCTGCGTCCATGCAGTCGTCGGCAACTGCTCCTGCGTTGCTCTACCTCCTGCGTCCATGCAGTCGTCGGCAACTGCTCCTGCGTTGCTCTACCTCCTGCATCCATGCAGTCGTCGGCAACTGCTCCTGCGTTGCTCTACCTCCTGCATCCATGCAGTCGTCGGCAACTGCTCCTGCGTTGCTCTACCTCCTGCATCCATGCAGTCGTACGTCAAAATACTATTAAGCAGCATAGAAGGTACAGAAACCCGCCTTGCAGGAGACGCTCAGACAGTCCATTTCTTTGTTGTATTGCCTTAGAAGGGAATAACCATTATTTCAACAATGCGCCTCAAACTGAACAGTCTGAGCGACTCTGACTGGTTACATAATTAATGGAAATGGTATAAGGGATTGTTATGGCTTAATGAATCTGTACACCGATATGGGGTAAACTCCCCTTAAGATAAATTGGTGTAAAAATGATGACAACTCAACCTACTTACTCAACAGAGTTCAAAATTGATGCGGCTAATCTTGTGATTAAACAAGGCTATAGCGTTCGAGAAGCTTGTGAAGCAACAGGCGTAGGCTCAACAGCTATAAGACGTTGGGTTGCACAACTAAAAGAAGAATTTAGTGGTATTACACCATCAACAAAAGCCCTGACGCCCGAACAAAAGAGAATTCAAGAGCTTGAGGCTCAAATTAAAAAGATTGAATGGGAGAAAGATATCCTAAAAAAGGCTACCGCTCTCTTAATGCAAGACAACATCAAACGATAGCGTTAATTGAGTCACTATCAAGAGAGCAAAGTATTGTTAAACAACTATGTCAGTTGTTTGAAGTGCCACGAAGTAGCTATCACTATCACCTAAAACAGCGCGGTATAGTTAACCCTGATTATCAGCGATTATGCCAGCAAGCTGTTGAGATACACAGTGATAGTCGAGGCTCTGCGGGAGCTAGAACAATTGCAGGTCAATTAAATCAGCAAGGCGAAAATATCGGTCGCTATAAAGCAGCAAGCTTAATGAAGCATGCAGGCTTGGTGAGCACTCAGCTCAGAAAACATCGATACAAAATAGCTAAAGGCGAGTCAAAAATAGCTCCTAACCTGCTAAAAAGACAATTTAATGTTAACGCTAAAAACAAGGTTTGGTGTGGCGATGTCACCTACATTTGGTCTGGAACAAAATGGTTATATTTAGCGGTAGTCATGGATTTATATGCGAGAAAAATAGTTGGCTGGGCTTGTTCTGATAGCCCGAATACAGATTTGACCTGTGCAGCTTTAAGAATGGCGTTTGAAAGCCGTGGATGGCCTAAAGGTCTATTATTTCATTCAGACCAAGGTTGTCACTACAGCAGTCTTCAGTATCGACAAATGCTCTGGAAATACCAAATCAATCAGAGCATGAGCCGTCGAGGTAATTGCTGGGATAATGCCGTAATGGAGCGTTTTTTTAGGAGCTATAAAACGGAATGGATGCCCAAGAATGGATATCAACATTTTGATGAAGCAAAACATGATGTGCTGAACTACATATTGAAACATTACAATACAAAACGCGGGCATAGTTACAATAATTATATGACCCCAACGGCAGCTGAAATGGCGGCATGATAATAACTCCCCTAAGCGTGTACAGATTTACTTGACCACATCAGATTTATTTTGCTAAAGCTGACATGACTTAGCGCTCCTGGCACATGGCTTTCTTCTTGGTAGGCGGCGTTTGTGGGTTATTATTGGCTATTGGAAAAAATAAAAACGACCATCAAGGTCGTTTTTTATAGGAAAGTGTTTGCCGTGACAGGTTAGTCGAATTGCAATTCGTTAAAGCTGGTCACTGTTTTGCATTTTGCTTTAACCTGCTCTGGCAAACGCAGCATTTGGCACGTTGTCATGCCTGCCGCTTCAGCCGCTTTGAGCTCTTCAGCCATATCTGACACAAATAAAATTTGTTTTGGCTTTAAGCTAATTGTGTTGCAAATGTTGCAGTAGGCTTGCTTGTCTAATTTGTTACCGGTACGGGTATCAAAATGGCCGCTAAATGAAGGCGTTAAATCGCCAGAATCTGAGTGGCTAAATAGTAATTTTTGCGCATCAACCGAGCCTGACGAAAAGCTGTAAATACGGATGCCTTTTTGGGTAATGCGTTCAATCGACTCAATAAAATCTGGGTAGATATGACCGGTAAACTCAGCATTATTGTAACCTTGCTTCCAAATCAAACCTTGTAATGTTTTCAATGGGGTGATTTTGCGGTCTTCGTCAATCCACTGTTGTAAAATTTCGGTCACGCGCGCTAAAGATGCATCGGGTTCTAACGCGATGTCTTTAATGTCGCTAATGCAATAATCAACCAATACATTATGTTGATTTTTTTCAAGAAACTCTGGCATTGCAGTGCGTGAATATGGAAATAACACATCCTGAATAAAGTTAAGATCGGTAGTGGTACCGGCGGTATCAACGATGATAGCTCTAATACTCATAAGACTTGTGACTCCCAAACAATAAATTAACTTAATGATGATCCTATGCTTTATTGGCCGTTAAGGCTAGTGCTATTAATCAGATTGCACCGCGGTTTGGCGACTTTTAGTACAAGATGTGAGCTAGGTTTAGATAATGCTAAATTGCCTTGTGTAAGTGGGTCTGTTAGGTTCAACAAGGTGTATAAAACAGGGACGAAAAGATGGCTACAGTTATGAACCACTGCACCTCTAAGGGATTGAATTTATGGAGACGATGCCAGCTTATTGGCTTACTGCTATTGAGTGCTGTCGTTGTAAATGCTTACGCTGTTAATGTGCCTAAAATAGATGCCTTTCCGCAACCGAAAACCGAAATACTCAGCGTTAACTCAAGCTCATTTGGCGCCCCGGCCGATTTTGTTGTGACATTGCCTCATGATTATACCGTTCACCCCGACAAACGTTATGTGGTGTTATTGGATCTCCATCCACGCAGTCATTTGTATTTAAGCGGTATGCATGATTGGATGAGCCATAATGGTGGTTGGCCGTGGTTAGACACCATTATTATTACTGCGCCAGATGGCCATAAAGGGTTAGGGGAGTTAAAGTCTGCCGCGATTGAGAAACGAGGCGATCAAGGACTACTCGACTTTTTTGAACAACATTTGTTGCCCGCCATCGACAAGCAATACCGCACCAATGGCTTTAGGGTTTTTAACGGTTTTACTGGTAATGCAGGCTTAGTGCTGCATAGCTTACTCAATCGCCCGCAGTTATTTAATGCTTATATTGCTGCCAGCCCTGTGCTGTCAGATGATTTTGCCTTTGTGCTAAATGATGCGCCCAAGCTGCTTAAGGCTCTCAAGGGTAAGCAAAGATTGTTATTTATGAGCACCAGCGACAGCGATTTTGAGCAAAGACAACTCGACTCGTTTGCCATGCTTGAAGATATGCTTGAAACCCACGTTAATGCACAACTGAGTTATAAAATAAAACGCTTTGATGGTAGTTATTATATGACGCAACCCATTTTGGCGACCGCCATGGGTATCGAGATGATATTCAACGATGTTCATACCGTATTGGCTGCAGATTCGGTGGTATCACAACAAGGTACTGGTGCAATTTTAGCCTACTATAAACGCTTGTCTGATGAAGTGTATGGCTTTGATGTACCAGCAATTGATTCGTTATTGGCTCTTGGCGCCAGTTTTGCTAACGATAATCCTGCACAAGCTATTGCGGTATATCAAGATACGCTGAATGCTTATCCTAAGGCACATACTGCGTATCATGCTTTAGCCATGGTTTATGCGGATTTAGGCGAGTTAACTAAAGCGATTACGGCTGAAAAGCAAGCCTTAGCGAGTACCGACCATCCGTTCTATCAACACAAGTACACCCAACAATTAGAGGTGTTTCAGCAATCGGAAAAATAGCGGCTAACTGCAGGGTAAGCCTTTAGTTGTATTTATGTTGGTATTTTAGTATAGCTATAGTATCCATTTTTAGAATGCAGTTTCGATTCTACCGAGAGCCAAAATATAGTCTAACCTTAAGATTGGTTTACATAATTGGATAATATAAAGGAGTAAGATATGTTAGGTGAAAGCCACGCGTTATTAGTTGATTTTCCTGAGTATACAGACACCATTTTAGCCTTAACCACAAAAAACAGTGAGTTCGCTGACTCTGCTCGTCGTTACCATGAGTTGGACACCGAAATCCGCAAGTTAGAACTGAGAAACTCCCCTACAAGTGATGACTTTATGCATCAAGCTAAACACGAACGATCTGTGCTTAAAGATAAGCTTTATCTTCAGTTTACTAAAGCGTAGAGGTCTGTTTTGAGCTGGAATCCAGCTCTTTTTTTATGGCCTGTGGCCACTAACGTCGTGGCGCTTCGCCCACACCAGATCAAGAGGAAACCAACGGCGGTTCCCTCTTCCTTTTTATAAAAGCATTGGCTCATTTGCCACATCAAAATAAATGATAGATGTTATTATTTCGCGACGTGGTGAATCCAGCTTTTGACCGCGTTTGTAGTCTGCTTTGTCCCATCCTGTCATCAAGAGTGAAAGTGTTAATGCTTCAGATGGGAGTCTGATGAGAATTCCTTCACATCAGACAAGTGGCTGAGCAACAGGGATGTACCGGTGCGTGTCGGAGAGTGAATGCCATGATAATACCAATCAGCACAAAAATGTGATCATTCTTACTGGTTAAAATCGCTTATAACGTCGTTAGACATTTTGAAGGTAGAACAACTAGCTCACTGCAACTTTGCCTTATTCTAAGCAATTTTTGCCTTATTCTAAGCAATTTTTCCTACGCAATTTCTGATCACTTATTTATCCTGATTGGTATAAACCTGTGAAATGAGTGCTCAGTGATATATTCTTGGCTCTAAGTTTTTCAAGCTATCTCAAGCCACTCAAACTATTTCAAACTCGCTCTTACATCTGCGATGGTGATGAACAGTTTGTGTTCTGCATCTTGAAATGCCTGGAATCCATAGCGTTGAGAGAAGTGCTTTGCGCCATCTTTTGCGTCAACAATCACCACTGGGAATGCTACGCTGTCACTCGCAGTGAGCAACTTTTGCAATGCATCAATAAGTAACCATTCACCAACCCCCTGGCCTTTGTAACGCTTATCTACTGCTAAGCGGGCGATGAGGCCGCCTGAGGTTGAAGATTGATACTTTTTTTGTAGCTTATGTGGCAGGGCTTTTATGTCTATCGGGGTCATTGTTAATGTATAAAAACCGATAATATGAGCGTTATTGATATCATCTTCTAAAACAAAGGTTCTGGTGTTGTCTTTTTTAGCTTGCTGACTCGCCATAACTTTCAAGTAGTTATTAAGTGCGTCACTGCCACAGTTAAAGCGGTTCTATCGTGTTTTGCCTTATCTAACAGTACCATATTCATTATTGGTTTTTGCTTTTATAACGTTCAGAAGCCGCTTGTAGATTTGAGTTTGCGGTTGCTGGGCGGTCTAGGGCTTCCATAAGTAAAGTGGCATCAGCTTGATTAAGCTTTAGCGTTTCTTCACGTTCAATCACTTGTTTGGCCTTTTCGATTGCAGCATTTAACATAAATGAATTAATGCTCGACATGCCAGCAAGCGCCGCGGCTTTCGATAATAAATCTTGGGTGTCAGCATCAACTCTAGCGGTGATGCGAGGTAACGTAGCTGCCATAATATTCTCTCTATTTGTGCCAAAGTGTCACATAAGCGTTATGTGGTTAAATTGCTCAAAAAGCAATCTGCGTGTCACTTTGGCACATAAGGAAATAGATTGAGAAGCTCTATTCCTCTCCTTTCACAAACACCTGACGGCCATTGACCCAGGTGGCGATGACCTTGTTTTGCCATATTTGTTGCGGGTTTATTGCAAAGTAATCGTCCTCAACCAAAATAAAATCTGCTTTTTTACCTGACTCTAGTGTACCCAATAACTGCTCTTGGTGGCCGGCATAGGCTGCGTCGATGGTGAAGCTTTTAAACGCTTCAATACGTGACAATTTCTCACCCGCCAACCAACCGTCTAAAGGCTTGTTAAGATGATCTTGACGGGTGACCGATGCATGCAATCCAAAGAATGGGTTCGGTGATTCGATAGGAAAATCTGACCCATTGGCGATGACGGCATTGGCATTTAACAGCTTGCGCCATGCATATGCGCCGGCAAGCCGCGCTTTACCTAAACGGTTTTCGGCCATGTTTTTGTCGCTGGTGGCATGGGTGGCTTGTACCGAAGCAATCACATCGAGCTGGGCAAAGCGGGGGACGTCAGCAAGGTCGAGAATTTGAGCATGCTCAATACGATGACGTAATGCCTTAGAGTCGGTTTTGGCAATAGCGCTTTGATATTTATTAAGCACGACCTGGTTGGCGTTGTCGCCGATGGCGTGGGTATTAACCTGAAATCCGGCTTTCATTGCCTGTAAAATCAGTTTGCCTAATTGCTTGTCTGAATACAGCATTAAGCCTTTGTGGCCGGGTTGGTCTGAGTACTCTTTAATTAACGCCGCACCGCGGCTACCTAATGCGCCGTCGGCAGATATTTTTACACTGTCGACTTTAAACATGTCGTCGCTGGTGTTGATATGACCTTGCTTTAATACCGTGTCAAAACGTGGGTCTTCAACCGACAGCATGCCATTAACGCGCACGCTCATGGCAGTGTTTGCCGCTAATTGCTGGTAAGCTTTAATGTTGTTAATGCTGATCCCCGCATCATGTACGCTGGTTAAGCCATATGAGGCTAAGCTGTCCATTGCTAGGGTTAACGTAGACTCAAGCTGTTGCTGATTAAGATCGGGGATGATGTTAAACACCAAGTTCATCGCATTATCGATAAGCACACCTGTAGGATTACCTTGCTCATCCTTAACTATTTCTCCACCTTCTGGCGAGACGGTGCTGGCTGAAATACCGGCCAGTGCTAGCGCTTTACTGTTTACCCAAATCGCATGGCCATCAACCCGTCCAAATGACACCGGATTAGCACTGAATGCTTTATCTAGACTTTCTTTGCTGGGAAATTGTTTGCTAAACCATAACTCTTGGTTCCAACCGCGACCCATTAACCAACCGTCTGTCGGATTTTTTTTGAGAAACGCGAGTGCGCGTGACACCGCATCTTGTTCGCTACTGGTGTTGGTTAAATCTGCGGTTAATAAGCTTAAGCCGTAACTGAGCACATGACCGTGGGCGTCGATTAATCCGGGCAGTAAAGTTTTACCTTTACCATCAATGGTAATGATATCGTTGGCTATGGGTAAAGCCTGGTCTTTAGTGAAAAGTCGGTCGATTTTATCGTCGGTGAACTGAATTGCATTAAAGGTGTGTAATTTACCGTTAACTAAGGTGTAGCCGTTAACATCATGCACTAGGGTGGTTTGCGCGAAAGTGCTTGCACTCAAACTGCAAACGCCCAATGTTATCAACAGTGCTATATAATCCTTTTTCATCATTTCATCCCTTTATGCGACTAATTTATCAACACTTATTAAATGTTAATTAATGGTTAATAGCAAGAGGTCGCAAGCGTCAGATTTAAAGCAATTGTATTCGCTTTTCTTAGTCATTTTATGTTGGTCACAAAGTTGGTTATATACATATCTGCAACTATTGTATGACATAGAGGTTTGGTTTAAATTATCAGATTAAGACTGCTCTATTTATCTCAAGGACAGAGCTACAGAAAGTCGGGATGACTTATTTATTTAATTTCCTACCTTTTACCGTCTAATTACTTGAGTAAACGATCCGGCTAACCGGGCTAGAACATCATGCTATAACAATTCAAATGAGTAAATTTAGATGAAAAAATCTATTTAGCGTTATCACTGATTGCGGTGACATTTTTCTCTGGTTGCGCCTCTGTACCTATGGCCTCCTCTGAGCAAGACAATGCTTTAAAGCAATTCCAAAAACCACAAAATGGTAATGCTGGTTTATATATCTATCGAAATAGCTTTGTGGTACAAGCGCTTAAGAAGAATGTGTATATTGACGGAAAATTAATAGGTGAAACTGCAAATAAAGTTTATTTTTACAAAGAGTTAGTTCCAGGCAGCTACGCTCTAGCTACTGAGTCTGAATTCAGTGAAAATAACATTGAATTACCAGTGGAGGCAGGGCAGCTCTATTTTGTTGAGCAGTATATTAAAATGGGTGTTTTTGTTGGCGGTGCAGCGTTGAAAAAAGTGGATATCGACACTGGTATGAAAAACATTAAAGAGTGTAAGTTAGCGAAAGAGACGGATTTGGATATTTATTTACCGAAACAAGCCGTAGCTCAAAAATAGAAAGCGTTAAATTGTCAGCTCAAAAATCGCCTAGCCAATGCTGGGCGATTTTGTTTTTAAAATTTAATTGCCTAGCGTCTGTTGATCTTTCAAGGTTATTTTTGCAGCGAATTGTTGGACATTTGTACAAGGCAGAGACTTTGAGGTGTAGTTATTCTACATAAAAAGTCGATAACGCAGTAAAAATGGCCAACAAACGCTGCCCGAAGGGTTCGGCTAAAAACGTTTTACTCTTTGTTGAATGATTCTTTGCAAATAAAGAGTTGCTTAGATTGCTAGGTATCAATCAATTCGCCTCGATTAAAACGTTTTTAACTCGAACAAAATTTAACCAGCAAAGATCAGCTTAGCCCTAGTTAAACTTAGTCAACGTTTTAGCAAGGTCATTCACATCTAACACGTTATAGTCTGGCTCTGCAGCCAGTGGAAACAACACTTTACCCTGGCGACGAATAAACGCAGTTTGTAACCCTGCTTTTTCAGCACCTGCGATGTCCCAACCGTGGGCAGCAACCATTAGGGCTTCGTTAGCGTTAACGCCTAAATCTTTAATGCTACCATTGGTAAGTGCTTAAATGCGGCTTAAATACACCGACAGATTCGATGCTTAAGTTGGCATCAAAATACTGACTTAAGTTTGCATTTTTAAGCTGTAATTGTACGCCTTCTAATGATGAGTTAGTTAATGTTACGAGCTTATAACCTTGCGCTTTTAATGCTGCTAAACCTTCTGCAACATCTGGATGAGCAGGCAATGAGCGTAATGGCGTTACAATCGCGGTTTTAGCTTGTTCGTGAGTGATTTCAATACCGTTAATTTCGGCCACCATCTCTAATGATGCCACCCCAATATTACCAAATGACTGATATTCGCCAGTGGCTGAAACCACTAAAGAGTGATGCAACATGGTTGAGAACCACAATGGCAATAAATCGTCACGACCATTTAACGCAGTGCCAACTGATTTGCGCATGTTTTCTAGATCTAACAGGGTTTCATTCACATCAAAAATAATCACTTTAGGCTTTGTGAGTTCAGTGGCTGAATCAGTTGGTTCATTGGCGAAAACATGGCTGCTGTTTAGCAACAAAAACGCGCTAGCAATTGATAGTAGTGTGCGGATTTTCATAATACCTCTGTCAATATGGGTTAGGTTAACAATAAAAAGATTTTGAACGATCGTTCACAATGTATCTAGCCTAAATGAAATAGATCTTAAAATCACGCAATTATTGATTTTATCTTGTTGGTCTTACAGGTATAGAAGGAGAAAGAGCCATATGTTGTGTATAAAAGCCAACAACATACGGCTTGAAGGCTTGAAATGCGATTAACGGGGTAAGGCAACTACCTCGCCATTTTTGACCACGTTTAAACAAGGATTAACCCCGTAGGAATACGCGAGTTGAGCGGGGGTGTTGATATCCCATAAACAAAAGTCAGCTTGCTTGCCTACGGTAATACTACCAACGCGATGCTCGAGTCCCAACGCCTTGGCGGCATTGATGGTAACGCCTTGCAGGGCTTCTTCTGGGGTTAACTTAAACAAGGTACAGGCCATGTTGAGCATTAATAAGGTTGAGCAAATCGGTGATGAACCTGGGTTAAAGTCGCTGGCTATCACCATCGGCACCTTGTATTGACGCAGTAAATCGATGGGCGGTAATTGGGTTTCGCGTAAAAAGTAAAAAGCCCCAGGTAATAACGTCGCGCAGGTTCCACTTTCGCTTATGGCCTTAACTCCCGCCTCGTCTATAAACTCAATATGATCAACCGACTTAGCCCCCAAGCTTGCAGCTAAGGCGCTACCACCCATATTAGATAACTGCTCAGCGTGTAGTTTTACCTGTAAACTCGCTCGCTTAGCAGCGCTTAATACTCGCTCGGTTTGCTCAAGATTAAAGGCGATATTTTCGCAAAATACATCAACGGCATCCGCTAAGTTTTCTGCGATTACTGCGGGCAGCATGTCATTAATAACAAGGTCGACATAGCTGTCTACATCGTCCTGATATTCTGGCGGAATGGCATGAGCACCTAAAAATGTGGTGCTAACATCGATATGATGATGCTCGCCAAGCTCACGGGCAACTCGCAATAGTTTCAGTTCGGTTGCAGTGTTTAAGCCGTATCCTGACTTAATTTCAACAGTAGTGACACCTTCTCTGGCAAGGGCATTTAAGCGTTGGCGACCTAATTCAAATAACTCTGCTTCATCGGCATCACGACAGGCATTAACCGTTGAAATAATACCGCCACCGGCACGGGCAATATCTTGATAACTGGCGCCTTGGAGCCGTTGCTCAAACTCATTGGCGCGATGACTCGCAAACACCAAGTGAGTGTGTGCATCGATAAGCCCTGGGGTTATCCAACCCCCTTGACCTCTGTAAACCGGGGTTGCCAAAACGTCAAATTCGGGCAGTTCATTGCGTGAGCCAACCCAAGCAATTTTACCGTCTTTTACTGCAATTGCTGCTTGCGGTATTACCCCGTAATCACCAGAAAAGCTGGGATTCATGGTGGCGATATTGATATCTATCCATACTTGATCCCACACCATGTTATTCCTCTTTTTCATCGAAAAAATTTGTCTTCTATGTAAGGTTAAACAATACTTGTTTAACCTTGTATATACAAGGTAGGCTAAAACCTGAGATAAATAAATTATGGCAATTTTGTCAGTATTGGAAGTGAAGATATGGCTCAAGCAAAGTTTGCTCAAATTAAACAATTTATTTTGTCACGGATTGAAACTGGTGAATGGCAAGAAAACGATCGCGTGCCGTCTGAGAATCAATTAACAGAATTATTTGTCTGTAGTCGCATGACTGCTAGGCGGGCGTTAACTGAGCTGGTGGCATCGGGTGTGTTAGAGCGCACTCAAGGCGTGGGCACTTTTGTGGCAGGGCTTAAGTCGCAGTCATCGTTAT
Organism: Shewanella phaeophyticola; assembly: GCF_025398315.1. GTDB lineage: Bacteria > Pseudomonadota > Gammaproteobacteria > Enterobacterales > Shewanellaceae > Shewanella > Shewanella phaeophyticola. Next base: position 4,390,614 of record NZ_JAODOQ010000001.1, read on the forward strand.
TGGTCATTCGTAATATTGCCGACGAAATTAAAGACCGCGGTCATGGCTATAGCGTTACACCGCTTGAGTTAAAGCAGATTGACGCCAGTACCGCGGTGGCTAATGCATTGGGGCTTGAGGTTGGCAACCCGGTATTTTATTCAGTACTAGTACATTGCGAACAAGGTTTACCTCTGCAAGTGGAGGAGCGCTTTGTTAACCCCAAGTTAGTGCCAAAGTACCTAGAGCAAGACTTTAGATTGCAAACGCCACACGAATATTTATCTGCTGTGGCGCCGTTAACTGAAGCGCGTCATACCGTTGAAGCCATTATGGCCACTGAGTTGTTACAGCAAAGGTTGGCAATAGAGGCCACTGAACCCTGTTTACAAATTTTACGCCGCACCTGGTCGCGCCAAGGTGTGGTGAGTTTTGCACGGCTAGTGCATCCCGGCAGTAAGTTTAAATTAACCTCTGCGTTGGTGAATGAATGATGCTAATCAATGAGGATATGCTCCATAGCGAATAACCATAACAACAATACAAAACACAACAAGACCAAACCGGATTGACTCGGTTGAAGAGGATATTATGGACAAACGACACGACCCAAGCCGGCGCATTATTGCGCCGCATGGTACCCAATTACAGTGTAAAAGTTGGCTAACAGAAGCTGCGATGCGGATGTTAATGAACAATCTTCATTCTGATGTAGCCGAACGTCCAGAAGAGTTAGTGGTATACGGCGGTATTGGCCGCGCCGCGCGTGACTGGCAAAGTTACGACAAAATTATTGAGGTGCTGAAACGTCTTGAAGATGATCAAACCTTATTGGTGCAGTCTGGTAAACCTGTTGGGGTGTTTACCACTCATGCTAATGCGCCGCGAGTGATTATTGCTAACTCAAACCTGGTACCTCACTGGGCTAACTGGGAGCACTTTAATGAGTTAGATAAAAAAGGCTTGGCAATGTACGGCCAAATGACCGCGGGTTCGTGGATTTATATCGGCTCGCAAGGCATTGTGCAAGGCACCTATGAAACCTTTGTCGCCATGGCCAAGCAGCATTTTAATGGCTCGTCAGCAGGTAAGTGGATTTTAACCGGCGGCTTAGGCGGCATGGGTGGCGCGCAACCTTTGGCAGGCACTATGGCGGGTTACTCAGTGTTAACCTGTGAAGTGGATGAAACCCGTATCGATTTTCGGATGCGCACGGGTTACGTCGACAAAAAAGCCACATCATTAGACCAAGCCTTAGCGATGATTGATGAAGCGAACCAAAGCGGCCAGCCCGTTTCGGTAGGATTGTTGGCTAACGCTGCTGATGTGTTTAGTGAGTTAGTCACCCGTGGTATTACCCCTGATGTAGTGACAGATCAAACCTCGGCGCACGATCCTTTAAACGGTTATTTACCCCAGGGTTGGACTTTAGAGTATGCCGCTCAAATGCGCAAAACAGATGAGGCGGCAGTGATTAAAGCCGCTAAACAGTCGATGGCGGTGCAAGTGAGAGTGCCATGTTGGCATTGCAAGCTGCAGGCGCGGCAACTACAGATTATGGTAACAATATTCGTCAAATGGCCTTTGAAGAAGGCGTGAGTAATGCCTTTGACTTTCCAGGTTTTGTGCCAGCTTACGTGCGGCCATTATTTTGTGAAGGCATTGTGGCCATTCCGCTGGGTAGCCTTGTCTGGCGATCCAGAAGATATCTACAAAACAGATGCCAAAGTTAAAGAGCTTATTCCTGATAATCCCCATTTACACAATTGGCTCGATATGGCTCGTGAGCGCATTGCGTTTCAAGGTTTACCAGCGCGTATTTGCTGGGTCGGTTTAAAAGACCGTGCCCGTTTAGCGTTAGCGTTTAATGAGATGGTTAAAAGCGGCGAGTTGTCGGCTCCCATTGTCATTGGTCGAGATCACTTAGATTCAGGCTCGGTTGCCAGCCCTAACCGTGAAACCGAAGCCATGCTTGATGGATCTGATGCGGTTTCAGATTGGCCATTAATGAATGCGTTATTAAATACTGCAAGCGGTGCCACTTGGGTGTCATTGCATCATGGCGGCGGTGTCGGCATGGGTTTTAGTCAACATTCTGGGGTGGTTATTGTTGCTGACGGTACCGACGAGGCCGCGGTGAGGTTAGGCCGCGTATTATGGAATGATCCCGCAACTGGGGTGATGCGTCATGCCGATGCGGGTTACGAGCTTGCTAAAGATTGTGCCAAAGCGCAAGGCTTAGACCTGCCAATGTTAGGAGCGTAACCCATGCCGACTTACTCATTTGAATTGATCCCAGGCACCTTAACATTGGCACAAACTCGCGCCATCAGCCGCAATAACGTCAAGATAACGCTTGCTAAAGATGCGATTAAAGATATTAATCAAAGTACTGAAATTGTCCAGCAAGTGCTGCGTGAAGGTCGTACTGTATATGGCATCAATACTGGGTTTGGCTTGTTGGCCAACACCAAAATAGCACCGCAAGATTTACAAGTTTTGCAGCGATCAATTGTGTTGTCTCATGCCGCAGGTATTGGCCAATACATGCAAGATGCCACAGTGCGTTTAATGATGGTGTTAAAAATTAACTCATTAAGCCGTGGGTTTTCTGGTATTCGTCTAGAGGTGATTGAGTTTTTAATTCAGTTAGTGAATGCCGGCGTATATCCGTGCGTACCCGAGAAAGGCTCTGTCGGTGCATCGGGCGACTTAGCACCATTAGCGCATATGTGTTTGCCATTATTAGGCGAAGGCGAAATGAGCTATAAAGAGCAAATTATATCGGCAAGCGAAGGCCTAGAGGTTGCAGGGTTAGCGCCGATTGAACTGGCTGCTAAAGAAGGCTTGGCGTTATTAAATGGCACTCAAGCATCAACAGCATTAGCGTTAGAAGGTTTATTTAATGCAGAAGATTTGTTTGCCGCCAGTTCTGTGATTGGTGCCATGAGTGTTGAAGCAGCAATGGGCAGTCGAAGCCCATTTGATGCACGTATTCATTCCGCCCGAGGGCAAACAGGTCAAATTGATTCGGCGGCGATATTTCGTCATTTGTTAACAAGCGAATCAGAGATCAGCCAAAGCCACAGTAATTGTGAAAAAGTACAAGATCCATACTCACTGCGTTGCCAGCCACAGGTATTGGGCGCGTGTTTAACTCAAATTCGTCAAGCGGCAGAAGTGCTAGGGGCTGAAGCCAATGGCGTGACCGATAATCCGTTAGTGTTTCAAGATACTGGCGACATTATATCTGGCGGTAACTTTCATGCAGAACCCGTGGCAATGGCGGCAGATAACCTAGCGATTGCCATTGCTGAAATGGGTGCGATTGCTGAGCGTCGTATGGCGCTGCTGATTGACGCTAGCTTGTCAAAATTACCGCCATTTTTGGTCAATAATGGTGGGGTGAATTCAGGCTTTATGATTGCACAGGTTACGGCAGCGGCACTGGCTTCTGAAAATAAAACCTATGCTCATCCAGCTTCGGTAGACAGTTTACCCACATCGGCAAATCAAGAAGACCATGTATCGATGGCAACCTTTGCCGCACGTCGTTTGCGAGACATGAGTGAAAACACCCGTGGCGTGTTAGCAATTGAACTACTCGCTGCGGCGCAAGGGCTAGATTTTAGAAGCCCATTACAGCCCAGTACTGCCATTGCTAAGGCAAAAGCTGAGCTAAGAGAAATCGTGTCGTTTTATGATCAAGACCGCTATTTTGCCCCTGATATCGATAACACCGTTAATTTACTGCTTAGTGCGAGTTTTAATCGACTATTACCGCCAGAGTTAATGCCAAGCTTTTAGGATTTAGCAAACAAAAAGGATCGCGAGATCCTTTTTGTTTGCTAAACTCCCCTTGATTATCGCCAGTGGTATGCTGAGTTAACTTTATTGAATGAATGTACTGAATTGAATACTCAATTAAGTGCATAATACTTGCAGTAAAAACCTTCGGTTTTGTTTGTCTTCTGGGTATTAAACGTTCCTTTGTGTAAAGGACTATGTGGCTAAGGATTTGTGAGTGAATACAGAATTTAGGGTAGAGGTTGCCTCTTGGTTAACCCAGCTAGGCATTGACAGTCAGCCAACAGATGGTGTGGCGACATCGGTATTAATTTTTGCTTGTTTGCTTATTGCTGGCATTGCTTATTACATTACCCATCGATTTGTGGTGCATGGACTTAATGCGGTTATTCGCCGCTCATCAGTCACCTGGGACGATATTTTTATGCGCTTTAATGTGCTAGAGCGCTTAGCGTTATTAGTGCCTATTGTGCTGTTAGATTTGCTTATTCCGATTGTGATCAATTCACATGAGTTTGCCAGTGTCATTATTGACCGCCTCCTTAGTTCATTGCTGGTGTTCTTTATTTTAAGGGCTATTTATGGTGCGCTAAATGCTGTTGATGAAATAGCCGATGTTAATCATGTAAACCGCCGAATACCGGTTAAAAGCTTTGTGCAGCTCACTAAGTTATTCCTATTTTTTATTGGCTTAATTATAGTTTTCTCAATACTAGCCGACCAGTCGCCTATTTACTTTTTTAGCGGTTTAGGTGTCGCTACTGGTTTTATGATGTTGGTGTTTCGCGACACTATTTTGGGCTTTGTTGCCGGTATTCAGCTTGCGGCTAACCGCATGGTGAGCAAAGGCGACTGGATCCAAATGGATAAGTACGCCGCTGACGGCGCGGTAGAAGATGTCACATTAACGACCGTAAAAGTGCGCAATTGGGACAATACCATCACCATGATCCCTGCGTATGCTTTGGTGTCTGATGCTTTTAAAAACTGGCGGGGCATGTCTGAGTCAGGCGGGCGTCGTATTAAACGTTCAGTGAATATTGACGTTAACAGTATTAAATTTTTAACAGATGAAGAACGTATTCGTTTAGGTAAAGTGAATTACCTAAAAGAGTATTTACCACAAATATTCAGTGAAATTAGTGCGGCCAATGCCAATATTAGCGATATTGATATGAAAGTTAACGGGCGCCATTTAACTAATATCGGTACTTTTAGGGCGTACTTACAAGAGTATTTACGTCGTCATGACAAAATTCATAAAGACATGACCTTAATGGTTAGGCAGCTCGCGCCAACCACTGAGGGCTTGCCGATCGAACTGTATATTTTTACCAATGATATCCGTTGGACGTATTACGAAGGGATTCAAGCTGATATTTTTGACCATGTTTTTGCAGTGTTGCCTGAGTTTGGGTTACGGGCATTTCAAAACCCAACCGGTAATGATATTCGCAGCATTAAACAATACAGTGAGCAGCAATAGTCAATCGGTAAGGATGTGAGTTGTGGCTAAGTGTCGTTATAGTCAAGGCGCTGTTTTACAGCGTCGGTTACTCCAACGGGTGCGCTTTTTAGTCTGTTACGTGTTGGCCATTACCTGTGTCATCTTGCCTGCACAGGCCAATTGGTTCAGTGATATTCATCGTAGTGTCAGTGGTGATGAAAAAGCGCCTAGCCTGAATCCTCTTAGCCTTGCTGAATTAGCTGACTATCCTGCAGATTATACCTATGAGCGCGTTATCGCGCCCAGCCATCAAGCGCCAGTATTTGTTTTGCAAGCCGGTCTTGAGCATCGCGACACTGTGGTGCTTATTCATGGCTTAGGTGACCAGGCGTCGAAAGATTGGTTAACGGTAATCCCAACACTTGCTAAGCAATACCATGTGGTGGCTATCGATTTACCCGGATTTGGCTTATCTCAAGGAGCTGTATTTACTTACTCGCCGCAACAATACGCCAAAGTTATCGATTGGCTGATAACTCAATATCGCCATGATGGCCAAGTTTACCTTGTGGGTCACTCTATGGGCGCGGCTATCAGTGTGTATTATGCCAGCCAATATCCTGGGCGTATTCAACAATTGGTGTTGGTCGATGCGGCCGGTATTTTAGATCGTACCGCCTACATTAAGCGGATTTCGACCCGCGATAATGATCAGGCCGATTTACCTCAGAGTGTTAGACGAGTTTTGGCTCGGGTAGACAACCTTGCCGATAAATTATTGGAGAAAACCGGCACAGGTTTTGACCCAACACGGATTTTTAGTGGTGACTCCTCGTTACGTAATATGACCATTGGCGAGCAAACTAATGTTAATGCGGCACTGGCGTTGATGGAACAAAATTTCTCGGTGTTAAGTTATCAATCCGTTCCGCCAACTCAGATTATTTGGGGCGGTCAGGATATCGTGGCACCGCTGCGCACAGCTTATGCGTTGCAACATGTTTTACCTCGTTCTCAGTTGCAGGTGATTAATCAAGCTAACCATGTGCCAATGAAGTCTCATCCCAATGAGTTTAATCAGTTGTTATTAGATAGCCTTAACGCCACGATTGAGCCTCGAAAAGCTCGACCACAAAATAACAGTGAGCGAATGAGCCGCTGCTTTCAAGATGATCAGAGTGAATTTAGCGGTCAATATCAGCAAATAATATTGAACGATTGTAAGTTGGCGCGCTTTGATAATGTGGATGTGAAGCACCTGGACACGACAGACTCTATTGTTACCATAACTGCAAGTCGTATTGGTACGGCCAATCAAACCATGCAAATGACTCGCAGTGTCATTAATGCTACAGACACTGTAATACTTGGCCAAATGCAAAGTCATCGCAGTCGTTTTGATTTTGCCGGGGTCAGTTTTTACGGTGAGTCGCCAGTGTTTGTATCGCAAGCATCAACTCGACTTGTACTATCACTAACAAGAATTATCACTCCCACCCAATCGACACGCCTGGGTGGAAGTTACGTATTAGCTGAGCAAAGCCTAGAAAGTGCGTTGTAATACTTAATGGCGTTCAGTTGAGGATTGTAACTGGTAATTTGGGATTTTTTGGGACGATAGCCTGTGATGGTGCGATAAAAATCCATTAATTGGTTCATTTCTGTTTCAATATTGCCTGTTGGAGTTAAAGGCGGCGAGAGCACAATGGTTTTGCGGCCAAAATCTAAACCTACTGGGACAATATCTACCTGTGCTTTAACTGCAATATGATAAAAACCGCTTTTCCAGCGAGTAACAGGGCTACGTGTGCCTTCTGGTGCCAGCGCTAACTTGTAGTTGGGATCTTGTTGAAACAACTGTGCAGCAGCATCGACGAGGTTATTATGTCTGCGCCTATCAACAGGGCTGCCACCCATCGCACGAAATAGCCATCCCCAAGGCGCAATAAACAATTGGTGCTTGCCTAGGAAATGGATTTTTGTACCTAATGCGCTTCGGGCAATAATCCCAATAATAAAGTCCCAATTGCTGGTATGAGAGCCAACTATCATCACGCACGATTGAGTTTTATCGAACTGTCCTTCAAACGTCCACCCCAGCAGACGCATTAATCTTATACACAAAGTGTTTATCATAGTGGAGTCCTAATCAGAGCGTTTACGCTTCTTATTATTGTAGCCTTTCTTAACGTACGACTGCATGGATGCAGGAGGTAGAGCAACGCAGGAGCAGTTGCCGACGACTGCATGGATGCAGGAGGTAGAGCAACGCAGGAGCAGTTGCCGAGAACGACTATGTCTTCAAAAGGTTGGTTCAAATACCTCACTGATCATTTTCGCTAAAAGAGCAAATTCTAATGCGGATGGGTATGACGCACCCAATAGGGGCGTTTAGTGATTAAAGCATATAATCTACTCTTCGCCAATTGACTATGAGATTGGCTGTAGCGGGCTGATTCAATAAGTCATGCCCGCAGCAATATGCGATATAGGGGATGAGAGAGTTAGTGAGTGGTTGGCTTATCGAACTCTGCGATGCGCTTGGCTTCATCTAAAATGACTTGCTCTAGTTCTGCTTCAGACTTCATCCGTTCTAAATCATATTTCATCCGCTGTTGTTTTGGCAGGGCTTTACGTGCGTCCATGATGGGATGATCTCGAATGATGTCATAGTGAACAAATAAGTTAGGAAAATCACCAGCCACTTGTTCTGACATTGATAATGCATCAAACAGTTTACCAATGCGCACCACACCTTCAGAAAGCTCGCAGCGGTCTTCTAACATGGCTGCAGCAATATAACGAATATCGGTAAGGATTTGCTGTCTACGCTCTTCCGCTTTGGCTTGACGCTCTGCCTGCGCTTTTTGGTTGGCCTCAGTGCGGCGCTTAAGGGTTAATAATAGGTGAGTGGCGTACGCGGCAAGGGCGATGATAATGAGTAATGCAATAATAATGGCGATAGTTGGCACAATTTATCCTTTTTTGAATACAAAACTGGCGCGAACCTAGTTTATTGGGGATTTACCCAATCAACTAGGTGTGCGCCAGTTTATTCCATTCAAATGAAATTCATTGAGTGGTTTAGTCTTGTTTTTGATAATCTTTAAGCAGATCTGCGCCTGACTCAAAACGATTTAATAGCTCGTCGTCTGTCAGTTGCTTTTTAGGGCTAGGCGCAGGTGCTTCACCACCTTCAGTTAGCCCTAAACGTTGCATTAACTGCTCGATTTTGTCTAATTGAATATCTAACCATTTTTGATCGGCGTTAGACAGATCGCGACCTTCTTCAAGTTGGTCAAGCAACTGATTTAGTCTTGGATCTTCTTCTAGCTTCAGCAATTTTTGCTCGTCAGTTATTTTAGGCTGTTTAGGCTTAACCACTAACGGCTCAGTGATTGATGTTGGCAATGATAATGCAACCGGTTTTTTACTGCCATGACGTGCATCTTTTGTTACTGCTACGCCACTGCCAGAAGCTTGTTTAAGTAACGCTTCATTATGACGGCTGCCAGATTTACGGCCAGATTCTGATTTTTTACCATCGACCGCTTTACGATCGGTTTTTTTACTCTTGGGGCAAACTTAGAGCCGTTTTCGCCGCCTTTGCGAGTTTTTTTACTGCGAGCCATGATGTTCTCGTTAGGTTTTCTAAACACGTCCTTGCAGAGTAATTTCTCCAAGGCACTAAATAAGGATGCGCTTTATATCAGGTTTTGACGATTTTTGCATCAAAACCAGATCTTTTGCTGCAAATAATAGCTCAAAATCACTGTGAGAAGCTAAATATTCGAATGTTGTTTGCTGATAGAAGCTCACATGAGTGGGATTATTTTTATAATGCCACTTCGCAAATAGGGCTTTGTCTGTGAGTAGTGGGGTGCTAATGGCTAACCAGCCATTAGGCTTAATCAGTTGGCTTAATAATTTCCATTCGCGAATGGGATGCCTAAAGTGCTCAAACACTCGGTAACAACAAACAAAATCGTAGTTCTGACTTAAAACAGACTGATCGGCAGCAAAGAATGGGTCGTATTGATTCACTTGATGGCCGGCTTCAACAATGCTCAGCTGACTTTTTTCATCTAATACTCTACCAAAGTTTAGGCCTTTTAAACTGCCTGTTTGTTGCTCGGCGATTTGCGCTAACAGGGGTAAAACAAATTGTGATAGTTGTTTTTGTTTAGATGATTTTTGTGCCCGACCATATCGCTGACGTTCTAGATTGGGCATAAGGTGTGAGTTTGGGCTAGCGAAGACTAAGTCGCATTGTGGGCAAGCGTAAAAAGCTCTTTTTTTGTCTTGAACAAAAAAATTGGCTGAATGATGACACAGTGGACATGGGCTCATTAACGACAGCAGCACCTTAGTAAACAATATATAGTGATATTACCCATCCGCATTAGCATTTGCGCTTATAGCGAAATTTATCAGCGGAATATTCTGCGGTAGCCTTTTGAAGAACCCTCTGGCAAACATAGCGTCTCAATACCTTTGATGTTGATAACGATACCTGTAGTCATTTCCATTGTACTGGTTTTAGTGACGCAGCCTAAAATAGTTCACATTCTAATAAGGGTATGTATAACAATAAACTATACCAATGTCCAAGTGATAGATATAACCATTGGCTGTAGATATGCGATAAAAAACACATAAAAAAAGGTGGCAGTAAACTGCCACCTTATAAAACAGTGCTTAAATGCACCTTATTCTGATTCCAAGTATCCGTACTTGCTATGTGACTATCCCGGTCAGATCTTAACTTTTGTTTTGCTGTCCGTGCTTTTGTAGTTGTTATTGGTCATCGCTGACGCTTTTTTATATTCTGTCGCCGTCCTGACTACAGCTTCCGTAGATGGTCTTCAATGACACATCATTATCCTCTTTGTCTTCTGTGACTATCAGTCAACCATCCTTGTTTTTTGTACCTTCGAGCAAGCTTCTTATGGATGCATCCTCAACAAAATGTTGATCCGCGGCTATTTGAATCATTCAAAAAACACCAAAAGGGTTACTCTGTTGTGTAAGGCAGTGCTAAATAGCGATTTGACCAGTCGGTCAGTTCCTTACAAATTTTACGACCTGGATTTCAAATTGAAATCGCGACTCATGTTATTAATATTAGTGAGTGGCCTTAAATTATTATTGTTATGACTTTTCTTTATTCTTATATCTTAAATGTATCAGTCCGAAATCTGTTTGATGTTATTAAGTTTATGGTCCAAACAGCTGGGTTTACCTCGGTACGGGGTGTATTTAACTCTAAAACCGTGAACTGTGTCAAGTATTAATGCAATCAGTTGACGTAAACGTCAGCTTTAGGGTAATAAAAATGAGCAATATATGCTCATTTTTATTATCTCGAACTCAGTCTATTATTTCTTAATGCTTGAAATATATTTAGATAGTGCTTCGATATCAGCATCTGACAATTTTTTAGCAACATCTTGCATCATGCCATTTAAATCGTTGTTACGAGAACCGTCACGGAACTTAGTTAACTGGATTTTGATGTAGTTAGCATGTTGACCGCCAATCATAGGGAAGCCAGCCGCAGCAGCACCACTACCCTCAGGACCATGACATGCGATACAAGAGGTGATACCGCGGGCTGCATCGCCACCTTGGTAGAGTTTTTCGCCTGCTTCTACGCCTTCAACCGCTGGATTAGCTGATTGAGTTTGGCTAGCGAAGAATGCTGAAATATCCGCGATATCAGTATCGCTTAACGCGATAGACATACCACCCATGATTGGATCCATACGACCTTCTTTGCCACCAGTTTGCATGGCAGAGCGGAATTCAGTTAATTGCTTTTCAAGGTATGCAGGGTGTTGGCCTGCAAGTTTTGGGTACATATCGATCATGCTGTTGCCGTCAACACCGTGACAGGCAGAACATACGATTACTTTAGTTTTGCCGGCTTCAGCATTACCTTCAGCCATAGCAGGTGATGACATAGTGGCTACTACAGACAGCGCAAGAGCTAACTTTTTCATGGCGTTCCAACTTCTTGTTAATTTATTGTCCTGAGCTTACTAGGAAGACCCGCAAGCGTGGTAAAATGATTTTTCCAAGCACTTTGGTGTAGTTTACGTGGCTCGAGTACAACGAGATCAACTATGACTACTTCACACATATCAGCGTTGCTTGGTTAAATAATGTGATCAGGGTAATATTTTACACGAAAACGTGCAAAAGTAAGCAATTGTTAAACATTTATGGTAATGCATTTACTGAAAGTAATTTAATTGGAGTGACTAGTGACCGAATCTCGTATCGATTTCCGTAAGGCAAAGTTTTTAATCAGTGCGCCTGATATTGCGCATTTAGATCAGTATCTTCCTGGGGATATCGGGGTTGAGATTGCTTTTGCTGGACGCTCAAACGCAGGTAAATCAAGTGCATTAAATGCGCTTACTGAACAAAAAAGTTTAGCTCGTACCAGTAAAACCCCAGGTCGTACCCAGTTGATTAACGTTTTTGAGTTGGATGCTGATCGCCGTTTAGTGGATTTACCGGGTTATGGTTTCGCCCAAGTACCGTTAGCGCTTAAAAACAAATGGCAGCAAGCATTAGGCGAATATTTGCAAAAGCGTGCTTGTTTAAGTGGTGTGGTGGTATTGATGGATATTCGTCATCCGCTTAAAGATCTTGATATGCAAATGATTGAATGGGCTGTATTAAGCAACATCCCTGTATTAGCCTTGTTAACCAAGGCTGATAAATTGACCCAAAGCATTAAAATGAAAACCGTTAACGAAGTGCGTAAAGCATTAGCTGACTATGGTGATAAAGTACAAGTTGAACCGTTTTCGTCATTAAAAGGCACTGGTAAGCCAAAGGTGTTGAGTGTCTTAAATGACTGGTGTCACCCAGCATGGTTGCCTGAGCAGCAAGCGTTACGTGAGCAAGCCGAGCAAGAATAATGTTGATGAAATAAAACCAGACACCTTGAAATAACCGACGTTGAGTCGGTTTTTTTATTTGTTTTTGATGAAAATCATCCAAAAAAAACCGACGGCCAAATGGCTATCGGTACAAAAATTAGCTCTTTTGGGGAGAAGCTAAATTCAACAAGACTCAAGTGTCATCAACTCAATTTGACGACCCTCAATGACCATAGAATAACTGCTTTTTTTATAAAGTTAAAGTATTTACTCTAAATATATTTTTAAGCGAAAAAAAAACCAAAAAAAAGCCCCAGCAACCTAAGTTGCTGGGGCGCCGAATTTGGCTAGTCACTATTGCTAGTGAAATAAAGGTTTGAAAGATTGAACATCTTAACCTCTGTACCCTACGAATGAGATAATAGCGCATTCGCCTTAAAATGAAAAACTGTTTTTCATAAAAAGACACAATAACTGTGAGTTTGACCTCAAATCGTTGCTTGTTTGTTAACCAGAGCGACAAGCTGTTATCAGTTTTATGCTGATATGAACACAAGATTAGTCGTTTTAAGAGATGCTTTGACGCCTTAAACAATAATGCCGCATTGAGACAATGCGGCATTGTTGTTCAGTCTGCCCCTAAGGAGGTGTGACAATATTAGCTTTAGTGGGCTTGGTCCCAGTTGTCGCCTATTCCCGCCTCTGCCAGCAATGGCACATCAAGTGATGCAGCCTGTGCCATTAGGTCGCACACTTTGCTTTTAAGTGCTTCAGCTTGTGTTGCATCAACTTCAAATACCAATTCATCGTGTACCTGCATAATGAGGGTGATTTCACCTTGTGTGTCTTGATTAATCCACTGGTGAATCGCAATCATGGCTTTTTTGATGATATCAGCGGCGGTGCCTTGCATCGGCGCGTTAATCGCTGCGCGTTCAGCGGCTTGGCGGCGCATTGCATTACGGTCGTTAATTTCTGGTAGGTATAAACGGCGGCCAAACAGTGTTGATACATAACCTTGTTCGGCGGCATCAGCACGTGTTTCTTCCATGTATTTTAAGACACCAGGATAGCGAGCAAAATAAGTGTCGATGTAGGTTTGTGCTTCGTTACGCGGAATATCTAATTGTTTGGCTAAACCAAACGCAGACATACCGTAAATTAAGCCAAAATTAACGGCTTTAGCACGGCGACGCTGTTCGGTGGTGACTTCTTCAAAGTGAACACCAAACACTTCAGCTGCGGTGGCTCTATGAATGTCTTTACCTGCAGCAAATGCGGTTAATAAGCCATTGTCTTGAGATAAATGAGCCAGTTATGCGTAATTCGATTTGCGAATAGTCGGCGGCTAAAATTTTACGACCGGCAGGGGCAATAAAGGCTTGGCGAATACGGCGACCTTCTTCGGTTCGAATCGGGATGTTTTGTAAGTTAGGCTCGCTTGACGACAAACGTCCGGTAGCGGCATTGGCTTGGTGATAGCTGGTATGAACACGGCCGGTGGTGGCATTGACCATCAGCGGTAATTTATCTGTGTAGGTGCTTTTTAATTTAGCGAGGCTACGGTGTTCAAGAATAATTTTAGGTAGCGGATAGTCTAAGGCTAATTCAACTAATACTTCTTCTGAGGTTGAAGGGGCACCTTTTGGGGTTTTCTTTTTAACTGGGTATTTAAGTTTTTCAAAAAAGAGCGTTTGCAGCTGCTTAGGCGATGCGAGGTTAAACTTCTCGCCAGCAATCTCGTAAGCTTTATTTTCAAGGTCATCGAGTTTTTGGGCCAGTTCACCACTTTGTTGACTGAGTAGCATTGAGTCGATTAACACCCCTTGGCGCTCAACGTCTGATAACACCTGAATTAACGGCAGTTCTAATTCGTTAAATACTGAGGCTAATGCTGACTCTTTTTCTACGCGCGGCCATAAATGCTCATGTAAACGCAAGGTGATATCGGCATCTTCTGCTGCGTAAGGTCCGGCTGTGGCTAAGTCTATTTGATTGAAGGTCAGCTGTTTAGCTCCTTTCCCCGCAACGTCTTCAAAACTGATATTTTTATGGCCTAAATATTTTAACGCTAAACCATCCATGTCGTGGCGTGATGCGACCGAGTTAAACACGTATGACTCAAGCATGGTGTCAAAGCGTACGCCGCCAAGCTTAATGCCTGCATTGGCAAAAATACTCATGTCATACTTTAGGTTTTGACCGACTTTTTGTGGCGTTTTGCCCTCTAAAATAGGGCGCAGCTTTTCAAGCGTTGCGGCTTTGTCGAGTTGTTGTGGCGCATCAAGATAGTCATAGGTCAATGGCAGATATGCTGCTTTGCCTGCTTGAGTGGCAAATGATAAACCGACGAGTTTGGCTTCCATGTAATTGAGACTGGTGGTTTCGGTGTCAACGGCAATCAGTTCAGCTTTACTGAGTTCATCAATCCATTTGTCTAATGCTTCTTCGCTAAGAATGGTTTCATATTCGGCTTCGATAGCGGCAGAGACGGTAATTTCTTCGTTGCTATCTTGGCTAACCGTGCCTGTAGGTTGTTTGTTGTCTAACACTTCTGCTAACCAGCGCTTAAACTCCATTTCACCAAAACATTTGATTAATTCATCGCGATCTTGTGGCTTAACATTCAGCTCATGCCAGTCTTGCTCTAATTCGACATCGGTTTTGATGGTGGCAAGTTCATAGGAGAGCTTAAGCATGTCAGCGTTATCGATAATTTTAGCTGGCATGGTTTTGGCGCCTCTAAAGCCAACTTCAACTACGCTTTGTGGATTAGCCAAAAGCTGCTCCACACTGCCTACGCCTGTCAGCATAGCTAATGCAGTTTTTTCACCGACGCCAGGTAAGCCTGGAATGTTATCGGCTTTGTCACCCATTAATGCTAAAAAATCAATAATGCGATCTGAGTCAACGCCAAATTTAGTTTTGACCTCTTCTGGTACCATGATGGTATCTGTCATGGTGTTAATTAAGGTGACATGTTCGTTGACTAACTGCGCCATGTCTTTATCGCCGGTGCTAATTAACGTGGCTCGGCCTTCTTTGCTCGCTTGCAAGGCTATGGTGCCAATCACATCGTCGGCCTCGACACCTGGAATACTGATCAACGGCAACCCCATAGCATGAATAATGCGATGTAACGGAGCTATTTGATTACGCAGATCATCTGGCATTGGCGGGCGCTGTGCTTTGTATTCATCGTACATGTCATTACGAAACGTTTTACCTTTAGCATCAAAAACCACAGCAATATGGCTTGGACTATAACGGCTTAACAAACTACGTAGCATGTTTACAACGCCATAAACCGCACCCGTCGCTTCACCTTTTGAATTTGTTAAATGAGGCGGCGCATAATAAGCGCGATAAAGATAAGAAGAGCCATCGACGAGGACGAGCGGATTATTAGGAATTGTTGGCATAATGTGTTTTTCGTTTTATGTATTTTGCGAGACAGATAGGATGACATTATACCCACAGCACCTCAAGGTACTTGTGAGATTGTCACAAATTTATCTACTTGAGTGTGGATAAACTCAAAGATCCGACAAGCCGCGCGGTTGGTGAGTTTGGCTTATTTGGTTAGGTACCTTTGTATTAAATTTTAACCACGAAAAAAGCCTCGCAGCCTGTGGATAAGTCTGTGAGTGAAATAATCAACGTTGCTGGATAGAATTTCTTACGGCTTGAATCGAAATATGTATCTAGTTGAAATTTATATATTATTTTTATTTTTGTGAGCTATTTATTAATTTCAATAAATATAACTAATTTGTGGACTTTTTTATTGATGTCAGTTAAGTCACAATGAATTTCAATGATGTTTTATGGCTAAAAAAAGCCCAACAGCAAAATTCGACGTTCTAAGTTAGCACGATTTTTAATCAGATCAACCGTTTTGTTGGAATTATGTTGTAATTTTTACATTGTTAATTAATGCTCAATAAAAAGTTGAAGGTGAATAGCATGAAAAAGATAGCCGTGTTGCTCAGTGGCTGTGGCGTATTTGATGGTACAGAAGTCCATGAAGCCGTTTTAAGTTTGCTTGCGATTACGCGAGCGGGTGGTCAATATCAGTGTTTTGCCCCAGACATTGACCAAATGCATGTGGTCAATCATTTAACCGGTGAGGTTAATACTGAAGAAACTCGCAACGTGTTGGTTGAGTCTGCTCGTATTGCTCGTGGTGAAGTGCTCAATGCCAGCAGTTTAGACATTAATGACTATGATGCGTTAGTGGTACCTGGTGGTTTTGGTGCAGCCAAGAATTTATCTAATTTTGCGACAACAGGCAGCCGTTGCCACATTAACCCTATTGTAGAAACTTTTATTCGTGAGTTTGCGCTTGCGCGTAAGCCTGTGGGGTTTGTATGTATTTCACCTGTGATGATCCCACACATTTATGGTCAAGGTTCGCTTGGCACCATAGGGAATGATAGTGATATTGCCCATGCATTTAATGAAATGGGTGGCAAACA
The DNA here is from genome assembly GCF_025398315.1 of Shewanella phaeophyticola. Classification (GTDB taxonomy): domain Bacteria; phylum Pseudomonadota; class Gammaproteobacteria; order Enterobacterales; family Shewanellaceae; genus Shewanella; species Shewanella phaeophyticola. The sequence goes on from NZ_JAODOQ010000001.1 coordinate 4,407,218, forward strand.
TCAAGCGGCAGCTGTTGAAGATATCGTTGTTGATGAGGCAAATAAGGTGGTGAGCACACCAGCATACATGCTCGCTACATCGGTTTTAGAGGCACATATAGGTATCGAAAAACTGGTGAATAAAGTGTTAGAGATGATTGATTAGCTTGCAACACACTAATAAAAACCATCGATGGAGGTGGTTTTTATTGCCTTGACGCTGTAGCAGCTTCTCTTTGGAAATTAACTTGTTGATTGCTTACGGCTGTCAAATAAAGCTTGAGCAAGCCCAACGAGTAAGCCACCGATGTGGGCACCGTTAGCGATTGGCATACCGAGTAAATCAGTAAAGCCAAGTACCAACCATACCATCATAAAGCCCATATAGGCTTGCGGTAAACTAATGCCACATTGAGGTTGTCTAACTCCCATTAACCAAGTGTACCCAACCACAGCATACACCACACCAGATAAACCACCAAAGTGGGAGTCGGTCATGTAAAACTGCACCACGCTGGGAATAGTACCTGCAATAACGAATAAAAATAGCAACGGTCTAACACCGAGTCGGGTTTCAATTTTTCCACCTAAATACCACCACCACAACAAATTAAACACGATATGCATGGTCGAAAAATGCATTAAACTTGGCGTGAAAACTCGCCATATTTGGCTGATATCACTGTGTGGGACTGCGCCAAAAAACGATAACTGATTATATATTGCGTCAGCAAAGCCTAAGTTCATTCCTGCAAATATTGCGACACAGATAAAGAAAGTTATCAGGGTCAGCGAGTATACGCCGGTCAGAAATTGCTGCAACAATCCTTTAGCGCCTGAGTCATAGTTGAATTGCGTAGAGGTGTCACCATTGTCCCAAGATGCTTGTAAATATTTGCTGTCATTAGGGTTGTTGGCAAACTGCAGTAGTTCTTCGCGAGCCTGATGCTCATCTTCTGGGTTGGTAATAATTAGGCCAACACCTTGGGCGTGTCGCACTGCATGGCATTGAATGTTCAACCCTTTAAGGTAATCAATAAATGCTTGTGCTGCACGGGCGTTAGGAAGTTGGCCTATTTCTATCATGAGTGCGCGAGGCTCCATGCACTAAATCCACCGTCAAGACTGTAGACATCATCAAAGCCTTGCTCATTTAAATAGCTGGCAGCACTTTGGCTGCTCATTCCGTGATAACACACAACAACAAGAGGCTTATCCATATCTGCAGATGCAATATAGTGGGCTAAATTTTCATTGTTTAAATTGACTGAATGTTGAATATGGCCAGCAGCAAAGCTAGCCGCATCGCGAATATCAACAACCTGCACCTCGTTCGAGGCCTCAGACATATGGATTAGCTCATTAACAGATAAGTGTTTAAAACCAGACATGGTATTACCTATAAAAAGTTCACGGAAAGCGTTTGTATGGAAGCCAGTTTGCAACAAGGGGTTATGCAACCCCCTTGAGAATACAGACAGTATAAGCGCGAGAATTAATCCCAGCTTAAAATCACTTTGCCAGATTGGCCTGAGCGCATGGCATCAAAGCCTTGCTGGAAATCATCCACATTGAAATGATGCGTAATGATTGGGGTTAAGTCTAGGCCTGATTGGATTAAGCTGGCCATTTTATACCAGGTTTCAAACATCTCACGGCCGTAAATACCTTTGATGATTAAACCTTTAAAAATGATTTTGCTCCAATCAATGGCCATATCGCCACCTGGAATACCCAGCATGGCAATTTTGCCGCCATGGTTCATGGTGTCTAACATGGCGTGAAATGCTGAAGGTACGCCAGACATTTCTAAGCCCACATCAAAACCTTCGGTCATGCCGAGGTTTTTCATCACATCTTTTAAGCTTTCTTTGGCCACGTTAACCGCGCGAGTCGCACCCATTTTGCGGGCTAGGTCTAGGCGATACTCGTTGACATCGGTTATTACAACATGGCGTGCGCCCACATGCTTACACACAGCGGCAGCCATAATACCAATAGAGTACAGCACCAGTGATTAATACATCTTCACCGACTAAATCGAATGATAATGCGGTATGTACAGCGTTACCAAATGGATCAAAAATAGCGGCTAAGTCATCAGAGATATCTGCCGGAATTTTGAAGGCATTAAAGGCTGGTAATACAAGGTATTCTGCAAAGGCACCATCACGGTTAACACCGACGCCAGAAGTATTACGACATAAATGAGTACGACCACCACGGCAGTTGCGGCAATAACCACAAGTAATATGACCTTCGCCAGACACGCGGTCGCCAATGGCAAAACCGCGCACTTCTTAGCTGCATGTCGACCACTTCGCCTACGTATTCATGACCTGCAATCATAGGAACAGGAATGGTTTTTTGTGACCATTCGTCCCAGTTGTAGATATGTACGTCGGTGCCACAAATGGCGGTTTTTCTAATTTTGATCAATAGATCGTTATGACCCATTTCTGGTTTTGGTGCATCAACCATCCAGATGCCTTCTTCAGGCTTTAATTTGCTTAATGCTTTCATCTTAGTAACCTAGTAATCCCGAGCTTAATGATATGAGCGAGTTAGATAATACCCATTTCTTTACCAATGCGGGTAAAGGCGCCGATAGCATGATCGAGTTGCTCGCGAGTGTGTGCGGCAGACATTTGGGTACGAATACGTGCTTGGCCTTTAGGTACCACTGGGAACGAGAAGCCAATAACATAAATGTGTTCTGCTAATAATTTGTTGGCAAAGTCACCAGCTAACTTCGCGTCGCCAATCATGACTGGAATAATGGCATGGTCAGCGCCACCTAAAGTAAAACCAGCTGCTGACATTTGCTCACGGAAATAACGGCTGTTTTCCCATACGGCTTCGCGCAACGCGTGGCCAGTTTTAAGCATATCAAGCACACGAATTGAGGCACTAACGATTGATGGCGCTAATGAGTTTGAAAATAAATAAGGGCGTGAGCGCTGACGTAGCCATTCAACTACTTCTTTTTTGGCTGCGGTAAATCCACCTGACGCGCCACCTAATGCTTTGCCTAATGTGCCGGTAATAATGTCTACACGATCCATTACGTCGCAGTATTCATGGGTGCCACGGCCATTTTGACCAATAAAGCCAACTGCATGTGAGTCATCTACCATCACTAGTGCACCGTATTTGTCGGCAAGATCGCACACACCTTTGAGGTTAGCGATAACGCCATCCATGGAGAATACACCGTCGGTGGCAATGAGAATGTTGCGCGCGCCAGCGGCTTGTGCTGCAATTAGCTGAGTTTCTAAATCGGCCATGTCGTTGTTGGCATAACGAAAACGTTTCGCTTTACATAAACGTACACCGTCTATGATTGACGCATGGTTTAACGCGTCTGACACAATCGCGTCTTCGGCATCTAATAAGGTTTCGAATAAACCGGCGTTAGCATCAAAACATGAAGAATAAAGAATGGTGTCTTCCATGCCTAAAAATTCACTTAAGCTCGCTTCTAATTGCTTGTGAGTGTCTTGAGTGCCGCAAATAAAACGCACAGATGCCATACCAAAACCGTGGCTATCTAAGCCAGCTTTGGCCGCCTGGATAAGTTCTGGGTGATTGGCTAGTCCTAAATAGTTGTTGGCGCAGAAGTTGATGACTTTTTCGTGGTTAACTTCAATGGCTGTCTGTTGGGCTGAAGCAATAACGCGTTCACTTTTATATAAACCATCTGCTTTAACATCAGCTATTTGTTGATTAATACGGTCGTAGAAAGAGGTAGATGCCACCTGTGTTCTCCTAAATATGGTTATTATGCTTATCCAAATCACGCAGTAAAACACCGCAGTAATTGATAGGGTGTTTTGGAGTTGCTGGCATTCTAACCTTTATTTTTGCCGCTCCACAGCGTTTTTTTTAGTCGTCAGACCAACATGAATTAGATTAGGGGTAGTCGTTATTCACATTAAAAAAACTAATATATAACATGTCAGTTCAATGGATATTAATTTGCGGATTATGAAACATAAAAATCCGCAAATACCTGAGCTCAATTGTAGTCGGATATCTGCGGATTGAAAGACCCTTAGTACGCCATTATCGCGTCAGCTTTTGATTACGCCGCTTGATGTCGCTCCTGACTGGCTATGTCGAGGTAATGTTGCTCTAGTCGGCTGAATGTGGCCGAAGATGCCGGTGTTTCATAAGCTTGGAAAATCATCAGCACCCGCAATAGGCCATCATATAAAGTGGCTTTAGTAATACTAGAGGTGCTTGATTGTGTTAGTTGGTAGCTAATCCAAAAGCTGACCATCATTTTTATGGTGTCTGCAAGGGCGGTAATTTTATTGTCATCAACGTCGAGAAAACCGTCTTTTTTTAATTTTCTTAAAATATCGCTTGAGCGAGTGAGCACTTGTTGTTGGGCGTGTAAGTAGCGGTTTTTAAGTGTTTCGTCACGACTTAAAATATCGGCTAAGTTGGCATACATAAAACGGAATTGCCATAAGGTATAAAACATTGCATCGAAGTAACCCATTAATAATTCAATGGTAATGGGCACATCATCATAAGGCTTAAAGCCCGACTCTAAGTGGTTTTCGTATTGGGCAAAAATCGAATTGATAATGTCTTCTTTATTACGAAAATGATAGTACAAGTTTCCCGGACTAATGCCTAAATGGGCGGCGATATGGTTGGTGGTAATACTCCGTTCACCATGTTCATTAAACAGTTCCAAACTGGCAAAAACGATCTTGTCGCGCGTTTTCATATGATTTCCATATTCATTTTTAGCTTAGGATATTGGCTTATACAGCGATAACATTTCATTAAGCCGACTCAATATGATTATGTTAACATTGTGTTTATCTGACAAGCAAAAATCGATGACTCTTCTTCCATGAACCGTACCTTATATTCTTTATTTTTGTATCTTTTATTGCCTCTGGTCGTAATGTATTTAGTTTTTAGAGCGATTAAGAGCCCTGATTACCGTCGTCGTTGGTCTGAACGTTTTGGTTTTGCGAAACTACAGCCTACAGATGTATTGATCCACAGTGTATCGATGGGTGAAACCCTAGCGGCCGTGCCGCTGATAAAACAACTTATGGCGGAGCATCCGCAATATATATTTACCGTTACCACGACCAGCCCAACCGGCTCCGCTGAGGTCATAAAAGCATTGGGTGATAAGGTGCAGCATTGTTATCTGCCTTTCGACTTTGCCTATGCGGTTAAACGTTTTTTACGCCAAACACAGCCCAAATATTTCATTATTATGGAAACTGAGTTGTGGCTACAACTTGCTGCATTTTGCCAAACAGCAGGGTGCAATAATGGTGTTAGCCAATGCTCGCTTGTCGCAAAAGTCAGCGGACAAATATGCTAAAAAAAGCCGTTTATCAACGCCGATGCTAAAACGACTCTCGTTGGTATTAGTGCAAACTCAAGCCGAGGCAGAACGCTTTATTGCCCTAGGTGTTGACCCACAAAAAATTAAAGTTTGTGGCAGCCTTAAATTTGATCTCACTATCGATCCCAATAAAAAACAGCAGGCGTTAAAAATGCGCAGTCAATGGCAGCGAAGCGATACTCCCATTTGGGTTGCTGGCAGTGTTCATCCTGGTGAGTTTGGAATTATTTTGGCGGCACATAAACAGTTGTTAACTATGTATCCACAAGCGTTATTGATTATGGCGCCTCGTCATCCAGAACAATTTAACTTAGCTGCAATTACCGTGACGCAAGCTGGGCTCAAATTAGCCAGACGCAGTATGAATGATGAGGTCAACCTTGATACTCAGGTGTTGTTAGGTGACACCATGGGTGAGTTATTGATGCTCTATGGTGCTGCAGACTTTGCTTTTGTTGGTGGTACCTTGATTGAGGGTGGTGGTCACAACCCTTTAGAGCCTGCCGCCATGGGATTACCGGTTTTTGTGGGTCCTCATCATTGGAATTTTGCCGAAATTACGGCCTTACTGGCAAATGAAGGTGGACTAACATGTGTAACGGGGGCTGAGGAGCTTGCCGCGTTATTAGCTGCTAAGTGGCGTAACCCTGCTGAATATCAACAAGCATCAGATGCCGCATTAGCTGTGGTAAGCCAAAACCGTGGTGCGTTAACGAAGCAATTTTCGTTTATTGATTCGCTGATGGCGTAATTTGCTTAACCTCAACTCTGGTTAAGAGATGAATAAATGACGTTGATTCTAACAATAATTCCATAAGATACATTCAAACTTGAATTTGCCTGGTTATCGGTGCAAACAACTGTTTGAAATACATTTATTATCCAGAGTTGAGGTTACTTATATTGCATTTAGGCTTTGATAACCATCAATTAACTGCTGCCAACATTGCTGTGAAAAAGCAAGGCTTGGCAGTTTTGTTTGTTCTTTATTAAACGAGCGTAATAATCTGTCTAGATTGGCTTGTTGCCAACCTTTATCTGGTTGACGTAGCTCTCCGCGGTCAAAGTCGATTAAATAAAAACGCTCGTGGGCTAATAAAATATTTTTGGCATTAAGATCTGCATGATACACGCCACGTAAGTGAAACTTAGCAATCGTTTGACCAAGTGCATACCATTGTTGCTCATCGATAGGTTGTTGGCTTAAATAAGCGACTAAATCTTTTGCGCCAGCGACATGTTCAATCATAATGTCGGCTCGATACCTTATATCAAAGCGTTCAACATGGGCGGCGATAGGCCTTGGTACCGCAAAGCCTTCTTGGTAAAGCGTTTCAAGAATGGCTAACTCTGCCATTGCACGGGTGTGTTTAAGGCCGGTGTATAAATAACGGTCGCGATTAAATTTTCCGATGAGTCCACCGCGCCAATAATGACGTAGTACCCAGATTTGCGCTGAGTCCGTTTTCACAAACCAGGTGGTGTAGCGCCCTTTTGATTGGCCTACTACAGCGTTTTTAGTTTGCCAAACGTCGACGGCAAAATCTTGAGGCGTTAAGTCTTTGGCGCTAGGTTCACACCAGGCAATATGGCCAAACGGGGTAGTTTTTATTTGCATCTAATTATCAAATAGCACGAGCTAGATTGTGGATCGAAATAACATTATACCTTAAGATCACTCACTTGCATTCCTTCCATCTTTTTCACTGACGCATATTGGGTATTCAATGAAAGCTGACTTTAGTTCGATAGGTTCATTATGTTTACTGCGTTTGTCTGCTATTGGCGATGTGTGTCATGCAGTGGCAATGGTTCAAGCTATTCAAAAGCATTATCCAGATTTGGCCATTACATGGGTCATTGGTAAGGTTGAGTATCAATTACTTAAGCATTTACCGGGGATTCAGTTTGTTATTTTCGATAAATCCAAAGGTTGGCGCAGTTATGCACAGCTACGTAGTGATTTACAAGGGCAACATTTTGATGTGTTGCTGCATATGCAAGTAGCATTGAGAGCAACAATAGCGTCATTAATGATTAAGGCGCGTATTCGAGTCGGCTTTGATAAAGCGCGAGCCAAAGAAGGTCAATGGCTGGTGACCAATTATGCTGTTGAGCCGATCGCTGAACCACATGTTTTAGATGGTTTTATGGGTTTTGCAAAAGCCATAGGTGTGACCGATTTAACGCCTCGTTGGGAGATTCCGGTACCGCAAAGTGATAACGATTTTGCCTCTCACCTTATTGGGGAAGGTAAGGTGATGGTGATTTGTGCCGCAGCCAGTAAAGCAGAGCGCAACTGGTTACCTGAACGTTATGCTGCCGTAGCTGATTATGCAATATCGCAAGGCTATAAGGTGATGTTATGTGGTGGGCCCACCGCGCTTGAAAAAAATTTAGCTGATGTTATTCAGTCTCACAGTCAGCACGCTTTCGACAATCAAGTGGGTAAAACAACCTTACCCCAATTATTAGCGGTGTTAAAACAAGCCAGTTTTGTGCTTGCCCCAGATACCGAGCCATTGCACATGGCGGTCACTCAAGGTACACCTGTCATCGGTTTATATGCACATTCAAATCCTGGGCGGACAGAGCCATATTATTATCGTGACTACACTGTGAGTGTTTACCAGGAGGTAGTTGCTCAGCAGGTAGGCGGAGACGTTAAATGGGGTAAACGAGCCAAAGGCGAGCATTTAATGGCGATGATTGAGGCTGATGAGGTGATAAAGAACATGAAAAAGCTTATCGAAGAGCGTACCTAATTGAACTACAAAAAACGCCACTTTATGTGGCGTTTTTACATTTACAAAATCTATTTTAGTTATTTGCCTGTTTCTTTAGGCGTAATATTGAGCTTTTGCTTGAGCACGGTCGAACTTACATTAGGTGTGTAGTCAAAATAGACCATCTCACAGCTCACTTTAGGGTATTTCCCTTTCCAGTCAGACCCTACCGAGATCGCGTCGATTTGATACTCATCCACGACTTTTTGTTTGTCTTTGTCAATTTGAGGGATCACTTCATCAACGTATCGATTCGCTTCTAAAATCGAAATCCGCTCTTCAAATGGAATGATAGGTGGACGGCCTTTTGATTTTTCTATGAGTTCATCTGTAGACACCCCCACAATCAAGTAATCGCATAAAGCCTTGGTGCTTTTTAAGATATTTAAATGCCCTTGATGAAAGATATCAAAACAACCTGAGGTATACATGCGGCGGTACATTTTGTTTGATGCGGGTTTATTTGAAGGCTCTAGTGCCGCAAAATCACTTTTTAGGGTTTTTAATAGTTCCGCTTTAAAGATAGCGTCGAGTTGTAACTCATCAACTAAGCTTGGTGCTTTTGGCCATTGATTGTCGGTAAATTCTTTACCACAAAACTCTGTAGCAAATTCGTATCGCGGGATAATATGAAAATGCACAGCAGGATCAACCATCATCAACATGAGGTAGTTGACTTTGTGGCAGTCAAACCGGTGATTTAGCACACTCTCTATATCGGAAATTATCTGTTTTTGTTCATTCGCCGCTTCGGTTGAAATGCCTGAGTATTGGTGGACATTTTCTTTACACACTAACACCATTGAACCAAGAGTGGGTTGGTCAGGTCTGAGTAACAAATACCAGTGTTGATATGACTTAATTAAGCTTTGTGGGTAATCAAATTTTCGTAAAGTAGATTGTGGCATGATAGGGCTTTATTGTTCAAAAATTTGCTTATATCTTAAGTTATCAGAATCTATGAGTCTATCTATGCGTGGGGATCTAAGCGCTTTCGTAAGATTTTATCGTTTATGACTATTTTAAGATGGCGTTCTCAGTGACTTTAACAGAGATAACAAATTGTTGTTATAATCAATTTTTGGCTGTACAGCTGCAGCTATTTTCCGATCTATCAAAGATTAAGAGAGTATTATGTTTATCGTTTTCGATACATTAAATGTGTACTACATCCCGCAGTACATGCCAGTTATTCAAGAGTTAACGCTTCGGGGACACACGGTAAAATTAGTGTGTTATAGCAGTAAAAATGACCAAGAAGCTCTGGCTAAAACATTTGATGATGTCGGAGTCGGGTGTCTTTGGGTCACTGATACTCAAGAAGCTGAACAAGTCTATTTAACGATAAAACCGGATTGGATATTTTTTGGTAATCAATTTCCACACCTAGATTCAGTGCATCAATACTCTAAAACGGCTCAATTAGGCCATGGTGTCGACTCTAAGCCTTCGTATTACCATAAATCTATTACGCCAATGACCGTGAGATTTATTGAAGGCTCGCTGCGGCTAGCAAAAATCAAACAGTATTATCCAAATGATAATTTTGTAGAAGTGGGTTTTTGTAAGCTCGACCCGTTATTTAAGCATCAAGATTTGGGCTTAGATTTAACCGCTTTAGGCTTAGATACCAGCAAAAAAACCATTTTATACGCGCCGACGTTTAATCCAAGCTCTTTAGAGTGCTTCCCTGATGATTGGCCTAATGATTTTAAAGAATATAATATTCTCATTAAGCCGCATTCGTTAACTCAAGTGAGGAAGCAGTATGCTAATCAACGGGCTAAATTAGCTAAGTGGTCAACATATCCAAATGTTTATGTTGCCAATGAAAACGACATTTCTTTGCTCCCTTTTATTCAACATGCCGATATTTTATTGAGCGAAGCGTCGAGTACATTGTTTGAATTTGCTGCGGTCGATAGACCTGTGATTGTGTGTAACTTTTTTAAATTGAAATGGTCTTATCGGGGCATTTTTAAGTATCGTTTTGAGCAGCGTTTTGGTAAAGATAATGTGTTGTATAGCGATATTGGCCTTCATGTAGACAAATACAAGTCTTTAATCAGAGCGATTCCAGAGCAATTAGCTAATCCACAGGCTTATCAAGCTAATAGGAAGCGATATACTCAGGAGCATGTAGAGCCTACTGATGGCTTGGCATCGGTGAGAATCGTGGATTATATTGAGGCATACGATAAGGCTTAAGTGTTGCAAGTCATCGGGTGATTAATAAAAAAGGCAGAACGTAAAAGTTCCGCCTTTTTTTATTACGAGTCGTAAACGTGGGTTATTTTACGGTGCTAGGTTTGTTCAACCAAGGCGCTCGTGCATCTGTACCACCATAAAGCTCAAACTTACGGCCGAGTTTCTGGCCGCCATCTCGTGTTAATGGTTGCCATGCTAGGCTGCCACGGTTTGATACTGCCGTGGGCAAGATTGCATCGAAAGGAATTGAAATATAGAACCCTTTGGTAAAACTACCTTCACCAAACTCTTCTGCCGATAAATCGGTTTTCGATGCAAAGGCACCCACAATAACGCCGCTGTCAAACTGCTTAGAAAAGTCTACGGTAAAACCACGATCCTCAGCTAAATATTGGCCGTAACTGACTTTAAGTAATACATCTTCAAACCAGTTTGGTTGGTAATAGACACTGGCATGACCGGTAAATGCGCCGGTTTGAGCATGGTAGTAACGTCCCGAGTCAGCATCATAGTTAATTTCATTTTCGAAGAAACCAAACATGTTATCAGGGTCGCGTTGTTTGACATAGTTTGCGTCAATGCCAAATGCCCACTCACTGCTCATTGGGCGATACAGTACCTCAGCCCCGACACCACCAAACATCATTTCGAGATAACCTACATATGCTTGGGCGTAAATATTCTCACTGAGCTTGTCTAGCCAAGTTAGTTGTAAGTTATCCACTCGTACCGGTGTGTCTGATACATATTGTCTCACTAAGGTTCTAACGCGTTTAAGATCCGTGCCATCTGGCGGTGTTTCGTATTTAAATTCATCATAGTTATCGAATAAATTAATATAAATAGAGCTACTGATTTCAATATTGTCTGTTAACCAGCGACCAGCAGAACCATTAATACCAAAATTAAAGAGATAGAAGTTTTCAGAGCCACCAAAAGATTGGGCCAGCTTCGGGGCAAAACCATAATTCCATTGCTCTGGTGTTTCCCAATCAGGCATTTCGGTTGGCACTACAGGTTCTACAATGGTGGTGCTGTCTTCAATATTAGCGCCAATATATTCATGTTGTACCGCACTTTTGAATTGCTTAGCATCAATATGAGTTTCGGTAGTCGGTAGATGACCCACTTGTTCAATGATCTTGAAGGTACTCGCTTGAGGGAATTGATTAGCTAAAATCCGCCCTGCGCGGTCATGGGCATGCTTTCGGTCGCGATATTTTGATTGGGTGGCAACGACAGTGACTTCATCATTTTTGATGTAAATCTTTGCCCCTTTGTAGCCCGCATCAAAGGCTAATTGCTTATTGAGTTCGGGTAAATCAACTTTGCGATCTGCAAGGTCTGGCTTGTCTTTAATGGTTTGCTTTGGTGGTTCGCGCCAATTTGATTTTAAGTCATTAAAGTTTGTCGATAAGCTAAATCCTAGTGTTACGGTATTACCACGCTCGTAACTTAATCTAAAATCGCCCCAATTACTGACTCGATACAATAAACCGAAATTAAAAGGGCTGCTTTGTGTTAACTCATTACCTGTGCGCAGTGCGGCAAAGTCAGATTGATAGTCGTTACCATCATATTCTACTTTTAAGCGTAATGGTGCCCAGGGTGTTTGGTATTCAATACCAGCAAATACAGCGCTACAGCCTTTGAACCAACGCTCAAAGTCAACATCGCCACCCGTGCCTTTATAGCCAGTGTTTCGGTTACAATCTACTGACGTTGCTTTGTTTGAGTCACTGAAATTACCGCGATTACCGATGTAACCCCAAGCAAAACCAACCGTAGCATCGAATGGGCCAAAACCTTTGGTCATGGCAATATATTCACTATCAAATAAACCTGTTCCGCCAATATCTCTTATGCCGATAGAGGTTTCGGGGATCCAGTAGCTTTCTTCCAATAAACGTAATTTAACGTCGATACCTTTGTCTGTGTAATAGGTATCACCACTAAAGCTTGGGTCATTACTGTAGAGTACGTCAGGGACTTGAGTGTAGCGTATGGTGGTTTCTAGCCATGGGAATAATTGCAACGACATTGCAGCATGGTAATAGTCTTCATTGAAGGTTGCACTGACATTATATTCACCTTCGGCTGCCATTCTGCCCGTCGGCATTTGAATGAGGCCCACGCCACCAAAATCATATTGCGAAGGTGTCAGCTTTGGCGTTGAGAGTTCATCGCTGTGCGCTGTGGCGCTGATAGCAATCCCGCTTACCATGAATGAAATGGCAAAAACAGAAGAGACAGTTTGTTTTGCTTGATTCATGGTTAACGTATCCAATGTTTTAATAATGCGAGTATTTGCTGGTTTAATGCTTGTTCGTTTTCTTTCACGCCTTGAAATTCTAAGTAAATAATTGCACCAGGGGCAATGTCAATATGTTGCTTATTCCAGTAAGCAATAGGGTATTGATGTAATGTGCCATCGGGCTGAATCAACCAAGCGAAACTGTTATTTGAATCACTTAATGGCATTGCGTTATCTAGGTATTCGTTGGCGTGTTGTCTCTGCTCAAATGGTTGTGAGCCATTTTGAGTAACCGCCCCTAATATGGTGACATCTTTAGGTTTAGTTGGGAGCGTGAGTAAATATGAGCCGTTTATAAGCGGATTTAAGGCAGCTTTTAATCGAATAGAATCATAATCTAATGGGATGAATTCACGCTTTAGAAATTGCTGATTTTCAATCCAGGCTGACAAAGATTGTAACGATTGAATATGCTCAGGTTTTCCCATGTCGGTATATTGGGTTTTCAGTGCATTTAACACATTACGTTTCTTTTGCTGAAATGCGCTTTCGCTGCTGTAATCGTACAACGCTGCCCCTAGCCAATATATTGCTTCTGGCTGAGTTGTCATTGCAATACTGTGACTGTTTACAAGGCTGTCTTGTATGATCTGTACTAAGCGTGGTGCTTGTTCATATTGCAATGTAATGGGTGATTTATTGTGAACGGTTTGGGTTACCGTAATTAACGTCGAGGCGTGAGTGTATGGCGTGCAAAACACTAATAAAAATAAGCATAATTGAATTAACGGCTTCATTTAACGTCCTTAAATCCATAAGGCTTCAAAAGAGTAATGTCGATATAAGGCAAGTTAGGAGCTATCTTCTGATAACTTTTCATAACAGTTCCATTTGCAGCATCAACCCAAAATTGATTGTCGTATTCAAGGTCGAGACTTGGGATGACAACATGTTCATTAAATTTTTTAAGGTTTAATGGCTTGTCATTTATGATGACCGTTTCATCTGTAATGAAACTGAATGTTGACTGCTGTTCATAGTTAATATGGTAGCCAGGCTGCCAATCGATAGTACTTTGCCAATACCGTGGTGTGCTGTTTAAGTGCAGCCCTAATGCAATCGGGTCGGTTTCTTTACTGCTTAGTTGAACCCGGTTGCCATAAAATAGATTGATTGTTTTTAGTAGGCGTCCGTTGCGTGTCACCAACATTCCTGCATCTGAGGAAATCCATTTTAACTCAATGTTTTCAGCGCTAGGTGTTGTGGATGGGAGTGTTTGTGGTGCTTCAGCAAGAGCTAATAATACATAGGCACGGTGCGAGTCATTTACTCTAACATAAATACTAGAGTAGGGAGTTTGTTCGATTTCTTCTGCAGAAATAGTATCGTCTGGTAAACCGACAACGCTTTCCTTAAGCATGTCACCAATTTGAACAAAAGTATTGCTACAACCGGTTAAAGTAAAAAGGAAGAGTACGAGGAGTAAATATTTTGGATGAAAAATTGAAGACATACGAGCTCAATTCCTTAAGCTATGGTGCAACAATGGCGGAAAATAAAAAAGCACATTTTTCAATGTGCTTTTTTTTACAAAGTTACGAATTTAGTTAGTTACTGAAGTCGTAGTCGTACCTGTACCAGTGCTTGTTGTGGTAGTGCCAGTACCAGTACCGTTACCACTTTCTTCATTGCTGTCATTTACTGCAGCAGCAATAACACCTACAGTGATAGCACCTGCTACAACCGCTGTACCAACTGTTACACCGCTACCTACTGTAGTTGTAGTTGTGCCAGTTTCAGTACCATCAGCTGCATGAGCTGAACCGATCATTAATAAAGCTGCTGTTAACGCGATAACTGATTTTTTCATATTCAAAGTCTTCCCATAATTTGTCCAAACACACCTAATGGAAGATTAGCATATAATCGACTCACTTCCATATATAATTCGATACTAATGCTTAATAAATATTCAGCGAGATCGAATTGCTAATTTACACGAATTTAAATTTTTTTACAAAAGCAGTTTAATTAAATATCAATTACAATTGGGTTGTACGGCAATGAGCTGTTAAAATTGCTTTAATTTCATCTCACGTTTATGGCTTTGTATTATGCATAGAAGAGCAATTTACCCTGGCACGTTTGACCCTGTGACGAATGGCCATACTGATTTAATCGAACGCGCGGCGCGGTTATTCAAGCATGTCATTATTGGTATCGCTTCTAATCCGTCAAAGCAGCCAAGGTTTAGCCTTGAAGAACGTGTTGCTCAAGTCAATCTGGTTACTGCACATTTAGATAATGTTGAAGTAGTGGGTTTTACTGGTTTACTGGTCGATTTTGCTAAAGAGCAACATGCTAGTGTGTTAGTGCGTGGATTACGTGCTGTATCGGATTTTGAATACGAATTCCAACTAGCCAATATGAATCGCCGTTTAAGCCCTGATCTTGAAAGTGTGTTTTTAACGCCATCAGAAGAAAATTCATTTATATCCTCAACCTTGGTTAAAGAAGTGGCGCTTCATGGGGGAGATGTCAGCCAATTTGTTCACCCAAAGATTGCAGCCGCTCTTAAATTCAAAGTTGAAGAGAGTAAAGCGCCTCATAAAGAGTGAGCTTTAATAAGCCATATTGCTCAAAAGTAAATTGTGATATGGCTTTCATTCCTATCTCTGCTGGCATAAACCACAAAATACTGTGGTGCGTTGTCCTAGTTTTATTTCACTTAATATATTGCCACACTGGGTGCAGGTTTCGTTGCCTCGACCGTATACATGTAGCTTTTGGGCAAAATAGCCAGGTTTCCCGTCGGCATTAGTAAAGTCTTTTAGAGTAGTGCCACCTTGTTTGATGGCGTGGGCTAAAATCTGTTTTACCTCACTGACTAACACGGTTAATCGTTCGATATCAATTTGACCTGCTTCAGCTTGTGGATGAATACCTGCGGCGAATAGGGCTTCGTTGGCATAAATATTACCGACACCGACCACAATGTGATTATCCATTAGGCATAGCTTAATGGCTTTTTTCTTCCCCGCGAGAGCGGCCTGTAGCTGTTGCGGAGTAAACGCTGGATCCTAATGGTTCAGGCCCAATTTTGACAATAATGGATGGGCATCTTCGGGTAATTCATACCATAACCATGCACCGAAACGCCTTGGGTCATTAAATCGCAGCATCCGGCCATTTGCTAACACTAAGTCGATATGGTCGTGTTTTTCTACTGGCGTATTGCGCGGTAAAATACGTAGACTCCCTGACATACCTAAGTGGACAATAGTTATTCCTGCATCGGTGTCGATTAATAAATATTTGGCTCGACGACGTATATTGTTAATACGTTGGCCGACAATGTTTTGCGCTACATCAGGTACGAGTACAACGCAGCGATCCATTACGCACAATGAGTTCAGTTACCGTTTGTTCGATAAGGTAAGGGCTGATCCCTTGTCGGGTGACTTCAACTTCCGGTAATTCAGGCATAAACACTCGTTATTTTGATTGAGAGGGCACATTGAGAACAGGCTGTAATTCAGCGCGCAAGCTTGGTGGCACTTGATACCAATTTTGATTTGATGACCGCAATAGGCCATCGTCGGGGAAATAACGCCATTGCTGTGCAGTGTGAATATTGCTAATTGCGATAGTGACAATTTGTTCGTTTGACCCGTGTTCAGGTTCAACGGTTAATGGCGACACATTAATATTTTGCCACGCTTGTGCCCATTGTTGGCAGTTCAGGACTTGCTCGTGACACCACCACTTATCTTCTTTTTTGCTCAGCCATATGTCATCAAGATGTAATTGCACTAAGGGAAGTTGAGGGTCAAATAAAGCGACCACATCATCGGGGACATTTGCGGTTTTGTCATCAATAAATGACAACACACTAATCATAAAGACACTGGCAGCAATAATAATATAATTCCAATTTTTTCGAGAAAGCGCCATAAAAGAGTCCTTTTATTTGATGTAGCGGTATGCTTTTAGTGTATCACTCAGGCAATAAAAAACGAATCTAGCACAGTAAGGTTCTAGCGGGTTACTAGAGCACCGTTATACGATTGCAGTGGGGATTTAGATTAGCGATAAAGAGAGTGGTTGATAGGGGTGAAGTATAACGTTGCTCGACAATCATGCGCATTGTGCATTGATTGTCGAGGCTTTAAGGCTTAAAGCAAATCAGCAAAGGGTTGAATAAATACGCTTTCACCAGCAGGAATCGTGGCGGTATCGTCAGCGATAATAATAAGGCAATTGGCATTGACCATTGAGTTCAGCATCCCCGATCCTTGTGCTCCGGTGGTTTTAACCTGAATTTGGCCGTTATCAGCAATGCTATATACACCGCGTGAAAACTCAGTTCTGCCGGTTTTGCTTCGCAGTGGTTGAGTCGCAATCGCAGGTATAAATTGTGGTTGCCATTGAGTTTCACCAGCCAATTTTCGGATAGCCGGTTGAACAAATTGCATAAATGACACCATCACCGCGACAGGGTTGCCGGGTAAACCAAAAAATAAACTCTGGTCAATTTTACCCACGGCTAACGGGCGGCCTGGACGCATATTGATACGCCAGAAATGGGTACTACCCACGTTAGCCAGTGCCATTTTGATGTAATCTGCATTACCTACAGAGACACCGCCTGAACTGATAACAATATCCGCTTTTGTTGCGGCATCGCTTAATGTGCTCGTCAGAGTTTGTTCATTATCGTCGATAATACCGAGGTCAATTACCTGACACCCTAGTTTTTTCGCCATCGACAAAATAGTGTAGCGGTTAGCATCATAAATGCAGTTAGGTTTTAACTCATCTCCTGGTTGGCTAACTTCATCTCCTGTTGAAAATACTGCGACAACAGGACGCTTAAAAATAGGCAGTCGATTAAAACCAAGCGATGCCATTAAACCAAGCTCTGCAGCACCTAGTCGGCTACCGGCCGCTAATGCGACTTCACCTTGGGCAATGTCTTCTCCTGCAAGGCGTACATGTTGGCCTTTGGTAATATGCTCTGATTCAAGTAGGGTTAATTGGTTATCTTGCTCTTGAGTCAGCTCACGCGCTTGGATGGTGTCAGCACCTTGCGGCACGGTGGCGCCAGTCATAATGCGTACCGCTTCACCTGACTGTAAAACATTAGGATAATGATGGCCTGCTAATACTTCGGCAACGACTTTAAATGGTGCTTTTGATAGGTCATCAAATGCAAAAGCATATCCGTCCATTGCGGAGTTGGTTTGTTGCGGTACGTTAATTTCTGAAATGATATCGTGTGCCAATACGCGATTATCAATATCAATTAAGTCGACGAGTTCGGTTTCGCGTGTAGGAGTCACTTGGCTAAGCACTGTGCTAATGCCCTGCGAGACGCTGATACCTTGCTCAGAGCCTGTAGGTTTTGGAATGTCAGCATCGTTAAAACAAATCGGCAGTTGAGCCTTTGGTGCTTGCCAGCTGTTTTTGTAATGCTCAACAAAATCAGCAATTTGTGCCACATTATTTAAATCTAATCGTGTTAATGAGTCAGGCACTTGCGTGTCTTCGCAGCAGGCAATCGCCACAATATTATCATCATGAACATGGATCAACGGCTTATTATGCGCTGCGCGGTGCAGTTCAATTTTGGGTAATGCCAGTTTTTTAAAGCCTTCAACTAGCACAATATCGACTTTATCAACT
This sequence comes from Shewanella phaeophyticola, assembly GCF_025398315.1. Lineage (GTDB taxonomy): Bacteria > Pseudomonadota > Gammaproteobacteria > Enterobacterales > Shewanellaceae > Shewanella > Shewanella phaeophyticola. Next base: position 4,425,513 of record NZ_JAODOQ010000001.1, read on the forward strand.
TCAATTTGGCGAAGTAGGTGTTGTAGTTTTGGGTCATCTTCAACGGGATCTTCCGTCATTAGCGCCCAGCGCACATGAGAGGCAACAAGCACTTGTTTTGCGCCAGCTTTACGCATTTCGAAACTGTCTTTTCCTGGGATATCAACATCAAAATTATGATGCGCATGTTTAATCACCGCTAAGCGAATACCGCGTTGGTTAAGTGCTGGAATAAGTTGTTTTAATAACGTTGTTTTACCCGTGCCACTAAATGCACAAAACCCTAGAACGGGAATAGGTAATGGATTACTAAAAACTACAGTCATCATGAACCTCTTAATAAATTACTTGGCAATTTGTTGGGCGAGTTGCTGTTTTTGTTCTGGTGTATTGACGTTGACAAAGGCATTGGGTTGGTCAGCAAAACTCTCAATAGCCACTTGATGCTGGCGATACCAAAAATCAATCTTACGCTCTCCGGCATCTAAAAAGGCCTTCATTGATGCGACTAACTGTGGTTTAAGTAATAACACGACAGGTTGCTCACGTTCACCATCACTGGCGACGGCAATATCAGCATTTTGTTCGGTCAAAGCCTTTAGCAAGCGCTGCGCTAAGTCGTCAGGAAGCATTGGGCAATCGCAAGGCACAACCAATAAATACTCGGCTTGGGTTTGCTTTAGCGCAGTAACCATGCCAGCGAGAGGACCTAAATAGCCACTGTCTTCGTCGCTAAACACACGATATCCCCATTGCTCATATTGAGCTTGGTTGCGATTGGCATTAATCATTATGTTATCGACTTGGCTGCTGAGTTTGTCGAGAGTGTGGCAAATCATGGCTTGGCCATTAAGATCCACTAAGCCTTTGTCATTGCCGCCCATGCGCCGAGCCATGCCGCCCGCTAAAATTACTGCGTCAATCTGTGGTGCCATAGTGTAATTCCGTTGTATTAGTCTGATGCACAGTTTCTGCTGCAGGAACATGCATGCTGGTGTGAATGGTACGTTGTTTAATATGCCAATGTTGTTGGCATAATGCAGTAAGGCCACAGGTTTGATGGCTACTAAGTAATAGTCCTGTGCCGTCTTGTTTTAATTGATTTATCATCTCAAGCACTAAACGTTGTGACTGTTTATCCATATTTGAAATAGGTTCGTCTAACATGAGCAACTTTGGCTGAATAATCCACGCTCTAGCAATAGCCAATCGTTGTCGTTCACCACCGGATAAGTCGCTTGCATTGTGGTTAAGTAAATCTCCAAGCTGTGCCATATTGACGGCTTGAGTAATACGATCATTGCGCTCACTGACGGGTATTTTCAATTGGCTTAATGCGTACGTTAAATTGTATTTTACTGTGCCTTCAAATAAATAAGGGTGCTGATGCAAATATACCGCTTTGCCAAATAAGTTGTCAGGCTGCCACCATGATTTAGGGGCAAAACCTTGGCTAATAACCTGCCCCTGGGTTGGGGTCATTAATCCTGCCAAAATTTTCATTAAGGTAGACTTACCCGAACCATTATCACCTTGCAGGTATATGACATCGCCTTGTTTAAACGTCAGCTCGGGTACGTTGAATAAAGTATTTTGTTTAAACTTCATCTGCAAATTGTGCGCGCTAATTTGCACGGTTTGCTGTTTTTGTAATGTATCTGAAATCATCATCCTAATGACTCCTTGGGAGGGCTTTGCCTCGCAATGAACCCAAAATGAAGTTTAGCACTAAGGCGAGTATGAGTAACACTAATCCCAAGGCAATTGCTTGAGCAAAATCGCCCTTGCTGGTTTCGAGCGCTATAGCTGTGGGAATATTACGAGTAACATCCATAATATTACCACCGACCATCATAGAACAGCCCACTTCAGTCAAAATTCGGCTAAAACCAGCAATAATGGCTAACAAGAGCGGTACTCGTAATTCACGACATAATGTCCAAACCGCACGTAACCAGGAGGCGCCTAACGTTCGGGAGGTTTCCCAAGCTCGTCGATCTACACTGGAAAAAGCCGCTTGAGATAAGGCGATTAATACGGGAGCGCAAATGAGCATTTGTCCTAAAATCATGCCTTTTTGGGTAAATAGCCATTTTAAATCACCCAAAGCACCATTACGAGTCAACAACAAATACACCAATAAACCAATCACAACAGTTGGAATAGATTGTAGCGTTTGCACTAAATTTATAACGATCCATCGACCGCGAAAATGGCTAAAGGCAAGGATGAAACCTAAGATAATCGACGGGATAATAGTGATCAGCAGCGCCGCAAAAGACACTGAAAATGAAATGTTTATAATGGCTCATACATCAGGGTCGAAAGATAGCAGCAAGCTAAATGCTTGCTGCAATAGGGCTAACCAGCCTTCACTCATTTCTTATAAGTTGCCTTAAACAATTGCTCTCCTTGCACGGTGAACTCGTTAATCATCGTTTGTGTTGCAGGGCTGATAAACCAGTCGCTTAATGCTTTTGCGCCTTTATGGTTTAAATCTGGGTATTTTGCTGGGTTAATCAACATAATCTGGTAAGGGTTGGCTAACGCTGCGCCACCTTCAAAGCTAATGTTAAGATTTAGTTTAGCTTTATAGGCAATATATGTTCCACGGTCTGTTAATGTATACGCTTGTAACTCATCAGCCATCAATAAGGTTTTCCCCATGCCTTGGCCGACAGAAGTATAACCGTTAAAGTCAGGGGCTACGCCCGCACTTTTCCAAATCGCAAGTTCTTTCATGTTGGTGCCAGAATTATCACCACGAGAAACAAACTTACTTGGCTTATGAGCTATTTTGCCAAAAGCTTCAGCGACATCTTTGCTTGATTTTGCTGCCGCAGGGTCATTTTTAGGCTCTAATACAATAAAATCGTTTTCCATAATGCCACGAGGTTCAATACCAAAACCGTCAGCCACAAATTTTGCTTCGGCGGCAGGAGCATGAGTCATAACGACATCAACATCTCCCTGACTTGCCAGCTTTAATGCTTTACCTGTACCGGTGGCAATCACTTGAACAGTGTAACCTGACTCAGCTTCAAATTTAGGTAAAATGGCACCTAATAAGCCTGAGTTTTCGGTACTCGTTGTTGTTGCGAGTTTAATGACTTCACCCGCTAAAGCCACAGGGCTGAACATCGCACCGCTTAACACTGTAGCGGCTAACAACATACTGACACTTGCTTTGAGTTTTAACATTTCCATTCCTTGTTGTATTAATGACCAGAATTCATCTACTTAATTAAATTGTCCTTAAGCGAGTTTTTGCTTAATTACCAAAGCCATAAGCAAGTTAAATGCCAAATGGGATTTATGCAAATACACTTCACGGCTAAAATCGAAACTGTGAACTTGATCTCAAGCTTAAATAAATTATATTAGACAAATTGTCCCATGATCACTTTTCTGTGGTTCATAGTGACCCTGTCGGATGAATTCAATGTTAAAGTGAGCTTAAGCGAGTCAAAATGTCCTAATGTAGAGTCTACTTATGAGTTCAGATGTACATATTAATCCTATAGCACACACTAGTATGTCGGTTTTAATCGTTGATGATGAACCAGGCATGCGCAGCTTTTTAAAAAAGCGTTAACCAAAAAGTTTGCTTTAGTTGAAACTGCATCCACCATAGCAGAAGCTGAAACGATCCGTAGTCAGGGGCATTTTGATTTATTAGTTGTTGATATTCGATTACCCGATCGCTCAGGTATTGAATGGCATGAAGCGTTAAATGATCCAGACAGGCAGTCTGACATTATTTTTATGACGGGTTATGCCGACATGGATGTCGCGATTAAAGCTCTGCGGGCTGGCGCATCTGATTTTATTATGAAGCCATTCCATCTTGAGCAAATGATGACAGCAGTTGATCGTTGCATCGAAAAGCGCTTATTAAAACGTGAAAACTTTATGTTACGCCGTGAGCTTGCTCATGGGCAGTCTTCCAACATTATTGGAAATAGCGAAGCCATTCGCGATGTTAAACAGGTTATCGAACGCATTGCGCCAACTAATGCAGTGGTGCTCATTGAAGGAGAATCTGGCACGGGTAAAGAGCTGGTGGCCAGACAATTACATCAACTCAGTGGCCGTAGCGGGGCATTTGTCCCCGTAAACTGTGGAGCCATAGCACCAGAATTATTGGCCAGTGAGTTATTTGGTCATACAGCCGGCGCATTTACCGGTGCCAAAGGGATGCGTGAGGGTCTATTTAGTTATGCCTCTGGTGGCACTATCTTTTTAGATGAAATTGGCGAAATGCCAATGAACATGCAAACCGCACTGTTACGAGTCCTTGAAGAACGCGCCATTAGGCCTGTAGGCAGTGAAAAAGAAATAGAAATTGATGTGCGTGTGGTTGCGGCAACTAATCGGTTATTGATTGATGAAGTTGAGGCTGGACGTTTTCGTCGGGATTTATTTTATCGTTTAAACGTGCTCAATATTGTTATCCCTTCGTTACGCTCTCGCCCTGAAGATGTGGTCGAACTCACCCATTACTTTACATTACAGTTGTCACAAGAGCTGGGGATCAAGGACATCATTTGGAGCCATGAAGATTTACAAGTACTTCAGCAATACGATTGGCCGGGTAATATTCGTGAACTACGCAATATGATTGAACGTTGTATTTTATTGGGTAAACCCCCTGCTGAATATTGGAAAAAACCCGCTGTCACCGTGATCCCAGAAGCAATGGGATACCCTTTAGATTGGCCGTTAAAAGAAGTCGAAAAGCAGCATGTAACCCAAGTTGTTGATGCCCATAATGGTAATAAGTCTGCTGCCGCCCGTGACTTAGGTGTGTCGCGCAAAACCCTAGATCGTAAATACAAAGAGTGGGCGAACCTTGATGATGACACTGATGGAGAAGCGCAATAGTGGCGCAGTCCTCAGGAGTTATCACCCGGGTCTTTGGTATTAGCTGGCAGCAGATGCAGTCAAAGATCCGCTATCGAATTTTATTTCTTACCTTATTACCCATTATATTAACGCTGGTTAGCCTGGTTTTTATCACGATATATTGGAATGTGATATATACAGGCAAGCAGTTGTTTATGAAGGTAAAGGCTGATTTGGTTGTCGCTGATAATACCTTGTCTCAAGTACAACAACGGCAACAGCACCAATTGAGTACGATCAGTGGCTCATGGGACTTTCAACATGCTTTTCAATTGTTAAATCAAAATGACCCTAAGCCAAATAGCGCAGCAATTAATGCACTCAATATTTTACTGGCGCAAAAGCAACAAACACTAGGGTTAGACTTTTTACGACTCATCAGTGTGGCAGATGCCGCAGCAGATCCTGACTTACGCCTAATGTTGCATCAAACTCAGCAACAGGCTATTTCAGGGTTAATGGTATTATCTAAAACACAATTAGCCCGGATTAACTCATCGCTTGCCGACAAAGCCTATGTTGAACTCGTGCCGACTCGGCATGCTACAACGCCTGAAAAAAAGTCAGAGACTCGCGGTTTATTGAGCCGCACATTAATGCCCGTTACCGATTTAACTGGCAATGTGTTTTGGTATTTAGATGGTGGGATTATCTATAACCACAATACGGCCATAGTTGATCATATTCGTGATCTTGTGTACGACAAAGGACCTTGCCTGAGCGCTCTATTGGTACCGTCACCTTATTTTTAGACAACATTCGCATTAGTACTAATGTGCCTTTGGAACAGTTTCCGAGCAAGCAAGAAAAAAATAACCGTGCAATCGGGACATTAGTCTCTGATGAAGTCGGCCAACAAGTATTAATTGAAGGCGAAACCTGGATTAACCGTGCGTTTGTTTTTAATGATTGGTATATATCGGGTTATTCGCCCTTGTACGATATTCGCGGTAAGCGTGTCGGCATGGTGTACGCTGGGTTTTCTGAGGCGCCATTTTTACATAATTACTTATTAAACATTATTGAGCTTGGCACCATCCTAGTGATTGTATTGTTTTTATCTGGCTTTTTAGTGTATCGCGGTGCTAACAGTTTATTGCAACCAATAGAATATATTCACCAGGTTGTCACGGCTGTGCAAGCGGGACGAAATGTCAGGATTGGTAACCTAGGACTTAATAAAGAGAACGAACTGGCCAATTTAGCCGAACAATTTGACCGAATGCTAGATCAGTTACAACGACGTAATGCGCAAATACAAGCCGCAGCAGAACAGCTAGAAATCAAAGTTGAACAACGCACCCGTAGCTTGCAAGATAAAACCGAAGAACTCGAACGCAACGTTGCATTATTGCATGCCACTCGTCAACAACTGGTAACCAACGAAAAACTGACCGCATTAGGTGAGTTAATTGCCGGTATTGCGCATGAAATCAATAATCCCACAGCAGTGATTTTGGGTAATATGGAATTACTCAAATACGAGCTCGGTGATGATGCTAAAGCGGTTGAAGAAGAAATCGATTTAGTGATTCAACAGGTGAAGTAGGATCACCACGATTATCCGCAGTTTATTGCAGTACAGTCGCCCTGGTGAGTTTAATGCACCTATTGAGCCACAAGCTATTACTCCCATTGTCGAAGAAGTATTACTATTGGCGCGTCACTCAATTGAGCAGCAAAAAGTTGAGTTAGTCAAAGAGCTGAATGCTACCGGCATTGTTGAAGTTAATCGACCGCAATTATTACAGGTGTTAATTAATTTAATGGTTAACGCAGCCCATGCGATTACAGACAATGGTCGTATTTGGGTAAGAACTTACGATTGGATAGAAGATGGCCAAAGTATTGGGGTGAAAATTGAGATTGAGGATGAAGGTATCGGTATTAGCAAGAAAGATTTAGGTCGTATTTTCGACCCCTTTTACACCACCCGCAAAGACGGTACAGGGTTAGGTTTATCTCTAAGCTACGGTATTATTAAGCGCCTTGGTGGCACCATTGAAGTCAAATCAACAGTGGATATAGGCACAGTATTTACTATTGGCTTATACCATAAAGCCAAAGCTGATCAGCAGCTTGAAGCCGTATGATGGTTTGCAGTTTGGTGATAAAACGTAGGTAAAAAGCAGGCAAAAAAAAGCCGGGTTAATAACCCGGCCACAAAGAGTGTGTGAGCAATGTCGTGCTTGCGAACTCTGTAAACCAATAAAGGTGATGAAGTCTCTATAAAGTAAACCGAGTTTTGGAACGCAAATTAATAATAATCATTCTCATTACCATTTGCAATAGGTTCATTTCTAAATAAGTAATCTTTACATTGTTATCATTTACACCTTCCAACGATTAATTCACAACCTTATGAAAAATATATAATTATTTTATTAGTGTGTTGTTGATATAGCTTCTGTGTTTACGATAGAGGCTTTAAATGGCATAGACTTGAGCGTTATTTTTTATGCGATTAAGCCAACAGCAAGACGCTACTGGCTTAATCGTGTCGCTTGAGATGGTGCGGATTTCATTGATACCAAGATTACGAGCCGAACTGGCTCAACCCGCAATGAGTAACTAGATGCATAGCCAGCTCAATTACTTAACAACATCAACAACAATGTTGTCTTGTCCTTTTGGGCTATCAAATAAAATGGTGTCCTGAAGTACTTTTAGCAATACGCCATAAGCGGGTAAAAATAATCCTAAACTCACAATCAACTTAAAGCCGTAATCGACAGTGGCGATCTCTGGCCAATGGGTTGCCATAAAGGTGTCACTAGAGGCATAAAAAGCCACACTGAAAAACACCAGCGTATCGACCAAGTTACCAATTAAAGTTGAGGCCGCAGGAGCTACCCACCATGCTTTTGCACGGCGTAACTTAGCAAATACCGTAATATCCATAAGCTGACCAATCAAATAAGCCACAAAGCTGGCAAAGGCAATGCGAAATACAAAGCTATTCCACTGTGCTAAAGCTGCAAAATCTTGTAGTTGGCTCTGATGGAACAATACTCCCACTAAATACGACACTAATAACGCAGGGATCATTGCTTTGAGAATAATGCTTCTAGCCGCTTGTTGGCCAAAAATTCTCACGGTTAAATCGGTGGCTAAATACACAAACGGAAAGCTAAATGCACCCCAAGTGGTGTGGTAGCTAAACAACTGGAAAGGTAATTGAACAAGGTAGTTACTTGCGCAAATAATTAAGATATGAAAACTGACTAATAGCATCAGTGCTCGGCGATATTTCGCCTGGGATAACTGCAACATATTGTGGCCTTTTTAATTGGGTTAGCGCGGGGTGAGGGAACCCGCTATTAATTTGATTAACAGTCTTTAAAAGCGTCATCTTGGCCATTGAGTTACCTACAACAGCGCCAATAACTGACTGATACAGAGAATATTATCATTATGGTTATGTTTGTTTATTTTCGCGATTTTTACCTGGCGTGATACCAATGCAAAGGTTGCTGCAAACATGGGGGCGGGATAATAGCATGGGTTATACCCAAGCGAAAGATTAAACAGTGACTAAAAGTCGATTAAAATAGCCAACACCGTGGCCAATTTATTTTCTAATTCTTGCCATTCTGCGAGCGGATCTGAGCCCGCTACAATCCCTGCACCGGCAAATAAATTGATTCTTCTTGGTTCTATTAAGGCACTGCGAATAGCAACCGAAAACTCAGATTCATTTCGATTAAAATAACCACAAGCACCCGCATACCAACCCCGAGCGTAACCCTCGCGTTGACGAATAAAGTTTAATGCTGCTTCGCGAGGCAGTCCGCCAACGGCAGGAGTGGGATGCAGTGCGCGTAATAATTCAAAATCACTGACCCCAGGTTGTAACTGTGCACGAATGGAGCGATGTAAATGCTGAATATGGTTAAGTTTAAAGATTTTAGGTTGTTCGTCAGCCCCAATATATTGGCTTAGTGGCGTCAACACATCGACAATGTGTTTTCTCACCAATTGGTTTTCATGGCTGTTTTTAATGTCGTCCAATAATGCTTGGGCGAGTATGGTATCTTCATCTGGGTTGAGTCCGCGTACCGTTGTACCAGCAAGCGCCTCGGTAAATAACTCTTGTTGACGACGAAGATATAACCGCTCGGGAGAGCATGAAATAAATGCCCGTTCTGGACTAAATTGAAAGCCAAACTGAAAACTGTTGGGGTTTCTGCCTTGCCAGCATGCCAACACTGTCCAAGGATCAATATCGTCACTCACATCAATTTGAGTGTGGCGTGACAACACCACTTTTGGCGTTGTACGGTTAAACTTTTCTTGGGTGACTTGATTAACTAATTCTTCCCAGCGCTCATAATGGGGTAAATCACTGCGGCTACCATTAATGTCATTTTATGAGGTGGTGACAAAGGTTTTGGCTTTTGCACTTGTGCGATTGCGTTAAGTGCCGCTTGAATTTCTTGCTGCGGATCTGTGTCTTCAAAATTAAGATTAACCAAAATCCTAAGCTTGTTACCGTGGCGGCGTAACTCTATTCTTGGTAACACAAAATGGGCTCGGCCAAATTCAGGCCAGCATTCTACTGTGCGGTCAAAAGCTAAACCACCGTAATAACGGATGTCTTGTTGGCTGGTTTTATTGCGTTGCTGTTGATAAATTTTCGCTAAAGCATTGTCGTCTACTTGGTCTTCAAAAAAGAAGCTTTTACAGGTGCCAATGGCGGCAACATCTTCGTCTCTGTCTCTACCGTGCCAGTATATTTTGGGAAACTGCTGCTGTGCTGCTAACCACGATAATAGCGGTAGCGCTGGCGCTTCTACAGATAGTTGAATAATCGCTTCTCGTGCAGGTACTTTACTGAGCTGGTTAAGCTTAGTAATCAGTTCACTGAAATGTGTTTCGAAGAAGTGACCCAAGTAGAATGTCCTCACGAGTAGAGTTGTCTGCGTTACGGTAATAAAGTGATGAAATACTGTCAATTAGCAAGGTTAAATCGTGTGATCTGAATTACTAATATAACAGTATGGTTAATTTCATAGTGACCTGCAGAAAAAGATAAATTCGTGATTTGAGTGTAATTGAATTACACATATGTTTGCTTTATTTTAATGATTTGTAGCTCAAGCTACTCCAGTAAACCAGCTGGCTGAGATTTACTAGGGTCTGTTGATCTTTGCTGTTTGAATTTTGTTCGAGTTAAAAACGTTTTAATCGAGGCGAATGGATTGATGCCTAGTCATCTAAGCAACTCTTTATTTGCAAAGAATCATTCAACAAAGAGTAAAACGTTTTTAGCCGAACCTTTCAGGCAGCGTTTGTTGGCCATTTTTACTGCGTTATCGACTTTTTATGTAGAATAACTACACCTCAAAGTCTCTGCCGCGCACTTGTATATGAGTAATGACCAACAATTCGCTGCAAAAACAATCTTGAAAGATCAACAGACCCTAGGTATAGAGAGTCAATAAAGCCTATTTTGTAAAATAGTGATTTTTAAAGAGTTGCTCACATTTCTTGAGAATATGCGCTGATAAGTACATTAAATCAGTAGTCTAATAAGAGAAATTAAGTCAAAATAACGTGAGAGTTTGTGTGATGTAGATCCCACTATTTAAGTTTTTTCCCGGAGTGCGTGTACATGAGTGATTCTGTTGAATCAAACAATGTCATAAAGATCCCAGTCGACAAGCTTGCCCTGGGCATGTTTGTTACCGCGATTGATCGCCAACAAAGTAAAATTGATATCCGTAATCCGGGTCAAATTAAGCACCGTGACGCCATTGTTAAGCTGAAAAAAAACAACATTACCACGGTATGGGTCGATGTTGAGCGCTCGTCAGATAATTGCGGCTTAAAAAAAGCCAACAAATCGAATAGCGCCACTAATCCATTGGCACGTAAAGCCACTGTCAGCCGAGATGGTCAACAATCTCAAGCCAAAAAACTGCTTGCAGAGGCCAAAGGTTTAATCAAAAAAGTAATGTCTGAAACCTTCGAAGGCAAAGCCATTGAAGTAGGCCAAATTGAAGATGTTGCTGACAAAATGATTGAGTCGGTGATAGCCGATGCCGATGCATTTAAGTGTATTTCTGCATTGCGCACTAAAGATGCCTACTTGCTTGAGCACTCAATTAATGTCGCATTTTTATTAGTGACTTTTGGTAAGCACTTAGGCCTTGATCGTGAATTGCTCAAACAAATGGCCGTGGGCGGTATTTTGCATGATATTGGCAAAATTAAAGTCAACAACGACGTTTTGCATAAACCAGGAAAGTTGACTCCAGAAGAGTTTGAACACATGAAGTTGCATCAAGTGTATGCAATGGAAATCATGAATGAAACCAAAGGCTTGTCGCAAGTTAGTAAAGATGTGTGTTTAATGCACCATGAAAAACTGGATGGCAAAGGTTACCCTAATGGTTTAACTGAATCCCAAATTCCACAACATGGTCGTATGAGTTGCATTGTGGATATCTTCGACGCGTTAACCGCGACTCGTTGCTACAAAGAAGCCATGAGTCCTGCGGCGGCTTTTAAAATTTTACTGAGTTTAACGCCATTTCATTTAGACCAAAAATTGGTGTATGAGTTTATTCGTTGTGTGGGGATTTACCCTGTTGGCTCGTTGGTGCTGTTATCTGACGAACGTGTCGGCATTGTGTGGGACTCTAAAGGCCGCGATGCGCTACATCCCATTGTTAAATGTTTTTACTCACTAAAACATAAACGCTATACCGAAGTCGCGCTAGTTGACATACACAAAGTGGATATCAATATTGAGCGTGGCGTTTCTCCGGGAACCCTTGAAGTCGATCCAACTCCTTTTTACTAATGCATTTATCCCAGTAAGATGGCTTGCTACGATATTGATATCGCGTTAATTAAGTGGTCGATAACGGGTATTCTCAGTCTGTTGTGCTAACCCACTCAAATGAAAACTCACCCTTCTAAAGAACTAATAGGTGCAATATCTATGAATGCAGTGGCGCGCACCCAATGCATCTTTTGTGTTTATCTCATTTTAGCTTACCTTCTCGTGAGATTAAGGGATTAAAATATCATTGAATACAGGTCGCGATATTTCGTGACTTAGTTATACTAAACCCATACATGTTTAATGCTATGGTTTATATGACTGATTTACCCCACAACCCAATGCTAACTTCAAGGCATTTTTTACCTGAAAACACCTTACTGCTTAACGCCATGAGCGAGGGCGTTTATGGTTTTGATTTAGACGGAAATGCGGTGTTTATTAACCCAGCTGCAGAGCAAATGACCGGCTGGAAGAGTGAAGAGTTAATTGGTAAAAACATTCACGATTGTCATCATCATAGCCATGCCGACGGTAGCCATTATCCACAACATGATTGCCCAATTTATCGCACATTGCACGATGCTATACCGCGCCAGGTGTCTGATGATGTCTTTTGGCGCAAAGACGGTAGCAGTTTTCCCGTGTATTACAGCTCGACACCGGTTTATCATCAACAAAAGTTAGTTGGTGTTATCGCGATATTTCGTGATGTCAGCATGCAAAAACATACCGAACAATCACTTAGGCAAGCTTTGGCGCAGGTGCAAGCATTGTCTGAACGCCTCGCGTCAGAAAACCAATATTTACTCACAGAGCTACAAGGTCAGCAAGGTGCGTTAGGCCTTTCAGGCAATAGCCAACCGATTAAGCAGTTAATTCAGCAAATTAATCTGGTGGCCAATACCGACAGCACGGTACTTATTTGCGGCGAAAATGGCACAGGCAAAGAGTTAGTGGCTCGCAGCTTACATAGACTAAGCCACCGTAAAAATCAGCCCATGGTCAGTGTTAACTGTGCGGCTTTTTCCAGTGCGTTATTAGAAAGCGAACTATTTGGTCATGAAAAAGGTGCATTTACTGGTGCAACAGCGCGGCGTAAAGGCCGCTTTGAACTGGCACATAATGGCACTTTATTTTTAGATGAAATTGCTGAGCTGAGTTTATCTGCCCAATCAAAGCTGCTACGTGTTATTCAAGAGCAAAGCTTTGAAAGGGTTGGCAGTAGTGAAACGATCAGCGTGAATATTCGCTTAATTGCAGCAACTCACCATGATTTAACTGCACGAGTAGAACAAGGCTTGTTTCGAATGGATTTATATTATCGCTTAAATGTATTTCCGATTACCGTGCCACCACTACGCGAACGCCGTGAAGATATCCCCCAGTTGGTGAGCGACTTAGCGGCATCATTGAGTAAAAAGCTAGGTAAAAAAATCACCAAGGTCAGTACGAAAGGATTAAAAAACCTCCAACAGTATACCTGGCCTGGTAACGTACGAGAGTTACAAAACTTGATTGAGCGAGAAATCATTTTGTCGTCAAATGGCCAGTTGTCATTTAATACTTTGCCAGCATTGGGATCTGCGCCGTCAACCACGGCAATGCTAACCATGGCACAAGCAGAAGCTGAGCACATTGTTGCAGTGCTTAACACAACGCACTGGCGGATTTCTGGTGCACAAGGTGCAGCTGCTATTTTAGACATGCCCGCCAGCACCCTTCGGTCTCGTATGAAAAAGCTCGGCATTGAGCGGTAACATATTTTTTCATGCACGGGTAATCACGATATATCGCTATAGTGACGATATATCGTGATATCTTGATAGGTGAATTCCAGCAAAGTTATATTAAATCATAGCCTTAAGTGTTTTCTTTTGTTGGCTTAGTCTTTGCTATAGCAGGGTAATACCGTGTTATAGGAAACCCGTTATGCCCAACTCATCAGCTCAAGTTACGTCAGCAGCTCAATTAAGTGATAAATTCAAAGCTTCACAGCGTATTGATGTGGTTCAAATCGCCACGCCGTCAGCAAAAATCCATGTGCGTGAACAAAAAGGGGTCTTTCAGCGTTTGCGCCAGTACAGCAATACCTTGCTGATCGCATTATTCTTTTTACTGCCTTTTATTAACTATCAGAGCCGTCAGGCGATTTTGTTTAATGTCACCGAGCAGCAATTCTTTTTCTTTAATCTCACCTTGTGGCCACAGGACTTTACTGTATTAGCGTGGTTTTTTATGGCGGCTGCGTTTGCGTTGTTTTTTGTCACTGTATATTGGGGGCGTGTATGGTGCGGCTTTATGTGCCCACAAACCGCCTGGACATTTATTTACATGTGGATCGAAGCCAAAATTGAAGGTAACCATCATCATCGAGCTGCCTTAGACAAAGCGCCATGGTCAATAAGTAAATTACGTAAACGGCTGACCAAACATACCTTATGGATTGTGTTTGCCTTACTTACAGGATGCGGGTTTATCAGTTATTTTATGCCTGCGCGTGAACTGTACATTGATATTTTTAGTGCAAGCAGTGGTTTTTGGATCGGTGCCTGGGTATGGTTTTTTGCTATATGTACTTATGTAAATGCTGGTTGGATGCGCGAAATGATGTGTTTGCATTGTTGCCCCTACTCACGCTTTCAAGCGGTGATGTTTGACGCAAATACCAAAACAGTGAGCTATGATGCGGCGCGCGGCGAGTCTCGTGGGCTACGTAAACGCGCTGAAAAAACCGAGTTAGGTGATTGTGTTGACTGCAACTTATGTGTTGATGTGTGCCCAACAGGGATAGATATTCGCAATGGGCTGCAATACGAGTGCATTAATTGTGGTGCCTGCGTTGATGCCTGTAATCAAACCATGGAAAAGTTTGGCTATGCTGCCAATCTTATTAGTTTTACCAGCGAAAAAACCTTAAAAGGTCAGCCTCAAGCCAGTGTGTTTTCGCTCAAAGCCCTCGGATACGCCAGCGCACTGTTGATAATGATTGGGTTAATTATTATCGATTTAAACCAATTAAATCATATTCAGCTTAATGTCATCCGAGACCGGCAAACCTTGTACCGTGAAGTGGGTGTCGATAGGGTTGAAAACAGCTATCAGCTTAAAATTCGTAATAAAACTCAACAAGCTGCAGTATATCAAATCGAGGTGTTCAGTGATGAAATGCCAACGTTTACCATAGTGACCGACACTGTGGTGCAGATAAAACCAGGCGAACAATTAGATTATCCTATTACGGTTAGTAGTCGTCGTAGTGAGCGCGTTGATGATACTAGCCAGCAAACACTGCAATTTAGTGTGACTCAAATTAACAATGCCGCTAGCCCAACCCCAATAACACCGTTAAATCAGGTGACGCAAAAGTCTCGCTTTTTCTGGCCTTAATACAACTAACACAATAACAAAAAGACTTCTCACATTGATTAAATGGGAGAAGTCTTTTCTGCTTGATACTCGCAATGTATTGCCGCGATTTAATGTGGCGACTATTTATCGCTTCGAGCATGCATCACTTTGAGTATGCATTAGCGCTGATGTAAAGCGTAGTCTGTGCCATCTTTAGCTGTAAATACCTTGCAGTTACCTTCGGTCGGCTGGCAGCTCGTGTGCAGTAAGCTAATCCACTGTTTGTAAGGTGTCGGTAAGTTTTTAATCGGCATAGAGACTTGAATATCTTCAATATGCGCATTGTCTGTTGCCCCTAACTTGCCAAGGCGGTCAAAACAAATTTCTACATGGGTATCGTTGTTTTTCAATACCACAGAGGTCGGCTCATTTTTGTGGCTCGTTAACGCCACAAATTGACATGGATTTTGTAAGCCACACTGGGTGCCATCTTTTAAGAAAGCCAGTAAGTGGTTGTAGTAAACCACGTAACTGCACACATCTTGATGTGAACCATTGGCTAATGGGAATTGCGCATCCAAAAAGTCTTTTGCATTTGTGCTGCGATCTTGTTGGTTTGTTGTCGCCACAAATTGCTCACCGATGAAGCGGTTAAGGTTTTGGGTGGCTGTATTGCTTGCTTGAGTAGACATATTCATCGCCTTATCCTCTTCTTGTGTTGTAGGTCAGAAATTAATTTTGTTATTTGTTTACTATTAAGCCTTGTTACCAGCTTGATTTTTAGTCTATGCTATTTTTACAAAGAATTTCACAATAAAAATTTTACACTGTGAATTATACAAAATGAGAAATGAAAAAAGCTTAATGCGAAAGACCCATTTTTTGGGGACAAAGATAAGAAACTTGCGTAAACGCAATAACTTAACAATGGAAGACTTGTCAGCACGTTGTGTACGTGTGGACTCGAGTAATGCGCCTTCGGTGTCATATTTATCGATGATCGAGCGCGGAAAACGAGTTCCGAGTGCCCATATGTTGGCTGTTATTGCTGCCGTTTTTCAAAAAGAAGTTGAATGGTTCCTTGATGATGTGCCAGAGGATGAAGCGATTACGCCAGAAAAAGGCAACAAAGGCGGGGTTAGTGGTATGCCGCTTGAACCAAGCTTTTTGTTTTCTAATGATATTTTGCAAATCGCTATTCCTGAAATGCTATCGCAAACCGGTACCAGTGGTCGTCAGTTTGCTCACTTGCTTATTCGTGCACACCAAGAGCATCACCAAAATCACTTTCCTGATCTTGAGCGCGCCGCAGAAGAGGTGGGCTTAAAGCGTATGCCGCTAGCCATTGAAGACATCATGGATATTGCCAAAGGCATGGGGTTAAAAATTAAGTGGATTGATCGTGCGCCAAAAGAAGTGATGGACGAAAGGGGGATGAGCTCCAAGCAATTAGTCACCTCCTTTTTTGAACCGCCTGGCACTATTTACGTTAGTAATATTTTAAAAACGAGACCTAATCGTCTTAAATATGACCTCGCAGTGCATATTGGCCATTGTGTATTACACAACAAAGACGGATTAAAGAGTGTCATGATGTCGGGGCGCAGAGAAGACTCTGAAGACGCCTACGCACCGCAATCAAATAACATTAATGCTCAAGATATCTTGCATGCCTGGCGTGACTTTGAATCGAGCTTTTTTGCTGGTGCACTATTGTGCCCTAAAGTACCTTATCGGCAGTTGCTTGACCGTCACGGCTATGAAATTAACGTGCATAAACAATTGCAAGTGTCGGCCTCGGTGGCCATGCGCCGCATGACCGTTGTATCGCCATACCCACACTGGCATTACTTTGATGCTTATGCACCTGGCAAGCTTAAAGCGGTGTATCGCGGTAATGGTATTCCACTGCCATGGGGTAATATGCGCTTGGTGGAAGATCCGTGTCAGCATTGGGCAGTATTTAGAATGATCAGTGAGCCCACTGAAGGCACCTCGGCACAAATATCGATTTTAAATGTCGGTAATGAGCCGCGGATTTATTGTTGTGAGTCGATCAAAGTCGATGACTCGGCGGGTAACCCACATGTGTTGTGTGCCGGAATCGACTTAAATCCGGCAATTGAGGCTCAAGGTAAAGATGCGCAGTCGATTGCAAACGATTTAAAACAAGCTTGTGCTGGCAATGGCGGCTCAATTGACATCCCTAGACACATTAAAAAAGACCTCACCAGTGTGGCGAAAATCCTTAATATTAATTGGATTGAACGCGGAATTAAAAACGAAGCACGGTTAATTTGTTCGCGTGGCGCTGTATGTCCGCGCCAGCCAAGTTGTTATGCAGCAGGGCGAAACCTGTGTGAAGATAATTAATTCACACAAATTGCGCATCCAGTAACTCAAATAAAAATTGGCCGAGTTGGGTTTGATGTTGTTGAGTGTGTAGCCCATGGTTATTGGGCACTCATCAGCAAAAAACTCAGCCAGCTGCTCGATTTGTTTATCATCCCATTCAGGATGAAATTGTAAACCAATGGCATGCTGGTGGCGGTACATTTGTACCGGACATTGTCCACTTGAGGCTAATATTGCAATATGCTGCGGCAAGGTGACGCCTTGTTCATGCCATTGCGGAACCGATAAGACGCTGCCGTCATTAAAGGTAATATCTTGCCAGCCTAGTTCTGGTGCTGCCATTTCAATGACCTGACCGCCCAGTTGCATTGCCAGGAGTTGCGCCCCTAAACATATGGCTAATATTGGGCGTGGTAACTCAAGGGCTTGGTTAATCAATGCACATTCAGCTCGCATCCATGATGGGTTGTCAGCCACATTCATTGGCCTCACCTAATACAATTAACCCCTGATATTTTATCAGCGATGCGGGCAATTCATCTGGGGCGTAAAAGCACTCAAGAGTGATGTCGTGACGTTCTGCCCACAATGCAATGCGCCCGACCCCTTCAGCCGGATGATGCTGAAAGACGGCAATGGTCGGCTGGGTCATTTTAGTTCACCTAATTCAAGGTAAATCCGTGTGATATCCTCCTTGCCAGATAAAGCTGATGAAAGCAGCTTTTCAGAGATAAATAGCTGTTTATCTGCTGCAAGTGTCAATTGGCTTGGCAGTGGAGTTTGCACATTATCAATGCGAACAATATGGTCTGCATCTGGGCGAACGCTAAGGGTATTAACAATAAATTGCACCTTGTCATCGGGGTGATAATTCAGAGTGTGGTAATCATTGTTAGCCGACTTATTTAAGCCGCTTTCTAGAGGTAATGGATTAAATAACACAATTTTATCGACATTGATGGTTTGCGATTGCCATTGCATTTCACCGCCACGCTCAAAGTGTCCTTTAACCACATCTACAGTCAACTGAGAGGTGTGATTTGAGTGCTTGGGATCTAATCTAGATAAATCAAAAGTGGTAGGCACTATGATTCAAACAGGATCGTCACTTTTGGCAGACACGTTAATGCCTTTAATCACCTCAGCCTGGATTTTAGGGTCAGCAAAAGACAATTTAAACACAACTTGAGCATTATGCGGTTGATGGAACATAGGCAAATGTGACGCAAAAAGGCCGTACTGACTGCCAAATAGCAACATACCATGTAAACCCATTTTGACAGGGTACTCAGCATGTTGGCTATGCTCTTGAGGCTCTGTTGCGTGGCTATTTATGCTTAATAAAATCAGCCCTAAAAATAAGTAGGGTATGGCGTTAAACGCACTTTTAATCAATGGTATAACTTGGCTTTTATGCTTGAGCAGATTTAAAGAAGAACAAAAAGTAGCAGTATGTTTGGAATAAATCAGCATGGTGTTGGCTCCTGTCTGAAACTGAACAGAAGGGAGCCGTCCCCGGATGAAGACCTAATCTTATGGTTAGGTTGAGGTCGTCCTCAAATAGATATGTTAACGATTTGCAGTATAAAAAACCAGTCGCGCATATTGGACTCCATTCCAAAACAACATTCAGTTAACAATTTTTTGTAAAGTTATACCTACAATTGATTAGTTAACATTGAGCTGTCTTTTAAACAAACATTAACAGTAGTTCCCATTTTGGAATTGATTCCATCGTTATGATGATTTGGTCAATTATACAAAAAAGGGTGATGACCTATGAGCAATGTAGATCTGTTGGGGCGCCGTAAGTTTATTGCTGGACTAGGTGTTGCTGCTGGTGCAGCAATGGTAGCTCCTGCAATGGCAGTGTCTGAAAAGGCTGACGGTGTTAAATGGGACAAAGAAGTCGAAGTCGTAATTATTGGTTCTGGCTTTGCCGGTTTAGCTGCTGCAATTGAAGCAACTAAACTTGGTGCAAAAGATGTCCATATTTTTGAAAAAATGTCATATTTTGGTGGTAACTCGGCGATTAACGGTGGCTTATTTGCTGCGCCTGGTACACCAATGCAAAAGAAAGAAGGCGTTGAAGATTCTGTAGAAAGAATGGTTAACGACCAATTGGCTTCAGGCCGTGGTATTGCAGATGAAGCGTTATTACGCCATGTTGCATCACACGCGGTAGAAGCATTACAAATGACGTTAGACGCAGGTTCAGAATACCACCCTTACTTACAACAATTAGGTGGTCACTCTGTAGCACGTACTTATCAAACTACAGTTAGCTGTGGTGCTGGTATTACTCAACCACTTTACAAAGAATGTAAGCGTGTCGGCGTTAATACTCACAACCGTTCAAAATTTGAAGGCTTCCTAGTCGGCAAAAAAGGTGAAGTGGTTGGTGTTAAAATGCGTACCAACTACCACTTTGGTGAAGACCAGCCTGGTAAAGTATTAAATATTCGCGCCACAAAAGGTGTGATTATGGCAACAGGTGGTTTCGCGCAAAACGTTGATTTACGTATGGCGCAGGATCCAACACTTAATGCAGAAGTTGGCTGTACAAATGCTCCAGGTGCAACAGGCGAAGGCATGTTTGAAATGTTCCGTCTAGGTGCGATTCCTGTGCATTTAGCACACATCCAGTCTGGCTCTTGGGCATCACCTGATGAAGGTGGTTTTGGTTATGTGTCTAACTACTCTATTTATAACTTCCCTCATTCAATGGCTGTTAACCGTTTAACCGGTAAGCGCTTTATGAACGAAATTGCTGACCGTAAGACTCGTGCCGATGCAGAGCTTTCGTGCCGCAACGAAAAAGGCGAAGCGTTACCTCCAATCTTAATCACTAGCTACAAAGATTCTAAAAAGCATCCGAACACTAAAAAAGTGATTAAGTACAATGTCGGCTGGAAATTCGACACCATTGAAGAACTTGCTAAGCATTTCGACGTGCCGTTAAAACCATTAAAAGCACAAATCGAAGAGTACAACAGCTATGTGAAGTCTGGTGAAGATAAGCAGTTTGGCAAAAACATGACCAAGGCTAAAGATAAGTATATCGAAGCACCATTTACCGTGGTTCGTTTATGGCCAAAAGTGCACTATTGCCAAGGTGGTGTTCAGGTTAATGTTAAAGCGGAAGTAAAAGACAGCTTTACTGGTAAGTCAATTCCAGGCCTTTATGCAGCAGGCGAAGTTTGTGGTGGTATTCATGGCGTCAGCCGCTTAGGGAGTTGTTCAATTCCTGAGTGTATGGTGATGGGTATGACCGCCGCACGCAGCATCATGAAAGCGTAAATAGACCAGTAAACAAGAGGAATCATTAATGAAAAATTTTAATATTATACTTGCGCTGGTACTACTTGGATTAACCAGTTTATCAGTACAAGCAGTTGAAATCCGCGACTACCACAAAGACGTTATCGGTAAAGACTGTAAAGCATGTCATGACAATGGCATCAAGCAGTTCCCATCTGATGAGTCTTGCTTACAGTGTCATGATGTTGATGACCTAGCAAAACAAACGGCTAGAAGTGAAGAAGATAAGTGGCAAAACCCACATAACAACCTTCACTATGGTAAAGACTTACCTTGCCAAGAGTGTCACTCAGAGCATAAAACCAAAGAACCATTATGCAGCAACTGTCATACATTTAAATATGACAAGCATAAAGGATAAATAGTATTTATTAATTAATATTTACTAATTACTAAAAAAGCCACATGTTATTAAATTAACGTGTGGCTTTTTTGTTTTTTATTCTCAACCTTACCACTTGTTGGTTTTTAATATTATATAAGATCGCGCTGTGTAAGTTGTGGTTTATATTTTTTTACGAGATTCTCTACCTATTATTTCACTTTTAACTATTTAATGTTGTGGTTTATTAATAGTTAATAAATTTTACTTCCCTTATTTTGAAGTGATTACCACTATTGTTTATTTAAATGGGTTTGGTTCACAAGTTTATTTTGTTATGTTTATTTTTTGTCTAAACATGTTTTGTTTAAATTTTTGGAATTAATTCCACATGTACCATTCGTCTTGTTTAAAACTATAAATAAAGAGAGATGTTATGAAATATAATGCGCTTTTCATGATGATGTTGTTGTCGGGTTCAGCAATGTCTGCTGAGCTACCTAGTTTTTTAGATGCAAATGATATTAATAATGCTGAGTTTACGTGTTTAGGGGACGCTCCTCAGTATTCTGAAAAAGATCAAAAGTATGTCGATATTCTTTGGGATGAAACCCTACAATATTTACAATCTTATGCCGTGGCATTAACCAATAGTGAAAATGGCTCATGCTTAAATTCAGATGAAGCGATGTATGATTCTACTGAAGGCGGTAAAAACATGTGCATCATGGATCGCCGCGACATGAAGCTATTAGTTAAAAATATTTACCAAGTGATTAATAACCCAAATGAAGCGAAAAAATGTTTTGGTGCTCGTGAAGATGTAAATTGGATTTATAGTCCAGGTGGAGAGCTTGCGCAAAAATCCCCCGTTGCAAAATGGCTTAATCGCACTACATTCGATGCCTTCTTTGACACCAAAGTTACCAATAAAGATGTGCGTAAATTGGGTAAAGAATTTACTAAAAACTTTACCAAAATGGTGACAGGTGACGAAATTAAAATGCCTTCTGCATTTCCTACCGACATCAGTGCTAACACCTTGCCTAACCTATGGGCTGCAGCGGGTTGGTTCCCAATGTATGCCGAAGAAAGCAAACGTAATGACAAAAATTACAACAACATACGCGGCGGCTATGCTTATGCTGAAATCTTTGGTCACTGGGGATTACTTCGCATCGACGAAATTAATAACCAAAAAGTGGGCGCCGAAATTGGCATGACAGTTCAATCGGTCGATACCCTTTATCCATATCATAACCATGCGATTTCTGAAATTTATTACAACATGCGTGTACCAGCATGTGCTAATGAATTTAAGAGCTTTGCTGTGCGTGAAGATTCGCCATTACTCACCACCGTTAAGCAAGACGATAAAATGAGACAAGTTCAGTTTGATGCGGGTCAACACAATGGTCACACCATGTGGTTGTCTGGTAGCGCTGATGTTGATCCATTGATGTATTTCCATCAAAACACTATCCATGCGTTTGAGGTTGATGGCAGCTGTGAAGCCAAACCAGAAGAACGTGCAATTGTCTCTGTTTGGGCTAGAAGTAACGCCGATGACAAACGTAATGACTACGGTACAACATTATTGTGTGAGTCAGCGAAAAACCCTGGCACTCCAGCACATAAAGATGAAGTTATTCAATGTGATTTAACCAAAAAGAAATGGTAACGACTGTTTTTTAAATGATACTTAAAATTAAATTGGAAATTATAATGAAACTACTAAAACTCTCTTTATTATCAACGCTAGTGTCACTGAGCTTTGTTTCAAACTATTCTGTTGCGCAAGACGCTGAAGACGGAATCGATGTTTCTGGTACATTAAGAGCAAATTATTCATACAAAGAATATAGCGAAAGCGCTAAAGATAAGTCTGGCGACTTAACGTTCGAAATGGCATCAATTAAATTTAACGGTAAATTAGATGATTGGGGTTTGGCATCTGAATATCGCTTTTATGATGGTTGGGAAACATTACGTTATGGTTATGTTTTTTATGACTACTCACCTGAATGGCAAATTCAATTTGGTATAAACCAGGTTCCTTTTGGTAACCCCGGGTTTATTTCAAATAGTTTTTGGTTTGGCGTACCGTATTATTTAGGTTTTGAAGATGATTACGATGCAGGTGTAAAAACCGTTTACTCAAGTGACGGTTGGGGCACTGAGTTAGCATTTTATAAAAATGCTGAATATAGTGCTAGCCGTAACGAACGTTATTCAACTGACTTATATACCGGTACCGTTAACGGCACTGAATATTATAATGAAGAAACCAATCAATTAAATATTCGTCAAACTTATGAGATGGAATACGAAGGCGGCAAAACCGTTGTTGGTGGCTCATTTGAGGTTGGTCAAATATACAATAGCAACACTGGTAACAACGGCGATCGCTATGCAATCGCGCTGCATTTAGATAGCAGCTATAACGGTTGGAATCTTCAGCTTCAGGCGATGCAATATGAGTACGATGCGGCCGATTCGGAAGATGACAATAAGATTGCTGTATCGGCTTATGCTTGGCAATACGAGATTGCTTCAAAAGCGCAAGCCTACAGTGTCAATGTGGCTAAAACCTTCACCACTAGCTGGGGCAGTGTCAAAGTGTACAACGACTTTGGTCTTGTGACGCCAGACGTAGACAATGACGATTACGATAACAGCTATCAAAATGTTACCGGTGTGGCGTTATCGTCTGGCTCTACCTATACCATGATTGATTTTATCACGGGTAAAAACATGTACGCTTCAACGTTAGACAACGGCCATATCGGTCTACCAGAAATTGGAGACGGTTGGGATTACCGCATCAATGTTAACTTTGGATACTATTTTTAAGCGTTAATTTAGCTTAAGTAAAAGTGACCTAAGTAAAGCATGCGCAAGTCAATGCCAATCGTTTGATTGGCATTTTTATTGTGGCGCATTGACGATTGCTCACGATAAACTGCTCAATAAATCCGCTGATACCCCCACTTGCTTTATTTCAATCCAGTAAATTGATCCACGTCTACATTCGTAAAATCACAACAGAGTAATATCCCGCCCTCTAAAGCAGTTCTCCCTGTTATTGCTTCACACTATTTAGGATTTAAAACATTCACACTATGATGATAATTGAAATAATGATTGTGCTTGGTGCCATTTACCTCGGCGCAAGAATGGGCAGCATAGGGATAGGTTTTGCCGGCGGCGTTGGCGTGTTAATTCTCACTGTCGGTTTAGGCTTAACACCTGGGGCAATCCCTATTGATGTTATGCTGATTATTATGTCAGTTATTACCGCTATTGCTGCAATGCAAGAGGCGGGGGGCATGGAGTATTTAGTCTCTATTGCTGAACGGTTGCTGCGCAAACACCCAAAATACATTACTTTTTTAGCCCCTATTGTTACCTACTTTATGACATTGTTTGCCGGCACTGGGCATACCGCATTTTCGACATTACCGGTTATTGCTGAAGTGGCAAAAGAGCAGGGTATTCGTCCTTCTCGGCCATTATCGATTGCGGTGGTAGCCTCGCAAGTGGGAATTACCGCGTCACCTATTTCTGCAGCCGTAGTGTTTTTCTCAGGTATTTTAACGCCTTTGGGTGTGGATTATTTAGTGCTGTTAGCTGTGTGTATTCCATCAACGTTTATTGCCTGTTTAATAGGGGCTGCAGTGGCTTCGTTACTGGGAAAACCGTTATCTGAAGATGCTATTTATCAACAGCGGTTAGCCAGTGGTTTAGTGAAAACCCGAGGGGCAACTCAAGTGATTTTGTTACCCGGCGCTAAACGTTCGGTCGCGATTTTTTCAGTGGCAATTGTGGCTGTGATGTCATATGCCACGGCAATATCTGACAAAGTCGGTTTAATTAGCAGCCCAGTATTATCGCGTGATGCAGCCATTATGCTGTTTATGCTATCTGCTGCGGCGGCAATCACCTGGTTTTGTCGTTTAGATGCCAGCAAAATTTCAAATGCATCGACGTTTAAGTCGGGCATGTCAGCCTGTATTTGTGTGCTAGGGGTAGCATGGCTGGGTGACACTTTTGTGTCTAACCATATTGATGACATTAAAACCGTTGCGGGTAACCTACTTGAAAACCAGCCCTGGTTGTTGGCGGTGGCGTTATTTTTTGCATCGATGTTGTT
The DNA here is from genome assembly GCF_025398315.1 of Shewanella phaeophyticola. Lineage (GTDB taxonomy): Bacteria > Pseudomonadota > Gammaproteobacteria > Enterobacterales > Shewanellaceae > Shewanella > Shewanella phaeophyticola. The sequence goes on from NZ_JAODOQ010000001.1 coordinate 4,450,689, forward strand.
GTATTCGCAAGGGGCAACGACTAAAGCACTCATGCCTGCCGCATTGGCGATTGGTGTGAGTCCGTTAACTGCCATAGCATCCTTTGCTGCGGTGAGTGCGTTATTTGTACTGCCCACTTATCCCACGTTATTGGCCGCTGTCGAGATGGATGACACGGGTTCAACGCGCATTGGCAAGGCAGTGTTTAATCATCCGTTTCTTATTCCGGGTGTGGTGACCATTACCATGAGCGTTGTGTTGGCGTTTTTGTTTGGCAGTGTAATGCTGTAAGCGGCTAATTATATAGCAATTACAGGCTGGTAGGCCATTGTTGCAACGGTGTCAGTAGCATAATGACACCGTAATAACCCACTTAGCAGATGATACTTAGCAATAACTGACATTAAGCGTTTAACTGGCCTTAACCACGTTCAATGTGGGCTTGTCCTGTTGGTAGCCTTTGTGTTCAACATTGGTTTTAATTAAGTCGATTAACTGTTTAGTGGCATCGGTTTGGGTGTCAGGATTAAGGTATAACGACTCATTAAAAACGGGTAATGGTGGCAATCCATGCTCAAGTGGGTCTAATACCTGCATTTTATCGTTAATTCTAAATTCGGCGACAGGGGCAACAACCAAATCATTTTCGACCGCCATACACAGTGCTTGAGGCGATGGCGTTGACAGTAATACGTTAATAGGGCGCATCGATAACCGATGATTGGCAAACACCTGTGCCCGTATTGGGCAGTTTTCTGGGTATAAGCCCATCGGAATGGTTTTACGCAGATGGGCATTACCCTCTGCGGCGGCGACCCATTTAAAACGTCGAGTAAATAACAATTCACCATTAACCGGTAATTGCCAATGCGTCGCCACTATCACATCAAACTCACCTTGATGCAGCCGCTTGTATAAGTTGCCACTCACATCAGTATCTATGACTAATTCAATACAGGTAAACTCACGGATAAACTCTAATAAGCAGCTGTTTAAATAGCACTTAATAAAGTCTGTCGGTACACCAAGGCGGATAACTTCACGATTGTGACACTCTTTTAATTCATCTAGTGCCTGTGAGTTAAGTTGGATCATTTTGTAGGCATAGCTAAGTAAGGTTTCACCTGACTCAGTTAAGGTGACACCTTTGTTGTCTCTAATGAGCAAAGATTGGCCGACACTTTCTTCAAGTTTTTTAACTTGCAGGCTAAGTGTTGATTGGGTTCGGCAAATTTTATCGGCCGCTTTTGATAAGTTACCTGATTCAGCAACAGCGATAAAACTCTCTAACAATTCAATCTTTAACATAGGCTATTGAATAAGTTCATAGTGGTATCAGTATTACTCAATATGAGGTAGCTACAAAGCTTGTTATGATGTAAATGTGAACTAGAATAAATTTTCAATTGATAAAGATTGGAGTCTGTTATGACTAGCTGGGAAAAACGCGGTGACTATCTGATTGAAGTATCTCAACGTTGCCTAAAAGGCCACAAAACCTTCGACTTGTGCCGTTCACATTTAGTGCAAGCTAGTCAGATATCCAAAGGCACGATATACAATCACTTTACCTCAGAAGCAGACCTTATTGTCGCGGTAGGGTGTGCAGATTATCGCCATTGGTTAGCTCAAGCTGAACAAGATATACAACAATACAGCGACCCTTATTTACGTTATATATTTCATCATTGTGAGCGTTTGTATCATATTTTATCTGAGCAATCATTTGTGATTGCTAGAGTGATCCCTAATGAAGCGTTACTCTTGCAAGCCAGTGATTACTACCGTGAACGTTTTGAACGCTTAAGCACACAATATAAGCTGTGGAATACACAGACACTCAGTGAAATAGGTGAAATTAGAGGGTTTGATCGTGGGGAGTTACTTTGCGATTATTTACGCGGCGCGATGATTAATAGCGATGATGCCCAAAAGCATTATAACGATGCCGAAATGTACTATCAGTTTAGTTTTGGTATGACTCAATTAATGAGCTACTCACACAAACGCTCTCCCGGAATAAAAGTGTTTTTACAATGGTTACAAGATAAAGAAGCCAGCAAAGTACTTTCTTCATAAACGTGCTATGCATTAGCAGATTTTCTGCAACAAAAAAGCCGTGTTAACGCTAACACGGCTTTTACTTATGAATTAATGGCTTATCTCATAGTAACAAATTCTTCAGCGCCAGTAGGGTGGATTGCCACAACTGAGTCAAAGTCTGCTTTAGTCGCGCCCATTTTCATCGCCACACCAAAGCCCTGGAGTATTTCGTCCATGCCAAAACCAATACCATGAACGCCGACAACCACTTCGTTTTCGCCGGCACACACTAGCTTCATTTTGCACGCCTGGCGATGGCTGGTTACCGCGGTGTACATCGAGGTAAAGGTAGAGCTATAAACCTTAATGTTGTCTTGGCCATATTTCTCAGCAGCTTCAGGCTCGGTTAACCCCATAGTACCAATCACTGGGTGGCTAAAGACCACGGTAGGAATTAAGCTGTAATCCATTTTTGCGTTTGGCATGTTGCCAAATAAACGTTCTGACAATAAACGACCGGCTTTAATGGCAACAGGGGTCAGCTCAACACCGCCCGCCATAATATCGCCGACACAATAAATACCTTTTGCAGTGGTATTTTGCTGTTCGTCAGTTATCACATAACCTTTAGCATCTAACTGCACATCGGTATGTTCTAAACCAATATTCCCCGTTGATGGTGAGCGGCCAATCGCCCAAATCAAGCAATCAATCGTTAACTTTTCACCGTTTTCAAGCGCTAGGGTTAAGCTGCCATCAGCATTTTTGGTGACCGATTTAGGCACGCTATGAGTGTGTAGCGTCGGATCATCGGCGGCCATCGCTTCCACTAACCCATCAATTAAAATAGGGTCAAAGTTGCGCAGTGGCGCATGCTTACGAACCAATAAATGGGTTTCGCTGCCAAGCGCGTGTAATACTCCGGCAACTTCTACGGCAATATATCCCGCACCCACCACAGCCACACGTTTAGGTTGTTCACGCAGCTCAAAGAAGCCGTCTGAGTCGATACCGTATTCGGCACCCGGAATACTTGGGAACGTGGGTGCGCCACCAGTGGCCACAACAATATGATCCGCTGTGTAATGCTCACCATTCACTTCAATGGTGTTGTTATTAACAAAGCGGCCGTAACCATTGACTAATGTCACTTTATTGTTTTCAAAACCACGGCCATAAGCCGCATGAATACGACTAATATAGGCTTCGCGGTTATCAACTAAAGTGTTCCAGTCGAATTTATTAACGGTGACATCAAACCCATAATCCTTGGCGTATAAATTCATGGCTTCTGCGACGTGAGCGCCATACCACATGACTTTTTTAGGGACACAGCCTACGTTAACGCAAGTGCCGCCAACGTGCTTTGCTTCAATAACAAGTACTTTTGCGCCACGCATTGCTGCACGGTTTGCTGAGGCGATACCGCCACTACCTGCGCCAAGCGCGATATAGTCAAAATGTTGAGCCATGATGTTCTCCAATACGATTAATGCGTCCATTGTAGGGGGGATTGAGTTTGCAATCTAGTCGTTAAATATACACTCGCGGTAGATCTGATTAGCGCTTATATTGACAGGCACCTCGGTCAACGCTATTGGAGCCGCTACTTGTACACTTAAGACAATCCCATTCAGCTTCTCTAATATCGATTTCATCTTGGTAATGACTAAATTGACTGTGTTGGGTTTGCCGCTGCTGGTTTTTGAGGTGTTTTATGCGGTTATTAAGCCAGCGGCAATTTGGGTCATCTGCCATTGTGATGTTGGCTTGGCGCGATGAAGATGTAGCTTGATGGCTGGCATCGATATACTGCTGTAAGCTGGGTTTGAGGTAGATGTCGTCGGCTCTGTACTCTAAAGCTGAACGAGTGTCGTCAGGCAGTTCAATCACATTCCCTTGGCTGTCAATGGCAGTTTGCTGCGGTAAGTCTTTGGCATTGTCATTATTAAGCTGAGTGCTGTTATTGGTGGGTTTTGTGGTTAATTTACTGCGGTTTAACTGACTGAGTTCGGCAGAAAAAATAATCGAACTGGGTAATAGCGTCGTTAGCAACACGCCACAAAATGCGGCATGTTGCAAAGGGCGGGTCAGCATGTGCGATCCTTGCGTGGTGATATATTGACCACTTAGTGTAGTCGCACAGTGCTAAAACGCGAGCCAATGGCTAAAGGATTAAAAGCCCCAACTCACCGCTATACCTGCATAAGTTTCATCGAGACTGCCTTGCTGGTCGTCGGCAGCGGCTTGCTGTTTAATATCTTCTAGTGCAATGCTGTGGCTAATATGGCCGCAAACATCAGGTTTTCACTAAATTGATATTCAGTTTCTAGGCCAAATTGCACATGGTTAGCACCATCGTGTGCTTCACTGCTGTAACCAAAATCAAAGCCTTGTGAGACATAAGGTGTTAGCGTGAGTTGTGAATTGAGCTCCCACGGGCTGTAAACACTCAGGGTGACAAAGTAGCCAGAGGCTTCAGTGGCATAAGTGTAGTTTACTTCAGGCACTAGCCAGTCTAAGCCGTTATAAGTGATTGAACTAAAAAATTCATTGTCTGATGCGCGCTCATCACCATAAAACTCCAGGCGTTGGTAGCCCAAAGTCGCTTCGATATCGTAGTCCAAATGCAATGTGTATTCTAAACCGGCATTCCACTCGGTGTAGTTGACTTGGTCTGCTCTGCCAACAACGGCATAAGCTACCATGTCATTGTGCTCAACACTTGCCACAGCCCAGGCAATACCACCTTTATCTAAGTTATTACGACCTTCAGTAATGTATTGGTTTTCCCAAACCAAATCTAAGGCTGCATTTGGCTGAGTGTCCGTTTCAGCTAGCGCCGGCATTGTGGCCGCTAAACTTATCACCGCAAGAGTCGGTAAAAAAACACAAGTGGCAAAATGTTTACGATATACAGTACAAAAATCAAAAGTCATGTTTGTTTGGCTCATGGTTAAATATGGACTGAAAAACGGTCTGGACGTGTATATTAGTTTATTAACAATAAAATTAAATGATAATCACTTTCAGCTGAGATCTGCCTGTCAATATTAGCTTTGTAAACTAACAGTAAATAACAAATGCTACAGTGGTCACTTTTTTTATTGTGTAAATACGTTATGTGGTGGCGTGTGAGTATGATTAATGCTGGGATAATATTGATTCACAATGGCGTAAAGCTTGAAAGCCAAGTAAATTGGCTCCATATCATTGCAATCGACACGAAATATTTTGAGGGATCTTTATGAGCAATCCACTGCTAAACTGCGCAGCATTACCCGAGTTTTCTAAAATCAAACCAGAACACATCCAGCCTGCGGTTGAGCAAGCCATTGCCAAGTGTCGCGATACCATTGAAAAGTTATTAGCTGACAACAGCCAATATACTTGGGATAACCTTATCGCCCCTCTTGAAGAAGTTGACGACGAATTAAGTAAAGTTTGGTCGCCAGTGTCGCATATGAACTCGGTTGTCAGTAGCGATGCACTGCGTGATGCCCACGATGCCTGTTTACCGCTTTTATCTGATTACGGCACCTATGTCGGCCAGCATCAGGGCTTGTATCAAGCCTATAAATCAATTCATCAATCTGCTGAGTTTGCCGAGTTAACACAAGCACAAAAAATGGTGATTGAGCAGAGTTTACGTGATTTTGAATTATCGGGTATTGGCTTAGATGATGGCGAAAAAGTACGTTACGGTGAAATTGTTAAGCGTTTATCTGAGTTAACCAGCAATTTTTCTAACCAGTTATTAGACGCCACAGAAGCTTGGATCAAGTTGATTACCGACGAGGCTGACTTAGCCGGTTTACCTGAGTCGGCAGTGGCCGCAGCCAAAGCAATGGCTGAAGCCAAAGAGCTAAAAGGTTGGTTGTTTACCCTTGATTTCCCTTCGTATTTACCGGTGATGACCTACAGCGAAAACCGTGAGCTACGTGAAGAATGTTATCGTGCATTTGTTACCCGCGCCTCAGATCAAGGTCCAAATGCTGGCGAGTTTGATAACACCAACAACATGAACGAAATAGTGGCATTACGCCATGAGTTAGCCAATCTGCTTGGTTTTGCCAGCTATGCTGATAAATCATTGGCCACTAAAATGGCAGAGTCGCCAGAGCAAGTGTTGGGCTTTTTAAATGAATTAGGGCAGCGTTCAAAAGGCCAGGCGGCAACAGAATTAGCTGAACTGCGCGCCTTTGCTAAAGAGCACTATGATGTCAGCGAAATGGCATCATGGGACTTAAGTTTTTATGCCGAAAAACTGCAGCAACACAAATATGAAGTGTCGCAAGAAATTTTACGTCCGTACTTTCCAGAAAACAAAGTGTTATCGAGCATGTTTTTTACCGTTAACAAGTTATTTGGCTTAACCATTAACGAGCAAAAAGGTGTTGATACCTGGCACAAAGACGTGCGTTTCTTTGATATTTATGATGCCGAAAACGTTCACCGTGGCAGCTTTTACCTAGATTTATATGCTCGCAGTGGTAAGCGTGGCGGCGCATGGATGGACGATTGTCGTGGCCGTCGCATCACCTCAAGCGGTCTGCAAAAACCAGTGGCTTACTTAACCTGTAACTTTAATGGCCCAGTAGACGGCAAGCCGGCGTTATTTACTCACGACGAAGTCACTACCTTGTTCCACGAGTTTGGTCATGGTATCCATCATATGCTAACTAAAGTTGATGTGGGTGGCGTATCGGGCATTAACGGTGTGCCTTGGGATGCGGTCGAGTTACCCAGTCAGTTTATGGAAAACTGGTGCTGGCAAGAAGAAGCCCTAGCGGAAATCTCTGGCCACTACGAAACTGGCGAGCCATTACCAAAAGCGTTGCTCGATAAAATGCTCGCTGCTAAAAATTTCCAGTCAGGCATGATGATGGTACGCCAGCTTGAGTTCTCACTGTTCGACTTTAGAATGCACCATGAGTTTGACCCTGCAAAAGGTGTCGATATTCAAGGTATTTTAGATGAAGTACGCAGCCAAATAGCCGTATTAACCCCGCCAAGCTTTAACCGTTTCCAGCACGGTTTTGCCCACATTTTTGCCGGTGGCTATGCGGCAGGCTATTACAGCTACAAATGGGCTGAAGTGTTATCGGCAGATGCGTTCTCACGTTTTGAAGACGAAGGCATCTTTAACCCAGAAACCGGTAAGAGCTTCTTAAATAACATTCTTGAAATGGGCGGCAGTGAAGAACCAATGGAGCTATTTAAACGCTTTATGGGCCGCGAACCCAACACAGATGCATTACTGCGTCACAGTGGTATTGCTGCATAAATCATTCATGTAAACCCGTTAAAAACCGGCATTGATTGTCGGTTTTTTTATGCCGCGGACTTAGCCAGAAATAATCAACCTCAGCTCTGGATAACAAACGCCTTTCAAGCAGTCCTTTGCCTTCCTCACTGCGTTGAATTAACTAGCTATTGACGCGTTAATTCGCCTTGTTAGCAAAACAAATCACAAGCTTGACAGTGGATTTTAGTCAATCTATTGATTTATATCGTTATCAATACATCTCTTATCCAGAGTTGAGGTTAATCAGATAGATGCGCTGGTTTTACAGGGTTCTGCCACTAATGCCGACGATTGGGTCGATGAGAAAACACCGTGGTACATGGCACCGTTTATGAGCTTAGAAATACCGCAAGACTTTCGTAATATCGATAATCAAAAAGTGGTTACCCATGATTACCAAGGCTACATTACTGGTGATTGCCGCAGAGGATGATGAAGAAGTGCCGCCAGCACTTGCTGAAAAACTGTTTGCTGCGAGCAAGTCTGCTAATAAGCAGTTCATTATGGTGCCTAATGTCGGTCATCAGGGCATGCTAGACGATGTAACCACAATGCAGCAGTCTCAGGCCTTTATTACTGAGCTTTGATTTGAGCGGAAAATCGACATAAAAAAGAGGCGCAATGCGCCTCTAGCTTTGAAATGAATTAGGTTTTGTTTACGCTAATTTCAAATCATATTGGTTGCGGTACATCACCATGTCTTCGATGGTGAGTACTGGCATATTGTGCTTTAACCCAAAGGCGACGATTTCAGGCGCTTTGGCCATGCTGCCGTCTTCGTTGGTGAGTTCACATAACACGCCAGCAGGCATTAAGCCGGCCATTTGCATTAAATCAACCGTACCTTCAGTGTGGCCACGACGAGTCATTACACCGCCAGCGCGAGCACGTAATGGAAATACGTGTCCTGGGCGGGCTAAATCAGATGCTTTAGCACTGCGGTTAGCGGCGGTTTTTATGGTGGTCACCCGGTCTTGGGCTGAAACGCCCGTGGTCACACCCTCTTTAGCTTCAATCGACACCGTAAACGCGGTTTGGTTGGCACTATTGTTATTAACAACCATCGGTGGCAATTCAAGTTTGTTGGCGTGATCGTCTGTTAAACATAAACACACAATGCCGCTGCATTCGCGGATCATCAATGCCATTTGCGCTGTGGTTAAGTGCTCAACTGAATAAATAATGTCGCCTTCGTTTTCGCGATCTTCATCGTCGAGTAACAAAACGCCGCGGCCTTCTCTAAGCGCTGCAAGGGCATTTTCGACACGTGTGATAGGTTCGCCAAATTCGGCAAGTAGTGATAGCTGATTCATGGTTGTACTCCTAAAAATGACCAGAATCAGGGCTTGTAAAGAGGGATATAAATCCAAAACAAATTGCATCAAAAAGCCGTGGGCTGATTGATGTATCTCCATTCTCTCTCATCCGGACTATAACCGTCGGCTCTGGACTATTAGCGATCACATTTAAGCAATACTAAGTCACCAGATCTGCTGACCTCGACGAATCGAGCGCTCGCGGGCTTACTTTTTCAAGTTTACCGCCGGTGGGGAATTGCGCCCCGCCCTGAGAATTATAAATAATGTTGTTTGCGTTTAGCATTTGTCGATAACGATAAATGCTGTTGTTCAGCTTGTTGACGGCTTAAAACACCAACAAGATAAAACCGCGTTGCTATGGTAATCAGTTCAGTCACAGATGAAAAGGGGGATAAGTCGCAAAAAAAGTAACAAAACAAACAATAGACCTAAACGTACTGTATAAAACTCATGTTAAATGGCACTGGTGCCCTTGCTCGCTGGTATGACCTTTGTTAGCCTGTCGCGCTAACAATAGGAGTAGTGGTAAATGAATCTGTATTTTCGTTTTGCGTTGTTGTTTTTATGGCGAATAGGTCATTGCAAACGTATTGATTTTTTAGGCACCAGTAAAATTAATTATCGGGTTTTACCGTTAGATTGCGACATCAACTTACATTTAACCAATTCGCGTTATCCGGCCTTTATGGATTTAGCCCGTACTTATTTGATTGCTGAAATTGGTTTGATGAAACAGTTTCTTAAAAACAAATGGCTGCCTATCGTCAATGCTGCCGAGTTTACTTATATCCGTGATATTAAACCGTTTGAAAAGTTTACTATCGAAACCAAAATTGTCGGTTGGGATGAAAAATACTTTTACATTGAGCATCGCATGGTGACCGCACGTGGCTTACATTGTATTGCCCATGTGCGTGGGGTGTTTATGTGTCGTGGTAAGCAAGTGCCTATCGAAACCTTAATTACGGCAGCGGGTTACACCGGTGACATGCCTGAACTGCCGGCCGAAGTCGTTAAATGGAAACAGTTTTTACAGCTCAAAAAAGAGCGTAATACATAACTAGGCTAGGATTGATTGTTGGTATCAATATTAATCTATACAGATCAATCACCCAGGCTTTGCCGTATTAGCAAGTTAAGATTGATTAGGTAAAAGGAGTGACACGGTGACATTAGAAACATTCAGTGATATTTGGGCGCGCGCTTGCGAGCGTAAAGGTGAGTACTGCAATCGTGAAGTCGCTGTTACCTGACACACTTAGCGCCGCTGAAATCAGTGAGTATTCTGATGCACAATTGTTGTCAGTAATCAGCAAGCGGGTGTTTCAAAGTGGTTTTGTTTGGCGAGTGGTCGACAATAAATGGCTCGCTTATGAAAAAGCGTTTTTTGACTTTGAGCCCATGAAAGTATTGATGCTATCTCCAGATCAAATTCAACAACGCGCTAGCGACCCCACGCTTATTCGCCACCAAAAGAAAACCCAAGCCATTGTGGATAATGCCTACATGATCCAGCAAATTAGCGCAGAGCATGGTAGTTTTGCTGAATTTATTGCCCATTGGCCAACTGACGACATTACCGGATTATGGCAAGTGCTTAAAAAGCGTGGTGCCCGCTTGGGCGGCAATACCGAGCCATATTTTTTACGTGCCATTGGTAAAGACACCTTTTTACTCAGCCAAGATGTGCAGGCGTATTTAACGGGGCATAAGGTGGTGGATGCCGGCTTTACCTCGCAAACGGCACTGCGCCAAACGCAAGCAGCGTTTAATCAGTGGCAGCAAGAGTCTGGCAAGAGCTTGGCTGAAATCAGCCGGGTAATTTCTTTGGGTGTGGGCGACAATAGGCTGTAGTGGCCATCATGTTCGATAGCGACACAAAAACACTTTAACGATTTCTGCCGCACGTTGGTCTTTTTCTTTGTCAGTTAACGGCTCGCTCATTTGAAAGATTAATGGCCAAAAACATTGGCCTTTAATTAAACTGTGCACTTTATCCTGAGCCTGTTCTATATCATCAACATTGATTCGACCATCTTTGTCGGCTGCTTTAATCCAGCGTGAAATTGCGTTTTCTTCTTTAATGATCTTTTTTATTTCCTGTTGCATTTCAGATGCATAAAACAAATGACCAATGACCATTCTTGACACTTCAATGTGTTCTTCTGACTGAATATGCTCAATATCACAGCGCACTAATTGCTGTAATTGCGGTGCCAGCGGCTTGTTTGGGTGATAAGGCTCAGAAGGTTGTGATAATGCCTTTTTCCACAAGTCGGTCATTAATGTCATCACTAGCGCTTCTTTAGTAGCAAAGTGATTGTAAACCGTGCGTTTAGACACGCCTGCCACTTCGGCTAATTTGTCCATACTCGTTGCAGTAACCCCTAATGCTTTAAAGGTTGTTCTGGCGGCTTCAATAATGGCCGCACGTTTAATTTGGCTACGCGTTTGTTTTTCTTGAGTCATGGTCAGCACTTTATCGAGTTTATGAAGATATTTTACACTGAGCAGTTTACTTTTCAATGGTAGATTATTAAACTACACCGTATAGTTTACTTGTTAAGTGGCAAAGATGAAATTATTAACCGGTATTATGATTGGTGTGTTGTTGTTAATTGCCATTGTTTGGCTAAGCAAAATTTGGTCTGGTGGCAATAAAAGTAAGCCATTTACCAATAGCGAAAAAGCCTATCAAGCAGGGTTAAGCAGTTTATGGCCAATTGCTAAAGCCTATTGGCACACTCAGCGCCAAGCGCCTGCTCCTATTGATGCAGTACCCTTAATCACCTTAACACAAGATATCCTTGCGCAAACACGTGAAGATGCTGTTTATCGTTTAGGGCATTCAACAATATTAATGCGCTTAGATGGCGAGTACGTATTAATCGACCCAGTATTTAGTGAACGCGCATCGCCTGTGCAATGGGCTGGACTGAAGCGCTTTCATGAGTCGCCAATCAGTATTGCAGATTTACCCACAATAAAAGCCGTCATCATTAGCCATGATCATTATGATCACCTCGATAAAGCCGCCATTGAACAACTTGCAGGTAAAGTGCAGCACTTTGTTACGCCACTAAAAGTGGGCGAACACTTAACCATGTGGGGTGTTGATCCTACTCAGATCACTGAACTTGAGTGGTGGCAATCGGTTGAGTTAAATGGTCTTAATATTACCGCCACACCGGCACAACATTTTTCTGGTCGCGGCATATTCGATCGCGACCACACATTGTGCAGTCAGTTGGGTTATTCAGGGGTTACGGCATAAGGTTTTTTATAGTGGCGACAGTGGCTATTTTGGTGGATTCAAAGACATTGGTGAGCGCTATGGTCCGTTTGACCTGAGCATGATTGAAACAGGCGCCTATAATGAATTGTGGAGCGATATTCACATGCTTCCTGAGCAAAGCTTACAGGCACATATTGATGTTAAGGCTAACGCAATGATGCCCATTCACAATGGCACGTTTGATTTGGCATTGCACGACTGGTTTGAACCGTTTGAGCGTATTTCTCAATTAGCAAAACAGCATAATGTGACGTTGTTGACGCCGCAATTTGGTCAAGCGGTGATGTTAGCTAATCCACATGCAAGCGACCCTTGGTGGCGCTCTATGATGGCAGAAAACCAAAACATAGATGAATTAAATAAGGTTGTCATGAATAGCCATTAATTTAAGTTGGTAAAGAGGCGGTTTGCCAGAGCAATAATGTTGACTTTGTCAACATTATTGCTCAAAATTAACTATGGTTAAATGAATGTGCAGTGTTTAATTACGATATTAAACACAACAGTGCATTAACAAAACATCCATATATACCCTAAGTTTATTATTTGTTTACAATTTATTGTATTAGGTTGAGTTGTTTGAATTTTGTCCCTATGCGATAAAGAATACAGAAAATTTAACAGTTTAATTTTTAGCTATTTTCAAATGGAATGCCTCAAAACGGAGGAACCATCTTGAACGCAAATTGGAGTAGGAGCACACATGCACAAAGCATTGAAAGTCGCCGCGGTGATATCTGCGGCAATATGGATTACCGCTTGTGGCAAAGCAGAGGATGCGGCTCAAGCGCAACAGCAACAACAACCTCCTTCTCCTGTAGGCGTGATGACTGTTGAAGCAGTATCACAAGCGATTACAGTCGAATTACCTGGTCGGAGTCGTGCCTTTTTAGAAGCAGAAGTGCGCCCACAAGTGTCTGGCATAATTACCAAGCGCGCTTTTACTGAAGGGAGTGAAGTGACGCAAGGGCAGTCGCTATATCAAATTGATTCGGCCACATATAAGGCTGCATTAGTTAGTGCACAGGCAGACCTTGCCAGCGCCAATGCATCATTAGCATCAGCCAAAGCTAAAGCGGCTCGTTATGCTCAACTGGTTAAAACCAATGCGGTGAGTAAGCAAGATTTTGATGAAACCGAAGCTGCCTACAAAGAAGCACAAGCGGCTGTTACAGTGGCTAAAGCTGCTATTAATACCGCCAATATTAATCTTGAATACACCGAGGTTAAAGCCCCCATTTCTGGTCGAATTGGTAAATCATCGGTTACTGCTGGTGCGTTAGTGACAGCGAATCAAGCAACAACGCTTGCGACTATTCAGCAACTTGATCCCATCAATGTCGACATTGTTCAGTCAAGTGCGCAATTACTGCGTTTAAAAGCTAATTTACGCTCTGGTCAATTGCTTAAAAGTGATAATGCCAAAGTGTCTTTGACGCTTGAAGATGGCAGCACTTATGAGCATGAAGGCACATTACAGTTTGCAGAAGTGAATGTAGACGAGACCACGGGCTCAGTGACGTTACGAGCAGAATTTCCAAATCCAGATGGCACGTTATTACCTGGCATGTATGTGCGTGCACAGCTCAATGCTGGCCAAGACCCTCAAGCGATCTTAGTGCCACAACGTGCGATTACCCGTAATAACAAAGGCGAGGCGGTTGCAATGTTGGTTGATAAAGACAGCAACGTCGAAATGCGCGTAGTTAAAACAGCTGAAGTTATCGATAACCAATGGCGTATTGTTGAAGGCCTAGCACCTGGCGACAAATTAATTGTTGAAGGGCTACAAAAAATCCGCCCTGGCGCACCGGTTTCACCACAAGTATTAACGGCTGACCAACCACAAAAATAGGGAAAAATTATGGCTCGCTTTTTTATTGATCGCCCAATTTTTGCCTGGGTGATCGCAATATTAATCATGCTTGCAGGTGTGTTGGCTATTAAAGGCTTACCGATTGCTCAGTATCCAAGTATTGCACCGCCAACGGTTGTGATCAGTGCATATTATCCAGGTGCATCTGCCAAAACCATGGAAGACACGGTAACGCAGGTGATTGAGCAACGTATGACCGGGCTTGATCACTTACGTTATATTTCGTCCACCAGTGACAGCTTTGGTAACGCGTCAATTACCTTAACCTTTAATGCCGAAGCCGATCCCGATATTGCCCAAGTGCAGGTGCAAAACAAATTACAAGCCGCAACGCCATTGTTACCTGCTGAGGTACAGCAACAGGGCGTGACAGTGAATAAGTCTACCGCAGGCTTTTTGATGGTGCTTGGCTTTGTGTCTGAAGATGGCTCAATGGGCAAAAGTGATATTGCAGACTATGTTGCGGCTAATATTCAAGACCCCATGAGCCGAGTAGCCGGTGTAGGTGAAATTACACTCTTTGGTGCCCAGTATTCGATGCGTATATGGCTCGACCCACTAAAGTTAACCCAGTACAACTTAACCAGCATTGATGTTACCTCAGCAATTACTGAGCAAAATGCGCAAATATCGGCTGGTCAGTTAGGTGGTGCGCCATCAGTTGCAGGTCAAGAGCTTAACGCAACCATTACGGCTCAAAGCCGACTACAAACCCCTGAACAATTTAGACGCATTATCCTTAAATCTGATCCGTCGGGAGCTAATGTTTATCTTGAAGATGTAGCCAAAGTTGAATTGGGCGCAGAAAGCTACGCGGTTGATTCGTACTACAACGGCAAGCCTGCTTCTGGTTTAGCATTTAGTTTAGCCACCGGCGCTAATGCGCTTGATACTGCTGAAGGCATTAAAGCCAAAATTAACGAGATGAAAGACTTTTTCCCGCAAGGGCTTAAAGTGGTTTATCCCTACGACACTACGCCATTTGTTGAGCAATCAATCGAAGGTGTTGTGCATACATTGCTTGAAGCCATTGTATTGGTTTTCTTGATTATGTACTTGTTCCTGCAAAACTTTAGAGCAACATTAATCCCAACCATCGCCGTGCCAGTGGTATTGCTTGGCACCTTTGCTGTGTTATCGGCATCTGGCTTTACCATCAATACCTTAACCATGTTTGCCATGGTATTGGCCATTGGTTTGCTGGTGGACGACGCGATTGTGGTGGTCGAAAACGTTGAACGGGTGATGTCTGAAGAGAGCCTTAGCCCGCTAGAAGCCACGCGCAAATCGATGGATCAAATCACTAGCGCCTTAGTGGGTATTGGTTTGACCTTATCAGCAGTGTTTGTGCCAATGGCATTTATGTCGGGGTCTACCGGGGTTATTTATCGCCAATTCTCGATAACGATTGTGTCGGCAATGGCATTGTCTGTGTTTGTGGCCATCGTATTAACGCCAGCCTTGTGTGCCACCATGTTAAAGCCGATTAAAAAAGGCCATACCCATGCTGACACAGGTTTCTTTGGCTGGTTTAACCGTAAATTCGATGCCATGACCTCACGTTACGAGTCGAGCGTTGGCAGTATTTTAAAACGCTCATTCCGTGTGATGTTAATTTACATTGGTTTAGTGATTGCAGTGGGTTGGATCTTCTTGCGTATGCCAACGGCATTTTTGCCCGACGAAGACCAAGGTATCTTATTTACCCAGGCTATTTTACCAACAAATTCAACCCAAGAAAGTACCGTTAAAGTACTTAAAGATATTAATGACTATTACCTCACAGAGGAAAAAGACATCGTTAATTCTGTGTTTACCGTAGCGGGCTTTAGTTTTGCGGGTTCTGGTCAAAATATGGGGCTTGCGTTTGTAAGCTTAAAAGATTGGTCTACCCGAGAGGCGCCTGGTGAAGATGTGCAATCACTCGCTGGGCGTGCAATGGGGCGCTTTATGCAAATGAAAGAAGCCTTTGTGTTTGCATTTGTCCCCCCTTCGGTGATTGAGCTTGGTAACGCTACCGGCTTTGATGTGTACTTAAAAGATTTAAATGGCCAAGGTCACGACAAGCTGATTGAGGCACGTAATCAGTTGCTTGGTATGGCGTCGCAAAATCCTAACTTAGTGGGGGTAAGGCTCAACGGTCAAGAAGATGCGCCCATGTACCATATTAATATCGATCACGCCAAACTACGTGCATTAGACATTGATATTAATAATGTGAATAGCGTGATGGCAACGGCGTTGGGCGGTTCTTATGTGAATGATTTTATTGACCGTGGCCGCGTTAAAAAGGTTTACGTGCAAGGTGAAGCAAAATACCGTATGCAGCCAAGCGACCTAGACACTTGGTATGTGCGTAACAGTCTTGGTGAGATGGTACCATTTTCAGCGTTTTCTTCGGGTGAGTGGCAAATAGGTTCTCCGCAACTACAGCGTTTTAATGGTGTGCCAGCGGTTAACATTCAAGGTGCTACCGCGCAAGGCTTCAGTACTGGCGCAGCGATGGATACGCTAGAAGAAATGGCCAAACAATTGCCCCCAGGCTTTGGTTTAGAATGGAATGGGTTGTCGTACGAAGAGCGATTGTCTGGCAACCAAGCTCCGAGTCTGTATGCCTTGTCTATCTTGATTGTATTCTTGGTTCTTGCGGCATTATACGAGAGTTGGTCAGTGCCGCTATCGGTCATTCTTGTGGTGCCACTGGGTATTATTGGTGCATTGCTCGCCATGAATGGACGTGGTTTACCTAACGACGTATTTTTCCAGGTCGGCTTATTAACTACGGTTGGGTTGGCAACGAAAAACGCCATCTTGATTGTTGAGTTTGCTAAAGAATACTACGAAAAAGGCGCGGGCTTAATTGAGGCAACACTGCATGCGGTGAGAGTACGTTTACGCCCAATTTTAATGACGTCCTTGGCCTTTGGTTTAGGTGTAGTACCATTAGCCATTAGTTCTGGTGTTGGTTCTGGCAGCCAAAACGCCATCGGTACTGCTGTACTGGGCGGGATGATGTCATCGACATTCTTAGGTATTTTCTTTGTGCCGTTATTCTTTGTGGTGGTTGAGCGTATATTCAATAAACGTGAAAAAGCCACTGAAGCAGATGATGAGCAAGTGGATAACGACAGAAAGTCGATTTAATCGGTAAGTGATCATTGTTTAAAGCCCAGCCTAGCTGGGCTTTTTTGTACCTGTAACAATATAATCTGCTTATCAGATTAAAAGTCATTTAACTGGGCATAAATGATCTTTAAAGGCAGTTAATTGACTCTTTTATAAAGACTAAACTTAAATTGTGTTTAAAAAACACCCTGATAGCTTTGCGTTTAGGTTATTGAAAAAGTTAATGATTAAAAAATTAACTGTGTAAATATCACCCAGGTACTCTATTAAATTTGTGTTATGATTAAGATATTAATCAAAACAGATTTCTAACATCTATTTATGCCAACTAAGCACCTTTGTGGTTATTTTTTAGCGAAGTTATCGCCGATAAAGATGAACTTTTGATTAAATAATGATTATGATAGTGAATAACAATAATAAAGGATGTCACCATGCAGGCGCTGTTACTTAGCCTCACTTTAGCCACTATTCTGGCTTATCTTTGGTATGCCAGTTTACTCAAAAAACGCACTTCGGCTATTGAAGCGCTAAAAGTGATCGACTCAAAAATTGATAGAAGATTAACCCTGTTTACCGAACTATGTCGCGAAAGACAGTCATACCAGCATCCTTTAACTGCCGAACAACAAGCGCAACTTGCCCACTTAAAACACATACAACCCCAACATGATTGGAACCAACCCATTGAAGAGTCAAATGTGGCTGGTGGCTCATTGTCAGTGTCGATTGCCGCATGGCAACAAATTGATCAAGGGCTAGAGTCACTCTTAGCCACGGTGAATAAAGACAAACTGTGCACTGAACAACTCGCTGAGTATTTGCAACTTGAACTCGATTTTGTTCACGCCGAAGATTTTTATCGTAAAGCCGTGGATGAGTTAAACAGTGGGGTAAAGATTTTTCCTGGGTCGGCAGTGGCAAAATTTGCCCACATTGCCCCAATGCCCATTTTTGACCAAGTGCAGGAATAAGCCGATGACATGGCGTAATGGTTTGGCGCTCTTGCTTATCAGCACCGTGTTGGCTGGGGTAACCGCTGAGGCCAAACAAGTGGTTTACCCAGAGGTTGAAGACGTCGTTAAGCCACAAATTAAAGCTAAATACATTGAAGAACAGCCAGAGCAAAAACCACAACGGTCACTACAACAGTCTACGGTGAGCAAGCCAACGCTTGAGCCTATTAATGTTATTAATCTAAACCCTGTTAAGTCGCTTAGTGATCAACTTGTGTTAGATAATAGCTACGTTAGCGATAAATCCAAGCCTCGTACATTAACCAATGATTACCCGCTTAAAAAATCTGCTGTAACGCCTAATAAACCCAGAGTTAAAGCGCAATATTCTGAAAACGGTATTGTGAGTGACTTAGGCGTCGAAAAACGTAGAGTGTATCAATACAAGCAAGCTAATGGGATTATGGTATTTAGCGATCATCAGCCGCAGGGTGAAGATTACCAAGTACTCTTGTATGAATGCTTTGCCTGTCGTCCAGACTCCACTATCGACTGGTATAAAATCCCATTATTTACCTCGCACTTTGCCACCGATGTGGCGTTAGCAGCGCACAAATATCAGTTAGATCCGGCATTAATTAGAGCGGTGATTCATGCCGAATCGGCGTTTAAGCCCAGTGCGGTTTCAAAAGCCGGCGCCAAAGGCTTAATGCAATTAATGCCAGGTACCGCCAGTGATATGGGGGTTGATAACCCCTTAAATGCCCAGCAAAATATTCGTGGTGGCAGTCGCTATTTAGCGCAACTGTTAGCCCAATTTAATGGTGATTTAGACTTAGCGTGCGCCGCGTACAATGCCGACTCCAAGTACCGTTACTCAATACAGTGGCATTCCGCCATACCCTGAAACTCAGGCCTATGTGAAGCGCGTAAAAATATTATTCAAACGCTATCAAAAAGCATTAGCCAGTTAATCGAGGTTATATGAAATATCTAATCCATAAAGCACAGCCAAAGCGCGTTAAACTCAGCCCTAAAAGTGGTTATTGTTTAGCGGGCATGGCAGGGTTATTAATCCTAGGCGCTGCGACGGTTCCTGCTATGGGTGCAACCCCAGCAACCGCTGTTGCACCATCACAAGAAGACATGCGCTTATACGACATTGCTAACGCGCCAAAAGCGCAGCGTATCGAACAAGATATTCGCACCTTGGTTGATTTTGGCACTCGCCATACCTTGTCTGACACTCAATCCGACACCCAAGGCATTGGCGCGGCAAGGCGCTGGATAGAAGCCGAGTTTAAGCGGATTTCAAAAGAGTGTGGTGGCTGCTTAGAGGTTGTAACGGTAGCAAACACCGTAGAAGGTAAGCGTATTGCTCAACCTACCGAAGTGGTCAACGTTATTGCCATTCAACGTGGTAAAACAGATCCCAAGCGTGTGGTGATGATGAGTGGCGATATTGATTCGCGTGTCACCGACGTGCTTGATGCAACTTCCATTTCGCCAGGTGCTAACGACAATGCCTCCGGTGTAGCTGGCGCATTAGAAGCCGCGAGGGTGTTATCTCAATATCAGTTTAACGGCACCATAGTGTACGCAGCACTGTCGGGTGAAGAGCAGAGCCTGTACGGCGGCAATATTTTAGCCGACTATGCCAAAGCACAAGGTTGGCAAGTGCAAGCGGTGCTCAATAACGACATGATAGGCAACATTGCCGGCATTAATGGCGTAATAAATAACAGCAGTGTGCGAGTGTTTTCGGAAGGCGTACGTTTTGCAGAAACCGCCGAAGAAGCCAAAGCGCGTTATTTTAGTGGCGGCGAAAACGATTCTGCCTCACGTAATCTAGCCCGTAAAATCAAATCGTTGGCCGACCAGTACATGACCAATCTCGACGTCATGTTAGTGTATCGCCTTGACCGATTTGGTCGTGGTGGACACCACTTACCGTTTAATCAGGCTGGTTTACCTGCAGTGCGCATTATGGAAACCAACGAGCATTACGACCGCCAACATCAAGATATTCGAGTTGAAAACGGCATTGCTTACGGTGATGTGATTGAAGGTGTTGATTTTGACTTTACCGCCAAACTCACCGCATTAAATGCAATCAGTTTAGCCGCACAGGCATGGGCACCAGCACCGCCAACTAAGGTGAGTATTGAGGGACAGGTGTCACCCAGTACCACATTAAGTTGGCAAAAAAGCACTGATGATACTGTGGTAGGTTATCGAGTGTATTGGCGCTCAACCACCACACCAGAGTGGACCCACAGCCGCTATGTGGGCAAGGTGGATAGGTTTACTTTAGATAATCTAGTGATTGATAATTATTTATTTGGCGTAGCAAGTGTTGCTGCTAATGGCAATGTCAGCCCCGTGGTATTCCCTGGGGCGGCAGGCGCGTTTTTTAAATAAAGGCAGATTCGCTCGTTATAAACAGAATAGTAAAAAGCCCGGAGTATCAACATGCACCGGGCTTTTTTATGACCTTGTAGGGGATAATGCGATTACTCGCCAACTTCCCATGTTACTGTCGTGTGGCCGTCAGCATGGCCTAATAGAGGCGCTAAGTAATCTAATGCTTCTTTGGCCAAAACATCCATTTGCCACGGCGGATTAATTACCCATAAGCCAGCGGCGGTCATGCCAAATTCATCGCTATCGGCATGAATGGCTTGCTCAATACGCAGTTGTTTTTTTATGCCACTATTTTTAAGCAGTGTCAGCATGGCTTCAGTTTGCTCACGTTTTACCACTGGATACCACAGCATAAAAATCCCTGTAGCAAAGCGCTTGTGGGCTTTAATCAGAGTCTCTGCTACATCAATATAATCGGTTTTAATTTCATAACTTGGGTCAATTAAAATCACTCCACGGCGCTCTAATGGCGGCACCGCGGCAATTAACCCTTGTAAACCATCACTGTTGAGTACTTTTACTTGCTTGTCTTGAATAAAGTAACTTTCAAGTAACTCATGGTCGGTTGAATGCAGCTCGTGTAATACCATGCGATCTTGTGGGCGTAGCTCTACATCAACAAACGCTGGTGAGCCAGGGTAAACCCTCAGCTCACCGTCATATTCGGCATTAAAGTGGTGTACCGCTTCAACATAATCAGCTAAGGCTACTGGGAGGTTTTCATGTTGCCACAGTTTGGCTACGCCATCTAAATACTCACCGGTTTTTTGCGAGTACTCATCGGTTAATGAATACGCCCCAGCCCCTGCATGAGTGTCGATATACACGTATGGTTTTGCTTTTTTCTGCATGGCTTTTAATGCTTGTATAAGCATTGAATGTTTAAGCACATCGGCATAATTGCCAGCATGGTAACCGTGGCGATAACTAAGCATGGGTATTTCCATTAACTAAATGAACAGTAAAAACTGTGTAATAGCATCATTATAAGTTTTCTCAGGCGTGAGGTATAGGTATTCACTGTTGATGGCTTTTGGCATAATGGCGTTGTTTCTTACATTGGCATGGTATTTATCTTGTTACAGACACCGATCTTCTTTAATCAGCAGTACCCAACATTGGTTGATATCGCCAGCCGCTGGCAATTAGTGTGGGACAAAGACGCTGCGTTTGAATTGCGTTTTGAGCAAAATTGTTTGAGCCTGCATAAGCGTGACGAGCCGAAATTAGATGGTATTAATGTTGATTTTGTGTCTGGTGTTGTGGCGCATCGTCGCAAGTTTGGTGGCGGGCGCGGGCAGTCTATCGCCAAAGCGGTCGGGTTAAAACAAGGCGTAACGCCAACGGTTGTCGATGGCACAGCAGGGTTAGGCCGCGATGCATTTGTATTGGCAAGCCTAGGCTGCAAAGTCATTATGGTTGAGCGCCATCCTGTGGTTGCTGCGCTATTAGAAGACGGCCTACGTCGCGCCTACGAAGACGCGGAAATTGGCGAGTGGATGCAGGATTTGATGAGTCTGTTTCATGGCTCAAGCCTTAATGCACTAGCAGATGCTGCGCAATCCTCTGGTACTGAAATAGACGTAGTGTATTTAGACCCAATGTACCCACATCGCGAAAAGTCAGCCTTAGTTAAAAAAGAAATGCGCGTATTTCAAACCTTAGTGGGTGCCGACTTAGACGCCGACGGCTTATTAGCGCCCGCAATGGCGCTAGCCAGCAAACGGGTGGTGGTAAAACGCCCAGACTACGCTGAAGATCTCGATGGGGTAAAACCCAGTATGGTTATCGCCACCAAGAAAAATCGCTTTGATGTGTACGTGAAAGCCGCGATGAAATAGTGGTAAGTTGGCATTAACAAATTGTCGCTGAACCCATATATTGACATAATGCAGCCATAGTTTGACAAATTTAACCCATCCAATGACATTTTGTTTTATATATTATTGATTCATGGATTAAAAATGTTTAACTCTAGTTTGGTTTTTTGTAGCTTTACGAGGGATTCGATGAAAAATGAGCTACCAGATATATATGTAAAATTAGTCAATATATTTTTATTTTTGTCTTGGGTCGCTACAACCTCGGTAGTAGTGCTAGCACTATTTTCAAACTCCAGTACGAGTCAACTCGTAGTAGGACAAATAATTGAAAATTGGAGTACGACAATCTTACCAATTGTCTCAATATCTATTGTTTGTGGTTTTCCTTGGTTTAAACTTATCTTAACTGAATTCGACATCTGTCATGTTCCGCGAAAGATCGGCTTTTCAATATTTTCATTTTGTATCGCACTTTTTTTCTATGAACCTATTTCTAAAGCGCCTGCTGAAGGTGTTGTTTACAACACATTATTCTGTGTGTTGTTGATATTGATTGTGTATCCAATTACACGAATATTAAACCTCAGTGAGACTAATCCCTGATAAAGCCATCTTACCTATTTACACATGTTGCAATATTTTCGAGCTAGGGTGCAGACTTCAACCGAAAATACAAAAACTAGTAAGTTAAAGAATAGATATAGTTTAAACAGTAATAAAAAATTTGATTATATTCGCTAGTCAAAATTTACTTAAAGCTTAAAATATTGTAGGGTTTTATTATCAGGGCTGTTTTTGCGATATTATCAAATCGCCAAGTCCATCATACTCATTTTACATATATGAATGATAGGCTGGCTTAAAATGAAAATAATTAATCTATTTCTTTTTTATATTTTTTTTGTTTTTTTGCAAGGATGCGCTACGACCCTTATTCCCCAAGTGAATTAAATGGTACACCGCCACTTAATGCTGCAATTGTAAAAACTGATTATGAACAAATGGAAGAATTAGTAAAAAATGGGGTAAATATAAATCAAACCGACCCTCTCGGTAATACTGCTTTATTGACAGCGGTAAGTAATAACGATACTAGAGTAGTCAAATATTTACTACAAAACGGTGCACAGGCTAATGTTCAAAATAAACAGGATCTTACACCACTACATTACTCTGTAAGACACAATAATCTTGAACTTTCATCATTGCTTATCTCTTCTGGAACGAACATTGAGACAGTCAATGTTGATGGGGTTACGGCACTATTCTCCGCGATAATGCTTGGCTATGATGAAATCGTTAATCTATTACTAGTCTCGGGCGCAGATGTTAATCAACCAATGCCCAATTTAACATCCCCCATAACTTATGCGATTGCACGTAACAATCCTGATCTTGTTGAAATGTTGATATCATATGGTGCCGATGTTAATTCGAAAGGCAGTAACGATATTACCCCTTTACACTCAGCAACGCTTGAAACACAAGATACAACGAAGAAAACCATAACAAATCAAATTATGATTATAAGATCATTGATTGAGGCTGGAGCTAATGTCAATGCTGTCAATACAGCTGAACATACACCTTTATTTCAATCTGCGAACTTCGGAAACTTTGAAGCTGTAAAATTGTTAGTGGAATCAGGCGCTGATATAAGTAAAGGTAAAAGTTTACTTCCATTGCATGCAGCAGCAGAAAATGGCCATGTCAACATCGTTAAATACTTAATATCTTCAGGTGCTGACATTAACACAACGACAAAAAATGGTCATACCCCTTTAGCTTATGCTGTCTATTACAATCAGTTAGAAATGGTTGATTTATTAGTATCATTAAATTGCGACGTTAATACAGGTTCTCCGTTAACTATTGCTATAAAACAAGGACATCATGAGGTAGCTGAGCGATTGCTTAAGTCAAAAGTAGCCTTAGACAACATTATCGATGATCAAGGAAATACCCCACTGCTTATCGCCTTTACTCATAATGATATTAAAGCAGCCATATTATTAGTGAAAGCTGGAGCTAATGTTAATCATGTTAATGATAAGGGAGAATATCCCTTATCATTTGTGTACCCTAAAAATGGAAGGCCGCTTAATGAAAATGAGAAAAAGATAGAGGCTTTACTTTTTGCTCATGGTGTAAATGCTAATTATAAGAACCAGACAGGAAAAACTGCTTTTGAGCAATATAGCGCGAGTGTTCAGGCATATATGATTACTGAAAATAAAAAAAGAGAAGCACAAATAAAAGCTGAATATGATCGACAAGTATGGGAGCAGGAAGAGCGTTTAACTCAAAAGCAAAAAGCATTAGAACAACGAGCCTACGATATACAAAACCCTAAGAAAAGTTCCTTTGAGATATTCGCCACAACACTTAATAGCGAATTAAAAAAAGGGTTAAAAGAGGTATCTCAAGCTAAAGAGGAGATGCTTGCTCAACAAAGACAATTAAATGCAGATCAACAAGCTTATTCTGAACAAGTACGTGCTAACAAAGAAAAAGTCCGTCGAGATAATGCTCAGTTTGCTAGTGATCGAGCACAAAGAATCAAAGAAAATGAAGCATTAGCAGCAAGTCAAATGATTGCACTGCAACAGCGTCAAAAAGAGATAGCATCCAAGAACTACAGCATTAATCAAACAGAAACTAGCTCTCATGATGTGGTCGTTACTCCAAATCAAGCAATAGAAAATGACACTCGTACAAAATATGTGGCATTTACGATTGAGGTAAATAGTGATTGGGGAAGTGATGAGCCGACGAAGCAAAAACTTAGGCAACGACTCAATGATTTCATAGCCCCGAACAGACTTAAAAGTCATTGTGCTAAGCTTTTTGATCGAACTAGCTCACGATTGATGCAAATTCAAAATGTCACTTATGAAAAAACAGCTGCTAATCGATATCATGGTAAAGCGAAGGCACTAGGTTATTGTGAGATAAAATCATACTCAGAATCTTATCAAACAATAGATTGGTGTAGCACAAGTGGATTTAATTTTTCTTCTGTTTATGGATGTGCATTAACAACCCCAATTTAATAATGTTTAATGCAAATTGATTATATTAAGAGATAAGTCAGCTACTACAGTATAAGAAATTTAATCGGGTCAGATAAACTTTTAGAAAAAGTAATTATAAACAAAAGATTACACAAATCGTTTATGTCCATTAATGAGTTACATCTAGCTTGCAATGTCCAAACTCAACTCTGAACTTGAGGTCGTTGAAGACTTTTTACATATGAATACGTGAGTAGGCATAAGTACTCAAGTACAAAAACAAACACTAGGATCCCGGCTCAAAAACATTGCCGGAATAATGACCATTGCGGTTGATAACAGCACTGTCGAGGTCACATTAACGACACCGACAGTTGACTTGGTGGATGATTTGTTTGTGCTTAATGGTGGTGCTTGTCAATTTGTGTCTCACACTGTGGATGCAATGAGTGTTGAGCACCCAGATGACCATGATGCCATCGAAGGCCACGTAGATGAACATACTGCCCAACAATTACATAGTGATGTGACAGCGTATTATCGGTTTAATTGTGAAAAAATGTCTGAGCTTTCGAGCATTACTGTTACAGTATTTGCACTTTTTCCTCGTATTCACCAGATAAGCTCTATGTGGATTACCGATACTCAACAAGGTGCGGTGACGCTGAGCGATAAAAACATGATTAGTTTGAGATAACGCAATGAATAACATCGACACTATTATTGAATATGCTGAACAAAATTGTAAAAGCCATGGTTCACGCTTAACCACAAAGCGAAAACAAGTTTTATCTTTGCTTGCTCAGACAAATAAGGCGTTGTCTGCGTACGATTTAATTGATTTGTTTGTCAAAGAAAATGGCGAAAAAATCCCGGCGATGTCGGTGTATCGAATCCTCGATTTTTTAGAAGCAGAACACTTAGTCCATAAGCTTAAATTGGCTAATAAGTTTATTGCTTGCTCGCACATCACCTGTAAGCATGAGCATGGCGTGCCACAGTTTTTAATTTGTAGTGTGTGTAATGCGGTAAAGGAAATTATCGTTAATAAATCAACGATTAATGAACTTAATCAGAGCGTGGAACAAGCAGGTTTTCAATTAGTGAGCCCGCAGCTCGAAATCAATTGTATCTGTAATGATTGCTTAGCCACAGCGGCATAGCCATCAAGATTAACTATCACTCAAACACTGCAAGCTATCACAAATAAACTTGCTGTCTCACTATCATTTTTGTGTGTGAGCCGTTGTGTTACTTTGCCTAACCTGAATGTGTGAATGCTCGATAATGGAGCATTTCGTACCGAGTTATTATGCGGTGTATTCGGTGAACCTTTATGCATGTGAACAGTTAAACAAAGTATCATCAATATCCTACCATCATTGCCTCACCGTCTCGACTTCAATTTTAAAGGCTCTATTGATGACTGATTTGCGCAATTTGGCTTGCAACGTAACGTTGTCGTGTCTGCTCTCTGTTTTTCGATGGTGCCTATGTACCCTGAAACAACCTACTCAATTGCTTTTTTACCCTCTTGAGCGATGAAAGGATTAGATGTAGTTACCCTTGAGCTTGAGCAATCGCCAGAGAGTGTTGATGTTATTGCCGCTTGGCATCCGCATTACCACGACGACCCGCTGCACAAGTGGGTGATATCTTTACTTGATGTTGAATCATGAGTGAGAAAATCGTGTCATATTGAGCAAAGGCTTAAGCCACTCATGAAATGCGGCATAGATTTTAGCAATACCGCACTATAGATACTGATTTGTAACGACGAAATCAGTCTCTCTGGCTGTTGCTTG
Source organism: Shewanella phaeophyticola (assembly GCF_025398315.1). Lineage (GTDB taxonomy): Bacteria > Pseudomonadota > Gammaproteobacteria > Enterobacterales > Shewanellaceae > Shewanella > Shewanella phaeophyticola. The sequence continues at coordinate 4,477,658 of NZ_JAODOQ010000001.1, forward strand.
GTTGCCGCGAATACGATTTCACGAAAACTATCCGATATAAAACTAGGGTCTGTTGATCTTTGCTGTTTGAATTTTGTTCGAGTTAAAAACGTTTTAATCGAGGCGAATGGATTGATGCCTAGCAATCTAAGCAAAATCCATTTAACAAAGAGTAAAACGTTTTTAGCCGAACCCTTCGGGCAGCGTTTGTTGGCCATTTTTACTGCGTTATCGACTTTTTATGTAGAATAACTACACCTCAAAGTCTCTGCCTTGCACAAATGTCCAACAATTCGCTGCAAAAATAATCTTGAAAGATCAACAGACCCTAGGTATTTATGCCACTCCCAAAATGCCTATCTCATTATGGTATGCTCAGTTAACCCCAAAGTGTTAACTGAGCAAAAGTGCATTAATGTCAGTGTAAACAAACTGGCTATTTATGGATTTAAAATCATCAATTGCATAAACATCATTTGAAAATTTTCTTCCATATTCAGATTAACATTGCGAACACGACCAGCCCAACGGTCAATGAATTTAGCGGCTGACATTTTGGCGCCATTAGTAATCATTTCCTTGTATTCCCAATGTTTAGCACCGTCAGCATAACGACTTTCAGTTTCTTTCATTAGCGCATGGAATGCTGGTGATTGAGCCACTTCAAATACAATGTTTTTCATGTCTTGTACTAATTCGTTGTATAGCTCCAAATGCGCTCTCGTTGCGACAATTCGTTCATGGCCAGTGACCATAAAGTTAAAGTCATAGGTGTCGAGTAATATTTGTGGCAACTGGAAAGCAAACATTGGGTTAGTCGCTTCACCGAAATGGATCCAGGGTGCGGCATCTGGATGGAAAGTATCGGTTGCCAATAAAATTTTCTGTTGTGGTGCATACCCTATGCTGTCTGACTGTGAATGCCAGTTTTCAGGTAAGTCATTAAACTCAAGGCGTAAGCCACCGGTTTCTAAAACGTAACTGTCTTTCCAAACAATATCTGGCATTGGGCGTTTGGGATCATTTGCTCTTTTGAGAAATCGAGCGGTTTCATCATTAGATATTTTGATTGCTGATTCAGGAAATAAGTACATGCCTTCTGCATGGTCGCGATGATGATGCGAATAGATAACATGGGTGATAGGTTTGTCTGTCACTTCTTTAACGACTTCAAGTAAATAAGGGGTAACATCTGGCTTTGCATCGTAAACTACGACGCCATCGTCAGTGACAAAAAACACCATATTTTCAAAATCGTCATGGACGAAGTATGCGTTCTCTGCAATCTTAAAATAATTGTATCCACGTTCGGGTAGTGGAGTATAAACATAGTCTCGGATACTGTATTTAGCTTTTACTGCTTCAACGTCAAAAGTGCTTTGCGCTGCACTTGCAAGCCCACTGAAAATGCACAGGGCTGACATTAACCACGCACATAATATGTGGTGTATGTTTGTTGAAAATCGTCTTGTTAACTTTGTCATGATATATATTCCTCTCAGTACTATCTGTTAGGTAAAAATTGTTGTCGCTTGGAATATATTTTCGACTTAATGTCTTAACTTGTTAAGACACTCAACGCGGGGATAATGGCACTTTTCGCAGGTCGCTATTATTAACGATTGCTAGGGTCTGTTGGCCATTTTTACTGCGTTATCGACTTTTTATGTAGAATAACTACACCTCAAAGTCTCTGCCGCGCAGTTATATATGTGAGTAAAGACCAACAATTCGCTGCAAAAACAACCTTGAAAGATCAACAGACCCTAGGGTTACTTAGCGGTGGTTGGGTGCTTTTGTTGATATTGCTGGCGAAATGCTATTGGGCTTATGCCTGTTTCTCGTTTAAAGAAACGTCCAAAATAGGATGCATCTTCAAAGTTTAAGCTGTAACCAATTTCTGCCACTGTGGCATCGCTATGCACGAGTGAGCGTTTGGCTTCTAAGATCAGCTTTTCTCTGATCATCGTGCCTGGGGCTGATCCCGTGACGGCTTTAACGGTGTCTTTGAGGTGACTGGTGCTGACGCCAATTCTTTTGGCGTAGTCTTGTACTGAGTGCTCTTGAGTAAAGTGTTCAGAGACTAATTGCTTAAATTGTCGTACTAAAGGTGACAAAATCGCAGAACATTCGCTGGGATGTTCAATCATATATAGGCGGTGAAGTTTTGTGAGCAAAATATGTAAATAAGCCCTTAAAACCGAAATACTTCTGTCCTTGTCACGGTAAAACTCATCAGCTATTGCCTCAAAAAGCCCATTAATCATTGTGAAGTGCTCTTTATCGAGCGGTAAGTGTGGGCTATCTCCAACATAATTAAACACAGAAAAGTCATGTGTTCTGACGACCTTTGATGATGGAAAGCCTAAGAACTCCTCCGGGATCAGTAAAATATAGCCTTTTAATGGTTGGCTGAGTTGCCAGTAATGCACTTGTTCTTTTGATAAAAAAAACAGAGTGGGCGCCGCAACAGGGTAGGGAACAAAATCAATGGTATGGGTTCCTGCGCCTTCTGAAATGTATAACACTTGATAGCAATTGTGGCGATGGGGATAGTTTGCTTGAGCTATGTCTTGCATTAACTCAAATTTAGCCAGTACGAAAGGCATTTGGGGATCGAGTGACAGATGCGAGGTCTCATCTGGATGCTTAATGTAATGAATGGCTTCATCGTAATGATGGGTTGGTATATCACTCTTTTTTGCCATGAGCATCCATCCTTACTGAACGACATCAATTAACTATACAGCTTTAATTAACTATACAGCTTTAATTAACTATATAGCTTTTAAAATTAACATCATTGTTACAGCGCTTCAATCTAAAGCCGCTAGTTATCATTTATTGGTTAAATCCTTCTGTATGCGTTTATTGTTGCTCGTTACTGTATTATGGTTTTTATCGTGTCTAGATTGCTTAGGGAATAACAGCGATCTTTATTTTACCTTGTATAACAATGGTATAACCTAACGAAACATCTGTTTTGAAAGCCTCTAACCGTTCAACTTTCCCTTCACTATCCCATGCTGAATCTCACCACTCTCATGATGGAGCAAAATGTTATCAAAAAGTGTACGAAAATCACTCTACATTAACTCAATAAATTTTTGTAAAAGACAGCCTTAATCAGTCCAATTTTACTTGCTAAATACCTTTCTGGCGGAGTATTCTTTTAAAATATACCTTTCTAGGAAGATAAATGTTTGTTGGGGGCTGTTAAACACAGTCGAGGGTATTTACCACTTGATGATATTTATCAAATGTATAGCAATCTTTCGTGGGGATATTCTTATTTTAACGCTGGGAACCAATATACAAATTGCGATGCTATCGATATAGCTATTTTAATGAGCATACTGTTTCTGAATTAGCTGTATTGGGTATATCAATTTTTAATGTCGGCCATAACGGATGGATTATTAACCGTGATTGACAATGCGATATTTTGACTGAGTGCTTTCATTTTTTATCTAAATCTTGATAGCCAAGTAAATAATGTCACCACTAGAAAATGAAACAGCTCAAACTCTGCCAAACATTCAAGTAGTTAGCAATTTTGATATGTTTTATCAATCACTAACCTTTAGCAATATATCGACTAAGTAAGTGGAGTAAAGAATGACAAATCAAAATAAACTGACTACAAGTAACGGCGCGCCTGTCGTTGATAACCAAAATGTTCAAACTGCTGGTATCGTGGTACAATGTTATTGCAAGATGCGTGGTTTCTAGAGAAACTGGCCCATTTTGATAGAGAAGTGATCCCTGAAAGACGTATGCATGCGAAAGGTTCTGGCGCATACGGTACTTTCACTGTTACTCATGATATTACTCAATATACCAAAGCAAAAATCTTTTCAGAAATCGGCAAAAAAACCGAGATGTTTTGGCGTTTATCTACCGTAGCTGGCGAACGTGGTGCTGCCGATGCTGAACGTGATATTCGTGGATTTGCAATGAAATTCTATACCGAAGAAGGTAACTGGGATCTCGTGGGTAACAACACGCCGGTATTCTTCCTTCGTGATCCGTTAAAATTTCCAGATTTAAACCATGCCGTTAAACGTGATCCTCGTACCAACATGCGTTGTGCAAATACTAACTGGGATTTTTGGTCAATGTTGCCAGAGGCGCTACACCAAGTCACAGTGGTTATGAGTGATCGTGGTATTCCTCGTACTTATCGCCATATGAATGGTTTTGGTAGCCATACATTTAGTTTCCTCAATGCTGACAATGAACGTTTTTGGGTTAAGTTTCATCTAAAAACTCAACAAGGTATTGAAAACTTAACTGATCAAGAAGCTGAAGAGTTAGTGGGTAAAAATCGCGAAAGCCATCAACAAGATCTTTATGAGTCTATTGAAAAAGGCGACTTCCCTAAATGGGATTTAAAAGTGCAAATTATGCCTGAAAAAGACGCATTAAATTATCATTTTCATCCATTCGATTTAACCAAAGTGTGGCCACATGCTGATTATCCGTTAATTGATGTCGGGGTGATGGAGCTAAATCGTAACCCAGATAATTATTTTGCTGAAGTCGAACAAGCCGCATTTAACCCTGCCAATATTGTCCCTGGGATTGGGTTCTCGCCTGATAAAATGTTGCAAGGACGATTATTTTCATACGGTGATGCTCAGCGCTATCGCTTGGGTGTTAACCATGTGCATATTCCCGTTAACCAGCCTCGATGCCCTGTAAACTCTTATCATAGAGATGGTTTTATGCGCGTTGATGGCAATTACGGTAGCACTAAAGGTTATGAGCCAAACAGCTTAGGATTGTGGCAACAGCAACCAGAATTTAATGAGCCACCATTACACCTTCAAGGTGATGCTTATAACTGGGATTTCCGCGAAGATGATAGTGATTACTATACTCAGCCTGGTAACTTATTTAATTTAATGACTGCAGAACAACAGCAAGTGTTATTTGACAATACAGCACGAAGTATTGCTCCGGCATCATTAGAGGTTAAGCATCGTCATATTATTAATTGTTATAAAGCTGCACCAGCTTATGGCACAGGCGTTGCGATGGCGTTAGGGCTAGACATCACAGAAATCGTGTAATTTACAACTGCAGTAATGCAGGCCTATGAAGTGTCGATATAGGCCTGCTTTTTATATTTATGTCATTGAGTATAAACGCTATTAAAGGCATTTTATGACAGCTTGGAAAGAGTATAAAAAAACCTATCGAGCAGAAGCCGATATTTTTGATTTTGCGCGAGTTGGCGATCTTAGAGGCCTAGCAAACATGTTGTCTCAGCATGGTGAGTTAGATGTTGATGCTAAAAATAATCGAGGTTATTCAGCATTAATGTTGGCCGTTTATAATAGTGAAAACGACTTTTGTGAAACCTTATTAAGATGCGGCGCCAATGTTGATTCAACAGATGCTGTCGGCAACACAGTGCTAATGGCCGCAGCGTATAAAGGTAACCTTGATATATTAAAATTGCTGTTGGAATACGGTGCAAGCTTAACACTTAAAAACAAAACCAATATGGATGTAAGAGATTGGGCGTCTATGTTTGGCCGCAAAGAAATCTTACAATACCTCGATAGCGTTTATCCTAGCAACACCACCCCATCCCGATTAACAAACATCGGCAGGTTTTTAAAGCTTGGGTTTTGTTTGCTTTTTAGCAAGCTAAAATAGCCATCGTCGCTGGTGGTCTGTGTAAAAGACCAGTCCATCTGTAATAGGTGAGTCAGCCGAATTGCTTGTATTGATATATCCTTTGGGTAAACATATTGGTTGTATATGGTTTAACATCAAGGAGTGTGACATGAGTGATAAAATGAGTGAGTCTGCATTACAGGCATTAAAAATTGCGTTTACTTATATGCCTAAAGCAATTGAAGTCACTAAGTATGAATATGGCGATGACTACCAAAAAATATTAGATCATATTGAAACTGTCAGGGAAATGTTATTGATCAATGATGTCGACCCAGAAGAGGTTTACGGCGACATTAATCCTGAAAGCACTCCTAATTCAACGTATTGATAAAATGTAACAAGCTATGGTTTAACCATAGCTTGTTAGCAAACTCTCAAGTCACCACTATTACGCGACAGACTGCTCTACTGGATGGGCGTTACCGTCATGTTTTGGATGATACAGCTTAGCAAACATCTTCATGAGTGATTCGCGGCGGATAACTCCACATAAGCGACCGTTTTCAACAACAGGGTAAACACTCGGAACCGCAGCAGAGGCTTCACGTAGGCGCTCTTCATAACTTTGATAACCACCGCTGATATACATGCCTGAGTCGGTTACAGGGAAAAGCTTTTTCTTATCGACCACCATAAACTCAAGTAACTGGGCAACTTTTTCAGTTGGCGCTACGGTGAGCATTTTCGTTTGCATCACCTCTTTGATTGTTGTGGGTAAGTTGGCAGAAAACTCTTCTGACCACAGTGAGCGCAGTAGATCTTGCTCTGAAACAAAGCCCAATAACTGATTATTTTGGTCAACAACCGGGGCACTGCGAATGCTTTGTGCGGCGAGTAAATCTAGCGCTTGATAAATCGTGTTATCAACGTTAAGTGTGCCAGGATTAGTGTCCATTAATTCGCTAACGATAAGTTTGTCAATTTTGGTTTTCATGGTTAAGTCCTTATGACTTGAATGAGAGTGAGTTGATGTAATAGTTGAAGACTGAAACAGTGCTGATGCCGATAAATGTTGTGGCTGTTGCTGCACTTGAGGCCGTCATGTTGGCGAGTTTGGCCTTGTTCAATAGGGCTAATGTGTAGTTGTGCGACGTGATTGCTGCTTGGGTTACGATCGTTAATCCAAAAATACCCAAGGCTGCACAAATACTGCACCGCCAACAATGTTGCCTAGGGTGACCGGAATTAAGTTATGCACGATAAAATTGCTAATGGTGAGGTCGGCAAAGGCTTGTGGAACCACGCCGAGTGCCATGAAGTATTCACTACCAATAAAGTGCTCAATAGTAATGCCTAAAGGCACCATAAATAGGTTAGCAATGCTATGTTCAAAGCCGCTTGAGACAAACATCGCCACTGGCAATATCAATAATATTGATTTGCCTAAGGCGTCTTTGCAGCTAAAGGTCATCCACACCCCTAAGCACACCAACAAATTACATAAGGTGCCTAGAGCGAAGGCTTGGCTCCAATCATGGTGAATTTTATGTTGTGCGACATGCAAAGCGTTGAGACCCCAAGCGCTGCCGTTAAGGTCATACATTTTAGACATCATCACTAATAGCAATATCAACATTGCGCCACAAAGGTTGCCTAAATACACCCTTGTCCAACAACCTAATAATTGTTTGGTGGTGACGCGTTTTTGCGCCCAGGCAATCGCGCTTAATACGGTGCTGGTAAACAGTTCTCCTCCGAGTACCACAACCAGAATTAAGCCTAAGCTAAAGGCGATACCACCGCTAAACCGCACCAGCCCCCACGAGCCAGGTGCAGCTCCTGTGGTCACGGTGAGATAAAACACAAAGGCCAGTGCAATGAAAGCGCCAGCAAATACTGATAAGCCAAATGATTGTGCAATATGCTTTGTCACTTTGGCGTGTCCGTATTCAGCGGCTTTTTCAAATGGGCTCATTGCTGCAGAGCTATCTACGACAGCGAGATGGCTAACAGGTCGAGTCGCCTCGTGGGCGTCAAACTGTTTCATGACGCGCCCCGTAAAGTGCTACAGGCTCCCAATCGTGGCGTGACTCGATTGTTGCTTACATACATTGATGACTCCTTAATGTGGTTTCTAAATGTTGGATTTATATTCAGAATACACATTAAAAAGTTAAATAATATTGAATGTTTATTAAGCTATGTATCAATTAAATTGATGCTTTTTTTAAGCGAAAACCGGCTTTTTTGCCGTTTTTAGATAAAAATAAGCCTAGGAAGGCAAGTTGGTAGGTTGTTTTATGAGCTGTCGTGAGAAAATTACTTAATGCGTCATTACGTGAATACTGAGGGTGATTGAGAGTATCAATTTTGTCGATATGTGTGCGTGAATGACAATAAAAACAGGCTTTAGCATAATGAAAAGCCTTGTAATCTGTTGCTTTTAAATGGTTTTATTTCTATTTGGTATGAATGCTGATATAGGTTGGTAACATTGAGCGATTTTGTGCTTAGTGCTCACAAGGTCAGTAAAGGTAATTTGTGCTAAATGTCAAAAACATGATCCGGCTCAATTGATAATCACTCTCATTACCATTAATATTCGCTCATAATATATCCCATGGAGATAAACAGAGTGAAGCCAACGTACATAGCAGCATTATTAGCCGTAATCCTTAGTCCGCAAATGGTATTGGCAGAAGAGTCCTCTACTCCCGATGTGGAAAATATTGAACGTGTAAGTGTGATGGGGGTAAGGCAAAGACTAGAGCAAGCCGGTACTTTAGCTAACACCATCATGAAAACCGAAGTGATAAGCGCTGGCACTATCGAAAATAAAAATGCCGTTAACTTATCAGAAGCTATTGATAACTCGCCAGGTGTAAAAGTTTCTAACGAATGTTCTATGTGTGGCGTAAAACGCATCATGCTCAATGGCATGAAAGGCGAGCAAACAACCATTCTGGTTGATGGCTTACCCGTACACACTATGATTTCTGGTTACTATGCTGTGGATGCGATCCCAACGACCGGCATAGACCGCATTGAAGTTGCCCGCGGCGCTGGGGCATCGTTAATTGCTCCAGAGGCCATTGGCGGCACGGTAAATATTATTAGTTATGAGCCCACTGATAACGGCGCAGAATTTGATGTGGCAGTCGGTGAAAATGGCTATAAAAAGATGGGTTTCTTAGGTAAAGGTGTCAGTGAAGATGGCCGCACTCGTGCCACTTTAGTTGCCCAATATGATGATAGAGACCAGTATGACGCTGACGACAATGGCGTGAATGAAGCCCCACAACAAGAAAACCGCAGTCTTACCGCGAGAGTGTCGCACGATGTAACAGACACCGACAACATTGTATTGCGCATAGCCAATATTCAATCTGAAATTTTTGGCGGCTCAATGTTAGATGAAACCTTTGCTGATGGTCTTGCAAGTTCTACCGGCACTGTGCTGTCAGGTTATGACGATGATGCCACAGCGACTCAAGAGTTATTTGAAGACGGTGACGTGCGCAATGACTATACAGGTAAAGCTTGGGAAACGTCTGAGTGGATTAAAACCGATCGTAACGAAGCCTCATTAACTTGGTTAAGAGAATTAAACGATGATTGGAACATGCATTTAGCGACTAGCTATGCAGAGCATGATCAAGACTCTTTTTACGAAGGCTTTGATTACACAGCTAATGACGTAATGTGGTTCTTTGATGCACGTTTTAACTATTTGCTTAACGACACTCAATTACTGACCTTTGGTATAGACCACCGCACCGAAGAAATGCGTTCAAACTCGCGCTCTGGCAGTGCAAACCCTGATTATGTTTCAGATTCATTTGATTATGATGTGACGGGTATTTATGTCCAGGATACTTGGCAGGTAACTGATGAACTTGAAGTTGCAATGGCATTACGCTATGACAACGTTGTCGCCGACTTTACAGATCCAAACAAACCAGGAACAGAACTCGATGAGTCAATTTTATCTCCTCGAGTCGATATTCGTTTACGTCATAACGATGAGTGGGTGTCGCGTTTATCTGCCGGACGCGGTTACCGTGCGCCGTTATCATTCTTTGAAACAGACCACGGCATCTTAGATGGTTCACTGGGTTTTGATATTGATATTGATGAATTAGAGCGTTCAAACTCGGTTAACTACGCCTTGAGTTATGAAGGTGACAGACTGACATCTACGGCCTCTCTTGCCTGGACTGAAGTTGAAAACTTGGCGCAATTAACCACCAATGATCAAGGTATTCCACTACTGACTCAGCTTGATGAAAAAGCCAGTGTTGTCACTACCGACATCGCTTTAGGCTATCGTTTAACTGACGATCTAACCCTGAACCTAACCGGTGAAGTATTTGATTATGATTCAGTATTTCAATCATCTTATGCTGTAGCGCCAATAGAAGAGCGCATTACATTATCTGCCGATTGGGACATCAATGGATGGGACTTATTCGCCAATGTGGTGTGGGTAGGCAGCCGTGATTTATCTGACTATGGCTACGAAGGCTATAACCGACTACTGAGCACTGGCGAAGTTGACCCTGACTCTGAAAAAAGCACCGATGCACCGTCTTATTTCACTGTTGATTTGCGCGTCAGTTATGAGCTTAACGACTACCTTTCACTTTATAGCGGTGTGACTAACCTACTTGATTACACCCAAGCAGGTGATGAAGATACCCCGTTATTTTATGATGCAGACGGCGCTTATGATGTGGGCTATATCTATGAACTACTTCGCGGTAGAGAAATCTACGCTGGCATGAAGTACACATTCTAATGTTACGTCTCGCCAGTTTGATAATACTGTTATGCGCCGCGCCCTTATCTGCGGCGCAACTCACGGTTGATTACCAATTTAAAGACCTGCGCGGGCAAACCACCAGCAACCTTGCGCATTTACATGGTAAGCCGGTCGCGATGATGTTTTTTGAGCCAGAGTGCCCATGGTGTATCAAACAGGCCAAAGTCCTCAAGAAGCTACACCAAGAATGCGAGCAACAGCTGCATCCAGTTGCGCTAGGTATTAACGGCGATAATGTGAGGTTAAAACGTGCGTTGTTTCGGCTTAACTTTCCGTTTGAAGCCTACCGGCCACCCTCTAATTTAGTGCAAGATATGGGCGGGATCCCTGCTACACCGATTTTACTTTTGTTAGATGAAAATGGCGTGCTTATTAAAGGGTATCGTGGCTATACCGCCATGGGTGAACTTAAAGCGCAACTTTGTCCAACGGCATAATTATCCAGCGTTCAGGTTAAAGGCACTAAGCAAGTGCCTTTTTTATGCCTAATACACAGACAAACCGCCGCCAACAGCCATGATAAACGCGCCGATAGCCAAATGGGCAGACAGTTGGAGCAAAACTTTAGCCGTTCCGGCTTTTCCGCAATATCGCCTTGGAAGTAACGTTGCCAAGACTGTCTTTAACAAACATCACCAGCCTCAACAACGATTATCAATAAAACTGATGCTATACCAATCCGCATTTAAATTTGCTCTTTAAGCAAAAATGCGAATAAGGATTGATATTATTTGGGGAGGCAAGCTTGCAGTGCTGACGCATTTGTTAGCTAACCGACTTATCCAAGGTGGTGTTTCTGCCGCCACCGAAGCCGCATAATGCACACAATAGCGCAGCAATAATGCATAGCCACAGTAGCCCTTTCCAGCTGTCAGTTGAGGTGTGCAATGCTCCCGCCATCATAGAGCCTACCGCCGCTAATAAATAACCCACACTTTGTGACATACCAGAAAGCGAAGCAGCTTGATGCGGGTCATCTGTGCGTAAACTAATAAATGATAGCCCTAAGATAAAACAGCCTCCAGAGCAAAATCCCAACATTATCGTCCAGAAAAACGCTAAGTCAGGCATGTATAACAGCCCCATTGCACTGCCAGCACTGAGCAATCCCAATATAAGGCTCAGCCCGCTTTGATCTTTTAACTTAGCCAACAGTGGTATTAATACTAAGCCGGGTATAGCCGTCGAAATTTGAAATGCGCCATGATATGCCCCTGCTTCAACCGCTGAATGCCCTGTATCAGTTAATATGCTTGGCAGCCAGGTAATGATGATATAAGTCAAAAAAGAGTTTAAGCCTAACAACAAAGTAATTTGCCATGCTAAAAAATAGCGCCATACACTTTTTGACGATGAAGCAAATTGCGACATGCTCGCCGGTTTTGTGTGTTTACTCAGTTGTGCTAGCCAAACAATTAAGCCGGCAACGGTTAATATTGCCGACGAGCCCAATGCCAATTGCCAACCCAAACCATTAAGCTGACTCAGCGGAAATACCAAAGCAGAAAAGCCACCGGATGCCACCCCCATGGTAAGGACATAAGCAGAAGTCATGAGTGCCACTTTGGTGGCAAAATCGCGTTTGATTAAACTTGGTAATAGCACGTTTGCAATGGCGATTCCGATACCAATAACCGCAGTGCCTACAAATAGCATAATTGATGAGTCGAACACTCTTGCTAAAATGCCTAATAAAATCAGTATTAATGCGGCAAATAAGCTTTGCTCTAGGCCTTGTCTTCTGGCAAACATGGCTGCCATAGGTGAAATAATCGCAAAAGCAATAAGCGGTAGTGTGGTGATAAAGCCTGCCTGTGAACCGCTTAGCGTGTAGTGATCAATAATTTGCTCTAACACAGGGGCAATGCCAGTAAACGGCGCGCGTAAATTAGCCGCAATAAGCAAGATCCCTATCACCAGTAATACGCCTGCGAAGCGCGATTGCAGTTTGTTTTTATCAGTTGGTAACGTCATTTTGTGCTTTAGAGTTCACTTAATCATGGTCGACAGTATAAAGCGTTTTCTGTTGAGATAATCTAGATTAACGATCTAAAAAATGGATCAGCCAGCGAGTGATAGAAAAACCTGGCTGCAACGGGCCGATAAGTTTGCATTAACAGGACGCATATTGGCGCGCTTAATCAAAAAAGAAACCAGCATGACATTTGGCAAGTGGCGCACTCAAATTGCGATTATTACTGCGCTGCAAACCTTTCTGACAAGCAAAGTGTGCCATCGATTTTTTACAGGTAAAAGAATTATACCGTTGCAAAGACAACCTCAAGTAAAGCCATAAAACGATTAGAAAGATATTTTTAACGCATTGCGATTAATGACTTATCCCACTGTATTTTTATGTATTAAACGTTATGATACGCCTAGGTTAACTAATCGTTAAAGGACTAACATGTATCGCTTACTTCTCATCCTCTTGAGTGTGGGAACACTTATCTCTTGCGCTTCTACATCGACTCAACCCATCCCAGCCATAACTTCGCTTGAGCTTCAGCGTGGTGATGAACAACTACGTTTAGCCGAGTCATACTACAACGATAACCAGCCTGAAAAAGCATTAGCGCTTTACCAACAACTGGCTAAGCAAGGTCTCCCAAGAGCTCAGGGCGAGCTGGGATTGATTTACGATTTGGGCGTGTTAGGTGTTAAAGAAGATAATGCACTCGCGTTATATTGGTATAAAGCAGCGGCGAAACAAAATGACCCACAATCGATGGTTAATTTAGCGTCTTTTTACCGTGAGGGTGAGTTTGTTGATAAAAATCTCGATACTGCAGTGTCATATTACCAACAAGCGATTAATCAACAGTTTGCAATGGCAAATTGTGAGTTAGGTTACCTGTATTTAGATGAACCCAATTATCAAGATTTGCACAAAGCTGAGCGTTACTTTCGTGCGGGAGCTGAGTCAAAACAAGTTTCTTGTTACTTGGGGTTGGCTTACTTGTATGACTTTGAAGTAAATGATCAAATAAAGGCTTTTCAATGGTACAAATTAGCGGCTGACAGTGACTCTGCAATTGCTCAGTACAATATAGCGTTAAAGTATTTAAACGGTACTGGAGTAGATAAAAATCCTAAGCTTGGCCATGAATATTTGGCTATTGCAGTTGAGCAAAACTACCCACTGGCCGTGGGGTATTTGGCTCAAATCTATGATTTTGGTTGGGGGGTAGCTGAAAATAAATTAGCAGCAGTTGAGCTTTATCATAAAGCGGCAGAGCTCGGTGATGCAGACTCTCAGGTCAATTTAGGCTTATTGTATGAAGAAGGTAAGCTGGTTCCTGAAGATATTAATACCGCGTTGCAACTTTATACTTTGGCAGCCGATCAAGGTAATACCATTGCGATCAATAATATTGCCGGTATTTATTTACGCGGTGACAAAGTTGAGCGAGATTTGAAAATTGCATTGCCATTGTTTTACCAAGCTGCAGCATTGGGTAACCCCAATGCATTAACCAATTTAGGCACCATGTCACGCCTTGGTAATGGTGTTCCACAAGACGAAAAACAAAGCTTTTTATACTACAAACAAGCTGCTGACTTAGGTTTTACGCCTGCATATTTTCAGTTAGGCCAAAGTTATCACCTTGGGGTTGGTACAGAAAAAAACGATGAATTAGCCTTACCTTACTTGTTAGAGTCTACTGAATATGATGAGAGTGCGGCTTTTTATATCGGCATCATTTACTCAAAAAGCCCTTCTGTTACGCCTGATTTTGATAAGGCTATTTCATATTTTGAAAAGGCTTATGAGTTAGGTCGTCAAGATGCAGCCTCTTACTTAGGCTGGATTTATGAAATCAAAAGCCCAGCGCATCATGATATTGACAAAGCCGTTTATTGGTATCAACAAGGCCTTTCGAATTCATATTCTTGCATGAGGTTGGCTCGATTATATTTACAAGGTAAAGGCGTGCCCCAAAATATCGATAAGGGGTTAGCGCTGTATCATGAGTACGCCAAAATAAAAAAATACGACATCGATGAGCTTATTGGCAACTTATATTTTTTTGGTGAAGTGGTCGATCAAGATTATCAAAAAGCCCTTTTTCACTATGAGAAGGCGGTCGCCAATAATCAAAGTCAAGCCGCCAATAACCTAGGCGAAATGTACCGATTAGGCCATGGTGTGGCTAAAGACATTGATAAAGCGATTTCACTTTACCAGGCATCTACCGAATGGGGGGCGTGGTATCCATGGCCAATTTAGGTGAAATTTATTTAAATGGTGAAGGTGTTGCGGTTGATCGCGAGCTTGGTATTAGTTGGTTAACTAAAGCGGCAGAGCGAGGACAAAATGATGCCCAATATCTTTTAGGGCAAGGCTTAATTACCAATCAACAACAAGCTGCTGGTGAACAGTGGATTAAAAAAAGCGCAGAAGCGGGCAATAAAAAAGCCATACAATATCTAACTGAACATCAATAATACGGTTTAGCCGCTATTTAGTTAACATCAGGTTTTACCTCAGCTAGGTGATGGAGAGAGAAGTGAATTGGTTCAATGTATGTTTAGGTGCAGTGTTAATGCTGATGTCTGTGCCTGTTGTGGCGTCTGAATTACCGACCCAAGATATCAGTGAGATTATTTCTAAAGAAGAGTTTTTGTCTTATGAAAATGTCGCTGATTTTATTGAACACTCGCCTAAAGTGACCGAGTTTGTGGCGCCTGAGGCTGATGATATAGAACAATACGGCAGTGATGTGATGAAAACCCTAACCGGCTCTGACTGTGACAGAGACGGAAAAATGGACAGCAACCCAGAATGTAATGCGGTGTTCTATAAATTGTGGATGAAGTACCAGCTATAGCTGTCGACACATAAGCAAGGATGGTTGCAAAAAATAGGTAGCGCTTGATACCTACGAGTGCCGTTAAATTGTTACTTTACAGGGGTTAATAAAACATCCTGCATGGCTTGAACGTCAAATTTCGCTAGGCCTCTGGTTGATAATGTCGCACCACTTTTTACCTTCGGGAGTATTATTAAACGTGACGTGCAAGGTTTTATCTTGCACGATTTTGGGGTTCACTTGTAATAATGAGGCGACCTTAGCAATTTGCGGATCAGACTTTAGGTATTCAAATACGTTTATATCCATGATGATGGCGTCGATTCGGCCTTTTGCAAGTTTTAGGATATTTTGTTTTTCATCGATGCCCGATTCAAATTTTTGGCTGCCATTGGCAATCATTTCATCTATTTCAACGGTATTGATATAACCCTTCAGTACCCCCTAATTCATATCGATTTAAATCACTGACCTGATCCCAAATAATCGGATTACTCTTACGCTCTATCAGTACGATAGGGCTGGCACCTATGGGATCTGAAAACAATAACTCGCTAGAGGGATTATAGTAAGTGGGGTAATAACCTACGACTTGGCCTGTTTTTACTGTTCGGGAGGCTCGGTTCCAGGGCAAAACACCTATCGCGAGCGTGTGACCTTGATAACTCAATGCTTGAGTAATGATTTGACTGTTGATGCCATGTTTGGGGAGAGCGCTACCAGTAAAAGGGGCCATTCTATGGTGGAAAGCTAGAGCGTATCGGCCTTTAGTCCTGCAGATAAACACAATGTGGTTAGGATGATGCAGAGACAATATTGTTTCAGTTTTATTGGTACCGCATCCATCATTTTCACCAGTCCGTTGTGAGTTAGCTTTGAAGAACATTTTAATATAAGCATAAATTTTTTATAGTTTTATGGCATTTTTACAGAATGATTAGCTATATAAATCAATCTGTAAGCTTTTTAAAGCCGCCTCCAAATAAAAAATGCTGATGATAAAAATAGTTGGAGTAAAAGCTTAAAACGTCTGTGCCAATGTTGGTACTAGCGATAACGCTCACTTACCGCGAGTGGTAGAAGCTCTTACGTATCCTGACGTTGTCGATTGTAATTAATTCAAACAAGATGCTGATTATTGGGTTTGTCCTGTGTAAATTCTAGTCTTTTTTAGGCTTGCATTGTTTTTTATCTGCTCTATGTTGAGTGCTCAGTTGTAACAAAACGCACGAAAGTGATAACAAAAACACAAACAAAAAATAACAATCTGTGTATTGCTGTAGCAGATAAAAATGAGGACAACCCATGAAAAAATCGATGTTGTTGCTGTTAGCTGGTTTATTCAGTTGTGCAGCACAAGCGGCAGTGAGTGGCTATCCAGTCGTATTGGTGCATGGCTTTCAGCCGGATAACTTACAAAGCAAACCTACTGGGGCACAGGTGAGCAATAATGGTGCTGATTACTGGGCACAATACTGGCGCGATAGAGCTGACGAACGTATCGACTGGCCATCACAAGAACGGGTCGCCGATAAGATCACTAGCCAATATGTTTGGCCAAAACTGCAACAAATGTCACGTGACGGCACCTGTGCTAATGGTTGTGTGTTTGTGAGTCATTCAACAGGCGACTTAGTGACACGATATATTATCGATAACCAAGCATTATGGTTACAAAATGCGGGTCTACAGCCGCTGAATATTGTGGCAACGTTCGACTTTGCTGGTGCTGGCGGTGGTGTTGAGCTTGCTGACTTAGCGGTCAATGTGGCTAATGGTTCTGGTTTAATTAACTCCACGGTTAAGCTTGCTGTGTCGTTATGGCTCGGTGCTACGCCGTCATCATCTAACATTGGGGTGTTAAATGATTTACGGGTGAATACTGCGCGTCAATTAGCTTCATTTCCAGATAGCCGGGTGCCGCGCTTACGTTTTGCTGGCGCAGGTTCTGACTTTTTAGGCACGACAGGGGCTTTTTTACCAGGAGAAGATGACGGTGTTGTCGCGAGTCATTCAAGTTGTGGTGCAGCCTCTGCCAGCAGTTATAACAGTTGTTCGCGCAGTGTTGCATTTGATGGCAAGTTAACCTCGGTTAATGATCCAAATGCATTTATGCCTTACCATTATCCGATGTTGATGAGTGAAGGTTATAGCCACAACGACACCATTGGCAGCAGCGCTAAAGATGAAGTGACTACCGCTAATAATAGCTCGGCTTACTTAAATGGTGACAACATCAAGTTTACCACCTATGACGAAAAACGTGGTTGGTGGATTTTTAGTTCGCGTTATAGAGTGGTGAGTAACTCTAGTCGAACCAGCATGTCGTCATTGGTTTATCAGGCCGCAAATTAGTCCCCACTCAATGCGGATTTAGCTATTATGAAGCATAAAAAAAAGATCAGTATTGTTGCCCTGCTTGTTGGATGTGCAGGATATTGGTATCTCTTGTCTGAGCCGGCTCCCACGCTGGCTCAGGCAGTTGTTCCAAATCAAGACTCTCAAAGCGTTACTCATCAACCCAGTGTGGTAAAGCCGATGCTGCCTAAGCAAGCTACTGTAAAAGAAACCGTACCTGAGACAGTGAGCGAGCGTTTTTCATTGCTTGCTAAAGCTTATGCACAAGAGCTTTCTTTGCCTGCGTATTCGGTGCCACTTGGGATTGATGATGTTCATTTGTTAAACCCTAATCGTTATGTGCCACAACCTGTGATGTTAGAAGGTGGTGCAAGCGCTAGCATAGTGTTGCCTAAATATCGCTTTAGTTTCCCTGAACCCGTCACGGTGACGTTAGAGGTTAATGGACTATCGGTTAGCGGTGTCAACGCCTTGATTAACAGTGAAACCGATGCCAGTCAGGTGTTGGCTGAAGATGAGATGTTAGGGCAAAACGGACGCTGGACAGTGCAACTCGATGCCACAGAAGAATGGGATGACTCGATGGCGGTCAATGTTAGCTTTAGCGCTAATGGTAAAAAGCAGACTTTAACGACGGGCATTGAATATAGCTACCCAACAGCGACGATCACCGGTGTGGGTGAAGTACGAGCTGAAGGGCATGATATGTTAATCCCACTAAAAATAACGGTCGAAAAAGCCGGTTATTATCGAGTAAGAGCCAATCTGTATACTACAAATCAACAACCTGTAGCGCTGTTAACCGCTTCTGACAAGCTGTCTGAAGGTGAGGTTGAAATGGAGCTCAAAGCCTACAAGGGTGTGCTGCCTAAGCAAGATGGTGAGTTTACTCTGGGGAGTTTTGTATTGGAACGTCGCCCTGCAGTACCTGGTGAGTTAACACGTTATGGTCGCAGTAATGAGTCTAACTATGAGTTAGGTGAATTTGCCGTTGAACAATTGTCTGATGAGCCTTGGCAGCCTGATGAGCAAGAAATGCAGCGACTGCAATTTTTGCAAAAAATGGCCAATGAATAAGTGTAAAAATGATGATCCAGTTAATGTCAGTTAACCTTGCGGTAAACTTAAAGTGAATATCATATTTTGAAATGAGTAATTCTCTTTTATGTAAGTGTGAATATTCTCTGTTTTTTTACTGGATTGAAGTGTACTTTTTTTAAACAGTCTTATACTCAATATACCGCCCAACTTATTTTTATACTCACAAGGGTTATGGCGGAAATCGGGAGGATACATGTTCTTAGACTACTTTGCGCTAGGTGTGCTTTTTTTTGTCATCATCTTTATTTTCTACGGCATTATTGCCATCCACGATATTCCCTATGAGATTGCCAAAAAACGCAATCACCCCCAACAAGATGCCTTGCATATTGCTGGTTGGGTTAGTTTATTCACCTTGCATGCCATTTGGCCTTTTTTATGGATATGAAGCTACCTTATATCGTGAAGATAGAGGTTGGGGGTTTAGCGATTCTCGCAAACGAGAATTAATACTAGAAGGAGAGGTAAAAGAGTTAATTCAGCATGTGAGCGCGTTAAACGAACGCTTAACAGCGTTAGAGCAACCCGTCGCAGTGGGCAAACCGCCCCAATCAGACGATAAACCACAAGAGGCATAATCATGGACTTATTACTCATACTGACTTATGCCGCCATTTGTATCGCGATTTTTAAAATATTTAAGATCCCCTTAAATAAGTGGATCGTGCCGACGGCTATTCTTGGCGGTATTGTGTTAATTGGGTCTTTATTGATGTTGATGAACTATAACCATCCCTACACTCGATTTGCTCGGGAGTATTTTGTCACTATCCCTATTGTACCTGCCGTTAAAGGATTAGTGACAGAGGTGAATGTAAAGGCTAATTCGCCGATTAAAAAGGGTGATGTGTTATTTAAAATTGACCCTACACCTTATCTTGCGGTGGTTAAACAAAAACAAGCTGCGTTAAAAGAGGCTGAGTTACAAGTGCCGCAACTTGAAGCTGCATTTAACATAGCTGCTGCCAAAGAAGAGCAGGCCACAGCAGATAAAGACCGCACAGAGTCTGCGTATAAACGTTATGAAGAGGCCATAAAAAGGGTGGGCGTAACTCGCCTTTTACTGAGTTAGAGCTCGATAATCGTCGTCAATTGTTTGTTTCGGCCTCTGCACAGCTTAATGCCGCAAGTGCAGAAGCGTTACGTACTCGCTTAGCTTATGAGTCTAACCTGGATGGCGTCAATACAAAGGTTGCTGGGCTTCAGGCTGATTTAGCTAAAGCTGAGTATGACTTACAACAAACGGTAGTGAGAGCCCCGTCTGATGGTGTTGTGACACAACTTGCACTACGCGAAGGTGCCATGGCAGTACCATTACCCTTGCGCCCAGCGTTGACTTTTATTCCTGCTGAAACTCGATACTTTGCTGGCGCTTTTTGGCAAAACTCATTGTTAAGGCTAAAAGAGGGAGATGACGCTGAAGTGATTATTGATGCAATGCCTGGGCGAGTGTTTAAAGGCAAAGTGTCTAAAGTTTTACCGGCAATGGCTGAGGGTGAGTTGCAATTTAGTGGTAATTTACAGTCGTCTGATAGATTGTTTCAACGTGGTCGAGTGTTAGTGTTGATTGAACTAGAAGATGATGCTTTAAGGGAGTCATTACCTGCTGGTGTTGCTGGCCAGGTGGCGGTTTATACCGACCACTTTAGCCATGTCGCTGTTATGCGTAAAGTCTTGTTAAGAATGCAAGGTTGGTTAAATTATCTGTTTGCCGAAGGTCATTAACGTCTATAGAAATACATTTTTGATTTAAAACGTGCGGCCGCTAATTTGTTTATATTGTGTTTATTGCACTTTATTGCGGCCGCCATGTTTAGCGCTATATAAGGCTTTATCTGCACGACAAAACAACTCGTTCATTGAGGTGTCACCCTCAGTGAGCGTGCTACAACCAATTGATATGGTAATATTAATCCCCTTACTGGTTTGCGCCACATAAAATGAATGTTGAGCTATTTGAGCCCTAATTCGCTCGGCAATCACCTTGGCTTCATTTTGATCTGTCATCGGTAAAATCGCGGTGAATTCTTCACCACCAATGCGTGATAACGAGTCCGATTGGCGCAATAATTTATCGCAGGTTTGGGCAAATTCTTTGAGTATCTGGTCTCCGCCTATATGACCATAACAGTCATTAATCGCTTTAAAGTAATCGATGTCGATAACCAGTAAAGAAAGTGGTTGATTAAACCGAATTGCGCGGGCGCATTCTTGTTTAGCAATTTGATTGTAAGCTCGGCGATTGTGTACGCCAGTGAGTTGATCAGTATTAACCAGACTTTCAATATGTTGATGGGCTTCTTCTAAGGCTTTTTGGGTATTTTTTAATTCGGTAATATCTACGCCCATAATGACAGTATTGCCACTGTCGAGATTAATTCTGGTCATTTTAAACCAGCGGCCATCTGTTAAGTCGGTTTCATATTGATTAAGCGCTTTGTCTGAATGCAGCTTATGCAGGTTTGCAAGCCATTGATCAAAATTGTCGGCGTTGATAATGACGCCTTGTTTGGTTTCCCAAGCGTTACGCAATAAATCGGCCGACTTTTTGCCCGTTGCATTCTGTACAGTAGTACCAAATATGCTGGCAAAATGTTGATTGCAATATATCACTTCCTTGTCACTGTTGATTATCCCTAAGCAGTTGGGCGTAATTTTTATTGCTTCTAGAAAAATAGCTTCCAAATTAGCAGGTATACTTTCGGGCATAGAATACTCAAGGATATGAAGATGTATATTGACAATTATAAGTTAAATTATTCACTTATTATTAACAATTAGTAGGTTAGTATAATATTATTTTTAGCGAGCATTGTTTGTGACTGTTTTTGCTCATTTTTTAAAAAGTGTAATATGAGTAAATTAATTCACGTGTCAGCCTTTAGGGTGATAGCTGGTGGCGTTTTGGTTATAAAAAAGCCGACTAGTATGATAATAGTCGGGCTTTTTAAGTTATTAATTAAACTTACTTGGCATATTGATTAAATACTCGTGAGCTTACTTTTAAGATCGTTTGGCTTCATTGGTAACTTGCGTAAACGCACGCCAACCGCATTATAAATTGCGTTGGCAATGGCTGGTGCTACGGGCGTTACTGCTGGCTCTCCTAATCCTGAAGGTGGTTGAGTGCTTGGAATAAACTCAATTTTTATTTCAGGGGTTTGGTAAATACGTACTGGCGTATAAGTACTAAAGTTTGAGTCTTTATATTGGCCATTAACGATCTCGGTGCCTTCATGAATAGCCATTGATAAGCCCCATAGCGCCGCGCCCTGACACTGTGCTTCTGCGCCATTAGGGTGCACAATAATCCCGGCATCAATCGCAATATACAGTTTTTGTACGTCAATGCTGCCACGGTCTTTGTCTACTTGCACTTGAACGGCACAAGCCACCCAGGTGGGCATATCGCGCTCTTGACCAAAGGTAGAGGCAATGCCCAAACCGGTGTTTTCGGCTTGAGGTTTGCCCCACTCAATCATTTCAGCCGCTTTTTTCAGTACCGCAGCCTGACGTGCGGCACCACCAGCAGCAACAGGTGTGGTACCTGCATTTCGACCTTCGGCGATGAGCATGTCGAGACGGAATTGCAGTGGATCTTTACCGGCATGATGCGCGGCTTCGTCCATAAAACTTTCAACCGCCCAACCAGTCCAACCTGTACTCTACTGAACGTAACCAACCCGGTCTAAAAGTGGCAATGGCTAAATCGTTAGACACGGCACGTACTTTTTGTGCGCCTACGCTGTACCAGTGATCGGCACCTGCAATGGAGAATGGATCAAATGGTTGACCATTGATTCCTTTAGGCATAAAGCCGGGCGCTAAAACTTGTGTTGGCCAACCTGCTGTAGCGTGATGTTCCATCGCGGTCACCGCTTTGTTGCCATCGAAAGCCATTTTTAATTGCTGTACTGAAACAGAGCGCGCACTGTCAAATTGCATATCTTGCGGGCGCATCATCACCATTTTGACTGGCTTACCGCCCAATGCTTTAGAGGTGAGTGCCGCTGGAATGGTGTAGTCGCCGTTAAGTCTGCGGCCAAAGCCACCGCCTAACATGTAACTACGGATAACAATGTTGGCTTCATCTTCTGCAAGCGCTGTCGCTAGCACAGGCAGGGTAAGTGATTGCCACTGACATCCTGAATGAATTTCCCAAATGCCGTCTGGGTTTTTAAATACCAAAGCATTTAACGGTTCCATCTGCGCATGCAGTACGGTGCTGGTGATGTACTCTTCGGCAATAGTGCTTTTTGCGCCGGCAAACGCTGGCTCAGTTTCAACATTACCTGTGTCTAAAATGCCGCCTTTGCTGGCGTCGTTGAGTAACGTTTTACCGTGGGCAATAATGTCAGCTTCAGATACGTTAGCGGTTTCACCTTCATCCCAGGTTACTTTAACCAGCTTTGAGGCTTTTTGTGCAGCAAAAAAGCTGCTGGCGATTACCATTAACCAACCTGGCACACTGCCACTGGCATCATCTAACACGATTGTTTGTTGATAGCCTTTAACCGATTTGGCAGCTGAGTCGTCAAACTTAACCACTTTTGAGCCATAGCGGGTTGGCGGCAAAATCGGGTTGGCGTACACCATACCATCTACTTTAGCGTCGATACCAAATACGGTTTTACCATTGGTTTTATTGGCAATATCAAGTGAGGTAACTTGTTGGCCAACCAATTTAAGATCAGCATTGGGTTTAAGCGGCAGTTGCTTGAGTTCTTCTTCGGTAAATTGACGGGTTAAGCCCATTTCGACCAATTCGCCAAACGACAATTCGCCTTTGCTTGATACGATTTTACCGTTACTGGCTTTACAGTCAGCAGGTGCAATGCCCCATTTTTTAGCTGCAGCTTCAATTAGTGCCGTACGACCAGCGGCGCCCGCTTGGCGGTACACCGGCCAGCTTTGCGAAATAGACCAGCTACCTCCCGTGACCATATAACCCCAACGTGGGTCGCTGTCTACGTGGATAATTTCAATATCATCCCACGAGGCTTCAAGCTCATCAGCTAAAATACGCGCAATAGCCGTACCCACATGTTGGCTCCATTTCTGAGCGCATAATGTTGACTTTAATTTTGCCGGCAGTGTCGATTGAGTACCATAAAGACGGCTCGTAAATGTCGCCTTCACTTGGTAGTACTTTGCCGTCTGGGCTAGCGGGATTCATGGCAGCCATTAAGTGGCGAGGAAACCCAAAGCTGACACCAACCGCTGTCATGGCAATTAAAAAACCGCGGCGGGTCATGCCTGCCGATCCACGTTTAGGCAGTCTGCTCATCGTTACTCTCCTTGATTGAGTTTGCAGCTTCATGAATGGCACTACGGATACGCACGTAGGTCATACAGCGACATAAGTTTCCGCCCATTACCGCGTCAATATCTTTATCGGTCGGTGCTGGGTTGTCTTTTAATAATGCGGCGGCTTGCATAATTTGCCCAGATTGGCAGTAACCACATTGCGGCACTTGCAGTTTTTGCCAGGAAATTTGTAAAGGATGATCGCCGTTTTCAGATAGGCCTTCAATCGTAGTAATTTCAGCGCCTTCGACTGACGATATTGGGGTAATGCATGAGCGTGTTGCTTGGCCACCAATATGTACGGTACATGCGCCGCAGGTACCAATACCACAACCAAACTTAGTGCCGGTCATGTTGAGTTCATCGCGGATCACCCACAAAAGCGGGGTGTCGCTTTCTACGTCGGCAGTCATCGGCTTGCCATTTAAAATAAATTTTGCCATTGGTCACTTCTCCAGTGAATTAATGCTCAAACTTGGGCTTGATAACTATCTCACCCACTTTTTAGTTTTGGCTAGGGTCTGTTGATTTTTGCTGGTTGAATTTTGTTCGAGTTAAAAACGTGTTAATCGAGGCGAATGGATTGATGCCTAGTCATCTAAGCAAAATCCATTCAACAAAGAGTAAAACGTTTTTAGCCGAGCCCTTTGGGCAGCGTTTGTTGGCCATTTTTACTGCGTTATCGACTTTTTATGTAGAATAACTACACATCTAAGTCTCTGCCGCGCACTTGTATATGAGTAATGGCCAACAATTCGCTGCAAAAATAACCTTGAAAGATCAACAGCCCCTAGGTGTTTCCCCAGCTGATTGACGCTCAATACATCACGAAACCGCTCATAGCAATGCTATTGGACGTATGGCGGTTGCTAACTCTATCGAGTATTACGTTGTTAAGGGAGTTGGATCATCTCAATACGCTGCATGGTTGGCCTTTAACTCATTGATCATTAATGCAACCTAGCGTGACCAAGGTATTACTTGGTTAGATAAACTTTGATGAGTCATGACCGTGCTTGGCTGAGTGACAAGGTATATCATGGGTTGCCAAACCGTTATCACTGCTAAACCTAATATTACTGCGCCACATACGTTGTTCTCGATGGGTTTTAGCATTTAGGTTGCCTTGTTTTCTACACGTAAAGTGCAATAAACAAGGGAATATCTCATCGTACGCTCCCTGTTCGAATCTTTATTTATATCTGGTTATTATTTAAGCCTAAGCAATGCTTATTACTTTGTAAAGAAATCAATTGTCCGTAAATTAGTTATTAATAATACAGTAAGTTGAAAATGGAATACATGAGATTTTGTTATCACAAGTTTTATGTTAATGCTTTGTTTAGTAATCGATTTATTTCGTTTAAGTGTTGTTGCGGCAAGCTTCTCGTTTGTCACGTTAGCGTTTAATTGAGCGACGAATCGATGGCGTTATTATCGACACTCATGGGCGATAGCGCTATTCGATGATGGTATAGCCTAATAACGTACGTTTGGTTCGATATTATGCTTGTATTTACAGCTGTGATTTATAATAATGAATGAAAATTATTATCATTTGTATTTAAGGCTGGTAAATATGGAACTCATCAGCGTTTCTTCTCTATGGCTAGGGTGTTTGTTTGCTTATTTGGCGTCAGACAAACAACAGCTTATCGGTTTGCCGTTTCCTAAACTGCTTGCGTGGAGCTTAAGTTTTGCTGCCATGTTATTTGCAGTGTGGGGATTTAGTCACACATACAGTTTACTTGTGTCTAGTTTATTAGTGATCATTTGCGTGATGACTATGTGGATTTTGTTGGTGTTACTCGCCGCACACTTTAAAGGTCGTAGCATGTGGGTTAGCTCATTAGGCTTTGCCTTATTTGTCAGCATTATGATGGTTGGCGTTAAATAAGGTTAAATCAAATGTGGTTAAAGTCGCTTGCCGCCTTTGCTTGGGGGGTATTACTGGCAATTTGCATCGTGTTGTTGTCATTTCACCTGTTGCCGTTTGCTGCTGGTTTAAAATTGTTTATCGGCTTGCTGTTGGGCTTTTGCGTGTGGGTTACTGTTATGGCGTATTGTTATAGCCGTAATACTACCAAGGCCGCAAATATGGTTTGTGGTAAATGGTTTGCCGTCACAGCCGCTGCCAATGTGTTGTTGTTTTATATTCCGGTCTATTAATGAACTCTTCAATGAACTCTCAGACTCAAGCACCACACAAAGTGATTAAAAATCTGCTCGAGGACTTCACAGTTGGCTTGGGTTGATTATTTCGCCTTTGTTGTTTTTGATATTTTGGGCAGGCGCGATCACGCTATTCCATGACGAAGTCGCACAGTGGGCTATTACGCCACATCATCCAGTACAACATAGCCAGCAAGACTTGCCACTAGGCAGCATTGTTGAGCACAAGCTCGCGGAATATCCGGTTGATCAAGATGGGCGTTTACGAATCAATATGCCCACGACATTAGTACCTTATTATATTTTCTATTTAGACATTATTGACGAGCTGGCCGAAAATGGTCGTCAGACTATGCTCATTCTTGTTGATCCTAAAACAGGTGAAACGGTAGCAGGCATAGATGACTTCGTATTATCGCAGTTTATTTATCATCTGCATTACAACTTTAACTTACCCGGCGGCAGTTACCTTGTTGGTATTGTGGCTTTAGTGTTTTTGTTTGCCTTGGTGTCTGGTGTGTTTATTCATGCCCGCAAACTGTTCAAACACTTTTTTCAGTATCGAGTGGATAAGCAGCGGCGCGATAAGTTATTAGATTTACATACTGTGGTCGGCGTAATGACGCTGCCGTTTACCTTAATGTATGCACTTAGCGGGTTAATCCTCAACTTAGCCATTGTGTTTCAGCTGGCTTTTGCGATGTTTATCTATCAAGGCGATCAACAAGCGTTGTTAAATGACGCAGGCTTTGAGCGTGTGGTAGAACCGCGAAGCTCAAATCCGATGGTGATGGACAATGCCTTTAAGCTAATTGAAGAGGCTCGGCAGCAAGACGATTTTGAATTACGCAATGTGATTTTTCATCATTACGGCGCCGCTAATGCAACAGTGCAAGTGCGGGGTAGCGATACCGCAAGATTTGCTCAGCGTGATGAAGTGACCTATCGCATTGCCAATGGCGAAGTTGTTAATCAAGTGAATGCTGAACAAAATAATGCATTCCGTCAGGGGCGCGATGTTTTTGTTAGCCTGCATTTTGCTAACTTTGCCGGTATGGAAGTGCGGATGCTGTTCTTCATTTTAGCAATGGCCATCAGCGCAATGATAGTGACAGGTAATATGTTGTGGATTAATAAACGCCAAACATTGCGGCAATCTTCTCCGCGTAGTATTGCCATTGCAAGTGCCGTAACCCTTGGTGGATGTGGTGGCATTATTGTGGCTACCGCCGTTGGTTTTTTATTTGAGCGACTATTGCCGGCTTCACTCATTTCACGAGGTGATTGGCTTATTGGCGGTTTTGTCGCAACGCTGCTTGTGGTTATCGTAATGAGCATTAATGTGACGAATATTAAGCGTCATATTAGCCGCTTATTACTGCTTACCAGTGCACTGTTATTAATAACCGTGATGGCCGATTGGCTGATGTTTGCCGAGCAGATTATTACTCTGTGGCAAGACGGCTTTACTGCAGTGATTGGTGTGCAAGTGGCAATGGGTTTTATGGCTGCAATTGGCGTATTTAGTGCACTAAAGCTAAGAGACGTTGAGCAAGCTAACGCCCCAGAAAATTTGAATCATCCTATTAGCAATTAATCACTTTTGTGCGTGATAAAATACACGCCTGCCGGCGATAGCATTTTCACAGGCAGCAAGAGTGCGAGCATTAAGATAAATCAAACAACAGTGCAGTAGACTGGTCGTCTAATGAATTTTTTAACGTAATAGTTTGTAGGTCAGTAATTTTAGCGCCATCACCGGCAGTGAGTCTTTCTGACTCGATTTTTAGCTCACCAGCAATTTGATGCACATACACTTTTCGCCCAGGTGCAATGGTGTACGTTAACTCTGAATGCGGTGCTAAAATCAATTGCGATAAGGTCGCATTTTGCTTTATGTGCAAGGTACCATTTGCACCCGTTGGCGTGGCAATAGTAGTTAATCCTATAGCTTGGCCAAAGTTTTTTTGCTGATAGTCAGGTGGATTCCCTAAGGTGTTAGGCTGGATCCAAATCTGTAAAAAGGTCAATGGGTCGGTTTTAGATGCATTGTATTCACTGTGGCTAATGCCGCTACCCGCCGACATCAGCTGGAACTCTCCTGCGGGCAATACCTCAACATTACCTTCACTGTCTTTATGGGCAATTGAGCCTTGCAGCACATAGCTAATAATTTCCATGTCACGATGACCATGAGTGGCAAAACCTGCGCCGGGGGCTACTGTGTCATCGTTAATAACTCGAAGGGCAGAAAACCCCATTTGCTCCGGGTCGTAATAACTGCCAAATGAGAAACTGTGCTTGCTGTCTAACCAGCCAAAGTTGGCGGTGCCACGCTCATTTGCAGGACGTAAAGTGATCATGGTGTTCTCCTAACGCTTAATGTAGCTTGATACCAATCAGATGTGTGTTTGGATCTGATTGGTATTATCGAAATGTAGGTTTGCTAATTTGAGCTGAAAATTACTTAGCTAATCGACGGGTAAGCGCGTTATCTAGTGCCGCTTTACCTGAGCCAGATAAAGCCAATGACACGCTAGCGGCTAATAATGCTAAAGCATACTCATAACCGTGGTTAGACATAAATAAACCGTTACTTAGGTGAACACTGGCAATGGCAACTACCATAGTAAAGGCCAGTGCGACAGCCGCTGGACGAGTCAGTAAACCCAGTAGAATAAATAAGCCCCCAAAGAACTCAGCACTGCCAGCCATTAAGGCCATTAACACTCCAGGTTCCATCCCCATTGATGCCATCCATTGCCCAGTACCTTCTAGGCCATAACCACCAAACCAACCAAATAATTTTTGGGCACCGTGAGCTATAAATATAATCCCTACAGGCACACGCAATGCTAATGTGCTAACGCCTGCAGTAGAGTGTGTAATGCGTTTAATCAGTGCTTTCATGGTAGTTGTCCTCAATATTTTTAAACTATTCTGTGATGGCTTATAAAGGTTTAGTAAGTCTGTATCAGCGATTGATGATGAGTATATTGAGACTTGATTGAATAAAAAATCGGAATAAACTGAGTTAATAGTTCAAATTATTTGAATAAGGAAAATTCATGCACCATGCGATTACCATCGATGCACTACGAGCCTTGGACGCCATTGAGCGCAAGGGCAGTTTTGCTGCCGCAGCGGCATCACTGTACCGCGTGCCATCAGCATTAACCTATACCATCAAAAAACTTGAAGACGACATGGGTACCGCGTTGTTTGACCGCAGCAAACAACGGGCACAGCTTACCCCTGCAGGCAAGTTGGTGTTAGAGCATGGCCGCGATATTTTATTGGCCACAAATCGGTTGATTGACTCTGTGCTGCAGTTAGAGTCTGGCTGGGAGCGTGAAATCAGGCTTTCACGTGATACGGTGATCCCACAAGCACCGCTGTTTCAGTTAATCGAGCAATTTAATCAGCTCGAACACTCGGTAGACATTACGATTGATGTTGAAGCGGTCGGTGGTGGCTGGGATGCGTTGCACAGTCGCCGTGCCGACATTGTGATTGGTGCTTCTGGCGAGTTACCTCGAGGTGTATTTAAAACCCATAAAATAGGTGAAATCGAGTTTGTGTTTGCGGTAGCACCACATCACCCATTGGCATTTGTCGATGGTGTATTAGAAGCCGACAAGCTGACAGAATATGCCTCGGTGGTGGTAGCCGATACGGCGCAAGTGTTACCGACTCGCAGCAGTGGTCTGTTTAAAAGCAAGCAAGTGATTAAAGTGAACACCATGGAAACCAAAATAGCGGCCTCAGCGCCAAGGTCTGGGGATTGGTTTTTTACCTCGGCACATGGTGCAAGGTTACTTTGATAGCGGTGAGTTGATTGAAAAACAATGCTCAATACCACGACCTAACCAGAGCTTGTATCTTGCCTGGCATAAAGAGCATCAAGGCCGCGGATTTGAGTGGTTTATTGAGCACTTGCCTAGAATTGATTGGGGCTTGAGCTAGGTAAATCTGAAAAGGCTCAGGTTTGCGCACAGAAATAAGCTTGATCATTTTTAATTGATTTTTTGACAGCTCTAAATTTATGCAATGATGAATTTTCAGAGTGGGAAAGCTAGTTTCATCCAATATTTAAATTAAGGATAACTTTATTAGGTTTAATCATCTTATTTAGAGTCAATCCATACCCTCAAAAAAGGTTATATTTAGAAGCAATTATTTGAATACTTTAGTAAAGTGAAAATCTCAATGACCATGGAAGGTGCAACCACGATGCTTAACGAACCAACGCCATATCAAATAATCACAATATTATTGATTATTTTTACCACACTAAACCTTTTTTTTATTTATTCTAATTCCAAAAAGCGTGTGCAAATTACCAATGAAATTGGGCTTATAGAGAAGTTACTTGAAAATAAATCTGTGGAAGAAATAGTTAGTGAGATGAAGAAGTCGTTTCAAGACGTTCAACAGAAAAAATCTGCAGGCCAATCCGTTTTTCAGCAGTTAACAGAATCATTACAACATAACAAAGATAGACTTGCGTTTATTGATGCTGGGTTATTACCTCCAGCCTTTAAATTTGATGACACTGAGTTATTAAAAGAGCAGATCAATCAATGCAGAGAGCAACAATTGATCTTGATATTGCGGGGAGATGCAACAACTGCTTATTCAAGTTGGACTTGGTACGGTAGTAAGAGCAAGGGTACTGAAATGGTTATTGCTTACCAAAACTTGTTGCTTAAAGCATTTAATGCTGAATTCGATGTAATTAGACGGCAAATGCGCCACTCTACGTATGAAACGGCTCGCAAGAAACTGCTAAGACTTGAAGAGCAACTAGCAAAGCTTGGTGAAACAACGAATGTTTGTATTTCGAATGAATACGTTGATCTTAAAGTACATGAGCTACTGACTTGGCACAAAGAGTTAGAGCACAAAGAAGAATTGAGCCAGCAAAAGAAAGCCCAACAAGCTCTTTTACGTGAACAAGCCAAACAATCAGGCCAAGATACAGAAGATCTTGAGGACGAGATTTATTATCGTAAATCTGATTTGAAAAAAGCCAAAATGCTTGCTCTCAAAATGCATGGCGCTAATGCAGTTGATATGGGGATCAAAATTAGCAAAATGCAAAAGGAAATTGAGAGAATAGAAGCTAAGTTTGAAAGAGCTACTTCACAAGCTCAAATCACTAGAGTGGGTTATATCTATGTGATATCTAACATTGGTAGTTTTGGTGAGGGTGTTGTTAAGATTGGCATGACACGCCGACTTGAGCCCATGGATAGGGTAATCGAATTGGGCGACGCTAGTGTACCTTTTAGGTTTGATGTTCACACCTTAACGTTTGTCGATGATGCGCCTCGAATAGAAAGATTGCTTCATCAAAAATTTAACGACAAGCGTGTAAATGTTGAAAACTATCGAAAAGAATTCTTCAAGGCCACACCACAAGAAGTATCAAATGCCATGAAAGATCTTGGTATCGAATGTGATTGGTATTTTGATGTAGAAGCTAAGGAATACAGAGAAAGCATATTAATACGAGAGGCTATTAAACAAGAACATTCGTCAGTTAACACTATGTCTAGCAAAATGCCTGAATTTATCTAAAGGATTAGAATTATGTATATTGTTATCGCTATATCCGTATTTTTATTAATATCTACATACTTCCTATTTAATTCACGGTCAAAATTAAATGAAGTGAGCTTAAAGCATTCAACATTACAAAAGATTTATGACCCAGCTGCTCTTGAAGAAAAAAAACTCTTAGAACTTTCAAGTGAGTATAGTGAATTGCAATTTAGCTATCAGACTAAACTAGTAGAATTGAGACAAAGCGAAATTCGTTTATCTCAATACTATTTAGGAGTTGGTACTACTGATTCAGTCGCATACAGTCACTTGGTTAGCAGCGAAGATGTTGATGATATTGAGCTTCGGCTGGCTGATGTTAAAGACTCGCTAAAACGTTTAGTCAGTAACAAGGAAGCTTGTGTATGTAAAATGGGAAATAATGTTGTAGTTAATGGCAGGAGGTCTGAAGCCAAAAAGCTGATAAACCGAGAAATAAAATTACGTCTTCGTTGCTTAGACAATGAGTTTAAAGCTGCCGCAGCGATGGTGGATTGGAATAATATCAACCGGTTTATAGATAGAGCCAGAGATAAATTCAATGAGATTAATCGTTCAGGCACAATTGTTGAAACTTACCTCAAAAGTGAATATCTAGAGCTAAAAATAGAAGAACTAAGGTTATCATACGAGCTAAACCAAGCTAAACAAGACATCAAAGAATATGAAAGAGCAGAAGCACAATTAAAACGAGAAGCCGAACGCGAAGATAAACGAATTCAATCGGCAGTGTTGAACGCTGAAAAAGAACGTAAAATGATGGAAAAATTAGTGGCTGAAGAATTGGCTAAGCTAGAATCTGGTGCAGAAGAACAAAAAGCATTGTATGAACTTCATAAGCAACAGCTAAATGAGTTAATTGAAAAAGAAAAGAGAGCAATATCTTTAGCTCAAACTACGCGTGCTGGCTACGTATACATCATCTCAAATAAGGCATCATTTGGGGGAGATGTGGTTAAAATAGGTATGACTCGTCGTGCAAATCCAAATGAGCGTGTCAAAGAACTCGGGGATGCATCGATCCCTGAATTGTTTGATGTCCATGCATTTGTGTTTACTGATGACGCCCCTACATTAGAAAAGTACCTACACAATAAGTTTGCTGGTCAGCGTGTGAATATGGTTAATGGTCGTAAAGAGTTTTTCTACGCTGACCCGAATGATGTATTACGTGAATTATCAGATTATGATGGGAAATTCGAATTAGAAGTTTTTGACGAAGCAAGCTAATCAAAATTAACCCCGCATCAGTCTGAAAAATAAAATAAGCTGCTTAGCTCAACACTAAACAGCTTATATTTAAACTGATTTTGCTTTTTTGTAAGGCCTATCTTGAGCTAACTAGATTTGTTGTAAGCAGCTCGAGCGAAGGTCATCTATTATGCTGCTGCCCGAGATACCGCAGCGCTATTGGTTTTATTGTCTAGTGAGCCACTGTAGCGTGTTAACGCTAATGCCAACAATACAATCACCGCGCCGACCCATGGGGTATGCATTAAGCCAGCTTGTTCAACAATGATTCCGCCGCCCCATGCGCCTAATGCTATGCCCACATTAAACGCGGCAATGTTAAGGCCAGATGCCACATCCACCGAATTAGGTGTATGCTCTTGTGCTAGTTTAACCACATAAACTTGTAAACCCGGTACATTACCAAATGCAAATGCGCCCCACACCAAAATGGTGATAACCGCTGCAATAGGGTTAACCGCAGTAAAGTTAAATACCAGTAAAATGGCGGCTAAACCGATGAAGATAATACTTAGCGCTTTGATTGGGCCTAACTTGTCGGCCATTTTGCCACCCCAAATATTACCGATAGCCACCGACACGCCGTAAACCAACATAATTAGACCAATCGCGTGAGACTCAAAACCAGACACTTGCTCTAAAATGGGCGCTAAAAAGGTAAACGCGACAAAGGTGCCACCGTAGCCTAAGGCGGTAATGGCATACACTAATAATAAGCGTGGTTGAGTTAACACCTTAAGTTGAGCTGATATTTTAGTGGCCGCAGGTTGCTGTAAATTGTTTGGCACCAATAAACTGCTGCCTATCAATGCAATAAGGCCTAACAGCGCTACCGTTAAAAAGGTGGCTTGCCAACCAAATGTTTGCCCAATATAGGTACCTAATGGCACGCCTGTCACCAATGCCACGGTTAAGCCAGTAAACATAATCGCGATAGCGCTGGCGGCTTTTTCTTTGGGCACTAATCCGGTCGCAATGGTTGAGCCAATAGAGAAAAACACCCCGTGAGCCAACCCGGTAATAATGCGCGCGACAATTAAGGTTTCATAACCGGGGGCTTGCCAGGCCAATACATTACCTGCCACAAACAGCGCCATAACGGTTAATAACACATGTTTACGATTCCATTTACCTGTTAATGCCGTTAATACCGGTGCACCAATGGCAACACCTAGAGCATACAAGCTAACCAGTAAGCCTGCTGAGGGTAATGAAACATTAAGGTCTTGAGCCATGGTGGGCAGTAACCCCACAATGACAAATTCGGTGGTTCCGATGGCAAAGGCGCTTAGCGTCAATGCGAGTAGGGCTAACGGCATGATGTGTTCCTCGGTTTCAATAATATGGATGGGTGTTGCTTAATGCTGGCTATTATTCACGGTAATTTAGTTGTAAAAAATAGTGTCTTTAGCAAATGATATTTGTGTAAAATGAATGTAATTAAGCAGTGTGTTAACCCGAGGTGTGTATGCTGACTCGCTCAGATGATCTTGATATTTTATTAACTGTGGTCGACAGTGGCGGCTTTTCTGCGGCGGCTGATACGTTAAATATTCAGGTGGCGCGCGTGTCGCGGGCTGTGAGTAAAATTGAGCAACAGCTTGGGGTGACCATATTAAACCGCACCACCCGGCGTATTGAGCTGACCGACGAAGGCCGGCAATTTGTTGAGTCAGTGAGAACGGGCTTACTGCAATTACAACGGGCAGAAGATGAGCTAGTGAGCCGAGGTGAATTACCGCAAGGGCGATTGCGTGTTGATGCAGCAAGCCCATTTGTGTTTCATCAGTTAGTGCCACTCATGCATGATTTTAGGCAAGCGTATCCAGATATTACGCTAGAACTCACCTCTAACGAGGGTTATGTCGATTTACTTGAAAAACGTACTGATGTGGCGATTCGTATTGGTAAATTAAACGACTCCACTTTATATGCTAGGCCATTAGGTAACAGTGCTTTACACATCGTCGCCTCGCCAGATTACATTGCTCGACGAGGCGCGCCGCAAAAAGTGGCCGACTTAGGCGGGCATGAGTTGTTAGGGTTTACCGAGCCAAAAGTGCTTAACCAATGGCCACTAAAAGGCGGTGAGGATATTACGCCGACGATCAGTAGCAGTAATGGTGAAACGCTGCGCCAATTGGCATTGAGTGGCAACGGTATTGCGTGTTTGTCGGGCTTTATGATTAACGACGATTTGGCCGCTGGGCGATTAGTCACCTTGCTAAATCACGACAAAATTAATGTTGCCGAACGCGAGCAAGTGAGTGCGATGTATTACAAATCATCTACTGTGGCGCGCCGGATTTCTGCATTTATTGAGTTTATTCAGCCCAGATTAACTTTGTAATCAGCGGCAATAAATTAACATCAGTTTATACAAGATGCGTAGTTTACTGATTGGTGATATTGTGGCGTTTGTGAATTTCTCTCTATCTCAGCCGATGACATCATGATTAAACATTTAATGGACTACTTGCGTTTAGTGCTGTTTGTTTGTGGCGTATTGATTGGTATTCAAGTTCCTGGTTTTGTCGATCAATATGGCCAACGCTTAGAAGCGCATCAGCTAGAAGCCAAGCAAAGTTTGGCCGAATTTCAACACGACGCCGACCGTTTTTTCGGTGGCGATATCAGCAAGCTCATTCACCATTATCGGCAAAATAATGATCCTGTTTTTAGCGCGGGTGGTGAAAGCATTGAATCAATTTATCAACGTTACGTGGCGTTAACTGATGCATTAACACGTTTTCGTCAACACAGTTATAGCCCATATCAGCAAGTGATCCTTGCACCGCAAACAGACATTCAAGCTGAAGTATGGAAAAATTATTCGCATGTGATTTTATTAAAGCCCGAAGCCATTGCTATAGGTATGTTACTTGGGCTGTTGATCTCAATTTTGTGTGAGTCAGTATTATCCATTCTGTACGTGGGTTGCCGTAAAATATTGGCTCCTAGATAACCGATTTATTCACCCTTAAGGAAATATGATTATGATCGCTAAAGGACAATCTCTACCAAAAGCTACATTAAGCCAACTGACTAAAGACGGTATGGTTAATCACGATGTAACTGAATTATTTGCCGGTAAAAAAGTGGTGTTATTTGCCGTACCAGGTGCCTTTACGCCAACCTGTTCAGAAGCGCATTTACCTGGCTTTGTGGTACTAGCTGACGAGTTTAAAGCCAAAGGTGTTGACCTGATTGCCTGCGTGTCAGTAAACGATGCATTTGTAATGAAAGCATGGGGCGAAGCGCAAAATGCCTCTGAGTTAATGATGCTAGCCGACGGCGATGCAAGCTTTACTAAAGCACTTGGTCTAGAAATGGACACCGCAGGTTTTGGCGGCGTGCGTTCACAACGTTACGCGATGATTATCGACAACGGCGTGGTGACATTATTGAATGTTGAAGCACCCAAATCATTTGAAGTGAGTACCGCAGAAGCGGTAATGGCTGCACTGTAAGCCAGCTTTTAACTTGATTGAATCAAAATGGGTGCCCAATGTGGCGCCCATTTTTATGGCGTAGAGAATGGCGCTTTGGTTTCGCCAATGCCGAGGTTTTGTTCAATATTGTCGACGCTGTTACTGACCTCATGCGCGATGGTTTCGTTTTGTTCAAACGCATCTTTAGCGCGGTGCATTAAGCTGTCCATCGCCTGTACGAACTCATCGAGATAATGCACTTGCTGCTTAGCGTGTTCGCTGCCCTGGCTGGCACTGTTTGCCATGTCACTGGCTTGTTGCTGTACCTGTTTAGCCACGGTTAGCAGACTTTGGGCACGTGTTTTTTGTTGCTCAGAGGCGGCGCTAATGTCATTGACGCTTTGGCTTAGTGCCTCATTTGAACTGGTGAGCTGAGTTAATATCGCCATAATATCTTTGAGCGACAACTGGGTGCGTTGCGATAAATTACGCACTTCATCAGCAACTACAGCAAAGCCGCGACCTTGTTCGCCAGCTCTGGCCGCTTCAATGGCCGCGTTTAGTGCCAGTAAGTTGGTTTGTTCGGCAATATTGCCTATCACGTCAACAATTTTAGCCGCGTCATTCACCGAGGTGCTTAGCTGGTTAAGTGAGTGGTTACATTGATTTACCGTAGACAATGTATGTTCGGTTGCCGTTAATACACCCTGAGCTTCTTGCTGGCTGGCTAACATGTCGGTCATGGTTTGTTGAGCGCGAACGGTCAGCTCACTAGACGACTGGTTTACTTGGTTGGCTAATTCAATTAAATCAGTTGTTTGCCCTTGAGCCTGTTGTACTACGGTTTGTGTTTTTTGGGTACTATTTGACAGCGAGCCAATTTGAATGACTAAGTCGCGTAATGACTTAGAGACGACAGCCATATTGTGTTTTTGCTGCTCGTCCTCTTGCTCAAAACGTTGTAATAAACGATTAAAATGCGCGGCAATTTGCCCCGTTTCACATTGGCTGGTAACCGCAATCGGTTCACGTTGATTCGATTCGCTTAACATCGAAAATGCGCGGTTTAAGCGCCTTAATGGCGTGACCACACGACGCTGTTGTAACACAAAGTAACTTATGGCAAACAGTGCCAATAAGCCCACCATGCCATACAGTAACCATTGTAAGTTGAGTTTTAATTGTTGGTCTGTTTGGTTTTGCATGTCGGCTAATGCCACGAGTTGTTGCTCTACTTGGCTGGTGGCATTAATAAGGGCGTTTTGTACCGCCTGGTTTTCGCTGAGCATGTTCTCGGTGTTGCTCACTTCTTTACTGTAGCGCAGGCTTAAACTTAGTAGCTCAGCTCGAGGTGTTTCGCCTATTTCAATTTGCTCTGGTTCATCGTTACCTAGCGCAAACTCGTCGACTTCTTCGGTGCGATAAATACCGAGTAAAGGCAGTTGCTGCAATTGATCGTGCCAGGTGTTGAGTGTTTCTATGGTGAAATTTACGCTGTTGCTAACACCGGTATCTTTATCAATTAATAAGGATTGAGTGAGCTGCGATAACTGATACACCAGGCTGGGTAACTCTGTGCTAAGAGCAAGATATTGTTGTGCCACGCTATTATCTTGCGGCGCCGATTGTGCGTAACGGCTTAAGCTGCGGCTGTAACTGAGCATTTCAGATTCGGCAAACGCCAGCAATTGACGCGGGTTACCAGCTAATTTTCCCGCAGCGCGATATTTTGTGTCTAAATCTTGCGTAAGCTGCACCATTAATTGGGTTAGCGAGGCGCTGTCGAGTTGTGGGTGTGCTTGTTGTAATGCACTGATACTGTCGGTAATATCGCTTATATCTGTTCGGGCTTGTTCTAGATAATTGCTTTGACCGGTTTGCAAATATTTATCGATATTACGGCGCACATCATATTGAAATGTATGCTGAATACTTTGCAAGTTTTGATTGAGTTGTTCACTCACTTGCCGTTGCTGATTACTCCACAGCACGGTTGCAGCCAGGGAGGCGGCGAGGATCAGTAATAACGCAGAAGCTCCCAGCGATAAGGTTGATATTTTCATTCAAGCTAAACTCAGACAATTTTCATTGTGAGTATTTTATGTCACAAATATGACAGTTTATCGTGCGGGGTGAGACTTATTACCTAACATAAATATGAGTATTTTTGTGTTAGCTATCAGTTGATTGCGGTATTGTTTTGTTAGTGGGTGCAAAAGTAAAAGAGAGAATGATGTGGTGGTTAGGTGTTAAGCAGTGCAATTTAATGAGTGATAATTAGTCGGTTGTCATAGATGAGTCACATAAGTGCGCGGCATTGACACATTGCTTTATATTTAGCATAACAGCACGGTAACACGTATCCCAAATAGATAGCATCAACTGTCAGCGAGTTTTGTATCCATTAATGGCAACCAAACCTCAGCTTTTAATCCTCCCTCGGGGCGGTTAGACAGTTCTACTTTGCCATGGTGTCGGTCAATAATCCGCTTAATAATCGCCAGTCCTAGGCCAGAGCCTACACTGCCACGAGCAGAGTCGCCTTGAGTAAACGGTTGAAATAACAGCTCGACCTTAGACTCATCAATACCTGAGTCATTATCTTCGACACTAAAACAGACAGATTTTTTCTGGCGATACGAGCTGATTTTGATCCAGCCATTGCCATAACGAAACGCGTTTTCTACTAGGTTACTCAGCACACGTTTAATCGCAACGCTATTCATGGCAATGTCTGGGCAGTTGCCGAGTGACAGCTCTATGGTTTCTTCACGGTGCGATTCTTGTTGGCTGATCTCTTGGATCAAGCGGTTAATCTGATCAGGCTCGCGAACACCTTCACGATCGTTGCGAATATAGGTAATAAACTGGTTAATAATGGCATCCATGTCTTCAATGTCGGTAACGATGCCTTCTTTTAAATATTGGTCTTCTTCAACCATCATTTCAGACGCTAACCGAATACGAGTCAGTGGCGTGCGTAAATCGTGGGAGATTCCTGCCATGAGTAAGGCGCGGTCTTGCTCAAGTTGCTTCATGCTATGCGCCATTTGATTAAACGCATGGGTTACTTCAACAATTTCAGTTGAGCCGCTTAACGGCAATGTCGGCGGAAAGTCGCCCTGAGATACTGCAACGGCGGCTTTTTGTAAGCGTTTTAGTGGCCTGTTTTGCCTACGGGCAAATAACCAGCCGCCGGCGACACTAAGCGCACCAATCACTAATAAATATAAGGTTAAAGGTGATAAGTCAGACTCGTTAATGCCGGTTAACGGCACTTTAATCCATAATGTGGGGGCTTGCGGTGGCTTAATCCACACGTTGAGATTTTCGCCCTGAGAAAAGCGCACTTCTGCTTCACCGCCTAAATAAACCGACATTTGTTCAGACAAAAAGCTGTAATAAGTGGCTTGGCCGAGTCCGGCCTCCTGGGCTTGTTTTTGATTGTACACTGTCATGCCATCGTCACGTACCTTGGCATTTAAAGCGTCAACCATAGTGAGATGTTCGCGGCCTACATCAACACCATCAACAAATAATATGTTTATTTGGCGGGCAATCAGTTGGTTAATTTGCTCGTAACTGGGTTTGATAAAGTAAACGGCGACTGACCAATACGACACTAATTGATTAATCAGCAATAAGCTGCCAATCAATAATACCGTTTGGCTAAACGCGCTTCGAGGTAAGAAGCGCTGCCACCATTTTAACTTGAGTTCCATGAATTACTTTCGCGTGGCGCCGTCGGGTACAAACACATAACCTAAACCCCAAACCGTTTGAATGTAGCGTGGGTTGGCAGCATCTTTTTCAATTAAACGACGTAGACGTGACACTTGCACATCAATAGAGCGCTCAAGGGCAGAGTAGTCACGGCCGCGAGCAAGGTTCATTAACTTGTCGCGTGATAAAGGCTCACGTGGGTGGTTAACCAGCACTTTTAATACGGCAAACTCGCCACTAGTCAAGGCAATGCTTTCGTCACCATGAAACATCTCGCGCGTGGCTAAATTTAGTGAAAACTCACCAAACTCAATCATTTCTTCTTGCTGTGCAGGCGCGCCCGGTACTTCAGCAGTTTGGCGGCGCATTACCGCTTTAATCCGCGCTAATAACTCACGTGGGTTAAAGGGCTTAGGTAAGTAGTCATCGGCGCCCAGTTCAAGGCCAATAATCCGGTCGACTTCATCGCCTTTCGCGGTGAGCATCACAATAGGAATTGGGTTTTCTTGCTGGCGTAAACGGCGGCAAATTGATAAGCCATCTTCACCGGGTAGCATCAAGTCGAGTACTAAAAGGTGAAAGTTTTCGCGCTCAAGTAATCGGTCCATTTGTTCAGCATTGGCAGCGCTACGTACTTGAAAACCTTGTTCAAGCAGGTAACGTTCTAATAATGAACGTAATCTCATGTCGTCATCGACAACGAGGATTTTAGAGGTTTCTTGACCTATGGAATATCCTTTAAACACTAAATTGATACCAGCAATGGCTCAGTATGAAGTGTAATCACTTGAATTTGAATAGCTGATTGCAGCAGAAATTGTAACTAAATAGCTGTAAATACCGCTTTATTGCTTAAAAAGCGGCAAATGATCAGTGGTGTGGTCGATATCTTGGTCAAAAGATAATGCCAGTTGTTGACTTTGCGGGTGGTAAATAATTCTGGTAATAGCATTTATTGGGTTTAATGTAAGTTGTGGATGGCTATCAAAAATGGGTTCACTAAATCCTTGTAGTCCTTCAAAGCGGCCCCATTGTAGGTGAGTAATGTGGGAATCGGTATGTGGATCCTGATGCAAGTTAATGTGCACTGTGGCGTAATAACCGTTGTTTAGCAGTACTAAGCTACTCAACGCGGGAGTCGACAATTGGTGCCACACGCCATAGACGGGGTGGGTTGTGTTGCGGTTATAACGATATTGTTTATCAGTAACGCTATCGGCATTGCTATCGACATTGAGCAGTAAGGCCGTATTGCTTTTTGTGAGTGTCATTTGGTGTGCGGGGTGGGTAATTTGATACGCCACCAAACCCTCGCGTGGATTATTAGTATAACTGGCAATAAAGCGCACGCTATTAGGCGTAATAGCGAGTCTGGCCCCATTCGGCCACGCTGTGGTGTGGTGCTAGCAAGTTAAATTCAATGTGTAAGTAGCTTTGGTTTGGGTTTAGCTGTAATAAGCTAATCCGCTCAGGCGTGTCGATTATCCAATTGCCCACAATAGGCTTGAGTGAAGTGGAGGGGATTGATTGTGATGTGGCTTGCAGTGGGCTGAACGGCAATAAATACAGCACAAGATACAATGGGCGTAATCGTAACAAACTGATAATTTGAATAAATTGTTGTGTGGGCAACATGCCTGTTAGTGCAATAAACATAATGTCCCTTTATGTTTTAGGTTGAATGTTAAAAGAAATAGCACCACGTACGGTAATTTGAACGAGGTTTAACTGTAGTCAACAATGCTGGTAAATCAAATTAACGCCAAAGTTTCAGGTGGTTTTAAATAACAAAACGTGGACTATTTTAGTGACAGATTTTGACTTTCAACGGGCTGAACTATATTCTGTGTCGCTGCTTTGAGTTGCACCTGTGTAGTCAAAGCGAAACCTTATGCATGTAAAGTCTTGCATGTCATGAACATAAGCTGCATTCGTTAACCCCTTCCTAATTGGATTATGACAATCCATTTGTAGTGGCAGTTTGCTTTACCTCATATTTGATAGCATCTCGTTGCATGACGGATCGACACTTTAGAAGCTGTAGCGACATTGCAGTTTCAAATAAGCACGTACTATTGAAATAATTGACTGAATTTTAAACAGAGTGAATAACATGATACAAACCATGAAAAAAGAATGGTTCTCTAACATCCGCGGAGACCTTTTAGCCGGTCTTGTGGTTGCGCTGGCGTTAATTCCTGAGGCCATTGCCTTTTCTATTATTGCTGGTGTTGACCCTAAAGTGGGGCTTTATGCTTCGTTCTGTATTGCGGTAGTGATTGCCTTTACCGGTGGCCGCCCAGGGATGATCTCTGCGGCAACGGGGGCAATGGCACTGTTAATGGTGACCTTAGTCAAAGAGCACGGCCTTGAATACTTACTGGCCGCCACCTTATTAACCGGTGTATTCCAAATTGCAGCAGGTTACTTAAAGCTGGGTAACTTAATGCGCTTTGTGTCGCGCTCGGTGGTGACCGGCTTTGTGAACGCCTTGGCAATTTTAATCTTTATGGCGCAAGTGCCTGAGCTGATTGACGTGACCTGGCATGTGTACGCCATGACCGCTACAGGCCTTGGGATTATTTACTTATTCCCACTTATTCCGGTTATTGGTAAGTCCTTGCCGTCACCGTTAGTGTGCATCGTCGGGTTAACCATTTTTGCTGTATTTATGGGTATTGATGTGCGCACCGTAGGCGATATGTGCCAACTG
The DNA here is from genome assembly GCF_025398315.1 of Shewanella phaeophyticola. Taxonomy (GTDB): domain Bacteria; phylum Pseudomonadota; class Gammaproteobacteria; order Enterobacterales; family Shewanellaceae; genus Shewanella; species Shewanella phaeophyticola. The sequence goes on from NZ_JAODOQ010000001.1 coordinate 4,520,567, forward strand.
CCAGACACCTTGCCTATCTTCTTGTGGCCAGAAGTGCCATTAACCCTTGAAACCTTAATGATCATCTTGCCTTATTCAGCAGGCCTTGCGGTGGTTGGTTTGCTAGAATCAATGATGACAGCCACCATTGTTGATGACTTAACCGACACTCAAAGTGATAAAAACCGTGAGTGTAAAGGCCAAGGTATTGCCAACATTGGTGCCGGCTTAATGGGCGGCATGGCAGGTTGTGCCATGATTGGGCAGTCGATTATTAACGTTAAATCGGGCGGTCGTGGGCGTTTATCTACGTTTTCTGCCGGATTGTTTTTGCTGATTCTAATCGTATTTTTAGGTGACTGGTTAAAGCTTATCCCTATGGCCGCTTTGGTTGCGGTAATGATCATGGTGTCTATCGGTACTTTCTCTTGGGATTCAATCCGTAACCTTAAACATCACCCAATGTCGACAAACCTTGTGATGGTGGCCACGGTTGTGGTTGTTGTTGCTACCCATAACCTGGCGATTGGGGTATTTGTAGGGGTGTTGTTGGCTTCGTTATTCTTTGCCAATAAAGTGGGTCAATTCATGGTGGTTAAAAGTTCAGAGATTACCGCTGAAACTGGCCGTCATTATAAAATCGTTGGCCAAGTGTTTTTTGCCTCGGCAGATAAGTTTAGCCAATCATTTGATTTTAAAGAAGTGGTTGATAAAGTCACTATCGACTTATCACTAGCGCACTTTTGGGATATCACCGCAGTATCGGCGCTCGATAAAGTGGTGATTAAATTCCGCCGTGATGGTACCGAGGTTGAGTTAATTGGCTTAAATGAAGCCAGTGCAACCATCGTTGATAAATTCGGGGTGCACGATAAACCTGAAGAAGTCGAAAAAATGATGTCGGGTCACTAACCCTGAGCAACACCACAAAAGGAGAACAATAATGACAAATGTGATTGCTTGTATCGACGGTTCAAAAGCCACCTTAGCGGTATGTAATGCCAGCGTGTGGGCGGCCACCCAAATGGATGCGCCAGTGACCTTGTTACATGTGTTAGATAAATCTGTGTATCCAACACAGTTGAATTTATCTGGCAGCATTGGTTTAGGCACGCGTGAACACCTACTCGACGAAATGGTTGAGCTTGAAGGCCGCAGAAGCAAACTAGCACTCGAGCAAGGTAAATATATGCTCGAAGATGCTAAAACCTGCGTGAATAAGCAACAAACTAGTGTCGCGGTAGACACCTTACAGCGCCATGGCGATTTAATTGAAACCTTGTTAGAACAAGAGCCTAATGCACGCTTAGTAGTGATGGGACGCCAAGGTGAACAACACCAGGATCATCCAATTGGTAGCCATATTGAGAGTGTTATCCGCACGCTTAAGCAACCGATTTTAGTGGTTATGCCTGAGTTTACCGCACCTAAGCGTTTTATCTTTGCTTACGACGGCAGTGCTACGGCGAAAAAAGCCCTTAATCAAGTCGCAACGAGTCCACTGTTAAAAGGCTTAGAGTGTCACTTGGTGATGGTGTGTGACAATCAAGTGCAAGCAACAGCTGAGCTGGCGACCGCAGTTGAGTCATTAAGTGACGCAGCGTTTTCTGTGACCACAGCTGTGTACCAAGGAGATGTGCAAACGGCGTTAGAGGCTTATCAAGTGACCCATAAAATTGACCTCATGGTTATGGGCGCATATGGTCATTCGCGTATTCGTGAATTTTTTGTGGGTAGCAATACCACCAAAATGATCAGCAAAAGTAATATTCCATTGTTATTGTTGCGATAATCGTTAATTTAACTGCTGGAAAGCGCTATACAGAAATGAACGCTGTATAGCGTTTTTTTATATAAATTCTTAAGTTTGGCCTTTATACCATTCCGCATTAATAAGTGACCACTCAGAATGCGTCCAGCGGTTTTTGATTAAGGCGTCGCTATGTCGTAATGGTTGTTCCCTTTCAAATAGCGAGAACGCAGAGCAAAAGCTGCTGGGACATTCCTTTCAGGCGAGTTTTTAAAGGGCTTACACTGCGTTGCATGACTTCGAAAGAGAACAACTATTCATTCAGTCATACGCCTTGTTTAAGCCCTTTTAAATTCTCGCTGAGAGATCATTTACTAACGTGGAATGGTATTAGATTTCCGTTCGAGTAATAGTGTCACTTTTTATATTTAAAAGTTAGTCATCGATCTGTTAGCCCTAGCGAGATAAGCGCTTCATCGGCATATTGTAACCAAGTACCTACGGGTGTTTTAAGAATCCAAGGAGCAATAACAAATGATCCTGTTGTTTCTTTGCCATCTTGCATAAAGTATAAGCAATAACGTATAACAATTAATCTAAACAGGTTATCGATTTAGTCCAACAAACAGTTTATTCCTTTGAAAAAATGCAAGGTACAAATACTAAAATGTTTCGTGTTTATTATTTTGAAAGAGGTGTCACTTTTTGAAGTGTTTAGTTAGCAGGGTTGTTGGATTTTTTTGCCCTTGATCTTTAATATGCAAGTGGCACTTGATGCAGATTCTATGGTGGAGAAGGCTTTCATTCTATTGATGACGCTAGGCCTTGTGATTTTTCTAGAATATCAATTGTTTAACAGTCGAAAAAATGGCGAGATATATTTTCGAGGGATCATTTCATCAAGCGATAGTTTTAGCTTTAATTCTGCTCAGATAAGTTATGCTGTGATGAGTGGTTTTATTGTGTCATACATTCTGCTGTTGATAGTGAAGTAAAATCAGCCTGTTACAAAACTAATCACAGAATGCTTAACCACCTTTATTGACATCAATAATCAGCAGATTTTTACAGTGTTTATATTATGGGGAATTTATGCAAACTTTAAGATTGTTCGCGTTAACTTGGCTATTAATATTTACTCCTTTTGTTCATTCTAACGAACTGACAGAGCCTCATATTCAAACCGTTGAACGCTTTATTACTGCTTTTAATCAGCACGACAGTAATGCGATGGCAAAATTCGTTGCAGATGATATTGAGTGGCTAAGTATTGCTGATGAGCAGCTCATTGCAGAAGCAAGAGGCAAGCAGAACTTAATTGACAGTATGAATGCTTATTTTACATCTTGTCCTACATGCCGTTCGGTACTTTCTGATGTATTTTCGACAACAAATAGAGTGAGCGCAGTAGAGGTTGCTAGCTGGCAAGGGCAAGATGGTCTCAAGTCGCAGCGGGCTATATCTGTATATGAATTCTCTGAAGGATTAATTAACCGTGTCTACTACTTTCCCGCAGAAAAATAGAATTGAAAATAATGTGGATGTTAATTAAAAAAATAACCTAATAATCAACAGTAAATCGAATATTAAGGACTTCATTTGACGATTGCGAAATTGATTATTTGTGGTGTTGATGACAACAAGAAAGATGATTTCTCTACTAGTCAATGTTCGTGGCATCAACTGTCTAATTGTGAAGGATTTTGTGGGCAAGCGGGTGGATGGGACATTTCATCAAGTACGGCAACGATTCTTGGTTTTTGGGCGTCTCAAGCCCATGTGGATGAATTTATGAAAACCACCCATGATGAGATCTTTGAACACAATAAACAGCAAGGTACCTATAACAATTGCGCTGTTAATTACTACAAATTAATGTCTACCACTTTAGGGGTAAATGTAGACATTTTTCATGGTGGGTTATTGAGTATTACCCACTGTTCTGGAGTCAGCAGCATGGATCCGTTTACTCAAGAACAACAGATCATGTGTAACCCTCAACTATCACAGCAACTTGGCATATTAAGCGCTCGTATTTGGCGGCATATTACTCTAGAGGATAACTATATGCTTGTAACGCATTGGGTATCTAAGCAGGCTCATGAGCAATATCTTAAGGGGCAGCTTTTTACATTGAGATCGCCAACAAGCTCGCCAGATTGCTTAGAAACAATATCCAGTAGCATCATTGAGCTTGAAACATTATGGAGCGTTGCGCCAAACAAATCGATTAACTGGAAAGCGCAATAAGCTGCAGGCTCTAATTAGACGCAATTAGGTCGTGTTTATGTTTACGGTAGCTTATTGTTCTAATTAAAAATAGATGTAGCAGTGGATAAACATTATTTTGAATGATTTAGTGCTTTAAGATGAGTCGAGTCTTGAATCAATTTTGTTATCTGTATTTGGGTTTTATATAGGTTTGAATTTAAACACAATGATAGAGGCTGAGGATAATCTAGTTTCGCTAACTTCTTTATTTGATGCTTTTTTATTCGCTGTTAAGATAAAGATCTTATCAGTATTTTCAATATGCATTTAAAAATATGCGGCTATTAAATCTGCAATTTATGTAACACACCCCTTGCTGTGTTTGAGGTTTAAACTTACACTGGTATCAGAGTGTAATTTTAATATCTTGCTGTTTTTTATTGATATTTTATAAGAGTAAATCAAGCGAAATAAAATGAAGTTAAAGTAAGTTAATACCGTTCACCATAAAGGATTTAGGGTATAGATATGACAAACTTTTTCATCCCCAAAACTCTCTCCATTGCGCTGCTCGTTTCTGCTGCGATATTGTCAGGCTGTGAAAAGCCAGTACCTATGATCACGCCTAAATTGGTCGTTGTCGAACAAGTTCATACTGCTACGGTTCCTTTATTCGGCAACTATGTAGGCGTAACTCAAGCTTCATTAGATGTTGAGGTTAGGGCTCGAGTGGATGGTTTTGTACAAAATAAAAGTTTTATTGAAGGCAGCCCAGTTAAAGAAGGTGATCTGTTATACAGCATTGATAATCGTCCTTATTTAGCGGTTGTAAATAGGCTCAAAGCCAATGTTGAATCACAGCAATCTGTGTTAGATAAATCCAGACGAGATGTTGAACGTTTAAAGCCACTTTATGAACAAGATGCAGCTAGCCAACTTGATTTTGATAATGCTATCTCAATTCTCTCGCAGGCAAAATCAAGTCTTGCAGCTAGTAAAGCTGAACTTGACGAGGCTGAACTAGAGTTAAGTTATACCGAAATAACTGCACCTATTTCTGGACTTGTTAGTCGCTCAGAAGTGGATATTGGTGCTTTAGTTGGTAGCAGTGGTCAGTCTTTATTAACTCGCGTAAAGCAAGTAGATCCAATATACGTCACATTTAATATGTCAGCTTTGGATTATCTCAATGCTCGCCGACGTTTTACGAGCAACTCCGCGCAGAAAGTAGCCGAGGCAGAGGGCAAAGCCGTCGAAGGTTTTGTCACCATTACACTTCCTGACGACACCCAATATCGTTATCTGGGTGATGTTGGTTTTACTGATCCCTCTGTTAATCCAGAAACAGGTACATTTCAAGTAAGAGCTGAATTACCCAATCCCAATAGAGAGTTACTTCCTGGTCAATATACGAATGTGCGTATGAAGCTCAATGAAGTGCATAACGCGATTGTTATACCGCAAAAAGCCACTCAAGTAGAGCAAGGTGGGGTTTATGTTATGGTGGTTTTACCCACTAATAAAGTTGAGCGTCGTTTTATTGTAATTGAACATCAGGGCAATATGGGTGTTGTGGTAAGGAGCGGTTTAAAAGCGGGTGAATTAGTTATTGTAGAAGGTATGCATCGTGTCCGCCATGGTCAACTGGCTGAGCCATTAACTGCGGAGCAATATCATGAAAGAGAAGATATTATTTTAAAAGAGCAAGCGCTTAAGCAACAGGCATTAGAGCAAGAACAGGAGCAAAACTGATGGCTCAGTTTTTTGTCAATCGTCCTGTTTATGCTTGTGTGATCTCAATAGTCATCGTATTACTTGGCCTTATCGCCATGTTTCAATTGCCTATTGATCAATATCCCTACATTACCCCACCACAAGTTAAAGTGTCTTCGTCATATCCTGGTGCAACATCGACAACGGCAGCGGAGTCGGTGGCCACACCATTGGAGCAAGAGCTTAACGGCTTGCCCAATATGATCTACATGAGTTCAAAAAGCACAAATTCGGGCAGCGCCAATGTCACTATTACGTTCGATGTTGGTACGGATCCCGACCTTGCTGCTGTCGATGTACAAAATTCAACTCAGCAAGCAACCGGCAGCTTACCTATAGACGTACAAACCGAAGGCGTTTCTGTATCTAAAGAAGCTTCTGTTGAGCTGCTTAAGCTTGCTTTGACTTCTAGTGATGAGCGTTATGATGAAATTTATTTGAGTAATTATGGCACGATTAATATTGAATCAGCTCTTAAACGTATTCCTGGCGTGGGGCGGGTTCGTAATACTGGCGCACGAAGTTATTCAATGCGTGTCTGGTTGCGACCAGATACCATGGCCGGTTATGGCTTAACCACTGCAGATGTTATCAGTGCTATCAAAGCACAAAACAAAGAATCTCCAGCGGGGACTATTGGCTCTCAACCTAATAGTGATGCGCTCAGCATGACCATGCCTATTACGGCAGAGGGACGCATGAACAGTGTTCCTCAGTTTAACGAAATTATTGTTCGAGCCAATAATGATGGTTCACTCATTCGTCTGCGAGATATTGCTCAGATAGAATTAGGTTCATCTTCTTACACATTACAATCACAACTCAACGGGGCTAATGCAACCGTCTTACAGGTGTATCTATTACCTGGAGCAAATGCCTTAGAAGTCACTAAAAATGTTAAGAAAGAGATGGCTAAACTGGCTGAAAAATTTCCACAAGGTATGAATTGGGAAGTCTTTTTCGATGCCTCCATTTTTATCGAAAACTCAATCAATGAAGTGGTAAAAACGCTGGTTGAAGCACTTTTTCTGGTTATCTTGGTGGTATATCTGTTTTTACAGAACGTGCGCGCAACGTTAATTCCTGCGATTGCAGTTCCCGTATCGTTAATTGGCACTTTAGCGGCTTTGCTGGCCTTTGGATTTACCATTAATACGGTGAGTTTACTGGCTCTGGTGCTGGCCATTGGTATTGTTGTTGATGATGCTATTGTGGTGGTTGAGAACGTAGAACGATTAATGAATGAAAATGGCCTCTCGTCAGTTGAGGCCACACGAGCCGCGATGGAAGAGCTTTCAGGTGCGCTGATTGCGACAAGCTTAGTGCTGGCTGCAGTGTTTGTTCCCGTGTCATTCTTGGCTGGGATCACCGGTATTATGTACCGTGAATTTGCTGTTGCAATAACCGTGGCAGTGTTAATTTCTACGATTGTTGCACTCACGCTCTCACCTGCGTTATGTGCCTTATTGCTTAAACCTGACGATAAACCCACATCTGGATTCTTCAAATGGATGAACGACAAACTTGATAGCAGTACCCGTAAATATTCCGCGCTAGTATCGCTTACTACTAAGCATGCAAAACGCAGTTATTTGTTGTTTGCGCTGATGGTTGGCGGTGTTTATCTCATTATGTCTACTTTGCCATCAAGCTTTATGCCGGATGAAGATCAAGGTCGATTTTTTATCGATATGACTTTACCGGATGGCGCAACCGTCAATCGCACTCAAGCAGTATTGAAAAAAGCTGAAGCATATGTGTTGGCTAACCCCGCTATTGCATATTCATTTACACTTGCAGGTGAGAATAAACGCTCGGGTTCGAATCAAGCGAATGGTCAGTTTGAAATTATTCTTAAACCTTGGGCTGTTCGAGCAGAAAACGACGCTACGGTACAAAAGGTGATGAAAGAGGTTAGTTCGTCATTACAAAACATATTAGAAGCCGATTTTAACCTCTATTTACCCTCAGCCGTGCCAGGGCTTGGAAATGGTTCAGGGGTTGAGATGGAGTTGCAAGATACTTCTGGAACTAACTTCAAAGGCTTAATGGAAACCGCTGATGAACTGGTTGAAGCACTCAAACTGCAACCAGAAATTGCTACTGCAAGCTTGTCATTACAGAGTGCTATTCCTCAGCTTCATCTTACTGTTGATGAAGCCAAGGCGATGGCTATTGGTGTGAATGTTGCCGATATTTATAGCACCATTAAAACGTTTACAGACTCATCTACGGTCAATGACTTTAATTTATTTGGCCGGGTTTATAGGGTCAAAGTGCAAGCAGAAGAGGAATATCGTCAATTTCCAGAACAGATAAAGGATTACTATATACGCTCCAGCACTGGTGCCATGGTGTCTATAGGAGTATTAGCAAAGTATGAGTACTCCGTCTATCCTGCGGCAGTGACGCATTATAATTTGTTTAGCAGTGCTTCTATCAATGCAACCCCTGGACAAGGTTATGCCTCTGGTGATGTCATTAAAGCCATTGATCGTGTGGCTAAACCTATGTTACCTAATGAATTCAGTTACGAATGGACGGGTATTACTTACCAAGAAGTTCAATCAGCAAATCAAACCAGTATTGCAGTGGGTCTGGCCATGGTATTTGTGTTTTTGTTTCTTGCTGCGCTTTACGAGAGTTGGACCATTCCTATTGCGGTGTTATTAATTGCACCTATTGCCATGCTTGGCGCCTCTCTAGGGACGTTAGTCAGTGGCATGGAAAGTAACTTATTTTTCCAAGTTGCTTTTATTGCGCTCATCGGTATGGCCGCCAAAAACTCAATCTTGATTGTTGAGTTTGCCAACCAACTTCATAAAGAAGGTAAGAGCCGTGTTGATGCGGCTTTAGAAGCGGCAACGATGCGTTTTAGACCTATTTTAATGACTTCTATTGCCTTTATTCTTGGGGTCTTACCGCTGGTGTTATCTGTAGAGCCTGGTGCTGTGAGTAGGCAAAGTATATCAATTCCAATTCTGTGTGGGATGATATTTGCCACCACGATTGGCATTGTGATGGTACCGTTATTTTTTGTCACCACGGCGGGATGGCTGAAATCTAAAATAAACATTGATGTTAGTCAATCCAATCTAGTGACAACAAAGGAGACTGATAATGTATAACGCTCAAGCATTTTCAAGGTCTCAGTGGTTGACACATATTATGTTATCAATTGGATTGAGCTTGTTTTTGGCTAGTTGTGCAATGGCACCTGATTATCAAAAACCGGAGCTTGGACTACCCACCCAATATCATAGCGACTTAGCTCAAGTTTCACAGAGTAATCTTGGTTTATCAAATTGGAAAGAATTCTACTTAGACCCAGATCTTCAAGTACTTATTACTCATGCTTTAGCGCAAAACTTAGATTTGGAGTCGGTTCGGTCACGTTTGATTGCTGCACGTTCTCAAGTTACGATCACCGATGCTGCGTTATATCCAACCTTGGAGTTAGGGCTTGATGCAGAGCGTTCGGTCGACAGTGGAATCACCAATACCGATCCTGATCATAGCAATGAATTTACCTTTGAAGGTACGGTATCTTGGGAGCTTGATATTTGGGGGGCTAACCAACGCCGAAGTGAAGCTGAGTATGCGCGCTTTTTGTCAGCTCAAGATACGCTAAACCTTGCTGTGATAAGCCTTATTAGTGATGTTGCTAGCCGCTATTATGAGTGGCTAGATATTGAACAGCGCTACCAAATATCATTGAATACCGTCAATATTCGTAAAAAAGAACGCGATTTGGCTCGGTTACGTAAGCAAAATGGTGTGATCTCAGGGTTAGAGGTTCGTCAGGCTGAAGTGGAATACCAGAGTGCTAAAGTGACCCTGCCGAATTTAGATTTTGAGCGCCAAGAAAAATCGAATCAATTGAAGATCTTACTCGGAGAATTTATTTATCCATTAGAGATTAAAACCGTAACCGAATTTAACACAGATATTCAATTATTTCCGAATAGCTTTAGTGTGGGAGTTCCATCGCAGATGTTATCCCAACGACCAGATGTTAATGCTGCAGAGCAAGCATTAATCGCCGCGAATGCGAATGTAGGCATCGCTAAAACAGCATTTTTCCCAACGTTTACCATCACTGGAAGCTATGGTACCGAGACCGATGATCTCAGTCGTATATTCGAAAGTAAAGGCGTTACTTGGTCTTTACTTGGTGGGATTACTGCTCCCATATTTAATGCTGGAAGTATCTCTGCTCAATATCAGGTGTCACAAGAACAGTTTAAGCAGGCTAGCTTGGCTTATCGCAGTACGGTGCTACGAGCATACTTTGAAGTGGCCGATGCCATGAACAGTTTTAGGCGCTCAAAGCTTGCTATTGAAGCTCAGCAAGGTCTGGTCGTAGCATCTAGAGAATATACTCGTTTAGCGACGCTCAGATACCGTAACGGGGTATCCAGTTCGTTAGATTTAATGGATGCTCAACGAAGTTTGTTTAGTGCAGAGTTAACCCTAAGCCAAGTAAAGCGTGATCGCTTATTATCAATGATTACTCTATATCGGGCATTAGGTGGTGGGGTATTATCGCAACAAGAATTAATGAAAATCCATAGTCCTGAAAAGGTAGGGGGAGCCAAGGAAAACAAAGGGATATAACTTTTTATCCACAAATGTAGAGCCATTATTCATTTCTACCCGAAAGGGTTAAAAATATAACACTCGAATAATATAAACCTTACATGATGATTTTCATTTTTCTTGTATTGGTGTTTGTGATTGTGGAGTAAATGGTGAGAATGTTATACATAGGGTTATTGTAGAAAAATAAAGCGTATTATCATTATTCATCTATAAATGCATTGAGCAATCTACTAAGTGTATGCAAAACCATTGTTATCAATGCATTGTGTCGTATTGAAAGAATAAATTTGTTATGTGTGTGCGCAAGTGTTTGTTGTCTTACTGTTTGTGACAGTGATTAGATGCGATTGAACCTCAAATTCAATGACGAGGGCTTACGACCTCATAACAATACCTTAATTCAGAATGGCTAAAAATATTATGGAACATAAACGATATTTTCTAACCCTTTCGGTCATCTTTGGAATTGAATGCTTAGTCATTTCTATATCGCCTTATAATCGAGCCGATTGGGCGCTTGAAAATGTACTAGTTGTCTTTTCTGCTATTTTTATTTTTTTACTTATAAAAAATGCCCATTATCGCGCCTCTCTTATAGTTTGATATTTGTATTTATGAGCTTACATGAAATTGGTTCATATTATACTTATTCCAATGTCCCCTATGATGAATTTCTAACGTCGTATTTTAATTTTAGCCTTAATGAATATATGGGCTGGAGCCGGAATAACTTTGATAGATTGATTCATTTCGCATACGGTTTTTTACTGGCATACCCTGTTAGAAATTTATATTGTCAAATTGCTGGGGTGAAAGGCTTTTGGAGCTATTTCACGCCTTTAAACCTCATTATGGCTACATCAATGTTATATGAATTAGTTGAGTGGGGCGCCGCTGAGACATTTGGTGGCGAGCTAGGAATGGCGTATTTAGGCACTCAGGGAGATATTTGGGATGCACATAAAGATATGGCAATGGCAAGTCTTGGCGGCTTTATTGCAATGGCGATGACGCTTTTTATCCATTCTCAAATTCAGAAAGACTTTCGAGAACAATGGCGATTAAGTTTAACGGTAAAACATAACGGGGATTAATCGGGGACAAAACCTTAGTTTGGAACTTGATAAGCAATAGACATGCTCACCTAAGATGAGTGTTAATTAGCATCGAGTCTATTATCACCATCTATTATCACATTGTTGTTAACCGTAGAGCTAAAAACTGCAGGCTATGTTGATACTCTCAATATTAGCCCACAATTTTTAGCCCATATAACCCAAGACCCAGTAAAATACAGAATCCTGCATTTCGAAAGCATTTGGTTATTGTTAACGGTAAACCAGGCCACCATCAATCAGCGGTGCTTGGCCTGTCATATAATCAGAGTCTGGATCTGCTAAATAAGACACAAAGTTGGCGACATCTACTGGTGTTTGTGCACGACCAAGTGCAATACCATCTACGTATTTTTTATAGGTTTCCCCTATTGGTGCGCCAGTAATTTCAGAAAAACGTTTATCAATTTCGACCCACATATCGGTTCCTACCACTCCAGGGCAATAAGCATTGACTGTAATTCCTGCGCTAGCATATTCCTGTGCTGCAGCCTGAGTTAATGCGCGCACTGCAAATTTGGTTGCCGAATAGGCGCCCAGTAAAGCAAATCCGTTGTGGCCAGCAATAGAAGATGCGCTGATAATTTTACCTTTTTGCTTACGTTCGATGAATTTTTTAGCTGCTGCTTGAATGCCCCAAAGGGTTCCGTCTACGTTGATCTTTTGGATTTTATCCATTTCTTCTTGGGTAATATCTGCAATGGCTTGAACTTGTGCAATACCGGCGTTATTGACCATAATATCAAATCCACCTAAAGCTTTTTCTGCATGTTCTATGGCGGCATACACTTGTTTCCGGTCACTAACATCTGCTTTAAAAGTAGTTGATTTTCGACCTAAGGCATCTACTTCAAGCGAGACTGCGAGCATTTTTTCTTCGTTTAGATCAACGATGGCAATATCCGCTCCATCTTTTGCTAAACGAAGCGCAATGGCGCGTCCAATGCCTTGACCTGCGCCTGTGACGAGCGCAACTTTTCCTTGTAATGACATATTTGACTCCTTTTGTGATAAGACAATAGCGAAGACATGTAAATCGCCTTCTTAATAACCAATTGAATAATTATCTTACGAGGGGGATGCAGAATAAAAGTAGATATAGATCAATTACAGTCGGCATAATGGCGAAAGATTAAACATGTTTAATCTTCTAAAAAGGCCTCTTAGTTCACTGATGAATATGTCGATATTACGATAGGCTGCAATCGCCTTTTTAATTTTTTATCTAATTAACTTTTTTGTTTAAACATAATCGATTATGGCGATGTTATAAGAGCAGCTCTGCTAGGGTCTGTTGATCTTTCAAGATTGTTTTTGCAGCGAATTGTTGGTCATTACTCATATACAAGTGCGCGGCAGAGACTTTGAGGTGTAGTTATTCTACATAAAAAGTCGATAACGCAGTAAAAATGGCCAACAAACGCTGCCTGAAAGGTTCGGCTAAAAACGTTTTACTCTTTGTTGAATGATTCTTTGCAAATAAAGAGTTGCTTAGATGACTAGGCATCAATCCATTCGCCTCGATTAAAACGTTTTTAACTCGAACAAAATTCAAACAGCAAAGATCAACAGACCCTAGTAAACGTTAAGCAAATTGAATTTTTGTTGTTAATACGGTTGCCGCAATCCATATTGAATAAGATGATGTTGTTAGAGGCTTTATTTTGAGCCTAACGATATGAGCAGGCTGTATAGATGTTATAAATAATTCATTTTAAAACAATATTTCGTGTAAAAATACCACAGTAGTCCTAACGAAAAGTTGAGTATGAGGTAGCGATGTTACAACCAGAATGGATAGCGTTGTTTTTATTATTAGGCTCTTTTGTTGGTTTTATGGCTGGACTATTAGGTATCGGTGGTGGTGGGATTTTAGTGCCGGTATTAACATCGATATTTCTATTCAATGGTATAGCGACTGATCATGTTGTGCACTTAGCTTTAGGCACATCAATGGCTTGTATGGTTATTACTACTTTTTCAAGTTTCCGCTCTCACAATGCCAAAGGTGCCGTTGTATGGTTAGCCGTTAAAGGAATGGTCTTTGGCATTATTTTGGGGACATTTTCAGCAACGTTTTTAGCCTCATATTTAAGCTCATTATTTCTGGGGATCTTTTTTGCGTTGTTTATGGCATTTGTATCAAGCCAAATGTTTTTAAATAAAAAACCAAAGCCATCAAGAGAATTGTCGGTGCCTACTGGGTTGTTTGCTGCGGGGTTCGGTATTGGATCAATATCTGCGTTGGTGTCAATTGGCGGTGGCTCTTTAACTGTTCCTTATCTAACTTGGCAAAACATTGAAATTAAAAAAGCAATCGGTACCTCTGCCGCAATTGGGTTGCCTATCTCTGTTGTAGGAACGGTTGGTTATTTAATTAATGGTTGGCACTATTCTTCACCTAATGATTACATTTTGGGTTATGTATATTTACCGGCGGTAGTGTTAATTTCGCTAACTAGTTTTATAACTGCCCCCTTGGGTGCAGGATTTGCACATAAATTACCCGTATCAATATTAAAGAAAATATTTGCTGTTTTACTCATTACACTGAGTATTAAAATGTTGGTTTCAATTATGTGAAGTAACATCAATGCTTGTATTCGGTAAAGTATGAAAGCTGAATGCAATCTAAAGAGTTATTGTAATACTTTGCGTTTACGTGTTTGGCTGAGCGTGTAAACGCCGCTGACCACAACGAGTAGGCTTCCAAGTAGCGTCATGACATCAGGTGATTCACCAAATATGAATATGCCCAATGCTAATGCAAATAATAAGCGGGTGTAGCGAAAGGGTGCGATGACCGACACGTCGCCTGCGCGCATGGCGATGGTAAGGGCATTATAAGCCGCGACGCCAAAAATAATTGCGCCGACGATTTGCAGTGATGTGATGGCGTTAAGCTGTGTTGGCTCATTTTGATATAACTGAATGGCGATCCCAGCGGGGATTAATACAAAAAATCCGTATACCCCAAGCTGCATGTTCGATAATACAGGCGGCGCTGCGCGAGTGGCTAAATCGCGGCCGGCAAAGCCTAGGGTTGCAATAACCGCTAATAAAGACGTGGCTTCAAAACCTTCAAGCCCGGGGCGAATAATCATTAATACTCCGATAAACCCCACCAGTACCGCAAGCCATCTTTTAACCCCTACATGTTCACCAAACAATAATGCCGCGCCTATCATGGCTATCAACGGCGTGGCTTGTAATATTGCTGAGGCACTGGATAGTGGCGTTAGCGTAATGGCTAAAGCAAAGGTAAATCGCCCGATCACTTCACAGCTTGCACGGATTAAAATCGGAGTTGTTATGATGGCGGGATGAATAATTCTTTCGCCTTTACGCCACGTTAACAACATAAAAATCAGCATGCCGCCGAGACCAAATAACGCCAGAATTTGCCCTAAAGAGGTGGTTTGTGCTGCGGCCTTAATCAGCATGTCTTCAATGGCAAAAGCGGCCATTGCAACAACCATGTAGAGACTGCCTTTGGTATTGTTCAAAGTGACACCTATTGGAAAGTAACGCGATAACAGCAACTTGATAAACAACCCTAAATGACTTTTGCGATTAGGCATAGGTAATTTTATTAATGTATTACTTTTTATCGCCTAAGCTGTGCTGATTACAGCTTAGTTGGCGTTTTTTATTGCCGATAACTTAATATTTACATTCTGTGCAAAGAGGCTGCCCCTGTAATCCCATAATGTATATCGGGTAATTATTCGTGCAAAAAGGCAAAGGGTACTTGGTTTTATTTCGCAGTGAAAAATTTGGTTATTTTTTCTTATTCCTTGTCCTGTATCACTTTTTTGGTCTCCGCTCTTGTAGTTATCCGCTTTTGTACGTATGAATAATGTAGAATGTTGATACACACTTAAAGTGGATAGGATCTGTATTGACGCTATGTCATTTCTCCATGGCGATTTATTAGATCCCGACTCTCACTGTTATTTATTCATCGAACATTTTGGGATTTGATCTCTTCATTCCAATTATTCATTGAGCTAAACGCTTAGTCTTTTACTTGTCACGAATGGAAAAACAATGGAAATCAGTTTAACGCACGTACTCATAGCGGCGGTAGGAATGGGATTCTTGGTCATTATCGTCCAAGTTATATTGTTTAATAAAATGAAGGTTATGCAAAAGGATGTGTCGCAGCAAAGCAATGATGCCAATGCACTGCTGTCTAGTACGATAGAAGCCATACCTAATTTGGTTCAAGCGCAAATCCACACAGGCGTTGCTGAAATAACCACGGCTGTTGAGGCTTATCAAAATAAAAGCCTGCAATCATTTAAGGCGGTTAATCAACTTATTTTAACCAAACTACAAGAGACACAGACTGAAAATACCAATTTGTATAGTCAGTTACAGACATTGATTGAGCAATTTAAGCTGGTATCGAGCCAGTCTGCCGAATTACAGCAACAAACCTTATCGACCGTTGTCACTCAGCTGGGCAGTAACCATAACGAAGCACAAACCAGCATTAAAGAAACCCGTGGTCAATTAGACACTGCTTTACAGGATTCGCTATCTAAAGTCTTAGCTCAGCTGGGCAGTAACCATAACGAAGCACAAACCAGCATCAACGAAACCCGTGGTCAATTGGACACTGCTTTACAGGATTCGCTTTCGAAAGTCTTAGCTCAGCTGGGCAGTCAACATGGTGAGATGCAAAACCATGTTAATGAAGCCAACCGTCAGCTGAACACAGCGATAAAGCATGCTCAGGTTGAAGTTGGCAAAGAATCAAACAAACTCCTGTTTACCTACAAACAACAACAGTTAGCTAATTTAGAGACCTTGTCTGGTTTAATTCAAAACTTGCGGGTGCAAAATCTGGTTGAGCTGACTAATGAGCTCGCTCAGCATACCGAGCTAACCGTCGACACCCAAGATTTTGTTAAACACTTAGGCGAATGCAAAGTGGTTAAGGTTGAAGATAAACACAGCGGCCAAGTGACTCAGATATATTACGAAAATGGCGTAAAACACAGTAGCGATACTTTATTGGGCGAACAGCTTAAATATCAGATGTTTTATGATCATGACGGCAAGCTGGTTAAGGGCGTTGAGTATGATGATCAGCAGCGAGTGAGTTTTGAGTATTTATATGACGCTGCCGGCGAAATTAACCAGCGTGTTGAATTCGCTTATGATGCCAACGGCAAGCAAGCCGAACCCATTAGTAAAGTTTATTAGAGTAAGGTGACTTAATGTATTTGAGTGAACTATCTGTAGCAGAGCGTAAAAATTTCCTAGAGCTGGCTTATTGCACCATGGGGCTCAACGGCAGCTACAAAGAACAAGAAAAAGCCATTTTCGAATCATTCACCCATGAATGTGGTATGCCAAGTTATCAACTGAAAAAACAAGATGATATCGATGGGGTGATTAAGTTATTAACCCGGAGCGAGGTGAAAAACCGCCGGATTATTTTAGTGGAGTTATTTGGCATTGTGTTGGCCGATAATGAGTTTTGTGACAGTGAAACTGAGTTTATGTTCAAGCTGGCTGCAGCATTTGATATTGCAGAGTTTGAGCTTAAGCGATTACAACGCTGGGTTGAAGCGATGAATGACCTAGTGCATGAAGGTTTTAGTCTTATTATGAAGGATTAATCTATGTTTGGACGGATTGGAAGCTGGCCTCGAGTAAGATAAGCAGCATGGTCGACAAGGCTGTTGAAGTCGGTCGCAAGGTCATCGATAAAGTCGTTGAAAAGGGCGCCAAGTGCTGGAACGCTTTTACTGGCAAAACCACCTTTGATAAAGCTGAGCAACTGTATCAAGAGATAACCGAACGTTACGACAAGAAAAAGACGCAATATGACCACTCGAGTGCCAAGCTCATCGAGGATATCGACACCAGGGTCAGTGCCATCAACCGCTTTAAGCAAGATATATACGATGTGCAGTTTAGTCGTTTTATCTCGCTGTCTAATCGCTTACACAATGTTACGGTCAAAGGGCAACCGTTTGAAGAATTGTTTAGTGATGCCATTCTTGAAGTTAAAGCCAGTGAGTCGGTTGGTCAAAGAGAAGCGCTATTTTTAATCGATTTTAACAAATTTGATTTGGTGCGAGTAGCTTCATACGTGCTTACTTTGGGCTTTTACTCGCGCAAAAAAGCCAAGCAAACTCTACTTAAAGTGCAGGAAGAAGAAGCACGCATTAATGAAGAAATTGCCAAGATGCAATCACATCTACGTCAGCTTGAGGTTGTGGCAAAATCGATCGATAACGTAGTGGAATACTTTGATGTTTTGATTAGTAACTACAGTAAGTTATTAGATCGTTTTGAGTATGGTATTCAAACTCAGCGACACAAACAAATGAGTCAATCAGGCGATATTTTTGCGCATAAACTCGATTTCAGGCTGATCCCTATTGCTCATATTGAGGAGTTTCAGGCGTTGTTTAATTTATCTATCGTGCTTAAGCAAATGGCTAACTTGGGTTACTTGTCCGAGAGCGGCAAGGTTAAGGCCGAAGATAACCAACAGGCCAAAGTCTTATTTGAAAAAGTGGTATCTATTCAGGGTATTGCCGCATAAAGGATTGATTAATGGCGACAAAAAATGACTATGCTCAGCCAGTCATCAGCACAGAGCAAGTATTGAGTGAGCTGCAGGGCTGCTCACCACTGCAAGTGAGTAAGCAACTGATCAACATGGAGTTACATGATCAGCGTGAGTCATTGGCTGTGATGGCGCAAATTTATGATGAATTTGAACAAGGTGGTAATGTCACCGATGAACTTGTTAAGCCGCTGATACTAAACCTTTGTGATGGCTTGCTTTGCATAAAGAAACTGGGGTTAAAGCAGCGTGGCATCACTGCGACTCGCTTGGTGAGCGAGATAAACAACTTTGACTACCAGCGCTCCACAACCACCGAAAAAGACCAACGATTAGAAAAGCAGCGACTCGACGCAGATAGCAAAAGTCATCAAGATGACAAAGGTGAATATGTTCGAACCAAAGCTGATGCGGCATCTCATACTCCAGATAATTATATGGAGGATGTGGGTAAGAAAACGGCTTATACCGATGCCTATTTCTCCGATAAAAAGAGGGTATACAGCGAACTTGAGGTTAATGATAGAGGTGAGCGTAAGCAGCTACGCAGAAACTCGACAAGCTATAATAATGAGCTTAAGGCTAAAGGGTTAAATGCGGTTGAACGTACCTATAATAACGATCATAACCTACCGTTAAAGCATATTTTTGATGAATATGGTTCGTCCAAGGCACTGTCGGTAACCGACCTAAGGCCGCGGCGGGCAGTGCTGATAATTTTGATGTTGTCAGCCAAAAAATTAACAAGATAAAATTAGATTCTAGCTGGAGCGACCTTAAGCAAAAAAGAGATAATCTGAAAGCTAAACCTAAACTTAGTGCGGCCGAAAAGAAAACGCTGGCGAGTCTCGAAACCCACGTTAATGAGGCCACTTGGCATAAAGCGTTAGCGCGTGAGTCTGAAGCGCGTACAGCGGTAGAGTCTCACCTGAACAAAAAGGTGGTAAGCAAACTAACAGCAGACACTAAACTGGTAAAAGGCGAGGCGCTTAAGGCTGGTTCGAAAGCCAAAGATGAGCTGGTTGATGCAGGTATTGGTGAGCTGATTATTTTGGTGGTCAAGGCCGTGAGTTTTGAACTAAAAGACATGTTTCAGAATGGCATTACGCATGATACAGGTTGCTCATCAAGCATTGATGCTTTCTCATTTAGAATGAAACGAGCTCTTAAATACATTACTCGTAATTTGGTGAATATCAGCTTGGGCAGTTTCAAAGATGCTGCGATGAACTTTGTTAAATATCTGGTCAATGCCATTGTCGATATGTTTGTTGGCATATTGAAGAAAGCGCTGAAAATTATCACAGAAGGCTTTAATGCCATTCTTGCATCAATCAAAATTTTGCTGGGAGAATCATCTGGAGCCGAGAAAGCCGATGCCATAACCAAGTTACTTGCCAGTACTGTGGTGACGTATATTGGCTTTGCTTTTGAAGAGTCTGTGCTGGGCTTTATTAATAAGTTACCTTTTGGTGATGTGTTATCTGATGTTGTGATGGTGATGTTTACTGGTATTGCATCAACCGTGGTGGTTTGGCTACTGGACAAGATGGATTTGTTTTCAGTTAAAGACGAAAAGCGCGCTGCACGGATTAAAGAAATCTTCGATATCCGCATACGCCAAATTAAAGAAAACACTGATGCTTTTGAGGCCGCAGCGTTGCAAACCTTAACTCAACAAAAATTACAGTTTAGGCGCATGGCTGAGCGAATGAGTTTGGCGATTGATAGCGATAAAAATGTGAATGCTAGCGTGTATGCTATGGCTGATTTTATGAAGGTGGATCTTGAGATTAACACCACTGATGATTTTATCGCCTTGCTGGTGGCTCAAGACAGCTTAGAGGTGTATGATCCTTTAAATATAACGTACAGGCTTGTGCTGTCCATCACAAGCCTGTTTGCGTTTTAGTGCTAAATGAAATGACGCAAAACTTTTAGTCTTTGGTATAGGTAATTTTATTAATGTACCAGGTTTTATCGCCTTGAGGCGTGCTGACCACCGCTTCATCGTCGACTTCTTTTTTGAGCAGTGCGCGAGCCATGGGTGAGTCGATAGAGATGTAATCTTTATGTTCGTCGTAGATTTCTTCTGGGCCGACAATTTTAAAGGTTTTAATGTCGCCGGCGTCGTTTTCAATTTCGACAATAGCACCAAAAAACACTTTGCCTTCTTGCTCTGGTGCGTAGTAAACAATTTTTAAGTCGGGCAGTAGCTTGCGTAAATAGCGCACTCGGCGGTCTATTTGCCTTAATAAACGCTTGTTGAAGGTGTAGTCTGCGTTTTCTGAGCGATCGCCAAGGCTGGCAGCCCAGGCCACAATTTTGGTCACTTCAGGCCGTTTTTCTTTCCAGAGGTAATCGTGCTCAAGTCTGAGCTTGTTGTAACCTTCGAGGGTGATTAACTTGGTTTTCACTTTTGCTACTCTTTTATCTGTGTATCATTTTTAAGACAGTATTTGCGTGAAGCATATCATCAGTATGTAGGCTGTGCATTGTCTGTTCTATGCTAAGGATCATAAAGCTTTTCGTACTAGCAGCGAATTAGTAGTCTTTATGGTATCTTTGGCATAATTTTATTTTAAACCATGCCGAATTCTACTGATTATGCATAATATTGCCCAGATTATCGCTCAAGAACTGAACGTTCGTGAGCAACAGGTCACTGCGACCATAGCGCTGTTAGATGATGGTGCAACTGTACCGTTTGTGGCCGCTACCGTAAAGAAGCCACCGGTGGCTTAGATGATACCCAATTGCGTAACTTGTTTTCACGCCTTGGTTATTTACGTGAGTTACATGACCGCCGCCAGGTGGTGTTGTCGAGCATCGAAGCGCAAGGTAAGTTAACCCCAGCCTTGTCGCAAGCGATTAATGAAGCAGACAGTAAAACCCGCCTTGAAGATTTATACCTACCTTACAAACCTAAGCGCCGTACTAAAGGGCAAATAGCTATCGAAGCCGGTATTGAGCCGTTGGTGGATGCCGTATTAGCTGACCGCACATTGGACATAGATAGCAAAGCTGAAGCGTTTTTAAATCCTGAAGCCGGTTTTGCCGACACTAAAGCGGTATTAGACGGCGCGCGTTACATTTTGATGGAACGCTTTGCTGAAGATGCAGAGCTGTTGCGTAAAGTGCGTCAGCATTTAAGCCAACAAGCGGTGCTTGAGAGCCGTATGGTTAAAGGTAAAGAAAAAGAAGGCGCTAAGTTCCGCGACTATTTTGAATATAATGAATTGATGAGCAAAATCCCATCACACCGCGCCTTAGCCATGCTACGCGGTCGTAATGAAGGTGTACTGAGCTTGTCGATGAATGCCGACCCAGATACCGAAGCCACTCAAGGCAGCTATTGTGAAGTGATCATTAGCGATCATTTCAACCTAGTGTTGACTGACTCTAGCGTTGATAGCTGGCTAAAAACGGTAGTGACCTCAACTTGGCGCATTAAAGTGGCCTTGCAAATGGAAACCGAGTTTATTGCCAAAATGCGTGAAAGTGCCGAAGAAGAAGCCATTAAAGTGTTTGCCCGTAACTTAGGCGATTTGTTAATGGCAGCTCCTGCGGGTGCGAAAGCCACCATGAGCCTTGATCCTGGGATCCGCACCGGCGTTAAAGTGGCCATTGTTGATAACACTGGCAAGCTGGTCGCGCATACCACTATTTTCCCGCATGCACCGCAAAACTTATGGGATAAATCAATCCGTACCTTAAGTAACCTGGTGGCGATGCATAAGGTCGAGATTATTGCCATTGGTAACGGTACCGGTTCGCGTGAGACAGATAAATTAGCCGGTGAGTTGATTGCGGCAGTAAAAGACTCGCAACCCAACTTAACCAAAGTGATGGTAAGCGAGGCGGGGGCATCGGTGTATTCAGCGTCTGAATTTGCCGCTAATGAGTTTCCTGACTTAGATGTGTCTATTCGCGGCGCAGTATCGATTGCTCGTCGTTTACAAGACCCATTAGCTGAGCTGGTTAAAATTGAACCTAAAGCCATCGGCGTTGGCCAATATCAACATGATGTGAGCCAAAGCATGTTGTCGCAGTCACTTGAAGCCGTTGTCGAAGACTGTGTAAACGGTGTCGGTGTCGATTTAAACATGGCGTCTGCGCCGTTACTGACTCAAGTAGCTGGGTTAAATAAAACCCTCGCGAAAAACATTGTTGATTACCGTGATGCCAATGGTCAGTTTACTAATCGAAAGCAAGTATTGAGTGTGCCGCGCGTTGAGCTAAAGGCATTTGAACAAGCCGCAGGTTTCTTGCGCATTCGTAATGGTGACAACCCACTTGATGCATCATCGGTTCACCCTGAGGCTTACAGCTTAGTTGAAGCCATTGCCGCTGCTAAGCAACATCCGGTTGCGCAGCTTATTGGTAACCCGGATTTATTGCGCGACATTAATGCCGCTGACTTTGTTACTGACACCTTTGGTGTGCCAACCATTAACGACATTTTGTCTGAACTCGACAAGCCAGGGCGTGATCCGCGTGGTGAGTTTAAAACAGCCAACTTTAAAGACGGCGTAGAGGAGTTAAAAGACCTTAAGCTTGAAATGATTTTAGAAGGCGTGGTGACCAATGTGACTAACTTTGGTGCCTTTGTGGATGTGGGCGTGCATCAAGACGGTTTAGTGCATATTTCGTCATTAACTGACAAGTTTGTGAGCGACCCACATACCGTGGTTAAAGCCGGTGATGTCGTAAAAGTTAAAGTGATGGAAGTGGACGTAGAGCGCCGCCGCATTGCCTTAAGCATGCGCCTAGATGAAAAGCCTGCGCCTGCCAAAATGGAGCCAAGCTAAATCGGGATCTCAAAAGGCTTCATTTAGTGGCAAACCGAGTCATAGCAAATCGAAGCCAAACAACCAGCCCAAACAGGCTAATAAACCGGTAAAAGCACCACAAAATGCAGCAATGGGTAATGCGTTTGCTGATGCGTTTGCCAAACTGAAGAAGTAGATATAAGCCAGTTAACACCAACGTAATATGTTGATTAATAAGCCCTTGCATTGTTGTGCAGGGGCTTTTTTATTGCCTTAGAAACTGAAATTCTACAGTCAGCAATAATTCAGTTTTTATTCAGTGGATCTTAAGTGTTTTAGTTGAATATCAACACCAGTCGAGTTTAACGCGAGTGGTTATTGTGAAATTATTAACCGAAACATGGTCAGGCATTACCCCAAAATGCATTAGTTATGAAGCGATGACGGGCATTATTTCTGTGTATTTTGGCCTGGTATTAAACTTTCCCGTTATTCGTAAGATTTATCAATTGTCGACAGATGGTCATGTGCTATTTTCGCTAACGCCTGCGATTTTGCTGAGTGGCTGCTTTATGGTGATCTTCAGTATATTTGCTTTTCGCTTTGTTTATAAGCCGGCAATGATCGTGCTCATATTGTCTTCGTCTGCGGCGATGTACGCCATGCTTCAGTACAACGTTATTTTAGATTACAGCATGATCGAAAATATCTTCGAGACCAACTCTGGCGAAGCGATATCCTATCTCAGTATCAACTCAGTGGGTTATGTGTTGGTATTTGGGATCCTGCCGTCGATTTGGGTATATCGCACAAATATTGCTAGCCAGGCTTCACTAACCAAAGCCTTGTTTCGTCGAGTAGGATTTGTTGTCCTTGGATTAGCTGTTATTGGAGTGATGGTGTTGTTTTTTTATAAAGACTACGCCTCTGTAGGACGCAATAATCAGTACCTCAATAAGATGATTATTCCTGCGCATATTTACAACACTGCTAAGTATATTAATCAACGTTTTTTTAGTGAGAAGTTGACGTTTAACCCTATTGGTCAAGATGCGCAGTTAGTGCCAGTTGCCAATGGTAAGCCTACATTAATGGTATTGGTGGTTGGCGAAACGGCGCGAGCGCAAAACATGGCTTATAACGGTTATCAACGTAATACCAATCCATACACCCAACACCTTGGCGTAATGGCTTTGCAAAACGTGTCATCGTGTGGGACTGCCACTGCACACTCGCTACCTTGTATGTTTTCAAATTTAACGCGCAGTGACTACAGCCGCCAAGTTGCTGATGCGCAGAATAACGTACTCGATGTTATCAAGGAGGCAGGTGTTGAAGTGACCTGGTTTGACAATGATGGTGGCGATAAAGCGGTTGGGGCGCGGATTAATAAAATCGATATATCGCCAAATGAAGCGAACCCATTGTGTGATGGTTTAAGTTGTTATGATGAAATTTTAGTTGAGAAGCTCACGCAAAAATTACAACAAGATAACGACAAAAGTGCGCGTTCAGGGAACCCATTAACAAACCAATTGATAGCCTTGCATACCATCGGTAGCCATGGAGCCGACTTACTGGCAACGATACCCTGCAGACAAAGCATCATTTACACCAGAGTGTAGCCGCAGTGATATAGAAAACTGCACTGACCAAGAAATCATAAACGTATATGACAACACCATTGCCTATACCGACTTTGTGTTAGCTAAAACCATTAAGGTGCTTGAGCAATACCAAGACAAATATAACGTGGCATTGGTTTACTTGTCTGATCACGGTGAATCATTAGGTGAAAGTGGCATGTATTTACATGGCACGCCTTACAGTATTGCGCCTAGCCAGCAAACTCATGTGCCTTGGTTAATGTGGTTGCCGCAAGATTATACTCAAGCAAAAGGTGTCGACCGTGAATGTCTTGCTGAACATGCTCAAACGGCAAGTTACACACATGACAACTTGTTTCACAGTTTGTTAGGCCTTTATGGGGTCAAGACCTCAGTGCGAGATGCTGAATTAGATATCACCAGCAACTGTAAATTGAACTAGGACATCACCATGACATCATCAACCACAGTGAACAAAGTTAATACTGAACAGCCTAAAATAGTGGTTAAGCGCCAAGGCCTCATGCGCTTATTGTATACCTGTAAGCATACCTTTAACGGCTTAAAGTGGATGTGTCGTAACGAGGCGGCTTTTCAGCAAGAATTGATGTTATTTGTGCCATTAACTGTGTTGGCTTGTGTCGTCAATATCAGTGCTGCGCAATCAGCCATATTGGTGCTCGCATTACTGTTTGTATTGTTTGCTGAACTGGTTAACACTGCCATAGAGGTGGTTGTGGATCGTATTGGTTTAGAATTTAATACCTTATCAGGCTTGGCTAAAGACATTTCATCAGCATTTGTGTTTATCAGTATGTTGATGGCTGTGATTGTGTGGTGGGCGGTTTTATGGCCATAAACGTTTCAATCACTGAGTACCGTGAAGCATCCGTTGGTTGATGGGTAAGGCATAAATAGGATAAGGGCATTCAATGAAAGTGTTGTTGATTGAAGACTCAGAAGCGCTGCGGCGCGGAATTAGAGTTGGGTTAGATCATTTAGGTTATACCGTTGATGAGACCGGCGATGGCTCAGAGGGCTTAAGTATGGCGTTGACTAATCAGTATGACTTTATCATTTTAGATTTAATGCTACCCAATGTTGATGGTATTAGCTTATTGAAAAGTATTCGTAAGTTAGGTAACCAAGCCAAGGTGATTATTTTGTCGGCTAAATCTCAGGCGGAAGATCGCGTTAACGGGTTATTGTCTGGCGCGGATGACTATTTAACCAAACCATTTTCGTTTGATGAACTGCAAGCGCGGCTGATTACCATGAGCCGTCGTGGTGAGTTAAATCAACAAACTAAAACAATTAGTATTGCTAATTTTACCCTTGATAGCAGCAATAAATCATTGCTGGTGAATGGTCAATTTATCGACCTGACTAAAAACGAATTTAAGATAGTTGAATACCTATTTAATAACCCTAAACAAGTGCTTAATCCGGAACAAATCAGCGAGGCTGTGGTGGGGTCGTTTAATCATTTATCTAAAAATACTATTGAAGCGCATTTATCGTCTGTGCGTAGAAAAGCCAAAGCGGTGGGGGCAACATTGCCGGTAAAAAATAAACGAGGTTTTGGTTACTTTGTGGATGAAAAAGCATGAAGTCATTAACCTCTAAACTAATGAATACCATGACTTACGTGGTGTCGGCAATTTTGATTTTGGTGTTTTTAGCTATCGACATTAGCATTGATAATTGGGTTGATGTTGAGTTTGATAATGCACTCACCGATAAGTCTAATTATTTAAAAACATTAGTAAAAGTAACACAGGAAGGCACCAAGTTTGATTTTTCAGGTGAGTTTATGCCTGAGTTTGGCACCTCAACTAAAGCGAGCTTTTTCCAGTTGTGGCAAGGTGATGCAGTATTTGAGCGCTCGGAGTCGTTAAACCATTTCCCTGGAGTGGATTTACTTAAAAAAGACATTCCACTGAACAGCGCCATTTTTGCCGATGTCGATTTGCCTGATGGTCGATCTGGGCGGGCGATGTTGGCGTATTTTGAACCTCAAGTGCCAAAGTCTTTAGGTGATGCTGCCATTAATGTTGAGCCTATGTGGTTAACTGTGGCAATTACGACAGAAGACCTCACTCAAATTTTAGTGATTATCGACTCGAGTTTAGCGATTGGTTTATTGTTGGTTATTGTGCTGATCCGCTGGGCGGTGGTGAAAGTGATTTATCGTGGGTTGACGCCATTAAATGAACTCAATGACGCCTTGAAACATGCTGATGTGACTCAAAAATACATTCCTTTGTCGGCTGGCGCTGAGCGCTATTTGGAAATTGAACCGATTCGGGATGAACTGAATAAATTTGTGAAAATAAGCCAGCAGTACCTGCAAACTGAAAAACGGATTACTGCCGATATAGCCCATGAGCTGAAAACGCCTATTAGCGAGTTAATCAGCTTAAGTGAGGTTTATATTCGCTATCCGGATGACCAGCGTATTGCGACAACATACAAACAAGATGTGTTGAATATAAGCCTTAGAATGAAGACCATTGTGAGCAACTTATTACTGCTGCAGCAGGCATCATCTGAGCATATTCATTTAAACCGTCAACAGCTCGATATCTCAACATTACTTGAACATATTATTGAAACCTTGGCGTTTAAATATCACGACATTAATAAACGTTTACTCATTGATAACCAGTTAATAGACAAACATATTTTTGCGGATGAGTTTTCATTGGATCTTATTTTAACTAATTTATTCGACAATGCGCTTTATTACAGTCCCGCGCAGTCTGAGATTAAATTGAGCTTATTTACTGAAGATCACAGCGTGACTATTCATGTCGAAAATAAATTACTTAAATCACTTAATTCCCATGACCTAGAGCACCTTACTCAACCGCTGTTTCAGGCTGAACAATCTCGAACCAATACCGACCGCCATGGTCTTGGCCTCGCGATTGTTGAAAATATAGCAAAAGCGAATGGCTTTACGTTTAGTTTTGGACTGATTTCAGAGGATAAAATCCGTTTTAGCTTGCATATAACCAAGCCAGCATTGCCATGAAGAACCTGATTTTATCGCCACCAGTATGCTGTTAACTGAATCTTCTAGTTTGATGATAAAGGCCTTGTTATACACGCTTAGTATATAAGCCATCCTTAAGACCTAACTTATTTTCAAATAACGACTCGTTATTTGGGGCAACTTTGTGCGCGCAAAAAAGGACTTAACGCAAAATAATAATAAATATTGGAGTCATTAATGTTCACTATTTTCAATCGTTATACTGATAATAAAACGTTAAAAAACCAAGTTAACTCATCAACTAATATATTTGGCGTTATTGTATTTTTTAGTGTGATAAGTTTTCTGGTGATGAGTGTGAGCCGCCTAGGTTTATCATTTTGGCAAATGGATCGAGTCGCTAATGCTCAAGGCTGGAATGATATTTTAATCCAAGGTCTGCGCGTCGATTTTGCCTCTTTATGTTGGTTTTTGGTTTTGCAGCGCTTGGCTGCGTGGTATTTGCAGGAGAACATTTAATCGGTCGAGTTTGGCTGATAATCTTACGTATTTGGCTAACCCTAAGCTTGTGGTTAATTGTCTTTTTAGAAGCCTCAACGCCCTCATTTATTGCTGAATATGGCTTTAGACCAAACCGTTTGTATGTTGAGTACCTGATTTATCCTAAAGAAGTGTTGTCGATGCTTTGGTCTGGCCGCAAAGCTGAACTTCTTTTGTCTGTGTTAATTTCAATTACCACGGTGTGGTTTGGTTGGCGCCTAAGTGGACGTTTAACAACGAATGTCAAATATTCCCGATGGTACTGGCGCCCTGCTTTAGCTGTGATTGTGATTGCAGTGACGGTGTTGGGTGCTCGTTCATCGCTAGGGCATCGGCCGCTAAACCCTTCATTAGTGTCGTTTTCTGATGACCCTTTGGTGAATTCATTGGTTTTAAATTCTTCATTTTCACTGATGTTTGCAGTTTCACAGATGAATAATGAACAAGATGCGTCTAGCGTTTATGGCAAGTTAACAACAGATAAGATTATCGATATTGTGCGCCGAGAAAGTGGCCGACCATTAAGTGCATTTACCTCCAACGATATTCCGAGCCAATCTTTTAACCAGGCCAGTTACAGCGGCAAACCTAAAAATTTAGTGATCATTTTGCAAGAAAGCTTAGGTGCGCGCCTTGTGGGAAGCTTAGGCGGATTACCGCTGACACCGAACATTGATGCTCTGGCAAATGAAGGTTGGTTTTTTGAAAATCTGTATGCCACAGGTACTCGCTCGGTGCGAGGCATTGAAGCGATATCGACAGGCTTTACGCCAACGCCTGCACGCGCGGTGGTTAAGTTAGGTAAGAGTCAAACAGGCTTTTTTACCATTGCCGATTTATTAAAGCAGCATGGTTATGAAACTCAATTTATTTATGGCGGTGAAAGTCATTTTGATAATATGCGTAGCTTCTTTTTAGGCAATGGGTTCAGCAATATTGTCGACCAGGGTGACTATAAAAATCCGGCATTTGTTGCGTCATGGGGTGTGTCAGACGAAGACTTATTGTTTAAAGCCGATGAAGAATTTTCGCGGATGCATAAACAAGGTAAACCATTTTTTAGTTTAGTGTTTAGCTCGAGTAATCATGATCCTTTTGAGTTTCCTGATGAACGAATTGAATTATATGAACAGCCTCAATACACCATGCATAATGCGGTTAAATATGCCGATTATGCGGTGGGAGAGTTTTTCAAAAAGGCAAAACGGTCAGAGTATTGGAAAAACACGGTATTTTTAGTGGTGGCAGATCATGATAGCCGTGTGGGTGGCGATGCGTTGGTGCCGGTTTCTCGGTTTCGTATTCCGGGGTTAATTTTAGGCGAGGGTATCGACATTAAGCGTGATGCTCGCGTTGCTAGCCAAATTGACATGGCGCCCACATTGTTATCGCTTATGGGGATCTCTGATAATTATCCAATGCTAGGCCGTGATTTAACGAAAGCACCGGATGATTGGAAGGGGCGTGCATTGATGCAATATGACAAAAATTTTGGGCTGTTAGAAGGGAATAAAATCACTATTTTACAACCTGAAAGGACAGCACAAACATTTAGTTATGATTTTGTCAGTGAACAATTAACACCCAACACACTTGACCAAAGGCAAGCTGAATCCGCTTTAGGTTGGGCATTATGGGGGAGTTTTGCTTATAGCCATATGACGTATAAAACAACCATTACCCCTGGAGTCATCAAAACAGTTGAGATTGGGTCACGCTAGCGTTTGCAGTTGCGACTCAATATTGGGGGCTGTTTGCTGTTGATAAAACTGACCAATTCGCTGGCCAAACTGTTGAGCATTGGCATTAGACATACTGCTGTCTGTTTGGCGCTGTTTTAGTTCAGTTTGATCGTTAACTGCCGTTGATTGTGATTTTATTTGAATATCTTTGCGTTGCAAGGCTGGCGTGAGATTGGCAAGCACTCGAACCGTTTGCTGTTGTTGCGTTTGTTGGCGTGTAGGTTGTTGCAACAATGCTTTTGGGTCAACAGACTGCTGGGTTAGGTTTTGCTGTTGGCGCTGGGATTGATCTTGTTGCTGTTTTTTTTCAGCCACGACATAAGCTTGAGCTCGTTCATTTTGCGGGTTAAACGCGCGTTCTTCATGGCCTTTGGACGGTTCTTGCGGTGGAATGATTGGTGGTTTTTGCTGGTTATCCACTCGCGCAAGTGTCCGTCGCAACATTCGATGTTGCTAAAGGCACTTGCGGATAATGAGTGTTAATGATCATTGCGGGTCGTTACACCATAGAACCATGGCTAAATTATAGCCAATATAATGCGCTAGCTAAAGCATTATTGCTGATATTTTGTCAGCCAGGGTAATAAGTTGTGCAAAAATTCATCTGTATGTGAAATGAACGGTGCATGAGAAGCTTTGTTGACGATCACATCGGTAATATTGTTTGCTTGGGGCATTTGTTTAATGATGCGTCGAGGTACTAAGCCATCGAGTTTACCCCACATCCGTAACCAAGGCTGTTGTAGCTGGCAAAGCTGCTCCCGCAGGTCAACCTCTTCTAACATTGTCAGTCCCTGTGCCAATGCCTGTCTGCTAGGCATGGGTTTACTCAGCACGAGCTGTTTTATTTGGCTAATATCGGCTTTTGCATTATCACTGCCCATGGCTTGAATTGCTAAAAAGCGCTCAACTGTGCGTGGTAAGTCGCGATTGAGTTGTGTTGAAAATTGCCCTAATACCGCGGGTAATATTCCAGGCCAAGCAGGCAAAGCATCGTTAGCGTCTCTGGTCATAAAGCACGGCGATGAGGCGAGGGTGACTAACGCTGAAACCGAGTCAGGGAAATCTATCGCCACTTTAGTGGCAAGTAATCCTCCTAACGACCAGCCTATCCATATGGCATTTTTAGGTAATTGCTGCGCCAAAGCTTGCACCCACTGCGTCATATCACCGTCAATATTAGGGCTTAAGCCAAAACCCGGCAGGTCAACATAATGCACTCTATACTGGTGTAATGCGTTTTTTAATGGACTGAATACGGCGTTATTGACCCCCCATCCATGTAGTAGGACAACATCTGGCTCTTGGGTGCCAACAATCTCGATATGCAGTGCAGGAAAGCTCACATTAATCTCTCTTGTTCGACTATTTAATGGAATGAATAGCCTATGTCTGTAACTGTATTTAAACGTAAAATGACCGGTTTAGTGGAGCACAGTAAATCTGTGTACCAGTCTGCTAGTGTGGCAATGCTAAGCAGTTTACCCAACCGTTGCCAGCTGTGCCAGCACCGAATTGAGCAACTTGATTATCAACGGTTATTTCCTAACCAAGTGTTGAGCGGTGTTTGCCAGGTGTGCCTGGCAGCAAGTTTGTATCAGCATGAGGTGTGTTTAGGCTGTGGTCGTGAAATTGCTTTGCTACAAGCCTATTGCGGAAAATGTCTTAAGTTTACTCCGATGTTAGTGGTGGCGCCGTGCAGTTATCACCAAGGTTTGGGGCCGTTAATCGCGGCGATTAAATATCAGCAACAATGTGCGCCGTTAAATGCCATTACTCAGCAGTTGGCCACGCGGATAAACCAGTTGATTGAGCATAAACTCATTCGCGCGCCGCAAGTGTTAGTTCCTGTACCTTTGCATCCTAATCGTTTACGTCAGCGCGGGTTTAATCAAGCTTGGCTGATTGCAAATCGGCTGAGCCAATTGCTTGATATCCCGTTAGATGACACCAGTTTAACCAGAGTGGTCGATACCGCTCCCCAGGCTGACTTGTCTGGCAAGCAGCGGCGTAAAAATTGTTTTAACGCGTTTAAACTTAGCGATAAAGTGCAATATCAACGCGTCGCGTTAATTGATGATGTGGTCACAACGGGCACTACGGTGGATGAAATTGCCCGCTTATTCAGTCAGCAGTTTATTTATGTACAAACCTGGTGCCTAGCCCGCGCTGAAGCACCAGGTTTATTAGATTAATTCGATTTGAGTAATAACAATAATATTTAATAATTAAAACAGATAATTAGTTATTTTTATGCCGCGTGTTATGTGGTTTTATGGGACGCTTATAATGTAAAAAAACTTTGCACTGGATCATTTTTTCAAGATCAAATCATCCAGAGACTACAAAGCAAATCCAAGTCGGAGTATCATGTATCTAATTCTTACTAAATTACTCAGGTATACCCCGAGGGAGCAGGTTTTCATGATCACCATTTCCGATACAGCTCAGTGCCATTTCGTTAAATTATTGGCCGATCAGCCAGAAGGCACTCATATTCGTGTTTTTGTTATCAGCCCAGGCACAGCGCAAGCTGAGTGCGGTGTATCTTACTGTCCACCAGATGCAGTAGAAGCTGACGATGTTGAGTTACCATTTAATGGCTTTAGCGCCATGGTTGATGAGAAAAGTGCACCATTTTTAGATGACGCCAGCATTGATTTCGTGACAGACCAATTAGGGTCACAATTAACCTTAAAAGCACCAAACGCCAAAATGCGTAAAGTCGCGAGTGATGCTCCGTTAGTTGAACGTATTGAATATATTATTCAGTCAGAAATTAACCCACAACTCGCCAGCCATGGCGGTAATATTATGTTGGTAGAGATTACCGATGATGGTGTTGCTGTACTGCAGTTTGGCGGTGGATGTAATGGTTGTTCACAAGTTGATATCACCCTAAAAGATGGTATTGAAAAGCAGTTACTTGATATGTTCCCTGGTGAATTATCAGGTGTACGTGACGTGACGGATCACCAACATGGTGAGCATTCTTACGCTTAATAGTGTTGAGTGTGAGCAAATAACCTGAGCTCAGGTTAAATAAAAAACGCGGCCAATTAGGTCGCGTTTTTGTTTATATGGAGATGGGTTAATCATCTCGAGTCAGCACTTCAAGTAATTCGATTTCAAACAACAAATCTGAATTAGCCGGAATTCGATCGCCAATTTGTCGCTCGCCGTAAGCTAGGTGTGCCGGTACTGATAATTGCCTTTTACCGCCGACATTCATGCCAATAATGCCTTGATCCCAGCCTTTAATGACTCGGCCAGTACCGATGACACATTGAAAAGCATCCGATGCATCAAACTGTGTTCCATCTGCTAAACGCCCACTGTAGCGGGTCGTTATTAGCGCGCCTTTTACTGCGGTTTTGCCCGTGCCGACTTCAAGATCGGTTATTATCAATTCTTGGGTCATCGCTTTCTCTACTCATCTTGGGCTAATTGGCCTTTAAAAAATGTGCGGTTATTTTACCCCAATATGGGTTGCCAGGAAGCGCTCTATTTCAACAAATGTTGTTAAGCGGTGTTCATTGTTGCTGAGGAAATGGTCGCCATGTTCAAGTTCAACGTACTTAACAGGTTTATTTAATCCTTTAAGTTCATCGTACATTTCTTCGCTGTGGTCTACTTTTACGACGCGATCTTTAGTGCCGTGGATTAACAATACAGGCACTTTTATACTGGCGGCTTTACTTATTGGTGAGCGTTGGTATAAGTCATCATAATCATCGCCAATTTGTTTTTTAACAATTTTACTGTTGTCGTAGTTACGAGATGACTTCACTAAACTCTCAAGATCTGTCACGCCTGCAATACTGATCGCGCATTTGTACAAATCAGGCGTTTTGGCTACCCCCATTAATGCTGCATAGCCACCATAGCTTGCGCCTACAATGCACATACGTTTAGGGTCGGTGATATCTTGTTCAATAAGCCAGTGAGCACCATCTTCAATGTCATTTTGCATTTCAAGGCCCCAGTTTTTTAATCCTGAGTTCATAAACTGGTAACCATACCCAGCAGACCCACGAAAGTTCATCTGTAAGACGGCATAACCGCGATTAGCGAAAAACTGTGCCCAGTAGTCAAACGTGGTGGAGTCGTAACTAATCGGACCGCCATGGGGAAAAATAATGGTTGGGAGGTTTTTCGCTTCAGTGTCTTTTGGTGTGGTTAAAAAGGCTTCGATGGCCAAGCCATCACGGGTAGTGTAATTAACCTTTTTAGGTTTAGATAATACCTCTGGCGGCAATTGACTATAACGATAAGCGATTGGATACAGCTCTCTTTTGTCTCTGTCGCCATAAAAGTAAGTACCAGATTCTATTAGGCCAGTACTATAAACGAGATAACGACGCTCATCGTCGCTTAATTGATTAATGACGTTGTGTGATTCTGGTAATACTTGGTTTAATCCATTATTGAGCTTGATATAGTCTTGATCCCAAAATAGGAATTCACCTTCAATATTGGTATCAATACCGATGACTTTTTGTTTTAACTTGGAATAAATGAGCTGGCCTTCAACATCATAATTTTCGTTTTGGAATACCAGTTCTTTAGAGAGATTTGGGTCGGTTAAATTGACTTTAAAAATGGCTTTTAAGCCTTGATGATAAGCGCTGACATAAAGGATGTTGGGGTCATGATCAAAGCCGATAGGCCAAATTGCATTTTCACCTAAGGCTTCAAACTCCCATAATAAGCGCAGATCACCATTGGCTTTTTGTTGTTCATAAATACGGTAGCTTGTATCGTCGCGATAAATGCCAATGCGTACCTGGTTTTGCCTGTCTGTTAACCAATTTTCAATGTACTTCTGTGCGCGTTGTTTTATTTTTATTCCACCGCTTTTTAAGCTGACTTTAATCACGCTTTCATATTGCATCTTAGAGCCTAAGCCACTTATTTGCATAAGAATATGGTCTGGATCGTTTTCAAGATAATCGACAATAGACGATTGTATTTGCGGCACAAATTGGAAGCGGGAAAAGATCCGCTTAGAAAACACACTAGAGATTTTATCGTCGCTTAAGCTGTATTTCATTAAGCGTGTTTCTGTTGTGGGTACGCCGCGGCGGATAGCAGGGTATTTGGCTTTGATTAAGACAATATCGTTGTTTGCCCATGTGAGCGATAAAATCACAAACTTTTGATTGTCGGTTTGAACAGGAAAAATATCTTTATTGGTTTTTATGTCGCGAATACTCAGCATTTGCCCGTCGAGTGTGGGGGTACTCACCCTGATTAATGAAGCGACTTTTGTGCCATCAGGCGATAAGGTTACAAAGCGCACATCTGGGAGATTGGCAAAAGCTTCAACAGGTAGGGAGGCGGCTAGGGCAATATTTGAGAGGTGAGTAAATGTAATGGCTAAAAGCCATAAAATCCTTTTCATTAAAAATCCGTTTTAAAAAACAAAATGTTGTCAGCATGTTACATTTTTGCATTGTCGCCATCAATGATTATTATGCGGAAGCTAGTCTGTATCTAAGCTTATAAAAATAATGCCAACCTAATGTCACACTGCGACATAGCATAAAGACTGACATGGCAGCCCATAAGCTGTGATTTCCCCATACTTGCAATAAGTACCAGCACGGAAAATACACTGCAAAGGTGGCAATAATCATACTGTTACGCATAATTTCACCCTGGGCTGCGCCAATATAAACACCGTCAAATAGATAACAGCCGAATGCTAAAATGGGCATAAAAATCAGCCAAACAAGATACTGGTTTGCAGCTTGTTGTACGGCTTCTACATTGGTGAGTAATTGAATGATCTCACTACCTGCGCCCCAAAATAGCAGGCTAAATAACACGGCAATGGCTGCAGACCAATAAAAGGCAAGTTGCACGCTGTCGTGCAGTAAAGATTGGTTTTTTTGTCCAAATGCACTACCACTTCTGCTTCGGCATAATAGGCGATGCCGTCGAGAGCATATGAGATCAGCATTAATAGGTTAAGTAACACCGCATTCGCTGCAATGATGTTGTCGCCTAACCCTGCACCGTGGAATGTCATAAAGCTGAACGCCGCTTGTAAGCACAAACTACGAATAAAAATATCTCGATTTAACGACAATAAACGGCCATAACCGTGTAGGGTTAATTGGCTAAGCCGGTGTTTTAAATTAAAGTCGCCCATTTTAGTCAACTGACGTTTAACCATAATCAAGGCTACCGAAAATGCACAGATATCGGCAATCACTGAGGCTAGTGCTGCCCCTTGGACGTCCCAATTAAAGCCGATTACAAATACTACATCGAGAATAATATTGGCGCAGTTGGCGATGATAAGTTGCCACATAGCGGCTTTAGGGGCTTGGCGCCCTAATAACCAACCCAGTAATACCAGGTTAACTAGAGCAAAGGGTAATGACCAAATACGAATATCGACATATTGACGACAGTAAAGCATGACTTGTTCACTGGCATCACTGAGACTTAACGCAAAGTTTACAATGGGAGATTGCAATATAACGCAGGCAAAGCCTAGTGTTAATGCTAAGATACAACCTTGTAACAACAATTGCTGCTGAGTTATTTTGTCGTTTGCACCATAGGCTTGTGCAACGAGTCCGGTTGTCGACATTCTTAAAAAGCCGAGCAACCAAATCATCAGAGTTATTATGGTGCTACCAAGCGCCACGCCACCGAGGTAATAAGCTTGGCCTAAATGGCCTATCACTGCAGTATCAACAAGTCCTAAAAGTGGAATAGTGATATTTGACAGTATCATCGGTGTCGCTAATGCCAATAATTGACGATGTTTATGATGATTTAATAGTAAAGCGCTAACTGACATAGGTTTGGGTAATCATGGTTAAAAAAATCGTTTTAGGTTTAATGGTTGTCTGTTGTAGTTTGTTGCATTACCACGCGCATGCGGTGGTGATTTTACAGTATCATCATGTTTCTGACAGTACGCCTAAAAGCACGAGTGTGACTCCAGAACAGTTTGCAGAACAAATGCAATATTTAGCAGAAAACAACTTTACGGTGATGCCGTTAACGGATGCCGTTGATGCCATCAAGAATAACACGTCAATTGCCAATAACAGTATTGTGATTACCTTTGATGATGGTTACCAAAGTATTATTCAAAATGCTGCCCCCATTTTAGCATCGCATAACTTCCCCTTTACTGTATTTGTGTCGCCAGCACCGATTATTGCAGGCTATGACGGCATGATGAGCTGGCAAGACATCAACACGCTAGTTGAACAAGGTGTAACGATTGCTAACCACAGTTGGGGGCATGAGCACTTAATCCGTCGTCTCCCAAAAGAAACCACCGCACAGTGGCATGACCGAGTTGAAAACAATATTTTATCAACCGAGGCTGAGTTGCTAAAACAAACGAGCCAAAGCTTGAAGTTTTTTGCATATCCTTATGGTGAATACACTGCGCAATTAGAAGCCATTTTGGAAAAACACGGTTTTGTTGGTTTCGGCCAGCAATCTGGTGCAGCAGGAGAGTACTCGTCCATTACCGCGTTACCGCGTTTTCCGGTAGCGAATGCTTATGCCGATTTATCGAGCTTAACTGTGAAGTTTTCAAGCTTGCCGATGCCGGTAGTCAAACAAAATATTCGCGAGCCGGTATTGAAATCGGGTCAATTTCGACCCAAGTTAGTGATAACTTTAGACACCAGAGATTTATATCCACATCAGTTGATGTGTTTTATCCAGGGGCAAGGGGCTAAAAAGCCGATTTGGTTAAGTGAGGATACTTTTAGTATTCAAGCACCTGCAGATGTCACTCCGGGGAGGTCACGTTATAACTGTACTGTGCCAAGTAAAACCCGCACGGGGTATTATTGGTTTTCGCAAATGTGGATTAGGCTACCAAAGATGATGGTAAGTGGCCACAAGAGTAGTCTTATCACGATGTTCAAAATAGATTGTTAGCGCCAAGCGCTAACAATCTTATTCATGTCGCTTATCAATTCACTGTTAATAATTTGCGGCAATTGTCCGGGAGTGGGCTTGGTTTTAAACACGGCGGTTTTCTCGCCGCGGGGAGACACCAACACATACGAGGCACTGTGATCTACTTGATAATCACTGTCTTCGCCAACCATTGCGTATACAAAGCCTAAGTCACGACTGAACGGAAACAACTCAGTGTGCTCTGCGCTGACGGCTTTAAACTCTTTATTGAAAAAGTTGATGTAATCGAGCCGCTTAATTTGAGTGTCACGTTTAGGGTCAGCTGACACAAACACCACTTGAAACGAATCTGATATTTTTTTCAATTTAGGGTATGCCGCCGCCAGTTTGTTCAACGTAGTAGGGCATACATCAGGGCAGGCAGTATAGCCAATAAAAAACAAACTCCATTTCCCCTGCAAAGACTGGTTAGTAAATTGATTACCGTATTGATCTGCAAGGGTAAAAGGCGCTAATGCTCTGGGTTGTTCAAAAACATAACTCGTGGCCAAATCAAGTGGCCGTGATTGGGTCATTTGATAAGCCATAACACCGGCAACCAGCAATACCAGCACTCCAATAACAACAAGTTTTTTCAATGCAAAATCCTTTCTATGCAACCCAAAAATAATGATCGACCAACAGCACAATAAATAACACCATCAAATGATAAATAGAAAAGGTAAACACCTTCATCGCTAAACCAGGATAGTCATGGTATTTAAGTTGCCACGCTTTATAAATAAACCCGCAGCTGAGAATCGTTGAACCGACTAAATATACCGACCACACATACCAACTAATACCGGCAATAAGCAAGCAATGGCCAGCAAAATGGTGTAAAGCAAAATACAGGTTTTGGTAAATTCTACCCCATGGGTGACAGGCAGCATAGGGATGTCGACTTTGGCGTATTCTTTACGGCGATGTATTGCTAAGGCCAAAAGTGCGGTGGGGTCCAGGTAAAGATAATAATCACTAACAGTAATGCGTAGCCATGTAGCTCGTTAGTGACGGCTGTCCAACCGAGTAACGGTGGCATTGCACCTGCTAACCCGCCAATAACAATATTTTGCGACGTTGCGCGTTTAAGATAAGCGGTATACACAAGGGCGTAGCCAATTAGGCTGGCAAATGTAAGCCAGGCGGTGAGTGGATTAACCAAGGTATACAATACCACAAAGCCAATGAGCCCTAGCGTAACGGCAAACACCGCGGCTTTGGTGGTGGAGACTTTACCCTTGGGTAGTGGCCTGTTGTAAGTGCGCGCCATTAAACCATCGATTTTGCGGTCGATTAAATGATTAAAAGCTGCGGCGGCACCGGCCATCATGGCAATGCCTGCCATTCCTGCAACCAGGGGTTGTAGAGGGACAATACCTGGCACGGCTAGGCACATACCCACCAAAACGGTCAGTAGCATTAGGGCAACCACTTTGGGCTTGGTCATTTCAAAATAGGCACGCCAAGACAGAGACAGTTTTTGTTGTGGCTGGCTTAGGGTAAGAGGTTTTGTCATGGTCAATCCTCGCTTATGCTTTACGCCACAGGGCGTAATTAATAAAAACTAAGTTGAGCAGCAAAAATGCAGCTCCTGCGTTGTGAGAGACCGCAATTCCTAAGGGTAAATTCATTACCACATTACTGATCCCAAGGCCAACTTGCATTATGACTAACAGCAGTAATAAATAGCCGCTGTTACGCATGATATGCGAATGTGAATAACGTAATTTCATCGCGAGCCAAATCAACATAGCGGCGGTGACGACCGCCCAAATTCGGTGAGTAACATGAATTGTCATGCGTGTGGGGTAGTCTAAAACCCCAAATTCGAAACTGGGGTGTTCGCCTTGAAATGGCGAAAATGCATCGGCAAAGCGGAGGTTATCAACCCAGTTACCTTCGCAAATCGGTAACGTGGTGCAGGCCAATGCGGCGTAGTTTGATGATGTCCAACCGCCTAACATAATCTGAATAATCAATACCCCTAAACACACTAAAGCCAAGGGCATTAATTTACGTGCATGGCTATCGCCGCCGGGGATCCGCAGTGGTTTAAGACGTAAATACAGTAATAACAATAAAGCAAATAAACTAAAGCCACCGATAAGGTGCGCCATCACTACGATGGGCATCAGTTTCATGGTGACAGTCCACATGCCGAGTGCGGCTTGAAAGATAATCAGTGCGGCAATAAAGCTGGGTAGTTTTTTAGGTGCGTGTGGCTGTTTAAAGCACAAAATAAGAATCGCTAATACCATTAACCCTAATGTGCCAGCTATGTAGCGGTGGATCATTTCAAGCCAGGCTTTTTCTGGCTCAATAGTCATATCTGGGAAATGCTGCTCTACTTTTGCTAGCTCATGACTTGCGCTGGGTACAGCTAAATGACCATAGCACCCTGGCCAATCAGGACAACCTAACCCAGCATCTGACAGGCGGGTATACGCGCCCATTAAAATCACTGCGAGGGTGAATACTAAGGTGAACTTAATAAGCCTTTTTACTGCCATTAACCAACCCTCGATAACTTAAGCATTTTGCGTAAATCGGCAATCATGGCTTTGCCTTGGGTGATGTTGGCATCCCGACCTGCCACATCGTCATATTGCATAATCAAACTGCCTAAAGGGTCAACAATAATGACTTGTTGTTGGGTCATTAATGCCGCGATGGCTTTATTGGCGACCACTTGCTCAAAAGGTATTTGTAATGTGGTGAGTATGCTGGTGTCGCTATGGCTATCAACCAAAATAATTGGGCTGACTCTGTCGCGGTTTTTACCTAAGGCGATGTAGCTTTGATTGAGTAGGTATAACCTGTCCTGGCATGATTGCTCACAGGCTTGTGGTAATAGATACAAAATCTGCCATGAATGTGGTTTGGGGTTGTCCATGGCTAAACTTTTATAGTTAATGTCGGCCGTCAGTAATGCCCCTTTATTGGTTGCACCGCCTTGGTATAGCTCTAAGCTCAATACTAGTTTGGCCACCGCAATAGGTAACACAAACACCACTAGCAATAAGATTAATGCTTTATTATTTTTTTTAGGCTGGGAGTTCATTGTATCTCCTCGTATCATTTTAATTGTTGTGTGTTGTTGTGTGTTGTTGTGGTTATTGACGTCTACATTGCCTTAAGGCTATCCAGAGCATCAGCCCTAAAAATACTGCTGCCATAGTGAACCACTGTAAGGCATATCCTTGATGTTTTTGCGCCGACAGTGGAATAGGCACCCAGGGTTGTGGTAGTGAGTATTGCGGTACAATATCTGGCTGTAATACCACTGCGGCAATATCATGATGTAATAACTCAGCTAACGCAGGCATAGATAAATTTTGAAACCGTATTGGTTTGTCTGGGTGTATTTCAGGATGAAGTTCTTCGCTCATGGGGTTAGTTTGTTTTTGATAAACCCGGCCGGTTAATGCATATTGCCCCGCTTGAATGGGTGCTAAATCGGGTAATTCGCGGCGGTCGTTACCTGCGCCCACAAAGCCTAATTCAACCAATATCCATGGCTGCTGTGCTGTGACTTCAAATACTTGGTAGGCAAGGTAACCCACCTGACCTTGATACACCTGATTATCGAGTAGTAACAATGGTTGCTTGACTGGGGTTGCGTTTATCGACAAACGATAGCCGGTCAGTAAGGCGGCTTCTTCAATAGCAGATGGTTCCGCCTTTGTAAGTGCCAGCAGCTGCGGATAGTTGAGCGCAGCTTGTTGCTCACGTAATGCCAAGGTTTGTTGCCATTGTTGCTTAAACTCAGCTCGCGACAGTTGCCACAGTCCTAACTTGACCAAAAGGGTAAACACGACCAAAGTAATCAATACCAATAACACCCGAGACACACTCACACCGCCAAAAGGATCGCCTGTGACAACACCATTGATTGTTAAATTAGTTTTAGTCTCGTTGCTCGTATTCATAATTTTTAACCTGGGTAGAGCTTTGTTTATTATGGTTAAAGGACAGCATCAGCAATCAATGAGTCAGTATTTAGGCCGTCGTGTGTTATTTTCTGTTGTCGTGATAGTTGTGTTGCTGGTGGCCTTAGGGTTGGGCTATATTCAGCCCAACACTCGGCCTTATTAATCTGCAATTACAACACGTACACAAAAATGAATAAGCATAACCACACCACATCGACAAAGTGCCAATACCAACTGCCCGCCTGAAAGGCGAAATGTTTATCTGGGGTAAAATGGCCTTTAATAATTCTGAGTAACAAAATCATCAAAAACAGCGTCCCTATGGTGACGTGCATGCCGTGAAAACCCGTCAATAAAAAGAAGGTATTACCATAAACTCCTGAGGTGAGCGTGAGGCCCATTTCTTGGTAAGCATGGCTGTATTCTTCCACCTGTAATGCAAGGAATACCGCGCCTAAAATCACCGTTAAACTTAACCAGATAATTAATGGTTTACGCTTGGCTTTTTCTAAACTGACATGAGCAAAATGCAGCGTTACAGATGATGTGATTAAGATAATGGTGTTAATGAGCGGTAAGCCTGTCCACGGCATGGCTTCGGTGGTAGTGCCGTCAGGGGTTTTGATTAATGGCCATGCGGCTTCAAATGCAGGCCATAATACTTCTTGGGTCATGGCATTGTTTGACGCGCCGCCCAACCAGGGCACTGAGATCATTCGCGCATAAAACAAGGCACCAAAAAAAGCGCCGAAAAACATAATTTCAGAAAAAATAAACCAGCTCATTCCTTGTCTAAACGACCGGTCCATTTGTGGCGAGTAGAGGCCTGCCATTGATTCGTCAATGACGGTTTTAAACCAGCCAAATATCATAAAGATAATCACTGCGATACCGGCTAATAAAATGTAGCCGCCAGAGGTTTTTTCGGTGGCTAATTGTTGAATATAATTACCCGCACCAAAGGCAATTAAAAATAAACCAATGGCGCCAATAATAGGCCAACCACTTTGGGCTGGGACGTAATAGGTTTGATGCTTTGTTGTC
Source organism: Shewanella phaeophyticola (assembly GCF_025398315.1). Classification (GTDB taxonomy): domain Bacteria; phylum Pseudomonadota; class Gammaproteobacteria; order Enterobacterales; family Shewanellaceae; genus Shewanella; species Shewanella phaeophyticola. The sequence goes on from NZ_JAODOQ010000001.1 coordinate 4,563,171, forward strand.
ATCTTGCTGCTCCTTGCTTTGCCGATACCGCTTGCTTGTCAGTGATATCGTAAAGGGTATAAGAGAGAGTCAATGTATTAATGGACGCCGGTAAATCTGGATTCACATAAAAAATCAGTGGTAGCTCAGCACTAGTGTCGGCTGCGAGAGGTTGTTGATTAAAGCAAAAGCATTCTGTTTTGTTAAAATATGCCGCACCTTGACCCGGCGAAACCGATGGGATCGCTTGGCCAATAATGTTTTTTGCTGACAGATTTTTAACCAGGAATTTTGCGTGGGTAAGCTCTCCCGGGTGAACGGAAATTTGGTTCACTTTGGGAGAAAACTCCCATGGCATATCCGATTGCACCTGGGTCACAAATTCAATCGTCACAGTACGATTTTTATCAACAACGACCGCGTCATAACTGCTGGCAGTATTTTGGGTTTTGCCGTTAATCCCCAAGGTGTCGCACAGCACGTCATAAAGCGGAACCAAGGCAAACCCAAACCCAAACATGCCTATAGAACCTAAAATAAGCATGGTAAGTAATTTACGGTTTGATTTTGGCGTTGGGTTCATATCACTTAATCTCCGGTGGCGTCGTAAACGAGTGATATGGCGCGGGGCTAGGGATTGACCACTCTAAGCCATCAGCGGCTTGCCATGGATTATCCCCAGCGGGTTTGCCGCCTTTAATACATTTGAGCACCACCGCCAGAAAGATCAATTGCGATAAACCAAAGGCAAAGCCGCCGATGGAGACTATTTGATTCACGTCAGCAAACTGAATGGCATAGTCAGGTATACGACGTGGCATACCGGCTAGACCCAAAAAGTGCATCGGGAAAAACAACACGTTGACCGAAATAACCGAACACCAAAAATGCCACCTGCCTAGGGTTTCGCTATACATATTGCCAGTCCATTTAGGCAGCCAGTAATACGCCGCTGCCATAATGGAGAAGATGGCACCTGTCACTAGCACATAATGGAAGTGAGCCACCACAAAATAGGTGTCATGGTATTGAAAATCCGCCGGGGTAATGGCGAGCATCAGCCCAGAAAATCCACCAATGGTGAACAAAATAATAAAAGCAACGGCAAATAACATTGGGGTTTCAAAGGTCATTGAGCCTCGCCACATTGTGGCTACCCAGTTAAACACTTTTACGCCCGTCGGCACGGCAATGAGCATGGTGCAGTACATAAAAAACAGTTCGGCAAACACTGGCATACCTGTGGTAAACATATGATGTGCCCAAACCAGAAACGACAAAATAGCAATACTGGCGGTTGCGTAAACCATTGATGAATAGCCAAATAATGGTTTGCGGCTAAAGGTGGGTACAATCGCTGAGATGATACCAAAAGACGGTAAAATCATGATGTACACTTCTGGGTGACCAAAGAACCAAAAAATATGTTGGAACATCACTGGGTCGCCGCCGCCTGCAGCATCAAAAAAGCTGGTGCCAAAAAACTTATCGGTAAGCACCATCGTCACCGCACCTGCAAGTACGGGCATAACTGCAATCAATAAAAACGCAGTGATTAACCAGGTCCACACAAATAGCGGTAACTTCATCCAGGGCATTCCGGGCGCACGCATATTAACGATAGTCACCACCACGTTAATCGCACCCATAATTGAGCTTATCCCCATAATATGGATGGCAAATACAAACAGCGCCGTTGAATCAGGGCTATAAGTCGTTGATAACGGTGCGTAGAATGTCCAGCCGAAATTAGGGCCGCCCCCTTCCATAAATAACGACCCCAGTAACATGGTGAACGCGAAAGGTAAAATCCAAAAACTCCAGTTATTCATACGGGGTAAGGCCATATCTGGCGCGCCAATCATCATTGGAATTAGCCAGTTTGCCAGCCCGGTAAAGGCTGGCATTACTGCACCAAACACCATGACTAACCCATGCACTGTGGTCATTTGATTAAAAAAGTTTGGTTCAACTAACTGTAAACCTGGCTGAAACAGTTCTGCGCGTATGACCATTGCCATTGCGCCACCGGTTAAAAACATGATGAAACTAAACCATAAATACAAAGATCCAATGTCTTTGTGATTGGTGGTCAGTACCCAGCGCATTAGTCCTTTTGGGGCGCCGTGATGATGCTCATCATGGGCAGTGTCGATAGTATCGTGCGTTGTTGTGCTCATTGGTTTTCCCCTACTGTCCATGGCTAGCGACATCGGCCGCTTGTACTGCATCGCCAGAATTATTGCCCCACGCATTACGCTCATAGGTAATCACTGCGGCCATTTGTCTTGGGCTGAGCTGACTACTGAAAGCCTGCATGGCAGTGCCCGGTTTGCCATGCATAACCATCTCAATATGCCCGCTAACTGGTCCTGTTATTACCGGACTACCAATGAGTGAGGGGAAAGCGCCGGGTATTCCTGCGCCAGTGGCTTGGTGGCAAGCTGCACAGGTTGCAGCATAAACTTGCTCACCTTCAGCCATGAGCTGTTCCATGGTGAGTGTGGGTGATGCTTCTGGCGTGACAACTTCGTCAACGGCTTCGGTTGCTTGATTAGCCGCATCGGTTACCGAATCTGCAATAGCGGTTGCTGTATTTGTTACTTGTGCAGCAACAGTTGGCTGAGGTGTTGCGGCAGCGTTATTTGCAAAATTGCTTACGTTTGCCGCTTGTACAGTATCCCCAGAATTATTGCCCCACGCATTACGCTCATAAGTAATCACCGCGGCAATTTGCTGCAGGCTGAGTTGAGCACTGAACGCCTGCATTGCGGTGCCCGGTTTGCCGTGCAGAACCATCTCAATATGCCCGCTTACTGGTCCTGTTATTACCGGACTGCCAATGAGTGACGGGAAAGCGCCGGGTATTCCTGTGCCAGTGGCTTGGTGACAAGCGGCACATGTAGCGGCATACACTTGTTCACCCTCTGCCATGAGCTGCTCCATGGTGAGTACGGGTAAGTCTTCTGGCGCCACGGCTTTTGCAACGACTTCAACAGCTTGGTTGGCTGTTGAAGCTAGCGTATCAGCAGTATTATCAACCATAGCTGTTGCTGTGTTGACTTGTGCTGCCGCACCGTTACTTGAAAAGTTACCTACATCTGCAGCTTGCACTGCATCGCCACTGTTATTACCCCATGCATTGCGCTCATAGGTAATGACTGCGGCAATTTCTTGAGCAGATAGCTGTTTGGCAAAGGCTTGCATTGCTGTACCTGGCTTACCGTTGATCACAATATCAAGGTGACCTTGCACAGAGCCTTTAATCATTGGGCTGCCAATCAGTGATGGGAATACCCCTGGTAGACCTGCGCCATTGGGTTGATGACACGCTGCACAGTGGGCAAGGTAAACTTGTTCACCTTGTTTGCTTAAGTCTTCAAGGGATAAGGTTTGTGACATGGATGCAGCCGCTGCAGCGGCTTCGGTTTCAGCCAGTTGTTTTTGCTCTACTAGCCAATTATCAAAATCCGCTTCAGATAGCGCATTAACCACAATGGGCATAAAGCCATGGTCTTTGCCGCATAACTCCGCGCATTGACCTCGATAAATACCGGGTTTGTCTATGCGAGTCCAGGCTTCGTTAATAAAACCAGGATTTGCGTCTTTTTTAACGGCAAATGCGGGCACCCACCAGGAGTGGATAACATCATCGGAGGTCATTAAAAAGCGTACTTTTTGATTAATCGGCAATACCAGTGGCTTGTCCACTTCGAGGAGGTAATTCTCACCTTTAGTTTGGTCGCCATCGATTTGCTCTCTTGGCGTTGAGAGCGTGCTGTAAAACTCGATATCTTTATCAAAATAGCTGTAATGCCACTTCCATTGAGACCCAGTAACTTTAATGGTCAGATCCGCATTGCTGGGGTCTTCCATTGCGATTAGGGTTTTGGTGGCAGGGATTGCCATAGCAATTAAAATGATAAACGGAATGACGGTCCAGGCGATTTCCACTTTAGTACTTTCGTGAAAATTGGCCGCAACAGCGCCTTTTGATTTACGGTGATAGATCATCGAGTAAATCATGATCCCAAACACCACTAACCCAATGGCACAACAGATATATAAAATAGTCATGTGGAGGTCGTAAACCCTACCACTGATATCTGTTACACCTTGAGTCATGTTGAGGGGCATTTCTGCAGCCCCGAGTGGAAGTGCTAACAGCACAACCAACAAACAATACCACCTTTGCTTCACAAGACTTCTCCTCTGATAATTGCAAATAGCAATTACAAAGAAGAGTCACACAGTAAGTCTCTGCTCTATGCAAACTCTTCGATTCCCAAAAAAGTTTGATGACCTCAAAGTACTCTGGTGGTTGTAGGCTGCAAACCTACGCATTTTTGTTAGCTGAACACCACACTTGTACCTACGACTGAACTAATCAATTTATGTTGACGTGTTCCCATCGATGGCTGTTGTGCTGCCAATTCACGTCATATTAAGGATAGACAATGTTTCACCCTTGTTAACAACATTACTTGTAGATTAAACATTGATCAAGATCACTTTGTTCGCTAATCGTCTGAAAAAAAGCAAAAAAAAAGCCCTGATTTGAATGCAGGGCTTGGTGTTTATGGGTTCGTTGCTAATGAAATGCTGAAAAATTACTTGTCGCATTTGTCATAGATGGATTAACTATTGGGTGTTTTTCTGGTGAGTGAGTATTCACATCTTCAATCACGACACCTAATGCGCGGGCACTTTTGGCGACGATTTCTAAACGGCGGCTGTCGCGAGCATCCAATGAGCTAGTCCAGGTAATGACCGCACTAGACGTGCCACTGGTTAATGCTTTTTCCATGATCTCATAAGGTTTCGACTTCATCCTTAGTGTGCACTAACAAAATGCGATCCATTCTTACCCCAGCGCTGGCAAGCATATGCTTATAACCAATGTGTGGCGGGCTAATTAATACAATCCAGCGTCCTTGTTGGCTTAAGCTTGCTAGTTGGCTACACAATTGCCCTAGCTCTGACTCACCTTGAGTGACGGTTTGTAATGTTTGAATGGTTTGGCTGCCGTGTATATCAGCTTCGGTTAAATCGACCCATAAGCCTGGGTGGCGTGGCGCGGTGCCCATTAGTTTGTTCATAACCAATCTCCATTACGGATAACGCCAACTGCAAGCCCTTCAATGGTGAGGCTTTGGCAACTTAAGTCTACTTTAATCGGGTTGTATGCTTCGTTTTCAGCATGTAGATACACCACATTGCCTTTTTTCTCGAAACGTTTAACCGTGACGTCGTCTTCAACGCGAGCCACAACAACTTGGCCGTTACGTGCTTGCTGCATTTTATGAACGGCAAGTAAGTCGCCTTCTAAAATGCCAATGTCTTTCATACTGTCACCGCGGACTCGCAATAAAAAATCTGCGGCGGGTTTAAACATGCTTGGGTCAACTTGATAATATTGCTCGACATGCTCTTGAGCTAATATTGGTTCGCCTGCGGCAACTTGGCCAATAAGCGGTAAGCCAGACTCTTGCTCTTCTTCATGAGGTAAACGGATACCTCTTGAAGTACCAGGCATGATCTCGATAAAGCCTTTTTTGGCTAATGCTTTTAAATGCTCTTCGGCAGCATTTGCACTTTTAAAGCCAAGACGTTTTGCAATTTCAGCACGAGTCGGTGGCATACCTGTTTCGGCGATATTGTTTTTAATTAAGTCTAAAATTTCTGCTTGGCGCGGCGTTAACGGTCTCATGATGATTCCTGTTTTTTTATACAGTGACTGTCATTATATACAGTGTTTTTGTTCGCGCAAGTATTAACCAACTGTTTTTTGACAATTGCTCTATTAATATCTGCTATCATATTGTTTTAAAATATTTTTTAACTATATTTTTATTAACTGGCTTTGATTAGAGTTTTTCACAAAGTAAAGATAAATCAGCCTGATAGTGTAACAAGGGTGGTTTCTGGTATCCTATGCAACAAAATTACAGTGGCTTATGTTGCGAAAATAACCATGTCAAAACCAGATTCAATGTTTTTACGCGCGTTAAAATGGGTTCAAAAAAAGATGGTACACACGATTGTTGTGCCCCATGAACCTTTTGAAGACCTCAATTTAGATCCGGATAAACCATTGGTTTATGTCATGAAAACAGAGTCAATCAGTGATGCTGCTGCCCTCAGCGAAATCACCGAAGGCTTTGGCATGCCTAGCCCTTATCAACCTCTAGAAATAGATGGTTTGGAAGTGCCCCGCATTGTGTGCCTAGAAGGTCGTAAACCCCTTTTTGGTAAGCGTGAAAGCGGTGAAAAGTTCATTAATAGCTTTACTAGCTTACTGGCGCTGCATCGCCAGCGTCCGGATTTAGATATTCAGCTGGTGCCAGTCAGTCTATATTGAGGCCGCACACCCGGCAAAGAAGACGACAGCATGAAAGCGGCCGTGTTTGAGCGTGAAAACCCGACATGGTTACGTAAATGGTTGATGATTCTGTTTCTTGGTCGTCATAATTTTGTACAGTTTTCTAACGCGGTTTCTTTACGCCACATGGCTGACGAACACGGCTTTGATAAAAGTATTGCTCATAAGTTAATTCGCGTTGCTCGGGTGCATTTTCGTCGGCAACGTAAAGTGATGACTGTACCGCAATTGCCTAATAGGCAAGTGTTTTTCGCCTCGTTACTCAAGTCAGATTCAATCAAAAAAGCGATTGAAGAAGAGGCGATTAATAAAAAAATATCCCCAGAAAAAGCCCGCGAGAACTGCGATTGAATATTTAGATGAAATTGCCGCGGATTATTCTGACAGTTTAGTGCGCATTGCCGAGCGCTTTTTAACTTGGTTATGGAACAAGTTATACAGTGGTATTAACATTAAAGGCGCTGAGCAAATTCGTCAGCTTCATCATGATGGCCATGAAATTGTGTATGTACCTTGTCATCGAAGCCACATGGACTACTTGTTGCTTTCATACATTTTGTATTATCAGGGGATGGTTCCGCCGCATATTGCCGCCGGTATTAACCTTAACTTCTGGCCAGCAGGCTCTATGTTCCGCCGTGGTGGTGCGTTCTTCATTCGCCGTAGTTTTAACGGTAACAAACTTTACACTGCAGTGTTCCGTGAATATTTAGACCAATTGTTTGCTAAAGGTTATTCGGTTGAATATTTCACCGAAGGTGGACGTTCGCGCACTGGTCGATTGCTTGCCCCTAAAACCGGCATGTTGGCCATGACCATTAATAGTGTATTACGCGGGATTGAGCGTCCAGTAACTCTAGTACCTGTGTATTTAGGTTATGACCATGTAATGGAAGTGGCTACTTACCACAAAGAGCTCAGTGGTAAGAAAAAGAAAAAAGAATCAGTCTGGCAAGTGTTTGGTGCTATTCGTAAGTTAGGTAATTTTGGCCGGGGTTATGTCAATTTTGGTGAACCGATTAACTTACAAAACTTTTTAAACCAACAAGCACCAGATTGGCGTGATGAGGTCGCGAAAGACCCTGAACAAAAACCAACTTGGTTTACGCCTTCGGTTAATTTGTTGGCCAGCAGTGTAATGACCAACATTAACGGCGCAGCAGCAGCCAGCTCAGTCACGTTAACCAGTTTAGTGTTGCTTGCTTCTGAGCGTAACGCGTTAGAGCGAAGCTTACTTGAGCGTCAATTAGACTTATATTTAGCGATGTTGAAAAGCGTGCCTTATACCAGCTACACCTCTGTGGCAGAGGGGAATGGTAAGTCGATTGTTAATCACTGTTTATCACTAAATAAGTTTGTCAGTACGAAAGATGCCATTGGTGAAATTATTTCGGTAGATGAAAAAATTGCCATCACTATGAGCTACTATCGTAATAACATCATTCACTTAATGGCTATTCCATCGTTAATTGCTAGTTGTTTAGTGCAGTATGATATTTGTGAACGCAGTAAAATCCACGCCATTGTGATGGACTTTTATCCACTGCTAAAAGCCGAGTTATTTATGGGCATTGAAGACGTGCAACAGCATGTCGACAAGGTTTTAGACTTTATGGTAGAACAAGGTTTGCTCAGTGGTGATGATCATTTTGAAGTATCGCCGCGTTATACCGCTCAGTTATTGTTACTGGCTGAAACCATCAGTGAAACCCTTCAACGTTACGCGATTATTTTTAACTTGTTGGCGATTAAGCCTGATTTAGAACGCTCCGAGCTTGAAACTGACAGTCACTTATTAGCTAAGCGTTTAGGTGCGTTACATGGCATTACAGCGCCAGAGTTTTACGATAAAAAACTCTACAACACCTTAAGCGTTAAGCTTAAAGAATTAGGCTATTTATGCAGTGTTGAGCACCGTGCTGAAGTGATTAAAATTCGTGATCACGCTAACCAATTATTAAGCTCATCTGTAAGACAAACCATTGTCGATAGTGTGCATGCGGAGCATGGACATTAATGGCTAATCACATGAATGGGGCAAAGCATCGTCCACAAGGTAAGTCCTTATTGGGCGGTGCGATGATTATTGCCGGTACAACCGTGGGTGCTGGCATGTTTTCATTGCCAGTTGTGGGCGCGGGTATGTGGTTTGGCTATTCGATAGTCATGCTATTGGGCGTTTGGTTTTGCATGTTAATGTTTGGCCTACTGTTGCTTGAAGCTAACTTGCATTTTGAGCCAGGCGCCAGTTTTGATACGTTAACCCGTGAAACTTTAGGTCAATTTTGGCGAGTGATTAACGGCGTATCCATTGCATTTGTATTGTACATTTTAACCTACGCCTACATCAGTGGTGGTGGTTCAATCGTTAATCATAGCTTGTCGGCGCTTGGTGTAACCTTACCTCAAAGCGTTGCTGGATTAATATTTGCCGTAGTGTTGGCGCTTATTGTATTAATTAGCACTAAAGCGGTTGACCGTATTACTACCATCATGCTCGGTGGCATGGTGATTACCTTCTTTTTAGCGATTGGCAATCTATTAATTGAAATCGATACGACTAAATTAGTTTCGCCAGACGGTGAAAGCCGTTACTTGCCGTATTTACTTGCTGCGATTCCCTTTGGTTTAGCGAGCTTTGGTTACCATGGTAATGTCCCAAGCCTAGTTAAATACTATGGCAAAGATGCCAATACCATTGTTAAAGCCATTGTGGTGGGTACCTGCATCGCGCTGATTATTTATGTTTGCTGGCTCGTGGCGACTATGGGCAATATTCCACGTAGCCAATTTGCCGATGTGATTGCTAAGGGCGGTAATATTGGTGTGCTCGTTGAGGCCTTGTCTGGCGTAATGGCAAGTCAGTGGCTAAATAGTATGTTGACCTTGTTTGCTAACCTAGCTGTAGCGTCATCATTTTTAGGAGTGACCTTAGGTCTATTTGATTATCTGGCTGACTTATTTGGTTTTGATGATTCACGTGCTGGCCGAATGAAAACCGCTGCAATAACATTTATACCGCCAACGATTTTAGGCTTATTGTTTCCTAATGGTTTTATTATCGCCATTGGGTTTGCCGCATTAGCCGCAACCGTTTGGGCAGTAATAGTGCCAGCCTTATTAGCGTATAAAGTGCGTCAACTGTATCCAAACGCTACTGGCTTTAAAGTCCCTGGTGGCACACCACTGATTGCTGTCGTTGTGTTGTTTGGCATTATTACAGCAGCCTGCCATTTATTGGCTATGGCCGATATTCTGCCGGTATTTAAATAAGCTGATTTGCACAGTGTATTTTTAAAAAAGCCTTCTTTTTGAAGGCTTTTTGCTTTTTGGGTGATATCAACTTAACTTATACCAGTAATTGTGACTTCGACAGGATAACCATAATGAAAGTACAACAATATCAACAAGGACAGCCATGTTGGATTGAACTGGCTACGCACGATTGGGATGCGGGTAAAGCGTTTTACCAGGCATTATTTGGTTGGGGAGCTGATGATATGCCTATGCCTGAGGGGCATTATACTATGCTGCAAATTGAAGGTGATGATATTGGTGCCATGTACCCAATGCCAGAAGATATGCAGACCTTACCTACACACTGGACGCTATATTTTGCAGTTGATGATGTCAATGTTAGCGCAGAGCTTGTTAAACAGGCGGGCGGGCAAGTGATCGCTGGAGCCACATTCGGTTGGTGATGCTGGCCGTATGGTGCTTTGTACTGACCCTGAAGGCAGTCGTTTTGCATTGTGGCAAGGGCAAGATCATATTGGTATTAAGCGTGCTCAAGAGCCAAATACCTTATGCTGGGTTGAGTTAGCGTGTCGAGATAGTGATGCAGCTAAAACGTTTTATGGTGAGGTGTTAGGCTATCACACAAAATTAGCAGACATGGCCGATTTCGAGTACACCGAATGGTATGTGGGTGAGCAAGCGATTGGTGGCATGATAGAGATGACCGAAGAGTGGGGCGACGCACCTTCGCATTGGATGAACTATTTTGCTGTTGAAGATTGTGATGTCTCGTTGGCTAAGGCGAAAAGTTTGGGCGCTACTGTGTGCGTACCGGCTACCGACATCCCTAATGTAGGCCGTTTTTCGGTGCTTAATGATCCGCAAGGCGGTTTTTTCTCGATTATTTCGCTATTGAATCCAGCAGCATAAACATGTAGCATCTCGCATTCAGGTCATTATTTGAACTCAAATTCACAATTGATGTCTGAATAATTAGCGTTATACAAGGAGTACACCCAAGGATGAATTTATGACTCAAGAAACGACACAAGCAGCATTAGCACGAATTAACCGCAGTATGCTGATGGTGGCTATTATCGATTTTCCTGGCACGTTGTTGTTTGGTTTAGGGCTTTACGGCATTTTTGCCGGCTTTGATGAAGGCTTTTTACCTATGCTGGCTCACCCAATGATCATCAATGCAATGTTGGTTATTGGCGGCGCGATTATGGCGTGGGGAATGTTTAGGATGATGGGGTTGGCGCGTGAAAAGCAAAGGATCACTCAATAATGCAAAAGCCGATTGTGCTATCAACTTTATTATCGAGTCTGGTTTTGTTTAGTTTGCTGTTGCTAACAGCCTGTAGTGGTACCTCGCCCTATCGTTTCGGCAACGCTGGCAATGCAGACGATAATAAAAATGACACAGAGTATATGATACTCAATCTGCCTCGGTAGCCATTTTAGCCAGCGATCCATGTCAATACGGTCATCCTGATGACATCGCGGCATGCCGTAAGAAGAAACAAGATGAAGCGGATCATCTTAATGAGTCACTTGAGCGTAACTAACCTCAACTCTGGATAATAAATGCATTTCAAACAGCTCTTTGCGCCGATAACGTTGTTAAATTTACTTGCAATAGACTCGCTATTGACGCGTAAATTTGCCTAGTTATCAGCGCAAATTTCAAGTTTGAATGTATCGTATGGAGTTATTGTTAGAATCAAAGTTATTTATTCATCTCTTAACCAGAGTTGAGGTTAACTAACCTCAGCTTAACTTAGGTTAAAACGTGATAATAAAAATCCCAAACAATGTATTGTTTGGGATTTTTGCTTTTGGCGTCTGCGAATGTTTAAGCGGGAAGCCGTCTGCCATAAATCAGCAAGTAAATCGCCGGTATCACAAATAGCGATAATAACGGCGCAGTGACCATACCGCCGACCATTGGCGCTGCAATTTTTTGCATGACATCGTTACCTGTGCCGCTACCCCACATAATGGGTAATAACCCAAAAAAGATGGTGGCGACGGTCATGGCTTTAGGGCGTATGCGCATTACCGCACCTTCAATCAGCGCGGCGGTTAAGTCAGCTTTAGTTTGATAACGGTCTTGTCGTTTATAAGCGGCAATGCTGTTGTTGAGGTACACCTGCATCACAACCCCAAACTCCGCGGCCACACCTGCAAGGGCTATCATGCCAACCGATACCGCAACTGAAAAATTAAACTCAAGCGAGTAAAGTAACCATGCACTGCCCACCAGTGAAAATGGCAAACTGAGCATAATCACCAGAGCCTGAATTGTTGAGTTAAAGGTCATCATCAACAAGATAAAAATCACCGCAACCATAAGCGGGATCACCAGTGTCATTTTAGCCTCAACCCGCTGCATGTATTCATATTGGCCGGCAAAGCTGTAGCTGTAACGTGCAGGCAAACTAATTTGCTCATCAAGTGCGGTTTGTGCCTGGGCAATATACTCACCAATTGAGATATCTGTTAAGTCGACAAATACCCATGATATAAGGCGGCCATTCTCACTGGCAAGCATTGGTGCGCCGTCGCTAATGGTCAGTTCAGCTAGGTAACTTAAGGGTAGGTATTTACCGGTTTTAGTGAGCACGGGTAAGTTTTTAAGCTTTTCAATATTGTCGCGTAGTTCCCTTGGGTAACGAATATTAATCGGGTAGCGCTCCTGGCCTTGAATCGACTCGCCCACCGTCATGCCACCAATGGCCATTTGCACCACATCTTGAATGTCTTTGAGTGTCATGCCGTATCGAGCGGCATTTTTCAAGTTAGGGGTAATATCAATATAACGGCCACCACTGCTACGTTGTGCAAATGCCGATAAGGTGCCAGGTAATTGGCTCACGACCGCTTCTATTTCGCTGCCTATTCGTTGTAGTTCTTCAACATTTGCTCCTGATATTTTGATGCCTACTGGGGTTCTAACCCCTGTGGACAACATGTCAATACGGGTTTTTATCGGCTGTACCCAGGCGTTGGTCATGCCCGGTATGCGAACAGTTTGTTGCAGCTGGTCGATAATACTTTCTAAGGTCACGCCTGTGCGCCACTCGCTTGTGGGTTTAAGCATAATAGTCGTTTCAAGCATGGTTAATGGTGCAGGGTCAGTGGCGGTTTGGGCTCGGCCGACTTTACCAAATACCCGCTTAACTTCAGGTACAGTTTTTATCAGCCTGTCTGTTTGCTGTAAAATCTCCGCCGCCTTGCCAGCACTAACGCTGGGTAATGTGGTTGGCATATACAACAAGTCACCTTCTTCTAATGTCGGCATAAACTCAGAGCCCATTTTCGTTAATGGATAATAGGCGCTGAGTAAGGCCATAAGGGCTAATCCAATGGTGATTTTTGGAAAACGTAACACCCACTTTAATAAAGGTTGATATAACGCAATCAGAATACGGCTGAGCGGGTTTTTACGCTCGTCGGGGATTTTTCCGCGAACAAAATAACCCATTAATACCGGAATTAAAGTGATGGCTAAAATAGCCGATGCAGCCATGGCAAAGGTTTTAGTAAATGCCAATGGATGAAATAAGCGACCTTCTTGTGCTTCTAATGCAAACACAGGGGTAAAGCTTAAGGTAATAATTAATAGGCTGAAAAACAGTGCCGGATCGACTTCGATAGAGGCATCTTTAACTAGCTGCCAATGAGCTTCACCTTCTGGAGCACAGCCGTGTTGTTGGCGGTAATGCTCTAAATGCTTATGGGTGTTCTCTACCATCACGATAGATGCATCAACCACTGCGCCGATGGCGATGGCTATCCCGCCTAAGCTCATAATATTGGCGTTGACACCGATAAAGTGCATGGCGATAAAACTGATTAAAATCGAGACTGGAAGGGTGATAATCGCCACTAATGTCGAACGGGCATGTAATAAAAAGAGTAAACAAATTAGCCCGACAACCAGCATTTCTTCTAACACTTTATGTTTGAGGTTGTCGACTGAACGCACTATAAGTTCAGAGCGGTCGTAAGTGGTCACTAACTCGACGCCGTCTGGCAGGCCATTGCTGATTTGTTCGAGTTTGAGTTTAATATTATTAATGGTTTCAAGGGCGTTTTCGCCGTAGCGCATCACCACAATGCCGCCGACGACTTCACCTAAACCATCAAGTTCGGCAATGCCGCGTCTTGCTGCTGAAGTACGGTGCGCAGCTGTGCTACATCTTTCATCAAAATAGGTGTGCCAGCTTCAGACAAAATACCCAATGGGATTTCAGCAAAATCAGCAATGGTTTGGCGATAACCACTTGAGGTGATCATGTATTCTGCCTCGGCCATTTCAATGACTGAGCCGCCTGTTGAGCTATTAGAATTGTCGAGGGCATTTTTAATGGTCATCAAATCGATTTGATATAAGGCCAATTTGCGTGGGTCGACCACCACTTGATAGGTTTGCTCCATACCGCCAACAGTCGCGACTTCTGACACGCCTGCCACACTTTGTAGTTCAAGTTTTAAAAACCAGTCTTGTAGTGAGCGCAATTGCGCTAAATCGTATTGGCCTTTGCGGTCAACGAGTGCGTACTGAAAAATCCAACCCACACCAGAGGCGTCAGAGCCTAAACTCGGCGTTACTCCATCAGGCAGCTGATCTTGGGTTTGCGAAAGGTATTCAAGCACGCGTGAACGGGCAATAAATATCAGTACCGTCTTCAAAAATGACATACACAAACGAGTCGCCAAACATGGAGAAGCCGCGCACGGTTTTAGCGCCAGGCACAGCGAGCATTGCCGACGATAACGGGTAGGTTATTTGGTCTTCTACCAGTTGCGGAGCTTGCCCTGGATAGCTGGTTTTGACGATGACTTGTACATCAGATAAATCAGGCAGAGCATCAAGTGGCGTGGTGCGCATGGCCTGATAGCCTACAAGTGCAATAATGACGCTGAATAACAGCACCATGACGCGGTTTTTGATTGAAGCATTGATAATCTGCGCTAGCATAAACAAAGACCCTTAATGCTGGTGAACTGCTGCGGATGGCTGCACAGCAGCACTGCTTAAACGTTGTAAACTGCCTTGAATACTGGCTTCTGAGTCCAGTAAAAACTGTCCTGACACCACGACTTTGTCATGTTCATTTAAGCCTTGAAGCACCTCTGCTTTTCCTTGAAGCCATCATGCCAATTTTGACCGGGACGGAGGCAAAACGGGTGTCGTCACGCTGCACTACCACTCTGTTTTCACGACCGGTTAAAATTAATGCTTCTGTTGGCACCGTGAGTACATTGCTTTTTGCTTGGCCGTATAAGGTCACATCCACCAAAGAGCCTGGTCTAAGTTGCTCTTGCACGTTATTGAGTTGCACTCTTACTCGCATGGCACGGGTGACTGTGTCGAGCTCTGGATAGATGTAATCTATACTGGATTCAATATCAAATAGCCCTTGCGCGGCGGCGCTCACACTGACTTTATGCCCCTGGCTTAACCAGCTTTGCTCGTTTTCAAATACATCTGCTATTACCCATACGCTGTCTAAATTGACTATTTCAAATAGGGTGTCACCCGGTTGAATATACATGCCATGGCGTATGGTGAGCTCGCTAATAAAACCGCTCTGAGGTGCATAAAATGGCACTCGAAATACGGTTTCTCCAGTAGCTTCTAGGCGTTTAATAACGGTGTCATCGACGCCTAATAGCTCTAGGCGTTTTCTCGCTTTGCTCAATAATATGCTGCCACGGTTTTTATCTTTTTGCAGGTAATCCAATGCCTGCGAATAATCGTCTTGTGCATTGACCAGTTCAGGCGAATATAACTCGTACAGTAACTGACCCTTTTTGATTTGCTGACCTACATTATGCACCATTAGAGTTTCTATCCAGCCGGTTGCTCGAGTGTGCACATGGCCAATGGTGTTTTCGTTATATTGCACAGTGCCTATGGTATTGACCTGGCGAGACAAACTGCCTTTTGTCACCACATGGCTGCGCATCCCTAACGCTTGTTGCATACCACCAGAAACCCCAATGACCACTTCTTGTGCGGCATCGGAGACGGTCACTTTCTCTAAATTCATACCACAAATCGGACAGCTGCCAGGTGTATCCGACACCACATGTGGGTGCATGGGGCAGATGTATTTGGTGGTATCATTACTGCTGGTTTCTGCAATAGACAGCGCATTATTAGACGGTTTGA
This sequence comes from Shewanella phaeophyticola, assembly GCF_025398315.1. Lineage (GTDB taxonomy): Bacteria > Pseudomonadota > Gammaproteobacteria > Enterobacterales > Shewanellaceae > Shewanella > Shewanella phaeophyticola. The sequence goes on from NZ_JAODOQ010000001.1 coordinate 4,578,956, forward strand.
GCGAGCTAATGGGTTGCTTAAATACTTTTTTTGCAGCTGGCGTCATGTGCTTATGATCCATTGCCGGTTCAGCATCGGTGTCTTTTTCTATTAAAAACATGCCGCATTTAGGACAGCTGCCTGGCTCATGGCTAGTGACCTCTGGGTGCATGGGACAGTAGTAATTGTGCTGCTGATGCTCATGGTTTTGAGCGGCATCATCAGCACTTGATGTCGCTGCGTCGGGCTCCTTTTCAATTAAAAACATGCCGCATTTAGGACAGCTACCCGGCTCATGGCTAGTGACCTCTGGGTGCATGGGACAGTAGTAATTGTGCTGCTGATGCTCATGGTTTTGAGCGGCATCATCAGCACTTGATGTCGCTGCGTCGGGCTCCTTTTCAATTAAAAACATGCCGCATTTAGGACAGCTACCCGGCTCATGGCTAGTGACCTCTGGGTGCATGGGGCAGTAGTAATTGTGCTGTTGATGCTCATGGTTTTGAGTCGCCGGCTCAACCGCGGCAAAAGTAGCAAAGGCAGAAAAAAGAGTCGTGCAGCCTAAAAGGCTTACGCTAGTAAATAGCGCAATATAAAAAGCGTGTTTCATATTAACCTCGAATCATGGATAAACGCGTGGTGCAATCAGTAAAAGTGCACAGTGAATACGCGAGATAAACCACGAAAAAATCGTTTAAAAATACAAGTCAAATTAATGCAGCCGGCATCTTTGTCGGCTCAAATGCAAGGGATTAAACGATAGGGGGGCGGAACGCTGGGGTACCCTCAATAGAGATTAACTGCTCTATAGGTAATGTGATGGCAGAGTCAACAGGGGCTGGACTGACGCTCATATCAGTCGAGAATACCGTGCCGGTAAAGCTGATCGTAAAACAATGGTTACAATCACTTCCGCATGCACCGGGGGTGTCGCAACAATGGCTTTCTTGGGTGTCATGCTCTTGCACCATCATCATGCTGTGGCAATCGCTGCCATTTTCCATGTTGCTTGCCATTGAGGCGCTAGCTGTTTGGTGGAGCATTAGCATGTCATTAGGCGCTATCATTGTATTGCCATTAGCTAACACACCTTGCCCTAATAAGGATAACAAAGTGCAAATAGCAATAAGATAATGGCGCATAGATTTACGCATAACATCCTAAAAAGTGAGTCAATAAACACAATATAAGTGTATAGCAGGTGGCAAACAATGCGCAAACACGCATTTTTGGCTTTTACTTAGGTTATTTGGTCGCGGGTCATTATCTTTACGTGAGATAAAAGGTCTCAATTAAACCCTTTAAAATGTGCGGGTACTTTCAGATGTTGTCAGTTTTTAGTCTGACAGCATGTCACAGACACGATCTAGTTCGCATTTTAGATAATTTTTGATAAGAAATCATAAAAATAGCGACTAGTATCAATTTTCTAAATTTAAAAAATCCTAAACTACGCAAACAAATATTAGAAATCTAGTTTTAATGGAGATTGAACAATGAACTGGCGTGCACTATTTAAACCAAGCGCGAAATACTCGATTATTGCACTTATTGTGGTTGGTGTAATTGTGGGTGTCGTAGGCTACTTCGCAACACAGCAAACATTACATGCAACAAGTAGCGATGCTTTTTGTATGACATGTCACCGTGATCACTCGTTAAGAGATGAAGTTATGGCATCAGCTCACGGTGGCGGTAAAGCCGGTGTGACTGTTCAATGTCAAGATTGTCACTTACCTCACGACTCGGTTGACTATTTGATTAAGAAAATCATCGTGTCTAAAGACTTAATTGGCTTAATGACTATCGATGGCTTTATGACTCAAGAATGGTTAGATGAAAACCGTAAAGAGCAAGCTGATTTAGCATTAGAATACTTCCGTAGCAATGACTCTGCTAACTGTCAGCACTGTCACACTCGTATTTACGAAAATCAGCCAGAAACCATGAAGAAAATGGCTGTTAGAATGCACAGCATGAACTTCAAGAAAGCGCCTGAAGACAGAAAAACTTGTGTAGATTGTCACAAAGGTGTTGCTCACCCTTACCCTAAAAAGTAATAGAGCATCGATTTAAAAAAAGCCTCGTTAAATTAACGAGGCTTTTTTATGTCAAAAAATCAATTTTTATGTGTTGAGCGACTGACGCTTAATCTGATCTAAGGCAAATATGCCCCAGAGTAAAATGGCTGCGTATTTTATGATGGGTTGATGTCTACCTTTAGGGCTCAGGCATACCGCTAAAAGCAATAACAGGTGCATTACTGCAGTAAATGCAGCAAAAAGAGTCAGTAAGGTTGTAACATCTTGACTAAATACAAACGATCCATAGGCGAATAATCCCCACATCGACAATGTGGCGGTTTTACCGACTAATACCAGATCATTTCGTGTTGTATCGTTTAACGTCTGCTTAATGAGCATGATTACTGCGCCGAGGTGTCAGTCGTTTGATATTGATAAAGTCGGTAAATCACCTGGCCTGCCTGTTTCTCTTTTAATGGAACCCAAGACGCAGGTATAGGTAAAGTCGCAAGTTCAGACTCGGTTTCAACATAAATTAAGGCGTTGTTGTTGAGCCACTGTTGAGCCATTAATAACTCAATAGTTTTGGTTGCGAGTTCTTTACGAAATGGAGGGTCAATAAACACAATGTCGAAACCGTTTTGAGTACCTTTGGCGAGGACATTAAGACTGTCGCCATTAATCACTTCGGCATTTTGACAATGCAGGGCTGTAAGGTTTTGTTTTAATTGATTCGCCGCGTTTTTTTGTAATTCAATCATGGTGGCAAATTCAGCATAACGCGATAAGGTTTCAAGTGACAAGGCACCACTGCCGGCAAAACAGTCGAGTACTCGAGCACCACGAATATCACCGGCAATCCAGTTAAATAGGGTCTCGCGAACACGGTCGGTTGTAGGGCGTAAACCTTCTAAATCATGAATAGGCAGCTTACGTGAGCGCCATTGACCTGAAATAATTCGCACCTGACCGCTGCTGGTGTTTTTTTTAGCCATCTCACCCTCGTGATTTTGCCTGAACAAAGAAAAAAGAAAGTGGTAGACTATGCCACAATCTGAACCGTCGTTATTTTATATCAAACTGGTGATTAAATGTGAGTATTCATCATTTTACTGCACAGAGATGCAACAAACGGCTTCAACTGAATTTTTAAGCATATAAATATTGGTAGCAAACATGGCAAAGAAAGGTTTTTTTCCTGGTTTCGTAAAGATAAGTCCGCCCCTGACGTTGAAGAACTGCAACAAAATGATGCACACGTTGCGCACGATGCTGCCACCGATACCGAAGAGCAATCGCAACAGGATGAGCAACAAAAGCAAGCTGCTGAAGCGGTGCAATTAGAAGCGGCTCGCCTTGAAGCTGAAGCGTTACTCGCAGAGCAAGCTGAACAAGAAGCAGCCCGTGTAGACGCAGAACGTCTAGAGCAACAACGCATTGACAATGAACGTGCAGAGCAAGCACGTCTTGAGGCTGAAGCGTTAGCCGCAGAGCAAGCTGAACAAGAAGCGGCTCGTATAGACGCAGAACGTCTAGCAACTGAAGCCGAAGCGTTAGCCGCCGAGCAGTTGGCTGCACAAGCATTAGCTAAACAAGAATTGGCCGAGCAACAGGCGGCAGAAAAAGCACGCCTAGCGCAAGAGCGCCTAGAAGCTGAAGCGATTGCCGAAGAAGCTGCGGCCGCTGAAACGTTGGCACTCGAACAAGCACCTATAGAATCCATTGAGCTCGAACTGCAAGACGAGCCACAAGAAAAGCCTAAAAAAGCAGGCATGTTCGCCCGCTTAAAACGTGGCTTAATGCGCACTAGTGAAAACATCGGTTCAGGCTTTATTGGCTTATTTAGCGGTAAAAAAATCGATGATGACTTATTTGAAGAGCTAGAAGAGCAATTATTAATTGCCGATGTGGGCGTAGAGACTACCACTAAATTAATTAAAAGCTTAACTGAACATGCGTCTCGTAAACAGCTTAAAAATGCTGAAGCACTATACGATTTAATGCGTGACGAAATGCAAAAAATGCTTGAACCCGTTGCCATTCCTTTAGTACCAGACAATGCCGACGGCTCGTTTGTTATTTTGATGGTAGGCGTCAATGGTGTTGGTAAAACGACCACGATAGGCAAGCTAGCAAAACAGTATCAAAATCAAGGTAAATCTGTCATGTTAGCGGCAGGTGACACTTTCCGTGCAGCAGCGGTTGAACAGCTTCAGGTTTGGGGGCAACGCAATGATATTCCTGTTGTGGCACAGCATACTGGGAGCCGACAGCGCATCGGTGTTATTTGATGCATTACAAGCGGCTAAAGCACGTAAAGTAGACGTACTGATTGCCGACACAGCAGGGCGCTTACAAAATAAGAGCCACTTAATGGAAGAGCTTAAAAAAGTGGTGCGAGTGATGAAAAAACTCGACCCGAATACGCCTCATGAAGTGATGCTAACTTTAGATGCAAGCACCGGTCAAAATGCCATTAGCCAGGCACAGTTATTCCAGGAAGCCGTTGGCGTGACAGGATTAACCATCAGCAAGCTTGATGGTACCGCTAAAGGCGGGGTGATCTTTGCGATTGCTGATAAATTTAATATTCCTATTCGTCATATTGGCGTGGGTGAACAAATAGATGATTTACGCACCTTTAATGCCAATGATTTTATTGAAGCGTTATTCAGTCAGGAAAAAACGGACCAATAATCTATGATCCAATTTGAGCAGGTCAGTAAGATTTATCCAGGCGGGCAGAAGGCCTGATGGACGTCAATTTTCATCTTCGACAAGGTGAAATGGCTTTTTTAACCGGCCATTCAGGTGCGGGTAAAAGTACCTTACTCAAATTGATCACTGTGATTGAGCGCGCCACTGCAGGTAAAGTGTCGATTAATGGCCACAATATTGCCAATGTCGATTCTAAGCATGTGCCTTACCTGCGTCGTAACATTGGGATGATTTTTCAAAACCATCATTTGTTAATGGATAAGAGCGTGTTCGACAACATTGCCTTACCATTAGTGATTGAAGGCTTTTCCCATGGTGAAATCCGCAAACGGGTCGCGGGTGCGCTTGATATGGTAGGCTTATATGGCAAAGAGCGCCACCTGCCGATTATGTTATCTGGTGGTGAGCAGCAGCGTGTCGGTATTGCCCGCGCGATTGTGAATAAGCCGCCATTACTGTTAGCCGATGAACCAACAGGTAACTTAGACCCTAAATTGTCGATGGACATTTTACGCCTGTTTGAAACCTTCAATGATTCAGGTACCAGTGTGTTAATCGCCACCCATGATTTAGGCTTAATCGCCCGAATGAAATACCGTACCTTTACCTTGCGTCAAGGCAGAATGCTTGGCGGTGAAAGCACAGACAGGGAAGTTATGCGATGAGCAAAAAGCCCAACATTACCCAAAGCAAGCTGCCACTGAGCGGGCGTATCGTGATGTTTTTTATTCGTCATGTGCAACAAGGTATGTCGAGTATGGGTGAGCTGTGGCGCAGCCCAGTTTCATCGATTATGACCATGGCCGTGCTGGGGGTAAGCTTAAGCTTGCCTGCTGCATTGCAGGTGTTAGTTAAAAATGCTGAAAATATTACTCAATCGTGGAACAACGCGGCTGAAATTTCATTATTTATTAATACTGGCCGCAGTGAGCAATCGATTCAAAGTTTATTGTCGCGTGTTAAAGCGTTTCGCGAAGTTGAAACCGTCAGCTATATCAGTCGCGACCAGGCGCTAGAAGAGTTTCAGCGTTTATCTGGGTTTGGTGAAGCCTTATCGTACTTAGATGACAACCCACTGCCCGCCGTTGTTACCGTAACCCCATCAGTTAAATACTCAAGCCCAACTGGTGCGCGTGAGTTACTCGTCAAATTAGAACGTGAGCCTGAAGTCAACTTTGGCCGACTCGATATTGAATGGCTAGAACGTTTGCAAGCACTGCTTAAATTACTCGAAAAAACCGTGTTGGCCATTGCGGCATTACTCGTATTAGCCGTAGTGTTGGTGATTGGTAACACCATCCGTTTAGCCATTATGAACCGCCGCACTGAAATTGAAGTTATGAAGCTGGTGGGCGCTACCGAAGCCTTCATTCAACGCCCTTTTTTATACACAGGCATATGGTATGGGGTAATTGGCGGTGTTTTAGCCTGGCTTATTATCAATATTTTAGTGTGGTATCTCGATGGCGCGCTGGCCGAGTTATTAGGATTGTATGGCAGCCAATTAACGATTCAATCATTAACTTTTGCAGAGCTTATTAAGCTGGTGTTGTTGGCGTCATTTTTAGGTTGGTTAGGCTCGTATTTATCAGTGCGACAACATTTACGTAATATTGAACCCTCATAATATGAGGAATATAATAGTATTAGTGAGTCTATTAATGAACGATTGTTCACTTGCAATATGACTGGCTAGCGGTGAAAATATTAATCGAGCTGAAGCTGATTTGACATATGATGTCATTTAGTTGATAGTTCATCAGCTAAATCGAGTCTATAAGTAGATGAACCATTGGGTTTCATAAAGCGTATTTAGCAAACTGAAGTAAATTTTTTGAATGTAGTAGGAGAGCGAATGACTTATCAAACGCAATCAATGGCACTGACTGTCCCTAGAGGCAGTAGTAGTTTAGAAGCGTACATCCAGTCGGTGACTAGCATTGATATGCTAGACGCGGATACCGAGTACGATATTGCCAAGCGTTTACAAGAAACAGGCGATCTACAAGCTGCAAAGCAATTAATTATGTCGCATCTGCGTTTCGTGGTTCACGTTGCTAAAGGTTATTCTGGCTACGGTTTACCTCAAGCTGACCTTATTCAAGAAGGCAACATTGGTTTAATGAAAGCGGTAAAACGCTTCGATCCTGACGTAGGTGTTCGCTTAGTCTCATTTGCAGTACATTGGATTAAAGCCGAAATTCATGAATACGTACTTAAAAACTGGCGTATCGTTAAAGTTGCCACGACTAAAGCTCAGCGTAAGCTGTTCTTTAATATTCGTAAGTCTAAAAAGCGTTTAGGTTGGTTCAGCGACGCTGAAGTCACTATGGTGGCAGAAAACCTGGGTGTGTCTAAGGCGGATGTGACGGAAATGGAGTCACGCATGGCGTTCCAAGATCCTGCGTTTGATCTTACCAACGACAGCGATGACGATAACCACGATTTTGCTCCAGCATTGTATTTAGAAGATCATTCTTCAGATTTAGCTGAGCAGGTTGAAAACGACAACTGGGAAGCCAATTCTCAAGCGCGTTTATTATCAGCAATTAAAACCTTAGATGAGCGCAGTCAGCACATTCTTCGCGCCCGCTGGTTAGATGATGATAAAACAACATTGCAAGAATTAGCCTCAACTTATCAGGTGTCGGCTGAGCGTATTAGGCAGTTAGAAAAAAATGCCATGAACAAGCTTAAAGCGTGTATGGAATAATCTTCTCCTTTACGCTTTTAAACTAAAAAACCTGCTACGTGCAGGTTTTTTAGTTTTTAGCATAAGCAATAACGTTATTTCATTCTACGGCTGTTGCACTGCAGCAATAATCAATTTTCTAGGCGCTTTAATGCCGCTCGACACTACCTGTTTAGGCCAACTAAAATATTGTCTTGGGCGCATAAAGCGGGCTAGCTTTTGCTCTATTAACTCACTCAATTGAACGTTAATTAAATTGATACCGGCCGAGCCGACCAGCTCATCGCCATTGTTATCAACATAGTCAATAATTGCGGCGGGTAAGTGTCCAAAAATGGAGTCGGGCATGGCAAATACAATGGCTTGAGCCACGTTAGGGTGTGTCATCAGTACGGCTTCAAGTTGTTCTGGATGGACATTTTCGCCGCCACAAATAAACATATTGTCTACTCGCCCTGAAATCATTAACTGGCCTTTGTCATTAAGCTGACCTTTATCTTGAGTACAAAACCAACCCTGCTCATCAACTGGTAGTGAAACCCCTTTGGGGGTTAGATACCCTAAAAATAAACACTCTCCTTTAACCCAAATAATCCCGTCGACCAGCTTGATCTGCCGAGCAGGTAAAGGGCGGCCATGATGGCCTGCGAGATTCGCTTTTGCCGTGGTGATTTGCGAGCTCATTTCAGTCATGCCATAACTGGTGTAAGCGTTAATATTGAGTGCATTTAGGCTATCAATGAGTGGCGGCTCTATCATGCCACCGCCTAATAATAACGCCTTAACTTGGGTTAGTGCGCAGGGCTGCTGAGTTAAAATTTGCAAAGCTTGCGTGGGGACTAATGACACATGGCTAATGGTACTTTGTTGCAGTTGCTCAGCCAATGATATGGCTGTGTTACGCAGTACAATGCGGGCAGCGGCTAAGGTACATCGATGTAATATGGCTAAGCCGCCAATATGAAATAACGGCAAAGATAACAGCCAGGCATCGTCGGCGGTTAAAGGGATAAAGCTTGCTGAGCCTTGGGCACTGGCAAGGTGATTGAATAAACAATGCATCGCCGCTTTAGGGGTGCCACTAGAGCCCGAGGTTAAAATAATATTAGACGCAATATGGGGCGATATTTTAACGGGCGCTGGCGATGGATTCGCTTGTATGCAAAGTGACACGTTTACATAATGCGTGACAGCAATATCAGTTAGCCTGCCTGGGCTGTCTGTCCATAACCAGCTGACCTGGTAAGTATCAATAAGTTGATTAATTTGCGGGTTAGACAACCGTGGCGATAGCGGTAAAAACACCCAGCCAGAGTCGATACAGGCTCAGTATAAGCAAATCATTTCTAGGTTGTTGTGCGACAAGCACCCCACAATATCACCACGTTGCAGCCCTTGTGTTTGTAGCGACATGGCTAAGTTACTCACCATTGAGCTTAGGGTTGAGTAGTTGTAAGAATCGTGGCCATCTTCAATGGCAATTGCTGTCGGGGTTGTTAAGGCGGTTTGATGTAATGGCGAGATCATCATAAAGAATTTGCAGCCTCATTTTCTTCACCCGCATGAATAATTAACGACAGGGCGCTTGGGTTGAGTTGGGTTGAAGTCGGTGTTGTGAGCAGTAATGTTTGCCTAAATGCACTTAATGTATCGAGCCCTGGAGTTTCGTTAGGCGTTAAAGCCTGGCTGACAAGCCGTAAATCATTAATACCGATATCGGACTCTAAGCTTGAGCTTAAAATACAGCGAACGCCGTGACTGTGGGCGGCTTCTATCGTGTGCTGTAAACCCGCAAGTGAGCCGAGCAGCATAGGCTTAATGATGAGTGCGCCAATTCCGGGTTGTTGCTTTATCGCATTAACAACATCAAAAGTGGGCGAGTTCAATGACTCATCTAAGGCGTAGCGTAAGCCGAGTTGCCGATAAACTTCAGAATTATCAGCAGGGTTAATGCAAGGCTCTTCAATATATTCGATTTTATCTTTAGGTAAACAGGCCAAAAAGTCGATGGCTTGCTCGAGGCTAAAACCTCGATTGGCATCAAGTCGCAAACTCACCTGTGGTGCAAGTTCTAGCACTCGGTAAATAAAGGCAATTTCTTGTTTCATTGTGGTTTGTGCCACTTTGACTTTAACGCTATTTATGGTGCCATTTTGCAGCAGTTTAGCCTGCAGTTGCTGTTCGTTCATACCGACATAAACCAGTGGTATTGTTGCCGACTGTGTGTGTGGGTTATCAATTCTACAGGGGAATTGCTGAGTGATTTTTGCATGCAATAAGCTCAGTCCAAACGCGACAGAGGGTAAAGGTGAGGTGGTGGCTAAAGCGATTAACTCATTAGGCGACTTACCAATGAGTAACGCTGCGCTATGTGATAAAGAAGTCGTGACATCATCGAGTGATTCTTGACTAAAGCCTTCAATGGCCAGCCCTTCAACATCAATGCCAGACAGCGGTGCTATTTCCACCCAGGCTTGTTGTTTATGGTGTTTGTCGTTAATTAAGCTGACGAGCAACACCACACCTTGGCGATGATCAATACGCTGTTTGGCTACCGGCAATGTTGGGTTGAGCGCAATATGGTATCGATACAAAGAGACCGCGCTAATGGTTAACTCGTCGACAGGTTGCATCACGCCTCCTAAGCTGGATGGGATGGATTAAGTAAGGTCAGTAATGTGTCGCTAAATAATTTAGGGTGAAGACTATGTATATTGTGCCCAGCAGCAGCTAGCGGTTGCAGTTGTAATTGATCTTTGCCATTTTCAGCCTGCCAATCTTTAGCCACCTGAGCAAATTTAGTGTCATCTAAGCCATACAGGTAATAACACGGACATGATAATTGGCTCAATACGGCTCTGCAGTCTTGTTGTAAGCTAAGTGAAGTGGCAAGGTAGCAGTTGCTCAGGCGCTCGGGGTCGTTATGACTGCGTAAGGTGATTAACTGCTGTTTGTGTTGTTTGCTAAGGTCGTTAAATACAGCCTGTTGATACCATAACGACAAAAAGGCTGTTATGGGTAACTGTTGCAGCTTTTTATCCCATAAGCTATCGCTTTTGGCGCGCGCATCACGTTGAGTGTCATCGGTTAACCCTGGATGGGCAGATTCTAGGGTTAAGCTCAGCAGAGAGTCAGGAAAATCTTTGGCAATATGCAATGCAATACGGCCGCCCAATGAATACCCAAGTAAATGAAACTGTTTAATACCAAGCCCGCTAACTTTAGCCACGATATGCGAGGCAACCTGGCGAAATCCAGGGGAGTCTAATACCAAGTGATTAGCGCCATGGCCAGGTAGGTCGATGCAGATACAATGAAAGTATTGGCTTAGATGTGGCATTAAAATAGACCAGTCGTCTTTACTGCCCAAAAAGCCATGCAACATCACTAGTGCGGATAAATGGGGTTGGCCAAAACGACGGATTATCCCCATTAGTGTTGTTTCACCCATTGGTTAATTTGCGCAATTTGATCGCTGGCTTGATTTGGCGCGACATTGACCTCGATAACTGATGCACAGTTAAACTCAAATGCCTCTTGATACGCTTGTTGGAACGACTCTATGTCGTCAACTTGTCGATAAGCCAAGCCAAACATTGCTGCACCATAACCAAATTCTAGCCCATGACTTAAGCGATAAAAGTCATTGCGCAAATTTTCACTGGGCACAGGCAATAAGTTAAAAATATTGCCGCCATCATTGTTGATAATGACTAGCACAAATGAGCATGTCATCTGTTTGAGCAATGCCATTGAGTTGAAGTCATGCAAGCAAGATAAATCACCAATAATCAATGTGGTTGGTGCTTGTTTGTCAGCGGCTACCCCACATGCCGTGGCAATAAGACCATCAATACCAGAGGCGCCGCGGTTGGTGTAAATGGCGGGAGTGTTGGTGGCGATAGGAGCATACATATCATAGAGGCGTATGGGTAAGCTATTGCCAATAAATAAGATATGTTGATCGGTTTGGCTTGCTGCAATGGCTCTAACCACTTGAGCCTCACCAAAGCTAGTGTTGTCAATTTGCTGTTTAAGGAGTGATTCTAATGACTCATTATATGGCAATAATTGCAGTGCCCAATTGGCGTCTGATGAACGCGGCCAAGTTAATTGACATACGGCTTGCACGCTGGTTTGCCATACCTGTTTATGTTGATGAGTTGGATCTAAACGGTCGCTGTGGGTTAACACTTGCCAGTAGCTGTGCCAATGTTGTTGGGCTAAATACTGGATCAGACGTTTTGAAATAAAACGACCGCCAAACACCAATACTCGCTCAGCTTGTTCGAGTAACTTACTGGCTTTGGTGTTTAGCAATAATTGATCAATATGGCCAATGACCCCAGGGTGCTGGCGTAATTGTGATTGTGCATCAACAACGACTGGCCAGCCGAGTTTTTGTGCCAATGCCACAATAAGCTGTGGGTTATCTGCCGGTGAGAGCGTTCCTACAACAATCACACCTTTGCCATGCACAAAGCGCATTAAGGTGTCTGTGCTGGGGAGTTCTGACCCATTAAGCGCAGCATAACGAGTTAATGGTTTATTACTTTCAAACCAAGCGTTTAGCGGAGATAGGTAAGTAGCTGTAGTGACACTAGCGGTTTTTTTTACATGAGTCAGCGTGACGAGTGCGTTTGGGTATAACGGTTCACGATACATACAATTGATGTGCACCGGTTGATGCTGATTGGCGATTGCATGGTCGATGGTGGTTAATAAGGCATTAGCAGGGTAAGCGCTATCGGGGGTCGGTAAATTTACTTGTTTGGCGTAGCATGCAAAAATAGCAGGCTGCACAATAGCTTGGTTTGCTCCACAATCAATTAACTCATTGGGGCGATCGCCTGACAATATGATTAAAGGCACATGGGTGAGCCAGGCTTCTACTATTGCAGGATATAAGTTTGCAACTGCAGTCCCTGAGGTGGTGATGATAGCAACAGGAGCATTACTGGCCTTAGCTAGTCCGAGTGCCATAAAGCCTAAACCGCGTTCGTCAAAATGAATATGACGAGTTAACTGGGTTTGACTGGCGGCGGCTAAAGTCAACGGCGTTGAACGAGACCCTGGTGCCATACACACATGCTTAACGCCTAAACGCGCGAGCTCTTCGAGGATTAATTGGCCCATAATAAATTCATATCAGCACTAGTTTGTTGTTGCATATTGACTCATGTATAAGAAAACTTACGATTATAAGTGTAACGCCAAGTGTGCTTGATTTGTAAGAATTAACGCAGTCTTTTATGGGAAATCTCACATAGCGAGCATTGTTAAGCTTGATTATTAATCCACTCGCTCAGCACAACATGGGTTTTGATTTTAATGATGTCAGCTTGTGCATCAATAAATTCACGAATTTCATGTAATCGTTGCATTGAATTGGCATGAACATAAACCAGTAAGTCCATATCACCAGTGATCCCCTGGCAAGTAATGACCTCAGGAATGGTATTAAAAATATGCATCACTTCTGCGCAACGGGCACAACGATGTTGAATTTCAAAGTAGGCTGATACGCCTTGTTTTTGCGATTCACTGAGCAACACTTGGTAGCCACGAATAACGCCGCTTTGTTCAAGTTTTTTGATCCGCTCCGTCACTGCACTGCGTGACAAATTCACTTGTTCGGAAATGAACGAAATACTCTGTCGAGCATTGCGGCGTAATTCGCTTATAATCGCTTTATCAAATTTATCCAATGTCGGTATTCCTGAATAAACGCTAATATGACTTCGCCGTCATACTGGCGGCTATAGATGTATTATCTGTCATTTTGTCGGTTTTTAAGTGCAACTTGCGCAGTTTAACCCGCAGAATGTTGAATCAATGCCACATATAATATCGCAATATATCACAGCAAGAATAACATTATGAATCAGATCACAGGAACGATTGGACGTTGGCAAGGCGCAGGATTAATGGCCACCACATTGTTGGGCACAGGCGTGTTTATTTTACCGCAGATGACCATTGCGGTGGCTGATTCTGGGGCGCTTTTGGCTTGGTTTATTTTAACCTTGGCGATTATTCCGGTGGCGTTAGTGTTTGGCTTATTGGCGAGCCGCTTTCCTCATGCGGCAGGGGCCGGCTTATTTTGTCGAAAAAGCTTTCGGTAGCACGGCGGGCAGAACCGTAGGGTTAATCTTTTTATTGGTGATCCCAATTGGCGCTCCGGCAGCTATTTTAATGACACTGCAGTTTATGAATGCCTTGATACCGCTGCATGGCAGCTGGCAGTTAGTGGCAGAGCTGGTTGTGGTGTTATTGCTAATGGTACTGAATGTGCGCGGTATTCAAGTATCAGCCAAGCTGCAATTTGCATTAACCTTAGCCATTGTGACTGTGGTGGCTTTGCTTTTTGGTGCCAGCGGGCTTAACTCTGAGCAGCTTGAGTCATTCAACCAAACCAGTCATCCACAAATGGACACGGTAATGGTGGCATTGGGCATTGGTTTTTGGAGCTTTTTGGGCATAGAGGCGATGACACATTTGGCCAGTGATTTTCGTCGTCCAGACAAAGACATGTTGCCCGCCATATTGATGGGCACAGTGCTTGTTGGGATCATTTACCTTGCCTGCACGTTTTTACTGTTAATGGTGCCCACAGACAAAACCGGTGTCGCAATGATAAGTGCGTTTGATTACCTACTCAGTGACAACTTTTTGCATGGCTACGGTGCACAAGTGATTGGGATTTTAGGTATTGCCAGTGGCTTAGCCACCGTAAACGTCTACTCAGCTAGCGCTGCACGCTTATTGTGGAGCTTTAGTAAAGAAGGTATTTTGCCCAAATACTTTGTGAAGTTAAATCGTCATGGTGTGCCGTTTAGAGCGCTGTTTGGCATTCTTGGCAGTATGGCGGTGGTGATTGTACTAACCTTTTATTCTGGCCACGACTTAGAAACGTTAATTGCCTGGAGCAATGGGGTTTTTGTGATTATTTACTTACTTGCCATGTTGTCGGCAGCAAAGTTACTCAGCAAGCGGTATTTACCGTTAGTGGCGACAGGGTGTGTGTTTTGCATTGGGATAGGCATCGCCTTGGCCGAAAACATGTTGTATGTCATGGTATTGATTGCGGTTGTGGCGCCCTTCATGTGGTGGCAAAAGGCACATTTACAACGTAAGCAACTACAAACGAGTTAGGGATTTTTAGGTAGTTTGCTGAATAGCAATATTACGCATTTGGATCAGTTCGCTGTGCTTTAGATAAAGTAAGTCTGCGGTGCGGCGAATGATTTGATCTTCATATTGCGATAACTCACCATCGGCATAAGCTAAACGCCACATCGACAACAATAAGGTATGTTTATCTTCGATGCTAAATTGAGCATTAACTTCAGCAGTAAACTCAAACAGTGATATAGCATCATGACGTGCTTGTTTGGCCTCATCAGCTAAGGTTTTAGCTTGTTCAGCGCTAATGCCTAAGGTATTAGTGAGCATTTCAGGCAATATAGCGGCTTCGGCGTCAGCCAGTTTTTCGTCAGCATAAACCACTTCTAACAGCAAAGTCGCAGCGGCTAAATTAAGATGCTGGGCTTTTTCTTCAGGGCTACTTTCTTGTGCATGCGATTGAATAAACTGTTTTAGCTTGGCGATCATACTGACTCCACTATTGAGGCTACATCAATTTAATGCTAGCAAAAATGATAATCCCAAGCGAATGGCTTGGGATTAATTAATGTTAACCAATTGCGATATAATGCTTATAAAAGCGAGCCTAGGCCTTGGGTTAATAAGCCAACAGTGCCTTCGCTACCGCTTTGCTCTAAGTAGTTTTTAGCAATATCAACCATTGGCGCGATGTACTCTTTCGAGATACCTAGTTTTTCAAATGCGTCGTATACCATGGCTGAGCCTTGTAACGCAGAACCTAGGTCACCGGCTTGTGACAGTAAGCCTGACATACCGCTGTCTGATGATAATGACGGTACCGCAGCCAGTAAACTGTCTGCATTAGGGATGCTGCTGGTTAATTGGCTGAAATCATTATCGCCTAAATTGGTTTGCGCTAAGCTTAAAAGCGAGCCAAGGCCGCCTTCTGCTTGAGTTTGGCTTAATCCAAGCTCAGACATTACACTGCCAACTAATTCGGTTGATTGCGCTGTTGTGCTCTCTTGAGCTGTTGTTTCTGTCGCTGCTGGTGTTGCCACTGCTTTTTTAGCCATTTCAGATGCTTTATCTAACCAACCCGCTGATGCAGGTGTAGAGATAGCTAAGACGGTACACAGTATCGGTAATGCAGATGCTAATTTCATAATGCTTGTCCTGTAAAATATGATGAAAGGCTAAACTTGGTTGCTATATTACCCTGAAATAGCTAAATGCGACAGGAGATCGATTATTTACGCATTTCGCTTGTGCAAATTGACACTTTTTTGGGTATCCTAAGCGCCATATTTATTGATTAATCGATTATTGGAATTTACATGTCATTGATTGCTATTTTGACTGAAGCATTAAACTTTTTTCGAAACCACATTCGTCAGCTGGCAGCACTGACTTTACCTCTACTCTTAATTCAAGTGGCGATTCAGCTGTGGCTCGGTAATGAGATGCTCACAGCGGATCCTGAAAACCCTCAATTTGGTGCGTCTCACGCGGCAGTGATGATGTTGCTTTTATTGGTATTTTCAGTACTTATTGCTGCATTAACGCTGTTTTTAGAATTACGTTCACAAGGTCATGAGTTAGCGTCTGGGCAGATTTTAAAAGCCAGCTTACCGTTTGTGCCACCGTTATTATTAGCGGGCGTTTTTTCTGGTTTAGCGATTTTAGCGCCGGTAATGATATTTGCCGCATTTGGACTGCTTTGGTTAATTGGACTTGTGGTGAGCCTGTATTTGTTTGCCCGCCTAGCTTATGTCAACTTTATGGTGGTGGTTGAGCGTTTAACGCCACTAGAAGCCATTAAAAAGAGTTTTAGTTTTAGCGCGGGTTCAATTGCATTTAAAACCATTGCAGTATTAATGCTTTATGTACCATTATCATTATTTGCTGGTGTGTTTACTCAATTGGCTACTCAGGTTGGATTTCCACTACAATTAGTTGTTGAAACCTTGTTCGCGTTTTTAGGTTTATTTGTCAATATTGCCTTATTTAGATTGTATATGGTTAACCGTCAGCCGGCGGAAACTGATAAATAAGTCGCAGTAAAAAGGAGAAACCATTGTTGAATGATACCGCTTTTATTGATGGTTTCTCCGAGCAATTAACTGAAGATTATCGCTTAGCTAAAAGTTATGTACGCGATATTCCAACCCAAGCACTGGTGTATATTCGCAGCTTTACTCATAAGCTTGCCAGTCAATTAGCGACCCCTCATGGGCTGATATTTTCTAGCCCTAATTTATACGACCGCATTGAACAATTACACTCAGCTAGGCTAATAGACCCTACCATTGTGCGTGCGTTACACCGTTTACGTAGTGACGGTAATCGTGGTGCTCACCCTGAAAAATATCACTTAACTCAGGCGCAATTGGTCACGATTGCTGAAAAGTCGATAACCAATATTTTACGTGTAGTCGAAAAACTCTATCCTGTGGTACATCAACACGTCGCGCCGGGTTATACCTTTGAGCCTTTTGATTCGTTTGCAGGACGAGATTTGTGTTATCGCGCGGTGATGAATAATGATGCAGAAGCACAATATTTGGTGGGGATGTCGTTAAAAGCCAAAGGCCTCATGTTGCAAGGACAAGAGCAAGCATTGGCACAAGATTCAGACGCCAGCTCAGCACAAAGTAAGCTGTCGACCAAGGGGGAATATAGCACCGCGGCAGAGGCTTTTGCTCAAGCGGGTTATTGGTTTACTTTGGCTTCACAACAGCATCAAGCGGCCATATTTGAACATGGTGTCAGTTTACTGCACGGCTATTGTGGTGAGGTTAATCTTAGTGAGGGAGAGCAGTTAATCGCGCAGGCAGCCGACAGTGGCATTGTAGAAGCGCAAGCATTACAAGGCTTTTTTTATCTGGTGGGCAGCGATCAATTTGAGGTTGATTTGGCACAAGCAGAACGCTTATTAACCCTTGCCGCTAATGCCGAAAACGCTGAGGCAATGTCTAACCTTGGGGTGTTGTATTATCAGGCTCAACAGTTTGAAAATGCGTTTTTGTGGATTAATAAGGCGGCTCAAGCGGGTTACCCCAATGCCCAGTATCATTTAGCCTTAATGTTGGCAGATGGCTTGGGCTGTTCATCAGACTTAGCGGCCAGCGAGCAATGGATGCTCGAGGCGGCAGAGCAAGGGCAAGTTGATGCTATGTTGCATTGTGGCAGTCACATTTTGCATGACGACAATGCCAGCCAACAGCAGCGTGTTAAAGCTGAAGGTTATTTGCACCAAGCCATTAAGTATGGCCACAATGTGACTGCAATGATAGAGCTGAGCGTTGCGTTAGCTGATGGTATTTTAGGTCGTATTGATGTGGTGCAAGCGGCGTACTTACTGACATTAGCGAAAGCCCATGCCAATGATGAACAGTTGGCGGTTATTGAGCCGTTATGGCAATCGCTGGCAATGCAAATCGACAGTGTTATTGAGCTTAATCCCAGTGATGATGAAATGATTGCGTTGCAACAGGCTAAGTTGCTTTTGGGGTAACATTCACGAGTTCAAAGGGAGTATTGTGAGCATGAAAAGCACGGATCCCCGTGAAAGCGGGTTAATTCATTGGCTGTCTTTAGTGGTTGCACTGGGTATTGCTCAAAGTATCTTTTGGTATTTAGATATTGATGTTGAAGCCAGTTTATCGCTTGAATATATCGCCGCGTTGTTTGTTAAAGTTGCCTTCATCAGCCTGTTTTATTATTTATGTCTAAAAGTCTTTTGCTGGCTATATAGATAGCCGCAGCCACGGGTTTTAGCCCCCGTAACAAGCGCGACTCTGCAACGGCATTCGTTCAAAAAGTAAAGTCTCTGCCTATGTAACAACCTTTTTCTTTAGCACTTCGAAAACTTATCACTTAGATAATTCCTGACACTAACGCTTAAGCAAAGCCATTCGTCAGCTTTTTTGCCCAGTTAATCCGCTTGGTGTTCGAATGTTCTACCTGTCGTTGAGGCCTGGCTTGTTCCTGAGCGCTTAAACATATCAGCATAAGGCGCTGTGGGCTCGCGTTGTACATTGGCGTAGTTTTGGTACGCACGTGCTTGTTCAGCTTGCTGACGACGAAGCATTTTTTTACCAAAAAATCGCAAGGTGAGAAAACTGATTAAGCCAAATAATAATAAAAATGGCAGTAAAGTAATGGCGACTAAAGCCATAGCAAACACCATGAGCAAGGCTAGAATTGGATTCATGCTTGATACACGATGTTTAAAGTTGGCGCTGTTAAATGCTTGGTTAACGTTCATGTTGGCTCCTAAATGCGGTTTATCCTATGTCTATTTAACATGCTGAAAATGTTCATTAAATGACAGGGCTGATGGGCTAAAAGCCGTCAGCTGAGGATCCGCGCCTGAAATATGTATGATTGTTGAGCATGCAGTGTGCAACAGGTGGACATAATATGTCACGTTAAACCTCGTTAATGTTTACTCCAGAATAAGCATTACATTTGATTGACCCTTGAAATAGCAATGATGAATCTTCGTCAGGGCAATGTTGATAAAACTAAAAAGCCATATTTATTGAGTGTTTTGCTCAATGAAAGGGCGTGGTGGAAATTACGTTAATGACAATAAAAAAGGGTAAACTTTATGTTTACCCTTTTGGGATATAACTAATTACTCAATTATTTGAATGATTATTGTTCTTTTTCAGCCAATTTCCTCAACACTTTATTGTGAGTGACATCATCTGGCGCTTTTCCTGTGGCACCGATTTCATCGCTGCCATGGCAAGCTAAACAGCTGCCAACTCGACTGATGCGATCCATTTCCTGCTTATTAAATGGACGAGCCCCTTCGTGTGATGTTGATTGAAGTTGTTTACCATTTTCATCGACAAAACGTTCTAGTTCAAAATCGATAGGGGCTTTACCATCAGGAAAGTTTCTGTTGATATCGTATACGCCGCTACCTAAGCCCAACACTTTAGGGTTAGTATGACATTCTTCACAAGTACGTGATTTTTTGCTCATCGTATGAGGTTGGATGGGGTTATGAGAAATACCACTGGTACCATCTACTGTGGTGTAGGTTTTATTGCTCACGATAGACTTTTTGCCATCGACTTGAGTTAAAAATACTTGGCAGCCTGGCACAAAAGTGGATACTTTCCCACGATGGTTAATACCTAATGCTGGTGTTTCCCAGCGTACATAAGAGCGAGATTCACTCCAACTAAAGGCATTTTTAGCAAGGTTACCTTTATTACCTTGTTTTGATAAATCATCACCCGTACCTTCTAACCAATCACCATTAGGCTTACCGACGTCTTGTTTAGCATGACAACCATAACATTGTGGTGCCCAGGCGGCATGACAAGTAGAACATTCCATCTTTTCCATGTGGCTGGCAATTTTTACCATAGCAACATAACCTTCCTCAGATAATTTTTTATCTTTAAGCTGAGGTACATCTAACTTTTTACCGTCGTTTTTAGTCGTTAAAGTAACCTTCTTGCCGACGCGCTTTAGGTTGTTCATCGGATTATCACGTGACGTTTTTAATGTCGCTTCGGTGGTAGGAGTACCATGGCAAGACTCACAACGCACTTCTAAAGCATGCTCTTTTTTTGTGTATAAATAACCATCACCGTGCATTTCGTTTTTAGTATGGCAATCGATGCAGCTCATACCAGCATCATAGTGCAAATCTGCTTCAAGGAAGTTGTAATGTTTACCATGCAACTTTCCTTGCTTGTCGCCGTCTTCGGTATAAGGTGTACCATAACCGTCAGATTCCATCATGCCTTTATAACTTACACCAGTACGTCCGCCGCGGTTATGACAGTGTTGACATTGGTGCACAGTCATCTTTTTGGTCAGTTGATGCTTACGAGGGCGATCTTTTTGGGTTTTATCTATGGCTTTATCACCACCTTCATAGGTGCCAGCGTTACTATATTCAACATGACACGCTGCACAGCCCGATGCGCGATAATCACCATCTCTTTGATGGCCGTCACTCCAAATATGACAACGTAAGCACTGGTTTCGTAGATAATCGTCCCCTGGTGAGTTAGTGTTTGACTCTGGTTTAGTGGGGTCATAGCTTGGAATTTGAGTTAGACTTTCTACCGTACCTTCGCGGCCGGTTTTCAGTGCTTTGACATCGTAGGTTGCATAAATTGACTCACGACCTTGGCTTGCAAAATTGTAACGAGTGCCAGATATCATGCCTGCCATGGTGGCGTGGAGTGAGGTTTTTGCGTTATCGACTTCATCAGAATGACAACTACCACAAGTTTCATCTATTACGCGTAAATCGGTGGGGTTTGCCCACATATTTGCATGCGCGGCTTCTATATCAGTTGCTTCACCATCACCATTATGGCAATCAACACAAGTAAGATCAGCCATACCAGCAACTTGTGAAAACTGTTCTATACCATTATGGCAACTCATACAGCCTTTATCATCATCCCATTGTGCATTTGCATTTAATGTAACGGTTGCAAATAATGCAAATAATGCAGATATGGCAATGAAAGAGAATATTTTCATCATTTATTCCTTAGTTTCATTGTAATAATCTTATTTATTTTAGGTTATTAGTGTTGTATATAAATGGAGGTATGTAAAAGTGTTGTTGCATTTATGTGACCAATATCCATTGATCTTAGTTTTAAATCAATATTGAAAAGGGACTTGATGAAAGCCGTGGCATTAGATAAATGGCGGCGTAAATAAATGGTGGCTTAGATATATGACGGTTTAAATGAAAATAGCGAAGCAGTAATGATAGGGTATATATCACTGATATTGTACGGGTTATGCCATTTTCTAAGATAGTTGTGTTGATAGGCGAGAATAGAGTAGCGGTAATAAGAAGCCGTTAGTTTAAATTATCTAAAGGTTAATCATTCTACTATTTTGATATGAGGTATCATTCTTTTTGTTTATGAATTGTAAATTTATTGCTAAATTTATTGCTAAATTTATTGCTAAATTTATGATGTTCCTTATTTTGTAAGTGAGACGATAAAAAAGGCGATGTTGAAGTTGCACGATGCGGCTTTATATATGACGACTTAAAAGGGGCATCCCCATCAAAGCGACCAACATAAATAATAGTATTAACGATAGTGGCAACAGGCCACAGCACAATATTGTCACAATAGAGATTAATGCAGTAATGGGGGCGCATATTTTGCCGGCGTAAAAATAATTTAAGGGCGTTCATTAACTTACAAAGTTCTCACTCATTTCAGTGGCTAACATTAAATATAACCTATCTGTGTTTGGGGCTTGATAAGTTAGCCATGGTCTTTGGCACTAGTCACTTAATTTGAGTCTTCATTGGCAAAAAGTTCAATGGAAAAAATTCATTAAAGGTGAAGCTTTTTGCCCGTTTTTATTGTAACAAATGCTCGCGATTATTTTTAGGTATCTGGTGGTTGGTATTAGCCATGGCACTGTCGACACTGTTAAAAATAAGATTGCGAAACCATTGATGCCCGGGCTCCTGATTATTGCGTTCGTGCCACAAAAACACATACGCCATCGGCATAAAATTAAATGGTAACGGGATAGACACTAACGAATAGAGTTTTTGTGCATGGATGGCAAAGCTCGATGGCAGGGTAAAAATAAGGTCGGTATGCGCGCATACACTGGCAGCGCCATAAAAGTCTGGCACTGTGGTTGATAAGTGACGGTGTAAACCTAAATTAGCCAAGTGATAATCGAGTGCCCACCAATCGTTGCCTTCGCATCTTACCTGTACATGGGACATGTTTAAGTATTGAGATTGATCCCAGTGGCTGAGACTCGAAAATCTGTAAAATAGGGTGGTTTTGACGCACCAAACACACTTGATGGTCGTTAAATAGCGTTTGATATTCGATACCTTCGGGAACATGTTCTATCTTAAAGTCACTTTGTGGATGAATGTCTCTGCCTGCAATACCAAAGTCGATTTGCCCTTGTTGTAAGTCTTGCATCGATTTTTCTGTCCACACATATGAATCTAATTTTATCGAGGGTGCTTGTTGTAACAATGGTGCGATAAAATAAGGAATTAATGTTTCATAAGCACTTTCGACCATCGAAAATGAAAAATGGCGTTGGCTACTTGCAGGATGAAATGTGGGGGGCTGAGTCAATTGATATAAATTTTGCAGCACTGGCAAGAGCTTTTGCCGCAAAGCCAGTGCATGTGCAGTCGGCTTAAGCCCATGAGCCGTGCGTTGAAACAATGGATCGTCTAATGCTTCGCGTAGGCGGTTTAAGCTTTTGCTCACAGCGGATTGACTCAGGTGCAAACGGTGGGCACGCTCGAGTGACACTTTGCTCCTCCAGCAGTACTTGTAAAATAACCAGTAAATTAAGGTCAACACGCGCTAGGTTATCTAGGTTCATTAGATATTCTCAAATGGAAATTCACTTTGGATTTTATATCATTTCCGTTCATACCTCCATTTGACTTATCATAGCGCTCCATTAAGGGTGACCTTTAGCTTGTTTTCACAAAGAGAAAGAATATTATGCGTCGTAACCTATTGCCATTATTGATGTTTATGGTGCTACTAAGCCCATTAGCCATCGATATCTATCTTCCCTCTATGCCAACAATGGCACTTGATTATGGGGTGTCGAACAGTGAGGTGCAGTCTACTTTAGTACTGTTTTTATTTGCGATGGGTGTTGGGCAGATATTAATTGGTCCTTTGGCTGACCGTTTTGGCCGCAGACCCGTCGCCTTATTTGGTATTGTGCTTTACGGTATCAGCAGTTTGTTGGGCGCGTATGCGGTTGAATTTGAACTATTACAAATTGCCCGCGTGTTTCAAGGGTTAGCTGCATGTTCTACTTCTATTGTGGTGTTTAGTGCTGTGCGCGACTGTTACGATCGCAAGCAAAGTGTGTCGATGTACAGTTATTTAAATGGGGCTATTTGTGTCGTACCTGCGTTAGCGCCCACTTTAGGTGGTTTGCTAGCATTGCAGTTTGGCTGGCGTTCTACGTTTATCTTTATGGCCATTTATGCGGTAATAGTATTGTTTATTGTTGGGTTCCGCTTCCCGGAAACGCGTCCGCTCAATACCGACAGTACCGGTCACTTTACCGTTGGGGTCGTTATAAGCCAGTGCTTGGCGATCCGCATTTTATGTTTTATGCCTCATGCTGCATGATCGCGATGGCTTCTATTTTATGTTACGTATCTTATTCACCCGTATGGTTAATTGGTCACTTAGGTATATCAGAATTGATGTTTAGTGGCTTATTTGGCGTCAATGCCTTAGTGAACGTCGCGGCCTGTTTTGCTGCACCAGTATTAATTAAACGCATTGGTAATCGCCCTGGTGTCATAGTGGCATTGTCGTTAATGGTGTTAGCGGCTGTGGTTGAAGTGGTACTGCAATTAGTTGGCCCAGAGCAAGGCGTTGCCGCGGGTGTTGCCTTTATGGCTCCTATGATGCTGCTATGTGTTGGCTTTGCCCTATTGCTTGGAGCTCTGCTACCAGTATGGCGTTATCGGCCTTTGGTGAACGCGCCGGTACTGCAACGGCAATGCTTGGCTGTATGCAAATGAGCGGCGCATCGATGTTAACCGCATTAATCCAGCTAACAGATATACCTGCACCTTATGCCATTGCGTTACTGATGGGTGGATTGTGTAGCGTATTGCTCGCCATGATGGCAATGAACCGTTTAAGCCATCTGCATCAAGAGCAACTACAACACGATTAATTAAATAACCCGAGAACAGGTTAAATAATAGTAATATCACCTTTAACCCGCAGTATGCTAACCACATTCTGCGGGTATTTTTTACATTTTTATTTAGAAACGGGCATTTATGGCAATACCGATGTTTGTTTCTGAATCACTATAATACTCACCATTGTCGAAATAATGTTCCAGTGAAAACTTAGCCGAAAACACATCTGAAAAATGCCAGAAGTAACGTGTGTTTACGCCTGTTTCAGTAATGTTGTCGCTGTGGCTACTTTTATCTGAGTAATCAATATTACTGCTTCTGAAATCAGTATTGACATCTGCCCGGTAGTAAGTCGCACCCACTGACCATGCATTATTGATATACCAATCAGCGAAGACCGCAACAGTATAAATATCATTTTCAATGTTTAATGCAGAATCCTCCACTACAGTCGGCGTTGCACCATCAATTTTCGTGAGAACTGCGTTGTTGATATATTGCTGGTTTTGATAACCTACGACTTTAGAGATAAACATTCCAGCAGTTGATTGTAATGGGATAAAATGTTCGTAAGTTAACGTGATAACATCAAAATCTTGGCTAATATATGATTCAAATTCATGTACTTGATTTGAATCATTATTAGATGTTGATTCTGAGTTAGTGGCGTAGTTCAAGGTTAATTTTGAATTTGTGCTAAAAAATACCCAGCACTAATCTCGTATGTTGTGATGTCAAATGCCGCATCATCTATATCTAATTGTGATACTCCAGCTCCCAAAAACCATTTTGAGTCAAAAACGAATTCTCCGGAGATATTATATAAATCTTCAATGTCAGTTGTGGCATAACGTACTGAAACAGTAGACCCTTGGTTGAAAAATGCCGCCAATGCATATGGCTTATCGGCTTGTTCAACTGCTTCAAAATAATAGCGATAATTAGCGTTCACTAGACCATCCGATTCACCTGATGAGTCTAAAAAGCCTATTTCAGCTTCGTGGTGATAGGCATTATCTTGAGCGGCATAAACAGAACTTGTAGAAAGTGCAAGCATTAAGGCAATAGACACAGTCGTCATTGTTATTGCTTTAGTGGTAGTTATAACTCTTGTCATGATAGTGGTTCTTCCTTGAGGTGGTATCATAAAGGTGAGACATAATGAGTTGAACTTTACAACATTGCAACATAAATAAGATTAAATATGAGCAGAAGTTATTGTATTAATTGCCAATACCCACAGTCAGCTTGCATTTGTCATGCAGTAAAACCAATCACTACAGCAACTGACATTATCATCATGCAGCATCCATTTGAGGTGGGGCATGCTAAAAATACCGTTAAGTTGCTCAAACTCGCGTTGCCTCAAACCCAGATTTATGTCGGTGAAACTGCAGATGACTTTGCTGAGTTGCAAGGGTATTTAGCCGCGCAAAATCGGCCTGTGTATATTGTATACCCCAATGAGCACAGCCAAGCAGCAAGTCAGGTGGAAGCTGATAATAAAGCGATTATCGTGCTAATTGATGGCACCTGGCGTAAAGCGTACCGCATGTTGCAGCTTAATCCCTGGTTACTTAACTATCCGTCATTGCACCTTGAGTGTGACGATGAGTCGCAATATGTGATCCGCAAAGCCAAACGCAGTGACAGTTTATCTACCCTTGAGGCCGCGGCTTATACCCTAGCAAGCCTGGAGCCTAGTGCCGATATCGCGCCAATATTTGCAGTGTTTAACGCAATGGTGCACCATAAGTTATCCGCCATGCCAGCGGCGGTTCGTCAGCGCTATGATAGCGATAAGTTTAAGGGATAAGACTCAAAGGATAGATGTTATGAATACTCGCCTTATTGCAATGATAATGTTGATGTGTTTTGCCAGCATGCTTACGGTTAATGCTCATGCAACAGACAAGCCGCATAAAAAAATGACCTTGTCAGAAAAGGGCGAGCAAGCGCGTATTGAATCAGCCGAGCTTGAGCAAAGCCAATTGCAAAAAGCCCGTGACGCTGCCAGTGCCACCGCTGAACGTGAACAAAAAGTGTTAGCTAAACATGAAGCAAATGACTGGGAGGCACAGCAACTCGAAAAAGCACAGGCGCAATCTGAACAGCGTTTAACTCGCGAGCAAAAATACTTACAGCAAGCGCAAGAGGCTGCGGCGAAAACTCGTAAAATCCCGAAAGAAACCAGCGAACCTGCTCAATCTGAGCAATAACCTTTTTCGCTATAATTTGGAGTGTTGTCTTTGTCGTCTTGCCCATTGTGTCATCAGCAAACGTTTGCTTTTCATCAAGATAAAAATCGTGAATATGTACGTTGCCAACAATGCCATTTAGTGTCGGTGCCCTCGCAGTTTTATTTAGATGAAACGGCTGAAAAAGCCCAATATGATTTACACGACAATGACTTTGCCGATACAGGTTACCAACGGTTTTTGTCGCGTACACTCACGCCATTATTGGCTCGCACTGGGCTTAATGCCAAAGGCTTAGATTTTGGCTGCGGTGAAGGCGCCGTGCTTAGCCAAATGGCAGCAGCCCAGGGTGTCAGTGTCGCTAATTATGATTTGTTTTATCATCCAGATACTCAGGCGCTTAATCAGCAATATGACTTTGTATGTTTAACCGAAGTGATAGAGCATATTGCCGATGCTCATCTGTTAATTGATAAATTAAGCCAATTGTTGTTACCCGGTGGCATTTTAGCCATTATGACTAAGCGGGTGCTTGGCTTAGAGGTTTTTATTAATTGGCACTACAAAAGTGACCCAACCCATATTAATTTTTACTCAGTTGAGACCTTTGAATGGCTGGCACAACAACGCGGTTGGCAACTTGAAATCATCGACAATGATGTCGTATTTTTACAGCTGCCCTCGATATAAACTGGCATATGTTAATAAATAGATACAATTGTCTATAGGGTAAATCGGTAAAATAGTTAACAACAGAGGCGTTTCAGGGTAGTTTTGTTGCTCAAATAACAACAAAAATGGACCTGACATGCGCCTGACCTCCCTCGCTTTCATATTTGCTAGTGTATTTGCTAGCAGTGTTTATAGCTCATCTACCGTGGCCAGTGTGCCTAATGCCGCAGAATTAACCGCTCAAGTTGAAAGCAAAGTGATTGCATGGCGCCGCGACCTTCACCAACATCCTGAATTATCAAATCGGGAGTTTCGCACCAGTAAAGTGATTGAGAAACACCTCAAATCGCTAGGGCTTGAGGTGCAAACGGGTATTGCACATACCGGCGTGGTGGCGATACTGAAAGGCGGTAAACCCGAGCCATTAATTGGTTTACGAGCCGACATGGATGCATTGCCTGTGACCGAAGTGGTTGATTTACCGTTTGCTTCGAAAGCGACAGACACTTATCGCGGCCAAAAAGTCGGTGTGATGCATGCCTGTGGTCATGATACGCATGTGGCGATGTTAATGGGCGTGGCCGAAAACCTCGTGAAGGTAAAAGATAGATTGGCCGGTGATGTGATGTTTATTTTCCAGCCGGCCGAAGAGGGCGCACCAGAAGGCGAGCAAGGCGGCGCTGAGTTAATGCTAAAACAAGGCTTATTTGCTAAGCGTAAGCCAGAGCAAGTGTTTGGTATGCACGTTACCTCAAGTATGCCAACAGGTGTGATTGGTTTACGCTCTGGCTCTGCGATGGCCAGTGAAGATTCCTTTACGATCAAAGTGATGGAGCCGACAAACTCATGGCTCGCGCCCTTGGGGTGGTGTTGACCCTATCGTGGCTTCTGCGCAGATCATCAACAGTGTGCAAACCATTATTAGCCGTCAGGTCGATATTACTAAAGCGCCAGCGGTTGTTAGCTTTGGCGCCATTAATGGCGGCATTCGCTCAAACATTATTCCTGATGAAGTTGAGCTTATTGGTACTATTCGCACTTTTGATCAGGATATGCGCGCCGACATTAAAATCAAGCTGGCCGAAATCGCCACTAATGCGGCTAAAACCCTTGGGGCTACCGCCGTGACGGAGATCCAACCCGGTTATCCGGTCACAGTAAATAACCCTGAGTTGGTCAGCAAAATGCGCCCGGTGATAGCCTCTGTTGTGGGTGATAATATGCTGATTGAACCGGGATTAATTACCGGTGCAGAAGACTTTTCTTACTATGCTTTAGAAACCCCTGGGATGTTTTTCTTTTTAGGCGTGACGCCAACAGACAAAGATGTCAGCCAGGTGGCCACTAATCACTCACCGGCATTTTATGTTGATGAGAGCGCGCTAAAAGTGGGCGTGCAAACCATGACCCAGGTTGCCTTAACCGCCCTAGGCGCGGCACAATAAACTTATTTAGATTCACAATGGATAATCGCTCAAGGAGCAAGATATGACTCATAAACTCATCGCCTTGTTGATGACATTAGGTGTGCTAAGCACACCCACTGTGTCAGCAACACAAGCAGAAGACATTAATAGCTTTACCTTAGACAATGGCATGAAAATCATGGTGCTTGAGGATAGCTCAATCCCTAATGCCAACATGTATATATTTTGGAAGGTCGGCTCGCGTAATGAAGTACCTGGTATTACCGGTATTTCGCACTTTTTTGAACACATGATGTTTAACGGCTCAAAAAAGTTTGGCTCTAAAATGTTCGACCGCACCATGGAAGCTGCTGGTGGAGCCAATAATGCGTACACAACAGAAGACATGACAGTCTATACCGATTGGTTCCCTGCCAGCGGTATTGAAACGATTTTTGATCTTGAATCTGACCGCATCGCCAACTTAGATATTAACCCTGAAATGGTTGAAAGCGAGCGCGGGGTGGTGCAATCTGAGCGTACCACAGGGCTTGAAAACTCTAACTGGCGCACCATTCAAGAGGCTCTTAAAAGTGTGGCATTTTCAGCGCATCCTTATAGCTGGTCGGTAATTGGTTATGAGTCAGATATTGCCGCATGAATCCTTGAAGATTTACAGCAATATCATAAAACCTATTATGCACCCAACAATGCGTTAGTGGTGATTACAGGTGATGTAAAACTTGCCCAGGTAAAAGCCTTAGCTGACCAATATTTTGCGCCTATTCCAGCCCAAGCGCCGCCAAAAGCCGTGCGCACAGTAGAGCCTGAACAAAAAGGTGAGCGCCGTGTATTTGTTAAAAAAGAATCGGTCAGTACCCCTAATATTATGTTGGCTTACCATGTGCCAGCCACTAGCCATGCCGATTATTATGCATTGGATTTATTAGCCTCAATGTTAAGCGAGGGCAACAGCTCACGTTTTTACCAAGCGTTAGTCGACAAGCAATTAGCCGTAGCCGCCGAAACTTATATGCCCATGTCATTTGATCCAAACCTGTTTTATATCTTGGGTGTGGCCAATGCGGGCGTGAGCGCCGACACCTTAGAGAAAGCACTTATTGAGCAAATTAATTTAATTGCTAGTCAAGGCGTGACTCAGCAAGAGCTTGAAAAAGTGAAAAACATCAAGTTAATGGATTTTTATCGCACTATGGAAACCATTAACGGTAAAGCTAACACGCTAGGCACCTATGAGTTGTATTTTGGTGATTACACCAAGCTGTTTAATGCGCCAGAAGCCTATAACAAAGTGACTCCAGCTGACATTCAGCGCGTGGCACAAACCTATTTAATTAAAGCAAATCGCACTGTCGGTGTGCTCGCGGCGACTGAGGAGTCAGACAAATGAAAACCAGCACTCATTCAACAATGACCTTGTCGTTATCAGCCATCGCCTTAGCATGCAGTTTAAGCCTAGCGGGTTGTGCAGCAACACAAAGCACCACTACTGAATCTGTCGCGGCAGGCCAAGTTTTGTGATGCCAAGCTATCAAAAAATCATCTTAGATAACGGCTTAACCGTTAATTTAATGGTGCAAAAAGAAGTGCCATTAGTCACCCTTGATGCAGTGATAAAAGCCGGAGCGGTTAATGACACCACCTCAGGTTTAGCCTATTTAACCTCACAAAGCTTAATGCTGGGGGCAGCGGGTCAATCTAAAGCAGATATTGAGCAACAACTCGACTTTATTGGTGCTAGCGTGAATACCAACGCCGATGCCGAGGGCACTTATGTGCGCGCCAATATGATGACCAAAGACATCGACAATGTGTTGGCCATTTTCAGCAATGTTATACGCCAACCTGACTTTGACTCAACCGAGTTTGATAAACTTAAACAGCGCGAAATTGTGGGTTTGTCACAACAAAAAGAAAGCCCACGTGCAGTGATTAGCCGTTACTTTAGCAAGTTGGTTTTTGGTCAACACCCTTATGCTAATCCAGCTTCTGGCAACAGTGAGTCTATCGCAACCATTAATGCTAACGAGCTACGAGCATTCCATAAAGGTTACTATCAACCCAATAACATGACCATTAACGTCGTTGGTGATTTTGATGTTGCTGAGATGACCGCCAAGCTCAATAAAGCGTTTGGTGATTGGCATGTGACCGAAACCGTGATGCAACCCGATCTTAGCCAAGACTTACCAACACTAACCAAGCCAAGAGTGTTGTTAGTCGACAAGCCTGATGCCATTGAAACCACATTTTTAATTGGCGGTGTTGGCATTCGATATGACAATCCTGATTATGTTGGGTTAACGGTAGTGAACACCATTCTAGGTGGCCGTTTTACCTCATGGTTAAATGACGAGTTACGTGTCAATGCTGGGTTAACCTATGGTGCTCGTTCTGGCTTTAGCCCATATTCACAGTCTGGATTATTCCAAATTAGTACCTTTACTAAGTCATCGACCACCAAAGAGGCCATTGATTTAGCTTTGCTGACGTATTCGCGTTTGTGGGAAAAGGGCATCGATCAAACAACGTTAGACTCAGCAAAAGCGTATGTAAAAGGTCAGTTTCCGCCTAAGTACGAAACCAGCGGCCAGCTTGCTGGGCTATTGTCTGACATGTATTTATATGGCATGAGCGATGATTTTATTAACCAGTTCCAAGCAAAAGTGGATGGCCTTACATTGGCTGAAACTCAACGATTGGTTAAGCAGTATTTCCCGCAGCAAAATCTGCAGTTTGTGTTAATTGGTAATGCAGCTGAGATCGGCGATATTGCCGCACAATACGGTGAAGTGACTCAGGTGAATATTACTGATACCGGATTTGGTCAGTAAGGGCTATTAACCTCAACGTGAGGTAGTCAATAAGCATCAAATGGCTCACTGGTTTTTAGTGAGCCATTTTTTTATCTTGAAGTTAGGTTAGACTGACATTCTAACGCGGAATGGTATTACAGCTCATTAACCTAAGGGATTATGATGAAAAAACGCCTATTGTTATTGCTAGGAGCATTGAGTGTGACTCTGTCTTTGAGTGCGAATGCCGATAAGGTTGTATTGGCTGAGTTATGCCCGCAGCTGGTGGGTGAGTGGCAAGGCTCTGCAGCTAACCCCACATTAGACCCAATGGCAGTAACGACCTCGGTGATGTGCTCGGCTGATCAGCGTAATTTATATATCAGTGTGAGCCGTGGTAGCCGTTTTTCAAACAGTGAAACATGGTGGTTTAGGCAGCAACAAGAAAAGGTGTTGCTGGTGTTCAGTAATGGCGTGACTGACGATGTCAGCCAGTCATTAACCTTGTATCGACATGCGGGCAGTTATTCTTTTTTAGGTAAAGGGGAGATTAATCAGCGCCCAGCTTTAGTGCAATTGCAATTTGACCCGCTAGCGGCGAGTGTTAATCAACCCCGGGGGGGTGGTTATGGCAGCAAAGTGCGCATTATCTTGATGATGACAGCGAGCAATATAAAGTGGTTAGGGCGCTAAGCTTGTATAAGCCTGAGTGATACGCTACGCCATGAACATGTAAACTGCAAACCCTGCCCAGCTCAATAACAATAATCCGAGTAAACTCCAGGCCGCTGTGGTCATTTGGGAATTTGATTCACCTTGATGTATATCTGTATCATCGATTTGACGATGGTTACTTTTGGCCTTTAATTGCTGCTTACGGGCTTTGTCACGGTCGCGTGCTTTGGCTTTTTCACGTTTTTTATATTCTGCGATACCCTTTTCAATGCCGGCGGCAATTAACTTAGTTTGCTCTTTGGTTTGTCCCGGTTTTTGAGTCGCTTTTGCCATAGAAATCGCATCATTTTGGGTTTCTGGGGACGGTGTTTGTTTCATTATTCTGCACCTACAAAACCTAATTGGCGCCAAGCTTCATAGCTAATAATCGCCACTGAATTAGACAGGTTTAAGCTGCGGCTATTGGCTGTCATTGGAATGCGTAAACGCTGCTCTAACGGTGTGGCGTTAATGATGTCCATTGGTAGTCCGCGCGTTTCAGGCCAAAAAGCATGATGTCTTCATCTTGAAAGGCGATTTGGGTATGTGGACGACTGCCTTTTGTGGTGCATGCAATAATGCGTTTTCCCGGCATTGCGGCTAAAAAGCTTGCATAGTCTTTATGGCGCGTCACTTGAGTTAAATCGGCGTAGTCTAACCCGGCACGACGAAGTTTTTTCTCTTCTAAATCAAAACCTAATGGCTCAATTAAATGCAGGTGAGCACCGTTGTTGGCACATAAGCGGATTATGTTTCCGGTGTTTGGGGCGATTTCGGGTTCGTAGAGTGCGATATGAAACATAGTAACCTTATTCAGCACCATTAGAGTGCGAGGCATAAAAACGGGAACAAAGTATACCTCAGCCGCACGTGAGCGTCATCAATCACCCATCAGGTAAAGTTAAAAGCTGTGAATTGAATATTGTTGCTGCCTAAGGTGAGACTCTATTGCCACTGCGCTAGCACATTGAGTGTTGAGCCATACGGCGATTGGGAATCGATAAAACACCATGGCGGAGTCTTGCAGTAAGATGGCTGGGAAGTTGAGTTTTTGGCTGGCGGCATTAATGGCCTCCTGGTCGCTATAGATGTAATCAACCTTCTGCGCTAGCAACAATGACACCCCTTGCTCAATGGTATCGACCAGTTTTAAGGTGGCGCCAAAATCAGTAAATGAGCGCACTTTTCTGTCATCGACGGCCATAGGTAAATGGGCTATGACTTTATCAGCCAGTTCCTTACCAATAAACACTTGTGGCTCTGCTAAGCGAAACAGTGTTAACGGAATTTTTTTGTCGTCTAAAATAATTTGTAAATGTTGCTTGGTTGGTTTTTGAGGCGGGAAGAAGCTTAAACACCAATCATTGTTGGCTAAATGGTTTTGCGCAGCACTACTTTTAATAAAAGTGATCTCTGGGCTTAATGCGCTGTAGGCAAATGCACGCTGCAGTAAGGCAACAGCCTCACCCTGGTCGGCACGATGTTGCGTTAAATAAGGTGGATATTCAAACGCTATAACATCGATATTTTGTGCCTGGCTAGCAAAAATACTACAGCATAATAAACCAATGATTATTCGGTACATACAGTCTTCAGCAATGTGAACATAATGTTAAGCATAGCATCACATTGCGACGGTTTAACACTAATTTGAATTAATTGGTTGGCAAATCAATTGTTACTATGAGTCCATGAGGTAAACGGTTTTTGGCAATAATTTTACCATTGTGAGCATAAATGGCTGCCTGGGTAATCGCTAACCCTAATCCCCACCCTCCAGATTCACGATCTCTTGAGCTGTCTGGGCGGTAAAACGGGGTGAAAATGGCTTCTAGTTCGGCTTCTGGTAAACCGGATTCGTCATCTTTGACCACAATGGTGATGTGATTTTTAGATTGCGAGCTTGCTATTGAGACCGTTTTTTCGGCATAACGAATGGCATTACGGAGTAAGTTCTCAATTGCACGTGATAAGGTTTTAGGTAAATGCTCAAAGCTTATCGATTCATCAATATTGATATGCAGTTGTTTACCTTGTTGCTCAGCTTCAAACTCGGCGTCATCAAGTACTTGGCTTAAGGTTTCGGTTAGCTCTGCTGTGAGCCGTTTTTCTGAGGCGTTGAGCCTCACTCGTGACAATGTTAATAACTCGCTTATCAATGCTTCTTGCTGCAATGCTTCGTATTCAATACGGTCGAGTTCTGTACTGTGTTGGCCTTTTTTACGGGCTAACGCCAGTGACAATTGCAGACGAGTTAATGGGGTGCGCAGTTCGTGAGAGATATCGCCCATTAAGCGTTGCTGGTTATTCACCATCGTCTCAATGGCATCAGCCATGCCATTAAAGGCGACAGCAAGCTGGCTCATTTCATCGCGACGACTGGCGGTGGCGGCATCGACACGATTAGCTAAGTCACCTTTAGCAAGCGCATTGGCACTGAGTCTAAGTGAGCGTAACGGTTTACTTAAATACCATGCGAGCAACCCACATAATAATCCAGATAAAAAAATGGCAAACCCAGCGGTGAGTAATTTGTTATCAGTAAAAAGAAGAACCATGGCCGTGGATGATTATCTGGAAAGCGACCAAATAGGTTGTAGTTTTTGCCTTCAACGTCAAACTGATAAGGTCCAAATATCAGCTCGTTTCTAAATTGATGGCTGATGGGATGATTGGCTTCTTCAGCCATTAATTGAAAGCGTCTAAATACCCGTGATACGCGTTTAGTATTAATGACTTGACCGAGCTCGTCGGTAATATAAATGCGCAATGGACCTAGGCTTGGGTCAGGCCACGGTTTTGACGTTGAAGCGTTTTGTCGGTCAGTAAATCTGGGTGCTGCTGAATGTGTTCAGCCATTTTTTGCAAGATCCGTTCTTGGCTTGGCGGCAAAGGGGAACGATCTTGGTTAAGTTGCAATAAAGGTAACATTGCCACTAAGGCAATAATTAATGAGCTACATAGCCAGAAGCCCAGTAACAATTTAATAAATAGCCGATTGAACGGATTAACCTTCAGCATTATGGGATCCAGATATAACCTTTTCCACGCAGGGTTTTCACCCTAGGGCGACCATCTTGGCGTTCAGGAAGTTTTTTACGTAAGTTAGATAAGTGCATGTCTAAACTGCGGTCAAACGGCATTAATTTTTTGCCTAATACATTTTCACTTAATGATTCTTTGGTGACCAGTTCGCCGCTTTTTTCAATTAAATGAAACAGCAATAAGAACTCGGTACCAGTCAGGATAATCAATTGTTCATTGCAATAGGTTTCTTGGCGAGTTGGATCAAGGCGTAGGTCGCCAAATTGCAGCATGTCGCTAGACTGAGTATCTTGCTGTGTGGTTTGCGCTCGGCGTAAAATAGCGCGAATACGCGCCACTAACTCACGGTCGTTAAATGGCTTTGGCAAGTAGTCATCAGCACCAATTTCTAACCCGACAACACGATCAATTTCATCGCCGCGAGCGGTTAACATTAATACCGGTGTTTGCTTGCGTTGGCGCAGTGCACGCAATACTTCAAACCCATTTAATTTGGGTAGCATGACGTCGAGTAGAATTAAATCGAAATCTTGTTGCTGTGCGAGTGATAACCCTTGTTCACCATCATAGGCTTGGGTTAATGCAAAACCTTCGAGCTCAAGCAATTGGCTGAGCAGGTCGGATAAACCAATATCATCGTCTATCAATAAAATGCGATTCATAACTTTCCTCTAGCACAAAATAAAATCGGTAGGTTAACTTAACATACCGATTTTCAATCAATTAAAGATTATCTCATACTCGAAGCAAATTATATTAACATTGCATAGTTTTACATTTTAGCGTCAGGTTGCTTTTTAATGTAACGAGTGACTTTGACTACGATAAATGTCAATACAATTGCCCCTAATATCAAGCCTACTGAGAACACGGCATTTTGTAATGCTGCAGGGTTAAGAACTAACATGCCTCCTAAGCCAAGCATCATAATGCCAGACATAAGCTTAAGTACTTCGCCTTCTTTTTCAGTGAGTTTGCGTTTACCTAATGTCATCGAGAACACAATAACAATGGCCGCTAAAGGAATGACATACACGATATTGTAGGCTATCAAATACATATAGCGTTGCATGGTATCAACGTCTGACAATGACAACACTGAGGTGTAAATCATTGGAAATCCAGCGGTACACAGTAGCTCGTAGGCATTGGCTAAAATGGCCAAAATTGTTGAGCCTAAAATCATGGTCGGCAATGAGCTGGCTTTAGATAATTTGCCCATGCGTTTAATCAACGAGCCGCGATTTTCAACCGACATCGATAAACTCACATCACCTCGTCCATAGAAGTAGTCTTTAATATTGACCACCGCAGCGACCAATGCCAGCACCCCAGCGCAGGTAATAATGATGCCGCCATCGCCACCACCTAACAGCTGGAATAAGTTGAGCCATGCACTCATAAAGATGAAATAGATAAACCCCGAGAAGAACACAAAAATGCCACCCACTAACAGCATGCGTTTACGGCTACCCGCATTAACCATAATGCTGAGTAAAAACAGCAACACAAAAAAGGCGCAGGGATTAAAGGCATCAACACCGGCCAAAACTAAGGTAAGTACAGGTAATGACATTTGCTCAGGATGAACCGCACCAATTAATGGAATATCAACAGGCTGTACTTGTGGTTTTTGTTCGATTTGGCTAGCGCTGTCAAATGACATGCCGCAGCTGCCTTCTGCTGATGGGTCGTCACTAGTGTCGGCACAGGTTTCAAATAAAGGGGCATCGTTGCTTGGTGCCGTCACAAGGAAGTCATCGAGTGTATTACCAATATCGGCTTGACCACCCTGGCGCTGGTAGCAATCAATGAGTCGCTCTAAAATATAACGTCCGGTGACATCATGGCTATTATAGCCAACCACTGCCTCGCCACAAATGGCAAAGTAAGGCACAGACTTGGGTTCTACCCCAGTGTGTTGCACCATTTGCATCAGTTTATCAACATTGCCGGGTTCACTTATTGCATAATCGTGCAAATCAATCCATTCAAAGCGCTCGCCTAATGCATCGATAAAGGGATGGGCTTCGCGGCAATGAGGGCAGGTTTTAGACCAAAAAAAATGTAGCTTTACTGCTGGCTGTGCACCTTGCTGTTGGCTATACCATAATGAGTTGTCTGCCGACGGGGAGGTGTTAGCTATCGCACTTGGGGTGAGTATTAATACACTTAGAAGTAACAGCAATTGGCCAATCAATCGGTTCATAATCAATTCCATTAAAACGCTAGTAATCTGATTTTATGCCTATTTATGGTTAGTGTAAGGAGTAAGTCCCGATTACGTTAACCAGCTCGCATTACCATCATTTTTATCTGTGAAAATGCTAACTTTGTCATGC
Source organism: Shewanella phaeophyticola (assembly GCF_025398315.1). Classification (GTDB taxonomy): domain Bacteria; phylum Pseudomonadota; class Gammaproteobacteria; order Enterobacterales; family Shewanellaceae; genus Shewanella; species Shewanella phaeophyticola. The sequence goes on from NZ_JAODOQ010000001.1 coordinate 4,616,351, forward strand.
ATTTTTTTATGCTTCATGGTATGGCGTGTGGATTTACATAGTTTTACTCATAAGTCACCCTACTTGACATTGCATTGGTTAAACTGAGTATCAAATCTGCAAAGGCAGAAGCCAAACACAAGACTCATTTATACCGAGGAACTTAACAATGAAAACATCTTCAATCTTTAAAACAAGTTTAGTTGCCTTAGTGGCGAGCTCAGCATTATTAGCCGGTCAGTTATACGCAGTTGACGACACCGACACCACAGCAAAAACTGAACAAATGGACAGAAATGGCGACAGACAGCAAGGCTCTAGAGGCGGCATGCATAACATGCATAAAATGTTGCGCAAATTAGACCTAACTGACGCCCAAAAAGAGCAAGTGAAAGTGATTGCTGAAAAGTACAAAGCCGATCGCCCTGAGCGCCCAACGAAAGAGCAACGTGAAGCTCACCGTGCTGAGATGTTGGCTCTAGTGACCAGTGCCTCATTTGACGAAGCCAAAGCAACTGAAATGGCTGAAGCGCAACACCAAAAGAGATTGCAAGGTATGTTGTCGCAGCTAAAAATGCAAAACGAAATTTACCAAGTTCTAACGCCTGAACAGCAGCAAGTTTTCCAAGAAGAGTTTGCTAAAGGTAAAGGCAAGGGTCATAAATCTCGTCGTTAATCTCTAGGGTCTGTTGATCTTTGCTGTTTGAATTTTGTTCGAGTTAAAAACGTTTTAATCGAGGCGAATGGATTGATGCCTAGCAATCTAAGCAACTCTTTATTTGCGAAGAATCATTCAACAAAGAGTAAAACGTTTTTAGCCGAACCCTTCGGGCAGCGTTTGTTGGCCATTTTTACTGCGTTATCGACTTTTTATGTAGAATAACTACACCTCAAAGTCTCTGCCTTGTAAAAATGTCCAACAATTCGCTGCAAAAATAACCTTGAAAGATCAACAGACCCTAGCCATGTTAAAGCTATTTAATCAAAGCCGTTACCTTGTGTAGCGGCTTTTTTGTTTATTCAAGTTTGCTAATGGTCACATTTTGATTAAAGGTAGAGTTGAAGTAAGTAAACTTTGTCCTAATGTGCTAGCTAACTTGCTATAGTAATGGTCGGTAAATTCAGCTAATAGAGTCGATAACGTTCTTATGTCCACATCTTCTGATTATGACTTTTGGGTCAAGCTCGCGAGTCGCGCATCGGTAGCAACCGCATTATGCCTTATTGTGATCAAATTATTAGCTTGGCTGTATTCCGGCTCAGCCAGTATGTTGGGGTCGTTAACCGACTCATTTGCTGATGCTTTAGCTTCCATTGTTAACTTTATTGCCATTCGTTATGCCATTGTCCCAGCAGATAAAGATCATCGTTATGGTCATGGCAAAGCTGAACCGTTAGCCTCGTTGGCGCAAGCTGCATTTATTTTAGGTTCAGCCTCACTGTTGCTACTTTATGGTGGTGAAAAGCTGATCAACCCTGTACCTATTGTGAATACTGGCGTGGGTATTGTGGTGTCTATTATTGCCATAGTGATGACATTGGCACTCGTGCTTGTGCAACAACGTGCATTAGAAAACACCAACAGCACCGTGGTTGAGGCAGACTCATTACATTATAAATCTGACTTGCTACTTAATGGTGCAGTATTATTAGCCCTGGTGTTAGCCATGTATGGTTGGTGGTGGGCAGATGGGTTGTTTGCGGTGTTAATTGCACTGTTTATTGGTCATCAAGCGGTTGATTTAGCTTATCGGTCAGTACAAAGTTTACTTGACCGAGAGTTAGATGATGACACTCGCGAGCAAATCAAGACATTGGCTAAACAAGATCATAGAGTTAAAGGTATCCATGATTTACGCACGCGTCAGGCGGGTAAAACCACATTTATTCAATTGCATATGGAACTGCCTGGTGAGTTGTCTCTTGAAGAGGCACACGACATTGCTGACAAGGCTGGCTTAGTCATTAAAGCGGCTTTTGATGATGCTGAAGTGATTATTCACCAGGACCCAGTGTAGTCGTCTCACTATGTTGAAGCCCAGTGAGTTGAGGGTTAAACCATCACCAGTTGATTGGTAGTTTGTGCTCTGGCTAATTCGAGGGCAGAGTCTGCCCGTAAAATTAGGTTTTCAATGGTGTCGTCATTTTGCCATTTTGATATACCAACACTGGCACTAAAGCGAATATGTTTACCGCTTTGTGGGTCAACCAGTTCGCTGTCTTCAATGCTATGGCGGATGCTTTCGGCAATGCTACGTGCAATGTTGCTACTGCCCGCTTTTATTAGGGCAATAAATTCATCGCCACTCCAACGGCTCCAGTAAATCATCATCGGTGAGTTTACTTTGACAATGCTGTGCAAAATTGATCAATGCCTTATCACCCATAACATGACCGTATAAGTGGTTAATTTGTTTGAGTTCATCTAATCCCATCAACACACAATATAGCTGCTGTGTTTGCACTGCTTTCTCGTTGTATTTTGCTTGAGCATAATACAACATTCCTCGTCGATGGAAGATTTGAGTTAAATAATCAAGATGAATTTGCTGTTCAAAATTTTGCTTAAGCAGGTATGACTCTGTAATATCAATGACTGTAACTTGAACTGCGGGCTGTCCTTCCCAATCGATAATGCTTTCTAATAATTTTACCCATACGGTTTTACCACTCAAATGAACGCATTTTATCTCAACCGGATGGGGTTTGATTTTTTGGTCAAATAAAGCAGTGTATGCCTCTTGTCGATGGGTGCGGTAATCAGGAGCAATCACATCGAGTATAGAAGGAAGTGCCAGTATGCTTTGGCTATTGGGATAACCGAGTAAGCTTGCAAAAGCTTGGTTACAAAAGAGTGGACTAAATTTGCGATGTATCAACACACCTTGCAATGAGCTATTCACTAGCTGACGGTAGCGAAACTCGCTTTGTTGAAGGTTTTTGTTGAGGGTAATATTCTCAGTTAAATCAACAATGGTAATTTGTAATGCCGGTCGGCCTTGCCACTCAACAATGTGCTCAATAGAAAGCACATTCATTAACTGACCAAGACGATTGCGATTGATATAACTACGAACTTGCGGTTTTTCGATTCCGCTCATTAGCGCATAATAAGTATGCGCGGCAATATCTTGAGCTTCTGGGTCAATTAACTCTAAGATACTTTTTAAACCGAGAATGTCTTGTGCGCTAGTGTAACCGAAAATTTTAGCGTAGTTATCATCTGCATAGAGAGGAATAAAGTCTTGGTGAATGACCACACCATAATGAGTATCAAATTCCAAAATCAGTCCTTCGCTAAGCGTTAATGCAATTTTTTATCGATTTTTTATTCTAGCATTGATAATCAATTTTGCATGTACTCATATTGGAAATGTTTTATTGCATTATTCAAATGTGTACATGCTCACAAAATATTGACTTAAATTTGCAATGCATTGATTTAAAAGAGTTACATGCTGGAATTATTGTTAATCCATCGCCAATTCTTTGAGTTTACGGGTTAAGGTATTACGGCCCCATCCCAAACGTTTTGCTGCTTCTTGTTTATGTCCTTGAGTATGACGCAGTGCAGTTTCCAGTAAAATTCGTTCAAATTCTGGTTGTACTTCGGTTAATAAATCACTTTCGCCCGCGGCTAGTTTTTCATCTATCCAGTCGGTCAGTGCGGTTTGCCAATCACTTGCGCCAGCTTGTTTTTGCTGACTTGCCACTGGATCTTTTAATAACTCGGGAGGTAAATCTTGCGGCAAAATTTCTTGACCAGATGCCATCACGGTTAACCAGCGACAGGTGTTTTCTAATTGACGTACGTTACCTGGCCAAGGCAGGTTTGCTAGCTTCACGGCCGTTTCTTTGGTGAGGACTTTTGGTTCTACTCCAATTTCTTTGGCCGCTGTGGTTAAGAAGTGGCTAGCTAATTGAGCGATGTCTTCACGGCGTTGTGATAAAGGCGGTAAGTGCACTCGAATCACGTTTAGGCGATGGAATAAATCTTCACGGAAAGTGCCTTTTTGCACTAACACTTCTAGGTTTTGGTGGGTTGCAGCAATAATCCGCACATCCACTTGCACCGCTTGATGACCACCGACGCGGTAAAATTGGCCATCTGCTAATACTCGTAACAATCGAGTTTGTACGTCCAGCGGCATGTCGCCAATTTCATCTAAAAATAAGGTACCACCATTGGCTTGCTCAAAACGACCCTGGCGCACATTAGCTGCACCAGTAAAGGCGCCTTTTTCATGTCCAAATAGTTCTGATTCAATTAAGTCTTTCGGAATGGCCGCCATGTTTAATGCGATAAATGATTTGTCTTTGCGTGGGCTGTGTTTATGCAGCGCACCCGCAACCAGTTCTTTACCGGTACCTGATTGACCGTTAATCAATACACTGATTGATGAACGAGACAGGCGGCCGATGGCTCTAAAGACTTCTTGCATTGCAGGTGCTTCACCGATGATTTCAGGTGTTTTTACTTCTGCATCGCTGACCGGTGGCGGTGTTTGTTCGGTTGCGTGAGTCAAGGCTCGCTCAACAAGACTAATTGCTTCATCGATATCAAAAGGCTTAGGTAAGTATTCAAATGCGCCAGCTTGATAGGCGCTTACTGCGCTGTCTAAATCTGAATGCGCTGTCATGATAATCACTGGGATATGCGGGTAATGCAGTTGTAAGCGATCCAGTAAGGTTAAACCATCAGTACCAGGCATACGAATATCTGACACAATTACCTGTGGCTGTGACGATTCTAGTGCTTGCCACAATGATTCGGCGGCGGCAAAACTAGCAGTAGATAATGAGGCACCTTGAAGTGCTTTTTCTAATACCCATCGGATCGAGCTGTCATCATCGAGGATCCAAACTTGTTCACTTATGTTCATGTTAAAACCTCTTTCTGCCGACAAAGGCATGCTAATTATTGTAATGGCAGGGTGATAATAAATTCGGTGTGTCCAGGTGCAGATACGCAATCAATTCTGCCACCGTGGAGGCGGGCAATGTTATGTGCAATCGATAACCCTAGACCTGAGCCTTCGTCGCGGCCTGTCACCATAGGGTAAAACAAAGTATCAACCAGCTCAGAAGGGATCCCTGGACCGTTATCGATAATCGACAACGCGAGTACCAATTTATAGCGTTGGGTGCCAATGGTGACTTGATGTTGTGTGCGGGTTCTAATCAAAATATCCCCGCCAGCAGGCTCTAATGCTTGGATAGCATTTTGGACAATATTGAGTACAGCTTGCTGCATTTGATCGGGATCCATTTGGGTATCAGGTATTGATGGATCGTAATCACGCTTTAACTCGATATTACTCGGCAATGCCATTTCAACCAGCTTTAATACTTTTTGCACCACTTGATGGATATTGTGCTCAGTATGTTGGGTTGGACGCTGTGACTCTAGAAGTCTATCAACCAAATTACGCAGCCTATCAGCTTGTTCAATGATCAAGCTGGTAAACTCTTTTAAATCTGGAGAGGTTAATTCTCGTGACAGTAATTGCGCCGCGCCTCGTAATCCACCTAATGGATTTTTAATTTCGTGGGCTAAATTACGCACCAAAAACTGTGCAGCCTGTTGCTGAGCATCCATGTTAAGTTGCTGATGAATACGCCGTTGCTGGTCAACTTGGCGTAATTCTAAAATACTTGAGTTGGTTTCGCTCTCAAGGGGCATTAAGGTTATGTCGATTGTATGATGTTGGCCATCAAGGGTAATTAATGCAGCTGTGTTAACCGTTAACCCTTGGCCTGCACGAATAGCATCTCTGAGTAATTGTGGCTCTACTCCCATTAATTGGTATAGGTCTGGCAGGGGCTGCTCTAGCAATTTGCTATTACCAATGCCAAGTAATTGTGCAGCCGCGGCATTGGCATAGCTTGGCTTGAGCTCGGTATCGATTACCAGCACCGCTGTGACTAAATGATTGAGAAGGTTATTTGTGTCCATTAGCCGTCCTAGTAAGGGTTGCACTAACATGGTGCACCAAGTTGGTGCGCGCTGCAACCCGTTTCACACAAACAGCAATAACGACGAAAAATGAGAAATTTATTTTTAAATCATTGAATATATGGGTTTTAAATTTCTAATTAGACTTTCTCGCTTGATCCTAGTACTGATGCTTGGTGAAGAAAAATCTTTCTTGGAGAGCTAGATGCAAGGACTTTGCCGTTTTGTGCCACAGCGTTAACGACAATAGTGTGCTCGCCCCTAAAAATACCTGACAAGGTAAAGATTGCTGAGGTTTGTGGACCTTCGGTAAGTACTCCGTCTACTAATAACGTGAGCATGGAGCCGCGAGGTAATTGCGGGGAAACACTGACATTAACGGTTAAATCACCGTTATTATCGCGGATGGTGGCTTCTTCTTTGGGAGAGGTTATTATAATGGTATATCTGACTGGCGCTTTATCTTCTTTAATCGTTACATGGGCTTTGGGTGGTGTTTTTATACTGATTTCATTCTGTGTATTTTCATTTAATTCAATGGCTTCAGCATTGGCTTTTGGCTCATCTGAATAATGTACTTTGCCATTTTCATCGACCCAACGGTACACAGTTGCGAGGCTATTACAGCTTATTATTAACAAGCTTATGAGTAATATAAGACGCATGACACACTCCTTAAAAACCAATATTTTCATAGAGTAGACGGTTTTAGTTAAAAAATCAGCTTAATCTGTTGTGATGAAGCTGATTAGCGTCAATTATCATGATGAAGCCGCTTGCGCCTTGTGGACGCTGTTATTTTACACTTAGATGTAGTGACAGCAGTATTCTGAGATAATGGTGTTACGAAGGCTAAAGCTCACATTTGGTGCAAGCTCAAATTGACTGCCAGCGCTAAATGTTTTCCATTCAGTTTCACCAGGCAAAAGCACTTCAAATTCGCCAGAGGTCACTTGCATTATCTCGCCTTCAGCGGTGGAAAATTCATATTCTCCAGGTAACACTACACCGAGTGTTTGTCTTGTGCCATCGGCAAAGAAGACGCTCCTGCTGGTGACTTTACCATTAAAATAGACGTTGGCTTGTTTGGCCACGCTTACCTGTTGCAATATGCTCATATCTGCTCCTAAATTAATGTAATACCAATTAACTATTGTGGATGAGTATTACAGACCTTTAATCGAACCACCTAGTAAAATGTTTTCATGTTGTTACAAGCAGGCTTATTAACGCGCCCAGTTTTAGCGAAAAAAGCACAAAAAAACCCAGACATTGTCTGGGCTTAATTTGATCCAACTGCTTGTGCAGTTTAACTGAAAGAATTAACCGCGGCTTGCGCGCTTACGGTCGTTTTCAGTTAAGAATCTCTTACGAACACGAATGTTCTTTGGCGTTACTTCTACTAATTCGTCATCATCGATGAACTCAAGCGCTTGCTCAAGAGACATGTTGATTGGCGGAGTCAGTACTTGCGCTTCATCTGTACCAGATGCACGCATGTTGGTTAGCTGCTTGCCTTTAAGACAGTTAACTGTCAAATCGTTTGAGCGAGCGTGAATACCAACGACTTGACCTTCATAGACTTCGGCCGCATGGCCAATAAACAGGCGACCACGGTCCTGCAAACCAAATAATGCGAATGTTAATGCTTTACCTGTCGCGTTTGAAATCAATACGCCGTTAGCACGTTGACCGATGTCACCGCCTTTATGTGGACCGTAGTGATCAAATGAGTGGTAAATCAAACCAGTACCTGAAGTTGCTGTTAAGAACTCAGTTTGGAAACCGATTAAACCACGGCTTGGGATGATAAAGTCGATACGTACACGGCCTTTACCATCAAGCTGCATGTCTTTCATTTCTGCTTTACGAGTGCCTAATCTTTCGATCACAGTACCTTGATGTTCTTCTTCAACGTCAACCGTTACTGTTTCAAATGGTTCACATAGCTCATCATCGATAGTCTTAAGAATAACTTCTGGACGTGATACCGCTAACTCGTAGCCTTCACGACGCATGTTTTCAATTAAGATTGATAAGTGTAATTCACCACGACCAGATACGCGGAAACGGTCAGGGCTGTCAGTTTCTTCAACACGTAATGCAACGTTATGAACTAATTCAGTTTGTAAACGCTCAAGGATGTTACGTGAAGTAACGTATTTACCTTCTTTACCAGCAAATGGCGACGTGTTTACTTGGAAAGTCATGGTCAATGTTGGTTCATCAACAGACAATGGTGGTAAAGCTTCAACTTCATTAACAGCACAAACGGTGTCAGAAATCTTAAGTTCACCAAGACCAGTAATCGCAACGATGTCACCTGCATTAGCGACTTCAACTTCAGTACGTTCTAGACCCATGTAACCTAATACTTGACCCATTTTACCGTTACGCTTTTTACCGTCAGCACTGATTATAGTCACTTGTTGGCCAGTTTTAACGCTACCACGCTTAATACGGCCTACACCGATTACACCCACATAAGAGTTATAATCTAACTGTGAAATTTGCATTTGGAATGCACCGTCCGCGTCAGCGTCAGGGAAAGAAACTTTCTCTACGATGGTTTGGAATAGTGGTGTCATGTCTTCGCTAGTTTCTTCTGGGTCTAAAGTGGCGAAACCATTTAATGCAGACGCGTAAACGATAGGGAAATCTAACTGTTCGTCAGTTGCACCTAAGTTATCGAATAGGTCGAATACTTGGTCAATAACCCAATCAGGACGTGCGCCTGGACGGTCAATTTTGTTGATTACAACAATAGGCTTTAGGCCTTGAGCAAATGCTTTTTTGGTTACGAAGCGAGTTTGTGGCATTGTAGCCATCAACTGCGTCAACCAATAGTAAAACTGAATCTACCATAGATAGAACACGCTCTACTTCACCACCGAAATCGGCGTGACCAGGGGTGTCTACGATGTTAATACGGTAGTCATTCCACTTGATGGCAGTGTTCTTTGCCAGAATGGTGATCCCACGCTCTTTTTCAAGATCGTTAGAATCCATAACCCGCTCAGTAGCTTCTCCACGAGATGCAAGGGTTCCTGACTGCGCCAACAATTTGTCTACCAAGGTTGTTTTACCATGGTCAACGTGGGCAATAATGGCGATGTTACGTAAATTCTCTAGCACGGATAAACCTCTAAACCATCAATAAAAAAAGGGGGCTTTATAACGACTGTGTAATTATAGACGTCATAAAAAAGCGTGCCATTCTACTTCAGAGCGGCTTTTGTAGATAGGATTATTTTTGAACAAATAGCATTTTTCGTGCTCTTGTGGCCAAAAAACACCTGAAAACGTTTATTTAAATAGAATGTATTGTGCTTTTTTTCACTTTTTGCAGCTGATAAATGCTTTCTATATTAAGTGGTAATATTCATTTTTATTGCCCTACCGCTTTTTAGCGTAACAAGCTTGTCATGCAGAAATGTGACACTAACAAAAACTTTCTTAATTTGCTGGCGCACCATAATGGACTTTTGCACCGCATTGAAACATAGTGGTGCACTGCACTGGTGCAAAATGAGATTTTGTGCAGACTACATTATTTTCAAAACTAGCAAAATCAAAAGGTTAGCTAATTGGCATGATTATCGCTATATTGCAGACAATCGGATAAATGCTAATTCGTTCTCCAGATAAATTGTCTGGCGAATAACCCAATTATTTTAAGGGATAACCCTTTACCCTACCGGAGGCTTGAGAATGTCAGTTGAATCAGTTTTAAAGCAACTTGAAGAGTTAGAAGTTAAGTTTGTTGACTTACGCTTTACCGATACTAAAGGTAAAGAGCAGCACGTTTCTATCCCATCTCACCAAGTAGATGAAGATTTTTTTGAAGACGGCAAAATGTTTGATGGTTCTTCAATTACAGGCTGGAAAGGCATTAATGAATCAGACATGGTGCTAATGCCTGATCCTACAACTTTCATATTAGACCCTTTCACCGAAGAAACCACAGCACTTATTCGTTGTGATATTTTAGAACCTGGCACAATGACAGGTTATGACCGTGACCCACGTTCAATCGCTAAAAAAGCAGAAGAATACTTAAAGTCTACAGGCATTGCTGACACAGTATTAATTGATCCAGAACCAGAATTCTTCATCTTTGATGACGTCCGTTTTGGTACTGACATGTCAGGCACTTTCGTTAAAATTGATGCGAAAGAAGCTGCGTGGAACTCTAGCAAGAGCTACGAAGATGGCAACACTGGTCACCGTCCAATGGTTAAAGGTGGTTACTTCCCAGTAGCACCTGTTGACTCATCACAAGACTTGCGTTCAGCAATGTGCTTAGTGTTAGAAGAAATGGGCAAGGTTGTTGAAGCGCATCACCACGAAGTGGCAACAGCGGGTCAGAACGAAATCGCAACACGTTTTAATACGCTTACTAAGAAAGCGGATGAAATCCAAATTCTTAAGTATGTTGTGCACAACATGGCACATGCATACGGTAAAACAGCGACATTTATGCCAAAACCAATCGTTGGCGACAACGGTAGCGGTATGCACGTTCACCAGTCTTTAGCAAAAGACGGTGTTAACTTGTTTGCAGGTGATAAGTACGCGGGTTTAAGTGAAACTGCACTTTACTACATTGGTGGTATTATCAAGCACGCTCGTGCATTGAACGCATTCACTAACCCAAGCACTAACTCTTACAAGCGTTTAGTGCCTCACTTTGAAGCACCTGTTATGCTAGCTTACTCAGCGCGTAACCGTAGTGCGTCAATTCGTATCCCTGTGGTACCAAGCCCTAAAGGTCGTCGTATTGAAACGCGTTTCCCTGATCCACATGCAAACCCATACTTAGGTTTTGCTGCCTTGTTAATGGCTGGTCTTGACGGTATTCAAAACAAGATCCACCCAGGCGAAGCAATGGACAAAGACTTGTATGACTTGCCTGCTGAAGAAGCGGCTGAGATCCCACAAGTTGCAACTTCTCTAGAAAACGCACTTGAAAACTTACAAGCTGACCATGAGTTCCTATTAAAAGGTGATGTATTCAGCAAAGATTTCATCGAATCTTATATCGCACTTAAATCGGCTGAAGCTGAGCGTGTATCTCGCACAACTCACCCAGTAGAGTTCGAAATGTACTACAGCTTATAATAAGCCGGTCTATACAGACCGCTTAGTAAGACATAAGTATCAACCCCGATAAGCCATTATCGGGGTTTTTTGTTGTACGAAGGTTGTGTAATTGTTGCAAATGTAACTAAATATGTCTAATGTGTTGCCTTTGTCTGTTATGCACGACATTGCCCTATTTCAACCCGCACCAAGGTGTTTGTTTCAAAGTGCGACATATGAGAGTTAAATGAAATTATCATTTCGGTATCTATTGTTAATTGCCATGAGTTTGGTTTCATTAATCCCCATTTGTATTTTAGCGTTATGGAGCAGCCATAACGCACTTGACAATGAATACCGCACGGTTCAAGACAAGCATCTACTTTTAGCTAAAAATCTATCTCAGGCATTAGACCGATATAGTGTTGATGCTTTATCCATTTTTACTCATGCAACTGACTCTGTGGCACAACAAGATATTTCCCCTCATTTAGTTTCACTGCTTCAGGATATTGATGTTGAGTCTATCGGTGAGTATGACGCTCAAGGTCAGTTGGTTAATGTGTTATTTGGTCCTGAAAGTCTTCAGCCCGTTTCACTCACAAAAGGTGTGAACGTATTTGACCTTGCACAAATATCTCAAGCGACATTTACCGATGTGCAAAATCTGGGTGGCGAAACGCCTACTTTGTATATGGTCCGCAAAGACCAACAACAACGTGTTTGGCTAGCAGTAATGAACCCAGAATTTATTGATTTATTACAGTCTGCGGTTCAATTTGGCAAAGAAGGTCACGCCGCAATTGTTGACCGCAAAGGCAATGTGTTGGCTCACCCAAACAAACAGTGGCAAGCCGACAGTAAAAACCTAGCTAAAGTCAATATTGTGCAACAGATGATGGCAGGCAATACCGGTGTGATGGAGTTTTATTCACCAGCAGTACAACAAGATATGATAGCGGCATACACTGTGGTGCCAACAACAGGGTGGGGAGTGATGATCCCGCAACCATTAGTTGAGTTGTATGTGCGAGCCGGATCTGAAATTAACACGATTTTGTGGATAGCCGTGTGGTCATTTGTTGCCTGCCTTTTACTCAGTTGGTGGATGACGGGGTTAATTACTCGACTCCATTGCCGCGCTCACCACGCAAGTGTGCGACCTAGCAGAACAGCAAACACAGTTAAGCCTTTTACCTAAGCAGCGCATTGAGACAAATGAGTTTGTGACCTTGTTTGACAGTTTTCATCAGATGTCTTTGCAAGTGATTAATAGTCAAAAAGATCTGACTAAAAGAGTAAAAGATAAAACGGCGGATTTAGCCAAAGCACAAGCGGCAGCTTTACATTTAGCTAATCATGATCACGTGACAGGATTGGCTAACCGTATGTCGATAAGAAATACCATTCAGCAACGCATTGATGCCAAACAACCATTTTCCCTGTTATTTATCGACTTAGATGGATTTAAACAGATTAATGATACTTATGGTCATGGTGTGGGTGATAGCTTATTAACCCGTATTGGTCAAAACGTATCGTCCAGTCTTGAAATTGGTGATATTTTTGCCCGTTATGGTGGCGATGAATTTGTACTACTTTTACAGCACGATAACCAGTGTGATATTGTTAATCGTAAGGCTAAGCGTGTATTAGAATTAATTAAGCAGTCATATCAAATTAACGGTCACCAGTTAAACGTGAGTGCCTGTATTGGGGTTGCCCAATATGATGGTACAGATAACGATACTGACAGCCTTATCCATCTTGCTGATGTTGCCATGTACCAAGCTAAGAATGCGGGTAAAGATCAGGTGATGCATGCGTGTTAACCAAACGTATTAAGGATGAAGATTTAATAATGACTCGATTAGCTCAAATAACTCACCACACACAGGCTAGACCTAACGGCTTTACCTTAATTGAGTTAGTGGTTGTGATTATTATTTTGGGCGTATTAGCCGTAGTTGCAGCACCTAAATTTATTAGTTTAAAAAGTGATGCGTATGCCAGCTCAATGCAGGGTGTTGCCGCAGCCATTAGTAGTGGTAAAACCATGGTGTATTCCGCCTGTGTGATAAGCACCAGTTGCGATGAAACAGCGCCAGCAGGAGGTGGTAATGGCTCTGGAAACAGTATTACTGTTGAGGGTGAGATTGTTATTTTAGCTTATGGGTACCCGCGCCAAACTGCAACGGGTATTGCTAGAATGATAAACATTGCTGATACCTCTGATGGTGGCGAATTCGAATTAACCACTTACACCTCTTCAGGTCGTACTGGCTTACGTATTCGCCCAGACGCCGACTACGACGCAAACAAGTGTGAAATACGCTACTCACAGCCCTTAGCCGCTGGCGAGGAGCCACTAATCGAAGTGTATATAGATGAATGCTAGTTAATACCTTAAGCTAATACGAATGCCATGAAGATTGTTTCATGGCATTTTTGTTTATAGCAATCATATTTATTGAGAGTTTAGGGGACAGATGACTTTCCCATGTCATTTTTGATGGTTTTCTTGAAATATTTGATTCTAAGTTAAACTAGTAGAGGATTTCACTCAAAAATATGATATTTTCATTGAAAATCACTCAGCAAAAAACGGCCAATGTCATGGATAAGAAAGACCTAAAGCTATTAGAAATATTACAGCGTAATGGCCGCATGGCAGTGTCTGAATTAGCCGACAAGGTTAATATGTCTGACACACCTTGTTTACGCCGTGTAAAAAAGCTGGAACTTGATAAAGTGATTGTAGGCTATGGTGCCCAAGTTGATCCCGCTAAAGTGGGGTTAAGTGTGGTGGTCTATGCGTCGGTGCGTTTGAGTGAGCACTCTGATGCGTCTACCGCATTATTTGAAAGCACTGTGGCACAATTGCCTGAGGTAATGGAGTGTTCAGTGGTGACGGGGGCGCACGATTATTTATTAAAAATCGTCGCTAAAGATCTTGTGACTTACGAACATTTTATTAAACAGTTTTTGGGTAACTTAAAATACGTATCTAATATTGAAACCACAGTGGTATTAAAACAAATATTTAGCCATAACGTATTACCTGTGGATTCGTCACCAATAGAGTAGTTCGCTTAAGTAGTATTGGCTATGCTCAGATAGCCAATACTTAAATCACTTAATCATGATGCCGCAGTTAAAGCGACTAACCTTGCTCCATTGACTCAATAAACTTGTTCGACTCTTCAATCGATTTATTCATTTCATTAATCAAGCTTGAAATGTCAGTTTGTAAGCTGGCAAACTCACCTTTAATGGCGCCAATCGCTTGCGCATTTAGATTATGCTTTAGATAGAGCATGTTATCTTTCATAGCGGTTAAAATCGGCGGCATTTTAGCTTCTGCACGACGCATACTTTTTACGAGCGATGAGTAAGCTCGTTTGGTTTCGTTCAGTTTATTTGTGCTATTGCGACGTAAACTGGCTTTGCTGATTTCAGTGATCTCATCTTGCCATTCGTTAAATAATGCGTCGGCAACATCCTCTACTTTATCAATGCGGCTGGTGACTTCGTCGGCTGCACTTTGCGCAGACTCGTATTCGTCTTTTGCTTTGTTGTAGGCATCTTCTAAGTCGCCGCCATCAAATGCGAGCAGTGCTTGCATTTCTTCTAGGGCTGAACTGAATTGCTCTTGAGCTTCTTCTTGTGACTCTTTGGCGTTTTGAACCCGATTCACCATAATGTCGCGCTTGTGATAGCCGACTTTTTCCATGGCACCGTAATAGGCGCTTTGACAACCGCTCAACAGTAAACTGCTACTTAATAGTGCCAGTGATATCCATTTTTTCATCAATGTGTCTCTTTTTATTGTTTGAGGCGACAGCAATCTATGTGAGATTAGCTATCTGATTATTTAACTGCCTGATTTAAATCTTGCAGCGTCGATAATGCTCCATAAATGGAACAAACCACCAATAATGGCGGGGATCACTAAGACGAAAAAGAAGTAGCACGTGGCAGTGATACAGAAAAACAACAATGCCGCTAAAATACGCCCTTGTAAAAGCTGACCTAGGCCAGGGAAAAATAAACTTGCTACTGCTGCGAGGACATTACCCGCCGAACCTTGTTGAGACATTAATTTGCTCCATTCTTTTAGCGCTAATATGTTATAACATTGTACGAAGTTAGTGGCTTAATACAAATGTTATCTCCACTAACGGACTATGAAATAAGGATTATTATGCCCAAGAAGTTTGATTTCAAACCATTTGTCGAGTTTTTTACTGGTATTGGCCAGTTCTTACTGCACCTTAAGCAACGCCTCGCCGAAGACCAAATTAATATTCGCGCAGGCCATTTAGCCTATGTGACTTTGTTGTCGTTAGTGCCCATGGTTGCTGTGACCATGTCGATGTTATCGGCGTTTCCGGTGTTTAAAGGCATTAGAGGTAAGATTGAAGGGTTTATTTATAACAACTTTATTCCTGCAGCTGGTGATACGGTGCAAGTATATATCAACGAGTTTGTCGCTAACGCTTCTAAAGGCACGTTTGTCGGTATTATCGCGTTAGTATTTGTCGCCATTATGTTGATATCGGCCATCGACAAAGCGTTAAATAATATTTGGCGGATTACAGATAAACGTTCGTATGTAGTGTCTTTCTCAATGTATTGGATGGTGCTCACCCTTGGCTCTGTATTGATTGGTGCAAGCTTAGTGGCGACGTCTTATGTGGTGTCGCTCGAGGTGGTTACAGGCAGCGAATTATCGGGCATTGTGCCGTGGATTGTTGAACGTATTCCACTGTTGTTTTCTGTGGCCTCTATATTGCTGTTATACATGGTGGTGCCAAACAAAAAAGTCCATTTTTTACATGCGCTACTAGGGGCGGTTGTTGCGGCGGTATTGTTTGAAGCGGGTAAAAAAGGTTTTGCTTTTTATGTGACGCAATTTCCTAGTTATGAAGCAATATATGGCGCGTTAGCGGTTATCCCGATTTTATTTGTGTGGGTGTATTTATCGTGGATGATTGTGTTGTTAGGGGCAGAAATTACTGCCGCATTGCCAGAATATTTAGAAGAACTGGCGGTGATAGCAGAAGAGATGAAAGCCGAAATTTTTACTGAAGGTGAAGCATCAAGCGCAACAGATAAAACGCAGAAGATGAATGTGCATGATCCTGTAGTTGCGTCATCACAGTCACATGACAAAGTAGTAAGCAACTCATCAATAGAAAAGTCTTAATGGTTTTTTATATTCAATAATATTAGGTTGTTATGATTGCATTAATTCAACGCGTCAAGCGTGCGTCTGTTACGGTAGATGACGAAGTAGTCGGTAAAATTGATCATGGTTTACTGGTGCTATTAGGTGTTGAGCGTGAAGACAATGCCGAGAAATTAGCTAAACTTGCTACTAAGGTAATGAGCTACCGGGTGTTTAGTGATGACAACGGCAAAATGAACCTCAATTTGTCACAAGTTGGCGGTAAGTTATTAGTCGTGTCGCAATTTACTTTGGCAGCAGATACCGCAAAAGGCTTAAGACCGAGTTTTTCGTGTGCAGCAACACCTGAACAAGCTAAGCAATTGTATCTTGATTTTGTTGCATTTTGTCGCCAGCAAGGGGTTGAAACTGAAACCGGCCTGTTTGGTGCTGATATGCAGGTCGAGCTCATTAATGATGGCTCTGTGACCTTTAATTTACAGGTTTAAGTGCAGGTGATAAGGAGTCGTAATGTCACAAGACAATGTAATGCCAATGGGTAGTGGTTTTAGCGAACTGTTATCTCAATTACAAAATACATGGCATAGCACGATCCCTTTGAGCCAGTTTATGCAGGTTGAGCCGCTCAGCTTTAGTGGTACCGAACTGCAGGTCACCGCGCCATTAACCCCTAATATTAACCTGCATAACACCATGTTTGCCGGCAGTATTTATACCTTAATGACCCTAACCGGCTGGGGGATGCTGTGGTTACAGCAACAAAGATTAAAATTACGAGGTGACATTGTCATCGCTGATGCAAGCGTAAAATACCTCAAACCTATTACCGCAGAGCCCGTTGCTAAAGTCATTTGGCCTAACACAGATATCTCTGGCTTAGCCGAGGGAGTTCGCGCGCAAGTGATGTTAGATGTTGGGCTGTATTGTAACGACTTACTGTGTGCTGCGTTTACTGGCCACTATGTCTCTATTCCTAAAACACCATCAAATTAAACCTTTCTATAAAATCGAACATAATTGCTAAAATATTCCGCTATTTTTCTTTTTTGTCGTTAAATATACTGATTCCATTGGTCGATCATGTAGAGACCTCACTGAATAAACATTACCAAACAGGTGGAATTACCGATGAAAAAAGTACTAATGTTAAAATCGAGCATTTTAGGCGAATACTCACAATCTTCATCACTGGTTGATTATGCAAATCATCAGTGGAGCGAACAAGGCGTTGAAGTGACTGTGCGGGATATTGGCAACAAGCCAGTGCCTATGTTAGATGGCGAGATTGCTGCAGGTTTACGTGGTGGCGACAATTTGTCAGAGCGCCAACAAGCTGCAGTGGCACTGTCGGACGAGTTAGTTGCTGAAATTAAAGCCAATGACATCATTGTGATAGCTGCGCCTATGTACAACTTTAGTATTCCGACCACCTTAAAAAGTTGGATTGATTTTATCGCTCGTGCAGGTGTGACGTTTACTTATACTGACACAGGCCAGTGGGATTAATTGAAGGTAAGCGCGCGATTATTGTCACCACGCGTGGCGGCGCACATAAAGGCGGTACAACCGACCATGTCGTGCCTTATTTAACCACGGTACTGGGGTTTATTGGTATTACTCAGGTTGAAACAGTATACGCTGAAGCGCTGAACATGGTACCTGATGCAGCCGAGGCGGGTATTAGCCAAGCTAAACTGGCTATCGATGCGATTACTCTGTAAATGCTGAATGTTGGCTGATGTAAAATGCCCAAACCTAAACGGTTTGGGCATTTTATTATTAGTAGGTAACCTCAGCTCTGGATAACAAACGCCTTTCAAGCAGTCCTTTGCCTTCCTCACTGCGTTGAATTAACTTGCAATAGGCTAGCTATTGACGCGTTAATTCGCCTTGTTAGCAAAACAAATCACAAGCTTGACAGTGGATTTTAGTCAATCTATTGATTTATATCGTTATCAATACATCTCTTATCCAGAGTTGAGGTTACGTAATAACAAGTCTTTAAAAATAGGTTTTTAAGTACTTTTTGGCATAACGGCGTAGTTTTTTATTGGCTGCATTGATAGCTAAATCTTCAATGACCGGTTTAAACTTATCGTTACCTGAGCTGGCCAGAGCTTTGGCTAGCCAGGCATAGGTATCAATGGCTAAACGGCTGTCGTCAAGCAGACGAGGTTGAGTTAGTTGTTCACTCAGCAGAGTTAACATTACTTCGTTATATTCTCGTTCATACATGACTCGCTTAGCGGCGATGCGGATTAATATTAGGTCATCACTGGCTAAAGCGTTGCTATATGCATTTAACCGTGGTGATAAATCGGCATGTGTCTGCGCGTGTAAAATAGGATTCCAGATAGCGTATTGACTAATATTACTAATACCCTCGTTAGCATATTTACGTAATTTTTTATGATATTCACCCTCGACTATTTGCGTTAACGTAACACGATATTTCTCATTGCCAGAATAGCCTAAACCTTTAGCCAGCCAAGATGAATGATCGATAGCGTGCTTGTCAGTCGCGCTGGCTAAACTCTGTTTAAGCGATGCTTCTATCGCATCATATACTGCTATATCTTGCGGCTCTGAAATAATTAAGGTCTCAATGGCCTGTATTTGTTGAGCATGGCTGTCACTTTGAAAAATCGCCAAGTATTGCTGCTCTTGGACAAGGGGTTCTTGCGCACTGACTAATGAAGTGAATAGTGAACTCAATAATCCTACGGCTATCAGAAATCCATTGATTGCCATGCTTGTTACATTTTTGGTCATGCTACGTCCTTTTAGAATAGTTTCTTAGTTCCAGCGTTTAAAAATCAGTGAGGTATTGATGCCACCAAAGGCAAAGTTATTACTCATAATATATTGCGTTTCAAGCTGGCGAATATCGCCTTTAATGTAATCTAGCTCGCCACATTCTGGGTCGACTTCATCAAGGTTTAAAGTAGGTGCAAACCAGCCTTCATTCATCATTTGGATACTGGTCCATGCTTCAAGTGAGCCGCAGGCACCAAGCGTGTGTCCAGTATAACTTTTGAGAGATGAAATCGGTGTATTTGCACCAAATACACCGTGAGTTGCTGTGGTTTCTGCTATGTCGCCACGGTCTGTCGCTGTACCGTGCGCACTAATGAAACCAATGTCTTGCGGCGACAGCTTAGCGTCTTTTAACGCTAAACGAATGGCGACTTCCATTGTGTGTGCGTTTGGCTGGGTAACGTGCTGGCCATCTGAGTTGGTGCCAAAGCCGACAAGCTCCGCATAGATTGTTGCTCCGCGTGCTTGAGCGTGTTCTAGCTCTTCGAGTATTAACGTACAGGCACCTTCACCAATAACCAAACCATCGCGCTGCTTGTCAAATGGGCGTGGGGTTTGCTCGGGAGTATCATTTTGAGTGCTGGTGGCAAATAAGGTATCAAATACCACGGCTTCTGTGGGACATAACTCTTCACCGCCGCCGGCTAACATTATGGTTTGCATGCCATATTTTATGGCTTCGTAGGCATAACCTATGCCTTGGCTGGCAGAGGTGCAGGCGCTACTTGTTGTATGGATACGGCCTTGTAAGCCAAAAAACACGCCAATATTTACCGCTGTAGTGTAGGTCATCATTCTGATATAGCTGGTGGCAGTAAGCCCTGACATTTCACCAGTTTTGAGCATGTCACCAAAGCCCATAATTGGGTCGGTACTGCCGGTTGATGAACCATAAGCTACTCCAACTTGGCCTGAGCTCAATACAGGGTCGTTTAACAGCCCTGCGTCTTCTAATGCTAGCTCACTGGCGCGGGTTGCCATGAGCGACACCCGGCCCATTGAGCGAATTTTTTTACGCGAGTAATACGAGGGGACTTCAAAATCTTGCACGGGTGCGGCCAGGCGAGTATTTAAGTCTGGGTAGCGATCCCATTCGTCGATGCGGATTACACAATTATGCTTGGCTAATAAACTGGCTTTAATCTGTGGCCAGTCTTGACCCAGAGCAGAAATCCCGCCCATGCCCGTGACAACAACGCGCTTCATATCATGCCTCCATTGACCGAAATAACTTGGCGAGTGATGTAAGCGGCATCATCAGACAGTAAAAAGTTAGCTAGGCCGGCAATTTCATTGGGTTTGCCCATGCGTTTCATCGGCACCATTTGGTTAACTAAATCGGTTGGGAAGTCGCTCACCATGTCGGTTTCGATTAAACCTGGCGCAATGCAATTGACGGTGATTTTGCGTTTAGCGAGCTCAAGCGACAATGCTTTCGTTGCACCAATAATGCCTGCTTTGGAGGCACTGTAATTGACTTGGCCACGATTACCTGCAATGCCCGAAACCGATGCCAGAGTAATAATGCGCCCACCTTTACGTGCTTGCACCATAGGCATGATGGTGGGGTGAATCACATTATAAAAACCGTCTAAATTGGTGTGGATAACACTGTCCCATTCGTTTTCTGTCATCGCGGGGAAGGCCGTGTCGCGGTTGATGCCCGCATTTAAAATTACTCCGTAGTAAGCACCATGCTCAGCAATATCAGCTTCAATGGTCTGTTTTACTGCAGCGCGATCGCCAATATCAAACTGCAATAAACTCACATTAACGCCAAGGTGGGTAAGTGTTTGCTTTACCTCTTCAGCTGCGCTGTGATTGCTGTGAAAATGCAGCGCAATGTCAAAGCCGTTTTCGGCCAATTTAATCGCAATGGCCTTGCCAATCCCTCGGCTTGAGCCGGTAATTAATACTCTTTTAGTCACAAGTCTCTCCATGATGTTGTTGAGCTAGGCGGTTTTAGTTATTTTGAGGCGCTATGCTCGAGTTGATTATCGTTGATATAAGCTTGGGTATCTTGAGGTTGAAACACATTGACGTTTGCCGATGCAACAACCTGGTCTTGATGATAAATATGGCAGTCGAACACGGCTAAGCCAGAGGGTTCTTGATAAAGCCTACTTACCTTTATGTGATAGGTTTGCCCGAGTTCAAAATGGTCAATATGCATTTGTAATTTGCGACTGCCCAGTAAAAAGCCAACGCGCACTTTGTCACCCACTAACTTAGCTTCAACCCCCGCTAGCGCGGCAATGCTTTGTGCCATGTATTCAATGCCCACGTAATTAGGCACGCCACTGATAACACTGTCAAAGTAAGCGCTTGATTGACTAATGTGGATAGCCGTAAGTAGGGTGTCGGGTTGGTGCTCTAGAAGATTATCGATCAAAATCATTGGCGCACGATGCGGTACAAACTCACTGATATCGAGAGCTAATAAGCTGGGTTCTGCAATTAGGCTCGTCATGGTGTTAGGCATCCTTCTTACAAAAAATAATGCTGGCATTGCTGCCACCAAAAGCAAATGAGTTACTCATAATGTAGCTGAGTGTATTGGCTGGCTTTGAAGCGTTGGCGCTTACCAAGGGAATACTTGGATCGTTTTGGTCTGCGTGACCATCCCATATATGCGGCGGTAACAGTGCAAGCTGATTGTGTTGGCTAAGTAACAAGTAACAAAATGCCGCTTCAATGGCGCCTGCTGCACCTAAGGTGTGACCTGTTAATGGTTTAGTTGAGCTACACGCTGGCAGTGTTTGGCCAAATACGGCCGTGATGGCGCGCGATTCCATTGCATCGTTTTTGGGGGTGGCGGTGCCGTGCAAATTTACATAGTCAATTTGTGCAGGCTGGATGTTGGCCGCAGTTAATGCCGCGTGCATGGCAGCTATCGCACCTAAGCCTTCAGGGTGTGGCGCTGAAATATGATGTGCGTCAGCAGACTCACCTACACCAGCCAGCATCACCTCACTTTGGCCACGCTCCAGGGTAAATAAGGCGGCTCCTTCACCAATATTAATGCCGTCGCGATGTAGACTAAATGGATTGCAATGCCCTTTAGCTACAGATTCGAGTGAGTTAAAGCCATTTACGGTTAATTGGCACAAACTGTCTACTCCCCCACGATAACCATGTCACACAGGTTTGCTTGTAATAATCGTTGTGCGCTGGCAAACACTTTGGCACTTGATGAACATGCGGTCGATACTGTGTAGCAAGGACCACTGATCTCAAATAACTGCTTGAGGTAGTCACTCGTGCTGCCCAACTCTTGTTGTGAGTAATGGTAACTCGGTGGAAAGTGGCCGTGTTCGAGTTGGTATGCTAATGCGGCTTCACCTTTGGAAATCCCCGATGTGCTGGTGCCTAAAACTACGCCAATCCTGTCTGCGCCATAACACGCTTTAGCCTCGCTCACTGCCTGTGCGATTTGCATTGCTGCAGTATGGAGTAAGCGGTTATTTCGACAAGCAAACAGCTGCAAGTGCTCTGGAATATCAATCAGGCTGTCATCGTTTACACTACCGACAATGGTTGGTGCCGCTAAACAACAGGTCATCACGGTATTGCATGGCGCTGGTGTCGCCATTTACTAAGCGCTGCAGCACGGTTTCAGGCGTGTTGCCTAGTGGCGTACAAAGTCCGATATGGGAAATGGCGATTCGGTTATTCATATTCTGTACTCAGTCTTTGTCTAGAGTGGCGTAATGTGCAACAAAATGTCGGCTGACTTTATGGTAACGCTAATTTTTGCTTGCCACGGGTTGAGCTCACTATAGTTAATAGTGATTTGCTCGCCATCGGCATCGATTAACTGTTTACATAAGGCATTTTCGCAAGGCGTAACCCTTAGCTGAGCGTCAGTGAGGTGCTGATTTATTTGCTCCGTTGGCCAGTAGATAAGCTGCATGATGGCCATGAGATATTCGGCATTAAATGTCTCGCCTAACAAGCGACTTTGCTCACTTTGTAAGGTGTCGCCATCGTACACCAGGGTAAACAGTGCCTGGCCTAATGGCGCTAGCCCCACTAAGGTCATGCGTTGTGAGCTGAGTTCTAATTGAGTCATTAACTCATGGTTATCCTGCCCATGGCTCATGCTGATCATTTGACTAAGGCTGATGTCACTTTGGGCACTCAATGCATTCACTGTAGGTGCAAGACAATATTGAGCCTGACTGGTTATCGCCATACAGCTTTTTCGGGCAAATTGTTGGCTACAACTTACCAGCGTGCACAGCAACAACAGTGCGCCAATCACTTTGATAACATTAGCACCCTTAAGCAACGTCTAACTCCCGACATAACTCAACAATGGTATTAAGACGACGCTCTGACTCTTTCACAAACGGGTTTTTAGAGTCCCATGCGTAGCCTGCTAAAATTGAGCAAATCATTTGTTTTACATTATTACTCGCTTGCTGATAAAAAATCACATCTTGAAAGCGGCCGTCATACCAGGCTTGAACATAGGTTCTAAAGGTATTAACCCCAAGCATTAACGGATCGGCGTAATCGGTTTGCCAATCGACGGTTTCGCCTTTGAGTTGCTTATTCAAACTTGCGCACGCCATGGCGGCCGACTGCATAGCAATAGTGACCCCAGATGAAAATACCGGGTCAAGAAATTCACCCGCGTTACCCAATAAGGCAAACTTGTTGGTG
Source organism: Shewanella phaeophyticola (assembly GCF_025398315.1). Lineage (GTDB taxonomy): Bacteria > Pseudomonadota > Gammaproteobacteria > Enterobacterales > Shewanellaceae > Shewanella > Shewanella phaeophyticola. The sequence goes on from NZ_JAODOQ010000001.1 coordinate 4,640,044, forward strand.
GCAAGTGTGGTCACATTGGCCGAATAACCCTGGAGCGTTGCACAGGGTTGCACTACCTTGGCATTGTCGAGTAAACGCTTTAAATCAGGCTCCTGCGCAATAATCTCCAGCAGTTGTTGCTCTAGGCTCCCCGTTAAATGGGCTAATAAATGCGGCTCGCCGACCACCCCAATAGAGCAGCGGTTATTGCTAAACGGGATAAGCCAATACCAAATGTCTTTATGTTCGGGATGAACGCTGATGAGGATTTTATTGCGATCAAATTCGCTATCACTAATGTTGTCTTCAATATGGGTGAAAATCGCGCTGCGTGACGGTAAACTTGATTGTAGCTCAAGGTTTAATAGCCTTGGTAAGACTCGGCCAAAACCACTGGCATCGACAATAAACTTGGCATTGATTTGATAGGGCTGGCCTTGCTCGTTTGTCACTTGTAGGGTCGGTTCGCCACTAATATCGACCGAATCAACCTGATGTCCAAAGCGAATGTCGACGCCCTGACTGATGGCTGTGTCAGCCAGTAATTTATCAAATTGGCCACGCTGAACTTGAAACGTGGTGCCAGAGCCTGGCGTGAACTTGTCGGTAAAATCGAATGTGGTATAACGGCCTTGATGACGAAATGCCGCGCCATTTTTAAACTGAAATCCAGCCTGATTCACCGCATCTAGCATGCCGGCTTGCTCAATAAATTGCATACAACACGGCAGCAAACTCTCGCCGATAGAAAATCGCGGGAATTGCTGTTTTTCAACGACCACAACCTTATGACCTTGCTGACGCAATAGGCTTGCTGCAATCGCGCCTGACGGTAGCCGGCACCAATAATGGCGACATCAACGTCCATCTGGCTAACTATGCTTGTTTGACTGCTTAACATTTACAGTGACTTCCTTGTAAAAAATGAGATAAATGGCGCTAATACAAAAGCAAAGCTAATGCCAAATAAAAGCGTCAGGCCGAAAAAGTGAATCGCATGGGTTTGGCTCAGTGCCAATAAACCAAAGGCTAATAGGGTTGAGCAGGCCGACATAAAGATGGCCATCATTACGCCATGACTGGTGTGTTTGGCTTCGGCAAAAAATAAGCTGTAATCAATACCAATACCCAGCACTAAAATAAAGGCTAGTGCATGAAATAAGCTAATGCTTGAGCCAACTAAACCTAAACAAGCCAGAGTCAGCAACACGGCAAACGCTGGCAAGGCAACAATGGCAAGCGCCAGTTTAATGCCATATTTAACGCTAAAGGCAACACTGGCAAGGGCAAATACCCACAGTAACAGTTGAAAGGTTAGCTGGCGATACTGACCCATTAGTGTGGATATGTCGCCTACTTTATCAATCACTTTTACTTGTCCCAAAGCCCCGTTATGGCTGTCGAGTCGCTGGATTAACGACGGCAGAGAATGAATGCCGCCCAGTAATACAATGGCACCAAATTGTTGAGCGTTGTTATTGCTTGCAACATCGCCAAGCCACAAGGTTTTTAAGTCATCATTGGCGTGCTTAAGCACAGTTTGAGGTGTCAGCCATACAGAATTGGCTTGGTTAAGCTCGCTCATTAAACGTGGTTGGATATCGTTATTTAGGCTCATTTGGTCGATTATGTCTGGCAGGTGCTGTTGGTAGAGCTGCTGTTGTAATTGGTAATGATGTTGCTGGCGCGCAATACTTGGCATAAAGCGACTGAGGCTAACCGCTTGAGTGATTTCATTGTTTGCGATGGCGGCATCTAATACTGGGGTGAGTTGCTCAAGTGTTTGCAGTAAGTCTTGTTCATTAGCGCTACTGACTAAAATAAATTGGTTATCTGTGCCGCCGCTGAGTAATTGCCTCAGCTGGTTTTCTTCGCTTGTTATTGCCTTGGGGCTTTGCTGCAATTGCCGAATATCATCGTTGGCGGTGAGTTGCGATAACCCGAAAAACAGTATGACTAACACAGCAACAGGCAGCAACATGAGTACTGCTTTTTGTACCGTTTTTGTTGGGGTAAATACGCGCTGTAACCCGTTTAAATATGCCTGAGCAAACCAAAGCCCTTGAGTGTGCTTTAGTGAATGATTTCCCAAAAGTGGGAACACTAACAACAAGGTGAGATACGCGCCTATTAAGCCCGCAGCGCAAAATACCGCGACTTGTTGCATCCCCGGAAAAGGCGTAAAACCAATGGCGATAAATGCACTGGCGCTGGTGGCTAATGCGAGCGTTAGCGCAGGGAAGATACGTTTGATGGTGTCGCTAGCATTGTCATTGGGATGGGTTTGTTTTTCACAATAAAAATGAAAACTGTAATCAATGGCCACACCAATTAAGCTGGTGCCAAACACCAATGTCAGTAAATGCAATTCACCAAATAGGCTTAGGGTGGCAACAAAAGCAAACACGACTCCAGTGGTTAAGGTCAGTGTTGCAGCCACTAATGGCATTACCGAGCGAAATGCCAACCACACCAGTAATACTATGCCCAGCAATGATATTAGGCCGATTTTGCTGATCTCTTGTTTGGCTGACTCGGTTGCGGCGATAGCGTGAAACAGTGCACCCGCTTTGAGAAAACTGATTTGCGGATACTGTTGGTTTACCTGGCTAAATGCACTTTCTAGCGCCAGTATTTGCTGTTGCTGTGCAGTGGGGCTAAACGCGCTGTCGCGGCCTTTGGCCATGACGATAGCGGCCACGCCATTGTCTGTGTCGGTAAGTAAAACACCCTGCTGGCGACGAAGTTTGCTATTGGGTGATAGCGCCAACAAGTTTGCTGGAAATAATAACAGCGGGTCGCTCGCTAATAGTTGGCTGTTAGCAAAACCAAAAGCACTGTAAAGTTGGTTTTGCGCTGTCGCTAATAACGCTTGCCAGTTATCTGTGTCTAGCGCGTGTGCTTGCTCCTGGGTCAGTAAGCTAAAGCGATGCTCAAAATACACTTTGGCTAACTGTTCTAATTGGTTGTCGGCGCCGCTTCTAATGGCGCGAAACGGCTGTTGTGGCTGGCTTTGTAATGAAGCCATTAACTGCTGAGCAGCATGAATGGCCTGATTGTCATTTTCTGCCATCACGGCAATATACACCTGGTTAGCCAGCTTGTGTTCGACGGTATCTAATGCTGTTTCAGTGAGTTTGTCTTGTTGTAAATGAGGCAGCATGGCCAAAATATCAGTTTGGATCCGCGCGCCTTGCTGCCATTGCCAGGCGCCTCCAATCAACATGACAAGCAGCAATACTAGCCATAGCGCAAAACCGCCTTTGGCTGAAACTATTGTATTTTGCTGGCCGCGGGGCATTACTGGGCTAACTCGCTGTTAAGGTTAAATAATGCAAGCTCGCTGTCGTTAAGCGCGCCTTGTTCTGTGTCGGTAAATTGTATGTAGGTGTAGTCGCTAATATTGGCTTGCTGGCTGCTCATGATGAGTGAGCGAATGTGTGTATCACCACTGAGAGTGATGTTACCCATAGCGGCATGCACTTGTGGGTCTTTTGCCTGTAAGCCGAGTTGCCACACTGAGCCTGTGTTTTCTGTTGGCATAAATAAGGCAAAGTCAGTGCTGAGCGCGTTAATGTCGCCCGCCATGATGGCCTGTAATAACCTCGGCAGTTGCTGCGCAATTGGGTTGCTGCTAGTTGCTGCACTGAGTTGTTGCACTTTCCCCTGACTGTTTTGCTGAATTAACTGCTGATCTTTAAGCACCATTAAGCTATTAAATGGCTTCAGTTGTTGCCAAACTAAACCTTGTATAGGGCTGAAAATAAACCGACCATGACTTTGTAATGGTTTTTTGAGCACAGCTAAATGACGCTGTTGCAGAAACTGTCCGCGGGTATCGGCATGTAAATTCAGTTGCTGAGCTAATGCCTCAAGTGCGGGAGTGCTAGCCGGTTGTTGGTACAAGCTGTTAATTTGTGTCAATTGAGCATCGGTGAGCAAAGCCTGATTAAGTTGAGTATTGGCTTGCGTCGGTGCGCTTAAGCACAGTAAAAGACTAATAAATGTTAGCGGTAGCAACTTAACTGCAAGCATTAGCGTTGGCTCTCATCTAATAGCGGCCTAATTTTTTGCTGAAACACCTCTGGCGTGACAAAGCATAATTCCTGGGTGGCAATCTCTACCGCAGCTTGAATGGTATAGCCTTTGGTAATACGTGCATTGGTTCGAGCATCGATGATTTGATAGTTAATTCGTAACCGGTTTTCCCATTCAACAATGGCGGCAATCACTTTGACTTTTTGATCAAAGGTGCTGCTTTTAACATATTTAATTTGCACGTCGACAATTGGCCAGGCATAACCAGACTCGAGCATGGTGCGATAGTTATAGCCGAGTTTATCGAGCAGTTGACAGCGAACGACTTCAAAGTAACGCAGGTAGTTACCGTGCCAGGTAATGCCCATTGAATCGACATCGTGAAACGGGATCACCATTTCCATTTCAGTAAGCAGTAAACCCTTCATTTAGCACACCTCCCATTGACCGAATTGAATTTTTTCAACCGTTTGGCGCAGTACAGATTCTAAAGGACGATCTTCTGTGAGCAACTCAAAATCGGTGCTCACTTGTTCAAGGGTTTTAGCCAGCGAAGAGGTCAATGACTGCGGATCTAACTCTTGTTGTAGTACCCGTAGTTGGATCCCTTGGCTCATGGTTAACAAGGCCGCTGCTGCAACTTGCTCAGTCAGTTGCAGTACGCGCATGCAATCACGCGCGGCAATGGTACCCATGCTGACTTTGTCTTGGTTATGGCATTCAGTTGAGCGAGAAAACACACTGGCAGGCATGGTGTTTTTTAAGGCTTCTGCGATTCAGGCTGACACGCCAATTTGTACTGCTTTAAAGCCGTGGTTAATGGCACGGCGCTCGCCAGTTGCAGCAGATAGGTTAGCCGGTAAACCGTTATTAAATTTCGGATTCATCACTAATGCCATTTGGCGGTCGATTAAGTCGGCAATATTGGCCACCGCGTTTTTCAGTGCATCCATGGCAAAGGCAATATGCCCACCATAAAAATGACCACCGTGAAGTATGTGTTCGCCCTCAGCATCCACAATCGGGTTATCGTTAGCGCTGTTAAGTTCGGTTTCAATAAACTGGCGCATAAACGGCAGCGCATCTTGTAATACCCCTATAATATGCGGTGCACAGCGTATTGAGTATCGGTCTTGTAAGCGGTCTGAGTTACGCGGATGCGTGTGGTGGTTTAAGTCCTCACGGATCCAGCTGGCGATTTGGTTTTGCCCTGGGTGAGGTTTGGCGGCAAATAAAATATCGTCAAAATGATTGGAGTTACCTTTAAGGGTTAACGAGGCCATTGCCGTGATACGACTCGATAAACGGCTTAAGTATTGCGATCTGTCGTAAGCCAAACATGCCAGTGCTGTCATCACGGCTGTGCCGTTCATTAATGCAAGGCCTTCTTTTGGGCGTAATCTCAGTGGCACTATGCCAAGTTGTAAATACACATCTTTAGTGGCTTGGCGTTTACCTTGATACATCACTTCGCGCTCGCCAACTAACACTGCAGCAAGATAAGACAGTGGCGTTAAATCGCCACTGGCACCCACCGAGCCTTCTTGAGGAATGATAGGCGTGATGTTGTTGTTTAATAGCCATTCAATGCGTTGCAGCAGTTGATAGCTTACGCCAGATTTGCCCACGGCGAGTGAGTTGAGTCGGCACGCCATAATGGCGCGTGATTCCATTGGGCTAAAAATATCGCCTAAGCCACAACCATGAAAACGGGTTAAATGCAGTGGCAATTCGTGGACTAAGTCTAGGCTGACATTGACGGTGCAAGAGTCGCCATAGCCGGTGGTGACACCATACACTACGCCTTCTTCATGTAATAAACTGTCGATGAAGCGTGCGCCTTTTTGAATATATTCAACGTAGTCAGCGGTGTCAGTCAGTTTAACCTTGGCGCCTTTAGCTACCGCAACAACTTGCTCTAGGTTGAGGTACTGTTGACCAAAATACACTGTGTTATCGGTCGTGTCTGCTGAAGATGTGTGACTCATGAGATTATCTGTCCTGACTGGGTAATGGGGCTGCACTTGATTGTGAAGGCTGGTTGTTACGGGTAACCAGCTCGTCCTTGCGCCAAAAATCGAAAAAGTTAAACCATTGCATTGGCGCGAGTTGCGCAAAATGGGCTAAACGCTGGCTATATAGACTCATTGCATCGGCTAGGCGTGCTGTTCTGCCGGTTCGAGTGCCTTTTAGCGTGTCGCTTAAGTGTTCAACATGGACTTGATAACGGCTACCTGTTGGCGAATGCAAAATAGGGAATACACCGGGCAATCTAATAAACTGGCCAAAATAAATGGCTCTTGCGGAAATGCAGCCTCTTGGCCTAAAAAAGGCAAATAGGTCACACGACCTTGGCTGCTTGATGAGGTACGATCTGCTGCAATCACCACAATTTCACCTTGTTCAATCTTTTGTTGCAACAGCATCGCAGTGCTAGGGTTGAGTTCATTGACATGGATTAAATTCAGGCTACTTTGCGGGTTAAGTTGTTGCAGCACTTTATTAAAGTTCTCAGCGTGCTGGGTCAGCACCATCACATTCACCTTGACTTTTTGCTGGTGAATGGAGATAGCGCGACACAATTCCATATTACCTAAATGCGACACAATCAATACTGCGCCGCGTCCACTAGCCACTTGATTGGCTAAAATATGCCGGTCGTTAAAGTCGACTTGAGATAGGTTAATTCTGTCACACCAGGCGTCGATTCTGTCGAGGGCGGCATTACCAAACGCAAAAAAGTGCTTAAGGCTATCACGCCAATTAACTGGGTTATTGAGTTCTGGGTGGTTAGGCTGTTGCTGTTGTACCCGCTGCAAAAAACCGAGCGAGGCATCGCGGGCGGTTTTACCAGTAAGGAAAAAATAACAAATCACCGGATACATGACTGCGCGGCACAACCAATGCCCGCCAAAGCGATAGCATTGAGCTAAAAACTTAATTCCCCAAAAGCTGCCACGTTCACTTATGGCTGACCAATGCTGGGTTGTTTGTAATGATTGAGCGGTTTGATTTTGCTTAGTAATAATGCGTGGCAAACGAGCTAACATGCCAAAAAATAACTTGGTATGCATCCAACTAATACGCACATTGTCTCTTACGCCTTGAAAATGACTGATGCCATCTTCTGGGTAAATTACTTTGGTTGGCACATGCACCACGGCTGTACCTTGCCAGTGCAGTTTAACCATGACTTCAATGTCAAAGTCCATTCGCTCACCCAGCGCCTGTTGGCTAAATAGTTGTTCAGTTGCGGCAAGTGGATACACCCTAAAACCGCACATAGAATCTTGAATATCAAAGCTTAAGGTTTCTATCCACACCCAAAAATGGGTAATATAACGGCCATATAATCGTCCTTTGGGCACCGACTCATCATATTGTGGTTGGCCAGATATCAAGGCAGCAGGGTGCTGCTCGCTGGTGGAGATCATTAAGGGTATGTCGGTTAAATTATGCTGGCCGTCGGCATCAACTTGCAGGGCATGGCTAAAACCATCACGGTAAGCTTGGCGTAAGCCGCTCATAACCGCCGCACCTTTACCGCGATTATAAGGATGCTGAATTAACGTCACCCAGTTAAACTTATCGGCTAGCCCTTGCAGCACGTAACGGGTTTGATCGTCACTGCCGTCGTCGACCAAATAACAATGCAATTGATACTGGGCCAAATCGGTTAAGGTTTTTTCTATCGCGATATGGTGGTTGTAATTAGGGATCACTAACGCCAATGTCATGAGGCACGCTCGTCATTCTTTGCGCCATTGAGCACTATGCGTCCTGACGCAAAGCGTTTGTCACCATCGCTGTAGCTAAATATTAATTTTGACTTTTGTGGCTGATGTTCAATGACTAAATCGACATAGGTATTGGGCAAAATGAGCTGCTGAAATTTAAGTACTTCAAGCGTGGCGACATTGGCACGATAACCAAAAGCATCGCATCCTAGCTTTACCGCCCAATCTAATTGCGTTACACCCGGCAGCACCGCTTGCTCAGGAAAGTGGCCGTCAAAAAAATTTAAATCGCCACTAATAAACAAGCGCCAATGGCACTGTTCGCCTTCGGCGTGTTGATGAATAATTTGCGGTAATACTGATTTAATCATGAATAAATAAAGCTGCTATATCGGCTGAAGTGCGTTTGCCCTGACTGTTAAGTGGCAAGGTTTTAGGGTAGCGCCAACGTTTAGGTAACGTGATGCGTTCAAATTGGCTCAGTAAGTGGTTTTTTAAGGCCGTGTTAATCGCTAACTTACCTTCATCTTTTAGGGTTTGCCTGCCAAGTTCATTTAAACATACGGCCGCGCCGAGCATGGTGCGTGGTTGCTCTAATACCGTGACTGCGGCGTCACTGACAAACGGATGGGTTTGTAGCAAATGCTCTAACTGCGCCAGTGATAAGCGCTTTTCTTCTATTTTGACAATGCGATCTAAGCGGTGCAGTAAACGAAATTGACCATTTTCAAGCAACTCGATTTTGTCATCGCATTTTACCCAGGTGTCAGGGTTGTCTAAGTAAACCGACTGCAACATTAATGCACCATCATGCGGATCGGTATTCACGTTTACCCGTTCAAACGGTTGCCAGGTTTGTTGTTGCTGGTACTGACGGCGATAAGCGATACCGCCGGTTTCGGTACTGCCAAACACCTCTATAGGTAATTGTTTAAAGCACTGTTTAACCGCTTGTGCTGACTCAAAATTTAACGAGTGCACCTGAGCTGAAAATTAAACTTGGAGTACGCTGTTGTGGTTGGTTATCAAGGGCATCGGGTAAACGGGTTAGCTGCGCCGGACTGCTGATTAAACACAGATTTGGCATAATGGCGAGGTAATAGCTTAGGGTTTCTGGAAAGTCGATTTGTTCGCTTAAAAAAGCTCGACTTGCCGCTAACGGCCATAAAATTTTAAACAATAAACCATAAATGTGCTGATGCGATACCGTTGATACCACAGAGCAATGTGGCAAGTGCTGGGCAAAGGTATGTTCTAAAATACTGACTTCAGCATCAAGTTGTGCAAGGGTTTTGGTGATGGCTTTAGGGTGCCCACTACTGCCAGAGGTAAATAAAACCAGTTCACCTAAGGTGTTGGCTTTCGGCCATTTTGCCGCAGGTAGGCTGAGTTCTTTTTTAAGGCTAACAAACTCGCCAGCTTCGCATAACGGTTTGTCGGCAATAATGGCGTCAAACTCATGGTTAAGTTGGCTTAATGTGCCGCGCTGAGTGTTGGCTGGCAGTATCACTTGCTTACCCGCAAGTAATGCAGCGCAAAGACCTGCGGCAAATAAATCACTGTTTTGGGCGGCCAGTAACCAGCGCATGGCATCGCTTTGACTGAGCTGGTTGTGCAAGTGAGTGACATGGGCGCAAAATAACGAACCCGTCATGATGTCATGATGATCAAAGCTAATAAGCTGCTGAGCAGCAGAGCCATGTGGTTAACCAGTTAAGCAAAAGTTTAGTCATGTTTTTTCAGCCAAAACTTGCGATAAATCCATTCACCACTGAGTAGCATGCCTATTAGCACATAAGCTATCAGTCCGTTGTAAAGCGTCCACATTTCAATTGTTGTGGCTATTGCTGTGTAGGCTGCTATGGCGCCATTGACAACAAATAGCCCACACCATAATTTTGTAATGGTGTGCAAATACTCAATTGCTGAGTCTGGTAAATCAGGCTCTTTTATCCGTGCTAAGCGCTCAATCATACTTAGCTCATGCACCAGCGAATAACTGAATAAACTCAATAAGCTGAGGTTGATGACCACCGGATAATACAGTAGCCAGTCATTACGCTTAGCAATAAAACTTGCCCCAGTTAACCCTACCCCAACAATGAGCGGCAATACCATTGCACGCACTTGTTGCTTGGTGACTATCATACGAGTAAGCAGTAACACACATAGCAATAAGGCGATGTAACCGGGCGGTAAATACTGTAATCCAAAATACACTGCTAACGGGTACGCAACAATCACTAACGTGGTAATGATCTGCAAGAATAACCGCATTAGCTTTGCATTAATCCTTCTACAGCGTTAACCACATCATTAACGGTACGCACGGTTTTAAACTCTTCTGGTTGAATCTTTTTACCGGTGATTTGTTGCAACTTAATCACTAAATCCACGGCATCGATGCTGTCTAAATCCAACTCTTCATACAATGATGCATCTAAGCTAATATCTGCTGGTTCTATTTCAAACTCATCGACTAAAATGGTGCTGAGCATGGCAAGAATTTGATCACGATTTTGCATGCTGGCTCCTAAACACGTTGTGATTCAATAAAGCTAGCCAGGCTAGCCACACTGAAAAAGTGTGCTTTGGTTGCGTCTGAATTGGCTTCAATTTTGACGTCGAATTCTTTTTTGATGGCAAGACCCAGTTCTAGCGCATCAATAGAATCTAAACCTAGGCCTTCACCAAATAGTGCGGCATCTGTATCGATATCATCAATGTTGACATCTTCTAGGTCTAAGCTGTCAATGATCAGCTGTTTAATTTGATTGTGTAAGTTCATTATTTTCGTTTCTTATCAGTATGGCTATCAATAGGGATCGATAGGCTGTTTAAATAAAACTGTTGTAAATCTCGGGTGAGTTGCCGAGCCATTTTTGCTTCGTTTCCTTGGGTAATCTCATCGTCATGGTGCAGTACGCTATCGGCAATTTCAACCGACATGTTGATGGTTTGTCGTGGTATTTGGTACCAAGACTCTTGTTTGGTTAAGCCTGTTACATCGGTGCGAAGTATCACAGGTAAAATATCACTTTGGGTACGGATGGCAATATTAGCCGCCCCGCGCGCAAATGGGTTGATGACATTACCAACCAGTGTGCGGGTGCCCTCAGGAAAAATCACTAAGTTTGTGGCGTTATTTAACACTTGCTTACAATCTTGCAGCAATAGGTTGGCGCTGCGATTGGGGATATAGCCCACACTAGATAACACCCCACGAATAAACGGATTACGCCATAAGCTTTGTTTTACAATGCAGCCCGCATTTGGCATTAGGCTTATGAGTACCACGACATCCACCAAGGTTGGGTGGTTAGCAATAACAATATGGCTTCGAGCTTGTTGTAATAAATACAGATTTTTGGTGCTGACATTAATGACTCCCACTGCGGTTAGCATGGCAACAAAACCTTTAAACATTAAACTCACGGTACGTTGGACTCGCGCGGTTCGTGCTTGTTTAGTGCCCGGCCAGTAACGTAATACTGGCAGTATGGTTAATGAACTGAGCAAACCGCCAAGACCAAACACCATGTAACACATTGCGCCACCTATCCACCGCGGAATATACCTAACCCCAGTCAGTTTTGGGGCTAAGCTTTGTTGAGATGTAAAGGGGGCTGACGGCTGCGAATTAATCATGATGCTCAACAGACCAATACCAATGGCATAAACACCCTTGGATGTTTTTACCTGTGGCGATGTGGTGAATTAATTGGCTAAAGCTGATGTTATCAATATTTTGGCCTGAGATTGGGCGGTCGGATACGCTTAAGGTGACTATTGTATTCACATCGCTATTGGCAGGTGCTAGGTACAAACCTAAGGCGATGGGCAGCTCAACTTCGTGGGTAAACTCACTGTAAACAGGCGGAACAGGGTCATCGCCAAACACCATTAATAATGGGCTAGGGTCTTGTGCCAGTTGAGCGTAAGTTTCAATTAATGCTTGGGGGAGGGTTTGCTCTCCTGCAGCGATGGATGTAGACGCGGTTGTGTTATGAGTGACGATGCCGAAAATGCCACTGGCTGTGTTGTGCACTGATTGACTAAAGGCCATCGGCGAAAGCGGCTGTTGTTTGGTGATATCTTTTAGTAACCCAAGAGTACGGGTCAATTCGCCATGTCGTGATGAAAAAATGCTGCGAGTGTGCGGCGCGACCTGGCATTCGTGCGCTGCCGTTAACATCATTTTGGTTAAGCGACTAAAGCGGCGGCGTTGCATTGCTGGGATATGCGCTAGGGCTGGCGTTGCTTGGCTAGCAGACACACTGGTGTTTGGCTGTTGCCAATGTTGCCAGCTTTCAATGGTTTGAAAGTCTGGAGACCATGCGCCCCATGAGAGAAGTTGAAATGTTAAGTGCACTACTTTGCCTCTAGCTATCCTTATTTAAGTGTTAATAAATAATCATGCATTTGCTGAGTATTCGTTAACGGCGCTAATTGTACACCTATCAAGGGTTGTTTAAGAAGTCACGTAAAAGAAAAAAAGTTTTTTAGATTATTTGTTCAACAATACTTATTCAAAACGCCTAGCAAAAAAATAGCACGGACTTTTAGCCGTGCTATTTAGGGTATTTAAGGCAATGTTTGTTAAGTGATTATTGCGCAGGAAAGCTGGCCTGTAATTTTTTGACTGCCGCTTTAATTTTACGAGTGTTTTCAGGTCCCATACGAATTAGCAATTTTTGCGCATTAGGTAAGGCTTCTAAATTAGGATCCGCAAATTGGTAATTGACACTGAAGTAAGACAGTTCAATAGGGTCTTCGATAATCGGTGCATTTGCCACCATAGTAAAGACGGATTGCATGCGTTTATCAAAATCGACATCACTGTAACCTAACTCAGCAAAAGCCTCTGCAAATAGAGGTTTAAGCTCTGTGTAGGTTGTGACTAAATCTTTCTCGTTTAAGCCCGCAACAAAGTCTGCATACAAATCGTAACGATGGTAGCTGTCAGGATTTAAAAAGGTTTTATTGGTTATTTCGCTCACTGAAAATGCAGTTTCAGAGTCCTTTTAACGGACTCGCTTTACGCACTAATTCGCCTTGCGCTAGGTTGTCGACAAACACCACAAATTGACGGGCAATGTCTTTTTTCAAAATCATTGGCGCAATGTTCATTCCGTTAGCGATGGCTAAGGTTTTGGTTTCAACAAAGTCGTCTGATTCTGTTAGCGCGGGTAATGGTTCAACGACAACGGTTTCGTTGTTTGTTTCAAGTTCGCCAGTCGGCACCACATCATCAATGTTCGATTCGATTTGTTGTGGTTCTTCAATTGGAGTTTGTTCAATGGGTGTAGCCGGCAGTGCTTCTGGTAGCTCTACAGGAGTTATGACAACGGGGTCAAATTCTTCGCTGTCATCACTGGTAAAATAGAAATAACTACTTGCAGCTAATAGAGCGATCACCGCGATTGCGATAAAGGCAATGTTAGAACCTGATTTTTCATCAGATTGAGGGCTGATTCTGTCTTCTTCATTAACTTGCATTTCAATTCCTTGGCGTGTTTGCTAGATATCTAGATGGAGTCGAAAAATACTGCATGGTCGTTATACCATTTTGCAATATTCAACAGCGTTGTCTAGTGATAACTGATGATCATCTACAAAAATTCATTTTATGCTCAAGCTTTTAGGCTTGGACATACTGTTGACGGTCTCCTAGCCATCGTTCAATGATAGCGTCGATATTTTGCGGCACCTGCTGGTTGATGTGCACCGCTAATTTTTGAGTCGGTGCAATGAGGTGTTGATCGCGAATTAAGTCGGCAATTTTAAGGTCAGCTAAACCGGTTTGTTTTGTGCCAAGCACTTCACCAGTGCCTCTGATTTCAAGATCTTTTTGCGCAATCACAAAGCCGTCGTTGCTGTCTCTTAATACTCCCAAGCGTTTGGTTGCCGTTTGCGATAGTGGCGCCTTGTAAAGCAACACGCAATGGCTGGCTACGGCGCCACGACCAACTCGACCTCTTAGTTGGTGTAATTGAGCAAGCCCAAGTCGCTCTGGATTCTCAATAATCATTAAACTGGCATTAGGCACATCTACGCCGACTTCTATGACGGTAGTGGCCACCAATAAGTTCAATTCACCTGATTTAAACTGTGCCATGATGGCTTGCTTTTCAGCACTTTTCATCCGGCCATGCACCAAACCGACTTTTAACTCGGGTAGTGCTGCGCTCAGCTCTGCTGCGGTATCTTCTGCCGCTTGGCATTCTAAGACTTCAGATTCTTCGATTAAGGTGCATACCCAATAAGCTTGGCGGTTATCGTTAATGGCGGCATGTCTGACGCGTTCAATGATCTGTTGCCGGCGAGTATCGGCAATCGCAACCGTGGTGACAGGTGTACGCCCTGGTGGCAGCTCATCAATGATGGAGGTGTCAAGATCGGCATAGGCTGTCATGGCGAGTGTGCGCGGTATTGGCGTTGCGGTCATAATCAGCTGATGAGGGTGAAAGCCTTGGCTAATGCCTTTTTCACGCAAGCCTAAGCGTTGATGCACCCCAAAACGATGTTGCTCATCAATAATGATTAATGCCAGTTTATTAAACACAACGGCTTGTTGAAAAATAGCATGGGTGCCAATCACCATTTGTGCTGCACTGCTGGCGATGTCTTCAAGTGATTGCGCTCTGGCTTTGCCTTTCAGCTTGCCGGCTAACCAGCCGACTTTGATGCCTAAAGGTTCAAACCATGTGGCAAAATTAGCCGCGTGTTGTTCTGCTAGTAATTCTGTTGGCGCCATCATCGCGACTTGATAACCATTTTCTATAGCCTGCAAAGCGGCGAGTGCTGCCACTAAGGTTTTACCTGAACCTACATCGCCCTGTACAAGACGCATCATGGGGGTTGGTTGTTGCAAATCCTGGTTGATTTCTGCGACCACGCGTTGTTGTGCCCCAGTTGGCGAAAAGGGCAATTGAGCCAAAAATGGCTGTAATAACTGCCCTGTAGCGGCCATAGCGACTGCCGCGTCTTGATTACTTCGCTGGCGTAGTTGCAACATGCTAAGGTTATGGGTCAGTAGTTCTTCTTGTATTAAGCGTTGCTGAGCAGGATGTTGTCCTTGCTCTAACTCATAAGGCGATACTGAGCTAGATGGGCGGTGCAGGGTATGCAGCGCATCACGCAGGCTAATGTTATTGGGCTGCAAATTGGCTGGGAGTAATTCAGGTAATCCGCCTTGGTCTAGCATAGCCAATGCTTGCTCAGTTAGACGTATCCAACTGGCTTGTTTTAAGCCTTCTGTTGTTGGGTAAATGGGCGTTAGTGTGTCACTTAAGTTGACGGTTTCACCTGGGTGGATGATTTGGTATTCAGGGTGAACGATTTCTTTATGATGGTTGCCGCGCCTTATCTCTCCATATGCTCTGATAATCGCACCGTTTTCCATGGCATTTCGTTGTGCCATCGAAAAGTTAAAAAAGCGCAGGCTCATCATGCCGCTATGGTCGCGGACATGACACACTAACATGCGACGCTTACCCTGCATGATTTGAGTCGATTGAATTTCAGCTTCGATGGTGCCATAACTCGCTGGAGGTAAAGCGGCAATAGGGTAAATTTGTGTGCGGTCTTCGTAGCGCAGCGGCAAATGAAACAACACATCTTGTACTGTTTTGATCCCGAGCTTAGCCAGCTTTTCTGCGACCTTTTTGGCAACGCCTTTAAGGTCTGTGATTGGAACTTGATCCAGTCGTAGCAAATTGCGTGCACCTAAAATTGATAATTAAAAAGTAAAAACAACAGTGATTTCAATTAGCCCCAATAAATCACTGTAATTATATACAGATGTTTAGGTTATCTTAGCAGAGTTTACTCACAAGGCAATATGCTATTACAGCCAGCCCTTCTGCTTGGCTATTCTCGCTGCATCAATACGATTACTGGCACTGAGTTTATTGATGGCTTCTGATAAATAATTACGCACTGTACCTTCGGCGATAAACAATTTGCTGGCAATATCTGCGGTAGACAATCCTTCACTGGCTAGGCGTAATGCTCGGCGTTCTTTATCGTTAAGCGGGTCGATTTCACCGATGGCACTAAATGCTAACTCCGGGTCGATAACCCGTTTGCCTGCCATCACTTGTTTAATGGTGCTGATAAGCTCATCTGATGGAGCATCTTTCAATAAAAAACCACTGACACCGTATTCTAATGCTCGTTTTATGTAACCCGCACGGCCAAACGTGGTGAGGACAATAACCTTGGTTGAACTGGCTTGTTGTTGTAACCATTGGCAGAGCTCTAAACCGGACTTACCGGGCATTTCGATGTCGGTTAATAATAAGTCATAGTGCTGTGATTTGAGCATTTTCAAAGCGCTGTCACCGTCTTCTACTTCGGTAATCTGCATATCATCGTCGGTGAGGCTCAAAAGTGCGGCGAGCGCACCGCGGACCATTGCTTGATCTTCTGCTAATAAAATATTCATGTCGGCTCTGTCAGTGGCAAGGTGATAGTGACAATAAACTGTG
This sequence comes from Shewanella phaeophyticola, assembly GCF_025398315.1. Classification (GTDB taxonomy): domain Bacteria; phylum Pseudomonadota; class Gammaproteobacteria; order Enterobacterales; family Shewanellaceae; genus Shewanella; species Shewanella phaeophyticola. The sequence goes on from NZ_JAODOQ010000001.1 coordinate 4,656,290, forward strand.
GGCTAATCTGGTACTGCACTTCTGCGTGCAATAACGCCGCACGCTCTCTAATACCTTTTAGACCGTTACCCTCAGCTAAGGCTTTTATTGAAGTATTTTCAATATATTGCAGCTGTAATTGGTTATCTATGGTTTGGATTGCCACCTTACAGTGGTTAGTTTTGCTGTGTTTAAGGGTGTTATTCACCAGCTCGGTTAACATAAGACACAATTGTGATTCAGCAAGATTATTCAATTTGGCCATTGACCTTCAATGGTGACTGCAATGGATTTATCTCGCAACATTTGGCTTAGCGTGTGAGTAGTTTGACTTATGCCCTGGTGTTTGTAATCGGTCACGGTATGACGTATTTGACTCAAACAGTCACGTGTTATTTGGCTTACTTGGTTAATTTGCAGTTGTGCTTGTTCGGTTTTACCTGCGCTAATGAGCTTATCTGCAAGTTCTGCTTTTAATGCAATTGAAGCTAAGTGATGGCCCATAACATCATGTAAGTCACGAGCAATACGTTCGCGTTCAAGCGATGTGGCAAGTTGAGTGATTTCGTCATTAGATTGCTGTTGCTGGCGTTTTATTTGTTGGCGCTTTCGTTCAATAACGCCAAATACCCCAACACCTAAACAGATCCCCATGCCATAAAAAGTAAAATAATAGCCAGAGTAACCAACCCAAAGGTTTATGGTTAACAAGAGAATACTGATACCAATAAAGCTCAATATAGCGGTTCTAAGTGAGTAGAAAAAACCGATAAAAAAGCAGCAAAAGCTAAAAAGTGAAATTGCGCCACTGGTTAAGCATCCCGCTGCAATCGCGATTATTAACATGAACAAAATGGGTTTGTAGGCGTGTTCTGTTGAGTTGTTATATGCCCAAAAGTAGCCAACAATAAAAGGGATTAACAACGCCACGGCTAAGGTTATTTTTAACCATTGTCCATCCATAAAAAACAGTGGGATAAAATAAAAACCTAAGTTTATAAGGTAAACCCATGCAGTTTTTTGTTCGTAACTTTTTTCATTATTAGGTGATAAGCAAGATGTCATTGTGCCTCCCAGCGCAGTTAATCATAGAGTAACTGCGCGTTAACTCAAGAAAAAAGCAAAAGGCATTATTGTTTTACAGCCTGTTGGTTTAACAGAAATATAGCCCAAGCGTATTGTGGGTCTATGTCGATTGCAGCTTGCCAGTCATCCATTGCAGCAGTTAAATCACCTTGCTCCTGTTTGACAAGTCCTCGCCATGTATAGGCTTCAGCATGTCCCCAACAAATGGTGTCGCAAGGCAGGTCATAAAGCGTGATCGCCTGACTTGCAAAGGATTGGGCTTTTTCAAGTCCGCCGCCAAATACGCTCGGGGTGTAAAATGCATTGATTGCTTTGACTAAGCTGACTCTTGGGTTGTTGGGCTCTAACTCTGTGGCTTGCTGTAATAGTGTGGCTGTTTTCATACCGTACTCAGCACCTTTGCTGTTATCTAACGCGATTTGCATTCCGTATACCGCTGCCAACAGTGCTTGTGAGTCTGCAGTTGCTTGTGCATCGAGTAAGTTTTCTAGGGTATCTTGGGCTTGGTTTAACGAATCGGCAGCCTGCTTGCGTTGACCACTAATGTTAGCGGTGATGGCTAATCGATAAAATGCGTAAGCTTGCTCATAGTCACTGGTGTTTTGGCTATATTGCGCGAGTTGATTCATGTTCATGGTGTTAGCTGCGTCATCAATATCCTTGATATCAGCAAGACTGTGATGGCTGACTAAACTAAGGCTAGTAATTAATAGTAGTGTTTTCATGGCTATCTCCTTATTGCCCACCCTGTGTGGGAATAACCTTAGTATGGAGAAACACCGATTTGATTATCAGGCACAAAGGTCACCAATAAAGGGTGACAAATGTCATTTTGTAGCCAAAAAAGGCCAACATTGTTGTTGGCCTTATTGGGTTCGCTCAATATTTGATGGATTAAACCACTTGCATAACTAAGTAGCTGGTATAACCCAGGTATCCCGTAAGTAACACGCCGCCTTCACGGCGACCAATGCGTAAGCCACTCCAAGCAAAGGGTAAAACCATAATGGCAAAAATCAGCATGGCGATAAAATCGACTTCATTAAACCCTGCTGCTGACACCGGATGGATTAATGCTGTAGCGCCTAAAATGCCCAGCACATTGAAAATGTTTGAGCCAACAACGTTACCAATGGCGATGTCACTTTGACCTTTTAACGCAGCCATCACCGAGGTGACAAGTTCAGGCATACTGGTGCCAATCGCCACAATCGTTAAGCCGATAATGACTTCGCTTATGCCAAATTGTTTAGCTAAATCAACTGCTCCATCAACAAACAAAATACCGCCACCCACTAACATGGCAATCCCTACCGCAATCAGTAGCACTGACATCAGCGGGTTTTGTGGCGTGGCATCAATGTCTAACTCTTCGGGGGTATTTTTTGAGCTGACATAACTAAAGCCTAGATAAGCGACAAGTAGACTAAATAAAATAGCACCATCAATAAAGCTGACTTCACCATCAAGTAATAAAAACCATACCAAGACCGATGCCGCGATCATGATAGGAATATCGCGTTTAACCATTTGTGATTGCACAGTAATCGGGCGGATAAGTGCGGTTATGGCTAAAATAAGCCCGATGTTAACGATGTTAGACCCCACCACGTTGCCCAGTGCAATCCCTGGGTTACCAGCAAGCGCTGATTTAACGCTTACTGCGAGTTCTGGCGCACTTGTACCAAATGCAACAATGGTTAACCCTATGATGAGCGGGGCAATCCCTAAACGAAGTGCCACAGCGCTTGCACCGCGCACTAATGCTTCTGCACCAAAGGTTAATATGATAAAACCGCCAATAATCGATAACGCAATGAACATGATTGTTTCTGCCTTGTAAAGTTAAGCTGTACCACATTAGTACTGCCTAATTGTGCGCGTATATTGACAGAATATGTCAAAAAAATACACGCTATTTAGCGTGTATTTTTTCGGGTCAGATTAAAAAAATCTATTGCAGATTACAACTCATCTTCCCAGCGAATTTTAGCACCGCGAACACCTTCAACTTTAGCGCTAAAGGCTTTTTCAAGCACGTGGCGTTTAATTTTTAGGGTTGGCGTGAGCACATCATTTTCGATGTTCCAATCTTCATTAACAACGACAATAGCATCAACATGTTCGTGTGACTCTAAATGCGGGTTAACGCTGTCTAGGGTTTCTTTTAATGATGATCTGACTTCTTCGCGTGGTTGCAGTTTAGAGCCTTCAGACAATTGAACCAGTGCAATAGGGTGCGGTAAACCTGATCCAATAACACAAATCAGTTCAACGTGTGAGTCCTGAGCTAATCGACGTTCAATGGGCACTGGTGCAACATATTTACCTTTAGAGGTTTTAAAGTTGTCTTTTACTCGGCCAGTAATTTCAATGTAGCCATCTTCGTCAATTTCACACAAATCACCGGTATAGAAAAAGCCATCTTCTGCAAATGCGGCTTTAGTGGCTTCTTCTTGTAGGTAATAGCCTTGCATTAATCCTGGGCTTTTCACTAACAACTCACCTTGCTCGCTTTTACGTACAAGGCTACCTTCTACAGGGCGACCTACGGTTCCAATCTTATTAGGATTAAATGGGTAGTTGATAATCGAATATGCACTGTTTTCTGTCATACCCCATGCTTCGCAAATATCAATTCCGATAGAGTTGTACCATTGTATTAATGACGGCGGAATAGGCGCCGAACCCGATCCGTTTAAGCGAGACTGGTCTAAACCCAAACCTTTTTTAATTTTGCTTTTAACAATACTGCTAATAATAGGCAGCTTAAGTAAGTTTTTAAGTTTTTTCTCACCAATTTTATTAATAATATTGAGCTGGAATACTGTCCATAAGCGCGGTACAGAGAAAAATACCGTCGGGCGACAGCGTTGAATGTCGTCGACAAATGAATCTAGGCTTTCAACAAAGGCAACGGTAGAACCTGAATAATATGATGAGCCTTCAATGGCAACACGTTCAGTAATGTGAGCAAGCGGTAAATAAGATAACAGGCGGTCGGCTGTATTGGTTTTTAAATCGCGCACTACGGCTTCACATGCCCAGCCATAACTGGCGAAGGTTTGAATGGCACCTTTAGGTTTGCCCGTAGACCCAGAAGTATAAATAAGGGTCATCACTTGGTCTGTGGTTGGAAATGGTGCATCAACTAATGGTTGGCCCAGTGTTAACAACTGTTCCCAGTGATATTGTGCTGGCATGGTATCGTATGGCATAGCTAAACGAAGAATGTCGCCCCCAACAGCGGCCTCTTGTTCTGCCCAATGATCAAGTTTGCCGCTAAAAATAGCTTTAACACCGCTGTGCTCAACCACATACCGAATGGTCTCAGCATTGGCTGTGGGATAGATTGGTACACTAATGTAGCCGCCATACATTAAGGCTAAATCGACAATAAACCACTCGGCGCAGTTTTTAGACAATACGGCAACTTTGTCACCTGGCGCTAGGCCTAAATGGCGAAGAGAACCGGCAATTTGTTGCATTTTTTGTTGGACTTCGCGCCATGTGAAATCCACATATTTGCCGCCAATTGGTTGGCGAAGGTAAACTTTGTCACCTTGAGTTTCTACCCAATGAGACAACATCTCAACGGGAGTTTTAATTAAATTTTCCATCGACGCTTCCATGTTCTTTATTGTTATTGTGGATTTTATAGTTGAGTAAATCACCAACTTAGTATGGCCATTTTTGTGCAGTGGCGCAAACAATTTGCACACTATGCGTGCAAGGTCACGCTTGAGTAAGTTAACAGAATTTGTTGAATAAACAATAAGAGTTGAGCAAATGCTCTATAGAACTGAGGTTGAAAATAATAAAAAAGGCACCCAAGGTGCCTTTATCGAATCTTTAACAGTGGCTGTTAAATTTCCATTATGCCGTCCATTTCAACCAGTGAGCCTTTAGGTAACTCTTTGACACCAATCGCTGCGCGAGCGGGGTAAGGTTGTTGAAAGTAACGACTCATAATGTCGTTTACAGTCGCAAAGTGAGATAAGTCAGTTAAAAAGATATTTAATTTAACGATATCACTCATTGTGCCGCCAGCCGCTTCGCACACTGCGGTTAAGTTTTCGAACACTTGCACTACTTGTTCTGAAAAATCATCGCTTATCATGGTCATTGTTTTTGGATCTAATGGAATTTGACCTGATAGATAAACGGTACTGCCCACTTTAACGGCTTGCGAATAAGTGCCAATTGCTTGTGGGGCTTTGTCGGTTGCGATAATGATCTTTTCAGCCATTTGGGTACTCTCTTATAATTAGCAGTAATTAACGGTTACGCGATGTGCGCAGTACTTCTGGTAACACACGGATCCGGCGCATAACATTGGCTAGATGGACACGATCTTTCACTGAAATACGTAAATTAATCAAATACACACGGCCATCACGTTCTTCGGTACTGAGGTTGTGAATATTCGAACCCGCAGAGGCAATAATTGAAGTGATTTTAGCTAATGCACCATGATGGTTAACAATTTCAACCCGCAAATTCGCTTGGTATTCAACACCCTCTACGTTATCCCAATGCACTGAAATGTACTTGTCTGGCTCACCTTGATAACCTCGAATATTGGCGCAGCTTTCCATGTGAACCACTAGGCCTTTACCTGGGCTCACATGGGCGATCACAGCATCACCAGGGATAGGGCGACAACAGTTAGCGTAAGTCACTAACATGCCTTCAGCACCACGAATTGGCATTTGTGGTTTTTCTTTAGTGTGATCTTGTGAGTCAAACTGTTCGCCAACTAATCGTTGGGCAATCACAATGCTCATGGCGTTGCCTAAGCCAATATCGGCCAGCAATGAGTCGAGCGAAGTGTGTTTGGTTTCTTTAATCACTTTTTCGAGCAATTCTGGTGGAATGGTTTCTAGCTTAGTATCACCTAATGCATGGTTTAATAAGCGCTTACCGAGTGCGATGGCGTTATCACCTTTTAGGCTCTTTAATACCTGGCGAATTTTACCGCGCGCCTTACCTGTAACCACAAAATTGAGCCATGCAGCGTTTGGTCTTGCACCTTTAGCGGTAATAATTTCAACCGTTTGCCCAGAAATAAGCGGCTGGCTTAATGGATATGCTTGACGATTAACGCGTGCACCAACACATGAGTTACCCACATCGGTGTGAACTTCATAGGCAAAGTCGACTGCAGTAGAGTTAACGGGTAGCTCTAAAATGCGACCTTCTGGTGTAAATACGTAGATTTCTTCTGGAAATAGCTCGGTTTTAACATTTTCAACAAACTCAAATGAGCTGCTAGCGCTTTGCTGCAATTCAAGCAGGCTTTGCATCCATTTACGGGCGCGTACCTGGGTGGTGTTTTGTTTTGCAGCGTCGGTGCTATTTTTGTACATCCAATGTGCAGCAACACCTTTGTCTGCCATTTGATCCATTTCTTCGGTGCGGATTTGCACTTCAACAGGCACAGCATGTGGACCAAATAAAGAGGTGTGTAAAGATTGATAACCATTGGCTTTTGGAATGGCAATATAATCTTTAAAACGACTCGGGCGAGGTTTATATAAGCCATGCATCGCACCGAGAACGCGGTAACTGGTGTCTATGGAGTCAACAATAATTCTAAACGCGTAGATGTCCATCACTTCTTGAAACTGAAGCTCTTTGCTGCGCATTTTGCAGTAAATAGAATAGAGGTTTTTTTCACGGCCTTTAACTTTCGCTGGAATGCCAGCTTCTTCAAGGCGAGACTCAATTGCTGATTCAATACTGTTTATTAACTCTTTGCGATTGCCTCGTGCGGCTTTTACAACTTCTCGTATTACTCTATGTCGCATAGGGTAATAAGCTTGAAAACCCAAGTCTTCAAGTTCGATTTTAATATTGTGAATACCTAATCGATTGGCAATTGGCGCATAAATTTCTAAGGTTTCGCGAGCAATACGGCGACGCTTATCTGGGCGAAGTGCCCCAAGTGTACGCATATTGTGAGTGCGGTCAGCCAATTTAATGAGAATCACTCGAATATCTTGAGTCATTGCCATCATCATTTTGCGGAAGTTTTCCGCTTGGGCTTCTTTTTTGTCGCGAAACTTAATTTTATCTAGCTTAGATACACCTTCGACTAATTCCGCAACCGTAATACCAAACAGCTCAGTAAGCTCTTCTTTGGTGACGGGAGTGTCTTCAATGGTGTCATGGAGCAGGGCAGCCATAAGCGACTCGTGATCGAGTCGCATGTCCGCCAAGATGCGGCTTACCGCAACGGGGTGGGTAATGTAAGGCTCGCCACTTGTGCGCATTTGCCCTTCGTGGGCATCACGCGCAACCAAATAGGCCTGCTTGAGTAATTCTACTTGTTCCGGCTCTAAATAGCTGGACGCTGACTCTTTTAGACCTTCAAACAGATACAAGTGGCGCTACTCCTTAAACTACGCGGCCTTCTGCAATAGCTGCAACAGCTGCGATTTCAGCTGCTTCACGTTCACGCACAGTTTGGCGTTCGTCAGCATCTAATGTGTTTGAGGTGACTAACCCAAGCTCGATTTCGCGCAATGCGATAACCGTTGGCTTGTCATTCATCTCCTCAACCATAGGATCTTTGCCTTGCACGGCGATTTGGCGTGCGCGACGCGCTGCAACCAGGATCATATCAAAACGGTTGCCGATTTTGTTTACGGCGTCTTCTACAGTTACGCGAGCCATGTGTTGAAACTCCAGTGTTATCTATGGGAAAAAAATGACGCAAAATTGTACACTATGACAATTAATCTGCCAAGAGATCAATAAGCATACCATTGTGGGTATACTGCTGACTAGCACAGGTTAGCCTTTGGCTACGAATAATTGCGTTTAAGTCGGTCAGGGCGACATCAAAATCATCATTTACAATCACAAATTCATATTGTGCATAATGCGACATTTCAGATACGGCTTGTGCCATACGCGAATCAATGACTTGTTGGCTGTCTTGACCTCGACCAGTTAATCGACGCTCAAGCTCTGCTTTTGATGGAGGTAAAATAAATACTCCAACAGCATATGGCATGAGTTTTTTTACTTGCTCACCACCTTGCCAGTCGATATCTAAAAATACATCGATACCTTTTGCTAGCGTTTGCTCGATTACGGTTTTTGATGTGCCGTAATAATTACCAAATACTTCAGCCCATTCAATAAATGCATCTTGTGCAATTAATGCTTTAAATTGCTCAACATCAACAAAATGATAATGTTGGCCGTCAACTTCACCCGGGCGAGGTTGGCGAGTGGTATGCGATACAGAAACCTGTTTATCGCTGGGTTTATCTTTTAACAGTGCCGAGATAAGAGACGATTTACCTGCGCCGCTAGGGGCTGACACAATAAAAAGATTTCCACGAGTGCTCATAAATTGGGTTTCTCATTGGTTATTCATTAAGAAAGCTTAATATTATACTCGTTAACAGTAAGGTTATGCTAGCGCTATAAGTCGACAAATAAACTGCGACTAAGCTCGTCCAAACGGCTTAATTTGATATGGGGTTTAGGGTATTGTGTTGATAAAAATAATTGCTTAAAACACCCATGGGGTCTGGCTTTATAAGATAAATTCTGTAGGCTTTGCGCTATTGTGTTTAATGGTGTTTTTATGTCATTAATTTTGCGGGTTGAGTGACATCCCTTTCTTAGTGTGTATTTTATTTGTCACAAATTTTAAGTTTACCCATCAGTATCGGATGGTATTGATTAAACCCTGCTAAATAAACCTAGCGTAGTCAATCAACTATAGGAATGTTTGATGTTATTAAAAACCCTGCTGTGCCGCGAAGGTCGTGACACAGGTTTAAGGTTAATGGCCATCGTAATTGCTGCTTTTGCTTTGTTGAGTATTGCTGCTTTGGTGTTTCCTGCAAGCATCATCATTTTAATTGCCACCCTAGTGATGCTACCTGTTGTTGGTTTATCTGCAATGCGCCGTTTACATGATGCAAATAAAACCATCATATATGCGCTAATTTGTTTATTGCCGGTACTTATCTTTGGCGTAGCGGCTTATTTTGAGGCGCCATTCGGTGCGTTAGCTAGTGTGTTTTTATTTGGGTTGGCCTGCGGCGGCTATTTAAGTTTTTTACCGACGAAAAATCATATTCAATATGCTCTAGGGTATTATGAGCTGCACAACGGGTAATGAATAGTGCACAAAGCGCGATGCATCGACGTCAAGACCCGGTGATGCAAGGCCAAGCCGTGAATGTGCCCATGACAGACAATCCACTTGTTAATCAGCAGATTCAGCCACAAACGCTGCGACCTGATGCTGACACCGCTGATGTTGCTTATCACGCCGTTAACACTGATGTTGAATCTATCCAGACCCCAAAGCATGAAGAGCCCTATGTTACTCAGCAGTTTAACGCTGATGGCGAGCACGACACTACGAATAGTGCATTTTCCGCTAAGCGTGAGCGTAACAGCCAACCATTGTATGTTGATCAAGATGCATTACAGTCAGGCTCGATAACCGAGCTTGCCAAGTCTTGGGTTAATGTGGCTAAGCGGCATCAACAAAAATTGTTGTTTACAGGCAAGATTTTGGCGGCAGTGTTTGCGCTTGGATTATTGATTTATCTGGTGATGGCGTTAATTAATGCGTTTTCAAGCTCAGATGATTCAGACGCTGAGGCACAAATGAGTCAGGGTGTGATTGAACCCGTTAGCATGAACAGACAGATGGTTAAATTACCTGATGGCTTTTGGTTAGCCTTAGAGGGTGACGTGCTTATTTTGCGTTGGTTGGGTGATACTGGTGATGCCCAAAACCTATGGCGCCTAGCTAGTGCTGAAGGCGATAAAACCTGTGCCGAGCTTGAGTTTAATGATGGTAGTAAGTTTAGACCCATGACAGTCGATTTACTTGCCGATGGTGCAACCGAGGCCAAGTTTACCCCGCTGGATAAATATGTAATGGTGAACAACATTGCTTTGCGGGGCGATTTTAAATTGTGTGGCTATAAATTTAGCTTAAAAGGCAGCCAGGCAGCGTTAATGAAAAATCCGCAGTTTGAAACATTGTTAAGCAAATAATGCTGGTTTAGATGGAGTGTGTGATTGATTGAATTTATTAAACAAACTGTGTTGCCACAGTTTGGTCTTCATTGCGCTAATGCGTCAATCAGTACTTTGGGTAATGGACATATTAACCAGACATTTTTAGTGTCCGATGACGCTAAGAAAATCGTATTACAACAAATAAATACTCAGATATTTACTCAACCTCATCTGGTGGTTAGCAATGCCGCTCGTATTAGCCAACATTTAAGCGCAAAACAGCAACAGCAAGACTATTCGTTACAAGTTGTAAGGCCTGTGGCTACTGTGGCAGGCGATTTATATGTCGATTTTAAAGAGCAAGGTTTTTGGCGTGCCATTGATTATTTAGAGCATAGCCATACGATTGAGTTGGTCACACAAACAGAGCAAGCTGAAGTTGCCGCTTATGCCTTTGGTCATTTTGCTGCCGCACTCAGCGATATGCCTTCAACAAACATTGATGATGTTATTACCAACTTTTTAAATCTGCCTGAGCGGATGCAACAATTAACAGATGCGGTGAATGATGATGCTTATTCAAGGCTTAACACTTGCCAAGAATGGGCTGCGTTTGCATTGTCACAAACCGCATTGCTCACTCAATTAGCTGAATTTGAACGCTTATTACCACAGCGAATTTGTCATAACGATACTAAAATTAACAATATGCTGTTTGATAAACGCGATATGTCCAGCATGGCAATTATTGATTTAGATACCTGTATGGCGGGTTATTTGATGTATGACTTTGGTGATATGGTTCGAGCTTTTTGTTCGCCAGAGCCCGAAGATTCAATACATTTAACTGAGGTGTATGCTCGTCCAGAAATTATTTCAACAGCGACGATGGCGTATGTTGATGCCCTTGACGGGGTCATTACGCCACTTGAAAAGCAAAGTTTATGGTTAGGTATAAAAGCCATGACGTTAATGCTTGGCGTGCGATTTTTAACAGATTATTTAAAGGGTGATGGTTATTTTGCAATTAAATACCCGTTACATAATCTAGATCGAGCAAAAAATCAGTTAACTATTTATCAAAGTTTACTTAAACAAGAGCCGCAATTAATCAAATTATTTGATTAATAAAAACGGTGTCTAGTTTTAATATTTAAGGTTGTTAGTGATGTCTAATTTAGTCGATAAATATAAATGGATTTTATTTGATGCAGACGAAACATTATTTCATTTTGATGCTTTTGCTGGCTTAAAATTAATGTTTTCGCGTTTTAACGTGGAGTTTAGTCTCGACGATTTTGCAGCTTACCAACAAGTTAATAAACCACTTTGGGTGGATTATCAAAATGGTTTAATCAACGCCGCTCATTTACAACATACGCGTTTTACCCATTGAGGCCAATAAATTATCTGTTACACCTCAACATTTAAACAGTGAGTTTTTAGCGGCAATGGGCGATATTTGTCAACCTCTACCAGGTGCGCGCGCACTCGTAGATTCTTTAAGTGGTAAGGTTAACTTAGGGATCATTACCAATGGTTTTACTGAGCTGCAAAGTATTCGTTTAAGTCGCACGGGGTTTCAAGATGCATTCAGTCCGGTCGTGATTTCAGAACAACTTGGTAAAGCAAAACCTGATGTGGCTATCTTTAATTATGCCTTAAGCTTGATGGGTGAGCCAGAAAAACACCAGGTACTAATGGTCGGCGATAACCTCCACTCTGATATTTTAGGCGGTATTAATGCCGGCATTGATACCTGTTGGTTAAACCATCATGGGGTTGAGGTGAGTGATGATATTTCACCAAGTTATCAGGTGAGTAATTTAGCTGAATTACAACAATTGCTCTTGCCAAGTTAATCAGTTCTATTCGCGTTATCTAATAAAAAAGCCATTCGACGGAATGGCTTTTTATTAGATTCAAATGAGTTTATTGGAATAAGTCTTCGGCAACATTGTCGATAAAGATATCACCACTTTTCTGTGTTTCAGTGACATATTCTTTAGGCTCTGTACCTTCAACAAAATATTCAAATGTGGTTGTATGATCTGTTTTGCGGGTTAATTTCCCCGTTGCTAAATCAATTCGAGCAGATACAATGCCTTGTGGCGGAATAACAGGATGTTCTGGCTTGCCAGCTAATGCTTTATTCATAAAGTCATTCCAACCCGGCTTCAGCCGTTTTGGCGCCCGCTTCAGCCCCTGATATTTGGTCTGGTTCGCCGTTTGCCATCCAGCTAGAGCGACCTAATTGACGACCATGATCATCAAATCCGACCCAAAATGTAGAGGTTAGTGTTGGATTAAAACCACTAAACCAAGTGTCTCGAGACTCGTTTGTGGTACCAGTTTTACCTGCTATGTCATGACGCTTAATGAGTTTAGCTGCACGCCAAGCTGTACCGTTCCAGCCTGTACCTTTGCTCCAATCACCGCCGCCCCAAATTACACTTTTGAGAGCCTCTGTGATAAGAAACGCTGTTTGCTCAGAAATAATTTGCTTAGCAAATCGTGCTTCAGGGTTGCTACAGATATTATCTTCAGCGGTGAGCTGCGTGGTTTGGTGTTCGGCATCATCATTAGGCTCAACGACATCGTCTTGTTCAATGACAGGCTGTGATAGTTCATCTGCCATGGCGGCAAATGGGTCATCAACATCGCTAAATGTCAGTGTTGTATCTTGTGGTTTATTACAAGCAAGAGCAGGGATAGTTTCTTCAATCATATTGTCATAACCGTCAGTCACATGATCGATAAAGTAAGGCTCAACTAAATAACCGCCATTTGCAAAGACGTTAAATGCCGTAGCCACTTGTAACGGTGTTACTGACGGAGAACCTAATGCCAGTGATTCATTGCGTGGTAGATCATTAGGGTCAAAGCCAAATTTAACCAGCTCTTTAATGGTGTTATCTAACCCAGCATGACGCATAGCCCTTACCGACATAACGTTAATCGATTGAGCTAAACCAACACGTAAACGCGTTGAACCACCATAAATATCCGGTGAGTTTTTAGGTCTCCAAGCTGTGCCCTGGCGTGTATCGGGTTTATTGATTGGCGCATTGTTAATTAATGTCGCTAAGGTATAGTCCTTTTCAAGCGCTGCGGCATAAATGAATGGTTTAATGTTAGAGCCTAATTGACGTTTAGCCTGGGTGACACGATTAAACTGGCTTTGACTAAAGCTAAAACCACCGACTAAGGTTCTGATCGCTCCATCATGAGGCTCAAGTGACACGGTTGCACTTGATACTAATGGGATTTGCGATAACTGCCAATATTGACCGTTATCGCGGATCCACACTTGCTGTCCCGCGGTGAGGATGTCGCTTGCTTGTTTTGGTGGCAAGCCTTGACGCTTGTCACTAATAAATTTGCGTGCCCACTTCAGGCCGTTCCATTCCAGTGTAATCAGTTTACCTTCAGCGTCGAGCACCTGAGCTTGCTGCTCGCTCACGCTCATTACCGCAGCAGGGATGATACCTTGCATAGATGAAGTGCGTTTTAATGTTGCGATGATTTCATCACGCGCTAATGGCGTCTCTGTCCATAATTCGGTAACTGGGCCGCGATAACCATGGCGCTGGTCGTAGGCAAATACATTGTCTCGTAAAGACTCTTGAGCCATTAGCTGCAAATCAGATGAAATGGTGGTGTAAACGTTATACCCATTGGTGTACGCCGCTTCTTCACCGTATTTTTGGATCATGTAGTCGCGCGCCATTTCAGAAATATAAGGTGCGTATAAATCGATTTCCGCCCCATGGTATTTGGCAGTAGAAGGGCTGCTGATGGCTTCTTCGTACTCGGCTTGTGTAATGTTACGCTTTTCAAGCATGCGGCTTAATACCCAGTTACGGCGGGCGATAGCGCGTTCTTGGTTACGGATTGGGTTAGCGGCAGAAGGCGCTTGTGGTAAACCGGCAATCATTGCCATTTCTGGTAGAGACAACTGATTCAACTCTTTGCCGTAGTACACTTGCGCGGCAGCGCCGACACCATATGCACGGTTTCCTAAAAACGAACGGTTTAAATACAGTGCTAAGATTTCTTTTTTAGAGAGTGCTTTTTCAATTTTTAATGCTAAAAAGATTTCTTTTACTTTACGAATATAGGTTTTTTCATTTGATAAAAAGAACCCTCGGGCTACCTGCTGAGTAATGGTACTGGCACCTTGGCTTTTTTTACCTGTGGTAATCAATATGGTTGCAGCCCGAATAATACCAATAGGGTCAATGCCTCTGTGTTCAAAGAAGCGTGCATCCTCGGTGTCGAGTACCGCATTAATTAATTGCACTGGTACATCGTCATACTCCACAGGAATACGACGCTTCTCACCAAATTGTGAGATAAGTTTGCCGTCTTGGCTGTAAATGCGCAGCGGGGTTTGCAATTGAACCGTTTTTAATGAATTAACATCAGGTAAGTCGGGCAATACATAAAAGTATGCTGCTGTAATGGCGGCGACACCTAAAAGTGATAGGCTAAAAAAGGCGATTAATAAACGTTTAAACCACTTCACTCGATAATTCCAAAAACAAAAAATAGTGGCGTTAGTATATAAGCCGAAGAGTTTTTGGTGAAGTAAAACATGATTAAGTTAAAATAGTATTTGTAAAATGCAGAAACATTTTATACAAATACTTATAACGAGTTGATTATGTGCTAATCTCTTACAAAATAATAATAGAATTGTGATGACGGACTATGCTTTCTAAACTTTGGAAGCGGCAAGCACCTCAGATGGTTGGGATTGATATCGGGTCTCATGAAATAAAAGCCATTCTGTTGGGCAAGACTGCTGATGGATATAAAATTCAAAATCATGCATCGGTTCCTGTTAAGAAGGGAGCAGTGGTCGATCATGATATTCGAGATTCTGAAGCTGTAATGGAATCATTGCGACAGATCAAACGCATTTTACCTAAATCGGTAAAGTTTGCTGCTGTTGCTGTTTCCGGCTCAGCCGTTATGACCAAAGTCATTTATATGGATGCGGCATTAAACGAAGAAGAGATGGAGGCTCAAATTGAAATCGAAGCTGACAACCTTATTCCTTATTCGTTAGATGAAGTCAGCATCGATTTTGAGCGACTCAGCCCCAATATCACCGACCCGACTAAAGTGGATGTATTACTCAGTGCTTGCCGTAGTGAAAACATTGATTCTCGCGTTGATGCGTTAGATGCTATCGAATTAGATGTAAAAGTCGTTGATGTCGAAGCGTATGCGTTAGGTCGCTCAGCTGAATTGATTTACGGCCAGTTACCTGAAGGCGCTAAAGATAAATCAATTGCCATGGTCGATATTGGTGCGAATATGACCACCTTTTCTGTTGTCGAAAAAGGTGAGACCACCTTTATACGCGAGCAAGCCTTTGGGGGTGAGTTGTTTACTCAATCCATTTTGTCATTTTACGGCATGCCGCATGACGAAGCTGAGCGCGCTAAGGTCACCAATCAACTGCCTCGAAATTATATGTTCGAGGTTTTGTCACCGTTTCAAACTCAATTATTACAACAAATAAAGCGTACTCTCCAAATTTACTGTACTGCAAGTGGTCGTGAAAAAGTTGACTACATCGTTCTTTGCGGCGGGACAGCTAAGCTAGAGGGAATGGCAGAGTTACTCACCAATGAGTTAGGTGCTCATACCATTGTCGCCGATCCTTTCCAAGGCTGTTTACACGCAGATGACACCATGAAAAGCCAACTTCAACCTACTATAAGTAAGTATATGGTGGCATGTGGTCTTGCGTTGAGGAGTTACGCTCAATGGCGAACATAAACCTTTTACCATGGCGTGAAGAGGCCAGAGAAAAACAAAAACGCGACTACATCGGTATACTTGCGCTTGTTTTTTTAGTGACTTCATTACTCGTTTATCTTTTTCTCAGTTTTTTAGAGTTAGTGACAGACGATCAGCGTCAACGTAATGCTTATCTTGATTCAGAAATTGCCTTACTCAATACGCAAATTGCAGAAATTAGAAAAATCACTGAGCGTAAAAAAGACATTGAGCGTCGTACTGAAATTATTCTTAATTTGCAGCAATCACGTAATTTACCTACTCATGTATTGGATGAACTCGTTCGTATCGTGCCCCCAGGGATTTACCTTTCGAGTATTGAAAAGAAGGGCAGTATCTTATGGATTGAAGGGCGTAGCGAATCGAATAACAACGTCGCCAATATGATGAGGAAAGTGAAAACATCGTCTTATTTAAATGATCCTAATATGCAGTCGATTGTGACGCAAAATGAAGAGTTAAGACAATTACAAAGCTTCAAACTGCGTGTGACTATTCGTGATGACTCACAATCAACCGCTGTCGATACCAGCCAAGGAGCGAGAAAATGAATCTCGACCTAGACCAATTTAATGATATCGATTTTGAGAACATCGGCGGCTGGCCTAAGCTGGTTAAAATTGTGTTTGCCGCGTTTTTGTCTTTATGTGTTATTGGCGCCAGTTATTATTTGTTTATTTCAGATACCATTGATGTAATGGAAGCTGAGCAGCAAAAAGAGATACAATTACGTGAAGATTTTGAAAATAAATATCGCTTAGCTGCAAACTTAAAACTTTACCGTGAACAATTGGTGGTAATGGAAGCACAGTTTGCTGAATTATTAAAAATGTTACCGTCTGAAAATGAAATGCCAGGCCTGTTAGATGACTTAACATTTGTCGCAACGGATGCTGGACTTCGTATTAATAGCCTAGATTGGGACGACGAAATTGAACGAGATTTTTATATTGAGTTTCCAATCAAAATGGCTGTTCAAGGTGATTACCATAAAATTGGTAATATGGTAAGCGGTGTTGCAAAGTTACCTCGAATAGTAAGCTTGCATGATTTTGTGATTAAGCGAAATGATACTGGCGGATTATCAATGGATATTCTTGCGAAAACGTATCGCTTTAAAGAAGGTGCAGAGTTACCACCACAGACAAATAAGGGGCAGAAATAATGAAATTACTTCCTCTTTTTGTGATTATGTCGTTTTTATTAACGGGTTGTATTGGCGATCGTAGTGATTTAGAGCTATTTGTTACTACTACTAAGGCGCAACATGTTGCACGTATACCGCCTTTAAAAGAAACACCTAAGTTCGAGCATTTTGCATATCAAGCAGAACTTATGCGCAGTCCTTTTGTTCCGCCTTCAAGGGAGTTAACAGAAGAAGTCATCGATACATCAAAGGACTGTTTACAACCAGACTTAAAACGTCGTAAGGGTCGCTTAGAGACTTATGCGCTCGACAATTTAAGAATGCGTGGAACACTGAGTGAAGACGGTACTATTTGGGCGTTAGTCGAATCAACTGATGCTAATGTGTATCGTTTAGGTGTGGGTGAATATTTAGGGCTTTATCATGGCCGAATTGCAAAAGTTACGCCGCAATTTATCGAAATTATTGAATTAATCCCTGATGGTTCAGGTTGCTGGGCAGAAAGATCTAGCAACTTAGAATTATCAGGAAAATAACGTGCGAAGGATGAGGGAATAATGGAATCTTCTGCCGCGATGAAAAAAGCAATAACAAACTCATCATTGTGTAAAGCGCTTATAAGTGCAGTGTTGTTCGTGGCTATTGTGCCAAGTGCATTCGCAGCTAATCGCCTTATGGATGTAAAATATCATTCTATTGTTGATCACCAATTAGAAGTCGAATTTGTATTTGAGTCAGCAGTGACATCACCTACGGTGGATTTGTCAGCTGATCCTGCAGAGATCATGCTTAACTTTGCCGATACAATTTCAAACTTAAATAAAGGTGTGATACCGGTAGACCAGGTCGGTGTAGAGCAACTAAGTGCTCAACAACAAGGTGGCGATTTGCAAATAGTTGTTGCCTTAAGCCAGGTTAAGCCTTACCAAGGTAAAATTGTGGGTAACAGTTATCGCTTAACTATTAACGATGATGTAGCAGTACTCTGACCAAGCTAGTAACCCGTTTGTTAATGGGATTAAAAGTATCGACTTTCGCCGAAATAAAACTGGCGGTGGTGAGATATTATTTAATTTAAATAACCGCTCTGTTGCTGCAAACGTTGAACAAGTGGGTTCAAAGCTCGAAATCAAATTATATAATACTGACATTGGTAATGATTTATTGTACGTGATGGACGTACAAGATTTTGCGACCCCAGTTAATAGCTTTGAAACCTTTAAAGATGACTTAACAGCACGCATTATGGTTGATGTAGATGGCAACTATGATTACAACTACCGTCAAGACGGCGACGTATTTAAAGTCAGTGTTGATAAAGTTGAACGAGTGTCTGTGGCTAAAGAAGCTAAAAAATATAATGGTCGCTCACTATCTTTAAACTTCCAAAATATTTCAGTGCGTACCGTTTTACAGATTATCGCTGATTATAATAATTTTAACCTAGTCACAAGTGACACTGTTGAAGGTGATATTACCTTACGTTTAGACGATGTACCTTGGGATCAAGCATTAGATTTAATCTTACAAACAAAAGGTCTTGATAAGCGTATTGAAGGTAATATTTTAATGGTGGCGCCAAGTGAAGAGCTGGCTATCCGAGAAAGTAATGACCTTAAAAATAAACAAGAAGTAAAAGAGTTAGCACCGCTATATTCTGAGTATTTACAAATTAACTATGCAAAAGCCCTAGATATAGCCGAGTTATTGAAAACACCAGAATCAACCTTATTATCTAATCGTGGTAGCGTTGCCGTTGATGAACGTACTAACACATTATTAGTTAAAGATACGGCTGACATTTTAGAAAACGTGCATCGTTTAATTGAAGTGCTCGATATCCCAATCAAGCAAGTATTAATCGAAGCTCGTATGGTGACAGTAAAAGATGATGTCAGTGAAGACTTAGGTGTACGCTGGGGTATTACTGACCAGCAAGGTTCAGATGGCACATCTGGTACGCTTGAAGGCGCAAGTGACATTGCCGGTGGTACGATTCCAAGTCTAGATGACCGATTAAATGTTAATTTACCGGCATCAGCGACCTCTGCTACCAGTATTGCTTTCCATGTAGCTAAGTTAGCTGATGGTACTGTACTTGATTTTGAATTAAGTGCATTAGAGCAAGAAAACAAAGGTGAGATCATTGCCAGCCCGCGTATTACCACTTCAAACCAGAAGTCGGCATACATTGAGCAGGGTGTTGAAATTCCTTATGTAGAATCAGCCTCTAGTGGTGCAACAACCGTAACCTTTAAGAAAGCAGTGTTATCACTGCGCGTAACCCCACAAATTACTCCTGATGACCGCGTTATCCTTGATCTTGAGATTACTCAAGATTCACAAGGTACAACCGTTGCAACAGCCACGGGTGAAGCGGTAGCGATTGATACGCAGCGTATTGGTACTCAGGTGTTAGTGAATAATGGTGAAACGATTGTGCTGGGTGGTATTTATCAGCAAAACCTTATCAGTAGCGTAAGTAAAGTGCCTGTTTTGGGTGATATTCCATTGGTTGGCTTCTTATTTAGAAACACATCTGACACTAATGAGCGTCAAGAGCTGTTGATATTCGTAACACCTAAAATCGTAACTGAAAAACTATAATGTAGACAACGACATCAGTTAAGGTTAACCATAAAAAGCCAGCATCAAAAGCTGGCTTTTTATTGTGGGTTATTCAGTTTTTTAAGCCCTTTTCACATGGCATAATCTGTCGAAAATTAATTAAATCAGTATAAATCGCTGCGATGACTTGCAAGCGATGGCTCTAAACTGAGATAATCCTTCGTCAAGTCTCATTAGAGCAAGGTTAAATTATAGGTCGGCTTGAGTTTAAGTCGATAAGGCATTCTTCCATATAAGATTCAGACGTATACGAAATGGCTGAAAAACGTAATATTTTTCTGGTAGGCTCTATGGGCGCAGGTAAAAGCACAATTGGTCGCCATCTGGCACAAATGCTGCATTTAGATTTCCACGATTCAGATCACGAGATTGAACAACGTACCGGTGCAGATATTGCCTGGGTGTTTGATGTTGAAGGTGAAGAAGGCTTCCGTCGTCGTGAAGCCCAAGTCATCGCTGATCTTTCAGAAAGGCAAGGTATCGTTCTCGCAACAGGTGGTGGTTCTGTTCAGAGTAAAGATATCCGCAACTATCTTTCTGCTCGAGGTATAGTAGTTTACTTAGAAACAACTATCGACAAACAAGTCGCGCGTACACAGCGTGATAAACGTCGTCCGTTGTTACAAGTAGATGATCCACGCGAAGTTCTTGAAAGCTTAGCTGAAATCCGTAATCCTTTATATGAAGAGATTGCTGATGTCATTGTTAAGACTGATGAACAAAGCGCAAAGATCGTCGCAAACCAAATTATCGAGCAACTAGGCTTTTAGGTAGAATTCATGCAACAAATTCAGGTTCAATTAGGTGATAGAAGTTACCCCATTTACATTGGCCAGAATTTGATGAATGACAGCGAGGTTTTTACTCGCTATCTACAGCATAAAAAAGCCTTAATTGTTTCAAATGACACCATTGCTCCGTTGTACCTTGAACAGGTACAACAGGCGATGAGTGCCTGCACATCTATTGAAACAGTTATTTTGCCTGACGGCGAAAAATACAAAGACTTACAACACCTCGATAAGATCTTTACCGGTTTACTTGAGCATAATTTCGCTCGAGACTCTGTGCTAGTTGCTCTTGGCGGAGGTGTGGTTGGTGATATGACTGGCTTTGCCGCAGCATGTTATCAGCGAGGGGTTGAGTTTATTCAAGTGCCGACAACCTTGCTCTCTCAAGTTGACTCATCTGTAGGTGGCAAAACCGCAGTGAATCATCCGCTGGGCAAGAATATGATTGGCGCATTTTATCAACCAAAGTCGGTGATTATCGATACTTTATGCTTACAGACATTACCCGCAAATGAATTTGCTGCAGGGATGGCTGAAGTGATCAAATATGGCATTATTTGGGATGGCGACTTTTTTCACTGGCTTGAGCAGAATGTAAAAGCATTAAAAGCGCTTGATACCGATGCGCTAACCTATGCCATAGCAAAGTGCTGTCAAATTAAAGCCGATGTCGTTGAGCAAGATGAAACCGAGCAAGGTGTGCGCGCGTTGCTTAATCTTGGTCATACTTTTGGTCATGCAATTGAAGCTGAAATGGGCTATGGCGTTTGGCTACATGGTGAGGCTGTTGCAGCTGGAACCATACTAGCGGCGCAAACAGCATACAAAATGAAGCTGTTAGATGAGGTTAGTGTTGAACGTATTACCTTGTTAATGCAAGCATTTGACCTGCCGGTAACAGCCCCTGACTCTATGGTTTTTGATAGCTTTATCAAGCATATGCGTCGAGATAAAAAAGTACTAGGCGGTAAAATTCGTTTAGTGTTACCAACCCAAATTGGCCGGGCTGATGTGTTTAGTGAAGTAAGTGAAGACTTACTTAATCAGGTTATCAGTCGCGCGTAAATAAAGTGTGGTGACGTTTTGACAACTTCAGGTCTATTGTTACTTCCCACTCAAGAAGCGCTAGTACAGCGTTTACAACATATCACCAGCTACAGTGAACAACTACTGGTACTATGTGGTGACAAAGGCGCCGGTAAATCAACGCTTAGTGCAGCACTTGCAAGTGAGCTTGATGATTACAATTCTGCACTTATTATCTGTCCGCTACATGCTGATAGTGCTGAAATTCGCCGAAAAATTTTAGTCCAGTTAATCTCCGCTCCCATTTTTGATGATGAACGCCCCTTGATGGACACCGTCCTTCTAGTTCAATCAAGCCTCAAGAAACCATTGCACATTATTATTGATGATGCTGATTATTTGCCTAAAGATATTTGGGCAGAATGCATTTTATTAAGCCAAATTCAATGCGCAGGCAAATCGGTTGCGGTAACCATGACGGTTGAGCCGCATTTTTGGCGTACGCTTATGGCCGATCTTACTGATGACACTCGGACGTTGTTATTACAAGTTAATATTGAGCCACTGCCAAGTGCAGAACGTGATGGCCTTTATCAAAGCTTGTTATTACGCAGTCAAAAAACACCGTTTATTCCTCGAGAAATTATTCATAAGCAACTCGAAAAACAACAGGGCACACCTAAAGAAGTGGTCGAGTTGTTAACCCTAGCGTTAGAAGCACCAGCCGTTGATCCACAAAATAAGTCGTTAACCGCTAAAGTGGCAGCATATTTTGCTGTTGCCACCATTGCGTTAAGTGTCATATGGATTATTTATCACTATACCTTGCCGACAGATACGCCTGTCTCAGCTCCTGAGCTTACTGTAGAACAGGCGGTACAACGGCAAAATGCAAACCAATTTTTATTCAATTACGGTAAACAGAATTTAGCTGAGTATTTTGAACAGCGACAATGGCTTGTAACAAAAAATACTGCCAAACAACAAGCTAATGCGCTCATACAGCAACAAGTGGAAGCCGATTTAGCTGTTGAGGCTGAAGTCGTAGAGTTAGATGTTGTGCCTGCCGATAATCATACCGATGTCGAGGTTATCTCTTCTTTAGATGGGTTGTCATTTCAGGGGAAGCTTCCAAAAGCACAGGCTCAAGCGGTATCTCAACCTAGCAAGATTATTGAAAGAGATAACACCCCCGCTAAAATAAAGGGCTTTACCTTACAGCTTGTTAGTGTCAATGATAAATCATCTTTATCGCCTATTTTGGCTAAGCTAGCGCAAGAGAAGCAAGTGTATGTGATGAGTCACCAACAACGATTTGTGATTTTCCTAGGTGATTTTAATACTGCACCAGAAGCTTCGACTAAAGCAAAGCAGATCCAAACCGAATATGGCTTAGCTGCCCCCTGGGTAAGAAAGTGGGCAGACTTAACCGAATATAAGCGACTCGAATAACCTGTTAACGGTGTGACGCTCAGGTGAAAAATATCAATATTCAAAACAATAAATCTTTTTTAGCCGATGATAAATAGCATTAAACAGAGTACAATCATCAGCTTTAATTTTGCTGGCATAGTTCCTATTCATGATAAAAAAGCATAGAGCCTTTCTAAAGTGGGCAGGCGGAAAATATAAACTCGTTGATGAGCTAGCAAAGCACCTCCCAGATGGAAACCGTCTTATTGAGCCTTTTGTCGGTGCCGGTTCCGTGTTTCTTAATACCAACTATAAGCAATACTTACTGTGTGATATTAATCAAGATTTGATTAATCTTTACCAAATTGTCAAACAACAGCCTGAAGCTTACATCAAAGCCGCAAAAGCAATGTTTGTCGATGAGATGAACAATAAAGACGTGTATTATCGTGTGCGTGCAGAATTTAATTTATCACGCGATCCTTTTACTCGTTCAGTGTACTTTTTATATATGAACCGTCATGGTTTTAATGGCTTGTGTCGTTACAATCGAAAAGGTGGATTTAATGTCCCTTTTGGCTCGTATAAAAAACCTTATTTTCCTGAAGCTGAAATCCGCTATTTTTCACTCAAGGCGCAACAGGCCACATTTAAATGTGTCAGTTACGAGCAAGCGTTCGGCCTCGCTAAAACCGGTGATGTGATTTATTGCGATCCGCCTTATGCACCTTTATCGACAACGGCAAGCTTCACCACTTATGCCTACTCTGGTTTTAGCCTTGATGATCAAGCATTACTAGCACGTCACTCAAGACATATTGCCCACGAGCGAGATATTCCGGTACTGATCAGTAACCACGATATTCCCCTTACGCGTGAGTTATATCGCGGCGCCGCTTTTTCAACGATTTCAGTGCAACGTAATATCAGCCAAAAAGGCAGTTCACGTAACAAAGTCGATGAGATTATGGCCTTGTATGATCATCACTATCGCCATGACGATTAAGGTGCGTTGAACTGAGTCTGTCATTTTGCTCATGATATTAAAGTGTTGAGCGGGGAGAGACTTCCAGCCTGCTGTACTTCCAAAATTCTTTCTACATGAACACTGCCATAGATGTAATACCAATTCTAGCAATTATCTGGTCATTCAGCGGGAGTTCTGTGTCTTCTAGGCAAGTAATAGGATTGTAGGCATAGTTGCTCTCGGCAACTGCTCCTGCGTTGCTCTACCTCCTGCATCCATGAGCAGCATAGAAGGCACAGAAACCCGCCTTGCAGGAGACGCTCAGACAGTCCATTTCTTTGTTGCATTGCCTTAAAAGGGAATAACCATTCTTTCAACAATGCGCCTCAAACTGAACAGTCTGAGTGACTCTGATTGGTCACATAATTAATGGAAATGGTATAAATCGCCAATACCGCCACTTAGACCATGTTTTAACATTATCTTCATTGTTTTGAGCACCACTATACCCAAAGCTTCGGCCTCAGTGCCGACGCTCTGCAATCATCGTTCACACTTTTTCAAGTTAAAAAATAGATGGTGTTTTATTGCTAGCTAAGAACCTGGTTTACTATCAATATTAAGGAAATGACTAAGCCAATGGCTAAGATAATGCCCATAATGATAAAAGGGAGAGGTGATTGAGATTGGAAATCTTTTTGACGATTTTGCTCCGTTTGCACCCCAAAGAAGGCTGCAATCGTGCTACTCAATATGCGCCAAAATGACATGGTAATTATATTTTTTCAGCACTATTGGAGGTGGGCATATCTGGCAGAGGTTTATCTTTGTGACCGTGGATCAATTCGAGTAAATCGATAAAATGAAATTGGCTAGAGCGGCTATTGCCTGTGACCCAATTACCCCAGCTGACATTATTTGATTGTTCTGCACAGCGGTTAGCTGGGTGACTACTTGGCAGGCTGTTGTTGTAACTTTTGGTGTTATCGCAAACACAAGCTTTAGTTTGAGCTGTTTCGACCTCATAGCCATCATGGCTTGGCTCAACAATAAAGCGCAGGCAGATGTTGCAAATACAGCATAAACCGGTGCTGGTAAAAATTTACCATCACGACCAGAAATCTTGCTCAATAATTGCTTAACCATAAGGTTTGCCCTATCCGTGGTTTATGCCTAATACCTAACATTGTGTCACCGCATTAATATAGCAATGACAGCGTAAAAGTGCCAATGTTGTCGCGGTTATCAACTTAGGGTTATAACAGAGTTGGTATTAAACAGTTGTTAAAATGTAACTCTAAATTTTATAACGCGATCATTATAGCAAAATAGCTTAGTTATTGAACACTGCTTTATTGGCCAAAAGCAACAAATCCGACTTCTGGTCTATTTTTTGATAAATATCCTTAATAGAAAGGCTTTTTTGTCATTAGAGCCTAGAGGCTTGAGGCCGCAAAGGGTAAAATGTCGTCACTTTGATCTGCCTATAGAGAAGATTATGCGCCCATTTTTAATTGCACCATCAATTTTATCTGCCGACTTCGCCCGTTTAGGTGATGATGTACAAGCGGTATTAGACGCCGGTTCTGACGTGGTTCACTTTGATGTGATGGACAATCATTACGTTCCTAACCTTACCATTGATCCTATGGTTTGTAGTGCATTACGCGACTATGGGATTACCGCCGATATCGACGTTCATTTAATGGTTAAGCCTGTCGATCGTATTATCCCTGATTTTGCGAAAGCTGGGGCTTCAATCATTACCTTTCATCCAGAAGCGTCTGAACATGTTGACCGCACGCTGCAGTTAATTAAAGAATCTGGCTGTAAAGCGGGTTTAGTGTTTAACCCTGCTACCCCTTTGCATTATCTTGATCATGTTATGGATAAATTAGATGTGATTTTGTTAATGTCAGTAAACCCTGGCTTTGGTGGTCAATCATTTATTCCGGGTACCTTAGATAAATTACGTCAGGTTCGTGAGCGCATCAACGCCAGTGGTTTTGATATTCGTCTCGAAGTGGACGGCGGCGTTAAAGTTGACAATATTGCAGAAATTGCCGCGGCGGGTGCCGATATGTTTGTTGCTGGCTCTGCAATATTTAATCAACCAGACTATAAAGTTGTGGTTGATCAAATGCGTGCTGAATTGGCCAAAGTTTAATCTTAATTCTGAAATTTTTACGAGGTATCCGATGAGCCAATGGGCAAATATTAAAGCAATTGCGTTTGATTTAGACGGTACGCTCATTGATAGTGTGCCTGATTTAACTGCGGCGACCAACGCCACTTTGGCCGAGTGTCATTTGCCCGAAGTGTCAGATGCGTTAGTGCGCAGTTGGGTGGGTAATGGTGCTCAAGTATTAATGCAAAGAGCTTTGAGTTATGCGTCTTCAATGGCAGAGGACAGCACTGAACTGCAAGTGCAACTAGAGCAAGTTATGCCGCGTTTTATGCATCATTATGGTGAACATTTACAACAGCACAGCTTGTTGTATCCACATGTTCGAGAGACGTTGCAGCAGTTAACGCAAGCCGGCTACAAGCTTGCGATAGTGACCAATAAACCGTACCGTTTCACCGTGCCGTTGTTAACTGCTTTTGGTCTTGATGAGTTATTTTCTGAGGTATTAGGGGGTGACTCACTGGCTAAAATGAAGCCAGACCCAATGCCGCTGCAACATTTATTGCAACAATGGCAGCTGGACACCACGCAATTACTGATGGTGGGCGACTCAAAGAATGATATTTTGGCCGCTAAAGCTGCAAATGTCATGTCGATTGGCTTGACCTACGGCTACAACTACGGCGAAGATATTGGCCTTAGTGAACCTGACGCAGTATGTGAACATTTTGCTGACATCGGCAAATATTTACAGTCATAATAATTTGAATTTTATAAGATAATCTGGAGCAATAAAACACATGACCAAACCCATAGTTCTCAGCGGTGCACAGCCATCAGGCGAATTGACCATAGGTAATTATATGGGCGCACTACGTCAATGGGTTGCCATGCAAGATAGCCATGATTGCTTATATTGCGTTGTTGATTTGCATGCCATTACGGTTCGCCAAGACCCGCAAAAACTGCGAGAGGCTTGCTTAGACACCCTCGCGCTATACCTTGCATGTGGTGTCGACCCGAAAAAAAGCACCGTGTTTATTCAATCACAAGTGCCGCAGCACACTCAGTTAGGTTGGGCATTAAATTGTTACACCCAAATGGGCGAGCTAAACCGGATGACCCAGTTTAAAGATAAGTCGCAAAAGCATGCCAATAACATTAACGTTGGCTTGTATGGTTACCCAGTATTAATGGCTGCTGACATTTTACTTTATCAAGCGAATGAAATCCCTGTGGGACAAGACCAAAAGCAACATCTTGAGTTAACGCGCGATATCGCAACGCGTTTTAACAATGCCTATGGCGATACTTTTACCATTCCTGAGCCGTTTATTCCTGAACACGGTGCCAAGGTGATGTCGCTGCAAGACCCGATGAAAAAAATGTCTAAGTCGGATGATAACCGCAATAACGTCATTGGTTTACTTGAAGATCCTAAAACGATTTTGAAGAAAGTGAAAAAAGCCATGACCGACAGCGAAGAGCCGCCTGTCGTGCGTTTCGATATCGAGCAAAAGCCAGGTGTATCTAACTTGCTTAGCTTAATGTCTGGTTGTACTGGACAGTCTATTGCGTCGTTAGAAGCTGAGTTTGAAGGCAAAATGTATGGTCATTTGAAAGTGGCGACCGGTGAGGCTGTTGTTGGCATGCTTGAACCGCTACAAGCTCGCTTTAAAGAATACCGTGCTGATGATGCATTTTTAAGACAAGTCATGGCTGACGGTGCTGAAAAAGCCCAAGCGCGTGCAGAAGTAACCATTAAAAAGGTCTACGACAAAATCGGCTTAATTGTATAATACCATTTCCATTAATTATGTGAACAATCAGAGTCGCTCAGACTGTTCAGTTTGAGGCGCATTGTTGAAATAATGGTTATTCCCTTCTAAGGCAATGCAACAAAGAAATGGACAGTCGGAGCGCCTCCTGCAAGGCGGGTTTCTGTGCCTTCTATGCTGCTTAATAGTATTTTGACGTACGACTGCATGGATGCAGGAGGTAGAGCAACGCAGGAGCAGTTGCCGAGAGCAACTATGCCTACAATCCTATTACTTGACTAGAAGGCACAGAATTACCGCTGAATGACCAGATAATTAGTGGAATTGGTATAACGTAAATCGATAACCACTTAAAGCCAGTGATTTACTCATAAAAAAGCCATCGTTGATCGATGGCTTTTTTAATCACGCTATCACAGGGTTAAGTTTCAGGTTCAATATACTCAAACACTTTAACTACTTTACGAACGCCTGCAGTATTACGGGCAATTTCAACCGCTAAGTCAGCTTGTTTGCGATCAATTAACCCCAACAAGAACACTTCGCCGTTTTCAGTGACCACTTTAATACGGGTAATATCCAGAGACTTTTCATTTAACATGCGTCCTTTGACTTTGGTTGTAACCCAAGTGTCATTGCTACGTGTGGTAAATGAGGTTGGGGTGCCAATACGTATCTGGTTATGGATCTTGCCGCCAATCTCTAACTCTTGTACCACTCTAATTGCTTTGTCACGTAGCATTGAATTAGGCGCCTGGCCTATCAGCAATACATTGCTATTCATTACTACTGCAGCAATATTGGTTTGATTATTTAAGTCATCGTGTTTTGACAAGGCACTGGCAATCGTAAAATCAGCATTAGTGTCGCTAATTTGCGTGCTCATGCTGCGCTCGTCATTGGCCATTTTGGCGCCACCCACAGCACCAACCATAACCGCACCAGCACAACCTTGAAGCAATGCCAGTATCGAGATGATTAATAATCTAGTGATCATGCCGGCTCATCCTGCGGGAATAAAGTGCGGTCAATGTTGTCGCACAAGCAGTGAATCACCAATAAGTGAACTTCTTGAATACGTGCAGTGACATTAGAAGGCACGCGGATTTCAACATCACCCGCACTCATTAGGCCTGCCATTGCTCCGCCATCTTTACCCGTTAAAGCTACGATAGTCATATCACGGCTTAACGCCGCTTCCATCGCCTTAATGATGTTACCCGAGTTACCGCTGGTCGAAATAGCCAGTAAAATATCACCCGGTTGCCCAAGGGCTAAAATCTGCTTAGAGAAAATTTCATCATAGCTGTAATCGTTAGCAATAGCGGTAATCGTTGAGGTATCACAGCTTAATGCAATTGCTGGTAATGGCGGGCGTTCAATTTCATAACGGTTAAGTAGCTCTGCAGAAAAATGTTGTGCATCGCCTGCGCTACCACCGTTACCACATGATAGGATTTTATTACCGCCAAGTAGACATTGCACCATCATCTCTGCCGCTTTTTCAATTGACTCAGGTAGTGCTTCTGCTGCATCAATTTTGGTCTGAATCGATTCGGTGAAACTATCTTTAATACGTTCTAACATGTAACAATCCTTACGCTAATTTATGTCTATCTATGCCGAAGGTAAATAGACTATTGGCTAATCGAGCTGCATCGGTAATTTGGCCGATATGATGCCATAAAACCAAGTATTGGTAATCAGTTACGGCTTAAAAACAGCCTTGTAGCCAGTTTATTTCATCATTATTCATCGCGATGACATCAAAGCGACAAGGTGGATTCAATTTCTGTCGTTGTAAATAGTGAGCCGCAGCTAAGCGGATCCGAGTAATTTGCTTTTGAGTCAGTGCATTTAATGCGCCACCAAATTGATTTGAGGCTCGATATTTCACTTCTACAAATACCCATTCTTTTTGTTGGCGCATGATTAAATCAATTTCACCGAACGGGTAACGCACATTAGCGGCTACAAACGTCAGACCTTGTTGTTCAAGATAAGTTCGCGCTCGTTGCTCAGCTAATTGGCCGCGATTCATAGTGGTTTTAATTGTCCTTTGGTGTACTGCCCCCAAGATAATTGACGGTCAATTACGCCATTTGGTTTCACTGACAGTGCACCGCTACGACCCATAAATTGGTAACCAGGAAACGCGCGCATTTGTGCAAGGCGGTTAACCAACTCTAATGAATCAAAGCCCATAACATAAAGCCTTTTTTGGCTGTTACTCCAGGTACTCCACAGTTCAGACACCATTTGGGTTTCGTTACTTGGGCGCATTAACCAAGGAATATCACTGATCATCAATTGGTTAAGGTCTTGCGCTGCCTGGGTAGACTCATTCTCTAATCGGCTACGGCTTGTGGTGTATAGCGCCACAGGCTCTGAAAACACACTAAAGTTAACGTCTAAAAAGGGTTTTAGTAGCGCTAAGTCTTGCGAGCCGGAGATCATATAAATGGCATCAATATCCTGGCGAGATCGGAAATCAGATTCTAAACGACTACCCAGTAAGTCACGCATTCTGCTAATACGTGCCTGGCTGTCTTTTACGCCTAATGCCTCTTGCACGGTAAGTTTCATTTGGTCGCCAGCGTCATAATAATGAACTTCGGCATTATTGCTGGTCAATGTTAGCCAGGTTTGTTTGAAACTGTCGGCCATACGCTTGCCAATGGGGTCATTGCTGGCAAGTAACAAGGGTAATTTAACGCCATCATTAAACAATTTATACGCCGCATCGCTAGCCTCTTGTGCTGGCGATAACGAAAAATAAAACTGGTTTGGTTGTGGGGTAAAATGCTCAGTTTGGTTTAAGTATAATTGCGGTACCGTATTGGTCAGCTTGTCATTCACTTTTTGAAGTTCTTCAACTTCATTTGGTAGTAACGGACCAATAATAAACTCAGCACCTTGGGTTACGGCTTCATTGTAAGCGGTGGTAGCGCCTGGCTGCGTATCATAAAAATGAATGGCCACATTGTTGTCGTATTCAGACAAGTAGCTGGCAATAATACCTTGACGAATCGGCTCTGCCACAACTGCGCGCGGCCAGTAAGAGGTAATAAAACGGCAATGTTTTGCGGGCGATAAGGCTTAGCGTTTAAGGCTTTTTCTAAATCGCCTGGTAATTTAATGGCCGCAGGGTGATAAGGATTATTGCGTTGCCATTCACCTAAGTAACGTACAAGTTGGGTCGGTTCTACAGCATAATGTTTAGCAATAAAGGTCAGTTGTAACCAACCAGCAAAAATAGGGTTTGACGGATCGCGCATAAAAGACTGCACGGTTTCTTCTTGTAGCGGTTGCAATAAAGACCAAATGACATCGTTAACCGCAGTTGTTTCAGACTTAGGTAAGTAGTTACTCAACAGACTAAGCTGCTTAGCTTGCTCAATCGGCTGCTGAGTATTTTTAAATAATTTTGCTTTAAATTGATGGTAACTTGCCATCTGCCAGCGAGGTAGCTGCCAATGCGGTGGATACTGCAATAAGTTTAATGCGGCTTCACTGCCATTGGTTTTCTCAACAATGCGTGCACGCAAATAAATATGTTCAGCCTGAAGCGTCGGCACATTAACCATCGACTTTTGCATTGAGGTTAAAATGTTGGTCGCTGAGTTCACATTGCCGTTATTAATGTAGGCATGTGCTGCGAGTAATAAATAACGGTCACGCTTTTCTGGTAAACTGCTATTTTTGGCTTCGGTTAAGTAGATTTTAGCCGGATGTTCGGCGGCAACCAATGATGTGCTTATTTCAACATATTCTCTTTGCTTTCGTTGTTGCTCGGTAGCACAACCTACCAATAAGACAGAGAAAATTATCGCACACACAAATTTTGTCGTATTCAGTCTTTTTAACACTTGGCTTCACTCTGTTAAGATACTGGCACTAGTTTAACCTGCTCTTACGCTGGGCGAAAGTATCAGGTAGATTCATTATCGAGGTAATTATGGATCAAATGGTCGCGCTGTATATTGTTCCCACCCCTATTGGCAATTTAGGCGACATCAGCGCTCGTGCATTGGAGGTGTTGCAGCAAGTCGATTTAATTGCTTGTGAAGACACTAGGCACAGCGGAAAACTGCTGAGTCACTTTGGTATTGAAACCCGTAAAACGGCATTACATGACCACAATGAACGAGACCGGGCTCAATGGATTGTTGAGCAGCTTAATCAAGGCAAATCGATAGCATTGATTTCAGATGCGGGCACACCATTGATTTCAGACCCAGGTTATCACCTCGTTAATCATGTTCGTCAAGCGGGTCACCGCGTGGTGCCGTTACCCGGCGCATGTGCTGCTATTACGGCGCTAAGTGCATCTGGCTTACCATCAGATCGCTTTAGTTTTGAAGGTTTTTTACCCTCAAAAGAAAAAGCCCGCATCGACAAACTTGAAATGCTCAAAGAAGATCCTCGAACCTTAATCTTTTACGAGTCTCCACATCGAATTGTATATAGTTTACGCGCGATAGCACAAGTGCTTGGAGACGATAGGCAAGTGGTTATGGCACGCGAAGTGACCAAAACCTTTGAAACCTTTTTAACCGGAACCGCTGCAGAAGTGCTCGCTATGGTTGAAGCTGATGACAATCAGCAGAAAGGTGAAATTGTGTTAATGTGTCACGGTTTTGCTTTATCAGATGAAGAAGGCATCCCTGCTGTTGCCGTGGCCACATTAAAACTGTTAAGTGAAGAATTACCGCTTAAAAAAGCGGCCGCTATCGCAGCGCAGATCCATGGTTTAAAGAAAAACGCCTTATATAAATACGGACTAGAGTTGGATTTATAACCGTGAATGCTTTTTAGCATTGGTTTGTCGGCGTGCTTACGCTATAATCCGCGCCGAGTTGGCCAGACAGTTGCCGCGTACTTAGGTGCGGGGAGGAAAGTCCGGGCTTCAAAGAGCAGGGTACCAGGTAACGCCTGGGCGGTGTGAACCGACGACAAGTGCAACAGAGAGGAGACCGCCATTTTAGCTTTGGCTAAAGTGGTAAGGGTGAAAGGGTGCGGTAAGAGCGCACCGTGCGGCTAGCAATAGTCCGTAGCAAGGTAAACTCTACCCGAAGCAAGACCAAATAGGGTTCCATTACTTTAAATAGTATATGCGCTGCTCGCGTAGGAACCGGGTAGGTTGCTTGAGCCTGTGAGCGATTGCAGGCCTAGATGAATAACTGTCCACGACAGGACCCGGCTTATCGGCCAACTCAACCTCTTTAGTATGAAAGGCCTCGCAGTGATGCGAGGCCTTTTGTTTTTTTATGGTGTTAAATCAAGATTTCATAATAATGGGTGCTAGCTAATACAGGCGCGATTTATAGGCTAATAAAAACGAGCAAGGCTCTAAGGCACTTGCTCGTTGTTGTCATCAAAACTTAGCGATTATTGCTCTTTTTCAATGATTAGCTTTCTGTGTGGGAAAGGAATTTCAATACCGGCTTCATCCAGTGCTTTTTTGATTTGCTCAGGGATTGAGTACAGGATGCCGAAGTAATGTTCACCATGACAAAAAGGACGGATCAAGAAATCCACTGAACTATCATTTAAGGTTTCAACTTCAACAAATGGCGCAGGGTCTTTTAAAATATGTGGATGTGCAGCCAATACCGCATCAATCACTTTGCGTACTTCATCGGTATTTTCTTTGTAAGCCACACCAAAGTGCATATCTACGCCACGAACATCATGGAAGGAATGGTTAACGATTTGAGCGCCCCAAATTTGACTGTTCGGCACAATAATATGCTGATTATCAAAAGTTTTAAGGATTGTGGTGAATAAATCGATTTCTTGAACATTACCGAATCGATCAGCAGCGCTAATAAAGTCACCCACTTTATAAGGACGGAATAGTAATAACATTACGCCAGCAGCAAGGTTTGATAATGTTCCTTGTAATGCTAAACCAACAGCTAAACCCGCAGCACCTAATAATGCCACAATAGAGGCTGTTTGCACGCCAAAACGATTTAACACCGCAATAGCAACAAAAGCGAGAATGATGTACTTCGCTACACTGCCTAAAAAACGGAATAGTGTGTTATCGAGCTTATCGTAACGTTCACCAATTTTATTGATGATTGAGCTCACTTTATTAGCAATATAAAGACCAACAATTAAAATTAGCGCAGCTAATAATACATTGATCCCTACATCAATTATTAACGGTAGGTATTGATTAATATCGATTTGTTCTACGTAGTCTTGCATTTAATGCCTCCAGCATAAAAGAAATACTTGCCTTATGTTTTACGGGTAACTTGTATTCGATCTTACATTTGATTAGATATCAACTTGGTGTGTTAAATTTTGTGGTGCAATGTAACATTGTTGTTGCCGGTACTAAGCTTAACACAATCATGGGGTAATGTGATGAAGATCACCTTAAGGGGAGCTGTAAAGAATTTGTTTTTGCTGGGTATCTTAACTTCGAAACAGAAATTAACAGTAAGCTTACGTCTATTAAATAAATAGAACGTTAATTGAATAAATAATATGGCAATATATAAAATTGCAATATATAAAATTGCAATATATAAAATTGCAATATATAAAATTGCAATATATAAAATTGCAATAATACCAACCATAATTTTAGCATTATAAAATGGGTAGTGTAATCATTTATGTTTATTTAACATTATGAATATATTGGCTATTGTAGACAAGCCTGCTAAATACTTGATTGAAAATCGATGAAAAGGACTCCTTGAGAAAGTAGGCGTTAAATATAACTTAATGCTGCAAAAATAACCTTGAAAGATCAGCAGACACTATAAACATATGCTCCGCTGCTCTAATTGAGGGTGTAACATATCTTGCACAAATGTAAATTATCAAATGAGAATGGTTGTTATTAATGTTTGGTGCTATATTGCCGCCAAATTTTAGTGTTGTCGTTGAGAGTGTTATGCAATTGAAAATGGTTAATCTTGGGTTGTTCAGCCTATTGTTACCTGTAATGAGTGTCAGTGCTAATGAGCCTGCTACTACAGAGGCGACAGAGTCAATCGAAAAAATCACTGTTATGGGTCGAGCGCAAACCTTTTATCGTGAGTCTTCAAGCTCTGTTGGTACCAAAGTTGAAACCGATATGATGGATTTACCGCAATCGGTACAAGTACTAAATGAACAACTTATTGTTGACCAGGCCGCACGCGAAATTACCGATTTATACCGTTCTATCGCAGGCGTAAGTGCGTATAGTTACTCTGGTGTGACCTTTCGTGGTTTTCGTGATGACAGCAATGTGTTTTATGACGGTGTACGTGGTGACCCTTTTTCGGGTTTTGGGGTACCGCAGTTATTCAACGTTGAGCGTGTCGAAGTATTAAAAGGCCCTGCAGCAGCACTTTATGGCGGTGGAGAGCCAGGTGGGATGATTAACTATGTCACCAAAAAACCGAGTTTTGAACAAGACACCGAAGTGACATTTACTGTTGGCGACGATGACAGAGTCGGAGGTTCGATTGATTCTAAAGGCGGGTTAACCGAAAACATAGCATATCGTGTCGGGGCTTTTTATGAGCAAAAAGATAGTTTTCGTAACAATGCCGACTCTGAAAATACTGAGTTAACGGCAGGGTTGTTATTTCAACTTGATGATGACACAAGATTAACCACAACCATTGACTACATTAAGCAAGATTTAGGCGGCAGTCGTTTACGCGGTGTACCCGTAGACGATGATGGTAATTTTTTAGTCGACCCAAGCTATAACGCCAATGAAGCATCTGATTATCAAAATCTAGAAGCCACAGTACTACAAGCACAACTGCAGCACTTTTTTAGTGATAACTTAAGCGTTGATACCACGGTGCGGTTTGTTGATAACGAGCGTGTTCAAGGTTATCACGAGTCGCAAGGCTGGGTTGATGTTAATGGTGACGGTGAAGCCAACGTTGATGATGAAACCATTAAACGTGAATACCGCAAGCAATACCGTGCTAATCAAGAAGTAAGTGTCACCTCAGATTTTGTTTATCACCTAGATAGCACAATTGAACAAACAATATTATTTGGTGCAGATTACCACCATGTTGATAGCGAGTATGATTACTGGCGTGCACGATACGAAGCCGATGGTGTTGCAAATTTAAATATATTTGAATTGAACTATGGCGAAAGCGATCCAGCCAATTACACCTTAACGGATCAAAATCGCGATGGTGAAAAAATTGAACGTATGGGTTTTTATGCTCAAGACCAAATCACCTTAACCGATAAATGGTTATTGTTAGTCGGTCTACGTTATGATCATTTTAATGATTATGACAAAGAGAGCGGTTTTGAATTCAGCGACGATCATATTTCGCCGCGCGCGGGTGTGGTTTATAAATACTCGCCAGACACTTCATTTTATGCGAACTACTCTGAAAGCTTTAACCCAACGTCTATCGGCGACCAAGAAGAGGCTGATGCCGACGGTGGTTTAGATCCAGAAATTGGTGAGCAAGTTGAGATAGGGGTTAAAAACCAGTGGTTTGACGGCAGCGTAATGACCACATTAGCAGCGTATCAAATCACTAAAAAAGATGTCGCCATGAGCAATCCTGACGACACCGGCACTGACGATGGTATTGCGGCACTCGTCAGCTTAGGCGAGGTTGAAAGTAAAGGACTTGAGTTTACCTTAGTGGGCGACATTACTGCCGACTGGACCATTATGGCCAATTACGCCTATAACGATGCTCGTGTAACTCAAGGAGATGTTGGAGACACTTACGCTGACGGCAGTAAATTTGTCAATGCGCCGCGACATCAAGCGGGTTTATGGACCCGTTATGATATCGACAGTTTACAGTCGGCAATTGCTTTTGGTGCTGATTACGTCAGCGAGCAGGTTAGTGCTGACGATCAAATCGTCAAACCTTACACTGTGTTCGACATGAGCTGGACCACCACATGGCAACAAACCCAGTTTCAGCTGAATGTGAAAAATCTATTCGATAAAGAGTATGCTATCAGTGGATTTTCAGAGCGTAATGGCCATTTCCCCGGCTCACCGAGAGAAGTGGTCATGCAGGTATCGCATCACTTTTAAGCCAATTTATATCTAGGGGCTGTTGAGCTTTGCTGGTTGAATTTTGTTCGAGTTAAAAACGTTTTAATCGAGACGAATGGATTGATGCCTAGTCATCTAAGCAACTCTTTATTTACAAAGAATCATTCAACAAAGAGTAAAACGTTTTTAGCCGAGCCCTTTGGGCAGCGTTTGTTGGCCATTTTTACTGCGTTATCGACTTTTTATGTAGAATAACTACACTTCAAAGTCTCTGCCGCGCACTTGTATATGAGTAATGGCCAACAATTCGCTGCAAAAACAACCTTGAAAGATCAACAGACCCTAATAATAACCCCATTCGTTAAACTGAACTCAGTTGTCGGGTGGGGCTTTTTTATGCTTAAAAATGCTCTTTCACTTGGAATCGAAATTCCCATTCATTCGTGTCCTCACCCGATGTCATTGGCATGGCGATATCAATATGGGCAACATTGCCATAACTCGACTTTGATGAATATAACCTCGCGCCAATGCCGACGCTGCCAATGGGGCCGCTCACTTCATTTAACTCATCTGTGCCGCCAAAGGCATGGCCTACATCGGCAAACAGTGCCCAGCCTAATTCTGCCAATTGATACAAATTGATATTGGGGTAATAGCGAATTTCGCTAGTGAGTAACCATTGATTATCACCGTGTTGATAGTCATTTGGATAACCTCGTATGCCAGTTTCATCGCCTAAGGCAAAGGTTTGGTCGAGATAGTTATTGTGTGATGTGGCAATTTTGGCTTTAGAGTATGCGGTCCATTTGGGGTTCATTTCATGAAAGTACTCAGCAGCTATACCCACATTATAAAAATCTTGTTGGCCAGTTTTTATATCAGCCTTACCTGATAAACTCATTAACAATAACTGATTTTCTTGCTGCCAGCCTCGAGTGGTTGAAAATGTTAAGTGGTAACCTAGCGCAGAGTTGTCGGCAACATCGTTTGTTTCTAATCCAAATGTGACTACGTGACGCCAGCCTAGATTAAAGTCTTCATTGTTATTGATTAAATGGATATTGTTTAACACTTTATATTGGTCTTGCAAGTATTCATAACTTATCCATGGGTAGGTAAAGTCGCGAGTATTGGGCAATGTTGAATCAGGGTAGCTATCAATATTATTAAACGCGTGTTGCTCTTGCCTAAGGCCTACACTGACACGATGTAAATGGTCATCATTTTTGTCGACTAACCAACCAAAGCCAACATTGGCGTAATCGATAATATGTTCAAACTCATTAATGTCATCACCA
Source organism: Shewanella phaeophyticola (assembly GCF_025398315.1). Taxonomy (GTDB): domain Bacteria; phylum Pseudomonadota; class Gammaproteobacteria; order Enterobacterales; family Shewanellaceae; genus Shewanella; species Shewanella phaeophyticola. The sequence goes on from NZ_JAODOQ010000001.1 coordinate 4,694,364, forward strand.
TTTTGCCTGATGGTGTCGATACGGGTATCAGTAGACCAGGCAACGCCATACATGTCCTTTGTATCGAGGGAATAAAAGGGTTTGTTAAATGCTAATGCGGAGGCTTGGCCGTCGCTATTATCATAAAAATCGACGGCAATACTGCCATGTTTTACCCACCTAATGGGCGCATCAAATGCAAACTTATATCCTGTTCTGTCGGCACTTGATTGGTATTTTATTTTGGTTTGTACGCCTAAACCCATTAAGTTATCTTCTTTAATCCCAAACGAATATTTAGTATCACCGCCGTTTGTACTGAGACTCATTGTGGGCAGTAATGACCAGTTATCCCAGGTCTCAACCAGTACCACGTCTTCTGCATCGTCTTCGGCGAGAGGGTCTTTATGAGCAATATTGATTTCGGCATCGCGAATGTAGGGTTCATAACGCAGTAAACGCTGGGCTTCTTCCAGATCTTTTTTGCTAATTTTATCGCCTTTTTCAAAGCTTAAACTGTTGAGGATGGTAGATTCAGTGGTGTTGATGTGTAGATAGTTTGCCCAACGATGCAAAAAGATAGTATCGGGGTCTGATTCATCAAAAATGGGGTAACTGACAACGACGATATTAGCGACCTTGTCGACATCATGTTTATTCACTGTCGATACTGCTGGTGACTTGTTCACCGGCTCATCTTTAGCGCTGGCGCTGGTGTGAGAAAGCAAGATGACGAAAAAAAGGCTGCCAGTATGACTCTTGGCATAAATTCGTCCTTATGTTTTTTGTTATATTTTTAAGGAAACGCCAAACGTTAGATTAGTGTAATAAAAATGAAGCGGTTGCGTTATCGCTTGCCTTAATAACACACTTGTATTGACGAATAGTCAAGTGTTTAAAGGTTTTAGCGTGACTTGCACCATAGGAACAAAGCGCTGCTTAGTCGGCAGCGCTTTTGCTGGGAGAATGGAACGACTACAGCGAACGACGCGGCGGAACCACAACGTTGGCGAAAATAAGCCCTGCGATGAGAGACATAAAAATCAAAAATATTTGCGAGCCTAAATGTGCTTGGTTAAGCATTGTTTCACCCGATATCAGTGCGTTTAAACCAATATAGGTTTTACTGCCGGGCACCAAAATAACAATGCCCTGCAATAACGCTATCGACACTGGGGCTTTCATCCAGCGGGCATAGAGATTTGAGTATATGCCAACCGCCAATGCACCAACAAAAATGCCAATCGACTCACCTAAGTAAATACCACCAAGCATGGCCGAGAAAAAGGCCACAATCCCGGCAAACACGCCCCAAGGCGAGTCTTTAAGGCGCGCTTTAAAGATAATCACTAACGACATCGACAATAATGGCACTGCCGACCATATTGCCCAACGAGGTAAGGGGATTGGGTCTATATAGGTAACGTCGCCAAATATGGCTTTACCTATGGTCATGCCGAGCACAGCGCCAAAATACAGTTTAAATAACTGCATTACCGCATCCATAATACGTGCGGTACCAGAAATTAAATCGCGCGCGGCAAGTTCTGCTAAACCTAACGTGAGTGCAAGACCGGGCACAAAGATAATAATCCCCGATAAAATGGTCACTGGTAAATTAATACTGGGGTCAAACTGAGAAATAGCCGTTGCTAAAATTGCGCACACTACCGCCGCCATAGGCTCGAGCATTTCAGCAATGCGTTTAGAACGCTCAGCCCAAAACACCAAGCTGTAAACTAATAAACCTAGCATGGCTGACCAAAAAACATCATGCCAACCCGTGCCCATTAGCATGGCAAACGCCCCAGCACTTGTGCCAAAAGCAAGCAATGTTAACTTGTGGCCATAGGGATTAGGTTTATTGGCGATGTCTTCTAAGCGTTCTAGTGCTTCTTGTAAGGTGCGCTGGCCTGAACTGAGCTCTTCAACTAACTCAAATGTACGTGCTAATGAGCCTAAATCAAGGTCGCCAGGTTTAACACGCGCCACATGGTTATATTCTTGTTCGGTGTCGTGTTGCAGCACAAATGTCATCGAGGTGGGCGATATTAAAAAATAACCTTCAATACCAAGCGTGCTACATACCGTTTGCAAGTGGGATTCTAAGCGATACGCAGGCGTACCAAACTTATGTAGGGCTTTACCTAATTTTATGATAAATCTACGTTTTTCTAGAAAATCCTGATTATCCACTGGGCGATAGTCACTCTTGTTAAGGTATAGGGCTTAATTTGGCGCGAATACTAACCGATTAGAACGTGTGTTTATAGACAAACTGATTCAAAATGTTGTTTTAACATCACAATAGCATTGTGGTATTAATCGAAGATGTCAAAATAATAATATAATCAACTAAAGGAATAACTGATGACATTGATGGTAACGGGTTTATATGCAGGTTTAACGGCGCTGCTGGTTTTAGCATTATCTTATAAAGTGGTTAAATTTCGTCGGGCAAATAAAATAGGCATCGGCGATGGTGGTCACCAAGGACTGTCTATTGCCATAAGAGCGCATGGCAATTTAATTGAAAACGCACCTATTGTGCTTATTTTGTTAGCATTGGCAGAGTTGAATGGCATGCCAGTTTACTTAATACACAGTATCGGTACGGTTTGGATTGTGGCGCGTTTATTACATGCAATTGGGCTAAACCAAGGGCAAGGTGGTTATCACTTTGGTCGCTTTTGGGGAGTGTTGGTCACTTGGATTGTGTTTTTGGTTTTAGCAGTAGCTAATATTGGCTTCTTTCTAGGATTATAAGTGCTTTGGCTGTGGTGATATTGGCTTATCACCACTTTTTATAGGGTTAATTGCCAATAAAAATATTTCACTTTTGCTGCTTTTTTAGTCACACTTAGTGTCTCCGTGCTGCTATACTCCGCGTCCGTTAATTCGGCCGCACGCTATTATTGCTACCGGACTCGGTACACGCTTCTCTCCATTCATTTAGGTTATATACATGCAAGTTGAGTCAACGTTATTTAATTATCCCAAGTTTTGGGCAGAATGCTACGGAACAGCTCCTTTTTTACCTATGTCCCGCAAGGAAATGGATAAACTAGGCTGGGATAGTTGCGATATTATTATCGTGACTGGCGATGCATATGTAGACCATCCAAGCTTTGGTATGGCGGTGATTGGGCGCATGCTTGAGGCTCAAGGTTACCGGGTGGGGATTATTTCGCAGCCAAATTGATCCAGCAAAGAAGACTTTATGCAATTAGGTCGACCAAACCTGTTTTTTGGGGTTACGGCTGGCAACATGGACTCTATGATTAACCGTTATACCGCAGACCGTAAACTGCGTCATGACGACGCTTATACTGCTGGTGATATTGGCGGTAAACGCCCAGATCGTGCTGTAACGGTATACACTCAGCGGTGTAAAGAAGCCTTTAAAGAAGTGCCAGTTGTCATCGGGGGTATTGAAGCCAGTTTACGCCGTATTGCCCATTACGATTACTGGTCAGATAAAGTGCGTCGCAGTGTTATTTTTGATGCCAAAGCCGACATCTTAATTTACGGTAATGCCGAACGCCCGCTTATGGAAGTCGCGCGACGTATTGCTGCAGGCGAAGCCATTAGTGATATTGATGACGTGCGCGGCACTGCGGTAATGCGTAAAGATCCCATGCCGGGCTGGCGCGGTATGGACTCGCGTAAAATTGACCAATTACACAAAATTGATCCTATTCCTAATCCTTATGGTGCAGACGACGTTGGCTGTGAAAAGTTATCAGGATCCAAGCGATAAGAAAATTTTTGATAACGATGCGCCGAAGCCAATTAGCATTCAACCTCCTCGTCCAAAGCCATGGGAAAAAACCTATGTGCTTTTACCTGCTTTTAGTAAAGTCAGCGAAGACAAATATTTGTATGCCCATGCCTCGCGTATTTTACACCAAGAGCAAAACCCTGGCTGTGCTCGCGCGCTATTTCAGCCACACGACGCTAACCGTGGCGTATGGGTTAACCCACCTGCTTGGCCACTGAACACAGATGAGATGGACGCCGTATTCGACTTGCCGTATCAGCGTGTGCCACACCCGGTTTATGGCAAAGAGAAAATTCCTGCTTACGACATGATCAAAACCTCAATCAACATTATGCGCGGTTGTTTTGGTGGTTGTTCATTCTGTTCAATCACCGAGCACGAAGGGCGCATTATTCAAAGCCGTTCGCAAGAGTCGATTGTTAAAGAAATTAAAGACATTCAAGAAAAGGTGCCGGGCTTTACCGGGGTGATATCTGACTTAGGTGGCCCAACAGCCAACATGTATCGTTTAGGCTGTACCAGCGAAAAGGCCGAAAAAACCTGTCGCCGTTTGTCGTGTGTGTACCCATCTATTTGTGGCCACTTAGGCACAGATCATAAACACACCATCGATTTATACCGTGCGGCTCGCGATGTGCCAGGTATTAAAAAGGTACTCATTGCTTCGGGTGTGCGTTACGACTTAGCCATTGAAGACCCTGACTACATCAAAGAGTTGGCTAAGCATCATGTGGGCGGCTATTTAAAAATTGCCCCAGAGCACACCGAAGAAGGCTCTCTCAGTAAAATGATGAAGCCAGGCATGGGCACTTACGACAAGTTTAAAGAACTGTTTGATAAGTTTTCAAAAGAAGCCGGTAAAGAGCAGTTCTTAATCCCATACTTTATCTCTGCGCATCCTGGCACTACCGATGATGACATGATTAACCTTGCGTTGTGGCTAAAAGGGCAAAAGTTTAAACTTGATCAAGTACAAAACTTTTATCCATCGCCTATGGCTAATGCTACAACCATTTACCATACCGAGCTTAACTCGTTGAAAAACGTTAAACACGACAGTGAGCAGGTGAGCGTGCCTAAAAAAGGTCGCCAACGTAAATTGCATAAGTTTTTATTACGTTATCACGACCCAGCAGGCTGGCCGATGATCCGTGAAGCCTTAGTTGCTATGGGTAAAGAGTATTTAATTGGTAATGGTCCACAACATTTGGTACCGCCAGAAACCCGTAACGAGCAAAATCGAGTGAAATGGGCCAAAAGCCAGCGGCTAAAGGCAAAAATCAAGGTGGCCAAAAAGCCATGACCCGTTTTTCTGCTGACCAATTTGAAGACCGTAAAGGCGCATCAAAAGCTGATAAATCCAAAGCTAAGCCTGCGGGGCAAAAGCCAAAAGCAACGGCAAAAAACAGCGGTCAGCCAGCTAAAGCAACTGGGGCTAAACGACCCGCTAAAACCGGTTGGACTACCAAGTCTAAATACGCTAAGTAGTCAGTTAACTATATATCGCGTTAACCACTAAACCCGCATTTATGCGGGTTTAGTTTATCTGTAGCCTCATACCAATCAGCACAAGAATGTGATCATTCTTATTGGTTAAAACCACTTATAACGTCGTTAGACATTTTGAAGTTAGAACAACTCGCTCGCTGCAATTTCTGCCTTATTCTAAGCGATTTTTCCTACGCAATCTCTGAACACTTATTTATCCTGATTGGTATCACTTCGCAAAGCATGTACTCTGTGTGCAATAAAAATATCAATAAGCAAGGGATCAGCAATATGACTAGAACGAGTACATTACGTGGTTACTTCATTAGCGCATTAGTCTGTAGCGCAGCATTAATCTCCGCCCCAAGTAACGCCGCGAACTCAGTGCAACATCAACAATTTTTTGAGTCGATAGCCAAGCTTTGCGGCCAGGCGTTTGCTGGTAAAATCACTGCTGGTGGCAGTGAAGATGATGGATTTAGTGGTAAAGCACTGATTATGCATGTACGCGAATGCAGCGACACTCAATTAAAAGTACCATTTCATGTCGGTGACGATCACTCACGCACCTGGGTTATCACCCAAACTGACACAGGCTTACGCTTAAAACACGATCATCGCCACAAAGACGGCTCTGAAGATAAAGTTACCATGTACGGTGGCGACACCCGCGATGTGGGTACCGCCAACATGCAATCGTTTCCAGTTGATGATGAATCCATCGTTAACTTTAAACAAAATGGCCTAGATCAGTCGGTTACCAATGTGTGGCAGATGATGATTGAAGCGCATACTTTTACGTATCGCTTAACACGTGAGAATCGCGATTTTAAGGTGGAGTTTGATTTAACCAAACCAGTTGCATTACCACCTGTGCCATGGGGGCATGAGTAATTTGTCGCTGAACCCATACTCTGCTTCCAGCGACATAATTGATTTAAGCATACTTTGCTTGCAGCGACAGTAACCACCATTAGATATGTTTTCCCGGCAATGCTTTTGAGCCGGGATCCAGGTGTTTGCTTTGTACTTTTGTACCTATGGCCTGCGGCCACTAACGTCGTGGCGCCTCGCTCATTTTTACACTTTAATCAGTAACTGGCTTACAAATGTCGGATAAATATCCAGTTTCTGCCATCATTTTCCCCTTTATGTTACCTATACTGTGTTTATATACAGTTATAATGGGTTTTGACGTGTTTTCAAGCTAAATCGGCTAATAAGTAAACTAAAGTCGTACGACAAATAGTTTGTTTATTTCGTAGTGCATTGAAATAAATGTGCTTTTAATCTTTGACGAATATTAAGTCCACTTTTAACGTGCAAGCTCGCTTTTATGTGTCAGTGGCGTTAAATAAAACTGCTTTACAACAATAAGATAGTAAATGTAGGATGTTAATAATCAATAACTTAAAGGGCGACTTTAATTTTCATTTGCCCTTCAATAAGCTGTTAAGCAATAGAATGGAAACCGTGCATTGATCGAAGAAGATTACAAAAATGGTTGGAGACAGCATTTTCCAACATACAACTTTCATGATCGAGACATCGCTCTAGAAGAGTATAAGGTTGCCGCTAAAAATCTTGAATCTGAAGAGAGGGTCTTTCTTAATGCCTCCAATGTGACGTTAGTCGCGTCTGCCGCTTTAGGTTCTTTGCTGGTTGGATCGTCAAACCAACTTATCTCAGTCTTCAACGATATTATTCCTCCTTATATAATATCTCTTATTCTTTTATCTATAATCATTGGGTTTTCTTTTATAAGCCTTAAATATTTTGCAGACAGACAAAGAGCTATAGTTTTTGCTGGTCGAAAAGTAATTATTTTGAGAAGAATGCTAGGTCTAAGTTATGGGCAAGTACAGCTACTTCTGCCTAACTGGAGAGTTGAAGGCGCTGATCAACCGCTTGCTTTAAAACTATTTCCAGGGTGGCTTACATATGCAGCTTATCCTTTCTGGATTATCTCAATTATATCTAGCTCAGTTGTTTTGTTTTTATGCGCATATTTTGTAAAACAAAATCCAGATGTAATGCCTCATGAATTATACCTCTCATCTATTTTATCCATGGGACTAGCTTGGTTTGTTGCTTCAATGTTGATTTTTAGAGTTTCTCTGCTCGATACTCATGAGACATCAAGGCTTATTTTCTACAAACAATTATCAAGAATTATTGGCTTACCATTAACACAAAATATTGAGTATATTATTTATCGTGCAAAACTAGCCTGTTATGAAACTGATAGGATCAAAGTAACGACAAGAAATATAAAGAAATTTCTAGTTTTTATTGAAGATAAAGACTTTTATTCTCATTCCGGTATTAGTTACAAGTCCCTAGCAAGAATTATATTAGGTTTAATGAAAATCAAACCTAAATCTGGCGGATCGACGATAGTACAACAGTTAACTCGAACTCTTTTTATTCAAGATTTGAGTAAAACAAAGAGGCGGAAATTAATCGAGCTTGCGCTAGCTCCATGGATTACAAGTATTTTTCCAAAGGAAACAATTTTGGAAATCTACATTTCATCAGTACGCTTTGAGCGTGGGTGCTTTGGTGTGGTTGAAGCTATGGAGTATTTTTGGAAAGAGCCAGTAAAGAATGCAACCAATGCACAGGCTTTTTTCCTTATTGAGCGGGTTAGTAATATAAGATCAAGGCTGCTTGTTAATAAAATAATAGAAACTGCAAGATCAGCAAGAGATCAAGGGATAATGGATCGCAGTGATTTAAAGTCACTAATCAATCTGTATACAGAAGCTGTTCAAAATAAAAAAATAATTGCTACTGAAGCAGATTTACTAAAGTTGGTAAAGGGAATAAATGCTTAACAAACAGCAGCAGTGGACTCGTCAAACTGTCACTCGTTTTGCAAAAATCAGCAAAACAAGCACCAGCTTAACTCGCCTCTGTGCTGGGCGTTATATGCCAAGGAGAAGTCGTGGTCGGCGATAAAGGTCAAATCCAAACAACTAAAGCTTTAGCAAAATTTTGCGCTGAACATCATTGTCCGCCCGGTTGGGTTTCTCGTTTAAATGAAATTGCTGAGTTGCTTGAGCGAGACGATAAGAAAATAGTTTTATCTCGTCTAAAAATGTTTAAAGGTGGCGGTATGGGCTCATTTCTCGATATTTGGCCTGAGGTTGCATTTGAACATGAAACTCCAGAGTATATTGAAGTTATTTGGTGAGCCTTAATCGGTCACTGGCGAAGCCAAATGGATCGTCTGTAAAGGCATATAACAAATAAGGATAGGCCGCGCGAAGCCGCGTCCTTATCCCAAGTGTTGAACAAGCCCGAATACGTGAGATGTGACTCTTTATTATGTAATTAACAGCTCGAGAAAACGCGCTGTTTGATGTGATTGTTAGCTAGCTACTTTTCAGTAGACAGCCTGTTCCCTTAGCCTCCTTGCTAATTAGTTAACTCGCTATATTTCAGTATCTTAAATTAACCCTCCACGGTATTCAGTTAAACCATTATCCTTATTATCATTTTCAACTTAAGTTCAGGGTATTAAGTTTGTCGGTCGTTTCACTATGCCCATAAAGCGCATTGGTTGCTGACAACAGGGGCAACGGCGCGTTGCTAATCTGCGCTTTATCTCGAATATTTACATGGCCACCCATCGAATATTTACATGGCCACCCATAATAGTTGGCGAAATAATGAACGCTGAACTACGCTTTATTTACCCTTTCCAAACGGTAATTAAAGATGGCCAGACCAAGACAGACAATCGTTAGCCTGGAAGATACACCTTACTACCACTGCTGTTCTCGTGTGGTGCGTAAGGCATTCTTGTGCGGCATTGATAATTCGACAGGTGAGAACTTTGAGCATCGGCGCGAGTGGGTCGACTCCCGGATTCTAGAATTAGCAACTATTTTTGCCATTGATATCTGTGCTTATGCCGTGATGAGCAATCATTTACATGTGGTTATAAAAGTTGATGCTGACAAAGCAAAAAAGTGGTCAGATAAAGAAGTGCTCATTCAATGGCACAAGGGCTTTAAAGGTACGTTACTCACGCACAAGTTCCTAAAAGAGGAAGACCTTAACCAGTTTGAACTTCAAACGGTTAATGAATGCATTACCGAATACCGTAAGCGCTTAATTGATATCAGTTGGTTCATGCGCTCACTTAGTGAGCCCATCGCCAGAATGGCCAACAAAGAAGATAAGTGCACAGGTCGCTTTTGGGAAGGACGCTTTAAGTCTCAAGCATTGCTTGATGAAGCCGCGGTATTAGCCTGTATGGCTTATGTGGATTTAAACCCAGTCAGAGCCAAAATGGCAACAACTCCAGAAACCTCATATTACACCAGTATTCAAAGACGTATCAATTCAGCGATGAAAGGCGAGCAACCACCAGAGCTATTACCGTTTGTGGGTAATGAGCGACTCAATTTGCCTAACGGGCTTATGTTCAGCGTGAAAGACTACATAGTATTGGTTGAAGATACCGGTCGTATCATTCGAGAAGATAAGCGCGGCGCCATTAGCTCAAGCAGCCAGGACATACTGAATAGACTCAACATCCCCGCGGAAAATTGGCTTAAAATCACCACTGAATTTGGTGCATTATTTAAAGGTGCTGTAGGTGCACTACCTGCCTTAACTGAATACTGTGAGCATTTAGACCGAAAACGACGACAAGGCGCTGCAAATTGTCAGCGCTGGTTGTGCGCTTAAGTCATCATCCCCAATCAAATTACAATTCTTCTAACACTTGATAGCTATCAAGTTTTTCTGCTATGCCGAATTTCTTAGATGACCATAAATCACTCATTTAACGATAATGTTTTAGCCATATCGATAAAAATTGATGAGTTGATCACATAGATCGTAACCCTCGCCAAAGTCATAAAAAAGAGTTAAGTTACTTTTATAAATCATGGGTGGCTTCTTTTTCTTCTATTTATAAATCATGGGTGGCTTCTTTTTCTTCTATTTATAAATCATGGGTGGCTTCTTTTTCTTCTACGAGTAAAGAATAAAAATATTAACGCTTCAAATGGGGTGTTCATTCCATCACATTGACTATCTTGTTTACTCGATCTACCTGATGTACTGTCTAGAAAAGTGTTGGTGGATGGGAAATCATGAAAGTGTTAGTTGATGGTGAGAGTTATCTAGATATTTTGTTTGAAAAACATCTTGGCTCGCATAAACACTTTAATCATATCGAATTTGAGGACTGTCAGTTTGTAGACTGTAATTTCTCCGAAACTCAGTTCAAAAATTGTAAATTCCTTAATTGTATATTTGAACGATGTAATTTCAGCTTGGTTGACCTTTCTAATTCAAAGCTGTTTGAAGTTAGGTTTCAAGATAGCAAATTAATCGGTGTTGATTGGGCGAAAGCTGAATGGGCTATATACCACTTAGATTTTGAACTTAACTTTACGCGTTGTATTTTGAATGACTCATCATTTTTTGGGCTTAAATTGCACGAGTTAGTTTTGGATGAATGTAAGTTACATGATGTTGACTTTCGCGAGGGTGACTTTACAAATTCATCAATGACTTATTGTAACTTTAGGCATAGTTTATTTATGAGAACAAATTTACAAGGGGTCGATTTCAGTGACTCAGAAGAATACGTTATTGACGTGTTTGAAAATAATGTGAAAAAGGCACGATTTTCAAGGAGCGAAGCACTGAGTCTATTGGAAAGTTTAGGTGTTGAACTCGTTGACTGAAAGTCTGACTGACGTTTAAGACGAGTTTCGAATGCTTAGTGGAATTAATATGTCCATCCAGCCCTACAAGGTTGAATAGTCAATACTTTACTAGGTGTACGCCTCTAGTATTAGAGGTGCTTCTTATTTTGAATCATGTTGTTTAAATCTTTATGGGATTTTACCCCCTGACACGCAAGAGGTTACATCGAAGAGAGATAATGACAGGTGTAGATGAGTCAGCGAGTGTCCAAAACAGGGATGTTTTGGTTAAGCCACATGGATGTGCTTGCGGCGTCTCGCTTAATCATCTGCACGGAGCCTGCGGCAGGCAATAAGTACCAATGAATTTGGGGTTTTAAATAAGTAACCCAATACCAATCAGGTTAGAGTGATCTAGTATGTAAACTGTTTTTTACAAACAAATTAGCAATATGAATCAACTCACCCAAAACAATTCAGGCTGCCAATGGCAGCCTGAATGATCTATACCCAAACAACCTGAAGATGCTCTGAAACACGTATCTTCAAGTTGATTGAGTATATAAGCTACGAGTAAAACTCGAACTCATTTAAACGCATTTGAATTACTTAGCATCAAACGTAAACGACTGTCCTGCTAAGGCGGCTTCAAACATCAAGCCGCCTTTGGCTGCGGTGAAAATTGCCATGCCATTAATGTAAGCCGCTGCAGCATTATGATTACTGCCTGCTTGGCCAGCGCCTGCAGAATTACCCGTGGTGCCGACTTGGGCGTTGGCGCCTAAGTTAATCGCCACGGCTGACGCTTGGGCGCTAAACTCAAAACTGCCGCTGGTAAACTCATTATAGGCTTTGGCGTCTTTAAAAAAGATAATCTCACTGTAAGCCTGGCCGCCGAGCTGAAATCCTATCGACAACTGGGTTAAGCTTGAATCACCCATGTGTGTGCCGCCTTGGTAAACACGGCCATTACCATAAGCAGCACCAATCCCGATACCGCCTTTTGCAACGGTGGGAAATATGGCATAACCATAAGCAGAATTAAAAAAGTCTCGGGTCTCGCTGGCTTTCTTGAAGTTTGTGACGGCTTCGCTATAAGCATTATCGTTAGCAAAAGTTGGCGCAGAAAACGCGACACTAAACAACATAACTAAGCTTGTAAAAAATAGGCTGGTTGAACGTTGCATAAATCACCTCATTGACGAACCCATTGACATCATTGTCATTGTATATCGCTATAGAGTACCAATACCGCTTAAACGGTGCGAGTTAATTAACGTTTATACTTGTACAGAGGTTAGCTTAAGGTAAATGGTGTCAACACCACGAAGTATGATTGAACAAATAGTTGCACCAGTGATTGCGCGATGTCAGGTATTTATGCTCCCAATAACATGTCTACGACATTTGCCGCTTACGCTCATGACGATTCGACACACCTTCTGGTGGTAAGCCTGGGGCGGGTTTACGCTCAGCCAATAAATGCTTAATGGCCATAATTGGATGGGGAAGTAACATTCTTGTACTCTGCATAAATCATAATCTCACGGGCTTTTTGTTTCATATGAGGCTTATAGCAGTGCACCGGGCATTTATTGCAGGTTGGCTTATCTTGACCATAAGGGCAGCGGTCGAGGCGGGTGTTGGCGTAACTTAAAAATTCACGACACTGCTCGCATACATCATGTGACGGTTTCATTGGATGATGCGCTTTGCAGTAAATATTGACCATGGCTTTGATGGTACGAAATTCAAACAGTAACTGACCTGTGAGTAACTCAGTTTCGCTCATGGTTAATACCTTAGTAAATTAGTCTGGTATTATGAGTTTATGTGGCAAAATAGCTGCTGACAAATTCGCATTCGCTAATTATGAATTCAAACACAAAACCATGGTTGAATGTGCCATTGATCGCAAAAATCACTTAAATCCACCGCAATAGTGCCTTATTCGATAGCTTGTTACAGTTTAAAGTGGATAAATACTTGATTTTATAGCGCACGTTGAAATAATAATGACTAGTGCTTAAAAAACAGCGCACTATTATTAATGACGTAAATGACTCACTGTTAATTGATACGTGAGTAATAACGAATCTATGTGTTTAAGACGCATAATCAGTAAGGTGGACGCCTAATGCTAATGAAGGTCATTTTATTTGTCGTATTGGTTGTAATAGCCCTGTATTTATACCGACGTACTCAGGCTGTTGCAAAACAAGAACTCGACAAAAAAGCACCCAACCCAGAACAAACTCAATCGCCTGTGGACACGCCTAGCGAATCAAATATCGCTCAAAAAGACCAAGCCGTTGAGCCAACGGATGCCGCGTCGTCAGAGCCTGAGGTTATCCCTGATCCCGTTACAACGGTGGATGTTGAATCTGAACCTGAGCTTGAATCACAGGCAGAAGAGATTATTGCTGCAGAACCAGAACCAGAATCTGAGCCAAGTGATGTTGCATCAAGCGAGAATGACGACAAGTCTGTCTGTTTGGCGCCGGTTGAAGGTGAGTGGGCCAGCGACAGTTTTAAGCAATTAGTTGAGGCAGCAAACAATGCTGGCGAACCACAAGCTCAGCATGATGCTGTAGCAGATGTGGTCAGTCACTGTTATAAAATGCGTAAACAAGCCGATTATTGCCAATATGGCGCTGCACTTAAGGCACTATATTTAGATTTATTCCGTGTGTTCTATCAACAGCATGATTCAAGCGGCAGTGATGAGATTAAAGCGCCGGCGTTTATGCAGTTATCCACTCTACTTAACGATACAGGCGAGTTTGACCAAGCCATTAGTGTTTGCCAGCTGGCACTTGAGTATCAATTAACGGATGGCACAGTCACTGGATTTGAAGGTCGCATCAGTCGAATTGAAAAAGCGAAAGCTAAGGCAAGCTAACTCAGTTAATACAGCGTGAAGGATATCGGGTATGATATCCACAAAGGAAAGCAGACCTCGGTCCGCTTTTTTGTATTTGGCATCTGTGGCTGAGCTGATAGATGCTGGTGGTTAATATAATCAAGGATTTTGGTGGCATTGATGACTTCTACGATAAGCAAATTACTGCTGGCTGCAATTGGGTTAAGTGTGGCAGTGGGATGCACGCGTACCCCTGAGTGGACGCTGTTTTACGTTGCAGATAATCCTGAGCATGCCGAAAGGGCGATAGCATCAGCCAACATGGTGCAAACCGATTTTATTTTAGGTTATTTCGATACGCTCGAGCAATGTCAGGCAAAAGGAACTGGGATGTTACGTTTGCAAGGTTCATCAATGCCGGCAGCGCAAGCCTTTGTGTGTGCTCAACAATGCCAAGTGGATGATAATGAACAATTGCATTGTCAACGCCAAGTGTTGGGAGGCGCGATGGATGCGCTTTAAGCAAGACTTTTTTGAGCAATTAGACGGCTTTTATTCGCAAGTCTATCCGCAGGGAATCAGCAATCCACATTGGCTCGGCTGGAGTGATGATGCCGCTAAACTGATTGGTTTAGATAAGCCAAACGATGCGTTATTGATGCAGTTATCTGCCAATGCAGCAGCGCCAGGAGCGAGTTATTATGCTCAAGTTTACAGTGGTCATCAATTTGGTGGGTATACCCCGAGGTTGGGAGATGGCCGATCAATAATATTAGGTGAGGCTATTGGCCTCTAATGGCGCGTGGGATGTGGCCTTAAAAGGTGGCGGCTTCAACACCTTACTCTCGCCATGGTGATGGCCGGGCGGTGATGCGCTCTGCGGTGCGAGAGTTTTTAGTGTCAGAAGCGTTGGCGGCACTGTCTGTACCGACAAGCCGTGCTTTAGCGGTAATAGGGTCTGATCTCCCTGTGTGGCGTGAAAGCCAAGAAACCGCAGCAATAACGGTCCGTTTAGCGAAAAGCCATATTCGTTTTGGCCACTTTGAGTATTTTTGCTATAGCGAAAAAGGTGCACCAGATAAACTCACCCAATTGCTTAACTTTACCCTTGCTCAGCATTTTCCACATTTAACCGCCGACGCTGCAGGCTACAAACAATGGTTTGTTGAAGTGGTGCAATCAACGGCTAAAATGATTGCCCACTGGCAAGCCGTCGGTTTTGCTCATGGCGTAATGAACACCGACAATATGTCGATTTTAGGCGATACCTTTGATTTTGGAGCCGTTTGCATTTTTAGACACCTTTAAAGAAGGTTTTATCTGTAATCACTCTGATCATGACGGCCGTTATGCTTTTGGCCAGCAACCCGGTATCGGCTTATGGAATCTAAAACGCCTCGCGCAAGCGCTTACTCCGATCATTCCGTCAGACGATTTAATTGCCGCACTTAATACCTATCAACCCAGTTTGGTGAACCATTATGTTAGCTTAATGCGGGAAAAATTAGGCTTAAGTACCGACAGCGATTTAGATAACGCCGCGCAAGCAGCGCAAGAAAAACAAGATTTAGCGTTAATTAGCCAATTTACCGTCATGCTTGAAAACAGCCAGCTTGATTACAACAACAGCTTGCGCAAAATGAGCCAGATAGACATTAGCAGCCAGTACAGTCCACTACGTGATGATATATTGAATGTGAGCGAATTTGATAACTGGTATCAAGCTTACCAAGCCCGAGTGGGTGATGTGGTCGATGTTGCTGCATGGCAACAGCAGCGTAATCAGCATAACCCTAAGTATATTTTACGTAATTACCTTGCCCAGGAAGCCATAATCGACATTGAGGAAAAAGCTGACAATAGCAAGCTTTTACAATTACAGCAGTTATTAACTCGTCCTTATGATGAGCAACCCGATATGGACCATTTTGCCAAGCGGCCACCCGATTAAAGCCAAGGGCTGGTTATGTCTTGCAGTAGTTAACCCTGTTTAATCGCCATTTTTTATTGAGTGATGTTATGAAATTATTATCTGCTAAATTTGATCCTGAAGCGAAGAGCATTGTTATTCAAGCTGAAGTTGATTTTGAGCAATTTGAACGGTTTGCCGAACCGTTAGCGGCGGCATTAGATTGTGAAATCCGTGAACGCCAATGGGGCGCAGATCGGCATCAATGGTTGCTGAATTTTGAAGGTAGCCCAGTGTGGTTGCATTATGAGTTTTATGGTGATGTTTGTTGGTTGTCAGTGGACAGTGCAAAAGATGTTGATGTGTTGCACTTTTTATCTGGCTTGCTTAAATCCTATATTCACACAACGTAAGAAGGCTTAAATGGATAATAATAGCGCAGAATTTCATTTTCAGTGCTCTAACGCCTGATTTGATTTTAGATGCAATTGAAAGCATTGGCGTATTTCCTGAAACCGGTTTATTAGCTTTAAACAGTTATGAAAACCGCGTGTATCAGTTCCGCTGTGACCAAGGCTTACGTTATGTGGTTAAGTTTTATCGACCACAACGTTGGAGTGAAGCGCAAATACAAGAAGAGCATGACTATGCGTTGGCGTTAGCCGCTGAAGACATTCCTATTGCTGTGCCCGTCATCATTGACAATAAAACCTTGTTTGAGTTTAAAGGCTACCGATTTGCGTTATTTCCATCGATAGGTGGCCGCGCTTTTGAAGTGGATAACCTTGAGCAATTAGAGTCAGTGGGGCGCTTTATTGGCCGTATTCATCAATATGCCAGTAAGCAGCCTTTTGTATATCGTGAGCCGTTAACTCCTGAGATTTTAGGCGATGATGCTTATCGTTATTTACAAGACAGCGGTATTGTCGCCGAAGGTATGCGCAGCGCCTTTTTTACTGTGGTAGAGCAGGTGCTTACAAAAGCGAAACAGATTTGGCAACAACACAGCTTTGACACGATTCGTCTGCACGGCGATTTGCACCCTGGAAATATTTTATGGACTCCAGACGATGGCTCAGGGTTTGTTGATTTAGATGACGCAAGGCAAGGCTCTGCAGTGCAAGACATTTGGATGATGTTGACAGGCGATAGGGCACAGCAATTATTGCAGCTCGATATTTTAATTGATGCCTATCAAGAGTTTTGTGATTTTGACACCAAGCAATTGGCACTAATTGAGCCGTTAAGAGCGTTTAGAATGATCCATTACAATGCATGGCTAGCAAAACGTTGGCAAGACCCGGCATTTCCGATGAACTTTCCCTGGTTTGCTGACATTAAATATTGGGAGCAACAAACCTTAGCGTTTAAAGAGCAGCTTGCCGCGTTGAATGAAGCACCATTGAGTTTAACCAGCTTTAATCAAGGTTAATAAGTGATGGTAAAGATGCCAAACCTAATTTTGCGTTGAAAAGTTGAGCCACTCTGCACGTTTTTGATTTTTAACGGGCTGGGTATTAACATTTTTTAATAATAACTACCGGGATGTATTTAGTTACAAATACAATCAACTAACGATTGAGTTTCAGGCTGACGCTAGACTATGATAGATACAGCGTTTTTATAATTAGTTTGCCTATTAAAGGAAGTAAGATGAAAAAAGCATTATTGATGGCCGTAGCATTGCTACTCGCGCCAATGGCGGCGATGGCTGCAGATTACAAAGAAGGTGTTCATTACACGGTAATTAATGATGGCTCTGGTTCTGCTAAGCCTGAAATTATGGAGTTTTTCTCTTTCTATTGCCCACACTGCTACAACTTTGCTAAAACTGTTGTACCAAAAATTGAAGCCAATATTCCAGAAGGCGTTAGCTTCAGCCAGGCGCATGTCGATTTTATTGGTCGTGAAATGGGCGTAGAAATGTCACGTGCATTTGCGGTAGCAAAACAACTTAACGTTGAAAAGAAAATCGAAGCAGCATTGTTTAGTGCTATCCATGATAAGCGCCAGCAATTTACTCGCGCTGATGATGTTAGAGCACTTTTTATTGCCAATGGTGTAGACGCTAAAGATTTTGATGCAGCAGCCAATTCATTTATGGTGAGTGCACAAATGTCTAAAATGAAGCGCGATACTGAAAACGCCAAAATTTCAGGTGTACCTTCATTAGTGGTTAACGGTAAATACCGTGTTGAAACTAGCTCTATTAAGTCTTATGACGAGTTACTAGACATTGCATTTTACTTAACAACAATGAACAAAAAGTAACGACGTTATTGCCGGTTTAGCGCTTAATTTGCGCAAACGGGAAAGACTAAAAAAGGAGCCTAGGCTCCTTTTTTGTTGTCTAAATTTTATGGCTTATGACTGATTGAGTCAGTGCGATCCGCTTAAATGTATCCATAAGGCTCAGCTGGGTGATTGTTGTTTTAGCTATGGCCGCATCTTTTGCTAAACCAGCCTGGAGAATCACAGCTTAGGAGGGCAGGCAAAAAAACCGTATGTCTATAAAAGACGATACGGTGATGAGTCAAATGACTCTTTTTTACCCTGAGTAACGAAAAGAATAGTAGCATAGCGTCAAAATATTGGCAAGCGACATTATATTGTCAATAAGTGGGTGTGTAGCACTGCTTTAGGCGAAGAGAGAAAATTTTGTAAAGGATGAAACTCTTATTCCTGCGTGAGGTCAAATTTTGAGATAAGAAAAACCTTGTTGAATATGAAACGTGAAGCAAGGTAAATATTTTTTTGCCCGTCACATTATTATAGTCAACATCGTTTATGGTATTGCACGTTTCGCGTGGCCGTACGTATTTGCTCTAGGAGAAAACCATATGAGAACGTTCCCTGTATATGCGCCCAAGTTAATTGTTAAGCATGTTCGGATCTTTCTAAGTGGCGCTATTTGGGTAAAAGATTTAGGTTTACTTGAATTTGATAAAGGACGTTTTTTACACAATCAAAAAAGCCTGCCAAAAGTAAAGCAGGCTGTCAGCGAACTCAATGCGCTGATTGAGGCACAATCTGCGCCACAGCAATCAACGTAAAACCAAATTACATTTCGCTATTCAATAAACCAACAAGGCCGTTGACCTTATCACTCCATGAGTTGAGGTCTTGCTGCAATTGTTGGTTTTTTTGTGTCAGTTCTTGTTGCTGCTTTACTAAATCTTCATTCTTTTGCTTCTCTTCTTCAAGCTCCATTTTTAGTAGCTCAATATTTTCAAGAGTCGCCTGGATTTTGGTTTCCAGTTGGGACAATAATTCAAGGCTCATGGGGAGTCCTATACGTTTCTGGATGGAACCCCGATTCTAGCAGTGACAAGGCCTATAGGAATAGCCTTTAAAACTAAGTGGCTAAAATATATTCAATAAATCGCTGGTTATTGTGCTTTATCTGAGATCGCGCTATTTTCATCGGCTAACCTACTCAACAAAAGCCTTTTTTATGACAATTACCCGACTCGATGTAAGCACCCGAATGAGCAGTATTGTGATCCACAATAATACGGTGTACCTCTGCGGCCAGGTTGCTAAAGACAAATTTAGTGATATTAAAACGCAAACTGCCACCATGTTAGACGAAGTGGATGCCTTATTAGCTCAAGCGGGCTCGAACCGTGAGCATATTTTGTCGGCGACTATTTACCTTAAAGACATGGGCGATTACGATGCTATGAACCAAGTATGGGATCAATGGTTACCACAGGGACATGCTCCGGCAAGAGCTTGCGTGCAAGCCGCCATTGCTGAGCCAGAATACTTGGTCGAAATATCGGTAATTGCTGCTCTGGTAAGTTAAGCGCAGTAGCCAAGCTAAATAGAGTGATGCAATGACTGTTTGTCAGTTGCAGTATGAATAAATATATTGATGCTTGTTACGTTCAATTGACGTATTTTGATTTAGGATCTACGGCTGCGGCTTGACATTATTCTCTAGCCTAAATAGTCTGCAAGCTCAGTTTTTAAGGTGGTATGCAATGGACATAAAATATAATTTAAAATCTGCGTCAGAGCGCCGTACAGAACCATTTATGCCTGAAGGCGACGTGGGTTTCGGTAAGCTTCGAACTGACCACATGTTTTTAATGGATTACCGTGATGGTCAATGGTGCGATCCGCGTATCGTGCCTTATGGTCCATTTGAAATGGCGCCAGGTGCAATGTCATTGCATTACGGCCAATCGATTTTTGAAGGCGCGAAAGCCTTTATGCATGAAGACGGCGAAATTTATACTTTCCGTTTAAATAAAAATGCTGAACGCATGAACCGTTCTGCCGATATTGTGTGTATTCCAAATATCGATGAAGCCATGCAAGTCAAAGCGATTAATGCTTTGATTGATGTCGACCGTTTATGGTTTCCACAGCAAGAAGGTGCGTGTTTATATATTCGTCCGTTTATTTTTGCCACTGAAGACCGTTTATCGGTAAGCCCAAGCCAAAAGTACACTTTTTGTGTGATGTTAAGCCCGTCAGGCGCTTATTATGCTTCAGGGGTTAATAATGGTATTCGGTTATTAATTAGCACTCAATTTCATCGTGCTGTGTCTGGCGGTACTGGTGCGTCTAAAGCCGCTGGCAACTACGCAGCTTCTCTACGTGCGGGTAAAGCTGCAGTTGAGTATGGTGCATCGCAGGTGTTGTATTTAGACTCTACAAATACCCAAATTGAAGAAGCGGGTGCGATGAACCACTTCCATATTTTGAAAGATGGCACTTTGATCATCCCAACATTCACTGACACGATTTTAAAATCGATTACCTCGCAATCAATCATGGAACTCAGTGAGATGCTGGGGTGTGAAGTGAGACAAGAAACTGTGATGTTAGATCAGTTTATTGCTGACATTGAATCAGGTGAAATTATTGAAGCGGGCGGTTTTGGCACTGCTGCAGTGGTATCGCCTGTAAGCTCGTACATCTTTGAAGATGGCCGAGTTATTACTGTGGGTGATGGCAAAGTGGACCTAATATTCAGCGCATTTATAAGCTGTTTACTGAGTTGCAAAAAGGTCATGTGGCCGCACCGCAAGGCTGGGTTAAACGAGTTGAACGTGTTGCGCCTTAGTTTAAGTTAAGCTGCAGACAAAATAAAAGCTCCCAAGGGAGCTTTTATTTTGTCTGTCATATTGTAGAAGCAATCCTTATACCAATTCCACTAATTATCTGGTCATTCAGCGGGAATTCTGTACCTTCTAGGCAAGTAATAGGATTGTAGGCACAGTTGCCGACGACTGCATGGATGCAGGAGGTAGAGCAACGCAGGAGCAGTTGCCGACGACTGCATGGATGCAGGAGATAGAGCAACGCAGGAGCAGTTGCCGACGACTGCATGGATGCAGGAGATAGAGCAACGCAGGAGCAGTTGCCGACGACTGCATGGATGCAGGAGATAGAGCAACGCAGGAGCAGTTGCCGAGAACGACTATGTCTTCAAAAGGCCGCCTCGAATACCTCACTGAACATTTTCGCTAAAAGAGCAAATTCTAATGCG
Organism: Shewanella phaeophyticola; assembly: GCF_025398315.1. GTDB lineage: Bacteria > Pseudomonadota > Gammaproteobacteria > Enterobacterales > Shewanellaceae > Shewanella > Shewanella phaeophyticola. The sequence goes on from NZ_JAODOQ010000001.1 coordinate 4,715,559, forward strand.
GATTGGTATAGTTAACTGTTTTTTTCTTGGTTAAGTAACGCTAAACAATTGATGGCGGTGAGCGGTTTGCTTAATAAAAAGCCCTGTACTTGATCGCATCCACCGTCGCGCAAGAAATTAAGCTGTTCTTGAGTTTCAACCCCTTCGGCAACCACATTAAGCTCTAAACTGTGGGCTAAGGTGATAATTGCGCTGGTGATCGCGGCATCATCAGGGTCTTCGGTAATATCGCGCACAAACTCCTGATCAATTTTTAAGGTATCTATTGGGAACCGTTTTAAATAGCTTAAGCTTGAATAGCCGGTACCAAAGTCATCAATGGCAATCGTTAAGCCTAGGGCTTTGAGTTGAGACAGTACTGCGACAGAATCTTGTGGATTGCCCATAATCATTGATTCCGTTAGCTCAAGTTCAAGTGCGTGAGCTGGCAGACCTGACACGGCAAGAGCCACTTCGATGGTGGAAATAATGTCTGCTTTGAGCTGTCTGGCAGATAGGTTTACCGCCACTGAAATATGCTCAAATCCTTGGCCGTGCCATAAAGCCAGTTGGCAGCATGCTTGGTTAATGCTACCAATTGCCAATTTGATTAATCATCCCAGTTTCTTCCGCAAGCGGGATAAACTCTACCGGAGAAATAATGCCAAGTTCTTGGCTTTCCCAGCGAAGCAGCGCTTCTAAGCCGACGATTTGTTGTGTTTCAACATTGTATTTAGGCTGATAAACCAAGTGAAACTCATTGTCTTGTAAGGCTTTTTTAAGTCCAGCCTCAAGCTGGACATGGCGAGTGGCGTATTGATTGAGTTTTTCGGTGTAAAACTGGTAGTTATTGCGCCCAAGCGACTTGGCATGATACATGGCAGTATCGGCATATTTAATTAACGAAGTCGTATCGCTCGCATCGTCTGGGTATAAACTGATGCCTATCGACGGTGAAATGGTTAACACTTTGTCGTCGAGCAAGAACGGCGTTTGGAACGCTTTTAAGACTTTTTCGGCAATAATGGTCGCGGCTTTTGTTTTAGCCACCCCTTCTAAAATAATGGTAAATTCGTCTCCGCCTAAACGGGCGACGGTATCGCCATCACGTACTGAATTTTGTAGACGGCTAGCAACGGCTTTAAGCAGTAAATCGCCGATGTGATGTCCCATAGAGTCATTAATATGTTTAAAGCGGTCTAAGTCTAAAAACAATAACGCAACCATGCTTTCTGCTCGGATAGCTTTGGTTAATGCATGGTTGAGCCTGTCTTGAAATAAGGTACGGTTTGGTAGACCGGTTAAGGGATCAAAGTTAGCTAATACCCGTAAATCTTCTTCTGCTTTTTTACGCGCCGTAATATCAGTAAACACCGCGACAAAGTGGCTGGTTTCGCCTTTGTTGTCGATCACTTGGTTGATTTCGAGCCAGGCTAGAATGCCACGACGATCTCGGGTTCTAATGTTGATTTCCCCCGCCCAATGCTTATGCCTGAGTAGCTGAGTTTCTACTGAGTTATAAAAATCGCGTGATTGTTTACCCATGGTTAAAAACAAGAAGTGTTTACCAACGACATCACGATGCTTAAAGCCGGTAATACGACTAAATGCAGGATTTACTGAGCGGACTTTGTAGTCTAACTCACCTACTACAACAGCTTCATTCATACTAAATAGCACTTGCGATGATAGCTTGAGTTCGTTTTCGGTCAACTTACGGCTGGTGATGTCTTTGTGGGTACCGGCCATCCGTATTGGTGTGTTTTGACTATCACGCTCAACTACTTGGCCACGGTCTAATAGCCAGGACCATTGTCCGGGTTTAGTTTCAACCCGATACTCTGCTTCAAAAAATTCAGTGTCACCATTTAGGTGGTCGTCAAGCAGTTGTTCAACTCTGGGTTTGTCTTCTGGGTGAACATTATTGGTTAGCAATTGGTCTTTTAAAGATACATTGGTCGGTTCAACCATATTGGTTCGATATACTTTGTCATCTTTAATATTCCAGTCCCACATGCCATCACCAGATGCCCATAATGCAAGTTTAAGGCGTTCTTCTGAGGCGCGAATATTCGAGTCAAACTCGCGCTGCTTAGCGAGTTTCTTTTGTCTTGATAGCAATAACCACAACACCATTAATAACCCTATGGTGCCGTATAATACATAAGCCCAAACGGTCATATAAACCGGTGGTATTACCGAGACTTTGACATTAAGTGTATATTGACTGAATTGGTTGGTACCCAGTGCATGGCGAACCATTAAAGTGTATTCACCAGGTGATAAGTTTGTGTAAGTAATGTGGTTACCTTGGCTAAGGTTACGCCACTCGTTATCAAGACCGTCTAATTTATAGCTGAATCGACTTAAACCAGGGTAGTTAAAGTTGAGCGAACCTATCTCGAAGGTGATGACTTGTTTCTCGTAGGGCATATCAATTTTAGGCGCGTGACTCAGGTCGAGAATAGGGTATGAGGTTTCACCAATGGTGTACTTAGTGAGTGCGAGTTTGTTTTCTGGGCGCTGACTCGGCACTTTATCAGGACTAAAATGGTTTAAACCTTTAATCCCGCCAAACCATAATGAGCCGTCTTTTTCTTTAAATTTTGCAGCGCCATTAAATTCGTTGGCTTGCAGCCCTTCAAACACGTTGTAGGCAATAAAGCTTTTTTTACTTGGGTTAAAGCGCGATATTCCCGAGTTGGTACTTAACCATAAATTATGCTTATTATCTTCTAAAATGGCATAAATCGTATTGCTGCTGTTGTCGGCATTGACATCCATTCGTTCAAATTTAAAGCTACCATATTCAACGGTTAGCTTGTCGATACCGCCATGGGTGGCCACCCAAAAATCGCCATTTTCAGTTAATAAAAAGTCTCTTACTCGGTTATCGCTTAAGCTATAAGCATTGTCAGGATCGTGGGTTAAAAAATTGAGTTGTTGTTTTTCTGGATCAAGCCTAACAACGCCGCCCATGGTACCTAGCCAGAGAAAATCTTGACTAAAATGCAGGGTAATAATTTGATGTTTATATGGCGAGTACTCAGATTGAAAACCAAAGTTATAGGCCATCATGCGGCCGGTGTGTTCTGAAATAAAGTACAAGCCTTGGGATGTGGCAATCCATAAGCGATCTTTGTTATCGAACACTAGACTACGAATTTGCGTGTCGGCGCGAAATTGCTCGTTGGCCGGTTGTACTTGCTCTAAGTTATTATTGCTGTCTAAAGTAAATAACCCTAGGTTGGTGGCAAACCACAATAAACCTTGCTTGTCTTGCACAATGTCGTGCACAGTTAATGCAAGGTGCTCAATAGGGAGTGAGAGCTTATTGGCAAAGAGCTCATTGATATAATAGTAATTGGCATCGTGCTGCTTTAAATATTTTACACCGACCCCATCGGTACCAATCCACAAGCGCTGCTGTTTGTCACGAAATACCGAGCGGATCATGTTCGCCATTCCGGGTGAGCCTGTTTGATAGTCGTAATAATGGCTAAAAAATTGTTGGTTAAGATTGAGTTTGTCTATGCCTGAATAACCTGTACCTATCCATAAGGTGCCGTTGGGATCGAGCATTAATGTTTGCAGAGTATTGGCACTAATGCTGCTCAGTGCTTGTGGGTTGTGTTTGTATACAGAACTCACCCATTTTCCATCAATATTATCGAGTTTGAATAAGCCGGTATTTTGCCCTATCGCAAAAATTTGATTGGCATTGACTACGGTAAAATCGGTAATACGACGATTTTCAGTGTAGTTATTTCCGCGTGACCATATTAGCTCTCTTTCATGAGTGTCGAGGTTATAGCGCCAAATTTGATTGTCTATAGCCAACCATACCGAGTAAAGCGAACTGGATTTTATTTGGTTGACGCTCATGTTGGTGGGGATGTCGAGGCGGATAATGGTGTTACTGTCAATCGCAAATGTGCCGTGTGTTTCAGTGCCTACCACAATGTACTTGTTATCAACATTGGCAAGACTGGTGATATCCGCAATAATATTGCCACCTAAGTTTACCGGGGTAATTTTTCCGGTTTTTAGCGGTAATAAGTAAAGCCCTGCATGCGTTCCTATCCATAAGGTATCGCCAATCATGGATAAATGAGTGATTTGCAGGTCTGCTAAGCCCTGTTCTTGCTTATATTGGGTAAACTTTCCGGTGGTGAGGTTGAGTTTGTTTAGGCCGTCGTTATAGGTACCGACCCATAAATCGCCGTCGGGAGATTGCAAAATATCGGTAATGAAGTTGCCCGATATACTGTTGCTGTTATTTGACTTTTTTAAATACAGATTGAAGTCGACGCCGTTATAACTATGAAGGCCGTCTTGAGTGCCAATCCATAACATACCAGCGCTGTCCATCAATAGGCGGGTGATCGAGTTTTGGTTAAGGCCACCTTCAGTATTAAAGTGCTCAAATTTTACTTCGGCGAGACTATCATTCGCATTTGCTTTTTGCGCTGAAACCGACAATGAAAACATCAATGTCAGTAACATTAACCACTGTGTTAAATGCTTAAATGCACGAAAATTCAAATCTCACCTTTATACATTTCAATTAGAAAGACAACATACATATTAACGGTATATTAACAGGAAAACTGTTGATTAAAGCCCTTAAATTCAATTACTCACAATTTACCAAGTGATTGCGTTCAATAAGGTTAATATTTATGCATAAAAACTGACAGCTTTATATGCGATACGCAATCGAAATATGCATTTTTACATGATTTTGATGGGGATATTATTTTTGCTGTTGATGTTGTTGAATAATATCTTCAATGAGTTGGTCTTTGTCTAACCACAATTTATTAAGCCAACGTTGAAACTCGACTCGTGTCTCTGGCTCATTAAAGTAAGTATTGGCATCAACATGGGGAACCGGTAATACGTCTACTCGCATAACAACTTTACTGGTTTTACCATGCATCACATTACTTAACACACGCTCTGAGGTTTCTGGATAGACTAGGGTGATGTTGAGTAAATTGGTAAATTGTTCGCCCATGGCTGATAACGTAAAGGCAATACCACTGGCTTTGGGACGTAATAAATGTTGATAAGGTGAGTTTTGGCGTTGGCGTTTTTCTTCAGTAAAGCGACTGCCTTCAACATAGTTGATGATTGATGTTGGCGTATGCTTGAATCGCTCGCAAGCTTTGCGGGTTGTTTGTAGATCTTTGCCTTTTAGTTTTGGATTTTTTTTGAGTTTCGCCGGGCTGGTGCGGTTCATAAATGGCATGTCTAATGCCCAACAGCCTAGGCCTAAAATCGGCACGTATAACAGCTCTTTTTTCAGAAAAAACTTTAACATCGGAATATGGTTACGCAGCAAGTAGGTTTGCGCGGCAATATCAAAACCACTGATATGGTTACTGATTAATAAGTACCAGCCGTTTGGATCGAGCTTATCTAACCCGCTGACATCCCATTCAATATTTGAAATTAAATATAAAATCCCGCCATTACACGTCGCCCATGCCCACATAAAGCGGTTCATGACTTTTGTTAGCACTCTGCGTACCGCGATAAATGGCAACAGTAACTTAATGATACCGCCAATCGTTATCAGTGAACCCCATAAACTGGTATTAATGATCAGCAGGGTTGAACTGATAATAAACAGCAACAGACCGGGTAAAAACGTTAGCATGACAGGTTATACCTTGTGGTTAACTTTGTCGGCAAGCGTTTGTAACTGCTTGTCTTTGTTTAACCAAATCTGATTTAGCTGCTCTTGAAAGCTAATTTTGAACTCGCGATCTGTTAAGTAATCTCCGCGCATTGCTTGCGGAATGTCACTGATACTCACATGCACATGAACGTCGTTTAATGCGCCGCAAATGTATTGCCAATAACTGGGTACATCTTCGGGGTAATAAATAGTGACATCGACTAATTTATGGATGTGTTCGCCCATGGCTGATAATGCGAAAGCCATGCCGCCCGCTTTGGGTTTTAATAGGTGTTTAAATGTCGACTGTTGTTTGTCGTGTTTGGCCTGGGTAAAACGCGTCCCTTCAACAAAGTTCATGATACTGACAGGCTTGGTTTTAAATTTTTCGCAGGCCTTACGAGTGATGTCGATATCTTTTCCTTTTAATTTTGGATTTTTACGCAGTTCAGCTGAGCTGTAACGGCGCATAAAAGGAAAGTCTAGCGCCCACCAAGCTAATCCCAGTACAGGCACATAAATCAATTCTTGTTTAAGGAAAAACTTTAAAAATGGAATTTTACGATTGAACACCCGCTGTAAAATCAGAATGTCGACCCAAGACTGGTGATTGGCGATAACCATGTACCATTCTTGCTCAGAAAACTGCTGATCGCCTGTGATGTGAATGCGCATAGGGTGGAAAATAGCTTCGACTATGTTGTTGACGCTGATCCATGCTGTTGCACAGTTATCAAGAATGTAGCTACAGCTTTTTTGAAAAATGCTAATTGGGATAAGCTTAAAGACACTAAACACCAAAATGGGAATAGTCCAAAAAACAGTATTCAATACATAAAAAATGAAAGCTAAACAGCCTTTAATTTTTGAAAACAGCGACATTTTTCTCTCCTATTAAACGGAGAGCCATGTTACTCGTAGTCGAGGTATTGCTCAATAAATACAATAATTAAAATCGACTTTATTGCTGATTTAGTTTGGCCAGTAAGCGATCCATTGCTCGATAACCAAGTGCTTGGGCAATATGTCCACGCTCAGTTGTAGTTGATTGTTGTAGGTCTGCAATGGTACGCGCAACCCTTTGTATACGGTGAAAACTGCGTACCGATAAACCTAAACTCACCACACTTTGTTCTAAAAACTCTAAGTCTTGTTGACTAATATTACTGTCTTGTTTTAACTGTTTCGGAGTTAATTCGCTGTTGAGTACGCCCGCGCGGGCTAATTGACACTCTCGTGCATGTTTAACACGCTTGGCGATATCGACACTGGTTTCACCGGGTTGATGTTTTTGGGTTAGGGTACCCGAGGGCAATTTGGGTACATCAACCGTTAAATCAAATCGGTCTAAAAACGGCACCTGACAATCGTGATAAATAACGTTGAATTTGATCTGGGGTTGAACGGGCACGCTCAGTATCACCGCAGGGGCTAGGATTCATGGCTGCAATCAGTTGAAACCGGCTTGAAAAAGTCAATTTAGCTGCTGCGCGCGAGATTTCAACTTGGCCGGTTTCAAGAGGCTCACGTAAACAGTCGAGTACTTTACGAGGAAACTCAGCGATTTCATCTAAAAATAATATCCCCCGGTAGGCCAATGAAATCTCTCCCGGTTTGGGGTGGCTGCCACCACCAATTAAGGCAATAGATGAACAAGTATGGTGTGGTGAGCGAAAAGGGCGATTAAGGAAGTTATGCGGTTTGATGTGTAAGCCTGCTACCGAGTGAATGGCGGCTACTTCAATGGCTTCATCGTACGTCAATGCCGGCAGCAGCGGGATAATTCGGTTAGCTAACATGCTTTTTCCGGTGCCTGGTGGTCAAGAAAAAGTAGGTTGTGATTTCCGGCTGCGGCAATTTCTAATCCCTGTTTTGCTTGATATTGGCCAATCACATCACTCATGCATAATAAGTTGTCAGCGACTGGCGATTCGTCTATCCACTCTGGCTGGGTGTCGAGTAATGGCAGTTGCGCTTGACCATGTAAAAATGCGGCCAGATTTTGTAAGTGCGCCACAAAGTAACTGTGGTGATAACCCACAAGTTCAGCCTCGTGGCGATTGTCGATAGGCATAAAAAAATGGTGTTGATCATTACGCGCCGCAATAATGGCAGGTAACAAACCTGTGCAAGGCCTAACTTGTCCAGATAAGGCTAACTCACCCACAAATTCACATTGGTGTAAGGCTTTGGTTGGCACTTGATTGGATGCGGCTAAAATACCAATGGCGATGGGCAAGTCGTAACGGCCACCTTGTTTAGGCAAATCGGCTGGCGCAAGGTTAACGGTAATGCGCCGCTGAGGAAATTCAAAACCGGCATTGATTAATGCTGATCTGACGCGCTCTTTGGCTTCTTTAACTGAAGCTTCGGGTAACCCCACTAAATTAAATGCGGGTAAACCATTACTTAAATGCACTTCAACGGTCACTTTAGGGGCTTCTACACCACAACTTGCTCGAGTAAACACACAGGCTATCGCCATTAACAAAATCCTTTTGTTTGAATAATATACAAATGAAGGGATGCATACAGTCTAGCAGTGGTGACTTTTTTTGCAGATTTTATGGTTTTAACGTCGGTATAATAAGACAAAATATAAACAATATTGTTAACTAATCCTTGGTTATCTTCCCGCTATTTGAGTAGAATACGCGCGCTATTTGAAGTGGCAGCAGCGCAGGTGGTGTGTGTAAACCACCAAGATTATAAGTGGCGGTCACAAAACATGCTCAAATAGTCGCTCGCTTTTCACTTAAACACGCTACTTTTATCCTGGCGTGATTAGCCTGTAATGATTGTATTAAGCTTATACGGCGCGCCCTGCATTGTATGACTTTTACAGCAGTGACCAGCAATGTACCGCAATCATGTTAACCATGGCCTTAAACCGAATTACTGTTCTTTGTTGCGAAACAAAGTTAACTGCTTTACTAGCGATAAACGCTAGCCATTATTCCTGAGTGCTTTTAGCCTTAGGTGAAGAGAATGTATGACTATTACTGATAGTTTTTTAATTATTTTGTGCCTCATTGGCATTAGCTGTTTTTTTTCGATGTCAGAAATTGCCCTGGCAGCATCTCGTAAAATCCGCCTGCAAACCATGGCAGATGAAGGTGATTTACGCGCCACTAAAGTGTTGAAGCTGCAAGCTCATCCAGGCAGTTTTTTTACCGTGGTGCAAATTGGTTTAAATGCGGTGGCCATTATGGGGGGGATTGTCGGTGAGTCGGCCTTTCGGCCTTACTTTGAAGACATACTATTACCGCTATTAGGCAGTGAATGGGGCTTACAACTGAGCTTTGTGTTTTCATTCGTCACGGTCACGTCGTTATTTATTTTGTTTGCTGATTTAATGCCAAAACGCATTGCGATGGTGATCCCTGAACAAGTGGCAGTTACCTTTGTGATGCCCATTGTGCTCTGTATTACCGTTTTAAAACCCTTTGTTTGGGTTTTTAATGGTTTGGCTAATGCAATTTTTAAACTATTACAGGTGCCAACGGCACGAAATGATCAAGTTACCCACGATGATATTTACGCCATGATGACTGCCGGAACAGAGGCGGGTGTGATGGACAAAGGTGAGCAACAAATGATGGAAAACGTGTTTGAAATGCAGTCGGTGTCAGTGACATCGGCCATGACAGCACGTGAAAGTCTAGTGTATTTTTTACTGCAAGACACCGAAGAAGACATTAAGCAAAAGATTGCCAATAATCCCCATAATAAGTTTTTGGTGTGTGATGGTCAGTTAGATATGATCAAAGGCTTTGTGGATGCAAAAGAGTTGCTTATACGAGTCATTAATGGTGAAAAGATTACCCTTAAAGGCAGTACATTAGTGCACAACTGTTTGATTATTCCCGACACCTTAACCTTGTCGGAATCGATGGAGTATTTTAAAAATAATCGTGCTGATTTTGCAGTGGTAATGAATGAATACGCCTTAGTGGTTGGCATTGTCACCACCAATGATTTGCAAAGTGCAGTAATGGGTGCCTGGTCACTGCATGAAAGCGAAGAGCAAATTGTGGCTCGTGATGGTAACTCTTGGTTAGTTGACGGGGTAACACCGATTACCGATGTGATGCGGGCATTTCAAATTGAAGCATTTCCACAAAATCAAAACTACGAAACCATTGCCGGTTTTATGATGTATATGCTGCGTAAAATTCCAAAGCGTACCGATTTTGTAAACTATGCAGGGTTTAAATTTGAAGTGGTCGACATTGACTCTTATAAAGTTGACCAATTACTTGTAACGCGTATTGATACTGATTTACCGCCATTGCCTTAAGGCGCTTAAGAACCAAAATAGAGATTAAGGTTAAGCCGCTGTGTCTCTTGAAAACGGCTTTGTTAACCTGGCTAAATAATCTCTAGAAACGCGCTAATGATTGGATCGTTAGCGCGTTTTTCTTTGCAACAGCAGCCTAATTCAAAGGCCGGGATGTCAACTGGTGAAACCAATGTCTGGATCCGCTCACGTACCGGACTGTTATGGATCACCGCATCTGGGCTTATGCCCACACCACAGCCTAGCGCCACCATCGACACGATAGCTTCTTGACCAGAAACTTGAGCGTAAATATTGGGCTTTATGCCCATTTGCTTAAACCATTGATCGATTCGTTTTCGGCCTGACTCATGGTCGGGGACAATATAGGGCAATTTTGCCCAATCAATATGACTTTGACTTACCCATTGTTGTACTTGGCATTGCATTAATGGGGCGATGACGGAAATAGGCACCTTGTCTATGGGCGTAAAGTGCAGAGTATTTGGGAACACCTCAGGTAAAGCAATAATGGCGATATCGGTACGATTTTTTTGGATCTGGCTCACGGCGTTAGCAGGGTCGCCAGTGGTGAGATGAATATCGACATGTGGATGGTCGCGTCTAAAGCGGTCGAGCAACGCTGGCAAATGGCTGTATGCCGCGGTGACCGAGCAATATAAATTCAGGTTGCCGCGTAAATATTGCTGACTCGGGTCAATTCGGCTGCGCAGTTGGCTCCAGTCTGCCAATGTTTGTTCGGCAAAGCGCTTAAACTCTAATCCGGCATGAGTCATGGTAACGCTGCGGTTGTCGCGTTCAAACAACTTACTGCCGACTTCATCTTCTAAACGTTGTAACGCCCGGCTGAGTGTTGATGGGCTGACATGAGATTGTTCAGCTGTTTTGGCAAAATGCAGGCTATCACATAAGTGCAAATACAATTTTAGAGAACGAATATCCATAATTAGCGTTTCCATAAAGAGGATTAACTCATCAAAATAGCGATGTTGCGTTTTATGCAACATTACATGCCGAATATATCATTTTAAGCAATGAGATGGATAGGCTATAGTCAACTCAATCGCAAAGTTTGAGTGTGTGTCAAACATAAATTGCGTCCCAAATTTTATATTTTTAAGGTGGTATCAGATGGCTAACTATTTTAACTCTCTGAATTTACGTCAACAATTAGCTCAATTAGCACAATGCCGCTTCATGGACCGCACTGAGTTCAGTGACGGCTGCGAATACATCAAAGATTGGAACATTGTTATTTTAGGTTGTGGTGCACAAGGCCTTAACCAAGGTTTGAACATGCGAGACTCAGGCCTAAACATCTCTTTTGCGTTACGCCCAGCAGCGATCACTGAAAAGCGTGCATCTTGGCAAAAAGCCACTGATAACGGCTTTAAAGTCGGTACATTTGAAGAGCTTGTGCCAGCCGCAGACTTAGTGCTTAACCTTACGCCAGACAAGCAACACACCAATGTTGTTAATGCCGTTATGCCATTAATGAAGCAAGGTTCTACGCTAGCGTATTCACACGGTTTCAACATTGTTGAAGAAGGCATGCAAGTGCGTTCAGACATTACTGTCATCATGGTTGCACCTAAGTGTCCAGCAACAGAAGTACGTGAAGAATATAAGCGTGGATTTGGCGTACCAACACTGATTGCTGTTCACCCAGAAAACGATCCAAACGGTGATGGCTTAGCAATAGCTAAAGCCTATGCAAGTGCAACCGGTGGTGACCGTGCTGGTGTATTGATGTCATCTTTTGTTGCTGAAGTTAAGTCAGATTTGATGGGCGAGCAAACCATTTTATGCGGTATGTTACAAACCGGTGCCATTTTAGGTTATGAGAAAATGGTTGCTGATGGTGTTGAGCCTGGTTATGCCGGCAAGCTTATTCAGCAAGGTTGGGAAACGGTTACCGAAGCACTTAAGCACGGCGGCATCACTAACATGATGGATCGTTTATCAAACCCTGCAAAAATTAAAGCGTTTGATATGGCTGAAGAGCTAAAAGAAATCCTTAAGCCGCTATTTGAAAAGCACATGGATGACATTATCAGCGGTGAGTTTTCTCGCACTATGATGGAAGACTGGGCTAATGATGACGCTAACTTGTTACGTTGGAGAGCAGAAACCAACGAAACCGCGTTTGAAAATGCACCAACAACGTCTGAGCATATTGATGAGCAAACGTATTTCGACAAAGGCATCTTCTTGGTTGCGATGATCAAAGCCGGTGTTGAACTAGCATTCGATACCATGGTTGCTGCAGGTATTGTTGAAGAGTCGGCTTATTACGAGTCATTACATGAAACACCATTAATTGCTAACACGATTGCGCGTAAGCGTTTATATGAAATGAACGTGGTTATTTCGGACACAGCTGAATACGGTTGTTACTTATTCAACCACGCAGCGGTACCCATGTTACGTGACTACGTGAACGCTATGTCTTCAGAGTTTTTAGGTGCTGGTCTTGCTGAAGCGTCAAACGGTGTTGATAACCAACGTTTAATTGAAGTAAATGAGCAAATTCGTCATACAGACGTTGAGTTTATCGGTGCTGAATTACGCGGTTACATGACAGACATGAAGCGCATTGTTGAAGCGGGCTAAGCGTTAAAAAACGGATGTAGTACCTGTTCAGAGATTGGTTGTAAAAAATGTGTAGTCGGACAGGCATCAATGAAGCGACCCAATACACCATATTGGGTCGTGGAAAAACAAATTGTTAGATTGGGTTCAATGTTATTTTGAGCGAACTCATAAGTTAAGTTTTTGTTGTTGTTTGCATTGTCTCGGCAGGGAAGCTGAATTTTTTTTACAAAGGCGATTTTTTAGTTGTGTTTGATAAAACTTTTATGGTACTAGTTAGTCATACCGTAACGTTTATTGAACATAAGCGAACGAAAAAATATTAAAAACTTAGGATACAGTCTAAAAACATGTTAAACCGCGCAGCCATGCTCATTCTCGTGATTATTACCGTAGTGATTATCAAGTCACAGCGGGGGTGGCGTTTGACAACTAGACTGACCTAAGAGTCACAAAGATTGCAAAAAACCCCCGCTCCGAAAGCGACCGGGGGTTTTTAGTTTCTAGGGTCTGTTGATCTTTGCTGTTTGAATTTTGTTCGAGTTAAAAACGTTTTAATCGAGGCGAATGGATTGATGCCTAGCAATCTAAGCAACTCTTTATTCGCAAAGAGTCATTCAACAAAGAGTAAAACGTTTTTAGCCGAACCCTTCGGGCAGCGTTTGTTGGCCATTTTTACTGCGTTATCGACTTTTTATGTAGAATAACTACACCTCAAAGTCTCTGCCTTGTAGAAATGGCCAACAATTCGCTGCAAAAATAACCTTGAAAGATCAACAGACCCTAGGCTTAAGTAAAAAATCAGCACCCAGATATCACATCAGTAGAGCAAGCAAAACATTGACGAAGTAGAGATAAAAATATGGAAGCAGGACAGAAAATGCGCGGCGCAGATGCAGTCATCAAAGTACTAGCAGCACATGGTGTTACCACGGTGTTTGGTTATCCTGGCGGGGCCATTATGCCCATTTACGATGCGCTCTATGGTAGCCCTGTTGAGCATCTACTCAGCCGCCACGAACAAGGCGCCGCATTTGCAGCCGTAGGTTATGCCCGTGCCAGCGGTAAAACCGGTGTTTGTTTTGCTACCTCAGGCTCAGGGGCAACTAATTTGGTCACCTCGTTGGCCGATGCCTTACTTGATTCTGTACCTCTAGTGGCCATCACCGGCCAGGTTTCTACAGCGGTGATAGGCACCGATGCCTTTCAAGAAATCGATGTGCTTGGTATGTCACTGTCCTGTACCAAACACAGCTTTATGGTTACCGACATTAATGACTTAATCCCAACCTTGTATCGTGCCTTTGAAGTTGCCGCTGAAGGAAGGCCACTGATCCTGTATTGGTTGATATCCCAAAAGACATTCAAATTGCTGAACTTGAGTACAAAACTCCATTACAAAGTGTCGCAGAGGAACCTCACGCGACACAAACAGAGCTTGACGCTGCCATCGAGCTGCTGACTCAAACCACTAAGCCTATGTTATATGTTGGCGGTGGTGTCGGTATGGCGGGCGCAGTATCTCATTTACGTGAGTTTATTGATGTCACAGGTATTCCGTCGGTTGCAACGCTTAAAGGCTTAGGCAGTGTTGCCCATGGTACCAAAGGGTATTTAGGCATGTTGGGTATGCACGGGGGTAAAGGGGCTAACTTAGCCGTGCAGGAGTGTGATTTATTAATCGTCGTCGGTGCCCGTTTTGATGACCGAGTCACTGGGCGATTAGCCAGCTTTGCCAGTAACGCCAAAGTGCTTCATTTAGATATTGATGCGGCTGAATTGGGTAAATTACGCCTAGCTGAAGTGGCTATTGCCGCTGATTTACGTCAAGTCTTACCGGCATTAACAACAGCTGTTCGCGGTAAAATGGCCATAAGCCAATGGCAAGCAGAAGTCGATGCATTAGGGCGTCAGCATCAATGGGATTATCAGCACCCAGGTGAGTTGATATACGCACCAGCCATGTTGCGTCGTTTAGCCAATAAATTACCTGAAGACAGTGTGGTTGCGTGCGATGTTGGCCAGCACCAAATGTGGGTTGCTCAGCATATGTGGTTTCGTCGCCCTGAAGATCATTTGTCGAGCGCAGGCCTTGGTACTATGGGGTTTGGTTTGCCAGCGGCAATTGGTGCTCAGGTGGCTCGCCCAGATGCTACCGTGGTCACAGTATCCGGTGATGGCTCATTTATGATGAATGTCCAAGAGTTAACTACCATTAAACGTCGTAAACTGCCGGTTAAAATTTTACTGATAGACAATCAAAAATTAGGCATGGTTAAGCAGTGGCAGCAGCTGTTTTTTGAAGAGCGCTATAGCGAGACAGATTTGTCTGACAACCCTAACTTTGTATTAATGGCGTCGGCTTTTGATATTCCTGGCCGGACGATTAATCACGCAGCTCAAGTAGAACAAGCACTCGATGAAATGCTTAATAGCAGTAGCTCTTACATGCTGCACGTAGCGATTGATGATGCCTTTAATGTATGGCCATTAGTCCCACCCGGAGCCAGCAACAGCGACATGATGGATCAAATGGAGAAGCAAACATGATGCATAATCTTGAAATAACCGTTCAACAACGTCCAGAAGTGCTAGAACGTGTATTGCGTGTCACTCGCCATCGTGGATTTAAAGTCACCCAAATGCAGATGCGCATCAATGACGATGCTAGTATGGCTGTAGAACTATGGGTTGAGGCTGAGCGCGCAATCGAACTGTTAAGTAACCAGCTGACTAAATTAATTGATGTCACCCAATGCAAAGTGATGCCTGCAGTATCTCTTGGGCAAGCAGCAAACAGCTAAACATACATTATTACCCATTTTAATGGGCTATTTGTGATAACACAGGTAACCCGCACCACATTACACAAGGATATTTGCAATGCCAAAATTACGTTCAGCAACCAGTACCGAAGGCCGCAACATGGCAGGTGCCCGCGCACTATGGCGTGCGACGGGGGTAAAAGAAACCGATTTTGGTAAGCCAATTATTGCGATTGCCAACTCATTTACTCAATTTGTACCAGGCCATGTACATTTAAAAGACATGGGGGCACTTGTTGCTAGCGCAATTGAAGAAGTCGGCGGTATTGCTAAAGAATTTAACACCATTGCAGTAGACGACGGCATTGCCATGGGGCATGGCGGTATGTTGTACAGCTTGCCATCGCGTGAGCTGATTGCAGACAGTGTCGAATATATGGTTAATGCGCATTGTGCAGATGCGCTAGTGTGTATCTCAAACTGCGACAAAATCACTCCTGGCATGTTAATGGCCGCACTGCGATTAAATATTCCGGTCATTTTTGTGTCTGGCGGACCAATGGAAGCCGGTAAAACCAAACTGTCTGATCAGCTCATTAAGCTTGATTTAGTCGATGCTATGGTTGCTGGCGCTGATACCAATGTTAGCGATGCAGACAGTAAGCAAATTGAACGCAGCGCTTGTCCAACCTGTGGTTCGTGTTCTGGTATGTTTACTGCTAACTCGATGAACTGTTTAACAGAAGCCTTAGGATTGTCATTACCGGGTAATGGGTCGATGTTGGCGACTCACGCCGATCGCCGCGAATTGTTTTTAGAAGCTGGCCGCCGGATAATGAAGTTGGCTGAGCGCTATTATAAGTACGATGATGAAAATGCATTACCGCGTAATATTGCGTCTTTTAAAGCATTTGAGAATGCCACCGCTTTAGACATCGCCATGGGTGGTTCATCTAATACCGTATTGCATTTATTAGCCGCAGCCCAAGAAGCTGAATTAGCCTTTGATATGGCTGATATTGATCGCATGTCGCGCCTTGTTCCGCACTTATGTAAAGTGGCGCCATCTACCCCTAAATACCATATGGAAGATGTACACCGTGCTGGTGGAGTGATGGGGATTTTGGGTGAGTTAGACAGAGCAGGCTTATTGCATAACGACGTACCACACGTGGCAGCAGATAACGGCGGCGACTTGAAATCTGTGTTAGCTAAGTACGATTTAAAGCAAACCAACGACCCAGAAGTGATTCGTTTTTATAGCGCAGGTACCAGCAGGGATTCCGACCACTAAAGCTTTTAGTCAAGATTGCCGTTGGGACAGTGTTGATGATGACCGTGAAAATGGCTGTATCCGCGCACGTGAATTTGCGTTCAGTCAAGAAGGTGGCTTAGCAGTTCTTGCGGGTAACGTGGCAACTGATGGTTGTATTGTTAAAACCGCTGGTGTTGACGAGTCAAACTTAATGTTTGTCGGGAGCGCTCGGGTTTATGAAAGCCAGGATGATGCCGTAGCCGGTATTCTTGGTGGTGAAGTTGTTGCGGGTGACGTGGTGGTGATTCGTTACGAAGGCTCTAAAGGCGGCTTCAGGTATGCAAGAAATGTTATACCCAACCACATACCTTAAATCACGTGGCTTAGGCACTCAGTGTGCGCTGATCACTGATGGCCGTTTCTCTGGTGGTACATCGGGTTTATCAATTGGCCATATTTCACCAGAAGCCGCATCCGGTGGTGCCATTGCATTGATTGAAAATAGTGACCAAATTGCCATTGATATTCCAAAGCGAAGCATTCAATTGAATGTGAGTGACGATGAATTAACTCGTCGCCGTGACGCAATGAACGCTAAGGCCACCATTGGGTTGGAAGCCTGTAGCACGTGAGCGTTATGTCTCTTTAGCGTTAAAAGCGTACGCGCTGTTAGCGACCAGTGCAGATAAAGGTGCAGTACGCGATCGCACCAAACTGGAGGGGTAGCATGTTGGCTTTGGCGTCTCAAACTCAATTAGATCTAGCGCATTATTATTTGCAGAAAATTTTGCTGTCATCTGTATACGATGTCGCTAAAGTGACGCCACTGTCGAGCATGAATAAGTTATCAGCTCGCTTTGGTTGTCAGGTGTACTTAAAGCGTGAAGATATGCAGCCTGTGCATTCATTTAAGTTACGTGGTGCTTACAACCGCATTGCTGCGCTAACTCAAGATGAATGTGATAAAGGCGTGGTGTGTGCCTCTGCGGGTAATCATGCTCAGGGCGTAGCCATGTCGGCGGCGAGCCGTGGCATTGATGCCGTGATTGTCATGCCTAGTACCACGCCAGACATTAAAATTGATGCGGTGCGCCGCCTTGGTGGCAACGTGGTGTTGCATGGCCAAGCGTTTGATCAAGCAAATGATTATGCGAAAAACTTATCGGCAACTGAAGGGCGTGTGTATATCGCGCCATTTGATGACGAGGCCGTTATCGCCGGTCAAGGCACCATTGCTCAAGAAATGGTACAGCAACAGCGTGATATTGAAGTGGTTTTTGTGCCCGTGGGCGGTGGCGGTTTAATTGCGGGGATAGCGGCGTATTACAAAGCCGTTATGCCACAAGTCAAAATTATTGGTGTTGAGCCAGAAGATGCAGCGTGTTTAAAAGCGGCGTTAGAAGCGGATGAGCCAGTAACCTTACCTCAGGTCGGTTTATTTGCCGACGGCGTCGCGGTAAAGCGTATCGGCACAGAACCTTTTAGGCTGGCACGTGAATACGTTGACCATGTGGTCACAGTGACCTCGGATGAAATTTGCGCTGCAGTTAAAGATATTTTTGAAGACACCCGTGCTATTGCTGAGCCTGCTGGTGCATTATCAATTGCGGTAGCTTAAAAAGTATATGGCATTACAGGGTGACAGTAATGATGCGCCTAAAAAAGCCGCAGCCATATTAAGCGGGGCTAACGTTAACTTTCATAGCCTTCGCTATGTGTCAGAGCGTTGTGAACTTGGCGAGCAGAAAGAAGCGGTATTAGCGGTTAAAGTCCCTGAAAAACCGGGCAGTTTTTTACGCTTTTGTGAGCTACTTGATAAACGCCCAATGACCGAATTTAACTACCGTTTTAGCAGTCGAGAAGTGGCGGTGGTGTTTGCCGGCATTCGTTTAACGGGTGGTCAAGCAGAACTTGCAGAGATTATTGCTAACCTCGAGTTAGAAGGTTTTGACGTTCAAGATTTATCTCAAGATGAAACCGCTAAGTTGCATGTACGCTATATGGTCGGTGGTCATCCTCTTGAGCCGTTAGAAGAACGCTTATTTAGCTTTGAATTTCCTGAACATCCTGGCGCTTTGCTGAAGTTTTTAACGACCTTGCAAAGTAAATGGAATATTAGTTTGTTCCATTATCGTAATCATGGCGCTGCATTTGGCCGTGTATTAGCCGGGTTCGAAGTGCCCACAAATGATGACGATGCTTTTGCGCAATTTTTAACGGATTTAGGGTTTGTCTATCAAGAAGAAACTCACAGCCCAGCTTACCAGTTATTTTTGAATAGCCCTAAAGCGGAGTAAGAACAACAAGTTCGATGCAAATAACACTTTAAAGTGGTTAATATATTGCTGAACTTTAAATAATGATCACATTGGGGTGATTTAACATCCCAATGTGATATTGTCTGTGCACCAAAAACGAAAATATATTCGTAGGTGATAACCCACATCGCCAAAGTGTGATGTCATTAGTACATCATATGATTGTGACGGGTTGCTTATATGTAGGGTAAATTTTCCATGCGCTTGTTGCGATGCACTGGCGTGTACGACCTCATTTTAAGGAGACATTGATGTTACCCGTGCCAACTATTCCAGCCTTTATGCCACCGCGCCGTACCTTAATGAGACTTAGCTGCCATCTGATGTGTATCCAGAAGTGCTTGCCGCGCAGTCTCGACCGACTATTGGTCATTTAGACCCGTTATTTGTGAGCATGATGGATGAGCTAAAAAGCTTGATCCAATATGCTTTTCAAACCAAAAACGAAATGACCTTAGCGGTATCCGCACCTGGTAGTGCTGGCATGGAAACCTGTTTTGTTAATTTGGTTGAACCTGGCGAAAAGGTTATCGTGTGCCGCAACGGTGTGTTTGGTGAACGTATGCGCCAAAATGTTGAACGTGTTGGTGGTGTTGCCGTTGTGGTCGACAATGAATGGGGCGAGCCTGTGTGTCCTGATAAAGTTGAAGCTGCACTGGTGGCAAACCCCGATGCCAAGTTTTTAGCCTTTGTGCATGCAGAAACCTCAACCGGGGCATTATCTGATGCCCAAACCTTATGCACGTTAGCGCAATTACACGACTGTATTAGCATTGTTGATGCGGTAACGTCATTAGGTGGTGTTGAGTTACTGGTAGATGAGTGGGGCATTGATGCGATTTATTCCGGCAGCCAAAAATGTCTGTCATGCGTACCGGGCTTATCGCCAGTGTCTTTCTCGCCTAAAGCTGTGGCTAAGATTAAAGCGCGCACTACGCCAGTACAAAGCTGGTTTTTAGACCAAACTTTGGTGATGGGATATTGGGGCAATGACAGCGGTGCTAAGCGCAGTTATCACCATACCGCCCCGGTTAATGCGCTTTATGCATTGCATGAAGCATTGCGCTTATTGGCTAATGAAGGCTTAGAAAATGCCTGGGCAAGACATCGAAAAATGCACCTGTTATTGCGTGATGGTTTAACCCAGTTAGGGCTTACGTTTGTGGTAGATGAAGCGTCGAGATTGCCACAATTAAACGCTGTGTATATTCCAGAAGGTGTTGATGATGCCGCAGTGCGAAAACATCTGTTAGAAGAGTACAACCTTGAGATCGGTGCAGGCTTAGGAGCTTTAGCGGGTAAAGCATGGCGTATCGGCTTAATGGGTTTTGGTGCTCGCCGTGAAAACGTGGCTTTGTGCTTACGGGCTTTACAAGAGTCGTTAAGCTAACTCGTTATAATCATAGCGGTTTACCGATACAAAAAATGACGCTAATGAGCGTCATTTTTTATTGAATAATGGGTTTGTTGAACACGATTATTCAGCGAGCTTTTTTTCAATTTCGTTAACTTGCGCTTGTAATGCTTCAAGCTTTTCACGGGTTTTAAGCAACACATGTTGCTGCACTTCAAATTCTTCGCGCGATACCACGTCCAGTTTCATCAGTTGGCTTTGTAATACTTGTTTACTGCGCTCTTCAAACTCACCAGCAAATTGCTTTACACCGCTTGGTAAGTTGTCACTCAGTTGTTTCGCCAGTTCTTCAATTTTCTTTGGATTAATCATCATGATCTCCTACTGATATATTGGCCTAATTGTAACCGAGGTGAGCGTTTTTCCAAAACCAAAGTGTGCTTTTCGTTAACTGTCTTCAGTGATTCTGCTATGATCCGCCTTCGTTTAGTTTAGTAAGGTCGTGTTATTAATGAAACTCAATCCAGGGCAAAATGAAGCCGTACATTATGTCTCGGATCCGTGCTTAGTGCTTGCGGGTGCAGGCAGCGGTAAAACACGTGTAATCATTAATAAAATTGCTTACTTGGTCGAAAAATGTGGCTATAAAGCACGTAACATTGCTGCGGTGACGTTTACCAACAAAGCTGCTCGTGAGATGAAAGAGCGTGTGGCGCAGTCTATGGGACGCAAAGAAGCGCGAGGATTGTGGATTTCAACCTTTCACACCTTAGGGTTAGAGATCATCAAACGCGAGCATAAAGTGCTTGGCCTTAAAGCAGGCTTTTCATTATTTGATGACCAAGACACCTTCGCCTTATTAAAAGAGCTGACTCAAGATGAGTTAGACGAAGACAAAGATCTCATTAAAGCCCTAGCCTCGGCTATCTCAAATTGGAAAGGCGGGCTGGTTATTCCTCAGCAAGCACGTAGCTTGGCAAAAGATGAGCAAGGGCAATTGTTTGCCATGCTATATCAGCGTTATGCGCAGCACATGAAAGCCTACAACGCACTTGATTTCGACGACCTTATTTTAATACCGACCTTATTGCTACGCATGAACGATGAAGTGCGCACCCGTTGGCAAACCCGCATTCAATATTTGCTGGTGGACGAATATCAAGACACCAACACCAGCCAGTATGAGTTAGTCAAACTGTTGGTGGGTGAACGCGCTCGGTTTACCGTGGTGGGCGATGACGATCAGTCAATTTATTCGTGGCGTGGTGCCAAACCGCAAAACTTAGTGCTACTAGGTAAAGATTTTCCTAAGTTAAAACTGATTAAACTGGAACAGAATTACCGTTCTAGCCAACGTATTTTGCGCGCGGCAAACATTTTGATTGCCAACAACCCTCATGTTTACGACAAGGCGCTTTTTAGTGAACTTGCATATGGTGAGCCGCTTAGGGTGCTCATTGCCGCCAATGAGGAGCAAGAGGCGGAACGAGTGGTGGCTGAAATTATTCGCCATAAGTTTGTTGGCCGTACTCAGTTTGGTGATTATGCGCTTTTGTATCGGGGTAATCATCAGTCGCGCTTATTAGAACGCGCCCTTATGACTAACCGTATACCTTATAAATTAAGTGGCGGAACATCGTTTTTTGCGCGCGCAGAAATCAAAGACATTATGGCGTACCTACGTTTGGTGGTGAATCCTGACGACGATAATGCCTTTTTACGCGTGGTTAATTTACCTAAACGTGGTATTGGCCTCTGCCACCTTGGAGCGATTAGGTAATTTTGCCAATCAAAAGCATATTTCATTGTTTGAGGCTATTTTTGATGTCGAGCTTAATCATCATTTAGCACCTGCTGCGGTGAATTCTCTTTATCAATTTGGCAAATTTATTGTTGATACTGGAGAGCTTGCTACTCGAGGTGAACCCGTAGAAGCCATTAAGCAACTTATTCGTAAAATTAATTATGAAGATTATTTATACGAAACCAGCACCAGTGCAAAAGCGGCTGAAATGCGGATGAAGAATATCTCTGAGCTGTATCGCTGGGTAACTGAAATGCTTGAAGGCGATGAGCTTGATGAGGCAATGACACTGCCTGAGGTCGTGACGCGTTTAACTCTGCGCGACATGATGGAACGTAATAGCGAAGATGAGGGCGGCGATCAGGTACAGTTAATGACCTTACATGCATCTAAAGGGCTTGAGTATCCGTTTGTATTCATGGTGGGGGTTGAAGAGCGCATTTTGCCGCATCAATCGAGTATTGATGAAGATAATGTCGATGAAGAGAGGCGTTTAGCTTATGTTGGTATTACCCGCGCACAGCGTGAGTTGTGGTTTGTGATTTGCCGTGAACGTCGTCAATTTGGAGAAACCATGCGCTGCGAGCCAAGCCGTTTTTTGCTTGAGTTACCACAAGATGATTTGATTTGGGAAAACCGCAAACCGGTACAAACTGAACAGCAACGTGTTGAAACCGGTAAGAGTCATATTGCCAATTTACGTGACATGTTTAAAAAGTAGACGCTTAGGTGATTACGTTTTATGCGCAGGACTTAGTTGGCTTTTTTTTCGTTGAATAACTTGCTGATAGCACGACCTTGACCTCGAATATAACCCAGCTCTAAAAATTGCCGTACTTGTTGCTGCGTATCAACCGTGGTGGCATACATGTCAAAGTTAAGGGTTTCAGCGGTAAGTTGATAGGCTTTAACCAGCTGTAGTTGCTTATCATTGAGTAAGTGTTTACTAATGCCATTATCCAGCTTTAAGGCCGTTATGGGTAAAAAGCTTAGGCAACTTAATGAGCTGTAACCTGTGCCATAGCCATCAATACCAATCTGAACCCCTAATTGGCTGATAATATCGAAACCATTGATGTGGTTTTCAGTGTCTTGCACTAGTGCTTTTTCGTTGAAAAACAGCATTAGCTTATTTGGTTCAATCTTGCTGGCTTTGATCGAATTTTTTAAGTTACGTAATACAAATTTATTTTTGATGTGCTGACTGCTAATCGACAAGTGTAAAATAACATCTTGGTGATATTGCTGTTTAAGACGTTGATATTGTCTGCTTACGTGAGAAAATATATATCCATCTAAATTAAGCGTCAGTTGATATTGCATCGCAAGATGCTTGAGTTTAGGGCGTTCGATGAGTCCGTGCACAGCATGATGCCACTCAATTTGGGGCTCAATTGCGATAATTTCACCACTGGTAAAATCAACCACTTCAACATAGTGAATATCAAATTCTTGTTTATCGAGTGCCTGCTTAAAGTCTGCTTCTAATTCATGCTGTTGTTTAGATTGGGTGCTGAGTTTGTCGTCAAATATCACATAGCAACCTTTACCATTGGCTTTAGCTTGGTACATGGCGGCATCAGCATCACGAAGCAAAGACTCGCTAGTCACTAACTTAGTACGGCCACTAAACGCAACACCGATACTCGCACCGGCTATAAACTCTTGTTTACCCACCTCATAAGGCATAGATAACGCTTGTAAGATTCGTTCGCAGACTTCAATAGCATCATCTGTCGCGCTGATTGAGTCGAGTAGTATCACGAATTCATCACCACCCATTCTTGCTAGGGTGTCATTGTCACGGACACACGATTTAATCCGTTGTGCCGTTTCTATTAAAAAACGATCGCCCTCTAAATGCCCAAAAGAGTCGTTAATAAGCTTAAAACGGTCTAAATCGATAAATAACAGGGCAAACTGGTCTAAACCATGGCGGCGTAAATGTTTAAGAGCTTGTGATAGGCGCTCCATTAAATAGCTGCGATTGGGTAAACCAGTGAGTCCATCATGCTGTGCATCATGTACCAGCTGGTCTTCAATTTTACGGCGCTGGTTAATTTCTTGCTGTAAGTTGTTATTGAGCTCGGCTAATGCTCGAGTCCGTTCGACGACTTTATCTTCCAATAGTTCGTGACTGCTTTTTAATGATTCAACCGCTTGTTTACGCTCAATCGCGTTGGCAATATGTTGCGACACAAAAGTCAGGAGTTCTAAATCTTTTGATTGATATATATGCTTATTATCAAGGCTGTAAATGGTTAATGCACCTGCCACATCGCCATTAATGATCAACGGTATGCCAATCCATTGATGCATACGTTCAGTTTTATTTAACTCTGGCGACTTTGAGTAGATTTCACCATTGGCCACCATTTGGGCAATGTCTTTTGCAGACAATAACCGAGGCTGCTTATGCTGTAATATGTACTCGGTTAAGCCATCTTGCATTGGGCGCGATGATGGATATTGGGCTGTCATTTGCGATACATAGAATGGAAATGACAACATACTGTGATCGTCTATCAATGAGATAAAGCAATTATGCGCTGGGATTAACTGACTGAGAATGGCATGAATGTGCTTGTAGAAATCTTGTTGTAATACATTTGAAGCTGATAAATCGGCAATTTCGAATAACGCTTTTTGTAGTTTTTCGGCTTTAACACGTTCTTGAACTTCAATTTTGACTTTATCATAAGCTTGGCTAAGTTCTTTGGTGCGCTCTGTGATAGCTTGTTCTAGCTGTTCATGATGCTCAAGTCGTTCCATAACCCCAGAAATATGGTGACAAATAAATCCCATTAACTCGAGTTCAAGTTCGCCATAGGTGTTGGCTTCGTTATAGCTTTGAACCACTAATACACCACTGACTACACCTTGATTTTTAATTGGCACTCCAAGCCATTGATGGCTAGGTGATCCTAAGCTTTTAATGTCGCCACTGGCGATGAGCTCATTAAATTTTTTGTCGTCGCAGAGTAATGGTTCGCCGTTTCGCAATACGTATCCGGTTAAGCCACTATTGAGTAATGACGAAATCTCCTGATCGGGATATAACTCTGTGGGATGGGAGTCTTGTAGATCAGCAAAAAAAGGCAGGCTGGTTAAGCCGGTTTTAAGATTTTTTGAGGCAATAAAGAAGTTTTCAGCAGGGATAAGTTGTTGAAGATGTAAGTGAACCCGCTGATAAAAGTCTTCAAGCGATTTTACTTGGGTAGCAATATTAGAAATACCCAACAGGGCATTTTGAATGATCTCGGAACGTTTATATTTTTTAGCTAAACGTTTTAAGCGAGTCACTCTTTTTTGTAAGTGCTCGACTCTTGGAGATGTTTTTGAGTGACTAATTTTGGTATCCATATCCCGAGCAGGTGTTATCCCATTAATAATGTGAACAAATATTTTTTGAACAATCATTATAATTACCATAAATATAAATGTGATCCAAGCGAAATAAATGTAAGTATAAAGTTAATAATTGACAGAATTGCACATTTTACTTTCTAAAATGAGTCAAAACTTAATCAGTCAGTTAAAAAAAGCAAATCAGGGCTAGACGTGAAGGTAATTTATCCCTACTATATGCGTCGCTAACCAAGGCGAGCGCCCATAGCTCAGCTGGATAGAGCGTACCCCTCCGGAGGGTAAGGCCGAAGGTTCGAATCCTTCTGGGCGCACCATTCCGTAAGCAGTGGTTATGTTGTATTGGTTAGTAAATTGAAAGTCAGTGGTGATTGTAGCTCAGTTGGTAGAGTCCCGGATTGTGATTCCGGTTGTCGTGGGTTCGAGCCCCATCAGTCACCCCATTCAATTTGTTGTTTTATGTATATTTCGGTGATTAGCGCAGCCCGGTAGCGCATCTCGTTTGGGACGAGAGGGTCAGAGGTTCGAATCCTCTATCACCGACCACATTTAAGTGAACAGGTTAATTTGATTAATTTGTTTACAGCACAGTTTAAAGTAAATTTCGGTGATTAGCGCAGCCCGGTAGCGCATCTCGTTTGGGACGAGAGGGTCAGAGGTTCGAATCCTCTATCACCGACCAATTTAACAAAAAAGCCACTCAAATGAGTGGCTTTTTTGTTTTCATTTTTTGGATCTTATCTTCCGATAGGGGAGCTAATTCTAATCAGGATAAATCAGTGATCACATTCGTGTGCTGATGGTATAAGTTACGTTTTTTTATACCTATGTCTGATTGCTCTGCTCTGTTTATTAGTTATCACAAGCCATATAGAGTATTGTTATCCAATAAAAACCACTCCGTAGAGTGGTTTTTATTTTTGATATGTCGCTAAGTCGTTATAACTTTACATTGACTGGCGGTGAGATAAAGCCCTGGTAGGCATCTACTCTGAGTTCAGTAAAGCGGCTGAGTTGTTGTTTTTCTTGAATACCCGTCACAATCACTTGAATGTCTAACCCTTTCGCTACGTTCACTAAGGCTCTGCACAACTCACTGTTATGTTGATTGTCTTCAATATAAGCAAATGATTGATCCAGTTTGACATAGTGTGGTCTTAAACTTTGTAAGTAAGCCATTGAGCCAAATTGACGCCCAAAATGATCTATACCAAAATGCGCACCACAATCTCGGATTACCTTACATAAGCTCTCACAGGCTTCTAAATCACTGTATACGCTGGCTTCTGGTATTTCGAAACAGATACGTTCAGGGTATTTATTTGCACGTAAAAATTGCTTGAGCCAACCATGGAACTCGGTATCACTAATACTTTGATTGGTTAAATTTATGGCGAGCCGTTCGTAATTGCGTTCGAGTAATTTGTACTGGTTAACGGATTCGATGAGGCATCTGTCGAGAAGGGTACCCAGTGATAACAGTTCCACGTAAGGCATAAATTGCCCCGCGTGAAGGGTGGTATCTTCAATATTTAACTGGCAGTATAGCTCACGTTGGCAGACTTCATTTTTAGCACTTAATTGAATTGGCTGCCAACGGAATTGGAATTTCTTATTTTGAATGGCATTACCTAAATTATTGCGCCACTCTTCTCGAGTGAAAAGTTGCTTCTGAGTATTTTCAAACCAGTGAAATACTTTAGCTTCTTTAATTGATTGTTGTAGCGCATTATCTGCTTGAGCCATCATGTCAGATACCGTCATTTGACCTAAGCGTTCAGCAACACCAATATTAAATTGCTCGTTAGGTTTGCTTCCTGCTTTTGATATTTCTTTATTGACGGTGCGGATGAGGCTTTGCAAGTATTTAGTTAATTGATCGTGTTCGCAGTCCTCGACTAAAAATGCGAATTCATATGCTGCGATACGCGCAATAACTGAATGGGCGATTTCATCTTGATGTTGTTGTAGTTTTTCCGACAGAATGCGAATGGTTTCATCACGAACTTGGAAGCCATACTTGCTATGAACGTCTTCTAACCAATCCATTTTAACTAAGTATAATGCCCCTGTGCTGGGTTCGCTTAACCATCCATTAATTCGGCTGACGATATATTGTCTGTTGGGTAGACCTGATACTTGATCGACTAGATTTTTTTTGCGTAAGGCTGATACTTCTTCGTCGAGTGAGCTAAAAACTTGTTTTAATTGGGCTGACATACTATTGAATGCGTCGACCAGCTCTTTTAGCTCTTTGGTTTTAGGGGCTGGCATATCTGAGCCAAATTGGCGTTCAGCGATTTGTTTTGCATGTAAAGAAAGGGTATTGAGTGGTTTTAATATCCAGCTTAAACCGATTCGTGCAAACGCGATAGCGATTAAAAAGAGGATAGAAAATAAAATAATAATATCGCTGATAATGCGCCACAATTCTTGATAACCAAAGCCTGGATGGGCGGTGATCTCTAAGGTGGCAAGTTGTAACCAACCTGAGGTAATCGTGGTTTGTTTATTGATATTTGCAAATAGATTAAGGTCGATAAACCATTGTGGCACGTTATTGACTTTAACCGTGTTATCCCAAACTTGTTGTTTGCCGTCTACCAGCCAAGTCAGCTTAATTTGTTGGTAGTATCCACCTTCAAAAATGACATTAACTAGGGTTTCTGCGCCAGCAGTGTCACCTGCTTCAAGTACCGGCGTGAGCATTAATCCTAATGAGTTACTGGCATTATTGAGATCAGATTCCATTTGTTTGGTAAGAAAACCTTGGGTTTCTGAAAATTGTACGTAGGCCACGCTTGCTATGGTTAATAAGAAAAGCGCAAAAAGTAACGCATAGATCTGCCTGAACAGGGTCATGTTGTCACTACTCCATGTTGAGTTTGGGTAAGCGTAAGCGATCTACACCTAATCTAAGTTTAAGGTCTGTCCATTTCTCAAGGCGCGAAGATGATCCCGCTAAGACACCACGACCTTTTTCTTTGTTTAACCATAATTGTTTACCATTAAAACTGTATACAGGTAGAAGGTCTCTTCTTTGTGTCGCTGGTTTTATGGTTTTATCTAAGTTATCGAGTACCAAAGGTATTGAGTTTGGTTGTTCGTAGTATGCTAATACCATGTGGTATTGATTGAGCGTTGTGGCTTTTACCATGGTGATCCGCAGTTTATCTTCTGCGACACCCAGCTGCAGTAGGGTGAAGTATTTTGCGATTGAAAAGTCTTCGCAATCACCGCCGTTCACGCCAATAAATTCCATTGGTGATGCCCAATAATTTGAGTCCCCCCAAAGAATGCTGTCATCAACAAATCTAAAAAGATTAAAGAAGTAATTTACCTTCTCTAATTTTTCGATATCGCTCAACTGTTGTGCATCATTGAGTATTTTAAACCAAGCATTGGCGCGTAGTGCAGCTCTATCACCGTAACGCTTGGTTAATGCTGACACTATATGTTGTTGATTTAGCTCTTGAGTCGGTGCAGCAAATAGCAACGAAACTAAAATGGCCGATGTCACAATAATACTGTGGCAGACCCTTTTAGAAAATGTCGCGATGGCATGTGCGTCTTTACGACTCAATGACTAATACCTTTTTTGACAATTACTCTTCTAGTTCGTCAACAGTATAGATATTCCATCTCATGTCTGACATGGTATTTTCACCTGTTACAGATGCAATTACGCGGCGATTACGCTCTTCAGCCTCTGGTGTGCCACTGGTATCAACAGGTTTATCAAAACTGTAACCTACAGCAGACATTCGGTTAGCATCGATATCAAAACTGTTTTCTAACAGCTTTGTTACCGCTTTAGCGCGTTTTTGAGAAAGCGCTAAGTTGAGTTCATAACTGCCTCTAACACTGCAATGACCTTCAATAACCACATAAGTATTTGGGTGTTTTTTCATCAGCTTGGCAATTTTTTCTACTTCTTCATAATACTGAGGTTCGATAACATCAGAATTATTCGCAAATAAAATCTTTAGTTCTTCGCTGTGGTTAATATCAATTACTTGGCCACAACCATAGTTGTCTATGCTTGCACCTAAGATTGTACCTGCACAGCGTTCACGAGCGGTGATAACACCATCGCTATCCATGTCGGTAAGGTCAAAGTTTTGTTTTGTTGGCTTGTCGAGCTCAACGATGTCATTCATTGAGCATGCTGTTGTGGTGAACATTGCCACTAGGATCACTAAATATTTCATTATTTAACGCCTCCATCATAGGCATACTCGCCGCGCCATTCTTCTGGGCGGGTGACTCTTAGAGAATCTAATAAGCTACCTGCTGCATTTAATACCCGATAACGAGCGGCAATTTCATCATATTCAGTTTGTAGATAATCTTTACGTGCTTCAAATAACTCGTTTTCAGTATTGAGTAAATCAAGCAGTGTTCGCTGACCTAGATTAAATTGTTGTATATATGCAATCTGGGTTTCTTTAGCTGCAATGACGTGCTCGCGAATAAATTGTTTTTGTGGCGCAAGCATTTCGTAGGCATTCCAAGCCAGCGACATTCCTTCAACAACTTGGCGATATGCGCGTTGTTGGATTTCTTTCGCTTCGTTGATTTTATAGGCCGTTTCTCTATCGCGAGCGATATCTTTACCCCCAGAGAACAAGTTGTATTTAACCCGAACCATAGCGACTAAATCGTTACTGTGACCATTGACGTTTTGGCTGCTAAGTGAGCTGTAACCATCTTCTCCATCAACATCATTATTCCAGTTGCCATCGAGTTCTAAACTGAGCTGTGGAAAATAATTTGCCTGAGCTGAATTTCGTTCATATTTAGCGGCATTGATGTCACCTTCAGCAGATTTAAGGATAGGATGATCGTTTCTAGCTTTCATCAAACCTTTGTTTAAGTCTGCAGGTAGCATATCTGCATCTGGTACAGGTAATACTAGATTTTCTGGTTCAGATTCAACAATACGCACAAACGCTGCTTTAGCATCTTGTAAATTATTTTTTGCTGAGATGACATTTGCATGTGCACGGGCTAAACGACCAGTGATTTGTGATAAATCTGCCACTGAACCTAAACCAGAATCAGTACGTTGTTTGATTTGATCGTAAATGTCTTGATGACTCTCTAGGTTTTTTTCTGACAGCGTTAGCACTTGCTGAGTGCGTATATAGTCAAGGTATACCTCAGTTACCGTTAACGCCATGTCTTCAGCTGCGGCAAACAATGCCCATTGATCAGCACTGGCTTCATATGAATAACGGTCAACTTCGCTGCTAGTATAAAAGCCATCAAATAGCATTTGCTTAATGCTAAAGCCTGCTTCACCACGGTTTAAGTCAATGACGCCATCATCATCAACATCGCCTTGGCTCGCTTTGCGGCGTGTTGAAGGGCTGTCGGTTTGCTCCCAGCCATAGCCTGCAGATACATCAACCGTAGGCAAGTAGCCTGCAGATGCTTGGTTTACCTGTTCTTCGCGTGCTTTAAATTGGTTAAAAGCAATGCGTAAATCTGGATTTGTGTCTAGTGTATGCGCCACAGCTTGCTCAAGCGATTGGCTTGATGCTGTTGGTGCAATCAGCATAGACAAAGTAAGTGCAATTGCACTGACTTTAGGTCGCTGATTTTTAAAAGTGCTCATTTAAAACCCTCCTGGTTCTTCTTAGCGCTCTCTAAGAGCGGTATCTTTTGCTCTTAAAATTGGATTTAAAATGTACTCAAGTATTGATTTTTTCCCTGTGATAACGTCCACCGAAGTGAGCATTCCTGGGATTATTGGCATCTCTGTGCCATCGTCTTTTAATAAACTCGATTGTTCAGTTCTTACTTTGATAATGTAAAAACTATTGCCTTCCTCATCTTGTGAGGTATCGGCACTAATATGTTCAACGGTACCTTTGAGACCGCCGTAGCGAGTAAAGTCATATGCTGTGACTTTCACTATAGCAGGAAGTCCTGGATGTAAAAATGCAATATCTTTAGGAGTAATTTTAGTTTCTATCAATAGTTTATCTTCTGACGGAACGATCTCAATGATTTGCTCACCTGGCTGAACAACTCCACCTAAAGTATTAAAGTAAATCTTTTTAATTGTGCCAATGACAGGTGATGTAATCACCGCTCGACTGACTTTGTCAAAGGCACCTATTTGTGCCTGATTCATGCGAGATAATTTGGTTTGTAATTCGTTTAATTGTGCACGTAAATCCGTGGTGTACACAAATACAGCATCACGGCGCTTTAAGATGGCTTCATCCATTGTGGCTTTCACTTTTGGACGTAACAACCGCAGAGATTGCAGTTCACCTTGGATATCATTTACTGTTCGCTCAAGCTTTAGTAGTTCGACTTCTGGCACTATACCTTTGCGGGCGAGTGGCTTGGTTAATTCGAGTTCGCGAGTCACTAACTGGTAACTGGTGGTTAGTGTATTAATTTTTGAGGCTAGCTCTTCAATTTCTTGTTGTCGCTGCTGAATTTGACGAACTAAAATTTCTAGCTGGTTGCTGAGATTATCTAAACGCAACGAGTACTCTTGTTGTTGTCTTTTAACTAATTCTGGTTCAGCTTCAATTATTGAGCCAGGAAATATTAGCGCTTGCTTAGTAATTTTTACTTGCTCACGCCAATCTGCAGACATGTCGGAAATGACAATGCTGTCGAGCTCTGCCCGCATACGGATAATGTTAGTTTGTAAGCCGTAGACTTCTTGTTCTTGTTGGCCAAAATCAGATCTAAAACGTGTGTCATCGATACGTGCTAATGGTTGACCTTTGGTAACCATTACACCTTCCTGGACAAATATCTCTTGCAAGATCCCGCCGTCTAAGCTTTGAATGACTTGTAACTGTGATGATGGAATGACTTTCCCTTCACCTGTAGTAACCTGATCTAATTCAGAAAAATAAGCCCAAATAACAAAACAAAGCATCATGGCAGCGAGTGACCATATAATGAGTCGATGTCCTGTTGGGGCATCTGTCATCATAGCCCCGTAAACATCATCGACCATTTCCAAATCTTCAGCTGTCAGATGTTTACTCATGAGTTCTGAACTCCAGTAATTGCACCAGAGTTGAGCTTAGCAAGGACTTCATCTTTAGGACCATCGGCTACTATGTGACCTTTATCGAGCACAATGATTCTGTCAACCAAGTTGAGTAGATGCATTTTGTGGGTGATCAATAATAAAGTTCTATCTCGACTGACCAATTGCATAGAGCGAATAAATTGTTTTTCCGCTCGGGCATCGAGGCTTGCCGTAGGCTCGTCCATTAAGAGTATCGAAGGGTCATTTAGTGTAGCTCTTGCTAGGGCAACTGTTTGTCGTTGTCCACGACTTAGCGCCAATCCACCTTCACCAACTTGTTGATCCAAACCTTCAGACTCTAGGTTGGTAAATAAGCTTACCCCAGAAAGTTGAATCGCTCTCATCAATTGATGCTCTGTCACTTGACGAGAGCCAAATAAAATATTGTCACGAATGGAACCGTGAAATAAGGTGACATCTTGGGGTAAGTAACCAAAATTACGTCTGAGGTCACTAGGGTGAATTTGTCCTATATCGAGGCCATCAAAGCGTAGGCTGCCTTGGGAAGGTTTATATAATCCCAGTAATAGTTTGGCCAATGTGCTTTTACCTGATCCATTTCGGCCAATAATAGCAATGCGTTCACCGGGGGCGATTCGTAATGATAAAGGGTACAAACTTGGTTTTTCAGACTCTGGAAAGGTGAAACTGATACTGTCAGCTTCTATTTTTCCCATAAAGCGTTCTTTATTGGCTAAATGCCCTTTATCTTCAAATTCATCTTCTTGTTCCATGATGGCATTCAGTTGACGTAATGAGCTCACAGTATGGTTACCGCGGGTTATTAAGCCTGCTAATTGAGCCATGGGGGCTATCGCTCTACTCGATAGCATAACTGCAGCGATTATGCCGCCCATTGATATTTCATTATCGGCTAAGCGATATACACCCAAAATAACAACCAATACAACAGTCAATTGCACAACAAAGTTAGCGATATGGCTGACATAATTTGACAGTTTTTTGGTTTTGAGCTGCCAGTTTGCAGTATGACCAATCATTTGTTGCCAACTTTTTTGCACTAAACCTTCAGCGCCATTGGCTTTGATTGATTCTAATGCCGATAAGCTTTCAATTAAATGCCCATGTTTTAAACTGGCAAAGCGGTTACTTTCTTCAATAGCTTGTTTTAGTTTTGGCTGTAAATAGAGGGTAGCGGCAATAATAATTAAACTGCCAATAACAGGTATAACCGCTAAATCCCCCGCGAAAATATATATGATAATGACAAATAACAAAGCAAACGGCAGATCGACTAATGCTGTAATTGTGGCGGAGGTTAAAAATTCGCGGATACTATCAAATTCACCTAATTGCCTAGCCATACCTCCGACGCTTGGAGAGCGTTTTGATAACGGGATACCAATGGCTTTAGCAAATAATTTTGACGAGACAATGATATCAACCTTTTTACCTGCAACATCAATTAAGTAACTTCTCAATTGACGCATAATAAAATCGAAAATATAAGCAATTCCGGCGCCAATGGCTAATACCCATAATGACTCAAATGCAAGGTTTGGTACCACTTTGTCATACACATTCATGATGAAGAGCGGTGAAACAAGGGCGAATAAATTCACCAGTATTGATGCAATTAGTGCATCTCGATATATAGGAGCAGCGTCCTTAATGCTTTGTAACAACCAATGGGTACTATTGTCATGAAGGTGAACATCAAAACTTTTATCACCACGATAATCTTGTTTTACTAAAAATAGATAGCCAACATATAAAGATTCTAACTCTTCAATAGTGAGAGAGCTTTCACCACCCGTTTCAGGGAGTTGAATCATGACTTTATCATTATCTAAATCAATTTTTCTTAAAATACAGGCTTTTTTATCTTTTAATAATAAAATACACGGTAGGAGTATGTCTGAGATCTGGTTTAAGTCTTTACGTGATAATTTTGCGGATAACCCCCTCTAGCAGCTGCTTGTGGCAGTAACTCAGGGGTAATAACCTTGCCTGAGAGTGGAAGACCGGCGGCTAATGAATCGATTGAGCAAGGGCTGCCAAAGTGTTCGGTTAATAACACAAGACTATCTAGTAACGGATCGACCGTTACCTTTTGGGAGGCCGAAATCGTCCATTGTTCATTGATTTTAGACGCAGTTGTTGGCACTGATCATTTATCCTTAATAATTATTATTAAATTTTAAACAGTTTGCAGACGCTCGTATATTACTACGAAGCGTCAACAAAGTGTTGTATTTAAGGAATAATACTACCATCGAGGTTATTGTCTAGGAGTTCTACTGATGCAAAACTTTCGGCTGCTGTATCGGTACCATCGACGATTAATGCACCATCGTTTAACAATCCATTGATAATGACTCCATTATCAGTACTGCCATATACATCAGTTAAATCTACTCCATCTAATATGATATGTTGCTCAAATACTCCATCATTATCGGCATCAATATTAATAGTAGTGGTGCCGTCATTTTCACTGAAATTAAGCATACTGTCTAAGTTAGTCGGGTTTTCATTAACCAATAGGTCACTTAAATCAAGACTGTCTTTACTGACGTCAAAATCAATCATGGTATCAGTGCCGTTTTCATTGGCATTCCATACAAAGGTATTGTTACCTTCACCACCACTTAATATATCATCTCCCAAACCGCCGCTGAGTAAGTCGTCGCCTAATCCACCGATTAGCATGTCGTTACCATCGCCACCAATCAGCACATCATCACCAGCACCACCATCAAGAATAGCATCGGCAAAGTAAATACCGCCAGTTGAGCCACCCGCTCCATCTGAGATATAAGTTCCTGTTTGAGTACTACCATCACTTAAGGTAATCGTGAAAGTTGCACCTGCTGAAGCTAAATCACTACCAGTATCAGCCCCTAGGCTATCTGTATCAATTGAGAACCAGAATTGGTCGCCATTTGTAAAGTCACCTTCGGTAAATGTCGCTGTAAATGTGCCACTGTCTGCCGTCATATTGGCAAAAATGTCATCGTTACTATCTTCTATACCTTGTGAATTAGAGCCTTTTACAAGATTGGAATCACTGATATCGAAAATAGCGTTTGAATCACTTCCTGCATTAAGGTTAATTTGTATCTGAGTGATCGATAAGCCAGCAGTTAATAATGCAGCTTCAAAACCGAATTGATTTTGGTTATTGTAAGTATTTCCTGAAGCGACTGTGGCATTTATGCTTAACATTACAGCACTCGTAGCGGTTGAGTTAGCAATAATAATGTCGTTTTCGTGGGTTCCGGTTAATTTTGTTGAGTCTTGATAATCAATCGTGACATTAGCGCTGTCTTCAGTGCCATTACCGGTCAAAGTATAATTGAAACTATCGCCATCATTTGCAGCGGTAACCGTAACATTGCCATTATTTAGCGATGCATTATTGCCGCTGACATCAGTGACACTAGTGATTTCAGCATCACTAGTCGTTGCATCACCATGTGTAAGGTATTCAGTCGAAATAGTGATATTATTTCCAGCTGTTTGATTGGTAATAATATTATTGACATTGGCATCTAATGACGCGTGGTAATCAACATTAATCACTAAATCAAATGTACCAGTATCACCATCATTATCAATAATGGTTACTTCAAATGTCTCTTGCTCATTGAGTACATTTTCACTTGAATCGATAAAGTAATTATATTCACCAGAGACAAAGTCAACGGTAAATGTTGCGCCCAACGCAGTGGTGATGATTTGTATAGGATTATTTGCATCGTAGCTGTAAGTCACACCATCTATCACTAGTTGATCTACACTTCCGCCATCGGCACCGACTAATACACCTGTTGTACTGGTTCCTAGAATACCTAATCCACCACTAATAGCGTTAGATTCAAAATAATCGAGAATAGTATTGGTTAAATCATCGGCATCATTCACTTTAATCGCATACTCTTCATCACCATTCACTTCAGGATATGAAATAGGTAATATTTGATCTAAGCTAGCATTACCAATACCAATGCCAAATGCAATGTCATAGTAAGTATCTAGGTATGTTTGCCACTGAGTTTGAAGCGCGGCATCAACATCATGGCCATTTGTTGGAACACCATCAGAAATAAAATACACAAAGCTTTGATCTGCGTCAGGTAGATTTATATCCGCCATAACAGTCTCTAAGGCTATGTCATAGTACGTGCCTCCATTTGCTTGGAGTGCATTAAGATAATTTATCGCTGCGTCAATGTCGTCAATTAACCAAGTAGAATTTGTAACACTGCTAGAGTAGGTAACAATTTGAACGTTAACATTACCGGCATCATCCACTTCATTAATTAATGCGGTTAGAGATTCAATAGCGGTTTCTAAGTAGGTTTTTCCATTACCTGCGCTGTTATCCATACTACCTGAAACATCTAAAATCAGTGTTAGGTTAGTCGTGATTGGATCCGCACTAGATTGAAGGTTTTGTTCAATATTTTGAACAACAGGTACATCGTCATGAATGGATATCGTTAATGTCGCATCACTACTATACCCAGAGTCATTCTCAATGGTATAGCTATATTCTTCTAACACATCAGCGCTAGTAGTATTAGAATTTGTGAGTTCATATTGATAATCGCCCGCTCTGAAGCCATTAGTATCATCGGTATATACGGTTAGAGTACCGTTAGCGGTTGTAATGGTAATAATACCATCAACAGGTGATTGACCACCTAAGCTGCTTATGACTGTAGTACTGCTAATGCCAGAGTCGTTGTCTAATAGATTGCCCGTAGCAATATTAGAACCTGTACCTTCTAGGGTACCGCCAACTAAACCGGACTCTGATACTTCTGCAGTATTATCTGCAGCGATAGGTGTGGAGTCTTGAGACATACTTAGAACAGCCGTCGATTGATCACCATCAGAGTCTTCAAGCAGATAAGTGAATTCTTCAGTTATTGGTGTTCCGTTTCCTATAGATGTTGCTGTTAACGAATTAAGAGAATAATTAGTACTCAGACCAGCAGATAACACGATATATTGAAAAGGACTGCTAGAATCAATAACTAATGAATTACTGTTTGATGTTCCAGTAGATACAACATTTCCACTAGCATCATAAGTAGTCCAAATAACCTGTTCTGAATCGCCGACATTATCTAGATTCAAATCAACACTATTAATTGTCGCTGGTGAGCCTAAATCGATAACAAGTGCCTCTCCAGCACTTATTTGAGCATTATAAACTCCAATACGGCTATTACCATTGTTAGAGCCAACATTGCTGCCTGGTGTACCTAAGTTGCTTAGGTCGAAAGTTGTGGTCGCGCTGAATCCATATAAATCTATGTCAGTATTATTCTTTAAATCATCATATGTAAAACTATTGATAGTGGTATCAGTTTGTGTTGATAGATAGCTATAGCTACCATCTTGATTAATAACTAATTGTCCCTTACCCGTGTCTATAGTGAGGTTACCATCACTGTCAAAGCTGTCATAAACAACATTGTCATAGGTAACACTAATCAGCGTTGTAGAGTCGACTCCCTAGTGTATCGATTCCAGAACCATCGGTACCCTCTGCCGTTATCACATTGCCATATGCTAAACCACCAAAGCCAATGCTATCAGTGTCATCAACAGCAACTGGGGCGGTATCATTGACATCAATTGACACTAGTGTCCACTCAGAATTTCCTATTCCATCAGTTGCTTGATAATAGAAACTATCAACTAGTGTATCGCTACTACTGTGATCAAGGTTTGCAGGAGCTTGGTAACTGTACGTTCCGTCTGCGTTGATAGTTATAGTGCCGCCCAGAGTTGTTGTGAAACTTTCTCCTGCTTGAGTGGCATCAATACTATTGTTATTTGAATTCCCTGGTGCGAATTTGAATACGGATAAGCTATTGCCTTCAGCATCACTATCGTTATTAACTAAGTCATTGGTAGTGAATAGGAGCGTCTCGCCTTCAACTGTGATTAACGCATCAGGAGCTGCTTCTGGAGTAGAGTTTGTACCGACAATGGTAATAGTGACCGTATGGGTCGCAGTGCCATCGGCTGAAGTTACCGTGATATCTCGGGTAAGGGTTTCCCCTTCAGCAAGTGACTGCACATCAATGTGGTTATTATTTAAAGTGTAAGTCCAGTTACCATCGGCATCAATACTGAAGCTACCGTAGTTGGCATCAGCGACATCTGTTTGTGTTTGGAACACTGCTTGACCGGCATCAACGTCGGTCACGGTTAAGCTGCCCGTGACCATCTCAACGGTGGTGTTGTCGGTATCGGTAGCACCATTTTCAGTGACTATACCTGCATCGGTATCGCCACTACCGACAGTGATAGTAGCAGTATCGTTAGCGCCTACAATATTAATGGTTACTGTGGCAGTATCAGTTGCACCGTATTCATCGGTTACTGTGTAAGTAAAGGTATCCGTAGCAAGTTGCCCAGCTGTTAGGGAATCAAATGAGTTATTAGTGTCATATGAATAGGTACCATCACTGTAAATGGTTAATAACGCACCGCTTGGTAGTGTAATTACTTGTCCGTCAGTAACTACCATGTCATTAACTTCTGTTAGCGCAAAGGTGTTGCCTTGTGAATCTGAATCATTGTTGAGCAAACCTTCAGTTGCATTTGCAATCGTTAATATGCCGTCTTCCGCAACGAGATAAGTCCCCATAATTGCAGGTCCCGCAGCAGTGATACTCGTTAAGAAGTAGTCTGACGAGTCTGCCAATGTGATTCCATTGGTTTGCTCATTAATCGTTTGCGTAGCTTCAAATACTAATTGATCAAATACTATGTCACCAGTATCGATAGTAAAGGTACCGGTATTACTTGATGTTGTACTAAATGTTTCAGTCGCAACAAGTTCACCGTTGTAATAAGCCTTCCAAACGCCTTGTTCTCCATCATTTTCGTCTGAGAATAAATTTGCAACACTGAATGTTGCTTGATTTACTAATCCATTAAAGTCAATAACAATTGCTTCAGAGGTTCCAGTCGCTGAATCATATTCAATTTGGCCGGTAATTTGGTCCGAAGTTCTTGGCGAGCCTGTCACTCCAAGCTTATTCGTACCTGATTCATAGCTTACTGTGCCCATTGAACCATCAGCATTACGAGCTGAAATAGTCATTAGGTTCTCACCATCAGACTGTGGAATCACCCAAGATGTACTAGATCCTGTTGTTACAGTATATGCAGAACCAGGGACATCATCATTAGCATCAACGTTGTTTATCGTTGCTGTATCTGTAGCGGTTGTTGATTCGTTACCTGCGGCATCTGTTTGTGTTATTTCAACTGTGATTTGATCACCTGCTCCTGGAACATCTTCAGTCCATGTGATCTCACCATTGTTATAATCAAAAGCAATGCTAGGCGTTGAGCCGTCAAGATTAACCAATTGACCATTTTCGAGTTTTAAATCAAATGAAACTTCATTTCCATCTACAGTGATAGATATAGAAACAAAACCACCTGCAACTAAATCAGCATTTTCAACATCTGCTTTAATTTGTATTCCACTTCCGTTGGAAGCTATTTCATTATTATTTAACCAACTATCTCCGGGTGTTCCGTCATCAACAATAATAATTGATAGAGCGGAAGGTGCCGTAAGATCAATGGGTTTAGTATCATTAGCAATAGTTGATGGGTTACCAGCTTGATCAATCACTTGCGCGGTGACATCAACATCGGTAGCTCCAGTCGTCACAGGGACTTCCACAGGTAAACCACTGTCGAGCATTGCTTGCGTGACAGAGCCATTAAACAATTCATTACCGTTACCGTCAGTGACAATCAAGGTGTCGCCAACTTGGGTGCCTATTTCCAATGTAATAATAGCGGTTACTGAATTATCAGAACCAATTTCATCCGCACTGTATATACCTTCATCACCCATACCAATAAATTCAATATTAGGCATTGGTGCTGGTGTTGTATCTAGAGTTTCAGCATCATCCGCAGTGAGCGGATTACCGTTACTGTCAGAGGCGGTGGCCACAACGGTGATTTCACCGTCGACCAGGGCTGAGATATCAATGTTATCGACTGCGTAGCTGCCGTCAGCGTTGACGGCCACATCGTTAATTTCAATGGTGTTGCCATCGACATCGGTGAGGACTAAATCAACCGTGCCGCCAGTCGGAATATCTTGGCTGGTTCCGGTGATGTCAGCTTGATCATTCGCGTTATCAAGGATAAAGTCCACGGTTAGGTTA
Organism: Shewanella phaeophyticola; assembly: GCF_025398315.1. Lineage (GTDB taxonomy): Bacteria > Pseudomonadota > Gammaproteobacteria > Enterobacterales > Shewanellaceae > Shewanella > Shewanella phaeophyticola. The sequence continues at coordinate 4,756,230 of NZ_JAODOQ010000001.1, forward strand.
CCGGCGGTGGCATCGAGCTCTTCAGCATCATTCGCAGTGAGCGGATTACCGTTACTGTCAGAGGCGGTGGCCACAACGGTGATTTCACCGTCGACCAGGGCTGAGATATCAACGTTATCGACTGCGTAGCTGCCGTCAGCGTTGACGGCCACATCGTTAATTTCAATGGTGTTGCCATCGACATCGGTGAGGACTAAATCAACCGTGCCGCCAGTCGGAATATCTTGGCTGGTTCCGGTGATGTCAGCTTGATCATTGGCGTTATCAAGGATCAAATCCACGGTGATGTTACCGGCGGTGGCATCGAGCTCTTCAGCATCATCCGCAGTGAGCGGATTACCGTTACTGTCAGAGGCGGTGGCCACAACGGTGATTTCACCGTCGACTAGGGCTGAGATATCAACGTTATCGACTGCGTAGCTGCCGTCAGCGTTGACGGCCACATCGTTAATTTCAATGGTGTTGCCATCGACATCGGTGAGGACTAAATCAACCGTGCCGCCAGTCGGAATATCTTGGCTGGTTCCGGTGATGTCAGCTTGATCATTCGCGTTATCAAGGATCAAATCCACGGTGATGTTACCGGCGGTGGCATCGAGCTCTTCAGCATCATTCGCAGTGAGCGGATTACCGTTACTGTCAGAGGCGGTGGCCACAACGGTGATTTCACCGTCGACCAGGGCTGAGATATCAACGTTATCGACTGCGTAGCTGCCGTCAGCGTTGACGGCCACATCGTTAATTTCAATGGTGTTGCCATCGACATCGGTGAGGACTAAATCAACCGTGCCGCCAGTCGGAATATCTTGGCTGGTTCCGGTGATGTCAGCTTGATCATTGGCGTTATCAAGGATCAAGTCCACGGTGATGTTACCGGCGGTGGCATCGAGCTCTTCAGCATCATTCGCAGTGAGCGGATTGCCGTTACTGTCAGAGGCGGTGGCCACAACGGTGATTTCACCGTCGACCAGGGCTGAGGTATCAACGTTATCGACTGCGTAGCTGCCGTCAGCGTTGACGGCCACATCGTTAATTTCAATGGTGTTGCCATCGACATCGGTGAGGACTAAATCAACCGTGCCGCCAGTCGGAATATCTTGGCTGGTTCCGGTGATGTCAGCTTGATCATTGGCGTTATCAAGGATCAAATCCACGGTGATGTTACCGGCGGTGGCATCGAGCTCTTCAGCATCATCCGCAGTGAGCGGATTACCGTTACTGTCAGAGGCGGTGGCCACAACGGTGATTTCACCGTCGACTAGGGCTGAGATATCAACGTTATCGACTGCGTAGCTGCCGTCAGCGTTGACGGCCACATCGTTAATTTCAATGGTGTTGCCATCGACATCGGTGAGGACTAAATCAACCGTGCCGCCAGTCGGAATATCTTGGCTGGTTCCGGTGATGTCAGCTTGATCATTCGCGTTATCAAGGATCAAATCCACGGTTAAGTTACCGGCGGTGGCATCGAGCTCTTCAGCATCATTCGCAGTGAGCGGATTACCGTTACTGTCAGAGGCGGTGGCCACAACGGTGATTTCACCGTCGACCAGGGCTGAGATATCAACGTTATCGACTGCGTAGCTGCCGTCAGCGTTGACGGCCACATCGTTAATTTCAATGGTGTTGCCATCGACATCGGTGAGGACTAAATCAACCGTGCCGCCAGTCGGAATATCTTGGCTGGTTCCGGTGATGTCAGCTTGATCATTCGCGTTATCAAGGATCAAGTCCACGGTGATGTTACCGGCGGTGGCATCGAGCTCTTCAGCATCATTCGCAGTGAGCGGATTACCGTTACTGTCAGAGGCGGTGGCCACAACGGTGATTTCACCGTCGACCAGGGCTGAGATATCAATGTTATCGACTGCGTAGCTGCCGTCAGCGTTGACGGCCACATCGTTAATTTCAATGGTGTTGCCATCGACATCGGTGAGGACTAAATCAACCGTGCCGCCAGTCGGAATATCTTGGCTGGTTCCGGTGATGTCAGCTTGATCATTCGCGTTATCAAGGATCAAATCCACGGTGATGTTACCGGCGGTGGCATCGAGCTCTTCAGCATCATTCGCAGTGAGCGGATTACCGTTACTGTCAGAGGCGGTGGCCACAACGGTGATTTCACCGTCGACCAGGGCTGAGATATCAACGTTATCGACTGCGTAGCTGCCGTCAGCGTTGACGGCCACATCGTTAATTTCAATGGTGTTGCCATCGACATCGGTGAGGACTAAATCAACCGTGCCGCCAGTCGGAATATCTTGGCTGGTTCCGGTGATGTCAGCTTGATCATTCGCGTTATCAAGGATCAAGTCCACGGTGATGTTACCGGCGGTGGCATCGAGCTCTTCAGCATCATTCGCAGTGAGCGGATTGCCGTTACTGTCAGAGGCGGTGGCCACAACGGTGATTTCACCGTCGACCAGGGCTGAGATATCAACGTTATCGACTGCGTAGCTGCCGTCAGCGTTGACGGCCACATCGTTAATTTCAATGGTGTTGCCATCGACATCGGTGAGGACTAAATCAACCGTGCCGCCAGTCGGAATATCTTGGCTGGTTCCAGTGATGTCAGCTTGATCATTCGCGTTATCAGGATCAAGTCCACGGTGATGTTACCGGCGGTGGCATCGAGCTCTTCAGCATCATTCGCAGTGAGCGGATTACCGTTACTGTCAGAGGCGGTGGCCACAACGGTGATTTCACCGTCGACCAGGGCTGAGATATCAACGTTATCGACTGCGTAGCTGCCGTCAGCGTTGACGGCCACATCGTTAATTTCAATGGTGTTGCCATCGACATCGGTGAGGACTAAATCAACCGTGCCGCCAGTCGGAATATCTTGGCTGGTTCCGGTGATGTCAGCTTGATCATTCGCGTTATCAGGACCAAATCCACGGTGATGTTACCGGCGGTGGCATCGAGCTCTTCAGCATCATTCGCAGTGAGCGGATTACCGTTACTGTCAGAGGCGGTGGCCACAACGGTGATTTCACCGTCGACCAGGGCTGAGATATCAACGTTATCGACTGCGTAGCTGCCGTCAGCGTTGACGGCCACATCGTTAATTTCAATGGTGTTGCCATCGACATCGGTGAGGACTAAATCAACCGTGCCGCCAGTCGGAATATCTTGGCTGGTTCCGGTGATGTCAGCTTGATCATTGGCGTTATCAGGGATCAAGTCCACGGTTAGGTTACCGGCGGTGGCATCGAGCTCTTCAGCATCATTCGCAGTGAGCGGATTGCCGTTACTGTCAGAGGCGGTGGCCACAACGGTGATTTCACCGTCGACCAGGGCTGAGATATCAACGTTATCGACTGCGTAGCTGCCGTCAGCGTTGACGGCCACATCGTTAATTTCAATGGTGTTGCCATCGACATCGGTGAGGACTAAATCAACCGTGCCGCCAGTCGGAATATCTTGGCTGGTTCCGGTGATGTCAGCTTGATCATTCGCGTTATCAAGGATCAAATCCACGGTGATGTTACCGGCGGTGGCATCGAGCTCTTCAGCATCATTCGCAGTGAGCGGATTGCCGTTACTGTCAGAGGCGGTGGCCACAACGGTGATTTCACCGTCGACCAGGGCTGAGGTATCAACGTTATCGACTGCGTAGCTGCCGTCAGCGTTGACGGCCACATCGTTAATTTCAATGGTGTTGCCATCGACATCGGTGAGGACTAAATCAACCGTGCCGCCAGTCGGAATATCTTGGCTGGTTCCAGTGATGTCAGCTTGATCATTCGCGTTATCAAGGATCAAGTCCACGGTGATGTTACCGGCGGTGGCATCGAGCTCTTCAGCATCATTCGCAGTGAGCGGATTACCGTTACTGTCAGAGGCGGTGGCCACAACGGTGATTTCACCGTCGACCAGGGCTGAGATATCAACGTTATCGACTGCGTAGCTGCCGTCAGCGTTGACGGCCACATCGTTAATTTCAATGGTGTTGCCATCGACATCGGTGAGGACTAAATCAACCGTGCCGCCAGTCGGAATATCTTGGCTGGTTCCGGTGATGTCAGCTTGATCATTCGCGTTATCAAGGATCAAATCCACGGTGATGTTACCGGCGGTGGCATCGAGCTCTTCAGCATCATTCGCAGTGAGCGGATTGCCGTTACTGTCAGAGGCGGTGGCCACAACGGTGATTTCACCGTCGACCAGGGCTGAGATATCAACGTTATCGACTGCGTAGCTGCCGTCAGCGTTGACGGCCACATCGTTAATTTCAATGGTGTTGCCATCGACATCGGTGAGGACTAAATCAACCGTGCCGCCAGTCGGAATATCTTGGCTGGTTCCAGTGATGTCAGCTTGATCATTCGCGTTATCAAGGACTAAAGTCCACGGTGATGTTACCGGCGGTGGCATCGAGCTCTTCAGCATCATTCGCAGTGAGCGGATTACCGTTACTGTCAGAGGCGGTGGCCACAACGGTGATTTCACCGTCGACCAGGGCTGAGATATCAACGTTATCGACTGCGTAGCTGCCGTCAGCGTTGACGGCCACATCGTTAATTTCAATGGTGTTGCCATCGACATCGGTGAGGACTAAATCAACCGTGCCGCCAGTCGGAATATCTTGGCTGGTTCCGGTGATGTCAGCTTGATCATTCGCGTTATCAAGGATAAAATCCACGGTGATGTTACCGGCGGTGGCATCGAGCTCTTCAGCATCATTCGCAGTGAGCGGATTACCGTTACTGTCAGAGGCGGTGGCCACAACGGTGATTTCACCGTCGACCAGGGCTGAGATATCAACGTTATCGACTGCGTAGCTGCCGTCAGCGTTGACGGCCACATCGTTAATTTCAATGGTGTTGCCATCGACATCGGTGAGGACTAAATCAACCGTGCCGCCAGTCGGAATATCTTGGCTGGTTCCGGTGATGTCAGCTTGATCATTCGCGTTATCAAGGATCAAATCCACGGTGATGTTACCGGCGGTGGCATCGAGCTCTTCAGCATCATTCGCAGTGAGCGGATTACCGTTACTGTCAGAGGCGGTGGCCACAACGGTGATTTCACCGTCGACCAGGGCTGAGATATCAACGTTATCGACTGCGTAGCTGCCGTCAGCGTTGACGGCCACATCGTTAATTTCAATGGTGTTGCCATCGACATCGGTGAGGACTAAATCAACCGTGCCGCCAGTCGGAATATCTTGGCTGGTTCCGGTGATGTCAGCTTGATCATTGGCGTTATCAAGGACTAAAGTCCACGGTTAGGTTACCGGCGGTGGCATCGAGCTCTTCAGCATCATTCGCAGTGAGCGGATTACCGTTACTGTCAGAGGCGGTGGCCACAACGGTGATTTCACCGTCGACCAGGGCTGAGATATCAACGTTATCGACTGCGTAGCTGCCGTCAGCGTTGACGGCCACATCGTTAATTTCAATGGTGTTGCCATCGACATCGGTGAGGACTAAATCAACCGTGCCGCCAGTCGGAATATCTTGGCTGGTTCCGGTGATGTCAGCTTGATCATTGGCGTTATCAAGGATCAAATCCACGGTGATGTTACCGGCGGTGGCATCGAGCTCTTCAGCATCATTCGCAGTGAGCGGATTGCCGTTACTGTCAGAGGCGGTGGCCACAACGGTGATTTCACCGTCGACCAGGGCTGAGATATCAACGTTATCGACTGCGTAGCTGCCGTCAGCGTTGACGGCCACATCGTTAATTTCAATGGTGTTGCCATCGACATCGGTGAGGACTAAATCAACCGTGCCGCCAGTCGGAATATCTTGGCTGGTTCCGGTGATGTCAGCTTGATCATTCGCGTTATCAAGGATAAAGTCCACGGTGATGTTACCGGCGGTGGCATCGAGCTCTTCAGCATCATTCGCAGTGAGCGGATTACCGTTACTGTCAGAGGCGGTGGCCACAACGGTGATTTCACCGTCGACCAGGGCTGAGATATCAATGTTATCGACTGCGTAGCTGCCGTCAGCGTTGACGGCCACATCGTTAATTTCAATGGTGTTGCCATCGACATCGGTGAGGACTAAATCAACCGTGCCGCCAGTCGGAATATCTTGGCTGGTTCCGGTGATGTCAGCTTGATCATTGGCGTTATCAAGGACCAAGTCCACGGTGATGTTACCGGCGGTGGCATCGAGCTCTTCAGCATCATTCGCAGTGAGCGGATTACCGTTACTGTCAGAGGCGGTGGCCACAACGGTGATTTCACCGTCGACCAGGGCTGAGATATCAACGTTATCGACTGCGTAGCTGCCGTCAGCGTTGACGGCCACATCGTTAATTTCAATGGTGTTGCCATCGACATCGGTGAGGACTAAATCAACCGTGCCGCCAGTCGGAATATCTTGGCTGGTTCCGGTGATGTCAGCTTGATCATTCGCGTTAT